>NZ_CP150325.1:3747500-8547500 GCF_051529605.1 Sorangium sp. So ce296
TTCGCCTGGAGCCCGCGATCGGGCTCGGGATCCACGCGCGCTGGGAGATCGTCGAGCACCTGCGCTTCTCCGCCTTCGTCGTGCTCGCCCGGCACGAGCTCGCCATGCAGCAAGGCGCGCTCGGGCAGCCCGGCGCGATCACCGCAGAGCCGCGCGAGGACGGCGCGCCCGCCGCGCGCGCCCTCGCGCTCGGCGCGCGCCTCGCGCCGACGCTGCCGCTCGGCGAGCGCGCCCGCTCGTGGATCTCGGTCGGCGTCGGCTACGACCGGTTCGACTTCGGCCGCATGCGGGTCTCCGATCCCGAGGGCGAGTTCACGATCCGCGAGCGCGGCGGCTCGTACGTCGCCATCCCGCTGGGGCTCGGGGTGTCGTTCGACCTCATCCGCAATTGGCTCACGATCGAGCTGGAGAGCTCGGGGGCCTTCCTCCTCGGTCGGGGCGGCGACGCCACGCGCGAGGCCCAGGCCATCGACGGCCTGGGGCGGCGGCGCGCCATCGGCGGGCTGCCGCAGGCGCGAGGCTCGTTCATCCATACCCTCGGCCTCTCCCTGGTGCTGTGATCGCCGCGGTGAGCGAGCGCGCGAGGCGCCTCCTGCTCACCGCCGCGCTCGCCCTCGCGGCGTGCGGCGCTCCGGCCCCGGGGCGCCCGCCGGCGCCGCCGCGCTCGCTCGCGTCCGCGCCGGCGGCGCGCTCGCCTGCGCCGGCGCCGCGCTCGCAGCACGACGGCGTCCGGACGACGCGCGCCGCGAGCGCGGGCGGCCAGGACGACCCGGCGGCCACGGCGGGCGACGACGCCGCGCTGCCCCGGGGGCAGGCGTTCCCGACCGCGTGCGCGATCGACGCGGAGTGCGGCTACGATCCCGCGGGCGAGCGCTGCGGCGCCGATCCGCGGCTGAACCGGCAGCCGCCCGTCACGGACCAGGGGATCGTCTGCTACTGCGACGCCGGCGCGTGCGCGCTGCTCCGCGTGCTGCCCGTGCCGTGCGAGGGGGACCACGACTGCGCCGTGGCCCACGAGCCGCGCCCGCACCCGGTCCGCGCGACGCGGGAGCGGCCCCACGAGGAGGGGCGCCCCTGCCGCGATCTCACGATGTCGACGACGTGCGAGCGGACCAACATCTGCACGCTGCGCCGCCACGCGTGCCCGAGGCGGTGAGCCGCGCGGCGGGCTCAGCTGAGGGCCAGCATGCGATCGATCGGGATGCGCGCGCGCTCGCGCAGCTCGGGCGCCATCTCGAGGCGCGGCGCGAGGTCGCGCAGCGCGAGGTAGACCTTCTCGAGCGTGTTGAGCCGCATGAAGGGGCACTCGTTGCAGGCGCAGTTGCCCTCGGGCGGCCCCTCGATGAACTCCTTCTGCGGCGACGCCTTGCGCATCTGGTGCACGATGCCGCTCTCGGTCGCGACGATGTACTTCGCGGCGTCGTCCGCGATCGTGTACTTGAGCAGCGCGGTCGTCGATCCGATGTAGTCGGCCATCCGCAGGATCGGCTCCTCGCACTCCGGGTGCGCGATGAGCTTCGCGTCCGGGTGGCGCTCGCGCAGCGCGACGATCTTGCGCAGGCTGAACGTCTCGTGCACGAGGCAGCTGCCCTGCCACAGGCGCATCGGGCGGCCCGTCCGCTCGATGAGCCAGCGCCCGAGGTTCTTGTCGGGCGCGAAGAGGATCTCCTGCCCCTCGGGGATCGCGCGGACGATCTTCTCGGCGTTCGACGACGTGCAGATGTAGTCGCTCTCCGCCTTCACCTCGGCGGAGCAGTTGATGTACGAGATCGCGACCGCGCCGGGGTACCGAGCGCGCCAGGCGCGGAAGCGGTCGACGGGGCAGCCGTCGGCGAGCGAGCAGCCGGCCTGCAGGTCGGGCACCACGACGATGCGCTCGGGGTTCAGGATCTTCGCCGTCTCGGCCATGAAGTGCACGCCGGCGAACAGGATGACGTCCGCGGTGGTCTTCTTCGCCTGCTGGGCCAGCTGGAGCGAGTCGCCGAGGAAGTCTGCGAGGTCCTGGATCTCGCCGTCCTGGTAGTAGTGGGCCAGGAGGACGGCGTTCCTGTCCCGCTTCAGGCGGCTGATCTCGTCGTGGAGATCCAGGCGCGGGTCGATGGCGGCAGGCTGGGGCGCGGCGCTCGTCATGAGGTCCTAAGGTAGGCACCGCGCGCCCCCCTGACCAGGGCCCCCGGCCCGGACGGCGCGCGCGGGCGCCGGGAGCCCGCCGCGGTCAGCGTTGACAACGGCCGGCGCGGGCTCACGATCGGGACGCCGCGGGTGAGCCTGGGGGAGGCGCTCTCGTCGTGGGCGGCCCGCCATGTCCTTCCTGATCCCCCTCGCCCTGCTCGCCGTCGTCGTTCCGCTCGCCGTGGCCCTCCTCCGCGCGAACGAGCTATTTTACGTGCGCGTCGAGGGGCGCAACGTCCGGCTGCTCCGGGGCCGGCTGCCCCAGCGCCTGCTCGACGACATCACGGACGTCCTCCGCGCGGCGCCGGTCGGACGGGGCGCGGTGCGGGTCGTGGTCGAGGACCGGAAGGCCCGGGTCCACGTGGAGGGGGACATCTCCCCGGAGCAGGCTCAGCAGCTGAGGAACACCGTGTCCCTGTGGCCGGTTCCGAAGATCCGCGCCGCCCCGAGGCGCCGCGTCGGCGCATGACCGCTCCGCGCCGACCAACGCTACCCTAACGAGTCAGTCCGCATGGCCGACGACAAGCCCAGAGACAAACCGCCGACCTCCAAGCTCGGGCGCCTCGCGCGCCTCGCCGGCCTCGCGCCCCGCACCCTCCCGTTCGCCATCGAGGGCGCGAAGCGCGCCCTCGGCGCGCCGCGGACCGACGAGGAAGAGGCCGAGGCGCGGCGGAAGATGACCCAGGAGGTGAAGAAGACCGCCGAGGCGATGCTGAAGACGCTCGGCGAGATGAAGGGCCTGCCGCTCAAGTTCGGGCAGATGGCGAGCTACATCGACGGGCTCGCGCCGCCGGGGTACGAGGAGAAGTTCCAGGCCACGCTGAAGAAGCTGCTCGACAAGGCGCCGCCCCTGTCGCCCGAGGCCGCGGAGCAGATGGTCATCCAGGAGCTCGGCACGCCGCCCCACGAGGTGTTCGCGGCCTGGGAGCGCGAGCCGTTCGCCGCGGCGAGCATCGGGCAGGTGCACCGGGCGACGACGAAGGCGGGCGAGCGGGTCGCCGTCAAGGTGCAGTACCCGGGCATGGACAGGGCCATCGAGAACGACCTGAAGAGCGTCTCGATGCTCGAGGCGATGATGGCGCCCATCGCCAAGAAGCTGAACGCCCGGCAGACCGTCGACGAGCTCCGCAAGGTCTTCCTGTCCGAGCTCGACTACGCGCGCGAGGCCGAGATGGCGGACCTGTTCCGCCGCATGAACGCCGGGGACGAGGACGTCTACATTCCCCGGATTCACCACAGCCTCACCACGCGGCGGATCATCACGCTCGAGTTCGTCGACGGCATGAGCTACGCCGAGTTCTGCGAGCGCGGCAGCCAGGAGGCGAAGAACCGCGCGGGCCTCTCGATCTGGCGCTTCACCTTCCGCTCGATGCTGCGGTACGGCTGGCTCTACGCCGATCCGCACCCCGGCAACTACCGCTTCTACGAGGACGGCCGGGTCGCGATCCTCGATTTCGGCTGCGTCAAGCAGCTCCCGCCCGACCTCGTGGCGGGCATGAAGCGCTACATGCGCGCCGCCATGGACGCGGACTGGAAGGAGTTCGATCGCGCCTGCGTGGAGGTGCTCGGCTACGATCCGAACGACGAGAGCTGGGATCTCTACCGGAGCTATACGATGGAGCTCATGGTCCCGCTGTGCACGCACGGGACCTGGAAGTGCTCCCCGGAGAAGGCGCGCGAGACCGTGGCCTACCTGACCCGCGGGATCCGGGGGCTCACCTTCAAGGAGGGAGAGAAGATGCCCACCATCCCCCACGTGCCGAAGATGCCGCAGGACTTCACGTTCGTGAATCGGCTGCAGTGGGGGCTCGCGTCCGTGCTGGCGGGGCTCCGGACCGAGGCGGCGTTCCGGCCGACCATCGATCCCTGGGTGCGCGACGGCATGCACCCGATCCCCGATTGAGCCCGGGCCGGTGGCAGGCTCGTCGGCGCCGGGAAGGCACGGGAAGCGAGACGATGTCGCCCCCGCCGCGGCTCTCACCTTGACCTCGATCCCGCGCGCTGTGACATTCGATCGGGGCATGGACGACGAGCGGGCGGCCTGCGAGAGGCGCGTAGGGACGACCCTGCGGGGCAAATGGACGATCGATCGCCTCCTCGGGATCGGCGGGATGGCCGCCGTCTACGCCGCGACCCACAAGATCGGGCGCCGCGAGGCGATCAAGATCCTCCACCCCGAGGTGGCGCGCTCGAAGGACCTGCGCGCCCGGTTCGAGCGGGAGGCGCAGGCGGTCAATCGCTTCCGGCACCCCGGCGTGGTCGAGATCCGCGACATCGACATGACCGAGGACGGCGCGCCGTTCCTCGTGATGGAGCTCCTCGACGGCGAGTCGCTCGCCGACAGGCTCCAGCGGCTCGGCCACATCGAGACGGGCGAGATGCTGCGCCTCATGGACGAGCTGCTCGACGTGCTCGGGGCGGCGCACGATCAGGGGATCATCCACCGCGACATCAAGCTCGACAACCTCTTCGTCGAGCGGACCGGGCGCCTCAAGGTGCTCGATTTCGGCATCGCCCGCATGCGCGACGGCGTGAAGACGGCGATGCGGACCCGGACGGGCGCGACGCTCGGGACCGTGTCGTACATGGCCCCGGAGCAGGTGCGCGGCATCTCGGTCGACCACCGGGCGGACCTCTTCGCCGCGGGCGCGACGATGTTCCGGCTGATCGCGAAGCGGCGCATCCACGAGGCGCGCACGGAGTCCGAGCTGCTCGTGAAGATGGCGACCATGGCGGCGCCGCCGCTCGCGAGCGTCGCGCCGGAGGCGCCGCCGGGGCTGTGCGCCCTCGTGGACAGGGCGCTCGCGTTCGATCGCGACCGGCGCTACCCGGACGCCCGCACGATGCAGGCGGACATGCGGGCGCTCCTGCGCGGAGAGCCGCCGCCGTTCGCGTCGGCGCGGCTCGCGGCGGGGGACACGCCGTCGGCGGGCGCGCCGCAGCCCTCGCCGATGCTCGCGGCGCCCGCCTCGGTGGAGGCGCCGGCCGAGCCGCCGCCGCGGCCGGCGGCCCCCTCGGGGGCGAGGTGGAACGAGATGGGCTCGGCGCCCGCGATCGGGCCGGATCCCGGCCCCGGCGGAGCGACCTCGTGGGAGGCCGCCACGGTGGCGGCGCCCGGGGCCCAGGGCGCGAGCGTCATGGATGCCGCCCAGGCGCGCGGAGGCCATCCGAGCCTCGCGCAGATCGGCCCCGGCGCTCCGAACGGGCCGCCGTCGGCCCTGCACAACACCGGAGCAGGCCACGCCGGGATGCACGGCGCGCCCGCCTCGCTCCACGGCGGCAGCGCGCCCCACAGCGCGCCCGCCGCGCTCCACAACACCGGCGCGTCCTACGGCGCGCCCGCCGCGCTCCACAACACCGGCGCGTCCTACGGCGCGCCCGCCGCGCTCCACAACACCGGCGCTTCTTACGGCGCCCCCGCCGCGCTCCACAACACCGGCGCTTCTTACGGCGCCCCCGCCGCGCTCCACAACACCGGCGCTTCTTACGGCGCCCCCGCCGCGCTCCACAACACCGGCGCTTCTTACGGCGCCCCCGCCGCGCTGCACGCCGCCAGCATGCCCCACAGCGCGCCGGCCTCGCTCCACAACACCGGCGCGTCCTACGGCGCCCCCGCCGCGTCGCACGCCGCCAGCATGCCCCACAGCGCGCCGGCCTCGCTCCACAACACCGGCGCGTCCTACGGCGCCCCCGCGTCGCAGCACGCCCCGAGCGCCCCCTACGGCGAGCAGCCGGCCGCCGGCTGGGCGCCGCGCCGCGCTCCGCCGAAGCAGCCGCCGAAGCTCGTGATCCTGCTCGCGATCGGCGGCGTGGCGCTCGTGATCGCGAGCGTGGTCGCGGTGTGGATGGCGCTCCGCGACGAGCCCAAGAGCGACGCGGTCCAGCAGCACGACCTGCTCCCCGCGCAGAGCGCGAGCGAGAGGCCCACCCAGCTCTCCCCGTCCGAGATCGCCGACGAGCCGCCGCGCGCCCTGGAGGCGCCGGAGACGATGCGCCCGGACCCGCCCGGCGCCTCATCGAGCGCGCCGCCGCCCGTCAGCACGATCATCATCGACTTGAAGAAGAAGCGCCAGACGAGAAAGCCACATCAGGACTGAAGTCAACATCGCCGAACATGGAGCTCCATCCCCTGATGGTCACGAGGACAACCCTGCGCGCTCGATCGATGCTCGTCGGGTCTGCGCTCGTTCTCATGCTCCCTGGCGCGTGCTCGGACCCGGTGCCCTTCAACCCGAGGCCCGACGCCGGGGGCGGCGGCGGCGGCGGCAGCGGAGGTGGCACCGGAGGCGCGCCGCTCTGCAGCGCCGGCGAGGAGCAGGCTTGCTATCCCGGCCCCGCGGACACCGAGGGCGTCGGCGTGTGCGCGGCCGGCGTGCGGAGGTGCCTGCCGGACGGCCAGGGCTTCGGCGACTGCGAGGGCGCCGTGGTCCCGAAGCTCGAGGACTGCAGCACCACCCTGGACGACGACTGCGACGGCGAGACGAACGAGGCCGACGCGGGGTGCGTGTGCACCCCGGGCCAGATCGAGACCTGCTACAGCGGCTCCGACGACACGAAGGGCGTCGGGCTCTGCGCGCCGGGGCTCCGGATGTGCGACATCACGGGGACGTCGTGGCGGCCGTGCGTCGGCGAGGTCACCCCGGCGACCGAGACGTGCGCGGACGACACCGACGAGGACTGCGACGGCTTCGCCTGCAGCGCGCCGCTCTGGTCGGCCCTCTACGGCGACCCGAACATCCAGAGCGCGACGGGCGTCGGCGTCGACGCGGACGGGAACATCTATATCGGCGGCACCTTCTCGGGGACCCTCAAGTTCGGCGACGAGACGCTGGTGAGCATCGGCACCGCCGACGTGTACGTCGCGAGCTTCGACGCGACCGGAGCCCACCGCTGGAGCGCGAGGTTCGGCGGCAGCGGCGCCGAGACGCTCAACGGGCTCGCGGTGACGCCCGACGGCAAGCTCGTCATCGGCGGGACGTTCTACGGGTCGTTCACGTTCGGCAGCGCGACGTTGAGCAGCGTCAACGCGCTCGACAGCTTCGTGGCCACGCTGGACAGAGACGGCACCCCCGGCTGGGCACGCCAGATCGGGGACAGCGCGGATCAGACGCTGCGCTCCATCGCGGTGGACGCGGCCGGCAACATCGTGATCGCCGGCTACTTCAGCGGAGCGCTGCTCTGCTCGGCGCCGCCCCTCCCGGTCTGCGCCAGCAGCGAGGGCGGCACCGACATCTTCGTGCGGAAGTACGATCCGCTCGGCGCCGTCCTGTGGACCAGGATCTACGGGGACACCTCGAACCAGTTCGCCACCAGCGTGGCCGTCGACGCCGCGGGCAGCGTGTTCCTCACCGGCCGGTACAACGGCACGCTGACCGTCGGGAGCCGGCAGGTGCGGAACACCGGGCTCGGGCCGAACCTGTTCGTCCTCAAGCTCGACAGCAACGGGAACGGCGTCTGGCTCTCGGACTACGGCGACACGGCCTCGCAGGCGGGCACCGGGATCACCGTCACCCCGTCCGGCGCGGTGGTCGTGACGGGGACGTACCTGGGCAAGCTCGACTTCGGCCCTGAGCTGAGCCTCCAGGCCAACGACGCACAGACGGCGTTCGTGGTGTCGCTCGCCCCCGACGGCACGCCCGCGTGGGCGCGGTCGTTCGCCGGCGACGGCTCGCAGGAGAGCATGGCGATCGCCGCGGATGCAGCCGGCAACGTGGTGGTGACCGGCGCGGCGCAGGGCGTGATCGCCCTCGGCGACGAGCCGCTCCGGAGCGGCGGCGGCTTCGACGCCTTCGTCGCGAAGCTCGACCCGCAGGGCAAGACCCTCTGGGGGAAGGTGCTCGGCGCCGCCGGCAACCAGAAGTCGAACGCGACGGCCATCTCGCCCGTGAACGGCGCCATCGTGCTCTGCGGTACGGCCGAGGGGCGGATCGACTTCGGGCTCGGCGAGCACACGGCGAACGGCACCGACGCGTTCGTCGTGAGCCTGTCGCCGTAGCCGCCAGGCGCCGCAGGAGCGGCTGCGCCAGGTGCTCACGAGCGGCGGCCGCGCGCGCGCCGTGAGCCGCCGCCGCGGCCGCGGGCGCGCGCCGCGGCCCGGGTCACGCGGCGCCGCGGGCGCCCGCGGGGACGAGATCGACGCGGCCGAGCTCCTCGTTCGTCGACGCGATGGCGGCGCGGATCGGCTCGCCGACGCCGTAGCGGCGGCTCGCGCCGACGAGCGCCTGGGCGGCGGCGTCGATCCGGTACGGGCCCTCCGGCAGCGCCTCCAGCGCGATCGTGCCCGTCGCGCCGGACTCGACCATCTGGACGACGAGGCCGAACGGCTTGATGGACACGATGTTGCCCTCGATCTCCTCGCCGATCCGGGAGGCGAACAGGCGCGCCACGAGCATGCGGTGCCGCTCCGTCTCGGCCTTGCCGGCGCTGCGCGCCCGCGCGTTCAGGTGGTGGGCGAGCGACGCCAGCGCCTCGGCGTCCACGCGCTGATCGCGCCGGCCCTGGAGGTAGCCCTTGATGACGCGGTGCACGGCGAGGTCGGCATAGCGGCGGATCGGGGACGTGAAGTGCAGGTACAGCGGGGCGCCGAGGCCGAAATGCAGGCCCCCGGCGGCCGTGTAGCGGGCCGGGCCGAGCGCCTTGCCGAGCACGGTGCGGATGGCGGGCGCGAGCTCCGAGCCGCGGTACTGCGCCTCGAACGCCGCGAGGCCGAGGGGGCTCAGGCGCGGGCCGAACCCGGCCTCGACGCCGAAGTTGTGCGCGAAGCGCTCGAGCGCCTGGACGCGCTCCTCGGTGGGCTCGTCGTGGACGCGAAAGACGCACGGGAGCCCGCGCGCCACGAGCCAGCTGGCCACGGCCTCGTTCGCCGCCACCATCAGCCGCTCGACGAGGCGGTGCGCGCCGGTGTCCGAGCGCGGCGAGACGCCGGTCGGCTCGCGCGTCTCGGCGTCCAGCGTCACGTAGGCCTCGTCGCGGTCGAGCTCGACGCCGCCGCGCGCGGCGCGGACCGTCGACAGCCGCGCGGCCGCGGTGCGGAGCCAGCGCACGACCGGCCACGCCGCCTCGGGGATGCCGGCGGACCGGCCCGTCGTGAGGAACTCCTCGACGGCGTCGTACGAGAGGCGGGCGTGCGAGCGGATCACGCTCTCGTGGAGATCGACCGCGGTGACGCCGCCCTCGGGATCGACGCGCAGCTCGGCCGTGACCGCGAGCCGATCGACCCCCGGGAGCAGGCTCGCCGCCTCGCTGGAGATCGACTCGGGGAGCATCGGGATGACGCGGCCGGCGAGGTAGACGCTCGTGCCGCGGGCGCGGGCCTCGAGATCGTGCGGCGAGCCCTCCTGGACGAACGCGTCCACGTCGGCGATCGACACGAACACGCGGAGCGCGCCGTCGGGCCCGGCCGGCATCACGGCGAGGGCGTCGTCGATGTCGGTGGTGACGGGCGCGTCGATGGTGACCGTGGTGAGCTCGCGCAGGTCGCGGCGGCCCCGCGCGAGCTCGCGCTCGATCGACACCGCCGCCGCCGCCGCGCGCGACGCCTCGACGACCTCGCCCGGGAACACGGCGCGCACGCCGTTGCGGGCGAGGCAGCGCTCGATGCCGAGATCGGCGCCCGGCGCGACGACCCGCGCCGGGACGACGACCGCGCCCTCGATGACGGCGACCACCGCGGTGCCCTCGGCGAGGTCGTCGGCGGCGCCCGGCTTGAACGGCCAGTCCGTGTTGGAGACGAGGCGATCGACCCGGAGGTGCGGCCGCTTCGCGTGCGACACGACCGTCCCGAAGAGCTCGGCGCGATCGCGATGGACGAGGGCGAGCTGCGACGCGCTGTAGCGGCCCGGCTCCGCCTCGACGACCACCGCGTCCACGACGTCGCCGTCGAGGAACGGGTTCAGATCGGGCGGCGTGATGAAGGCGGTCGCCGGGACCAGAGGCGGCCTGCCCGGCGCCCCTCCTTTCTCCGGAGAGGCCTCGATGTTCAGGAACCCGAAGCCGCGCGGGTTGACCGAGATGCGTCCACGAACCAGTGCGTGCATGGGCGCGGAAGGTACGCCAGGTCGCGGCGTTTTTGAGCGCAGTCTGCCCGGCGAGCCGCCGCATCGATGCCGAGGCGCGACCGCGCGGCGAGAAACAGGGGTGATGCGCCCCCAGGGCACCACGTGCGCTTACATCGGAACACCGATTCTGACTCGAGGCGCGCCGCGCGGCGCCTTGGAGACGCAATGTGCGCCAGCGCAATGGCGGCCGCGAGACCGCGCTGCTGAGACGTGGGCGTGTCGCTACGGCAAAGTACGCTCACCCACGTTCCGCTCCTCGGGATCGGCTTATACTCGGCGCATCGTGGAAGAATCAGGGGACATCATCGAGCTAGCGCGTCTGATGCCTCGGGACCGCTTCGTCCGCAGGGTGACGAACCTGCTCCTCGTGGTGTCCGAGGCTGGTGCGGACAACCAGCAATTTGCCTTCCGGACGGTCGCCGCCTCGCCCGCGGCGCACCGCAAGCCGCCGCCTCCGCCCGGTCCGACCAGCGAGGTGCTCGAGGTCGTCAAGGCGAAGGGCAATCCGTATCCCGATCAGATCTCGGTGGGCCGCACGCGCAACTGCGATGTGGTGCTGCGCCACCCGTCGGTCTCGAAGCTGCACGCGCACTTCCGGCAGAGCGCGCAGGGGCAGCTCGTGCTCATCGACAACGGCTCACAGAACGGGACCCGCGTGAACGGCAAGCTGCTCTCCGAGAACGAGCCGGCGGAGGTCGCGGTCGGCGATGTAATCCAGTTCGGCCGGCTCACGGCCTCGCTGCTCGACGCGGCGCGCCTCTTCGACGTCGTGCGGGAGCAGGCGCGCCACGAGAGGGACCAGGCGAGCCGATGAGCGCCGCGGCCGCCGGCGCTCAGAACCGGTATCCCACGGCGACGTTCGGAAGGAACATCGTGAACGTGCCGTGGGCCAGCTCCTCGAACACGACCTTCTTGCCCGGCGCGCAGTCGACCGTCGGGTCCGCCTCGTTGCAGTCGGCGCCGACGACGTAGGTGCTGCCCGTCTCGAGCGGCGGGCCGTCGACGAGGAAGAAGGCGACGCCGAGGCCGGCGCTGGCGGTGATTCGCCCGAGCTTCAGCCGCAGCCTGAGCTCCGGCATCGCGAACGGGGCGGCGGCGCGGACGCCGTTGCCCGCGTTCTGCACGGCCACGGCGACGGTCCTCCGCGCGTCGGACGCCGCGCCGGTCACCGCGTCGCGCATCTCGGCCAGCACCACGCCGAGCCCGAGCGCGCCGCCGACGTCGAACCAGGACGACAGCGCATAATGGTAGCTGCCGCCGACCATCACGGTCACGCCGGCAAGGTCGATGTCGTCCTGGAACGTGTACCGGATGGGGAGCCGCGCCGTGCCCCCGCCCGGCGCGAGGTACGTCGTGTCGAGGGAGCGCTCGAGCGCCGTGTGGAGGCTCAGGTACCCGGCCGTGAGCTCGATGGCGGCGCCGATCGGGAATTCGTAGCTGCCGCGCAGGCCGGCGAGGAAGCCGGAGGGGCGCGAGACGTTGGAGCAGCGGAAGCTGCCGCAGCTCCGCTCGGCGTCGCTCTCGAGCGACGAGGCGAAGGCGTAGCCGGAGGCCGCCTCCAGCCGGAAGACACCGATCCTCCGCCCCCAGCGCGGGTGGGCCTCGTCGACGGCGAGCGGCAGGACGATATCGCCCGTCGTCGTCCGATCGACGGTCGTGCGGAGCGTGCGCGCGAAATAGCCCGGCTCGTGCGCCTCGAAGGTGTGGCGCCCGAGCGGCAGCGCCCCCCGCCACTGCCCCTTGCCGACCGGGACGCCGTTGATGGCCAGATCCGCGCTGAGCGGCTGGGCGACGACGCGGACCTCCTCGCCGAGCGGGCCCGCCTCGACCGTGGCGACCGCGAGCTGCCCCGCGACGACGTTCGCCTCGCGCGGCGCGGAGCCGAGGTTGCCCTTGCGCACCGAATAGAAATGCGGACCGGGCGCGAGCGCGCCCTCCCACGGCAGCTGCCCGATGAGCGTGCCGTCGATGAAGAGATCCGCGCCGACGAGCCGCTCGTCCTCGATCTTCAGCCGCCCCGTGTTGGCGAGCGGCTCGAGCTTCGCGTCCACCGCGGCGGTCTCGGCGACCCGGACGGTCACGATCGCCTCGAACGTGCGCCAGCCGTCCTTGACGACGCGGAGCGTGTGCCCCCCGGGGAGCAGCCGGATCGGGCCGGAGACGGGGATGCGGCCGCGCGGCCTGCCGTCGATGAGCACCAGGCCATCGACGTTCGACGAGACGAGGACGCTGCCGATCCGCGCCCTCAGCGCGGCGATCGTGGACGCGACGCTCCTGCGCTCCGGCTCGCCGAGCTCGGCGCGAAAATCGGTGAGCAGCGCCTCGTAGAGCTCGAGCGCCTCGTCGTAACGACCGAGCTGATCGAGGCAGAACGCGGCGTTGAGGGTGTTGGGCACCGACGCGACGAGCCGGCGCGATCGCAGGTAGAGCTCGAGCGCGCGCTGGCAGTCGCCGATCTTGCGCAGCTCGTTGCCCTCCTGAAAGAGCGCCTTGGCCCGGGCGAGCGCCTCGTCGGCCGACGCGGTGGGCGCGGGCGCCGCGGAGGGCGTCGGCGGCGCTGCGGACGGCGAGGGCGCGGGCGCCGCGGCAGGCGGCGCCGGCTCGGGCTGCGCGAGGGCCGGCGGCGCAAGCGCCGCGAGCGCCGCGAGCGCCGCGGCGGACACCGCGACGGAGCGCCGCGCGGCGCGAGGGGCGCGCGGCGTCCGGATCACCACCGATCGACCGGCATCACCGCGGTCGGGGCCGGCGGGGCCGCGGGCGCCCCCGTGGAGGACGTGGACCCATCGGCCGGCGCGGAGGAGCCGCGCGGCGCGCGGCGCGGCCGGTCGCGGCGCGGGGCCGGCGCGGACGCCGCGGCCGAGGCAGAGGCCGTCGCGGGCGGCTCGAGCTCGATGCGATCGGGCAGGAGCCGGCCGTCGCTCAGCATGAACACCGTCTCCTTCGTGGTCGCGCCGCCGCGGCTCACCTCGACCTCGAACGTGTCGCCGGCCTGGCCGGTCAGGTCGAGCCGGCCATCGCTCACCGGGCGCTCCGCGCCGTTGACCCGCACCGTCGCCTCCTTCGGGAGCGTCACGACCGCGGTGAAGGACGCGGGCGTCGGCGCGGGCGCGGGCGTCGGCGGGGGCGCTGCGGGCGGCGCGGGCTCGCTCTGCGCGGCGGGCGGCGCGCGCACCTCGCCGCCGGTCGAGGCGCGCAGGGCGAGGCCGCCGCCGACCGCGGCGAGGGCCACCGCCGTGACCGCCGCCCCGACGAAGCGCCGCCGCGCGGCGCCCGCGGGCGCCTGCGACGCCGTGAACGAGCTGCCGCCGATCGAGCGATCCTCCCCCTCGGCGGAGCGGGCGAGCCTCGACTCGCTGCGCAGCGCGGACATCGGGGTGGCGCCGGCGCGCCGCTCCGCATCGATGCCGCGCAGCTGATCCAGCGTGACGACCTCGGTCCCCTCCGCGTGCGGCTCGAGCGCGGCGATCAGCTGCTCCATGCTCTGCCATCGCTCCCCGGGATCGCGCTTCAGGCCGCGGTGCACGACGGAGGCGAGCGCCGGATCGAGCCACGGCGCGGCCGCGGCGAGCGGCGGCGCGCGCTCGGTGCAGATCGACAGCAGCAGCTCGGCGAGCGAGGCGTTCGGATCCCAGGGGCAGCTCCCGCAGAGCGCCTGGTAGAGTGAGACGGAGAGGCTCCAGACGTCGGAGCGGCGATCGACGTCCCTCGCCATCTTCGCCTGCTCGGGCGACATGTAGATCGGCGACCCGAGCACGCCGCCGGCGCGCGTGAGCTCGTGCGAGACGCCGTCGCCGGTGCGCTTCGCGATGCCGAAATCGCAGACCTTGACCACGAGCCGGCGGTCGCTCGAGGACGGCGGGCGGATCGAGCCGGACGGGCGGCGCGTCGACGGCGGCGGGCGGATCGAGCCGGAGAGGCGCTGGCCGGAGGGCGGCGGCCTGACCGAGCTCGATCCGCGGCGGGTCGACGGCGGCGGCGCCGCCGCGAGGGCGCCGCGCTGGGTGGACGGCGGCGGCGCGATCGAGCTCGACGCCCGGCTCATCGCAGCCTCGAACGGCGCGTGCAGGAAGAGGTTCGCCGGCTTGATGTCGCGGTGCACGATCCCCTCGGCGTGCGCCGCCGCGAGCCCGCGCGCCGCCTGGATGAAGACGCGCACGACCGGCGCCGGCTCGAGCGGCCCGCGCATCCGGAGGAGCCTGGCGAGATCGACGCCGTGCAAGAGCTCCATGATGATGAACGGGGTGGCGAGCGTGAGATCCGTCCCGAGCTCGAACGTCTTGACCACGTGCGGGCTCTGGATCGCGGTCACCGCGCGCGCCTCGCGGATGAAGCGGCGCACGGCGTGGTCGTCCTGCCCGACGGCGCTCTTGAAGATGACCTTGGCCGCGACCCGCCGCCCCTCCGGCGACTCCGCCTCGTAGACGGCGCCCATGCCGCCGCGCCCGATCAGGCGGCGCACCGCGTACCGGCCGCCGAGCTCGCGGCCGACGAGCGGATCGGTCTCGGCGCCGGCGCGCTCGGCGATCGCCTCGCGCAGCTCGGGATCGAGCGGCCTCAGCATGTCGATCGTGATCCGCTCCTCGCCGCCGGAGGCGGCGCGCAGCGCCTCGGCGAACGCCTCGATCGACGGGTAGCGCCGGTCCACGTCGCTGTGCAGCGCGAGCGAGAGCGCGGTCGCGAGGCGCGCCTCGATCCACGGGGCGCGGTCCTGGATCGACGGCAGCTGCGCGAGGGGCGACGGCGCGTCCGCCGCGGTGTCCGCCGGGCCGAAGTCGGCGGTGTCCGCCGTGACGTCGAGCTCGGCCCACGGCGAGACGCCGCAGAGCATCTCGTAGAGCGTCGCCGCCAGGCCGAACACGTCGCCCCGGACGTCCGCGGCGCGATCCCGCGGCCCCGACTCGTCGCGCTGGGGACCGGTGCTCCTCGCCTTGCCCGGATCGGAGGCGGCCGTGTCGTAGCCCTTCGAGAGCCCGAAGCCGAAGACGCGGACCAGGATCTCGCCGGTCGGGAGGTGCTCCAGGAAGAGGCGCGGCGGGCGGACGTCGCGGTAAACGAGGCCCGCGGCGTGGACCGCCGAGAGCCCCGCGGCGGCCTGGAGCGCGATCCGCACGGCGACCTCGGGCGCGAGCGGGCCCGTCTCGGCGAGGAGGGCGGCGACGTCGGTGCCGTCGAGCAGCGGCATCACGAGGTAGGCGAGATCTCGCTCGAGGTCGTGGCCGGCGTCGACGATCGGGACGACGTGGGCGTTGTCGAGCTTCGACGTGACGCTCGCCTCGCGGCTGAGCCGCGACAGCGTGTCCTCGGTGACGACGTCGGGCCGCAGGACCTTCAGCGCGACGCGGCGGCCGGAGGGGCTCCGGGCCTCGAATACGACGCCGAACCCCTGCGCGGAGAGGACGCGGGCGACCCGATATCCCCCGGTGAGCGCGCCCCCCACGAGCGCCGTCGGATCCGCCAGAGTTGCTGTCCGGCCCATCACCTCAAGCATACGACGTCCCATCGCGCCCCACAAAGCGTGAGTATCGGGCGACCTCGGAGGCGCGCTGCGCGGGGGCGCCGCACCGACGCGGAGCGCCGGCCACACACCTACAACGACGCCACGCGGCCGCGTGGTCACGCCGCGCCGCGAGCGGCCACGCCGCGCCGCGAGCGGCCACGCCGCGCCGCGCCGCAGCGTCGCCGCCGAATGTAGGCGCGGCAACCGCAGATAACGCGGTAACCGGACTCCCGGAGACGCAGTAAGTCTATTGAATCATGGAAGATTGTCCTTGCCGGTCGCCGACTCACAACATTAGATTTCCCAGCATCCGATTCACCGCCGCTCGGCCAGGATCTGGGCAGGACTGGTTGATCTCACGGACGCGCACCGACGCGCGCCTCCCCCGCCGGGGGAGCTGGAGGCACCATGACCCTGCGATCTCTCGTGCCGGCGCTCGCCGCCCTGGCGACCTGTCTCGTCGTGACGCTCCTCCTCGCGCGCCCGGCGCTCGCCAAGGGCTCTCACGTCGATGAGCAACTCGAGGCGACGCTCGCCCGACACGGCTTCACCGGAGAGATCGAGTCCACGCTGGAGTCGCGCCTCGGGCGGAGGCTCGACCGGAAGCTGGCGAAGCTCGGGCGTGAGCTGTTCTTCGACAGCATCCTCGGCCTGAACGACGACAACTCGTGCTCAGGGTGCCACTCGCCCACCGCGGGCTTCGCCGACACACAGTCGATCGCCATCGGGATCGAGAACAACGGCGTCGTCGGCCCGCGCCGCGCGGGGCCGCGCAACCAGCGCCGCGCGCCCACCGTCATCAACACGGCCTTTTACCCCACCCTGATGTGGAACTCGCGGTTCTTCGCCGTGTCCGGCGACCCCTTCGACAACAGCGAGGGCTTCTCGTTCACCTCGCCGGAGGGGATGTCGCTCTCGTCCCTGCCCCACCTGCTCACCGCGCAGGCGTTCATCCCGCCGACCGAGATCCCCGAGATGACCGGGTACGAGGCGCCGGCGTCGCACGACGTCGTGCGCGAGGAGGTCGCCGCGCGCGTGAACGACGTCGAGGCGTACCGCCGCCGGTTCGGCAAGCGGTTCGACGCGGTGAAGCGCGGGAAGCCCATCACCTACGAGATGATCGCCGCCGCCATCGCCGAGTTCGAGATGTCGCTCACGTTCGCCGACGCGCCCATCGACCGGTTCGCCCGCGGCCGGCGGAGCGCGATGACGCTGGAGCAGAAGCGCGGCGCGCTGCTCTTCTTCGGCGAGGCGCGGTGCGTCCGCTGCCACGCGGTGTCGGGGCCGTCGAACGAGATGTTCAGCGACTTCCAGCAGCACGCCATCGGCGTCCCGCAGATCGCGCCGACCGACGACCCGGCGCTCTCGAACGTCGTCTTCGACGGCCCGAACGGCGATGAGGACTTCGGGCTGGAGCAGGTCACGGGCGACCCGGCCGACCGGTACAAGTTCAGGACCCCGCCGCTGCGCAACGTCGCCCTCCAGCCCACGTTCTTCCACAACGGCTCGTTCACGTCGCTGGAGGGCGCCATCCGCCACCACCTCGACGTCTACACGTCGGCCACGGAGTACACGAACGCTCACCTCGATCGGGACCTGCGGGGCGAGATGGGCCCGCTCGCGCCGGTGCTCGCCGCCGTCGACCCCCTGCTGGAGGGGCCGATCGAGCTCTCGGAGCAGGAGATCCGCTGGCTCTCTGCCTTCGTCGGCGAGGCGCTGCTCGACCCGCGCGCGACGCCGAAGCAGCTCAGGAAGCTCATTCCGGACGAGGTCCCGAGCGGGCGCCCGGTCCACCGCTTCCAGTAGCCGCGGCTGGGCGGCGGCGCTCCGCCGGGCGCGGCGCTCTCGCGCAGCGCCGCCGCCCCCACGATGCTCGCTCCACCATCGCGATCTCTGCTCTGCCCTCTTGGCTTCGAAGGCTGTATCTGCCAACCTCCCTGGCCACCGAACATGTTCTCTGCATGCGATGCATGAGCCCGTTAGCCGCCAGATTTAGCCGCCAGATGATGACGCGCTGAGCGGACCACGCTACATGGACCACCGCCCGCGCGGGGAGGAGATCTTGAAGGTCAACGAGTTCGATCTTAGCAAAGTCCTGGAATTTCATCCTGCCATGGGCAAAATCCTCCTGGGCAGCGACCGGATGTTGATCTTCCGGCAGGACGCCTTTGCACACCTCCGCAAGCTGCTCTACTCGCAGCTCGGCGAGGCGATGGCGCGCGCGCTGCTCACGCAGTTCGGCTATCGGTGCGGCGCAGGAGATCATGAGTCGATGTCGACCCGGTATTCCTGGGATACGGAGCTCGACCAGCTCGCGGCCGGGCCCGTGATGCACACATGGGAAGGCATCGTCCATGTCGAGCCGACGAAGATCGATTTTGACAGGAAGGCCGGCCGGTTTCACATGACGGTGCTCTGGCGTCACTCGTACGAGGCGGAGGTGCACGTCAGGGAGTTCGGGCTGTCGACGGTCCCGGTGTGCCACTCGCTCGCCGGCTACGCGAGCGGCTGGTCCTCTGCCTTTTTTGGCGCGCCGCTGATCGCGATCGAGCACGCATGCGCAGGGATGGGGGCGCCTGAGTGTCGTGTCGAGATTCAATCGCCTGAGGCCTGGGGCCCCGAGGCGACCCCGTGGAAAGAGTCGCTCGCGGCGACGAGCTACTCCATCGCGCGCGAGCTCGAGGAGAAGCTCAAGACGATCGAGCGCCAGAAGGCGGCCATCTCCGCGCTGTCCGCGCCGATCATCAAGGTATGGGAGGGCGTGCTCGCGCTGCCGCTCGTCGGTGTGATGGATTCGACGCGGGCGGCCCGGGTCACGGAGGCTCTCCTCGAGGCCGTGGTCCAGAGCGGATCGCGCTACATCCTCCTCGATCTCACCGGGATCGATGCCGTCGATACCGCGACGGCGAACCACTTCGTGAAGATCATCCGAGCGGTCTCGCTGCTCGGAGCGCGGCTCATCATCACCGGCATCGCGCCCGCGGTGGCGCAAACCGTGGTGGGTCTGGGCGTGAACCTCGACCAGGTGCAGACGCTGGCGACATTGAAGGACGGGCTCAAGACATGCATACAGCAGATGGGCTGACGCGCGGCCGGACGGCCCCGCGCCGCGCCGACGGGCAGCGGCTCTTCGGCCTGCACCGAGGGGGGGCCCGCCGGCCTTGATAGCGTCTGCTGGCGGGCGGAGCTAGCTGCGCTGGAGGCAGCTGTTCAGCGACTCCAGCTGGATGCTGCACTCCTCCTCGTACTTCGCCGGATCGCAGTTGTCCTCGGCGTGGTTTCGGCACTCGAGGTAGGACTCCCACGCGTCCTCGCAGCCAGCCTCCTCGGCCTGCTCCGTCTCCGCGCCGCAGGCGTCCAGGCAGCTGTCCTCGGTCATGGGAGCGCCCGGGCACTCCACCGCTCGCTCGCAGAGCTCAGGACAGCCCTCCTCGCCGTGGCCGCTGCTGCAGGCGGCGAGGGCGAGCGCGGCGAGGGCGAGCGCGGCGAGCGCCATGCGTGTCATCACCTTCATCGGGCCATCGTACCACGAGCGCGGCGCCGCGCGCGCCGGCGCGGGCCCCGGAGAGAGGAGCCCCGCCGCCGGAGCTGCGCGGGGCGCCAGGGCGCCCTCGCCGGAGAGGGGGCGGCTCAGGGCAGGAGCCGGGAGATGAAGCTCCACTTCGTCGAGCGGCCGGACTTCATCGCGAGGACCGTGGTCACGCCGATGACCCCCGCCGTGAGGGCGATGTTGAGCGGCCCCATGACGTTGAGCAGCTGCTGCAGCCCCGCCGCCTTCGCGGGCGTGCGCGGCGACGGCGTGTCGCCGTCCCGGATCGGCACGGCGCGGCCGGGCGCCTGCTCGCTCATCTCACGTCCGCTCACCATGTTGACGAGGCTCGTCGCGAGCGTCGCGCCGAGCAGGAAGTCCTTGAGGCGCACCAGACTGCGGGTCTCCTCGTCGATCGATCGCCCCGAGATCATCGTCCGCCCGATGAACCAGGTGGCCGCGGCAGTTCCCAGCGAGATCGCGTTGACGAGGTTGTATCGTTGCCATGCGTCGGCGAGCACCTTGCCGCGCTCGGCCTCGGAATGGATATCCTTGACCGCCTGGTGCAGCGCCAGCCGGCCGAAGAGAGGGCCGCCGAACCCCGCGGCGAGACCGAGCTCATGCAGTACCCATGCAGACGTCGAGAGTGTTGCCATATCGTTCCACCTCGTCGCGACGCGCCAAGCAAGATTGTGCCCAGCGCCGGACCGCGCTCCGTGATCCAGGCCGACGCAGGCGCGCCGGCCCGGCAGCGCGCCCGCCCGCGTGAGAGGACAAGGCGCGCGCACCCGGCGAGCGCGCCGGGTCGGCCATGCTCGTCGCGGCGAGCGGCCGGCCCGGCGCGCGCCGCCCGCGCTGAGACATTCGCTCACGACCGGGCGGCGGCGGACGTGGGAAGCCTCCTTCACGGATCCCTCTCCGGACGAACGCGCACGAAGCCCTCTCCGGACGAACGCGACCACCGCCCCGCGCGGCGCCTTTGCGGCCGAGTGCGCCAGCCTGGGCCATTTTTGTGACCGCTGGCCCACTCACGAGGCAATTGGCCTCACGTTGCGGTGCCGGCCGCGACGCGAGACCAGCGGGTTGCGAGCCCCGCCCCGTTGCGCGCGGCGTCGGCCCGCATCGTGCTTCCGCGCCCGGCCAGGCACGCGCGCCAAGGTCGCGGCCGCGGACGCGGGAGAGGAGCACCATGGACAAGCTGAACGGCGGACCGAGGACCTTCGAGCCGACCAAGCCATCACGGGTGCCCGGGAGCGCGGCGGACGGCGGACCGCCGCCGCGCGGCGCGGCCCAGGGCGAGGGGCGCGGGCCGGCGGCGTTCGTGTCGGCGTCGGCGACGGGGGACGCGCGCGGCGCGCAGCCGGCGGCGCTCGGCGACAGGACGGCGCTCGAGATGCACTCGGCCTTCTTCGACAGGAACCACGACGGCATCATCACCCTCCGCGAGACCTATGAAGGGCTCCGCGCGATCGGGATCGGGCGGGTGCTCTCCGCGTGGTTCGCGCTCGTCATCAACGGGGCGCTCGGGCTCCCGACGTCCCGATCGTTCGTCCCCACGCTCTCGATCACGCTCGAGAACATCCACCGAGCGAAGCACGCGAGCGACACGGGCGTCTACGACAAGGACGGCAGGTTCGATCCGCAGAAGTTCGACGAGCTGTTCGCGCGCTGGGACAAGGACCGCGACGGCGCCCTGAACGCGCGCGAGCTCGTGGCGCGCACGCTGGGAGATCGCGACCTGCTCGACGTGTTCGGGTTCCTCGCGTCGGCGGGCGAGTGGGCGGTGCTCTATGCGCTCGCCGGCAAAGGGGGGAAGCTGACGCGCGAGCAGCTGCGCCGGATGTACGACGGGACGCTCTTCTACGAGCTCGAGCGAGAGAAGCAGGCCGCCAGAACGAGCGTGAGCGCGCCGGCGTGATCCACGGAATCGGCGGCGCCGGAGCTCCGGCCAGGACACTTGACGACGTGGACGAACACGCCAGAACGTGCGCGCCGTGATGCCGTTCGCAGCCGCCGTCAAAAAGCGCCTCTCGGGCGAGCTCCCGAGTTACCTCGCCATCTTCGCGTTTGCCACGGGCGCCGCCTGGCTCTGCGTCCTCGATATCGTCCTCAAGCAGCCAGTCGCGGTCGATTTCAAATCGTTCTATGCGGCCGCCGTCGCGGCCCGCCGGGGCCTCGACGTGTACGACGTCGAGGTCCTCGAGGCGATCGCGACGGAGCTGCGGCTCCCGCACGCTCCGACGTTCCCCTATCTGTATCCGCCGTTCTTCGCGCACACCTTCTCGTGGCTCGCGCGCCTGCGCCCGAGCATCGCCCAGCAGACCTGGTCGAGCGTCGCCGTGGTCAGCTACGGCCTCGCCGCGACGTTCACCGTGTTCGCCGTCCGCCGCGCGTCGCCGGACCCGCTCGGCGCGGCCCGCCGGACCGCGGTCCCCACCGTCCTCATCGCGCTCATCGCCTTTCTCGCGTGGGCGCTCAACCTGCGCAACAGCCTGGCCATGGGGCAGGTGAACCCGCTGGTCCTCGCGTTCATCTGCGCCGCGCTCGCGCTCTCGATGGCGCGCAAGGACATCCCCGCGGGGCTCGCCCTCTCCGTCGCCGCGGGGATCAAGGTCACGCCGATCCTGCTCGCGATCCCCTGGGTCATCGAGCGGCGCTTCCGCGCGCTCGCCGGCCTCGCCGCCGGGTTCGCCGCCCTCGTCCTGGTCAGCCTGCCGTTCGGCGCCGGGCCGGCGTGGCTCGAGTTCCTGCGGCGGCTGCCGCGCATGTCGCACGGGGCCAAGATCCCGGGCCTCTTCGACCCGGGGACGGTGCCGAATTTCTCGCTCGCCGGCTTCTACGCGCGGCTCTTCGACGGGGACGCGGCCGCCGTCAAGGTCGCGTCGGCGATCACCGTCCTGCTCCTCCTCGGCGCCGCGCTCGCGCTGGCAGGCCGCTCCCCCTCGCCAGCGCGCTCGCTGCGGCTGCTCCTGCCGCTGCTCGTCACGATGGTCGTGGCGAGCCCGTTCACCTACGTGCACCACGTGCTCTACCTCTTCCCGGCCGCGCTCTACGCGCTCGACCGCGCGGCAGCGCAGGAGCGCCGGCTCGAGATGGGCGCGCTCGTGGTCCTGCTGTCGCTCGCCACCATCGACTTTCCGTACGTCTATGACCGCTTCAAGGGGCGGCTGCCGGAGCTCGCGCTCTCGGTGAACCTGTATGTGCTGCTCGCGATCTACGGGTTCGGCATGTTCCTGCTCTGGCGGGAGCGGCGCGACGCCCCCACCGCGCGCGAGTCGCCCGTGCCGGAGAGCGACCGCGAGATGGCGAGCGGCCTGGCCACCGCCCGCCGGTAGAGCGGATTTCGCTCGGATCTGACGCAGACGTCTCTCGTCTCTCGTCTCTCGTCTTCCGTGCGCGTCCTTCGTGCGCGTGCGCGTGCACGATTCCCCGGAATCAGCGCGCACGCGCACGCGCACGAAGAGGCGCACGAAAGACGGAAGACGGGAGAGGAGAACGAGAGACGGGGACGAGAGGCGGAGGACGGTGTCTCAGTCCCAGCCGAGAACCGCTATAGAGCACCAAGCTCACGTCGACAGGTACGTCGCGGCGGCGCTCAGGATGACGTTCCCGCTGGCGCCGCTGAACTCGCGCTCTGCCGACGGAGAGCGCGCGCCGACGAGCGCCGCGGCGGCGGGGCGGAGCACGTCGGTGAGGGCCTGTTGCCGGAGCCGGTGGAGCTCGTCGACGGGCAGGAAGCCGTGGGAGGGCGGGAGCTCGCCGCCGGCGCCGCCGGGCGCCTCGGCGGCCACCTGGTCGAGCGCGCGCGCAAAGGCCGCGGCGACGCGCGCCCGCAGGCCCGCGCCGCCCTCGGCGATGGCCCAGCGGACGAACGCCCAGGCGAGCTCGGCGTGGCGCGCCTCGTCGCGCGCGATCGAGAGGAGCGCCATGCGCACCGCCGGCGGCTGCGCGGCCTGGGCGGCGACCTCCGCCTCGATGGCCGAGAGGGTCTCACCGATGCAGCCCTCCACGACGGCGGCGAGGGTGAGGCCCTCGAGCGAGCCGAGGTCGTCGAGCGCGCCGCCCAGCGGCAGCGGGCCGACGCCCACCGGCTCGCCCGCGTAGGCCGAGGCGATCGCCAGCGCGAGGCGCGCGTGCCGCACCTCGTCGACCGCGGCGCGGTGCGCCGCCTCGAGCAGCTGGGGAGGCGCGCCGATCGCCATCAGCCCGAGCGCGAAGCGGCCGAAGGAGGCCACCGAGGCGTGCTCGTTCTGGCCCCGCTCGGCCCAGCGCCGGGCGAGCTCGCGGCGCTCGGCGGGCGCGAGCTCGCCCAGGTCGGTGTCGGCGAGCGCGCGCTCGAAGCGCCGCACGTCGGTCTGCGACCAGGCGCTCGGGGCGTGCGCGAGCGGCGCGACGCGGGGCTCGCCCCGGACGAGGAGGGGGCGCCCCTCGCAGCTGATGACCCCGACGAAATAACAGCAGCTCTCGGGCGCCGACGCGTCGCGGTTCGCGTACGGGCCCTCGAGCGCGTCGGTGAGGTCCTCGCGGTAGCACATGCAGGATCCCGAGCCGGGCGCGATTCCCCCGAGGTCCAGCGGAATCTCGGTGGCCGTGGCCGGGGGGCAGACGCCGTCGACCGGCGCGGCGCAGTGCACCTCGTAACAGCACCGGCCGTGATAGCCGTCGTCGTGTTCCGGACCGAAGCAGGTCGGATCCGGATACGGCTCGAGCGGCGAAGGGCCGGGCTCGCCGCCGCCCCCGGACGACGACGATGCGCTTTGAGACGAGGTCGACCCCCCGCCGGACTGCGACGATGTGCCTTCAGGCGAGGTCGAGCCCCCGCCGGACTGCGACGACGTGCTTTCAGGCGAGGCCGAGCCCCCGCCAGACTCGACGTGCGGGCCGCAGGCGGATGCCAGAGCGAGGCTCGCGCCCCACTGGGACGCGACGAGAATACGGCGCAGCAATGTTCGCATGTCCGGTGATAGGCAAGGCATGTACCGTGCACAACCAGCGGGTTTTCCGCCTCCGGGGCGCCCCGCCGTGCCAGGGTGTGCCATCATGGCTCTCGCCGCCGCCCGGTGAGGTCTCATGCGGTTCGTACTCGATAGCTCTGTCGCCATCGCCTCGATGAAGCCCGCCGAGCCCGGGCACGCGGACGCGCTCGCGTTTCTCGAGCGCGCCCGCGCGGCCGTGGCCGCGGGCGCGGCGCGCGTGCTCGCGCCGCCCGAGCTGTGGCTGGAGGTGTACGTGGCCGAGCAGCGGCTCGCGACGTCGCGCCGGGGCGCGCCCGCGGCCGCGAGCGCGCTGGGAGGCCTCGCCGTCGAGCTTGTCGCGCCCGAGGACGAGGGCGTCATCGCCGAGTTCCTCGCCCTGCTGACGAAGCGCATGCGCGGCCGCAGGCCCTTCGCCAACGCGACCGACCTCGTGTATCTGTGGGCCGCCCACCGCACCGACGCCACCGTCGTGACCCTCGATGAGGGCCTGCTCAAGTACCACGGCGTGGTTTGCGACGTCACACGGCCGCAACACGCGCGGCTCGCCTGACGCGCCAACGCACCGCGCCGAGCGGCAAGCCGCTCCTCGACACCCGCCGTCCCGGCCGCGCGAACGGCGCGCGAGCGCGCGACAGACAACAGAGAGACGCCGCCGCGCCGGGTGGTTGCAGCACAATGTTTCGCTCTGCGCATACCTCCTTGTCGCATCCATCGCGTGCGGCTATCCCTGAGCGTCGCAGCGGTGCGCGCGGAGCTCGCGAGCCCGAGCTGCGCGCGAGACGCATGCGAAGTACATCGCTTTCTTCACCGGCCCTCTCGGTGAGCTTGGCCCTCTTGACCACGCTGGTCGCGTCGGAGGCCCATGCGCGCCGCGGCGGGACGGCGGTGGAGGGGTGCAACGGCTGCCACACCGGCGGCGCCGCGCCCACGATCACCATCGACCATAGCCCCGAGAGCCCGGCGGCCGGCGAGGCTGTGACTCTGCAGGTCACGATCCAGGCCGCCAACATCAACGCCGGTGGCATCTATCTCCGCACCGGGACAGGCCGCCTCGCGCCCATCGACGGACAGGGCACTCACCTCATCGACGATCGCCAGCTCGTCCACTCCGCGCCCAAGCGGGCGAGCGGCGGGGTCGTCCGCTTCGACGCGCAGTGGATCGCGCCGGGGGCCCCGGGCGGGGTCGTGGTCGAGGTGTGGGCCGTCGCGGCCAACGGCGACAACGGCTCTCGCGGAGACGGCGCGTCGGCCGCCAACACCGCGTTTGCCTACGGGTGCGAGGGGACGACGTATTACCTCGATCGCGACGGAGACGGATACGGCGACTCCGGCGTGCCCAGGGTCGATTGCGCCCAGCCCGCCGACCACGCTCCGCGCGCCGGGGACTGCGACGATTACAGCGTCGACATCCACCCCGATCAGGACGAGGCCTGCAATGGGCGCGACGACGACTGCGACGGTGAGATCGACGAAGATCTCGCGGTGACCACGCAGTACGAGGACTCCGACGGCGACGGGTACGGGTCGCTCTTCGGCGCGACGGTCGAGGCGAAGTGCCCCCCCGACGGCTTCGCGCCGAGCTCGAACGATTGCAACGACAGGTCCCCTGACGTCCACCCGGACGCGGCCGAGACGTGCAATCTGGTGGACGACGACTGCGACGGCCGGGTGGACGAGGGCGTGCGCGAGGTGTGCGGCGTCGGGATGTGCGCCCGCGAGGCGATCGCGTGCACCCCCGGCTCGTGCACGCCCGGCGAGCCGAGCCCCGAGACGTGCAACGCGCTCGACGACGACTGCGACGGCGAGACCGACGAGGATCCCGGCCTCTGCGCGCCCGGCGAGGGCTGCCCGAACGGCACGTGCAGCAGCGGGACCGGCGGCGGCACCCCCGGGAACACGAGCGCCGGCAGCGGCGGCGCCGGGACCACGGGCGCCTCCGGGGCCACGGGCGGCGGGGCGCCCGGCGAGAAGGGCGACAGCGGCGGCGGCTGCGCCGTCGACCCGCGGGGCGGGTCGCCGTGGCGGCTCCTCCCGCTCCTCTCGCCGCTCGCCCTCCTCGCGTTGCGGCGCCGGCGGAGGGCTTTGACCGACGTCAAAGCGTACCGTAGCTCTCGGGGAAGTCGCGCTGAATGACGGCATCCCGGTCGAACAGGGCGTGGAGCATGGCGCAGCGGTAGGGGTCGCTCGCGGCGTCACACGACTGCACCTCCGACCGCAGCTCGTCGACGCTGACCACCGCCCTGTCGGGCGGGCGGAGCGCCACCGACTCGAAGGCTCGGGCGAAGGGGACGTCGGGCGCGCGCGTCTCGTCGGCGTGGCAAAAAGCGCAGGTCGAGTACTGCTCGTTGAAGACGATATGCTCGAACGGCGCTTCCGGCGTGAGCTCGCTCGCCACCGGGAACTCGATTTCCCCCTTCAACGATCGCGCGTCGCCTCGGCGCTCGCCGAACTCGAGCAGGCCCCGCCCCGGCCCCTCCGGCACGACGGTGAACACGAGAGGATCCAGGAACACGAAGATCCGCGGGCTGCGACGATCGAACGACGGCTGGGCGCTGGTAGGGCTGAGGGAGGCGGTCATCTGCAGCGGACCAGCGAGGTGCGCCAGGAAGCACGGAAGGTCGAGCGGCTTCTCCAGCGCATTCACCATTCGCACGACCTCCGCGATGCTGCGCGGGTTCTGCGCGAAAGGAGCGGGCGCGCAACCGACTGCGCTGCTGCCGTCGACCATCGTCGCGCCACCCGCGGCGGCGGGGGAGCTGTCCGAGCTACAGGCGACCAGCCCAGCGCCGAGGCCGATCACGAGCGAGGCACGGGCGCTTGCCCAAAGGGCTTGGAGCGCTCGAGGCCTCAGCGCTTCGGATGCTCGTCGGTGGTGTCGGGGGCGGCGGCTGAACCCCTGATCGCACGAAGTGCGCGGTGCCCAGCTCCGAGGCTGTGGTTTCGCTCGCATTGGGGGACCAGGCCGAAGCAAAGGGAGAACCCTCACATCGATGTGAGCGCTCACAATGGTTATGTCAACACAAATCGACCGGTTCGCGGGGCGCGTCGAGCCCGAGGGAGGCGCGAACGGCGGCGGCGTCGGCCTCCGACGCGGCTCGCCGTGGCGGCGCCTCCGGCTCCTTTCGCCGCCGCCGCTCGCGCTCCTCGCGTTGCGGCGCCTGCCGAGGGCTGTCACGGTGCGGTAGATTTCCGCTCCCGGGCCTGAGGTGACACGCATGCTCTATCGCCGATTCGGTCGCACCGAGATCCAGATGCCCGTCCTCTCGTGTGGAGGGATGCGGTACCAGCACTCCTGGAGCGACAAGGACCGCATCTCGCCGGAGAGCCAGCGCAACGTCGAGGCGTGCATCGCGCGGGCCCTCGAGCTCGGCATCAACCACATCGAGACCGCCCGAGGCTATGGGACGAGCGAGGAGCAGCTCGGGCACATCCTGCCGAAGCTGCCGCGCGACCGGATCATCGTCCAGACGAAGGTCGCCCCCGAGGCAGAGCCGAAGAGGTTCCTCGAGACGTTCGAGCGCTCGATGAAGCTCCTCCACCTCGATCACGTCGACCTGTTCGCGCTCCACGGCGTGAACGACGAGACGCGCGTCGCGTGGTCGCTGCGCAAAGGGGGCTGCCTCGACGCCGCGCTCGAGCTGAAGCGGCAGGGGCGCGTGCGCGCGGTGGGCTTCTCGACGCACGCGCCGCTGCGCGTGATCATGGCGATGTTGCAGGACGGCCGCCTCGATTACATGAACCTGCACTGGTACTACGTGAACCAGACCGCCTGGCCGGCCATCCAGGCCGCGGCCGAGCGCGACATGGGGGTCTTCATCATCAGCCCCACCGACAAGGGGGGCAAGCTGCACGAGCCGAGCGACAAGCTCGTGCGGCTCTGCGAGCCCCTCTCGCCGATCGTGTTCAACGATCTCTTCTGCCTCGCCCGCCCCGAGGTCCACACGATCAGCGTCGGCGCGGCGCGCCCGTCCGACTTCGACGAGCACGTGAAGGTCCTGCCGTTCCTGGAACGCGAGGGCGCAGCGGAGGACGCGCTCGCGCCGATCCTCCGCCGGCTCGACGAGGAGCTCGCGCGGGTGCTCGGCCGCGCGTGGGTCGACACATGGCACGTCGGGCTGCCCGAGTGGGAGGCCGTCCCGGGGCACGTGAACGTCCGCGAGATCCTGCGGCTGTACAACTACGTCAGGGCGTTCGACATGACCGCCTACGGCAAGGCGCGGTACAACCTGCTCGGGAGCGGCGACCACTGGTTCCCCGGCAACCGCGCCGAGCGCGTTCGGGGGCTCGACCTCGCGCAGGCCCTCGCCGGCGCAGCGCAGCGGCACCGCATCCCCGAGGTGCTGGCGGAGGCGCACGCGCTGCTCGCGGGACAAGAGGTCAAGCGCCTCGGCAAACACTGAGTCTCCGCCAGCGGGCGGCTGAGCGCGGCCGCCGCCGCGCCGGTCACGAGGCCGTCTTCGGGCGCTTCGGCCAGAAGACGTGGAACGTCGCGCCGGCATACGGCTCCGACTCGAGCGCCACGCGGCCGCCGCGCGTCTCGACGATCTTCTTCACCACCGACAGGCCGATCCCGGTGCCCTCGACCTTGTCGCGCGCCTCCAGCGTCTGGAAGATGCCCCAGATGCGCTCCTGGAACTGCGGCGGGATCCCGGGGCCGTTGTCCTTCACCGTGAAATCGTAGAACTCTCCCGCGTCGGCGCAGGCGATCTCGACGACGGCGTCCGCGCGGCGCGCGTGCTTCAGGGCGTTGCCGATGAGGTGCATGAACACCTGCTGCACCGGCACGCGCTCGGCGAGGATCGTCGGCATGCCGTCGCCGACGGCGATGCGCGCCTCGGCCGACGGCGCGAGGAGCTCGACGCACTCGGCGACGACCGCGCCCACGTCCACGGGCGAGAGCCTGTCGCGGATGCGCCCCGCGCGCGAGTAGCTGAGGATGCCCTCGATGAGCGCCTCGAGGCGGTGCACGCGGCCGCGGAGCATGCGCATCTGCTGGCGCGCCTCGTCGTTCATCTTGTCGGCGAGCCCCTCCTCGATCCACTCCGACAGGCTCGCGATGCCCCGGAGGGGCGCCTTGAGGTCGTGGGACGCGACGTAGGCGAACTGGTCGAGATCCTGGTTCGTGATCGCGAGCGCGTGGGCGAGCTGCTCGGCGCGCCGCCGCGCCCGCACCTGGTCGGTCACCTCGAAGGCGAGCACGGCGATGCCCTCGACCCTGGCCATGGCGTCGTAGATGGGCTGGTAGATGAAGTTGAAGAAGCGCTCCTCGGGCTCGCCGCCGCGCGCGAGCAAGACGGCGAACTCGTTGCCGAAGAACGGCTCGCCCGTCTGGTACACGCGGTCGAGCACGGGGACGACCACCGGCGCGGTCTCGGGCAGCGCGTCGCGGAGGCGCTTGCCGAGGATGTCGCGATCGCCGACGAGCTCCAGGTACCGCGGGTTCGCGAGCTCGTAGACGTGCTCGGGCCCGCGCAGGACGCAGATGCCGGCCGGGGCCTGCATGAACAGCGTCTCGAGGCGCGACCTGTGCCGCTCGGCCTCGGCGAGCGCCGCCTGCTCGCGCGCGAGGAGCTCGGCCCGCTCCTCCGCGCGGAGCCGCTCTTCCTGGTAGGCCCGCGCGCCGGAGATCGTCGTGGCGATGTTGCCGGCCGCGAGCTCGAAGAAGTCGCTGTAGGCGGCGTCGAGCGCGCGGCGCGGGCTGACGCCGACCACGAGGAAGCCCTGGAGCGCGGCGTGCCCGGACCGCGAGAGCGGCAGCACGACCGCCTCGCGGCACGGCTCGGGCCAGGCGCCGCCGGGCAGCGCGCCGAACCGCTCGGCGGGAGTGTCGACGCGCAGGCACGCGCGGCTCCGCGCGGCGTCCGCGAGCGGCCAGATCCCGCCCCCGTCGGCGAGCGGGATGCGCTCGGGGCTCGCCGGGCCGCCGGGGGCGAGCCCCTCGGCGGCCGCGAGGCGGGCCGCCGCCCCGCCCGGCTCGATCATGTACGCGAGCGCGAACGGCACGTCGGCGGAGCTCTCGACGAGCGCGCTCACCGAGCGGGCGATGGTCTCCTCCGCGGAGACCATCGCCGCCGCGGCGGACTGGACGCCGAGGGCGCGCAGCGCCCGGAGGCGGCGCTCGCTGAGCACGCGCCCCGTCGTCTCGGCGCACGCGCAGAAGATGCCTCCGACCGTGCCGTCCTCGACGAGGACAGGAGCATACGAGAACGTGAAGTACGTCTCTTCCTGGTAGCCGTTGCGCGAGAGGATCAGCTGGAAGTCCTCGGACCATGTCGCCTGCCCGGTGGCGCGCACCCCGTCGAGCATCGGGCCGATGACGTCCCATATCTCGCTCCAGCACTCGCGCCCCGGGCGACCCAGGAACTGCGGGTGCTTCGTCGCGCCGAGGATGGGGCGGTATGCATCGTTGTAAAAGCGAGCGTACTCGGGCCCCCACCAGATCTCGATGGGGTGCCGCGACGCGAGGCAGATGCTGACCGCGGTGCGCAGGCTCTGCGGCCACCGGTCGATGGCGCCGACCGGGGTGCGCGACCAGTCGAGATCGCGCATGAGCTGCGCCATCTCGCCGTCGCCCGCGAGGAACGGCGCCTCGCCGGGCGGGGCGGCGGGCCCGGGCTTTTGGCTCTCCTGCATGGCTCTCCGTATACCTGGACACGCCGTCGTGTCACAGTTCCTCACCTACCGCGACGAGCGCGGGAGCGTCTGGACAGCCCGCCCGCCCGCGCTCACGCCGCCGAGCCGCTGCTGGGCGGGCGCCTCCGCGGCAGGCCGCGCCGGGGCGCGCGCGGTGTCCCGGGGGCGGCGGCGCGCTCATCCGGTCCGGGCGAGCCGCTTGTCGGCGGGCGCCTCGGCCTCGCCCGGCGTGGCGGTGTCGACGGGCCTGAGGTCGCTCGTCGCCGGACCGTGGATGACGCGGCCGGTGCACTCGAAGCGCGACCCGTGGCAGGGGCAGTCCCACGTCCGCTCGGCCGGGTTCCAGGCGACGATGCACCCGAGGTGGGTGCACACGGCCGACCGCTCGTGGACATGGCCTTGCGGATCGCGGTAGACGGCGAGCTTCGTGAGCCCCCTTCTCATGATGGCGCCCATCCCGGGGGGCAGCTTCTCCACGTCGTCGAGGTCTCCCCCCGTCAGCCAGTCGGCGTACTGCGCCGCCGTGTTCAGGTTCTCCTTGAGGTACTCCGACGCGGATTGCAGGGTGAGGTTGAGGCGGCCCGGGTCGTAGAGCTCGGCCCACGCGTTCTCGCGGCCGTGGACGAGATCGTTCAACAGGAGGCCTGCGATGGTCCCGTGGGTCATGCCGTTACCGCAGTCGCCGGTCACGAGCAGGATGCGGGACTCCTTCTTGAGGCGGCCGATGAACGCGAGCCCGTCGGCGGTCTCCATGACCTCCCCGGACCAGCGATGGACGACCTGGCCCGCCTGGGGGAAGCGCTCCCTCGCCCACGCCTCGAGCCGGGCGTGGCGCTGATCCGCGTCGTCGGCCTGACCGGTCTTGTGGTCCTCGCCGCCGACGATGAGGAGCTCGTCCGGGCCGTCCGCGCCGTCGAGGTTGCTGAGCCTGACGTAGTGAAACGGATCCTCGGTGTCCCAGTAGAGGCCAGGGGGGATGGAGCCCCGCGGCACGCGCAGGGCGATGACGTACGTCCTGTAGCCGGCCTGCTTCATGTGCACCGAGATCCACGGCAGGAACGGGGAGTTCGTGGCGAGCACGACCTCGTTGGCGACGATGTTCACGCCGCGGTCCGTCTTGACGACCACGTGGTCGGGCTCGGCTTGCTCGTCGACGTCGACCACGTGCGCCCTCGTGTAGATCCTGCCCCCGTGGCGCTCGACGGCGCGGGCGAGGCCCGCGAGGTAGCGGAGGATGTGGAACTGGGCTTGATCGGGGAACTTCGCGGCGATGCCGGTGTTGAAGCTCTCGAGGGGCGCCCGGTCGACCCCGTGCACGCGCTCGAGGCCGGCCTGGTGAGCCGCCTTGATCTCGTCCTCGATGGTGCTCGACGGCTGCCCCGGCGCCGCGAACAGATACCCTGGCACCCGGCGGAAGTCGCAGTCGATGCCCTCGTCCTGCACGATCCGCTCGATCGCGTCGATCGCGGTGGTGTGGCTCTCGGCGGCCAGCCGGAGGCGCTCCGGCGCGTGGAGCTTCGCGAGCTCGGTCCAGCGGCGGTCGAGCGCGTTGACGATGTGGGCTGTCGTGAAGCCGCTCTCGCCCCCGCCGATCACGCCGTCATCCAGGACGATGACGCCGCGGCCCTCCTTGGCCAGCATGTACGCGGTCGTGAGCCCGGCGATCCCCGCGCCCACCACGCACACCGTCGTTCTGTGCTCGGCGGCGAGAGGGGCGATGGGCGGGAGCACTGCGTGGGTCCAGGCCGTGTCTTTGTCGTATGCGCGATCGGTCATGGAGCGCCTCCGGTCGGGGCGAGCCGACCGTGCCGGGCGGCTCCCTCTCCCCCGCGCCTTGCAAGCGGTTTGCCATCGATTTGAGCCGAGAGCGGCGCGTCCTGCGCGCGATCGGGCTCGGCTGCGTGGCAATTTGCGACAGCGCGCGTGGCGAATGGCACGGCACGCGCGGAGTCGATGGCTCGAGCGCGCGGCCAGCGCGGGCGCTCGCCGGCCTCGTCCGTTTGCGTGCTTGCGGCTCGAGGCGGCGTGCGCCGGGCGGCCGGGCTTCGCTGGCTTGCGACGCAAACATGCTAGAGAAGCCCGGGTCGGCGAGAGGCCACGCCCGAGAGGACCAAGCGGAGCAGCGAGCAGAAGGGCGCGCGCGGATCGCGGGAAGTGCAGAGTGACGCTCCGCTGGCAACAGCGGCGGGGCGCGGGGGCACGGTCCCCCGTCGAGACAGGAGGCCGCCATGAGATTGCAAGGCAAGATCGCGCTCGTCACAGGCAGCAGCCGGGGCATCGGCCGCAGCATCGCCGTTCGCTTCGCCCGCGAGGGCGCCGACGTGGCGCTCACCTACCACAAGAGCAAGGAGGGCGCCGAGGAAGCCCTGGCCGAGGTCGAGGCCGCCGGAAGGCGAGGTCATCTGTTCTCCGTCGACGTCGCCTCCGTCCAGAGCGTGCAGGAGCTGATCCGCGATGTCGTCGCGCGCTTCGGCCGGCTGGACGTGCTTGTCAACAACGCGGGCATGGAGAAGCGGGCGCCGTTCTGGGAGGTGACCGAGGAGGACTACGATCGGGTCGTGAACACCAACCTCAAGGCGGTGTTCTTCGGGAGCCAGGCGATGGTCCGCCACCTGCGCGAGGCGGGGCGCCCCGGCAAGATCATCAACATCAGCTCGGTGCACGAGGATCTGCCGTTCCCCAATTTCGCGGCCTACTGCGCCAGCAAGGGCGGCGTCCGCATGCTGACGCGCACGCTCGCGGTCGAGCTGCGCGGCACCGGGATCACCGTGAACGCCATCGCGCCGGGCGCGATCGAGACGGAGATCAACGCCGATCTGCTCAAGGATCGCGACAAGCTGGGCGCGCTGCTCGGGCAGATCCCGCTCGGCCGCCTGGGGAAGCCGGAGGACGTCGCCGGGCTCGCCGTGTTCCTCGCCTCGGCGGACGCCGATTACGTGACCGGCTCGACGTACTTCGTCGATGGCGGGCTGACCTGGAACTACGAGGAGCAGTAGGCGACGCACACGGCCTGAGTCGATCCCTCTCCGGGAGCCCGGCCTCCGGGAGCCCGGCACGCTGCACCAGCCTGAACGCTGGCAGCCTGAACCCTGAGAAAAGTTTCCGACAGAAGCCAATGCTTCGCCGCAGAACCCGGTGTCGGCGAGCGGCCGCTGCGGCGCGGGCAGGTCCCCTTCCCGTGCGCGAGCCGCCGCGGCGCCTCTCGTTTTTGCGGCACGCGGACAGCTCGCTGTGGCACCATGCGCCCATGACGGAGCTCAAGACCTATGCTGGTGGCTGTCACTGCGGGAAGGTTCGCTACGAGGTCAAGGTGGACCTGAGCGCTCCCGTGGGCGTGTGCAACTGCTCGCGCTGTTCGAAGCTGGGTGTGATGCTGGCCTTCACGCCGGCAGACCAGTTCACGCTCAAGCAAGGAGGAGACGTCCTCACCGATTACCAGTTCAACAAGAAGGTCATTCACCACACGTTTTGCTCGGTCTGCGGCATCGAGTCGTTCGCTCGGGGAATCGGGCCTGACGGCAAAGAGATGTGCGCCATCAACGTCCGGTGTCTGGACGACGTCGACATCGAGTCGCTCAAGACGATGAAATTCGACGGCAAGAGCGCGTGATCGCGGCCGCGCCGGCCGGGCTCCGTGGCGGGCGCGGCCGGGCTCCGCGGGCCCGGGCAGTGGAGCCGCGGGCGACCCTCGCTGGACCGGGGCGCGCGCCCGAGCACCTCTCGCGGGCGCCGGGCCGATCCGCGGGCGCAGGCCCGGGCAACGCGGGTAGACTGCGCCCCTGATGTCGATCGAGCAAGCAAGCGCGCTTCTGGCCTCGGCCCGGTCAGCCCTCTTCATCACCGGCGCGGGCGTGTCCGCGGCCTCCGGCATCCCGACCTACCGCGGGATCGGCGGGCTCTACAGCGAGAAGGGGACCGACGAGGGGCTCGCCATCGAGGACGCGCTCTCGGGCTGGATGTTCCAGCGGCGCCCCGAGGTCACGTGGAAGTACATCCACCAGATCGAGCGCGCGTGCCGGGGCGCGCGGTTCAACGCCGCGCACGCGGCGATCGCCCGGATCGAGCGCCGCATCCCGCGCTGCTGGGTGCTCACCCAGAACGTCGACGGGTTCCACCGGCTCGCCGGCTCCACCAACGTCATCGACATCCACGGCGATATCCGCCGCATCCTCTGCACGCGCTGCACGTACGAGGCGCACGTCGACGACTACGCGCACCTCGCCCCCTGCCCCAGCTGCCCGGAGTGCGCCGCGGTGCTCCGGCCCGATGTCGTCCTCTTCGGGGAGATGCTCCCCCTGGAGAAGGTCGAGATCCTCCGGCGCGAGCTCGCGCAGGGCTTCGATGTGGTCGTCTCGATCGGCACGTCGAGCCTCTTCCCCTACATCACCGGGCCCGTCCTCGAGGCCGCGCGCTCGGGGGTGCCGACCGTCGAGATCAACCCGGAAGAGACCACGATCTCCACCGCCGTCTCGGTGCGGCTGCCGATGCGCGCGGTCGAGGCGCTGGAGGGGATCCTGTCCCGGATCGAGCCCAGCAGCTGACCGCCCCGCGCCCGGCGCGCAGATCCGAGGCGATCCCGGCGGCGCGCCGCGCTCGCTCGGCCTCGCCCCGGCGCCCCGCCGGCGCCCGTGGATTCGAGAGCAAGACCCGGAGTGCGGCCATCCGGGCGGGGGTTAAGCTCGCCTCGTGACCCGCAAGATGCGCCGGAAGGAGACAGACGACATGCCGGGAAAGGCCCATACCCTCGCCGCCGTGGTGGAGAGCGACCCTCGCTGGACCGCCGTGATCGCCCGCGACGCGAGCGCGGACGGCAGGTTCTTCTATTCGGTCAAGACGACGGGCGTGTACTGCCGTCCGTCGTGCGGCGCGCGCCCCGCGAGGCCCGAGAACGTCGGCTTTCATCCGACCGCGGCCGCCGCGGAGCGGGCGGGCTTCCGGCCGTGCCTGCGCTGCAAGCCGGACCAACCCCCGTTGGCCGAGCGCCAGGCGGCCCAGGTGGCCGCGCTGTGCCGGCTCATCGAGCAGAGCGACGAGGCGCCGAGCCTCGAGGCGCTGGCGCGCCACGCGGGGCTGAGCGTCTTCCACACGCACCGCATCTTCAAGGCCGTGACCGGGGTGACGCCGAAGGCGTACGCGGCGGCGCACCGCGCCCGGCGGGTGAAGGCCGAGCTCGGCAGGAACGGCACCGTGACCGAGGCGATCTACGCGGCCGGGTACGGCTCGGGCGGGCGCTTTTACGAGCAGTCGAACCAGGTGCTGGGCATGACGCCCACGAGGTACCGCGCCGGAGGAGCGCAGATGGAGATCCGATTTGCGATCGGGGAGTGCTCGCTCGGCGCGATCCTGGTCGCCGCCACCGCGCGCGGCGTGTGCGCGATTTTGCTCGGCGACGATCCGGAGGAGCTCTTGCACGATCTCGAGCGCCGGTTTCCGCGAGCCCACCTGATCGGCGGCGATGCTGGGTTCGAGCAGCTCGTCGCGAAGGTGGTGGGCCTCGTGGAGAGCCCACGCGCCCCGGTCGAGCTGCCGCTCGACGTGCGCGGGACGGCGTTCCAGCAGCGCGTCTGGCAGGCGCTGCGGGACATCCCGGCGGGCGCGACCGCGAGCTACGCGGAGATCGCCGGCGCCATCGGCGCTCCGAGCTCGGTCCGGGCCGTGGCGCGGGCGTGCGCGGCCAACGCGCTGGCCGTGGCGATCCCGTGCCATCGGGTGGTGCGGAACGACGGCGGGCTGTCGGGCTACCGCTGGGGCGTCGAGCGCAAGCGCGCGCTGCTCGACCGGGAGGCGGGCGCGTGAACGCGCCGCGCTGGGCCGTCGCCCTCGCGCGCGGCGTGGACGACGGCGACGGCGACCACGACGAGCGGGTGGCGTCGGTGGACTGGGCGCGCGTGTCGCAGGACCTCGACGCGCACGGCTGCGCGGTGATCGAGGGCCTGCTCACCGTGGCCGAGTGCGGCGACCTGGCCGCGCTGTACGCGCGCGACGAGCTCTTTCGCAGCCGGGTGGTGATGGCGCGGCACGGGTTCGGGCGCGGGGAGTACAAGTACTTCGCGCGCCCGCTTCCCGCGCTCGTCGACTCCCTGCGGACCCGCCTCTATCCGCGCCTCGCGCCCGTCGCGAACCGCTGGAGCGCGGCGATGGGCCTCGACGTGCGGTATCCGGAGGAGCTCGCGGGCTTCGTCGAGCGCTGCCATGCCGCGGGCCAGGTCCAGCCGACGCCGCTCCTCTTGCAGTATGGCGAGGGCGACTACAACTGCCTGCATCAAGATCTCTACGGCGAGCTCGTCTTTCCGCTCCAGGTCGCGATCCTCCTCTCCGAGCCCGAGCGCGATTTCACGGGCGGCGAGCTCGTGATGACGGAGCAGCGCCCGCGGATGCAATCTCGACCGATGGTGGTGCCGCTGCGCCAGGGCGACGCGGCGGTCTTCGCCGTCCGCCATCGACCCGTGCAGGGCACGCGCGGCGTGTACCGGGTCAACATGCGGCACGGCGTCAGCCGTGTGCGCTCGGGGCATCGCCACACGGTGGGTATCATCTTTCACGACGCGGCGTGATGGCGCGCCGGGAGAGCGCGGGCGACGACCTCGCGCCGTCACCTCAACGTCGTGGCCCGCCGGTCACCTCGTTGCTGTAGCCTGCGGCGGCTGATGTCCGGCCGGCTCTCGCTGAGCCGGCGGGACGGGCGGGAGGCATCGAGGAGATATGGGCAAAACCTGGTTGGCGGTGGGGGCTTGCGCGTGCGCCTTGCTCGTCGCGTGCGGCGGCGACGACACGGACGGGAGCGGCGGCGCAGGCGGGAGCGGCGGCGCAGGCGGGAGCGGCGGCGCGGGCGGCGAGGCGAGCCTGCTCGCGCTGTACCACGCGGCCGTCGCCGACGCCGAGATCGCCGAGGAGAGCGAGCGCGTGGACACGTTGACGGCGATCGACGACGAGACCGCCGATCTCGTCCGCGACGCCGAGGATCGCGTGCTGATGCTCACCTGGACGTCCTACGCGGGCTATGACGAGCTCGTGGGCGAGGAGACGGAGCTCGGCGTCGAGGTGTGGAGCACGGCGGCGCCCGAGCTCCAGGCGTTCTGCCGCGCGAGCGGCCTCGAAGGAGCGGCGCTCTCGCTGCGGCTCGAGCAGCTGCTCGGCCTGCCGCCGGACAGCGGCAAGGACCGCGTCGTGGCGCTCTGGGTGCCGGCGGAGTCGATGTTCCGCCCGACGCCGGACCTGGAGATCGACGACACGACCGCCGATCTCGACTTCCCGGACGGCACGCCGCAAGAACACGAGGACTGGTTCAACGCCCTGAAGGCGACGTCCTATGGCGAGGATGGATATCCGTGGACGCGCCTCGGCTACACGTACGACTGGAGCCCAGAGGGCCAGGAGGTCGGCCTGAGCGAGTTCGTGATCCGAAAGGGCACGACCGTCGTCGTGGAGTCGGTCACCCCGCAGGACGAGTACTGCCGTCCAGCGCAGTGACGCTCGCCGCCCCGGGCGCGAGCGCGCCCGGGGCCTCCCGAGGAGGGCCGCTCAGTCGAGCTCGGAGGGCGCGAGCGGCACCTTGCGATAGACGCGATCGACGTCGACGACGACGCCGACCGACTCGAGCTCGAGCTGCATGCCGGGGCCCAGGATGGCGAGCAGCCACCGGCCGTCCGGCTGCCGCTGGAAGTGCTCGACGCGCACCTCCTTCTGGGAGACGAGCACATACTCCACGATGGAGGGGACGCTCCGGTATTGCGCGAACTTGTCGCCGCGATCGCAGGCCTCCGACGAATCGGAGAGCACCTCGACGATCACGCTCGGGTTGATCAGCGTGTCGAGCTCCGCGTCCTCGAACGCGGGATCGCCGCAGACCACGGAGGCGTCGGGATACACGTAACGCCCCGTGGACGTGATCTTGACGCGCAGGTCGGAGGTGTGGACCTCGCAGGCGCGATCGAGCAGCGCGTTGCCGAGCTCGCGCTGGATGTTCCCGGCCAGCAGGCTGTGCGCGCGGGTGCAGCCCGACATCGCGAAGATCTCGCCGTTCGCGTACTCGTGCTTCTGATCGGAGGCCCGCTCGAACGCGAGGTACTCCGCGGGCGAGAGCCCGGTGCGCCTGGCAGGATGTCCCATCGCGGACGGCGTACGGCATCCGCCCGCCGGAGGCGAGACGCCCGCCCCCCTTCCCCCGGAAGGTCCGAAGCGGCCCACCGCCGCCCTCCTCCCCCGGCGGCTCCCCTTCCCCCAGTTCCCCAGGCGGTCGAGCTCGCGCCGTCGCCCGCCTCCCCCCTCACCCCTGCTCCGTCGCCGGCGCCCCCGGCGGCGCGGCCGCCTCGGCCTTCTTCGGCTTCTTCCGCCGGCTCTCCAGCCACGCCCTGCGCTTCTCGACCCACTTGGCGAGGTCCTTCGCCAGCCAGCCGCCCTTCTGCCGCCCGACGATCTCCCGCAGCAGCAGCGCGGCCTGGCCGTGGCCGATGCGCATCGCGAACAGATCGTCCATCACGATCTTCGCCCACCGCGTCCGGCGCACCGAGTCCATGTGATCCACGAACTGCTCTATCCGGAGCAGCACCTTCGTCCCCACCCCCGTCTTGCCCGTCACCACGAGCGCCGCCGTCTTCTCCTTGTCGAGCGCCTCGAGCCTGCGGATCGCCCCGTCGATCAGGTTCGCGTGCTCCGCCCACCCGGCGCCGCCCTGCTCCTTGGCCGCGCGCACAGCCGCGAGCGCCTCGCGCAGATCGATGAGGCCGAAATCCGAGTACGACAGGAAGAACGTCAGCACCTCGCGCCGCGCCGAGGGGTTGCTCTGCATCCGCTCGATCGCGGTCCGCACCCGGTCCATCGACAGCCACCGGTAAACGAAGTCGAGCCCGGTGCCCTTGATGTTCTGCGACCCCATCAGCCGCGCGTCGAACCCCGGCGGGACCTCGCGCGTGATGAAGTCGATCACCTTGTCCCCCTTGGCGTCGGCGTTCCACAGGACCGCGATGCGCTCCAGGAACAGCTCGCGGAACGCCGCCCGGAACGCCTGGTTGGCCTCGGCGTCGGCGCCCCGCGACAGCGCCGCCTCGACCTCCGCGCGCGCCTTGTCGCGCCGGGCCAGCCGCCGCGACAGCCGCGCCGCGTGGTGGACGATGTCCGGGCGGATGTCGTCCTCGCCCGCGGGCGGCGCGTGCGCCTCCAGCGCCTTCTTCACCGCCGCCTCGATCGCCTCGGGCTCCCCCTTCTTGCCCAGGACCTCGGGGCCGCCCACGATCGCCGCCGCCGCCGCCTCGTCGATCGTCGGCAGCGCGCGCAGCATCCGGGTGAGATCGTCCTCGAACGCGCCCGCGCGCGCCGGGACGCCGACCTTCTTCATCTGCTCGTCGAAGCGCTCGAGCGCGCGCTCCTTGCCCCCGTCGCCCGTGATCACCATGTCGCGCAGCCGCGCGTCGAGCCCCTCCGTGATGAACTGCATCATCCCGCCGAGGTTCGAGTTGATCAGCACCACGTGATCGACCCCGATGTCCTCGACGATGATCTGCGCGAACACGCGCGACCGCGCGACCCGATCCGCGCGGTTGTTCACCACCATCACCGTCGCCTTGCCGGGCGTCGCGTCGATGTCGTGCTTGTCGAACGCGAGCCGCGTCCAGTTCGACATGAACCCGGCGCGCTCGTTCGCGCTCATCCCGTTCGAGAACGTCAGCTTCCGCCCCCGGTACTGCACCGTCGGGTACGTCTTCAGCACGCCGAGGTCGAGGATCACGTGATCCGCGATCTCGACCAGCGCGAACTCGCGATCGACCCCGAAGTGATCCGCCAGCGCCAGCACCAGCGCCACGTTGCGCGGGTGCTCCTGGTACGGGAGCCGATCGAGGAGGTCCACCGGCAGGAGATCCGCGTCGATGGGCGGGATCGCGACGAGGTTCGTCCCCTTGCGCTGCGCCTGGTCCTTGAGCAGCGGGAGCATCTGCTCCTCGGTCGTGAACGACAGCCCGTCCGTGGGCATGAAGCGCGCGATCACCCGCGCGACGTCCTCGCCCCCGGGGCCCTGGATGTCCTCGTGATCCGGGTACGCGTTCGTCAGCGTGGTGATCTCGTCGCGCATCCACTCCGAGCAGAGCGTGTCCACGAAGAGCGGCTGGAGCGCCATGCACTCCCACAGGAACACCTGCGCGCGGAGGTTCCTCCCGGCCGCGAGGATGTTCCGCTGCTCCCAGATGGTCGCCTTGTCGTAGGGGCGGTAGATGAAGATCTCCTGCGCGGGCAGGTCGCGCATCGCGTGGATGAACATCGCCTCGCAGCCGGTCGTCTTCACGACGACGTCGTACCGGAGCGCGTGGAACAGCGCGGCCTTCAGCCGCTCCGAGCCGCTCTTGCCGCGCGTGCCCCAGCCGCCGATGGTGAGCGGGATGCCCCGGCGCGCGCGCTCGATCTGCGTCATGATCCACGCGGCGCGCAGCACCATGTACGCGAGGACGAGGAACACGATCCACGCGAGCTGCGTCGGGACGTTGCCCGCGGGCGACACCAGGTACGAGAGGAAGCTGTCGATCCAGACGGGCACCGACGGGCCGACGAGCCAGTCGCGGCCGAGCTGGAGCGCCGAGGGCAGCGCGACGGCGAGGTACTTGCCCGGCAGGTGCGGCTCGAGCGCGAACGGGCGGCCGTCGACCTCGCCCCCGGTGTCGCCGAGCGCGACCGTGAAGCCGAGCTCGCCGGTCATCAGCGTGAACTTCTTCTGCTCGGCCGGCTCCTGCGCCACGAGCGCGCGCATGCGGGCCTGCGCGTAGCGGTCGTAGCGCCACGTCAGCAGGGCGCGCGCGCGCAGCCGGTGCGCGAGCTTGGCCGGCGCGCGCACCGTGACCGTCCCGCGCGCCGTGATGAGGCGGATCTCGCGCTGGGTCAGGCTGGCCGCGGCGAGCAGATCGTCGATGCGGGGGACGAACGGCCCCCAGCCGCCGACGGGCGGGTAGACGTGGCGCTCGCCCGGCACGCGCGTGGGCGTGACCTCCGCCATGCCGACCGGCGGCGCGACGAGCTCGCCCGCGAACAGGCGGCCGCTCGTGTGGATCCACCCCTTGCGCTTGTCCGGCATCGGGGTGCGCATCTCGTGGATGAGCCGCCAGAGGCGGAAGCCGCGCGGCTCGCCGCGCGTGAGCACGTACCGGCCCCGGCCGCGGCGCCGGAGCGTGTAGGTCATGTCGCCGCGCGAGGCGACCAGGAGCGCGCGCTCGATGTCCCGGGGCTCGGCGTCGGCCGGGATCTCGACCGGCGCGCTCTCGCCCTCGAGGAGCTCCGAGGCCGCGGCGACGAGCGCCTGCCGGATGTGCTCGGCGACCGGGCGGCTCTCGACCTCGAGCAGCCGCAGCGCCGCGGCCGCCTCGTCGGACAGATCCGGCGAGATCGCCGGGCGGCTCGCGAACTCGGCGAGCAGGTCGACGAACGTCGCCGGCGGCAGCGGGGCGTAGGGCCCGGCGCAGAGCGTGCGCACCGCCTCGAGGGCCGCGCGGGACGCGAGCGGCGGGCCGGGCTTGACGAGGGCGAAGCGGACGACGCGCTCGGCGTGCGGGACGGCGTCCGCGTGGTCGGTCGCGAAGCGCGAGAGCTCCCGCATGGCGTAGCCGCGGACGCGCGGCGACCCGTCGCCCTCGGCGACCTCGGCGAGCGCCGTGAGGGCCTCGGCGCTGCCGAGGGCGAGGAGCTGGCGCACGAGCTCCTGGCGGACGTGCTCGCTCGGGTCGTCGCGGGCGAGGAGCGCAATGGCGAGCGGGTCCGCGCTCGCGGCGGCCGCGCGCGCGGGCGGCGCGCTCGCGGCGGTCTCCGCGCTGAGCCGGGGCGCCGAGTCGGGCGCGGGCGCGTCGGGCATCTCGGCGCCGCCCGGGCCCTCGACGGCGCCCCCGGACGAGGCTGCCTCCGGCGCGGCGCTCGGCCTGCTGCCGTTGCCAGCCTGCGCGCCGTTCCAGCGGCGCGGGTCCTGGGCGGCGCCGGTGGGCCGCGCCGCGCTCGCCGCGCGCGCCTCGCCGAGCGGGATCACGGGGGCGGACGGGCGCGCGGCCGCGCCGAGGAGGCGCAGGGCGTTGCGGCGGAGGATGGGGCCGTCCTTGTCCGCCGGGTCGCGCGCGCGGATGCGCTCGGCGAGCAGCGAGAACGCCTCGTCGGGGAAGAGGAGGACGCCGATCTCGAGCGCGGCGATCTGCACCCAGCGGGACGCGCCCACGCCGCGCGACCACGCCAGCACCGAGCGGGCCGCGTCGAGCCCGAGGTGGCCGAGCCGCTCGCGCGCCGGGATGCGGTGCAGGAGGGCGACGGCCGCGAGCATGGCGGCCCGGCGGACGGGCGCGGGGCGGCTCGGCTCGGCGTGCGCGATGGCGAGCCGGAGGACGCCGCCGTCGCGGACGACGTGCAGCGCGTCGGGCGGGTCGAGGTCCTGCGCGAGGTGCGTGAGCGCGTGGTAGGCGACCTCGATCTCGTCGAGGCGGTCGGCGATGGCCGTGGCGAAGCGCTCCTGGGCCGCCTCGAGGTCGAGGTTGCGGGCGAGCGCCGAGAGGTCGCCGGCCTGCTCGACGCGCGCGGCGGCCCAGCCGAGGGGGGAGGCGGCGCCGGTCTTCTTGCGCTCGCGCGCCCAGACGCGGAGCTGCCGGGCGAGGAGCTCGCGCCGCTCGGCCGGGGTGGCGGCCGACTGGTAGGCGACCACGAGCGCGGACTCGGCGCTGCGCAGCCGGTCGACCTCGGCGGCCGCGCCGTCGGCGCACCGGGCCAGCGCGGCGAGCAGCGCGGGCCGCGGGGGATCCTCGTCGCCCAGGTCGGCCGTGACGCGGGCGACGACCGTGGCGATGGCCCGCGGGCGGCAGCGCACCTCGATCTGGGGGAGGCTGTCCTCGACGATCTCCGCGATCGATCGCGGCGCCGCGGTCCAGGGATCGGTCGCCTCGCGCAGGCTCACGGCGCCACCGGGCGGGATCGATCGCGCAGCGAGCGGCCTTGCGGCGGGAAGCGAGGGGCACCGTACGGCGAGACCATCGGCGGGCGAGCAGGGTACACCGTCGCGCGGAGCTGTCGCGAGCCGCTCTTCACCCGGCCTTGGCCCTGCCGGCCTGGACGCGCCGGGCCGCCTCGGACGCGCGCCGCGCCTTCAGGGCGAGGCCTCCGCGAACGTATCGCAGTCCTCGACGCGGCCGCCCCGCATGCCGCGCTTGAACCAGGCGACCCGCTGCGCGGACGAGCCGTGCGTCCACGTCTCCGGGTTGACCCTGCCGGTCGCGCTCTTCTGCAGCCGGTCGTCGCCGATCGCGGACGCGGCCTGGAGCGCCTCGTCGGCGTCGCCCTCCTCGAGCAGATCGCGCTTCGCCGTCGAGTGGGCCCACACGCCGGCGAAGCAGTCCGCCTGGAGCTCCATGCGCACGGAGAGCGCGTTCCGCTCGCTCGGGCGCGCCGCTTGCTGCTGGCGCATCTTTCGCTCGATGCCGAGCACGTTCTGCACGTGGTGGCCGATCTCGTGGGCGAGCACGTACGCCTGGGCGAAGTCGCCCGGCGCGCCGAACCGCGCCTTGAGCTCGCGGTAGAAGCCGAGGTCGATGTACGCCGTGCGATCGGTCGGGCAGTAGAACGGCCCCATGGCCGCCTCGCCGACGCCGCAGCCCGACCTCACGGAGTCGGTGAACAACGTCAGCTGGGGCGCCGGATAGGTCTGCCCCATCCGGCTGAACACCTGCTTCCACACGGCCTCGGTGTCATCGAGGACGAAGGAGACGAAGTCGACGAGCCGCTCCTCCTCGGGCGAGCTCGCGCGCTCGCTCTGCGCGCCGGGGAGCGAGACGCCCTGGCCGAGCCCCGAGGAGAGGAGATCTTTCCCGAAGACGAGGGAGAGCACGAGCAGGATCACCGTCCCGCCGACGCCGAGCTTCGCTCCGCCGGAGACGCCGCGGAGATCTCGGAGGTTCGCACTGCGTTTCCCAGGTGTCCAGCGCATGGCAAACGCAGATATAGCGTGGAGCGCGCCTCGGGCGCCACCTTAGCTTTTCGTCAGGACGTTTTGCATTGCTCGCCTGCTGTCGGTGCCGGCGTGGGGGGGGCGCGCGAGCGGGTCGCCGCCTGCGCCGGCCCGCGGCGGCCCTGAGCAGCGAGGCGCGGTGTGGACAACGAGCCTGACGCTCACCCCTCCAATGGCCGGAGACACCGAGTCAGCTCACCCGTCCTCCTGACGAGCTCACCGATATCTCTCCTCGATTCTCTCGCGCGCTCGCGAGCGCCCCCGATCCCCTGCCAACGTCCGCATGGCCCTGGCAACCTCAGCGGCGGCGCGCCGCCGCCCGACGCGCGCTTGCCGTTCGCGGAGGCCGGTGGAACGATGCACGCCATCATGACGCGCACGACGCACCTCGCCTCCACCCTCGCCATCGCGCTCGCCGCGCTGGCCCTCGCCGCCGGCTGCGACGAGCCCTCCGGCGCGTCCGGCAAGGCCGCCGAGAAGCCCTCCGAGACGACGGGCGCCTCCGCCCAGCCCGCCGCGCTCAAGCCCGGCGACGCCGCGCCCGACGTGACCTTCAAGCTGCACGACGGCCGAGAGGTGAAGCTCTCCAGCCTGCAAGGCAAGCAGGTGCTCGTCTACTTCTATCCCAAGGACGACACGCCGGGCTGCACCATCCAGGCCAAGGGCCTGCGCGACGGCTGGGCCGATCTCCAGGGCGCCGGGCTCGAGGTCTACGGTGTCTCGACCCAGGACGCGCAGAGCCACCAGGCCTTCATCCAGAAATACGAGCTCCCGTTCCCGCTCGTCGTCGACGAAGGCGGCGCGGTCTCCAGCGCGTTCCACGTGCCGATGCGCAACGACCTCGCCGCGCGCCAGTCCTTCCTCATCGGAAAGGACGGCAAGATCAAGCAGGTCTGGCTCGATGTGGATCCGAAGGAGCACGCAGCGGCGATCCTCGCCGCTGCGAAGAGCTGAGCGCCGCGGCGCCGGATCCATCGCGCGCCCTGGCCCCGCAGCGCCGGCCTCGGCCGGTCGGCCGGCGCGACGAGACGTCCGCGCGGCCGGCGGCGATCGCCGCGGGCGCTGGCGGTGCTACGCGCTCGCCGCCGGCCGAGCTGCCCCTCGGGCGCGCTGGGGCTTCCAGAGCCCCAGCGCGCGCGCGCACGGCAACACGACCTGAGCGAGCGCGGCGCTCCGCAGCTCGTGGAGGTCCGAGCCGGCGAGGCAGCCGTGCGCCGCGAGCGCCGCGGCGCGGCCGCGGCCCGGCTCGGACCTCGTCGGAGGCGGACCCCCGAGCGACGCCGCGGCGGCCTCGAACACCTCGGCGACGCCGCGGCGGACCGGCTCGCCGCCGGCCCCGATCGCCCACGCGACCGTGAGCCACGCGAGCTCGGCGTGCCGCGCCTCGTCGTCCGCGATCGCCTGGAGCGCCGCGCGGACGGCGGCGTCCTCGGCGCGGGCGCGCTGCTCCGCCGCGATCAGCGCGGCCACGGTCTCGCCGACGCAGCCTTCCTCCGCGGCGGCGCGCGCCAGCGCCTCGAGGTCCGCGGCGACCGGGATCCCGGGCGCCATGGGAAAGGCGGCCGGACCGACCGGCGCGCCCCGGTAGGCGGACGCGAGCGAGAAGCCGAGGCGGGCGTGGCCGACCTCGTCGAGCGCCGCGATGTGCGCGGCCTCGACGAGCGACGACGGCGCGACCGTGCCCGCGCGTCCGGCCTGGCGCCGCGGCGCGCCTACAGCGGGCTCACGTTCGTCGTGAACGACGCGTTCCGCAGGAGGCGCCGCTCGGCGAGCGGCGTCGTGAAGCCGCTCTCCTTGTTGAACGTCGAGCCGGGCCCGCCGCAGCTCGGATCGGCCCCGGCCCACCGCTCCGGGCAATGCGCCATGACGTAGTCGCGGTCCGGATTGCCGACGACGCCCCGCCACCGCGTGCGCCGGATGCAGGCGGCGCCGTCCACGGTCCACTCGGCCTCGAGGCTCATGCCAGAGCCCGCCGTCTCGCGCTGGATGCCGAGCGCATCCCAGACGTCGATCGCCGTCCCGGCCCGCGTGTGCGGCGCGCCGTCGCCGCAGTAGTCCGCGCGCACCATGCGGACGCACGCCTTGTGGAAGTACGAGAGATCCCTGCTCTCGCAGCGCTTGCCGTCGCACTCCGCCGTGGTCGCCCAGTCCCTGTAGCCCCACTCGGCGCACTTCGCGATCGCCGCGCCCTGGCAGGCGAACGTGAACTGGCTCCCGTCGTCCGAGAAGGCGCCGGTCACCGGATCCCAGGTCCCCTTCACCGCGATCGCCTCGACGCCCTCGCCGCAGACGTTCGCCCAGCCCGCGCCGCCGGCGTTGTACTTCACCGTGTAATAGGCGATCCCGTCGCGCTCGACGACGTTCGTGATGCGGACGATCACGATCGATCGATCGTCCAGGACCGCCTCGGCCTCCGCGCCGATGAAGTCGACCCCGCGGACGGGCTTGCCGTCGCTCGCGCGCGTCCCGACCAGCGTCGCGCCGTCGAGCGAGACCCCGTTGAAGCGGACCCCGTTGAAGCGGACCCCGTTGAAGCGGACCCCGTTGAGCTGGGTGCCGTTCAGGTAGGTGCCGTTGAAGGTGAGATCGTTGAGCGCCTGCAGCTCGAGCGCGCCCTCCGCCGGCGCCTCGTCGCCCTCGCCGCCCTCGACCTCCGCGACGCAACCGACACCCACGGAGATGAGCCCGACCATCGCCCCTGCCAGGAACCCTCGCTGAAACATGATCGCCTCCGAACGCTGACGCTCAAGCCATGACGCCCTGCGCGCCGACGATCTTCCTCCCGGCTGTCGGGCTCCGCTCCCGCGAGGGGCGCGGTATCTCTCGGCGCTGCCCGGGCGCCGCAGATCCTCGTCACCCTTTACGGAGGTGGAGGAAAGGAAGCACAGATGCGGAGCCCAATCACCGGATCGAGGAAGGTGCCGTCAACGACGGTCCGGTTGTCACTCCGGACCGATGTTTGATCGTAGAGGTAAGCCCCGCCGCGCAAAAGCACTTTGTCGACCTCTATCGACGAAATAGCCCACTCGAGGACGTTCCCCGCCATGTCGTCGACCCCGAAGGGACTACGTGAGGCAGGGTGCGAGCCCACCTCATCTGGACCCATCGTGGAGCTCTCCTTGCCATAGGTCTCATCGAAGTTGGCGTCGCCGGGAGAGAGCGTGTCCCCGTGCGGGAAGATCCGGCTGTCGGCGCCCCTCGCCGCGCGCTCCCACTCGTGATCGGTGCACAGCCGGGCTCCGCGGACACGGCCCGTCCTGTGGAGCCACGCGGCATACTCGGTCGCCTGCGCGAACGAGATGCCCGTGACCGGGAAACGAAGCCAGTCCTGCTGCGCCCGGACCTCCCGCGTGGGATAGACGAGCGGCTCGCCGGCGCGCGCCGTGTAGGCCTGCACCGTGGGCTGGATCGTTAGCTGCCATACGCCGCTGGGCAGACGGCGCAGCCCGAGGGCGCCCGTCATGGCGCCGTTGCCCGCCTGGATGATGGACGGCTGCTCGCGGGACTCTCTCGGGAGCGTCTGGACGTAGTCGAGCCACTCCTGAAACGTCGTCTCGTGCCGCGCGATGAGGTAGGCGCCCGTGCTGATCTCGTGAAGGGGAACGGTCGAGAGGAACGCCCACCGGTACATGTCGTCCAGGGCGGCGCCGAAGAGGAATCGTCCGGGCGGAATGTAGATGAACCCGGGAGGGACGTCCCCCGCGGGCGGCAGCGGGATGGAGAGGCGCCGCGGCTCGCCGCGGCGGACCAGGAACGGATACCGCACGATGGTGCGGTTCCGCGCCTCGCACGTGAGCAGGTAAGAGCCCTGCGCGAGCGCGATGCCCGAGAGCGGCGTCGACCCGCGGACACGCAGGTCGACAAGCTGCCGGCGCCCCTCCGCGTCGGTCTCGTACCGCTCCAGCGTGATGTCGGCGCCGGGGGGGTCGGTCTCGATGGCCACCTCGACGGGCGCGCTCCACCGCTGCCGGCGCACGCCGTCGGGATCGTACGTGGTCATGCGCTGGAGCAGCTCGTCGCGCAGCGAGGGGTGGCCCCGGCCGTCCGCGGCGAGCGCGCGCTCGTAGAGCACGTCGCCGAGCAGCTCGCGCGCGTCGCGGCGGGTGCCGTCGAGCGTGAGCACCGCCTCCAGCTTCTGGCTCGCCTGCAGGTGGAGCCGCTCCGCCTCGGCGGCGCGCCTGCGCGCGCGCTCCCAGAGCGCCTCCCCCTCGTCGCGGCGCCGGCCGTCGAACGCCGCCAGCGCCTCGGCGCGGAGCGCCTCGGCCGCGGCGCCCTCGCGCGACGCGGCGGCCGAGATGTCCGCGGCCTCCTGGATCTTCCGGTCCGCCCGCGCGGCGAGCTGGCGCGCCGCCCTGAGCTCCAGCGCGCCGTAGAGCAGCGCCGCGACGAGCGGGACCCCCACGGCGAGCGCCCACCGGGCCACGCGCTGCGTCAGGACGGCGCGCCGCGACGCCCGGAGGAACGCCGCCTCGCGCGGCGGCAGATCGCCCGGATCGAGGCCCTTCGCCTCCATCAGCTGGCGCGCGCTGAAGAGCGCGTCGCGGCGCCGGCCGAGCCGCTCCCACTCGGCGGCGGAGGCGTCGAGGCGCAGGCGCATCGCCCGCTGCTCGCGCTGCTCCTCGAGCCAGTGGCGCAGCGTCCCCCACCCGTGGATCAATGCCTCGTGGGCGATCTCGTAGACCGTCCCCTGCTCGCCCTCGCGGGCGAACAGGAGGCGGCCCTGCACGAGCGCCTCGAGCGCCGCGCGCGCCGCCTCGTCGCCGCCCGGCCCCGCGAGCTCGGCCTCCGCGCGCCGCGCCCGCGTGCCCTGCGGCGTGATGAGCTCGCCGAGCAGCCGCCGCGCCGCCGCGTGGACCGCGGGCGGCATGCGGCCGAGCACGCGATCGGCGTGGCGGGCGAGCGCGCCCTCGACCCCGCCGATCTGCGCGAGATCCGCGCTGCTGAGGGGCGCGTCGGGCGCGGCGCGGGCGTCCCAGAGCTCGGCGAGCGCGAACTGGAGGAGCGGCAGCCCGCCCTCGGCGCGGGCCGTGGACTCGACGAGGGCGTCGACCACCGCGTCCGACTCGAACGCGACCCCCTTGGCCCGCGCCGGCCCGGTGATCGCTTCCCGGAGCTTGTCCGCGGACATCGGGCGGAGCAGGTAGAGCGCGCGCTCGATCTCGTCGCCGAGGCCGGAGATGCCGGCGACGCGCGCGAGGAAGTCGCCGCGCACCGTGGCGAGCAGGCGCAGGGACGGCGAGCGCGCCGCGAAGGCGCTGAGGACCTCGCCGACGAGCGCGGCCTCGGCGGGGCCGCTGAGGGTCGCGAGCTCCTCCAGCTGGTCGATGAACAGCACGAGCCCGCCGCGCTCGCCGAGGCGCGCGCGGAGGTCGCGGACGAGGGAGCCCGGCGCCGCGCGCACGGCCTCGGCGATGCGCTCGGCGGGCGCGCCGAGGACCGGCTCGAGCGCGGCGGCCAGCGCGGCGAGCGGGCGCCGGCCGGGCACCATCATCGCCGCCTGGAAGTCGCGCCCGCCGCCGAGGGCGCCCTCGAGCACGAGCGAGAGCACGCCGGCCCGGCAGAGCGACGACTTGCCCGAGCCCGAGTCGCCGGCCACGACGAGCATGGGCTCGGAGCGCAGCCGGTCGAGGATCGTCCCCGTCTCGGAGCTGCGCCCGTAAAACACCGCGCGGTGCTCGACGTCGAAGACGAGCAGCCCGCGGTACGGGTTGCCCTCCGGCGCGATCGAGGCGTGCCGGCTCCGCGCGAGCAGCTGCTCGAGCGCGTCGCGCAGCTCGTCGCCCGAGGCGAAGCGGGCAGCGGGGTCGATCTCGAGGCACCGCTCGATGACCGCCGCGAGCCGCGCGTCGACGCCCGGCGCGAGCGCGGCGAGGGGCCGGGGCCGCTCGCACTGGACGACGCGCGGCAGATCGAGCATCGGCACGTCGTCGTGCGGCGGGACGCCGGCGCAGAGCTCGAAGAGCAGCGCGCCGAGCGAGTACACGTCGGAGCGGCGCGTCGCCAGCTCGCCGCACCACAGCTCGGGCGGCAGGTAGTGGGGCGTGCCGCCGTCGACGCCCTTCGTCGCGTCGAGCAGCAGCGCCGCCATCTCGGCCGCCTCGCGGATCCCGCCGTCGAGCGGCTCGTCGCCGAGCGCCGCGTCGTCGCCCGCCCCGGGCGGCGGCGCGACGCCGCGGATCGCGGGCGCCTGCACCGCCGCCGGGTCGAGGAGCTTGGCGAGGCCGAAGTCGAGGAGCTTCGCCTCGCCGTCGAAGGTGAGCACCGCGTTGGCCGGCTTGATGTCGAGGTGCAGCACCCCCCGGCGGTGGGCGGCCGCGAGGCCCCGCGCGAGCCCGGCGCCGAGCTCGAGCACGCGCTGCCAGGGCATCGGCACGGTCGCGCGGTCGAGGCTCTGGCCGCGGACGAACTCCGACACGATGTACAGCTGTCCCCGGAGCTCGCCCACGCGGTAGATGGCGACCACGTTCGGGTGCTGGATGCGCGCGGCGGCGCGCGCCTCGGCGAGCAGCCGCGCGCGCACCTCGGCGTCCGCCGTCTCCGCGCGGATGAGCTTCACCGCGACCATGCGGTCGAGCAGCGTGTCGTGCGCGAGGTAGACGTCCCCCATGCCGCCGCTGCCGAGCTTCTGGACGAGCCGGTACTCCTCGAAGCGGCTCGGCGGGCTGAAGCTCGAGGGGCCCGCGCTCGACGGCATCAAGCTCGACGGCGGCGGCTCTTCGGACGCCCGCGGCTGCGTCTCCGCCCCGCCGGGGGGCAGGGCGGCCTGCGAGAGGGTCGAAGCGGTTTTCTCTTTCACGAGGGCGCGCCTGGCTCAGCGGTGGCCTGACGAATATACCCGGTGCGGCCAGATGGACTCCGTATCGACACCGCCGGGGACGCCCGAAGCGACGGCGCAGGGCGCCACGTCCAGCGCTCGGGGTGTGACGCGCTGTCGCCGCAGCGCGTGATCGGACTCGATGGCTCGACGCTCCGCGGCGGAGATCAGAGCTCGGTCATGTAGAAGGTACCGAGGCACATCTCATCGTTCGTGCCTTCACCCCACACGACATCGCCCGGGACCCGCGGCTTGCCGTCGATGATCGGCTGGTTCTCGGGCGTGTTGTCCCAGTGACACTCGAGCGACAGCGTGTCGCCCGGGTGGAGCACCTTGGGCTGGGCGAGCGTGTAGCTGCCCTGCCAGTGGAAATCCCAGCGCGGGATGTCGAGCACGCACTCCGAGCTGCCGTCCGCCCGCTCGATCTCGAGGCGCGCGCGCTTGCCGAGCGTGTGCATGTGGAGCCCCGCGATGTGCAGCTCGATCGGCGCGCCGCCCGCGAGCGCCCGGGTGGGCTGCGCCCCCCAGCGGTGGACGACGTCGGCCTCGAAGGCGGGGATGGTCATGGCGTCGCCGGTGAGCCAGGCCGGGTTCGTCCACGGCTGCGTGGAGCCCTCCCGATCGACCGAGCTCTCCAGCATCACGTCGATCGCGGAGCGATCCGGCAGCTTCCCCGCGGTCAGCGTGTTGTAGTGGACCTGCACGACCAGCTTGGAGCCCGGCTCGATCCGGGTGCCCGTCCCCGCCGGGAAGGTGAGGCTCCCGCCGCCGGGCACCCAGCCGCCGAGCCAGCGCGGCCTGATCCCCGGCCCCCCGAAGCAGGGATAGCCCGGGCCCGGGTCGGCCGCGTCGAGGGCCTCGACGTTGGCGACCATCTCCGGCGCGGCGATGAAGGCGATCACGTGGTGGACGATGCGCTCCTCGCCGGGCCTGACGCCGAAGCCGGTGACGTAGCGCGCGCTCTCCTCCGGCCAGTCGATCACGAAGCAGCGGTAGTCGTCGGGCCCCGCCTGCGGGGTGTACTCGACCGGCATCTCGAGCGTCCGGTCCACGCGCTCGAGCTCGGGGCTCGACGGCCGATCGAGCGGCGGGCCCTCCTCCGCGGGGTCGCCCACGGCCGCGCCGCCGTCGACCCACGCGGCGATGGTCTGGATCTGCTGCTCGGACAGGGACCGATCGCCCACGTAGTCGGCGCAGGCGCCGTCGGCCGGCCAGGGGGGCATGGTGCGCTCGACGACGGCCCGCTTGATGAGCGGGGCCCAGGGCACCGCCGCGTCGGGCCCCTCGAGCGAGAACGGCGCGACGCCGCCGGCGCTGTGGCACCCCGCGCAGCGCGCGTCGAAGATCGGCTTGACGTCGCGGTAGTACGAGGCCGCCGCCGCGACGCCGCCGCCCGCCGCCGCCCCGGCCCCGTCGTCGCCGCCGCACCCCGCGATGGCGGCGGCCAGCGCCGCGCCCAACCATGCCGACAAACCCGTGTAGCCCGCGCACCTCACCATGGAAACACCTGCCCTCGCGTCAGCGACGCTCGTGGATCCCGCCGTTCCCCAGCTCGCGCCGGAGGAAGAACGCGATGACGTCGGCGAGCTCGTCGCGCGCGGCCACGAGGAGCACGGTGGCGCCCCCCGCGACGATGGACGAGCCGCGCGGCGCCTCGACGCGGCCGTCGGGGCGGTAGACGCCGGCGAAGACGCACGACGAGGGGAAGCCGGCGCTGCCGGCGATGACGCTCACCGAGCGGCCCGCGACCGCCGCGTCGGCCGGGATGTCGAGCTCGAACGCCACCGACTCGCCGGCGCCGAGCACCATCGCGTGGCGGACGCCCGGGTGCTCGATGGCGGTGGCCATCGCGCCGATGAAGACGTCGATCTCGGAGAGGATCCGCTGGACGCCCGCGCGGACGTAGACGCCCCGGTAGTCGGAGTCGCGCATGCGCACCATCACGCGCTTGGCGCCCGCCGCCTGCGCGAGGAGCGCGACGGCGAGGTTGTCGGCGTCGCGGCGGAGCATGGCCACGACCACGTCGGCGCGCCCCACCTCGGCCTCCTTGAGGAGCCCGGCGTCGGTCGCGTCGCCGACGAGCGAGACGAGGCCGTGGCGCTCGAAGGCGCTGTTGGCGATCGACTCGTCGCGATCGACGATGGTCACCTCGTGGCCCGTCTTCGCGAGGTGGACCGCGACGCTCAGGCCCGCGCGCCCGGCGCCCGCGATGAGAACGCGCATCTCAGTGGCCTCCTTCGTGCTCGTGCAGCTTCATCATCTCGCGATCGATCTCGCCCACCTGGGCGTTCGCCGTCTCGTCGGCGATGAGCCCGCGCCTCGCCGCGTCGAGCAGCGCCGCCTTCTCCGCCGTGAGCAGCGCGAGATCCGTGAGGTGGTCGCGCTCCGCCTCGCCCTGGGGCGACTGGAGCGCCGCCTCGGCCGCGATCACCCGGCGCTGGAACGCGGCCCGGCGCTCCGCGTGCTCCTTGCGGGAGAGGAGGCCCGCGGCGAGCAGGTCGTCGAGCTCCGCCTGGCCGCGCCGCGCGGCGATGAGCGTCGCCTTCGCGCCGTCGAGCGCGGCGTCGGCGCTCGGGGCCGCGACCCGCAGGAGCTTGAGCAGCCGCGCGAACGGCAGCGCCTGCGCGACCAGGGTCACGAAGGTCACGCCGAAGACGATCGTGATCAGCCGCTCGCGGAACGGCATGTCCTTCGGGAGGCTGAGGACGGCCGCCATCGAGAGCGCGCCCTTGATGTTGCCGACCAGCATCACGTGCTGCCAGCGCAGCGGCACGACCTCCCGCGTCAGGGCCCGGAGCGCGCCGAAGCAGCCGTAGACGGCGACCGCCCGGCCCGCGTGCAGGGCGATGAGCGCGAGGCCGATGGAGGCCGCCTCGCGCACGAGCATGTCCGCCTGGATCTGCATGCCGACGAGCAGGAAGAGCAGCACGTTGAGGAGGAAGCCGGTCGTCTCCCAGAACCCCTCCAGCGCGAGCACGCGCGAGGGCTCGAGGTGGCGGCGCGCGGCCTTGCCGACGACCACGCCGGCGACCACGACGGCGATGACCGGCGAGGCGTGGAGCCGCTCGGTGAGCAGGGCCGTGGCGAACACGAGCACGAGCGAGGCGAGGATCGCGGTCAGGTGGTCCGGCGTGCGGCGGAGCAGGACCGCGCCGAGGGCGCCGAACGCGCCGCCGAGGACGGCGCCGCCGAGCATCGCCATCGAGAGCGCGCGGAAGGTCTCGACCGGGTCGAACGTGCCGCTCGCGAGGACGCGCGAGGCGATCAGCACGAGCACGAGCGCCGTGCCGTCGTTGAAGAGGCTCTCTCCCTCCATGATCGCGGCCAGCCGGTGCGGGACGCGGACGCTCCGGAAGGCGAGCAGCACGCTCACGGTGTCGGTGATGGCGAGCAGCGCGCCGAGGAGGAGCGCCGCCGCGAACGGGAGATCGAGCACCAGCGTCGCCACCGCGGCGGTGCCGAGCAGCGAGATGAGCACCCCCGGCACGGCGAGCGCGAGGATGGGCCGGCTCGCGGCGCGCAGGATGTCCGCGTCGGCGGCCAGGGCGCCCTCGAAGACGAGCACCGGGAGGAAGGCGATGAGGATGACCTCCGGGTCCATCGGCGTGTTCGGCAGCACGTCGAGGACGACGAGGACGAGCCCGATCAAGACGAGCGCGACGTTGTAAGGGACCCCGACGCGCTTGGCGCCGATGGCGACGACGGAGCCGACGGCCAGGACGAGGAGCAGGCTCTCGAGCCGCTCCCTCATGCGTCACCCCGCGGCGGCGGCACGAGGGCGACGGCCGTCGGCCCACGCGGCGGGCACGCCCCGATATGCGTGAGTTCTCTGCGAGCGATCACCGTAAATCCTGCGCTACATGATCGCTCCGGAATTCGCAAGATTGGAGAGCCGTCGCCCGCGCGGTCCGGCGGGCTGCGCGCGTCTGCGTGCGGGCGAGACGCGAGCGTGCCTGTGGCCGGGGAGCGGGAAAATGTCCGAGAGGTCATGACACGACGTCCGCGGCGCTCTCGCGTCCTTCGCGAGCGGCAGTCCCCGGCGGGCGGCGGAGGAGCGTTGACCGGCGCTCAAAAGGGCCAGACGAGCGGGACGACGATCAGGGTGGTGGCCAGCACGAGGAGCTGCAGTGGCAGGCCGACGCGGGTGAAGTCTTTGAATTGATAGCCGCCCGGCCCCATGACGAGGATGTTCACCGGGGAGGCGATCGGCGTCGCGAACGCGGCCGAGGACGCGAACGCCACCCCGAGGAGCAGCGGCTCCGGCGCGAGGCCCAGCGCCCCGGCCAGCCGGACCGCCGAGCACGAGATCGCGCCGCTCGTCGCGCAGGTTCTTCAGGTGCTTGAGCCGCCCCTTCACGAGCCGCGTGTCGCCGGCGCGGAGCTTGAGATCCCTGAGCTCGGGCGTGGCGTGGAACACCGGGAGCCAGCCGTCGCCCCGCCGGATCGACAGCACGCTGGCGCGGTAGCGGTCGCGGAACCTGGCCTCTCTCAGGGTCTTCCCCGTCAGGCCGGAGCGCCGCGGCAGCACCACCTCGGCGAGGGACTCCTCGGGCGGCAGCGAGAACACGGGGCGCGCCGAGAGCGCCTCGAGCCCGAAGCGGTCGGCGAGCGCCGCGATCGCCGCGTCGCCGCCGAGCATGCGCAGCTCGTCGCCGGCGGCGGCTCGAGGCGCTGGCCCAGCCAGTCGGCGACCCCCGTGTCGGTGAGCGCGGCCCCGACGACGAAGAGGCCGGCGATCATGAGCACGGCCGGGTTCGAGAACCCGGCGAGCGCCTCGGGGACGGTGGCGACGCCGGAGATCGTGAGGGCGAGCAAGGACGTCATCGCCACCACGTCGAGCCGCATGCGATCGCTCACGAAGAGGGCGATCGCGAGCCCGAGAATGACGAGAGCGACGATGGCCTCCGGGGTCATGCGGCGCGCAGCCTAGCGGGGCTCCCAGGGGACCGCATCACGGGCGGACCAGCGCGCCGCGCGCCTCTCGGCGGGGCGCGCGGCGCGCGGCGCGCTGGGGTCCGGCGTCGCTCGCGCTTTGAAACGCCGGCGGCTGCCGCTATGACAGCCGTCATGCGCGAGCGTCGTCCCAGCCAGACCGCCTCCACCGTCGCGCTCATCCGGGCGCTCGCGGATCAGGGCCTGACCGATGTGCCGGGCTTCGAGGACCCGGTCGTGCACCGGCTCCTGTCGCCCGGGTGGAGCGCCGCGCTGACGCTGCTCGCGCGGCGGATCCGGCGCATGGACGCCGCGAAGCGCGCGCGCGTCCTGGCCAGGCTCTCCGCGGTCCCGCTGCGCGTGAGGGCCATCGACGTCGAGCTCGAGCGCGCCGTGGAGCGCGGGTGTCGTCAGGTCGTGAGCCTGGGGGCGGGCCTCGACACGCGCGCGTTCCGGATGAAGGCGCTCTCGGCGGCTCACTTCTTCGAGATCGATCACCCGGCGACGCAGGCGTTCAAGCGGGGCAAGGCGGCGGCGCTGACGCCGGTCGTGGAGCGGCTGACGTACGTCGCGGTCGACTTCGAGCGCGACGCGCTCTCCACGCGCCTGCGCTCGTCCGGCCATCGGGCCGACGAGCCCACCGCGTGGGTATGGGAAGGGGTCGTGATGTACCTGTCGGACGAGGCGCTCCGGGCGACGCTGCGGGCGCTCGCCGAAGCGTCGGCGCCGGGCAGCGTCCTCCTCGTGAATTACCTGGAGCCCGGCGGCCGGCGCCCCCTCGCCTTCCTGCGACACCTGGTCACGCGCCTCTGGAGCGAGCCGCTCGTCGGCTTGCGCCGGCGCGAGGTCATGCGCGCCGAGGTCGAGCGGGCCGGGTTCCGCGCCTCGAGCGACACCGGCGCTGCGGACTGGGCCCGCCAGCTCGGCGCCCCCTTCGACCCGGAGAACCCCGCCGCCAACCTGCGGCTCCTCGTCGCCGAGCGCCCCGGCGCGGGCTGAGCGTCGGCGCGAGCCCTCGTCAGCTCCACGTCTCCGATCGCCGCGGATTGCGGGTCTCGATCGCCTCGGCGTGCCCCCGCAGCCCGCGCGCGGCGGGCAGGTTGCCGTGCGTCTCGAAGACGTCGGCGAGGGCGAGGCCGAGGATCACGATCTGCTGGGGTTTGTCCAGCGCGCCCACGGCCGGCGCCACCGAGCCGAGCAGCTCGAACGCCCGCCGCCACGCCTTCGCGGCGGCGTCCGGCATGTCGGCGTTGAGCGCCGCGTGCCCGGAGCAGCGGTGCATGTCCGCCGCGAACTCGTGGCTGCCGCGGCGGTCGGCGAGCTCTCCGGCGCGGGCGTACGCCTCCGACGCGTCGAGGAAGCGCCGTTGCTTGCTGTGCAGGCTGCCGAGCGAGGCGTAGGCCTCGGGGACGATCGCGGACAGCCCGCGCCGCTCTGCCTCTTTCAGCGCGGCGACGAACACCCGATGTCCCTCGTCGACCACGCCCGCGGCGATCAGCGAGCGCGCGCGCTGCATGGCGACGTGGATCGCCTCCTCGCCCAGCCCGCGGCCCGCGAGCAGCTCCTCGGCTTGCTTCTGGACCTGCGCAGCCTCGGCGTGCCGCCCCGCTTGAAAGCACTTGTCGGCCTCGTGCAGGAGGCGCCGCGCGGGGAGGAGATCCGGCGCGCGAAGGGGGGAGTCGGGCGCGATGCGAATCTCGAGGTCGGCGGGGAGGCGCTGCCCGCGCGCCGAGAGGTCGGTGAGCAGGCGCTCGAGCTCCATCATGGCCGCGCTGTCGGCCTCCGGCCACACCACGCGGGACGCGCCCTCGCCGAAGCGCGCGAGCAGGTCGCCGACGCTCGAGTGGACCGGATCGACGAGGACCCAGCGCACGAGCGCGAGCTCGGGCCGCTGCGCGAGCCAGAGGACGTCGTGGGCGTACGCGCGGGGGTCGTCGACGTGCTGCGGCGCGAGCACGAGGACGGCGGTCGCGTCCGGCGCGCGGGCGGCGAGGTGGGCCGCGAGCGCGCCCGCGAAGGCGTCGAGCGGCTCGCGCAGGGGGCCTGGCTCCGCGGTCGAGGCGGGCGGCTCGGCTGCCGCCGGGGCGCCGAGCTCGCGCGCCAGCGAGCGCTCGCGGGCGGCCCAGCCACGGCTGGGCCCGTAAACCGGGTCGGCCAGCACCCAGACGGGGCGGGGCGCCGGGCCTGCTTCGCCGAGCGCCCGCAGCAGCGCCAGCGTGTGCCCGTGGACGTGCGCCGGGACGATCACGTGCAGCAGGCGGGCTCGTTCGCCTGAGAAGATGGCGCTGAGCGCGCGGGCGATGTCGTGGATCATGTCGCGTCCCGGGGCGGATTCTTGCGCCGATCGGCACCGAGGCCAAGCGAATGCGCGCGCTCCGGCGCGCGGCCTCGCCGGCGCCTGCGCTTTCGCCCGCGGAGCGCCGCGCCCCGGCGATCGGGCGGCCGTAGCGCGTCGCAGGACGCCACGGTCGAGGCGATATGTCTCAGGGGACCTCGCGCCGGGGCGGGCGCGCGGCGCGGAGCGCGCGGCGGGGAGCGCGGAGGAGGACGCGCGGGCGCTCGCCCCCGCTTGGCCCGCGCATTGCTGAGCGGAGGAGGCTGAACCAGGCGTGAGCGTCGTTGAAGAACCGCCGAGCGCGATCGGGGCGAGGTGCCGCTGGTCGCGTTCCGGCTCGGAGGAGAAGGTACCGTGAGAACTCTGTATCTGTCGCTGCTCGTGGGCGGCGTGGTCTTGGGTTGCGGTGGCAGCAAGCCTCAGCCGGAGGGCCCGGCCGAGAAGGCCGGCGAGGCCGTGGACGACGCTGCGCGCGACGTCAAGGACGAGGCGAAGGACGCGGCGGAGTCGACCGGCGACGCCGCCGAGGAGGCGGGCGACAAGGTCGAGGACAAGACGGACTAGAACGACGACCGGGTTGAAACCCCGAAAATCGAACCACAGAGGCACAGAGGACGCAGAGGAACCACAAAATAACTCTGTGCCCTCTGTGCCTCTGTGGTTCGAATCTCTTCATTCATAAGCGTTCAAGTTGATCGGCGTCTAGCAGGGCCGGCCCCTCGGCGGCGTTGCGGTGTGAAGAAAGCGGGCCGGAGCGCCTGCGCCCGAGGCGCTCGCGGCCGAAGGTTGAACCCAGAGGACCCCGGCCGCGCCGCGGCGCGGCTCGCAGCGTGGAGGCAGGAACATGAAAGCGACATCATTGCTCGAGAAGCAGCACCGCAAGGTGGAGTCGATCTTCAAGCAGCTCGAGAGCGGCAAGGCGGAGCCGGCGCCCCTGCTCGCCGAGCTCGCCAACGAGCTCGTCGCGCACATGGCGATCGAGCAGGAGAGCTTCTATCCCGCCGTGCGGCAGATCAAGGAGGACCTGATCCTCGAGAGCTACGAGGAGCACGCGATCGCCGAGCTCGCCCTGAAGCGGCTGCTCTCGACGGACCCGGAGGACATCTCGTTCAAGGCGCGCGTGACGACGCTGAAGGAGCTCATCCAGCACCACGTCGAGGAGGAGGAGGAAGAGCTCTTCCCCAAGGTCGAGGAGGCCATCGACGAGAAGCGCCTCCTGGAGCTCGGCAAGGAGCTGAAGGCGGAGTTCGAGCAGCGGCTGGCCGAGGGGTACGAGGCGCTCCTTCCGGCGGGCTACAAGAAGACGTCGGCGGACAAGGCGAGCCACGCGAAGCACGCGAACGGCGCCAACCCGGCCTGACGGGGCCTGCGCGCGCAGAGGGCGAGCGCGCGAGATACCGGGTTCGAGCCACGGGGGCAGGGAGGACGCAGGGACGGCCAAGGCCCTGCGTCCTCCCTGCCCCCGCGGCCGTTTTGTGGGCGTTCAGGAGGGCGCGCGGCGCGTCGGCCCGGGGCGCGCGAGCGGCCGTTCGGCGGTCGACCATGGTAGAAGCAATCGGCTGGATCAGCTCCATCATCCTCGTCCTGACGGTCGGCAAGCAGGTCCACAAGCAGTGGAAGAGCAAGACGAGCGAGGGTGTCTCCAAATGGCTCTTCCTCGGCCAGCTGGCCGCCTCGGTCGGGTTCGTCGTCTACAGCTGGCTGGTCGAGAACTGGGTCTTCGTGGCGACGAACCTGCTCATGGTCGCGAACGCCCTCGCCGGCGCGCTGATCGTCTATCTGCAGCGGCGGCGGGGCGCGCCTCGGCCGGCGGGCGAAGGGCGCTGAGCCGCCGAGACGCCAAGGAGGAGAGAGCGAGAGAGAACCTTTCGCGCGCTCCTCTCCCGACCGCCTTGGCGTCTGTTTTTTTCTCCGCCCGGACACATGCACTTATCCCGCTCGACTGAAACCAACACCAACAGACGCACCCCCTGTGCGACACCCGCACTTTCCTCCGCACAGAAACGCCGCACGCTCACCAGCTGCGCCAAAACTGCTCTGAATCTACAAAAGTCCAGCACGATCGGTCGAAGTTGAGCATGAGTCCAAAGCACCATAGACTCAGCACATGCTTAACCCTTCGACTCACTCCTACGCCATCGCGCTCGCCGCGACGTTCATGGCCTCTGTGCTGTCGGGCTGCATCGGCGAGCTTGGCAGCGCGCCGCCCGAGGGCGAAGGCGACGAGCTGACCAGCGGCGCCGGCATCGAGGACGGCAACGGACCGCCGGGCGGCGGCACGACCGCGGGCAGCGGCGGCTCGACCGCCGCGGGCGCCGGCGACGGCGCCGGCACGGGCGGCTCGCCCCCCGGCGGCAGCGCCGGCTCCACCACCGCGGGCCCCGGCGGCGGCGGCTCCGCCACCGCGGGCGCCGGCGGCAGCGGCGGCGCACCCGCGGGGGGGGCCGGCGGCAGCGACGGCTCCACCACCGCGGGCGCCGGCGGCAGCGGCGGCTCACCCGCGGGGGGCACCGGCGGCGCCGGCGGGTCCGGCAGCGGCGCCGGCGGCGCGGGCGGCAACGGCGACCCGACCGGCGCGGCGCAGCTGTGCGTCGATACGATCAACCAGCACCGCGCCACGCTCGGCCTACCGCCCCTCGCGCGCTGGACCGAGGCGGAGTCGTGCTCCGACGAAGAGTCCGAGTCCGACGGAAACACAGGCCAGGCGCACGGCGCGTTCGGCGCTTGCGACGAGCGGGCTCAAAATGAGTGCCCCGGCTGGAACGGCCCGCCCGAATCGATGATCGTCCCGTGCTTGCAGCTCATGTGGGACGAGGGGCCCGGCGAGGATTTCAACAAACACGGCCACTACATCAACATGAGCAACACCGCGTATACCAAGGTGGCTTGCGGATTCCACACGTTCCCGGACGGCAGCGTCTGGGCCGTGCAGAACTTCCGGTGACCGGCGCGCGGCCGCTCACCCGCTCTCCGCGTCGTCGACCTCACGCCCGAGGAGGACCTCGGAGCCGTCCTCGGCTCCCTGGGCCGCCGCCCCGTCCGTGAGCTTTCCGGTGAGCCGCACGCACCTCGCGCGGTGCACCCAGACGTCGAACGCCTCCATCATTCGCCGCTCGACCTCCGCGCCCTCGAGCAGGCCGAGCGCGCGCGCGACCGCCTCCAGCGTCGACAGGGCGCCCTCGTGCGGGGCGCGCCGCAGCCCGTAGCGGCTCGGCGCGCCCTGCGGCAGCGCGACCGGCTCGGCGCCCTGCGCGTCCGCGTCGCGGTGAACGACCCGGCGCGCCTGGTTCCAGTTGCCGTCCGGAACGAGCAGCACCACCGGCCCGCCGCGCGCGTCGTCGGGCGAGAGGGCGCGCGCCCCGGGCGACGGATACAGCACGAGCCGGCGCCCCTCCGGCAGCGGCGGCCGCGCCCGCGGCGCGATCTCGCCGCGCACGCGCACCTCCGCGCCCTCGAGCAGGCGCGCGACGAGCCGGCCCGTGTTGGTGCTCCTCGTGCGCTCGATGCGGTGGGTGAGCAACACGACGCGCGTGCGCACCGCGAGCCGGGGCAGCGCGCCGCAGAGGCACATCGATCGCGGCAGACCGCAGCCGCGGCAGCGCGGCGTGCCCCGCGCGCGAATGGGGGGCAGATCGGGCGGCTGCAGCGGGACGAACGTCATCTCGACTCGGGACCGGGCGTTTTCGCACGCGCAGCCCTCCCCGGTCAAATGGCCCCGCCTCTGACCCGAGGCCCCGTCCGCCCCCGACCCGAGCGCGCGCCCGGCCGCTTCCGCCGCGAGCACGAACCTCAGGGGAAATAGCTCGACGGCATCTGCGCCAGTCCCACGGGACCGGTCGACCTGGACGGCAGACGGAACGTGCGCAACACCTCCGAGACAAACGCCCGCGGGTCGTGAGTGATGTAGAAGTGGTCGCCGTCCAGCGCGCGCAGCTCGGCGCGACCCTCCAGCCAGCTCTTCCACGCTTCCACCTCGTCCCGACGGGCTTCGTCGTCGGACGATCCGTAGAGCAAGAGCGTCGGCGTCCGGAGACGCGTGGTACAGCGGTCCAGCGCGAGGCGGTAGCTCTCCGAGGCGAGGAAGTCACCGCGCAGCATCGGCAGGAACACCCCTCTGAGATCGGCGCTGGTGCGGAGCTCCGCGGGGCAGCCTCCCAGGCGGATCAACTCCTCGATGAATCCATCGTCGTCGAGAGGGCTGAGCATGCGACGCGGGATCAGGTGTGGCGCGTGGCAAGCGGAAAGGACGAGGCCGGCTGGCGCGCGCCCCCACTGCTCGAGCAGGCGGCATGCTTCGAACGCGATCTGCGCCCCGACGCTGTGGCCTACCAGGAACCATGGGCCGCTGGGCGGCTCCGCGCACAGCTCGTGAGCCAGCTCGGACGCGGTGTGCTGGACGCTCCGCATGGCCGCCTCGTCCAGACGATGGTCTCGCCCCGGATAGGTCACGAGGGACGCGGAGACGTCCAGCTGAGACAGCGCCTTCCAGCTGCGGAAGGCGGTGTAGCTCCCACCGCCGAAGGGGCAGACGATCAGGTGCGGGCTGAAGGGGGTCGGAGCGCTCAAGATGCGGCGCAACATTCGAGGCGAAGTGTTCATGAGATGTCCGTGGTTGTGGCTGGAGAGGCGACGCAGACCTGCTTCACCAAGGCCCCCTTGTTGACCTTGCCCACGCTCGTCTGCGGGAAGCTCTCCAGGACCACCAAACGATCCGGCAGCTTGAACGCGGCCACGCCCAGACGGCTGAGGTAGGCGTTCACCTCGGCCAGCGCGGGCGCTTTGCCACGCGCGATGATGCATGCACAGGTGCGCTCCCCCATGGTGGAGTCCGGGACGCCGACGATGGCGACGTCACGGATCGCCGGGTGGGCCATGAGATAGTTCTCGATCTCCTCGACCGGGACCTTCTCCCCTCCCCGGTTGATCACGTCCTTGCTACGGCCTTCCACCACCAGATGACCGCTGGCCAGCCGCCGCACCAGGTCCCCGCTCCGATAGAAGCCGTCGGCGGTGAACGCCCGACGATTGTACTCTTCCGCACGATAGTACCCGCGTATGGTGTAGGGACCGCGGACCTGCAGCTCACCGACCTCGCCGTCCGCCACCTCGACATCCGAGGCGTCGACGATCCTCACCTCGTCGTCCGCGGCGACCGGCCGGCCTTGCGTGTCGATGACGATGGATTGGGGATCGTCGAGCCGCGTAAAGTTGAGCAGCCCTTCTGCCATGCCGTAGACCTGCTGCAACCCGCAGCCGAGGACGGGCCGCACGCGCGCCGCCGTCTCCGCCTTGAGGCGAGCGCCTCCTGCCTGGAGCCACTGCAAGCTGCTCAGATCTGCCTGCACCCACTCCGCCGCCTCCAGCCACAGCACGACGAGCGGCGGGATGAGGGCGGTTACGGTGATCTTCTCCTTCTCGATCAGCCGGAACGCGGTCTCAGGGCTGGGGTCTTTGCAGAACACGACGGTGCCGCCGGCGTGCAACGTGCCCAGGGCTCCAGGACACCCCAGAGCAAAATTGTGGGCGATGGGGAGGCTCACCAGGTAGCGGGTGCTCTCATTCAGGCCTGTCACCTCGGCGCTGAGGCGGACGTTGCAGACATAGTCGTCGTGCGTGCGCGGGATCAGCTTGGGAGCCCCGGTCGTTCCGCCCGACAGCAAGAGCAGGGCTACATCGCGGGGTGCCGGCCCGGCCATGGCCTCCGGCGGCGCGTCCACCTCCGACAACGACACGAACTCCTGCGCATCGCCCACCACGAGGACGTGCCGGAGGCTCGCCACCTTCTTGCAGACCGCGCGGGCGAGCGCCCGGTAATCGAAGCCTACGTGCATGTCTGCGATGACGTAGGCGACCGACTGTGAGAGCTCCGCCAGATGCACGATCTCCGTCTCTCGATGTGCCGGCAATGTCAGCACCGGGATGGCGCCGATCCGGAACAACGCAAAGCACAGCGACAGGAATTCGGCGATGTTGGGCAGCTGCACGAGGACCCGCTGCTCCTTCGCGATGCCGAGCCGGCGCAGCCCCGCGGCCATGCGATCCGCGCGCTCGTCGAGCTCCTGGTAGGTCCAGAGGCGCGCCCCGTCGACGACTGCCAGGCGCGTCGGCGCCGCTTGGGCCCGCGCGCGCAACATCTCTCCCAGGCACTCGCCCCGCCAGTAGCCCGCCTCCCTGTAACGAGCCACGAACTCATCCGGCCAATCCACACATCCACTCAACATGAGAGATCCCTCGCTTCCACCGACCCTCGTCGGCTCTCACGGTCCGGCGCTTCGTTGCGCTTGGCTCGGGTCGGACATCGGACGGGCCGGCAGCACGATCGCGCCGTGCAGCAGGGTCGGGTCGAGCTCAGCCGAAAGGCCCGTGATCTCGATGGCGCGGACCCCCGTCGCCTCGGCGGGCTCGAGCACGAACGTGGGGTCGTCGGCGACGATCCGGCGCACCGCATCTCGATCCTCGGCACGGACGCCCAGCTTCACCCGGCTGAGCCGCTTGGCGCCGTTCGGATGGCGGCTCTCTCTCGGATGTTGAGGCGGATCGTAGGGGCTCACGACGAACGGGAGGCGATCGTTCGCCGGATATGCAAACTTGAAGCGGATCTGCTGGCCGTCCGGCTTCGTTCGTCTCCACCCGACGGCTCTGCCGACGGGGACCCCTGCATTCCGCAGCGCGGCGAGCTCACGGTCGAGAGCGTGCGTATCCGTCACGACCGCGACATCGCAGAAGCCTTCGCCGTTCTCGGACCAGCGGATCATCCGCCGGCCTGAGCCGCGTCCGGCCATCAGCTCGATCGGCCACTTGAACCACTTTGCGCTGCGCGGGGTCGTGAGCAGCTCAATGATGGGGCCTTCGGTGAACCAGATGTGGGCGTGCTGAGCCTTTCGCTCGGCCGTCGCGTAGTCTACCTTGAACCCGAGCTTTCTGTAGTCGCGCACAGCTTGATGAATGTCGCGTACCCATAGCAATACGTGGCTGCAAGAAGTCGCCATGTTCACTCCTCCCGAGCGCCAGGCTCTCGTTCAACGCGCGCCGCTCCCGGCCGCCTCGGCGACCGCAGCGCGCGCCGCCGCGCGCAGCTCGTCGACGGGGAGCGGCTCCGGGGTCTCCGGACGGATGAGCTCGGGCATCCCGATCCGCTCCGTCAGGTCCCGCCACGCCAGCGACACGCCCAGGGCCCACTGGCCGCTGCGGACGCGGCGGGCCGGGTCGGCGATGTCGCCGCACAGGTCGTGCAAGGCGACGACCACGGCGTCAGGCCACGTCCGTGCAAACACGTCGTGATAGCTGCGCGTATCCTGGTCGCCCAGGATCGAGGTGCTCTTCACGGCGAGGCGGTCGGTGCCGGAGCCGCTCATGATCAAGCGCCCGGTCGCGTCGCGCGGCGAGTGCAAGCGCGGATTCCAAAGAACTGGTCCGTGCGTGTCGGCCAGGGTCAGCACGCCGGCATCACACCCGAGCGAGATCCTGTGCATCAGCAGAGAGTGATTGTCTGGATCCTCCGGGTGGACCTGGTTCTGCACGCGGAGCGTCACGGGCACTCCGCCGACGGTCGCGGTGAGGCTCTGGAACGGCTGGCCCGCGGCCGATGAGGACCGGTCACCTCGCGGCGCGCATTCCGAGAACGACCACGGTCGCAGCTCGCCCGCGGCGCGGCCAATCACGTCGAGGAGCGGATACGCGACCTGGCTGTTGCAAGCGGCGTCGATGAACTGGATACGCTGTCGTTTCCTGAGGTACTCAGCCGCCGCGAGGAACTGCCGGATCGGGCGCACGTTCGGGTAGAGCGTGTTGACCGCGTAGGCAGCGCCCCCTCGCTTCGCGGCCTTCATGCATGCGGTGATCTCCGTGGCGTGCACGGGATGCTCCTGCAATACGTGGATCCCACGCTCGAGCAGCGCCTTGGCGATGTCGGAGCCTGGGCCGCCGGTCGCCCCCGAACGCACCACGACGCAGGCGATGTCGACGTCGTCGGGGATGTCCTCCACCTTCGTGTAGAGCGGCGCGCCGTAGCGCTCCGCGCACTCCCGGGAGAAATCGCTGCCGCGCGCGAGCAGGCCGGCGAGCGTGAACGAGCCCTGCGCCGACGCGACGGCATCCAGGTAGATGCGACCGAAGGCCGTGCCGGCGACGACGACGCGCTTCTTCTTGCCGGAGCCGGCGCTCACCAGGTCACCTGCATCGTGAGCGGCCCGCGGAAGAACGTCGCGGTCTTCCACTGGACGTCCGCGGCGAGACGGAGATCCGGCATGCGAGTCACGAGCGCGCGCAACGCTTCCTGAAGCTCGATCCTGGCCAGCGACGCGCCGATGCAGTAATGCATCCCAACGCCGAACGCGCAGTGCGCTCGCGCATCTCGCTCGAAGTCGAGCCGGTCGGGAGCAGAGAACTTGCGTGGATCATGGTTGGCCGCGCCGACCGACGCAAACACGGGCTCTCCCGCGCGCACGAGCGTCTCGCCTACGTGGACGTCCTCGGTGGCGTAGTGCGGGAACATCGCCGCGGACGCGACCGGCACGAAGCGGAGCATCTCTTCGACGGCCTGCGCCACGAGGCCAGGATCGGCCTTGAGGCGCGCGAACTGCTCCTGATGGGTCAGGAGCGTGTAGATGAAGTTCGGGATCTGCGAGGACGTGGCCTCGTACCCTGCGATGAGGATGGCGATGCAGAGCTGGACCATCTCGCGCTCGTTCAGGCGATCGTTCACGTCGTGAGCCTCGATGAGCGCACTCATCAGATCGTCGCCGGGCTCGGCGCGGCGCAGACGGATCAGGCCCATGATGTACTGGGACAGCTCGCCGAGGTTCCGCTGCGTCTGTTCAGCGGTCTGCGTGTTGGTCGAGAGCAGGGAATCATTCCACTCCTTGAACTTGGACTGGTCCGCCACCGGCACGCCCAGGAGCTCGCAGATCACGGACATGGGGATCGGCAGCGCGTAATCCCGCACGAGATCCGCAGGGGGACCTTTGGCCACCATCTTGTCGATCAGCTCGTTGGCGAGATCGCGGACGTGGGGGCGCAGCTGCTCCACGCGCCGGTTCGTGAACGCCTGGGTGACCAGGTTGCGGATGCGGGTCAGCTCAGGCGGATCCATCATGACGATCCCGCCGGCGATGCGCGGGAGCGCCCTCGGAGCCTCCGGGCGCTTCGCGGCCTCCTCGCGGCTGAACCTCCGGTCGGAGAGCACGAAGCGGACGTCCTCGTAGCGGGTCGCGAGCCACGCCGGCTCGCCGTAAGGCAGCTTGACCTTGAGCAGCCCCGGCGTTCGCTGAGCTTCAGCGTACTCGGGCGCGAGCGCAATGCCGTTGAACAGGTTGAACGGATACGGGATGGGGGAATTCGGTGTGGTCGTCATTGCGATCATGCCTGTGATGCCGCCGTGGGGTTCGAGCGGGAATCGAGGCCCTGACGGCGAGCGGCCCAGTCCCGCAGCCGCTCGCGGTCGAGGGTGCCACCTGAGGTGAGCGGCAGTTCATCCACGATCTCTATCCGGGCTGCGGCCCCTACGCGCTCGCCGAGGTGTGCAGAGAGGCGCTCCGAGGTCAGCGGCACCCGATCCATCTTGGCCCGGGCCGCGAACACGCGATGGCCGAGCCGCTCCAGCGGGTGCGCGTCCCCGGGTAGCCCGAGGACGCGCTGCAGGCCAGCGCCGTCCAGCACCGCGTTCCATTGAGGCAGCGAGAGGAACGTCGACTCCGTCTCGGCCCTGCCGTCGCTGGCGTCGTCCAGCATGAACGCCTGGGACGCCATCACCCAGAACTCTTCGACCGTGGGCTCGGTGAGGACGAGCCAGCCGCCGGGGCCGAGGAGCTCGTTGAGCCAGCGGACCGAGGCGTCCGTGTTCCGCGCAGCGTTGAGCACGCCCCCGCCGATGATCACGTCGAACGAGTTCGGCTCGAAGCCCTGTTCTCGGGGCGGGGCGTTGATGTCGTAGCGGCCGAAGCGCACGGAGGGGTATCCGGCGAGCCGCGGCGCGGCCTGATCGAGGAAATACCTGGATACGTCGGTGTAGAGATAGTCGACGTCGGCGCCCGAGAGCTCCGGCAGGAGCGACTCCGATGTCGCCCCCGTGCCGGCGCCGACCTCGAGCAGCCGGATCGGTCGCTGCCCGGGCCACTCCTTGGCGATCCTACTCACGAGATGGCTCACTGCGCGATGCTGATACCGGGCGGCGATGCTCTCGCGATACAGGGCCCTGGCGAGATCGGTGCGCCCTTCCGGGAACAACAAGTGGACGGCCCGCACCGCGCCGGAGATCAGATCAGGCAATCGCTCGGCATTGCGAAGCGCATAGTCGATCGTGCCGGTCGCGCCGACCGTGGCCAGCCATTCACCCTTCAGCTCCTCCCACGCGCGCGCCAGCGCGGCGTCCGAGTATTCGCCGACCGGGCGCGCGGCGCTGAGCACGTCGCCGTCCCGGCGCAGCAGCTTCTGCTCGGTGAGCACCCTGATCCAGCGACGGATGAGCGGCCGATGCTCGGCAGCGACCCGCGCCCGCGCGAACACCTCGTCCACGGTATGCACGGCGGCCGCGTCGGTGAACAGGCCGCTCTGGCTCAGCGCGTTGAGCATCGAGAGCAGCGACGTTTGCCCCAGCCGCTCCACGGCCGCGATCGCCCTGTTCAGGTCGGTCCCGGCGAACTCGGCCTCCAGAGCGGCGGTCGCTGCGGAGACGACGCGCTGTTCGGTCGCGTCCCCGTCGGCGTCGCCGCGGGCGCGCTTCGCGGGGACCGCGAAGATCGCCCAGCCGGCGCTCTCGGACGGGATCACCGCCGCCGCCGCCACGCTGGGGCAGCTCGTCACGAGCTCGGCGATGCGCGCCGCTTCCTGCTCGGCCCGGCGCAGCTCGCGCTCCACCGGCACGAGCCCGGCTTGGCTGGCGATCCGGTCGGCGAGCTCTGCGCCAAAGACGCGCCGCACGGCCGCGGACGACTCGGCGGAGAGCGCCCCACCGACGCCGGCGTCGACCACGACGCGTCGTAGCGAGCCGAGGTCGGCGAGCGCGGCAGCCGGGTGAGCCACGAGGCTGCGCAGCAGCGTCGCGGAGAGGATCGCGCAGTCCGGAGCCGCTCGCTCGAGGAACGCCAGGGCCTTGGCCGGGTTCGCGGCCGCCGGGTGGTGGTGGACGGAGGCGCCGGCGCTGAAGCTCGCGAACGCAGCATCACCGCCGAACCCGGCCAGCGACGAGAGCACCGCCGTGCGCGCAGGAGAAGGGCCGAGCGCGTCGCGCATCGCGGCCAGCGACTCCCAGAACACCCCTGCAGACCACACGAACGGTCCGCGAACGACGGAGAACGGCGCGTCGTCCGCTATTCGGGGCTCGCAGGCTCTCGCCGCATCGAGCGCGGACAGGTCAGCGCCCGTGATCGTCAGGACATCTCCGCCGTCGCTCGCCGGCTGCTCGGCGGAGAACCGCGCGCCGAGCAGCATCGCGGCCAGCCGGGTGGGCAGGGCCTGCGGCACGTCTCCAGCGCTCCAGCGCAGCGAGCGGCCGGCGGCTCCGCGCTGGCGCAACGCCGTCACGGCGCGGTAGGTCCAGTCGAGCATCTGTGCTCCGGTCCACTCTCGCCCGCCGGAGACCAGCGCCGCGCGGATCCCAAGGCGCTCCAGCCCATCGATGATCTGTCTTACCGTCATGGCACCTCGTCCGGAGGTCGTCAGCAGGCGGTCGCGAAGAACAAGTGCTGGCCTGCCACGGCCAGCGGTGAATCGAGCGAAGGAAGGACGAACCGCGGCGCGAAGGCAGACGCCAAGAGCTCCGCATTCCAGCCGGGTGCATCGACGAACACCTGATCGGTCCCGGCGCGCCGGTCCTCGCTGCCAAGCGGCGGCGAGCCAGCCGGGGGAGACAGAAGGAACTGCATCGCCGTGAGGATCGCGAGGTTCTCTCGTGTGGAGTCCGTGAAGATGAGCCATCCCCCGGGGGCGAGCGCGCGGCGGACTCGGCGCAGCGTCCGACCCACATGCACCGCGTTGTGAAGGACGTTGCCCGCGAGCACGACGTCGGCCGCATGCGGCTCCACCCCCTGCGCCGCGAAATCGGCGTTGATGTCGAGCGTGGCATAGCGCATCCCGCGATGGCGGCCGAACCGCTCCTGCGCTGCGACCGTGAACGCGCGCGATATGTCGGTGAACAGATAATCGACCGGCGCGGCGTCGAGGGCACGCAGCGCGGCCGCCGTGGCGAGCCCGGCGCCGCCGCCGAGCTCGAGCACGCGCAGCGGCCTGTTCCGCAGCTCGGCGCAGCAGCGCACGAGGTGAGCGCCGGCGGCGCTCAGGTACGCGGTGAAGACGTTGTCCTGGTAGGCCGCGACGGAGGAGAGATCCTGCCGGTCGCGAAACAAGAGCTGCTGGATCGAGACCTCATCGCGGACGAGCTCATGCAGGCGGCGCAGCGCCACCTGGTGAACCTCCGCCATCGCGGGCGGAAAGCCGAGCGCGGCGTAGGCGTCGGGCAGGTCTGCGGCCGCGCCGGCGTCCCGCAGGGCCCGTCGCCACACGTACCGATCCGCGGTCTCGCCGAGGACACCTCGATCCGTCAGCGCGACGAGCCACCGCCGGACGAGCCATGCGTGTCGCGGCGCCGCCCCCAGCGCGCCGACGATCTCCTCCGCGGTGCGCTCTTCGCCTCCCGGATGCACGGCGCCGCTCGCGAGGAGCAGCTCCCAGATGGCCCGCAGGCTGATCGCCTCGAGCCGCTGCATCGCCCCAGGGAGGTGCGCGAGCGCAGCGCTTCCCGATGCTCGTTCCAGCAGCCCGGTGCGCCTGAGCCCCGCCTCGTGTACCTCCTCGCTCGTCGGCGCGTCGGCAGCCGCACAGCCGGCGTCGTCGGCGGCGGCCTCCACAGCCGCCGCAGCCAGATCGGCGCTCGGGACGACCGTCGCGTCAGCGCGCGCCGCCGCGGGGCCGAGCGCCGCGAGGACATCGTGCCGGAGGCGGCACAACGTGAGCTGAACCTGAGCCTCGCTGACGGCTGCGCCTGGGCTCGCCATCTCGCTGGCGAAGCTCGTCAGCTCGCCGCTGATCGCGCGGAGCCAGCTCACGGTCTCACGCTCCGCCGGCGCGTCCGGTCCGCCGAGCAGCGCGCCAGCCCCCGTAGAATGCGGGGTCCAGACGACCTGCCCATGAACCCCTGTCAGCGTCAGCTCGCCGGCGTCGCTGCCCATGACGATCTCGATCGCCATCTGCGCCTCTGGCGACGCCTCGTTGCGCACCCGCAAGACGAGGGGCGTACCCGCGAGGCTGCCCCCGAGCACGACGAGCCCGCTCGCCACCTGCATCGGCGCATGGATCTGCCAGGGACGCAGGGCGCCGAGCGCGTCTCCCATCAGGCGGAGCAGCGCCTGAATCGACGCTCTCGTGCAGCTCGCCGCGATGTACCTGACCGGCGTGCGCGCGCGGAGCGCCTGCGCTGCGCCGAGAAACCGCCGGGACGACGGCGCGGCGGAGGCGACGGCTGCCAGCCGGAAGGCCGCTCGGGCGAGGCGCGCCTGCCGCATGCACGCCGCGAGCTCATCGTGCTCGAGCGGCGCTTCGACCAGCACAGCGCTCCCACGCCCCAAGAGCTCGACCGCGCGCTCGGCGACGGGCACGCCGTGTCCGATCGCCGATACCCAGCAGCTCACGCCCGCGCCGACGGGGAGCTGATCCGGCCGGGTCCAGAGCGCTATCCTGGCCTGATCGGCGAACCTCCGGGCCTCCTCGCCGCCGTCGGCGAGCTGACCGACGAGGTGAAAGCGCCCGTTCAAGCGCCGAAGCGCGGCCAGGTGCAGAGGACCGAAGCCGGCGCCGCACAGCACAAGCGGGATTCCGGCGGTCACAGCGAGCCCTCCTCGGTAGCGCCGAGCGCGTCGATCGACGTGTCCAGCAGATCGAGCGTGCTCACCGCGCCGCTCTCGCGAAGGCGGCCCACCGCCGACACGGGTTCGAGCACGGCCGCGGCGAAGTGGCGTCCAGCGGGCACCTCCCCCTGGTCCACCGCCAGCGTGGTGAGCGCGGCCATGCTCCCGGTGAGCTCGGCGTTGCGCCGCCCGCGCATGACCAGCGTGCGCGTAACCGGGGTGCCATCTCGCAGGCCGTCGAGCTGCGCGAGGAGAACGACGTGCGGATCGCGTCCAGCGAGGTCGAGCAAGCTGGCCCGGCGCAACGCCGCGACCGCCTCGCGACGTACGAGGCTGCGCGCGCGGTCGAAGGCCGTGAGGATGTGCTGGCCGGTGAGGACAGTGTACCAGTCCCCCCGAGCAAGCCGGAGCGACGACGCGAGCCGCTCACCTTCGGTGTTGAGATGAGGCAGCAAGGTCGCCGGGCCAGGGAAGAACGGGACCTCTACGTTGCGCATCCGGGTCAGCACCCCGGAGCGACGTCCCTCTCGCCATGCTGCGAGCGGCTCGCTCACCCCGTCCGTGGCAGCCTGGAGGTAGTCGTCCGCGGCGACCTCGGTGAAGTGATCCAGCACGCCGAAGTAGCTGCGCAGGCCCTGGACCTGGCTGAACGCTCGATGCGCCGCCCAGCGCGGCAAGAGCGCGGTGAGGCCAGGCTGCAGCCCTGCTGAGAGCACCGCCGCGCGCCGCCGGCGGCGGTACTCGTCGCCGTCCAGAAGCGCGTACAGCGCATCGTCGCCGGCGGCGTCCACGTAGTCGGCTCCTGCTTCCAGGGCTGCCCGCGCCGCGCGGTCGGCGATGGAGTGCGACGGACCGGCGCAGTTGAGCACGATCCGGCACCCAGCGACGAAGCGGCGCAACGACGCGTCGTCCCGAACATCGACGGCCTGGTGATCGACCGCCTCCGCGGACAGCTCATTCGCGAAGCGGCGAGCCGCTTCGAAGTTGCGTCCACCGATGCGCAGCGGCCTGAGGCCGAGCGACAGGAGCCGCCGGGCCGCATGCGCTCCGACGTCGCCGTAACCGCCCAAGATGCCGATCGTCATCCTTCAGCCTCCACCAGCCGCCATCCGTGGGCGCGGCGGCGCTCGCTCCAGAACGCCGTGTACCGCCCGTCGCGCGCCAAGAGCTCATGGTGCGTGCCCGCTTCGGCGATACGGCCGCCGTCGAGCACGAGGATCTGATCTGCGGACACGATGGTCGGCAGCCGGTGCGCGATGACCAGCAGGGTCGACCGATCCATCAGCGTTCGCATCGCGCTCTGGATGTAGCGCTCGTTCTCCGGGTCGAGCGCTGCGGTCGCCTCGTCCAGCAGCACGATGGGCGCGTTCTTCAGCACGGCTCGCGCGACCGACACCCGCTGGCGCTCCCCGCCGGACAGCGACGCGCCGCCCTCGCCGACGCGGGTCTTCATGCCCTGCGGGAGGCGCTCGATGATCTCGTCCACGCCCGCCAGGCGGACGGCCTCGCGCACCTCCTCGTCCGTGGCGTCCAGCCGGCCCACCCGGATGTTCGCCTCGAGCGTGTCATCGAACAGATAGACGTCCTGCATGACCAGCGACAGCTGCGCCATCAAGTCCTCGGTGGAGAGCTCGCGGACGTCCACGCCGCCCACCCGGACCGATCCCGCGTTGACGTCGAAGAAGCGCGCGATCAGCCGCGTGATCGTGGTCTTCCCGGAGCCGGATGCCCCGATGATCGCCGTCATCGTCTTCGGCGCTATCCGGAACGACACGTCGCGGAGCACAGGCGCGCCCGTCTGGTAGCCGAACACGGCGCCGGAGAGCTCGATTTCCCCCGGGGCCGTGACGGGCTTGGAGCGCTCCGGCTCGGCGAGCGGCGCCTCTTCGAAGATGGCGGAAAGCCGCTCCAGATCGTTGCCCGCCATCCGGAGGAGCCCGCTCCTCCCCGCGGCCTCGGCCAGCGGCCCCACGAACCGGGCGGCCAGCGCCAGCAACGCCATCAGCTCGATCGGGTCGATGGACCGGTCGAGCGCGCGCACGACGCCGACGGCGATCAGCGCGGCGAACGCCAGCTGCACCGACAAGCCGCCGGCGAGCAGCCTGGGGAAGGTCTGGCGCAGCATCGACCCGCCCGCGACGCGCTGCGCCTCGATCGCCTCCTCCAGCGGCGCATAGCCCCCCGTCGCCCGACCGAAGGCTCGCAGCACCTGCTGGTTGCGCGCGAACTCGACCACCCGGTTGCTGGCGAGCGCCCCCGCGGCGTCGACCTGCTCCTCCGTGCGGCCGATCCACGCCGATGACCAGCGGTGCGTCAGGTAGATCAGCGGAGTGCAGACGATGGCCGTCAGCCCCAGCTGCCAGTCGAAGAACAGCATGGCGACGGCGATGGTCGCGGGCGTCAGGATACCGCTCACCACCGGCGTGAGGAGATGAGCGAACACGTTGGTGACCATCATGGTGCCGCCCGTCGCGCTCCGCGACAGGCGGCCCACCTTCTCCGAGGAAAACCAGCCGAGCGGCAGGCGGGCGATATGGTTACCGAGCCGGTTGTGCAGCGTGGTCAGGACGACCAGCGCAAGCGCGAAGCCCTTCATCGTCTGCTGGTAACGGGCGATGCAAGTCACCGCGACGACCGCGGCCAGCAGGAGAAGCCAGCGCAGCGCCGCGCCCAGGTCCCCGCTGAGCAGCGCCTTGAGCACGGGCACGAGGAACGCCATCGCCACGCCCTGGACGACGGAGTAGACGATGAGCCAGCCGAAATAGACGTGCAGCGCTTTGGTGTGCTGCGGCCCCAAGATCTTGGTCAGCTGCCGGATCATCAGGCTTCACCCCACGGCTGCGCCGGCAGCCGCCATGTCGCTCTCGACATAAGAACGCCACATCCTTGCGTAGAGCCCGTCCGCGGCGAGCAGCTCGGAGTGCTTACCGCGCTCGCGCACGCGGCCCTCGTCGAGCACGACGATCTGGTCGACGCCGGTGATCGTCGCCAGCCGGTGGGCGATGACGATCACCGTGCGCCCGCGCGCGACCGCGGACAGCGCGTCCTGGATCTGTGCTTCTGACTCTGGATCCGCGTGCGCCGTCGCCTCGTCCAGGATCAGCACCGCGGTGTCCGCGAGCAGCGTGCGCGCGATGGACAGCCGCTGCGCCTCGCCGCCGGAGAGGATGGCGTCCTCGCCGATCACGGACTGATATCCCCTTGGGAGCGCGACGATCCGGTCGTGGATCTGCGCTGCGCGGGCGGCGGCGATGACCTGTGCGTCGCTGGCCTCGGGCCGGCCAAGACGGAGATTATCCCCCACCGTTCCGTGCACCAGCTGAACGTCCTGCAGGACGAAGCCGACCTGCCGGTACAGCACGTCCGGTGCAATGTTTCGTATATCCACGCCGCCGAGGAGGACGGCGCCGCCCGTCACGTCGTAGAACCGGGGCACCAGCTTGGCGAGGGTCGACTTCCCCGCACCCGAACTCCCGACCAGCGCGGTCACCGTGCCAGGCTTGCAGCGCAAGCTCACGTCGGAGAGCACGTCCCTCGATCCATCGTAGCTGAACGAGACGTGATCGAACTGCACCTCCGCGCCGCCGGGCACCTGCGGCGTCCTGGTGATCGGCAACGACGGCTCGTCGAGCAGCGAGGCGACGCGGCCTGCCGCCGCCACGGCCTTGCGCTGCGCCGTCAGCCCCTGGTTCAGCGTCAGCACCGTCTGCGGTATGACCACTGCGACCAAGGTCTCGGCGAGCAGGTCGATGGGGCCCACCCAGCCCTCTCGAATGAACCAGGCGCCGACGGTCAAGCTCACCAGCATGATCACGGGCACCGAGAGGGCCATCGAGGTCAGCGCCTCGAGCCGGAGCAGCGGCCTCACCCAGCCGGCGTAGCGATCGCTGAAGTCGCTGACGGCGCGCTGGTAGCTCTGGTGCGCGCGACCCGTCTGGCCGAACGCCTTCACGACCGCGATGCCGTGCACGAACTCGACGATCGCGGCGCTCACCCTGGCGAAGCTCGCATCGAGCTGCATCATCTTCTCGGCGAAGCCCCGCATCATCCACGCGTAGGCAACCAGGTAGATCGGCAAGGTGGCCACCGCGAGCAGCGCCAGACGCCAGTCCAGCCAGAGCAGGTACGAAAGGCCGCCGAGCGGAAGCACGATCGCCGAGACCAGCTCGACATCGTGGTGCGCGACGAGGTGGTGCAAGTCCTCGAGGTCGTCCTGAACCGCTTTGCGGACCACCCCTGATGTCTTGTCGGAGTACCACCCCAGCGGAACCTCGCCCAGCTTGCGCACCAGCGCGCGCCGCAGGATGGCCTGCAGGCGATGGTCGGCCAGGTGAGTCAGCCACAGCGCCGTTCCGATGCACGTCCATCCGAGGCCGAGCCCGACCACGATCGTCAAAGCGATCCCGGCGACCTTCCCGCGATCGATCGGGCCCGACGCGATCAGGATCCGCGCGAGCTCGGCGATCCCGATGAACGGAACGAGCGTCGTCAGCGCCCCGATGCCGCCGAGCAAGATCCCGAGCCGCCTGAGCCCTTCGATCGGGCGGCGCAGCTCACGGAGCGCGGCTTCCTTCTGATGATCTTCTCTCATTTGCGGTCGAGCGATGCAGCGAGGTGTGCGGCCACGACGTTCACGTGCGGCGGCTCGATGACGCTGAAATGGTTGCCGGGCACGTCGATCAGTTTGAACTCCCCGAGGCAAACGCCTTCCCAGAACGGCGCCGTCAGGTGCCCCACGCCCGCGGTGATGCCGAAGGACTGTTCCTCGTCGCACCGCAAGAACGTCATATCGCCGACGTAGGGCTCGGGATCGAAGCGCGCGGCGCGCATGCTGTGCCTGCAGGTCCGGAACAGCGCCGGGATGAGCTCGGGTCCGACGGGCACTCCAGCCTGAGCGGCGGCCGCCTTCGCGTAGCCGGCCAGACGCTCCTCCTGACTGCGCGCCGACTGCCTGCGCACCGCGGCGGCCACCGCGTCCAATCCGGGGTCTCCGCCGAGCTTGGCCATGGCGCCAGCCGGTATCTTGCGATCGTACTCGACCATCAGCTTCTCGATGGCCCGATAGACGTCCGCGCTGTCGACGTCGTCGCCGAAGACGGCCTTCACCGGATCCAGGTTCAGGTTCGGGGCGAAGATCGCCTCGAACGCGAGCTCCTCGTCCGTCTCGATGAACATCGGGATGCTGTCGACCAGCGCCAGGTCCACCGACATGCCGCGCTCGAGCAGCCGCCGGGCCACCTCGGTGGCGAGCAGCCCGCCGAGGCAGTAGCCGATGAGCTGAAACCGCGTGAAGCCTTCGTCGATGAGCCGCTGCGCGTAGTCGTCGGAGACGCGCGCGACGAGCTCCTTCGGGGGGATCGCGAGGTACAGCTCGGGATCGGCGACAGCGAAGCCCAGGACCGGCCCCAGGTTCTGGGCGGCGAGCGCCCTCCCGAGGTGCTGGAAGTAGTCCATGGTGCCCAGCGCCGCGTGGAACATCACGCGCGCCGGCCCGTCCCCGCCACCGAACGAGATGATCAACGAGTTGCTGCCCTCCCGGCGCGGCGTGATCTGCGCGGTCTTGCCGCCGGTGGAGGTCGCCTGAGCACACGGCGCCGCGCCGCCCGGCGCGGGCGCGGCCCCGTCCTGCCGGCGCAGCGCGCGCGCGAGCGCGTCGACGGTCGGCTCGTTGAGCATCTGCCGCAGGAGCGTATCGTAGGCGAACGGCGCGGCTTCCGGCACCTCCTCGCGCAGCCGGCCTGCCACCCTGGCGAGGATCAGCGAGTCGGCGCCGCGATCGTAGAAGTTCTCGTCCTTGCCGATCCGCGCGATGCCGAGCGCGCTCGCCCAGAGCGCACACAGCCGGCTCTCCAGCTCGTCGAGCGTCGCGTCGGCCTCCTTCCCGGCGCTGTCGATGAACGCCGCGGGCCGCCACGCGGCGAGCGCCTTGCGGTTCACCTTGCCGTTCGCCGTGAGCGGCAACCGGTCGACGATCTGCAGATGAGCAGGCACCATGTGGCCCGGCAGCCGCTGCCCGAGGAAGCTCGTGAGCTCGTCGGTGCTGACCCGCGCCCGATCGGCCTTGAAGCGCGCAGCGAACATGTGCATGCCGTACGCCGCCATCGGGTGATCGTCGTCCGGCAGGCGAAGCACGAGCTCACCGCCGCACTTCTCGATCAGGGATTGCCACTGCCCGGTGGACAGGAACTTGGTGGAGCCGCGTTCCCGATCTGCACCCGCGGGGTCCATCATGAAACCCTGCGTGAGCAGGACGTGCGGGAGGTCGGCGGTGGGCTCGGTGAACACCAGCCATCCCCCTGGCCCGAGCAGCTCCACCGCGGCGGCGACCGCAGCCTCGATGTTCCGGGTGCTGTTGAGCATTCCAGCGCACAGCACGACGTCCGCGGAGTTTGGCAAGAGGCCCTGCGCCCGGTAATCCTCGTTCAGGTCGAACTGTCCGAATCGCACCCAGGGACGCTCCCGGAACCGCTCGCGCGCCTCGGCCAGGAAGAAGGCCGTCAGATCCGTGAACAGGTAGTCGACGTCGTGACCGTCGAGCATCGGGATGACCACACCGCTGGTGGCGCCCGTGCCGGCGCCGATCTCGATCACCCGCAGGGCGGCGCCGTCGGTACGCGCGGCGGCGATCCTGTACAGGAGCGCCGCGACGGCGTGGTTGTTGTAACGCGCGATGGCGTCGTCGCGGTACACCGCGAGCGCCACGTCGTGCTTCCCTCGTGGGAACAGCAGCTCGAACGGGTTCTGCTCGTTCTTGAGCAAGGCGTGCAGCCGCTCCACGTGAGCTTTGTGGTACTGAACGAACTCGGGCGTACACAGCCCGGACCGCGACGCCAGCTCCTCGACCCGCCGCCAGGCGTCGTGGACCGCCGTCGCATCGACCGCCCTGCGCTGCGCGTAGCGGCGGCTATCCTCGCGGTAAGCGAGCCAGCCAGCCTCCACCAGCAGCCCCAGCCACCGGCGAACGAGCCAGTGATGGCGGTCGTGAACGCGCGCCGCGCGCAGGATCTCCTCGGCGGAGTGCGTGTCCCGCGGGCTCTCGAAGAGGCCGCGCTCGACCAGCGCGCTCAACATGGACGCGAACGAGGCCTCGTGCAGCGCTCCGGTGACCTCGATCACCTGAGCCGTGGTGACGCCGCCGACCTCATTGTCGGCGAACTGCCGCGCGGCGGACACCAGACGGCCGAGCGACGTGGCCGGACCGGCGTCCGTGGGAGCGCTGCGCCGCGCGAGCTCGACGAAGCCGAGCAGGGCGCGATCCGCGTGATCTTTGCCGGCCACCACGGCCGCCGCGGCGCCGATCGCCGGATGCGCGAGCAGGGCGGCCTCGATCTCGCCGAGCTCGATCCGGTGCCCGCGAATCTTGACCTGACTGTCCTCGCGACCGAGAAACTCGATGGATCCGCCGGGGAGGTAACGCCCGAGATCTCCGGTCCTGTAGAGGCGCTGTCCATCGACAGGATGGTTGAAGAAGCGCGCGGCCGTGAGCTCCGGATCGCCCAGGTACCCCGCTGCGAGGCCGTGCCCGGTGATGTACAGCTCTCCAGGGACCCACACCGGCGCGTCGCGCAGCGACTCGTCGAGGACGCGGAAGCCCTGGTTGGCGAGCGGAACCCCGTAGGGGATGCTCGCCCACCCCGGATCCACCCGCTCGATGCGGTGGTAATTCGACCAGATGGCCGCCTCGGTCGCGCCTCCGAGCCCGATCAGCGTCAGGTAAGGCACGAACCGGCGGATCTGGTCGGGCAGCGTGACGGGGATCCAGTCGCCGGACAGGAGCGCCATCCGCAACGAGCGGATCGCGACCGGCTCTGTCTGGAGATAGCTCGTCAGCATCTGCAGCTGCGCAGGCACGGAGTTCCAGAGGGTCACCTCATGCTTCACGATGAGATCGGCCCAGTGGGAGGGATCGGCGCCGCGGTCGGGATCCGGCAGCACGAGGGTCCCGCCGAGCGCGAGCGTGCCGAAGATGTCGTACACGGAGAGGTCGAAGCCGAGCTGGGCAAGGCCCAGAACCCGGTCCGACCCGGTCACGCCGAAGCGGCGGTTGATGTCCTCGATGGTGTTCAGCGCCGCCCTGTGGGTGATCATGACGCCCTTCGGGTCGCCCGTGGAGCCGGAGGTGTAGATCACGTACGCCAGCGCGTCGGGGTCTCCCGTCGGAGCTGCGGGGAAGCTTTGCGCGGGAGCCAGCGTGTCCACGTCGATCGCGCGCAGGCCCTCCGGCAGCTTGGCCCCCGCGGAGATCCACGACTGGGTCAGGACCTGACGCACCGCCGCGTTCGACAGCACCTTCTCGATGCGCAGCCGCGGCTGGGTGGCGTCCAGAGGCAGGTATGTCCCGCCGGCGAGCAGCACCCCGAGCACCGCGACGACCTGCTCGATCCCCTTGCTCATGACGATGGCGACCCGGTCGCCGGCGGCGCAGCCGCCGTCTCGCAGCGCCTGAGCGACCGACGCCGACCTCATCGCCAGGTCGCCGTACGTCAAGCTCCCGGCGTGGCCGACCACCGCCACCGAATCGGGGTTGCGGGCAGCCTGCTCCAGGAACCCTCGATGCAAGAGGGAGTCGGGCAGCGGACCGCTGGTCTGATTGACGCGCGCGCGCTCCTGCGCCTGCCATTCGGGCAACGCGACCGGATCGACGGCATCCCACGCCTCGGGACGCTCTGCGAGATCCAAAAGGAGCCTCTGCAGCGCGGCGAACATGTCTTCGATGAGGCCTTCCGGAAAGGTGCCCTGACGTACGTCCCAGTTGACCTCGAGCCCCTCCGCGTCATCCATGACCTGGCAGTCGAGGTAGACCTGCGGCGTCTGCGTCACGCCGTAGCCGAAGCGCCTTCCGCTGCTGGCTCGCCGCCGTGGACCGAGGCCGATGGCGCTGGTGAAGACGACCGGCATCAGCGCGGCCTCCCGGCCACGCCGCCGGGTGATCTCGCGCAGCGCCTCGACCCCCGTGAACAGGCGGTGGTCGAGATCGGCGAACATCTGGTCGCCGAGCCGCGCCGCCCACTCCTTGAAGCTGCGCCCAGACTGCGCCCGCACGTCCAGGAGGCTGACCGACGTGAAGTCTCCGACGATCCGGTCGACCTGCGCGTGCAGCGGCAGGCGGTTGAGCAGCGTGAGGTTGAGGCTGAACCGCTGGCGGCGTGTCCAGCGCTGCAGCACCGCCGCGTAGGCGGCCAGCACGGCGATCGACGCCGTGAGCCCTCGCTCGCCGGCGCGTTGCCTCAGACGCTCCCAGCGCTCGGCGGACAGACGGCTGTGGTGGCGACGGAACCGTACCGGTCCAGCATCCGCGCTCGACGGCAGCGTCGGGAGCTCGGGCGCGGGGGGCAGATCGTCGACGCGCCCGAGCCAGTACTGGCGGTCACGCTGGTAGCGCCCGGTCTCGCGCAGCCGCCGCTCCGCCAAGATGTAATCGCGAAAGCGAAGGTCCAGCGGACGCAGCTCGTCGCCGCGACCGGCAAGGATGAGATCGAGCTCCTCGAAGAAGATCCCGGCGCTCGCCCAGTCCGCGATCAGCGAATCCAGCGAGAAGTGCACGACGTCGCCTCGGCTGGTGCGGGTATGCCGCAGCTCGAACAGCGGCCATGCGGTGGTCTCGTACATCCGGTGATCCATCTCGGCGCGGATGGCGCTGATCGCGCGCTCCTCCTCGGCGGCCGACGCGCCGCGGACATCCGTCGACTTGATGTGATACCGAGGCACCGTGGGGAGAACGCGCTGGTAGCCGTCCTGCTCGATGACGGCGCGCAGCATGTCATGCCGCTCGATCAGCAGGTTCCATGCGTCGGCGAGGCGCGCGGGGTCGAGATCCGGATACGTCACCTCCAGGTACCCGTGGCAGGCGACACCACCGTAGCCGAACGAGCTCTGACGCCCCAGCAGGTATGCCGTCTGCACGTCGGTGAGCGGAAACGGCTCATGACGCCCCTGCTCATCCGCGATAACGACCACCCCCTGGTTCGTGGCCAGGAAATCGATGATCTGCGCCTTGTACGCGCGCAGCACCGTCATCTTCTCTTCGGTGAGCAAACCTTTGGGTGCACGGAACCGGAGCTGCCCTGATTCCGTCCACAGATCGACACCCAGCGTCTTCAGCTCTTCGATAATCCCTGCAACGGGCATGGATGAAGCTCCTGTAGCTTGTTGAGGACAAGCGTCACGTAAGATGATGAGCCGCCGGCGACGCGCTCTCGCGAATCGCGCGGCTGCGGCGGCGCGTCCTCGCCGACCTCGCGGCGCCGGCGGCGCGCCGCCGCGGCGGATGCTGCTACAACACGCCCTCCTCGATCTCCTGGCGGGCCTCGTGCTCGGCGGCGAGCGCCGCTGCGACTTCGCGGAGCGTCGGTCCGTTGAACAGCCGCCTCAGGGGCAACATGATCGCGTGACGCTGATTCACGGCTTCGATGAAGCGCGTCGCGAGGAGGCTGTCGCCGCCCAGCTGGAAGAAGCTGTGATGCCGGCCGACGCTGGCGACCGCCAAGAGCTCCCTCCACAGCGCTGCGACCGTATGCTCCCATTCACCTTGCGGGGGCTCGAGCCCCCGCGCGTCCGTATCGGCTTCGGCCGAGAATGATCGGATGATCTCGGCATGATTGACCTTGCCGTTCGCGCTGAGCGGCAGCTGGGCCAGCACATGGATCCTCTCCGGCACCATGTGGAGCGGGAGGCGCATGGCGACATGATCGCGCAGCTGCTCCGCGCTGAGCGCCGCCGTGGTCACTGGAAGCCGGCCGTCCGGCCCATCGGCCATCGCGGCTCGCGCCTCCTCCGCGACGGCGGGGACCACGGCGGCGGCGAGGCGTCCGGAGACGGCCACGGCCACCGCATGCCGCACGCCGGGATGCGATCGGAGAGCGGCTTCCACCTCCCCGAGCTCGATGCGATGGCCGCGGATCTTGACCTGGTTGTCGGTGCGACCGAGGAACTCCAGCGTGCCGTCGGGCCAGTAACGCCCGACGTCGCCGGTGCGATACCACCGCTCGCCGTCGGCGACGAACTTGCGAGCCGTCAGGTCCGGCGCAGCGCAGTAGCCTCGCGCCACCCCGAGACCGCCGATCCACAGCTCACCCGGCACCCAGTCCGGACAGTCTCGGCCATGCGCATCCACCACACGGAAGAGCTGGTTGCGCAACGGATAGCCGTACGGGATCGAACGCCACGACGGCTGGACCACGTGCACCTCGAAGAAGTTGGACCAGATGGAGGCCTCGGTGGCCCCGCCGAGCGCGATGAACCGACACCCGGGCCGCTGCGCGGCGAGCCGCCCGGGCAAGTCCGTCCTGATCCAGTCGCCCGAGACGAGCGCCAGCCGGATGGCCCCCGGCGGCTCCGCCGCGCTGCCGACGATGAGCAGCATGTCGAGCAGGGTCGGCACGCTGTTCCAGATCGTCACCTCATGTCGGCGCACGAGCTCGTGCCAGCGCCTCGCGTCGCGCCGGGACTCCTCTTCGATCAGGACCACCGAGCCGCCGGCCGACAGGAGGCCGAAGATATCGTAGACCGACAGATCGAAATCCAGCGCAGACACGGCCAGGACGCGGTCTTCTGCGCCGACGCCGAAGCGTTGATTGATGTCCAGCACCGTGTTCAGCGCGGCGCGATGGGTGATCTCGACCCCCTTCGGATCGCCGGTCGATCCGGAGGTGAAGATGATGTACGCCAGCTGCTCTGCGTCGACCGCGGTCGGGATCGGCGCGGGCGCGGACGCCATCGCCTGTCCGAACACGCACGAGCGAACGCCCTCGGGCCAGCGCCTCGGCTCCGGGCCTGTGACGACGACGCGGACCTCTGCCTGGCCCAGCATCCGGTCGCGACGTGCATCGGGCTGGTCCACCCCCACCGGCAGGTAGGCGGCTCCGGCCGCCAGCACGCCGAGCACGGCGGCGATCTGATCCGGCCCCTTGGGCAGGTTCACGGCGACCACATCGCCTTTCGCTACGCCCTGCTGAGTCAGCGCAGCCGAGAGGCGCAGCGCGCGGTCCGCGAGCTGGCCGTAGCTCATCACGTCGGCCTCGCCCCAGCGCAACGCGACGCGTTGCGGTTGCGCGCGCGCCAGGCCGAAGAACGCTTCGTGCAAGCTCTGCCGCGGACACTCTCCTTCGGTCCCATTGACGCGCGCGCGCACTCGCCGCTGCTGCGCGGGCATGAGATCGGGCACGGGCAGGGTCCATTCGGAGCTGCTCAGCCAGTCCAGCTCGCGCAGGTACGCATCGAACATCGTGGCGATCAAGCCTTCCGGGAACAGGTCTTCGACCACGTCCCAGTTCAGGGCGATGCCGCCGTCCGCCTCGATCACCTGATGGTCCAGCCACACCTGCGGGGTCTGCGTCAGCCCCCACACCTGTCTCCTGAACGGGCCGCTGGCCGGCGCCGCGGTGCCCCCGGGAACACCGAGCGCGCTCGTGAACACCACCGGCATGCTCAGGCTCGGCGCACCGCTCAATCTGCCCAGCTCGCGGACGAGCGAGATGCTCGAGACGTCGCGATGGTCCAGCGCATCACCGAGCTCCTGCTGCACACGCCGGGCCCGCGTCGCCCAGCCTTCGCCGGGGACGGGCCGGTACCCGATCAACGTGAGCGAGGTGAAATCGCCCATGACCCGGTGGACGTCGGGGTGCACCTCGCGACGATCGAAGAGCGTCAGGTTGAGCGTGAGGTCAGGGCGGCTGCACCAGCGGCTGAGCACTTCAGCGAACGCCGTGAGCAGGATCGTCGACGGCGTGACGCCGTGCTCGCCTGCGCGTTCGACGATGCGGCGCCACCGGCGCGCGTCGACGTTGCCCTCGTGGCGCGTGAAGCACGGCCGCCCCACCTCTGCCGGGTCTTTCGCGAGCGGCAGCTGCGGAGCCGGCGGCAGCTCGGGCAGCTTCTTCGCCCAGTAGGCCCGCGCGGCAGCGAGCGCCTCCGGCCCCGGTGTGCACGTCAGCACGTAGTCACGGAAGGACATCCCGATCGGGGGCAAGGAGGCGTCGGGGGTCTCGTAGAGCGTGGTGAGCTCGACGTAGAACGTGAGGATGCTGAGCGCGTCGAGGACGAGGTTGTCGAGGCTTATGCCGAGGCGCGTCCGGTCGCCCGACCGCACCGCGCGCATGCCGAACAACGGCCAGCGGGTCGGGTCGAAGACCTTGTGCGCGTAGTCGCGCCGCAGCTCATCGTAGGCCTGTGCAGGGTCTTCGCCCGCATCGACGACCTCTACCGTGAACCGCGGCACGTCCGCGAGGATGCGCTGCTGGCCCTCCTCATCGAAGACGGCGCGCAGCATCTCGTGCCGTCGAATCAGGACGTTGACGGCCGCCTCCAGCCGGGACACGTCGAGATCGGCGACGTCGTACTCGCGATAGAACTGGCAGCCGACGCCCCCGAGCGTGAAGCTCTCGTCACGGCCTAGCCAGTACGCCCGCTGCACCTCCGTCGGCGGGAAAGGCTGGTGGCGGTGCTCCGGATCGGCGACCAGGGTCGGCAGCATCGGAGCGCTCTCGCCAAGCCTCAACGTGGCCGCGAAGTGGGCCAGCGTCGGATGGGCGAACAGCTCGGCCAGCTTGACGTCGGCGAGGCCGACCTCGCGCAGCCGGCGCACCAGGCGCGTCGCCAGGAGGGAGTCGCCGCCCGCGGCGAAGAAATTGTCCTCGCGGCCAACCTCCGGCAGCTTGAGCAGCTCGGCCCAGACGCCGGCGACCCGGCGCTCCACCTCGCCGACCGGCGCAGTCACGGTCGCCTTGGCCTGCAAAGCGAAGGCGTTCACGGCTCGCTGCAAGGCTTTGCGATCGACCTTGCCATTGGGCGTGAGCGGCAAGCTCCTACAGCGCCACAGGTGGTCCGGCACCATCACGGTGGGCAGTCGCTCGGCCAGGAACTGACGCAGCGTCGCGAACTCCGGCGGCGGCTGCCGCAGGTCGATGAACTCGCCTGCTGCAGACAGCTCGATCGTCGGATCGTCCGGGGTGATGACGGCGAAGAGCCCTCGCTCACCCAGCACCGCGATGGCCTGTGCGACGCCGGGATAGCCGCCGACCGCCGCCTCGATCTCGCCGAGCTCGACGCGGTGCCCGCGCAGCTTCACCTGGAAGTCGGCGCGCCCGAGGAACTCCACGCTGCCGTCGGTCCAGTAACGCGCGCGGTCGCCGGTGCGGTACCAGCGCGTCCCGTCCACCTGGACGAACTTCTGCGCCGTCCTCTCGCTGTCGCCGCGATAGCCGCGGGCCACGCCGGCGCCGCCGATCCAGAGCTCGCCGGGGACGAAGTCCGGACAGTCGCGCCCCAGAGGATCGACGACGCGCAGCTGCACGTTGCCGAGGGGCTTGCCATACGGAACTGACTTCCAGTGCGGAGGCACCTCGGTGACCTCGCAGATCGTGGAGTGGATCGCGGTCTCGGTGGTGCCGCCCAGAGCGATGAAGCGGCAGCGCGGGGCGTACTGCGCCAGGCGGCCCGGCAGATCCAGGGTCACCCAGTCGCCGCCCAGGAGCACCGCGCGGAGCGCCACCGGACCGGAAGCGTCGCCGGAGGCGGCGAGCGTCACGTCGAGCAGGGCCGGCACGCAGTTGAGGATCGTCACGTGATGGCGGCGCAGCAGATCGACCCAGACCGCCGCGTCGCGACGCGCCCACTCCTCGACGCAGACCACGGCGCCGCCGACCGACAGCGGCGCGAAGATGTCGTACACCGACAGGTCGAACTCGAGCGCGGACAGCGCGAGCGTCCGGTCGGTCGCGCCGAGCGCCAAGCGCTCGTTCAGGTCTTCAATGGTGTTCATCGCCGCGGCATGGGTAATCTCCACGCCTTTCGGCTCGCCCGTCGAACCTGAGGTGAACAGGATGTAGGCGAGATCGGAGTCCTCGCCGGCCAGCGGCTCCGCCAGCGACGCCTGACTCTCCGGGATGCTATCGAGCACGACGGAGGCGCCGGCGGCTTCGAGGATGCGCTGACGGCGCAGCGCGGGTTGATCCACGCCGATCGGGAGATAGGCGGCGCCCGCGGCCAGCACACCCAGAACGGCGACGATCTGGCTCGGCCCCTTGGGGAGCTGGATCGCCACCACGTCGCCCGCGCTCACGCCGTGCTCGCGCAGGTAGCCTGCCACGCCCAGCGCGCGCTGCCGGAGCTCCCCGTACGAGATCTGGTCGTCGGTGCCCCACACCAGAGCAGGCGCCTCTGGCTGCCGCGTCGCGAGCTCGAAGAAGCCGTCATGCAGGCGCTTGCCCGAAACCGGCGTACGGGTGGCGTTCGCGGCGGTGCGCACCTCCAGCTGATCTGCCGGGAGCAGCGCGGGCACCGGCTGCCGCCAGGCTTCCTCGTCCGCGAGCAGACGCTCCAGCAGCCGACCATGGGCGTCGAACATCGCGTCCAGCACGCCCGGCGCGAAGGCGTCCTCACGCGCGTCCAGGTTGACCAGCAAGCCGCCATCGAGCTCCGTGACCTGCGCGTCCAGCCACACCTGCGGCCCCTGGGAGATGATCCAGGACGGCCTCCCGAAGTGCTGCTTCACGGCCTCCGGAAACAGCTCGCCCAGGCCCAGCGCGCTCGTGTACACGACGGGCGCCAGCACCTGCTCGCCTCGCAGCCGCGACAGATCGCGCAGCACCTCGACGCCCGAATAGCCCACGTGCTCGGCGTCCGCATGGAACTGCGCCTGGAGGCGCAGGGCGCGCTCGGCGAAGGTGCCGGGCGCTGCGCCGTCCCATGCCAGCAGCACCGAGGAGGTGAAGTCGCCGACCAGCATCCCGACGTCCGGGTGCAAGGGCGCCCGGTCGAACATCGGCAGGTTCATCAGGAACCGCGGCTCCGCGCTCCAGGCGGTCAGCATCTCCGCGAACACCGCCGCCATCGCCATGGCCGGCGTCAGGCCATGACGCGCCGCCCGAGACGCGAAGGCGCGCACCTGCTCCGGAGCGAGCCAGCGATGACGCCGGACCACCCGCGTGGCGCCCACGTTCGCGTGGTACGGTGCGGCCGGCAGCTGCGGGGCAGCTGGAAGCTCGCTCAAGCGGGCTTGCCAGTACTCTCGGTCGGCGGTCCGCGACCGTACGCCCTTGACGCTCGCGCGGCTCGCATCGCGTTCGGCCAGGTAGCGCGGGTAGCTGTAGTTGATCGGAGGCAGCGACTGCGATCCGGCGTAGAGGTGCGCCAGGTCGGCCAGCAGCGCCCGCAAGCTGAGCGCGTCGGCGGCCACCATGTCCAGGTTCACGTGCAGGCGCGTGCCGCCCGCGCGGATCGCATCCGGCAACAAGGAGATCTGGATATCGAACACCTCGCCGGCAGCCAGATCCATCTTCCGGTGCGACAGCGTGCGGCGCAGCTCTGCCAGCGCTCGCTGCGCCGCCTCGGCCGACAAGGCACGGAGGTCGTGGACCTCCAGCCCACGCCACCGGCTGCTGGCCAGGATCTGCTGGCGGCCGTCGCTGAGGACCTGCACGCGCAACATGCCGTGCCGCTCGATCAGCCTTCGTACGGCAGATTCCAGCCGCGCAGGCTCGACCCCCTCGCCATCGAATTCGTTATAGAAATGCGCGGCGACGTCGCCCAGCTGCTGGCCTTGCTGGCGTCCGATCCAGTACGCGTGCTGCATCAGCGCGAGCTCGAAGGGCGCCGCCTCGTCGATGCTGGTCGCGGCGGGCGAACGCTCATCGCGCTCGCCCGTGGTACAGCTTCGCTGCCCTATCAGCGCCTTCCACGCGGACACCCGCGGGTTCGCGAGGAGCTCCGCGAAATCGACCTCGATGCCTTGCCGCCGCCACCTGCCGGCGAGGCGCATCATCGTGATCGAATCCATCCCGAGCTCGATCAGGTTGCTGTCTTCCCGAACCGCATCGACCGTCACGCCGAGCATGTTCGCGACCGTGTCCCTCAGATCGGATGAGGCGATTTCCTGGTGCATTCGCTGTGTTTGTTCGTGCATTGGCGGACTCTCGCGACGGCGAGCTCAAGATCGGATTACCACGTCTCCTACATCACACCCGCTAGCTCGCGAACTCTGACGGCACCAGGTGGCGCGCCACGCTCTGGAGCTTCTCGCAGGTCTCCTCCAGCTCTCGCTCGGGCGTGGACTGCGCGACGATCCCGGCGCCCGCGCGGAGCCACACGGTGCTTCCCCGCTGGAAGATGGTGCGCAGCACCAGCGCCGCGTCCATCGCCCCGTCGTGGTCCACCGTCAGGACCGCGCCTGAGTAGAGGCCGCGGCTCTCCGCTTCGTGCCTTCGAATCCAGTCGACGGCCTCCCTCTTGGGGATCCCCGACGCCGTGATCGCAGGGAACAGCACCTGGAACGCCGTCCACGCCGTGTTCCCCGTCTCGAGCATGCCTGAGAGCCGCGAGGCGAGGTGCTGAACGGTTCCGCGACGCGATACCGCCATGAACTCGTTCACGGTCACGCTCCCCTGCCTGCAGACGCGGCTGAGCTCCTCGAACGCCAGCTTCACAGACATCGCGTGCTCGGCGAGCTCCTTCGAATCGCTGAGCAGCTCCGCTCGCAACCGCGCGTTTTCATTGTCGTCCGAGACGAGCGCCCGGGTCCCGGCGAGCGGCTGTGTCATCACCTGCCCCTCGGCGCTCACCTCGAGCACGGTCTCCGGGCTGAATCCGGCGAACTTCAGGTCGCGGCAGTTGACCACGAACGATCGCGCAGGGGTGTTCTGGCGCCGCCCGGCGACGTAGGTCGCGATCAGATCGACGGGCGCGGGGATCGGGACGACGCGCGACGCAATCACCTTGTGGAGCTTGCGCGCCGCGATTTCATGGGTAGCCGCGGCGACCAGCTCCTTGTACTTCGCCGCGCCCGTCGTCTCGAGCACCGTGATCGGGAGCACCTGGGGCGAGGGGACCGGGGGGAGGCCGGCGACGTCCGCCATCTCGCGCGAATGGCGGCGGTCCGAGGATGCGAGGACGTCCACCATCCTCTCGAGCTCGTCCGAGGTCAGCGCTCGAACCAGGGCCGTACCGAGCCGCAGGCGGATTTCGACCTGCGGGATGGTCAGGTGAAGCAAGGGCTCTGCGCCGTGGTTCGCCTCGATGCCATGCAGCAGGTACGCGAACTCGAACGAGGCGGTGCCGTACGCGCGCCAGCCACGGAGCGGGATCGACGCGAGCCCCGCCTCGACCGCGGCGAGGCAGTCCCCGCCGGTCCAGCTCTGCTTTCCTGTCGGATCGAGGCGGTGCACGCCGTGCACGTCGGCGGTGAGCTCGAAGGCTGCGCCGAGGGCGACGCTCCATTCGCCGTCGCGCTCGTACACGAAGTACGTCGTGTGCAGGCCCGACTTGGCGAGCGCCGCCGCCAGGTCGATGGGATCTGCGCTGATCGAGACGTGGCGCTCGAAGTAATGCGTGTTGCTACTACAGAATTGTTGCATTTGAAGCATATGTCACCTCTGGTACGAGAGGCCGCACAAGAGACGTCGGTCGCTAGAGGAGCACGCGAACTTTACAGGTCGCGTCCCCGCTCGCCACGCGAAGTGTTCCAGGCGCGAAGCATGGTGTCATCGCGCCCCCGATTCGTGCTCGGATGGCGAGCCTTCGAATCGAGGCCAGGCGTCACGGTAAACGCGTCGACCGAGCGGCAGATAGTCGAAGCGTTCCTCTTCGCGCGCCTTCCATCATCGGCCCGCAGATCCTGCGAGAGTCTGCGGTCGATGCGGTCCATCTAGACAAGCTTCTCGTCAAAGCATGACAAGACGACGGCGTCAGTCCCCAGCGGGGCTGCGTCTCGGTGCTCACGCCGTCATGTCATCCACAGCTACTGCAAATGTACCCCTCCTGGCTCGCGAAACCATGCCCGCAGAGCATGGCCTGTCGAGCTCCCCTGCGCCCTCAACGAGTGGCTTACATCTTAAAGCTGCTTGTGCCTTGCATATACATACGTGTTGCATCAGGGTCAAGGTGGACGGCCGACGATTTCGTGCAGCCAGCGAGGCGCTTCCCGCAGGGCCATTGGGGCTGGCATTAAGTCGACCGACAACGATTCAGCCGCTCAGGCTACAGCCGATCATGCCGATATCGATGTGGCATCGAAACTGGCGGAGCGCGCGCTGCCCCTGGCGTCGTCCCTGCGACACGTTCAGCGGCATGGCCAGCGAGTCCCGTCGTGCCGCAGCGACACGTGATCGTCAACGAATGCTCATCCTCGTGACGCACGGGGTAGCCTCGGCGGGACGCGTTCGTCTCCATCATCAATGCGGGCCTGCCTTCCACGCATTGTCCTGCGGCGAGCGCTCGAATGAGGGCCACGCGTCGAAGACCACGAATCGGGCATTGCTCTCCAATTTTGCCGGCACGCGGGCCACGCGCGACGGCGTCTCCTCGTCGTAGAAACGTTGGACGACGTCGAACGTGCTGGAGACAGGCCGCCAGCCGCCCCTCTCCCATCGCGAGCGCTCGCCGCGAGCTTCCGGCGCGCCGCCGTCGACCGTCGCGACGGTCACGTCCGACGCCGCAGGGGGGCCCAGGAGGCGGTCGGCCATGACCGGGCCTGCTGCTCGCGCGAGCGCGTCTCGGACCGTGTTTCCGGAGCGGACCATGTCGGCGACCTGAGCGGCCGCGCGCAGCGCGTCGGCGTGTCCGACGGCCTGCGCCCACGCGAGGGTCTCCAGCGGGGCGTACGCCGCGACCCAGCTGGCGGCGCCGTCGTCGGCCAGGCCCGACACGGGCGCGTCGAGGGCGCCGAGCGCGTCCACGACGTCATCGCTGCGGCGACCCAGGAGCGCGAGCCACGCGTCGCCGCCGTCGGACCACCGCACGCACTCGAGCCCGACCCATCCCGCGACGCCGTTGACGAGCCACCGCGACCCCGGCTCCGCGCGCAGATCGGCGCGGTCCGCGAGCCAGCGCGCGGCGAGCGCCTCGGCCACCGCAGCGCGTCGCTTCACGCGGCCGGCGCCGGACGAGCCCACGTCCCAGCCGTCCCCTTCCGGCAGCCACAGGATCGCGCCGTGCACCCGGATGCCGCCGAGATCGCGAGGCGCCTGCACGATCGTCGTCACCTCCGGGATGGATCCCAGCCGCGCGCGAACACACTCGCCCATCTTCAGGGTGTCCTCCAGGACCTCACGCGCCGTATCGGCGCGGGTCGGGCCATGCCACGTCGTGATGCCCTCTCGCCGCAGCTGGCTCAGCTCCGCATCCCTGGGCAGCCACGCCACCGCGAAGTCGAGGCCCTGCGTTGTACTCCCCTCGGCAGGCGTGCTCATCCCCTCCTCGGAGAACGACACCGACCAGCGCCACTGGCCCGCCGGCGCCACGGCGAGGGTCGGTACGAGCGCCTTCACGTCGAGCGGATCGGGGCGATCCTTCAAGCCCAGCTCGCGGCGTGCGGACGGCGATCGCAGCGCTCGTTCACCATCGTGGCCGAGCCGCGGGAGGAGATCCGCCGCGCGAGCCCACACGCCAGAGCCGTCGAGCCACGGCGCCTCGCCCTCTTCGAACCAGCCGGGAGACGCGATCGTGATGTCGAGCTCGACGTCGCACCCGCTCTGCGCGCAGCTGCCCAGGTCGACCATGAAGTGCTCGTTCGCCGCGATGACCTCGCGCGGGGAGCCGTCCACCCGGACACTGTCCACGTCCATCCCGGTGCGCAGCCTCCCGTGCAGCCTCGCCGCGCCGGCTCGTACTCCTCTCAGCTTCCAGCGGACGCGGGCCGCGCGCGCGGACGGCTCGATCTTCGCCTCGACCTCGCCGCCCTCCACGGAGAACGTCGACGCCTCCTTCCAGAAACGGGCCTCCCAGGCCGCGTCGGCGGCGTTCTCTTCGCTCTTCGACGCGAAGCCGCTCCGCACCACGATCTGCTCGTGCAAGAGCGCCGCCGACGCGGCGATCGCGATGAGGCTGAGCGCTGCCAGCGCGCCCGCGCCCTGGGCGAGCTGCCGCGCTGCCCCACGGAATCGTTCGACCAGCCTCAGGGCCGTTCCGCGCGGATACGCGAGCCACGCCAGCGCGACGGCGAGGCCGACGCAGCTCAGCTTCAGGATGCCCATCTCGAGCACCGGCACGATCCACGGCGACCAGCCCGCGAGCTCGGAGAGGGCGACATGCACCGGGATCCCTACCTGCGCGGGTGGATAGGAGACGATGTCGATCTCGTGATTCACGAGCGCGATGAACGCGACCAGCATCGACGCGGCGTATGCGGTGCCCGACGAGCGCACGAGCGCGTGGACGAGGAATGTGATCGCGCCGAGCTCCAGCAAGGCCGGCGCAGCGACCAGCGCGTTCACGAGCAGCGCATTCCACGGCTCGAAGCTGGCAGGTATGGTGAGACCCGTCACGATCCACGCCGAGAGCGTCGGCGCCAGCGCGATGACGAGCGTCAGCATGAGGGACGCGACGGCGCGGCCAATCACGCGCGTGCCGAGCGGCGCCGGCGTGGCGTCGATCATCTCGTCGAACCCGGATTGCTGGTCTCGACGGGCGAGCGCCCCCACGAACCCCGCCACAGCGAACACGGAGAACACGTAGCAGAGGCGGATCAGGAACGGCGCGAGCAGCTCCGATCGTGGGACCAGCGGCCCCTCGGCGTGCCCGATCACATGGTAGAAGGCCCCTGCCACGTTCATGAGGGTCCAGAGCGCGACCGCGACACGGAACGCCCACCCTCGGGTCGTCAGCGCCAGGTGCCACCGCGCCTCCGACAGCGTCGCGCGCAGCCATGACGGTGTCGCGACCGGCGGCAGCGCCGCGGCGGCAGGCGCGGTGACCCGGAGGGTCTCCTCGCGGTTCGGCGACGGCTTGCCGGCCCGCTCGAGGACGAGCGCTTCGCGCCGCTGCCGCGCGAGCGCGAACGCCAGGACGGCGAGGGGGACCAGGGTCCAGAGGAGCCGATTGATGAGGAGAGGCGCGGTCATCGCCAGCTGCGCCGTCGCCTTCTCGTGCGGCGTCCAGCGTTTCGTCTGCGCCTCCGCCTCCCCGAAGCCGCTCACGTCGACCACCGTCGCGATGTCGGTGTGGAGATCGCCGCCCCGCAGGACGATCATGGCCACCATCCAGATCAAGATGACCACCGCGGCCACGGCGAACGGGCCGGCCGTGCTTCGGGTCCGCAGCGCCGCGGTGAGGTAGAGCGCCCCGAGGCCGACGGCGGACGGCAGCACGAACAGCGCCCACGATGACGCGATCGCGAGGACCGGCGTGGGGCCGACGGCTTCCGGCGGGAACACCCCGATCGCGGCGAGCGCGGGGACGAGCAGAAAGCCGATCGAGCTCGACGACCCCAGGACGCAAGCGAGCCCGACGGCGCCGACATAGCGCGCGATCAAGAGCCCGCGAAGCGACACGGGCGCGGAGAGCACCAGCTCGTGAAGCCCTGCCGCTCGATCGCGCGTGACGACCTGCGCGAACACCCACGCCCACGCGAAGATGAGCCAGAACGACTGCCCGGAGGTCATCAGGAAGACCACATGCGGGCTGTTGCGCGCGACGTCTGCCCCGCCCATGCCGCGCAGGTACTCCGCGCTCGAGAGCATGATGAACAGATAGCCCACGAGGCCAACGAACATGAGCGGGACGAGCGAGGTACGCAGCCCCGCCCGCAGCTCGTGCCACGCCTCGGCAACGTAGATGCGCGTCGAGCTCATGCGGCCTCCGCCTGCCGCGATTCGGCCAGCAGGTAATGGTAGGCGTCGTCGAGCTTGGGCGCATGGGCGACGAACCCGTCGCCGGGCGACACATCGCGCACCACGACGGCGCGGGTGCCGCTCGGCGTGGGCATGACGTTCAGCGCGTCCTCGGGGATCGGCTCGGCCCGCGCGTACGTCCGGGTCCACAGGCGACCCGCGAGCGGCGCGGTCAGCTCGGCGGGCGTCCCTTCGGCGACCACCCGCCCCCGGTTGACGATCGACAGCCTCCCGCAGAGGTTCTCCACGTCGTCCACGATGTGCGTCGAGAGCAACACCACGGCCTCCGCGGCGACCTCCGCGAGCACTCGGTGGAAGTGGTTGCGCTCGGCCGGGTCGAGGCCGGCGGTCGGCTCGTCCACGATGAGGAGGTGCGGAGACCCGACGAGCGCGAGCGCGATGCCGAACCGCCGCAGCATGCCCCCGGAGTAGGTCGCGACCTCGCGGTGGCCGACGTCGCTCAGGTTGACGCGCGCGAGCAGCATCGAGATCTCCGCGTCGCGCTCGCGGCGGTCCGTGCGCCCCTTCAGCCAGGCGAAGCGCTCGAGCAGAGACCGCCCCGTCACCCCCGGATACGCGCCGATCTGCTGCGGGAGGTACCCGAGGCGGCGACGCAGGCGGTCGGGAGACGAAATGACATCGATCCCGTTGAACGTGATCGTCCCCGCGTCCGGCGCCTGAAGCGTGGCGAGCGTGCGCATCAGCGTGCTCTTGCCCGCGCCGTTGGGACCGAGGAGCCCATAGAGCCCTGGTCCAACGTTCAAGTTGACGCCGTTCAGCGCTCGAACGCCGTTGGCGTACGTCTTCGTTAACCCCTTCACAACCAGTCCGTTCGAGTCTGACATTGGATCTCTCCCGGTTTCAGTTCAGCGTACGCGCAGGGCGCCCCACGCGGCGCCGGGCATGGTCAGGGCGCGCGCCGGCGCGCCGTCCCCGGTCGTCCTCACCAGCGTGGTCGAGCCGAAGCCTGCGGATGACTCGTTCTCGTAGGCGTGCTCGTCCACCTCGAACACCTTGATGCCACCGGCGAGCGGCTGGCGATCGGTGAGCTCGGCCGTCGTCGGATCGTCGAGCTCGATGCGCCACGTCTGCCACGCCGGCGCCGCGTACGCCTCCAGATGGGTGGCGTCGGCGCCGGGCGAGTAGACGTCGGTGTCCAGCACGCGCAGGTACGCCACGCCGTCGGATCCCGGCACCAGGCCGCCGGTCGGGCCGCCCGTCACGTCGTTGAGCGCCACCACGGCCATATCGAGCTCTTCCTCGCCCGCAGCCATGCGCGCCATGCACGGCGCTGGAGACCTCTCCGGATCGATCATGTAGATCGACGCGACGTACGGATCGGACGCGAAATGGATGTCCCCATTGGGCGCCTTCGCCGTGTAGTAAAGGCCTCCGCAAGGGGCGCCTTTCACCTCGAACGTGCCGTCTCTCGGGTCGAAGAAGAGGATCTTCGACTCGCCGGCCACCCGGTCGTACGCCGCGCTCGTGCCGTAGAGTGGAGCGACGAGCCGGCCGCCGTGCTCGCGAAAGCCGGGCTCTCCGAGGAACGTATAGTCCGCCGAGTCGATCAGCGCGTCGGACACGTCGATGCTCCGGGTGATCTCCATGGCCGCGAGATCGATCTCGAGCGCCTGCGCCGTGGTGAGATCGAAGAGAAAGCCTCGGTCCGGGCCGTCGAAGGCCATCCTCTCCCCGAGGAGGAAGGAGATCCCGGCTCCGCTCAGCCCGAGTCGAGCTTGGAGCTCCGGTTTGCCGCCGGCCAATCCGTATTTCGAAATGGTGAGCTCTTCCGAGCTGACGACGTAGAAGGCCTCAGCTCGCGGGACTCCCCAGATAGAGCCACTTCCAGGGAGCTCGACGGCCTCGTCGAGCTCGACGGCCCCTTCGCTCACGTCGTCCACCACCCAGACGAACATCGTGGTGTTCGAGAAATCGCTGCTCTCGACGCGGCTGGCGACCGCATAGCGGGGACCGCCGTCGTCCGGGCCCTCGACGCCGCTCTCCCCGGGGTCGCTGCCGCAGCCGGCCGCGAGCGGCAGGCACAAGAGCCACGACGTCACGAGCGGCCATCGAGCGCCCCGCTTCCGGCCGCGGTCCATCAAACGTCGCCCCCGCTCATCGGGCTGAGCGCTGGGGCGCGCGGCGGCCTCGACCTGAAGGAGCCTGGTACCTGAAGAGATCATGTCTTCCTTCCTTATTTCTCTCGCGTCGGGCTTCCCCAGGGCTCACCTGTGGCTCGCGGATGCCGCGTGAACCGCACGCGGATGGGCGGCGACGTCGCGGTGATGGGCTGACCCTCCTCGTCCGCCGCCGGCACGAAGCGCTGCTTGCGGACGCACGCGAGTGACATCTGGCCGAAGCCGTACCCCGGATCCGACAGGAGCTCCGCCGAGGCGACGGTGCCGTCGTCGCGAACGACCGTGCGAATCACGACCGTCTGTTCGTCGACCGAAAGCGCGTCGGCTTCGCGCGGCCAGGGGCAGCTCCACTCGCGCGCGGGCTGCCCGACGGGCCTTGCGCGCGAGGGGCGTCCCTGCGGACGCCCAGGAGGAGCGCTTCGGTCCACGCGCGACGCATGCACCGCTTGCGCGCTCGTCCCCGCCGAGGCGGTCACGCCCCCCGCATAGCGCTCGCCGCGGCCGACGGACATATCGAACCCCGTGAAATCGAGCGGCGCACCGGCGCTCTCCGCCAGGACGACCTGCCCTGCCTGCGCGGGGGGCGCTGCCTGCGCGGGCGCTGGAGGCGCGGCGGGGGCCTCGGGCCCACGAGCAGCGGCTGCGCGCGCGGGCGCGCGCTCGGCTGCCCTGGGCGCCGGCGCTTCTTCGAGCGGCGAGGGGCTCGGCGGCGAGGGAGGTGGCGCCAAATCGACGACGTGCTCCACCTGAAGCGGCGGGCGAGCCGCGATCGGCCCCGCTGCCGTGTCGTCCGGTCCCCAGCGGAGCGCGATCATCCCGACCGTGCCCTGCATGACGGCTGCAGGCATGAGCGCGAGCACGAGCGCGCGGACCGATTGTTCCTGGACGGCTCCGAGGATGATCCCGGCCGTGCTGTTCGCCGCGAAACCGCCGGCTCGGGCCCTCGCGCGCCGGGGCTGAGCGTGGGCGCGCGCCGCGTCGAGGACGATGCCGGCGATGCTCTCGGGGTGGAATCGCGGTTCAGTCATGGTGACCGGTCCTCTCCGCGTTACGCGGCTCGGTCTCGGGGCGGACGGCGCCGAACGCGACGCGCACGATCCCCGCTGCTTTCAGCGTGTCGAGCACCGTCATCACGCGCCCGTGCGGGACGACGCGATCCGCCTGGATCACGGCCCGGAGCTGCGGATCGCGCGAAAAGGCCGCCGCCGCGCGCTCGCGGAGCGCCGCGTCGTCGATCGCGGCTCCGTCGATCTGCACGGGCCCCTCCGCGGGCACCACCACGGACAGCACCGTCTGGAGCTCTTCGCTCTGCGAAGCTTTCGGCAGATCCAGCGGGACAGCAGGCGCGACGACGATCTTGGCGGTGACGATGAAGATGATCAAAAGGACCAGCGTGATGTCGACGAGCGGCGTCACGTTGATGCCCTCGATGATCCCGCCGCGGCGGGATCTCGCGCTCGGCCCGGCGCTCGCCATGGCTAGGCCGCCTCCGGGCGGGGCGCCTCGCCGTTCGTCGGCTCGTCGATCGCCGCTCCACGATGCACCGCGCGCGCGGGCTCGACAGGAAGAGGCTGGGCAGCCTCTCCGGTCGCCAGGTAGGCGAGCACCAGGTTCGAGAGCGTCTCGGCGTCGTCGAGGATCGCGGCGATCCGGCGCTGCAGGTAGTTGTAAGCGGCGACGGCCGGCAGCGCGACGCCGATGCCCACGGCCGTCGCCACGAGCGCTTCCGCGATCGCCGCCATGACCGCGGCGGAGGCGACCTGGCTCGCCGCCCCGGCGCCCGCGGTCCCCGTGGCCTGGCCCAGCTGCTCGAACGCCAGGATCACGCCGATGACGGTGCCGAAGAGGCCGACGAAGGGCGCGTTGTTGCCCAGGGTGCCGAGGTACGCGAGCCGCGCCTCGAGCGCCTTCCGCTCGGCGGAGATCGCGCTCTGCATCCCCCTGTCCGCCGCAGCCGAGCCGCGCTGGGCGAGCCTCAGCCCCGCGCGGGCGACGATCGCCCCGACCGACGTCATCGGCCGGAGCGCGTCGAGCGCGGCGGCGATCGAGCCGTTCGACAGGTGGGCGTCCAGCTCGGCGGCGAGCGCTCGCACGTCGTCGTCCTTCGAGCGGAAGTAGAGCCAGCGCTCGACCGCGATGGCGACGCTGCCCGCCGAGAGCGCGAACAGGAGCCACAGGACCCAGGACGCGCCGGACTGAACGAGCAGATTCTTGACGGCTACAACGGTGTGCATCTCATCTCCTCGGCTCAAGCTCAAAGCTCCGCTGTGAGCTTGATGTAGAGGCTCCTTCCCGGGCGCTGAATGCCGAAGTAATCGAATACCGCCTCGTCCGTGAGGTTCTGCACCTCGAGCATCGTGCTCAGGGTCGCCTGTCCGTCCCCGACGACGTATCCGAGCCCCGCCGAGTGCACGAGCTGCGAGGGGATGACCTGCTTGGACTCGCGCCGGCCGATGCTCTCCCAGAGGCGGAAGTACTCGTGTACATAGCGGCCGTTCCAGGTGACCGCGACCTCGTCCTCGGGGGCGAAGACGCGACGAAGCTGCAAGCGCGCGGCGCCGTTGGCGAAGAGGTACGGGCGGTTCGGGATGCGATCTCCTTCGAAGTCGCCGAACGTCCCCTCGCTCGAAGCGTTGCGGAAGTCGACATAGGTGACGTTGCCGTCGAGCGCGAGATGCCCCCCGGGCGAGGTCCATCCGACGGAGCCTTCGACGCCGAGCGACCGCGCGCCGGGGACGTTCTCGTATCTCTGCACGCGATCGTTGCCCAGGAGCATGATCAGCTGGTCCATCGCACGCACGAAGCCGTTGCCCGTCGCGCGGAAGGCGCCCGCCGGCGTCTCGCGTGCATCGAGGGTGAGCCCGAGGTTCGCGTTGTGGCTGGTCTCGGGCTCGAGTGCCACGTTGGCCGCGATCATCGCATTGTCGCCGAAGACCTCGTCGGCGCTGGGCAGCCGCGTTGCCCACTCGTAGGAGGCCTTCCCGTAGAGCCAGGGCGTGAACCTGTACCGGAGCCCGTCGCCCACGCCGAAGCGCTGGGTGCTCCGGTCGTGGCCGCGGGGTGCGTTACCGGCGGCCGGGCTCTCGCTCTCGATGCGCTGCACGTACTGCTTGACGAACAAGATGTTCTCGAGCCGATCGTCGAAGAGGTTTAGGTCGTACTCCAGGCCGTTCACCAGCGTGAGCAGGCCCCGGCGGTCGGCGAGCGGATCGGGGCTAGCCGGGTCGCTTTGCCGGCGCTCATCGCCCGTCCGCGTCAGGTACGTGGGCGCGATGGCCAGGCGAACCGCGTGTGACGGCTGGATGCGCCATACCGCGTTGAGGCGCGCGAAGGCGGAATGGTCCCAGAAGACCTGGTCGTGTGGGCGAGAGTCCGTCTCGCCCGGCTGGCCTCGCTCGCGGTAGCAGCGCCCGAGCCAGTCGTAGAAGCAGGTCGCGACGTCGAGGAAGCGCCCTCGGGTGGTTGCGTAGCCGCCGACGACGTCCAGCGACACACCGCGCCCGAGCGGCTGCTCGTAGCGCAGGTTCGCGCCAGCCGAGGTCTCCCCGTACGTCACGCCGCCGTACGGGACCGTCATGACCAGCTTGTGCTGGTACTCCTTGTCGTAGTCGGTCGCGAACGCCCGCAGGAGCAGCCGCTGCGCCCACGGTCGATCGACGACCCCGAGCTCCACGTTGCCTCCCGCGCTGCGATAACGGTCGTGGAAGCGGTAGACCCGCGCCGGAGACAGGCGCCCGCGCTCGTCGGCGACCTCGACATCGACGGGGTAGTCGTTCTTCGCGTAATCGAAGAACCCGCTCGCGCGAGCGAACAGGCCGCTTGGCCTGTGCAGGTAGCTGCCAGCGAGCGCCGCTCGGTGCGTGTCGAACGAGCCCACCTCGTAGGACGCTCCGGCGCGTGATTCGCAGAGGTCCTGCGCGGTGACCAGGTTGACGGCCCCGCCGAGCGCGTCGGCGCCGAAGCGCACCGGGACCACGCCGCTGTAGATCTCGACGCGCTCGACGAGGCCTACCGGCACGTTCGAGACGCCGAAGGGGAAGCCGGCGAGCTCGATCGGGACACCGTCGAGGAAGAACCGCACCTGGTCGTCCGTGAGGCCGTTCAGCGAGAAGCGCGTGGCCGAGCCGAGGCCTCCCTCGCGACGCACGCCGATCCCCTGCGTGCGCGCGAGCACCTCGCCCATGTCCGAGGTCTCGCGCTTGACGCGATCCGTCTCGACGACCGTCACGGCCTCGGCCGACTGCCGGCGCCGCTCGGCTTCCGACGGCCCGCGCACGGTCACCTCGATCGGAGCCGCCTCGCCGGTTTGCACGAGCCGCACGGCGATCTCGGCGACGCGCGCTTCGGCGATCTCGGTCTCGACCTCCGCCCGACCGATGCCGCTCGCCTCGGCGGTGACGACGCAGGGGCCGGGCGCGAGGCCCTCGATCTGGAAGCGGCCCTCGCCGTCGGTGCGCGCTCGCTGGGTCGAGCCGTCGTGGTGCCGCACCAGCACCTCCGCGCCGGCGACGCCGAGCGAGCCCGCGCCGGGCAAGAGCACGCGCCCGCGGAGCGCGCCGCTCGCAGGGGGCTTCGGGCGGCGAAACTCGTACGCGTAGAGGATCCGCGAGGCGACCGGGGTGTCCCCGCGTCGAGCGGGCGAAAACACGAAGCGCAGCGCTGCGGCCTGGGCCGCCTCGTCGAAGCCGTGCCCCGCGGCCTGCTCCACGTCGGCCACCGAAACGCGCCCGTCCGCCTCGATGGTGAGCCGCAGCACGACGGTCCCCTCCAGGCCCTGCGCGAGCGCCGCTGCCGGGTAGTCGGCCTCGACGAACGAGAGGAGGACCGGCGGGTGATTCTCTGGAGCCTGCTCGGAGCCGGGAGGGGCGGCCGGAGGCGCTTCGCCGTTCGGCGCGGCATCCCCGGGCGCCTCCGCCGGCGAACCCGTGCCGGCGTCCTGCGCGTACGCGACCCCGCCCGCGAGCAGCGCGCCGGCCGCGACGAGCGCGGCGACGGCGCCGACGCTCATCCGCACCCTGGACGGGAGCGCTGAGCCTCGATGCGCGGGAGCCGTGGCGGTCACGTCGCGGCATCTATAACAACCAAGGATCTATTGCAAGTGTTTTGCATTTGAACGCAGGATGCCATCCATGGCGACGCGCGCGGCGATCCGCGCGGGCATCCTGGCCGGGCAAGGGGAAGTGGAGACCGCGCACGGGAATGACGCCGCGCGCGTCGGTCGGTGCGCGCTGCCGCTGGACGATGGCCGCCTGCCGGCGTGGCGCGGCCCCAGCGCGTCGTCCGGCGGAGCTGGGAAGGCGGGGCTCAGCCGGCGGGCGCCTCTCTGAGCGCGGCGCTCGTCTCCACGTCGCGCCCGCCGAGCCTGCGAAGCTCCCGGTTCACCAGGACGAGCACGAGGACGAACATCGCCACGTCGATCGCGGTGGCCCCCCAGTAGACGCCGCTCACCCCGACGAGCCTCGGGAGGAGCCACATCACGGGCAGGTAGAGCACCACCTGCCTCAGCAGGGCGACCACGCTCGCGAGCTGCGCCCTCTCCAGGCAGGGGAACAGCACCAGCGCATTGAAGACGTACGGCAGGAGGGGCAGGACGAGGATGTAGATCCGAAAATCAAGCAGCTGCTGCGCGGTGAACTCGTACCCAGGCAGCAGGGCGCTGAGGACGGCGCTCGGGGCGACCATCATCGCGAGCCAGAACGGCAGGACGAACGCGACACCGACGAGCCCGAACAGGCTGAAGGCCCGCTTCACCCTGGTGTAGCGCTGTGCCCCGTAGTTGATCCCCTCCACCGGCTGCAAGGCGCGCATCAGCCCGAACAGAGGGGTCAGCATGAACAGGAAGATGCGGTTGCAGGCGGCGTAGAAGGCGACGTCGTTCTCCGTTCCATGGCTCGATACCGCGTTGTAGACCACGACGTTCTGGGCGATCCCCATGATGGTCAAGATCATGCCTGGCATGCCCAGAGAGACGATCTGCTTTCGGATCAGCGGATCGATGCGGATCGTGCGCCATGCTGTGTCGAACGAGGCACGCCCCCTCGCGAAATACAGGAGCCCCACGACCGAGTACACGAGCATCGCCGCGTTGGTGGCCCACGCCGCGCCTTGCACACCCCAGCCGAACGTGTGGATGAACAGGGGCTTCAGGGCGACGTCCACCAGCAGACCGAGGGAGATCATCCAGGCCGCGGTCTTCATCTTGCCCTCGCCGCGCACCGTCATGTTCACGGCCAGGCCGTGCACCCAGAACACCGAGCCGAGCGCGGTCACCTTGAAGTATTCGGTGCCGTACGCGAGGATCTCCCCAGTGCCGCCCATCATGCGCACCATCGGCTCTGCGAAGACGTAGGCGAGCACGGTGTAAGGCAAGCTGAGGACCAGCGACAGCCCGTTCACGCTCCCCAGCAGGTTGTTGAGCTTGCTCCTGTCGCCGGCGCCCAGGTAGATGCTGAGCGCCGTGCCCGCGCCGGTCCCCACCAGGCTGCCGAGACCGAGCGTGATCTGGGACAAGGGATAGGCGATACCGACGCCTGCCAGGGCGCTCTTGTTCATCAGCTGGCCCACGAACACGGCGTCCAGGAAGGCGTTGAGCCCGTAGAGGACCATGGCGAGCACGGCCGGCCACGAGAGCTCCCACATCACTCTCGTCAGATTTCCTTCGAGGATGAACTGCTTCTGCGTGTCTCTATCGCTCATGGCACAGATCTCCGTCGATTCAATGTCATCGACTCCATGCGGCCAAAACCGCGGCGCCCCCACGCGCACGTATACAATGCAGCTGGAAGGAATCTGTTCTCATGGCGTCCCTACATCAAGAGCGCAGACGCTGCGCGTCCGCAGGCACCATGACGCCATGGAGACCACCTCATTCGGACCGACGCGATCCGATAGGCAGCCCACAAGGCACACCGCACCCCAGCTCCCGCCCTGTCGAGCGCGCTTGATGTGCCTTAGCACACGGGCCGGCGCAGATGCAATTGATTTTTACTTTCATCGCCGGGGCGACCGGCTTGGGGCGGCGTTCGGCCGCGGGGCGGAGGACTTTGTCTCGCTCCGGCGCCGCGCCCGGCGGCGGTGCCAGACGCCGGCCTCATGGTCCACGACGCGGTCGGCGAGGGGCTCACGACCGGAGCGCGGTCGAGGATCCCCGTGCGGCCCTGTGTCTGCCGCTCGGCTGCGGAGCGCGCCGGTGCCAAGTTATGGATTTGATTGAACCTTGTTCGGAGCCACCGCCCGACGTGACCGAGCGCGGCGAACGGCCCGGCGCTCGGCAGGGCTGCTCAGATGCTCGGGTCTTCGGATCCGGCTGCGCGGACGGGGGACCGCGCGCGGCGGCGTGCGCCTCGATCGCCGGCAATCCGGCGCCAGGCGGGTGGTGGGGAAATGCCCCCACCCTGTCGGGATGATGGGACCGCCAAGGCGCCATAAGACGCCAAGATCTTTGTGATTTTCTGGGCGTCCTTGATGCCTTGGCGGCTCGAAGGACCGCACGTTCAGCCGAAGTACCCCCACCACCGGCAGGCGGCGATCAGGGGCGCGGGCTCGGGTGCCCTACTTCAGCTGGCAGACGTCGAGCACGTCCATGTCGGTGTAATCGAGGTTCTCGCCGCCCATGGTCCAGATGAAGCCGTAGTTCGAGGTGCCCACGCCCATGTGGATGGACCACGGCGGCGAGATCACCGCCTCGCCGTCGCCGACCACGAGGTGGCGCATGGCGTCGGGCTGGCCCATGAAGTGGAATACCCGGTTGTCGCCGGTCAGGCCGAAATAGAGATAGATCTCCGAGCGGCGGTCGTGCAGGTGCGGCGGCATGGTGTTCCAGACGCTGCCCGGCTTGAGGAAGGTCACGCCGAGGAGCAGCTGCGCCGACTGGCACACGCCCGGGATGATGTATTGATAGATGGTTCGCTCGTTGGACTGCTCGGGCGAGCCGCGCTCGAGGGGCTTGGCCTGCTCGATCGAGATCTTGGTCACCGGAAAGGCGGTGTGGGCCGGCAGGCTGGCCAGGTAGAACTTGGCCGGCGCGGCGGCGTCCGCGCTGTCGAAGGTCACGTCGGCGACGCCCATGGGCACGTAGAGCCCGTCGCGGGGCGCGAGGTCGTAGGCCTTGCCGTCGACGGTGACGCGGCCGGCGCCGCCCACGTTGACGATCCCGAGCTCGCGGCGCTCCAGGAAGGGACGGCCCTTGGCGCTCTTGGGCTCGGTCTGGGCCGGCAGCGTCAGGGTCTCCTTCGTGGGCGTGGCCCCGCCGATCACGAAGCGCTCGTTGTGCGAGTAGGTCAGCCGGGTATGGCCGGGAGCGAACAGGCCTTGCACGAGATATCGGTCGCGGAGCGCCTGGTTGTCCGCGCCCTTCATCATGTCCGGGTGCGTGGCTTGATAAGTCTTGTTGAACATGATCCATCCTTGAAGCGCGCCGCGCCCCGGAAGCCGAGGGCGCGAGCGCCGGGAGCGCGCGCGGAGCCGGTGGCTGGATGGCGTGGCAGGAGCCGTCCTGCCGCCGCTCACGACGTCCACGCCGAGCGAGTCGTGAACCGAGATGCACAGGACGTTCCAGCGCTGCGCCAGGCGCAGGATCGACGGGAGGGGCCACGCGACGACCGTCGCGTGGCGAGAATTTTCCACCCATGGCGGCTGAGATCCGGGCGTGGTGTCAACCGCGGCTTGCACCGGTTGACAGGCGCGGTTGACAGCCCGCGGGCTTCGAGGCGCGAGCGATCATGGCGGCGGCACCGCAGAGCCCGGTGCCGGGGGCAACCCCGGGGGTCCGGCGCCGCGCTGCGCCGATGCCCCTCGGCCCGGCGTCCCGTGCCGTGGTACATCTACGAGCACATCTTGAAAGGAGCGCGCAATGGCGAAGCTCATGGTGTACGAGACGTTCTCCAAGTCCAATATCGATGCGCTGCTCGATGCCGGCATCGTCATTAACCTCGCGTTCGACGCGTCGCACAGCAAGCAGGAGAAGACGGTCCACCTCGAGCTGCTCATCGACGCCAGCACGGAGGCGATCGAGCGGCTCAGGAGCCGTCACAACGATACGTACATCATGCTGAAGGGCGCGCTGATGCAGGGCGCGGGCACCTACAAGCTCGAGTGCCACACCTTCGATCAGGACATCGTCGACAGCTCGCCGAAATCCTACGAGATCCGCCAGAACCGCGCGATCGTGCGGCACGGCGACATCGGCACCATCATCCAGGACATCGGCTGGTGGTGAGGCGCGCGAGCGCGCCGGTGCGCTGCGCGCCCTAGTCTAGGGCGGATCGTCGGCCGCGCGCGCACGCATGCCCTGCGCTGCTAGCTCGTTGGAACAGCCTGTCACTCGCTCCAGGCTCGGCGCGCATCTCGATGATGTAGGCTGAGGCTGGCTGTTGCTTCAGCATCTGTAGTCGGGATGTCTCGTCCTCGCCCGCCCGAGCGTGCACAGGTCCGGCGACGCCAGATCGACGCCCCTGCACGGATGAAGCCGACCAGGATGGGATAGACGGCGCAGCGTTCGACGAGGCCGATGAGGACGTTGGTCCCCGAGCTGGCGACCGCGAGAAAGGCCACCATCGAGGCGAGCCCGAACACGCCGAGGACGACCATGGCCCTCCCGGCTTTCGGAGCGACTCCGATTTGTTGGCGCTGGCGTCCGAGAAGGATCACGAGCACGTTGCCTCCGACGATAGACGCGAAGGCCCCCAAGCCGTGATAGTCGACGGCGCCGTCGGGCGGCTCTCCGGAACCGGGGTTGAACGCCAGCAAGACGCCGCCAAGCGCTACGAGAGCTCCCAGGCTGAGCGCTGCCCAGCGGCGCCAGCTTCGCAGGCCCTTGAGCGCGGCGACACCGATGAAGAACATGATCCCGAAGAGGAAGAACCCGGTGTTCATGACCCACGCGAGTGGCGAGTTCATGAACTGGCCAAGAGCCTCGAGGGGGCCACGGACTCCCAGGTTGCTGATGTAGTGATGCGTGTAACTGTATGGAGGATCCGTCCATGCCGCGGCGGCGATGAGCTCGGCGAGGAAGAAGATCACCGCCCCGGCGACGAGCACCGCGCCGGCGGGGCGACGTTGCACCATCTGGTTCGCCTCGGGCGCGGGCCTCGCGCGCTCCCTTCGTGTCGTCCTTGACTCGACCGGCCCTGCGCCCGCGATGACGACGTCATAGGGGTGCGCCGCCGAGCCTTTCTCGTGTCGCCTCATGTTGAACAGCCTGCACCGTCGCGTTCAAGACCACCAGGACATTGATCGCAACGGTTTCAGACCCTATAGATCTGAAATCATGGAGCTACGTCACCTGCGGTACTTCATCGCCGTCGCGGAGGCGGAGCACTTCGGAAGGGCGGCCGAGCAGCTTCACGTCTCGCAGTCGCCCTTGAGCCGGCAAATCGCTCAGCTCGAAGAGGAGATCGGCGTCGAGCTCTTCGTGCCCTCGGGACGCGGGGTGAAGCTGTCCGCCGCCGGCCGGAGTTTCCTCGAAGGCGCGCGCGCGACCCTGGCTCGCGCCGCGCTCGCGGTCGACGACGCCCGCGCGACGGCGCAAGGCCGCATCGGGACGGTCGTGGTCGGATTCGACGGCGCCCTGGCTGACGCCCTCCTGCTGCCGGGGATCGTGCAGACGTTCCGCGCGCGTCATCCGCGCGTCGAGGTGCGCCTCCGGCCGCTGCCGAGCGAGGAGCAGGTCGCCGCGCTGCGCGATGGCAAGATCTCGGTCGGGTACGGCTATCATTCGCCGGAAGACAACCCGCTCTTCCGCTTCCGCGTGCTGTATCGCGAGCGCGTCGGCGTTGTGATGTCGAAGAGCCATCGCCTCGCTGCACGGCGCACACTGAGGGTCGCGGACCTGAAGCAGGAGCGCTTTATCTGGCCTCCGCGCAAGGAGGGCCCGCGCCTCCACGACGACATCATCGCCGCCTTCCGAGCGCATGATCATAAGCTCGAGCTCGCCCACGAGGAGGCCAGCAGCGATGTGATCCTCATGCTCGTGGCGAGCGGCGAGGGTCTCAGCGTGTTTCCCGAGAGTGCCGCGTCGACGCTCCTCGCCGGAGTGGTGTTCAAGCGGGTTCGGGACCTCAACGTCGTCATCCTCGGCCGCTCGGCGTGGCGCGCCATGGACGACGAGGACCCGCTCGTGCGGTCGCTCCTCGAGATCACGAATTCGGTGCATGGATCGTCACGGTAGGCGCGCGCTGGGTCGATCCCGCGACGCGGCCAGCGGATAGGAAACCGTAGAGCTCCTGCGACGGGGCGAGCGGGCGTCTGATGCGCGCAAGACGGCTCGCCCGGCGCCATTCCCGCGGAGCTTAACACGGGCGAGTTTCCTATGGTTCCCTGTCCGCGCTGCGGCTGATTAAATCGAATTGAAAAGGATCACGAACATGTCGATCATTACGAGCACGAAGAACGGCGTTCGGATGGGGTTTGCTGCCTTGGCGATCATCGGCAGCTCGCTCGGCAGTGCGCACGACGCGATGGCGGCCACCGTCACCATCAGTGACAACCTAGAATCAGGCGGTTGGGGATTTTGGGCCAGCAATTCGGCCGAAGGCGGGGCATTTTTAACGACCTGGAGTTCGACCCGTTCGCCTTCAACGATAGCCTATTTGTACTATTCGCCGTCGGCCGGCGCGCCCGATTGGCTACAATTTTACAAGGCGTTTACGGCGACAGTGACCCCGACGTCGTGCTCGGCCAGCGTCTGGCTGCGGGGCAACGGCTTTGCCAACCATGGTTCGGTCGAGATGATCGACACTGCAAGTTGGACCTATATCGGTTCGACGCCGTACTCGGGCGTGGGCGCTGCGGCTTGGGTCAAGTACACGGTCAACAATACTTACGCGTGCACCAAGAACATCACGGTGCGCGTCACGCTGGGGACGCAACCGGGAGCGTGGGAGCAGGTCTACGTGGACGACGCTTCGATCAGCTGGAACTTCTGAGCGCCGCTCGAGGCACGTCGCTCGAGGCACGCTCGCTGGCGAGACGCTCGAGCACGCCAAGCTCTACCCCGAGGACCTTGCCGTCATCGACACCATCCGCGCCTAGGCGCCGAGCGTGCCCATCGTCACGGTGTTCGTGTCGGGCCGCCCGCTCCACACCAACAAGGAGCTCAACCGGTCGGACGCGTTCGTCGCGGCCTGGCTGCCGGGCAGCGAGGGCGGCGGCGTCGCCGACGTGCTCTTCGGAGATCACGAGATCCAGGGCCCCGCCGTGTCCGTCCAGCTCTGATGGACGATGCAGCTCAGCGCGTTCTTCAGGGCAGCCGTGTTCGGGGGCAGCTTGGTGTTCCACGCCGAGCTCCAGCCAGAGCCTGGGATCTTCGGATGTGCGCCCGTGCCATCCCCAGGCGGGCTGGCCTGCGTGCCCATGCCTGCGTTCACGAACGCCCGGAACCGGCCCACGGTGATCTCGTATTTGTCGAGGTAGAAGTCGCTCACCGTCGCCGGGCAGCTCCGGTCCAAATAGTCGACGCCGTCGTAGCTTCGAGCGAAGGTTCCGCCGGGGACCAGCAGGCTCTCGCAGCAGTCCTCGTTCCCCGATGGCCCGCAGGTCACCGGGAGCCCGGCGCAGCTTGGCGCCGTTCCAGCCCAAGCGTCCGCGTGGCCGCGGCTTCGGTCCTTCGCGATCGTCTCGCCCGCGGTGCAACCTGCCGAGAACAGCAGCCCGAAGAACGCGATACCGACGGTGTGACAAGGACGGGCAAGCGAAATTATGGATCATCCACCGATCAATGCCTGCTCCCATCGTACGAGCAGGGCTCACCACCGGAGCGCGCGCAGCTACGCATGGCGCGCGCCGGTCGACATCGAAGCTCGGTCTCGTTGAGCCTGTGCTCCGATCAGCCCCCGAAGAACGCCTTCGCCTGCTCTCCCAGCACGTTCTCGCCCTTCGGGCTGCTGGCGTGGCAGCCGTCGCTGACCTCGCCCGCGTCATTGTTGAGGATGAACTTCCCGAGGTAGCTCATGTTCTCGTTGACGGTCGGGTCGTTGGCCAACTCCTGCGCCTTCATGTCGGTCCAGTCGGCGCCGCCGGCGCCCGCTCGTCCAGTTCTGGACCACCATGGCACCCGTTTGATAGTTGTCCGCGTTCCACATGATCCTGCCGCCGACGCGCTTGTAGCCAGTGCCGATGTTGTTGGCCATCGAGCAGCCAGTGTACGCGACGGAGTTGTCTCCCGTCGGGAGCAGGCCGTCGTCCGCACCGCCCGTTCCGGTGGTGCCGCCGGCGCCGCCCGTGGTCGCGGTGCTCCCCGACGCGGGTCCGCCCGCCCCTGCGCCGCCGGTGCCGTCTCCGCCGGTGCCGGTGGTGCCGGCGGTGGTGTCGCCCGTGCCGGCGCCTCCACCTGTCCCACCACTGGTCGAACCTCCGGTCGTGGGACCGCCGGTGCCCGTCGTCCCTGCGGTTACGGTTGTGGCGTCTCCCGACCCCGAACCGTCGACCGGGTCACTCTCCGAACCGCAAGCGCCGAGGCAGAGCGCGGTTATCCCAACGGCGCAGCGGACCATCCATCGGTGGGAAAGAACAAGAGAATTCATCGTCGTCACCTTCTGTCAGGGGGCGTTGGTCAGGACCTGCGAGGGCTCTCGGCTCGCGTCCGACCGTCCTTGTTCTATTGCCGCTGCGACCCGCGCGAATAGACGGCGAGATCGTCGTCGGCCCCCTTGGACAGATTTGTCATCCCCCCTAGCTCATGGACCGTCTCGCCAAGCAGGCGGCCGCCGATCCGACGCTGATCGTGATCCATCCCGGCTCTTTCGGTCGGCTCGGGCGGGGACGACCGCCGACAGCTGCCACGCGAACGCCGCGGGACAGCAGCTGCTCGGCAATCAGGCCGTCGGCTTCTTCGGCGAGTAGGCGAACCGGAGCGCGCTCGCCGGGCCGCACGCGCGGCGAGCGCAGCGCCCCGTGGGGGCGATCTCCGGGCTCACGGCAGGGTCGCGGCGGCCGTGACGCCGAGCCAGCGCTCGACGGTCGCCGGCGGCCGGGCGCGCCGGCAGTTCACGGCAGCAGGTCGCCGATCGCGTCGTACCATCGGTTCGCCATGCGGGCATAGCCGGCCGCGTTCGGGTGCACCCCGTCCGCGAGCTCCGACGTCGGAAACCCGGTATGCATGTCCACCAGCACCACGTGCTTCCCCGCCGACGCCCGGGCTTCCACGATCGACGGCAGCGCGTTGTTGTACGCGACGACGGCGGCGTTGTTGAAGCTGAGCGGAATGAGCTTCGCTACGACCACGAACGCATTGGGGGCGGCGGCGAAGATCTTGTCCAGGAGCGAGCCCAGCCGCTGCGGCGCCATGGCGAGGTTGTCGCTCTGCGACACGTCGTTGGTCCCCGCCATGAGCAGCACGATGTGCGGGGTCTCCTGCATCGAAGGCGCCGGCACGAGGCCAGCGATCTGGTTGATCTTCCAGCCGCTGTGACCCTCGTGCTTCCGCGGAAACGGAGCGCCGTCGACCGTCGCCGGCCCGTTCGTCAGAGAGCCCGTGAACGTGATGCTCTGGCCGGCGGCCAGCGCCTTCCTGAACAGCTCGATCCGATAACCGCCGCCGCCCGACACCCCGACCCCATCCGTGATGGAGTCGCCCAGCGGCAGGATCTTGCAAGGATCCCCGTTCGTCGGGCACGGCGAATACGCGCTCGAGCCCCCTGTTCCTGTCGTGGCGCCGCCGCCCGCGCCGCCAGCGCCGCCAGCGCCGCCCGAGCCGCCAGCGCCGCCCGAGCCGCCGGCGCCGCCAGCGCCGCTGCTCGCCGAGGCGCTAGAGGACGAGCTCGAGCTGCTGCTCGAGGAGGACGTGGTCGCGCCTCCCGTGCCTCCGGTGCTGCTGGCCGACACGATGGTGGGCCGCCCGGTGCCGTTCGCGCAGAACCCCCACGACGCTGTCTCCCCCTTCGCGATCGCGCCGTTGTAGCCCTCGTTGGTGACGTTCAGCCGCCCGCCTGAGGGCGTGGAGCGCGCGTTCCACAGGTTGGTCACCGTGGTTCCGCCGAGCTCGACGACCATGCCCCAGGACGTGGTGGCCGCGGTGCGGCTCAGGTTCTTGACCGTCACGTTCGCGCAGTACCCGCTGCCCCACTGCGACTGGATCGTGAGCGTCGCGTCGATCATGCCGTCCGGGCTGGTCACCCCGGACTCGAGGGAGCCGCTGTCCTCCTCCAGAGCACCCGGCTCCACCGCACATGCGAGCAGGCTGCACGCGAACGAGAGAGAGACAACTCCAAGAAAGCGATTCATGTGCATCAAAATTCTCCATGTCTGGACCGATCGATTCGCAGGTTTCCGCTCAAGATGGATAAGTAATTCGGGATTACGCCTGCGAGCTCGGCCGCTCCGTCAGGTTGGAGGTCTAGAATTCCCAGTCGACATTCTATCGATCGTGACGGTGTGCACCAGTCAAGTTCGACGGCATGCCGACCACACCCCTGATTCACCCACCCTGGCGATCGGCAGAGCACGGAAGGAATCACCTGACACGGCAAGCCGTCGCGCTCGCCATCCCCTCTCGAGGACGAGCGCCGCGCGCCGCTCCCGGCCCTCGACCGGCGCTCGTTCGTGCCTCGCTCAGGGCAGCGAATGCCGCTTCAGCGTGGCCCACCCGATCTCGGCGCTGCCCCAGGCCGCACCGCCGCCCTGCTCGGTGCACAGCGTCACCTCCACGCCGCCCGCGCAGCTCGAATAGGTCGAGCAACCGCTTTCGTCTGCTGCGCTCGGCGAGCCCGTGCACTGGTTCAGCTCGGCCCACCTCTCGAAGGTGCCGACCGCGCCGAGAAAGGTGATGTTCGCGCCGTTCGGCGCCTGCTGCGCCGATTCCACGAGGCGCCCCAGGACGGCGTCGAGCTCCGCGCGCTCGATGTGCGTCCGCTGCAGCAGCTCGTCGCGCGTGAGCGGGCCTTCTCGATAGATGATCGCCCAGGCGAGCTCGTCCACGCCCTCGCCGGAGCGAAGCGCGCGCAGCGCGCCGAGCTCCTCGTCGGACACCGCGCGATACACCACCTGAGCCCCCTGCCCCGCCTGGAAGATCAGGCGGCTCTCGCAGAGATCAAAAAGCACCCCGCGGAGCAGGACATCGTCCTCGGCGGCGAACACCCTCAGGATCTCGGCGCGCGGCGTGATTCCCCGACGGCGGATGTAGTCGAGCACGGCCTCCCAGAGCGAGCGGCCCCGCTCCACCGAGCTCTCCGTGATCCGCCGGACCCGGCGCTGATAGCTCCGCAGCCCCATACCGAACATGTCGGCGCTCACCTTGCGGCTGACCCCTTGCCGCTCGAGCTCGGTCGCGAGGTCCTGGAACACCTGGTCCGCGAGCTGGGCCAGGGGAGCACGCCAGCCCCCCGAGGTCGCCAGCTGGGCGATAAGAACGGTGGTCTGGCGAACGATGGGCTGGATCAGCTCAACGGACATACGTCTCGACGAGAAGCCTCATCGCTCGCCGAGAGTAACGCGGCGCAGGACAGCAGGGGGAGTGACAAACCGGACGCCCCCCCGGGCGCGCGGAGTGCGAGACGTATCCGACGTGCGGCACCGGCGCAGAGCCCGTCCTCTGCATCGATGCCCCTGCTCTACGGGTCTTCCCACGACGGCTCGACGGCGGGCCGCTCCCGCTCGATGAGCCCGCTCCCCTCTTCCTGCCGGTCGCGGAACGGCGTCGACTGCGGCGGGAAGTCGCGCAGGCCGCGGCCGGCGGTGTAGTCGTAGCGGGCGAAGAGCACCGCCGACAGGCGCGGTGACGTCTCCGCCGGGCTCGGGATGTCGAACAGGAACGTCCCCTCGGCGCCCAGCGAGACGCGGTGTCCGCGCGAGAGCCAGCTCCAGAACGTGAGCCCCGCGGTGAACGCGTCGCGCAAGAAGGCCTCGTCGCGCGTCTCGTTCTCGGGCCGGTAGCTCGCGAGCCAGCCGAGCTGGATCCACGGGAACAGCCCGCGGCCGGGGAGGAGGTCGAGGTCGAGCGTCGCGTCGATGCGATCGAGGGTCGATGGCACCGGGCTCAGCCGCAGCGACGTGCCCGCCGAGACGAGCGCGTCGACGAACGGCCGATGCCTGAGGCGCGCGCCGAGCGAGGCCTGCGTCCGGTGCTCGGCGGCGTACGGGGTGAAGATGTCCTTGTCGGCGCCCGGGAAACCCCGGAGCGACTCGTCGACCGCGAGGTACGTGAAGCCCGCCCACGGCGAGAGGGTGAGCTCGCCCAGCGGGATCGACCAGAACGCGCTCGCGCTCGCCCTGCCGCCCACGGCGTCGCTGGCGCCGGGCTGGAACACGACGCGGCCGCTCAGCGCCGCGCCGGGGATCCAGCCGCGCGAGCCGAGGTCGAAGCGCGCCTCCGCGCCGAAGCTCTCCGGACCGTCGCGCAGGCGCCCGAACCCCGCGGCCGCGACCCAGGCGCGCCGCTCGATGAGCTCGCGGTGCACGTCGACGCCGAGCTCGAGGAAGCGGAGCGGCAGGCGGAGATCTTCCTCCGTGAGCTCGGCGTCGACGAGGCGGGCGTAGCCGCCGACGGAGAACGGCCCGGCGTCCGGGTCCTCTCCCACCGGGGGCGCGGGCCGGAGCCGCTCTTCGGTGGGCGCGAGGGGCGACGGCGGCGGCGGCGCGGGCGGCGGCACGCGCGGCCGGGGCGCGCCGTGGGCGACGGCGAGCTCGACGCGGAGCAGCGCCCTGCCGCCGGGCGAGGCGACGCGCAGCACGTGCGGGCCCTCGGCGAGGACGGCGACGCGGGACTCGACCTCGCCACCGAGCCAGAAGAACGGCTCGCGCGTGACGCCGAGGCGGCGCGCCTCGCGGTCCTCCGAGGGGTCGAGCGCGAGGGTTCCCTCCTCCAGCACGCCGGGCGGGGCGCCGCCGGCCGCGCCGGGGGGAACGCCGGCAGCGGCGCCGGCCGCGCCGCTGCCGGCAGCGCCGGGCGCGGCCGCGCCGTCGAGCGGCGCCACCGAGAAGCGCAGCTGGCCGGCGGGCGTGGCCGCGGCGACCTCGGGGTGGCAAGCCGGATCGTCCGCGGGCGCGGCGCGCGCGCGGGGCGAGGCGACGCACTCGTAGGCGGCGCGGGCGCGGATGCGCACCACGGTCGGGCCGACGAACGCGAGCTCCAGGGGGCGGTCGGGATCGATGTCGTTCCAGGTCGAAAGAACGCGGCCCGAGAACGGCTGCGCCGCTCCGGCCGCGGTCGCGCGGATCCAGCCGAGGACGCTCCGGTCCGCCGGCGGCCGCGCCTCGATGCGGTGGCTGCCCCTGGGCACCTCCACGACGCAGCGATCGGCCATCGGCGCGGACGCCGCGGAGCACGCGACCGGCGCGCCGTCGAGCGCGATCGAGAACGCGCAGGGCGTCTCCTCGCGGTCGAGCGACCGGCAGGCGCCGTCGAGCACGATCGCGCCCGGCGCAGCCCGGTCGAGCCGGAACTCGGCGCGCGCGCCGTCCGTGATGAGGAGCGACGCCTCCGGCGCGTCGACGAGCGCGCGCCGCACCCGCACGCGGAGCGGCAGATCGCGCTCGGCCCTGGCCCGGATCTCGAGCGTGGCCGTGCCGGCCGTGGCGTCGGCGCGCGGCGGCACGTTCCAGCCGGTCACCGGGGAAAGACGCGCGAGGGCGGCCGGCGGGAGCTGGAGCGGCGGCGACGGCGCGGCCGAGGCGGGGCCGGCGGGAGGCGCGGCGGCGGGGCGGGGCGCGGCGCTCGCGGAGGGCGCGGGCGCGGTGCTCCCGGAGGCCGCGGGCGCGGCGTTCCCGGAGGGCGCGGGCGCGGCGTTCCCGGAGGGCGCGGGCGCGGCGTTCCCGAGGGCCGAGGCGTCCTGGCCCGCGGAAGCCTCGCGGGCGGCCGCCTGTAGGGCGAGCTCGGCGAGCGCGAGGGCGCGCAGGGTGAGCCGCCGATCGGGCGCCGGGGCGGCGGCAGCCACGTCGGTGGCGAGGTTCGCGGCGCGGGCGAGCGCGGCGGAGGAGCGGTGGGCGAGCCCGATCCGGGTGAAGGCGTCGGCGGCGATCCGCGCCTCGCCGGCGCGCTCGGCGAGGAGGCCGAGCAGGAGCGCGTCCGCGCCCGAGCTGCCGCCCGCGGGGCCGGCGAGCAGCGCGACGCCGCGGCGCGGATCGCCGGCGATGCGCGCGGCGCGCGCGGTAGCGAGGGGCGCGGGGTCGTCGGGCAGGGGCAGCGGCGGCACGCGCGCGGGCAGGCCGAGCGGGACGGCCGGCGGGCTGCCCGGCGGCAGGGAGAACACGGTCGACGGCGGCGCGCCCGCGGCCGGCGCGCCCGGGAGCTGTCCGGCGTCCCCGGGGTCGACCTCGATGGCGCGATCGAGCGCGGCGAGCGCCGGGAAGCCGAGGGCCTCGAGCGACGCCGCCCGCTCCGCGCGGAGCGTCGCGCGCGCCCGCGAGGCCGCTGGCGCATTGCGGAGGGCGCGCGTGGCGAGCCGGATCTGCTCGAGCGTGCCGTCGACGGGCGCGCCGGACGGCGGGCGCGCCGGCGTGACGACGCGCGGCTCGGCGGGCGCGGCCGGGTGCAGGCGCACGGCCGCGCGGAGCAGCGCGGGCGCGGCGGTCTCGACGCGCAGCTCGCCGGCGCCGGCGGGGACCGGGATCTCGATCGCGCCCGTGGCGCCCGCGCGCACCCAGGCCTCGTGGACGGCGGCGCCGACGCTGACGCGCAGCACGCGGGCGTCGCCGGCGCCGGCGGGCGGCGCGGCGGCGGGCGGCGCGGCGGCGGCCTGAGGAGCTCGCGCCGCGGCGCCTTGCGCACCGGACGATCCCGCCGCCTCGCCCATCACGGCGGCCGGCGCGAGGACTACGCGCGCCACCGTGGCGCGCTCCGGGTCGGGGAGCGCGAAGGTCACGGCGCCGTCGACCCAGGCCCACTGCATGATCTCGCGCAGCGACGCGCAGGGAGCGCGCCCGCTGCGCGGGATGCGCGCGAGCACCGGCGGCGCGCCCGCCGGCCGCTCGAAGACGCGCACCCCGGGCGCCACCGCGACGACCGAGGTGAGCCCGGCGCCGCCGTGCACCGCGGCCGGCGTGCCGTCGATGAGCACCGACGACTCGGGGACCACCTCGCTCGCGGCGCTCCGGAGGAGCACCCGCGCGTGGGCGTCCGGAGGCGCCTCGACCTCGAGCCGGGCGCGCGGCGTGTCGAGGAGCGTCCAGCGGAGCCCGGATTCCGCGTTCACGTCGCAGAGCGCGTCCGCGGCGGCGCTCTGCGATGCGCCGGCGCCTCCGGGCGGGGGCGCGTCGCGCGGCGGCGCGATCGAGCTCCACGCGATCACGCCCTCGGGGATGTCGAGCGCGTCCCACGGGGCCTCGCGCGCCCAGGTGGTGCGCGCGAGCGGCGCCGCGCTCTCGATGTCGCCGTGACCGAGCGCGTAGCGCTCCGCGAGCGGCGCTCCCACCGGCCGGCGGCCATCGAGCGGCGGCGGGAGGGCCGCGCTGAGCGCGGACACGGCCGCGACGTCGTCCGGGTGCGCGCCAGCGGCGCGATCACGCGGCGGCGCGCCGCCGGCCGGTGCCCGCGCGTCGCCGGCCGGTGCCCGCGCGTCGCCGGCCGGTACCGGCGCGCCGCCGGCCGGCGACCAGGGCGCAGCCCCGGCGCCGGCGTCCGCGCGCGCCGCGGCGAGGCGCACGAGGACGGCGCGCTGCAGGGGAACGGCGGTCGCCGCCGGCACGGCCTGCGCCGCCGCATAGGCCTGCGCTGCGCGCGCGAACGCCGCGCCGGGAGAGGGCGCCCACCGGACGGCCTCGGCGAGGAGGAGCGCCCGCAGCGGCGGCGGCACGGCCGGCCGGGTCGCGAGGTCGACCGCGGCCTTCGCGGCGCCCGGCGCGGCGGTCCGATCGGCGGCGGCGAGGAGCCGCGGCGCCTCGGCGTGGGCCGGCGCGCGATCGCCGGCGGGGCCGCGCTGCGCGGCGCGGTCGAGCAGCGCGGCGCGGTCGCGCTGCGGCGCGAGGAGCTCGGCGACGCCGGCGCACTGCCGGTAGCCGCTGGCGGCGACGGCGATCTCCCCCTCGACGACCTCGACGGTCGCCGCGCGCGCGTCGACCGGGAGCGGCACCCGGATCCACCGCGGCTCTCGCCAGCGCGCGGCGTCCGCGAGCCGGGCCCCGGTGCGCCACGCGAGCTCGCGCACGACGGCGCCGCCGGCGCGGACCACGACGCGCGTCGCGCCGTAGGCGCGCGGCCGGAGGGCGATGCGCAGCACGTCCGCGCCGGGCGCGTGGAGCCCGAGCCGCCCGCCGGCCCCGAGCGACCGCCAGGGCGTGGCGCGCTCGAGGGCCGGGAGGTCGGGGCCTTCGCGGCCTCCGCGCAGCTCGACCTCCCTCGCGACGAAGTACGGCTCGATGAGCGGCCGGAGGAGCAGCGATTCCTCGAGGTAGCGCGCGGTGAGCCATGCCGCCGCGTCGGGCGCGAGGGGCGCGGGGGCCGGCGCGGCCGGCGCGCCTGAGGCGCCCGGCGCGGCGGGTGCCCCTGCGGCCCTCGGCGCGGCCTTCGCGCCGGAGGCGCCCGGCGCGGACAGCGCGGCGCGCGCGGCGTCGACCCACCGGAGCAGCGCGGCGGCCTCGCCGGGGGCGGTGGCCGGCGCGGGCGCGCGGCCGCCGAGCCAGGCGGCGACGTCCTCGTCGAGGCGGTACCAGGCGAGCGGCGCGCTCTCGCGCGCGGCGACCCGCACCGCGACCGGCGCGCTCTCCGCGCCGCGCGAGACGGCCGCGCGCACGGCGACGAAGCGCGCGCTCGACCAGGCCGGCACCGCGACGTCGCGCGCGCCCTGCCTGAGAGGGGGCAGCGGCATCCACGTGATCGCGTCGGGCGTGTCTCCGATGCCCGAGCCGAGGCCGATGCCCGCGACCTCGCCGCGCACCTCCAGCCGGTCGCCGGGCTCCACGGGCACGAGGAGCAGCTGCCCCGCCGTGAGCGCGATCGGCCCGGTCGGATCGGCGGCGATGGGCGCGGCGGGCGTCCCCTCCGGAGCAGGCGCGGCCTGCTGCGGACCGTTGCTCCACGAGACGACCCGCGCGCTGTCCGGCGGCACCCAGGCGAGCGGCTCTGCGGCCGCGGCCTCGCGCGCGCCCGGGGCGCCGGGGGCCGCGCCGAGGGCGAGGGCGAGCGCCGCGCCGAGCAGCGCGCGGCGGGCGGCGGACGCGGCCAAGGCGTCGAGATCCACGGCGATTACCCTTGCACCATGCCCACCGTGCGCCCCGTGCGCCGTGAGGTACCGGGCTAACCGATTTCCGGCGTCGAGCGCAAGCGCGCGATCGGCGGGCGCGCGCCGGCCCTCGCGGTGGCGAGGCGGGCCGCGGCGGCCGCAGGGGGAAGCGCTCCGGGGCCTACGGCGGGGGCCAGCGCCGCTCGCGCTTCAGGCGCTCCAGCAGCGCTGCGAGCGCCGCGGCGTCGAGCTCGAGCAGCGACGCCTCGTCGTCGGGCGACAGCGTGATGCCGAGCACCTCGCACACGTCCCTGACCCCCTGCTGGAGCCCCTCCGTGCGGCCCTCGCGGAGGCTTCTCTCGCGGAGCGACGAGAGGCTCGCGTGGCCCTCGCGCTGCAGCAAGTTGGCGAGGGCGGCCTGCTGCGCTGCGGCGCGATCGTAGAGCGCCTCGACGTGGAGCGGATTCTGCAGCACGCCGGGCGCCTGCAGCAGCTCTCCCGGGAGCGCGCGCCGCGGCGGCGCGCCGGGCGCGTGCACCTCGACGTGGCGCGGGGCTTCGAGGCGGACGACCCAGACCCAGCGCGTCCCGGCGGCCAGGAGGTCGTGGATCTTCTGCGTGAGGCGCGCCTCGTCGTCGCCGAGGTCGGCGTACGCGATGGCCAGCGCCGGCGCGCCCGGCGCCCACCCCGGCGTGTCGGGCACGTTGCCCACGGCCACGTGCGGCGCGCGGAGCAGCTCGGGCGCAGGGCCGTAGCCGGTGCCGATGCCGGCCTCGCGGACGGCGGGATCCCAGGCGACGACCGCGCTGCCGAGCAGGTGGGCGCTCGAGGCGCGCCCGCCGCTGGGCAGGCAGAAGATAGGGTGTCCATGGGACAGCTCGTACGGATCGCCTGGCCGGACCTGCGCGGCGCGGAACGGCCCGCGCGGGTCGGAGCGCGTCGCGGGGAGGACCGGCGCGGCGGGGTCCGGAGGAGGTGGGGGCGCCGAGGAGGACGCGGCGGCGGGGCCTCGATGGGCGTGAGCGAGCGGTCCGGGCTGCGCGGGCGCCGTGGGGCAGGACAGGATCTCGGGAGGCTGAATGGGATACTTGGGTCGCATGCCCGTGGATTCCGGGCATGCACGAGGATGCATCACCGTTTCGGCGGCCGGCTGCGGCGGCGGTCTGCCGCGAGGCGCAGGGCACTCTCGGCCGGTCCGACCGCCCTCCGGGATCGCGAACGGCCTCGGCGGACCGGTCCGAGCGCCCCTCCGACATCGATCCAGGCACCGGGGAGCGGTCCGACCGCCCTTCCGGCATCGATACCGCGCGCCCGGGAGCGGTCCGACCGCCCTTCCGGCATCGATACCGCGCGCCCGGGAGCGGTCCGACCGCCCTTCCGGCATCGATACCGCGCGCCCGGGAGCGGTCCGACCGCCCTTCCGGCATCGATACCGCGCGCCCGGGAGCGGTCCGACCGCCCTTCCGGCATCGATACCACGCGCCCGGGAGCGGTCCGACCGCCCTTCCGGCATCGATACCACGCGCCCGGGGGCGGTCCGACCGCCCTTCCGGCATCGATGCCGGGTGGTGTCCTAATTAGGACAGACGGGCCCTCGGCCTCTTGACCGCGCGAACGCCTGCGGCCCCGCGCAACCCCGCATCTGCCTTCCTCTGTCACACCTGCCCTCACCACGCGATCTCGGCATCCGGCAGCCGTCCACGCGCCCCGGCAAGGCGTCCCACTGCCTCTAGGACGGACCATGTCACACGGCGCGGCCGTTCCCCTTGACTGAGCATAAAAGCCCGCGTTCGACGCTAGATCTGCGCAGATGGCTCGGACAACCGCTGTCATAGCTGCGCTGGAGACGCAGGAAACAAGGGTTATACTCACTTGCACAGGCAAAGCGCCCTGTCGCGGCTGGTACCCGCGACAGGGCTGCGGAACGCCGGATGGTGGGCCACCCGTCGCACGACGCACTGCGATCATGGGCCCGCCGCCGAAGAGGTGCAAGGCCCATGGCGAACGTGCTCCCAGCGGAGCGGCGGCTAGAGGTGTTCGCCGCGCTCGTGAACGGAACCAGCATCCGCGCAGCCGAGCGCATGACCGGCGTGCATCGGGACACGATCGGCCGCTTCGCGCAGGCCATCGGCGAGGGCTGCGTGCGGCTCCATGACCGGCTGGCGCGCGACCTGACCTGCCCGCTCGTAGACCTGGACGAGCAGCACTCGTGGTGCAGGAAGCGCCAGAACAAGGTGGACGCCGCGAAGGACGACGCAGCGGCCGTGGGCGAGCAGTGGACGTGGGCGGCCATCTGCCGGACCAGCAGGCTCATCATCGCCTGGCACGTCGGGAAGCGCGACCAGGAGAGCGCCGATGCGCTGGTCGAGCATGTGCGCGCGCGGCTCACGGTCATGCCGCAGATCACCACCGACGGGCTCGGCCTGTACGCGCAGCCCATCGCCGCGACCTTCGGGCCCGCCGTGCCGTACATGCAGACCATCAAGAACTTCTCCTCGCGCCGGGGCAAGCCGGGGACGTCGGAAAAGTTTGCCGTCGAGCGCGGCATGGACTTCATCCAGAAGCGCGCCGTGTTCGGGACGCCGAACCCCGCGAAGGCGACGAACTACGCCATCGAGCGAAGCAACCTCACCGCGCGGCAGTGGAACGCGCGGCTCAGGCGCCGCACGCTCGCGTTCTCGAAGAAGCTCTCGCGGCACTGCGCCGCGATCGCGCTGCACTACGTCCACACGAACCTCTGCCACATCCCGCGCAACATGCGCGCCACCCCGGCGATGGCGGCAGGCGTCGCCGACCACGTGTGGACGCTGGAGGAGTTCATGGTCGCCGCGCTAGCAGAGCCCCCGGGCGAGAAGCCGGAGCCGAAGCCGCTCGCCATCCCGAAGCCAGAGGGGCCGGCGCGGGAGCTCCCGGGCGGGCGTGGCTGGCTCAGGGTGCTGCCGGGCGGGTCGGCGCCGCCCGCACCCGTGGCGCCGCAGCCGCCGCCCGTGGCGCCCATAGCGGCTCAGCCGGAGCCGGAGCTTCCGCCGTCAGAGCCGCCGCCGGCGCCGGGGCCGCGCAGGATGGTGCAGTTGAGCTTGTTTGATAATACTGAGCGTTGAAGCAGTGCTCGGCGGTGTGCGTCTGCAACGCACGGGCTCGACGGGCTCGCCAGCCCCCCGACGACCCCGCGGCGAGTTCGGCGCCCGTGGGGTCGGCGGCGTGCTGGGAACGGGTGCGGGTTCGCGGCGGCGCGATCGCCGGGGTCGAGGTGCGCGGCACGGGGCCACGGGGTCGAGGTGCGCGGCGCGCGAGGCGCCCGCGCCGGAGCGGGGTGGCGCGGTGCGGGCTCTTGATGGCGCGGCGGACGCGGAGCGCGCTCGAGGTGCTCGGCCGGACCACGAGCCGAAGATCCCTGCGGCGCGCGCTCCAGCATATCGACGTGGCACGCCTGGCGTGATACGCGCCAGGCATGGACGACGCGGCAGGGCTCAAGCAGTCGAACGATCCGCCCACAAACCGAATCACTTCTGTCTACATGGAAAATTGGTCGGTCGCTGGAGCCGATCTGTGTGTTCAGTTCGACTCTGAACGAACTGTGCTTGTCGGAAGAAACGGCGCTGGAAAGTCGATTTTGCTTGAAAATATTCGAAATGCGGCACTTTCGGCCGCATGGAAGCCGACTGTTTCGGTACTCGGTCCAGGCAACATGCGCTTTGACTTTAATCTGGGAGGGACGCCTGTCTCGTACTCGTACCATTGGGAGTATAGACATAGGCGTGATTCGGACGAATATGAAGACAGCGTCGTGCAGTGGGAAGAACGGTGCTGCTATACAGGACAGTCAAAGTGCTTGTGGTTGGTTGCGAACAACAGGGCGGATTTCCTGGATGGGACATCCATGCCAATGCCACCTGGTACTGGGATCCTGAGTTTGCGTGGGGACCTTCCCGCTTCAACGCCTTGGGAGGCTGAGCAGGTTCGCAAGGCACTCGACGGTATACGCCTAATTCAGGCGGGGCTTCCACGATATCGAGGCGTCCGAAGGGAGCTGTTTCTGACGAAGATGAGGCCAAGGCCAGGGGCAGAGCGAGATGAATCCGGGCAGTCAGATCATCGACTGAATAGGGTATCTGCGTCGCTTGTGTCTTGGTACGAAAACAGGCCAGAACTGTTTCAGCAATTTCTCGATATCGCTCGGCGGCTCGAGGTGCTGCGGGATCTCGCTGTAAAGATAGAGGAGCATTCGGAGTTGGAGGGTGACTCTGGTGCAACAGCGTCGGCGGAGCTGTTGGTCGACGGCGTAAATTGTGGTCTTTTGTCTGACGGCGTTCTTCGTGTTGCCGAGATACTTGTATCGATTGTTGATCCAAAGTCGAAGTTTGTCATGATAGAGGAGCCTGAGACGGGTATTCATCCAGGGTTGCTGCGGAGGCTGCTGGCGGAGATCGATGCGCATGCGGTAGATCGCCAGTTTGTGGTATCTACGCACTCACCTTTGGTTGTTGATTGGGTGGCCCCGAGCGATGTCCGCTTTGTTGAGCGCACCAATGGCGTAACGAGTGTGCAGCGGCTGTCTGATGAAGAGATCTCTCGTGTTGTGCGCTATTTGAACGAAAGCCTTAGTCTTTCAGATTACGTGTACTCGAGGGGCCTGGAATGAATGCGATCGGTGTGCTTGGTGAAGATGATACCGATTGTCGAACTGTTAAGGTGCTCATCAGGCGCATAGTCTCCGAACAGGTCGATGTGCGGGTGCGCGCGCCCAGTAAAGGTGGCTGTGCTGCGCTCCGCAGATCTGCTCGTGGCTTTATGGCGGAGCTTCGGGACAAGGGGTGCGGCGCCATAGTTCTGGTGCACGATTTGGATCGGAATCCAGCGAATGGTCAGCTAAACGATGAGGCCGGGTTGCGTGCCGGTTTAGAGAGCATCTCGGTTCCGTCTGGTGTCCTCCGGCTGATATGTATTCCAGTGGAGGAGTTGGAGGCGTGGTTTTGGGCGGATCAACGCGTGCTTGATCTTGTCGGAAAAGGGGTTGGAAGGGCCGTCGTGTCGCCCGAGAATGTCCGAAAGCCCAAAGAGGCGTTGCGCGATCTTTCGTGGAAAGCGCATTACAAGCCGGTTTATTCTACAAATGACAACTGGCGCCTTGCCGAATATCTGGATATAGAGCTGTGTGCTCGAAAATGCCGCTCATTCCGGGAGCTGCGTGATTTTGCTCTGCAGGTTTGCGGATCTCAGTGACGCCCATCGTAGGGTTCACTGGATCCTCGATCGGGAATGGCGCCTCTGATGCACCGGTTTTGTGGGTGAGAGCGGTGGCGAGACAAGAGACGACCTACTCGCTGCCCAGTATCTGCACGACCACTGCGATCTCGCGCAAGACTTCGCCCGGGGTGCGGCGCTCGATGCGCGATGGCCCTGACGGCCTCTTCTAGGTGATGGGAGCGGACCTGCGGTCCCTCGACGTAGCGGTCGGTGCAGTCCGGCCCGGCGGGCGGGAGCCACACCAGAGCAACGTCGCGGGGCCATCCGGGTTGAGCCGAACGCACCCCACGGTAGCCGCGCGCGCTGAGGTAGCGCTCGACAGCGTCGGGCGAGACGGAGCGCGTGACCGGTCGGCCGGGAAGCGTGAGGCTCACCCGGCGCTTCGGGTCGCGGAAGCTCATCGGCGCCACCGTCGGAGCCGCAAGGCGAGCGCTTCCCGGGCGATCCTGAGCCGCGACGCCGCCGTCCCCGGGCTCATCCCGCGCGCCTTGGCGTACGCGACGAGCGACGAGGGCTGGTCCACGGCGAGCAGCGCCTCGCGCTGCCAATCCTTCAGCTCGTCGAGTGCGCGCAGCGTCTCCCGCGCCTCCATCTGGGCATGGATGGTCCGGCCCGACGTGCCGCGCAACCTGCCGAGCGGCTGCGGGTCAAGCACGGCGCGGCGCGCCCACGCGCTGTTGACGTAGTGCATGGATAGGTGCCGCGCGACCGAGTAGAGGTAGCCGCGCAGGGCCTTCCGAGGGGTGTCCCAGGGCGCCGGGCGGTAGAGCCCTCGCTTGATCGAGCGCCACGCGCCCATGACGACGTTCTGGAAGACGTCGGGCCGGTCGCGAGCGGGCACGCCGCTGGCGACGATAACCGCCATGATGACCGAGCGCTCGGCGCTGATCGCCTCGATGCTCGGCTTCTTCCGGGGATGTCGCGCGGCAGGCGGGCGTCGAGCCCCCTTCCGCGGTTTCCTCACCGCTCCCTCCCGCACGTCGGGCAGCGGTCCGCCGCGACGAGCCCGCCGAGGAGCTGCTCCATGGGATGCCGGCCGCCTTCGAGGCGCGCACGGCCATCGCGCGCGACCCGCCGTCGCGGCCCTTCACGATGTTGCGCAGGGTGCTCCGCGCGACGCCCATGACGCCGGCCAGGCAGTCCCAGGTGCCGTACGCGGCGCGCAGGTTCCGAAGGGTCGCCCGGAAGCGATTGCTCTGTGTGGGTGTAAGTGTGAGGCGTGGGCGGCGCACGGGCGCACGTCCGCCTTGCCCGCCGTCGGGCGGGATCAGGTACAACTGCATCGTCGGACCTCGGTGGAACGGGGTTCGGCCACGCAGCCCGGGGTGTTCCAGCACCCGCGGGCTGCACTACTTGCGGCCGAGCCTAGCCACTCACGCGAGGTCCGGAGTCAAACTAGGACAAAACAGGGCAATTTAGGACACCACCCGATGCCGCTTACCGGCGGCCGGTTCGACCGCCTCCCAAGCGGGCAGCGCTCGGTTCACCGATGTTCCTGAGTCTCAACTGCCACAGGCGCGCCCATCCGGCGATCTCAGCCCCGAAGGATGGGGCGGCCGGGCTGCCTGCTGGCCCTGTCCGATGTACCGGCAGGGGTGCGTCAGCCCACTACTCGCCCCGCGCGCAGCGCATACCGTAAAAGGACAACGTCCTCTCCGGCAGCTCGCCGATGCGGTACGTCGGGCTGAGCGTCTCCTCGCCATGGGAGAACGCCCCTCCGCGGGAGCCTCTCCCGAAGCCTCCGTCGCTCAGGGCCGCGCAGTTGACGCAGCTCCCGGTCAGCGCGAGATCGGCGTGGTAGTCGAGGACCCACTCGAACAGGCTCCCCGCCAGATCCGCCTGACCCCACACCCCATCGCCCGCCGGGGACTTGGACCCGACGGGCGGTATCGGGCACACCGTCGTCGTGGTCTCGCAGCCGTACACGGCCAGCTCCTCGCTCGGGGCCTCGTCGCCCCACGGATACGCGCGGTGCTGGTTCCCCGCGACGGCGGCGTAGTTCCACTCCGCCTCGGTGGGCAGCCGGCCCTCATCCCAGGCGCAGAACGCGAACGCGAGATACCAGCTCACGCAGTTGATGGGCGCCGCCTCGTTGCCGGTGGGCTCGTCGGTCCACGTCCGGAAGTTGGAATCGCATTGCAGCGAGGCCCGCAGCTCGTCCTTGCCCGCGGGCAAGCTCGCGTCCCACGCCGGATCCCAGCCGCTGCCCTCGATGAGCGGGTGCGCGCCCGCGCCCGCCTTCGGCTTCGTCGCCGGATATCCCTCGACGAACTGCCGAAACCGCCCCACCGTCACCTCGAAGCGATCGAGGTGGAAATCGGCCACCGTGGCCGGATAGCTCGCGTCGTTCAGGCGGTTGAACTGGCCGCCCACCACCTCTTCCTCCGCACAGCAGCTCTCATCGACCGTCGGACCACAGGTGGGCGCGACCTGGTCGCAGCGCGACAAGACAAACACGTTGGGCTCCACGTCAGGGATACACGCGCCCCCGGCGATCAGCGAGATCGCGACCGCGGCGAGCGGCCTATGAAAATGCATTCGCACGCTCTCCCCTGTGCGCATCAGAAGCTCCCGGAGATGCTGGCGCCCGCGCCGGACGGCGCGATCCACGGCAGCGCGACGGCTCCCTGCGCTCGCGCTGGCTCCTTCTCGCCGCCCGCCCCGACAATCCCGTACACCGCCACGCCCAGCGCGACGAGCCCCGCGCCGCCGAGGCCGACGAACAGCCCGACATCGCGGTTCTTGCGCGCATTGTCGGCCGCGAAGTCATAGCCGGGATTGCAGTACGTCCCGCCCGGGACCTCGCGGCAGTTGTCGCGCAATGCGCCGATCGCCGACAGATCGTCGATCAGAAACCCGACCGACGCGCCCACGAGCGCGATGCCGGCCGCCCCCGAGACCCAGGCCCACGCCGGGACGCCGCCGCCGCCCGGCGCCTCGTCCGCCTTCGCAGGCGCCGTCCCGGCTCCAGCCCCTGCCCCGGCGGCGGCCGCCGGTCGCAGCGTGAGCTCGACCGTCTCCGTCTGACCCTCCGCCATCGTGATCGCGCGGGTCTCCGTCTCGTGCCCGGGGGCGCTCGCGCGGATCTCGTGCGGGCCAGGATCGATCGGCAGCGGCTCGCCCAGCGCGGCCGCCGGGAGCGCCGTGCCGTCGCGCTGCACCTCGACGCCCGCGGGCGCGCCCTCGACCACGATGCGGAGCTTCGGTACGCGCGGCTCGAGGGCCGCGATCTCCTTCTGCGCGATCTGCTCGAGGCTCCGCTTCCGCTGCTCCCCCGCCGTCTCGCGGTTCAGGACCAGGGCTCGATTGTAATCGTGCCACGCGGTCGCGAGCTTGCCTTCGCGCTCGTGGCATCGCGCGATGTTGATCATGGTGCTCGCCGAGGGGTTGAGCGCGAGGCTCGCCTCGAACTTCGGGCACCCCGCCGCGTAATCGCCCTTGTCGACAAGCGCGCGGGCGGCCTTGAAGAGCGCCTCGGCGGCCACCGGGTCGCGCGCCGGCTCCTGCGCGCGCGCCGCCGCGCCGCAGAGCAGGACCGCCGCGGCCGACGCGAGCCCGACGACAGCCCTCCTGCCCGGCGCGAGCCCCGCGCCACGGCGGGTGTCGGCGATCTGGAACCTCGGCGCCTCGAGGTGGCCTCTCCCGAGCGGGCGCGTTGTCGTTTCCGCCATGTGTGCTCGTTCCGCTGCGGCGACCCCGCGGCCGCGCGGGGAGACCCTACAACAAAACCTGACGGACGACCAACCTGGCAAGATCCAGCGAGGCTTCGCTCGACGCGAAGAGCTCGTCGTGACCATCTCTTCGGCGCCGAGCGTGAGCGCCGCCGCGACGTGCAATGCGTCCATCCCAGCCAGGCCATGCTGCGAGGCCAGAGCGAACGCGTGCGCCGAGAGCTCGGCCGAAAGCGGTGCCCAGTCGCGGACCGCGGAGAAGAAGGTCTCGTGGGATTCGGCCTCTTCCGCGCGGCGCGAGCAGAGCGGCTTCGGCAGCACCTCCAGCTTCAACAACGCACTGACGACGAACTTTCGCCTTCATCGTCGAGACCGAGAGAGCGCGCTCTGCATGCTTGCCCGTACCTCGCGCCGCGACGCTCAAGACCCCCGCATCAACAAAGGTGCGCATCGCCCACCAGCGCCAGCGCCGCGGCGCCCCCGTCACGGATCGTCCTCCACCCACAGCCGCGGCCCGTTGTCCCGCCCCGGCGCGCGCTGCCCGACCAGCACCGCCCCCACCCACACCGCCTTCGCCGGCTCCCCCGCGTCGCCCGCCTGCGGGCCGAGCAGCGATAGCCGCACCACCCGCTCCCCCGGCGCGAGATCGTCCCCCAGCCGGATCACCCCGCGCCCCACCCCGTCCTTGCCGCGCTCCTCCGTCGCCGCCTCCCACAGCGTCGCCCGCGTCAGATCCCCGCCACGGCCCGCCAGCACGCCGTCCGGGATCGTCACCCGCCGGAAGAACGCCGCCTCCCGCGACCCAGGCTTCGCCCCCTCGATCCGGTAGCGGATGCGGTAGTCCGCGTTCTCCCCGGGCGTCACCACGAACAGCACGAGGTGCAGCGTCTCGCCCGCCGCCTGCTTGAACCGGTACGTCATCGGCCGCGCCCGCGTCAGCTCGAACACGTCGCGCCGGCGCACGATCGCCCCGCCGTTCGCCGGCGGCGCGTCCGTGTACGCCACCCCCGCGCCGCCGAGCCCCTCGATCTCGACCCGCCGCGTGCCCGCAGGCGCCGCCACGCGCAGCGCGCCCGACAGCGCCACGATCGGCTCCCTCAGCGCCACCTCGCCGTCCACGCGCACCGCGACCTCCTTGCCTAACGACACGCGCGCGGCCCGGTAGATGACCGACAGCCGGCCCGCCCGCGCCCCCTCCCCGTCCACGCGCACGTCCTTCGCCACCAAGAGCGGCGTCCACGCGTCGCCCGGCGACGCCTCCCCCGCCGACTGCCACGCCGGCATCAAGAGCCGCCGACGCACCGGCGCATGCTCCGGGAGCAGGATCCGCTCCGGGCGATCCGCGTCCGACTTGGCGCCCTCCCCGGACCGCTCGATCCGCACCTGCTCGCGCAGATCCGAGAAGCGCTCCTTCCGCTCCAGCTCGTCGAGGTTGGCCGCGCGGACGTCGGTCCACGTGCTCACGTCGAACGGCGCGTAGCGCCACGTCTCGTCCTCGGCCAGCGTGACCCGGTACGGCAGCCGGTACAGCGTCTCGTTCACGCCAGGCTCGATCGCGCGCAGCCGCACGTGCGTCCTCGCGTCCCCCGTGATCTCGATGCGCTCGACCCCCTCCGGCGGACGGAGGATCGCGAGCCGCGGCTCGGACGCGTCGAACCCGTCGGTCCACCACTCGAAGCGCGAGCGCGGGAGCGTCACCTTGAGCTCCGCGCGCTCGGTCGGACCCGGCCCCCACCGCGCCACCACCGTCGCGTCGCCCTGGTTCGCGCCGCCGCTCGCCTCGATCTCGGTCCGGATCAAGAGCCCGAGGAGCTCCTGCCCGGGCGCCATCCGCGCGATGACCGGATCGCTCGGATCCAGCGCCAGGTAGCGCACCAGGCGCACGTCCGGGGGCGTCTGGAGCCGCAACGGCGCGGCCCGCGCCGCGCCGGGGGCGTCCGTCGCCGGGTCGGCCGCCGCTCCAGCAGCCTCCGCCGCCGCGCCAGCAGCCTCCGCCGCCGCGCCAGCAGCCTCCGCCGCCGCGGAAGGCGCCGCCGCGACCGCGGGCGGGGGCATCGCCGGGTGCACGATCTCGCCGATCTGCTGCATCGCCTGCGCCTCCGGCGCGCCGAACCGCACGCCGAAATCCGGGCCGACCCCGTCGATCACCACCGTCCGGATGTCCTCCCGCGACAGCCGCACCGTCGCCCGCCCGAGCGGGCCGAGCTCGACGCTCGCGGGCGCGCTCGCGCCGTCCGCGACGCGCACGGTGCGGCCCGGCGGGCCCTCGATGTCGAGCGACAGCGGGCCGCGGAAGTTCAGCGCCGCCGCGTGGCGCTCGCCGATCACGAACTCGGACGCGCCGCGCCCCTCGGCGCGCGGGAACGGCATCCGGAACCGCCGCAAGAGGAGCCGCGACATCTCGTAGTCGATCCCCTCGCGGCCCCCGGCCTCGAGCCGCCGCGCCCAGCCCCGGAGCAGCTCCTTGCGCGACGGCTCGGGCAGGTCGGCGAAGCCGAGCGCCGATACCCGGCGCCCCATCTGCCGCCGCTCCTCGGCGTCGAGGCTCTGCTCGTAGAGCGCGCGCGACGCCTCGCTGCGCTGGTAGCGCCCCTCGAGCCGCGACAGGATCGTGAGGTCGAGCGGCCTGCCGTCGGTGTCCACGGCGGGCTTCGCCCGGAGCCGCACCTGCCCGCCCTGCGGGAGCACGTCGTGCGTGATGAGCAGCGTCGAGCGCGGATCCGTCACCGCGCCCGCGCCGCTCGCGAGCCGCGCCGCGTACTCGCCCTCGCCGAGCGGTCGGTCCGGATCGCAGCTGACCCGGCTCTCCAGGTCGTACACGTGCCGCGCGACCTCCTTGCCCCGCTCGTTCACGAACGCCGCGACGAAGCCGTAGGGATAGCGCCTCGCCGAGTCGCAGACGTCGGCCTTCACGGCCGCCCAGGTCGTCACCTCGACCGCGTCGATCTCGGCCGGGATCTTGATCGCGAGGTCCCGCTCCGGCTCGATGTGGTAGGCGAGGATCTCGTCCTCGGCCGGCAGCGAGGTGCCCAGCGGCGGCGCGCCCGGCAGCATCGAGAGCGCGAACGCCGTCACCCCGAGCAGCGCCATCGCGATGAGCCATCGCGGGTTCAGCGCCTTGCGCGGCGCGCTCACGTGCGCGCGGAAGCCCCCGGTCGCCGAGCGCGCCCGGAGCGGCGGACGCGCGGGGCGCGGCGGCGCTGGCGCGGTGTGGCCCGCCGGCGCGCGGTGCTTCGCCGGGGCGGTCACGGGGTCGCCTCCTGCCGCGGGGCCGCGCTGGGCGTCGACGACCCGGACGCAGGCGTCGACGACCCGGACGCAGGCGTCGCCGACCCGGACGCAGGCACCGACGAGCCGGACGCGGGCGCCCCCGGAGCCGCCCCGCCGCCCGGCGAGCCCGCCTCGGTCCGGAGCGCGCTCGTGCCGATGGTGACCGCGCGCCGCAGCCGCACGCCGCCGGGCACGGCGGCGCCCGGGACCGCGACGAGCGCGCCGTCGATCGGCAGCAGCTGCGCCTCCCCCGGCCGGGCCGCGATGACCCACGGTCGCCCCGTGATCACGTCGCGCCCGAGCTCCACATGGCACCGCGCCTCGACCCGCGGCGGCGGCGCCGCACCGGCTCGCGCCGCCGCGCCACCCCCCCGCGCCGCCGCCGCCGCCACGCCCCGCGCCGCCGCCGCCGCCACGCCCCGCGCCGCCGCCACGCCTTGCGGCGCCAGCGCCGGCGCATTCCCCTGCGCGGATGGCCCGGACCCGCCCCCCGGCCCAGCCGCCAGCGCCGAGAAATGCGCCCGCAGGTAGTACGGGTTCCGCTCGGTCGCGTAACGACGGAAAGCTTCCATGGCAGCAGAGAGATCGCACCCCTCGGTCACGCCCCGCGTCGGGCACGCGTCGTCCCCGCTTGCGCCCGCGCCCGAGCTCCCCGCGCACGTCGCGAGCGCCTGCGCGCGCGCGGCCACGTCGAGCGGCACGGGCGCCACGCCGAGCCGCGTGAGCCGCGCCTCGAGGCGCGTCTCCCCCTGCCCCGGCGCCGCGAAGCGCCGGAGCTCGAAGAAGCGACGGATCGCGCTGCCCAGGTACACGATCGCGAACCGCCCCTCGGCGAACCGCTTCGCGTAGGCCATCGCCATGTCCGTCGCGCCGCTGAACGGCACCTGCTCGCGCGTGCCGTCGAAGATCCCCACGCGCAGCTCCAGATCGCGCAGCGTCTCCAGCAGCGGCCCCGCGAACGTGGGCACGTGCTCCGGCCGCACGACCTCGTACCCGAACGAGATCACCGCGTCGCGCTCGTAGCTCCGGTCCGCCTCGATCGCCTGGACCGACAGCGCGTTGCCGCCGTCGCCGACCCAGACCTCGTGCGCCCGCTGGAAGAAGCTGCGCAGCCCCTCGGCGCGCCGCACGTCGGCGGCCCCGCTCGGCTCCGCCGTGGGCACCGCCCCCGCGAGCAGCAGCGACTGCGCCGACAGCGCCTCGGCGAGCGCGAGCCCCGCGCCGAACGCCCCGATCTGCCAGCGCGGCGCGGGCACCTCGACCAGCATCGCGCCCGTGAGCGCCGTCCTCACCGCCTCCGGCGAGGGCGAGACGGGCAGGATGCCGCCGATCGACGGCGCAGGGCCGGCGGGGTCCCCCCCGCGCGCGGCCGGCGGCGGCGCGGGCGCGTTCGCGAGCACGAGCCACGCCGGGTTCCCGCGGCGCTCCGGGCCGCCCTCCTCCGGCCCGGGCTCGGCGATGCCCCACGCCGCGGGCGCGGCGTCGGTCCCGCCGATGCGCACCTCGCGGAAGCCGAGGCGCCCGAGGATCGCCCGCTCCCACGCGGTCGGCGGCGGCGCGCCGGCGGCGCCGCCGGCGCGCGTCGCCGCCGCGATCAGCCGCGGCGCCACGACGCTGTCGAACAGCCGCAGCTCCTCGATCGACGGCGGGCGGAACCGGCCCGGCTGGACCTCCGTCAGGGACACCATCCGCTTCGAGAGCTCCTCCTCGAGCGTCCCGCTCCAGCGCACGACCTCCGGCGCGCCGAGCACGCGCGCGCCGACCGCCTCGGCGACGTGGCGCGGCACCCGCAGGCGCGGCGCGTCGGCGAGGAGCGTCGCCTGCTCGGCCGCCGGGCGGAACGTCATCGCCGTCTCGGCGCCGAGCCCCTCGCCGATCGACACCACCGGCAGCCCCGCCGGCGTGCCCACCACGCTGAGCTCCGGCGCGTCGCCGCCGCCCGGCTCGACGATCAGCACCTGCGGGCTCTCCAGCGCCTCGATCATCGAGGCCGCGAACGCCTCGTCGTGCCGCCGGATCGCGCCGTGGCGCGACAGCAGCACGACCCCAGCGGCGTCGAGCAGCTCCGCGACCCGGAGCGCCACCGCCGGCAGCGCCGAGCCGACCTCGGCGGGCGCCGCCAGCACCACCCACTCCGGCGACCCCGGCCCCCGGCCGGCGCGCCTCCGGATCGCCGCCCGCGGCGCGCTCGGCGCGTCCTCGGGATCGTCGAACCGGGCGCCGAGGAGGTACCACGGCCGCTCGCCGTCGCCCGCGCGCCCGACGAAGAGCCGCGCGCGCTCCGCCACGCCGAGGATCTCGTCCGCCGGCCGGCCGTCGCGCAGCACGCTGCGCGCGAGCCGGTGCGCGACCCGCCGCGACTCGATGTCGGCGGCGATCGCGGCCGCCCTCGGGCGCGGCCCGGGGCGCGGCGTCGTGTCGGCCAGCACGAGCGACAGCGCGGCGCTCTCGACGCGCGGCGGCGGGCGGACCTCGGCCGCGGGCGGCGGCGGCGCGCTGCCCCAGCCGAGCGCGACGAGCGCGTAGCCGACCCCGTTGCCGACCAGGAACGCCGTGAGCGACACCTGGATCGTCGGCATGATCACGATGCCGACGTGCTCCTTGTTCCACATCTTCACGGCGAGCAGGCTCGGGAGCAGGTAGCCGAACCCGAAGTAGTCGATCATCTGCAGCCCCGGCGCGAACCGCACCATGGCGAAGCCGATCGCCATCTTCACGATGAAGCCGAGCACGTACACGAAGATCATGCGCCTCGGCCCCACGAGCAGCATCCGGGAGAAGGGGCGGACCGAGGTGATCCAGCGCGAGAGGTAGTAGACGACGAGCGCCTCGATCGTCGTCGTGAGCAGCTTCGTCGGCTCGTACCAGGCGACGGCGAGCAGGCCGGGCACGAGGATGCCGTTGTAGTCCCACCCGTAGCGGACGTTGTTGCGGGCGCCGAGCAGCGCGCCGATGACCAGGATGATGTGGGCCTTCGGCAACTCGAGGAACTCGAGCGACAGGCTCTCGTTGAGGACCTGGAAGCGCGAGACCGAGAGGTTCGTCGTCCGGAGCAGCACGCCGAGCACGAGCGCCGTCAGCGTCGTGACGACCGCGAGCCGCGGCGCCGCACGCACGAAGCCGCTGTTCCAGAAGGCGTTCGCGATGAGCGGCACGAGCACGAGCCCGATGCTGTAGAGCTCCCGCGAGTGCACGAAGTCGTACCGCGCCGACACCTCGGGCACGACGAAGCCCTCGACGAAGAGCCGCACGATCACCGCGCCGACGATGAACAGGTAGAACCGCTCGCGCCCGAACGCCGTCGACCAGGCGCCCGTCCGGGTGATCCAGCGGCCGATCAGCGCGACGAACAGGTACGTCACGACCGACTCCGCGATGATGAACACCGCGGTGACCGGTGCCGCGAAGAACACCGTCGCGAGGTAGCCGGGCACGACGAGCCCCGCGTACGTCCAGCCGAGCGTCTCGGTGAAGAACGTCCCGAAGACGAGCCCGATCAGGACCGCGGTGTGGAGGCTCCGATCGAGCCCGTTCGGTGGGAAGAGCGGCAGGTTGTCGAGCATGCGGCGGGCGGCGGGGCGGCGGCGGGCGGGTCGGGCCTTCGCGCGGCGCCGCCCGGTCGGGCGGGGAGCGCCGCTACGGGAGCGTGGTGGCGAGGCCGATCGCGCTCGGCGCGCCCCAGCCCGTCGGGTAGTCCCAGCCGGGCCCCGCGGCAAAGAACTCCGTCTCGCCGCTCACGATATCGCGGAACGTCGCCTGCACGTCGGGCGTCGTGTAGAGGATCGAGTTGAGGAACCCGACGCGCGGCAGCCCCTGCGCCTCGCGGTAGCTGTTCACCACGGCGATGAGCCCCGCGAACGCCGGCGCGGAGAACGACGTCCCGCCGTAGCGCTGCCACTCGCCGAGGTAGTAGACCCAGTACGCGGCCGGCGAGACCGCGGCGTGCATGGCGACGTCGGCGACCGCGCGCTTGCCGTCGGAGCCCTCCACGACCCCGACCTGCCACGAGGGGATCGGGAACGAGAGCGTCGGGCCGGAGCCGGAGCGCGGCCAGGCGACCTCGCTCTCGACCTCGCCGTTCCTGGTGAGCCAGAGCGACGTCCCGCCGACGCCGGTCACGTACGGGCTCGCCGACGGCGTGTCGGTCTGCGCCGAGTCGCCGGTCGCCGCGACGACGGTGATCCCGAGCGCCGCGGCCATGCGCGCCGCGTTGTGGTACTGGAGCCGCACGGCCGGCGGCTCGGAGTCCTCGCGGTGGGCGAACGAGTCGGTGATGACCGACACCTCGCCGCGCGCGATCGCCTCGTTGAACGTGTAGACCATCGACGTGTTGCGCGCGTCGGGCCCCTGGTACACGACGAGCTCCGCCTCCGGCGCGAGGCCCCCCGACCACTGGACGTCGAGCGTCGACTCCAGGTAGCGCGTCGCGATCGGCTCCATCGTCGCGACGACCTCCGGGTTCGCCCGCTGCACGCCGAGCGCCCGCCAGAACGACTGGAGATCCCTGTACTTGAAGGTGGCGCCGACCGTGACCCCGAGCTTCACGCCCTGGCCCCGGAACCCGAGCTCGTAGAGGTCGTCGAGATCGTACGCGGCCGCGATCTTCGCGAGGGTCATCCCATCCTCGACGTCGTCCGGCGGATCCGGCGCGATGCTGCCGCCCTCGGCCGGCAGCGGCTTGGCGCTCGCCGCGAGATCCGCCGTGATGATGCCCGTCGTGCGAGCGGACACCCACGTCGGCACGGTGAGCTCGCCGAGGGTGCCGTAGACGTCGAACGGGGGATTGCCCGCCTGCGGGTTCTCGCGCTCGAAGACCCGGAGCTCGGTCTTGAAGGCCTCGTTGAACTGCGCCACCGTGCCGGTGAACTGGATCAGCAGCCGGTTCGTGGCCGTGAAGTTCACCGTGAGCCCCTGCTCCTCCAGCCAGAGCTTCACGAGGTGCACGTCGAGCTCCCGCGGCGCGTGCGCCGCGATGAGCGCCTCCGGGGTGAAGTACTGCCGGAACCGCGGGCCCTCGGGGTCGTAGATCTCCTCGATCGCCTTGTCGAGGAGCCCCGCGTTGCGGATCGGGAAGCCCATCAGCGCGCGGACGATCTCGTCGCCGCCGGCCGTGCCCTTGTCCGTGTACACGCCCGGCAGGGGGGCCGGGATGCCGTCCGTGGCCTCGGTCGGCTCGAGCTCTTCCTCGGTGAAGTCGGGCAGCTCGTCCGGCAGCGCGACCCCGCCCTCCCCGCCGGCCCCGCCGCCGCCTTCCGCCGCGCCCCCGCCGCCGCTCCCGGCCTCGGCCCCGCCGCCGCCGGTCGCGCCGCCCGCGCCGCCCGCGCCGCCGCCGCCCGCGCCGCCGCCGCCCGATGAATCGAAGACCTGCACGTCCGACTCGCAGCCACAGCTCGAGGCCGAGAAGGCCACGCTGCTTGCCAGAACGAACAACCCGAGGACAGGAGCGGCCCGGAGAGAGGGTGAAGTGCGGCGCATACCCAGAGCGATTCAAACCCCTTCCGACAGGCCGATCCAGCCCAATCTTCAGCGCGCGCCGACGTCGCATCACACGGGCGCCGCCCGCAACACAACGCGCCTCGGCGGAGGGTGCGGAGCACCACATCGCACCTTGTCTCGAACAGATCCGCCGCTGCGCCGCGGCGCGGCGGCGCGGTCGGAGCGCCGCGCCGCGCATGGGCACGGGCGCGCCGCGCCGCGCATGGGCACGGGCGCGCCGCGCGCGGGGCGCCCCGGCGCGCCCTAGGGGGCGTCCTGCTTCTCGAAGCGCAGATGCATTTGGCGCAGCGGACCTCGGTAGACAATTGTATCGATGCGACCACGATGCGACGCTCGGGCAGCCCGGGCGTCCGGCGCCCCCTTTCGCGCTGCGTTCTTCAGCGAGTATGGCGAAGACCTACCGTCCGCGGATCCCCAAGCCCTTTCGCATCCCGCGTCCGATGACCTCGCAGGCGGAGGCGGCGCGCTCCGCGTGGCTCAGGCCCGATGTGCTCTCGATCGCCGCCGGCGCGCTGATCGCCGCCGTGGCGCCGCTCGAGCGGTTCGACTACGTGGCGCGCGGCCTCACCGCGTCGGCGCTCGCCGACGCCGCGCCCTCCGCGCAGGTGCTGCTCGTCACGGCCTCGCCCGAGGCGCTGCGCGACGGGCTCTGCGAGCGCTCGCTCCCCGGGCTGCTCGAGCGCGGGCGCGCGCGGGGCGCGCTGCTCATCCCCCCGGCGGACGCGTTCTGCGGCGGCGATGCCACGGGCCGCGGCGCGGGGGCCGCGCCCGTGGTCCGGATGCCGCCGGCGCTCCTCCGCCTGAGCGCCGGCGAGGTCGTCGGCTTCTTCTCGCTGGGCGCCGAGGAGCGCGCCGCCGAGCTCGGCGCGCTCGGCGTCTCCGCGGCGCCCTGGGTGATCAAGAAGGCGCCGCAGAGCGTCCCCGCGGTCAGCCTCCGCGATCTCGCGGACGGCCAGGTCCCGGTGGCCGCGCTCGAGGGCCGCGTCGCGGTCGTCGCGGTCGGCGCGGGGGGCGTCCCGCCCCAGGCGGTCGCGACGTCGGCGCTGTCGCCGGCGAAGGGCGTCGCCGCGGTGCTCGGCGGCCTGCTCGACGGCGGCCGGCGCGCCTCGGCCCCGGCCTGGGTGCCGGCGCTGTTCGTGCTGGCGGCGGGCGGGCTCGTGGGGCTCGCGCGCCGCCGCCACGGCAGCCTGGTCGCGACGGCCGCGCTGTTCCTCGCCGTGTTCGCGCTCGCCGCGGGCCAGGGCGCGCTCGCCGCGCGGGCCGAGGCGAGCCTCCTGCCGCTGCCGAGCACCCTGTTCGGCCTCGCGGTCGCGTTCGCGGGCGTGATGATCCTGCGCGGGCTCGCCGTCCAGCGCTCGGTCGATCGCGCCGCGGAGCTCATCCAGCGCGCCGCGCTGTTCCGCATGCAGGGGGTCCACACGCTGCCGGACGAGGAGTTCTGGCCGCGCGTGGCGCGGCTCGCGGAGCAGGCGCACCCGGCGGATCTCGTGCTCGTCGCGGAGCTGCCGCCGGGCAGCTGGCACCTCAAGTTCTGGAACGATCGGCAGGGCGGCGAGAGCCTCGTCGCGGAGCGCCGCCACGACGTGCGCCGCCCGCCGTACAGCAGCGAGCAGGGCGTGCCGGCGATCCGCCTGGCGCGCCGCTTCCTGACGAAGCAGGACATGCCGGCGGTCGTGGTCCCGCTCATCGCGTTCGGCGAGATCGAGGGCTACGCCTTCTTCTGCGGCCCGGTCGCGGAGTCGACGTACTCGCGCGAGCCGGAGCGGGCCGAGCACGTCGGCCGCGAGCTCGCGCTCCTCCTGCGCAGGAAGCGCCTCGCGCGCACCGCGATCGCGGAGGGCGGCGCGGGCGAGGGGCGGGCCGGCCACGCGCCGGCGGACGATCTCGTCGAGGGCGCGCGCGTCGCGCTCGACGATCTCCAGCTCTTCGGGTCGATGCTGCGGAGCGCGCCGGTCGGGCTCCTGTACGCCGACGCCTTCGGCGACGTCCGCTTCCTCGCGCCGGAGTTCGCGAAGTGGCTGCGCGCGCGCGACGTCACGGTGCCCGCGGAGAGCGCGAGCGCGGCGCTCCCGCCCGGCTCGCTCACGCTGGGCGACGTCCTCGGCGCCACGTCGGCGGGCAGCGCGGAGGTGTCGCTGTCCAGCGTGATGGCGAGCGACGAGGGCATCGAGCTCAGCGTCAGCGCGCCCGAGCCCGCGGTGATCTCGGTGCGCCCGCTGCGCCGCGAGTCCGACGGCTCGTCGTGGATCGCGGGCTACGTCGCCGCGCTGATCCCGGTGAAGCAGCCGGCGCCCGTGTCCGGGAACGTGCGGCCGCTCGCGGCGCGCGACGCGACGGATCCGCTCTGCGCCTTCCAGCTCGTCGACGTCGTGGTCGACGCGGTCGCGAGCGCCGCCCGCGCGACGGGCCGCGCGGTGCGGCTCGAGCCGATCCGCGGCGCGACGCACGCGCTCGGGCACCGGGGCGAGCTCGGGCAGGCGCTCGAGGCGTTCCTCGTCGACGTCGCGAGCCGCGGGCTCCCGGGGCACGGCCCGGTGGTGTCGGTGCGCGAGGCGCCGCAGGGCGTGCAGCTGTCGATCCTGGACGTCGGCTTCGGCCTGGGTCTGCCGGAGTCGGCGCTCCAGCGCGTGCTGACCGCGCCTGGCGCCGCGCCGGCGGGGCTCGAGCCGCTCGGCCGGCTCATCCTAGCCGTGGAGGACAGCCATGGGCAGGCGGAGCTGAAGACGAACGACGGCTGGGGCATCACGCTGACGGTGACGCTCCTCCGGGCGCACCCGCGCGTCGGCGCGGCCGTGCAGGAGAGCGGCAAGCCGGCGGCGCAGCAGAACGTGATCGCGATCGGGAGGGCGAGCCCGAAGTAGGGCGGAGGAGCGGGGGACGAGCGCGCAGGGGCGGCCCCGGGTGCGGGTTCCCGGCCGCCACGGCGTCCTGCTCTCTCTCTCTCGCCGACTGGCCCCCTCGATGCCCGGAACGACCCGATTCAGGAAGTCGACCGGCGGCTCGCCCTCGGGACGCCGCTCGTCGGCCTGGTCCTGCGGACTGCGCATCGGAACATCACACCGCGACTCGAACATACGTTAATCGCAGCTCGAACATACGTTGCGCTGCCTCCTCCGCCCTGGGTCGATTCGACGGACTCGCTCTCCCGCAGGGGCCGCCCCGTTCGGCGACTGCACCTGAACCTGGTTCGCCATGGTGTTGGCGGACCGGCGAGCGTGGGCGTTGCCAACCTCCTTGCGGCGCTGCTCGGTGCCAGACCTCCCCCCTCGGAGATATGATTTGTCGCATGCGCGACCTTTCACGGGCAGGCGAGCGAGGTTAGGTGATCGATGATCGTCAGAGGGGGCTACGCGCTCCTCGAGAAAATCGAGGAGCACGCTGATTTCAGCTTGATCCGCGCGTGCCGCGAGGGAGACGGTGTCCCTGTCTTGCTGAAAGTCCTGCGCGCGGAGAGGGCGGCTCGCGCCGAGGTCGCGCGCTTCAAGCACCAGTACGAGCGCATCGCGCAGCTCGCCTCGCCTCGCCTCGTCGCGGCGCACGGCGTCGAGGAGATCGCCGGCGCCTTGATCGTCGTCCTCGAGGACTTCCCGGGCCGCGCTCTCGCGCGGATCCTCGCCGCGCGCCCGTCGCGCGCAATGCCGATCAGCGAGGCGCTCGATCTCGCCGCCGCGCTCGCCGAAGGCCTCGCCGCGGTGCACGCGGCGGGGCTCGTCCACCGCGATCTGCGCCCGCACAACGTGCTCGTCGGCGCGGGCGGCGCCGTCAAGATCACGAGCTTCGGCGTCGACGCCGAGATCACCCGCGCGCACGAGCGGCTCTACGCGCCGGCGGTGATCGCCGACGTGCTGCCCTACGTCTCCCCCGAGCAGACAGGCCGTATGAACCGCGGCGTCGACTACCGGACGGACCTCTACGCGCTCGGCGTCATCCTTTACCAGATGCTCACGAGTCAGCGCCCCTTCGAGGCCCTGGACCCGATGGAGCTCATCCACGCGCACCTCGCCCTCGCGCCCGCGCCGCCGTCCCGCGCCGATCCGACGATCCCCGAAGCCGTCTCCGGCGTCGCGCTCAAGCTGCTCGCGAAGAACGCCGAGGACCGCTACCAGAGCGCCGAGGGCGTGCTCGCCGACCTCGATCGCTGCCGCGAGGCCCTGCGCGGCACGGGGACGATCGAGCCCTTCGTCGCGGGCCAGCGCGATCGCCAGGACCTGTTCCGGATCCACCAGAGGCTCTACGGCCGCGAGCAGGACATCGAGGCGCTGACCGCCGCGTTCGAGCGCGCGCTCGAAGGCAGCCGCGAGAGCGTCCTCGTCTCCGGCTACTCGGGCATCGGCAAGTCCTCGCTCGTGCAGGAGATCTTGAAGCCCCTCGCGCGGCAGAAGGGCTATTTCACGAGCGGCAAGTACGACCAGTACAACCGCGACGCGCCCTACAGCGCGGTCATCCAGGCGTTCGACGGCCTAGTGCGGCAGATCCTCACCGAGAGCGAGGCGCGCATCGAGCGCTGGCGCAGCGCGATCCTCGAGGCGCTCGGGCCGAACGCGCAGGTCGTCTGCGACGTCATCCCCTCGCTCTCTTACGTGGTCGGCGCGCAGCCGCCCGTGCCGGCGCTCGGCCCGCTCGAGGCGCAGAACCGCCTGAACCGGTGCTTTTTGCTGTTCGTCTCGGTGTTCGCGCGCGGCGCGCACCCGCTCGTCCTGTTCCTCGACGATCTGCAGTGGATCGACCCCGCGAGCCTGGGGCTGCTCCGCACGCTCGTCGCCGACGACGCGCTCGAGGCGCTCTTCTTCTGCGGCGCCTACCGCGACAACGAGGTGTCGCCCGGGCACCCGCTCGTCCGGGCCATCGAGGAGCTCAAGCACACAGGGCTCGTCGTGCGCGACATCGTCCTCGCCCCGCTCGCGCGCCCGCACCTGCTCCAGATGCTCTCGGACAGCCTCCAGCGCGACGACTGCGGGCCGCTCGCCGACGCGGTGCAGAAGAAGACGGGCGGCAACCCGTTCTTCGTCAAGGAGTTCGTCCGGTCGCTGCACGACCACGGCGTGCTCACGTTCTCTGCCGGGTCGGGCTGGCGCTGGGACCTCGCCCGGATCGACGCGCTCGCGTACACCGACAACGTCGTCGACCTCATGGTGCGCACCATCGCGCGCCTGCCGCCGGAGGCGGTGGAGGCGCTCAAGCTCGCCGCGGCGATCGGCAGCCGGTTCGAGCTCGACGTGCTCGCCACGGTGAGCAAGTGCTCGCCGGAAGAGGCGTACGGCCGCCTCGATCCAGCCGTCGGCGAGGGGCTCGTGCTTGCCGGGCGCGAGGGCTACCGCTTCGCCCATGACAAGGTCCAAGAGGGCGCCTACGCGATGATCCCGGAGGCGGACCGGCCCGCCTTCCACCTCCGTATCGGCCGGCTGCTCGCCGGCAAGCTGGACCTCTCCCAGAGCCAGAGCCTCTTCGACGTCGTCGGCCACCTGAACAGCGCAGGCGACCTCGTGTCGGACCCAGCGGAACGCCTGTCCCTCGCCCGCATGAGCCTCGAGGCCGCCCGCCGCGCCGAGGACTCGTCCGCCTTCGGCGCCGCCCTGCGCTACCTCGAGCTCGGCCTCCTGCGCCTTCCGGAGGACGCCTGGACATCGCAGTACCCGCTCCGCCTCGAGTACGCGATGAAGACGGGCCTCATGCTCTCGCTCTGCGGGCAGCACGACGACGCCCTCGCGGTCCTCTCCGATTGCCTGGAGCGGGCCGCGAACCGGCTCGATCGCACCGAGGTGCAGCGGCTCAAGATGAGCGTGCACGTGCTCAAGAACGACCTGCCCGCCGCGCTGGCGGAGGGGCTCGCGGCTCTGCGCCCGTTCGGGCTCGACCTGCCCCTGTTCCCTGACGAAGCCATGGTCGATGCCCAAATCCGGGCGACGATCGCTCTCGTCCGGGAAAACCCGCTCGAGGCGCTGCCAGACCTGCCGCCGCTCGCGGACCCGGAGATCCGCGCCATGCAGGACGTGCTCCAGGAGCTTTATTCTCCCTGCTGGTTCTTGAGCCCCAACAACCTCTGCATCACGGTCGCGAAGATCCTCGAGAACACGCTGCGCCACGGCCTGTCCAAGCACGCGATCTACGCCTGCGTGTCCTTCGGGGTGTCCCTCTGCGGCCGCGGCGACGTCGAGCTCGGCTACCGCTTCGGCCGCGCCGCCATCGACCTTTCGGAGCGCCACCCGGACAAGAAGTCCGAGGCGATGCTTTGTGACATGTGGGGCGCCTTCGTACAGCACTGGAGAGAGGGCTACCCCGCCTGCCAGAAGTCGCTGCTCGCGGGGATGCATGCCGGGCTCGAGACGGGCCAGTACATCTGGGCGTTCTACAGCACGGCCAACGCCATCACGAACAGCCTCCTGCGAGGCCTGCCGCTCTCCGACCTCCTCGCCGAGGCGCAGAGCTACCAGCCGATATGCAAGCTCGACGGGGGCAACACCCTCACCTGGATGGTCGGCGCGGTCGGACAGATCGCGTACCAGCTCTCGGTCGAGACCGCGCGCCCGGCCAAGCTCGAGGGCTCATGGATCGACATCGACGAGGTGATCGAGGAGGCCCGCCGGATGGACGATGTGATCACGCCTCCCTGCGCGCAGTTCTACGTCATGCTCCTCGGCGTCTTCCAGGGCGCGTTCGAGGAAGCGGCGCGCATCGCGCTCTCGCTGAATATCGAGATCCTGACCCTGGTGCCTTGGCAGGCCATCCCCGCGTTCCATTTCTACGCCGGCGTCGCATTCACGCAGGCGGCGGACGTGGTCTCCCCGGACGAGCGCGCGCTCTTCCTCGAACGCGCGGAGATTTTTGCTGAAAAACTCTCGCGCTGGGCGGATCTCTTCCCGGAGAACCTGGCGCACCGCAGCGCCCTGCTCTGCGCCGAGCTCGCGCGCGCCCGCGGTGACGCGCGCGCCGCGGCGGGAGATCGCTACGACGAGGCGATCGCCCTCGCGCAGCGCGGCGGCTACCTCCACGACGAGGCGCTCGCCAACGAGCTCGCCGGCCTCTTCTTCCGCGCGCTCGGCAAGACCACCATCGCCCGCGCCTACCTCGCCGAGGCGCACAGGGCCTACGGCCGATGGGGCGCGACGGAGGCGATGCGGCGCCTCGAGCGCGCGTACCCCGACCTCGTCCCCAGCGAGATCCTCCGCGGCGCGAGGTGCCCGGAGGCCGCCGCGCCCGCCAGCGCCGCGCTCGACCTCGGCTCGGTGCTCAACGCCTCCCAGGCCATCTCGGGCGAGATCGTCCTCGACCGCCTGCTCGACGCGCTCATGCGCATCCTGGTGAAGAACGCCGGCGCGAGGCGGGGCTGCCTGCTCCTCGCCCGCGCCGAGGCCCTGCGCTTGGCTGCCGAGGCGAGGGTGGAGGGGCCCCGGATCGAGGTGCGTATTCCCCACGAGCCCGAAGCCTCCCCTTCGAACCTGCCGGCGTCCCTCCTCAACTACGTCCGGCGCAGCCGGGAGAAGGTGATCCTGGACGACGGGACGGCACGGAATCCCATCGTCGCCAGCGACGACCTCTACCGGTACCCCAAATCCGCCCTCTGCCTGCCCATCCTGCGGCAAGCGGAGCTCGTAGGGCTGCTCTACCTGGAAAACGACCTCATCGCCGGCGCGTTCACCCCGGAGCGGCTCTCGGTGCTGGAGCTGCTGTCGGCCCAGGCCGCCATCTCGATCGCCAATGCCACGCTCTACGCCGACCTGCTCCAGGAGAACAGCGAACGCCGGCGCGCGGAGCAGGCCGTGCGTGACAGCAAAGAGCTGCTGCAGTCGATCGTCGACAACTCGACAGCGAGCATCTACCTCAAGGATCTCGACGGGCGCTACCTGATGATCAACCGGCGCTGCGCCGAGCTGTTCCACGTCAGTGAGCAAGCGATCGTCGGCCGGACCGACTACGATGTCTTCCCCAGGGAGCGGGCCGATGCCTTCCGCGCCGCCGACCAAGAGGTGCTGGCCACCGGAACGGCGCTGCAGGCCGAGGAAGAGGCGCCCCAGGACGATGGGATGCACACCTATCTCTCACTCAAGTATCCCCTGTGCAACGCGGCGGGGCAGCCCTATGCCGTCTGCGGCATCTCCACCGACATCACCGAGCGCAAGCAGGCCGAGGCGGAGCGCCAGGCCCGCAAGACGGCCGAAGCCGAGAGCCGAGCGAAGACCGAGTTCCTGACGAACATGAGCCACGAGCTGCGCACGCCGCTCAACGCCATCCTCGGCTACGCCCAGATCCTCAAGCGCTCCCCGGGGCTCGACGACCGCCAGGCGACGGGGCTGGATACCATCCAGCAGAGCGGCCAGCACCTCTTGACCCTCATCAACGACCTCCTCGACCTGGCCAAGATCGAGGCGGGCAAGATCGAGCTCTACCCCGAGCCGATCCACCTCTCGGCCTTCCTGACGGTCGTCGCCGACATCATCCGCGTCAGGGCGGAGCAGAAGAGCCTCTACTTCGTCTACGAGGTCACGCCCCACCTGCCTCGGGCGGTGCTGGCCGACGAGAAGCGTCTGCGCCAGGTGCTGCTCAACCTCCTCGGCAATGCGGTGAAATACACCGATCGGGGGCGGGTGCGCTTCGGGGTGCAGGTGCTCGCCCAGGACGAGACCGGGGCGCGCCTGCGCTTCGAGGTGGAGGATACCGGCGTCGGAATGACGCCGGAGCAGCTGGCCAAGCTCTTCCAGCCTTTCGGGCGGGTAGGCGATGTGCGGCGCCGCGCGGGTACCGGCCTCGGGCTGATGATAAGCCGCCAGCTGGTGCACCTCATGGGCAGCGAGATCCACGTGGAGAGCCGGCCCGATGAAGGCAGCCGGTTCTGGTTCGAGGTGGCGCTGCCGGTGACCGAGATCGCAGCGCCCCTCCGGCCTTCCGAGCGGGTCGCGGTCGGCTACGAGGGGCCGCGCCGGAAGGTGCTGGTCGCCGACGATGTGGTGGGCAATCGGGCGGTGCTCTCGGACCTGATGAGCGGCCTGGGCTTCGAGGTCTGCGAGGCGGCCAATGGCCAGGAGGCCGTCGATCTGGAGATGGAGGCGTCGCCGGATCTGGCGGTGATGGATATGGTCATGCCGGTGATGGGCGGCCTGGAGGCCATCCATTGCATTCGTCGCAATCGCCAGGCTCGGGGGCTCGCGCGGCTGCCGTCCATCGTCGTCTCCGCGAGCGCCAACGAGGAGGACCACGCCGAGAGCGTCGCCGCCGGCGCCGACGCCTTCCTCACCAAGCCGATCGACCAGGAGAGGCTGCTGCGGATCATCGGAGCCCAGCTCGGGCTCACCTGGATCTATAGCAGACCAGCCGAGAAGCAGGCCGTGGACGGGGAGACCGCGGAGCTCGTGGTGCCGCCCCGCGAGCAGATGGAAGTCCTGCATGCCCTGGCCCTGAAGGGCAACATGCGCGACATCCACCAACATGCGGCCTGCCTGACCACCCTTGACGAGCGCTACCGCCCCTTCGCCGACCGCCTGCATCGCCTGGCGCAGGGCTATGAGTCCAGGGCGATCCGCAGCCTGGTCGAGAAGCACCTGCACGGATTCGAGCCGAACGCGAGGCTGGAGCCGAAGGGGCGGCGCATCGGGGGCGGCCAGCGACCATGAGCAGAGCCACAGCGCCCAGCGATCGCACCGGCACGATCCTGATCGTGGATGATACGCCAGCCAACCTCGGCGTGCTGGTGGATCATCTGGAACGCATCGGTCATCAGATACTCATCGCCCAGGATGGTGAAGAGGCCCTGGAACGGGCCAGCCTCATGAGACCCGACCTGATCCTGCTGGACGTGCTGATGCCGGTCATCAACGGTTTCGAGACGTGCCGGCGCCTGAAGGCGGTTGAGAGCACCCGAGACATCCCGGTGATCTTCATGACCTGTCTTACGGATGCGGCTGACAAGCTCGTGGGGTTCACGGCGGGGGGCGTCGATTACATCACCAAGCCGTTCGATGTCGGAGAGGTGATCGCGCGGGTCACGACGCACCTGAGCCTGCGCGAGGCGCAAAAGGAGCTCGAAGAAAAGAACGCGGAGCTGCGGCGCATCCATCAAGAGCTGGAGCAACGGGTGCGAGATCGCACGGCCGATCTGACCAGATCGAACGCCGCTCTCCGCGAGAGCCAGCATCTGCTTCAGGCCATCGTCGACAACACGACCGCCGTCATCTTCGCGAAGGACATCGAGGGCCGCTACATGCTCGTCAACCGCGGGTTCGAAGAGCTCTTCCAGATGCGCCGCGAGCAGGTCATCGGCAAGACCGACCACGACATCTTCCGACGCGAGCAGGCCGATGAGTATCGCGCCAACGATTTGCTCGTCCTGGCGCAGAACCGGGCCATCGAGCTCGACGAGCCGGCCACCCAGAGCGACGGCGTGCGCACGTACATCTCTCTCAAGTTCCCACTCCGCGGCCCCGCCGGGGGGCCTGAGGGCGTCTGCGGTATCTCGACCGAGATCACCAGCCGCAAGCACGCCGAGGACGTGCTGCGCCATTCCTACTCGCTCCTCGAAGCTACGCTCGAATCGACGGCGGACGGCATCCTGGTCGTCGACGGCGCGAGGCGCGTCGTGCGCCATAATCACAGGCTCGCGCAGATGTGGCGCGTCCCCGACGACGTCCTCGCCGACGGATCGGCCGACGTGTGCCTCGCGTTCGCCTGCGGCCAGGTCCGCGAGCCCGAGCTCTTCGTGAAGAGCGTCCATGACCTCTGTGCCGAGCCCGAGGTGAGCGCCGTCGACACGTTCGCGCTCCTGGACGGGCGGGTCTTCGAGCGTTATTCGCAGCCACAGCGCCTCGGTGGGCGCGTGGTAGGGCGGGTCTGGAGCTTCCGCGATATCACCGCGCGCGTGCACGCCGAACAGCAGCGCGATCGGCTCCTGCTCGAGGAGCGGCGCACGCGCGCGGCGGCGGAGGAGGCCACCCGTCTGCGGGACGAGTTCCTCCTCGTCGCCTCGCACGAGCTCCGTACCCCGCTCACCAGCCTGCAGCTCTCCATTCAATCCCTGGGACAAAGGCTCTCGCGGGGCATGGACGTCGAGCGCGTGCGATCCGCGGTCGCCCTCTCCGGCCGCCAGATCAAGCGCCTCGCGACCCTCACCGACATGCTCCTCGACGTCTCCCGGATCCAGGCGGGGAGGCTCGATCTGAACAGGGGGCCCGTCGATCTGCGCGAGCTGGTCACCGAGATCGTCTCCCACCTCGCCGACCAGCTCGCGCAGTCGGGCAGCACGCTCGCCATGCGCGCGGAGCAGCCGGTCATCGGCTGGTGGGACCCGTACCGCCTGGAGCAGGTCGTGACCAACCTCCTCACCAATGCAATCAAGTTCGGGGAACGCTCGCCGATCGAGATCGCCATCACCGGGGAAGATCGGGTCGCACGGCTCTCGGTGACGGACCATGGAATCGGGATCCCGGCTGAGGTGCAAGCGCATCTCTTCGAGCGATTTCGTCGCGGCGTCTCATCGCGGCATTACGGGGGGCTCGGGCTCGGCCTCTACATCACGCGCACCATCGTCGAGGCGCACGGCGGGCGAATCTTCCTATCGAGCGAGGTCGGCCGGGGCTCGACCTTCTGCGTCGAGCTGCCGCTCTCGACTGAGAGCGCAGAGAGCCGCTATACATAGCCGGGCGAGCGCGATCGCTCGCGCGGGCACGCTGGGACCGGTCCTCGGTCAGCGCCGATGCGGTCCGATCCTGTGTGCCAGCGCGCCCTTTCGATCGAGCGCATAGGCCACGTCGGCCCGGAGATCGTGGGATGATCCGCGGGATTTCTGACACGCGGATCCAAGGCCGGTCTCGCGGGCGACGGCGCTCCTCCACGTCAGCACGTCAGCGCTCCGCCGGCAGGAGGCTCTCTTCCGCGGCCCGGTGGGCGACCGAGCCGCCGGGTCGGGCGGCGCCCTCGCCCTCCAGCCGGCCGATCCAGGTCGCCGCCTCGTCCACGGCGGACCTTGCGAGGGCCGCGTCGAGCGGCACGCCCGCGCGCGCGAGGGTGCCGAGGTCGTGGAGCCGCGCGAGCGCGGCGTGCGCCTCGACGGGCAGCCCGCCGCCCGGCACGAGATCGCGATACACGCCCGCGATGAGCGCCGCGTGCGACTCGGGCGCCGGCCCCTGCAGCATGCCCGCGATCGTCCCGGCGAGCGCCTCGTAGGCCGCGCGGGCGGCGTCCGCCGCGAAGCCGGCGTCCAGCACCACCCGCGCGAGCCGCAGCCGCTCCGCCGCCTTGCGCGCGGTCTCCGCCCCGGGGCGGGGGCGCACCGGAGGCGTGCGCGCCTGTCCGCCGCCTGCTTCGTCGCCCGCAACGGCGACCTCCGTCGCGGCGGTCTCCGCACCGGCGCCCATCACCGCGGCGTCGTTCGCCGGCGCGGCCTCTCCCCCCGGCCATGCCGCGACCGCCCCCGGCGCGGCCTCCCCCCCCGGCCATGCCGCGACCGCCCCCGGCGCGGCCTCTCCCCCGTCGCCCTCGCCCTTCGCGGGCAGGGCGGCGGCGCTCCCCGGCACCTCCGCGCTCTCAGGCACCTCCGCGCTCCCCTCGCTCGCCCCGGCCCCCTCCGCCGCCGCCAGCACCTGCCGCATCTCGCGCAGCACCACCGCGAAGCTCGGCGCCGCCAGCTCCTCCACCGCGGCATCGGCGCGGAGCGACGCGCTCAGCACCTTGCGCTTCTCGGACAGAATGCCCTCGATCCCCCGCTCGATGCCCTCCTCGGCGCAGAGGTAGGTCACGCTCACGCCGCGCGCCTGACCCATGCGGTGCGCGCGCGCCGTGCGCTGGTCGAGCCGCGCCGGGTTCCACGGCAGGTCCAGGTGCACCACATAGCTCGCCGCCTGCAGGTTCAGCCCCACGCCGCCGGCGTCCGTGCTCAGGAGCACCCGCACCGCCGGATCCTCGCGGAATCGATCGAGCAGCGCCGGGCGGCGCTCCGTCGGCACGTCGCCGTGGAGCGCCACGTGGCCCACGCGGAGCCGCTCGAGCCGCTCCCGCGCCAGCGCCAGCATCCCCACCCACTCGGAGAACACGATCACCTTGCTCCGAGGCTGCGCCGTGATCTCGGCGATCAGCGCCTCCAGCTCGTCGAGCTTCGGCGACGCCCTCTTCTGGCGCCTCGGATCGCACAGCTCGAGCGCGTTGCACGCCTGCCGCGCCTTCATGAGCAGCATCATGAGCCGGTCCAGCTCTTCCTTGCGCAGCGTCCGGCGCTCCGCGATCGCGACCAGGCGGGCCGCCTGCGCGCGGTAGTCCGCGTCGAGCTCGCGCTGCTCCCGGGTGAGCGGCGTGTACCGCGTCTGCTCGAGGAGCGGCGGCAGGTCGAGCAGCACCTCGGCCCGCTCGCGCCGGAGCGCGACCGGCGCGACGCGCCGCCGCAGCTCGCCGAGGTTCTTGTAGCCCACGATCCTGCCGCGCTCGTCCTGGCGGTGGAAGTCGGCGTTGAACCGCCAGAGCGGCCCGAGGAGCGCAGGATCGACGAGCTGGAGCAGCGCGTACAAGTCGTCGAGGCGGTTCTCGACGGGCGTCCCCGTGAGGACGAACAGGAACCGCGACGGGAGCGCCCGGAGCGTCGCGGCCGTCTTCGTGCGGAAGTTCTTCGCGCGCTGGGCCTCGTCGAGCACGAGCGCGTCCGCCGCGAGCGCCTGGAGCCGCGAGAGCTCGCGCCAGGTGAGCTCGTAGCTCAGCACCGTGTACGCCGCCTCCGCCGCGAGCGCGCCCGAGCGCTGGGCCGGGGAGCCGCCGAGCACCGCGGCGCGCTCGCCCGTCCACCGAGCGATCTCCTGCGCCCACTGGTGCTTGAGCGACGCCGCCGTGACGATGAGGATCCGCCGGGCCTCGCCGCGGCGCCGCAGCAGCTCGCACGCCGCGATGGCCTGGAGGGTCTTGCCGAGGCCCATGTCGTCGGCGAGCAGCGCCCGCCCGTTGCGGAAGAGGTGGAGCACCCCCTCGCGCTGGTACGGGAAGAGCGGCAGCCCGAGCTCATCGATCGCGGCCTGCGCGCGGCCCCCTCGCGCATCGAGCGCGCTCCGGCGGCGCTTGTGCCAGATCGCCGCCGCGAGCCGCTCCGCCGCCGGCAAGGCCGCGTGGACGACCCGCGGCGCGGCCGCCTGCTCCCCGGCAGCCCTCGCCGACAAGGCCTTGAGCAGCCCGCCCGCCTGCACCAGGCGCGCGCGCTCCGCGCGGAGCGCCTCGGGCCACGCCCCCACCGCGACCAGGCGCAGGCCGTCCTGCGCGTCGACCGTGAGGGTCGGCCGCGTCGGCGCGTCGAGCCGGGCGAACGCGCGGCGCCACGCCGGACGCTCCGCGACCGCGCGGCGCACCGCCTCGAGGTGCTTGCAGGTGCCGAGCCGATTGCTCAGGAAATCAGGGCAAGAGCAGGTGTCGTATCGCTCGCTGCTGTCCACGAGATCGACCACGTACCGGCCCCCGGTCCCGCTCGCCACGGCGTAGTCGCCGTCGACGCGATCGCTGAGCGGCGCGACGCCGAACGGCTCGGTATGCGCGCGATGGACACGCACCTCGCGCTCGTACCGGCGAACGGCATCGGGGTCCTCATAATCATGACATTGCGGGGTGTTCCAGCGGATCGGTTCGAGCGATGCAGGGCGCACGGCGCACCTTTGCCGCAGCCTCCCGGCCGTCGCAACGGTGGAGAGGGGCGGAAGACGCATTGCGTTTTCAATCAGCAATTTCTCACATCATTCGAACACGGGCTCGCTTGGCGCGGGGGGCGTGCGAACCGGAACGCAGCGAGGGGCCGACCGGCTCGCCGGGGCTCGTCAGAGCGCCGGCGAGCGAGCCGCGCAGGCGGCGGCCGCTCGAGCTGCGCTCCTCATGGTGGAGAGGGAGCCCGGAGCAGGTCGAACCCGGGGCGAGGCAGGCGCCCTCCGGGGCCGTGATGGCTGCCGCCTCCAGGTAGAGGGCGCAGCCTCCGGGGGACGTGCCGCAGCGCCCCGCCCGGCACAGGTCGGCGACGAGGATCAAAACACGCGTAATTTCGAAGACTTATCTGTTTTTCACCGCGCGAAAACGCGCCTCGCCCGGCTCGCCGGACAGGCCCCGCTCCGGCCGATCCCCCATCCCCACGCACTGGTATATCCGTTGCTCTATAGGTCGGCGTCCGGCGCGCGAGAGACGCCGCCGAACCAACAGCAACGCATTCGCGGCGCGCCGCGCTATGGCCGCGGACCGAGCACCTTCGGTCCGACCGGCCCCGTGCGGTCCGCCGCAGGAGTCAGGAGATCGTCATGAACACCTATCGCATCGTCAACGGGCTCGGTTTCGTCTGCTTCGGCGTCGTCGCTATCGCGCTCGCGGGTTGCGCGGTCGACGCCACCGACGAGGACGCGCTCGTCGATGACGTGGTGGAAGAGGACGTCGCCGAGGCCGAGCAGGCCAGCGGCATCGAGTGCGCCGGCGCCGCCGCCACCGCGACCTTCGTCGGCGGCATCAACTACACCTCGCCCCAGAGCTACAGCACCGCGAGCTGCTACAAGGGCGTCGTCCTCGACGTGCAGAGCTACTCCTCGCTCTACGCCCAGAATCCGAGCGGCTCCGTCTCCCCGGGTCGCACCACCGTCGAATGGGCCGACGGCCTGCCCACCCTCGCCGACCCCGACCGCATCGCCAAGTGCGAGAGCACCTACCTCGCCGCGGATCTCTTCGAGAAGGTCGGCCCGAGCTGGGTCTACAAGACCACCAAGGAGTCGCTCGGCATCTGGACGCCCTTCTTCGACGGCGGCTTCTGCGCCGGCCCGGGTGTCTCCTTCTCTTCCGAGATGCAGGCCGGGAAGACCTACCGCATCTCCGCCACCGCGCGCACCCACAAGAGCAGCTCCGCCGCAACTCGCAAGCTCCACGTCGAGTCCCGCGAGCCCGTCAAGGCGCCTCGCTGAGGCGCCCGGCGCGGCTGCGCCCGCACGCCGTCAAAGCTGGCTCGTGTTCAGGTGCTGCTCCAGCGCCTCTCGCGCGCCGGGGGCGATGGGCAGCGATCCGCGCAGCCGGGACCAGGCGTCGCGCACACGCAATGCCGTATCGGACACGATGTCGCTCGTGAGCTCGGGCGACGCCTTGATCCTCTCCGCCAGCCTTTCGAAGTGAGCTCGGGTGACCCGGGAGAATTCCTTCTCGCCGGAGAGCCGCAAGGCGAGGCGCTGGTCCAGACCCGGGCCATAGGCGATCGTGGAGACCAGATCGTAGGCAGGCGAGAGCCGCGCGCGGCGGCCGTCGGGGTACACGAGCGACCAGTTCTTCAGGTGCGCATCCGCGTTTCCGCTCAGCACGACGAAGACGAGGCGGCGCACCAGTTCCTCGTAATCGGCCTCGCCCGACACGGTGCGCACGATGTTGGCGATCGTCGCGTAGTTGTGACCCTTGTACTTGTCCCGAGGCCGCACGTTGAGGACCTGGGCGAAGTCTTCCTGATGGATGCGGGCTCCTTCTTCGTCCCGGTCGAAGCGACGGATTGCGAGCGCCAGGGTCTCGTCGAAGCGGAGCTCGTCGGGCAACCCTTGGATATCCGAGACCTGCACGAGATTGAAATCCGGCACGGAGATACCGGCTTCGCGTGCCCATGCCAGCATGGAGTACTCGTTCTCTGGAACCCTGGGGTAACGCCTGTCCGGCAGCTTGACGATCCAGCGCCCGCCCTGGCCAGCGACCGGGAGCGTGAAGCGCGTTTCCTGTTGAAGCACCGAGAACTTGAGCTGCATGCCGGCCAGAGAAAACCGTAGAGCCTCGTCGTCGGCCGGGGATGATGGCGCCGGCTCGTCGAGCTCGTCGCCACCGGCTACCGGATCTTCGGCGCGAACGACGATGGCTCCGGGGAGGTCACCGCCGAGCACGGCCAGGAGGGGTAGCTCCTGGTTTTCCCGTACGCCCGCCTTGCGTGCCAGCAGCGTGCGAAGCGCGCTGTCCTCTTCCGGCAGGTAATTCTGGAAGAACGGAGGCAGTCGGCCGCTCTGCCCGGTGTACTCCAGAGGCGGGGCCAGATGATCCTCGAACCAGCGGCCGAGCACGGGGCGGTCGGGGAGCGCCAGGTAAGCCTCGTCGAAGCGGAAGACGACCCGCCCATCCTGGTGCCGTTCGATCATGCCGACCGAGGCGTCACGGAGCAGAACGCGCAACATCATGGCTCAGTCCTCGCTCACGATCATGGAGGAGAGGGATGGGCTGTCGTCAGCGTTCCACTCGCCCTGGCGCTGGAAGTAGCGATGGACCGTCTGCCACAGGACCACCTCGCGGAGCGCGAGGAACCGTGCCGCGTTGCCAGCGCGCAAAGCCGCACGCGCCTCGCTCGAGATCGCATGCGAAGCGAGCGTCGGCTCATCGCTCGTCGTGGTGATGGCCTTGATCATGTCTCGCGTCGGTAGCCGTGGGTGCAAGATGCGGTTCGCCAGGCCGGAAGCGCGTTCGTCCTCGGCGAGCTTGCCTCGAAGCACGGTGGGCACCTTCTCTTCCCCTGGAGCGGAGAAGAGCGCCGTCACGTCGAGCAATTCCCCGCTCATCAGGTCCCGCGGGCCGAGCGACGCGAGCGCGCAGCACTGCAGCTTGCTCCGCGCCCTGGCGAAGTGAAAGCTGTCGAGGTGATGGATGTCCTCTGCCGGTGCGGTACCTGCGAGCGCCAGCAGCCGCTGGACCGATCCCTCCTCATCGTCCTTCCGAATACAGGCGAGATGCTGCCTCATCCCCACGGTCGCTCCGGTCAGGCGAGCGCCGAGCGCTCCGCGCCACAACCAGCGGCGCAGCAGCAGGCGGCTGCGATCCCGCGGCGTCGGAAACTCGTGGAAGAACTTGGACAGGACCACGATGGGCAAGGTGTAGGGCAGCAGCTCGACGTGCGCGAAACCGGCATCCCGCCTGAGGAAGACGATCGTCTCCCGCAGGGCGGCTTCGGTGGCCCGGAGCGCGGCAGGCACCTCATCGCGATGCAGCGCGTCCGTGAAGTCACGATCGAGCGGCAGCCCTTTCACAGCAAGCAGCGCGCTGAGCACATCGCCATCCGCCAGCGGACCGAACCCCATTTCGGACGCTCTTTGTGCAACGTGGCGCAGATCCGAAGGCTGATTCTGGCTCAATGATCCAAAGAGCGCATTGAACACCTCATGGTCGTCGAGCGGGCGACCCGAGCGGTTGATGCGGTGAAAGATGGTCCTGAGCACTTGCTCGTCGCTCGTCTCGACGATGTAACAGGGCATCTGATATTCTCGGATGCGCTTTCCGACATCGAGGGCGAGAGCGCGCTGCGCCGGGCCGAGCTTGGGATGAGCGAACAGCCATTCGAGAAGCTGGTTGGAGTCCAGCACGACAGCCATCGGCAGCCTGGGGAGCCCGCTCTCGCTGGCTTCTTGCCGTGCCTTCGCGTAGATGAACTTCATCTCTTTCAGATCGAAATGCATGGCACGCTCGTCGGATGCCAGGCGCCCGAGCAAGGTCTCGGCGAGCGTCGTAATACGCTGTTGCCCGTCGACGACCCACAGAGCATCGGAGCGCGCAGGCGCGTCGATGTTCAGCTTGCCCAGGGAGAGCCGCCCTGCGGGCGCCTGGCGCTGCCAGAAGAGCAGCGTTCCGATCGGATAGCCACGGTAAATGCTGTCGAAGAAGTCAATCCGGTCCGAGTCTTCCCACCTGAGCGCACGCTGGAAAGGGGGGACACGGATCTTCCCCTCCTGTACCCTGGGAAGAAGCTCGTCGATCTGAAAAGCTCTCGCCTCGGGACGACGATCGAGCTGCGGCGGTAACTCGGCGGAGCGGGGCGTGGCCATGCCGCACCGAGTATATTCCGCTCCGTCTCGCGTGTCAGTCAGCAAGCGGACGCGCACAGCCGTGTTCTAGCCACCCCTTCCGCGGCGCATCCCGCACGTCTGCACCGGTCGCACGGGTCACGCCAATCGGTATTTTCGGGATGACCTTTCGCGCTCACGAGGATCGTGATCCGGGCGCGGCCGTGCAGGACGGCATGCTCCCTCCGGGGAGCGCCTGCCCAGGCGCGCCGCCGGCCAGAGGGCAGCATCGCCGTCCACCCGCGCCAACGCGGTGGCGCGATGCGCCCGGTAGCCCGGCTGACGCGCCCCTCGCGGGGCGCAGGTTCATCGCTTGCTGGCCAGAGTTCGCGCCGTCCAGCTACTCGATCGACAGGGTGACGCTATCGTCCGTGAGCGACGTCACGTTCAGGCTCCCTGAGAAGATCTTCTCGAACGCCGTGTCGAGGAGGATGAACGAGGAGCTCGTCTCTTCGATCCGCGCGGCGGCGCTCAGGAAGCTGTAGTTCAGATCGTAGGCGTCGATGGTCCCCGCGAAGTCGCGCGACGAGATCCAGTAGGCATCCCCATCGACCATCACGGGCACCAGGGCGCAATCGTAGTTCGTGGGCTCGCCCCCGAAGAACTCGGTTTCGTCGACGTCCCAGACCCCATCCACGAACGTCGCGCAACCGGCCGTGCCGTCCTCGTCGGCAGCGATAGCGAGCTCTGTCGTAGCGAGTCCGCCGTCCGAGCCCCCGCCGCCCTCCGCATTGCCGCCTGACCCCGCGCCCCCGCCACCTTCGGCATTGCCGCCCGACCCCGCGCCGCCGCCGCCCTCCGCATTGCCCCCGGAGCCCGCGCCGCCGCCGCCCTCCGCATTGCCGCCCGACCCCGCGCCGCCGCCGCCTTCAGCATTGCCGCCCGACCCCGCGCCGCCGCCGCCCTCCGCATTGCCGCCCGACCCGGCGCCCCCGCCGCCTTCAGCATTGCCGCCCGACCCCGCGCCCCCGCCGCCCTCCGCATTGCCGCCCGCGCCGCCGGTGCCGGGGTTGGGATCATCGTCCCCGCAAGCGATCAACAAGCATCCAAGAAAGACAATCGATGTCCATTTCATTCGCACCTCAGCTCTCTCTGTGGTGCGACAAAGCGTACCATGAGCCACATGCACGCCAAAGGAATCGACCCAGACGGGCCCGGCGCGCGCACGCAACCGCCGCCCTCCCCTGACGTGCGCACGCAGCCCGCGCCGGTCCGAGACGCGGCCGTCCCCCCCCCAAGATTGGCAATCGCGGTTCGCAGAATGGCGCTCGAGCAGCGCCCGCCCCGCGGCGTGCAGCCCGCGAGGACGAACGCCGCCTGCCCCTTCCCCCGCGCCGCTCTCCCCCGCCGGTCCCTCAGGAGCCGATCCGGATCCTCTTCTTCAGCGCGGCGAGCTCATCATCGACCGCCGACCCGCCGGGCCTGTCCGCGTCGGCGCCGCCCGCGCTGCCGCGGCCGTGCTCGAGCTGGGCGAACTTCGCCTCCAGCTCGGCCGCCGACAGCCCGCCACCGGAGATCGCCTCCTCGACCTCGCGCGACGCCGCGACCTGCGCCACCTGCCCCTCGACCTGCTCCTCCATGCGCCGGAACTCCGAGAACGCGCTCTGGCCACCCCGCGACCCGAGCCCCTCGGCCCCGCCGCCGGCGCGGTGCTGCTGGATCTGCGCCGCGAGCGTGCCCTTCCGCGCCTGGAACTCCTCCTGCTTCGCCTCCATGCGCTCGAGCTCGGTCTTCATCGACAGGACCGCCGAGCGCTGCTCCGCGCGCATCGCCTCGGCCCGGTCGCGCTCGCCCACGACCCGCTTCTTCTGCACGAGCGCCTCGCGCGCGAGCTTCTCGTCGTTCGCCTTCAGCGCGAGCTCGGCGCGCTTCTCCCACTTGTCCGCCTCGGCGTCGAGCTCGTCGACCTTCTTGCGCAGCACCTTCTCCGCCGCTACCGCGTCGACCAGCTCCTTCCGCGCCGCGCGGACCTGGTCCTTCATCTCCTCGACGATGAGATCCAGCGACTTTTTCGGATCTTCCGCCTTGTCGAGGAGCGCGTTGACGTTGCTCGAGATGACCTTTCCCATCCGGTCGAAGATGCCCATGCCGGTAGCGTGCACCGCCCCGCCGCCCCTGTAAAGCGCCCGCGCGCCGCGCCGCGGGCGCCCCCTCGGCGCGCCGCCGGCGCCCCCTCGGCGCGCGCCTCCCGCCCCTCGCGGCGCGCCCGCCGACCCCTCGCCGCGCGCCCGCCGCGACGCGCCAGGGGACCGGCCCTCAGGGCGGCGGCGGATAGCCCGGACCGACGCTCGTCTCCACGAACGAGCGCGTCGTCAGCAGCGGGGTCTTCACCGTCTCGTCCTCGTACAGCGGCCTCACCACGCACGTGTCCTCCCCGCACTCGCCGCCGTCGATGAACGCGACGTCCGCGACCAGCCAGTACCGGGTGCTCCCGTCGCCCGACGAGAACGTGACCGGCGCCTCCGGGTCGTGGAACCCCGTCGGCCCGAGATCCGCCCCGAGGGCGCCGTTGCAGAAGATCTTCACCCGCGGGTGGACCGCATAACGCCGGCCGTGGCTCGAATAATAATGGACGCCGATCCGCATCCACTGCCCGAACGGCGGGAAATCGACGTTGATGTTCTCGGGCGCGCAGAAATCGTCGCTGTTCGGGTCCGTCACGTCGGGATCGCACGTGATGTTGTCGATGTCGAGCCGCGGGTTGTGGCACCCCTGGCCGAGGGCGCGCCACGCCTCCCCGGCCCCGCGCGGCGCGTAATAACAGGTGTTCTTGGCCTCCACCGGGTCGAGGAACCAGCTCACCGGCTCCGGCGGCGACGCGGTGTCGCTGAACCAGCGGATCTCCGGGCTCGAGTCCAGCGCCTCCACCGTGCAGTTGTTGTACCCGCAGTCGCTCGCCGATCCGCCGACCCGCCACGGCTGCGTGTCGTTCGGCTGGTGCAGGTGCAGATCGAGATCCACCCCGTCGCCGCCGAGGTCGTGCTCCCACTCGAGCTCGACCCGCAGGCCGGGCGCGCCGACGTAAAGGGCATACTCGCAGGAGCCGGTCGTGCCGTCCGCGAGCCGCTTCGTGTAAACGACCTTGTACTCCCCCGACTGGAGCGGTTTGTAATCATCCGCCGGGTCGACCCCGGACACGGCCGGACACGGCTCGATGCCCGCCGGGCAAACCACGGTCCACGTCTCCGATCCGGGCTCGGCGTCCGCGCTGAACGTGCCTGTCCCCTCCTTCAGGTTCACGTCGGCGAACGGCGGCGCCTGCAGCGCGTGGCAGCCCGCCGGGCTCTCGCTGAAGCAGCTCTCGGTCGCGTGACGGCCGCCGAGGCACGGCCCCCACACGCCGACCTCGTTGCACAGCTCGGTGCCCGAGAAGCACCCCTCCACCGCGCGATACGACGGATCGCCCATGAAGCACGCGTGCGCCTGCCCCGCGACGCAGGAGCACGTCTCGTCGACCTGACCGTCGCAGTCGTCGTCGAGGCCGAGGTGGCCGACGTCGCAGAGCTCCTCCGGCCCGCACTCCGTGCCGCACGGGTTCACGGCCCCGTCGACGACCCCGGCGTCCTCGCCGGGGGAGACCGCCCCGCCGAAGCCGGGCTCCGAAGGGGCGCCGCCGCCGCCGCTCCCGGCCGCGCCGCCGTCGCCGCCGCCGCCGCCCGCGCCGGCGGCCGCGCCGCCCGCGCCGGGATCGCGGCGCGGGCCCGAGGCATGACAGCCGACCGCGACGAACGCACCCGAGGTCGCGGCCCCCAGAACAGCGAGGAGCGCAGAGGAGACGCCGAGATGACGCATGAGACCTCCAGTCGCCAGCGCGCGGTGGAGCAGCTTGGGCAGGCAGACGCGCCAAGCCAGACACCGGCGATGAACGGCGAGGCTCCTGTCTTAGCAGACTCGGCGCGACACCAAAGCTCGCTCGCGCGCGCGCAAAGCACGCTCGTGAGAACGGATGTCGCGCCGACCAGCCAGCGTATGTCCCGGGGCGGAGATGGTCAATCCGTCGCGCGCGGACCCCTCGAGGACTCGGCCGCGAGCGCCGCCTGCGCGGCCGCGAGGCGGGCCACGGGGACGCGGAAGGGAGAGCAGGACACGTAATCGAGCCCGGCCCGCTCGAAGAACGCGATCGAGCTCGGATCGCCGCCGTGCTCGCCGCAGACGCCGAGCTTCAGCCCGGGCCGCGCCGCGCGCCCCCGATCCCGCCCGATCTCCACGAGCTCCCCGACGCCGGCCGCGTCCAGCGACTGGAACGGATCTTTCGCGAAGATGCCGGCCTCGACGTACGCGCCGAGGAACCGGCCCGCGTCGTCGCGCGAGATGCCGAGCGCCGTCTGCGTGAGATCGTTCGTGCCGAAGCTGAAGAACTCCGCCTCCTCCGCGAGCTCGCCGGCCACGAGCGCGGCGCGCGGGAGCTCGATCATCGTCCCGAACCGGACGTCGACCCTCCGCCCCTTCTCGGCGAACACCTTCTCGGCGACCGCCTCGACGAGCGCGCGCGTGATGGCGAGCTCGCGCCGGGTCATGCTGAGCGGGATCATGATCTCGGGCTCGACCTCGATGCCCGCCGCCGCGACCTCGCACGCCGCCTCGACGATGGCGCGCGCCTGCATCTCGTAGATCTCCGGCGACGTGATCGCCAGCCGGCAGCCGCGGTGGCCGAGCATCGGGTTGTACTCGGCGAGCTCCTCGTTCTTGCGCGAGAGGTCCTGCGCGGGGACGCCCATCGCCTTCGAGAGCTGGTGGAGCTGCGCCTCGTCCTGCGGCAAGAACTCGTGCAGCGGCGGATCGAGCAGGCGAATCGTCACGGGCAAGCCGGCCATCTCGCGGAAGACGCCCACGAAATCGCCGCGCTGGAACGGCAAGAGCTTCGCGAGGGCGCGCCGCCGCCCCGCCTCGCCGTCCGCGAGGATCATCTCGCGCATCGCCTGGATCCGCTCCTCGTCGAAGAACATGTGCTCGGTGCGGCAGAGCCCGATGCCCTCGGCGCCGAAGTTGCGCGCCGTCCTCGCGTCGTGGGGCGTGTCGGCGTTCGACCGCACGCGCAGGCGCCGGACCGCGTCGGCCCAGACCATGAGCTCCTCGAACTCGCCGCTCAGCGCCGCCGGCACGGTCGGCACCGCCCCGAGGTAGACCGTGCCGGTGCCGCCGTCGAGCGTGATCAGGTCGCCCGCCTTCACCGTGATCGTGTCGGTCGGGTGCCCGTGATCGTCGTAGAGCGTCACCGCCATCTGGCCCTGGCTCACGCTGATCGCCGAGCAGCCGGCGACGCAGCTCTTGCCCATCCCCCGCGCCACCACGGCCGCGTGGCTCGTCATGCCGCCGCGGGCCGTCAGGATGCCGCGCGCCGCCTTCATGCCGTGGATGTCCTCCGGCGACGTCTCGGACCGCACCAGGATCACCGCCTTGCCCTGGCCGGCGCGCCGCTCCGCCTCGTCCGCGCTGAACACCACCTGCCCCGTCGCCGCCCCCGGGCTCGCCGGCAGGCCGCGCGCGAGCAGCTTCTTCGGCGCGCTCGGGTCGATGCTCGGGTGGAGCAGCTGATCGATCGAGCCCGGCTCCACCCGCAGGATCGCCTCGCGCTGGCTGATCAGGCCCTCTTTGGCCATCTCGACCGCGATGCGCACGGCCGCCCGGCCCGTGCGCTTGCCGGTGCGGCACTGGAGCAGAAAGAGCTTCTTCTGCTGGATCGTGAACTCCAGGTCCTGCATGTCGCGGAAGTGCCGCTCGAGCGTGGCCTGCACCTCGACGAGCTCCGCGTACACGTCGGGCATCTGCGCCTCGAGCGAGCACGCGTCGTCGACGCCGCCCGCACCGGACACGCCGCCCGCACCGGACACGCCGCCCGTACCGGACTTCGACAGCGGGTGCGGCGTGCGCACCCCCGCCACGACGTCCTCGCCCTGCGCGTTGGGGAGCCATTCGCCATAAAAGCGCCGCTCGCCGGTCGACGGATCGCGCGTGAACGCGACGCCCGTCCCGGAATCGTCGCCCAGGTTGCCGAACACCATCGCCTGGACATTGCAGGCCGTCCCCCACGCCTCCGGGATGTCGTGCATCTTCCGGTACACCTGGGCCCGGTGGTTCTTCCAGCTGTCGAATACGGCGCGGATCGCGCCCCAGAGCTGCGCGTACGGGTCGTCGGGGAACGGCCGCCCCGTGGCCCCGAGGACGATGTCCTTCTGCCGCTGGATCAGCGCGGCGAGCGACTCCGGATCGAGCAGCGAATCAGGCACCTTGCGCTCGAGCTCGGCGGCGTTCAGGCGCGTCGCGTCGACGCCGAGCCGCGCCGCGGCCTGCTCGCGCGCGCGGCCGAGCGCCTCCTCGAAGCGGTCGCGGGGCACGCCGAGCACGATATCGGCATACGTCAGGATGAAACGCCGATAGGCGTCCAGCGCGAATCGCTCGCTGCCCGTGCGCTCCGCGAGCCCCCGGGCGATCTCGTCGTTCAGGCCGAGGTTCAGGATGGTATCCATCATTCCCGGCATCGACGCGCGCGCGCCCGAGCGGACGGACACGAGCAGCGGCGCCTCGGGGCTCCCGAACCGCGCGTCGAGCAGCGACTCCAGCCGGCCGATCGCCGCCCTGATCTCGTCCTCGACGCCGGCGGGGAGCGCTTTGCCCGCGGCATAGTACGCGTTGCAGACCTCGGTGGTGACCGTGAAGCCCGGCGGCACCGGGATGCCGAGGCGCGTCATCTCGGCGAGCCCCGCGCCCTTGCCGCCGAGCAGCTCCTTCTGTTGTGCGTCCCCGTCCGCCTGCCCCCCGCCGAAGAAGTATATCGATCTCCCCATGGCCGGGGCACGCTAGATCGTCCGCGCAGTCGGGTCGAGATCCCTCGAACGCCGCGCGCGGACGGCCGGCGGCGGCGCCGGGTCCGCAACCGACGGAATCGCGCCGCGCACCTCACAAAAATACCGGCTCTCGACGGCGGACGAGCTATGAAGCGGCGCATGAAGCGCGGATACCTCGTCCTTGTTGCGATGCTTGCCGTCCCCCTCGCCGCCTGCGATCAGAAGCCGGCCCCGCAGGCGACCGCCGACGCCCCAGCGGCCGCGTCTGCCAAGCCGGCCGCGCCGCCCACGCACGCGGCCGAGCCCACCGCAGAGCCGACTCCGCCAGAGCCCGCCGGACTGCCCGCGCCCCCGGACGTCGCCGCGCCGCCCGCGGACGCGCAGAAGACGGCCTCGGGCCTCGCGTTCAAGGTGCTGACGCCGGGCAAGGACAAGGAGCATCCCGGCCCCGACGACAAGGTGAAGGTCCACTACACGGGGTGGACCACCGACGGAAAGATGTTCGACAGCTCCGTCCTCCGCGGCGAGCCGGCGAGCTTCGGTGTGGGCGGCGTGATCAAAGGGTGGACGGAGGCGCTCCAGCTCATGAGCAAGGGCGAGAAGCGCCGCCTCTGGATCCCGGGCAACCTCGCCTACGGCGACCGGCCGATGCAGCCGGGCGCCCCGGCCGGAATGCTCGTGTTCGACGTCGAGCTGCTCGACTTCGCGCCCGCGCCGAAGCCCCCGCCCGTGCCGAAGGACGTGAAGGCGCCGCCCAAGGCCGCGAAGAAGACCCCCTCCGGGCTCGCCTACGAGGTCCTCCAGAAGGGCACGGGCACCGAGCACCCCAAGCCGACGAGCCGCGTCACCGTGCACTACACGGGGTGGACCACGGACGGGAAGATGTTTGACAGCTCCATCGTCCGCGACGAGCCGATCACCTTCCCGCTGGGCGGCGTGATCAAGGGGTGGACCGAGGGCGTACAGCTGATGGTGAAAGGCGAGAAGGCGCGCTTCTGGATCCCGGCCGAGCTCGCGTACGGCGAAAAGCCGACGCGCCCCGGCGCGCCCGCCGGCATGCTCGTGTTCGACATCGAGCTCCTCGACTTTCGCTGAGCCGTCGGCCGGCGCTTTACATCCGGCCGAGCGCCTGGCTACATGGAGAGCTGCGAGCGGCCAGGCATGCTGACATCCATTCGACTCAAGAACTTCAAGAGCTTCGCCGATCAAACGGTGGAGCTGTCCCCCTTCACGCTGCTGCTCGGGGCCAACGGCTCCGGCAAGAGCAATTTCCTCGACGCCCTGCGCTTCTTGCAGGGCGTCGGGCTGGATCTCCCCCTGTGCGACATCTTCCGCGGCCGCGTCGACGGCAGGCGCGAGATCTGGCCGGGCCTGCGCGGCGGCACGCAGGGGGCCACGCACAAGGGAGCCAAATCGTTCACCATCGAGAGCCGATGGGCGATAGGGAAGGAGGAGCTCACACACAAGATCACGTGTCAGGTCGAGCCCGACGTGATCGTCGAGCACGAGTCGCTCGAGGCGAAGTCGGCCGGCGGGCCGCTCTTCGACACGCCCGCGTCGGCGCTGAAGGGCCTGGAGGGGTTCGCCGCAGCGGGCGCGCTGATGTCGGCGTCGAAGAAGGGCCGCTCGATGAGGATCGCGTCGATGGATCGCAACCCCGCGCGGCGCAGCCTGCTCGGCCAGATCGAGCACCACCGCGGGCGCGGCGACGACGTGAGCCTCTCGGACGTCATCGCGCTCTGCAACGCGCTCCAGGTCGCGATGCGGGGCACGCTGTCGATCGACATCGACCCTTCGCGGATGCGGGGTTACGTGCCGCACGAGATCGAGAACCTCGGCGCCGGCGGGCAGAACCTCTCCGCCGTGCTCCGCTGGCTCTGTCAGGAGGCCGATCACAAGGCCGACGTGCTCGGGTGGGTGCGCTCGATCTTCGCGCCCGAGATCCTCGATATCGAGTTTGCGGAGACGGGCCTCGGCGACGTGATGATGGTGCTCGTCGAGAAGGGCGGCGCCCGCGTCCCGGCGCCGAGCCTCCCGGACGGCGCGCTGCGCGCGCTCGGCAAGATCGCCGGCGTGCTCACCGCGCCGGAGGGCTCGCTGCTCCTCGTGGAGGACCCCGACGCCGGCATGCACCCCGAGCGAGCGGGCGTGCTCGCGCAGCTCCTGGAGGGCGCGGCGCGGCCCTCCGTCTGTCAGATCGTGGCGACGACCCACTCCCCCGCGCTGCTCCGGGGCGTGTCGAAGCAGGGCCTCAGCCGCGCGATCTCGTTCGAGCGCGACCCCGAGACGGGCGCCACGACGGCGCGCCGGCTCGCCGAGCTCCCGCGTTTCGAGGAGATGGCAGAGCGCGATCCGGGAGAGCTGCTGTCCTCGAGGGCGCTCGCGGGGTAGCGCGCCGGACAGCGCGGTACAGCGCTGCCATTGAGTTGCAGTGCCGCCATTTCGCGAGGCGCTGAATATCTGCCCTTCTCGCGAAATGCGTTGTGAACGCCCCCAGAGACCTCTAGGCTACCGGCGTTCATGGCGCGGCGACCGCCGCGTCAATCCAGTGCAATGAGGTCTTCCATGCTTCTCCAGAAAACTACACTTCGACTGGCCCTCTGTCTCGCCGTCGGCCTATCGGCGGCCGCCTGCTCGGACGACGACCCCGGCGGCGAGGGCGGCGGCACGACCAGCTCGACCAGCGGCGCCACCACGGGCTCGGGCGGCGGGACCACCTCGACCAGCAGCGCCACCACGGGCGAAGGCGGCGGAAACGAGGGCGGTTCCAACGGCGAGGGCGGCGCCAACGAGGGCGGCTCCACCGGCGAGGGCGGCTCCACCGGCGAGGGCGGCTCCACCGGCGAGGGCGGCTCCACCGGCGAGGGCGGCTCCACCCCGACCGATCCGGCGTGCGGCGCGGACACCGCGACCTTCGCCGACGTGAAGGCGATCCTGACCGCGAACTGCGCGGGGTGCCACGGCAACAGCGACCACCTGCCCGGCGAGCTCGATCTCCGCGCGAACGCGGCGCACGGCGAGCTCGTCGACGGGGACAGCACGACCTGCGCCGATCGGGTGCTCGTCGTGCCGGGCATGCCGAGCCAGAGCTACATCATCAACAAGCTGCGCAACGTCGACCTGTGCAACGGCGGCAAGCGCATGCCCCCGCCGCCGAACATGGCCCTGTCCGAGGCCAACATCAAGAAGATCAACGACTGGATCTGCGCGGGCGCTCCCAGCGACTGAGCGCCGCCGCCGGTCTCAATACACCTTGCAGCGCGCGCCGCCGGCGGCGCGCGCGTAGGGAACCTTCGCGCTCCGCCCCTTCACGTAGATCGCCCCGCCCTTGGCGGGCCTCGGGATCACGGCGCCGGTCGCGAGCGGCCGCCCGGGCGGCAGCTCCTCGACCTCGATGATGACGTCGTTCCCTTCCTGATCGACCGCCGAGATCGACGGGCGACGGAGCTCCTCGTCGGCGGGGCCGCCCGGGCAGGGCACCCCGCGCGCGCTCAGGGCGACGGCGAGCGTGTCGCCCCCGGTCTCCGGGGCGCCGGCCGCCCACTGGAACCGCGGGTCGCGCGCCTCCCCCACCTCCACGGCCAGGCAGCTGCACCGCTCGGCGCGCGACGCGGCGCGCGCGAGCGCGAGGTCGTGCCGCACGCCGACCCACGCCGAGGGAGCCCGCTCCTCGGGCGTGGACGGGGCGCCGTCGAAGTCGTCGGGCGTCCCGACCGCCCGGCGCGGCGTCTTCTGCTGCGAGGCGTCCGGCTCGGCGGGCGCGGCGGGGTCGACGGTGCCGCCCTCCCAGAACGCCGCGGCGCCCGCGTGCTGGCTGCCGCCGCAGGCGGCGAGGACGGCTCCGGAGAGGAGCGCAGCGAACCGTGCGATCTGGGCGGCCGAGGGGCGCATTGTGGTGCGATCTTCGCACCGGCGCCGCCGGCGGCCAAGGTTTGTGCGGAGACGGAGGGAGGAGCTACGCGGAGCGCGCGGCGAGGTGACGAGGCGCGCAGCGGCGCGCGGAGACGCTGAAGGCGCGGAGACGCGCGCGGCGCGCCGGGTGCCCGGCGCGCCGCGCAGCGATCTTCACTTCGGCTTGATCTCGGTCAGGACGAGGAGGTAGTCCGGCGAGTTGTTCGGCGACAGCTTGGCGTACGGGTTCTCCTTGCTGGGCCACCCGACGAAGCGCTTCGTGCTGTACTCGCCCCAGGACGGGTTCTTGAACAGCGGGATGACCGGCACCTGCTGGGCGTAGATCATCTGCAGATCGTCGATGATGCTCTTCTGCTCCGCCGGATCCGTCGCGGCCGCGAACTTCTTGAACAGCGGCTCGGCCTCCTTGGCGGCGAAGCGGTGCCAGTTGCGCGTCGTGGCCTCGTTGACCGGCTTCACGAACTCCGGCGCCATGAGATCGCGGTAGAAGTTGAACGGCGTGGGCTCGGTGTTCGTCCAGCCCATCGACATGTCGAACGTGCCCTTCTGGAGCGCCTCGAAGAACGCGCTGAAGTCGTAGGTCTTCAGCGACGCGTCGATGCCGACCGCCTTCAGGTTCTGCGTGGTGATCTGGACCGCGCGCACCCAGTCGGACCAGCCGGTCACGACGTTGATGTCGAACTTCAGCGGCTTGCCGTCCTTCGCCCGGATCCCGTCCGCGCCCTTGGCGTAGCCGGCCTCGTCGAGGAGGGCGTTCGCCTTGGCCACGTCGTAGTTGGTCCAGTCGCCGGCCGCCGCGGCCTTCTCGTTGCGCCAGCGCGCGTACGCGTCGTCGAGCCCGGTCCCGTCCGCGCCGACCGTGTAGCCGTTGACCGCGATCTTGGCGATCTGCGCGCGGTCGATGGCCATGCTGATGGCCTTGCGCAGCTTGATGTCGTCGAACGGCTTCTTCGTGGCGTTCGGGTAGAGCGTCACGGTGCCGCCGACGAGCGGGAACCAGTAGTGGTTGTTCTCCGGGTCCTTGGCGACGTAGGTCTTGTCGATGTCGGGGACGAAGTTGCCGGCCCAGTCGACCTCGCCGTTGATGAGCGCCAGGTTCGCCTGGTCGTTGCCCGGGTACGCCGGGAAGCGCAGCCCCTCGACGTACGGCTTACCCTTCTGCCAGTAGTTCGGGTTCTTGCCGAGCTCGTAGATCTGGTTCTGGAACGTCTTCACCTCGGTGAAGGGGCCGGTCGCGACCGGGTTCTCGTTCGTGAACGTGACCGGGTCGGCGACGTCCTTCCACTTGTGCTCCGGCACGATCGGCTGGTGGCCGATGTAGTGGAGCCCGGGGACGAACGCCTCCTTGAGCTTGAACTCGACGGTGGTGTCGTCCTTGGCCTCGACCGAGTCGACGAACTTCCACACGCCCGAGAGATCGAGCGCCGGGAACTTCTTGAGGAGGCCGAACGTGAACGCGACGTCCTTCGCCGAGAAGGGTTGTCCGTCGGACCACTTGACCTCGGGGCGGGTCGAGAAGGTGAGCTTCTTGTTCTGGTCGCTCCACTCGTACTTCGTGGCGAGCCACGGCACGAACTCGCCCTTCATCGTGTTGTACACGATCATGGGCTCGTAGATGCCGGCGACGGTGGGGAAGCGCACGCTCCCCTCGCCGAGCAGGGGGTTGAAGTTGCGCACCCAGGACGCCTGCTGCTCCCTGGAGATGGTGACGAACTTCGCGCCGCCCTTCGCCCCGCCCTGGTCCTTGGCCCCGGGGCCCGCGGCGGCGGAGTTCGCCCCCGCCGGGTCCTTGCCGGACTCGGCCCCCTTGTTGTCACAGGCCGCCGTGGCGCCGACGGACAGGAAGAGCGCCGAAAGGGCAAAAATGCGGCGCGACATGGATCGACTCTTCATAAGCTTGCTCCCTCGCGGCGACCTCGGTCGCCCGCGACGATCCTCTCACTCGACCGACAGCACGCAGCGCCGCAGCGCAGCGACAACAGCAGACCGTACGGCGGCGCCACGGATGAGCCGCGACTGCGGCACCCTGACGCCGGCGCACTCTACCGGCCGACGTAGAGAAGTGTCAACCTGACGAATTGAGGGGGTTCCCAGGGCCGCCGTGAGGCCCGCGACCTGATCGGATGCGCACTCCGGCGCCCGCGCCTTCGCCAGAGCGCGCGTCGGCGATCTCGCGAGCTCAGAATTCGGCAGGGTCGCTGTACGTGCCCATGACGTCGCGCAGCACGTCGCAGATCTCCTGCTCGGTCGCGTACGCGCTCGCCGCCGCGATGATGGGGGGCATGAGGTTGTCGCGACCACGCGCGCTGTTTCGCACCTCGGCGAGCGCGCTTCGCACCCGGTCCTGATCGCGCTGGGCCTTGACCCGGGCCAGGTTCTGGCACTGCACCCGCTGCACCTCCTCGTCGATCCGGAGGAGGGGGATCGTCTTCTCGCCGGCGGCGGCATAGCGGTTGACCCCCACCATGATCCGCTCGTTCGACTCCAGCTCTCGCTGGAACCGGTAGGCCGACGCGGCGATCTCGCGCTGCGGATACCCCTTCTCGATGGCGGTCACCATCCCGCCCATCTCGTCGATCCGCCGGATGTACTCGAGCGCCTCCTGCTCCAGGCGATCGGTGAGCCACTCGACGTAGTAGCTCCCCCCGAGCGGATCGATGGTGTTCGCGACGCCGCTCTCGTGGGCGATGATCTGCTGCGTCCTGAGGGCGATGGTCACGCTCTCCTCGGTCGGGAGCGCGTATGTCTCGTCGAGCGAGTTCGTGTGGAGCGACTGGGTGCCGCCGAGCACGGCGGCGAGCGCCTGGAGCGAGACGCGGACCACGTTGTTGTAGGGCTGCTGGGCCGTCAGCGAGACGCCGGCCGTCTGCGCGTGCGTGCGCAGCTTCATGCTCTCGGCCCGCTTCGCCCCGTAGCGCTCCTTGAGGAACCGCGCCCACATGCGGCGCGCGGCGCGGAGCTTCGCGATCTCCTCGAAGAAGTCGTTGTGGACGTCGAAGAAGAACGACAGGCGCGGCGCGAACGCGTCGACGTCGAGGCCGCGCTCGACGCAGCTCTCGACGTAGGCGAGCCCGTCCGCGAGCGTGAACGCGAGCTCCTGCGCGGCGGTCGAGCCCGCCTCCCGGATGTGGTACCCGCTGATCGACACCGAGTTCCACCGCGGCACCTCGCGCGCGCAGAACTCGATCATGTCGGTCACGACGCGCATCGCCGGGCGCGGGGGGACGAGCCAGGCGTGCTGGGCGATGAACTCCTTCAGGCAGTCGTTCTGCACGGTGCCGCCGATCCGCTTGCGCGGGATCCCGCGCTTGTCGGCGAGCGCGATATAGAACGCGAGCAGCACCACGGCGGGGCCGTTGATGGTCATCGACGTCGTCACCTGATCGAGCGGGATGCCGTCGAAGAGCACCTCCATGTCGCGGAGCGTGTCGACCGCGACACCGCACATCCCGACCTCGCCGAGCGACCGCGGAGAGTCGGAGTCGTAGCCCATGAGCGTCGGGAAATCGAAGGCGGTCGACAGGCCCGTCTGGCCCTCGGCGAGCAGGTACTTGAACCGCGCGTTCGTCTGCTCCGGCGTCCCGAAGCCCGCGAACATCCGCATCGTCCAGAGCTTGCCGCGGTACATCGTCGGCTGGACGCCCCGGGTGAACGGGTACTCCCCGGGCAGCCCGAGCGCCGCCGCGTGGTCGGCCGGCGCGTCGGCCGGCGTCGCGAGGTCGGGCACGTCGACGCCGCTCCAGGTGGTGAAGCGCTCGCTGCGCGGCGGGAAGCGCGCCGACGCCTCGGCGACCGGGCCCTCGCGCCACGCGGCCACGGCGCGCCGGAGCGCCGCGAGCCCGTCCTGGTCGAGCCCGAGCCCGTCGCCGCCTCCGCCGTTCGTGGTGCGGGGCGCGCCTCCGTTGCTCTCGCCGTCGTGGGCCGGAGACCGGAGCGCGCGATCCGCGTCGGCCTGCGGCGGGGGGGTGGGCTGTCGTTGCGCCATGGCCCGCATTTTAGCGCGGCGCGCGCGCGGCGGTGCGGGAGAGCGCGCCGGAGAGCGCGGGGATCGCCGCCGCGCTCTCCTGCGCCGCCGCGCGGCGCGTCACGGGCAGCGCGCGTGGAACACCGCGGAGGCGACCGGCGTCGCCCCGTCCTCCAGCGAGTCCTCGATCGTCCCCGTGACGCGGATCCCCTCCGCGGCGCAGAGCGCCGCCGCGGCGTCGGCCGGCAGCGTCGTGCCCGCCGCGCCCGTATCGAAGGTGAACTCCACGGTGACGTCGCTGCCCGGAGCGACCTCGACCGGCAGCGGCGTCGTCGTCTCGGCGGGGAGCGGCGCCACGATCGCGGTCTTCTGATCGGCGCTCGAGATCTCGAACCCGCGCACGGCGACGCGGCTCGGCCCGCTCGCCCGCGGGCCCAGGTGGAGCTTCAGCGCGAAGCTCGCCTGAAGGCCGGTCCCGAGCGCGCCCGACGAGACGGTCGCCTCGGGCGCGGCGATGGAGGGGTCGACGAACACGGCGGCGTCGGTGTCGATGCAGCCGCCCGCCAGGGCGGCGAGCGCCGCCGCCGCGAGGGCCGCGGCGGCGGAGAGCGGGGCGCGGGCGTTCATGGGGCCACTCTCCCCCGGGCCCGCCCGTCCTGTCCAGATCGGCCGCGCGCGGGCGGCCGCCGCGGGGGGCGCGCGCCGCTCAGGGCGGCGGCGGGACGACGCCCTTGGAGCGGGCCAGCGCGCAGCCGAGCTCCACGTTGGTCGGCCCCTTGTCGGTGCGCACGACCTTGAACTCGACGCGCCGGTTCTTCTCCCAGGCCGCCGCGTTGTGGGCGGGATCGATCGGGCAGTACTCGCCGTAGCCCATCGAGCGCACCGCGTTCTTGTTGACGCCGCGCTGCGCGAGCGCCGCCGCGACCGCGTCCGCGCGGGCCTGCGTCAGCTTGAGGTTGTAGGCGTCGGCCGAGCGCTCGTCGGCGTGCCCCTGCACCTCGATCAGCGTGAACTCCGGGTGGTGCTTGAGCGTCTCGGCGACGGCCTGCACGATGCCGAACGACTCCGGGAGGATCTCCGCGCTGCCGGTCGCGAACTGGATCTTCTCGAGGATGACGATGTTGTTCTCCTCGATCACGACGCTGCCCTTGTCCGGGCACCCGTCCTCGTCCTCGAGCCCGTTGAACGTCTCGGGATCGTTCGGGCACTTGTCGGCCACGTCGGGGATGCCGTCGCGGTCGTTGTCGGGATCGGGGCAGCCGTCCTCGTCCTCGAAGTCGTCCCGGTCCTCCGGGTCGTTCGGGCACTGGTCGGACTTGTCGGGGATGCCGTCCTTGTCGTTGTCCGGATCCGGGCAGCCGTCCTTGTCCTGGAAGCCGTCGCGGTCCTCCGGCTCGTCCGGGCACTTGTCGCGCGAGTCGAGGATGCCGTCGCCGTCGCGGTCGCCGTCGCTCCCCTCCGGGCAGCCGTCGTCGTCCTCGTCGCCGTCGCGGTCCTCCGGGTTGTTCGGGCAGCGGTCGTCGACGTCGAGGATGCCGTCCTCGTCGTTGTCCGGATCCGGGCAGCCGTACTTGCCGGGGGGCGAGTCCGCCTTGGTGTCCTGGAAGCCGTCGTAGTCCTCCGGCTCGTCGGGGCAGTCGTCCTGATCGTCCTTGATGCCGTCGCCGTCGCGGTCGCCGATCGACGGCTCGAAGACGAACCCGATGGTCGCGCGCTGCTCCGCCGCCTGGAAGCCGGGCGTGTACCCGAGCCCGGCGCCGAGCATGAGGAAGCTGTTGCGCTCGATGAAGAGCTTGATGCCGCCGACCGCCTCGGCCGACAGCTTCTGCTTGCTGCTCTCGCCGCCGCCGACCTGCTGCGTCAGGTACGTCTCGGCCACGAGGTCGAGGGGCGTGAGCACGCGGTAGCTCATGCCGAACCCGCCGGTGATCAGGTCCGAGTACTCGAAGTCTCCGTGCTTCAGCTGGTAGGTCGCGCCGTCCGAGCGCAGGCCGAACGCCGGGTTCTTCCCGGTGTGGCCGCGGTAGCCGGCGTTCAGCGCGATCCGGAACGGGTTGGTGATGCCGAACCGCTTCTCCAGCACGATCTGCGGCCAGAAGAAGAACCCTGGGTCCGCGGCGAAGTCCTCCGCCCCGGCGACGCCGACGCCGGCCTGGGCGATCACCGCGAGCCCGATCACGTCCTGATCGGGGCGGAGCAGGCGCACCTTGGCGTGGATCGCCAGGTTGCCGAGCGCCTGGGCGTCGAGCGAGTCGTCGTCGTAATTGCCGCCGGGGCCCGGGCCGATGTCGTTGATCGCGTTGGCCCCGTTGAGCACCACCGGCGCGGAGAGGCCGACGACCAGGAAGTTGGCGATGCCGTAATCGAACTGGAACGTGCCCTGAAACGCGTGATTCAGCATCACCTTCGTTCCCTGGTCGTTCTCGCTGAGCGGCAGGATGTTGTGCCCGTAATCGAGCACGAGCCCTAGGCTGATGTCGTTGGCGCCGAGGATGTCCGCCCCGTTGACCGAGAAGAGGCCTTTGGAGTCGACCGCCGGCCGGAACAGGTGCAGGTCCATGCCGTCGCCGTTCCTGCCCTCGCCCGTGCGCGTCTGGGCCGCGGCCTCGCCCGCGGCGGCGGCGGTCATCGCGGCGCCGAGGGCGAGGGAGAGCAGCGCGGCGCCCGGGCGACGGGGCCGGCCTTGCTGGCTGCGGGGGGGCGGCGCGCGCCGATCGTCGGGCGCGTCGGGCGCGCCCGGGCGCGGTTCGGCGGGGGGCAACGGAGAGCGAGGCGTCATGGCAGGGTCCTCGGGTTCGTGAGGTCGCGATGGGGCAAGCGCACCTGGAGCTGGCGCTCGGCGCCACGTACCACCGCGCGAATTCCGGTGTCAAACAGACGGCGCGGCGGGCTCCGGCCGCGGGCCGGGCGGGGGCCCCTCGGCGCGGGCGCGGCCCGGCCCCGCGCGCGGGTCGCCTCGCGCCGGAGCGCCGCGATTTGCCGGGGAAAGCCGCGCTCCCTCCGCGCGATCCCGGCGCGCCGGGGTGCGCGCCGGGCGACGAGCGCGCCAGCAGCGCTAGAATTGTCCCTGGCTATCGGAGACGGGTATTCCGAGGGAGATTGCGGCGACAGGTGCTCGGTACGGAGTCGATGGGGGGCCACCGTCGGTCGCGGATCTCGCTCCTGGAGGGATGGATGCTGTTCACGAGGTGGACTGGGTCGGCCGCGGCGCTCGCGGCCGTGGCGCTCCTTGCGTGCGGGGAGGGAGGCCCGAGCGACAGCAGCGGCGGGGCCGGGTCGGGCGGGGGCGGGTCGGGCTCCGTGTCGAGCGCGACGACGGCGGGCACCGGCGGGGCCGCGAGCGCAGGCGGCGGCGACGGGGGCGCGGGCGCAAGCGACGCGGGCGGCGGCGGCGCGGGCGGCGCGGGCGGCGCCGGCGGCGCGGGCGCGGCAGGCGGCGGCGGCGACGGCGACGCCGTGTGCGGCGACGGGGCGGTGGCCGGCGCCGAGGGGTGCGACGACGGCAACACCGCGGCGGGGGACGGCTGCGGCGAGGGCTGCGCCATCGAGGCCGGGTACACCTGCGCCGGCGCTCCGAGCATCTGCTCGACGATGTGCGGCGACGGCCTCCTGCGCGGCGCCGAGACCTGCGACGACGGCGACCTCGCGAGCGAGGACGGCTGCAACGGGGTCTGCGTGATCGAGGCGGGCTACAGGTGCGTCGGCGAGCCGAGCGTCTGCGGCCCGCTCTGCGGCGACGGCCTGCTCATCGGCACCGAGGCGTGCGACGACGGCAACACGGTCGGGGCGGACGGCTGCAGCCCGGATTGCGAGGTCACGCTCGGCTACACGTGCAGCGGCGAGCCCAGCGCGTGCGTCTCCGTGTGCGGCGACGGCATCCATACCGCGCGCGAGGCGTGCGACGACGGCAACACCGTCGACGGCGACGGCTGCAGCAGCGCCTGCGAGGTCGAGCCCGCGTGGACGGCGGCGCCGTTGCGCCGCCGCTGATCCCGCTCAGGGAGTCCTAGTCTTCAGGCTGTCGATCGCGTGGACGGGCGCCAGGTCGCCGGCCATGAGGTGGGCGATCGCGCTGTAGACCAGCCGCTGGCTCTCCAGCATGCTCTTGCCGGCGAACACCGGCGAGGTCACGACGAGGTTGAAGTGCCCTCCGCCGCCGGTCACCTCGGCGGTGGAGCCTTCGATCTTCTCTTCGATGGCCCGCTTCAAGGCGTCGGGGATCGACCCCTGAAACGTCGTCAGGTGGGTGGGCATGGGCCCTTCTATAGGCCATCGACCCGCCGCGGGGAAGCCGGAGCGCGGCGCCGCGGCGGGCCGCGCCCCGGCCGAGATCAGGCGCTCGCGGTCGCGCGGGCCAGCTCGATCAGCCCGGCCGCGCCCATGCCGCCGCCGATGCACATCGTGACGATGGCGTACCGGCCGCCGCGCCGGCGGAGCTCGTGGAGGGCGGTCGCGGTCAGCTTCGCGCCGGTGCACCCGAGCGGGTGGCCGAGCGCGATCGCGCCGCCGTTCACGTTGAGCTTCTCCTCGGGGATCTCGAGCGACCGCTGCACGTAAACGGCCTGCGACGCGAACGCCTCGTTGACCTCGAAGAGGTCGATGTCGGCCATCTTCAACCCGGTCCTCGCGAGCAGCTTCCGCACCGCGGGCACCGGGCCGATCCCCATGATGGCGGGGTCGACGCCGACGGTCACGAACGACCGGAAGTACCCGAGCGGCTTCACGCCGAGCGCGTCCGCCTTCGCCTTGCTCATCACGAGCGCGGCGGCGGCGCCGTCCGACAGCGGCGAGCTGTTGCCCGCGGTGACGCTCCCCTTCGCCGCGAACGACGGCTTCAGCCCCGCGAGCGCCTCCGCCGTGGTCTCCTTGCGGATCAGCTCGTCGGCGCGGAAGTCGAAGGTCACGCGCTTGCCGTTCTCGTAGCGCACGCCCTTCACGGTCACGATCTCGTCCTCGAAGCGCCCGGCCTCGCGCGCCGCGGCCGCCTTCTGGTGGCTCTTCAGCGCGAACGCGTCCTGGTCGGCGCGGCTCACCTGGAACCGGCTCGCCACGTTCTCCGCGGTGATGCCCATCGGCGTGTACACCGTCGGACAGCGCTCCATCACCTCCGGCGACGCGCTCAGCTTGTTGCCGGTCATCGGCACCATGGTCATCGACTCGACGCCGCCGGCGACGGCGACGTCGAGCGACCCCATCGCGATGCTGCCCGCCGCGATCGCGATCGCCTGGAGACCGCTCGAGCAGAAGCGGTTGATGGTGATCGCGGACGACTCCTGCGGCAGCCCGCCGAGGAGCGAGACCGGGCGCGCCACGTTGAGCCCCTGCTCGCCCTCCGGCATGGCGCAGCCGAGGACGAGGTCCTCGACGTCCTCCGGCTTCACCTGGGGGACGCGCTTGAGCAGCGCGGCGACGACCTCGCCGGCGAGCTCGTCGGGGCGCTTCTGCGCGAGCGACCCTTTGTGGGCCCGGCCAACGGCCGAGCGGACGGCCTCTGCAATTACGACGTCGACCATGGCGTTCACCTAGTTCCGGAGGGGCTTGTTGTTCATCAGCATGTACTGCATCCGCTCAGCGCTCTTGGGCTCGCCGCACAGGCTGACGAACGCCTCGCGCTCGAGCTCGAGGATCTCCTCCTCGGTCACCTCGCGCGCCGCGCCGCCGGCGCCGCCGCAGAGCACCTCGGCGAGCTTGCGCGCGATCTTCGCGTCGTGCTCGCTGGCGTGGCCGCCGGCGACGAGCGTGTCGATCATCATCTGCAGCGTCGCGATCCCGCTCTCGCCCGGGAGCTTGTAGGCGCGCGGCACGGGCGCGTGGTACCCGGCCTCGGCCAGGCCCACGGCGCGCGCCTTCGCCTCGTAAAGCTGGCGCGCCCGGTCGAACGACACGCCGTCGGTCTTGCGGAAGAACCCGAGCGCCTTCGCCTCGTCCGCGCTGGTCGCGACCTTGGCGAGGGCGATGTTCTTGAAGACCTGCGTCACGAGGTCGTACGAGTTCACCGGCACGCCCTCCGGGATCCCCTCGAACGCGCGCCAGAGCATGTTCAGCGTCCCCGCGCCGCCCGGGATCAGCCCGACGCCGACCTCGACGAGCCCCGCGTACGTCTCGGCCGCGGCCTGCACCGCGTCGCACGCGAAGCAGAGCTCGAGCCCGCCGCCCAGGGTCATCCCGTAGGGCGCGGCCACGACCGGGACGCTCGCGTACTTCAGCCGCTGCGTCGCGTCCTGGTAGCCCTTCACCATCTTGCGGATCGCCTCCCAGTCCTTGTTGCCCGCGGCCATCACCACGAGGAACAGGTTGGCGCCGACGCAGAAGTGCTCGCCCTGGTTGAAGACCACGAGCGCGCGGAAGTCCTGCTCGGCCTTCTCGGCGGCGAGCGAGAGCATCCCGATCGAGTCCGGATCGAGGCTGTTCGCCTTGGTCTTGAAGGTGACGCCGAGCACGCCGTCGCCGAGGTCCCACGCCTCGGCGCCGTCGTTGGCGAGCACGGGCTTCACGCCGCGGCGCGCGCCGGCGAGCGTGACGTTCCGCGGATCGACCTCGCGGGCGACATACTCTCCCTTGAGCAGGTCGAACACCGCGCCGTCCTGCCGGTAGAACGAGGTCGCGCCGCTCTGCTTCATGCGGAGGATCGACTCGGGCAGCTTGATGCCGTCCTTCTGCATGCGCTCGACGGTCTCGGCGAAGCCGAGCGCGTCCCAGGTCTGGAACGGCCCGAGCTCCCAGTTGTACCCCCAGCGCATGGCGTCATCGATGGCGACGATGCTGTCGGCGATCTCGCCCACGCGGCGCGCCGTGTACGCGAGCGAGCGGGAGAGCACCTTCCAGGCGAACTGCCCTGCCTTGCCGGGGTCGTTCGCGAGCTTCTTCACGCGCGCGGCGGGGTCCTCGATCTTCTCGCAGGACTTCGTGGCCTTCTTGATCGCCTCGTCGCCGCCGTGCGGGCGGTACTGGAGCTTTCCGGGGTCGAGCGTCTCGAGCCCCTCCTTGGCCTTGCGGTAGAAGCCGCCCTTGGTCTTGTCGCCGAGGAGCTTCGCCTCGATCATGCTGCGGATGTAGGCGGGCACCTTGAAGACCTCGCGGTCCTCGTCGCGCTCGAGCGCCGTGTAGCAGTTGTCGGCGACGTGGGCGAAGGTGTCGAGGCCGACGATATCGCCGGTCCTGAAGCTCGCGCTCTTCGGGTGCGCCATGGCGACGCCGGTGATGGCGTCGACGTCCTCGGGCGCGAGGCCCTCCTCGATCATGAGGTGGATGGCGGTGAGCATCGCGTGGGTGCCGATGCGGTTGCCGACGAAGTTCGGGGTGTCCTTGCCGAAGACGATGCCCTTGCCGAGCACGTCCTCGCCGAACTTGCGCACGCGGGCGACGACGGCCGGGTCGGTGTCGGGGCCGGCGACGAGCTCGAGGAGCTTCATGTACCGGACCGGGTTGAAGAAGTGCATGACGAGGAATCGCTTGCGGAAGTCCTCGGAGCGCCCCTGCATCATCTCCTCGATGCGCAGCCCGGAGGTGTTCGAGGCCGCGATCGCGTCCTTCCGCATGACCTGCTCGAGGCGCGCGAAGAGGGCGCGCTTCGGCTCCATCTTCTCGATGATCGCCTCGATAACGAGGTCGCATTGGGCGAGCTCGGCGAAGTGATCTTCGGTGTTGCCGGTGCGCACGAGGCGGGCGTGGGAGGGGTGGAAGAACGCGGCGGGCCTGGCCTTGAGGGCCTTCTCGAGCCCGCCTGCGGCGAACCGGCTCCTCGCGGCCGGGTCCTTCCGCTCGGCGTCGGTGAGGTTCGGGGGCACGATATCGAGGAGCAGGACCTCGATGCCGGCGTTGGCGAAGTGGGCGGCGATGCCGCTGCCCATGACGCCCGCGCCGATGACGCCCGCGCGGCGGATTGGTTTCGTCATGCAGATCCTCCGGGATGATGAATATGGGGCGCGAACCATTGGCGCAAAGGGCGCCGGGCGCAAGCGTATCCGGGGTGGACGGCCGCGGGGGTGAGCGAGCGAGGACGCGCGTCGTCGGCGCGGAGTTCGGCGAAGAACGGCCGGTCGAGGTGGGAGGCCGCACGCTTCAGCGCGGGTGTGCGACACCGGACGACGGCTGCCATGGGGGGCGGCGCACAGGAGCGGACACGACAGCGTACTTTGGACTACCGAGACGCCGCGGCTTCCATCGATTGACCGTCCCAGGTGTGGCGGACACCGGACCGGGGCGTCTGCCGTGTGCGGGCGAGCGTGCTCAGGCGGTGGCGGGCGCGCCTGGCGGGCGCGTCAGGCGGGTGCGCCGCGTTCCGTTCTCGGCGTCTCAGTGCCAGGCCTGGGCGGACTGCACGGGCCGTCCGGTGCGGTCGTGCTCGGCGAGGAGGCGCTTCGACATGTCGACGCACACGGTGCAGGAAGCGAAGCGCGAGCGGTGCTGGCACTGGAGCCATGTCGCCGTCCCCTGCGCCCCGAACTCCACCGCATCGAGGTGTTTGCCGCAGGCGACGCAGTGGATGTGCTGGTGGTCGTGCTGCTGCTGCTGGGCCGGGCGCGGCGGCGCGAGCGCCTTCCGCTCGCGCTTGGTCAGTCGCTTCTCTCGCTTCATGATCTCCTCGATGACGGGGGTGGCCGCACGGCATCGTGCTGGCGCGGAGCAAGCTAACACGCGCCGCTGGGCGAGGGGCCCGGCGGGCTGCGTGGCGGCGGAGAGGCGGCGGTACCGGACGGGCCCCGCGCGGCGTCCACCGCGGGCGGCACGGTCCACGTCTGCAGGTGCAACTTGACGTCAGTCGCATTCTGTGCATGTGGCGACCGCGAAACCCTCTGCGTGGACGCCGCCGACGCGGGCACGTCGAGCACGTCCGCGTCGGTCGCGCTCGTCGGCGTGCGCGTCGGGTCGGGGCGCCCGCGGACTCGGCCTGCGGGCTGCTTGATGCCCACCGCCCCCCATGAGATCGCTCGCGCATGGGTCGCTTCCTCGAGACGTTAGCGGTCGCTGCAGTCGTCGTGTTCGCCCTCAGCTGCTCGATCGTGGATCCCGGCGATCGCGAAGAGCTGAGACGCCGGATCGCGATGCTGCCGCCCGACACGCTATCGACCTGGGAGAAGTGGAACATGAACGCCAATGCGGTGAAATGGCTGCGGATGTACAAGGACCCGAACGATCAGGTGGGCAAGCTCCAGTGCCGGTTGAAGGCCGGCGGCACGTGGAGCGGCTGGAACGACCAGGAGCCGACGTACACCGTCGCTGACTTGCTCGACTGCCTCCTCTCAGGAGGAGATATCCCCGTGACCTACACGATGTGTGCCGACCTATTTCAAGGCGTGGGCGATGCGGCCATGAAGAGCAAGATCTTACACGAGCAGCAGGTGCCCGGCGTGACGCACGTCGAGTGCAGGTTCGTGTGGGACTTCCGCTATGAGCCGGAGAAGGTGCCGTCCAACCTGACGAACCCTAGATCGATCACGCTCGACGACCTGATCGATTGGCTGATCTCGCTCCCCGCGCCGCCTCCGGGATGGGCTTTCCCTCAGCTCGTCCCGCTCCTCTGCCCGCTCGGCGCGGGGCCAGACTGGGGGTGCCCACCTCGGCCGACGGACCTTCCGGGCGAGCAACCGACCGACCCGACAGGCGGTGAACCAGGGGATCATCCGTGAAGCTCAGAACGTCGCGTTTGAAGTACCTCATGCGGCGCATCGACGTCGAGGCGGGCACGGCGAGTTGCCTATTTGCGCCCCAGGATACCTTTAGCCGGAACATGGACCTCGAAACGCTGGGCAGGCTGTGCGCCGAAGCATGGCACGATGACCTGCCCGAGGCGGACCGCGCGTGGGCCGAGGCGCACCGCGAGAAGTTCGGGAGGTGGGTCGACGATTCGCGGCCCGAGGCCATCCGCCCGAGGGTGGACGCGGGCTCTCTCCAGAGCCTCCCGGGCAGGTTCGACAAGGAGCCCGCTCCGCCGTGGCCGATGCTGCTCGAAGCCGTCAAGAGCGCGTTCTTTACCTTCGTCGTGGACTTCGGGCAGACGGTCGCGGGCGAGGGCGAGGGTGCGACGGACGCTCCGGCCGCGCGCCTCCACCGGACGTCCCTCTGGCGGGCGCTGACGGCCGACGACGCCCCGGAGGTGGACCGGCCCTCGGCGCTCCGCGCCTTTCAGAGGGGGTTTCGACGCGGGCGCCGCGGGCTCCCGAGCTCCATGACGAGGCCCATCGGCCCGAGGCTGGAGCCTGCGCGGTTCTGGCCGGTGAATACGCTGCTCCATCTCCCCGGGCCGAGCGCGGCGCGCAACCGAGCCCTCTGGGACGCGTCGAGTCACTGCACGGATACCAAGGAGTATCGGGCGCTCCAGCAGGAGCTGCGCGATCTCTATGCGAGCGCCTGGCGAGACGACGTGCCGGAGGAGGACCGCGAATGGGCCGAGTCCTATCGCCACGCGTGCATGAACGAGGTCAACGGCCGCCGGCGAAGCGCCCTGTCCCAGAGCGCCTATGAAGGCTATCTCCAGAGCAGCGACGGGCTCTTCAACGGAGAGCCCGCTCGGCCGTGGCCGAGCCTCACCGGCCTCGCCTCGGACCCATGGCGTGCTCTCGTCGATGCCGTCGAGGACGCGCCCGAAGGCGAGAGCGAGCTTGCGACGGCCGAGGCGGCAGCGCGCGAATTCTGGGACTCGCTCTACCGGGAGGCCCCGCCGTGGGACAGCGACCCGGCGAAGATGCACTGGCTCGCGGCCGTTCGCGCCGCGCGACGCAAGGCGCTGGCCGACGATGTTCCGCCGGACAAGGGGTCATGACGCGCGCGCTTCATGCTCTGCGCGATGGCGGGATGCCCCCGCACGACATCGTGCGGGCCGGGTCAAGCCATCACGCGGCGGTTCCGGCCGGCTGCGCGGGCGCGCGGCGACGCCGCGCTGACGAGGACGGACTGCGCGGCGTCGTCAGCAGACGGGAGCGCCGTGTGGGCGTGTGGAACTTGACTTCCTTCCGGGGTTGTGCGTACCAGGCCTGGGCGGGGCGCAGCCGTGCGTCCGTTGCTTGTGCGGCGGCGCTCGATCTGGTCATCGCGCCTCTCGGCGCCGGTCGATCCGTCCTCTCGGCGCGCTTGAGCGCGAGCTTTGGACGACGGAGGTTCATACCTTGCGCAGGAACGTTTGTCGGGTCATTCCGCTGGGGCTAGGGCTCGCGCTCTTCACGCTTGGGTCTGGGGCGGCGGCCGAGCGTCCTTCGGAGACGAGCGCGCGCCTCATGGCGCAGGCGAACGCCGCGGTCGACGAGGGTCGGCTCGCCGACGCGCGCGACCTGTGGATGGCGGTGTGGAAGGTCGATCGCTCCCAGGTTGCTGCGTGCAACCTCGGCGCGCTGTCGTACCGGCTCGGCGAGGCGCCGGCCGCGGTGCGCTGGCTGTCGCTGTGCAAGGAGCTCATGCGCGCGCCCAGGACCCCTCGCGAGCGCGAGCTCTACGAGTCGCGGCTCGCCGATCTCGCGCGCGCGCGCCAGCTCGTCGGCGAGCTCCGCGTCGTCGCGCCCGTGGGGGCGGCGGTCACGATCGACGGCGAGCCTGTCGATCTCGAGAGCGGCGTGCCCGTCCCGGTCCTCCCTGGGCGCCACGTGGTGCGGGCGTCGTCGAACGGCAGGACGGCGGTGGCGGAGGTCGAGGTGGCGCGCGGCAGGACGCGGGAGGTGACGCTCGCGTTCGCGTCGCCGTCCGGGGAGGCGAGCGCCGCGGGCGCGGCGGGCGCCGCGGATGGGACTGGCGCCGCGGATGGGACTGGCGCCGCGGGCGGCCCCGACGCGGCGCGCGAGCCGGGCGGCCCGCGGCCGATCCCCTCGCCTCCCCGACCCGGGCCGCGGCCGGACGTGATCGTCGGCGGTGTGGGCCTGTCCGCAACGCTCGTGGCGCTCGGAGGTGTGATGATGATGGCCACGGAGAAGAAGGCGGCGGCAGGCCGGGCTGCGGCCCGCTCTGCGGGCCCGAGCGGTTGTTTCCGGTTGACCTGGCCGATGTGCCGCGACTCGGCCTCGGCCTACGACGACATGCGCACCTTCCGGACCGTCGGCATCGCCGCGTTCGCCGCGGGAGGCGCGGTCCTGGGGGCCACGCTCACCTACGCCCTGGTTCCGCGCGGGCAGGCCGAGCTCGAGGTGTCGGCCGGGGGCTTCGCGGTGACGAGCGTCTTCTGATGTGCGGCCCGCCATCGGCCCCGCCGTGAGGGGGCGCCCGCGGCGGAGCGGCGGTGCTGGCGAAAACTTGCGTGACGAACGCGCACCCAGCGCGGCATAGTCCGGGGGTCGAACAACCTGGCCAACGACACCTCGGCGGATTGGGGCCGCCGGGGTGTCCGCGACTCAGCCTCGTGCCGGAGGACTGGACGCATGACGCGCGCCACACATTGCCTTATCGCATCATTTTTTCTCAGCGGTTCGAGCCTGTTCTTCGCCTGCGGCGGGCCTTACCAGGGTGCCACCTGCGAGGTCACCGACGACTGCCACTCGGAGCACCAGAACGTGCCGGGCACGATCTGCGTCGATGGGCAGTGCGAGTGCTGGGAGCCTGGCAAGGTGGTCTGCTGCGCGCGCGGCGAGCGGGAGCCCGGGTGCATCCTCGAGTGCCGTTCGTGCGACGCGTGCGGGGAGGACAAGCCGGCGGAGTGCGAGGGGGTGCCCGAGCCGCCCGGGGGTTGCGAGAGCGACGCCGAGTGCCCGGGACCGCCGGACGCGCGGTGCGGCGCGGGGCGGTGCGTGGATGGCGCGTGCGAGGTCGAGATCGCGGTGGGCCCGCTGGCCTCGCAGATCCGCGGCGACTGCAAGCAGGACGAGTGCACGAAGGACGGCCGCGTGGTCAGCGTGGCGGCGTACGACGTGTACAACGACGGGAACGAGTGCACGAACGACCTCTGCGATTTCGACACGCCGGTCAACGCGCAGCTCACCGGCGTGCTCTGCCCGGTCTCGGGGGCGGGGCGGTGTCACGAGGCGCGGTGCGTGGAATGCGTTGCGACCGATCCGACGATGCCGTGCCCGAATGGGCTGGCGTGCGATGGCTCGCTGTGCGTTCGTGATCACTGCATGAACGATCGACACGACCCGGGCCTCGGGGAGACGGATTACAACTGCGGCGGCCCGTGCAAGCCGTGCCCGATGGGGTTCGACTGCGAGACGGGAGACGACTGCCTCGAAGGCGTGTGCGACTCCGGCATTTGCCGGGCGCCCACGTGCACCGACGGCGTGAAGAACGGCACCGAGACGGGCGTCGACTGCGGCGCGCCGTGCCCGCGCTGCGCGCCGGAGGGCGGGTGCAAGACCGGCGCGGACTGCACGAGCGGCGTGTGCTGGGCCGGCGCGTGCGCGGCGCCGACGTGCACCGACGGCGTGAAGAACGGCGGCGAGCGCGGCGTCGATTGCGGTGGGGAGTGCGACGCGACGTGCGCACCGTGAGAGGACGCCACGCGTCTCCTGCCGCCAAGAATGGCAAAAGCGCAGCGACTGGCGCATGTCATGCCGAATGTCCCGCCCGTGTACTGCCGAGCCCGCAGGCACGAAGCAGCGGCTGACCGTGAGAAATCCCGGCACGAAATGCGCGCTGCGCCTCTCGATCAGGACATCAGGCCGAGCGCGGAGAGAGCATCGGCCCAGAGCGGCCAGAGCGTGCGGTAGAAATGGGTCGCGATCATCACGCCGCCGCTCGGGAGGCGGCGAAGGGTGAACGGGGCGTGGTCGGCGAGGAAGTAGACGTGCTCGCCCGTCATCTCGACGTACCACAGAGGTGGCCCTTTGAGGCTCTCGGGGAGCTGCTCGCCGCGCGCCTTGGCCTGCACCGTCAGGTTGTGGATCTCCTCGGCGCGCGGCTCCGCGGCGCGCCACGCCTCGTCGGGCACATCCGCGGCGGCCATGAGCGCCTCGAGCAGCGCGGAGCCCGGCAGGGCGAGGGCCTTGAGGACGGTCTCGCGGGTGAGCGGGATCGAGCGCCCGCTCTTGTCCGTCGGAACCACGCGCGCCCCGGCCGGCGCGGCTTCCACCCGCGCGCGGAGCGCCTCCATCGACAGGCCCGCGATCCGCGGGACGCTTTCGCCGTCGTGGAGGCTGACCCACGACAGGGCGAGATCGCGTGCGATGTCGCGGGCGTTCGCGTGGTACGTCGCGCACATCGAGACCGGCGCGAGCCAGGTCCAGGCGGTCGTGCAGCCGCCGGTCGAGACGCGCCCGCTCGCGTCGGGCGCGCAGAGGCGAAGCAGGAAGTCCTCGATGTCGGTCACGACCTTGTGCCATGCCAGCACGGCCTCGGCCCCGACCGACGACGCGCCGCTGCCCAGGTCGAGGATCATGTACATGGGGGCGAACTGCTGGAGATGATCAGGGTGCAGGTGGAGGGGACCCCACGACGTGGAGCGTTCGCTCCTGTCGGTGAAGCAGCGAAGCGTGCAACGGACGAGCTTTCGCGAGCTCGAGATCGAGTGGAGGCCGACCTCCGCATCGGCGCGTCGGAAGTGGGCGCGGATCGTCGCGACCGCCTCGTCGACAGGAGCCTCGTGGGGCTCCGGGCCAGGGTACAGACGAACGGCGACCGTGTGCGGAGGGTCGTCGGCGAGCGCCGACAGCGCCGCGCCGAGCGCGTCGACCCGCGCGGCCTCGTCGCACCAGGCATAGAAGTAAGGTCCTGCTCCCATCTCTCGACGTTCCTTGTCAGCACATCAGGCCGAGCGCGTCGAGCGCGCCGGCCCAGAGCGGCCAGAGCGAGCAGTACGGGTGGGTCGCCAGCACCACGCCGCCGCTCGCGAGGCGGCGCACGAGAAACGGCGGGTGCTTTTTCAGGAAGCGGAAGTGACGGTACGTGTCTGTGTCGACCGGCCAGGTCGGTGGACCGTCCCCGGCCTCCGCGAGCCGTCGTGTCCACTCCAGGATCTCGGCGGCGCGTGGCGCGGCCGCGCGCCACGCGTCGTCGGGCCTCGCCGAGGCTTCCAGCGCGTCGAGCAGCGCCGAGGGCGGCGCGGCCAGCGCCTTGAGGACGGTCTCGCGGGAGAGCGACCACCCCCGCGCGCAGACCCCTCTCCGGGCGAGGCGCGACAGGCTCGAGGCGATGGCGACCCGCGCCCCGCGCGGCGCGGCTTCCACCCGCGCGCGGAGCAGGTCGAGCGGGATGCCCGCGATGCGCGACATCGCGTCCTGGTCGTGCAGGTGCACCCACGACACGGCGAGGTCGCGCGCGATCTCCCGGGCGTCGGCGTTGTACGTCGCGCACGTGGTGACCGGCGCGTGCCAGAACCACGCGTTCGTGCAGCCGCCGGTCCGGACGCGCCCGCTCCCGTCCGGCTCGCAGAGCCGGAGCAGGAAATCCTCGAGGTCGATCTGCAGGATGTGCCAGGCCAGCTCGGCCTCGACCTCGAAGGAGCGCGGTCCCCTGCCCCAGGGGAGCTCGGTGATGAAGCCGAAAAAGTGCATGGCGTTGTCCGGGTACATCTCGAGGGGGCCTTGTGGCTCGTGGGGGCCGCACAGCGACCAGCGGCGCTCATACGCTTCTGTAAAACACTTCAGGCCGACAAGGATGCTGCGCATCGCAAGGGCGTCGGGGCCGCGCTGGCCCGGAAGGGCGAAGCGCCGGGAGGTGGGGAGCACCGTGCTGCACCCGACGTCAGCAACGCCCTCGTAGGGGTAGTGGGCGCGGACCATGGCGATGGCCTCCTCCGTGGAGCTCACGTCGCGTTCCACGTCGCACTCCATCCGCGCGTGCAGATAGCCCCCTGGCAGCGCGAGCGCCGACAGCGCCGCCGCGAGCGCGTCAACCCGCGACGCCTCGTCGCACCAGGCGTAGAAGCGAGGACCGGGATCGCTCATAGCCGGACCACCTTGATGAACCTGTTGAAGCCGTTCAAGGTCGCCCTCTTATCCTTGTCCTTGTCGAAGAGGTAGCCGTCCTTGACGGTGTACTTTCTGCCGCTGAACTTTCCGCCCTGCTCCATGAGGAGCTCGACCTCCTCCTCGACATGTCCCACGAGCCCCCTCTGCCGTACCCCCTCCATCCCGCTCGACAACTGCTTGATCACCTCGTCGCCGTCGACGTTCATGCCGCCTTTCGCCTCGCTCAGGATGAGCTTGTTCTGCGCCGACACCGTCACGAAGTCCGGTGCCTTTAGGTTGGCGCGCGCACCGTCCGATAAATCACGCCAGAGCACCATGCGCACGCCGTCGTCGCCCACCCCGAGGAGCCCCCGCCCCTTGCGGATCAGGAACTTCGTCGCCGCCTTCTCGAACGGGTTGAAACTCGTCGTCGCCACCGCGCCGCGCAGCCCCTTGTACCCGTGCTGCAGGCTTGCGCGGAAGCCCTTGCCGAAGACGTCATCGAGGTCCGCCACCTTCTCGGCGACCACTGCCGCGTCGAGGCTGATGCCGGCGCGCTGAACGCCGCGCCAGAACGGCCCGATGGCGGCGGCAGCTACACCCAGCCCCGAGAAGATCCGCTCCTCGTCGCTGAGCTCTCGCCCCGCCGGCAGGCACCACTCCTTGCCCGTCACAGCCTCGCACAGGTCGAGCGCCGGCCCTACCACCGGCACGAACCCCACCCCGATGCGGGTCGTCGCGTGCACCAGCGTCTGCATCATCTCGCCGTACACCTCGAAGCCCTCGCCGATCGTCGACATCGCCCCCGCGAACGCGCTGATCGTCTGGTAGAGCTGCGTCTGCTCCAGGTCGAGCCCGTCCCCCGTCCACTGGTTCAGGCTGTCCTTCATCTGGTCCGCCAGCGCATCGAACCGCGGCTTGAGGACGGTGTCCACCTGCGCCCGCAGGTCCGGCGGGACGGGCGTGTCGATGAACCAGTCCGACGCATCCATGAACCGCCGCACGACCCCGCTGATCCGGTTCTGCGCCTTCAGGAACGCGTTCGTCTCCGCCAGCGACACCCCCATCCGGTCGCGCAGCGCGATCTCCAGCGCCGCGCTGTTCTCTCGCCACGCCCGCACGTTCGCCACGAAGTCCGCCCGCGCGACCACGACCCCGCCGCTCACGTCTGCCTCCAGCGCCGCGAGCACCGCGTCCGCGTATGCCGCGTACGGGTCCCTCCCCTCGTCGAACGCCTCGTCCACGTCCGCGATGTCCGGCACCTCCACCCACGGCACCTCGCTCTCCCCGAGCGCGTAGTTCCACGGGTCGTCCGGGTCCCACCCCTCGGCGCGCGCGTCCTGCGTCGCCAGGTCCGCCACCTCGTCCGCCTGCGCGCCGAACTCGTCGAGCAGCCGCGCGAGCTCGCTCTCCAGGTCGGTGACGCTCTTCTTCAGGTCGTCGACGAGCTGCTCCATCGCCGCCCGCGTCTCCGCGTCGACCACATCCTTGTACCGGTCGAGGATCGCGTCGAGGTCGGTCCGCGAGATCTCGTCCAGCGGCCGGCTCACCAGGTCGTGCAGCTCCGTGTCGAGCTGCCGCAAGAGGTCCATCCGCGCCCGGAGGTCCGCGACCCTCGCGGCGTTGCGGAGGAGCTCGGTCATCAGCCGGGCGATCCTGACCTCCAGCTCCGCGATGTCGCGCGCCAGCGCCGGGTTGATCTCCGCGAGGCTCAGGTCGACCGCGGTGCTGCCCTCGAACCCGGTCCCATCGCGGCGGATGTCGAAGAGCGGCTTGTTCAGGCCGAGCGGCTCCGAGACGAGGTGCACCACCTCGTGCGCATGGGTACACCAGTTGCCGCCGTTCGTGGTGTGGACCCCGAAGTGGAAGTCGTTCCTTCCCATGCGGAGCAGCACCGAGTCGAACTCCGCTTCGCGCGTGTTGCTCTGGGAGCCGTCGCCGTGGCTCTGCAGCGCGCCCGGGACCCCGTAGGTGGGCAGCGGCGTCTGGTTCACCTCGAAGATGGCGGTGCCCTCCGTCTCTAGCTCAGGGATCCCGCACGACTCGACGTTGTGGTGGCTCCTCCAGAGCACGGTGTATGGCGTGCCGGCCCGCGCGAACGACGGCGCCAGCACCGCCAGCATCGTGACCAGCGCGACGAGCTTCTGCAGCACCGCGGCGCCCGAGCGGCGCAGCGCGAACTCCTCCGACCAGCTCATGTCCCCTCCGCGCCGCGCACGGCGGCGTCATACGCGATCGCCGCGCCCTTCACATCGCCCGCGTCGAGCCTCGCCTGCACCGCATCGAGCGCCGCCGCGACCATCCCCTTCTCCCGCAGCGCCGCGAGGCCCGCTGCGATCTTCCGCGGCAGGCCCGTCCTGAGCTCCGCTTCCGCGGCGTCGAACCGCCCGCGGAGCGCCGCGCACCCAGCCTCGCGCCACGACGCCCCTGCTGTCTCGCAGAGCGGCCGCATCTGCACGAGCGCCACGAGCACCCCGCACCGCTCGGCGAGCAGCGGCAGCCCGAGCTTCTCGCTGACCGGCGGCGCCGCCGACAGCGCCTCCACCCGCGCGCGCGCCCCCTCGCCGAACACCTCCGACGCCCTCTCGAGCCGCGAGCGCGCGACCCTCTCGCGCGCCCCCTCGTCCGCCTTCAGGATTTCGAGCGCCTGCCGGCGCAGCGCGATGCCGCCGATCAGCGCCGTCGCCGTCGCGTCGCTCCGGGCGACGCGCCGCTGCGCGTAGCCAAGCATCGCGCTCAGCGAGCGCAGCGCCCCCGAGGTCATGTCCGGCACCACCGCGCCGTGCGTCGCAAGCACCTCCTTGTGCGGCGTGATCGCCTCCTCGAACGACACCGCGAGCGCCTGGAGCTCCGCCGACAGCGTCATGATCTCCTCGGCCAGCTCGTTCGGCGCCCGGCTCGCCTCGCGCGCCGCCGCGAGCACCGCCTGCTCCGCGCCGTCGAGGCCGTCGATGCTCGACCGCGACGCCTGCTCCGAGAGCGCCGCGTACGCCGCCGTCTCCGCCGCCTCGGTCGCGCGGTACGCGGCGAACCGCGCCGCGACACCCGCATACCGGGATTGCAGCGGCGCGGCGTCGCTGCGCGCCTGCTCGAAGACCCCCTGCACGACCGCCATCTCCTGCTTGTCCGCGGCGAGCGCGGCCACGACCGGCTCCTCCTCGGCGCTCGCCTTGTCGGTCATGGCCTGCCGGAAGTTGTCGGCCGCGCGGACCGGCTCCTCCTCCAAGATCGCCTCCTGGCGCTGCCTGGACTTCAAGAGCAGCCCGAGGAGCCTGCCGTGCAGGGTCGCCCGGAGCGACTCGGCGTTCTTCTGCTCGTCGCGCACATAGGCCACCGCCCGATCGATGTTGTCGAACCAGGCCCGGAGCGCCGCCGCGTCCGCGGCGAGATCGTCGAGCATCGCGCCGCTCGGCTCGACCGCCCACATCTGGATCGGCAGCTCGCCGTCCGCCTCGGCCTCGCTCCACGCGCTGCCCGGGCCCTCGCTCGCGTCCACGCAGTGCTCGATCACGCTGGTGTTCGATTGCGCGCAGAACCGGCCGGGCGCGTGCTCCTCGCGCCCCCACAAGCACCCTGACCCCACCGCGCCGAGCGCCAGGGCGGCCACGGCCGCCACGAGGATCGCCTTTCGCCTCGCGTTCCTTCTCATGCTCATTGCCTCCACCCCTCAATTTTTCTCGCCCGCGCACGCTCGCCCGCCCATTCTCCGGCGGCAAGCGCCACAGCCGGAGCGATAGGACATTGCTCAGCCGAGGAGCGCGTCGGAGCGCGCGCGAAACTCCGTCCCGTCCGTCTTCAGCGCACGCACCATCGCCCCCGGATGGCCGAGGGCTGGAGGGCCCCGCCGCGAGCGCAAGAATCCAGCGGCCGAAAGAGCAAGAATCCAGCGGCCGGAGCTCAAGAATCCTCTTCTCATCCCCGAAACTCCCATTGTAGCTTCCGCTCTCATTGCCGCCGTCCGGATCTCCCGGCCGGCAGGGGAGGAAATATTTATGGAGTATTCGGATGCGGTCCTCGAGGCCACGCCGGAGCGCGCGACAAAGCTCCTGATGGGGATAGGCGCCGTCGCCGCGATTCGCACGTTGATGGCCGGGGCGGGGATGACCGATGACGATATCCTGGAGGGCCGAACGCTCCTCCTCGATGTCCTCGCCGCGCCCCGCAGGGCTGGCGCGTCGGCCGACACCGACGATGCCAGGGCGCAGCGCGCCGCGACGGGGGAGCTCGATCAGTGGGACGAGCCCAATTACGCCCGTTATGGCGCCGCGCTCCGCCGGCGTTTCCCCGACGTGCACGATTACGTGTTCAAGGACCTCGCGCCCTCCACCGGCACCGCCTCCGTCCGGGGAGTGGCCACCTTCCTCGCGCGGCTCGACGTCCTCGAGAATGGCGCCGATCCGGACCGCGCAGGGTCGAAGCAGAGCGATAAAAAGGCCGTCGCATTCCTCGCCACCCGCGGCCTCGACAAGGCCGAGCGCAAGCGCCTCAAGGGCCTCGTCGACGTGGCGCTCGGCCCGACATCGCCTCTGCCCGAGCAAACCGAGCTCCCGGAGGCCGCCCGCCGGCGCGAGGCGCTCGTCAAGCTGCGCGGCTGGTTCGACGAGTGGTCGACAACGGCCCGCGCCGTGATCAAGAAGCGCAGCTATCTCATCCGCCTCGGCCTCGCGAGCCGCAAGGCGCCCCGGCGCAAGCCCACGACCACGCCGGCCAAGCCCGTCGCCCCCCCGCCCACGCCGGCAGCGTCGGACGAAGAGACCGGCGACGCCGACGTCGAGTAATCCATCGCACAAATCAGAGTTTTCGGAGCGCGCCGGAAGCTTCCCACGCGCGCCCGAGACCTTCGCGCGCGCTCCGGAAGCTTCGCGCGCGGTCCTGAAGCCTTCCCGCGCGCTCCGGAGCACGAAGTTTCGCGCACTTAGCGGCGTCCGCCGCGTCCCCGGCGCCGTCCGGCACTCGCCGGGCGACGAATTTCTCGGGAATTTCGACCCTCCGCCCCGCGCGCGAAGCTTCCGGAGCGCGCGCGAAGGTCTCGGGCGCGCGCGCGAAGCTTCCGGGCCGCGCGGGAAACCCTCCGGACCGCGCGGGAAGCCTCCATGCCGGCGCCGAGCACCTTCGCGGACGTCCCGCAATCCCTCCGGCGCGCGTCCTCTGCCTCCACACGCGCATCTGGCCTTCCCACGGCAGGGCGGTAGGCCCTCGGGGCGGGCAGCTCGTCGAGGCCTATCGCCCCGCCGACTCGAACCTCGGCGCCGCCTCGAACGTCTCCGCGAGCGTCCGCCGGTACTCGTCCGCGATCTGCACCAGCCCGTCGATGAGCAGCGCCACCTCGTGATCCGCGAACCCCTCCAGCGCCGCCACGCACGACACCGCCACCTCGTCCCCCGTGATCGACACGCGGAACTCCCCCGTCGTCTGGTCGTTCATCGTGAGCAAGAACCGGTAGAACGGCTCGTGGTTCGCCGCCGGCACGCCCACCACCGGCGCGCGCAGCGTCAAGAGGCGCCCCGCCTCGTCGAGCTCGATGTCCACCTGCGTCGCCGTCTCCGCCGCCGGGAACGGCCGCTGCGCGATGCGCCACGCCCGCGGCCCGACCCGCGCCCGGTTCGCGATGATCCCGAGCGACGACAGGCCCTGCCGGATCATCCGCTCGACGCCCGCGCGCGCCGGAGACGGCGCGAACGCGTGCGGCAACAGCCGACCGCAGCCCAGGCACCGGTCGCTCTCGATGTCGAACGGCTCCTCGCACGCCGGACAGCGGTACACCGGCGCCCGGTCCCGGAGCTCGCCGAGCGGCCGATCCACGAGCGCGAGCAGCGGCTGGAACGCGCCCGCCGGGAGCACCGCGCTGTGGCCCGCCAGCTCCCCGGCGACGCCCGGCAGCGCGGCGACCACCCCGATCGCGCGCCCCTCCGGATCGAGCACCGGCGCGCCGAGCGGCGCCGTCACGTCGAGCTCGAACCCAGGCAGCTGCCCGTCGACCTTGCGCGCCACGTGGCTGACCCGCGCGACCGCGAGCCGCAGGCTCTGCCCCGGCAGGCAGCTCAGCACCGCGGCGCGCTCGCCGAGCCGCGGCTCCGCCGGCGCGCGCACCGCGAGCGCCGCGACGCCCGGCGGCTCGACCGGCGCGACGAGCGCGACGTCCCGGCCCACGTCGGCCGCGACCACGCGACCCGCCATGCTCCGCCCGTCCTCGAACGTCAGCGCCACCTCCGTCGGGTAGCCGAGCCCGCGCCGGCTCGTCACCACCACGCCGTTGCCGAGCGCCACCCAGCCGGTCGTGACCAGCGCGCCGGCGCGGATCGCCACCACCGAGCGGCGCGCGCGGGCGACGCGCTCGTGGAGCAGGGCCAGATCGCCGTCGCCGTGCGCCGCGAGCTGCGACGTCATTGGGCGACGATCCTCGAGAGCGCCGTCATCAGCAGATCGATCGTGCCCGGCTTGGCGCCGTCGCGCTGCGCGTACGCGACGATGTCGCGCAGCCGCTGCTCCGTCTTGGCCGGCAGCTTCGTGCGCACGAGCAGCTCCGACAGCGCGCCGATCGCGAGGAAGTGGCGGAGCACCGGATCGGCCGGCGCGCGCTCGATCTCGCGCAGGTAACGGCCGAGGTGCTCGCGCGCGAGCGCCGCCGTGGTGAGCGGATCGATGTGGAGCGGCTTCTCCTCGGGCACCTGCCCGCGCAGCGTCACGAGCCGCTCCATCGCGAGGAACGCCGGCTCGGCGACCCCCGCGGCGTTGCCGCGGCGCGCGCCGCCCTCGGCCTGGGCGAGCTCGCGGGTCGCCGCCGCCGTGCAGCGGTAGAGGTGCGCCACCGCGTCGGGCATCGCCTCGCCGTGCTCGTAGATCGCGCGGAACACGGTGCACCGGATGAGGAGCACCATGACGCCCGGCCGCTCCTGGAAGCTGAGCGCCGCGCCGAGCACCTGCGCGTCCCGGAGCAGCTGGCAGAACCGATCGGCCGGCGTGTTCGCCCCCTCGGAGCGCGCGGCGCCGTTCTGGCGCGACGGCGGATCGATCTCGACCTCCGGCAGCGCGGGCGGGCGCACCGACACCGGCGTCGACGCCGGCGTCACCACGGCGGCCATGCCGGAGGAGGTCGAGCGGCGGAAGGGCACGGTGCGCGCGCTGCGGCGATCGCTGGCCTGCGCCGGCGCGTCCGCGGCCGGCGCGGGCTCGCCCGACAGCGGCGTCGCCGTCGCCGCGCCCGCCGGCGCCGGCTTCGCGGCGGAGGCCTCGGGCCCCGGCATCGCCATGCTGCTGATCGCCTTGGACGCGACGCCGCCGTCGTGGGCCGGCGGCAGGATGCCGGCCTTGGGCGTGGGCGCGCCGCCGTTCCTGCCTGACGTGACGCCTGACGTGCCGCCCGAAGCGGCGCCCATCGACACCGGCAACGGCGTGGACGCGAGCGAGGGGGACAGGATGTCGGGGATCGCGTCCGCGTCGCGGATCGGGCGCGCGACCGACTCGGGCAGGCGCGGCAGCGGGGGCGCCGCCCACGCGGAGAGCTCCTCGGCCGGCAGCCGCACCGCCGAGACCGGCGTCGGCGGCCCGGCGGCCCGCACCGACGGCGCGCCCTGCGCGCGGCCGGGCGCCGGCGGGATGGAGAAGCTCTTGAGCGGCCGGGCGCGGCCGGCCGACGCCCAGGTCAGGCTCGCCCGCTGCTCCTCCGAGAACGGCGGCCGCGCGTCGAACCAGGCGCCGAGCGTCGCCGCGAGCCGCTGCGCCGCCTCGCCGCTGTCGCGCAGCGCCCGGCGCAGCGCCTCCGGCGCGAGGGCGGCGACGCGGCCGACGCGGCGGAGCAGCAAGAGATCGTCCCGCAGGCAGAGCCGGAACGGCTCGGCGCCGCCCGAGAGCTCCAGCGCCGCCCGCAAGAGCGGCACCCGCTGCCGCTCGGCGACGCGCACGACCGGCACGTCGATCGACACCCGCTCGTTCGCCGCGTCGAGCGCGACGAAGAGCGTCGCCGCCCCGAGCGGAACGAGCCAGCCCACGCCGTCCTGCAGCGTGGTCGCCTGGACGGCGGTCCCGGCCTCGGCCGAGGCGCAGTGGGCCACGAAGCGCACCGGATCCCGCGTGCGCCACGCGTCGATCGAGCTGCCGTCCCAGTCGCCGTCCGCGGGCGGCGGCTTGCGCGAGAGCGAGAGCGCCGGCGCGCGGTCGACCCCGCACGCCTCGCACCGCGGCCCGCGCAGCGGGAAACCGCACGCCGCGCAGAAGTCGGAGGCCGGGCTCGACGGGACCGCCACGCCGACAGCATACCTCAGCGCAAGGCCGAGGTGGCACCGGGGTTTGCTCTCACAGGAACGGATTCAGGTGGAGCGCAACCTTGGCCTCCCGCAGGTTGTGCTGGACCCTGCGGATGAAGTGGACGAGCAGGTAGGCCCAGACGGAGAACGTGACGACGCTGATGACGAGCTGGACCGTCTTGCTGACGCCGATCACCATCCAGAGCGCCGTCAGGAGGAACGCCACGAACGAGAGCGGGACGAACCACTTCCAGCACAGGTTCATCATCTGGTCGATCCGGACGCGCGGCAGCGTCCAGCGGATCCAGATGACCACGAAGACGAGCGCCCAGCTCTTCAGCAGGAACAGGAAAACGCCGAGGAGCTGGAGGCCGAAGCTCCCCTCCTGCTGGGCCGGCGAGACGCCCGGGATCTGCCATCCGCCGAGGAAGAGCGCGCTCGCGATGCCGCACATCACGAAGACGTTCGCCCACTCGGCGAAGAAGAAGAAGAGGTAGCGCATCCCCGAGTACTCGGTCGAGTAGCCGGCGACGAGCTCGCTCTCCGCCTCGGGCAGGTCGAACGGCGCGCGGTTGCCCTCCGCGAGCGCGGTCGTGAAGTAGAGGAAGAACAGCGCGAACGTGATCGGGTTGCGGAAGACGAACCAGTGCCAGGGCCAGCCGCCCACGTCGAGCACCGAGGGCCCGGCGCCGCCCTGCGCGGCGATGATGTCCTGGAGCCGCAGCGAGCCGGTCATCATCACGATGCACACGATCGCGACCGCGCCGGGGATCTCGTAGCTGATGATCTGCGCCGCCGAGCGGATGCCGCCGAGGAGCGACCACTTGTTGTTCGACGCCCAGCCGCCGGTCATCAGGCCGATCGTGACGAGCGACGTCACGGCGATGACGAAGAGGATGCCGATGTCGAGGTCGGCCGCGATGAGGTACTGCCCGAACGGCATGACCACGAACGTGGCCGACACGCCGACGAAGACGAGGTAGGGCGCGAGCCGGAAGAGCGCCCGGTCGCTCTCGGCCGGGATGACGTCCTCCTTGAGGATCGACTTGATCCCGTCGGCGATCCACACGAGGAGGCCCTGCGGCCCGGCGCGGTTCGGCCCGATGCGCGACTGCATGCGCGCCGAGACGCGGCGCTCGACCCAGGTGATGATCCCCGCGGTCGGCGCCATGAAGAGCAGGATGATCGCGGCGGCGATGCCGAGGATGATCCCGGCGCCGAGGAGATCGGTCGGGGCGCTCGCGTGGAACCCCTCGGTCGAGAGCTTGACCTCGGACGGCGCCCCGCCCCGCCGGATCCCGACCGGCGACAGCCGCTCGTGGCCGCTCGGGGCCACGTCGCCCTTCGAGAGGACCTTCACGCCCTCGAAGCTCGTGATGACGTCGCCGGCGAGGATCTGCGCGCGGCTCGCGGGGCTGCCGTCGCGCACGGAGGTCACGACGAGCCCGCCGGCGGGCGGCGACTCGGCCGCGACCTCGACACCGAAGAACGCGAGCGCGCGCGCCCCCTCCTTCTCGCGCGCCTCGATGACGGCGCGGCGCGGGGTCGGCGGGATGAAGTCGATCGTGACGCCCCGCACCGTGCCGGAGACGGGGAGCGCGCCGTGCGCGGTCGCGGGGACCTCGACGGTCACGTCCCCGTGGAAGGTCGTGTGCACCGCGTCGTCGCCGCGGCCGGCGAAGCGCGCCTGCATCCCCTCGGAGAAGACGAGCGACACCTTGTTGCTGCTGATCTGCGCGCCGTCGATCTCGATGCTCTGGCCGGTGAGCGGCGCCTGGCCCGGGCGCCGCAGCGTCCCGCGGAACGTGACGACCGCCTCCCTCGCCTGCGCGGTGGGCAGGTTGGTCCCGAGGATCTCGATGCGGTCGCCGAGGTCGACCTCGCGCGGCACGACGTCGATGACGCTGAGGAGCTCGGGCGCCGTCCTGCTCTCGGCGCAGCCGGCCCCGCCGAGGAGGGCCAGGAGGGCCAGGAGGCACGGCAGGAAGCCGAGAGAGAGAGCTCTCCAGGGTGGAGATCCGCGCATGGCGCCGCTTATAAACCGCGCCGCCCGGGCGGTCGAGATTGCGGAGATCGGCGCGCCGACGCCGCCGCGCCCGCGCCGACGCCGCCGCGCCCGCACCCGCACCCGCGCCGACGCCGCCGCGCCCGCGCCCGCACCCGCCGCTTCCGCGCCGCGCGGCCTCGCCCCGGCGCTTCCCTACCCGGGTTCCCCTGGCCGCGCGCCCCGGACGGGGAGGAAGTACCGGCTGCCGTCGAGCTCGTTCACCCCGACGTAGAGCTCCGCCTCGAACACGTCCTTGAGCCGGCGGTAGGTCATCACCTCCTCGATGGTGCCCTGCGCGACGAGCCGCCCGGCCTTGAGGAGCGCGACGCGGTCGGCGTACTGGGCGGCCGCGTTGAGGTCGTGCAGCACCGCGACGCAGGCGAGGCGCCGCTCGGCGACCTCGCGGCGCACGACCTCGTGGACCTCGATCGAGTGGCGGATGTCGAGGTGGGCCCCGGGCTCGTCGAGGATCAGCACCTGCGCCTCCTGCGCGAGCGCCCGGGCGATGGCGACCCGCTTCTGCTCGCCGCCGGAGAGCTCGGCCACCGGCCGCTCCGAGAGCTCCACGAGATCGCAGGCCTCGAGGGCGCGGGCGACCGCCTCCTCGTCGCGGCGGGAGGCGCGCATCCAGGCGCCCTGGTGGGGCGCGCGGCCCATCATGACGACCTCCCGCGCCGAGAACCCGGGCGCCGAGGCGATCCCCTGCGGCACGACCGCCACGCACCGCGCGATCGCCCGCCGGTCCATGCCGCCGAGCGGCCTGCCCAGCAGGGTCGCCCCGCCCCGCGCCGGCCGCAGGGCCCCCGAGAGGACCCGGACCAGCGTCGATTTGCCGGCGCCGTTCGGCCCGAGGACGGCGCAGAGCTCGCCCGCGCGCACCTCCAGGCTGATCCCCTCCAGCGCCAGCCTCCCTGTGGGATAGCTGGCCGCCACGTCTCGCAGCTCGATCGCCGGCTCCTGCACGTCGCCCAATTTATGAGTGATATCGAGTCATCTTTCCTTGCGCGAGCGATCTGTCGGTGGTCCAATCGACTCGAGGCGTAGAGGAGATGGAAACGGCGAAGGAGACCCTGGGAGGCGGCGAGGTACCGCGTCGCGTTATTAAGCGCTACTCCAATCGGAAGCTCTACGACACGAAGGACAGTCGTTACGTCACCCTGCAGCAGATCGGGGAGATGGTCCGGGCTGGCGAAGAGGTCCAGATCATCGACAACGCGACCAAGGAGGACAAGACCGAGGTCACGCTGGCGCTGATCATCTCGGAAGATCTCAAATCGCAGCCGCGCTCGGTACCGCTCGGCACGCTGCGGGATCTGATCCAGGAGCGCGGCGAGCGGCTGCTGTCGCAGCTGCGCGAGGGCCCGATCGGCCGGCTCATCCCCGGCGCGGTCCCCGGCGAGGGCGGGGCGGCGGTGCCCGGCGCGGCGCCGGCCCCCGCGCAGGAGCCGGCGGCGTCCGCGTCGCCGGGGTCGCAGCCGCCCCCGCCGCTCGACGCCGACAAGTCGAGCCACGCGAAGGGGCGCCTGAGCGGGATCGTCGAGAGCTCGAAGCAGACGCTCGATCAGTGGCAGCAGGCCGTCGACGAGCGCATCCGCGCCATCCTCCCGGGGCTCGGGCTGGTCCGCGATCTTCAGGCCGATGTCAAGCGCCTCTCGCAGCGCATTGACGAGCTGGAGGCGAAGCTCCAGGAACGCGCGGGTGAACGGGCCGAGGGCGCCGCTCCTCCTCAAGCTGGCTCCGCCGCGGACGAACCCGCGGGCGAGGGACCGGGGGACGAGAGCCGGCTGGAATAGCCCCGGCCGCTCCCCTGTTGCCCCCGTCGAGCCCATGCCGTTCTTCTTCAGCAAGAAACCTGCGTCCGTAGCGCAGGACCTTTCGTTGGCCAGCTGCGAGGGGAGCCGTGCCGACGCCTTCGAGATCGAGCTGCTCGGTCATCTGGACACGCTGTACGGCGTGAGCTGCCGGATGACCAAGAGCTCGACCGAGGCGGAGGACCTGGTCCAGGACACCATCGTCAAGGCGATGCGCGCCCGGGATCAGTTCGAGCCCGGCACCAACCTCAAGGCCTGGCTGCTGCGGATCCTCACCAACACGTTCATCAACCGGTACCGCCGGGGGGGCCTCGAGCGGGGCATCTTCGACGGGCCGGACGCCGAGCCGCTCACCGACGGGTGGGTCGGTGCGACGACGATGCGCGCGATGCGCGATCCGGAGACCCAGGCGCTCACGCCCCTCATCGAGGCGGAGGTGCAGCGCGCCCTGGACGAGCTGCCCGAAGAGTTCCGCCTGGCGGTGGTGCTGTCGGACATCGAGGAGCTCTCCTACAAGGAGATCGCCGAGGCGATGGGGTGCCCGATCGGCACGGTGATGTCGCGGCTGCACCGCGGCCGCAAGCTCCTCCAGAAGACGCTGCGCGAGCACGCGGTGCTGATGGGCATCGTCAGCGACGACGCGGCGAAGGACGCGCCCGCCGACCTGGACGCGTACCGCAAGCGGAAGCGGGGTGTCGCATGAGCGCCGCGAAGTCGATCGAGAGCTGCGCGCGGTTCGACTACGCGCTGTCGGCCTACGTCGACGGCGAGCTGGATCCGGACCACGCGGTCGACCTCGAGTCCCACCTCGTCCAGTGTCCGCCGTGCTTCGAGCAGGTGAAGATGCTGCGCTCGCTGCGGACGAGCCTGAAGCGGGCGAAGCCGGCGGCGTGCCCGGACGCGCTGCGGGCGCGCATCGCCGCGGCCATGGCGCACGAGCAGGCGCGCGGCGCGGCGCGCGCGGCGGCGCAGGCGGCCGACGCGAGGCCGCGGCTCATGCACAGGGGGTACGCCGTCGCGCTCGCCGCGGCCGCGGGCGTCGCGTTCATGGTCGGCGTGACGCGGGAGCGGGCCGCCGCCCCGGCGGACACGGCCAAGGCGAGCACGAAGGCGGACGTCGAGCTCGCCCGCGCCGAGAGCGTCGAGGTCCTGCTCGACGATCTCGTCACGCAGCACGCGCAGCCGCTCCCGCCGGAGACGACGAACCCGGAGGACCTGCCGCGCTTCGATCCGTTCGTCGGCGTGCCGGTCCGCAGGCCGGAGTTCCCGTCGATGCCCGTAAACTTCATGGGCGCCCGCGTGCACACGATGCGCGATCGGCGCGCCGCGCTGCTCCAGTACATCGTGAGGGGCAACCACCGGGTGACGGTCTACCTCTTCAACTCGCGCGCGGTCCCGGTGCAGAAGGCGCAGCCGATCCTGCAGCCGCGCGTCGTGCGCGAGCGCCCCGTGTACGTGGGTAAGATCAACGGCTACTCCGTCGTCGCCGCCGAGCACAGCGGCGTCGGCTACGCGCTCGCCTCGGATCTCGGCGACGACCTCAGCACGCAGCTCGTCCTCGCCGCGATGCAGTGATCCGCCCGCGCCCGCGCGAGCGGGCGCCCCCTCCCTTCCATTCCCCTATCCCGCGAGAGACCGCATGCGTTTCGTCTTCGTCATGGATCCGCTGAGCCGCGTGACGCACGACAAGGACACGTCGTTCGCCTTCATCCGCGCGGCGCAGGCGCGCGGCCACGAGAGCTACCACTGCCTGCCGCGCGACCTCTCGATCGAGGGCGGCGAGGCGCTCGCCTCGGCGACCCCGGTGCTCATCGGCGACGCGCCGCCGTACATCTCGCTGGATCTCGCCGCGGGCCCGCGGCGGCTCCGGCTCGCGGACGTCGACGCGATCTTCATCCGCAAGGACCCGCCGTTCGATCGCAGCTACCTGTACGCGACGCTGCTCCTGGAGCGCGCGCGGCGCTGCCCGCTCATCGTGAACGACCCGCGCGGGCTGCGCGACGCCAACGAGAAGCTCTACGCGCTGAACTTCCCCGAGTGGACGCCGAAGACGCTGGTCACGGCCGACCGCGAGCAGATCCACGCGTTCGTGCGCGCCCTCGGCGGCCTGGCGGTGATCAAGCCGCTCGACGGCGCGGGCGGCCTCGGCGTGCTGCAGATCAGCGAGCGCGACAAGAACGCGCGCGCCATCGCGGACATGATGACGAACGAGGGGCACCGCCTCGCGATGGTCCAGGAGTACCTGCCCGCCGTCGTCCAGGGCGACAAGCGCGTCCTCCTGCTCGACGGCGAGCCGCTCGGCGCGATCCTCCGGGTGCCGCGCGACGACGATCACCGCTCGAACATCCACGTCGGCGGGCGCGTCGTGTCGACGGAGCTCTCGCCGCGCGAGCTCGAGCTGGTCCGCGCGGTCGCGCCGCGCCTGCGCGCCGACGGCCTCCACTTCGTCGGCCTCGACGTCATCGGCGAGCGCCTGACCGAGGTCAACGTCACGAGCCCGACCGGCATCCAGGAGCTCGGGCGCTTCACCGGCACCGATCCCGCGGACCGGGTGATCGCCTGGGCCGAGGAGCGGGCGCGCGGCCGAGCCGCGCGCGCGTGATCCGCCGCGCGGGCGGATCGTGGTCCTCGCGCGGGATCCGCCGCACGGGCGGATCCCGACGCGTGCCCGGGATCCGCGGTACGCCGGGAAGTTGGCCCGGAGGCCCCGGTTCTGCGAAGGCTCCCCCATGGGCGAGTCATTCGAGCGATGTGCCGTATGCGAGGACGGCGAGCTGGTCGAGCGGGAGGGCGGTGCGCCCGGGGATCCTCGCGCGAGGACGAGGATGGCGCGCGTGGTCATCCAGGGGCGCTCGCTGAGCCTGTGCCGGACGCACGCGGCGACCGTCGCCGCCGCCATGCCGGAGACGTTCGAGGAGATGCGCGAGCTCTTCGTGGGGCTCCAGCGCGGCGTTCAGCCGCCTCCGCGCGACGTGGCCGTCGAGCGGCGCTCTCCCATCCCGCGCCGGAACCCCGAGGACCGGCGCGTGTTCCCGCCGCGCCCGGAAGGCCGGCGGCTCGGCGGCGGGCGCCGCGCGACCGATCCGGCGGAGTGACGACGCGCGCCGATCCGCCGCGCGTGGCGTGGTAGGGTCTCGCCATGACATCCCGCAGGCGCGTCGTGATCGGGCTCGGGTCGAACCTCGGCGATCGCCTCGCCACCCTCCGCGCCGCGATCGACGCGCTCGCCGCGGATCCCGAGGTCGAATTGGTCGGCGAGTCGTCGCGCTACGAGTCGCCGCCCGCGGGCGGCCCGCCGCAGAGCGACTACGTGAACGCCGCGGCGCTCCTCGCCACGTCGCTGCCCGCGCGCCAGATCCTCGAGCGCACGCTCGCCGTGGAGCGCTCGCTCGGGCGCACGCGCCCCGATCCGGTGCGGTGGGGGCCGCGCACGATCGATCTGGATCTGCTCTGGATCGAGGGCGAGGTCGTCGCCGAGCCCGATCTCGTGGTGCCGCACCCGCGGCTCTGCGGGCGCGCCTTCGCGCTGAGGCCGCTGCTCGACGTCGCCCCCGACGCGCGCGATCCGCGCACCGCCGTCGCGTACGCCTCGCTCCCCGACGCGAGCGCGCCCATTCGCCGGCTCGATCCGAGCTGAGCGCGCGCGCCCCTCAGCTCGAGGGCGGCGCTCCGGAGCGCGCCCGGAGGCCGGCGCGGCCGCCGGCGTACGACGCCGCGGCGCCGATCGCGACCATCACCACGAGCAGCAGCGCCCACCCCAGCGCGCCCGCCGGCGCGCCCTCGGCGAGCGCGAGCGTCCACGCGAGCGCCGCGACCACGGCCCCGCTCGCGGCCGCCTCGCGCCGCCCGGCGCGACCGCCGAACCGCCCCACGAGGTAGCCGCCGGCGAGGCCGGCGAGCGCGAACGCGATCGCGTTGAGGCCCACCATCGCGAGCCGCACCGACCCCTCCGCCGCGGCGTCCCCCGTCCGCTCGATCATCCGGCGCAGCAGCGTGTTCGCGAGCCCCGCGAGCGGCAGCCACACGATGAAGATCGCCACCGTGCCGAGCGCGATCCAGTGCCACGGCGGGCGCTCCTCGCCGTCGTCGTCGCCGCCGCCCTGCAGGACCGGGAGCCTGCGCTTCTCCGGCGAGCCCGTCGCGCCGCGGGGAGGCGCCGCGCCATGCGCGCTCGGCGCGCCGGGCCCCGCCGTCGGGCCGCTGCCGACGACCGGGAGGCGCCGCTTCGGCCCGTCGACCATGGCGTCAGCTGGGCTTCGTGGTCGGAGGCGCCGCGGGGGCCGGAGCCTTCCGCCAGAGCCGCCGCGCTTCGTCCTGCAGGCGGACCAGCCGCCGCTGCTCCTGGATCAGGCCGCCGTAGGCGCGGGGCACCCGCGGATCCTTCGCGAGCGCGTACAGCACCTGCAGCGCCGCCTCGGCGTCGTCCGTCGCGCGGTGCGCCTTGTCCAGCGTGATCCCGAGCCGAGCGGCCATGTCGCCGAGGGCGCGGCTCTCCTCGTTCTTGTAGAGCTCACGGGCGAACGTGAGCGGGTCGATCCAGTCGACCTCCCGCCGCATCGCGGGCGGCGGCTCGCGCGGGCGCATGCCCACGCGCTCGAGCTCGGCGAGCAGGAACGAGCGGTCGAAGGCGGCGTTGTACGCCGCGGGGATCGCCCCCTTGAAGCAGCCGAGGATCTCCTCCGCGACCTCGGCGAACGACGGCTTGCCCTCGACGTCCGCGTCCTTGATCCCGTGGATCGCGGTGCTCTCCGCCGGGATCGGCCGCCCCGGATGGATGAGCCAGTTGTAGCGCGTCAGGATCTCCCCCGAGCGGCCGATGACGATGCCGAGCTCGATGATGCGATCCCCCGCGGGATCGCGCCCCGTCGTCTCGACGTCGATGAAGGCGATGGGCTCGTCGATCCAGGCGCTGCCCGCGTCGATCTCGGACGCGACGCCGACGGCGCGCACCTTGAGGAGGTGCGCGATCCCAGGGTAGTGCCGGCCCGTCGGGAAACAGCCGCACGGGTCGGCGACCTTCAAGGCGTCCTCGGCTGGGCGGGCTGCGCGGGCTTGGCAGGGCCGGCAGAGGCCGCGGGGCGCGCCGCGCTGCCGCCGGCGGCGGGCGTCGCGCTGGCGGCGGGGGTCGTGCTGCCGGAGGGGGGCGCGTCGGGCGCGCCCGCCTCCGTGCCGGCCGGCTTCGGCGGCGCCGGCCGCGGCGTCTTGCCGAGGAGCTCCAGATCGAGCTTCACCCAGTCCTCGAGGTCCTGGCCCGGGTTCGTGAGGAGCTGCAGGTCGACCTCGCGGCCGTTGATGTAGATGAGCGGCGTCCCCTCGAGCCCGACCTCCTCGGCCTGCTTCTTGTCCTTCTCGATGCGCGCCTTCGTCTCGGTCGAGACGAGGTCGGCGCGGAACTTCACCGGGTCGAGCTTGAGCCGCTGCGCGTAGCGCTCGATGTCGGCCTGCTCCAGCTTGTCCTGGTTCTCGAAGAGGAGGTGGTGCATCTCCCAGAACTTGCCCTGGTTCATCGCGGCGATCGCCGCGCGCGCGGCGGGCTCGCCGTGGACGTGCGCCTGGAGCGGATAGAACTTGAAGACCAGCCGCACCTGCCCGTCGAAGCGGCTCACGAGGCCCTCGAGCAGCGGCGACATGAGCCGGCAGAACGGGCACTCGAAGTCGGCCCACTCGACGATCGTGACCGGCGCGTCGGGCGGCCCCATCTCGGGCGAGCCGTCGGTGGCGAGCGTCTTCACCTTGTTCGCGTCGAAGCGCATGCGGAACGCGTCCTCGCGCTCCTTCTTCGACCGGCCGTCCTTGACCTGCTTGAGCAGGAGCTGCGCGGCGGGGAGGCACGCCTTGCAGGCGCGCTGCTCCTTCACGCACTGCGCGATGTTCACGGGCGTGTCCGGGCAGGGGGAGAGGAGCTCCGAGACCTGGGCGGCCCACTCTCGACGCTCGCGGGGCGTGAGCGACGAGGTGTCCACGCCCGGAAGCGAGACCGACACCTCCTGGGGCGGGGCGGGTTTGGGCTCGCTCGAGCCCGAGTTGCCAGGACAGCCCGTGACGCCGATCGAGAGCAACGCGAGGAGCGGCGGCATCCAGCGCAGGAATGACATCGCGGCGCGAGCTTAGTCGGACCCTTTGCGAGATGCTAGCGCGGGTGTAGCGTCAAGACGTGCGGAGCGTCCTCTACCGCTTCCCGGATCTGCAGCAGTTCGAGCGAATCGTCGGCGATCCGGAGGAGGGCGACCTCGAGCTCGGGCTGCCCGCGGGGGAGATCGTCGCGGATGGCGAGTGGGTGCTCGCCGTCTTCGAGCTGGGCGAAAACCGCCGCGCGACGTCGGCCGCGGCGTGCGCTTCCGTCTCGCCCGAAGGGGCGCGGCTCACGTTCGAGCCGCGCGACTGGCGCCGCCTCGCCCACTTCGCGCGGACGGAGGCGACCCGCCCCGGCTCGATGCCCGACACCGACGCGGCGGCGCTCGTCCGCGCCGAGGCCGAGGTCCGGCCCGCCGCGCCCCCCGGCGGAAAGGGCGCCGGCGCGGTGGGCCGGGTCCCCTCGCCCACCGCGCCGCTCCGGCTGAAGGGCAAGGGCTCGCGGATCCTCGTCGTCGACGACGATCCGCAGATCCGGGAGATGCTGTCGACGATGCTCGAGGCGGTCGAGCTCGCCGTCGTCGCGGTCGCCAGCGCGGAGGAGGCGCTGGAACGCGTCCGCAGCGCGCCCTTCCACCTCGTGGTGCTCGACTGGAACCTTCCGAGGATGAACGGCATCGAGCTCTGCCGGACGCTGCGGCAGGACCCTGGGCTCCGCGATCTGCCGGTCCTCTTCCTGACGGCGAACGCCTCGTCGCAGGACATGGTCTACGCGTTCGCCAGCGGCGCCGACGACTACATGGTGAAGCCGTTCCGCGCCCCCGAGCTGGGGGCGCGGATCTTCAGCCTGCTCCGCCGGACCCGGCGCAGCGCCCCGTGAGCGGCCTCGCCGCGCCGCCGCGCCTCGCCGCGGCGCCGCTCAGAAGGCGACGTCCACGTTGAGGTTGAGCACGCCGATGTTCTGCGTGTAGATCCCGCCCGAGTCGGGCGCCCGCGAGCTGCCCGCCAGGCCCGCGGTGATGCTCTTCCCCGTGGTGTCCCGGCCGACGTAGAAGAGGTGCGTGTACGACGCGGCGAGGTGCAGCCGCTCCACGACCTGGAAGCGGCCCCCCACGGAGAACGAGACATCGTGGAAATCGGTGGCCGAGGGGTCCAGCGTGTCGTCGGGGACCGCGTTGGAGTCGTAGCCGACGCCGCCGAAGACCTCGCTCGAGGGCCGCGGCCAGTAGCTGATGCCCGCGCGCACGCCGAACGTGTCGCTCCAGCGGCGGGCGATGTTCTGCACCACGCCGGCCGGGTCGGCGGCGGAGCCGTCGCTCCGGATTTCGCACGCCGCGCCCACCACGGTGAGGCACTGGTTTTCCATGGTGCTCCAGCGCGTCCAGTCGCCGAAGATCCGGAGCTCCATGCGCTCGGCCGGCGCGAAGCGGGCGCCGAGCCGCACGATGTCGGGCAGGTCCTGGTGCAGCTCGACGTCGGTCGGGGGGCTCGAGACGCCGTTGAAGCGGTTGGTGAGCGTGCCCTCGAGGGTCTCTCCCCCCGTGACGTTCGGCCGCGACTGGTACGACGCGCCGATCCAGAGCTTCTCCGGCACCGCCTCGACGAGCGCGCCGACGCCGAAGCTGCCGTGCAGCCCGCTCACCTCGAGCAGCGAGCGCCCCTCCGTCGCAAGGAGGTTGTCGCCGGAGGCGTTGCGGGCGCGGACGGTGTTCACCTGGGCCCGAATCAGGTTCCCGGAGACGCCGAGGCTGAGGCGGAGCGCCGGGATCCGGTAGGCCGCGGCGAGCGTGAAGTACATCGCCTGGAGCTCGGACTCGATGGAGTGCCAGCGCTGCACCCCGTCGACCGGCCCGGCGAGCTCGCCATTTCCCTCGAAGGCGCCGTTCGTGTTCCAGGACGCAGCGCCGCCGAAGGGCACGTAAACGCCGACGCCGAGCGCCAGGTCGCCGAGCTTGGCCGACGCGCCGAGCATCGGCGAGGCGGCCAGGTTGAGCAGGCTCGCCGACCCCGTGTTCGCCCCCGGCGCGGTCACGTCATCGGACGGCGCATGCGTGTGTGTGTAGGAGGCCGCGCGCAGCGCCAGATTTCCGTCCAGGAACAGGTGAATCCCCTCGCTCTCGGCGATGCCAGCGGGGTTGTAGTAGATCGCGGTCGGATTGCTGGTGATCGGGTTGCCGTGCTCGCCGCCGAAGCGCGCGGTCGCGAAGCCGCCGGCGAACGCAGGCGCGGTCCAGACAAGGCCGCCGAGGAGGCCGACGGAGAGCGCGAGACGGTGGCGGTGGATGGGCATTGCCGGTGTTCTCGATTCTGAGGGGAGGAATGCGGCGCCTGCGACAGACCCTGCATGGTAGGGTTGCGTCCCCTGAGGGTCGCGGGATGCTCGACCCGATCGAGTGAAATGTCACCTCTCGCACGGTGTCAAATGCTTTTCTCCCGCTCCATCCGGACAACGCTCGCATCCGCCGCGCTCCCTTGCCTCGCGTCCGCCGCGCTTCCCTGCATCGCGTCCGCCGCGCTCCTCGTCGGGTGCGCCGACCCGGAGGGCAGATTCGGTGACTTCGAAGCTCGCGATACCACCGTCCGTGAACACCAGGCGGGCGGCGGCGGCAGCGACGGGACGGGCGGCGGCGGGGAAGGCTGTCCGCCGGAGCCAGGCGCCGTCGATGGCGAGTTCTTCTTCAACCTCTCGGCGCGCGTCAGCCCGCGAACCCCGATCGTCTTCGTGGCCGACCTGACCACCGAGGCGAGCGACGACGGACTGAGCTTCTCGATGACCTTCCAGCCGCTCGAGGCCGCCGATCGCCGGACGCCCACCGGTCCGTCGGTCGACGTGGGCCCCTTCGCGCTGTCCGAGGACGGGACGTTCGCCGCGGAGCTGCCCACGATCGTCGTGCCGGGCAACGCCAACCCGATCTCGGGCGGCGAGCTCGAGGCCACCATCACGCTGTCGGGCACGCTCTGCGCGCCCGCCGACTTCGTGTGCGGCGCCGTGACCGGCACCGTGGCGAGGCCGATCAGCCTGGACCTCAAGGGCTCGACCTTCGCCATGGAGCGCATCACCGATCCGAGCAGCTACCCGGCGGCGGTCATCAACTGCAAGAAGGACCCGGCGCGCCCGCTCTAGGCCATCTGGGTCGCGCTACGCCACGGCCTCGGTCACGGCGGCGCCCTCGAGCTCGATCAACGAGATCTCGGACGGCGCGCCGACGCGCATCGGCGGACCCCAGTAGCCCGTCCCGCGGCTCACGTAGATCTGGCTCTCGCCGTGCGAGGACAGGCCGGCCACGTAAGGCTGGTCGAGCCGCACGAAGAGGCCCCAGGGGAAGATCTGGCCGCCGTGGGTATGGCCGCTGAGCTGGAGGCCCACCCCCCGCTCCGCGGCGTCGAGGATCTGCTTGGGCTGGTGCGCGAGCAGCACGAGCTCGCGCGAAGGGTCGCGCCCCGCGAGCGCGCGGGCGAGATCCGGGCCGTGGCCGCGGCCCATGCCGCGCGCGCTCCAGTCGTCGACGCCGGCCAGATCGAAGCTGTGGTCGCCGTCGCCGATCGAGACGCGCTCGTTGCGGAGCACCCTCACCCCGAGCCGGCCGAGCTCCGCGATCCACGCCTCGACGCCGGAGTAGTACTCGTGGTTGCCCGTCACGAAGAAGACGCCGTGCCTGGCGCGCAGCGCGGCGAGCGGCGCGGTGTGCTCGCGGAGCTCCTCCACCGAGCCGTCGACGAGATCGCCCGTGATCGCGATGAGATCCGGCTCGAGGGCGTTCACCCGCGCGACGACGCGCTCGAGCCACGCGCGCCCGATCGTGGGGCCGATGTGGAGGTCGGTGAGCTGGACGATCCGGAAGCCGGACATGGCCGCGGGGAGGCGGCGGAGGCGGACGCGCACCGGGCGGACGGCGACCTCGCCGAGGGCGCTCGCGGCGCCGGCGACGCCGAAGCCCACGGCGAGCGCGCCGGCCGTGCCGGCGATGGCGCGGGAGAGGAACGTGCGGCGGTCGCCGTCGAGCGGCTGGTTCAGGAGCGCGGTGACGCCGTGGGCGCCGAGGCGAACGACCTCCGAGGTGAGCAGGAGAAAGAAGAGCAGGACCGCGAGCCCGACCCACGTGTAGACGACGCCGGCGACGACACCGCCGATGTGCCGGGGCAGCGCGCGGCTCAGAAAGAGGCCGAGCGGCACCAGCGACGCGAGCACCACCAGGGCGACGCTGCCGATGCGCTGCCAGAGCGGGCCGAGCTCGGGCGCGCGGATCAGGCGCTGCCAGAGGTAGTAGTGAACGCCGGCCACGATGGCGCTGAAGATGCCGATGAAAAGAACGAAGGAGAGGAGGGGGCGCTGCACGCGTCCAGCATGACCACGGCCGGACGCGCCCGCCGCTCCGATTCACGCCGGAGCGCGGCGCGCCAACATTTTTTCACGAAGCGACCCCGGCCGGCCCGCGGCGCGGCCCCGGCCGGCCGCAGCTACATCGTGCTGACGCACACGCCGAACCCAGGGGGGTAGACCGTGCTGCCGCCCTGGCACTTGGCGTTCGCGCCGCAGTCCTGCGATCGGCCGTCGATCCGGCAGAGCTGCTTGCACTGGTTCGTCAGCATCGAGCACACGAAGCCGGGCGCGCACGGGCAAGGGTCGTCGGCGCGCCCGTCGCCGGGGACGACGCAGCTCGTCGTGCCGTCCTCGCGGACGATCGTGCAGGTCAGGCCCGCCGGGCACACGCTGTCGTCGAGGAGCTCGCAGCTCGTCGCGGGGACGCAGACCGGGATGGTGACCGGGGTGTTCCCCTCGGCGAGCGACTCGGCCATCGATCGCTCTTCGCAGTACGTGCCCGGCGCGCAGCTCTCGACGTTGCCGCAGCAGTACTGCCGGCACACCCCGCCCTGCCCGTCGGCCGCCGCGCACCCCAGCCCCGCAGCGCAGTCCATGCCGCGGTGGCACGGGCCGCCCGCCGCGTAGCGGCCCACCGGCCGGCAGCTCGGGATCGCGTCGCCTTCGCCGAGCACGAGCTGGCAATGCAGCGGCTGCGCCGTGGTGCCCCCCGTTCCGGACCCATCACCGCTGCTGGACGAGCACTCGGTCGGATCGCCCCCCGGCGTGCAGCCGTCGCCGCACAGGTGCGCGAAGCGCGTGTAGGGGTCCGGCGACGCCGTTGGCCCCGGGATATCGACGCTCTCGTCCACGGCGCCGCCGCCGCCGCCATCGAACGGAGGGGTCCCGCCCGATCCGGCCGTCGCGGCCGACCCGCCCCCGTCCCCGTATCCCGAGTTGAACCCGCCATACCCCCCATCATCGCTGGACACCTCGCCGGAGGAGGCGGCGTCCGACATCCCGCACGCGGAGACCGCAAACGCCGAGATCGCGGCGAGACCGTAAACCAGAAGGGCGCGGGGGGAGCTCATTCCAGGGGCACGAGAAAAGGACAAGCAGAGCGAGCTTATCATGTCGTCCTCGGGTATCCACAGAATGTGCCGTCCCGGGGTGTGCTCTCCAGGACGCAGGAGCCCCCGTGGACGCGACGCCAGGGCGCATGTTCCGCGCGCGCGCCGAGCGCGGGTGCGCCTCGGCCGCCGGCGCTCCTGGCGCAAGCATGACGCCCATGTCGCGCCGAGCGCTGCGATGGCGATCGGCGAGGGCGGCATGGGACGGCGGCTACCGCGCCTCGATGTCGCGGGTGACCACGTTGCCCGCGCTGTCGTAGGCGCGCACCGCGAGCAGGTGAGATCCAGGCGGCACGAGGGCGCTGAGGTCCGCCTCGAACGGCTCCACCGGCTCGTCGAAGATGCCGTCGCTCGGGAAGATGGGCCGCCACTCCTCCAGGCCGGCGATCGAGACCTCGACGCGCGCGACCGGGCCGAGGCCGTCCGCCACCTCGCCGGTGAGCCGGCGCCCCTGCAGCGACAGCGCTCGGAACACCGGCGGCGTGTTGTCGACGAGGACGGTGCCCGACTCGAGGCTATGGCGCTGGGTGCGCTCGGGCGGGTTCGCCAGCTCGTCGCTCGCCTCGACGAGGATGCGGTACTCGCCCTCGGGGAGCGCGGTCGTGTCCCACACGTGCTCGGCGCGCGTCACCTTCTCGCCCGGCTTGAGCATGCTGCGCCAGGTCGACTGGCCCTCCATGCGGTACGAGAGGCGATAACGCAGGTCGTCCTGATCGGGGTTGTCGACCTTCCACGTCAGCTGGAGCGCGCTCACCGGCTTCGGCGCCTCCCCGCCGGACGGCGGGAGGTTCGTGCGAGGGGGCTTGGTCTGGCCCTTCGGCGCCGCCTCGATCGAGGTGACCACGGCGCGCGCGTTGTCGGTCACGAACGAGAGCTTCACCTCGCGGAGCGCGGCGCCCGGATCCCGGCTCCAGCGCGCGCGGATCTGGACGAAGCGCGCCGGCGGGCTCTTCGTGTCCCCCGGCGCGGCGAGCGCCGGGGACCACGGGCTCCAGGTGCTGTCCGGCGTGTCGGTGTTCCCGCTGCGCGTCTCGAGCTCCAGCGCGCCGTCGGAGCGCCACGTGAGGCGCCCGAACGCGGCCCGCAGCCCGGCGTCGAGCACCTTGCTCGTCCACACCGCCTCGGCGCCGCCGACGCCCTTCACCTCGTGGAAGACGGCGGGGTCGGTGGTCGCGACGAACCTGCGCTTCCCGGCCATCGCGAAGGCGCCGACCTGGCGCTCGTCGGTGTCGGCGACGAGCCGCGCCACGTGGTTGTCGCTCACGGTGTAGAGCTGGCCCTCGGCGCCGGTCCCGACGTAGGGCATGAGGTCGTCGCCGAGGCCGAGCGAGACGTAGTGCGTGTCGTCGTCGCTCATCATCTTCTCCGCGACGCCGCTCCGATCGAAGCGCACGAGCACGCCCTTGCCGGGCTTCGGCGCCCGCGTCGGCTGCGGGGTCGGCGGCCCGCTCCGGTTGCGCCTCGGGGCGGCGAACGCCTCGGCGTACTTGTTGGCGATGGCGTAGACCGCGCCGCCCTTCGCGCCCGGCGCGATCGCGATCGCCTTCACGTCGTCCGCGTCGAAGTCGTGGAGCACGGTCGCGCGGCCGGGCGCCGTGAGCTTGTAGAGGAGCGCCTTGCCGTTCGAGCCGGCGTAGACGGCGCCGTCGTCCGCGACCGCGACGCTCACGAGGTGCGGCTCGTCGCTGTCGAAGTACACCTGGGCCTTGCCCGCGGCGTCGACGCGGAACAGCCTGCCCTCGGAGCCGGTCGCGGCGTAGAGCGCCTTCGCCTTCGGGTCGTAGGCGAGCCCCCACACGTCCTCGGTCTGCGGGAGCTCGGCGAAGAGCTTGGCCGGGCCGCCGTTCCCGGCGCCGCGCGGCAAGCGGTACAGCTTGCCCTCGGGGAACGTGCCGGCGATGACGTCGCCGTCGAACGCGAGCGCGAGCGCGCTGACCGCCATCTGCCCGGTCGTCGCCGCGAGCGTCACCCGGCCGCCCGAGACGCTGTAGATCTTCCCCTCGTTGCCCGTGCCGAGCAGCACGGTGCCGTCGGGCAGCACCACGGAGCTCCAGACGGACGTCGCGTCCGGCAGCGGCGTCGCGGCGAGCGTCAGCCCGGCGCGCACGGTGCCGTTCGAGTCCACGCTGACGCCGGTGAGATCTCCGCCCTTGAGGTCCTCGAGCGACTTGAGCTCGAAGCTGCGCGTGCCGACCGCGTGGGCCGGGAGCGCCACGAGCCCCGCGGCGGCGAGGACGGCCGCGAGCAGCCGGCGCGGCGAGGAGAGGGCGTGAGGGCGAGACGAGAGGGGACGGGCAGAAGAGCGCTCTGTGCTCATGGGTCGCAGGAGGAGGGGGGTCAGGGCGGAGAGGAGGGAGGCGGGCGGCCGCGCGGTCAGCGAAGGATAGGCCGGACCTTGACGCTCACGGTGTCTTTCCCGACCATAAACCGCTTGAGGGAGATCGGCACCTGCACCTGCGCGCCGAAGGCCTCGGGCGCGTCGGAGTCGGAGCTCGGGCGCAGCGTGTCCATCGCGCCCGGGGGGAGCCTCGAGGCGACCTTGCCGCGGTACGCCGCGCCGTTCTCCCGGAGCTTGAACGTGGCGACGACGCTCTCCGCGTCGTGGTTCTGGAGCGGCAGCATCGCCACGAGCTCGGCGACGTTGTTGGGGGTCGCCATCGGGCGCTCGACCTCGTACCCGGGCGAGAGCTCGATATCCACCTGGCCGCCGGCGAGCTCGCGCGGGATCGGCACCTCGATGACGCGCGACTCCAGGGGGCCCTGGTGGGGCTGGAGATCCAGGCGGATGCGCGCGGGCGCGCCCGCGTCGATCTCGGGCTCGAGCACCTTGGCGCCGCGCAGGAGGACGACCTCGCGGTCGAACGTGACCTTCACGCGGGTGTCGACGCGCTCGATCGCGACCTCCTCCCACGGGTTGTTGAGGAGCGCCCCCATCGACCGGACGAGCCGGCTGCGGACGAAGTCGTCGGCGGTGAGCGGGGCGCCGTTGCCGGCGCCGAAGTCGACGAGCGAGATCGTGCCGTAGCGCCCGATCTTCAGCTGGCTCACCGCGCGCCAGGTCATGTCCCGCCGCTCGGCCGTGGTCGCCTCGACGGCGTTGCCGAGCGCCATCGACACGAAGGAGGGCGCGAGGAACTGGTCGTGCGCGACCTCCACGTTCCACGTCGGGTGCGGGGCGCCGTTCACGCCGTCGATCTGGACGCGCATCGGGAAGACCGGCGCCTTGGCCGCGCTGTCGACCACGATCGCGGCCTGCCGATCGTTGACCAGCGAGCCGACCGTGCGCACCGCCTCGCCGATCTTGAAGCTGCGGTTCTGGCTCGCGAGGATCCAGTGGACCTGGGCGATCGCGGTGGGGAGGTTCGTGACGCCGCCGTTCATCATCGGGTGGCCGAACGCGACGAGCTTGTCGCCGGACACGCGCGTGACCGTGCCGATGCCCATGGCGGAGATGTCGCCGCGCACGAGCTCGACGCCGATCGCGCCGCCGTCGACGTACTTGGTCGGCGCGCCCGGATCGGGGTTCGCGGACGAGCCGCCGCCGGCCTGCATCGGCTCGAGCCCCATGGGGCCGAGCAGGTCGCTGGCGATGCGCAGCGACGTGCCGCCGAGCCCGCCGAGCATCACCGGCGTCGAGGCGCGCGCGAGGCTCGTCGCCTCGGGCGGGGCGAGCGCCGGCGCGACGCGCGCGGCGAGCTGGCTGGCGTGGCCGGCGAGATCGTAGGCGTCGACGGGCCCCGCGAAGCCGCGGCCCCCGTGCAGGCGGGCCGGCGCGGCGGCCCGAGGCGGCGCGCCGCCGATGGCGCTCACCGGGGCGGGCAGCGGGCCGCCGACCTTCGGGGCGATCGCCCGCGGGAGCGGCCGCGCGAGCTCGTCGAGCATCGATTTGATCGGGGTGACGCCGGCGATCGCCTCGGCGCCGAAGAGCCAGCCGTACGCGTAGGCGCCGATCATCTTGCCGTTCAGGTAGATCGGGCTGCCGCTCATCCCGGCCACGGTGCGGGCGATCTCGAGGCGCGGGTGCTGGGTCTTGATGAGGATGAGGTCCTGGTTCGGGCGGAAATTGCGGAGGGTGGAGATGACCTCGACGTCGAACTTCTCGGGCGTGGTGCCGGAGAAGACGGTGAGGCCGTATCCCTTCATTCCCGGCTTCACCTCGGCGACCGGCAGCGTGTCGGGCGGCGTGGAGATCGCGTGCGCCGCGCCGAGGCCGACAGCGACGCTGCACGCGGCGCCGGCGAGCAGGCTCATGGGGATGAGGCGCCCCTCGCGCTCGACGAGGGCGCGCGCCGCGCCGGCGATCGCCGACCCGAAGCGGGTCGCGAGGGGGACGGCGCGCGCGGCGAGGAAGGAATCCGGACGAAAACACGGGATGTCGCGCAGGGGCACGGGCCAAGCTTAGCCCGGATTTGCGAGCGCGACAGAGCCGGGGCGCGCGGCGCGCGGGAGGGGCGCCGGGCCGCCCTCTCCACGTTCCCGCGTCGCTGATTTCCAGGGGCGTGGCGCGCCGGCGACGCTAGGCTTCGCCCCGTGAAGGATATCGCGGCGACCGCGACGCTCATCCTGGCGTTCGCCACCTGGGTCACCACCCACGTCGCGCTGGCAGCGCGGCTCATGCTCCGCAGCGCGCCTCGATGGCGCGGGCTCGTCGCGCTCGTGGTGCCGCCGCTCGCGCCGATGTACGGGTTCCGGCAGGGGTGGCGCCGGATGAGCACCCTGTGGCTGGTGTGGCTCATCGTGTACGTGCTCGCGCTCCTCGTCGCGCGGGCGTGATGAGGGCGGCGTGATCGCGGACGAAATGGCTGGAATGACGGCGAAGCGGCGCCCGGGCGCGCCGCCCGCGCTCGTCGTGGGCACGATGAACTTCGGCGGCCGCACGCCGCCCGAGGAGGCCGAGCGCATCGTGGGCCGCGCGCTCGAGCGCGGGATCGCCGCGTTCGACACGGCCAACCTCTACCAGGACGGCGCGTCCGAGCGGATCCTCGGCCGGGCGCTGCGCGGCCGCCGGGCCGAGGCGCAGATCGCCACCAAGGTCGGCCTCCGCCGGATCCGGGGCAAGGCCGAGGGGCTCGGGCGCGCGCAGGTGATCCGCGCCGTCGAGGAGAGCCTCGGGCGCCTCGGCACCGACCGCGTCGACGTCTGCTACCTCCACGCGCCGGACCCGGAGACGCCCGTCGAGGAGACGCTCGCGGCGATCGATGCGCTGCTGGAGCAGGGGAAGATCCTGCGCTTCGGGGTCAGCAACCACGCCTCGTGGCAGATCCTGGAGATCATCGCGCGCCGCGACGCCGAGGGGAAGGCGCGCCCCGCGGTCTCGCAGGTGCTCTACAACGCGCTGATCCGCCAGCTCGACCTCGAGTACGCCGCGTTCGCGCGGCGGTATTCGGTGCCCACCGCGGTGTACAACCCGCTCGCGGGCGGGCTCCTGACCGGGCGGCACGCGGGGCCGGACGCGGCGCAGGCGGGCTCGCGCTTCGAGGGCAACCGCCTCTACCAGCGCCGGTACTGGAGCGCGCGGATGTTCGAGCTCGCCGCCGGCTACGCGGCCGTGGCCGCCGACGAGGGGATGAGCCTGCTCGCGCTGTCGTACGCCTGGCTCACGGGGCGCGAGGTGGTCGACTCCGTCGTGGTCGGCCCGACTCTGGCCGAGCACCTCGACGCGGCCGCCGACGCGATGGCGCGCCCGCTCTCGCCGGAGGCGGCGCGGCGCATGGACGCGCTCTACCGCGATCACCTAGGCACCGACGCGAGCTACGCGCGATGAGCGACGACACGACGAGCGATCGCGCCGCGAGCGACGGCGCCGCGAGCGGCCGCGCGGGCGACTTCCTGCTGCCCGAGGCCAGGGCGCTCGACCTCGCGGGACCCCTCGCCGACTACGCCGCGCGCGGGTACGCCCGGCTCGGGCGCGTGATGACCGACGCGGGGCTCGCCGCGCTCCGCGCGCGCTCGGACGACCTGATGCTCGGGCGCGTGACGTACCCTGGGCTCTTCTTCCAGCACGACGCCGCGTCCGGACGCTACGAGGACCTGCCCTACGGCAAGGGCTACGAGGGGCCGAGCACGTCGTACCGGAAGCTCGAGAAGCTCGAGAAGGACCCGCTGTTCCTCGCCTGGATCGAGAACCCGCTCTTCGAGCGGATCGCGCGCTCGCTCATCCAGGGGGAGATCTCGATCTACCGGGCCGTGCTCTTCAACAAGGCCGCGTCCGGCGGGACGCCGCTGCCCTGGCACCAGGACGGCGGCAGCTACTGGGGGCTCGATCGCGACCCCGAGCTGCAGATCTGGACGGCGCTCGACGACGCCCCCGCGGACGGCGGCTGCGTGGAGGTGCTGGAAGGCAGCCACCTCGGCGGGCTCGCGACGCCGCTCGGCGGCGTCGTCCCGGGCGCGGTCGTGCGCGCCGCCGACGCCGACGCCCGCAAGATCGCGCTGCCGGCGGCCGCGGGCGAGGCCCTGCTGATCCACAACTACCTCTGGCATTGCTCCGGGGCGAACCGGAGCGGCCGGCCTCGGCGGGCCGTCACCGTCTGTTACATGAGCAGGGCGACCCGCTGCCTCAGGAAGAAAAGGGCGCCGCGCGCGTTCACCCCGGTGTTCTGAGCTCCCCGCGGTACGGCGGGCGCGGCGGCCGCGGCGGCCCCTCCCCGACCGGCCGCCGTCCCCCCGGCGCGCGCTTCGCCTGATGTTTCCGCTCCTTTTTCGATCCAGCGCCGGGCCGGCGCCGCCCGCGCATCCGTAAGGACAAACGCCGGCAGCCGCGGCAAGTTGCCGCACCCAGCGGCGACCTGCCGCTCCGTGGGGCTTCAGTTATCCACAGCGGCAATCTGCCGCGGTCACGCGGCACTTTGCCGTCTTGTCGCACCCCGCCAGCAAGCCATAACTGGGCCGCGCGTCGCTCCCGACGCACCACACAACCCTATGGCTCGGTTCCTGTTCCCACGATGGGCCAACAAAGTGGTGCCCCTGGGGCTGCTCTTCGGAGTTCTGCCCCTCGGCGCCGCTGTGATCGGCGGATTCTGGTACTACGGTACCAACAAACACCTCGAGGTCGGGTATCAGCCGGATCAACCGGTTGACTACTCGCACAAGCTGCACGCCGGCGACCTCGGTATCGACTGCCGTTACTGCCACAACACAGTGGAGGTCTCCGGCTTCGCCGCCGTTCCACCGACCGAGACGTGCATGAATTGTCACGCCAAGGTGCGGAGGGACAGCGAAAAGCTCCTGCTCGTTCAGGAGAGCTGGGCGAACGATCAACCCATTCCCTGGGTGCGCGTCCACAACCTGCCCGACTATGCCTATTTCGACCACTCGGCCCATCTGGCCGCAGGGGTCGGCTGCGTGAGCTGTCACGGCCGCATCGACCAGATGCACAAGGTCCGGCAGGTCGCGCCGCTCACGATGGGATGGTGCCTGGACTGCCACCGCAATCCGGGCCCCCACCTCCGCAATCCCGCCGACGTCACCAAGATGGATATGGCGCCCTCGACGGCCGTCATGGCGGGCGCCGGGGTCCCCCCGAACCCGGAACCTTATCAAGATCGCGTGCCAGCGGTCACTACCTCCGGGCGGCAGGTGCAGGCGCCGCTCCACTGCTCGGGGTGCCACCGATGAAACGAACTCCCCTCCCCCTCGCCCAGGACATCTCTGGAAAGACCTACTGGCGCAGCTTGAACGAGCTCGCCGGCTCGCCCGACTTCGTCGATGCGCTCGGGCGCGAGTTCCCTCCGGCCGCGTTCGAGCCGCCGGAGGGCGTCGGGCGGCGCACCTTCCTCAGCCTCATGGGCGCGTCGCTCGCCCTCGGCGGCCTCGTGGGCTGCCGCAGGCCCGTCGAGCAGATCCTGCCGTACTCGCGCGCCCCGGAGGAGGTCATCCCCGGCCAGCCGCTCTTCTTCGCGACCGCGCTGCCGATGATGGGCACGGCCTTCGGCGTCCTCGTCGAGAGCCACGAGGGGCGCCCCACCAAGATCGAGGGCAACCCGAAGCACCCCGAGAGCCTGGGCGCGACCACCATCTACACCCAGGCCGCGGTCCTCGACCTCTACGATCCCGACCGCAGCAAGTCGCCGCGCGAGGGCGCGGCCGAGAAGTCCTGGGACGACGCGGCGGCGTTCCTGCGCGAGCAGGGCGACAAGCTCCGCGGCCGCGGCGGCAAGGGGCTCACGATCCTGACCGAGGCGCACAGGTCGCCCACCCTGGCCGCGCGCCTTGCCGACCTCCGCAAGACGCTGCCCGAGGCGCGCGTCGTCCGGTACGAGCCGTTCTCGCGCGACGCCGCCCGCGAGGGCGCGCGGCTCGCGTTCGGCAAGCCGCTCGAGACCACGCTCGACCTGGCGAAGGCGCGCGTCATCGTCGCGCTCGACGCCGACCTGTTCGGCACCGACGGCAGCCCCGTCAAGCAGGCGCGCGCGTTCGCCGCGGGCCGCGCGGTCGACAAGGACCCGAAGGCGATGAACCGCCTCTACGCGGTCGAGAGCACCTTCACGATCACCGGCGCGTCGGCAGATCACCGGCTCCGGATCCAGAGCCGCAAGATCCCCGCCTTCGCCTTCGCGCTCGCCGCCGAGCTCGGCAAGCGCGGGGTCGCGCTCGACGCGGAGCTGCTGAAGGCGATCGAGGGCAAGGCCGGCGGGCTCGACGCGAAGGCGACCCGCCACGTCGCCGCCATCGCCGCCGATCTCGCGGCGAACCGCGGGCAAGGCGCGGTCGTGGTCGGGCGCTCGCTGCCGAAGGAGGTCCACGCCCTCGCGCACCTCATCAACCTCGCCCTCGACAACACCGGCAAGGCCGTCCGGCTCGTCGCGCCGTTCGACGAGTCGCGCGAGGGCCCCGAGGCGCTCGTCGAGCTCGCGCGCGCCATCGAGAAGAACGAGGTCGAGACGCTGATCATCCTCGGCGGCAACCCGGCGTTCGACGCGCCCGCGGACGCGCGCTTCGCCGACGCGCTCGCCAAGGTGCCCGTGAGCGTGCACGTCTCGACGCACGTCGACGAGACGAGCGAGCGCTCCCGCTGGCACCTGAACCGCGCCCACCCGCTGGAGTCGTGGAGCGACGTCCGGGCGGAGGACGGGACGGCCAGCGTCGTGCAGCCGCTCATCGCGCCGATCTTCGGCGGCAGGACCGACGCCGAGATCATCGAGCTTCTGCTCGGCGGCTCGCGGACCGCGTACGACCTCGTGCGGGCGACCTGGCTGAACGCCGAGGGCGCGAAGCGCACCGAGCAGGACCTCCGCCGCGCGCTGCACGACGGCCTCTTCGCGGGGACCGCGCTCGCGGACGAGCAGGTGACCGCCACGACGCAGGCCGCGGTCGACGCGCTGCGGGCGTTCGCGCCCGCCGCGGCCGAGGGCCTGGAGGTGACCTTCCGGCCCGACATGCACGCGTGGGACGGGCGGTTCGCGAACAACGGGTGGCTCCAGGAGCTGCCCCACCCGATGACCAAGCTCACCTGGGGCAGCGGCGCGAACCTCTCGCCGTCCACGGCGGCGCGGCTCGGCGTGAAGGACGGCGACGTCGTCACGCTGTCGGGCGGCGGCGCCCAGGTCCGGATCCCCGTCGTCGTCGCGCCGGGGCAGGCGGACGACTCGGTGGCGATCGGCGTCGGCCAGGGCCGGCGCGCGGCGCTCCGGGTCGGGCGCGGCGTCGGCGTCGACACGACGCCGCTCCGCAAGAGCGACGCCTTCGAGCTCGCCGGCGGCTTCTCGCTGGAGAGGACCGGCGAGAAGGTGGAGCTCGCGCGGACGCAGGAGCACTTCGTCATGGAGGGCCGCCCGCTCGCGCGCGAGGGGACGCTCGCCGAGCTCGAGAACGACCCGGAGTTCGCGAAGAAGCAGGTCCACGTGCCGCCGCTCCTCAGCCTGTTCCAGGAGCCGAACCGCCGGCAGGGGCACGCCTGGGGCATGAGCATCGACCTCAACGCCTGCATCGGGTGCAACGCGTGCGTGGTCGCCTGCCAGGCCGAGAACAACATCCCGGTCGTGGGCGCCGACGGCGTGCGCCAGACGCGCGAGATGCACTGGCTGCGGGTCGATCGCTACTTCCAGGGGACGAACCCGGACGAGCCGGAGAGCATCCAGCAGCCGCTCCCCTGCCAGCACTGCGAGAACGCGCCGTGCGAGCAGGTGTGCCCGGTCGCCGCCACGACGCACAGCCCCGAGGGGCTGAACGACATGGCGTACAACCGCTGCGTCGGCACGAAGTACTGCGCCAACAACTGCCCGTACAAGGTCCGCCGCTTCAACTTCTTCGAATACGGCCAGCCGGACTCGGAGTCGCGGAAGATGCAGTTCAACCCCAACGTCACCGTCCGATCGCGGGGCGTCATGGAGAAGTGCACCTTCTGCGTGCAGCGGATCAACCACGCCAAGATCGACGCGAAGCGAGAGGGGCGGGAGCACATCAAGGACGGCGAGATCGTGACCGCGTGCCAGGGCGCCTGCCCGACGCAGGCCATCGTCTTCGGCGACCTCAACGACCAGAACAGCCAGGTGTCCGTGACGTCCGCGAGCCCGCGCGGTTACCGGATGCTTGACGAGATCAACACAAAGCCGCGGGTCACCTACCTCGCCAGGATCCGCAACAAGAACCCGGAGCTCGCCGACGCATGAGCGCCACTGCACCCCTCCAGGTCGATCACCCCCGGATCTCCGACCGCGCTGCCCTCTTGGACGAGGCGCCGCTCGTGCAGGGGAAGGACGACTTCCGTTCCCTCACCGACAAGGTCGCGGGGATCGTGCTCAACAAGCCGCCCTCGGGGTGGCTCATCCTGTTCTGCCTCGCCGTCAGCCTCCTGCTCGTCCTCGGCGGCTCGCTCGTCCACCTCGTCGGGACCGGCATCGGTATCTGGGGGCTGAACACCACGGTCAACTGGGCGTGGGACATCACCGGCTTCGTGTTCTGGGTCGGTATCGGCCACGCCGGCACGCTCATCAGCGCCATCCTCTTCCTCTTCCGCCAGAAGTGGAGGACGAGCATCAACCGCGCGGCGGAGGCGATGACGATCTTCGCCGTCGCGTGCGCCGCCATCTACCCGGTGGCCCACCTGGGCCGGATCTGGTTCGCCCACTGGCTGTTCCCGATCCCGAACCAGATGAGCATCTGGCCGAACTTCAAGAGCCCGCTGCTCTGGGACGTGTTCGCCGTCTCGACCTACGCGACGGTCTCGGCCCTCTTCTGGTTCGTCGGGCTCATCCCCGACCTCGCCACGCTCCGCGACCGGGCCACGACGCGGACGAAGCAGATCGTCTTCGGCATCCTCTGCCTCGGGTGGCGCGGCTCGCACCGGCACTGGCTGCACTACGAGAAGGCCTACCTCATCTTCGCCGGCCTCTCGACGCCGCTCGTGCTCAGCGTGCACACGATCGTGTCGTTCGACTTCGCGGTCTCGATCGTCCCCGGCTGGCACACCACCATCTTCCCGCCGTACTTCGTCGCCGGCGCCATCTTCAGCGGGTTCGCGATGGTCGTCACGCTGATGGTGTTCGCGCGCAAGGCGTTCGGTCTCCAGGGCCTGATCACCATCCGGCACCTCGAGAACATGAACAAGGTCATCGTCGCGACGGGCACCATGGTCGGCTACGCGTACGGCATGGAGCTCTTCATCGCGTGGTACAGCGGCAACGCCTACGAGCGGTTCGCCTTCGCGAACCGCATCCTCGGGCCGTACGCCTGGGCGTATTGGACCATGGTGAGCTGCAACGTCATCTTCCCGCAGCTCTTCTGGTTCAAGAAGGTGCGCACCAGCATCCCCGCGATGTTCATCATCTCGATCCTGGTCAACATCGGGATGTGGTTCGAGCGCTTCGTCATCATCGTGACGAGCCTCCACCGCGACTTCCTCCCGTCCAGCTGGACCTACTTCCGCCCGACCATCTGGGACATGTCGACGTTCTTCGGCTCGTTCGGCCTCTTCTTCACCCTCTTCCTGCTGTTCGTCCGCTACCTCCCGATGGTCGCGATCAGCGAGGTGAAGGGGATCACGCCGGCGGCCGATCCTCACGGCTCGCACAGCAACGACGAGGCTCATCATGCAGCGTGACAGCGACCCTCCGAGCCGGAAGCGCTCCGGGGAGCCTGCCTCGGCCGAGGAGGCAGGAGAGCTCAAGGACTCCGATCGCGAAAGCCAGCCCGGCGACGACGAGGCGCAGGGCTTCGTGCCCAAGGACGAGGCGGAGTACGACAAGCCCCACGCGGAGGGGCCGCACGGGAAGGCCGCGCTCGGGCTCGAGCGCAAGCTGGAGCACCGGGCCGAGGAGGCAGCGGCCGCGGCGTCGGCCCCCTACGCGCTGATGGGCTACTTCTCGACCCCGGCGGACATCTACCACGCGTGCGAGGCGCTCCGGGACGCGGGCTACAGCCGCTTCGACGCGCACACGCCCTTCCCCGTGCACGGGCTGGAGAAGGCGATGGGGCTCAAGCCGACGCCGCTGCCGTGGCTCGTGCTCGGCGGCGGCGCGACGGGGCTCATCAGCGCCATCCTGCTCGCCTGGTACACGCAGCTCCACGACTATCCGCTCATCATCAGCGGCAAGCCGTCGTTCTCGTACCAGGCCTTCATCCCGATCTTCTTCGAGCTCACGGTCCTCTTCGCGGCGCTCACGTGCTTCTTCTCGCTCTTCGCGCTCGGGCGCCTGCCGTCGTTCTTCCACCCCACCATGACGCACCCCTCATTTCCGCGCGCGACCGACGACGCCTTCTTCATCAGCGTCGAGGTGAGCGACCCGAAGTTCGATGCCACGGAGACGCGCAACCTCCTCCAGCGCGTAGGCGCGCAGGGCATCAGGGAGGTCTCCTCGTGAACCGCTGGTGTATTCCCCTCCTCGTCGTCCTCGCGGGCTGTCGAGGACAGGCGAGCAGCGACCCGCCGATCCACGTCTTCGGGGACATGGACTGGCAGCCCAAGTTCCAGCCCGAGGAGGGCACGCGCCTCTTCGCCGACGGCCGGGCGATGCGGCCGCTCGTGCAGGGCACGGTGCACCAGGGGGCGCTCGACGAGAGCGACGCCTACCGCACCGGCAAGGACGGCGAGGCGTTCCTGGCGATGGCGCCCATCACCGTCGACGAGACGGTGATCCGGCGCGGCCAGGACCGCTTCAACATCTACTGCGCGCCCTGCCACGACCAGAGCGGCAGCGGGCAGGGCATGGTGGTGAAGCGCGGGTACCCGCCGCCCATCGACCTCGCGTCCGACCGGGCGCGCGGCCTGCCCGACGGCGAGATCTTCAACGTCATCACGAACGGCGTGCGGAACATGCCGGCATATCGGAAGCAGATCCCGGTCAAGGACCGGTGGGCGATCGTCACGTGGGTGCGCGTCCTGCAGCAAAGCCAGCACGGGCGCATCGACGATGTCCCCGAGGCCCAGCGGAGCAACATCGCGAAGGAGAGCGGAACTCCATGAAGTCCCACGGAAGTGCTCTGGCCGAGGACGCGAAGGTCCTCGATAAGGCGGTCGCGAAGCGGCTCGTCTCGAGGAGCATGGTGCTCGCCGTCGTCGGCGTGGCGCTCTCGGCGCTGGCGGCGATCGTCGACGCGAAGCGCTTCGCGTTCTCGTACCTCACCGGCTTCACCTGGCTCGTGACGATCGGGCTCGGCGCGCTGTTCTTCGTGATCATCCAGCACCTGACGCGCGCGCGCTGGTCCGCGGCCGCGCGCCGCCACATGGAGTGGATGAGCGGCGTCCTGCCGGCGTGCGTCGTGCTGTTCCTCCCGATCGCGGTGCTCGCCCACGACGTCTACCACCACTGGATGGGGCCCGAGGCCGCGAACGATCACGTGCTCCACGAGAAGGCGGCGTACCTGAACCCGACCTTCTTCTACATCCGCGCCGCGGTGTTCCTCGCGGCGTGGACGGGCCTCGCGCTCTGGTTCATCAAGACCTCCCGCGCGCAGGACGAGAGCGCCGATTTCCGCCCGACCGCGAAGATGCGGGCCAGCAGCGCCCCGGCCGTCATCGTCTTCGCCCTGACCCTCTCGTTCGCGGCGTTCGACTGGCTGATGAGCATCGACCCGCACTGGTACTCGACGATCTTCGGCGTCTACGTGTTCGCCGGCGCGGCCACGAGCTCCCTCTCGGCGCTCGCGCTGATCACGATCGCGCTCCACAAGGCGGGGCTCCTGCGCAAGGTGAGCAACGTCGAGCGCCAGCACGACATCGGCAAGCTCCTCTTCGGCTTCGTCATTTTCTGGGCCTACATCGCGTTCTCGCAGTTCTTGCTGATCTGGTACGCCAACATCCCGGAGGAGACGATCTTCTATCGTCACCGCTGGGAGGGCTCGTGGAAGGTCGTGAGCCTGGCCCTCTTGTTCGGCCACTTCGTCGTGCCGTTCCTCGTCCTCCTGTCGCGGCACGCCAAGCGGAGCCCGCTGGTCCTCGGGGCGGCGTCGGTGCTCCTCCTCGTGATGCACTACGTCGACCTCTACTGGCTGGTCATGCCGAACATGGATCACCACGGCGCGCACCTGAGCTGGATCGACCTCGCCGGCTTGCTCGGCCCGCTGGGCGTGGGAGCGTGGATGCTCTCCCTTCAAGCGGCCAAGAGCCCGCTGTATCCTCTGAACGACCCGCACCTTGCCGAAGCGGCTCGGATCGACAACCCGTAAGGAGCCGGCCATGAGCGAAGCGACCGACAACACTGCGACCGAGCACGCGGAGACCGAGCACGAGCATGCCGAGGCGGATCGACCGCCGAACTCGCTCATCTTCGTGATCGTGATCGCCACGCTGCTCTCCCTCGTGGTGACCGTCCTCTTCGTGAACGAGGTCTTCAAGGCGACGATGGAGCGGGAGATCTCGAGCAAGGTGCTCGAGCCGCCGAACAGCGCGCTCCGCGGCCTCCGGGCCATGGAGAAGGAGCGCCTCAGCCACTACCAGTGGGCGAGCGAGAAGGACGGCGTCGTCCGCATCCCGGTCGACCAGGCCGTGGCGCTCACGCTGAAGGCCTACCAGGAGAAGCGCATCGGACAGCCGCTGCCCGGCGCGAGCGCCGCGCCCGCGCAGGCGGCGCAGCCCGGGGACAGCAGCACGAAGCCCGACGAGGCCGCGGCGCCGAACGCCGAGAACGGCGCGCCCCTCCAGGGACAGGACGCAGCGAAGCCCGGCGACAAGGACGCGGCCAAGCCCGCCGACGCGAAGCCCGCCGACGCGAAGCCCGCTGACGCGAAGCCCGCTGACGCGAAGCCCGCCGACGCCAAGCCCGCCGACGCCAAGCCCTCCGACGCGCCCAAGCCCGCCGACGCCAAGCCCGCGCAGCCCGCGCAGCCGGGCGGCGCGGCCCCCAAGCCCGCGCAGCCTGGCGGCGCGGCCCCCAAGCCCGCGCAGCCTGGCGGCGCGGCCCCCAAGCCCGCCAGCCCGGCGCCGTCGTCCGCTCCGGTGCAGTGATGTCCCGCCCGCTGTCCGCCCTGCTCGCCGTGCTCGCGCTCGTGGTGGCCACCGTCACCCCGGCGCGGCGCGCGCGGGCGGCGGACACAACCATTCCGACAGAGCTCGTCGGCATCGACATCGAGGAGCGGCCGGGCGCCCAGCTGCCGCGCGAGCTCAGGCTCCGCGACCAGTCGGGACAGGAGGTCGAGCTCGGCCGGTACGCGGCGGGCGACAAGCCCCTCGTCCTGGTGCTCGGCTACTACGAGTGTCCGATGCTGTGCTCGCTGGTCCTGAACGGCGTCCTCCAGGCGATGAAGGAGAGCGCCTGGAGCGCCGGCAAGGAGTACCGCGCCCTCGTCGTGAGCTTCGATCCCCGCGACACGCCCGAGGCGGCGCGCAAGAAGCGGGCGAACTACATCGAGGCCTACGGCCGGCCGATCACCGGCGACGGCTTCGACTTCCTCGTCGGGGACGAGGCGTCGGTGCGGGCGCTCGCCAGCGCGGTCGGCTTCAACTACCGATGGGACGAGACGGCAAAGCAGTACGCGCACGCGGCGGGCGCGTTCGTCTTCACGCCGGACGGACGCCTGTCGCGCACGCTGTACGGCATCTCCTTTCCACAGAAGAACTTCGGCCTCGCGCTGCGCGAAGCGGGCAGCGGGCAGGTCGGGAGCGCCTGGGATCGGGTGCTGTTGTTCTGTTTCCATTACGATCCCAACGCCCGAGGGTACGTCCTGGCGACGCAGCGGCTGATGAAGGCCGCCGGCGTCCTCACGGTCGTGCTGCTCGGGCTCTGGCTCATGCGCTTCTGGCGGACCGAACGCGCCCGCACGAGGGCGCGCGTAAACGAGGCTTCCTAGGACACAAGGTGGCGGAGCCACAATTATGGAGAATAAGAACCCGATCGAACTTGGCTCCTTCTGGCTGCCCCGCGCGGGGTCGACGCTCGCAGAGCACATCGACACCGGCTGGGCCGCGGCCTACTGGGTCTCGGTCCTCTTCTTCGTCCTGGTCACCGGGGCGGTCGTGCTGTTCGCCGTGAAGTACCGGCGGCGCAGCGAGCACGACAAGACGAGCCCCATCGACCACAGCGCGACGGTCGAGGTCGTGTGGACGCTGATCCCGCTCGCCATCCTCATCGCGCTCTTCTTCGTGGGCATGCGCGGCTACGTGCACGCCTCCGTGGCGCCGGCCGAGTCGTACGAGATCAACGCCACCGGCGAGATGTACATCTGGACGTTCACCTACCCCGACGGGACGACGACCGTGAACGAGCTCGCCGTGCCGCGGGGGCGCCCGGTGCGGATCATCCTGAGCTCGAAGGACATCCTCCACAGCTTCTACATCCCGGAGTTCCGCGTGAAGCAGGACGTGGTCCCGGGCTCGTACACGTCGGTGTGGTTCGAGGCGACGGACACGCGCGAGACGGTGCTCCTCTGCACCGAGTACTGCGGCTCCGGCCACTCGGACATGCTGGCCACCGTCAAGGTGATGGAGCCGTCGGACTTCGAGAAGTGGCTCGAGGGCAACAACAACAGCGACCTCCCGCCCGAGGAGCTCGGCAAGACGCTCTTCGCCAAGCGGAGCTGCGCGACCTGCCACTCGCTCGACGGGACGCGTATCCAGGGTCCGTCGCTCAAGGGGCTCTTCGGCCGCGAGGAGGAGCTCGCGGACGGGTCGAAGGTCACCGCGGACGAGAACTACTTCCGCGAGAGCTTGTTCAACCCGCAAGGCCAGATCGTGCGCGGCTACCCGCCGGTGATGCCGTCGTTCAAGGGGCTCCTCAAGGACAGAGAAGTTGACGCGCTCATCGCTTACCTCAAGACGGTGAAGTGAGCGCCGGGGAGAAGCAGTCATGTCGCAGACAGTAACGACCCTCGACGTCAATACGGCACCGCACGGCGGCCACGAGACGGATTACATCCGGGCCAAGAGCGGGATCATGTCGTGGCTCACCACGGTCGATCACAAGCGGATCGGCCTGATGTACCTCGTCAGCACCTTCATCGCCTTCCTCATGGGCGGGGTCTTCGCGCTGGTCCTCCGGCTCGAGCTCCTGACGCCGAAGGCGACGATCATCAGCGCGAACGCCTATAACCAGATGTTCACGCTCCACGGCGCGGTGATGACGTTCCTCTTCATCATCCCGAGCATCCCCGGCGCGCTCGGCAACTTCCTCCTGCCGATCATGATCGGCGCGAAGGACGTCGCCTTCCCGAAGCTGAACCTCCTCAGCCTGTACCTCTACTGGATCGGCGCCCTCTTCACGCTCTCGTCGCTCGTCACGGGCGGCATCGACACCGGCTGGACGTTCTACGTGCCCTACTCGAGCACGGTGACCACCACGTCGGTCCTGAGCGTCACGTTCGGCGTCTTCATCCTCGGCTTCTCCAGCGTGCTCACGGGGCTGAACTTCGTCGTCACCCTGCACAAGCTCCGGGCGCCCGGGATGGGCTGGTACAAGATGCCGCTCATGCTCTGGGCGCTCTACGCGACGAGCATCGTCCAGATCCTCGCGACCCCCGTCCTCGGCATCACGCTCCTCCTGCTCATCGCCGAGCGCGCGTTCCACATCGGCATCTTCGACCCGGCGCTCGGCGGCGACCCGGTGCTCTACCAGCACTTCTTCTGGTTCTACAGCCATCCGGCCGTCTACATCATGATCCTGCCGGGCATGGGCATCATCAGCGAGCTCATCGCGGTGCACGCGCGGCGCCGGATCTTCGGCTACAAGGCGATCGCCTTCTCCAGCGTCGCCATCGCCCTGGTCGGCTTCCTCGTGTGGGGCCACCACATGTTCACCTCCGGCCAGAGCGAGCTCGCGGCGATCATCTTCTCGTTCCTGACCTTCCTCGTCGCCATCCCCAGCGGGGTCAAGATCTTCAACTGGACCGCGACGCTGTGGCGCGGCTCGATCGGCTTCAACGCGCCGATGCTGTACGCGCTGTCGTTCCTCATCCTCTTCTCGATCGGCGGCCTGACCGGCGTCTTCCTCGGGATGCTCAGCGTCGACCTGCACCTGCACGACACGTACTTCGTCGTCGCGCACTTCCACTACGTGATGGTCGGCGGCACGGTCATCGCCTACTTCGGCGGCCTCCACCACTGGTGGCCCAAGATCACCGGGAAGATGTACTCCGAGCGGCTCGCCGCCATCGCCTGCGTGCTCGTCTTCATCGGCTTCAACGTCACGTTCTTCTCGCAGTTCGTCCTGGGCAGCCGCGGGATGCCGCGGCGCTACTACAACTACCTCGACCAGTTCCAGCCGCTGCACGCCTTCTCGACCGTGGGCTCGTGGATCCTGGGCGCCGGCATCCTCGTGATGCTGGTCTGCTTGATCAAATCGCTCCGCTCCGGCGCGCCGGCGCCGAAGAACCCCTGGGGCGGGCTCAGCCTCGAGTGGACCACCGCCTCCCCGCCCATCACCGAGAACTTCGTCCGCACCCCGATCGTGACCAAGGGCGCATACGACTTCAACACGGAGAAAGCATGAGCGCGCACGCCGAGGCCGCCGATCGGCCGAACAAGGCAGGGCCGGTCCTGTCCCCCAATTTCCACGTCGCCCACCATTTCGACTCCGCGGACACGCAGTTCGACGCCAGCAGGATGGGCATCTGGCTCTTCCTGGTCACCGAGGTCCTCCTCTTCGGCGGGCTGTTCTGCGCGTTCGCGATCTTCCGGACCTGGTTCTTCGACTCCTTCGTGGAGGCCCACCACCACCTCGACAAGGTGATGGGCGGCATCAACACGGTGGTGCTCATCTGTTCCAGCCTGACGATGGCGCTCGCCGTCCGGTCGGCGCAGAAGAGCGACCAGAAGACCACGACGCGCCTGCTCGTGATCACGCTGCTCTGCGCGGCCGCGTTCCTCGTGATCAAGTACTTCGAGTACCAGCACAAGTTCCACGACGGCCTGCTGCCCGGGAAGTACTTCACCGCCCAGGGCTTCACCACGGCCCACGCGGGGATCTTCTTCGCCATCTACTTCATGATGACGGGCATCCACGGCCTGCACGTCGTCATCGGGATGGGGCTCATCACGTGGATCCTCATCCGCAACACGCGCGGTGAGTTCTCGAGCCGTTACTACTTGCCGGTCGAGGGGGTGGGGCTGTACTGGCACCTCGTCGACCTCATCTGGATCTATCTCTTCCCCCTGCTCTACCTGGTGGGCTGAGGCCTAGAGGACAGCATGTCGACACACGCAGAAGCAGCCGACGCGCACGGACACGGGCACGGCCACGGCCACGGCGCCGACCACGTGCCCCACGTCCTGCCGCTCAAGGTCTACATCGCCACGTGGCTCACGCTGCTCGTGCTCACGGTCGTGACCGTGGGCGCGAGCTACGTCGACCTCGGCGCCGCCAACCTGGCCATCGCGGTCCTCATCGCGACGGTGAAGGCGAGCGTCGTGGCGTTCATCTTCATGCACCTCAAGTGGGACCACAAATTCCACACCCTGATCTTCGCCTCGTCGCTCATCTTCCTGGCGATCTTCATCGGCTTCACCATGTTCGACACGACCAACCGGGGCCGGGCCGAGGAGATCGAGGCCGAGCGGCCGGCGGACTGGAAGGCGCCGTTCGACGGCAAGCGCGCCACCGACAACTGGGTCGTGAAGAAGCCGCACAAGGTGGCCCCGCCGCCCAAGCAGGTCCACCAGGGCACCGAGTGACCGGCCGCGGGGCCGCGCGCCCCGCGGTCAGGCGCCGGACGTAAGCTGGCGCACAAACGTAAGCTCCGGGAATTACAGGGGTTTCTCCTGCCGACCCCCGGATGTGGGCGCGGGCGCACCTCGCGCGTGCTCGCGGCTTTGGTGCGCGGTACAAGGGAGCGGTTGAAAGGCAACGTCGAAAGGTTGCTCCCGGCTGAACGCCGGGCGCCTCGACCGCGCCCTGGAAGCCCTCCCTGTCCGCGCGCGGATGCAATCCTCTTTCCAATCCTGGGCGCTTGACGCCGACCCCACCAAGAGCGGCTCGCCGCCGGCCGCGCGGCGGCGGCTCGCGGTGCTGCTGTCCGGGCCGAAGCCCCCGTCCTGGGACACCGCCGACCGCTGGCTGATCCAGCTCAGGTGGGTCGCGATCGCGGGGATGATCGCGACGACGGTCGCGAGCCGGAAGCTCGTGCCCGACCTCCGGCTCGGGCCGCTCGTCCTCGGCATCGGCGCGATCACGGTGGCGAACCTCGCGTGGACCTACCGGGTCCGGCGCGCGCGCCCGCTCGACGGGGGCGAGCCCTCGGCGCGCGAGCCGGCGCAGGAGCTCGCGCGCGCCCAGCTCGTGGGCGACGTGGTCGCGAACGCCTGGATGCTCTGGTTCTCGGGCGGCCTCGAGAACCCGTTCGCGGTCTTCCTCGCCTTCCACATCGCCCTCTCCGGCCTGCTCTGCCCGCGGCGCACGACCGTGCTCGTGGGGCTCCTGACGCTGCTCGCGATCGGCGTGCTCACCGACGCGGAGCCGCTGCCGCTCGAGTCCGCGTCGCTCGACGGCGACCGCATCCGGCAGCTCGGCGACCTCGTCTCGCTCACGTCGCTGACGCTGTTCCTCGGCTTCTTCGTCGTCGTGTACGCGCACCGGCTCGAGGAGCTCCGGCAGCAGAGCCAGCGGAACGAGCGGCTGGCGATGCTCGGGCGCATGGTCGGCGGCATGTCGCACGAGCTCAGCACGCCGCTCGCGACGATCCTCCTCGCGAGCAAGGACCTCGTCGACGTGGCGCGCGAGACGGGCTCCGAGGACGCGGCGCGCATGGCCGAGACGGTGGCCGGCGAGGCCCGGCGCGCGAGCGACATCATCAGCCTGATGCGCGGGCAGATCCGGCTCGACCAGCGGCTCGAGCCGCTGGAGCTCACCCGCTTCGTGCGCGACCTCGCGAAGGCCGAGCTCGCGCGGCTCGGCTACGGCGGCGAGATCGCGTTCGACACGCCGCGGCCGGTGCAGGCGAACGTGCTCAAGCCGGCGCTGCGCCAGGTGCTCGTCAACCTGCTCGCGAACGCGGCCGAGGCGACCGACGACCGGTCCGAGCAGCGGATCGAGGTGAGCGTCATCGAGCGCGGCGACGTCTGCGAGATCGCGGTCTCGGACAGCGGTCCGGGGCTGAGCCCCGAGATCGCCGGGCGGCTCGGGGAGCCGTTCCAGACGACGAAGATGTCGCAGGGCGGGATGGGGCTCGGGCTCTACATCAGCTCGATGATGGCCTCGCGCATGAACGCGGTGCTGCGCATGGAGAGCGTCGAGACCGGCGGGGCGAAGGCGACCTTGCGCCTCCGGCTCGACGGGACCCCGGGCCCGATGGACGCGGATCTGCCCCCCGCGCTGAAGCGCGCCGGGGCGGCCTGAGGTGAAGATGACGCGACGGATCGAGACGGCGCTGCTCGTGGACGACGACGACGCGTTCCGCACCACCTTGCAGGGCGCGCTGCGCCGCCGCGGCGTCGTGGCGAGGACCGCGGCGACGATCGACGAGGGGCTCGTGGCGCTCGAGTACGAGCCGGTGGACCTCGTGGTCATCGACTACCGCATGCCGCGCGGCGACGGGCTCAGCGCGCTCGCCAAGTACCGCAAGCTGCAGCCCGACGCGGCGATCGTGATGCTGACCGGGTTCGGGGACATCCCGCTCGCGGTGGCGGCGATGCGCGAGGGCGCGGACACGCTGCTCAGCAAGCCCGTCGACGCGGACAAGCTCCTGCGCGAGGCCGCGGGCCTCCGCGAGCGGCAGCGGCCGCCCCCCTCCTCGGCGTCGGCCCCGACGCCGCCGCCCGGGAGCCTGAAGCTCGACGACCTGGAGCGCGAGGCGATCCGCGCCGCGCTCCGGGAGTCGGGCGGCGTGGTGGCGACCGCGGCGAAGCTGCTCGGGATCGACCGGCGGACGCTGCAGCGGAAGCTGAAGAAGCTCGGGGGCTAGTGGTTGCCGAGCGCGTCGAGCGCGGCGAGGACGTCCTTCACGACGTCCTCCGTCTCCTCGACGCCGACCGAGAGGCGGATGAGCGCGGGGGAGATGCCGATCGCCGCGAGCTGCTCGTCGCTGAGCTCGTGGAAGCTCATGATGCAGGGCTGCTCGATGAGCGTCTCGACGCCGCCGAAGCTCGGGGCGATCGCGGCGATGCGGGTGCCGTCGACGACGCGCGCGGCCGCCTCGCGCCCGCCGCGCACGATGAAGCTCACGACGCCGCCGAAGCCGCGCATCTGCGCGGCCGCGACCTCGTGATCCGGGTGCGACGGGAGCCCGGGGTAGAACACCCGCTCGACGGCGGGGTGCGCCTCGAGCGCGCGCGCCACCGCGAGCCCCGTCGCGTTCTGCCGCTCGACGCGGAGCGCGAGCGTCTTCATCCCGCGGCCGATCAGCGCCGCGGCGTGGGGATCGATGACGCCGCCGAGGACGCTGCGCATGTCGCGGACGAGCGAGATCAGCGCGCTCGAGCCGGACACCGCGCCGCCGAGGACGTCGTTGTGGCCGGACAGGTACTTGCTGGCGCTGTGGACGACGAGGTCGATGCCGCGCCCGATCGGGTCGGAGTTGCACGGGGTCGCGAACGTCGCGTCGACGATCGTCTTGACGCGCGCCTTCTTGCAGATCTCGGCGAAGCGGGACAGGTCGATGCAGTGCAGGTACGGGTTCGTCGGCGACTCGCTCAGCGCGAAGCGGGTGCGCGGCTTGAAGGCCGCCTCGAGCTGGTCGAACGCGCCCGGGTCGATCAGCGTGTGCTCGACGCCGAGCCGCGAGAGCACGTTGATCACGAACTGCCGCGTGCGGCGGTACACGTCGCGGAAGAGGATGACGTGGTCGCCCGCCTTGAGCAGGGCGAACGCCGTGGTCGTCACCGCCGCCATGCCGCTCGCGAAGAGCACGGCGTCCTCCGCGCGATCGAGCGCCGCGATGCGCTGCTCGACCTCGCGCACGGTCGGGTTGCCGTAGCGGCCGTACTCCTGGCGCTCCGGGTCCGTGTCGCCCCCGGCGAAGTAGCGCTCGAGATCCGCCGTGTTCGCAAACGTGTACGTCGCCGTCTGCGCGATCGCGGGGGCGAGGGTGTGGGACGGCCGGTCGCGGAGCACACCCGCGTGCACAGCATCGGTCGAGTTCGGCAGTTCGGTCTTCATGGGGGCGCTGAGGTGGGGGGGGGCGCCGGGGTGGGGGCGCCGAGGGGCCGGGATCTTCGGTGCACCGGCCTTCAGAATTGTCGCACTTGACGCGTCGGAAATATAGGGAATACCATCGGTTATGTTGCATCCAGTCGAGCGCCTTGCGGCGGCCATCGACGAACACGCCGAGAACGTCGCCAAATTCAAACGTGGTGAGCTGACCCCCGACCAGTTCCGCCCGCTGCGGCTGGCCATGGGGGTCTACGCGCAGCTCGCGCACGTGAAGCACATGCAGCGCATCAAGATTCCCGGAGGGCAGCTCACGGCTGCGCAGCTGGAAGCCCTCGCGGAAGTCACGGAGCGGTGGGGTCGCGGGCTAGCGCACGTCACGACCCGCCAGGACATCCAGCTCCACTACCTGGAGATCGAGGAGACGATCGACCTGCACCGCGTGCTCGTGCGCGCGGGGGTGACGACGGTCGGCGCGTGCGCGGACACGCTCCGCAACATCACCGCGTCGCACCTCGCCGGCGTGGTCGAGGACGAGGTGTTCGACGTGACGCCTTACGCGCTCGCGGTCACCCAGCACTTCCTCTTCCACGAGCACAACCGACGGCTACCGCGGAAGTTCAAGGTGGCCTTCTCGGGGAGCGCGCGCGACCACGCGCAGGTCATGATCAACGACATCGGTCTGTTCGCGAAGATCGGCGACCGCGGGCGCGGCTTCGCGGTCTACGTGGCCGGCTCGCTCGGCTCGACGCCCGAGATCGCGCACCTCTGGAAGGAGTTCATCCCGGAGTCCGATCTGCTGCCGTTGTGCGAGGCCGTGGTGAGCGTGTTCCACCGGGACGGAGAGCGGAAGAACCGGAAGAAGGCGCGCCTCAAGTTCCTGCTGCGCAAGATCGGCGAGGCCGAGTTCCTGCGCAGGCTCGACGAGGAGTTCGATCGCATCAAGGCGGAGCGCGGCGACGCGCTCGCGGCCGAGCTGGCGGAGAATGTGGGCAGGTACCGGGAGAACGATCCGCCCCCGCTCACGCCGCTGCGGGAGACGCTCGGCGACGGCGCGTTCGCGCGCTGGAAGCGGACCAACACGATCGCGCAGAAGCAGCCCGGCTACCGGGTGGCGACGGTCAAGCTGCCGCTCGGCGACATCACGAGCGAGCAGCTGAAGCGCCTGGCCGACCTGTCGCGGCGCTACGGCAACGGCGAGGTGCGGGCGACGAACACCCAGAACTTCGTGCTGCGCTGGGTGCCGGAGGGGCTGCTGCTCAACCTGCACCGTGAGCTCTCGCAGATCGGCCTCGCCGAGGCGGACGCGGGGCACGTCACCGACGTGGTGACCTGCCCGGGCGGCGACTACTGCACGCTCGCGATCACGAAGAGCATGGAGGTCGGGTCGCGCATCCGGGAGCACCTGGTGCCGAACGGCAGCCGCCAGGAGGCCGACGACTTCGTGAGCGCCCTCGGCGAGTTCGACATCAAGATCTCGGGGTGCCCGAACTCGTGCGGGCAGCACCACGTCGCCGACATCGGGATGACGGGGCTGATGGTGAAGGGCAAGGACGGGGTCGAGCGCCCGCACTACTCGCTCCGGGTGGGCGGCGGCTGCGGCCCGAACGCGCGCATCGGCGAGCGCCTCGACGGCCGCATCCCCGAGGAGGAGACGCCCAAGGTGATCGCCGCGATCGCGCGCTTTTACATGGCGGGTCGCGCCGAGGGCGAGAGCTTCCGCGACTTCGTGACGCGCAAGGGCGTGCAGGAGATCACCCGCGCCGGCTTCGCGGCCGCCGAGGGTGCGGCCATCTAGAGCGGCTCTGAGCGGGGACGGAGAGGCCGTGCGCGGTCTCTCGTCCCCGGCTTTCGTTCTGCGGTCCCGCGTCCCCTCTTCTCGTCTCCCGTCTTCCGTCTCCCCTCTTCCGTCTTCCGTCTTCCGTCTTCCGTCTTCCCTCTTCGTGCGCGTGCGCGTGCGCGTTGATTCCGGGGGATCGCGCACGCGCACGCGCACGAAAGACGCGCACGGGAGACGGGAGAGGCGGGACGGAAGACGGGAGAGGGGGGACGGGAGACGGGAGACGGGAGACGGGAGACGGAACCCGGGCCTGTCTCCCGCGCGGGCGAGCCCCGCTCAACGACGACGAGGAATGAGGGGCGGATCGCCGGCGAAGGGGTTCATCGCCAGCGCCGCCAGCACGCCCGCGGCGCCCGCCTTGACCTTCTCCATCCCCGGAGCGACCGGCGCGAGCTCCTCGCGCTCCTCGATGAGCTCGGGGGGAATGTCGAGCAGGAACCTGCTCGGCGTCCTCGGCACCATCTTGCCGCGCGAGCCGCGGTGCTTCGCCCGCGTGAGGTAGAGCCGATCGCGGGCCCGCGTGACCGCGACGTAGAAGAGCCGCCGCTCCTCCTCGATGCTGTGCCCGCCCGTGTCGCCCCCCTCGGCGCCGCTCGGCGCGGCGTCCGTGGCGCGCTCGTCGAGGCTGCGCTGGTGGGGCATCAGCCCCTCCTCCAGGCCGATCACGAAGACGTACGGGAACTCGAGGCCCTTCGCGCCGTGCATCGTGGTGAGCGTCACGCGGTCGGTGGCCTCCTCCTCCTCGGAGTCCTGCCGGAGCGCGAGCAGCCGCAGGAACTCGGCGAAGCTCGCGCGGTCCCCCTTCCCCTTCTCGTCGCGGCGCGCGAAGACGTTGAGCAGCCCCTCGAGGTTGCCCCAGCGGCGCGCGGCGGCGTTGTTCGTGGAGGAGCCGGTCATGATGTCCTCCTTGAAGCCGGCGTCGGCGAGCAGCGCGCGCGCGACCTCCGCGGAGGGCTCGCCGCGCTCGAGCCGCCCGCGCGCGGCCTCGATGATCCGGAGCAGCTGGCGGCACCCCTCGATCGCGGCGGCGCTCAGCTCGTGGACGGCGTGCGGACGCGACACCGCCGTCCAGAGCGAGGTGTCGTGCGCCGTCGCGTAGGCGCCGAGCTTCGCGACCGCGGCGTCGCCGACGCCGCGCGCCGGGTAGTTCAGGATGCGCCGCAGCGACATCTCGTCCTGCGGGTTCAGCGCGACGCGCAGGTAGGCGATGAGGTCCTTGACCTCCTTGCGCTCGAAGAACTGCTGGCCGCCGATCATCCGGATCGGGATCTGCCGCTCCTTGAGGGCCGACTCGATCGCGGCCGCCTGGAGGTTCGACCGGTAGAGCACGGCGATGTCCTTCGGCCGCGCGGCCTCCCGCTCCAGGAGGCGCTGCGCCTCCGTGGCCACGAAGCTCGCCTCGACGTCGGGGTCGACGCAGATGATGGACCGCACCTTGTCGCCGTCCAGGCGGGTGGCGATGAGCGACTTCTTGTGCCGCCGGGCGCCGGACTTCGCGAGCACCGCGTTGGCGACGTCGAGGATCGGCTTGCGCGAGCGGTAGTTGTGCTCGAGCTTGACGACCTTCGCGCCGGAGAAATGCTCCTCGAAATCGAGGATGTTGCGCACGTCGGCGCCGCGCCAGGCGTAGATCGACTGGTCGTCGTCGCCGACGACGACCACGTTGCGGTGCTCGCCGCAGAGCAGGCGCAGGAGCTCGAGCTGGGCGCGGTTCGTGTCCTGGTACTCGTCGACGATCACGAAGCGGTAGCGCATCCGCCAGCGCTCGAGGACGTCGGCCCGCGTCTGCCAGAGGCGGACCACCTCGCAGATGAGGTCGTCGAAGTCGAAGGCCTGGAACGAGCGCAGCGCCGCGTTGTAGCGCGGGTACACGAGCATCGAGATCTCGTCGTAGTCGTCGATGCCCTTGCCTTGCCGCTGCGCCTCGGCCCACGCCTCGGGCTCGAGGAACGCGTTCTTGGCGTTCGAGATGCGCGAGAGGATCGCGCCGACGTCGTAGCTCTTGCCGGCGCGGAGCTCGCGGAGGATCTCGCGGATGACCCCCAGCGCGTCGGACTGATCGAAGATGGCGAACGAGCCGCCGCGCAGGCCGAGGGCGCGGGTCTCGGCGCCGAGCACGTCGAGGCCGAAGCGGTGGAAGGTGCAGACCTTGAGCTCGCGCGCGACCTTGGCGCCGACGAGCTTGCCGACGCGCTCGTGCATCTCGGCGGCGGCCTTGTTGGTGAAGGTCATCGCCAGGATGGAGCGCGCCGAGATGCCGCGATCGAGCAGGCGCGCGATCCGCGTGGTCACCACGCGCGTCTTGCCGGATCCGGCGCCGGCGAGCACCAGCATTGGCCCGAGCTCGTGCTCGACGGCCGCACGTTGAGACGGGTTCAATAAGTCCGACACCGTGCGGTGGCCTAGCCCGGCGTGGGCCGGAGCGGGAGCTTGATTTTATCGGACGGCGGGGCGGGCGCGGGATCACCGCTGGAACGGCTCAAAGTCCGGGCGGCGTGGCGAACTGCCCCGGGAACGGGTTCGCCTCCCGGCGGCGCCGGACGTCGTCGAGCGTCCAGGGCGCCGTGCCGCGCTCGTGGAAGAGGGCGACGCCGATCACGCCCACATTCCTCGTGTCGCCGTGCTTCTGGTTCGCGTAGGAGCCGCGGACCGAGCCGAACCGGAACGCCGCGACCGTGTCCATGCTCTGGCGGAAACCGTCGATCTCGAGCTCGCCGTGGGGCTCGACCAGGTAACCGCGCTTGTCGAACGCCGCGGGCTGGCCGTCCATGACGTCGAGGCCGTCGACGGAGACGACGCACTCGATCCGGTTCGGCGTGAGGTTGCGCAGCACGACGCTGTAGCGCTGGCCGGCCTCGCCGACGACGTGGCTCGTCTCGCCGGCGACGAAGCCGCTCAGGAAGCCGCCGCCCTCGCCGCGCAGCCCGATGGCGACGGCGCCGCCGGCGAGCGTGAAGGCCTGCGGCGACGTGCGGCGGAAGCCGGACGCGCTCGCCATGGCGCGAGCCCCCTCGGCGTCGTTGTAGAACAGGCTCGCGAGCGCGAACGGCCGCTCGACGTCGGCGCGGACGAACGGCGCGGTCGAGATGCGGGACACGCGCGTCTCGCCCCACTCGGTGCCGAGGCCGGGGCGCTCGATCGGCTCCGGCGCGACCTGGCTGCTCGGGGCCCGGCGCGCCGCCCCCTCGGCGCGGCCGGCGCCGTGCGCGGCGGAGGGCGCCTCGAAGTCGGCAGAGGGCGCCGCGGGCGCGGGCGGCGATGCGGAGAGCGGCGGCGGGGCGGGCGCGCCCGGCTCGGCGGCGGCGCCATCCCAGGCGCCGGAGTTGCCCGAGGCGACGAACCCAGGCGCGGGATCGGCTGCCCTCGATGTCGCGGCGTCCGCCGGCCGGGCCGCGGTGCCGCCGCCGCACGAGGCAGCGCCCGCGAGGAGCGATACCGCCAAACAAGCCAGCCCGATTCGTCGCGTCCGGTTCATGGTCCCTCCACTCCGCATTGCGGTGTCGACCGGAGAACGGGCTCGACGAGGCTACCTTACAGCCGAGCGCGCCTCTGCCGCGGCGGGCGCCGACGGCGTCGGCGCGGGGTGATCGCCCGCCGCGAGCCAGCGCTCCGCGAGCGTGAGCCCGAGCGCGGCGGACGCGACGGCGAGCGCGCACACGCCGAGGGCGGCAGCGCGCGACGCGGCGCGGGCGGCGCGCGGCGCCGTGCATGCGCGCCGCCGCGAGCGCGACGGCGGGCGGCGCGCGAGGGGCGCGACGACGGCGCGGCCGCCGCCCTGCGAGGCGAGCGGCGGGAGGCGCTGCGCGGCGGCGGGCGCGGCGGCGCGGGCCGTGGGGACGTCGAAGGCGGTCGGGGTGAGCTCCGCCGTGCTGGCTGCCTCCGCCGCGCCGCGCGGCGCCCCGTCGCGCAGCCGGCGCACGGCGGCGTCCATGTCGTCGGCCGTCTGGAAGCGGTGCTCGGGCGCCTTCGCGATGGCGCGCAGGATCACCCGATCGAGGGCGGCCGGGATCGCCTGCGGCGCGAAGCGCGACGGCGGGGGCGGCTCCCGCTCGCAGTGGGCGAAGCGGAGCGCGTCGCGGCGGCCGTGCAGCTCGTCGAACGGGCCTCGCCCGGCGACGAGCTCGTAGAGGACGAGGCCCATCGCGTAGATGTCGGCGCGCGGATCGATCGGCAGGGAGGCGCACTGCTCGGGCGCCATCGTCCTCGGCGTGCCGATGACCGCGTCCGGGGCGGTCAGCGAGGCGCCGGCGTGGAGGAGCTTGGCGACGCCGAAGTCGAGGACCTTGAGCGTGCCGTCGTCGCACAAGAACAGGTTCTCGAGCTTGAGGTCGCGGTGGACGATGCCGGCCGCGTGCGCGAGCGACAGCGCCGAGAGGGCCTGCTGCACCAGGCCGAGCGCGGTCGGGACCGCGACCACGCCGAGGCGCGCGAGCTCGGTCCTGAGGTCGCGCCCTTCGAGGAGCTCCATGGCGAAGTAGGGGCGGCCGCCTCGGGTGGTGCCGAGATCGAACACCTCGGGCAAGCTCCGGTGGCGCAGGCGAGCGATCGCGCGTGCCTCGGCGCGCATGCGCGCCGAGAGATCGCTGCGGCCGGCGTGGCAGCGGTGCAGCAGCTTCACCGCGAACCGGCGGCCGAGCTCGCGGTGCTCGACCTCGTACACCTCGCCCATGCCGCCCTGGCCGAGCAGGCGCACCACGACGTACGGCGTGCCGTGGATCGGCTCGCCCTCGGCGAGCGCGCGCAGCGGCCGCGCGTCCTCGGACGGCTCGACCTCGCCCAGCGCGCGCAGCAGCCGCGCGTCCGCGGACGGCTCGACCTCGCCCAGCGCGCGCAGCGGCCGCGCGTCCGCGGACAGCTCGACCTCGCCCAGCGCGCGCGGCGGCCGCGCGCGAGGAGCCTGCGGCGCGCGCAGAGCGCCGGGCGCGTACAGGAGCGTGCGCCCGTCGGCGGTCGCGCCGGTCATCGCGCCCCTCCGTCCGCGAGCTGCGCCCGCGCGCCGCGCGCGCCGCGCGCACCGCCAGATGGCGCGGCCTGCCCCGCGCCGTCGGGCGCGGCCGTCTCCCGGCCGCCGTCTTCTCCCTGCGCCTCCGCGAGCGCGGCGGCCATCGCGTCCGCCGTCTGCCAGCGGAGCCCCGGGTCCTTCTCGAGGGCGCGCGCGACCGCGTGGTCGAGCGCCGGAGGGACCCAGAGGAGCGAGCGGAGCCGCGGCGCCGGCGTGCTCAGGTGCGCCCGCATCACCGCCATCGAGTCGACCACCGGAAACGGCCCTCGCCCGGTGATCGCCTCGAACAGCAGGAGCCCCACCGCGTACACGTCGGTGCGCGCGTCGACATCCTCGCCCCGGATCTGCTCGGGCGACAGGTAGCGCGGCGTGCCGAGGACGTTCGAGCCTGTCGGCGGCCCGAGCCCTTCGCGGGTCACCTTCGCGATGCCGAAGTCGATCAGCACCGCGTGCTCGGCCTCGGGCGCGGAGGGCCCGCTCTCCAGATCGGCCGCTCCCTGCTCGGCGCCGCTCACCTGCGCGAGGAAGACGTTGGCCGGCTTGATGTCGCGGTGGATGATGCCGGCGCGGTGCGCCGCGGCGAGCCCGCCGAGCACCTGGATGGCGATGCGCACGGCGGCGGGGATCGCGAGCGGCCCGCGCGCGTCGAGCCGCTCGCGCAGCGTCTCGCCGAAGAGGCGCGGCATGACGAGGAAGGGACGGCCGTCGCTCGTCACGCCGACCTCCTCGACCTTCACGACGTTCGGGTGGCTCAGCGTCGAGAGCGCGCGCCCCTCCTGGACGAGGCGCGCGCCGACCTCGCTCGCCCCCTCGTGCATGGCGCGGAGCAGCTTGAGCGCGCGCAGCTGACCGCGGCGCCCCGTCACCTCGAAGACCTCGGAGCACGAGCCTGCCCCGATCCTCTGGAGCAGGCGGTACGAAGTCCCCGGGAGCGGCTGTCCTTCTCGCTTTTGCACCATGTCCGTCGACCTCCCTTGCGGGGGCGCGCGGCGGAGCGCCGGCGCCTTCGTTCGGGAAGGGAATCGTCGCTCTCGCGGCGGGAGTTGCGCGGACAAACCGCTCAGCTCACCAAAAAACGCGCAATCAACGGATGTGCAGTGGGCGCGGCGCGCCGTTCAGGGCTGTACAGGGGCGCGGGGCGCGCTCAGTGATAGAGGAACCACCGGACGCCCGGCTTGATCTCCATATGGTAATGGTCGGCGTGCGGCGCGTTGTAATTGGGCGTCAGCACGTATGTAAAAATTCCGAGATCCGCCGCCTCGCACACGATCGACCGGAGCTCGCGCGCCTCGGGGAGCTCGGGCTGGGGCGCCCCCTCGCCGCAGGTCTTGTCCCCGATGCGGCCGTGGAAATGGCGCGCGACGCTGATCCAGGTGCCGTCGCGCTTCTTGAGCGCGCCGACGTCGATGGCCAGGCCGGCCGGGTGACGCGTGCCGGGCGGAGCCCACGCGCCGCGGGGCTTCTGGCCCGCGTCGCTGCGCAGCGCCACGTCGCCGCGGGGCTTCTGGCCCGCGTCGCTGCGGGGCTTCTGGCCCGCGTCGCTGCGCAGCGCCACGTCGCCGCGGCGCTTGGTCGCGGACGCCGTGGCCCGGGACGCCGCGGGCTTGCGGCGCGCAGAGCGTCGCGTTCCTGCCTTGCCGGCCGCCGTGGCCGGCGCGCTGCGCGCCGCGGTCGTCCGCCCCTGGGTGTCCGGCGCGCTCGATGCGGCGTTTCGAGGGGGCTCCGCCGCGCCCTTGTCCTTCGCGTCGACCCCCGCCGCGCCCTTGTCCTTCGCGTCGACCCCCGCCGCGCCCTTGTCCTTCGCGTCGACCCCCGCCGCGCCCTTGTCCTTCGCGTCGACCCCCGCCGCGCCCTTGTCCTTCGCGTCGACCCCCGCCGCGCCCTTGTCCTTCGCGCCGGCCCCCGCCGCGCCCTTGTCCTTCGCGCCGGCCTCCGCCGCGGCCTTGTCCTTCGCGCCGGCCTCCGCCGCGCCCTTGTCCTTCGCGCCGGCCCCCGCCGCGCCCTTGTCCTTCATGCGTCGCGGGCGCTCCTCGGGCGCCTTCGACGTCCCATCGAGCGCGCCCTTCTTGCCCAGCTCGACCGGAGGCGCAGGCATCGTCGATTCCTTGCGAGCGTCGCCGTCCGCGGCCTTCGCCTCGACGGCCCCGTGCGCGTGCTCCCCCTCGTGGTCTCCCCGCTCGCGGCCCGGCATCGGCACGTTGGGTCGATACATCGTGTAATGGACGACCTCGTCGATATCGTGCCGCATGAGCACGGCCGCGAAATCGTCGAGGGCGAGCGCGAGGCGCGCGTCCAGGATCTCGAACATGCTCGTCACGCGCTGCTCGGGCGGGAGCACGGAATGGTAGTACACGCCGTTCAGCCGGCCCGTGAGCCGGATCGGCGCGCGCACCCCGGGCGCGTGATCCACCCTGAGGTACAGGATCTTCCGGCGATCCAGCTCGGCCAGCGCCTCGTCGTCCGTCATGTTGGCGTAGCGGTACGCCGGGGAGGCCTCGGCGACGCTCGCCTCCGGCGTCACGAGGAACGGCGACGCGGCCAGCGCGGGCGCCGGATCGAGCGTCGCGACGGACGCGAGCAGCGCGCCCACCAGCGGCTTCAGCAGACAGCGAAGTCGGGAAAACGCCACAGCGGCCGCACTCTAACGTGACCGGGCAGGAAGGCGAAAAAACGGCGACGGCTGGACCGGTGAGCAGCAGCTCGATCGCGGCGCCGCCGCGCTGACCGTCGCGCAGCGCCGTGCTCGCGGTTACGCTGGGCGCGCGGCGCCCAGAACGGCGCGATCCCCGCGCGCATCCCCTCCGCGACGAACACGCCTTTGCAACCACCGACGCCCTTCGAACCGAGCCGCGACGCGCACCCCCGAGCCGGCGCCGAGACGCCCGGCGCGCCGGCCGACGCGGGCGCGCTCCACGGCGAGCGCCCGCGGCCGCCCGAGCCGACCGCCGCGCGCGCGCTCCTCGCCGCGGCCATCACGACCGCCGCCGTGACGGCGGCGTCCTACGCGGCGCCGAAAAGCTACGCCGGCACGCTCGTGGGCCTCGCGTTCCTCGCCGCGACGTACTGGCTCGTGCTGCGGTACGACGAGGCGACGATCCGCGCCCACGGCCTGTCCCTCGGGGGCGTCCTCGAGCCCGCGCCGCTCTCGGCAGCGCGGCTCGCCCGCGCCGCGCTCCGCGCCGTCGCCTGGGCCGCCTTGGTCGCCGCGATCGTCTTCCCGCCGTTCTGGCTCGGCTACCGGCTGTACTGGGGCGTGACCTCGCCGTTCGTGCTGCGCCCGCCGTCCGCCGACGAGATCGCCGCGCAGCTCCTCGTGGTCGCGCTGCCGGAGGAGGCGTTCTTCCGCGGCTACCTCCAGAGCGCCCTCGACCGCGTCTTCCCGCCGCGCGTCCGCGTCCTCGGCGCGCCGCTCGGCCCGGCGTGGCTCATCTCCTCGGCGATCTTCGCGCTCGGCCACGTGCTCACGATCCTGCACCCCGCGCGGCTCGCCGTCTTCTTCCCCGCGCTCGTCTTCGGGTGGCTGCGGGCCCGCACCGGCGGCATCGGGGCGCCGCTCCTGTTCCACGCGGCCTGCAACCTCTTCTCGCTCACCCTCGCGAACGGCTACGTTCACGCGCCGTGAGCACCTCGTCCGACGACACGGCGCCGGGCTCCCCGCGCGGCGGCGGCCGGGCGGGGCAGGACGGCGCCGCGCCGCGGGACGGCCGCGTCGCGCGCCGGCGCGCGGCGCTGTTCGACATGGATCGCACGCTGCTGCGCAAGGAGACGGCGAGCCTCTACGTGAAGTACCAGCGCCAGATCGGCGAGGCGACCGCGCGCGATCTCCTGCGGACCCTGTACTGGGTCGGGCAATACACGCTCGGCGTGCTCGACGCCGAGAAGGTCGCCGAGCGCGCGCTGCTCGCGCTCCGGGGCGTGCCCGAGACCGTCCTCGCGGCCCGCTGCGACGACTGGTTCCGGCTCCACGTCGAGCCGCACATCGCCGACGGGGGGCGCGAGGCCGTGCGGCGGCATCGAGCGGCCGGAGACCTGTGCGCCATCGTGACCGGCGCGTGGCCCTACACCGCGCGCCCGCTGGCCAGGCGGCTCGGGATCGAGCACCTCGTCGCGAGCGAGCTCGAGATCGACGAGCGCGGGCATTTCACGGGCCGCGCCGCGCCCCCGCTCTGCCTCGGGGAGGGCAAGGTCGCGCGCGCGCGGGCGCTGGCCGAGGCGCAGGGCTTCCGGCTGGAGGACGCGACGTTCTACACGGACAGCATCAGCGATCTGCCGCTCCTCGAGCTCGTGGCGGAGCCGATCGCCGTCAACCCCGATCCCCGCCTGCGCCGGGTCGCCGAGCGGCGGGGCTACCGGATCGAGCGCTGGTGAGCGCGCCGGGCGGTCGCCTCACGTAGCCGCGCGGGCGCCTCACGCGGCCGCGTTACGCGGGCGGCGGTCGAGAGCCCGGCGGCGGCCGCGAGGTGGGCGAGCCGAACGAAGGCGGCGGCCGCGACGAGAGCGGCCCCACCGGGAGGCTCGCGCGGGAGAGGCTCGAGCGGGTGTTGACCGCCCACAGGACGATCGCGGCGACGACCGGACCGATGAAGATGCCTGCCGCGCCGAACAGCTCGAGCCCGCCGAAGATGGCGAGCAAGGCGATGAGCGGGTGCATCCCGCCGTGCGAGCTCTGGACCCACGGCCTGATCACGTTGTCCGAGAGCCCGACGAGGACGGCCGCGGCGCACATGCCGATGCCGGCGCCGATGCGCCCGATGACGAACAGGTAGATCGCCGCCCCGACCGTCACCGGCGTGGTGCCGATCATGGGGACGAGCGAGAGCAGCGTGGCGAGGAGGCCGAGGAGGAACGCGCCCGGCACCTTGCAGACGAAGAGCGCGACGGTCGTCAGCGTCCCCTGGACGGCCGCCGTCGCGAGCAGGCCGAGGACGGCGCCGTGCACCGTGTCCTGGATCGAGGCGAAGAGGACGTCGGTCTCCTCGTTCCTGAACGGCGACTGCGTGAGCAGCCAGCGCAGCAAGAGGCCGCCGTCGCGGAGCAGGTAGTAGAGCGCCACGATGAACAGGAAGGCGTCGACGATCGTCTGCGGCACCGCGGCGACCATGCCGCCCGCGAAGCTCGCCATCGAGCTGCCCACCCGCTGGAACAGGTTGCTCACGTACGTGCGGATGTCGTCTCCGGACAGGCCTGCCCTGTTGATGAGCCCCGTCAACCGGCCGTCGTTCAGGAGGCCCTGGACGCGCTCGATGGTGCTGGACCAGTCCCGCGCGAAGAAGCGGCTGATCGAGGCGGAGGCCTCGATGATGATCACGGCGAGCGGGATGCACACGAGGATCACCACGCCGACGGTGGAGATCGCGGGCGCGAACTGGCGGAAGCGGCCGAGTCGCGGCGAGAGGCGGCGCTGGAGCGGCGAGACGAGGAGCGCGACGAGGCCGCCGAGCAGGACGGGGACGAGCAGCCCCTTCACCATCCAGAAGAACAGCGCGACGAGCCCCGCGCGGAGGGCGAACGACAGCCATCGATCCGACTGGGTATCTTGGTTCATCGCCGGGTGCGCTTGCTCGTTGTGCCGCGTTCAGCGGCCTCCGGGGTCAAGGTAGGGTGGGCCTCCGGCGACCACCAGCGATTTCCGCGTTCCGCGAGCGCAGCGCGGCGATTCCGGGATACAGTCAAGCTCGGCCGACGACCGCGGAGGCGACGGCGCCTTCACCGCCGCGTCAGCTGGAGGAAGCAAGATGAGCACGAGCGGTGGCGGGGTTCCGCCCGGGGGCGGAAACTGGGGGAACGGCGGCGGGGGCTGGGGAAACGGCGGCGGGGGCTGGGGAAACGGCGGCGGCTGGGGGTCGAGCCCGCATGGCGGCCAGGGAGTGGCGCCGGGCGGCGGTGCGCCGGCGGGAGGGGGATACCCGCCTGCGGGTGGGGGAGTTGCGCCGCTGGGTGGGGGATCTCCGCCGGCGGGCGGGGGATACCCGCCGCCGGGCGGAGGATACCCGCCGCCGGGTGGGGGATATCCGCCGCCGGGCGTGGGATGGGGGGCGCCGCCCGGAGGAGGACAGGGCGGGCCGCCCGCAGGCGGCTGGGGGCCGCCGCCCGCGTACGGCGGCGGGCCGCCCCCGCCGGGAGCGATGCAGCTCTACTCCGACAAGGATCAGGCGACTGCCTTCCTGCTCGCGGCGTTTCTCGGGATCTTCGGCGCCGACCGCCTTTACCTCGGTCAGACCGGGCTCGGCCTCCTGAAGCTGTTCACGTGCGGCGGCTTCGGCTTCTGGACCCTCATCGATCTGATCCTGATCGGCACCGGATCGATGCGTGATGCCCAGGGCCTCGTGCTCAAGCGCGACGCGCCCGTCGGTTACCCGACCAAGAGCCAGTCCACGGTCTTCTTGCTCTCGTATTTCCTGGGGAGCCTGGGCGCGGATCGCTTCTATCTGGGACAGACCGGGCTCGGCATCGCCAAGCTCTTGACGTGCGGAGGACTCGGCATCTGGTCGCTGATCGACATGCTGATGATCGGAATGGGGCGGTTCCGCGACGCCGAGGGCAACTCGCTGAAGTTCGACCGCTGAGGCGACTACACCTGAGCGGAGGAGAACAGCCCGTCGCTGAAACTGGCGGACTCTCCCCGTCCCCCGTCCCCCGTCTCCGTGCTCGTCTTTCGTGCACGTGCGCGTGCGCGCTCCGTTCATCCCTCTCTGCCCAGAGTCATCCGTTTCCACGCAACTGAGCCGGCACCCGCGACGATCTCGCAAGCATGGCTCTCCTCGATCACGAAAACCTGGACGTCTATCACCGTTCCATCGAGTTCTTGACCCTCGCACTTCGTCTCGTCACGTATCTGCCTCGTGGAGAGCGAGAGCTTCGTGAGCAACTCAAACGCGCAGCCATCTCGGTGCCACTAAACATCGCAGAAGGCTCAGGAAAACCCGCGAAGCCTGACCGAGCGCGCTTCTACGCAATTGCCCGTGGCTCCGCGATGGAATGCGGCGCGCTGATGGACGTGTGTCGCGTGGCGGGCTATCTGGCGCCTGCTGAAGCGGAAGATGCGAAGAGCTTGCTTGCTCGAATCGTCGCTATGCTCACGAGAATGTGCCGCGGGTGAGCATATGACGACATGGTCGCGCACGCGCACGCGCACGCGCACGAAGGACGAGCACGGGAGACGGAAGACGGGAGACGGAAGACGGGAGACGGAAGACGGAGGACGGGAGACGGAAGGCGGGAGACGGCGAGACGGGAGACGGGAGACGGGAGACGGGAGACGGCGAGCGGGCCTCTCAGCGCGCGCCGCCCGAATCACCGAAACGGTCAGCCTCGCTCCCTCACGCCATCACTCCAGCGCCAGCATCCGCACCGAGCGCGGAACGAGCCGCACCTCCAGCGCCCCTCGCCTCGCCTCGAAGTGCGCGTCGTCCAGCACGTCGCGCGCGCGCGCCGCGCTCACCGTGACCCGCGCGACCACGTCGGCGTCGCCGGGGTTCAGCAGGAAGAGCACCCGCGGCGCGCCGGACGCGTCCTCGTGCAGCGTGGCGAACACGCTGTCCGGATCGCACGCGAACGTCGGAAGGCCGAGCGCGTCGATGGCGCGCGACACCGCGGAGTCCGCCGCGGCGGGGTTGTCCTGGAGGAGCGCAGGCAAGTTCTGCCCGGGGGCAAGGAGCCGCCGCAGATCGTAAGGCTGCGGGAGCGCGCGGAACGCGCCGTCGAAGGCCGGCTCGCGCGGGCCCAGCGTGATCAGCGTCCCCTGCCCCGCCGTCGCCTCGAGCCGCGCGAACAGATCCGGGCTCAGGCCGCCCGAGGTCGCGCAAATGACCCAGCGCGCCCCGGCGAGCGAGATGTCGCGATCCTCGCCCCCCACGTGCGCGTAGGGGACGCCGCGCGCGTCGAGCGCCTCCTCGAACGCGCGCACGAACGTGTCGGGCTCCACCCCGAGCGGGTAACCGAGACCCACGTCGTCCTCGAGGCAACGGTCGCGCGGCCCGAAGTTCATGATCGAGAAGAACGCACCGGTGAGCGGGCCGAAGGCGTGCATCACCCGGGTGAGCCGGCGCTCGGTGCGCGGCGTGACGATGCGCACCGGCGCGCGGCGGCGCAGCGCGTGGAACCTCGTGGCCTCGAGGGCCGCGGCGAGCTTCCGCCAGAAGGCGGCGAACGGGCGCGGGCGGCCGTGCGGATCGATCGGCGCGCCGATCCAGCGATCGCGCTCGACCGCCATGTAGATGTTGTACCCGCGCAGCCCGTACGCGAGCGCGGCCATCATCACGAAGATGCTGTCGCGCTCCTCAAGCGGCGGGAAGAACGGCGGGAAGCCGGCGCCCATCTCGCACGCGAACGGCGGCAGGGAGAGCGCCTCGCAGCGCACGGCGAGCTCGCTCGTCCGGCGAGCGATGATCTGGCGGCTGCTCGGGCTCGCGACGCTGTAGTAGTCGAGGCCGACGAGGTCGACGACGCGCGAGATGCGCGCCGGGTTGAGCGGCGTCGCGTCCTGGCCCATCGGGAAGTTGTGCATCGTCGGCAAGCCGTCGAGGCTGGCCGCGGCGAGCGCCTTCGCGAAGCGGCCCATCGCGACCTCGAGGAGGTGCTCGTGGAACTCGCTCCAGTCGAGGTGGCGCGCGAGATCGGCCGGCGCCTCGGCGTCGAACGCGACCGGCGGCATGATCGTGGCGAACCGCAGGTCGCCCTCCTCGGCCGGCGCGCGCTCGCGGGCGACGGCGCGCAGGAGCGCGGCGCCGGCGTCCTCGACCATGGCGCCCTCGGGCGCGGGCTCCGCCCGTCGCGCGTACGCGCGCTGGAGCGCCTCGATCGTGCGGTACTTCTCGCGCAGGAAGTCGCGGTACAGGGAGATCGCGTCGGGGTGGTAGTCCTGGTCGTACGCGCCGTCGCGGAAGTAGAGCGCGCCCTCGTTGTCGATCTGGAAGAGCACGATCGGCCCGTCCGGATAGAGGTGCGGCTTGAGCACCGGGGCGAGCGCGTGGAAGTAACGGGCGACCTCGTCGTGGAACGCGTTGCTCGCGTAGCTCGGGACCGGGAACCCGTAGGGGAGCATCGGGAGCACGACCGGGTTGTTCCGCGGGGAGCGGGCCTGGCAGCTCGGATCCCAGATGACGCGCTCGGGGATGCCGAAGCAGGTGAGCTCCGCGTTGATGTGCGGGCCCGGGCGGGCGATGACGTAGAAGCCGAGGTCGTGCGCGAGGCGGAGAAAGGCGCCGACGTCGCGGCGCACGTCGAGCTGGCCGAAATCGAACTGGCCCGGACCGGTCTCGTGAACGGCCCAAGGCACGTAGATGTCGATCAGGTGAACGCCGAGCGCGCGCGTGGCCTCGAGGCAGGCGCGCCAGTCCGACGGGTCGAGCCGCCAGTAATGCAGGGTGCCGGCGTACAGCGGGACCAGCTTGCCGCCGATGTCCAGGCCGCCTGGGACGAGGCGCACCCCCCGCGTGAAACGTTCCTCTGGAGAGCTCGCGTCCTGCGTCGTGGCCACGCGCGCGCACACTAGCAAGGATCGCAGGGAGATCGATACCGCCGCGTGCGATCGGGCGAGCGCGCGCCGGTCGAGGAGGGCGGCCGCGCGCTCGCTCGACCGCGCGGGGCTCAGCGCAGCATCGTCAGCGAGCGCGCCACGAAGTCGTAAACGGGCGCCCAGTAGACGCCGAGCAGCAGGGTCGGAACCGCGAGCGCGCACGCCGTCGCGCCGAGCAGCGGCCGCACGGCCGCGGGCTCGGCGCGCTCGCCCTGCTCCAGGTACATCGCGCGGAGGACGCGCGCGTAATAGAAGAGCGAGATCACGCTGTTCACCACGCCGACGATCGCCATCACCCAGCGCCACGGGCCGCCGGCGGTGAGCAGCGCCGAGAAGAGATAGAACTTGCCGACGAAGCCCGCCATCGGGGGCAGGCCGGTGAGCGACACCAGGAACACGGCCATCGCCGCGGCGACGAGCGGCGCGCGGCGCCCGAGCCCCCGGAAGGCGGAGAGCGTCTCGTCCCCGCCGCTCTGCTCGGCCACGGCCATCACCACCATGAACGCGCCGAGGTTCATGAAGCAGTACGTGACGATGTAGAACGCGATCGCGGCGACGCCGGCGTCGCTGAACACGGCGAAGCCGAGCAGCATGTAACCGGCGTGCGCGATGCTCGAGTAGGCGAGCATGCGCTTCACGTTCTCCTGGCCGAGCGCCGACAGGTTGCCGACGGTCATGGTCGCCATCGCCAGGCACCCGGCGAGCACCGGCCACGGCGTCGCGACGCCGGGCGGCGCGCTCCCGGCGCCGAGCGCGTCCAAGAAGAAGCGGACCAGCACCGCGAAGCCGGCGGCCTTGGGCCCGACCGAGAGGAACGCGGTCACCGGGGTCGGCGCGCCCTCGTACACGTCCGGCGTCCACATGTGGAACGGGGCCGCGCTGATCTTGTAACCGAAGCCCGCGAGCATGCAGGCGGTGCCGACGAAGACGACCTCGGGCACCTTGCCCTGCTGCGCCGTGAGCGCGGCGATCCGGGCCGCGCACTCGCCGAGGTGCATCGACGCGGTGATGCCGAAGATCCAGCTCATCCCGTAGAGCATGATCCCCGACGCGACCCCGCCGAAGATGACGTACTTGAGCGCCCCCTCGCTCGATCGCGCGTCGCCGATCTTGAAGCCCGCCAGCACGAAGCTGATCACGCTGACGAGCTCGAGCGACAGGTAGATGAGCAGCAGGTGGCGGCTCGCCGCCATGAGGTTCATGCCCAGCGAGAGCACGAGGATCAGCGTGAAGAGCTCGCCCACGTCGCGCCGGAGCTCGGGCGCGGCCGCCGGCCCCGTCGGGGGCACCGCGAAGAGGACGATCGCCGCGGTGACGAAGGCGAAGATCACGCGGAACAGGTTGGAGAAGCGATCGAACGCGAGCATCCCGTAGAAGAGCTCGTGGGGCCCGGCGCCCGTCGCCAGGAAGTAGGCGCCCATCCCGCCCGACGCGCCGAGCGCGGCGAGGCTGATGACGACGAGGCCGGCGATCTTGAGGCGCGCCGGCGACGCGAGGTCCCACACGACGAGCAGCAGGGCGGCGGCGATGAGGACGAGCTCCGGCGCGAAGTACGGGAGGCTCGCGACGTTGTCGAAGGTGCGCGTTTCCACGGCTTATCTGGCGCTGGCGAGGGCGCCCCGGCCCGCCGCGCCGCCCTCCCCCGGGGCGGCCGCGCGGACCGGCGCGCCGCTGTCCACGCCGGGCGCGCCGGCGATCTGGGACGGCCCCGGCCTGTCGACGAGGCGGTGCACCTCGAGGGCCCCGCGGTCGATGAGGCTGAGGAGCGGGCGCGGCCAGAAGCCGAGGAGGAGGACCAGCGCCGCGAGCGGCGCGATCGACGCGAGCTCTCGCCCGTTGATCTCCGGGAACTTCCCGCCGAACGGCTCGAGGTACTTGCTCTGCCGCCACGACGCGCGGAACGTGCCGAGGAACATCCGCTGGAGCGCCCAGAGGTGGTAGGCCGCGGTGATGACGACGCCGACGGCGGCGAGGATCGTGAGGGCGCGGTAGCGCGCGAAGGCGCCGATGAACGTCATCGCCTCGCCCCAGAAGCCGGACAGGCCGGGCAGGCCGAGCGACGCCATGAACGCGAAGCCCACGAACGCCGTGTAGAGCGGCATCTCCGAGGCGAGGCCGCCGAACTTGTCGATGTCGCGCGTGTGCACGCGGTCGTAGACCACGCCGACCAGGGTGAAGAGCATCGCGGTGATCAGGCCGTGGTTGAACATCTGCACGAGGCACGCCTGGATGCCCTGCGGCGTCATCGCGCCGAGCGCGAGCAGCGCGAAGCCCATGTGGCTCACCGAGGAGTAGGCCACGAGCTTCTTCAGGTCGCTCTGCGCCATGGCGCAGAAGGCGCCGTAGAGGATGTTGATCACCCCGAACGCCGCCATCGCCGGCGCGGCCCACTGCGTCGCCTCGGGCAGCAGCGTGAAATTGATGCGGAGGATGCCGTAGGTGCCCATCTTGAGGAGCACCCCCGCGAGGATCACGCTGATCGCCGTGGGCGCCTCCACGTGGGCGTCCGGCAGCCAGGTGTGGAACGGGAACATCGGGATCTTGATGGCGAACCCGAGGAAGAGCCAGATCCAGACCACCTTCACCGCGGCGACGCCGAGGATCTCGAGCCCCTGCGCAGCCCAGGCGACGCGCGAGAGCTCCGGGATGGAGAAGATGCGCTCGGTCGCCTGGCCGTCGACGAGGTAGGTGTGGCCGGCGTTCAGGTAGAACCAGATGAACGCGAGCAGCATGAAGACGCTGCCGGCCAGCGTGTAGAGGAAGAACTTGATCGCCGCGTACTCGCGCCGCGGGCCGCCCCAGATGCCGATGAGGAAGTACATCGGCAGGAGCATCACCTCCCAGAAGACGAAGAAGAGGAACAGGTCGAGGGCGATGAAGACGCCGAACATCCCCGTGACGAGGAGGTTGTACATGGCGAAGTAGCCCTTGAGCTGATCGTGGACGCTGTAGCTCGCGAGCGCGCCCACGAACGAGATCAGCGCCGTCAGGAGGACCATCGAGATCGACACGCCGTCGACGCCGACGAAGTACTCGACGTTCAGCGAGCGGATCCACACGCCGTGCTCGATGAACTGGTAGCCGTCGTTGCCGTCGGCCCGCGTGAAGCTCCGGTCGAACTGGGCGTAGAGCCACCCCGCGAGCACGAGGTTCACGCCCATCAGCACGACGGTCAGCAGCCGGAGCTTGCGGTCGTCCTTGTAGCGCAGGAGGTGCGCGACGAAGACCGCGACCACGCCGAGCAGCGGCAGGAACGTCAGGATCGACAAGATGTGGTCGCCGACGAAGCCGAGGCCGCGCCCGCGCTCCGCGTGGATGCCCATCGCCAGGGTCCGCGGTGTCTCCAGCACGCCGGCCGCGCCGGCCGCGACCGCGTCCGACTCGACGACGACGTGCCCGTAGAGCTCGCGCGCGCGCACGCCCTCGGTCCTCCACCGGACCACGACCTTCCGGCTCGCGCCCGGCGGCAGGCTCGCCGCGGTGCCGCCGCCCTCGAGCTCCGCGCTCACGCCCGGCGGGACGCGCGGGTCCTCGGGCGACGTGCGCACGATCACCCGCGTCACCTTCAGGGGGCCGTCGCCGCGGTTCTCGATCGTGAACGAGCCGGCGTAGTCCGGCCCGCTCGCCGCGAGCTCGACCGGCGCGCCGGGCGCCTCGGCGCGCAGCGCGATCTGGCCGCGCGGCTCGAGCGCCGGCGGCGACGGCGGATCGAGGGCCTGCGCCGCCACGGGCCACGCCGCGCCGAGCACGACGGAGAGCGCGGCCAGCAGGGGGATCAGGAGCTTCATCGAGGTGGACCTCACCGGGGTCGCGAGGGCGACGCCGCGGCGCGTGTTGACGAAGGAGAGGTTCGACATCCGCCGTTCACCGCAGGAAGTAATGAACGATGCTGATCAAGGCGACGCCGCCCAGGAGGAAGTAGACGTAGCTCTGGACGCGCCCCGTCTGCAGGGTGCGGAGCTTCGCGCCCGCGCTCAGCGTGCCCTCGGCGACGAGGTTCACGATCCCGTCGACGAGGTACCTGTCGATGGCGCCCGTGACCCAGGCCGCGGCCCGGGTCAGGACCGCGACCGCGTTGACGATGCCGTCGACGATCCACCGGTCCATCTCGGCGAAGAAGAGGCGCAGCGAGAGGGCGGCGCGCACCACCGTCGCGTCGTAGATCTCGTCGACGTAGTACCGGTTCGAGAGGAGCCGATATCCGGGGAGCCGCCGCTCCTCCTCCGCCCAGCGCGCCGAGCGCCGCTCGCCGTAGCGGGCGCGGGCGCGCGAGAAGGCGAAGATCGCGCCGCCGACCGAGAGCGCCATGAGCGCGAGCTCGAGCCCGAGCCCGTGGCGCTGGAACGAGACGTCCGCGTGGGCGAACACCGGGTGGAGCCACGCCTCGAGCAGGGGCTCGCCGTGGCCGCCGACGAAGTGGCTGGAGAAGCCGAACACCGCGCCCGCGAGCGCCGACAGCACCGCCAGCGCCGCGAGCACCCAGGTGATCGCCGGCGGCGACTCGTGGACCTTCGTCTTGATCTCCTTGCGGGCGTGCGGCCCCTCGAACGTCAGGTAGTAGCTCCGCCACATGTAGAACGAGGTGCAGAGCGCCGCCGCGAGCCCCATCCCGTAGATGAGCAGCCCCGGGATCGGGCCGGTGTTCTCGGTGCCGAACGCCTTCCAGAGGATCTCGTCCTTGGACCAGAAGCCGGCGAAGAACGGGATCGGCGCGGCGGTGATGGCGAGGCACGCGACCTGGTACGTCCGCGCCGTGAGCGGCATGACGCGGCGGAGGCCGCCCATGTTGCGCATGTCCTGCGCCGCGGCCTCGTCGTGCTCCACCGCGTGCATCCCGTGGATCACCGAGCCGGAGCCGAGGAAGAGGCACGCCTTGAAGAAGGCGTGCGTCATCAGGTGGAACACGGCGGCCCAGTACGCCCCCACGCCGACCCCGATGAACATGAAGCCGAGCTGGCTCACCGTGCTGTAGGCGAGCACCTTCTTGATGTCGTACTGGAAGAAGCCGATCGTGGCCGCGAAGAGCGCCGTCGAGGCCCCGATCAGCGCGACGACCCCGCCCGCGACCGGGCTCAGCGAGAACAGGGAGCTGAGGCGCGCGATCATGTAGACGCCGGCCGTGACCATGGTGGCGGCGTGGATCAGCGCGGAGACGGGGGTCGGGCCGGCCATCGCGTCGGGCAGCCAGACGTAGAGCGGGATCTGCGCGCTCTTGCCCGCCGCGCCGACGAACAGGAAGAGGCAGGCCAGCGTGACCAGCGAGACGCCCCACACCGTCTTCGACTCGAGCGCCTCCTTGAGGAACGCCTTGCCGCCCGCGTCCTTGATCACGAGCTGGTCGTGGATCTCGCGGAAGGTGACCGTCGAGCCCACGGTCGCCAGCACGACCTCCTTGCCCGGCTCGACGCGCATCCACTCGATCGCGGCGATCTCGACGCCGTCGCCCCCGATCACGGCGCCGTCGCCCGGCACGATCACCACGGAGTGCGCCCCGGCGTCGATCTCCTTCCGAAGGAAGGGCGACACGCCGAACGGCCGCGGGTTCGACGCGAGCTGCGCGGCGTCGGCGATCCCGAGGTACACGCGCGCGCCGGGGTGGCCGGTGAAGGTGAGGTAGCCCTTGGCGCCGGCGCGCGGCGCCCGGCGCTCGCCGGGCTTGCTCGCGGGCGCGTCGCTCGTCCCGGCGGCGGCGCCGCCGTCGCCGCGCGCCTCCGCGGCCACCGCGATGAAGCGCGCGCGGTAATCGGACAGGTACCGGCCGTCGTCGAGCCACCTGGCGCCGAGGCCCCAGAAGAGGAGCGCGAGGCCGCACACGAAGCCGAAGTCGCCGATCCGGTTCACGACGAAGGCCTTCATGCCGGCGGTGGCCTTCCCGTAGTCGCGGTACCAGAACCCGATGAGCAGGTAGCTGCAGAGGCCGACGCCCTCCCAGCCGAAGAACATCACGATGAGGTTGTCCCCGAGGACGAGGAGCAACATCGCGAAGACGAAGAGGTTCAGGTACGTGAAGAACCGCCAGTACGAGGGCTCGGCCTCCATGTACGACGCGGCATAGACGTGGATGAGCGCGCCGACGCCGGTGATGATCAGCGTCATGAGGCCGCTCAGCGGGTCCATCACGAACGCGAAGTTCGCGTCGAGCGACCCGATGCGCACCATCTGCCAGGCGAAGCTGTAGAGCGCGCGCTCCTCCGGATCGAGCCCAGCGAGCGCCACGAAGTTCGCGAGCCCGAGGGCGAAGGCGCCCAGCATCGCGCCCACGGCGACGAGCGTGACGCCGAAGCTCCCGATGTGGAGCCGCTTCGACAGATCGCGGCCGAACGCGCTCCGCTGCAGCGCGCGGCCGAAGAGCGCGTTCGTCGCCGCGCCGAGCAGCGGCAGGAGCGGGATCCACCAGAGCGGCGTCAGCGACGCGTGGACGTGCGTGACCTGGCCGGAGTAGTCGGGCATCGTTGGGGGCAGCCGGTGAGAACGTGGGCTGGCGCGCGCCCTGCACGGCGAGACGCGGCGCGACAGCGAAACGTTCGGCTCTGGTGACTCCCCCGCGAAGCCGGAGGAGCCGCACGTTCATGGAGGATCAGACGGCGGGTCTATACCTCCATCGGCCCCGCGTTGGGGCGAGATACGCCGCTCCTCCGCGCGCCTCGCACCGCTGCGAGGTCAGCCGTCGGTCGCCCCCCGCTGCTCGTCGCCGCCCGCGGCGCCGCTGCTCTGCGGCGCGGCGCTGCCGAGCAGCGTCGCGCGCCGGATCGCGAGCCACAGCTCCCGCCTGCCCTCGCCGGTGATCGACGAGAAGCCCACCGCGCGGCGGAGCGCGCCGCTCGCCGCCCGCGGCGCCGCGGCGGACACCTGATCCAGCGCGCGCCGCACCGACGAGCTGGGCACCTTGTCGATCTTCGTCGCCACGAGGAGCAGCTCCACGGGCCGGCGCGCCACGTCGCGCGACGCCTCGACGAAGCGGACGAGCTCGAGGTCGTCCTCCTCGAGCCCCCGCCGCGCGTCGACCAGGAGCAGCACCGCGGCGAGCGTGATGCGCCCGCGCAGGTAGCCCTCGATCAGCGACGCCCACGCCGCCTGCTCGGCCTTCGAGCGCCGGGTGAAGCCGTACCCCGGCAGATCCACGAGCTGGAACACCACGCCGTCGCGCGCCCGGGCCTCGTAGAGGTTGATCTGCCGCGTCGAGCCCGGGTTCGAGCTCGTCCGGACGAGCCCTTTGCGCTCGACCAGCGTGTTGATGAGGCTCGACTTGCCGACGTTCGAGCGCCCCGCGAACGCCACCTCCGCGCTCACGGGCGGAGGGAGCGACGCGAGCGAGGCCGCGCCGGCGACGAAGGAGGAGTCGACGATCTGGAACGGATCGAGCTGCCGCTCGGCGCGCGCCGGCGGGGGAGCAGCTTGAGGCTTGGGCGGGCGGCGGGCGGTCACTTGGAGCGGGGCGGCTGGAATTGCGGCTTGCACTCGTCGCACTGGCAGAGCGAGCGCAGGTACCGGAACGTGTAGATCCCCGAGTCGTGCCGGTCTCCCCAGGTGAACTGGAGCGCGTAGTTGCCGACCTGCTCGATCTCGCGGACGTCCAGATCGCCCCCGGGCACGAAGTTGATCGTGCCGCCGTGCCCCTGGCAGTTCGCGCACGGGCAGTACCCGCGCAGGATCTCGTGCGGGAGGACGCTGCGGTGGCCGTCGGCCCAGTGGATCTCCATCACCCGCGCGCCGTGCGGCGCCTTGACCTGCGTGGGCGTGAGCTTCGGATCCTGCGGCATCGTACCCTTCCGGCGCACGGCAGTACCACGCCGATCCGGCGCTGCAAAGCGCGGCGGGGCTCAGCTCGTCGCAAAATGCGCCGCTCCCGTGTTCGCGACGTCCCCGCTGCCCTCGCCCGTTCCGGCGAGGGCCGCCGGACTCGGCCGCCGGGCCTCGCCGCGCCCTCCCGAGCGCGGCGCCGGCGATCGCCAGGCGCGCCGGCCGCGGCTACCCCGCCGCGGCCGCCCGCGCCTCGACCGGCGCGAGCGTCGCCTCGACGCGCTCGAGGACCCGCACCACCGCGGCGCCCTCGTCGAGCGGCGTCAGCGGCGGCGCGCGGTCCTCGACGCAGCGGAGGAAATGCTCGATCTCCACCGAGAGCGGCTCGCGCCACGGCACCTCGACCTCGCGCTCTTCGACGACGCGCGCGAGCGCGTCGCGCTCGGCGCGATCGCCGAGCAGCGCGCACGCCGTGGCGCCGCGCGCGTCGAGCAGCGCCAGCCGGTCGGGCGCGCGCACGTCGTCGAAGAGCGCGACGCGCGCGCTGCCGGCGAGCCGCAGCCGCCGCTCCTTGGTCGGGCTCGACGAGCAGAGCTCGATCTGCGCGGTGAGGCCGCTCTCGAGGCGCGCCGACAGCGTGACGTGCTCGCCGCCCGGCGAGAGGTGGGCCCGCGCCTCGACGAGCGGGCTCGGGTCGAGCGCCGACAGCACCGAGAGGTCGTGCGGCCCGAGCGTCCAGAGCGCCGAGCGGGCCCCGCCGCCGGCGCCGCCCGTCGAGAGGCGCGCCGCGCTGAAGCTCACGAGATCGCCGAGGCGGCGCTCGCGCGCGAGCGCGACGAGGTGCACCACCGAGGGGTGGTAGCGGAGCAGGTGGCCGACCATGCCGACCCGGCCGAGCGCCGCCGCGCGCGCGGCGCAGCGATCCGCCTGCGCCGCGGAGAGGGCCAGCGGCTTCTCCACGAACACGTCGGCGCCGGCCTCGAGCGCGCGCAGCGCGAGCTCGGCGTGGCTCGCCGCGGGCGTCGCGACGACCACCGCGTCCACGCGCGCGGCCAGCGCCTCGTCGAGCGTGCGCACGAGCCGCGCCCGCGGGGCGAGCGCGCGCGCCCGCGCGAGGCGGCCGCGGTCGACGTCCGCCACCGCGACGACGCGCGCCCGCGCGTTCTCCGACAGCGCGCGGAGGAGCTTCTCCCCCCACCGCCCGCAGCCGAGCAGCGCGACGCGGACGCTCACGGCGCCCCCGGCGCGGCGGCGGACTCGGCCGGCGGACGCCCGAGCTCGCCGAGGATCGCCTCGCCGTCGCGGTTGCCCGGGTGGATCGACGGCCCGTTGATGTCGACGAGGAAGTCGTACGCCGCGCGCGGCTCTCCCTCGATCGTCGCGCGCACGCGGACGTGCTGGAAGCAGGCCGACTCGGTGGCGGTGCTCCAGACGGGCGGCTTGCCCGGGTGCCGCGCGCCGATCGCCTCCGGCACGCTCCGGCCGTCCTGCGCCCGGTACTGCTGCACGATGCCGAGCGCCGCCCTGCGATCCGAGGCGTTGAACCGCGACTGAACCCAGAGGACCGCGCCGGCGGCGACCGCGCTGGTGCCCACGAGCAGCAGCGTCCGCGTCGCCTTGCCGTAGTCCATCCGCGAGGCGTATAGCCCCGGCGCCCGGGGAGGGCCAGCCGTAGCGCCCGCGCGGCGCGCCGCCTCGAGCCGCCTCGCGCCCGCCTAGCCCACGAACGATCCGAGCCCGCGGAACCTGCGGTACCGGTCGTCCACGAGCTCCTCCGGGCTGAGCCCGTCCATCGACGTGAGCGTCGCCCAGAGCGCCTTGTCGAGCCGCGCCGCGGCGTCGTCGTGGTCCTGGTGCGCGCCGCCGGTCGGCTCCTCGACGATGGTGTCGACGACGCCGAGCTGCAGGAGGTCCGGCGCGGTGATCTTGAGCCGCGCCGCGGCCTCGTCGGCGCGGGCCCCGTCCTTCCAGAGGATGGCCGCGCAGCCCTCGGGCGAGATGACCGAGTAGCAGCTGAACTCGAGCACCAGCACGCGGTTCGCGACGCCGAGCGCCAGCGCGCCGCCCGAGCCCCCCTCGCCGATGACGGTCGCCACGATCGGCACCCCGACCCGCGCCATCGCGGCGAGCGCGGCGCCGATCGCCTCGCTCTGGCCGCGCTCCTCGGCGCCGATGCCCGGGTACGCCCCCATCGTGTCGATGAACGTCAGGATCGGCAGCCCGAACCGGTCCGCCATCTCGTAGAGCCGGATGGCCTTCCGGTAGCCCTCCGGGTGCGGCATCCCGAAGTTGCGCTTCACGTTCTCCTTCGCGCCGCGCCCCTTCTGGTGGCCCACCACCACGACGCTCCGCCCGTGGTACGTCGCGAGCCCGCCGACGATCGAGCAGTCGTCGGCGAAGCGCCGATCGCCCTTCAGCTCGACCCAGTCCGTGAAGAGCCGCTTCACGTAGTCGAGCGTGTACGGCCGGTTCGCGTGCCGCGAGAGCAGCACCTTCTGCATCGGCGTGAGGCCCGCGAAGATCTCGCGCGCCAGCCGGCCCGTGTTGTCCTCGAGCTGCGCGAGCTCCGGCTCGAAGCGCGGGTCGGCCGCGGCGAGCGACCGCAGCTCCCGCACCTTCTCGATCAGCTCTGCGACGGGTTTTTCAAAGGGTAGAATCGAAGCAGCCACGGCGCGGACCCTAACGCTGCAGCGGGCGGACGGCTACGGCGCTGTGCTGCCGCGGCGCATCGCGTCGAGCGCGTCGCGCCCCCGCGCCCCCGCGACGACGCGCTCGCCCTCCGCCCGGGGCGGAGGCGTCGCGTCATCGCGCTCATTCCTGGGCGGCGTTGGTCGGCTCGACGTTGGCGAAGGCGTTCGCCGGGACCTGCGCCATCGGCCGGCTCCGGATCACGTTGTAGATCGGGATCGGCTTGTCCTTGCCCTTGACCTTGGCGGGCTGCAGCTCCTCGGTCTCGAACCGGCCGCCGAGCTGCGCGTACGTGGTCTCGCTGATCACGATCTGGCCGGCCAGCGCGATCGAGCAGAGCCGCGCCGACGTGTTCGCCACGTCGCCGATCACCGTGTAGCTGAGCGCCTTCGAGCTGCCGATGTACCCGGCGACGAGCGGCCCGGTGTGGATCCCGATGCCGACCGCGAGCGGCTGCTCGTCGCGCTGGAGCCGCTCGCGGTTGAACTCGCCGAGCACCTCGCCCATCTTCAGCGCGCACTCCACGCTGCGGACCGCGTCGTCGCGGTGGGCGACCGGCGCGCCCCAGAGCGCCATGATCCCGTCGCCCATGAACTTGTCGAGCGTGCCCTCGAACTGGAAGATCGTGTCGACCATCCGCTCGAAGTACTCGTTCAACATCACGACGAGCTCCTCGGGCTTCTTGCTCTCGGCCATGCGCGTGAAGCCGCGGATGTCGCTGTTGAAGACGGTGCACTCCTCGACGTGCTGGCCGCCCTGCTTCACGGCGAGCTGGCCGCTCAGCACGCGCTCGGCGATGTTCGGCGAGAGCAGCCGGCGCAGCTGCTCGCGCGTGACGATCTCGTTCTCGATCTTCTTCCCGAGGATGTTGATCTCGATGAACATCGCCGCCTGGTAGGCGATGGCGGTCACGAGCTCGAGGTCCTTGGGCTGGAACTGCGCGAGCGTCTCCGAGTCGAGCCAGAGCACGCCGAGCACCTCGTTGTTGTGCTGCAGCGGGGCCACGAGGGGGGCGACGATGGCCGAGCTTATCCGGTTCAGGATCATGCTCTTGCCCTTCGACGCCGCGAAGTCCATCGCCGCGTCGTGGGTCAGCACCGCGGCGCGCTCGTGCACCACGTGGTTCAGGATCGTCGAGGACACGCTGATCGGCGCCGTCGTCCCGTCGCGCCGCTGCATGGCCTGCGGCGTGAGCTCGCCGCTCTCGTTGCGCAGGAAGATCACCCCGCGGTCGGCGCGGATGAACTTGAAGACGCTCGTGAGGATCTTCTCGAGCAGCTTCGTCGTGTCGCGCTCGGCGGCGATCTCGCGGGACAGCTCGTGCGACAGGCGCAGCCGCTCGTAGTCGGCGCGCAGCTGGTTCATGTCGTTCGCGATCCGGTCGAACGCCAGGAACCCCTTGTCGACCGCGGCGATCTGCGTGCCGATCTGCCGGGCCTGATCGTTCACGTCGATGCGGGTGCCCTGCGCGACGTACGAGCCGCCGTGCGCCCCCGAGCGCCCCGGCAGCGGCGCGGTCCCGCCCGGCCCGGCGACCAGCGGCGGCGGCACGTACGGCGGCTGCCGCGCCACCGGCGGCGCCGCCGGCGTGCCCGACAGCGCCCCCGCCTGCTGCGGCGGCTGCTGGCGCGGGTACTGCGGCTGCTGCGGCGCCGGGTAGGCGCCCTCGCGCGGCGGGTGTCCGTACCCGGGCGCCGGCGCCGCGCCCTGGTGGTTCACCGCGGGGGGCCAGCCCGGGACGAGCGGCGGGGCGGCCGGCGCGCCCGGATCGTCGAAGCGGCCTCGCGTGGACCCCAGGGCGATCTCGTCCCCGTGCTTGAGCGGCGCTTCGCCCCGGACACGCTCGCTGTTGACGAACGTGCCGTTCAGGCTCCCGAGATCGCGCAGGACGAAGTGATCGCCCCGCTGCTCGATGATGCAGTGCTCCTTCGAGACGATCTTGTCGAGCAGCTGGATGGAATTGTTCGGGTGGCGCCCCAGCGAGTTCACGGGCCGCAGCTCGATCGCCTGCTGGCCCTCGGCGGTCTGCAGGATGAGGCGGGCCATCGGTTCTGGGAGATTACCCAGCCGAGCACGGACCGACAATCTTTCCGGCCGGAGTCCAGGACAGGCCGGGGAAAGCGACCGCGCTGATCCGCGGGGACGCGCCCGCGCCCGGCGCGGTCGCCTCGGGCGGCCCCCGCGGCGACCACTGATCATACGTACAGAACACAGAATCGGGATCCGTGTGGAAGTGTCGCCTGGAACGGCTATGCGCCCACGGGCCGCCGCGTTAGTCGGCCGCATGGATTCCGCGTACCTCCTCGCGATCGATCAGGGCACCACCGGCACGACATCCCTCCTCATGGACACGGCGGGCGCGACGCTGGGCCGCGCGACGCGCGAGTTTCGCCAGCATTTCCCGGAGCCCGGGCTCGTCGAGCACGACCCGGAGGAGATCTGGCAGAGCGTTCGGGACGCCGTGGGCGAGACGCTCAAGGCGGCCGGCGTGGCGGGCAGCGCGATCAAGGCCATCGGCATCACGAACCAGCGCGAGACGACGCTCGTCTGGGAGCGCGCGACCGGAAGGCCGATCCACCGCGCGATCGTGTGGCAGGACCGCCGCACGGCGCCGCGCTGCGCCGAGCTGCGCGCCGCGGGCCACGAGCAGGCGGTCGAGGAGACGACCGGCCTCGTGCTCGATCCGTACTTCAGCGGCACGAAGCTCGAGTGGATCCTCGACAACGTGCCCGGCGCGCGCGCGCGCGCCGAGCGCGGCGAGCTCTGCTTCGGCACGATCGACAGCTTCCTCGTCTGGCGCCTCTCGGGCGACGTGGCCGGCGGGGCTCCGGTGCACGCGACCGACGTCACCAACGCGTCGCGCACCCTGCTCATGAGCCTCGCGTCGCTCAGCTGGGACGACGCGATGCTCGCGATGCTGCGGATCCCGCGCCCGCTGCTGCCCGAGATCGTCGGGTCGGCGGGCCGCATCGCCGCGACTCGCGGCTTCCCTCACCTGCCGGACGGCATCCCGATCGCCGGCATCGCCGGCGATCAGCAGGCGGCCCTCTTCGGCCAGGCCTGCTTCGCGACGGGCGACGCCAAGTGCACCTATGGCACCGGCGCCTTCGTGCTCGCCAACATCGGCGATCGCCCGCTCCGGAGCCGCTTCGGCCTGCTCACCTCCGTGGGCTGGAAGATCGGCTCCGAGGTGGTCTTTGCGCTCGAGGGAAGCGCCTTTATCGCCGGGGCCGCGGTGCAGTGGCTCCGCGACGGCCTGGGCGTCATCAAGAGCGCGGCGGACGTCGAGGCGCTCGCCCGCGGCGTGCCCTCCAGCGAGGGCGTCACGTTCGTCCCGGCGCTCTCCGGCCTCGGCGCGCCCTACTGGGATCCGGACGCCCGCGGGATCATCGTCGGGGTGACGCGCGGCACGACCGCGGCGCACCTCGCCCGCGCGACGCTCGAGGGAATCGCGCTCTCCGTGACGGATCTCGTGCGGGCGATGGCCGACGACCTGGGCCACCCGGTGCGCCGGATGCGCGTGGACGGCGGCGCCGCCGCGAACGACCTGCTCATGCAGTTCCAGGCGGACGTGGCGAACGTCGCTATCGAGCGCCCCACCGACCTGGAGACGACGGCGCGCGGGGCCGCAATGCTCGCCGGCGTCGGCGCCGGCCTCTTCCGGACGAAGGAGGACTCGGCCCGCATGTCCCGTGTCGGGCAGAGCTTCCAGGTCGCGATGACCGAGGAGGATCGCGCGTCCCACCTCCGCCGCTGGGCCGACGCGGTGGCGCGCGCGCGCTCGCAGCGCGGCTGATCGCGCCCCGATTCCCCTGAATTTCCACGCTGTTTTCCGCTTGAACCAGGTCTTCCGAAGCTCGCTCCCGAGCCGTCATCGCGCCGCCGGCTCGGCGGCCGAACGGGCTTCCGGATCAAGGAATCAACCCTAGGTTGCGAGAGTTAGGCCCAGAAGCCCCCAACCAGCGTAGAGTGCTATGACGACGGCGCATTTCCGTTCAAACTTGGTGCACTTGAACCGAGGCGCGCGGCCAGCCCACCGCCGCCTCGCTGCTTTCGATGGAGACGAGGAGGACATGCCGACTACCGAGAATGCTTCAGCCGGCGGGACGGCCGTTCGCGACATCCCGATCGACTGGGAGGCGCTGGAGGACGCCTTCGAGAACAACGCCCCAGAGGTGCACTCGTACCTGCACCTCGGCACGGGCGACGTGCTGCGCGTGGTCGACGGCGTGGCCGATCCTCAGATGCACGCGCGCATCGCGGCCGATGCCAACTACCTCCGGATCGATCCCGTGAGCTCCCGCGAGCAGTACCGGTGGATGGAGCGCTACATCCCGATGGTGGAAGACATGGAGCTCCAGGCGAAGCTCAGCCAGGCGATCGACGGCAAGGGCGCGTTCCGGCGTTTCAAGGATGTGCTGATGTCCTACGGCCCGGAGCGGGAGCGCTGGTTCGCCTTCCGGAGCGAGCGGCTGCGGATCTTCATGGAGGCGTGGCTGAGCGCCCACGCGCTGAACCCGGTCCCCCGCCCGCTCTGGGTGCCGGAGGTGCCGGCCCGCCCGGAGGCCGCCGCGCCCGTGGCGCCCGCCGTCGAGCCGCCGCCGCGCGAGCGCGAGCGCGAGCGCGAGGAGGTGCGGGAGCCCCGCCGCGGCAAGAGCGTGGAGAGCCTGCGCAAGAACCTCCGCGACATCGCCGAGGCGCTCGGCCCGCGGGATCTCGACACGCTGACGGCGTTCGCGGAGTTCCTGAAGGCGCGCCGCGCGGCGCGATCGTTCGCGCACCACTACCACGAGGCGCAGGGTCCGGCGGACGAGGAGTCCGGGCCCGCCTCGCAGGAGATCGCGAGCGAGTCGCGCAGCGACACGGCGTGAGGGCGCGCCGCCGGCGCCGCGATCGCGGCGCCGGGGCGCTGGCCTGAGGTGGGATGAAGGGAACGGAGGGGAGCGGCGGCTTCGATCGCCGAGCGGTCTAGAAGTACCAGTCGGTGCGCGCGCCGATGTAGTGGCCGACGGTCGAGCGGGCCCGGAAGTTCGCCGGATCCGACTCGTCGCGGAGGCCGAAGGCGCGGATGTAGGGCGACTGGTTCTGCAGGACCGCCGCCTCGTTGTAGATGGCGGCCGTGTAGATGAGCTTGAAGTGCGGCCGCGCGCCGGTGCTCAGCTCGCCCGTCGGCACGAGGGTCGGGACGACCGAGAGCTTGATCGCGGTCCCGAGGTCGCCGTCGCCGTCCTTCCGCCCCTGGAACGACGCCTCGACGACGGGGTGGAAGACCTTGTGGGCGAAGATCGCGGCGTTCGCCTGGACCGAGAAGTCGAACTGCTTGTCGGCCTGCCCAAGTGCCGCGGCGCCGTCGGCGTCGGCCGCGCCCTTCGTGTAGTGGAAGGTGGCGAGGCCTTCCAGGGCGGCGACGTCGCCGATCCGGAAGCCGAGGTGCTCGACGGCCTCGACGGCGAACGAGCCCGAGTAGGTGCCGTCGTCGTTGGGCGCGCCCCAGGTCTGGTACGTCTTCGCGCCGCCGGCGGCGCCGTTGGCGATGCCGGTGCCGAAGCGCACGGACGTGTCGCTCCAGTTGCCCTGGCCGAGCCCGAGGTGGAGCTTCGCGCCGATGACGCCGCCGACGTCGCCCTTGCCGTCCTCGGGCGCATCCTGATCCGGCCCCCGCGACGCGCCCGGAAGGACATGGAACTCGCCGTGGACCTTGACGTGGTGCTTGGCTTCCCCGCCGAACTCGAACTTGTAGTTGCCGGCGAAGATGGTGCGGAAGCGCTCGACCCCGCCCGGGAAGTTGTAGAACGGGGGATTGTTGCCGGGGGTGCCGGACGCCGCGTCGCTCCGATACCCGAGGATGGCGAGCTTCAGGTTCTCGTACGTGATGCCGCCGCCCTGGCCGCTGAGGTCGTCGAGGTAGAAGTAGTCGCCGATCGGCGCGTACTGCTCGCGGAAGAAGCGCCCGCCACCCCAGACGCTGAGGCCCGGGACGAGGAAGTTGCCCGCCTCGATGTAGGCCTGGTTGAACTGGACCGTGATCCCTTCACCGCCCTGCGAGGCAGGCTGCATGAACATCTGCCCCCGCGGCTTCCAGATGGCGAAGGTCATCTCGGACTTCACGTAGAAGTCCTGCGGCGTCGCGCCCTTCACCACGTGGGCGACGAACGACGGCTCGGAGTAGTCATCCTCCTCGTAACGGCCGCCGATGCCGAACCCGAGCAGGTTCATCGACTGGCCCTGAGCCCTCTGTCCGTAGAGCGACCACGCCATGCCGAGGCGTGAGTACCAGTGCCACTCGAAGTTCTCGCTTCCCACGGCGTGGGCCGACTTCGGCGCCGCCGTGAGGCAAATGGCGGAGACGGAAACCAGCCCGAGGGCTCGGACTGCGGCGCGCCGACCCGCGATTCGCATGCTGGGAACCGACGACCTGTCTCTCTTAAGTGATGTCATCGAACGACGCTCCTATCCATTTCTTGGAGTGTGCTTGGGGTGATGGGGAGGTGATTCGGCCAGATGGCCAGAGCGGCAGAGGAAGCGGCCTGTCAAGAGAATCTAAGGATGGCTCTGTGTGACAGAGCCGCCCGGCGCCACACACGTGGGGCTCGCGGGGGGCACAGTTAACAGGAACGTTCTGTTCATGTCAAAGGTCTCCGAAGCACCCTCAGCAGTTTGTTGCCTTCTGCGATGCGTCAAGATTAAGTGACCGAAATCACTTGTCTTAACGAACCTTAACCGTTCCCCCGGGCTACAAGCCGAGGCGCAGGATGACGCATTGCGCCAAAACAGCTCGATCCGGATGAAGTGCAGCCAAAAGAATCCACGCGACGCCTGGCGCGTTACCGGGAGTGCTCGGCGCGCGCGCGACGCGACTGCGAGGCTGCGTTCGCGAGCCGCGGGGGGCGCGGTTTCCGTGCTGCGGCGGCGTCGCCAGAGCGCGCGACGCGGCGCGGATTGTTTCGGGACCTCGAACTCGGTTTTTCGTCTCGAGGCGAGCGGGGCATCGCCAGCGGGGCGCGTCTCGCTCTCCTGCGTTGTGCCCCGGCGCGCCCTCCCCTCCGAGGAGCGTCATTGACGATCGCGCGCGCCGCGCCCGTGGCGCCCGCGAGAACCCCTGCGCGCGCGCGCAGGGCGACGCGGCCGCGGGAGAGGCCCGCTCCGGGTACGCGGTATAACGCAATGCGTTGTCGCGGCGTCACGCTCGACGCAGATCGCGAGCGGGGCAGTCTCGACTGCCGTGCACCGCGAGGTGGACACGTTCATGTCCAGGAAGGGCGTTACGCGGTCGCCGCGAGACACGTCATGTTCTCGCCGCGGGCGGCGCGGCGCTCGGACGACAGCCACGATCCCGCCGCGCGAGACGCATGGACGCGGATCGCTGGCCGGCGAGGGCCAGCGGCGGCTCAGCGCTCGTCGGCGACGGCGGCGATCACCCCGTCGAAGAACTCCGCCACGCCGGTGCTGTCGAGCAGCCGGTTCCAACCGATCTCGTCGAAGGGCTCCGGCAGGCCGTGATTCGTCAAGAGGATCCCGAAGAGCTCGCGCGCCGGGTCGATCCACACGAACGTGCCGGTCCCGCCCGCCTTGCCGAAGGAGCCTGGGGACAGCCGCGTTCCGCCGTTCGAGAAGCGCGGCGTCCAGATCTCCCAACCGAGGCCCTTCGGCGCGAGCAGGAGGTTGTTGAGGGGCGAGGTGTCCGTCGCCGCGGCGGTGACCCGAGGCGTCTGGTTCCGCGTCATGGCGCGGACCGACTCCGGGGTGAGCACCCGCGCGCCGCCGTAGCTGCCGGAGCCCATGATCATCTGGCAGAAGATGGCGATGTCCATCGCCGTGGTGAACACGCCGTCGCAGCCCGTGATCCCGCCGAGCGCGAAGTCCTGCTCGTCCTGCACCTCGCCGCGCACGAGGCGACCGCGGCGCGCCGAGGCCCCGGTCGCCGCGATGCGCGGCGCGAGCTCCGCCGGCGGGTTGAACATCGTGTCGTGCATGCCGAGCGGGCCCCAGATGTGCGCGTGCGCGAAGGTGCTCAGATCCGTGCCGGAGGCGACCTCGACCAGCCGGCCCAGCAGGCGGTAGGTGAGATCGCTGTAGAGCACCGACGATCCCGGCGCGACCTCGAGCGGCGTCTCGGCCATGGCCTGCCACGCGGCCTCGTCGTCCGGCGCGTCGAGGAGCTGGTGGTCCATGGGCAGCCCGGCCGAGTACCGGAGCATATCGAGGACGGTGACGCCCGACTTCCCGTTCGCGGCGAAGCGCGGGAGGTACGACGCCACCCGGTCGGAGAGCTGGAGCTTGCCCTGCTCGACGAGCGCCAGGGTCGCCGTGGCGGTCGCCAGCACCTTCGTGATGGAGAGGACATCGAACATCGTGTCGAGCGTGACCGGCTCGCTGCAGCCGGCGACCTTGTTGCCGAACGCCCGGTGACCCACGATGACGCCGCGCCGCGCGACGAGCGCGGTCGCGCCGGGGAAGAGGCCGTCGTTCACGCGGCGCTGCACGCGCGCGAAGACATCGTCGATCCGCTCCGAGCTCATGCCCACCATCTCCGGGAAGCCGGTGGCGAGCACGGCCGACGTCGTCGCGCCGGCGGAGGCGCTGCCGAGCACCGCGGGAGCGACCGCGGTGAGCGTCGCGATGCCGCCGAGTCCGCGCAACAGATGCCTGCGATGAAACGAACGTTCTCCGGGTTCCATGTGAACAGCTCCTTGCGAGGTCTCCTCACGATGCTCGTCGCCGACGCCGCCGAGCGGCGGGCGCGCGCTCTCCCACCGCCTCTCCCGCACACGAGGGCACGGCCGCGGCACACCGGATCACAGAGCGCCGCGCGCGAGCGCGACGCGACGGCGCCGCGCCCCGACGTCGAGGCCTGCGCGCCGGGTTCGCGGCGCGATCCCGGAGACGCCCGGCGGGGAGGCCTGCTCAGCCCGCTCGTCGGAGTGGCTCCCCGAGCGCGCCCACGCCCGGGATCGACCCCGCCGCAAAGGCCGCTCGCGACATCGCCGTCGGCCCGGCGCCGCGCCGCGCCGGCGCGATCGCGCTCTCCGGCGGCTCACGAGCGGCGCACGGCCAGGGTCTCGTGCTCTATCTCATCGCTCCTGGAACGCGTCCTCCAACGCCGATCGCCGGCATGTAGCCCCAGCGAACACCCCTACGGATACGGCGCACTGGACCCCCCTCCCGCGCGATCAGCACGGAAGCGCCCGCGCTCCAAGTTGCCTGGAGTGAACACCAGGCGACGCTGCAGTATCGCTTCGGTGTCCTTCAATATCAAGAGATAGAATCCACCTGCGTTATCTCTTCGACCTCTTCCACTTCTTCCACCTCTTCCGCGCCTCGAGCAGCGTAGTTCCGCGTCGTTCCGCGTCGTTCCGCGTCGCACCACAGGCGCCGATGGGCGCTCTGGCGGGCGCCATGGGTCGCAGAAAGCGGGCGGACGCACGTCGGGATAGGCACGTTGCACCGGCGCAACGCGGAGACCACGCGAAGGGGGTTTTCCCGAGGCGGAGGCGCCGGAGGGCCGGCGCCTGGCGATGCGTGAGGCGCGCGGCGCTCTTCGTTCGCGCGCCTCGCGACGCGCGTTTCGTCCGCCGCCCGGCGCGCGCTCAGCGCGCGGGCACGACGCTCAAGGAGACCCGGGCGCGCGCGCTCTGGTAGTAGGTGTCGAGCGCGTGGGCGAGCCGCTGCGCGACGTACCAGCGCTTCAGCGCCGGGGCGACGTCCTCGTAGCGCTGATCCTTGAACGGCGTGGCGCCGGAGCGCAGGACGAGCTTGAGCTCGAACTCGCTGGGCTCGAGCATCGGCGCGACCATGCGGTCCAGGTACAGGCTCGCGCGCGCCTGTCGGCGCAGCAGCGCGTCCAGCTCGTCGGAGCTCACCCCCTCGGCGGCCGCCGCGGCGAGGAGGCGCGCGCGGCCGCGGGCGCGCTGCTCCAGCGAAAACCGGGCCGCCTCGGCCCGCTGCGCGACCTCCGCCGACGTCGGCGCCGGCGAGATCGGCAGGCTGGCGAGCAGCGTCTCGGCGATGTGCCGATCGAGCGCGGCGCGGACGTGCCGGTCCCGGTAGAGCCCGGGCTCCGCGTCGGGGTCGGCGAGCGCCTCGATGCGCGCCTGGAAGGCGAGCTCCCGCTCGAAGACGAACTGCGGGCGGCGCACGCCGCCCGTCTCCGGCGCGTGCCAGCGCACGACGACGCGGTCGAGCAGCATGGGCGCCGGCGCCGGGACGCCGGCGTCCTGGCCGCGGGCGCTCCGGACCGGCGACGCGAGCGCGAGCAGCGCGGTCAGCGTCGTGAGGAGCCCGAGTCGGCGCACGGCGGCAGGCTAGCGCAAACCGCCCTGCGCGTCCTAGGCGCGCGCCGCGGCCGGCGGCCAGGCGCGCGCCGCGGCTGGCGGCCAGGCGCGCCGCGGCTCGCGGAACGATCGGCGCGCGGCTATAGGAGGAGGGTATGTACAGGCAGTTCGCGCTCGAGGGCGAGGTCCACGCCTCGCTCGACTGTGTGCCGCTCTCGGTGCGGCGGAAGCTCGACCTCGCGGAGCTCAAGATCTCGCTCGCGGGGTGGCAGGCGCTGTCGCGCGCGGAGCGGCTCGCCCTGTGTCACCTGCCGGTCGATACGGACGAGGACCTCGCCGTCTATGCCGAGGTGCTCCGCGGCTTCGCGGCGCGCGCCGGGGTCGACCTCACCCCGCTCGCGGGCGCGCCGGTGCGCCGCTCCGCCTGGGATCCGGAGAGCGTCGTCGCGCGGCTGCGCGAGCGGCTCGGCCCGGACGGCGCGCTCGACGGCGCCGCGCTCGGCCGGCTGGCGGCCCTGACCGAAGAGGAGCGCTACGCGATCGTCAAGCTTGCCGATCCGAAGCGCGGGCCCGAGAAGCTGCGGGCGCTGCTCGGCGAGCTCGGGCTCTCCCGGGGCGACGGCAGCGAGGCGACGCCCGGCTGAGCGGCCGAGCGGCGCCGCCGTCGCCGCTCGAGCCCATGCCCGCCGCGCTGTCCCTCCGACGTGTCACCGCCGCCGTCGCGGCGCTCGCCGCCCTGTCGCTGCTCCTCCCCGCCCGCGGCGAGCCGCCTCGAGGGGCCGGCGCGCGCGCCGCGATCCGCGTGGGCCTCGTGTTCGACGTCGGCGGGCGCGGGGACAGGAGCTTCAACGACGCGGCCGACCTCGGGCTCGCCCGCGCCGCGCGCGAGCTCGGCGTCACCACCGAGGTGCTCGAGCCGAGCGGCGCCGAGGACCGCGAGGCGGCGATGCGGCTGTTCGCGGCGCGCGGCTTCGATCTGGTGATCGGCGTGGGCTTCATCTTCTCGACCGACGTGGAGGTCGTCGCGCGCGCTTTCCCGGCGACCCGCTTCGCGTGCCTCGATTTCGCGGCCGTGCCCGGCCGCGCCCTGCCCGAGAACCTCGCCGGCCTCACCTTCCGCGAGGAGGAAGGGGCCTTCCTGGTCGGCGCCATCGCCGGGCTCACGACGGCGACGGGGCGCGTCGGCTTCATCGGCGGCATGGACATGCCGCTCGTCCACAGGTTCGAGGCGGGCTACCGCGCGGGCGTGCGAGAGGTCTGCCCCGCGTGCGGCGTCAGCGTCGCGTACGCGGGGACGACGCCCGACGCGTTCCGCGATCCGGTCAAGGGCAAGGCGCTCGCGGTGAGCCAGGTCGCGGCGGGCGCCGACGTCCTCTTCCACGTCTCCGGGGCGACGGGCCACGGCGTGTTCGAGGCGGCGCGCGACATGGGGGTCAAGGCGATCGGCGTCGATCGAGACCAGCACGACGAGATGCCGGGGACGGTGCTCACCAGCATGATCAAGCGCGCCGACGTGGCGGTCTTCGAGGCGATCCGCGCGCTCGTCGAGGGCCGCTTCGAGGGTGGGATCGCGTCGTTCGGCCTTGCCGAGGGCGGCGTCGGCTACGTGAGCGAAGGCCCGCACGCGGCGGGGATCCCGGCCGCGGCGAGGGCGCGGGCCGCCGCGCTCGCGGCGCGGATCGCGCGGGGCGAGCTCGAGGTGCCGCCCGCGCCGACGCCCGCCGCCGCGGGGCGAAGGGGCGGCGCGCTCACCACTTCACCATGACCTTCGCGGGGTTGACCTCAGCGGTGACGCGCGGGACGTCGACGAGCACGTCGAGGAAGTCGCTGCCCGGCTGGCTCAGATCGAGGTTCGCCGCCTTGGGCTCGACGCGCGCCACGATCGAGTCGGGGTTCACGGCGCCCACGTCCTCCGGCGTCCCCGTGATCCTCACCTGCACCACGGCGGGCGAAACCGTGGCGCGCGGGATCCCGACGACCTCGACCCTGCGGTCGAAGGTGCGCGTGGCGAGCTCGCGCCCGATCTCGAGCGTCGCCATCACGCTGTCGACGTCGTACGTCACGAGCTTCGGCGGCCGCTCGAGGGCGAGCTGCCGCTGGTACGTGCCCTCCGTGAGCCCGCTGATGTCGAAGGGCGCGGTGCGCGCGAGCTGCATCACGTCGACCACCGAGCGCGGGCCGCGGGCGCTCACCGACGGCGGCTCGACCGAGATCATCCCCTTCACGAGGAACCCCTGCGCGGTGTCCCCCGTGCGCGGCACGTGCACCGGGATGGACCGCGTGACCACGTCGTCCCAGCGGAGCTCGATCGTCGACGGGTAGATCTGATCGACGACCAGCCCCGCCGGCATGTGGAACATCGAGGAGTCGAGATCGATGCGCGTCTTCGCGCCGTCCCGGAGGTCGAGCCGCAGCGTCCCGAGGCTCTCCGAGCGGAGGTCGTCGAGCTGGGTCCGGGGGCCCCGCACCGTCACCGCCACCGCGTCCGTGACCTGGGTCATGAGCTGCCGGTGGCTCGACTCGGGCGGGAGGATCAGGACGACGCTGAGCATCAGCGTGCGCTGGGCATTCTCCGCGCCGTGGATGAAGGCGTAGAGGCACAGCGCGAACGTGATCGAGAGCAGCTTGAGGCCAAGGTTGTCGAGCAGCGCCGAGCGGAGCGCCTCGCGGATGCCGGCAAGCGTCATGGCTCATCTCGCGGAGGGACCCCCTCCGCGCTCCCCTTGGACGCGGCGGTCGTCGCGACCTGCCCCGTCGGAACGAAGGTGCGCTGCGACGGGACCGGAGAGTCCGTCGCGGCGGCGGTGGCGTCGACCAGCGCCGGCCGGCCGCGCTCGGACGGGCGCTCCACGTCCTGCGTGGTGGAGGTCGCGCCCGGGCTCCGCGCGTCGGCGCTCGTCCCCACCGCGGCGCGGAGGTCGGCGCTCGACCCCGCCGCGGCGCGCGCCTCGGCGCCCGAGCGCATCGGCGTGGAGGTCGACATCCGCGCCATCGGCCGCGCCTCGGCCTCGGCGGGCGGCTTGATCATCGACGACGTCTTCGTGACCGGCGCCGCGGGCTTGGCCTCGATCGGCGCGGGCTTCGCCGCGACGGCGGCGGGCTTGCCGGGCTCGTGGCCCGGCGCGGCGGCGACCGGCGTGGGGCTCACCGCGGGGCTGCGCGCCGGCGGCGCCGGGAGGCTCGTGCGGCCGCTCTGGGCGACCTTCTTCGCGAAGCGCCGCCGGCGCGACGAGCGGCCGAAGAGCCCGAGCAGCGCGTGCCGCAGCGACTGGCCGTCCAGGTTCGAGACGATGTTGCCGCTGAAGCAGAAGCTGATCGTGCCGCGCTCCTCGCTGACCACGACCACGACCGCGTCGGTCTCCTCGGTGATGCCGAGCGCGGCGCGGTGCCGGGAGCCGAGGCTCGCGTCGAGGATCTTGGTCTCCGGCATCGGGAAGAAGACGCCGGCGCGCGCGATCTTGAGATCGCGGATCAGCACCGCGCCGTCGTGCAGCTTGTTCACCGACTCGGGGACGAAGAGCGAGACGAGCAGCTCCCGGGTCACCACCGAGTCGATGTGGATGCCGTCGCTCTTGACGAACTCCAGCACGTTCGCGTCCTGCTCGAAGGCGATGATCGCGCCCATGCGGTGGCGGGCGAGCTCGGTCGCGGCCGCCACGACCTCGTCGATGACGCGCGACTGCTGCTCGCGGCCGCTCGTGAACCAGTTGCTGCCGCCCACGCGGATGAGGGCGCGGCGGATGTCGTTCTGGAAGACGACGACCACGATGAGGATGATCGACGAGAGCAGCCACGAGAGGAGGTTGAGGAGCGTCGTCAGGCCGAAGATCTTCGCCCCGAGGTAGATGAGGAAGACGATGCCGAGCCCGAGGCCCATCTGCATCGCGCGGGTGCCGCGCAGCACGAGCAGCGCGCGATAGACGACGTACGCGACGATGAAGATGTCGACGAGGTCCCGGACGATCTGCGTCACCGGCCTCGCCGAGAAGAGGCGGAGGAACCCCTCAACCATCGTCGCGCGCCCCCTGGGTGAGGGGAGCCCCGGCGCCGCGCCGCTCGCGCGGGCCCGCGCGGTCGTTCGCGCGATCGTTCGCGCGATCGTTCACGCGGTCGTTCACGCGATCGATCGCGCGCATCACGTCGAGCGCCTGTCGGACGGCGCGGACGTCGTGGACGCGCACCGCCGCGGCGCCGCGCGCGGCGCACGCGAGCGCGGCCGCGACGGTGCCGCCGAGGCGCTCCGAGGGCGGCGCGAGCGCGGCGCCCGCGCCGTCGCCCCGCTCGGCGGCCTCGGCCGCCGCGGCGCGCGCGAGGAACGACTTGCGGCTCGGCCCGACGAGCACCGGGAAGCCGAGGGCGCACAGCTCGTCGAGCCTCGCGCACAGCTCGAGCGACTGCCGCGCGTTCTTGGCGAAGCCGAGGCCCGGGTCGAGGACGAGCTCGCCCCTCGGCAGGCCCGCCTCGATCGCCCGCTCCGCGGCGCTCGACCACTCGCGCGCCACGTCGGCGACGACGTCGCCGTAGGCGCCGTCGGGATAGGCGGAGAAGCCGGCCATCGCCGACATCGGGCCGCGGCTGTGCATGAGCACGAGCGACGCCCCGCGGCGCGCGCAGAGCGCGCCGAGCTCAGCCGCGCTGTCGAGCGAGATCGTGTTGACCACCGCCGCGCCGTCGTCGAGCGCGCGCGCCGCGACGAGGGGAGAGGTCGTGTCGATGGAGACGACGGCCCCCCTCCTCACCGCGCCGCGGACGCTCCCGCCGATGCGCGCGATCTGCTCGTCGTCCGGCACGGGCTGCGCACCCGGCCGCGTGGATTCCGCGCCGATGTCGATCATGTCCGCCCCCTCGGAGAGCATCGCATCGATCTGCGCGAGAGCCGTATCTTCATCCGCGAAGCGACCGCCGTCGGAGAAGGAGTCCGGCGTGCGGTTCAGCACCCCCATGATCACCACGCTCCTGCGGCGTTCGAGCAGCATGCGCAGCGGGGACATTTCCTGTGGGTAGCAACTTTTGCGCCGAACGGCAATTGTCTGCTCGAACCGATGTTTTCCAGGAGCAGTTGGAACATCGTGAGGGTGGTCCGGCGCCGCGCTCCGGCGTCGCGGTCGTGGCCAGCGGGCGCGCGCCGGCGTTCTCGACGTCGCGCCGGCGCGACGGCGCGAGCATTCGGCGCCGACGCCAGAGCGTAGCGCTCCGCGCGCCGCTGACTCGGCCACGCTTCTTTGCTAGGGTCGCGGCTACACCTTGACATCGGCGGCCGCCAGCGGCCGTCCGGTGGCGGCGGGATCACGCGCGAGCGTGCCCCGTCAACCGTTTCTCAGGCTGCATCCAGCGGACGAGACCGAGCGGTTCCATGCTGCGCACGCGTATCCGGGCAGGTCCCCTCGCCGGCTTCGTCTTGAGCGTCCTGTTCGCGGCGTTCTTCGCCGTGCTCGGCGTGGGCGAGCTCTTGGTCCCGTCGCTCGCGCCCGAGATGGGCAAGCCTGCGCCCGTGACGCTGCGGGTCCCGTACGGTCCGCGGATCGTGCGCGACACGCACGACGGGAGCTTCTCGCTCTCGTACGAGCACGCGCGCGTGATCGTGCCGCGCGGCACGGTGCTGTCGGAGCAGAACGAGGATCACAACGCCGCGATGGCGTACGAGACGGTGCGGCGCATGCGCCGGCCCGGGCTCGGCGCGCGCGTCGCGAGCATGTACGTCATCTATCTCATCGTCTGCCTGATGCTGACGGTCTACCTGCGCCGCTTCGGGCAGAACCGGGTGCGGCTGCTCCGGACGCAGGTGGGCATGTTCGTCCTGATGACGGCCTCGCTCGTCGTCGCGAAGCTCCTCTTGCTCTTCACGGCGCTGCCCGAGTTCTGGATGCCCGTCGCCGCGCTCCCGCTCTGGGTGGCGATCGCCTTCGATCGGCGGACCGCGTTCCTCGTCGAGGTGGGCGTCGCGTTCATCGCCGCGTCGCTGCTCCGGTTCGACGTGGTCCTCCTGTCGGTGCTGCTCGTGCGCGGCATCGCCGCGACGATGTTCTTCTTCAAGCGCAAGGGCTCGCGGCAGCTGCTCGTCGCGGGCAGCCTCGCGGGCCTCGCCGGCGCGATCGGGTTCGTCGCGCTGACCGTGCTGTTCGAGGGCAGCTTCGACCTGGTCTCGGATCTGAAGCTCTGGCTCGGGTCGAACGTGCTGTCCTGCATCGGCGGGGGGCTGCTCGTCGGCGTGCTCGGTCGGAGCCTCAGGGAGCCGGCCGAGCGGGCGATGGGGCACGTGCCCCGCGACAAGCTGCTCGACCTCACCGATCTGGAGCAGCCGCTGCTCAAGAAGATGGCGGCCGAGGCGCCGGGCAGCTGGGAGCACGCGCGCGCGATGGCGAACCTCGCCGAGGCGTCGGCCGCGGCGATCGGCGCCGACGCCCTGCTGACGCGCGTGGGCGCCTACTACCACGACCTCGGCAAGACGGTGCAGCCCAAGTACTTCATCGAGAACCTCGCGCACGGCGAGCGCTCGCCGCACGAGGATCTCGATCCGGAGGTGAGCGCCGACGCCATCATGGCGCACGTCGTGATGGGCACGAAGATCCTGCGGGAGGGCAACATCCCCGAGCCCGTGGTGGAGTTCGCGTACACCCACCACGGCACGCAGGTCGTCGAGTACTTCTGGCACAAGTGCGTCGAGCAGGGGAATCCGAAGGAGCTCACGCAGGAGCACTTCCGTTACCCCGGCATGAAGCCGCAGACGAAGGAGACGGCGATCCTGATGCTCGTCGACTCCATCGAGGCGGCGTCGCGGACCATCTGGCCGCCCGAGCACAAGAAGTTCGAGGAGATGATCCAGCGCGTGATGTTCTCGAAGCTCGCGTCCGGCCAGCTCGATCAATCCGGGCTGACGATCGAGGACCTGCGCATCATGACGACCCGGATGGCGTCGACGCTGGTCAACATGTACCACGGGCGCATCAAGTACCCGTGGCAGCGGGAGGCCGATCGCGCCGGGCACACGCCCGCGCTCCCGACGGCCACGCCGCACCCCGTGCGCCCCGCCACGCCCACGCCGGTGCCGCCGTCCGGCGCGGTGGGGCGGGACGGGAGCGCCGCCCCGCCGCCCGCCTCGACCGCGCGGGGCGCGGCCGCGGCGGCGCCGGCGGTCAGGGACGACGCCGGGGGCGCCGCGAAGGACGAGAGCCCGGCGGAGTCCGTGCGGACGCCGAAGAAGACGCACTGAGCAGGCCGCGCGTTCGCGCGGAGGCGCGGCGGCCTGCCCCTGGAAAGGACGGTCCGATGCCCCCGACGATCGAGCAGAGCTTCATGAAGGCCCTCTTCCACGGCATCATCGCCGAGGACATCATCTTCCCGTACCCCGAGATGCCCGCCGAGGACCGGGAGACGACGTCGATGATCCTCGACAGCGTGCGGAGGTTCTTCGGGTCGAGCGTCGACAGCGCGAAGATCGATCGAGAGCACGCGATCGATCCCGGCCTCCTGGCCGAGATGAAGAAGCTCGGGCTGATGGGCCTGCAGATCCCGGCCGACCACGGCGGCGTCAACCTGAGCAACATGGCGTACACGCGCGTCATGCAGGAGGTCGGCGGGCTCGACGCGTCCATCGCCGTCACGCTCGGCGCGCACCAGTCGATCGGCTTCAAGGCGATCCAGCTCTTCGGGACGGAGGAGCAGAAGCAGCGCTACCTCCCGAAGCTCGCGACCGGCGAGTGGATAGCCGCCTTCGCGCTGACGGAGCCGGGCGCCGGCTCGGACGCGGCGGCGATCCGGACGCGCGCCGAGGTGTCGGCCGACGGCTCGTACTACACGCTGAACGGGTCGAAGATCTGGATCACGAACGGCGGCTTCGCCGACGTCTTCACGGTGTTCGCCCGGACCTCCGCCCTCGAGGAGGGGAAGAAGCCGAAGCTCACGGCCTTCATCGTCGAGCGGGGCATGGGCGTGAAGAACGGGCCGAACGAGCACAAGCTCGGGATCCGGGGCTCGTCGACGACGGAGCTCTTCTTCGACGACGTGAAGGTGCCGAGCGAGAACGTGCTCGGCGAGGTCGGCAAGGGCTTCAAGGTGGCCGTCGAGGTGCTCAACAACGGGCGGCTCGGGCTCTCGGCGGGGTGCGTGGGCGCCTGCAACACGCTGATCCGCCTGGCGCTCGACCGCGTCCAGGAGCGGCGCGCGTTCGGCCGGAGCATCGGCGATTTCGGGCTCATCAAGGACAAGATCGCGACGATGCTGGCGCACACGTACGCGCTCGAGTCCATCACCTACCTGACGGCGAGCCTCGTCGACGCCAAGGTCCCGGACTTCTCGATCGAGAGCGCGATCTGCAAGGTCATGGGGAGCGAGACCCTGTGGTTCGTGGTCAACGAGACGCTCCAGATCGCGGCCGGCATCGGCTACATGCAGGACTACCCCTACGAGCGGCACCTGCGCGACGCGCGGATCAACATGATCTTCGAGGGGACGAACGAGATCCTGCGCTGTTTCATGGCGCTCTCCGGGATGAGCGGCCCGGGCAAGGCGCTCGCGGACGTGGCGAAGGCGATGCGAGAGCCCATCAAGGGCTTCGGGCTGCTCAGCGACTTCGCGATCCGCAAGGCGAAGTCGGTGCTCGGGCGCGAGCGGATGTCGAAGGCGCACCCGCTGCTCAGCCGGGAGGCGGTCATCTTCGAGGACTACACGGCAGAGCTCGCCACGCACAGCGAGGACATGCTCCGGAAGCACGGGCGCGAGATCGCCGAGATGCAGTATGCGCAGCGCCGGATCGCGGAGATGGCCATCGACCTCTACTGTATGGCCGCGTGCATCTCACGCACGACCCGGGCCATCGAGCGGCGCGGCGAGGAAGGCGCGCGTCGTGAGATCGATCTCACAACCGTGTTCGTCGGCATGGCGCAGAAGCGGCTCAGGGAGCATGTTTCGGACTTCCAGAAGAACGACGACGAGCTGCGCAAGGCGATCGCGGTGCGAGCCTATGCGGATCGCGCCTACCCGTTCGATATTCTCTGATCGCATCCCGGCGCACCTCGGCTGACATCGAGTACCATGGAGTCACCTCCAGGGAGATGAGCGCCCCACATCTCCTGCGCCCACGCGGATCAGGCGTGTCGCGCGCTGCGCCTCGATGACCCGATGACCTGATGACCCGATGACCGCCCGAGCGCGCCGAGCGAGTCAGAATGACACGCTCCATTTCCGGAAGTTTTCACCGCACGGCGTGGACGGATTGCGATACAATCAACGGGAGTAGTACTGGCGTAGACCCTTCGACAGGAATCGGGTGATCACTTGTCCCAGGCTAGGGCATTGGGTAGCAGGTGCGGAGCCATGAAGGAGACTGCTGAAGGTCGGGCCGTCATGGAGAAGTACCGCCTCGAGCGCCGGCTCGGGGGCGGGGGCATGGGGGACCTGTGGCTGGGCTTCGACATCAAGCTCCGGCGCCGGGTGGTCATCAAGTTCATCCGGAGCTTCGCGGCCACCGAGCCCGAGCTGATCGCCCGCTTCGAGCGCGAGGCGCGCGCCTCCGCGCGCGTCCGGAGCCCCTACGTCATCGAGACTTACGATTACGGCGTCGATCGCGGCTGCGCGTTCATCGTCATGGAGTACCTTGAGGGTGAGGACTTGAACCGCCGCCTCGAACGGGATCAGAAGCTCCCGCTCGCGCAGGCGACGGTCCTGTTCACGCAGCTCGGCAAGGCCCTCGACGCGATCCACGCCGCGGGGGTGATCCACCGGGATCTGAAGCCGGGGAACATCTTCATCACGAGCTCGGGCGGCGATGAGCTCATCAAGGTGCTCGACTTCGGCGTCGCGAAGTCGTCTTGCTCGCGCGACCGGATCACCAAGACGGGCATGGTCCTCGGGACCCCTCGGTACATGAGCCCCGAGCAGACCATGGCGCCCAGGCAGGTCGATTACCGGAGCGATCTCTGGTCCATGGCGGTGATCCTCTACCGCGCGATCACCGGCCAGTGCCCTTTCGCCGGCGCCAACATCAACGAGCTCGTCCGGCACATCTGCCAGACCTCGTTCCCCAAGGCGTCCGAGCTCGCGCCGGAGCTCCCGACCGGGGTCGACGCGTTCTTCTCCCGGGCCTTCGCGTTCGAACCCGACGCGCGGTTCCAGTCGGGCAGGGAGATGATGGAAGCGTTCTCCGCGCTCTTCCCCGCGCACGCGCAGGCCTCCCGGGAGCCGCTGCCCGCGAGCTCGTCGCCGTACGAGCGGAGCGCCATCGTGAAGCGAGGCGCGCTGGGCGGGCCCGCGGCCCCGCCGCGCTACGCCATGGATCAGACGACCATGGCCGCCATGCTGGCGACCCCGGCGAACGATCTCGGCGGCGCGCCGACGACGGGCGACGCCGGAGGCCCCGCCTCGGACGACCGGCAGAGCGAGGTCGTGCTGGACAGCCGTGTCCTGCCGCCGCTTCGGCTCCCCTGGCTGGTCGCGATCGCGCTGCTCCTCGCGGCCGCTTCCGTCGTGTGCCACAGCATGGCCCAGGGCGCGCCGTGGTCGACGGAGCCCGCGGAGAGCCCGACGTCGATGGACCCGTGAACGGGCGCGGCGCCGCGCGCAGACCGGCGGCCGCGCAGCAGCCCGCCGGCAGGGCCTACCGCGCTTCGGTCTTCGGCGCGTCGGAGAGGCCGGAGATCCACCGGAGCTTCGGGGCGCCCTCGTCGATCCAGCGATCGCGCACCCGCCGCGCGAGCTCGGGGTGCTCGGTCGCCTTCACGGCCAGCACGGACACGAGGCACGTCCCCGGCCACGACTCGTAGGCGGCGACGGCTCCGGCGTAGTCGTCGCTGGCGAACACCGACGCGATGCTGCCGTCGAGGACCTTGAACACGAGCGGCCGCACCTCGCCGTCGATCTCCTGCGTCGTCCGGATGATCTGCGCCTCCCCGAGCCGCACGCCGTAGCCGTCGGCGAGCGGCGCGTGCTTCGCCCAGAACTCGTCGAGGCAGCTGTCGGGGTCGCTCGGCCCCGAGGTGCTCGTGTAGAGGACCGACAGCGCGGCGTAGTGCTCGTCGCCGTACCGGAACGTCGCGCGCGTCGGGTGGCTCCAGATCCGCACGCGGCGCCAGCTCTTCCCGTCGACCAGCGGCACGTCGAGCGTGTTGAAGCGGTCTCGCCGGCTCCCCCACGGCTCGGCCAGCAGCCGCTCGAGCGCGGCCCGCTCGGGGTCGGCGGCGTCGCCGCCCGGGTTCTCGCGGGTGACCGACGCCGGCGTCGGGGGCAACCCGGGCGGCCTCGACGGGGGGGTGCTGCTGCAGGCGGCGGCCGCGAGGGACGCGAGGAGAGCGGCCGCCGACGCGGCCCTCCGACCGGTGGAAGAGCGCGCAGTCGGCCTGGAGCAGGGCATGGGCAACACGAGCCTCGGCAAGCGGTTCTCAGCGACGGCAGCCCCGCGAGCGAATCCCGCGGCGCCGCTACAATCGGACCTCGCGCATCGAAATTTTATTCTTGTCGAAGATGCCCAGCCCGAGCTCGCCCGCGATGCGGATGTACGAGGGCTCGCGGCTCGCCTCCTTGAGCGTGGGCAGCCCGTTCTCCTTGCGCCATCCCTCGACAACGCCCCAGCCGATCACATCCATGGCGACCGGATCGGTCGTGGCGTACACCGACTCGTGCAGGACGCGCCGCTTCGGGTTCTTGTCGAGCGGCCCCTGATCGTAGATGAGCTTGAAGCCGTCCGTGATGTGCAGCCGGACGCGGCTCTTCACCACGTCCTGAGCGTAGAGCTCGGCGATCTGCGGGCTCGCGGTGTGCTCGTGGAAGGAGTGCGGGTTGATCGTCGCGCCGTGGGTGATGTTCTTGAGACAGCCGGTGTAGCCGCAGATCGAGTGGTCCTTGATCAGCGAGACGTTGATCACCGCGGTCGCCTCGGTGAAGGGGCGGACGAACTTGGTGGGGATGCCGCAGACCGAGATGCTCGGCATCACCGCGTCCTTGTTCTCGTGCACCGCGGCGCGGATCCCGGCCGGGAACTCGGCGGCCGGCTTGGCCGTCCGGTCGGCGCAGCGGGTGCCGGCGAGGAAGGACGGGTACTGCTCGAAGATCATGACGTTCTCCGCGGGGACGCCGGCGGCGATGACCCCGCGCACGATCTCGAGCACGAGCTCCTTGTTGGTGGCCATGGTCGCGCCCTTCTGGCCGGCGATCCCGTTGGCCTTGATCGCCACGCGGTCGTCCTTGTGGACGAACCGGCCGAACGCGGCGCCGAGGTCGCTCTTCCCGGTGAGCTCCGCCATGGCCCGCTCGAGCATCGCCTTCGCCGCGGACGCCTCGGGCCAGAGCCCGTTCGGCTGCATCGAGTTCGACTTCGTGACCTTCACGATCTTCCCTGGAATGGAGAGCGGCGTGAAGCCGGCGGGCGGCCTGGCCGCGAGGCTCGGCGGCGCGTCCGCGAGCGCGGCGTGCGGGCCGAGGAGCACGGCGCCCGCGGTGCCGGCGGCGAGGCCGCCGAGGAAGGCTCGGCGCGAGCGCCCCGCGGGGCCGGGATCAACGAAGCGACGGGGATCGTAGGGCATAAGACCTCGTGGTGAGCGCCTTGCGGCGGGGTGGATGCCGCCGGGTCGCCGGGCGCCCGGAGCGCTGATGGTAGCCGAGCTTCGCGCTCGAGACACGACGCCCGGCCCCGGCCCCGGGCGCGCCGGCCTCCCGGACGGCGGCGCCCGGGCCTCCACCCGCGGGGCGCGGGCTGCCCGGGCGGCCTCCGTGGGGAGCGAGCTCGACCGGCGAGCGCGCCTCCGCCATGGCGGCGCCAGGCCGGCGAGCGCCGGTCGCGCGCCATTCGCCCGGTTTTTTCAGGGGATCCCGCGCCGGCATGCCGCTCGCTTGGCGGCGCCGCCGAGGAGACGAACGCCGCTCGCGTGCGCGGAGGGCGACGTCCTTTGCACGAAAGGAGGCGCAGAGCGATGCAAGCGACATCGAAAGGGACGGGCTCGCCCGGCGGGCGGGCCGATGCAGGACAGGACGCCCATCCAGGGCAGGACGCCCATCCAGGGCAGGACGACGAGGTGCATCGCCCGTGGCGGGAGCGGGCGCTGGCAGCGCTGAGGGACTCGGCCTGGACCGCGCTGGGCGGCAAGGTCGTGGCGTACGTCGCGGGGTTCTTCGCGCTGGCGCTCGTGGGCTCCGGCCACGCGCAGAGCCTGCTCCCGGACCGGAAGGCAGACCCGTCCGCCGGCCTGGCGATGGCCGCCGGCGACCCGGCGCCGCTCGGCGCCGCCGGAGGAAGCCCGCCACCCCAGGCCACGGCCGAGCCTGTCGCCGATGCGGGGGTCGCAGCGGCGACGGCTCCGCCCGGCGATGCGGCGACGGCGCCGCCCGGCGATGCGGCGGCGGCGCCGCCCGGCGATGGCGGGGCGGGCGCCCCGGCGGGAGGCGGCGTGACCGCAGACGGAAAGGTCGTGCTGAACCTCGCGACCGAGGCGGACCTCATGCGCCTTCCGGGCATCGGTCCGGCGAAGGCGGCGGCGATCCTGGCGCTCCGCGCCAAGATCAAGCGCTTCCGGAAGGTCGACGATCTGCTCCGGGTGAAGGGGCTCGGCCGGCGGTCGCTGAAGCGGCTCAGGCCGCTCGTGCTCATCGATCCTCCCTCGATCGATCCTCCCTGAATCGAAGTTCCCATCGCCAGACTGCGCTCGAATGTCTCGTCTCGGGCGCGCCGCGCCTCGGTCGCGTCGTGCAGAGCGGGAGGCGCCATGACCGGTGAGCGCGGCGGGCTCTCGCGCGGGAGGCCCCTTGCCCTCCGAGGGCGCTCGGGCACACTGCGCCGCGATGCACGTCCACTTCGTCGCCGTCGCGGGCACCGGCATGGGTGCGCTGGCGGGGCTCTTCAAGGCCGCGGGACACGAGGTCTCGGGCTCCGACGTCTCCTTTTACCCGCCCATGGGACCGGCCCTCGAGCGGTGGGGCATCCGGCTGATGACCGGGTTCGACCCCGCGCACCTCGATCCGCGGCCGGACCTCGTCGTGATCGGCAACGTCTGCCGCCCGACGAACCCCGAGGCGCGCGCGGCGATCGACGGCGGCATGCGGGTGACCACGATGGCGCACGCGCTCGCGGACCACATGCTCGCCGGCCGCTCCCCGCTCGTCGTCGCCGGTACGCACGGCAAGACGACGACCAGCTCCATGTGCGCGTGGCTCCTCCACGAGGCCGGCAGGGACCCCGGCTTCCTCATCGGCGGGCTCCCGAAGAACTTCGAGGCGAGCTTCCGGCTGCCCCAGAGCGCCGCCGCGGCGAGCGACCGGCGCGGCCTGCCGCTCCTCAACGAGGCAGGCGCCGATCGCCGCCGGACGCCGTTCGTCGTCGAGGGCGACGAGTACGACACCGCCTTCTTCGAGAAGACGCCGAAGTTCTGGCACTACCGGCCCGAGGTCGGCATCGTCACGTCGATCGAGCACGACCACATCGACATCTACCCCGACGCCGCGTCGTACGAGGCGGCGTTCCGCGGGTTCGTCGAGCGGATCCCGGAGACGGGGCTCGTCGTGGCGGCCGCGCACGATCCGCGGGTCGTCGAGGTGGTGTCGCGGTCGGCGCGCGCCGAGGTCGCGTGGTTCGCGCTCGAGGGCGACGACACGCACGGAAAGCCGCCGCACTGGCTCGCCGCGCCCGCAGAGGCCGGCGCCGACGGCCAGTCGTTCGATCTGTACGCCGGCGGCGTGATGGCGGGGCGCTTCGCCCTGAAGATGCCGGGGCACCACAACGTGCGCAACGCCGTCGCGGCGATCGCGGCCGCGGCGCAGGGCTTCGGCGTGCCGCTCTCGACCGTGACCGCGGCGCTCGCCAGCTTCGAGGGCGTGCGGCGCCGGCAGGATCTCCTGTTCGAGGCGCGCGGCGTCCGCGTCTACGACGACTTCGCGCACCACCCGACCGCCGTGGACGAGACGCTGCGCGCGCTCCGGTCCAGGCACCCGAGCGGCGCGCTGTGGGCGGTGTTCGAGCCGCGCAGCGCGACGGCGTGCCGCGCCCTGCACCAGGAGCCCTACGCGCGCGCCTTCGACGCGGCCGACCGCGTGGTGCTCGCGCCGCTCGGGCGGCCGGACATCGCCGCGGCCGAGCGGCTCGATCTCGACCGGCTGGCGCGCGACCTCGCGCAGGCGGGCAAGCGCGCCGAGGCGGCGGCCTCGGTGGACGCGATCGTCGCCGCGATCGCGCGCGACGCGCAGGAGGGCGACACGGTCGCGCTCCTGTCCAACGGGGCGTTCGGCGGCATCTACGACAAGCTCCGCGGCGCGCTGTCGACGAGGTCGCGATGAGCGGGCGCGGATCAGCGGAGCTGCTCGAGCTCTCCGGGATCGCGCTGCGCGTCGCCGAGGAGGCCGCGGCGCTCGTGCAGGCCGGGTTCCGCGCGGGCCCGCGCGGCCTGCGCGTGGAGGAGAAGGGGCCGCACGATCTCGTGACCCAGTTCGACCGGGCGAGCGAGGACCTGCTCGTCGCGCGGCTCGGCGCGCTCACGCCGGGCATCGCCGTGGTCGGCGAGGAGCAGGGCGCCGCGCGCGCCGCGGAGCCGCGCGGCGGCCTCGTCTGGTACGTCGATCCGCTCGACGGCACGACGAACTTCGTCCACGGCCACCCGTTCTGGTGCGTCTCCGTCGGCCTGATGGACGACGACACGCCCGTCGCCGGCGCCGTGGTCGCGCCCATGCTCGGGCTCCGCTGGACGGGCTTCAGGCCGCGCGAGCCAGAGCCGCTCGGCGCCTCGTCGGAGGCGCCGGGGGTCGCCGGCGAGGCGCGCCGCAACGGCGAGCGCTGCGCGGTGAGCGCCACGGCGTCGCTGGCGCACGCGATGGTGGCGACCGGCTTTCCGACGGTGCGCGACCGGGCTCCGGACAACAACTTCGACGCCTTCGTGACCGTCAAGCGCAAAGCGCAGGCCGTGCGGCGCTGCGGCAGCGCGGCGATCGATCTCTGCATGGTCGCCGACGGGACGTACGACGCCTACTGGGAGCGCCGGCTCCATTCCTGGGACGTGGCCGCCGGGAGCGCGATCGTGCGCGGCGCGGGCGGCGTGATCACCGCGCTCGACGGCGGTCCACCGGACTACCACGTCGGAAACATCGTGGCGTCGAACGGCCTGGTCCACGACCCCATCATCGCGCTCTTCACCTAGCCCGGCTCGCCGGCCCGCTCGGTCGCCAGGTCGTTCGACAGCCGGCTCAGGACCATCCGTAGGGCGTCGGGCGCTCGCGCACGAGCGTCGCGGCGTGAGCGCGAGACGTACGCGGCGACGCGACCGACGCGACGACCAACGGCCACAACCGACCAACGGCCGCAACCGACGGAAGCACGCGACGCAAAACGTGAGAACCGTGCGGAGCAGCGGTTGACGGGGCCGCCCACGGAACTATCCTATGGTCGTTCCCTCTGCCGACTTCGTGAGGCGCTGGACGATTGAATCCCGAGTAAGCGAGAACCAGGGAGCCAACAACGATACCGTGGTGAGCTAGGCCCGGAACCATTCACCGGGAAGCCTGAAGCGGTACTTAGGCTCCCACCTAGCAGCTATGCTAGGGGTTCAAGTCCTTCTGCCCACGTCCTCGGCGGTACGGAACATCTCTCCTCTGCGGGCCGTTCATGCGGCCCGCAGTTCTTTTGTGCGCGCGACATCCGCTGTGCCCGCGACAGGTGCCCAGCGGTCGCCGCACCGCGGCGTCGCAGGTGACGCACGCCGCCCGCCCAGGCGCCGTGCGGCGCGCAACGGGGTGCGGGGCCCCCGTGCTGCGCGCCGCGCGCGGCGGCGTCGGTCCCCGCCGGGCGCGCGCGCCGCACAGGACGCGCGTCGGTCCAGGCCGGCGCGCGCCGCGCGGGCCGGCGTCGGTCCAGGCCGGCGCGCAGCGCGGGGCGCGCGTCGGTCCGGGCCAGCGCGCAGGCGGCGCCGGTGTGCGGCGGAGCAGCGCGACGCGGGGCGCGCGGCGCGCGGTGCCATCACGCGGACCGCGGCCCGGCTTTTGTTTCCGTTCTCATCCCCCTTCCGGTAGCTTCGGCCCTGCGATGGACACGAGATCCCCTCGATCTGCAGGAGCGCAGCACGACGAGCGGCGCCCGCTCGCCGGCGCAGCGCGGTTTGGGTCGTCGAGCCACCTCGGGCGCCGCGCCCCCGGCCGCGCGCGCCTCGCACGGCGCCTGGCCCTGACGCTCGCGATCCTCATGGCGCCCGGGGCGGCCCTGGCCGCGGTGACGCTCAAGGGCAGGACCACGGGCATGCCCAAGCTCCTGAACCCGGTCTGGAACGAGGCCAAGGACCCGAAGGCGAACCGGTACACGTTCCGCGAGCCCTCCCCGACCGTCCGCGCCGACGTCCGCGCGCTCGTCGGCTACATGCCGAAGGAGCTGTGCGTCGTCGCGCTCGGCGAGAAGGGCGAGCCGCAAAAGACGCCGCGGACCGTCGTCATCTCGGGCGGCCGCACCTCGCCCGTGACCGTCGTCGTCGCCCCGGGCCAGCAGATCCAGTTCGAGAACCACGATCCGTTCCCGCACAAGATCTACGACGTCGGCAACAAGGCGCTGCCGCCGGTCGAGATCGCCGCCGCAAAGACCCGCGCCTGGACGCCGCCAGGGCCGGGCAAGTACGAGATCCGCGACCAGCTCGCCCCGAGCATCCGGTCGTGGATCGTCGTCGAGCCGAAGGCCGTGGCGAGCGCCTACCCGGATCGTCAGGGGAACTTCGCCCTGGAGGTCGAGGCCGGCACGTACATGCTCCAGGGCTACTTCAACGGCGAGCCGGTCGGAAAGACCGTCGAGGCCGTCGTGAAGGCGGGGCCGGACCAGCAGTTCCTCAAGGAGCCCGTCGTCGTGGGCGAGGCCGGTGGGCCGAGCGCGGAGGCAGGAAAGTAGGCCATGCTGCTGTCGCGCTTCTGGTACGGGGTGCTCGCGCTCGCGCTCGGCGCCGCGATCTTCGTCCTCTTCGTCGCCGCTCAGCTCTACAACCGCTCGAGCCACCGCGCGATGAGCGAGGCGCTCAGCGCCGACTCCAGCGCCGTCGAGTGGTTCCTCAACGACGACGCCCGAAAACGATCGAGCGCGCTCATCCGCGTCGCGCTGAACCCGGCCCTGCGGACGGCGCTCGCCAAGTCGTCGGCCGACCCCAAGCCGGGCGCCGAGCAGCGCGAGAAGGCCCGCACCGCGCTGCGCAGCGCGGTCGCCGAGGTGCCCCCGGAGCTGAAGTTCGACCACGTGTGGGCCGTCGACGCGGCCGGCCGGGTCGTCGCGTCGGTGGACTTCGAGCACCGCGAGGACTGGGAGCTCGGCGGCTACCCGCTCGTCGCCGACGCCCTCCACGGCTGGATCCGCGACGACGCGTGGGTGTGGAAGGGCCGCATCCTCCGCGTCGTCGCGCGCCCCGTCGAGCAGGACGTCAACGGCGAGCCGGTCGGGGCCGTGATCGGCGCCAAGATCATCGACGACACCTTCGCCCGCGCGGTCACGAAGCGCACCGGCGCCGCCGTGGGCTTCTACGCCGAGGGGGCGCGCGTCGCCTCCGGCGCGCCCGAGGGGTTCGACAAGGCGAACCTCGACCAGATCACGCAGGATCTGAAGCTGCTCGACGACAACAAGGACTACATCGAGAAGGGGCGCTCCGAGGTGCGCGTCATCGGCCAGCACCTCGGCGTCGTCTACGCGCGGCTGCCCGGCGAGGCGTGGGAGCTGGGCGCCGGCTACGCGGTCGGCCGCCTCGCGGCGTCGGTCGACTCGCCGCTCAACTTCCTCGACAAGGCGAACAACGACGACAAGAGCCAGGTGCCCACGCTGCTGCTCCTGGCCGGCACCCTCGTCCTGGCCGCGATCGGGCTGGCCTTCTCGTTCCTGGAGCACACGCGGCCGCTCCACGTCTTCCGCAACGAGGCGGCGCGCTTCGCGAAGGGCGAGGTCGACGTGCTGGCGCCGAGCCGGTTCCGCGGCGCGTACCGGAAGATCGCGGCCGACATCAACGACGGCGTCGAGAAGGTGGCCGCGAAGGGCGGCGCGCCCAGGAAGGCCGCCGACCTCGAGCAGGTGCTCGGCCCGATCCCGGCGCAGCCGGCGATGAGCGCGTTCTCGGTGCCGCTCGGCCCCGGCGAGCCGCGCCCCGATTCGCGCCCGTCGTACCCGAAGCCGATGGTGAGCCCGCGCGGCCCGACGCGGCGGCCCGGCTCGCACCCGCTCAGCAACCCCCCGCCCGCCCGCGACTCCGAGGAGCCGGTCGAGGCGGTCGAGGAGATCTCGGACGCGAACATCGCGCTCTCCCCGCGCGGCCCGACGGGCGCCCCCGGGCTCCCGCCGCCGCGGCGCCCGCCGCCGCCGCCGCCGCCCAAGGCGCCGGGCGCGCCCGCCCCGGCGCCCCCCGTCGCCGAGGCGACGAGCGCCCCGGAGGCCCCGGCCGCGCGGCAGGACGGCGCGGGGGACCCGGACGAGCTCGCCGAGTGGAACGCCGTCTACGAGGAGTTCCTGTCGGTCAAGCAGCAGTGCGGGGAGCCCACGAACGCCCTCACCTTCGAGAAGTTCAAGGGGACGCTGCAGCGCAACAAGGACGCGCTCGTGGCGCGCCACAACTGCTCGCGGGTGCGCTTCACGGTCTACGTGAAGGACGGCAAGGCGGCGCTCAAGGCGTCGCCGGTGAAGTGACCCGCCGGGGATCGCCCGCGCGGAGACGGAGACCATGAGACGAGGAGCTGCCGGCGCCGCGGGCGCCGCGTTCGCTGCGATGGTGGCCGCCGGCGCGGCGCGCGCGTCGTCGGGGCTCGACTCGCCTGACATCGGGGTGCTCCAGCTCGGCCGCGGCGGGGCGTGGGTCGCGCGGGCCGACGATCCGCTCGCGGCCTACTTCAACCCGGCGGGGCTCGCCGCGCAGCGGAGCAGCGTGCACGGCGGCGTCCACTTCATCCACCAGGCGCAGTGCTTCACGCGCCTCGGCCCCGACGGGCGCCCCGTCCCGCCGAGCACGACGACGGCGATCCCGGCGCCCGGCAGCGAGGGGGGCCCGGACCCGGAGGTGTGCGCCGAGGGCGGCCTGTTCCCGAACCCCCAGCTCGCCGCGACCTTCCGCGTGAGCGACGCGCTCGCCGTCGGCGTCGCGGCGCTCGGCCCGCACGGCGTCGGCGCGCGGTCCTGGCCCGAGTCGCTCCCGTACACGCACCCGAGCTTCGGCGAGATGACGCAGCCGTCGCCCCAGCGGTACCTGCTCGTGTCGCTCGACGCCCTGATGCTGATGCCGACGCTCTCGGTCGGCTTCACGCCGACGGAGGGGGTCTCGATCGGCGCCGGCTTCATCTGGGGCGCGGCGGTCATCGATTTCGTCAACTTCGCCGAGGCGACCTCGGCCGCGGGCGGCGACGACTTCAACGCGCACGGCGATCTGCGCACGCGCGCGGAGGCGGAGGATCTCTTCGTCCCGGGCTTCGTCCTCGGCGCGCGCTGGGCGGCGACGGCGCACCTCGATCTGGGCGCGTGGTTCAAGTGGCAGGACGCGGTGCGCGCGAAGACCGACCTGACCGTCGAGTCGCGCTACTGGACGCCGGCGGGGGTGAAGAACGAGGACCCGTGCAGGGGCGAGGCGCCCGGGTGCAACGTCACCGAGGCGCGGGGCGCGGGCGAGCTCAAGATGCCGATCCCGATGGAGGCGAAGCTCGGCCTCCGGTACCACCGGCCGCGCGCCTTCGCCCTGCGGCCCGCGCAGCCCACCGCCGCCGCGCCGCGCACCCGCGACCCGATGATCGACGATCTCTTCGACGTGGAGCTCGACTTCACCTGGGCCAACAACAGCGCGGTCGACGCGATCGAGGTGCGGTTTCGCGAGGGCATCCCGGTGCGCGGCACGGTCGTGGGCACGGTGCCGCCCAACGCCGACGTCCCGCACCGCTGGCGCGACGTCTTGGGAGTCCGGCTCGGCGGCGATTTCGTCGTGCTCCAAAATCTCCTCGCGCTGAGGGCCGGCGGCTTCTTCGAGCAGAAGGGGCAGGACGACGCCGATCTGAACCTCGATTTCCACCTCGGCTATCGGGTCGGCGTCGGGGCCGGCGTGACCGCGCGCATCGGCCCGGTCGACGTTTCGGCGGCGTTTCAGCACACGTCCTTCGGCCCGCTGGACAACGGCGGGAGGGGGCGCATCAAGGCCGTCTCCGGCGCCGTGCCGAGCGGCTACCGCAGCATCCAGAGCGTGAACGGCGGCCGCTTCGAGAGCAGCCTGGACGAGTTCGGTCTGAGCGGAACGATGCGCTTCTGAGCGGGCGGCCGATCGCGCGTGGAAGCGGCGGGGGGCGCGGCGCAATGCGGCGCGGCCGCAGCCCAATGCGGCGCGACGGGGGCGCGGAGCCGCGCCGGGCGGTCGACGCGGAAGGCGGTCGCGCCTATAAGATGGCTCCACCATGAGTGAATCGAACGTCCGTAACCTGGTCATCATCGGCTCCGGTCCTGCCGGGCTCACCGCCGCCATCTACGCGGCGCGCGCCAACCTGAAGCCGCTCCTCATCGAGGGCTTCAGCGCCGGCGGCCTGATCCCGGGGGGCCAGCTCATGTTCACGACCGACGTGGAGAACTACCCCGGCTTCCCCGAGAAGATCACCGGCCAGGAGCTGATGCAGCGCTTTCGCGACCAGGCCGCGCATCAGGGCACGGAGATCGTGACCGCGGACGTGACCAAGGTCGAGCTCACGGGCCACCCGTTCAAGGTGTGGGTGGAGGACACGCTCTACCTGGCGAAGGCGGTGGTGATCGCGACGGGCGCGCGCGCCAACTACCTCGGCCTCGAGAGCGAGGAGAAGCTCAAGAACAAGGGCGTCAGCGCCTGCGCCGTCTGCGACGGCGCGCTCTTCCGCGGCCAGGACGTCGTGGTCGTCGGCGGCGGCGACACGGCGATGGAGGAGGCCTCCTACCTGTCCGGGCTCTGCAGCAGCGTCACGCTGGTGCACCGCCGCGACGAGTTCCGGGCGTCGAAGGCGATGGTCCAGCGCGTGGTCGAGAACCCGAAGATCAAGATCCTCTACAGCCACGTCGTGGAGGAGGTGCTCGACGTGAAGGCGGACATGGTGACCGGCGTCCGCGTCAAGAACCTCAGGACCGGCGACAGCCACCTCGTGCCGGCGGCGGCGATGTTCGTCGCGATCGGCCACACGCCGATGACGGATCTCTTCGTGGGGCAGCTCGAGACGCACCCGAACGGCTACCTGAAGACGGTGCCGGGCTCGACGCGCACGAACATCCCCGGCGTCTTCGCCGCGGGCGACGTGCAGGACTGGAACTACCGCCAGGCCGTGACGGCCGCCGGCACGGGCTGCATGGCCGCGCTCGACGCGGAGCGCTGGCTCGCGCAGCAGGGCGGCCACTGAAGGGACGGCGATGGTGGACGCGCTGCGCGAAGAGCTCGCCGATCTGACCGCCTCGGTCCGGGCGTTCCTGGAATGGCACGCGATGACCGGCGCGGACGGGCTGCCGGGCGACCCTTCGGCGCTCCACGAGGCGCTCGGCGCGTCGTCCTCGGAAGGCGGTCCGCCGGCCGCTCGGCGGCCGGACCGGGGCTTCGCCGGGCTGGACGCGCCCGCGCCGGCGGCGCCGCGCGGTGGCGGCGGCGCGGCCTTCGCGCCGGCAGCGGGCGCGGCCTTCGCGCCGGCAGCGCAGCGCAGCGCCCCCGGCGCCGCCCCGGCGCATCCGGAGCAGCGCGCCGCCGCCTTCGCCTCCCCGCCGCACCCCGAGCAGCGCGCCGCCGAGGCGCAGCCGGCGCGGGCGCCGGTGCAGCCGCCGCGGGCTCCCGAGCCGTCCCCCCGCCCTGCCGTGAGCGCCGCGGCGGCGCCCCGCGCCGAACCGGCTGCGCGCGCGATCGCGGCAGCGCAGCCGGACGCGCCCGAGGAGCGCTTGGCGCGGCTCTCGCTCATCGCGGAAGAGGTCCGCACCTGCCAGAAGTGCCCGCTCCACGAGGGCCGCACCCACACGGTGTTCTCGCGCGGCGACCCGCTCTCCGAGATCGTGTTCGTCGGCGAGGGGCCGGGGGCAGAAGAGGATCAGCAGGGGGAGCCGTTCGTCGGCCCGGCGGGGCAGCTGCTCGACAAGATGATCGCGGCGATGGGGTACCACCGCGACGGCGTCTACATCTGCAACATCGTGAAGTGCCGGCCGCCGAAGAACCGGAAGCCGGAGCCCGCCGAGATGGCGGCCTGCAGCCCCTACCTCGCGTCCCAGCTCGCGCTGATCAAGCCGAAGGTGATCGTCGCGCTCGGCGCCACCGCGGTGCAGGGGCTGATCGGCACGACCGAGGGGATCACGAAGCTCCGCGGCACGTGGAAGCTCTACAAGGGCTCGATCCCGATCATGCCCACGTTCCATCCGGCCTACCTGCTGCGCCAGCCGGGCGCGAAGCGAGAGGTCTGGAGCGACCTGAAAGAGGTGATGCGCCACCTCGGCAAGAGCGCGCCCGACCGGGGCTGACGTGACCGCGTGCGCCTCCGGGCGCGAGACCTCGGCGGCGCAGGCGCCCGCAAGCGCCGACGCCGCGGCGCAGGCGCCCTCCGCCGGGCTCGACGGCGCTGCGGCGCGGCCCTCCGGTGGCTCGACCGCGGCCGAGCCGTCGCCGCGGCTCTCGGCGGTGCGCTGCGCGCTGGCGCTCGTCGGCGCCCTGCCCTGGTGCATCCTCCTGGCGCGGAGCACCCTGCCGCTCGGGGGGCTCGGCGCCGCGCTCGATCGCCTCTTCGCGCCGCTGTGCCACCGCATGCCGGAGCGGTCGCTCGCGCTCGAGGGCGTCGTGATGCCGCTCTGCAGCCGCTGCGCCGGCATCTTCGCCGGCGTCGCGGCGGGCGCCGCGATCGCGCGGCCTCGGCTGGCGATGTCGGCGTGGCGGCCGATCCTCATCGCCCTCAGCGCGTTGATGGCGCTCGACGTGGCGACCCAGGACCTCGGGCTGCGCCCCCCCTGGCATGCCACCCGCCTCGCCACGGGCCTGGCCTTCGGCTACGCCGTGACCGCGGGGTTCCTCGCGCAGCTCGCTCGCCGTCCGGGCTGAGCGCAAGCTCGCCCCCGAACGGCGCCCGGGCTGCGCACGGCGCGCTGGTCGCCCGGGCCGTGCGCAGCGCGCTCGTCGCCCAGGGTGCGCGCTACTTGCGACCGCCCATGGCCCTGCACTCGTGCACGGGGCCCTTCGTCGCATGGCGAACACACTCGCTGTACGCCGCGACGCCGTCCTTCCACTTGCCCGTGTCCTGGAGCGCCGAGCCCAGGTAGAGATAGGGCAGCGCGTCGGTCGGATCGGCCGCGATCGCCGCGCGCGACGCCTCGATCGCGTCCTTGTACCTGCCGCGGTTGAGGAAGCTCAGCGCTTCCTTCTTCAGCTTGCTTGCGTCCTCGGCGTTGGCCGCGGGCGCCGCGGCCTTCTCCGCCTCGGCCGCCACGGCCTTCTCCGCCTCTGCCGCAGCGGCCTTCTCCGCCTCGGCCTGCTCTGCGGCAGCCTTCTCCGCCTCGGCCTTCTCCGCGGCAGCTTTCTCCGCCTCGGCCTTCTCCGCGGCAGCCTTCTCCGCCTCCTTCAGCGGATCCGGAGCGGCCTCCGCCCCCTTCGCGGCGGCGGGTGCCGGCCCCGCCGGCGCTGGCGCGGTCTCCCGTGCAGGGGAAGGATTCCCTGCCACGGCCACGAGCTTCGCCTGCGCGTGCGCCGGCTTCGACACGGGCGCCACCATCGCGATCGACGCAGGCGCGGACGGCTTGCTCGCGACCACCGACTTGGCGACCACCGCGACGGAGATCACCCCGGCGAGCCCCGCGACCGCCGCGACGATCCGGCGAAGGCGCGCCCGGCGGGCGAGCGTCTCGGGCGACAGCTGATGCACCACCACGAGGCGCTCGTCGGCGTGGTCGTCGGGATCGCTGGCCGCTTCGGTGAGCGGCGGGAACGACTCCTCCTCGCGCCGGAAGAACGCCGCCGTCGGCGAGGAAGGGTCGATCAGATCGAGCGCGTCCGAGTCCGGCGCCGGCTCCTCGGACGAGGACGCGGCGGCTGCCGGTTGCTCCGAGGCGCCGGCTCGCTGCTGCGCCATCGGCGGCTCGGAATCCTGCACCTTGCGAGGCGCCGCGTCGCCCACGCGGCTCGACGGGGCCGGCGCTTCGGAGACCCGCGCCTCCACGGACGCGCGAGCGGGCGCCTCCACGGACGCGCGAGCGGGCGCCTCCACGGACGCGCGAGCGGCGGGCGCCTCCGCGACCAGCGGAGCAGCGCCTTCCCGCGCTGCCGGCAACGCGGCAGGCGCCTCGACGGCCGGGGGCACAGCGGCCGCGCCGGCGTCGGTTGCCCCCTCAGGAGCATCGGAGAGGTCCGCGGCCGCCCCGGCGACGTCCTGGTCGCTCGCCGGCGGCCGCGTCGAGTCCTGCGTCGCGAGCGCCGGCCCCTCAGGCGCCGCCGACATGCGGGGCTGAGAAGCCCGAGGACGGAGGCTGCGGCCCCTGTTCGCGCGGGCCGATGCAAGAAGTCGCTTCGACATGTCCGAACCATCCTCCCGTGATCGTCACGCCCCCGATGGCGCAGGGGATCTGCGACTCGCCCTATTCATGATCCAGGCCGGCCCCAACGGCGAGCGCCCGCCCGCCATTTCCGTGCGCTCGCAGCGCCATCCCGTGTGCCGGATCGTGCCGCGTGGCCCCATCCGGCCACCCCCGCGCTCGACATGAGCACACGGCGTCTCGTCCGACGAGAAATCGACAGCTTGCTCGCAACGGCACGCGCCGGGCGCGCGGGACGCCCCTCTCGGCGGACGCGCCCCTGAGGGGGCGGCGATCCAGGGCGACGGCGCCCCCGGCGCAGCGCACGTCAGCCTCCACCGAGCTGCACCGGCCGCCCCGCGACCGGGGCAGCGCGGAGCAGGACGAGCGTCGCGAGCTTCTTCTTCGCGTCGGAGCCGAGGATCGTGCCCGCCAGGTTGTGCGCCATCTCCCACGGCACCTCGTCGTCCGCCGAGAAGAACGCCACCGACGCGCTGCACGCGGCGATGTCCTTCGTGAGCTGCTCGCCGGTGTGCGACAGATCCGGGCCGGCGAGCCCCTTGCGCTGGCGCTTGCCCATGCCGCCGCCGAACGGCCAGATCGCGGTCGCGAGGTCCTTCAGCACCATCGCGCTGACGGCGCACGCGGGGGGCTTCGACACGCGCCCCTCCGGGACCACCGTGATCTCCTTCGGGAGGTCGTCGCGGCCGTCGGTCTTGATGAGCACCGTCGGCGCGCCGGCCGCGCCGAGCTCCGTCACGACGGCGGCCACCGCGCTCGGCTTCGCCTTCTTCTCGGCGAGCAGCGTGACCGGCTTGCCCTCGATCGGCAGCGCGCGGATCACCTTCGAGAGTTTCTCGGCCCCGTCCTTCTGCGACAGGTCCACGCGCTGGCCGCCGAGGTAGGGGCCCATCGAGTCGACGAGCAGCTCGGGCATGCCCTTCGGCTTCGGCGGCTCGGCGGGCGCCTCGGCGACCGGAGCCGCGGTGGCAGCGGGACCGGGCTCGGGCGGCTTCGGCGCGCTCTCGCACGCCGCCGCGGCCAGGGTCAGACCGGCGACGGCCGCGAGGCGGGGCAAGACGCCGGAACAGAGGCAGGAAGCTCGCATGGCGCGGCAGTGTAACCAACCGGCCTGGCTCCGCGCACCTTCGCTGTGCGAGAGTTCGCGCGATGGCTTCCCCGCTCGTGGAACGGCTCGCTCAGCTCGGATCGTCCGCCCGAACCGCCGTCGAGGACGACCGGGGGCAGACCACCTTCGCGGCGCTCACCGAGCGAGCCCTCCGCGTCCGCGGCGCGCTGCTCGCCGACGGCGGGCGGCGCGCCGCCAACGCGCTCGCGAGCCCGAGCTCCCTCGAGGGGGAGCGGATCCTGCTCCTCGTGCCGCCCGGCGCGGCGTGGGTCTCGGCCTTCCTCGGCGTCCTCCTCGCCGGCGGGATCGCGCTGCCGCTGTCGGCCCTGTACCCGCCGGCAGAGCTCGCATGGCTCGCGAGCGACGCCGGCGTGCGGCGGATCCTCGTCGGCGACGAGCTCGCCGGGGTGGCCGCCCCGATCGCGCAGGGCCGCTCGGTGCTCCGCGTGGAGGACCTCGAGCGCGCCGCCCCCGGGCCGGAGGGGGCGCTCTCCGACATCGCCGCGGACGATCCGGCGCTCTTGCTCTACACGAGCGGCACGACCGGCAAGCCGAAGGGGGCGCTCCTCACGCACCGCAACCTGGCCGTGCAGGCGGAGCTCCTGCGCGCGGCCTGGGGCTTCTCCGAGCACGACGCGCTGCTGCACGCGCTGCCGCTGCACCACCTCCACGGCGTCGTCATCGCGCTCACGACGTCGCTGCTCGCGGGCAGCGCGACGAGGATGCTGCCGCGCTTCGACGCCGAGCGCGTCGCCGCCGAGATCGCGCGCGGCTCCGTCACGGCGTTCATGGCGGTGCCCACCATGTACCAGCGGCTGTTCGAGCAGATCGACCGCGGCGGCGCGCCCGGCTTCGCCGCGGGGGCGCGGGCCCTACGGCTCGCGACGAGCGGCTCCGCGGCGCTGCCGGTGACGCTGGCCGAGCGCTGGCGCGACCTCACCGGCGCGATCCCGCTCGAGCGCTTCGGGATGACCGAGATCGGCGTCGGGCTGAGCAACCCGCTCGATCCGGGCGGCCGGCGGGCGGGCTGGGTCGGCTCCCCGCTGCCGACCGTCGAGGCCCGCATCACCGACGACGCGGGCAACGCGTCGGAATGGGCGCCGGGCGAGGCGCCGGCGCGGCCCGGCGGCGCCGCGGTCGCGCGGGGCGAGCTCTGGATCCGCGGGCCGAGCGTCTTCAAGGGCTACCTCGGGCGCGAGGACGCCACCGCCGCCGCCTTCCAGGACGGCTGGTTCCGCACGGGCGACGTCGCGGAGCGCTCCAGCGACGGGTGCTTCCGGCTCCTCGGGCGGACCTCGGTCGATATCCTCAAGAGCGGCGGGTACAAGCTGTCGGCCCTCGAGATCGAGGAGGCGCTGCGGGAGCACGGCGCGATCGCCGAGGTCGCGGTGATCGGCGTCCCGGACGAGGCGTGGGGCGAGCGCGTCGTCGCGGTCGTCGTCGCCGCGCCGGGGCGAGAGGCGGAGTGCGCGACCGGACCGCTCCGCGCCTGGGCGAAGGAGCGGCTCGCGCCCTACAAGGTCCCGCGCGAGTCGCTCGTCGTACCGAGCCTGCCGCGCAACGCGATGGGCAAGGTCGTCAAGCCGGAGCTCGTGAAGGCGATCGCGGCGGGCGGCTCCGGAGGGAAGGACCCGCGCGCGGGGTGACGGCGAGAGCCGCCCGAGCCGCGCGGCGGACGTGCTTGACCGAGCCGCTCCGCTCCGGCCTACTCGGCCCGATGCAGACTGCCCCCTTCGGCCCGGCCGCGTACGGCGGCCTCGCGGTTCAGCCGTTCGCGCACCCCACCTACACCATCAAGCGGCCCTTCTGGTCGCTGCTCGGCCGCAAGTTCCACGTCTATGCGCCCGACGGCACCCTCGTGTGCTTCGTCAAGCACCCGCTGCTCAAGCTGCGCCAGGAGTTCACCCTCTTCGCCGATGAGTCGGAGTCGCAGCCGCTGCTCACCATCCGGTCGCGGCAGGTCGTCGCCCTGAACCGGTGCCTGGACGTCCTCGACGCGCGCACCGGCGAGCGGGTCGGGACCATCCGCTCGCGGGGCCTCAAATCGATCGTCCGCGACACGTGGGACATCCTCGATCCCGCGGATCAGCCGGTCGGGCTGATGCAGGAGGACGGCGCCGCGCTGCTCCGCCGCATGTTCCCGCTCCTCGTCGGCAAGTGGCACATCGAGCTGCACCAGCAGGAGGTCGCGAAGGTGACCCAGGTGTTCCGGTTCTTCGTCAAGGAGTTCACGCTCGACCTGTCGATGAACCAGGGGAGGATCGACGCCCGGTTCGCCATCGCCTGCGCCCTGCTCGCGCTCATGGCCGAGACCGCGCGCGAGTCCGGCTGACCCCGCGCCCCGCCGCGGGGGGGCGCCCGCCGCCTCCGCGCATCGATCGCCGCCCGGTCGCCGCCCGGTCGCCGCCCGGTCGCCGTCCGATTGCCGCCCGATCGCCGAAACTTGGCCCGTTTCGGTGAGTTCTGCGAGGTTGCCGCGCGATGCGCCTCGATCCTGTCTCCCGCCTCGACGTTGCCTCCGAGGAGGGCCGACCGCCGTCCCCCCCTGTGCCCCCGTCCGGACTGGCCCGCTTCGCCGCGAGCGGGCAGGGCGAAGGCGCCGAGCGCGAGCTCAGGGCGCGGCGCTTCCTCTGGGCGAGCGCCCCGGCGGCGCAGGACGGGCAGCTCCGCGCCGCGCTCGACGAGGCCGTCGAGCTCGCGCTGGCCATGCGCGGCGCGCTGCCGCCGCGGGTCCAGGAAGGCGCCCCGCTCGAGGCGGTGATCGCCGACCAGGTCTTCCGCGCGAGGGCGCTCGGCGCCGCGGGGCTCGCCGTCGGCCTGCCGCGGCTCGCGGGCGGCGCGCGGGGCGCACTCCACCCGGAGGACAGCGCGACGCTCCTCGCGTGGCTCGGCGCGGCGCGCGAAGCGCCCGTCGCCCTCGTGTTCGATGAGGTCGACAGGTCCGCGCAGGTGCTCGCGCCGGTGCCCCTCGCGGACCTCGTCGAGAGGAACGCGCCCGAGGGGCACGGCGCCGCCTCCCACATTCGCGCGCAGGCGCGTGGCCTCGCCGCGCGCGAGCCGGAGCGCGGCCTCGCAGCGCGCGAGCCGGAGCGCGGCCTCGCAGCGCGCGAGCCGGAGCGCGGCCTCGCCGCGCGCGAGCCGGAGCGCGGCCTCGCCGCGCGCGAGCCGGAGCGCGGCCTCGCCGCACGCGAGCCGGAGCGCGGCCTCGCCGCGCGCGAGCCGGAGCGGCCCATCCGGCCGACGCAGCCGAGCGCCGCCGCGCCCGCCCCGGACGAGGCGCCCCCGGCCGAGCCGACGGCCTCCGAGCCGCCCGCAGCGCCCGCGTCGCCTGCCGCCGCCGAGGGGCGGACCGAGGCGAGGCCGCGCGGCGTGCTGCCCCCCCGCTCGTCGAGGATCCGCCGCCCGGACGCACCGGCGGCCGTCCTCGCCCCCGGGAGAGGCCCGGGCGCCGCGCCGGCGCAGGGGGCGGGCTCGCCGCCCGCCGCGAACGAGACGCTGGCGATGGCCCTGGCCAGCGTCGACCCGGGCGTGGCGCCCGCCGATCCGGGCGCGCCGCCCGCCAACCCTGGCGCTGCGATCGAGGGCGCGGGGACCACGCTCAGGCCGCCGCGAGCCGCGCACGAGGCCGCGCCCATCGCGCCCGCCGCGCCGATCGTGCCCATCGCGCCCGCTCCGCCGGTCGCCGAGGCCGCCCACGCGGACAACGACGCGCTGCCGCCGACGCGCAGGGAGCGGAAGGCGCCGCGCAACCGCATCCTCAGCGCGGCCGAGTGGCGAGCGCTCGCCGTCGAGCTCGACAACGCCCGCGGCCCGAAGCCGGTCCGGGTCATCGAGCAGCTGTTCGCGACCCACTACACGCCGCTCCTCGGCGCGACGCTCGCGGGCGAGACGGACGCGGCCGTGCGCGGCGTCGTCGACAGCTGGAGGACCAGCTTCGAGCACAGCTACCGCGAGGCGTTCTCGGCGCTGCGCGTGACCGGCAAGCGGCCGCCCATGGTGTTCGACGCCCCGGACATCGCCGCCCGCATCGCCCGCCTCAACGGGGCGCGCGGGGTGAAGCTCCTGCTCGTGGACGCGATGCGCTTCGACCTCGGCGAGCGCGTCGCCGCCCACCTGAAGGAGATCATGATGGATCGGGCCATCCTGGTGGAGCGCTCGCTGCTCTGGGCGGCGCTGCCGCCCACCACGACGGCGCAGATCTCGCTGCTCGCCCGCGGGCCGGACGGGCTCCGCGAGACGATGCCCCCGAGCGAGGCGGAGCCCGCCATCGCCCGCGGCCGCGCCGTGGCGACCCTGCGGCGCGAGCGGGTCGGGTCGCGCGAGCTGATGAAGCTCGATCTCGTGGAGGCGCGCCTGCGCGCCGCGGGGCCGCCGTTCGCCGAGCGGATCGAGGCCATCGCGGAGGAGGTCGCCGACGTTGTCGCGCGGTTCATGGCCAGCCTGCCGCCGCGGACCCTGCTGCTCGTCTTCGGCGATCACGGGTTCCGCATGACGCCCATGGGCGACGGCACCGCGACCGGCCCGGCGTCGCAGGGAGGAGGCTCCCCCGAAGAGGTGCTCGTCCCGGCGCAGGCGTGGCTCGTCGGCGGCGTGCACTGAGCGGCGCAGGGCATCAAGGCGGCGCGCTGGGCGAGCCCGACGGCGTGTCGCGGTCGCCTTTCTTGCTCTCCGGCGGGCCGGACTCGGCGAGCGCTTCGAGCTGTCGCTCGACATCGTCGCCTCCGATGCTCCCGAGGGCTAGGCCGGCGAAGTCGCGCACGGTCGCGTCGGCGTCGGCGAGCAGCGAGACCAGCCGCTCCACGGCTGCGGTCGAGCGCAGCTCGCCGAGCGCCAGCGCGGCCATCGAACGGCGCGCGGGGCTCTCGTCCTCGAGCCACTTGAGAAGCGCCTCGGCGACGCGCCCGCCGAGCTCGGTCACCGCGAGCTCCCGCAGGAACTCCCGAGGTGCATCGAGCGACGGCGGATCGACGATCCACGCCGCCATCGCGGCCGCCACGCGCTCCTGCAGATCCGCCGGCAACGCCTCGCCCGCCTCCGCGGCGAGCAGCGTCGCGATGGGCACCTGCTTGCGCAGGACGCTCGTCACCCACCGCCGCGGCTCCGGCTCTTCCCACGACAGGACCCGCTCGACGAACCTGCGCGCCGCCGCGGGTCGCTTCTGCTCGAGCGCCATGTAGCCCACGCCGAGCCGGATCACCTCGCTCCAGCGGGCATCGAAGAGACGCGCCAGCGCCACCTCCTCGAACCGCTCCATCGCGTGGAGCCCGGCGGCCGCGAAGAACTCCTGGAAGGTGAGGTGCATGAACCCCCACGCCTGCGCTCCGCGATCCATCAAAAGGCCCAGCTCACGCCCCGACTTCTCGAGGAAACGGCGCGCCGCGAGGAGACCTTCTTCTCCGGAGACCCCCGCTTGCGCGCCGAGCGCCTCGCTCAGCGCCTCCACCACGAAGGGCTCCGGCGCGACCCCGGCCGGATAGCGCTCGTGCATCGCCAGCGCGAGCTTCCCGAGGATGGGCAGGGCCTCCTCTTCGTACGCCATGGAGGCGTCCGACGCGCCGCTGGCCGAGAGGCGGCGCGCCGCAGCCCACGTCTCGCAGAGCGTGCGTGAAATCTTGGCGTACGCCTGGACCCGGTGGCGCGGCAGGCGACCTTCCGCGCGGTGAATCGACGCGAGCGCCGAGAGGAGGAACGGGTTGCCCGCGAGCGCGCCGAGCCTCGGGCTGGCGTCGATGGCGGCGAGGAGCTTCCCCGCCGTCGCGTCGGCCTCGTCCGTGGAGGAGGCCGCGTCCCCCGGCCCCTTCCATCGCCCATAGGCCCGGTGCCAGGCGCTCACGTAGCGCTCGACCTGCTCTCGATCGAACGGCCGGAGCGTCGCCTCCACGCGCCCGGGCAGATCGAACCCGGTGTACCCGACGATCCGCGAGGTGACGACGAACCGGTTCCGCGGATGAGCCGCCGCGAACGAGGCGAGCCACCGCTGGAGCTCGTCGCGCTCGGTCGAGCGGACCTCGTCGAGCCCGTCGAGCAGCACGAGGCAGCGGCCTGCCAGAAGCTCGCGGGTCAGCGCCTCGCGCACCATCGCCTCGTCGCCAGCGCCGCGCTCGTGAAAGTAGCGACCGAGCGCTTCCACGACAGGCACCTCCCGCCGCTCGGCGCACCGACGCAGCTCCGCGAGCTGGCCGACGCTGACAGGCAGCGGGAGGAGGCGCTCGGCAGCGCCGCTCTCCGACGCCAGCACGAAGCGACCCGCCGCCGCCGTGATCGCGAGCCACCGGAGCAGCGTCGTTTTCCCCGAGCCGGGATCGCCGAGGAGGACGAGATGCCGGTGCCTCGCGAACAGCTCCTGGAAGCCCTCACCCATGCGATGGCGAGCGAGGCGCACCCGCTCGCCGGACGGCTCGGCGCTCCCGCCCTCGATCCCTCGCGCGCTCCGCTCCGTGGCGCTCGTGCGCGGCGAGCTGACGTCGAGCCGCGGAGACACGAAGACATCGCGGAGGTCCAGGCTCGGCGGCTCGACCCTCCGGAGACGGAAGCCCACGTAACGGATGCGCCGCAGCTCCGGGCTCTGCGCGTAGCCACGGAGCGCCGCCCATGCCTGGTCGCGCTGCGTCGCCGGCGGCGCGCCGCGAGCTGCGCTCTGGGGGAAGATGTAGGAGGGCGCCCCCTCGAGCACGAGGCCGCACGGCGTGAGCTCCCGCGCGTCCGGCGGCGGGAGGGCGAGCGCCAGGTCCTCGCTCAGCGCGGCTGCGCCAGGCGGGATCGCCGCCATCCAGCCGCGCAGCACCCTCTCGGCGTCATCGATGAGCTCGCGGGTCCACGGCGCGCGGACGAGATGCGCCGCGAGGCGCGCCGAGAGCTGGAGATCGATGTGCACGCGCTCCCAGAGCTCTCTCAAGGCGCGAAAAGCGAGCGTGGCCAGCGCCTCGCCGGGCGCAGCGCCGAGCACGAGCATGGCGGCGTCCTCGCTCCACGCGAGCGGCTGGATCGCCCCGAGCGCGCGCGCGAGGTACTCGACGCCGGCGGTGTACCGCACGCGACGCTGCAGGTACCCGCTGTCCGGCAGCTCCTTCCAGGGGAAGGACGGCCCGACGAGATCGATCCGGACGAGCGCAAGCTCGACCACGGCGCCGCTCCGGAGCGCCTCCCACCACGGCGCGACCGCGTCGCCCGGATCGTTCATGTAGGCGCCTCCGGGGAGGGCGCCACGCGCAGCACCACCCGGAAGTGCCCTCCCTGCAGATCGAACTCCGGCGGCGGCAACCCTCGCGCGCGCATCTGCGCGACCATCTCCGGGATCCCCATCCCGAGGCTCTCCCCGCGACGAGCGCGCGCGAGCACCGAGGCGAGCACCGGGTTCCTGCGCTGGCTGATGCCCCCGACCTGGATGCTGTCGAGCGTCAGGTGATTCAGGAGCACGCCAGGATTGATGATCTCGACCCGATCCTGGAAGGCGAGGATCCGGATCTGGGACGCGGCGCGGTAATCCCGGTGGGCGACGGCGTTGAGGAGCGCCTCGCGCAGCGCCGTCTGCGGCACGCCGCGCTCGACCCGCTCCCAGCGCTGGATGTGCGCCGGCGCGGGTGTGTAGCGCTCCAGGAACGCCGCGGCGCTCTCGATCTGCTTGAGGAGGTGTCCGGTGATCTCCTGCCGATCGACGAGCTCCGTCGACATCCCGGTGCCGGCGAAGCAGACCGCAGAGATCCTGGCATCGACGAACCATCGCTCGGGCTCGCGGCCAAAGAGCAGGACGCCGGCCACGGTCGGTGTCTCGCCAGGATCCACGCACTTCAGCGCGCGCAGGTAACGGTTCCGCTGGGCAGGTGCGCTCGGGTCGTAGACCGAACGCAAGAGGTCGTCGACGACGGCAAGATCGAGGTCCGCCATCGTCGCCCCATGGACGACGCTCTCGTCATGGTAGGCGTTCTGCGACTGGAGCATGCGAACGAGCTCATGGCGCGTCGCCTCACGCGTCATGCTCCCGTCGCGGATCCAGTAAACATGCTTCGCCCGGTAAGGCCTGTCCGGGCTGGACGCCGGCACGTCGACGACGAGCAGCAGCTTCCCCGCAACGTCGACCTTCGTGATCGGGCACCAGATGGCCGGATGGACGACGGTCTGGCACGCCTGAACCACCGACAGCATCAGCGTGTCGGCCTCCTTCATCGTGCCGACCCCCGTCGGCGTGCCGTCGTCCTCGACCCCGAGGAAGATCTGACCGCCCAGCGCGTTGGCGAAGGCCGCGATCGTCTCGGCGAGGTCCTTCGGCGCCTTGCCAGGGGCCTCGATCCGCTTGAACTCGGTCACCGAGTCCTCGCCGAGCCGCAGCCTCTTCTCGATCGGATCGGAGGTCACGGCGCGATGCTAGCGCGCAGCCTTCAGCGGAGGTACATCGGCGCTCGCGCCGTCCGAGACGGGCGAAGCCAGCTCAAGGCGCCGTGCGGTAGGGGCCCCCCGCCCCCTCCCGCGGCCTCGGCCGGAGGAGCCCCGCGAGCCGGGTGGCGACGAGCGCGCCGGCGCCGATCAGCGCGACGGCCGCGCAGAGCGCGCCGCCGACGTAGGGGATCCCGCTGACGATCAGCAGGCCGAGGCAGCCGATGGCGAGGTGCGCGTAGGGGTTCCTGGTCCGGTGACCGAAGAGCCCCGCCCCCGCGGTCTCGAGCACGGCGCAGCCGCCCGCGACCACGGCGACGACGGCGAGCAGCAGGCCGATCACCGCGAACGGGATGCCGATCAGCGTGACGCACAGGGCGGCGGCGACCGCGACGGCGCCGAGGACGCCCACCGCGCCGAGCGCGAACGATCGCATCGGCCGGGCGGCGATCTCGACCTTGAGCGCCTCCATGCGCCGCGGCCAGAGCGCCAGCATCACCGCGCCGAAGGCGAACAGGAAGGCCGTGCGCGTCACCGCGTTGCCGGCCTTGCGCGCGAGCGTGGACGCGCCCTTCGCGCTCGATCCGTCGCCGCCCATCGGGTTCGCGTCGTTGTTCACGTCGCCGCGGATGCGCGCGCGCTCGCCCCGCCGGAGCGGGCCGCCCACGACGTCGACGTCGCCGTCGATGCTGGCGCCGTCGGCCACGGTGAGCGGGCCGCCCACCGTCGATACATCGCCGCGCACGCGCGCGCCCTCGTGGATGTGCGTGGAGCCGCCCATCACGTCGATGTCGCCGGTGACGGTGCCCCACACGTCGAGCGAGCCGCCGATCACCGACACGTCGTTCACCACCTCGCCCTTCTCGATCCGGAGGCTCCCGCCGGTCACGAACCGGTCCCGGCCGCGCGACGACGGCCGCGCCTCCTCGGCGTCCTCGTCCTCGGCGTCGTCGGGCGACGCCGCGGGCGAGGGCGCCGGCGGGGACCCGGCCGCGGGCTTCTCCGGGGCCGGGGCGATCGCGATCAGGTCGCCGTCGCGGGTCGCGACGTAGCTCCCGTCGGCGAGCAGGAGCTCCAGCACCCGGTCCGCCGGCTGGTCCTGGACGTGGAGATCGACGGCGTCGCCGGGCGGCACGTTGAGCACGAGGCTCCACCCGGCCGCCTGGGCGACGCGCTTGAGCGCCTCGTTGCGCGGCTCGTTGCTCACCTCGACGCTCACCTTCGGCTCGACGTCTGGCCATGCCCCCTTGCGGAGGATCTCCGCCGTGGCCGCGCCGCTGGCCGAGGCCCCCAGCGCCGCGCCCAGCGCGGCGGCGGCGAGGCGCGAGGAGACGAGACGAGTCGAGACGGTGCGCATCAGATCCCTCCGTTCAGCGAGAGCTGCTTTCCCCTGGTCCACGCGACATAGGCCCCCACGAGCACGAGCAAGGCCGCCGAGAGCCACGGCAGCGCCGTGAGCCAGCCGGACAGGGCCCCGCTCCCGGCGACGGCGCAGCCGACCCTCACCACCACCGAGCAGGCGTGCCAGAGCCCCGCCCAGCTCTCCCGCAGGCCGCCCGCCCCGGCCACGAGCGACGGCGCCGCGCCGAGCGCCGAGATCGCCAGGGCGAACGCGAGCGCCGGGACCGGCAGCGGCGCGCGCGGCGCGGCGGTCTCCCTCGCGCCGCCGTGCGCCGCCTGCGCGCGCAGGAGCTCCCCCGCGCGGAGCGACAGGAGCGCCGCCTGGCCGAGCTCCGAGGAGCAGCTCTGGCAGCGCGCGGCATGCTCGAGCGCGCCCTCGGGCAGGAGGGCCCCCTCGCCGTCGCCCAGCGCGCAGAGCGCTATCTCGGTGAGGTGACCGTTGGACTGCCACACGAGGTCGGGCGCGAGCCTGTCGTCGTCTTGCATCGTCACTCTCCGAGCGCCTCGGCCAGGCAGCGCCTGCCTCGCGCGATCCACGTCGCCACCGTCCCGAGCGGGATGTCGAGCCGGCGCGATATCTGCTGGTAGTTGAGGCCTTCGACGTGGAAGGCCAGGAGCGCGCGGCGCTGGGGTTCGGCCAGCTTCTGCAGGGCCAGCTCGATCCGGCGGGCGCGCTCGGTCTGGGCGGCGCGCTCCTCGGGCCCGGGCGCCGGGTCCTCGACCGAGTCGAGGAGCTCGCGCTGCTCCTCGGCGCTCGCCTCCGGGAGCGCCTCGGCGCGCCGCGTGCGGCGGCGGCGGCGCAGCACGTCGAGCGCCACGTGGCGCGCGATCCCGAGCACCCACGGGCGCAGCGGCTCGCCGTCGCGCAGGCGGCTGCGCCCCTCGAGGGCCCGGGCGAGCGCCTCGTGGGTGCAATCCTCGACGTCGGGGTGATCGGACCGCTCCCCGAGCACGCACGCGATCGCCGCGCGCACCACCGGCCGCAGGGCGGCGGTCTCGTCGAGAGACGCCCCCACCGTCACAAGCGACGCCGCGGGGAGCCCGTCGGACGCTTGGGGACACGGCGGCGTGGCCACTGGAATCATGCTGGACCCAAACAGTTCGCGCGAGCCCTCCCCCAAATTTCACGGGCTGGCAGAGAACACGCCAGCGGCATCGAGATGGCTGGGTAGTGCTCGAATTTGCCCGGAAAGAATTCACATGAAGGCGGGAAGGCAGGAAGATCATTGATCTTTTCTTCCCGCCTTCCCGCCTTCATGTTCAATTTTGAGCACTGCCGACGGCTGAGGGCCGCCGCGGCCCGACCGAGCCCGTTCTCGGTTCCTGGACGGCCACCCTCGGTTCCTGGACGGCCGCCCTCGGTTCCTGGACGGCCGCCCTCGGTTCCTGGACGGCCACCCTCGGTTCCTGGACGGCCACCCTCGGTTCCTGGACGGCCACCCTCGGTTCCTGGACGGCCGCCCTAGGCGCCGGGCGCAAGGAAATCGATGAGCTCGGGGAGGACGAGCGCCGGGTCTTCCAGGTGGGGCGCGTGGCCGAGCGGCACGAGGCGCAGCGTGGCGCGGGGGATCGCGGCGGCCGCGGCGATGCCGAGCGGCGCCGGAAACACGTCGTCGCGCTCGCCCCAGAGCACCAGCGTCTCCGCCCCGATCTCGCCGAGCCGCGAGAGGCGATGGGGCACGGGGCCGACCGCGGGGAAGAGCGCGTTGAACGCGGCGACAGGGGCGACCCGGCCGTCGGGCACGGCGTAGAGCTCGCCGTGCAACGCCGCGAGGCGCTCGCCGCGCGGCGTGGGCTGCGGGGGGCGGACGCGGCGGAAGAGCGCCTTGCCGAGCACCCGCATCAGGCGCTCCGGCGGGGCGCGGAAGTAGGCGCGGCTCCAGGCGGTCATGACCGACCCGACCCCCATCGCGCCGATGAGCACGAGCTTCCGCGGGCGCGCGCGCCTGCGGAGCGCGATCTCCGCCGCGACCAGCCCGCCGAGCGAGTGGCCGACGAGCGCGGCGTCGCCGAGATCCAGCTCGAGCAGGAGCTCCTCGACCGGATCGGCGAAGAAGCGGAGGCCCTCCTCGAAGCCCCCGCCCTCGAACGGCGGCGACGAGGCGTGGCCGAAGCCCGGCAGATCCACGGCGATGACGCGGTGGCGGCGCGCGAGCTCGGGGAGCAGCGGGAACCACGTCGTCGCGGCGTTGCCGCGGCCGTGCAGGAGGACCACCGGCGCGCCGCGGCCGCCCTCCAGGTAGCGGAGCGTCGAGCTCAGCGCGGCGCGGCGGTGCACCGCGAACGGTGGCTCGCCGGCGGCGAGCTCCGCGAGGATCGCGCGCTCGGCCGGGCCCAGGCGGGAGACGACGGCGTGGACATTCGTCACGGGCGCTCCCCGTAGCGCGAACGATACGGCGCGGAAATGCCGCAGCCCCGAGGGGCGCCGCCGCGCGCCCGCCCGTGCGTCGGCACCGGCCGTCGCCGGGCCTGCGTCAGCACCAGGGCTGCGCCCGGGCCTGCGTCAGCACCAGGGCTGCGCCCGGGCCGGCGTCAGCCCCGACCCCGGGACCTGCGTCAGTCCCGGCCGTGCCCGGGCCCGAGGATGAGCTGCATCTTGGCCATGGGCTCGAACCCCTCGACGTGCGGCGGGTGGTGGCACTGCGTGACGCAGCTCTCGGGCGAGGGCGCGAGCACGATGAGCCCCTTCTTCTCGGGATCCTTCGCGTGCAGCGAGCCCGGGCCGTGACACTCCTCGCACTGCACGTTCTGGAGGGAGGCGTTGTGCGTCACCGTGGAGCCGCCCGGCTTGCCGTAGCCGGTCACGTGACAGCTCACGCAGTCGAGGTTGTACTCCTTGAAATCCTGCTGCAGCGTCGCGTAGGCCCGCGCGTGCGCGGTGCCGTCGAAGACCTTGCGCTCCTCGTCGTGGCAGTTCGTGCAGGCGTCGATGCCGATGTAGCTGGCCTCGCCCTTCGCCGGCGGCTCGGGGACGCGATCCGCGAACGCCTCCTTGTTGTGGGCGTTGACCCGCTTGTAATAGGCGAGGAGCTGCCCGGCGACGTCCTTGTCGGCCCCGAGCTTCTCGCGCACCTCCACCGCGCTGTAGCGGAAGAAGCTGCCGGTCACCTTCGTCTCCGCCGACTCGAGCTTCGCCTTCTCCGCCCGGAGCTTCTCCAGATCGGCCTTCCGATCGGCGATGTCCTTCGCGGAGACCGTCTTGCTGCCCTCCCAGCCGTTGAGGCGGATCTCGAGCTCCCGGATCCGCGCCGACAGGCTGATGAGCTCGTCGGCCTTGGCGACGCCGCCCGCGTCCGCGAACACGAGCGGGCCGTCGCCCTTGCCGCGGACGAAGAGATCCACGACCGCCACCGACTGGAGGTGGTTCGGCGTCTCGACGACCAGCGTCGTCCCGATGAGCACCGGCGGCTTCGGGCCGTCGTTGACGTCCCCGCGCTCGCTGGGCTTGCCCAGCACGAGCACGTGCAGCTCCGGCGCGTTGTCGGCGAGCCGCAGCGCCTCGCCCCGCGGCAAGGCGGCGAGCCCCACGAACACCGTCGCGCCCTGCTTCTTCGCCTCCTCGACGCCCGCCTTCACCGCCTCGACCGTCGAGCCGGCCTTGACGCCGTCGGGATAGGCGCCGGCGAGGCCCTTCGGATCGCTCACGCCGATGAGGCCCACCTTCACGCCGGAGACGTCGCGCACCACGACGCCCCGGACGCCCTGCGCGCCCTCGAGGTTCTTGGCGAGCACGGCCGCCCCGGACTGCTCCTGGTACTTCGCGAGCGCCTCGGCGCCGAGCGCCCAGTCGTTCTCGCCCGGCGCCCACGCCGCGAGCCCGATCTCCTTCGCCGCCAGCGCCATCGCCTCGGCCTTCCAGGCGTCCTGGGTGCGGCGCTCCGGCTTCACCTCCGGCTCCATGAACAGCAGCGGCCCGGCGCCGACCACGAGGCGAGCCGGCGCCTCGCCGCGCTGGCCCTCGATCAGGGCGGCGAGGTGGTCGATGCCCCCGAGCTGGTCCTTCGTGCAACCGCACGGCTCCAGCGCGCCGGCCACGGTGCTGAGCACGTAGAGCCGCACCGTCGGCCGGGTCGCGCCCGCGTCGGCGTCCGCCTCCGCGCTCGCGGCGCCCTGCTCGGGGACCTTGCACCCCTGGCAGGCCGCCGCGCCGGCCGCCGCGGCGATCGCGAGGAAAGGGATCAAGAGCGCGTACCCCCGACGCACTCCGCGAAGAAGCGAGCGCTTCATGCCCGCGCTATAGCACACGAGCTCGGGCGCATAAGCGGAGGCCGCGCCGAGGCGCCGGTGTCGAGGCGCCGGCGCGGGCGCCGGGGACGCTCAGAAGCTCGACGGCGCGAAGGGCAGGACCGTCTTCAGGTCGGCGTCGTTGAACCGGAGCTGCAGGCCGATGAAGTAATCCCGGCGATCGGTGTTCAGGATGTCGTCCATGCCGCCGAGCAGCCACAGCTTGCGGATGAACTCGTACGCGAGCGCGACGCGCCAGCGCGGCGACAGCTCCTCGCCGAAGCCGAAGAGGTCCTGCCGGAGCTCGAACCGGTCGTCGAGCAGGTGGAGATCGAGGCCGAGGCCCCCCGTCGACTCCTTGATGCCGAAACGGCCCGTGAACGGGCCGAGCCGCTTCGCGAACTGGAACGAGAAGCGGAAGGCGTTCGTCGTGATCGTGCGGACCTCGCGGTAGTGCGCCGGGTCGTTGATGTTGGTCGTGTCGACGTCGATCTGCTGGAAGTCCGTCTTGCCGCGCGGGTCGTTCACCAGCTCGACGACGTAGTACTTGTCCTCGGTCGGCTGGAGCCGGAGCTCGACGTAGCTCTTGATGGTGTTGGCCAGGAAGTTGTAGTCGGTCCGGAGCCCGACCACCGTCTGGAAGCGGCTGATCCCGCCGACGAGCTCGCCGACGTCCTCGACGACCGTCTCGACCTCGTTGATCAGCGTCTCGTCCTTGGTGAGGCGGCCGAGCGTCCCCTCCCCGCGGTCGACGCGCGCGGCGATGCTGTCCACGTGCTTCAGCGCCGACTCGAGGTTCTCGGTCGCGCGCCCCACCCGCTCGGCGGCGCGCCGGAGCTCGCCGGGCTGCCCGCCCTGCTGGCCGGGCACCTCGGCCGCGGCCGTCATCGTGCGGATGTCGCGGGTCACCTGCTCGACGTTGCGGAGGATCTCCCGCAGGCGCGGGCCCGACTCGCCCGTGATCTGGTTGATGTTGTTGATCGTCTGCGTGACGCCCGCGCGGTTCTCGCGGACGGTCGCGTTCATCTGCTCGGTGACGTCCGCGAGGTTGTCGAGGATCTGCGCGAGCCGCTCCTGCCCGGTCTCGGAGCCGACGGTGTTCTTCAGCGTCTCGGTGACGGTCTTGACGTCCTTCAGGATCTCGGCGACCTGCCCCTGCATCGACTGGATCGTCGGCTCATCGATGTAATAGAGGACCCGCCCCTCGTCGGGGATGCGCGGCTTGCCCTCGGTGCCGGGCGAGAGCACGACGAACGACTCGCCGATGAGGCTCGTGGCGCGCTTGCCGATGGCCGCGTCCTCGTAGAGCGGGACGTCGGGGCTCATCTTGATGTCGATGCGCGCCTGGCCGTTGTAGAGCGAGATCTTGTCGACGACGCCGACCTGGATGCCCGAGATCATCACCCGCGATTGCGGGGACACGCCGATGGCGTCCGGCAGCGTGGCCCAGACGCGGTAGCCGTTCCCGCCGCCCACGTCGCGCGAGACGAAGCGGTAGCCGCCGTAGGCCGCGCCTGCGAGCACGATCGTCATGACGCCGACCTTCGCGGCCTTGGAGACCTCAGCCATCCTGCGCGAGCGCCACGGTAGCACGAGCCGACCGCGGGACCGCGCGGCTTTCTCCCCGACGCGACGGGTGGCGGCGTGGCGCGCCGCGGTCCGGTGCGAAGAGGCGCGCGCGGGTCCGGCGCGTGCCCGTCTCCCGCCGCACGCGGGCGGCCGGAGACGGGCGCCAGGTCCGGAAACCTGCTAGCCGAGGCGTATGCGGTCGTGGTGGGCCAGAGGGGTGTTCGTCGCGGCGCTCACCTTCGCCGGGGCGGCAGCAGCGGAGCCGCCGGCGCTCACGTGGGAGGCGGCGACGCGATCGCCGCAGCCGCCCGCGGCCCTCGCGCCGGACGTCGCCGCGCTCGCGGCGCGCTGCGGGAGCGCGGACGCGGCGCTCGCCGCCGTCGCCCGGCGCAACGTCGAGCGGCAGCTCCAGGGAGGGGAGATCATGCCGCCCGACGAGCTCGCCTTCACGCTGCGCGCCGCGGGCGCGCCGCACGCGTGGCCGAGGGGCTGGTCGATCTCCGGCCGAGGGCTGGGGCCGGACGAGGTCGGGGCGCGGCTCGACGGGTGGATCGCGGGCTGGACCACGCTCGGGGTGCGGCGATGTGGGGTGGCCCAGGCGAAGAAGCCGGATGGGACGGTGATCGTGGCCGCGGTCGGGGTGGACGCGCTCGCGGATCTGTCGCCGCTGCCGACGACGGCGCGCGTGGGGCAGTGGGTGACCCTCGAAGGGACGATGCGGGTGCCGGCGAGCGCGGTGAAGGTGGTGCTGCTGGGGCCGCGGGGCGCGCCCAAGACGGTGCTGAGCTCGCTGTCGGGCGCGCGGCTCCGCTCGAGCTTCGCGGTCGACCAGCCGGGGAGCTGGCTGGTGCAGGTGCTGGCCACGGTGTCGACCGGGCCGAGGCCCGTGCTGGAGGCGATGATCTTCGCGGGGAGCGCCCCGCCGGGCCGGTACGTCCGCGCGACCGCGCCCGGCGAGGAGGCCGCGAAGGGGGCGCAGGGCGACGAGGACGCGATGCTGCGGATGATGAACGCCGCGCGGGCCTCGGAGCGCCTGCCGGCGCTCGCGCGCGACGCGGCGCTCACCGCGCTGGCGCGGGCGCACTCCGAGGAGATGATCAAGGCGAAGATGGTGGGCCACGACGTGGGCTCGGGCGACCCGGCGGTGCGCCTCAAGGCGGCCGGCTACCGGGCGACGATCGCGGGGGAGAACGTCGCCAGCTCGAGCACGACCGAGGGCGCGCACCGCGCGATCTGGGCGAGCCCGTCGCACCGGGGCAACCTGCTCGACCGGCGCTACGGCAGGACCGGCGTCGCCGTCGTGCGCGACCCGAGCGGCCGGGTCTGGGTGACGCAGCTGTTCGCGGGGTGACCGCGGACGTCAGGCGTCAGGCGCCGCCGGTACTCTCGCCGGAGCCGCTCGAGCTCCGCCAGCGCGTCCGCGAGCCGGCGCTCGGCCTCTTCACCGCCGCGCCGGCGCCTGCGGCTCGCCCGGGCGGCCGCCGTGCCGCGCGTGTATCCTTGCACCGATGGCTGCACGCCCGCTTTACGTAGGCATCGACCTCGGCACCACGAACTCGACCGCGGCCGCCTTCGACGGCGAGAAGGTCACCCTGGTCAGGAACTCCCATGGCGCGACGCTCACTCCGAGCGTGGTGCGGATCGACGCGCGCGGGACGACCACGGTCGGCGCGCGCGCGCGCCGGTTCCTCGAGAGCGACCCGCAGAACACCCGCGCGGAGTTCAAGCGGCTGATGGGGACGGCCCAGCCGATCGAGTTCGCCGCGGCGAAGGTGACGCGGAAGCCCGAGGAGCTCGCCGCCGAGGTGCTCCGCTCGCTCCGCGCCGACGTCGCCGAGCACCTCGGGGCCCTGCCCGCCTCGGCGGTGATCTCGGTGCCCGCGCTCTTCGAGCTGCCCCAGAGCGCGGCGACGTCGGAGGCGGCGCGGCTCGCGGGGTTCGAGCGGGTCGAGCTCATCCAGGAGCCGGTGGCCTCGGCGCTCGCGGCCGGCTGGACGGCCGAGGAGCCCACGGGCAGCTGGCTCGTCTACGACCTCGGCGGCGGGACCTTCGACGCCTCGCTGCTCGAGACGCGCGACGGGCTGCTCCGCGTCGTCGGGCACGACGGCGACAACTTCCTCGGCGGGCGCGACTTCGACTGGGCCATCGTCGACTGGGCGCTCGCCGAGATCGCGCGCACCCAGGGCGTCACCGTGAGCCGGGCCGACCCGCGGCACGCGGCCGCGCTCCGCAAGCTCAAGCTCGCGGTCGAGGAGGTCAAGATCGAGCTCACCCGCGCCGACGAGGCGGCGCTCGCGATCCCCGGGGCGTTCGAGGTGGACGGCGCGCACGTCGACGTCGATCTGGTCCTCGGGCGGCCCACGCTCGACGCGCTCTGCGCGCCGATCATCGACCGCTCGATCGAGGTCTGCCGGCGGCTCCTCGCGGCGCATGGCCTCGACACGTCGCAGCTCGCGCGCGTCGTGCTCGTGGGCGGGCCGACCGTGATGCCGGCGCTGCGGGCGCGCGTCCGGGACGCGCTGGGCGCGCCGTTCGGCGAGGGGCTCGACCCGATGACCCTCGTCGCGCAGGGGGCCGCCATCTACGCGGCGACCGCCGGGCTCGACGCGCGGACGTCCGCGGGCGCGCGGGCCGAGGGGGCCAAGGAGGAGGGCCGCCGGCTCTGGCTCCAGTACCCGGCGATGTCGAGCGACCTCACGCCCCACGTGGTGGGCCGCGTCGTGGAGGGGCCGGGGCCCGCGCCCGAGCGGATCCGGCTCACGCGCGAGGGCGACGGCTGGACGAGCGCCGAGGCGCCGCTCGACGCCGAGGGGGCGTTCGTGGTCACCGTCGACCTGCTCCCGCGCCGGCCGAACGTGTTCCGCGTCGAGGCGACCGCGGCCGGCGGCGCGCGGGTGCCGGTGCACCCGCGGTCGATCACCATCGTCCAGGGGCTCACGATCAGCGATCCGCCGCTGTCGCGCACCGTCGGCGTCGCGCTCGCGGACAACTCCGTGCGGGTCTACTTCGAGCGGGGCGCGCCGCTGCCGGCCCGGCGGACGTTCGTGCACCACAGCGTGGAGAGCGTCCCGAAGGGCTCCAGCGCGTGCGTGCTGAAGATCCCCATCGTGCAGGGCGAGCTCGACGTCGCCCACCTCTGCCGCGTGGTCGGGACCCTCGAGATCGACGGGAGCGGGCTCACCCAGGCCCTGCCCGCGGGCGCGGCGATCGAGCTCACGCTCGAGCTCGATCGGGGCGGGCACCTGTCGGCGCGCGCGCTGATCCCGTCGCAGGGGCTCGTGTTCGAGCGCGTCGCGCACCTGCTCGTCCCCGAGGCGGCGCCCGAGGTGCTCGACGCCTCGCTCGCGGCCATGCGCGAGCGGCTCGCCTCGGTGCGCGAGAGCGCCCTGCGCAGGAACGCGCCGCACGCGCTCGGCAAGGTCACCTACGTCGAGTGCGCGCTCGTCGAGGTGGAGCGCGACGCGGCCGCGGCGCGCGGCGGCGACGCCGACGCAGGGCAGAAGGCGCGGCGCGCGCTGCTCGAGCTCGACGTGCTGCTCGAGCAGGCCGAGGCCGACAAGCGCTGGCCGGAGCTCGAGGCCGAGGCCCAGGCCGCCGTCGCGAACGCGTCGGTGTGGATCTCGCAGCTCGGGTCGAGCACCGAGAAGGCGCTCCTCGAGGAGGCCGCGCAGGGCGTCTCGCGGGCGCGCGCCGAGAAGAACCAGGTCGAGCTCCAGCGGCAGCTCCGCCTCGTCCGCAACCTGAGCAGCGCGGCGTTCCAGCGGCACCCGAAGGCGTGGGTGTGGATGTTCGAGGACGCCGCCTCCGAGGCGCACCAGGCGTCGGATCTGGTCCGCGCGCAGAAGCTCGTGCGCGACGGGCGCGGCGCGGCGGAGCGCGGCGACACGGCCGCGCTGCGGGCGATCACCGAGGAGATCTGGCGCCTCCTGCCGGTCGACGCGCAGAAGCGCAGGCTCGGCCACGAGTCGGGGGTGCGCTGATGGACGGCGCGCTCGGCCGCATCCGCGACAACCCGTTCTACGTGCTCGGCCTGCGGCCGACCGCGAGCCGCGCGGAGATCGAGCGCGAGGGGCAGAAGCTGCTCGGGATGCTCGAGCTCAAGCTCGCGAGCGCGGCGACCTACCCGACGCCGGTCGGCCCCGGCGCGCGGACCGCCGACAAGGTGCGCCAGGCCATGGCCGCACTCCGCGACCCGGAGCGGCGCCTCGCCCACGAGGTCTGGGCGCGGCTCGACCCGAGGCCGCCGCCCAGGGACGACCTCGACGACGACCTCGGCGAGCTGCCGCCGCCGGAGCCGCCCGGCGAGGATCCGCGCGCGCCGTGGCCGGACGCGCTGTCGGCGCTCGGCTGGAGGGCGCGGTGAGCTGGGGCGCCGCCCTGTGCATCGCGATCGCGCTGCGGGCGATCGGCGTGGCGGTCGCGCGGAAGGCCCGGCCCGAGGCGCCGTGGCGCGAGCTCGTGCTCGGCTCGGGCAGCTGGCGCATCCCGATGACCATCGTCCTCGTGCCGTTCGCGTTCGTCCTCGCGCTCGGCCTCGCCGTGGGCCAGCTCTGGTGCGCGCTGCTGCTCGCGCCGCTCGCGCTCTTCATCGCGCCGTGGCTCGTCGCGCGCGGCGTGCTCATTCCGCTCGGGCTGCCGCGCGCCGCGTACTTCGTCGCGTGGCTGTCGGACTGGACATGGCGCGCCGATCGCCGCGGCGGCGCGGCGCTCGCGGCCGCGTGGGCGCTCTGCCGCGCGCGGAGGCCGGACGCCGCGGTGGAGGCCTGGGTCGGCGAGCGGATCGAGCGCGCGGGGGCGGGGCCCGCGCCGTCGTCGACGAGCGCCGTTCCGCTCCGCGGCGCGGGGATCGCCGCCGGCGCGATGCTCGCGGCGCACCGCGGGGACGTGGAGGGCGCGCGGGCGCTCTTCGACAGCGTCGCCGGCCTGGACGAGCGCGCCTGCCCCCGCGAGGCCCGCCGCGTCGCCGCCGGGTGGCTCGCCGCCGAGGCGGCCTCGCGCGGCGACTGGCCGGCCGTGCTCGAGCGCGCGCGGGAGGGCGGCGGCCGGGCGCTGTCGCTGCTCGGCGCCGTCGCCGCGCGGCTGCTCGGGGAGGCGCCCGCGCCGGGCGCGCTCGAGCTCTGGCTCCGCTGGCTCGCCGCGCCGCACCGCCGCGCCACGCTCGCGCTCGTGCGCCGCGCCCTGGCCGCCAGCGAGGGCGCGCCGCCCCCGCAGCCGGAGGAGCCCGAGCCGTGCGCCGCCAAGGTCGCCGAGGGCGACCTGTGGAGCCGCGCGGTGCTGCTCCACGCGACGATGCTGCTGCGGCCGCGCGGCAAGGTCTCGGGCGACGATCTCCGGCGGCTGGGCGGCGCGTGGGACGCGGCGCTCGACGACGAGCGCGCCCAGGCCGAGCTCCGCGAGCGCGCGCAGCTGCTCGGCGCCTCGGGCGCGCAGGCGGCGCTCGGCCCGCTCTCGCGCGCGGTCGAGGAGGACCTCGCGGCGGCGCTGCGGGCGGCGCGCGTGCCGCGCGAGGCGTGGGACGATCTCGGCGGGACGATCGGCCGCACGCGCCGGCGCCTCCGGGACGAGCTCCTCTCCGAGGTGGAGCTCGCGTGCGACGCCCTCCGCCGCCGCGTCGACGAGAAGCGCGAGCTGCCGGCGCTGTCGGAGTGGCGCGAGTGGATCTCGCTGCGCGCGCAGTACGAGGCCGCGGCGGCGCTCGCCGGCGCGGAGTTCCGCCGCCTCGCGTTCCCCAAGGTGCACGCCGACGTCTGCCACGCGGCCGTCTGGCTGTTCAACGCGCGCAAGGAGCGGGCGATCGCGAACGCGATGTTCCGGTGGCTCCTCGCCGAGGCCGAGGCGCTCGAGGACGCGCGCCTCGCCGGGCTCCAGCGCGGCAACGTCGGGTGCGGGGTATGACGCGGGAGAGCGCGCCCGCGCCGCGCGCCGGGGCGGAGGCGGTTCGTCCGGATCCCTCCGAGCCGGCCGCATGATCGAGCTCGACCGGGTCACGAAGCGCTACGCCGGCGCGATCGCGGTCGACGGGGTCTCGCTGCGCGTCGAGGAGGGCGAGCTCCTCGTCCTCCTCGGCGGCTCGGGCTCGGGCAAGACGACCACGCTCAAGATGGTGAACCGCCTCATCGAGCCCACGTCGGGCGCGATCCGGATCGGCGGCAAGGACATCACCGGCGAGCCGCCGCACGCCCTGCGCCGGCGCATCGGCTACGTCTTCCAGCGGCTCGGGCTGTTCCCGCACCTGACCGTGGCGGAGAACATCGGCGTCACCCCGTCGCTGCTCGGCTGGGACGCGGCGCGCATCCGGGCGCGCGTCGACGCGCTCCTCGAGCTCTGCGAGCTCGATCCGGCGGCCGTGCGCGACCGCCGCCCCGACGAGCTCTCGGGCGGCCAGCAGCAGCGGGTCGGGGTCGCGCGCGCGCTCGCCGCCGAGCCCCGGGTGATGCTCCTCGACGAGCCGTTCGGGGCGCTCGATCCGCTGACGCGCGACCGGCTCCAGCAGTCGTTTTTGGCGATCCGGCGCCGGCTCGGCCTGACCGCGATGTTCGTGACCCACGACCTCGTCGAGGCCCTCCTGCTCGGCGACCGCATCGCCGTGATGCAGGGCGGGCGGCTCGCGCAGGTGGGGACGCCGCGGGAGCTCATGACCGCGCCCGCGGACGAGTACGTGGCGCAGCTCGTCGGGACGCCGAAGCGGCAGGCGGCGGTCATCGACGCGCTGCTCCGGGAGGGGGAGCGCCGGCCGTGAACGAGCAGCTCGCCCTGCTCCCCGGGCGCCTCCTCGCGCACCTCGAGCTCACGCTCGTCGCGCTCCTCGTGGGGACGGGCGTCAGCGTGCCGCTCGGCGTGCTGGTCTCGCGCGCGCGCCGGCTCGAGCAGCCGGTGCTCGCCGTCGCGAGCGTCATCCAGACCGTGCCGAGCCTCGCGCTGCTCGCGTTCATGGTGCCCGCGCTCGCCGCGATCGGCGCCGCGAGCATCGGCTACCTGCCGGCGCTGATCGGGCTCGTGCTCTACAGCGTGCTCCCGGTCCTCCGGAACACGGTGGTGGGCCTCTCCAGCGTCGATCCGGCCCTGATCGAGGCGGCCGAGGGCGTCGGCATGACGCCGGGCCAGCGGCTCCGGCGCGTGGAGCTGCCGCTCGCCACGCCGGTGATCGTCGCCGGCATCAGGACGGCCGCGGTGTGGACGGTGGGGACCGCGACGCTCTCGACGCCCATCGGCGCGGAGAGCCTCGGCAACTACATCTTCAGCGGGCTGCAGACGCGCAACACGGCGGCCGTGCTCGTCGGGTGCGCGGCGGCGGCGGCGCTGGCGCTGGTGCTGGACGGCACGGTGCGGGCGCTCGAGATCGGCCTGCGCCGGCGCCGCCGGGGCCTCGTGGCCGCGGCGATCGGCGCGTTCGCGCTGCTCTACGCGATCGCCGCGGCCGGCTTCGCCCGGGGGGCGCTCGGGGGCGGCGCGCGGCGGATCGCCATCGGATCGAAGACCTTCACCGAGCAGTACATCCTGAGCCGCGTCCTCGCGGGGAAGATCGCGCAGGAGACGGGGCTGCCCACGGAGGCGGTGGAGTCGCTCGGGTCGACGGTGGCGTTCGACGCGCTGAGGACGGGCCAGATCGACGCGTACGTGGAATACTCCGGGACGCTCTGGACGGCGGTCATGAAGCGGGGCGACACCCCGGCCGACCGGGGCGAGGTGCTCCGCGGCGTCACGCGGTACCTGCTCGAGGAGCACGGGATCGTGGTCGCCGCCGCGCTCGGCTTCGAGAACACCTACGCGCTCGCGCTGCGGCGCGAGCGCGCGGAGCGGCTCGGCGTGCGGACCATCAGCGATCTCGTGCCCGCGGCGCGATCGATGTCGATCGGGGGAGACTACGAGTTCTTCGAGCGCGCCGAGTGGAAGACGGTCGAGCAGCGCTACGGAATCGCGTTCGCGAGGCAGCGCAGCATGGACCCGTCGCTCATGTACGAGGCCGTGAGGGCGGGCGAGGTGGACGTCATCAGCGCCTTCTCGACGGACGGGCGGATCGTGTCGTTCGACCTGCGCGTGCTCGAGGACGACCGGCGGGCGATCCCGCCCTACGACGCCGTCGTCCTCGCGAGCGCGCGGCTCGCGCGGGAGCACCCGGAGGTGATCGAGGCGCTGCGGGGGCTGGAGGGCAAGATCGGCGCGGAGCGGATGCGGGAGCTCAACGTCGCCGTCGACGAGCGGGGAAAATCCCCCGCGGAGGTCGCCGAGGCGCTGCTGCGGGAGCTCTGACGGGCCGCGCTCGGCTACGCGCCGCTCGAGTCGCCGGCGGGACGGTCGCCGCGCGGCGACCCGGCGCCCGGGCGCCGGAGCGTCACGAGGCGCTCTTCGTGGAGCGGCTCGGGCTGGATCGTGCAGTGGTCGAGCGCGTGCCGCTCGCGCAGCCGCCGGCCCACGGCCGCGGCCACGTCCGTCCCGTGGTACCCCCTGGCGAGCACCACGTGCACCGTGAGCACGTTGAAGCCGTCGGAGATCGACCAGACGTGCAGGTCGTGGAAGTCGAGCACGCCGGGCACGCTCCGGATCGTGTCCTCGACGTGGGCGAGGTCGATCTCGATGGGGCTGCCCTCCATCAGCACGCGCGACGTGTCGCGCACGAGCCGCCAGCCGCCCCAGAGCACGAGCGTGCCGATGGCCACGCTGATCACCGGGTCGGCCCGGGTCCAGCCGAAGGCGAGGATGAGCACGCCGGCCACGATGGCGCCGACCGAGCCGAGCGCGTCCGACAGCACGTGCGCCAGCGCGGCCCGCGTGTTGATGTTGTGCCCGCGCTCGCCGGTCGAGAGCAGCAGCGCCGAGGCCACGTTCACGAGCAGCCCCAGCGAGGCGGTGATCGCGAGCGCCTCGGCGTGCACCGCCTGCGGCGCGCGCCACCTGTGGACCGCCTCGATGAAGATCCAGATCGCCGTCAGCGCGAGCGCGATGCCGTTGGCGAACGCCGCGAGCACCTCGGCGCGCCGGTAGCCGTACGTCCGCGCGCGCGTCCGCGCCTGCGCCGCGATGCGCTGCGCGATGATGGCGAGCCCGAGCGCCGCGGCGTCGGCGAGCATGTGCCCCGCGTCGGCCAGCAGGGCGAGGCTCTTCGACCACCACCCGACCGCCGCCTCGACGACCAGGAACGACGCCGTGAGCGCGAACGCCGCGACGAGCCGCCGGAGCGGCGCGTGCCGGTGGTCGTGATGGTGGTCGTGGTGCCGCGAGCCGCCGTGATCGTGATCGTGGTCGTGCTCATGGTCGTGGCCGGGCGCGCCGTGATGGTCGTGCGCGCGCGGCTCGCCGCGCGGAGCGTCGTCCCGGTGCGGGTGCTCATGGGCGCCGCTCCCATGATCGTCGGGCACCCCCATCGCGGCGCCGGCGCGGCTCACACCCGCTCGATGATGGTCGCCACGCCCATCCCTCCGCCGATGCACAGCGTGATCAGCGCGGTCGCCTTATCGGCGCGCTCGAGCTCGTCGAGCGCCGTGCCGATCAGGCACGCCCCGGTCGCGCCGAGCGGGTGCCCGAGCGCGATCGCGCCGCCGTTCACGTTGACGCGGTCGAGGTCGATGCCGAGCTTGCGCGCCGTCTGCAGCGGCACCGCGGCGAACGCCTCGTTGATCTCCCAGAGATCGACGTCGCGCGCCTGCATGCCCGCCTTCTTGAGCGCCCGCTCCGACGCCGGCGCCGGGGCCGTCAGCATGATCACCGGCTCCGCCCCGGCCGTCGCCATGGCGCGGAGCCGCGCCCGCGGCCTGAGCCCGTGCGCCTTCACGTAGTCGCCCGACGCGAGCAGCACCACCGCCGCGCCGTCCACGATGCCGCTCGAGTTGCCCGCCGTGTGGACGTGCTCGATCGACGCCACCTGCGGGTACCGCACGCGCGCGAGCTCGTCCACGGTCTCGCCGGCGGGGCCCATCGGGGTCGAGCCGAGGCCGGCGAACGCCGGCTCGAGCTTCGCGAGCGCCTCCATCGTGGCCCCGGCGCGCGGGTGCTCGTCGCGGTCGAGCAGCGGCTTTCCGTCGAGATCGACGACCGTGAACAGGCTCTTCGCGAACCGCCCCTCGCGCGCGGCCCGCTCGGCCTTGTGCTGGCTGTCCAGCGCGAAGCGGTCGACGTCCTCGCGCGAGAAGCCCTCGATCGTCGCGATGAGGTCCGCCGAGATGCCCTGCGGCACCATCGCCAGCTTCTTGCGGAGGGCGAGGTTGTTGCCGTCGAGGGGCGCGCCGTCCGAGCCCATCGGCACGCGCGACATGCTCTCGACGCCCCCGCCGACGGCGACCTCCTGCTGGCCGGACATGACGCCCATGGCCGCGAAGTTCACCGCCTGCGCGCCCGAGCCGCAGAAGCGGTTGACGGTCACGCCGGTCACGCCGTCCGGCCAGCCGGCCGCGAGGATGGCGGTGCGCGCGACGCACGCCCCCTGCTCGCCCGCCTGGGTCACGCACCCGACGACGACGTCCTCCACGTCGTCCTTGCGGATCCCGGTCCTCTCGGCGAGGCGGTTGAGCGTCTGCGCGAGGAGCTCCTGGGGGTGCACGCCCGAGAGCGCCCCCTTGCCTGCCTTGCCGCGCCCGCGCGGCGTGCGAACGGCATCCACGATGAAAACGTCTCGCATGACAGGCCTCCCGCGCTCGGTGTCCGGCCCTGCCTTAGCATACCACCCGTTCCCGGGGCAGCCCGCTCGCGCCGGGTCTCGGTGGCCCTGAACCGGCGCGGATCGGCTATGCTCGCCGCCGATGACGGACCGGTCGCAGCGCATGGTGTGGGTCGATCTCGAGATGACGGGGCTCGACGAGAGCTCGTGCGCGATCGTGGAGATCGCGACCATCGTCACGGAGCCCGATCTCACCGTCGTCGCCGAGGGGCCGTGCCTCGTCATCCACCAGCCCGAGGACGTCCTCGCGGGGATGAGCGACTTCGTCCGCGATCTCCACGAGCGCTCGGGGCTCCTCGCGCGCATCCGCGCCTCCACGCTCTCCGTCGGCGACGCGGAGTCCGAGACGCGCGCGTTCCTCGAGGCGCACTGCGACAAGGGCACGGCCGTGCTGTGCGGCAACTCGGTCTGGAAGGACCGCGCCTTCCTGCAGCGCTACATGCCGGACCTCCTCTCTTTCCTGCACTACCGCATCGTGGACGTCTCCACCCTCAAGGAGCTCGTGCGCCGCTGGTATCCGACGCGCGCCGCGCCGAAGAAGCGCGAGATCCACCGCGCGCTCGACGACATCCGCGAGTCGATCGAGGAGCTCCGGTGGTACCGGGCGAACGTGTTCCAGCCGCTCCCGGGCACCGGGACGCGCTGAGCGGCACGCCGACGCGAGGCGCGCTCGAGGGCGAGCCCCGAGCTCGCGGCAGCCCGCAAGCTCGCCTCCCCGCCCGGCGCTCCCCCCACGCGCTCAACCCCGGAGCGCGCTCCGTCCACCCCCCGTCCATCCCAGGGCAAGCCGCGCGCTCGACCCGGCGTCGAGGTCTGCTCCCTCGGGCGAAGACGCCGCGCTGCTGGCAACGAGAAGAAAAATGTCGGCGTCACGAGAAAAATAGATCGATCGAGGGAATGCATTTAGTAGGCTAGCCATGCGTCCAGGCCTCCGGCACGAGGTCTGCGGCGCGGACGCCCCGGCGGCCCCAATCCGCCGGGGTGTCGTTTGCCAGCGGGGCAGCGGGATCGCCTCAGAAGAGCTGGTCGCCGTACCACCGCTGATCGGGGCTGCGGCGGGCGTCCACGGCCGGGGTCGCGGCCATGGAGGCGGGCCCGGCGCGGCGCGTCGCCCGGCCCCTCAGGGTCGGCCTCTCGACGGCCGGGCTCACCGCCTCGGGCACGCTCGGGTCGCAGCTCACCGGCGGGGCCAGCGTCGCGCTGTGCTCCACATCGCTCACGTGCGCCGGAGGATCGGCCGGCCGCGGGGATGGCGCACCGCGGCGGGCGAAGTACCAGCTCAGCGGTACCGCGATGGCAGCGCTCGTCAGGGCGACGACCAGGAACACCCCGGCGGCCCGGAGGGCGCTGCGGCGCCGGGGCGCGGCGGCGACCTGGACCGAGGGGTGCCGCATCGCCTCGGGGGGGAGGGTGCCGGTGGGCAGCGTGTTGCGCGACGCCGGGGCGGGCGCGCTCCGCTCGGTGTCGGGCGGCGGCTCGGGCGGCCGCGGAGCCCCGCCGGCGAGGGGCGCCGAATCCGTGAGGAGCAGCGGCCGCACGGCGGTCATGAGCTCCTGGACGGTCTGGAAGCGCGCGTCCGGATCCTTGGCGAGCGCCCGCGAGAGCGCCTCGCGCACCTGGGGCGGCACGCCCTGGAGCGGCGGCGGCACCTCGTCGAGCGCGCACGCCTCCAGGTCGTCGCGCCCCTCGAACGGGCGCTGGCCCCCGAGGACGCAGTACAGCAGCATCCCGAGCCCGTAGACGTCCGTGCGCGGATCGATCGCGCGCGCGTCGAAGAGCTCCGGCGCCCGGTACCGCGCCGCGTCCGCCACGGGATCCGCGGGCGCCCCGAACAGCCGGTGCAGCCCGAACGCCCTCAGGACGGCGGCCCCCTGGCCGGTGATCACCACCGTATGCGGGCCGACATCCCCGTGCGCGAGGCCCAGCGCGTGCGCCGCGCCGAGCGTCCGCGCGACGTCGACCGCGAGCTCGTAGGCGACGGAGCGGAGCCGGGGCAGCAGATCCTCCACCGAGGGATCGTCGCTCGGCCGGGCGGCGATCCACCCGGTCGTGCCCTCCATGCCGCCGGCGATGACAGGCACGGTGCCGTGCATCGCCGGAGACAGCGAGAGGAGCCGATCGAGCTCGCCGCGGAACGCCTCCGGGTCGAGGGCGACATCCTCCTGGACATACAGCGTGACCTCGCGGCCGTCCGCGTCGAGCGCGCGGTAGGCCTCGGCCGGAGCCGGAGAGTCGAGGCTGGCGACGATGGTGTACCCGGCGAGCTCCTGGCCCAAGATCACCATGGGCCCTCCGCCGCGAGCCCCCCGAGGAGCGCGGCGGTTTCCACCCCTCCGCGCGGGAAGACAGCAGAGCGAAGCGCGATCTGCGATGTTCGATCAGCCCACGAAATTCTGTTCACTGCGTCGGACCTCCGGCACGAGGTTCGAGTCCATGACACCCCCGGACACGGCTCGGGGAACATCGGTTGGCGCGAGGGTAACAGAGGTCTCCTGCGCGCGGAAGCCGTCGCCCGGGCGGACCGGGGATCACGGAGCGAGCGAGACGGCGCGCTCACTTTCCGGAACGACGGCTCGACGGCGGGGTACGCCCTGAAACGGCGCGCTCCGGCGGGCGCGACTTGGGCGGAGCCGCCGCGCGAGAGCGCTCCGGATCCTCGCTGGCCAGGGCGAGCATTGCTTGCTTCCTGGGCGAATCGTCAGGCTCCATGAGCAGAAAGAGGATCGCGTTCTGGAGCGTCTCCTGCGCCTGGTCAAAGAGCTCTGCCACGACGGACGCGACCGGGCTGCGCCCGTCGCCGGGCAGGAGCAGGCGCGGATCGCACTGGAGCCCCTGCGCGATGAGGCCGAGCGCGCCGAGCCCGAGATCCCGCTCGCCGCGCTCCACCTGCCGCAGGTAGGTGGCCGAGAGCTGCGCCCGCTCGGCGAACTCCTGCATGCTGAGCCCGCGGAGCAACCGGAGGATGCGGATCGCCTGACCGACCTCCCTGGGGAGCGTGTCGCGCATGAGCGCGAGCCTAGCAGGCAGAGCTCGCCTGAGCCGCCGAGAAGGAGCCGGGCGCGCTACAGGTATCCTTCGGCCTGCAGCGCGAACATGCGGGCATAACGCTGGCCGCGGGCGACGAGCGCGTCGTGGGTGCCCTCCTCGACGATGCGCCCGCCGTCGAGGACGACGATGCGATCGGCCATGCGCACGGTCGGGAAGCGGTGCGAGATGACGATCGTCGTCCGCCCCTTGGACAGCGACCGGAACCGCTGGAAGACCGCGTGCTCGGCCTCGGCGTCGAGCGCCGCGGTCGGCTCGTCGAGCACGAGGATGTCGGCCTGCTCGCGCATGAACGCCCGCGCGAGCGCGATCTTCTGCCACTGCCCGCCGCTCAGCTCGACGCCGTCCTTGAACCAGCGCCCGAGCTGCGCGTCGAGGCCCCCCGGCACCGCGGTCACGACCTCGTCGGCGCCGCCCTCGGAGACCGCGCGCGCGATGCGCGGCTCGTCGCCGAGGTGATCGAGGCTGCCGAGCCCGACGTTCTCGCGCAGCGTGAGCTGGTATTGGTTGAAGTCCTGGAACACGACACCGATCCTCCGGCGGAGGTCGTCGAGATCCCAGGCGCGGAGATCCTTGCCGTCGAGCAGGATGCGCCCCTCGGTGGGCTCGTAAAGCCGCGTGAGCAGCTTGATGAACGTCGTCTTGCCGGCGCCGTTGTGCCCGACGAGCGCCAGGCTCTGCCCGCTCGGGATGTGGAGATCGATGCCCCGGAGCGCCCAGCGCGACTGGCCAGGATACCGGTAGCCCACGCTCTCGAACCGCACGCCCCTGTCGAGCGCGCGGTCGGCGGGCGCCGCGGGCGCGCGGTCGGCGGGCGCCGTGCGCGCGCGGTCGGTGGGCGTCGCGGGCGCGCCGCCGTTCGTCAACGCGGGCGCCTCGCCGGCCGGCAGCGCGGGCGGCGCGCTGGTCGGGATGCTCAAATACTGAAAGAGATTCGACATGTAGAGGTTGTGCTCGTACATGCCGCCGATGCCGCCGAGGACGGCCTGGAACGCCTGCTGGCCCTGCCGGAAGGCGGCGACGTAAAGGACCATCGCGCCGAGCGAGAGGCGCCCCGCGGCGGCGGAGGCCGCCATGGCGGCATAGCAGCCGTAGAACGCGGCGGTCCCGAGGAGCGACAGGGCATAGGACCACCCGGCGCGGCGGACGGCGAGGGCGCTGTCCTCCCGGTAAAACGACGCGGCGAGCGCCTTGTAGCGATCGAGGAACATCGGCCCGAGCCCGAAGAGCTTCACCTCCTTGGCGTGGCCGTCGTTGGCGAGCACGTACTCGAGGTAGTTGAGCCGGCGGGCCTCGGGAGAGCGCCAGTTGCGGAGGCGGAACGCCGCGCCGGAGAAGCGCGCCTCGGCGACCGTGGCGGGGACGGCCGCGAGCACGAGCGCGAGCACCGCGAAGCCGCTGAACCCGACGAGCAGAGCGGCGTACCCGGCGAGCGTGATCAGGTTCTGCACGAGGGAGAAGCTCTCGGTCACGACCGACGCGGGGCGCGACGACGCCTCGCGCCGCGCGCGGGTGAGCTGATCGTAGAACTCGGGGTCTTCGAAATGGCGGAGCTCCAGCGAGAGCGCCTTCCCGAGGATCATCGCGTGGATGTCGATGGAGAGCCGGGCGCCGAGCAGCTGTCGCGCCAGCGAGAGCCCGCGCTGCGCGAGCGCGAGCGCGGCGACGAGGCCGAGCTCGACCGAGACCCACACGAGCGCCGCGCGCTCCTCGCGGGCGACCACCGCGTCCATGATCGCCTTTCCCACGTAGGCGACCCCGAGCGGCAGCACCGCCGCCGCCAGCGTGAGCGCGGCGAGCGCGAGGCTGGCCGCCTTCGACGAGCGCCAGACGAGCTGGAGCGTGCGCGGGGTGTAGGCAAAGCTGTCCCGCAGGCGGGAGAGGCCGAGCATGAGGGCGGATTCTAACCACGCCGCCGCGCGCTGCCCGCGCAGGCGCCCCCGAGCGAGCGCGCAGGCGTGGGGAGGCCCGCGAGAGCGCGCGCAGGCGCGGGAGGGGCGCGCGCAGGCGTGGGAGGGGCGCGCGGCGCAGCGAGCTCCGCCGGCCTCGCCGGGGCGGGGACGCTCCCGGCGCGCGCTCGGCGGCGGCGCTCGCGCCTCAGGTCACCCGCGCCGCGGGGCACGCGCGCGGGCGGCCGCGGTGGCGGGCGCGCCCCGGGCGCGGTATCCCGGGGGCTCCGAACAAGGAGGCTGTGCATGTCGAGCATGTCCACTACGACGATAGGCTACGGAGCGTTGCTCACCGCGCTCGGCGTCGGCGGCTTCGCGGCCACGAGGGCGCCGACGGCGCTCATCCCTGCCGGCTTCGGGGTGGTCTCGATCGGGCTCGGCGTGCTCGCGCGTCAGGAGAAGTACCGCATGCACGCCATGCACGCGTCGGCGCTCGTCGGCGTCCTCGGCGTCGTCGGCTCCGCCCGCGGCCTGTCCCAGCTGCCGGCCCTGCTCTCGGGCGGCGACGTCGAGCGCCCGGCGGCCGTCATCGCGCAGTCCCTGATGGCCGTGCTCTCCGCGGGCTACGTCGCCCTCTGCGTGCGCTCCTTCGTCGCAGCGCGGCGCGCCCCCGCCCGCCCCTGAGCGCGGCGCGCCCCGCCCCTGAGCGCGGCGCGCCGCCCCCGAGCGCGCCGCCATCCGCCCGCCGAGCCAGGCGCCGTCGCAGAGCCCCTCTCACCCTCACTCCCCCAGCCGGGGCGCTTCGAGCGGTCCTGTCGGCCGCGCGCGCCATCGGAGCCATCGAGCGATGGGCTCCTGTCGAATCCGTAGAGAACGGCCGGCGCGGCGGCCCCCGCGCGCCGATGAGCTCCCTCCCCTCGCCTTACTCTGCACGTCCCATCTCCGTATGTCCCATCTCCGCGCGTCGGATCCGGGCCCCCGCGCCGCCGGAGAATCCCCTCATGTCGATTCTTTGACAATCTGGACCAGCAGTCCGGAATGCCAGAAATCCGCGCGTAAACGGCCAGATCGGTGCCCTTGCCGGCCGTGCTTGATGTACTGTCGTCGTTACCGGACCATCAACTACCAGAAGAGCGAGCACCATGCTTCGACGCGTCACTGCATTGGGGCTGACGGCGACTTTTTTCCTTTCGTGCGGGGAGGATGGTGCCGTCATGATGTGGGATTGCAACGAATGCCCCGAGGGGTGGACCTGCACCGAGAACACTTGTATCCCGCCGCATTGCAGCAATGGGATCAAGGATGGTCATGAAGGTGAGACCGACACCGACTGCGGCGGCTCGTGCGAGCCTTGCCGCTTAGGGGCCTCCTGCGAGACGGGAATCGACTGCAAGGAGGGCGTCTGTCGTTTGGGAGCGTGCCAGGCCCCGACGTGCGTGGACGGCGTGGCGAACGGCTTCGAGACCGGCGTCGACTGCGGCACGCGCTCGTGCCCGCTCTGCGCCGCGGGCGAGGGGTGCGTCGCCGGCGAGAACTGCGGGTCCGGCGTGTGCAGGGAGCGTGTCTGCCAGGAGCCGTCGTGCGACGACGGGGTCATGAACGGAAGCGAGCTCGACGTGGACTGCGGCGGGGAGTGCCGGAGCTGCCGGTAGCGCGAGGAGCGGGGCGAGGCGGCCGGAGGGCGCGCTTGCGGCGCGGCCAGGTGCGCGCGCGGCCGGGGAGCGCCTCCGGCTTCAGCGGGGATCGACGGCGGGCGTGGTCTCCACGCTCACGGTGCCGCCGGTCGCGATCCAGCGGAATCCGTCGATGAGCGCGGTGGAGTCGAAGCGATCGTCGCCGGTGTCGAAGAGGATGAACCGGAGCGAGATCTCCTCGCCGCCGCGCACCGGCGCCCGGGTCTTCAGCCACCGGGTGCCGCCGTCGCGGCGCGGGCTGAAGCCCGTCCCGACGAGCTCGCTCGAGCCGAGCGGACATCCGTCGCAGACATCGAAGAACGCGATATTGACGCTGACCGGCCTGCCCTCGCCGTCGAACGAGAGATTGCCGTTGTACGACCCGGGAGGCGCCGGCGTGGCCAGCGCGACGAATTGATCGTTGAAGTCCTCGCAGACCCACTCCGGATATTCGTACGTATAGAACTTGAAGAGGAACTCGTAGCCGGTCGCGTTCCGCGGGGCGCGGAGGACGACCTCGAGGCCGATGTCGTCGTTGATGAAGTCGGAGGGAGGGCAGTCGGGGTTGTCCTGGGGGAACCCGGGGGGCGCGGCGCCGGGGCCGTAGCTCGAGCAGCTCTCGGACCGGCAGGCGTCCGGGTGGTCCGGCAGGCGGGCGCGCCCCGTCGAGAGCGCGAGCAGGCGCGCGCCGCCCTGCGCGCGCACGTTGGGCCCGAACCCGTCGAAGAGGCCGACGGCGGGCGACCGCGCCGCGGGCGAGCCGTCCCCGCGGACGTACCTCGCGGAGAGCACGCCCCAGCGGCGGTCGTCGCGGGAGGCGAACGCGCAGAGGTCGATCGCCCGGGCGCCGTTCGCCGGGTCGAAGTCCTCGAGCGAGAGGCCGTCGTCGCAGGGGGGTGCGACGTTGTCGATGGCGCCGTCGCAGTCCTCGTCGGCGGGCGCGGGGATGTGGCCGCTCGCGTCGGGCTCGGTGACCTCGACCTCGATGGCGCCGGGGTTCACGTTGGCGTCGGCGTCGTTGCAGTCGCCGGCGGCGGGCGTGAAGCCGTCTCCGTCGCTGTCCGCGTTGGGGTCGGTGACGGGGCCGGCGCCGCCGCTGCCCGAGCCGGGCGCGCCGGGCGCATCGAGCCCGCCGGAGCCGTCCTCGCCGCCGGTGTCCGGGGGCTGCGCGGGCCGGTCGTCCGCGCCGCCCTGGGCGGGGGAGCCACCGACGGCCGAGCAGCCGAGCGCGACGAAGAGCGCCGTCATGGCGGCGACGCCAGGGACGGGGGGAGCGAGCTGACGATCAGTCATACTGCACTTTGCCATGGGGACAGGATCGAGCCCGGGCCTGCACGCACTCCGGATCGGATCGGGCGCCCACCGGACGGCCTCAGACGGCCTCAACCTCGGACGGCCTCGGACGGCCTCAACCTCGGACGGCCTCAACCTCGGACGGCCTCAACCTCGGTCGATTCGGCCCAACCTCGGCCGGGCGACCTCAACCTCGGTCGGGTCGGCCCAGCCCCGGCCGGGCGACCTCAACCCCGGTCGGGTCGGGGTCGGCCCAACCTCGGTCGGCTCGGCGTCAACCCCGGTCGGCTCGGCCGCAACCTCGGTCGGCTCGGCGTCAACCCCGGTCGGCTCGGCCGCAACCTCGGTCGGCTCGGGTCGGCCGCAACCTCGGTCGGCTCGGCTTCAGCCCAACCCCGGTCGGCTCGGCGTCAACCTCGGTCGGGTCGGCCGGGTCGGCCTCAACCCCGGTCAGGTCGGCCCAACCCCGGTCAGGTCGGCCTCAACCACGGTCGGGTCAACCTGCCGGTCGGGTTGGCCCAACCCCGGTCGCCTCGGTGGTGGCCCAATTTGCCCCGGAGTGATTCACATGAAGGCGGTAAGGCAGGAAGATCATTGATCTTTTCTTCCCGCCTTCCCGCCTTCATGTTCAAATCCGGTCACCCCCGGTCGGCTTCCCCCCGGCGGGTAACCCGCCCGCCCCCCGGGCGCGCTACATCCGCTCCGGGGCCTCGATCCCGAGCAGGCCGAGGCCCTTCGCCAGCACCTCCGCCGTGAGATCGCACAGCGCGAGCCGCGAGCGGCGCACCTCCTCGCTCTCGGCCCGGAGCACCGGACAGCGCTCGTAGAAGGTCGTGAACGACCCGGCGAGCTCGAACAGGTAACCGCACAGCCGATGCGGCTCGAGCGTGGCCGCCACGTCCTCGAGCACGGCGCCGAACCGGAGCAGCTCCAGCGCGAGCGCCCGCTCCGCCGGCTCGCCCACCGTGATCCCCACCCCGCGCGGCGACTCCACCCCCGCCTTCCGGAAGATCGACCGGATGCGCGCGTGCGCATACATCAGGTAGGGCGCCGTGTTCCCCTCGAACGCCAGCATGCGATCCCAGTCGAACACGTAATCCTTGATCCGATCGCTCGAGAGATCCGCATACTTCACCGCCCCCACGCCGACCGCCCGCGCCACCGCGCCCGCAGCCTCGGCGTCGAGCTCCGGGTTCTTCTCCCGCACCACCTTGGTCGCGCGCTCCACGGCCTCGTCGAGCAGATCCGACAGCTTCACGGTGTCGCCGCTCCTCGTCTTGAACATCTTCTTGTCGGCCCCGAGCACCGACCCGAACGCCACGTGCTCGGCCCGCGCCGGCGGCCTGAGCCAGCCCGCCTCCCGCGCCGTCGCGAAGACCATCGCGAAATGCTGGCTCTGCGGCGCGCCGACCACGTAGATGAGCCGCTGCGCGCCGACCGTCGTGAGCCGGTGACGGATCGCCGCCAGATCCGTCGTGGCGTAGCCGTAGCCCCCATCCTGCTTGCGCACGATGAGCGGCAGCGGCTCGCCGCCCTTGCCCGTGAAGCCCGCCGGAAAGACGCAGAGCGCCCCCTCGCTCTCGCGCGCCAGCCCCTTCTCGCCGAGCTCCGCGAGCACGTCGAGCAGCATCGGGTTGTAGAAGCTCTCGCCCGCGAAATCGGCCTCGGTCAGGGTCACGCCGAGCCGGCGGTAGACCGACTCGAAGTAGCGCGTCGACTCGCGCACCAGCTGCCGCCACAGCCCGAGCGTCTGCTCGTCCCCGCCCTGGAGCCGCACGACCCGCCGGCGAGAGCGCTCGGCGAACGCCGGATCCCCGTCGAATTTGGCGCGCGCCTGCCTGTAGAACGCGTCGAGATCGCCGACCGAGAGCTCCTGCGAGGCGGCCGCCTCGCCGAGATCGAGCATGTGCTCGATCAGCATGCCGAACGGCGTGCCCCAGTCGCCCAGGTGGTTCTGGCGGATCACCCGGTGGCCGAGCGCCTCGAGCACGCGCGCGAGCGCGTCGCCGATGATCGTGCTGCGCAGGTGGCCGACGTGCATCTCCTTCGCGGCGTTCGGGCCCGAGTAATCGACGATCACCGTCTCGGGCTGCGCCGCGGGCGCGATCCCGAGCCGCCCGCCGCTCGCCGTGTCGGCGAGCTCGCGCGTCAGGTAGGCGTCCTCGAGCGTCAGGTTCACGAACCCGGGGCCGGCGATCTCCACCTTCCGGCAAATCCCGCCGAGCTGCAGCGCCCCCACGATCGCCGCCGCGACCTCGCGCGGCGGCCTGCCCAGGCGCTTGCCGAGCGCCATCGCGGCGTTCGCCTGGTAATCGGCGTGGCTGGAGCGGCGCAGGGAGGGATCGGCTCCGGCGTGCTCGGCGCCGAACGCGGCGGTGATCGCCTCCTGGAAAGCGCGGGAAAGGACGTGGACGGGATCGGCCATGGCGCATCCTTGGCCCGGCCCCGCGGCCAATTCAATAGGAAGCCGGCGCTCCGTGGCCGAACAGCGCGCCGAACCGCGCGCCGAACCGCGCGCCGCCGCCCGCGGCGCGCGCCCCGGCGCGGCCGTCTCGGCCGGGCGCTCGCGCCGCCGCGCGCGGCAGCGCGGCGATTGCGCGGCGACCCGCGGATCCACCGAGGAAAACGGGCCTCCGTGCGCGCGCGCCGGCGCGGCGCGCGGCGGCGATCCCCCTTTGACAAAAATCGGGCTAGGCCGGACAGTTCACGCCTCCCGTGAGCGCCTCCCTGCCCCCTGCCCCCGGCGATCCGAAGCCCGCCGCGAGCGACGCGCCCGCGGAGAGCGCGGCCGCCCAGATGGTCGGGACGGTCATCTCGGACCGGTACCGGATCGTGGAGCTCGTCGCGACCGGCGGGATGGGCGCGGTCTACAAGGCCGAGCACCTGCTCCTGCGCAAGTGGCTGGCGGTGAAGATCCTCCTGCCCGCGGCGCAGGGCTCGCCGGAGCTCACCGCGCGCTTCGAGCGCGAGGCGATCGCGGGCGCGCACATCCAGCACCCGAACATCGCGTCGGCGACCGACTTCGGCACGCTCCCCGACGGCTCCCGGTTCCTCGTGCTGGAGCACGTCCGCGGGACGACGCTCGATCGCATCATCAAGAAGGGGCCGGTGCCCGCCCCGCGCGCCGCCGAGCTCGCGCGGCAGATCGCGGCGGCGCTCGCCGCGGCGCACGAGCGCGGGGTCATCCACCGCGATCTGAAGCCGCGCAACGTCATGGTCGAGCACGGCACCGACGCCGTGAAGCTCATCGACTTCGGGTTCGCGAAGGTCCCGCTGGAGCGCCTCGCCACGACGACCGCGCACGGCGGCGAGGAGCGGCCCGAGCCCATGCGCATCACGCTGAGCGGCATGGTCTTCGGCACGCTCGCGTACATGGCGCCGGAGGCGGCGCAGGGCATGGAGCACGTCGACGAGCGCTCCGACCTGTACGCCCTCGGGCTCATCCTCTACGAGATGCTCGCGGGCAAGCACCCGTTCGACTCGATCGTGCCCGTCGAGCTCTTCCGCGATCAATGCGAGACCGCGCCGCCGCCGCTCCGGCTGCGCGCTCCGGGCGTGGAGGTGCCGCGCGAGCTGGAGGCGCTCGTGATGCGCCTCCTGCGCAAGGACCCGGCGGCGCGCCCCGCCAGCGCGCGCGCGCTGCTCGCCGCGCTCGACGCCGCCGTGCCGCGGTCCGAGGCCCTCGGCCTCCTCCCGTGGAAAGAGCCGCTCTCGAGCGGGTCGTGGTCCCTCGGCGACCCGCTGCGCGCGCTCCAGGCCGCCACGCCGCCCGAGCCGCCGGCGCGGCAGGACCGAGCCGCGGCGCTCGAAGGCGCAGCGCGCGGCGGGGCCGCGGCCGCCGGCGGCGCCGCGATGGCGGCGTCCGGCGCGCCGCTCGCGGCGCGCGGGGACGAGGCGCGCGGGAACGAGGCCCACGAGGCGCGCGGAACGGCGGAGCGCCGGCCACGGCCGCGGAGGCGCGCCCGGGGCTGGCTCGTCGCGGTGGCCGCGCTGGTCGCCGCCGGCGTCGCGGGCGGCGCGGTGCTCCTCCGCCGCTTGCCCGCGGGCGCGCCGGCGGTCGCGGGCGCGCCGGCGCCGGCGGTCGCCGGCCCGGTGCTCCAGGAGGCGACCGCCGCCATGCACGCGCCGGCCGCCGCAGCGCCGGCCACCCGGGTGCCTGAGCCCCTCGGCGCGCCCCCGCCGGCCCCGTCCGCGGCGCCGACCGCGAGCGCCTCGGCCCCCGCGCCGGCCGGCTCCGGGGCGGCGTCGGCCGACGTCGCGGCGCTCGCCGGGCCGGCTCCGCTCGAGGGCGCGGAGCTCCCGGCCGAGCGGGAGCGCCTCGTGGGGGCGGTCCGGGCGAAGCGATGGGAGGACGCGGAGAGCGCGCTCTTCGTGCTGCTCGACAAGGATCGCGCCGCCTTCGAGCAGCGCGACGTGATGACGGCCGCGGCCGCCGTCGCGGTGAAGAGCTCGTACCGGCCCGACGGCCGCGCGGACCCGATCTTCGAGGCGCTGGAGAGCCGCCTCGGCCAGGAGGGCCTCGACATCGCCTACGAGATCGTGAGCGGCTACGGCGGCACGCAGGGCGGAAAGCGCGCGGCCGCGCTGCTCCGCCGCCCCGAGGTGCTGGAGCGCGCGAGCGCCCCGCTGCGCATCGCCGTGGAGCTGCGCGAGGCCCCCTGCCGGCGCAAGCAGGCGCTCTTCGAGCGGGCGGCGCTCGAGGGGGACGCGCGCGCGCTCGTGTTCCTCGAGATGCTCCGCTCGTCGCAGTGCCAGCCGCGCATCGGGCAATGCTGCTTCCACCACCACGCGGGGCTCGAGCGCGCGGTGCGCTCGCTGCGCGACCGGCTGCGCTACTGATCCGCTGCGCCGCTGCGCCCGCGCTGCGCCGCTGCGCCCGCGCTGCGCCGCTCCCCGAGGGCCCGTCCCGCCGCTCCCCGAGGGCCCGGGCTCCCGGCGGGACACGGGCCACCCCCGACGGCCGGGAGATGGGCTACGCTCGCGCCCGCGGTCCCGAGCGCTGAGCAGGCCCGAGCACGGCGGCGAACGGCGCGCGGACGACGAGAACAGGGAAGAGGAATGAGCGACAAGACAAATGAGGAGATCTACAGGGCCTACCTGCTGGCGTACGCGTGCAGCGGCGACACCTCGAAGGTCGCGGTGCTCCAGGACGCGCGCCCGCTGACCGCGACGGTCGCCGCCGCGCTCGCCCTCGCGGAGCGCGATCGCCAGGCGGGCGAGCCGCCGGACACGTGGGACTCGCTGACCGAGCGCCTGCAGGCCATGTTCGACGAGTTCGATCCGCACGGGTACGACCTGGCGACCGGAGACGACGAGGCGCTCGACGACGAAGACGAAGAGGACGGCGACGAGCCGATCGCCTCCTGAGTCCGCGCCGCCGCCGCCGCCGCGGCCGCGGGCTCCCCTCGCGACGCGCGGCCGGCGGTGGCCAGGCAAGGACGGGAAGGCGGTGAGCAGGAAGAAAGGATGAACGTTCTTCCTGCTTTACCGCTCTCCTGAAAGGCTCTCTCCGGAGGCACGTCACCAGGACCGGCGCCTCCCGGGGAGGCGCCGGGGAGCGGCCCGCTCAGCCCCCGAGGGTCGCGCCGTTCGAGGCGATGACCTCGCGATACCAGTGCGCCGAGTCCTTGAGCACGCGCTTGCCCGTCGGGTAGTCGACGAAGACGAGGCCGAAGCGGTGCTTGTAGCCGTGGGCCCACTCGAAGTTGTCCAGGATCGACCAGTGGAAATAGCCGTTCACGACGGCGCCCTCGGCGATGGCCCGGCGGAGCTCGATCAGGTGGCGCGCCATGAAGTCGATGCGCTGGGGGTCGTGCACCTTCCCGTCGAGCGAGATCCAGTCCCGGGTGGACAGGCCATTTTCGGTGATCACGATGGGGCGCTTGTAGCGCTCGTAAAAGAACCTCGGCCCCCAGTAGAGGCACTCGGGGGTGACGGACCACTCGAAGGCCGTGATCGGGTGTCCCACCGGGTGCGGCACGACCTCGGCGCCGCCGTTCGCCCCGGCGCGCACCGGGACTCCCCAGTAGACGTTCACGCCGCAGAACTCGACCGGCTGCGCGATGATCTCCATGTCGCCGCCCCGGATCTCGGGCAGCTCGCTCGCGAACAGGCGGAGCCCGTCCTCGGGGTACCTGCCGAAGAACACGGGATCCATCCACCACGTGTTGGTCCACGTGGTGCGGGCGCTGACCGACCACGTCGCCGCGCGCGCGGCCTCCAGATCCTCGGGTGACGCGCTGGCGGGGTATTTCACCTGCGCGACCGGCGCATAATAGACGTTGCACTTCCCCGGGCTCGCCGCGCGGATGGCCTGCACCGACTTGCCGTGCGCGAGCAGGACGTGGTGGCACACGCGCAGGATCTCGGCGAAGCGCAGCCGGTCCCCGGGCGCGTGGCGCCCCTCGTAGTGACCGGCGCCGGCGAACACCTGCGGTTCGTTGAGCGTCATCCAGTCCTTCACCCGATCGCCGAGCTTCTTGACCACGACGCCCGTGTACTCGGCGAACCAGTCGGCGCTGTCGCGGTTCAGCCAGCCGCCCTTGTGGTAGAGCGCGAGCGGGAAGTCCCAGTGGAACAGCGTGACGTGGGGCGCGACCCCCGCCTCGAGCAGCGCGTCCACCAGCCGATCGTAGAACGCGAGGCCGCGCTCGTTGACGGCGCCCGTGCCCTCCGGCAAGACGCGCGGCCACGAGATGCTGAGTCGGTAAGCGCGGAGGCCGATATCGCGCATGAGGGCGACGTCCTCCCGGTACCGGTGGTAGTGGTCGCACGCGACATCGCCGGTCTGGCCGTTCCAGATCGCGTCCGGCTTCTTGCAGAACATGTCCCACACGGACGGCCCCTTGCCGTCCTCGTCCGCGGCGCCCTCGATCTGGTACGACGCCGCCGCGGCGCCCCACAGGAACCCTTCCGGAAAGCCCTTTTCGCTCGGTGCCTCTTCGCTTGGTGATCGCGTCATGGTGGCCGCACCATACCAAACGCGGCCGAGCGCCGCACCGCGACGTCAGCCAGCCTCGCGCGCCTCGTAGCCCTCCTCGCGCACGGCCGCCACGAGCGCTTCGGCCGTCGCGCTCCCCTCGACGATCGCCTCTCCGCGCTCGAGGCTCACCTCGCACACCCGCGTGACGCCGGGGACCTTCGCGAGCGCCTTCGAGACCGCCCGAACGCAGTGGCCGCAGGACATTCCTTCGATAGCGAGTCTGCGCACCTCCCCCCTATGCCCCCACCAGGCACCAGCGTCAACGAAGCCGCGCAGCGTCAAGCAACCGCGCAGCGTCAAGCGGCCGCGCAGCGTCGAGCGGCCGCGCAGCGTCGAGCGGCCTTGAGGCGCCGAGCGACCTTGCAGCCCCGAGCGGCCCCGCTGCGTCGAGCGACCGCGCCGCGTCACCGCGGGCACTCCGGGCACGCCGGCCCGCCGCAGTCGACGCCGAGCTCGCCGCCGTTCCGCACGCCGTCGATGCACGTCGGCTCCTCGCACACGCTCGCCCAGCAGACGCCGGTCTCGCAGTCCGCGCCCGTCGCGCAGCCCTCGTCCGGCGGACACGGCGCCCACGGACCGCCGCAGTCGACGCCGGTCTCGGAGCCGTTCCGCACGCCGTCCGAGCTCGACGGCCTCTGGCACGTCTTCGGGTCCCCGAGGCACACCCCGGAGATGCAGTCCTGCGGGACGGAGCAGCGCGACCCGTCCTCGCACGGCCGCCTGCAGATGCCGCCGCAGTCCACGTCGGCCTCGTCCGGGTCGCGCCGCAGGTTGATGCAGTGGCTCGGCGCGCAGAAGCCCCCGCCGTGCTGCGCGCCCACGGTCGGGACGCAGATGCGCCGGCTCCCGCACTGGTCGTCCTCGACGATGCAGTCGAACGGCTGCGCCTCGTAGCAGATCTGGTCGACCGAGTAGAGATCCATGAGGCTGATCCCGTTGTCGAAAGGCACGTTGACAGGCCTGTTCTCCGCCGAGCAAACATCGGAGGTGCACAGGTTGCCGTCGTTGTAGAAGTCGGCCGGATCCGGCTTGGAGACGACCTTTCCCTCGTGCGTGCACTCCAGCTGCGCGCAGTCGCCGCGCACCTGGGAGGGCAGCGGGCCCGGGTAGATCTCCAGCTGGCACACCCGGTCCACGCACCGCCCGGCGCCGCAGCGCGGGTCCGGCGGCCCGGCGCACTTCGCGTCGTTGTCGCACGCCGTCCCGGCCGTCCCCGGCGCGCAGCTGAACCAGCCCTCCTGGCACTCGCTGCACGGCCTGCAGGCGAGAAAGCAGTCGGGCGCCGTGTCCTCGGGCGCGCAGCACAGCGTGTGCCCCTCCTGGACGCACGTGCACTCGTTGTCCGTGCACTCCGTGCCGGGCGCGTACTGGGTGTCCGACTCACAGTCGGCCGTCGATTCGCAGCGCCCTCCCATCTGGCTCATTCGCTCGCAGGAAGAAACCGCCACGGAGATGAGAAATATGGAGCTAACAACGGAATGCTTAAAGAACCTGATCATGCGTCCAGTCCTCCGGCACGAGGCCATGGCGCCGACACCCCGGCGGCCCCAATCCGCCGTGATGTCGCTTCCAACTCGCGACGATCCTACTCGGACCCGGCACAGGTCTGCCAGTCCTGACGACAGTTTTCGACACGTTCGATCAACCCGGCATCGAGACGCCGGCGCCGGCGTCAACGTGATTACGGGCGTGCGTCTCGTCCCATTTCGGATTCGGCTGCTCGCGGCGGCGCTCCGCGGCTCCGCGCTTGCGCCGCCCGCGCCGGAGTGGTTCGCTGCTGCGCGTGACCGCGCGCGAGCACACGGCGCTTGTCGGCCACGGCGGTGTGCACGTCGTCGAGGGCGCCGGGGCGACGCGCCGCCACGCGCTCCACCTCGTCAAGCTGATGGTGCCCGTCGACGGTCCGCTCGAGGTCGACGTCGGGGGCGGGCGGCCGTTCGGGGTGCGCATGCCCGTGCTCACCGGCGCCGGGGTCGCCCATTCCGTCGGCGCGCCGGGCGCGACGGTCACGGTGTTCCTGCCGCCCGACGGGCTCGGCGCCGGCGCGCAGGCGGCCGCCCGAGGGCGGGCGCTGATCCTCGAGGGGGCGCAGGCCGATCGGGTGCGCGCGGCGGCGCGCGACGTGCTCCGCGGCCGGCTCGACCACGCGGCGGCGCGCGAGCTCATGCGCGCGTGCGCCCGGGCGTTCGCGCCGAGCGGCCCGCCGTGCGACCGCCGCGTGCTGCGCGCCATGCATCGCCTCGCGGAGCAGGCGCCGGCCCGCCCCGCGCTGGGCCCGCTCGCCGCAGCCGAGGGGCTCTCGCGCTCGCGGCTCTCGCACCTGTTTCACGACGCCTTCGGCCACCCGCTGCGCGACTACGTGACCTTCCTGCGCGTCATGTCCGCCGTCCGGGCGCTCGTCGACGGCGCCGCGCCGGCCCGGGCGGCGCTCGCCGGCGGCTTCCACGACCAGGCGCACCTGGCGCGCGCCGTCGCGGCCACGCTGGGCCGCACGCCGGGCTCCGTGGCGCGCAGCCACTTCGTACAAGCGCCGGCCTCGGCCGGGCTCATCGTGGTCCTCTGAACCCTCAAGGAGGACCCATGCCCCCTCGCGCTGTCGGCGCGGCCCGCGTCGCCCTCGGTCTCATCGTCCTGCTCGGCGGCATCAACGGATTCGTCCGCATCGTGCCGGTCCCCGAGCCGCTCCACCCGTTCGTCCAGCTGCTGCTCGACAGCGGCTACGTCTATGCCGTGAAGGCCGTGGAGATCACCGCCGCGGTCCTGCTCCTGCTCGACCGCCGCCGCCCCCTCGCGCTCGCGCTGCTCTGGCCGGTCGTGGTGAACATCGCGCTGTTCCACCTGCTGCTCGACCCCCGCGCCGGCATCAACGCCGTCATCCTGCTCGGCCTGCTCGGCGCGCTCACGTGGCACGATCGACACGCCTTCGCGCCGCTCCTCGCCGAGCGCCGCCCCGGATCGGCGCCCCCCGCGGGCAGCCCGGCCGGCGTGGAGCGCGCCTCGCCCGCGTAGCGACGCCACGCATGGGGGAGACGAATGAAGAGGATTGGAACCACAGAGAGCACAGAGGAAGAGAGAGATAGAGAGAGCTGGGGAGCAGAAGATATTATCTCTCCTTTTCTCTCCCTCTGTGCCCTCTGCGCCTCTGTGGCTCCAGCTCTCTTCCCCCCGTGGAGCCCCGGCGCTACGGCGCGCTGTCGCGCTACGGCGCGCTGTCCTGGAGCACGCCGTCGGGCACGAGGCGGAGCGAGCGCACCGCGCCCTCGCGCGCGAGCAGGACGGCGCCGAGCAGGCCGGCCTCGCTGCCGAGCGGAGAGGCGACCACCGGCACCGCCCCCGCGCGGACGGCGTGGCGCGGCAGCTCCTCGCGCACGCCTTCGAGCAGGATGTCGGGCGCGGCGAGCAGCTCGCCGCCCAGCACGACGAGCTGCGGGTTGAGCAGGTTCAGCAAGACCCCGATGCCGCGCGCGAGCCGCACGCCCGCCTCGTGGAAGATCGCGCGGGCGCTCTCGTCGCCGGCGAGCGCCGCGCCCGCGACGGCGCCGACCGCGTGCGGCCGGGGGAGCCCGGCCAGCTGGGGAGAGCGCGCCGACGCGACCTCGGCGGCGCGCCGGAGCGCCATGACCGAGGCGAACGTCTCCAGACAGCCCCGGCGACCGCAGCCGCAAGGCGGGCCGTCGTCAGCGACGCGGCAGTGGCCGATCTCACCGCTGTACCCCTGCATCCCGAAGAACAGGCGCCCATCGACGACGAGGCCCGCGCCCACGCCGAGCCCGACGTAGATCCACACGTACGACACCTGTCCTCGCGCGGCGCCGAGCTCCCCCTCCGCCACCGCCGCCGCCTGAGGCAGGTTGTACACGGGCACCTGCATGCGCAGCGCGCGGCTGAGCTCCGCGCGCAGCGGGAACCGCTCCCAGCCCAGGTTGGGCGCGAGCACGCACACCCCGCTCGGCCGCTCGATGAGCCCAGGCACGATGGCGCAGGCGCCGCGCAGCCGCTTCCGCGGCACCCCGCTCAGCTGCAGCACCTTCGGCAGCAGCTCGGCCACGTCGCGGACCGTCCGCTGCGGATCGCGGAGGACGGTCGGCTGGTCGAGGCGCGCCCGCAGCCGCCCGCGCGCGTCGGCCACGGCGACGGTCGTCTGCTCGACGCCGATCTCGATGCCCAGGTACGCCGCGCTGTCATCGTTGAACTCGAGGAGCCGCGCCGGCCGCCCGCCGCGCGACTCGGTCCCGACATCGCGGACGCTGCCGTTCTCGAGCAGCTCCTCGATGATGGCCGAGACCGTCGGCTTGGTCAGGCCGCTCAACCGCGCGAGGTTCGTGCGGGAAATCGGCCCGTGTTCCTGCACGAGATCGAGGACGAGGGAGCGGTTCAGCTCCCGAGGGGTGCGGTTGCTAGCCGTCTTGTCGTTCGCACGGGCCATTCGAGCAGACCGAGACTTAGCCGTTCTCGCGCAGTGAAAGCAAGGGGCGTCACCACCGCGCCGCCACGAAGCGCGCGCGGCGCGCCGCCGCCGGGCAACCCGCGCGCTGACCGCACCTGGCCTCCCCTCGCGCCCCGCGTCCCTCTCCTCCCCTGCCCTCCCCCTCTCCTCCCGCTCACTTCCCTTGGTTTCCTCCCTCGCTCGCCGCGCGCCACTGCGCTCCACACCCCGGGGCGCCGGCGGATCGCCGGAGCCGTTATGTCATCATCACACTTGCTGAGATCGGGCATGCGTCGCGGGTGCCCCCTCCAGGTCTTCCGCGTAGCAAACTGCCCCGCAGCGCGGGATGTGATCGTACGATGAGCGCCCCCTGTGTGGCGGAACGCCTCATCCCCGCGTGTGAGGTGGGAACAGGGGGTGCGCGCGGTCTTCTCGCCGTCCGCCCCGCCCGGCCCTCCCCGGACCCGACGACCGCCGCGCTCCGCCGTGCCGTGACGCCGCAGAAATCGGCGGCGAGCGGACTCATCTCTTCTCGCGGGGAACGCTGATTGCAAACGGCCCACGCGGGAGGCGAGCAGACGTTGAGTCGATGAGAGCTGACGACGTGGATGAGTGAGGGAGAGCGATCGTCAAGGCGCTGGCGTGCGGACATACAGACGCACCACCGCCCCAGGTCGGGCGAGGACTCGACGGCATGGAGGATAGGGCGACATCGCGGCGAGGCGCGTCGCGCATGGGGGCCGTCGCGCGAGGCGGCTCGGCGCGCTTTTTCAGGGGCGATTGACGGGTCCTCGATGGGGTCCGGGCGACCGCTTGCCTGAGAGGGCGGACGAGGCGGCTCGCCCGGCGGCTGCGCTGGCGCTGCCGCTCGCGCGCGATTCGCATTTCCGAGGAGACGCCCGGAGCGCTGGGCGTGTCTCTTCACGAGGAGTGTGCACGATCATGAAGATGGTAGATGTTCTGGGAGCTGTTCTCGCTGTAACGCTCGCTGGCTGCATGGCATCATCCGACGGTGCCGAGGGCGCGGATCTAGAGGAGACCGGGACAGCGGAGGGCGCGCTCAGGCTGAGCGACGTGGCGGTCGTCCCCGTGTATTTCGATCACGAGAACCGTTTCACGGTCGACCGGGAGCGGTCGGTCTACGCGCACTTCACGAGCCATCCGGGCAGGACGCTCACGCTCGAGCTGCAGCCGATCGCCGGGGGCCGGAGCGCCGCGGTCGACTTCAGGCTCCACGAGGTCACGAGCGAAGGGAGGCTGAAGCACATCCGGCGGCTCAGGGACGGCCGGGGGCAGGCCCTCGCGACGTGGGAGAGCCGGGGCACCGGGTCGTACGTCGTGCAGGTCCTCGCGCCGCGGGCGCCCGTCGAGGTGGAGCTCCGGCTCTCCTGCGGCGCCGACGTCTGCTCGCCCGTCGCGCAGCCGGGCGAGATGTGCGCCGGCATCGCGGGCATCCGCTGCGCGGAGGGACTGTATTGCGACTTCGCCCCCGAGGCGAACTGCGGCGCTTACGACCGCAGCGGCACGTGCGAGTTCGTGCCCGAGGTGTGCAGGCAGGATTACGATCCGGTCTGCGGCTGCGACGGCCTGACGTACGGCAACGACTGTGTCGCGGCGACGGCCGGCGTCTCGGTGAGGAGCCTCGGGGAGTGCGGCCCCACGGTGGTGGGTCTCGGCGAGAGCTGCGGCGGCTTCACCCTCGGCGGGCTGCGCGTCTGCGGGGACGGCCTCTACTGCAAGTACGCGCCCGACGCGATCTGCGGGCGCGCCGACGCGGCCGGCACCTGCGCGGAGAAGCCCGAGGTCTGCACGAAGGAGCTCGCGCCCGTGTGCGGCTGCGACGGCCAGACGTACTCCAACGCGTGCGTCGCCGCCGCGAGCGGGATCTCCGTCGACGCGCGGGGCGCGTGCGACAGCCCGCCTGTCGAGTGATCGCCCCCGGCGCCTCGCCCCTGCCCGCCCCGGCGGCGCCGCGGGCCCCCTGACGCCGCCCCGCGACGGCGCGGCCAAGCGGCACGCGCCCGCGCCGCCCGGGGCCGCGCTCCAGGCAATCTGAATTTTTTCAGCCCCATTTCTATCTGCCTGTCCGATCGGCGCGTCGTCGCCTCGTCCGGCGGGGGCGTGTGTCCCTTGGCGCTCGCGCGCGCCGCGCGCGCGGCGTAGATTGATTGGGTACAGCGCTCGACGTCCATTTCCTGGCTCTCTGGGGGCGCGAAGCGCAGGAGAACGACATGCTCGTATCGCCGCTTCCCGTCGATGTCCGCCACGAGTCCGAGCGAGGCAGCATCGAGATCTCGTATCCGGGGCGCCATCTCATCTACTACCGCCTCGCGGGGCACATCGACGCATCGCTCGTCCCCGGCCTCGTCAAGCCCACGTTGCACGCCATGGCGCTCCACGGGCACATCGACGAGTTCATCGATTGCACGCGGATGACCGGCTACGATTCGATCGTCCGTGTCCGCATGGTCGAGTACCTGCGCGCCGCGCGCGAGAGCGGCTCGGTGCTCCAGCACGTGCTCGTCGGCACCAAGATCGTGACCCTGGGCGTCTGGCTCGCGAAGCTCGCCGCCGGCGGCATCGACATCTACCACGATCGCGCCGCGTTCGAGGCCGCGCTGGGCCGCGCGCTCTACCCGAGCTGACGCCGCGCGAGCCGCCGCAAACCTCTCCCCCGCCCCAACCGTAGCCGCCGGAGAGGGGGGCCGGGCCAGCCTGGTGCGACCTAGGGCTGTCCCCCCGCGCTCCCCTCGCCGTGCCGGTGCGCCCGCGCGCGCCGTTCCCGGTTCCTCGCCACCCGCGCCGCCCGGCTCGCCACGAGCTCCGGCGACGGCTTGCGCCCGCGGAGCGGCAGCTGCTCGGCGTGGTGCTCGTCGAACGACCCCGGCTCGCTGCCCAGCTCGAAGATCGCGACCTCGCGCTGGCCGCGCTCGCCGAGCCGCAGCGGCATCACCGCCGCGCCGATCCCCGCCCCCACGTAGACCGCCCCCTGGCCGGGCTCGCCCCGCTTGCGCGTCCCGTAGAGCCCGTGGATGTACCGGTGCCCCGCGATCTTGCCGATCGAGAGCTCGTTCAGGCGCGCGACCGTCACCTGGCCCGCGTGCGTGTGGCCCGAGAGCACGAGCGGGATGCCGTGGCGCCAGAGGCCGTCCGCCTCCTCGGCGATGTGCGAGAGCCCCAGGGTCGGCAGATCGCGCCGCATCCCCTTCACCGCCTTCTCGCGCGACGCGTGGCCGGTATAGGCGTCGTCGAGCCCCACCACCTGGAGCCGCTCGTGGCCCAGCGTGATCACCGTGCTCGCGTTGCAGAGCACCGCGGCGCCGCCCCGCTCGAGCGCGCGCTTCACCGCGTCCGCGCCCGACCAGTGATCGTGATTCCCCAGCACGGCGATGACCGGCGCCTCGAAGCCGCGCACCACCTCTTCCAGCTGATCGAGGTAGAGCTGGCTGTGACACACGAAGTCGCCCGTGAGCACGACGAGATCGGGCCGCTGCAGGTTCGTCAGCGCCACGGCCGCGCGCTGCACCCGCACCGACGTCACCCGGCCGACGTGCTGGTCGGTCAGGTGGGCAATGCGAAGCGACGACACCTGCTCGAGGTAAGCCGCCGGCCCGGCGAAGCGCCGGAGGCGAATCCCCATGGTCGTGTCCGCTCCCTCGGAGTCCGGCCCCCCACCCGAGGCGCCAGCGCCTCGCCGGAAGAGCCCCCGCCACCGCTCCCTCGCAGGTACTGCACCGCTCACGGCCGCCGAGTGTACGGGTGAGGTCGAGTGGCCGCCACCTTTTCTTTCGTCGGAGACGCCTTGATGCCGGGGAGCGCAGCAATCTGACGAGCGCGCGCTAGTCTGACGAGCGCGCGCTGGTCTGACTAGCGCGCTCGGCAGCGCTGATCTTGGAAAACTCCGCGCTCGTGCGACTCGGCATCCCTCATCGGGCCTGAGCCCGGCGAATCAGGTCGCGATCGATGGAAGCCAGGGTGGGACAGCCGGCGAGCGCCATGGCCATCGACAGCTCATCGCGCAAGCCCCCGAGCACGCGCGCGACCCCCTCGCCGCCGAGCGCGGCGAGTCCCCACAGGACTGGCCGCCCGACCAGCACCGCGCGGGCGCCGAGCGCGATCGCCTTGAGCACGTCCGTACCCCACCGGACACCGCCGTCCATCAGCACCAGGCACCGCCCGGCGACCGCGTCGGCGACGGCCGGGAGCACCTCGATCGTCGCGGGGGCGCCGTCGAGCTGCCGCGCGCCGTGGTTGGAGACGACGACGCCGGCCGCGCCGGCCCCGAGGGCGCGGACCGCGTCGTCGGGCCGGACAATGCCCTTGAGCAGGATGGGGAGTTTCGTGATCGAGCCGAGCCACTCGACATCGCGCCACGTGAGCGAGGCGTCGTGTCGCGAGGCGACGTAGGCCGCGAGCAGGGAGCCCCGCTCCGCGGCGGGGGCCGCCGCGGCGACGTCGAGGAGGTTCGCCATCACGAGCCCCTCGGGGAGCGCGAAGCCGTTGCGCACGTCCGCGATCCGGCGGCCGAGGAGCGGCGTGTCGACGGTGAGCATCAGCGCCCGGTAGCCCGCGGACTCGGCCCGCTCGACGAGCGCGCGCGTGAGGCCTCGGTCCTTGTGGACGTAGAGCTGGAACCACTTCGGCCCCGGCGAGGCCTCGGCGACCGCCTCGAGGCTCGTCGTCGAGAGGGTGGAGAGCGTGAAGATGGTGCCGAGCTCGGAGGCCGCCCGCGAAGAGGCGATCTCGCCGTCGGGGTGCGCGAGGCGCTGATAGGCGGTCGGCGCGACGAGGATGGGGAACGGGACCGTGGTGCCGAGCAGGGTCACGCTCATGTCCCGCGCGGCCACGTCGACGAGGACGCGATAGTGAATCTGGAGACGCCGGAACGCGTTGCGGTTCTCCCGGAGCGTCCTGCCCTCGTCGGCGCCGGATCGGTAGTAGTCATAGGCCATCTTGGACAGGCGGGCGCGCGCTGCGCGCTCGAAGTCGTCGACGGTGAGCAGCGACGGGGCGGGGCGAGGCTCTTGCACGGCGTTCTCCTGAAAAGCGCGGCGACGCGTCCTGGCCGCGGGCGCCGGCCATCTTACCAGGAGCGACGCTCAAGCACGAACAGGCGAACGCGCTGCGCGACGCGAGCCACGCCGCGCCGCACGCGGGGCGCGTCCACCGCTGGGCCTCCGGGCGGCCGCCCTCAAGCGGCGGCCCGGAGGCGCGATCGGTCAGTCGTCAGTTGCAGGCGGGGAACTGAGCGCTCGCGGGCTGTTCCCCGCCCTTGAGCTCGAGCATCGCTTCCACGGTGGAGCCGTTGATGTCGGTGGCGCGGACATGGTACGGCGCATTCCCCATGTCCCCGTCGCCGACGACGAAATAATTGTACGACTGCCGCGTGGCCGTCTGCCACGTGCCGTTGATCTCCACCTCGACCTTCTCGATCGGGTGCGCGTGCCCCTCGACGAGGATCTCGTTCCAGTACCTGTTGGTCGCGTCCTTGAGGCGGAAGGTGACGGGCGTCGTCGTCGGGCAGGGGATGTACCGCCAGGAGATCTTCCCCGCCGCGCCGCCGTTGGTGGTCCCGAGGTACCCCTCGCGCTCTTCGCCGATCTTGAGAAAGGCGTTCTTGCTGAGATCGATGTGGCCCCTCACGCACTTCGGGTTCGTGGCGATCGGACACTGGTCCACGACCATGGCCTGCACCTTGCGGCCGTCGTCGCGGGAGACCTCCACGCACGCGCCGCACATCCCCGCGCTGTTGTAATCCTCGGTGTTCATGGCGGCGAAGTACTGGCCTCCGCCGAACGGCACGTGCGCGACGACGTCCGGGTTCCGCCCCGTGATCTGGTAGCTGCAGTTCACCTCGGTCGAGCCCATGTCGAGCGTGTAGAAGGTGATGGAGCCGTTCGCGTGCTCCGCGGGATAGTCGCAGCTCACCGACGCGCCGCCCGCGCCCGTGGTGGCGGTGGTGGTGGCGGCGGTCGTGTTGCTGGGATCGCCGCTGCTCGTCGAGGTGGCGTCGGTCGTCGTGGAGCTGCCCGGGCCAGCGCCGGCGCCCGTCGTCGCGCCGCTCGCGCCCCCTGAGCCGGCCGCGCCCGCGCCGCCCTCCCCGCCGGTGGCGCTCGCGGTCGAGGTGCTCTCCGTACCGCCAGCGTCGCCATTCCCGTCGTCGCCGCAGCCCGCAACGCCGAGCGCGATCAGCGACAAGAGCGGCCATAAAATGCCCGTGGGCACGTAATCCAGCTTCATCCAGGCTCCTTAAGGTTTATGATAGGGGTGGATCCGCGAATCAACGCGACTGGATTACGCCAGGAGGGCCAATCGCGCAACAGCGCGTCGGCGCTGCAAATGCGGCTGCGGGTTTCACGGCCCCACGGCGCGCTGCTCGATGAAGGTGCCGGCGCCCGTCGTGTACGCGATCCACAGCGAGCCGTCGCGATCCGCCTCGACGGCGACGTGCTTGAACGATTTGCCCTCCACCGCGAGGCAGCGCGGCTGAAACCGCCCTTCGGCGTCGAGCTGGCCGAGCTCGAGCGCGTGCGGCGATCCGGGCTCGCGCGCGGTCGGCCGGACCCGGGCCACGCGGATCGGCGAGACGCCCTGTGTGGCCGCGATCGGCGCGGGGCTCAGCCCGTTGGGGTAGAGCGACCAGACGGCCGGCATGTCGTCGCGCGGCGCCTGGTCGATGCGGATCGCCGCCATGCCGAACGCCGACATGTCCTTGGACGCCGGGAGGAGCGCGAAGGCCGGCCCGTCGGCGCCGATCGCGAGCGCGCCGCCCATGCGCGACTCGCCTGCGTCGCCGACGAAGAGCACCGCGTCGGGCCCGAGCTCGAGCTTGCCCTCCGGCGTGACCCCGACCGTGCGGGCGTGCACCGGCGTCAGCGCCGAGCGCGCGTCGATGTACATCGCGAGCGCGCCGCCCTTCCACGGCGACAGCGCCACGAAGGTGGCGCCGCTGCCCTCCTCGGAGAGCGGCACGGCGGGCTTGTCGTCGAGCACCGCGAAGGCCTGGGTCACGGCGCCCTCGCTCGTCTTCCGGTCCGAGAGGAAGGCGAGGAGCGTGTGCCCTCCGGGCAGCGGGATGGCGGAGATCCCGGTGCCGCGGCGCCCGGCGCCGATGGGTGGCCCCTCGCCTCCCCACAGCGGGGTCCTCCGGATGGTGCCGCCGTGATCCATGCAGAACACGAACCGCGAGGCCACCGCGCACGCCGGCCAGGAGGCGCGCGCCGGCTCTCCGCCGGCGGCGCCGGCGTCAGCGGCGCCGGCGTCGGGCGCGGCCTCCCGGGGCGGCGAGCCCGGGGCGGCGAGCCCGCTGGACGCCGGCATGGCGAGCGGGCCGAGCGCCGGCGCGACGTGCTGCGCCACGCCGTCGCGGTTGAAGATCACGCGGAAATCCGCGCGGGCCGCGTCGTCCGGGGTCCAGAGCAGGGCCGGCCCGCGGAGCGAGAGCGAGAGGGGCCCGCGCCGGAGCTTGCAGCCCGCGCCGGGCGCTGCGGCTGCGGCGTCCGGTGCTGCGGCGTCCGGTGCTGCGGCGTCCGGTGCTGCGGCGTCGGGGGCTGCGGCGTCGGGGGCTGCGGCGTCGGGGGCTGCGGCGTCCGGTGCCCCTGCGTCCAGCGGCGCGGCGATCACTGCGGACGCCGCGCTCGCGGTAGGCGCGACGGAGGGCGACGGTGCGGCAGCGCCCGCATCCGGCGCCGGCCCGGCGCCCGGCGCACCCGAGCCGCCACGACAGGCGGCGAGCGCTGCCAATACGATTGCGCACGAACGCGGGGACGGGCAGCTCATCGCCGCAGCCAGACTCCGGGCAGGGCCAGGACGTTCCCTGTGCGCATGCAGCAGCTATCTCCGAAGAGACCCTTGCCTGGCCAACTTCGCTCAGCTCAGGTCGTCGAGCACCTCGGCGAGCGACGCGGCGACGATGGCCCGCTCCAGCCACCGTTCCAGGATCTCCGGATTCTTCTCGGCCAGGATGCGCTCCCGCGCCACGTCCGGCACGGCGATGCCGCGAACCCGGAGCGCCGTCAGCACGGCGCGCGCCGCTTCCTCGGCACGGCCCTCGTCGCGGCCTTCCTTCCGCTCCTCGGCGCGAAGCTTCCTCTCATAATCCTCGAACCACGCCCGGATCTCTGCGCTCACCTCGTCCTCCTTGTCGGTCGCCGGCTCCTGTCCTCCGAGCCGGAAGTGTACCAGCAGCGGCTTGACGATGCTCTTCTCCCAGGCATCGTCCGGCAGCGCCGCGAGATCGGCCAGCGCCTCGCGCAGGAGGCGGCCCGAGCCGAGCAGCCGCAGGAGCAGCGTCGCTCGCGTCCGGGGCAGCTCCGCGAGCACCACCACGCGCATCGAAAGGCCCGGCACGGCGTGGTAGACGCCTGGTTGCACCGGCTCGCAGCGGTAGGCGTCGAGCACCGTCTCAGGGCGCCCCGGGCCGATGACGACCAGCGCAGGGAAGTCCACCGCCGGCTGCGGCGGCGCACCACATGGGCCACCACAAACGACGTAAGAAGACGAATTCATCAACCCGCGAAAGCGCCACGAATAACGGGTCGTGCCTGCAACGACTCGTTGAACCACAAGCGTTTACCGGCAGTGGGAGCGAATCGTTTTAAATTCGCCCTCAGTCGTCGCGCGCCGCGGTGAACATGCACACAGACGTCACGAGCCTCGTCATTCAAGAGCGAATCGACGCCGAGATACTCATGGATGATGAAATCGAACGGGCAGACGCGGACGAGCCGGGCTCGATTTTCACCCGAGGACTCGAGAACATCTGGATGGATTGAGGAACACAACAGCAACAAGCCTGTTTCCCACCCAGGCGGCGTCATCAGCGCTGCGTCTCGCTGACCGGACGCTCGGGGCCGGGCCGCCCCTCCGCCAGCGTGTCCCCGAGGCGCTCCTGCGTCAGCCCCCGGCTGCTCGACAGCTTGGTCTCCGCGTGCGGCTCGTCCGATCGGGCGACCGACCCCGCGTGCGCCGTCGCGGGGTGCGCCTCGCTCAGGGGGTGACGGCTTCCGGGCCTTCCCGTGGCGAGCGTCGAGCCATGACCGACCTCGGGCGGCGCCGGTGCGTGCACCGGCCGCGGCGGGGGCGCTCCGGCCGCGCGCGGCGTGAAGAGGTCCGCCCAGTCCGGCAGGTGCCGCTGGAGCCTCAGGCGCTCGGCCTCGGGCAGCGCCTCCCCGATCACCTGGCACACGGCCTGGGCGTGCTCCATGCCGAAGCGGCGCGGCGCGCCCTCGCGACGGGCAACCCGGTCGTAGAGCTCATCGCGATCGAAATCGCCCTGGTACGCCGCGCCGCGCACCGCGGCGGCGACCGGCCCCGGCAGCCCGCCCGCGACCGCGACCGCCTCCTGCTCCAGCAGCCGCTCGCCCAGCGTCCGCGCGGTCACCGCGATCGCGCGCTCGGCCTCGTCACGGCCCTCGAAGCCGGCGCGGCGCCGCACCTCCTCGACGAAGCGCTCGTAGTCCATGATGCACCTCCCTCGTGGCGTGATCTTGTGATGTCCGTGCCACGGCGGGACTGGTCCCCCGACGCGAGCCCGGGAGGGGCAGCGGCGAGCCGAGCCCGAGCCGAACATCCACATCAGCTCGCCGGCACTCCGGATCGGGAGCGGGAATCTGGAGCGGTTCTCGGCTGGGACGGAGACACCGTCCTCCGTCTCTCGTGATGCGCCCGGGCCGACCTACTGCTCGAGCACCGTGATCGACCGGTCCCAGTACGACGCGACCACCGCCCGCGCGCCGTCCTTCGAGACCGCCACCGCGCACGCGCCCTTGCCGGTGGGCAGCGACGCGACGACCCTCGGCGGATCCCCCGCGATGACCGCGACCCCGCTGCCCGTCGGCGGCCACTGCGTCCCGCCGAGCGCCACGAAGAGCGTCTTCCGATCCGGCGACGTCACCCCCGTCCGCGGGACCCCGCTGAGCTGCAGCGTGCTCTTCACCGCCATCGTCGAGAGGTCGATGACGCTCGCCGTCCGCGCGTCGGCGTTGAGCGTGATGCCGTACCGATCCTCGTGGAGCAGGAAGCCCGCCGTCGGACCGACGCCGACGGGCGCCTTCCGCGTCTCGGTCACCCCGGCGACGCTCAGCAGGATCGCCGTGTTGGACAGCCGATCCGGGAAGAACACGGCGCCCCCGTCCAGCGTGATGTCGCCCTCGCGCGGCTCGCGCCCGACTGCGATGCTCCGCCGCGTGGCGCCGAACGGCGACTCGCTCGGGTCGAACAGGTCGATCCAGGCGCCCGCCGGGCGGCCGGCGTGCGTCAGCGCGCCGAGCGCCGCGATGTAGGGGCGCCCCTCGGCCTGCACCAAGAACAGCTGCCCCGTCGCGTGCGGGAGCGTGATGTTCGCGAGCCGCACCCCCGTCGGCAGCTCGAACTTCGTCACCCGCTTCGTGTCCGTCGTCGCCGCGACCACCGTCCGGCCATCCGGGAGCGCCACGATGTCGCCCGGCGTCCGGCCGACGTCGAGCAGCACCGGATCGCGGTCCCACGCCGTCGTGTCCATCACCGGGATCCGCGCGGCGTCCTCGTGCCGCAGCACCGCGACGTAGCGATCGAACAGGAGCCGGATGTGATCGCCCTGCGCCGGCACCGACGCCTTGTGGATGATCTCGCCGCTCTCCAGCGTGTACTCGCGCAGCGAGGCGTCGTCGCCGCTGACGTAGACCGACGCGCCGCTCGGGTTGAAGACGACGTCGAGCGGGTGCACGTCCCCGATCCGGAAATCGCGGGCGCGCCAGCGGCCCTTCGGCTCGGGGTGCGGCGGCGGGGGCACCGGATCCGGGCCGAACGCCGCGGGGTTCGGCGCGTCGTCGGGCGCGCTCACCGAGGCGTCGCCCTCCGGCTCGAGCGCGGTCAGCGGCGGCGCCTCGCCCACGGGCGACTTCAGGCTCGTGATCGTGGCGATGATCACGGCCGCGACGCCGCTCGCCACCGACACCGCGGCCCGCGCGAGGCGCGGCTCGCGGCCGGAGAGCGAGGCGGCGGACCCGCGGTGACGCTCGCCGAGCCACGCCTTGCAGGCGCGGCACTTGCGCGCCCCCTCGACGATCCGGGCGCCGCAGCTCGGGCACGGGACGCGACGCTCGCTCATTGCAGCACCCACGCGACCTTGGCGCGGTCGCCGAGCGCGAGCGCCGAGCCGCCGTCCGGGGCGAGCCGGATCCGCGTCGGCTCGCCGCCGAGCGGGTGGACCTTCGCCGCGTACGTCTTCAGATCGACCAGCGCCACCGAGCCCGCCTCGTCGCCGCTCAGCGCCACCACCGCCTGCGCCCCGTCCGGCGCGACCGCCATGTCGAGGGCGCGGCCGGGGAACGTGACGGCGCGGAGGAGCTCGCGCTTCGAGAGGTCGAAGACCTGGATCGCGCGCCCCTCGTTGCACCGCACGATGGCGCGCCGGTCGCTCCGGACGAGCTCGATCTGCTCCGGCTCGCGGCACGTCGTGATGCGCGCCTCCTGCCGCACCGCGCCCGACGGGAGCCAGGTGAGCGGCACCAGCGTGTTCTCGGCCCGAAGGGCGACGAACCCCACCGAGCCGTCCGGGCTCATCAGCGCGCTGGCCGGGTTGCCCACCATCGAGGTGCGCACGCGATCCTGCTCCGAGCCGAGCCGGCTCGGGTCGAACGGATAGGCGACGCCCCCCGACGGCTCGCGCTGGCCGGGCAGCGGGAGCTGGCCCGTCGTCGTGATCGCCCGCGTGCCGCTGTCGTCGACCGCCACCGGGCGCACCGGGTCGTCGCCGAACTGGATGCGCTCGATCTCGGCGTGGTACTCGGTCGCGAGGATCGCGACGGCGTGCGCCTCGGGCAGCGAGGCGAGCGCGCGCCGACCCGAGGCGCCGACCTGGATGTCGCCCACGGCCTCCCCGAGCTCGATCGTCTTGAGCAGCCGCGTCGTGGCGGCGTCGATCACGTAGATGCGCGACGGCGAGGTCGCGTAGACGACCTCGCCCACGCGGTGGAGGCGCCGCACGTTGGGCGCCTCGGTGACGAGGCTCAGCGCCTCGCCGGTCCGGGAGCTGCGCACCTCCAGGCCGGAGGACAGCGCGACCGCGAAGCGATCCCGGTCGAGCGGGAGCGCGTCGAACGCGTCCTTGGGCAGCGAGAAGGGCCCGGCGACCGAGGGCGCGTCGACGAGGTGGCCGACGTTGTTGGGGCGCTGCCAGACGCAGCGGCCGAGCTGGCACGACTCGCCGCTCCAGCACGGCGCCCCGCACACGGGGGCCGGCGGAGGGACCGCCGACGCGGCCCGGGACGGCGCGAACCGGTGGGGCGCCAGGTAGCGCAGGGCGCCGCCGGTGCTGATGAGCCCGAGGATGGCGCCGATCGTGACGAGCGGGCGCCAGTGGAGGGAGAGCCAGCTCGCGTCCGGGGGGGCGTCGGGGACCGAGGGCGCGCGCACCGACCGCTTCGACCCGTCGGTCGGCTCCCCGCACTCGGGGCAGAGGACGACCCCGGCGACGATGCGCTCGAGGCAGACGGGGCAGCTCGCCTCATCGGCGGCGGGCGCGGCGGGCGACCGGCGCGACGGCGGCTCCGGCTCCGACCACTGCGCGGGCAGCGGGGTCGCCTCGGCGGCGTGGCGGGCCTCCCGCGCGTCCGCGGCGCTGGAGGCGGGCTCGATATCGCTCCGCGTCTCGTGGTCCACTGCGCACCTGCGTCTTTTCCGTGACGAGCGGTCCCCGAGTACTCCGAGCGTACCCGGATGTCGAGCCCCTCGTCGCAGCGCGGCGCGCGCAGCGACGCCGCGAGCCGCGTAGAAACTGACGCACGGAGAAACCGCGCTGCTGTCGGGAAGACGCGCGGCCGGACGAGCGTTACCGCTGGATCAGGCGAGCGTGGCTGTGGCCGCCAGCTCAGGAGTCGGCGGGCGGCCGCTGGATCGCCGCAACATCGGTGTAGTCGGATTGCCCGACGGGCTCGCGCCCGTCCTTGGGCGCGGAGGGCGAAATGCCGGCGGGTCGGTCCGCATAGGCCTCATCGCCATCGCCCGGCTCCGCGTCGTCGTCGGGGGGCTCGGCCGGCGGATCGAGCCCGGGGCCGTGCCCGATGTCCTCCGGCGGCGCGCCGTGCGCGGCGTGACCTTCTGCCCCGGTCTGCGCGGCCGTCCGCTCCGCGGCGTCACGTCGTTGATCGATCATCATCGCTTCCTCCTTCCGCATTCCGCGTCTCGTTCTCCGCAAGCAATCCTGGATCCAGGCTCGCGGCGCTCCCTGCGGGCGAAGCGCGCCCGCGACGCCGGACACAGCCGCGCATGCGGTCGAGGCCGGCCCGCGAGCTCGGCGGCGCGCGCCGCACGCCCGCGCCGGACGGCCCGCCCCGGCAGCCCGCTCCGAGCGAGCGCTCGCCCCGTGGCGGCTCTCCGGGAGGCGCCGCCCGGGTCGACACCGGTCCTCGCAACGGCGATGAAATTATCGTATGGGATCAAACAATCCCGCCCCTCGGATCGCGGGGCCTCTGGCCACGATCGTGCGGCGAGCAGCGATGATAGAAAATACCAGCTTCAGCGAATCCCCAGGCGCATCTACGTTGTGCGATTCTATCGGATGACGCACAACGTCAGCGTACATGCGAGGCGGCCTCATGCTATTTTACCGTCAGGGCTTCGGGACGGCATCTTAACGCGAGGTTGGCGATGAAAAATACTGTGGGTGGCTTGGCGGCGATTGCGCTTGTGGGCTTGCTGAGCGCGTGCAGCGCGGCGCCGAATGAGGGCGAGACCAGCGGCGGCCGGACGTCCGCGAACGGCCCCGGCGGGCCTGGGCCCACGGGGACCGGGGGATACGATGAGAGCTTCGGCTCGGTCAATCCGAGCGGCGGCGTCGGCGGCGGCGGCGAGATGCCCGGCGGGAACCAGCAAACCGGCGAGTCGTGCGACGGCAGGTTCACCGGCCGGGTGCGCGATTTCAAGGAGGAGCACCCCGACATGGAGCCGCAGGACTCCGGCAAGTGCGTCGGCTGCGACGACCATGAGATCGTCACCGACACCCTCGGACCGGACCTGAAGCCCGTCTACGCCGGCGCGGCGGACGGCACGAGGAGCACGACCGGCAAGGAGGCCTTCGACCAGTGGTTCCGCGACCTGGAGGGCGTGAACATGCCGATGAACATCACGCTGCAGTTCGAGGACCCCGACAACGACGGCGTGTGGACGTACAGCGACCAGGAGTTCTTCCCGATCGACAACGCGCTGTTCGGCAACGAGGGGCGGCAGCACAACTACCACTTCACCTTCGAGATGCACATGGGCTTCGAGTACAAGGGGGGCGAGCGGTTCACGTTCGCCGGCGACGACGACGTCTTCACGTACATCAACGGGAAGAAGGTGGTCGACCTCGGCGGCGTCCACGTCGAGCAGACCGAGGTCGTCAACCTGGACGATCTCGGCCTCGAGGTCGGGCAGACATATCAGCTCGACTTCTTCTTCGCCGAGCGCCACGTGACCGACTCGCACTTCCGGATCGAGACCTCGATCGAGTTCATCAACTGCGGCGTCGAGGTCAAGTGACGCCGGCGAGCGAGCGCGATCGGCCGGCGCGGCCGCCCGGCGGCTCGCCAGGTGCCGCCTAGTCGTCGCAGACGAACTGCAGGGGGAAGCTCTCGAGCACGGCGCAGTCCGAGCCGCACTCCATGTGACAGTCCATGCAATCGCCGTACGACCTCTGGTCGGCCGTGGCCACCGGGCCGACCAGGGCGTCGCACGTCGCCCTCGCCTCGTCCGCGTCGTAGCCGCCGCCGCAGCCGAGCGCGGCGCCCCCGAGCGCGCCCGCGAAGAGCACCGCGACGACCCACGAAGCTGCTCTGCTCTTGCTCATGATGCTCCCTCTCACTCGGCGCAGGTGAATGTCTGGGGGCAGGCCCCCGACGGCTCGCAGTCGTCGCCGCACTCCTCGTAGCAGCTCACGCACGCCTGGTAGCTCTCGTCGGTGGCGCAGGACGGCACCGCGTCGCGCAGCTGATCACAGCGCTCTTGCGACGCCTGCGTCGAGAGCCCCCCGCAGCCGGACGCGAGCGTGATCAGCGAGAGCAGCACCGTGCCAATACCCAGCCTTCGAGCCATCGTCGCCTCCCTTCGAGTCCCCCGAGCGTAACCGAAATGTCGCGGTGGGGCGCGGGTTTCCGCGCGGCGCGCTCAGCCCGCCGGCCGCGCCGCTGGGGCGAGCCCGTACGTCCCTGCGCCGCTCACCTGAATCCACGCGCGCGTCACCTGGATGGGGCGCCCCGCCCGCGCGACGGCGGCGGCCGCCTCCGCGAGATCGCGCGCGCACGCGGCGTGCAGGTCGTCGGTCGTCTCGTGATCCTCCGCCGAGCGGCGGATCCAGACCGCGGTCGACGGCATCGCCGCGCCCTCGTGCCTGTCCTGCCAGCGCCTGCCGACGAGGTGCGCCCGGAGGAGCTTCCTCGCGTCCGCGGGCGTATCCGGGTGAAGCTCGTAGACCATCGTCGCGATGAATGACCTCATGCGCCCGAGCCTGCCGGAGCGACGCCCGCCCGTCCAGACGGCGGCCGCTGCGGGGCGCACGCGCGGACGCGCGGATGCGCGGACGTCAGCCGAGCGCCGCGCGGCGCAGCGGCGCCCGTCCCGCTCGCCCGATCGCCGGGTTGCATTCGAACGTAAGCGAGCTTATGCCTTTACGGCCAGCGGCTCTATCGAGCTGGGGGTGCCGAATGACGCTTGATGAACGCCTTGCCCCGCTCGCTTCCTCCAGCCTCGTCACGCTGGTCCTGGATCCGGAGCACCTGCGCTTTCGCTGGGCCAACGCCGCGGCGGTGCGGCTCTGGAACACCGCGAGCGTGGAGGAGCTCCTGGCGCGCGATCTCTCGGACATGTCGCCGGCGGCGCAGACGCGTCTCGCGGGGTATACCGCCCGGTTTCGAGAGGGCCAGACGGCACAAGAGACGTGGACCGTGTACCCGGGCGGGAAGCCTGTGCCGCTCCGGGCGTTTTTTTCTGGCATTGACCTGGATGATGGGCGCCAGGGCATCTTGATCCAGGCGCTGTCCGACGACGGGGCGCCGGAGGCGGAGCGCGCCCGGAGCGTCGAGGCGCTGCGCCATTCCTCGGTGATGGTGACGTTGCTCGACGCGCAGGGGGGCGTGCTGCTGCACAACCCGGCGGCGCTGCGCGCCTTCGGCGAGAGCGCGCCGTTCGCGGAGCGCTTCGTCGACGAGTCGCTCGCGCCGGCGCTCGTGGAGGCGGTCGCGCAGGGACAGGTGATCTCGCGCGAGACGCGGGTGCGGACGCTGCAGGGCGATCGGTGGCACGTGGTGGAGGCGCGCCCGGTGCCGGATCCGGCGACCGGCGAGGCCGCCATGCTGGTGCAGCACACGGACGAGACCGAGCTGCGGGAAGCCGAGGAGACGGCGGAGGCGCGGGCGAAGCTGGTGGCGGAGCTGGCGGGGGCGCTCGACCTCGTCGAGCAGCAGAAGGAGGAGATCCTGGCGCTGTCGGCGCCCATTCTGGAGGTCGCCACGGGGACGCTGGCGCTTCCGGTGATCGGCGCGCTCGACGGGGGGCGGAGCGAGGAGATGGGGGCGCGGCTCCTCCGGGCGGTCGTGGAGCGGAGGAGCCGCAGCGTGATCCTGGACCTGACGGGGGCGGCGACGGCGGACGCGGCGGTCGCGGAGCATATCGCGCAGCTGGTGCGGTCGATCCGGCTGCTGGGGGCGAGGCCGATCGTCACCGGGGTGCAACCGGCGCTCGCGCAGGCGTTCGCGGAGGCGGGGGCGGACCTGTCGGGGGTGGTGCTGCTGCGGAGCCTGCGGGATGGGATACGGGCGTCGGCGCGGGGGTGGGGCTAGCAAGGCGCCGAGCGTCGGCCCCGGCCATGGTTCACCGCCCCACGTTGTAGCTCGCCCCGAGCGCGTCTCCGAACGCACGCTGCAGGACGATGGGATCGAAGTACTCGTAATACTCCGCGATCTGCCCGCTCTGGATCACGAAGAGCGCGGCGTAGGTGTTGTTGTAAGAGCCGCCGGACTTGAGCCGGATCTCGCCACGGTAGGTCACGAAGAACCGAGACGGGTCGACCATGTCGTGGACGACGCGGTCGGGGAACCGCATGCTGGCGAAGTTGTCGGGCATGCCCCGGTATTGATTGAAGATCGCGGCCCGCCCCTCGAGCCTCTTCGGGAAGCCCTCCGGAGAGAAGGGCATGATCTGCGTGCCCTGCTCGGCGAAGAGCTCGGAGAATCCGCGGATGTCGAACGCCTCCAGCCGGGCGAAGAAGGCATGGACGACGGCGCGGTTCGTCTCCCGCACCTCCGATGAGCTCGAGCTGGACATGACTTCCTCCGTGGGCCTGCGCTGCGGCGAGGCGCAGCTGGGGGTCGAGATGATGAAGAGAGACAACACCGCAAACTTGAGCGCGCGTCGCATGGCTTCCTCCATGGCGCCAGCCGGCGTTGCGGCCGGCGGCGACACCGACACGCCGCACCGCCGGACGGGCGGGATGCAAAAAGGGTTGATCGGCGCAGGTCGCGCTTCCCCGGCGCGCCTGCCGCCGGCTCAACGCGCAGCCAGGGTCGCGCGCAGGTGCGCGGCGGCCTCCTGGCTCGCGCGCTCCACCGTCGCCGGGTCGTCGTAGAAATGGAACTGCGTTCCAGCCGTCCACACCACGCGCGGCGCCGCCGGCATCGCGGCCGCGAAGCGCTTCGCCCCGTCCGGAATGGCGCCCTGCTCGGAATGGACGATGAGCGTCGGCGCGCGCAGGCGCGGCGCGCTCGCGAGCGCGTCGAACTCCAGCCACCCGGGCCACGACATCACCGCGAATCGATTCCCCCACTGCGGGATCCCGCCGCGGCGCACGTCCAGGTAATAGTCGAATTGCCCGACCATCGCCGCGCTCGAGTCGGTCATGCTCACGGCCGGCACATAGCTGACCTCGCCCATCGCCGCGAAGCGCGCGCGCGCCTCCCTCCCCTTGCGCACCCGCTCGGCGACGCCCTCCGGCCCGCCGTACACCGAGGCGGCGAGCGCCGCGTCGTGGAGCCACGGGGCGACCATCACCACGCTCTTCACGCGCGGGTCGTCCGCCGCCTCCGCCGCGACGTATCCGCTGCTGGCGCAGACGCCCACGAGCCCGAGGCGGTTACCGTCGACGGCGGGGTGCGCCGACAGGAACGCCACCGCGGCGCGGAGGTCCTCGATCTTCCGCGCCGGCGACTCCTCATGACGAGGCGCCCCCTCGCTCTCGCCGAAGCCGCGAAAGTCGAACGTGAGCGCCGCGAATCCGGCGGCCGCGAGGCGCTGCGCGTACAGCGAAGGCATCTGCTCCTTCACCGTCGTCCACGACCCGAGCACCGCCACCGCGGGCACGCGCTCTCCCTCCCGGGCGCTCGCCGGCAGGTGCAGGACGCCCACGAGCTCCGCGCCCTCGCTCGGAAAGCGCACGTGCTCGACGCGGTATTCGGGCGCCCGCGGGGCGGGGAGGCCCGCCCGCTCGCGCGCGCGCTCGAGGAGCGCGGCGTTCCCCGTCGACTCGCCGGGGATCATGCGCATGCGCGTCACCTTCCACCCCGAGGCCGTGCGCGCGAGCTCGTGCTCGTAGCGGCCGGCGAGGCTCCAGAGCTCGCCGCCCGCCGCGCCGGCGAGGTGGTGAGCCGCCTGGAAGCGCGAGCGCACGCGCGCGAGATCGGGGTCGACGAAGCTCACCTGCTCGTCGCGGATCGCGTGCTGGGTGCTGTCGAACGCCGACAGGAGCGGCTGCCACCGGGAGACGATCTCCTCGGGCGTGAGCAGCTCGGGAATGCCGTAGTCGAGCACGACGCGCCCGGCGAACGCCGAACGCACCGTGTCCCACTGGCGCAGATCGGCGCCTCGGGCGACGTTGTGGATGGTCTCCAGGATGGCGGATCGGTCTCTCGTCGCGTTCTGCATGGGGTTCTCCTTCGCGCCGGGCTGGACGGCGCTGGTCGGGCTGCCACAGGCGGTGAGCGCCAGGGCGAGAGCGGCGATGGCGGCGCGGGCTCCGGTGGTCGTCATAGGGGCTCCTGATCGCGCCGTGAGGGTGCGCCCGCGCGGCGCCCCGCGCTTGAACGAAGCCCGCGCGCGCCGTTGAAGAAACCTGCGCGGAGGGGACCTGCGCCGTTCGCCTCGCGCCGCCAGGGCAGATAAAGTCGGGCGGGTGAGAGGTCGCAGCGCGGTCCCGTTCGTCGCCTCGAGCTCGTCCGAGCCCGTCGACGCGCTCGCGTCGGCGCGCATCCACGTCTCCAGCGCGCACCTGGGCTGGCCGGAGGTGCACGTCGAGGTGGGGGAAAACCCGTCGTGGGACGTGCACGATCTCACCGTGCGCGCGCATTACCTCGCGCTGAACACCGACCCTCACGCGCTGACCTTCGAGGCGGTCGTCGACGGGCGCCCCCGCGAGATCACCCTCGCGCCAGGGCAGCTCTGGTTCTGCCCAGCCGGGGAGTCGTTCACGCACCGCGTGGCGGCGCCCGCGAGCTTCGCCATCGTCACGCTCGAGCCCGAGAAGGTGCTCCGCGTGCTCGGGGGGCCCGAGGAGCGCGAGCTCAGGCGGGCCTACTCGGTCGATTCCCCCCAGCTGGAGCACCTCGTCCGCGCCCTCTCGGCCGAGGCCGAGCGCGGGGGCCCGAGCGGGGCCGTGTTCGTCGACGCCCTCGCCACGGCGCTGGCCGTGCAGATGGCCGCGACGTTCGCCGTGAAGGCGGCGCCCGCCCTCGCGGCGCGCGGCGGGAAGCTGTCGCGGGGAGATCTCCAGCGCGTGCTCGAGCTTGTGGACGCGGAGCTCGGCGAGGGGCTCACGGTCGAGCGCATGGCCGACGCCGCGGGGCTGAGCGCGGCGCACTTCGCCCGCGCGTTCCGCCGATCCCTCGGCGTCGCCCCGCACCAGTACGTCATGCGGCGGCGCCTCGAGCGCGCCCGGCAGGCGCTCGAGGCGCGGGACGCCGATATCCTCAACGTCGCGCGCCGGCTGGGCTTCGCGGACCAGGCCCACCTGACCCGGCTCTTCAAGCGTGAGTTCGGCGTGACTCCGGGACAGTACATGCGCGATCGCGCCCGGTGACGCGACAGGCGCCCAGGCCCGACGGGCCGAGCTGCCTTGTGGCTCGCGCCGCCGTGGCGACGACTCGCATCGTTCTCATCGCCATCGCCCTCGTCGCCACCGCAGCTCAGCTCGCTCCCTCGCACGGAATCCCGCGCTCCACGGCGCGGGCGAGGGCCTCGGCGGCGAGCCGCTGAGCTAGCATGGCGCCGATGTCGCTCGATCACCGGCGCATCCTGCCCATCGCGGACCGGCTCCACGCGGAGCCCGGCTATGCAGGCCGGGATGTGACCATCGCCTTCCTCGACTCCGGCTTTTACGCCCACCCGGACCTCGTCACGCCGCGCAGCCGCATCCTCGCCTACCACGACCTCTTCGCCCCCGAAGCGGACCTCTCCGCGCTCGAGCGCCCCGACGTCTCGTCGTGGCACGGCATGATGACCTCGGTGGTCGCCGCCGGGAACGGCGCGCTCTCGGGCGGGCGCTTCCGCGGGCTCGCCTGGGAGGCGAACGTCGTGCTGGTCAAGGTCGGCTCCGCGCACCGCATCGTCCACGACGACATCCGCAGGGGCATCGAGTGGGTGATCGCCCACCGCGAGCAGCACCGGATTCGCGTGCTCAACATCTCGTGCGGCGGCGATTACGAGGAGTCGTACCTGACCGGCGGCCTGTCGCGCGCGGCCGACGACGCGACCCGCCACGGCATCGTCGTCGTGGCGGCCGCGGGCAACGCGGGGCACGACGCCGCGCACAACGTCCTCCCGCCGGCCAGCGCGCCGAGCGTCGTCGCGGTCGGGGGGCTCGACGACGGCGGCGCCGGGGAGCAGACGTGGCACTACCACTCGTCGTACGGGCTCACCCTCGACGGGCTGCAGAAGCCCGAGATCATCGCCCCGGCGATCTGGCTGGCGGCGCCCATCCTGCCCGGGACGCCGACCGCGGCGCAGGCGCAGCTCCTGTCGCTGCTCGACGGCGCGCGGGACGAGGATCTGCCGGGGCTGCTCGTCGAGCACGCGTGCGTCGATCCGGACCTCGACGCCGTCGCCGGGCGCGAGCCGTACCTCGTGCGCCAGCTCGCGGCCGCCAAGCTGCGCGACCAGAAGGTGATCTCCGGCCACTACAAGCACGTGGACGGGACGAGCTTCGCCGCGCCGATCGTCAGCAGCGTCGTGGCGCAGATGCTGGAGGCGAACCCGCGCCTGTCCCCGCAGCAGTGCCGGCGCATCCTGATGAAGACCGCGCGCGGGCTGCCCGGCATCCCGCTCGAGCGGCAAGGCTGGGGCGTCGTGCAGCCCCGCGCGGCCGTGGCCGCGGCGCGCGCCGCCTGAGCGGGGCCGCGCTCCGGGACGCGCCCGGCCGCGGCGCCGAGGCCTGCGCCGCCCGGCCGCCCTCACCGCGGCACGGGGAGCGCCTTCTCGGCCCACTGCGGGATGTGGTTCCCCGTCGGGTCCGTCATGTCGTCGTTCTGCTGGGGCATCCACACCGGCGCGAAGCTCGGGTCGCCCTGGATCGCCCCGCCCGGCGCGAGCGTCACGGCCGCGAACCAGAGCTGCGGCTTCGTCGTGCCGTCGGTCGACCCGGGCAGGCGCAGGCCGTAAGGGCGCCGCGACGAGAACGCGACCCAGTAGATGTTCTTGCCGCGGTAGATGTCGTGGCCCGGCCCGAAGCGAGGCCACGAGTTCGCCCAGGTGTCGCCGCCGTTCGCCCGCGCGAGGTCGACCGGCGCGCCCCCCGCGACCGGGATCAGCTGGAGGCGCGCGGAGTTGTCGTCGTAGGCGTCGCACGGGTCGTTGCCGGCGGCCCCGTTGCCCGGAGGCCCGTCGCAGCTCGACGTGTTGAACACCACCCAGACGCCGTCATCGGAGATGGCGGGATAGAAATGGGTCCGGCCCTGCTCGCGCGGCACGAGCACGCGCGGCGCGTCGAACCCGCCCTCCCCGTCCGAGGCGGCGACCAGGATCTGCGCGCCCCTCACCGTGTCGCCGTAGAGCTCGGGGCCCGCGCCGTTCTCCCCCGGCTGCCACGCGACGAACGCGAGGTGCTCGCCGTCCGGCGACCAGAACGGCTGCGTCAGCCGCTCGCCGACCTCGCCGAACAGGTCGCCGAGCGCCTCGAGCGTCTCGTCGGCGCGGCGGAGCGTGAGCGCGCCGCGGAAGGCGTTGACCATGAGCTCGCCGTCCGGCGAGAAGGTGGTCATCGTCGCGAACCCGTCCGGGTCGGTGTTGCGCAGCGCGATGATGTCCGCGGTCGCGACGTCCACCAGCGCGAACGACGACGGGCCGCTGCCGCCGAACGTGAGCGCCATCTTGTCGCCGGCCTGCGCGAGGGCGTGGCACCCCATGCACGGCATCTCCTGCCCGTTCGCCAGCGGCGGCGACTGCTCGTTCTCCCAGAACAGCTCGGGCGGGCTCGCCGCGTCGTCGAGATCGTAGCGGTAGATGGCGGCCGACTGGAGCGAGGTGCCGTCGGTGCGCCAGTAGTACAGGCCGCCCGAGAGCGCCGCGCTCGCCCACCGGACGTCGATCGCCGCGCTCACCCCGAGCTCGCTCCCGTCCTCGGCGGCGAGGCGGACGCGCGTCTCCATCGCCTCGCCCTCGCTCGTGCGCACGAGCATCGGCGCCATCTCCGCCGGGAGCGCCATCGCGCACCCGCCCGCGTCCGGGATCGCCTCGCAGGCGCCGACGATGCGTAAGTTGATGAAATCGCCGAAGATTTCTATCCGGCCGACGCGCTGCCCGGCGCTGCCCTTGCGGACCTGGAGCTCGACCGTGCCGATGTTGGAGGGGAAGAGCGCGCCGTCGAGGGGATAGGCGATCGCGGGGGCGTTCGCCGCCGCCGGGGCGCCGCCGAACGCGGCGCTCGCCCCGGGGGGAGCGCCCGGCAGCGCGACCTCGCCGGCGAGCTTCACGGTGACGTCGGCGCTCGCCCTGAGGGAGCCGTCCGCGGCGGTCACCCGGACGCGTCCGGGGGAGCTGGTCGTGAGCTGGCCTTCGTTCACGTGGGCGAAGAGGTCGTCGGCGGTCCAGGTCACCAGCGCGGTGACGTCGCGCTCGGCGCCGTCCTGGAAGCGGCCGACGGCCTTGAGCTGCGCCGAAGCGGTCTCGCGGAACGCGAGCTCGACCGAGGTTGCGCCCGGCTCGATGCGCAGCGCGACGAGCCCCTCCACCGCGCCGCTGCTCGAGGAGCCGCCGCCGCCCTGCGCGCCGCTCCCCGACGCGCCGCCGCCCTGCGCGCCGCCCCCGGACACGCCGTCGCCCGAGGAGCACGCCGCCCCGGACGCCGCGATCGCCGTCGCGAGGGCGAGGAGGAGCGTCGCTCGATGCCCCGTGCGCGAGCCTGTCCTCGCGGAAAATGCGCGTGATCTCATGGTGTGATCTCCAGGTTGAGCACCGAACGGGCAGGCTACCATGCCCGGCTGCGGGCCCCCGCGCGCCGCCGCCGAGCGCGCCCCCGGGCGGGAGCATGACCAGGCAGACGCGGCCAGCCTGGGGGAATACCTTGCGTACCCCGCCGCCGGCCGGTAGCTTCGAGGCGCCTCAAGGCTCGTTCGTCCTCGACCTCTGATCCGGCCGCCTGCTGCAACGTGGTTGCCTCTTCCGAACGTGGGGTGACGGCCGGTCGTCGGGGAGCGTTTTCGTGTGCGGCCCGCGGCACGATCCGGGCCGTCCGCGAGGGAAGCGGGGATCGTGCAACGGGATTGGCGGCAGACATGAGCAAGCGGCTTTATGTGGGGAACCTGGCGTTCCATTCGACGGAAGACAACCTGCGCAACGCGTTCGAGTCGGCAGGGGTCGAGGTTCTGTCGATTCAGTTGATGACGGACCGGATGACCGGGCAGTCCCGCGGGTTCGGCTTCGTCGAGGTGAGCGATGCGCAGGCGCAGGCGGCCATCAACGCGCTGCACGGCAAGGACCTCGACGGTCGCACCCTGACGGTCAACGAGGCGCGCGAGCGCACCGGCGGCCCCGGCGGCGGGGGCGGGGGCGGGGGCGGCTTCCGCGGCGGCGGCGGCGGCGGGGGCCGTGGCGGCGGCGGTGGCCGTGGCGGTGGCCGCGGCGGCGGCGGGCGCGACCGCTGGTAGCCGCAGCGAGGTCGAGCTCCCCTGGCGCTTCGCCAGGGTGATCGGATCGGCGGGGGACACGAAGGCGGGAAGGCAGGAAGAAAGATCAACGATCTTCCCGCCTTCCCGCTTTCGTCGTGGCGCTCTCCTGGGCGGAGGCGCCCCGACCCGGCGGCGCGGCGGCCTCGCGCCAGGCCGCGCCGCCCTGCGCTCTAGCTGGCGCGCTGCGCCGCGGGGCGGCGGAACGGCTTGCGGCCGGCGAAGATCTGGCCATCGCCGAGCGCGTACGAGATCCGGAGCAGCTGGTTGTACTTCGCGACGCGATCCGAGCGGGACGCGGAGCCGGTCTTGATCTGGCCCGCGTTCGTCGCGACCGCGAGATCGGCGATGAACGTGTCCTCGGTCTCGCCCGAGCGGTGCGAGATGATCGACCGGTAGCCGCCCTCGGCCGCCTGGCGGATGCACTCGAGCGTCTCGGTGACCGTGCCGATCTGGTTCAGCTTGATGAGGATGGCGTTGGCGAGGCCGTCCTCGATGCCCTTCGAGAGGCGCGCGGGGTTCGTCACGAACAGGTCGTCGCCGACGAGCTGGACCTTCTTGCCGAGCCGCTCCGTGAGCAGCCGCCAGCCCTTCTCGTCGTTCTCCGCGACGCCGTCCTCGATCGACACGATCGGGAACGCCTTGGAGAGCTCCTCGTAGATGGAGACGATCTCCTCGCGGGTCTTCTGCTGCTTGTCGAAGGTGTACCGCTCGGTCTTCGCGTCGTAGAACTCGCTGAGCGCCGAGTCGAGCGCGACGCCGACGTCCTCGCCCGGGCGGTGGCCGGCGGCCTCGATGGCGCGCACGACGTACTCGAGCGCCGACCGGTTCGACGCGAGGCGCGGGGCGAAGCCGCCCTCGTCGCCGACGGCCGTGACCATGCCGTCCTTCTTGAGCAGCCCCTTCAGGGTGTGGAAGATCTCGGCGCCCGTGCGCAGCGCCTCGGCGAACGACTCGGCGCCGTAGGGGACGATCATGAACTCCTGGATCTCGAGGCCGTTGTCGGCGTGCACGCCGCCGTTCAGGATGTTCATGAGCGGCGTCGGCAGGACGCGCGCCGCGGCGCCGCCGAGGTAGCGCCAGAGCGGGAGGTCGACCGTGTCCGCGGCGGCGCGGGCGGCGGCCATCGAGACGGCGAGGATCGCGTTGGCCCCGAGCTTCGACTTGTTCGCGGAGCCGTCCGCCTTGATGAGCACCTGGTCGAGCTCGGCCTGATCGAGCGCATCCATCCCGAGGATGGCCGGACCGAGGACGGTCTCGATGTTCTTCACCGCGGTGAGCACGCCCTTGCCGAGGTAGCGCTTCTTGTCGCCGTCCCTGAGTTCGACGGCCTCGTGCTCGCCGGTCGACGCGCCGCTCGGCACGGCCGCGCGGCCGGTGCCGCTCAGCGTGGTGACCTCGGCTTCGACGGTGGGGTTGCCGCGCGAATCGATGACTTCGCGGGCGATGACGCTCTGGATCTCCGACATGACCTCTCCTCAAGGGACCGCTTCCGCGCGACCCCGGCAGCTCTCGAAGGGGGCTCGAGAAGCGGCGGGAGCATAGGCACGGCCCTCCCCGGATGTCGACGCTCCGGTGCACCCGCGGCGCTCCAGCGCGCCGCGCCGGAGCCGCCGACGGCCGGCGGGGCGCGCCTCGCGGCCGACGCGGAGCCGACACGCGGCTGGACGGAGCGGGCGCTCGCGGCGCCGTCGGCCCGAGCGCGCGGACGCGCACGCGCGCCCGGGTCGACGGGCCACGCGCGCCTGGCGTAAGCTCGCGGCCGCGTGGAAACCTCCATCGGCGTCTTCGGTGAGGAGATGCTCCTCTGGCTCTGCATGCTCCGCCAATCCCCGCGGCGGCCGCCGGCCGATCACGTGCTGCGGCAAGCGAACCTGCTGCTCGAGGAGCTCAAGGGGTCCAAGCTCGCGCAGGACATGCCGATCGCCTCGGTCGACGACGGCATGTTCGCGATCGCCGCCTTCGCGGACGAGCTCGCGATGTCGCTGCCGGACCTCCGGCCGGTCTGGGCCCAGCGCCCGCTCCAGGCGGCGCGATGGATGACGAACAACGCGGGCGTCGAGCTCTTCGAGCGGCTGGAGCGCGTCCGGAGCGGCCCGCTGCCGGTGATGGCGACCTACGCCTGCGTGCTCGGCCTCGGCTTCCGCGGCCGCTACGGGCTGCCGGGGCAGAGCGCCGACGACCTCCTGCGGATCCGCCGCGATCTCTCGCTGAAGCTCGGCGTGGATCCGGACCGCGACTGGAGCGGCGGGGTGCTCCGGCCGGCGCGCGTGGACGGCGTGGACGCGCAGCACCTCCCCAACCTGCCGCTGTGGCAATCCGCGCTGGTCGGGCGCGTCCTGGCGGCGCTCGTCGCGATCGGCGGCGCGGTCGCGCTCGGGTGGACGATCGCGCAAAAGGTCGGATGATCGGATGAGCGGCTCCTTCGTGTACGAGCTGGCGAGCGTCCACGCGCTGGTCCAGCAGGCGAACCCGGACAGCGACCAGGGGATCTACGCGGTCCCCTGCTACCTCGTGCTCGGCGAGCCGGGCTCGGGCCGCTCCACGGTGATCCGCGCGATGAACCTCACCTGGCCCCCGGGCGGCGCCCCGCTCCAGATCGGCGTGCCCGGGGCGCGGTGCTCGTACTGGCTGGCGAAGGAGGCGCTCTTCATCGAGCCCGAGGCGTCGGTGCTCGGCCCGCGGCGGGAGCCGGCCGAGCTCGCGCAGCTCTGCGACGAGCTGCGCCGCTCGCGGAAGCGCGAGCCGATCGACGGCATCCTCCTCGTCCTGAGCATCGCGGACTTCGCCGAGCTCGACGAGCAGGGGGTCGAGGCGTACGCGAACCGGATGCGCGCGTACCTCATCGAGGTCGGCCGCGCGCTGCGCGCGGACGTGCCGGCCTACGTGGTGCTGTCGCGCTACGACACGCTGTGGGGCTTCGCCGAGGTGTTCCAGTGGACGCACGAGCGCGGTCGCGAGGAGCCCTGGGGCTTCACGCTCCCGCTCGAGGCGGGCCCTGGCGCCGCGGCCCCGCGGATCCTCCAGGAGCTCGAGGGGCTGAACGCGCGGCTGGAGTCGTACTGCCTGGCGCGGGTGAGCTCGGAGGACCCGCCCGACGCGCGGATGCGGGCGTTCCAGCACCTGGCCGAGGTGCGGGCGCTGATGGCGCGGCTGCGGCAGCTGTTCGGGGCGCTCGCCATGGAGAACGCGTTCGAGCGGGCGCCGTGGCTGCGCGCGGTGGCGATCGGCAGCGCGCTGCCCGGCATGGGGGACCGGCTCCGCGCCGGGGTGACGCGGTTCATCAACATGGGGCTGGCGCAGCCGCCGCACGTGGCGGTCGCGCAGCGGCCCGGGGGGCTGCCGATCCACGCGACCATGAGGGTGGTCGTGCTGCCGGAGCGGGACATCGTGCCGCTCCGGCCGCGGTGGCGGGACGACCGGTTCACGCTGATCGGCTTCGTCGGCGGGCTGCTCCTGCTGCTCGCGGCCGGGATCACCGAGCTCATCTTGCGGTATGTGATGTGAGGGCGGCGGCGGGGGCGCGCAGCGAGCGGAAGGCTCGACCGGGCCGCCCGCGCAGGCGGAGCGCCCTCTACCCGTCGAGGGCCTGCTCCAGCTGTTCGTAGCCGGATTGGGCCACGTGCGGCCTGCGCGCGGCGAGCTGACAGAGCCGCTTCTTGGCCGTCAGCATGTCCAGCACCCAGGCGTCGTCGAGCCGTGCGAGCTGATCTTCGGTCGGGGTCGAAAGCTCGATCCACTGCGCGTCCGTCAACGCTTCGACCTGCTCCTCTAGCTTTCTCATCTCGCCCTGCTCGTAGGCTTCTGCGTCGCGTCTGAGCGTGAGCGCGTCTGGCTCGGCCGCGGCGCTGGCGCGTTCGAGCATCCCGTACACCTCGTCTCTGAGCTGCAAATAGCGCCGGAGCAGGCGAAACACGGTCGGGTCTCTCCCCCAGTCCCTGGGCGGCTTCTCCAAGCCGGCGAGCGCGCCCTCGATGGCCGCATCGAGCTGCTCCTCGGCAGCGCCGGCGGTGGACGCCCGCGCCGTGAGACGTTCGACCGGCTCACCCGTGTCGTCGCGGACGATCGTCGCGGTCGCGCGCCACTGCGTCCCTGCTCGCTTCGCCGGGCTCCGCTCGACGCGGAAGTAGAGGGGCTCGGTGGGGTCCATGCTCTTCCTAGTACCGAGGTGTCGGATGGGTGTGGGGGCGGCTGAGCTCGGCGTCGGCCTCTGCATCGTAGGGGCAGTCAAGGGCACGAGCCATCTGCACGAGCCGCCGCAGCGCCTCCTGGCGCAGCCCGTAGGTGGACCGATGCCTTGCATCCCCTCCGGAGTGCCGCTGCATGTCCCAGCGACGGAACCTGAGATCGCGAATCAGAATCAGCACGTCAATCGCGTACGCCAGCGCGTCGCAGTCGGTGCTGCGCTCGTTCGCTGCGTCCTGGACCTCCTCATGGGTGGGGTGCGACTCGCCAGGGCTCGGCTCCCATCGCGGCAGCGGTCGTTCGGACGAGGCGACCGGGGCCGAGGGCACGGCCGGCTGCTGGCCTGGCCGGCCCACGGAGGTGATCGCGTCCACTGCCGGGCGGCGCGGTGCTCCCCAGCGTCTCCGCGGGGAGGACCCGGTAGCCTTCCGGTCCGAGCTCGCGCAGGTACGGTCGAAGCGTGTTGATGCGCTGCTGCGCTTCTGCCACCGCAGGCAAGCCCCTGGGCTGCTCGGAAGTTGCGACCTGTTCGCCCGCAGCGAACGCGGGCCTGGGCCCCGGGTCCGCGCCGGCGGCGAGCTGCTCGAGGGGCGCCCGGAGCTGTTCGCCTCGCTCCGCGCGCGCTCGATCCATGGCCTCGGCCTGGACGGTGGCGTGGCAACCGGTGCAGGCCCGGTAGCGTCCGTCGATCTGCTGCTCCAGCACCCAGCGGCGGTTCGCGCCTCGCGTGCGGAGCCATTGCTCCGCCAGAGCGAGCTCCCCCCGTCGGCCGGCGGCGTCGAGGTCGAGACCTCGGTCGACGGGAGGCGCTCGACGACGGAGACGGCGACCCTGGTCTGACGCCGGAACAACGTCACCGGGTTGACCTGATCGGGATCGATGTGAAACCCGAAGCGGAATCGCTCGCCGCGCTCGGCCGACTGCCCGAAGTCGAAATGAACGGCGGCGCCGCGGATCGATACGCCGACCGTGTAGTCCCCGACCGGGATCTCGCAGGAGGTCAATCGGTCGATCGGACGCCGGGTCGTACTGACCGCTGCGAAACGCGATGTCCCGGCCGACGGTATAGGCCAAAGCGTTCACGGCGCGGGCGGAGGCGTCCGCCCGCGCATCGGCGTGGATGCGCACGTCGCCGAAGTCGTGGCCCCGGACGGAGCGAGAGACGATGGCGCCGCGGATGCCGCGACGGCCTCGGGCGCCGCGCGATCGACCCATGACCAGGGGGCGCTCCTCGGAGCAGGCCAGCGCGGCTCCACGTCGCGCCATCGCTCCTCGGTCGTCCCGGACGGAGCAGTCGCTGCGGCGTGGTTCGACGAGTCCCGCCGAGACCGAAGCTGGCTCGCCGGCATCGCCTGCGCAGAGCGCTGCAATGCGGGATTTCGCGCTGGAGGGTTTGCTGCCGATGGAATCGGTCTTCGGTCGACCGTGAACATGGCACAACCCTCCCGAGGGGACCATTCCTGCTTATCCGCTTCCGGTGGGCGTTGTCTACGGTGCCTCGAGCGACGGTATCCACGGCTCGCCTGCAAGAGCCCGATCGAGCTCGAATTGAAGACCTACGTGCCCGCGCGCGCGATATGGTGAGGCCGCCCGCGGAAGCGGGACGGGAGAGGGCCACATCTGGACGCTGTCGCACGCGAGCGTGCAGCGGCCATGCCGGCCTGAGCGCGGACGCCGCCGGCGACGCTACCCCTGGCTCCGATCGTCAGGTTGACAGGGCGTGCGGAGGGCTCATACGCATGCAATGGGGAAATATGTCCCAGGCGCCGAATCGGCCTGCTGTTCAGGGCGCTCGCTGCGCTGCGCCTGGACGCGCGCCGCGCAGACGGCGGACCGCGGCCGCCGGCGTCCAGCGGGAGGGCGGCCTTCGCCGGGATCTCGCCGTGACAGCGACGAGCGCGGCCGGCGCCGCCCGTGCGCCATGACGGGCCGGAGCGGCCGCGGCGCGACGCTCCCGGCGCGGCGCTGCCCAGGCGGGACCGGGGCGGCGGGCGCGAGGACGGCGCGATGACGCACCTCCCGATCCAGCCCGGCGCGACCCGCATCCGAGGGCATCACGTCACCGCGAAGATCGGCGAGGGCGCGGGCGCGGCCATGTACCGGGCCCGCCGCGACGCCGACGGGCTCGAGGTGGCGATGAAGATGCTCTACGCCGATTACACGCGGATCGGCGATATCCTCCGCTTCAAGCACGCCTATCGCGTCATCCAGCGCATCGACTCGGCGAGGGTCCTCAAGGTGCACGCCGTCGAGGAGCACGGAGACGGCCTGGTGCTCTTCACCGAGGTTTTCCCGGGCGCCCCGCTGTCCTCGACGCGGAGGTCGGAGGCGGCAGGCGAGCTCGACGTCTTCGCGGTGCTCGACGCCGTGATCCCCGTGGCCGAAGCGCTGGCCGACATCCACCGTCACGGCCTCATCCACGGCGACGTGAGGCCCCCGAACATCCTGCTCGGAGAGGGCGGCCAGGTGAAGCTCACCGGCTTCGGCGTCGACGCCCTCGTGACGCGCGAGAAAGAGGAGATCTATTCCCGCCACGTCCTCACGGAGGTGCTCCCTTACGCGTCGCCCGAGCAGACCGGCCGCATGAACCGCAGCGTGGACTACCGCACCGACATGTACTCGCTGGGGGTCGTGCTCTACGAGATGCTCACCGGGCGGCGGCCGTTCGAGGCGGCGGACCCGCTCGAGCTGATGCACGCCCACATCGCGGTGGCGCCCGTCCCGCCGTCGGAGATGAGCCCGGCGGTGCCCGGCGCGCTCTCGGCGATCGCGATGAAGCTCCTCAGCAAGAACGCCGAGGATCGCTACCAGTGCGCCGAGGGGCTGAAGGCCGATCTGGAAGAGCTCCGGTCGCGGCGGCGGAGTAGCGGCCTCTCGGGGACGTTCAGCCCCGGCCAGCACGACAGGAGAGACCTCTTCCAGCTCCACCAGAAGCTCTACGGCCGCGAGGGGGACATCCGGGCGCTCATCGATTCGTTCGACGACGTGCTCGGGGGCAAGCGCACGATCGTCCTCGTCTCGGGCTATTCGGGCATCGGCAAGTCGTCGCTCGTCCAGGAGATCCTGAAGCCGCTGGCGCGCGAGAAGGGCTATTACATCAGCGGGAAGTACGATCAGTACAACCGCGACAGGCCCTACAGCGCCCTCGTCCACGCGTTCGACGGGCTCATCAAGCAGCTCCTCTCCGAGAGCGAGGAGCGGATCGCGGCGTGGCGCGGCGCCATCCTGGAGGCGCTGGGGAGCAACGGGCAGGTCCTCTGCGACGTGCTCCCGTCCTTGAAGCACATCCTCGGCGAGCAGCCGCCCGTCCCCGCGCTCGGCCCCGTGGAGGCCCAGAACCGCTTCATCCTCTACTTCCAGAAATTCGTCTGCGTGTTCGCCCGGCACGCCCACCCGCTGGCCGTGTTCCTCGACGATTTGCAGTGGGTGGACTCGGCCAGCCTCGGCGTGATCGCGAGCATCCTCGCGAAGGACGGCGTGGAGTCGCTCTTCTTCTGCGGCGCTTACCGCGACAACGAGGTGAGCCCGGCCCACCCCGTGCTCGTCGCGCTGGAGGAGCTCGAGAAGGGCGGCCTCGGGGTGCGGCGCATCGTCCTCGCGCCCCTCGGGCTGGGCCACCTGACCGAGCTCGTGCGCGACAGCCTCCAGACCGCCGACGGGGGCCCGCTCGCGGCCGCGGTCCTGAAGAAGACCGCAGGCAATCCGTTCTTCGTGAAGCAGTTCATGCGGCACCTCTATGACGCGAAGGCGCTGGTCTTCGATCCGGCGAGGGGCTGGGGCTGGGATCTGCGGCAGATCGAGCGGCTCGGGTGCACCGACAACGTCCTCTGCCTCATGGCGGAGACGATCCGGCGCCTGCCGCCGGCGACGCAGCGGGTGCTCCGGCTGGCCTCGGCGATCGGCAACACGTTCGAGCTGGACGTCCTGAGCACCGTGAGCGAGCGTGCCCCCGAGGAGACGTACGCGAGCCTCGATCACGCCCTCGGCGAGGGCCTGATCGTGAGCGCGAACGGGCAGGCTCGCTTCGCGCACGACAAGATCCAGGAGGCCGCGTATTCGCTGATCCCGGAGCGCGACAGGCCGGCGTTCCACTACCGGATCGGGAGGCTCTTGCTCGGCAAGCTGCGCTCGGACAGGGGGCACGACCTGTTCGACGTCGTCGATCACCTGAACAGCGCGGGCGATCTGATGAAGGACCCGGAGGAGCGCATGGAGTCGGCCCGGCTCAACCTCCAGGCCGCCGCGCGCGCCGAGGAGTCGGCGGCCTTCGCCGCGGCGCTGAAGTACCTGGAGCACGGCATGGCCATGCTGCCTGAAGACGCGTGGACCTCCGATTACGAGCTGGCGTTCCTCTATCACACGAAGAAGGGCCTCTTGGAGTCGCTGTGCGGGCGGCACGACGACGCGCTCGCGACGCTCACGGGCACCTTCGACAGGGCGAAGGGGCGCCGCCACCAGACGGAGGTGCGGCGCCTGAAGATGAAGGTCGAGATCCTGAAGAACGATCTGCCCGCCGCCATGGACGAGGGGCTCGCCGCGCTGCGCGCCTACGACATCCACCTGCCGCCCTATCCGGACGACGGCGCGCTCGCCGCCGAGCTCGCGCGGACCCTCGAGATCATCGGCGACCGCCCCATCGCGTCTCTGGTCGACCTGCCCGCGCTGGACGACCCCGAGATCGCCGCCCTCCAGGACCTCCTTCAGGAGATGTTCTCGCCGACCTACCAGCTCGGCACGAACAACTTCGGCATCACGGTGATGAAGGCGCTCCAGGGCTCGCTCCTGCACGGCATCTCGAAGAGCTCGATCTACGCCTACGTGAATTTCGGGACATTCCTCTGCGCCGGGCTCGACATCGAGAAGGGCTACGCCTTCGGGCGGGCGGCGGTCCGCCTGAACGAGCGATGCCCGGACGCGAAATCCGAATCCATGCTGTGCAACATGTGGGGGGCGTGGGTGCAGCACTGGATGGACACCTACGAGAGCTCGAAGGCGTCGCTGCGCAAGGGCATCCACGCCGGCGTCGAGACAGGACAGTACATCTGGGCCTTCTACAACGCGTGCAACGCGAGCGTGAACGCCCTGCTCCGCGGGGCGCACCTCCACGACGTCCTCGAGGAGGCGAGGCTGCACGCGCCGCTCTGCAAGCTCGACGAGTTCAACACGATCACGTGGATGGTCGGGGCCGTCGCGCAGCTCAGCGAGCACCTGGGCGCGCCGGCCGGGGGCGACTGGAGGCGGGGGGCGTGGGTCGACATCGGCGCGGTCGCCGAGGAGGCCCGCCGCATCGACAACCGGGCGTCGCTCTATTTCTTGAACGTCTTCGAGGTCATCGCCGGCGTCTTCGAGGGCGCGTACGAGGAGGTGGCGGCGCTCTGGGGCAGGGCCGACCCCGGCAGCCTCGGGATGCTCGCCGCGTGGCACGCGAGCCCTTGCTATTACTTCTATGGTGGACTGGCCTTCTCGCGGGCCGCCGGGACCGCCGCCCCTGCGCTCAGGGAAGCCTACCTCGCGAGGCTCCGGGAGTGCGCGCGCAAGGTGGAGTCCTGGGCGGCCCTCGGGCCGGAGAGCCACCGTCATCGCGCCTCGATCCTGAAGGCCGAGCTCGCCCGGAGCGAGCGGCGCGAGGGCGCGGGCGCCCTGTACGATCAGGGGATCATGGCCGCCCGGGAGGGCCAGTTCCTGCATGACGCGGCGCTCGCCAACGAGCTCTGCGCCCGCCATTACCTCGATCTGGGCAGGACCTTCGTCGCGTGTGCCTACATGACCGAGGCGCACCGCCTCTATGGTCGCTGGGGCGCCGCGCGCGCGATGCGGCGCCTCGAGAGGGATTTTCCGCACGCGCTCTGGCCGGAGGCGATGCGCATGCAGGCCGCGGCCGGGCCTGCCCCGCCGTTCGATGCGCCGCACGCGAAGCTCGACCTCATCACCGTGCTCAAGGCGTCGCAGGCGGTCTCGGGCGAGCTGATCCTCGACCGGCTCATCGAGACCTTGCTGACGATCGTGATCGAGCACGCGGGCGCCGAGCGAGGCCTCCTGATCCGCCCGCGCGGCGCCGAGCACGACGTCGAGGCCGAGGTCGTCACCCGGCGCGGCCGGGTCGAGGTCACCCTCCGGCAGGCGCCCGTCACCCCGGCCGATCTCCCCATCTCCCTCCTCCACTACGCGATCCGCTCGCGGGAGAGCGTGATCCTGGACGACGCCGCCGTGCCCAACCAGTTCTCGGAGGACGCCTACGTGCGCGAGCGGCGACCCCGCTCGGTGCTCTGCCTCTCCCTGGTGAAGCAGGGCACGCTCGTGGGCGTGCTCTATCTGGAGAACAACCTGACCCCGCGCGCCTTCACCGCCGATCGCATCGCGATGCTGGAGCTCCTGGCCTCCCAGTCCGCCATCTCGCTGGAGAACGCGCGCCTCTATACCGAGCTCCAGCGCGAGAACAGCGAGCGCAAGCGGGTGGAGCTGGCGCTGCGCGAGCGGGAGGCGCGGATCCGGCGCCTCGTGGACGCCAACATCATCGGGATCGCCTTCTGGGACCTCGACGGCAGGATCCTCGACGCGAACGACGCCTTTCTGGCCATGCTGGGCTACAGCCGGGAGGAGCTCGCCTCGGAGAAGATCTACTGGACGGAGAGCACGCCGCTGGAGTCGCATGACGTGACCCAGCTGGCGGTCGACGAGATCGCCCTGACCGGCCAGTTCCGGCCTTTCGAGAAGGAGTTCTGCCGGAAGGACGGCAGCCGCGTCCCCGTGCTGCTCGGCGGCGTGCGGTTCGAAGGGTCGGACGACCAGGGGGTGGCGTTCATCCTCGACGTGAGCGAGCGCAAGCAGGCGGAGGAGCGCCAGAGGCTCCTGTTGAATGAGCTGAACCATCGGGTGAAGAACACGCTGGCGATCGTGCAGGCGATCGCCGCGCAGACGCTCCGCATGGCGGACTCGCCCAGGGCGTTCACGGAGGCGTTCCTCGCGCGGCTCCTGGCGCTGTCTCAGACCCACAACCTGCTGAACCAGACCTCCTGGCAGGGCGCGAGCCTCCGCGACATCGTGTGCGCCGAGCTGGCGCCGCACGCCGACTGCGACGCCGATCGGGTTCACGTGATCGGCGAGCACGTGCGCCTCCGCCCGGAGGCGGCGGTGACGCTCGGCATGGCGATCCACGAGCTGGCGACCAACGCGGCCAAGTACGGGGCGCTGTCGCAGCCGTCCGGCCGCGTCGAGATCGCATGGGACGTGAGCGCGGACGGGCGCGAGCCGCTGCTCTGGCTCGAATGGCGGGAGATGGGCGGGCCGCCGGTACGACCGCCGCGCCGCCGGGGCTTCGGCTCGCGCCTGATCGAGCGCGACCTCGGGCGCCAGCTCGCCAGGGAAGTGCGCCTCGACTTCGTGCCCGAGGGCGTGCGCTGCGTGATGCATCTGCCGCTGGAGCGCGTGGCCGCATGATGCTCCCGGATCCCGAGGGCAACCGCGAGCTGGAGGGGCTGCGCGTCCTCGTCGTCGAGGACGAGCCGATGATCGCCTCGTCCCTGGAAGATGTCTTGACCGACCTCGGCTGCGTGGTGATCGGCCCGGCGTTGACCATGAAGGACGCGATCCGCCTGGCCCGCGAGGCGCAGATCGATGGGGCGAGCCTGGACATCAACATCGCTGGCGAGAAGGTCTATGCCGTGGCCGACATCCTGATGGAACGGGGCATCCCGTTCGTCTTCGTGACGGGGTACGGGAAGGCAGGGCTGCGCGAGTCCGATCTCAGCCGTCCGGTGCTGCAGAAGCCGTACAGCCTCCACCGTTTCGTGGAGATCGCCAGGCGGTGGCGATAGCCGGGCACGCCTGCGCGGCGACGCCTGGCGCGAGCGCGCGCCGCGCGTGCGCAGCGTCGAGCTCGTCCGCGCCCGTCGTGCCCGGTCCGGCGCCGGCGCGCGGGGTGCGCTCCCCGCAGGCGGGCTCATGGTGGCTATTTGCGACGGCGCGCGCTCGGCCATGTGACGTCGCACGACGGGAGCCGTCGCATCGGCGCGCCCTTTCGCGAGGGCGATGCGGCCTTATGTTTGCAATGATTCCTCGTCGAAAGGAGGTTCCCATGGCGGAGCAGCAGCGTCAGCAAGCGGGTCAAGACGTTCCTGTGGCCAGGTCGCAGCAGGGCAAGCCCAGCAGCCAGGCGACGGGACAGACTTCCTCTCTGGGGGCCGGCGGTCCGTCCACCGGGCTGCAGCGCCAGCAAGGCGGCGGTCAGCTCGGGCGGTACGGCGGGGCGGGCGGGGTCTTCAGCCCGTTCACGATGATGCGCCGGATGATGGAGGACATGGATCGCATGTTCGAGGACTTCGGCTTCGGTGGGACGTTGTCGCCGTTCGGGCAGCCTCGCTCGCTCGCCGAGCAGGGCGGCGGTCGTGGTCTCTCGTCGTTCGGCGGCGGCCTCTGGTCGCCGCACATCGAGGTGGGCGAGCGCGACGGTCAGCTCGTCGTGAAGGCCGATCTCCCGGGCGTGACGAAGGACGACATCCGGGTGCAGCTCCACGACGACGCGCTGATCATCGAGGGCGAGCGCCGGCAGGAGCAGCAGGAGCAGCGCGAGGGCGTGAGCTACAGCGAGCGCAGCTATGGCTCGTTCATGCGCTCGATCCCGCTGCCCCAGGGCGTGCAGGCCGACGACGTGGACGCGAGGTTCGAGAACGGCGTCCTCGAGGTCTGCCTGAAGCTGCCGCAGCAACAGCAGCGCGGCCGCACGGTGCAGATCAAGAGCGGCGGCGGGTCCGCGGCGCAGGTGGCCGGCGGGCAGGGGGCGACGGCGGGCGGAGGCACGACGGCGTCCGAGAAGGCGAATCGTCCGAGCTGAGCCGGCTCGGATTCGGAGGGGCGGCGGCGCGCCGCCCCTCGCCGCATTCCAGCTCTGGAGCTCGTACCACTTTGGTAGACAGGCCAGGCCCTGAATCCTGATTGTAGGCCAGCGATGCGGCGCGCTAGCATGTTGGGGCATGATTGGACGCCTCGGTCGAGCGATGGCACTCGTGGGTTCGGCCCTGCTCCTGGGCGGCGCGCAGGCCCACGCCCAGGAGCTCGGCGACATCGGGCTGAACCGGTTCTCACCTGCTCCCGTCGGAGATCCCTTTCAGGAGGTACAATCGCCGACGATCGGTGGGCACATCGTCCCGCGAGCCGCGGTGTTCATCGACCATGCCGATGAGCCGCTCGTGCTGGAGCTCGGCTCCGAGCGCGGCGCCGTCGTCACCCACCAGACGTTCCTGCACTTCAGCGGTTCGTTCTCGCTCTGGGACCGCCTGCTCGTCTCTGCGGTGATCCCGGTCGTCCTCGACCAGGGCGGCGAGCGGCCGACGGCCTTCAACATGCAGTTGCCTTCGCCGCCCTCGGCCGCGATGAGCGATATCCGTGTGGGAGCCCGCGTTCGCCTGAGCGGGACGGAGGATGGAGACTTCTCTCAATTCTCCCTGGGGACCGACGTGTACCTCCCTACCGGCGAGGCGGGGATGTTCGTGAGCAATGGCGGCCTATGCCTTGCGCCGCACCTGCTCTTCGGAGGCAGAGGCGAGATCTTTGCGTGGAGCATCAGTCTGGGCGGATTGTTCCATGACTCCGTGAGCGCCTCCGCGCTGACGTATGGCGGCGGCGCCGGGTTGTCCTTCTGGGGCGGGAGATTGTTCCTGTCGACGGAGCTGAGCGCGGCGACCACATTCCAGGCGATGGTGACGGCGGCGTTCAAGGGCCGTGACTACAAGCCCCAGCTCCCGGGAGAGTTCGTCTACATCAAGGACGCGAATCGCTCGATCAGGCAGGACATCGGACACAACATCGAGCTTCTCTTTGGCGCGCGCGTCCGTCTGCTCGCGGGCGTCTCGGCGGGCCTGGCGGCCGGTCCGGGGCTCACGAGCGGCATCGGGACCCCCGCGTCCCGTATGGTCGCGGCGCTGAGCTGGGAGTTGCCCCAGGAGGAAGAGGAGCGGGTCCCGGACGCCGACGGCGACGGCGTTGCCGACGCATCCGATGCTTGCCCCTACGCATCCGGGCCGCAGCGCTCCGCTTCGGCGCAGAGCGGCTGCCCGGAGGTGGATCCCGACGGCGATGGCGTCAAGGCTCCGGACGACGCGTGTCCCGACGAACGGGGCGTCCGGACGAAGAGCTGGCACAGCAACGGGTGCCCTTCCGTGGACGATCCGGACGACGACGGCATCCCCGACGCGGTGGACGCCTGCCCTGATCGAAGGGGCAAGCCCAGCAAGGATCGCACGACGAACGGCTGCCCGGACGCGGCAGGTGGCGGCGCACCGACGGGTGTGAGCCCGGGACCGGGTTAGGTCTGTCGACGTCGACGCCGTCCGCGCGCGACCACTTCGACGCGCGGGAGCACGCAGGCGCTCGACATGGGCGTCCAGCGGATCGGTGTTTTCATCGCCAATGAGAGGTCACATGGAGAGGGTCATCGACTCAGAACGACGCTCGTACGCCGCAGAGACAAGAGAGCCGTCGCTCCGGCGATGTTCGGCGGAAACAATCACCAGCTCGCACGGACTGGCAGACCAATGGCGGATCCGCGTCCGACGCGCGCTTCGTTGGGCCACGGCTGGCGGGGCGGCGCTCCTCACGGCGGCCTCCACGCCGGCGGCGGCGAGCGGCGAGACGGGCGAGGATGCACCGTATACGACGACGAGCTGCGAGACCGCCGAAGACTGCCCTGCTGAATGTGCGGAGCAGACGTTCTGCGTTCACGGAATGTGCCTGCCAAGGGCGGTGCCCGACGGTACTCTCTGCACGGGAGGTACGTGTCAGGCGGGTGAGTGCACGCCTGAGCTGATCCTCCGGGGCGCCGGTTGCGCGTCGGCCGCACAGCCGCAGGAGGGCGCCTACCTCTCGACGCTCCTCCTCGTCGCCGTGGCGGTGTACCGGAGACGATCGCGTCGACCTTCTCGAGCGCCCTCCTGAGGGTCCGTCAGCAGACGGTGGTGCCAGGTTAGTCCAGCTGCGAACGACACAAGGGCCGCTGCTGCGTCCGATGTGGGCATTCAGGCGTCGCGTGAGCAAACAGCACGCCCAAGACGTCGTCCTTGTACTTGCGGAGCTCAGCACAAACGTCTTCCCGCAAAGTCACGCTGTCGGTGATCTCGCGCCCTTTGATCTCCTTGTGAATAGACTCGGGGATGATCGGGGCGACCCGGCAATTCCTATCTTGCTCATCGCATATCCCCCAGCGCCCTCCAGACTCTTTATCTTTCATTTGTATCGCCACATTGATATCGCTGAACTTCTTGCCCAGCAAACTCTCCCGCAGCGAGCTGTCGCCTTTCAGCTGGAACACGCACGGCTTCCCCTCCGCCGGGATGTCGATCCTGTCCGTGGGGGTATGCGAGGCGTCAAAGCATTTGTGAACGTCGAAGCAGTCGAGCGCGCCCTTGGCTGCGTCATAGTCAGCGATCTCCGATAGTACATCGACCGGCACGCAGGTCGAAAACGCGCACGCCTGATCGGTCTCCTGGTCCGAGCAAGCAGATTTCCCGAACTTGAAGATCACATCCTTTCGCTTGAGCGCCTTCGTCGCACAGAGGAATTCGAGCGGAACGAATGTGGTCGACGACTCATGCTCGGGCACCGTGACGACCCTTTTGTTGTAACCTAGAATCTCCCCGTCCTCGCCGCCGCTCCAGGCTGACACCTCCACCGTCACCGGCTCGAGCGGATCCGGCTCCGGCGCGTCGAAGACGATGGACCCCGGGATGACGAGCCTGGGGTAGAGCTCGTTCGTGCTCGAGACCGAGAAAGAGTTGTGATATTTCACCGAGCCGGACACCGACACCATCAAAGAGACGGTATCCACATTGTTGGGGATGCCCATATCTGTGTCGATGTAAACCTCCAGCTTTCCTGACGGAGCGCACGCTGCGGCTCCAAGCGCGCCGAGCAGGCAGCCCACTGGCGCCATTCGCTGCGGTGTCATCATGCTTCGCGTCATCACGTCGTCTCCTCATCGCAATGGGTAGATAACATTCACGTCAGGGCTGCTCCTCGACGGCTCCAACTCTGAATGTACGATGCTGGCGATGCCGCCCACCGCCACGGCGGCCAGGACGGCAGCGGCCGCGGTCCACACCCAGACCGGTCCTCCACGCGGAGGGCGAGCTGTGTCGAGGGGCATCGCGACGCGTCGGGCCTCGCCGTCCAGCAGCGAAATTTCACGTTCCTTCGGGAGCATGCCGGGCGCGGTCACGAGGAGGGTGTGCCCGCCCACCGGCACCGTGCCTTCCCAGCGCCCCCGGCCGACGACCCTGCCGTCGAGGGCGATCAGCTCGTTGGGACCGGCTGTGACGAGCAAACGAGCGCTCTGCACCTTCCTGACGAGCCTCACATGAAGGTCGAGCGGCTTCTCACCGGAGATCTCCACGACACGCTCGTACCTCCTGAATCCAGCCTTGACGATGCGGACTCGCCGCTTGCCGACGTCGACGCGGAGCGGTGCTTTGATCGGAGTCGTCCCGCGGGGCTCGCCATCGATGAAGACCTGGGCGCCTGCCTCGTCGACGGCGATGGTCATCAGGCTGATGTACGACGCCACCGCCTGCGCCAGCTCTCTTGCGTCCTGCCGGTCTGCCGCGGTCACCAGCGAGCTGGGGTGCTTATCGATCTGGGACGCCAGATCTGCCACGCGCGTATAGTGCCCGAGGAGCTGCTCGCAGCGAGCCATGAACCAGAGCACTTCGGGATCTTTCGATTGCTCGTAGGCCTGGCGGAACTTGATGAGCGCGTTGGCGTAGTCTTTACTCTTGAGCAGCGTCTTTCCGGCCATGAAATCGACCCGCGCGGGGCCGTGGAGACGACTTTCGACCGAAAGTTGCGCCGCGGCTGGCGGTGCGGCCTCCGCCGTGACCCCCGCTGCTGCCGGAGCAGGCGGCACCGCGGTCGCAGCAGGAGCTGGCGGGCTGCCCTCGAGCTCACGCTGAGGCTCCGGTGGGGGGGCCTGCGCGCCGGACCGAGCAGCGCTGAAGGAGATAGAGAGCCCAATCGAGGCGGCGACGAGGCTCAGCTGAAGTCCAGAACGCAGATACATCGGTGTCAACGATCTCATTTCTGATGACCTTCGTCTTAAGGGCCGCCGAGTTGCCTTTGAATTCTGCCGTCGAGCACCTCAAATGCGTCCTTGGTCGATTCAGGTGGAGGCGTAGGGCTGCTCGGTGCAGGACCGTCACTGTGAGATGTCGACACAGGCGGCTTCGGCCGCACACCTTCCGGAGCTCTCGGTCTGACCGGGGAGGCATTCTCCGGCTTTGTCGATTGTGCCCCCGCGTCGGGGGCATCCTGCTGCGCCGCCGGATCCGCGCTGGAAGAGGCCTCCGCGGCGACCGGCATAGGCTTCGAGGGATGCACCTCGGAAGCAGCATGACGAATCGTCGGCGCGACCAGCCCCGCCTCGGCCACGTCTCCTGCTCGCCGCGGCACGAAGCTGAACGCGCCGGCGATGCCGCCGGCGAGCGTCGCCACGGTGGCGATGATCGCGGCCAGCTTCTCTCTGGATGTATCCGGACGCCGGCCTTTGCTCTGCTCCCTCGAGGTCCTCCCCGGCTCGGGCGTGCGCATGGGTCCTACCTTCGGCGGCGTGCTCTCGCCGTCCGCATGGAACGCAGGAGAACGACGTTCCGCCGGCGTACCCGATCTGTCGGAGCCTGCATTGTCTGCTCGGATGGTCGACTCCATGCCGATCGGCGCATCCGCGTCCGGGGCAGGGTCCTGCGGGATCACGGACGTTCCTGCGGAGGGGTCCACGAGGACGGCGGAGCTCGGGGGCGGCCGCCTGCTGTCGTGCGCCTGCGCCGCGGATCGCGGGAGCGGGAGTCCCAGGAGCCGCGAGGCACGGACGGCGCACCGCGCGGCCTCCGGTGGACCGAAGGGCGCGATCGCCCATGCGAGCTCGGCGATGTTCTGGAATCGATCCGCCGGGTTCCGCTGGAGGCAGCGCAGGATCGCCTGCTCGAGCCCTTGCGGCAGGTCGGGGCGCAGCTGGCTCGGCGGCGTCGGCGGCTCCTCGTGAACCCACACGACCAGCTCGGCGAGCGACTGCGCAGGGAACGCCGCTCGCCGCGTCAAGATCTCGTAGAAGAGCGCCCCGACGGACCAGATGTCGCTTCGCGGATCGACATGGCGGGCCGATCGCAGCTGCTCCGGGCTCATGTAGAGAGGTGAGCCAAGCAGGGCCGAGCTCTTGGTGAGCCCCAGCTCCTGCTCGCCGTCTCCGGCGTCGCCGATGGCCTTCGAGATCCCGAAATCGAGGACCTTCACGGTCCGGAGCCCGCCTGCTCCATTCGCGAGGAACAGGTTCGCCGGCTTGAGATCGCGGTGCACGATGTTCATGGCGTGCGCCTCCGCGATCGCCTCGCACGCGCCCAGCACATGCGAGGCGGCCTCAAGGATGGACAGCGGACCGTCTTGCCGGAGCACGCGCGACAGGTCCTTGCCCTCGAGGAACTCCATCACCATGTAGGGCTGGCGGCTCGGCAGGTCTGCGACGTCGATGACGCGCACCACGTGCTCGCTCGAGAGACAGGCCGCAAGCCGGGCCTCCCTCCGGAACCGCTCGACCACCTCCGACGAGGCTTGCGGCAAAAGGAACTTGATCGCGACAGATTTCCTGAGCTGGATGTGCGTGGCCTTGACGACCATGCCCATGCCCCCCTTGCCCAGGACGTCCTCCACCCGGTACTTGTCGGCGATGATCTCCCCGACGGACACCGGGCACCCCGGAGGAGCGCTCACGCTTGCGTCATCGCGCGTTGAACCAGAGTGTTCATGCGATCCTCCATGACGATCCCGTGTTAACGATGCATGCAAGCGCCGCGGTCAACGGCAGCGGCAAGCAACGACCGCGCCGCCGTGCACCCACACGCGGCGCTCCGTCGTTCGCCGACCGGCCGAGGTGCCAATGGCGCCGCGACGTGCGCCAGACCACCGTACGAGAATGACGGGAACGAGAGCAGGTGAGCGCCTCAGCGGAACCGCTGGCTGACCGGACCCTCCTCCCAGGAAGTCCGCTGGAAAAGCTGCTCGAAGCTGCGCGGTTGCAGCTGTCACACCGGCGTAACGGCCGTAACAGGCGTAACGGCGCGCAGGTGTCGCGTCTCCGTCGAGATCAGGGAGCCGGAGATGCCTCCCGACCTGGAGGAGCGCTCCACGCGGCGCGAGATCGCGTGGCACGCCCGCTGCAAGTCCCGCCGCGAGCAACGCGAAGTACGCGCTGGACGCGCAGCACGCGCTGCGAGTTCCGCGGGGACGAGCCGGCGACCGCGCCGGCAGCCCGGAACCCTTCTCAGAATGCCTGCGCACCGTGTCGGAGGAATTGATCATGATCTCGATTCACTGCCGTATCGCCCACACGCGCAAGGAGCTCGACGACGCGCTCCGCATCCGCTGGGAGGTCTTTGGTCAGGAGCTAAATCTCATCGCAGCCGCACCTGTCGCGCCGCGTGAGGTCGATCCGTATGACACCCTCGATACAACGATCCATTTCGTCGCCTACGCGGACGAGCAGCCCATCGCGACCACCCGGCTGCTCTTGCCCAACCCCGAGGTTGCGCTCGCCCGCCGCGGCTGCCTCGGCGTGGACCTCGAGTCCAGGTTCGATCTCGGAGTCCTTCATGTCCCAGGGCTCTCGCTCGCGGAGGTCACCCGTTTCTGCGTCCTCGCACGTCATCGGAGCAGCAGCGCCCTGAGCGCGCTCCACGCGGCCATGCTCGAGGAGAGCCGCCGCCGCGGAATCACACACTGGATCGCCGCCGTGAACGCGGAGACCGACCACGCGGAGGACGCCACGATCATCCTCCAGGTGGCCGCCGCGCTCGGGCTCGTGAGCCCGCGGGTCCGGGTCTCCCCTCTCGGCGGCGAGCCGCCGCCGACCTCGCCCGGATTCCCCTTCTACAGCGAGGAGGAGCGCGCGCGGGCCCGCTCCGGCGCTGTCCGCGGATTGCGACTGCCCCGGCCGCTCCGGGTGTTCACCCGCCGGATGACCGCGCGCTTCATCGGCCCGGCGCGGTACGACAGCCGCTTCCGCCGGTTCGCCATGCCCCTGTTCGCCTCGGTGGAGGAGCAGGCGCGGGCGCCGCGACCCGTGACGACCACACCCATGACGCGCAAGGCCGCCTGAGCGATCACCCATCTTGAACGGAGGAACACCATGGCAACGAGAATGTTGGACTGGATCACCACCCTTGATCAGGAGGTCGCGGCCCTGCTCCTCCGCCTCGATGCGGATCCCGCGGCCCGCCGGCTGTACGACGGCGCCACGACGGCCAGCGAGTACGCGGCGTTCCTCGAGCAGATTTATCATTACGTGCGCTGGACCCGCCCTCTGTGCGCCCAGGCCGGCGCGCGGCTCTCGGCCAGGTGCGTCGGGCACGCGAGCGAGGCCTCTGCGGCGGATGGACGCGTCATCCTGGCGCCCCTCCTGCTCCGCAAGGCCGAGGAGGAGTCCGGGCACGAGCAATGGGCCCTCGACGATCTCGCCGCGCTCGGGCGCGATCCGGAGGCCGTGAGGCGCGCGGAGCCCGCGCCGGCGACACAGGCCTATATCGCGTGGAACCGCTACACCGCGGAGGCGGGCGCGCCCGAGGCCTTCCTGGGCACGGCCTACGTGCTGGAGGCGCTCTCGGCCCGCCGCGCTGGAGACGCCGCGGCGCGCCTCGTGGCACGCGCCCGCATCCCTGGTATCGCCGGTGCGGTGCGCTTCCTGCGGGGGCACGCCGACGCCGACGAGGGGCACGTACGCGAGCTCGCCGCGCTGCTCGCGACGATCCCCTGCCCGGACGCGCGCGAGGCCATCCTCCTGTCGGCGCGGGTCACGCGGGCGCTCTATCCGGACATGATCGCCGGCGCGCTGGCCGGCGCGGCCCGGCAGAGCGCGGCGGCGACGAGGTGGGAGGCGCCGAGTCACGTCAGCCTCGCTGCGCCGCGTGAGCCATGAGACCTGTACGACTCGGTACCCCCAGGGCGTCGTAAACCCGCTGCAGGTGCTTCTTCACGGTCGCCGGCGTGCACCCGAGGTCCTCTGCGATGAGCGCGTTGTCCCAGCCGCGCAGAACGCGCTCCGCCACCTCGACCTGCCGCTCCGTGAGTCGCCCTCTCCACGTCGCCGGGGCCGCCGCGGCCGCCCGCTCGCGCAGCTCCACCACCCACAGCTTGCGCCCTCGCTCGACGAACGGCACGAAGTCGGCGCGCAGCTCGCCGCTGGATGCTCGTCGCGCCCAGGGGGCGGCCGGCGGGCCGGAGGCGGGCGCGGCCGCGGCGGCGCCGAGCGCGGTGGCGAGCGGCGCGGGGAGGGCGCTGGCGCTCCGCTCCACGGGCGTGAACCAGCGTCCGAGCAGCGCCTCGGCGCCCGCGCTGCGCGAGAGCACGGACGCCGGCGGGGCGACCACCAGGACCTCCATGCCCTCGCGGCGGAGCGCCGCCTCCAGCGCGTCACCGCGTCGTATCGAGTCTCCGAAGCGCCTGCAGCTCCGCGTCGCGGCCGCGATCGAAGGGGCGAGGTGCTGCAGGAGGGCCCGGTCGCGATCCGAGAACGGGCGCCGCCGGTCGCGGTAGAGGGTGATCCCGCCGTGCCAGCTCGGCTCTACCGCGAACAGGATCGCCATGGCCTGCTCCAGCCGCATCCCGAGCTCCCGGCTGCGCCGGTACATCACGCTCCGCTCGATGGCCGTGCGGGGGAGCATCTCGCTGTCGCGCAGCACCACGTTCGGCTGCGCGATCACGGCGCTCCGGACGAAATCGTGCGGCGCGAGCGCGCCGTACCCCGCGAACAGCTCCGGCGGTAGATCGGCGACGGCCCAGTCGTACGCCGTGGGATCCTCGGGGAGCGAGACGCAGAGCGCGCCGTGGTCCGCGGGCACGAGCTGGCAGAGCACGCCGTACGCCCCGCGCAAGACCTCGTGAAGATCCAGCGAGCTGTGCAGGGTTTCGAGGAGCTCCCACGTGATCCGCTGCTCCCGCGCCGTCAGGTGGATCGAGGATCGCATCGGGGGTGGAGAATATCCGATGCACGACGCGTTGTGCGCGCGCGTACCACCAAAGGGGTACAGGGCCGCCCCGGGGGCTTGGAAGCCCGACCTCGAGGTCCACCTGGCCGATCCGTCCGGTCCACAGCCCTGACGTGTTCCCACGGTTGTATCGAGGATTCTGTCGCCGCCGCGCAGCGCGCAACGCGCGACCACGCCGCGCTCCCGGCTGCGCCGATGCCGCAGCAGCCCTGCGTGCTCGATCGGCCCGAGGGTTGTTTCAACCCCCGAGCTCCGGGTGCTGATGGAGGGGTTGTCCATGGAATCAAACCCGCGGCACACGCGTGGCGCTCTGCGCGCCACGATAACGTTTCAACATACATCCTGCCAACAAGCGGACCGATGAGCGAAGGGCGTCCAAGATCAGGATATCGATGGTACCTGCCCCAACGCTTCGGCGCGCTACTCCTAAAGTGGCATTCACGCGACCCGCGCGGCGACTTATCCTGACGATGTCGATCGATTGTCACGGCACGCACGACGCGCCAGGCCGGCACAACCGACGGCGCGCTCTGGCGGAGGTCATGCATGATGCTAATCGCGAACTCGGAGCTCAGCGTCCCGACTCCTGCCGCTGGGCATCGCCCAGCGGAACCAGCGCGCAGAAACACACGACGGTTCAGGCCGATGATATCGTTGCTCCTCCAGTGCGCAGCAGGATGCACTCCGGCGACGACTTGGTATGACGATTATTCGTCTGCCAATGTTTCAGCGGCGTCGGGAGGGATCGGGGGCAACCACCTTTACGACGGTCATGAGGCGAGCGGGGGCTGCGGCGCTGAGCTCGGCGCGAGCGGCACCTCCTCCTGCGACGCTCCGGCGATCGACGGCTGCACGTCGGTGGGCAACGAGGGCTGCGGTGCCTCCATGGTTCGCGGCGAGCTCTCCGCCCACGTCCACCGCATCCGAGCCGCCGGCATGCAGGTCCCCACTGACATCGCTGTAGACGGCGACGGGAGCACGATCATCGCCGGCAATTTCGACGGTTCTCTCGACATCGGGGGAGCGCGGCTGGTGGGTCATGAGACGGATGACATATTCGTCATCAAGCTCGGCCCGAGCGGTGCTCCAGTATGGAGCAGGAGCTTCGGCGACGACGACCTACAGCACGTTCAGCGAATCAGCACGGACGCGGACGGGAACGTCCTCCTGATCGGCCATTTCCAAGGGACGATCGATCTCGGCGGAGGTCCGCTCGTGAGCGCGGGAGCGCGGGACATCTTCGTCGCAAAGCTGGACCCTTCGGGGAGGCACGTGTGGAGCAAGCGCTTCGGCGGCGCCCACGATCAGCTCGGGCGCGGCATCGCAGCGGATCGAGACGGAAACGTGCTGATCGCCGGCACCCTTTGGGGCTCTGTTGACTTCGGCGGCGGGATGCTGAAGAGCGCCGGATGGGATGACCTCTTCGTGGCCAAGCTCGACAGGAGCGGCGAATACGTGTGGGCCCGGACCTACGGCGATGAGGAGACGCAGGAAGCGTCGGATCTGACGGTCGACGGACAAGGCAACGTCGTGGTGACGGGCTACGCCTTGGGCGTGGTTGACTTCGGCGATGGCCCGACCGTGGGCGCGGGCATGCCGGACGCGATCCTCGTCAAGCTGGACAGGAACGGCTCGACGCTTTGGAGTCACCGGTTCGGGGACGAGGGCACGCAGCTCGGCCACAGCGTGGCCGTCGACGACGAGGGGAGCGTCGTGATGGCGGGCGCGGCGCGCGGATCCATCGATTTTCCGGACAAATCATTTCATAGCGCCGGCGGCTACGATCTCTACGTCGCCAAGTTCAACGCTGCCGGCGAGCTCCTGTGGCACCGCCAGTTCGGCGACTCTCAGGACCAGTCAAGCATCGCCATATCTATCGACCGCGCTGGCGCCGTGCTGCTCACTGGCTCGTTCGAGGGGCGCCTGGACTTCGGATGCAGCCCGCTGGTCAGCGCAGGCAAAACCGATGCATTTGCGGCCAAGCTCGACCCTTACGGCGGCACCCTGTGGAGTTGGGCAATGGGAGATACGGATTCGCAGGCAGGGATGGGGATCAGCGGCGCCCCCGATGGCAACGTCATTGTCACCGGCGAGGTGTCGGGGGCAGTCGGCTTGAAGTTCCACCCGTTACCGGCTGCTGGCGATCTGTCGTCGGATATATTCTTGGCCAGGTTCCGACCTTGAGGCGGTCGCGATGGGGACCGCCAGTCCACGACCGCGATCGCGTGCTATCGCGCCCAGGCTGGCCCGCGGATCTCACCGCGCGCCCGGCGCTCCGGCGCCCCCGCCGAGGATCGCGAGCTCCGTCGCGATCCACCGGTCGAGCTCCCCCTGCAGGCTGAACAGCGCCAGATCGAACTCCCGGCCGTTGACGACGATGAACGGCGTCCCCGAGAGCCCCGCGCGGTCGGCCTCGGCCTTGTCGCGCGCGATCACCCGGGCGGCCGCCTCGCCGGCCATGTCCGCGCGGAACCGGGCCATGTCGAGGCCGACCCGCTGCGCGTAGCCGAGCAGGTCCTTCTCCTCGAGCCGCTGCTGGTTCTCGAACAGGAGCCGCTCCATCTGCCAGTAGCGGCCCTGCGCGTGCGCCGCGATGGCGGCGCGCGCCGCGGCCTCGGCGTGCGGGTGCGACCGCAGCGGGTACACCTTGTGGATCAACCGCACGTTCGGCGCGTGGCGCTCGAAGATCTCGTCGAGGAGCGGGACCGCGCGGCCGCAGGAGGGGCACTCGAAGTCCGACCACACGACGATCTCCACCGGCGCGCGCTCCGGCCCGCGCGACGGCGAGTCGGCGAGGTCGATCTTCTTCACGTTCGGTCCGAACCGCACGCCGTACGCGGCCTGCGCCTCGGCGGCGCTCGCGCCCCCGCGGATCTTGTCGGCGACGAGCTGCGCGGCGGGCACGCAGGCCGCGCAGGGGCGCGACTCGCGGACGCACTGCGCGAGCGACACCGCCTGCTCGGCGCACGGCGCGTAGAGCTGCGAGACGAGCTGCCACCACGTGTGGCGCTCGCGGCGGACGAGCTCGGCCGTGTTCACGCCAGGCAGCTCCTCCGGCTCGCCGCCGGGCGCGTCGAGCGGCGCGGCGCCGGGAGGACCGGGGAGCGGGACCGCGGGCGCGTCCGCGAACTGGGGATCCTGCCGCTCCGCGCCGCCGCACGCGGCGAGCGCGGCGAGCGCGATGAGCGCGAGCCGTCGTGCACCTGATTTCGGAATGAACACGCGCGGATGCTACACCCCCGCGGCGGCCGAGCCAGGCCGAAGCGCCGCCCGCGTCGCGCGCCCTCGCGGCGGCGCGGCACCTCGCCGGCGCGCCCGCGGCGCCGCTACCCCTTCAGAAGGCGCCGCCGAGGCCGAGCGTGGCGCGGTCCGGCGCCAGGGCGACGTGCGGTGCGAGCCGGAGCCGAGGCGAGCGGAGACGGATGTACTCGTAGCTGTCGGCGGTCGAGCGCTCCTCGCGCTCGAGGACCGCGATGTCGATGATGTTGGCCGTGAGGAGGCCGGCGCTGCTGCCGAGCATGATGCCAGCCACCTCGTCCCACCCGCGGGCGTCCACGGCTTTGCCGGCGAGCAGGCCGACCATGCCGCCGCCGAGCGTGCAGCCGGCGTTGAGGCCGAGGCTGGCGAAGCCCTTGCCGAGGTTGCCATTGGCCCAGTGGGTGACCGGACCGCCGAGCGCGAAGGTGCTGACGGACCACCAGGCGAGCACCTCGTTTTCCGTGCCGACGGCGATGGGCACGAGGATGGCGGTCCCGCCGAGCACGAGGAGGTGCTGCCAGCCGTACCAGACGCGCTTCGGCCCGGGCTGCTCGCCCGCGGGAGCGCCCTCGAGCAGCCAGGGGCTCGTCGTCCAGGCCGGGAGCGCCTGGGGAGCTCCCGGCGGCACAACCCCGGTCGGTGGCGCCCCCGACGGCGGCGCGACGCCGTCGCCCGGAGCTGGCTGCGGAGGAGATACGTCCGTCGCGGGCGCCAGGTGCATGTCCGCCGCGCCGCCCGGCGCCGTCGCCGGCGCCATCGGCGACGCTGACGGCGCGCCGGCTGGGCCGCCCTGCGACGCGGCAGGCGCTGGCTGCGACGCGGCAGGCGCTGGCTGCGACGCGGCAGGCGCTGGCGAGACCCGGGGCGCGGGACCAGACGCCGGCTGCATGGCGGCGACCGGTCCCGCCGCGAACACCACGGCCGCTGCACAACCGAGCCGCAGCCCCCCGCGAAGCATGCCTGTCATCCGGCGCTCCTCTTCCTTCTTCGACGCTCGCAGCCCTTGTACTTCCTTTCGCTCGGCCGCTGCACGCAAATCGGGCCCCGCGCCCGCGCCCGCGCGAGCGGCGAGGACGGCTCCTGCGACGGCGCGCGCCGTCGACCCCAGCGCCACGCCGACCGCGCGCAGGTCTCGCACGCGGCGCCGAACTGGCGCGCAGCCGCCGCTCCTCGAACGCGATGCACCAGCGATCGGACGGTAGGCCTGCGACAACTTGCCACATATTCCGCGCGCGCCAGCCATGCCTAAATGCCCTGCGCCGGGCAGCCGGCAAGCGCGCGCAGCGCGCTCCTTCGGAGGCAGGACGACCACCATGACCCAATCGCCGGGATCCACCTTGCTTGCGCTGGCGCTCGCCAGCTTCGCCGCCTTCGCGCCCGCTTGCGGCGACGACGACAGCGTCAACCCCATCTCCGGAACCGGCGGCGCCGGCGGCGAGGAGCCCGCCGGGACCGGCGGCTCCGACACGGGCGGCGGCGAGCCCGTGGATGACGAGGACAGCGACCACGACAGGGACGGCTTCACTCCGCGCGAGGGCGACTGCGACGACTTCAACAACACCGTCCACCCCGACGCCGAGGAGCGGAATCTCGATAACGTCGACTCGAACTGCGATGAGTCCGACGCGCCGGTCACTACGCTCGTGTGGAGCGCCGGCCCGGAGGACGATCTCGTGGACGCGATCGACGTCATGGACGAGGACGGCGATGGCCAGATCTCCCTCGAGGAGTTCGCCGCGGCGTGCGCGGAGTCCGCCATGCTGTCGGGCACCGCGCGCCCCGGCCTGGTGCAGGTCCACGCGTCCTGCGCCGGCACGAACAGCTGCCGCGGCATGGTCTATCAGACATGGAATGAGCTCTACGAGCACGCCTGCCGCGCCATGAACAGCTGCGAGGGCTGGAGCTGCGTGGAGACCGCCGAGGACCAGGATCGCGACGGCCCAGCGGCGTTCGGGGACGGGGGATGCACCCACTGCCACTCCGGCCCGGCGGGCACGTTCGGCGTGAAGGTGCCGCCCGGCGAGGACGTGGAGGCCTTCGTCGCCGGCTTCTGGGAGCGCCGCTCGGACACGTACCTGCAGTCCATCATCGCGTTCGGGATCGACGGCGTCGCCGCCGAGGGCATCGCCTACTCGAACATGCCCGGCGCCTATCACCTGCTCTCGCGGGCCGAGATCGACACGCTGATCGCCTACCTGCGCACGCTGACGCCGGAGGGCCACCCCTTCGAGCAGCTGCCGGCTGCAGAGCCGATCGACCCGAGCCCGTAGCCGGCCGATGAGCGCGCCGCGAGCCGCCGACGACGACCGAGCGCCCGACGCGCGCGCTCTCCCGTGCGACGCGCTCGGCCTCGGGCTGCGCCCGCCGCACTACGAGGCGATCGAGCGGCTCCGGCCCCGGCTGGGCTTCTTCGAGATCATCGCGGAGAACTACCTCGGCGCGTCGCCGCTGCCCCGGGAGCGGCTCCGGCGCATCGCCGAGCGCTACCCGATCGTCGCCCACGGCGTCTCCCTGAACCTGCTGGGCGAAGCCCCCCTCGACCGGGATCACCTGTCCCGGCTCCGGGATCTGATCCAGGAGTTTCGCATTCCCTATTTCACGGATCACCTCTGCTGGACGGCGTTCGAGGGCATGACGCACCACGATCTGCTGCCGGCGCCGTACGATCCGGAGCTGATCTCCTACGCCGCCGCGCGGGCGTCCGAGGTCCAGGAGGCCCTCGGCGTCCCCTTCGGGATCGAGAACCTGTCGTCGTACGTCGCCTGGGAGCGCGACACGATGCCGGAGTGGGACTTTTATCGCCGCGTGGTGGAGGAGTCCGGCTGCTGGGCCATGCTGGATGTCAACAACATCTTCGTCTCCAGCGACAACCACGGCTTCGATCCGCGCGAGTACCTCGACGGCGTGCCGTGGAGCCGGGTCTTGCAGGTCCACCTGGCCGGACACCAGGTGTTGCCCTCGGGCCTGCGGCACGACACGCACGATCGTCCGGTATGCGACGAGGTCTGGTCGCTCTACGAGGAAGCGTGGCGGCGGGGCGGCCCTTTTCCCACGCTCCTCGAGTGGGACGCGGAGATCCCGCCCCTGTCCGTGGCCCTCGCGGAGCTCGACAAGGCGCGGCGGGTGCGATCGGCATGAGCCCGAGGGGCGGAGAGCCTCCGCGCTGGCTGCGAGAGCTCCAGCGCGACTTCACCGCGGTCCTCCGCGCGCCGCTCGACCCGGGCGCCGGGCGCTTCCGCGAGCGGCAGGAGCGGTATCCCGCGCGCCTCGTGGCGCAGCTGAAGGGCGGCCCGGGGGGCCCCGCGCCGGCGGAGCGGCTGGCGGTCTATCATCGCCAGTACTGGATTCGGCTGTTCACCGCGCTCCAGACGAGCTTTCCCCGCGTGGCGCGGGCGGTGAGCCACTGGCACTTCAACCACCTCGCCGCGCTGCACCTCGCCGAGCGCCCGCCCCGCCACGCCGACCTCGACGACGCGACCCGCGGCTTCGCAGAGCGGCTCCACCGCGCGCTCGAGCGCCTCGACGGTGCGGGCCCGCGCCGACCGCCGGAGCGCCCGCCGCACGGCGACGCGTGGTGCCGGCGGGTCGAGCTCTCCAGGGCTCCGCTCGCCATGGTCCGCCAGGCGCTCCGCATGGACGAGGCCGAGCGGCGCGCCTACGAGTCGCCCTTCGAGGGGCTGTGGCGGCCGACGCCGGAGGAGCTCTCCCGGCTGGCCGGATCGCGGCTGCGCTTCGCGGTGTCCTGCTCGCTGGCCGAGGAGGACTGGGACCTCGCCCGCTTCTCGCAGCTCGCGGGGGCCGATCGGGACGAGGACGCGCCGGAGCCGATCCGTCGCCACCCGTCGACCCGGACCTGGGTCTTCGCCCGGAGCGCCGCCGGCACGACCACGACCTCCGTGGATCCGCTGTTCGCCCGGCTGCTCGAGCGCTGCCGGGAGCTGCCGTTCGGGCAGGCCCTCGCCGCTGTCGAGCAGGGCTGCACGGCCGCGGAGGCAGCGCAGCTGCGCGCGGACCTGCAAGGCTGGATCGCGCTCGCCCTCGCGAGCGGCTGGTGGACCGGCCTCGCCGGCGGCGAGCCCGGCGCGCGGCCGGAGGGCTCGAGCGAGGCGCCGAGCCGGGCGTGAGCCTCCCCGGCGAGTCCCGCCCGCCGGCCCGGGGCGGGCCTCGGCGGACGCGCCGGCTACGGCGCCTCGACCACGGTGCGCGACTCCTTCGCCTGGATCACGTCGGGGAGCAGGAACGGCACCAGGCGCGTCTGGTTCTTTCGCCAGAGCTCCGCCTGATCGCGGAAATGTGGGCTCTCGGCGTCCCAGACATTGCCTCCGGGAATGGCGTTCCACGCCTTCGGGCCCGCCGGGTCGAGCTCCACGACGAGCCGTTGCGACGGGCCGTGGACGTACCGGAAATCCGGTGACTCGTCGAGCGCCCACGAGAGGCGATAATCCGAGGAGTCCACCGCGAACTCGTCGCCGCCGCGCGGAAAGCCGCCGCTCCAGAGAGGATCGCTCGGCGGAGGGATGCTGAGGCTGCTGAGCAGGGGGACGAGCGCGTCGAAGGTGACCGTGTGAAAGGCGCCCCAGCGGGGCGCCGCAGCCCCGGAGCCGCCCTGTCGATCGAGCCAGGCGAGGGCGTCGAGCAGGGCGCGCAGCACGCGATCGTCCCTGGACTCGGCCGCTGGCGTGCCCATGTCGTCCCACAGCGCGCTGTCCTGCACGGCCGGATCGAAGGTGGCGAGCTGCTCCCGATCGGCGGAGAACAGGTGGAGGAGCGCCTTCGCCGACATCTCCCGGGAGAACGACGAGAAGCCCATCTGGCCGAGCTCGTCGCCCAGCACCCGGCGCACCACCCGGACGAGCCAGAGGTTGAAGACCAAGGTCGCCTCCGAGGCGCGGGCGTCGACCGCGCCGGGGCCATCGCCCTCGTCCGCGAGCGGCATGGCGGTATCGAGATCGACGCCGGCGGCCGCCTTGTAGTCCGCCTCCTTGCCCCAGCCGTCGAGGAGCGCCCGCAGGGCGACGAGGCGCTGCGGTTCGTATGCGGCGTCGGCGACGATCGCGGTCACATCGGGGTGAGTACCGGGCGTCTTGCGCTCCTCTTCGGCGCGGTCCATGGCGCGGAGGAGGTGAGGCACGAGCCTCGCGCCCAGCGCCGACTTGATGTCGCCCTGGATCGCCGCGCAATCCTCCGGCGACAGAGGTCCCTCGTGGGCATCGATCCGCTCCTGGATGCGGCCCTCGCGAAACCCGATGTCGAAGCTGCAGCCCAGGTACATGGGGGTGCCGTCGGGGAGCGCGCCGTTCGATGGATCGTTGTCCAGGGAGTCCCCGATGGGGTCGTTGTTCGCCGTGGCGATGTATCCCGCCGGCGGGTTCTTCGCCCGGGGGATGAGGTGCTCGGGGAGCGTCCCGGTCCACTCCGCGGTCCCGTCGCCGGGGAGCACCATGCAGGGGAGGACGCCCGTATAGGTGGCCGCGTCCCAGGCGAACGCCTCACGAGACCGCGTCGGGATCGCCGCGTGCGTCGTCCAGAGGATGTCGCCCGCGGCGTCGCCCATCACCCAGTTCTGCGCGCCGACGCTGAATTTCGAGAGCGACTCCTGCGCCTCATCGACCGAGCGAGCGCGCAGCAGGCCGAAGATGGCCTCCAGCTCCTTCGTCGGCTCCAGCCCCGTCCAGCGGACGCTGAGCGCCCCCACGGCCGGGTCCGGATCCACCACCGCGTGGTCGACGATGGTCGGCAGGAGCGGGCCGTGATGGGGCACGATCGGGACGCGGTAGGTATAGGGCTCCCTGCCAGCGATCGCGATGACCTCCTCGACCGTCTGGAGGGGCACTGGATTGCCCTTGAAGAGCACGGCCTTGCCGTCGGGCGTGAGCGTCTCGGCATAGACATCGGTGACATCGTACATCGCGACCGTCGCTCCCCACCCGACGTGCTCGTTGTGGCCCAGGATGATCCCCGGAATCCCGGGGAAGGTGACGCCCCCGACGTGAACATCGCGGCTCGCGTCCTTGCCCTCGGGCGCGGTGACATGGATCGAGACGGCATACCAGACGGCCGGCGCGCTCAGCGACAGGTGGGGATCGCTGGCCACGAGCGCGTGCCCCGTCGCGCTCCGGCTCGCGTGGATGGCCCAGTTGTTCGAGCCGAAGCCCTCCGGGGCGATCTTGCTCCTGGCGCGCTGGACCGCGCTCAGGTAGCCGGTCAGCGACGACATGAGCTTCGCGCGGGCCGGCGCGGCGCGCCCCGGTCGTCGCGCGCGAGGCGCTCTCTTCGCCGCCTTGTCCTCCGCCTTCCGGGCCTTCTCCCGCGCCGGGGAGGCGGGATAGCCGCTGCTGGTCACCGCGGGCTCGGAGGGGGCGAACCTCAGGAAGTCCCGCTCGAAGCCGGCGCGCTTCTGCGCGAGCGGATCGGCGCCGCTCGACGCGAACGTCGTCCGGGCGGCGTCGAAGAACTGCTGCGTGGTGATGTCCAGCTCGGCGTCGAACGACAGGAGGTAGCTGTGAAAACGGCTGATCACGAGCGAGTCGACGCCGCTCCAGTCGGTGAACGCCTTGGCGGGTATCCCCGTCGCGCCGCCGGGGAGGAGGATGTCCCCGGAGCGGATCTTCCTGAACACCTGGGTCACCCCGTCCGCGTACGCGTCGAGCATCTGGCGGAGCTCCCCCTCGGGGAGCGCGTCGTACTGGGCCCTGGCGATCCGACCGAGCCCGACATGGCGGAGAGCGATGTCCTGATCGATGGTGGTGGGATCGAGGTCGCCGAAGAGCTCTGCGAGCCTCCCCTCGGCGGTGCGCCGCAGGATCTCGAGCTGAAGCGCGCGGTCGCGCGCCGTCAGATACCCTTCGACGCGCATCGCGTCCACGAGGCTTTCGGCATAGATATGGGGCCTACCGTCCCTGTCCTCGACGACATCGACGGCAGAGAGCAGGCCGTCGATGGTGAGCCGCCCGTCGACGGGCAGATCCGGCCGATCGCCGAGCGGACCGAACGTCGCGGAGGAGGGCGGGCTGCCGTCGGGCGCGCCCGCGTCGGGGCCCGCGTCGGGATCGCTGGGCGCGCCCGCGTCGGGCGCGCTGCTGCCGGGACCAGGGTCGTCCGAGCAGCCGAGCATGCCCGTGAGCCCGGTGACCAAGGCGAGGACGCAATGTGCCGAAGAGAATGACAGTCGCATGAACGCTCCTTCATAGGATGGAAGCGAGCCACCGCGGCGGTGTCGTCGCGCGACGCGGTGGCTGGAACGGCGCGTCGTCGAGCGAGGTAGGGTTCGGAGCTCCTTTCGCGGTAGCATGGGCCAGGGCACGACCGGCGAGAGGGAGCGTGGCTTGGCGCGGTGTCTGGGCCAGCATGACACGCGGACGCCGCCGCGGCCCCGGTGCCGGACCGCCGCCGCGCCAAGCTGTCTGCGCGCTGTTCGCGTTCGTCGGAAAGCGGCGGACCCCGCCCCCGCTTCCCGCGGAAGAGCAGCGCGCGACGAGCTGACCGGGCCGGTTCCATCGCGCCCATCCTGCACCAGCTGACCGACGTTGGGGCTACGGCGCTTCGCGCAGCGCTTACTCGTGAGCGGCCGAGGTGTGGCGCCCCGTTCACGCGTCGCGTCTCGCGCCGCGATTTGGGCGGAAAATCCGCATGGATCGGGGAGGTACGAGCTTTGCTCCCACCGCCGTCATGAGGAACTACTTTCGTTCGCTGGTTCTCGTGGGGGCTCCTTTCATCTTCGTCGCGGGCTGCGGCGGATTGGACGGCGACGCGATCGCCGAGCCCACCGCGGCGCCGGCAACCCCGTCGACTCCGGCGGAGGTAGACACCACCTATGAACAGATCGGGCGCGGCTGCGGCGACGACGGCTTTCTCGTTCGCTCGCTGGCGCACGTCCCCGCGCTCACCACCAACAACCTCTGGATCGCCCCAGACGACGACGCCGCCGGCCTGGCCGCGTCCAAGAACGACAATGGCTGGGGAGCGAGCGTGGGCGTCTACGAGCTCGGGTTCGAGTCGAGCGGGGACAACATGGAGAGCCGCTCCGCCGAGCAGGCCGCACGATGCGACGCGGTCAGCGAGATCTTCGACCCGGTCGGGGACGGCGCGCGGCACCGCTTCCTCAACGTCCTCGTCTACGCCGGCGATCACCCGCACGCCGAGGCGATGCCCGCCGAGGGTCTCCCCGCTGCGGTCGAGGCGCCGGTCCGCCTGAAGGGCTATCTGGACGTGGCCACGGGCACGCGCGAGGAGATCGAAGACGGCGTCGTGTACCGGGACGCGCAGCACCAGTACGTGCCCATCTACGTTCGCTGCGAGAAGCCCATGAAGATCGCCCACGAGGAGCGCATGTTTTCTCGCGAGGAGGTCGAGGCGCTGAAGATCGACACCCGCATCTGTCGCCCCGTCGCCGAGGACGGCTACGGCTGCCTCTTCGAGCGCCCGCAGCCGATCGAGGGTGCGTGCACGTTCGTGGCGGCCGACGCGAAGTACGTGGCGACGAGCGGCGAGGAGCACAACATGTCGCTCGGTGGCCGCATCGAGCGCGGCGAACGACTCAGCTACAAGATCACGGTCGACCGCTTCGCCTTCCACTGAACGAGGGTCCTCGGTCAGGGAGCGTGACGTCGGAGCGCGTGCACGTGCACCGGGATGCGCTCGAGGGCGCACCGAGCAGCCGCCCGATCAGGCTTGATTTGCCCACGCGCTCGGAGGCGGCCCCTCTTCCCCTTGCAGGCGAGACGCCCCGAGCGCGGCGCTACGCGCGGGCGAGCGTCCCGCCCGCGGCGAGGGCGTCGGTCAGAACTGCTTGAAGAATTTCCACGACTCGATGGGAATCCAGTTCGGATTGCCGTCGATGTTCGTGTGCCCGCCGCCGAAGGTGCACACCCGCGTCGGATGCTCCGGATCGCAATCCTTGAAATCGTAGCAGCTGTACGCGCCGTTTGAAGTCGGGATATTGTCCGGAATCGTGCAGCCGTTGTCTTCGGCCTTTTCGAGGGCGATGAACTTGGCCCCTCTCTTCTGACCTTCGTTGTTCACCCAGGGGCAAGTCCCGTCGCTCATGCCCGTCGTGTGCATCCAAGCAATGGGCTTACGTGTCTTTTCAGGCAACCAGATGTTGTAGTTGGCCGGGGCGATGCCCACGGCCGCACGGATTTCCGCTTGATGGTTCGTCGACAGCGAATAGGTGATCATCCCTCCGAAGCTGAAGCCGGTCGCGAACACGCGGGTCGTGTCGTAGCAGACATTTTCATTCATGAACGCCATGATGTCGTCGAACAGCGCGTGGTCCTTCTCTTGCCACGTTGGACCGTCCGAGGAGGGGGCCACGAAAATGGCTTGCTCTCCGTCGGCCTCCAACTGCGGTTTGAGAAAGTAGAAGTCTTGATTCTTGACGTCTTGGTAGCGGCTGCCGATCCAATGTGAGGTGTAGAACAGCCGGTAGGGCTTGTTCATGTCGTAGTTGCGGGGCATATCGACGTAGTACACGCGATTTTGGCCCGAGCTAGAGATCGTATACTCCTTGGACGTCAACGTGGTTGCCTTGCCGCACCCCGCGCTCGGCACAGGCGCGTTCCCCATGGGAATGGCTCCTTCGGGCCAGCCACCCATGCCATTACCGCCGCTGCCGGTTGGCTCAGCCCCGCCACCCCCGCCGCTGTTGTCACCGCCGGTCCCAGCCGCGGTGGTGCTGCCAGAGGTCGCAACGCCGCTGCCGCTCGCGCTGCTGCTAGACGTCGCAACGCCGCTGCCGCTCGCGCTACTAACGGAACCACTGGTCGCCGTCGCTCCCCCCCCTCCCTCGTTGTTCGAGTCGGACTCGGCGGGGGCGCACGAAATCGCGACCCAACTGGCAAGGGTGACACAAAAGGCGAGTCGGCTGAACGTTTGATCTTGCATCACAGGTCTCCTACGTACCGGAATCAGGTGAGAATGAAACAAAACGATCCGAGCGTATCAACGGCGACCCGCCACACGCACCTCAGGTGACAGAGCGTTCCTCACGGGATCCGCCTCCCTGGCAAAGTGCCTCCCACCCGGCTCAGACGAGCCCCCGGACGGGGCCGATGTGATGACACCGGTGCGCCCGAGGAGCGTCTCAGCGCGGCCCGCCGCGACATGGGTTCCCTCGTTCCCGAGCTTGCCGTCCGGTCGCTTCGCCAGCATCGCCGGATTCTTGAAAAAAATCATCTCCGGTGGACAGCGCGCAGGATTTCACGACAGCCGTCGAACAAGCGAGGGCTGTCGCGTCCTCTATTGGATCGCTCTTGGCAAGACGCCGATCACCATCGATCAGCAATCGCTTCCGCGACGACCGCGCGAACAGGATCGGTGTAAAAAATCGACCGAATGGATCAGATTGACGAAGAGCTCGGTACTCAGGAGGACCCGACCAAACCGAAACAAAAGGATGGCCCTCGACTGGAATGTGAACGTTAACATTGTCGGTGTCAATTCCAATCGACCGGCCCGCGGGTATCTTCGGGCCCGAGGGAGGACATGGCGGGCAGGGCTCCTTCGGAGCGCCGCGTTAAGATGGGTGGGCGCCGGACCGCGGCCATCGCCGGACGGCACGACCACAATCGTACTGCCAGCGTGTCATGTCGCCGCGGCCGATGCGGAAACCGTGCCGCCATGGTCACTGAGCCCCGGAACATCGTCCGCTTCCTCTCCGCGCTCGGCGAGCCGACCGATGTTCCAGCGCGCTCTCCCAGCCGGGGACCACCGTACTGGAAAAGCACCGTTGTGCGCCGCAGGGCGCTCGGTGTCGACGCCCGGTGACGAGCGCCCGCGCCACGGAGCTCGGGGGTGGTCGAGCTGGCGGATCGCGGCGGGCGGCGGCATCGGCGTTGACAGCCGCTACGTGAACGTTCACGATGAGACCTCATCCTTACGCTTTCCCCTGAGTGGGCCGTCATGAGCACCGGGACCTCCGTCATCGGGATCGGGATCGATCTCTTCACCGGCTCCCATTGTTCGGTCGTCGCGGACACATGCAGCGGCGCGTTCGCGGGCGCCGCGCACAGGCCTCCACGACAGGTCCACTGTGCATTTCTCGCGTGGCCGCTCAGCTTCGAGCAGATCGAGTCGCTTCACGCCGAGACTCGCGCGCCTGGCGCGCCGGGCGATCGCGCCCGTCGAGGCCTCGGCCCCCTGTCGGCGTCAAGCCACCCTCGTCACTCTGCATCTGATAATATCGCACCTTCTTGATGACCAGGCCCGGTTGCATTGCTCATTCGGCTTGACGCAACTGCCAGCCCCGAACAATAGATAGGCCAAGAAAGGCGATCGCCATGAACAACATCACCCGTCTCGGCATGTGCTCCGCCTTTGGGCTCCTACTGACCAACTGCGTCATGGATGGCGCAGAAGTGGACATGAACGAGACCGATCTGACCACCGATCAAAGCGCTCTCACGATAAGCGCGAACAAAACCGGAACGGACGGCCAGTGGTACACGTTCTGGAAAGATGGCGGGTCGGTCAGCATGAATCTGAACGGCGGCGGCAACTACGCTGTCAATTGGGCAAACGGCAACTATAATTTCGTTGGCGGCAAGGGCTGGAGCACTGGGTCGTCGAGCAGGAACATTGGCTACAATGCCGGCGTCTGGTCGACGGGCAGCAGCAATGCATATCTGACGCTCTATGGGTGGACGACAAACCCACTCGTAGAATACTACGTCGTTGACAGCTGGGGCAGCTGGAGACCGCCGGGCGGAACGCCGGCGGGCTCAGTCACCACGGACGGGGGCACCTACGACCTGTACAGGATGCAGCGGGTCAACGCGCCCTCCATCATAGGCAATGCGACGTTCTATCAGTACTGGAGCGTCCGAAGGTCGAAGAGGCCCACCGGGACCAACAGCACCATCACGTTTTCCAATCACGTAAATGCTTGGGCGTCAAAGGGGTGGAAGCTTGGCACTCACAGTTACCAGGTGATGGCGACAGAGGTGTTCAACCCCTCGAGCAGCGGCAGCTCCAACCTGACGGTGTGGTAGAAGCAACGTACGGGGCCATCGACGGCGCCATCCCAGGCCGCGCCGCGCGCGCCACGCCCGGTGCCGGTCGCAGAGGGCGGTGTACCGCAGACCGCAGGCAACGCGTCCGCGCAGGGAGACGAGCCCTACCGTCCGGCCACCTGCGCCCTGGCCAGCGCCTCCTCCATGACCGGGAGCCAGCGGCCATGTGTGCGGAACAACTCAAGGTTCCGGGTGATCGACCGCGTGCTCCTCCGCGCGTAACGCTCCGCGAGCACCGGGAATATCCCCGCGCGCCCCGTCTGGGCGATGAGCGGCAGGACCTCGTCCGGCTCCTCCAGCACGTGCATCCCCCATCCGTGGTTGTCGTCGGCGAGGATGTCCTCGACCAACGCGCGCTCGTCCCTGTCCGACCCATCGAGCATGGCCAGCAGGGCGGCTCGGTATACCGGCATGTACGCGATCTGAAAGAACCCGCCCAGCGCGCGGAAGCCCGGCAAGAACGTCGCCGCGAGGAAGAGCAGGAACACATTCGGCAGCAAGGCGCCGCGGCGCAGCTCCTCGATCACGGCGCCTCGTTCGAATGGAACCGGCGCCACGTCCGGAGCTTCCTGCTCCACGAGGTGTCCGCCGCGCAGCGCCATGGCGCGGATCCGATGGTCGCGCACGCGCCAGAAAAAGTCGGTGCCAGACGGGAGCATGCTGCCCATGGTCGCTCCAGCCGCCCGCTCGATGACGCGCATGCCGGCCGCGCGCCGACGGGGCTCGAAGAGCAGGCGGCCAAGCAGGCCGTCCTCCACCTCGAGGTGCCGCGCGACGAGGCGCGTACAGAACCCCTCGGCGAAGACGACCAGCCGCGCCCGCCCCTCCGGCTCCCATTCCTGCCAGAGGAGGCGGTTGGCTGCGTCGACTGCCTCCGGCACGCTGTGATGCGCGGCGCCGCCGAGGAGATCACGCAAGTGGGCGAGCTCCGCGGCGACCGCAGGAGACAGCGCGCCGCTTTCCTCGAGCGCGAAGCGGACGGGCCCCGGGGCGGCGATGGCGCTGCTCCTGGTCATGAGCCTCCGCGACAGGCCAAAGACGTTGATGCACGTGCCCGCAACGCCCAGCCAGCCGGCGCCACGGCCGGGCCTCACCTCGAGCTTGTTCGTGAAGCAGGTGAACCAGAAATAATACCTGCATCCCCGCGACAGCAGGCCGATGCGCGAGAAGATGGCCGTGTAGAACGCGTCATGGTCCAGCATGAGCTGACCATGAGGGCCGGTCTGGATCACGCCGGAGCGCTCGAGCTCGGCGAGCGCGGCCGGGACGTCCTCTGGCGGCAGCTGCGCGCGCAGCTCGGGTCGAAGCGCGTCGGCGAAGAGGGCGCGCGCCTCCAGGCCGAGCCGGCTGCGGGGAGGCCGCGCAGGGCGGTAGACGTGGCGGGCGTAGTCGACGAGCGGCGCGTCGTAGAGCGCGGACAGCGGCTGGCCGACCTCGGGCACGGCGCGGCGCAGCGCCAGCAACGCCGCGTCCTCGGGCAGGCGGGGGCTATCGAGAAAATCCATGGGATGACCTTCTGAATGCGGTGATTGACAGCCCGGCCCAGACCACGCCCAGAAAGACGGCGTAGCCGCGGTAGATGGCCGCTGGCGACGCGAGGTGGCCAAAGGCGCCCAGGTTCAAGTAGAGGACGCCGGAGAGGACCGCCACCCCGACCTGGACGAGGTTCTTGATGCGGCCGATCCTCTCGACGCCGCTGCGCTGCTGCAGGTCGCAGTCCGCGGACACCCGGCCTGTCACGATGCAGAGCCCCATGGTGGCGTAGAGCACCGCAGCGCCCGCGAGGCCGCGGCTCAGGCTGAACGCGCCGGTCGAGAGGCACAGCAGGAGCAGGCTGTGGCGCATCGAGAACCTCTGGAGCGCCCGGCTGCTCGCGGCGCTGAAGAGCGCCGCGCCGACCATCGCTCCGGCCGCCCCGGCCGCGTCGATGACGCCGTACGCGGAGCCGTCGCGCTCCAGCGTATGCGCGACGAAGCCCGGCAGGAGCGTGTTCGTCACGCTGAGCAGGCCGATGAGCGTGGCCTGGAGGACGATGTTGACCTGGATCCCGCGACTCTGCTGCAGGGCCGCGACGCCCTCCATGAGAGAGTCCCGGAAGGACGCCGCGGCTCGGGCGCTCGTCGCCGCCGGGCGTGCCCGCCGGTCGCTGAGCCGGGAGAGCGCGAGCGGCGAGATGAAGAAGCAGACGGCGCTCACGAGCTGCGACGCGCCATAGCCGATGCTCGCCACGACGACGCCGCCGACGCCCGCCCCGAGCATGTTGCCGAGCTGGACCATCGAGGCGGTCCGCGAATTGAACCGCAAGAGCTCGTGCTCCGGGGCGATCTCCATGACAAGCGCGTACACCGACCCCATGAACAGGCGATCGCCGAGCGCGGACAGGATGCCGAAGGTGTAGATCATGGCGGTCGCGCTGGGCGCCAGGTCGACTCTCCACGCGAGGAAGAGGAGCAGGAGCAGCGCGCCCCTCCCCGCGTCGGCGGCCATGCTGATCCTCTTGCGGTCCCACCGATCGATGACGATCCCAAGGAACGGCCCGACGGCGATATCCGCGGCGCTCTGCCAGACAAGCAGCCAGCCGACGGCGTTGACGGCGCCGGTCGCCCTCACGAGCTCCCACGACGCGGCGACGAGGAACGCGCCGCGCGCTACATAGGACGCGAAGACGGCGACGAGGAGCGGGATCTGGCTCATGCGCTGCTCGACGATCGCCATCGGCGCTCAACCGTGGAGCTGAGCCGTCGGGCGGGAGCTGGGCTGCTCGACCGTGAAGGTGGGAGCGAAGACCGCGTCGTCGATCCTCTCCCAGCCATCGAAGTTCTCCAGCGCGTCCGTCACGAAGATGCGCTGCACCCACCTGGACGCGCGCCCCTGCTCGTCGAACGACGCCTTGAAGGCTGTCCTGGCGTGGAGCGTGACGCGGTTGTCGATGCCTAGGAGCTCGCCGGGCGACACGATCTCGTCGATGGCCACCTCCTCCAGCGCCGCCTCGAAGCGCTTCGCCGCGCGCTCCGCTCGAGGGGACAGGATGTCGGCGATCATGTCTCCGTAAAACGCCGCGTTCACCACGAGACCCGCGGGCGTCCGCTCGACGAGCGGGATCGGGCGCGTGGTGACGTTCACGTAGGCGCCGCGAGACCTCCTCCACCTGTAAGGCAGCTTCATTTGATAGGCCGGGCTCGCCAGCGCCGCGCGTTCTTCCGGGCTCAGCATGGATAGCGCCAACCGCGCGTCGCTGACGCGCGTGTACGGCGGGGAGGCGTCCTGACGGACCCCGGTGAGGAAGAGCGCCTTGGGTGAGCAGTCGCGCCCGGTCATGAAGCGGAGGGCGGCGTTCTCGATGTGGAGCCTGAGCTCGGAGGTCGTGCCTAGCCCGCTCAGATCGCCCGACGTCTCCCTGGACGGCACGAGGTTGTTCACGAGGCCGCGCCCTTCGCAGTACATCGAGTACGGTTCGCCGAAGAACGAGGCGATCATCGTCAGGAGGTTCTCGGAAAGATAGCTCGGCTTCTCGATCCTCTTCGCGAGCCCCGCCTGAGGCGGCGGCACAGGGACGTTCGCGCTCGTCGGCAGATTCCCGACCTTGAGCGCGCCGCAGAACACCGGCGGCGAGCGGCCGAGATCCGCGAGCGCCGAGAGATCCGAGAACATGCCCGCGACGCGATCCCGCGCCTTCCGGAGCTGCGCGAGGTACTCCACGTAGCCGTTCTCTGGATACGTTATACCGGCGAGCGTCTCTTCGAGCAGCTCCCGTTCGCCATTCGATAGCGTCTTCGTGTAGATTTGCGTAGATGCCACGATGTTCCTTCCGTCGACGCACGAAGGCCGCGATACCGTCGCAGAGGAGTCGGCGCTCCGCGAGCGGCCGGCCGGCACTGGTGGTGAATGGGTTCATCGACGAGGTCGGCCCATCGCGGCGCCGCCTCGTCGGCAGTCGACGCGGCGGGCTTGGCAACCCGCATACCAGAGCGCAGCGATGCTCCATCGGGGCTCATCAAGGCGTCCGCAGCCCACCCCGTGGCCTGATCGCGCCGGGAATCCGCAGGCGGGCGGCGCGGAGGCGGCGCGGAGGCGGCGCGGGACGTGGACCGATCACGCAGGAGCGGCAGTCACGTGTTGCGCGATCGCGCAAGGGATCGTCGCCCCCGGCGCGAGGAGTACTGGGATGGCGTGGAGGACGAGCAGAACAAGGGAGAGCGAGGAGGGCGCTCGCCCCGCGGCTCCGCAGAGGACCGCTGCGACGTCGGCGTCCACGACCCGAGCGACCCGCCGGCGTCGTTGAACGTCACCGGCAACCTCGGCACCCACGACCCCGCCATCATCGCGCAATATACTGGCCACAGCCGGAGCGCGTCCGTGCATGCAGGCAACAAAAAAAAATCTCAGATCATGTCAATGCTTCAGTCATGGCCGCAACGTAAAGAACGTGTTTCCAGCCAACGTGCGAAATCTCGCGAATTTGGGCCCTGGACTTCCAGTCCCTGCGGCTCTCCACCCGAACAAGCCTGTTGAGCTTGGGTCCCGGATGGCGACCCGCAACCGAGCCACATCAATAGCATTCTGTATAAAAGCTTGATATGTGAATAGTCACATCCGTAACATCTGTTCCATGTCGCCGAAAACGCATATATCACCTGTCGCGAACGGATACGCGAGCCTATCGTAGGACAGCGGCAGGGGGAAGGCAGGAGCTCCGACGGCCTCGATGCTGGCGGCGCGGCGGCGCTGGAGAAGAGAGGCCGCACGCCCAGGCCGCGGCGGTGACGACGCGGAACCCGGGCGCGGTCTCGTCAGCCGACGGCGAGATCGCGTCCGGAACCCGCGGATCGTGATGGCCGTCTACAGGCCTTCCCTCGCAGCGCGGGGGGCCCTATGACGGCGGCATGATCGAGGGGATCAGCGAGGCGGTCATCCAGCGACCGCCGGAAGCCATCATCGACTTCGTGACGGACCTCCATCGATACAAGCTTGCCGACCGGAAGATCGGCCGCGTCCTCGGCCTGCGCCGCGAGGGCGACCGCATCTGGATGCGCCACGACGGCAAGCTGCGCGGCCTCCCGGGGCCGCCGGTGACGCTCGAGATGACGATCCTTGGCCGCCACGCGGTGCGCTATCGCAGCCTGCGCTCGTTCCCCGCCTGCCTGTTCCTCACCTTCGAGGGCGGCTTCGATCTCGACGAGACCGCCGCGGGCACCCGCGTGGTGCATACCGAGCGCTTCCGCTTCTTCGCGCCGTGGCGCTGGGTGATGGATCCGTTCCTGCGTGAATGGCTGGCGAGGGACGTGCGCGAGGAGATGGGGCGGCTGAAGACGCTGATCGAGGCAGAGCACCTCGCGCGCCCGGCGCAGCGCGCTTTCCCGATGAACAACGCGAAACCGGCTCCCTGACCGCAGTTCTCTGTACGATCCACGCGCCGAGCTCAGCGCCGCCGACGGATAGAGCGACGGCGGGAGCAGGCCGCTGATGGGGAAGGCGGCCGCCAGCGCCTCGGGGTGGGTGACCGCCAGGGCGAAGGTCATGATGCCGCCCTGCGAGAAGCCGGTGACGAGGGGGCTAAGCCCCAGGCATCTTGAGGCCGCGCTCGTCCATCACGGCTTTGTTGCGGGCCTCGCTCTTCGCGTACGCCGGGCGGGCTTTGACCCGCTCGGCATATCCGGTGAAGCTCGGGCGCGGCTCGAGCATCTTGAAGTCGAGCATGTACGCGATGGTGCCGCCGAAGATGACGTCGGCCATCGAGAAGTCCTTGCCCAGGACGAAGTCACGGCCAGAGATGGCCGATTCCATCGTCGCGATCATGTCGTCGTAGTTGCCCCAACCGGCGGAGCCGGCGCGGAACTCCCAGTTGCTGGCCTTGGCCATCGAGCCGGGCTCGATGACCGAGGGGGCGAAGAGCGACCAGCGAAAATACGTGCCGCGCGCCGCGTCGTCGAGCTTCGGCGCGAGGCGGCCCGGGGCATAACGATCGGCGAGATAGAGGCCGATCGCCGCGGATTCGGTGACGACGGTGTCGCCGTCGACGAGCAAGGGCAGCTTGCCCATCGGATTGAGCTTCGTGACGTCCGCCTTCTTCTGGTCGCCGGCCATGATGTCGACGAACTTGAGCTCATACTCGACGCCGACTTCCTCGAGCATCCACACGGTGTTGGCGGCGCGCGAAAACGGGTGGTGGTAAAGAACGATGGCCATGGTGGTGTCTCTTTCTCCGTTCGTTCCGCCGGTCGGTCGGCGGCGCGGCGGAGGCTACCAGAGGCCGGCCCCGTTGGGCGCGGCGCCAGGTGCGGCAGATTTGGAAAGCGGTGGCGATCGCCACTATTTCGGCGACCGCTCGTCATCGACCGGCTTTTCTGGCGGGATTTCTGACCCGCGGAGCCGGCCGCGCCGCGACGCCGCGACGCCTACCCGAGCAGCGACGCCGCGACGCGCGGCGCCTCCCGCGCCGAGCACCCCATCCAGCTCGAGAGCCGCGCCGCCGGCTCGCCGCTCGCGAGCGCGCGGTGCACCCGCTCCGCCACGTCCGCGCGGAGCGCCCGCGTCCCGAACACCGGGTAGCCGATCGCCGCGTAGGCCTTGGGATCCACGCCCCGGGCGACCGGCACCGACACGGCGCCGGGCGCCGGGCACGCGGGCACGCGGCCCCGGCCGAACCAGGCCGCGCACAGCGAGAGGCGGCGCTCCAGCGCGCCGCGCCGGAGCAGCTGCTGCACGTAGAGCACGCGCTCGCCCACCTCGATGCCGTGCGCCTTGAGCAGCGCGCGGTCGTCCGGCGCGAGCTCCGCGATCTGCTCCTCCGCGTCGCGCGCCGCCGCCGTCCCGAGCCCCTGCTCCAGCTGGTAGACGATCCCGCGCGCCGCGCCGGGCAGCGCGCGCACCTCGGGCGAGCGCAGCGGCGCGAGGAGCTCCTCGACCAGATCGCGCGCGAACGCCACGAGCCGCCGGAGGACGCGCGACCGCGCGCCGGCGCCGAGGTCGTCGAGCTCCGCGAGCCGCACGTCGGGCAGGAGCAGCGTCGGGCCGCGCGCGAGCTGCCCGAGCGGCTGCTCGCCGTGGGCGATCCGCCCGGCCGCGTCCACGGAGAAGCGCTCGTGCGGCGCCCCCACGATCGCCTCGACCCAGCGCGCCCGGTCGTCCTCGGGCGCCGGCGCCGCGGGCCCGGGCGCGAGCAGGGCCCGGAGCGCCGCGATCCGCGCGAACGGGTGCCCCGGGTCCACCGGCTCCGGCTCGGCCTCGGCCCGGCGCTGGCCCCCGCGGGCGACCGCGCGCGCGCCGGACGACGCCCGCGCGCCGCCGCCCCGCTCGACGAAGCGCTGCACGAGCCGCTCGTGGAGCGCGTCGCTGAGCCGGTCCTCGATCGCCCGCGTCCGGTCCTGCCACGCCGCCGCGTCGCGGACCCAGCGGCCGTGGTTCGAGATGTAGGTCCACGTCCTGATCGACGCGATCCGCGTGATCAGCGTGTCGATGTCGCCGCCCACGTCGTCGATCTCGGCCACCCGGGCGGCCATCCAGTCGGTGTCGAGCGCCGCGCTCGAGCCCGAGAGCTGGCCGTAGATCTCGGCGAGGAGCGCGACGTGCGACTCGAACAGGAGCTTGCGAAAATCCGGGATGCGGCAGACCTCCCAGAGCAGCGCCACCGCTTCGCGACCCCGCGCGCGGGCGCGCACCTCCGGGTCCTCGGCGAGCCGCATCAGGGCGGCGGTGTCCTCGGCGTCGTCGACGAGCTTCAGGCTGCGGGAGCGCGGGCGCTCCCGCAGCGACGCGAGGAGCGCGTCGATCGAGCTCCAGTCGAGCTCGCTGTTGCGCCAGAGCAGCCGCCGCACGGGGGGAAAGCGGTGCGCCTCGATGGCGGCCGCGACGCCGTCGGGGAGCGACAGCGGCGCGACGGTGCCGAAGGTGCCGTCGGCGAGGTGCCTGCCCGCGCGGCCGGCGATCTGCGCGAGCTCGGCGGGGTCGAGGTCGCGCACGGCGCGGCCGTCGAACTTGCGCAGCGCCGCGAACGCCACGTGGCGCACGTCGAGGTTGAGGCCCATGCCGATCGCGTCGGTGGCGACGAGGTAGTCGACCTCGCCGGACTGGAAGAGGGCGACCTGCGCGTTGCGCGTGCGGGGCGAGAGCGCGCCGAGCACGACCGCGGCGCCGCCGCGCTGCGCGCGCAGGCGCTCGGCGATCTCGTAGACCTGGGGGGTCGAGAACGCGACCACGGCGCTGCGCGGGGGCAGCCGCGAGAGCTTGCCGGCGCCGGCGCTGGCGAGCCGCGAGAGCCGCGGGTGCTGGACGAGCTTGGCGGTGGGCACGAGCTCGGCCATGAGGGGCCGCATCGTGTCGGCGCCGAGGAACCAGGTCTCGCGCCGGCCGCGCGAGAGGAGCAGCCGCTCGGTGAACACGTGGCCGCGCTGATCGTGCGCGGCGAGCTGGATCTCGTCGATGGCGAGGAAGTCGACCTCCAGGTCGACGGGCATCGCCTCGACGGTGCACACCCAGTAGTCCGGGCGCCTCGGGACGCGCTTCTCCTCGCCGGTCACGAGCGCGACGCGGGCCTCGCCGACCCGGGTGGTCACCCGATCGTAGACCTCGCGCGCGAGCAGCCGCAGCGGCAGGCCGATCATGCCCGAGTCGTGCGCGAGCATGCGCTCGATGGCGCGGTGGGTCTTGCCGGTGTTGGTCGGGCCCAGCACGGCGGTGATCGGGGAAGCGTCGACCATGCCGCGCGCAGCTTAGTACCGGACGCCGGAAAGACGCCTCCGGGCGGGACCGAGGACGCGCGCAGGTGCTTCCGACTGGACGGACTCTTCCGCGGGGTGCGGCGGCGGGGAGCGTGCGGCGGCGGGAGGCACGCGGTAGCGACGAGCCTACGGCGCAGAAAGCTACCGCGGCATGGGAGAGAGCTACCGCGGCACGGAGGAGAAGATGCGACAGCGACCGCTCGCGCTCGGTCTTCGTCCCGTCGCCGCGCCCATGGCATGATGGCTCGAGATGCCGGCAGCTGTAAGTACCGCGACAGTGGGCCCCGCCTCTGCTAGAGCCCGAAGGCCCGAACCCAAGGACACGGGGACGCAGAAGGCTCGAACGCATGCTGTCGCTTGAAGCGGGGAGCGTCGTCGGTGGGAAGTATCGCCTGGAGCGGCCGCTGGCGGGCGGCGCCATGGGCCTGCTCTGGGTGGCCCGGCACCTCCAGCTGGAGGTCGAGGTCGCGATCAAGTTCATGATGCCGCAGCACGCCGACTCCCCGGTCGCGCGGGCGCGGTTCGAGCGCGAGGCGAAGGCGTCCGCCCAGCTCCGGACGCCCAACGTGGTCCACGTCTACGACTATGGGCTCGAGGGCGACACGCCCTACCTCGCGATGGAGCTCCTCGAGGGCGAGGACCTCGCCGCGTACCTCGTGCGCCGCGGGCGCGTCGCGCCGGCCGAGCTGCTCGGCATCGTGAGCCAGGTCTGCAAGGCCCTCCGCCGCGCGCACGAGGTGGGCCTCATCCACCGCGATCTCAAGCCGGCGAACATCTTCCTCGCGCGCCAGGGCGACGAGATCGTCAAGATCCTCGACTTCGGGGTCGCCAAGACGACCGGCACCGGGCTGGCCGCCGACGCGACGAAGACCGGAACGCTCATCGGCTCGCCGCACTACATGAGCCCGGAGCAGGTGCGCCGGAGCAAGACGGTCGACCACCGCAGCGATCTCTGGTCGCTCGGGGTGATCATCTTTCAATGCCTCACGGGCCAGCTGCCCTTCCCCGGCGAGGAGCTCGGCGACGTGCTCGTGGAGATCTGCACGGGCGACATCCCGGTCGCCTCGCAGCTCGCGCCGGATCTCTGGCCCGAGCTGGATCGGTTCCTGGAGCGCGCGCTCAAGCGCGAGCCCGGCGAGCGCTTCCAGAGCGCGAGCGAGCTCGCCCGCGCGTTCGCCTCGGCCGTGCAGCGCGCGGCGGTCCCGGATTCGCGCGACTCGCTGGACTCCGCCGAGGCGCTGGCTCAGGGCGGCGCGCCGGCTCGCGGCGGCCTGCTGGCCGAGGGTGGCCTGCCGGCCCAGGGCGGCGCGCCGGTTTACGGCGGCGCGCTGGCTCACGGCGGGCCGCCGGCTTACGGCGGCGCGGCGGCTCACGGCGGCGCGGCGGCTCACGGCGGCGCGGTGGCTCATGGCGGCGCGGCGGCTCACGGCGGCGCGGCGGCTCACGGCGGCGCGGCGGCTCACGGCGGCGCGGCGGCTCACGGCGGCGCGGCGGCTCACGGCGGCGCGCCGGGCTCTGGCGGCACTCCCGGCTCGGGCGGCGCCCCGGGCTCGGGCGGCACGGTGGCCCTCGATGACGCCATGGTCCCCGGCGGCACGCTGGTGGCAGGCGGAACGGTGGTCGCGGACCGAATGCGGGTTCCCGGCGGCATCCCAGGCCCGGGCGGCACGTTGACGGCGAGCGGCACGCTGGAGGCCGTGGGAGGCGCCCTGCCCCCGCAGCCAGACCGCCGCCCCCCGTCATCGCGGGCGTTGCTCGCCGTGGCCGCCAGCGTGCTGACGGTCGGCGTAGGGGTCGCCGCCGTCGTCCTGCTCCGCTCGCCTGCTCCAAACGAGCCCGCCACGCCGGCGGCCGCGCCCCCGCTCGGCGCCACAGAAGCCGCCGCGCCTCCGGACCGCGTGCCGGAAGAGCCCTCCCCTCCGCCTCCCACCGCGAGCGCACTTCCCGCCGCTGCGGCGTCATCGTCTCCGGCCGCCGCGGACCCCTCCCCGGCCGCCGCGGACCCCTCCCCGGCCGCCGCGGACCCCTCCCCGGCTGCCGTCGACTCCGCCCCAGCCCCCACCTCCTCGGCCGGCCCCCCCTCCGGCGCCGGGAAGGCCCCCCTCAAGCCGGCGCGCCCCCCCGCCAAGCGACCCTCTCCGGCCGCGCCCTCCAGCAAGGGTGCCCCCGAGAAGGATCCGACCTTCGGCTTCTGAACGACACGAAGCGGAGAGCGTCACCGCACCGCGCTCGCTCCCCGCAGCTCGAGCTCCACGCGCACAGCCACGCTTACCCCTGCTCCCGCTCGATCGCGAGCATCGGGCCCGCCTTCGGCGTGCGGGTCATCGGCCTGAAGCGCACGAAGGAGCCCGTCGAGCACGTCGCCGAGGTGTACGGCCCGGACGACCTGGAGGCGTTCCTCGCCCAGTCCGAGCTGCTGGTGAACATCCTCCCCCTGACGGCGAAGACGCGCGGCTGGATCGGGCGGCGCGAGCTCGCGACGCTGCCGCGCGGCGCGTTCCTCGTCAACGTCGGTCGCGGCGCGACGGTGCAGACCGACGCGCTCGTCGAGGCGCTGCGCTCCGGCCACCTGGCGGGGGCGGGGCTCGACGTGACGGAGCCGGAGCCGCTGCCCGCCGAGCACCCGCTCTGGAAGCTCCCCAACGTGATCATCACGCCGCACTACTCCGGCGCCCATCCGGGCTATTACCAGCACCTCGGGGAGCTCTTCCTCTCGAACCTGCAGCGCTATGTGCGGGGCGAGCCGCTCGTGAACGTGGTCGACAAGCAGGGGGGTTACTGAGCGCCCGAGCCTGCGCTCCGCCCCCGCGATCGCCGCGGTGGTGCTCGAATTTGACCGGATAGAGTTCACATGAAGGCGGGAAGACAGGAAGATCATTGATCTTTTCTTCCCGCCTTCCCGCCTTCATGTTCAATTTTGAGCACTGCCCTCACCGCACGGGCTTCCGGCGAGCAGCGCAGCGGCGCGGCGCGCTCCGCCGCTCGCGGTGATGGGGCCGAGGTAGTCGAGGCGCGCCGGATTGGTTCACTCCACACGACCCGTGGCAGGTGGGGCGCGAGCTTTTCGTTATCCTCTTGGCTCAGACGGCGCAGTCGCCGCCATGACCGCGACCCCCCGGCGGCGACGCTGCGGCGCGGCGGACAACGCGCGCCGCGGCTCCCGCTTGGGACTTCCATGTTTCTCGATTCCTGTGTCATCATGCTCAATGCTGGCGGCGCTGGATGTCGAATCGCCGCTGGCGAGATTCGGCTGATCGCGAACAACGTGTGGCCTGACCGAGAAAGGTGTTCCAATGAATCGAGGCTCGTCTTCGGGGCGTCTGTCCAGGAGCCGCATCGGGCGCTCCCTGTCTGTCCTCCTCTGCGCGCCCCTGGTGGTGCTCGCGCTCGCCGGTTGCGGCGGCGAGGAGCCCTCCTCTTCGTCCGACTCCGAGGCTGAAGAATCCACGCCGAACGAAAACACCGATATGAGCTGGGAGGAGTTCCAGGCGAACGCCCACCGCGACAAGGAGACTGGGCTCACCGTCATCGACGGCTTCGAGCGGCGGCTCAACGACGCGGAGCTGCGTGCCGTCTATGAGCGCTATGTTCAGACCGGAGCGCTCGTCGTGGACGGGCGGCGCTGACGACATCTCGCAGGGGTACGACCGATAGCCGGATCTGACATATTGCGTCAGCAGCGCATTCGGCGGCCGGGCGGTTCGGCGAGTCCTCTCGTGCATCCAGGGAAGGAGATCCGACCTCGGCGACGCGGGTACCAGCCCCCCGCGCCGATCAGATCTTCGACGACGTCATCCAGTGGGGGTTCTTGGTCGTTCCATCGAATCGCTCGGTGGTCTTGAACTGCTCGTGCTCCCCCTTCGCCCCGAGCGGGGCCGTGCGCGCGAGGATCTCCGAGACGCGCTGGCTGCTGAGCGGCTGGAACGTGTACGCCGCCTTGATCGCCTGCTTGAGGATGCCCATCGAGTCGCAGCCGGTGATCACCACCGACGTCGGCAGGCTCATGGGATAGTGCAGGCAGTCCATCGGCGACACCGCCCCGGTCTTCGCGATCTCCCCGCTGGCGAACGGCTTCATCCCCAGCACCCCGATGCCCTGCTGCGTCAGCGCCGGGAGGACGTTCTTCTCGAAGCTCCGGTAATGCGGATCCATGACGTTGAGCGGCATCTGCACGGTGTCGAGCGGGACGCCCTGCCGCTCCGCCATCTTCAGCATGGCGAGGTGGATGTCCGGGTCCTTGTGGCCCGTGAAGCCGATGAACCGGATCTTGCCGGCCTTCTTCGCGGCCACGAGCGCCTCCATCGCGCCGCCAGGCCCGAAGATCTTCTCGGGATCGCTCATCCGGATGATCTCGTGCATCTGAACGAGATCGATGACGTCGGTGCGCAGCCGACGCAGCGACTGCTCGAGCTGCGCCTCGGCGGAAGCGCGGTCGCGGCCGTCGAGCTTGGTCATCAAGAAGACCTTCTGTCGATAGCCGTCCTGGAGCGCCTTGCCCATCCGCTCCTCGCTCTTGCCGTCGTGGTAATCCCAGCAGTTGTCGAGGAAGGTGACCCCGTGATCGATCGCGAAGCGGACGATCCGGAGGCTCTCCTGCTCGTCGTCCGGGATCGCCATGTGGTACCCGCCGAGCCCGAGGAGGCTGACGTTCACGCCGGTCCGCCCGAGCGGCCTCGTCGGCATCACCCCGCCGGCCGGCAGCTCGACGTCCTTCTCCCCGGGCGCGCCAGGCGCCGGCCCCTGCGGCGGCTCCTGAGAGCCCCCGCCCGCAGATGCGGCGTTTTGCCCCACCTGCGCGCTTCCTCCACAGGCGCTGAGCGCGAGGCCCGCGCCCACGGTCTGTACAAATGCCCGTCGAGAAGGTCGCTTCGTCATAAAAGGCAGCGCTCCTTTTAAAGACGAAGCCCGTGTGCAGGGCGTGTGCCACGCGGCGCGGCGCGCGTGAACGTGAGCGCGCCGCGCCCTGGCCGCGCCGATCAGGCCTTGAGCTCGTCGAACTCGCCCGGCTCGCCGAACGCGCCGAAGTTCTCGATCGGCCCGCCGCCCTCCTCGGTGCAGCCGACCGCGTTCGCGAGCGTCGTGAGCAGCTTGTTGTGAGGCGCGTCCTCGTCCTGAAGCGTGTTCTGCTGCCGCGTCACCTTGATGTACTGCCCCGTCTTGAAGTAGCCGCCGCAGCCCCCCGCGATGATGTACGGCAAATCGCGGAAATCGTGGATCTTGCCGTTGGAGAGCTCGTTCATGAACACGACGGCGCTGTTGTCGAGCACGGACGTCCCGCCCTCGTCGTAGCCCGCGAGCCGGTCGAGCAGATAGACATACTCGCCGATGAACCAGCGATCGATGTCGAAGAGCATCTCCTCGTAGCCGTCCACGACGCTCCCGGTGTCGTCGTCCCTCGTGTTGCCGTGAGAGAGCTTGTGGTGGTTGTACTCGTGGTTCATCCCATCCCACTTGAAGATGGGCCCGTACGCGCCCGCGCCCCACTGCAGCGTCGCCGAGCGCGTCGCGCGGGTCGCGATCGCCAGCGCGAGGATGTCCATCTGCATCCGGCCGATCTTCTTGAACTCGGCGTCGAACGACACCGTCGCCGGGTCGACCGCCTCGATCTCCGCGGCCCGCGCCGGCGGGAGCTCGCGCGGGATGAGCCCGGCGTTGCCCATGCCCACCTCGAGGTCGCGCACCGTCTGGAAGTGCATCTCGAGCTTGTCGCGGTCCGCCTTGCTGAGCTTCTTCTTGAGCAGGCCCTCGTACTCGGCCCCGACCAGGTCGAGCACGCTCTGGCGCCGCTTGGTCAGCCGCTCGAGCGCCTCCTCCTCGACGTTCGTCACGCCGATCAGGTCCTGGTACGCGAGCCACGGGTTGTTCTCGCCGGAGACGGGCTGCTCGCTGCCGCTGTACGAGATGTGCCCGCGCACGTTGGGGACCCGCGCCCCGACCATCAGCGTGAGCGCGGGCGTGCCCGGCGGGTTGAGCTTGTTCGCGATGAACTGGTCGAGCGAGATCCCCGCGGCGTACTGGCTGCCCTGGACGAGCGGCTGCGCCGTGAGCTTGCAGCCGATCCCCTTCGCGTGATCGTCGCCCGCGCTCGGATCCCACCCGAAGCCGCGCGGCGCCATGTGAATGCCCCGCGGGATCAGGAGCTTGTCGCGGTACGAGGCGAGCGGCGCAATCGCGCGATCCGCGCCGAACGAGGCGTCCGTCAGGGCGCCGTACCGCGTGCTCGGGAAGAACCGGCCCATGTTCACGCCGTTGCACATGAAGAACGCGATGAACCGGCGCGGCGCGGCCTCCGGCCCGGCCTTGGCGTCGCGAGCGCGCAGCGACTCGAGGAACGGCAGGCCGAGCATCACCCCGCACGCGCCCCGCAAGAACGTTCTGCGATTCATTGGTCCACCTCTTCCACAGCGCGATACCTGAACGTCTTCGTCTGGGTGAGCGCGACGAGCAGCTCCTTGATGTTGTACCCGGACGCGCCGAGCTTCGCGTCGAGGTCGTCGATCGTGCACGCGTCCTCGCGCGAGAGCTGGCGGGCGTTGCCGTAACGGTACCAGTTCGTCAGATAACACCGCTCTGCGACAGGGCTCTCCGCGAGCTGCTTCGCGAGGTCGACGGCGCCGTCGAAGCGGATCTCGGCTTCCCCGACCGCCATCGTGCCGCTCGCGTCGATCGGCTCGCCACGCTCGTCCTCGCGGTACCGCCCGACCGCGTCGTAGTGCTCGAACGCGAAGCCCGGCGGGTTGATCAACCCGTGGCACGAGCTGCACGCCTTCGGCGACGTGTGCGCCTCCACCTGATCCCGCGTCGTCCGGATCTCGCCCTGCTTGGGCGGCAGCTCCGTGTTGATGTTCGCCGGCGGGTCCGGCAGGTCCGCGCAGAGGATCTGGCGCTGGATGAACACGCCGCGGTGGATCGGCGAGGTCTCCCTCGCGAACGCGTGCGAGGCGAGGAAGCCGGCCTGCGTGAGGAGCCCCGCGCGCGACGCCGGGTCGAGCGGCGTCTCGACGAGCTCGCTCGTGAACGACCCCTCCACGCCGTAGATCGGGGCGAGCTTGTCGTTCACGAACCCGACGGGCGCGGTCATCAGCGTCCGGTAGTCGCCCTCCATCTCCAGGATGACGTGCCGGATGAACGCCTGCGTCTCGGCCAGCATCGCCGAGGACACGCTGGCGTCGAAGCCCTCGTAGAGCGCCGGATCCTTCGAGAGATCCGCGTAGCGGCTCATGTGCAGCCACTGGCGGTGGAAGTCGTCGAGCGCGCTCACCGCCTTGGGATCGTCGACCATGCGCCGCGCCTCGGCCTCGATCCCCTCGGGCGAGCCCAGCGCGCCGCGCTCCGCCGCCGCGAGGAGCGCGTCGTCGGGCAGGCTGTTCCAGAGCAGGTACGAGAGCCGGGTCGCGACCTCGTAGCCGTCGAGCGGGATGATCTGCTCGCCGTCGAGCTCCTCGCTGAGCTCGACGCGGTAGAGGAAATGCGGCGACTGGAGCATCGCCTCGATGACGTGGCGGACGCCCTGCTCGAACGGCGTGCCCGACTCGAACAGGCCATCGCCGCGCGCGTAGGCCGCGACGTACGCCGCCTCCTGCTCGGCCGACAGCGGCCTCCGGTAGACGCGCTTGCCGAGCTCCCGGATGAGCTGCCGGGCGCACGCGGCGCCGTCGCCCTCCGGGGCGCACGGCAGGATGTCGCCGAGCACGGCCTGGTCGACCACGACGTCCGCCGCGATGGCCTCGGCGGCGCGCCGGTAATCGCGGGCGAGCCGGTCGGACACGACGAGCCCCTTCGCGTTGTTGTCGAACCCCTCGAACGCCGGATCCGCGAGGAACGACGCCGAGGCCTTCATGTCCTTGCCGAAGAGGTCCCGGATCGAGTTGTCGTATTGCGCGTGCGTCAGCCGCGTCAGGCGCGGGGTCGGTCCGGGCGCGGTGACGCCCGGCGCGCACTGGACGCCGGCGCCGGATCCGCCATCGCCGGCGCCGGTCCCGCCACCACCCGCGCCGGTCCCGCCGTCTCCATTCGAGCCCGAGCACGCGGCCGCGCTGGAGAGCGCGAGGGCCACGAGCAGCATCCTCGGGGTGCGTCGATTCACGGGCAGCTCCCTTCGTGAAGAGGTCGAAGATGTAAGAATCTACAAGAGCTTCAAGGCCCAGGCTATCGGGCGCAGCCGTCCAGGGTCAACGCGCGGCGACCGCGCGAACGGCATTTCCCGTGCGCTTTCTGGACTTCGTTCAGCGCGAATGCCCGGCGCGCTCATGACGCGCTGCGCGCGGGAGGCGCCGTGGTGGGTACCGGGGAGAGCCGTATCTACAATGCATGAAGCTGCGCCTGATGGCGCAGGGCGGGGACGCCGGCGTTCACGGCGAGGACAGCTTCGGCTGACACCTGCCCTCCAGGCACACCGCGGTCATGCCCTCCGGGTACACGGGCGCGCAGGGGGGGCACGCGCCGAAGCCCTCGGGGCAGACGATGGACTCGATGTCCGCGCTCTGGTTGAGCGCGACGATGCCTTTCCCGCTGCACTCCTCGCAGCACCCGACGCCGTCGCGCAGCGCGCAGTCCGCGTCTTGCGTGCACTCCGTCAGCGGGGATTCGCGCACGTCGAGGACGACGCAGCGCCCGGCCTCGCACGCGGCGGCGAAGTACTGGCCGGTGCTCTCGGCCTCGCTGACGTCCTGGCACGGCGCGCACGCCACGCCCCCGCCGCACCCGAGGGTGTTCCAGAAATCGGTCGCCATGTCGCGGTGGACGGCGACGAAGTCATGGACGGCGTTCGGGTTGCAGGCGGCGCAGCAGCGCGGCGAGGCGAGGACGCAATCGCCCGGCGCGGCGCAGGCGGCCATGTCCGGGACGTTGCCCTGACAGGCCTCCTGGCACGCCTCGAGCGACTCGAAGCGGTTCTCGTTGCCCTCGCAACCGCCATAGGTGAACGGAACGCACACGCCGGAGCTGGGGTCGTGCCAGTAGCGCGGCATCGCCGCGTCGCAGGGCCCGGGGTCCTGCGGCAGCGAACAGCGGTTCGGCAATTCGCCGCCGGCGCCGCTGCTCGTGACCGGGCCGCCGCCGCCGCTGCCGGCGACCGGGCCGCCGCCGCCCGCGCCGCCGTCGCCGCCGTCGCCGCCCGCGTCCGCGCCGCTGCAGCCCGCGGCGAGCAGGAGAGAGGTAAGCAAGCCAAGGCCGAGGGAGGAGCGCCGCCGCAATCCAGAGACATTGCAACCGGCGCGCCCTCGACCGCCCGAGAAGAAGGCTATCGATCGTAGGGTATTCATACGCATGCGATGGCATGCCAGGCCGCGGCGTGCCAGGCGACGTGGCGCACCGCGACGACATCGTCGAGGCGCGGCGCCCGTCGCGCGGCGGCCGCCTCGCTCGTCAGACGCTGATCTCGAGCGACGGGAGCTGCTCCCGGAAGAACGCGTTGTACTTCGGGTCGTTGTACCGCTCGTATTCGATCACGAAGGGCGTGAGCTGACTGACTCCCCCCTTGTAACGGATGGTGAGGGCCATCGGGGTGACCTCGCGGTAGTTGCTGGTCAACGGCAGGTCGTCGTTCGTCCTCCCGCCCGCGGAGAACAGCGTGAGGAGCACGCCGTCGGGGTCGTCGTAGACCACGCGGAACCCCTCCTGGATGCGCTCGTGGCCGCGGATCAGGGTGGTGCAGCCGAGCTTCTGCATGAAGCTCTTGAACTGCCGCTTGCCGAAGGGGAAGCGGGCGGTGGACTTCTGGAGCTCCGCGGGGATGGCGTCGACCTCGCTCGGGTCGCTCCAGAGCATCTGGAACCGGATCTCGGGGTCGTTGAGCGAGGACACCGACTGCCACCGGGTGGCGAGGGTGTCGTCGCGGGGGATGCCCGCGTGGACGAAGAGGATGCGGTCGAAGACCAGCATGTTGGGGAGCGCCTCGAAGAGGCGCATGTACGCGGCGAACACCTCGTTCGGGGCGATGGCCGCGAGCGAGCTCATCGCCTCGGAGGGCCGCACCGGCGCGAGCACGCGGCCGTTCAGCTCGACGTAGTACTCGTGGTTGCCGCGCAGGACGAAGACGTTGTCGGGCGCGGCGAGGAAGAGCTGCATCACCGTGCGCAGGATGCCGTTGTAGCTGAACCTGCCGCGATCGATGTAGTCGCCCAGGAACACCAGCATGATCCGCGGGTTGTGCGCCGGGTCCTCGCGGTACGCCTGCAGCTTGGCGAAGAAATCTGCCTGCATCAGCGCCGCCTTGAGGCACGAGTAGCAGCCGTGCAGATCCCCGACCACGAGGAGCTCGACCTCGTGCGCGGGGTCGGGCGAGGCGACGTAGACGTGGCCGTCGAGGAACGGCGCCTGCCCGGCGAAGCTCGCGAGGTCCACCGCGCCGTCGAGCCGGCCCGCGCCGCGCGCGCGCTGCTCGGCGAGCTTCTCCTCGAACCGGCGCATCAGGTCGAGATCGACCTTGGCCTGCTCCGCGAACGTGGCCGGATCGGTCGCGTAGTCCCACTCGAACGCCTTGAAGAACGGGTGATCGAGCTCGCGCGCCTGCTTGCGCGTGGCCGGATCGATCACCACCGCGCCCTGCTCGATGGGCTCGATCTCCAGGTCGTCGATCTCGACCGCGAGCGCGAGCAGCGCGGAGAGCTCGTCGCGGAACTTCTGCTCGCTCGGGTGGATGACGCCGTCGGCGAGCATGAGCCCGTCGACGGTGGCGAGCAGCGCCTCGCGGTTGTCGTCGTCGAAGCCGTCGAGGAGCTCGAAGCAGCGGAGCTTGATCTTCGCGAGGACGAAGTCCTTGGGGTCCTCGCCGTCGGAGACGCTCTCGGTGAAGAGGCCCTGGATCTGGTGGTCGATCTCGGAGAACACCTCGTGGAAGTGCTTGGTCCACCGCGCGATGACGTCCTGGTTCGCCTGGGCCTCGTCGCCGAGGGCGTCGCGCGCGCGCTGCTGGACGAGCTCCTGGATGTGGCCGCGGATGAACGATTTCTCGGTCGGATCGAGCTCGCCGTCGATGTACCCGAACCCCGTGAGGTAATAGATGATGGCGTGCATCTGCTGCTCAGCGAGGCGCGGATCAGGGCTGAACGTCATCATCAGGCAGCTCTCCTCTGGCGGTGGGGCCCCAGGGTAGCGCAAGACGGGCGCGCCGCGCCTGCAGCCGCGCGCTACAGCGACGCGGGCGGGTGCGTCACGGCCGCGTCGACGGGCGCGCGGGCGGCGCGAGGCGCTCGACGAAACCGCGGATCCGCGCGCGATCGGCCTCGGACAGCGCGTGCCCCGGGGGCGGCATGGTCCGCTCCTCGACGACCCGGCGCGCGATGGCCTCCCGGAGCGACGCCCACGCCGCGCGCGTCGAGAGGTCGACGCCGCCCTCGCCGCGCGGGCGGTGGCAGCGCGCGCACGCCCGGTCGAACACCGGCGCGATGTCGTCCCAGGCGGGCCCGGCGCCGGCGTCGTCCGCGGCGAAGCGCCGGAGGGTGCCCGCCGCGAGCAGCCAGACGTCGCCGCTCGGCGATCCGATGAGCCGGCCGGCCTCCGGGAGGCGCGCGCCGCGGGTCGCGCGCGCGCCCGACGCGTCGAGCACGCCGAGCTCGCCGCCGTCGGCGAACCACACGCGCTCGCCGGAGACGGCGAGCCCGTGGAGCGCCGCGCTCGCCCGCAGCCGGAGGCGCAGCACGCCGGCGCTGTCCTCGGCGTAGAGCGCCGCCGGCGTCGCCGCGAGCAGCGCGCCCGCGCCCGTCACGGCGAGGAGCGGCGCGGGGCCGTCGGCCTCGAGCGGGTACGATCGCAGCGCCCTCGGGGCCACGTCGAGGGCGAGGACCTCGTCGCCGCCGAGCGCGAACGCCACGCGCCCTCCGCCCGCCGCGAACGCCGCGAGCGGCCCGGTCGCATAGCGCGTGACGCGCTCGCCGTCCGCCACCGCGATCTCGCCGTCCAGCGCGAAGGCGGCGCCTCCGCCGAGGCCGAGGCCGGCCGCGGCGCGGACCGCGGCGCGCTCGAGGCCGTAGTGGTCGGCGACAGGCTCGAACGACCCCCGGCTCGGCAGCCTGAGCAGCCGGCCCTCGGCGTCGGCGCCGACGATCCACGTGCCGTAGCCGTCGGGCGCGGGCACCACCGCGGCGCTCACCCAGCGATGGGGGGCGCGCTCCACCCGGGCGAGCGCGCCGTTCACGAAGACCGCCGCGGCGCCGTCGTGGAACAGGACGACGCGGTCGCCATCGTCGGCGACCGCGCGGACCGGACCGAGCTCCCCCGGCGCGGGCCAGGCGACCGGGCGCACGGCGAGCGGCGGGCGCGGGGGCGCGGCCTGCGAGGCGCAGCCGGCGAGCGCGAGCACGGTGAGGCATGCGAGCGCGAGCGCGGCGAGGCAGGCGCGCGCGGCGATGCAGGCGCGCACGGCGAGGCAGGCGCGCGCGGTGAGGCAGGCGGGCGCGAGCGCGGCGAGGGGCGCCGCTCGGCGCAGGGGCGTCACGGCCGCCGGAGCAGCTCCGGCACCACCTCGCCGTCGCGCAGGTGCTCGAGCGGGGGGATGCCGAAGGCGAACAGGAAGGTGGCGAGCAGATCCGGCGGGGCGATCGGCCGAGGCCCGCCCTGGAACGTCTTGGCCGGGGCCGGCAGGAGCTGCTCCGGGTCGGTCTTGCCGAACGAGATGCCCCCGCGGAAGCGGGGGGAGATCACCATCGCCGAGTTGTTGGGGTAGTGGTCGCGGCCCATCGCCGTGTTGAGTTGGGGCGTCCGGCAGAAGTCGCTCGTCACGAGGATGTGCGTGTGATCCGAGAGCTTCTTGCCGGCTCGGGTCGGGTGCGGGGTCTTGTCGAGCGAGCCGAGGAGGGCGGCGATCAGGTCGAAGAGCTCCTGCTGCGTGGCCGCGTGCTGGCGGTAGTTGCTCGTGTGCGTGTCGAACCCGTCGCTCGCGAAGCTCACGCAGCGGACCACGTTCCGCCGCATGGCCTCGATCGCGAACGCCGCGTTGACGGCCGCCTGCCGGGCGAAGCGGGCCTTGTGGTCGAGCTCCGGGTGCGCCTGGATGAGCTTGCCCCTGGAGAACACGTCCTGGAGCCCGGCGTTCAGCATCCTGCCCAGCGCTTCCGACTGGATCGCGAAGCCGTTCAGGGCCTCGGTGTAGCGCGATCGCGCGGCGAGGGACCTGGCCTCCTCGGAGAGGAGCGCGGTCACCGCGGCGCGGTCCTCGTCGGTGTCGTAGTGCCGCGCGCGGGCGAGGGAGCGGCTGATCGTGCCGATGTCGCCGACCGTGAGCGGGACGGCGCGCCGGTCGAGGCGGTCGCCCACGAACGCCGAGGGGAACTGCACGGAGACGGCGGGGAAGGTCTGGCTGGCGCCGAGCTCGCTGGCGCAGATGGCGTCGAGGCTGGAGGCCATGACGCGGCCGCCGCTCAGGTGCCGCCCGGTGGTCGCGAAGGCGGTGCCGTCGGGGTGGCTCACGGTGTTCATCGCCAGGCCGTTGACGATGCACAGCCGGTCGTGGAGGTCCGCGAGGGCGCCGATGCCCGGGCCGAACGCGAGGCTCGAGCCCTTCGGCGTGACGGGTGCGAAGCTCTTCGCGCCGCCGGCCGCGGGCGCGTCGACCCAGAGGCGGAGCGGCGCCGTGTCGGTGTTGTCGGTCGTCGCCGGGGTCACGAGCCCCTTGCTCTCGTTCCGCGGGTCGGCCCAGAGCGTCACGTCCCAGCCGCCGGACGCGTGGATGAAGAGGAAGAACTCGCCCTCCGCCGCCTTGCCGTGCGCGGCGAGCGCGCGCGCCGGCAGGCCGAGGAGGCCGGAGAGCGCCGCGCCCGCGGCGGCCTGGAGCAGCGCGCGGCGCGGGAGACCATGGGCCATCGCGAGCGCAGTTTGCGCTCGGGGATGGCGGCGTGCAAGCGAGCGCGGGGCCGCCGGGGCGCCAGCGCGCGATCGCCGCGCAAGGCAAGGCGGCGGTCTCCGGTCCGAGCGACCTCAAGAATTACATGGCCGAGCTCCGGGTCCGGTCCGCCGGCGCGTCTCCGGTGCACGCACCCGCCGTGACGTTCGACGGCAAGCGGGTGGCCGTGCACGCGGCGACGGGAATCAGCCGATGATCCTGACAGCGAACCAGTGGCGATATGTATGCATCGGCCGAGCCGAGCGACAGCAGCGCGCGATCCGATGCACTCCTGTAGGGCTCCGCGCCCTCGACCCGATAGATGACAACACAGGAGTCCAGATAGACTCGACTCACGGCTCTCCCCAGCTGTCGCGCTCCGCGCTCAGCGCGGCATCCACCTGCTCCTTCGACAAGATTCGTTCGGGTCTGCACCGACCAGACACCCTAATACAGGTGAAACTCCGGGTGCCTCACCAGCCCGTAACACACCGCCGCCCACCCCGCCTCGCCCGGCGAGAAACGCGACTTCGGCGCTCCCTTCGCGCGGTGCCGCGCGACCGTCCCCTGGTAGAGCGCGAAGAACTTCGCCTCCCGGTCCGGCGGCGCGAGGCGCGCCGGGTAGCTCAGGAACGTCCGGTGCAGCACGTCGAAGCGCGGGGCGAACGCCGCCGCGTCGAGGTCCTCCGCGGGGAGGTCGAAGGCGAAGATCAGCCGGCGCTCGAGCGGCACCGGCGCGCTCGCCTTGAGGTCGTGCTCCAGGGCGCGGTCGCACAGCGCGATCCCGAGCCGCTCGAACGCCGCCATCATGAGCGCGTTGGTCTGCGTGCCGCGCGGGAGATCCAGGCCGTGATCGGGGAGCCCGAGCGCCGTGAGGTAGTCCTCCCAGGCGTCGAAGAGCGCCGCCTTGTCGTCCCCCCGCGCGCGCCGCTCGACCGCCGCCGGCGCGAGGCCGCCGAAGAGCCGGAGATACGTCCTCAGGTACGCCTCGGCCGGGATGAGCCGCAGATCCTGCTTCGGCGTCCGGCTCTGCGCGACCCGCCCCGTCTCCCGGAGCGGCGCCGCAGGCCGCGGCGCGACCGCCTCCGGCGGGGCGCACGCGCCCGCCACCGCGGCCATCCCGGCAAGGGCGAAGGCCCTCACCCCGCCGCGCATCACCGCGCGCCCCCGCCGCCGCGCTCCAGCGCTGGCCGCACGTTGCTCGCGCGCGCGTAGGCCGGCGACCGCACGATCGCCTCGACCAAGGGCCGCATCCGGTAGCCGCGCGACACGAACCGCTCCCGCAGCGCGCGGAGCAGGGCCTCGTCCTCGTCGCGCAGCGGCCGCCCGAGGAACGACTCGGTGACGCGCGCGACCGCGCACGACGCGAACTCCGGCATGCGCGTGAGATCGGCCGCGGCGCCGGCCGGGCCGCGGTCGGCGTGATCCGGCGAGGCATACGCGCCCCGGAGCACCCCGCGCTCCCTGCTCGAGAAGTCAGGATCGTAGAAGCGCCGGCACGACCCGCCCGTCTTGCCCTCCGCGTCCAGCTTGCACACCGGGTTCTCGATCGGAAATCGCGAGGCGGGCAGATAGGTCCACGTCGTCTCCTCGACCCGCGTGAAATACGCGGCGAGCGGCTCCAGCGTCGCATGACAGCTGGAGCAGCCCGGCCGGACCATGAGATCGGGCTCGTCCGACGGCGGGAGCTCCGCGTGCTCGGCCGCGAAGCTCTTGCACAAGAACGCGCTGTAGAGCGCCGCCGCGCGCGCGCGGCGCGAGGAGTACTTCGTCAGGAACACCGGCGTCGTGACGATCCCCGCCGCGCGCGGCCCGCGATCGGGGATGTACGTCCACTCCGAGACGTCGTGCGGCGCGACGACCGGCGGCACCGCGCCCGGCAAGAACAGCGGCGCCTCGTCCTCGCGCATCCCGAAGGACTTGTGCAGCGAGCAGCACGCCGCGGGCGCGCTCGATCGATAGAACTGCGCGAGCGGACCGTTGATGAACGTGTAACGCCCGGTGAGGATCTCCCGGAAATCGCGGTCGGCCCGGAAGACGTGCTCCATCAGGTGAATCGCCTCCTGCGACCACCAGAACTTGTTCCAGCCGGAGATCGTGCGCGGCGCCGAGCCGATCGGGCTCTCGATGCCGAGCGGGACGTGGGCGGGCAGCACGAACGCGCGAGGATCCCTGCCGGAGTTGTCGCCCGGCAAGCAATGCTCGAGGCCGATGCCGCAGCCGCAATCGACGCTCATCGCGAAGGCGAGCGCGCTCCGGCACGAGATCGGCTCGCCCCGGTGCTCCCTGGCATAGCGATCCTCGGGCATCGGCGGGCGAACGCGCCCCGCGGGCAGCGGAGCCCCCGCGGGCAACGGGGGGATGTCGCTCGCATGGATGCGGCCGACCTCGGCGGTCTGCGCCTCTTCCTTGCAGACCCGGACCTCGACCGTCGGCGTCTTGCCGTCGGGCTCGACCAGGAGCTGCGGCAGCGGGACATAGGCGCTGTCCGGGTCCTTCCACCCGGCGCCGTAGCGCTGCGTCGGCGAGATCGAGAGGTAATCGCGGTAAAGCCAGAACGGGCGCACCACCGTGGTCCGCTCGTCGAGGAGCTTCTGGGAGATCGCTTTGGGCGTCCCCGTCAGCGCATGAAAGCTCCCGCGGAGCCCGCTCTCGGGCTCGGAGAAGCAGAACTCGCCGTCGATCACCGGGTTCAAGCGGCGCTGGTTGTAACGGAAATAGACGTAGAGCGGCTTGCCGTCCGGGCCGAGCACCTCGGCCCTCCGGAGCGTCGTCTCCGGCGGCGCGAACAGCCCCACCGGGCCGAGCTCCAGCCGCAGGACATCCATGTAAATGCGCGTCAGCCGCTCGACGTACCCCGGGCCGTCGAGGTGGCGCTCGATCCAGGCGTCGAGGTCGAAGCCCGGCGACTCCATCTCCGCGAGCTCCTCGCGCGTCGGGAGCCGACCCTTCAGATCGAGGGAGAGCGCGCGGAAATACCGGTACTGCTCCAGCGTCGGGGCGGCCGCGGACGGCGGCGCGAACAGGGCCGCGGCCGCCGCCGCGAGGACCGCAGCCGCGGCCACTGCGCCGAGCCCCCTCATGCCCCCGCCTCGCCCGCCTCGCCGGCGTCCCGCGCCGGCGCCGCCTCGCCATCGCGCGCCGGCGCCGCCTCGCCGGGGAGCGCCCCGGCCATCAGCATCCCGAGCTCCGTCCGCGAGACCGCGCCCGCGTCCCGCGTCGCCACGATCCCGCCCCGGTACATCACCGCGATCCGGTCCGACAGCGCGAGGATCTCGTCGAGCTCCGCCGACACGAGCAGCACCGCCGCCCCCGCGTCGCGCGCCGCCACGATCTCGCGGTGGATGTGCTCGATCGAGCCCACGTCCACGCCGCGCGTCGGCTGGCTCGCCACGAGCAGCTCGACCGGGCGGCTCATCTCGCGGGCGAGGATCACCTTCTGCTGGTTGCCGCCCGAGAGCGCCGAGACCGGCGTCCCCGGGCCGGGCGCGCGTATGTCAAAGGTCTTTATCAATCGCCGCGCGTTCTCCTCGCGGGCGTCGTCGCGGAGCACGCCGCGCGCGGCGAACGGGGGCTTGTGGTACGTGCAGAGCACGAGGTTGTCCGCGATCGCGTACGAGAGCACGAGCCCGTGGCGCTGGCGGTCCTCGGGCACGTGCGAGACGCCGCGCTCGATGAGGTCGCGCGGCGGCGCGCCGGTGACGTCGCGGCCCCGGAGGAGCACGCGCCCGGTGCGCGGCGGCGTGAGGCCGGTGACCGCCTCGACGAGCTCGGTCTGGCCGTTGCCCTGCACGCCGGCGATCCCGAGGATCTCGCCGGCGCGCACCGAGAAGCTCACCTCGCGGACCACGTCGGCGCCCGCCCCGCGCCGGCCCGCGACGCTGAGGCGCTCGACCTCGAGCACGACCGCCCCGGGGCTCGCCGGGGCCTTGGTCACCTGGAGCGCCACCTCGCGGCCGACCATCGTCGCCGCCAGGCCGCGCTCGTCGGTCTCGGCCGGGATCGCGGCGCCCACCACCTTGCCGGCGCGCATCACCGTCACCCGGTCCGCGACCGCGAGCACCTCCCGGAGCTTGTGCGTGATGAACAGGACCGAGACCCCCCGCGCCGTCAGCCCCCGCAGCACGCGGAACAGCTCGTCCGCCTCCTGCGGCGTGAGCACGGCCGTGGGCTCGTCGAGGATCAGGATCTCCGCCTTGCGGTAGAGCGCCTTGAGGATTTCCACGCGCTGCTGCACGCCGACCGGGAGGTCCTCGACGCGGGCGTCGGGGTCGACGTCGAGCCCGTGGCGCGCCGAGAGCGCGCGGACCTCGGCGCTCGCGCGCCGGCGGTCGAGCAGGCCGCCGCGCACGAGCTCGGCGCCGAGCACGACGTTCTCGGCGACCGTGAACACCGGGATGAGCATGAAGTGCTGGTGCACCATGCCGATCCCGAGCGCGATCGCGTCGCTCGGCGACCGCAGCGAGACGGGGCGCCCGCCGCGGCGGAGCTCGCCCTCGTCCGGGCGCAACAGCCCGTAAAGGATGTTCATCAGGGTCGATTTGCCGGCCCCGTTCTCCCCGAGCAGGGCGTGGATCTCGCCCTCGCGGAGGTCGAGATCGACCCCGTCGTTCGCCACGACGCCGGAGAACCGCTTGGTGATCCCCCGGGCCTCCAGGACGGCCGTCACCGCCGACCCTCCGGATCGTAGGGCTGGCCGTCGGCGGCCGGCGGCGTGGTCTTGCCGATGACGCCGGTGAGGATGAGCAGCGTCAGGAGGTACGGCACGAGCCCGACGACCGACGATTGCTGCAGGAACGACCACGACGGCGGGATCTGGTCGCGGAAGAGCTGGAGGTTGATCTGGAACGCCTGCGCCGCGCCGAAGACGAGCGCCGCGGCCCACGCGCCGAACGGCGTCCAGTCGCCGAAGATCATCGCCGCGAGGGCGATGAAGCCGCGCCCGTTCGTCATCATCGGCTCGAAGGACGGCACCGACTCCAGGGTGAAGTACGCCCCGCCGAGCCCCGCGATCGCGCCGCCGATCACGACGTTGACGTAGCGCACGCGGGCCACGTCGATCCCGACCGTGGCGGCGGCGCGCGGGTGCTCGCCCACGGCGCGCGCGCGCAGGCCCCACCGCGTGCGGAACAGCACGAGGTGCGTCACCCCGACCAGCGCGACGGCGGCGACGGCGATCGGCTGCTGCTCGAACACGGGGCCCACGATCGGGGCGTCCGCGAGGAGCGGGACGTGCAGGCGCGGCAGGACGCCGGGCGCGTGCGGCACCTGGCCGCCGAACGAGCTCCCGGGCCCGAAGAAGAGCTGTCGGTTGAAGAAGCCGGTGAGCCCCACGGCCAGCAAGTTGATCACCGTCCCCGCGAGGATCTGGTCCACGGAGAAGGTCACCGCCAGCACGGCGAGCAGCAGGCCGAGGAGCGCGCCGGTCGCGACCGCGATCGCGACGCCGAGCAGCAGGCTCGGCAGCGGCGGGACGCCGAGGACCGCGCTCGCGTAGATCGACCCGAACCAGCCCGAGAACGCGGCCGCGAGCATCATCCCCTCGATGCCGAGGTTCACGACCCCGCTCCGCTCGCAGAAGACGCCGGAGAGCGCCCCCAGGGTGAGCGGGGTGGCCACGGCGAGGGTCGTGGCCGCCATGCTGGCCACGATCGTCAGCGGCGGCACCTGCGAGGCGCCGACGAGCGCCACGACGCCGACCAGCACGCTCACGACCACCGCGATGAAGGCGTAGCGTCGATGGCCCATCGCCGCCCCCTAGCCGCCCCACCCGCGCGTGAGCACGAGCCGCTCGCGCTCGCCGCGGACCCGGTAGATGCGGCGGACCAGGGTGTCCGCCGCGACGAACAGCAGGATCAGCGCCTGGATGACGGAGATCACGTCGATGGGGATCTGCGTGAGGTACTGCATCCGGGTCGCGCCGCTGCGCATCGCGCTGAACAGCAGGGCGGCGAGCACCGTGCCGCCGGGGTGCGCCTTGCCGAGGAGGGCGATGGCGATCGCGTCGAAGCCGTAGCCCTGCGAGAACCCGAGCTCGTGCCGGTGGTGGAGCGCGCTCACCTCGATGGCGCCGGCCACGCCGGCGAGGGCGCCCGAGAGCGCCATGGTCACGATCACGGTGCGGCCCACGCGCACGCCGGCGTAGCGCGCGGCGTCGGGGCTCTGCCCCGCGGTGCGGATCTCGAAGCCGAACGCCGTCCGCCGCAGCACCCAGCCCACGAGCGCCGCCGCGAGCAGGGCGAGCGGGAAGCCCCAGTGCAGCCGGTAGCCCTCCACGAGCTCGGGGAGGCGCGCGCTCTCGTCGATGAGGGGCGTGCGGGACAGCACGTTGGACGCCGCGGGATCCTTCATGGGGCCGTTCAAGAGGAAGCTCACCGCGTTGAGGGCGACGTAGTTGAGCATGATCGTGCTGATCACCTCGTGTCCGCCGGCGCGCGCCTTGATCCACCCGGGCACCGCGGCCCACAGCCCGCCGGCGAGCGCGCCGAGGAGCAGCGTCAGGGGCACGTGCAGCGCCGCGGGCAGGCCGCCGCCCACGAGCCGCGGCAGCCAGTGGCCGGCCCACGCCGCGGACAGCGCGCCGAGCGCGAGCTGCCCCTCGGCCCCGATGTTGAACAGCCCCCCCTTGAAGGCCAGCGAGACCGACAGGCCGGCCAGGATGTACGGCGTCGCCCACACGAGCGTCTCGCTCACCGCCCGCGGCGACCCGAACGCGCCCTCGAGCAGGCCCGCGTACGCCTCGAGCGGGTTGCCCCCGGCCAGGGCGATGAGCACGCCGCCCAGGACCATCGCGGTGAACACCGAGAGGGCCGGCAGGAGCAGCGGCTCGAAGAGCCGGATCAGCTTCTGTCGCATCCGCGGGAGCCTGGGGCGATCACGGCGTTTACTTGGCGTCCTTGGCGGGCGGCACCGTCGTCTTGAGCGTCCCGTCGAGGAGCCCTTTGCGGAGCTCCTCCATCTTCGCCTTCACCTCGGCCGGGACCTTGCCGTCGAGATCGTGATACGGCGCATACCCCGATTTGCCCTGGAAGTTCCCGGACGGCAGGTTGCCTTCCTTGGCCATCTTGATGAGGTCGAAGGCGCCCTCGGTGATGAGCTTGACGGCGCTGGAGAGCAGCACCTTCTGGGCCTCGGGCACCGTGTAGTACTGGTCGGTGTCGACGCCGATCGCGTAGACGCCCTTCGTGGCCGCGCCGAGCAGCGCGCCGTTGCCCGTCTTGCCGCCGCCGCCGAAGACGATGTCGACGCCCTTGTCGATCATCGAGACGGCGGTCGTCTTCCCCCACTCGGGATCGGTGAACGTCTTATCGAAGCCAACGTCGTTGTGGTAAACGACGCTGAGCTCGATGTCCGGCTTGACGTGGCGCGCCCCGGCGCGGAAGCCCTCGCCGAAGCGGTAGACGGGCGGGACGGCGTCGGTGGCGAGCACCGCGCCGATCTTGCCGGTCTTGGTCATCAGCGCGGCCAGCGCGCCGACCAGGAAGCCGCCATGGTCCTCGGGGAAGACCAGGCCCACCACGTTCGGCTTCGTGTCGGCCTGGAACTGGTCGATGCCGATGAACTTGACGCCCTTGAACCGATCGGCCGCGGCGTGCGTCGCCTCGGTGAGCCCGAAGCCCGACGTGACGACCACGTCGTACTGCTCCTCGGCGAAGGTCGCGATGTTCTTGGGGTAATCCTTGGGATCCGTCGTCTCGATGTACTGCGTCGTGGCGCCGAGCTCCTTCTGCGCCCGCTGGATCGCCTCCCAGGCCGACTGGTTGAACGACTTGTCGTCGATCTTGCCCATGTCCGTCACGAGGCCCACGCAGAACACCTCGGGGCTCGCGCAGTCCGCCTTCTTGTTGCGGGTGCACGCCGGGAGCGCGCTGGCGAGGGCCAGCAGGACCGCGATCGCGAGGCGCCGCTTCTTCAACATGCCGGATCTCCTTGGAAGGCCCGCATTGGACACCGGGCAGCGCACCAAGGCAACCCAGCGTTCGCATCCGCCCACCTTTACTTACATCGGGCAGCCGGGCTGAGCGGTCGCGCGGCGAAGGTGTCGCGATCGCGGAGCAACTTTTTTTTCTGAGGCGTTGTCACAGTCGATCGGCAGCGCCCGATGAGCGACGGGGCGCGCCGGCGCAGCCTGCCCGAGGAGGTCCTTCCCATGAATGGTCCCGCCGTTCGACTCACGCTTGTTTGTGCTCTCGCCGCGTCCGCCCTGGTTCCTTCGGGGGACGCGGCCGCCTGCGGTGGCGTGGAGATCCTGCCCGCGATCGATCACCGCGTGATGGGGGTCGCTCAGGCCGAGCAGGCCCTGCGCGACGGCCGGATCACCGCGGCCGCCGGAAGCGTGATCCGCATGTTCCCCGAGATCCGGCGGATCTCCCACGACAAGGATCCGCTGCTCAACCGGGCTTTCCGCGTCCTCGCGGTGGCCACCGCGCGCGCGGGCGGCGCGCTCGACGTCCGGCCGGAGGTGCCGCGCGAGCTGCTCGAGACGTGGGGCGGGGCGTCGGCCGAGGAGCGCAAGGCGAACGTCGACTGGTCGATCCGCGCGCTGCGCCGGCTGAACGAGCACCGAAAGGGCGATCCCGCGCTGCAGACCGACCTCGGCGAGGCGCTCGCCCGGTCGCCGGAGCACCGCGGCGAGGCGCTGCAGCTGCTCGGCGGCCTGGCGGAGAAGGACCTCCTGGCGAGCCCCGAGGCGTACGCGGCGCTGGCGCGGCTGCGCGCGCTGTCGGGGGACGCCGCGGGGCACGACGCCGCGGCGAGCCGCTGCGAGGCGATGGCGAAGGACGCGGCCCTGTGCCGGACGAGCCGCGCGATCGACCCGCGCCCGCAGAGCTGACGCCGATGCGCGCCCGTCCGCTGCTCGCCGCGCTGGTCGCGCTCGCCTCGAGCGCCGCCGCGTGCACCTCCGAGGACGCGCGGGGGCCCGAGCCCGCCGCGCCCCTCTCCGCGGGCGGCGGCGCCGCGGAGGCCGCTGCCTCCGCCCCGGCCGCCGCCGCCGCGCAGGCCGCCGTCGTCGCGGTGGCGGCCGGCGATCCGGCGCGCGGGCAGCGGCTCGTCGCCGAGCTCCAGTGCAACCGCTGCCACGACGGGACCGGGCAGGCGCCCGCGCCGCGCGACGCGCACTGCGTCCAGTGCCACCAGGACATCGCGGCGGGCCGGTTCCAGGCGCCTGCCGCGGCGATGAAGCGGTGGAACGACAACCTGGTGCAGCTGCGCGACGTCCCGTCGCTCGCCGCCGCCGGCGACCGGCTCCGGCGCGACTGGATCCGCGGGTTTTTGCTCGCGCCGCACGACCTGCGCCCGCGCCTTCACGCGACCATGCCGCGGCTCGCGATCGGGCCCGAGCAGGCGAGCGACATCGCGGCCTACCTCACGCGCGATCGCCGCGAGCGGCCGCGCGAGGCGCTCGGCGGCGCGAGCGCGGCCCGGGGGCGCGAGCTCTACGAGGCCAAGGGGTGCGGCACCTGCCACGCCTTCACCGGGGCGGCCGGGCTGACGGCGGTCGCGCCGGTGAGGGCGATGGAGAAGGAGACGCGCGCCGCGGTCGCCCTGGCGCCGGATCTGCGGCACGCGCGCGACCGGATGGAGCCCGCGGACCTCGCCGCGTGGGTGCTCGATCCCGGGGCGATCAAGCCGGGCACGCCGATGCCCCAGGTGCCGATGTCGCCCGCCGAGGCGCGGGACATCGCGGCCTTCGTCGCGACCACGGCGCTCTCGCCGCCGGCGCCGGCGAGCGCGCCCGAGCGGCTGCCGCTGCTCTCGCGCCGGGTGACCTACGCCGAGGTGGACCGCAGGGTGTTTCGCGTCACGTGCAGGCACTGCCACTCCGAGCCCGATTACGCGCTCGGCGACGGCGGGCCCGGGAACACGGGCGGCTTCGGGTTCAAGCCGCGCGGGCTGAACCTCGCGACGTACGAGGGGATCGCGGCGGGCTACGTCGACGATCGGGGCGAGCGGCGGAGCGTCTTCGCCCGCGGGCCGGACGGCGTGCCGCGCCTCGTCGCCGCGCTCGCGGCGCGGCAAGCGGAGGAGGCCGGCCGCGCGGATCCGGCGGTGCGCGGGATGCCGCTCGGGCTACCCGCGCTCGGCCCGGAGGAGATCCAGCTCGTCGAGAGCTGGATCGCGCAGGGACGGCCGCAATAGCGCGACGGGGCGCGGCCTCGCGCGCCGCGTGATCGGAGAGTTCGAGTTCGTGGCCAAGGATCACGTCATCCGCCTGGTGCCCCGCGGGGACGCGCACCTCCTGGGCGATCCCGAGCTCCTCGAGGAGGCCCTCTGGAGCCTGCTCGTCCAGTCCGTGGCGGTCGCGATGGAGCGCGATCCGGTGCTGATCACGATCGACGCCGCCTCGGCCTCGCGCGTGCTCATCACGATCCCTCGCCAAGCCCTTCGATCTCGACGAGCTCCACGACGCGGTGCTCGGCCCGCGCGCGCCCTCGGCGTGAGCGGCGGCGCCGGTCCGCGCAGGAGCGCGCCCGGCGGCGGCGCGCTCCGTGGTAGGCTCCCGGCCCGCGCCCGCGCAGGAGCGGATCTCACGGGGCGCGACGTGTGGAGGCCAGCGTCATGACAGGGCAGCTTCTGGAAGAGGGCTTTACCAGAATCGGGATCGACCCGCGGCTCACGTGGCGCAACCCGCCCTCGCGCTGGGTGGTGGAGCCGGAGCGGGGCGTGCTCGTGGTCGAGCCCGGCGCGAAGACGGACTACTGGCAGCGGACGCACTACGGCTTCCGCACCGACAACGGGCCTTTCCTCTTCACCCGCGCCGGCGGCGACTTCGTGATGACGTGCCATGTGCGGTTCCGGCCGGCGCACCAGTATGATCAGGCGGGGCTCATGGTGCGGATCGCGGAGTCGTGCTGGCTGAAGACGTCGGTGGAGTTCGAGCCGGACGGCCCGAGCCGCCTCGGCGCCGTGGTGACGAACGCGGGCTACAGCGACTGGTCGACCCAGCCGTTCCCCTCGGATCGCCGCGAGGTCTGGCTGCGCGTGCGGCGGGAAGGGCCGGATTACCTCGTCGAGAGCTCGGACGACGGCGGGGCCTGGACGCAGATCCGCATGGCCCACCTGCACGAGGACGACGGCGCGCGCGAGGTCGAGTGCGGCCTCTACGCCTGCAGCCCGGTGGGCGAGGGCTTCACCGCCGAGTTCGACCTGCTCCGGATCGCGCCGGGGCGCGTCGCGTGAGCCCCCGCGGCGCGGGCGGCGCCGGCGTCATCGCCCGGCGCTGAACCGCCGCGCGTCCCGTTCGCCGATGCGCTCCATGTCCCGGAGCCAGGCCGCGCGTTGCTCGAGGGTCCGGGTGTTCTGGTTGAACAAGGTGGTCTCGCGGACGGGCCCGAAGCCCACGAAGCGCAACGTCGCGTTGACGAACGAGGCATGGACCGAGCGCCGGTGCCAGAAGCGGTACCACCAGCTCGGGCTGTCCATCGTGGTCACGACGCGCGCGCTGCGACCGGCGAGCAGCCCCTCGGGCAGCGGGCTGCGCTTTCGATAGGCGAACGACCAGCCGGGCAAGAAGGTGCGATCGACGAAGCCCTTGACGAGCGCGGGCGGGCCCGCCCACCACGTGGGGAAGAACCACGCCACGTGGCTCGAGCGCTCGATGGCGGTCCGGGCCTCGAGGAGATCGGGCTCGAGGTCTTGCCGACCGCTGAAGCCGGCGCGCAAGTGCGGATCGAAGGCGAGCGAGCGTAGGGCCAGGTGCTCGACGCTGGCGCCGCCCCTCTGGAGGCCGCTGGCGTAGGCCTGGGCGAGCGCGTCGCTCAAGCTGTCGGGCGCTGGGTGACCGTGGATGATGAGGTGCATGCGTCGATCTTGGACATGCAGCAGCCGCTGGGTAGACGGACCTGGGCAGGCGTGCCATGCGTGGATGCATGGCACGCTCTCGCGCTTCCGCGCCGGCTGGCAGTCCGCCCGCCGACGTGGATTGGGACGATCTGCGCCTCTTCCTCGAGGTGGCGCGCGCGGGCAGCTTCTCGGCCGCCGCCCGCAAGCGCGGGATCGAGCAATCGACGGTGAGCCGGCGCATGGCGGCCTTCGAGCGAACGCTCCGGGCGGCCGTGTTCGATCGGCTCCCGGGAGGCTCCATGCTCACCCCGCTCGGCGAGCAGCTCCGCCGCCACGTCGAGTCGATGGAGGCCGGCGCCGACCGGCTCGTGCGCGAGGCCAATGGCCACGAGAGGGAGGTCGAGGGCCTGGTTCGCCTGGCGCTCACCGAGTCGATCGCCGTGCACGGCGTCATTCCGCGCGTGCTCCCGGTGCTCGCCGAGAGGCACCCGCGCGTGTCGCTCCACCTGCTGACCAGCTACGAGGCGGCGGATCTGGGCCATCGCGAGGCCGAGATCGCCGTGCGCTTCTTCCGGCCGAGGAGCGGCGATCTGGTGGCCGCGCGCATCGTCACCTTGCCCACGGTGCCTGTCGCCCACCGCAAGCACGCGAAGAAGAGCCGCGACGAGCTCGACTGGATCGGCGTCGACCTGGGCCGCATCCCCGCGGTCGAGGAGGACTACCAGAAGCGGCACGTGCGGAAGGCCCCCAAGCTCGTCGTGAGCAGCTACATCGCTCAGCTCGAGGCCGTGCGCGCGGGCCTCGGCGCCGCCGTCTTGCCGCGCAGCGTGCTCGACCTGGACGACGGCCTGGTGGAGCTCGATCTCGGTCTCCCCGCAGGTCCCGTGCTCGAGCTCTGGCTCGTCACGCCGCGCAGCCTGCGCCACGTGCCGCGCATCGCCGCCGTGTGGGACGCGCTCGAAGAGCAGCTCCAGTTCCTGAACAGCGCGCGACGCGCGCGGGCACGTCCGCGGTGAGCCGGCGTGAGCCCCCGCGGCGCGGGCGGCGCCGGCGTCATCGCCCGGCGCCGACGGCTCAGCCGGCCGGGCAGCGCGGCGCGTCGTCCGCGGGCGCGGGGATGGTGGCGTCCGGCGCGTCCGGCGCGGGGAACGGGCGGCGGAAGGTGAACGCGTGGGGCGTCGGGCCGTGCCGGCGCAGGTGGTCGAGCCGCTCCTCGGCCTCGGCGACGGTCGGGGTGTGCCCGGCCGGGATCCACCACAGCACCGCGATCGCCTCCTTCATCGGGACGAACCATTCCCGGCGACGGCGCAGCACGGCGGCGTGCTCGGGATTGCGGAAGACGAAGTCGGACAGGGCCTCCGCCGATTCCCAGACCGACATGTTCACGAGGATCCGGTCGTCGCCGAACGCCCGCACCGCGGTGGCGTCGCCGCCGTAGCCCTGCAGCCGCCACACGAACCCTGGCGCGGCGTCGGCCAGCGCGTTGACCGGGGCGAGCGCCGACACGAAGTCGGCCAGCCGCGCCGAGTCGAGCGGCTCGAGCGGCAAGGCGATGTTGACCTGAGCGAGGTGGTAGGAAGGCATCCGGGGAGGATAGCGCGCGGAGCCTACGGTTGCCGGAGCCGCCGCGAGGACAGGAGCGCGAGGCCCCCGGTGCGCTCCGCGATGCGCTGGAGCGACGCGCGCAGCGCGGCGGTCTGCTGGGGCACGTCCCTGGGCGCTGCCTCGGCGATGAATGGCCCGGGAACCGGGGGCATCCATGAGACCATGCACATGAGAGCCAACACGCTTGTCGCGGTATCGTTCGTCGCGCTCCTCGGCTGCTCCGACGCGGGGGGCGGTAACCTCGGCGGAGGCGGAGCTGCTCCTGGAGCAACGACGGGCGCGGAGGGCAGCGGCGGCAACCAGGGCGGCTCCGGGGGCGAGGGTGGAGGCGCCGGAGGCGGCCTCGGCGGCTCGGGCGGCGACGGCGGCCTCGGCGGCGACGGCGGCTCGGGCGGCGACGGCGGCAACGGCGGCCTCGGCGGTTCCGGCGGCGAAGGCGGCGGCGTCGGCGGCTCTGGCGGCGAAGGCGGCGGCGTCGGCGGCTCCGGCGGCGAAGGCGGCGAAGGCGGCGGCGCCGCCTCCTTCGGGCCGTGCGGCACGTCATCCCTTTCGCTCGGCGCTCCGGAGGCATTTCTCGATCTCGGTCACGAGCGCCGCCTGGCCCGGCTCTTCGTCTCCGGAGGCCGCGTCCTGAGCTGGGATTACGAACGCTGGATCCTCTGGGATACGGACACCGGCGCCGCGATCGCCGGCGGCCGCGCGCCGGGCGGCATCGACCCCGGCGACCCGCTGGCTGGAGAACCGGAGTCCGAGCTGCCGGGCGGCGTGGCCCTCCGCGGAGACGTCGTGCTGGTCCAGACGAACCCACAGCACGCCTTCGAGCTGCGCAGCGCGGTCGACGGCTCCCTCCTGGCCTCCGTGACCGCGGAGTACGACGACGCGGGGCTCGCGACCGACGGAAGCTACGCCTGGACGCGCAACCTGTCCGCCAGGACGATCACCCTCTTTAGCACCGCGGGGGTCGAGCGCTGGTCCGCGGCGGTGAGCCACTATGGCGACGTCCACGCGGAGCCGGACGCGCTGCGCGTCGGCCCGGGGATCGCCCCCCTGCAAAACAGCATCGCGGTGCTCCCCGCCGACGGCTCGCCTCCCACGGTCACCCCCGCATTCTCGGGCACATTCCACGCCTGGTTCCAGGACGGCGAGCGCTACCTCACCACCGCCGGCACCACGGTGCGCGTGTACTCGAAGGCGGCGATCCAGGAGAGCATCGTCAACATGCCGTCGATCAAGCACCTCGCGGGGACGCGCGACTATTTCTGGTCGCTCGCGGACGGCAGACCGGACGACCCGCTCGTGATCTATCGCGTCGGAGGCGGAGCCGTCCCCGTCGCCGAGTACCCTGAAAGGGCCGACTACCGCTACACGTTCGTGCCGACCGAGCGCGCGCTCGCCTTGCTTCGCCAGGGAGAGCCGAGGCTCGACATCATCGATCTCGACGGTGCCGAGGTGAGCCTGAGCGAACACCCGCTGCCGCTGGCCAACAACCGCAGCGTCACCATCGACCAGGACCTGCGCTGGGCGGTCTCGAATGGGCTCGGCGCGATCGCGCATAAGGGCACCCTCACCGATCCGGAGGGCTCGGGGCTGCTCGGTTGCGGCGCGCTCAGCGCGGTCGCGGGCTCTCCCTCAGGGCACGTGGCCCTCGCGACGGCTTCGGGGAAGACGTTGATCTATGATACGGCCGCGCTCGACGCCCGACCCTCGGCGATCGCCCCGCTCCACAGCTCGAAGGTGCTGCTCTCGTCGGACGGCAGCCTGCTCGCGGCGCGCGCTGGCATCGATTCGTATACGGAGGACAGATCGCTCCGGCTCTTCTCGCTGCCGGACGGCGCGGAGCTCGCCTCGCTCTCGCGCGACGAGGTGGTTCAAGACTTCTCGATGTCGTTCGACGGCAGCACGGTCGGTCGCACCTACCTCATCGACGGCCGCATGACGGAGCGCGTCGTGAGCGACTGGTCGGGCGGCGCGCCGCTCTTCCAGGACACCGGGATCCTTCGGCCGGCGCCGCTCGTCTCCCCCGACGGTCACCACTTCGTCGTCACCGACACCGTCCCCACGGAGGGCTGCGGGTTCACGCAGTTCTACGAGGACGGCGCGCTCGTCAACGCGGTGCCCGGCTGCGCGATCGGCTGGATCGACGACACCCGCGTGCTCGTCCAGACCTACGTTTTCAACAGCAACCGCATCCGCTGGGAGTACCAAGCGTCGACGATCTACGACGAGCTCGGCAATCCCGTCTCCGCGCCGCCGCTCCCGAGGATCCCCATCCGCACCGACCTCAACTTTTCGTCCTCGTACGACGACTACGGGATCCAGCCGGTCTCGGCGACGTTGTTCTACTCGCGCGGCGACGGCGTCCTCTACGACATCGACACAGGGGCGGCGCTCGCGACCTTCCCGGCCTGGCGGAGCGCCCCCGCCGGCGCCTTCATGGTCTATCCGTGCGGCCACGGCGTGTGCGCGGAGACCTACTGAGCAGGCCGCGACGTCGGCGCGTGGATTCGATGGCAAGATCCGGAGCGCAGCCCGCCCCGGCGGTCGCTAGCTTCCCTCGTGACGCGGTCACGCGCGGCGCGATCCAGAGGGAGCGCCTGTGAGCGGACCGCCTCGCCAAAGGAGCAATTCCATGACCATGCGACTCGAGGGCAAGGTTTGCATCGTGACGGGCGCGAGCTCGGGGATCGGGCGGGCGACCGCCGTGGCGTTCGCGCGGGAGGGCGCGAAGGTCGTCGTCGCCGGCCGCCGCCCCGCCGAGCTCGAGGCGACGGTGCAGGCCGCCGCCAGGGCAGGCGGGCAGGCGGCCGCGCGCGCCGCGGACGTCACCAAGGAGGATGACGTCCGGGCGCTCGTCGGCTTCGCCATGGAAAGGTTCGGTCGCCTCGACATCGGGTTCAACGCCGCGGGAGGGACGTTCCCCGGCGCGCTGACCCACCAGCTCGACGTCGGCGACTTCCGCGCCTGGCTCGATAGCTACCTGGTGAGCGCGTTCCTGTCGACCAAGCACGAGGTCGCCGCGATGCTGCAGTCGGGCGGAGGCAGCGTGATCAACGTGGGCACCTTCGTCGGCCGCACGAAGGCGCTCCCCGGCACGGCGGGGTACGCCGCGGCGAAGACCGGCCTCATCGGCCTCACGCGCACGGTCGCCGCCGAGTACGCGACGCAGGGTATCCGCGCCAACGTGCTCATCTCGGGCGGCGCCGACACACCCATGTTCCGGCTCTGGAACGACACCGACGAGAAGCGCGCCTTCGCGGCCCAGCTCCATGCCATGAAGCGCGTCGCGTCCCCCGACGAGATCGCCAGCGCGGCCGTGTTCCTGGCGAGCGCGGACGCGTCGTTCGTCACCGGGACCGCGCTGGACGTCGAAGGGGGCGTGTCGCTCGGGTAGCTCTCCTGCTCCGCTTCTGCTCACGAGGGCGCCTGGCCCCCTCCGCGCAGCGTTCGTGATACAACGCCAGCGAGAGGACCGAAGGCCATGAGCGCGCTCTACGATCGCATCGGCACGTGCTATTCCGCCACGCGAAGGACGGATCCCCGTATCGAGGCGCTGATCAAGGACGCCCTTGGCGACGCCCGCTCGGTGGTCAACGTCGGCGCGGGCACGGGCGCGTACGAGCCGACCGATCGAGAGGTGCTCGCCGTCGAGCCCTCGGCGACCATGATCGCGCAGCGGCGGCGCGGCTCGGCGCCAGCCGTCCAGGCCAGGGCCGAGAGCCTCCCCCTGCCCGACCAGAGCTTCGACGCCGCCCTGGCCGTCAACACGCTACATCACTGGACCGACCTGCGGGCAGGCCTGCGCGAGCTCCGCAGGGTCGCGCGCAAGCGAATCGTCATCTTCATGCGCGACCCGAGGAGCGGTCGACCTTTCTGGCTGACCGAGGACTATCTCCCCTCGCTCGACCCGTCACGCAAGTACTCCGCCATCGCCGACGCGATCCGAGAAGAGCTCCCGTCCGTCAAGGCGCTGCCTTTCGCGTTGCCTCGCGATTGCGCCGACGGTTTGTTCGTCGCGTACTGGGGGCGGCCCGAGATGTACCTGGACGGCGAGGTCCGGCGGAACATCTCGAATTTCGCGCTCGCGGAGGAGAACACCGTGGAGGAAGGGCTCGCGCGCTTGAGGGCGGACCTCGCGTCCGGGGAATGGGACCGCAAGCATGGAGAGCTGCGACGGGTGGAGTCGCTCGACCTGGGTCACCGCGCGCTGGTCGCCGAGCTGGCGTGACGCACCACCCGGGCGGAGAGCGCGCCGCTCACCTCGACTCCGACGGGCGCCCGCCGCCCGTCAGCCGTCGTGCCATCCACGAGAGCAGCAGCACGCCCGCGGCGTCGGCCGCGAAGTCGGCGACGGACGAGGTCCGGCGCGGCGACAATCCCTGCGCGAGCTCCTCCAGGCCGGCGCCGGCGAGCACGAGCGCCGGGCCGAGGCGCGGGAACGAAACCCCGCGATGGATCGGGCGCTGGCCGAGCGCCCCGTCGACGCAGACCGCGAGCAGGCCGAAGCCCAGCGCGTGTCCGAGGAGGTCGGCGTGCGGGAACGAGGGGTGCGAGGTGGGGAGCAGGCCCAGGTAGGCGCCCGCGGAGGCGGCGGCGACCAGCGCGAGCTGGGCGCAAAGCAGGAGACGGAACTGGCTGATCCGTGCGGCGGTCATGTGCACGGCGTAACGGCGGAGCGCGCGCGGGCAATCCGAGGCGAGCAGGCTCCACGAGAATTCCTCGAGCGCCACGGCTCCACCACATCGGCTCCACGCCCGCTCCTCGCCGAGGAGGCTCACCCGCCGGCTGGCGCTCCGCGAGCGCTCACTTGTTGCGAAGGGTCTTCAGCGCGCCGGCCCACGCGAGCAGCTGGTCGAGCAGGGTTCCGACGGACGCCTCGTGGCGGGAGCGGGGCTTGAACACGCTGAATTTCTCGAAGTCGTCGTACAGGGAGAGCGTGACCTGCGCGCGCACGTCCGCGACCTGGAGCTCGGCCATCACCAGCCGGAGGTGCTCGACGGCGCGGACGCCCCCCGCGCTGCCGTAGCTCACGAAGCCGGCCGCCTTGTTGTTCCACTCCTTGTACAGGTAATCGATCGCGTTCTTGAGCGCGCCCGAGGTGCCGTGGTTGTACTCCGGCGTGACGAACACGAAGGCGTCGAACGCGTCGATCTTCGCCGACCACGCCTTGGTGTGCGGCTTTGTGTACTGCCCCATCGACGGCGGCGCTGGCTCGTCGAGCAGCGGCAGATCGAAATCCTTGATATCGACGAGCTCGTAATCGGCGCCGCCCTTCTTCGTCGCCACGCCGTGCACCCACTTCGCGACGGCCTCGCCGTTCCGGCCCGGCCGCGTGCTCCCGAGGATGATCGCCACCTTCAGCATGTCTCCGCTCCTGTCAATGGCCCCTCTCCGGTCGCCCCAGCGAGCGGCGTGATGCTCATTCCCACGACACCCCGGCGGAGAGAAGGGACCTTCGACGTTACTGCCAGATCGACGCTGCCACCAGCCAGGTCTCGCGCGTTCGCGCGAATGCGCGCCCGGTAGCTCCCACGCGTCGCGCAGGCCGGCCGGAGCGTGGCCGCCGCAGCAGCGGCGCTGGCGAGCTCGAGCGCGTCACGGCGTGCTCGGCGATGAAACGGCAGCCTCGGCGCTACGGGCGAGCGCCACATCCTCGATGATCAGGCCGAGCGCTGAGCGCAGCGCGAGCACAGCGAGCGGCCAGGTGGCAAGCGCGGAGAATGCAGGAAGCCCCGGCACCGGCGGGCCGCCTGCTGCGGGCGCGCACGCGGCGTCGCAATCTGCCACACGCGTGCGCCTGGCGCATGGCGGCGCGCCGCAGCGGACACGCGCGATCCTCGGCGCAGAGCGCCTCCGAGCGGCCGCGGACGCGACGGAGGGCGACTGGCACGGACGGTGCTTGAGCGGGTTGTACATGATAGCGAGCCCGCGGCGCATAACCGCGAAGCGGGCTACGCGTGAGGCCGCCATCCGACATTCTGGCGAGCTGCGAGAGAGGAAACAACGATGCAAAAGTGTCTCTGGGTTTCTTTGGCGACGACGATCGTCCTGGTTGGAGCCGCGGGCTGTGACGACGCCGCGGACACGGTGAACGACGTGCTGCCCGGCGAGGAGTCGCGCGAGGCGCGCATCACCCAGATCGCCGAGGCGGCGTGCGACCGGTACGCCGACACCGAGGCGGGCTGCCCTGGTTACGGCACCGGGGACGACCAGACCTATGAAACGGAAGAGGACTGCCAGCGCGATTTCGAGGACCGCGCGGCCGAGCTCTGGCCCGCGAGCGAGTGCGGCTCGGGGCAGATCAACGATAGCCGCTACGATGTCTGCGAGGAGCGCGCGAAGGCGGTCGCCTGCTCGCAGGGCGTCTTCGACGCGATCGCCGCGCTGGACGAGTGCAGCGCCGAGAGCGTGTGCACGGATCCCGCGGACAAGTGACCCCCTCTCGGCGGGCTGCCCGACCGGCAGCCCGCCGAGTACGTCCCCGAACGGGTTGAAGCCCCGAGAAGATGAACCACAGCGGCACAGAGGAACAACAAAATACCTTTGTGCCCTCTGTGCCTATGTGGTTCAGTCCCTTCATTCTCGGGCGTTTCAAGCGGAGCGGCGCCTTAGGGTCGCGCGTTCGCTCGTCGTGCCCGGGCCACGGCTGCGCCGATCGCCGCGCCGATCGCCGCACCGAGCAGCAAGCCTAGCCGGCCTGTCGCCTCGTAGCCCCGAAGGCCCTGGAACTCGAACCCGCTCGCGAAGTTGCCCCCGAAGAGCGCCCCCAGCAGCAGCCCCAGGGGCGCCCCCGCCGCGGCCCCGACCGCGGCGCCGATCACCAGCCGAACGACATCCCTCATGGCGGCGAGCCTAGCCGCATTCCCGCGGCGGCGCCACGCGCGGCGCGGTCACGGGGAGCCCGGAGCCGCGGCGAGCCTCCTCAGGGGTTCAACGTGGCGACGAAGGTCTCGAGACGCGCTGTGGAGGGGCGAGGGTCGGTGTCTATCGACGGGTAGATGTAACCGGCGAATGCAAACGTTCCATTCGGAGAGATGGTCATGTCCGCCCCGGCGCCTCGATAACCCGTGGGGACGTCGACGTGGGCGGACCAAAGCGTGGTCCCGCTGTCGTCGAGCTTGGTAACCACGAAGCCCCCGTCGAGGAGCATTCCACCAGCAGGATCCAGGGTTATATCCCCGGGGTAGGGAATCGTGCTGGAGGTGATGACCTCCCCTGCGGCGTCCAGCTTGACCAGCACGGCGAACGACTTGTCGCCAGCTCCTGGCGCGCCACCGCCGAAGTCGACGGTGCCATCCGTGTAGCCCGTCACCAGGACCTCGCCCGCGGCGTTGACGGCCACCGAGGTGGCCGACGCCCTGGGATCCACGTGCGCCTTGGAGCGGAATTGCCGCTGCCAGAGCAGAGCACCTGTCGTCGACAGCTTGACGACGCTGAAATCCGCACCGGGGGAGTAGACATAATCCTGATCCGCGTTCACCGCGAGCACGTTACCGTCGCTGTCGACCGCGATACCTCCCGACCCGCTCGAGGATCCTGGACTCTCGGATCCTGGCAGCATCTTATCCCAGAGGACGCCCTCACCTCCGGCGCTCACCTTTACCACGTGATAGGACACAGAATCCCAGCCACCAGCCACGCGGAGGACGAACACATTGCCGATGCCATCGACGGCCATCTCCAGCACACCCCCGAAGTCGATCGCAGTCCGCGGGAAGCCATTGCTCCAGATGTGGTTGCCCTCGGGGTCGAATTTGACCAAAAAGAGCGCGTTAGCAGAATAATCGGCGGGCGGGATGGGACCCCCACCAAAATCTGGGCTTTCATAGAAGTACGGCCCATTCCCATAATAGGTTCCGGCAAAGTAGATGTTTCCGCTTCCGTCGACGGCCAGGCTGGGGGCCCACTCGTCGTGCCCGGACCCGAAGCGCCTGCTCCAGATGAGCGAGCCGGAGGGGTCGAGTTTGAGGAGGAAGATGTCGAATTCTCCTTCGCTGGTGAGAGGGCCGGCGCCGAAGTCCACCGTCCCTGTGAAAACGCCGGAGACGTAGTAGTTGCCCCACGCGTCGCTCACGATGGACGTGGCGCCCTGCTCGCCGGGGCCGCCGTATGCCCGCGCCCACGGCGGGAGACGGGGGCACTGGGGATCGCCGTCGCAGTCCTCGTCCACCGGGCTGGCGCAGATCTCTGCGGCCGGCGCCACCGCACCTGCACACGGGCCATAGCCGAGCCCATCGGGGCGACACGTCTGCGTCCCGGTGGTGCACGGCCCGATGCCCACGGTCCCGGTGGGGCCCGTGTAGCAGGTGAGCACCGTGCCCGGCACGCACGTGCCTGGCGTGCCGCCGCCCTCGCCGCCGCTGCCGCCGACGCCGCTGCTGGCCGCGCCGCTGCCCCCCTCGCCGCCGCTGCCACTGCCGCCCTCGCCGCCGCTGCCACTGCCGCCCTCGCCGCCGTCGTGGAAGTGGTTGAACGTGGCGATGAAGATGTCGCTGCCCGCCGCGTAGGCGATCGGACCCGTCCCGAAGTCCACCGGCGCGAGCACGCGCCCGGTGGCTGCAATCGTGCCATTCGGAGCAAGGGCGATGTCCTCGAAGATCGCATCGGCGCCGATCGACCACGTCTCCGTCCCGCTCGCGTCAAGCCCGACCAGGCCACCCCCGGCGATGACGATGCCGCCGGCCGGGTCCAAGGCGATGTCGTCGTCGAAGCGAACCGAGCGGCTGAAGAGATGCTGGCCTGCAGCATCCAGCTTCATGAGCATCGGCCCACGAGGGAGCACGCCGCCGCCGAAATCGATGGTTCCGTCCGTGAAGCCCGTCACGAAGATCTCGTCCGCCGCGTTCACCGCCACCGAGGAGGCCGATACCCCGGTGAATCCCTCTGGCGCGCTTTGCCAGTGCATTGCTGACCAGAGAGGAAAGCCATCAGGATGGCACTTGGATACACCGATGTAGTATCGATCTCCACCCACCACGATCGCGTTTCCTGCGTTATCGATAGCGAGATCTGCTTCCTCCTCACTGGCGATGAGCGGAGAGGCCATAGTCATCCAGGTGATGGCGGTTCCGGCGACCAGCCTCGAGAGATACAGCATGCCGTCTCCAGCTAGTACGTACCCATTGCCGGCTCCATCGAGGGCGACTCGCTCGACCTCCCTGTGGGCCAACGGCTCACCCGGAAAGCCCTTGCTCCGGATGTGGTTGCCCTCGAGGTCGAGCCTGGCCACGAAGAGCGTGGACCGTTCGGCGGGCGCGAGGGGGCCCCCGCCAAAGTCGGGGCCCGGCACGGGAGCGTGGGCTGGACCAGCGTTATAGAATCCGGCGACGAAGATACTTCCGCCATCGCCGATGGCCACGGTGACGCTCTCATCGTCGTACTCGGCCCCGAAGCGCCTGCTCCAGATCACCGAGCCGGAGGGATCGAGCTTGAGGACGAAGACGTCGGATCCCCCTGCGCTGGTGAGAGGGCCGGCGCCGAAGTCCACCGTCCCTTCGAAGGCGCCGGAGACGTAGTAGTTGCCCGACACGTCGCTCACGATGGACAGGCCTCTGTCGTCGCCGGCGCCGCCGTATCCTCGCGCCCACGGCGGCTGGCGGGGGCACCGGGGCTCGCCGTCGCAGCTCTCGTCCACCGGCGTGGCGCAGATCTCTGCGGCCGGCGCCACCGCACCTGTACACGGGCCGTAGCCGAGCCCATCGGAGCGGCACGTCTGCGTCCCGGTGACGCACGGCCCGATGCCGATGGTCCCGGTGGGACCCGTGTAGCAGGTGAGCACCGTGCCCGGCACGCACGTGCCTGGCGTGCCTGACGCGCCGCCCTCGCCGCCGCTGCCGCCGCCGGCGCCGCTGCCGCCGGCGCCGCTGCCGCCGGCGCCGCTGCCGCCGGCGCCGCTGCCGCCGGCGCCGCTGCCGCCGGCGCCGCTGCCGCCGACGCCGCCCTCGCCGCCGCTGCCGCCGCTGCCGCCGCTGCTGGCCACGCCGCTGCCGCCGCTGGCGCCGCTGCTGGCCACGCCGCTGCCGCCGCTGGCGCCGCTGCTGGCCACGCCGCTGCCGCCCTCGCCGCCGCCGTTGCCGCCGCTGGCGCCGCTGCTGGCCACGCCGCTGCCCCCCTCGCCGCCGCCGCTGCCGCCGCTGCTGGCCACGCCGCTGCCGCCCTCGCCGCCGCCGCTGCTGGCCACGCCGCTGCCCCCGGCGCCGCTGCCCCCGGCGCCGCTGCCCCCGGCGCCGCTGCCGCCCTCGCCGCCGCCGCCGTGAGCGCTGGTCGTGGTACCGCTGTCCGTTCCGGCGCCGCCGCCATCACCATCCGTGCCCCCGCGCACGACGAGATCGCACGCCGTGGACACGAGGACAGCAGCGATGGCCAAGGCGGCCGTCCCACCCCGGCTCGCGCTGTATCGCGCTGAAGCAATAGACTCGTCGTCTCTGGTCATGGCGGCTTCGTTGCCCGGCGCGGCCGAAAGATTCACGTCCCGCGACGGGCCCCCGAGCAGCGCCGAGGCGATGGGCCGATGGCTAACCAGATTGCGTCGGCGCTCGAAGCCCACCCGATCGAGGCCGCCTCAGCCACCAGGATCGCTCGGCTCCTGGTCGTACCCCGGCGAGCGACACCGCATGATCATGTGGATCTCGTTGCCCTTCTCGTCGTGCCACACCTCGTCCATGAAGGTGCGGATCCGCATCAGGCCGCGGCCGCTCGGAGGGCGCCTTCGTCACGGGTGCCAACCTGACGATCGACGGCGGCGCCTCCGCCTGAGCGGAGACCGGAAGCCGCGCGCACCGGAAGCGTTGGACCGCAGCCGCGAGCCCCCGATCTCTTCAGGGATTCAACGTGGCGACGAAGGTCTCGAAACGCGCCGCGGAGGGGCCCGGGCCGGTGTCCATCGACGGGTAGATGTAACCGGCGAATGCAAACGTGCCATTCGGAGCGATGGTCATGTCCGCACCGCCGCCTCGATACCCCGTGGGGACGTCGACGTAGGCGGACCAGAGCGTGGTCCCGCTGTCGTCGAGCTTGGTAACCGCCAAGCCCCCGGTGAGGAACATTCCACCAGCAGGATCCGGGATGATACCCCCGGGGTAGGGAATCGTGCTGGAGGTGATGACCTCCCCTGCGGCGTCCAGCTTGACCAGCACGGCGAACGACTCGTCGCCAGCTCCTGGCGCGCCACCGCCGAAGTCGACGGTGCCATCCGTGTAGCCCGTCACCAGGACCTCGCCCGCGGCGTTGACGGCCACCGAGGTGGCCGACGCCCTGGGGTCCACGTGCGCCTCGGAGCGGAACTGCCGTTGCCAGAGCAGAGCACCTGTCGTCGACAGCTTGATGACGTTGAAATCCGCACCGGGGGAGTAGATATAATCCTGGTCCGGGCTCGCCACGAGCACGTTGCCGTCGCTGTCGACCGCGATACCTCCAAACCCGCTCGAGGACCCTGGACTCTCGGATCCTGGCAGCATCTTATCCCAGAGGACGCCCTCACCTCCGGCGCTCACCTTTGCCACATAGTAGGACACAGAATCCCAGCCACCAGTCACGTGGTGGACGAACACATTGCCGACGCCATCGACGGCCATCTCCATCACGCCCCCGAAGTCGATCGCAGTCCGCGGGAAGCCATTGCTCCAGATGTGGTTGCCCTCGGGGTCGAGCTTGACCAAAAAGAGCGCGTTAGCAGAATGATCGGCGGGCGGGATGGGACCCCCACCAAAATCTGGGCTTTCATAGAAGTACGGCCCATTCCCATAATAGGTTCCGGCAAAGTAGATGTTTCCGCTTCCATCGACGGCCAGGCTGGGGGCCCGCTCGTCGTGCTCGGACCCGAAGCGCCTGCTCCAGATCACCGAGCCGGAGGGGTCGACTTTGAGGAGGAAGACGTCGGATCCCCCTGCGCTGGTGAGAGGGCCGGCGCCGAAGTCCACCGTCCCTTCAAAGGCGCCGGAGACGTAGTAGTTGCCCCACGCGTCGCTCACGATGGACGTGGCGCCCTGCTCGCCAGGGCCGCCGTATGCCCGCGCCCACGGCGGGAGGCGGGGGCACTGGGGATCGCCGTCGCAGTCCTCGTCCACCGGGCTGGCGCAGATCTCTGCGGCCGGCGCCACCGCACCTGTACACGGGCCATAACCGAGCCCATCGGGGCGACACGTCTGCGTCCCGGTGGTGCACGGCCCGATGCCCACGGTCCCGGTGGGGCCCGTGTAGCAGGTGAGCACCGTGCCCGGCACGCACGTGACTGGCGTGCCGCCGCCCTCGCCGCCGCTGCCGCCGCTCCCCCCGCCGCCCTCGCCGCCGCTCCCCCCGCCGCCCTCGCCGCCGTCGTCGAAGGGGTTGAACGTGGCGACGAAGATGTCGCTGCCCGCCGCGTAGGCGATCGGACCCGTCCCGAAGTCCACCGGCGCGAGCACGCGCCCGGTGGCTGCAATCGTGCCATTCGGAGCAACGGCGATGTCCCCGAAGATCGCATCGACGTCGATCGACCACGTCTCCGTCCCGCTCGCGTCAAGCCCGGCCAGGTCCCCCCCGGCGATGACCATGTCGCCGGATGGGTCCAGGGCGATCTTGCCGCCGGAGCGGACCGGGCGGCTGAAGAGATGCTGGCCTTCAGGATCCAGCTTCACGAGCATGGGCCCACGAGGGAGCACGCCGCCGCCGAAATCGAGGGTTCCGTCCGTGAAGCCCGTCACGAAGATCTCGTCCGCCGCGTTGACCGCCACCGAGGAGACCGATTTCTCGGCGGACTCGTCGAGCGAGCTTTGCACGAGCGATCGCTGCCACAACTCAAATCCATCAGGATCAACCTTGAAGACGCTGAGGTGATACGGAGGAGGAAAATCGGTCGAGTCTATCGCACACACCACAACCGCGTTTCCTGCGCTATCGATCGCGAGATCTGCTCCCGCGATATCGATGCTGCGCGGCGCAGCCCAAGTCATCCACGTGGGGGTTCCGGCGATCAACCTCGAGAGAAACACGTCACCGTCCGCAAAAAGCACGTACCCATTTCCGTCGCCATCGACGGCAGCTCGCTTGATCTTCCGGCCGCTCGCCGGATCCTGAATTCCTCTGCTCCGGATGTGATTGCCCTCGGGGTCGAGCTTGGCCGCGAAGAGCGCGGACCGTACGGTGGGCAGGAGCGGACCCCCGCCAAAATCTGGGCCCGGCACGGAAGCGTGGGCTGGACCAGCATTATAGGATCCGACAAGGAAGATGTTTCCACCCTCGTCGAGGGCCACGGTGGCGCTCTCATCGTCGTACTCGGCCCCGAAGCGCCTGCTCCAGATCACCGAGCCGGAGGGGTCGAGCTTGAGGAGGAAGACGTCCGAGCCCCCTGCGCTGGTGAGAGGGCCGGCGCCGAAGTCCACCGTCCCCTCGAAGGCGCCGGAGACGTAGTAGTTGCCCGACGCGTCGCTCACGATGGACACGCCGCTGTCGTCGCCGGGGCCGCCGTATCCTCGCGCCCACGGCGCGAGGCGGGGGCACCGAGGCTCGCCGTCGCAGCTCTCGTCCACCGGCGTGGCGCAGATCTCTGCGGCCGGCGCCACCGCGCCGTCACACGGGCCATAGCCGAGCCCATCGGAGCGACACGTCTGCGTCCCGGTGGTGCACGGCCCGATGCCGACGGTCCCGGTGGCGCCCGTGTAGCAGGTGAGCACCGTGCCCGGCACGCACGTGCCTGGCGTGCCTGGCGTACCGCCCTCGCCGCCGCTGCCGCCCTCGCCGCCGCTGCCGCTGCCGCCGCCGCCGCCGCCGCCGCCACCGCCGCCGCTGCTGGCCACGCCGCTGCCGCCCTCGCCGCCGCCGCTGCCGCTGCCGCCGCCGCCGCCGCCGCCGCCGACGCCGCTGCCGCCCTCGCCGCTGCCGCCCTCGCCGCCGCCGCCGCCGCTGCTGGCCACGCCGCTGCCGCCCTCGCCGCCGCTGCCTCCGGCGCCGCTGCCTCCGGCGCCGCCCTCGCCGCCGCTGCCGGCCACGCCGCCGCCGCTGCCGCCGCTGTGAGCGCTGGTCGTGGCACCGCTGTCCGCTCCGCCGCCATCACCGTCCGTGCCCCCGCGCACGACGAGATCGCACGCCGTGGACACGAGGACAGCTGCGATGGCCAAGGCGGCCGTTCCACCCCGGCTTGCCCTGGTTCGCGCTCGAGCAATCGACTCGCCGTCTCTGGTCATGGCGTCTTCGTTGCCCGGCGTCGCCGGGATATTCAGGTTCCGCGACGGGCCCCGAGCAGAGCCGAGGCGATGGGGCCGATGGCTGGACAGATTGCGTCGGCGCTCGAAGCCCACCCGATCGAGGCCGCCTCAGCCGCCGGTAGTGGTCAACTTTGCCCAGAGAGAGCCCACATGAAGGCGGGAAGGCGGGAAGATCATTAGGGTTTTCTTCCCGCCTTCATGTTCAAATTTGATCACTGCTCAGCCGCCAGGATCGCTCGGCTCGTGGTCGGACTCCGGCGAGCGACACCGCATGATCATGTGGATCTCGTTGCCCTTCTCGTTGTGCCACACCTCGTCCATGAAGGTGCGGATCAGCATCAGTCCGCGGCCGCTCGGCTTGTCCAGGTTGGCGAGGTCGGTCGGGTCGGGCAGGTCGCGCGGGTCGAAGCCGAGGCCCTCGTCGCGCACCACGTAGGTCGCCTCGGTCCGCGTCTCCCGCGCCACCACGACCACCCGCCGGTCCCGGTAGGGGCTCTCGGTCCGGCGCCGCTCGACGAGCGCCGAGAAGGCGCTCGGATCCTCGTCGAGCAGCGACGAGCTCACCTCGAGGTTGCCGTGCACGATCGCGTTCACCAGCGCCTCGCGCAGCGCCACCGCGACCTGGATCCGGCCCGTCTCGTCGCACAGCCGCATCCGGCCCAGGCTCTGCTCGATGTGGCCCACCAGCGCGGGCACCTTCGCCACGTCGTTGTCGAGCTCGAAATGGGACTCGGTCGCCGTCAGGCACGCGAGCAGCTGCTGCTCCCGCCGGTCGAGCCGCGCCACCGCGAGGACGTTCTCGACCGTGCTCACGAGCTCCGCCGCGAGGCTCCGCTTCGCGACGTAGCTCGCGGCGCCGCGCCGGAGCGCCTGCACCGCGATCTCCTCGCTGCCGTGCGCCGTCATCAGGATCACCGGCAGGTACGGGTGCTCGCGGCGGATCGCCTCGACCAGCTCCAGGCCGTCCATCTCCGGCATCTGGAGATCGGTCAGCACGATCTCGGGCATCGCCTTCGCGATCGTCTGGAGCGCCTCGACGCCGTTCTCGGCGTACATCGGCTCCATGCCGGCGCGCTTCTTGAGCAGGCTCCCGGAGAGGCGCCGATCCAACGGGGAGTCGTCCACCACGAGCACCCTCACCATCGCGTCACCTCGTTATCAGAGCGCCGCTCGCCCTGCACCGGCGGCGCGGCGTCCACAAGCGGCGCCGAGTCCGCCGGCGAGCCCTCGCGCACGAACGCGGCGAGCTCGGGGATCAGGCGATCGATCTGCGCCCGCAGCGCGAACTGCGCCTCGGCCAGGCTGCCGAGCTCGTTCGACCGCGCCATCTTCTCCAGCGCGAAGGCCGCCTCGAACGCGCCCCGGGCGCCGAAGCTGTCGACCCCGCCCTTCAGGCTGTGCGCGGCCCGCTGGAGCTTGCGGGCGTCGCCGGCGGTCACCGCCTCGTCGATGTCGGCCATCCACCGCGGGCACTCCTCCAGGAACACCTCGGCGAGCTCGCGCAGGAGGTCGGCGTCGCCGCCCGTCCGCTCCAGCGCCCTGGTGCGGTCGAACATCGGCCGGCTCGCGATCGACGAGGGCGTGCCCTGCGGCCGCTCGTCCGTCGATCGGGTGCTCGGCGGACCGTTGTCGAGCGGCGACGAGGGCACCGACGGGTACGAGTTCGGCGCGCCGAGCGACAGGCGCGCCGGGTCCTCGATCTCCAGCGAGGAGGGCCCGGCGGCGAGCCGGTCGATCATGTCGTAGAGCTCCTCGACCTGGACCGGCTTCGACACGTAGCCGTCGAAGCCCGCCCGGAGGCAGCGCTCGCGGTCGCCCTTCATCGCGTACGCGGTCACGACGATGAGCGGCATGTGCCCGCCCTCGCGCCGCTCGCGCGCGCGGACCGCCCGCGCGGCCTGGAGGCCGTCCATCTCCGGCATCTCCACGTCGAGCAGGGCCACGTCGTACTGGCCGGTCGCGATCTTCTCGACGGCGAGCCGGCCGTTCTCGACGATGTGCACGTGGTGGCCCTGCCGCTCCAGCCAGCGGCGCATCAGCTTCTGGTTGATCGCGTTGTCCTCGGCCACGAGGACCCGCAGGCCGCGGGCGCGCGGCCCGGGCACGGCGCGGCGCACGTCGGCCGACCGGAGCGCGCTCCGCGTCGGGATGCCGAAGGCGTGGAACACGGCCTCCTGGAGGTGCGACGTCTTCACGGGCTTCGTGACCATCGCGAAGACGCCGAGATCGCGGCAGCGCGCGGCGTCCGCCTGCGCCGAGGTGGAGCTGAGCATCATGATGGTGCGCCCCTTCAGGATCTCGCGCCGCCGGCAGTGCTCGACCACGGCGAAGCCGTCGACCTTCGGCATGCGGGCGTCGACGATGGCGAGGCCGAACGAGGAGGTCGGCCCGACCGCGTTGCCCCCCGGCTTGCCCCAGGGCAGCGCCCAGGTGCCCGAGTCCTCCGAGAGCGCCGCGATCGCCGCCGCCCCCGAGTCGACCGGGACCGCCTTCATCCCCCAGCCCTCGATGGTCTCGGCGAGGATGCGCCGCGCGGTCGCGTTGTCGTCGGCGATGAGCACCCGCGTGCCGAGCAGGTCCCGCGGCATCTCCAGGCGGCGCGACCGGGCGGCGCCCTCGAGCGCCCGGAGCTGGAGGGTGAAGTGGAACGTGCTGCCCTTGCCGAGCTCGCTCTCAATCCAGATCTTGCCGCCCATCATCTCGACGAGGCGGGCGCAGATGGTGAGGCCGAGCCCCGTGCCGCCGTACTTGCGGGTGGTCGAGCCGTCCGCCTGCGCGAACGCGTCGAAGACGAGCTGCTGCTTGTCGGGGGCGATCCCGATGCCGGTGTCGATCACGCGCACGTGGAGCACCACGTTGTCGCCGAGCGCCTCGCCCGCGTAGAGGCTGGGCGCGCTCAGGCGGTCCGCGCTGGCCTCCTCCTCGGGCGTGAGGGGCGCGCGCGCGTCGACGCCGGCGCGGACGACGATCTCGCCGGCGTCGGTGAACTTCACCGCGTTGCTGACGAGGTTCACGAGGACCTGGCGCAGGCGCAGCGGGTCGCCGACGAGCGCCTCCGGCACGTCGGGGCCCACGTCGTAGGCGAGCTCGAGCCGCTTCTCGTGCGCGCGGAGCGCCAGCGTCTTCACGGCGTCGCCGATGATCTCGCTCGGGTCGAAGACGACGGGCTCCATCTCGAGCTTGCCGGCCTCGATCTTCGAGAAGTCGAGGACGTCGTTGATGATGGCGAGGAGCGCGTCGGCCGAGATCTTGACCATCTCGAGGTACTCGCGCTGCTCCTGGGTGAGCTCGGTCTGGAGCGCGAGCGACGTCATGCCGATGATGCCGTTCATCGGGGTGCGGATCTCGTGGCTCACGCTGGCGAGGAACTCGCTCTTGGCGCGGCTCGCCGCCTCGGCGGCCTCCTTGGCCTGCTGGAGCTCGGCCTCGACCGCCTGGCGCTGCATGAGCAGGGCGCGCAGGCTCGCCGAGTGCTCGCGCTCGTTCTCGAGCGAGGCCGCGCCCATGGCGTCCGCGCGCCGCTTCGCGATGCTCGCCATCACCGCCATGGCGGGCGTGGTGACGGCGAAGACGATGACGCGGAGCAGGTTGTCTTCCTTGTACGAGAACGGCACGCCGTCCTCGGAGAAGTAGAGCGCGAAGTAGACGCACGAGATGAGCGCGGTGACGATGCCGCTCCACAGGCCGCCGCTGAACGCCGCGAAGACGATGATCATCGAGAGGATCGCCGGCGGGTTCGGGATGTTCCAGTCGAACGCGGCCTCGAGCGTGGCGACCGCGCCGATGACGAGCAGCGCGAGCAGGGGCCCGAGCAGCGGCAGGAGCCAGAGCTTCTCCCACGAGGTCCGGCTGTGGCGCCGCTGCGGCACGGCCCCGGCCGGCAGGAAGGTGCCGCGGCCGTCGGGGTCGCCGACGAGCGAGAGGCGGGGGTCGCCGGCCAAGGAGGGGCGCGGCTCGCCGCCGAGCGACGGGCGGGCCTCGCCGACCAGGGACAGCCGCGGCTCGCCGCCGAGCGACGGGCGGGCCTCGCCGCCGAGCGACGGGCGGGCCTCGCCGCCCAGCGACGGGCGGCCGTCGCCGCTCAGCGAGGGACGGCCGTCGCCGCTGAGCGAAGGCCGGCCGTCGCCGCCCAGCGGCGGACGGGGCTCCGGGTGGGCGGTCCCCGGCGCGGCGGCAGGCGGGGGATCCTCGGCCTTCGGCATGGCTTTATGGAGATAGCGGGGTCGCGATCGGGCGTCCATGGCCGCGAGGTGGGGTCAGGCGGACGGTTGCCGCCGGGGCGGCCGGGGGGGCGGGCCGGGGGTGCCGTACGCCCCCGCGCGCCGCGCCGCCGCCGCGCGGCGTGCGTCGCGCGCGTCGCGCCATCGAGCGGCGCGGCCGCGCCGGCAGCCCGCGCTGCACCTCGTGGGCGGGGTTGCGCGCAGGTCCGCTCACCCCTTCACGCCGCCCGTCGTCAACCCCGCCACGAGGTGCCGCTGCACCAGGTAGAACGCCGCCATGACCGGCAGCGACACGAGCAGCGCCCCCGCCGCGAACCGCTCCCACTGCGCGTCGTGCTCGCCGATGTACCGCTGCAGCACCACCGGCAGCGTGAACATCTCCTCCTTGGAGAGCAGCGTCGCCGCGAGGATGAACTCGTTGTAGGCCGTCATGATCGCGAACAGCGCCGTCACCGCGATCGCCGGCCGCGCCGCCGGGAGCACCACCCGGACGAAGGCCTCGAAGCGCGTCGCCCCGTCGACCATCGCCGCCTCCTCCAGGTCGACCGGGATCGCCTCGAACGCCGCGCGGAGCTGGAAGATCGAGAACGGCACCGCGGTCGACGCGTAGCAGAGCACGAGCCCCGTCCGCGAGTTGAGCAGGCCCAGCGCGTCGAGCAGGAGGTACAGCGGGATCGCGCTCGCCACCGTCGGGAACATCTGCGTCGCGAGCAGCGCCCGCAGGCCGCGGCGCTTGCCGACGAACTCGAAGCGCGCGAGCGCGTACGCCGCCGGGATCGCGATGGTGACCCCGACGGCCGCGGTCGCGAGCGCCACGGCGACCGAGTTGGCGAGCTGGCGGGGGAACAGCCAGATCGTCTCGCCCCCGACCTTCTGCGACGTGGTGACCACCGCCTCGAGGTGCTCGAGCGTCGGCTGGTTCGGGATCGGCAGCACCTCCGGCACCGGCGGGCGCGCCCCCGAGAAGGCGATCGAGACGACCCAGAGCACCGGGTACAGCGCGAACGCGACCGCCGCGAGCAGCGCGACGTGCACCGCGATCGACTCGGCCGGAGAAGGCCGCCGCGTCATACGCCCTCCGTCGCCGCCACCGGCGCGGGCGCCGACCCGTCCGCCGCCCCGCCGCCCTGCGGGATGAACGACCCGGGCGTCCGCCGCCGCCACCGCCAGTCCCGTGTCGCCAGCGTGAGCAGCAGGAAGATCAGCACCGAGTACGCCGCGGCGTAGCCGTACTGCGCCTCGCGGGTGAACGCCCACCGGTACGCCTCGGAGACGAGGATGTCCGTGGTGCCGTCCGGATCGCCGCCGGACACGAGGAACACCACGTTGAACATGTTGAACGTCCAGATCGCGCCCAGCGTCACCGCCGGCGCGAGCACCGGTCGAATCAGCGGCAGCGTGATCATCCGGAGGCGCTGCCAGCGCGAGGCGCCGTCGACCTCGGCCGCCTCGAGCACCTCGCCGGGCACGGCGGTGAGCGCGCCGAGGGTGACCACCATCATGAACGGGAACCCGAGCCAGACGTTGGTCGTCACGTTGGCCGTGAACGCGGTGGTGAAGCTCGAGAACCAGGCGATCGGCTCGATGCTCGTCCCGAAGGCGGCGTTCACCGCCTCGATGAGGCCGGTCACGGCCCCGTACTGCCGGTGGAACATGCCCTTCCAGGACAGCGCGGTCACGTAGCTCGGCACCGCCCAGGGCACGATGAGCAGCACCCGGTAGAGCGCGCGGAGGCGCAGCGTCGGGCGGTGCAGGAGCAGCGCCAGCGAGACGCCGAGGACGAGGTGGCAGACGACGTTCACCGCCGTCCAGAGCACGGTCACCGCGAGCACCAGGTAGAACGAGCCGCTCGAGAAGAGCGGCTCGCCGCGCGCCGTGAGGATGCTGATGAAGTTGGCGAGGCCGACGTACCGGAGGCTCTCGCCGCTGCCGGCGAAGAGCGACGTCGCCGCGCCGATGACGAGCGGCACGATCACGAGCACGCCGATCGCCACGACGGCGTGCGCGACGTACTTGTAGGCGGAGAGCGAGCGTTCGAGGGATCGCCGGAGCGCGGGGCCCTGGACCGCGCCCTTGGCGGCGGAGACCCACCGGAGGACGAGGACGAGCGCGAGCGCGCCGAGCCCGACGAGGAGCGGCGCCGGCGAGGCGGGCGGGGGCAGCGGCCGGCGCACGTCGTCGAAGCGGTGCTTCGCCTCGGCGAGGGCGACGTCCGGCGGCGCGTCGCCCCGCAGCACCTTGCGGATCGCGCGCGCGGCCGGCTCCCAGGTCGAGCGCATCGCCGGCGACGTCGGCATCGGGATGGCCACCTTGGCCTGCTCGGTGAAGGCCGCGATGAAGGCGTCGTCGGCCGGGACGGCCACGTCGGTCCGCACCGGCGGCGTGCGCGCGATCTCGATCCGCGCGGCCGCGGCCGCGGCCCCGGCGATGTGGCGCGCGAGCGCCCGCGCCTCGGCCCGCTGCGCGCCCTGGGGCGAGAGCATGACCGCCTCGACGGTCATGAACGGCCGCATCGGCTGGCCGGTCTCGCGCACCTTCGGGAGCGGCACGACGCGCGCGCGCCGCTTCGCCTCGTCCTTGAGGCCGCCCACGAACCACGGCCCGCTGATCACCAACGCCGCGCGGCCCGCGTTGAACAGGTCGGTCACCAGCGCGCCGTTCGCGTCCTCCGGCACGATCCGCCGCGCGATCAGCGAGCGGACGAGCTCGAGCGAGCGCTCGGGCCCCGGGCCGAAGAAGCCGAACTGGTCGCGCTCGTCCAGCATCGCGCCGCCGAACGCGGCGAGGATCGGCATGTGCGCGTAGGCGTTCGACGCCTCGTACGCGAGCGGATACGCGCCCTGCGGCAGCGCGCCGGCGAGCGCCGCGATGTCCTCGAGGTAGGCCGGGGCCTCCTGGACGAGCGCGGTGTTCATGTAGAGCGCCATGCACTTCTGGCTGATCGGCAGCCCGAAGATCTCGCCGCCCAGCCGGACGGCCGCGAGCGCCGGCCCCTGGAACACCGCCTCGCCCCCCGGCTCGAGCGCGTCGCCCACGGGCGCGACGATCTTGCGCGCGCGGTAGTCGCCGAGCCGCTCGTGGGCGTCGATGAACAGGTCGGGCCCCTCGCCCATCGGGACCGCCGCCTGGAGCTTCGGGGCGTAGGCGTCGAACGGGACGGCGAGGAGCTCGACCTCCGCCCCCTGGAAGGCCGCCACGATGGCGCCGAGCGCCCTGGCCTCGTCGTCGCGGTAGGCGTGCCAGAGCCGGATCGGCGCCGCGACCGCGAGCCCGGGCAGGAGCAGGACCAGGGCGAGCGCGGCGAGCGCGGGGCGGCGGCTCGGCATGGCGCGCCTCACGCCTCCCGCAGGGTCAGCCCCGAGTCCGCGTCGAACAGGTGCACGTTGCGGAGCGCGAGCGTCACGGTGTCCCCCTTCGCCACGGGCGCCGAGGGGTCGAGGCGCGCCACGAACGGCGCCCCCGCGACCGTGCCGTGGGCGTACGACTCGGCCCCGAGCGCCTCGACGATCGCCACGTGGAACGGGGCGCCGCCCTCGCCCGCGGCGAGCTCCACCTCGTGCGGGCGCACGCCGACCATCACCCGCCGGCCGGACGCGAGCGCGCCCGGGAACTCGGCCGCGTCGACCTCGACCGAGAGCTCGCCCTGGGCCGCGACCCACCGGCCGCCGCGGTTTTCCATGCGCGCCTCGACGAAGTTCATGGCCGGGCTGCCGAGGAAGCTCGCCACGAATTGGGTGCGCGGCCGGGCGAACACCTCGAGCGGCGGGCCCGACTGCTCGACGACGCCCTTGTTGAGCACGAAGATCTCGTCGGCGAGCGTCATGGCCTCGACCTGGTCGTGGGTGACGTAGACGCTCGTCGCGCCGAGCCGGTCGTGCAGCTTGCGGATGTCGACCCGCACCTGCGCGCGCAGGGCGGCGTCGAGGTTCGAGAGCGGCTCGTCGAACAGGAAGAGCTGCGCCCGCCGCACGATGGCCCTGCCCATGGCGACGCGCTGCCGCTGGCCGCCGGACAGCGCCCGGGGGTGCCGGTCGAGGAGCGGGCCGAGCCCGAGCATCTCCGACGCCTCCTTCACGCGCGCCTCGATCTCGGCGGGCGGCGTCTTCCGGAGCTTCAGGCCGAACGCGAGGTTCTCGCGCACCGTGAGGTGCGGGTAGAGGGCGTACGACTGGAACACCATGGCGATGTCGCGATCGCGCGGCTCCAGCCGCGTGACGTCGCGCCCGCCGAGCGCGATCGAGCCCTCGTCGGCCTCCTCGAGGCCGGCGAGCAGCCGGAGCAGGGTCGATTTGCCGCAGCCGCTCGGGCCGACGAGGACGGCGAACGAGCCGTCGGGCACGTCGACGGACACGCCGCGCAGCACGTGCGTCTGGCCGAATCGCTTGTTGAGTCCGCGCACTTTGACAGAGGCCATAATCAAGGTTCTCGGAGGGAAGTCGGAGGGGAGCTCGTGGGGATCAAAGACCCTGGATGACCTGGTCTTCCGGGATGAGCAGCGCCCCGCTCACGGGGGGCAGCTCGACGGCGACGGCGCCGTTCGCGCCCACCCTATACGTCGTTTTCCCGGAGGAGAGCACGTCGACGAGCACGGTCCCCGGCCGGAGCTCCGTCGTCATGACCGACCCGCCGAAGCGCGTGGCGCTCCGCTTCGTGGGGTGCGTGTTGAGCACGACGAGCGCGTAATCGCCGCCCGGCTCGCCCCGCTCGAAGGCGAAGATGCCCGCGTCCTCGTCCCCGTCGCCGGTCCGCTCCGTCGACCAGCGCACCCGCTGCTCGCCGATCGTGAGCGCCCGGTAGCCCCGGCGCAGCGCCGTGAGCCGCTTGACCCACTGGAAGAGCGGATGCTGGGTGTCGTAGCCGCTCGCCCAGAGGTCCTCGCGGTTCGCCGGGTCGTGGCCGCCGCTGAAGCCCTGCTCGGTGCCGTAGTAGAGGCAGGGGATGCCGTCCTCCGCGAAGAGGAACAGGAGCGCGTTCCTGAGCGCCGCCTCGGGATCGGCCTTGAACGGCGAGACGCCCGGGCCGTCGTAGAGGAAGCGCGGGACATCGTGGTTGTCGATGAAGTTGACCAGCGTCTTCACCGGCGGCAGGCCCGTGGCGTTCGCGTTCGGCTCCGTGCCGTAGTTGGCCTCGCGCGCCGCCCAGAGCTCCTCGATGCGCCGCGTGCCCCGCGCGTCGCGGAAGACGTCGCGGAAAGCCTGGTAGTACTGGGAGAAATAGAAGACGCCGTCGAGCGTATCCCCCGTGATCGGCGCGGCGCCCGGACAGCCGCCCTCCGCCTCGCTCGAGTTCTCGCGCTCCAGATCGCCGCCGAGCGCCGCGTCGTGCGGGTGGGCCGGGACGTCGTGCCTCGTGAAGCTGCCGACGAGATCGTCCCTGCCGTCGAGGACCTCGCCGAACATGAAGAAGTTGGTCTTGCCCTTCTCCTTCAGCCGCAACCGGACGTTCTGCGTGAAATAGCGCCAGAACTCGTGCTCGACGTGCTTCACCGTGTCGATGCGGAGCCCGTCGACGTCGGTGAGCTCGACCCAGCGCACGAACACGTCGACCATCGCCCGCTTCACGTCGCAGCGGGCGGTGTCGATGTCCTTGAGCCCGCCCGGGAAATCGCCGTGCACGAGCTGGTCGATATCGTCGAAATCGAAGGCGCGGCCCTTGCGATTGTAAACCTCGGGGCGCTGGAAGAGCTCGGGCCGCGGCGGGAGGTGGTTGGTCGCGGGCTCGTGACGGAAGACGATCGGCGCCGGGCCCGACGCGCCGAGCGACGTCCGCGCCTGGACGCCGCGGGGGTCGAAATCGGGGTCGTATTCGCTCTGGGGGTGCGCGCCCTTGCCGCCGCCGTAAACGGCGTCGTCGGGCCGCCCGTTCTGGTTGATATCGTAAAAGAACAGCTGGCCGACGTGGTTCGTCACGATGTCGAGGATCACCTTCATCCCGCGGCCGTGGGCCGACGCGACGAGCCGGCGCAGCGACGCGAGATCGCCGAAATGGGGGTTCAGCGCGGTGAAGTCCTGCGTCCAGTAGCCGTGGTACCCGTCGAAGCCGGCGTCGGTCTCGACGTTCTTGACGATCGGCGAGATCCAGAGCGCGGTGACGCCGAGCTCCTCGAGGTAGGGCAGCCGGTCCTCGAGCCCCTTCCAATCGCCGCCGTGCCAGCTGCCGAGCGCCGAGGAGACCCGGTAGTTGTTGCTCGCGTCGCCGTCGGCGAAGCGGTCTATCAGCACCTGATAGACGATCTCCTCCCGCCAGTCGCTCGCGTGCGCCGCGAGCGCGGCCCGCTGCGCGAGCCCGTCGTCGAGCTGCATGCACCCCGCCGCGGGGAGGGCCGCCCCGGCCGCCCGGCAGAGCGTCGCCCCGCGCGACGAGGCGGCCGCGGCCCCGCCGCGCAGCTCGGGCCGGGCGGCCGCCGGCAGGAGGGCTGCCCCTGCAGTCGACGGCGGACTCTGCATCTCTCCGGAAGGTGCTTCAGGAGTATCGGGCAAAGCCGTAGTATCCGCAGGAATCTGCTGAGCCGCAGAGCGCCAAGCGAAGCCGAGCGGCGACAGGGCCGCCAGCGCGGCCACGACGCCATGCCCCATCGCCTTCAACGCCCCTCGCACGGCGCGAACGCTACACCAGCCAGAGTGGCCCGGTCCACGATTTCTGGACGTGGCAAGTGGGTTTTGGGGCGCGGCGCAACGGGCGCAACCGTGATCGCCGCACGGCGAAGGAAGGGAGGAGCGGAGGCGCGCGGCCGCGGCCGAGCCGCGCGACGCGGCGCCGACAGAAGCCGGCGGCCGCGCGCGAGGGTGCGCTCCTGCCCTGCTCCAGCGCCGCTCCAACCCCGCTCCAACCCCGCTCCTGCCCCTCCCCCCGGCCCTCCCCGCGTGACGCTCTCGTGAAGTTCACGCGCCGTCGCGAGACCTGTTGTTCCACCGCGGACGCTAGCGACGCGGGATGTCGTTCCGTTGACGGTCCCGGCGCTGCATGGCACCGTCTGATTCGTGACCTTCTCGGCGCCTCCCGACCTCGATCAGGCGAAGGCCAGCGCCGGTGATCACAGGCGCCGGTTCCAGGCGGGCGGGACCGTGGGCGACGGCGCCATCTATATCGAGCGCTCCGCGGACACGGAGCTCTTCGAGGCGCTGCTCGGCGGTGAGCTCTGCTATGTGCTGTCGACCCGGCAGATCGGCAAGTCCAGCCTGCGACTCCGGGTCTCGATGCGGCTCCGCGCCGAGCAGATCGAGTGCGCGAGCGTCGATCTCGGGGCGCTCGGCACCGACACCGCCACGCCCGTGGGCTGGTACCTCGGGATCGCGTCCGAGATCGCCGAGCAGCTCGGCCTGGAGCCGCCGGACGAGTTCTGGGACGCGCACTGGCACCTCGGGCCGGTGCACTGCTGGCTGCGCTGGCTCGAGGACGTCGTGCTCGTGGAGATCTCCTCCGGGATCGTCCTGTTCATCGACGAGGTCGACGCCACCCTGTCTCTGCCGTTCTCGCGGGACGACTTCTTCGCGGCCATCCGCGCCTTCGTGAACCGGCGCGCCGAGCGCCCGGCCAACGCCCGGCTGACCTTCTGCCTGCTCGGGGTGGCGGCGCCGTCGGAGCTCGTCTCCGATCCGACGCGGACGCCGTTCAACATCGGCCGCGCGATCCGGCTCGACGACTTCACCCGCGCCGAGGTGCGGGGGTTCCGCGAGGGCCTGGAGGGGCTCGTGGCCGACCCCGACGCGGCGCTCGACGCGATCTTCGCGTGGACCTCGGGGCACCCCTACATGACCCAGCGGCTCTGCGCGGATCTCGTCGGAGAGCGGCGCGGCCTCAGCGTCGACGAGGCCGTGGAGCGGCGCTTCCTGGGCCAGGGGCGGGCCGAGGACCCGAACCTGCGCTACGCGGAGCGGTGCCTGGAGGCGCACGGGCCCCACCGCGCCCACGCGCCGAAGCTGCTCCGGCTGTACGCGCGCCTGCTCGACGGCCACCCGGTGTCGGTCGACAGCGGCGATCCGATCCAGCTCTTGCTGCGGCTCTCGGGGCTCTGCGCCGAGCGGGCGACGGCCTCGGGCGCGCCGTGCCTCGACGTGCGAAACCGCATCTTCCGCCGCGCCTTCGACCGGGCGTGGGCCGGGTCGCGCGAGGTGGAGCGCGCCGTCACGGAGCCGCTCCTGCGCTGGCTCTCGAACGGGCGGAAGGACGACTTCCTCGTGGGCGGCGCGGCGCTCGCGGAGCTCACGTCGTGGTGCGACGGGCGGGGCGACCTCTCGGCCGAGGAGCGGGCGTTTCTGACCGCCTGCGCGCGGGCCGAGGGCCAGAAGCGGTCGATGCGGCGGCTCCTCACCGTGCTCGCCGTCGCCGTCACGCTGCTCGGCAGCATGGTCCTCGTGCTCCTCTGGCAGATGGGCAAGGAGGAGCAGGCGCTCGTCCGGGCGCAGCAGGAGGCGCGCGAGAAGGACGCCCGGCGGCTCGCGGCCCAGTCGGCGAAGGAGCTGTCCGACGGCCTGCTGCCGCGCGCGCGCCTCCTCGCCGTGGAGGCGGGCCTCGCCGCCAGGGCGAGCGGCCGCCCCGCGGCCGCCACCGTGGTGCAGGCGCTCGGCGACGCCGTCCGGGGCCCCGCCGTCGGCCAGGAGGTGCTCACCGGCCACGGCGGCGCCGTCCAGGACGCGGCCTTCAGCCCGGACGGCCGCTTCGTGGCCACCGCCTCGGCCGACGGGGCCGCGCGGCTCTTCCGCCTCGGCGCGCGCGACGCACCGGTCCTGCTGCGCGCCCACGATCCCGGCGGGGTGGTCGCCGTCGCCTTCAACCACGACGGCAGCCGCCTGGCGACCGCATCGACCGACGGCACGGTGCGCCTGTGGCGCCCCGACGGCCGCGAGGACGGGGCGCTCCCCACGCGGGACGCCGCGCCGTCCAGCGTGGCGTTCAGCCCGGACGGCAGCCGCGTCGTCGCGGGAACCACGAACGGCGCGATCTACGTGTGGCGCCCCGGCATGGGGGACGAGCCGCCGCTCGTCGTCCCGCTGGGCGAGCGGCTCATCCGGCGCGCGGTCTTCAACCACGACGGCACCTGGATCCTGGCCACGGCCATCAGCGGGACGGTCTACGTCGTCCGCGCCGACGGGCACGGCGCCCCCGAGGCGCTGAAGGGGCTCGGGCAGGGCGTCGAGGGCGCGAGCTACAGCCCCGTGGACGCCCGCGTCGCCCTCGCCGCGGGCGACGGGACGGCGCGCATCCTCGAGCCCGGCCGCCGCGAGCCCGTCGTCCTCCGCGGGCACCAGGGCTCCGTGCGCAGCGCCGCCTTCAGCGCCGACGGCACGTCGGTCGTCACCGCCTCCGCGGACGGGACGGCCCGCATCTTCCGCTGCGACGGCAAGGGCACGTCGACGGTCCTCGTGGGCCACGAGGGGGCGGTGAACAGCGCCGCCTTCAGCCGCGACGGCACGTCGGTCGTCACCGCCTCGGAGGACGGCACCGCGCGGGTGTGGCGCCTCGAGGCGCCGGGCGAGCCGCTGCTCCTCCACGGCCACACAGGGCCGCTGACCAGCATCGCGGTGAGCCACGACGGCAACAAGATCGCTACCGCCGGGACGGACAAGACGGTTCGCATCTTCCGCGTCGACGGCTCGGGCGAGCCCGTCGTGCTGCGCGGGCACGAGGAGCACCTGCTCAGCGTCGACTTCAGCCCCGACGGCAGCCGCCTGGTCACCGGCTCGGCCGATCGGACGGCGCGGGTGTGGCGCACCGACGGCAAAGGCGAGCCGGTCGTGCTCGGCGCCCACGACGATCGGGTGGTGGGCGTCGCGTTCAGCCCGGACGGCACGAGGATCGTGACGACCTCGTGGAACGGCATCCTGCGCGTGTTCGAGGCCGGGGTCCCGGGCGAGCCGGTGGTGCTGCGCGACGAGCGCGCGGGGCTGCTCAAGGCGGCGTTCAGCCCGGACGGCAAGAGCATCGTGGCGACGTCGGGGCCCAACGTGAAGGTGTGGCCCGCGGATGGCCGCGGGGCCCCGCGCGTCCTCGCCTCGGGGTACGAGGACCGCGCGATCGCGGCGCTGGCGGTGAGCCCGGACGGCAGCCACATCGCGATCGCAGCCCTCGACGACGCCGTGCGGCTGCTCCGCGCCGACGGCCAGGGCCAGCCGCTCGTCCTGAGCGGCCTTGGCACCTCCGTCCGGACCGTGTCGTTCAGCAGCGACAGCGCGCGCGTGGTGGCCGTGTCGAGCGACGGCATCGCGCGGGTGCTCCCCGTCGACGGGCAGGGCGAGCCGATCACGCTCCGGGCCGAGGGGGTCACGCTGACGGACGCGGTGTTCAGCCCCGACGCGACCCGCGTGGTGACCGCCGCCAACGACGGCGCGGCGCGCGTCTTCACGATCGCGGCCGAGCCGCTGATGACGCGCGCGTGCGCCTACGCCGGGCGCAATTTCACGCGCGAGGAGTGGGCGCTGCTCATGCCCGACATCGCCTACCGCGTCACCTGCCCCGAGTGGCCGGACGCGCCCGAGCCGGACGCCGGCGCAGCGCCGCGCCCGAGAGAGACGGTGCGCTGACGCGCGCGACCGTCGGTGGCTGTCCGGCGCTGTCCGGCGTCGGCCGATATCGTCCGTCGTGGGTCGCGCGCGTGCGTCGCACGCAGCCTCGCTGCTACCTTACGAACGCCTCTCCCACCTTTGTTCGGTGGGGGCGGACGAGCTTGTCCTGGTTCGCGCTTCACCGGGAACCATGTATGCTCGCCCTGGTTTACCCGCCCTCTGCCGCGCACGGCGCGGCCTCTGTCCGCCGCCCGGTCTATGGCCCCGCTCGACCCGCACGCCGAGGAGCCGAACCTCGTAGATACCGCCGCTGCGCGGATCGGGACGGCCCTGAACGCCAAGTGGCGGCTCGACGACCTGCTCGGGGTCGGCGGCATGGGCGCGGTGTTCGCGGCGACCCACCGCCGGGGCTCGCGCGCCGCGGTGAAGGTCCTTCACATCGAGTTCGCCCGCAACGCAGAGCTGCGCGACCGCTTCCTGCGCGAGGGCAAGATCGCGAACCGGGTCGACCACCCCGCGCGCGTGGCCGTGGTCGAGGACGACCTCAGCGATCGCGGGGAGCCGTTCCTCGTCATGGAGCTGCTCGCGGGCACCACCCTCCAGCGGCTCGCGAGCAACCACGGCGGCACCCTGGCCCTCGCGCAGGTGCTGCCCGTGTTCGACGTCGTGCTCGACCTGCTCGACAAGTGCCACTCGATCGGCATCGTCCACCGCGACATCAAGCCGGCGAACATCTTCGTCACGAGCGCCGGCCACGTGAAGGTCCTCGACTTCGGCATCGCCCGCATGCGCGACCCCGAGCGGCAGGCGACGCGCGCGGGGCTCACGTTCGGCACGCCGGCGTTCATGTCGCCCGAGCAGGCGATGGGGGTGTCCGGCATCGACGGCCGGTCGGATCTCTGGTCGGTCGGCGCGTGCCTGTTCACCCTGCTGTCGGGCAAGCGGCTCAACCGCGGCCGGAGCGAGTCCGAGTCGTATTTCCTCGCGGCGACGCAGACCGCGCCGTCGATCGCGACCGAGGTCCCCGACCTGCCGGTCGAGATCGTGGCGTTCGTCGACAAGGCGCTCGCGTTCGAGCGCGGGAGCCGCTTCCAGAGCGCCGGCGCGATGCGCGCCGAGCTCCGCCGGCTGACCGCCGCGAACGCCGCCGGCCAGCTGACCCCCTCGCGCGAGAAGAAGGCGCCGCGCGTGCTCGTCCGCGGCAACGACACCATCGACGAGGACCCGGATCCGCAGCCTTCGTCCCTCGTCGAGCAGACCTGCCAGCGGCTCGTCGGCGTCTGGAAGCAGCTCGCGCTGGTGCTCAGCAACATCCGCCAGTACGGGTGGAACCACCCGCATGTGAACAAGGGGATCCACTTCGCGTTCGACGAGATCACGCGCACGCTGTCGCAGAACCCGCTCGGCGTCCGCTGGGAGGTCACGCCGAACGCGTTCACCTCGGGCGGCCAGCCGATCTGGCAGCCCGACAGGCCGCCGTTCGATCGCATCCCTTACCAGCTCTTCGCCGACGGCGTCCGGAAGATCCAGATCAAGGCCGGCATCACCGAGGCCGAGCTCCGCGACTTCGCCGCCATCCTGCTCCGCGACCAGAGCTTCGGCATCGGCGAGGACGACGACGCGGTGACGGCGCTCTGGGACCGCCGCTTCGAGCACATCGCCTACATGGCGATCGATCAGTTCGCCGAGGGCGACGTCGACCCCGAAGATTTCGAGGACCAGTGCCGCGAGATCGCGATCGGGGCGCGCGCGCTCGCGCAGATCGAGAGCCTCTGGGACGAGAGCTCGCTCGCGGGCAGGGCGCTCCAGCGGAACGTCGAGGCCGCGCTCGCCGAGACGGGCGCGGCGGCCTCGGCGCTCGCCGTCGACCCGCTCACCCGGAGCACGCTCGGCGCCCAGATCGCGCTGCCCTCGGAGCAGTGGACCGAGCGGTACATGGAGGCGTTCGTCGACGGCTACGTCGACGCGGTGAGGCACGGCGACGCCGATCGCATGACCGGGGCGCTCACCGCGTGGACCGCCGACCAGATCGTCCTGCACAGCTACGAGCTCGCCTTCGAGGTGCAGACGATGCTCCGGCGCGCGTTCTCCACGCGGCTCGAGGGCGTCCAGCGTGGCGCGGCCGGCGCGGCGAGCAGCCGGCAGCTCGCCGCCATGCCGCAGCTCTCGCCGCGCGCCATCGACCGGGCGCTCGCGCAGTCGATGTTCCCGGTCGAGGCGCTGAAGGCGATCCTCGACGACCTCGCGACGACCCACCCGGAGGAGCCGGCGGCGATCGGCCCCGCGACGCTGGCGCCGGCGGCCCCCCGCGCCGGCGCCAGCCACGGCGGCGCGGGCGCCGGCGCGGTCTACGGCGCGGCCGCGGGCGTCGGCGCGGCCCACGGCGGCGCCAGCGTCGCGGCGCAGCCCGGCGCGGGGCGGGGCGCGGCGCAGCCCGGCGCGGGCCGAAGCCTCGTGCCCCTCGACCCGGCGATCGTCGAGGGGCTGGCCCACGCGCTCGACGCGCTCGACGACGGCGCGCTCTTCAGCGCGGCGTGCCAGTGCCACGGCGCCGCGCAGTCCGAGCGCCTGCGCGAGGTCCTGTTCGCGTACATGCGGCGGTGGGCGCCGGGCCGCGAGGCCGAGCTCGGCGACCTGCTCTCGCGCGCGCCGGCCCCCCTCGCCCTCACGACCATCCAGCTGCTCGCGCAGCTCAAGACCCCCGAGGCGCTCGCCGCGCTGGAGGCCGGCTTCGCGAGCCCGCACGTCGAGGTGCGCATCAGCGCGCTCGCCGAGCTCCCCGACGCCGCGGGCAGCGACGGCGCGAACGGCCCGGGCTCCGCCGCCGAGCGCGTCCGGGAGGAGCTCCAGAAGCTGCTCGACGATCCCGCGCCGCCGGTGCGCCGCGAGGCGCTGCGCCTCATCGGCAAGCTCGGCGTCCTCGCCGCGGGCCCGACGCTCGTGCGGCGGATCATCGCGCCGTCGTTCCACGACCTGCCGGGCTCGGAGCGGCGGCAGTGGCTCGAGACCGTCGCGCAGCTGAACCCCGCGCGGGCCGAGAAGCTCGCGATCGAGCTGCTCGAGAAGCGCCAGCTCATCCCGTCCGAGGCGATCGAGCAGACCCGCGAGCTGGCCGCGCACTTCCTCTGCCAGGCGCGGAGCTACGAGGCGCTCCGCGCGGTCAAGGAGGCCACCAAGCCGCGCTGGTGGAACACCCCGCCGGTGCGCGACGCCGCCGCCCGCGCCGCGGTCGCGATCGCCGCGCGCCTCGTCGCGCCGACCCGCCCGAGCGAGCGCCCGCCGGCGCAGGCGTCGCTGCCGTCACCGCCCGCCCCCGAGGCGAGCGCGCCGCCCTCCCGCGCCGCGCGCTCCTACTCGCCGGTCTCGGTCCGGCGCGTGAGCCCGGGCGGGCCGCTCAGCCTGCCCGACCAGCTCGAGCCGTGGAGCACCCCGCGCCCGAGCTCCGTCGGCCCGTACAGCAGCGGCGACGCCGGCCGGCCCGCGTACCGGCCGCCGATGGTCTCGCCGGTGCCCTCCTCGACCAGCGCCGCCTCGGCGCCCCCCAACTCGGTGCCGTTCAGCAGGCGCGGCCCGCCGCCGTCCTCCGCCGCCGCGGCGTCCACCCCGACCGCCGCGCCGCCCCCGATGCCGCCGTCGATGCCGCGCCCGGTCGCGCCGCCGCGGTCGCCCGCCCCGCCGTCGGGCCCCAGCGCTCCGCCGTACAGCGTGCGGCAGGGCCCCGCGTCGTTCCCGCTCGGCCCGTCGGCCCGGCCGGCGCCGGCGCCGGCGATCGAGCCCGCGCCGATGAGCGGGGTGCCGTCGACGAAGCCGGCGCCGTCGCCGTCGCCCCGCGGGAGGAAGCCGTGAGCGAGGAGAAGGCCAACCTCCACGAGAGCACCGGCGACATGGCGATCTCGGGCGTGAAGGCCGACGGGCGGCGCCGCGCGGCGCTCGGCCTGGTGCAGATGATCTACCGGCTCGCGAAGGCGTGCCTCCTGCACAGCGACTCGAACCAGGCGGTGCTGTCGCTCGTCCCGTCGGCGATCGACAGCATCGTCCAGTTCTGCGAGCTGTCGGGGAGCGAGGCCGCGACGCTGGTGTTCGCGGGCAACACGCTCTTCATCAACGGCCAGATGCTCCGCGCCTCGCGCGAGACGTACGAGATCGCCCTGGAGCTCGGCAGCTTCTTCGAGGCCTGCGACGTCTCGGAGCTCGTGCTCGACAAGACGGTCCGCCGCGCCGAGCTCGCCGCCTTCGCCCGCCTCCTCGCCGACGCGCAGCGCGACCGCAGCATCGCCGCGCGGCTGCTCCAGTCGAGCCTGCGCGGCGTCCGGGTCCGCAAGCTCACGAACCCGTTCCCCGCCGGGGCCATCGAGGGCGACGGCACCCGCATCGGCCGCATCAGCCGCACCTACGCCGCGGCGATCCTCGTGATGCGCGGGTTCTACGCGGCCCTGCGCTCGTCGGAGCCGACGCTGCCGCAGCGGGTGAAGCGGGTCGCGCAGAAGCTCGTCGCCGCGGCCGAGGAGGACGCGCGCCTCTTGCTCTCGGTCGCCGCGGGCAAGGTCGCCGATCCGGACGAGGCGGGCCTCTGCGTGTCGACGGCGATCGTCGCGCTGGGGATCGCGCGCCAGCTCACGACGGACCGGCGGATGCTCGGGAGCCTCGTCACGGCGGCGCTCCTCTACGACGTGGGCAGGCTGCGGCTCACGGGGGCGCTCGCGGGCTCGGCCGGCGGCGAGGAGCTGGCCGGGCGCTCGCTGCTCGAGCGCAGCCTGAGCGACGACGAGAAGGAGCGGCAGCCCGCGAGCGCGGCGGTCATGCTGACGGCGCTCGGCAAGCTGCACGCGCCGTCGATCACGCGCACGGTGATCGCCTACGAGGCGCTCGCGCTGCGGCCGGGCGGCCGGCAGGGCCCGCTCTACGGCGGCCGGCGCAGCCCCACGGTGCTCGCGCGGATCCTCGCGGCCGCCCGCCAGTTCACCGAGCTCCGGGCCGCGCCGTTCCCGTCGCTCGAGGGCGCGTCGGGCGGCGGCGCGTCGCTCGACGCCGTGCTCCAGCGCATGGTCTCGGGCGCCGAGAGCGCGACCGATCGGGCGATCGGCAAGCTGCTCATCGGCGCGCTCGGCATCATCCCGACGGGGACGTTCGTGCAGTTGAGCACCGGCGAGCTCGGGGTCGTGCTCGCGACGCCGTCGTCGCCCGCGCACTTCGCGCAGCCGCCGGTGCGCATCCTGTTCGACGAGCAGGGTCACCTCGTCAGCGCGCCGTTCGACGTCGATCTGTCGCTGCGGGCGCCGGGCGCGGAGCCGTGCTTCATCGTCCGGCCGGTCGAGGTGGAGCCGCACCACGAGCGGGCGATCCGCGCCGCGTTCGGCTTCCGCTCGGGGCGGGGCGCGGCGGGCGTGGAGTCGCGCGGGGCCGGGGCCGCGCCGCTCCTCTTCGGCGACGAGGTCCCGGCGACCGAGCCGGGCGACACGCTCGCGCCGCGCGCGGTGCGGCCGGCGGAGGAGGGCGCGCGCTCGTCGCAGGGGCGCAAGGACGCGGCGTGGCTCGGCCGGCCGCTCGCTGGCTCGGCGCAGGCCGCGTCGTCCCCGACCAGCGTGCGGCCCCGGCAGCCTGCGCCGGCGGATCGCCCGCCGTCGGCCGAGCGGGGTCGCGACGAGAACCTCATCTCGACGCAGCCGCCTCCCTCGACGGCGGCGGCGCGCGCGGCCATGGCGGTCCCGCCGCCGCCGCGGCTGCCGCGGGACTCGCGGCCGTTCGGGCAGGTCGCGTCGACGAGGTACTCCGTGCCGGCGCCCGAGCCGACGCGCCCGTCGCGGCGGATGGAGCGCCGGGAGGACGCGCCCCCGCGGGATCCGGGCGTGGGCCAGCTGCCGACGATCGGCCCGCCGGCGGGGTTTCCGATCTCGCGGAGGTCGGCCGAGCTGCGGCTGGGCCCGCCGTCGCGCCGGTCGGATTCCCGAGTGGATCCGGAGGATTGGGACTGGGACGACGAGCTGCCGACCATCGATCCGCCGCCCCCGCCGCCGCCGCCGACGTCGCGGAGCCCCTCCTTCCCGCCGGAGCCCATGCCCAGCGTCGCGCCCGAGCGGGCGCCCAGCGTCGCGCCGGGCCGCGCGCCCAGCAACGCGCCGGGCCGCGCGCCCAGCAATGCGCCGAGCCAGGCGCCCAGCGTCGCGCCGGGCCGCGCGCCCAGCAATGCGCCGAGCCAGGCGCCCAGCGTCGCGCCGGGCCGCGCGCCCAGCCAGGCGCCGAGCCAGGCGCCCAGCGTCGCGCCTGGCCGCGCGTCCAGCCATGCGCTGGAGCGGACGTCGAGCCACACGCTCGACCGCGCGCCCGGGTACGCCTCGGACCGCGCGCCCAGCCACACGCTCGACCGCGCGCCCGGGTACGCGCCCGACCGTCCGTCCAGCCATGCGCTGGATCGCGCTGCTCCCAGTTACGCGCCGGAGCCTGTCCCGACCGAGCGGAACGCGCCGCGGAGGTTCTCCAGCAGCGCCAGCTCCGTCCCGAGCCTGGAGGAGGCGGACCTGACCTGGACCGACGAGCTGCCGACGCTCGATCCCCCGCCGCCGCCGAGCACGGAGGAGCTCGAGCGCGACCGGCTGCTCGCGGCCTACCTGGCCGAGCGCACGCCGTTCCCCCAGGCGGGGCTGATCGAGGGGAGCGCGGCGTCCGGCGGACCGCCGGAGCCGGCCGAGCCGGAGGCGAGCGGCCCGTGGCGCGGCGGCGCGCCGTCCCAGCCTGCAGCGCCCGACTCGCGCGCGGCGCCGCCGATCAGCTCGAGCTCCTTCGGCGCCACGAGGCGCCCGCCGCGCGCGCCCATCCCGCGGGAGGAGCCGGAGGACGACGAGGGCCCTCCGCCGGCGCCGGAGCGGCGGGATCGATGACGGCCGCTCGCGCTGCGACGCGGCGAGCGCTCGCGGCGCTGCTGCTCGTCGCGCCGGCGTGCGGCGACGACGGGGAGCCTCCTCCGCCGGTCGTCGAGGAGATGTGCAAGCTCGGATACCTCGGCGAGGAGGGCGCGCCCATCCAGATCGACGTCATCGCGCTCGACTCGAGCGGCGTATCGCGCCCGGTGAGCGACGGCGACGCGGTCGACATCGTCATGCCGCCGCAGGGCGGGCGGGTGCTCTTCCTGGGCGTCCGCGCGACGAACCTGGGCGCGTGCGGCGTCCAGCTCTCCGGCGCGCTGCGCGACCCCGGGTCGGGGCGGGTGATGTCCGAGTCGAGGACGGTCAACCTGAAGCCGACCGGCGACGGCTGGGGCGCGAGCGTCGACGTCGACATCTCGACGTTCGCGAACGTGGGCGTCTGTCCGAACAACTGGTCGAGCCGCGACATCTTCGATCAGGACTACGAGATCGTGGTGCAGGTGAAGGACCGGGAGGGCCGGACGGCGAGCCACACGACCCAGGTCCGGCCGGCGTGCAACGAGGCCGAGCTCGAGGTCGAGTGTCGCTGCATCTGCAAGCACGGGTACATCCTCGGCGAGGCGTGCGAGTAGGCCGTCGCGCTGCCAAATCCGGCGGCGGAGTGAGCAATCTAAAAAACTCTTAAATCATACGATTCTAAGACGCGCATACATCGTCGCGCGTAAGCGCCCAAAGACCACGAACACGGCGAGATGCGCTGATTCGGTGCTCGGCATGGTAAGACCACCGCGGTGCCCTGCCCGCGGGCCCGACCGATGGATCGGGCCGCGCAGCAGCTCGGTAGACAGAGCCTACACGTCGAGATCCTTCCACCGCTTCGATCGCTGGGAGAAGAGCAGCATCCCCACGAGCGACGCGACCCCGACCGCCGCGAACGAGTACCAGATCTCGTAGGGTTGATAGGTGTCCCAGAGCAGGCGCGTGGCCTGGGTCGCGTCGATCTGCAGCACCTCCTGGAGCTTCCGGAAGGCCTCCTGGCGCGACACCCCGAGGAGCTCCGGGAGCGACGCCACGTCGCCGTTCCATGCCTTCCCCTTGGCGACATCGGTCTTCTCGGCGAGGTAGCGCAGGGCGCGCGTGGCCTTCTCGCCGCGCGTGCCATACAGGATCCCCGCCATCTGCGCGCCGATCGCCGGGCCGATCGCCGCCGGGATGTTGATGTAGCCGAGGTAGAGCGCCTTCTTCCCCTTCGGCGCGATGAGCGCGAAATACTCGCTCTTCTTCGGGCCGGTCAGCATCTCGCCGATGGAGAAGAGCAGGATGCCCAGGAAGAGGACGTAGAGCGACGTCGTGGTCCCGGAGACGAGGATGCCAAAGGTCGCGACGAGGATGCCCAGCGTCATCGCCGAGAGCACCTTCATCCTCGCCACCAGGTACGAGAACGGCACGAGGAAGAGGACGATGCACACCGCGTTCAGGTTGAGCACGTTCTCCTGCTTCAGCTGGACCCCGCGCGCATCCTTGACGTCGAGCCAGGAGGACGGGAGCCAGGAATTGTTCTGCACGAACGAGGTGCTGCTGATCCAGTCCGTGTAGAAGTTCGGCATCAGGTCCCAGAGCTGATACATCATCAGCCAGAACCCCGAGAGCAGCAGGATCACGGTGATGAGCCGCGCATCCCAGATGTTCTTGATCGTGTCCTTGAAGACCTTCCACGCGTCGGCGGTCTTGTCGGCGCCGGAGTCGACCTCCCGGTAGGTGAAGAGCATCAGGAAATTCAGGGAGATGATGCCGGCGCAGCCGTAGAACACCCACGGCCAGCCCTTGCCGTGGAGGTAGCCGGCGAGCGGCGGGCCGACCGCCGCGCCCACGTTCACGAGCCAGTAGAAGAGCCCCCAGCCGACCGACGAGTTCGACTTATCCATCGACTGGGCCAGCGTGCCCTGGATCCCGGGCTTGAAGAGGGCCGTGCCCGTCGCGAGGACGACCACGCCGAGGAGGAAGCCGGTGAAGCTCCGCTGCGTCGCCATCAGCAGATAACCGATGATCTTCAGCCAGACCGTGACGAAGATCGTGCGCTTGTAGCCGTACCGGTCCGCGTAACCGCCGGTGATCATCGGGAGCAGCGATTGGATGAGGGCCCAGACCATGTAAATGGTGCCCTTGTCCTGCTGGCTGAAGTGGAGCCCCCCAGGCTCGTCGGCCTGGGCGATGTAGATGGGCATGACGACGCGGACGCCGTAGTAAGCGAGCCGCTCCCACATTTCCATGATGCAGCCCATCCAGAAGGAGCGCGGCAGGCTCCTCAGGGTCTGGGCAAAGGAGAGCTTCGGCGGGACCTCGGTGGCCGGCTCGCTCACGACTGCATTCGTCATTTCATGCTCCTCACGCCCCGCGCGTCGTCGCCAGCGCGCCGGCCCTCGTACCACACCGAAAGCGGCGCACGTATCGGGATCACGCGCGCGATCCGCGGACGTCCATGACAGGCGGCAGCCGAGCTGCCCAGGAGAGGGGCGCGAGGGCGGAAGGCGGGGAGATCCTCGGCCTTTCCTCTTCGTCTTCCCCGTCATGTCCGGAATCCGGCCGGCAGCCCGCCACCGCAACGCCGATTGAGCGGCGCCCGCGCGCGAGCGCGCAGCCGTCGATCTTCCCGCAGCCTTCCCGCAGCGAAACAAAGGCCGATGTCCGCCGCGCCACAGCGAAACAGCCCATGTTCGAAGCGCGGTTCGGTAACTCAAGTCACGAAGCCACAGCGATGGTCACCGAACGACCTGAACAGCAGGGACGCGCGCGCCGGGCGCGTCCCTGCACCCCGAGGGCCGTACGCCGCGCCGGCCGCGGCGAGCGGCCACCGGCCCTGCGCAGCGCGCGCCGCGACCTCGACGGGGCCCGAGTCGGGCTGCCGCCGCCACCCGGCCTGCGGGTTGCCTCCCGGCGCGCCCGCGCGGCGGGAGCGCGGCGCCCCGGCGGGCCGCCGGCGAGTCTTTGCCTGCCGCCGCGTCCTGGTGGTAGGGCAAACCGGTGATGCACGTGCGGCGAGGCGGCGATCGATCCGGCGAGACCACGCTGGAGCAGGCGATCGCGCGCTTCCTCACCTACCTCACGGCCGAGCGACGGGCGTCGCGCCACACCGTGGCCGCGTACCGGCGCGACCTCGAGCAGCTCGCGCGCTTCGCCCGCGAGAAGGCGGCCGCGAACGCCGACCACCGCCCCGCGCCGACGCGCAGCAAGGCCCCGGCCGCCGGCAAGGCCCCGGCCGCCGGCAAGGTCCCGGCCGCCGGCAAGGTCCCCGCCGCCGGCAAGGTCCCCGCCGCCGGCAAGGTCCCGGCCGCCGGCAAGGTCGCGGCCGCCGGCAAGGCCGCAGGCGAGGCCCCGACCGCGGGCGAGGACGCGGCCGCGGTGGAGGACACGGCCGTGACCGGCCTCGACGTGCTCCTCCTGCGCAGCTGGCTGGGCTCGCTCGCGCGCACCCACGCTCCCGCCTCCATCGCGCGCAAGGTGGGCGCCGCCCGCGCCCTGCTCCGCTACCTCGAGCGGCGCGGCGAGGTCGACAAGAACGCGGCCGCCCAGCTCGCCCTGCCCAAGGTCCGGCGCCCCCTGCCGACCTTCCTCGACGTCGACGCCGCCGCCGAGGTCATGGAGATCCCCGGCGCCGACACCGCCGAGGGGCTCCGCGACCGCGCCATCCTGGAGACCCTCTACGGCGCCGGCCTGCGCGTCTCCGAGCTCTGCGGGCTCGACCTCGCCCACGTCGACCGGCAGCCCGCCGACAGGGCCTCGGTGCGCGTCATCGGCAAGGGCGACAAGGAGCGGATCGTCCCGCTGGGCTCCCACGCCGTCGCCGCCATCGAGCGCTACCTCGAGCGGCGCGACGAGCTCACCGACCCGACGACCGGCGCCCGCGACCCGCGCGCGCTCTTCCTGTCCCGCCGGGGCGCGCGCATCGGCGTGCGCCGCGTCCAGGCCCTCGTCCAGCGCTACGGCGCGCTCGGCGCCGGCCGGTCCGACCTGCACCCGCACGCGCTCCGGCACACCTGCGCGACCCACCTGCTCGACGGCGGCGCCGACCTCCGCGCCATCCAGAAGCTGCTCGGGCACGCGTCGCTCGCCACCACGCAGCGGTACACGCACGTGTCGATCGACCACCTGCTCAAGGTCTACGACGCCGCCCACCCCATGGCGCGGAACGCCCACCCGATGGCGCGGAAGCGGAGCCCGGCGTGAAGCGCACCCCCAGCTCGCCGGGGCCCGCCGTCCCGACGCTGGCCCGCGCGTGGGCAGGGCGGCTCGCCACGAGCGCCCTCGGCGCCAGCGTCCTCGGCGTCGTGGCCGCGTCGCTCGACGCCGGCTGGGCCGCGGCCTTCGCCGGCGACGACCCCGCCTTCCAGCGTGCGACCTACCTCGCCGACATCGGCGTGTTCGCGCCGGTCGCGCTCGCCGTCGGCCTGCTCGGCGGCCTCGGCGCGATCGTGGTCGACCCGTCGCGCCCGCCGTCGCCGGCCACGCTCGTCGCCTCGCTCCGCGTGCGGGCGATCGGCCGGCCCGCCGACATCGCGGCGTTCGTGCCGCTCGCGGTGCTCGCGGCCTTCCTCTGGATGACCCTGTGCGCGCACCTCGCCCGCGCGCTGCTCGGGCTCGAGGCCGCGCCCCTGCTCGTCGGCACCGCCGTCGCCGCGGGCTCGCTCGGCGTCGGCCTCATCGCGGGGCTCGCCGTCCTCGCCCTGACGCCGCCGCTCCGGCGCGCGCTCGCCAACGCGAGCGACGGGCGCCCCGCCTGCGTCGACCCGGCGGTCACGGGCGGCGTCGCGCTCGGGATCGCCGCGGCCCTGTTCGCGGTCGGCGTCGCCACGGGCGGCGTCTCCGGCGAGGGCGGCTTCCTCGGCATCTACGGCATCTTCAAGCGCCCCGAGCTCGACCTGCGCGCGCCGGCGCTCCTGCTCGTCGTCGCGCTCGCCGCCTTCCTCGCGCCGGCCGCCGTCCGGACGGTGCGCGCCCCGGTCGCCCTCCTCGTCGCGCTCCTGCCGCTCGCGCTCACCGCGCGCGCGGCCACGGCGCTCAACGCGGCGCCGGCGGTGGGCCAGGCGCTCGAGCGCGGCGCGCCCGTCGGCGGCAAGAGCCTCGCGGTCCTGCGCCGCCTGGCCGACCGCGACGGCGACCGCTCGGCCGGGCTCTTCGGCGGCGGCGACTGCGACGACCGCGACGCGCGCGTCCACCCGCTGGCCGAGGAGATCCTCGACAACGGCGTCGACGACGACTGCTCCGGCGGCGACCTGACCGCCGCGGCGCTGGCCGCGCTCGCCCCGGCCCCGAAGGCGGCCGCGCCCGCCGAGTCGCCCGCGGCGCGCCTGCCCCAGGACCTGAACGTCGTCCTCATCACGATCGACACGCTCCGCTGGGATCTCGGCTACGCGGGCAACCCGCGGCCCGTGTCGCCGAACCTCGACGCGCTCGCGGCCCGCTCGACGGCGTTCGAGCGCGCGTACGCGCTCGCGTCCTACACGGGCAAGAGCATCGGCCCGATGCTCATCGGCAAGTACGGGAGCGAGACCCACAGAAACTGGGGCCATTTCAACAAGTTCGGCGAGGAGGACACGTTCGTCGCGGAGCGCCTGAAGGCGGCGGGGGTGCGCACGATGAGCGTGCACGGGCACCGCTATTTCGGCAGCTTCGGCGGGCTCGATCGCGGGTTCGACGTGGTGGACATGTCCGCGGCGCCGCCCGAGGGCGCGCCGTGGGACATCGACAACAAGGCGACGAGCCCCGCGCTGACCGACGCCGCGCTGCGGCTGCTCGGGTCGCCCGAGAACACGGGCGGGCGCTTCTTCCTGTGGGTCCACTACCTCGATCCGCACGCCGACTACCTCCGGCACGACGACGTGCCGGGCTTCGGCGCGTCGTCGCAGCGGGACCTGTACGACGGCGAGGTGGCCTTCACGGACAAGCACATCGGCCGGCTGCTCGACGCGGTCGCGGCGGCGCCGTACGGCGGGCGCACGGCGATCGTGGTGACGAGCGATCACGGCGAGGCGTTCGGCGAGCACAAGATGTTCCGCCACGGCTTCGAGCTCTGGGAGGAGCTCGTGCGCGTGCCGCTGCTCGTCCATGTGCCGGGCGCGACGCCGTCGCGCGTCTCGGCGCGGCGGAGCCTGATCGACCTCGCGCCGACGCTGCTCGATCTGATGCGGGTCCCCGGGCCGGGGGAGGGCGCGCCCGCGACCGACTTCCTGTCCGGCGTGTCGCTCCTGCCCGACGTGTTCCTCGCGCCCGGCGAGCAGGCCGCGGCGCGCGACGTGCTGATCGACATGCCGGCCGGGCCATACAACGACGCGCGGCGGTCGTTCATCCGCGGCGATCTGAAGCTGACGATCTCGGGCGGCGCCCGGTTCGAGCTGTACGATCTGGCGGGCGACCCGGAGGAGCGGAAGAACCTCTGGGGGACGCCGGCGGCGAAGGAGATCGAGCCGTACTACGCGGCGGCGCGGGCGCGCCTGCGCGAGATCCAGGTCACCGGCGCGCGGAAGTGACCGGCGCGCCGAGGTGACCGGCGCGCGGACGTGACCGGCGCGCGGACGTGACCGGCCAGCGCCGGTGGCCCGCGCGGCGGACCTGCCGACACTTCCCCGGGTTCATCCGGCGCGACGGGTTCGCCTTCCTGATGTTCGTGATCCTGCAGTTCCACCTCGGGATCCAGATCACGCCGCTCGCGGCGCCGCAGGTGGGCCTCTTCGAGGCGCGCAAGGTGCTGCGCGCGGTGGCGCGCGGCGCGGCCTGCAAGGTCGATCTGAGCGACCGCTGGGACTTCTGGGACGTCGTCCACCTGCCGCTCGGCGAGGTGCGCGCGCGGTTCGGGATACCGCCGCTCGCCGCGATGGGGGCGCGGCAGGAGGCCGCCTGAGCACATGAATCCACCGCTCGCCTGACCGCACGGAGCCAGGTGTCTGGCTCACCGGAGCCGGGCGAGGCGGGCGATCACCTCGGTGCGAGCCGCTCAGCGATGTCGGTGCAGGTGGTGTCGTCCACGGCCTGGCAGTTGCTCAGCCCTGACCACGGCACCCAGACACACCCCTCCTCGGAGTCTTCCTCGCACGCTTCTTCCATGGACTCAGGGATCTCGACATCGCAGATCTGATGCAGAGACGGCGCCTCCCACGTGTCGGGCTGGCAGGGCGGCTCGTCGGGAGCTCCGCAGTGCCTCTCGCGGGTCTGCACGAGCGCGGTGCCGTCGCCCAGCACCACGATGAGCGACTCTGTCTCGTCGATGAACGGTCCGGGGGTATCGAGCGCCGCGAGGGCGCCCGTGTCGCCCGAAAGCAGGAGCCTGGCCGCGCACTCCAGCGCCTCTCGTGGTTCCGGGCCGAGGTGCCGCGAGATCTTCTCACAGCTCAGCTCGAGGCTGCATGCGAACAGGTCGGGCGCTGTCTCGGGCGCGCTCACGTCGCCGCCGCCTTCGCCGGAGGGATCGTTCCCGGTATCCGGCTCGGGATCACCCGAGCCGTCGACCGTGCCCGAGCAGGCGGCAACGAACGGAACCTGTGCGGCGACCAGCAGGAGCGCGACCCAGGCGAGTCGATGTGCTTTCATGATCATCATCTTTCCAAGGGGTGGGGAGCCGTCCGTGAGTGCGGCTCCGTCCTCGAGCTCGGTCAGTGCAAACTGCGTGCTCATCTGCCCCACGGGGTTGCGATCACGCCATCGCGCTCGATCTAGCGCTGCCCACGATGCGCCAGTGTGTAGCAGAGCACGGGGCTCAGCAAGACCCGAGCCCCCTTCGATTGACGCAGTTTGGCACATACTGGCAGAGGTGATAGCAACCTCGTCGCGGCCTCCGGGACGTGCCCTGACCACCGCGCGACAGCCTGTGGTTCGCCGCGATGCTGCTCGGCGGAGCCCTGTCCTGTAGCTGCGGCGTTCGGGCTCGGTTACAGTCGACCATGTAAGGAAACCAACACAGAGGATCGATGCGATGTCGGAGACCCAGATCGTTCTCTTCTTGCTTACTTCGCTCCTCGTCATTGTGACTCCGGGCCAGGACATGATCCTCGTGATGTCGCGCTCCCTCGCGCAGGGCTCGTCCGCGGGCATGGCGACCGCGGGCGGCATCAGCCTCGGCCTGGTGGGCCACACGGCGCTGGCCGCGCTGGGGCTCGGCTCCATCCTCATGGCGTCTGCCACCCTGTTTCTGATCCTCAAGCTCGTCGGCGCTGCGTACCTCGTCTATCTCGGCGTACGCCTCCTGCGCACGCGCGCTGCCGCGCTCGATCTCTTGGAGGCGAGGCCGTCGAGCCTGGCCAGGCTGTTCGCCGAGGGCGCGCTGTCCAACCTGTCCAATCCCAAGGTGACGATCTTCTATCTCGCCTTTCTCCCCCAGTTCGTCCCTGGTGATGCCGAGCACCCGACCTTGCTCATCAGCGGGCTCGGGGTGGCGTTCTCGCTGCTCACCTTCCTGGTGAAGGGGCTGGTCGGCTACTTCGCCGGCGCCCTGTCCGCGTGGCTGCGCGCGCGTCCGAGGGCCCTCACCGGCGTCTACCGGACGAGCGGCGCGATGATGGTCGGCATGGGCGTCAAGCTCGCCTTCGAGCGGCGTGCCTGAGCGCCTCGCGCTCCCGGGAGCAGATCGAGCACGAAGCTTCCGAGCGCATCCTCGACCTCCGCCCGTGTCGTTCTCTCCGCACCCCGTTCTGCGGTAGCCTCTCCCCCGCCCATGAGCGACCTCCGCCAGCCCGCCGAGACCAAGTACGCCCACGAGCTCGCCGCCCTCGCCGCCGAGGACACGGCGCCGAGGCCGCCCGGGTGGCGCCTCTCGCCGAGGGCCGTGGAGACCTACATCCTCGGGAGCGACAAGCCCGTCGGCGGCGTCGCGATCACCCCCAAGTACATCGGCGACCGCGCCCTCGTGCAGGTCGCCCTCGCGACGCTCGCCTCCGACCGCGCCCTCATGCTGGTCGGCGAGCCGGGCACCGCGAAGAGCTGGCTCTCCGAGCACCTGTCGGCGGCCATCAGCGGGACGAGCGCGCTCGTCGTCCAGGGGACCGCAGGCACCAGCGAGGAGCACGTCAAATACGGCTGGAACTACGCCCTGCTCCTCGCCGAAGGGCCGTCGCAGAAGGCGCTCGTGCCCTCGCCCATCCTCCGCGCCATGCGCGACGGGCGGTTCGCGCGCTTCGAGGAGATCACCCGCACATCGTCCGAGATCCAGGACGCGCTGATCTCCATCCTGTCCGAGAAGCAGATCGCCGTCCCGGAGCTCGACCAGGTGGTCCCCGCCCAGCGCGGCTTCAACCTCATCGCCACCGCGAACACCCGCGACCGCGGCGTCAACGAGATGAGCGCCGCCCTCAAGCGCCGCTTCAACTTCATCACCGTCCCGGTCGTCGACGACCTCGAGCAGGAGATCCGCATCGTGCAGAAGCGCGAGGCCGAGCTCCGCGGCGACTACCAGGTCGGCGTCGAGCCGCCGGCCGAGCTCGCGAAGCTGCTCGTGACGCTGTTCCAGGAGCTCCGCGCCGGCGTCACCAAGGACGGCAAGACCAAGGTGAAGGCGCCAGGGTCCGTCCTGTCGACCGCCGAGGCGATCAGCGTGCTCTTCAACAGCGGCATCCTCGCGCAGCACTTCGGCACCGGGAAGGTGACCGCCGACGACCTGTCCCGCTCGCTGCTCGGCGCCGTGAGCAAGGAGGGCGGCGACGACCTCAAGGCGGTGCGCGAGTACTGCGAGACCGTGGCCAAGGGGCGCACCGGGCTCTGGAAGGAGTTCTACGCCGCCGCCAAGAAGCGCCTCGCGCCCTGAAGGAGCCCCCGATGGACCTGGCCCGGCTCGCCGCCGTCCACCTCTTCCCGGTGCGCCACCACTCGCCGCGCTCCAGCGCGACGCTGCGCGCCTACCTCGACGAGGTGCGCCCGAAGGCGATCTTCGTCGAGGGCCCGAGCGACGCGACGCCGCTCCTCGAGGCGCTCGTCGACCCGAAGACGGTCCCGCCCGTCGCGATCCTCGGCTACCGCACCGACGGGACGCCCGCGTCGTCGCTGTGGCCGTTCGCCGCCTACTCGCCCGAGTACGTCGCGGTGAAATGGGCCTTCGAGCACGGGGTGCGCGTCGAGCTCATCGACGTCCCCGTCGGCATGACGCTCGCGCCGTTCGAGGGCGCCGTGGTCGGCCACGACGACGTCGAGGACCCCGGCGGTCACGAGCGGGAGAGCGACGCGGAAGGCGGTGGGCGCGCGGAGGACGGCGCAAGCGGCGAGGACGGCGAGGGCGGCGGCGATGCGCCGGCGTCCGCGGAAGGGGCGCAGGAGAGCATCTACGAGGCGTGCGCGCGGGCCCGGGGCTTCCGCTCGTTCGAGGAGTTTTGGGAGGCCTCGTTCGAGGCGCCCCGCTACGACCCGAGGTCGTTCCGCGAGGCGCTCCTCGCGTACGCGGACCTCGCGCGCAGCGACGGGGACCGGCTGGTCCACCGGGCGCGCGACGCGTACATGGCGCGGTGCCTGCTCGAGCGCATGGGGCCGGACCTCGCCCCGCACGAGGTCGCGGCCGTGCTCGGCGCGGCGCACGCGGCGGCGTTCGCGGCGCGCGACGTCGATCCCGCGCTCGAGGCGCGGCTGCCGGCGCCGGTGCCGTGCGCCGTGACGCTCATCCCGTTCAGCTTCCCGCGGCTCTCCGAGCAGCTCGGCTACGGCGCGGGCAACCGGGCGCCGCAGTATTACCAGCGCGCGCACGACGCGGGCGGCGACTTCCGGCGCGCGACGCTCGAGGTGCTGATCGACTTCACCGAGCACCTCCGCCTCCGCGGCTTCATGGCCTCGCTCGCCGACACCATCGAGGCGTTCCGCCTCGCGGTCACGCTCGCCGAGCTCCGCGGCAAGGCAGAGCCGGGCCTCGACGAGGTGCGCGAGGCGACCATCGCGACGATGTGCCGCGGCGACGCGACGCACGTGGACGGATTCCTGTGGCCGGCGGTCATCGGGCGCAACGTGGGTCGCGTCGGCGGCGGCATCGGGAAGAACTCGCTCCAGGAGGAGTTCTGGCGCGAGGTGCGCGAGCGCAGGCTCCCCGCCACGGACGCGCCCGAGTCGTTCCGGCTGTCGCTCACCAACCAGGTTGAGGTCGGCACGAGCGTGCTCCTGCACCGGCTCCGCATCGCCAAGATTCCCTACGCGGCTTACGCCGGGGCGCGGCGCGCCGGCGGCGGGGCGAGGCGGCGCGGCGGCCAGGCAACCCAGGAGACGCCGCCCGACGAGCTGCTCGGGCAGCTCAGCGAGACGTGGGAGGCGCAGTGGACGCCGGCCACCGACGTTGCGCTGGTCGAGAAGATCGTGCTCGGCGACACGCTGGAGCAGGTGGCGACGCGGCTGCTCGAGGAGGACCTCGCGGCGTGCCATACGACCGGCGAGGCCGCCGACGTGCTGCTGAACGGGGTGCTGGCGTCGAGCGCCCGCGCGGTGGCCGCGGCGCTGAGGGCGTGCGACCAGTTCGCCGCGGGCGACAGCGATCTGCCGTCGCTCGCCCGGGCGTGCCGCGCCTTCGCGGGGCTCGCGTCGTTCGGGTCGTCCCGGTCGCTGTCGTCGCTCGGCGACGGGGTGATCGCGCCGATGCTCGAGAAGACGTTCGCGCGCGCGGTGCTGCGCGTGCAGGGGGGCTGCACGGGCAGCGACGAGGCGGTCGCCACGGCCAAGGAGGCGCTGCGCACGCTGCACGACGTGGCGCTGTCGCAGCCGATCGTCGACCGCGCGGCGTGGCTCGCCGCGGCGCGGGGGCTCGTGGACAGCGACGCGGTGAACCCGACGGCGTCCGGCTTCGCCTGCGGGCTGCTCTACCTGGCGCAGGCGATCGACGATGCGGAGGTGGCGAGGGTGGTCGGTCTGCGGCTCGGGGGCGCGGCCCCGCCCGAGCCGGCGGCGTCGTTCCTGGCCGGCTTCCTCGAGGTGAACGCGCTCGTCCTCGTCAAGAGCCGGACCGTGGTTGAGGCGCTCGACGCCTTCCTCGGGGGGATCGCGCCGGAGCGCTTCAAAGACACGTTGCCGATCCTGCGGCGCGCGTTCGCGACGCTCGGCGCGACCGAGCGGCGGTATCTGCTCGAGAACGTGCTCGCGGCGCGCAAGCTCGGAGACAAGGCGCGCGCCGCGCAGGCCGTGCTCCTGGAGAAGGACCGCGAGAAGCTGAAGGAGATGAGCGAGGACCTCTCCCAGGCGATGGACGAACTGGACGATCTGCTCTGACGGAGGGCCGCTGGCCGGGCCGGGCCGGGCCGACCGGACCCGGGGCCGACCGGACCCGGGTTGCGACCTGTTGGGCACACCCGGATTGCGGGGCCGACCGGACCCGGGTTGCGACCTGTTGGGCGACCTGTTGGGCACACCCGGATTGCGGGGCGACCTGACCCTGGTTGCGCGGGGCGCGGGGCGACCGGGCCGCCGGCGGCGGCGGCGACCTGACCCGGTTGCGACCAGCAGCGGAGCGGCGGGCGACCTGCGGTGGCGACCTGCGACGGCGGCGGCCGCGACCGGGCCCGGGTTGCGACCACCTGCGGACCCGGGTTGGTCGGTCGACCCGACCCGGGTTGCGGGTTGCTACGGGTTGCCCATGCGGATTGCTCCAGTCCGCGGGCTGCCGGGCAACGACCCGGATTGACCTGGTGAGCGAGACGCGACGGCCGGCAAAGATCCGTCTCCTGCCATCGATCAGAGGCTTCGACAGCCTGGCATGGGCGCCGCTTCGTGTCCGCTTGGCCCGGCACGGCATATGCGCGCAAGGCGCGTGATACAGCGCCGAGCATCCGCCGGCCGCTCCCGCCTCGCCGACACGGGCATATCCGCCCCACAACGCGTCAAGACAACGCCGTCCGTGCCCGAGTCGCTGTCGCGCTCCCGATCGCCGTTCTACGCTGCAAGCGTCGCGTCGTTCACCCTGGCACCGTGGAACGTGCGCATCCACCATGTCCCCACCGGGAATACCGCGTTGTGCACGCCAGCACACCACTGTTTACGCGCCGTGCGATAGGATATGCGAAACGCACGTACAGCGGCCGTAGCGGTTCGCCAAGCATCGCCCTGGTTGCGGCCCACGGCGAACGTTGGATTGCGTGCACCGAGCTCCTCGCGGCTCGTGGCTCGCTCGTACGGGGAGATCTCGCTGGCTCGCTCGGCGCCCGAAAAGCGGCGGCCTTGTTGCTCCGCCTCTGCATGGGCCTGAGCTTCCTGGCGCTCAAGCTCTGCCGCGACCTGCAGGCGAAAGGCCTCCGCGTTCTCCTGCTCGATGGTAGGCGGCAGCGCGAGCGAGAGTGTCGCTTGCTCGACCCACTGCGGATTCTTTGGATTGAGATATGCGGACGGGCGCAGCGCGTGCAGCACTCCACGACCGAGGTCACCCACATCCACCTTGACGCCCGGCCATTCGCTCGCGTGCCGAACCAGGCCAGCAGCCACAGGGTTCGCGAGCACGTAGGCGATCTTCTCTACCACCGCCGCCTGCGTCACGAGCTGTACCACGCTCGTGGCCTCATGGTCCCATACTGGCCCTTCCCACTGCCGCAGCACTTTGGTGCCCAATGCGACCAGTCGATGGTAAAATTGCAAGAAGCGCGGCAGCACGCCCTGCACATCGGTCACGACCAAGTGCAGATGTGTTGACATCGCGCAAATGGCATGAACCTCGATGCCGTAGCGGCGAGCCGATATAGCGAGGGCGTAGACTAACAGCTGGTTGATGGCCGCATCGGGGCGCAACAGGAAGTGCCGACGCATGACCCGGCGGGTGAGTAGGTAGGTCGCACCTGGAGCGATTTGGCGAGGCTGGCTCATGGCCGCGCGCAGATACAAACGCCGCGCCATGAGTCGGCATGAATCATTTCAAGGACTTGCACGGTCGCATGGGTGGCGGCAGCGGTTTTCCGCCAGTTTCCGCCACTCTGAGTCGGCGCGCCGCGACATAGCCCAACTTACACCCGTAACCCGCGTTGATGGCCTGGATCGGGTCCAACATTGGATCGGGTCCAATCTGGGTTAGTTCCAACCTGGGGTCGGGACCCAATCTGAGGGGTGCGCCAACCTGGGTCGGGTAGTCGGGTCGCCAACCTGGGTCGGGTAGTAGTCGGGTCGCCAACCTGGGTCGGGTAGTCGCCCAACCTGGGTCGGGTCCGCGGGCGGGCGGGGGTCCGGCGCCAACCTGGGTCGGGTCCGGCGCCAACCTGGGTCGGGTAGTAGTCGCCCGCGCCAACCTGGGTCGGGTCCGGCGGCGGCGGGTCCGGCGGGTCCGGCGGCAGCTCCGGCGGCGGCGGCGGGTCCCGGGGGATCGAGCACTCTTGCCAACCTGGGTGCGTAGTCCCAGTCCAGCTCACTCCTCCTGGCCGGCCTGCGACCATCCACCGAGCCTTACCCCCGGCGTCCGCTCCAGAAACGCCCGCACATCGGGCGGCGTCGACGCCCACGCCGCGAGGCGCGCCGGCGTCCTCTCGACCGGCACCACCGCCGAGCGCGAGTACGAGCTCCACGCCCCGTCGCTGCACGCGTAGCACGCGGATCGCGCGAGCTGCGCCGTCAGCCGGAGCGCCCCCCGCTCATCGTAGGCTGGCGCGATCTGCACGAGCTCCGGTGCATCCCGCTCCTGCCCCGCGGCCTCTGCGCCGTCCTCGCCGTCGTCGAGCAGCGCCTCGGCCGCGCTCTGCAGCGCGGTCACGCCGCGCACCTCGGCCAGCAGATCGACGGCCGCGCGCCGCTCGGCGTCCCACGCCACGAACCCCGCGCCCTCGAAGCCGTGCGCCCCGCAGAGGTCCGTATACGTCCGCTCCTCGATGAACAGGTACGGCCCCACGCTCCCGATCAGCGCGGCCGTGTGGTGGATCTCGTTGCTCTCGTCCCCATCGTGCGGCGAGATCACCTCCTGGCGCTCGCCCTTCCCGCGGAGCACGAGCGCCGCGCGGGTCGCCGTGCCCTCGCCCGGCTCGCGCATCTCCCCCAGCCCCATCTCGCAGGCCGACGTCGCCACCTGCTCCTCGCGCGTTTCCCAGCGCCACTCCCCTCGCCGGGTCGCCACGACGATCCCGGGCTCCTCGCGGATCACCGCGCCGCCCTCCGCGAGATGCCACGTCCGCGGCGCTCCGTCGCCCACGCTGCCCCAGACCAGGAGGCCCCCGCCGGGCGCCCCGTTCCCGGCCGCCTCGGCTTCGGCCGTGCGCTGCGGAGGCGCGACCGGGATCTCGACGGGAACGGGAGATGCGGGCTGCGACCGGGCGGCACAGCCGGAAGTCAGCGTCACCAGGGCGATCAGCGCAGCGGCTCGGATGCACGGCATGCCGGCCCGGAGGAGCACGGCGCGTGCCGCAGAGCACGACCCGGAAAGCCCGCGCCGCGCCTGAGGCACGTGTCATCGCAGGCCCACGCCGCGTGGCAGGCCGGCCCCATCGCGCCCCGGCGTACACCGGCGCGCGCGCAGCCCGCGCCGATCCTCACCCGGACGCGCCCGGGCCCTCGACCGGCTCGCAGGCGACGGCCCTCGCAATGGCGGCCCGAAGCCAGCGGTGCCCTTCATCGCGCTCGGAGCGCTCCGCCCAGACGAGCGTCAGCGCATAGCCCGCGATCTCGACCGGACACGGCCGCACCACCAGGTCGAGCTTCGACGCCACGGCTTCGGCGACCCGCGCGGACACGGTGAGCAGCAGGTCGGAGCCGGAGACGATGAACGGAGCGACGAGGAAATGCGACACCGTCAGGGTCACCCGCCGGCGCAGCCCCCGCGCTGCCAGCTCCCGATCGACGACGCCGTGATCCTCTCCATGCGGTGAGACCATCAGGTGCTCGCAGGCAGCGTAGCGCGCCGCCGTGAGCGGCTTCCGGGACGCCGGGTGGCCTCGCCGCATCACGCAGACGAGCCGCTCGGCGGCCAGCAACATGGACCGACACCCGTCGGGCACCGGCCCGCCCCGACCCAGCTTGCCGTCGAGCTCGCCGGAGCGCAGGAGCTCCGCGAAATCCGCCGGGATGTTGCGGCACCGCACGTCGACGCACGGCGCCTCCGCGGCGAGGAGCCGGGCCAAGGCCGGGAGCACGAGCAGCTCGAGGTTGTCGGTCGCGACGAGCCGGAACGTGCGCCTGGAGCGCCCCGGGTCGAACCGCTCGGCCGGGCTGAAGACCTGCTCGAGGCGCTCGACGGCCTCCGCTGCTCTCGGCAAAAGGTCGCGCGCTCGCTCGCTCAACGTCATCTGCCTGCCGACCTGGACGAGCAGCGGGTCCCCGAAATGGGCGCGCAGCCGTGAGAGCGCGTGGCTCATCGAGGGCTGCGTCACGCCGACGCGGCGCGCGGCGCGCGTGACGCTCTTCTCCTGGAGCAGAGCGTGCAAGGCGACGACGAGGTGGGTGTCCACCGACTGCAGGCGCATGATCGATGGATAGCACGCCAACCCATAGACACCATCGATGGATGGGCGCGCCGACAGTCGATTCGACGGCAGGGCCGCGGCCACGTATCCCTGCTCTCCGGAGCGCGCGCGCCGCCGCACGGAGCGCCCCCGGCCACCCGACCCAGGGAGCTGCCATGATCATCGAGTATATTCGTTATGCCATCCCCGCGGACCAAGAGCAGGCGTTCCTGGCCGCTTATCGCGACGCAGCCGCCGAGCTGCGCGGCTCCGAGCATTGCCTCGACTACGAGATCTCCCGCTGCGTCGAGGATCCGGCGAGCTTCGTCGTCCGCATCCGCTGGGGCTCGCTGGAGGGCCACCTCCAGGGGTTCCGCAAGGCGGCGTCGTTCCCGTCCTTCTTCGCCAAGGTGAAGCCGTTCTATGAGCGCATCCAGGAGATGAGACACTACGCCTCGACCGACATCGCCGGCGCGGGGGGCGGCGCCAGCGGCTGATCGATCGCGTGTGTGACGCGCGTGCGATGGGAGCCCTCCTGGCTTCGCGCGGGCCATCGTGCGATGCTCCCTCGGTGGCACGCAAGCTGGCATCGGTCCGGACGCTCGCGCTCGGGCGCCCTCTCTCGCTGCTTCTGCTCCTCGTCCACTGCGCGAGCACGCCGAGCCCGACCGCCTCGACCGCAGCCCCGGCCGCTGCGCCGGGTCGAGAGCCTGATTCGCCCCCTCGGCGCGAGCCCGGCGCCGCGCCGACCGGTCGAGGGCCTGATTCGACCGCCGAGCGCGCGCCACGCCCCGAGCCGACACACGGGCCCGAGCCGACGCACGGCTCCGAGCCAACACCGGCATCCACGTCCGACCACGGGCCGGCCCCTGGCGCCGAGCCCGCGGCGGGCAGCGCGCCGGCGTCCGAGCCAGACCGGAGCCCTGCTCCCGGTCACGCGCCCAGGGCGCACCCCAAACCGACCAGCAAGCCCGCACGATGCGCTGCTCCGGCGCATCCCGCTCAGAGCTTCGGCGACTGCGGCGCGAGCGACGTCTTCGCCGACGGCTGCTGCTATCCGAGCTTCGAAGCGGCCTGCGCGGGTCTCGGCTGCCCTCCGCGGGCCTGCGTGCGCTTGAAGTCGAGCCCGTTGCAGGCCCGATGCAATCGTTGAAGAACGAATGGGTGCGACGCGTCGGCGCCGGAGAGCACGCGAGCGGAGGCGACGTGCAAGGCTGCGCCGAGAGGGAAGCGGTACGCCCGTCTCCATAGGTTGACCAGGCGAGAACGGCGCCAGGCCGCCACGCCGGACGGCGCCAGGCCGCCACGCCGGACGCGGGAAGGACACGAACGATGATCTCCACACCCCCGGAAGGCCCGAACACCGTCAGCGCTCACCGGCGACCATCCCCGCGACGACCGCCGAGGCGCGCGTCGCCCTGGGCTCGCAGGTCCGTCGCCGCGCTCCTCGCGCTCGTCGTGGCCGGCGCCGCGCTCGCGGCCTGCTCCAGGGGCGCAGGCGCGCCGAAGCGCCGCGAGGCAGCGCCGGAGCGCGACAGGGCCTGCACGGATCCAGAGAGGCCCAGGGCGTACTTCTATCCTGCGGAGAACCGGACGGACTACGCGCCCGACGACCCCTGGAAAGACGGCTGCGCCATGCTGGTGCCCGATCACCTGTTCTGCTGCCCGGAAAAGGCGGCCGAGAAGCCGAGGTGAGATCGCGCGCCAGAGCCGTCCACCGCAGCTCCGCCTCCCCGGGTGATCGGCTCTGGGCACGAGCACGGCGTCAGCCCAGCGAGCGCCGGATCTCGCCGGGGAGTCGTGCCGCTCATGACGCCCGACGCGCTCGGCGGCCTGCTCCTCATCCGGAACCGACGCCCTGCGCTGGTGTCGCAAAATGCGGCATGTCGTACTTTGCGGCGGCCTCATGCGGGTAGCTCGCCGCGCACCACCTGCGCTACGCCTCCGGCATGAAGCTCGCGCGCAAGCTGACGCTCGCTCTCGTGTTCGGAGTGTTCCTCGTGCTTGCGCTGAGCGCCTACGTCCAGATCCGCAGAGAGGCCAGGATCTTCGAGAACGATGTGCAGCGGGACCACCACACGATGGGCCGCGTGCTGGCCGCCGCCGTGACCGAGGTGTGGCGCTCCGAAGGGCAGGCCCGCGCGCTGCGCCTGGTCGACGATGCAAACGAGCGCGAGCGACAGGTGGACATCCGGTGGGTCTGGCTCGACGAGCACGCGAGCGAAGCGCATCGGCCAGGACTGGCGCCAGAGCTGCTCGTCCCCGTCTCGATGGGGCAAACCGTCGTGCACAGGATCCCCCGCGAAGACGCGGACGTGCTCATCACCTGCATGCCCGTGCCGGTGCCCGGCGACCGCGTCGGCGCGTTGCTGCTCTCCGAATCGTTGGCGGGCGCGCGCCGGACCATCCGGAGCATGATCCTGAGCACGACCGTCACGACAGCCGCTCTGGCGCTGGTATGCGGGTTGCTAACCACGTCCCTCGGAGTCGGGCTGGTGGGACGTCCCATGCGAACGCTGATCGACCAGGCGCGGCGGATCGGCGCGGGTGACCTCTCCCGACGCTTGTCGCTGCACCAGAAGGATGAGATCGGCGAGCTCGGACGGGAGATGAACGCGATGTGCGATCGCCTCGCTGCGGCGAACCAGAAGCTCGAGTCCGAAGCGGCCGCGCGGCTCGCCGCGCTCCAGCAGCTCCGCCACGCCGAGCGGCTCGCCACCGTCGGCAAGCTCGCCTCCGGAATCGCGCACGAGCTGGGCGCGCCTCTCCAGGTCGTCGCGGGACGCGCACGCATGCTGGTGGACGGGGACGTCTCCGGAGACGAGGTGCCGGCCAACGGACAGATCATCCTCGAGCAGGCGCAGCGAATGACCCAGATCATCCGCCAGCTGCTCGATTTCGCCCGGCGCCGCAGCGCGGAGAAGCAGGAAACCCCGCTGGGGAGCGTGCTCCGCAGCACCTTCACGATGCTGAGGCCACTGGCGGAGAAGCAGGGCGTCACGATCGTTCAGGAAGGGGACACGTCGGCGCTGATCGTCCACGCGGATGCTGACCAGCTCCAGCAGGCGCTCACGAATGTGATGGTCAACGCCATCCAGGCCATGCCGTCCGGCGGTACGCTGACGGTTGGAGTCCGGGCAGAGCGCGCCAGTCCCCCCGCCTACCAGGGCGGTGGGGGCGAGGGGGATTACGTCGCGCTGTCCGTTCGTGACCAGGGAGGAGGCATGCCGGCCGACATCCTCGAGCACATCTTCGAGCCGTTCTTCACGACCAAACCCGTCGGCGAAGGGACGGGGCTCGGCCTGTCGGTCACCTACGGGATCATCAAGGAGCACGGCGGCTGGATCCATGCCGACAGCCGAATGGATTCGGGGAGCTGCTTCACGATGTTCCTGCCACAGTGGAAGCCATGACGGGGCGCGTCCTGATCGTCGACGACGAGCGCGGCGTCTGCGAGCTCCTCGACGCCGGGCTCAAGAAGCGTGGATTCCGGACGGCGTGGCGGACGTCGGCCGCGGAGGCGTTCGAGCTCCTCGGGGTCGAGGACTTCGACGTCGTGGTCACCGACATGACCATGCGCGGCATGAACGGCCTCGAGCTCTGCGAGCGGATCGTCCAGAACCGGCCCGATCTGCCGGTCATCGTCATCACCGCGTTCGGCAGCCTCGACACCGCCACGTCGGCGATCCGCGCGGGCGCGTACGACTTCGTGACCAAGCCCTTCGAGCTCGACGCGCTCCGGCTGACCGTCGAGCGCGCCCTGCGCCACCGCGCCCTCCGCGAGGAGGTCCGCCGCCTGCGGCGCGCCGTGGCCGACGCCCGCGGATACGAGCAGATCCTCAGCAGCAGCCCGGTCATGAGGAGCGTGTTCGATCTGCTCGATCGGGTCGCCGACTCGGACACATCGATCCTCATCACGGGAGAGAGCGGCACCGGCAAAGAGCTCGTCGCCCGCGCCGTCCACCAGCGCAGCCGGCGGAGCGAGGGCGCGTTCGTGGCGGTGAACTGCGCGGCGGTACCGGACGCCCTCCTCGAGAGCGAGCTCTTCGGCCACGCGCGAGGCGCGTTCACCGACGCCAAGGGCGCGAGGAGCGGCCTGTTCGCGCGAGCTCACGGCGGGACCTTGTTCCTCGACGAGATCGGCGAGCTGCCGATCGGGCTCCAGCCGAAGCTCCTGCGCGCCCTCCAGGAGCGCGTCGTCCGGCCCGTCGGCGCCGACGAGGAGATCCCGGTGGACGTCCGGCTCATCGCCGCGACGAACCGCGACCTCGAGACGGCGATCGAGGAGCGCCGCTTCCGCGAGGATCTCTATTACCGGATCAACGTGGTCCACGTCGACCTGCCGCCGCTCCGCTCCCGCGGCGCCGACGTGCTGCTGCTCGCGCAGCACTTCCTCGAGCACTTCGCGGCCGTCAAGGCGAGGCCGATCGAGGGCCTCTCGGCGCCCGCGGCGGAGAAGCTCATGGCCTACGCGTGGCCCGGCAACGTGCGCGAGCTCCAGAACTGCATCGAGAGAGCGGTCGCGCTCGCGCGGTACGATCACATCACCGTCGACGATCTGCCCGAGAAGATCCGGACCTACGCGCGCTCCCATGTCCTCGTCTCGAGCGACGATCCGACCGAGCTCGTCCCCATGGAGGAGGTCGAGCGACGCTACATCTTGCGCGTCTTGGAGGTGGTCGGCGGGAACAAGAGCCAGGCAGCGCAGATCCTGGGCTTCGACCGGGCGACCTTGTATCGAAAGCTCGAGCGGTACGGCATGCGCGGCGGGCGTTCGAGCGACCCGAAGCCGTGACCGTCCGGCCGCCCTGCCGCCGAGCGCGCCTGCGCCGCGCCCCGCCCGACGCGAGCGGCGGTCGCTGAAGGCGCCGCGAGGCGCGCGACTCCGCGCTTCGTCGGCGTGTTGCACAACGCGACACCCACGGCGGCCAGCGCAGGACGGATGACTCTCGGGCGCGCTGCGCAGCGTGGGAGCGCGCCTTGTGCGTGGATGGCATGAGAGCTGCCTGCGGACCGGGCGCCAACATGAGCACGACCACGACGGAGTCCGCTGCTGCGGGTCGGAGAGTCCCTGTCGACTGGAGCGCGCTCGCGAGCGCCTTCGACAACACCGCTCAACACATCCGCTATTTTCTCCACCTCGAGACAGGCGCCCTGATCCGGCTGGTCGACGGGCTCGCCGATCCGGACACGCGCGTGCGCGTCGAGGCGGATCCGGCCTGCGTGCGCGTCGAGGCCATCGCTGCGCGCGACCAGTATCGATGGCTGCAGGCGTTCATCCCGACGGTCGACGACATCGAGCTCCAGGCGCTGCTCCTGCAGTGCCTCCAGGGGCCGGGGTCATTTCGGCGGTTCAAGGCCGTGCTCTCTGGCAGGCCGGACCAGCTCCGCCGCTGGCGCGTCTTCCGGATGGAGCGGATCCGTGCTGCCATCCTCGATTGGTTTGGCGCCCGCGGCCTCGTACCCGCTTCTTTCGAGCACGCCTGGCCCCGCGCCGACGCTGAGTCGATGCGATCTCGCGCCGTCGACTCGGCTCGCCAGCAGCTCCACGCGATGACGAGCGACCTCGCGCCCGGCGACCTCCACGCGCTCACGGCGCTCGCGGAGTTCCTGCGCGCGACACGCTCTAGCTCTCACGCTCCCCTGGTTTCGTCGAGGAGAGACGCAGAGCGACCCGATGGCCTGGGCCCGTGACGGCGGGCGATGGAGACGCGATCATGAAGGGTATGCATGATAAACAAGATGCGATGATGTGCCCGAGCCCTCGCCGTTGGCGAGTCGCATGGCGCAGCTCGCGGCGCGCCATGGGCCTCCGGCCCTGGGTCGTCGGTGCCTTGCTGACGGGCATGGGCCTGGGCTCGAGCGCCTGCGGCGGCGTCACCATGTTCGAAGGGGAGAGGGCGTTCAGCGTCGCGGGCCGCCCGCCCGCGCCGCCCCCGCCGCCCCCGGCGGATCGCGTCGTCGTGACCGACGACAAGATCGTCATCAACGAGAAGATCCAGTTCGAGTACGACAAGGCGACGATCCGGCCGGAGTCCCACAGCTTGCTGAACGAGGTCGTCGACACGATCAAGGCGCACAAGCACATCAAGAGGATCGCCATCGAGGGTCACGCGAGCGCCGAGGGCTCGGACGACCACAACCTGAAGCTGTCGGATCGCCGCGCGAAAGCCGTGATGAAGTACCTCGTCGACCGCGGGATCCCTGCCGGCATGCTCACCGCCCGGGGCTTCGGCACGTCGAGGCCCATCGCGGACAACGACACAGCGGAGGGTCGCGAGAAGAACCGCCGAGTCGAGTTCAACATCGTAGAGCAGGACACCGCGGCGAAGACCGCGGACGCCGGGCAGTGAACCGATGATCCGAAGCCGAGCCACGAGCGGCGCTCCCCGCAAGGAGGCGAGCATGAAGCAGTTGTTGCCGGTTCTTACCATGATGGTTCTGGCGAGCGCCTCCGCGGGCTGCTCCTTCGCCGTGCGGAACGCCGAGATGTACCGCGACGATACGGCCGCGCTGCTCGATACGAGGCGCGACGAGATCAGGGCATGCTATGACGCAGAGCTCGCCCGGAATCCCCGCGCGCAGGGCAAGGTCGCCGTCGATTTCACGGTGCTCGAAGACAGCGGCCGCATCACGAACGTCGCCGTCGACCCCGCTGGCACCACCGCGTCGGACGAGGTGGCGAGCTGCGTCGTGAAGGCGATCGACGGGCTCGTCCTCGCCCCGCCGGATGAGAAGCAAGGAAAGGGCAAATTCGTCTGGGAGTTCACCGCCGGGGCTCCGAAGGCGTAGCGCCGGCGCTGGATCAGAGGGCGAGCCGAGCCGACAGGCCGGCCACGTCGCCCGGCAGCACGGGCAAGAGCTCGATCCGAACACCGCCTCGATCGTCGGTGCGGTGGGACTGGGGCCCGTTCATGAGGAGCAGCACCGTCCCCGTGATCATCGCCGCCCCACCCGCGACGAACGCGCCGATCGCCAGCCGGTTCTCGACGACGCTGGCGTCGTACGCGTCGCGGGCCGACGGCGTGCACCACGGGTCGCATCCGCCCCCGAGGCGCCGGTCGGCGTCCCGGTGGTGCACGTCGGCCTGCCACCACAGGCCGGCGCCCGCGACGCCCAGGGCCGCGCCGGCCCCGAGCGTCGCCCAGGGGACCCACGGAGCCCACCGCCGCTCGGCGATGACGGCGTCGACGCTCAGCGTGACGCGGCCCGAAGCCTCCTTGCCGGCGAGCACGAGGACGGGCTTCACGACGGTGAAATACCCCTCCTTCCTCGCCGTGATCACGTGCTCTCCGGGCGTGATCATCCGGCGCGCGGCGCCCGGGCCGACGAACCACGGCTTGCCGTCGAGCAGCACGCGGGCCCCCCGCTCATCACAGCGGATCTCGATGGCGGCGAGCTCGTGCTGCACCAGCGCCCGCAACGTTGAGCGCGCCTCCCGCTCCTGCTCGGGGGTGAGCGAGCCAGGCCCCCATTGCAGCGACAGGCGCAGGCTCTCGTGGGCGAGGAGCGGCAGCCCGATGCTCCGGAGCACCCGCGCCAGGTAGAGCCGGAGCTCGGGGTGCTCCCACGAAGCGAGCGCCTCCTGGTACTTCTCCCGCGCCTCCGCCAGCATCATCCGCCGGTGCAGGTCCCGCGCCTCCTGGAAGAGCGCGTACGCCCTCTGCTTCCGCTCCTCGGAGACGCCCTGGTGCCACGGCGGCAGCGCGGGCGGCGCCTGGGCGCGCGCGGGCGCGGCGACCGCGGCCAGCAGCGCGAGCGACACGAGCGACGCCGCGCGGCGGCGGCGCGCTCTCTGGAAGGAGGGAGCCTGCGCGGCCTTCACGGCGGCGCCATCCGGGTATGACGGTAGATGACGCCGCCCTCGCCGACGATGAACGAGGTGCCGCCGTCGCCCCACACGTCAAGGAGGTGACGGTCCGTCGTGGAATTGAGCTTCAACCAGGAGATGCCGTCATAGTGCAGGAGCGTGCCCCGCTCGCCGACGGCGAAGACGTCCTTCGGCCCGCTCCCCCACACCGCGAGCAAGCGCGCGGACGTGGGCGACTCCATCGGCCCCCAGCGCCGGCCGTCATAGCGCAGGATCGTCCCGCTCTCGCCGACGGCGAAGACGTCCTCCGGCCCGCTCCCCCACACCGCGCGCGGGAGCGCGAACTCGGGCGAGGCCATCGGCTCCCAGCGCTCGCCGTCGTAGCGCAAGATCGCTCCGCTCTCGCCGACGACGAAGACGTCGTTCGGCCCGCTCCCCCACACGGGCCCCAGGTTCACCTGCACGGGCCTCGCCATGGGCTGCCAGCGCTCGCCGTCATAGTGCACGATCGTGCCCGCCACGCCGACGGCAAACACGTCGTCTGGCCCGCTCCCCCACACGCCGAACAAGAGGTCGAGCGTGGACGACTCCATGGCTTCCCAGCGCTCGCCGTCGTAGTGCAAGATCGTCCCGCTCTCGCCGACGGCGAAGACGTCCGCCGGCCCGCTCCCCCACACGCCCGACAAACCGGACGACAGGGGCGTATCCATGAACGCCCAGCGCTCGCCGTCGTAATGCACGATCATGCCGTTGTCGTCGATGGCGAAGACGTCCCTCGGCCCGCTCCCCCACACGCTGACCAGCGCCTCCGGCGTGGGCGATTCCATGGGCTGCCAGCTCTGGCCGTCGTGATGCACGATGGCGCTGTCGATGCTGACCGCGAACACATCGCTCGGGCCGCTCCCCCACACGCCGTACAGCAGCTTTGACGGGACCACCATCGGCTCCCAGCGCTCGCCGTCATAACGCAGGATCGTGCCTGCCAGGCCGACGGCAAAGACGTCCCGCGGCCCGCTCCCCCACACGCCGTACAGGGCCACGGACGCCGGCGACGCCATGGGCTCCCAGCGCTCGCCGTCGTAATGCACGATCTCGCCGTCCTCACCGACGGCGAAGACATCGTTGGAGTCGCTCCCCCACACGCCGAGCAGCGCTGCCGGTGTGCGCGAATCCATGCGCTGCCAGCCGTCGCCGTCGTAGCGCACGATCTCGCCGCGATCGCCGACGGCGAACACGTCGCGCGGCCCGCTCCCCCACACGCCGTACAGGGCCGCGGACGCGGGCGACGCCATGGGCTCCCAGCGCTCGCCGTCGTAGCGCAGGATCGTGCCTGCCAGGCCGACGGCGAAGACGTCCTCTGGCCCGCTCCCCCACACGCGGAGCAAGACCGCCGTCGTGGACGAGTCCATGGGCGCCCAGCGCTCGCCGTCGTAATGCAGGATCGTGCCGCGATTGCCGACGGCGAACACGTCGCGCGGCCCGCTCCCCCACACGCCGCCGAGCCACATCGGAGAGCTCGAGTCCATGGGCTCCCAGCGCTGGCCGTCGTAATGCACGATCGCGCCGGCGTCGCCGACGGCAAAGACGTCGTTCGGCCCGTGTCCCCACACGGCGAGCAGCGGCGCCGTCGTGCCGGGCTCCTGGAGACGCCAGTTCCAGTCCCCGCACGACGCCGTCGAGAGCCCATCGCACGCGCTCGTGCAGCCGGGCCGGCCGAAATCATAGCGCAGCGCCGCGCAGGGCGTGGTGATGAGCGCCCCCGGATCGCACGCCTCCTCCTCGGCCACCCGCCCGTCGCCGCAGTGGACCTGGCAGTCGTCCCGGCAGTACCCGCCGGACGCCGCGTTCTGCGCCCCGCGGCACTGCGCCTCGGCGGGCAGGACGTCGCCCGCGCCGCAATCGCACGTCTCCCCGCGCACCCTGTCGACCACCCCGTTGCCGCACCGCTCGTCGGACCGGCAGTCGGCGCTGCAGCCGTCGCCGTCCCTCGCGTTGCCGTCGTCGCAGACCTCCTCCAGCGCGGGATCGACGACCCCGTCGCCGCACTGCTCGTCGGACCGGCAGTCGGCGCTGCAGCCGTCGCCGTCCGCCGTGTTCCCGTCGTCGCAGATCTCGACGCCCTCGACGACCCCGTTGCCGCAGAGGTCGCGCTTGCCGGGGGCGAGGCACAGGTGCGTCGCCTCCCGGGTCAACACGCACTCGTGATCGACGGCGCAAAAGCCGTCGCCGCACGGGACCCCGCCCTCGAAGCACGCCGCCGCGACCGCGACCGGCGCCGCCGCGAGCACCATCAGGGCCGCACGGCGGAGCGCCCCGCCGCGACGGCGTCCCGCGGCGCCCCCGCCCGACCGCATGCCCCGCTTCCCCGTCCGCGCCCGCATCGTCCCCTCGCCCTCCTCCGCCGCGCGCCCGCCCCGCCCGGCCGCTCGCTCCGGCCCCCGCCCGCGGCGCGCGGGACGCCGCCGAACGCGCGCGATCCGGCGCGCCCGATCTCCTTGTGCCCGTCCGCCGCGCCCCCTATTCTGCCTCTGTGCAGCGCGCGCGCACAGCGCGCTCGACGGCTCGTTGCATGCGCCCCGGGACGGCTTAACGGGCTTCCGCCAGACAGGTCCTCTGGACAGTTCGCGACCCCCTCGACACCCCGCCGCGATGAGCGCCCGCAAGCCCGGAAAAGCCCCTCCGCCCCCCTCCCCCGCCGCCGCGCCGGACGACCTCTCCGACGCCGACCGCGACGCGCTCTTGCGCTGGCGGCTCGCGCTCGGCCCGGAGGCCGAGCGGGTCGACCCGCGCCTCTCCCTCGGCGGCCTCGGCGGCGCGGCGCCCGCCCTCCACGTCGACCCGCGGCGGCTCGGCGACCTCGACAAGGCCCTCTCGTTCATCTACGACGAGCGCGCCGGGAACCTCGGCGGCTCGCGGCCTTACGTGCCCGAGTGGCTGTCCGCCGTGCGCGAGTTCTTCAGCCACGACATCGTGGCGCTCGTCCAGAAGGACGCCATCGAGAGAAAGGGGCTGACTCAGCTCCTCTTCGAGCCCGAGACGCTCCCCTTCCTCGAGAAGAACGTCGAGCTCGTCGCCACCCTCATGAGCGCGCGAGGCCTCATCCCCGACGCCGCGCGGGAGACCGCCCGGCAGATCGTGCGCGAGGTCGTCGAGGAGGTGCGGCGCGCGCTGGAGTCCGAGGTCCGCACCGCCGTCCTCGGCGCGCTGCGGCGGAACACGACGAGCCCCCTGCGCGTCCTCAGGAACCTCGACTGGAAACGCACCATCCGCAAGAACCTCAAAGGATGGGACGCGGACCGGCGCCGCATCGTCCCCGACAAACTCTATTTCTGGGCGAACCAGACGCGACGGCACGAGTGGGACGTCGCCATCCTCGTCGACCAGTCGGGCTCCATGGGCGAGAGCGTCGTCTACAGCTCCATCATGGCCGCGATCTTCGCGTCGCTCGACGTCCTCCGCACGCGGCTCCTCTTCTTCGACACCGAGGTCGTCGACGTGACACCCATGCTCGTCGATCCGGTCGACGTGCTGTTCACGGCGCAGCTCGGCGGCGGCACCGACATCAACCGCGCCGTGGCCTACGCTCAGGCGAACTTCATCGAGCGCCCCGAGAAGACGCTGCTCATCCTGATCACCGACCTCTTCGAGGGCGGCAACGCGGAGGAGCTCATCGCCCGGATGCGCCAGCTCGCCGACAGCAAGGTGAAGTCGATCTGCCTGCTCGCGCTGTCCGACAGCGGCAAGCCCTCCTACGACCACGAGATGGCGCAGAAGCTCGCCGCCCTCGGGACCCCTTGCTTCGGCTGCACGCCAAAGCTGCTCGTCAAGGTGGTGGAGCGGCTGATGAGAGGACAGGACCTCGGCCCGCTGCTGGAGGCCGAGGCGCGGTAAAATCACGGAGGCACAGAGGACACAGAGGCTCTTCTCTTTCCTCTGCGTCGTCTGTGCCTCCGTGGCCCCCGCCTGGCGGGGCCTGAGCCCGATCGGCGCGCCTCGGGACGCGCGCCTTCGTCAGCGAAGGCGCGCCCTCGACCTCCGCGCCGCGTCGCCGCGTTATCGCGCGCGACGGATCGCCTTCGCGGCGCGCTCGTCCGTCCGCCGCGCGGCGGCGCGCTTGCGCGACGTGGCGCCCCGGGCAGCGCTCGCGGAGACCCGCCGGCGGGTGCCGGCCGCGCGACCCACCACCTCCAGCGAGGGGGGCTGGGCCATCAGCGCACCAGTGCTGATCGAGGGGCCGACTAGGCTGATAGAAAGCTTCACTTGAACTTCCGATGGGGTGGCGGACCGATCACGTCGCTCAGCGGAGGGCTCGTCAACCTATAAACTGTTTCGATCGATTACGCAGCGTCGCAGTGCGGAGATCACGAGCCCTGGAGCGCCCGTCCGGACGTGAACATGTCCACCCGGGAGATCCACTCGCCTCTCCGCCTCTCACGGCGGATGCACGCACCACGGAGGCACGAAGGCACGGGTCTGGGTTCGCTCCGTGCCTCCGTGTCTCCGTGGTGATCGGCGAGGGACTGCCCCCGGTGGTTGCACCGGGCGCTCTGTTACGATCATGTTGCACGTTGCAGGCCAACGATGGCTGGATGCCGGCATCGCCCGTTTTCTCGGGATGGGCGTGGGCCGCCTTTCATGGTTGAAACCACCGGTTGCAACCGTGGCGCAACGCAGCGGCGCCCGCACCTCCAGGAGCGCCTCGCACGCTCGGAGGGTGGATCTCGGCTCAGCCGGCAGGGCCGGTCAACGGAGATCCAGGGCGCTCACCCAGCGGCCCCGGGGATCCAGCCGCTCGGGGTGGGAGCGGCAACGCCACCTGGAACCTCGCCCCCATGCCCGGCGCGCTCTCGACCTGGATGCTCCCGCCGTGGGCCCGGAGGATCTGGTCCACGATGTACAGGCCGACGCCGAGGCCCCCATAGGAGCTCGTCGGCGCCGCCCGCTCGAAGCGCCCGAAGATCCGGGCGATGTACTCCTGCGCGATCCCGATGCCCTGATCCATTACCTGGAGCACCGCGGACTTGCCGTCGACCGAGATCCGCATCTGGATCGGCTTGCCGCGCCCGTACTTGATGGCGTTCGTCAGCAGGTTGGTGATCACCTGATCGATGCGCAGCCGGTCCCACCGGCCGATCGCCGACTCCGGGACGTCCAGGTCGAGCGAGCAGCCGGCCCGCTCCAGCTCGGATTCGAGGCGGCCCGCCACCTCGCGCGCCACGTCGCACAGGTCCACGTCCTCGAGGCTGAGCTCGAGCTGGCCGCTGTTGATGCGCGTCACGTCGAGCAGCGTGTCGATGAGCCGCGTGAGCCGCTCGATCTGCGCCTCCGCCTGGGCGAGCTTCGCGAGCGACTGCTCGGCCGGCAGCCCGCCGTCCGCGCGGCCGATCGCGCGGGTGAGGCCCTGGATCTGCAAGACCAGCGCGCTGAGCGGCGTCCTGAGCTCGTGCGAGGCGACCGCCACGAAATCCTCGCGGATCTGCACGGCCTCGCGCGTGAGCCGCAGCAGGCGGGCGTTCTCGAGGCAGAGCGCCGCCCGCTGCGCGACGTCGAGGGCGACCGCGAAATCCGGGGGCTCGAAGCGCTCGCCCGGCTCCACCCAGACCATGCTGAGCGCGCCGAGCACGTTGCCGCGCGTGACGAGCGGCACGCACAGGTAGCTGCTCGCCCCGAGCTCCTGGATCCGGCCCGGATCGTCGATGTCGAGCGCCCTCGCCACGTCGCGCGGGGCGCACTCGACGCGCAGGTCGGGGCGGCCGCTCGTCAGCACCGCGCCCACGCCGCCCTCGGCGAGCGGGAGCTCCCGCGGGCCGAACCGCTCCGCGAACCGCGCCGCCTCGCGCGCCCGATGCGCGGCGGCGACCCTGCACGCGCCGCCCTCCTTGCGCAGGTCGAGCACGCACCAGGTGCAGATGCGCTCCGCCGCGACGCGCACCAGGGCGGCCGCGACGCTGGCCTCGTCGAGCGACGCCGAGAACGCGCTCGACGCCTCCGCGAGGAGCTCCGAGCGGCGCACCGCGGCCTCGGCCTCGGCGCGGGCCGCCCGCTCGCGCGTCAGGAGGTGGATGCGCTCCTGCTCGTGGCGCTTGCTGTCGTCGATGTCGGTGAAGCTGCCGAGCCAGCCGACCACGCGCTTCCACACGTCCCGCTCCGGGACCGCCTGGCAGAGGTGCCAGCGGTACGCCCCGTGGCGCGACCTGAGGCGACACTCGCCCTGGAGCGGCTCGCCGGCCTCGATGCAGCGGCGCCATTTGCTGACGAACTGGTTCAGGTCGTTCGGGTGCACCGCGGCCTGCCAGCCCCAGCCGCGGAGCGCCTCGAACGCGAGCCCCGTGTACTCCAGCCAGCGCGAGCTCACGTAATCGACGCTGCCGTCGAGCTTCGCCGTGAAGACGCACTGCGGGATGGCGTCGGCCAGGTTCTGGTACCTCGCCTGGGCGGCGCGCCGCAGGTCCTCGACCTCGGCGTCGCGCCGCCGCTGCTCGGCCTTGCGCAGGAGCTCGGCCTGCTCCTTGATCTGCTCGCCGCGCCGGTGGAGCTCGACGAAGACCGCGACCTTCGCCTGCACGACCTCCGGCTCGAGCGGCTTCAGGAGGTAGTCGACGCCGCCGACCGCGTACGCCCTGTAGATGGCCGAGAGATCGTCCGTCGCCGCGGTGAGGAAGATGATCGGCGTGTGGCGCGACCGCTCCCGCTGCTTGACCAGCGAGGCCACCTCGAAGCCGTCGATGTCCGGCAGCCGCACGTCGAGCAGGATGACCGCGAAATCCTCGGACAGGATCCTGAGGAGCGCGTCCTTCCCGCTCGCGGCGGTCACGAGGCGGTAGCTCTCGTCGACCAAAATCGCCTTGAGCGCGGCCAGGTTCTCGGGCTGGTCGTCGACGAGGAGGATGCTGGTCGTCGCTGGAGCGGTGGACACCGTGCGGCTCCGTGGGTCAGTCGGGCCGCAGCCAGTGCAGCATGACCGCCATCAGCCGCCCCTCGTCGACGGGCTTGGCCACGAAGTCGTTCAGGCCGGCGTCCAGGCACTTCTGCCTGTCCTCCGGCATCGCCTTGGCCGTCACCGCGATGATCGGCAGCTCGTTGAAGCGGGGATCGCTCCGGATCTCGCGCGTCGCCTCGTAACCGTCGAGCTCGGGCATCATGATGTCCATGAGCACGATATCGATGCTCGCGTCGGACTCGCGCAGGAGCTCGATGCCGTGCCGCGCGTTCTCGGCGAGGAGCACCTGCGCCCCGCGCCGCTCGAGCAGGCTCGTGATGGCGAACACGTTGCGCGCGTCGTCGTCGATGACGAGCACGTTCCGCCCCGTGAGCGCGACCCCGGCGGAGCCGTTCGTGAGCAGCGGCGCGATCGGCTCGGGCAGGTCGGCGCGCACCGGCCGCGCGGCCTTCTGCTCGGGCCGCTCCGCCGGCAGGTAGAGGGTGAACTTGCTGCCGAGCCCGGGCGTGCTGTTCAGCGAGATCTCGCCGCCGAGCAGGCTGGCCAGCTCCCGGCTGATGGTCAGGCCGAGGCCCGTGCCGCCGTAGGTGCGGCTGGTGGAGGCGTCGGCCTGCTGGAACGCGTCGAAGATGAGCGTCTGCTTGTCCGGCGGGATGCCGATGCCCGTGTCGGTGACCGCGAACGCGAGGACGGTCTTCGCCTTGATGAGCGTGTCCCGCTTGAACGAGAGCCCCCGGCTGGCCACCTCGATCTCGAGCGAGATCCGCCCGGACGACGTGAACTTGAAGGCGTTCGACAGCAGGTTCTTCAGGATCTGCTGCAGCCGCTGCAGGTCCGTCATGATCGTCGAGGGCACGCCGGTGGCGACCCGGACCCAGAACTCGAGCTCCTTCTGCTCGGCGATCTGCCGGAAGCTCCGCTCGACGTACTCCGCGAGCTCGGACAGCGACACCCGCTGGGTCTTCACGTCGATCTTGCCGGCCTCGATCTTGGAGAGATCGAGGATCTCGTTGATGAGCTGGAGGAGGTCCTGCCCCGCGGCGGCGATCGTCTTCGCGTACTCGACCTGCTTCGGCGTGAGCGTGTGCTCCTCGTTGTCCGCGAGGATCCGGGCGAGGATGAGCAGGCTGTTGAGCGGCGTGCGCAGCTCGTGCGACATGTTCGCGAGGAACTCGGACTTGTACTTCGAGGTGCGCGACAGCTCCCTGGCTTTCTCCTCCAGGGAGGCGCTGGCGCGGGCGATCTCGCGGTTCTTGATCTCGAGCTCCGACGCCTTCTCCTCCAGCTCCTGCGAGCGGGAGCCGAGCTCGGTGTTCGACCTCTGGAGCTCCTGGAGCAGCTCCTCCGTCCTCATGCTGGCGCCGATCATGTTGAACACGACGCCGATCGACTGCGTGAGCTGCTCGAGGAACGTGAGGTGGATGGGCGTGAAGTTCTGGAAGCTCGCCAGCTCGATCACCGCCTTGAGGCCGCCCTCGAAGAGCACCGGCAGGACGCAGATGTTGCGCGGCGGCGCCTCGCCGAGGCCCGAGCTCACCCGGATGTAGTCGTCCGGCAGATCCGTGACGACGATGCTCTTCTTCTCGAGGCCGCACTGCCCGACGAGCCCCTCGCCGAGCGCGAACCGGTTGGAGATGCCCTTGCGCTTCTGGAACGCGTAGCTCGACGTGAGCTTCAGCGTCGGGTGCTTGTCCTCGGACTCCAGCACGTAGAAGGCGCCGTGCTGCGCCGAGACGAGCGGGGTGACCTCGGACATGATGAGGCGGGAGAGCGCCTCGATGGTCCGCTGCCCGGCCATCATCCCGGAGAAGCGCGCCAGGTTGGTCTTCAGCCAGTCCTGCTCCTGGTTGGCGCGCGTCGTGTCCCGCAGGTTCGAGATCATCTGGTTGATGTTGTCCTTCAGCTGAAGGACCTCGCCCTGCGCCTCGACCGAGATGGCCCGGGTCAGGTCGCCCTTGGTCACGGCGGTCGCGACCTCGGCGATGGCGCGCACCTGCGTGGTGAGGTTGCCGGCGAGCTGGTTCACGTTGTCGGTCAGGTCCCTCCACGTGCCGGCCGCGCCGGGCACCTTGGCCTGGCCGCCGAGCTTGCCCTCGATACCGACCTCGCGCGCCACCGTCGTCACCTGCTCGGCGAACACCCGGAGCGTGTAGGTCATGTCGTTGATGGTGTCGGCCAGCGACGCGATCTCGCCCTTGGCCTCCAGGGCCAGCTTCTGGCGGAGGTCGCCGTTCGCGACCGCGGTCACGACCTTGGCGATGCCGCGCACCTGCGAGGTGAGGTTCGAGGCCATGACGTTGACGTTCTCCGTCAGGTCCTTCCAGGTGCCCGACACCCCGGGCACCTGCGCCTGGCCGCCGAGCTTGCCCTCGGTGCCTACCTCGCGCGCCACGCGCGTCACCTCCGCGGCGAACGCGCGCAGCTGATCGACCATCTTGTTGATGGTGTCCTTCAGCTCGAGGATCTCCCCCTTCGCCTCGACCGTGATCTTCTGGGACAGGTCGCCGCTCGCGACCGCCTTCGTGACGAGGGCGATGTTGCGCACCTGGTTGGTCAGGTTGCCGGCGAGCTGGTTCACGTTGTCGGTCAGGTCCTTCCACGTGCCGGCGACCCCGGGCACCTGCGCCTGACCGCCGAGCTTGCCGTCCGTGCCTACCTCGCGCGCGACGCGCGTCACCTCCGCGGCGAACGCGCGCAGCTGATCGACCATCTTGTTGATGGTGTCCTTCAGCTCGAGGATCTCCCCCTTCGCCTCGACCGCGATCTTCTGGGACAGGTCGCCGCTCGCGACCGCCTTCGTGACGAGGGCGATGTTGCGCACCTGGTTGGTCAGGTTGCCCGCGAGCACGTTGACGTTGTCCGTCAGGTCCTTCCACGTCCCGCTGACGCCCCGCACCTCCGCCTGCGCGCCGAGCTTGCCCTCGGTGCCTACCTCGCGCGCGACGCGCGTCACCTCCGACGCGAACGCGCGCAGCTGCTCCACCATCTTGTTGATGGTGTCCTTCAGCTCGAGGATCTCGCCCCGCGCCTCGGCGGTGATCTTCTGCGATAGATCGCCCTTGGCGACCGCCGTCGTCACCAGGGCGATGTTGCGCACCTGGTTGGTCAGGTTGCCCGCGAGCTGGTTCACGTTGTCGGTCAGGTCCTTCCACGTGCCGGCGACCCCGGGCACCTGCGCCTGACCGCCGAGCTTGCCGTCCGTGCCTACCTCGCGCGCGACGCGGGTCACCTCCGCGGCGAAGGTCCGGAGCTGCTCCACCATCTTGTTGATGGTGTTCTTCAGCTCGAGGATCTCCCCCTTCGCCTCGACCGTGATCTGCTTCGACAAGTCGCCGTTCGCGACCGCCGTCGTCACGACCGCGATGTTGCGCACCTGGTTGGTCAGGTTGCCCGCGAGCACGTTGACGTTGTCCGTCAGGTCCTTCCACGTCCCGCTGACGCCCCGCACCTCGGCCTGCGCCCCGAGCTTGCCCTCGGTGCCTACCTCGCGCGCGACGCGCGTCACCTCCGACGCGAACGCGCGCAGCTGCTCCACCATCTTGTTGATGGTGTTCTTCAGCTCGAGGATCTCCCCCTTCGCCTCGACCGTGATCTGCTTCGACAGGTCGCCGTTCGCGACCGCCGTCGTCACGACCGCGATGTTGCGCACCTGGTTGGTCAGGTTGCCCGCGAGCACGTTGACGTTGTCCGTCAGGTCCTTCCACGTCCCGCTGACGCCCCGCACCTCGGCCTGCGCCCCGAGCTTGCCCTCGGTGCCTACCTCGCGCGCGACGCGCGTCACCTCCGACGCGAACGCGCGCAGCTGCTCCACCATCTTGTTGATGGTGTTCTTCAGCTCGAGGATCTCCCCCTTCGCCTCGACCGTGATCTGCTTCGACAGGTCGCCGTTCGCGACCGCCGTCGTCACGACCGCGATGTTGCGCACCTGGTTGGTCAGGTTGCCCGCGAGCACGTTGACGTTGTCCGTCAGGTCCTTCCACGTCCCGCTGACGCCCTGGACCTCGGCCTGCGCCCCGAGCTTGCCCTCGGTGCCTACCTCGCGCGCGACGCGGGTGATCTCCGAGCCGACCGTCTGCAGCTGCTGGACGACGTCGTTCACCTCGTCGGCGATCTGACCGATCGTCCCCGGCACCTCGCCGATGCCGACGCGCGCGGAGAAGTTGCCCGCCTTCACCGCCTTGAGCACCTCCAGGATCGCCTGGAGCTGCATCTCACGCACATCCAGGTGGTTCCCGTCGGCGCCGCGCCTGCGGGACGGCGGCTTCTTCTTGCTGGCGCCGTTCCCGTTCTTGTCCTTGGTCGCCGCGATGTTGTTCGGTTGCATGGATACCTTCCTGACGACGAGTGCGCGCCTGGAAATCTCGGTCCCGCTGGAGACTGATCAGGACCGCGCGGCGCCGGGGGTGGGCGGCGTCGCGAGGCCCCTGGTGCGCCGCCGCCTCACGACTTGCCGCGGCGCAGAACTTCTTCGACTTGTCGCTGGAGACGAGCGTGCTCGATCTCGCGGGCGCGCCGCTCGAGCGCGCGCCGCATGCGAGAGCTTAGCTCATCGGAACGGAAAGGTTTCGAGAGGTAATCGGAGGCGCCGACGCGGAGGGCGCGCATCCCCGTTTCGACGGAGCCGAACGCGGTGATGGCGATGACCGCCAGGGACGGGTCGTGCTGCTTGGCCCGGGCGATCAGCTCGATGCCGTCCATGCCCGGCATGCGGATGTCCGTGATCAGCAGCTCGAATTTGCCCGACGGCAGCAGGCGGAGGCCCGACAGGGCATCGGCAACGTGCGTCGCCTGGTAACCGTGGTCCGTTGCGATGTCAACGACGAACCGGCCAAGGTCGTCGTCGTCCTCGACAATCAATACGTTCGGTGAGCTCGAACTCATCCCTTCTGTCCTTCCTCCGTGCCCCCTGTCCTCGCCTCTCTCCTCGCCTCTCTCCTCGACTCTCTCGTCGCCTCTGGGCCCGCGGCCAGGCTCGCCCCCTCGCCACCTGTAGAGCTCGCCTCTTCCCCCTGCCTCGCCTGCATGTCCACGGATGAGCTCGCAGCCGAGCTCGCGTCCCGGCTCGACGGCGAGTCGGGCGCCACCGTGGGCAGGGTGACCCGGAAGCGCGCCCCGCCGGTCGACGAGGACCCGACCTCGACCGAGCCGCCCGCCTCCTGGACGATCCCGTGGACGATCGCAAGGCCGAGGCCGCTCCCGCCGCGGGTCGACTTCGTCGTGAAGAACGGCTCGAAGATCTGGCCCAGGTCCTCGGCGCGCACCCCGGGCCCCGCGTCCTCGACCTCGAAGCACACCGCGCGAGAGCCCGCCGGGCCGTCGTGCTCGGGGAGGACGCGCACCACGAGCTCGCCCCCGCCGTCCTGGGCCTCGATGGCGTTCAGGCACAGATTGAACACCACCTGAAACAGGCGATCGGAGTCGAGGGCGACGCGCGCCCACGACCCGCTGTCGCGCGGGCACTCGACGCTCGTCTCGATGTCGCGCTTCTTGCACTCCGGGCCGAGGAAGGCGACCACATCGTCGACGACGCGCCGCAGATCGCTGTCCCCCTGCTGCTGCCGCGACGGCCGAGCGAGGGAGACGAGGCGGGAGACGACCCGCGTGATCCGCTCGGACTGCCGCGCGATCGTCTCCAGCTCGGCGCGCAGATTCTCCGGACAGCCGGGCAGGTCGGCCGCCCGGCGCGCGCGGCCCTGGATCACGTTCAGCGGCGAGCCGATCTCGTGGCCGAGCGAGGTCGCCACCTGCCCCGCGGCGGCGAGCGCCTGCGCCTGCTGCAGCCTGCGCTCCACGTTCACCCGCGCCATCTCCTCCCGCTCGGCGCGCTGCCGGGCCTCCCTGAGCGACCAGGTCATCGTGTTGAACGCGTGGGCCAGGCGCGACAGCTCCTCCGCGCCCTTCTCGGGCACGGCCGCGTCGAGATCGCCGCTCGCCACGCGCTCGGCGCCGGAGAGGATCGCCCGCGCCGGGAGCGCGACGGTGAAGCGAACCACGGCCCCGGCCACGACCGCGCTGACCAGCAGCAGCACGACGCCTGTCGCCGCGAGGCCCCGATTCAACGAGCTCTCCAGCACTTCGATGTAATGACGGTCGCGCACCAGGATGGCCACCAGCGGTGGATTGGCGCTGCTCGGATGGATGGCGACCGTGCGGACCAGCACCGGCTGCCCGACCAGGTTGGTGGGCTCCTCGATGTCCCCTCCCTCCAGGAACGCCCGGCGGGCGAGCGCCTCGAGGCGCCCCTGCTCCCCCTTGACCCCCTCCGTGATGAAGACCGCCTCGCCCTCCCGGGTGAACGCGGCGACGCCCTGGATGCGCTCGGCGCTCGCGAAGTGCTCCGCCCGCCGCCGGACGAGCGCGATGTCCCTGCGCTGCAGCGCGCTCTCGACGAACGCCTGAAGCAGCGTGGCGTAATTCCGGAGCTCCGCCGTGGCCTCCTGCCGCAGGACCTGTTTGCGGTGCGCCGAGGAGAACAGGCCATACAGCGCGATCGCCATCGCGATCGGGACAACGAGCGAGAGCCAGAACTGGTGCGCGAGCCTCATCCCCGCGGGTCGGCGCTGGAGCTTCGGTGCCATACGACGATCCACCGCGGCGCCCGGAGGACGCCACCGCGTTAACGCTTCGCATCATCGGCGGCTTCCGATCGTACGAAGCCCTGGAATCACATCATCATTTCCCCGAATCGGCAAGGCCTTCCACGGGCTCGACAGAGGGATTCATCTCGCTACCTCGCCATACGAGGGCTCGGCATCAGGATATCCCTGAGTGACGCTCAGGATCTCGCGGACTCCTCGTGACGTCCGTCACGGGCCCTTGCGCGGCTGCGCGGCGCGGGGCCGAGCGCGCTTCGCCGCTGGGCCGGGCTTCGCCCCGCGCGCGCCGCCCTTCGCCCCGCCGGCGCGCGCCGCGCTCTCCGCGAGCATCTCCCCCCACCGCGAGATCGCCTGCGCCACCTCGCCGAACCCCCGCCCGGCGGCGGTCAGCTCGTACTCGACGCGGACGGGGGGGCCGGGCAGCACCCGCCGCTCGACGAGGCCGAGCGCCTCGAGCTCCTTCAGCCGGCTGGAGAGCATCCGATCGCTGATCGCGTCGATCCGCTCGCCGATCTCGCCGAAGCGCAGCGCCCCCTCCTCGAGCGTCGCGATGATCAGGCCGTTCCACGGCTTGGCGAGCACGCTCATCGCCGTCTGGAACCTTTGGCAGAGGTGCTGACAAGAGCGCTTCATTCCTCGTCCTCGCGCGCAGCATGACCTCGTCACTACCCAAAAGGAAGTGCGTCGACACGAGGTCGCTGCGACGCAGGACGCACCTCCGGCGGAGGTTACTTCCCTTTCGGAAGTTACGTTTCCTTTCGAAACAGCATCGATCCTGACCACCGCCTCTGACCTGCTGTTCAGCCCCTTCGCGCTCGGCCCCCTGCCGCTGCCGAGCCGCCTCGCGGCGAGGCGCAGGCCGCCAGCGCCGCGCTCTGACCCGAGGGCGTGATGGCATGAGCCCGGGATCCGCGGCCCCGGCCGGGCGCCTGGGCCAGGAGCTCCCGCGCCGTGGCCCATGGTAGGCTCAGAGGCCGATGCCGGCCGCCGCTCCCCCGCTCCCGAACGATGGACTTCCCCCGGCGCCGGGCCCGGCGCGCTCGCCCGCGGAGGCCCCGTGAGCGCGGCGCCGGGCGAGGTGCAGCGCATCGGGGCCGCCGAGCTCCGGGCGTTCATCCAGGACGCGGGGGAGCTCAAGAAGGGCACGCTGCTCTACGACGGCGGGCAGCTCCTGAACCTCGCGCGCTACGAGAACAAGCTGTTCTGCGAGGCCCGGGGCTCGGGGGCCTCGCCCTACAAGGTGACGCTCGTCTACAGCGACGCGCCGGCGCCCGGGTTCAAGGGGCGCTGCACATGCCCGGCGCGCACCTTCAACACCGCGTTCTGCAAGCACGCGGCGGCGCTGCTCGTCGCCTGGGCGCGCGCGCCCGAGTCGTTCGCCGTGAGCGACGCGGCGCCGCCCGGCGCGCCGGGCGGGGAGACCGCGCGCAAGAGCGTGAAGAAGGGCGCCGCGAACGCGCAGGCGCTGATGAAATCGGGCGTCGAGCAGGTCAGCACGCTCGTGCGCGAGCTCGGCGTGGCCGGCGTCGCGACGATCGGGGCCGACCGTATCGAGCAGATGGAGAAGCTCGCCGAGGGGCTCCGGGAAAACCGCCTCCGGCGGCTCTCGGCCCGGACGCTCGACCTCGCCGCGCTGCTGCGGGGGCAGGCCGCGGGCTCCGCGCCAGCCGCGCGGGGCCCGCAGGCCGCGGCCGGTCCCCCGGCGGGCGCTCGCCGCGGCGCGCTCCCGGCGGTCGCCTACGCGAACCTGATCGCCGACCTCCTGCTCACCGCCCGCAAGCTCGAGAAGCACCTCGCGGGCGAGCCGCTCGACGACCGCCACGTCGAGGAGCTCGTCGGCAAGACGTGGAAGGCGTCCGACCGCAAGCCCGCGGGCGCGCTCACGCTCGTCGAGTACGCCTTCTCGACGCGGACCACGAGCGACGATTTCGTCATCCGGGAGAGCCGCTTCCTCGACCTCGAGTCCGGCCTGCACTTCAGCGAAAAGCAGATCCTCCCCGCCTTCATGGCGAAGCGGAGCGACCCGAAGCGGAGCTTCGCCGGCGAGGTGCTCGCCGGGGCGCGGGCGACGACCTACCCCGGCTACCCGCCGCTCCGGCTCGATTTCACCGACCTCGGCGACAAGCGCCCGCTCGACGCCGGCGCCCTCGACGCCGTGCTCGCGCGGGCGCTGCCCGACGTCGGCGCCGCGCTCGCGGCCCTCCAGGAGCACCGCAAGGACGTCTTCGCGCCCGACCTCGTGCCCGTGGCCGTGCGCATCGACACGCTCTTCGCGCGCGGCGCGCGGCTCTCGGCGGTCGACGACAAGGGGGAGGCGCTCCACCTGCCCGACGACCCGGCGCTCGAGGAGCGGCTCGCCGGCTCGCTCCGCGACGCCCGGCTGCGCGCGCTGCTCGGCGATGTCGGGATCGACGCCGCGCTGCCCACCCTCTGGCCGCTCGCCGCGATCGTCGAGGGCCCGCTCGGCCTCTCGCTGCTCCCGGTCGTCGAGCAGGGCGCCGCCGCGCGGAGCGGGCCGCTCGAGGGCTCCGCGTGGAACGCCGCCGCCCGCGAGGCGGGCGCCTCGCCCGCGGCGATCGCGCTCGGCGAGGTCCGCGAGGAGCTCGCCGACGCGCTCGCCACCGGCCTGACCGGGCTGAGCGCCCGCGTGACCGACCCGCTCGCCGAGCGGCTCCGCGATCTCCGCCTCGAGAAGCAGGCCGCGCTGCTCCAGGGCCTGCCGCAGCGGCCCGATCCGGCGGACCGGCTCGACGACTTCATCAAGCTCTACCAGGTGCTCGAGATGGCGCTCGTGCGCCTCGCCGGCGCGACGCACGTCGATCGCGAGGACGGGGCGATCGAGCGCGTGCCGACCTATGAGAGCGTCGCCGTGGCGCGGCCGGACGAGACGCTCCCCCCGGACGAGGTGGCGCGGCGCCGGGCCGCGGGCGCGATGAACCGCTACGTCGCCGCGGTCCACCACGCGCGCTACTACGCGTCGCTGCCGCCGGGCGCGCTCGTCGGGAGCATCTTCCCGATCTGGGCGGACGGCACCGCGACGCCGACGATCGCGCGGACGTTCGCGCCGCTCGGGGCCGAGGCGATCGCGGCCGCGGAGAAGGCGCTCACCGTGAAGGCCGGCCGCGTGGCCAAGCTGACCGCGGTGCGGGTGCTGCAGGCGGTCGTGCAGCACGGCGGCCCGGCCCGCGCCGAGGCCGCGGCGATGCTCGGCCGGGTCGCGGAGCACGCCAAGGACGCCGGCCTGCGGGCGCTCGCCCGCGACGCGCTCGACGTGGCCGATTCGACCGGGCCGGGCGGGGCCGCGGTGCGCGCGCGCCGCGCCGCGCGGATGGAGCGCGTGCAGGAGCTCGCCAAGGCGCTCGGCGCGGCGCCGACCAAGGAGGAGCGGCTCGAGGCGCTCAAGGCGCTCGCCGAGCTGGGCGACCTCGCCGCGCTCCCGGCGCTCCGCCGCGCCTTCTACGCGGACGCCGCCCGCGGCGTGCGCGAGGAGGCGGCCTACGCGCTCGCCCAGCTCGGCGACGTCGAGATGGTCGAGACCTTCGCGCGGATGCTGGCGAGCCGCGGCGAGGACGACCGGGAGGCGAAGATCGCCGCGTACGCGCTCGGCTACCTGGGCGACGTCCGCGGGCTGAGCGAGCTCCTGTCGGCCTACGCCGAGGGGTACAAGCCCGGCATCGTGGCGGACGCGATCCGCGCGCTCGGCCCCGTGGCGCTCGCGCCGCTCGTGGACCTCATCGAGGCGCGGCCGGAGATCGCGAAGCGGGCGGCGGCGCTCGACGCGCTGAAGAAGATGGACGACACCGCGGTGGCGGGATGCCTGCTCGAGCGGATCGAGGCGCGGCGCGGCGACGCCGATTTCGCCGAGAAGGCGCAGCTCTACCTGAAGCTCGCCGACGTGCACCCGCACAGCCGGCGCGAGGTCGCGACCGCGATCGCGGCGGCGCTCGCGGGCGCCGAGGGCAAGGAGGCGCAGGCTGCGATCAAGGCGGCGCAGAAGGCGCTCGGCGTGGTCAAGCGCAGCAAATAGCCAGCGCCGCTCCATCGCGACGCGCGAGCGCGCGTGGCGCCGCGCGTCTCGCCGCCTCACCGCACCTCGCGAAGGTGGGCAGAAAGACGGCGAGTTTCGCTACGGTAGCTCCACGAGTCTCCAGTACTTGTTGAGCGCTGCCATGAGCTCAACGAAGCTGAGGAACGTGACGGGCTTGAGGAGATAACCGGCCACGTTGAGGTTGAAGGCCCCCACCTTGTCGCGATCGTCGTTCGATGTGGTCAGAACGACAACCGACGTGGCCACGAGATCCGGATCGGCCCGCAGCTCGCGGAGGAACTCGATGCCGTTCATCTTCGGCATGTTCAGGTCGAGCAGGATCAGCCGGCGCTCCACGGGGATGGCGCCGCTGCGCAGCATCTCCAGCGCCTCGACGCCGTTGCCGGCGACCCAGAGGGGGTTCGAGATGTTGTTGCGCTTGAACGCCCGTCGGACGTTCATCACATCGACCTCGTCGTCCTCGACGAGGAGGATGTTGAGCAGTTTTTCTTCGACGCTCATGGTCTCCTGGATCTCCTTGGCGAGGAGGACGTGAACGTCAACCTCCGCGCGATCGCCGCCGCGGCAATTCCCAGTGCAGCACGGCGACCGCCGCGGAGGTCTCGCGGCCGCCGGTGAGCCCGGACGCACTCCGACCTGGCCCTACCCGCGCAGGCGCTGTCGAGGCGTCTCATCGTTCGAGCTTGGACCACCGGTCCGTCGGGTTCAACTCCAATGACGCGTTCCGAACACCTGCTGAGCCTGCTGCTTTCGCGCTCTGCCGCGCGAGCGCCGCGTTTCAGGAGTCGCTCGGATCGCGCTTCTGCCAGGTGAAGCGGAAGATCGCGCCCTGGCCTGGGGAGGACTTGATCCAGATGCGTCCGCCGCGGCTCTCGACGATCTTCTTCACCACGGACAGCCCGATTCCCGTGCCCTCCACCTTGTCGCGCGCCTCGAGCGTCTGGAAGAGGCCCCAGACGCGCTCGTGAAACTCCGGGGCGATGCCTGGCCCGTTGTCCTCGACGAAGAACTCGTGGAGCAGGCCGGCGTCGCGGTGCCCGATCCGCACGCGCGCGTCGGCGCGCCGCGCGTGCTTGAGCGCGTTGCTGACGAGGTTCATGAACACCTGCTGCAGCGGGATCCGCTCGGTCCGCAGCACCGGCAGCCCCGGCGCGACCTCGACGCTCGCCTCGGACGGCGGCGCGATCAGCTCGACGACGTCCGCGAGGATCTGGCCCACGTCGACCGGCTCCACCGCGTGCCGCACCCGGCCGGCGCGGCTGTAGTCGAGGATCCCGTCGATGAGCGCCTCCATCCGGCGGACGCGGCCGCGCAGCAGGCTCATGTGCTCGCGCGACTCGCCCTGGAGCGTCCCCGAGAGGTCCTCCTCGATCCACTGCGCCAGGTTCGCGATGCCGCGGAGGGGCGCCTTCAGGTCGTGGCTGGCCACATACGCGAACTGGTCGAGCTCCTTGTTGCTCCGCTCCAGCGCGGCGATGAGGCGCTCGCGCTCCGCCTCGGCGCGCTTCTGCTCGGTGATGTCGCGGATCTCGATGACCGTGCCCACGGGGACGCCGCCGTCGAGGATCGGGCTCGCGGTGAAGGCCACGTGGTAGAAGGAGCCGTCCTTGCGGACGAAGACGTCCTCTCCCTGCTCCTGGCTCTTGCGCGGCAGCGCCCGGTCGATCGGGCACTCCTCCATGGGATAGCGGCTGCCGTCCGGCCGCGTGTGGTGCACGATCTCGTGCAGGGGGCGATCGAGCGCCCGGATCTCGTCGAACGTGAAGCCGGTGATCTTCTCGGCCGCCGGGTTCATGAAGGTGCAGCGCTGGTGCGCATCCATCATGAACAGGCCGAGCGTCGCGTTCTCGGCGATGGTGCGCACGAGCCGGTGCTGGACCCGGAACGCCTCCTCGGCGCGCCGGATGTCGCTCACGTCGACGTTGCAGCCGACCCACTCGTAAATCGAGCCGTCGTCCGCGATCAGCGGGACGCCGCGCGCGACGGTGTCGGCCCACGAGCCGTCGCGCCGGCGCAGCCGGTACTCCACCTCGTACCGGGTCTTCGACGCGACGGCCCCTCGCCACGCGGCGTTCGCCCGCGCGCGGTCGTCGGGGTGGACGGCGTCGAGCCAGCCGTAGTCGACCCACTCCTCGTAGCGCTGCCCGGTGAAGCCGCGCCAGGACGGGGAGTCCTCCACGACGTGGCCGCGCGGATCGGTCCGCCAGACGACGACCGCGGTCGCCTCGACCATGGAGCGAAAGCGCTTCTCGGCCGCGAGCGCCTCCTCGCGCAGCCGCGCGTTCTCGATGGCCACGCTGGCGAGCTGCGCGAGCTGCACCAGGATCGACTCGTCGTCGCCGGTGAACTCCCCCTCCTCCTTGTCCGAGAGCTGGACGAGCCCGAGGTTCCTGCCGTCGCGGCCGATGAGCGGCGCCGCGAGCCAGCCGCGCATCGGCGGGTGGCGCGCCGCCTCGCCGCTGAAGCCCCGCCACGCCGGGTGCGCCTCGAGCTCGGCCTGCGTCATGCGGCGCGGCTTGTTGGTCTCGCAGACCAGCGTGTAGATCCCGCTCCCGTCGCTCCTCGCGTCGTAGCCGCGGTACGCGGCGTACTTGTCCGAGAGGCTGACGGCGTTGATGGCGTGCGCCCAGTTCTGGTCGTCGGTCATGCTGATGACCGACTGGTGCGCCCCGATGAGCGCGCGCGCCCGCTCGGTGATCTCCGCGAGCATCCGGTCGAGCGACGTCGCCGAGTTGACGGCGAGCGACGCCTCGGCGAGCCCCTTGAGCTGCTCGCTGCGGCGCTGCTCCTCGCGCAGGGCGCGGATCCGCTCCGTCGCGTCGACGCCCACCGCGACGCCGGCCACGATCTGCCCCGAGCCGTCGCGGATGGGCGCGGCGCTGTACTCGATGATGGCGCGGGTGCCGTCGGCGCGCAGCATCTCCACCGGCTCGGCCCGGACGAGCTCGCCGCTCAGGACCGCGCGCGCGAGCGGCCACTCGTGCGGCGCGTAGGGGCGGCCGTCCCCGTGGAAGCCGCGGTAGGCCGCGCTGTACGCCTCGACGTCCTCCGACGCGACGAAGGGGCGGCCCAGCTGCGCGGCGCCCTGGGCGTTGCCCATCACGAGGTGCCCCGAGGGGGCCTCCGCGATGTACACCGCGTGGGGCATCTGCTGGATGACCTGCTCCAGCTTGTGGCGCTCGTGCTCGAGCTGCTCGGCGAGCTGCTCGATGCGGCGCCGCGCGAGCACCTGGTCGGTGACCTCGACCGCGAAGAGCACCACGCTGTGCGCCCCGCCGGCGCCGGCCGGGATGGGCTGCAGCGTCACGTTGAAATAGCCCTCGGCGAGCGCCCCGTCGCCGGCGCCGCGGTCGAGCAGGATGAGGAGCTCGCACGCCGCGGCAGGCTGGCCCGAGCCGTAGGCCCGCTCGAGCAGCTCGGCCACCTGGGAGCCGGCGAGCTCCGGGGCGCACTGGAAGAGGTGCCTGCCCACGGTGGTGCGGTCGCGGAAGAGCCGCTGCGCGAGCCGGTTCGTGAAATCGATCACCCAGTCGGGGCCGCGGAACACCGCGATGGCGGTGGGCGCCTCCATGAACATCGCGTGGACGGAGCGCCCGGCGTCCGACGTGACCTGCGCCTCCTTCTGGTTGAGCCCACGCGCGGTCGTCCCCTCGTCCCGAACATGCTGGGTCATCGCTCGTCCTGGTGGTCAATCGCCGCCGCGGCGAACGGCCCCGTGACGCTGGAGCCACGGCGCGCTCGGCGGCGGGAGCAGTGCGCTTCTCGCGCGGCGTCGCGGCGACTCAGAGCCTGCCCGGTCACCCCATGAATGTCAACGTCCCCCCCGGGAAGTAGCGGCGTCGGCCGGCGGGCGCGGCGCGCTCACGACAGCGCGGTGATAGCGCTCACCGCATCTGGCGGCGAGCGACCGGCGCGCCCGCGGCAGAGCGCTTGTCCGCGGCCGCCCCGGCGGAGCGGCCTGTGCGACCGCGCCCGCGGCGCGACGCGCGTCATGCCGCCTGGAGGGCGGACGCGGGCTGTGCGCTGGGACTCGGCAGAACCGCGGATGGCCTGTTTGGACCGGAGAGGCGCACTGCCGATTCGAGATAGCGGGTAGACAGGAAGATCCTTGTTTTCCCCCCGCGCGCCTGCCAAGGGCCGTCCGGCCACCCCGGAGCGGCGGCGCGCCGGGGTTCGTTCAGGGTCGGCGCAGGGGTTCGTTCGAGTTCGAGCGGGGGAGTCGCGCGGCGGGTCCGTGCGCGCGCGTCAGCTCGCCCTGGGCCGCTGCCGCCACAGGGTCATCAGCACGCGCCCGACCTGGACCATCCGGCCGACGCGCCCTGTCGGGCGGGTGTCCGCCGCGCGGAACGGCTCGGCGCGGTAGCTCGGGCCCGGCGGCGCGGCCTCGTGCGCGGCGGCCGCGCCGCCGCCGACGGGGGCGGCGGAGACCGGCGCCGGCCCGAGGCGCTTGTCGAGGTGCACCTCGACCGCCTCGCCGACCAGGTTGCTCACGTCGCGGTCGTGCTCGATGCAGTGGAGGAGCAGCCGGTCCGCGAGCGGGTCGGGCAGGTAGACCGTGACCGCGCGCCGCGCGCGGCCGTCGTTGCCGACGAGCACCGGCGGGACGGCCGGCGGCTCCGAGGTGGTGGCGAGCGGCTGCGGCTCGGCGGCCGCGCCGGCCTGCGGCGGCGGCGGGGCGACGGACGGCGCCGGCTCGGCGCTCGGCGGCGCTTCGGGCGCCCGCGCTTCCGGCGCGCGCTCCTGCTTCGCCTCCGCCGTCTTGTCGTCGTGCGCTCGCCTGTCGGCGGCGGGCCTCGACTTCACCGCGTCGGGGGCCGGCGCGCCGCCCTCGCCGCCCGCGACGAACGCGTCGACCTTTTCAGGCGACGGCGGCTTTCTTAGCGAGACCGCGACTTGCTTTTTCGCCATGATGAAGCTTCTCCAGTTCTTCGAGAAGGTGGGTGATCTCTTTGGCCGCGGCGTCCCGCGGCGCGTAGCCCGTCACCCCTTGCCCGCAGGCGAGGGACTCCTGGTAGGCGATGCGATAGCCGAGCTCCGTGGCGAGCACCGGCAGGCCCGACGTCTCGAGCACCGCGCGCGCCGTTTTGCCGAGGGCCGTGCGGCCCTGCTTGCGCGTGATGAGGATGCAGCCCTTGAGCGCGCTCCGCAGCGCCGCGGCCTCGCGGAACACCTCGATCGCGGCGGTGAGGGCCCAGGCGTCCGCGGCCGTGGGGCCGCAAGGGTAGATGGCGACGTCGGCGACCATCAGCGCCGACCGCGCGATCTCGCCGTGACGCGGGGGGCAATCGATGACCGTGAGGTCGTACGCGGCGGCGACGTCCGGCAGCTGCCCCGGCTTGTGCATCGAGGCGCCCATGGCCATGACGGTCGGGGTCTCGTGCCCCGCCTCGGCGGCCACGTCGCCCCACGTACGGACGGTCCCCTGGGGATCGGCGTCGACGAGGAGCACGCGCCGGCCCTTCGCCAGCGCGGCCACGGCGAGGCTCACGGCCGTGGTGCTCTTGCCGATCCCACCCTTCTGTCCGGTGAGCGCGATGATCATGAGCCCCCCCTAGCAGAATTCTCGCGGCGCCGCCCAATTTCCGGAGGTCCCCGGACGGCGGGGATCTCGCGAGAAGCGTGGAGCGTAGAGCGTGGACGGAGCGCGCGTCCCTCGCCTGAGCCGAGCGGCCGGCGCGCGCGGAGGCGATCTTCATCGCGGTGTGCCAGCCGCGCGAGCCGTCCTCCATCTGCCGTTTCAAGGTTAAGATAAAGCGGAGATCCGTATGGCGCGCAACCTCCACGGCGTCGACGGCTGGCTCCATCGCAGCGACTCATGCCGGAAGACCTAGAAGCTCAGTACCTGGCGGGGTTCGTCGCCGATCCGACAGCCCTGTTCGACATGGCGGAGCGGAGCCTCGCGTGGGACGACCGGATGCATTCACGCCGAACCGCCTCGTGCGGGGTGGCGTACAACTACTCGGGCATCTCCTACCCGGACTGCGAGATGCCGCCCTTCGTGCAGGAGCTCGCGGCCCGCATCGCCGGCGTGGCGGGGCACGGGATCAACAACTGCCTCGCCAACTTCTACGCCGACGGGGCGGCGAAGATGGGCTTTCACTCGGATTCCAGCGCCGGCGTCGTCGCCGGGACGACGACCTCGATCGTGTCGCTGGGCGCGCCTCGCGTGCTCACCTTCCGCCGGCGCTCTCGCCGGGGAGAGCGGCACGACATGGCCCTGGCGCCCGGCTCGCTCCTGATCATGCGCGCCAGCGTCCAGGAGGGGTGGCAACATGCGATCCTCGCCGTCGAGGCCGCGGGCCCGCGGATCAGCCTCACGTTTCGGTCCCTGTCTCGATGAGTCGGCGGCCATCTCCGAACCTGCGAGAGATCTACGAGCAAGCGCTCGAGGCTTCGCTGGTCCCGCGCTTCCGCGCTGAGCGCAGCGCGTGCGCCGCATTTTTACTGGCACGTCGGGCTGGTACCGGTGATTTGGTGAAACCATGGCGTGGAAGGCTCTGGCGATCTCGGCTACGTGCACTACGCACCCCAGCTCGCTCAATGGCTTCGTCATGTTCAGGAGGAGCCTCTGGACTATGAAAGCGAGCCCGAGTATACAGTCTGACGAGCGGCTGGCATTGACCCCGCCCCGCCCCGCCAGCACACCCGCAAGTCGCACTACCCTCGGGAGGTGACAATCGTGGCTCGTCACGGGGAGCCATCAGGGACGAGACAGAGCTCTACTTGCTGAAGGGCATCGCGGACGACTTGACGAGTCAAGTACCCGATGAAGAGCGAGCGCAGATCGACACGCTGCTCTCACAGTATGAAGCGCATCGGTCATAACGAATGATTGCAGGCGACGCTCTCAGAGCGACGCGCGACTGAATACGCCAGGAAGGAGAAAGCACGTGACGAAGTCAGGTCCAGTGATCGCTTCGGAGGTTCCGCCCCGAGCGAAGCCGTCCAACTACCCCGAGCCGTTTGCTTCGCGCGTCGCCGGACGGCAGAAGCAGGCCCTGGGCGACGTATTCGGGCTCAGGAGCTTTGGCGTGAATCGCACGACGTTGAAGCCCGGCGCAATGTCGGCGCTGCGTCACTGGCATTCGGTCCAAGACGAGCTCATCTACATTCTCTCGGGTCATCCCACGCTCATCACCGATGCAGGAGAGACGACGCTCGACCCCGGCATGTGCATGGGGTTCAAGGGGGGAGATCCCGACGGGCACCATCTGGTGAACCGGTCGACGGAGGACGTCGTATACCTGGAGATCGGAGATCGCCTGCCCGGCGATTCCGGATCGTACCCGGACGATGATCTGAAGGCCGTCATGGGGTCCGACGGCAAGTGGCAGTTCCAGCGCAAAGACGGCACGCCCTACTGACGTTCACCCTACCAGAGCGCCTCGGGGCAGACATTTTCCATGGACTCATCGTCGAAGCGACACGTCCCCCTGGACCCGGACGGCACGTGGCGCGCCACCTGGCTGGTCGTCGTCGAAGCCCCTACCGGCGTGCTCTATGAGCAGCAATGCGCGGGCAACGGCTGCGACGATCGTGCCATCGAAGGGTATCTGGTTCCGCTCGGCGGCTTGAAGGTCGACTGAGGACGACCGTCGAGCGGCGGGCTGGCCGCGGCCGGGTGGTGCCCCACCACCTCGAGGCCGAGGCGCAGCGACAGCGATCGTCGACATGACCGGGGGGAAGTACACGCCCCGGTTCGTGCCTCACGCGCCCAGCTCGAAGAGCTGCATCGCCACCAGCGCGACGCAATCGGGCTCGCGCGAATCCGACACGATCTGACGAAGCTCGTGGAAATACCGCACGTGCAAGGCCCGCAGCCGCTCGAGGTCGCGGCGCGCGACGCTGACGAGGTTGTAGGAATACAGCCCCGGATCGCCGCGACGCTGCCGGTTCGCGGCGACGTCGAGCCAGTGCGATTTCAGTCGTTGTCGCGGTTCGGCGGCGCCGCGGGTCATGTCGACCGTCTCGGCCGTGGTGGCGTACCGCCCTTCGCGCAACCGGATCAGGCCCGCCCGCGACAGGGCTTCGCGGCACGCACGCACCTCGTCGTCCGGGAGCCCGAGCCGCGCGGCGACCCAGGCATCGTCATGGCGGGGGAGGGCCGCGTAGCTCGCGAGCTCGAGGACGCGCAGGACGGCGTGAGACCAGGGTAGCTCCGTCGCGATGCGGCGGCGCTCCTCGAGCACACGGAAGTCGCGCGCCACCGAGGGCAACTGCCCCGGATGCACGAAGAGGGCGAGGAAGTCGAGGAGCCGCTCGGTGGTCGCGTCGACCAGGGCCAGCGCATCGGGGAGCCGGGGCTGGGACGCGCCCGCGATGAAGCGCGACACCTGGGACGCGCTGCGCCCGATACGGGCGCCGATCTCCGCGTTGCTCAGCCCTCCCTTGATGACCTGAAAGAAGGTGGCCGTGAGGGCCGGGTCGGAGACGGCGACGTCGGCGCCGAAGGCCGACTCCTGGCGTACGAAGCCCGAGAGCTCGCGATGGACGTCAACGCCGTTGTAGGCCGCGACGCGCAGCAGGGTGGGGAGCGTGGGAAAGCGCCGCCCGGACTCCCAGCCGAAGGCGACGTTCGTGCCGTACCCGAGCCGGACGCTCAGCTGCCGCTGCGAGCGCCGGCCGCGGAGCGCACGGCAGAAATCCCTTGCGATTTCCTCATATTGCGACCTCTTGTATCGCATATCTGCATCGATGGTAGCACATCGGAGCGATAGAATAATGCGTGGCTGCGCTACGCGGCGCTTGCGCTGGCTCGTTCGCTGCGGCAAATGGGAGCGGAGATTTCGATGAACGTACGACTCGCTTACTGGCTCTTGGCGGGGCTGCTCATGGGGTGCTCGCACGCCGGGGGACAGACGGGGGAGGTCGGCTCCGATCCGTGTAACTCCCTGCCGGTGACGGCTGGTCCGGCCGTGGAGCATGGCCTCACCGACCCGACGCCCCTCGGTGTGAGCGGCCAGGAGGCCCTCGACGCGACAGGCCGGGCCGGGAGCTTCGACGTGGCATGGGCCAACGGGATGAGGAGCGCCGTGAGCTGGTCGCTCGTCGCCGACATCGAGAGCTCACCGGCCGTGGGGTACGTCGACCGCAGCGGCGAGTGTGACGACGCGTATCTGCAGATCCTCGTGATCGGGCGTCTATCGAGCGCCGACGGCATCCTCCACCACGAGCAGCGCGGGGCGCTCTATCGGGGCGACGACGGGGCCGCGCGCCTTCGCCTGTCGTTCATCTTCGACGAGAACCCGTTCCCGGACGTGTACGCCGGCGGTGGATCGGGAGACGGCTGCACGGGGTGCGGCGGCGCCTTCGACCTCTCCGTCGAATCGCGCTGGGAGGCGGGCGAGTCGACCCCTCGAGGCCATGTGTACCTGCTCGAGGACGGGGCGCTGCTCGGCGAAGTCGGCGCCTTTTAAGCCAGCTCCGCGGCGCGCGCGTCCGCCTTTCACCCACGGAGGCGGCCCGCGGAGCGCGCGGTCGGCGCGAGCGGCTTCTCCCCGCGTCGGTGCGACGCGGCGATTCACGGATGTAGTGACGGAGAGGATCGACGCAGCTTGGGCTCGCGACGCACGCTTCCCGTGTGCGCGAGCCTGAGCCGGCGCTTTCCTCGTTTCAAAGAAGAAGGTTGATTCATGAGTTTCGTTTCCAGGAAGATCAAGGTCCGAAGTCTCGCCGGGGTGCTCGCTGGTTGTGTCGGTCTGGTCGCCGCTCAAGCGTCGGCCGGCGTGGTCGTGGGTAAGCCCACGCCGCACGGCAACACCGATTATCCCGAGGCCGGGACGACCCTGGCGCGGGCAGGGACCTACACGCTGGTGGGCGCGCTCCAGGAGCACGTGAAGATCAGCGGGGAGCCAGAGCCCACGTTCCCCAGCACGATGCAGGGGGCCGTCTACTTGATGAACGGGACGAGCGCCACGCCCGAGCGCGTTTACCAGTTCCCGGGGGTCGCCCAGTTCAGCCTCCAGGCCGGGAGCCAGCTCGCCATCTCGAGCCGCTTCCTCGCGTTCGCGACGCGAGGCCCGAACCCTTCCACCTCGCCGCACGCGAACTCCGTGTTCATCGCCCGGAAGACCAACGGCTCATGGGCGGAGTGCCCCCTGGTCGGCGGTCAGCGAAACTGCAACGGCGCGGTGCGCGAGAACGGCCAGAACATCAGCCACGCGCTCACCCGCATCCCGCTCAGCTACCCCGCGCTCAGCAGCTTCAAGGACATCGCGCTCGCCCTGTCCGACGATTACCTCGTGATCGGCTACAAGCGACACAGCGTGCTCGAGATCTACCGCTACAACTCCTCGAACGACACGTGGGTCCTCGAGCACTTCCTCAACGAGCCGGACGAGCGCTTCACCGGCGCCGCGGTCGCGATCGACGGCGACCTCGTCGCGGTCGGATCGCCGTGGTCCGACGGCGGCGAGGCCGGGGCCGAGCTCGGCTCGGTCCGCATCTTCCGCAGGAATGCCAGCGACGTCACCTGGAACGCCGTCGCCCTCGCGAGCGGCTATTTCTCGAGCGGCGCCTTCGGGCGGAGCCTCGCCATGGCCTCCGGGAACTTGGCTGTCACGTCCGGCGCGACGTACCTCGTCAACGACGTCATGCCGCAGCAGCACCTCTCGTTTTACCGGGTGGCGGGCGACGGCACGATCACGGCGAGCCAATCGCTGGCGACGGACTACCCTCACGTGCACCTGGCGCTTCACGGCGACACGCTGGCCAGCACGGTCGGCGGTGGCGACGAGGGCCTCTCGATCCACAAGCGCGACGCCGCGTCGGGGCAGTGGGCCTACGAGACCGGCCTGATCCGCGACTTCTACAAGAGCGTCAACAGCTCCAACTCCGGGTACGGCGGCATCGATCCCATCGGCCTCGTCGGCGATGACCTGTCGCTCGGCTGGCGCGCCTTTTCGGGCCTCCTGGGCGGCGTGGTCCACGAGAAGGTCAGCCTGGTCGACGCCTGCCGCGATCCTCTCAACCTCGTGACCAACTGCTCTTTCGACAATGTGACAAACACCTCGCTCGCGGGGAGCCAGAGCAGCAGCGGCTGGCAGCTCCTCAACTGGAACGGCGCCTCGGCATGGGCGGACTTCACCGGCCGCCAGATGCGCATCAACGTGCAGCAGCCCGGCTCCGACATGTGGCACATCCAGGCTCGCACCACGGTCAACCTGTCGCAGGCGGGGCGCTACCTGCTGACGTTCCGCGCCAAGGCGGACGACGTGCGCACGTTCGTGGTGAACCTGGGACGCAACGGCAACAGCGACAACAACTGGGCGAGCTACGGTCGCGTGACCGCGGCGGCGGGCCCCGCGTGGGTCGTCTACGCGTTCGAGCTCCCGAACGTCCCGCAGGATTCCGCGGCGCTCCTCGACATCAACGTCGGCAACGCAGGGACCGCGGCCGTCACCGTGGACAGCGTGAAGCTCGTTCGTCTGGCGCAGTAGCCACGTCGCGCGAGCCGCAGACGGGGGGCCAGCGAAGGCTGGCCCCTCGCATCGTGCACGAGGAGCTCGCGCGCGCCGGCGCGCGGGCGCCAAAAGGCGCTCCTCGCGATGGGCTGAAGCGGAGCTACGCGGCCTTGGCCGGCTTCGGGTTCAGCGCGAGGAAGCGGCGCTGGTAGGCGTAGGAGCGAAAGCGGATCTGCAGCGGCGGATCGTTGCCGCTCTGGATCTCGACCTTCGCGCCGTCGTCGTGCTCGGCGCAGTGCGGGATGCGCAGCGTGTACGTCGTGCCGCCGCCGGTGCGCACCGCGATGCCCCCGAGCGCGAGCCCGGCCGCGGCGACGGCCACGTTGGTCCCGGTCTGGCCGTCGTGCGCCTTCGCCTCGACGCCGCGGGTCGCCGGCCTCGCGCACACGCAGCAGCCTTCCGGCCAGCTGATCGTCTGGCCCGTCACCGGCGCCGAAAAGACCGGCGTCGGGTGGACGTAGTCGTCGGCGAGCACGGTGAGGACGCGCTTGTCGACGAGGTACGCGGCCTGGCACTTGTCGCAGAACGCCGGCTCGTCGGTGTGGTTGAGCTCGATCTCCGCGAGCGCCGCCTGGCAGCGCGGGCACGTCGCGGTGCCGGCCAGGTCCTTGGCGGCGAGGAGCGCCCCGAGCGCGAACACCGCGAGCCCGATGCCGCCGACGAGGCAGAGCGCCCACAGGAAACCGGAGCGGCCGATCATCGCGCTGAAACAGAGGAACGAGAGGCCGGCGAGCACCACCGTAATGACGGCGTACTTGATGGTGGAGCCCGTGTTGCGGGTCACGGTGGACGTCATGAGCGCGACCTTAGCGCCGATCGACCCTCGCGCGCGCGCCGAACGCCGTCGCGGAGAGGGGGTAGCAAGGTAGGAGGGTAGCGCGTCCAAACGCCTTCCGGCGCTCCGATACCATCCTGCCCCACATGCCCGTTGACGTCATACCCGGAGCGCGGCGCCGCCTCGATGCGCCGGAAACATTCATGATTTCAGCAAGTTGGCGTGGGCGTGCCCCGGAGCGGCGGACGAACCGTTCGCGGGCGTCGAAGACGTCCCTCGGTCCTCGCGGTCGTACGCGCGCGGCAGCGCTCAGGGCGCCGTCGCGCAGCCGCGACCGCGGAAGACGACCAGACCGTCGACCTGGACGCCCACGACGTCAGGACACCCGTTGCAGTCGAAATCGGTGATGCCGATGCCGAAGCCGTCGATTTCCTGGGAGGTGCCGGGGAATGGCGCCGGCTGGCCTTCGAACGTGCCCTCCGCGGTCTGCAGGAACGACCACATCTCGGCGGTGTTTGGGCTGACCACGACCAGATCGCTCCGCCCATCGAGGTTCAGATCCGCGATCTGCAGACCTCCGGAGGCGAAAACCTGGGGGTCATCGATGGTGAGCAGCGGCTGCGGCGCCGTCAGCTTGCCGAGGTCGTCTTGCAGCAGGATCCAGACCCGCATCGGCCCGTCGCTGTGCTCGTGCGTGACGGCGGCGACGTCCTGGCGTCCGTCGTTGTTCACGTCGCCCACCGCGACGGAGACGAACGAGACGCCCGAGCTCGGCGGCGTGGTCTCGAAGAAGACCTGCTGCCCGGACGTGTCGAACCCGCGCTCGGCGTCGTGCGGAAAGACCGCGACGCCCGCGCCCACGCCGTCCATCCCGATCACCGCGTCCGGGCGCCCGTCCCCGGTCACGTCGCCGGTGACGATGCCGGACATGAACACGCCGGCCGGCAGATCGTGGGTGAGCTCGTAGCCGCCGTCGCCGTCCCCCCGGTAGACGAGGATCTTGCTGTCGTACCCGAGCCCGACGAGGTCGAGGACGCCATCCCCGTCATGATCCACGGCGCTCGGGGAGAACGTGGTCGGCCCGGCGATCGTCCTCGGGGGCTCGAAGGCGCCGCCGCCCTGGTTGTGGAGGAAGACGAGCCCTTCCTGCTGAGCGACGACGATGTCGAGCGCGCCGTCGTGGTCCGCGTCGAGCAGCAACGTGTCTTCGACCGAGTTGGCCGGCGCGGAAGGGGTGTAGATGACCTCGCCGTTCAGGTCCCGCACCCGCGGATGCGTCTGCAAATACAGCTCTTTGCGATCCGTGCTCACGAAGCGCGTCACCAGGGGCTCGGCGGCGCGTTCTTGCTCGGCGCATCGCGTCGCGGAGCCGGTCACGACGGTCGACGGTCCTCCCCTGCCGGAGACGATCGCGCGATTTTTCACCGCGGCGCGGCGATCCCCTCACACGTCGTGCACGTCACGCGTGAGGTCGAGCAAAGAGCGGACGAGCGGGTCGGCCTCGTCCGCGGGCCGTCCTACGAGTCGCCCGACGATGGCGATAGGGCCGCAAGGGGTCTCGCCCATGGCGATGGCTGGGTGGGTACTCTGAACCGGGCATGGCGCCTCGCCCTTGACATCCTCAAAGCATTTTGTTCTCATTTTTTCAGGTTTGCGGAGATGACGATGCCAATGCTTAGAATCGATTCGATGCGGTCCATGTCTCGCCCTTCGGCCGTGGTGTCGAGCTGCTCACGGGCCTTTTTCGCGCTACATGCTGGGTTTGCGATCGCAATTTCCGCATGCGGCGCAGAATATCCGTGTCCTTCGGAGGAGCAATTGCGATACGCAGTCCGGGCGGACCTCAGCTGCCCTTCGGTTCAAGAAGTGGAGGAGGCCGCCACGCCGCACTACGAATACGACATTTCGGTCACGCTCAACGAGAGGAATGCTGGCTTCGGGGAGATCGCCGACCAACCGTGGACGGTTTGCTGGTACCGAGTCGAGGGCTCTCCTCTCGAGTACCACTGCGCTGACGACGCGAGCATCGTGGAGGACGACAGTCTGCAGTCCAGAACGCTGCGCCTCGCCTTGGTTCAAGAGACCGGGCGCGACGACCTCTGGGCGGAATCCAAGCGCTTTTCGGACGAAAGAACTGGTTATCCGATCGCATGCGACGCCGAGGGGTTGCTTTACGGCCATACCATCGTCCACGAGGTGACGACGCTGGATGCCGCCCTGGCCACGATGCCCGCCGATTGTCCCGCCATGTTGACCGAAGAACAGCTGAGCGACGCGCTCGTGGATGATCCTTCCGCGGAGGATGGGAAGCGCGAATGGAACGAGGCCGGCGAGAGGCTTTCTGGGCTGGTGGGACGCGATTTCTACCCGGCGCGCGTGCACTGCGTTTACGATGTGATCGAGGCGCGCGTCTGCAGGACTTCTGAGCTTGGTTCGGGATTCGGACCCAAGTGACGAGGTGGAGCGCTCCGGGTCTCCAAGCCGATGTCAGGAGGCTGCGCTCGCGGCTCCGCACCGCATCGCCGAGGAGCAGGCGCCGTCCCCGCACCGGCCGGTCGAGGCGCGCGGTCCCCCCATCTCGCTCCCCCATCGCCCCGCGGGGACCGACGCCCAGCATCGGCGCGGCGAGCGCCGGGTGTCTCCCGGTCATCAGCGATCGAGCCAGGCGCGGACAGGAGCGATGACACGCTCCCTGAAAGCATCTCGGTCCAGCGCGTTTTCGAGAGCGACGTTGAGGTACCGGTAGGTACACGGCTTCCCGCCGGTGTCGAGCTCGTGATCTCCGCCGTCGTAGATGGAGTCGTCCTGCGCGCTCAAGGACGACCAGAGCTGGGTCCACGACAGGTTCGGAACGGGGGACCGCAGCAGGCTGATCTGCAGCTCGGAGCGCGCCGCGCGGGCGTCGCCGAACCTGGTCGGATCCGGCTCTTCGCCTGGAATATGGTCAAAACCCGTGCCCGAAACCACCTCGATCACCAGACTTCGCGAGACCTTGGCCGACGACTGCCAGACGAGCTGGAGCCGATACGCGGGCAGGAAGTCCCATACCCAGTACTTGCGCCGGAAGAACTCCGAGCTCGACTTGGCGTGACGTGCGAACAGGAGCTGCCTTCGTTGGAACCCGTGTCGTCATACGAACCAACACCCGTGGCGCAGACTCCCGAACCAATATCAGTGGCGCACGTTCCCGAATCAATATCAGCGGCGCAGACTCCGTTGGTTGCGTCTTCCGATCGATCAGCGCAGTTCGCTCGCGCGGCGGCGCCATTCACCGCTCAGCGTAGTCCGTCTCACGCCGGTAATATCCGACCAGGACGCAAAATTTTCCAGCCAGCACAGAAGCCGACGATTCCATTCGATGCTGTGCGTTCGGAGTCGCATTCCGATTTTTAACAGCCGGTACGGCAGCCCATCGTGGCGTTGCGTCTGTACAGGATACGCGCGCTAGGACCTTGCGCTTGGCGTCGAACGGGACGAAGACCCCCTCCATCTCCGGCTGCGCGCAGCAAACACCACAGGTCTGGTCCGTATAGAGCACTCCGCTCGGGTGCTGGATGATGGCCCCCAGCCCTGCGTCGTAAAGTCGGATGCGCGCCGTCATGATCCCCGTCTCCATGAGCAGCCCGGACCATCGCCGAAACCGCCTGTGTCGCAGGGCGGAACGGTCAGCAGACTACCACGGGGAGCCGCGATCCGCAGACGCCCCCAGAGGAACCGCCGCGGCGCAGCGACGCGACCCAGGTTGCGGCGCCGCCCGCAGGTCGCGGCGCCTCCCCCGCCCTCGCCTCTCCTCCCCCGGCAGAACCCGCGCCGGACAGCCCGCTTCCTCGCAGGCACCCCCACCGCGCCGGGGTCCTCTTGCCAAGCCGAGCCCGCCCAACACCTCCGCGAGCGTAAGGGAGCTCTCTGCACGACGGTGAACAGCACACCGGATCCCACCGGCCCGGCGACGCCGCGATCGAATCTCACCTCACACGCTCGGCTCACCCCTCTCGTCCCTCGCCGGCCGCTCGTCGGTCGCCCTCGACACCGACCGCCGGCCCACGTTAGCTTGAGGACCAACGATGACGAGCACACCGATCGCTCCCCCATCCCCAGGGCTCCCCGAGAGCACCATGAGGGCAGTCCGCAGCGCGCCTTTCGCGGTGATCGAGTGCGCGGGGGACCTCGGCGATCTCGAGATCGACGCGTGGAACGGCGAGGCGGAACGTATCTTTGGAATCACCGCTGACGAAGCGGTGGGCCGCCGCCTCACGGACACGATCGTGATCGGACCGGACGCAGAGGCCTTCCGGCGCTCGCTCGCGCAGCCGGGCGCACCGATCCGCTGCGCCCACACCCGCAAGGACGGGCGCGCCGTCGTGTGCGAGTGGCGACTCGCGCCCGTGCTCGACGACGGCGGCGCGCCGATTCGGCTGCTCTGCTTCGGGCTGGATGTCACGGAGCAGGAGAAAGCCCTCGAGCGGCTGAGGGAGAGCGACGTCATCCTCCGGGCCATCCTCGACAACGTGGACACGGCCGTGACCCGGATGGATCGAGACGGATTCTGCACCTTCCACGAGGGCAAGAACCTGAAGGCCCTCGGCCTGACGCCAGGCCAGTTCGTCGGAATGAACGTGTTCGACGAGCCTCCCGCGCCGATGGACATGGAGCCGATGCGAAGAGCGGTCCGGGGCGAGCTCGTCCGCACCCGCGTCGAGGCGTTCGGGATGGCCTGGGAGACGTGCATCATCCCGCTCCGCGACGCCCGCGGGGAGCCCGACGGCGCCGTCAGCTTCACGGTCGACGCCACGGAGGCGAAGCTCAGGGAAGACGAGCTGAAATCGCGGCTCGAGCTGATCGAGCGCCAGCAGCAGGTGATCCGCGACCTGTCGACGCCCATCATCGAGGTCTGGGACAGCGTGCTGACCCTCCCGATGGTCGGCGTCGTCGACAGCAAGAGGGCCGCCGACGTGATGGACGACCTGCTGGCCGCCATCGTGGACAAGCAGGCCCGCTTCGCGATCCTCGACCTCACCGGCGTCGAGCTCGTCGACACGAAGACGGCGAGCTACCTCATCGAGCTCGTCCGCGCCATCCGGCTCCTCGGCGCCGAAGGGGTCATCACGGGCATCCGGTCCAACGTGGCGCAGACCATGGTCTCCCTCGGGCTCGACCTGTCGGGCATCGCGACCGTGGGAAACCTCCGCGCGGGCCTCAAGCTCTGCATGCAACGCCTGGCGGCGAGCGCCGCCGCGGCGCGCGCCACGGCGCCGCCCGGCGCGGCGTCGCCCGGCGCGCCGGCGCGCGGCACGGCGTCGCCCGGCGCGGCGCCGCCCAGCGCGACTTCGCCGCCCCGCGCGCCCGCACGAGGCGCCCCGCCGAGGCTCCCGGGAGGCGGCTCGGGCTGAACCGGCGGCGATGGAGCCGGCCTCGCGCGTCGGCCGGATCGCCGCGCCGCCCGAAGTTCGCGTTTGCTTCGGCAATCCCAGCCCCGTAAGGAACGGCGGACAGGCGCCCCGCGCGGCGCCGGGAGACGCCGACCGTGACCACCCCGCCCCAGAGCCCCACGAACGTCGGCCAGCGCCCCGGGAGCCCGCGCCGCGCACGGCGCGCCCCCCTCGCGCGCCGCGCCGCCCTCGGGCTCGCCCTCGCGCTCGCCGGCGCCGCGCCCGCCGCGTGCGCGCCGCGGGGGGCCGCCGCCCCGTCGGCCGTCGAGGCGCCCCTGCCCGCCGCGTTCGGCGCCGCGCTCGAGGCCGAGATCGCGAGCTCCGCCGCGGCGGCGCCGTACCTCGCCGCCATCGAGGCCGCCGTCGACGCGCCGGGCGACGAGGGCGCGCTCGCCACCGCCATCGCGTCGCTCGACGCGCTCGTCTTCGGCGCCGGCACCGCGGGCGGCTCCGCCCCCGACGCCTCGGCGATCGCCTTCCGCTCGCGCGAGGCGCTCCCCGAGGTCGCACGCCGCCTCCAGCGCGCCTGGGCGTTCGCGGACGTCTCCGGCCGCGGCGCGCCGGAGATGCCCTTCCTGCGCGGCGCGCTCGCGAGCGCCCTCCACCGCATCGCCCTCCACGTCGGCGACGAGGCCGCGGCCGCGACGTGGAGCGCGCGCCGCGGCTGCGCGAACGAGGCCGCCCTCATCGGCCCGCTCGACGCGGCGCCGCTCCAGAGCCTCACCCGCCCCTCGCCGGTGAGCTCCGCGAAGGGCGCGCCGCTCGCGCGCTCGTACCCCGGCATCGCGCCGTTCGCGAGGGCCGTCTCGCCCATCGTGGTCCGCGCCGACGCCTGCGCCATCGACGTCGACGCGGTGAGCGCCCTCCAGGGCACGCGCGCCGTGGTCGTCGACCTCCACAACCCCGTCGCCCAGCGGGTGAGCCTCGCGCTCGCCTCGTCGTCCGCCGCCGCGCTCGAGGTGGGCGGCGTGCCCGCCCTCCACCGCGACTACGCGGCCGGCGGCGCGCAGGTCACGCGCTTCGCGACCGTGGAGGCCCAGCCGGGGACGCTGCGCGTCGTCGTGCGCGTGGCCCAGAAGCGCGACGGCGGCGCCATCGAGCTCAGCGCCTTCGGCGAGAACGGCCTCCCGCTCCGCGCCCGCGCGCCGCGCCCCGGCGCCGCCGCGTCCGCGACCGCGGCGCGGCCCGCCGCGGTCAGCGTGGTCCCGGCGCCGCGCGCCCCCGGCGAGCGGCTCGGCCCCGCCGCCGTCGAGGTCGCGGCCGCCGCGCTGCTCGCGCTCGGCGACGCGCGCGCGGCCGAGCGCCTCCTCGACCCGGAGGGCGACGGCCGCCTCGACCAGGGCGGCGCGCCCGCGCCGGCGTCCGCGTCGTCGCCCCGCGCCGCGCCGGCCGCCCCGCGCTCGCCGCGCCTCGACCTGCTCTACGCGCGGGCCGTCCGCCGCGTGGGCGATCTGCCCGAGACCAAGGTCGTCGAGCGCACCCGCGCCGCCGTCGATCGCGCGCTCGCCGCCTGGCCCGCGTCGTGGGAGGCGCGCCTCTACCGCGCGGAGCTCGCCGAGCGCCGGGGCGGCCAGGGCGAGGGCACGATGGACGCGCTCCGCGAGCTCGGGGTCAGGGTCGCTCCTCCGACAGGGCCCGCCGGACCGAGCGCGCCCGCGGTCCCCGACGCCGACCGGATGGTCCTCGCCGAGCTCGCGATGGTCGCCCGCCGCGCCGGCGTCACCGACGTCGCCGAGGCCGCGTACGCGAGGCTCGCCGCGGCCGCGCCGGGCTCGGCGCTCCTCGCCGCGGTCGACGACCGCGTCCACGGCCGCGCCGGGGTCGACGCGGTGAAGGCCGCCTGCGGCGGCGGGCTCGACCGCTCGGGCAACGCGTGCCTCGCCGCGCTCCTCGGCGCGAGCGGCGACCGCGCCGCGGTCCTCGCCGAGATCCAGCGGCTGCGCCGGCTCCGCCGCGCGCCGGACGCCCTGCGCGACGTCGAGCTCCGCGAGCGCGTCGCCCGCGGCGACCTGCGCGGCGCGCTCGCCGTGTACGACGCCATGCCGCCGGGCGAGCGCGTGATGCTGGAGGCGCTCGGCCTCGCCGCCGGCCGCGGCGACGTCCGCGCCGCGCGGGGCCGCCTCGCCCGCGACCGCGCGACCGCGCGCGACGCCCCCGCCGCGCTCGGCCCCATCTCCCGCGCGCTCGGCCTCACGCCGGACCCGGCGCCGCCGCTCGAGGCCGAGGGGCGCAAGCTCGTGCTGGAGGACCAGGCCAAGGCGTTCCTGCCCGGCGCCGCGGTCGCGGTGCTCCGCCACGTCGAGCGGTTCACGATCGCGCCCGACGGGCTCGTCCACTACGTGACCTACGACCTCCGCCGCGTCTCCGGCACCACGGACGTCGCCCAGGGCGCGGTCGCCTTCGGCCCGCTCATCGAGGGCCGCGGCATGCCGCGCCTTTTGCGCCGCCGCATCCACAAGCGCGACGGCCGCATCCTCGCGCCCGACGCCGCGTCGAACGCCGCGCAGGAGCACAGCGACCTCTCGCAGCTCGAGCAGGGCGACTACATCGAGCAGGTCACCGAGGGCTACGCGCTGCCGGGCGACAGCGGCCAGCTCGTCATCGACACCTGGGACCTGCTCCCCGAGCGGACGAGCGTCCGCGAGGCGACGATCGAGGTCCACCGCCCGTCGTCGCTCCCGCTCGCGGTCTGGTCGCACCCGCTGCTCGGCGCCGCGGAGGAGCGCGCCGAGGGCGCCTCCACGGTCAGCGTCTGGCGCATCAAGGACCAGCCGCCGCGGCGCATGGAGGACGGCGTGCCCCAGGTGGAGATGGGCGTGGGGGTCAGCCTGGGGACGCAGACCTGGGGCCACGTGGCCGCGGCGATCGACGAGAACCTCCGCGCGCTGTCGGACCGCGACCCGTACATGACCCGCTGGGCGCGGGAGGCGGCGGGCCCGGAGCGGGCGCCGTCGCCCGCGCTGCTCGAGCGCGTCGTCGCGGCCGCGGGCAAGGCGCTGAAGGTCGCCGGCGGCGCCGAGCTCTCCGATTTCGCGGCGCTCATGGCCGGCGGCCCGCAGCGCACGACGGCGCGCGCGATGATCGAGCTCGGCCAGGGCAGCCGGTCGTGGGTCGTCTACCGCGCGCTGCGCGAGCTCGGCGTGCGCGCCGACCTCGCGATCGCCGAGACCGAGCCGTTCAGCTCGTCGGCCGACTTCCCGCCGCACGCGGGGCGCTTCCGACACCCGCTCGTCATCGCGCGCCTGCCGGGCGGCGACGTGTGGATCGACGCCGACGTCGAGGGCCCGCCGCTCCCGCCCGGGCGCATCAGCCCCGAGCTGCGCGGCCGCACCGCCATGCTGCCGGGCGGCGAGCTCGTCACGGTGGCCGGCACGAGCGGCGAGACCGGCGACGAGGTCGACCTCCGGCTCGCGGTCGACGCGCAGGGCAACGCTTCGGGATCGTTCACGATCTTGCTGCACGGCCGGTCGGCGCAGGCGCTCTCGGAGGCGTTCGAGACGGTGGTCGGCACGGCGCGGCGCGAGATGCTCCGGGGCGTCGTGCTCGGCTGGCTCCCGTGGGCCGACGTCGAGGACGTCGCGGTCTCGTCGACGGAGGGCTCGTGGGAGGTCGCGCTCCGCGCGGCCGTGACGATCCACGGCTTCGCGCGGCCGGAGGGCAAGGACGCCGCGGCGTGGACGCTGCCGGGGCTGGAGCCGGTGCACCTCGTGTTCCCGCGCGCGTTCGCGGGCACGCTCGGCGCCACGTACGCCTCGCGCGGGGCGCGCAAGAGCGCGCTCTCGATCGAGACCGCGCTCCAGTACCACGTGCGCCGCCGGATCGAGCTGCCGGAGGGGTACGCGGTCCAGCGCGCGCCCGAGGGCGTGCGGGTCGAGCACGCGGGCCTCGAGGCGTCGCGCAAGGGCAGCTACGGCGCGGCGATCGAGGAGGACTTCGCGCTGAGCCTGCCGACGGGCACGGTGTCGGCCGACGAGTACAAGGCGTTCGTCGGGCGGGTGCAGGCGGTCGACAGCGGCTTCATGGCGGGCATCCGGGTGGCGCGGCCGGCGCCGGCCGGGAGCGGCGCGCCGAAGGCGGCGGGGCGGGGCCCGGCGCAGCCGCAGGGCGCGGAGAAGCGGCCGCAGGGCGCGGAGAAGCGGCCGCAGGGCGCGGAGAAGAAGCCCTGAGCCTCGACGTCCGCGAGGCGGTCCCGCTGGCCCCGCTCACGACGCTCGGCGTGGGCGGCCCGGCGCGCTTCTTCGCCGAGGCGGCCGACGAGGCCGCGGTGGTCGAGGCGTTCCGCTTCGCCGAGGCCCGCGGGGTGCCGCTGTTCGTGCTGGGCGGCGGCTCGAACCTGCTCGTCGCCGACCGCGGGGTCGACGCGCTGGTCTTGCGCGTCCGCGTCCGCGGGGTCGAGCTCGCGGGCGGGGGCGACGCCGCCGGCGACGGCGGGCACGGCCGGCGCGTGCTCGTGCGCGCGGGCGCGGGCGAGGGGTGGGACGACCTCGTGGCGCGGGCGGTCGCCGAGGGCTGGGCCGGGGTCGAGTGCCTGTCGGGCATCCCGGGCGACGTCGGCGCGACGCCGATCCAGAACGTGGGCGCGTACGGCCAGGAGGTCGCGGAGACGATCGCCGAGGTCCGGGCGGTCGACCGCGCGACCGGGGCGGTCGTCGCCATCGCCGGAGCGGATTGCGGCTTCGGGTACCGCGACAGCCGGTTCAAGCGCGCGTGGCGCGGGCGGTACGTCATCACGGCGGTCACGTTCGCGCTGCGCCCCGGCGGCGCCGCGACGGTCCGCTACCCCGAGCTCCAGCGGGCGCTCGCCGCGGCTCCGGGCGGGGCGCCGCCGCCGCTCGCCGAGGTGCGCCGCGTCGTGATCGCGCTCCGCCGCGGCAAGTCGATGGTGCTCGATCCGGCGGACGAGAACGGCCGGAGCGCGGGGTCGTTCTTCATGAACCCGACGCTCGAGGCGGGCGCGGCGGCGGGCGTCCTCGCGCGCATCGAGGCGGCCGGCGTGCTCGCGGCCGGCGAGGCGGTCCCGCGGTATCCGGCGGGCGAGGGCCGGGTGAAGCTGTCGGCCGCGTGGCTCATCGAGCGCGCCGGGTTCGCGAAGGGGACGCGCCACGGCGCCGCGGGCATCTCGACGCGCCACACGCTCGCGCTGGTGAACCGCGGCGGCGCCACCGCGGCGGAGCTCTTGGAGCTCGCGCGGCGCGTGCGGCGCGGGGTGCTCGATCGGTTCGGCGTGGCGCTCACGCCGGAGCCCGATCTGGTCGGGTTCGCGCCCGGCGACGTCGACGATCTGGTCGGCGACGCCCACGCGGCGGGCCAGGGCCGCTGAGGCGCCCGCGCGCCGCCCCGGGCCCGGCGGCGCGGCGCGGTCATCGAGCGCGCCCGCGACCGCGCGGCCTTCCGCCGCGCCACCAGCCTATCCGAGCGGAAATAGCCGCTTCGGCTGCGAGCGCCGTCCTGGACGACAGCAACTAGGAGGCATTCCGACACGAGATCGCCACAGAGCCCCTCTACGCTCCACGGCGCGTCCTTATCCCTGCCGCCGCTCCTCACCCTCCAAGGCTCCCCATGCCCGACATCTTCGTCGTTCAATCGAGCGCCCTGCCCTCGTCCACCAGGCTCGTAGCTTTTCATGGCACCGAGGGGATCTCGAAGCTCTATCGCTTCGAGCTCTACCTGGTGATGACCAACGACGTCGGCCATAGCTTCGATATGGCCGCGGCCGTGGGCCAGCCGCTGACCATCTCTCTGCAGCGGAGCGAGAGCGAGAACAGCGGCGATTCAACCTTCGTTCGAAGCGGCGTCCTGGGCAGCATCGAGCTCTTGAACGACACCGCCGGTCGGTGCGTCTTCCGGGCCACCCTGGTCCCGCGCCTCGCCTTGCTGGCCATGGCGTTTCACAGCCGCATCTTCACCGAGAAGGCCATCCCGGAGATCATCCAGAGCGTCCTTCAAAAGGGCGGCGTCACGGACTGCACCCTCCAGCTCCAGGGCGCCTATGTCGCCGAAGAGCATGTCTGCCAGTACCGCGAGAGCGACTACGCCTTCATCACCCGGTGGATGGAGCGCGAGGGCATCTACTATTACTTCGAGCACAGCGAGGGCGGCGAGACGCTGGTGCTGGCGGACGATCGGTCGGCCCATCAGCCGTATGGCGGCAAGCCCGTTCGTTACTACCCGCAGCCCGGCGGCGCCAACACCGCGAAGGACTCCTTCTACGCCTTCACCTGCCGGCATGAAGCCGTGCCCAGCGCGGTCCGCCTCAAGGACCACAACTACGCCAACCCGGCCGTGCCGGTCACCGGGCAGGCGCTGGTCTCTCCCAACGGCTTCGGCGAGGTCAGCCTGTTCGGCGCGCGCTTCTTCTCGGCGGGCGACGGGGAGCGGCTGGCGCGGGTCAAGGCCGAGAGCCTCGCCGCGACCAGCGTCGTCTACCAGGCGATTGGCAACGCGGCGACGCTGCTCCCTGGGTTTACCTTCGAGCTCGACGAGCATCCGCGGGCCGCGTTCAACACGAGGTATCTGGCCATCGAGGCCGAGCACTGGTGCATCCAGAACCGGGACATGCCCGAGCTCAGCGAGCTCGTGTCGTGGCGCGAGAACTACCGCATCGAGGGCAAGGCCATCGCCGCGACGGTGCAGTTCCGCGCGGCGCAGGTCACCGCGTGGCCGCGCATCTACGGCACCGAGCCCGCGGTCGTCGACGGCGCGGCGGTCAGCGAGTACGCGCAGATCGACACCCATGGCCGCTACCGGATCAAGTTCCACTTCGACGAGAGCGACCTGACCGGGGGCAAGGCGTCGACCTGGGTCCGGATGCTCCAGCCCCACGGCGGCGGCATCGAGGGCTTCCACTTCCCGCTGCGCGCCGGCACCGAGGTCATGTGCTCCTTCGAGGGGGGCGACCCCGACCGGCCGGCCATCGTCGGGGTCGCGCCAAACGCGCTGACGCCGAGCCCGGTCACCTCGGGGAACAACACGCGGAACGTGATCCAGACGGGCGGGCGGAACCGCCTCGAGATCGAGGACCAGGCCGGGCAAGAGCGGATCACCCTGTCGACGCCCCACGCGAACACCTACATCCGGATGGGGGCGCCCAACGCCGGCTCGACCTACGAGGTGAAGACGAACGGCCACGCCTTCACGTGGATCGGCGGCTCCTCCGAGAACATCGTGGGCGGCAACCGGACGGCGATCACCGTGGGGATCTCCGAGAGCATCGTGGGGGGCTTCGCCCTGAGCATGGTCGGGGGGTACTCCGGGAGCTTCGTCGCCGGATACTCGCAGAACGTGATCCTCGGCTACCGCGACACGCGCATCCTCGGCAACGAGTCCACGAACGTCTACGGCAATCGAAAGACCCGCATCAAGGGGACCCGGAAGACGACCATCGGCGGCGACAGCACGACCTTGCTCATGTCCAACCGTGAGCTCACCGTCAGGGGCTACAGCGACTTGACCATCTTCGGGAAGCGCGACACGCATATCCGAGGCCGCGACAAGGGCGTCTTCGACAACGGCCGAGAGACGACGGTCTTCGTTGAAAATAAAACGACGATCAATGGCAAGAACGAGACCCGCGTCACGGGCCCGCGGAAGACCGAGATCGTCGGCCTCGACACCAGCGATTTCCGCGCAGGGCGAAAGACCACCGTTCACGCGGTGGGCAGCTTCACGGACATCACGGGTCAGAGCGTCACGAAGATCAAGGGCGGGAGCCGCACGACCGTCAGGGGGTGGAGAAAGAGCACTGTCGTGGGCCCTGCCTCCAGCACGGTGACTGGTCTTTATAAGACCGAGATCGGGACACGGGTCGAGAGAATCCACGGCACGAAGACCGAGAGGATCGATGGGCTGGCCTACAAACGTGCCCCTCTCGAGGTGAAGCAGCTGAGCATGTCGGAGCTCAAGACGAAAGGCTTCAACGCCAAGGCCCAGATCTATCGCATCTCGTCCCAGCTCGATCTCTTGCAGTCGGAGCTGCACATCGTGAAGTGATCTGCGTGCTGCGTCTGGAGGAGGCTCGCGCTCGGCGCTGAGCCGGGCGATCCCTCGAGGCCCGCTACCCTGGATTCCATCGGATGAAAATCGTCAAACCCATGCGTCTCGGGGTGGTGCCGCGGGTCTTCATGAACCAGCGCACCCCGCACCTCCTGGTCACCGCCTTCGTCGGCTTCTCCTACGAGAGGCCGGCCCGGCTGCTCTACGAGCCGACGGTCTGGACGATAGTCACGGAGGAGCTCGGCAAGGATGGCCTCCTCGACGAGCTCAATCCGAAGACGCGGGGCGAGCTCCTGGTCACGGGACGCTGCTATCCGCCTGGGCGCGTCGCTCGCCCCGCGAGCTCGGTCCGCGTCCAGCTCGGACCCATCGACAAGAGCCTCTACGTCGTCGGCGACCGGACGTGGGGAATGCTCGGCATGTCGGACCCGGCGCCGTTCACCGAGATGCCCGTCACCTGGCGGAACGCGTTCGGCGGAAACGGCTTCGCCAAGAACCCGCTGGGCAAGGGGCATGGCGACAGGAGCGCGGCGCTCCCCAACATCGAGTCGCCCAAGCACCTGATCCACGCCCGCAGCGACCGCCCTGCGCCCGCCGGCCTCGACGGCTACGACGTGACCTGGCCCCAGAGGTTCTCCAAGATCGGCACCCACGACGCGGCGTGGCGCAACGAGTGCTTCCCCGGCTTTGCGCGCGATCTCGACCCGACCCTGTTCAACATGGCCCCGGACGACCAGCAGATCGACGGGTTTTTCCGGGGCGACGAGGCCTTCGTGGTCGAGAACATGCACCCCGACAAGCCCCGGATCGAAGGCGCGCTCCCCGGGGTCGCGACCCGATGCTTCGTCTGCCTCAAGACGCGCGACGGGGTGGAGGTCCACGAGCCCGCCATGAAGCTCGACACGGTGCGTCTGTTCCCGCACCGCGAGCGGGGAGTCGTCCTCTTCCGCGGTGGCCTCGAGATCGCCGAGGACGACGCGAAGGACGTGGTGGCCGTGCTGGTCGCCTGCGAGGCCATGGGCGCTCCGAGGCCCGCCGCGTACTATCATGAGTACCTGACCCCCCGGCTCGGCCCCCGGAACCCCGATCTCCCGGACGACGAGGACGACGTGCTCATGCCCGAGCCGGAGGATCCGGAGGCGCCGCCGCTGCCCGATGACAAGCTCTCCGGGCTCGCGTCGAGGCTCCGGCGGCAGGGGTTCCTGGGAGGTACGCCGGATCGGGCCGTCAGGCGCGCGGCCGGGGCCGCGGCCGCGGCCGGCGTCACCGCCGCCGGCGCCCGCGAAGCCGGAGCAGAGAGGGACTCCGACGTCGAGGAGCTCGACGACGACCTCGCCGAGATGGGGATCGACCCCGAGCACCTCGATGCCGCAGCCGGCGAGGACGAGGCGGAGCCGGCTATGGATCTCCCCGACGGCGAGGAGGGAGAGGAGAGCCTCGCGTGGTCCGAGTCCGACGAGGAAGAGGAGCGCCTCGCGTGGTCCGAGATCGGGGAGGACACGGGGGTAAACCAAGCGGCGGACCCGGAGCCGATCGAGCCTGCGGTCGCGACGAGGACCCCCGACGCGGATGACGACGCCGAGGACGCCGAAGCGCTTCGCCAGGAGGAGGCGCTCGCGGCATGGGCCAAGAAGCGGCTGCAGGACCATGGCCTGGAATCAGAGACAGATTTCGCCCAGCAAGGCCCCTCCGAGGACCCCGAGCCCCTCGATGAGTCCGAGGAGGCCCTGGTCAGCCTGGTCGAAGGCAAGGCTCGCGCTGCCGCGCACATGCACGGGGTCGACGTTGGCGCGATGCTCGCGAAAGCGCGTCAGCACGCCTCCGAGCGTCCGAGCGAGGTCTCGGTGTCGCAGGTCCGCGAGCGCGCGCGGCAGACGCTGGAGAGCGAGGGCGTCACGCCAGAGAAGACCGAGGAGCTGCTGTCGGGGCTGGATTGGCGAGCGCTCGAGGAAGGAACCCGGGCCGACGATGACGCCGACCTCGACGGCGACGACGACATCCCCGACGACGCCCACGCCCTGGCCGAGGAGCCCGCCGAGGATCCGCTGCCGGAGGACGAGGGCTGGGGCGGTGAGGCTGCGGAAGACGAGGACTTCGAGTTTGCCGAGGGCCTGGACGAGAAGGCGTCCGCTTCCGCCGGGTGGGGCGAAGACGGGCCGCGGCTCGCGCACCTCTTGCCGGCCTCCGCGGCCCTCGACAGCGAAGAGGCTCTGCGGCTTCGGCGCGAGGTGGAGGCCGGGCACAAGGAGGGACGGAGCTTCGCGGGGTGCGACCTCTCGGGCGCCGATCTCTCCCACCTCGACCTCGAGGGGATCGACCTCTCGGGCGCCGTCCTCGAGTCGGCCTTCCTCACCGGAAGCGTCCTGCGAAGGGCGAACCTCACGGGAGCCGTCCTTGCGCACGCGAACCTGGTGGGCGCGGATCTCTCGGGGGCCAAGCTCGACGGGGCCAACCTCGGTTCGGCGTGCCTGCGGGACGTGAAGGCCGGCGGAGGCGTCGATCTCCGCGGGTCCGTGCTCGCCAAGGCCGACCTCTGGGGAGCGGATCTGTCCGGCGCCAACCTCTCGGGCGCTGATCTCTCCGAGGCGAACCTCTGCGATGCGAACCTGGAGAACGTCGTCGCGGAGAAGGCGACGTTCCAGAACGTGGACCTCACGGAGGCGCGCCTCGCGGGCGCGCGGCTCTCGGGGAGCACGTTCAACGAGGTGAACGTCACCGAGGTCGATTTCACCGGCGTCGACCTGAGCTCCGCCACCTTCATCGCCGCCGAGGGCGACGGCGCGGTCTTCCGGAACGCCATGGCGAAGGACCTCGCGATCGTGAAGGGCTCGTCCTTCGCGGGCGCAGACTTCGGCGGAGCGACGCTCGCCGGCGCGAACCTGATGGGGACGCGCCTCCACGGCAGCAACTTCGCCGACGCCGACCTGCGCGGCGCGCTGCTCAACGAGGCCGACCTGACCGAGGCGAAGCTGGATCGCGCGAACCTCGTGGAGGCCATGTTGATGCGAGCCGACCTCACCAGGGCGTCGCTCCACGCCGCGGACCTGAGGGAGAGCGTCCTGAACTCCGCATGCGTCCGCGGGGCCAGCTTCGAGAAGGCCAACCTGTTCGGCGCGTGCGCCGACCGGATGGTTGGAGACGACGACACGAGCTTCGCCGGCGCCAACCTCAAGCGACTCCGGATGATACCGGCCGAGAGGCAGCATGGATAGGGAAGCGCTGCGCGCGCTGATAGAGCAAGGCGAGGTCGTCTCGGAGCTGGACCTATCGGGCCGCGATCTCTCGGGGATCGACCTCTCGGGCGGGATCTTCGAGGACGTCCGCTTCGCGAGCGCCAACCTCGAGGGCGCCAAGGCGCGCGAGGCGATCTTTCACCGCTGCGACTTTTCGGGCGCCAACCTGAAGGGGCTCGATTTTCACCTCGGCAGCGCCGTGGACTGCACGCTCGCGGGGGCCGCGCTCGCGGGCGCCTCGCTGGTCGGAGCGAGCTTCTCGGACGTGGACCTCGAATCGGCGGATCTGACCGGAGCCGATCTCTCGTTGACCGAGATCGCGCGCTCCAGCCTCAAGAACACCCGGCTCGTCCGCGCCAACCTGACCGACGCCGCCCTGTTTCAGGCCGAGACGGGCGGCGCGGACTTCTCCCAGGCGAACCTGACCAAGGCGGTCCTGTTCCGTCAGGACCTGTCCCAGGCCATCCTCACGGGCATCACCCTCGTGGAAGCGATCCTCGTCGAGGTGCGGATGGGGCCCAAGGACCTCCGGGGGATGGACCTCAGCGGGGCGCAGCTCACGAACGCCGATCTGCACGGCTGCGACTTCTCCGGGGCCAACCTGACGCAATGCAGCTTCAAGGGCGCCAACCTGACCGGGGCTCGCCTGGATGGCGCCAGCGCCCCCACGGCCGTCTTCGTCGAGGCGGCCGTGATGAACGCGAGCTTCGCCAAGACCGACCTGACCCAGACGCTCTTCGTCGATGCGCGCGTGGACGCCGCGAACTTCTCGGGCGCTCGGCTCGAGGCGAGCGTCTGGCACCGGGCGAGCTGCCCGGGCGCCCGCTTCTCTGGGGCCGACCTGAGCCATGCAGACCTCTCCCACGCCGACGTGTCGTTCGCCGACTTCTCCGACGCGACGCTGTCGCGGGCGCGGCTGCATCGCGTGACGGACAAGGGCACGGTCTGGCCGCTGAGCAAGGCGATGGCGCAGGGGGACGACCAAGAGCTCAAAGAAGCAGAAGACTGGCAGGCCAACGTTCTCGGGAGGCCTGCCGGCGGTCAACGCACCCCTCACTCATGAGCAAACCATGCAGAGCGTAGCAAGGACGAGACAATACGAGCGGCAAGCCTACGGCGAACACGGCGCGGTGCTCCGGTTCGACGGCTCCGCGTACATCGTCGAGACCGACGACGGCGAGGTCCGCGCGAAGCGCGCGACGAGCTGTCTCCTGGAGCCCGCCGCCGGAGACCTGGTGCTCCTGGCCGTCGTGAACGGCGCGCACTACGTCCTCGCCGTCCTCGAGCGGGAGGAAGGAGCGCCCTCGCGCCTCGTCTCCGAGGGAGATCTCCAGATCCGCCTGCAGCGCGGCTCGCTGGGCCTCTCGGCGCCGGACGGCGTGCACGTGCAATCCGGCAAGGACCTCTCGATGGTCGCGTCGACCTTCCGTGTCCAGGCGAAGGAGGGGCACGTCGCGCTGGAGCTGTTCTCGTTCCTCAGCAAGATGGTCCGCGGCGAGGTCGACCGGGCCAAGCTGGTCGGCCGGAGCCTCGACGCGCACCTCGAGCGGGTGATGCAGCGGGTGAAGCGCTCCTACCGCATCGTGGAGGAGGCCGACCACGTGCGCGCCGATCGCATCGACTATGCGGCCAAGGGCAACCTCGCCATCCACAGCGAGAACGCCAAAATCACGGCGTCGCACCTCGTGAAGATCGATGGCGACCAGATCCAGGTAGGGTGACCAGAGATGTGCTTTGCTAGCACCTCGGGCGGTGGGCTCGACTTCGGCGTCCCGGATGTCTGCTTGCCGGGCCCCGTCCCGTACCCGAACATGGCATCTCGAACCATGGCGACGTCCGTCGCGTACAAGGTGATTCTCGGGCGCGGCCCCGCCCATACGCTGGCGACCGTCATTCCCATCTCCATGGGCGACAACCCTGGGATCCTCGGCGGCGTGATCTCCCGTCGCAACATGGGGCCCTCGCGGCGCCTCGTCCCCTATCCGAAGCTGCTCTTGCAGAACAAGCCGGCGGTGCGGCTCGGCGCCACGGGCATCCAGAACCAGATCAACGTGAACGGGACGACCATCGCGCCGAGCCAGGTGAAGGTCCTGCTGCTCTGACGCCCGCTCGGTCGTCCGCGAGACCGCCCCGAACCCCTGCGCTGTTCTGCCCGGTGAGGGACACGAGCATGGCCATCAACGAGCACGCCCGCATCCGCCTGGCGATCATTCAACAGAAATACGGCAAGCGCCTGGCCCAGGGCGCGAGCGGCGCTGACGCGGCCGACCGGCGCGGGCGTTTCAAGAGCGATTTCCGGCGGATCCTGGCCGACATCTTCGCGCCCACGTTCAAGGCCATCGGCGATGAGCTCGCCGCGTCGGGTCACGCCTACCGGATCGAGCATGACGCGGGCGAACAGACCCCGAGCCTCGAGCTCCACGTCCTGCTCCGGGGCGTGCCGGCGGACGCCAACAACCTGATCCGCCTCTTCTACAACGCCGAGGCCGAGGGCGATGGAGAGGTGATCGCCGAGGTCAACGTGCACCAGACGTTGACCGAGCTCACGCGGTTTCGGGTGCTGTCCCGGATCAACCAGGAGGTGGCGGAACAGATGTGCGTGGACGCCATCGAGCACATCTTCGCCGTGAACGCCCGCTGAGCGCTCGGCGGAGGGACCCCGCCGACCGGGCCCTGCTCGACAGCTCATCGCCCGGCGCGCGGCCGTGGTAGAAGCGCCCCGTGATCTCGGGGGAGAGCGCGGTCGTTTGCCGGCGCTGCGGCGCGGACAACTCCCCGTTCAACCCGCGCTGCGCGCGCTGCGGGGCGCCGCTGTCGGAGGAGCCGGACGCGCGCGCCGAGAGCACCCTGGATCTCGCGTCGAGCGGCGGGGGCGCGGCCCCGGGCTCACCGCCCGATCCGTTCGCGAGCACGGTCCTGCCGCTGGGCCGGACGGCCCCCGCCGAGGCGGCGCTCCCCGGCGCCGAGGCGGCGCTCCCCGGCGCCGAGGCGGCGCTCCCCGGCGCCGAGGCGGCGCCCGATCTGCGCCCGGGCGCGAGGCTCGGCCGGTTCGAGGTGATCGACCGCCTCGGCCAAGGCGCGATGGGCGTGGTGGTGCGGGCGCGCGATCCGGTGCTCGGCCGCGACGTCGCGATCAAGGTGCTGGGGCCCGAGGCGCTCGGGCGCTCGGGGACCGCGCAGGCGCGCGCCCGGCTCGTGCGCGAGGCGCAGGCCATGGCGAGGATCAAGCACCGGAACGTGGTCACGGTGCACGAGGTCCTCATCGAGGGCGCGCAGGTGCTCGTGGTGATGGAGCTCGTGGAGGGCCGGACGCTGCGCGCCTTCTGCGCGGAGGCGCGGCGCCCGACCGCCGAGCTCGTGGCCGCCTTCCTCCAGGCGGGCGAGGGGCTCGCGGAGGCGCACCGCGCAGGGCTCGTCCACCGCGATTTCAAGCCCGACAACGTGCAGCTTCTGTAGGTAGGTGCGGTTGAGCCCCGACGCGCGCGCCGCCTGCGACACGTTCCCGCCGTGCCGATCCATCAGCGCCGCGAGGAACGATCGCTCCGCCTCGGCGGCGCCCGCCTCGCGCGCCGCCTCGAGCTCGTCGGCCGAGAGCTCCGAGAAGCGCGGCGCCGGCGCGGCCCCGGCGGCGGCGGGCCCGGCGGCCGCGGACGCCGTCAGGTCGGGCGGGAGCAGATCCACGTCGAGCACCGGCCCCGTCGCCAGGATGCACGCGCGCTCCACCGGGTGCGCGAGCTCGCGCACGTTGCCCGGGTACGCGTGCTCGCGGAGCGCCCGCTCGGCCCGCGACGTCCACCGGGGCTGCTCGCCGGGGCGCTTCCAGGAGGCGCGGAGGAAGTGATCGACGAGCAGCGGGATGTCGCCGGCCCGCGCACGCAGGGGCGGGATCTCGAGCTCGATCACCTTGAGCCGGAAGTACAGGTCGCGCCGGAACTTCCCGGCCTCGACGAGCGCCGGCAGATCCTGGTGGGTCGCCGCGAGCACGCGGACGTCGACCCGCTCGGTCCGGTCGGAGCCGACGCGCTGGATCTCCCCGAACTGGAGGAAGCGGAGGAGCTTCGCCTGCACGTCGGGCGCGATCTCCGCGACCTCGTCGAGGAAGAGCGTCCCCCCCTGGGCCGACGCGATCCTCCCCACGCGATCGCGATCGGCGCCGGTGAACGCGCCCCTGACGTGGCCGAAGAGCTCCGACTCGAGGACGGTCCCTGGCAGGGCCGAGGTGTGCAGCGTGACGCAGGGCTTGGCGCGGCGGCGGCTGTTCACGTGGAGCGCGCGGGCGACGAGCTCCTTGCCGGTGCCGGTCTCCCCGCGGATCAGCACGGTCGCGTCCGCGTCGGCGACCTGCGCGATCGTCTTGAGGAGCGCGATCATCCTCGGGTCCTGCGCGACGATGCCCTGGAAGTCGTGGCGGGCGAAGAGATCGCGCTCGAGGCTCTGGGTGCGGCGGCGGAGCGCCTCGCGCTCGATCGCCCGCTTGAGGAAGAGCCCCGCGAGGTCGGCGAACTCGGCGACGAAGCGGAGCGCCTCGTCCCCGGCGCCGCGGGTCCCGTGCTCCACGTAGACGGTGCCGTAGACCTCGCCGCCGTGGGCGAGGGGCACCACGAGCACGGAGGACGCGCCTGACGCCTCGAGGCTCTCGATGAGCGCGAAGCGCGGCGCGTCGGCCTCCCGGGACAGGCGGACGATCTGCCGCGTCTCGATGGCCTGGCGCACGAGGCCGCGGCTGAATCTGCGCTCCTCGTCGGTGATCGTCGCCCGATCGAAGCGGACCGCGAATCTCTGCTCGTAGGCCCCCCCCTCGCGGACGACGATGAAGCCGCGGTCGGCGCCCGTCGCCTCGATCACGAGGCCGAGCAGGAGCTCGGGGGTCCGGACGTCGTCGTCCTCCGAGAGGAGGATCCGCACGATCTTGAGGAGCGCGGGGTAGAGATCCATGACGGCAGCGCCAGGGTAGAGCGTGCGGACCACCGCCGCGAGCGCGCCGCGACGAGCGCCCGCGCGGCGGGCGGATCGATCCGCCGGGGACACGGGGACGAGAGGGACACCGGGGCGGGAGCCCTAACCGCCTCGGCGCGCCGACAGGGCCAGCAACGGCTCGTCGCCGAGCAGCGCCATGTGAAGCAGGAACGCGGCCACCAGCCGGCTTGGATCGCAGGAGAGCGCATCGGTCGCATCGTTGACATCGCCGTAGATCAGCGCGCAGCTCTCGAGGTCGGGATCGAGGACGAAGCCCTCGAGCAGCCGCGCGAGCGGCGTGTCCAGGGCGGTCCGAAGCGAGCGAGGCCGGTCGCTCACGGGGAGGTCTTCGAGGCGCTCGATCGCGCAGTAGAACCTCGCAGACATGGCCGCCGCGGCCATGGCCCATGCCTTCGCGCGGAGGAAGCAGCGCTTATCGTGGTAGGAGCGCGACCGAATCCTGTATTTGAACACGAAGCCGAGCGTGCCGATCTGTTGGTTCATGGCGCTCCATTCGCAATGTTCAGAAACGCGCTACCTCGGCTCGACGCGTCCCCGGCCACCCGGTGCAGGTGAACGCGCCGCTCGCCGGCGCCGTCGTACAGCGCCCGCGACAGATCCTGCCCGTTCTCCCGCACCGACACCACCCGGTTGTCCTCGTCCCAGCTCAAGGCTCGCTGCCGGCTCCCGCGGTCCGGCTCCGTGCTGGCTTGCCCGGCCTCGGCACGGCCTCGACCGCTGAGCAGCGCCTCGAAGATGGAGGGAGCGGCGCCATCACGGCCGGGGCGGGGGTAGGACGGTTCGAGCGGACATGGGAAGACGTCGGCACGGGTTGCGTCCATTCTCCACCCTCACCACACAGATTTCGAGAGGAAAGCTGTCTCACGCGTCATTGAGACAGGGGGCGTTGCGGCATGGGCTCATTCCATTCCTGGCACGGACTTCCGGAACTCTTCCCATAGCGCGACAAAGGCTCGAAGACCGCCGAGGTCGGCTCCCTCGAACACACGGATCATCGCGTACCAGGAGGCACCCGACTGGGCGTAACGCTCGGCTAACCATTGCTCAAACGCCTCGAAGCGTTCTCGCTCATGCAGCGCTGCAGTCGGGTCGACCTCATCTAGTCCTGCGAGGAAGCCTTTCCAGAAGTTCGCGCACCAATCAACGGTAGGCTCAGCGAACACCATTCCCGTTCGTCCACTCACGATAGGATCGCGCACGAGCTCCACAAACCCAAGCTGCGCACTCGCCGGCGAGCTCCCCGCCAACGCCGGCTCTGCAGCAAGCATTAAACTCAGCGCTTCCAGCACACGTCGGAGGGCATGTTCCGTGTTCCGAGCGCTCAGATACGCTCGCGTACATGCGTCAGCCTGATCAGGCCCCTCGAATCGCCGTGCAAGCTCGTAAAGAATCGGAGCGACGTTTCCGTTCGCCATCCGATACCCAAACAGAAAGGCTCCGAGGGCCAGCACGCAAGCCTCGGTGAGGCACTCCCCCGGATTCTTTCGAATCGTATCGATCACACTCGCGAGTCTCATCGCTACTCCCTCTGAGTCAAAATCCAACAGCTTTGATTGCCACACCGCCGATCGCGTGCAGCGAGTCGACGTAGGTCTGATATGGAACACCTCCAGGACAGCCCCCCTCGAACGCCACCACCCGGGCCTGGTCGGGGAGCACCATTTCTCCATGGGGCGCCCCCACGTCCTCGACCAGCGGCGCGTCGAGACGAGGCCCCAAGAGCAGCCCCCCTGCGCCGTCGCTCGGCAGCCGCAATGGAATCGCCGAGAGCGCCACCCCGCCGCCCGGAGGCGACAGGGGCAAGAGCCGCGGCTCCTGCGGCCCCGCCAGCGCGAGCCCCTCGTGCCCCCGCCCGAGCAAGAGCCGCCTCTTCACGAAAGCTACACACGAGCATCATCGCAGCAGCATTCGGACGCCTGGCCGCGCTGAACGCCGTTGACAGCTCCTCCCCATGAGCGACCATCGCCCGTTACGCTCAACCAGGAGGGAGTCCATGCCCCTGAAACGCACCGTCAAGAACACGTCCAAGCCCAACTCACCCAAGGCCAGGTCGTCCGGCAAGGCGCCCGTCTCCAGGACGAAGCGCCCTGCCGCACAACCCCATGATCCGACCAGCGATGAGGCGCTCCTCGCCCTGGCCCCGACCTACGCGGCCGGGCCCGACATTCCGGTGAGCGTCGCGGAGCGCGAGCTCACCTCGCTCGCGCGCCTCGCGCACGCGCACGCGGCGCGGCTCGCCAGGATCGGGATCACCTCCGACAAGGTGGCTCTCCTCGCCCGCTTCGCCCACCGCCTCGGCGCCCTCGAGAAGGCCTGGCAGAAGGCGCGCGGCGCCGTGCAGCTCACGTCGGCGCAGCGCAGGCTCCGCGACGAGGCCGAGGCGCTCGACGCGAAGCTCGTGGCCGGCGGCCGCTGGGGCTGCCGCAACGACCCCGCCGCCCAGGCCGAGCTCTCGCGCATCGCCGACGGCTCCGGCCTCGCCGACACGATCCAGGACCTGCGCGATCTCGTCGACTTCTGGTCCGACCACGAGAGCGCGCTCGGCGTCACCGATATCACGCGCAAGGACCTCCAGCGGGCCAGGGCGCTCGCCGACGCGCTCGAGGACGCCGCCGCCAACGAGGCATCCGACGCGAGCGCCGCCCACGCGCTGGAGCTCCGCAACCGCGCGTTCTGGGCCGCCGACGAGCTCGCCAAGGAGCTCCGCGAGGGCGGCCGCTATGCCTTCCGCGATCAGCCCAAGCTCGCGGCCAGGTTCGTATCGCGCCACCGGGCAACCCTGAACCAGCGCTCGCGCCTCAAGGCGAAGAAAGCCAAGGCGGACGCGCTCTCGGAGCAGACAGCCGTCATCTGAGCATTCCTTCTGCGGCCGTACCGCGCGTCTGGCATCGTATCGCGCCCTCCCTGATCCCCTCGCGCCCGCGCCCGATCCTCTCACGCCTGCGCCCACCCCTATCGCTCCCGCCCCCGCCCCTATCGCTCCCGCCCCCGCCCCTATCACGCCCGCGCCCACCCCTATCGCTCCCGCCCCCGCCCTCATCTCGCCTGCTCCCGCCCTTCCCGCTCCCTCGTCAGGCGCTCGTTCTTCCTCTTCGCCTTCGCCGGTCTCCTCTCTCCCAGCGGGCCCATGCGTCGAGCCCGCACGGATGCCGCTTCGCCCCCGACGCGCGCCTCCGTCGCGCGCGTTTCACGCGCCTCCGTCGCGCGCGTTTCACGCGCCTTCCCCGCGCCGAGGCGAGCCTTGCGCGGTGGCGTCCCCTGCGCTTTGATGGCCGCCGGTCCCATCCGAGGTGAAGTGTACATGACGACCCTGGGCGAGCTCCGCGTGCGCATCGACAGCATCGACGATCGGATCCTCGAGCTCCTCGCCGAGCGGGCCGAGGTGGCCCTCGAGGTCGCGCACGCGAAGCGCGCCGCCAACGCCACGCAGTTCCACGACCCGGAGCGCGAACGGCGCGTGCTCGACCGCCTCCAGACCAAGGGCGCCGGCCGCTTCCCGCGCGACGCCATCCGGGTCGTCTTCCGGGAGGTGATGAGCGCCTGTCTGGCGCTCGAGGAGCCCATGAAGGTGGCCTTTCCCGGGACCGAGGGCGCCTTCGCCGAGGTCGCCGCGCGCCACCTCTTCGGGCTGGCGGCGCGCTACCGGGAGACGGGCACCATCGAGGGCGTCTTCGACGCCGTGCGCGCGGGCGAGGCGGCCTGCGGCGTCGTCCCCATCGAGAGCTCGTCGGACGGCTCGGTGACCCTGACCGCGGACGCCCTCATCGAGAGCGACCTCCAGATCCGACAGGAGCTCGTGCTCGACGTGGCGTATTGCCTGTTCAGCAAGGCGGAGGGGCTGAGCGGCATCACCCGCGTCCACGGGCACTCGCACGCGCTCTCGCAGTGCCGGCTCTGGCTCGCCAAGCACCTCCCCGGCGCGCAGATCGTCCAGACCGCCTCCGTCGCCGCGGCGGCGCACGAGGTCCTCGGCGATCCCGCCGCGGCGGTGGTCGGCAACCGCGGCGCGGGCGAGCTCTACGGGCTGCCGCTCCTCCGCGAGCGCATCCACGACCGCCCCGAGAACGCGACCCGCTTCATCGTCATCGCCCGGGCCGACGCGCCGCCCACGGCCGCCGACAAGACTTCGATCGTCTTCTCCGTGCAGGAGGAGCCCGGCGCGCTCCGCCGGGTGCTCGCCATCTTCGACGACGCCGCCATCAACCTGACGAGGATCGAGTCGCGCCCGAGCCGGCAAAAGCACTGGGACTACGTCTTCCTCGTCGACCTGGAGGGCCACCGGAGCGATCCGCGCGTCGCCGAGGCGATCGAGCGGCTGCGCGCCCGCTGCGAGATGGTGAAGGTGCTCGGGAGCTACCCGAGGTCGGCCGGATCGCGCTGAGGCCGCCAGCGCGGCCGTTCCGGCGCCGCCGCACCGCGGCGATCGCACGAACTCCGCGGTTCGGGGCGGCCCGCCGGGGATGGTGCCCCGGAGGGAAGGATGGTATTTTCCGCAGCCCGTGCCGGCTGCGTCGCTCGCGCTCGCCCTCCGCGCTGCCCGAACGGCCGCCAGCGCGGTGGCCTGCACGCTCCTCGCCCTCCCGGCCGCCGCCGAAGCGCCCAGCGCCGCCCGCGAGGCGCCCAGCGCCGCCCGCGAGGCGCCCAGCGCCGCCCGCGCGCCGGTGCTCGTCCTCGCGGCCTTCCCCGGCGCCGGCCGCATCGACGAGCGGGCCATCGACCTCGTCGCAGCCCATGTCCGCCCCCTCGGCGTCCGCCTCCAGGTCGTCCGTGCCGGCGCGCCGGGGCGCACGCTGCACACCCTCCTCCCCGACGCCCGCGCCCTCGCCGACGCGTGGGACGCGCGGGGCGTGCTCTGGATCGACGCCGGCTCGAGCGACGAGCTGGCCTTGTACGCGGTCGAGCGCGGCGGCGATCAGGTCTACGGCCGCCGCATCCCGGTCCCGCCCGGACAGATCACCGCGGCCCTCGAGTCGCTCGCCAACATCGCCGGCGCCGTCGCCGAGGAGCTCCGCGAGGGGCGCATCGCCGGCCTGGCCGAGGTGGATGTCGCCGCGACCGCGGCCCCGCCGGCCGCTCGCCCCGAGCCCGCCGCCGCCCCCGCGCCCGCGGCGCCCCCCGCGGCGGCCGCAGGCGCGGCGCCGGCCCCGCCGCCGCCCGCGGTCGAGCGGGGCGCCCGCCCCGAGGCGCCGCCGCTGCCCACGCTGGCCGTGCAGGTCGGCTACACCGGCGCGAACTTCAGCGGCGAGGTGCCCTGGCAGAGCGCCGCCGCGCTCCGCGCCTCGTGGGCGCCGGTCGATCGGGCCGTCCTCGGCCTGGGGTACGATCTGGTCCCTGCGGCCACGCTCGGCGACGATCGGTCGCCGTTCGAGCTCGTGCGTCACCCCGTGAGCGCGACCGGCCAGCTCCGGCTCCGGCTCCCGCTCGGCTTCGACCTGCAGCTCGGCGCGCGCGCCAGCGTCGACGTCGTCGAGCGCATCCCCCAGCCTCCCCCGCAGCCCACCCCGTCGTCGCCGCCCGCGTGGCCGCTGCCGGCCCGGCCGCCGCAGCGGGGCGAGCCGCTGCCGCCCTTCCCTCCCCCCTGGCGGTGGCCGCGGATGATGCCGCGGCAGCTGCCCCCGCCCGAGGCCCGGACCGATGTGATCGTCAGCGCAGCGCCGGTCGCGGAGCTCGGGTACCCGCTCACGGGGTGGCTTCGCCTCAAGGCGACGCTGGGCGTGGACGTCCTCCTGTCGCAGCCGGACGCCTCGGTGCACCCGGCCCTCGCGCTCCAGCCCGACCCGGTGCGGTTCGTCGCCGGCCTCGGGCTGGAGCTTGGCCTCTCCTTGCCGGCTTCCCCGGCCGCGGAGGGCGCGGTCCGGCGATGACCGCCCGCGCCGCGTGACCCGGCCCGGAAAGAAAATTGACCCGGGTTGGGCCGTGCGCCGCACCAGGTCGGGGCGATGGACGCTGCGCACACACGAGCTCTTCGCACGAGCCTCGGACCGTTTCCCGAGCCGCGCCCGGCCAGCGCCATGACCCGCCCCCCTTCCCCACCGCCGCCCACCGCGCCCCTGCCGCTCGATCTCGAGCGGATGCGCCGCGCCGGCGCGGGCGATCCAGAGGCGCAGGCCTGGCTCATGACGCACGTCATCCCCCGCGTCCGCAGGATCGCGCGGGCGTTCCTCCGCAGCTCGGCCGACGCCGACGACGCCGCGCAGCTCGCCCTGCTCGCGATCCTCGAGAGCGCCTCGACCTACCGCGGCGAGGCCGCCGTCGAGGCCTGGGCCAGGCGCATCGCCGCCCGCACGATCCTCCGCTACGCCAGGCAGCAGCGCCGGGACGGCGCGCCGGTCGCGCCGGAGAGCGCGATCGACGAGGAGGTCGCCCAGGCGCCGCATCAACCCCCGTTCGAGGCGCTCCCGCGCGAGGCGCGGGCGTACCTCGACGCGCTGCCGGAGGCGCAGCGCAACGTGATCCTCCTGCACCATGCGCTCGATTACTCGATCGAGGAGATCGCCGGAATGACCGAGGTCAGCCCCGACACCGTGAAGAGCAGGCTGCGCCTCGGGATCGGCGCGCTCCGCAAGCAGGTGCGCCAGGACATCGCCATCGGCCGCAAGAGGGCATCATGACAGGGACCCAGAAGCCCGAGATCGATCTGGACCGCCTGCCCGCCATCTTCGCCGCCGAGGCGCGTGGCGAGCCGATCCGCCCGGAGGACGCGGCGCTCCTCCGCCGCGCCGAGCAGGAGGACCCCGAGCTCCGCGGCGAGGCGCAGCTCTGGGCCGCGATCGGGAAGCTCGGCGACGAGCGCGGCGCCGGCCTCGAGCTCAGCGACGCCGCCCTGCTGGAGCGGGTGCTCGCGCGCGCCCACGTCGAGCCCGCGCCGAGGAGCGCGGCGCGGCCGCGCGCGGCGCCGCGGCCGGCGCTGCGGCGAGGGGTCGCGGGGACGCTCGCGGGCGTGGCCGCCGCGGCGACCCTCCTGGGCGCGCTCGCGGCGGAGCTGATCGACGGGCCCGCGCACGCGCCCCCGCCCGCGCCGGGCACGGGCGAGGCGCTCGCTCCGAGCGGCGCGCCGTCCGCCCCCGCGCCCGCGCCCGGCGAGGACGCGCCCTCGCCGGGCGCGGGCGCGGCGCCGAGCGAGCCGCCGGGGGCGCCCTCGCCGGGCGCAGGCGCGCCCTCGCCGGGCGCGGGCGCGGCGCCGAGCGAGCCGCCGGGAGTGCCCTCGCCCGGCGCAGGCGCGGCCGCTCCCCCGAGCGCGCCGTCGCCCCGCGCGGGCTCGGCGGCGGGCAAGCCCGCGGCCACCGGCGCGGGCGACGCCCGGGATCGCGCCCCGCAGCCGCCCAGGCCGCGCGCGGAGGAGCTCCCGATCGGCCCCGAGGCGCTGCTCCTGCGCGCGCAGGCCCGGCTCGGGGAGGGGAAGACCGCCGAGGCGAGCGCCGCGTACCGCGCCCTGCTCGCGCAGCACCCGTCCAGCCCGGAGGCGCGGGCGGCGCTCGTGTCGCTCGGCCAGATCGCGCTCCGCCAGGGCAAGCCGGCCGAGGCGCTCGGCCACTTCGAGCGCTACCTCGCCGGCCCCGGCGGCCCCCTCGCGGCCGAGGCCCGGGTCGGGCGGGTGCAGTGCCTGCGCCGGCTCGGGCGGGCGGCCGACGAGCGCGCGGCCATCGCCGACTTCCTCTCCCGCCACGGCCAGAGCGTCCACGCCCCGCGGCTGCGCGCGCGCCTGTCCGAGCTCGGCGGCACGTGAGCGCCGGCGCCCGCGCGGCCTCCGCAAAAAAGATTGACCCCCGAACCTGCGACATCTCCACCAGGTCATCGAGATGTCGCGAAAAATTCGCAGAATTGTAAAATTCCCTCACGGGGTCGGAGGGCGCGCCGGCGTCCTCGTCGGGCTCCTGAGCCTTCTTTCTCTTCACTGCTCGACGTCGGGCACGGGCGACACGACGGGCGCCGGCGGAGGCGGCGGCTCCGGCGGCTCCGGCAGCTCCACCGGGCCCGGCGGGCCGCCCGGCGACCCTACGCGCCTCGTCGGCGCCTTCCAGGTGCGCTCGCTCCCCGACACGCCGGCAGGCGACGCGCCGTCCGGCAGCACGTCGGTCGTCGGGAAGATCTACGACGGGCCCACGCCGTCGCAGATCATCTGGGAGATGGCGGCCGAGGAGGGCAGCTGCCGGCTCCTCAAGCCGCGCGTCCCGTTCTGTAACGAGCCCTGCGGGGGCAGCGCCGTCTGCGTCGAGGACGACACGTGCGAGCCCTACCCGGCCGCGCACAGCGCCGGCGCCGTGACGGTGACGGGCCTGAACCTCGAGTCGGGCGAGGCGTCCCTCGTCATGACCCCCGTGGCGAACAACTACCAGCCTCCCGCCGGCGCGAAGCTCCGCTATCCGCCCGCCGACGAGGGCCAGGCGGTCCGCTTCGAGGCCAGCGGCGATTACTTCGGCGCCTTCGCGGTGGAGGCCAAGGGCGTGAGCCCGCTCGAGCTCCTGAACGACACGATCCGCCTCGATCCCGATCAGGACGTGCAGCTCGCGTGGACGCCGCCGGGACAGGCCGGCGGCTCGGAGATCTACGTGAAGCTCGACATCAGCCATCACGGCGGCACGAAGGGGATGATCGAGTGCTCCGCCGAGGACACCGGCTCGCTCGACGTGCCGGCGTCGCTCGTCACGCAGCTCCTCGACCTCGGCGTGGCTGGCTTCCCGACCGTCATCGTCACGCGCAGGTCCGTGGGCTCCACGACGATCACCTCCGGCCGGGTCGATCTCGTCATCTCGTCGCAGATCGAGAAGTCGGTCGAGATCGCGGGGCTCACCTCGTGCAACGACAGCTCGCAGTGCCCCGAGGGCCAGACCTGCCAGCCCGATCTCACCTGCAAATGAGCCTCGCCGGCTGCCGGCGCGGCGCACAGCCCAGCTTAACCAAGACAAAGGAACAGACGCCATGACCACCTCTTATCGCCCCTTGCTGCTGCCCCTCGCCGTCGCGCTGCTCTCCACCGCCGTAGGCTGCTCCGGCTCGGACGCGGAGACGCCGAGCGACGGGACGACCAGCACGTCGTCGAGCTCCGGCGGCGGCACCACCGGCGGCGGCACCACCGGCGGCGGCACCACCGGCGGCGGCACCACCGGCGGCGGCGCGACCACCGGCGGCGCCACCACCGGCGGCGCGACCACCGGCGGCGCCACGACCGGCACCGGCGGCGGGACGACCGAGAAATTCAGCTTCTTCGTGACCAGCCTCGTCGCCATGCAGGAGCTGTCGGGCTCGGAGGACGGCTTCGGGGGCGATCTCCGCTTCGGAGAGACGGGCCCGGGCGCCGGCCTCCGCGGCGCGGACAAGATCTGCGCGACGATCGCCGAGAAGAGCCTCCCGGGCGCGGGGAGCAAGCAGTGGCGCGCGTTCCTGAGCGCCGTCGCGGGAGAGGACGGCAAGCAGGTCGACGCGATCGACCGGATCGGCGAGGGGCCCTGGTACGACCGGCTCGGCCGGCTGGTCGCCAACAACAAGGAGGAGCTGCTCAACGATCGCCCCATCGCGGCCGACGAGGCGATCATCGATGATCTGCCGAACGAGGACGGCGTCCCCAACCACCAGCCCGATCCGAGCCAGCCCGAGGTCGACAACCACGACATCCTGACGGGGACCAACGACCAGGGCAAGCTCTACAGCGCGACGGCCACGTGCAAGGACTGGACGGCCAAGGCGGGCGACAAGGAGGCGGAGGGGCGGCCGCGCGTCGGGCACTCGTGGCCGAGGAACTTCGGCGGAGGCTTCCCCGGCGGCTCCAGCGGCGCGGGCTTCCCCGGCGGCTCCAGCGGCGCGGGCGGCCCCGGCGGGAACATCAACATGGCCAACTGGATGTCGTCCCTCGACGAGTCGGGGTGTGCGCCTGGCATCAACCTCCTGGAGACCGGGGGGCCGCTGCCCAACGAGGCGACCGTCGGCTCGGGCGGCGGCTACGGCGGGATCTACTGCTTCGCGCTGACGCCCTGACGCAGGCGTGCCGGCGCGCGCCGCCCCTCGATCAGCTTACTTGTCTCAGGAGGAGTTCATGGTTCAAGGCAATCGCATCACGTCGATCATCGCGCTCGCCCTGCTCTCCGCGGTGCTGCCAGGCGCGTGTGGCGGCGGCGGCGCACCGGACGACGTCGGCGCGGCCCCGGAGGTCTGCGAGCGGAAGGGCGACGAAGCATCGACGGAGTTCCTCAAGCGCGTCGGGTGCGCCGAGGACTTCGAGGCGCTCGCGTCGGCGCCCGTCGACGCGAGCTTGCCCGGCGCGCGCTCGGTCAAGGTCGTCCTGGATCAGGCCGATCAGAACGCGCTCTATTTCCAGAACAGCGTTCTCTACCAGATCCATTACGACTTCGTATCTTCGCACCTCTCCGGCGAGGGGCTGCCCTATGTCCCTCCCCTCGCCGAGTTCAACGCGACCGAGTACTTCACGCCGGATCGCCGCTTCGTCCTCGGCGCGGTGACGCATTACGAGGGTCCCGGCACGTGGGCGCTCGAGCTGTCTCCCTACGACACCGCGTCCGCGGACATGATCACCGCCCTGTTCCGGGCGGTGCAGGGGGCCTCCTTCTTCGGCGCGAAGCTCGCCTTCCACCCCACGTCGGAGGCCGTCGCGGTCGAGGCGGCGAAGCTGCCCGCCGACATCCCCGTGGTCAGCACCGGCGATCTCTACGCGGGGATCGACTACCAGCCGCTCTCGCTCGGCAAGGCCATGGGGCGCCTCCACTTCGCGAAGGCGGCGGATCTCGACGACGAGTACCTGTCCCATCAGGACATCGTGGTGCTCGACGAGGCGCCCAACGACATCTCGGTCGTCCAGGGGATCATCACCGAGGAGTTCCAGACGCCGCTGTCGCACGTCAACGTGCTCTCCCAGAACCGGCGCACGCCCAACATGGGGCTGCGCAACGCGATGAGCCACCCGGATCTGCTCGCGCTCAAGGACAAGCTGGTCGAGCTCACCGCGGGGCCGTCCTCCTGGAGCGTCCGCGAGGTCACCGAGGCCGAGGCCGAGGCGTTCTGGGAGGCGCACAAGCCCGAGCCCGTCACGCTCCCCGAGCTCGACCTGACGGTCACCGACCTGCGCGACATCGCGGAGGTGACCCCCGATCCGCCGGAGGGCGAGCCGCTCCGGGACGCGATCAAGCAGGCCGTCCTCGCCTTCGGCGGCAAGGCGGCCCACTACTCCATCCTGTCGAGGATCCCCGACCTCCCGATCCAGAAGGCGTTCGCGATCCCGGTCTACTACTACGACCAGTTCATGAAGCAGAACGGCTTCTACGAGCAGATCGAGGCGATGCTCGACGACCCGAAGTTCAACACCGACCCGGCGGCCCGCGACGAGCAGCTGAAGGCGCTCCGCGACGCCATGAAGGCGGCGCCGGTCGACGCCGACTTCCAGGCGCTCCTCAAGGCGAAGATCGAGGCGGAGTACCCCGGGCACAAGATGCGGTTCCGCACCAGCACGAACAGCGAGGATCTCGACGGGTTCCCGTGCGCCGGCTGCTACGACTCGAACACCGGCGATCCGACCGACTGGGAGGACGTCCTCGACGCCATCCGCAAGACGTACGCGAGCGCCTGGAAGCTCCGCACCTTCGATGAGCGCACCTATTACGGCATCGATCACCGGTCGATCGGGATGGCCCTGCTCGTGCACCACAACTTCCCCGACGAGGAGGCGAACGGCGTGGCCATCACCAACAACCCGTTCGACACGGCCGGCGTCCAGCCCGCGTTCTACGTCAACGTGCAGGCGGGCGGCGACGTGGAGGTCGTGGCCCCGCCGGCGGGCGTGACGAACGACGAGTTCCTCTACTTCTTCAGCCAGCCGAACCAGCCGGTCACCTACCTGACGCACTCGACCCTCGTGCCCGAGGGCGAGACGGTCCTCTCGGCGGCGCAGGTCCACGCGCTCGGCGCGGCGCTCGACGCCATCCACACCCGGTTCTCCCCCGCGTACGGCCCCGCGGCGGGCAACACCGGCTGGTACGCGATGGATGTGGAGTTCAAGTTCGACGACGACGCGAACCCGAACGAGCCGCCGACGCTCTACATCAAGCAAGCGCGCCCCTACCCCGGCCGGGGGGCTGCCGCCGGGGCGCCGTGAGGCGATCGCCCGCGCGCCCGGGCGGGCCACGCCCCGCGGTCGCCGCAGGCGAGGACGGACCATCATGATCGACTGGCTCGGATGGCTCACCCAGGGGAGCGCCGTGGACCTCCGCAGGGCCCTGGTGGCGCTCCTGCTCGCGTTCGGGCTGGGGCAGGTGGTCGCGCTCGTCTACATGGCCACCTTCCGCGGCCTCTCCTACTCCCGCTCCGCCGTGCACAGCATGGCCATGGGCAGCGTCATCACCTGCATGCTGATGCTCGCCGTGGGCAGCAGCCTCGCCGCCGGCATCGGCGTCGCCGTGGGCCTGAGCGCGGTCCGCTTCCGCACGACGCTCCGCGATCCGCGCGACGTCATGTTCGTCTTCGCGGCGCTCGGCGTCGGCATCGCCTGCGGGCTCCAGGCGTTCGGCGCGGCGCTCGCCGGGACGGCGATCTTCGGGGGCGGGACCTTGCTCCTTCACGCCACCGGCTACGGCGCGCGGCGGCAGCCGGACGGCCTGCTCCGTTTCACCGCGCCCTCGGTGCCCGACGCGGAGGAGGCGCTCGCGAAGATCCTCCGCGCGCACTGCCAGACGTTCTCCCTCGTGACCCTCCGGGAGGCCGCGCAGGGGACCCTCATGGAGCACGCCTACCAGATCAGCGTCCGCGCGCCCGAGCTCCGCGCGTCGCTCGTCTCGAGGCTGCAGGCCATCCCGGGCGTGCAGGACGTCTCGCTCATGCTCCAGGAACCGACGCTGGATCTCTAGCGGCCGAGGCCCCTCGTCGAGAGGCCCGCCTCGCTCGCCCCACGGGCGCCCTCGACCCGTTGACGCGACCGCCGTGGTCATCACCGCGCAAGGATCACCGATGCACAGCTACCAGCGACTCCGCTCGGCGCTCAAGGACGCCGGACCCGCGATCACCCTCGTGCTCACGTTCGGAGCCGCGCTGTGGCTCCACCTCGACGGCGGCGGCCCGCGCGGGCAGGTCTTCGGCTTCGCGGAGGCGCTGCCCGAGGCGATCTCGCCGATCGAGACCGCCCGCGTCGCCTCCATCGAGGTGGTCGTCGGCCAGGAGGTCGCGGCCGGGCAGGTCATCGCGACGCTGGACGCCTCGGCGATCGACGCCGAGATCAGCGTCGCGAAGGCGGAGAAGGCGCAGGTCGAGGCCGATCTCCGGATGGAGCTCGCCCTCGTCGAGCAGGAGCTCGACGCGGACCGCGCGTCGGTCGAGCGCCACCTCGCGGAGCAGCGCGAGGAGCAGCGCCGGGCGGTGGCCGAGGCGAAGGTGCTGGACGGCGAGATCGCGAGGATGAGGGCGCTCGTCGAGGGCCACCTGACGGCCGTCGACCAGCTGGCGAAGCTCGATCTGCAGCGCGCGACGGTGACGGCGATCGCCAGCGAGAAGCCGCGGACCCTGAGCCTGCTCGCGGCGCAGCTCGAGGCGGCCGATCGGCGCCGGAGCGAGCTCCGGGATCGGACGTCGGGGCTCGCGGCGAAGCTCGACGCGGACGCGCGCGTCGCGTCCGAGAACATCGCGATGCTCGAGCAGCGGCGCGCCGGGTACGCGCTGCGCGCGGCGAGCGCGGGGCGCGTCGCCTCGATCGACCGGCAGCCCGGCGACGTGGTCCCGGCCGGCGAGCCCGTGGTGCGGCTCGTGAGCGCGCGGTCGGGCGCGCGCGCGATCGCCTGCGTCCCCGAGCGGCTCGCGCTCGGCGTCCACGAGGGCGACGGCGCCGAGCTCTGGATCCGCGGTCAGCTCGGCGGTGCGCTGCCGGGCACGGTCGCCGCGGTGGGCCCGGTCGTCTCGGAGCTCCCCCCGCGCTGCTGGCCGGCGCCGGAGGTGCCCGCGTGGGGCCGCGTGGTCACCATCGCGCTCGACGCGCCGGCCGCGCTCGTCCCCGGCCAGGCCTTCGACATCGCCTTCGGCGGCGCGCGCGCGGCCGCCGCGCCCAGGCCCGCCCCGGCGCCGCCCAAGCCCGCGCCCGCCGCGCCCGCCCCCGCCGCGCCGCAGGCCGCCGCCGCCGCCGCGTCGCAGCTCCCCATGAAGGTGCCGCCGACGCTCGCCGGCCGCTCGCGCCTCGAGCCGTCCGGCGTCCTCGCGCGCCCCGGCGAGTCGCGGTACCTCATCGCCAGCGACGACACCGGCCACGAGCGCGACGAGGGCGCGCCGTGGCTCTTCGCGATGTCCGCGGGCGGCGCCGTCGCGCCGGATCCGGTGCCCGTGAGCGGCGTCGACGAGCTGAGCGACGTCGAGGGGATCGCCGCCGGCGACGCGGGCGAGGTCTACCTCCTCTCGTCGCAGAGCTACAGCAAGAAGGGGAAGCGCAAGCCCGCGCGGACCGCGCTCCTCCGCCTCCGCCCGGAGGGCGGCGGCTTCCGCGTCGACGGCGAGATCCACCTGGCGGAGCTGCTCGACGCGGCCCCCGCGCGCGCCGCGGCGCTCGGCCTCCCGGACGGGACGCGGGCGCTCGACATCGAGGGCCTCGCCTTCTGGCAGGGCTCGCTGTACCTCGGGCTGAAGGCGCCGCTCGATCCGCAGGGCAACGCGATGATCTGGCGGGTCGCCGCCCCGCTCGCGCTCTTCGGCGGCGAGGGCGCCTCCCCGGTCCAGGCCGCGCGGGCGAAGGGCGGCCGGGCCGCGGACGAGGCGAGGCGCTTCGAGGCGGCCCGCGTCTCGCCGTGGGCGCGCGCGCGCGTCGACGTGGAGGTCGACGGGCGGCCCACGCCGGGCGGCATCTCGGAGCTCACCTTCATGCCGGACGGCTCGCTGGCGATCGCGTCCACGCCCTCGACCGCGGACGGCGATGCCGGCGCGCTGTGGCGGGTCGATCGCCCCGAGGCCGGCGTCCTCTCGCCGCGCCTGGTCCAGCGGTTCCCGGGGCTCAAGCCCGAGGGGCTCACCCCCTCGCTCGCGCCGGGCGCGCTGATGATCGTGTTCGACGCCGGCAGCGCCGCGCCCTCGTTCCAGGAGCTCCCGTGGCGCCCGTGAGCGCGGGCCCCGGCGCCCGGCGCCCCCCTCGCGCCGCGCCGCGGCACGGGCGGCCGGCGCCGCACACGCGGGCCGACGCGGAGGAGAGGCGGTATCCAGAGAGATGCTCCACAGCAAACCGGCAACGATGAGAATCCGCCACGCTTCCACCGCCCTCGCGCTCCTCCTCGTCGCGGCGAGCCAGAGCGGCTGTCCGGTCCACGAAGAGACCGGCGAAGCGGTCTTCGATCGGACGAAGCTGCACACGATCGCGATCACCGTCGACGAGGCCCACCTGGAGCAGCTCGCCACCGATCTCGAGGACCGCGTGCCGTGCACGCTGACCTACGACGGCGAGGTCATCGAGGGCGCCGGGATCCGGCAGAAGGGCAATGACATCAAGGATCTCGAGAAGAAGCCGAGCTTCAGCGTCAAGATCGACGAGTTCGACGAGCAGGCGGAGCTCGACGGGGTCAAGAAGCTCTTGTTGAACAGCGCCAAGCAGGACTCGAGCTTCCTGCGCGAGCAGATCGGGGGGGACATGCACGAGCGCGCCGGGGTGCCCGCCGCGCGCACCGCGCACGCGGTGCTGAGCCTGAACGGCGTCGACAAGGGCATCTACGTCGTCACCGAGGCCATCGACAAGCGGTTCCTGCGGCGCCATTTCGGCGAGAAGAACGACGAAGGGGCGCTCTACGAGGGGCCGTGCTGCGGCGATTTCGTCGACGACCTCGGCGCCGCCGAGCTCGACGGCGGGGAAGACCCGGGCGCGGCCGCGCTCCGCGCGCTCGCCGACGCCATCCGGGACACGCCGGACGAGGCGCTGGCGGCGAAGGTGAGCGAGCACCTCGACCTCGATCGCTTCATCACGAGCTTCGCCCTCGAGGCGCTCCTCGGCCACTGGGACGGCTACGCGTACCGCGCGAACAACTATTACCTGTACGAGAACCCGGTCGACGGGCGCTTCGTGTTCCTCCCCCACGGGATGGACCGCATCCTGGACGACCCGCGCTTCGACACCGAGACCGCGCCCGTCGCCGTGCTCCCGCGCCGCATCCGCGAGATCCCGGCGCTCGACGCGCGGTTCCGCGCCGAGCTCGACCGCCTCGCGAGCGCGGCGTGGGATGAGGGCGCCGCGCTCGCGGCCATCGATCGGGCGGCGCAGGTGATCAACACGGCCAGCGCCGGCGAGGAGACCCGGGAGGATCTTGTCGAGTTCAACGCGAACGCGGGCCCGCTCCGGGACGCCCTGACGCTGCGCCGCGCCCTGATCGATCCCGCGATCGTGTGCGGCGACGGCGACATTGGGGGGCTCGAGACGTGCGATGACGGCAACACGGCGGCCGGCGACGGGTGCAGCGCGGCGTGCCGCGTCGAGCCCTGACCGCCGGCGCCCCTCCCTTCTGCTGCACGGCGTCGGGCGCCGTGACCGAGCTCAACCGTTGAGTTGCGCAAGCCGCTGCCGGAGCCCGCGAACGGTTGCGGGATGGCGCAAAGACCCGCGAACCTCCTGACCTGACAGAGCGCCTCCGGCGCCGCTGAAGCGCAAATTCTCGACGCCTCCGGTCGGCCCTGCCGCGGCATGCGCGATGCTGCAGGCGGAGCCCGGCGCGCAAGGGGCCATGGGGCCGCCCTGGAGATCTGCTGTCAGCAGAGCTCGCCGCGCCCGCGATGATGTTGCCGAACGTCACCAGGGAGAAGGTGCACCATGCGAAGCTTATTCCACTCTCGCGCGAGTAAAACGATGCTCATCGCGCTCGTCGCCGCGACGCCGGCGTGCGACGGGGGCGCGGAGGACGCCGCGGCGAAGGAGGCCGCGGAGACAGGGGCCATCCGTGCGGCGCTCACGGTCGGAGGCCTGCGTCACGATGTCGTCGCGGTCCACTACAAGGTCGTTGCCGCGGACGGCAGCTGCGGTGATGCGGCCATCGCGGAGACCACGAGCGCGCTGGAAGAGGAGGCGCTCCCCGAGCTCGCGCTGCCTCCCGGGTCCAGGGTCCACGCGGGGGCCGACGGCCTGTTCGTGGTGCCGCCCGGCGTCTACCGCGTCTGCGCGACCCCGCTCGGCAGCGCCGGCCCTTCGGTGGAGTGCGCCCCCGCCGAGGCGACGGCCGCGGTCTACCCCGAGGGGACGTCCGAGATCACCCTCGTCTCCCAGTGCGCCGGGGCGCCGAACGGCGGGCTCGACGTCGTCGCCGCCCTGAACGACCCGCCGACGATCGACGACATCGACATCGCCCCGAGCAAGTTCATCACGCAGTGCGAGACCGCCGCGATCGCGGTGACGGCGTCGGATCCCGACGGCGACGCGTTCTGGGTCGACTGGGAGCTCACGGGCGGCGCGGGCGAGCTCGCGGGCGACGGCGGCGCCGCGACGTTCACCCCGGCGGGCCCGGGCGTCGCCACGGTCCAGGTGACGGTCACCGATGTGCTTGGCGGGAGCAGCCGGCTCTCGTTCCCCGTGCACGTGTCGGCCGCGGACTGCGGCGGGGCGACCTGCAGCGACGGCATCCAGAACCAGGGCGAGACCGGCGTCGACTGCGGGGGCCCGTGCGCGCCGTGCGGCGGCGTCTCGGTCTACAGCTTCGTCGACACGCCGGCGGACGACGTGGGCATCAAATCGCTCTACGACTTCTTCTCGAGCCTCGGCAGCGTGAGCTCGAGCCAGTACATCCTGTTCGAGATCGTCACGAACGAGGGCGCGACCGCCTGGTGCTCCGAGAACGCCGCCTTCTACGTCGACACCTACGTCGCGCAGACGTACGAGGGCGGCGGCGGCTTCCAGTCGGGCCCCTGGAACAAGTACTGGCGCGTGGCCGGCGGCCCCTGGTCAGGACCGGACACGGGGCAGTACTCGAACAGCTACGCCGCGACCTGCGATGAGAGCCCGTACTCATGGTGCGCCGAGTGGGGCCTGGGGGGCAACCAGTGGGCCGTGATGCCCCATCACACCGTGACCAACGGCGAGAGCTACCTCAACTGGAGCTATTCGAACGGCGAGAACTGGGTGGTCACCATCGCGGTCGGCGATGACCGCCTGTCGACCTGCGGCTTCTAGCCAGTCGCCGGCGGGGCTGTTCCACGGCGGCGGACCGTCGCGATCCGCCGCATCCCCAGGAGAGGCTCAGAACGTGCAGGTCGGCGTGGGGCCGGCGGTGAAGGGCTCCCAGCGGATGTCCTCGATCGCCACGTCCATCGGCGACTCCGAGTAGAGGAGGAAGGGCGTGTTGACGTTGGTGATGTCGAGCCCGCTGTCCGTCAGGCACTTCAGCGGGACGGAGACCTCGTGCCACTCCCCGTCCGCGATGGAGGTCAGCGTGTCGGCGATATTGATGTCGCCCAAGCAGGGATACACGCAGTGGGCCGACAGCGTGACCAGCGCGCCCTCGGGCGGCGCGTCGACGCGCGCCCGGAAGACGATCGAGGTCTCCGAGTTGTAGTAGGGCGACAGATCGACCCCGGGCGAGCCCGCCGAGACCTGCGCGTAGATCTGGCCCGTCGCGCTCCAGGTCACCTGCTTGGCGCTCCCCTGGATCTCGCCGTCGACCGTGCTGACGCTGACCTCGCCGCCGGGCAGGGTGGCCCCCATGCCCACGTCGATGCCGCCCCAGTTCGAGGGGCCGCCGATGCGCAGCACGTAATCGCCCTTCTCGTCGCCATCCACGAAGATCTCGAGCGGCTCGTTGGTGGTGCCGGCCGTCCCCGGGTCCGGGGCCGCGCAGCCGTGGCCCGTGGAGACCTCGGGCAGATCGTCGCCGAGCGCGTCGGCGTCGGTGGTCGCGAGGCCATAGCCATACGGGAAGAGCGGCGTCTCGCCGTCTCCCTTGTTGATGGGCGTCTGGCAGTCGGCCGAGGGCCACGAGAACGACAGCTTGCCCTGGAACTCGTGATCGCCGAAGAGCACGTCGGCGACGCCGCCGCCCTCGCTGCCCGGCAGCCAGGCCGCCACGAACGCGTCCGACCGGTTGAGCTCCTTGTTGGTGTGGAGCGGGCGGCCCGACACGAACACCGTGACGATGGGCACGCTCGGCGCCTGGGCGCGGATGGTGTCGATGACGGCGAGGTCCTCGGGGTGGGCGTTGGCGTGCTCGAGCGTCTCGAACTTGCCGATGTCGCCCTGACCCTCGGCGTAGGGCGTCTCGCCGATGACCACGATCGCGGCGTCGAAGGTGTCGGCCGCGGCGGTGCCGTCGGGGCTCAGGGTCGCGGTGCCGCTCATCCCGGCGCCCGTGATCGTCTCGTTGATGCCGGCGTAGATGGACTGCGCGTTCGGGAAATCGGCGTTGGTGTTGCCGGTGCCCTGCCAGGTCAGCGTCCAGCCGCCGGACTGGTTCTGGATGTTGTCCGCGGTCTTGCCGGCCACGAGGACGTTCATCGCCTTGCTGAGCGGCAGGACGCTGCCCTTGTTCTTGAGCAGGACGAGCGACTTGCGCACGGCCTCGCGCGCCACGGCCCGGTGCTCCGGCGCGGCGAGGAGCGTGGCGTCGCCGGCGACCGGCCGGGCCGAGGGGGCGCCCTTGCTCGCCCTGGGGCCGAGGAGGCCGGCCCGCATCTTCACGCGCAAAATCCGGGTCACCGCGTCGTCGACGCGGGCCATCGGGATCTCGCCGCTCTGCACCTGGGCGATGGTGTTCTCGATGAACGCCCTCCAGTCGTTGGGCACCATGATCATGTCCACCCCGGCGTTGATCGCCGCGGCGCACTGCGCGTTGCTACAGCCCGGGAGCTGGCCGTGCCCGTTCCAGTCGCCGACGACGAAGCCGGTGAAGCCGAGCTGGCCCTTGAGGATGTCGGTGAGCAGGTACCGATTGCCGTGCATCTTGTCGCCGTTCCAGCTGCTGAACGACGCCATCACGGTCTGCGCGCCCGCCTCCAGCGCGGAGAAGTAGCCCTGGGCGTGGATGTCGCGCAGCGCCTCCTCGGAGCAGACGGTGTTGCCCTGGTCCTTGCCCTGCTCGGTCCCGCCGTCGCCCATGAAGTGCTTGGCGGTCGCGATCACGTGCCTGTCGCTGAACAGATCCGCGCCGTCGGCCGGCCGGCCCTGCAGGCCCCGGATCATCCGGCCCGCGTAGCTCTTCACGATCTCCGGATCCTCGGAGTAGCCCTCATAGGAGCGGCCCCACCGGTCGTCCCGCACCACGGCGAGCGTGGGGGCGAAGGCCCAATCGAGCCCGGTGACGGCGACCTCGGCGGCGGTGATGGCGCCGATCTCCTCGATGAGATCGGGATCGTTCATGGCGCCGAGCCCGATGTTCTGCGGGAACAGCGTCGCGCCGATCACGTTGTTGTGGCCGTGCACCGCGTCCACGCCCCAGATGACGGGGATGCCGAGGTGCTCGCCGGGCGCGCCGCTCGTGTCGGTGGAGGCCTCGTAATAGGCGTCCGCGAGGGTGACCCAGTCGGCCACGGTCGCGTGCTTGGAGCGGCCCGGCCAGGAGCCGCCGCCGTTCAGCACCGAACCGATGTGGTACTCGCGGACCTGCTCCGGCGTGATCGCCAGGATCTCGGGCTGGACCATCTGGCCGACCTTCTGCGCCGCGCTCATCTGCGCGAGCAGCTCGGTGACGGCGGCCTCGATCTCGGGGTCGAGCGGGATCTCGCTCGTCACCGTCGGCCATTCGACCGACGCGGCCTCGCCGCCCGCGCCGCCGCCACCGCCGGTGCCGGTGGTCGTGCCCGCGCCGGAGCCGCCCGCCCCGCCGCCGCCGCCGGTCCCGGTCGTGGCGCCGCCGCCGGAGCCGCCTGCCCCGCCGCCGCCTCCTGTCGTGGCGCCGCCGCCGGAGCCGCCCGCCCCGCCGCCGCCTCCGGTCGTGGCGCCGCCGCCGGAGCCGCCCGCCCCGCCGCCGCCTCCTGTCGTGGCGCCGCCGCCGGAGCCGCCCGCACCGCCGCCGCCTCCTGTCGTGGCGTCGCCACCGGAGCCGCCCGCACCGCCGCCGCCTCCTGTCGTGGCGTCGCCACCGGAGCCGCCCGCACCGCCGCCGCCGGTCCCGGTCGTGGCGCCGCCGCCGGTCCCGCCCGACCCTGTCGGGTCAGCCGGGGGATCTGTGGAGTCGTCCCCGCAGGCGGGAACAGGGATGGTCAGGGCTGCGAGCAGCAGCCATTGGGTAACTCGGTTCCAATGCTTCATGCGATCGCCGGAGCATCGACCCAGCGCCGTGGGGCGTCAAGCGGCGGGGACCGCTCACGACGGAGCTCGACGGGTCCAAGGTGCGCGCTGCGGTACGGATGGAGGGCTGGGACGATGAAGGGCGTCAGCGGCTCGTGAGCGCAGCGCCCGCCCCTGCTTTGCCCTGGAGCGGCGCAGCGCGCCGAGGCGCGGCGAGGTCGCCTACCGGATGAAGTACCCGACAAGGCTTCTGCGGACCTGGGGCGACTCGACGTGATCGTCGACAACGCCGGCGACGCCCTGCTCGGCGCTGCGCGCCGGCCCGATCGACCGTCGCGGCCGCGCTCCCGGCTCAGCCCGGCCGCGCGCGGCCCGGGTGAGGCTCCGCCGCCCCCGTGCTATGGGGCCGCCATGCCGAACGCCGCCGGCGACATCGACGTGGAGGCGCTCAACGACCGCCTCGCCCGGGAGCACCCGATCGACGACTACTACGACCGCGCCCCGCTGCCGATCCGGCTCATCGAGCGCGAGCGGCTCGCCATCATCCGCGACATGCTCGGCGACTGCGCGGGCCTCGACCTCGCCGAGGTCGGCTCCGGCGGCGGCCACGTGCTGCGCATGTTCCCGCGGGCGCGCATCACGGCGATCGACGTCTCCGACGTCTTCCTCGACACCGCCCGCAAGAACCTCGCGGGCTACGACGCCCGCTTCCTCAAGGGCGAGGTCGACAAGCTCGACCTCCCCGCCGCGAGCTTCGACCGCGTCATCTGCACCGAGGTCCTGGAGCACACGGTCGACCCCGCCGCCGTCCTCGCGGCCATCGCGCGCCTGCTGCGCCCCGCCGGCGTCGCCGCGATCACGGTCCCGAACGACCCGCTCATCGCGCGGCTGAAGGGCGTCGTCCGCCGCACGCCCGTCGGCTACCTCCTGCGCGACCGCATCCAGTGGGGCGGCGACGTCTACCACCTGCACCAGTGGACGCCGGACGAGTTCGGCCGCCTCCTCGAGCGCCACTTCCGCGTGACCGAGCGCCGCGCGGCGCCCCACGGCGCCCTGCCGATCCGCGCCTGCTTCCGCTGCGTCCCCCGGTGACCTCCGCCGTGCACCCGGACCGCCCCGAGCGCCCGTCGCCCCGCCGCGGCCCCCCCTTCCAGGCAAGATAGGCGAACCACCATGTCCGAACCCCAGTCCGAGCCTGCTCCGGAGATCCCGATCGAGCTCTCCGTCATCGTGCCGTGTCTGAACGAAGAGCTGAACATCCCCGAGCTCACCGAGCGCGTCCTCGGCGTCTTTTGCGAGGGCGCCCTCGCGGGGGAGCTCATCCTCGTCGACGACGGCTCGACCGACGGCACCGCCACGACGATCCGCGCGCTCATGGCCGCGCACCCCGGGCTCGTCGTGGGGTGCTTCCACCCGCAGAACCGGGGCATCAGCGCGGCCTGGCGCACCGGCGCGGCCGCCGCGCGCGGCAAGCTCGTCGCCATCATCGACGCCGATCTCCAGTACCAGCCCGAGGACCTGCTGCGCCTCCGGCGCGAGCTCTACGAGCACAGCGTCGATGTCGTCCAGGGCTGGAGGAGCGCCGTCGGCCGGCGCAAGGACCGCCGTTACCACCTGAGCCGCGGGTTCAACACCCTGCTGAACACCACCTTCGGGATGTCGCTCCAGGACAACAAGAGCGGCTTCGTGATGTGCGCGCGCGAGGTGTTCCAGGACCTCTTGACGTACAAGGGCAGCTATTTCTACTGGCAGTCGTTCATCCTCGTCGCGGCCCACGCCAAGGGTTACTCGTACAAGGAGGTCGAGACGCTCTTCGAGCAGCGCCGGCAGGGCGTCTCCTTCCTCGACAAGGGGGCGGCCGGCGCCGTGGTGAAGTCGTTCTACGACCTCGGCAAGGCGATGTGGGAGTACCGCGTGGGCCGGCCCCCGGCGGACGTGGCCACGCAGTACCTCCGCCGCCACCCGGTGATCGACCGCTCGCCGGAGCGCGACCCGCTCACCACGGCGAAGTGGCGCGCGTACCTCGCCGCGTTCAACCACACCCACTGGATGATCACGCGCGACGTCGAGCACTACTACGAGACGCTGCGCAAGACGCAGTGGCTCACGCCGGCGCAGACCCGCGAGCTCCAGGACGAGAAGCTGCGGCGGCTGCTCCGCCACTGCTACCGCAACGTGCCCTATTACCGCGCCCGCATGCAGGAGCTCAAGCTGCGGCCCGAGGACATCCGCGGCCAGGAGGACCTCCACAAGCTGCCGTTCCTCACCAAGGCGGATATCCGGCGCCACCTCTACTTCGACATCATGTCGGAGAACCACGACAAGTCGCAGGTCCTCAAGATCACGACGAGCGGCTCCACGGGCGAGCCGTTCGTCTGCTACGCCGACCGGGCGCAGCTCGAGTTCCGCTGGGCGGCGACGCTCCGGGCGCAGGAGTGGACGGGCTACCGCTTCGGCGACCCGACGTTGCGGCTGTGGCACCAGACCATCGGGATGACCCGGTGGCAGGCGGCGCGCGAGCGCGCGGACGCCATCCTGTCGAACCGGACGTTCATCCCCATCTTCGAGCTGTCCGACGACAACCTGGGCAAGATGATCGCGCGCATCGCCGAGGTGCAGCCGGTGCTCATGGACGGCTACGCCGAGGCGCTCGATTTCCTGGCGCACTACGCGAAGGGCACCGGCAAGGTCGCGGCCCGGCCGCGCGCGATCATGTCGAGCGCGCAGACGCTGCCGCTGCCGAGCCGCCGGCTCATCGAGGAGGCGTTCGGCTGCAAGGTCTTCGACAAATACGGCAGCCGCGAGTTCTCGGGCATCGCCTACGAGTGCGACGCGCACGAGGGCCACCACGTCGTGGCCGAGGGGTACATCGTCGAGATCCTCCGCGACGGGCGCCCGGCCGAGCCCGGGGAGATCGGAGAGGTGGTGATCACCGACCTCAACAACTTCTGCATGCCCTTCGTCCGCTACCGCATCGGCGATCTCGCCGAGGCGATGGATCCGGCCGTGCCGTGCCCTTGCGGCCGCGGGGCGCCGCGCGTGGGCCGCATCGAGGGGCGGGTCCAGTCGATCATCCGGGGGACGGACGGGCGTTACCTGCCCGGCACGTTCTTCGCGCACTACCTCAAGGAGTTCGATTACGCGATCAAGCGCTTTCAGGTGGTGCAGGAGGAGCGCGACGCCATCACGTTCCGCGTGGTCAAGGGCGGGCGGTTCTCGCAGCAGGTGCTGGACGAGGTGCTCGCCACGTTCCGCCGCTTCCTCGGCGAGCGGATGCGCATCCGGGTCGAGTTCGCGGACGACATCGCGCTCGTCCGCACGGGCAAGCACCTCGCGAGCGTCTCGCGCCTGAACGTCGATTTCCAGCGCGCCGCGCCGGCGGAGATCCTGTCGCCCGGCCCGAACGGCGCCGGCGGTTGAGAGGGGAGATCCGGATGGCAAAGGCGACGGGCCGCGTGGTGACGGTATCGAGGCCGGGCCTCGGCTATGCCGATCGCGCGCCTTATGGCCCGCCGGGCCCGGTCTACGAGGCCGTCGAGGCGCTCTTCCGGGGGCTCGGCCTCGACGCGGCGCGCGCCGGCACGCCCGCGTGGAACCCGCTCGGCGACCTGATCGCGCCGGGCGACCGGGTCATCATCAAGCCGAACCTCGTCTCGTCGAAGAACCTGCACCAGAAGATCACGGGCGAGCGGCTCGCCGCCTCGAGCACGCACGGCTCGCTCCTCCGGCCGGTGCTCGACTATGCGCTCCGCGCCGCCGGCCCGCGCGGGCGGGTGCGCGTCGTCGACTCGCCGGTCGAGGGCTGCGAGGTCGAGAAGGTCGCCGGCCCTCTCGGCATCTTCGACGTCATCGATCACCTGAAGGCCCAGGGCCACGACATCGACTTCATCGACCTGCGTTATTTCCGGGTCGCGCCCGTGTTCGCGCTCGACGACGTGCGCCGCTTCGGCCGCTCGTGGAACCTCGGGCTGCTCCTCCGCCGCCCGCTGCCCGGCGATCCCCGGGGCTACCGCGTGGTCGATCTCGGCCGGGACAGCTTCTTCGCCGGCGCGGGCGCCCCGCGCCCCGGCGCGCTCCGCTTCCACCGCAGCCATTACGCGACGCCGGTGCCGCACCACACCGGAGAGCGGCACGAGTACAGCATTCCGCAGACGCTCCTCGACGCGGATGTCGTCATCAACCTGCCCAAGCTGAAGACGCACAAGAAGACCGGGGTCACGCTCTCGCTGAAGAGCGTGATCGGGTTGACCAACGAGAAGTACTGGCTCCCCCACTTCAGCGAGGGGGATCCGTCGGTGGGCGGCGACGAGTTCGATCGTCCCCAGGGCCTCGGCGAGGCGGTGGAGAACAAGCTGAGCCGGTTCCCGCTCCCGGGCGATCACTCGCTCGTCGCGCGCGCGCCGCGGCTCGGGGCGCCGCCGAAGGTCATCGACGGGAGCTGGGAGGGGAACAACACGCTCTGGCGGACCATCCTGGATCTCAACCGCATCCTGTTCTTCGCCGACCGCGGCGGCGCGCTGCGCGGCGAGCCGCAGCGGCGGTATCTGACGATCGTGGACGGCATCGTCGCGGGCGAGGGCGAAGGGCCGCTCGGCGCGACGCCGGTGCGCGCGGGGCTCTTGATCGGCGGGTTCGACCCGAGCGTCGTCGACGCGATCGCGTCGCAGGTGATGGGCTTCGATCCGGCGCGGATACCGCTCGTGCGCGCGTCGCTGGGCGGGGCGCTGCTCCCGGGCGGCCACCTCGACGAGGTCGAGCACATCGTCGATGGGCCCGCGCCGACCCACCGGTTCAAGCCGCCCCGGAGCTGGCCGTCGCTGCTCGCGCGCGTGGCCGGCGCGGCGGCGTGATCCAGAGTCCCGCGCGTTCGGCCAAACACCGCACTCCCCGGCTCGGCATCCCCAGCACGAAATCGACGCTTGGTCGAAGGCCGTTCTCTCCGGAGCGGGAGTCGCCACGCCTGGCACGCCGGTTGCCGTTCGCGAGCCCCGGCTCTCCCCCATCGGGTGGCACATTTTGACCGGGAGAGCGGGAGGCATGACATGAATGGCATGACGCGAAGGACGATGACCTGGCTCGGGCGCGGGACCAGAGTGACCCTGCCCCTGCTGGCGCTGCTCTGCGCCAGCTCGTGTGGACCCGTCGGCCCCGATCCCAGCGCGATCGCCGATGTGCCGAGCGAGATCGACCCTGGCACGGAGATCACGGTCTCCACGCCGGCCAGCGTCGACCCGCTGCTCCAGGAGCTCGACGAGGCGCGGCTGGCGACCGCGGACGAGCTGCGAGCGAGCCACGCCGTCGAGTTCGCGCCGAACCTCGGTTACGACCCGCTCGCCGCGGCGAACCTCGACCCGATCCTGAACGCCTTCTTCTCGGCTGACACCGCTCCGAAAGAGCGCCTGTCGCAGATGGGCTTCGCCATCGCCGCGGGCCACCAATTCTCGTCGTTCGCCCTCGGCTATTCCACTATTTACATGGAGGATCTGCCGGTGTTCATCAGCAGCGACATGGTGCTGGAGGCCATCTACCGCTCGCACGACAAGATCCTCCAGCAGCTGGAGAAGAAGGCGCTGCGGCCTCGGCTCAAGCGCTTGCTGACCGACGTTCGCAGCTCGCTGATCGACGCGGCCGACAGGCTGGAGCCGGAGGTCGCGTCCGATCTGAACTTCTACCTGGGCGTGGCCGTGTCGCTCTTGAACGGCAAGGTCGACTCCCGCGAGCCGTCAGGGGTGCAGAGCTTCGTCGACGCCGCCACGCGCGCCGCGGGGATCCAGGAGCGCGTGCTGTTCGGCGTGAAGCGGAACATCGACTTCTCCCAGTTCAAGCCGCGCGGGCACTACGACGGCGACCCGGAGCTCGAGCGCTACTTCCGCAGCATGATGTGGCTCGGCCGCATCGACTTTCGCCTGCTCGAGACGCAAGAAGACGGCAAGCAGATCTTGCGGCGCAGGCAGGTCGAGAGCGTCATCGCGCTGCGCCGGCTCCTCGACGAGAGCACGTTCGCGGAATACAAATCGATCGACGCGACCATCAGCGCGTTCGTGGGCGAGCACGACTACATGACGCTGCCGGAGGTGGACGAGCTGCTCACCGCGCTCGACGCGCCCGACGGGATCGCCGCCGTCGACGACGCGACCCTCGCCGGTGCGCTCGTCGAGGGTCAGTTCGGCGAGCAGCGGATCGCCAGCCACGTGATGAGGCGACAGGCCGGCGGCGCGAGCACCTTCCCCTTGAACCTGAGCTTCGCGCTGTTCGGCCAGCGCTACACCGTCGACAGCCACGTCTTCTCGAACCTCGTCTACGACCGCCTGCCCACGCGCGTCGTGCCCGACCCGCTCGACGTGGCGTTCGCCGCGCTGGGCAACGACCAGGCGCTCGGCCTGCTCGGCGACGAGCTCGACGTCGAGGCAGGCTATCCCGGCGAGCTCTCCGCGGTGCGCCTCTTGGTCGACGAGCACCCCGAACAGTACTGGGAGGGCAGCCTGTACACGAGCTGGCTCGGCGCGCTCCGCACGCTGTCGCCCGCGGCGGGCGCCCCGCCTTCGGACCTGCCCGCGGTGGCCCGCAGCGAAGCCTGGGGCCGCCGGCTGCTCAACACCCAGCTCAGCTCGTGGGCGCAGCTCCGCCACAACAACGTGCTTTACGTGAAGCAGTCGTATACGTCGAACGCGTCGTGCGAGTATCCCGACGCCTACGTCGACCCCTACCCCGAGTTCTTCGAGGCCGTGGTCCGCTTCGCCGAGCGCGCGCAGGAGCTCACCGCCACGCTCGAGCTCGATCCGAGCTTCGGCGGCCAGATCGAGGATTACTTCGCGCGCGTCGCGCGCATCAACCTCACGCTCGCCGAGATGGCGCGCGCCCAGCGCAGCGGCCAGCCGCACAACGCGGAGCACCTCGCGTTCATCAACCGGGCCGTCACGGCCAACGTGAACTGCGACGGGACCGTCCTCGGCCACTCCGGCTGGTACAGCGAGCTCCACTTCGACCCGCTGCAGGCCGTGAAGATGGATCCCGCCATCACCGACGTGCACACCGACATCGGCGGCGACTTGCCGGTCCCTCGCCAGCCCAGCGTGCTTCACGTGGGCACCGGCATGCCGCTCCTGATGGTGGTGACCGTCGACTCCTGCCAGGGTCCCCGCGCGTACGCGGGCGTCGTCTCCGCCTACCACGAAGTCCGCGAGGACGGCCTGGTGCGCCTCACCGACGAGGAATGGAAGAGGAAGGTCCAAACCGACAACGCTCCGCTGGTCGCACCCTGGCTCGCTCCATTGCTGAGCGAGTGAGCGCGGGGACCCCGCTCGACGACGTCACCGCTGGCTCGAGCGCTCCGGCCTCCGGGAAGTTCAGCTCGCATCTTTCCAGTAGCACCGTCCCGCGCCGCAACGCGCTCGGAGCTGCGGTGTCGTCTGCCGCAGCAGCACCGCGGGCTCAGACCCGCCTGCCAGGGCGGCGGACGCCGTCTTCCTCGTAGGGTAGCCCACGCGAGCATCGCTGCCGGCCGCCGCCGCGCGCCCGTTTCTGATTGACGCCGGCCATGTTAACGCTCACAATCAGGACTCCGGGGATCCTTCGGCTTTGCCCTGGATGGGCCGTCGTGTGCACCGGGCCCTTCTTCCTCATCCGCTTCAACCTCGACGATCGGGCTCTGAGGAGCTCGCTGGCCCTGTCGGGCATCCCTCTGGAGACTAGCATGACCACTCACCTCGATCTGCCCCGCCAACTCCCTACTCTCCACCGCTTCACCCTTGGTCTCTCTGCCCTCGGCTGCGTGCTCGCGGCGCTCGCCGGTTGCGGCAGCGATCCGGACGACGGGCAGGAGCCCGCCGATGGGACGAGCGGCTCGGCGAGCACGACGACGAGCGCCGGCGTCACGACGGGATCGGGCGGAGGGGGCACCGGCGGGTCGCCTGCCACCGGGAGCGGGGGAGGCGCCACGAGCACGAGCAGCAGCAGCACGTCGGCTTCGGGGACCGGCGGCTCCGTAGGGGAAGGGGGTGGCGGCGGCGAAGGGGGCAGCCCGCCGGTGACCTGCGACCTGCCCACCACGTTCAAGTGGAAGTCGAGCCAGCCGGTGATCAGCCCCAAGGCGCCTGGTGGCCGCACCTGGGCCTCGGTCAAGGACCCGACCATCGTGTTCTTCGACAACAAGTACCACGTCTTTGCCACCGTGTTCGAGACCGCTCCGAGCAACAACTGGCAGTCGATCTACACGAGCTTCACGGACTTCCCTCAGGCGAACGCCGCTGAGCAGCACTTCATGGGGAGCTGGCCCACCGGCAGCACGGTCGCGCCCCAGGTCTTCTATTTCAGGCCGCACAACAAGTGGTACCTCATCTACCAGTGGAACGGCAGGTACTCGACCAACGACGACATCAACAACATGAACGGCTGGAGCCGCCCCCAGTCGCTGCTCAAGGGCGAGCCGGGCGCCATGGGGAACGTCCTCGGCGCGCTGGACTTCTGGACCATCTGCGACGACGCCAACTGCCATCTCTTCTTCTCGCGGGACGACGGCAAGCTCTACCGCTCCAAGGTCAGCATCGAGAACTTCCCGAAGTTCGAAGGCTATGAGGTCGTCATGACGGCCCCCAGCTCGGGGCTCTTGTTCGAGGCCAGCAACGTCTACAAGATCGACGGGTCGAACAAGTACCTGCTCCTGGTGGAGGCGTTCGACAACAGCCCTCGCTTCTTCAGGTCGTGGACCTCCGAGAGCCTCGATGGGCCCTGGGCCCCCCTGGCCGACACCAAGGCGAAGCCCTTCGCGGGCCCCGCGAACGTGACGTACGATGGCGCGGACTGGAGCGACGACATCAGCCACGGCGAGCTGGTCCGCTCCGGGCACGACGAGCGCATGACCATCAACCCGTGCGACCTGCGGTTCCTCTACCAGGGGAGGGATCCGAACGTCGGGGGGGAGTACGGGCGCTTGCCCTACAAGCTCGGGCTGCTCACGCTCGAGAAGTAGCTCCGCTCCCCTCGAGGCGGGCTCCCCGCTGGAGCCTCCCCATCGAGCCCGTGGCGACGCAAGGTCGCCGCGGGCTCGCGTGCTTCTAGAGCGGCGGTCACCCGCTTCGGATACGGGCCCATCTCGACGTTTTCGGTGCTCAGCGCACCGGAGTGCGCTTCCGCGCCGAAAACGCCGAGCTGGACCCGTCTCCTGTGCGGGTGACAGCCGCTCTGCGACGCATGTATCAGAGACGGGCGAAAACCGCTCTCTGCCGAGACGCCAAGATCTTGTTCTCTCCTTGGCGGTCTTGGCGTCCGTGGAGGTTCACGTCTCGGTCGATCGACGTGATCGGCGCTCCGGCGTCGCTCGAGGGCGAGCGGCGGACGCCGTGACGGAGGTGATAGAGGGCGACGAGCGAGCGGGCTCGGGGCTTCCTTACGGCATGCCCGTGAAGAAGTCGTACATCGCCTGGATGGCGAAGCACGGCACGCCGTGGCTCGTATTGCTGTACGCGGGGTCGTCGTGCGAGCACCAGATCGTCGGCGCCGAACAGCCGCTGTAGGAGATGCAGCCGGGGTTCACCGTCTTGCCGCTGCTCTGGCAGCCCATGACCTCGGAATAGGGCGTCGAGCTCATCTGGCACATGTTGGCGGTGCGGAACCTGGCGACCGTGCTCGCCCCGTCCCCCCCGCGGACGGTGTCGTTCTGGCCCTGGATGTACATCACCGGCATGGACACCTGCAGCGCGCCGTAATCGGAGGCCGCGACGGGCGCGACCGCCTTGAAATTCAGGTGCTCGGCGTCGGACCTGTGCGCCAAGATCTGCACGATCATCTGGGCACCGGAGCTGTGGCCGGTGGCGAACACACGGTCCATGTCGATGCAGTAGTTGTCCATGAGGTCGTCGTAAATGCGAAGGACCTTGGCGATATCCTTGTTGTAATTCCAGCATCCCCCCCCGTCCGACGACCTCCCCACGGCGCGCACGTACTCGGTCTCGAAGGCGGACCCCCGCGTGAGGTTGATGAACTGGTCGATCGGGTTGCCGCAGGCGTGGAAGCCCACCAAGAGCGGGAGAGGGGTGCTGCCGTCGTAGCTGTCCGGGAACGTGTAGATGTGATCGTTGTCGACCTTCACGGTTCCGTTCGCGGGCCTCCCCGACTTGCCGCAGCCTGGGCTCGGCTTGGCCGCGGTCGGCTCGGCGCCCCCGGCGCCCATCCCGCCGCCCCCCGCCGACGATTCGCCCCCGGTCGACCCGCTGCTGGCGCTGCTGGCGGAGCCGCCGCCAGCGCTCGTGACCCCTGTCGAGGTGGTTTCCGCGCTGGTCGTAGAAGCGCCGGCCCCGCCGGTGCCACCCGCGGCCTGCCCGGCGCCGCCACCTCCCGCACCGGGAGAGCCTGTGTCGGACGAGCATGCGAGCAATACAAACGCGACGGCAGGGAGAGTGGAACGAGCACCCAGTTTCAGCATGGTCTGGACCCCATCGTGATCGCGCGAATCGTCCTTCGGCACTCGCCTCGTGGCGATCCCGCGATGAGCTTCGGCGATTGGCAGCACCACCTGCATCACGCTCGACGATGCGACCCAGCGCCCGCGGTCGTCCAAGCGCATGCAGATGTAATCTTCCAGGAAGAAAGGCAGAGCGTGCGATACGGACCGACGCCCGTGGAAAGGCTCGGTGCGCATGACCGCCTATCCAAGGCAAAGCGGAAGAATACCCGGACGTCAATGTGAGCGTTCACATTGGCGGCGTCAATCCAAAAGATGGACAGGCGCGCGACCGTCCTCGATCCACCGCTCGTGCGGGAGTTGCTGGGGGGGTGTATCTCGGGCGGCCGGCTCGACGAGGTCGGACGCGTCGCGACGGGCTCGCGCCCATCGACCGGCACACGCCGCGCGGGGCAGGCCGCCGCCGCTGGGCGTGGCCGGCGCGGCGGCGCGACGAGGACGAGGCGTGTGAGCCCGCGCCGCCGTCACGCGAGGATCGCCGGCGGGCGCGAGCCGTGTTCGGTGCGCCTGATAGAAGGCGGTTCAGTTGGGAACGAACGCGCAGCAGCCGAGGATGCAGACGTAGCCGTCGGCGCAGCCGTCGCTGCAGGGATCCGAGCACACCGGGCCTTCCGACCCGGACCCGCCCTCGCCGCCGCCGGGGTCGCCGCCGCTGCCACCTTCGCCGCCGTCGCTGCCGCCTTGGCCGCCGTCGCTGCCGCCCTCGCCGCCGTGCGAGCAGCCGCCGCCCTCGCCGCCGTCGCTGCTTCCCGTGCCGGTGCTGCCCGAGCCGTCGCCGGGGTCGCCGCCGCAGCCGCAGTCGTCGCCGCCGCCCGTGCTGCCGGAGCCGCTGCCAGGGCCGTCGTCGCAGTGACCCGGGCCGATGCCCCCCTCGTTGAAGTCCGCGAGCGAGCCCGAGAGCGAGACGGCCTCGTCGGCCGCGCCCCCGCGCTTCACGCCGTACGGGAGCCGCCCGTCGGCGTCCTTGTTGGCGGCCATCCACGCCTCGGCATCCGCGAGGGCGCCGTCGAGGGCCGCGTCGCTCGCGCCGCTCCCCACGTTGAGCAGCGCGGCGATGAGCTGGTGGCCCAGGATGAGGCTGGCGTCGCCCTTCGGCGGCGTCCGGAAGAGCTCGAGCAGCTCCTCCTGCGAGTACGTCGCGCCTCCGATGGTGAGCGACGACACCGGCCAGCTCTCCTCGTGGTTCTTCCAGTAGCCCTGGGTGAGCGTACAGCCGTCGCCCTCGGACGTCGGCGGGCTCACGACCACGTTGCCGTTCCCCTCGCCGAGCCGATCCGCGTCGCTGTTCGCGCACGCGGCGAGGGCGGAACCGACCAGCGACAGGCACCCCACAAGCACCATCCTGCTAAGCATCATGACTCCTCCTGAAGTTGCTCGTCTGCAGCGCTCGCCCCCGTGAGGAGCGAGCCACCGACATCGCGCGTGCAGAGCGGCCGACGTCGCACCGATCGGCGACAGGTCATGGCGAGCCGCGCTCTCGGTCCTTCAGTGCCGGCCCGCGCCCGGCGCGGCTCATGTTTTTTCGGTCGCCTGCAGATCCGATGTCGGTTTTATCGGAGCAAACTTTTCCTTCATCACTGCATGAGCGATCGAGCTCACTTCAGCCCGTGGCGATCCATCTTGTTGAGCAGCCCGTGGCGCGACAGCCCGAGCCGCGCCGCCGCCTGGCTCTTGTTCCCCTGGGTCGCCCGCAGCGCACCGGCCCGGCGAGCCCTGGGGGAACGCCCGAGACATGCAGGACGACGGCCCCGGCTTGCCGGAGGTGATCGCAGAGATTACACCCGCTGGAGCGATGAACGCCGAGTGCCTGGCGGTCCCCACCTCGGATTGGAGCACTCGCCCCTTCTTGAGCCGGAGCGCCCCCCGATGACGCTCACGTCTTCCGCCGCCTGGCTCGATGCTGTCCGGTCTGCTCCGAGCGGCCCGGAGCTGCTCCGGTTCCTCCGCCGGAGGCTCGCGGAGCCTGGAGCGGAGGGGCCGCCCCTCGATGACCGTCGCGGCGAGGGCGCCGAGGAGGTCTTCGAGCGGATCGCGCGCGAGGATCCCGAGTTCCGGCTACGCCTGGAGGAGACGATCGCCGCTTACTTCAAGAGCCCGGAGGCATCTCCGACCAGCGCGGCCGCGCGCCCTGTCGTGCGCGGCATGCTCGAGATCGTGCCGCGCCTCGGGTTGACGGGGACCTTCACGCCGCTGCGCGCCTGGCTCGCACGGCACGAGGCGGCGCTCGCGGCCGATCCGACGTCCGTGCTCGGGCGCGCGGTCCTCGGCGCGCTCGCCGTCCCGCAGCCCACCGGGATCGCCGATGTGCGAGATTTCTGGCGGCGCCTGTGGCGCGATGGGCCTGCGGCCTGGCACCCGCGCGCGTTCGTGGGGTTGCGCCTCCAGGACCCGAAGGCCGCGGCGGAAGAGCTCCCGCTCCTCCTGGAGCGCGCGAGAGCGCTCGGGCAGGATCCCGGCCCGCTCCTCCAGGGCATGTGGCTCCAGCCGAGCGCGCAGCCGGTGCTCCTGGCGTGGCTCAACGACCCGAACAACCCTGCGGCCGAGGAGGCACGGAGGGCGCTGCTGCGGCGGATACCGAACGAGAGCCTCACGGGGAAGAGCATGCCGCCGCGCCGGCCGCTCCGCCCGCTGGCAGCACCCGAGCAGAGACGCCGCTGGGCAGCTTGAAGAAAGATGTGATGCAAAAGCGCGATCGCGGGCAGGTCGTCACCTTCTACTCGTTCAAGGGAGGCGTTGGCCGCTCGATGGCGCTGGCCAACGTGGCGGCGCTCTCCGCACAGCGGGGCAAGAAGGTCCTGGCGCTCGATTTCGACTTCGAGGCGCCGGGGCTGCATCGCTACTTCCTGACGACGACGGAGAGCTCGTTCGAGCGGTACACGCCGTCGAAGCAGCAGGACGGCGTCATCGAGCTCTTCTATGAGCTCCGGGAGCGGCTGCAGCGCGCGTGGCCCGACGGCCGAGGCTTTCAGGAGCCGGCGGCGCAGGAGCAGCTTCCGGCGATCCTGGCGGAGCTCCTCGACAGGCAGAAGTACCTCTACCAGGTTCGGCTCAGAAACCCGAACGTGAAGAGGGGAAGGCCGGCCGAGATCGAGTTCATGGCCGCGGCGCGGTTTGATGACGCCTACCCGGAGCGGGTGCGCAGGTTCGACTGGCAGGCGTTCTACGATGCCTACGCGGAGGTCTTCCCGGCGTTGGCCGCGGAGCTCGCGCGGCGATACGATTACGTGCTGATCGATTCGCGCACGGGCGTGACGGATATCGGCAGCATCTGCACGATGATGCTCCCGGACAAGCTGGTGCTGGTGTTCTCGCCCAACGAGCAGTCCCTGCAAGGCGTTCTGGAGGCGGGCTGGCAATCCGTGCAGGAGCGGAAAGCCTCGGCGGACGCGCGATCGCTGCCGATCTTTCCGCTGCTGTCCAGGGTGGAGAACAGCGAAGAGTCGCTGAAGCGGCACTGGGTCGCGCGGGCGCGGGGGGCGTTCGAGCGGATGTTCCGGGAGGCGTACGGGCTCGAGATCTGCGACTTGGAGACGTACTTCAACCTGGTCCGGATCCCGCACCAGAGCTACTACGCGTACGGCGAGCGGATCGCGGCCGAGGAGCAGGCGGGCATCGAGACGGGCTCGCTGGCGCAGGCGTTCCGGCAGTTCGCCGAGTGCCTCGAGCACGAGAGCGCAGAAGACGCGCAGAACATGCTGGACAGCATGGATGAGGCGCAGAAGCAGGAGGTTGAGGAGGAGCTCCTCCGCAAGCTGAAGAGCGAGAAGGATCTTCTGGAGATGATCCAGCAAAGGCCGGACATGCCCATGTTCCAGCTCTTCTATGCAAATTTCCTGGTTGAACGCAGGCGACTTACCGAGGCCATTACCGTCTACGAGCGGGTTGCGCATCGCTTCGGCAACCTGAGCGACGCAGAGGCCCAGAACGCTGTGGCGATTTCGATCGTCGGCAAGGGGCTCGCTCTCGGAGAGCTGGGACGCCGCGAGGAAGAGCTGTTCGCGTATGAACAAGCCATCCATCGTTTCGGCGACGCAGCAGAGCCTGAGCAGCGCGAGCAAGTAGCGATCGCCTTAATCAACAAAGGATACCTGCTCGGCAAGTTGAATCGCTTCGAAGAGGAGCTGATCGCGTACGACGAGCTGCTCAGGCGATTCGGCGATGCGCAGGAGCTATCGCTGCAAGAGCGGATAGCTCACGCACTACTCAACAAAGGCATTGAGCTCGGCACCTTGGGCCGGAGCGAGGAAGCGCTGGCGACATACGATGAGCTGATCCGCCGCTTCGGGGATGCCCCCGAGACATCTCTGCGCGAGCACGTGGTGCAAGCACTGTTCAACAAAGGCGTCGCGCTCGGCGAGTTGAAGAGGAGCGAGGAGGAGTTGGCCACGTACGACGAGCTGCTCCGCCGCTTCGGGGATGCCCCCGAGCTGCCCCTGCGTGAGCAAGTGGCTCAAGCGCTGTTCAACAAGGGCGTCACACTCGACACATTGAACAGAGGCGAAGAGGCACTGGCGACGTACGACGAGCTGCTCCGTCGCTTCGGGGATGCCCCCGAGCTGCCTCTGCGTGAGCAAGTGGCTCAAGCGCTGTTCAATAAAGGTACGACATTCAGCATCTCAAGTAGGAACAAAGATGCACTGGCGGCGTACGACGAGCTCATCCGCCGCTTCGCGGATGCCCCCGAGCTGCCTCTGCGCCAACAGCTGGCGCAAGCGCTGCTCAATAAGGGCGTCACGCTCAGCATCTCAAGGAGAGGCGAGCAGGCGCTGGCAACATACGATGAGCTCATCCGCCGCTTCGCGGATGCCTCCGAGCCATCTTTTCACGAGCAAGTAGCACAGGCGCTATTCAACAAGGGGGCCGTACTCGGCGAATTGAACAGAGGCGAGGAGGAGCTCGCGGCGTACGATGAGCTGATCCGCCGCTTCGGGGATGCTGTCGCGCTGCCTCTGCGCCAACAGCTGGCCCAAGGCCCGCGCTCCGCATGCATGTCGCACGGGCACTGCTCAACAAAGGCATCTGCCTTGCTGACTTATCTCGGGTAGAGGAGGCGCTCGCGATACGCGACGAGGTGGTGCGTCGGTTCGGCGACGCGCCCGAGCCCGCGCTGCGCGCGCTCGTGGCACGGGCGCTTATCAATACGAGCGTCCGGCTCAGCGCTTCTAAGCGAGGGGAGGAGGCACTCGCAGTCTACGACGAGGTGGTGCGTCGGTTCGGCGATGCGCCCGAGCCCGCGCTGCGCGCGCAGGTAGCTCGGGCGCTGCTCAACAAGAGTGCCCTGCTTAATTCCATGGATCGCATCGACGAAGCGATGGCAGTCTGCGGTGAGGTCGTACGCCGGTTCGGTGATTCTAAAGAGGCCAAGCTGAACACACCGGTAGCACAGTCTCTCAACTTTATTGGCTTCAATCAGCTCGTGCAGGCCAAGCGGCACTGGAAAGATGACGACAATTCTGCCCGCTCGCTCCTTCGGGAGGCAGAAGCAACCATCTCTTCTGCGTTGGCTCGCACACCTGAATCTCCCATCGCCCTCGGCAATGCCGGATATATCGCGTTCCTCCTAGGCCGCGAGGCGGACGCGCGAGCCTTGCTCGCGAAGGCGATCCAGCTCGGAGGAGAAAAGCTTCGGCAGGCAGAGCTCAAGGACGCCGACATCCACCCGCTGCCCCAGGACGAAGCCTTCCGAGCCCTGGTCCTCTCTCTACCGGGGCCCGCCGACGACGCTACGAAGCCAGCGGCTCCCTCCCTCGATGCTCCGGATCCAGGCGCCGAACAGGCCTCCTGAGCCCACCTGGCAACCCGGGCAGGCGCGCCGCTCGGGACGGCGCCCGAGCCGCCATGGCGCCGGCTCCCAGCTCACTTCAGCCCGTGGCGATCCATCTTGTTGAGCAGCCCCTGGCGCGACAGCCCGAGCCGCGCCGCCGCCTGGCTCTTGTTCCCCTGGGTCGCCCGCAGCGCGGCGGCGATCTCCCGCCGCTCCAGCGCCGCGATCTTCTCTTCCAGCGTCGCCCCCTCGGCCGGCTCGTCGCCTGGAGACGCCGCGGGCGCGCCCCCTCGCCGCGCCGGCGAGAGGTCCTCCTCGAGGATCTCTCCCCTGCCCCCGGCCATCACGAGCGCGCGCTGCATCTCGTGCCGGAGCTCGCGCAGGTTGCCGGGCCAGTCGCAGGCCTCGAGCCGCCGCATCGCGCCGGGCGAGATCGCGGTCGCGGGCGAGCGCGGCACGAGCGCGCGCGACAGGTTCAGGAAGTGCTGCGCGAGCAGCGGCAGGTCGCCCACGCGATCCGCCAGGCGCGGCAAGCCGATCTCGATCCCGCGCACGCGCCAGTAGAGGTCGTCGCGGAACGTCTTGTTCGCGACCATCGACTCCAGCGACCGGTGGGTGGCCGACACGATGCGCACGTCCACCGTCAGCGGGCGCGCCGCGCCGACGGGCAGGATCTCGCCCGTCTCGAGCACCCGCAAGAGCTTCACCTGCAGCGCAGGATCCATGTCGCCGATCTCGTCGAGGAAGAGCGTCCCCCCGTCGACCTCGACGAACAGGCCAGGAGCGTCCTTGATCGCGCTCGTGAAGGCGCCTTTCTTGTGGCCGAACAGCGTCGACTCCAGGAGGGTCGGCGCGAGCGCGCCGCAGTTGACCGCGATGAACGGCTTGTCCTTCCGCCGGCTCCTCGCGTGCAGGTAGCGGGCGAACACCTCCTTGCCCGTCCCGGACTCGCCCGTGATGAGCACCGGCACGTCGGTCGGCGCCGCGCGCTCGCAGAGCGTCTTCGCCTCGAGGAAGGCCGGCGACTGCCCGAGCAGCGCCGAGGCGTCGCCCTCGCGGGCGGTGAGCGAGCGCTCGAGCTCCGTCACGCGGTCCTCCAGCGCGAGGCGCGCCGCCGCGCGCGCGACCACGGCGAGCAGCACGTCCGGATCGACGGGCTTGGCCAGGAAGTCGTACGCGCCGCGCTCGACGAGGCGCAAGGCGAGCGGCGTCTCGCCCGCGCCGGAGACCACGATCACCTTGGCCGCGGGCCGCTCGGCGAGGATCTTGTCGGCGAGCGCGGCGCCTTCCTCGGGGCGGCCCGACGGCGGCAGCATCAGGTCGAGCACGACGAGGCGCGCGCTCGTGCGGCGGAGCTCCGCGAGCGCCTTCGGGGCGGCCCCGGCCTCCGCGACCGCGTACCCCTCCTGCGCGAGCAGCTCGCGGTAGGCGTCGCGGAACCCCGGATCGTCGTCGATGAGCAGGACAGTCTCGGTCACGGGTGACCGTACCGCGTCGCCCAGGTGCGGAGCCAGGCCTGTCGGGGGCGCGGCGCGCGGCGCTCTCCCCCGCTCACCGAGCAGCGCTGTCCGCGACGGCGCGCGGCCGGAGAGCGCCGCGCAAGGCGGGCGGCCGGAGGGCGCCGCGCAAGGCGCGCGAGGCTGGACGACTCCGGCCGATCCCTGGAGACTACGGCATGACCGAGATCATCAGGACGCAGTTCGAGGACGGCTCCTACCCGGCCGACCTCGGGGTGAAGGTCGAGGCCGCCGACGACGCGCAATCGCGCCTTGTCCTGCCCTTCGACGAGCGGAATACCATGTTCGGGCTGGTCCACGGCGGCGCGCTCGCGTCGCTCGTGCCGATCGCCGCGCACGCCATCGCGCGCGAGCCCGCCCGCGCGGTCACGCCGCCGCTCCGCACCGTCTCGATGCACGTGGGCTACGTGCGCGCGGCGCGCAAGGCGGTGACGGTCGAGGCGCGCGCCGTGCGCCGCGTGCGCGAGCTGGGCTTCTTCGAGGCGCTCATCAGGGACGCAGACGGAAACGCGGTGGCCCACGCGTCGTCGACCGTGAGCGAGGCCGGGAGCGCGCCGGCGGAGGCCCCTCCCCTCGCCGATCCCCCCGACGGAGGGCCCGCCTTCGTCGCGCCCGCCGACGGGGCGGCGAGCGGCGTCGCTGGGGCGATCCGCGCGGCGATGGCCGGCAGCCCCTTCCTGTCGCGAAGGCAGCTGCGCCTCCTGGGCATGCGCCGCGGGGCGATCGAGATGGCGATGGCCCCCGCAGCGACGAACCTCGACGGCGGCGGCGCCATGCACGAAGGGGCCGTCCTGACGCTCATCGACGCCGCAGGCGCCACCTGCCCATGGACGGCCGTCCCGCCGTCGCCGGGGGCTTCGGGCGCCACCATCGCCCTGAGCGCGCAGTTCCTCGGGGCGTTGCCCGGAGACGAGCTCGTCGCGCGCGCCGTCGTGCGCGCGCGCGACGCGCGGATCTGCTGGACCGACGTCACCGTCGCCGGCAGCGCCTCCGGGCTCGTGCACGCCTTCGGGACGGTCGTGTACCGCTTCAGCGAGAAGAACGGGTCATGAGCGGCCGTCGCGCCGCGCGCTACCCGTCAGGGCGCGCGCAGCGGACGGGCATCGATTTCACGCCGCTCACCCAGTTCGAGCGGAGCCGCACGACCGGCCCGGCGAGCTCGAGATCAGGGAGCCTTCGCAGGAGCTCCTCGAAGGCGACCCGCGCCTCCAGGCGCGCGAGCGCGAGGCCGAGGCACACGTGGGGGCCGACGCCGAAGGAGAGGTGCTCGTTGGGCGTCCGGCCGACATCGAACGTGTGGGGATCCCGGAAGACCTCCTCGTCGCGGTTGGCCGAGACGTACCACAGGACCACCTTGTCCCCCGCCGCGATCCGCTGCCCGCGAAGCTCGGTGTCCCGCACCGCCGAGCGCCGGAAATAATGGACCGGCGGCGAGAAGCGCAGCATCTCCTCGATGGCGGTCGGGAGGAGCGACGGGTCGTCGAGCAGGCGCCGGCGCTGGTCGGGGTGCTCGATCAGGGCGAGCATCCCGTTCGTGATGAGGTTCTTCGTGGTGTCGTGGCCGGCCGTCAGCAGCAGGTTGAAGAAGCCGCCGAACTCCGTGTAAGAGAGCCTCTCGCCGTCCACCTCGGCGGCCATGAGCAGGCTCAGCATGTCGTCCTTGGGCGACCTCCGCCGCTCCTCCGCGAGCCCGTGGGCGTAGGCGTTCATGTTGCGGAGCACGGTGTTCAGCTCCTCGGGCGTGATGCGATAATCGGGGTCGCTGGCCCCGAAGAACCGCATCGTCCAGTCGAGCATCTGCTCCTGGTCCTCGCGGGGGACGCCGAGCATCTCGAGGATCACGGTCAGGGGCAGCCTGCCCGCGATGTCGCTGGCGAAATCGCACCCGCCGCGCGCGCAGGCCTCGTCGATGAGCCGCGTCACGAGCTCTCGCACGCGCGCCTCGAGGCGCTGGATGACACGGGGCGTGAACCCCTTGCTGACCAGCGCCCGGAAGCGGCCGTGCCTGGGCGGGTCCATCATGATCATGACATCGGGGTTGTCGCGCATGTCCCCGGGCGCGAAATCCTCGATGAAGAGGCCGCGCCCCGAGCAGAACGCGGCCGGGTCGCGCGAGATGCGGGCGACGTCGTCGTGCCGCGTGATCGCCCAGAACCCCCGGCCCCCCGGCTCGGGGTGCCAGTAGACGGGCGCCTCCCGGCGGAGGATCTCGAAGCGGTCGTGCGGCGCGCCCGCGAGGTAAAGGTCCGGATCGAGGATGTCGACGGTCTCAGGGGTCATCTGGGCAGAGCCTCCTCGGAGGCTTTGCAGGATATCAGAGGGCCTGCGGCCGTGTCCGTGCGCTGCCTGCGCGGGCTGTCATGGCGCAGGATGTGCGTTCCGCGGCCACCACCTTGCCTTCGCGCTGGTGGATCACCTCCGCGAGAGCTACGCGCGCGCCATTCCGCAAGTGCGACGCCGTGGGAGGGCGGATCGGAATTGACATCCGAGTTGTTAGCGCTCACAATCGTCGCATTCTTCGGCTTTGCCCTGCGTGGGGGTTGTCTCATGCGCACCGCTCTCTTCGTCGCCGGGATCGACCCCGGCTCCGTTCGTTCGATCGCCGCGGGCGCGCGCGATGGCGCGCTGGCGGGAGCGGCGGGCGCGCCCTACCCGCGCTGGGCGCAAGGTCGTTCCGCGATCCGCACGCGCACCGGCTCCGCTGGCAGCCGCTCGACGGAACGCGGGGCCTCGGCCTGCGTGCCGCCCAGCCCGATCGCGCCTCGGAGCGATCGAGGGTTGTCGCTCCGTGTCGGTCGGTCAGTCGGCCATCACCCTCTCGCGAGGGTGATTACGATGAAACCCGAGATTTTCACGCTCTTACGATCCGCCATACCATAGCTTTCCTCGACCGCTGACGGGCGCTGACGACCCCGGGGAGCCATCGGTGCGCGATGCCCAGGGCAGCGCGCACCGGCCGAGACGTGACGCGGCAGAGGGAGCGCAGGCCCCCACGGCGGGGGCGCTGTGCAGCGCTCGCCCGTCCGCGCTGCTTCGATCGGCTCGAGTCGCTTCACGCCAGGAGGAGCCTTGTGCGGCCCTGGTGGCGCGCGGCCCCTCCTTGATCTCACTCCAGCTCTTCGAGCGCGCTCTCCTGCCGAGCGCGGCCGGCGCGGCCCGCGGATCATGGGCGATCTTCGGCGCTATTCGCGCGCCTGGCGCGCCTTTCGATCGCGCCCGTAGGTGCCTCGACCCATGTCGGGGTCAAACCACCATCGTGACTTCGCATCTGTGCATATCGCACCTTGATGAGGCTCATGCCCGCTTGCGATGCACAATCGACTTGACGAACATGCCAGTCCGGAGCAAGAAACACCCTCGACGCGCTGCCTGACGCGCATCGAATGAACTTATCCGCTCCGCGCGCATCTCGTTCGAGATTCACCCGCAGCGGCAATGCCCAGCGCAGCGGCAATGCCCAACGCGGCGGCCCCTCGGGGGCCTTCAGCGCGCGGAGAGCGATCCCGACCCACGCGAGGGCAGCGTCGAGCGGTGGGAAGATTCTAGTTTCACTTACTTAACAGGAAGAGGAGAACACGATGAGATTTGGAACGATGCAGGCCTTGCTTGCGGCGGCGACGGGTATCCTCGCCGTGTCGTGCGTCATCGACCCCGAGGAGGCGTACGACGCCGAGACCGAGGAGGGGGGGTCGCTCGACGGCGCCATCACGATCGATACGGGCGCGGTCTACACGATCGTCGGCGCGCAGAGCGGAAAGTGCGTCGAGGTGGCAGGAGGCAGCACCGCTGACGGAGCGGCCTTGCAGATCGCCAGCTGCAACGGCTCGACGCGGCAACAGTTCCGCGTGGAGTCGGCAGACGGCGGCTACTACCGCATCCGCAACGTGGCCAGCAACCGTTGCCTGGACGTCGCGGGCGCCTCCACCAGCGACGGCGCCCGCGTCCAGCAATACTCCTGCTGGAACGGACAGAACCAGCAGTGGTCGTTCACGGACGTCAACGGCGGCGTGCGTCTCACGGCGCGCCACAGCGGCAAGTCCCTGGACGTCGCCGGCAGCGCGGACGGCGCAGGCCTCCAGCAGTGGGGCTGGGCGAACGGCAACAACCAGAAGTTCTCGCTCCGGACCGGCGGCGGGGGTACCTCGAGCAGCAGCTCCAGCAGCTCCAGCAGCTCGGGCGCGGGTGGCTCCGGCGGCTCCGGCGGCTCCGGCGGCTCCGGCGGCGCGGGCGGCGGTGGCGGCGGTGGCGGCGGCGCCACCGGGGCGAAGTTCGTGGGCAACATCACGACCAACGGTGCCGTGCGCGACGGCTTCTCGAGGTACTGGAACCAGATCACGCCCGAGAACGAGGGCAAGTGGGACTCCGTCGAGCGGACGCGCGGGAACAAGAACTGGGCAGCGCTCGACCGGATCTACAACTACGCGAAGGCGAACAACGTCATCTTCAAGCAGCACGTGTTCGTGTGGGGGGCCCAGCAGCCGAGCTGGATGGCGAGCCTCTCCGGGTCGGAGCAGCAGGCGGCCCTGAAGGACTGGATGCGGTCGTTCTGCGCGCGCTACCCGGACACGAAGTACATCGACGTCGTCAACGAGCCGCCGCCCCACACGACGCCTTCCTACATCAACGGCATCGGCGGCGCAGGCGCCAGCGGCTGGGACTGGATCGTCAATTCCTTCAAGTGGGCGCGCGAGTACTGCCCGAACGCGGTCCTGATCCTCAACGATTACAACAACATCGAGTACCAGGGCGATCACGATAACTTCATGAGGATCGCGCAGGCGGTCATCCGGGCGGGCGCCCCCGTCGACGCCCTCGGCGCTCAGGCCCACGACGCTTACAAGATCAACACGAACACCGTGAAGGGGTACATCGACAAGCTCGCCTCGCTGGGCAAGCCCGTGTACATCACCGAGTACGACATCGGCATCGCGGACGACAACCGGCAGAAGCAGGTGATGGAGGAGCAGTTCAAGATGTTCTGGAACCACCCCGCCGTCCCCGGCATCACCCTCTGGGGTTACATCGTCGGCGCCACCTGGAGGGACAACACCGGCCTCCAGCATTCGAACGGCACCATGCGGCCGGCCATGAGCTGGCTCATGAACTTCCTCGGCCGCTGACGGCCCGGAGGGAACGGCCGCTGCACCCGCAGCGCGTCGAGACATCGAGCTGACGACGCGGCAGAGGGCGCAGAGCGCATCGACGACCGATGCCTCTGCGCCCTCTTTGCCCGTCATCGCAGCGTCGAGCCGCGAGCTGATCGCGTAGCACTTGTTCAGCAGGACGAGGAGAACGATATGGGGTTCGTATCCAAACACGCCTTGCTCGCCGCCGCGACCGGCGCCATCGCCGTGTCGTGTGTCGTCGGCCCGGAGGAGATCGAGAGCGATAGCGAGGAGGCCGGCTCGCTCGAGGGCGCCGCCGCCATCGCCAACCCGACCTGGTATGTGGACGCGCCGATCTTGTACAAAGCCAAGGCGGAGCCCTACGACCACTACGCCGTCAAAGATCCGACGATCGTGTATTCAGGCGGCAAATATCACATGTTCTACACCGGCGCCAACGCCAGCGGCGGATGGCAGATGCTGTATTCGTCCGCGACGACGATGGAGGGCTTCCGGACCGCTCCGCACATCTACTTGAGCAAGATCGGCGAGAGTTATTTCTGCGCGCCGCAGGTGTTCTACTTCGAGCCGCACAACCTGTGGTACCTGGTCTACCAGGATGGGAAACACGGCGCGGCCTATGCCACGACCTCGAACATCGCCGACCCCAATTCGTGGTCCGGCCCGAAATCCCTGGGCGCCTCCGGCAACATGGGCTGGGATTACTACGTGATCTGCGACGATGCCAGCTGCTACCTGTACAACACCCCCGACGACGGCTCGCGCAGGCTCTACGTGCGCAAGACGGCGCGGGGGAGCTTCCCGGGCGGCTGGGGATCACCTTCGGTGGCCATCACCGATACGTTCGAAGGCGCGCACGTCTACAAGTCGCTCGCGGACAGCCAGTACTACCTCATCGTCGAAGACCTCAAGGACAACCGGTATTACGAGCTGTGGACGTCGGCCAGCGCCGGAGGGCCGTGGCGGCAGATCGCCGAGAAATGGGCCTGGCGCGGCAATCTCGTGTACAACGCAGATCGGTGGACCACGAGCGTCTCCCACGGCGAGCTCATCCGCGCTGGCGTCAACCAGAAGCTCGAGATCAACGACATCAACCGCGTCGACTTCCTCATCCAGGGGAACCTCAACCTGTCGGGTCCCCCTTACCAGCAGCTCCCCTGGGATCTCGGCGTCATCCGCAACTACACAGCCGGCTCGACCACGACGCCGGTCGGCACCATCCGCCAGCTCCAATCCTACAACTTCCAGAGCCGGTACCTGCGCCACCAGGGCTTCCGCGCCCGGATCGATGAGGCGGTGTCGCCGATCCAGGACGCGCAGTTCCGCGTGGTGCCCGGGCTCGCCAACTCGAGCGCCGTCTCGTTCGAGTCGGTGAACTTCCCCGGCCGCTTCCTCCGGCATCGCGGCGGCGAGGTCTGGCTGGACACGAACGACGGGTCGTCCGGCTTCCGGGGCGACGCCACCTGGCATCGCCGCCCCGGCCTGGCGAACAGCGGCTGGTCGTCCTTCGAGTCCTACAGCGCGCCCGGGCAGTACATGAGGCACTCCGGCTTTCTGATGATCGTCGGCACGGTGTCCGGCAGCGCCCAGCAGGCCGACGCCACGTTCCGCGAGCAATGAGGCGCCGGCGGCCCGCAGGCCGCGGAGGGAGCATGGCCCCTTCGCGCCCTCGAGGCGGGAGCCACGACCGCCCAGCTCGAGGTGACCGCGGCGTGACCCTCGAGGTCCTGGGCTGACGCCGCGCGCCCGGCCACGACGCGCGGCGGGCCATCTCACACTCCAACACACCCCCACACGCAGGGACCGTCGCAAGGACGCCATGATCACGTGGTCCGAACTACTTTACATACAGATATTCCTTATTTAAAACAGGCGCCCACGCCCGGCGCTCCAGCCAGGGCGTTCGTGCCGCGCGCTCCAGCGGGCATGGAGCCGCGCCACGCGAGAAAGGTGCCTCCTCATTCATGCAAAGAACATCGATCCTGTGCGCACTGGCCAGCCTCGCGATCGGGGCTTGCACCCTCGACACCGGGACCTCGGGATCCGGGGATGACGGTCCTCTCGGCGAGGCGGCGCAGTCGCTCGTCACCGATTGCGATTACTTGAATCCGACGCTCTGGCCGCCGCTCCCGCTGCCCGTCGACTTCGACCGCGAGCTGCTCATCCGCGATGTCGCCGTCGTCGACGACGTCTGCCGCACCACCTGGTCTGGCTCCTGTCCCTCCGGCGGCACGCCGGCCGCGTGGACCTTCGGCATGCTCATGCGCCAGATGGCCGGCGCGACGCCCGTCCACGAGTTCGTGGCCGAGTGGCTGCACGCGTGGGAGGTGCCGAACGTCGTCAACGGCTTCCCCGTGCCGGCGCGGCCGGGCATCCGGCCCACGCTCATCGACCCGTGGCTCATCGCCAGCGGCTGCGCCCCGGGGTCGCCCATCGTCGGCCCGGGCGCCTGTCCGCTCGACATCACGCAGGCGCCCTTCCGCCTGCTCGCGATCCTCAACCGCGCCGATCTGCAGGACCCCTCCCCGCTCTACGGCGGCCCTCCGAGCGCCGGCGAGGTGCGCTTCGTCTTCGGCATCGTCGATCTGCCGAGCGGCGGCCCGCTCCCGGCCACGGTCATCCTCGAGTACAGCCTCCCGTCGCAGCGCGGCGGGGCTCCGGCGACGACCTTCGACTGGGCAAACGCCTTTCACAAGCTGAGCGACCCGTCCCTCGGGCCGATCGGCTCGCCCGCGTACCTCGCTCTTCTCGAGTCGCTGCTCGCCGACATCACCTCGCCGGGGGCAGAGCCCGGCGCGATCAACTTCGGCAGCTCCATCGCCCAGGTGCGCACCAACGAGATCATCTTCGGGCCGGACTGGAAGCTCCGCGAGAGCACGCTCCAGCAGGTCGGCCTCGGGCCGAACGCCGCGCTGCTCCGGCCGGACACGACCAAGCAGACGCCGGACGACAGCCTGAACGCGTCGGGCGCGCTCGACGGCTACCTCGACGCCAACGCGCTCTGGACCGGCTCGCCGAACCTGATCGACTTCACCCAGACGCCGGTCCCGGCCCCGCTGCTCGGCGGCGAGTCGACCTCGCCCCCGCCCCCGCCCGCGCCGGGGCCGTTCTGGGATCACACGGCGACGACGCCGCTCCAGGCCATCGAGCGCCACCATTTCGCGCTCGCCACCTGCAACGGTTGCCACAGCCCGACCGAGCTGGCGACGCCGTTCACGCACATCGACCCGCGCCCGCCGGGCGCGCAGTCCGGCCTCTCGCCGTTCCTTTCGTCACCGCCCATCCCCGCCGGCGGGGCCGTCGGCCTGCCCGCCCCGGGCACCGAGCTCACCGTGCCGGATCCCGCGGGCACGGGCGCCATGTTCTCGTACCACGAGCCGTGGCGCCGGGTCTGCGAGACGACGCGGATCCTCAACGGTGTGACCGCGCCGTTCACGCGGGCCAACGGCGCGCACTGACCTGATCGCTGACCAGCGCCGGTCGCCGATCGGTACGGGTCACTGGCCAGGCCTCACCCCGCCGCCTCCGCCGCCCGCGCGGGCCACCGCGCCTCGAAGCGCGCGCCGCCGCCCGGGGCGCGCTCGTAGCGCAGCGCGCCCCCGTGCCGCTCCAGCCAGCGCGCCGCCACGGCCAGGCCGAGCCCCGTTCCCGGGTGCTTCGCGTCGCGCCCCCGCCCCGTCACGAACGGCTGGAACAGCATCCCCTCGATCTCGGCCGGCACCCCCGGGCCGTTGTCCTCCACGCGCACGATCACCGAGCCGCCCTCGCGCGCGACCACCGCCCGGATCCGCCCCTCGGCGACCCCGTCGAGCGCGATGGCCGCGTTCTGCAGCAGCGCCGTCGCGACGTCGAGGAAGGCGCCGCGATCGGCCTCCACGAAGATCGGTTTGCCCGCCTCGGGCGCGATCTCGATGGGCGGCGCGCCCTCGCCGACGATCTGCCGGACGTGGCTCGCCGCGAGCCGCAGCGTGGAGAGCGCGTCGACCTCGCTCACCTCGAGCGGCCGCGGGCGGCTGTAGCGGAGCAGGTCGTCGAGGAACCGCCTCGCCCGGTCGACCTGCCCCCGCAGCGAGGCCACGGTCTCGGGCCGCGCGCCCTGCCGCTCGAGCAGCTTCGTCTGCGCGGCGATGACCCCGAGCGGATTGCGGATCTCGTGCGCCACCGCGCTCGCGAGGCGCCCGAGCTCGGCGAGCCGCTCGGCCTGGTCGGCGCGCACCTCGACGCGCTCGATCTCGTCGGCGAGGTCGCGGACGCCGATCGGCCGCTCGAACAGCCGGCGCCCGAGGTGCTCCACGACGAGCAGGCGCAGCGGATCGGACGGGAGCGCGACGAGGAAGATCACGAAGACGAGCCAGGGGAGCGACGCGCCGCCGCCGGGCGCGAGCGCGGGCAGGACCTTGAAGAAGACCATGAGCCCGAGCGACGAGACGAGCGCCGTGAGGCCGGCGTAGGCGAGCCCCTGCGCGAAGACGCGGCGGGAGCGCCCCAGCTCGCCGATGAGCGCGGCGTAGGCCACGAGCAGGATGGCGAGGAGCAGGACCGGCGCGCCGAGGAGCACGTCCCCGAGCCCATGCACGCGCAGCACCACGAGGAAGCCGCCCCCGAGCGTCGCGAGCACGCTGCCGAAGAAGAGCGCGGCGATGCGCCGCTGCAGGAGGCCCCGGGCCGCGAGCGCGGCGCGCCCGATCTGGACCTCGAGCGCGATCGCGGCGGCGCCCATGACGGCGGCGAGCGGGAGGAACAGCGGGCCCGGCGAGCGGGCGGCGGGGCCGTAGAGCACGCGCGGGGAGACGGCCCCGAGCAGCGCCACCGCGGCGCTGACGGCGTAGGCCACGGCGACGGGGCGGCGCGAGGCGCCGGCGACGTCGGCGTAGGCGTGGGCGAGGCCCGCGGCGACGATGATCCCGCTCGGGAGGACGCGCTCGGCGAGGGCGACCGTGCCGTCGGTCTCGAGCAGGATGAGCCCCGTGACCCAGAAGGCGAGGAAGAAGCAGAGGGCGACGAGGCCGCGGCCCACGTTGCGCCCGAGGCGCAGCGCGGTGACGCCGACGGTCACGGCCACGGCCCAGAGCGGGTAATAGGCGAGAGCGACCAGCGGTCTCATGGGGCCTCGGCGATCCGGAGGCCGGCACGATAACGCTGGAGGCAGCGGGGAAGCGAGGTGCTCGCCTCAGTGCACCCGCATCCCCGGCTTCGCCCCCGAGTCGGGCGCCAGGAGGTGCACCGTCTCGTCCCCGGCCGCGAGCACCATCCCCTCGCTGAGGCCGAACTTCATCTTCCGCGGCGCCAGGTTGGCGCACACGATGACGAGCCTCCCGATCAGGTCTTCCGGCTTGTAGTACGCCTTGATCCCGGCGAACACGGTGCGCCGGGCCTCCCCGCCGAGCGAGACGGTCAGCTTGAGCAGCTTCTTCGCCTCGGGCACGTGCTCCGCCGCGACGATGCGCGCGACGCGCAGGTCGACCTTGGTGAAGTCGTCGATCGTGCACTCCGGCGCGAGCGGCTCCTTGGCGAGCGCCGCGCCGTCGTCCTCGGCGGCCGCGCCGCCGCCCGCCGCCGCCGGCGCTTCCGCCGCTACCGGCGCTCCCGCCGCTACCGGCGCTCCCGCCGCCTGCGCCTCCACCGCCGGCGCCTCCGCCGGACGGCCCTCCGCGATCATCTTCTCCACCGCACCCGGATCGACCCGCTTCATGAGGTGCTCATACGCGGCGACCGGCGTCCCCACAAGCGGCGTCTTCGCGAGCTCCCACCGGTCCATGGGGCACCCGAGCAGCCGCGCCACGTCGTCGGCGAGCTTCGGCAGCACCGGCGCCAGGTAGATCACGATCTGCCGGAACAGGTTGAGCGCCACGGTGCACACGGCCTGCACCTCGGCCTTCTTCTCCGGCTGCTTCGCGAGCGCCCACGGCTGCATCCGATCGACATACTCGTTCGCCCGATCCGCCAGCGACACGATGATCCTCGTCGCCCGCGCGTAATCGAACGCCGCATACGCCGCCCCGATCGCGTCCGCCTCCGCCGCGGCCGCCGCGAACAGCCCCCCGTCGTCCGGATAGGCCGCCGACAGGCCCGTCTGGGCCACGAAGCGCGACGACCGGCTCGCCAGGTTCACCACCTTGTTCACGAGCTCGGCGTTCACCTTGTTGACGAGCTCTTCCAGGTTCAAATCGATGTCGTCGACCTTCGAGCTCAGCTTGCTCGCGTAGTAATAGCGGAGGTACGCCGGGTCGAGGTGCTTCAGGTACGTCGAGGCCAGCACGAACGTGCCTTTGCTCTTCGACATCTTCTCCCCGTTCACCGTGAGGAACCCGTGCACCTGCACGCGAGAAGGCAGCGAGAAGCGCGCGGCCCGCAGCATCGCCGGCCAGAAGAGCGTGTGGAAATAGACGATGTCCTTCCCGATGACGTGGACGATCTCCGTCTCCTCGGATCGCCACCAGTCGTCGAACGCCTCGCCCTCCCGGTCGCACCACTCCTTGCTTGCGGCCATGTACCCGATCGGCGCGTCGAACCAGACGTACCAGTAGTTCCCGGGCGCGTCGGGGATCTCGAACCCGAAGTACGGCGCCGGGCGCGACACGTCCCAGTCGCGGAGGGGCTCCGACAGGAAGTGGCCTGCCAGGTAGTTCGCGATCTCCTTCGGCATCCGCCCCTCGCCCTGCGTCCAGGTCGAGAGGAACGGCCGCTCCGGCTCGATGGCCACCATGAGGTGCTGCGCGCTCCGCACCTCGGGCCGCGCGCCCGTGAGCGCGCTCCTCGGCTCGACCAGATCCGTGGCGGCGTAGGTCGAGCCGCACCGGTCGCAGCTGTCGCCGTACTGGTCCTCCGCCCCGCACTTCGGGCAAGTGCCCTTGACGAACCGATCCGCCAGGAACATGCCCTCCTTCGGGTCGAAGAGCTGCGTGACGTCCTTCGTCGTCACCATGCCGCGCTCGCGCAAGGACGCCCAGATCTGCTCGCACAGCGCCCGGTTCGCGGGCGAGTTCGTGCTGCCGTAATGGTCGAACCGGATCTGGAACGCCGCGAAATCGCGCTGGTGCGCCGCGCTCATGTCGGCGATGACGTCGGCCTCGCTCCGCCCCTCCTGCCGCGCGCGGATCATGATGGCCGTGCCGTGGGTGTCGTCGGCGCACAGGTAAATGCACCGACGCCCGGCCATGCGCCAGTAGCGCGCGAAGATGTCCGTCTGCGTGTACTCGACGAGGTGGCCGATATGGATGTGCCCGTTGGCGTAGGGCAGCGCGCTGGTGAGCAGGAGCCTCTTCATGCTGCGCCGGACTTTGCACGAGATCCCGGCCGGAGGCGAGCGCCGATGCGCCCCGGCGCGCGGGCTGCTGCGCGGCCAGCAGCCCGCCGCCCAGCGCGGAGGCCGCTGGCCTTGGACATAGCGGGCAGCCGCCCTAGGTACCGGGTGGACCGATCACACGGGGGGTGAATCATGTCGTCGAAGATCCGGCAACAACGTGGCAAGGACGGACAGACGCGAGCTTTCGAGGCCCAGCCTCTACTCCGGCAGCGCGGCACCGAGATCCAGCCTTTCGGGACGGTCGTGGATTATCAGCTGGTGCTGAGCTCAAAGGCTCGCGCGCTGAGCGTCGGCGCGTTGAATCAGATCCTGACGGACACGCTCGTCCTCCGCGATCTCTACAAGAAGCACCACTGGCAGGTGTCCGGACCGACCTTCTACCAGCTCCATCTCCTGTTCGATAAGCACTTCAAGGAGCAGAGCGCGCTCATCGACATGCTCGGAGAGCGGGTGCAGACGCTGGGCGGCATCGCCGTCGCCATGGCGCACGACGTCGTGGAGATGACGAGGATCGAGCGGCCGGCCCGCGGCCGCGAGCAGGTGCCGGTGCAGATCTCGCGCCTGCTCGACGCCCACGAGGTGGTCATCGCGGACACGCGCGAGGCGTTGAAGGTGACGGCGCAGAGCGACGACGCCGGCACCGCCGACCTGCTCATGGGCGACGTCCTACGCACGAACGAGATGCACGTGTGGTTCCTCTCCGAGCACCTCGTCGACACGCCCCTCGTCCGCGCCACCTGAGCCCCCGCCCGCCTCCCCTCCGGGCCCGCCCCGAAAATCGACCGGCCGCGCGTAACCTTTCCGGACCCCCGATCGTGGTACCGCCAGGAAAGGGAAACTGTGATGGAACGCACAAAAGATGTGGTGGTGGTCGGCGGCGGGCTCGCGGGCCTCGCCGCGGCGGCGTACCTGGGGCGGGCGGGCCGGTCCGTCGCCGTGATCGAGAAGGCGCACGCGCCGGGCGGCCGCGCCGTCACGCAGGAGAGCCACGGCTTCTCGCTGAACCTCGGCGCCCACGCGCTCTACCGCGGCGGGCCGGCGCAGGAGGTGCTCCGCGAGCTCGGGGTCCGGTACACGGGCGCGCCGCCGCCCGGATCGGGCGCGCTCGCGCTCGACCGCGGCGCCCTCCACACCCTGCCGTCCGGCGCCCTGTCGCTCCTCACGACGGGGCTCTTCGGCCTCGCCGCGAAGCTCGAGGTGGGCCGCGTCCTCGGCGGCCTCGCCGCGATGCGCCCCGCCCCGCTCGACGCGGTCCCGGTCTCGGCCTGGCTCCGCGACGCCTTCCGGACGCCCGAGGTGCGCCGCTTCGTCGGCATGCTCGTCCGGCTGACGACCTACTGCGCCGACGCCGATCGCCAGAGCGCCGGCGCCGCGCTCGCCCAGGTGCAGCTCGCCCTGAGCCAGGGCGTGCTCTACCTCGACGGCGGCTGGCAGACGCTCGTCGACGGCCTGCGCGCCGCGGCGGCGGCGGCCGGCGTGGAGATCCTCACGGGCGCGCGGGCGACGCGCGTCGCCGCCGAGGGCGGCGCCGTCTCCTTCGTGGAGCTCGCGAACGGCGACCGCCTCCGCACGGGCGCCGCGCTGGTCGCCGCGAGCCCGCGCGCCGCCGCCGCGCTCGCGCCCGACGTCCCGGCGCTCGCCGCGTACGCCGAGCGCGCCGTCCCGGTCCGCGCCGCGTGCCTCGACGTCGCGCTGTCCCGGCTGCCCCGCCCGCGCTGCCGCGTCGTGCTCGGCGTCGACCGCCCCCTCTACCTGTCGCTCCACTCCGAGGTCGCGCGCCTCGCCCCCCAGGGCGGCGCCCTGTTCCACGCCGTCCAGTACGGCCCCGAGCTCGCCGGCCGCGACCCCGAGCGCGAGCTCGAGGACCTCCTCGAGCGCGCGCAGCCGGGCTACCGCGACGCGCTCGTCGAGCGGCGCTTCCTGCCCTCGCTCGTCGTCTCCAACGCCGTGGTCGCCGCGGAGGGGGGCGGCTACGCGGGGCGCCCGGGCGTCCGCGTCCCCGGGGTCGACGGGCTCCACGTCGCGGGCGACTGGGTCGGGCCGACGGGCATGCTCGCCGACGCGAGCCTCGGCAGCGCGCGGGACGCCGCCGCGGCCCTCCTCGCGCGCGCGCGACGGACGCTCGACCGCGCGGCGTGACGGGGTTACCCGGGCGATCCATGAGCAGCTCCACGGCCTCCTCCGCTGCCCGCGCGGCGCTCGCCCCGCCGCCGAGCTTCGTCGCCGCGAGCTACCGCGAGCACGAGCGCTTCCTCTGGGCGCTCTGCTACCGGCTCACCGGCAGCGCCGCCGACGCGGACGACATCGTGCAGGAGACGTTCGTCCGCGCGCTGGAGCGCCCGCCCGCGCGGACGGATGAGCCCGTCCGGCCGTGGCTCGCGCGCGTCGCGCTCAACCTGGGTCGGGACGCCCTGCGGCGCCGCAAGCGCCGCGCCTACGACGGCCCGTGGCTCCCCTCGCCCATCGAGACGGAGCCCGAGCCGCCGTCGTTCGAGATCCCGGGCAAGGACGGCACCGAGGGCCGCTACGACCTGCTCGAGAGCGCGTCCTTCGCGTTCCTCATCGCGCTCGAGGCGCTCACCCCGCAGCAGCGCGCCGTGCTCCTGCTCCGCGACGTCTTCGACTACTCGGTGCAGGAGACCGCCGACGCGCTCGGCCTGTCGGAGGCCAGCGTGAAGACGACGCACCACCGCGCCCGCCGCGCCCTCGAGCCGTACGAGCGCGAGCGCTGCCGCCCCTCGCCCGAGCTCGTCGAGCGGTCGGGCGCGGCGCTCGCGCGCTTCCTGGAGACCCTGGCCACACAGGACGTCGCCGCGATCGAGGCCCTCCTCAGCGAGGGGGTCCGCGTCGTCAGCGACGCGAACGGCGAGTACAGGGCCGCGCGCCGGATCGTCGTCGGCCCGAGCCGGGTCGCGCGGCTCTTCATCGGCCTGCTGCGGCACGAGGGCGGCGGAGACCTCCGCTACGAGAGCCGCCAGCTCAACGGCCTCGTCGGGCTCGTCGTCGAGCGCGGGGCCCCCGTCGACAAGGTGGCGCCTCGGTACGTCATCCGCTGCGACGTCGACGCGCGCGGCCGCATCGCGGCCATCCACCTCGTGCTCGCCTCGCAGAAGCTGACGGCCGTCAGGGCCATCGCGCCGTGAGCGCCGCGGCGGACGAAGGGCGCGCGGCGAGGAGACAGCCTCTGCCGGCCGAGCACTGGAGTGAGTCATGTTGCGAGGCGTGCTTCGGCCGGCGAAGTGAATTCTGTCGCACCAACATAGCGCCGGCGGACGCTCATGTCCACGGCGGATCAGGCCGCTCGCTCAGGCGGTCTTGCCCCCGCCCTGCGCCCGTTCCTTGTGCGCCTCTTGGATGAAGTGGCGAACCTCTTTATCGATGGCGGCGATCGCCACTCCCTTGAACGGGCGCAGGAGGAACGGCACGTCGAGATCGACGTCCACGGCGCCGGGGCGCAGCTCCATGCTGCCTTTCAGCTTGACCCCCTTCACCGAGAAGCCGAGCTCGGCGCGCTTCTCGTCGCGCCACACGAGGAACGGCTCGTACTCCGCGTACCGCTCTCGGTACTGCGCGATCGCTCGTTCGGTGGCCACCTTCGCCTCGCTGTCGTTCAGGTCGTGCTCAATCGTGTGCTTCATGATGGGACCTCGCAGTTCGTTGGGGGGCACATCGCGAGAACCGGCCCGGTTACCGTCCGCCGGGGGCGTCCGCTCGCGGGCGCGGCGCCCGGCCGATTTCCATCGGTGAGATATCACGGATGCGCGGGTCTCGCGGGCCTCCGGCGCGCGATTGACTCACTTCTGTGCTCTGTGGCATTTCGCCACGAGGCGGAATTGCAGGTTTTTGTGAGCTCTCGCGCGTGCGCGCTGGGCTCGGGCGCATGCGGCGCGACGGACCGGGGGCGGGCACCGGCGATGCAAAGCGCCCTCTCATGCGTGCGCGAGGCGCTCGATCCGGCGGTCTCCTGGGAGGGCTCCTCACCGCGCTATGCCTGGCGCTCGGCGCCGGCGGGTGCGCCCTCCCCACGAGGATCACCTCGGTGGACGCGGAGGTGGCCCGGGTCCAGACGCCGGCGGCGATCGACGAGGGGCTCCGCAAGCTGGAGGAGGCGGAGACCCAGCGGCGCATCGCGCGGATGATGGCGAGCCCGGAGATCAGGGCGGCGCAGCGGCAGCTCGTCGCCGGGCTGCTCGACGGCACGCTCGCCTCGCTGGGCGAGGAGGACCGGGCCGCGCGCATCGACGCGCTCACCGCGCAGTACGCGCGCGGGGTCGTGCGGAGCGCGATGCGCGGGGCGCTCGACGGGGCGCTCGGCGAGGACGGCCGGCGCGAGCTCCAGCGCGCGGCCGGATCGCTCGTGGAGGCGAGCGTCCAGCAGCTCAAGGAGAGCCTCGACGAGGCCGATCTCGGCCCGTCCGTGGCGGCGGCGATGCGCGAGCAGCTCGGCCCGGCGCTCCAGGCGGTCATCGCCGAGAACCTCGGCCCCGGGGTGACGTCGCTGCTCGGCAGCGAGGAATTCCAGCGCGCGCTGGGCAACACGGCGCGCGTCGTCGCCCGCGAGATGGTCGCCGGCGCGAACGACGCGCTCATCGAGGCGCAGCAGCGGGGCGAGCGGCGGGACGACTCGATGCTCTCGCGCATCGGCCACCTCGCCGACCAGGGCGCGCAGCTCGTCAGCACGATCACGTGGCTGCTCGGCGCTGCCGCGGTCGCGCTCGCGGTCTGGGTGACGATGCTGCTCGTGCAGCGCAAGCGCTACCGCGCCGAGATCGAGCGGCGCGCGCGGGCGCGCCTGCTCCTCGAGGCGATCGAGGCGACCGAGGGCAAGCCCTGGTCGGACGAGCTGCTCGCGGCGCTCGAGGACCGCTTCCGGACCGAGGAGGAGGCCGCCGAGCTCGCGCTCCGCCGCGCCCGGCGCAGGGTGCGCGGGGCGCGCGCCCGCGCGAACGGCGCGAGCGGCGCCGACGGCGACCTGCCGAGGCCGCCGCCCCGCTGAGCCGTCGCTCCCCAGTGGTCACCGCGCCCGGCCTCGCGTAAAGAGAGCCGCCGCCGTGGACCTCCTGTATTTCGCGCTGCTCTGCTCCGTGCTCATCTTCGTGCACGAGCTCGGCCACTTCGTGTGCGCGAAGATCTTCGGCGTGAAGGTCCTCACCTTCTCGATCGGCTTCGGCCCCCGGGTGCTGCGCTTGCGGGGCCGGGAGACGGAGTACTGCATCGCGCTCCTGCCCCTCGGCGGCTTCGTGAAGATGCTCGAGGAGAACCGGCAGGAGGCGGTGCTCCCCGAGGATCGCAAGCGCACCTTCGAGTCCCAGGCGCTCTGGAAGCGCGTGATCATCGTCATGTCCGGCCCGGCGATGAACGTGCTCTTCCCGGTGCTCCTGTATTTCGCCGTCTTCATCGGGGAGAGCCGCTTCGTCCCGCCGACGGTCGGCGTGGTCCTGCCGGGGCACCCGGCCGAGGGCCGGCTGTTCCCGGGCGATCGGATCCTCGAGGTGGACGGCGAGCGCGTCAGCACCTTCGCCGAGCTCCACCGCATCGTCGCCAAGAGCCCGAACCAGGAGCTCCGGCTCAAGGTGTTCCGCAACAAGGATCACGTCGAGGTCACGGTCGTCCCGGAGGAGAAGGTCGTCCAGAAGCCGCTCGAGATCGTCGATCGGGTGGGCGAGATCGGCATCAAGCCGAGCCGCCCTGCCGCCGTGGTCGGCGTCTCGCGGCCCGACTCGCCGGCGTTCCGCGCCGGGCTCCGCACCTTCGACGTCGTGACCGAGGTGCGCGGCACGCCGGTGAAGACGTTCGCCGACCTGGAGCTCGCGCTCGAGGAGAGCCGCGGCGCGACGGTGCCGGTCACGTACCTGCGCCCGATGCCGGTGCCGCACGCGCTCGGCGGGCTGGCCGAGCTCGCCGTCTATGAGTCCGGCGTCGCCGCGCTGACCCCGGAGAGCGGCCACGGCGATCTGCTCGCGCGGACCGGCATCGAGCCGGCCGATCTCTACGTCGCCGAGGTGCCCGTGGGCTCGGCCGAGTGGGACGCCGAGCTCCGGCCGGGCGATCGCATCACCGAGGTCGACGGGGTCGAGGTCACCGCCTGGTCGACGTTCGTCGAGCGGCTGTTCGCGGCGCCCGACCGGCCGCACGTGATCACCTGGCAGCGCTCGGGCCAGCGCAAGAGCGGCACGATCGAGCTCCGGCGCGAGGACTGGGTCGACGAGTACGGCCAGCACCGCCCGCGCTTTTACCTGCGCGCGTCGAACTGGTCGCCGATGGTGGCCGAGCCCTACGTCGAGAGCCCGTCCGCGTTCCAGTTCGCCCTGGAGAGCGCCATCGACGAGACGTACGACGTCATCCGGTTCATCGTGGTCGGGATCGTCCGCATCATGGAGGGCAAGGTCAGCATCTCCACGCTGGGCGGCCCCATCACGGTGTACGACGTGATCGGCGAGGAGGGCGCGAAGGGGGTCAGCTATTTCGTCTGGGCGATGGCGGTCATCTCGATCAACCTTGGGCTCATCAACCTCCTGCCCATCCCCGTGCTCGACGGCGGTCATCTCCTGTTCTTCACGTTCGAGGCCGTGCTGCGGCGCCCGCTGCCGCTGCGCGTCCGCGAGATCGCGAGCCTGGTCGGGCTCATGGTGCTCATCGGCCTGATGGGCATCGCGTTCAAGAACGACGTCGAGCGCCGCTGGGACGTGATCCAGGGGCAATTCAAGGAGCTCGTTGGCTGACCGGGCGCAACGCGACGGGCGCGGCGGGCGCGACGGCGGCGGCGCCGCGGCGCGCTCCGGGGAGAGCGCCGCGCGCGCGGTGGCCGCGCGCGTGCTCGCGCGGGTGTGGGGCTCGGACGCGTTCGCGTCGGCGGCCCTCGACGGCGAGCTGCGCCGCGCCCCGGCGCTCGACCCGCGGGACGTGGGCCTCGCGACCGAGCTCGTCTACGGCGTCCTGCGCGCGCAGGCGGCGCTCGAGGCGCGGATCGCCGAGCTCGCCGCGAAGGGCCGCTGGACGGCGGACCCGCTGGTGCGCGCGCACGTGCTGATGGGCGCGTACTCGCTGTGCTTCCTCGATCGCGTCCCCTCGTTCGCGGCCGTCTCCGAGGCGGTGGACGGCGCCCAGGCGGCCGGCGGGCCGCGCGTGGGCGCGTTCGCGAACGCGGTGCTGCGCAAGGTCGCGGCGGCCGTGGAGGCCGGCGGTCGCCCGCCGCTCGCCGACGCGGTGGTCGCCTCGGCGCCGGGGTGGCTGCGGGGGGCGCTGCGCCGCTCGCTCGGCCGCGCCGCGGCCGAGGCGTTCCTGTCGGCCGGCCCGGTGCCGCCGCCGACCGGCCTTTGCCTTTCGCCCGGCGAGGACCGCGACGCGTGGCTCGCGGCGCTGCGGGGCGCCGCGCCCGCCGCGACGTTCGAGGCGGGGCGCGTCTCGCCGGCCGCGATCGTCGCGCGTGGGGCGGGCGATCTGCGGCGGCTCCCCGGCTTCGGCGCGGCGTGGATCGGCCAGGAGGAGGGTGCGCAGGCGCTCGCGTTCGCGCTCGGCGCGCGGCCTGGCGAGCGCGTGCTCGACGCGTGCGCCGGCCGGGGCAACAAGTCGTGGCTCCTGTCGCGCGCGGTGCTCCCCGGGGGCGCGGTGGACGCGGCGGACCTGTATCCCGCGAAGCTCTCGCAGCTGCGCGCGGCGCTGAGCGCGCCCCCGGCGAGCTCGGAGGGCGCAGGCGCCGAGGGCGGGGGCGGCGAGGCCGCAGGCGCGGAGGGTGGGAGCGCAGGCGCGCGCGGCGGGCTGGAGCGGGCCGCGGCGTTCGTCCGCGAGACGTACGCCGTGGACTGGACGGTGGGCGCGGGCGACGTCCCCGAGGGCTACGACCGGGTGCTCGTGGACGCGCCCTGCTCCGGGGTGGGCACGCTGCGGCGGCGCCCGGAGATCGCGCTCCGGCGCGCGGCGGACGACCTCCCGCGCCTCGCCGATCTGCAGGTCGCGATCGCGCGCCGCGCGGCGACGCGCGCCCGCGACGGCGGGCGGCTCGTGTTCGCGGTGTGCAGCGTGCTGCGCGAGGAGTGCGAGGCCGTGGCGGCGCGGCTCGCGGGGCCGGCGGACGACGACCTCGGCGTCCGGCTCGAGCCGGCGCCGTTCGACGCGGAGCTCGCGCGGGAGCTCGCGGGGGGCGGGGACGCGTTCCGGCTCTTGCCGCACGTGCACGGCACGGACGGGTACTTCGCGGCGATGTTCGTCGTGCGGCGGTGACGGCGCGCTCACGCGCGTCGCCCTCGTGACGGCGCGCTCGCGCCCGTCGCCCCTGTGACGGCGCGCTCGCGCCCGTCGCCCCTGTGACGGCGCGCTCGCGCCCGTCGCCTTTCACGGCCCGTCGACGCGGCGGGGAGCGCCTTCGGTCGGGCCTTTCGATCAGGCGCGGAGGACCGTGACCCGGCGACCCGACGGGGTGAGCGCCTCCTCGAAGCGGGTGCCCGACTCGGGGTCGGCCCCGGGCCGGCGGTCGAAGATCACCACGACGCCGGTGTCGAGGGACAGCCCGTCGAGATAGGCGTCGATCTGCGTGAGCGCCTTCGGCAGCGGGTCTCTCTCGCCGGCGCGCCAGATCTTGAGCTCGATCGCCTCCCGCTGCCAGGCGCGCTTGCCGTCCTCCCCGGTGTGGGGCCAGCGCACCAGCAGGTCGATGCGGCCGCGGCCGACGCCGTACTCCCGATCCACGTGGCCGCCGCCGTTCACCACGCGCTGCAGGTACGCCATGAGCACGAGCTGCGGCGCCACCTCGTGGTAGGGCATGCGGCCGGCGAGCACCGCGCCGTGCTCGCGCCAGAACGCGGCGAACTCGCGCAGCAGGCGCGCGACGTCGAAGCGCCCGTCGGGCCGGACGAACGCGCGCGGCTCGACGGCGATGGCGTCCTCGGCGGGGCTCGCGAGGACGCGGACGATCACCTCGCGGTAGATCGGGTTGGCGATCCGGAGCGGCCTGTCCTGCGCGACCAGGCCGAGGTCGCGCACGTAGCTCGCGTCGTCGTCGTACGTGTCGCCGCCCGCGAAGCCTCCCTCCAGCAGCGGCTCGAGGACGCGGCGCACGCGCGGCTCCATCAGGCGCGCCACCAGGGAGTCGAGGTGGGTCGCGCGGGCGAGGATGAGGCGCTCCTTCGCTTCCTCGACGTGCGCCGCCGTGATCGCCTCGGCGGGAGGCACCCGCATCTTCTCGACGATCTCGCGGCCCATCGCGTTGACGAGCCACGGCTGGCCGCCGGTGAGCTGCACGGCGCGCTCGATCGCCGCGTCGGTGAACGGCTGGCCGGTCTCTTCGGCGTGCTGCCCGTAGAGCGCGCGCACCTCGTCCCGCGTGAAGTCGCCGAGGCGGATGGACTCGACCTTGACGTTGAACGGGCTGCTGGTCCCGAGCCGCGACGGATCTCCGCCGCTCTGGGCCTTGTAGTCCCGCACGTCCCTGAGGCCGCAGAGGACGACGGAGGCCGGGAAGTGATCCGGCCGCTCGGGGAAGCCCGACCTGAGCTGGCGCAGCACGCTGAGGAGGCCTTGACCGCGGAGCGCGTCGATCTCGTCGAAGAAGAGCGCCAGCGGGCGCGGGCACGCCTCGGCCCACGCGCTGAGCGCCGCGACGAGCAGGCCGGTGTCCGACGCCGGCGGGAACGGCGGCGGATGGAGCTCGGCGGGCAGCGCCTGCTCGGCGCGCTTGCGGATGGTGTCGAGGATGGCGCGCTGGGCCGCCGCGTAGTCGTCGCCCGCCGTCTCCCCGGTCTCGCACGAGAAGTGGAGCGCCGCGTGGCGGCCGGACGCGGTGAGCTCTTCGGCGAGCGCGCGCAGCGTCGTTGTCTTGCCGGTCTGACGGGGCGCGTGCACGACGAAATAGCTCGCCTGATCGACGAGGGCCGGGGCCTCCGGCAGGCGCTCGGCCGCAGGGAGCATGTAGTGCAGGTCGGGGCGGCAGGGACCGGCCGTATTGAAGCGGCGGCTCATGGGGCGAGCCTGGCGGTCGCCGCGCCGGGGGGCAAGTGGCTCGCCGGGAATTCGGGGGGCCGCTCGTGCGCGCGGCCAGCGGGCGAGACCGTCCCCGGCCCCCGGGGCGCGGGGTGGTGGATCAAGGTCCACCCAGATGAACCGATGAAGTACAGCGACCGAGAAAACCTCCTGAAAACGTATCCAGTCACCACGTAACCTATCGAAATGATTCTCCACTCACGCCGGCAACCGGCCCCGGCGGTGCCGTGGTCTGCCGCGCGCTCTGTGGCAAGGCAGGCTGGGGCGAGTGCAACGAACCCTGAATGCAAGGGTTCTGCAACGACACCTGCGGCCGCTGCTGATACCGCGTCGTCAAGACTCATCCCTGAATGATGAGATGGGAAACCACGGAGGCGCAGAGGGCACAGAGGAGAGAAGAAAAGAGAGAAGATTCACCTCTTCTCTCTCCCTCTGTGCCCTCTGCGCCTCTGTGGTTCAAATCTTTCCCATCACGGAACCAGCGACGATCTCGGAGCCAACGGCGCCAGCGACCAAGCCCGCCGGAAGCGCGGTCACGGACGGCCGGACTGCCGAGCCGCCTCGCAGCCGATTCCGCTCGGCGGGGCCGGCCGGGCACGTGCCCGCCTCGGGAGACGCCGGCAGGATGACGTAGCTGGCGACGCCGCGCGACGGTGGCCAGACCGTCGGGCCCTCGCAGGAGCACCCCTCGATCCCGTGATCTTCGCGAGATGTCGCGCGGCCGCCAGCCGCTGTACCGTGCCGCGCGCGTGTGAGAGGATCGCTCTCGCCATGAAGAGGATCAAGCTCAAGCTCCACAGCGACGAGTACCACCTCAGCGCCGTCGGCTACCTGTTCGAGGACCCCGCCCCAGCCGGGGATCCGGCCGGGGTGAGGCCATTCTCGATCCGCAACACGGTCTTCCCCGAGTTCGACCTGGAGCCCGGCAGCTACGTATTCCGCTTCAGGGTCCGGAACGGCAGCGGCAAGTTCCAGATCTTCGCCTTCGACCCCAAGACGAACCAGAGCACCCGCGCCGAGTACGACACGTCGAACGGCGCCGAGAACCTCACCTTCAAGTTCACGGTGGCGCCATGAGAACATCCCTGCTGCTCCTGCACACCGCTGCGCTGCTGTCGCTCTCGCTCTCGCTGGCGGCGCCCGCGCGCGCCCAGGGCGCGGCGCCGCCGTCGGAGCCCGCGCCGCCCGCCGCGCCCGCCCCCCCGCCGCCGGCCGCGCCCGCCGCCCCGAGCGCGCCTGCCGCACCGCCGCCGGACGCCGGCCCAGCCGCGGCGCCCGCGCCGCCGGGCGCCCCCATCGCGCCGGTCGCGCCCGCCTCGCCCGCCGCCGGCGCCCCCATCGCGCCGGTCGCGCCCGCCTCGCCCGCCGCCGGCGCACCCATCGCGCCGGCCGACACGGGACGCGAGCTCGTCTACCTCGTGCCGGCCGAGGTCACGGGCACCTCGGGGGGCGCGGCGCTCGCGCGCGTCGGCTTCGGGGTGCTGGCCGGCTTCGGCGAGGTGACCGATCCGACGGCGTGGGACGTGAGCACCGTGCTCGAGGCCGAGGTGGCGACCGCGAACGGCCTCGCCACGCTGATCGGCCTCTCGAGCGCCGACGAGACGGCCCAGGCGCCCATCGGGAGCCTGCGCCTGTCGGCCTCGTTCGCGCGCCTCGACTTCGAGGGCGAGGGCAGCTCGGCGTATCCGCCGCTGATCCTCTACGTCGGCGGCGCGGTCGGGCGCACCCGGTTCAACTATCTCGGCCCCGGCCCCGGGCGGCGCGACACGAGCCTGCCGCCGACCTACGCGCCGCGCGAGCTCATCGCCCTGCCCTGGAGCGCCGGCGCCGCGGCCGTCTATATCGGCCAAGGCGGCAAGAAGCTCGCGCCGACCATCGAGGGGCAGGTCGCGTTCGACTCGCGCTGGACAGCGTCGAGCGACACGATCGAGTGGTGCGAGCCCGCGGGCGACGTCGTCGCCGGCGTCGATCCGATCACCAAGTCGACCACCTTCGCCCCGGCCGCGCGCTGCAAGCGCGAGGTGCTCGGCGCGCCGAGGAAGAGCCAGGAGCTCACCCTCACGGCGCACGCCGGGATCGTCGACAAGGTCGCGAACGCCACGTTCCGCGCGGCGTTCGGCGCGCGCGTCGCGGTCGCGCTCAACGACGAGGCGCCGGACGACGTCCGCATCAGCCTGCGCGCTCCGGTCTACGTGACGCTGGCGCGCGCGCCGGAAGGGACGAAGTACCGCGGGCTCATCCGGCTGATGCCGGCGCTCAGCATCAACCGGCATTCGACCGGCGAGACGGACGTCGGCGGCATGCTCGAGATCAGCTTCCTCGGCCAGCGCGCGATGTTCTCCGACAACTACACGGATCTCTGACCGCAGCCGCCGGGCCGAGCAGCACGCGCGCCCTCACGCGCAGCGCGTGCCGCGCGCGCCCTCACGCGCAGCGCGTGCCGCGCGCTCCCGCACGGCGCGGCGGTCCCGGGCGCCCGGCCCGACCCGGCACTTTCTTGGCCCACCGCGCCAGCATCCGCTACCGACGCACGAGAGCAGCGGAGGTGGACCCGGAAGCATCGGGTGGATCGCCGCAGCTCGCTAGGGAGACAGCGATGGGCCCGAGCGCGGCGTACAAGGTGGAGGGGCTTTGCGACGGGGTGCCGGCGCCGAGCGGCGTGGAGGGGCGCAGGCAGGAGCATCTGAGCCTCTGCAGCGCCCCCACGATGCCGTTCAGCTCGCACGCGAGCAGCGCGGAGGAACGCGCGGACGAACCGGCGGAATCGAGGCCCTGGTGCGTCGACCACGGCGACTGGCTGGAGGCGATGAGCACGGTCGCGCTGTGGCGCGCGCTGGAGCTGGGGGAGCTTCCGCACAGCACGCGCGTGTGGCGCGAGGGCCTCGAGTGCTGGACGCCCGCCGGCGACGTGAAGGCGCTCGGCTGGACCGTCTCCCAGCCGCCCCCGCGCGACGAGGCGCCCGCCCTCTCCGCCGCGGGCGAGGGGCCCGAGTCCACCGGCCCGCTCAGCTTCGCGCTGACCCCCGACCACCTCCGGCCCGTCGCGCCGCGCCCGCACCCGGGCGGCCCCCGCGACGAGCGCGCGGACTCGTTCCTCCTCGCCCCGTTGCCGCCGGCCGAGGCGGCGGCGCGGCACGAGACGACCTCGCCGCCGATCTCCCTCGAGATCCCGTCATGCTTCCCGGCGGTCCCGTCGTCGCCGCCCGACACGCTGCCGAGCGCCGGGACCGCGCGGGCCGGCGCCGCGAAGCCGGGACGCGGGCCGGCGCGCGGCGCGCGCGACGCGGACCAGGCGCCGCGCGGGCGCGCGTCGGGCACCTGGTCGCGGCTCGCGCGGCTCGCGCGGCGCGCCCGCGCCTCGCGCAGCGCGGTCTCGCTCGCGGCGGGCAGCGCGGCGATCGTGCTGGCGCTGGGCCTGTCGGTGCTGAACGCGCTCGCCCCTGCGGCAGCGCCCTCGACGGCCGCGGCCGCCCCGGCGGCGCGCCTCGGGGTCGCCCCGGGCGTCGCGGCGGCCGCCGCCCAGGCCGTCGCGCACGCCCCGGCGCTCGCCGGGGCGGCCGGCGCCGCGGCCCTCCCCGCCGCGGCCCCCACGCCGGCCCCGGCGCTCGCCAAGGGCGCCGGCGCGGCTCCGGCCGAGGGCGCCGGCGCGGCTCCGGCCGAGGGCGCCGGCGCGGCTCCGGCCGAGGGCGCCGGCGCGGCTCTGGCCGAGGGCGCCGATGCGCCCGAGCTGCCGCCGCAGCGGGCGGGGAAGGCTCCGGCGGCGGGCGCGAAGCCGGCGCCCCTGGGTCGGCGTGAGCGCGGGCAGGTCCGCCTGCGGCGAGGTCGGTACGAGCCGGACGGCGCGCGCGGCATCGGCCATCCGGGCCGCGGAGCCGGCCCGTCGGTCGGGACGGGTGCCATCTTGCGCGACTCGCGCTAAGGTGCGCGCCGCGCGGCGGCCGGCAACGGTCCCGCGGCACTCCGGCGTCGTTCAAGGGCAGGACGGGGGACTTTGAATCCCCTAATCGTGGTTCGAATCCACGCGCCGGAACCAATCGAGGCCCGCGCCCTCTGAGGGGGATCGTGGCGGGCGATCTCCATCGGGCTGACGGGAGCGCCTCGGGCGCGGCCGCACGGCGTCGCGGGCGCGTCCGGCGCCGCTGCCTGCTCGCTATTGTCTGGCGCGGTCGAGCCGGGGTTGTTTACCGTGGTCTCACCGAAGGCTCTGCGCCTGCCGCGGGGCGGGGGCGAGATCCTGGATCCTGGAGGACCGGACGGCGTGGCGAGCGATGAAGGGGACCGCGGGCGCGGATCCCCGACCCATGCAGATGCGGACCGCGGGCGCGGCGCCACGATCCGCGCAGATGCGGACCGCGGGCGCGGATCCCCGACCCATGCAGATGCGGATCGCACGCGCGGCGCCACGATCCGCGCCGACGCCGATCGCGCGCGCGGCGCCGCGATCCATGCGGGCGTGGAGCCCGCGGCGCAGATCGAGGTGAGCGAGGCCCAGTTCATCGCGCGGCTCGTCGCGCGCGACGAGAGCGCGTTCAACGAGCTCGTGATCATGTACGAGCGCCGCGTGTTCGCGCTGGTCTACCGCATGCTTGGCCGGCGCGACGAGGCCGAGGACCTGTCCCAGGAGGTCTTCGTGCAGGTCTTCAAGGCGATCGATCAGTTCCGCGGCGAATCGAAGCTCTCGACCTGGATTTACCGCATCGCCGTGAACCTCTGTAAGAACCGGACGAAGTACCTCTCGCGGCGGCACGCCGGCGCCCAAGACGACGTCGATGCCATGGTCGACCGGGTGCCGCTGTCCGCCGCCAAGGGCGTGAGCGTCGGCGACGTGAGCCGCCCCGACGAGCTCGTCGAGGGGATGCAGCTCGAGGCGGTCGTGAAGCACGCCATCGGCCAGCTCGATCCCGAGTTTCGGGAGGCGCTCATCCTTCGCGACGTCGAGGACATGTCCTACGAAGAGATCGCCTCGGTGACGGGTTTACCGGACGGGACCGTGAAGAGCCGGATCCATCGCGCGCGCGGGCAGCTCCGCGCGCTCGTCGAGAAGGTGATGGGCGAGAAGGTGAGAGGCGGGAAATGAGCGGAGCGGACGACCCCAGGGGCGCGGGGCAGGCCGAGGAGCCGGCCGCTCCGGGCGTGGAGAGCGGCAGCCGTCCCACGACGCCCCCCGCGGACCGATCGCGCGGCGGCGCTGCACCGCCGCGCGACGCGGTCGCGTCGCCGCGCGACCTGCCCGACGACGTCGACCTGCCCGACGACGGCGACCTGCCGCTCGTCGACGAGGTCGATCTGCGCGAGCTGGTCCGCGGCGCCATGCGCGCGCCCCCGGCGGCGCCGCCGAGCCTGCTCAGCGGTGTGCAGCGTCGGATCCGCGTGCGCTCCCGCGGCAAGTTCTACGGGGACGGTTGGAGCACCGCGCGCTCGCCGCGTTCGACCTACCTGATGACGAGCCTGTTCATGCTCGCCCTCATCGCCTTCGTCTTCCTCATCCTCGTCCCCTGGAGCGGCGGCGTCCTCCCCTGAGCCGCGCTCCCGCGGAGCGGCGGTCGCCGAGCGGCGGTCACCCGCACAGGAGACGGGCCCAGATCGGCGTTTTCGGCGCGCAGGCGTGCTCCAGCACGCCGAGCACCGAAAACGTCGAGGTGGGCCCGTATCCGAAGCGGGTGACCGCCGCTCACTGGGTCCAGCGGACGAGGACGCAGGTCACGTTGTCCGGGCCGCCGTTCTCGTTCGCGCGCTCGATCAGCTTCGAGGTCGCGACCTGGATGTCCTGGTGGTCCGACAGGATCTGCGCCATCTCGGAGTCGCTCACCGGGCCGGAGAGGCCGTCGGAGCAGAGGACGTAGAGGTCGTTCAGCTGCGGCACCTCGAACCGGGTGTCGACCTTGACCGTGTCCTTCATCCCGAGCGCGCGCACGATCACGTTCTTGTGCGGGAAGTTCGCGATCTCCTCCGGCGTGAGGCGCTTCATCTTGATGTAGTCGTTGAGGAGCGAGTGGTCCTCGGTGAGCATCTCGAGCCTGCCCTCGCGGAAGCGGTAGACCCGGCTGTCGCCGACGTGGGCGACGTAGACGCCGTCGTTCGCCGTGAAGATGCCGACGAACGTCGTCCCCATTCCCCGCTTCTTCGCCTCGCGCTGCGCCGTCTCGTAGATACGCAGGTTGGCGAGCTTGATGCCCGTGATCAGGCGGTTCTCTTCATACCCCTTGGACCGGTCCATCTTGTAGGGCCAGGTCCGCTCCGGGTCGTCCTGCGTCTGGGCGAAGAAGTCCTGCATCGCGTCGACAGCCATCTTCGACGCGACCTCGCCCGACGCATGCCCCCCCATCCCATCGGCGACCATGAAGAGGCCGTACTCCACCATGATGCCGAAGTTGTCCTCGTTGTGGTTGCGCTTGCGCCCGACGTTCGTCTCGCCGGCCACTTCGATTCGAAACGTTTGGGACACGGATCACCCGATCGAAGGCCCCGCGCGAGGCGCGGGGCCGAATGAGAACCGCGAGCGCCCCGATCGAGCCGCTCAGGCCCGATCCTGGAGGTTTGATTGACGCAGTGTCAACCGGATCGCGCCCGAGCGCCGAGCTTATAGAATCCCGGCGCGGACCCCCATCATTTTTCGCTTACTTGCGGTACTCTTCGGTGGCTTTGCCGCTTGAGCTCGGCGGCGGGAGCTCGGCCTCGGGCCGCTTCGCCGCGGCCGCCTTCGGATCCGGGGCGGCGCGGAGCACGACCGTGACCTGCCGGTACTTCCCGCCGCTCAGCAGGGTCAGGGGGACCTTCTCGCCCACCGCGTGCGTGCGGATCGCGTCGGCGAGCGCCTCGGGGCTCGTGACGGGCACGCCGTCGACGGCGAGGATCATGTCGCTCGCCGCGCGATCGCCGCCCTTCAGGCGGGCCTCGTCCGCGGGGCTCCCGGGGTGGACCTCCGTGACCCGGACCCCCTTGGCGACCGGCGCGGCCTCGCTGACGCCCTGGATCCCGAGCCACCCCGCGGGCTGCACCGCCGTCGGGGGCACGGCGCGGAGGAACCCGCGGATCGCGCCGATCGGCGCCCCGAACGCGACCGGCGTGCACGGCTTGCCCTCGTTCGGGGCGCAGCCGCGGCCGAGGATCGCGACGACGCGGCCGTCCTCGTCGATGAGGGGCGCGCCCAGGTCGAGCGGCGAGACGCGCGACCCGAGCTCGATCGCGTCGTCGAGCTGCCGGTCGTCGCCGCCGAGGAGCGTCCGGTGCGATCGCAGCACGATCGGGACGGCCGCGACCTTGCCGCGCGCCGCCGAGAACGCGCGGATCTGCGCGTCCTGCCGGACCGGATCGCGCGACGAGGCGGTGAGCCCCTCGGTCCACCTGCCGGTCTGCGGCACGAGCAGCGCGAGATCCCACACGCGGTCGTGGTGGCCGAGCTTCACCCGCACGGTGGTCCCGTCGGCGAGGCGCGCCGTGAGGTCGTTGCCCGCGCCGAGCGGCGAGAGCGCCGTCAGGATGCGCCCGTCGCCGGCGAGCACCGCGCCGAGGCCGAGGACCTGCCCGCCCCGCTCGACGATCGCCACGCCGCGGGCGGCGCGCTCCTCGACCGGGGGCTCCGCCTTGTCCCGGTCCTTGTCCTTCTCGGCCGGGCCCCGCTTCGGGTCGGCGGGGGCCGCCTTCCTCTCCTTCACGTCCACGTCGGCCCGGGCCGGGAGCACCCCCCGCTTGCGCGCCTTCTGGGCCGGCGGCGGGGCCTCTCCCTCGACGTCCTCCTGAGCTTGCTCCTCGTCCGGCGCGCCCTGCGCGAGCGCCGCGGGCGCGGCGAGGGCGCCGGCGAGCGACGCGGCGAGGGCGAGGGCCAGCGACCGTCGCCATCGCTTCACAGGCGAGGTGTCAACGGGAGCGCTCGGCCCGGCCCCCCCGGGCGACGTGGCCTTCGCGGAAACAGACGGGCGTGTCTCATTCATAAGCGCGGCTCCTGAGGCGACTGCCGATTCTGCTGCGGCTGGGATCGTATTGCAAAAGGCAAAGGCCGGACCGCCCTGTACGGTGGGATCGGGCACCGGAGCCCGCCGGGGCGGGGGGCGAAAAAAAAACCGGTCACGAACGCGGGGGACGGGGGCACATGGCCGGCGATGAGGCAGCGATGGCAGCTGGGTTAGCGCTCGTGGGCTCGGAGGGGGACGCGCGGGCGGACGAAGCTCGCGCGATCGAGGGGCTGATCGGGGCAGGCGACTTCCGGGAAGCGCTGTCGCGGTGTGCGAGGGCCTACGCCATGCCGCTCGGGCGGCTGTGCATGGCGTTCACCGGATCGCAGGCCGAGAGCGAGGAGCTGGTGCAGGAGACGCTGCTCGCGGCGTTCGACGCGTTCCCGCAGTACCGCGCCGAGGGGAGCGTGCGGGCCTGGCTCTTCGGGATCGCGCGGCGCATCTGCGGGCGGCACACGGAGCTGCGGGCGCGGCGGGAGGCGCGGCTGCGGCTCGTGCACGACACCCGTCCGCGGCCGGACGCGAGCGAGCTCGCGCTGGAGCGCGAGCGGGCCGAGCGCGCCCGCGCCGCGCTCGCGCGGCTCAAGCCGAGCGAGCGCGAGGCGGTGGTGCTGCGCTTCGAGGCGGGGCTCTCCTTCAAGGAGGTGGCCATCGCGTGCGGGATCGACGAGGCGGCGGCGCGCAAGCGCGTCAGCCGCGCGCTGGCGCGGCTCAGGGCCGATCTGGGCGAGGAGTAGGGCGATGAGCGCGACGGAAACGGGTTCGGCGGGGCTGTGCGGCGAGGTCGAGGAGCAGCTCGCGGAGGTGCTCGACGGGACGGCGCGGCCGGCGCTGTACGAGCACATCGCCGGCTGCGACGCGTGCCGCGACCTCCGCCACGACGCGGCGCGGGCCGCGGAGGTCGCGGCGGCGGCGGGCGCGGACTTCCGGCCGGCGGGCGACTTCGCCGAGGCGCTGCTCCGGCGGCTCGAGGCGGCCCGCCCCTCGGAGGGCGCGACGAGCGGCGCGGTGCTCAAGGCGGTGCCCGAGGCGCGCACGAGCCAAGAGCGCGCGGGTGAAGAGCGCGCGGGCGAGGAGCGCGCGAGCGATGAACGCGCGAGCGATGAGCGCGCGAGCGATGAGCGCGCGAGCGAAGAACGCGCGGGCGAGGAGCGCGCGGGCGAGGAGCTGGCAGGCGCGCGCACCGGCGACATGACCGACGCGCGCACCGGCGACACGACCGGCGCGCGCACCGGCGACATGGCCGGCGGCGCCGCGACCGACGCGCGCACCGGCAGCGCGGCCGCCGGCGCGCACGCCGGCGAGGCGCGCTCCTCCAGCCCGGAGCGGGCCGCGCCGGCGCCGCGCCGCGCGCGAGGCGCCGCCTTCGGGCGGCGCTCGGCGATGGCCGCCGCCGCCCTGGCCGCCGCGGCGGCGGTGACGGCCGGGATCGCCCTGCGGCGCGGCGAAACGGTGCAGCCGGCCGCCTCCGTGACGGCCGGCGCGCCCTGGTCCGGCAAGGTCGCCTCGGTCTCGCGCGCGTCGGCCGACCGGTCGGGGGGCCTCGAGGCGTGCGACGCCGCGGGCGCCTGCGCGCCGCTCGCCGCGGGCGCGGCGCTCCCCGAGGGCGCGACCCTGCGCACCGACACGCGGACGCGCGCGCACCTCGCGCTCGCGGACGGCTCCGCGCTCGCCATCGACCGCGGCTCGCGCGTGTGGATCGCCGGCGACGCCCGCGCGGCGCGCGTCGATGCGGGCGCCGTCGTCCTCGACGTCGCCCCGATCCCCGGCGCGCCGCCCGCGCGCATCAAGGTGCCGCACGGCGAGATCGAGGTGCTCGGCACGAAGCTCGCCGTCACCGCGAGCCCGGGGCGCGCCTCGGTCGAGGTCGCGCGCGGCGCCGTGCGCGTCACCGGCGAGCGGGGCGAGCCCGTCGAGGTGCGCGCCGGCGAGGAGGCGACGCTCGCCGAGGGCGCCGCGCCGGACGTCGCGAGCGCGACCTCGCTCGCCGACACGCTCGCGTGGAGCGACCGCTCCGCCGAGGAGGCCGACGCCCCGGCGCTCCGCGGCCTCGGCGAGCTCAGGGCGCGCAAGCCGGGCGCGACCCAGGAGAAAGAGCGGGCCGTGCGGCTCGCGAAGCACGCGGTCAAGGTGCGGATCGTCGACGTCGTCGCCCGGACGGAGATCGACGAGACCTTCGCCAACGACACCGACGAGGAGCTCGAGGGCATCTTCCGCTTCCCGCTCCCGCCGGGCGCCCAGATCGAGCGGCTCGCGCTCGAGGTGGACGGCAAGCTGATCGAGGGCGCGTTCGTCGACCGCGACCGCGGGGCCGCGATCTGGCGCGGCGTCCTCCAGAACGCCGCCCCCAAGGCGCCCAAGCCGCGCGAGGAGATCATCTGGGTCCCTGGCCCGTGGCGCGACCCCGCGCTGCTCGAGTGGCAGCGCGGCGGCCGGTTCGAGCTCCGCATCTTCCCCATCCCGAAGCGCGGCTCGCGCCGCGTCGTGCTCACCTACACGCAGCTCGTCGAGCAGTCGGGCGGCGTCCGCCGCTTCACCTACCCGCTCGCGCACGACCAGAGCGGCACGACGAGCATCGGCGACTTCTCGCTCGACCTCCAGGTGCTCGGCCACGACCGGGCGTTCGGCGTCGAGGCGCGCGGCTACGAGCTCGCCGCCGCCCCCGCGGAGGGCGCGGCCGATCGGCGCACGCTGCGCGCCCAGGGGTTCACGCCGGCCGGCGACCTCACGGTCGAGTACGCGCTCCCCGATCGCGATCGGCCGGTCACCGCGTGGGCCTACCGGATGCCCCCCGCCGCGTCCCCGCAGCCGCCCGCGGGGCCGGCCGGGCCCCGCGCCGCGAGCGCGCCGAGGAGCGGCGGCGCGGGCGCGTCGAAGGGCGACGGCGCCGAGCACGAGGCGTCGCTCGCCGCGGCGCGGGCCATCGCGAGCGACGCGTCGCCCTACGTCGCGATCGCGATAAGGCCCCGGCTCCCCCGCTGGGAGGAGTCGACCTCGCGGCGCCACGCGATCGTCGTCGACGCGAGCCGGTCCATGGTCGGCGAGCGCTTCGCCCGCGCGACGCGGCTCGCCTCGTCGATCGTCCGCGAGATGGACCGGCGCGACGAGGTCGTCGTGCTCGCGTGCGACACCCTCTGCCGCTCCCTCGGCGAGGGCGCCCAGGGCGGCGCCGCGCGGCCCATGGCGCCCGGCGCCGCGTCGGCCGGCGAGGTCGAGCGCTTCCTCGGCGGCATCGAGCCCGACGGCGGCAGCGACCTCGCCGCGGCGATGATCGCGGCGCGCGCCGCCGCCGGCCCGCTCGACGGCAAGGAGCTCCGGATCCTCTACCTCGGCGACGGCACGCCCTCGGTCGGCCCGACCCGCCCCTCCCACATCGAGGCCGCGGTGCGCGGCGCCGTCCCCGCGGACGGCGCCGCCGTGATCGCGGTCGCGCTCGGGAGCGACGCGGACACGACGTCGCTCCGGGCGCTCGCGCGGGGCGGCGGCGGGGTGATGGTCCCCTACGTGCCCGGCCAGAAGGTCGCGAGCGCGGCGCAGTCGGTCCTCGGCGCGGCTTACGGCCTCGCGCTGCGCGATCCCGAGCTCGAGCTGCCGCCCGGCCTCACCCAGGTCACGCCGGCGCGGCTCGACCCGATCCGCGCCGGCGGCGAGGCGATCGTCGTGGCGCGGATGAGCTCCGGCGCCGACGTCGCCGGCGCGATCCGCCTCCGGGGCCGCGTCTCGGGCGAGCGCTTCGAGCAGACCTACCCGGTGAGCATCGTCGCCGGCTCGGGCGCGGGCAACGCCTTCGTCCCGCGCCTCTACGCCGCGGCGAAGATCGCGGAGCTCGAGGAGACCGGCGGCGAGGCGCAGAAGCCCGCTATCATCGAGCTGTCGCGGCGCTTCTCCGTGGCGAGCCGGTTCACGTCGCTGCTCGTGCTGGAGAGCGAGGCGATGTTCAAGGCGTTCGGCCTGGAGCGGGACGGCATCGCCTCCGCCTTCACGGGCGAGGAGCAGGCCCAGGGCGTGACCGCGGGCGCCGAGGGGGAGCAGCCCGACGACGCGGCGGGCGAGAGCGCCGCGAAGGAGGAAGCGAAGGGGATGGGGCCCGCGAACGGCCTCGGCGTGTCGGGCAGCGGCCTGGGCGGCGGCGGCCGCGGGTGGGCGGCCGCGGAGGCAGCGCCGCGCCGCAAGTCGGCGTCGGCTCCCCTCCCCCCGCCGGCGCCGGCCGCCAGGCCCGCGCCCGAGATGCCCGCCGACTTGTTCGAACCCCCCTCGGCCCCGCGCGACGCCGACAGGCCGGCGCCGGCGCCGACGACCGCCGCGCCCGCGGCGCCGCGGCCGGAGCCCAAGAGCGACGACCGCGCCCAGAGGCGCTGGCCCGACGGCGCCGCCGACGAGCCGTGGCCCCGGCCGCGGCGGATGATCCCGATGCGCCGGGTGTTCGACCGCAAGGTGAGCTTCGACGCGACGAACACGCTCGCGCCCGAGAGCGCGGCGAGGACCGCGGAGGCCGAGGCGGCGCTCGCCGCGGCCCCGGACAGCCGCGACCGGACCGTGGGCCTCTACGCCCTCTACGCCACGACCGGCCGCCTCGGCGAGGCCCAGGAGCTGACCGCGCGCTGGAGCGGCCGCGACGCGCTCGACCCCGACGCGCTCGTCGCCCGCGCCGACCTCGCGGCCCGGCAGGGCGATCGCGACCGCGCGGTGCGCATCCTCGGCGGCCTCGCCGACGTGCGCCCCGGCGACCGGGCGGCCCAGGCGCGCCTCGCCGAGCTCTGGGACGCGGCGGGCCGGCCCGCGTACGCGTGCCAGCACCGGGTGACGCTCGCCGAGCTCGCGCCCGCCGACGCGAAGCTCGCCGCCGCCGCGATCCGGTGCGCCGGCGAGGGCGGCATGAGCGAGCTCGCGGGCCAGCTCCGCCTCGATCTGACGTCCGCCGTCCGGGCGACGGTCGACCGGCTGCTCGCGCAGCCGGACGCGCCGCCCTCCGCGGACCTGCCGGGCGACGTGCAGCTCAGCGCCGCGTGGACCGGCGGCGCCGATCTCGACCTCGCCCTCATCGACGCGCGGGGGCGGCGCCTCTCCTGGATGGGCGCGACGCTCGGGCCGGTGGGCGTGCGCTCGCGCGACGCGACGAGCGCGCGCGCGGAGTCGCTCGCGCTGCGGAACCTCCCCAAGGGGAGCTACGTCGTCGAGATCGCGCGCGCCTCGGCCGGGGACGGCGCCTCGCCGCCCGCGCTCGCCGGCGCGCCGGGCGCCGTGCGCGGCGAGCTGACCCTGCGCCTCGCGGGGGAGACCCGCAAGGTGCCGTTCACGCTCGAGGGCGCGCGCATGGAGCTCGGCACGGTGCGCGTCTTCTTCACCTCCCGCCTGGTGCCGGCCGACGACGTCCCGCCGCCCCCGCCGTTCATCCGGGACTGAACGCTGACGTCAGCTCCGCAGGGGGCGCCGTCGATGCGGCAGGACGCGTGTTCGACCTGGCTCAGCGTTTGGGGATGATCTTATCTCCCGTGAGCAGCAGCAAAAGGAAGAGCTGGGCCAGAGGGTCGTTCTGGGCGACCCTCCAGTCCTTGAACGCCTGCTCGGCGCGCTCGACCGCGTTCAGCGCGTTCGACCGCGTCAAGCGGGGTGCGCCGAGATCGTAGTCCGCCATGTGCCGTTGCTCCTGCAGATCGGCGAAGGTCGCCGCGACATCACGGAGCGCGGGCGAGACCAGCTTGGGCAGCTTCGACCTCGCGGTCCGGTCCGTCATGTCGGCCAGGCTCGTCGGTGTGCCCTTCCCCTGGAACCACTCGGCGACGCGCTTCATGGTCGTGTGATCGAACCAGCGCCGCACGCCGTGGTTCACCTCGGCCGCGATCCCGAGGAACGGCGGGCCCACCAGCTGGACGCTCGCTTCGTGGAGCAAGAGGTGGAATACGGCGTAGTAGGCGCTGGACACGGCGCGCCTCAGGTTGCCTTGGCGGGGTCTGCGTGGGTCGAGCTTGGCGAGGTTTCGTGCCTGCTCGAGCAGCTCGTCATGCAGCAGCATGCCTCAAGCTTCCGCGCCGCTGCCGTCGTCCTCGTCCTCTTCCGTCAGCTCGGACTCGAGGCTGAACTGGATGTAAGGCCAGCGCCGCACCGAGCGCTCCTGGAACGTCTCGACGATCGCGTTCCTGATGGGGGCGAGCTCGCCCCAGACGTAGTGGTCCCCTCCAGGCGGGTCCTTCAATACCACCGTGACCAGCACCGCGTCATCCCCGGTCGAGTCGACATGGAACCTCCAATCGTAGCGTTCGACCTGGGGCACGGCAGGGAAGCGCCTCTGCGCCTCCTCCAAGGCGTTGCTGACGAGCTTGGACTCGTCGTCCGCGGCCTGCATGACCAGGATGGTGCCAGAGCCGATCGAGACGGTCCACCCACAGCGCCGGCGGACGTCCCATGCTTGGGTCGCGAGCGGCGGCGATCGTAAATTTACCCGATTTCCGATGCGCCACCTCCGTCGCCCCCGGGCGCGCTCGCCCGGGGGGTCTTCGGCCCTCCCGCCACCCTCGTGTCGGGAGGAGATCCCCGATACAGTTTCGACATGAACCCGCTCGTCCCGGACTTCATCCTCGAACAGGATGCCGAAGGGCAGTACGCGGGGGCGGTCGACGCGGCCGTCCTGCATGTCTCGCTCCCGGCCGTCGTGGAGCTCGCCGAGCAGATGATCGCGCGTCAGGCGATCGATCCGGACGCGCTGCGGTCGCTCTTCGAGCCGCTCTTCGAGGCCGTGCACCAGTCGGGCGGGTTCGTCGCGGCGTTCTCGCCCGGCGGCGGGTTCACCGCGCTCTTCCCCGATCGGCCGGGGCGGAACGTCACCCGCCTCGCGCGCAGCGCGGCCCTGGCGATGCGGCGCAGCCTCCTCGAGCTCGCCGCGCGGCGGGCGCTCGGCGCCGGCGGCGCGCCGATGCCGTTCAGGATCGGGCTCGCGTGGGGCTCGGTCCACTGGACGATCGTGCGGATCGCCCGGGATCGCGCCTACTCTCTGCTCTACGGCCCCGCGATCGAGGCCTGCCAGGCGACCGATCGCGGGGCGGACGACAGCGAGCTGCACCTCGATCGCAGCTTCCGCGAGCGGCTCCCCGCGGCCAGCGCCCGCGAGAGCGTGGCGGAGCTCGACGAGGCGGACCTCCTGACCGGTCCGCCCTCGCTGACGGTCGCGGTGGCCCCGACGGACGCGGACGCCGAGGCGTTCCTGCCGCCGGGCGCGGGCGATCTCGCGCCGGAGGGCGAGATCCGCGAGGTGACGACGGTCGCGCTCTCGCTCGATCGGGTGGCGAGCCCGACGGAGCTCATCCAGCAGCTGCACGAGATCTCGGCGATGTTCGGCGCCACGTTCGCCGGCATGAACGTGACCGAGCGCGGCTTCGGCGCGCTGTTCTACTTCGGCGTGCCGGTCGCGCACGAGAGCGACCACGATCGCGCCCTCGACTTCGCGCTCGAGCTGAAGAGCAACGGCCTCGGCGTGCCCCGGCTCGCGGTGGGCATCACCCGCGCGCGCTGCCTGTCCGGCTTCTTCGGGGCCGGGGGCCGCCGCGAGTTCGCCTGCCTCGGCCGCGCCGTCCACCTCGCCGCGCAGATCGCGCGCAAGGCCGCGCCGTCGTCGATCTGGGCGGACGAGCGCGCGTTCCTCGCGGGCGAGGCGAGCCACCAGTGGTCGACCGAGAACATCTTCCGGTTCGACGGGTACGACCTGCCGATCCTCGTCTACTCGCTCGAGCGGCGCCGCATCGCCGTGCAGGAGGAGTTCTACGACCTCGGCCCGATCGGCCGCGAGGCCGAGCTCGAGCGGCTCACGCGCGCGCTCGAGCCCCTCTTCGCCGGGCGCTCCGCCGGGGTCGTGTACATCCTCGGCGAGGCGGGCATCGGCAAGAGCTACCTCGTGCACAGCTACCGCCACCAGCGCGCGCAGCTCATGGACATGCGCCCGCTCCTGTGGATCGAGGCCCGCTGCGACCAGACGCTGAAGACCCCGCTCTACGCGTTCGAGTTCGCGCTCAAGGAGTACCTCGGGATCTCGTCGGAGCTCGGCCAGCGCGCCAAGCAGGCGGGGCTCGATCTCGCGCTCCAGCTGCTCCTGGAGCGGCTGCCCGAGGCCTGGACCGAGGTGCGGCAGGGGATCGACCGGTCGCGCGAGGCGCTCGCGCGGCTGCTCCGGCTGCGGGGCGAGGAGCCGGCGACGCCGGAGGCCGAGGCCGGGCGGCGCGAGGAGGCGCTCGCGGCGCTCTCCGCGCTGCTCGTCGCCGAGAGCTCGCTGCAGCCGGTGGTGGTGCACCTCGACGACGCGCAGTGGGCCGACCCGACCTCACTCGAGGCCGTGCGCGCGATCACGGCCGCCTGCCGGGATCTGCCGCTCGCGGTGCTCTGCTCGGCGCGGCCCGCGGCCGCCGGCGAGGGGGCGGACGTGCGCATCCCGCTCGAGGCCGGCATCCCGTCGCAGGTCATCGAGCTCGCGCCGCTGCCCCAGGAGCGGCTGCTCGCGCTGGCGGAGCCGTTCTTCGGCGGCCCGATCCCGACGATGCTCGAGTCGCTGCTCGGCCAGACCGCCGGCGGCAACCCGTTCTTCGCGCAGGAGATCCTCGCGTACTGGCTGGAGGACGGCCGGTACGGCTCGACCCACGAGGCCGCGCGCTCGAGCCGGTTCATGCCGCCGCGGACCGTGAACAGCCTGCTCGTCGCGCGGCTCGAGCGGCTGGAGCCGCGGACGCGGCAGACGGTGATCTCCGCGGCGGTGCTCGGGCGCGAGTTCGACACCCGCGTGCTCGCCCGGATGATCCCGGACGCGTCGGTCCTCGTGGATCACCTGCGCTTCGGCGAGGCGCAGCGGATCTGGTCGCGGATGGGGGAGCACCGCTTCGAGTTCTGCACGGTGCTGATCCGCGACGCGGCGTACGGGATGCAGCCGAAGGCGGCGGCGGAGCGGCAGCACCGCCTCGCGGCCGAGGCGCTCGAGGCGGTGTACGGCGACGATCTCGAGGATCAGCGCGCGGCGCTCGACAGCCACCGGCGGCTCGCGGGCTGAGCGCGGCCGGCCGCCCTTTCGGCCGGATCGTGGAACCCCCTCGACGCCGCTTGCGAAGTGCGGCAACTGTCCGCGCATGAGCACGGCCCATCAAGAGGCTCACGCGGCCGCGGCGCACGACGTGAGCGACCACCACGGCTTCGACGGGGAGCCCGCCCGCGCGCTGCCGGCCGACGAGCCGCCCACCCCGAACTGGGTCCCTGCGCTGGGGCTCGCGGTCTTCGCGGTGGCGGGCGTCCTGTTCCTCGCGATGAGCGGCGACGGCGACGCCGCGGATCAGGCCGCGCCGGCCGGCGCGCGCCCGGTCCCGGCCGACGCCCGTCCGGCGGCCGCGCGCCCGGCGCCCGGGGCCGACGCGCGCCCGGCGGGAGCGCGCCCGGCGCCCGGGGCCGACGCGCGCCCGGCGGGAGCGCGCCCGGCCGCGCCCGAGCCTGGGCCGGCCGGGGGGGCCATGCGCGCGGCGCCCGGGCACGAGGGGCACGATCACGCCGCGGGCGCTGCCGCGCCGGGCTCGCCGAACCTGCGCAAACTGACGCCCCAGGAGGTGGAGGCGGTGCGCAAGCGCATCGAGGGGCGGCAGAAGGGCGCCTCGAACGCGCCGCCGCCAGCGCCGCCGAAGTGAGCGCGACGGTGGGGGACAACGCCGCCGCGCGGATGCGCACGGTGCTCGTGCTCGGCGCGGGCACGATGGGCCAGGGGATCGCGCAGGTCACCGCGGTCGCCGGTTACGTGACGCGCCTCCACGACGTCGACGCCGCGCGCGTCGGCGCGGCGATCGAGGACATCAAGCGCGCGACCGATCGCCTCGTGCAGAAGGGCAAGATGCTCAACGAGGCGCGCAGCGAGATGATCGGGATGCTCGTCGCGTCGCCGGATCTCGCGCGCGCGGCGGCGGACGCCGATCTCGTGATCGAGGCGGTGCCCGAGCAGATGGACCTCAAGGTGGAGGTGCTCGGCCGGGCGAAGGCGGCGGCGCCGGCGGGGGCGCTGCTCGCGTCGAACACGTCGAGCCTGAGCATCACGGAGCTCGGCCGCCGGCTCGGGGCGGGGGCGCGCACGATCGGTCTGCACTTCTTCAATCCGCCGCCGGTGATGGAGCTGCTCGAGGTGGTGCGGGGGCTCGAGACCGACGAGTCGACGGTGACGGCGGCGCTCTCGGTGGCGAGGCGCCTGGCCAAGGCGCCGATCGTGGTGAACGACACGCCTGGGTTCGCGACGAGCCGGCTGGGCGTGGCGCTCGGCGCCGAGGCGATGCGGATGCTGGAGTCCGGGGTGGCGTCGGCGGCGGACATCGATCGGGCGATGGAGCTCGGGTACCGGCACCCGATGGGGCCGCTGAAGCTGACGGACCTCGTGGGGCTGGACGTGCGGCTCGCGATCCTGGAGCACCTCCACCGCGAGGTGGGGGAGCAGTTCCGGCCGCCGGTGATCCTGCGGCAGATGGTGCGGGCGGGGAGGCTCGGGAAGAAGACGGGGGAGGGGTTCTACCGGTGGACGGAGGCGGGGGCCCAGCCCATTGAGGGCGGCGGCTGGCGGCGGGGGTAGAGGGGGCTTGACGCGCGGGGTAGAGAGGGCTTGACGCGCGGGGTAGAGAGGGCTTGACGCGCGCGCGGTGCAGTTCGCGCGAGCGCTGTCAGCACATCAGGCCGAGCGCGAAGAGGGCGTCGGACCAGAGCGGCCAGAGCGTGCGGTACGGGTGGGTCGCCAGCACCACGCCGCCGCTCGGCAGGCGGCGCACGTGGAAGGGTGCGTGGTCGACCAGGAACTCGAAGTGGTCGAGGGTGATCTCGACCTGCGAGAGGGGCGAGCCGTCGCCTGTCTCCATGCCCTGTCCGTCGCGCCCCCTGAACGGGAGCGTCCGCTCGTAGATCTCGCGCGCGCGCGGCTGTGCGGCGCGCCACGCGCCGTCGGGCACCTCCGCCGCGGCTTCGAGCGCCTCGAGCAAGGCGGAGGGCGGCGTCTCCAGCACCTTGAGGACGGTTTCGCGCGAGAGCGCGTTCGAATGTCCGCTCTGATGTCTCAACGCGACGCACGCCCCAGGCGGCGCGGCTTCCACCCGCGCGTGGAGCGCTTCCAGCGACAGGCCTGCGGTGCGCGACACTTTGTCCTTGTCGTGGAGGCAGAGCCACGAGAGTGCGAGATCGCGCGCGATGTCGCGCGCGTCCGCGTTGTACGTCGCGCACAGGGCGATCGGCGCGAGCCAGGTCCGCGCCGTCGTGCAGCCGCCGGTCGGGACGCGCCCGCTCGCGTCCGGCGCGCAGAGGCGAAGCAGGACGTCGTCGATGTCTTCCAGCGCCATGTGCCACGCGAGCACGGCCTCGGCCTGCACGGAGCGCGGACCCTTCCCCAGGGCGAGGTCCATGTGCATGGGGGAAAAGTCCTCGATTTCGCGGGCGTGCATGTGGATGGGGCCCATCGGCTTGAGACGTTCGCTTCTGTCGGTATAGCCGCGAAGGATGCAATGGACGAAGTGTTCGTAGCTCAGCGACGCGACGAAGTAGGCTTCGGCGTCGGTGCGCCCGAAGTGGGCGCGGAGCATGCCGACCACCTCGTCCACGGAGGTCGTGTTGCATTCCGTGTCGCGGTCCATGATCGCGCGGATGCCGTACTGGGGCTCCTTGATGAGGGCCGACAGCGCTGCGCCGAACGCATCGACCCGCTGTGCCTCGTCACACCAGGCGAAGAAAAACGGCCCTTCTCTCATCGCTCGATCCTCCTCATGGTGTAGCCTGCGTCAGGACATCAGGCCGAGCGCGAAGAGCGCGTCGGCCCAGAGCGGCCAGAGCGTGCGGTAGGGGTGCGTCGCCAGCACCACGCCGCCCCTCGGCAGGCGGCGCACGTGGAAGGAGGCGTGATGCTCGATGAATCGAGTGTGTGCGCCCGTATTCACGATCACGTTCTCGGTGGGCGTACCCTCCTTCGCTGCCTGAATGGTCTCGAGCGCGATCGGCTCGAGCGCGCGCCACGCGTCGTCCGGCACAGCGGAGGCTTCGAGCGCTTCAAGCAGCGTGGCCGGCGGCGTGGAGAGCGCTGCAAGGACTTGCTCGCGCGCCAGCTCGGCGTCGCCCGCGAGCGCGACGCGCGTGCCGAGCGGCAGGACCTCACCGCGCGCGCGCAGCGCGTCCTCCCTCTCTGTGAGCTCGATGGACTTCCTCGAGCGCGCGCGCGGATCGGGTTCATCGCGCACGAGCAACCCTATCCTCTCCCGCTCTGCGACATGCTCGAGCGCGGCGTGCTTGCGCGCGCGCGCGACGGTGCCCGCGACCGCGATCCGCGTCCCGCGCGGCGCGGCCTCGACACGCGCTCGGAGCGCATCGAGCGAGTTTCCTGCGGCGCGCGCCACCTTGTAGCCCTCGTGGACGTGCACCCATGAGAGGGCGAGATCGCGCGCGACGAAGGAGTCCGCGTGGTATGTTGCGGCGAGCTCGATCGGTGGACCCCAGGCAGTGAGGTCTGAGCACCCGCCGGTCGTCACGTGTTCGCTCGAGCAGACACGGACCAAGAAATCGATGATGTCCTTCTGGACCAGTACCGACATCACTGCGGCTTCGACCTCGACGGAGCGGGCGCCGACAGCCACGTCGATGCTGTTTGGGAGCAGATCGTGATAATCGCCGCTCGACGCGCTCAGAGGACCGTCCGGGGACCGGCGCTCGTGCTTCTCGTCGGCGCAGCCGATGGTGAGCGGGATGCCGTGGCCGAAGCTCGTGATGGTCCAGAAGCTCGCTCCGATGCTCACATCCGTGCCGAATGCCGAGCGAGCCACTTCCACGGCCTTCTCGACGGGAAGCGCGGCGTAAGACCTATCGGGGCCGGCGAGCGGATGGATCGAGAGCCTCACGAACCACCCCGGCATGACGAGAGCGGACAGCGCAGCCGCAAGCGCGTCGACCCTGTGTTCCTCGTCGCACGCCGCATACAACCGAAGGGGCTCCTCCCTCAGCGTACGATAGCTGCTTGCGCGACTCACGACGCGATGCCCTCCGACCTGAGCGGAACGGCTACATCATTTACACCCTGCTGACGGACCATTGGTTTCCCTTCCCTTCGTCACAGAACAGGGTCGGCCTCCATCGCGGCCCTCTTGCCGGCCGGACCCAGCCGTCATTCCCCGGGCTTGATCTTGACCCATAGCGTCACGGCCTCCCGAGCGTGTGGCTTGGCTTGACGTCACGACATCAGGCCGAGCACGAAGAGCGCATCGGCCCAGAGCGGCCAGAGCGTGCGGTACGGGTGCGTGGCCAGCAGCACACCGCCGCCCGGGAGCCGCCGGACGTGGAACGGGGCGTGCTCTTCCAGGAAGCGGGTGTGCTCGCGCGTCGTGACGTCCACCCAGAATGCGGGTGGGACCTCCCCCGCGGCTTCGTCGTCGAGCTGGTGGCGTAGCTCCATGAGCTCGCGCGCCTTCGGCTCGGCCGCACGCCACGTGTCGTCGGGCACCGCCGCGGCCTCGAGCGCTTCGAGCAGCGTGGCTGGCGGCGTCGTGAGCGCCTTGAGCACGGTCTCGCGCGAGAGCGAGCCGGCGAGCTCGCTCGAGCTGTTCATGGGCACGCGCGCGCCACGGGGCGCGGCGTCCACACGCGCGTGGAGCGCCGAAAGCGGCGTGCCCGCGATGCGCGAGATGCTCTCCTTGTGATGGAGGCTCACCCACGAAAGCGCGAGATCGCGCGCGAGCTCCGCGGCGTTCGCATTGTAGGTCACGGACATCGCGACCGGGGCGATCCAGTCCTCCTCGCCCGTGCACGCGCCGGTCGGCACGCGCCCGCTCGCGTCCGGCGCGCAGAGGCGGAGCAGGAGATCCTCGATGTCGCCCTGGACCACGTGGTAGGCCGCTGCGGCCTCGGCCTCCACGGAGCGGGGGCCTCTGCCCACGGCGAGCTCGTAGGGGTAAAAATCCTTCTTGCGTTCGCCCGCCTTGACCTCGAGAGGGCCGTACGGATGGTCATCTTCGCTGTCTTCGGGGTAGCAAGCCAGGCTGAACACCATGACGCGCTCAGATTCGCGCAGTCTCACGCCGGATGACAGGTGAGCGCTATTCCGTCCTCCGAAGTGGGCGCGGACCGTGGCAAGGACGTCTTCGACGGAGCGTGTTCTGCACGTTATGGTCGCGCTCATACCCAGGCTAATGAGATCCCCCGGAATCATCAGCGCAGACAATGCTGCCGCGAACGCATCGACCCGTTCGGACTCGTCGCACCAGGCGAAGAATCGAGGTCCTGAGTAGCTCATAGCCGGATCACCATGATGGGCATATTGAAGCCATCGAGGGTAAGGAGCTTGCCAGCGTCCGAATCGAACAGGTAGCCGTCCTTGACGATGAACTTCTTCGGCTCGAACTTCGCCCCCTGCTCCATGATGAGCTCGACCCGCTGCACGTCGCCAGCGAGCCCCCACTTGTCCTTCAGCGCCCTCATCGCATTCAAGAGCTGATCGCGCACGTCAAAGGCGTCGATCTTTCCGCCGCCCTTCGCCTCGCTCAGGATGAGCTTGTGACCGCTGGACACCGACAGGAAGTCGGGCGCCTTCCCCTCGATGGTACCCGTCCGTGACTCCCTCGGAATGTCGAGCACCCTGCGCACCCCGTCGTCGCCGACCCCGACGAGCGATCGACCATCGTCCACAAGGAACTTGGCCGCCTTCTTCTCGAAGAAGTCTATTTTTTTCTGCTTGGTGACCGCCCCGCGGAGGTTCTTGTACCCTCGGACGCGGTTCGTTTTCACGATCTTGGCGAAAAACTCCTCGATCTCGGCGATCCCCGGCCACCCGGATCGCGGCCGGTCGCAGGCCGCTGCTCGTCTTGACCGCACGCCACATCGGCCCGACCGCCCCGAGCCCGAAGCCCAGCCCCGAGAAGATCCGCTCCTCGTCGCTGAGCTCTCGCCCGGCCGGCAGGCACCACTCCTTCCCCGTCACCGCCTCGCACAGGTCGAGCGCCGGCCCCACCACCGGCACGAACCCCACCCCGATGCGCGTCGTCGCATGCACGAGCGTCTGCATCACTCCCGCGTACGCCTCGACCCCCTCGCCGACCGTCGACATCGCCCCCGCGAACGCGCTGATCGTCTGGTAGAGCTGCGTCTGCTCCAGGTCGAGCCCGTCCCCTGTCCACTGGTTCAGGCTGTCCTTCATCTGGTCCGCCAGCGCATCGAACCGCGGCTTGAGCACCGTGTCCACCACCGCGCGCAGGTCCGCCGGCACCGGCGAGTCCACGAACCAGTCCGACGCATCCATGAACCGCCGCACGACCGCCGTGATCCGGTTCTGCGCCTTCAGGAACGCGTTCGTCTCCGCCAGCGACACCCCCACCCGGTCGCGCAGCGCGATCTCCAGCGCCGCGCTGTTCTCTCGCCACGCCCGCACGTTCGCCACGAAGTCCGCCCGCGCGACCACGACCCCGCCGCTCACGTCGGCCTCCAGCGCCGCGATCACCGCGTCCGCGTACCCCGCATACGGATCCCTCCCCTCCTCGAACGCCCCGTCCACCTCCGCGATGTCCGGCACCTCGACCCACGGCACCTCGCTCTCCCCGAGCGCGTAGTTCCACGGGTCGTCCGGATTCCACCCCTCGGCGCGCGCGTCCTGCGTCGCCAGGTCCGCCACCTCATCGGCCTGCGCGCCGAACTCGTCGAGCAGCCGTGCGAGCTCGTTCTCCAGATCGCTGACGCTCTTCTTCAGGTCGTCGACGAGCTGCTCCATCGCCGCCCGCGTCTCCGCGTCGACAACGTCCTTGTACCGGTCGAGGATCGCGTCGAGGTCGGTCCGCGAGATCTCGTCCAGCGGCCGGCTCGCCAGGTCGTGCAGCTCCGTGTCGAGCTGTCGCAAGAGGTCCATCCGCGCCCGGAGGTCCGCGACCCTCGCGGCGTTGCGGAGGAGCTCCGTCATCAGCCGGGCGATCCTGACCTCCAGCTCCGCGATGTCGCGCGCGAGGTCCGGGTTGATCTCCGAAAGGCTCAGATCGACCTCGGTGCTGCCCTCGAAACCGGTCCCATCGCGGCGGATGTCGAAGAGTGGTTTGTTCAGCCCGAGCGGCTCCGAGACGAGGTGCACCACCTCCTGCGCGTGGGTACACCAGTCGTTGCCGTTGACGGTGTGGACCCCGAAGTTGAACTCGTTTCTACCCATGAGGAGCAGCACCGAGTCGAACTCCGCCTCGAGCGTGTTGCTCCGCGAGCCGTCGGCTTCGATCTGCAGCGCGCCCGGCACCCCGTAGGTGGGCAGCGGCGTCCGGTTCACCTCGAAGATGGCATCGCCCTCGGTCTCGAGCTCGGTAGAACCGCACGAATCGGCATCACCGTAGCTCCTCCACAGCACGGTATACGGCGTGCGGGTGCGCGCCCACGCCGGCGACGGCGCCAGCACCGAAAGCGCCGTCATCAGCGCGATGAGCTTCTGGAACACCGCGGCGCAGAAGCCGCGCCGCGCGACGTCCTTCGAGCCTCTCATGTCCCTCCGCGCCGCGCACCGCCGCGTCATACGCGACGGCGGCGCCCTTCACGTCGCCCGCATCGAGCCTCGCTTGCACCGCGTCGAGCGCCGCCGCGGCCATCCCCGTCTCCCGCAGCGCCGCCAACCCCGCAGCGATCTTCCGCGGCAGGCCCGTTCTGAGCTCCGCCTCCGCGGCGTCGAACCGCCCGCGGAGCACCGCGCACCCGGCCTCGCGCCACGACGCCCCCGCCGCCTCGCAGAGCGGCCGCATCTGCATCAGCGCCACGAGCGCCCCGCACCGTTCGGCCAGCAGCGGCAGCCCCAGTTTCTCGCTGACCGGCGGCGCCGCCGACAGCGCCTCCACCCGCGCGCGCGCCCCCTCACCGAACACCTCCGACGCCCTCTCCATCCGCGACCGCGCGATCGCCTCGCGCGCCCCCTCGTCCGCCTGCAGCACGTGGAGCGCCTGCCGCCGCAGCGCGATGCCGCCGATCAGCGCCGTCGCCGTCGCATCGCTCCGGGCGACCCGCCGCTGCGCGTAGCCCAGCATCGCGCTCAGCGAGCGCAGCGCCCCCGAGGTCATGTCCGGCACGACCGCGCCGTGCGTCGCGAGCACCTCCTTGTGCGGCGCGATCGCCTCCTCGAACGAGACCGCGAGCGCCCGGAGCTCCGCCGACAGCGTCATGATCTCCGTAGCGAGCTCGTTCGGCGCCCGGCTCGCCTCGCGCGCCGCCGCGAGCACCGCCTGCTCCGCGCCGTCGAGGCCGTCGATGTCCGACCGCGATGCCTGCTTCGACAGCGCCGCGTACGCCGCCGTCTCCACCGCCTCGGTCGCGCGGTACGCGGCGAACCGCGCCGCGACACCCGCGTACCTGGATTGCAGCGGCGCGGCGTCGCTCCGGGCCTGCTCGAAGATCGCCTGCACGACCGCCATCGCCTGCTTGTCGGCCGCGAGCGCGGCGACGAGCGGTTCCTCCTCGGCGCTCGCCTTGTCGGTCATCGCCTGCTGGAAGTTGTCGGCCGCGCGGACCGGCTCCTCCTTCAAGATCGCCTCCTGGCGCAGCCTGGAATTCAAGAGCAGCCCGAGGAGCCTGCCGTGCAGGGTCGCCCGGAGCGACTCGGCGTTCTTCTCCTCGTCGCGCACGTAGGCCACCGCCCGCTCGATGTTGTCAAACCAGGCCCGGAGCGCCGCCGCGTCCGCGGCGGGCTCGTCGAGCATCGCGCCGCTCGGCTCGACCGCCCACATCTGGATCGGCAGCTCGCCGTCCGCCTCGGCCTTACGCCACGCGGTGCCCGGGCCCTCGCTCGCGTCCACGCAGTGCTCGATCACGCTGGTGTTCGATTGCGCGCAGAACCGGCCGGGCGCGTGCTCCTCGCGCTCCCACAAGCACCCGGCCCCCACCGCGCCGAGCGCCACGGCGGCCACGGCCGCCACGAGGATTGCCTTCGGTCGCCTCGTGTTCCTTCTCATTTTCATTCCCTCCACCCCGCAACTTTTCTCAATGGCGCACGCTCGCCCGCAGGCCCACCGGATGCAAGCGTCCATACGGGGGCAGTAGGACATTGCTCAGCCGAGCAAGAACGCTCCGGGACCTCATCGCTCCGTCCTTGGTAGAGAGGCACCGGTGCGCTGGACCGGAGGGAGCACGGGAACGCGCACGAAGAGGAGCACGGGAGACGGGAGACGGGAGACGGGAGACGGAAGACGGATCCGATGCCAGCCCCCGAACACGGGCCTCGTCGACGCAGCAAGAACCCGACGGCAGCGCGAGCGACAAAGCTCTTTTCAACTGCCCCGATTCCCATTGTATCTTCCCGTTTCATTGCCGCCGTCCGGCTTTGCCGGCGGCAGGGAGGAATCGACATGGACTATTCGAATGAGGTCCTCGAGGCCACGCCCGAGCGCGTCACCAAGTTCCTGTTGGGCATTGGCGCCGTCGCCGCGATTCGCACGTTGATGGCGGAGGCGGGGATGACCGATGACGACATCGTGGAGGGCCGCACGCTCCTCCTCGACGTCCTCGCCGCGCCCCGCAGGGCCGGCGCGGCGCCCGATACCGCGGATGCCAGGGCGCAGCGCGCCGCGACGGCGGAGCTCGATCAGTGGGACGAGCCCAATTATGCCCGTTATGGCGCCGCGCTCCGCCGGCGTTTCCCCGACGTGCACGATTACGTGTTCAAGGACCTCGCGCCCTCCACCGGCGCTGCCGCCGTCCGGGGAGTGGCCACCTTCCTCGCGCGGCTCGACGCCCTCGAGAGCGGCGCCGACCCGGGTCGCGCCGGGACCAAGCAGAGCGACAAGAAGGCGGTCGCGTTCCTCGGCCCCCGCGGCCTCGACAAGGCAGAACGCAAGCGCCTCCAGGGGCTCGTCGACGTCGCGCTCGGCCCGACATCGCCTCTGCCCGAGCAAACCGAGCTCCCGGAGACCGCGCGCAGGCGCGAGGCGCTCGTCAAACTGCGCGGCTGGTTCGACGAGTGGTCGACCACGGCGCGCGCGGTCGTCAAGAAGCGGGGCTACCTCATCCGCCTCGGCCTCGCGAACCGCAAGGCGCCCCAGCGCAAGACCCCCGCCGAGCCCGCCGAGCCCGCCGACGCGCTCGACGACGCCGACGCGACCGATCTGGAGTAATCCGGCACACCGACAAGCGCTTCCCGCGCGCGTCCGAGACCTTCCGACGCGCGCCGGAAGCTTCCGTCGCCCAAATGAAGCCCTTCGGCGCGCTCCGGAGCACGACATTTCGCGTACTTAGGAGCACCGGCCCTGCTCCCGACGCCGTCCGGCGTCCGCCGGAGGTCGAATTTCCGGAGAATTTCGCGCCCCGCCCCGCGCCGGAAGCTTCCGGCGCGCGACGGAAGCCTTCGTTCCCGCGACGGAAGCCTTCGTTCCCGCGACGGAAGCCTTCGTTCCCGCGACGGAAGCCTTCGTTCCCGCGCCGGAAGCTTCCGGCGCGCGACGGAAGCCTTCGTTCCCGCGACGGAAGCCTTCGTTCCCGCGACGGAAGCCAATCGGTTGAGATTTCTTGGCGTCCTTGGAGCCTTGGCGGTTCCCCAAGCACCGCGCTCCCCCGCGGAAGCGCATCCCACGGACGCCGCGCGCAGCGGCGGACGCGCGAACCGGTTACCGGTTCAGCTTGTCCTTCTTGGCGTTCTCTTCGGCCTCTTTCTGGCGCTCGGCCTCGCGCTGGACGATGCGCTCCTTGACCGTGGCGTAGTCCTTCTCGTCCTTCACCCGCCGATCGATCTGCTTCTGCCGCTCGGTCGCCGTCGCCGGGTAACCGCCCGCCTTGGGGTTGCTGGTCAGGTACGCCGCGTAGGCGCCCCACGCCTCCCGCGCCGCCTGCCAGTTCTTCTGGCGCTCACGAAGATCCGCGAGGCAGAAGAGCACCTTCGCCTGAAGCTCCTCCGAGCCCTTCTTGCCGAGCGCCGTCGTCCAGGCCGTCTCGGCCTCCGCCGCATTGCCCGACTCGAGCATCGCCTCGCCGAGCCGGTAGAAGCCGAGCATCTTCGAGGGATCCTGCTTGATCGCCTCCTGGAACGCCGCGATCGCGCCGGGGATGTCGCGCGCCACGAACGACGCGTTGCCCTTCAGGATCTGCTCCGTGTAGGGGCTGATGCCGGTGTGCCCGCTGGGATCCTTGCGCGGCGGAGCGGCAGCGGCCGGCGCCGCCTCCGGCGTCTGCTGGGCGGCCGCGGGCGAAGCAGAGACGACGACAGCGAGAGCAAGCGACGCGATGACGGCAAGCGAGCGGTCCTGCATGCCCGCCAAGGTACCGCAGCCGCGGCCCGAAGGGGAAACCTTGCTGCACCGACGAGCGACGATCCCCGCCGCCCGGAGCAAGGCGCGCGACGGCGCCCGACCCAGCACGCCGCCGGACCTCGGACCGGCATGCGTGACCCCGACGGCCCGGCAGGCTACCGCCGCGGAGCCCTGAACGGGTCCGGCGGCTGCCCAGCATCCGGGCGCCCCGCGTCCACCGGCGGCCACCCGCCATCCGGCACCCCCGCGTCCGTCGGCGGCCACCCGCCGTCCGGGCGCCCCGCGTCCACCGGCGGCCACCCGCCATCCGGCGGCCCCGCATCCGTCGGCGGCCACCCGCCATCCGGTCGGCCCGCATCCACCGGCGGCCACCCGCCATCCGGTCGGCCCGCGTCCGCCGGCGGCCTCCCGCCGTCCGCCGGCAGGCCGCCGTCGACCGCCGCCGGGGCCTGCGCGCTCAGCGACACGAGCCGGCCGTCCGGCTCCGGCGGCCAGAGGAAGCGCTCCTCCGCGCCCGTCTTCCGGTCGACGAGCTTGGCCCAGCTCGCGCGCGGGTTGTCCGCCATCTGCACGCGAAGCCGCGCCGTCACCCCCTCGTCGAACGCCGGCCGGCGATAGAGGATGTTCGTCGACCGCTCGGGCGCGTCGCCCGTGAGCGGCACGTCGAACCGGACCCGATCGAGCAGCTCCTGGCCGACGTACAGCTCGAGCGCGAACCGGCCCATCACCCGCGCCGTCGCCGCCGGCCGGTCGAGCGTCACCGGGCGGACACGCGCGACCGACCCCCTCCCCTTCGCGTACTGCACCTCGAAGACCCACTGCTTCGCGCTGGGCCGCACGGCAGGGTCGGGCGCATACCCGGCGCGGGGCGGCGGAGCCCCGGGCTCCGCCAGGGCGATCACGCCGGCAGCAGCCAACGCGAGGCCGGCGAGGGCCGCCAGGGCGGCACGGGCGAGAGGGCGAGGCGAGGTCATCGAGCTCCACCGGAAGGAGCCGCCAGCGGCAAAGCCGCCTCGGGCGTCCCAGTCAGCACCTCTTCCCACGCGGAGCCGTCGCCGTCGAGCGCCCCCCAGAGATCCCGCAGCTCGTCCGGGACCGGCGCGAGCGCAGCGCGCTCCTCGCCGGCCTCGTCCGGCACCGCGACGCGCAAGGCGTGCAGCGCGACGCGCGCGAGCGGGAGCACACGGCCCCGCGCCGTGGTCACGGAGCGCGCGCCGCCATGGTCGCGGTCGCCGAGGAGCGGCGCCCCCGCATGCGCCGCGTGCACCCGGAGCTGGTGCATGCGGCCCGTCGCCGGATCGAGGCGGAGCAGCGTGGCCGGCGCCGCGCCGCCGCCGGCCGAGGCGACCGCGCGGTACCGCGTCGCCGCCGCCTTCGCGCCGGCCCCGCCCACCGCCGGCAGGCTGCGCCCGCGCGACCGCGCCGCGCCGATGGGCGCGTCCCACGTGCCCGCCCCCTCGACCCGGCCGCCGGCGATGCCGACGTACACCCGCGCGACGCGCCCCGCCTCGCGCATCGCCGCGAGGTGCCGCTGGCCCCGCGGGCCCGTCGCGCACAGCACCACGCCGCTCACGCCGACGTCGAGCCGCGAGGCCGCGTGCGGCGGCGCGCGCAGGCCGAGCAGCTCCGCGACCTCGGTGACGAGCGAGCGCGTGCCCCGGCGCTCCGGCTCCGTCGGCAACGCCGCCGGCTTCGACGCGACGAGGATCTCCCCCCAGCGCGCCAGCACCTCCACCGGCGGCGCCCCGGGCGCGTCGCGCCGCGCCGGCCACACGGCGAGCTCGTCGCCGGGGGCCACCGCGTCGCCCGGCCGCGCCCGCCGCGCGTTCAGGAAGGCGCGCCCCTCCGCCGCCGCGCCCGCGAGGCCCGGCGACGCGCCGCCCAGGCGCTCGAGGACGTCCGCCACCGTGGGGCCGTCGGACGGGCCGACCCGGAAGCGCGCGGTCGTCATACGGGCGTCATTCGGGCGGCGCAGCGAGCGGCGCCGCGCCGTCGCCCTGCGCGCCGCCGGCAGCGCCGTTCGGCGACGGCGGCCCGGCGCGCTCGTCGCGCTCGTTCAGCCGCTCGATCACGCCGCGATCGCCGTCGACCCGCAGCCGGTCGCCCGTCTTGATCGCCAGCGTCGCGCCGGGCACGTTCACCACCGCGGGGATGCCGTACTCGCGCGCGACGATCGAGGCGTGCGACATGGGGCCGCCGAGCTCGGTCACGACCGCGGCCGCCACGAGGAAGAGCGGCGAGAGGCCGATGTCGGTCGTGCGCGCGACGAGCACCTCGCCCGGCGCCACCGCGTCGAGCGAGGGCGCGCCCGGCTCGAGCACGCGCGCCCGCCCCTCGACCACGCCAGGGCTCGCCGGCAGCCCGAGCAGGCGGACCCCCGACGCGGGCGGCAGCACGACCGGCGGCGGCCGGCCGATGAACGTGGCCGGAGGATCGGGGCGCGCGGCGTCGCGCAGGTGCTCGGCGCGGCGCAGCCGCACGACGTGGCCCACGTCGGCGCGGCCGCTGGAGAGCGCCGTCACGAGCTCCTCGTAGGTGCAGAAGAACACGCTCCCGGGGAGCAGCGAGGGCTCGATGCGGAGCAGGCGCCGGTCGATGTCGAGCGCGACCTTCCGCAGCATGCCGAGGACGCGCGTCACCCACGTCCGCATGCGCTCCCGCAGGCGCACGTAGCGCTGCGCGCGGCCGACCAGCGTGCGGAGGAGCGCGAGCTCCACCCGCGAGACGCGCGTCTCGAGCATCGCCATCTCCCGGTCGGCGAGCGCCCGCGCGCGCGCCAGGGCGCGCTCCGGATCGCCAGGCGCCCCGCGCAGCGACGCGGTGAGCATCGCGATGACCGGCGCCGGGTCCTCCCGCCAGCGCGGGGTCGCGAGCTCGGCCTCGCGCACGGCGCGGTCGCCGTACGCGTCGAGGAACCGCGCGAGCGCGTCGCGCGCCGGCCCCTCGGGCAGATCGCGCGGCCCCCTCACCTCGCCGGCGAGGAGCCGCTCGCGCGACGCGCGATCGAGCATGACGAGCTCGGCCACCCGGGCGAGCTCGATGCCCGGCCCCGCGCTGTCGAGCTCGCGCACGCCGCCCGCGAGCACCTGCGCCAGGTGCTCGACGTTGGTCTCGGCGCGCCCGACCGGGCCGTCGAGGGGCGCCTCGCCCGAGGCCGAGCGCGCCGAGGCGCGGCGGCCCGCGACCCGCTCGAGCGCCTTGCAGAGCGCGAGGTGGCTCGCGAGCGACGCCGACGCGCAGTGCAGCATCAGCGTGCCGGTCCGCTCGAGCAGCAGGAAGACGCTCCGCAGCGTGGTGCCGATGGCGTCGTCCGGCAGGAGCGTCATGTCGAGCTCGGAGAGCGCGCGCTGGGCCCAGAGCGCCTCGCCCTCGTAGGCCGCGACCTCGCGCTCGAGCCGCGCCTGCCGGAGGAGGAGCCGCGGCCCGGTGAGCGGCAGCCGCGCGTAGAAGCGGCGCCGCGAGACGCCCGCGCTCTGCTCGGCGAGCCGCGCGATGAGCTGGTCGCTCGCCCCGCCGCTCATGCCGAGCAGCGCCCGCGGCGAGAGCCCCGGGACCTGCGCCGCGATCTGCATGAAGGCGGTCAGGTTGAGGTAGAAGCGCCCGTGCACGTTGGCGACGAGGCGCGCGCCGCGCGGCACGCGGCAGCCGAGCGCGGCGAACGCCTCACGGAAGCCGCGGTCGGAGAACGCGCGCGCCACCGACCAGGTGAGCGGCGTCGCCGCGCCGGGGAGCGCCTCGCCCACGTTCGCGCGCGACCAGATCGTGTCGGCGCCGCCCCCCTCGGGGAAGCCGCCGCCGCTCACCGGACGCACCTGGAGCAGCCACACCCGCGGCTCCGCCGGCGCGCCCTCGGCCGGCGCACCCTCGGCCGCGGCGTCGTCCGCGAGGCGGCCTGGGTCCTCCCCCTCGGCCGCGGCGTCCTCCGCGAGGCGGCCGGGGTCCTCCCCCTCGACCGCGAACTCCACGTCGAACGGGCCCTTGCCGCCCTGCTCGAGCCGCTCGGCGAGCTCGGCGAGCTGCCGCAGCGCGGCCTCGCCGAGCGCCGGCCGATCGGCGCGCGCCGCGGGCACCGCGACCTCCTCGAGCCCCGCCGCGCCCACGACGAGCGCGCGCCGCTTCTGCGCCACCGCCGACGCGACGACCTTGCCGTCGCCCCGCGCGATCCGGAGGGTGTCGGCCGCCACGGCGCCGTCGACGACCGGCGCGCCCAGCCCGAGCGTGGCGTTCACGAGCCGCTCGCCGGCGCGCCAGTGCTCGCCCTCGAGCCCGGCCGGGGGCGCGGTGAAGAGCACGCCCGCGGCCTCGGCGCGCACCATCACCTGCAGCACGACCCCCATCGCGACGTCGCGGACGCCGGCGTGCGCGAGGTACGCGAGCGCGCGCGGCAGGAAGGCGCTCGCCCAGACCTGCCGGATCGCGGCGTCGAGCTCGGCGTCGCCGCGCACGCCGAGCACGGACGTCGCGAGCCCCGCCATCGACGTCTCGTCGCTGTCCTCGCAGGTGGCGCTGGACCGCACCGCGAGCCCCCACGGCGCCTCCGGCGCGATCGTCTGCCAGAGCGCCTGCAGCGCGGCCGAGAGCGTCTCCGGCAGCGGCTCGCTCAGGATGCGGTCGCGCGCCCGCGCCGCCCGGTCGACGCCGACCTTCGTGCCCGAGAGCCGGATCAGCGTGGCGAGGTCGTGCCCGCGCGGCAGCTGCCGGTCGACGAGCTCCGTGAAGCACCGCGCGTCGAGCACCCAGCCGCGCGGCACCGGGAAGCCGTCGCGCAGCAGGCGGCCGAGCGAGGCCGCCTTGCCGCCGACGCGCTTCGCGCTCGTGCTGCGGCGCTGGCCGGCGCTCTCGAGCGGCTTCAGCCACTCGCGCACGGAGGGCGGGTCGGTCGCGCTCTCGGCGCGGGCGATGCGTGTCGGGTCGGCCACGTCGTTGCCGAGGAAGTAACACGGTTCGGCGGCCTGGTCAGGGGCTTGTGACGCCCGGACCGCCGCGATCACGGCGCGCGCAACCCGCGCTGGACGCGCTCGTGCCAGAGCACCATTTCCACGCCTCCAGGCCCGCGGTTCCAGGCATAGTCGTGCGGTCCGGGCACAATGAGCAGCTCGTGGGCGACGCCGTCCTGCCGGAGCCGATCGCTGATCGCCTGGATGGCGGGCAGGAAGGGGTCGGCCTCGCTCGACACGAGCCGCAGCGCGAGCGCGCGGCGCTCGGTGGTCCGTCGCGCCCGGCGCGCGAGGGCGGAGAACATCTCTGCCTCGTCCGCCCGCACGGCCGGCTGGAGGGCGCCGACCGCGCCGAAGACCTCGGGGTGCGACAGGCCGACGAGCAGCGCGAGGCGGCCGCCGAGGCTCACGCCGTCGATCCCGGTCGCCTCGCGCGCCGCGAGGCAGCCGCTCTCGGCGCGCGCCCGCGGCAGGAGCCGCTCGACGACGAACCGCCCGAAGGCCGCGGCCCCCTCGACGGAGCGGTCGCGGAGGTCGGGCGCGAACGGCGTGGCGATGCACAGCCCGCGGTAGGGGTGCTCTCCGAGCGAGGCGTTGAGCTGCGCGAGCCGCTCGCGCGTGACCATCTGCCCGAGGTCGTCCGGCGCGAGCGGCGGCGCGAGGATCCGCTGGAGGGTCGCGTCGAGGCGGTAGTCGTCGCGCCACCCGCGCGCGCCGGCCTCGGGGCCGCGCACCGCCTCGCCGCGGCCGTGCAGCGCGACGAGCAGCGGCAGCGGCGCCGCGGCCTCGGGCGCGAGGAGCAGCGCGCGCTGCGGGCCATCGCCCCCTTCGGCCGGCGCGAAGGCGAGCTCCTTCCAGCGGGAGGGGGCCGCCTCCGCCGCCGCGGGCCCCGGCGGGGGCGGCGAGCTCTTGCGCCGGCACGACGACGCGGCGAGCGCGGCGAGGCCGAGCAGGGCGCGCCGGCGCGAGAGCGAGGGGGGCGTCGTCGTGGACATGCGCGGCGAGGGTAGCAGCGGGGGCAGGCGGTCACCGCCGGCGGCCGCCGCACCGTGCTTGTCGTGGTTCCGGCGCATGCGCTGGTCAGTCGCCGGCGCCCCCATGTACGCTCGTCTGCGCGGGTGGGCTCCCCGAAAGGGGCGCGCACCGGCGAGGCGCGCCGATCCCGACGGGCTCCGTCGGTCACGAGCGCAAGACCGTCGAGGAAAGGGACCGCTCATGAGCCGTGAGACGAAGGGGGACGTCGGGGCGCGCTCCGGCGACGAGCCGCGCAGCGTGGAGGGCGTGATCGCCGAGGACGTGAAGACGCTCCACAGCATGGGCTATGCGCAGGAGCTCCTGCGCCGGATGGGGGGCTTCTCCAACTTCGCGATCTCGTTCTCGATCATCTGTATCATCGCGGGCGGCATCACCTCGTTCCAGATGGGGCTTTGCAGCGTCGGCGGGGCCGGCATCGGCATCGGCTGGCCGGTCTGCAGCGCGCTCTCGCTCTGCACCGCGCTCACGATGGGACAGGTCGCGTCCGCGTTCCCGACCGCCGGGGGGCTGTACCACTGGGCCTCGATCCTCGGCGGCCGGGGCTTCGGCTGGGCCACCGCGTGGTTCAACCTGATCGGCCTCGTCACCGTCCTCGCGGCGATCAACGTCGGCGCCTACCTGTTCATCATGAGCTCGCTCGGCCCGCTGTTCGGCGTCGACATCGCGACGATGTCCCCGGATCAGGCCCTCTTGACGCAGATCGTCGGGGTCACGCTCATCACGGGGACACAGGCGCTCTTCAACCACCTGGGGATCCGCGTCACAACCCTGCTCACCGATTTCAGCGGATACCTCATCCTCGTCGTCTCGGTGATCCTCACGCTCGCGATGCTCTTCTACGCGCCCCAGGTCGACCTCGGGCGGCTCGTCACGTTCACGAACTACAGCGGGGCGAAGGGGGGCGACGTGTGGCCGGAGACGAACAGCATGACGATGCTGTTCCTCCTGAGCTTCCTCCTGCCCGCGTACACGATCACCGGATACGACGCGTCGGCGCACACCTCGGAGGAGACGATCGGCGCGGCGCAGACCGTCCCGCGGGGCATCGTCCGGGCGGTGCTCGTCTCCGGCGTCTTCGGCTGGCTCATGCTGAGCGCGATCGTGCTCGCGATCCCCGACATGGACCAGGCCGCGTCGAAGGGCGGCGGGGTCTTCTTCTGGATCATGGAGAGCGTCATCCCGGAGAAGCTCCGGATCGCGCTCTACGCCGGCATCTCGATCGCCCAGTACCTCTGCGGGCTGGCCACGGTGACGTCCGCCTCGCGCATGACCTTCGCGTTCGCCCGCGACGGGGGGCTGCCGCTCTCGGAGCAGCTCCGCAAGGTGAGCCCGAAGTTCCGCACGCCGGCGACCGCGATCTGGGTCGTCAGCGCGCTGACGATCGCCTTCACCGTGTACACGCCGGTCTATTCGACGATCACGGCCGTGTGCGTGATCTTCCTCTACATCTCCTATGTCATGCCCACGATGGCGGGCGTGCGCGCCTACGGCCGCACGTGGGTGACGATGGGGCCGTGGGACCTCGGCCCGCTGTACCGGCCGCTCGCGGTCATCAGCGTGCTCGCGTGCCTGATGCTCATCGTGGTGAGCGTCCAGCCCCCGAACGACAAGGCCCTTGTCATCATGCTCATCGTGTTCGCGCTGACGGCGATCATCTGGTTCGCGCTGGAGCGCCGCCGCTTCCAGGGCCCGCCGCAAGGGGTGATGATCCAGCAGCGAGCGCAGGAGATCGCGGAGGCGGAGCGCGCCGTCGGCCAGGTCGCCTCGGGCGGCGGACGGTAGCGACCCGGAGGCGCGCAGGCGGGGGCGCGGCGGTCAGCCGCGCAGGCGGGGGCGCGGCGGTCAGCCGCGCGCCACCCACGAGCCGTGAAAGCCGTACGGGATCCGGTGCGGGCAGCGCAGCACCGCGACCGGCTCGCGCTCGACGTCGAGCGCGTCGAGGACGAGGAGGTCGCTCCGGTCCGTCTCGGCGCGGTACACCACGGCGAGCAGCCACCCCTCCCCCTCCGGCGCTCCCTCGCCGCGGGGCACGAACACCGGCTCTGACGTGAAGCTCGATCGACCGAGCTCGTGGTAGCGCGTGCGCCGCTCGACGTGGTCGACCAGGGCGATGGCGTTGTGGTGCCCCCGGCCGTCGCTGTCGCCGCGCCTGCACACCATCCAGCCGTAGCGGTACGGCCGCGCCGTGAACCGCGGATCGACGATCGGAAACTCGGCCGGCGCCTCGTCCAGCAGGGTCTCGCTGACGGCGCCCTTGTCGGGATCGATCCGGAGGCGGGTGAGCCGCCCTTCCGGGTTCTCCGTGAGCGGCGGGTTCGGGTTCTCCCCGCCGAGATCGAAGAGCGGGAGGCGCGGGTACCGCACCACGTCGAGCACGACGGAGCCGCCGTCGTCGAAGGCGTTCATCGTGTGGAAGACGAAGCAGGCGGGGAGATCGACCGTGCGCGCGGGCGCGCCCGGCTCGTCCCGCGGGACCACGATGAGGCGCGCGCCCTCCGAGGGCTCCCACCGGACCGGGTTCGAGGTTTTGAAGTTCTCGTACCGCATGGTCGCGGGCAGGTGATAGAGGATCGCCCGCGTCGCCGTGACGCCGAAGTCGTGCATCATCGCCGGGAACGGCACGTCGATGTCGCGCGAGAAGCGGAGCGAGCCGTCCGCGGAGAAGGCGTAATACGTCAGGTGCGGCGGCCGCGGCGAGGCGCCGAAGGTGTAGATGTCGCCCGTCTCCGGATCGACCTTCGGGTGCGCGACCATGCGGCGCGCCTCCAGCACGCCGCCGAACGTGAAGCGCCCGCGCGTGGCGAGCGTCTCGGGGTCGATCTCGTGCGCGGCCGAGTTCTCGACGAGCGTCAGCAGCCTGCCGGCGAGCCTGAGCACGTTCGTGTTGCTCCGGTCCTGCGCCCGCATGATCCGCCGCACCTGATCCTCGCGCGGCGGCAGCCCGAGCAGCCCGCGCACGCGGAGCTCGATGAGCTCGGACGGCGTGAAGCCGAGCGCCTTCCAGCCGTCGACCGAGGTGCGCCGGCCAAAGCCGCGGAGGCCGCCGAAGAGCGCCCGGCCCGCCTGCTCCTCCCAGCGGAGCTTGTCCGTGCGGACCCAGCGGCGGCGGTGCGCCACGCGCCCGCCTTCAAAACGGAACGCGTCCACCATGCCGTCGCCCTCGAACCAGTGATAGAGGGCGGGATCGAGCGGCTCGAACCGCGGCGCGGGCCCGATCCGGTAGAGCGCGCCGGCGAGCGCCGCCGGCACCTCTCCCGACACGAGCTCGAGCGAGGCGCACTCCGTCTCGCTCCGGAAAGGGGCGTAATTCCCTTCGAGAAAGGGGTTTTGAAGGGTCTTTTCGGGCGCGCGCCGCGCGCGCCCGAGCGTGCTCAGGATTCGGGATAGGGCGCTCACGCACGCACGATAGAGCATACCACTCGCCGGGGCGACACCGAAGGTCAGCCGCCGGAAGGGGCGAGTCAGCCGCCGGAAGGGCTGAAGAGGATAGGATAGGTCACGGTCACGATGCCGGCGTCCGGCGGCGGGAACGACAGCCCGTAGAACGAGCGCACCACGCAGGCGACCACGCCGGCGTCCGGCAGGTCGGAGCCGCCGTTCTGGACGCTGGAGACCGCGCCGTCACGGCCGATCGTGAAGCCGACCGCCACGCGCCCGGCGAGGTTCGGGCTGTTGCGCAGCCCGTTCTCGTAGCAGAGCCGGAATCGGCCGAAGTTCTGCCGCACGATGCGCTGGATCACCTCGGGCGGGAGCCGGCCCGACACCGAGGTCGACCCGACCCCCATCCGCGGCGCGCTCACCTTGTGGCCGGGTCCGTTGATGAAGCGCGACGCGCCGCCGCCCGGGCCGAAGCCCTGCCCGTCGCCGAGCCCGTTGCCGTGGTTGATGGTGCCGAGGGGGCCCATCCCGATGCCGGTGAAGCGCCCGCCGCCGCCCTCGCCGACGCCGGTCAGCCCGAGGCCCCCGGCGCCGCCCGACTCATCGATCGTCTCGCCCCACAGGTTGCCGATCACGCTCTTCGCCCCGTTGCCGAGCGTGTCGACGCCGCCCCAGGGGGCCGAGGGCGCGTTCGGATCGCCGAGGCCGGCCTGGAGCACGCCGATCAGGCCGAAGCGGGCCGCGTCGTCGAGCGCCTGCGCCCGCGAGATCCGCACGTCGGCGTTGTCCTTCGGCCCCTCGATGTCGAAGCGCCCGTTGGTCTTCCGGCTCGTCGCGCTCCCGGCCTTGCCCGACTCGCCGATCGCGGCCGCGCCCGAGCCGCCCTCGGTGTCGTTCGGGCGGGTCGCCTCCGCGCCCTCGGTCGCCTCGGGCAGCTCCCGCTCCGCGGTCGCCGCGAGCGCCTGCGCCATGAGGTACGCCTGCTCCGCGCTCACGCCGCCGTCGTCGGCCATCGCCAGCGGGGGCATGAACGCGGCCATGGCCCCGAGCAGGCCGACATGGACCAGCGTCGAGAGCGCGGCGAACGGCAGGCTCCGGCGGTCGAGGCTCACCTTGCCCGCGACGCGGCGGCCCGCGTTGCCCACGGCGACCTCGAAGCCGAAGTCGCCGAGGTCGAGCCGCGCGCGCGCGCCGAGCGGCAGCGCGACCCGCCGCGCCCCGCCGAGCGCGGCGTCCGCCGCCGCGCGGCCCGTCGCGATCGCCTGCGCGACCGTCATCTTGCAGCTCCCGATCTCGATCATCCCCGACGCGCCCGGCGGGATCACGGCGCTCACCTCGCCGTCGTCGCCGACGAGCACGAGCGGCGCCCTCGCCGCGCCCAGCCGCTCCGCCGGGAGGAAGAAGTCGCACGCGCCCTCCGCGCCGTCCTGCTCGCCCACGTGGAAGGAGCGCGGCGGGGTCAGGTGCGCCACGTGGATCAGGTTGCTCCCCCAGCGGATCAGCACCTCGACGGACAGCGCCTCGGTCTCGCACTCCGCGGCGGGCAGCTCGGGCGCGCTCTTGACCAGCGCGTACGTGTACGAGCCCTCCGGCGCGTCCGCGGTCACCTCGGGATCGCGGGCCGGAGACGCGCTGAAGGGCGGGTTGCCGAGAAACGGATTCGGGGATGCCATGCTCGGAGCCAACTTGAACGTATCCATCTGAAGCCAGGCCTTTCCCTGCTCCCGCGTGCGGCGTGGACCGCGCAGCGAGCGGTCTGAATGGAGCGAGCCCGCGAGGGCCCGCGCTCTGGCGTTCCCCGGCGCACGCGCGGCGAGCTTCACCGCTCTCTGCGTGCGCCGCGGAGCACCGCGTCCACGCCCGGGATCGACAGCGCCCCCGGCCCCAGGTTCCGGACCCGCCACGCGATTTTCAGCGGCGAGATCGCGCCCAGGGCGTTGAATGAACTCCAGATTGCCGGCCCGACTCCGCGCCGCTCGGCGCGGCGGCTCGCCCCCGGCCGTCGCGGAGCGCGCCACCTCGGAGGGGCAGGCGCCGACGTCCGCGCCGCGGTGTGTGTGCGAGGGCCACCTCGATGCGATGCGCGCGGTTGGCCAACAGACATGGAGTCGTCGCGAAACACAGCCGTAAACTTCCGGTGCTCTCTGATGAACCGCGCCGCGCAGCGGGAACACGCGCCGCGCAGCGGGAACACGCGCCGCGCAGCGGGAACACGCGATCGAGCGCGCCGCCGACAGCGCACCAGACACGGCCGCTCCGCACCGTCGAACGAGCGGAGCCGCGCGGGGATCGCGAGGTGCGCAGTCCAACGAGACGACAAGACGCGCGAAACAACGGGCGTTGGGGTAGCCGCGCCCCCGCCGTCGTGCGTATGATGAACGGCATGGGTGCGACCAGGAGCAGCGGTCAAGACCCGCTCATCGGCGCGACGATCGCCGGTCGATATCGGATCGTATCGCTCATCGCGCGCGGGGGTATGGGCAAGGTGTACAGGGCAGAGCAATCGGCCCTGGGACGGATCTGCGCCCTCAAGCTCCTCGTGCCCGACGAGCGCCGCGAGCAAGATCCGGAGTTCTTCCGGCGCTTTTCGCGCGAGGCCGCGACCGCGGCGCGGCTCACCCACCCGAACTCCGTCACCGTCTTCGATTATGGCAGGGACGATCCGCGCGGCATTTATTTCATCGCGATGGAGTACATCGCTGGCCGTACGCTGCACCGTGTGCTCCACGACGAGGGCGCGCTCCCCGAGGCGCGCGCGAGCCGGATCGCGCGGCAGATCTGCCGCGCGATCATCGAGGCGCACGGCCTCGGCCTCGTGCACCGGGATCTCAAGCCGAGCAATGTGCTCCTCGTCGACCAGGGAGACGAGCAGGACTTCGTCAAGGTGCTCGACTTCGGCCTGGTCAAGGACGTCTCGGGGCAGGACCTGGACGATCTGACCCAGAAGGGCCTGTTCATCGGCTCTCCCAAGTACACCGCGCCGGAGCAGGCGATGGGCCACGAGCTCTCGCCGCGCGCGGACATCTACGCGCTCGGCGTCCTGCTCTACGAGATGCTCTCGGGCAAGGTGCCGTTCGACAAGAAGGTGCCCACGGCGACCCTCATGGCCCACGTCAGCGAGCCGCCGCCGCCGCTCGCCGGGAGCGCTCCGGGCGCGCTCGTGTCGCCGGCGATGGAAGCCATCGTGATGCGGTGTCTCGAGAAGGACCCGGACAGGCGCTTCCAGTCGATGAAGGAGTGTCTCATCGCGCTGAAGAGCGCGGCCGGCGAGCCGATCGATCTCGCGCGGGCCTCGGCGCCGGAGCGGCTGTCCGTGGCGCAGCTCGGCGGCGCGCTGCCCTCCGCGCCGTCGAACTCGGGGCCGCGCCTCTCGGCCCTCTGGCCGTCGCCGAGCGGGCTGGGCGCGCCGCCCCGCGCCGGGGCGAGCGAGCCCGCCGCGCCGATCCGCCAGCCGCAGGGCGACTCGCTCTCTCCAGCCCAGGCGCCGCCGACCGTCGGCGGCTCCGTCGGCCCTGCTCGTCCTGCGCCGGTGTCCGTCTACATCGTGGCGCTCGTCGCGGCGATCGTCGGCGGGGGGCTCGTGCTGGCGCTCACCGGGCACGTGCGCGGGCGCGCTCCGGACGCCGCGAGCGCCCCGGCCGCCGCGCAGCCCGCCCCGGTGCCGCTCGCCATGCCCGTCGAGGCCTCGGTGGGCCGAGAGCCCGGCGCCGCGGCCGAGTTCAGGATCGTGAGGATCGAGAGCGCCCCGCCCGGGGCCCGCGTGTCCGACCGCGGGACGGAGGTCTGCCTTTCGACCCCGTGCCGGCTCGTGCTGCAGGGCGCCGGGACCACGGCCGAGTACCGGCTCAATCTGACCAAGCCCGGCTACAAGCCGGCCGTGCTGGTCGTCCGCCCCGAGGACGAGACCGCCTCGGCGGAGCTCGAGGCGCTCGCCGCGGCGGCGCCGGCGCCGAGCCCGCACGCCGCGGCGAGCGCGCTCCCGGGGCCGGCGCCCCCGGCGGAGCCGCCGAGCGCCGGGCCGCCGAGCGGTGGGCCGTCGCCGAGCGCCGGGCCCGTCGCTGCCGGGCCGAGCGCCGCGCAGCCGGCCGCGATCGCCGCGCCGGAGCCTCCAGCGGCCGGGGCCGGGGCGGCGCCGGCCGCGCCGGCGCCAGCCGCCCCCGAGATCCTGCCGTTCCAGGAGGGGATGACGCGCCCCGTGCCGATCGCCGCGCCCGCGGTCGTCTACACGCGGCAGGCGCGGCAGGCGCGGGTCGAGGGGACGGTCCTCGCGAAGTGCGTGGTGACGACGGCCGGCAGCCTCACCGGCTGCCGGATCGTCAAGGGCGTGCCCCACATGAACGAGGCGGTCCTCGAGGCGCTCGCGGCGAGCCGCTACAAGCCGGTCACCTACCAGGGCCGGCCGGTCAACGTCGACTACGTGTTCTCGATCAAGCTCGTGCTCCCCTGAGGCGCTGGCGCAGCCGGCCGCCGTGAGCAAGACCGTGCCCGAGAGGGAGACGACGACGTGAACGGTCATGGCCGGAAGGGGTCGGCTGGCGCCGGGCTGGTGCTCTGTCTCGCGGCGCTCCTCGGCTGCTCGCGGGAGGAGACCTCCGCGCCGGCCGCAGGGAGCGGCGTCGCGCGGCCGGCGGCGCTGCGGGCCGAGGTCGAGCTCGCGCCGGACGGCGGCGAGGTGCCGGCGCTGGTGCAAGCGGCGCGGGAGCGCGCCCGGCGGGAGGGGCGCGAGCTCGTCGTCTACGTGGGCGCGCCGTGGTGCGAGCCGTGCACGAGGTTCCACGACGCCGTGAAGGCGGGCCAGCTCGACGCGGCCTTCCCGGCGCTGCGCCTGCTCGAGTTCGACCTCGACCGCGACCGGGATCGGCTCGCCGAGGCCGGTTACGCGTCGAAGATGATCCCGCTGTTCGTCGTGCCCGGCGAGGACGGCCGGGGGACGCGCCTCCGCATCGAGGGGTCGGTGAAGGGCGAGCGCGCGGTGGACGAGATCGTGCCCCGGCTCGCGGCGATCCTGGCCAGGGCGCGGGCGCCCTCGCGGTGATCCTCGGCGGCGCGCGCCGGCCGCGCCGCCCCCCGCGATGCCCGCGGCGGCGCGCGCGCCGCGTCGTCGCAGTGGACGTTCGGCGGCCGTGGCGCCATGAATGCCCCCTCATGAGGACCGCCGACCTCCTGCTCGCCGCCGCAACCGTGTCGCTCGCCGCGGGCTGCCGCGGCGGCGCCGGCAGCGAGCCTGCTCAGCCCGTCCCGCAGGTGACGCCGATCGACACGCGCCCCGAAGGGCCGGCCGTGGACGACGAGCCGCCCACGCCGCGGCCTCCGAAGGCGGCGGATCCCACGAGCACCGACACGTTCGAGGGCACCGCGGGCGCCACCGACAAGCCGCGCGCCGGCGCGAAGGTCGCGATCCTGCGCGACGTGCGCGCGGCCCGGCACGAGCACTACGACCGCGTCGTGTTCGAGTTCGAGGGGGACGCGGTGCCGGGCTACCACGTCGACTACATCGACAAGCCGGTGCGGCAGTGCGGCTCGGGCGAGGCGACCGAGATCGCCGGCGACGGGTGGCTCGCCGTGCGCATGACCCCCGCCGCGGCGCACACGGACGAGGGGAAGCCCACGATCCCGTTCCGCGAGCGGAAGCTCGCGCTCGGCGTGGCGCTGGAGCTGGAGCGGACGTGCGACTTCGAGGCCGAGGTGACGTGGGTGCTCGGGGTCTCGTCGCCGAACAAGTACCGCGTCCTCGAGCTGACCAAGCCGGCGCGGCTCGTCGTCGACGTGAAGCACTGAGCGGGGCCGAGGCCGCGCCCGCGGGCCGACCGCGCTCCCGGAGGGCCGGCGGCGGAGCCCCTCCCGCGGCTCTCAGCCGCCCAGCGCCGGCCCGGCTTCGTCGTGGCGCACCGGCGGCGACGCCTCCGCGGCCCGCGGCGGGGGCAGCCGGCGCGGCGGCACGACGACGTGCTTCGGCGGGGCGGCGGGGCCGCTCGACGGCCGCGGGATGTTGTAGACGCGTTTCGCCTGGATCGCCGTCGAGCGCAGGCCGTTCGCCCGCTTGATCGCCTCGACCGTGGTGCCGTACTGCCGGGCCAGCGAGCCCAGCGTCTGCCCCTTCTTCGCGGTGTGCCGCACGTAGTGCGCCGTCGGCTTGATCGCCCCGCGCTTCACGAGCAGCGGGTACGCGCGCACGGCCGACTCCTGCGCCACCGGGCTGTAGAACCGGATGTGGATGTGGTTCGCGTGCCCCCGGGCATGGCGGATGAGCGGGCGCGCTTTCCTCGACCCGTACTGGAAGACCTCGTCGAGCCAGTCCTTGTCCTCGCCGATCTTCAGCGCGTGCTCCTTGAGCAGCCGCTGCACGCTGCTGTCGATGAGGATGAGCTCCACGTCGGTCTCGGTGATGAGCGCCCGGACGAAGGCCCAGGTGCGCTCTCGATCGAGGTTCGCCGCCGTGGCCCGCTGGTACCATTGGTGCCGCGCGTCGAGGAAATAGCTGATGTCGACGTCGCGCCCGGCCTGGTGGCTCTTGTGCGGAGAGAGCCGGCCGCCGTCCCGGGCGCTGATGTGCCCGATGTAGAGCTTCGGGCTGCCCGGGAACTGCCGGTGCACCTCCGCGATCGCCCGGTCGAGCGCGTCGACCGTCTCGCGCGTGCCCCAGGCGTGGCCCGGATCGACGAGCTCCCACCGGTCGCTCTCGGGCATCCGGATGCCGTTGAACAGCGCGCCCGCGTTGGTGGCGCCCACCGACATCGGCCCCAGCGCCGCCGGGTCCTTCGCGAGCAGCTCCTCGATCTGGGCCTCGGTCATCGCCGCGAGCGGCGAGTGCGCGCGCGTGCCGGCGCCCGGATCCACCCGCAGATCCAGGCCGTCGTCGGCCTCGGCGCCGTCCTCGTCCACCTCGTCTTCGTGCTCGTGCGCGTCCGCGTGCGCGGCGTCCTCCGCCGCTGCCCCGGGCGCTGGCGCGCCGGCGCCCGGCTCCACGGCGACCGAGGCCGTCGCGCGCAGCAGGCGGTCCTTGGACCGCGCCGCCTCCGGCGCGCTCCCGGCACAGCCCGCGAGAACGAGGGCGCAGAGGACGGAAAGCAAGGTGCTGCGGCCCATCGCGGGGCCACTATACCGGCACGAAGATGTCACGCCAACCGCGGGCCCGCGGCGCAAATCCCTTCGCGCGACGGGTGTTCAGCGCCGGGGCGCCCTGCGCGGCCCAGCTCGCGCCCGCGCGCGGCCGCGCTCCGGCTGGCAGCGCGGGCAGAAGGCGCTGGAGCGGCCGCCGATCGCGCGCGTCTCCAGCGCCGCGCCGCAGCGGGGGCACGGCTGGCCGGCGCGCGCGTAGACGAGGAACGGGTTCGGCGTCGCGCCGGACTCGGACAGGTAAGCGATCTCGCCCGCGCCGATCGCCCCGAGCGTGTGCGCGATCGAGCCCAGGGCGCCGGCGGCGATCGCGGCCACCTCCTCGCGCGAGAGGGATCGGCCCGGCCGCGCCGGGTGCACGCCGGCCCGGAAGAGCGCCTCGGTCGCCTGGATGTTGCCGAGGCCGGCGATCACCGCCTGGTCCATGAGGATCGCCTTCACGGCGCGCGCGCTCGCCCGCGCGCGCCGCGCCAGGGCGTCCACGTCGATCCCGTCGCGCAGCGGATCCGGGCCGAGCGCGGCGATCTCGGGGATCTCGCCCGGCGAGACGCCGCGCAGGACCGCGAGGCGGCCGAGGAGCCGCGGATCGCTGTAGTGGAGCACGCTCCCCGAGGCGAGCAGCAGCCGGGCGCGGCTGTGCGCCGGCGCTGGCTCGCCCGGCGAGCGGCGCACCCATTTGCCGGTCATCCCGAGGTGGCTGAGCAGCACCACGCCGGCGTCGAGCTCGAGCGTAAGGTACTTGCCGAAGCGCGTGAGGCGCTCGAGCGCGCGGCCCGGGAGATCGCGCTCGAAAGCGTCGCGGCTCGATCCGCGGAACAGGCGGGTGCGGTCGCCCTCGGCGGACGCGATCCGGTCGCCCGTCAGGAAGCGGCGCAGCGAGGCGGCGGCGTGCTCGACCTCGGGGAGCTCCGGCACCCGCGAGGAGTATCACGCGCCGCGGCGCACGAGGGCGTTGCCGCCGGCGGGCCGGCGGCTACATGCTGCCCTCGTGCAAGGGTCCCAGCGGAGCGGCCGCCCCGATCGGGCAGCCCGGGGGGCAGCCGCGCCGCCGCCGGACGGCGCGCCGCGCCCGCACGAGCGCGCCGAGCGCCCCGGCGGGGCCGGCGAGCGCCCCGGCGGGGCCGGCGAGCGCCCGCCGGGCGGCGGGGGCCAGCAGCGGCTCTTCTCGGCCAGGGAGGCGGCGGGCAACGGGCCCGCGACGGTCGAGGGCGAGGTCGCCCGCGTCACCTACGAGAACGAGTCGAGCGGCTTCCGGGTGCTGCGGGTGGAGGTCGCCCCCGGCGCCGCCCCGGAGGTCTGGGTCGGGGTGTTCCCGCAGGTCGTCCCCGGCACGCGCGTGCGCGCGACGGGGCGCTACGAGCGCGATCCGAAGCACGGCGAGCAGCTCAAGGTCGAGACCCTGCTGCCGATCGCCCCCGCCACGCTCGACGGGCTCGAGCGCTACCTCGGGTCGGGCATGGTGCAGGGCATCGGGCCCGCGTACGCCAAGCGGATCGTGGAGGCGTTCGGCGCCGAGACGCTGGAGATCCTCGACCGGTCGCCGGAGCGGCTCGCCGAGGTCCCCGGGCTCGGCCAGCGCAGGGCGCAGGCCGTCGCGAAGGCGTGGGCGGCGCAGCGGGCGATCGGGGCCATCATGATCTTCCTCCAGGCGCACGGCGCCTCCCCGGCGCTGGCGAGCCGCATCTACAGGCGGTTCGGCCCCCACGCCATCGACATCGTCTCCCGCTCCCCGTACCGGCTCGCGCTCGACGTGTGGGGCATCGGCTTCAAGACCGCCGATCGGATCGCGCGCTCGATCGGCGTCCGGGCCGACTCGCCCGAGCGGGCGCAGGCGGGCGTGCTGCAGACGCTCGTCGACCTGTCGACCCGCGGGCACACGCTGGCGGAGCGGCCGGAGCTCGCGGAGCTCGCCGCGGCGATGCTCGAGCGCGACGCCGCCGAGGTCGACGGCGCGATCGACGCGCTCGCGGCGAGCGGCCACGTGCGCGTCGAGGCGCTGTCGACCGGCGAGGTGGCCGTCTACCCGAAGGACCTCTACGAGGCCGAGGTGCGGCTCGCGCGCCGGATGCGCTCGCTGCTCGGGGACGACGACGACGGCGCGGCCGGCGACGCGCGCCTCGCGGAGGGCGTCGACGCGGCGATCGCCGCGTTCGAGGAGAAGACGAAGGTCTCGCTGGCGCCCGCGCAGCGCAGCGCCGTGGAACAGGCGGCGCGGAACAAGGTGCTGGTCATCACGGGCGGCCCCGGCGTCGGCAAGACGACCATCGTCCGGGCCATCCTGGCGCTCTTCGACCGCGCCCGGCTGCCGGTGCGGCTCGCCGCGCCCACGGGCCGCGCCGCCAAGCGGATGAGCGAGGCGACCGGGCGCGAGGCGGTCACGCTCCACCGCCTCCTGGAGTTCGACCCGAAGCAGCGCAAGTTCGGGCGCCAGCGGGGCCGCCCGATCGAGGCGGCGGCGATCGTGGTCGACGAGGCGTCGATGCTCGATCTGGCGCTCGCCGACGCGCTCCTCCAGGCCACGTCCGACGCGGCGCGGCTCGTGCTGGTGGGCGACGTCGACCAGCTGCCCTCGGTCGGGCCGGGCGCGGTGCTGCGGGACGTGATCGCCTCCGGCGAGGTGCCCACGGTGCGGCTCACGCAGATCTTCCGGCAGGCCGAGGGCAGCCTCATCGTCCGGAACGCGCACCGCATCCACGACGGCGAGCCGCCGGAGGGCGCGCGCGGGCCCGGCGGCGAGTTCTACGTCATCGAGCGGACCGAGGCCGAGGCGGCGGCGGAGCTGATCCTCCACCTCGTGACCGAGCGCATCGCCAAGGGGTTCGGGCTGGACCCGCGGCGGGACGTGCAGGTGCTGACGCCGATGCACAAGGGCGAGGCCGGCGCGATCGCCCTGAACGCGCGGCTGCAGGCGGCGCTGAACCCCGAGGGCCCGACCGTCACGCGCGGCGCGCGGACGCTGCGGCTCGGCGACAAGGTGATGCAGCTCCGCAACGACTACGACCGCGAGGTCTACAACGGCGACGTGGGGTTCGTCACGGAGGTGAACGCCGAGGAGCGGAAGCTCCAGGTGCGCTTCGACGATCGCGAGGTCAGCTACGAAGAAGCGGAGCTCGACGAGCTGACGCTCGCCTACGCGACGAGCATCCACAAGAGCCAGGGGAGCGAATATCCGGCGGTGATCGTGCCGATCCTCACCCAGCATTTCGTGATGCTCTCGCGGAACCTCATCTACACGGCGGTGACGCGCGGCAAGCGGCTCGTGGTGCTCGTCGCGGATCCGCGGGCCGTGTCGCTGGCGCTGGCGGAGACCCGGAAGGAGGAGCGCCGCACCCACCTGGCGGAGCGGTTGCGCAGCGCGGCGCCGGCGCGCGAGCTCAAGCCGGCCCTCGCCGCCGGCCCGCGACTCGACTAGGACGGCGCGCGGAGCAGGGAGAGGGCGAGCGACATGAGCGTCCGTGACGGCGAGAGCGACAGCGAGCACGACAGCGATCCCACGAGCGACAGCCAGCCGCGCGGCGCAGCGACGACGGCGGCGACGCAGGCCGCAGCGCGGCAAGTCCGGAGCGCGGCAAGTTTCACTGGAAACTCGGGTGGAAACTGGAGCGGACCGAGCGCGGCGCGCGGCCGTGCTCTCCGAGCTCCCCCGTTGCCCGGGTGGGCCCTCCCTGCTAGCGTTCGCGCCCCTTCTACACGAACTACGGCCCCCATCAATTTGGCGCGCAGGGTACCGGGGCGAGGCTGGGTGATGCCTGCGCCTCGGCGCGCGTGGGGAAGAGATCTCGGAGCATCGACGATGACGACGAACGGACAGCAGCAGGCGGCTGGGCTCAATATCGCGGGAGGGGCAGCGATCGTCGCGCCCGTGAGCGCGTTCCCGAACGGCGTGCCGGGGAACGCGCTCATCGTCATCCCGGTCAACAAGCCGACCGATGAGCTGAAGGGTCTGATCGAGAAGGGCCCCGCGGCGGTGACCCTCGATCAGATGTGGCAGCTCCTCGGCTTCAACGGGCCGGCGGTCCAGGTGCAGGACGACCAGGGGCGCCCGATCGCGATCGGCCTGGAGGACCTGCTCGCCGGCCTCGAGAAGCACTGGACCGAGCAGCCCGACGATCTGAACCGCGGGCGCATCTACGCGCAGGAGCTCCTCAAGCACAACCGGCTGCAGCGCGCCGAGCAGGTGCTCTCGAAGGTGGTCGCGAAGGGCGGCACGGGCGACGACTGGCTCGCGCTCGGCATCGCGCAGCTCTCGCAGGACAAGCACGACAAGGCCGAGGGGACGCTGAAGGGCGCGCAGAACCTGCTCAAGGACAACCCCTACCCCTCGCTGCACCTCGCGAAGCTCTACCAGGCGCGCAAGGAAGACGCGAAGGAGCGCGAGTTCATCGAGAAGGCGATCGCGATCGACGTCGAGTGCATCGACGCGTGGGCCTACCTCTTCCAGTACCTGAAGCAGCGCGGCGACGAGGCGAGCGCGGTCGCCGAGATCGAGAAGTTCTCGGCCGACAAGAAGACGCCGGCGCCGTACATCGCGATCCAGGGCTTCTACGCGGCCAACGAGGAGACGCGGGACAAGGCGGTCGAGTACGCCAAGAAGGCGGTCGCGCTGAACCCGGACAACCCGCTGGCGCTGCTCTGTCTCTCGGCGCTGTACGGGCAGAAGAACGACCTCGAGGCGGTGGTCCGCCTGCTCCAGCCGCACGAGGCGAAGATGAGCCGCGACGTGCGCCTGGCCAACAACTACTTCGAGGCGCTGTTCCAGTCGCGCCAGCTCGAGAAGGTGACCAAGCTGCTGAACGCGCTCGCCGGCTCTCCGAACAAGGAGGTCAAGCAGTTCGCCATCGAGCGCTCGCGCGCCGTCGCGCAGTACCTGCAGCAGCAGCAGCAGCAGCTCGCCGCCGCGTCCCAGCCGGCGCAGCGCAAGGCCTGACACAGCGCTTCGCGCGGGGGAGCGCTGAGCGGCGCTCCCCCCGCTGCTCTTCGGCGCCCTCTGCCGCTCGGCTCAGCGACCGAAGGCGCGGCGGATCGCTTCGGCGATGCCCCCGCCGCGCAGGCCGTCGGCCTCCAGGCGGTCGGTCGCGGCCTGCTTCACGTCCTCGGGCGCCTGCGCCATCGCGAACGATCGCCCCGCGACCTCGAACATCGGCAGATCGTTGAGCCAGTCGCCGACGACGACCACGTCCGACGTCGCGCAGCCGTAGTGCTCCGCGAGCCACGCGATCGCCGTCCCCTTCGTCGACCCGGACGCGCGGACCATCATGGCCCAGAGGCTCGTGTGACCGTCGCGCAGGAACGGGAACGAGATGACGAAGGCCGCTTCACCGAGCTCGGACCGGACCTCCTCGACGGCGGCCGTGACCTGCAGCTCGGTCCCGATCGCCACCAGCGCGAGCAGCCCGTGCTCGTGCTCCCAGTACGGGTGCGACGAGACGCGCTCGACCTCGGCGATCGCGTGCGACCAGCCGCGGACGTAGTGGACGTGCGGCGTGCCGGTCGCGTCGTGGACGATGCTGTCCTGCGCGAAGAGGAACGACGCCGTCGCGTGCCGCTCGGTGATCGAGCGCAGCAGGGCCGCGTGGGCGCCGGAGATCGTGCGCGAGTACAGGTGCGCGTCGCCCTCGGTGTGCACGATGTGGCTGCCGTCGACGCACGCGATGGGGCCGAGCACGCCGACCCGCCGCGCGACCTCGCGCGTCCCGGAGTACAGGCGCCCGGTCGCGATCGAGACCGGGATGCCGGCGCTCTGGAGCCGCTGGATGGCGAGGAGGTCTTCGTCGTGGATGGAGCCGTCGCGCCGGACGAGGGTCCCGTCGACGTCGAGGGCGAGGAGCTTGTAGGTCGTCACCGCGTTGAGGTGAAGCGTGAGCGCGCGGAGCGCAACAGGCGGGACGCGAGGGGACGGCTCATGAGGCCGTCCCGGTGCGGGAGCTCAGGACGCCGGGTAGACCGACACCTGCTTCTTGGTGTTGGACTTCCACTCGTACGTCACGACGCCATCGACGAGGGCGAAGAGCGTGAAGTCGCGGCCGGTGCCGACGTTGTGGCCGGCGTGGATCGAGGAGCCGACCTGCCGGACCAGGATGTTGCCAGCGCGCACCGGCGCGCCGGCATACACCTTCACCCCACGGCGCTGCGCGTTCGAGTCGCGGCCGTTCCTGGAGGAGCCGCCGCCTTTTTTGTGAGCCATGTCTACTTCTCCTGCTAGGCGGTGATGCCGGTGATCTTGAGCTCGGTGTACGGCTGACGGTGGCCGTTCTTGCGGCGGTAGTTCTTCCGGCGCTTGAACTTGAAGACCACGATCTTCTTGCCGCGGTCCTGCCCGGTGATCTCGGCCGCGACGGAGGCGCCGCTCACGAGGGGCTTGCCAATCTTGGGGGAGTCGCCGCCGACGAGGAGCACCTCGCTGAAGGTGACCTTGTCACCGGCATTGCCGGCAAGCTTCTCGACCCGGAGCTTCTGACCTTCGGCGACCCGATACTGCTTGCCGCCCGTCTTGATGACCGCGTACATGGTGCGTCTTCCTCAACCTGGGGACCGCGATCCCTCACCTTACGCCACGCATTGGCCCTCGAGCCGAGGGCCCGGTGAGCGAGGGAGCGGCAGTATACGGACCTTGCTTCGCTTGGCAAGAGGTTCGCAGCGCCGTCCGCCCAGGTTCTTCGCCCCGGAGAGCCGACCGTACGCCGCAGCGCTGTAGAGCCCGAAAATCGCCCGCCGCCGCGGCTCAGGCCGGGCGCCGGCCGCGATCGGCCGCGGTCGCGCAGCACCCCGCCGTGCCCTGCGGCGCCGGTCCCGGCCGCGTCCGTCGCGCGCCCGCCTCGGGCCTGGCGCGCGCCCCCTCACGCCTTGGTGAAGACGAACTTCTCGTCGCTCACGTCGACCCGCATCGTCTGGCCGGGCTGGTATCCGCCGGCCAGGATGGTCTCGGCGAGCGGGTTCTGGAGCTCGCGCAGGATCGCCCGCTTCAACGGGCGCGCGCCGAGGCTGGGCTCGTAGCCGAGCTCGACGAGCCGCGCCTTCGCGGCGTCCGTGAGCGAGAGGCGGATGTCCTTGTCGGTGAGCAGCTGCTCGAGGCGGCGGAGCTGGATGTCCACGATGCCCCGGAGGTCGTCCTTGCTGAGCGCCTTGAACACGACGATGTCGTCGATCCGGTTCAGGAACTCCGGGCGGAAGAACCCGCGCAGCTCCTCGAGCAGGACGTCGCGGATCGCCTCGCGGCCGTCCTCCGTGGTCCACAGCTTGGCGTCGGTCTCGAGCACGCGCTTCGACCCGATGTTCGAGGTCATGATCACGACCGTGTTCGAGAAGTCGGCGAGCCGCCCGCGGCCGTCCGTGAGCCGGCCGTCGTCGAGGATCTGGAGCAGCAGGTTGAACACGTCCGCGTGCGCCTTCTCGACCTCGTCGAACAGGAGCACGCTGTACGGCCGGCGCCGGGCCGCCTCGGTGAGGAAGCCGCCCTGCTCGCTGTCCGCGTAGCCCGGGGGCGCCCCGATCAGGCGCTGGGCCATGTGGCGCTCCATGAACTCGCTCATGTCCATGCGCGTCAGCGCCTGCTCGTCGTCGAACAGGAACTCGGCGAGCGCCTTCGCGAGCTCCGTCTTGCCGACGCCGCTCGGCCCGAGGAACAGGAACGAGCCGATCGGCTTGCCCGGATCGCGCAGGCCCACGCGCCCGCGGCGCACCGCCTTCGCGATCGCGCGCACCGCCTCGTCCTGACCGACCACCCGCTGCGCGAGCCGCTCCTCCATCTTGAGGAGCTTCTCGGCCTCGCCCTCGAGCATCTTGGCCACCGGGATGCCGGTCCAGTCGTTGAGCGTCGCCGCCACGTCCGACTCGCCGACGACGTTCGAGGTCGGCGCGACCCCCTCCCGCTGCGCGGCCTCCTCGGCGGCCTGGAGCCGCCGCTTGATCTCCGGGATGGTCACGTGCTCGAGCTCGCCGATCTTGGCGAACGCCTTGTCGCGCTGGGCCACCTTCAGCGCGTCGGTCGCGGCGACGAGCTCCCGGCGGATGGCCTGGCACGCGGCGATGACGCCGCGGCGCGACGCGTTGCGGCTGCGCATCGCCGACGCCTTCGGCTCGATCTCCGCGAGCTCCGCCTCCAGGCGCGCGCGGGTCTGGACGCTGAGCTTGTCGTCGTCGTCGGCGAGCGCGGCGATCTGGGCGCGGAGCGCGTCGACGCGCCGGCTCAAGGCGTCGAGCTCGGCCGGCACGCCGTCGACCTCCACCCGCTTGCGGGCCGACGTCTCGTCGAGCAGGTCCACGGCCGTGTCGGGGAGCGCGCGGTCCGAGATGTACCGCTTGGCCAGCGCGACCGCCGAGGCGATGGCGCTCTCCCCCACGCGGACGCGGTGGTGGGCCTCGTACTTCGTCGCGATCCCGCGCAGGATCTCCGTCGCCTGATCGATGCTCGGCGCCTCCAGCGTGATCGTCGAGAACCGGCGGATGATCCCGGGGTCGCGCTCGTTGATCTTGCGCACGCCCTCCGGCGTCGTCGTGGCGATGATCCGGATCTCCCCGCGCGACAGGAGCGGCTTCAGGAGCTCGCCGACGCCGGCGCCCTGCACCCCTTGCCCGAAGAGCGCGTCGAGGTCCTCGACGACGAGGATGCTCTCGACGTCCTGCGCGCCGCGCAGGCGGTCGACCAGGACCTTGAGGCGCTGCTCGATCTCGCCGCGGAGCTTCGCCCCGGCGACGAGCGCGCCGGTGTCGAGCTCGTAGAGGTGGGCGCCCGCGAGGTTCGTGGGCACGTCGCCGTGGGCGATCCGGTCGGCCAGGCCCCGGATGAGCGCGGTCTTGCCCACGCCGGGCTCGCCGACGATGAGCGGGTGGTTCTTGAACCGCCGCTCGAGGATCTGCAGCAGGCGCCGCGCCTCGACGTCGCGGCCGATGACCGGATCGAACCGCCCTTCGCGGGCGTCGGCGACGAGGTCCCGGGTGTACGGCGCCGGCTGCCCGGGCTCCGACGCGCTGGACGCCGCGGGCGAGGGCTCGCGCGAGGCCGCCTCGAGCGCGCCGAGGTGCGGCCGGAACGCGCCGGGGCCGATGCCGAACGAGGAGAGGATCTCCCCCGCAGGCCCGCGGATCTCCTGCGCGAGCGCGTGGAGCAGGTGCTCGATGCCGACGTTCGCCGATTTGTCGCGGGTCGCCTCCCGCTCGGCGCGCCCGAGGAGGTCGAGCAGGCGCGGGCTCACGTACGCCACGCCGCTGCCCGCCTTGGACAGCTTCTTCAGCGCGTTCTCGGCGAGCTGGAGCACCTCGTTCGGGTCGGCCCCGGCCCGCCGAAACACCTCGGATACCCCCCGGTCACGCTCCAGCAGCCTCATCAGCAAGTGCAGCGGCGTGACCTCGGCGTGCTGGCGCTCGTCCGCGATCTGCTGGGCGCCGGCGACGACCTGCTTCGCGTCGCTTGTGTAGCGATCGAGGTGAATCGTCCCCTCTTTCTCGGCCATGCGCGCAGCCTACCGCAAGGTGGAGCCCTGTGCGCTTGCATCTTTGGCGGTCCCGGGAAAGGAAAGAGGACGAGATGCCCATGCAAGCAGCCGACGTCACCATCTACGTCACCGAGTATTGCGGGTACTGCACCATGGCGAAGCGCCTGCTGAGCCAGAAGCAGGTGCAGTTCACGCAGATCAACGTGGAGGGCCGAGACGACCTCCGCGCCTGGCTGGTCAAGGCCTCCGGGCAGCGCACGGTCCCCCAGATCTTCATCAACGGCGTCAGCATCGGCGGGTTCAGCGAGCTGTCCGCCCTGGAGAAGCAGGGCCAGCTCGATCCGCGCCTCGCCGAGGCGCCGAGCCCGGACGCCGCCGCCCTGCCGCGCTGAGAAGGGCGGCCGATGTGCGACGGCGCCCCTCGGCTGGCGCACCCCTGGCCGCCCCCGCCGGCGCAGGTGCACCCTGGCGGGGGTAGGTGTTAAGCTGCCGCGCAGGGAAGGGGCGCAGCTTTCTTTGATACGGTTCGTCCATCGGGCCTCATAGCGCTTCGCCCGCCCCGCCCCGCCCCTCGCGAGTCGCAACCGCCATGCCTAGCAGCACCGACACCACCGCCGCAGCGACTCAGCCGGTCGAGGGCGCGCTCGTCGGAAAGCGGGTCCAGAAGTACGAAATCGTACGGACGATCGGTCGTGGCGGGATGGGCACGGTCTACGAGGCGGTCAACACCGCCATCGGCAAGCGCGTCGCGATGAAGTTCGTCGACGCCGAGCTCGCGCGGAACAAGGACGCCGTCGCCCGGTTCCACCGCGAGGCGCAGGCGGCGAGCGCCGTCGAGAGCGCGCACATCGTCGAGATCTTCGACGCCGGCTTCGCCGACGACGTCCCGTTCCTGGTCATGGAGCTGCTCCGCGGCGAGGACCTGGGCCACCGCATCCGGCGCTGCGGCCGGCTGGAGCTCGGCGAGGCGCTCCACGTGACCGCGCAGATCCTCCGCGGCCTCCACCGCGCGCACGAGGCGGGCATCGTCCACCGCGATCTCAAGCCGGACAACATCTTCCTGGTCGACCGCGACGACGACCCGAACTTCGCGAAGATCCTCGACTTCGGCATCTCGAAGGTGCGCCGCACCGACGGCGCCCCGGCGCACACGCTGACCCGGCAGGGCACGGTGCTCGGCACGCCGTTCTACATGTCGCCCGAGCAGGCGCAGGCGCTGCCCGACGTCGACGGCAGGACCGATCTCTGGGCGGTCGGCGCCATCCTCTACGAGTGCCTCACCGGGCACCCGCCGCACAGCGGCAGCTCGTACGAGCAGGTGATCGTCAACATCTGCATGAAGGACGCCCAGGACGTGCGGATGAGCAACCCGGCCGTCCCCGAGCCGATCGCGCGCGTCATCGCCAAGGCGCTCACGCGCGACAGGGACGCGAGGTTCTCGTCCGCGCGGGATTTCCTGGACGCGCTGGTCGCCGGGGCCGGCGGGCTCCTCGGCGCGCGGCGCAGCTCGAGCGACGAGCTCGGGGCCCACACGACGAGCGCGCCTGGCGTGCCCGGGCAGACGCCGGTGAAGCTCACGCCGGGCGACCCGAACATCGCGATGGATCCGACGCTCGAGGTGCCCGGCACCGGCTCGAAGGTGGGCTGGGCGAGCAACGGGCGCGCGGGCGCGCGCGGGCCGCGGCGGCTCGCGCTCGCCGGGGCAGCGCTCGTCGCGCTGGTCGGCGGGCTCGCGGGCGCCGCCTTCCACGCGCGCCGCTCGCCGGCGGAGGGCGCCGAGGTCGCCGCGCCTGCGCCGCCCGCCCAGGTCTCCGTCGAGCTCCGGACGAACGCCGAAGGCGCGCGCTTCACCGTCGACGGCGTGGCGCTGGCCGATCGCACGCTGCGCGGCCGCACGGGCGAGACGAAGCGGGTGAGGATCGAGGCCTCCGGATATACGACCGTGGACAAGGAAGTGACGCTCCAGGCTGGCAGGGCCCCCATCGAGGTCCTGCTCCACCCGCTGCCGGCGGCGGTCGCGCCGGTGCCCACCGCGGCGCCGGCGCCCACCGCGGAGCCGGCGCCCAAGGCCGCGCCGCCCCCGGCGCCCAAGGCCGCGCCGAGCGCGAAGAAGACGGCGACGCTCCCCTTCGCGGCGCGCCCCAGGGCGACGGGCGCCGGCGCAAAGGCCGCCGCGTCGGGTCCGGTCGGGCCGGACGTCGCGGCGTCGAAGCCGGCGGGGGTCGCGGCTGGTCTGCAGCTCAAGGTCGACTGAGGCGGGCTTGGGCAGATCGCACGGACGACTCCAGGTCGCGCTCTGCGCGGCGCTCCTCGGCCTGGCAGCGCAGCTCTCGCCGGCGCTCGCGCAGGTCGAGCCGTACCGGCAGCACATGGAGAACGGCATCAAGCTGTTCCAGGACCGGAACTACCCGGCGGCGATCGTCGAGTTCGAGGCGGCCTACGAGGCGAAGCCGAAGGCCAGCCCGCTCTTCAACATCGCGCTCGCCGAGAAGGCCCTCTTCAACTACCCGCGGGCCATCGCGGCGCTCGAGCGCGCGCTCGCGCAGCACCGCGACACGATGGACGAGGGCGACGAGCGGACGGCGCGCAGCGCCATCGAGGAGATGCGCGCGCTGCTCGCCCACCTCACGATCGAGCTCAGCCCGCCGGACGCCGCGCTGCTCATCGACGGGGAGGAGCAGCCGCCCGCGTCGTCGGGGACGCGGGTCGTGGAGCTCGGGCCGGGGGTGCACCGCATCGGCGCGCGCGCCGAGGGCCACGCGAGCGCCGAGCAGAGCGTCACCGTGGTGAGCGGCGAGCGCGACAAGCGGGTGAAGCTGACGCTGGCCCCGGAGAAGCCCCCCGCGATCGCGGCGCCGCAGCCGTACACGCCGCCCCCGCCGCCGCCGCCGCCGCGGCCGGTGCCGCTCTCGCTCGCGCCGCAGGGGTACTACGTGATCGGCGCGGCGTCGCTGCTCTGGCCGCTCGGCCACCCGCGCGGGTTCCAGCTGCCGGAGGCGAACAGCGGCGGCGCCGGCTCGATCCGGGTGGGTTACCGCGTGAACACCCCCGCGGCGTTCGACGTGATGTTCCAGTACGCGAACATCGCCACCGGGTCGGATCACCCCAGCTACCCGAACGCGAGCTACACGCTCGGGTCGACGCGCGTCGGGCTGAACGTCCGCCTGATGACCCCGGGGCAGACCTGGCGTTTCGTGGGCTCGATCGGCGGCGGCCTCACCTACGACGACGTGAGCTTCGACAGCATCAAGGGTCCCGGCGGCGACATCTGCGACGGCCGGTGCAAGCACGCGCGGGGGGTGAACGCGTTCGTGTTCTCCGAGGTCGGCGTCGAGCTGGACCTCAGCGGCGTGCTCCTCGGGTTCTCGCTGGACAGCTATTTCCAGTCGTCGCGCGGCATCAGCTACAAGGACGGCGACGACGACATTCCCCTCTACTCCTCCGTGCTGCTGCAGCTGGGAGGCAGCCTGCACGCCGGCTACGCGTTCTGGTGAGCGGGCCGAGCCCGGGCGTCCGCCCGTTCCGTCCTTGTTCTGCTGCTCGGCGGATGTATCCTCGCACGCCCTCGCGGTGAGTCGTAGATGGTTCGCCGTCCTCTCCAGCGGGGGAACAGCGATCGGGGGTCGGCCTCCGCCGTCCCCTCCAACGCAGGGGTGACCATGTCGCAGGATGCCATCACGTCGTTGCTGAAGGAGACGCGCCGGTTCGAGCCGCCGGCCGAGTTCTCGCGTCGTGCGCGCGTCGGCGCGCGGGAGGCCTACGAGGCGCTCTACCGCGAGAGCATCGAGCAGCCGGACGCGTTCTGGCGCCGGGAGGCGGGCGACCTCGTGTTCCGCACGCCGTGGACCACCACCAGCGACTGGTCCCTGCCGCACGCCAAGTGGTTCGTCGGCGCGACCCTCAACGTCACCGAGAGCTGCCTCGACCGGCACCTCACGACCGCCACCAAGAACAAGGCCGCGATCATCTGGGAGGGCGAGCACGGCGCCACGCGCACGCTGACCTACGCCCAGCTCCACCGCGAGACGCTGCTGCTCGCGAACGCGCTCAAGAAGCTCGGCATCGAGAAGGGGGATCGGGTCGCGATCTACATGGGCATGGTCCCCGAGGTCGCCGTCGCGATGCTCGCCTGCGCGCGCCTCGGCGCGGTGCACACGGTGGTCTTCGGCGGCTTCGCCGCGGACGCGCTGCGCGACCGCATCCACGACAGCCAGGCCAAGCTCGTCATCACGCAGGACGGCGCGTACCGGCGCGGGCAGGTCGTGCCGCTGAAGGCGACCGTCGACAAGGCGCTCGCGCAGCCGGAGGCGAAGAGCGCGACGCGCGTCATCGTGTACCAGCACCTCGGCAGCGAGCGCTGTGAGGTGCAGATGACCGAGGGCCGCGACGTCTTCTGGCACGACCTGCTCGCCCAGGCCGCGCCCTCCTGCGAGCCCACCATCGTCGACGCCGAGCACCCGCTGTTCATCCTCTACACGAGCGGCTCGACCGGGAAGCCCAAGGGGGTGCTCCACACGACCGCCGGCTACCTGGTCGGCGCGCACGTCACGACGAAGTACGTCTTCGATCTGCGCGACGACGACGTTTACTGGTGCACCGCCGACGTCGGCTGGGTGACGGGCCACAGCTACATCGTGTACGGCCCGCTCTCGAACGGCGCGACGTGCCTCATGTACGAGGGCGCGCCGAACTTCCCCGACTGGGGCCGCTTCTGGCGGCTCATCGAGAAGCACGGCGTCACCATCCTCTACACCGCCCCCACGGCCATCCGCGCCTTCATGCGGCAGGGCGACGAGTGGCCCGCGAAGAGCGATCTGTCGAGCCTCCGGCTCCTCGGGTCGGTCGGCGAGCCGATCAACCCCGAGGCGTGGATCTGGTACCACCGGACCATCGGCGGCGGCCGCTGCCCCATCGTGGACACCTGGTGGCAGACGGAGACGGGGGCGATCATGATGACCACGCTGCCCGGCGCCTCGCCCTCGAAGCCGGGGTCGACCGGGCTGCCGATGTTCGGCGTCGTGCCCGAGGTCGTCACGAAGGACGGCAAGCCGGTCCCCGCGGGCGAGGGCGGGCTGCTCGTCCTGAAGACGCCGTGGCCGTCGATGCTGCGCACCGTGTGGGGCGACGACGAGCGGTTCCGCAAGCAGTACTTCAGCGACGTCGAGGGCTGCTACTTCACCGGCGACGGCGCGCGCCGCGACGAGGACGGCTATTACTGGGTCGTCGGCCGCATCGACGACGTGCTGAACGTGGCCGGTCACCGCATCGGGACGGCCGAGATCGAGAGCGCGCTCGTCTCTCACCCCGCCGTCGCCGAGGCGGCCGCGGTCGGCCGACCGGACGAGCTCAAGGGGCAGGCGCTCGTGGTGTTCGTCTCGCTCCGACCGGGGTTCTCGGCCGGGCCGGAGCTCCAGGCGAAGCTCGGCGAGCACGTCGCCAAGGAGATCGGCAAGTTCGCGCGCCCCGACGCCATCCGCTTCGCGGACGCGCTGCCGAAGACCCGCAGCGGCAAGATCATGCGCCGGCTGCTGAAGGACGTCGCCGCCGGCCGCGAGATGACCGGCGACACGTCGACGCTCGAGGACCTGAGCGTCGTGGCGAAGCTCCGGCAGCAGGAAGACGAGTGAGCGCCGCGGCGGCGCGGGGGCGCGACCGTGCCCCCGCGACCGGCGCGAGACGCCGCGCGTGAGGGGGGAGCGCTGGCGCATCACCGGAGGGGCGGAGGGCCCACGGAAGAGCTCGATTCTGCGGCTCTTTCGCCGTCCTCTGCCGGGGCGAGGCCGCGGCGGCCCGCGGCCGGCGGCCCATCGCCCATGGTCGACTTACCCCGTTCGCGCCGGAGAATTTGATCGCCCGCGTCGGCGCGGGGGATAATCTGTGGCGAGGCGCTTTTGGAGCTCGAAGCTGGAACCGTCGTTGCGAACCGGTACCGCATCATCCGCCAGCTCGGCCGTGGCGGGATGGGGGAGGTGTTCGCCGCGGAGAACATCCGCACCGGCCGCCAGGTGGCGGTCAAGCTCCTTCGCGCCGACTCGAAGGCCAAGTCGTCCGCCGTCGAGCGGTTCCGGCGCGAGGCGCGCGCCGCGGGCTCCATCAACAGCGACCACGTCACCGAGATCCTCGACGTCGAGGAGGACCCCGAGCTCGGCATCGTGCTCGTCTTCGAGCTGCTCGAAGGCGAGTCGCTGATCGATCGGCTGAAGCGGACGGGGCCGATCGCGTTCGAGGAGCTGCACCCGATCATCGAGCAGGTCTGGATGGGCCTCGCCGACGCGCACCGCGCCGGGATCATCCACCGCGATCTGAAGCCGTCGAACGTGTACCTCGAGGCGCGCCCCGACGGGTCCACGCGGGTCAAGATCCTCGACTTCGGCATCTCGAAGCTGCCGAAGGAGATGGGAGCAGAGACCCTCACCGAGATGGGGCAGAGCCTCGGCACGTTCTCGTTCATGCCGCCCGAGCAGATCGGCAAGGCGAAGACGGTCGACCACCGCGCGGACATCTACGCCTGCGCCACGATGATCTACCAGTCGATGAGCGGTCAGCTGCCTTACCAGGCGCGCAACCTGCTCATCATGGTCGAGATGAAGCAGAAGACCGACGCGCGGAGGCTCGCGGACGCGATGGACGGGCCGATCGATCCGCGGCTCGAGGCGTTCCTCGCGAAGGGGCTGGCGCGGGAGCCTGCGGACCGCTTCCAGAGCGCGCTCGAGGGGCTCACCGCGTGGCGCGAGCTGCGGCCCGCGCAGGGCTCGAGCCAGCCGGCGGTCAACCCACGCACCTCCAGGGCGCCCGGCAGCGGCGCGTCGGGCCACGCGCCCGGCACGCCCCTCCCATCCCCGCACCCGACCTACAAGCCCCCGTCCTCGGGCGCGCGCAAGCTCCCGGTGCCGCCGGCCGATCCCATCCTGATCCGCACGGCCACCGATCCAGGGGCGCATCCGCCGGTGGAGGCCCCGGCGCGCCAGCCCAGCGACCCTGCGCTCGCGGCCCACCACTTCCTCGGCGATCCGGCGCACGCGCTGGGCGAGGGGCAGCGTCCCTCTCACGCGGCGGGCGGGCTGCCGGCGGTCCAGCCCATGCCCTGGACCGGCCCGAACGGCACCATGGTGCTGAACAACGCGGCCATGGAGCTCGCGCCCCCGCCCGTGTCGCCGCGGACGCTGCCGGACTTCTCCGAGGACAGCTCGCCCGGGCCGACCAGCCAGGGTCCGACGCTCGTCTACAGGCCCACGCGGCCGACCCTGGGCTCGGTCAGCTCGGGGCTGCCTGTCCCCGGGGAGCCGGGGCCGCTCGAGCAGCCGCCGCGCGCGCCCCCGGCGCGGACGCTCCGGACCCTCTTCTACGTGCTGGCGGCGCTCGTGTTCGCCGTCGTGGGCTTCCTCGCCATGGGGATCATCCTCGAGCACCTGCCCAAGTAGCCGCGGCGCCGGGCCTGCGCGCCGCCGTCGCCGCGCGCGCCCCCGCGACAGGCGCGGCTCAGAGCGCCGCGTGCGCCTCCGCGGCGCGGCCCTGGGCCGGCGCGCCGCCGGCGGGCAGGACGATCCGGAACCGCGTGCCCCCCGCCTCGCGCGGCTCGCACGAGATCGCGCCGCCGTGCGCCTCGACGATGTCCCGCGTCACCGCGAGCCCGAGCCCCGTCCCGCGCTGCTTGGTCGTGAAGAAGGGGTCGAAGATCGACGCCCGCAGCTCCTCCGGCACGCCGGGGCCCGTGTCGTCGACCGCGATGGTCGCGGCCCCGCCCGAGAACCTGACGCTCACCACGATCTCGCCGCCCTTGGGCATCGCCTCGCGCGCGTTGCGGAGCAGGTTCAGGAGCGCCTGCCGGAGCTGCGACTCGTCGAGGAGGATCTCGGGCCCCTCCTCCACCTCGACGCGGACCGCGACGCCGGCGCGGTCGAGCTCGGGCCGCACGAACGCCACGAGCTCCTGCACCAGGTCGTCCACCCGCTCCGGCACGAGCTGCGGGCGAGGGCGGCGGGCGACGCTGAGGTACTGCTCCGCGATGCGCGACAGGCGATCCACCTCGGCCCGGATCGCGGCGACGAGCTGCGCCGACTCCTTCATCACGGGCCTGAGCTCCGCGTCGGGCATGTCCGCGGCGGAGGCGCGCGCCACCTCCTCCTCGAGCAGCTCGAGGTTCAGCCCGATCGACGACAGCGGATTCCTGATCTCGTGCGTGACGTGCGCCGCCATCTTCCCGATCGCCGCGAGCCGCTCGGCGTTCACGAGCTCGGCGCGCGCGCGGCGGATGGCGGCGACCATGCCCTCGAACGTCGTCGCGAGCTCGCCGATCTCGTCGTTCGTCGCGAGCACCTGCTTCGGGGTGAGGTCGCCGCGCGCGACCGCGTTCGCCCGCTCGGTGACCGCGGTGAGCGGGGCGAGCACGCGCCGCGCGTACAGCGACATCACCGCGCCGACGAGCAGCGTCAGCACGCCCAGCCCGAGCAGCAGGTGCATCGAGCGCTCCTCCCGCCGCCGCGCCTCGACGGTGAGGCTCTCCATCTGCTCCTCGACGCGGCTCTTGATGGCCCTGAGCCGCTGCGCGCCCTCGACCTCGCGCTTGACCAGCTCGTCGCGCGTGCGCTCCGCGAGCTCGCGGTTGCCGACGGAGAGCGCCTGGAACAGCTGCGAGAACCGCTCCGGGCTGGCGCCCACGAGCCGCTCGATCGCCGTCACCTCGGCCGCGATCTCGTCGCTGAACCGGCGCACGCCCGACGAGCCGGCCGCCTGCCCGACGCCGACGCCCGCGCCGCCCTGCACCTCGTCGGCGCCGGCGAGCGCCCTGGCGGCGTCCTTGACGATCGAGAAGGCGAGCGGCCGGGTCCGGCGGGCGGTCTCGAGCCACTCGCGCACGTCGCCGGGGTTCTTCGCGGCGGTGATGTGGTTGAGCTGGGCGTTGAAGACGTTCTGCTCGGCCAGGACCTCGCCGATGCGGAGCAGCAGCGGGACGTACCCGGCGCGCAGCAGCTGGGCGTCGCGCGACGCCGCCCGCAGGGCCTGGACGCTCCAGCCCACCGTCAGCGCGAAGGCGGCGAGCACCACGAGGTAGCTCGCGAGGAGCCTCCCCGCGACCGTGCGCCGCTTGTGGCGCGCCGGCCCCTCCTGGCCCGCGGCGCCGGCGCGCGCCTCGTCCACGGCAGGCCCCGGCGCGGTCATCGCGGCGCGACGGCCCGCGCGACCAGGCTCGCGAGGTCCTCCGCCGGCTCGCCCCGGGTCCTGAACCGCCGGAGGCTCTGCGCGCAGTGGGTCACGAGCAGCCCGCCGCCGAGCGCGCGGTGCTCCGCGATCCTGCCGTCGGCGATGGCGGCGGACGAGGCGGGGCGCGTGGCGGGCACGAGGCCGCCGCCGCCGCTGCAGTCGGCGTGCTCGCGGCGGTGGATGAACTCCTCCGGCGGCCGCCCCGTGATGCGGGCGAGGATCTCCCGGGGCGCGTCGTAGCGGTCGAGGCCGCGCCCGAGCTGGCAGGGGTCGTGGTAGCGCACCCGCCGCTCCGACGTCGACCGCTGCAGCCGGTCGAGCGACGCGCGCGCGAGATCGACGAACAGCTCCGGGCTCTTCACGCTCACGCCCGCGCGCGCGTACTCGACGCGGACGGCGCGCGCGCACCCGGGGTCGACCGCGACGAAGCGCTCCCCCGCCGCGACCTCGGCGGCGAGCCGCCGCGCGGCGGCCTCGAAGCCCGGCCGATCGCCGGCGTAGAGGAGCGGCAGCCCGCAACACGCGCGCACCGGGCGGACCGGCGCGCCCGTCAGCGCCTCGGTCGCCTCGAGCGCGTCGCGGGCCACGTCCGGCGCGTGGCGCTCGTAGCCGCAGCCGACCAGCACCTGCACCGCGGCCGGGTCCGGCTGGGCTTGCCCGTCGCGCTCGCCGGCGCGGCCGTCCTCGCGGGCCCGGAAGCGCGCCGCGACGCGCCGCGCCCCCTCCGGCTCGAGGCCGCGGGCGAAGAGCTCGGCGCGCGCGTCGGTCAGCACCGTGGCCACCTCGTTCTTGTGATCGCAGCGCTCGCGGCATGCGTAGCAGGCCGAGCACGCCCAGGCGGGATCCGCGTGGGGCGCGTCGAGCGGCACGTCGCCGCGCGCGGCGAAGTACGCCATCGACATCTTGCCCCACGGCGTGACCGTCTCGTTCGCCTCGACGTTCGACACGGGGCAGGCGGCGCGGGAGAGCTTGGGGCAGTAGACGCACTTCTCGAGCGACGTCCGGTGCGGCTCGAGGAGCTTCAGGCGGAGCTGGGACACCGGTTGAGTCTCTCCATCGGGTGCGCCTCGCGCAAGCGGCGGGGGCGCGTCACGCGTCCGAGCCGTTGCTCGACGAGCGCCTGCCGCGCTCGTTCACCGGCGTCGATGAGCCTGTCGGCCTGCGGCGAGGGACGCCCTCGTGCACGACCGGCGAGGGCTCCACCCCCGCCTTGGGCGCCGGGCCGCCGTCGGCCGGCGGCAGCTTGGCCTGCCCCTCCGCCGGGGCCGGAGGCCTCGACGCGCTCTCCTGGGGCAGGCGGATCGTGAACTTCGCGCCCTTGTCGGACGACTCGACCGCGATCGTCCCGGCGTGCTCGTCCACGATCTTCTTCACGATCGCGAGCCCGAGCCCGGTGCCGCCGCGCTTGCCCGACGTCACGAACGACTGGAACAGCCGGCCCTGGACCTCCTTCGGGATCCCCTTGCCGGTGTCGGCGACGCTGATCGCGAGTTCCCCCCCGTCGCGGTAGGCGCGGATGGTCACCGTGCCCCCGCGCGGCCGCATCGCCTCGACCGCGTTGCGGACGAGGTTGTGCAGGAGCCGCGTCATCTTCGCCTCGTCGAACCGCGCCGTCCCGCGGTCCTCGAGCTCCAGGGAGAGCGCCACGCCGGTCCCGGCGAGCTCGTGCTCCAGCTGCTTCTCGATGTCGCCGAAGAACTTGGTCAGGTAGACCTTGCGCACGAGGATGCTCCGCTCGCCGCGCGCGAACTCCAGCACCTCGCGCTGCATCGCGCTGATCACGTCGAACTGCTTCAGGATCAGCCGCGCGTGCTCCTCCCTCGTCGCCGCGTCGGGGGCGCTGGCCATGAGCTGGACGTAGCCGCTGATCACCGTGAGCGGCGTGCGCACGTCGTGCATCACCCCCGAGAGCAGGCGCCCGATCGTCGTGAGCCGCTCGCTCTGCTCCCGCTCGAGGCGCGAGCGGAACAGCCGCAGCGCGGTCGACGCGTTCGCCGACACGAGCCGCAGGAGCGCCCGATCGTCCTTCGAGAAGCCGTGGGGCTTCCTGGAGTTGTAGAGCGCCATGGCGCCGATCGGCACCGCGTCCTCGCCCTCGAGGGGCACGGCGATCGCGGACTCCAGCTCCCCGCCGAGCATCTGGGCGAGCCGGTGCGAGACCGTCATGTCCATGTCGTCGAGCTCGTCGCCCCCGCCCTCGCTCGAGTAGAACACGGCCTCGTTGTGCACCATGGCGCGCCCGACCAGCCCGTCGCCGCGGCGCATCGCGATGCGCTTCACCGCCGGCCTCGGGGGCGCCGCGACCACGACGCCCTCCGGCTCCTCGCCGGGCGCGCGGGGCGGCGGGGTGCCGTCCTCGAGCGCGTCGAGATCGAAGAAGTAGAGCACCAGCCCGCCCTCGATCTCGTCGACGAGCATGCCCCCCGCGCGCGCCTCGCACGCCCTGCCGGCGGACGTGATGACCGCGCGCGCCAGGTCCTCCATGTTGGTCGCGCGGCCCATCGCGCTCTCGAGCTCGAAGAGCAGCTTGAGGTCGCTCACGCGGTGCTCGAGCTGCTCCTTCGTCTCGACGAGCTGCGTGTTCTTCTGGATCACCGAGAGGAACAGCCGCGAGTTGTCGATCGAGACGGCCGCCTGCGTCGCCAGCGCGCTCAAGAGCTCCTCGTCGTGGACCGAGAACTCCGCTCCCCCGTGCTTGTTCAGCACCTGGATGACGCCGATGGTCCGGCCGACGTGGTTCTTCATCGGCGCGGCGAGGATCGAGCGGGTGCGGTACCCGGTCACCTCGTCCCAGTCGCGCTGGAACCGGCGATCGCGGTAGGCGTCCTTCACGCGGACGGTGCGCCCGATCTTGGCGACGTGGCCGGCGATGCCGGCGCCGACGGGCAGCTCGATCGCGCGCGCCTCCTCGCCGATGACGATGCGCGAGTACAGCCGCTGGCGCTGCTCGTCGAGCAGGTACAGGGTCGCCCTGTCCGCGTCGAGCAGCTCGGTGATCTTGTTCAGGATGAGCGCGAGGAGCTGGTCGAGATCCAGGGTGCTGCCGAGCGCGAGCCCGACGTCCCGGAGCGCCTGCACGGTCTTGTCAGCTTGGGCAAGGCGCGCCTCGAGCTCCTGTACCCGAGCCTGAAGCGCTTTCGTGCGTTGTTCCGCCTTCGCGGTCACCAGCAGACGCTAACACGACTTCGGCCGGAGGAGCGCGCGCGCGGTCCCCTGCGCGACCCGTTCGCGCGGAAGAGAGCGCTCCCGACGTCCGCCGGGAGCGCCCCTACGACGCGCCGCTACTGGTTCATGCTCTCGAGGAATTCCTGATTGGTTTCGGTGCGGCTCACCTTATCCAGGAGGAATTCCATCGAGTCGATGACGTTGAGGGGATGCAGGAGCTGGCGGAGCAGCCACACGCGCTGGAGGATCCACTCCGGGAGGAGCAGCTCTTCCTTGCGGGTCGCGCTCTTGTTGATGTCGAGGCAGGGGAAGATCCGCTTCTCCATCAGCTTGCGATCGAGGTGGATCTCGCTGTTGCCGGTCCCCTTGAACTCCTCGAAGATGACCTCGTCCATGCGCGAGCCCGTGTCGACGAGCGCGGTGGCGACGATGGTCAGCGACCCGCCTTCCTCGACGTTCCGCGCGGCGCCGAAGAACCGCTTCGGCTTGTGCAGCGCGTTCGAGTCGACGCCGCCGGAGAGGATCTTGCCGCTCGGGGGGACGACCGTGTTGTAGGCGCGCGCCAGGCGGGTGATCGAGTCGAGCAGGATCACGACGTCGTGCTTGTGCTCGACGAGGCGCTTCGCCTTCTCGATCACCATCTCGGCCACCTGCACGTGCCGCGTCGGCGGCTCGTCGAAGGTCGAGCTGATCACCTCGCCCTTCACGGTGCGCTGCATGTCGGTCACCTCTTCCGGGCGCTCGTCGATGAGCAGCACGATCAGCGTGGTGTCCGGGTGGTTCGAGGAGATCGCGTTGGCGATCTGCTGGAGCAGGACCGTCTTGCCGGCGCGGGGCGGCGAGACGATGAGGCAGCGCTGCCCTTTGCCGATCGGGCAGAGCATATCGATGATGCGGGTCGAGAAGCTCTTCGTCCCGTTCTCGATGTTGAACTTCTGCTGCGGGTAGAGCGGCGTCAGGTTGTCGAAGAGGATCTTGTCGCGGGCGACCTCGGGGGGCTCGCCGTTGATCTTGTCGACCTTGAGCAGCGCGAAGTACGCCTCGCGCTCCTTGGGCGGCCGGATCGAGCCGCTCACGCTGTCGCCGGTGCGGAGGTTGAAGCGCCGGATCTGGGACGGCGAGACGTAGATGTCGTCCGGGCCCGGCAGGTAGTTGTAGTCCGGCGCCCGGAGGAAGCCGAAGCCGTCGGGCAGGCATTCGAGCACGCCCTCGCCGTAGACCGGCTGGTCCTGCGCCGCGTGGGCCTGCAGGAGCGCGAAGATGACCTCCTGCTTGCGCAGCCCGGCAGCGCCCTCGATGTTGAGCCCCTTCGCCATCTGGACGAGCTCGGCCATCGGTTTCTGCTTCAGTTCCCTGAGGTGCATGAGTCGGAAAGCTCCAGGATGCGACAGCGCGCGCCCTGTCAAGGGCGTGGAGGCCGTCGGTCGATGGTTTCTGGTTGGGGGGGTCTAGCGGGTCGGGCCCGAGGCGGGGCCGAGCATGTCGTCGATGTCGGCGGGTCGCCAGGGGGAAGAGGGCTCGCCACGCAACCGGCGCCCTCACGTTCATGTCGCTCGATCGGCGGGCTGCGCTTGCCGATCGGGCGGCGACTCTATCAAGCGCGTCTGCTCTGTCAATGCGCGCCGGGAGGCACGGCCGCGGGGTCGACCGCGCCGCGCGCGCGCGGAACGGCGGGGGCGAACTGCCGGCGGCGCCCCGGCGCTCCCCGAAGTTGCCTCCCTCGGAACGCGCGGCTAAGTCAAGCTGGTTCCATGGGGCTCAAACAGGTTCAGCTGTTCGTCCGCGGTCGCGTCCAGGGCGTCTTCTTTCGTGCCTCCACGCAGCGCGAGGCCAAGCGGCTCGGCCTCACCGGCTGGGTGAAAAACCGCTCCGACGGCAGCGTCGAGGTGCTCGCCGAGGGGGAGGAGGACGAGCTCAAGGAGCTCATCGCCTGGGCGAACCGCGGCCCGAGCGCGGCGCGCGTCGAGCGCGTCGACGTCCGGTGGCGCGGCTTCTCGGGCGACTTCTTCGACTTTCGCATCACGGATTGAGGCGCTTGGCACGCGGCGCGTCGGATCCGAGGAGCGCGGGCGCGCGGCGGTCGCCGCGGGGCGGCCCGCGGTGCGCGTGGCTCGTCCTGCTCAGCCTGGTCGCGGCCGCGCCGCTTGCGCCGCCCCTGGCGCACGCCGCCGTGGATCGCGACGCCGGCGCCGCCGCGCCGGCCTCGTCGGCGCTCCCGGAGCTCCCGCGCCTCGCCCCGATCGCCCGCCCCGAGCCCGACATCACCGCGGTCCGCGAGCTCGATCGCGTGCTCGACCAGATCACGTCGCAGGACGCCCGCGCGCGGGAGAACGCCCGCGCGGCGCTCGACGAGCCGATCTCCGGCATCGTCGACGCGGTGCGGCTCCGCGTGCAGGACATCCGCGGCTCGATCGATCGCGACGCGGCGCCCCGCGTGCTCGCCGAGGCGCGCCGGGAGGGGCGCAAGGCGCTGAAGGGCGACAAGGGCGGCGACGACGCGCCCGACGGCAAGAAGAAGGGCGCGGAGGCGAAGGACGACAAGGGCGCGAAGAAGGGCGCCGACGCCAAGGACGCCAAGAAGGGCGACGCGAAGAAGGGGGCGGGCGACGCCAAGAAGGACGACAAGAAGGACGACAAGGGCGCGAAGAAGGGCGCCGACGCCAAGGACGCCAAGAAGGACGACAAGGGCGCGAAGAAGGGCGCCGGCGACGAGAAGGACGACGCCGAGGGCGACTGGCTGGACTTCATGCTCGCCACGCCGCGGCCGCGCGACAGCGCGTGGCGCGACGTCGTGAAGCTGCTCGCGATGGTGCGGATGCTCGCCGCCGACGGCACGACGCCGGCGGTCCGCGAGCTCATCGCGCTGCACGCCTACTTCGGCGAGCTGCTCCGCATCGATCTTCAGCGACAGGTCGCCAAGCTGCGCGACAAGGCGGTCCCCGCGCTGATCGAGGCGCGCCAGCACGACGCCAAGATCGTCCAGCGGTGGGCCAACAAGCAGCTCGATCTGCTCGGCCGGGCGATCCCCGGCGAGGCGATCGCGTCGAACGACACGCAGATCCTCGCCGATGTGCTCCGCGCCTACGGCCGCGTCCGGGACGTGGACGCCATGCGCGTGATCCTGAGCTTCTGCAACAGCGATCGCGCGCGGCTGCGCGACGCCGCCCGCGAGGCGATCGCCGCGATCGGCGAGCCCGGCGTCTGGCAGCTCCGCGACGCGTACCTGAACCTCACCGGCGAGAAGCCGCCGCGCGAGTGGTCGTGGGACCGGATCGCGCGCGAGCTCTTCGCGACGTACGATCGCGCGCGGCTCGCCGAGGTGTACAAGCTGATGGACGAGGGCGTCGCCGCGGCGAGCGCGAGCAAGCTCGCCGAGGCGACCGACGCGTTCGACCGGGTGCTCGCCCGCGCGCCGCTCTTCGAGCGCCGCAAGGAGATGGTGGGGCCCTACGTCGAGCGCGCGAGGTCGATGCCGGCCGATCGGCGCGAGGACGCGCTCGCGATGCTGCGCAAGGCGCTGCGCCTCGACCCGACCGGCGAGCACGCGCCGAAGATCGAGGCGGAGATCGCGTACCTCGAGGGCGCGCTCCTCATCGATCGCGGCACGCCGGACAAGTTCGTGCTCGAGCGGGCGATCGAGCTCGATCCGGGCCACGCCGGGGCGAGGGCGGCGCTCGCGTCCCTCGGGGACAAGGTCGCCGAGCGGAAGAGCCAGAAGAACCGCTACATCGCCGCCGGCGCCGTCGGCTTCGCGGCCCTGCTCGCGATGTTCTTCATCGCCCGCCGCCGGAGCGATCCGGCGGCGTCCGCGAAGCAGCCCAGCGCCGCCCCGCCGCAGCCGCCGGCGTCTCTCGGTGCAGAGCCGCCTCGAGCGCAGCTCAGCGCCGCGCCGCAGCCGCCGGCGCCTCCCGCGCCCGCGCCGTCCTCGAGGCAGGACAGCGCTCCTCCTCGGCAGGCCGTGGCGTCGTCCGATCCGGCGGCCTCTCCGGGACAGGACAGCGCTCCTCCTCGGCAGGCCGTGGCGTCGTCCGACCCGGCGCTGTCCCCGAGGCAGGACAGCGAGGCCATGGCGTCGTCCGACCCGGCGCTGTCCCCGAGGCAGGACAGCGAGGCCACGGCGTCGTCCGACCCGGCGCTGTCCGCCTCCGCGCCGGAGGCGAGCCCTGCCCCTCCGGTCCAGCCGATCGAGCCGGCGGAGCCGCGAGACGACGGCGCACCTGAAGCCGGAACGCTCGGCCGCTGAGCCACGGTCCGCGCCCGAACCCGCACCCACAGCAGAATTTTACAACGCAGATGGCGCGTCACGCCCCACCCGAATCATCCGCGGTGAGCTCGCGACACCACCGCCGCCGCGCGCGCCGGGCGCACAACGCAGAAACGCCGGGCGAGCTCATGGCTCTCCCGGCGTTCTCTCTGCAGCTGCGCCGGCGCCGCTGGGCGCCGGCTTGCCTCCGGCTCAGCCGGCGGTCGTCGCCGGGGTGGCCGGCTCCGCCGCGGCGACCGGCTCGGCCGCCTGCGCGGGCGCGTCCTCCACCGGCGGCGCGTCGATGAACTCGATGAGGCTCATCGGCGCGCTGTCACCGCGGCGCGGCCCGAGCTTGATGATCCGCGTGTAGCCACCCGGCCGCCCCTCGAACCGCTTCGAGAGATCGATCATCACCTTCGCGATGATGTCGACCTTCTTGCCATCGGTCGCGACCCCCCAGCGAGGGATGTAGCTGCCCACGAGCCGCTCGGCGTGCAGCCGGCGCGCCCTGTCGCCAGGGCTGAGCTCCGCGTGCGCGGTGTACGCGACCTTGCCGAGCCGAGTCGCCTTGGTGATGAGCCGCTCGGCCACGCGCCGCAGCTCCTTCGCCTTGGCGTCGGTCGTCTCGATCCGCTCGTGGGTGATCAGGTTCGCCGTCAGGTTGCGAAGCATCGCCCTGCGGCTGGAGGTGTCCCGACCAAACTGCCTGCCCGCTTTCTTGTGACGCATGACGTTCCCTCAGTACCGACTCACGCCTGCGCCTGCTGCGCCTTCCAGCGCTCGAGGAGCTGCGGCCAGTTGTCGATCTTCATCCCGAGCGAGAGCCCCATGTTCGCGAGGATCTCTTTGATTTCCTTCAGCGACTTGCGACCGAAGTTCTTGGTCTTGAGCATGTCCTGCTCGGTCCGCTGCACCAGCTCGCCGATGAGCGTGATGTTCGCGTTCTGCAAGCAGTTCGCGGAGCGGACGCTGAGCTCGAGCTCCTCGACGGAGCGGAACAGGTTCTCGTTGAGCGGCTCGTCGTCGCTCATCACCGCCTGGTAGCTCGTCTCCTCGCTCTCCTCGAAGTTGACCCAGATGGAGAGCTGCTCCTTCAGGATCTTCGCGGCGAAGGCGACCGCGTCCGCCGGCGAGACCGAGCCGTTGGTCCAGACCTCGAGCGTGAGCTTGTCGTAGTCGGTCACCTGCCCGACGCGGGCGTTCTGCACGGTGTAGTTCACCTTGCGGATCGGCGAGAACAGCGCGTCGATCGGGATCGTCCCGATGGGCATGGTCGGCGTCTTGTTCCGCTCGGCGGGCACGTAGCCGCGGCCCACGTTCACCGTGAGCTCCATCGAGAGCGGCCCCTTCTTGTCGAGCACGGCGATGAGGTGGTCGGGGTTGAGCACCGACAGCCCGTCCACGAGCTGGATGTCGCGTGCGTACACGGGCCCGGGGCCCTCGCGGTCGATCCGCACCGAGTACGTCTTCGGGGTCGCCGCCTTGAAGACGACCTCCTTGACGTTGAGGATGATGTCGCTGACGTCCTCGACCACGTCCGGCACGGTGGTGAACTCGTGCAGCGCGCCCTCGATGCGGATGGCCGTCGCCGCCGCCCCCTGAAGGGAGGAGAGCAGCACCCGGCGCAGCGAGTTGCCGATCGTGATCCCGAAGCCGCGCTCCAGGGGCTCACACGTGAACTTGGCGTAGAACTGGGTCCCGCTCTCCGCGTCGATCGAGATGCCCTTGGGCCGGATCAGATCGCGCCAGTTCCGGGCGATCATCGTGAGGTTCGGGTTGTTCATCGTCATGGCGATCTCCTTCCTTCATGAGGTTTGCGCGGAGGTCTCACGCCGCGGCCGCACTCGACCGGTCGGCGCCGCCTCCTGCCCGCATCCTTGGCTCATGCGCCTGCGCGCCCGCGCGCAGGAAGACGACGCGGAGGGGAGCCGGCAGCGAACGAGCGCACCCCGCAAGGTGCGCTCGTGGCGCTGCCCTCCTCCGCGCCGCCCTCGCGCTCAGCGCGAGTAGTACTCGACGACGAGCTGCTCGCGGATCTCGGGCTCGTTCAGATCCTCGCGGATCGGGGCGCCCTTGATCGCGCCGGTGAACGCCGCGCGATCCACGTCGATCCAGCTCGCGACCGGGCGCTTGTCCGCGCCCCCGACCGACGCGAGGACGCTCTTGAACTTGCGCGCCCCCTCGGTGAGCTCGATCCGATCGCCGGCCCGCACCACGTAGCTCGGGATGTCCAGCCGCTTGCCGTTCACGTGCACGTGCCCGTGCCGCACGAGCTGGCGCGCCTCGGCGCGCGACGAGCCGAAGCCCATCCGGTGCACCACGTTGTCCAGGCGCCGCTCCAGGAGCGCGAGCATCTCCTCGCCCGTCCGGCCCTTGCGCCGGTTGGCCTCCTGGAAGTACCCGCTGAACTGCCGCTCGAGCACGCCGTAGATGCGCCGCACCTTTTGCTTCTCGCGCAGGCGCACCGCGTACTCGCTCAGCTTGATGCGCCCCTGGCCGTGCTGGCCGGGCGGATACGGGCGCCGCGTGTACGCGCACTTCTCGGAGTAGCACCGCTCTCCCTTGAGGTAGAGCTTCATCCCCTCGCGGCGGCAGAGCTTGCAGACCGGACCAATGTAGCGAGCCATCGTGAATTACCTCAAACCCTGCGCCGCTTCGGCGGCCGGCAACCGTTGTGGGGGATCGGCGTGACGTCGCGGATCAGCGTCACCTTGAAGCCAGCGGTCTGGAGCGCGCGGAGCGCGCTCTCGCGCCCGGCCCCCGGGCCCTTCACGAACACGGCGACCGAACGCATCCCGTGCTCCTGCGCCCGCCGCGCGGCCTCTTCCGCCGCGAGCTGCGCGGCGAACGGCGTCGACTTTCGCGATCCCTTGAAGCCGCGAGCGCCAGCGGACGACCACGCGATCGCGTTGCCGTTGATGTCCGTGATCGTCACGACCGTGTTGTTGAAGGTCGACTGAATGTGCGCGATGCCCGCGGCGACATTCTTCTTGACCTTCTTCTTCTGCTTGGCCTTGGTGGTGGTGGCAGCCGTCTTCGCTTGCGCCATGGCGTCCTAATCCCCGCTCGTCACTTCGTAGCGGCCGGACGCCGCTGCAACATGCCCTTGCGCGGACCCTTCCGGGTGCGCGCGTTCGTGTGCGTCCTCTGCCCGTTCGCCGGGAGGCCACGCCGGTGGCGGAGCCCGCGGTAGCAGCCGAGGTCCATGAGCCGCTTGATGTTGAGCTGCACCTCGCGCCGCAGGTCGCCCTCGACCTTGTACTCGGCGTCGAGCAGGTCGCGGATCGCCTTCACCTCGGCGTCGCTGAGCTCCTCGACGCGCCTGTTCGGCGCGATGTTGGTCTTCTCGCAGATCTGCAACGCGAGAGTCCGCCCGATGCCGTAGAGGTACGGCAGGGCGAAGGCGACATGCTTCCGACGCGGGAGATCGACACCAGCGATACGAGCCATGGTTACTCCAAACCAAAACGAGGGCGGGCTTCCGCCGAAAGAGCTAGTTCCCCTGGCGCTGCTTGTGGCGGGGGTTCTCGCAGATGATCCGAACGACACCACGCCGCCGCACCACCTTGCACTTGTCGCAAATCTTCTTGACGCTCGGGCGCACCTTCACGGGGAGCCTCCAGATTCCTCAAAAAACTACGTTACTTGTGCCGGTACGTGATCCGGCCTCGGCTCGGGTCGTACGGCGAGACCTCGACGGTCACGCGGTCGCCCGGCAGGATCTTGATGTAGTACTGCCGCATCCGGCCGCTGATGGTCGCGAGGACGCCCAGGCCGTTGTCCGCCTTCACGCGAAACATGGCGTTCGGCAGGGCCTCTTGAACCACGCCGTCGAACTCGAGCTTGTCGCCCTTCGGTTCCTTCGGCGGTCTGGCTTGTTTGCTACGCCTCATTCTCCACCCGAGCCCGATCGGCCGACGGCCGACAGCACCCTGTGCGTGACTTCTTCCGGCTTCCCGACCCCGTCGACGCGATGCAGCAGCTGCTTCTGCTCGTAAAACGGGAGAAGCGCAGCCGTCATCGCCTCGTAGGCATCGAGCCGCTTGGCAACAGCCTCGGGCCGATCATCGGCCCGATGCTCTAGCTCCGCACCGGGGGGCGGCGGATTATAAACGAGATGATATATCTGTCCACTGCGTTTGTCGGTCCGGCGATGAATCAGCCGTTCCTCGAGCAGGGGGCGCGGAACGTCCAGCTGGAGCACCGCATCAATCCGCTTGCCGCCCTGGCTGGCGAGGAGCTCGTCGAGCGCCGTCGCCTGGGGCACCGTCCTGGGAAATCCGTCCAGGAGGAAACCATTGCTACAATCGGAATCGACCGTTCGCCGGGCGATGAGACCGATGACGGCCTCATCCGGCAGGAGCCCGCCCGAGTCCATGATGTCCAGGTAACGCTTCTCTAGCGTGCCCGCACGCTTGGCCTCGCGCAGCATGTCGCCGGTCGAGATCTGCGGGATACCGAAGCGCGAGCACAGCAGCTTCGCTTGCGTACCCTTCCCAGCTCCAGGAGGCCCCACAAGAACCAAGATCATTTGCCCTCCGTCACGCTTCCGGCAGCCTGCGGCCGCGGATGCGGGTGGCACCGGGGCCCGTCAGCCCCTCGTAGCTCCGCGTGATCAGGTGCGCCTCCAGCTGGTTCACCGTGTCGAGCGCGACGCCCACGACGATCATGAGCGACGTCCCACCGAAGCCGAAGGGGACACGCAGCAGGTTGCCGACGATCGAGGGGACCACGCACACCGCGGCGACGTAGAGCGCGCCGCCCACGGTGATCCGCTGGATCACCCGGTGGATGTAGTCCGCCGTCTGCTTGCCTGGCCGGATCCCGGGGATGTTTGCCTGCTGCTTCTTCAGGTTCTCGGCGACGTCGACCGGCTGGAACGTGACGTTCGTGTAGAAGAAGCAGAAGAAGATGATGAGCAGCGCGTAGCCGGTGTTGAAGACCCAGTCCCCCCGGTTGATGATCGCCTGGAGCGCGTTGGCCCCGGGCACGTTCATGTTCGCGAGCGTCTGCGGGAACATCAGCAGCGACGACGCGAAGATGGGGGGGATGGTGCCGGCGGTGTTCACCTTGAGCGGCAGGTGCGCCGTCTGCCCGCCGTACACGCGGCGGCCGACCTGGCGCCGCGAGTACACGATCGGGATCTGGCGCCTGCCGTTCTCGAAGAACGCGATGACCCCGATGACGAACACGATGAACGCGGCGATCGCGGCCATCGTCAGCGGCTGGAGATCGCCGGCGTTCTGGGCGAAGTAGTTGCCGATCTGCCCGGGGATGCTCGTGATGATGCTCGCGAAGATCAGGAGCGAGACGCCGTTCGAGACCCCGCGCTCGGTGATCTGCTCGCCGATCCACATCAGGAACGCGGTCCCGGTCGTCAGCGTGATGACCGTCATCAGCTGGAAGCCGATGCCGGGGTGGTTCACGATGCCGGCCCCCGTCTCGCTGCTCGACAGGCCCTCCAGCATCTTCGCGATCGAGAAGGCCTGGAACAGCGAGAGCGCGACCGTGCCGTACCGCGTGTACTGATCGAGCCGGCGACGCCCCTGCTCGCCCTCTTTTCGCAGCTCGTCGATGGGCTTGTACACCATGCCCATGAGCTGCATGATGATCGATGCCGAGATGTACGGCATGATCCCGAGGGCGAAGATCGACAGGTTCTCCAGCGCTCCGCCGGAGAACATGTTGAAGAAGCCGATGAGCCCCCCGGACTGCTTCGCGACGTACTGCCGCATCGCGTTCCGGTCGACGCCCGGGGTCGTCACGAACACGCCGACCCGGTAGACCGCGAGCATCACCAGGGTGAAGATCACGCGTCGCCGGAGCTCGGGGATCTTGTGGAAGTTGGTGATTCCCGCGAGGCTGGCCATAGGCGATCCTGGACTCCGGCTTGGTGGGGGCGCGCGCGCTGGCTACGAGGACGAGGAGCCCGTCGAGTTGTCCTGGGAGGCGGGCGACGCGAGCACGACCGCCTTGCCCCCCGCCTTCTCGATCTTCTCGATCGCTCCCTTGGAGAAGCGATGCGCGGTCACCGTGAGCTTCTTCGTGAGCTCGCCGCTGCCGAGGATCTTCAGGACGTCGAACCGGCCCTGCACGAGGCGGCTCGCCTGGAGCGCGGCCACGTCGACCTGGGCGCCGTCATCGAACGCCTCGAGGGCGCCGACGTTGACGTTGGCGACGATGTCCGCGAGCGGATTCCGGAAGCCACGCTTCGGGAGGCGGCGCTGGATCGGCGTCTGCCCGCCCTGGAAATGCTTCTTGTTGATGTTGCCGCCCGCCCGCGCCTTCTGCCCTTTTTGTCCGCGGCCAGAGGTCTTGCCGAAGCCCGACCCCACGCCGCGGCCGACGCGGAGCCTCTTGGTTACGGCGCCTTCAGGGGCTTGAAGCTTAGAGAGGATGTCCATGTTTCACACTTCCGTACGCGGCGACTCCGCGGGGATGACGATCTCGCTTCTCAGGACTTCGGGGAGGTTGCCTCGTCGGCGACCTCCTCCACCTCGACCAGGTGAAGGATCTTCTTCACCATGCCACGGAACGAGGGCGTGTTCGCGACGACCACCTCGGACCCCGGCCCGCGCAGGCCGAGCCCCTTGATGACCTTGCGGGTGTGCTCGACCTGGCCGATGTTGCTGACCTTCTGACGTACGCGGAGCTTCACTGCGAGCCTCCTTCACCGCCACCGCCGCCGCCCTGCGCGCCGCCCGGCCCGGGGGGCGCCACGCTCGCGCGCCGGCGGCCCGCGGTGGTCGTGCCGCCGCGGCGCTGGTAGTCGAGCGAGTCGAGCTGCATCGACCGCTTCCCGGCGACGCTCTCCGGGCTCTTGAGCCCGCGGAGCGCCGCGACGGTCGCGTGCACGACGTTGTGCGGGTTGCTCGTGCCGAGCGACTTCGACAGCACGTCGTGGATCCCCGCCGACTCGACGACGGCGCGCACCGCGCCGCCGGCGATGACGCCCGTCCCAGGGCTGGCCGGCTTCAGCAGGACCTTGCCCGCCCCGACGTGGCCGAACGAGTCGTGCGGGATGGTCACACCGTCGAGCGGGATGCGGAACAGGTTCTTGCGAGCCTGGTCGTTCCCCTTGCGGATGGCCTCCGGCACCTCGTTGGCCTTGCCCAGGCCGACGCCCACGTGCCCCGCTTCGTCGCCCACCACGACCAGCGCCGAGAAGCTGAAACGCCGGCCGCCCTTGACGACCTTGGCGACGCGGTTGATGTGGATGACTCGCTCTTTCAGCTTCTCTTCGTCGACATGATCGAACGCCATAACCGTCCTCTATCACGTTCTCCGCCGCGGCAGTTGACCGCGCCCGCCGCCCTCACCATCAGGGCAGCGGCTGTGGGAGTCAGAAATCGAGACCTGCCTCGCGCGCCGCCTGGGCGAGGGCGCTGACGCGCCCGTGGTACAGATAGCCGTTGCGGTCGAAGACGACCTTGTCGATCTGCTTCTCCTTGCAGATCTTCGCGATCAGCGCCCCGACCTTCTTCGCCGCCTCGACCTTGTTGTCCTCGTCGAGCGCGCCCTTCAGATCTTTCGACAGCGTCGAAGCGTGGGCGAGGGTCTTGCCGCTCACGTCGTCGATGACCTGCGCGTAGATGTGCTTCGAGCTGCGGAAGACGCTGAGGCGCGGGCGCTCCGGCGTCCCCTCGACCTTCTTGCGGATGCGGAGCTTCCGGCGCTCCCGACCGACGATTTTCATGCCCATGACCGTCTCGTCCCTCGGTGCAGCGGCGTCGCCGCCGCTGCTCGCCTTTACTTCTTGCCGCCCTTGCCGGCCTTGCCAGCCTTCTCCCGCACGCGCTCGCCGCGGTACCGCACGCCCTTGCCGCCGTACGGCTCCGGCGGCCTGAAGCCGCGAATCGTCGCGGCCGTCTGCCCGATGAGCTCCTTGTCCGCGCCCGTCAGGACGAGGACGGTGCCCTTCGAGTCCGCCGGGATCGTCGCGGTCAGGCCCGCCGGCACCGCGAACGTCACGGGGTGGGAGAAGCCGAGGGCGAAGTTCAGCGTCGTGCCCTTGAGCTCGACGCGGTAGCCGGTCCCCTTGAGCTCGAGCGTCCGCTCGTACCCCTCGGCGACGCCCTTCACCATCGCGGCCACGAGCGCCCGCGTGAGCCCCTGGAGGCGCGACCCGTCGCGCCCCGGCGCCACCGAGCTCACGTGCAGCTTGGCCCCCTCGAGCTTGATGTCCACCTTGTCGGTGATCGCGCGGGAGAGCTGCCCCTTCGGGCCCTTGACGTCGATCTTCCGGCCGTTGACGGTCGCGGTGACCCCCTTTGGCAGATCGATCGGACGCTTGCCGACGCGCGACGTCTTGGTCGCGAGCCGGCTGTCACCGTTCGCGTTGCCCTTCGCAGGCTGGGCTGTGTTCGCCTGAGCTTCCATCACCACACCTCGCAGAGCAGCTCGCCGCCCACCTTCAGGCGGCGCGCATCCCTGTCGCTCATGAGCCCGCGGGACGTGCTCAGGATCGAGATCCCGAGCCCGCTGAACACGCGCGGGATCCTGTCGTGGCGCACGTACACGCGGCGCCCGGGGCGGGAGACGCGGCGCACGCCGTCGATCGCGCTCTGGCGGTCGCGCCCGTACTTGAGCACGATCGTCAGCTTCTTGGGACCTTCGCCCTCGGTCTCGCGCACGTCGGCGATGAAGCCCTCGGATTTGAGGATCTCCGCGACCGCAACTTTGATGCGGCTCGCGGGGATCTCGGTCCGGTCGTGCCGCGCGAGCGCCGCGTTGCGAATGCGGGTCAGCATGTCGGCGATGGGATCGGTCATCATAGAATCACCAGCTGGCCTTGATCACACCAGGGAGCTCACCACGGAGCGCGAACAACCGAAGGCAGACACGGCAGAGCTCGAAGTCGCGGTAGTAAGCGCGCGAGCGCCCGCACACCTTGCAACGGTTCTTGTGCCGCGTAGAAAACTTCGGCGGACGGTTCAGCTTCGCAAACTCTTTTGCACGGGCCATCGAAAATCCCTCAATGCCGGAACGGGATGCCAAGCTCGGTGAGGAGCGCGCGTCCTTCCTCGTCCGTCTTCGCCGTGGTCACGAACGAGATGTTGAGCCCCTTCACGACGTCGATCTTGTCGTAGTCGATCTCGGGGAAGATGATCTGCTCGCGCAGGCCCATCGTGAAGTTGCCCTTGCCGTCGAACCCCTTCGGGCTGACGCCCTTGAAGTCACGGACGCGCGGCAGCGAGAACGAGATCAGGCGATCCACGAACTCCCACATCCGCTCGGCGCGCAGGGTCACCATCACCCCGATGGGCAGGTTCTCGCGCAGCTTGAAGGTCGCGATCGACTTCCGAGCCCGGGTCACCACCGGCTTCTGGCCGGAGATCGCCCGCATGTCCTCGACCGCCGAGTCGATGATCTTCGGGTTCTGCACCGCGGCGCCGAGCCCCATGTTGATCACCACCTTCTGCAGGCGGGGCACCATCATCGGGTTCTTGTAGCCGAACCGCTTCGAGAGCGCGGCGGTCACGGACTTCTGGTAGTGCGTGCGCAGCCGCGGGGTGTAGTTCGGGTCGCGCGGGCGCGCCTCGGTCGGCTCGGCGGCCTCGGCCTCCGCGCCCTTCCCCTTCGCGCCCTTGGCTTCCTTGCTCTTGGCGGGCGCCTGCGGCTTGGCCTGCTGCGGCTTGGGCTTGTCCTTGCCCTTGCCGCCGTCCTTGGCCGCCTTGTCCTTGTCCTTCTTGTCCGCCATGGCTAGCCCACACCGATCGCGCTGCCGCTCTTGCCGACGCGCGTCTTCTTGCCGTCCTCACCGACGCGGATCTTCACGCGCGTCGGCTTGCCCGTCGCCGGATCGACCGGCATGACATTGGAGGCGTGAATCGGCGCCTCCTTGGTGATCTTCCCGCCCTCTTGGTTGCGCGGCGTGGGCCGCTGGTGGCGGGTCACCGTGTTCAGGCCCTCCACCACCACGCGCTCCTCGTCGGCGAGGATCCTGGTGATGCGGCCCTGCTTGCCCTGCTCCTTGCCGCTGATGACCTGCACGAGGTCACCGACCCTGAGGCGCTTCATCAGAGGACCTCCGGCGCGAGCGAGATGATCTTCATGAACTTCTTCGCGCGCAGCTCGCGAGCGACCGGCCCGAAGATGCGGGTGCCGATCGGCTCCTTCTCCTTGTTGATGAGGACCGCGCTGTTCCCATCGAACTTGATGTAGCTGCCGTCCGAGCGGAGGTACTCCCGGGCGGTGCGGACGACGACGGCGCGCGCCGTGTCCCCCTTCTTCACCTTGGTCCCCGGCAGCGCTTCCTTGATCGACACGACGATGACGTCGCCGAGCGCGGCGTACTTGCGGCGCGAGCCGCCGAGCACCTTGATGCACTTCACGATTCGGGCGCCGGAGTTGTCCGCGACCTCGAGATGCGTCGACACCTGGATCATGGCGCTACTCCTCCACCGGCCGGGCAACGAGCTTGGTCACGAGCCACCGCTTGTCGCGGGAGATCGGCCTGTGCTCCGTGATTTCGACGCGGTCGCCCACCTTGTACTGGTTCGTCTCGTCGTGCGCCTTGTAGCGCTCCCGCTGACGGACGTACTTCTTGTACACAGGGTCGAGTGCGTTCCGGATGACCTCGACGGTGACCGTCTTGTCCATCTTGTCGCTGGTCACCTTGCCGACCAGCTTGCGCCGGAAGCCGTGCGCCTTCGCCTCGGTCTCGGCCTGCGCAGGCGCGGCGGCTGCCAGCTCGGGCGCCGCAGCGACCGGCTGCTGGTTCTCTGCCTTCTTCTTCGTCGCCATGGCTACGCCTTCTCCTCGGCACGCGCGCGCTGCGTGAGGATCGTCTTCACCCGCGCGAGATCCCGCTTCGCCTTGCGGATCGTCGCCGTGTCGTTCAGCCGATTCGTGAAATTCTTGAACCGCGCCTCGAACAGGCCCGCCGCCAGCGACTTCTCGAGCTCGCGCAGGTGCTCGGTGGTGCGTTCACGCAAATCCTTCGCCTTCATCGCTTCCCTCACGTCAGCCCGCGGACGAGGAACTTGCACTGCATCGGGAGCTTGTGCGACGCGAGGCGGAAGGCCTCCTTCGCGATCTCCTCGCTCACGCCGCTGATCTCGTACATCACGCGGCCCGGCTTCACGACGGCGCACCACTCCTCGGGCGCGCCCTTGCCCCCACCCATGCGGACCTCGAGCGGCTTCTTCGTCACCGGACGGTCCGGGAAGATGCGGATCCACAGCTTGCCCGCGCGCTTCACGTGCCGCTGGATCGCCATACGAGCCGCCTCGATCTGCCGCGAGGTGACGCGGGCAGGCTCGACGCACTGGAGCGCAAAGTCGCCGAAGGAGACGTCGCTGCCCGTCATGGCGAGGCCGCGGTTGTTCCCCTTCTGCATCTTGCGGAACTTGGTTCGCTTCGGAGACAGCATTCTGCAATCCCTCTACTGGATCCGGCGCGCCTTACGCTGCAGGACCTCGCCCTTGAACATCCAGACCTTCACGCCGATGATGCCGACCTTCGTCTTCGCCTCGGCGAGGCCGAACTCGATGTCGGCGCGCAGCGTGTGCAGCGGCACCCGGCCCTCGCGGTAGGTCTCGACGCGGCTCATCTCGCTGCCGCCGAGCCTGCCGGCGCAGCGGACGCGGATGCCCTTCGCGCCGAACTTCATCGCGGTGGAGACCGCCTTCTTCATCGCCCGGCGGAACGCGATCCGGCGCTCGAGCTGCGTCGCGATGTTCTCGGCGACGAGCTGCGCGTTGGTCTCGGCCTTCCGGACCTCCTGCACGTCGATGAACACCTCGTTGTCGGTGAACGAGGACACGCCGGGGAAGAGGGTCTCGCCCTTGGAGGCCGTGCCGACGTTGCCGCTCTTCAGCGTCTCGATCCCCTTGCCGCCCTTGCCGATCACCATGCCGGGGCGGGCGGTGAAGACGATCACCTTCGCGCGGTTCGCGGCGCGCTCGATCTCCACGCCGGCGATGTTCGCGTTGTAGAGGTACTGCTTGATCGCGCGCTTGATGCGGATGTCCTGGTGGAGCCACTTCTGATACGCGGCGCCGTCCTCGTACCACTTGCTGCTCCACGTCTTGATGACACCGACGCGGAAGCCATACGGATGGGTCTTCTGTCCCATATCGGCAGGTCCTCTACTTACTTTCTCTCGTCGACTTCGATGACGATGTGCGACACGCCCTTGGTGATCCGGGTCGCACGACCCATCGCGCGCGGCCGCCAGCGGCGGTTGAACTTGTTCGGCCCCTTGTCGACGGTGGCCTTGCTGATGAAGAGCGCGTCGATGTCCGCGCCCGCCTGCTGGGCGTTCGCGACCGCGCTCTCGATGATCTTCCGCAGGACGGGGGCGCCGCTCTTCTGCGTGAACGAGAGCAGCTGGATCGCCTCGTCCGCGTCGCGACCTCGGACGAGATCGGCGATCATGCGTGCCTTGCGCGGGGCGATCCGCGAAAACATCGCACTGGCTTTGCTTACCATTCGAGACACCTCGCGACACCGGCGGGCGGAGTGACTCCGTACCGGGTTTCGGTTCGCTGCGAACCGGTTGCACCGTCGTACGCTTCCGGTCTCAGCCCGGCGTCCATCGACGCGGACCCCCTTCGCGTCACCGGGGGGGTTCCCGCGGCGGCCGAAGGGGCTGAGCTGAGATCGAAGCGCCGTTACGGCTCTTCTACTGGGAGACCGGGAGGACACCCGATCGCCCGGGAAAACGGAGCGCGGTGATTACCAGCGGGAGACGCCGTACGCAAGCGCGATCCTTCCGCGTCCTTTCAGTTTGTTTCCCGCGCCCGAGCGACCTGAGCAGCTTTTCAGCCTTTCCTGAACGGGCGTCAGGAGGGGGTCACGCCGCCCGCGTCCGGCCGCCGCCCGCGCCGGCCGGCCGGCTTCCGGGAGGCGCTCGGCCGTTCACGATCTCGAAAATTGATCTTGACATGCACGAAACACTGTTGAAACAGGCTGCCCGGGCGGCCTGAGCGGGACGGCACCGGGTGCGTCCGCGGCGCATCGGCCTCGTCCGGCTCGACCGGGGCGAAGAACGGGATTGCGAGGGGAATAGGAGAGCCCCAGGCTGAGTCGAACGTACCAGATCGTGGAACTCTTCCCCGACATTGTAGGAGGCAACGTGACCATGCTTGCTCGTCATCGCCATTCTTTCTTCGCGCTTACCTTGATCTTGCCCGCCGTCGTCGGCGGCTGCGTCGTGACCTCGGCGGACACGGACAACGACCCGGAGCAGACGACCGGCCCCGGCGTCACCCACAGCTCCTCGGCCGGCGGAGGCGAGGGCGGCGAGGGCGGCGAGGGCGGCGACTGGGGCGAAGGCGGCCAGGGGGGCGACGGAGGAGAAGGCGGTCAGGGCGGCGAGGGCGGCGCGGGCGGCGCGGGCGGCGCAGCGGCGTGCATCGAGGCCGGGAACAGCAGCGTCACGGCGGACGCATGTGAGCGGCTGAACATCGCGCCGGCGCAGGGGGCGACGAGCCAGTGCGGCGACGACCGCGACGAGGAGCCCATCGGCTACAGGCTCTGCAAGCGCGCCTTCCTCCTGTTCGCCCGGAGCCACGCGGCGGATCTGGTTGACTGCCTGGCGGACATCGGCGTGCAGTACGCGTGCGATTTCGAGCCCGCCCAGGATTGCCTCACCGAGATGTACGAGAACGCCTGCCCCAACCAGGCGCTCACGACCTGCGACGGGATCGCCGACCAATGCGACGAGTCGTTCAACGAGGGGCAGTGCGCCGCCGATCTGAACCCCTTCAGCGCCGCCGGCGTGGACGAGCTCGTAGAGTGCATCAACGAGGCGGATGAGAACCTCACCTGCGGCGCGGCCTACCGCGACTGCTACGAGACCGTCATGAGCTTCTGAACAGGTCCCCGCGCGAAGGCGGGACCGAGGGCGCGCGCAGCGCCCTCTCTGCTCTCGCGGTTCTTTTCCCCCACCGTTCAACGCACATCCGATGACCTCTGGGCCCGTTCCCAGCCTGCGCCCACCCTAGCGCCGCGGCGCCCGCACCCTCTCCCGTACGCGCCTTCGGGGGTCCCCCGAGGGCGCTATTCGGTTGCAAAAAAGATGGCGGGAAGGGATCCTCGGCTCCGCCGTGGCCAAGGACCTCTCCCGCCCGCGTCTGGCGACTTCCCTTCCGCGTTCGTCGCGGGCGCGTGCATACCGCGGCGGTGTCCTGCTCGGACTTGTCGTCGCGTCGGCCGGCTGCGCGCCGGGGTCGACGACCGCCGAGCAGATCACGCCGCGCGTGGTGGCGCGAGCGTCGTTCGAGGGCGCCGCCGCCATCGTCGTGGACCGGCCCCTCAAGGCGAAGGAGAGCGCGCTCTCGACCGTCAAGGACAGCGCCGCGATCGCGTCCGTGATGGAGCCCGAGACCAGCGCCGCCGCGGCGTCCTCGTCGACGAGCAGCGCGCGCTGTCCGGCCGAGATGGCCCTCGTCGACGATCGCGTGTGCGTCGACCGCTGGGAGGGTTCCCTGGTCGAGCTGACGCCCGGCGGCGAGCGCCCGTGGTCGCCCTTCGATCCGATCGACGGCAACGAGCGCCGCGTCCGCGCCGTGTCCTGGCCGGGCGTCATCCCGCAGGGGTACATCAGCGGGCTGCAGGCCAAGCGGGCGTGCGCGGCGTCCGGCAAGCGCCTGTGCAGATCGGACGAGTGGGTGAGCGCGTGCCGAGGGCCCGATGAGACGCTCTTCCCCTATGGCGCGAGCCGCCAGCACGGCGTGTGCAACGACGACGAGCGACCGGTGCACCCGGTCGCCGAGATCGCGGCGCTGCTCGGCATCAAGTCCGAGGAGCACTGGACGAGCGCGTTGAACAACCCGCTCATCAACCAGCTGTCCAACGCGCTGCTCCCGACGGGCGAGCGCGCGGGGTGCACCAACGGCTACGGCGTGTTCGACATGGTCGGCAACCTCCACGAGTGGGTCGACGATCCGAACGGCACCTTCCGCGGCGGCTATTTCATGGACACGACGCGCAACGGCGAGGGGTGCAAGTACGCGACGACCGCGCACTCCTTCGGCTACCACGACTACTCGACGGGCTTCCGGTGCTGCATGGATCCGGAGCAGGCTGACTAGTGCTGGCCGCACGGCGTGCGGCCGGCGGCAGAGCGGCCGCGAGGCGGGCGCGGGGCTCGAGGCGATGCGGCGAGCGATCCAAGCGAGCGCGCCGCGCGCGCCCCGCGGCGGCGCGGCGGCCCGATCCCCGGCTCGACCGCTCCGGCGCGGCGCGGCCGAGCATGCCAGTCGGCGAGCGCCCGGCGATGCGGCGCAGCGATCCAAGGCGACACCAGCGAAGAGAATGCCGATGTTCGACTCCGGAGTGAGCGCGGCGGCGCGGCGCCGCGCCGTCGCCACCGCCCTCGCCGCCCTGACCGCCCTCCTGGCGCTCGGGTGCCGGAAGAAGGAAAAGCCAGAGCCCATCACCGTCCCGCCGCCGGGCGCGGCGTCGCAGGATGAGCTCACCACGGCCATTGGCCAGGCGCGAGGCATCGCCTCGGCGCTCGCCCCGTCGTCGACCCGATGGCGACGGGTGTTCGTGCTCGACGACAAGCGCGCGGTGGTGACAGGCGAGGTCGAGAACGAGGCGGTCGCGCTCGTGACCGAGACCGCCGGCAGGACGTGGCGCTCTCTGCGGCGCCTCCGCGAGGGGTGGTCCACCTGGTCGGTCGGCGCCGACGGCGCCACCGTGCTCACCGCCGGCCCGCGCGGCCCGGCGCCCGCGAAGGACGCGCGCGGAGCTCGAGGCGCGCCGCCCGCCGTGGACCCGCCGAGCTTCTTCTTCGCTCCGTTCGAGGCGAGCGAGCTCTCGGCGCCCTCGTCGGTCGCGCTGCCCGAGCTGGGCCGCGGAGCGCGGCCGCTCGCGAACTCCATAGCTGCGGTGCTGTCGGCCGAGAGCGCCGCGCTGCTCGTCGAGCCGAGACCCCGGCGCGCGACCCTCGTCTATGGGGGGCCGCCCGGCGCCGCGCCGGTGCCGCCGGTCCAGCTCCCCGCGCAAGAACAGGCGCTGCCGGTGCCGTACGGCCGCCCGCCGGCGCTCCTGTCGGTGCGCGGGCGCAACCTCCTCGCGCGGCCCGTCCCCGAGCCGGGAAAGCCGCTCGACGCACCGCGGATCGTCGAGGGACTCGCGATGAACCCAGCGGCGACGGCCGCGCTGTCTGCCCCGCCCGCGTGCGACTTCGCCGGATGGTCGATCCAGGTTGTGCCGCAGCCGCCCGACAAGGCCGCCGTGCTCGCCGTCTCCGCGACGCAGACAGCCGTGCTGAAGCTCCCCGCGAAAGCCGCCCCCGAAGCCGCGGTCGGCTGCGCGGCCGACCGGATCATGGTGGAGGTTATCGCTCCCACCACCGGAGAGCGCACGCTCGCGACCTGCACCCTCGAAGGCGCCTGCGTGCTCGCCGAAAAACCGCCCTTTCGCCCCTGGCTGGAGCCGCACGAGCGGTCTATCGCCCTGGCGCCCACACGCCAGGGGGTCGCCGCGGTGCTGACGTCCCGCACCGCGACGCGGTGGGGGCTCTATATCGCGCAATCGCCGGAAGCAGGTAAGATCTACGACGTCCCCAGGGTAATCGGCGAAGACTCGGGCGAGCGCGGCCGTATCGAGCTCGGAGCGCTGCTCTCCTTCGGAAATCGACTTTTGATGCTCCTCCAGGCCGACGTCACCGGGACATCGCGCCGCGGCTGGTACGTCATGGCCTCTGAGGATAGCGGGCTCACCTGGAGCCCGCCCTGAGCTCCGTCTCGAACGGGACAGCCATTCTGAACGCGGCGCGTCAGCAAAGCCTCCATCCCATCTGACCCTGGCGTGCGCGGTGGTCGCTCGACCTACTTCGCTGGCGCGGCAGCCTGAGCGACGCGCTTGCGCCCCTTGGCGGCCGGCTTCTTCGCCGCAGGCGCAGGTCCCGCCGCGGTCTTGCGCGCGTTCGCGCTCGCCTGCTCGGCCGTCTTCGCGTCGCCTGCATAGCGGGCGAAGCGGCGGTCACCCCCCTGGAAAATCCGCTTCTCCAGCTTGAGCTCCTTCAGCGCTGCGGCGGCGCGCGTCTGCGGGATACCCGCCTGCTTCGCCACCTCGCTCGCGCTGACGCCAGCGCTCGCCTTGACGACACGCTCGACCGCGTCGAGCGTCTCCTGACGCTCCGCCGAGGCGGCCGGCGACTTGCGCGGGCGGCCGGGCCGGCGCTTCGGCGCGGCGCCACGCTTGGCCGCGACGGAAGAAGGTTTGGACTGGACCGCTCCAGCGCGGGCGCGCGTACGGCTGCGGCGCGGCGCCGGCGCAGGAACCAACGGCGCTTCCCCTGTCACGGCGCCCAGCTGATTCTTGACGAGCGCGAGGATCGCCTCGTCCGGCATTTTCCGCACGAGGTTTACAATCTGCTGTGAAAAGGCATCGGTCGCCATGTGCTCTCCCTCGTCGCCGAATCCAGCTCGGCGGTTGGATACGACTATGCCGTTGCCACTTGCCTGGTCAAGCGAATTGAGGATAGCCGCCCGTCTTTTCTTTCAATAGGCGCTGCGGGCGGGCTCAATCGGAGAGCTCATTGGACGGCCACGAACGGCTGGGCTGCTTTGCTCGACACGAGCCGAAGCGATGAAGCGCCCCTTCGCGCGTCGATTGATAGCCGAGACCCCTCCCCCGCGCAGGACGGCCCGAGCCGCGACAACCCTCTCAGGCCCCCCACGCTGCACCGCGGCATTGCGTGTCTCGGGTGCTCGAGGCAGGTCAGGTGAGCACTGTATGAGAACCGAGCAACCCCGCTCCCTCGAGCAGGCCCGTCGCGGGCGGCAATGCGGGCTCGCGCACAACTGCGGGGCGCATCGGCCTCGGCCTGGGCCTCCCCCCAATCATTGAAGCGCCCCGCGCCGGGTGCGAGCGCCTGGCGACCACACACAGGCGGCCAGCGCATGGCTACATTGCACGCCCTGGGCGCACGACTGACCTATGCAGGCGCATGATGATACGATGCCGCCCCGCGGGAGGGGCGCGGCGGGGGAGCTTCGCTATCAGCGCCGGAGGGGCACGAATCAGGGCCGACCCCGCGGCGCCTCGCCCCCGGGTCCGCGGCGCCACGGCGTCTCGCCGAGCGCGCCGCCGCCCTGTCCGCCCGCGGCGCGACGCCGGCGTCTATGCCCGCGCGCCTGCTTGAGCCCACTGCCCCGGCGCGAGTCGCCGGCAGGCTCGCCGCGAGCCGCTGCGCTGAGCGAGCGCGCTGCGCGACATGCGCTCATCTCCGCGGGATTGCGCGGGCTCGCGCGCTCTGCCGCGCCTCGATCAAAAGCCAACCCGACGAGCTCTTCGGAGTGATGACCCCACGCCGGCGGCGCCGCCGCCATCCGGGCACGCGCTCTCTTGGCGCGGCGCCGATCTCGACATCACGCGCGGCACCTCTCTGCCGCGGGCAACGCGGGGCGGCCGGCTGGAGCCCGTCGTGCCCGCCGGACCGGCGCGCGGGCGCACGGCGTATCCAGCAGGACCTCTCATTATAGAGAAGAGCGCCTAGAGAAGAGCGCCGAGGAGAGCTCATCGCCGCGCTCGGTCTGTCCGATCGAGCGCTCCCGAGTGAGCTCAGCCTTCGGCCCGGCGCCCTCGAGTGCGGCGCGCGGTTCGCGCTCCAGGTGCATGGACTCTACGACATTGGCGCCTACTCCAATGAGAGAAGCAGGAGCAACGGCGGCGGCGGCCCGGCCCGCTCCGCCTCGACTTCTTCGAACGCCTTCCTGTCCATATCCACGCGGACCCGGAATCCGCGCGGGCCGAGTGTCGACGCTGGCCCGGTGGTCGGCCGGGATTGACCAGCCGCCCACAATCCGTTGACATGCGCGTCCGTCGGGGAGAACGATGCGCGCATGTCGCTGGCCCGCGTGCTCGAGCCCGAGGTCATGGATACCGACGAGGACGCGCGGGCCTATGACAGCATGGATCACGCCGCCGTGAACACGGCGTTCTGCGACGCGCTCCTCTGCCACGATCCGGATCTCGCATACGCCCTCGACGTCGGCACGGGGACGTGCCTGTTGCCCATCGAGCTTTGCCGGCGCGTACCGACGGCGCGCATCAAGGCGATCGATCTCTCGGCGTCGATGCTCGACCTCGGGCGCCGCCGCGTCGAGCAGGCGGGGCTCACCGGCGCGATCGCGCTCGCCCTCGCGGACGCCAAGGCGCTGCCCGAACCGGACGAGACGTTCTCAGCGGTCCTCTCGAACAGCATCGTCCACCACATCCCGGAGCCGATGCAGGTCATGCGTGAGATGTTTCGCGTCCTCCGGCCCGGCGGGCTCCTGTTCATCCGAGATCTGCTCCGTCCGGAGGACGAGGCGTCGGTGGCGGCCCTCGTCGCCGCGGTTGCAGCGAACGATACGCCGTACCAGCGAGCCCTCTTCGATGCGTCGCTGCGCGCCGCGCTCGCGCTCGAGGAGGTGCGGGAAATCCTGCGCTCGCTCGGGATCCCCCCCGAATGCGCGCAGGTGACGAGCGACCGGCACTGGACCGTGGCGTTCCGCAGGGCCTCCTGATCCGGAGGCGCCGCGCCTCGCGACGCCGGCCCGTCAAATCGACGCGACGACCAGCCCCGCACGTAATAAAAGCGTCCGCGTGAACGCCACCGGAACACGAGCCCGCCGGGCGCGCGGCGGTGCCCCCGCGCTCCTCCTGTCCCTCGCCATCGCTCTCCTCGCCGCCTGCGAGGAGAGCCCGCCGCGCCCGGGCGAACCGGAGCGGCCCGCGCCCTCGCCGCCCCCGTCGACCGCGGCGAGCGCGCCGCCCGCGGCCAGCTCGGCAGCCGCCGAGCTGCCGGACGCAGGCCCGCCGGGAGAGGTGGGCGCTCCCACGGGCGCGCCCGCATGGCAGGGGACGTGGGAAGGGCGCTACGACGCCAAGAAAGGCAGCGTCGTGCTGCCCCCCAAGGTGAAGGACGCCGTGCGCCAGAAGGACGACGGCAAACAGGCCACCGGCCCAGGAACGGTGACGCTGACCATCGATCCGAGCGGTGAGCTGAAGGGCACGGCGAAAGGCGCGCTCGGCGACGCGACCCTCGTCGGAAAGGTCGAGGACGGCATGGTGCGCGCCTCGGTCTTCCCCGAAGATCCGCGCGCGCCGACCGCGATGACCGGCATCCTCGTCGGCGAGCTGAAGGAGAACGTCATCGCGGGCAGGATCCGGGTGACCGGACCCGACGCCATGCTCGTGCGCGAGTCGCCCGTGGAGCTGAAGAAGAAATGATCGGCGCCGCTGGACGAGACGGCGGCGTCTCGTCCAGCAGCGTCGCGCGTCAGCTCGCCGCGCCGGCGCCGCCCGGCTCGCCCGCCGCTCGGCCCGGCGGCGCAGCGCCGGCCTCGCCGGCCGCGCCGCCGCGGCCGCCGCCGCGACCCGCCTCGCCCCGCCGCTCCTCGCGCTGGCGGGCGATCTCGGCGTCCCGCTGCTCGTACGCGACGATGATCCGCTGCACGAGCGGGTGGCGCACGACGTCGACCTCGGTGAACGAGCAGATCGCGATCCCCTCGATCCCCGCGAGCAGCTCGCGCGCCTCGGCGAGGCCGCTGCGCGCGCCGTGCGGGAGATCGACCTGCGTGACGTCGCCCGTCACCACGGCGCGAGAGGCGTAGCCGAGGCGCGTGAGGAACATGCGCATCTGATCGCTCGTCGCGTTCTGCGCCTCGTCGAGGATGACGAAGCAATCGTTGAGCGTGCGGCCGCGCATGAAGGCCAGCGGGGCGACCTCGATCTGGCCGCGCGTCACGAGGCCTTGCGCCTTGTCCGCGTCCATCATGTCGTGGAGCGCGTCGTAGAGCGGGCGCAGGTAGGGATTCACCTTCTCGGCGAGATCGCCGGGCAGGAAGCCGAGCCGCTCCCCCGCCTCGACCGCCGGCCGGGTCAGGATGATCCGCTTCACGCGGCGCTCGAGCAGCGCGTGGACCGCCATGGCCATCGCGAGGTACGTCTTGCCCGTCCCCGCCGGCCCGATGCCGAACGTCATGTCGTGCGATCGGATCGCCTGGATATAGCGCTTCTGCGCCAGACCCTTCGCCGAGATCGGCCGGCGGCGCGCCGAGATGAGCACGACGTCCTCGAACAGCTCGCGCAGGGTCATCCCAGGGTCGTCCCGGAGCGCCTGGACCCCGCGGACGTAGTCCTGCGGGTCGAGCGCCACGCCGCTCCTCAACATCTGCGCGGCCTCCGCCAGGCACCGCTCGGCGAGCGCGACCTTGTCGGCGTCCCCGGCGAGCCGGATCGTGTTGCCTCGGACGCCCGACTCGATGCCGAGAGTGCGCGCGATGAGCTTGAGATTCTCGTTCCCTGGCCCGGCGAGGGCCACCAAGGTGCTGTTGTCGAGCACCTCGACATCCGCCGTGATCCGCACGCTGGTCGTCATCGAGTGATCCTTCCCCGCCTTTGCTCCGGCGCTCCGCCGCCGGCACGCGCCGTCCTCCCTTGAACGGACTCTTGACTGCCCCCACCTGTCACGCGACTGTCCTGCCCGCTCGTCCCGTGCCCTACACAGAAGCGTAACGTCCTGGTCATAATTCGGCGTTGAAATGCGTGGAGCTTCGGGCACGCGGGCGAGCCGCACACAGGGAGAACTGCATGAGGTTAGCTACATCGGCGCTACTGGGCATGACTGTTACGCTGTCGGGCCTTTCGGCGCTAGCACAGCCTGGGCCCCAGGGCCCGGCGCAACCGGCGCCGGCGCCACCTCCGGCCGCAGCACCCGCGCCGCCTGCCGGTGCGGTGCCGCCTGCCGGTGCGGTGCCGCCCGCCGGTGCGGTGCCGCCCGCCGGTGCGGTGCCCCCCGCCGGCGCGGTGCCGCCTGCCGGTGCGGCAGCGCCGGCACCGCCGCCTGCCGCCGCGGCGCCGGCGCCGCCGCCGCCGGTGCCGGTGCCGCCGCCGGCAGAGCCGCTTCCGCCGCCGCCTCCTCCTGGCGCGCCGGCGACCGCCGCACCGCCGCCGCCGCCGCCGCCGGCGGAGGTGTTCGCGCCGACCGCCGAGGCCGCGGTCGTGAAGGAGCAGCAGCCGCTCGCCGGCTGGCACGGCGGCTTCTTCTTGCGGGACGCCAGCGACACCTTCCGGCTGTACCCGAAGGGGAGGATGAACCTCGACTTCTACAGCACCTTCGGCGGCGGCGTGTCGGACGTGACCGCGACGAGCGGCGGGGGCGCGCTCAAGCCGCGCTTCTTCGTCCGCCGCGCGCGGCTGGAGCTGGCCGGCGAGTTCCTGAAGAAGTGGTCCTTTGACGTCGACGTCGATTTCGGCGGCCAAGGGCTCGCGAACACGAACGGCAGGACCGAGAACGCCGCCGCGGCTCCCGGCCAGACGCCGACCGCCGAGACCGCGCGCTTCGCCCCCGTCGAGAGCACGACCTCGAACGCGGTGCTCGCCGACGTCTGGATCAACTACTCGGTCATGCCCGCGCTGAACTTCATGTTCGGGCAGTACTCGACGTTCTTCTCGATGGATAACCAGACGAGCGACAACACCTCGACGTTCCTCGAGCGCAACATCGCGACCCGGAGCTTCACCTACCCCGAGGGCAAGGACATCGGCCTGACCATCTGGGGCGACGTCGCCGACAGGAGGCTCGTCTACGGCGTCAGCGTGCTCAGCGGCGACGGGCAGAACCGGCCCGGCGTCGACGCCCCGCCCGATTTCGTCGCCCGCGTCTTCGCGCGCCCGTTCGGCGGCGACAAGAAGGCGTTGCTCGCGAAGGCGCAGATCGGCATCAGCGCGCGCCACGGCGAGCGAGACCAGGAGTTCGTGGGCTACGACTACTCGCCCATCAGGACGGGGCAGGGCTACGCGCTCTGGGGCGCCGGCTACACGGACTCGCTGAGGCGCCCGATCCACGTCATCCCGTCGGGCGCGCAGAACGCGATCGGCGGCGAGCTCCGGCTGCCGATCGAGATGGTCGAGCTCCGGGCCGAGGCCTACTACGTCGCGAACAACACGCGCGAGGCCGTGGAGGGCTATCAGCTCACGAACACCGAGCGGCTCGGGCAGGTGAGGGGGCTCGGGTGGTACGTGCAGCTCTCGGCGTGGCCGGTGGGCGACACCTTCGTCAGCGGCGATCCGGGGTTCAGCCCGCGCCCCACCAAGATCGATCTCTCGAAGGAGCTCGAGAAGCCGAAGTCGGGCCTCGAGGTCGCCGCGCTCCTCGCCGGGATCAACGCGACGTACGACGGCGCGTCCCGCGAGGGCGCGTACGACGAGCGGACGCCGGGCGCCGAGAACGGGCCGGGCACCGACCTCAACGTCCTGCAGATCGGCCTCGCCGCGAACTACTGGCATACGAAGAACGTGCGGCTCGGCGTGAATTACAGCGCCTACCTGACGCCGGGCAGCGGCTCGAGCGACAACCTCCTCCGGGTGCCGGGCAACACCCTGACCGAGCCCGATCCGGACGCGCACGCGCTGCACGAGCTCAGCGCCCGGCTCGGCCTGTCCTTCTAGTCCTTCTAGGCGCGCGTCGCGCCTCCCCCGCCGCGGCCGGCGCGCCGGCCGCGCTCCTCGATCGTTCGTTTGCCCTCCAACGAAGCGCGCCGGCAGGCCTCCCTGCGCGGCGCGCCGCGGAGCGGGCCGCGCAGGCCGGCCAAATGGCGCGCCTCAATTTTGGCCCAGGACACCCCGGCGGGGTACCCGTCGGGCCATGCGCGAGATGCGTCAGTGGATCGCCGTCGGTGCAGCCGTGGGGCTCGTGGCGGTGACCCTCCCCATGCTGCGCGAGCACGACGTCCAGCTCGGAGGGCTGCTCGCCAAGAAGACGACCGCCGGCGGGCCGAAGATCACGCGGACCGTGACGCCGCCGCCGCTCACGGACCTCGACCTCACGCGCATCGACGACCGGAGGAGCCCGCCGACGGCGCCGGCGCACGGCAGCCGCGTCGCGGAGCTGACCATCGACCCGATGTACCAGCGCGCGGCGATCGGCTTCCTGCGGGCCGGCCAGGTCCCGGAGGGCGCGGTCGTGATGACCGATATCCGCACCGGGAAGGTGCTCGTCTGGGCGAGCTACGTGCACGAAGGCGCGCTGCACGACGTCGCCGCGGAGGCCACCGCGCCGTCGGCGAGCGTCTTCAAGGTCGTGACGGGCACCGCCCTCGTCGAGGCCGGCCTGAGCCCGAACACGAAGCAGTGTTACTCGGGCGGCGAGCACTCGATCCGGCCGGCCGACATGATCGACAACAAGCGGCGCGACAAGTACTGCGCGACGCTCACGCAGGCGATGGGCCGCAGCATCAACACGGTGTTCGCGCGGCTCGCCGCCAAGAACCTCGATCACGAGAAGCTCGGCGCCGTGGCCGCGAAGCTCGGCTGGGGGCAGGACACGCCGTTCGACGTCAACGTCGCGACGAGCACGATCGCGCTGCCGGAAGACGAGCTCGGCTTCGCGCGCACCGCGGCGGGCTTCTGGAACACGACGCTGTCGCCGTTCCAGGGGGCGAACCTGGCGACCACCCTCGCCAACGGCGGCGAGATGATCCGGCTCCACGTCGTGTCGAGCGTCAAGGACGAGATCGGCGAGATCTACCAGGGCGTGAGCGAGCGGCAGGTGCTCAAGCGCGTGATGGACGAGACCACGGCGAGCGCGGTGACCACGATGATGGAGGCGACGGTGGATAACGGGACGAGCTACCGCTCGTTCCACGACCGCAACGGCCGCGCCTACCTCCCGGATATCCGCGTCGCCGGCAAGACGGGGACGCTCACGAAGCCGACGCCCGAGGGGCCCTTCTACACCTGGTTCGTCGGCTTCGCCCCGAGCCGCAAGCCGGAGGTCGCGATCTCGGTGATGGTCGCCAACGGCGCGAAATGGCGCGTGAAAGCGACCAACGTCGCGTGCGACATGCTCCGCACCTACTTCGCGGACAAGGGCGCGCCCGGCGTGACCGACCCGAATAACCGGACCGGCTCGACCGCCCGGCGATGACGCACGCCCGGGCCGGCCGCCGAGCCGCGGCTCGAAAGGCCCGGGTCCGGCGCGCAGCGTCGCGCGGCGCGGCGCAGCAGCATACGAGCACGGCGAAGCTCCGGACCGAGCCGACTCGGCCGGCAGCGCCGCCCGCCGCCCGAGCCGGGCGTCAGGTAGACCACGCGTCGGGCTGCGTGACCCGTCGCATCGCCGAGTGCGCTCGGCAGGATTCCGCCCTGGCCGCGATCCAACAATCCGGCGATGATGGCCCGCGCGAGCGATGTGCCCGCTCGATGGCTGCCGGGTTTGCAGGACCATTGTACGCCCGCGGCAGCGATCCATTTATAGAACTTTTCCGCCCGGGGCTGGCTCCGCTACCACCTGCTCGCCGTCCGCGGCGCGAAGGTCCGGGCCGCTCCGATGCAGCCGGACACCCTGGTCCAGGGTGGGACCTAGTTGCGAGAGGTGCTGCTTGTGCAGCTTGTGCTCGGCCGAGATCTGCGTGCTAGCATCTCTGTTGTGCAGGTTGTGCTCCGCAAGCTCGGCCGGGGATCGCGCGCAGTCGTTGGCCGGCTCGTCCGTGCACCACGGAAAGGCTCGGTCATCGTCATCGAGTTCTCCGACGGAATGCATGAATATGTGACGACGCCAGTCAAGCGCGTGTTGCGCCTCGCCGGGCGCGAGGTCTTCTACATAGAGACCGTGAACTCCCGGTACCGCCTCGAGGTCCGCGGCCGCGAGGTGGCGCTGGACGGCGCGGTCGGCGGCTGAGCGCTGCCGGGTGCGCCCGGGCAGCGCGAATCCCGCGCGCGACGCGCCGACGTGCTGACGTGCTGACGTGCCAACGTAACAGCGCGCAACTCCCCGACAAATCGCGCAGATCCCGCAGGCGGAGGCCCGCGAGCGGTCGGCCTGGCCGGGCGTCGTACTGCACGCGCGTCTAGCGCGAGAACTGCGTTTCGGAGCGCATTGCCCCTTGCGCTTCCATGCGCTCTTGGGCAGAGTCCCGCTCCCTTTGAGGGGCCCCGCGGTAGGCCATCCACCGGTGCAGGATGGGGCTCGCCTGGCGAGCTGTCGTCACGATGCCGCGCCCGTGCCCCCGACCGTGAGGAGATTGAAGCATGGGCAAGCGCGATCGTCGCCAGTCGATGAAGATGAGGCGCCGCAAGGCGCAGGCTGCCAAGAAGGAGCGCGCCAAGCGCAGCAAGCTGTCGCGGGCCACGACGGAGGTCGCCGGCAAGGCGAAGAAGCCCCGCGCCCCCAAGAGCGCCGCCGCTCCCGCGACTCCTGCCCCGGCTTCCTGACGGTGCGCGGCCGGTCCGCCGGCCACGCGCTGGATCCATCCCGCAGAACCGTCCCGACATTCCTCGAGATCGCGCCCGCCGGCGCCGCGAGGCCCCGGCGCGATCCCGGCGATCGCCACGATTGCGCGCGCCGGCGCCGTGAGGGCCCCGGCGCGCGGTCCGCCGCGTAGCCTCGTACCGCCCGGCTCAGCGGCGCCGTTCACTCGTCGCGAATGACGCGCGTGTGAAGGCTCAGGCCGGGTCGCCGGCCCGGGTCGATCGCGCTCGCCGCCTCGCCGGCCGGCTTCTCCTTGGGCGGCGGCTCGCCGAGCAGCCCAGTGTCGCCGTCTCTTCGCTCCTCGCCGACGAGCTCCCAGTGGCCTCGCTCGTCGCGCCAGCGCTGCGCGATCCGGGTGGTGCGGACCGTGGCCTCGTCGTGCCGCAGCCAGAGGACGTCGAGGTAGACCTCGGCCTCGTCGCGCTGGGTCATCTCGAAGCCGCCGAACTCCACGTCGACGACGCGGAGGCGGGCGCCCCAATCGGCGTGGCGGCGCATGAAGTCCTCCCGCGCCCTCGAGCCGACGCGCTCGAGCGCGACATCCATGCGGCCGAACCGGGCCGCCGTGTTCATCTCGAGCGCCGCTTCGGTGAGGCGCTGGGAGTTGCTCGGGGCGATGCCGCAGCCGGCGAGGGCGAGGCTCAGGGCGAGGAGGGCGCGCATGGCCGACCACCCTGGGCGAAGGGGCCGGCGCGGGCAAAGTTTCCGGCGGCGCGGGGCGCTCAGAACGAGTTCGTCGCGACGAAGTAAAACTGGCCGCCCGGGATCGCGAGCGGGCTCAGGCCGAGCGCGTACCCGAAGCGCAGCTGCGAAGAGAGGACGTACCCGAGCGTCAGGCTCAGCCACACCTCGCCGCCGATCGAGGTGTGCAGCTGGGGCGAGTAGAGCAGGCTCCCCTGCGTGAAGAGCGCGAGGTCGTCCATCTCGAAGCGGTTGAATGCGCCGCCGTGGTCGAGGAAGAGGCTCGCGTCGATGCGGCGCAGGTAGAGCGGCAGCGTCGAGAGGCCGCGATCGGGCTCCAGGACGGGCACGCGGTACTCGAACGTCTGCGAGAAATACGAGCGGCCGGCCATCACGCCCGGCGCGTAGCCGCGGAGCGTGAACGAGCTATTCGTGACGCCGGTGAGCAGGGTGTCGACGAGCGTGAGGTTCTCGAGATCGTACCCGCCGACGGCGTAGGCGGCGCCCCGAGGGAAGTTGCCGCCGGAGACCGCCCCGGCGACGCGGAAGGCGAGGGTGTGGTCGCCAGGCCAGGGCATCGCGACGTAGGCGCTGAGCGAGGTCGAGAACGCGTAGGTCGTATAGCTGCTGCCCGTCTCCGGGCCGGCGTAATCGAGGCCCGCGTTGAGCGAGATCCCGCGCGGCGCGCCGGACGCCTCGATCGAGCCCTCGGCGTTCGAGAACCCATAGCCGAGGTGCGCGAGGTTCAGCGTGCCCTGCGGCGGGAGGATGGTCCGCGGCGCGTACGGGTCGAGCTCGCTGCCGACGGGGAGCTGCCCCTTGAAGGCGACGCTGCTGAACGACGCGGCCAGGCTCTGCCGCGAGAACTCGCCGCGGATCGGGTAGCTGACGCCCGAGACGACGCCGATCGATCGCTCGTCGTAGGTGACGTTGCGGCCGCTGATGCGGTAGCCGCTGCGCGGCGTCATGGCGTAGTACGCGCGGACGCCGAGGTCGATGGGCAGCCGCCCGTAGGTGTACCCGACGAGGACGGTCGGGGCGGGCGCGTCCGGCTGCACGGTGAGCTCGCCGAAGACCGAGTGACGACCGACGATGTCCGAGCCGGTCACGCTCACCGTCAGCGCGTTCGACCCGTAGCTCCCGGGCGCGTAGTCGAGCGTGATCGCGCGCGGCGCGAGCGTCGGAAGCGGGTTGTACGGGGAGCGCTCGAGCCGCACCGCCGCGGGCGCGGTCGGCGGATCGGGGCGGTCGGTCGGGGGCGGCGGCGCCGGGAGGAAGCGCGCCGGATCGAGCGGCATGACGAAGAGGTCGTGGCCGCGGGACGTATATCCGACATAGACAAGCGTCTTGCCGTCGGGGCTGATCGCCGGATGGAAGGCCCCGAGTCTCACGTTGGTGACCTGCCGCAGCGCGCCGGTCGAGAGCGCGTACGCGTAGACGTTGTGGATGCCGGTGCGGTCCGAGGTGAAATAGAGCGTCTCGCCGTCGGGCGACCAGACCGGGCTCATGTCGGTCGCGCGATCGCGCGTCACCTCACGGAAGCTGCCGGTGGCGACGTCGACCACGCGGATGTCGCGGTAGCCGCCGGCGGTCCAGGCGCTGTAGGCGAGGCGCTTGCCGTCGGGAGAGAACGACGGGGAGTAGGCCTGCTCGAAGCGGGCGCTCGGCACGAGATCGCGCCGCTCCGAGAGGGCGCCGTCCCGCGAGAGCCGCGCGATCTCGAGGTAGCGGGTGCCCTTGCTGTTGAGCGAGAAGGCGACGAGATCGCCGGTCGGGCTCACGTCCGGGGCCGAGGACCGGAGGCCGCGCGTCAGCCGGCGGCGCGAGGGTTCGTCGCCGTCGGGCGCCTCCTCACCGCGCGGGAGGAAGACCAGGTCGTCCCGGTAGTACTGATTGCGCCACGGCATGAGCGCCGCGAAGATCATGTCGCCGGCCGGCGTGAACGCCGGTCGCGAGGCCGTGTTGGTGCGCGCGACCAGCGCTTCCTTGCGCTCGGTCCCGGGCGCGGGCGCGGCGAGCGAGAGGCGGTAGATGCCGGGGCGCTCGCGGCCGTCGTCGCGGAAGTAGACGATCTCGTCCGCGGACGTCCGACGCGCGACGGGCGGAACGAACCGCGGGTAATGGACGGTGCGGCCGTGGTGCGTGAGCCGCGCGCCTTCGCGGAGGCCGCGCGCCTCGACGGCCGCCATCTGCTCCCGGTAGAGCCGGCGGAGGTGGTCCTTCCAGCCCTCGTACAGCTCGACGTAGGTCTTGCCGGTGACGCGGCGGATGGCGCGGTTGATCCCCCACGGGACGAGCGACGCGCCGTAGTCGGCGGAGACGGCGCGCATCGTGTTCGGCCCGTAGACGTCGAGGATCCATCCCAGGAACCTCGAGCCGTAGAGGTACCAGAGGGTGCCCTGCGGCCAGCGGAACGGGGAGCTCGAGATCTGATCGAGCCCCGCGATGTTGTCCTCGAGCACGTCGGCGCGCAGGTACATGTCGAACATGGTCGAGCGCATCCGACCGCCGCTCGTGTGGTTGCTCTCGCTCACGACGGCGAGCCCCTCGATGATCCACCGCGGCTGCACCTGGTTCGGCGAGAACGACTTGCCGACGATCGCGTTCAGGATCGCGGGGATGCCCGACGTGTTGTCGATGTGCGCGATGTGCGTGAACTCGTGCGTGAGCAGGTCGAGGTACCAGTCGTCGTAGTCGCCCAGCGTCGACATGTCCTCGGGCCCCGACGCGAGGAGGTGGATCGCGTTGTACGGGAGCGTGCCGGCCGAGCCGTTCGCGATCTCCGAGTCGTCGGTGATCACGATCTCGGTGCGGTCCCGCGGGGCGTAGCCGAGCGCGCCCTCGACGCGCCCGTAGATCGTCTCGGCGAGCACGGCGATGCGCGCAGCGACGGGCTCGAGGCCCTGCGGGTGGTGCACCCGGAAGTGGTCGGTCTCGTAGGTCCAGAACGCGAGATCGGGATCGCCGGTCGCCCGGGCGGGCCGCGGCGCGAGGAGCAGCAGCGCCGCGAGGGCGACGGCGGAGAGGACGGAGGCTGCGCGGCGGAGCGGCCGGCTCGCCCGCGAGCCGGAGCGCGAGAAGAAACGGTTCACCAGGATCGAGGCGGCGTGGCGGCGTCAGAGGTCGTCGTAGAAGAGCGGCTCCCTGTTGCGCGTGAACCGGGAAACGAGCTGGCGGCCCTCCGCCGAGATCTGCGTGATCCGGGCGCCGAAGCCCGGCTCGGCCGAGTCCTTCGAGCCGCCGGCCTCGCGCGTCCACCGGACCGCCGCCAGCGCGGTGAACTCGTAGTCGCCCGGCAGGCGGACACGCAAGGTCACGACGGAGCCGATCGGCGGGATCTTGTAGGTCGCGACGAAGATGCCCCCGTGCTCGATCACGTCGTTGCCAGCGAGCCCCTTGTAAAAGTTCGACGGGGTGAGAGCGCCTAGCTCGACGTCGACGACGGCGGCGGGCGCGCGGTTGTCGACCGGCGGCGGCGCGGCCTGTGGCGGCGGCGCTCGGCGCGCGTCCGCAGCCGGGTGAGGCGCGGCGGGGTACGCGGGCGGGGCCGGCGCATGCCGCGGCGGCTGCGGCGAGGGCAGCGTCTGCTGGAGGTGCGCAGGGGCGGCCACCGCGACCGGCGCAGGGGCGGCCACCGCGACCGGCGGCGGCGCAGCGACCGGGGCGGGCGCACGGGCCGCCGCGACGGGTGCGGGCGCGGCTACCGGGACCGGGACCGGTGCAGGCGCAACTGCGACGGGCGCAGGCGCAACTGCGACGGGCGCAGGCGCCGCCGCGACGGGCGCAGGCGCCACCGCGACCGGCGGCGGCGCGGCCGCCGCCGCGGGCGCCGGCGGCGGCGCGCCTGCGGCGGCCTGCGCCCTGCTCAGCGCGTGCACCTTGCTCAGCGAGGACGCGACGTGCTCCATCAAGACGTCGATCACGGGATCGGCCACCGTGATCCTCTGCAGGCGGTTCAGGACGTCGCGCACGTGGCCGAGCGCGGCCTCGCTGCCGTCGAGGGTCTGTCCCCCGGAGCGCTCGATGCGGTGCATGATGCCCATCGCCTGCGCGATCGGCTCGGCGAGCGCCTCGACGTCCGGCGACACTCCCCCGTTCGACTGGAGCGCATTGAGCGCCGATGCGAGCAGTTCGCGGGCGCTTTTCGCAAGCTGCGCGGGTTCCGACATGAATCCTCCGAAGGGCGCATCCTACGCGGTCGCGCGCGCGCAGGTTCAGGTTTCGATGGCCCGCGCGCCGGCCAGGCGACCCCGCCGGCGCGGCGGCCGGCGCCGCGGCCGGTAGCCGAGCGCGCCCGGGCCGGCGGTCACCCGCTCGGCGCGCCCGACGCCACGAGCGCCGCGAGCTCGCCCGCCGACGCCGGCTCGCCGTCGATCTCCCCCTCCAGCAGCGCGACGGCCGTGTCGCCGGTCCTCACGAGGACCACCCCGCCCTGCGCCACCGCCTCGCCCGGCGCGAGCGCCCCCGGGAAGGTCGGCGCCGGCGCGGCCCGCAGGACGATGACGCAGGCGCCCTCGATCTCGGTCCACGCCCCCGGCGCCGGCGCGAGGGCGCGGATGTGCCGGAGCACGCGCTCCGTCGGCCAGGACCAGCAGATCGCGCACGCCTCGTCGTCCGGCGCGGGCGCCTGCGTCGCGAGCGCCGGATCCTGGGCGACGCCCGCCACCTCGTCGCCGCGCGCGAACCGGGCGACCGTGCGTCGCAGGACGCGCAGGCTCGGCCGGTCCAGCGCGCGGGCGAGCTGCCACGCGGTCCATGCCGGATCGATCGGGAGCCGCTCCTGGTCGAGGATGTCGCCGGTGTCGTACTCTGCCTCGATCCGGTGCGCCGTGACGCCGCTCTCGGCGTCGCCCGAGGCGATCGCCCAGTAGGTGGGATCGGGCCCGCGGTGGCGCGGGAGCAGCGAGGGGTGCACGCCGATCCCGCCGAGCCGCGCCGCCCGCACGAGCGACATCGGCAGGCGCGTGGTCCAGAACCAGCTCACCAGGAGATCGGGCGCGAGCGCCTCGACGCGCGACCTGAGCTCGGGCCGCTCGACGTCGGGGCGCAGGAGGAGGCGCTCGCCGAAGAGGCGGCGGGCGCGGCGGAGCCCCACCGCGTCGGCGCGGCTGATCGCGGCGAGCGCGATCTCGTGGCCGTCGCCGTGGAGCAGCAGCACGGCCAGCGGGAGGCCGAAAAAGGCGACCCGGAGGGGGCGCTCGCCCGGGCGTCGGCCGAAAAGTTTTCCGTGTCCGAGCAGGCTGATAGGTGAAGGGTCCGATGGCGGCGCCCCCTCCGCAAGGCTCATTTCGTCCGGCGCTCCGGCCCGGCCACCGCTACGACGCGTCCGCCGCGCGCCGGCCGATCCTCGTGTTCGAGGACGTATATAAGTCGTACCGCGCGGATCAGCCGGTGCTCCGGGGCATGTCGCTCTCGATCGAGCGGGGCGAGTTCGTGTTCATCACCGGCCCGAGCGGCTCGGGCAAGAGCACGCTCCTCCGGCTCGTGCACCGCACCGAGCGCGTCGACGACGGCCGCATCCTCTTCCTCGGCCGGGACATCGCGCGCCTGACCGACGCGTCGATCCCCGCGCTCCGGCGCAACATCGGCTTCGTGTTCCAGGATTTCAAGCTGGTCCCGAGCTGGACGGTGTTCGACAACGTGGCGATTACGCTCGAGGTCCTCGGCCTGCCGTCGCGCCTGCTCCGGACCCGGGTCGGCGAGGCGCTCGAGCGCGTCGGCCTGTCGGGGCGCGGCGGCGACCGGGCGCAGGTGCTGAGCGGCGGCGAGCAGCAGCGCGTCTCGATCGCGCGCGCGATCGTCGGGGAGCCGACGCTGATCCTGGCGGACGAGCCGACGGGCAACCTCGACCCGCAGCTCGCGATCGATCTGCTCGGCCTGTTCGAGGACATCCACGAGACCGGCACGACGGTCCTGTTCGCGACGCACGATCGGACGCTGCTCGACGTGCGCCCGCGGCGCGTGGTCGTGCTCGACGACGGCAAGGCGACGGACGTGCCGCACGGCCTCGGGTCCGGCGGCGAGCTCGCCGGCGACGGCGTCGACGTCGTCGAGGACGAGATGGACAGCGGCGTGCGCGGCGCGGCGTAGCGCCGAGGGCTCCGGCTCAGGCTCCGGGGATAGAAGAGGGAACGGGATGCAGACGAGCGAGCGTGACGATCGGCGGAGATGGCTTCGCACCTGGCGGGCCGGGAGGAGCGACTGGCGCCTGCAGGCGCTGTCGATCTTCTCGCTCGCGGTCGCGTTCGTCTGCCTCGCGTCGGCCCTCCTCGTGGTCACGAACCTGATGGCCGTGCGCGATCGCTGGTCGCGCGCGGGCCGCGCCACGGTCTACCTGCGGGACAGCGCGACCGACGCGGAGATCGCGGATCTCACCCGCGCGCTCGAGGGCACGGACGGGGTCAAGAAGGTCCGCCTGGTGACGAGCGCCGAGGCGCGCCGCGAGGTGGTGCACGACGACGGCGACAAGGCCCTCGCCGCGCTGCCGCCGAGCGCGTTCCCCGCGTCCCTCGAGGTCGGCTTCACCGAGGAGATCTCCGACGAGGCGCTCGCGTCGATGACCGTGAAGCTGCGCGCCCTGCCGGCCGTGGACACGGTGGAGACCTACCAGCGCTGGACGGAGCGGCTCTCGTCGCTCCTCGGCGGCGGCGTGGCCGCGAGCACCTGCCTCGCGGCGATCGTCCTCTGCGCCGTCGTCAGCGTCATCGGCTCGACGATGCGCCTCCTCTTGCACCGCCGGAAGATCGAGGTCGAGGTGCTGAAGCTGGTCGGCGCGACCGACGGCTTCGTGCGCCGGCCGTTCATCGTCGAGGGCGCGACGCAGGGCGCCGCCGGCGCGGCCGGCGCGCTGCTCATGCTCGGCGCGCTGTTCCTGATGGTGCGGGGCCGCTTCGATCACGAGCTCGCCAACCTGCTCGGCGTCTCGCCGTCGTTCCTGCCCTGGGAGGTCGCGCTCGGCATGGTCGGCCTCGGCGCCGCCCTCGGCGCCGCCACCGCGCTGCTCACGCTGCGCAAGATGGTGGCCGTGTGAGGCGCCGCGCCCGGCTCGCGCCGATCGCGCTGGCGCTCTTGACCGGCGCGGCGACCAGCGGCGCCGCGGTCCCGGCGGCCGACGCCCCGTCGTCGCCCTCGGCCTCCCTGGCGGCGCCGGCGGCGCGCCCGAGCTCCGCGCTGGCGGAGAACGATCTCGATCGGCTGCTCGCGAAGCTCGACGCCGAGGAGAAGGCGCTGCGCGCGGAGCTCGACGCGATCGGCCCCGCGCTCGAGCTCACCCGCCGCCGCATGGTCGCGCGCGGCCGCGCGTACTACCGCCACGTCCGCGCCGGCTTCCTCCCGGTGGGCGGCGGGTTCGACGCGCTGGTCGACCACGCCGCCCGCGTGGAGCGCACCCGGCTCGCGCTCGAGCGCGATCTCGCCCGCGAGGCCGAGCTGACCCGGCGCAGCGCCGAGCTCGCGGATCGGCTCACGCACCTCGGCGCGGAGCGCGCGCCGCTCGAGGTGCACCGCGAGGCGATGAACCGCGCGCGGGTCGCGCTGGCCCAGGAGGAGGAGCGCCGCGCCGCGTTCTCGCGCGCGTTCGAGACGAGCGTGCGCCCCGACTACCTCGCGATCTACGGCGCCGACACCGGCCCCGCCGAGCTCGATCGGCGCGCCGGCTTCCGCTCCCTCCTCGGCCGGCTCCCCTTCCCCATCGCCGGCCGCGCCGAGGTGCGCAAGGTGTCGCGCCGCGGCGCCGGCGGGCCCGGCGTCGAGCTCACCGCGCTCTCCGGCGCGCCGGTCCGCAGCGTGGCCGCGGGGCGGGTCGCCTTCGCCGACACCTACGCGGATTACGGGCTCACGGTGATCGTCGATCACGGCGAGCGGCACTACTCGGTGTACGCGAACCTCGGCGCCGCCGACGTGCGCGCCGGCGATCAGGTCGCAGGCGGGGCGCGGGTGGGCACGGTCGGGAGCGGGCCGGACGGCGCGAAGCTCTACTTCGAGCTCCGGCGCGGCGCCGACGTGATCGACCCGGGCCCCTGGTTCGGGATGTAGCGACGCAGGACCGCAGCGACGCAAACCGCAGGGCGCCTCGTGCGCCGCCGCGACGCGAGCCCGTGCGTCGCCCGAGTTGTGCTAAGGCGGCCCTCGTGAATCGCCCTGACGGCCGCGCCCTCGACGTCCACCGCCCGGTGGAGATGATCCTCGGGTTCCACCGCAACGCGGAGGGGTCCGTCCTCTACCGCGCCGGGAGGACGGTCGTGCTCTGCACGGCGTCGGTCGAGCCCACCGTGCCCGCGTGGATGATCGGCAAGGGGGCGGGCTGGCTCACGGCCGAGTACCAGATGCACCCGCGATCGAGCCCGACCCGGAGGGAGCCGCGCGACGGGCGGGGCAAGGCGCCGAGCGGGCGCACGCAGGAGATCCAGCGGCTCATCGGGCGCGCGCTCCGCGCGGCGATCGACATGAAGCAGCTCGGCGAGCAGACGATCGCGATCGACTGCGACATCCTCGAGGCGGACGGGGGCACGCGGACCGCGTCGATCACCGCCGGGTTCGTGGCGCTCGCGCTGGCGCTCGACCGGATGCGCGCGGCCGGGTCGCTGAAGGGGCCGGCGCTCCGCGATCAGGTGGCGGCGATCAGCGTGGGCCACCTCCCGGGCGGGCTCGCCCTCGACCTCGTGTACACGGAGGACAGCGCGGCGCGCGTCGACATGAACGTCGTGGCGACCGCGGTCGGCGCGATCGTCGAGGTCCAGGCGACCGCCGAGGACGAGGCCATCCCCCGGACGGAGCTCGACCGCATGATCGACCTCGCGCTCGCGGGCGTGGCGTCGCTCGCGAGCGCGCAGCATCGCGCGCTGAGCGACGCCGGCGTCGACCTCGCGGCGCTGTTCAAGACCGATCACTGGAGGGTCGCGTGAGCCGGGAGCCGCTCTGCCTGCTCGCCGCGACCTCGAACCGGGGCAAGCTCGCGGAGCTGCGGTCGCTGCTCGCCGATCTCCCGATCGAGGTGCGCTCGCTGGCCGAGGTGTTGCCGGACGCGCCGCCGGTGGTCGAGGACGGCGCGACGTTCCTGGAGAACGCGCTCCTCAAGGTGCGCGCCGGGGCGCTCCGGTCGGGCCTGGTGACGCTCGCCGAGGACTCGGGGCTCGAGGTGGACGCGCTCGGCGGCCGGCCGGGCGTGCGGTCCGCCCGCTTCGCCGGCGAGCACGCGACCGACGCGGAGAACAACGCGGCGCTGCTCGCGGCGCTCGCGGACGTGCCAGACGACCAGCGTCGAGCGCGCTTCCGCTGCGTGATGGTCCTGCTCGATCCGCGGTCTGCGGAGCAGCCCATCGTCACCGAAGGGCGCTGCGAGGGGTGGATCGCCAGGCAGCCCAAGGGCTCGGGAGGCTTCGGCTACGACCCGCTGTTCGTCGTGGAAGCGTACGGACGGACCATGGCCGAGCTCGGCGAGGCCGAGAAGAACCGCGTGAGCCACCGCGGCGAGGCGGCGCAGGCGATGCGCTCCGCGCTGGAGGCGCTGATCGCGCGGCGGTAGCAGGCGCGACGCCGGCGGGCGCTCCGACGGCGGTTGACCCCGTCCGGGACCGCTTGTAATCGCGACCCGAGGCACCCAGGTACTGCCTGGTGATCGGATCCCCTGATGAAGCAGGACTGGAAGGCCGTCGGAAGCTACGGGACCGTCGGTCTCGAGGTGGTGCTCTGCATCCTGGTCGGCCTGTTCATCGGCCGCTGGCTCGACGCGAAGCTCGGGACCGAGCCGTACCTCGCGGTGCTCTGGTTCTTCTTCGGCCTCGGCGCCGCCGGCAAGGCGGTCCACCGGGCGTGGAGGGAGATGCAGGCGGCGGCCGCGCGCGAGGAGCGCGAGCAGGGCAACCCCGCGCCGATGTTCGACGACCGCAAGGCGCTCGCAGACGAGCGCGCGGCGAGCGGTCACGGGAACCGCCGGGCGGACTCGATCGACGTGGTCCCCTACCCCGACGAGCGGCAGCCCGCGAAGGAGCACGATGAGCGCTGAGCGAAGCCCCGGGACGCGCGACGGCGGCCCGCCGCACGAGGAGCCCGACGCGGACGGACAGCCCGGCGTCGGCGACGCGACCATGCGGGCCGTGCTCCGCTGGGTGGCCGGCACCGCGGCGGTCCTGGCCGTGGCCGCGCTGCTCGCGTACGGCGTGCGCGCGGCGCTCGGCGTCGGCATCGGGGGCGCCATCGCCACCGCGAACCTGTACGTCTTCGCGCGCATCGTCGACGCGTTCCTCTCGCGCAGGGGCCGCACCGTGTCGTGGACGCTGATCGCGATCATCAAGCTCCTCGGCCTGATGGGCGGCGTCTGGCTCGTCCTGAAGAGCGAGCTCGTCTCGGGGGTCGCGCTGATGGTCGGCTACGCCTCGCTCGTGGTCGGCATCACCCTGGGGACGCTGTTCGGGCCGAAGCCCCCGGCCGACGGAGCCCCCCCTGGCGCTCGCGGCTGAGCTCCCGCGTCGGCCGGCGCCGCCGCCGGCGACCCGCGCGACGCGGTGGCGCGTCGGCGCGTCGGCGCGTCGGCGCGCTCCAGGGTGCCCACCGTAAAGGAGTTGTGGTAGAGGCGAGGCCCCTCGACCGAGGGCGAACTCCCCCAAGGCGCGCCGGCGCGCGCGGCCGTCCCGGCACAGCCGCGCGGCCGTCGGCGCCGCGCATCGACGACGAAAGCCATGCCTGAGCATACAGGGTTCCTCACGTACCTTCTGGCGCAGCTCCCCGGACTCCGGGAGAACGCTCGCAACATCGGCAAGACGTTCATCGGTCACCACACGGTCGACTACCGCGGGACCGAGCCGATCTTCATGAGCCTCCTCATCATGGTGCTGTTCGTGCTGCTCGCGAGCGAGGTGCGCGGGCAGTACCGGCGCCTGAACGAGTCCGTGGTCCCGGAGGACAAGCTCACGCTGCGCACGTTCTTCGAGGCGTTCTTCGGCTACTTCTACGGCATGGCTCGGGACGTGATGGGGCCCGAGAACGCGAAGCGGTACTTCCCGCTCATCGGGGGCTCGGCGGCGTTCATCTTCTTCTCGAACGCATCGGCGCTCATCCCGGGCGTGAACCCGCCGACCTCGAACCTGAACGTCACGATCGGGTGCGCCGTCGTGGTGTTCGTCCTTTTCAACTACTACGGGCTGAAGGAGAACGGCTGGGGCTACATCGCCCACCTCGCCGGGCCGAAGTGGTACCTGGCGCCGCTCATCTTCCCCATTGAGGTCATCTCCACCTGCGTCCGCCCGGTCACGCTCTCGATCCGGCTCATGCTCAACATCGGGGTCGACCACCTCGTGGCGAGCATCTTCCTCGGGCTGGTCGCGCTGTTCGTCCCGGTGCCGCTGATGTTCCTGGCGATCATCGTCATCGTCGTGCAGACGCTGGTGTTCTGCCTGCTGAGCTGCATCTACATCGGGCTCGCGACGGAGAAGGCGGACCACCATCACTGATCGCTTCGCCTGACCGCTCGATCAGGCATCACCCGGCGCCGAGGAGAACGGCGCTGGAGGTGAAGAGAAGGCTAGCCAGCCCTCGAAAATCGGATTAGAGGGGCCCCGCTGTCGATGGGTTGCCCCAGAGCGGTGGGTGGATTGCACGAGCGCGTCCCCTACCGAGCAGTCGAAGAGGTCCCGGGAGCGATCCCCGGTTCTCGAGGGGGTGCCGCCCGCGCGGCCCCCGACCCACGCAGATGTACGCATGCAGCCCCGCGGGCTGTGTGGCTTGAAAGGAGCAGATTCGGATGTCGCTGAAGAGCAAGCTGTCGCTGTCCGCCGTTGTCGGCACTGCGCTGGTACTGGTTCCCGCTATGGCGCTGGCGCAGGATGGCGCGGCGTCGAACAAGTACGACGCGAACTCGTGGCTCGCCGTCGCTGCCGGATTCGCGATCGGCATCGCTGCCCTCGGCGGCACCATGGGCCAGGGTCGCGCCGCTGCGGCCGCCCTCGAGGGTATCTCCCGGAACCCGGGCGCCGCGGCCCGGATCCAGACCCCGATGATCCTCGGCCTGGCGCTCATCGAGTCGCTCGTGCTCCTCTCCTGGGTCATCGCCTTCTTCCTCCAGGGCAAGATCGCCCTCTGAGCCAGCGCCGGCCGCGCCCCACCGGGCCCGGCGCCGCTGCTCCTTTCTCCCCTCCCGCTGCGCCGGCCGAGCGCCCCCTCGATGGGACCTCGCCTGTGCCCGCCCTCCATCTCCTGCGCATAGACCCATCGATGCCGCGGCGTTCGCGGATCGGCTCGCGCGCGCCGCGGCCTGCGTGATCCGTCGCGCGCGCCGCGGCCTGCGCGATCCGTCGCGCGCGCCGCAGGTCGCGCCCCGCCGCTAGCGCACGCGCACCACGGTGCCCGGCTCGTGCGCCGTGGGGAGGACCGCCGTCCAGCCGGCGGGCAGCCGCGGCGACGTCCACCAGAACAGCCGCTGCGCGTCGAGCGGGGCCAGGTTCACGCAGCCGTGGCTCCGCACCTGGCCGAACGAGCGATGCCAGAACGCGCCGTGCAGCCCGACCCCCTTGGAGAAGTACTGCACGTAGGGGACGTCCTCCATCCGGTAATAGCGGTCGGCGCCTTCGTCCTCGAGGTTGTCCATGTCCGAGGTGAGCAGCTTGGCCCAGATGCGGAACGTGCCGGCGGGCGTCGCGCGCGACGACCCGGGCGCGCCCTTGCCGGTCGAGACCAGCGTCGCGAACACCGGGCGACGCCCCTCGTAGGCCACGAGCGTCTGCGTCGAACGCTCGACGTCGATCCACCGCTCGCCCGCCTCGGCGTCGACCTCGGGCGGCGGCGGCGCCACCGACGGGCGCCGGAGATCGCGGAGCGAGATCCACGCCGCCGCGTCGCCGTCCGCGATGCGCGCGAGCTTGCCCGAGGCGCCCTGCGCCTCCTCGAGCGTGGAGACGACCTCGAACCGCGCCTTGCTCTCCTCGGTCCGCGCGAAGCCCGCCGCCGTGCGCGTGAAGAGCGGAGCCCTCTCGGACACGACCCACGCGATCCCGATCTCCGCGGCGCCCGGAGGGACGGTGGCGCCGTGGAAGGCGAACGCGCGCACCGGGCCGAGATCGCGCATCGGCACCCAGAGGCCGCTGTTCGTGCGGCCGTAGCGCGACCCGCCGAGCGCCCGCTCCTCGACGATCGCCACCGCGAAGCCGGGCTCGAGCTGCGCGTCCGGCGCGTCGATGTCGGCCGCCTCGACCCGGCGGTAGCCGAACGACCCGTCGGGGCCGACGAAGTAGTAGCGGTACGGGAGCCCGTCCGGCATCTCGCGCCACGTGCGCACGAGCGGGCTGATCGGACCCGCGGCGGAGAGCTCGACGGCGTCGTCGCAGACCCAGGCCGCGGCGCCCACCTCGAGCCAGCGACCGAGGCAGCCGCCGTCGCGCCGGGCCGCGAAGATGGGCAGCTGCACGTTGCGATCGACGGAGCCGCGCCGACGCGGGTTCTCGCCCGGCGCCTCGAACAGCGGCTGATCGCGCTTGAGCACGCGCGCGCTCTTGACCCACGCCGGCAGCGGAGCGTCGCCCTCCGCGACCCACGGCGGCAGCTGCGACGCGAGGACCGCGCCGCCCCAGATCATCGCGCCGAGGCCGACCGCCGCGGCGCCGGCCCTCAGCGCGACGCGGCGCACGCGCCGCAGCAGCGCCGCGCGGGGCAGCTCCACGAGGCCCGCGGCGGCGCCTCCACGCTTCGTCATCGTGCGAGCTCCGGCGGAAGACGCGGGACCGCCGCGATCAGCGGTAGGAGAAGCGCACTTCGTGATCGCAGATCCGGAAGAGATCGCCTTCGACGATGGCCTTCCGGGCGATGCGCTGGCCGTTGTACTCGACGCCGTTCGTCGAGCCCATGTCGACCATGTAGTACTGGCCGTTCAGGAACTCGACCATGGCGTGCTGGCGCGACACGTTCGGGTCCTTGATCGTCAGATCGCTCGACTGCTTGCCGCGCCCGATGATGAACCGGTCCTTGTTCACCACGAACCGCTGCCCCGCGTAGAACGCGGCGAGCGCCGGGCCCGCGGGGACCTGGTTCGGCATCGCCATGTTCATCGGCGGCGGGCCCGGCACGCTCGCCGCCGCCTGCGGCGGCACGCCGTACGGCGGCGGCGCCATCGGCGGCGCGATGGGCGTGGCGTACCCGGCGCCGCTGCTCAGCGGCGGCGGCGGCCCCGAGCGGCTCGCGGCGGCGCCAGGCATGCTCTGGCGCCCGCCGGAGTTCGTGGCCTGCGACGGGAGCGGCGGCGGCGCGCCGAGGCGGGTCACGCTGGTCGGCGGCGGCGGCGGGCCGCCGACGCGGCCCGGGATCGGCGGCGGAACGGGCAGGCTGGGCCGCTTCCCGCCGGCGCTGCTGCTGCCCGGCGGCGGCGGCGGCGGCGGCGGCGCGCCCGGCCGGACCTGCCCCGGCGGCGGCGGCGTCAGCGCCGGCACCGGCGTCGGCACGGGCCCCACGGGGGACACGCCGTACGGCGGCGAGGGCGCGCCATAGGCAGGCGCGCCGGCCGGCGCGCCGTAGGCCCCCGCGGGCGTCGGCTGCTGCTGCAGGGCGACCATCGGCGGCCCGCCCGGCGGTCCGAAGGGCGGCGGCGAGCCGGGCGTCATCAGCCCGGGCGGCGGGGGCGTCGCGGCCGGAGGCACCGCGCTGGGCTGATGAGCGTGCGGGACCGGCTGGTGCCCGGAGCCGGGCGCCGCGTCGACCCTCGCGGGCGGCGGGAAGGGCGTGCGCGGGCTGTAGCTTCGCTGCCGCGCGTACTGCTTCATCGACTCGTTGATGAGGTAGTCGATGGAGCACTCGAGCTCGCGCGCCATCTGCTCGAACGTCTCCCAAAGGACATCGCGACACTGGAACGTCCGTGCGCTTTTCTTGTTCGGATCCGCGCTCATCTCTACCCAACGATAACGGAGGATGAATTGCGCTGGGAAGCGTCCTCCCGGCCTCTTCCCTGCAAGCACCTGATGGCTCTGGGCCGCGCCGAAGGCGCGCTGCGATCGCGACCATGGCCGCGCGAGATCCGAGGAGCGCGCGCGCGGCTCGCCGCGAAGCGCGCGCCCCCGCCGCGCCCCGCGCCGTGGCAGGAGCGCGGCGCGAGGGGCGCGCCGCGCTCCCTCGTGGCGGCGGGATCGCCCGACGATCCCGCGTGCTGCGCCGGCGCTCGCGTCACTTCTTCTCGCCCTTCTCGAGCTCCGGCTTCCTCTCCTGCATGGCCGGCTCGATGCAGTACTGGACGAACTCGCCGACGGTCTTCACGTCCCTGAGCTCGCGCTCGTTCGACCCCTCTTTCTGCACCTCGCACGCCCACTTGCAGTCCGGATCGGCGTCGCAGACCGGCGCGCGGGTGGTGTCGCCCTCGAGCGGCTTCACCGCCGCGAGATCGGCGGCCGTGCCGAAGGTGAAGTAGTAGGCGATCGCGCTCGTGCGCACCGGCGCCGGGCCCTCGGTGAAGTGCTTCTTCAGCGCCTCGAGGGGCGAGCCCTCCTTCAGGTCGCCGAACGACGCGCCGTACGTGAGCGCCTCGGGCATGGCGAACCCCTTGCTGTCGGGGAGCCTGCTCATGAACTCGTCGATGTGCTTCACCGTCGACATCTTCAGGATGGTCGCGGCGGCGGCGCGGCGGATCTTCCACTTGTCGGTCTTGAACAGGCCGTAGAGCTTCTCGACGACGAGCTCGCGCGGCATCTCGCCGACGCGGCGGAAGGCCTGGTCGAGCACCGCGTCGGGCGCGTCCGCGGTCGCGATCTCGAGGATGCGCTGGATGTCGCTCGGGTTGTTGCGGTCGAGCCGGCCCTCGAGCGCGGCGAGGGCGGCCTGGCGGCGCTTCTCGGGCTGGTTCTTGTCCGCCGCGAACCCGAGGAGGAAGTCGACCGACGGCCTGCCGCCGAGCTTCTTCATCGAGCCGAAGACCCGGAAGAGCTCCTCCTCCTGGTACTGCGCGAGCTGCGCCTCGAACTGCTTCTCGGTGGGCGTGATCTTCGACGCGGCGTTCGCCGCCTGGAGCTCGGGCTTCTTCGCGTCGACCCACTCGCTGGAGGTGACGAACCTCGCGATGGCGACGAGGTTCGCCGAGGCGGCTTCCTTCGCCTGTGGGTCGCCGTACTCGGCCACGAGCGACGCCATCTGGTCGAGCCGCTTCGCCTCGCGCGTCATGAGCTTCGGCAGGCCGGCCACCGCGGGCGGGCCGATGAAGCGCAGGAGCTGCTCCATCCCGTAGGCCTGCGAGCGGTCCTCGAGCCGGTGCTCGAAGTCCGCCATCGCCCAGTCGATGAGGGCGGCCTTGAGCCCCTCCTTCAGCGCCTCGTCCGCGATGATCACGGTCCGATCGGACGTGAGCATCGCGTACGCGGCGTCCTTGTACGGGAACGAGGTGTCCACCGGGCGGGGCTGCCCGGGCGGCGCGACGGGCGGCGGCTTCCTCAGCTCGGCGATGATGGACGGCACGAGCGCGGCCACGATCGACTGCCTCGCCTCCGGGGCCATGGTCGCGAGGGTCTCGACCATGATGCCGATGCCCACGCGCCGGCCCTGCCGCGGCTTCATGCGGATGAGCGACGTGGCCGCCTCGATGCGGAGCGAGTTGTCGTACTTGTCGTGAAACAACACCGCCCTGAGCTTGTCGGGCCCGTGCGCCGTGGTCTCCCACCGGTGGATGTCGTTCTCATTGACGCGGCACCCGCTCGTCGCGAGCCCCACGCCAGCGGTCGCGAGGCACAGCACAAGAAGGCCCGCAGCGCCGACGCGCCGCCCTGCTCGTTCGACAGTTTCCATGCACGTCCCAGGAGGGTCGGGATGGTACCGCCCGCGGCGCTCTGTTTGAAAGAATTTCAAGGGCGGGAAGAAGGGAGCGAGGACAAAGTTTGCGCGAAATCCGGCTGGAACTCCAGCGCGGCGGCGCCTTCGGAGGCGCCCCCTCCCCGTGCCTCCCTCCCCTCTATCCCCGTCTCCTCCACCTTACCCTCCCCCTCCCTGCCTCCCGCCTCGCCTGCCGAGGCCTGGAGGCCGCTCGAGCCCCCGTGCTTCTGGCGAGCTCAGGCGTGCGTGACGGTGCACGGAAGCGCGTAAAAGCGCCAGTTTCCTCCTGTTGCTTCCTGTTGGTTCCCGTCCGCTTCCGCTGCCCGGGCTGTTTTTCCGTTTCCGTACGGCGCTTTCCCCTCCTTACTCAGGCCTCCCAGACTTCTTGCCCCCGGGGCGGAGTGCGCATATGTGAGTAAGGTAGGTTTAGGTAGGCATGAACGTCCCCTTGTTCGCTCCTCGCCGTGCTCAGCCCGCCGCCGGCCTTGGCGAGCCCTTGCGGTCCGGGGCGCGCGGCGCCGCACGGACCAGCCCGGCGGGGGTCTCGGGCCCTGCCGCGCCGCCGGGACACAGCTACGCCCGGGATGCGGCGGCGCTGGTCCTCCTGGTGTCCGCCCTGTACAGCGCCCTCGCGCTCGCGTCGTTTCGCGCGGATCCGCTGCGCCCGGAGGTCTCGGGCGACGACTGGGTGGGGCCGGTGGGCGCGGCGCTCGCGGGGGCGTCGGTCCAGGCGGTCGGGGTCATCGCGTGGTTCGTCCCGCTGGAGCTCGCGCTGCTCGCGATGCCGCTGCTCGGGGCGAAGCGCTCGATCGCGAGCCTGTTCCGGCTGAGCGGCGACATCGTCGTGGTCATCGTGCTCGCGGCGCTCGCGCACGTGGCGTTCCCGCGGGCGGTCGCGTTCGGCGCGATGCCGCTCGGCGGGGCCGTGGGCGAGCTGTTCGGGGAGGTGCTGCGCGCGCTCTTCTCGAACATCGGGTCGTACATCATCGGGCTCACCATCGTCGCGCTCATCCTGATGGGCCGGGCGACGTTCTCGTTCATCGAGCTGGCGCACCGGGCCGAGCAGCTCGCCGTGGCCATCGCCGCGCGCGTCGCCGGCTGGGCGCGCGCGCTCTTCGGGGCGTGGGCCGCGGCGCGCGATCTGGAGCGGCGGGAGGGCGCCTCGACGCAGGAGGCGCCGCCGATCATCGCGCGCAACTCGAGCCCCGACGCGATCATCGCCGCGCTGGCCGACGACGCAGACGAGCCGCTCTCCGACCCCGCCGCGAGGACCACGCCCGTCGAGCCGGCCCACGCCGAGGCGCCGGCGCTCGATCTCTGGAAGAGCGCGCCGCTGAGCGCCGCCGCCGAGGAGCCCGCGGCCCCGCCGAAGCCGCGGCGCGGGAGGAAGGCGCAGGCCAAGGAGCCGCGCGAGGCGGCGCCGCAGGGGAGCGAGGCGCGCGAGCCGGCGGTCCGCGGCGGCGACGCGCACGAGGTGGTGATCCACGGCGCCGAGCCGCGCGAGCTGGTGATCCACGGCGCCGAGCCGCGCGAGCTGGTGATCCACGGCGGCGAGGCGCACGAGGTGGTGACCCGCGGCGGCGAGGCGCACGAGGTGGTCGTCCACGGCGCCGAGCCGGAGGAGGAGGAGGCGCCCGAGAGCGATGCGCCGCGCGAGGCGGCGCTGCACGGCGCCGGGCCGCGCGAGGGCGCGCAGCGGTTCGTCGAGCTGACCGAGGAAGCGGAGCGCGAAGGAGCGCAGCGCGCCGCCGAGCCGCGCGAACGGGCGCAGCGCGCCGCCGAGCCGCGCGAGCGAGCGCAGCGCGCCGCCGAGCCGCGGCGGCCTGCGCGACGGCGCGCCGCGGCGCTCGCAGGGCCGCGCGACGCCGCCGCCCTGGAGGACAGCGACGAGTCGCCGTTCGCGGGCGAGGCGCACCTCGTCGAGAGGATCGTCGAGCGGGAGGTGGAGCTCGACGAGGACGACGCGGTCGAGCCCGCGGCCTTCGAGTCGGACGACGACGACAGCGCGGCCGCGTTCGCGGAGCCGGAGGCGGTCGACGTGCCCACGCCGTCGCCCATCCTGCCGGTGCGCGGGCTGCCGGCGCGGGAGCCGGACGCCCACCGCGACCTGCCCGCCCGCGAGCCGCGCGACGCGGCCGCCCGCGAGGCCCGCGAGCCGCGCGACGCGGCCGCCCGCGAGCCCCGCGAGCCGCGCGACCTGCCCGCCCGCGAGCCGCGCGAGCCGGATGCCCGGACGGCCCACCGCGAGCCTCCTCCCGCCGTCGGCCCGGAGCGGCCTCAGGGCGCCGCGCCGCGCGCGCCGACGATCGTCGACACGAGCCGCGCGCTCGTCAGCGAGAAGCCCGCGGTGGTCAAGGTCGTCCCGGCCACCGGCGAGGGCTTCCGCCTGCCGTCGACCGACATGCTCGACGTGCCCGCGGGCGGGCGCCTCCAGCTCGACGCGGATCAGCTGAAGGCCACGGCGCAGCTCCTCGAGAAGACGCTCGCCGACTACGGCGTCAGCGGCAAGGTCGAGGAGATCCACCCCGGACCCACGGTCACGACGTTCGAGGTCTCGCCCGCCGCCGGCACCAAGGTCTCGAAGGTGGCGGGCCTCGCGGACGACCTCGCGCTCGGCCTGTCGCGCAAGGTCCGCATCGTCGCCCCCATCCCCGGGAAGAACCGGATCGGCTTCGAGATCCCGAACGAGCACCGCCTGCCCGTCAACCTGCGCGAGCTCGTCGAGGATCGCCGCTTCGTCGAGATGAAGGCGCCGCTGCCGTGCGTGCTCGGCCGCGACATCATCGGGACGCCGTACTTCGCCGACCTCGCGTCGATGCCGCACGTCATCGTCGCGGGCGCGACCGGCGCCGGCAAGAGCGTCGGGCTCAACGTGATGCTCGTGAGCCTGCTCTTCCGCAAGACGCCGGACGAGCTCCGGCTCCTGATGATCGATCCCAAGGTCGTCGAGCTCGCGCCCTTCGACCGCATCCCGCACCTGCTCCTGCCGGTCGTGACGGACATGAAGCAGGCGGCGAACGCGCTCAAGTGGGCGGTCGACGAGATGGAGCGGCGCTACCAGCTCTTCGCGAACGCGGGGACGAAGAACATCACGACGTACAACGCGTGGGTCGAGCGCGTGCACCGCGGCGAGGCGCGCCCGCCGAAGCCCCCGGCCAAGGTGACCGCGATCGGCGCGGACGGGCTCGAGGTGGAGGTCGATGCGGCGAAGGACGGCTCCGACGCGGCGCTGCCGGAGAAGATCCCGTTCATCGTGATCGTGGTCGACGAGTTCGCCGACCTGATGATGCAGCAGGGCAAGGACGTGGAGGCGAGCGTGGCCCGGCTGGCGCAGAAGGCGCGCGCCGCCGGCATGCACGTCATCCTCGCGACGCAGCGGCCGAGCGTCGACGTGATCACCGGCATGATCAAGGCGAACTTCCCCACGCGCATCGCCTTCCGCGTCGCGCAGAAGGTGGACAGCCGCACGATCCTCGACGAGCAGGGCGCAGAGCACCTGCTCGGCCGCGGCGACATGCTGATCAAGATGAACGGCTCGAACGAGACGCGGCGCGTCCAGTGCCCGTTCTGCTCCGAGGAGGAGGTCCAGAAGATCACCGACTTCCTCCGGCTCCAGGGCGAGCCGGTCTACGACGAGGCGATCCTCCGGCCCCGGGACGAGGAGGGCGAGGAGCCCGACACCTCCGACGCCGAGGCCGATCCCATGTACGACGCCGCCGTGAGGATCGTGGCCGACACCCGGCGCTGCTCGACCTCGTGGCTGCAGCGCAAGCTCGGCGTCGGCTACAACCGCGCGGCCAAGCTGGTCGAGGCGATGGAGAAGCGCGGGCTCGTCGGGCCCGCGAACGGCGCCAAGGATCGCGAGGTGCTCATCGCGCCGATCTGACCCGCGCGCAAATTTATCTTGACGCCGCTTCGCAGCGCGTGTTGGCACGCCGCCGACCGGGACGCGCGGTCCCGATCGGATGTGGAGGAGAGCACAGCGCCGACCTTTCCGCCGCCGAGGCCGCGCGCTAGCATCGCGGTTCTTTTGACTTTCCCGTTCGAATGCTTCATGGAGCACGCAGGATGGCGCCTGAGGAAACGCGCACGCGTCTGATCGCTCAGATCGCGAGCCTCCTGAAAGAAGGGACGATGCCTGCAGACGCCCGCGCAGCGGGGCTGACGCTCATCGGTTGGCTTGCGAGACGCATGCCCGGAGAGGCGGCGTCGCGGGACGGCGTCGACGAGATGTGCCGTCGCGCGGCGGTCCTGGGGTGCCCGCCGCGGCGCGTGGGCGGGCGGCGATCCACCTGAGCGCGCGGCGCTGAGCGGGGCGGCGGGTGACGCGCGCCGCTGCCGTGCGCGGCGAGGCGCCTCCCGAGCCGCCGGCCGGCGGGCTGGCCGACCGCCCCCGGCGGGAGCGCGCGGCGGTCGCCTCCTTCCATGGGGGCGTCGCGCCGGCCCCGCGCGGCCACGAGGCGGCCGAAAGCGACATCAGTATCGTAATTTGTACGTGCCGTATCCAGCGCGGCTAAGCTCTTGGTGGCGCGGCTTTCCGCGCCGCGGGGCTCGCGCGACGCTCGAACCGGGACGTCGGCTCGCTCGGTATCATGGGTAAACGGCCGCAGTGGGGCCTGTGATAGGTGGTGTTGCTCATGGCGAACCGCGTGGTCGCCCTCCCCGAACCGCACCCGAATGACGATGAAGATGTCGTGTGGGGGATCTCCACGGCCAGCGCGCTGTGGGCGCGCGGCGAGCGGCGCGACGCCATCGTGTGGCTGCGGCGCGCGGCCGATGCGGCGGGGGCGGCCGGGCAGCCGTTCCGCGCCTCGGAGCTCGGGCTGTGCGCGACGGCGCTCGAGGAGGTGATGGCCTCGGAGGTCGGGCAGCCGAGCGATCCCGATCTCCTGGAGACGATCGCCAGCGAGGACGACGCGCCGTCCCCGCCCGCCGATGACGAGGACGACGCGCCGCCGTCCGACGAGCAGACCTGGCGCCGCCGCATCTCGCTCGCTGCAGAGCTGCGCGCCTCGATGCCCTCGATCGAGATCGACCTGTTCGAGCCGCTCTCGCAGCCGGAGCTGGCCGCCGAGGCGGAGCGCCTGGAGGTGCCGTCGCGGCCGTCGCCGCGGCTCCTCCCGGGCACAGCGGAGGGGCCGGCCGCGGCGGACCGGCCGATCGCGCCGTTTTCTCCTGCGCCTGCCGGGGCTTCGCAGGGCAGCGCGCCGCAACCGCCGCCTCCCCCGCCGCCGATGGCGCAGCAGCCGGCGCAGCAGGCACCCGGCGGCGCGCTCCCGCCGCCCGCGCCGCCCGCGCAGCCGCCGCCCTCCTTCGGGCCGGAGACGCCGCGCTCGCAGCCGCCCGCTGCGCCGTATCCGCAGCCGCCCGCTGCGCCGTATCCGCAGCCGCCCGCTGCGCCGTATCCGCAGCCGCCGGCCGCCGCATACCCGCAACAACGGCTCGACCCACCGTACGCACAACCGCCTGCGCGGGTGGCCCCCTCGGCCCCCCCGCCGGCGGCGCCCAACGCCCAGGCCGGCGCGCTTTATCGGAGCCAACCACCACCGGCGCCTCCGCTGGCTGCCCCGCCGGCAGCGAGCGCGATCCCGCCGCCGCCTCCACCGCCAGGGCCTCCGTCGTTCAGGCCGCAGAGCGCCCCGGACCCGCACTCGCTCGCGGCGCAGACCAGGACGCAGAGCGCTCAGCCGCCCGCCCCGCTGCCGCCGCCGGCCGTGCCGCGGGCAGCTTCGCCCAGGCCGTCATCGGCCCCGCCCCGCATTCCCCCGGCGCCGGGACTTCCGGAGCCGCCGCCCACCCTGGCGTCGTTGCCGGATCGTGGCCGGGCCGACGCCACGATGGGGCCCCCGCCGCCGCGCCCCGCCGCGGCGCACCCCACGAGCGAGCCGCCGCCAGCGGTGCTGCTGCCTTCGTCGACGTCCTCCCCGCTTCCGGCAGCAAGCCTCGGTGCTCCACCGCCGCCGCGCCTCATCGCGGATGCGCATTCACCGCCCGCACCAGGAATCGCCGCGCCCGCGTCGACACCGCCGCAGCCGCAGCCGCCGTCCTTCGGGCCGCCGCCGGCGCCGCTGCAGCCGCCGTCCTTCGGGCCGCCGTCGGCGCCGCCGCAGCCGCCGTCCTTCGGGCCGCCGTCGGCGCCGCCGCAGCCGCCGTCCTTCGGGCCGCCGCCGGCGCCGCCGCAGCCGCCGTCCTTCGGGCCGCCGCCGGCGCCGCCGCAGCCGCCGTCCTTCGGGCCGCCGTCGGCGCCGCCGCAGCCGCCGTCCTTCGGGCCGCCGCAGCCGTCCTTCGGGCCGCCGGCGGCGCCGCCGCAGCCGCCGCCGCTCGCGCCCCCGCGCCCGCAGCCGCCGTCGTTCGCGCCCCCGCGCCCGCAACCTCCGCCTCCACCTGCCGCGCAAGCCCCAGCGCCGCCGTCACCTGCGGCGCCCCCACCCCCGCAGGGACTGGCCACGCCGGCGTCGGCGCCGTCGGTCGCGCCGCTGCCGCCGCCCGCCGCGCCGCCGCGCCCGCCGACGCTGCCTCCGCCGGCGCCGCCGCCGCTTTCGACGACCCCTTCCGCTGCGCCGCTGCCACCGCCCGCCGCGCCGCCGCGCCCGCCGACGCTGCCTCCGCCGGCGCCGCCGCCGCTTTCGACGACCCCTTCCGCTGCGCCGCTGCCGCCGCCCGCCGCGCCGACGCACCCGCCGACGCTGCCTCCGCCGCTTTCGGCGATCCCTTCCGCTGCGCCGCTGCCGCCGCCGCCCGTCGCGCCGCTGCACCCGCCGACGCTGCCTCCGCCGGCGCCACCGCCAGCACCCACGCTGACCTCCGCCGCGCCTCCGTCGCACGCTGCGCCGCTGCCGCCGCCCGTCGCGCCGCTGCCGCCGCTCGCTGCACCTCCGCCGCCTGCTGCGCCGTCGCCGTCGGCGCCGCCGTTGGCCGCACCGCCGCCTATGACGCCGCCGCCTGCTTCGCCGTCGCCGTCGGCGCCGCCGTTGGCCGCACCGCCGCCTATGGCGCCGCCTGCTGCGCCTCCGCCTCCGCCGCCCGCGGCGTCGTCGCCTTCCGCGCCGCCACTGGCCGCGCCGCCGCTGTCGGCGCCGCCACTACCGCCGCCGTCCGCAGCGCCGTCGCCGCTCGCTGCGCCGCCACCACCGCCGCCGCCCGCAGCGCCGGCTCCTTCCGCGCCGCCGCCGGCCGCACCGCCGCTCGCGCCCCTCGCCTCCGCCGCGCCGCCGCCGCCCTCGACGCCGCCCTACGCCCCGAGTCCCGCAGCGCTCACCGAGGTGCACGCGCCGGACGATGACATCGGCGAGATCCTCGTCGAGGCTCCGATCCCGACGCCCGCCCCAGCCCGCACAGAGACGGCCGCTCCCACCGTCGCAACGGCCGGCTCGAGAAGGAAACCTCGCGAGCCGATCCTCGACCCCTGGTCCGACGACGCGGAGATCGCCGCGCCGCCTCGGCCTCTTCAGGAGACGATAACGGCGAGCGGCGACATGTACCTCGTGGCTCGCCGGCCCCCCTCGACGCCGCAGGCGGGCGATGAGGAGGAGGTCGTCACCTCGGCAGCACCGCTCGACCTCGCGCTCAAGCGGAAGCCGATTTCCGCGCGGCCGCCCGCGCCGCCGGCGTCCGCGCCGCCGGCGTCCGCGCCGCCGGCGCCCGCGCCGCAGGCACCCGCACCGCAGGCACCCACGCCGCAGGCACCCGCGGCGCCGCGCGCCCGCGCAGCCACGCCCTCCGGAAGCGAGCCGCCCGGGCACCTCGGGGCCTCCGCCGACGACGTCATCTCGAAGGGCGCCGGCGCGGCCGCCATCCCTGCAACGACGATCGAGCCTGCCGCGAGCACGGAAGAGCCCTCCCCGATCTCGACGCCCGATGGGACCGTCGTCATCGAGCTCTCCGACAGCGATCTCGACGCTCCGACGTCGTCGCGGCTCGACAGCCCCTTCCCCGCGTCGCAGGCGGCGACGCAAGGCGACGACCTGCAGGCGAAGGCCGGTCCGCCGCTCGACGAGCCCGCCTCCGGCGCCGCCGCGGACCCGTCGCAGCGCGCGCTCGAGCTCGATGCAGCGACCGCCGAGCCCACGGCGGAAGAAGAGCTGCTCGACGACGCGGACATCGCGCTCGTGGAGGAGCCCGCGACCCAGGCGACCGCCGTCGAGCCGCTGCCGGCGGGCGACGCGTCCCTGGCGGCCGATGCGTCGCAGCCCTTCGTAACCGACGCGGCGCAGCCCGGAGCGCTCGCGGTCGAGGGGCCCGGACCGGACGCGGGCGAGACCATCGACCTCGCCGCCATCGTGCTCGACCCGCCGCCCGGCTCGCCGCTGGGAGAGGGAACGGTCGCGACCGCCGACCTCGACCCGGGGCAGGCGCCGGATCTGCCGCAACCGGAAGCGGCCAGCGCCTCGCCGCCCGCCGCCGGTGCCGCGACCCTCACCGGCCGCGACCTCGAGCACGTCGAGGCGTTCGCCGACCTGCCCGAGGAGATGCACGACGAGCTCGCGCTCGCGGCGCACGTGGAAGACCTCGCGCCCGACGAGGAGCTCGCCGTCTACGGGGCAGCGCTGGTGCTCAGCGGCAGCGCCGCCGTGTGCGCGACCATCGTCGATGCGCCCGCCGAGCACGCCGCCATCAGGGCGCTCGTGCCGTCCCGCGGTACGCTCGAGGAGGGCATCCCGCTGCGCGTCGTCGCCGGCGCGCGCGGCGCGCGGGTGGCGATCTGGGACCAGGCGACCATCGACAACGCGCTCCGCACCTGCCCCTGGGTGCTCGACGAGCTGCGCGCCGTCGCGGACCGGCTCCAGTCGCTCGCCGGCGTCACCCTGGGGCCGCTCGGCGAGCTCGAGGAGACGCTGCTGCGCCGGGTCCTCGGCCGGCTCCGCCTGTGCAGCTTGGAGCCCGGCGAGCCGCTGATCCACGCCGGCAATCCGATGCCCGGCCTCGTGATCGTCGGCGCCGGCACGCTGGAGCTGGTCGCGGAGCGGACGCAGGAGCTCGCTGGCGCCGCCAGGCCCGGCGAGCTGCTGTTCGCCTCCGAGCTGCTCGGCGGCCAGCCGGCGCCGGCGATCGCGCGCGCGGCCGGGAGCGGCGCGCTCGTGCTCATCGTCGACCACCCGGCGCTGCGCGAGCTGTTCGAGAGCACGCCGGAGCTGCTCTCCATCCTCGCGCAGTCCGTCTCGCTGAACGCCCAGCGCGGCTGACCGAAGGCGGGCCGCGCCGCGCAGGGCGGCCCGCCGCATCGCCCGCCCGTCACGAGCGCCGCGCGCCCGAGGCCCCGAGCGGTTCGCCGGGTCGCTCATGACTCGAGCGGTTTTCGCTCGGGCTAATGCCGACGTCCTCCGTCCTTCGTCTCTCGTCCTCCGTGCTCGTCCTTCGTGCGCGTGCGCGTGCGCGATTCCCCGGAGTCAACGCGCACGCGCACGCGCACGAGAGACGAGAGACGAGAGACGAGAGACGAGAGACGAGAGACGAGAGACGAGAGACGGAAGACGAGAGACGGAAGACGGCTCCACCAAACCCGAGCGAAAACCGCTCTAGAGCCGGCCTCTCACGGGGCGCAGCGGTCTCGCCGCTTCCTGCTCCAGCGGGGCGGCCTCGGTGGGCTCCTCGTCGTCGTTGAGCTGCCAGACGAGCTCGCTGTTGCCCTGCGCCCCGGCGAAGCGGAGCCCGAACCACTTCGCGCTCGGCGAGATCGTCGGCCTGCCCTCCGCGGTCGCGCGCGGGAAGCGGATCCGGAACGCCTGCCGCCACACCGTGTTGTACGGGAAGTAGGTCCGCTCGAGCGCGTTCGGCTTCGGGATCGCGACGATCTCCTCGGGCGCCGTCTCGTTCCCCGTGTCGTCGATCAGCCGGACGATCCACGCGCTGTTCGGCGTCGAGAGGTCGTTGTACTTGCGCTCGCCGCCGAAGATCGCGACGAAGAACTGGTGGCGCTGGCGCGTCTCCTCGAGCGTCCTCTCGAGCAGCTTCTGCCGCTGCTCGATCGTGAGCCGGTAGTCCTGCGCGTAGCGGGCCACGTAGGCCCAACGGAAGTCCCACGACTCGAACGTCGCGGTGGCGGTCAGGAAGTTGTCGAGCTCCGAGAGCGCGAACAGGTGCTCCGTGCGCGTCCACGCGCGCAGCACGTTCTCGTAGTCCGTCGCGACGTACTCGCGCGGCCCCTCGTTCAGGCTGACGAGCTGGGTCGCGCAGCCGGTCGACGCGAGGAGCGCCGCGAGAACCAGACCGCGCCGGAGCCATGCCGCAATGACCACGCCGCCAGGGTACCCAGCGGCCGCGCTGGATGCACGCGCTCGAACGAGATCCCCTCACCTTCGCCCGCGGGAGCGCGCTCGCCGGGGTGCGCCCGGGCCCGCGCGGCGGCGGGGGCCCGATCCTCCTAGTAGCCTCCCCGCGCGCGGGGAGCGCGGGCCCGGCGAGCGCGCCGCCCGCTCACCGGCTCACCGGCGCGCCCGCGGACGATCCGTCGGGAAGGTGAACCCGACGCTGAGCCGCGCGGCGTAGTACCAGGCGACGTCGCCGCGCAGCGGGGTCGCGACCGGCAAGAGCACGCTCAGCGCCGGCTGCACGTTCGCCAGGATGAAGCGGATGCTCGGCGAGATAACGAACGTCGCGCGCTTGTCGTCCGACAGGTCCTGCGTCAGCTGGTAGACTTCCCACAGCTCCAGGCCCACGCCGACCGGCGGGGCGAGCCGGTAGCCGAAGTAGAACGCGGTGTATGCCGAGATGTCGGTGCGGCGCTCGTCGGACCGGAGGCGGCGCACGACCAGCGACCAGTCGATGCCCTGCCGGAGCTGGAAGATGAACGGCCCGGTGATGTGCCGCATGTCGAACCAGGGGCGGAACGTGAGCGTGAGCTCCCGGAAGCGCGTCTCGTCCCACGGCCGCACCACGCGCGCGGTCCGCAGCACCTCGGCCTCGGCCGGCGAGACGTCGCGCGGGACCGGGAGGACGATGCCGAAGCCTCCCCCGGACGCGAGCCCGCGCACGCTCGACCAGACGCCCCGCCCGTAGAGCTCGGGGCTCCCGAGCAAGATCGACCGACCGACCCCTGGAACGCTCGCGGCGGCGCTGTCGTGCACCGCGCCGACGAACCACTTGCGGGGGACGAGCGGCACCTCCATCTCGCCGTGCGAGTACCAGGCGTAGGCGGTCCTGCCGCCCGCCTGGCTGGTCGCCTCGGGCTCGATCGCGGCCGCCGAGTACTCGAACGTGAAGGTCGGATCGCGCAGCGTGAGCCCTGGGAGCGTCGGGGGCGCGGGGACGTCGAAGACGGCCTGCTCTTCCTCGTCGGACCACGCGCCCGGACCCGGCGGCGCGGCCAGCGCGGCCCCCGTCTCGCCGGCGAGCGCGAGGAGCGAGAGGCACGCCGCCGCGCGGGCGAGCCGCCCGGCCGGCGCCGGAGCCCGCGCGGGATACCTCATGCCACGGGGAGGCGCGGGCTCGGCGCTACTTCGACCCGAGGCCGAAATCGTTCGCGGTGACGTAGAGCATCAACCCGATCAGCATGAACACGCCGACCAGATGGATGTGCGCCTCGATGCGGGCGTTCGGCCGGCGCCGCGTGGCGGCCTCGTAGAACAGGAACATCAGCCGGCCGCCGTCCAGGGCCGGGAACGGGATCAGGTTGAACGCGCCGAGGTAGGCCGAGAGCAGGCCGAGGAACTCGAGCCCCTCGGCCCACCCGCGCTTGGCCGCGTGCGCCGTCTCCTCGATCATCCGCTTCGGGCCCCCGAGCTCGCCCTCGACCTTGCCCGTCAGGTACTGGCCGAGCCCGACGACCAAGCTCTGCACGACCTTCGGCGGCTTCGTCACGGCGAGCACCGCGGCCTCCTTCGCGGTCACGGGCGCCGACTGGATCGGCCCGATGGCCATCACGCCGATCTTGCCCGCGCCGTTCTCGTTCACCGGGGTGACCTGGGCCTGGACGCGCTCGCCGGCGCGCTCCACGACGATGTCGAGCGGGCGGCCGGGGCTGCGGGAGATGATCTCCGCCATCTTCTCCCAGTCCTTGACCGGGGCTCCGTCGATCTCGACGATGCGGTCGCCGTCCTTGAGGTTGGCCGCCGCGGCCGGCATCCCGGCGACCACGCCGATGTCCGTCAGGCGGTAGGGCTTGCCCCCCGTCATCAGGCTCGCGAAGAAGAGCACCGACGCGAACAGGTAGTTGGCGAGCGGACCGGCGAAGATCGCGGCGATCCGGCCCATCAGGCTCGCGTTCGCGTAGCTGCCCTTGTCCTCGGGGTCGACCTCCTCGAGCGGGTTCATCCCCGCGATCTGCACGTACGCGAGGAAGGGGATCATCGCGACCTGGAACACGGTGGGGCCGTGCTTCACCGGGTCGTGACGCCAGAGCCGCACGCGGACCTTGTCCGCGGCGGTCGTGAACCAGAAGTACCCGTCCTTCGGGACCACCTTGAAGAAGGTGGGGCCGAAGCCGATCGAGAACTTCAGGACGCGCATGCCGTAGGCGCGCGCGGCGAGGTAGTGCCCTCCCTCGTGGACGACCATCAGCAGGGCGAGCCCGAGGATGCCTACGAAATACCAGCCGACCATCTCCGGCTAGTCTAACCAGGGTGGGGCGCATCCGCACGCGCCCGATGTCCGCCCCGCACGCCTGCCCCGGCAAGATCCCGCCGCCCACGGCGGAGTCCGGGCGCTCTCCCCCGGCCCCCGCGGCGGCAGGGCGGCGCTCCGGGCGGTCCAGCCCGCCGGAGAGGCGGCGCGGCGCGGCTCAGCCGGTGAAGAACGATGCGCCGATGCTGAAGAACGGATAGCCGATCCGCATGGTCAGCGAGATGTCGTCGTTGAAGTGGTACCGGCCGCCGACCATGGTGACGAAGTCGAACCACACCCGGTGGTAGAACCCGTCGGTGCGGAGGACGGCGCCGAGATCGGCGAAGGCGCTCCACTTGTCGTTGAAGAAGAAGTTCCACTGCATGGTGACCGGACTCCAGATGGTGAAGTCACGGCGGCAGTACGTGCAGTTGGTGAAATCCAGGCCGAACGAGATGCCGACAGTGTTGTTGAGCTTGGGGATGAACGCCGGATCGGCGAGCTCGATCGTGGCGCGGAAGCCGACGCCGAACTCGGGGTCGCCGAAGTCGTCGTAGTACCTGTACCCGGCTCGCCGCAGGCCGTAGTCGCGGTGCAGGAAGACGAAGTTCCCGTGCGGCTCGAGCTCGGCCACGTAGTCGGGGTGATCGTTCGGATTCTTGATGTTCGCCTGCGCTTCGGGCGCGAGCGTGAGGAGGGTGACGGAAGCGAGAGCGACACTCACGAGCGAGGGGAGCGCTTTCATGGGCTCTTCGTACCAAAGGAACGGCAGCGAAGGAAGCGAACGGCCACGGGGCCAGGTCATGGCGGCCGCCCCTGGATGGCGGCCGCCCCTGGATGGCGATGTCGCACCACGCGCGGCGCGCTGCGCCCGGAGCGGGGCGCGCCGCGGCGCCGGGCGCGAGCCGTCGCCGCGAGGCCGCGCCGCGCCGCGAGGCCGCGCCGTGCCGCGAGCCCGCGCCGCGCCGCGGGGCCAGGCCGCAACGTGAGCCCGCGCCGCGCTGCGAGCCCAGGCAGCGACGTGAGCCCGCGCTCGCGACGCGAGCTCGTCTGGCTGAGGCGCGCGCTTCGGGGTAAACAGACCCAGCGCCGCATGAGCCCGCGTGCCGCGGCGGGGGGCGGCCTTCCCGGGAGCGTCGAGATGAGAGGACCGACAAGCGTCATCCAGCTGGCCCGTGGCTGCGCCCGCATCGGCGGCGCGCTCGTCGCGGCGGCCGCGCTCGCCTGCAGCGCCACGATCCACGTCGCCGGGCCGCCGCCCGAGGGGCCGGCGCAGCCGACGGCGCCGCAGAAGAAGCCCCCCGCGCCGGCCGAGCCCTCCGCGCCCGCGGAGCCGCCGTCGCCCGCGGCCGTCGAGCCGTTCGTGAAGACGAGCGACTCCGACGCGTGGGTGAGCCAGACGTTGAAGCTGCAGCGGCGGTACGAGCGCGTGCTCGTCGTGGGCGCGCCGGCGCCCGCCACGCTCCGCGTCGCCGCGCTCGACCTGAACGCGCCGGGCGCCGCGGCCGAGCCGCAGGACCTGCCGGTCACGCGCGCGTTCGCGACGCTCCAGGACGCCGCGGACGCGGCCCGCGGCGGCGATCTCGTCGCGGTGCTGCCGGGCGCGTACGCGGGGTTCTCGCTGGGCGAGAAGCCGAGCGCCACGCAGGAGCGGTACATCCATTTCAAGGCCATGGGGCGCCCGGGCGAGGTCGTGATCCAGCGGGGGGCCGCCGCCGACCCGAACTGGATGATCTACCTGAAGGGGGCGCACCACGTGGTGATCGAGGGGTTCCGCCTCGCCGGCAGCAGCGGGCCCGGCAGGCAGAGCGCGGGCACGCCGAAGGCGGGGATCATGGTCGACGGCGCGTTCGGCGAGACCGGCAGGCTGGCGCACCATATCGCGATCGTCGGCAACTTCTCTCATCACCATCGGACGTGGGGGTTTCACTCCACCGACAGCCACACCGTCCTGCTGCAGGACAACCTGTTCGCCTTCTCTGCCGCCGAGCACGGCGCCTACGTGTCCGACGGCTCGGACAACTACGTGGTTCGTCGCAACGTGTTCTTCGGCAACAGCGCGAGCGGGTTCCAGGCGAACCTCGATCCGGAGGCCTCGCTCGACGCGGTGCTGGAGCACCCGTCGTTCCGGGGCTATCCGCGCAGGGAGCCGACCCGCGCCTGGGCCGCGGGGCTGATGAAGCTCGCGACGGACCGGTTCGGCGAGCACGGGTTTCCGGACGGCCGCGGCGTGAACTTCATCATCGAGCGGAACGTCATCAACGGCAACGGGCGCATCGGCGGCGGGGCGATCAACCTCGCGGGGGTGTCGGACTCGGTCATCCAGAACAACCTCATTTACGGCAACCTCGGCAGCGGGATCGCGCAGTGGGACAACGGGAACCCGTTCGACCAGGCCTATGTGGAGCCGGGCCCGCGCTCTCCGGAGCAGGTGAGCGGCCCCGACGCCCTGCCGCTCTGGGGCTGCCGCAACAACCTGATCCGCAACAACACCGTGGTCATGAGCAGCCGGGGCCGGCCCGCGCTCCAGTGCGGTAACGGGAGCTGGGGTTGCCGGCTGCGGAACAACATCCTCGTCAGCGACGACTCGCCCTCGATCGAGGTGCTGAGCACGAGCATCTACCGGTTCGACGCGGGCCACAACGTGGTGACCCAGGTGAGCTACGGCGGGATGCCCGACGCGCTGAAGCGCCTGGCGGCGGCGCTGCCGGAGACGCGGGCGATCACGGGCATCACGCGCGCGCGGCTCGCGGCGGAGGTGGTGCGCGCGGGCGAGGAGCCGTGGGTGGTCGTGGAGGGGAGCTGGTGGAAGCTCAACCCGAACCGGCCGGATTTCAGGCCGAAGCGCTCGTCCAAGATGCTGCTCGGGCAGGGCGACGCGCGCGAGGTGCCGGCGCTGGATCTGCTCGGCGAGAAGCGCGGCGGCGCGGAGCTCGGGGCGCTGTCGCCGGGGCCGGGATGAGGGGCGCGGGGGGCCGGGATGAGGGGGCGCGGGGGCGGGATGAGGTGGCCGGCGCCGGGCTGAGGGCCCGCGCCGGGCTCACTGCCATTCGAGGGCGCCGCCGGCGACCATGAGCATCGGCGCGGCGGGCCGGGGTGCCAGCGGACGCGGGCGCGGAAACGCTCGCGCGGGGGCATCGAGGCGGCAAAAAAGGTCTTGCCGGGGGAATGCAGCAGGCGAACGATCGCGCCGCGCTGGGGGTAATCACGTGGAAGGCCCGTGGCGCGCCCAAGGAGGACGGCGATGCGCGGCAGGACTTCTTCTCTTGTATTCATTTTCTGTTTCGTTGCGGGCGGAACGATCACGGCCTGCTCGGGCGAGACGACGGAGAACCCCGGCGGCGGGGGGAGCGGCGGGAGCGGCAGCGGGGGAACGACGAGCAGCACGACGTCGAGCACGACGGGGGCGAGCAGCAGCAACAGCTCGACGACGGCCGCGTCCACGACGGCAACGTCGACCGGAGCGGGCGGCGCCGGGGGCGGCACCGTGTGCGATCAGGCGTGCGACAAGGCCGAGGAGTGCATGGTTCCCGTGTGCGACCTCTTCACGTTCGACTGCGCAGAGCCGGCGGCGGAGTGCGGCGCTCAGTGCGTGCGCGACGCGACATGCGAGCAGCTCCAGTCGCTCACAGGGGATGCCGTGGATCCGGAGCTCGCCGGCTGCCTGAGCGAGTGCCAGGGGACGGAGGGAGGCAGCGGCGTGGAGTGCCTGAGCTGCGCAGGACAAAACGGCTGTCTGACCGCTTGCGCGTTCAATGAGAACTGCCAGCCTTGGCTCCAGTGCGCACAAGCGTGCATGGAGAGCGACCCTCAGCCGCAGTGCTTCAGCGACTGCAACACAGATCACCCTGAGGCCGGAGCGATGGCCGACGCCGTGTACGCTTGCGCCTGCACGGACTGCAGCGAGAGCTGTGGTGCCGTCGCAGATCCGTGCAACCAGTAGGGCAGGTAGCACGGAAATCTCGCCTCACGGCTCGTCTTTTTTTCGTCAGGCACCCACCCAGCCGTCATCAACGCGGCTCACGAGCTCGCCCCCGCGGGCTCCACCTTACACGCCCACCGCACGCACCTCGGCGCGCGACCCGTCCCCTGTCAGGACGCCTGCGCTCGAGCGCGCTCCGCGCACTCGAGTCACGGCTGGAACTTCGCCACCCATATATCGCTCTCCCCTTCCGGGCTCATAACACCTTCACCGAGGTCGATACCACTACTCGCACGCCCAGCAACCAGCAACTCTTGAGCGCCACGACGCGCCAGCGACGCAACACTATAATCCCCCACCTCGCTGAAAGCTCGAGCCCAAAGCAGCTTCGCATCATCACTCATCCCCAACAACAACAAGTCTTTCGCTGAACCCGGGCGGAGCACCTTGCCATCCAGCTCCACATCACCAGTGAGCCCACCCACGGCCAGCAAGCCACCTTGCGGTTCGACGGACAGAGACCCAACATCCATACCGTCCATATCAAATATTCTATGCCATCGATAGGCGTTCGCGGTCGTATACTTGAACACTGTCCGCGCGAATGTATTCGCAACCAGCTCTCCACCGCCAACGTCAAATGCACCTCTGAATGTAGCGAGCACCACAGGCCCACCTAGCCTATCCACAGCGACAGAATCCACCGAATCATCCTCGGCTCCACCAAACGCTCTCGCCCAGCTCACGAGACCGCGACTCGTCAATTTGGAAAGAAAGACATCGGAACCGCCGGACGACACAAACGAAGCGTCGCCGATGCTCAAGCCATCATAAAAATGACCAACGACGATCACATTGCCGGCGGAATCCACCGCAACGTCATGCGCATACTGAGAATCCTCGCCACCAAAAGCGTTGACCCATCCGGTGGAAGCATCAATTAAACCGTCGGAAGATCGCATCTTCGCAACGAACACATCCGCCAAATCCGTCGCATTGGAAACAATGTGATTGTCGTCAAACCGCACATCACCACAGTAGTCGCCCACAACAACGACATCCCCATCCGGAGCGAACGCCATCGACTTCACGACGGTTGGCACGATTCCGCAGAAACCACCGCCGAGCGCTCTTCGCCACGACAGCTCTCCATCCGGATCGTACCGGTGTAGCACCAGATCCAGAAACACCGGGTTAGAACCAATCTCAATAGTAGCAACGATGGGATGCCCGTCGGGGCCAACGGATAGCGAGTACACCGACTCGTCACGTATACCACCAAGCTGCCGACTCCACACGAACTCTCCTGAGGGAGAAAGCTTAACCAGAAACGCATCACTCTTCCCGGAAGCAATAAGCACGTTTTCCCCCAACGAGATCGCCCCACTGAACGAGCCTGCGACATAGACGTTACCCACCGCGTCTACCGCGATGCCATTTACCGTCTCCTCCTCGGCGCCACCGATGAGCCTCGCCCACGCGACGCAATCCTTCCCGTCGCAGTCCTCGTCATCCGCGCTCGCGCACGTCTCTTTGGCCGGCGTCACCTCACCCGCGCACGCCTCGTACCCGGAGCCATCCTCCTTGCACGCCTGCTTCCCGGCCCGGCAGATCCCGACGTCCTCCGTCCCGGGAGGGCCGGAGTAGCACTCGACCTCTCTCTCCGGCTCGCACGTGGCGCCTCCGCCCGATCCCGCCGACGTGGCGCCGCCGGCAGGCGCGGCGTCCTTGAAGTCGTCGAGGCCAAGCACCAAACCGCAACCGGATGCCGCCAGGATGCCGAGGCCAGCGAGGCATCGAAGCGATGTGCGCATTCTCATGCGCGGCATCGTAGAACGACAGACGCAGGGCGTCAGCCGGAGCGCATCTCCCGGACAGTCGAGGCGGGATACCGCCTCATGTCGCGCTCGCCGCAGGCGCCTCGCCCGGCGCGCCGTCCCGCGCCGCCGCCGAGGCGTTCCCCTTCGGCTCGACGTGACCCGACTTACCTCGACGTGAGCTCAGAAGAGCGGCGCGGCGGCGCCGTCGCGGCGAGTCGATGAGCGCGCCGCGATCCCACGCAGCCGCGCGCCGGGCGCGTGTACACTCCGCCTCGTGCCGTCCGTGCCGCGCCGCGATTGCCTCCGGGCTCGCCTGTCTCTCCTCTGTGCCCGCCAGCCTTCGAGGTCCTCGCTCCCCCGGCGCCGCCTGTCACGATGCGCGACGACGGGCTTGCTCGCCGTCCTGGCGTGGATGACGGCGTGCACGGGTCCGAGCGACGGCGGCGGCAGCCCGGCAGCGAAGGCGGACGCCGTTGGCCAGGGCCACGTGGCGCACGCGGCCGAGGGAACGGCGCCCGCCGCGGCTTCCGCGTTCGCGTCCGCCGCCGCTTCCGCGCTCGCGGCCGCTCCGGCGCCCGCCGCGCCCGCGTCCGCCGGCAGCAGCGCGCACGCCAGCGCCGCCATCCCGGGCGGCGCAGCCGCCGAGCCCGCGTCGATCGCCCCCGGCGCGAGCGCCGCCCCGGTCGATTCGCGCCCGCCCGGCTCGGCCAGCGCCGCGCTCTCCGTCTTCCCCCCGCAGCCGCTCGGGATCCCGCTCTCGCTCGGCTCCTGCCCCGCCGACATGGTCCTCGTCGGCGGCTTCTGCATCGACCGCTACGAGGCGCACCTCGTCACCGATGCCGGCGGCGAGCTCGCCGTGCACCCGCACTTCAAGCGGCCCGAGCCGGGCGTCCGCTACGTCGCGCGCAGCGAGGCCGGCGTCTTCCCGCAGGCGTACATCAGCCGCGTCGAGGCCAAGGCCGCGTGCGCCGCCGCCGGCAAGCGCCTGTGCACGCGGCGCGAGTGGCAGCGCGCCTGCCGCGGCAACGGCGTCCACCGCTACCCGTACGGCCCCCGTGGCGAGCGCGGGCGGTGCAACACGGGCAAAGCCCACCTCCTGAGAGAGGTCTTCGGTGAGCACCCGCCGGGCGGGTGGAGCTACGAGCGCCACTTCAACAGCCCAGAGCTCAACCAGACGCCGGGCTTCCTGGCGAGGAGCGGCGATCACGCCGGCTGCGCCAGCGAGCTCGGCGTCCACGACATGATCGGCAACCTCCACGAGTGGGTCAGCGACATGGTCGATCACGAGCTCGTGATGCGCATGCAGACCGAGGGCGTGGAGCGCCGCGCTCAGCCCTGGCACGAGGGCAACGGCGTGTTCATGGGAGGCTTCTTCAGCACGACCAGCGAGCTGGGCCCGGGCTGCTACTTCACCACGATCGCCCACGAGCCGGCCTATCACGACTACTCGACGGGATTCCGGTGCTGCGATGACGCCGAGCTGCCGGCGGCGCCGGAACCCGCGGGCGCGATCCAGCGGGACGGCGGTTGACGGCGCGGCCGGCTGCGACGCGCAGCTCGGGGCACAGGAACCAGCTCCGATCGGGCCCAGGGGTCCGAGGCGGGTCCCGGGTGGACTTCGCGCCGAAACAGGGCGCGTCGAGCCGCCTGACTCCCGTTAGGATGCGGCCATGTTCCCCGGCCGCCACGCTGTGTCGCTTGCCCTGAGCGCCGCACTCGCCCTGGGGGTCGTGCCTGCGTCGGCGGAGCCGGACGCCTCCGGGCGATCTCCGGCTTCCGCCGCGCCGACCGCGGAAGCCGCCGCGCGCGACGCCCTCCATCGCGCCGATGAGGCGCGGCGCGCCGGCCGGTTCGCCGACGCCGTCGATGCCTACCGGGCCGCTCTGGAGGACCATCGCGGCCCGATGCTCCCGCTCGCCAAGCGCGCCGAGGTGCTCGGGGAGCTCGGCCTGTGCGAGCTCGCGCTCGGTGCGCACCGGGACGCCGCGGAGCACCTGCACCTGAGCCTCCAGCACCGGAGCCTGCTCTCCGTCGAGCAGCAGAGGCGCTTCGAGGCCGCGCAGAAGCAGGCCGAGCGCGAGGTCGGCACGCTCTTCCTCGCCGTGAGCCCCCGCGATGCCGAGGTGCTCCTCGACGGGAAATCGCTCGGCGCATCGCGCCCGACCCACGTCGTCTTCGTCGAGCCCGGGCCGCACACGATCCGCGCGAGGCTCGCCGGATACGCCGACGCGACGGCGGCGCTCCAGGCCGCGCGCGGCTCCTCGTCGAGCGTGACGCTCACCCTCCCCGCGAGGACGTCATCCCCCGCGCCCTCCCCCGAGGTGAGCGGCGCGCCCGCGCACGCCCCCGTGCCGGCCGAGGCTCCCGGCGCGCCCGCCCACACGCTGCGCCGGATCGCCCTCGGGACCGCCGCGGCGGGCGTCGTCCTCGGCGTCGGCTTCTGGGTCGCCGCCGGCGTGCTCGACGGCGTCGTCGACGAGCGCGCCGCGAGCCTCCGCGCGCGCGGCGGGTCCGGCGCGTGCAACGGCACCGCGTTCCCGACGGAGTGCAAGCACCAGGAGTTCCTCATCGCGCGGCGCGACGGCGTTGGCGCGGCGGCCATCGCGGTCCTCGTCGCGAGCGGCGCGCTCGGGGCGCTCGCCGTGTCGTCGTACTGGTGGGCCCCGGACACCTCGACGCGTCCGGCGATCGGCTTCGGGCCCGTCGACGCGGACGCGCCGGACACCTCGCCGCGCGTGGCGATCGGCCTCGGGCCCGTCGACGCGGACGCGCCGGGGTTGTCTCCCGGCGTAACGTTCCAGGCCGTGTGGTAGCCTGCTCCCGTGACCTGGGGCACACGAGGGTGGCACGCTGCAGTGCGCTGCGCGCTCGGCGCTGCCGCGGGCGCCGCGATCGGGTGCGGCAGCGCGGTCAGCGTCTGCGGGTGCTTTCCCTATGACTGCGCCGAGCACGTCGCGTGCGGCGCTCCCGACGCGCCGGAGACCGAGGTCGAGCCCGACGCGCCTGGCGAGCCGGGCGCGCCTGCAGATCCCGAGGATATCCCCTGCGGCGGCGATCCGAGGGATGGCGCGCCCAAGGACGGCTGCGGTGTGTTCGCGAGCAGCAGCCTGGGCGACGACGCGAACCCGGGCACGCGCGCGCTGCCGGTGCGCACCGTGCGCCGGGCGATCGAGCTCTCGCGCCAGGGCGCGCGGCGCGTCTACGCCTGCGCGGAGATCTTCCCCGAGGCCGTCGAGGTTCCGGCCGGCACCCAGATCTGGGGAGGCCTCGACTGCGCGCACGGCTGGGCGTTCATCGGCGACCGCGCGCAGGCCACGCTCGCGCCCGCGTCGGACCTGATCCCGCTGCGGATCGAGGGAGGCGCCGGCAAGTCGCTCGTCGCGGACGTGCTCGCGCGGTCCGCCGATGCAGCGCAGCCGAGCGGCTCCTCGATCGCGGCGCTGGTCCTGCCCGGCGCGACCGTGACGTTCCTTCGCAGCGCGCTCGTCGCGGGGAACGGCGCCGCGGGCGCGCCGGGCGCGGACGGAGGCGAGGGCGCCGCCGCGCCGGGTACGGACGGCCGCAGCGGAGGCGACGCGTGCTCTGCCGACGTGGTCCCGGGCGCGCCGTTCGTCACGACGGCTTGCGACGATGTCGACTCGATCGGGGGCTCCGGAGGCGACGGCGCCGTCAGCAGCGGCGACGACGGGCGCGACGGGCTGCCGGAGCCGATCTCGAGCTCGATGGAATGGGGGCACGCAGGCCAGGGCCAGACGCTCGGCGCGGATTGCACCGACGGGATGCAGGGCCTCTCGGGGGCCCACGGCGCGCACGGCCGCGGGGCGGTAGGGCGCGGGGGCATGATCACGCGAGCGGGCTGGGAGGGCGTCCACGGCACGGACGGCGCGCGGGGGATCTCCGGCCAGGGCGGCGGCGGCGGCGGCGGGACGCTGGGCGGGGTGATGTACTGCGGCATGTCGACGGCGACGCCGAAGGGCGGGGCCAGCGGCGGCTCGGGCGGGGGCGGCGGCTGCGGGGGCAAGGGGGGACAGGGCGGCGGCTACGGCGGCGCGAGCATCGCGCTGATCAGCCTGAGCGCCGGCGTGACGCTGCACGACACGAAGCTGTCGTCCGCGAACGGTGGCCATGGAGGCAACGGGGGCGCCGGGCAGATCGGCGGCGAGGGTGGCAGCCGCGGCAGCGGCGGCGCGGCGAGGAACGGCTCGCTGCGGGGCTGCGACGGCGGGCGCGGCGGCCAGGGCGGCAACGGAGGTCACGGCGGCGGGGGCCTGGGTGGCGCGTCCATCGGGATCGCCTACCTGCTCGATCCGCCGGAGGTGCTGGGGACGCTGGCGCTGCGCATCGGCGAGCCGGGCAAGGGGGGCGCGGGCGGGCGCCCGGACATGATCGAGCTGGCCGGGCAAGATGGCGCGGTCGCCGAGGTGCTCGGCTTCGTTCAGTAGGCGCCGGCAGCACGAGCCCGCAGCGGACGCCGGCAGCAGAAGCGCGCCGATCCCGGGAAGGCGTCATGGAGTGGAGCTCCCGGCGTCGAGCTCGCGCAGGAGTGCTTCCCGCCGCTCGGCGAGCTTCCCCCGCGGGAACCGCCGCGCGTGGCGCGTGAGCAGCTCGGCGGCCTCGGCGACATGGCCGGCGCGCAGCGCGACCGCGGCCTCCTCGACGAGCCGGTGCTCCTCGGCGAGGCGCGCCCCGCTGTCGCCGGGGCGCTCCCGATCGCGGCGCGCGTCGGCGCTGGCCGTCGCTGCGGCCGGCGGCGCGGTGCTCTCCTCGTTCTCCGCGAGCTCCACGCGGTGCGCGGCGCCGTCGTGCCGGCCTGTCGCCGGCGGCGCGCCGTCGAGAGCGCGCCGGGCGAGCGCCGCGCTCAGGCCAATACCCGCCTGAGCGCGCGTCGGTGCCGGTCCCGCGGACGGCAGCGCGGCGCCGGCCGCCAGCACCGCCCCTGCGGCCGCGGCGGCGCAGACGAGCTTCGCGACGCCGAGCGCGGCAGTGCCCCAGGTGCCTGCGCTGGCGGGCGCGCCGGCGCCCAGGTCCCCGAACCGGCGCAGCAGCCAGCCGCCGACGCGGTCGCGCAGCACGTCGCACAGGAGCGACGCCGGCTGCCCGCCCTCGACGATGGCCGGGAGGACCACCGGCGTTTCGTCCCACCCGCGCCGGCGCCAGCGCGCTCGCCGCCGCGCGTCGGCGGCCTCCAGATCCCGGCGCGCGAGGCGAAGGCGGCTCCACGCGGTGTTGACGGGGATGGCGAGGGCCTGGGCGATCTCGCCCATCTCCATCTCGAGGATGTCGTGTGCGACGAGGACGCAGCGCCGTGCCGGGCGCAGCTCGGCGAGCAGCGCATCGAGCGCCCTGTGCCGGTCCTCGTCGATGGCCCGGGACTCCGAGCTCGGCGATTCCTCCACGAGGGGCTCGAAGCCTTCGGGAGACCAGAGCTCCTCGCGGCGGCGATGGGCCCGGTCGCGGTAGTGCGAGAAGTGGTGCGTGGCGATGCTGATGAGCCAGGTGCGCAGCGTGCCCAGCTCGGGGTTGAACCGGCGCAGCCCGAGGTAGGCGCCCTGGAGCACCTCCTGCATCAGGTCGTCCAGGTCCTGCCGCTCCACGCCGAGGCGCAGCAGGTACGTGGCGAGCATCTCGCGATGCGTCCGCCAGATCGTCTCGAAGAGCGCGTCGTCTGATCCCAAGGCCACCTCACCTCGGCGCGCGCGAGGCCTCCGCAGGTCTTCGCGCCGCCGATCTCGCCATCCTCACTTCAGGAATTGCGGGCAGGCGCCCGGCGTCGTCACGGAATCGACGCCCTCGCCTTCGGCTGCGCCGGCCGCGGCCCGGAAGACCGTGGCGGGACGGGGAGGCGTCCCCGACGGATGGGATGGGCATGGCGCGTCGACTGGCAGCGCACCGAAGGTGAACCGAGCGAGCAACCGCTTACTGTGGCCATGCGGGCGCAAGAGCCGTGCGTGCGCAGAGGCTTCGGCCACGTGGCTGCGCGCTCGACGGCCGGCGCCGGGCACGGCAGGTTACCTTGGACTCTCGCGCTCCATGTCCATGCTGCACCCGCCGGTAACCGAGGAAATTCCCGAGCCGTTGCTCTTCCGGATCGTCGAGAAGATGCGCCCTGTTGAGGTGTGGCTCTTCGGCAGCCGAGCACGGGGAACCGCACGCCCGGGGAGCGACTGGGATCTCCTGGTCGTGCTGCCTGACGACGCGATCGACGACGATCTGGATTTGATGCACGCGTGGCAGATGGTGAGGGATCTACGGATCCCCACGGATGTATACCCGGTCCGCCAGAGCGAGTTCGAGGAGGCGCGCAGTCACGCGGGAACGATGGCACGGACGGTGATGCACGAGGGGAGACGGGTCTATGCCCGGTGATCCCGTAAAATGGGGCTTCGTGCGGCAGCCACGTCGCGACTCCCCGATGAGGCGCCTCGCTGGATACAGTGCTTCTTCCAAAGCGCGTGCCAAGACGCCAAGGCAAGAATCCGTCGCGCGGCACCCGTGCCCGGCGGTTGACGGCTTGAAGGCGGCTCCGGATAGGATGCCCGATGAACAACCTGCCGCAGGGTGGTTTGCTTGGACAACCGATGTCCCTGCTGATCGAACAGCCTTCGCGGCCGCAAGGGAGGAATCGTGGCAACAGCGAGAACGAAGAAGAAGTCAGCGCCGGCCAAGCCGAGCGCGCCCGATGAAGCTGCCGAGGCGTTTGCGCAGATCGAGCCCGAGCTCGATCGCATCGAGAAGGTCGTTCCCATCAACGTCGACATCCCGCGCGCGGTCGCCGTCGCGGTGGGCGCCGTTCCGCACCTCAAGGCGCTGCGGGCGCGCTTCGTGGACGAGCTGCCCAGGTTCCCCATCGAGGCGCTGGACAAGCTGATGAGCTACGCGCTCGGCGCGTGGTACGCGCACCTCCTGGCGCTGCCCGCCGGCCCGGGCCAGGAAGGGCTGAAGCGGCTCCTCGACGAGGCGTCCGCGCTGCGCGCCGACCTGCTCGTGGCAGCCGAGGCGCTCGCGCACAAGGGTTTCGTGGATGCGGGCCGGGTCGCGGAGATCCGGAGCGGCAACGGCCACCTCGACACGGCCAACGATCTGGTCGCGCTGGCCGCGCTCTTCGGGGAGTCGTGGGGCGCCGTGAAGCACAAGACGACGGTGGAGTGGCCGGAGGTCGAGCGCGCGTCGAAGCTCGGTCCGGAGCTGCTCGTGGCCCTCGGCGCGCGCAACCAGCCGGGGGTGCCGGCGCCCAAGGCGGCCGATCCGGCGGAGCGGCGCGCGCGGGCGTTCACGCTGCTCGTGCGGGCGTACGACCAGTGCCGCCGCGGCGTGACGTACCTGCGGTGGGCCGAGGGCGATTACGACGCGATCGCGCCGTCGCTGTTCGCGGGGCGCGGCGGAGCGCGGCGCGCGGGGCCGGTGAAGGAGGAGCCGGCGGACGAGGGGGCGGAGGGAGAGGCCGCGGGCGACGGCGAGTGGGGTGCGGACGGCGGCGGGGCGCCGGAGGAATAACGCGACGGGAGTGGGCCGCGGCGGGGCCGAGGCGAGGGCCGGGCTCGAGGCCGGAGCAACACACGCGGCGGGGGCGGCCTGTGACGAGCGCCCCCCCGCCGCCGGCCTCGCGCCGCGGATCCGTGTGCCGCGCTCGCGGCGTACACGTAGGCCGGTCCGGGCGGTCCGACCGGTCCACTCCCATGGGAAGCACGCTCTTCGAGCGGTCCGACCGCCCTCCCGCTGTCAGGCTCGTCGTCCAGAAGGCGGTCCGACCGCCCCGTCGCTGTCAGGCTCGTCGTCCAGAAGGCGGTCCGACCGCCCCGTCGCTGTCAGGCTCGTCGTCCAGAAGGCGGTCCGACCGCCCCGTCGCTGTCGAGATCGATACCGGAACAACGGTCCGACCGCCCTCCCGCTGTCGAGATGACATTGCAAGGGGCGGTCCGACCGCCCTGTCACTGTCGAGATCGGTTCCGGGGAACGGTTCGACCGGCCCGCGCTCGGGTTGACGAGCCCGTGCGCCCGGCGCTCCACTCGAGACCGGCCTCCGGGGAAAAGGAACTGGGACGAAGCAGATCGCTGCTTACGCCAGAGCCTGAAGCTCAAAGAGAACGCCGGCGATGCAGCGGGCGCGGCAGCGACGTGCAATCAGCTCGGCCTTGTCGCCCGTGGTGCAGGGCGCGCCGAGGAGGCCGAGGATTGGCTCAGGAGAGCGTTGAGGACCTTTCAGGATCTGAAGGATGCGGCACACCAGGCCATCCTACTCAACAACCTTGCGGAGCTCATCCAACATGAAGCGCGCGCCGGCCGCTACCCCGCGTCTCGACTTGCCGAGGCTCGTGCTCTTGCCGAGCAATGCCTGAAGATCATGCGCACCCTGGATGCGTCTTCGGAGCCCTGGAAAACACTCGACATCCTGGCCAGCATCGCCGAGGAGGAAGGCGACGATGATGCAGCCCGCGGCTACCGCCGCGAAGCGCGGGAGACGTTCGCGGCCTTCCCCGGCAGCCGCTACTACATCGACAAGCGCTTTGCCCAGTTCATCCAGGCGCTCGCCGCCGCCGCCGCGCAGGCGGATCTCCGCCCCCAGCTCGAGCCGCTCCTCTCCAAGCTCGAAGCTGCCGGCTGGCACATCATCACCCCCATCCGCCGCCTCTGGGCCGGCGAGCGTGACTGGCACGCCCTCGCCGAGGGCCTCAACCGCGGCGCCGCCCTCCTCGTGCTGCGCGTGCTCGAGACCCTCGCCGGGACCGCGCCGCCGCCCGCGGAGCCCTGACCCGCCCGCCGTACGACCGCATCCCTCTCAGCCCCCGCAGCTCCGGGAGGCTCACCGGCGCCTCGCAGCCCTGCTCACCCGGCGAGCCCGGCACGTCCGCGCTACGGAGATCGATGACCGCCAACCGGCCAATTTGCCGCTCTGCTCTGTCCCCAATACCTAACAGGACTCAAGAACGCCGCGAGCGGCCTTGTGCTCGGCCTGCGCGGCGCCCTTCCCCGTACCTCCTCCACGCGGCGCTGCATCGTCATGGCTCAACCCGGGCCAACCGTGGCATGCTCGGCCCATGGGTGGCGACCAGCACAGACAGGACGGTGGCCAGCAGGCAGCAGCCTCGCCGCCGTCACAGCGTTCCGAGGAGCCGATCGTGGATCCGGTGGACCGGCCTGATCCGATCATCGAGCTCTACAAGAAGCACGTCGACCGCAGCCTGCTCCGGGAAAACCTGAAGCTTACGCCGGAGCAGCGCTTGCTGAAGATGATGGACCTCCAGCGCTTCGCGGCGGAGCTTCAGCGCGCCGGCCGCGCGGCAAGGAAGCGCCCGTGACGGACCTGCGCCGGCTCATCGAGGTGCTCGTCGAGGGCGGCGTCGAGCTCATCCTCATCGGAGGCGCCGCTGCGGTGGCCCACGGGGCGTCACGGCTGACGCAGGACGTCGACGTCGTGTATGCACGGACCGGCGAGAACCTCCGGCGCCTCGTGGCCGCCCTGGCGCCATATCGCCCTTACCCGCGCGGGGCGCCGCCCGGCCTGCCTTTCCTCTGGGATGAGATCTCGTTGCGGAACGGGCTCAACTTCACGCTCACCACAGAGCTCGGCGATGTGGATCTGCTCGGGGAGGTGACCGGCGGCGGCGGCTACCAGGACCTGCTGCCCCATGCGGTGCCGCTCGTGGTCTTCGGCCGCGAAATCCAGTGCGTAGGTCTGCGAAAGCTGATCGCGCTGAAGCGCGCAGCCGGGCGGCCGAAGGACTTCGAGGCCATCGCCGAGTTGGAGCTCCTGCTGGAGGACGAGGCGCAAGGTTGACCGTCGCAGCCGCCAGCGCGAGCTGGACGGAGCTACCGGAAGGCGACACGCCCCGGCCGGATCGCTGCATAGCGCAACAGCGTCCGCCTCGCGCCGCGAACGCCCGCTCGATGACCGCTTCCGGCGCCGAGCTCTCAAGGATCACCTCCCGCGCCTGGGATCCCTTTCTCGAACCCCCTTCCGGCATGCGCCTCGGAAGCCAGGAGCATTGTTCGGACAGACATTCCGGGACACCCTGCACGCGGAGCGATCACTCACGTCGTGGAGGTCCGTGAAGACCATCGCGTTCTTCAACAACAAGGAGGGAGTTGGGAAGACGTCGCTCGTCTACCACCTCGCGTGGATCTACCACGAGCTCCGCAAACGCGTCGTCGCCGTCGACCTCGACCCTCAATCCGACCTGACAACGGAATTCCTGCCCGCCGAGCGGCTCGAGCAGCTCTGGCTGGATCATGACCATCCGCACACGATCCTCGGCGCGATCCGGCCGCTCCTTCACCACCTCGGCGATCTCGCGCCACCCCACGTCGAGGTCGTGGACGATAGCTCGTGGCGCTCTCTCTCGCTCGTCCCTGGCGACCTCGGCCTCGGCCTCTTCGAGGACCGGCTCGCCGAGGCGTGGGACAAGTGCCTGAGCGACAGCCCGGGTGAGGCGGCGGACGCGTTCCGGGTCACGAGCGCCTTCCACCGGATCCTGGAACGCGCGGCGGCGCAGACCGAGGCAGATCTCATCCTCCTCGACCTGGGCTCGAACCTCGGCGCCATCAGCCGCGCTGCCCTCCTCGCCGCGGACTTCATCGTCGTGCCGCTCGGCGCCGATCTCTTCTCCGTCCAGGCGCTGCGCACCCTGGGACCGACGCTCGCAGCCTGGCGGCGCGCCTGGGAAGAGCGCCTCGACAACAAGGCGCGCCCGGAAGAGATCTCCGTTCCCAGGGGCGAGATGCGCCCCCTCGGGTACGTCATCCTGCAGTACGCCGCGCGTGAGGCGTATCCCGCAAGGGCACACCAGCGATGGATCCCCAAGATCCCGAAGGCCTACCGCCAGGTGCTGCTCGGCGAGGACGGGGACGCGCCCAGCCCGGATCCGCACCACCTCGCGACCCTGCGGTACTACCGCGGCCTCATGCCCATGGCGCAGGAGGCACGGAAGCCGATGTTCCTGCTCACGCCCGCCGACGGCGCCATCGGCAGCAACGCCGCCGCCGTGCAGGACTGCCGGCGCGACCTCGAGGCGCTCGCGCGCCGCATCGCCGCCGCCGCCGGCAGTCCGCTGGCCCCGCGTCCGACCTGAGCGCTCCTTGCCCGGAGCGGCTCAGCCCGGCGGCCGCTCCAGAGCGGTTCCGATCCATCTCTGGTACGAGCGTCGCAGAGCGGCGGTCACCCGCACAGGAGACGGGTCCAGATCGGCGTTTTCGGCGCGCAAGCGCACTCCTGTGCGCTGAGCACCGAAAACGTCGAGATGGGCCCGTATCCGAAGCGGGTGACCGCCGCTCACGCCGCGAACATCCGGTCGAGGACCGCCCTCGGCTCGCCGCCTTGCAGGATCGCCTCCAGCGCCTCGAACACCCCGCCGTCCACCCTCCGCGCCTTCGCGAACGCCACGATGCGCGGGATCAGCGGGATCGCCTCCACGCGCAGCCGGGCCTCCGCGACCGCCTCGTCGAGCGTCCGCCCGCGCGCGAGCGCCTTGCCGAGGATCACCTCGGGGCGGCCCGCGAGCCGGATCGACGCGAGCAGATCGCCATAACCGCCGAGCCCCAGCATCGTCCGCTCCTCCGCGCCCGCCGCGGCGGCGATGCGCGCCGCGCTGTCGACCGCCCTCGAGATGAGCGCGGCGAGCAGCCCCGGCCCGGCCCCCGCCTGCTCGGCGAAGCCGACGCCGACCGCCAGGCACCCCACCAGCGCCGACGCCCACTCCAGGCCCTGGAGATCCGGCGTCGTGTAGACGTGGAGCGCGGGCGACTGGAACGCCGCGGTCACCGCCGCGTGCACCTCGGGGAACCGCGAGCCGCACACCATCGCCGAGGGGCGGCCCTCCCGCAGCTCGTCCTCCTGCACCGGGCCGCCCAGCGCGCCCACCCGGCGCGCCGGGGTCTCCTCGCGCACGAGATCCGAGACGGTCTTCAGCGCCTCGCCCTCGAGGCCGCGCACGCCGTGGATCACGAGGTGCGCGCCGTCCATGTGATCGCCGAGCGCGCGCAGCGCCGTCCGGGCCGCGTTCGACGGCACCGCGATCACGAGCAGCCGCGCCCGCGCGACCTCCGCGTGGTCCCGCACGATCCGCGGGCCGTCGTTGATCTGCGGGTGCTGGCGGCGCGAGTACAGGAGCACCTCGGCCCCGGTGCGGCTCGCCGCCAGCGCGAGCGCCACGCCCCAGAAGCCGCCGCCGATGACCCCGACCGCCGGACGCGCGCTCACCGGCCACCTCCGGCGCCGTTCATCGAGCCCGCCGAGCCCGCGCGCGCCGCCGCGGCGCCGCCACGCGCCGAGGACGCGCCCCGCGGCTGCTGCTGCTGCTCGTCGAACGACGGCGGCGGCGTGGACGGCGCGAGCGGCGGGAGCGGCGGCTGGACCTGCAGGCCGGAAGGGACGCCGGGCGGCGCGATCACGTCCCACGCGACGCCGTGCGCGGCGAGGCGGTTCTGGTAGTAAAAGAGCAGGTTGGTGTCGCAGATGGCGATGCCGTCCGGCCGCGAGTCGAGCACCGGCGTCGCGTGGTACCCGGCGAAGGCGCGCAGCGCGCGCTCGACGATGTCCCCGCCCGAGCCGAGCCGGACGTCCTCGCCCAGCACGACGCACCCCTGCTGCTCGAGCGCGCGCAGCCGGTCGCACAGCGCCATGACGTCGGCCGCGAGGTCGTCGCGCGGCACCGTGAGCACGTCGCGCTGGCGGAGCACCGTGAAGAGGTCCGCCGCCGGCGCGTGGGCGCGGAGCCGGGCGAAGCTCGCCGCCGCGACGACGTGCGTCGCCATCACGACCGTGTCGCGCGCGTACGCCCGGCAGATCTCCTCGCCGAGCTCACGGGCGTACTGGGCGTCGCGCGCCGCGTCGATGTTCGGGACGCCGTCCTGGTCCTTCACGTAGCTCGCCGGGTCGACCTCGCGCCCGCGCGCGTCGAACGAGCGCCCGAGCTCGTCGACCCGGTTGCCGAACGGATCGAGCGGCTCCGAGAAGCGGATGACCACCGCGGCGTTCATCGCGAGGAGCTTGCGGAGGAACGAGGCGATGCGGCCGATCCGGCTCGACTCGTCGTCCTCGATGATGAAGCGGCCCTTGCCGGCCTCGGAGAGGAAATCGGCGATCAGCGTCTCGGCCTCGAGCGTGATGAGGTAGTTGATCGTGGCCGGGACGAAGAAGATGCGGCGCTCGCGGCCGCTCAGCAGCGTCCGCGTGTAGGCCTCGAAGGCGCTGCCGACGAGGCCGAGCTTGAGCCTCCGCTCGATGCCGCCCGAGCGCGACCGCGTGCCCCCGGGGAAGAACAGCGAGTGGTAGCCGCGCTCGAGGAGCACGCTCGAGTACGTCTTCAGCACGTCCTTGTAGAGGTTGTGCCGGATGCGCCGGTCCACCCGGTAGGCGCCGAGGTTGTGCATGAAGAACGAGAGGACCGGGTTCGTGAACAGGTTCTTGCCGGCGCCGTAGGTGGCGGGCGGCAGGCCGGCGCGCTCGAGGGCGTAGCCGAACACGATCGAGTCCATGTTCGAGAGGTGCGTCGGAACGTAGACCGCGGTGCCGCGCTGCACCAGCGACCGGAGCTTCGCGAGCGGGCCCTGCACGAGCACCCGGTCGGCGAGCAGCTCGAGGCTGACGAGCTTGCGCGGGTCGCGGACCACGGTCACGAGCTTGCGCGGCGCGAGCAGGGCGCTCACGACCGGCGGCAAGAGCCGCGACGACAGCTGGTAGACGCGCCGGTCGAAGTTCCCCGCGATGTCCCAGGCGTACTCCTCGGCGAGCTCGCGGAGGCGGCGGCGGCGCTCCGCGTCGTGCATGCGGCCGAGCGAGCGGGCGAGCCGCTGCCACTCGCCGAGCTCGCGGACGTCCTGCGGCTTCCGGGACCCCTCGAGGCGCTTCGCCTCCTGGTACGCCGCCTCGTTCATGGCGAGCAGCGGATCCCTCGTGGCGCCGATGACCCGGTCGACCACGGTGCGCACGATCTCGTCGCGCGCGTCGTTGAACCCGAAGATGGGAGCGCGGGAGTCCATGGCCTAGTCGTATAGAAAACAGGCGACGGGCGCGAGCGGAATACGGCCGCGCGCGACGCCGTTGCTCAGCGGTAATCGTCCTTCGCGCGCCGCACGGCGGCGAACACGTCGGGCAGCGTGGGCCCCGGGAAGCGAGCCCGCACGGACGCCTCGCCGCAGCGCAGGAACGGGTTCGTCGCGAGCTCCTCGGCGATGGTGCTCCCGACCGTGGGCTCGCCGCGCTCGCGCGCCGCGCGGGCGGCCGCGAGCTTCTTGCGCACGGCCTCGTTCTCGGGCTCGACCGTCTCGGCGAAGCGGAGGTTGTTCACGGTGTACTCGTGGCCGCAGAAGACGCGCATGTGCACCGGGAGGGCGGCGAGCTTGGAGAGCGACGCGTGCATCACCTCGGGTGTGCCCTCGAACATGCGGCCGCAGCCGCCGATGAAGAGCGTGTCCCCGGTGAAGACGGCGTCCTCGACGCAATAGGACACGGCGCCCATCGTGTGGCCGGGGACGTGCAGCGGCCGGAAGGTGAGGCCGGCGACCTCGACCGGCTTGCCCTCCTCGACCCGCTCGGTCTGGGCGGGCACGCGGCCGACGTCGCTCGCGTGCGCGTAGACGGGGAGGTCGCCGTAGCGCTGGCGGAGCGCCTCGTTGCCGCCGACGTGATCGTGGTGGTGGTGCGTGTTGATGATGGCGACCAGGCGGAGCTGCTCGCGCTCGAGCGCCGCGACGACCGGATCGGCCTCCGACGGGTCGATGACGATCGCCTCGCGCCGCCCGTCCGCGGCCGCGAGGTACGCGTAGTTGTCGCTGAGGCAGGGCACGGGGAGGATGCGCATGGGGCGAGAAATATAGTGCGGCGCGCCGGGGGAGCCTGCGAAAAACTCGGGGCAGAAGACGTAATGCGGTGCGCGTGTCGATTTCGATCGACGTCGCGCTGGGGATGGCGCCGGCGGGCCGCCGCGCGCCGTGACGCGGGCGCGGTCGTGTGGCAGAGGGGCCGTGCATGGCGTCCGCCGAGCCCTCTGTCCGCTACCGCATCGGCGTCGATGAGAACGGCCTCGGCCCGCGGCTCGGTCCGATGGTGGTGACGGCCGTCCTCTCGCGCGTCACCGAGGCCGGCTGGGAGACGGCCGGCCGCGCGCCGCGCGGCGCCCTGGCGCAGCGGCTCGGCGACTCGAAGCAGCTCGTGGCGCACGGGGACGTCTCGCTCGGCGAGGCGTGGGCCCGCGCGCTCGTCGCGCGCGGCTGCGGCCGCGGGGCGGCGGCCGCCGAGCCGTCGTCGGTCGACGAGCTGATCCACGCGGTCGCGCTCGAGGACCGCGCCGCGCTGCGCGCGCTCTGCCCGGGCCACGTCGAGGCGCAGTGCTGGTCGACGGAGGGCGAGGGGTTCACCGCGCCCGACAAGCTGCTGCGCGCCATCGGCCGCGACCTCGACAAGCTCGCCGACAAGGGGGTCGAGATCGTGGCCGTGCGCTCGGTGCTGCTCTGCGCGAAGCGGATGAACGACGGGGTGCGCGCCGGGAAGAACCGGTTCGTGCTCGATCTCCACGCGATGGAGCGGCTCATCCTCGAGCTCGGCGGCCTCGCCGGCGCGGAGGTCTTCGCGGTGTGCGGCAAGGTCGGCGGCTTCGGCAAGTATGGGTCGGCGTTCGGCCCGCTCGCCGGGCGGCTGCACCTCGCGCTCGAGGAGGGCCGCGCCCGCAGCGTCTACCGCTTCCCCGGTCTCGGCGAGATCGCGTTCGTCCGCGACAGCGACGCCTCGGATCTCTGCGTGGCGATGGCGTCGATGGTGGGCAAGTACGTGCGCGAGGCGCTGATGGAGCGGGTCGCGCGCCATTACCAGCGCGCGGTGCCGGGGCTGCACGGGGCGAGCGGCTACCACGATCCGGTGACCACGGCGTTCATCGGGGCGACCCGGCTCGTCCGCCGCGCGCGCGAGATCCCCGACGACTGCTTCGAGCGGCGCGCCGCCGAGGGCGAGGCCCCGCTCGAGGGCGGCAGCCCATAGCGCCGAGCCCGGCGAACGCCGAGCCCGGCGCCGCGCGGGGCCGCGGCCGCCGGGTGAAACCGCCGGCCTCGCGCGGCGTAGGAGGGGTGGATGCGCTACCCTCGACCGGCCAGGTGGACGATGAATTGGCTCCGCGCTGCTCGTCTCTTCTTCGCGCTCTTGCTCGTCGCGTCCGCCGCCCTGGTCGCGTGCTGGCGCGCGGGCGCTGCGGGGGAGGCGAGCAAGGCTGCCCCGGGGTCCAAGGAGGCTGTGACGATGTCGGATAGAACCTATCGCAAACCGTCGGAGGAGGCGCTGCGGAAGCAGCTCACGCCGCTCGCGTACGAGGTGACCCAGCGCGACGCGACCGAGCCGCCGTTCCGCAACGCCTTCTGGAACAACCACGACGCGGGCCTCTACGTGGATGTCGTGACCGGCGAGCCGCTCTTTTCGTCGCGCGACAAGTTCGACTCGGGCACCGGCTGGCCGAGCTTCACGCGCCCGGTCGAGCCGAACCGGGTCGTGGAGCGCTCGGACCGGACCCACGGGATGGTCCGGACGGAGGTGCGCTCCAAGGCCGGCGACTCGCACCTCGGGCACGTCTTCGAGGACGGCCCTACGCCGCGCGGGCTGCGGTACTGCATCAACTCTGCGTCTCTCCGGTTCATCCCGCTCGATCGCCTCGAGGCCGAGGGCTACGGCGCCTACCGGGCCCAGGTCGAGGGCCGGAGCCACGCGCCGGCGGCGGAGGACGGCGCGAACGCCTGCGCCGTTCCGGCGTCGGGGGAGGCCCCGGGCTGCCAGACCACGCTGGAGACGGCCATCCTGGCGGGCGGCTGCTTCTGGGGGATGGAGGAGCTCCTTCGCAAGATCCCGGGCGTGCTCGAGACGGAGGTCGGTTACACCGGCGGCCGGACGAAGGACCCGACCTATCGCGACGTGAAGACCGGGGACACGGGGCACGCCGAGTCGGTGCGCATCGTCTTCGATCCGGCGAAGGTGTCGTATGCCGAGCTGCTCGAGAAATGGTTCTTCCGCATGCACGATCCGACGACGCGGAACCGCCAGGGCAACGATGTCGGCACGCAGTACCGCTCGGCCATCTTCGTGACGACGCCCGAGCAGCGCCGCGTCGCCGAGGAGGTGAAGGCGCGCGTGGACCGGAGCGGCAAGTGGCGCGCGCCGGTCGTGACCGAGATCGTGGAGGCCGGGCCGTTCACGCGCGCCGAGGAGTACCACCAGAAGTACCTGGTGAAGTACCCGGACGGGTACACGTGCCATTACATGCGCGACTGACGCGTCGGTGGCCCGGCGTCGATCGAGCGCTCCGCCGAGGGCTGCGACGCGTCGACCGGAAGTGGGTTACAACGCAAAGGCGCAAAGGCGCAAAGGCGCAAAAAAGACGAAGGAGAGAGGGAAGGGACGAGCGCCCCGACTCTCTCTTTCGTCTTTTTGCGCCCTTGCTGCCCGAAGCGGGTTGAAAACGCGAAAGCGCAGGGAGAGAGGGAAGGACGAGCGCCCCTGCCCCCCTCTTCGCCTTTTTGCGTCTTTGCGTCTTTGCGCCTTTGCGTTTTTTCTTACATCAACCAGGGGCTCACACCGCCAGGCGCTCAGCGGTTCGCGATGTGGATCGCCGCGCCCATGGCGTGGGCGGCGGCCTCCATCAGCGACTCGCCGAGGGTCGGGTGCGGGTGGATCGTGAGCGAGAGGTCCTCGAGGAAGGCCGCCATCTCGAGCGAGAGGGACGCCTCGCTGATCATCGTGCTCGCCTCCGGGCCGACGATGTGGACGCCGAGCACCTGCTTCGTCTTCTTGTCGGCGACGATCTTCACGAACCCCTCGGTCTCGTTCAGGGCCATGGCCTTGCCGAGCGCCGAGAACGGGAACTTGCCGACGCTGACCTCGAGGCCCTTCGCCTTCGCCTCCGCCTCGGTGAGCCCCACCGTCGCGATCTCCGGATCGGTGAAGATCGCGCCCGGGATCGCGACCCAGTCCTTCGCGGCCTTGTGCCCCGCGATGACCTCCGCGACGATCTCGCCCTCCTTCGTCGCCTTGTGCGCGAGCAGGGGCGGGCCGCTGACGTCGCCGATCGCGTAGATCGACGGCACGTTGGTGCGGCACGCCTTGTCGGTCGGGATGAACCCGCGCTGATCGACCGTCACGCCGACCTTCTCGAGGCCGAGCCCCTTCGAGGTCGGCCGCATGCCGACGGCGACGAGCACCGTGTCGACGACGATCGTCTGCTCCTTGCCCTCGATCTGGATCTTCACCCCGACCGAGCCGTCCTTCTGCTTCTCGTAGCCGATCGCCTTGGCGTTCTTGTGGATCGTGCCGCCGCGCTTCAGGATCTTGCGCTCGACGATCTTTGTGCAGTCGGGGTCGACGCCCGTGAGCAGGTCGGGCAGCGCCTCGACCACGGTGAGCTGCGAGCCGAAGGCCTGGTAGACCATGCCGAGCTCGAGGCCGATGACGCCGCCGCCGATCACCATCAGCCGCTTCGGGATGTGGCGCAGGCTCACCGCCTCCTTCGCGCCGATGATCGACTGGCCGTCGAACTTGAACGACGGGATCTCGATCGTGGTCGAGCCGGTGGCGATGACGATCGCCTTCTTCGCCTCGATCTGCTCCACCGAGCCGTCCGGCAGGGTCACGTCCACGCGCTTCGGCCCGACGATCGTCGCGGTGCCGGTCATCAGGTCGGCGCCGTTGCCCTTGAGCAGCGACCGGACGCCGCCGGTGAGCTTCTTGACGATGCCTTCCTTCCAGTCCTGCATCGCGTTGGCGTCGAGCTCGACGCCGCTGACCTTGATCCCCATCGAGGCGCCGGCCTGCGACTTCTCGTAGAGGTGGGCGGCGGAGATCAGCGCCTTGGAGGGGATACACCCCCAGTTGAGGCAGACGCCGCCGGGCTGCTCCTTCTCGATGCAGAGCGTCGTCTGCTTGAGCTGAGCCAGCCGGATGGCGCAGGGGTAACCGCCCGGGCCGGCACCGATCACGATTGCGTCGTAGGTCTTCATCCTTGTCCTTGTTGTGCGCTTCGGAGACTGGGATTAGGGGCGCCGGGGTCCGTTAGACAAGCCCCTCGCCGACCAGCCCTGAGGCCGCGCCCGCAACCGCGAGCCGTGCCCGGGGTGTCCGGGGCTTACACGACCTCGCACCGAGGGGAAATCCCTCCGGTGGTCAGCGTCCGCCGCCGTGCGCGGGCGCTTTCGGGGAGCGCAGGAGCTCCGCGCGCTGGTCGCGCAGGTGCCAGGGCAGCTCGGCGTAGACGTCGTCGAACAGGGTCTCGCGGGCGGGCGGGTCCATCGCCTCGACCTCCGCGACGGCGGCGGCGATCTCGGCGTTGAGCTCCGCCTCGAGGGCGGCCTCCGCGGCGTCGTCGAGGAGGCCGCGGGCGGCGAGGTGGCGCCCGAGGCGCAGCAGGGGGTCGCGCGCCGTCCAGCGATCGACCTCCTCCTGCGACCGGTAGCGGCTCGGGTCGTCGCTCGAGGAGTGCGCGCCGACCCGGTAGGTGAGCGCCTCGATGAAGCTGGGGCCGCCGCCCGCCCGGGCCCGCGCGACCGCCTCGGAGACGGCGCGGTAGACCGCGATGACGTCGTTGCCGTCGACCCGCACCGACGGGACGCCGTAAGCGCGGCCCTTGATGGCGATCGTCCTGGAGGCCGTCTGCCGGTCGGTCGGCACGCTGATCGCCCAGTGGTTGTTCTGGCAGATCATCACGCAGGGCGCCTTGAAGACCCCGGCGAAGTTCATCGCGCTGTGGAAGTCGGGCTGGCTCGTCGCGCCGTCGCCCAGGAAGCCCACCACCACCGTGCGGTCGCGCCGCAGCCTCGCGGCCCACGCGGCGCCGACCGCCTGGGGGATCTGCGGGCCGATGCAGCTCGACCAGGACACCTGGTTCACCTGCCGGCCGCTCATGTGCGACGGCATCTGGCGCCCGTTGAGGAGGTCGCCCGAGTTGCCGAACACCTGGGCCACGTAAGTGCGGAGCGGGAAGCCGCGCACCAGCATCATCACGCTCTCGCGCAGCGCGGGGAAGATCCAGTCCGTGGGCTCGAGCGCGAGCGCGGCGGCGATCGGCGTCGCCTCCTGGCCGGTGCACGCGCCGTAGAAGCCGACCCGCCCCTGCCGCTGGAGCAGGAGCATGCGCGCGTCCAGCAGCCGGAGGCGCTTGATCTCGCGGTACGCGCGCAGGAGCAGCGCGTCGGCCAGGCCGGGGTCGGTCGCGGGATCGAGCGTTCCGTCGTCGCGGAGGACGCTGAGCAAGCCCTCGTCGTCCGCCTCCCCCGCGCGGGGCGGCGGCGCGTGAGGTAGAGGGGCGCCTTCGGCCCTGATCGAGGCGCCGGGCGGCGTGGCTTCCAGCTCGCTCATGGCCGGACCATACCGCGAAATGGCGGCGATCGCGGCCCCTTCGGCGCGCTGGCGCGGGACCGCCCGGCCCGGTCGCCCGCCGGCGGGAACCGGCCCGCGCGCCGCGCTCAGCCGAGGAGGACGCGGAAGATCCGCTTGCTGTCGGAGAGGTAGTAATAGGCGGCGCGGTCCGCGTCGCCCATGAGATCGAGGATGGCGCGCTCCATCTGGTCCGGGCTCAGCGTGTTGGACACCTCCCAGGTGCCCGGCGTGACCTCGTCGCCCTGCCACGGTCCGGCGCAGAGCGCGACGAGGCGCGCGCGGTTCTCCTCGTCGGCGATCGAGAACGTGAGGATGTAGTCGTGGTTGACGAAGCCGCTATACAGCTTGTTGTCCCGCGGCATCTGCTCTCTCCCTGTCCTGGCCGCGCCGCGCGGCGGCGCCTCGCGCGCCGGTGATCGGATCGGCGCCCCCGCGCCGGCGCCCGCGCGGGTGACGTGCGCCCCCGCGCCCTCACCGCGGGCCGGGCGGCAGCGGCGCGGCCGCGTCCTCGTCGTCCTCGTCCTCCTCGGGGCGGCGCGCGCCGAGCGTGAAGACGTGCAGCGCGACGAGGCTCGCGCCGAGGAACACCTCCGACCGGCTCACGAGCTCGGCGCGGCGATGGGCGCGCTCGAGCTCCATGCCGCGCTCCCCCTCGCCGCGCCGCGCGCCCTCGCGGTGGAGCGCCGCGATGCGGGGCGTGAGCGCGAGGCCGACGTACGCGGCGCACCCGGCCATCGCCATGGCGACGACCCGGCGCACGCGGGCCGCGCGGCTCGCGCCCCGGCGCCCCGCCGCCCAGGTGCGCGCCACCTCCGCGCCGAGGAGGATCACGGCGGCGCCGAGCGCGAGCTGATCGAAGCGGGCGAAGGCCGCGCTCATCGCGTCGCCGGAGAAGGGGGCCGGGGTGAGCCGAAAGACGAACGGCGCGGCGCAGGCGCCCAGCGTCACGACGCCGCCGGCCCAGGCGCCCGCCGCGAGCGCGGCCACGCTCGCGGCCACGCGATCGATCAGGAAGCGGCGCGACGCGGCGCGCTCTTCGGGGCTCGGGGCGAGGTCGGCCTCGCTGAACTGGGCGTCATCGTTCATGCATCCACCTCGGAACCGCCGGAGCCGATGGCGGCGAGCGCCTCCTCGACGGCCCCCTGATCGGCCTTCCGGTCGTCGCCGCGCATCGCCTCGATCGCCGGCCGGGCGGCCGCGAGGCGCGCGCGGCCGGCGGCAGCGATGGCGAGCGTGCGCCGGTGGCGGTCCCACGCGCCGAGCTCGCTCAGGATCTCGCGGATCGCGCGCTCGTGGCGCATCCGCGCGAGCGCGACGCGCGCGTGCCAGCGCAGCGGATCCCGGCCGAGGCCGAGCCGGCGCCCGAAGGCGCGCCGCTCGAGCGCGCCCCGCGAGGCGGCGAGGCCGAGCTCGCCGCAGAGCTCGATCGCCGCGGCCTCGTCCTCGTGGTCGACGCCGCGGAGCTTGCCTTCCGCGACCTCGACGAGCACCGCGTGGCCCGCCGGATCGCCGAAGCGCGCGGTGACGACCGCCGCCGTGGCCCGGACGAGCGGCGACGCGTGGCCGAGCAGCGCGCGCGCCCGCGCCATGCACGGCGGGGGGAGCTCGCCGTTCGCCTCGCCCAGCTCCTCGAACATCCGCAGGGCGATGTGGCAGACGAGCGGGTCGCCGTCGTGGGTGGCCTGCATGACGGCCTCGAGCGCGTCGGCGGGCTGGGCGCAGACGCGGGGGAAGGCGATGACCGCCTGGAAGCGGACCTCGGGCCGCTCGTCCGAGAGCGCGCGTCGGAGCCGGCCCGTGGCGCGCACGTCGCCGATCTCGCCGAGCGCCGTGATCGCCATCTGCCGGACGTTGGGGTCCTCGTCCTCGACGGCGAGGAGCAGCGCGGGCAGCGCCTCGACGGCCTTCGTGTCGGCGAGGGCGATCGCCGCCGCCGCGCGCACGGCCGCGTGCGCGTCGGAGCGCAGCGCGCCCTCGATCGCGCGCAGGACCCGCTCCCGCGCCGTCGCGGCATACGGGACGAGATCGGTCACCGCCTCCACGCGCACGGCGGGCTTCTGCGAGGCGACGTCGCGCAGCGCAGCCTCGAGCGTCCTCTTCGCGGGTGCCGGTCCGAACACGCGGCCAACGCTAGCACGGTCGCCGCGCGACGCCGGATCGCACCGCGCGGCGCTCAGCCGCCGCCCGCGCCGCCGGCGCCGCCCGAGCCGCCGCCCTCGCCGTTCGAGCCGCCGGCGCCGCCCTCGCCGTTCGAGCCGCCGGCGCCGCCCTCGCCGTTCGAGCCGCCGGCGCCGCCCTCGCCGTTCGAGCCGCCGGCGCCGCCCTCGCCCTCCGAGCCGCCGGCGCCGCCCTCGCCCTCCGAGCCGCCGGCGCCGCCCTCGCCTCCCGCGCCCGGCGTGTACGGCGTCCACGCGGGCTGCTCGGGCGCGGCCCCGCAGACCCCGGGCCCGCTGTCGACGTCGCCCGAGGTCTCGCCGGGCGCGCTCGGGGGAGAGGACGGATCCGGCAGGCACGCCTTCGAGCCCTCCGGCTCGGCGTCGATGATCGCGGCGCTGCGCTCGCCCGGCGGGATCGCCGCGGCGCTCCGGATGTCGCGCAGCGCGACGCACGAGTAGCCGCTGCGGCAGTCGTCGTCGTCGTCGCAGGTGGCCATGCAGAACGTCCGCTCGAAGCGCGGCCAGCGGACGTTCTCGAGCTCGCTGCACGCCTGATCCAGCACCGGGTTGAACGCGACGCAGACGCTGCTGCCCTGGCAGCTGTCCGGCCCGCAGTTGAAGACCGTGCAGTAGCCGCCGGGCTGCGTGCCGTCGCAGAAGAGCTCCTGCTCTTGCTGGGCGCAATCGAGCGACGTGATGCACGCGTCGCCGATCTGCGGGCCGCATGCGGCGAGCAGCGAGGAGGCGCCGAGAGCGGCGAGCAGGAGGGCGGGCCCGGTGAGGCGGAGCATCGAGGAGGGCCGCTTAGTACCGGCAGGGGCGCCGGCGCGCAAGCATACGCCAGCGCCGCCGCGCGGAACCTGCGCTCCCTTCCGCCCGAATTGACACCTTGCCCTCAGGCCTCTAGAAACGACCGGACCGGGGTTGACCCCGGAGAATGAAGCGAAGGCCATGGCGACTTACATCACCGAAGACTGCATCAACTGCGGCGCCTGCGAGCCGGAATGCCCGAACGAAGCCATCAGCGAGGGCGATGAGATCTACGTGATCGATCCGGAGCTCTGCACGGAGTGCGTCGGCTTCTACGACCACGAGGCGTGCCAGGCGGTGTGCCCGGTCGAGTGCTGCCTGCCGAACCCGCAGATCGTCGAGACCGAGGAGACGCTCATCGCGCGCGCCATCAAGCTGCACCCCGACGATGCCGATCTGCAGAAGCGTGCCGCCGCGAACGACTACCCCTCGCGCTTCCGCAAGTAGAGCGTCATCCCGGGCACCGTCGCGTCGCCTCTCGGCCGCGCTCCCCATGTCTCCGCCGGCACCGTCGGTTCAACACAGCGCCCGGGTCACACCGTGATCCGGCGCTGGGCCGCAGCGATCCTCGCGGGGGCCTGCGCGGGCTGCCATGGCGGCGGGCCGCTGCTCCATCCGGCCCACGTCCTTCACCCGGGCAAGGTGAGCGTCGGCGCCGGCCTGTCGGGCGACATGGTCGTCGCCGGCGCGACGGCCGCGCCGCCGGGCGCCGCCGGCGACGCGGCAGCGGCCGAGGGCGCCGCGCAGCGGAAGCTCTCCGAGATCGCCGTGTCGCCGGGCGTCGCGCCGTGGGCCAGCGCCCGCGTCGGGATCGAGGGCGGGAACGAGGCAGGGCTGACGTACTCGGGGCGCGCCCTCCGGCTCGACGGGCGCCACGCGTTCCCGCTCGGCGACGCGGCCCTGTCGATCGGCCTCGGCGCCTCGGCGCTCTTCGCCGGCGCTCCGGGCCCGACCGCGGCGGGGGGCGACGTCGTCGACGTCGTCGACGTCGTCGACGTCTACGGCGCCGGGGTCGACGTCCCGATCCTGCTCGGCTTCCGGTCGGACGCGGATCTCTACGCGCTCTGGTTCGGTCCGCGGCTCGGGCTCGAGCTCCTCGGCGGCGAGGTGCGGTTGCCGCCCGCCGGGTCGGCCTCCCGCGGGCCCCTCGTCGACGCGTCGGGCCAGCACCTCCGGCTCGGGTTCGTGCTGGGCGTGCGCGCCGGGTTCCGCCACGTACATGTCGCCCTGGAGGCGACAGCGACGTACCACCACGCCTCGGGCGAGATCGGCGGCGCCCCGGTCGCCATCGACCAGGGCACGATCGCCCCGGGCGGCGGCCTCACGGTCACGTTCTGACCGGACCGTAAAGCTGTAATAATGCGGATTTTTGCGCGGTTTCCGTGGCCAGCGCAGGCGCTTGCCCGGCCGGAGGACCCGCCTTAGACTCGGATCTATGCGTCCCTACGGCGCCCTCTCCACCTCATGCCTCCTCGCCGGTGCGGCTCTCATCGGCTGTTCGGCGCCTGTCGCGGGCGACGCGACCGACGTCAGCGGGGTGGTCACCCAGGGGGTCGTTCGCGTCGAGCGCGCGATCAACCTGAGCCGGGACGCCGCCCCCATCGAGCTCGACGACGCGGCGCCCGAGGGCGCGGCCGACGAGGGCGCCGGCTCGGTCACCAACGTCCTCGCGAAGTTCATGCGCCTCTCCTCCGCGATGGATCCCGAGCTCGCCGAGGGCGCGGTCGGCCAGCCGTTCGTCCTCCCGTCCGCCGGCAGCTGCATGGTCCTCTCGCCCGCCGCCGAGGACGAGGCTGCGAGCAGCTTCAGCTCGCTCAGCCCGATCGAGCTGCTCGACGCGGGCGACGTCACGATGCGGACCGACAGCACCGAAATGCCGCTCGCCGCCCGCGCATTCCCGGACGTGGGCGCCCTGGTCTTCGGCGTCTTCTACACGTCGCGCGACGCCACGAGCGACCTGCCGGCGCCGGCGCGCTACGTCTTCGAGAGCTCCGGCTCGGGGCAGCTCGATCGGTTCGCCTTCGAGGCCGACGCCCCCGCCGGCCCCGAGGAGGTGCGGGTGGGCGACGCCGACCTGGCCGACGGGGTCGAGCTCGGCGCCGGGGTCGGCGCGGTGGTGCAGTGGCGCGCGGACGAGGGCGGCGACGCCGGCCGGGCGCGCGACGTCATCTATGTCGACGTGACCTCGGCGCACGGCGCGACCGTGCGGTGCGCCTTCAAGGACACGGGCAGGGGCGTGATCCCGGGCTCCTTGCTGGATCCCTCGACGCTCGGCCCCCTGCCCGCGAGCGCGACGCTCGCCGTGCACCGCACGCGGCAGGTGCCGTTCAGCGCCGCGGGGATCGACGCCGGCGAGGTGCGCTTCGACCTCTCCGTGTACGGCCGCGCGCGCCTCGCCGCGCACTGACGACGGGCTCGCGACCAGCGCCGGGGTGACGTACGAGGACCTGCGACGGCGCGCGGCCGAGCTCGCCGCGATCGGGCAGCGCGAGCGCGGCGCGGCGCTCCTCGTGGCGGCCGGCGATCACGCGGGCGCGTCGGAGCTGCTCGAGCGGGTCTGCGACTTCGCCGGCGCGGCCAGGGAAGCGCTCGCCGCCGAGGACCCGGCCCGCGCGGCGCTGATGGCCGCGCTCGGCGGCGACGACGCGTTGGCGCGCCAGGCGCTCGACGCGCTCGTCGCCGCCGCGCCCCGGGACGCCGCGCTGCGCGTCGCCGCCGACCTCGCGGCGCGCGGGTTCGCCCGCCACGCCGGCGCGCTGTTCGCGGCGCTCGGCGCCCACGCCGCGGCCGCGGAGGCGTTCACCGCGGCCCAGGACGCGCGCCGCGCCGCCGAGAGCTTCGAGCTCGCCGGCCGCCCCGCCGACGGCGCGCGCGTGCTCGAGGCCTCGCTCCGCCGCCGCCCGGGCGACGCGGCGGCGTGGCTCGCCCTCGGCGAGCTCCTCGCGCGCCACGGCCGCACCGAGGCCGCGGTGCGGGCGCTGCAGCACCTGCCGCCCTCCTCCGCGGAGCGCGCCCGCGCGCTGCCGCTGCTCTGCCGCTGCCTGAGCGCGCTCGGGCTCGAGGACGCCGCGCGGACCGTGCGCGACGAGCTCGCGCAGCTCGACCCGCGCGGCGAGGAGGCGCTCTCGTCGCCCGCCCCCGCGGCGGGGCCCGCCGCGCCGGGCCCGGCGCCAGGCGGGCCGCTCCTCTTCGGGCGCTACGAGATCCTGCGCGAGGTCACGGCCACCCCCCACGCGCGCGTGGTGGAGGCGCGCGACCGGATCACGGCGGAGCGCGTCGCCGTGAAGATCTTCGCGGGCGCGGCGTTCGGCGCGGGCCGCGACGCGCTCCTCCGGTTCGAGCGCGAGGCGCGCGCGCTCGCCCAGCTCCGGCACCCGAACGTCGTCGCGCTCCGCGCCTATCACCCCGAGGGGCCCGCGATGGTGCTCGCCTGGATGGCCGGCGGCTCCCTGATCGAGCGGCTCCGCGGGGAGCCGGTCGCGCCCGCGCGCGCCGTCGAGGTCGCGTGCGCGCTCCTGTCCGCGCTCGGCGAGGCGCACCGGCTCGGCATCCTCCACCGCGACGTGAAGCCGAGCAACGTGCTCTTCGACGAGATCGGGACGGCGCACCTCGCGGACTTCGGCGCGGCGCACCTCGGCGATCTCTCGACCACCGCCACGGCCGGCGCGATCGGGACGTTCGCGTACATGTCGCCGGAGCAGCGCATGGGCCGGCCGGCGACGCTGGCGAGCGACCTGTACGGCGTCGGCGCGGTGCTCGCCGAGCTGCTCACCGGAGAGCCGCCCGCCCCCGCCGTGGGCGGGCAGCTCGATCCTGCGCCGAGCGCGAGCCACCCGGAGCTCACGGCGGCCCACGACGCGGTCGTGGCAGCGCTGCTCGCCGAGGACCCGGCCGCGCGGCCGGCCGACGCGTTCGAGGCGCGGCGCGCGATCACGGCGCTCCCCTGGCCGGAGAGCCCGCGGCCGCGGCGCGCGCGCGCGAGCGCCCGGCCCAGGTCGAGCGAGGCGCCGCCCTCGACGGCGGCGCGGCTCGGGGCGACGCTGGAGGTCGGCGACGGCCGCGACACGGAGGGGCGATGGCGCGACGTCTGGCTCGAGCGCGACGTGCTCGTGCTGCAGCTCGACGACGCGACCCTCGCCCGGGCCCGGGCGTTCGCGCGCGCCGGCCACGCGGCGCTGCCGTGCGTCCTGCGGGTCGACCTCGCCGCCGGCGAGGTGTGGGTGGCGCCGCCCCAGGGCCGCGCGCTCGCCGACGAGGGGCGCGCCCTGACCAGGGGCCAGCGGGCGCGCCTCGGCGAGGCGATCGCGGCGCTCCACGCGGCGGGGGGCGCGCACGGGCGCATCGACGACCAGCACCTCTACGTGCACGACGGCGAGGTCGTGCTGGCCTACCCGCGCGAGGCCGAAGGCAGCGTGGAGGAGCTCGCGGCGCGGGATCTCGCGGCGCTCCAGGAGCTCGACAGGAACGCGCTGGACGAGCTCTAGCTGGACGAGCTCCAGCTGGACGAGCTCTAGCGGGCGCTAGAAGGGGTCGCAGGGGGCGTCGTCGGTGCGCTTGGTGATGTCGTAGCAGCAGTAGTCGCCGTCGTACTCGGGCTCGCTGTCGACCGACTTGACCTCGCCGCCGCAGGAGGAGCCGCCGAAGTACTCGAGCGCCTCTTCCTGGGAGGGGCACGCCCCCTCGTACTTGGTCCACTCGAAGCACCCGACCTTGTCGCACCCCGTGGTCGCGAGGGAGACCGCCAGGGCTGCGAGCGGTAGGGCCCGGACCGGGCAACGCGCGAGGGCCGAACGGATCGTCGAGATCATGGATTCTCCCGGGGTCGGGCGCTGCTGCGCCGCGGGCGAGCATACTCCGGTTCGGACGAAGCCGGCTGTCCGGGAGCTGCGCCGGGCGCGCCGAGCCGCCTTACGTCACGCGCCGGCGCGGCGCGCTCCGTGGCGCGGCGCGCGCGACGGAGCGCGCCACGGAGCGCGCCGCGCCGCCTGGTCGGCCTCCACCCGCTGGGGTACACGACAGCATGGCGACCGGAGAACAGGGGGCCCGGGTGGTGCGCGCGCCGCGCGGGAGCGAGCGGAGCTGCAAGGGGTGGATCCAGGAGGCGGCGCTCCGGATGATCCACAACAACCTGGATCCGGAGGTCGCGGAGCGTCCCGACGACCTCGTGGTCTACGGCGGCACCGGGAAGGCCGCGCGATCGTGGGAGGCGTTCGACGTGATCGTCCGCGAGCTCCGGGAGCTCGAGGACGACGAGACGCTCCTCGTGCAGTCGGGCAAGGCGGTGGGCCGCTTCCGCACGCACCCGGACGCGCCCCGCGTGCTCCTCGCGAACTCGAACCTCGTGGGCCGGTGGGCGACGTGGGACGAGTTCCGGCGCCTCGAGGCGCTGGGCCTGACCATGTATGGACAGATGACCGCGGGCTCCTGGATCTACATCGGCTCGCAGGGCATCGTGCAGGGCACGTACGAGACGTTCGTCGCCGCGCGCAAGGCGCACGCCGCGCGCGCGCCGGGCGGCGGCCGCTGGGTGCTCACCGCGGGGCTCGGCGGCATGGGCGGCGCGCAGCCGCTCGCCGCGACCATGGCCGGCATGGCCTGCCTCGGCGTCGAGATCGACCCGGCGCGCATCGAGAAGCGGCTCCGCACCCGCTACGTCGACGAGCGCATCGACGACCTCGATCGCGCCCTCGACGCCGTCCTCGACGGCGTCCGGCGCGGGGCGCCGCGCTCGATCGCCCTCTGCGGCAACGCCGCCGACGTCTACCCGGAGCTCGTCCGCCGCGGCGTCACGCCGGACCTCGTCACCGAGCAGACCGCGGCGCACGATCCGCTCGTCGGCTACGTCCCGCCGGGGCTCACGCTGGAGCAGGCGGCGGAGCTGCGCGCCCGCGACCCCGTGGCGTACGTCGCGCGCGCGAAGGCGGGGATGCGGCTCGAGGTCGAGGCGATGCTCGAGATGCAGCGGCGCGGGGCCGAGGTCTTCGACTACGGCAACAACATCCGCACCTGCGCGATGGAGGCGGGCTGCGAGGGCGCGTTCGCGATCCCCGGCTTCGTGCCCGCGTACGTGCGCGAGCTGTTCTGCCAGGGCAAGGGCCCGTTCCGCTGGGTGGCGCTCTCGGGCGATCCCGAGGACATCCTCGCCACCGACCGCGCGGTGCTCGAGGCGGTCCCGGGCGACCCGGATCTCCGGAGGTGGATCGAGCTCGCGGAGCAGCGGATCGCGTTCCAGGGGCTCCCGTCGCGCATCTGCTGGCTCGGCTACGGCGACCGCGCGAAGGTGGGGCTCGCCTTCAACGAGCTCGTGCGCACCGGCCGGGTGAAGGCGCCGCTCGTGATCGGGCGCGACCACCTCGACTGCGGGTCGGTCGCGTCCCCGTTCCGCGAGACCGAGGCGATGAAGGACGGCTCGGACGCGATCGCCGACTGGGCGATCCTCAACGCGCTCGCGAACACGGCCGGCGGCGCGTCGTGGGTCAGCTTCCACCACGGCGGCGGCGTCGGGATCGGCAACTCGCTGCACGCCGGGATGGTGATCGTCGCCGACGGCACCGAGGCCGCGCGGCGGCGGCTCGAGCGGGTGCTCACCATCGACCCGGGGATGGGGATCATCCGGCACGCGGACGCGGGGTACGAGACGGCGATCCGCGTGGCGGACGAGAAGGGCGTCCGGGTGCCGCACCGGGCGAGGTGACGGCGTCAGCCTCGAGGGGCGCGCGGCTTGCGCTTCGTCGGCGGTCGGGCATCGGCGGGGGGCGGCGCCGCTGCCGGCTCGGGCGCGCCCCGGAGGGCGCGCAGCCGCGCGATCTCCTCCGCGTAGCCGCGCCGCTCCTTCGAGAGCGGCGGCAGCTCGACCACCGCCGGCACGCGCGCGAGCCGCGCGTCGTTCGCGAGGCGCCAGAACGGCGCGAGCCCCATCTCCCCGTCGCCGATGCGCTCGTGCCGATCGACCCGCTGGCCGAGCGCCGCCTTCGAGTCGTTCACGTGCATGCACCGCAGCCGATCCATGCCGAGGAGCCGGTCGAAATCGCCGAAGAACCGCGCGTAGCCGGCCTCGCTCCGGAGATCGTGCCCCGCCGCGAACGCGTGCTGCGTGTCGATGCAGACCCCGAGCCGCGCCCCCTCGGGCCCGGCGCGCTCGATCATCGCGGCGATGTGATCGAGGCGATCGCCGAGCGTCGACCCCTGCCCGGCCATGTTCTCGATGCACAGCTGCGCGCGGAGCCCCTGCCCCCGCGAGAGCACGATCGCGAGGCTCTCGCCGATGCGATCGAGGCCGGCCTCCTCGCCGAGCCCGCGGTGCGCGCCCGGGTGGAACACGACGAAGTCGATCCCGAGCGCGTCGCAGCGCGCGAGCTCCTGGAACAGCGCCTCCCGCGAGCGCTCGAGGATCGAGGCGTCGTCGGCGCACAGGTTGATGAGGTAGCTCGCGTGGGCGAGCGTCGCGCCCGCCCACGCCGCGCGCGCGGCCCGGAACGCGGCGATCTGCTCCGCGCCGAGCGCAGGCTCCCGCCACTGGCCCGAGACCTTGGTGAAGATCTGCAGCACCTCGCAGCGATCCTCACCCGCCAGCGCGATCGCGCGGTGGAGGCCGCCGGCCACGGACTCGTGCGCCCCGAAGATCATCGGCCGCACTGCTTGGGTCGCGCCCCCCGCGCCGGCAAGCCATTCCTCCGAGCGCGACGGATCTGCCACGCCGCCGCGACGCGCGCGCGACCGCGACCCCAGGAACACGCCGTCCGATCCTCCGCGAGGACCCCGATTCCACGCGCAAACGCGCGAGCAAACCCCATGCCGGGAGGGCGCGAACCTCCGTTCGCGGCACCTCACCCTTGACGCGTTCCGGCCCAGGCGCGAATTGAGCGGCCTTCCTGGAGTCTCGATGAGCCATATGGGTGTTACGAACGGGGCCGGCGCCCGCGGGGTGGAGCCGGGGTCGCCGGGTGCGGCCAAGGGCGAGGAAACCGCGGCGGCCCCGCCGCTGGTGCCGTCTCAGGTGCTCTCGGGCAAGCGGCTCGTGGTGGTCGGAGGCACCGGGTTCCTCGGCAAGGTCTGGCTGGCCATGCTGCTCGCCAGGTTCCCGGAGATCGACCACATCTACCTGCTCGTCCGCGCCAAGGACAGCCAGTCGCCCGAGGAGCGCTTCTGGTCGCAGATCGCGACCTCGCCCGTGTTCGACCCGATCCGCGAGCAGCACCCGGGGCCCGCCTTCGAGGAGTACCTGCGGCGGAAGATCACCCCCATGAACGGCAACGTCGGCCAGCCGATGCTCGGCCTCAGCGACCGCGTGGGGGAGCTCACCGGCAAGGTCGCCGCCGTCGTGAACGTCGCCGGGGTCGTCGACTTCAACCCCCCGCTCGACGAGGCGCTCGAGGTCAACGCGTTCGGCATCAGCAACCTGGTCGAACTCGCGCGGGCCCTCGGGGCCAAGGTGATGCACACGAGCACCTGCTTCGTCGCGGGGTACCGCTCCGGGCTCATCGAGGAGAACCACCCGGCCGAGATCCCCTTCCCCCGCGCCGCGGGCGAGACGTGGTTCGGCGCCGCCTGCCCGAAGCGCACCCTCGATCGATCGCACTGGGATCCGCAGCGCGAGATCAGCGAGTGCCTCGACCTCGTGAAGCAGGCGCGCCAGCGGTGCGAGGACGCCTTCCGGCAGAGCGCCTTCCTCGACGAGGCCAAGGCCAACCTGGCCGCCCGCGGCGAGCCGAGCCGCGGCAGCGCGCTCGAGAACGAGCTCGCCAGGGTGAAGCGCAAGTTCATCAAGGACCGGCTCGTCGAGGCCGGCAAGGAGCGCGCGCTCTTCTGGGGGTGGACCAACATCTACACCTACACGAAGAGCATCGGCGAGCAGGTCCTCGCGAGCTCCGGGCTGCCCTTCACCATCGTGCGCCCCGCCGTCGTCGAGACCGCCGTCGAGTTCCCGTTCTGCGGCTGGAACGAGGGGATCAACACCTCGGCGCCCTACCTCTACCTCGCGTCGAAGGGGCAGGTGCAGTTCCCGGGCGACCACGACGTGCGGCTCGACCTCATCCCGGTCGACATGACCGCGAGCGGCATGATCGCCTCGCTCTGCGAGCTCATCGAGGGCCGCGCGCCCGCCGTGTACCAGTACGGGTCGACCGACACGAACGGCTGCCGCGTGACGCGCTACCTGGAGCTCGCCGGGCTCTACAAGCGACGGCAGGTCTTCGAGGGGAAGAAGACCGCGCTCTTCGACATCGTGTCGTCCCGGTTCGAGCCGCGCGGCCTCACGCGGCAGCAGTACGGCGCGCACGGCGCGCGCGCCATCGAGGGCGCGCTCCGCGGACTCGGCGGCCTGCTCAAGTCGGCGAGCGTCGGCCCCGCCGCGGCCCTGCTCAAGCCGGCGGCGGCCGCGCTGGAGAGCGCCGCCAAGGCCGAGCAGAAGACCGCCACCCTCCTCGAGGTCTTCATGCCGTTCGTCGCGGAGGCCGACTGGGTCTACTCGTGCGCCAACACGCGCGCCGCGATGGCCCGCATGCCGCCCGAGGAGCGGGCGCGCTTCACCTGGGCGCCCGAGGCGATCGACTGGCGCGACTACATCTGGAACGTCCACCTCCCCGGCCTGGAGAAGTGGGCCTTCCCGCTCATGGAGGACATGCTCCGCCGGGAGATCAAGCCGCTCCGGCCCTACGACAGCCTCGTCGACCTGCTCGACGAGGTCGCCGAGCGCTTCGATCACGCGCTCTCCCTCCAGCGGATCGAGCAGGACGGGCTCTCGCGCACGAGCTACCGCGAGCTCCGCGACGCCGCCTGCAAGACGGCCGCGCGCCTCGCCGCCCTCGGCGTCCGCCGCGGCGATCGCGTGGCGCTCTCCGGCGAGAACCAGCCGTCGTGGCCCATCGCCTACTTCGGCATCCTCCGCGCGGGCGCCGTCGCCGTGCCGATCGACCCCGCGCTCGACGCGGAGGCGTTCGCGGGCATCGTCCGCTCGTCGACGGCGAAGGTCGTGCTCTGGGACGGCGGCGTCGAGGAGAAGATCGGCGCCGCGGTGCGCGCGGCGCTGCCGAACCTGTACGCCTTCGACCTCTGCGGCTTCGCCGAGGGCCGCGTGGCCGACCTGGGGCCGGCGTCCGGCGAGGGGCTCGCGCCCCCGGACGTGCGCCTGGGCAGCGAGGACGTCGCGAGCGTCGTCTACACGAGCGGCACGACCGGGGAGCCGAAGGGCGTGCTGCTCACGCACGGCAACTTCACCGCGCTGCTCGCCGCCCTCGCCCCGCTGTTCCCGCTCAAGGCGAGCGATCGCGTGCTCAGCGTGCTGCCGCTCCACCAGACCTTCGAGGTCACCTGCGGCCTGCTCCTGCCGCTGTCGCAGGGCGCGCGGATCATCTACCTCGACGAGGTCTCGGCCGACCGGGTGACCGACGGGCTGAAGCGGGCCCGCGTCACGGCGATGGTCGGCGTGCCGGCGCTCTGGCAGATGCTGGAGCGCCAGATCGTCGCCCGCGTGAAGGAGCAGGGGCCCGCCGCGGCCGCCGCGTTCAGCTGGGCGATGGAGCTGAACCGCATGCTCGGCAAGCGCTTCGGGCTGAACGTGGGGCGGCTCTTCTTCGGGAGCGTCCACGAGGCGCTCGGCGGCAACGTCCGCTTCCTCATCTCCGGCGGCGCCGCGCTCCCCAAGGACACCGCCGCCGTGTTCAAGGGGCTCGGCCTGCCGCTCGCCGAGGGCTACGGCCTGACCGAGGCGGCGCCGCTCCTGACCGTCGCCAAGCCGTCGCCGACGGTGAGCCCCGGGAACGTGGGCAAGCCGATCCCCGGCGTGCAGATCAAGATCGCGAACCCGGACGCGAGCGGCGTCGGCGAGGTGCTCGCGCGCGGCCCCAACGTCATGAAGGGCTACGCCGAGGGCGCCGGCGCGACCGAGGCCGCGCTCGACGCGGACGGGTGGCTCCACACGGGCGATCTCGGCAGGCTCGACAAGCAGGGGCGGCTCGTCCTCGTCGGCCGGCAGAGCGAGGTGATCACCGCGGCGAAGGGCGAGAACGTGTACCCGGCCGACGTCGAGCGCCAGCTCGGCAAGGTCGCGCACGTGAAGGAGCTCGCGATCGTCGGGATCGACAACGGCCGCGGCGGCGAGCAGGTCGCCTGCCTCGCCGTCCCCGCGGCGCCGAGCGCGAAGGGCGAGGGCGGCGACGAGGCGCTCGCGCGGGCGGCGCAGCACGAGCGCGCGCTCGACGCGCTCCGCACGGCGATCCAGGCGCTGCCCAAGCCGTGCCACCCGATGGCGCTGCACCTCCACGACGCCGACCTGCCGCGCACCGCGTCCGGCCAGGTGAAGCGCGCCGAGGTGAAGGCGATCGTCGAGCGCCTCGCCGCCTCGGCGGCCGAGGCGGGCGCGGGGGCGCTCGCGCAGGACGCCGGCGCCGCGGCCGCCGAGCCGACGCCGCACAAGCCGGGCGAGGAGCCGATCCACATCCCCCGCCCGGTGGCCGACTTCGCGAAGCACTGGATGAACAAGGTCCAGTCCGGCTTCTACGGGAACGTCATGCGCCCGAAGGTCTACGGGCGCGCGTTCATCCCGCACAACCGCAACACCATCGTCGTCTCGAACCACGCGAGCCACCTCGACATGGGGCTCGTGAAGTTCGCGCTGGGCAGCTACGGCGACGGCATCGTCTCGCTCGCCGCCCAGGACTACTTCTTCGAGGGCAACCGCTGGCGGCGCGCCTACTTCGAGAACCTCACGAACCTGGCGCCCTTCGACCGCAAGGGCGGCCTGCGCACGGCGCTGCGCCAGACCGGCGAGATCCTCGACCGCGGGCGGACCGTGCTGCTCTTCCCCGAGGGCACGCGCAGCCCCGACGGCAGCATCCTGGAGTTCAAGCCGGCGATCGGGCACCTCGCGCTCACGCACAACGTCGACATCCTGCCCCTCTACCTGGGCGGGACCTTCGAGGCGCTCCCCAAGGGGCGCAGCGTGCCGATCCGCCGCGATCTGGTCGCGCGCATCGGGCCGCCGCTCGAGATCGCCGACCTCCGCCGGCTCACCGCCGGGATGAAGTACGCGCTGGCCTGCCGCAAGGTCGCGGAGCTCACGCAGCTCGCCGTGATCAAGCTCAAGGAGGGCAGCGCCCTCGACCTGCGCCGGGTCGAGAGCATCGATCAGGCCGCCACCACGAAGGAGCACCCGCTCACGGTCCTGTTCCGCGAGCTCGAGTCGAAGTACGTGGCCGGGCGGGTCACCCAGCCGATCACCTACTACGTCACGCTCGGGGCGGAGGAGGAGGCGAAGTGGACGCTGCGGATCGATCCGGCCAGCTGCGAGGCGCGGATCGGCAAGCCGAGCCAGCAGGCGGACTGCGTCCTCAAGACGACGCCGGAGATCTTCACCAAGATCGTCCGAGAGGCCTACACGCCGAGCCCGATGGAGTTCATGACGGGCCTCGTGAAATCGAACGACATCTCCCTCCTCCAGACCTTCCAGAAGGTTTTCGATCTCGCATGAGCCGCTACCTCGTCACCGGCGCGACCGGTTTTCTGGGCTCGCACCTCGTCTCGGCGCTGCGCGGGGCGGGCCACGACGTCGTGGCGCTCTGCCGGGCGGAGGCGCCCGCGCTCGCCGAGCAAGGCGTCGCGCTCCGCCGCGGGGACGTCCTCGACGCGGCGTCGGTCCGCGCCGCCGCCGAGGGCTGCGAGGGCCTCTTCCACTGCGCCGGGCGCGTCTCGCGGCGCCGCGAGGACGCCGAGGCGCTCTACCGGACGCACGTCGAGGGGACCAAGATCACCCTCGACGCCTGCCGCGGCGCGGGGGTGAAGCGCGCGGTGATCGCGAGCACGAGCGGCGTCGTGGCGGTGAGCCGGGATCCGGACGACATCCGCGACGAGACGGCGGAGCCGCCGATGGACATCATCGCCGGCTGGCCGTACTACCGCTCGAAGCTGTACGCCGAGCGCGCGGCCTTCGATCGCAACGGGCCCGGCTTCGAGGTCGTCGCCGTCAACCCGAGCATCCTGCTCGGCCCGGGCGACGTCCACGGCGCGTCGACGGGGGACGTCGTGAGCTTCCTCGAGCGCCGGCTCCCCTTCATCCCCGCGGGCGGCCTCTCCTTCGTCGACGCCCGCGACGCGGCGCAGGGGATGGTGCTGGCGATGGAGAAGGGCCGCCCGGGCGAGCGCTACCTGCTCGGCGCCGCCAACATGAGCCTCGACGTCTTCTTCCACCGTCTCTCGCGGGTCTCGGGCGTCCCGGCCCCGGCCCTGCGGCTGCCGCGGAGCATCGCGCTCGCCAAGGCGGGCGCGCACCTCATCGAGCGGGCGCGGAAGCGGCTGCCGTTCGACCTGCCGGTCGACCCGGTGTCGGCCGAGATGGGCCAGCACTTCTGGTACCTCGACGCGACGAAGGCCCGGCGAGAGCTCGGCTGGACGCCCCGCGACCCGCTCGAGACGCTGGCGGACACCGTCGCCGATCTGCGCGCGCGCGGCGTCGTCTGGCCGCAGCCGTAGGCCACGCCGCGCGCCGAGGTGCGCTGGACCAGCGAGAGCGGCACTCCCCTTCGACCATCGATGGTGGTCCGTCACCACCCCCGCACGCGCCAAGTTGCCCCGCGCAATGGCGTTACGCCACAGCCGCCCTCCGGCGCCGGCGCGAGCGCCGCTTTGCGCCGGAGCTCCCGCCGGAGGACCGGGGCGGTCCGCCCTTTGCACGATGAGCCTGCTCGAGACCCCGCAGACAGCGAGGAGCGCGAGCTTGGTGAGACCGCATCTATCCACCGAACCCAACGCCGCAGACGCGATTCAGGCAGGCCTCGTGTTGATGACCGTCGGACGGGGTGGCCGGGTCATCTTCGCCAACCCGTCGGCGCGCGAGATCTCGTTTGCCTACGAGGACCTGGACGGGCACACCCCGCAGGTCACCGACGCCGACGGGAAGCCGCTCGGGCCCGACGAGCGGCCGCGGTCCCGCGCCCTCCGGGGCGAGTCGTTCGGCCCCCTGCTGACGCACTGGAAGACCGCCGAGGGCGACTTCGCGCTCCTCGTCCGGTGCGACGCCGTCGACCACGGCGACAAGCTCGCCGCGCTCACCTTCATCGACGTGACCGCCTTCCAGCGCTGGACGGAGGACACGCGCGCCGCGCTCGCCGCCCGTGACGAGTTCCTGTCGATCGCGGCGCACGAGCTCCGGTCGCCCCTCAACGCCCTGCTCCTCACCCTTCATCGCATCAAGCTGCGCGTCCCGCCGGACGGGTCGTTCCCGGAGCTCGACAGGCTCGTCGACATGTCGGAGCGCCAGATCGATCGCCTGACCAGCCTGGTCCAGAACCTCCTCGACGTGACCCGGATCCGCGCCCGCCGGCTCGAGCTCGATTTCGAGCCGAAGGATCTGCTCCAGATCGTGCGTGACGCCGCGGAGGCGATCGCCGAGCACGCCCGGACGGCCGGGACGCCGGTCCAGATCGTGGCCAGCGAGCCCATTTTCGGGCTCTGGGACGGCGCGCGCATCGAGCAGGTCGTGCAGAACCTGCTCACGAACGCGCTGAAGTACGGCGGCGGCGGCCCGATCGAGGTCTCCCTCGCGCGCGAGGGCACGACGGCCAAGCTCACGGTGCGCGACCACGGGCCGGGCGTCGCCGCGGAGGACCACGACCGGGTCTTCGAGCCCTTTCAGCGGATCGCCTCCACCTACAAATCGCAGAGCCTCGGGCTCGGTCTCTACATCGTGCGCGAGATCGTGCAGGCGCACGGCGGCAGCATCGTCATCGAACCCCCCGACGGCGGGGGCGCGGCGTTCGTCGTTCGCCTGCCGGTCGCGCAACCGACGTCGGAGACTTCAGCGGAACCGTCATGACGCGAGAACGTGAACACCCGAGAGACGCACAGGCACCCTCGACCGAGGACAGGCAGAGCGACAGTTCGAGCGCGGACATCCCCCGGCTGGAGACCGGCATTCCGCGGCTCGATTACATCCTGAAGGGCGGCTTCCTCCGCAACGGCACCTACGCCCTGATGGGGCCGCCCGGGAGCGGAAAGACGATCTTCGGCAACCAGCTCTGCTTCGAGCACATCCGGAGGAGCCCGAGCGCGCGGTGCGTCTACGTGACGCTCCTCGTCGAGTCGCACAGCAAGATGATCCGCCACCTGCGCGGCATGAAGTTCTTCGATACGGGGATGATCCCCGATCGCATCTACTACATCAGCGGCTACCCGGCGCTCCGCGATCAGGGCCTGCCGGCGCTGCTGGAGCTCTTGCGCCGCACCCTGCGCGAGCGCCGCGGCACAGACGTGCTCGTGATCGACGGGCTCGAGAGCGTCGAGCAGCGCGCGCCGACCGCGCTTTCGTTCCGCGAGTTCGTGCACGAGATCCAGGGGCTCTCGGCCCTGAACGACTGCACGACCTTCCTCCTCTCGAGCACGCGCGATCCGTCGCACGCCGAGAACGCGCTCGTGGACGGCGTCATCGAGCTCACCGATAAGCTGATCGGGCCGCGGGCCGTCCGGGAGCTCACGGTGCACAAGTTCCGCGGGAGCGACTACCTGCGCGGCAAGCACGAGGTCGAGATCGACACGTCCGGGATGGTCATCCACCCGCGCACCGAGATCCAGTTCGACAGCCCGCGGGCGAGCGCGTCCGAGGAGCGCTGCCGGATGGGCTTCGGGATCGAGAGCTTCGACGCGATGCTCGAGGGCGGCTTGCCCTCGGGCTCGACGACCGCCCTCCTCGGGGCGCCCGGCACCGGCAAGACGCTCCTCGGTCTCTCGTTCCTGGCCGAGGGGGCGAGGCGGGGCGAGCACGGGATCTACTTCGGCTTCTACGACCCTCCGCCGCGGCTCCGCGACAAGGCCCGGAAGGTCGGGATCGATCTCGACGCCCACATCGAGAGAGGGGCGATCCGGCTCATCTGGCAGCCGCCGCTGGAGCACATGATGGACGCGCTGGCCGAGCAGCTGCTCGAGCTCCTGCGCCAGGATCCGACGCCGCGGAGGCGGCTGTTCATCGACGGCATCGAGGGCTTCCGGGCCGCGTCGGTCTACCCGGACCGGATGCCGCGGTTCCTCTCGGCGCTCACGAACCAGCTCAGGATGCTCGACGTGACGACCGTGGTGACCGAGGAGCTCGACCTGTTCACGCCGCTCATCAAGTTGCCGACTCCCGAGCTCGGGAACGTGGTCGAGACCGTCATCCTGCTCCGGTACGTCGAGCTCCGGTCGCAGATCCACCGGCTCATCTCGGTCATGAAAATGAGAGAGAGCCTCTACGACAGGTCGATCCGCGAGTTCGTCATCTCCGAGCGCGGCATCGAGGTGGCGAGCTCGTTCGCGTCGGCGGAGCAGATCCTCTCGGGGCAGGCGCGGCTCCTCGCCGGAATGCAGCAGAGAGAGGAGGCGCCGTGACGACGGTGCTGGTGGTGGACGACGAGCTCGACCTCCTCGCGTGCATCGAGGGGCTGCTCGAGGACGAGGGGTACTCGGTCGTGACGTGCCCCGACGGCAAGCAGGCGCTCGATTACCTGCGAGGGGCGCGTCCGGATCTCGCCCTCGTCGACCTGATGATGCCGATCATGAGCGGCTTCGACCTCATCCAGGCCGTCTCCGCGGAGCGGCGGCTCGACGGCATGCCGATCGTCATCATGAGCGCGGTGGAGCAGCGCCACGAGCTGCTCCAGAAGCTCGGCGACCGGGCGCAGGCCGTCCTCAAGAAGCCGTTCACGGCCGACAAGCTCCTCGGCACGGTCCGCAAGCTGCTCGCGGCGACCGCGCCCGCGCCGGCCCCCTGAGGCGCCGCCCCGGCGGCTCAGACTGAGGCGCCGCCCCGGCGGCTCAGACCGCCCGGCGCAGGGGGGTCGGCGGGAACAGGTCCTTCATGTCGAGCGGGAGCTGGCCGCGGAACCCCTCGATCTCGCCGGCGGAGACGCTGTCCGCGACCGCCTCGCAGATCGCCTGCAGCACGAAGCCGGCCGCCTCGCGGTCCATGCGCAGCTCGCGGGCGACGTCGTCCTCGATGGTCGCCGTCGTGATGCGTTTGTCGGGCCCGTCGAGGAACGGATCGAGCGACGGGTGGAGCTTGGAGGGGAGCTGCGCGATGAGGTGACGCGCCTCCTGGGGCGTCACCCTGCGGCAGAGGTTGCCGAGGACGATCTGCAGCGCGAGCTCGGCGCGGTCGCGCTGCTGGAGGCCGCTGTGGCGCTCGACCGCGTGCAGCAGCCGGCCATAGGCGCTGTCCGCGCGCGCCTTGCGCCGGGTGAGGGCGCGCACGGGGCCGCGCGAGCGCTGCTCGGGGCGCGCGATCCCCTCCGGGTGCAGCGCGCCCCCCGGCTTGAACCGGGCGGCCACCTCGAGCTGCGCGCGCACGACGGAGCCGGCGGCCTCGGCGTCGATGGCGCCGTCGGCGAGCAGGTCGTCCAGGGTCACGACGCCGACGGGCCGCCCTTGCTCGGTCAGCGGCACGCGCCGACACGCATGATCGCGCATGATGCGCACGGCGTCGTCGATCGACGCGTCGATTTCGAGCGTCGCGATCTCGTCCGACATGACGTCGCGCAGCGCGGTGCTGCGCGCGTCGAGATCGCCTGCCACGATCTCGAGCGCGATGTCGCGGTCGGTGACGATGCCCGCGAGGCCCTGGCCATCGTGGACCAGGACCGCGCCGACGTGGTTGTCGACCATCGCCCTCACCGCGTCGTAAGCGGTCGAGCGCGGGCTCAGAACGATCATTCGCGGGCGTCGGTATTGTTCTAGCGGCATGGCGAGATCCCTCCCCTGGGTAGCGCTGGCGCGTGGGCGCGTTGAACGGCGGCTAGCCAGAACGGTACCAACGGAGAGGACGGCGCGAGGATCGTCGCGGTCCGGACAGGCGCGGCTTTCCTGAGCGCGGCCGGGCACGGCGGCGCGCTCTGCCTCGTGCCCTTCGAGAGGCGCGGGAGCGGCGCCAAGCGTCCGGATCGTCAGCCGTTACGGCGATCTTCTCGGCAGCAGACGAGAAATTTCGACGTGCGCTCACAATGCACAGCACGGAACATGCGGCGCCTCGGCGCGCTTGACGGCGTCGTCGTGGTGGTACGAAAGTCGACGCCGCGCTGGGCGGGCCAGCGCGGCGTCGTGGCCTCTTCGATCCGGCGGGTGAACCGTGCGTGCTCCTCTTCTGCGGGACCATCTACGGCAAGCGGCCGCCGTGGCCGTCGCCCTTGCCTCCATGTTCCCCCTCCAGGCCGTGGCCGCGGACCCCTCTGCGCGGGACCGCGAGGTCCAGGAGCTCATCGACGAGGCGGAGAAGGCCGCCAAGCGGCTCGATCTCGCTCGCGCTCGCGAGCTCTGGGCGCGCGTCCGTGCGCTCAAGCCCTCGACCATGGCCATCTGCCAGCTCGGCGTGTTCGATCTCGGCCTCGACCGCCTCGAGGAGGCCGCGGCCGAGCTCGAGACGTGCGTCGAGCAGATGCCCGCGCCGACCAACGACATCGAGCGCCGCCGCTACGAGGTGAGGCACGCCGCCCTGGCGGCCGTTCGGCAGCGCGTGGCCGAGCTCCACATCAGCCCCCCGCCGGGCACGGCGCGGCTCCTCGTGGACGGCCGCGAGGTGAGCGCGGGCGGCCCGGTCTTCGTCACGCCTGGACAGCACGAGGTCACGGCGATCGGCAAGCAGGGGCAGGTAGCCCATGCGCTCGTGAAGGTGGCGGCGCGCGATTCGCGGCGCGTCTCGCTCGCCTTCGAGACCCCGAAAGCTGCCGCCGCAAAGGTCCCTGTGCCGGCTCCGGTCGCTCCAGCGCCGGCGCACGCCAGGCCGAACCCCTCGATCATCGGCGCCGGCGCGGCCGCGTCGGCGGCCCTGCTCGGCGCTGGCATCGGGCTTCACGTCGCGGGCGACTTCGCCGAGCGCGAGACGGTCGCCAAGGTGACCCGCCTGAACGACGGCTCGATGCTCCACAGCAGCGCCGAGTATCGCCGAATCTACGACGAAGCGGACGCGGCCGACGCTCGAGCGAGCCTCTTCCGTGGCTTCGGCTCGGCGGCGCTCGTCGCCGGCGCAGCGCTCGGCGCCGCGACGATCGTCTACGTCGTCTGGCCGCGGAAGGCCGAGATCCGCCCGCGAGGCGCCGGCGCGGAGGTCAGGCTCGTATGGTAGCCGTCGGCGACGTCTGGGAAGGTCACGAGCTGCTCAGCGAGGAGCGCGGCCTGGTCCGTCACTTCCTCGCGCGGCAGGTCGGCGACACGAGGGCGCTCGTCCGGTTGCACCTCCGCGAGGGCGCGCGCCTCGACGAGCGCGTGTTCGCCGAGGAGCTCGCGCGCCTGCAGCGCCTCGCGGGCGAGGTCCCGGAGGTCGTCCCCGTGCTCTACGGTGGGGTGAGCGGCTCCGTCGCGTGGGCAGCATCGCCCGCGCTCGGCGACGCGGTCCCGCTCCTCGACGCCGCGCGCGGGAGCGAGCTCGGGCCGGATGCACTCCAGGTGCTGATCGAGGTCGGGCGCTGCCTTGCGCGCGCTCACGAGCTCTCGTTCATCCATGGCGCCCTCAGTCCGGACCGGGTCTTCGTCGTGGGCGATGGTCGAACCGCGATCACGCACTTCGGCTTTGTCCGACTCTTTCAGCTCGGCGCGGAGGAGGCGCGTCACGACCCGTACGGGTACGCACCGCCGGAGCTCCTCTCCGGGGGTCGGCTGGGACCTCGCGCGGACGTCTACGGCTTCGGCACGCTCATGTACGAGCTCTCGTGCAAGCGCGCCCTCTCGCCGTGGACCACGCCGCCGAGCTTCCCCAGCGGGCTCCCTCCGCTGCTCCAGGCCGTGATCCAGATGGCCCTCGAGGAGGACCCCAGACGGCGGCAGCCGAGCATCGGTGAGGTGCTCTCTGTCCTGACGCCCTTCGCGCGCGCGTGGGAGGATCTCGGCAGACCGCCGGACCTGCCCTTCGCGAACATCCTTGCGGAGCCGTCCGGCGCTCGGTGCGAGCCGGCCGAGGGAGCGCCGCTCCCGGTGGAGGGCGAGGCCCAACCGGTCGCGCCGGGTGAAGCAGGGGGACGCGCCAGCGACCGACCCACGCCGCGCCCTTCCGGAGCGCCCGACACGGTCGAGAGCGTGATGCCGCCGCAGGACGCGCGGGACGACGGCACCCACGCGCCTTCGGTCGCCGCGCCGCGCCCTCCTGAGACGCCCGACACGCTCAAGAGCGCGGTGCCCGCGGTGCCGCCGCTGGCACCGCGGGACCACGCCCTCCACGCGCCTCCGGCGGCGCCGCGGTCGCCTCCAGTCCCCGATCTTCCCGACCTCGCTCCGATGCTGCCGGTCGCGCCGGCACCCTCGACCTCTCCACGTTCCCCGGCGCTGCCCCGCGCGCCGGCGGCCCCGCCCCCTCCGCGCCCGAGCGGCCCCCCAGGGCGACGCTCCTCCGCGCGCTGGTTCGGTGCCGTGCTCGCGCTGGCGTTCGTGCTGGGCAGCGCGGCCGCGGTCCTGTGGTGGGAGCCCCCTCATCGGGCCGTGCTGAGCCTGGGACCGATCGTCCGGGCTGCAGCCGTCCGAGCCACCCCGCCGCCATCGGCTCGGCCGCTCGATCGATGCCCTGAGCCGCTCCCAGGGGCCGCCGCCCCGCCGCCCGTCGCGGCGCGGCCCCGCGCGAACCGCCCTGCCGCTCCCGCGCGGCAGGCCATGGAGACGCCGGTGCAGGGGCCCGATCTCTGTGACGGCTTCGTCCCTTGTCAGAAGGTCATTTACTGAGCAGCGGGAGGGGTCTCATGAGGTCGAGCGCTTGCTTTGTAAGTGTCGCCGTCGTGCTGACGGCGTGTGGGGACGGGCTCGAGGCCTACGGTGTCGCTGCCCCGCGGGCGGACGACAACGCCGTATGGCTCTGGACTGGCGAGAGTCCCGATGCGCCGGCGTGTCCGGGTCACCGGCTGGATTTCTGGGAGGGTTGGGCTGACATGGGTGCCGTCGAGGAGTGCGGCGTGTGCACGTGCGGACCAGCCCTGTGCACGTTGCCGTCGAGCGTGACAGCGCACAGGTCGCTGCGCTGCGGCGACTACGGAACCGAGATCGTCTTCGATGATCAAGCTGCGGACGAGGGACAATCCGGCGTGTGCCGCAAGGCTGCCCCTCCTGTGCCAAGCGAGGTGTTCGCCTCGGTCACCTTCGAGCCGCCGACCCTCGCTGCCGAGTGCGTTGCCTCGCCGTCGTTCGACCCCCCTCCGATCTCCGCGCGCTTTGCAAAGGCATGTCCGATGGGGCTAGGTATTCATGCGTCGATTGACTGGCAAGCGTGCATCTCTCCCGAAGATGACGGCCAGTGTCCGCCAGGGTTCAACATGCGATGGGAGTTCAAGGAACGAATCGCAGACGCACGCACGTGCACCCCATGTTCCTGCGAGGCTCCGGTGGGTGGGAGCTGCGAGGCCGAACTGCTCGTATATGCCGAGACCAGCTGCACCACCAAGATCATCGGAGGTGGGTTCGGCATCGACCAGAACGACAGTCGGTGCACCGACCTCGATCCCCTTCCGATCGCGGCGATGCGTGCGGTACTCACCCGGCAAAGGCCGGGCACGTGCGCGCCGACGTCGCCCGTCTCACAGGTAATGGGCGATCTCGTCAGCGGAGAAAGGCGCGTTTTCTGCTGCTCCAACAACTTCAACTGAAGGGCGGTACCCACGATGCGGCCGAATGCATCATCCCTCCTTGCAGTGTTCACACTGCTCGGGTGCTCCTCGATCGATCTTCCACCAGAGCTACCGAAGCCCGATCTGACCAAGCAATTATTTATCCTCATGGAAAGGGCGGAAGAATTCACGCGATGCGAGAATTTCAACGAGGAGCTTGCATGGGAAGGGTACTTCGAAGCAGAGGGGTTCAGCGCGGAGAACGAATGTGAGCCCTGCGAGTGTGCTCCGGCCGAGTGCGCGCTGCCGCCGAAGGTGACCGCCAACGCGTCGGTTTGTCCTGGCGAGGACGCCGTCGGCACGCTCGAAGCAGGCGCATCATGGGACGGTTCCTGTACAGCGGCGGCGGAGCCAATCCCGAGCGACGCCTTCGCTACAGTGACCTTCGAGCCGCCGACCCTCGCCCCGTGCGCGCCTGTGTCGACGGAACCGAAGCCGTCGATGGGCAGTCTACGGTTTGTCAGGGCCTGCAAATCCGATCCTCCCGGATGGGCGCCGACCCTCAGCGCGACGTGCTACCCTCCCCAGGAAACCGGCGAGTGTTGGGAGGGATATACGCACAAGCGTGAGTTTCCCATGCTCAACGACACCCGCAAATGCTCTCCATGCTCTTGCGGCGCGCCGAGCGGCGGAAGCTGCACGGTGAAGACCACGCTGTACCAGGATCCGTACTGCGTCAGCGAGATCGCAGCGGAGGTCATCGCCGATCAAGATGAACCTATTTGCACCAGGACGACGAATGCGCCGCTTGCGTCGATGCGATCGCGGTTCACGGTGAACGAGCCTGGCACGTGCGCCCCGTCGACCGACTCCAAGATCGTGAGCGGTTCCCTGGAACGCGGGTTCACACACGTTTTGTGCTGTGATCGCTAGGCGCTGCAGGCGGGCACGACGGCGCCCGCGCCGCGCTCGCGCTCCCGCCCGTCGTCGCCGGCATCGTGCCCGAGCTCGGCCAGGTGGCCGGCGGCGAGCTCAGGGCCGTGCCACCCCCGCCGCGACCCCCTGTCCAGGGGGGGCCGATCCCACGACGCCCACCAGGTGTGGCATGCCGCTCGCAAACCTGTCATCGCGGGCCGGAGTCGGCGCCGCGGGGACGGGCACATGGGCAGCAGGATCATCCTGGGAACGGCCGCGCTCGTGAGCATGACGGCCTGCGAAGCGGCGGAGGAACCTGGCAAAGCGGGAGCGGACGGCCGCGAAGCAGAGCAAGCCGAAGGCGCGCCGCCGAGCTTCGTGTTCAGCGTGGACCGGGCGATCACGGCAGAGGACGCGATCCCGCAGATCCTGAACGCTGGGCGCCCTCAGCTCGCCGCCGCGTGTGCCGAGTACCCCGGAGCGTTGATCCGCGTATTCAACCCGCTTGCCTTGGGCGCGTACGAGGACGTGACGTGCTCCGCGGTGCTCGACGGCGAGGGAGCCGGGGAGGCCAACGCGGCGCTCGCCAACGCTGAGCGCGGCGGGCCGATCGGTGTGGCGCAGCAGGAGCTCTCGCCGTTCTCGATAGGCTGCGGTGTCTTCGTGGGCGCATCAGCTCTCGTTGCGCAGTTTGGTGTGTGCCCGCGTGCGAGGACGGAGCGAGCCAGGAAGCGCTGCGATTACTGGACAGGCGGTGGATTCGTCGGCCTCGGCGTGCTGTGCGGGTTCTTCTGAGGCGCATCGATGACGACCGATCTCAGGCCGCTGAGAGTCCTCGGGATTCTGCTGTGCGGAGGGCTGCTGGCAGCTCCGACGGTGGCGAGCTACCACGAGCCGCTGCAACCGATGGGCCTGAACGTCATCCGCGCCCTGTTCCCGCTCTGGATCGCCTTGCTCATCCAGTTGTGCATCGACGAAGGCCGCGCACGCGAACGGGCCGCGCGCGAGGGGCGTGGAGAGTGAGCACGGGACGACGCGAGCCTCGCGCAGAACCTACCAGCCGAAGCCGACCTGACCACGACCGGAGAAGGTCAGCGAGTCATCTTCATGGATTCGTCGCCTTGACGCCGACGCGTTTCGGCCACTTCGCGAGGAAGCTCGAGCTCCAAGCGACCATGGACGACGGCGGCTCGCCTTCACCATCCCATGAAGCGGCCAGCGCTTCGAGCTCGCTCCTGGCAGCTTCGAGCTCGCGCCTGGCAGCGATGCCGCGGGGAGTCTTCAGCGATCCAATCTGCGGGCGAACCGCTGCAAGCGTCTCCAACAACTCCTCCTTCCGCAGCACGCCATCCGTTGTCATCGCCCCAGCAAAACCGCCACGCGTCTCTCGCTCCAAATTTGACGGAGCCCACGCGATGTGGCCGAGCGCCGCAAACACGGTGAGCGTGGAGACAAAAGGCGCTGCCAGGCTGCTCGCATCGACCGCTGCGGGGGGCGGGTCCATATCGCACGGCGAGGGGTATACCCATTGATACATCTCCGTAAACAGACAGCCACATAGCCTGACTTCCCCCAGAGTACGCAGGTTCACCGCCACGCCGCGCACGTGGCCGCGCACAGCCGCGCGGCCACGAGCCGGGCGTGTTCTTCTGTTTTTTTATAGCGCTCGATGTCGGCCTGCTCAATGAGATTAATCCCACGAGGGTAATGTCTGTAAACGACGTCCAGCAGATCTCCAGTGCTGTACTTCATGGATTCATGCTCCTTGCGCTTAGACCCTTGTACTCTTCGCCGTCGAACATGTTGTGCATCGCACGCTCAAATTAGATTGGCCAGGGTGCGCGCGAAGTTGCCGCCGGCCGCGGAGCCGAGCAGCACCATGATGCGATAGAGTTTCGTCTTGCCGACGCCGTTCGGCCCGACGATGACATTGACCTGCGCGAGCGGGAGGATCAGCTCGTGGATCGAGCGATATCCGGTGACGTGGAGCTCCTGGACCGTCATCCCGCCCAGGATAGCCCGATGCCGGCCGCTCCGCGACGCCGGCCGCGGCGCTTCTACCTGGAGGAGATGCCCCGCTCGCGCTCCACGAGCTCGACGCCCGGCCTCGAAGCGCACGAGCTCGGCCAAGTGGACGGCGGCCGCCCAGGGGAATGGCTACGGATCCACCCAAGTCCACACGACTGAGAAGAGGCACACGTAGATCGTCGCCCGGCCCATCAACACCGTGTCCATCGACACGTCCGGCACCACCTCGTTCCCGAGCTCCGGCGGGATCGGTCGGTGACCGGGGTACGTGACCTCGATCTCTCGAGCGATCTCGCGCGCCACTGACTCCTCCTCGGGGATGCCGGGGAGGTGGATCCCATAGTATGGCCCGAGCAGGGACACGTGGAAGCTGAGCGCCGTTTCGTCGGTGAGCCAGATGCGGGCCGAGTACGCCGGGTCGCCCCCTCCCGCCAACAGGTGGAGCGACTCGTTTTGAAGCCCGTATCGATCCCCGAGGCGGCGGATCATCGCTTTCCACGTTGGGTACTCCGCTCGCCCTCGGTTTGCGGCTTCCACCAGGCGGCGGTGCTCCTCCGTGTCGTCGTAGAAGGGCTCGTTAGGAGGCACGTAGATGCGCTCGGTGCAACGTACGCCCCGCGGGTAGAAGCGATAGACGACGTCGAGCAACTCGGAGCGAGTCATCACCATCATTTCGTCACCCTGGCGCCGAGTCGCTTGTACTTGGATTTGAATGCAGCGTCCGCCTCGCTGCGAAATATGTCGCAGAAGGTCTCCTGCGGGAGATCGTAATCCATGCGGTTTGCGACCTCCTCCGTAATCTCCTCGCTAAAGCTGGCCGCACGGCTTGCATCGATTATTCCATAAATCTCAGTCCGAAGCGGCATTCCGATTGTGAAAGCGCAGGACCAGCTCTTGATCTTGCGCGGGACAGTGAGTCTCCTGAAGTTCAGTTTGGCCCTGGCCTCTTGCCATCCTGCGCCCTTACCCTCACCGTCGTCGTCGACGACGGTGACAAACTTGAAGTCCGACGGATCGAAATCCACATATCTCCATGGGGCCATTCCAGGCGACGGGCACTTCGAGCTGCACGCATCGCTGCAGCTCAAGAAGATCGCTCCGTCTCCCGCTATATCGCCCACTCCGGGGCACGGGTCCGGCGGGCTCGTCGTGCTCTCTGTCGGCCTCTCGGAGCTGTCGCGCGGGCTCTCCTCTTCGTCTTCGAGCTCCCACTCGTTGCACGCGATCTTGCGCTCGCTGCCGTCGTGCGGGCCGTCCGGCGGCTCCGCCCCGAAGTCCCCCGACGAGGCGGAGGTGAAGACGGGAACGGGATCATAACCTGGACCCGCACCTACCCCCGAGCTTCGTTCCTCGACAGGGTAGCAGTCTCCGATCGTCCAGTTGCACGCCGCCAGCGTCCAAACCGAGATGGCCCACATCAACAACAGGAATCTTCTCGCGTTCATTTCGCACTCCATCGAAGCACAGGCCCAGCAACAACGACAACGGACACGTAGCCCGGGAGCACCAGACTACCCCGACCGACCCAATCCACGTTGGCGCTCACCGACACCCCCAGCGGTCCGGCGACGTACGCGCTCGCCTGCGCGTGGCCGCCCACGGCGAAGCCGCCGACGATGCCGCACAAGGTGGTGCCGCACGCCGGCATGACGTAGAGCGCGACCGAGGGCCCCGCGCTGACGTTGCCGTCCTTCCACGCGTACCCGAGGTCGACCGAGGTCTGGTTGTAGACCCCGAACCCGTCCTCCTGGGTCGGGGGTAGGATCGTGCACAGGTCGTGCACCGTGAACAGCAGGCTTCGCTGGATGGGCCACGAGATGCCGGCATGCGGCCCCACCGCGAGGCGCGGAACGGTACCGGCCTGGAGCCCCCCGAAGCTCACGCCGGCGCTCAGCTCGGACGCTCCTGCTTGCGCCGGTCCTGCGAGGACCGGGAGGACCACCAGGGCCGCCCCTGCGATCCGGCGGCCTCTCTTGCCCATCGTTCCCTTTCCTCTCTCGCGACGGACGAGCAACGTGTCGGCGCGGGCCATCTTTCCGATCGTGGAATCGAACGTCAACGCAGATTGGGGCGGGGACACCCCGACGGTCGTGGGTCCTACCGCCGAGAGCGGACGGGAGGGCGACGCGGCGGCGAGGCGACCTGGGGCACGCCGGGCCAGGGCGAGCAGACAGCGGCCGCCGGGTCGAGGTGGACGCCGGCGCGCGCGGAGCCGTCGCCGGCGTCGAGGTTCGCCTGGTCCCTGCCGAGGTGCGAGTCGCGCGAGCTCTTCCTCTCCCCCCGAGGGCGTGTCGGCCGCGGCCACGCCGCCGCGCAGGGGGGGCGCCGACGAACTCGCATCGAGCGTCTCGACGGCGAAGCGCCCGAGCTCGGCCACGTGGACGGCGGCCGCCAGGGATGAGCTACACCGGATCCACCCAAGTCCACACCTCCGAGAATAGGCACATGTAGATCGTCGCCTCGCCCATCAACACCACGCTCATCGCCACATCCGGCACCACCTCGTTCCCGAGCTCCGGCGGGATCGGTCGGTAGCCGGGGTACGTGGACTCGATCTCCCGGGCGACCTCGCGCGCCACCGGCTCCTCCTCGGGCATGCCGGGGAGGTGGAGCCCGTAGTATGGCCCGAGCAGGGACACGTGGAAGCTGAGCGCCGTTTCGTCGGCCAGCCAGATGCGGGCCGAGTAGGCCGGGTCGTCCCACCCCGCCAACAGGCTGAGCGACTCATTCTGAAGGCGGTATCGATCCCCCAGGCGGCGGGTCATCGCTTTCCACGTGGGGTACTCCGCTCGACCGTGGCTTGCGGCTTCCACCAGGCGGCGGTGCTCCTCTGTGTCCTTGTAGACGGGCTCGTTGGGAGGCACGTAGATGCGATCGATGCAACGTACGCCCCGCGGGTAGAAGCGGTAGACGACATCGAGCAGCTCGGAGCGAGGTATCATCATGGATTCGTCACCTTGGCGCCGAGTCGCGGGTACTTGGACTTGGGCACAGCCTCCACCTCCTCGCGCGCCCGAGCTCGGCCAAGTGGGAGGCGGCCGCCCAGGGAAATGGCTACGGATCCACCCAAGTCCACACGACCGACAAGAGGCAGACGTAGATCGTCGCCTCGCCCATCGGCACACCATCCACGTCCACATCTGGCACCACCTCGTTCCCGAGCTCCGGCGGGATCGGCTGGTAGCCGGGGTACGTGGCCTCGATCTCCTCTGCGACCGCCGCCGGTATCTCGTCGGGCTCGCCCCTGCTGTGGATTCCATAATAGAGCCCGAGAAGGCTCACGTGGAAGCTGAGTGAAGCCCTGCTGCTGAGCGAGGGAACGGGCTCTAGATCCTTCGGGCGATAGATGCGGGCCGAGTACGCCGGAGCGCTTCCCCCCGCCAACAGGTGGACGGACTCGTTCTGAAGGCGGTATCGATCTTTCAGGCGACGGATCATCGCTTTCCACGTCGGGTACTCCGCTCGCCCGCGGTTTGCAGCTTCCACTAGGCGGCGGTGCTCCTCCGTGTCCTCGTAGACGGGCTCGTTGGGAGGCACATGGATGCGCTGGATTTTATGCACGCCCCGTGGATAGAAGCGGTAGACAACGTCGAGCAACTCGGAGCGATTTGTCATCATGGACTCGTCACCCTGGCGCCGAGCAGCGGGTACTTGGACTTAAACGCAGCATCCGCCGTGTCGGCAAACATTTTGCAGAAAGTCACTTGCGGTAGTTTATAGTCCATGCCGTTTGCGACCTCCTCCGTGATCTCCTCGCTGAGGATGGCTGCACGGATTGGATCGATGCGCCCCAGAAACTCGGTCCGGAGCGGCATTCCGATGGTGATAGAGCAGCTCCAGCTCGCGATTTTGCGCGGGACAGTGAGCCTACTGAAATTCAGCTTGGCCCTGGCCTCTTGCCACCCGCCGCCCTCATCCTCGCCGTCATCCTCGACAATGGTGACAAACTTGAATACCGACGGATCGAAATCTACGTAGACCCATGGGGCCATTCCAGGCGGCGGACACTTCGATCTGCACGCATCGCTGCAGCTCAAGAAGGTCGCTCCGTCTCCCGCTATATCGCCGACTCCAGGGCACGGGTCTTGCGGGCTCGTGGTGCTCTCTGTCGGCCTCTCCGAGCTGTCGCGCGGGCTCTCCTCTTCGTCTTCGAGTTCCCACTCGTTGCACGCGATCTTGCCGTCGCTGCCGTACGGGCCGTCGGGCGGCTCCGCCCCGAAGTCCCCGGATGCGGCGGAGGTGTAGATGGGGCGGGGCTCCGAGCCTGGCCCTGCACCTACCCCCGAGCTTCGTTCCTCGACAGGGTAGCAGTCTCCTATCGTCCAGTTGCACGCCGCCAGCGTCCAAACCGAGATGGCCAACATCAACAACAGGAATCTTCTCGCGTTCATTTCGCACTCCATCGAAGCACAGGACCAGCAACGACGACGACGGACACGTAGCCCGGGAGCACAAGACTACCCCCGCCGATCCAATTCACATTGGCGCTCACGGACACCCCCAGCGGTCCGGCGACGTACGCGCTCGCCTGCGCGTGGCCGCCCACGGCCATGCCGCCGACGCGGCCGCACAAGGTGATGCCGCACGCCGGTACGACGTAGAACGCGACCGAGGGCCCCGCGCTGACGTTGACGTCCTCCCACGCGTACCCGAGGTCGACCGAGGTCTGGTTGTAGACCCCGGGCCCGCCCGCCTGGGTCGGGGGTAGGAACGTGCACAGGTCGTGCACCGAGAACAGGATGTCTCGCTGGATGGGCCACGAGATGCCGGCATGCGGCCCCACCGCGAGGCGCGGCACGGTACCGGCCTGGAGCCACCCGAGGCTCACACCGGCGCTCAGCTCGGATGCTCCTGCTTGCGCCGGTCCGACGACGAGCGCGAGGACAACCAGGCCCGCCCAGGGGATCCGCCGGCTTCTCGTGCCCATCGTCCCCTCCTCCCCTCTGTCAACGGACGAGCGACGTCGCGACGCGGGCCATCCTTCTGATTGTGGAATTGGACGTCAACTGGAATTGGCGCCGGGACACGCCGATGGTCGTGGGTCCTACCGCCCAGAGCGGACGGGAGGGCGACGAGGCGGCGAGGCGACCTGGGGCACGCCGGGCCAGGGCGGCGGCGGTCGTCGGGGCGGGATCGCCCTGTGCGGCGTGGCCTCCAGGGGAGGCCAGCCGGCCTCCGACGTCAGCGACGGCGACGGATGCCGAGGACGAGCGCGGCGCCCATGCCGACGAGCACGAGCAGGGCCACGATGACCCACACCCAATCCCGAGGATCCGAGCTGAAGGAGACCGCCGTCGCACCGCACCCGGGAGACAACACTCTTTTCATCAGGCAACCCATTCTTCCATCGACTGCCCCCTCCGGACCGCTGGAGGGTGCGGACCGCGCCGCGGTGATCCTCGACGCCGCGGCCCCGCTATCTGCACCAGCGCCATCTACGACGCCAGCACATCGCGCGCTCGCCGGCATCCTCCTCGACGCCCGCGGCCGCTCCGCGGTCGACGAAGCAGCGGCGCCGAGCCCACGTTCGAGAGCTCGCCAGCCACGGCCCCGAGCCTCCCCCCGACACCGGCCCCGCTCGCAGGGCTCACGCGGGGGCGGACGTCGTTCATCCTCCGCCGCCCGCCAGCACCGTCTCTCCAGCTCGCTTGTCGAGCTCGATGACCCGGCAGGGCGTCGCCTTCCGGATCCGCTCCGCCAGCGGGCGCGAGTGCGTCGTGATCCACAGCTGGCTCCGGGATGCCGCATGCACGAGCAGATCCCCGAGCGGCCCGAGCAGATCCGGATGCAGGCTCGTCTCCGGCTCGTTCAGCGCCAGGAGCAGCGGAGGCCTCGGGCTCAAGAGCGCCGCCAGCAGGCAGAGATAGCGCGCCGTGCCGTCCGAGAACTCGCGGGCGTCGAGCGGCCGCGACATCCCGGGCAACCCGAGCTCGACGCGGAACCGCCCCTGCGTCGAGGACACCTCGAGCGACGCGCCCGGGAACGCGTTCTCGACGGCATCCTGCAAGGCGCCCCTGTCGCCGATATCGAGGATCGTCGCCAGCGCCGCGGCCAGATCATGGCCATCGGTGCTGAGCACCGGCGTCCGCACCCCGACCTGCTCCACGCGCAGCGGCGCGCCGGAGTCGGTGGGGAAGTGATGATAGAACCGGAAGTTCATCAGCTGTTGCCGCACCACCGAGAGGAGCGGAAAGCGGTGCGGCTCGACCACCTGCGACAGCACCGACTCCGAGCCCCAGAGCGAGAAGGGAAAGGTCACGCGGTGGCCGTCCGCGTCGCGCACGAACGCCGAGCCCGCGGCCCGCTCCAGCATCGGCAGGCGGCGGCGCTTGTCGAGCAGCCAGAGGCTCTCTTCCTTGATGTCCGGGTCCAGCTGGAACGGCCCCCCAGGCGGCGGCGTCAGCCCGCACTGGAGCTCGTAGACGAGCTGATCCAGCCGCACCCGCAGCGTCATCCGCACCGGACCTTTGCTGCGCTGGCCGGCCCAGAGCACCGACGGCATCCCCCCCTCGTCGGCCAGGGTGCGCGCGAAGCTCCCGCTCGCCGCGGCGCCGAGCAGCACCATGGTGCGATAGAGGTTGGTCTTGCCGACGCCGTTCGGTCCGACGATGACATTGACCTGCGCGAGGGGGAGGGTCAGCTCGCGAATCGAGCGATACCCGGCGACGTGGAGCTCCTGGACCGTCATCCCGCCCAGGATAGCCCGACGCCGGCCGCTCCGACACCAGCCGCGGCCGCTCAACCTCCGAGCCCTTCGTGCGCTCCGGCTCATGCAGACGTGGCACGGCCCTCGCAGCTGCATTCCATGCGCGGCGGACCTGTGTCGCGTGGAGGTCGTACATGTACAGGAGGATTGCCATGGCCATGGCCGCGCTCATGGGAGCGCCGGCCTGCGGAGCGGCGGATGAACCGAGCGAGGCAGGGATAGATCCCGATGAGGCGGAGGACGCGGCCGTTGCTCCCCGCACCTTCGTGGTCGACCTCGACCGCGCAACGACGGCGGAGAACGCGATCGCCACGATCCTGGAGGCCGGACGGCCCGAGCTTGCGGGTGCCTGTGCGGACCTCCCTGCGGCAACGATACGCATCTTCAGCCCGTTCGATCCGGGCGTGTTCGCTGATGTGCCCTGTTCCTTCGCCTTCTACGGCGGCGCCGCGGCCGAGGGCACAAGCCCCGCACCGGCTTCCGACGGTGGCGAACCGATCGACACGGATCAGCAGGCGCTGAGCCCATTCTCTCTCGGGTGTGCCGTCTTCGTGCTGGGGTCCAGCTTCGTCGCCAGTCGCGCGATCTGCCCGAGAGCGCGCAATCAGCGAGATTTCAAGCGCTGCCAGAACTGGTCCGATGCCGGCTTCGCGGGCATCTCGATCATGTGCGCGTTTTTCTGACCGGTGACGTATGCACAAGATCCCGCGAACTCTGGGGATTTTCGCCTCTGGCGGCGCGCTGATAGCTGCCGCGCTGACCACGCCGTCAGAGGGGCCTGGCTCTTCGTGGGGCGACGTAGCACGCCTCGGGCTTCCGCTCGCGCTCTTCTTGTACGCGCGGTGCTGGCTCGATGAGGGACGGGCACGCGAGCGCGCCGCGAGGGGGGTGAGGGACGAGCCGTAGCCGCGCTGGACGGCCTCGAGGCATGACAAGGCGCACGCCGGCGCCGAGGCCCAGCCGGACGCGCACGGCGCGGCCGACGTCGAGACCCTGGGGAGCGAAGAGCAGGTCCCCCGGCATCGCCAGCGGGGCGGCGTGCACACGTTGAGCCTCGCCGCCGTGCCGCCGTCCGAGCGCGCGCCGCCCCGAGGCGCGCGCCGCCACAGCACCATTCCGTCGTCGCGCCTCCATTGACCCGCTCGCGAAAGCCCCGATAGCCTTTCCGGCCATGCCCGCACCCATCATCGAACAAGACGCCTCGCTGGAGAGCGTCCTCGAACAGAACACCCATACCCTGACATGGCTGCTCGCCTATCCCTTCACCCAGGATCTCGCCGCCCCGTTCCAGGCGCAGCAAGAGCGGTGGATGGCGGTCGATCGTCAGGAGATCCTCCTCTGGATGGACATCCTCAAAGCGACGACGCTGGTCAGCGTCGCGGACGAGGCGCTCGACGCCCTCGTCGACGCCGTCGCCAACACCATCCTCGCCGAGGCCGGCAACGACCGCAGCGCGCCGCTCTACACTCTCTATTTCGGCAACCAGCGCCCCAGCGACCTCAAGCGGCCTGTCCTCGGCGGTCAGCTCGAGACCATGCGCGCTTGGCTGCCCTCCCTCACCGGCGGAAGCCAGGCGCTCCGCGCGCTCGGCGAGCAGCTCGCCGCGGCGATTCAAAAGGCCGACGCCGCGACCGCGGCGCTCGCCGCCGCCAAGCAGAAGAACCGCGAGTTCCGCACCGTCGGCGAGCGCAAAGCGTTCATCGACGCCCAGAACGCCCTGCGCAAGTCCACCTATGGCGCGCTGTCCGAGATGCCGCACAAGCACCCGGACAAGCGCCTTCCCAACACCTTCGCCGATCTCTTCTTCAAGCGCCTACCGCGCCGCAAGACCGCGGCCGAGGAGCCGGAGCCGGCGACGGCCGCCGAGCTCACCGCCAAGATCGCCGAGGTCGAGCAGCAGCTCGCCGCGCTGAAGACGCGCTACACCGAGGTCCTCGCCGCCGAGGAGGTCTCGGCGCGCGAGAAGGCGCAGCGCGAGGCCGACGCCGCCGCCCTCGCCGAGGCCGAGAAGGCAGCCGAGGCCCTCGCCGCCCGCGTCACCGCCCTGCGCGCCAAGCTCGGCCGCTGAGCGCGCAGCGCCGCCGCCACCGCCGGGAACCCGCCGCAACGCTTGACAATCGTTCCCCCGCATGCAGGGGACGCCGCGCCGACGCTCGACGACCGTTCCCCCGCGCCGCGCACCGCCGAATCCGTCTTGACAGGAGGCTCCCCCGCGCTCCGGGGAGCGATCGCCGAGGCTCGCCCCCGCGCCCGCGGCGCGCCGCGCGGATCGCAGGAACCATCGACGCGCCGGTCCGGGCGGCGCAGCGGCGCGGTCGAGCGTCGACGGCGGCGCCCCGGACCGCCGGGGCAGGTCCTCCCGCGGCAGGGCGCCGGCCTCCGGCGCGCGGGGGGCGGCGCGGCGACGTCGACGGAGCGCTCCCCGCGCGCCGGGGCGCCGGGAGCGCTCGTCCCGCCGCCTTCACCGCGCCTGCTGGCTCGCCGGCGCCGCCGGCTTGCCCGCCGCCCCGACGGGGGCGCTCGCCGACGCCGCCGGCTTGCCCGCCGCCCCGACGGGCACGAGCCGCACCATCCGGTGCAGGAGCCCGTCGACCCGCTGCAGCCAGCCGCGCCAGGCGGCGTACTGCGCCACCGGGATCGTCGACCGGTCGATGACCACGCGCTCCTTCACCACGACCGCGTTCTTGCCCGGCGCCTTCGCGAACGAGATCGACGCGCGGCCGAAGTCGCCGCCGTCCTCGTCGCCGCCCGGCGGGAGCTCCGCGAACGCGTACCCCGCGGGGGCGACGATCGTGATCGTCCGGGTGTGGTGCCGCGGCGCGAGGCTCGGCGGCAGGACCACGGGCAGCGTGCGCTTCACGAGCGGCGCGAGCTGCGACGTCAGCGTGGACGTGCCCGAGAGCGGCACCGCGAGCTCCGCGCCCTCGCGGCGCGCGAGCCCCTCGGAGCGCGCCTCGAACTCGAGCGTCGCCGCCCCGTGCGCGAGATCGGCCTGGAACGCCACCTTGGGCTTCACGTCGACGGTCGGGAACCAGCCGTACGCGAGGTACTGCTCGACCCACTGCGCCCGCGCGTCGGCCTCCGCCAGGTTCGACCGGAGCTCGAACGCCGCGTCGCCGATGTGCCGCTCCTTGGCCGCGAGCTCGCCCGCGCCCGACGGCTGGAGCGCGATGGTCCAGTCGGCGTCGACGCCGTGATCGGCCGGCGAGCTCGCCGGCGTCTCCACGATCTTCGGCGGCCCCTCGTCGACGAACAGCGAAAGCGTGCGCGCGTCCATCGCCGGCAGCGGCCCGAGCCGGCTCTGCGGGCTGGTCGCGTCGAGCCACAGGCCCGGCGCGCCGCCCGCGCCCGGGAGGTACGCGATGCCGTGATCGAACACCGGGATCGCCGCCACCTCGCTCCGGAGCAGCGAAGGCTGGCCCGTGTAGCGCGTCTGCACCAGCACCTCCGTCGCCTCGATGCCGATCGACTTGAGCAGCGTGATCAGCAGCATCGCCTTGTCGTCGCAGTCGCCCTGGCGTCGCGCGAGGAGCTCCTGCGGGCGGTTCGGCAGCCACCACTCGCCCGAGACGAAGTTCACGTACCGGATGTCGTCGGCGACGAAGTCGAAGAGCGCCCGCAGCTTGTCCTCGCGCGTGGTCTTGCCCTTCGTGAGCTCGGCGGCGAGCCGGCGGACCTGATCGTCCGGCTCCGTGAAGCCGGCGACGGCGCCCCGGTACCACTCCCGGAAGTCGTGCCAGCCGTGGAACGTGGAGCCGACGACGACCGGCAGCACCTCGGCGAGGTGCGGGGCGAGCGGCTCCTCGGGCACCTCGGGCGGGTCGTCCCAGATGAACCGCGTCACCTGGCGGCCGTCCTTCTCGGACCGGAGCACCCGCTCGGCCTTGCCGTTCAGCACGTCGATCGCCAGCGGATCGCTCGTCGGCGAGTCGACGACGACCTCGTTGTAGAGGATCGGCCGCGTGTCGGTCGAGCCGACGTAGTCGATGAAGTAGAACGGCGCGTCGCCCCGGCGCCCGACGGGGCCCGGGGTCCACGCGCGCACCGCGACCTCGACCACGTCGCCGGCCTTCAGCTTGGGCCAGCGCACGAACGGCCGCTGCCCGCCCGCGCCCTGCTCGTCCGGCGGCGCCACCGTGCCGTCCTTGCGGTGCACGCGCGCGAACAGGAGCTCGGTGTCCTCGGCCTCGGCGGGGATGTCGCGCTCGTAGAGGTCCTGATCGGTGCGCGGCTCGATGACGATCTCGCGCGCGTAGTGCATGAGCTGCGAGACGCGCTTGTCCGGGTGGTACGTCACGACGCGCACCCAGTGGAGCTGCCGGTCGGCCACCTCGCCCTTCTTCGCCGGCTCCCTTCGCCCGCGCTCGAGGAAGACGCCGGGCGCGGCGAGGTACTGCTCGTCGCGCATGCGCCGCCGGCCCGGCGCGCCGGCCGCGCCCTCGCCGAGGCGGAGCGCGAGCTCGGCCTTGAGGAACGGGTCGCCCGGCGCGAGATCGCGCGCCCGCGCGAGCGCGCCGTTCGCGAGCGCGGCCGCCGCGCCGCTCGCCTGGCCCTGCCGGACCGCGGCGAGCGCCTGGAACGCGGCGGGCTGGTTCGGCGCGACCTGCGTCGCGTACGACAGGACCTCGCGCGCCCACGCGACGCGGCCCGCGTCGTGGAGCGCGCGGCCGACGCGGATGACGTCCTCGGCCGACGTCTGCTGCGCGAGCGCGCCTGCGGCGGCCACCTCCAGCGCGGCGCCGCCCTCGGGCTCGAACGCGAGCACGTAGTCCGCGCCCCGCGACTCGGGCGCGATCTCGGCGAGCCTCCGCGCGGCCCGCAGCGCGAGCGCCGGGTCGAGCCGGGCCGCGGCCGCGATCTCCTGCCAGACGACGACCGGGGTCCGGTCCTTCTGCTCGCGCTCGACCGCGAGCAGCTCCTCGAGCCCGGCGCGCGCGAGCCCCGACGTCCCGAGCTTCTTCTCGACGAGCCCGCGGAGGACGCGCGCCTCGGGGTCGCGCGCCGAGCGCAGCGGCTCCTCGCGCAGGACGGCGGCCGCCCAGTCGGCGCGGCCCGAGGCGAGGTGGGCCGCGACGAGCCTGCGCTGCGCGAACGAGGCGGTGGCCCGGTCCTTCTCGGCGAGGCCGCGGGCGCGCGCGGCCTCGAGCCAGCCGCTGCGGTTCGCGCCGAACGGCGACACCCACCCGGCGAGGGCGAGCGCGTCCGCGGAGATCCCCGGCGACCGCGTCACGCGGTCGAGCAGGCCGGGGGCGCGGGGCGATCGCTGATCGTCCGCGCCCCCGAGCGTGCGCGCCACGACGGCCGTGAGCGTCTGCTCCAGCGTCTGCGCCGCGCCCGCGCCGAGCGCCCTGTCGAGCGCCGTCGCGACGGCGGCCGACGGCGACGGCGCGGCCGGGGGCAGCGCGAGCCTCGTGAGGTCCGACGAGGTCGCGAGCGCCACCGGCCGGCGCTGCTCGTCGGTGAAGCGCACGCGGACGCGCCCCTCGTCGGCGATGGCGCCGGTGCAGACCTTGAGGGCGAGCAGGTGATCGCCCGCGGGCGCCTCGATCCGCGCGGCGATGCGGTCGAGCACGAGCCGCTGGTGGGCCGCGTCGCTCGAGGCGACGTCCGCGCCGTCCCACGCGAGCCGCACGGCGCCGGCCGCGGCGACGTGGGCGAGGATCGGCTTGCGATCGAGCGCGGCGGGGACGGTCACGCGCGAGGCGAGGTAGGTGCAGCTCTCGGCGCGGGGATGGATGTAGAGGTCGAGCGGCACGCCGCGCGCGGTCGCCGCGGCGGGCAGCACCCGGCGCCACGCGACGTCGTAGACGCCCCAGGCGTAGCGGGCGCTCATGTCCGAGAAGCGCTGGCCTTCGGCCTCGGGCCCCTCGCGGCGCGCGAGCCCGCCGCCCGAGTTGTCCTGGAACGGCCCGAGGATGGCGAACGCCTTCACGAGCCCCGACGGGTCCGGGGGCGCGTCGTACGAGACGGCGCGCGCGCCGGGCCACGTCGCCGCCGGCGGCTCGGGGGCGAGCGAGGCCGCGAGCCAGCGCGCCTCGTCGGCGAGCGGCGAGGCGGACGCCGCGATCTGCGCGAGGCCATCGCGCGCGCGGCCCTGCGCGGCGCGATCGGAGAGCGCCGCCGCGATCACGAGCCCCGCGAGCGCGTCGTCGCCGCCCCGCCGCGCCCGGGCCAGCGCGGCGCCGAGCATCTCGTCGGGCGTCGCGGCGGTCCACCGCGGCGCGGGCGTGATGGGCGTGCGCTTCTCGGCCGCCGGCGCGCCGCCCGCCGCCGGCGCGCGCGGATCCACCTTCGCGCCGCTCGGACGCCGCGCCGGCGCGCCGCCCGCCCCCGGCGCGCCGCCCGCCGCCGGCGCGGCCGCGTCCGCCTTGACGCCGCCCGCGCGCGGCGCCTGCGCGTTGCCCACCGCGGGCGCGACGGCGATCGCGAGCAGCGCCGCCAGGCATCCGCCCCGGCGCGCCGCGCGCCCCGCGCGCCGATCTCGTCCTCGTCGATCGCCTCGATCTTCCCCCGGCGAGCTCCGCTCCATCGATCCTCGCTTCCAGGCCACGGCATAGCGCGTGCCCGATCGCGGCGCGAGCGCGGCGATCACGCGCGGGTCGCGCGCGCGGCCGCCCCGCGGCGTGAAGCCGTGCGCGAATTTGGCCGCCGGGCTCGCGGCCCACTAGCCTGCTCCCATGCGCCGCGCGTCCCGATGGCTGCTCTCGGCGGTGATGGCCCTGACCACCCTCACGGCCTCGCCAGCGTCGACCTTCGCCCGCGACACCAAGGTCGAGTGGAAGAGCGTCGACGTGCCCGCGGGCGAAGGCCAGGCCCAGCGGGCGCGGGCCCTGCGCGGCCTGCTCAAGAGCGCCGCGAAGAAGGCGGATTTCGGCGAGGCGAAATCGGTCGTGCTGAGCGCGCGCGTCGCCGAGTTCACCTCGGTCACGCGGGGCGACGTGCACCGCGTGAGCTGCACCATCGTCGGCCGCGTCGTCGGCGGCCCCACCGCCCGCTCGCGCATCTCGTTCGGCGGCAGGCCGTCCGAGCGACAGGCGCTGGAGAAGCAGGTGCTCTCGATGGTCGCGAGCGGCGTCGTCGGCCGGCTCGCCGCGATCGTCCGCGCGCGCGCCGCCGCCGATTGACCCCGCGCTCGAGATCGCGCCGCGCCGGCCTCGACCTCCTCCGGGATCTGGACTACGACGGCCCGCGCGTCATGGAACTGGACCGGATGGTGAGCGAGCTCTTCGAGGAGGAGGAGCGCGCCCGCGAGATGGCGCGGAAGCTGATGGCGATGGCGCAGCGCTCCGCAGACGAGGCCAGCGCCGAGCGCGGGAGCCTGCTCGCGTTCCTCCGCGGTCCGATGGAGCGGCACATGCGCTGGGAGGAGACCGCGATCTTTCCTCATTTCCAGGCCCGCGGGCTCGCCGAGGAGGTCCAGGTCGCGCTGAAGCAGCACGCTGACGTGCGCGAGGCGACCGAGGCGCTGGCGAACGTCGCGCAGGGCGGCGACGTCGCGGGGAGCATCGTCACTGTCGCCCGTCTGCTCCTGCACCATACAAATTTCGAGGGCGACTACATTTATCCGGAGCTCACCCGCGACGAGTGGCGCGAGCTGATGAAGGAAACCGTTCGTCAGGGGATCTGAGGTGGTACGCAGGAACTCGACACAGATGTTCCCCTCGACGTAGGCTTTTGCCGCCGTGTCTACCGCAGCTGGTCAGGTGCTGAGCGAGCGCTACCGCCTCATCCGACCCGTGGGGCAGGGCGCGCAAGCCTCGGTGTGGGTCGCCGAGCACCTGGCGCTCGGCACCCAGGTCGCCGTCAAGCTCATCGATCCCGAGCTCGCGAAGCAGGAGGACGCCCGCGAGCGGTTCCGCCGTGAGGCGACCGCTGCAGCGCAGCTGCGCAGCACGCACGTCGTGCAGATCCTCGATCACGGCATCGAGGGCGAGCAGCCGTTCATCGTGATGGAGCTGCTCGAGGGCGAGGACCTCTTCGAGCGGCTCGCGCGGAGGCGCCGCCTCACGCTCCAGGAGACGTCGAAGATCGTGACGCAGGTCGCGCGCGCGCTCACCCGCGCGCACGGGGCCGGCATCGTGCACCGCGACCTCAAGCCGGAGAATTTTTTCCTCTGCGCGAACGAGGACGACGAGGTCGTCAAGATCCTCGACTTCGGCATCGCCAAGGTGGGCCACGGGAAGCGGGCCGCCCAGCGCACCACGGTCGGGACGCTCATGGGCACGCCGCACTACATGAGCCCGGAGCAGGTGAAGGGGCTCCGGGAGGTCGACTTCCGCGCCGACCTGTGGGCGCTCGGCGTGATCGTCTACCAGTGCGTGACGGGCGAGCTCCCGTTCGACAGCGAGGGGGTCGGCGACCTGCTGATCAAGATCTCGCTCGGCGAGATCCCGGTGCCCTCGCGGGTGAACCCGGAGCTGCCGCCGAGCTTCGACGCGTGGTTCGCGCGCGCGTGCGATCGCGATCCGGAGCAGCGCTTCAGCAGCGCGCGCGACCTCGCGGAGTCGCTCGCCCGCATCGCCGAGCTGTCGACCGAGACGGCGGCGAGCAGCGTGAGCTCGCCGCGGCCGCCGCCGATGCCGCCCCGCGCCTCGCCGACGCGCCCGCCGGCGGCCCCGCCGCGGCCGGCGATGGGCTCGACGATCCCCAAGGCGCCGCCGCTGCCCCAGGTGGGCGACCCCGCCGGCGCCATCTCGACGCGCTCGCCCGAGCGGCGGCCGAGCGAGCAGGCCGCGGACGCGGCGGCAGCTCCGCTGTCGGCCAGGCCGAGCGCGCGGGTTCCGGCGCGGCCGAGCGAGCGGCCGCCGGCGCCGCCGCGGCTCACCGAGCGGCCGCCGCTCAGCGAGCGCGCGCCGCTGTCGGTCAGGTCCGGCGAGCGGCCTCCGATGCCGCCGAGGGCCACCGAGCGGCCTCCGGCGCCGCCGAGGGCCACCGAGCGGCCTCCGGCGCCGCCGCGCCCTACCGAGCGGCCTCTGACCCCTCCGCGCGCCACCGAGCGGCCTCCGCCGACGCCGCCGCGCGCCGCCGAGCGGCTCCCCCCGGCGCCGCCGCGCGCCGCCGAGCGGCCTCCGGCGGCGTCGCTGGCTCAGGTCGGCGAGCAGCCGCCGGCGTCGTCCCAGCGGATCGAGCGGCCGCCGCTCAGCGAGCGCGCGCCGCTGTCGTCGCGGCTCGGGGATCGACCGCCGCCGCCGCCGCGGCGCAACGACAGCGCGTCGCAGCGGGCGCCGCTCTCCGCGGGCACGCCGCTCCCGCCGAGCGCGCCGCCCTCCGCGGGCACGCCGCTCCCGCCGAGCGCGTCGCCCTCCGCGGGCACGCCGCTCCCGCCGAGCGCGCCGCCCTCCGCGGGCACACCGCCCTCCGCGGCCTCCGCGGGCGCGCCGCTCGCCACCGGGGCGCCGCTCTCCGGGCCGCCGAGCAGCACGTCGCCCGCGGCGGACGGCGTCGAGGCCCCGCCTGGCTCGGAGCCGCTGGCGCTGGCGCGCAGCAAGATGCCCCGGAGGGAAGCCGACAGCGCGCCCTCGCTCGTCGACGTCGACATCGAAGAGTTCGACGACGACGTGATCGACACCGACGTGGACGAGCCCTGGGCGGCGCCGTCCGCGCCCGCGGCGCCCGCCGCGCCGGCCGACGCGGCGCCCGCCTCCGGCAAGCCCGCCGCCCACGCGCCGGCCATGCCCGCAGGTCCCGCGCCGACCGAGCCCGCAGGTCCGGCGCCGGCCGAGCCCGCAGGTCCCGCGCCGACCGAGACCGCAGGTCCCGCGCCGGCCGAGACCGCAGGTCCCGCGCCGGCCGAGCCCGCGATTCCGTCGGCCCAGAGCGGCGCTCCCGTCGCGCCGAGCGCGCCGGACGAGCCGCCGCCCGCAGCGCAGACGCCGCGCGCGCTCTCGCCGCACGACGCCGATCCGCGCGCGACCGCGCGCGACCACGGCGAGCCGCCGAGCCACGAGCGGCCGGAAGAACCCAGCGACAGCGTCAGACGAGCGGCCGTCGCTGCGGCCGTGGCCGCGTCGCCCCCCGCCTCGCTGCGCGCGTCGCGGCCGCTCGAGCCCTCGGTCGCGCCAGCCGTCGCCCCACCGGCCAGCGCCGTGCCTTCCGGCGAGACGCCGGAGCACTGGATGAAGGCGTCCAGCGTGAGCGGGCTGGCGCAGGAGGGCGAGCTTCTGGAGTTCGACCCCGGCTCGCGCCGGCGCCGGCGCGTCCGGTGGGCAGCGCTCGCGCTGGTGGCCCTCGCCGGCGTCGTCGCCTGGCAAGTCCTCCGCTCGCAGCGGCTGCCGCAGAGCGCGCCGGCGGCCGAGAGCGAGACCCCGCCGCCCGCCGCCGCGCCTGCACCTGCGCCTGCGCCCGCGCCGCCTCAGGAGCCCGCGCCCCAGCCCAGCGCCACGGCGTCGGCCCCGCCGACGGCCGCGCCCGCTGCGCAGCCGTCGGCCAGCGCCGCCGCGACGGCGCCGCCGCGGAAGCGGCGCCCGGCGCCGCCGAAGAGGCCGCGCAGAGAGCCGGCCAAGGTGGACGACCTGACGATCGAGATCCCGACCCCGCCCTCGGAGCCGGCCGGGGAAGAGCCGGCCTCGCCCCCCAGAGAGTCGCCGCCCCCGACCGCGTCGCCTCCCCAGGAAGAACCGGCCCCGCACGCAGAGTGAAGAGCGGATGGAAACGACAGCATACCAGCAGTACTCCGAGGAATCCGGCGACTGGTTGAGGAAGGGGAGGGCTCGGCTGCTGGCCCACCTGGTGCGCGAGTTCGGCCCGGGACGACGGCCCCTCGAGCTGCTGGAGGTCGGCGCCGGGGTCGGCCAGAACCTGGGTGTCCTCGCGGAGTTCGGGGCCGTCGACGCGAACGAGGTGAGCCCGCTCGGCCAGGAGGCGATCGCGAAGGCGGGCACGGCGAGGACGCTCTACAGCGCGTCGCTCCCGTTCGAGCTCGACCGGCGCTACGACGTGATCTGCGCGCTCGACGTCATCGAGCACATCGAGGACGACCGCGCCGCCCTCCGCTGGATCCACGACCACCTGAGCCCCGGCGGGATCTTCGTCGCCACGGTGCCGGCGTATCCGTGGTTGTTCAGCGATCACGACCGCGCGCTGCAGCATTTCCGCCGGTACACCGCCGGCAGCTTCCGCGCCGCGCTGCCGGCCGACTTCCACGTGGAGGCGTGCGCTTACTTCAACCAGCTCCTCTTCCCGGCCGCGGTCGGCTCGCGCGCCGTCTGGAGCGCCGCGCGCAAGCTGCGCCCGGGCAAGACCAGCATGAAGCAGCCTTCGCCGAAGTCCGGCCTCGCGTCGTCCGCGCTCGAAGCGGTCCTTCGCGCGGAGGTCGATCTCATCGCGCGCGGCCGCCGGCCGAGCTTCGGGCTGTCGGTCTTCTGCGTGGCGAGGCGCACGGCGGCCTGAGGTGGGCCCCGGTCGCCCGGGCCTCTCGCGGCCCCGGGCATCGCCGCCTCGGCGGCCGCGCCGCGGTCAAGGGCCGCCTCGCGGCAGGGCCCCCCCGCGACGGGCCGCAGGCGCGCTTCAGCGCCTGCCGGGGAGATCCTCGTCGTCGTCGGGCTCCGGGGCCATGTCCGGCTCCCCGGGGGTCGGCTCCGGCTCCGGCGCCGGCGCCGCGGCCGGCGCGCTCACCTCGCCGTCCTTTCGGAGGTAGAGGTCGAGCTTCCCCTTCCCGCCGAGGAGCACGCGCCGCTTGGCGGCGAGCCTGAAGTCGCTCCGGGCCGAGGTGGGCAGCGACTGACACTTCGGATCGACCACGGCGAACCCCGCCCGATCCAGCAGCGCCGCGGCGCTCTCGCCGGCGGGGGGACCGCTCACCCGGGGCGCGGGGTACGCGCGGTTGTTCGGCCCGAAGACCGGCACCGTCAGGTCGCTGAGCTCGTAGAGCCCCGACTTGTAGGCATTGCCGCAGCCCAGGTAGGCGACGGTGGTGGGGAACGGGGCTTGCGGGTCGGGGGGCGGGCCCATCTCGGCGAGCGTCATCCCGCGGTGCTTCGCGTGCTTCACGGTGCGCTTGAGCGCGAAATCGAAGAACATGAGATCTCCGGCGACCGTGTCCCACCCCTTGCTGACCTGGGTGTCCCAGGCGACGTGGGTCACCCCCATGCCCTTCAGGAGGTCCCAGACCTCGCGGGGCGTGCGCAGCCGGCCATAGCTGATGCCGTACTGCCAGCCGTTCCAGTCCGACAGCGTCTCGGCGCCGATCCCGAGGTGGTTGTGGTTGTCGTGCAGCAGCACGCGCGCGCCCTCGGGGAGCGCCCGGGAGATGGACTGGAACGTCGGGTAGATGTCGAATCGCTGCGCGTAGCGCTTCGCGTAGCCCTGGGAGAGGAGCTCGATCACGGCCTTGACCGGCGACTTCACCATCGCGTGGCCCGGGATGAAGTACACGTCGCCCGCCCAGACGACCTGCAGCCCGACCAGCGTGCCGAGGCCCGTCCTCGTCGCGAGGACGGCGAGCCTGCTGTCGCCTGCCGCGCGCCAGACGAGCGCGATCATCGCCGCGGTCGCGGCCGCCATCTGCGGGACGATGGCCTGGAGATACCTGTCCTGGTGGTGCGTCCAGTACCAGCAGAGGAGCCCGACCTGCACGTAGCCGACGAGCGCCCAGACGCGCCTCGTCCCCTTGAGGAACGGCAGGCAGAGGAGCAGCAGCGTGTAGACCGACCCGAAGGTGGGGACCTTGCCGTGGAACTTCGGGTAATCGTTCGGGAGGAAGGAGAAGTCGACGAGCGCCTTGAGCGTCCTCAGCACCCCGTCCAGGTTCCGCTCCGGCCGCCAGAACTGGTAGTCCTTGTAACCCCACTCGAAGATGTTGGCCGCGTCCGGCGTCCAGGGGTTCAGGGGGAGGATCTTGTACAGCGTGGGATAGAGCGGATCCGCGTAATAGACCCAGTTCTTCGCCCAGTGCGTGGAGGTGAAGAGCAGGCCCGCGGCGGCCGCGGCGAGCGGGCCGAGGTACCAGTTCTTGCGGATCGCGGGGGCGGCCTGGCCGCGGAGCGAGCGGTAGGCGAGGACGAGCGTTCGCGCGCCGAGGACGAGCGCCGGGAAGGGGACCAGGATGACCGCGCCGGTGTACTTGGTGAGCCCGGCGCCGGAGATCATCATCATCATCAGCGCGATGAAGCGCGGCGAGAGCTCCCGGTAGGCGCGGATCATCAGGGTGAACGCCGGGAGCGCGAAGATGGACGCGATGTGATCGCCGCCGACGCTCAGGCTCGAGTCGTAGAGGAAGATGCCGGGGAAGAGGAAGCGCGCCGTCCACGAGAGCCGGAGGGCGTATGGCCCGAGCCCGCGGGGGATCATCAGCCGCACGGCGGCCGGGATGGCGACGAGGGTCCAGAGGAACCCCACGAACTCCATGTGCGCGGCGAGCTCGACTTTGTCGAACAGGAGCCCGCGCGGCAGGAGGAAAGCCCACGAATAGACGAACGTCGCGAAGTGCGGATAGGTCTCGACCGTCCAGCCCTCCGGGAAGCGGCGAATACCCCCCGTGACAGCGTATTCCTCGGCCAGCGCCAGGTGCTTCCAGCGCGAGTCGAACTGGACGTTGTCGGGCGTGAGGATGACGAAGTACACCATGCCCACGCCAAGCAGCCCGAGCGCGAGGATCCCGTAGGTCCAGAGCGGCGCGGGCGGCGCCCTCCGCTGCGCGCCGCGGACGTGGCGGGTGACCCGCGTCAGATAGCCGCGGAGCGGCGCGAGCCCGGCGCCGAGCATCGCGAGCGGCAGGACCACGAAGAGCACAGGGCCGTAGAGCTTGAGGAGCCCGGCCACGCTCATGAGGAACGCGAACTCGAAGACGCCGATGGCGAAGCTCGTGGCGAGCTGCTCCACGATCGGCAGGGAGCGGCCGACAACGAGCTTGAGCGTCAGGTGGCCCGCAGAGACGCAGGCGGCCGTCCACAGCCCGCAGAGGAGCCAGTAGCCGGCATAGCGCCAGAAGAGCCAATGCTGAATGGGATAGAAGCGATGGACGAAGCTGGCGAAGAAGGCGATGGCACCAAGCAGGAGGACCGGCACGGCGATCTGCCGGACGCGCTCCCAGCGCTCACGCGCGCTTCCCGAGATTCTCGGCGTGGGCGGGGTATCCATCAGCGCTTCGCAAACCAGGTGGGCTCGACCATGAGCCCGCTCCTAGCTTGCTGCGCGCTGGATGACCAGCAGGAACGTGCCCGCGCCGTCCCTGAGCAGGAATCCACACCCGGAGGGCCGCGCTGCCCGGGAGCCGTGTCCCGCAGCCCGCCCGGGCCGCAGGGCGTCGTTCCGTGCGCGCCGCCCTAATTGAGCAGCTTCCTCGAGAGGTGCTTGACCGCCTCCTGCGCCGCGTGTCGCAGCGCGACCTCAACCGCCTTGGAGGACGTATCGCCGCGCACGAGGATGGCGCAATTGTCCCCTTCGGCCTCGAACGACGCGAGGGGGAGCTCCTTCGCCGCCTCTGCTGCGCGGATCGGCACCTGCACAGCAAGCGAGCCGACCTCGAGCTCCACGAACCCCACCAGCTCGGACTTGGATAGGTTCTGCATGCTTCGAACGTGGGTCGTCCACAGGGGCTTAGCAAGGTCAGGTTTTTCCTGCTTGTCGGTGGGATTGAGCTCCACCTGAAGCGGCAGAACGCGTGCGCGTCAAGCGCCGCCGGCGGCGCTGGCGGCGATGCGGGCCGCGGACGCGCGACGCACGGCGTGCGACGCGGTGCGCGCCGGTACGAACGCCGTGCCTGACGCGATCGTCGCGCCGTCACGCCCGTCGTGGTCCCCGCGCCCCGTCGCGCTCGTCTCGCCCGTCGCATTCGCATTCGTCGCGCTCGTCACGCTCGTCACGCTCTTCCGCACGGATGACCGCTCTCGCGTCAGTTCTTCAGGGAGGTCAGCTCGTCGGCCATGATGCTGCGGTGGTGACGGTAGACCTGGAGCACGATGGCCAGCGCGATCGCCGCCTCGCTCGCGGCGAGGACGATGATGAAGACCGTGAACACCTGGCCAGACACGCCGCCCGCGACGAAGTGCTCGAACGCGACGAAGTTGAGCGCGGCGGCGTTGAGGATGAGCTCGACGCCGAGGAGGATGCCCACCGCGTTCTTCCGCGTCATGACGGTGAACAACCCGAGGCCGAACAGCGCCGCGGCGACGCTGAGGTAATGGATGAGCCCGATCTCCTCCATCGCCTACTCCCTCTCCCAGGCGCGCCTGACGGCGCGACGCGCCAGCACGACCGCGCCGATCATGGCGCCGAGCAGGACGACCGAGCCGAGCTCGAACGGGAGCAGGTACTCGCCGAGGAACGCGTGGCCTAGCTTGGCCGTGGACGGCATCGCGGGCTTGGCCTCGGCGGGCCAGGGCGTCCGGGTCGCCACCCGGCCGAGCACGAGGAGCACCGCCGTGACCAGGACGAACGCCACGGCGGCCCCGCCGCGCGGGTTCGAGATCTTCATCTCCGCGATGCGGCTCGTGAGCATCACGGCGAAGAGGATCAGGACGAGCGTGCCGCCGACGTAGACGAGCACCTGGGTGGCCGCGAGAAAATCGGCCGACAGCGTGACGTAGAGCCCTGCGATGCCGAGGAAGGTGCCGAGCAGGGCGAGCGCGGAGTGGATGATGTTCCTGGAGAACGCGACGAGCCCGGCGGAGCCGAGCGTCAGCGCGGCGAGCCCGAGGAAGGCGAGTGCACTCGGAGAGGGCATGTGGTGAGGGGCGCGACGTTAGACCGCTGCCCATCGCCCATCAAGGGCGACGCCCCGCGACGGGCGACGCCCTCGCTCAGGCGCCCGCTCCGGCCTCTCCGCCCGCGGCTCCAGCCACCGCTCCAGCGGCCTCGGCGCCCTGCTTCCGGGCGTGCTCCCTGCGCCAGATCGCGCGCAGCTCCTCGAGCGCGGCCGGGTTGTCGCGCATCGCGCGCTCGCGGGCCTCGCGGGCGTGCGGCCCGTACTCGCCGACAGGCACCTCCCCGAGGTCCTTCGGCGCCTTGTACAGCGGGACCAGCCCCTCCGGGATGAAGCGGAAGGTGAGGTGGTCGAGCGTCGGCGCCGCCCCCTCGAACTCGCGCGTGTGGCGGATCGCGCCGGTCGACTCGGTCTTGCACGCCTCGACGCAGAGGCCGCAGTACATGCACTTGCCCATGTCGATGTCGAAGCGGCTCATCGCCTGCTTCTTCGTCGCCGGATCCTTCTCCAGGTCGATGGCGATGCACTCGATGGGGCACGCGCGCTCGCAGCGCTTGCAGCCGGTGCAGATGTCCATCTGCACCTCGAGGAAGCCGCGGTACCGCGGCGGGAGCATCTCGCTCACGGGTCGGTCCGTCTTGTCCGGATACTGGACGGTGATGGGCTCCCGGAACAGATGGGAGAACGTGACGGCCATCCCTTCCAGGATGGTGCTGGCCGCGGTGGAGATGCTCTTGATGTACTGGGCGAGATCCATGGCCGGTGCCTCTGGGACCTGACGCGCTCGGGCATACCCCCGAAGGAGCGAGGCGCCACACCGACCAGGATAGCAGACGCCCCCTCCTCGATCGCGTCCGGTCGTAGAGCCAGGCCGCCCGCCGCCGTCCGCGCCGGGCTTACGCCGGGCCGGCGCGGCGTCGCGCGGACGGCCGCGGCCGATCGGCGCCGCGCGGTTCGGGAAGCCGCGGAGAGCGCGGCGTCCGCGGCGGACCCGTCCTCTCCTGTTGACGCGCCCCCCGGGTGGCGATCATGGTCCTCGAATGACGCAGCTCCCCTTGTCGGGAACGTTCACCGCCCTGGTCACGCCGTTCACCCCTGATGGCGAAGCCGTCGACTTCGAAGCGCTCACCGCGCTCGTCGAGGCCCAGATCGCGGGCGGCGTCAGCGGGCTCGTGCCGTGCGGGACCACGGGCGAGTCGCCGACCCTGAGCGAAGCGGAGACGACCGCGGTCATCCGGCGCGTCGTCGAGGCGGCGCGCGGCCGCGTGCCGGTGGTCGCGGGGACGGGCTCGTTCTCGACGAAGAAGACGATCGAGGCCTCGCGCGCCGCGCTCGCCGCCGGCGCGGAGGGCGTGATGATCGTGATGCCGTACTACAGCAAGCCCTCGCAGGACGGGCTCCGCGAGCACACGCTGGCCGTGGCCAAGGCCGTCGCGGGGCCGGTCGTGCTCTACAACATCCCGGGGCGAACGGTGGTCGACCTCTCCGCCGAGACGACCGAGCGCATCTGCGCCGCCGCGCCCAACGTCGTCGCCATCAAGGACGCCACGGGCAACGTGCTCCGCTGCCAGGAGCTGGTGCGGCGCCTCGGCGATCGGCTCACGGTCCTGTGCGGCGACGACGCGCTGACGCTCGCGATGATGGCGCTCGGCGCGCAGGGGGTCATCAGCGTCACGTCGAACGTGCTGCCGCGCGAGACGAGCGCGGTGACCCGGCGGTTCCTGGCCGGCGACCTCGCGGGCGCGCGGGCGGCGCACCTCGCGCTGCTGGAGATCCACGGGCTCATGTTCGTCGAGCCGAACCCCTCCCCGGCGAAGGCGGCGCTGGCCGCCCTGGGCCGCATGAGCGCCGCCGTCCGGCTGCCCCTCGCGCCGGCCGGCGAGGCGACCCGGCAGCAGATCGGCGAGGCGATGAAGCGGCTCGAGGCGAGGCGCGAGGCGACGTGAAGTCGAACGGCGATCATCGAGGCGTACCGATGGGCGCGCTCTTGGGAACCGGCCAGGGAGAAGAGGCTCGCTTGCTGAAGGTCGCGATCCACGGCGCGAGCGGGAAGATGGGGCAGGCGATCGTCCGGCTCGCCGCGAACGAGCGCGCGCAGGTCGTGGGCGCGATCGTGTCGCGCGGCTCCTCCCGCATCGGCCGCGACGTCGGCGAGCTCGCGGGGACGGGCACCATCGGCGTCGCGATGAGCGACGACACCAGCGCCGGGCTGCTCGGCGCGGACGTGGTCATCGATTTCTCGCGGCCCGAGGCGCTCCCCCGGCTCCTGCACCTCGCGATGCGGGCCAAGGTCGCGGTGGTCAGCGGCACGACGCGTCTCGACGGCACGTGCGAGCGGCTGCTCGAGGAGACGGCGCAGCACGTCCCGGTCCTCTGGTCGCCGAACACGAGCATCGGCATCCACGTGCTCGCGGAGATCGCGGCGAGCGCGGCGCGCCGGCTCGGGCCCGGCTACGACGTCGAGATCGTCGAGGTGCACCACCGCGCCAAGGTGGACGCCCCGAGCGGCACGGCCGTGCGGCTGGCCGAGGCGCTGCGCGAGGCCCGCGGCGGCGCCGGCGAAGGGCCCGCGGCGCTCGCCGACGTGCACGGCCGCGAGGGCAACGTCGGCCCCCGCAAGGCGAACGAGCTCGGGATCTTCGCCGTGCGCGGCGGCGACGTCATCGGCGACCACACGGTGCACCTGCTCGGCCCCGGCGAGCGCCTCGAGCTCACGCACCGCGCCACGAGCCGCGATCTCTTCGCGCGCGGCGCGCTGCGCGCGGCGTGGCACCTGCACGGCAAGCCGCCCGGCCGATACACGATGGCCGACGTGATCGGGGGCTGAGGCGGCGCCGCCGGGCGAAGGACCGGCGATCGGCGATCGGGCGCGCCGCGCGGACAGCACAATGTGGTCAGCGGCGAGCCGCCGCACTAGGCTGCGGCGCTCGTATGGAGACGCTCGCTGCGCGGGTCGCACGTGCCGGTCCTTTGCCGGACAGGGACGCGGTGGGCTGGGTCGTCCGTCTGGCGAAGCGGATCGAGAGCCTGCACGGGCGCGGGACCGTGCACGGCCGCCTGTCGGCCGCGTGCGTGATCATCGAGGACGAGCCGTGCACGTCGCGGGGGTGGCTCTCCGATCCGCTCGCGACGCCGGCCTTCGTGGGCTACCGCTCGCCGGAGCGCGCGGCGGGCGAGGGACCGTCGCGCCGGGACGACACGTGGGCGCTCGCGGTCACCCTGTACGTGGCGCTCTCGGGGACGCTCCCCTTCCCGGCCGAGAGCGACGGGGAGCTCCGCCGCAAGCAGAGCGCCGGCGATGCGCCGCGGGTGACGCCGCCGGGGGCGGCGGGCGACGCGCTGTGGCGCGTCCTCGAGCAGGCGCTCGCGCGCGACGCGAAGCGACGGATCGTCGAGGTGGCGGCGCTGCGTCGCGCGCTGGAGGCGGCGCGGCCGAGCGACGGCCTGGGGGAGCTGCCGCCGCTCGACGAGCACGCGGTCGCGGAGCCGGCGAGGACCGTGCCCGCGCCGCGACCGTCGAACAGCGGCCTGCGGGGCGCGTCGAGCTCGCAGCCGCCGCCGCGCAGGAGCTCGCCGCCGCGCGAGAGCTCACCGCCGCGCGAGAGCTCGCCGCCGCGCGAGAGCTCGCCGCCGCGCGAGAGCTCGCCGCCGCGCAGGAGCTCGCCGCCGCGCGAGAGCTCGCCGCCGCGCAGGAGCTCGCCGCCCCGTGAGAGCTCGCCGCCGCGCGAGAGCTCGCCGCCCCGTGAGAGCTCGCCGCCGCGCTGGAGCTCCAGCTCGCAGCCGCCGCGCGGGAGCTCGCCGCCCCGCGGCCACACGAGCTCGTTGCCGCCCGGCACTGCAGGCTCCACGGCGCGCCGGACGCCGTTGCCGCTCCACGGGCTCGCGGCCCTCGGTCTCCGGTCGACGGGCGCGCCGACCACCCCGGTCCCCGAGGCGCCAGAGCGCCGCTCGACGGTGCCAGCGGTCTCGCCTGCCGCACCGCCGGGGCACGCCGACGCCCCGAGGGCGGACGCCTCCAGCGGCCCGCCCGGGGCGGCTGTTGCGGCCGCGCCGCCGGAGCAGCCGCCCCTCCCGCCCAGTGCGGCGGAGCAGCCGTCACTTGCCCTCGCACCGGCGCAGCAGCCGCCCCTCCCGCCCAGCGCGGCGGAGCAGCCGTCACTTGCCCTCGCACCGGCGCAGCAGCCGCCCCTCCCGCCCAGCGCGGCGGAGCAGCCGTCCCTTGCCCTCGCACCGGCGCAGCAGCCGCCCCTTTCGCCCGCGCCCGCGGAGCGGCCGCCCCTCGCGCCGGCGCCGCTCGTCACCGCAAACGAACCGACGAGCCGGCGGCCTAGCCGCGCTCGGCCCGCACGCATCGACGGCGAGCTGCCCCCGGCTCCGTCCGCGCTGGCGACCGAGGGCGCCGCCGTGCACGTCGGCGCGCCCGATGCGCCGCGCCCCCCGGGGCCCGATCGGGGCGCACGCGGCAGCGCGCCCTCCGCGGCGCGCCGCGTGGCCATGCTGGCCCTGTACGCCGTGGTCTTCGCGGGCGCCGCAGCGGCGGCCTGGTTCTGGATGCGCCGCCGCGATCCCGCGCCGCCGCCGTCCCTCCCCGCCTTGCCTGCCGGCTCGGACGTCGCTCCCGCCGCCTGCGTCGCCCCCGCGGCGCCGAGCGCCCCGGCGGCCGAGGACGCCGCCGTCTCGGGCGATGCGGCCGTGGCGGCGCCGGTGGACGCCGGCGCCGCGAGCGCAGACGCCGCGGCGAGCGCAGCGCCGGACGCCGCGGCGGGCTTCGCCGCCTGCGCGATGCCGATCTTTCCGGGCAAGGGCGTCGACGCCGCGACCGCGGGCCAGCTCGGGTTCCTCTGCACCGAGGTCGACCCGATGAAGGGCGTCGCGGCGCTCAAGGGCCACCTCGCCAGGGCCGCCGGGCCCGAGGGGATCTCGGACGCGACGAAGGAATGGGGCGTGCTCGGCTGGTACGACATGGCGGCGCTCGCCACCCTGCGCGCCCGCTGCTGCCATGCCCCGCCGCCCCTCGCGCTGCCCCGCGCGCCGGAGGGCTGCCTCCCGCTCGACGAGGCGCTGAACGACCTCGGCGCGGCGGTCGCGTCCGCGTCTGCGCCGGACGATCGGGCCGTCGCGAGGGCGTCCCGCCGGTACACGCGGGCAGCCCAGTGCGTCGTGCGCGTCGGCGCGGCGACCTGGTACGGACGCAAGAGCAAGCCGAACGGAGGCGAGGCGAGCGCCTTCAAGAAGGTGCTCGCGCGCGCGCTCCAGCAGACGACGCAGGCCCGCTGAGCCGCGCAATCGGCGTCGGGGCGCGGTCCGGGCAGGCGCGCCGCGCGGCCAGGCTTCGAACGCCGCGCGCAGCCCGGGCGGGCCGCGCGCAGCGGGGGCGGCCGCGCGCGGCGTAGGCTAGTACCGCGGATCAGAACTCCCGCCAGGGCTCTGCCTCACGAGCGATAGAGAAGTAAACGCAAAGGCGCAAAGGCGCAAAGGCGCAAAACTACAAATCTTTTTTGCGCCTTTGCGCCTTTGCGCCTTTGCGTTGAACTCTCGCTCCGGATCCCTGGCCGGACTTCTGGCGGCGGAACTTAGGCTGCTGGCCGGCGGCTGGCGGCCGGCCGCTGGCCCGGCGCGCAGCGCTGCCCGGTCGCTCGACCGCCTCGCCGGACGGGCGGTTCTGGGGTAGCGTCCGCGGTCCCATGTCCAACGAAGCGAGCGATCTCCTGCTCGAAATCGGCGTCGAGGAGCTCCCCTCGTCGTTTGTCGAGGCCGCGCTCCGCGCGCTCCCGGATCTCGCAACGAAGCGCCTCGCGGAGCTCAGGCTCCGCCACGGCGCGATGCGCGCGCTCGGCACCCCGCGGCGCCTCGCGCTGCTCGTCTCCGGGGTCGCGGCGCGCCAGCCCGACCTCGAGGAGGAGGTCACCGGCCCGCCCGTCAAGGCGGCCTTCAAGGACGGCGCGCCCACCAAGGCGGCCGAGGCGTTCGCGCAGAAGCTCGGGTGCGCGGTCGCCGATCTGCGGCGCGTCGAGGGGCCGAAGGGCGAGTACCTCGCGGGCACGCGGCGCGAGGCCGGCAGGCCCGCGGCCGAGCTCCTCCCGGAGGTCCTGACCTCGCTCGTCGCGGCCATCCCCTTCCGCAAATCGATGCGCTGGGGGAACGGCGAGTTCGCGTTCGGCCGCCCCATCCAGTGGCTCGTCGCGCTCTCCGGCGCCGACGTCATCCCCATCGAGATCGCCGGCGTCCGCAGCGGCCGCACGAGCCGCGGCCACCGCTTCCTCGCGCCGGGCGAGATCGCCCTCGGCGCGGCCAAGGACTACGTCGAGGCGATGCGCGCGGCGCACGTGATCGTCGACCCCGGCGAGCGCGCGCGCCTGATGCGCGAGCGCCTGCTCGCCGCCGCGCGGGACGCCGGCGGGGCGCTCATCGAGGACGACTTCCTGATCGGCGAGAACCTGTCCCTCGTGGAGGAGCCGCACGTCATCATCGGCAGCTTCGAGGAGCGGTTCCTCGACCTGCCCGAGCGGGTGATCCTCGAGGTCGCGCGCGGGCACCAGCGCTACTTCGGCGTCCGCGACGCGAAGACGGGCGCGCTGCTCCCGAAGTACCTCGCGGTCGTCAACACCGCGGAGGCGCCCGAGAAGATCAAGAGCGGCAACGACACGACCATGCGCGCGCGCCTCTCGGACGCACAGTTCTTCTACCGGGAGGACGTCAAGCTCCCGCTCGCCAGCCGGCGCGAGAAGCTCGGCGGCATCGTGTTCCAGAAGCGGCTCGGCAGCGTGCTCGCGAAGGCCGAGCGCGTCGAGCGGCTCGCCCGCGAGCTCGGCCTGCTGCTGATGCTGCCGGAGCCGACGCTCGTGGCGGCCGCCTCGGGGGCGCACCTCGCGAAGTGCGACCTCGTCGCGCTGATGGTCGGCGAGTTCCCCGAGCTCCAGGGCGAGATGGGCCGCGCCTACGCGCTCGCCCAGGGCGTCAGCCCCGAGGTCGCCGACGTGATCCGCGATCACTACCTGCCGAAGGGCGCCGCGGACGCGACCGCGCCGACGCACGCCGGCGCGCTCGTCGCGATCGCCGATCGGCTCGACACGCTCGTCGGCTGCTTCGCGATCGGGCTCATCCCCACGAGCACGGCCGATCCGTACGGGCTCCGCCGCGCCTGCCTCGGCGTGCTGCGCACGCTCCTGGATCGCGACCTCGATCTGCGCCTCGGCGCCGCGTTCAGCGCCGCGTACGACGGCTACGCCGGCGTGAAGCTCGACGCCTCGCGCGAGTACCTCACGGCGCGCCTCGGCGAGTTCTTCGTCGAGCGGCTGCGCGGCCTGCTCTCCGATCGGCTCCCGCAGGACGCGGTCCTCGCGTGCCTCCCCGTCGCCGCGGGTCGCCCGCTCGATCTCCGGGCGCGCGTGCGCGCGATCGACGCGCTCAGCCCCGAGGTCCGCGCCCGGGTCGGCGAGGTCTTCAAGCGGGCGACCAACATCGCCGACAAGGCGCCGCCCGGCGAGCCGGTCGCGCCGTTCGGCCAGGACGTGCACGCGAGCGAGACGGCGCTCTTCGCGGGCTACCTCAAGCTGCGCGAGCAGATCGCGTCGGACGTCCGGAGCGGCGCGTACGACTCCGCCTTCAGGGCGGTGGCGGACTTCGCGCCGCTCCTGCACCAGTACTTCATCGACGTGTTCGTGATGACCGACGACGCGGCCGTGCGCGACAACCGCCTGCGCCTGATGCGCGCCCTGTCGGAGACCTGCGCGAGCCTGGCGAGGCTCGAGCTGCTCGGCGAGGCGCCGCGCGCGGCGTCCTAGCGCCGCCCGGGCCGAGCGCCGACAGCCCGAGCGGCGCGCCGTCCGGCCGGCGAGCCTCCTCGCCGGCCGCGGCGCTCGCGCAGGGCAGCGGCGGCGACCGCCACGGCGCTCTCAGGCTGCGAAGCCGCCGTCGACCGCGATCGTCGCGCCGGTGATGAAGCGCCCGCTCTCTCCGGCGAGGTGAGCGACCGTGGCGGCGATATCGTCGCCGGTGCCGTAGTGACCGACGGCGAGCTGGCTCCGCTGCTCGTCCGCGCCCGGGCCGCTGGCCGGGTTCATGTCGGTGTCGATCGGGCCCGGCTGAACGAGGTTGGCGGTGATGCCGCGCTGCCCGAGGTCGCGGGCGAGCCCCTTGGTGAGGCCCACCAGCGCCGCCTTGCTCATCGAATACAGGGTGATGCCCGGCCCCGGCACCCGGTCGGCCAGGCAGCTGCCGATGCTGATGATGCGCCCGCCCGCGCCCATGTGCCGCGCCGCGGCCTGGGCGGCGAGGAACGAGGCCCGCACGTGGATCGCCAGCGTCCGGTCCACCTGCTCGAGCGTCAGGGCCTCGAGCGGCCCCATGATGGCGATGCCGGCGTTGTTGACGAGGATGTCGATCCGACCGAGCTCGGCCACGGTCCGCTCGACCGCGTGGACGACCTGCGCCGGATCCGCGCTGTCCGACGCGATCGCCAGCCCCCGCCGACCCGCCGCCTCGACCTCGGCGACCACCGCGCGCCCCTTTTCCGGAGCGCTCACGTACGTCAGGGCCACATCCGCCCCGTCCCGCGCCAGCCGCTTGACGATCGCCGCGCCAATCCCGCGGCTGCCTCCGGTCACCAGCGCCACCTTGCCAACAAGCTCCGACATGTCTACCTCATTTCTGTGTCGATCAGCACAAAATCTATACTGCGCCGGGTGACGGGGGGTCAACCGATTTATTTATCGATCGGCACAGAAAGGTCGTCGTGATGGCCGGACGGGGGCGTCCACGCGGCTTCGACCGGGCCGCAGCGTTGCGGCGGGCGATGGAGGTGTTCTGGGAGCGGGGCTACGAGGGCACGTCGCTGAGCGATCTCACGGCCGCGATGGGCATCAACTCGCCGAGCCTCTACGCCGCGTTCGGCTGCAAGGAGGCGCTGTTTCGCGAAGCGGTGGCGCTCTACGGCGAGGTCGAGGGCGCGGCGACGGGCCGGGCGCTGCGCGAGGAGCCGACGGCGCGCAGGGCGGTCGAGGCCATGCTGCGCAGCAACGTGGAGGCTTACGCGAGCCCGGGAAAGCCGAGCGGCTGCATGATCGTGCTCGCCGCGACGCTCGGTACGCCGGAGAGCGAGGGCGTGCGCAGCCACCTCGCCGCGTGCCGGCGGGGCGCGCTCGACGAGCTCCAGCGGAGGCTGGATCGCGGCGTCGCCGAGGGCGACCTGCCGGCGGGCACCGACACGGCGGCGCTCGCCGCCTTCTACACCACGGTGCTCCAGGGCCTCTCCATCCAGGCCCGCGACGGCGCCCCGCGCGAGGCGCTGGAGGCGATCGTCGACTGCGCCATGGCCGCCTGGGATGCGCTGGCGCGGCCCCGCGCTGCGGTCTGAGCGGGGCCGGCGGCCGGACGCCGCCGGCGGCTTCAGCGCTCCCGACCTGCGTCGCGCTACACGGTCTCGGGCACGAGGATCCGCTTCGTGCCCTTCCCTCGCTTCTGCTTCTTCGTGGGCTTCTGCTCCAGCCCGAGCTGCTTCCCGATCGCCTTGCGCGCCTCGCGCGCGACCTTCCGGACCCGCTTCGCCTCTGCCTGGGTGATCACCCCGTCCCTGGCGGCCGCGTCGACCGCCGCCCGCACCTTGGCCTGGACCTCGTCGAGCGCCTTCCGGACCTCGGCGCGGCGCGCCTCCGGGACGCCGCCCTTCTGCATCTTCGCCTCGACCCTCGCGCGCAGCTTCGCGCTCTTCTCGTCGACCCGCTTGCTGAAGCCGGCGGCGTCCTGCGGGAACGGGGCCGCGCCCTTGCCCCGGCCCTGACGCGGCGCCTCCGCGGCCGCCGCGGTGGTCTCCTCGGCAGCGGCGGCGGCCGGGGCGGCGATGGCCGTGAGGGCGGCGAGCGCGGCGAGCGTTGATGCGATGCGAGGGAGCTTGTTCATCATCCTGCCTCTCGAGATGACACCGTGCGGTGCGAGACTGAGGTCGCGTCACGAGCCGCGGCGCCGAGGGCGCCGCGCGCTCTCCCCGTGGGACGTGGAGCGAGCGACGCTATTCCCGCCTCACGGGGATCGCCAGTTCGGCGCCGAGCGCCAGGCTGGCCGCACGGACGGGGATGCCGGCAGGAGCATCTCCGCGACGGCTGAGGCCGCGCGCCCCGACGCATCGCGCCTCGCCGCCGTCACGCCAGCGCGCTTGCCCTCCTCGGGGAGGCCGCGCGGCCGCCGCTGGCCGCCATCGACAGCAGCCGGCTGACGCGCTCCTCGGTCGTCGGGTGCGTCGAGAACCACTTCAGCACGGAGCTCGCCCCGGCGAGCGGGCTCACGATGAAGAGGCTCGCCGTGGCCGGACGGGCGGACTCGGCGGGGATGAGCGCCACGCCGTGCTCCAGCTTGGACAGCGCGCTGGCGAGCGCCTCCGGGTCGCCGCACAGCTGCGCCCCGGTCTCGTCCGCCATGTACTCGCGCGAGCGCGAGATGCCGAGCTGAACGAGCGTGGCCGCGATGGGAGCGACGATCGCGAGCGCCAGCCCGCCGAGCGGGCTCTCCCCCTCCTCGTCGTCCGATGAGCCGCCGAACAGCCCGGCGAAGCTCACGGCGTGCGCGATCCACGTGATGCCCGAGGCGAACGCCGCCGCGATGGTCGACACCAGGATGTCGCGGTTCTTGATGTGCGCGATCTCGTGCGCCAGCACGCCGCGCAGCTCGCGCTCGGTCAGGAGCTGCATGATCCCTTCGGTGACCGCGACGACGCCGTGCTCCGGGTTGCGCCCGGTGGCGAAGGCGTTCGGCTGCGCGTCCGGGATGACATAGACCCGCGGCTTCGGGATCTCCGCCCGCCGCGAGAGCTCCTCCACCATCCGGTGCAGGCCGGGCGCCTCCTCGGGCGCGACCTCGGCGGCCCGGTGCACCGCGAGCACGATGCGATCCGACATGAAATACGCGCCCAGGTTCATCGCGAGCGCGAGGACGCCGAACAAGACGAGGTACCCCGGCCCGAGCGCCCCACCGATGGACACCAGGATTGCCGACATGACGCCGAGCAACAGGATCGTCTTGATCTGATTCTTCATGAAACCCGTCACCTCCACGGAACGGAGCGCAGCAAACGCTGCTCCCTCATCATCGATGTGTCGTGCACCGCGGCTTTGCAATGCCGCGTGCCAGCCGATCAGCAGGCGTCACGGCCCGTCGATTCCCGAGGTGGCCGTCGGGACCGGCCGGCCCGTTTCGCCGCCCCATTTCGCCGCGGTCGGCCCATTTTGCCCCGTTCGCGATCCGTGGAGCGGGTCTCGCTCGGGCTTCATGCAGACGTCCCCCGTCCCCCGTCTCCCGTCTCCCCTCTCCCGTCCCCGGTCCCCCGTCCCCCCTCTCCCGTGTTCGTCCTTCGTGCGCGTGCGCGTGCGCGATTCCCCGGCGTCAGCGCGCACGCGCACGCGCACGGCGAGGAGCACGGAAGACGGAAGACGGAAGACGGAAGACGGAAGACGGAAGACGGAAGACGGAAGACGGAAGGTCGAGACGCGGAGCGGCGGTCAGGCCTGCCAGATCGCCAGCAGCCACACCGCGATCCCGGCCGCGCACACCGCGAGCCCCGGCACGGCACGCGGCCACACCCACTGGCCCGTCACCGTCACCGCGCGCCGCACCACCCAGATGGCACCCGCGACCCACGCCACGAAGGCCGCCACGAGCGCGACGACCCAGCCGACCCGCGGCGCGTCGTCGCGCGCGAGCGCGGCGACGTGCTCCCGCGCGACCACGGCCGCTGGCTCGGTCCGGGTGCCCGGCGGGCGCGGCGCGGCCGCCGAGAGCCGGGCGATCGCCCCGTTGGCCTGCTCCAGATCCTCAGCGTGCGGCGTCGTGAGCCACCGCGTCTCCAGGGCGGCCGTGCGCACCGCGCGCCAGGCGAAGAGCGCCGTGTCGGGCTGGCCGAGACCCTCCGCCGCCGTCGCGAGCGCGATCAGCCGCTCGTAGGCCACGCGCACGTGGGGGGCGCCGGGAGCGTACCAGCTCGCCGCCCGCCGCGCGTGGAGCGCCGCCGCGTGCGGATCGCCGGCGAGCAGGGCGGCCGTGCTCTCGGCGATCTCCCGCTCGCCGGCGACCACCACGCGCAGCGACGCCGCGCCAAGGAGGAAGCCGGCGACCGCGATGCCGCGCACGACGCCGAGCACGACCGAGAGCTTCACAGAAAATCGCGCTTCTTGAAGACGAACGCCGCCACCGCAAGGAGCCCGAGCGCCCAGCCGGCGCACGTGATCGACGCCCACCCCAGGTAGACCAGGAGGTTCGCGTCGGCGACCTCGCCCGCGAGCAGCGGGCGGGGCGGCACGTAGATCTGCAGGTTGGGCACGACCCGGGAGAGGGCGCGCCCCGCGGCGCTGATCTGGGGGCCGAAGTACTTCACCGGCAGCTGGGCGAGCGCGTCGGCGTTGCGCCCGACGAGGAAGATGCCGAGCGTGAGCAAGGCGGACAGGAACGGCGTCGAGAACGAGGAGAACAGCGTGGCCACGGCCGCGACGATGCCGACCTCGAGGAACGCGAGCGCGCTGCCGGCGAGGACGACGCGCTGCTCCGTGGGAGCGCCGGCCGAGAGGACCACGCCGAGGACGAGGAAGACCGCCGACCACGGGATGAACCCGTACGTGCGCAGCAGCGGAGAGCGCCACGCGGCGAGGCCGAGCGCCGCGAGCGAGGCGGCGCCGGCGCCCGCGACGAGCGCGAGCGAGCGGCCGGCCAGGACGGCGCTGATCAGCAGCACGAGCCCGGTGTCGGCCAGGATGAACACCGCGAGCGTGAGCAGCGTGCCGAGGTACTTGCCGACGAGGTACTCGCCGCGGCGGACCGGGCGGGCCAGGATCGGGAAGATCGTCTTCTGCTCGAGCTCGCGGTACAGCGACGTCGCGCCGATGATGATCGCGACCGCGATGCTGAACAGCGAGATCGACGCGACGCCGAGATCGCTGACCACGCGCGCCCCGTTGCGGAGCGTGTAGGCGCCGACGATGATCGAGTAGAAAGCGACCGCGAAGGCCACGCCCGCCAGGCCAATGAGGATGCGCGCCCGAAGCGATTCCCGGTAGGTGTTGAGGGCGATCGCAGAGATGCGGCCGAACATCGGGGCGACGTTAGCAAGGGAGAGGGGGCGCTTGCAAAGGGCCGCGGGTCAGGGATCGACCTCGTCGACGGCGTCGACGACCCGCACGTCGAGGAACCACAGGCCGTGCGCCATCGCGTGGCCGTCGATCTGGAGGTAGTAGACGCCCGGATCGAGCACGAGATCGAGGAAGCTGCGCTGGGGGCCCGTACCGATCGTGCAGGAAAGCGGCATTTCGGTGCCGGGGCAGCCCGGGCCGCGGCGGACCGAGAGCAGCGTCTCGTAGGCCGAGCCGGCCATGTCGAGCACCACCCGGCGGCGCGCCGTGAGCGTGAGCTTCAGGAGCTGGTCCCGGGCGCCGCGGTCTTGGGTGCCGGCGCGATCGCACCCCGCGTCGAAATCCGCGGCGGCGTTGGTCGTGTTGCCCTGGAAGAACCCGCCGGTCTCCGGGATCTCCAGCGCGCCCGCGCACGCGTCGGCGAAGGGCACCAGCGTGGGCGGCGCCGCCGGCCGCACGAACGCCGTCACGCTCACCGGCTGGCCGAGCTGCGCCTCGGCCACCACGCGGTACGACCCCGGCGGGACGCCGCGCCGCGCGCTCCGGAGCGGGCTGACGTCGCCCTCGCCGCACGCGAGCCGGTCGCCGGCGCCGCCGCACGCCGGCGCGGACAGGGCGATCGAGCCGCTGTCGCCGGCCGACAGCCGCTCGACCAGGAGCACGTCGGACGCGACGTCCAGATCGAGCGCGTACACGGCGTCGACCGCCGCCGGGCCGCAGCCGAGGTCGACGTCGTCCTGGTGGCCGAGCAGCGACACGGCGACCGTCCGGTTCGGCGCGAGCGGCGCCGCCTCGGCGCAGCCCTCGTCCGGCGGCGGATCGGTCGGCGGCGCGAGCTCCAGCGTGAGGAGCACCGAGGTCGGCGCCGTCGCCGAGACGGCGACGGCGTAGACCCCCGCGGGCAGCGCGCGCCGGAAGAGGTGCGGCGCCGCCGCCGTCTGGCAGGTGAGCTCGTCCTCGGGCAGCGCGCACCCCTCGGACCGCAGCGAGAGCGAGGGCTCGCCGTCGCCGTCGGTCGAGATCGCGTAGAGGTCGACGTCGCGGGGCTCGGTGAGCTCGAACGTGTAGACGAGCTCCCCGAGGTCGGTCTCGCACGCGGTCCCGAGATCCCGCGCGGCGTCGAGGATCGTCGCCAGGACCGGCGCGCCCGGCTCGAGGGGCGCCGCGGTGCCGCACGTCTCGTTCTCGGGCGCCGGCGAGGGCGGCAGGAACGCGACGTCGACGACCACCGGCGCGCCCTCCGCGGTGGTCACGTAGACCGGCAGCGCCGTCGCGCGCTCCGGATCGCCGAGGCCGCGGCCCCGGAGCTTCGCGAGCTTGCCGCCGTCCGCGCTGGGGTGCGGGCGCCCGCACGCGAGCTCGGTCGCGGCGTCGCCGCACTGGCCGGCGAGCGTCACCGCGACGTCGGTGCCCTCCGTCCGCGCGGTCACCTGCACGTCGACCGGCGGCCCCGGCGGCAGGAGCACCGCGGCCACCACGTCGCGCGTGCTCATCGGGCGGGGCAGGCCGCACGAGCTCGCGTAGTGGAACCCCGCGCCCGCGGTGTTCATCGCGTACGAGCCCGGCGCCGAGATCTCCAGCGCGTCGGCGCACGTGTCGTGCTCCGGCGAGACGCAGCCGGGCTCATCGGTGCGCCCGTCGCAGTCGTCGTCCCGGTCGTTCCCGCAGATCTCGGGCTGCAGCGACGACGCCGTGGGATCGGCGTCGTCGCAGTCGCCCCCGCCGCAACGCGCGTCGGGATCGCCGTCGAGGTCGGCGTCGCGCGGGGCGCTCGAGCACGTCCTGGTCGGCTCGTCGCAGGCGTCGATCGTGCAGGTGCTCCCGTCGCCGCACGCGATCGGCTCGCCAGGCACGCAGCCGAGGCGCGGGTTGCACCGCTCGACCCCGTCGCAGTAGACGTCGTTCTGACACGCGCTGTCGTCCGGCGTGAAACGGCACCGGCCTGCGCTGGTGTCGCAGGCATCGAAGGTGCAGGGAAATCCGTCCTCACATTGATCGTCGTCGACGCACGGACCGCCGAGCGTCGGGTCCGCCGGAGCCTGCTCGCCCCCTGCGCCGCCCGCGCCGCCTTCGCCGCCGGCCCCGCCTGCTCCGCCCGCCGACGGGAAGGGGCTCGGCGCGCTCGAGCCGCAGGCGGCGGCCCCGAGCGCGGCCGTCGCGGCTGCGGCACAGAGAAGAGCGAGAGGCGTCAAGGAGGAAGAAGAGCGAGTTCGCATCGAACGAGGTGAGCGGCAATGAGCGTAGCAGGGCACCGCCACGTCTGGCATCATGGCGCGCGATTCCGCGGAGCGTGGCGGATAGAGGGAAAAACAGGGTGACCAGCGACAGATTGACCCGACCCGAGCTGACGTGGCTGCTGGCGCAGGAGGCGCGCAGCGCCGCCCAGAAGCTCCGCCAGGGCGTGGGGATGATCGCGACCGAGACCACGCCGCCGCCGGTGCCGTCGCCGGACGACGGCTCGGGCGGCGTGGAGAGCACGCTGAACCGGCTCGACGAGGCGGTGAGCATGCTCGCCTCGCTCCACGGCCGGCCCATGCCGCGCGGGCGGCGCGGTCGCGTCGACCTGACGGCGCTGCTCTGGGAGGTCGCGCCCGAGGCGCGCGTGCAGATCGAGATGGGCGAAGGGACGACGGTGTTCGGCGACGAGACCGAGCTCCGGCGGATGCTCCAGGTGCTCATCGCCCAGGGCGGCGATCCCACGAGCCAGGGCGGGGCGCCCGACGTGAGCATCCACCGCGTCGGCGACGAGGTGAGCGTGCGCGTCAACCTCGGGCCGGAGACGCCCGTGAACTTCGAGACCGAGCGGGTGTGGCTGTCGCGGATGGCGCTGCGCTACGGCGGCCGGCTGGAGCTCGACGGGCTGATGCAGACGCTGACCTTGCCCGCCGAGGTCGATCTCCAGCGCCTCGAGGTCGAGAGCCTGAAGAAGGAGCTGGCCGCGGCGCAGGCGCAGGGCGAGGCCTACGCGCGCGAGCTCGCCGCGGTCTTTTCGCGGGTCGAGGGCGAGCGCGAGCGCGGGTCGCTGGCCGGCATCGTGTCACGGCTGAGCGGCAGCGATCCGGTGTCGCACCTGCCGCCGAGCGGCGACAGCCTCGCGGTGCTCGTGGCGGCGGTGCGGGTGCTCGGGACCCAGCTGCGCGGCATCCTGTCGGCGATCGGGCGGGACATCGCGCCGCTCCGGTCGCACGGCGGCGACGCCGGGGAGACGGCGGCCTCGGTGGGGCGCCACGTGACCGCGGCGTCGGAGATCGTGAGCGATCTCGCGAGGCTGGGTGCGTGCCCGCTCCACGAGTTCCCGCGCCACTGCGACGTGGCCGATCTGCTGCGCGACGTCGTGAAGGACGACCTCGCGCGCGCGGCGCGCCACGACGTGCGCGTAGTGGTCGAGGCGCCGGAGGCCGCGCAGGAGGTCGTGCCGCAGGGCGCGCTCACGGTGCTGCTGCACGCGCTGCTCGATCACGCGATCAGCGCGTCCCCGCCGGGCAGCGAGGTGGTCGTGACGCTCGTCGAGGGGCCGAGCGGGGTCGAGATCACGTTCGACGACGCGGGGCCGCCGCTGCCAGCCGCGGCGCGGAGCGTGGTGCTGAGCCGCGATTTCGAGGCGGTCGCGCAGGGGAGGCCGCCGGCGCTGCCGCTCATCGCGGCGCACGCGATCGCGGCGCACACGAACTACGGGATCGCGATCGAGGACGGGCCGCGCGGGGAGACGCGGGTGCGGCTCACGATCCCGAGGGCGGGGTAGCTCCGGGCTGCCAGGCCGAGGAGGCCCAGCGCTCCGCGCGGCGCGGGGGCCCGTCTGGAGCGACAGATGGGCTGAAACCGCGTGAAAAACGCGGCATTTCGAACCGCCAAGCCGCTACGAACGCCGAGAAGGGGATCCCCTCTCGGCGCCCTTGGCGGCTTGGAGGTCGAATACTCGCTCGCTCAACGCGATCTGCCGTCTAGAAGAGGAACGAGGTCGCCGAGAAATCCACCTCCCGGTGGAGGTTGAAGCCACGCACGACGTCGATCGCCTCGAGCTTCGCCGACGTGGTGACAGGTCGCTCGTCGCTGCGCCCCACGAGCGTCGCAATCGCCCTGTACTCGTCGGGCGGAAGATCCACCGTCAGGATGAAGTCTTCGCAAGGCGCATACTCCCTCGCCACCTCGACGCTGCCACGGTAGATGATCAGCTCGAGATCGGCCCTGCCACCGCTGAAGCGGGAGCAGTCCCGCGGCTCGCGCCGGTCGTCGATTGTCCACTCCATCACCAGGCTCCCCATCGACGGCCGAGGCCGATGTCGATCGCCGTCCTTCACCTCGAAGAAGCAGCCCAGAGCCAGAAAGCTCGATAGAGCGAGGCCGCAGATGGGAATGACGCTCTTCTCCTGATTCATGCTCGAATCCGTCCTTTCGCAGCCGCACCACTGTCAACGCGGCGTGTAGTAACCGCGCCCCCGCTCGCGGGGAAAGCTCAGCTCGCGCTCCGGCACGTACCTCGGCGACGCGCGGTACGTCTGCCGGTAACGCCTGAGCTCCGCGGGCTCCTGCTCGAAGATGACCCAGCCCCGGTTCGTCGGGTAATACCACTGGCCGTCGACCAGGTACGCATAGGTGCCGCGGAAATAGACGCGCGGAGACGCCGCGATCTCCACCGGGACGACCTCGGCGCGCACCGCCGGGAAGCCGGACACGACATACCCCTCGGCTCCGACCGTGCCCAGACACCCGACCAGCAGCGAGGCGCCGGCCGCGACCGCAGCCGCCGCGAGCGCAGACCTCGTCACCGAGAGACACCTGGGCCATCTTCGCTCGCGCGAAGTCACGTTGTTGCTCTGCTTCACGTCATTGCTCCTCGGAACGGAGCTCAGCAACGCGAGTGCCAGCGCGGGGCGGCGCGACTCGACATCTCCTGTGACCGGGCGCTCAGCGGCCCGCGCCGGCCGCGCCGAGCGCGCCGGCGAGCGCGAGCGCGCGCTGGATCTCCGCCGATGTCACGAGGCCGATCACGTGCTCCCCCTCGTCGAGCACCGCGATCGCGCTCGCCTCGCCGCTCGCCAGCGCGTCGAGCGAGCCGGACGCGTCGTCGCCGGCGCGCGCCCTCGGCACGTCCACCGGCATCACCGCGCCGACCGTCGCCGCCTCGGCGCCGCGCGCGAGCTGTCGGGCGAGATCCCAGACCGTCACGACGCCGATCTCGCGGCGGCCCTCCCCGCCCCGAGGATCGTCGATGACCCGCGCGCCGACCAGGTTGTGGCGGAGGAGCCGCTCGGCCACCGCGCGAGGGCTCTCGTCCGCGTACGCGTCGCCGAGCCGATCGGTCATGAAGCGCGCGACCGGGAGGCCGCGGAGGAGATCGCGCGTGCTCGAGCGCGCCTGCTCGGCCGAGGCGCCCATGTGGACGAACACGGCGATCAGCACCAAGATGAGGTTCCACGAGAGCAGACCGAACAGCCCGAAGGCCACCGCCATCGCCTTGCCGATCGCGGTCGCGACGCGCGTCGCGCGCGCCCGCCCGAGGCGGCGATGGAGCAGCCCCCGGAGCACCCGGCCGCCATCCATCGGGAACGCCGGGAGCAGGTTGAACACGCCGAGGATCGCGTTCGTGATCGCGAAGGCGAGGAGCGCCACGCCGACCTCCGCCGGCGCGGGGAGCAGGCGATAGGCGGCGTAGCTGCCGAGCGCGATACCGAAGCTCATCAGCGGCCCGGCGAACGCCATCCACGCCTCGTGCTCGGGATCGTCGCGCTCTATCTGCGAGACGCCGCCCAGCATCATCAGCGTGATCGCGCGCACCCGGATCCCGTTCTTGAGCGCGACGAGCGCGTGGGCCAGCTCGTGCGCCAGCACGGCGACGAACAGCCCGACCGCCAAGATCGCCCCCCAGGCGAGCGGCGGCAAGCGCAGCGCCTCGCGCGGAATCTCGAGCGAGGCCGCGATGAACGTGAACTGCGACGCCGCCAAGTACGCGAGGTACGGCAGGAAAATCAGCAGCGTGACGTGCAGCCGGATCGGGATTCCTCGGATGCGCAGGACTGTCAGCCCCTGGTCGAACATGTGCCTCCTGATCGCTGGTACAGATGGGGCCGACAACCACCTTCGCAAGCCGCCGAGACGGCGCCAATGCATGGAAAATCAGGGCAGCGGCGCAGATGCCGAGCGCAATGCAGGAGGCGCCCGCAGCCCCGCGCCCAGCGCGTGCGTCCGTCCTAGGCGGGAATCGGCGCGAGCGCGCATCCCGGAGGCGCGCAGCGCAGCGCGGCGCCCCCGCCGGCCACAGATTGGCGTAGCTTGGTGTGACCGAGGTCGTCATGCGCCAGCGCGTCCCCGATGCATTGATGGCAGCGAGCACGGAAGAGCTCACGAAGGTCGAGCTCACCGTCCTGGAATCCTCGCTCTCCGGCGGCGTGCCCAAGGACCTCACGGGCCATGTGTTCGCGATCGGCCCGGTCGGCTCGGTGGACGGCGGGCTGCCCAGGGCGGACGGCGCGCCGATCCTCAATGGCAATGGGATGATCTATCGGCTCGATTTCGGCGGCGGCGCGGTCCGTCTGACCTCGAGGGTCGCGCGCACGCCCTGCTATCACGCGGACGCCGCCTCGCGCCCCGGCACGCGCTTCGAGGCGCTCGGCTTCCGCGACGCCGGGCTCCTCCGCTTCTCGCCCCACCTCGGCCTGCGGGACCACCTCAATCACGCGTTCGTGCCGATGCACGCGCCGCGCGCGCCCGCGCGGCTCCTCGTCACGGGCGACGCGGGGAGGCCCTACGAGATCGACCCGGCGACGCTCCAGCTCGTCACGCCGGTCGGGCGCAACAGCACGTGGTACCCGGCGGCGCCCGTCGACCACCCCTTTCCCATGACGCTGGCGACGGCGCACCCGTGCTTCGACGCGGAGCGGGGCGAGCTGCTCACGGTGAACTACGGCCGCTCGCTCCTCCACCTGTTCGCCACGTCGCTGCCGCGGCTCGACGAGCTCGCCGCCCTCCCGCGCTCCTGGGACCGGCTCGCGTCGGCGGCCGCGTCGATGATCGAGCAGCAGCTGCTCCGGTCGAGCGCCGATCGGCTCGAGCTCCTCGCGAAGCGCGCGCTCGAGCGCCTGCCCGCGCGCTTCCGCCCGAGCGCGCCGCCCGGGCCGGGCGACCTGCTCGCGCGGCAGGCGGCGCGCTTCGGCGGCGTCCCGCTCGACGAGGCGGCGGGCGACTTCGTGCACCTCTTGCGGTGGGACGGCCACAACGAGCCGGAGCGGCACGCGCTCCTCCTGCCGAGCGGCGCGCCGGTGCGCATCGAGCAGAGCATGCACCAGCTCGGCCTGACGCGGCGCTGGGTCGTGCTCGCGGACACGGCCTTCCGGATCGGCCTGGAGAGCGTGGCCTGCCGGGGCTCCGTGGAGAGCCCGGGGGTCGAGCGCCTCCTCCGGTCGCTGCTCACGATGGCCCACGAGCCGAGCACGACGTTTTACCTGGTCCGGCGGGACGCGCTCCGGCCGGGCGGCGGGTCGGTCGTCGTGAAGAAGGTCGTCGTGCCCCTGGAGACGCTCCATTTCCTCGTCGATTACGAGGACGCGGGCGACCGCATCACAGTGCACGCGGCGCACAACTGCGCCACGGATCACGCCGAGTGGCTCCGGCCCTACGACCGGCACGCGGCCGACAGGGCGCCGGCGCCGGCCCGGCTCCGCGGGCTGTCCCCGCTCGGGCAGGCGGACGTGAACCGCATCGGCCGGTATACGATCGACGCGGCGGCCGAGCGCGTCGTGGATCAGGCGGTGTTCGCTGACCCGGCGCGGGCGCTCGGCGTCGGCCTCTATGCGCACCGGGAGGCGGGCCCGTCGTGGATGCCGCCCGATCGCATCGAGAACGTCTACTGGCGCGGCGCCGGGATCTGGGACGAGCTCTCGACCGAGTTCATCGATCGGCTCTACGCGGCGCACCCGCATCGCTCGCTGCCCCTCTCGGCGCTCCGGCGGATGCGCGCGGAAGGCGGCCACCCCGACAGCCTGTTCCGGTTCAACCACCGCGCCATGCGGATCGAGGATCGCTACGAGTTCCCGCAGCGCGCCGTGGGGTGTTGGCTCAGCTCGCTGCAGTTCGTGCCCCGCCGCGGCGGCAGCGGGGCGGACACCGACGGGTACGTGGTCGCGCTCGTCACGACCGCCCACCGCGCGGAGGTCTGGATCTTCGACGCGACGAACCTCGCCCGAGGGCCGCTCTGCAAGCTGGGGCACCCGGCCTTCCGGCCGGGGCTCACCCTCCACACGGCGTGGCTCAACGCCGCGTCGCCGTGGAGAGGCGGATACAAGGTCCCGGTCCGCGAGGACTACGAGGATTTCGTGGCCGACGCCCCCGAAGGCCAGGTGAAGGCGCTGTTCGAGGAGGCGGTCTATCCGCGGTTCGCCTGAGCCGCCTACAGGCAGGGGGCCGCGGCGCGAGGCAGGGACGGCTCGGCGCCGCGCGCGGGGGCCTCGACCCCGAGGCCGTCGCCCCGCTCGAGCAGCACGCCCGCGGCGCCGTCGCCGAGGATCGCGGTGATGTGGTCGTCGACCCACGGCTGCCCCGCGCGCAGGCGCCACGACCGCACCTCGCTCGCCACGAGGAGCACGCGCCGCGCGCCGCGGTAGAGGTGCCGAGTCGCCACGTCGAGGGCCGCAGAGAAGCCCCCCTGAGCCGACCAGAGATCGAGCGCCAGCGCGGGGGAGAGGCCGGCCATGCACGCGGCGAACGCCGCCCCGCCGGCGTCGCCGCGCCCGCGGTCGTCGCTCGTCATGATGAGGACATCGACGAACGGATCGCGGAGCCGCCCCGCCTCGATGAGCTGCCGCAGCACCGCCGCGGCCATGGACAGCGTGGTCTCCGCCGCGCCGGCAAAGCGCCGGTCCACCACGCCCGTGGTCCGCTGCAACCACTCTGGGGAGTAAGGGAGGCCATAGCTCGCGATGAGCTCCTGGTTCGTGACGATGCGCTCCGGAAGATAGGTCGCGACGGCCGTAATGCGACACTCTGGCATGTTTCCGCTCTGTTCAGCGCCCGCAGCCGGCGGCCGCCGATCCTGCAAACCTGGGTCAAGACAGCTCGATCCGGCGCTCCGCCCCCGCCGATCGGCCAGCGCCGAGCGCGGTGGCAAGCCAGCGTCCCGGACGACATGAGACAACCCAATGTCGAAACGAAAAGGGCCGTGCGGCAGACTACAAGTTCGGATGCTCCCTCCCCGTCTCCGACATCCAGCACTGGACCATTTACAGAACGTCCTGCGCAAGTGGGAATGATGGCCGCGTCGGCTCCGTCCGCGCCCATGGGAGCGGCGCCATGGATGGAGCGGCGGCGCGGGCGGCGCGCGCGGTGCGCTCGCGACGCGGAGCTCGCCGCGGCGCGTCGTGGGCGATTGGGGGTCGGAGGAAACAGCGCGCGCGGCGCGCGCGGCTCAATCGCAGGAGCGGGTCGTCACGCCGCTGATGGCGGCGGGGGTGGCGCTGTGGCTGATCGAGCCCCAGCACCGCACGGTGGCGTCCGCGAGGCGGGTGCAGCTGTAGTGCTTGCCGGCCGAAATCGCGGTGGCGTTCGAGATGCCCGCGACGGGCGTGAGTTGGCCCTTGTCGAGCCCTGCGCCCTCGGTCTGGTTCTGGCCCGAACACTGCACCTGTCCAGACGACAGGAGCACGCAGGTGTGGAACTGGCCGCCGACCACGGCGACAGCGCCCGACGGGACGAGGGTGACGCCCGGGTCGGATGAGGCGCCGAGCCCGCCGAGCTGCCCGTTCCAGTCCTGGCCGCAGGCATGGTTGAGTCCGCCGAAGACCATGGTCGCGCCCGAGGCGACCACGGGCGTCCTGGAGATCATGGTGTGACGGCCGCGGTGCACCGCGCCGGTGCCGAGCACGACGCACGCCTCCTCGGTGAAGCCCCTGCCCGAGACCTGGACGACGCCCGTGACGTCCTCGCCGCCCTCGTACTTGAGCGTCGTCGGCGTGGTCGACGCGAAGCACACCGCCTTGCCGTCCGCCGTCGTCACGCACGGGATGGTCGCGCCGGAGCCGTTGTTGAGCGCGGCTCTCTCCCTCCGGAGTTCATCGCTGGAGCCGGGCGACGAGCCGCCTGAGCGGCGGGCTCCGCCTCGGGAAGGAGCGCGAGGGCGCGGCGATCGATCTAGCCCAATCCGGCCCCGCAGGTAATGGTTGCAATCGAAGCCCAGAATTTCGATACCACAACTGCGCCTCGTCGGTAATCGACCGCTCGGCGGCACCCACGGGAGCTCCGGGCGCCGGGCGGCGAACACCGCATCACGCCATGACGCACGGACGTCGATCACCGCTTTGCCGCCAGGGAGCTTACGTCCTCGCTGCGCCACAAGCAGGCTGTCGCGGGCACGCGACCGGGCCGGAAGCGCGGGCGTGCGCGGAGGCGCGCAATGACGCGAGCCGAAGGTGATGCAGCGACGGAGCGGTGATGTCGCGGAGGGAACGAGAATGACGGCGGCGGATGGTTCCAGCCAAAGTCGATATTTACGCCCCCGCAGGCGTGTGGATGCTCGCGGGCACACGGATGCAAAAACGTGTCGGAGCGCCTGGCGCTGAGCAGGCAGGGCGCAGCGCGCGCGTCTACCTCCGACGGCGCGCGCGATTGCGTCGGCGCTGCGCGGAGCCCATGTTTTTTCTGGTTCCGGAGCGAGCTTCCACCTATTTGAGAACACCTCCGCACGCCGCGCACAGCCGCGTCAACGCGTGCCCTTTGGCGCGCAGGGCGCGCGAGGCCTCGGCGCGCGTCTTTCTTTCCGCGTCGCGGCCCGCGGCGAGGGGCAGAAATCCTCTCATCCAGCGCGAAAGCTGCGCCTCGCTCCCGATCCACCGCGATCGAACCGCGGAGAAATACCAAGGGAGCGCAGATCCGAGGAGCGCCTAATTCACGGACGCCGTCCGCGAATTCACGCGGGCTCGAAGCGGCAGCCTCTGCACAGGAGCGCGAGGCACACAGCCTGCTCTCAGGTGAGCCGAGGTGTTTGGGGCCGCAAGGCTCGTCAGGGACACCGGGGAGGACCAATGATCTCGATTCAGAAAATGATGGGTCTCGCGATGGTGCTGGCGCTCGGGGCCGGGTGCGCGGTCGGCTCGGACGAGGACTTCGACGCGGATGAGGACAGCACCGACTCGACGACGGCGGCGCTGGAACAGGCCGAGCGCGGCGGGTACGCGGCCCAGTCTCAGGCTCAGGTCGGCCAGGTGGGGCCAAGCAAGCTCGGTCTTCCTCCGAGCAAGGGCGAGCTGCCCGGCAAGGGCATGCTGCCCGGCAAGGGCATGCTGCCCGGCAAGGGCGAGTTCCCGACCAAGGGCGGCCTCCCGAGCAAGGGTTACCCGACCAAGGGCGGGTACACGGGGCAGGGCCCGGCGCAGCTCGGCCAGGTCGGGCAGGAGGCGGGCCTCGGCGCGCAGATCGGCCAGGCGGGCCTCGGCGCGCCGGCGCAGCTCGGCCAGGCGGGCCTCGGCGCGCCGGCGCAGCTCGGCCAGGCGGGCGCCGTGGTGGGGCAGGAGATCGGGCAACGTGATGGCGAGCACGCCGACGAAGACGCCGACTCCCACGAGAGTCACGCCCGGCAGTGCGGCTTCGGCGGCCTCGGCTTCGACGGCCTCGGCTTCGGCGGCCTGGGCCTCGGCGGCCTCGGCTTCGGTGGCCTCGGCCTCGGCGGCCTCGGCTTCGGCGGCCTCGGCTTCGGCGGCTTCGGCTGCGGTGCGACGGCGATCACGACGTCGATCACCACCTTCTTCCCGAACTTCATCAACCCGTGCTTCAGCCCGTGCGGCTTCGGCGGCTTCGGCTTCTGATCCCGACCTGACCGCGCCCAGCCGGCCGGCGCCCGACGAGCCGCCTCTCTGGATCCCGCGGCGCCGCTCCGGCCCTCCTCAATCTCCGCAGCTCTCGAGCGCCGGCGGCCTGGGATTGGGTATCCCAGGCTGCACGGCGCTCCCCTCTCTCCTCCTCCGCCCGCGCAGCAGCCGCGCCCCGCCCCTTGCCGGCGGGGAGCGCACGAGAGATCGGCATCGAGAGCAGGCCGTCGCTCGCCGTCCAGTCCTCCACCTGGCGCAGCGAGGACGTGGCCGAGTCGCCCGGCTGCAGCACGAAGTCGGCGGTCACCCCGCCGGCGCCGTCGCTCGCTTGCGCCGAGCCGTTCTCTTCGCCGCTGTCATCGCCTTCTCGGTGGCTGCCATCTCCGCCCCCCTCGGCCCGGTGCCGTACCGTCGGGGCGATCGACAGGCGATTCTTTCCAGGCGAAAGCGGTCCAGGCGTCAGCGAGGCGTTCGGCCTGACGATCGGGGACGTGGCCCCGGGCAGCGGGCGTTCACCCTACCGAGGGGAACATCAACTCCCTCGGCATGGCGAAGACCCCCCGGCGGGTGGCGAGCCTTCCCTGATGGGAAGCTGAACCTCCGTAGGCCTTCACGGCCCGTAGGCACCCCGTCCATCTCGACGATGCTTCTGTATGCTTTGCCGAAGAAGCCGACCTCTATCTCTCGGGCGAAGAGCTATGTCACATGAAGGCGAGGAGGCGGGAAGGTATGATTGGAATTACGGCTGATGCGGCGCAGCCCGTGCCGCAGGACCGCAACATTGAATTTCACGATCAGGGCGGCCGGTAGCCTCGTGAGTATGAGATATGTCAGCACCAGGGCCTCTGTACGGGCAGTAGCCGCTCCACCGCCTTCACCTCAACAAGCAAGCTGCCATCGGCAACCACGTCGAGACCGTAGCCGCATTCGAGATGCACTCGCTTGTACATGAGCGGGAGCGGACGCTGACGCTCAAACCTCAGGCCGCGATGCGAAAGCTCATGGAAAGGCGGTGCTCGTACGCGGGTTCGAGCAGCCCAGGACCGAGATGCCCATGGACTTCGATGCACGCCGCGAGCACCTCCGCGGATCCGTGCTCAAATCTTCCCGCCCTCTCGCCTTCAAGCGTCGCAAGTTCGAGCGTCGTAAGCGCTCACCGCCCAGACCTCCTGCACCCGGCCATGGGCACGATGGCTGCCCTCCGCGCCTCCTCCGACGCCACGGTGCGCTGCGCTGGGAGATCGATGGGATTCGACCCGAACGGACGCCGTCCGGGAAGTCAGGGGGCGCTCCGCCCGGCGGCCGGGGATCTGAGGCCCAAGCGGCAGGCGCTGACCTGAGAGCGCGCTCGCGACGGCCGAGGCGGCAGCATGGGAATAGCAAGACACGCTCTACCGGGAGGTCTCGCCGTGGGACAGCGACGCGACCCGGGCGCACCGGCTGGCCGCGGTCCGCGCGGCGCGAAGACCGGTGCTGGCCGACGATGGCCCACCGGGGATAGACCAGCAGCGCTCCGAAGGCGCCGTGCGTCGGGCTCTTCGCGATCCTGCTCGCGTCCACGGGCGCCCGAGCGGATGAGGGCGCGCCGCCGCGATGAGAGTCGACGTCAACGCGGCCCGCCTCGTGCTGAGGCGTCCATGCCGCACGGGCGATTCTCCGGCGCGCCCTCAGCACCGCAGAGCTGTTATGTCGCTGAGAATACGATAACGACAGCGGCGGACGGTTCCGCCCCGCATCGAGATTTTCGTTCCGGCGAGCGGATGCCTAGGTGTGCCCGGAGCGCTCGGTACTGAGCAGGCAGGGCGCAGCGCGGGCGTCCCGCTCGGACGGCGCGGAGGGCAACGCGTCGCCGGGCGCGATCCGCGTTTTTCTGAATCCAGAGGGAGGTTCCACCTATTCTGAGGACACCGCTGCTCGCCGCGACCGCGGCGGTGATCGCGCCGCAGCGCGCGCCGCGCGGCGCACGGGGGCGAGCGCGCGCTCTGCGCCTGTCTTCACGGGGCACGGCGCCGCGAGCGGGGCGAGATTCCCCAGCCCCGGCGCGACGACGAAAGCGACCGCCGTTGAATCGCGGAGAAGTCCCCAGGGGAGCGCAGATCCGAGGAGCCCCTAATTCGCGGACGCTATCCGCGAATTCACGAGGTCTCGAAGCGGCAGCCTCTGCACAGGAGCGCGAGGCACACAGCCTGCTCTGGGGTGAGCCAAGGTGTTCGGGGGCCGCAAGGCCTATCAGGGACACCGGGGAGGACCAATGATCTCGATTCACGGCAAGATGATGGGTCTCGCGATGGTGCTGGCGCTCGGGGCCGGGTGCGCGGTCGGCGCGGATGAGGACTTCGACGCGGATGAGGACAGCGTCGACTCGACGACCCAGGCGCTGGAAGAGGCAGAGCGCGGCGGATACGCGGCCCAGTCCCAGGCTCAGGTGCAGGCTCAGATCGGCCAGATGGGGCCCAGCAAGCTCGGTCTGCCCCCGAGCAAGGGTCTGCCCCCGAGCAAGGGTCTGCCCTCGAAGGGCGTGTTCCCCGGCAAGGGCGAGCTCATGCCCAGCAAGGGCATGCTGCCCAGCAAGGGCGAGTTCCCGACCAAGGGCGGCCTCCCGAGCAAGGGCTACCCGACCAAGGGCGGGTACACGGGGCAGGGCCCGGCGCAGCTCGGCCAGGTCGGGCAGGAGGCGGGCCTCGGCGCGCAGATCGGCCAGGCGCAGATCGGCCAGGCGCAGATCGGCCAGGCGCAGCTCGGCGGGCTGGCCCAGATCGGCCAGGCGGGCGTCGGGCAGACGGGCGCCCTGGTGGGGCAGGAGACCGGGCAACGTGACGGCGAGCGCTGCTTCGGCGGCTTCGGCGGCTTCGGCGGCTTCGGCGGCTTCGGCGGCTTCGGCGGCTTCGGCTGCGGTCTGACGGCGATCACGACGTCGGTCACCAGCCTCGTCCCGAACTTCATCAACCCGTGCTTCAGCCCGTGCGGCTTCGGCGGCTTCGGCGGCTTCGGCGGCTTCGGCTGGTGATCTCGATCTGACCGCACCTCGCCGGCGTGCGCCCGAGGCTCCGCCTCTCCGGATCCCGCGACGCCGCGCCGGCCCTCCTCAATCTCCCGGGCTCTCGAGCGCCGGCGGCCTGGGGTTGGATATCCCAGGCCGCCGGTAGCTCCTCTCTTCCCACCACCGCTCGCGCAGGAGCCCCGCCCCACCGCCCGCCGGTGGGGAGCGCGAGCCCCCGATCCCCTCAGCCGCCCTGACCGAGGGCGCGATCCAGGTAGAACGCCGCGCTGACCAGCCCGAGGTGCGTGAACGCCTGGGGGAAGTTGCCGAGCAGCTCGCCGCTCGCCCCGATCTGCTCGGAGTACAGCCCGAGGTGGTTGGCATAGGTGAGCATCTTCTCGAAGATGAAGCGCGCGTCCTCGAGGCGGCCGGCGCGCGCCAGCGCCTCGACCAGCCAGAAGGTGCAGATGCTGAAGGTGCCCTCCTTGCCGGTCAGGCCGTCGCCGGCGCCCTTGCCGAGCTCGTAGCGGTGGACGAGCGTGTCGCTGGCGAGCTCCGCGAGCGTGCGGTCGATCGTGCCGACGATGCGAGGGTCGGTGGGGGAGATGAAGCGCATGAGCGACATGAGCAGGTTGCTCGCGTCGAGCGCCGACGAGCCGAAGGACTGCACGAACGTCCTCCGCTCCGCGTCCCAGCCGTGCGCCATGATCGCCTCGTAGATGTCGTCGCGCGCGCGCGCGATGCGCGGGCGATCGAGCGGCAGCGAGCGCTTGTCGGCGAGCCGCAGCGTCCGGTCGAGGGCGACCCAGCACTGGAGCTTCGAGTACACGAACTGTCGCTTGCCGCCGCGCACCTCCCAGATGCTCTCGTCCGGCTGCTCCCAGCTCTGGCACACCCAGGTCGCCATGCGCCGGAGCTCGCGCCAGAAGTCGTAATGGATGGGAGATCCGTACTTGTCGAACAGGTACACCGAGTCGATGAGCTCGCCGTAGATGTCGAGCTGGAGCTGCGCCGTCGCCCCGTTGCCGACCCGGACCGGCCGCGACCCGCGGTAGCCGTCGAGGTGGGTCAGCGCGACCTCGGGCAGCTCGTGGCGGCCCTCGATGCCGTACATGAGCTGGAGCGGCCCGGTGGGGCCGTCCTGCTCGGAGACGCGGGCGCTCAGCCATTCCATGAAGCGCGCGGCCTCCTCGGTGTAACCGAGCCGGAGGAAGGCGTAGAGGGTGAACGCGGCGTCGCGCACCCAGACGTAGCGATAGTCCCAGTTGCGGACCCCGCCGATCTCCTCGGGCAGGCTGGTTGTCGCCGCGGCGACGATCGCGCCGGTCGGCTCGAACGTGAGCAGCTTGAGGACGAGGGCCGACCGGTCGACCATCTCGCGCCAGCGACCCTTGTAGCGCGACCTGCCGAGCCACCTCCGCCAGAACTCGACCGTGCGCCGGAGGGCGTCCTCGCCGTTGATCGGCGTGGAGAGCAGGCCGTCGCTCGCGGTCCAGTCCTCGACCTGGCGCAGCGCGAACGTGGCCGACTCGCCGGGCTGCAGCACGAAGTCGGCGGTCACCCCGCCGGCGCCGTCGCTCGACAGGGGAACGGGGCTGATCAGCGCGAGGTCGAGGCCGTCCGAGTCGAAGATGGCGCCGCGCGGGTCGTCGAGGATGAGGCGGTGGGGGCGGCGGGCGAAGTCGATGGCGGGGCGGCAGGCGAGCTGGAAGCGCACCTCGCCGCGGACGGCCCGCGCGACGCGGACGATCTGGTGCATCCCGCGGCGGTAGGCGCCGTACGGGTCCCGGTGGATCGGCATGAAATCGCAGACCTCGCCGACCCCGTCCGCGTGGAGGAAGCGCGTGAGGAGCACGTTGGTGTCGGGCATGTACATCTGCTTGCGCGACGCGGCGTGCGCCGCCGCGAGCGCGAAGCTGCCGCCCTTCTTGTCGTCCAGGATCGCCGCGAACACGCTCGGCGAGTCGAAATGGGGCAGGCAGCACCAGTCGATGGATCCATCCATCCCGACCAGCGCCACGGAGTGCATGTCGCCGATGACGCCGTAGGACTCGATGGGCTTGTAGGGCATCACCCCTTCATAGCGCCCGCCCGGCCGAGAGGTACCTCCCCCCGCCGATCTTTCCCGGCGCCTGCCCTCACGACCTCGGCGGCAGCCGCGAGAGCTTCCGCTGGAGCGAGCGCCGGTGCATCCGGAGCTTGCGCGCGGCCTCGGAGATGTTGCCCTCGCAGTCCGCGAGCACGCGCTGGAGGTACTCCCACTCGACGCGCTCGAGCGACGGCAGGTCCTCGTCGCCGCCCGCGGCCGGCGCGAAGCCGAGCAGCGAGCGCGCGCACCGGGCCGCGTCCACCGGCTTGGTCAGGTAGTCGACGGCCCCGGCCCGGATCGCCGCCACCGCGTTCGCGATCGTGCCGTACCCCGTGAACACCACGATGCGGATGCCGTCGTCCATGCCCCGCAGCGCCCCGACGAGCTCGATCCCGCTCTGCCCGGGCATCCGCACGTCGACGAGCGCGTACTCGAACACGTGCTCGCGCGCCATCGCCGCGGCCTCCTCCGCGCTGCCGGCGAGGAACACCGCGAAGCCGCGCTGGCCGAGCGCCTGCCCGAGCGCCGACCGGAACGTCGCGTCGTCGTCGACGATGAGCAGCGTCGGCTCGCTGGTGGGCTCCGCGCTCATGGGTCCACCGGCGCGAGGCGCAGGGCGACGCGCGTGCCGGCCGGCTGCCTCGCCGACACCGTGAGCCGGCCCCCGACCTGCTCGATGAGCGTCCGCACGAGGTAGAGCCCGAGGCCCATCCCCTCGCCGGGCGCCTTGGTCGTCACGAACGGCTCCCCGAGCCGCCCCGTGAGGCCCGCCGGGACGCCCACCCCGCCGTCCTCCACGCTGATCACCGGCGCGCCGCCCTCGTCCCCCACGGTGACGACGATCGGCCCCGCGGCGGCGGGGCTCGGACCGAGCGCCGCGAGCGCGTTGTCGAGCAGCGCGAACAGCGCCGCCTCGATGTCGGCCGCGTCGAGCGGCACCGTGCGCCGCGGCGCGAGGTCGCCGCGCACCTCGACGGCGACGCCCGGGTGCGCCGCCTGCCACGCCGCCACGCCGCGCACGGCCGCCTCGCCGACCTCGACCCCGGCGCGCAGCTCGTCGGCGCGGACGTCCGCCCGCATGCGCGCGATGACGACGCGGCAGCGCTCGACCTGCTCCGCGATCGTCCGGGCGCGGCGCCGCGCGGCGTCGCTCGCCGCCGGGTCGCTCAGGCTCTCCCCGGCGAGCACCGCGATCGTCCCGAGCGGGGTGCCGAGCTCGTGCGCGGTGCCGGCGGCGAGCGCGCCGAGGGCCTGGAAGCGCGAGGCCTCCTCGGCGCGCCGGCGGAGCGCCGCGTTCTCGGCCGCGCTCTCGTCGAGGGCGCGGCGGACCTTCAGGAGCACGTGGGCGACGAGCGACGAGCTCAGCACGAAGGCGAGGAGCATCCCGTAGAGGTGGGTCGAGAAGGCGCCGTGCTCCGGGTGGCTCGGGCAGCACGCGCCGGCGGGGAGGGCGAAGAGCGCCGCGAACAGGCACGCCGCGAGCGCGGCGAGCGCGAAGGTCGTCCGCGCCGGCAGGAGCGCGGCGGCGAGCGCGACGTGCACGAAGAAGAGGGCGCTGAACGGGTTGCCCGCGCCGCCCGACGCGGCGAGGACGCCGGCGATCGCGACGAGGTCGAGCGCCACGACGCCGGCGACGAGGGCGCTCTGCGCGCCCTGCTGCGACCGCACCCGCCGGGCGAGGGCGAGGTTGAGCCCGCCGGCCAGCGCGAGGATGGGCACGGCGATGCCGTAGCGGACGTGGTAGCCGAAGAGCGCCTCGTCGGCGATCAGGGTCGCGGCGAGCAGCGCGAACACGGCCCAGCGCAGGCCGACGAGCCACCGGAGGACGATCCCGCCGGCCGGCGCCCGATCGAGGGAGGCGTCGTGCGTCACGGCGGGAGTATAGCGCAAAGGGCCCGGGCGGCCGCGGCCCGAGCGGCGTGGGCGCGGCTCGCCGCTTCAGGTCGCCGCGGGCAAAGTAGGCGCGATCGGCGCGCCGCCGTTCGCGGGGCGGCGGCCGGCTCGGAAGGTCGACGGGACAGGAAGTCGAGGAGGGACGTGTGTCGGAGAGGCATGTCGGGGTGATTTTCGGCGAGCGGGGTGAATGACTCACTGCCCGCGAATGCATTAGGGTTCCCAAGCGCTGCGATGGCGGCTTGTAGCTCTGGTGTCGGACATTCAAAAAGCTCTTGAACCTCGCTACGAGTTACCCCGATCCTCACCTCGAACTCCCGGTCCTGAAGCTCCTGATGAACCTTACGAAGAGCGGCCCCAATGGCAAACAAGCCCGTCAGCTCAACCCCTGAGCAGATTACGATGGGTCAACGAACCTCCAGCACCTTCTCGCGTATTCCACTACCACCTTTGCGATACCATGCTCAATCGATGACACGTCCACGCGAATAAAATCGCCCTTGAGCGGTCCACCGGAAGCAAGAACAGTGTATGGACCATTGTCAGACAGACCTCTGCCACCATCAAATTTTATGAGGACGATCGCCCCGTCGCCGCGCATGCGCTCCAAGAGCGGGATGACCGCGTCAATCCCTCTCCACTGCGCTGGAATTGGGCTCAGGCCAAGGTGGATTGCTACCGCTGGAACAAGTTTGTAGTCATCCGTGACCATTAGAAGCCTCGCAGTCCAGCCGCGTTCTCCTCGCATACGTGCGTCCACAGCGGGGCGCCGGCGTATGAAACGGCCAGTTCACGGCGGCGTGAGCCGTCGCCGGAGGGGTGACGCTGGGGGCGCCGTGCGGTCCTTCTTCATCTCCTGCGATGGGAGCACGGTAGGCCGGTACCGTCCCGAATATGGTGTCGTCATAGGGGGCCGCGTCGATCGGCGCATCGGAGAGAGGCGGACAGAGGCTCGTGCCCGCGCCCTGCGCGCTCCCGATCTCGCCGTCGCTCGTCAGCGCGCAGCCGGCTCCGAGCACGACGATGGCCTGGAGCGAAAGCGCCAGGCAGAGCACGGCGATGGCGTGACAGCGTGATCTGCGGGTCCTGTCCTCCCGCGCGGAGACGTGCTTGCGTGCGATGTTCATCAAGATGGTTCCCCCTGGCGTCGAGCCGGCGTCGCTGGCGGCAGGCGCGACCGCCATCGTGACCCAGGTCACTATGCCGGGCGAACTGTGCCGTCAACGATGCCGGCGCGTCGGTGTCGTGCTCAGGGAAGCGTCACGCGTCAGGCAGGGATGATGGCGCGAACGCCGGGAGAACCGCGCTCACCGCGGCCGGAGCACGGAGAACAGCGCGCGCGGGAGCGGGTCCAGGGTCCCCTGATAGACCGTCTCCTCGCTGGAGAGGAGCTCGAACTCGGCCCCGAAGATCTCGCGGATGTCCTCGGGCCTGAACCGATACGGCCCCTGATCCCACAACTCCACCGCGCTGAAGCACTTGAGGAACAAGAACCCTCCGGGCGCGACGAGCCGCTTCAGCGTGCGGACGTAATCACCCCTCCGCTCCGGCGGGAGCGTGTGGAAACAGCCGCGGTCGAAGACGACGTCGAACCGGTCGTCGAGCCGGCTGTCCAGGATGTCGTCCTGCACGAAGCGCACGGCGGCGCCCCGCTGCGCCGCCTGCGCCGCCGCCTGATCGATGGCCGGGTGCGACAGGTCGGAGCCGGTGACGTCGAACCCGCGCTCGGCCAGCGCGAACGCCTGCGTGGCCGGGCCCGTGCCGAGGTCGAGCGCCCGCCCCCGCGCGACCTGCAAGCGCTCGAGCGCCTGCGCGAGATCGGGATCCAGGCCCGCGTGGTACCAGGGCAGGCTCTCTGCCGGGGTGTTTCGATACAGCTCTTGCCAGTCCGGGAAGTTTCGCTGCTCGCTCATGCAGCACCTTACAGCTCCCGGAGCGGCGCCGCCCCCGGCGTTCTCGTGTAGGCTCCGGCGCATGCAGCGGCGCCGGAGCGGAGGGGCAGGGCGGTGAGGATCACGTGCGTGGGCGGCGGGCCGGCGGGCCTCTACGCCGCGCTGCTCGCGAAGCAGCGGGACCCGCGGCGAGAGGTGCTCGTGCTCGAGCGGAACCGGCCCGACGACACCTTCGGCTTCGGGGTCGTGTTCTCGGATGCGACGCTCGACAACCTGGCCGAGGCCGATCGGCCGACCTACGACGCGATCCGGGGCAGCCTCGCCCACTGGGACGAGCTCCACGCGCACTTCGGCGGGCGCGTCCTCGTCTCGACGGGGCACGGCTTCAGCGGCCTGTCGCGCCGGAGGCTGCTCGCGATCCTCCAGGAGCGGGCGCGCGAGCTCGGCGTCGTCCTGCGCTTCGAAGAGGAGGTGACGGACCCGGCCGAGGCGCTCGCCGGCAGCGATCTCGTGGTCGCGGCCGACGGGGTGAACAGCCGGATCCGCGAGCGCTTCGCCGACCGGTTCGCGCCGCGCATCGACGTGCGCCCGAACCGGTTCGTGTGGCTCGGCACGACGTTCCCCTTCGACGCCTTCACGTTCTACTTCGAGGAGAACCGCCACGGCCTCTTCCGGGTGCACGCGTACCGCTACGAGCCGGACCGCTCCACGTTCATCGTCGAGTGCCGCGAGGAGACCTTCCGCCGGGCCGGCCTCGACCGCGCGAGCGAGGACGAGACGATCGCGTACTTCGAGGAGCTCTTCGAGGGCAAGCTGAAGGGGCACCGGCTGCTCAAGAACAGGAGCGTCTGGCGGAGCTTCCCCACGGTGCACAACGAGCGCTGGAGCTTCGAGAACGTGGTGCTGCTCGGGGACGCGGCGCACACGGCGCATTTCTCGATCGGCTCGGGGACGAAGCTCGCGCTCGAGGACGCGATCGCGCTCGTCGACAGCCTGGGGCGGAGCCCGCGCGTGCCGGAGGCGCTCGCCGCCTACGAGGCCGAGCGCAAGCCCAAGGTGCTCGCGTTCCAGCGGGCCGCGCAGGTGAGCCTCCAGTGGTTCGAGAACACCGAGCGCTACATGGCGCTCGACCCGGTGGAGTTCATGTTCAGCCTGCTGACGCGGAGCCTGCGGGTGACGCACGAGGGGCTGAAGGCGCGCGATCCGGCGTTCGTGCGCGAGGTGGACGCGCACGTCGCGCGGAAGGCGGAGGCGCAGTCGGGCGCGCGCGTCGCCGCCGGGAGCGGCGGCCCGCCGCCGCCGATGTTCACGCCGTTCCGGCTGCGGTCGCTCGTGCTGGAGAACCGGGTCGTGGTCTCGCCGATGTGCCAGTACTCGGCGGAGGACGGGCGGATCGACGACTGGCACCTCGTGCACCTGGGCAGCCGGGCGCTCGGCGGGGCGGGGCTCGTGATCACCGAGATGACGGACGTGAGCGCGGAGGCGCGCATCACGCCGGGCTGCGCCGGGCTCTACCGCGCCGATCACGCCGAGGGGTGGCGGCGCGTCGTCGACTTCGTCCACGCGCGCTCCCGGGCCAGGATCGGCGTCCAGCTCGCGCACGCGGGGCGCAAGGGCGCGACGAAGCGGCTCTGGGAGGGCATGGATGCGCCGCTCGAGCGCGGCGCGTGGCCGCTCCTCAGCGCCTCCGCCATCCCGTACCTCCCGGGGAGCCAGGTCCCGAAGGCGATGGATCGCGGGGACATGGATCAGGTGACGTCGGATTTCGTGCGGGCGGCGAGGTGGGCGGACGAGGCCGGGTTCGACCTCATCGAGCTGCACTGCGCGCACGGCTACCTCCTGGCGAGCTTCATCTCGCCGCTCACGAACCGGCGCGACGACGCGTACGGCGGGCCGATCGAGGGCCGGATGCGCTATCCGCTCGAGGTGTTCGACGCGGTGCGGGCGGCGTGGCCGGCGGAGAAGCCGATGAGCGTCCGCATCTCGGCGACCGACTGGGCGCCTGGCGGGCTCACGACGGACGATCTCGTCGCGCTGGCGACGATGCTGCGGGAGCACGGCGCCGACATCCTGCATGTCTCGGCGGGGCAGACGGACCCTTCCGGCAAGCCGGAGCACGGCCGGCTGTTCCAGACGCCGCTCGCGGAGCTCGTGCGGCTGGAAGCGAAGGTGCCGACGATCGCGGTCGGCAACATCCAGAGCTACGCGGACGTGAACAGCATCATCGCGGCCGGCAGGGCGGACCTGTGCGCGCTCGCGCGGGCGCACCTCTACGACCCGTACTGGACGCGGCACGCCGCCGCGGAGCAGGGGTTCGACCTGGAGTGGCCGCCTCAGTACCGGTCGGTCGCGGGGTACACGCTCCGCATGCGCTGACCCGGTGTCCATCGTCGGCGGCGACGGCGTGGCGGCGCGCTGCGCCCGCGGTGGCGTCGAGGACCAAGGGGGTGGCCGGATTGAACATGAAGGCGGGAAGGCGGGAAGAAAGATCAATGATCTTCCTGCCTTCCCGCCTTCATGGGAATCACACCGGGGGCAAATCGGGCCACCACCGAGGATCAGCGCGGCGCTTGCGCGCTGCGCCTCCGCCTTGCAGAGTCGCCTGACCCGATGGCGCCCGAGGACGTCCGCTTCCGCGAGCGCGCACCACACCCCCTCTTGCGCGGTGCGGTGCAGAGCTACTCCTCCTACGAGGAGCGACACACGGTGGGCACGGAGGAGCACCGCCTCCTGCCGGAAGCCAACATCGATCTCGTGTTCCACTGCGGCGATGCGCGCATCGAGGGGCGCGATGGCCGCCTGCGCCCCTTGCCGCCCGTCTTCGTGATCGGCGTCCGGGACGAGCCTGCCCGGATGGTGTCCCGCGGCCTTGCCCGCGTGATCGGCGTCCGCTTCCACCCGTGGAGCGCGCTCTCCTTGCTCGAGCGCGAGGCCGATCTCCGCGGGACCTGCACGACGGTGGGCGCTGGGCTGCGGGCGCTCTCCGAGCGCGTGGGACCCCTCCTCGAGCGGGGCGCCTGCGACGCGGCGACGCGGCTCATCGAGGGGTGGCTGCTCGAGCGGCAGCGCGTGGCCCGCCCTCCCGACGGCCCGGTGACGGCGGCGGGCCACGCGCTGCACGCGAGCCACGGCAGCGCCCGCGTCGGCGCGCTGGCCGGGCGACTCGGGCTGTCGGTCCGGCAGCTCGAGCGGCAGTTCAAGCGGGCTGCTGGCCTGTCCCCCAAGGCGCTCGCGCGGCTCATCCGCTTCTCCCGGGCCACCGAGCGGCTCGAGCGCGTTCCGGACGCGAGCCTCACCGCGCTGGCCTTCGAGCTCGGCTACGCGGATCAAGCGCACTTCATCCGGGAGTTCCGCGCCTTCACGGGCATGAGCCCCGGCAGGTACGCCGCCGAGGTGCGGCGCCTCTCGCCGCACGGCGAGGGCGCGGGGGGCGCGCGGGACGCGGGGGACGCGGATCGAGGCGAACACACGCGCGATTGAGCCGCCGGCGAACGCGCGCCGATGTCGCGTTTGTTCAATCGGAGGCGGCCCTGGGATCGTTACGGTCGCCGCATGACGAGCACCGTCGAGCGCCGCTCCGGCGCGGGCCTGCGCCCTCGGGCGCTCCTGCTCCTCCAGGCGACGGCCTTCCTGAGCGCGGCCGGCAACGGGCTGGCCGCCCCGGTGGTCCCCTTCCTTGCCGCGCGTTTCACCGGCGACCCTGCCCATGCGGCGTCGGCCGTGGGCCTGCTGAGCGCTTCGTATTCGCTCTGCGCCTTCTTCTCCGCGCCGGCGCTCGGGGCGCTGAGCGACGCGACCGGCCGCCGCCCGGTGCTCCTGCTCAGCCTCGTGGGCTCCGCGGCCGGCTACGCGCTGTTCGGCCTCGCCGACGCCCTCCCGCTCCTGCTCCTCGGGCGCATGATCGACGGCCTCACGGCGGGCAACGTGGGCACGGTGTTCGCTTATCTGGGCGACACGGCGCCCGACGAGCAGCGCGCCCGGAGCTTCGGGCGGGTGGGCGCGATGTTCGGGGCGGGGCTCATCGCCGGCCCGGCGCTCGGCGCTCTGGCCCTGAGGCTCGGCCTGAGGGCGCCCTTCTTCCTGGCGGCCGCCCTCACCGCGTTGAACGCCGCAGGCAGCTACCTGTTCCTCGCGGAGAGCCTCGCCCCCGAGCACCGGGCCCGCGCGCTTTCGTGGCGAAGGCTCAACCCGTTCTCGCAGCTCTCGGGGCTCTTGCGCGTGAGGCACCTCCGTCCCCTCCTGACCGTGGGCGCGCTCTTCACGACGGCCTTCGTCTCGCTCCAGGCGACGTTCGCGCTCCTGGCCAAGGACCGGCTCGGGTGGGGCGCCGACGCGGTGAGCTTCGCCGTGATCGCGGTCGGCGCCACCGACGTGTGCGTCCAGGGGGTGCTGCTCGAGCGCCTGGTCAGGCGGCTCGGGGACGCGCGCGTGCTGGCGCTCGGCCTCTCCCTGGTCGTCCTCGCCCTCGCGACCATGGGCCTCGTCGCGAGCCACCCTTCGGCGCCGGCGTTCGTCGCGGCCATCGTGGCGATCGCGGCCGGCGAGGGCCTGCTCACGGCCTCCTTCTCCGCGCTCCTGTCGCGGGCCGCCGGACCGGCCGCGCAGGGGCAGGTGCAAGGCGGCCATCAGGCGCTGCAGGAGCTGGGCTATGCGACTGTCCCGCTCGTCGCCACCCAGCTTTACGCGCGGGCCGGCATGGGCGCGCCATTCTGGGCGGCGGCTGCGGCCGCGGCGCTCGCTGGCGTGTTCCTCCGGGCGAGCGTCATCGAGGCGCCCGCGCCCGGCGGGGGACCTTCTTGACGAGAACGGCCAGCGCCTGACGCCCTGAGCGCGCCGGAGAGGCCGCTGGGCGAGCGCGGCGCGGCAGCGAAAAAAAAGTGGAGGCCGGGCCTTGATCCTCACGCTACGTGAGGACCTAGCCTCCGGGGCATGGACGTCCTCCCCCGCCCTGGAAACAGGGGAAGCACCATGCGTTCAGCACCGTTGAAAGTCGGCGATCTCGCCAAGCAGACCGGCCTCTCCGTCCGTACGCTCCACTATTACGAGGAGATCGGGCTGCTGTCTCCGTCGCACCGCACGGCGTCGGGGCACCGGATGTACTCGGCAGGCGACGTCGCCCGGCTCCAGCAAATCAAGTCGTTGCGCGAGCTCGGCTTCAGCCTGGAGCAGATCACAGGGTGTCTGGACGGGCCGGGCTTCTCTCCGCTGGAGACCATCGAGCTGCACCTTGCGCGGCTGCGCGAGCAGATCGCGCTGGAGCAGAAGCTCTGCACGCGGCTCGAGGGTCTGGCAAGCGTGCTTCGCGCGGGGGAGGACGTCTCTGTGGAGCAGCTCCTTCAAACCATCGAGGTGATGACCATGATCGAGAAGTACTACACCCCAGAGCAGCTCGCGGAGCTCAAGCAGCGCGCGGAGGCGATCGGCCCGGAGAAGATGCGCGAGGCCGAGTCGGCGTGGAAGCAGATCTACGACGACATGCGAGCGGAGATGCAGAAGGGCTCCGATCCGAAGAGCGAGCCGGTGCAGCAGATCGTGAAGCGCATGCGGGAGCTCATCGACGCGTTCACGGGGAAGAATCCGGGGATCGAGCGATCGCTGAACCGGATGTACCAGGAGGAGCCGTCGATGAGGAACCAGCACGGGATGGATCCGGCGCTGCACGAGTTCATCGGCAAGGCGATGAGCTAGGTTGCTGCGCGGTAGACAGGTAGACAGGTAGTCGGTAGGTGTTCGGCGGGGCCCCCGCGCCACGCGGCGGGCCCCCTCCCCTCGCGCCTGCCGCTTCGCCCACGATTACGCCCCTCCAGCATCGGCCCATCCCCGCGATCCCATGCTGGATTTCGCTCGCTCGGACCGACTTCCTGGAGTACGGTAGCATTGGAATCGCGGCCCGATGAACGAACGACCGAGCTCGACGGGACTCGAAGGCGAGAACGCGGCCCTGCCCCAGCGCGTGGCCGAGCAGGAGGATGCCCGGGCGAAGCTGGAAGCGCTCTGCTCGGTGATCCCGATGTTCGTCGCCTTCATCGATCGCGACGGGATCCTCCAGGAGCAAGCCATGGAGAAGCTCCTGGACGGCATCGTCCAGCACCAGTTTCACACCGCCATCGTCGACGTCACGGGCGTCAGGAACGTCGACGCCGAGTCCGCCGACGCCCTGCTGCGCATCGCGCGCGCCGCGCGCCTCCTGGGCGCCCAGCTCATGCTCACCGGGATCAACCCGGACACCGCGCAGACCTTGGTGGAGCTGGGGGTCGACCTCACAGGCATCACCACCCGCAGCACCCTGCAGAGCGGCATCGCCCACGCCCTCGCCCGGACAGGCACGCGCCCCGCAACGCCCGCGTCCGCTGCCCCCACCTCGGCCGCGCGCGCCCGGCGCGACCCCCAGGGGAGCTGATCCCTCGACGCCATGCCTTCCGGCGCTCCGGCGACACGGGAGAGGCGCCACGCCCGCCGACCGCTCGGATGCGCTCGCCGCCAGCGGTCGCCGCGTGTTGCAGCGAGGCAGCGCGAGCGGCAGCCGGCCCACGATCGCACACGCCGTGATGTGGCCTTTGTGCCGCGTGAGGCAATTCGCGCCACGGGCGACGGCGAAGCCAGCAAGCGCCCGGCGCGAGCGGGCCCCCCGGCGCCGACGCGGGCAGACCGGCAGCCCCCCTGTCCGCCCCGCTGCCGCCGCGCCCGGCCTGGCACTCGCGTTGCTCTCTCCCAGACGGCCGCCCCGGCGGAGGCCGCCCAGGAAGAACGCAACGGCGCGCCGCGCGCCCCTGCAGTGAAGGTCTGTCATGTACCTGCCCGGAAAAGAAATCCCCTGGAAGGATTTTCTGAACGACATCAAGCAGGAATGGGTCAAAGACAAGGTCGACACCGTCGCTGCTGCGCTGACCTTCTTCGGCGTCCTCTCGATCTTCCCGTTCCTGCTCTTCGCGGTCGCCCTCGCCGGCCTGGTCATCGATCCGGCCGAGTCCGCGCGGCTGATGCGCGAGTTCTACCAGATGGCCCCGCCGGCCGTGGCGAACATCCTGGGCGAGCGCCTCCAGGCGCTCACCGAGGGGCAGAGCCCGGCGCTCCTGACGGTCGGCGCGCTCGGCGCGGTCTGGGCCGCCTCGGGCGGCGTGATCGCGCTCATGGACGCGCTCAACGCCGCCTACGGCGTCGAGGACAGCCGGTCGTTCCTCAAGCGCCGCGGGATCGCCCTCCTGGTCACGCTCGGCGGCGCCGTCCTGCTGACGGTCGCCTCGGCGCTCGCGGTGGCCACGCCGGCGGTCACCGAGCACCTCGGCCCGCTGGCGACGCCGATCCTCTGGCTGCGCGTGCCGGTCTCGGCGTTCATCGTGATGGCCGTCCTGGCGGCCCTCTATTACGTGCTCCCCGACGTCGAGCAAAAGTTCAAGTTCATCACCCCAGGATCGGTCGTGGCGGTCGTGATCTGGGCGATCGCCTCGCTGGGGTTCTCCTTCTACGTCAGCCGCTTCGGCAGCTACGAGGTGAGCTACGGCGCGCTCGGCGGCGTCATCATCCTCCTCCTCTGGATGTGGATCTCCTCGATGGCGGTGCTCCTCGGGGCCGAGATCAACGCCATCATCGAGCACCGCTCGCCGGACGGAAAGCGCACCGGCGCCAAGGACTCGGAAGATACCGGGGTGGACGTGCCCAAGGCCGCGAAGGAGGGCCAGGAGTCCGCGCTCCCGGCCAGCGCCGGCCGCCCCCCGCGCGAGAGGAGCGCGGGCGGGGACATCGCGCTCCCCCACCCCGCACGCTCGAACCGCTCGGAGCTCCACGGGGGCAGGGCCTAGAGCGCCGATCGACTTGACCTGTTCACCGGAGCTCTCTCATGTCGCACAGAATCCTCGCTTCCACATCGCTGCTCGTGTTGATCGGCTCGCTCGCCGCGGGCTGCCAGGGCGCCCAGGGCGGCGCGCCCATGACCCCCGTGCCCGCCGACGGCACGAGGAGCGCGGAACCCGGCGGCGCGGCGGGCCAGGAGGTGGACGCTCCGGTCGGCGCCGGCGGCGCGCCGGGCACGGGCGACCAGCAGGGCTGCACCGGCGGCCCGCTCCTCAAGTATGTCGGGCAGAGCCCGGACCAGTGCGCCCGGATGCGCTTCGTCTGCGACCCCGGCTGGACCTATTTCAGCGACGATTGCGGCTGCGGCTGCACGAAGCAGCCCTGAGCCGGGGGAAGCAGCCGTGAGCCGGCCGGGCCGGCCCTCCACAAAAACACCTCGCGCTCGGCGGCCTCGGGCATCTAGCATCGGGGCCCGCATGCGCCCCCTTCTCATCGTGAATCCCCGCTCCAGCGGCGGAAAGACGGCCAAGCTCTTCGACGGGATGCAGGAGCCCATCCAGCGTATCCTCGGCGAGGTGGACATCGTGCGCACGGAGCGCCCGCGCCACGCCGTCGACCTCGCGCGCGAGGCCGCGCTCGGCGGGCGCGAGACGGTCGTGGCGGTCGGCGGGGACGGCAGCGTCAACGAGGTGGTGAACGGCCTCATGCAGGCCAAGGACCGGGGCGCTTCGGGCACCCGGCTCGGGATCATCGGCGCGGGCACGGGCGGCGACCTCTGCAGGACGCTGAAGCTGAACCACCGGCTCGACCACTACTGCACGGCGATCGCGAGCGGCAAGGCGCGCCCCATGGATGTGGGCCGCTTCTCGTACGAGACGCACGACGGAAAGCAGGCCGAGGCGTTCTTCGTCAACGTCCTTTCCGCGGGGATGAGCGGGCTCGTGGATCGGATCGTCAGCGAGACGACGCGGGCGCTCGGCAACACGCTCGCGTACACGATGGCGTCGTTCCGGGGCCTCGTCCGCAGCCGCGTCGGCCGGGTGCGCTGCGTGGCGACGCTGCGCGGGGAGCGGCGCGAGCTGGAGCTCGCGACGCGCACCGTGGCCATCTGCAACGGCCGCTTCTTCGGCGCGGGGATGCAGGTCGCGCCGATGGCGCGGGCCGACGACGGCGTGTTCGACGTGATCGACCTGGGCGGCGCGCCCCACCTCCGCTTCGCGGCCGTGTCGACCGGCATGTACACGGGCGCGCACATCCGCCACCCGGACGTCCGCCACTTTCAGTGCGATCGCATCGAGCTGACGCTCCTGAACCGCGACGTGGAGCACGCGTTCCTGCTCGACGTGGACGGCGAGCCGCTCGGTCGGCTGCCGATCACGGTCACGCTGGAGCCGAAGGCGATCGAGGTGCTGGCGCCGGCGGATTGAGGGGCGGCCAGGCGCTGTGGCCGAGCCCGGCGGGGTTGGGCGGTTGGCTGGCCTGCGACGAGCGCGTAGACTCGCCGCCGTATGAGGATCCTGACCTTCGAGGTCCAGAGCGCTCGGCGCGGCTGGACGCTCGAGCCGATGGCGCTCGATGCGTTCAACCTGCTGGTCGGCGTGTCCGGGGCGGGGAAGACGCGGATCGTGCGGACGATCGAGCAGGTCTGCTCTGTCGCGCTCGGCAAAAAAGAAACGGAAGAGCGGCTCGAACAGCTCCGAGGAGCCAGCTTCGCGATCGACTTCGAGCACGACGGGCTCACCTACCGCTGGGAAGCCGAGTTGGAGCCGCGCGTCGGGCTGGGATCAGAAGATCATGGCGCGCTGCATTCCGAGGAGCCGGCCCTCATCCGGAGTGAGCTCATCCTCCAGGGGGATCGGCCCATCGTGGAACGCGCGCCTGAGCGCTTCCTTCTGAACGGCCACGCGATCCCGAAGCTAGACCGGGCGCAGAGCGCAATTGCCGTCCTCAAGGAAGACCCGGCGATGGCTCCGCTTTACAGGGCCTTTTCTCGCAGCGTTCCTCTGGAAGCGCTCGAAAATCTGCCGAGCTACGGAACACAGATAGAGAGCCATTTCGAAGAGCTGCGGAACGACTACCAGTCCGCGGCTGAGGTGGGCGCGGACTTCACGCTGCCCCTGCATAACAAATCCGAATTTCTCCAGGAGCTGTTTCCAGACGCGTTCGCCGAGATCGAGGAGGCGTTCCGGGAAGCGTTCCCCACCGTCGAGAAGCTCAAGGTCCAGCGCTATCGTTACTTGGGCAATGAGAGGAGCAAGCGGTGGGCGGGCATGTACAACATGGCGCTCACAGCGGCCGAATCGGGCGTCGACGGCATGATCCCCTTCGCCGACATGTCCTCCGGCATGCAGCGCTACCTCTCCTTTCTTGTCCATCTCTCGTTCGCTCCGCCTGGCACGGTCGTGCTCATCGACGAGCTGGAATCGAGCCTCGGCGTCAACTGTCTGCCTGCCGTGACGCGCTTCCTCCTGAGCCGGGCGCCCGACCTTCAGTTCATCCTCACCAGCCATCACCCCTACATCATCGAGCAGATCCCGCCGAGCCACTGGAAGATCGTCACCCGGAAGGGCAGCCGCGTGCGGGTCCTCGACGCCGAAAAGATCCCGGCGATGGCGGAGGAGCGCTCGCACCTCGATCGCTTCACGCGGCTCATCAACCTGCCGGAGTACGAGCACGGGGTCCAGGGATGAACCTCGTCCTCCTCGTCGAGGGCGCCGAGACCGAGCCGAGGGTCTACGAGGCATGGCTGCGGCACCGGCTCCCCGCGCTCCATCGCGTCGCCAACGTGGCCGACCTGACGGCCGACGGGTACGTCCTCGTGAGCGGCAAGGGCTATCCCTCGTGCTACCGCAGGATCGCCGGCCTGCTCAAGGACATCGACGCGAACCCCGGCCGCGTGCAGGAGCTCTGGATCTGCATCGACTCGGAGGAGGACACGTACGAAGCCCGCTACGCCGAGGTCCACCGCGCCGTGCAGGCCGAGCTCCAGGGCTCCCGCATGGCGAGGAGCAATCCCTCGCTCGAAATCCGCATCATCATCCAGCACTGCTGCATCGAGACCTGGTTTCTGGGGCACGACGGGTTTCTCCGCGCCGGCCCGCAGTCACCCCAGCTCGTCGATTTCAAGCGCTTCTACGACGTGAGCACGGACGATCCCGAGCGGATGGGGAAGTATCCCGGCTACGTCACGCGCGCCAGCTTCCACCTCGCGTATCTCAAGGCCATGCTCATCGAGCGCAGCCACCGCTACACGAAGCAGCGCCCTGGCGTGGTGATCGAGCCGTCGTACTTCGAGGCGCTGCGGGCGCGGTGCGCGCGCACAGGCCACCTCCCGAGCTTCCGGCACCTGCTCGCCGCCTTCCAGGCAGCCGGGGACGCAGGGCCGTGATCACGCCAACGCGGGCTGCCCGCTAACCCCGCCGCAGCGCCCGCTCCTCACGTGACGCGCCGCGGAAACCGCCGCGACTCCCGACCCTCCCGCCCCCCCATCCCCCTCCCCTCGAGCCCGTCGAGCCCGCGCCCCAGTGGTGGTAAGGGATCTCGCATGAGCTTCACCGATTCACCCGGCGAGCTTGCCCCGAGCTCGTCCGCTGTCCGCGCTTCCTCTGCTCCCCGCCTGCTGGTCGTCGGCTGCGGCGGCATCGGCGGCATCATCGCCGCGCACCTGTTCGAGCAGAGCCACGACGTCACCGCCTTCACCACGAACCCCCTCATCGCGGACGCCATCAACGCCGCCGGCTTCCGCGTGCGCGGCGAGGCGAGCCCGGGCACCGTCCGCGGCCGCGCCGTGCGCGAGCTCGGCCCGGACACCCGCCCCTTCGACTACGTCCTCCTCGCGACCCAGCCGCCGCAGGTCGAGGAGGCCGCGCGCAGCGTCGTCGCGCACCTCGCCCCGACGGGCGCGATGGTCTGCCTCCAGAACGGCCTCTGCGAGGAGCGCGTCGCCCGCATCGCCGGCCCGGAGCGCACCTTCGGCGCGATCGTCGCGTGGGGCGCCTCGATGGTCGAGCCCGGCGTGTACGACCGCACCTCGAGCGGCGGCTTCGTCCTCGGCCGGCTCGACGGCGCCCGCGACGGGCGCCTCGACGAGCTCGCGCGCATCCTCGAGGCGATCGGCCCGACCACCGTCACCGACAACCTCGCCGGCGCGCGCTGGTCGAAGCTCGCCATCAACTGCGCCATCTCGTCGCTCGGCACCATCGGCGGCGACCGCCTCGGCGCGCTCCTCCGGCACCGCTTCGTCCGCCGCCTCGCGCTGGAGATCATGACCGAGACCGTGCAGGTCTCGCGCGCGTCCAGCGTGCGCCTCGAGAAGGTGGCCGGGACGCTCGACCTCGACTGGATCGCGCTCACCGACGCCGAGCGCGCCGCCGTGGGCTCGCCGGGCCTGTTCGCGAAGCACGCGCTGCTCCTCGCGGTCGGCGCGCGCTACCGCCGCATGCGCTCCTCGATGCTCGCGGCCATCGAGCGCGGCCGCCCGCCGGCCGTCGACTTCCTGAACGGCGAGGTCGTCGAGCGCGGCGCGGCGCTCGACATCTCGACGCCGATCAACGCCGCGGTCCGCGAGGAGGTGCTCGCGATCGCCGCGCGCAAGCGCAAGCCGAGCCTCCCCCTGCTGCGCGCGCTGTTCGACCGGACGCGCGAGCTCGTGGGGGCGCCCTCGTCGAACCGGCCGCCGCCCGCGACCGGGACGGGCGAGCCGTCCGCGGCGGCGGCGAACGCCCCCGCGGCCGCGTCGGACGAGCCGTCCACGACGGGAGCGAACGCCCCCGCGGCCGTGACGGACGAGCCGTCCGTGGCGGCGACGGACGCCCCGGGCGATCGCGAGGGCGCGTAGCGCGGGGCGCGAAGCGCCGTCGAAAAGGATGAAAGAACGCCGAGGGACACACACAACGTGTCCCAGCGTTCTTGGCGTCGTCGCGGATCGCGCGCTCCGCGTCGTCGCGGCGCGATCTCTTTGTCGCGCCGGCGCGTCGAAGTTGGGTAGCATCGGGCGTCTCTTCCTGTGGATCTCGAGCAGGTCCCTCGACGAGGAGCCCTCATGACGCACTCCCCGTTCGCTCTCCCCTCCCGGCGCGGCGCCGCGCCCTTCGGCCGCGTTCCCCTCTTGCTGCTCGCCGCGCTCGCCGCGTGCGGCGACGGCGGAGGCGGCGGCGGCAGCGGGGCCGCCGGCGGCGGGGACGGCGGGGGCGAGGGCGGCGGGGGCGGCGGGCCCGTCATCAAGGAGCCGAACCGGTTCCGGCTGCGCATCGACGACGCGGAGGTCCCGTCGGTCGTGCTGGAGCTCGACAAGGAGAAGGCGCTCCAGGTCTTCGGCGAGGACGGCGCCAAGCAGATCACGATCCTCGACGTCGACACCACAGGCCTGCTTCAGAGCGCCCTCGAGCAGATCCAGAACGCGTGCGGGGTCGAGTGGAAGAAGGACAGCCCGAGCCCCGGCCACGACTGCACGCTCACCCCGCTCGGCCAGAGCTTCGGGGCGGAGTGGCGGACGTCGCCGGAGTTCGCGCTCGTGCGCCTGCTCAGCATGACGCCCGCCAACGCCGACGTGACAGGGACGTCGCTCGAGGGGCTCCAGCAGATCTTCGAGGAGAACCCCGGCACCTTCGCGTTCGACTTCGCCGATGTCCTCTCCGACAGCATCAGCCTCGATCTGACGGTCCAGCCGGAGCCCACGGCCGCGCGCGACAAGCGGATAGCCCCGTTCGTACCGATACCCAAGCTCATCCTCGCCCTCCAGCAGCAGCTGCTCGGCACGCACCCGGCAGTCTCCGACCCGGACGGGGCAAGGTTGCCTGTCACCCTCTACGAGGCCCTTTTCGATCTCCAGCCGCTCTCCGAGAAGCTCGGCCCGTCCGGGAATCATCCCGGGGTGCTGGTCCCTGACGACAGCACGTTCACCACGAAGAGCAACGTCCTCCTGCCCGACTTCCAGATGCGCGTGGTCGCCGAGTCGGGCCTGCGCAGGGTCACGGGGGTCGACCTCTCGAAGGGGGGCGGCGACATGTTCCTCCGGACCGGCGACGCGCCGCTCCGGTTCGACTTCAACGATCCGGAGAAGCTCCAGATCACCGGCATCGCCCCGACGCCGACGATCGATATGCGCATCTCGCTGCGCGAGATGGCCACCACGGTGCCGGCGTGCACCGATGTGCCGGCCTGCAAGGAGAACTCTCCGGACATGCCGGTCGGCACCGACACGGTGTGGACCGTCCCCCCGTTCATGCTCGAGCACATCGTGGGCAAGGCGGCTTTCCTCACCTATGGCGAGCGCGTGCCCTTCACGGGGTGTTACTTCCGCCTGGGCGGGACGTGCCGGGTGGGCGTGAACATCGGCCAGGGCGACGACCCGCGCGGCTGGGCCGTCTTCAACGGCAACATCTCGGATCCGCCGCCCGAGATCCCCAAGCCGCAATTCCTCTGGGAGCTGCTCACCGAGGTCGGCCAGGTCGCCATCCACGACCCGACCGGCGATGGCGCTCCCGAGATCCCCGAAGGCGCCGCCCAGCCGGTCTTCGCGCTCCACGAGGTCGGCATCGGCCTCACCGGCGAGGAGATCCTCGCCGATCTCCGCCCCACGCTCCAGAGCCAGGCCAAGGAGATCGCGGACATCATCCTCGGCCGGTACTGGGTCAACAACGACGCGCTCGACTTCTACTACGGCCGCGCCGCGCCCGACGGCGCGCCGACCTTGTTCTTCGTGGCCGAGGACGACCTCCGCCCTTCGGATCAAAGCTCGGACGCCCCCCGCGCCTACACTTACGAAAAGCCCGGCTTCTTCACGAGCCGGGATCTCGACGAGGCGAGCAAGGTCTCGAAGAAGGAGCTCGAGGGCGTCGTCGACACCGCGCACGAGAAATACCGGCTGCCGCCGGGCGACACCACGCTGTACATGCAGGACGACGAGGGCGCCGTCTACGAGGTGCGCTTCCACGTGCCCGACGGCGACGATCCCGTGGAGATCACCGCCGACGTGGAGAAGCTCTGATCATGGTGAGGCTCTGATCATGATAGCGCGAGACAGCACCCACCCCGCCGCCCCCTCCCCCCGCCGGCCCTCCCGGCTCGGTCCCCTGGCCGCCGCCGCGCTCTCCGCCGCGCTGCCCGGCTGCGTCGACGCCGTCACCGTCGACCAGCCGCCGCCCCCGCCGGCGCTCGGCGTCAACGAGAGCCGCACCCTCACCCTCGAGTTCCTGCGGTTCGACGCGAAGCGCTTCGCCAAGACGCTGACGCTCGACGAGCTCAAGGCCATCCCGCGGCCCACGCTCGAGGGGATCTGGCTGCTCGATCTCGACATCGCGGCCCTCATCGAGAACGCGCTGCTCAAGGTCATGTACATGCCCCCCGCCGAGATCGACGCGCTCTCGCCCGCGTCGAAGAACCTCGTCGGGCTCCTGAACATGACGCCGGAGAACGCCGATCTCCGCGGCACGAGCCTCGAGGGCCTGCTCGGCGTCGGCAACGCCGTCGGGCTGCCGACGTCGAAGATCCTCTCGGACCTCGTGGGCGTGGCCGGCAACGAGCGGCTCATCCCCGTCCAGATCACGTCGCAGGCCGTCCTGGAGAACCTCGTCAGCACCCACCCGAACACCCAGCGCCGCAAAGGACCGACGGACGACGAGCACCCGGACGGCATCTACCCCGTCGCGCCCCACTCCATCCCCGTCACGCTCTACGACGTGGTCACCGACTTCGCCGGCCTCGCCGAGCAGTTCGGCCCGACACCGCTCGATCCGGACGACCCCGGAGGGGCGAAGCACCCCGGCTTCATCAAGGCCGCCGCCGGGGTGAAGGCGGCCCTCGACGACTTCACGATGACGGTCCGGGTCAACGTCAACGCCCTCCCGTACAAGGGGGTCGACGCGACGATGGCCGACGTCGCGAGCATCAACAGCACGCCCGGCCAGATCGACACCCTGTTCGACTTCACCGAGCCGGACTGGCTCGAGCTCGCCAACCTCGCCAAGAACCTCAGCATCGGCGAGCTGACCCTGGCCATCCCCGAGAGCGCGATGCACCTGCCGGGCGGCACGAGCCGGGAGCCCGCGCCGCGCGGCGACTCACCCGTGTGGGAGCAGCCGCTCTGGGAGTTCGAGCACATCCTCGCCCGCGCCGGCGAGCTCAAGGCAGCGCAGATCGAGGAGCATTGCTCGAGCTACGGGCCCCAGGGCACCTCCACGAGCGAGTTCCAGCCCGTGAAGGTCTGCGTCGACGGCACCGGATGGACCGAGATCAGCGTCGATAGCAGCATCGTCCTCGAAGACCCGCCGCCCCCGCCGTCCTACTTCTGGGACATCCTCCTCGAGGTGGCCCAGGCGCGGCTCCACGACGGCGGCCTCGCCGAGGGGGAGGCCGACCTCGAGGTGACCCTCCGCGACGTCCCGGTCGGCGTGAAGACCGAGGATCTCGTCGCGAGCATCAAGGAGAACCTCGCGAAGGATCCGGCGGTCCTCAAGGACATGGCGATCGAGCTCAACAACAACGCCGCCGGCGACGCGGACTTCTACCTCTACCAGCCGAGCACCGAGAGCGGCGTCGCCGGCCAGCGCGATTACCTCTACTTCGTCGCGCCCGACGACATCCGCAAGGACGACGAGGGCGTGCGCGTGCGCGACTATGCTTACGAGAACCCGGGCTTCTTCGCCGACGCCGCGCTCACGAAGAAGGTGTCGACGATCGAGGAGATCGACGGCGATGCGCTCCACGAGAAGGTGGAGGTCCAGCCAGGAGATACGCTGTATTTCGCGGACGACGAGGGGCGCCGCTACGAGATCGGGATCGGCGACAAGCCGAGCGCCCATCGCCTCTCGCTCACCCTCACCCGGATCCAGTGATCGGCCCCCCCACCGTGAGGACCCGTGTCATGACAGGAGCTCTGCCGACCCCGCGGCCCCGCAACCGCGCGCGTGCCAGTGGACTGAAAAGACGTGAGCTCGCCGCGCTGGCGCTCGCGACAGGCCTCGTCTGCCGGACGGCGGGCGACGCGCGCGCCTCGGGCATCGACGCGCCGTGGGTGACGAGCGGCGCCTCGGGCCCCACGACCGCGGACGCCGCCGCCGTCTTCTGGAACCCGGCCGCGCTCGCGGGCGTCGAGCGGCCGGAGCTCCTCCTCGGCGCCGGCCTCATCGTCGGCCGCGCCACCTATACGCGCGAGCGGCGCGGCACCTACCAGACGCCGGACACCCTGCAGTTCAAGCTCCCGCTCGATCCGGCGAACGTCGCCCCCGGCAAGACCGGCCCGGCCGAGCAGGTCTCGACCACGCCGATCGCGCCGACGGGCAACGCCTTCCTGGCGATCCCGGCCATCCCGAAGCGCCTCACCGTGGGCGTCGGCCTGTACGTGCCGTATGCCGCGGCGCTCAGCTTCCCGGACGGCGCGCAGCGCTGGCAGCTCCAGCAGGCGTTCATCGTGGCGAGCTCGCTGACGGCGGCCGCCGGGCTCCAGGTGACCGACCAGCTCTCGGTCGGCGCCGGCCTGTCGTACGTCGGCGGCCTGGCCGAGCTCTCGAAGGTGCAGGACTTCGCCAGCCTCAAGGAGTTCCACGACGGCCTCGACTACCTCAAGCAGGACAACGACTTCGGCCCGAGCACGCCGTCCGAGCTGCGCGAGCTCGACGTCCTCGCGCGCCCCATCGCGCTCAAGCAGGCGCTCTCGCACGGCGCCTCGTTCCACCTCGGGCTCGCGTTCAATCCGAACAAGGACCTGCGCTTCGGCCTGACGTACCAGCACAGCACCGCGATGCGGTACAAGGGCAAGTTCGCGATCGACATGAACCACCCGTTCTTCACGCAGGACCTGGCGGAGCAGGGCCTGCGCTACAAGCCGCTCGTGGAGGGCGACGCGGAGCTCTCGTTCACGCTCCCCAAGCGGCTCACGGCCGGGGTCGGCTACCGGGTCAACGACAAGCTCAGCATCGATGGCCTCCTCTCGTACGTGCTCTATTCGGACATCGAGGCGTTCGTGGTCACGGCCTCCTCGCCGGACCTCGCCCAGCCGAAGCTCGGGATCACCGATCGCGTGGCCGTGACCCTGCCGCGCCGGTGGAACGACACGGTCTGGCTGGAGGCCGGCGCCAAGTACCGTTTCAGCGAGGCGTTCGTCGGGACCGCGTCGGTCGGCTATCAGTCGCCGGCCTCGCCGGACAGCACGATCGACGTGGCGTCGCCGGACAACCACCGGCTGATCGGGGACGTCGGCGGCATCTTGAAGGTGAGCGACAGCGTATCGCTCTCGGGCGACGTCCGCGTGCAGGGCATCTTGCCGCGCACGGTGACCGAGTCGGACTACGACCTCGGCAACGGGGAGTACACGCTGGTGCTCACGACCGTGGGCGGGCACCTCAAGGTCGTGTTCTGAGCGGGAAGGCGGTGCCGAAAGAGCAGCGAGATGAGCTGCTGCGGGATCGCCATCCTCCAAGGGACAACGGCCTACCCGCCGGATCGGACACGGCCCTCCACGCCGAACCACGGGTCACCCGTCACCTCGGAGACAATTTTGTAAGCCGGATCACGCATCCACCGTCGAACGGGAGGCAGCGCAGAGAGCGCGGCGACGCCGGGCGCGTCGCTTCGATGATGCGGCTTTCAACGGCTCACGGCCCGCACAGCTCGAGATCCGGCTTCGGCGGCGCCGGGTACGCGTCCGTGGCGCGCTTCGCGAACTGGCACTGCAGGTCGTCCGGCAGGCACCCGCCCTGCGGGATGCACGCGCCGTCCTCGTCCGTCCCGAGACACAGGCAGTCCTGATCGCCGGGATCGCAGATCTCCACGAGCTCCATCATCCCCTCGTCCTCGTGGTTCAGCTTGTGGCAGTGCAGCACGAACTGACCCGTGAACTTCCGGGGGTTCATGATCACGTCGCGCGGCCCGTCCTCGACCTGGACCCACATCGTGTCCCGCCAGTGAGGGAAGTTGGGCTCCTTGTTCGATTTGTTGGGGCACACGAGGAAAGGGTTGATGTGGATGTGGAACGGGTGGCCGTCGAACGCGCGGATCTCCCACCGCTCCGCGCTGCCGACCGTCATGATGCGGTCGCTCCGGTAGCCCCGCAGCCGCCGATCGTCGAACTTGCGGCAGCTGATGTTCGGATCCGGGCAGAGGCACACCGGCGCGTCGGGATCGATCTGGTGCGGGTGGTCCTCCGGATCGCACGACATGAGGGCCACGTCCGAGCTGAGGTCGGGCGGCTGTGACCCCGGCGTGGGCACCAGCAGCACCACCTTCTGGTGCACGGTCTCGACCGAATCGCAGCTCACCTCGGTCATCTGCCCGTCGACCATGCCGGTCCACGAGGTGGGCGGGGCGAGCGCGGCCACGTCCGCCTCGCTGGGCAGGTTGACCTCGGTCGGCTCACCCGCGCTCCGGCGCACGTCGACGATCGCGATCACGCTGCCCAGGAGGTCGTTCGGCCGCCGGCCGACCAGGCAGAGCGTCTGCTCCCGCTCCGGCATCTTCACCATCACGTCGGCGCGGTAGCCCGGCGACACCCACACCGTGTCGCTCCGGTAAAACTGCGGGAGCGTCAGCCCGTCGCGCGCGATCTGCGTCGTCTCGATGGGCTCCTTGTCGAAACCGGAGCACGCCGCGTCCTTCGCGACGTGGAGCTTCATCCCCATCTCGTCCGGGCTGCCCGCGTACACCATGCGCCAGCGCTCCACCTGCCCGGGCGGCGTCACGATCCGCGGCCTCAGCTTGCCGTTGATCAGCGTGGCCCGGAGCGTCTCGACCGCGAGGAAGTCGAGCACCGACAGGTTGTCCTCGGTGCAGTCCTCCCCCTCTTTCAGGGGCACCGTGTTCTCGTGATCGATGGGCACCTGCGTCATCACCATGACCCGCTCTCGGGCCTTCGCGATGCCGGGCAGCTCGTCGAGCTCCCCCTCGATGAGCAGCGCCCCCGCGGCGCCGTCCATGACCTGGATGGCCGTCGAGCCGTGGATGTGCGGGTGATACCAGTTGGTCCCCTCGTGATGGATCCCGTCCTCGTCGATGTCCCAGCGGTATCGGGCGCCCTCCCCCGGCCCCACCTGGTGCAGCACGTGGTCGCCGAAATACCGTGCGTCCGGGGCGCAGCCGTCGCCCTCGCACGGGTCCTCGGCGTCGTCCGTCGCGAAGTTGGGCTGCACGTGCAGGCCGTGCGCGTGCAGGTTCGTCAGGTTGAAGTCGTGACACGACCGCGACCCGTGACCCATCATGCTCGCGATCTCGCGGAAATCGCTCCTCGTGAAGTCGTTGCGCAGGTTCACGTGGATCCTGCGGTCCTCGCCCTTCGGGACGCGGATCGTGGGCCCGCTCGTCATCCCGTTGTAGGCGCGGAGACAGAACCGCCGTCCGCCGATCTCCACCGCGCTCGGGCCGTAGCGGAGCTCGTAGGCCCCGTCCTCCCCCGGCTGGAGCTCGGGCGGATCCTCGTACATCGGCGACGCCGGCGTCCCGCCCGTCTCCTCGTCTCCGCCAGCGCCCGCGCACGCCGCGGCCCCAAGGGCCACCGCCGCGATCGATCCCGCGCGCATGAGCGCGTGTGAAGCGTCTCGTCCCATCGGCTTTGCTCCTCCGGGAACGACACTATCGATCCGCGCCGTACGCCGATGGCCGAAGACGGTCACCCGCTGGCTCGAATGCGGCCAGTGGCAGGATGTAAGGTGAACGCCGCGCGCAGATGCGGTAGACAGGTAGCGATACTCCCGTGAGCTCCGGTCAACCCGTCCTCCGCGTCCGCAACCTCCACAAGTCCCACGCGCTCGGCGCGACGCCGATCGAGGTGCTCCGGGGCGTCGACCTCGACATCCACGCCGGGGAGATGTGCGCGATCATGGGCCCGTCCGGCGTCGGCAAGAGCACCTTGCTCTCGTGCGTCGCGGGCCTCGAGTCCCCGGATCGCGGCGAGGTCCACGTCCTCGGCGAGGACATGGCGGCGCTCGACGAGCACGGGCGGACCCTCCTGCGCCGCCGCCGCATCGGCATCGTCTACCAGTTCTTCAACCTCGTCCCGACGCTCACCGGCTACGAGAACATCGTCCTGCCTTACCTCATCGACGGCGCCGCGCCGGACCACGACGCCGCCGCGCGCATGCTCGACCGCGTCGGCATGCGCGCCCGCGCCGAGCACCTGCCCTCGCAGATGTCGGGCGGCGAGATGCAGCTCATCTCCATCGCGCGCGCGCTGGTCCGCCGCCCCGCGCTCGTGCTCGCCGACGAGCCGACCGGCAACGTCAACGTCGCGACCGGCCGGCGCATCATGGCGCTGCTCGCCGACGCCCTGCGCGAGGCCGGCAGCGCCATGCTCCTCGTCACGCACAACGCCGAGGACGCCGCCCGCGCGCACCGGGTCGTGTTCATGCGCGACGGCCTCCTCTTGCACGACGCCGCCCTCGCGGGCGCCGCCGTCACCTCGGCCGCGGTCCACGATCGGCTGAAAGAGCTGGGCATCTGAATGCTCCTCCTCCTCCGCGCCCTGTTCCAGCCGCTCGTCCGCATCCTCGCGCTGCGCAACCTGCGCGCCGACCGCTTCGGCGCGATGGCCGCCCTGCTCGGCGTCGCCCTCGGCACGGCCACGGTCAACGTCGTGCTCATCCTCGACGTCGGCACGCGCGCCGTCGAGGCGCGGAGCTTCGTCACCAATCCGGATCTCCCGGTCTTCACCGAGCAGACCGTCGCCCTGCGCGGCCTCCGCCCGGACGGCGAGGTCATCGCCGCGGCCGACGCCCAGGAGGAGACGCACGAGGACTACGAGATCATGCGGTCGGCGATCCGCCTCGGCTCGCTCTCCGCGTTCCTCGTCGGCGCCCTCATCGTGTTCTTCACCTTCAACGTCGCCGTCGAGCGCCGCCGCCGCGAGATCGCCTTGTTGCGCAGCGCCGGCGCGCTGCCCCCGCAGGTCGCGGCGGTGTTCGTCCTCGAGGCGTTGCTGCTCGGCGTGGGCGGCGCGGTGCTCGGCCTGCTCGGGTCGATCCCGCTCGCGTACCTCGCGGCGAAGGCGGGCATCACGACGACCGGCCGCGCGCGCATCCCGCTCTACGCGATCCGCCTGCCCTGGAGCGCGATGCTGCTCGTCAGCGGCACCGGCGCCCTCACGGCGCTGCTCGGCGTGCTCCGCCCGGTGCGCGACGCGCTCCGCGTCGACATCGCGCGCGCGCTGCGCCCGCGCTTCCTCGAGGGCGGGGCCGAGCAGCGGCGCCGCCTGCGCGGGATCACGCTGCTCGCGCTGCCGTTCATGGTGCTCGTCTACGGCCTGCTCCGCCCGTTCTTCCGGGACTCGGTGCCGATGCTGGCCTTCTTCGTCGTCGAGGCGGGGCTCGTGTGCGCGGCGTTCCTGGCGGCCATCGTGTTCGTGCCGGACCTTGTCGCGCGGCTCGGCGCGCTCGCCGTGCGCCTCGCGCCGCGCCGCTGGGCCGCGGAGCGCCTGCTGCTCCGGCGCCGCGTCGAGCACAGCGGGCACGAGCTCGCCTGGAGCGTCGGCGGCGTGATGATGGTCTTCGCCCTGCTGCTCGCGCTGCACATCGCCACGGCGGCGCTCAAGCAGGAGGTCTCGGCCTGGGCCGGGCGCGCGCTGGCGCCGTACGCGTTCCTTTACCCGGACGAGCCGCTCGGGCATGCGCAGCGCCTGTTGCCGAGCCTGCCGCCGCGCCTCGTCGCGGCGCGGTTCTCGAGCCGCACGCCGTGGCCGAACGTGGTGTACGCGGTGCCGGGGGATGAGCTCCTCGCGCTCGCGGAGGCCACCGGGCGGCCTGAGTCGATCGCGCTGGCGCGAAGCTTCGGACCGGGCAAGGCGATCGTGTCCACGATGATGGCCCGGCGGTTCGGCGTGGGGGCGGGCGATCTGCTCGAGGTGAGCGGCAGCGCGGGCGGGCGGCGGTTCGAGGTCGTCGGGGTCACGGACGATCTGGGGTATGTGCCTGCGCCCGGCGCGTACCGGAACCTGCGGACGTACGCGGTCATCGAGGCGGCGGACTTCACGGTGATCTCGCCGTATGCGCTCGCGATCGGCCACACGGTGGCGCTGGCGGATCCGGTGACCGGGGCCGAGGCGGCGCGGGGCGGCGCCGCGACGCCGCCCTGGGACGAGCTGCTGGCCGACGTGCCGCGCGCGAGAGACGTGCGGATGCAGACGGGGGTCGAGATCGAGGCGGTGCGGCGGAAGGCGACCGGGCGTGACTTCGTGATCTTCGACATGATCCTGGGGTTCACGACGGTGCTCGCGGCGATCGGCGTGGCAAATCAGATGGTGCTGGCGCTGCACGCGCGGCGGCGGGAGCTCGCGCTGCACCGGGTGCTCGGGATGACGGCAGGGCAGGTCCGGCGGATGGTGCTGATGGAGGGGGCGCTCGTGGGCGCGCTGGGCGGGGCGCTGGCGGTGCTGCTCGGGGTGCCGCTCGGGTCGGCGGCGCTGGGGGCGCTGCGGACGGTGTCGAGCTTCGAGGTCGAGTTCCATATACCGCCGGAGTACGGCGTGATGACGGCGCTGGGGGCGACGGCGGTGGCGCTGTTCGCGTCGCTGTATCCGGCGCGGAGCGCGGGGCGGAGCAACGCGGCGGAGTCGGTGCAGTACGAGTAGGGGGCGGGGCGCCGGGCGCTGGGACCGTGGCGCGCAGGTTCGTCCCTGGCTACGGGGGTCTTGCCGAGATGCCGGTACAGGGGGACCCGGCGTGTCGCGCGGCGCGGGGAGCCCGACGAACTCGCTTGAGCATTAACTTCTTCCCGTCATGGAACCAGGGATGAACTCGGGCGACGATTTTGCGGGGGCGAACCGTCGCCATCTGTTGTTTCTTCCGGGGTTTTGGGGGCACCAGACCACCGATCGCCACCGTTTGGAACGGCATGCACCCAACCGGACCCAACCGGCGAGCTTGACCCTAGAGAACTCGCGCCGGCCGACCGTCGCCTCGCGCCGCCGTGGTCGCATCGCTCGCCGGCACCTTGCACCTCGGGCATGCGGAGGTAGCCCGGGTCGTGCACGAAGCAATCGGTCGGCTGTTCGGCCTTCCGCAAGTACCGGAGGGGCGAGCAACGTCGCACTGACTGAGTAGCCCACCGCATCGGACGGTCTATCTCCGCTCCGCGAGGAAGGCGGCTCCCTGCTCGCCGTGCTCCCGCGCAGGGACAGCGGCGCGATTTGTGCGTCGCCGGAAGAGGGACAGCTTTGCGTCGAGGATGAACCGTGCGGGCCAAGGGTCCTTACTCATCATCGGGAAGGCGCCAATGAATGCGTCGCAGATCGGCTGAGCGAGAGCGCCGCGAAGCGACCAGACCGATGCGGGTCGACCTCCTCCCACCTTGGTAGGGGCTCCTCCTAGGCCTCAAAGTGGCGCAGGAACGACTCACCCCCCGAGCACACATGGGGTTAGCGGATCTCTAGATGCGGCACCCGCTGGTGCACGTGGTGCTTATGCTGCACGAGGACTCCCGAGTTTCGCGTGCAGCGCCCGGCGTGGATCTCCCCGTCGGAACGCTATGCATCAGTAGAATCTTTCTTCGATCCGGAATTGCCCGTAGGCATCGCCGAGAGCACTGCCAGTTTCGCGTCCTTCTCGTTCTTTCGGCTAATCTCGTCCTCGACAGCAATTCGATACGCAGTTGCGAGGGCAGAACTAATCTTCCCCTCGGCCTCGGCCATGCGTCTTTCGAGCTCACGTAATCGCTGCTCGTGCGCCTCCATCTTGTCACTTAACCGACGTTCGGCGTGTGCAAACCTATCCTCTGTCCTTCGTTCGTGAGATTCGCATTTGAGCTCTATGCGCTGCTCGAACGCCTGAGCAGCTTTCTGAACCTGTTCCACGATTGCCTCGACGCGAACTACAGCCTTAAACGCCTCGAGAGCCTTCTCCATAGCCAGCTTAGCTGTGTCACCGAAGCCCATGCTGTACCTTACGCCTTTGACCCGTGGAGCAATGTAGAGCTAAGCTCTTGAAGCTTTTCTTCTAGAGCAGACAGTCTAACTGCGGTGTCGGACCATGCACTGGCCGCAGCCAGCCAGACAGAGTCATCCTCGTCGACGCTTGAGCTTTCTTCGTCTGTATGCTTGGCCCCCTCGCCAGCCGAGCTTTCTTGGCTTCTTAACCTTGCGCGCTCAAGTTGAACGAGCTCATGGCGGGACCTGTACAAAGGGCTTCTTAGCGCCGCATGCCTTTCGTATATGGCCTCAAAGGCCCGTTGCTCTACAACCAAATCGTAATTGATTTCGTAGGAGTACAACATCGCAAAGCATGCATCAAAAGATGATGCTATTTCCCCATCGAGAGCCGCAATAGATCTTCTTAGATCTTCCGCGCGATTCCTAACGAGCAACTGGTCTAAACTGAGTGACGATCTTGCAATTAGGCCAGCAGTCTCTAAGAGAACCATGTCGCGTTCCTCTCTGGAGGAACTTGTCATAGCCCAAAACACATGGCTAAGTATCACCATGACCAATTGAGGCTCTGGGACGTTTGACTGACGGTGCTCCACATATAGCAACTTGCGAAGCCGCTCCTCAAACGCCGGCAGAGGCGCGAAGGCGTGTGAAATATAACGATCATCCTCGGCTTCAGCGGAAGGCCGGCGCATGGGCTCAGGGATCGGCTTATATTGGTTACCCGCCATGCTGCGAGTGTAGGCCGGATTTCGGCTCAAGTCCATCCCAAGTCGGCTGGCGGAATACAGGTGACGAATTGCTGGAATTTTGTACAGGTGATGTCACCTACGTCCTGGGCAGGGCGACGGGCATGGATCTGGCATCCCAGCTGTGGTCGCCGAACCTGATGACGGATTCCGAGCGTCGGGTACGTGCTCTCGTCGTGACACAATGCGCAACGCGAGCGGCGCGACAGGCGCTCCCGGTCAGTCACGAGGCCTACCTGTGACAGCGTCGACGGCCAAGGTAGCCCATCAGACGCAGGAGATGGCGGGTTCGATGTCGTCCGGGTTTCGTGGGAAGATCCTGACGATCGGACCGTTCCGAATCAACACGCAACGGGGAGCGGTTCCACCGGCGATACGATCGATGATGCGACATAGGAGACACAGCACGGGCGGGCCTGCTCGGCGCTGCAGGGAACTTTCCAGCCGAGAGGCACGACGCCGTTCCTCGCCGGCCCAGGTCAGCTCGGCGCGCGCTTCCACCGCTCCTATTACGCGACCGGGGCAGCGGCGGCGCGGACGACCTCAATGAAGAGCTCGGCGTCTGCCGGATCGTCTAGATCGCGGCCGGGTCGGAGTAGCGTCGCGCAGTGGCGCGGCGGGACGGCGCGGAGGATCTCGGCAGAGCGGCAGCACATGGGGGCCAGGATGGCAGCTCGGGTCAGCGGCGGGGCGCCCCCGTCGACGCCACGGCATACCACGCCATGACTTCGCTTCGCGGAGGCGAGCGACGGGATCAACGAAGGTCTCGAGCACGTGCTTGATGACTTCCGTGGGGAACGCATTGGCCGTGCCGAACCGTCGCGATCCGTCGCATTTGACGGGACTTCGGGAGAACGTGACGACGGATCGCACCCCTTCGGAAGGCATGGCCCCAACCCGGGCCCAACCGGCGAGCCCAGGGCCCGAGGGGCCTGCGATGATCGATCCATCGCCTTGGGCCGCCGTGCTCGCCTCGCTCACCGGTACCCTGAGCCGCGCCGTCGCCCTCGGGGATGGGGAGGCGGCCCGGATTGTTCACGAGGTCATCGACCGGCTGCTCGGCATGCTGCCAGCACCGAGCGAGCAAGCAAGCTCGCGCTGTTACGGTTCTGCGAGAGGCTCTGCCGCCGCCGGGAGGTCGCCGTCGCGGACCCGTTGACCTGCGTCACCGGCCGGTTGCCGTGTATTGCCGCCCGGTCTCGATGATGCTCCAGCCCCTCACATCGAGCATGCTGCGTGATGGTGAGGAGCTCTACGCAGCGAAGATGGCCATCATGGAGGGCGCTCGCTCCGCGTACGCAACGAGGGAGGACGACACCCCTGAAGCCGCGGTACCTACATTCCGGCCAGCTGCCCCGAATTCTCATCGGAAGGAGCTACCGGCACGTGACTGCATCCATTCCGGCCACCGCTCGAAAATTGCCACCCATCGTTGCTCCCACGCCCGCCTCACGACGGGGTAGGTCCACCAGCGGAGCGGAGCAGCGGCGCGGTGCCGGCCACAAAATAGGCGACGAGGAGACCTGATCTTGGCCGACAGCCTCCTCGTCGTGCTCCGGTTCTTGTGCCCAGGAATCGAAGCGGTCGCAGTGTTATCCAGAGCGCCATCGACATCAAGCGCTGGCAGCAGCAACCCCCCTCGGTCGTCGAAGCGCGCCCTGCTCGCTGCCCCGCCTGCGGCGTCGCGAGTTGTCCGCTCGGAGGCGCCATCCAGCTCCAAGGTCACGGCAGGCGCGAGCGGCAGATCTGGGGCCCTGCCAGCCCCGACCAACCCCCCGAGGTGATCTCGGTCACCGCCCGTCGCTACCGCTGCCTCAGCTGCGGCGCCGTGCTCCTCGTCGTTCCTCGCGGTGTGCTCGGTCGGCGCACGTACAGCGCCGCCGCGATAGGCTTCGCCCTCGCGCTCTGGGGCCTCGCGCTCGCGACGGCAGCCGAGGTCCGGCGGCGCGTGGGCCCGGCGAGGATCCTCGGCGACAGCGCCGTCACCGGCTGGGCCACGCTGCGCCGGTGGGCGCGCGATGTCGCGCAGCGACGTCTCTTTGCGGAAGCCCCCGGCCCAGGCCCACCCGCATCCCTTCGTCAGAGCGCGGCCAGCGCCGCGGCAGCGCTCGCGGCGAGCGCTGCCCCAACGACCCGGGCGCTGCCGATCGAGCACCGCGCCTTCCTCGGCGCGGCGCACGCGGCGTGAGGGCCTCTGCCCTTTCAGAGTCCCAATCGTACAGCCCACCTGAGAGGATCCCTGCCGAAAACGCCGCCGATCCCGGACAAGGACCGCGCGCCAGCAAGGCGCAGAAAGGACCTGTTCGAATGGCTCTCGGCCCCGCCGACCACGCCGAGACCGTGGCGATCTATCGCGCCACGGTCATCGGCCCTCTGATGCACCGCGTGCTCACCCACGGCCAGCTCGCCGCCGAGCTGCGCACGCTCAGCGAGCAGCGGTTTCGCCCGCCGGGCGCGCACAGCACGCGCACCTACTCGGTGCCCACGCTCCAGCGCTGGCTGTACGCCTATCGCGCAGCTGGCCTCGACGGCCTGCGTCCGCAGCCACGCAGCGATCGAGGCTTCGCGCAGCGGCTGCCTGAAGAGCTGCGTGCGTTGCTGCTCGATATCCGGCGCGAGCATCCCTACGCCTCGGTGCCGCTCATCCTCAAGACGCTCGTCGATGACGGACGCCTCGAAGCGGGCAAGGTCTCCGAGCCCACCGTACGGCGCCTGTACGCGGCGCACGGACTTCGCCGCCGCGCTGCGCGCGCCGAGGGCGAGCCGAAGACGCGGCTGCGCTGGCAAGCCGAGCGCCCCGGCGCGCTCTGGCACGGTGACGTCTGTCACGTGACCGGCTGCACCGTCGGCGGCAAAGCGATGCCGCTCCGCATCCACGGGCTGCTCGACGACGCCTCTCGCTACGTCGTCGCGCTCGAGGCGCACACCACCGAGAAAGAGGTCGACATGCTCGGCATGACCGTCGACGCCCTGCGCCGTCACGGCAAGCCCGACGCGCTCTATCTCGACAACGGCTCGACCTACCGCGGCGACATCCTCAAGACCGCGTGCGCGCGGCTCGGCATCACGCTCCTGCACGCAAAGCCCTACGACCCCGAGGCGCGCGGCAAGATGGAGCGCTTCTGGCGCACGCTGCGCGAAGGGTGCCTCAACTACCTCGGTGCCGTGGCCTCGCTCGTCGACATCAACACGACGCTCCGCGCCTTCCTCGACAGGCGCTACCACCCGGCGCCACACGCGGGCCTGCTCGGCAAGACCCCGGCGCAGCTCTACGCAGCCCGCCCCGCCGGAGACAGCGCCGTCGATGAGAAGGCGCTACGCAGCGCGCTCACCGAGCGTACCCGGCGCCGCGTCTCGGGCGACAACATCGTCTCAGTCGACGGCATCGCCTGGCAGCTCGACCAGGGCTACCTCGCTGGCCAGATCGTCTCTGTCGCCCGGTGCTTCATCGCGCCGGACGAGCCGCCGTGGGTCGAGCACGAGGGCAAGCGCCTCATGCTGCATCCGGTCGACCCGCAGCGCAACGCGCGGCGCAAGCGGCCTCCGTGCGGCGGCCCAGCGGCGGATAAGCCGACGCGCCCGGTGGACTTCAACCCCGCGCGGACGCTCGGCCGCCGGGCGGGCGGAGGCGAGGACACCGGCGAGGCCGGAGGTGCAGCGTGAGCGAATCATACGTCCGCTTCTTCACCCTCTCGGCTGCGCCCTTCTCCAAGGAGATCCAGGACGGCGAGCTGTGGCTGCCGCCCTCCAAGGAGCAGCTCGTCGAGGAGGTGTGCGAGGCCGTGCACGAGCACGCCCAGGTGCTGCTGGTCGGCGAGCCCGGCGCCGGCAAGACGTGTGTGCTGCGGGCCGTGCGTCATCGGTTGCCGCAGGCAGGCTTCCGGTTGACCTACTGCCACAATGCCACACTGGGCCGTCGCGACTTCTATCGTCAGCTCTGCCATGCGCTCGGCCTCAACCCCGCTGCAACCGCGGCGGCCGTCTTCTACGCCGTCAGCGCGCATGTCGAGACACTCGGCCGCGAGCGTATTCACCCGGTCTTTCTGCTGGACGAAGCGCATCTGCTCCACCAGGACACGCTTGATCATCTCCACATCCTGCTCAACTACGAATGGGACAGTCGTGCACTGCTGTCGCTGATCCTGGTAGGGCTCCCTGACCTCCAAGATCGGCTCGAGCTGCGCAAGAATCGCTCGCTGTACTCGCGGATCGAGCGGCGTCTGTCGATTGGTCCAATGGTCCCCGACGATACCGGCCAGTACGTGCGGCTACGGATGAGCCGCGCCGGCGCCGACCGCGAGGTCTTCACCGCCGACGCCCTCCTCCTGCTGCACGAGGCGGCCGGATCGAGCCTGCGCGAGATCGACCGCATGGCCACCGCCGCGCTGCGCGAGGCGGCGCGGCGCAAGAAGAAGCTCGTCGAGCGCGAGGTGATGTCCCACATCGTCGGCGACCTGGGGACGGACGGCAGCTGACGCTGGACCGAGGCGGCGGGAACGCCCTCGGCGCCGGCGCAGGAGCGCCTCTTCGGCGCCAACGTCGGCGGACACGCGGTGATGGCCATCGCGAGGCAGCCCGCGGCGCACGCCGGAGCGATGGCCATCGCCCTCCTTGACCGCAACGGAGCACGCCCGCGATGGCCATCAAGGGGCCTGCTCGGCGAGCCATCAGCCAGCCTGAGCGTCAACAGGGAGGCGGCCGCTGTCGCGCTCGCGGTCCTCGTCGTCGGCGCCGCGCCCGAGCTCGGCGAGGTCTGACCGACGGCCGCGCCCGCGTGACCGTGGCGCCGAGTAGCGGGTACTTGAACGCAGCCTCCACCTTGTCACGCGCCCAGCTCGACCGCGGGACGGCGGACATCGGGGGAGGGTTATCCCGGCTGGACCCAAGTCCACACCTCCGAGAAGAGGCACATGTAGATCGTCGCCTCGCCCATCAACACCACGTTCATCGCCACATCCGGCACCACCTCGTTCCCGATCTCCGGCGGGATCGGCCGGTAGCCGGGGTACGTGGCCTCGATCTCCCGGGCGACCTCGCGCGCCGCCGGCTCCTCCTCGGGGATACCGGGGAGGTGGGTCCCGTAGTATGGCCCGAGCAGGGACACGTGGAAGCTGAGCGCCGTTTCGTCGGTGAGCCAGATGCGGGCCGAGTACGCCGGGTCGGCCCCCCCGGACAACAGGTGGAGCGACTCGTTCTGAAGGCCGTATCGATCCGCCAGCCTGTCAATCATGGCGTTCCACCTTGGGTACTCCGCTCGCCCGCGGTTTGCGGCTTCAACCAGGCGGCGGTGCTCCTCCGTGTCCTTGTAGACGGGCTCGCCCGGAGGCACGTGGATGCGATCGGTGTTATGCACGCCTCGCGGGTAAAATCGGTAGACTACGTCGAGCAGTTCGGAGCGAGTTATCATCATGGATTTGTCACCCTAGTGGACTGTTCGATAAGTTTTTTAACATATTCCCCGGGGTGGCGTAAGCTTCGGCATGCGAGGACGACCACCCAGGAAGATCGAGCTGTCGCAGGAGGATCGGGCGTACCTGGAGCGGCTGGTGCGCGATGGACGGACCGAGCAACGCGTGGCTCGCCGAGCTCGGGTGCTCTTGGCCATGGCAGACCCGGCGACGGTCGTGGAGGAACTGGCGACGCATGTGGAGCAGAGGCGCGAGAGCATCTGGCACCTCTGCCGTCGGTACGAAAAGGTGGGGGTTCGGGCGGTCGAGGACGCCCCTCGCGAGGGTCGGCCCCGGGCTTTTTCCCCCTCTGCAACGCGTCGGCCTCGAGATGCTCGCCTGTTGTGAGCCCGCAGGGCTCGGGCTGCACATGACGCACTGGTCGACGCGCAGCCTGGCGAAGGTGGCGGCTGAGCGTGGGCTGGTGCCGAAGATCGCGCACTCGACCGTCTCGCTGATCCTGCGTACCGCCGATCTGCAACCCCACCGTTCGCGGTACTGGAAGACGCCCACGATCGATGCCGACTTCGAGAGGAGGGTGACGCGCATCCTGTGGTGCTACGAAAGAGCCTCGGATCTAGCCGCGCGCGGCGAGCTTGTACTTTGCTTCGACGAGAAGCCGAACATCCAGGTGCTCGAACGCCGGCGACCGACGCGCCCCGTGAGGCCCGGCCAGGCCGAGCACCAGGAGTTCGAGTACATCCGGCACGGGACGGTGAACTTCGCCGCGGTCCTCGATGTGCACACGGGCAAGATGCGCGGATGGTGCCCCAACCGGAACGATAGCGAGCACCTGCGCGCGATCCTGCCCGAGTTACTCCACGAGTGCTGCGATGCGCGACGCGTGCACCTGATCTGGGACGGAGCCCCGTCCCACGTCGCACAGGAGACCACCACCCTGCTGCGTACCCTCTACCCGCACGTCCGCGTCCTCGTGACGCCGGCGCACGCCTCGTGGCTCAACCAGGCTGAGTTGCTGCTCCGCGCGTTCAGCGAGCGCTACCTGAAGCGCGGCAGCTGGAACAGCCGCCAGCAGCTCGTCGAGCACCTGGACGCGAGCTGGCGAGAGTACGACCAGCTCTACGCTCACCCGTTCAGGTGGTCCTGGACGCGGCAGAAAATGCACCGCTGGGTTGAGCGGCATGCCGCGTGATTATGTTAAAAAACTTATCGAACAGTCCACTAGCGCCGAGCCCCTTGTACTTGGATCTGAACGTCACCCGCGTCTGGTCGATGAACTTACTACAGAATATCCCCTTGGGGAGATCGTAGTCCATGCGGTTTGCGACCTCCTCCGTGATCTCCTCGCTGAGGCCGGCTGCGCGGTCTGCATCGATTGGCCCGTACATTTCAGTCCGGAGCGGCATTTCGATGGTAAAATTGCAGGACCAGCTCCTGACTGTATGCGGGATAGTGAGTTTCCTGAAATTCAGCTTAACCTTGGCCACTTGCCACCCACCGGCTTTACCCGTGCCTGGGTCATTGACGGTGGTAACAAACGTAAAGTCCGATGGATCGAAATCTACGTATATCCATGGGGCCATCCCAGGCGGCGGGCACTTCGAGCTACACGCATCGCTACAGCTCAAGATGGTCGCTCCGTCTCCCGCGATATCGCCGAATCCAGGGCAAGGGTCTTGCGGACTCGTCGGGCTCTCTGCCGGCCGTTCCGAGCTGTCGCTCGGTCTCTCCGCTTCGTCTTCGAGCTCCCACTCGTTGCACGCGATCTTGCGCCCGCTGACGTCGTACGGGCCGTCCGGCGGCTCCGCCCCGAAGTCACCGGATCCGGCGGACGTGTAGACGGGGCGTGGCTCCGAGCCTGGACCTGCACCTGCACCCGACGTTCTTTCCCCGACAGGATAGCAGTCCCCTATCGTCCAGTTGCACGCCGCCAGCGACCAAATTGAGATGGCCACGATCAACAACAGAGTTCTTCTCGCGCTCATTTGGCACTCCATCGAAGGACAGGACCAGCAACAACGACGACGGACACGTAGCCCGGCAGCACAGACTGCCCCGACCGACCCAATCCACGTTGACGTTCACCGACACCCCCAGCGGCCCAGCGATGTACGCGTTGGTCTGCGCGTGGCCGCCTACGGCCAGACCACCGACGAGGCCGCACAAGGAGATGCCGCACGCCGGCATGACGTAGAGCGCCACCGATGGCCCCGCGCTGACGTTGCCGTCCTCCCACGCGTACCCGATGTCAACCGAGGTCTGGTTGTAGATCCCTGGCCCGTCCTCCTCGGTCGGGGGTAGGATCGTGCACAGGTCGTGCACCGTGAACAGTATGTCTCGCTGGATGGGCCACGCTACGCCCGCGTGCGGCCCCACCGCGAGGCGCGGAACGGTACCGGCTTGGAACCACCCGAGGCTCACTCCGGCGCTCACCTCGGACGCTTCTACGGGCGCCGGAACAACAAGGAGCGGGAGGACAACCCCTGCTGCCCATGAGATCCGTCGCTGTGACGCCCTCACCGTCTCCCCCCGGTCGGAAGCCTTTGGCCGCTGCGCGCGCAACGCGCTGAGAACCGCAGGCCATTTCTCTGAACGTGGCGTGGGCGTCAAAGGCAAACTTCGCGGTGAAACCGGAATGCATGCGGATCGACCCGTCCCGGGCGTACACAGGGGCGCACGCGGTTACGCGGCGAGTGTTCGCCAACCAGCTGGTCGATGAACGGCCGGTCACCAGCGTCCGATGCATGCCTCGACCTTCGCGGCCGCTCCGCGCCCCCGGTCAGGTGACACGGACGGCCCCGAGCCCGAGGCATGCGGGCGTTCACCTTGTCCCCCGCGGTTGCTCCCCGCCTGGCGCCGCCCAAAGCGCGCGGCGCCCCATGCGCGCGGCGCCCCCGTGCGGGGTACCGCCGGCCTACCAGGTCAGCGGCGGCGCCGGAAGCGGAGGACGAGCGCGGCGCCCATGCCGACGAGCACGAGCAGGGCCACGAAGACCCACACCCAATCCAGGGGATCCGAGCTAAAGGAGACGGCCACCGCGCCGCATCCGGGAGAACACGCTCTTTTCATCAGGCAGCCGCTCCTCTTATCGACCGCCCCTCCGGTCCGCCGGAAGGTGCGGAGCACGCCGCGGTGCTCCTCGACGTCGCGGCCCCACTATCTGCGCGGGCGCCGTGTACGCAAGCGCGATCGCGAGTTCGCCGGCGTTCACCGCCGCGACGTGGCCGAGCTCGGCCAGGTGGACGGCGACGGCCCCGAGCTCGCGCGGCGCTTCTACCTGGAGGAAAGGATCCCCTGGCCGAGGGGCGTCCGCGCGGAGCTCGGCCAGACGGACGCACGTGTGGCCGCGGGCGTCATTCCTCCTCCTGCGTAGCGCGATCTCCAAGTCGCCGGACGCGCTGGTGAGCTGTGCCATGGTCCACCACGACCCAAGGAGCCAGCGCATCGTACGCTGTGACACCCCACACCGGCAGCGGCGCTCCTTGAGCGATTTCATCAAGGCCGTGTCGCTTTATTTGATCGCCGACAGCCGTCAACCTATAGCGAGCCTCTAGCATAGGTGGCCTGTCCGGCCTATAGGGCACACTCTCCAGCGCGGCCTCAGCCCCGCGGTGCTCGGCCCACTGGCGCAGCCGCATGGCGAGAAAGCAATCGCCGATGCGCGTCCCCCAACCGTTACGCAGCTCTTCGCCTGCCGATGAACGGTGCATAAACACGTCGGCTGGCGTCGACCAGTCTTTATCGAGGCACGCGAACAAAAGCTCGTCCACCCAAGACAGGGTGAGCGCGCTACCGTCCACCCGCGGAAAGAACGCAGCTTGGTGGGTGCCAAGCTCTACGAGATCCTTCCGCGCTCGATCTGCGCGCCTGCCCTCGGTGGACAGCACCGGAGATCGACCGGATAGCCTTCGCCAAGAGCGCGCCATATGCTGGACACGCGTCCGAGATAGAGCGCGCGCGTCGTTCAAGCCGCGGCGCGCGTCGGCCGGCTTCACGTGGACGAATCCACGGCCAAACCCATCCTCCGGCGCATCTCCCAGGACGATGACATCGAGCTCCGGGTGCTCGGGCCGATAGCGGAGCCTCCAGGCGCAGAGCGCCCACAGCATCAGCCTATCCCTCCACAACCCGGACGTCCATACGACGATTCGCTGACGCGATTTCACTGCGCTGATAAGATCGTTAAACGACGAGCAAAATCGTGCCCTTTCGCGCCCTCGCAGACTCCAATAATCGCACCGCCGCTCACAATGGTCTTCAGACTCGGACGCGCACGGCCCCTCCAGCACGTTATCACGCATGAAACGCACCGGAAGACGAAGCCCGCGCCGGACGGCTCTCCGAATGTCCTCATCTGTAGTGACGTGAATAGTCATCGAAGCCTCATCGATCGGTGCCACCCACATTCAGCATGCGCTCACCCTCATCGCCTCTGCGCTCCATCCCTGGGAGGGAGAACGGCTTCGGGCGTCAACGCCGGGCTCACCGTACGCGCAGATCCGCCAGCGCAACAGGCTGCCGAATCAACATCTCGCCATGCTCGTCCTTCAGGACAAGCGCGATCTCCTCGCCGGTCCGGTCGAGATCGATGTCCACGACGCCGTAGTTCGTGCGGTCGAACACCTCGCTGATGAGATAGCGATCGATGCCCCTCCCCAGCTGAGGCTCGTTCCAGGGCGCGTTCGCGAGGGGGCTCGACGTGAGCTCCCAGAATTCGGGCCCCGCGCGCCCGCCGACGTCGCGCCCGGGCACGTGGATGAGGTTCGCCATGTGGAGGTCGCCGCTCACGAAGACCACGCCCTGGATGTCGTTGGATTCGATGAAAGAGAGGATCTCTTCGAGCTCGCCGGGCGCGTCGGTGCGGAAGCTGTCCCAGCCGTTTTTGACCGGGTGCTCGGGGAGCACCTGCGTGGGCGAGGCGATGATCTTCACGGGCGCGGCGCTCTCGCGGAGGCCTGTGAGGAGCCAATCGAGCTGGGCGCGACCGAGGATCTCCGCCCCGGCGACGCGCTTGTGGTAGCGCGAGTCCGGGAGGAAGATCTCGGCGGGCCCCATCCGGACGGAGGAGAAGACCCCGGGGACGTCGGGCAGCCCGAAGCGGGCCTGCGCCCAGCAGCGCCGAAACGCGCGCAGCGAGGTGCCCTTGCCCTCGTAGCGGCCGTCCGCGTCGTTCGGGCCGAAGTCGTGGTCGTCCCAGATGCCGAGCACAGGGACCTCGGCCAAGAGCCTCCGGATCGCATCGCTATTGCGATTCCGGAGGTGCGTAAGCATCAGCGTGTGCTCGGAGCGGGCGTCGAGATCGGCGCAGTAGGACGTGTCGCCGATCATCAAGAAGACGTCGGCGCCCTCGCGCGCGATGGCGTCGAAGATGGTGAGCCGCGCGTTCGAATGGTCCCAGAAGCACGAGCCGTACGCGATCTTGAGCCTGCGCGCGCCCGCCTCGGGCGCGGTGCGGAGCTGATGGCGATCGGTGCGGCCGTTCTCGCTCGAGATCTCGTAGCGGTAGCGCTGGCCAGGGCGCAGGCCCGTGACGTGGAAGGCGGCGCAGAGCCACTCGGCTCGCTCGGGCGAAAGCGCGGCGCCGATCTCCTCACCGTCATCGGACAAGAACGAGATCGAGAGCGGGGAGGTGTCCCTCGCCTGGATCCAGATGCGCGCCTCCGTCTCGGAGACCTCGCCGGCCATCGGGCCTGCGAGGAGCGGGCCTCCCGGATGGCTGTTCCATCCGCCCGGATTGCCGCCCTCCGCCTCGGACGGGAGCTCGAGCCGCACGCCGTTCCATGGCCCGTCCCAGCCCGTCGAGCCCGCGTATTTCCACGAGCCACCGAACGTATTGTCGCTGTCATCGATGGTGAGCTCGAACGAGCCCTCCTTGCCGTGCTCGGGCTCGAACCACCGGCCCCGGGCCACGCCCTCCTCGAGCTCGCCCTCGACGCGGCCGCCCTTGTGCGTGTACGTGCCGCGGACAGCGCTGCCGCTCTGCGTGATGGTCAGCGTCCCGAAGGTCGTCGTCCAGATCCCTGCGAAGCGGGGCATACGGCGCTCCGCCCCGCGGCCCGGGAAGAGCTCGGCCACGAGGGTCTCCTTCCAGGGGTCGCCCTGGGGAGCGGCCCGTCGCCGTCATGACACCATGCGCGTGGGCCCCTGTAAACTCGCTGGCGGTGGGTCGCTCCGCGCTTCGCGATCCGCCGGCGAGCTAGCCGCCGCCGACGGCGATCGGCCCCTCCTCCGGCTCGGCGGCAGCGGCGGCGGCGATCGTCCGGCGCAGCAAGGGGCCGATGGTCAGGCCCTGCACCACGATGGAGACGACCACCACGACATAGGTGATGGTCAGCACCATCTCGCGCTCCGGAACGTGCGTGCCATCCGCGAGCTTTCCGGGGATGGAGAGCGCGAGGGCCACCGAGACGCCGCCGCGCAGGCCGCCCCAGGTGAGGATGCGGATCGCCCCCGGGGTGAAGACCCTGCGCCTCTTCATGAGGCTCACCGGCAGCGCGACCGCGATGAACCGCGCGAGCAGCACGACCGGAAACGCGAGCAGCCCCGCGAGCAGCGACTGGGCGTCGAACGCGACGATCAAGAGCTCGAGGCCGATCAAGACGAACAGCACCGCGTTCAGGATCTCGTCCATCAGCTCCCAGAAGTCGTCCAGGTGCTCGCGGGTCTTCTCGCTCATGGCGCCGGCGCGCGCCTCGTTCCCGATGAAGAGCCCGGCCACCACCATGGCGATGGGGCCGGAGACATGGAGCGCGTACGCCAGGGCGTAGCCGCCCGCCGCGGTCGCCAGCGAGAGCAAGACCTCGACCTTGTAGTCGTCGACCTTGCGCAGCATGGCGAGCGTCACGAAGCCGAGCGCGAGGCCGTACAGCACGCCGCCGATCGCCTCCTGGACGAACAGCAGCGAGAGCCGCTGCAGATCGAGGCCCGACGTCCCCGACGCGATCTCCAGGAGCCCGATAAACGCCACCACCGCCACGCCGTCGTTGAAGAGCGACTCCCCGGCTATCTTCATCTCGAGCTCCTTCGGCGCCCCCACGTGCTTGAGGACCCCGAGCACCGCGATGGGATCGGTGGGGGAGATGAGCGCGCCGAAGAGCAAGCAGTACACCGGCCGGATGTGCACGCCCATCAGCGTCATGAGGGCGTAGGTCATGCCGCCCACCAGCACGGTGGACATGAGCACACCCCCGGTGGCCAGGACGCCGATGACGACCCGCTGCTTCTTCAGATCCGCCAGGTTGACGTGCAACGCGGCGGCAAACAGCAGGAAACCGAGCATCCCCTGCATCAACGTCTTGTTGAAATCGATGCCCGAGAGGTGCTTCTTCGCCTCGGCCTCCACCTCCGGAAACAGCTCTCCGATGGCCACCATGACGAGGGACGTCGTCATCGCGATCAGCATCAACCCGATCGTGGTCGGCAGCCTGAGGAAACGATGGTTGAAGAAGCTGAAGACCGCGGTGAGCGAGAGCAACGCCGCCGAGACTTGGAATAGATCCATGCTCCCAGGCTTACAGACCGCCGCGCGTCGGCTCGAGCGAGGCGCGGCGCAGTCCGGAGAAAATGTTGGACGTCAAAATATACCTGAGGTGAAGAAAATCCAAGCTGATTCAAAATGTCAAGCCTCGACCGCGGGACCTGCGTCGGGCTGTCCGAACGGCTGCCGAGCAGCTGGCACCGCCGATGCGCCGCAGGCTCTGCTCCGCGGCGCAGGGCGTCATTCCTCCTCCGCCGCGCCGCCCGCCAGCACCGTCTCCCCACCTCTCTTGCCAAGCTCGATGACCCGGCAGGGCGTCGCCTTCCGGATCCGCTCCGCCAGGGGGCGCGAGTGCGTCGTGATCCACAGCTGACTCCGGGACGCCGCGTGCACGAGCAAATCCCCGAGCGGCCCGAGCAGATCCGGATGCAGGCTCGTCTCCGGCTCGTTCAGCGCCATCAGCAGCGGAGGCCTCGGGCTCAAGAGCGCCGCCAGCAGGCAGAGATACCGCGCCGTGCCGTCCGAGAACTCGCGGGCGTCGAGCGGCCGCGACATCCCGGGCAACCCGAGCTCGACGCGGAACCGCCCCTGCGTCGAGGAGACCTCGAGCGACGCGCCCGGGAACGCGCTGGAGACGGCATCCCGCAAGGCGCCCCTGTCGCCGATATCGAGGATCGTCGCCAGCGCCGCGGCGAGATCGTGGCCATCGGTGCTGAGCACCGGCGTCCGCACCCCGACCTGCTCCACCCGGAGCGGCGCGCCGGCGTCGGTGCGGAAGTGGTGATAGAACCGGAAGTTCATCAGCTTTTGCCGCACCACCGAGAGCAACGGAAAGCGGTGCGGCTCCACCACCTGCGACAGCACCGACTCCGAGCCCCAGAGCGAGAAGGGAAAGGTCACGCGGTGGCCGTCCACGTCGCGCGCGAAGGCCGAGCCGGCGGCCCGCTCCAGCATCGGCAGGCGGCGGCGCTTGTCGAGCAGCCAGAGGTTCTCTTCCTTGATGTCCGGGTCCAGCTGGAACGGCCCTGCGGGCGGCGGCGTCAGCCCGCACTGAAGCTCGTAGACGAGCTGATCCAGCCGCACCCGCAGCGTCATCCGCACCGGGCCTTTGCTGCGCTGGCCGGCCCAGAGCACAGACGGCATCCCCCCCTCCTCGGCCAGGGTGCGCGCGAAGCTCCCGCTCGCCGCGGCGCCGAGCAGCACCATGGTGCGATAGAGGTTGGTCTTGCCGACGCCGTTCGGTCCGACGATGATATTGACCTGCGCGAGGGGGAGGGTCAGCTCTCGGATCGAGCGATATCCCGCGACGTGGAGCTCCTGGACCGTCATCCCGCCCAGGATAGCCCATCGTGGTCCGGCCGCGCCGAGCTCGCCTCCCCTTCGCCTCCCGCGACGCCGGCCCCTGGCGACGGTCCTCGTCCTGCTGCGATCGCGACCCCAGCTCGCCGACGAGGTGGCCCAGCCCGATCCCCATGGCGCTGCGCAGCATCCGGGCCTTGAGGCGCAGCGCCGATCCGTGGGACTCTCCGTGGGTGAGGTCACAGATGCGACGGTCTGGACAGACCTGGCCCGGCGGCTTCGGTTGACCCATCGACGAATCGTTGTGCAGACCGATGCAGGTCGCCGAGTCGTTCGGCTTGGGCAGCTCGCCACCAGCAGTTGAGGGATTCACGTGATCAGCTTGCGGACCTTGACGTCTGACGATTGGGCTACCTGGCGCGACGTCCGGCTGCGCGCGCTCGCGGACGCTCCCCATGCTTTCGGCTCGACGCTCGAGGAATGGGAAAACGCATCCGACGAGCGCTGGCGGGCGCGCCTGGAGCTGCCTGGTTCCCACAACCTCGTGGCCTACGTCGACGGCGAGCCGGTCGGCATGGCCACAGGCGCGCCTCTCGGAGGCACCTACGAGCTGATCAGCATGTGGGTAGCGCCGGAGGTGCGCGGCCGCGGCGTCGGAGACGCGCTGGTCGAGGAGATCCTGCGGTGGGCACGCGAGCAGGGCGCACGTGAGCTCCGCCTCGACGTGAAGGAGCACAACCTCAGCGCCATCTCGTTGTACGTCCGCCACGGATTCATCGACGTGGGTCCGTCGCGCGAATCGGGCGAGCGAGCCATGATGAAGCGCGTGTGAGTCGATGATCGATCTGGCGGTCGCGTCCAGCGACGGCTACACAAAGCGCGGGTGCACGGAAGGCGTGTCACCATCTGCCGGCGAGGCGCGTCAGGCATCTGAAGGCGTCGAAGGAGTCAGGTGCAATGAGAGAACCGGAACGGGTGAGGTTTGAGATTGAAGGTGCCGAAGTGGCGGTCCGCCTGGCAGGCGATCGGGAGAAGCCGGCGCTCCTTCTGATCCACGGTTTTCCAAGCTCCTCGGAGTCGTTTCGGAACGTGATCGGCACTCTCGCACGGGACTGCTTCGTGATCGCTCCGGACCTTCCGGGGTTCGGAGGCTCCGAGCCGATCGAGCGGCCCTCATTCTCGCGTTTCGCGGACATCATCGACGCATTGCTCGCGCGGCTCGGGGCCGAGTCCTTCCACCTCTACCTCCACGATTTTGGAGCGCCGGTGGGGCTTCATCTCGCCACGCGCGCGCCGCGCAGGATACGCAGCCTCATCGTCCAGAACGCCAATGCCCATGAGAGCGGGATGGGGCCGCAGTGGTCGGCGACCAGAGCCTATTGGGACGATCCCACGCCGGAGCGGGAAGCTGAGGCGACCGCGCACCTGACCCTCGAAGGGACGCGCGACCAATATGTGGGCGGCGTGCCCCGGGACATCGCGGAGCGCATCGATGCCCGGCTGTGGGAGGAGGACTGGCGCATCATGTCGCTCCCCGGCCGGCTCGAGACGCAGCGCGCGCTGGTGCTCGACTATCGCAGCCATTTCGCGCGGTTCGGGGAGATCGCCGATTATCTCGATCGCTGGCAGCCCCCGGCGCTGATGGTATGGGGTCGGCACGATGTCTTCTTCGGCCTCGAGGAGACCCTCTCCTGGATGAAGGCGCTCCCGCGCATGGAGGCGCACGTCCTCGACGGGCCGCATTTTCTGCTCGAGACCCATCCGGCCGAATGCGCCGCGTTGATGAGCGCCTTCATCGGGCGCACGGAGGGACGGCGTTAGAGACGAGCACGGGTGACGAGAGGCGAGCACGACCGACGAATGACACGCATGTAGGAATGACACGCATGTAGACGGAGCTGTGCCTCGCGAGGGTCCTCCTCGCTCGGGATCCCCGCAGCCGCCGCGCCCGAGCGCCTCGCTACTCGCGCCGCGGCGGGGCCGGCCGGCGCCGCGTCGCCGCCTCGGTGGCGAACGGCCGCTCGCCGAGGCGCAGCGCGCTCCGCTGCTCGGGCGCCAGCCGCTTCACCGCCGCCCGGAAGTCCTCCCGGGCCAGCCGGAGGCGGTTCTGGGCCGTGTTCTCGTTGATCTGGAGCTCCCGGGCGATCTCCACGACCGGGATGTCGAGCATGTCGTGCATCACCAGCATGACGCGCCGCTGCGGGACGAGGCTCGCGAGCAGCAGGTCGATCACCTCGGCCCGCTCCGTCGCTTCCACCCGCAGCTCCAGGCGAGGGCGCTGGTCGACCCCGGCGAAGATCGCGCTGCTCTGCAGGCCCGCCGGGATCTCGCGGCGCCGGAACGCCCGCTGCCGGTAGTGGGTCACCTGCCGCCACGCGAACCCGTAGAGCCACCGGTACACCGGGTCCCACGCCCGCCGCGCCCGCAGCTTGCTCACGTAGGGGAGGACCGCGCTGAACGGCACCGGCTCGCCGCCGGGGACCTCATCCTCGTCGCTCAACCCCAGGGCGGCGCGCAGCAGGCGGCTCGCGTCGAAGCTGCCCAGACGGCGGTAGGCAGCCATGAGGATGTCGTGCAGGACGTCCTCGAGATCATCGGCGTCCACGCCATAGCTGCGGAGCGTCCGGCGAAGGAAGGGAGCCCCCACCTCGTACACCACAGCGAAGCTGCGTTGTTTGGCGCGGAGGGCATCATCGGGTTGAGATTCCACATATAAGTTTTACGAACCCTCTTTCCGAGTCATTTGGGATCCCGCCCCCTCGACGCAAAAACTCCGGGTTTTGCCGCTTATTTTTGTGGGTCGCGCGCGACTCCCACCGAGCGACTCCCGCCCGCCCCGGCGCGCCAGCCCCCATGTCGCCTCCGAAAATTCGATGCTTGGCCATCCGAATTCGTGATCAGCCGGCGGACGTCGCGCAATTTGCGCGTTTTGCCCGGGAAAATGCGACCGGCGCCCGCCGGCGCCCCCCCCGGCGCGCCGGCCTCGGCCGCGCGCTCGCCGCCTTCCAGCGCCTCGGCGGCGAGCGCGCGCCTGCCGGGCTCGACGGCAAATCCCCCCAGCGCCCGACCCCGCGGGCGCCGCCCCGCCCCTCAGGCGCCCCCCAGGCGCCGCCCCGCAGCGCCGCCCCGCAGCGCCGCCCCGCCCCTCAGGCGCCCCGCAGGCGCCGCCCCGCAGCGCCGCCCCGCCCCTCAGGCCCCGCGTAGACGCCCCGCAGGCGCCCGGCGGACGCGCCCGCGCCCCCCGGCCCGCCCGCAGCCGCGGAAGCGCCGCGCCGGCCCGCCAGCGCCGCCCGGGCCGCCCCCTTGCCGACCGCTCCCCCGGCCCGTAGGGTGACGGCGCCGTGCCCCTCCTCCAGCTCCGCCGCAATGCCGGCGCCGCCCCCCGCGACCTCACCGCCTTCCTGCCGACGACCCGGGAGGAGATGCGCGCGCGGGGCTGGGACGCGCTCGACATCCTGATCGTCAACGGCGACGCCTACGTCGACCACCCCGCGTTCGGCGCGGCGATCATCGGCCGCTTCCTCGAGGGCCGCGGCTTCCGTGTCGGAATCATCTCCCAGCCCCGCTACCAGGACCCGAGCGACCTGCTGCGGATGGGCGTCCCCCGGCTCATGGTCGGGGTCACCGCCGGCAACCTCGACTCGATGCTGAACAAGCTCACCGCCCAGAAGAAGGTCCGCAGCGAGGACCAGTACTCGCCGGGCGGGCAGGTGGGCCTCCGCCCCAACCGGGCCTCCATCGTCTACGCCAACCTCTGCCGGCAAGCGTTCCCGGGCGTCCCCATCGTCCTCGGCGGCATCGAGGCGTCCCTCCGCCGCATCGCCCACTACGACTACTGGTCCGACCAGGTCCGCCGCTCGGTCCTGCTCGACGCCAAGGCCGACCTGCTCATCTACGGCATGGGCGAGAAGGCCGTCTGGGAAGTCGCCGACCGCCTCCGCCGCGGCGAGCCCGTCCGCTCGATCCGCGACGTCCGCGGCACCGCCCTCCCCCTGCGCAAGGGCGAATGGGAGCAGATCGAAGGCTCACGTTACGTCTCGGACGGAAAACCCGTGATCCTCCCCAGCTACGAGGAGGTGGCGGCGGATCGGCGCGTGTTCGCGGAGATGTCGCGGGCGTTCCAATTCGAGACGAACCCCGGCAATGCGCGCCCGCTGCTCCAGCCGCACGGCGCCGAGGCGGTGTACTTCAACCCGCCCGCCTTCCCGCTGGAGACGGGGCAGATGGACGCGCTCTACGACCTGCCGTTCACGCGGGTGCCGCACTGGTCGTACGACGCGCCGATCCCGGCGTACGAGACGGTGAAGCACTCGGTCGTCACGATGCGGGGCTGCTTCGGCGGCTGCACGTTCTGCTCGATCACCGAGCACGAGGGCCGGGTGATCCAGTCGCGCTCGGCGGAGAGCATCCTGCGCGAGGTGCGGGCGCTCCGGCGCATGGACGGCTTCCGCGGCGTGCTCAGCGACCTCGGCGGGCCGACCGCGAACATGTACCAGATGCGCTGCAAGGACGAGGCGATCGAGAACGCCTGCCGGCGGCTCTCGTGCGTCCACCCCGAGATCTGCGAGAACCTGAACACCGACCACGGCCCGCTGCTCCAGCTGATGAAGGCGGTGCGCGAGGAGGAAGGGGTCAAGAAGGTCTTCATCGCCTCCGGCGTGCGCTACGACCTCGCCGAGCGGTCGCCCGAGTTCATCGAGGAGCTCGCCGCGCACCACACGGGCGGCCAGCTCTCGGTCGCCCCCGAGCACAACAAGAAGGACGTGCTCGACAAGATGAAGAAGCCGGGCATCGAGAGCTACGAGCGCTTCGCCGAGCAGTTCCGGTGCGCGAGCGAGGAGGCGGGGAAGAACCAGTTCCTCGTGCCCTACTTCATCTCGGGGCACCCCGGCTCGACGCTCCGCGACATGGTCGACCTCGCCGTGTACCTGAAGAGGAACGGGATGCGGCCGCGCCAGGTGCAGGACTTCATCCCGACGCCGATGTCGATGGCCGCGTGCATGTACCACACCGGGATCGACCCGCTCACGCGCGAGCCGGTGTACACGGCGAAGGACCTGCGCGAGAAGAAGCTCCAGAAGGCGCTGCTGCTCTACTGGGACCCGGCGCACCACGACGAGGCGCGCGAGGCCTTGATCAAGGCGGGCCGCGGTGATCTCATCGGGACGAAGCCGCACTGCCTCGTACCGCCGGCGGCCGGCAAGGGCGCGCCGCCGCGCTACCTCGCCAAGGTCCGCGGGGAGCGCCGGGGGAAGCCAGCCGATGCGACACACCGCCGAAATCGATAAAGATCGAGCCTTCGCCGCAAAGCTCGGCGACCGCAGCCTGTTCCCGCACCTCGCGCCGCTCGTCTACGTGAACCACGCGGGCATCTCGCCGCCGTCGCGGCCGGTGCGCCTCGCGGTGATGGCGCTGCTCGACGACTACGCCGCGCAGGGGGCGGCCGCGTTCCCGGCGTGGAGCGCGCAGCGGCTCCGCCTGCGGGAGAAGCTCGGCCGGCTGGTCGGGGCGGAGGCGCCGGCCGACGAGATCGCGCTGGTCCAGAGCACGACGCGCGGGCTCACCGACATCGCCCTGTGCTTCCCCTGGCGGCCGCGCGACCGGGTGATCCTCTTCGAGGGGGAGTTCCCGGCGAACGTGACCCCGTGGCAGCGCGCGGCCGAGCTCTTCGGCCTGGAGACCGTCTTCCTGCCGCTCGGCGGCTTCGCGGACGGCAGCGGCTCGGGCCTCGCCCGGCTCGAGGCCGAGCTCCGGCGCGGCGCGCGGCTCGTCGCGGTGAGCGCGGTGCAGTTCCAGACGGGGCTGCGGATGCCGCTCGCCGCGATCGGCGCGCTCTGCCGCGCGCACGGCGCCGAGCTGTGCGTGGACGCCGTGCAGGCGGTCGGCGCGACGCCGGTGGACGTCGGGGCGGCCGGGGTCGATTACCTCGCGTGCGGCGGCCACAAGTGGATGATGGGGCTGGAGGGCACGGGCTTTCTGTACATCCGCCGCGAGCGCCTGCAGGCGCTCCGGCCGTCGGTGGCGGGCTGGCTGAGCCACGAGGACGGCGTGAGCTTCCTGTTCCAGGGCCCGGGCAAGCTCCGGTACGACCGGCCGATCCGGCAGCGCGCCGACTACGTGGAGGGGGGCAACCTCAACGCCGCGGGCTACGCGGGGCTCGAGGCGGCGGTGGACCTGATCCTGCAGATCGGGGTCGAGCGGATCCACGAGCACGCGAACCGCTTCCTCGATCCGCTCGAGGAGGCGCTGCGGGAGCGCGGCTGGGAGAGCCTCCGGCCGGCGGATCCGGCGCTGCGGGCGTGCTCGCTCGGGGTGAGGCCGCCGGGCGGCGCCTCGGTGGTGGAGCTCTACCGCGAGCTCACCCGGCTCGGGATCGCCTGCGCGATCCCGGACGGCGTGGTGCGCTTCTCGCCGCACTGGCCGAACGCGCTGGACGAGTGGGAGCAGGTGCTGCTCTCGGCGGACGAGGCGCTCGCGCGGGTGCGGAAGGGGTGAGCGGGCGGCGCGAGCAGCGCCGGCCGCGGGCGGCCGGCGCGCATCACCATCGCATGTCGCTGCCGCACACGGTCCGCGCGTTCACCCACGTTCCGACCGGGAGATCGCTCAGCGCATTCCGGATCCGCTGGGGCCTGCACACCGTGTGATCGGGCCAGCGGACATCGTCCACCTCCGCCATGCTGGGATCGGACAACCAGCCGGTGACCGGATCCAGGAAGCCCTCGATCGTGACGGTGAGCCCCTGCCCAGGCGCGAGACGTAGCTGGATGTCGGAGCCGTTGAGCTTACGGAACGACGCGTCCTCGATCAAGGTCGGCGACCCCTCGATCTTGATGTAATCATAAGGGCCGCCATAGTCTGGCTCGGATGGCTGGTGGATGATGTCGTTCCCGTCCCCGGGCCTGAAGATGTAGCTGTCACCTCCGAGGCCGCCGTGGAGCTGGTCATCGCCAGTTCCGCCATCCAGCTCGTCGTTGCCCGGGCCGCCGTACAGCGTGTCGTTGCCGCTCAGCCCGTACAGGCCGTCGTTCGCTTCGTATCCCCAGAGCACGTCGTTGCCGTCCATCCCGGAGATGAGATCCTGCCCGGACGACCCCTCCAGGTAGTCTGCGGTGCTTGTGCCGACGACCGGGGTGCCGCTCCCGTAGAGCACGAGGTACGCCACCTCGTCGGCGGTCATCTGCGGTGAGCCGAACAGCTCACCGAACTTGATCCGATCGATCGTGTGCCCGGCGGCGCCGTTACCGCCGAAGAACGGGGTGATCCGCAGCGTGTCGGAGTGCCCTGGGACGGTGATCAACAGGTCGGTGAAGTATCTCTGAAACACGACATCGTCGGGCGACGCGGCGATATCCTCGATGATCACGGTATCGACGCTCGCATCGGCCGTGTCGCTGTTGTGAATGATGTCCTGCCCCGCGCTGAAGAAGTAGGTATCGCTGCCGTCTCCGCCCATCATGAAATCATTCCCGCTGCCGCCGAGCAGGTAATCGTTGCCGCCGTCGCCTCTCAGGTCATCGTCGCCGGCACTTCCTTCGAGGTCATCGTGTCCATCACCGCCCAGCAGATCGTCAGCTCCATTTCCGCCGATCAGGATATCGTTCCCTGCGAGACCCTGGATGACGTCGTTCCCATCCATTCCTGACACGATATCGGCCGCCGCGGTCCCCTGAAGGACGTCGTCGCCAGCCGTCCCATTGATAGTGAGGTGGCCCACGGCCTCCCCGGTCTCCTCCATCGTGACGGAGTGGCTGCCGTCCGGCAGGGTTTCTTCCGATGATAGGTCGTGCGCCGTGCAGGCCGATGCGACGCTCAGCGCCCCTACAGAAGCCAGGATCAGAAAGTAACGATTCTCGTTCATCGCGGATACCCTCGAGTTGATTCCGTTCCTACTAGCAATTCCAGCAAGGACCGCACCAGACCCGGTGCGACGCAGGGCGTCCGATCTCGCTGGAAAAATCGCCCGCGAGCCGCCGCGCCGTGACATCGGCCCGGGCGATGTCACGGCGCGACGGCCCGATGTCACGTGACATGTCCCGCGACATCCCCAGGCCTCGCCGGCGCGACGCCGGCGCGGGGCCGCGCGACGTGAGGCGCGGCCCCGCGCCGCGCCGCTACCACTGCATGTCGCTGCCGCACACGGTCCGCGCGGCGAGCGCGGTCCCGCTGGGGCTCGCGACCAGCGCGTCCCGGATCCGCTGCTTGGTGCACAGCGTGTGATCCGGCCAGCGGACCTCGTCGACCTCGTTGATCAGGCGGACCGTGCCGGAGGCGTCGTTCACGAGGAAGCCCTGGATCGTGACGACGAGATCGCTCCCGACGCGCAGCTCGATGTTCGTCGGGTTCACCCGGCGGAACGAGGCCTCGTCGATGACCGCCTCTGCCCCCACGACCTCGACGATGTCGAGATCCTCGAGCGCGCCGTCCGACGGCGGAACGATGATGTCGGCGCCGTCTCCGGGGGTGAACGTGTACTTGTCGCCGCCGGAGCCGCCGCGGAGCGTGTCGTTGCCGGTCCCGCCGTTCAGCGTGTCTGCGCCCGCCTCGCCGTACAGCTGGTCGGCGCCCGCCATCCCGTTCAGGGTGTCGTCGCCGTCCTTCCCGAAGATGGAGTCGTCGCCGCCGAAGCCCGAGATCGTGTCCGGCCCGAGGAACCCGTCGAGGTGATTTGCAGACTCGTCGCCGTTGATGGGGCTCCCGTCCCCGTAGAGCGCCAGGTAGGCCACCTCGGCGGCCGTCAGCTGCGGCGCGCCGGGGGCGGTGCCGAACTGGAACCGGTCGACCGTGAACGTGGAGGCCGCGTTGCCCGTCAGGAACTGCGAGATCCGCAGGGTGTCGGTGCTGCCGCGGACGCTGACCAGGAGGTCGCTGAACCCGTCCTTCCGGAACACCAGGTCGCCGGGCGCGAGGCTGTCGTCGAAGATCACCGTGTCGATGCTGCCGGCGCCGGTGTCGATGTTCTGAATGGTGTCCTGGCCCGCGGAGTAATAGTACGTATCGCTGTCGTCTCCGCCCATCAGCGTGTCGTTGCCAGGCCCGCCGACGAGGACATCGTTGCCCCGGTAACCCCGGAGGTTGTCGTTGCCGTCCCCTCCTTCGAGGGTGTCGTCGCCGTCGTCGCCCGCGATGCTGTCGTTGCCGTCGCCGCCCTGCAGAGCGTCGTTGCCGCCGAGCCCGCTGATCGCGTCGTCTCCCGCGAACCCCGAGACGACATCCGCCGTCTCGAACCCCACGATCGTGTCGTTCCCGGGTGTTCCGGCGAGGGCCAGGTACTTCAGATCCTCCCTCGTCCACGTCGCGGTGGCAGGCTCGCCGATCTGCATGAGGTCCATGCCGTACGTGCCGGCCGTGTTGAAGTGCGATCGGACAGTGATCTGCCGGTAGGTGCCGTTGGCCGAGATCGTGACGATCATGTCCCGGTTGACGTTGCGGACGAGCACCATCTCGGGCGTCACGTCGGCGCCGAGCACGAGCCGGTTGCTGCCCGAGAAGTCGTCGATCAGATCGGTGCCTCCCTCCATCCCGCCGACGAAGAACGTGTCGTTGCCGTCGCCGCCGTTGAAGTGGTCGCTGCCGGCGCCGCCGTCGAACACGTCGTTGCCCTTCTGACCCGAGAGCGTGTCGTTCCCGTTGCCGCCGTTCAGGTGATCGTCGCCGTCGCCGCCGTCGATCGCGTCGTCGCCGTCGTCGCCCGACAGGACATCGTCGCCGCCGAGCCCGAAGATCGCGTCGTTCCCCGCACCTCCCGAGACGGTATCCGCGGACGCGAACCCGAGGAGGGTATCGTTGCCCGACGACCCGGCGAGGGCCAGGTTCCGCAGGTCTGCCCTGGTCCACGTCACCGTGGCGGGGTCGCCGATCTGCACCACGTCCACGCCCAGCGCGCTGGTCTCATCGAACTGCCATCGGACCGTGACCTGCCTCGACACGTTGTTGCCGGCGACCGTGAGGACCATGTCCCGGTTGACGTTGCGGACACGCACCATCTCGGGCGTCACGTCGGCGCCGAGCACGAGCCGGTTGCTGCCGGAGGTGTCGTCGACGAGATCCGTACCTCCGTCCAGCCCGCCCACGAAGAACGTGTCGTTGCCGTCGCCTCCGGTGAAATGATCGTTGCCCGCACCGCCGTCGAGCACGTCGTCCCCGGCCTGACCCGTGAGGTTATCGTCCCCATCGCCGCCGCTGATGCGGTCGTCGCCCGTGCCGCCGTCGACCGTGTCGTTGCCGTCACCGCCCGACAGGTCGTCATTGCCGCCGCGGCCGGAGATGTAGTCGTTGCCCGCAGACCCCGGTACGGTATCCGCCGTATCGAACGCCACGATCGTGTCGTTGCCCGTCGAGCCGGAGAGGGCCAGGCCCCGCAGCTCTTCCCTGTTCCACATCGCCACGGCGGGCTCGCCGATCTGCACGGCGCTCACGCCGAGCGCGGCGTCCTCGTGGAACTGCCACCGGACCTTGACCTGCCTTGACTTGCCGTCCCCAGCGACGTTGATGATCATGTCGCGGTTCACGTTGCGGACGCTGATCATCTCGGGGGTCACGTCGGTGGCGAAGACGAGCCGGTCGTTGCCCGAGGTGTCGTCGACCAGATCATCGCCTGCCTCCAGCCCGCCCACGAGGAACAGGTCGTCGCCGTCGCCGCCGGTGAAGTGATCGTCGCCCGCGTCGTCGTCGAGCACGTCGTTCCCGGGGCCGCCCGACAGGTTGTCGTTCCCGCTGCCGCCGTAGAGGTAGTCGCCGTGGTTGCCGCCGTTCAGCGAGTCGTTGCCGTCACCTCCGATCAGGAAGTCCTGCCCGTCCTGGCCGTCGACCCAGTCGTCGCCGCCTTGCGCGTCGATGAGGTCCGGCGTCTGGTAACCGACGATCGCCCCGCCCGCGTCGCCGTTGTCCAGGGCCTTCACGCGGAGATCCCGGGTGTTCCAGAACGTGCCGTCGCTGAACGCGACGTTCCCCAGCGCGGAGCCGCTCGCGGCGTCCTGGTTGAAGAACCCCGCGACGGAGACCTTCGTGCGGGTGGCCAGAGGCGCGCTCGTCACCTCGATGACGAGGTTGCGATCCGAGCGCGTGACCTTGACGTCCTCCTTGCGGATGCCGTCGACGAACTGCAGCGTGTCGGTGCTGAGCTCGGAGCCGGCGAGGTAGAGCTCGCCGTAGTTCGCGCCGACGACGTAGGTGTCATCGCCGGGGCCGCCGTCGATGCGGTCGGCGTCGGTGGGATGGACGAAGATGAGATCGTCGCCCACGCCGGCCGACACCTGCGTGGCTTGCCATACGAGGTCATGCCCGTTGCGGTGATGATCGTAGCGGAGGGGCGTCGTCTTCGTGGGGTTCGCGAGCTGGCCCTCCCAGGTGTAATCGAACCAGCGGAACTGGCCGCAGAGATCCCCGGGGCTGAGCTTCACCAGGAAGGAGTCGGGCCGGTTGTACGGGTCGGGGCGCCCGCTGGGCTGGAACAGGAAGTGCTTGTCCTGCAGCGTCCCCAGGTACGTCTCATTGTAGTACGCGGAGGGATCCATCGCCGCGGACGGCTGCCAGAAGCACCCGCCGACGGGGAGCCACTGGGTCGCGACCTCCATGGTGGCGTCCAGCGTCGAGTCGAGGGCGTCCGCGAGGAGCGGGCGCGGATCCCAGCCGAAGCGCATCAGCGCCGGTCCCGCGTGGCGCACGAGGTCCACGAGGTCGGCGAGCGCGTCGCTGGTGTCGACCATCTCGTGCTCGGCGTCGAGCTCGAGCTGGAGGCGCTGGTTCAGCGCCGAGAAGTCGAGGCTCCCGGGCCCGGTGGGGTCGGGGACCATCTCGAGGTACGACTGCAGGCGCGTCTGGACCGCGAGGGCGCCGTAGACGCGCTCGTGGATCAGGCGGTACGCCGCGTCGAACCCCCACGTGTTCTGGGTGCTGAACGTGACGCGCTTGCCGCTCGCGTCTGTGGACAGCTGGTCCCAGTCGCGGCTCTCGATGCCGCTGAACACCTCGACCACCGTGAGGCGCCCCAGATGACGCTTGTAGTCGAGGACCATCGGGTGATCGCTGAGCTCCAGCACCTCCTTCAGCCATCGCGGGTTGCCGCTCACGCCGAGGCGCTCCGCCTCCGAGGCGAACAGCGTCGTCAGATCCGTGCGTGTCTGGTTCTCCGTCGCGCCCGGCACCATCGGCGTCACCCCCCAGTCGGACTGAGGCGCATACACCTGGCCCTTGCCGACCGACGAGCCGCCGCTCGTGGTCAGCGCGCCGCCGCCTTGCGAATCGACCTTCGGCTTCTTGACCCGCTGGAAGTGCACCCAGATGGGCGTGTTGGTCGCGATCGACTGGTGATAGAGCGATCCCCCGGGCGCCGCCTGCGCCCAGCGCGCCAGGATGTCGTCGACCTTCCGCCGCTGGCCTTCTCGCGTAGGCTCGGCGGCGAACTCGCTGACGAGCGAGAGCAGCACGGGATCGACCGACATCGCCTCGCGCAGCGGGCGCGCGAACCCGCTGCCGCCCATGTACGGGAGCGCCTCGGCCTCCGCGGAGATCGTGACCGGCTCCGTGAACTCCGCGTAGAAGTTGCTCTCGGCCGGGATCAGGTTGGCGACGATCCCGGTCGTCCCGTCGTCGCGGGTGTACTTCGCCGTGCCGGAGAACGTATTCCCGTTCTGGTTACTGATGTTCCCCGTGGTCGAGAGGGAGATCGAGCTGATCCCCATCTCCGTGAGCGACGCGAGCTCGCCGAAGTCGGCCCTGCCGTTCGAGTTCAGGTCCTGCCAGACGCGCAGCGCGCCGAAGCCGGCGTCGGCGGCGTCGACGACGCCGTCGCGCGTGGTGTCCAGATCGGAGAGGGCGTCGAGGCCGTCGGTCGCCAGCGTCCCGTCGAGCTTCACGGTGTTGACGCCGAAGAGCTCGTTGCCGTTGTTGATCTGGCCGTCGAGGTTGCGATCCCTCACGATCCAGCCGTCGTCGGGCGCCACCCAGCCCGTGGCCGTGGCCACGCCGTCGCCGTCGTGATCGAAGAGGACCGAGCCGGACCCGTCGAGGCCGAGGGTCTCGACGCCGTCGTCGTCGAGATCGATCGCCAGCGGGTCGCCGCCGATATCCATGAAGGCGAGGAACAGCGCCATGTCCGGCAGCTCGGCGTCGATGTCGCCCATGTGCGGCGCCCGGCCCTGGGACAGGTCCAGGAGGTAGTCCTGCCGCCAGCGCATGAAGTCGGCGAGCTGCCCCACCATGCCGTTGCCGAGCAGATCGCGCATGCCGAACCCGACGTACTCCTCGTTGATGATCTCGAGCCCGAGGATCGAGGTCTCGACCGCGTATCCCCAGTTGGGGTTGCCCGACTGTATCCCTTCGAGGATGAGCTTCAGCTTCGCCTCGGTCTCGAAGCGGTCGCCGACCTGGTGCACGCCGCTCTTGTCGGGCTTGTAGCTGGTGAAGAGCGGGCGCTTGAGCCCGATCTCGACCTCCGCCTTGTCAGGGACGTACTCCCACTTGTCGTTCATCTTCCCTTCGGTGACGATCGCGACGGAGGGCCCGACGGGGACCTCGAGCTTGATGCCGCGGTCCGTGCCGTAGGTGATGACGCCGTTGCCTTCGCCAGGCAGGTTCCAGACGTCGCCGTTCGCGATGGCGGTCGGGTTGGTCCCGTAGTTGGCCGAGTAGATGCCCGTGTTGGGCGAGGTGACCTCGAACTTGATGTTCCCGTCCGAGGCGTTCCACTTGAGCTCGAAGCCGCCGGGCCCTTCCCACTTGCCCTCCTTGATACCGCTCTTCGGCTGGATGTCTTCCCAGGACAAGGCATGTGCCGCGGGCGCGACGCTGAGCGCCCCTATCGACGTGAGGATCGTAAGCAGAAGGCTTTTGCTGTTGATTCTTCTCATTGAAGTCACTCCGTACCGAGCACCCGGGTTTCACAAGAACCGTGCCAGGCCCGGCGCGCGCGACCCCTCCGGGATCGACGCGAGGAGTCGCGGAGATCGGGCCGCGCCGTGACATCGAGGTCGCGGTGTCACGGCGCGGCCCCGCGATGTCACGTGACATGTCACGTGACATCGCGGGGTGGCTCGCTGGCCAGCCGCCCCCGAGGAACCCTTGGAGGCTGTTCGCGGACGGCTGATGAGCGCGCGCTGCGGCCCCTACGAGGCTACGCCATGCGCTGCCAGTAGGGGCTCGGAGAGCGGCTTGCCCTCGATCCGGCGCTCCGTCACGGCGAGGAGCCCTCGGACGGGCGTGATGTCGTAGATCCGGGGGAGCGCGAACGGCAGCCCCTCGCCGCGCAGCGAATCGTAGAACCTCCTCAGCACCTCGAGCGCGCAGGCCCGGCCGGGATCCGGATACAGCTTGAGGACGCGCTCGTCCGTCAAACCGTAGACCTCTGCCTCGGTCCCGCTCGCGATCCAGGCGCCTCGCTCGACGCCGAGCTCGCGCAGCGCTGCGTCTCTCGCCGCTGGATCGATCGCGGAGGCGTCCGCGCGGCTCAGCTCCACGAGGGCCCCCTCCTGCCGCCGCCGCCGGTTCGCCCTCGAGCATCGCGGCGCGGCGGCGCCCCGCTCACCGCGCCCGCTCGTAGTCGAGCGCCGCCTTCTCCACGACGTCCCAGTCCCGCGCCGCCCGCTCGGCCTCGGCCACGAGGTCCGCCGTGAAGAGCGTGAGCCCCCAGATGCCGTTGTCCCGCCGCCGGAACGGGTACCGCGTGCCGCGCGCCGTCTCGACGGTGGCCCGCTCGCCCGTCACCTCCACCTTCGCGATGCCGGACAGGTCGCGCCGGAGCCGCGCGACGAACCCCTGCTTCGCGGCGATGTCGACCCACACGTCCGCCCCGTCCTCGGCCATCGCGTGCGCGCGGTACTGCTCGAGCAGGCGCGCGCGCTCCGGCTCCGGGTAGCTCGCCTCGATCCGCTCGAACGCCTTCCGCCGGTAGTCCCGGATCGTGTAGGCCGCGTGCTGCGCCCGGTCCTCGAGGTACGGGAAGCACGCGCGCGGGTCGCTCGCGCCGATGTTGTACGCGATGCGGAGATACGCGCCCTCGGGCGTCGTGTCCGGCGGAAACTGGTTGAGCTTGCGGAGGAGGAGGACGACCGCCAAAAGAGCGACGGCGGCGGCGCCCCAGGCGATGGCGCGGCGACGGGTCATGTTCGAGCCTCCATGCGTGCGAGGGGCCCGGGCGAGCCCGAAGGCGGCGCCGCCCTGCCCGACACGGCACCTGCGCCTCTCCGGTTCATCCCTCGCTCGGTCGAGCCGCCCGGCGCGCTAGTCGATGTGCCCGCCGAACTGCAGGTAGAGCGACGTCACTCTCCGCCGGTCGAACGCAGGCCCGAGCGGCTCGTCCAGCGCGAGGAGCAGGCCGGCCCGCATGAAGAAGGTCTTCTGGCTGTCGTACACGAAATACGGCAGCAGCGAGACCTGCCCCTGGTCGTCGTAGACCGACGACGGGACCCACACGGTCTGGAGCGCCACGCCGCCGCCGAAGCCGGCGCGGCTCTGGAACTCCGGCTCGACCTTCGCCTGGAACACCACGTCGAGATCGTCCGAATCGTCGATGAAGCCGCGCCGGCCGCGGTCCTGCAGCGGGACGAAGAACGTGAGATCGCCGCCCGCCCGGAGCACGAAGGAGCGGCCGAAGCGGTACTCGATGCCGCCGAGCCCGCCGATCGGGAGCGCGTCGGCCGCCCAGAGGTGCAGATCGTAATAGGCCATCGCCGCCGACGCGTAGGCCGTCGCCCAGCGCCAGTCGTAGTCGTCGACCACGCCGAGCGGCAGCGCGGCGCGGCCGCCCGCGTACCACGTCAGCTTGCCGTCGATGTCCGCGTAGTAGAGCGTGAACGTCGGGTTGCCGAGCCCCGCGCGCGCCTGACCGTCGCGCGGATCCTCCAGATCCCCCGGGCCGTTCAGGGAGAGGGCCAGCGGGAACTTCAGGTTGATGAACAGGTCGGGCGTCGGCTCGAACTGGAGGAACGGGACGACGGCGGTCGACGCGCCGAGATCGCGGGCGCTCCACAGGTAGAGGTCCACGCCCGCGTCCGAGCGGTGCACCACCGGATCCCAGGCGTGCGCCGGCGAGGAAGCGGCGAGGAGCGGAGCGGCGGCGGAGACCGCCAGGGCAAATGCGCGAAGCCATCGGGGCGTGCTCATCTCGCGATCTGCCTACCGAGATCCTGACCGCGACGTCAACCGCGTCGCGCCCCCCTTCCTGAGAAGCCGGCGCGCCCCTACGATGCGCCCCATGTCCCGCACGAGACCAGAGGCCCCGTTCCTCGACGCGATCCGGCGCTCGATCCTCGTGTTCGACGGCGCGATGGGCTCGCTGCTCTACGAGCGCGGGGTGTTCGTCACGCAGAATTTCGAGCAGCTCAACGTCACGCGCCCCGACCTCGTGAAGCGGGTCCACGCCGACTACGTCGCCGCGGGCGCGAACGTCATCGAGACGAACACCTTCGGCGCGAACAGGTTCCGCCTCGAGCGGTACGGGCTCGTCAACGAGGTGCGCAACTTCAACCTCGCGGGCGCGCGCATCGCGCGCGAGATCGCGGGCGGCGACGCGTACGTGGCCGGCTCGATCGGCCCGACCGGGCTCGTGCCCGGCGTGGCCAAGCGCGACGACCTCGCCGCGGCGGCCGCCACCTTCGCCGAGCAGGCGGGCGCGCTCGCCGAGGGGGGCGCGGACCTCTTGGTCCTCGAGACATTCCGCCACCTCGACGAGATCAAGCTCGCCATCGAGGCGGCGCGGCAGGCCGCGCCGGGGCTGCCGGTGCTCGCGTCGATGACGTTCGACACGAGCGGCGTCGTGGCCGACGGCAGCGAGCCGGAGCGCGTCGCCCGGACGCTGCGGGACTGGGGCGTCGACCTGCTCGGCGTCAACTGCGGCGACGGCCCGCAGCTGTCGCTCGCCATGGCGGAGCGGATGGCGACCGCGGGGCTCCCGCTCTGCGTGCAGCCGAACGCGGGCCTGCCCCGCACGGTCGACGGCCGCCTGCTCTACATGGCGACGCCCGAGTACTTCGACGTCTTCGCCCGCCGCATGATCCAGGCGGGCGCGGCGATGATCGGCGGCTGCTGCGGCACCACGCCGGAGCACGTCAAGTGGATGGCCAAGTCGGCCCGCATGCTCCGCGGCAGCGCCGTGCCCGAGGTCACCTCGCGCCCGCACGTCACGATGGACGCGCCCACGGGGAGCGAGCCCACGCCGCTCGGCGAGCGGAGCCCCCTCGCGGCGAAGATCGCCGCGGGCAAGTTCGTGGTCTCGGTCGAGGTGAACCCGGCGCCGGGCCTCAGCCCCGAGAGCGCGCTCAGCGCGGCGAAGATGCTCATCGACAACGGCGTCGACGTCGTGAACGTCGCCGACGGCCCGCGCGCCACCGCGCGGATGACGAACCTCGCCTTCTGCTCGCTCCTGGTCCAGCGCTACGGCATCGAGCCGATCCTGCACGTCTGCGGCCGCGACCGGAACCTCATCGGCCAGATGGCGCACCTGCTCGGCGCCCACGCGATCGGCATCAAGAACCTCGTCATCATCACGGGCGATCCGCCGAAGGTCGGCGACTACCCGGAGGCGACGGCGGTCTACGACCTCGACTCGATCGGGCTGCTCCACATGGCGAGCACGATGAACCGCGGCCTCGACCCGGCCGGCAAGCCGATCCCGGGCGGCAAGACGTCGTTCCTGCTCGCCACCGGGCTCGAGCCCGGCGCCCCGGACCTCGACAAGGAGCTCGCGCGCCTGGAGCGCAAGCGCGCCGCGGGGGCCGACATCATCATGACGCAGCCGGTCTTCCACCAGGATCTCCTCGAGAAGGTGCTGCGGCGCATCGAGCACCTGGGGATGCCGGTGCTCGTCGGCGTGCTCCCGCTCGTGAGCTACAAGAACGCCGAGTTCCTCCACAACGAGGTCCCTGGCATGCAGATCCCGGAGGAGATCCGCGAGCGCATGCGCAAGGTGCCGGCCGGCCCCGAGGCCCGCAAGGAGGGGGTGAAGATCGCCCGCGAGATGCTCTTCTCGGTGCGCGACCGGGTGCAGGGCGCCTACCTGATGCCGCCGCTCGGCAAGTACGAGCTCGCGCTCGAGGTGCTCGACGGCCTCAAGACGAGCTGAGCTGCCCGGCCGCCCGCTCCGGCGCATGCGTTCTTGCTTGCAGCGCCGGGCGCGGCGCGGGGAAACTCGGCCGAGATGCCCCTAGAGTACCGGCTTCATTCGCGCTGCGCCTGCGGTTCCGTGCTCTCGTCGTCCGAGTTCGCGGTCGCCTCCCGTCCCTTCGCGCTCGCCGGGACGAAGCGCGTCTACGAGCGCTCGCGCCCGTTCACGGTCCGGCACATCGCCCTCGATCTCGCGCTCGACGTCGCGGAGCGCTCGATCCGCGGCGCCGCGCGGCTCGACGTGGTCCGCGTCGATCCGGCGGCGCGCGAGATCGCGCTCGACGCCGTCGGCTTCGATCTGGAGTCGGTCGAGATCAGCGCGGGCGCGGGGCGCGCGGCGAAGCCCCGGCGCGGCGCGGGCAAGGCGGCGAGCGGCGCGTTCCAGCCGGCCGAGCACACGTACGACGGCGAGACGCTCCGCGTGGCCGTGCCGCTCGACGAGGCCGAGGCGTCGATCCTGGTCCGGTACCGGGCCACGCCGCGGCGGGGGCTCTACTTCCTCCAGCCGGACGAGCACGTCCCCGACCGCCCGCGCCAGGTCTGGACGCAGTGCCAGGACGAGGACGCGCGCCACGTCTTCCCCTGCATCGACAAGCCCCACGTCAAGCAGACGACCGAGCTCCGGGCGGAGGTGCCGCCGGGCTGGTACTGCCTGTCGAACGGCGAGCTCGAGAGCGACGCGAAATCGCAGAAGGCGGGCGTCTTCCACTACCGGCTGGACGAGCCTCACCCGAGCTACCTGTTCACGCTCGTCGCGGGCGAGTTCGCGCGCATCGACGACGCGGCGCTCGACGTCCCGCTCGCGTACTTCGTGCCGAAGGGGCGCGAGGAGGACGGCCGCCGCACGTTCGCGCGCACGCCGGACATGATCCGTCACTTCAGCGAGAAGCTCGGGGTCAAGTATCCTTTCCGCCGCTACGCGCAGGTGGTGGTGAGCGACTTCATCTTCGGGGGGATGGAGAACACGACCGCCACGACGATGTACGAGCACATCCTGCTCGACGAGCGGGCGGCGCTCGACATCTCGTCGGACGATCTCATCGCCCACGAGCTCGCGCACCAGTGGTTCGGCGATCTCGTGACGTGCCGCGACTGGTCGCACGGCTGGCTCAACGAGGGGTTCGCGACCTTCATGGAGCACGTCTATCGGGAGCACCACCTCGGCGCCGACGAGTACGATCACGGCCTGAAGGCCGATCTCGACGCGTACCTGGGCGAGGCGCGGGGGCGCTACCGGCGGCCGATCGTCTGTCAGGACTACGACGCGCCGCTCGACGTCTTCGATCGGCACCTCTACGAGAAGGGCGGGCTCGTGCTGCACCTGCTCCGCCGCGAGCTCGGGGACGCGCTGTTCTGGCGCGGGGTGAGCGCCTACCTGACGCGCCACGCGCGCGGGGTCGTGGAGACGCGGGATCTCGCCCGCGCGCTCGAGGAGGTGAGCGGCAAGTCGCTGGAGCGCTTCTTCGAGCAGTGGGTGTTCCGCGCCGGTCACCCCGAGCTCGACGTGAAGATCGAGCTCGAGGGCGACGAGTGCACCGTGACCGTGAAGCAGACGCAGGCGGCCGGACAGCACCCCAGCCGGGAGCACGCGCTCCAGCCGGACGCCGCGACGCCGCCGGCGTTCGCGTTCGACCTGGTGCTCGATTTCGGCTTCGCGGACGGCAAGGGCTCGAGCGTGCGCCGCGAGGTGCGGCGCGTGGACCAGCAGGCGCACACCTTCGTCATCCCGCTCCCGCGGCGCCCTCGCTTCGTGGTGGTGGATCCGGACCTCCGGATCCTGGGCGAGGTCAAGGTCGACGCGCCGGCCGATCTGCTGCGGGCGCAGCTCGCCCACGCGCCGACGGCGCGCGGCCGCATGCTCGCCGCGAAGCCGCTCTCGCGGCGCGACGACCCGCCGACGACGCGGGCGCTCGGGCAGTCGCTCGCCGACGCGAACGAGTTCTGGGGGGTGCGCGCCGCCGCCGCGGGCGCGCTCGGCGCGCTGCAGTCGAGCGCGGCGTTCGCGCTCCTCGAGGCGAGCGCGGGCGTGGAGCACCCGAAGGTGCGGCGGGCGGTCGCGAGCGCGCTCGGCAACTTCCGGTCGGCCAAGGCGGCGGAGCTCCTCGGCAAGCTCGCCCTGCGCGACGCGAGCTACCTGGTCCAGGCGGAGGCGGCGCGGGCGCTCGGGGCCACGCGGCAGAGCTCGGGGTTCGACACGTTGATCGACCTGCTCGACCGCCCCTCGTGGGGCGAGGTCATCCGCTGCGGCGTGATCGACGGGCTGGCCAACCTGCGCGACGAGCGCGCCGTGCCGCACCTGACGGCCCGGACGCGCTACGGCGTCCCGACGCGGGGGCGCCGGGCGGCGATCCTGGCGCTGCCGAAGCTCTCGAGCGATCGGCGGACGCGCGAGCTCCTCGAGGAGCTCCTCGATCAGCCGGATCCGTACCTCCGGGTCGACGTCGCGCGCGCGCTCGGCGATCTCGGCGACGGCCGGTCGCGCGGCGCGCTCCTGCGGCAGCTCGACCGCGATCTCGACGGCCGGGTGCGGCGGCGGATCCGCGAGGTGCTCCGCGATCTCGGCGGGGCGGGCAAGCGCGAGCTGGACCGGCTGCGGGACGAGCTCGAGGCGCTGCGGCGCGACAACGCGGAGATCCGGGCGCGGCTGGGCAAGCTCGAGGCGGCGGGGAACAAGGCCAAGAAGGCGGCCGACGCCAAGTGAGCGAGCCCCTTTGCCGCGCCGCTTCGGTCGGCTAGGGAGGCTCCATGTCGGACGCCTCTCCCGTGAAGCTCGACCGGCGCGGCGCGGTCGCGGTGCTCACCATCGATCGGGCGGATCGCCGCAACGCGCTCTCGCGCGACGCGCTGCTCGCCTTCGGTCGGCTCGGGCGCGAGCTCGTGGACGACCCGGCGGTGCGGGCGATCGTGATCACGGGCGCCGGGGACAAGGCGTTCTGCGCCGGCGCCGATCTCAAGGAGCGGCAGGGCATGAGCCCGGACGACGTCCGCCGGCAGGTGGGGCTGTACCGGACGGAGCTCGGGGTGCTCGCGCGGAGCCCGAAGCCGGTGATCGCCGCGATCAACGGGGTCGCGTTCGGCGGCGGGCTGGAGCTCGCGCTGATCTGCGATCTCCGGGTGGCGGCGCCGCACGCCGAGCTCGCGCTGCCGGAGACGTCGCTCGGCATCATCCCGGGCGCGGGCGGCACGCAGCGGCTGCCGCGGGTCGTCGGCGAGGCGCGCGCGAAGGAGATGATCCTGCTCGGCCGGAAGCTCGCCGCGGCCGAGGCGCTCGCCTGGGGGCTCGTGAACCGGGTGTCGCCCGAGGGGACGCCGGTGGTCGACGACGCGATCGCGTGGATCGAGCCGATCGCGAGCGGCGCGCCGATCGCGCAGGCGGCGGCGCTCCGGGCGATCGAGGACGGCTACGACGTGCCGCTGGATCTCGGGCTCGAGGTCGAGCGGGTACATTACGACGAGACGCTGCGCAGCGAGGATCGGCTCGAGGCGCTGCGCGCGTTCGCCGAGAAGCGGAAGCCGGTGTACCGGGGGCGGTGACGGCGCGCGCCTCGCCCGCCGCGGCGCGCCGACTGGGCGGCGAGGCGCGTGCGGCCGCCGTCGTGCTAGCCTTGTCTTCATGGATCCAAAGCCGCGCGGCGCCGCGCTCCTGCTCGCCCCGGCCGCCCGAGGCGGCGCGGCGGCCAGGCTCCCGCCCGCAGAGCCGCCGCGGGCGCGTTTCCCGGCCGTGGACGAGCACCTCGTGGCGCCGGAGGTGACGCGCGACGAGCTGATCCGCGGGCGCAAGGTCGTCGCCGCGCCGGCGCTGGAGCCGCACGCCGAGCAGCAGGTGCGGCTCGATTTCCTGATCGCGCCGCACCTCCAGCCCGGCTACATCGGCGCGGCCGACCTCATCACCCGCGTCAACGAGGGTTCGGATTTCGCCACCGATCTGTCCATCCGCAAGGCGGGGCTCGATCCGACGACGGGGCGCCGGTACCTGGAGGAGCTCTCGTTCGAGATCGTCAACGAGCAATCGATGCACGACGTGCGCGAGAAGGCCGAAGATCTCGTCGCCCGGGGCGTGCGCCGCGTCTTCGCCATCTTCGTGAAGCGCGACGGGGTCGCCGAGTGGTCGGCGGCCGAGGGGCGGTTCGTGCCGCTCGCGCCCGACGCGGTGATCGAGGATCCGTGCCTGGTCCGTCCGGTCCCCGTCCGCGCGTTGCTCGACGGCGCGGCTGCCGAGCGCGAGGTCGTCCGCGCGCTGGAGCGCAAGGGCAACCCGGAGATCGAGGCCATCAAGGCGCGCGAGCGCCAGGCAGCGCTCGACGAGGGGCGGCGCGCGGGGCTCGACGAGGGCCAGCGCGCCGTGCTGCTGCGCCAGCTCAGGGCGCGGTTCGGGGACGTGCCCGAGGCGCGGCGGGAGCAGGTCCTCGCTGCGTCCGGGGAGCGGCTCGCGGGTTGGGCCGAGCGGATCCTGACGGCCACGACGCTCGACGAGCTCTTCGAGGGCTGACGCTCTCCTCCCTCGGCGCCCGCCGCGACGGGCGCCCCGCAGCATCGTGCACGGCGCTGCCGCGCGCCCTCGCCGCCCGCCGGGGGGAGCGCCGGCGGCGCCCCGCCCTACAGCCCCTCCGTCGGCGGGCGGAGCACCTCGACCTTCCCTTCCAGCCGCTTCGACACCCATACCTTGTTGTCGCGGTCGACGATCACCGCCCCGCAGTCCTCGATCGCCTCGACGAGCGCGAGCCCCTTCTCGGCTCCCAGGATGAACACCGCGTCGTCGACGGCGTCGGCGGTCAGCGCGTCCCTCGCCCAGATGGTCACGCTCCGGCTCTCGGTCGCCGGGAAGCCGGTCCGCGGATCGATGATGTGGTGATAGCGCCTGCCCTCCTTGATGAAGCTCCGCTCGTAGTCGCCCGCCGTCGAGAACGCGCGGTCCTCGACCTCGATCATCGCGAAGTAGTCGTTCGGTCCCTTCCCGCGCGGGTCCCGCACGCCCGCCCTCCACCGCGAGCCGTCCGGCTTCTTCCCGGCGATGTACAGATCGCCGCCGGCCTGCACGAAGAACGACGTCAGCCCCTCCCCGCGCAGCACCCGCGCCGCGGCGTCGACGGCGTAGCCCTTCGCGATCCCGCCGAGGCTCATCCGCATCCCCGGCCGCGCGAGCATCACCGTGCGCTGCGCGCGATCGATCCGGATCTGCTTGTAATCGATGAGCGCCCGCGCCCGCTCGACGTCGTCCCTCCGCGGCACGTTGTCGTCGATGTCCTCGTCGAACTTCCAGAGCCCGTGCATCGCCTCGAAGGTGACGTCGAAGACCCCGCCGGAGCGCTCGCTGATCCAGAGGCTCTTCTCGATCACGTCGAGCGACTCCGGGCTCACCGGGGCGGCGCTCTTCCCGGCGGCCGCGTTGACCCGCGACAGCTCGCTGTCCGGCCGCCACGTCGTCATCAGCCCCTCGAGCCTGCGGATCTCGGCGATCGCCTTCTCCAGCCTGGCCCGGATCGCTGCCTCATCCATCGCCGCGCTCGCGTAGGCGGCGAGGAGCAGGTTCGTCCCCATCGCCCTCGCCTCGACCGCGACGCGGGCGGGCTCTGCCCGCGCCGCCGCGCTCGCGTCCGGCGCGGACGCCGCGCTCGAGGCGGCGGGCGGGGCCTCCTTGCGCGCGCGCGAGGCGTCACACCCGGCGAGCGCGGGCGGCGCGAGCAGCGCCGCGAGGCCGAGGAGGAGCGAAGAGCAGCGCAGCCTTTGCATTCGAGGATCCTGACTCCGTGGAGAGCGTGAGGGCGCGCCGGCCTCGCCACCCGTCGCGGCCGGACGCCGGCGGAGCTCTACCGCCGGCGCCACCATGGCCCAGGCGAGCCGCGCGGATCCAGGGTAGTATCGCCCGCCCATGAGCCTCGACCCGAGCCGCATCCAGCGCGACATCGACGACCTCTCCCCGGAGCTCCGCGAGATCGCCGCGCGCATCCACGCGAACCCCGAGCTCCGGTTCCAGGAGCACAAGGCCGCGGCGTGGATCGCCGAGGCCGTCGAGAAGAAGGGCATCCAGGTCGAGCGCGGGCTCGCCGGCATGCCCACCTCGCTGCGCGCGCGCATCGGGCAGGGCCAGGGCCCCCACCTCGCCATCCTCGCCGAGTACGACGCCCTCCCGGAGATCGGCCACGCCTGCGGGCACAACCTGATCGCGGCGGGCGCGCTCGGCGCCTTCCTCGCCCTGGCCCGGCAGAAGGACGCCGTGGCCGGCACCATCGATCTGGTCGGGACGCCCGCCGAGGAGGGGGGCGGCGGCAAGATCCGGCTGCTCGAGGCCGGCGCCTTCGAGGGCGTCGACGCCGCGATGATGTTCCACCCGTTCGACCGCGACCTGCTCGCCCACGACACGCTGGCCAGCACCTGGCTCGAGCTCCAGTTCCACGGCAAGCCGTCGCACGCCGCGCTCGCGCCGTGGGACGGGAACAGCGCGCTCACGGCCTGCCTCGACACCTTCCGGCTGATCGACGGCCAGCGCGTCCACTTCCGCGATGGCGTCCGGGTGCACGGGTTCATCAAGAACGGCGGCCAGGCGGTCAACATCATCCCGGAGCTCGCGGTGGCCGAGTTCTCGGTCCGCGCCCTCGACACCGAGGAGCTCGCCCGCGTGCGGGCGATCGTCGAGCGCTGCGCCCGCGGCGCGGCCATGGCGAGCGGGGTGGAGCTCACGCTCGTCGACCAGGGCGGCTACAAGAACATGGTCAACAACCGGAAGATGGCGCGCCGCTTCGGCGAGCACCTGCGCACCCTCGGCCGCTCGCCGCTCGAGATGGACCCCGCCGTCGGCACGGGCTCGACCGACATGGGCGACGTGTCCCACGCGCTCCCCGCCATCCACCCCTGGATCGCGATCTGCGGCAAGGGCGAGACGACGTGCCACCAGCACGCGTTCGCCGCCAAGGCCGCGAGCCCCGGCGGTCAGGACTCGATGCTGATCGCCGCCAAGGCGATGGCGATGACGTGCGCGGATCTCCTGCTCGATCCCGAGCTGCGCAAGGGCGTGCGCGAGGAGTTCGCGCAGCGGAAGGCCGGCGCGAGCGCGGCCTAGGCCTGGGTCAGCCGTCGTCCTGGAGGGGGTTGCCGAGGTCGTCCATGAGCCCGGTCCCCCCCTCGATCGGGATCGCCCGCGCCAGGGCCACCCGCTCCAGCATCACGGACAGCGCGATCTTGTCTCCCACGTCCGGCAGCCAGGTGCGGGACCCGTCCCAGAGATCCAGCCGGATGTTGCTCGACGGCTTGCCTCGCTGGACCGCGCCCGCGCCGCCGGCGCCCGCCTGCGCCGAGGGCACCGACATGCGATCGATCTGCGACCAGGCGAAGCGCCGCACGCGCGGCAGCCCGAACCCGAGCAGCTCGCGCAGCTCGATCCCGTCCGGGTGCACGATCACGCCGCGCATCTGCTCCCGCAGCACCATCGCGAGCGCGCTCACGCACAGGATGATGGCGCACACGCTCGACGGGACGAGCCGGTGGCGATCCCCCTCCACGACGTACTGGAAGATCCGGGAGCTCGAAGGAGCGTTCTGGCCATAGAAGATCACCGCCGAGACGGTGAGGGCGAAGGCAAGGTAAAGCAGCGCCGGGATGCGCTCCTTCATCGGCGGCCCGAACGCGATGCGCTTCTCGGGCCTGTACGTCATGTCAAAGCCGGGAGGTCTGGAAGGACGCGCCATAGATTCATAGTCTACACGGCGGACGACGCGGCGCTTGGGTCCCCCCCTCAGCCCGCTCGCCGCGGGTCGACCGCCGCGCTTCCAAAAATCCATGGTCGGGCGTTCCCGGAAAACCACGGCCCGGCGCTCCCAGAAACCCATTGCCGGGAGATGGCTGAACGGACATGAAGGATCGCCCCGAGGGCGCCTCCTCGGGCCCATCCTGGAGTTTTCCATCCATGCACGACCGCTTCCTGCGCGCCTGCCGGCGTGAGCCGACCGATGTGACGCCCGTATGGTTCATGCGCCAGGCGGGCCGGTACATGGCCGAGTACCGGGAGCTCAGGAAGAAATACACGCTGCTCGAGATCTGCAAGACGCCCGAGCTCGCGCTGGAGGTGACCCTCCAGCCGCTGCGGCTCGGGATGGACGCTGCGATCCTCTTCGCCGACATCCTCTTGCCGCTCGAGCCGATGGGCGCCCCCTTCGAGTTCGCGAAGGGCGAGGGCCCGGTCATCCACGAGCCGGTGCGCGACCGGGCCGGCATCGAGCGGCTCCGCGTGTTCGAGCCCGAAGAGGGCCTCGGTTACGTGCTCGACGCCGTGCGCCTCATCCGCAAGGAGCTGGACGGCAAGACGCCGCTCATCGGCTTCGCCGGCGCGCCGTTCACCATGGCGAGCTACCTCGTCGAGGGGGGCAAATCGAGCGACTACCGGCTCACGAAGCAGCTGATGTGGAGCGATCCCGATGCGTGGTCGGCGCTGATGGGCAAGATCTCCGAGGTCGTCCGCCGCCTGCTGCGCGCGCAGGTCGCCGCCGGCGCGCAGGCCGTGCAGCTGTTCGACTCGTGGGTCGGCTCGCTCTCGATCGACGACTACCGCGAGCACGTGCAGCCGCACGTGCGCCATATCCTGCGCGACCTCGAGGCGACTGGCGTCCCGGTCATCCACTTCGGCACGAACACCGGGGCGCTCCTCGAGGCGCAGCGCGACGCCGGCGGCACGGTGATCGGCGTCGACTGGCGCACGCCGCTCGACAAGGCGTGGCAGCGCATCGGTCACGACCGCGCCGTGCAGGGCAACCTCGATCCGCTGCTGCTCTGCGCGCCGCGCGCCGTCGCCGAGCGCCGCGCGCGGGCGGTGCTCGCCGAGGCCGGCGGGCGCGCGGGCCACATCTTCAACCTCGGCCACGGCATCATCCCGGAGACGCCGGTCGACACGGTCAAGGCGGTGATCGATCTCGTCCACTCCATCCCGCGCGCGTCGCTGCAGGGCGAGCCCGATCGTTGACGCTGCGCCTCACCCCTTCCGGGGTGATATGGTGCCGCCGCGAGCATGTGCGAGCTCCTCGGGATGGAGTGCAACGTCCCCACCGACATCGTCTTTTCGTTCAACGGCCTCCGGCACCGGGGCGGCCGCACCGGACCGCACGCCGACGGGTGGGGCCTCGCGTTCTTCGAGGGGCGCGCCGCGCGCGTCTTCCTCGACCCGAGCCCCGCCTGCGATAGCCCGCTGGCGCGGTTCCTCGGCGAGACCCCGATCAAGACGCTGCTCGCGATCGGCCACATCCGGCGCCGCACCCGCGGCGACGTCCTGCTCGCCAACACGCACCCCTTCGTGCGCGAGCTCTGGGGGCGCCACTGGGTCTTCGCGCACAACGGCACGCTGCGCCGCGTCCGGCGCCGCGCGCTGGGCCGCTTCAACCCCATCGGCACGACCGACAGCGAGCACGCGTTCTGCTACCTGCTGGAGGGGCTCCGGAGCGCGTTCCCCGGCTACCCGCGCCGGCCCAGCGAGCTGTGGGCGGCGGTCGCGGCGCTCGGCGGGGAGCTCGGCCGGGACGGCACGTTCAACTTCCTGCTCGGCGACGGGCGCCACCTCTTCGCCCGCTGCGGGACCCGGCTCTGCTACATCGTCCGCAAAGCCCCGTTCGGCGTCGCGACGCTCGTGGACGATGATGTCCGCGTCGACTTCTCCGCCGTCACGACCCCGAAGGATCGCGTCGCCGTGGTCGCGACGACCCCGCTCACCGCCAACGAGGCCTGGACCCATGGGCGGCCGGGCGAGCTCTGGGTCTTCGACGGCGGCGAGCTGCGCGCGACGCTCCGGTCGTGATCGACGCCGGCCGGCTCCCGCGCCGGCCCCACCCGCCCAGCAGGGCTCGGGTCGTCAATACCCTCCTTGCGGCCGAGGTCGGTTTCTCGGCACCTGCTCCGGCTGGGCCCGTTGATGCCTTTCGAGGCAAACGGTTCCAGCAGCGACGGAGCATGGCTGCTTGGCGAGGAACGCGCTGCTCCGGGAATCATCCCAGGAGGAAATACGCGACAGCGCCGGGGGTGGAGATGGCCACGGAGCAGCCTGAAATGAAAAACGCCGCGACGGACCTGGGGGGGGAAGGTCTCCGCCGCGACGCAGGTCTACTCTACGCACCCCGTGTGCCAAGTCAACCAACCGGCGCTGCCCGGAAGAGGGCCGCGCGCTGGCGGTCGCAGCGCGCGCCGCGCTCGGTTCGGTTCCGTTCGGCTCTGTTCAGTTCCGCTCAGCTCCGCTCAGTTCCGCTCGTTCCGCTCAGTTCAGCGTTGTGATGCGCCCTGGTTTTGAGGCAGAACTCACAGAGCCTCATGCCCGCAGAACGCGGGCTTGCCAGCCGAACCAACACATCGTGCTCCAGCGAACCATTCTCTCCCCTGCCGGCTCGACCGCTCGCCGGACGGGTGGCGGCGCGCCCGGGAAACGCATAGAGAGAGCCGCATCGACGGCAGCGCGAGCTGCACGAGAGAACGGGGCGGCGCGTCCACTGCGATACAAGCGCACAATGCCCCACAAGGCGCTTCAGCGAGCACAGGCGATGCGGTGCAGAGCAAGCGGCGGTGAGGGGCGGACGGCGTGCGAGGAACAAGCCGAGAGCGTGGAAGGGCACGACGGAGCGCAGCGGGCGACGTGTGCCGCTGTCGGGTCGGGAAGGCGGAGGAATCACCGAAGACGGCTCCGCCCGGATGGCCGTCTTGACGGGAGTCGGGGCATGTCAGTACGCTTTGACGCTGGGCGAGCTAGGGCATATCGAGCCGTTGGATCGCGACCGAAGAGCCGCGCCCGGGCAGGTTCCGTCTCGGGAAGAGCTCGAACGATGTCGAGGCTAGGTCGCACGACGGGTTGGGCTGAGCGCGCGTGAGTGACTTCGACGAAAAGACTCGTGTAACGCAGGTGGTCCAGCCCCCACCGGGCGGCGGCAGCAAGAACACGACCGACTGCCTGGTCGTGATCTACACGAAGGAGCCCACGCTGCTCGGCAAGCGGTTCGTGCTGGAGCACAACCCGACGCGGGTCGGCCGGGGGGCGGACAACCACATCGTGCTCGACGGCGACTCCGTTTCACGGCGGCACGCCCATTTCGAGCAGCGGCCGAGCGCCTGGATGGTCGTCGACGACGGCAGCACCAACGGGACGTACTGCAACGATGAGCAGATCTCCCGCGAGGTGGTGCTGAAGAACGGAGACCGGGTGAAGATCGGCCCGACGATCTTCAAGTTCCTGTCCGGCGCCGACGTGGAGGCGCAATACCACGAAGAGATCTACCGGATGACCATCATCGATGGTCTCACGCAGATCCACAACAAGCGCTACCTCTACGAGGCGCTCGAGCGCGAGATCATTCGCGGCCGCCGCCACGAGCGCGACCTCGCGATCCTCCTGTTCGACATCGACCACTTCAAGCGCATCAACGACGTCCACGGCCACCTGGCCGGCGATTTCGTGTTGAAGGAGGTCGCGCGCATCGTGCAGAGCCGCATCCGCCGCGATGAGGTCTTTGCGCGGTACGGCGGCGAGGAGTTCGCCATCATCCTGCCCGAGACGTCGATCGAGGGCGCCGCGGCGCTCGGCGAGACGCTGCGGCAGAAGGTCGCGGAGCACCTCTTCGTCTTCCAGGCCGACAGCATCCGCGTGACGATCAGCGTCGGCGTGGCGCTGCTGCAGGAGGGCGATCGCACCGCGAACGACCTCATCAAGCGCGCCGACGAGCGCCTCTACCACGCGAAGAACAGCGGGAGAAACCGCGTCTGCGCCTGAGCTCGGGGCCGCGGGCGCGCTAGATCCCGGCGGAGGAACGACGATGCCGAACAGCGAGCTGCCGCTGCCGGCGGCGCTGGACCCGGACGGCGGCGACGCGCTGCCCGAGATCCTGGTGCCGCCGCCTGGTCCAAGGTCGCGGAGCGCCCTCGAACGGCTCGAGCGCGTCGAGTGCCCGGCGTTCAGCCGGCGCCGCGAGGCGCGGGCGCAGAAGAGCGGCGCCGAGATGCTCCCGATCGTGCTGTCGCACGGGCGCGGCGCCAACGTCTGCGACGTCGACGGCAACCGCTACGTCGACCTGTGCGCGGGCTTCGGCGCGCTGCTGCTCGGCCACGCGGCGGCGCCGGTGCGGCGCGCGGCGGAGGAGCAGATGTCGCGGCTGACGCTCGCCCTCGGCGACGTGTACTCGGCCGACGTGAAGATCGCCCTCCTGGAGCGCCTCGCGGCGCTGCACCCCGGGCCCTCGCCGATGGCGCTGCTCGGCCAGAGCGGCAGCGACGCGATCACGGCGGCCATCAAGACGGCGGCGCTCGCGACCGGGCGGCCGGGGCTCGTCGCCTTCGAGGGCGCGTACCACGGCCTCGGGTACGCGCCGCTCGCGGCGTGCGGGCTGCGCGAGAGCTACCGGTCGCCGTTCGCGGAGCAGCTCAACCCGCGCGTGACGTTCGCGCCGTACCCGCGCGACGAGGCGGGCGCCGCGCGCTCGCTCGACGCGATCGAGGCGGCGCTGCGCGGCGGCGAGATCGGCGCGATCCTGCTCGAGCCGATCCTCGGGCGGGGCGGCTGCGTCGTCCCGCCCGACGCGTTCCTGGGCGCGGTCTGCGACGCGGCGCACCGGCGCGGGGCGCTCGTGATCGCCGACGAGATCTGGACCGGCCTCGGCCGGTCGGGGGCGATGACGCGCACCGGGGCGATCGGGGCGCCCGCGGACATCCTCTGCTTCGGCAAGGGGCTCGGCGGCGGGCTCCCCATCTCCGCGTGCGTGGCGCCGGAGCCGATCATGCGCGCGTGGGCGCGCGAGGCCGAGGTGGTCCACACCTCGACGCACTCCGGCTCGCCCCTCGCGTCGAGCGCCGCGATCGCGACGCTGGACGCCCTGGACGCAGGCCAGCTGGCCGCGCGCTCGCGCGACGTGGGCGCGCGCTTCCAGGAGGCGCTCCGGCAGGCGCTGCGGGGCCGAGCGGGCGTCGTCGACGTGCGCGGCGCCGGGCTCATGGTCGGCGTGGAGCTCGAGAGCGCAGCGCTCGGGCTGCGGGCCATGCGCGGGATGCTGGCCGAGGGTTACCTGGTCCTCACGGGCGGGGTGCGCGGCGAGACGCTGACGCTGACGCCGGCGCTCACCACACCCGAGGCGCTGCTGTCGACCGCGGCCGGCGCGCTGGCCCGCGTGCTTTCGTCCTAGGCGCGCGCGGCGCGTGCTATCCCGGTCGCGTGGGACGTGTGGGACGCGTGGGACAGATCGATCAGAGCGAGGCGCTGCACCGCCGCGCGCGGGCGTTCATCGAGGCGTCGCTCCTCCAGGACAGGGCGGGCTCGCCCGGCGCCGGCCGAGCGGCGGCGGCCTCGCTTCAGCAGGGCGAAGGCGCGGCGGACGCCGCGCTCCCGGAGACGTTCGACGCGCTCGCGATCGCCCTCGCCCGGCGCCAGGCCGCGCAGTGCGCGCCGGTCGCCCGCCTCTTCAAGGCGCGCGGCGCGGACGTCGACACGATGCAGCGCGCGGAGCAGATCCCCGCGGTGCCGTGCGACGTCTTCCGGTTCGCGCGCGTCGCGGCCCACCCGGCCGAGGCGGACGAGCGCGTCTTCCGCACGAGCGGGACCTCGCTCGGCGCGGCGTCGCGCGGCGAGCACCCGTTCCGCACCACCGCGACGTACGAGCTCGCCGCGGTCGCCTGGGGCGAGCGCCTCCTGTGGCCCGACGGCGCGCGGCTCCGCGCGATCGTCCTGGCGCCGCCGCTCGACGAGGTCCCGGACTCGTCGCTCGGGTTCATGATCGATCGCTTCGCCGCGCGTCTCTCGGGGCCGGCGAGCTGGCACGTGCGCGGCGGCGAGCTCGACGCCGCGGGGTTCGCCCGCGCGTGCGCCGAGGCGCGCGCCGCGGGCGAGCCGGCCATCGTGCTCGGCACCTCGTTCGCGTTCGTCCACCTGCTCGAGGCCGGGCTGCCCGAGGGCGCGACGCTGCTGCCCGGCGGCAGCCGCGCGATGCAGACCGGCGGCTACAAGGGCCGCTCGCGCGAGGTGCCCGCGGAGGAGCTGCGCGCGTCGATCGCGCGATCGCTCGGGGTGCCGCTCTCGCACGTCGTCGGCGAGTACGGCATGACGGAGCTCTCGAGCCAGCTCTACGAGGGCACGCTCGCGGCGGCGCTCGCCGGCAGGCCGGGCCCCGCGCCGGGGATCTACCTCGCGCCGCCCTGGACGCGCGTCACCGCGGTCGACCCCGGGACGCTCGCGCCGCTGCCCGCCGGCGAGATCGGGCTCGCGCGGATCGTCGATCTCGCGAACGTCGACTCGGCGGTGGCCATCCAGACGGCCGATCGCGTGCGCGTCACCGACGAGGGCGTCGAGCTCCTGGGCCGCGCGTCCGGGGCGCCGCCGCGCGGCTGCTCGATCGCGATCGACCAGATGCTCGGCGGCGGCCCGTGAAGGACGACGGCGCGGCGCGGCGCCGCCGGGTCGAGCGCGTGGTCGCCGCGGCGGCGCGGATCGCGGACGCGCGCGACCCGCTCGGCCAGGAGGCGCGGCGGCGGCTGCCCGAAACGAGCGGCCTCTCCCCCGAGGGCGTGGAGCTCGCGCTCGGCCGCCACCTCGAGATCGCGCCGAGCAGCGGCGAGCTCGACGCGCTCGTGGCGACCGCGGGGCGCGCGCGCCGCTGCCACGTCGTGCTCGCCGCGAACGTCTGCACGGCGCCGCTGCGGGCCATCGCCGTCGCGGCGGCGACGGCGCCGGAGGTCCTCGTGCGCCCGTCGCGCCGGGATCCCGTCGTCGCGGAGCTCCTCGTGCGCGCGCTCTCGGCCGACGAGGGCTTCGCGCGCGACGGCGGCGCCATCGCCCTGGTCCCGGACGTGGCGCTCGGGGACGCCGGGGCGCAGGCGGCGGGCGAGGAGCCCCGCGACGGCGCGCCGCGCGCCGAGCTGCACGTCTACGGCTCGGATCGTACCGTGGCGACGCTGCGCGCCCAGGCCGGGCGCGGCGTCCTCGTGCGCGGGCACGGCGCCGGCCTCGGGCTCGCCGTCGTCGGCCCCGACGCGCGCCTCGCCGAGGCGGCGCGCGACATCGCAGACGACGTCGTGCCGTTCGATCAGCGCGGCTGCCTGTCGCCGCGCTTCGTGCTGGTGGAGGGCCCGGCCGAGCGCGCCGAGGCGCTCGCGCGCGCCCTGCACGAGGCGCTCGCGGCCGCGGGCGCGCGCGTCCCGCGCGGGCCGCTCGACGGCGCCGCGCGAGCCGAGGTCGCGATGTACCGGGCCACCCTCGAGGCCGTGGGCTCGTTCTGGGAGGGCGAAGGGCACGGGGTCGGCGTGGATCCGGCGCCGCGGTCGCTGTTGCTGCCGCCCGCGGCGCGCGTCGTCCACGTGGCGGCGAGCGGCGCCGGCGCGGCGCCGGCGCTGCTCGCGCCGATCCGCGGCGCGATCACCGCGATCGGGGCTGCCGGCGGCGGCGATCTCGCGCGCGCCGTGTCCGCCGCGGCCCCGCGCGCCCGGGTCGCGGCGCTCGGGTGGATGCAGCGCCCGCCCCTGGACGGCCCGGTCGACCTGCGGGCGCTCTGACCTCCGCGACCGGCCGCGCGGCGGGCGGACGGCGCGCCGGCAGCGCGCGCGCCGCGGACGCGGCCTCGGCCGCGGCGCGATCCGGGCGCGCTCGCGTGCGAGGTGCGCTCGAGCGACGGTGTGTGATAGCGATCGTCGTATGTCGTCGCGCACCGATGATCCGAAGGCGACCCACCCGCCCACGGAGCTCGAGGCGATCGCGAGCCCGCCCGCGGCGCCGCTCGACGTGGAGGGCGCACGGGAGGGGTTCGTCGACGGTGGATCGCCGGACGAACGCCACGCGGACGCGGGCTCCCCCGCGCCGAGCGATCCGGACGGCGGCTCGGCCCGCGCCGCGGAGGCCGGCGGCGAGGCGGAGCTCGAGGGCGAGGACGCGCCGCCGTCGGTCACCTCCGCCAGGATCCACGTGCGCCGCGACGAGCGCCTCGATCTCGTCATCGAGTACCTGGCCTTCGTGGCGAAGCCGATGCCTCTGTCGCTCCTCCTCGACGAGGCGCCGCAGCGGATCGCCGCCATCCTCGGCGCCGACGTGGCGTCGCTGTACCTGCTCGAGGGCGACGGCGACGAGCTCGTGCTGCGCGGCAACGTCGGCTTCCCGCGCGAGGCGCGCGGCACGGTGCGGCTCTCGGTCGGGCAGGGCATCACGGGCATGGCGGTCGAGTGCTTGCGCCCGATCTCGGTCGTCCAGGCGACGGAGCACGAGCGCTACCGCGCGTTCCCGGAGCTCCGCGAGGAGCGGTTCCCGGTCTTCCTGGCGGCCCCGATCCTCGGCAGCGGCCGCCCGCTCGGCGCCCTGGTCGTGCAGCGGGCGGGGGATCGCGCCTTCGCGGCGCGGGACGTCGAGCTCCTCATGGCCCTGACGGCCCCGATCGCGGCCGGCGCGCGCCACGCCCAGGTGCTCGACGAGCTGCGCGAGCGGCGGCGGCGCACCGGCGGGGGCACGCGCAAGGTCACGCTGCCGGGGCTGCCCGTGGTCCCGGGTCGCGCGCTCGGCGCCATCGCGGCCCTGCGGCGGCCGGCCAGCTCGTCGCTCGGCCCGCAGCGGGGCCACGGCGATCCGAAGCTCCTGCGGCTCGCCTTCGACATCGCGGAGAAGGCGCTCGTCGAGCTCCACGCCCGCGCGGCGGAGCGGGGCATCGCGCAGGACGCGGCGTTCCTCTCGACCTACCTCCTGATGATCGGCGACGGCCGCCTGCGCGCGCGCGCCTTCGAGCTCGCGGCCGGCGGGCGCACCGTCGCGCAGGCGCTCGGCACGGTCGCCCGCGAGGTGGCGCGGGCCGCCAACGGGATCGTCGGCGACCCGTTCTTGCAGGACCGCGCCCGCGACATCGAGGACCTCTGCGACGCGCTCCTGATGCTGGCGACCCCGGACGCCCGGGCCGAGCTCCCGTCGAAGGCGGTCCTCGTGGGCGACCAGCTGACCGTGTTCGATCTCCTGATCTCCGCCCGGGCCAACCCCGTCGGCGTCGCGCTCAGCGAGCGGTCCGGGCCGCGCTCGCACGTGCTCCTCCAGCTGCTCGACGTGCCGTCGATCGTGGATGTGGCCGGCGCGTTCCGCTGGGCGTCGCCGGGCGACGTCGCGCTGCTCGACGCGGACCACGGCTTTCTGGTGATCAACCCGTCGCGGGCCGAGGTCGCGACGGTCCGCGCGGCGCGGCGCAAGGGGCCGCCGCTGCCCGGGCCGGCGCCGGACGACGACGGAGAGGACGAGCCGGCGGGCTGAGCACCGGCCGGGGCCGGCGCTCGCGGCTCAGCGGCTGGGCTGCGCGGCGGCGGCCGGGTCGGCCGGCGGCGTTCCCTGGGCGCTCTGCAGCTCCTTCTTGGCGCGCCAGTTCGCCAGGCGCTTCGTGTCGCGTCGCTTCTTCTTGGCTCTCACTGCGGGCTTCTGCGGCATGGCCGGGGGTATAGCCGCTCGAGCCCCTCGAGGGAACCCCGTACCGCGGCCGCCGCCGCACCTCCGGCGGGCCGCGGGGCGTTGACGCCTCACGGCGCCCGCCCCATGACCGCTCGTCCAATGAACGTCCGTCTCGTGCATGAGTTCCGCTTCGAGGCCGCCCACCGCCTCCCCAAGGTGCCGCAGGGGCACAAGTGCGCGCGCCTCCACGGTCACAGCTTCAAGATCGAGGTCGCGATCCGCGGGCCCGTGAACGAGGAGACGGGGTGGTTCATCGATTACAGCCACCTCTACGAGGCCTGGGCGCCCCTCCACGACCTGCTCGATCACAACTACCTGAACGAGGTCCCGGGGCTGGAGAACCCGACGAGCGAGGTGCTCGCCCGGTGGATCTGGAACCGCCTCGCGCCGTCGCTGCCGTCCTTGAACCGGGTCACCGTCTTCGAGACCTGCGACGCCCGCTGCGAGTACGAGGGCGACTAGGTCGATGAAGACGCTCGTCTGCCGCTGCGAGGACGTCACCCTGCACGAGCTCGAGGCCGCGATGGAGCGCGGCTACAAGGACATCGAGTCCGTCAAGCGCTACACGGGCTTCGGCACCGGCTGGTGCCAGGGCAAGTGGTGCCTCGCGCTCTGCGCGCGGCTCATCGAGGAGCGCGGGGGCGACGTCCAGAAGCCGATCACGCCGCGGCCCCCGTACCACCCGGTCTCGCTCGCGGCGCTCGCCGGGCTCGACGCGCTCGGCCTCCGCGGCGGCGGGCACGAGCGCTAGCGCCGGCCGCGCCGCCCCCGCGCGCGCCCATCGCCGACGGCCGGCGCCCCCGGGCCCGGTCGTCAGCCGAGCGGCCGCCGGGCGCTCGCGCACCCGACGTTCACGGTCAGCTCGAAGACGCCCTCGGACCAGTACTTCGAGACCGCGTGGTGCAGGTACGCGAGCATCGAGTCGATGATCTGCGGCTCGAGGTCGAGCATCGCCGTCGCTTCGGGGATCACCATCAGCCGCGAGATCGGGTCCTCGAGGAACTCGCGCCCGCTGTCGAACGACACCGCGATGAGCTGGACGTCGACCTCGACCTCGTCGAACCCGGCGTCCTCGATCTCCTCGGCGATGGTCTCGAGCGTCGGGCGGCTGGCGGAGGCGGCGTCGACCGCCGCGCCGAGCTCCGACAGGTCCTGCTTGAGCGCGCACTCCCGCGCGATGTCGGCCACCTCCGGGAACGAGCCGCGCAGCGGCAGCGCGATGAGCGCCTGGCCGCCGGGGACCAGCACCCGGCGCAGCTCGGCGAGGAGCTGCGCCCGCTCGCTCGGGCGGCAGACCGGGTGCAGCGTGAACGCGTGGGTGAAGCTCGCGTCCGGCAGCGGCGTGGGCAGGGCGTCGGCGAGCACGTAGCTCGCGTTCATCCCGGAGAACAGCGCCGCCTTGGCGCGCGCGAGATCGAGCGCGGCGGCGGACCCGTCGAGCCCCACGAGCGTCGCGCCGGGCAGCTTGTCGGCCACGATCGCGTCGGGGAAGCCGCTCCGACAGCCGAGGTGGGCGATGCGCGCCGCCTCCGAGGGCAGCAGCATGTCCACCGCCAGCGAGGCGAAGAACGAGATGTAGCGCGGGACGACCGCGTGCTCGAACAACACGGCGTCCGCCGCGCTCAGCGGCGGGCCGATCATCAGGCGACCCCGTCCTCTTCCTCCTCGTCGTAGGGCGCGAGGAGGCCGAGCGCCTCTTCGGCGAGCTCGCCGATCGTGACCTCCGACGTCGCGTCGTCGCCGCCGTCGTCGGCCAGCTCGACCGTGCGCATGTCGCCGATCAGCGGCTGGATCAGCGGCGCGTGCGCCGGGTCGCCGATCTCGACCAGGGTCTCGATCGCCGCCGCCACCGCGTCCGGATCCTTGTGGCCGAGGAACTGGCCGAGCAGCTTCGGCACGCCCGGCTCCGGCACCTCGGCGATGAGGTACGGCAGCTCCGGCAGCGCGGACGACCCGACCGGCAGCCGCTTGAGCGCCCGCTCGATCGCCTGCGCGACCTCCTTGAAGCGGTCGTAGGCGAGCGACTCGATCTCCTCGCCCGCCGCCTGCCGCGCCTCGGGGTGCTCCGAGGCGAGCACGTCGATGAGCGCGTCGAGCGCGCGCGGGCCCTCGTGCTCGCCGAGCAGCGACGCGATGCGCACCAGCCGGAGCGCCGCCTCGTCCTCGTCGTTCTCGCGCGTCGCGCTCGCGATCGCGTCCGTGAGGACGTCCAGCAACGCATCGCCGGGCATGGCCGCCAGATCGTCGTGGAGCCGGCGAGCCGTGCGCTCCGCGTCGAACAGCTTGTTCAGGGTCGTCTCGATAGCTTGGCGATTTTGCACGCAGAGGAGCTATCAACAGCGCGCCGCCTCCGCAAGCCGGCAGGCAGCAAGGGCCCGTTCCCCGCGGATTCCCGTCCACGGCGGGCGCGGCCACGCCAGCCCGGCGCTACCGCATCGCGCTCGCCTGCCGCGCGCGATGCGGTAGACCGTTCATGGCATGCGCGCGTCCGGCTCATCGCAGGCCCGCCCGACGAGGGCGGCGGTCTCCCCTTCCCCGCTCGTGCGCGGCGCCGCGGCGTCCGCCCTCGTCCTTGCGCTCGGGGGCCTCGACGACCCCGCGCCGCCGCCGCCCGCGGTCGTCCCTCCGGCGGCCGCGGCGCGCGGCGCCGCGGGCGCGGCGGCGCTCTGCGGCCCGCGCACCGTGCCGGAGGGCGCCGCGTGCGTCCCGCTGCCGGCGCCGGGCGCGCCGCTCTCCGAGGGCGGCGCGGCGGCGCTCTCCGGCCCGGGCGGCGCGCGTCCCGCAGGGGCGGGCGCGCGCGGGCAGGCCTACGAGCACATCCCCCGCCGCCCGGAACGTCCGGCGAGCGCCGCCGCGTACGCGTTCCCGATCGGCGCGCCGGATCAGGCGCCCGGGTTCCTCCTCGTCGAGGGCGCTCCAGCGCAACCGGGCGCGCCGCCTCCGGCGGGCCCCGTCGCCGCGATCGGCGCCGCGCGACCCGAGCCGCCGTCCTGGGCCGGCGGGGTCGACCTCGCGGCGGCGCGGGGCGACCGCGTAGCGTCGCTGCGGCTCGAGGGCCAGGAGGGGAAGGCCGAGGTCGTCTTCGTCGGCGAGCTGTCCGGGATCACGGTCGCCACGGCGCACGACGTGCGCGACGTGGATCGCGTGCGCAGGTACGTCCTGCTCCACGGCCACCTCGACCGCCCCGGCCCCGGCGTCGTGGCGGGCGCGCGCCTCGACGCGGGCGATGTGGTCGGGTACGCCGGCGACACCGGCAGCCCGGGCCTCGTCCGGCTGCGCCTCGAGGCGCGGCAGCTCCGCGAGGGCGCGCGGCTCTCGGATCTCGATCCGAAGCGCATCATCGACGCCGCCGTGACGGTGCCGTGCGACCTCCGCAACGTGCTGCCGCTCCGTCAGGGCGCGAGCTTGTAGCCGAAGCCGTAGACCGTGAGGATGTGCTCCGGCTTGTCGGGCGAGCGCTCGATCTTCTTGCGCAGCTTGACGATGAAGTTGTCGACCGTGCGGTTCGACGGCCCGGCCTCGATCCCCCAGATCTTCTGGAGGATCTCCTCGCGCGAGACCGGCTGGCCCAGGCGCTCGTGCAGGAGGCGCAGGAGCTCGACCTCGTAGAACGACAGCTGATCCGACCGCGAGCCCCGCGAGACGGTGTGGGCGGTCATGTTGACCTGCACGTTGCCGATGGTGAACACCTCGACCGGCGCCTCGGCGGGCCGGGCGGCGCGGCGGAAGAGGGCGCGCAGCCGGGCGATGAGCTCGCCCACGCTGAACGGCTTGGTCACGTAGTCGTCGGCGCCCGCGTCGAGGCCGCGGATCTTGTCGATCTCCTGGCCACGGGCCGTGAGCATGATGATCGGCACGAACGCGTCCCAGCGGCGCAGGTCCTCGCAGACCTTGAAGCCGTTGGTGTCGGGGAGCATGAGGTCGAGCAGGATCGCGTCCGGCTTCTCCTGCCGCGCGAGCAGCACGCCGTCCTTCCCCTTCGACGCCGACGCCACCGAGAAGCCCTCGAACTCGAGGGCATCCGTCAGCCCCAGCACGATGTGGGGCTCGTCCTCGATGATCAGGATCTTCTTGCGTGCCGCCACGACGGAGTGCGGTCTTAGCACAAAACCGACCGGGCCCCGCGAGGGCCCTGCCGGCCGGCGCGCCGCAGGCCCTCCGGGGCCACAAAAAGCGGCGCGGGGCGCGATCTCGCGATCGGCCCCGCGCGCCGGGTCAGTCCGCCGTCAGCCTACTCGCCGGAGCAGGTGATGAACAGCGTGGAGCCCTGCTGGGCTTCGCCCTTGCCCGTGAAGCGGATCTTGCGCCGCTCGGTCGACGGGCAGTCGGCGACGATCGCCGCATCGCCGAGCCTGATCGACGGATCGACGTAGCACCACCCGTGCACCGGCTGGCCGCCGGACTCGACGTTGTCGTTCACGTTGTTCCTGCACTCGTAGGCCGGTTCGCCCGGATTCGCGCCCTCGAGCTGCTGGATCTCGCACACGCAGTCCCAGCCGGAGACCTTCGCGATGTCGAGGGCGAGCACCTCCTCGACCGCGGCGTAGCGAGTCGCGTCCTGCGGCACCGTGGCGCGCCCCGTCGCAGGATCGCAGTTGCACTGGCCCTGCGAGTTGCGCGCCTCGAGGATCAGGCAGGAGACCTGCTTCTCGGGGTCGGGGGTCAAGGTGCGCGGCAGGCACTGGCCGCCGAGCACCGTCTTCAGGCGATCGATGATGGCGCCGATCGCCGGCCGGTAGCCGTAGTCGGCCGCGTCGTCGTTGTCGAGCTGCGCCGGGCACACCGAGCCGACGATGCCCTGGGGTCCGAGCTCGCGGATGAGCTGCAGCTCGCGGAGGCCCGGGTAGGCCTTCGCCTTGATCTGCGTCGTCGTCCTGGAGCCCGGGGCTTCCTGGTTGCTTCCGGCTTCCGGCTGGCACAGCGGGTTGTCGTTCGGCGCGCCCTGTTGCTCCCTGCAGTCGCAGCTCTGGGCGTTGCCCTCGCAGGATTTCGAGTCGGGGAGATCGAAGATGCACGCGTACTGGAGGTCGCCGGTGCTCGTCTGCGGGATCGTGTACTCGCGGCCGTTGATGGTGTTCCAGCCCGTCTGGTCCGGCTGGATGATCGTGTCGCCGGTGATCGGGTTCGTGCCCGAGCGCGGCACCGTCGACTCGATCATGAACGGGTCCTTCGGCGGCTGGAACTTCGCGGGGTCGCCGAGGATGAGCTCCCAGGTGCTGGCGAACGCGTTGTCGAGCAGCGGGGAGCCGAGCTCGGTCGCGTTCTTGAACCCGCCGACCGGCTCGCCGTCTTCGTTGAGGCCGCGCAGGAGGTCCGGCTCGCCCTGCGCGTTCTGGCGCGCGATGTCCTGCCAGGGCACGCCGACGATGCCGGCGAAGAAGACGAGCCCGGGATCGCGGATGATCGAGTCATCGTCCTCCGTGACCAGGTCGCTGAAGATCGGGTTCGGGACGAGATCGCCCTGGCGGTTCGGGATCTGCGCCTCGGTGAAGGCGCGCCGGTAGCGCTCGATCGGGTAGAGGAAGTCGAAGCCGAACCGGCGCTTCTGATCCCAGCAGCGGGAGTTGACCGGATCCTCGACGGCGCTCAGCCGGGCGGGGAAGCCGTCGGTGCCCGTGCAGGCCGGGTCGGGCGGGCAGCCGTCCTGGTTCTGGCTGCACGACCTGCAGCACTTGTTGCCCGGGTCGGTGGCGCACTCGACGCGCGGCCGCCACAGGCGGAAGCCGTTCCTGGTCTCAGCGACGAGGTAGTTGCGGCCCTCCTCGCGGATCGAGCAGTCGTTCTCGTCGCTAAGCATGATGATCGCGAGGAGGGAGCTCGACCGGAGGAAGTTTTTGCGCTGCTCGATGACGGTGCCGTCGAGGCCCATCGGCACGGCGACGTCGCCCTGGATCTCGATGCGCTCGTAGGGCTCCGGGTCGACGAGGAAGCGGTACACGCTCTCGAGCTGCGCCTCGAAGCCGCAGCCGGACTGCCCGGTGCCCTTGACCATCGCCCTGAGCTGCTCGACGAGCGAGGTGTCGTTGAGATCGTTGGGCGAGTCGCCCTCGATGTCCGCCTCGCCGTCTTCCGGGTCGGGCCTCCCCGGCTCTCCGTTCACGTCGCGCTTCTGATCGGGGTCCCAGGCCAGGAAGCCCTTGTTGAGGTAGGTCGGGAGGTCGTTGACCTCGGAGTTCTCGCTCTCGCGCGCGAGGAGGTGCGCCATGTCCACGTTGGACGGGCTCGTCATCGCCGGGCAGGCGCCCGAGCCGTGGCCGCCGAGGCTCGAGCTGATGATGCCGATGTGGATGTCCTTGACCGGCTCGAACTCGCGCTTGAAGTCCGGCCTGCATTCTTCGTTCGGCGACGAGACGGTCTCGGGCGGCTCCATGCCGTTCTTGTGGATGCAGCGCGGGTTGACGAGGCCCTGCACGAGGTCAGGGATGGCGGTGGCGAGGATGTCCTGCTTGTCGGCCATCGAGCCCGAGTTGTCGATGGCCAGGAGGAGGTCGATCTTGTCGACCGAGCTCTGGGTCAGCCGCTCGACGATCGTCGACGTCGTGCGGGGCTCGTTCGCGGCGATGGGGCGGTTCAGACATCCGAAGGCGCTGCCCGTGCCCGCGATCAAGAGGCCCGCCAGGGCGAGCCTCATCGCGCCCCTCCACGGGCGCCTCCTCTCACGCTCAATCCGCGTCATCATTGGACTTTCCTTTCGACCACCGATCCAGTTGCGCGGCGGTCAAGCCACTGAACGGGCCCGTCGTCCACGGGCCCATGACCGACTTCCGCAGGCGATCCGCGGCTCGACGGGAGCCCGATGCTAAGGACCCGACCGGAATGCTGTCAATTCGACCCGTCGGCCCCGCCCGGACCCGCCTGAGGGCGCCGTAGCAAAGGAGGTGCCGCCGCCGCGCTTCGAGAGGCTCCATCGCCGCGCTCGGCCGCGCCGTCAACTTGATTGCGAAGCGCCAACTCCGTAGGCGATCCGCCGGGTTGGGAACCTCGGCCCACCTGGACGTGCCACCTACACGGCGATCGATCGGCCTCGACCTCAACCCGGGTCGGGTCGGGCCCACCTCAACCCGGGTCGGGTCGGCCCCACCTCAACCCGGGTCGGGTCGGCCTCGGCCTCAACCCGGGTCGGCCCACCTCAACCCGGGTCGGGTCGGCCTCGGCCTCAACCCGGGTCGGGTCGGCCCCACCTCAACCTCGGTCAGCCAACCTCGCCCTCGTCGGCCGTCGGCCGTCGGCCGCCGGCCTCAACCTCGGTCGGCCTCAACGGGCGGCACCGCAGCTCAACCCGGGTCGGCCGCCGCCAGCCCGGGTCGAGCTGCCGCACCTCGACCTCGGTCGAAGGGGGCAGCTGGCTCGATCGCGCCACCCGCGCCGGCACGGGTTGCCGCTTCCCAGCAGGGCCGAGTTGTGGTCAGTGCCCGAGCATGTTGCGCGTCGCCCTCGCCATGGTCCCGGAGGTCCGGCAGCTCCTCGCCGAGGATCCGGCGCAGCTCTCCGACCTGCTCGACGAGATCCACGACGAGGACCTCGCCGATCTCATCGGCCTGCTGGACGACGCCGAGGCGGCGAAGGTCCTCATGGCGCTCAGGGCCGAGGAGGCCGCGCCCATCTTCGAGCGCCTCGACGGCGAGACCCAGGAGGCGCTCGTCGAGCAGATGGGCGTCGAGAGCATCGCGCCGATCGTCTCCGAGATGGCGGCCGACGACCGCACCGACCTCATCGAGGCCCTCCCCGACCAGGTCAGCGGCACGCTGCTCTCCACGCTGGAGAAGGTCGACCCCGAGGCCGCCGCCGAGGTCGAGGAGCTCGCCAAGTGGCCGGAGGACAGCGCCGGCGGCCTCATGACCACCGACTACGTGTCGGTGGGCATCCACCTCAAGGTCGCCGACGTGATCGAGCGCATCCGCGCCGTCGGCGAGGACGCCGAGACCATCTACTACGTGTACGTCGTCTCCGATCGCGGGCACCTCATCGGCGTCGTCTCGCTGCGCGATCTGCTGCTCGCCTCGCCGTCCGAGAAGCTCTCGAACGTGATGACCGAGAACGTCTTCGCCGTCAGCCCCGAGACCGACCAGGAAGAGGTCGCGCGGACCATGGCGAAGTACGACTTCAGCGCGCTGCCCGTGCTCTCTGCGGACCGGAAGCTGCTCGGCGTCATCACCGTCGACGACGTGATGGATGTCCTCACGGAGGAGCAGTCCGAGGACATGCAGCGGCTCGGCGCGGTCGGCCCCATCGAGGACAGCTACTTCAAGACGAGCTTCTGGACGTTCATCCAGAAGCGCGCCCCCTGGCTCGCCGTCCTGTTCGTCGGCGAGTTCATGACCGGCGAGGTGCTCCGGCGCTTCGAGCACGACCTCGAGGCCGTCGCGACGCTCGCCTACTACGTGCCCCTGCTCATCTCGACGGGCGGCAACTCCGGCTCGCAGTCGTCGTCGCTCATCATCCGCGGCCTCGCCGTCGGCGACCTGCGCGTCGGCGACTGGTCGAGCGTCCTCGTCCGCGAGCTCGGGCAGGCCGTCGTGCTTGGCCTCATCCTCTCCGTCATCGGCATGCTCCGCGTCTGGCTCTGGGGCGACGGCACCGGCTTCGTCCTGACGATCGGCGTGACGCTGATGGCGATCGTCCTCATGGGCTGCACCGTGGGCGCGATGCTCCCCCTCCTGCTCCGGCGCCTCGGCCTCGATCCGGCGACCAGCTCCACGCCGTTCATCGCGAGCCTCGTCGACGTCCTCGGGATCCTGCTCTACTTCACGATCGCCCGCCTCTTCCTGTCCGACCTGCTCGCGCAGGCCGGGGCGGGCGGGTGAGCAGCCCCTTCTGCCGCGCCGTACGGACCGACGAGGCGCCGGCGCCCCCGCGCGGGCGCGCCGCGCGCCGCTCGACGCGCCGTGGGCCCTTGACGCGTCGGCCCCCATGGGGGAGTGAAACTGTCGATTTTCGTTCGGCGCAACGTGCGCTGAACCGCTCCTAGGGAAGGAGTCAAGATGGCCGAAGGCTTGAATCGCGTGATGCTGCTCGGCAACCTGGGCGCCGACCCCGAGCTCCGGTTCACCCAGGGAGGGCAGGCAGTCTTGAACCTGCGGCTCGCGACGACCGAATCGTACCTGGATCGCGACAAGGTCCGGAAAGAACGGACGGACTGGCACAATGTCGTGATCTGGGGCAAGCGCGCCGAGGCCTTGGGCAAGATCCTCAGCAAAGGCTCCTCGATCTTCGTCGAAGGCTCGCTCCGCACGTCGAGCTACGACGATCGGGATGGCAACAAGCGTTACAAGACCGAGGTGATCGCGAACAACGTCCTGCTGACGGGCGGGGGCCGCGGCGGCCGCGGCGTCGCCAACGACGACGCCGGGTTCGGCGCCGATCCCGGCGGTGGTGGCGGCGGCTACGGCGGTGGTGGCGGCGGCTACGGCGGTGGTGGTGGCGGCGGCTACGGCGGCGGCGGCGGCGGCGGTCGCCCGGCCGGCGGCGGCTACAACCGCGGCGGCGCCGGCGGCGGCGGCGGTCGCCCGGCGCCTGCGGCGCCGGATCCCGGTCCCCCGCCGGACGATTTCGGCGGCGGCGGCTACGGCGGCGGCGGCAACGACGACGACATCCCGTTCTGATCGCTCCCCTTCCGGGCTTCCGGGCCCAGTTGTCGGCTAGGGCCGCGGCCGCGGCCGCCTCGCCAGCACCACGGCCACGCCCGCCGCCGCGAGCACCCCGAGCCCCGCGGCGGCCGCGAGCGGCTCCTCCGCGGCGAGGAAGATCGCCCGCACGAGCAACCCCGGCGCCGGCGGCGCCACGAACGCCCCCTCGATCTCCGTCGCGCCGAGCAGCGCTTCGCATCGGGCGCCCGCCCCCTGCGCCGGCTCCAGGCAGACCACGCTGCAGAGCGCCGCGTCGTGCTCGCGCCCCGCGAAGCCGAGCACGTGCCGCCCACGGATCGCCACCGCGCGCTCACCCGCCCGCCCCGCCCCCTCGAACGGCTGCTCGTACCGCTGCTCGATCCCCCGGATCGGCCTTGCCTCCCACCGCTCGATCGCCACCCCGAGCGCCCCGCGCACGAGCCCCGACGCCCGATCGAGCACCAGCTCCTCCAGGCCGGTGACCCACCGCCGCGACGGGGCCGTCGCGCAGACCGCGCGCAGCGACACGTCGTCCGCCTCGACGGCGCGCCGCAGCGTCACCTTCGCCCCCGCGATGGCCGACACGTCGATCGCGGGCAACGCCTCCGGCGGCGCGTCGCGCGCCCCGGCGGGCAGCGAGAGGCGCAGCGCGAGGCCCGGCGCCACGCCGTGCAGCTCAGACGCGCTCGAGCTCATCCATCAGCGCGAGCACCTCGCTCCGGATCTCGACCAGCGCGGCGCGCATCCGCTGCACCTCCTCGTGGCTCGCGCCCGCGTCGGGGGCCGGCGGCTCGATCCCGCCCTCGCGCAGCTTGCGCCGCGCCCCGGCGATCGTGAAGCGATGCGAGTAGAGGAGCTCCTTCACCTTGAGGAGCGTCTCGACGTCGCGCCGGCTGTAGACCCGCTGCCCCTTCGCCGACTTCTGCGGGCGGATGGAGCGGAACTCCGTCTCCCAGTACCGGAGCACGTGCGGCTCGACCCCGACGATGCCGGCCACCTCGCCGATCCGGTAGTACAGCTTCGCCGGAAGCTGCTGGCGCACGGCCAAGCGGTCTACTCCTCGGCCGCCGAGGCCGTCTCGCGCGGGTTGAGGGCCTGCTTCAAGATCTGGCTCGCCTTGAAGTTCAGGACCCGGCGCTCCGTGATCAGGATCGGGTCGCCGGTCTGGGGATTGCGGCCCTGCCGCTGGCGCTTGTCGCGCAGCACGAAGTTGCCGAAGCCAGAGATCTTGATCTTCTCTCCGCGCCCCAGGGTTTCCTTCATGGTCTCGAACACGAGATCCACCAGATCGGCAGATTCCTTCTTCGAGAACCCCCCGAGGCGGGAGTAGACCGCCTGAACGATTTCGGCTTTCGTCATGAGACCCCCATCGCCCTTACAGAAGGGGGGGCGCGCCGCAACCCCTGAAGACCGTTCAGGAAGCCGCGTGCGGTCCCCCGACCGGCCTGTGGCAGGATGCCAGCCTGCGTCGGGTAGGTCTAGGGGGTACGCAGGTGTCGCCCGATAGGGCCGGGCCCGCTTCGTGCAGCCTCCAGCGGACGCGGGCGTCGGGGCCAGCCCGCAAGGAGCCCGAAAACCGGGCCACCCCCGGGGATCGGAGCCACCCCGCCACCGCGGGACCGGCTCCCCGCCCCGCCCGCCTCGAGGCCGCGGCCGGAAATCCGGCAGGATTCCGGCGCGGCCTCGGCAAGGCACGGGCTCGCCAGCGGCGGACCGCTCAGGCGGCGAGATCGCCGAGGGGCCGCTCCTTCGTCGCCTGCCTCGACCAGGCGCCGACCACGGCCGCGTCGCCCGGCCGCGCGTCGCTCCAGCCGACGACCGGCGCGCTCGAGACCGCCTCGCGGCGGCGCCCGATCTGCTCCTGGGCGACCATGATCGCGACATAGAGATAGCCGACGGCGAAGAGCACCGCGAACGGCGTGGCGAAGTAGTGGCCCGTCTGGATGGACGCGACCACCGCGCCGCACGAGAGCACGGAGAGCATCGCCTCGGTCAGCGGCAGGTCCGTGCGCACCTTGTACCGGCCCTTGTTGTCGCCCTGCTTCGGGGTCCGGACGAACTCGCCCGCCATGCTGCGGAGCCCCTCGATCACGGCCTTGGACAGGTGCGGCGCGAGCCCCGTCCCGAGCGCGATGAGCATCGGCAAGCGGGCGACCGCGCCCCAGCGCGAGCGGCCCTGCGCCGTCTCGGCCAGCATGTAGAACGCCGCGAGCGACCCGGTCGTGGCCGTGCAGAGCGGCAGGTCGATGGCGAACATCGTCAGCGTGTCGGCGGCGGGGAACAGCACGAGCGCCGGCAGGAGCAGGACGCTCAGGAGCACCAGGAGCGGGTACGCGAAGTGCGGCGTGAGGTGGAAGAACGCCTCGAGCCGCTGCCCGCGCGAGAGCTTCGCGTTCAGCACCGTCGCCATCAGCTTGCGCGCGGTCTGCACCGTCCCCTTGGCCCAGCGGTACTGCTGCGCGCGCAGCGCCGAGATGTCCTCGGGGAGCTCCGCCGGCGAGACCACATCCTCGCGGTAGACGAAGCGGTAGCCCGCGAGCTGCGCCCGGTACGACAGGTCGAGGTCCTCGGTCAGCGTGTCGTGCTGCCAGCCGCCGGCCTCGAGGATGGCGTCCTTGCGCCACATCCCGCCGGTGCCCGAGAAGTTGAACAGGAGGCCGGCGCCGTAGCGCGCGCGGTTCTCGACGAGGTGGTGGCCGTCGAGCATGAGCGCCTGCACCTGCGTGAGGATCGAGACGTCGCGGTTCAGGTGCCCCCACCGCGTCTGGACCATGCCGACCGTCGGATCCTCGAAGTGGCCGACGATCGACCGGACGAAGCCCGGCTGCGGAATGAAGTCGGCGTCGAAGATCGCGACGAGCTCGCCCTTCGCGACCTTGAGGCCCGCGTCGAGCGCCCCCGCCTTGTAGCCGACGCGGTTCGTGCGGTGCAGGTACACCGCGTCGATGCCCTCCGCGCGCAGCCGCTCGACGTGCGCCCGGACGAGGGCCTGCGTCTCGTCCGTCGAGTCGTCGAGCACCTGGATCTCGAGCTTGTCGCGCGGGTAATCCATCCGCGCGACCGCATCGAGCAGCCGCGCCGCGACCGTCGACTCGTTGAAGAGCGGCAGCTGGATCGTCACCGGCGGGAGGTCGCGATCGGTCAGGGCCGGGACCTCCTGCGCGCGCGTGATCTTGGCGCGGTGGAGGCGACAGAGGACCACGAGGTGCAGTCGGTGCAGGCCGTAGGCGCTGAGGCCGAGCAGCACGCCGAAGTAGAGCACGCAGAGCAGCATGGAGAGCATCGGGAGCACCTGCCGCCAGCGGGCTTTCGGTCGGGTGGGATCGGGCGAACCCCGGTCTCAACTCCTGCGGTGCTGGCGGGTAACGAACGCGTACCATCCGCCGAATCCGAAGTTGTCATGCACTTGTAATTCGTTGCAACTCTCTGTCACGAGGCGTGAAAAGTTGACTTGGGGTCGAGTCCTCCCCCCTGAAAAATGACAATCACCGACAATCCCGCTTCGCCCGGTCACGCGGCGCTTGCCGCAGGTTCGGCGCACGAACGCGCGTGCGCGAGCGACGCACGAGGTAAGGTAATCCCCCGATACCGATGCGCTAAGTAAGGTGTGTTTCGTAAGGGCTCTCCGAGGGAAAGTTCGATAAGTACGGCCCTGACCTGATGGGCAGATTCACAGTGCTGTGGGGTTTTGGAGTCCTCTCCAGGGGCGGCGCCGCCGCCGGGGGCCCGGGGTCATCTGCGCCTGGCGCCCGCGGGAGCCCGGGGCTATCCGTTGCCGATGAGCCGCGCGCTACTTAATGAACTGAAGGCCCGCCAGATCGCGTTCCTCGAGGCGCGGCTCGTCTCGGAGGCCGCGGCGCGGGAATTCCGGGAGCGCCTGCCCGCCGGCTTCGCGGCGCTGCTCGCGACGCCGCTCGGCGAGCTCATCGACGCGGGGGCGGTCGCGCGGGCGCTCGACGCGCTGGCGGCGGAGGAGTCGCTCCGGCGGGCGGTCCGGCCCGCGGCCGCCGCGGCGCTCGCGGCGCTGGTCGAGGCGGCGCGCGCCGAGCGGCGGCGCGCCAAGGAGCTCATGCCGGAGGGGGCGCGCGACAAGCTCGACCGCATCCTGGAGCAGCCGAAGATCGTCCCGGAGCGGCTCGTGCGCGAGGTGCTCGAGAGCGCGGCGCTCGACGCGGTGATGCGCGACGTCCTCTACGACACGCTGAAGGAGTTCTCCGAGAAGGTGAACCCGTTCTTCGCCGAGTGGGGCCTGCCGGCGCTGCTCAAGCGGATCGCCCCCTTCGGCCTGGGCGGGGTCGGCAAGGCGATGGGCACCCTGCAGGGCGAGTTCGAGCGGCGGCTCGAGCCCGAGATCCGCCGCTTCTTGCAGGGGTTCTCGCGCACGGCGATGCGCCAGGTGCACGACATCCTCGTCGCCAAGGGCGACACGCCCGAGTTCGTCGGCCTGCGCAAGCACGTCGCGACGTGGGTGCTGGAGCAGGAGATCTGCGCGCTCGTCGGCCAGCTCGACGCGAAGAGCTCGGCGCTCGCCGAGGAGCTCGGGGCCGACATCGCCGCGCAGGTGCTGCGGGACCGGCCGGTGCGGGCGCGCACGCGCGAGGCGATCGCGGCGTTCGTCGCCGCGCACGCGCGCGAGCCGCTCGGCGAGGTGCTGGGGCGCTTCGGGATCGCGCCCGCGCTCGACGCGCTCGACATCGACGCGCTCGCGGCCGCGCTCTGGCCGCTCGTGCGGAGCGCGTGCGCGACCGCGCCGGTGCGCGCCTGGCTCGCGTCCGTGGTGGAGGAGTTCTTCGACGGGCTGCCGGACGGCCTCGAGCCGTCGGCCTGAGGCGCGGCGAGGCGCGGCGGGGCGCGGCCCGCCCCCGGGCGGCGTGATCCGCGCCGAGGCGCAGGCGCTCGCGCCCCGCGCCGGGCGAGCTCGCCCGGCAGCGGCCGCTCAGCCCATGGCCGAGGCGTCCGCCACCGCCGACTCGATGTACGCGAGGTCGCGCGACGGGCACACGGGCACCGTGGGCGCGAACGCCTCCATGTCCAGGATGAGCTCGGGGCCGGCCGCGAGCGTGAGCATCACGACGGGCACGCGCGGCGACATGCGGCGGAGCTCCTCCATCTCGCTGTGGAGATCCGCCTCCTCCCGGGGCACGAGCACCATCACGTGAGGACGCCAGCGGGCAAGCACGTCACGCGCATGGCCGAGCCCGCAGCACGTCTCCACCGTGTAGTCCCGGGACGAGAGGAAGTGGACGAGCGGCTGGGTGTTGCTGGCGTCGTCGTCGATCACCAGAACGCGGGTCGTGCTCTCAATCTCCATAAGTATCCCCCGTTGGCGGCTGGGTCTGGCCGAAGCGCCGAAGAACGGATCTTCATCGCCTGGCTCACCGAAACCATACTCCATCGGCGGCAAAGCGCGATGTCAATCGCGCCTCATCGCATCACGCGACGCGTTGATACGCGCTTGAAACACCAGCGCTTTCTCCCCGTCGTCTGCGCGATGCGCCGGCAACCGCCGGGCCCGGCGGGAGCTCAGCCGCCGAGGTAGGCCGCGCGGATCTCTTCGTTCGCCGCGAGATCCTTGGAGTCGCCGCTCATGGCGATCTGCCCAGTACGGAGCACGTATGCGCGCGTCGAATACTTGAGCGCGAGTCGGGTGTTTTGCTCAACGAGGAGTACGGTGGTTCCTGACGCCGCGATCTTGGCGATCGACTCGAAGATGTCGGCGACGAGCCGCGGCGCGATGCCGAGCGAGGGCTCGTCGAGGAGCAGCATGGCGGGGCGCCCCATCATGGCGCGGCCGATCGCGAGCATCTGCTGCTCGCCGCCGGAGAGCGTGCCGCCGTGCTGGTGCATGCGCTCGCCGAGGCGGGGGAAGAGCTTCACCACGTCGTCGACGGTCTCCCCCATGGTGGGGCCGTGCTTGTGGCACCACGCGCCGAGCTCGAGGTTCTCGCGGACGGTGAGGTTCGAGAAGATCGCGCGCCCCTCGGGGACGAGCGAGACGCCGGCGGCGACGAGCTCCTCGGTCGAGACGGACGCGAGGTCCTTGCCGTCGTAGCGGATGCGGCCGGCGGCGATCGGCAGGAGGCGGACGATCGTCTTCAGCGTGGTCGTCTTGCCGGCGCCGTTCGCGCCGATCATCGCGACGATCTCGCCGCGCCGGACCTCGAGGCTCACGCCCTTGAGCGCCCGGATGCCGCCGTAGCTGACCGCGAGATCGTCGACGACGAGCAGGGGCTCGCCGGGCGCCACCGAGGGGGGCTGCCGCGTCGGGTGCGATGTCTTCATGCGGGCTCCTCTGCCGCGGCGCCGGCCGCGGGGCGGGCCTCGGCCGCGTCCTCGTCGACCTCCTCGCCGAGGTAGGCGGCGAGGACCTTCGGGTCCTTGCGCACGACCTCCGGGGTGCCGTGCGAGATGGTCTCGCCGTGGTCGAGGACGTGGAGCTCCTCGCACACCCCCATCACGACCTGCATGTTGTGCTCGACCAGCACGACCGTGACGTCGAAGGTGTCGCGCAGCCAGCGGATCTGCTGCTTGAGCCCCTCGGCCTCGCCGTAGTTCATGCCGGCCGCCGGCTCGTCGAGCAGGAGCAGCTTCGGCTTGAGCATCATCGCCCGCGCGATCTCGAGGCGGCGCTGGTTGCCGTACGAGAGCGACGTCGAGATCTCGTCGGCCATGGCCTCGAGCTTGAACACCGAGAGCAGCGAGAGCGCGCGCTCGGTCATCTCCTGCTCGTCCTTGTAGAAGAACCGCGAGCGGAGCAGGGCGGAGGCGAGCGTCGCCTTGCGCAGGTTCTCGCAGGCGACGAGCACGTTCTCGAGCACGGTGAGCTGGCCGAAGAGGCGGATGTTCTGGAACGTGCGGGCGATGCCGAGGTGCGCGATCTGGCTCGGCTTGAGCGGCGCGAGGTCGGTCCCGCCGAAGCGGATCGAGCCCTCGTCGTGCTTGTAGACGCCGGTGATCAGGTTGAACACCGTCGTCTTGCCGGCGCCGTTCGGGCCGATGAGCCCGAAGATCGAGCGCTCCGGCACGGTGAACGAGACGCCGCCCACGGCCTTGAGGCCGCCGAACCGCTTGGTCACACCCTTCAGATCGAGGTTCACTCGAACTCCCTCCCGGCCGGCTTGGTCTCGCGCTCCACGGCGGTGCCGGGCGGCCTCTCCTCTGGCGGCGCGCCCGCGCGCTCGGCGGCCGCCTCGGCGCCGGTCGTGGCGGGGACGGGCTCGGCCGGCCCGACCGGCGCGCGCTGCGGCCGCGCCGCGCGCCGGCCGAAGAGCTCGCGCTCGCCGAAGAGCCCCTCGGGGCGCAGGATCATCAGCCCGATGAGGATGGCCGCGTAGAGCACCATCCTGAGGGCGTTCAGATCGAGCGCGGGGTACGCCGCCTTCAGCGCGAGGACGCTGTCGAGGCCCTGGAGCTGCTCGATGAGCTTGACCGTGAAGGTCACGAGCACGCCGCCCACGATCGACCCGCTGACGCTGCCCGAGCCGCCGAGGATCACCATCGTGATCGCGTCGAACGAGTAGTTGAACGTGAACTGGTCCGGCTGGACCGTGGGGTTGCCGTCGCGCATCGAGGCGAGCAGGCCGCCGGCGATGCCGCCGCCGGCGGCGGAGATGACGAACGAGGTGACCTTGTAGCGCGTCGGATCGACGCCCACCGCGGCGGAGGCGATCTCGTCCTCGCGGAGCGCGCGCAGCGCGCGGCCCCAGCCGGAGAACTTGAGCCGCCAGGCGACGATGGTCATGAGCGCGACGGCGCCGAAGATCCAGAACGGGCCGGCGTACTGCGGGACGCCGGTGTCGTCGGGGCCAGCGTAGCCGATCGGGCCGCCGAGCGCGGCGAGCAGCTTGCCGATGGGCCCCTGGTCGGCGGCGCCGGTCGTCGCCGTGGCGATCGTCAGGCGGAAGATCTCGGCGAACCCGAGGGTCACGATCGCGAGGTAGTCGCCGCGCAGCCGGAGGCTCGGCAGGCCGACCACGAGGCCGAACAGGGCGGCGACGAGCCCGGACGCGAGCAGCGCCGGCGGCATCACGAGGAACGAGTTGCCGAAGAGCGGATCGCCGCCGCCGAGCTGCTGGTGCAGGTTGCCGGCGACGATGGCCCCGGTGTACGCGCCGATGCCGACGAAGCCGGCGTGGCCGATCGAGAACTGGCCGGCCATGCCGTTGATGACGTTGAGCGAGAGCGCCGCGATGACGTTGACCATCGCGAACAGGGCGAGCTGCCGCCAGGCGGCGTCCGGCAAGAGGGTCTCGAAGCCGAACTCGAGGGCGACGACGACGCCGAGGAGCACGAGCGCCGTGATGACGCGCTTCAACGGTCGAGGCATGGCCGGCCACAGTTGATTTGGCCGGGCCGCACCGTCAAGCGGGAGCGTTACTTGATAACGCGCAAATAGGGGGGCAGCTCGCGCTTCGGCTTGCCCGTCCCTGGTTGCGGTCTGGGCTCAGGCTCACCGGAGGTGCCAGAATCGTCGTCTTCCGCCTCGGTCGACCGCGCCGGCGCGAGGGCCGGGGCGGGCACCGGCGCGAGCGGCCTGACGGCCGCGCCGGCGTCGCGCGCCGGGGGCTCGCCGCGGCGCTCGGCGGGCTCCACGGCCTCGAGCTCGGGGCGGCGCGCCTTGTCGCGCGCGCGCGCCTCGTCGTCCGCCGCGTCGTCGCTCCGCTCCTCGTCGCTGCTCGGGGGCGCCACGGCGGCGAGCCGGGGGCGCGGCCGCTTCTGGGGCTTCTGCGGGGCCGCGCCGGGCCGCTGCTGCTTCTGCGCGGCGAGATCGGCCGGGATGTCCTCGGGCCAGACCATGCCGCGCTGGTCCTCGCTCACGAGCGCCCAGATCGCGTGCCACGGCAGGCGGCACCAGAACGGCGCGCGGTTGAACGAGAGCGTGCAGCTGATCCCGTCGTCGTCCACCTTCAGGTCGGGGATGGGGATCGCCATGTTCATGCCGACCTGGAGGATCAGCTGCGGCTGCCCCGTGAACCACTTGGGGACGGAGACACCGGGCCGGCGCGGGTCGAGGTGGATGAACACGCTCGGCTCTCGCTCGAGGAGGGCCAGCGCGACGTCCTTTTTCGGCGGAAGCGGTCTCTGCACGTCGGACATCGTACTGCTCTGCCCAATACCCCGGACCGCGCGGCTCCGCCAGCGCTTCGGGCCCTCGGGCGAACGGCGGCGCGCCGGTGAGCGGGCCGCGGCGCGAAAGCCGTCAGGCGACTCCAGCAGCTCTGTAGAAAGCTCGCCGTAGTCCGCATCCGCGCGCGCGGCCGGCGCCGAGGCGCTCGAGCCTCGCGGCACACCCGCGCACCAGGGCGCACCTCACGCCGCGGGTCGCCGGCTCAGCTCGACGGGGACCTCCGAGACGGTGACCCGGTGCTTGCCGCCGGGCGTGAGGGGGATCCGATCGACGATCTGGACGCAGATCTCCGCGCGCTCGCCGAGGTGCTGCCGGACGGTGCGCTCGATGAGCCGCGCGGTCTCGGGCTGGAAGCCCTTGGCGGGCACGAGCCGGACCGTGATCGCGCGCCGCCGGTCCTGGTAGACCTGGTAGCGGGCGATCGTCGGCTGGTCCTTGATGAGGTGCGGGAAGAGCTCCCCGGCGAGCAGCTGGCCGTCGGGGCCGACGAGGAGGTCGAGGACGCGGCCCTCCACCGAGGCGAGCATCGGCAGCCCGCGGCCGCACGCGCACGGCGCGCCGGCGGCGATCGCGACGTCCTGGTTCTTGTAGCGGATGAGGGGCATCGATCGGCAGACGAGGTCGGTCACGACGACCTCGCCCGGCTCGCCCGGGAGGGCGTGCCGCCCGTCGCGGAGCAGCTCGACGTACACGCCCTCCATGTGGATGTGCTTGCCCTCGTGCCGCTCGCACTCCGCCGCGATCAGCATGAGCTCGCGGCAGCCGTACCGGTCGAAGACCGGGGCGCCGAACGCGCGCTCGATCGCCTCGCGCTGGTGCGCGAAGAGCCGCTCCGCGCTGGTGACGACGCCGCGCGGCGGAGGGAGCGCGCGCCCCTCCGCGAGCGCGTAGCGGGCCGCGTGGTACAGCGCGCTCGTGTAGCCGACGATGAGCTGCGGCCGGTACCGCGCGATCTCGTCGAGCAGCGCGGCGAACCGGGCCTCGGACAGATCGAAGGCGCTGACCATCTTCTTGCGGAGGATGGCCTCGTGCAGGGAGCGCTTGGCCTTCTTCGCGAGCGTCTCGCCGAACTGGGTGCTCCACAGGTGGAGCTCCCTGTCGCCGAGCCGGGCGCCCGCCCACCCGTCGGACCGCATGGCGGCCGCGACGCGGCGCTCGTAGGTGCGGTGGTCGAAGCGGAACCGCACCGGCTCGCCCGTGGAGCCCCCCGTGCCGCTCGAGTAGAGCTTGCCGACGAAGCCCTCGGCGAGGAGCTCCGGCCCGTGGGCGCGGAGGTCGGCCCGCGTGAGCACGGGGAGCCGCACGAGGTCCTCCGGCGCCTTCACCGAGGCGACGCGCACCCCGTGCTCGGCGAACCGGGCGCGGTAGAACGGGACGTTCTGCTCGGCGAAATGGAGGGCGGCGAGCATCCGCCGGAAGCCGAGATCGCGAGTCTCGTCTTCCGACAGCCACTGAGAGCGCTCGAGGTCCTCCAGGTGCTTCAGGGTCTCCCTGCCCCGCAAACGGGTCTCGTAGAGCGGAAACAGGATGTTTCGAAACAGCTCACCGTACATGGGGAGAGCGTTCTATCGAATCCTCCACCGTCAAGCGCGCGCCGGCGGGTCTCCCGCGAATCCGCGTCTTCGTGGCGAGGAATCCGACCGGAGCGGCGCGCGCCGGCGGCTTCCGTCCTGGCGCGGCCGGGGGCTCCTCGATCGATCGCCGCACAGGCACGCTTCCATCGGACGAGCGATGTTCCGTCGGACGCGGCGCCGGAGGGCGCGTCAGCCTGCGCTGCTGGCCGCGGGCGGGCTCGACCCGAAGATGGCGACGGTGGCGCCGGCGAGGATGATCGCGGCGCCGGCGATCTCCGTGGTCGTGGGGATGGCGCCGAGCCACAGGGCGCCGATCAGGATCCCGCCCAGCGTCTCGCCGGGGGACACGAGCGCGATGATCGACGGGGACATGCGGCGCGCGGCGGCCTGCACCGCGGTGTGGCCGACGAGGGTGGGGACGAGCGCGAGCGCGACGATGGCGACGGCGGCGTGGGCCGGCGGCGGGGCGACGCCCTCGAGCGCGCCGGGCGCGGCGGGGAGCGCCGCCGCGAGGAAGACGGCGGCGCTCGCGTAGACGAGCGCCGCGTAGCTCCGCGCCGGCAGGGCGTCGCGGAGCGCCCGGGCGAAGGACACGTAGAGGCCGTAGAGGACGGTGGCGCCGACGACCATGAGGTCGCCCGAGAGCCGGTGCTCGCCGGCGCCGGCCGCGCTCGCGATGACGAGCGCGCCGGCGGTGGCGAGGAGCACGCCGGCCTGCTCGGCGCGCGTGGGGCGGACGCGGAAGAACGCCCACGCGCAGAGCACGACGGCGAGCGGCTCGAGGGAGATGAGCGAGAGCGCCGCGGCGATGGAGGTGCGGTCGAGGCCCCAGAGGAAGAGCGCGAAGTGGAGGGCGAGCAGCAGGCCCGCGCCGAGGACGGCGGCGCGCTGGCGCAGCGAGAGGCCGGCCGCCGAGCGGGCGATCGCGCGCAGGTCGAGCAGGGAGAGCGCGACCGCGGCGAGGACGACCCGGCCGAAGGCGACGAAGAGCGGGTGGACCGGGCGCGCGTACCGGGCGAGGGGGCCGCTCGCGGCGAAGGCGAGGCTGGCCAGGACGACGAAGAGGGCGGCGCTCCGGGCCGTGACGCGCTGCTTGGCCGCCATGCGATGCTGCTAGGTCAGCCGGCCGGGAAAGACAACCAGCGAGGCGCGCCCCGCCGGCGGGGTCAGTTGGGCGGGGGCGGAGGGGGCGCGATGAGGACGAGGTTGAGCCCGCCCGGGTACTGGTAGCTCGTGTACGAGCCGTAGCCGATCACCTGGATGCCGACGGGGGCCGAGGCGGTCAGCACGTGAGCGCCGTCGTTGCCCGGGCCGAGCGGGATGCGCGCGACGCCGAAGCCGGAGCCGTTGCCGATCGGGGTCGGCTCGACGTCGACGGCGTCGTCGTCGAGCATGATCGTGGCGTCGAGGGGCTGGATCACGTCGACGTAGCTCTCGTCGTAATCGCTGGGCGCGAGGAAGACGTACTTGGTGCGGTACTGCTCCACCGCGGTGGCGTGGCTCTGCGACGGGTCGCCCTTCTGGTCGGGGGGGGCGGTGTCGCGGTCGACGATCTCGGCGCCCAGCATGAACGTGCTGACCGCGAACTCGTGATCTCCCACGACCTCGAAATCCCGCTTCACCACGCTGAGGTCGACGACCTGGCCGGCGTCGATCGAGGTCGGCGCGCCGTCCGGCCGGCCGGACGGGTAGGTCAGCGCCGTGCCGTCGACGTTGCCGTAGAGGCGCACGACGTGACCGAAGACCTCGCCGCCGGGCGAGGTCGGGACGGCGACGAAGTAACGCTTGCCCAGGGTCTCGGCCGGGAACACCGACTCCTCGATGTGGTCGCAGGCCTTGTAGCCGATCGGCGACTGCACGCACGACATGCCGGTCAGCACCTGGACGGGGCGCGTGGCGGTGACGAGGCTGCCGCTGAGATCGCTGCTCGGGGTCCCGAGGATCTCGACGACATCGCCCGCGTCGAGGTCGACGGTGAAGCTGCCTCCGCCGGGCGTCGCAGGGATGTCGTCGCCGGCGATCACCGAGGCGCCCTGGGCGAGGCTCACCGTGACGCTGGTGCCGTCCTGGATGCCGGTGATGACCGCGTAGCCGCCCATCGACGCGCTCCTCCAGCCCTGCTGGCCGGTGATGCGGTAGTTGCCGGTCATCGCGGTGCTCGGCAGGAGCAGCGAGGCGTCGTTGGTGAAGGAGAAGCAGCCGTAGGGGGCCCCGCTGGAAGGGCACATTCGGAGGCCGGGACAGGAGGACCAGTTCTTCCCGTCCGGGCCCCCGGCGCCCTTGTACTCGAGCGCGTTGAATTGATAGACCGTGACCGGCCGGGTCGAGACGAGGTGGTAAGCGCCGCCGTCCACGCGAACGGAGCTGCTGAGCGATTCGCCCGAGGCGCACACGCCGGCGTCGGGCCCCTTCAGCTCGGGGACCCAGGGGAGGTAGACCTTGGCCAGGCTGTTGGGCTGGACCTCGGCGTGCGCCACCGAGGCGCCGTCGCGCGTCACCTCGACCTCGGCCACCTCGTCGCCCGCGTTGGCGACGACGACCGCGTAGTCGAAGATCGACCACACGATGTTCGCGGTGACCGTGGGCCAGAAGTCGCACCCGATATAGGATTTGTTCGCGGCGGCCTCCGCGCACGTCTTCGGGTCGCCCATGAGCTCGGGGCCTGGGTCGCTGCCGCCGGTGCCGGTGCCGATGTCGTCGCCGGTGCTGGTGGAGCCGGCGTTTCCGTTGGTGCTCGTGTTCGTGTTCGTGGAGGATCCGCCGTCGCCCGAGCCGCCGCCGGAGGTGTTTCCAGGCCGAGGGGGGCCCGCGGACGAGCCGCTGGCGGAGCATGCGGCCGCGGAGCCGGCCGCCACCAACAGTCCTAGGCCGAGAAACAGAGTGTGCTTCGAGTACTGCATGGGCCCTCCCGTCAACGGACTTCGAGCACAGGGGCCTGTGCGACAGCCCGGGTGGAATGCAAATTCCAGTGGATCGATGAAGTAAATGGTCGAGCGCTTTCGCACCCCTGGACACGTTGGTGTCCATCGATCCCGGCTACGCTTTTTTGTGCCGCGGCGCAAGCACGCTGGGCCTCTGTGTCGCGATCGCTATCGCGGAACACCGAGGAAATCCTGGAGCAACCACCGATAAGAAGCAAAGGTCACAGACGGGACAGATCGTACGATATCGCTTCGCCCGTTCCTGGTTGCGCCTGCCGTAGGCCCCCGGGGAGGGAGCTCGTCGCGCGGGGTGCGGGCGGGCTGGTGTCTGAGCCCCAATGACGTCCTGTGTCTGTCGTGCGCAGCACGACGGGCACAGGACGTCCCAGGCGAGTTCAGCCCGCCCGCGCCCCGCGCGACGAGCTCCCTCCCCGGGGGCCGGGCGTCTCGGAAGCCCCCTGACGCCCCTGGCCGACGCGCTACGACCGCGCCGTGAGCAGCGGGCGCAGGAACTGCCCCGTGTACGACGCAGGCACCTTCGCGACGTCCTCCGGCGTCCCCTCGGCGATGACCCGGCCGCCGCCGGCCCCGCCCTCGGGCCCGAGATCGATCACCCAGTCGGCGCACTTGATGACGTCGAGGCTGTGCTCGATGACCACCACCGTGTTCCCCGCCTCGACGAGCCGGTGGAGCACGCCGAGGAGCTTGCGGATGTCCTCGAAATGCAGCCCCGTCGTGGGCTCGTCGAGCACGTAGAGCGTGCGCCCCGTCTGGCTCTTGCCGAGCTCGCGGCTCAGCTTCACGCGCTGCGCCTCGCCGCCGCTCATCGTCGGCGCGCTCTGGCCGATCTTCATGTACCCGAGGCCCACCTCGACCAGCGTGTCGAGCACCCGCCGCAGCGCCACGTGGTGCTCGAAGAGCCGCACGCAGTCCTCGATGCTGGTGTCCAGGATGTCGGCGACGCTCTTGCCCTTGTACCGCACCGCCAGCGTCTGCGCGCTGTACCGCTTGCCGGCGCACACCTCGCAGGGGACGTAGACGTCGGCGAGGAAGTGCATCTCCACCTTCACCACGCCGTCGCCGCTGCACGCCTCGCAGCGCCCGCCCTTCACGTTGAAGCTGAACCGCCCGGGGCCGTAGCCGCGCGCGCGCGACTCCGGCAGCTCGGCGAAGATCTCGCGGATCTGGTCGAACGCCTTCGTGTACGTCCCGGGGTTCGAGCGCGGCGTGCGGCCGATCGGCTTCTGGTCGATCGCGATCACCTTGTCGAGCGCCTTGAGCCCCTTGATCGCGCGGTGGGCCCCGACCGGCTCGGTGCTGTTGTGGAGCGCCCGGCCGAGCGCCGGCAGGAGGATGCCGTTCACCAGCGAGCTCTTGCCCGCGCCGCTCACCCCGGTCACCGCGAGCAGCACCCCGAGCGGGAACCGGACATCGATGTTCTTCAGGTTGTGCTCGGAAGCGCCCAGGACCTCGAGCCACCCGCGCGGCGCGCGCCGCGCCTCGGGCAGCTCGATGCGCGCGCGCCCCGCCAGGTACGCGCCCGTCAGGCTCTCCGGGTCGCGCGCGATCTCCTCGGGCGTCCCCGCGGCCATCACCCGCCCGCCGAGGTGCCCCGCACCCGGGCCGAAATCCACGACGTAATCGGCGGCCCGGATCGTCTCCTCGTCGTGCTCCACCACCAGCACCGTGTTGCCCAGATCCCGGAGGCGCCGCAGCGTCTCGATGAGGCGCTGGTTGTCCCGCTGGTGCAGGCCGATGCTCGGCTCGTCGAGCACGTACATCACCCCCGACAGCTCGCTCCCGAGCTGGCTCGCCAGCCGGATGCGCTGCGCCTCGCCGCCGCTCAGCGTCGGCCCCGAGCGATCGAGCGTCAGGTAGTCGAGGCCCACGTTCAGGAGGAAGCTCAGCCGGCTCGTGATCTCCCGCCGCACGCCCTCGGTGATCTTCTGCCGGTTGCCCGGGAGCTCCAGCCGGGCGAAATGGTCGAATGCGTCCTTCACCGTCATGCCGGTGACGTCGGCGATGCTCTTGTCCGCGACGCGCACCGCGAGCGACTCCGGGCGCATCCGCTTGGAGCCGCAGGCGTCGCACGGACGCTCGCTCATGAACTTGCGGTAGGCGTCCCGCGCCGACTCGGACGACGACTGCTGGAACCTGCGCATCAGGCTCGGGATCACGCCCTCGAACTTCATGCCCCAGGTGCCGTGGGTCTCGGTCCCCTCCTTCCCCCACGTCACCGCGATGCGCTTGCCCGAGAGGCCATAGAGCACCGTCTCCTGCTTCTTCGCGCCGAGCTTGCGCCAGGGCACGTCGAGGTCGACGGAGCACGCCTTGGCCACGGCGTCGATGATGCGGAACGTCCAGCCCTCGCCGCGCGCCATCGCCGACGCCCAGGGGGCGATCGCGCCCTCCCGGATCGACAGCGAAGGGTCCGGGATCACGAGGGCCGGGTCGATCTCCAGGCGGGTGCCGAGGCCGTTGCAGGCGCCGCACATGCCGAGCGGGCTGTTGAACGAGAAGCTCTGCGGCGAGAGCTCGGGGAAGCTCTGGCCGCAGCAGGAGCGCGCGGCGCTGAACAGCAGCGGGGCGTCCGGGCGCCGCCGCCGCGCGGCCAGCCCGTCGTCGGCCTGGACCTCGACCCGGAGCTCGCCGCGCCCCTCCTGGAGCGCGAGCTCGACCCCCTCGGTGATGCGCTGGCGCTCCTCCGCCCGCACGGCCAGCCGGTCGACCACGAGCGCGATGGTGTGCTTGAGCTTCTTGTCGAGCCGCGGCACCTCGTCGAGCCGGTGCTGCGCCCCGTCGATCTCGACGCGCACGAAGCCGCGGCCGCGGAGCTCCTCGAACAGGTCCTTGAACTCCCCCTTCCGGTGCGTCACGAGCGGCGCGAGCAGCACGAACTTCGTGCCCTCCGGCATCGCGAGGAGCTCGTCGACGATCTGCTCCGAGCTCTGCGCCTTCACCGGCTTGCCGCAGAGGTGACAGTGCTGCTCGCCGGCGCGCGCATAGAGGACGCGCAGGTAATCGTAGACCTCGGTGATCGTGCCGACCGTGGAGCGCGGGTTGCTCGACGCGCTCTTCTGCTCGATGGCAATCGTCGGCGACAGGCCGCGCAGGTGCTCGACCTGCGGGCGATCGAGCTGACCCAGGAACTGGCGGGCATACGAGCTCAGCGTCTCGACGTAACGCCGCTGCCCCTCGGCGTAGAGGGTGTCGAACGCCAGGCTCGATTTGCCCGAGCCGCTCACCCCCGTGAACACCACGAGCTTGCGCTTCGGCACCTCCAGCCGGTCGATGCGGAGGTTGTGCTCCCGCGAGCCGAGCACCTCGATGAAATCCGGCTCGCGCGCGGCGTCGAGGAGCTTGAGCGCCGGCCGCGGCTCGACCTGCGCGAGCCCCGGCGCGGGCGGTTCGGCGCGCGGCGCGGCCTTTGCGCCGCCGTTGCCGGACCTGGCCAGCGCCCCGCCGCGGGGGGTGGATGCGATGGTCTGCGGCTGTGTGGATCCGTTCGTTCGCGCGGACATTGGATTGCCCACCGCCATTAACACGGTGACGCGCTGTCCGGCACTCGATGTTCTATGGAAAAACAGGCAAGGAACGCGCAATGCGCGCTGCGCCACATGTCAGGGGGGCGCGCAGCTCAGCGCCTGGCCGGGCCGCCTGGAGCGGCGCGCCAGCGCACGACAACGCAGGTGACGTTATCGGGGCCGCCGTTCTCATTGGCGCGCTTGACGAGCCGCATGGTGATCTCGGCGAGGTCGGCGCGCTCCCCCAAAATACTTGCGATATCTTGCGCCGGCACCACGCCCGACAGGCCGTCCGAGCAGAGCAGCAGGACGTCGCCGCTCTCGACGGCGTCGATGCGCGTCTCCACCTCGACCGCCTCGTCGGTGCCGAGCGCGCGGGTGATCACGTGCTGGAGCGGGAACGAGCTGGCCTGCTCGGGGAGGAGGTGGCCGAGCCGGATGCACTCGTTGACCAGCGAGTGGTCGCGGGTGAGCTGCTCGAGGCGGTGATCGCGGAGGCGGTAGACGCGGCTGTCGCCGACGTGGGCGATGGCGATGAAGCCGTCGCGCGCGAGCGCGGCGGCGAAGGTGGTGCCCATGCCGCGCTTCTCCCGGTCGCGCCGCGCCGCGGAGAAGATGCGGCCGTTCGCGAGCTGGATGCCCGCGACGAGCAGCGGGAGCCCCTGATCGACGTAGCGCGCCTCGGAGCCCCGCGTCGTGGGCGGCCCCACGCTGACCGCGACAGGCCAGGTGGAGTCCGGGTCGTCGAAGAAATCGCGCACGGTGTCGATCGCCATCCGCGAGGCGACCTCCCCGGCGGCGCGCCCCCCCATGCCGTCGGCCACGAGGAACAGCCCCCGCGACTCGAGGATCGCGAAGCTGTCCTCGTTCGTGTCCCGGACCATGCCAGGATGGGTGATCCCGGCGGCTTCAAAAACGAGGTGACGCTGCACGGCGCTCCCCTCCGGCGCGCTCGCAGGCGCGCCTTGCCGAACTGCCGAACGACGGGCGCGCATCCTCCGTCATCCGCGCCCTTCCGGCGCCTGGATCGAACCGATCGCGCGACACAGAACGCATCGTCTGCTCATGTGGCTGCCCGCTTCACTGCTTCGAGCGAGCCTACGCGGCAAGGATCGGTCGCGTCCACCAGATCGGGCCTCGGGCGGCGCCCGCCCTCGGCTGTCCGCGCGGGGGTCGGCGGCGCCTCGCGCGGCGCGCGCGTCGGCGTTCCGTTTCCAACGTCTGGCGCTGCCGCGGGGCGGGCAGGGCCGCGCCGAGCCGGCGGGCGGCCGGGCCGAGCGGCGGGCGCGTCACGGGACCGCGAGCCGCTCGGCGCCGCCGCCGGAGCACGCGCTGAGCGCGAAGCCGAACCGGTCCTCGGAGCCCTCCTGCATGATGCGCTCGAGGTTGCGGCAGGTGTGGCGGAAGACGCCCTGGAGGGCGTAGCGATCCTTGCTGTCGACGACGACCACGACGCCGGTGAGCGTGACCTCGAGGCGGTAGGTGACGGGGTCGCCTTCGATGGTGTACCGCGTGGTCGTGAACTCGGACGGCTCGCGCTTCTTGTACGCTTGCCAGATGCACTCGCGCGCCGCGCCGTTGTAGCCGTTGGCGTGCTTGACGACCTCGGTGCCGCACTGCTTGAGGGGCGGCGTCGCCGGCCCGCTCGGCGCCTTTTCGGGCGCGGAGGAGCAGGAGGCGGCGAGCAGGGAGAGCGCGAGGGCGGCGAGCAGTCGGCCTGGCGAGCGGGGCATGGCGACTTCTTACCTAACGCGATCCGCGAAAAAGGGATTCTTTTTTTCGGACGGACCGGCCGGACCCGCGGCGCGGGGCGGCGTCGCCGGCGGTCCGCGGGGCGGCCTTCTTTCGGGCGGGCTTGGCGGGCTTGGCGGGCTGCGGCTCGAGCGCGGCGGAGAGGGCGCCGAGGTCCTGGAGGCTGGCCACGAGCGCGCGCAGGTAGTGCGCGGAGAGGCGCTCGGCGGCGCAGAGCGCCCGGGCGGCGAGCACCTGGGCGTTGTAGGGGCCGGCGTCCTCGGGCACGTTGTCGGCGGCGCGGGCGACGGCGAGCGTCGCGCGGGCGCTCACCAGCGACTCGTGGAACAGCGCCGTGGAGAGGGCGTTGCTGAGCGCCTGGGCTTGCCGCTTCACCCGGCGCTCGACGACATCGCCGTCGCACGGGAGCTCGGCGAGATCGCGCGCGAGCGGCTCGGGCAGGCGCACGTCGCGCGCGGCGATCTCGCCGCGGAGGCGCGCGAGCGAGGGCACGGCGGTCGTCTGCCGCTCGGCGGCGAGCGCGCGGAGGCGGCGGCGCGCGGCCCTGGCGACGGCGGGGAGGTCGCCGAGCGAGAGCGCCGCGGCGAGCGAGCCGTCGTCGGGGATGCCGGCGTCGGCGAGGGCGCGGAGCTGGGCCTCGGCGTCGGCGCGGGCGCGGTGGAAGGCAGCCTCGAAGGCGGTGAGCCGCGCCGAGGCGCGGGCGTCGAGGCGCGCGCGGGCGGCGCCGTCGAGGGCGCGGGCGCGCTCGAGGAGCGCCTCGATGAAGCGGTAGCCGGCTGGATCGAAGCGGGGGGCGCCGGCGGCGCGGAGGGCGGCGAGGCGCGCGGCGGCGGGGGCGGGAGGCCCGGGTTGGGGGGCGGCGGCCGACCCGGGTTGAGCCGCCGCGGCCGACCGGGGTTGAGCCGCCGCGGCCGACCCGGGTTGTGGCACCGCGGCCGACCCAGGTTGTGGCACCGCGGCGGACCGGGGTTGAGCCGCCGCGGCCGACCCAGGTTGAGCCGCCGCGGCCGACCCGGGTTGAGCCGCTGCGGCCGACCCAGGTTGAGCCGCCGCGGCCGACCCGGGTTGAGCCGCTGCGGCCGACCGGGGTTGCGGTGGACGCGGATGCGGTTGGCGGCGCCCCGACCGAGGTTGAGGCTCACACCCGTCGACCGACCGGGGTTGGGATTGAAGACGCCGCTGGCGGTCCTCGGACTCCACCACCGCCGGAGAAAAATCCGACGTGGACGCCATCAGGGCGCGCTCCGCCGTGGAATGGGCGAGATCTCCACGCGACGGTTCTTCGCCCGGTTCTCGCTGGTATCGTTGGGCGCCACCGGGTGCCGCTCGCCGAAGCCGGCCGCGAACAGCGCCGTCTCGGGAACGCCCGCCGTAGCGAGCGCGCGCGTCACCGTGAGCGCGCGCTGCGCCGAGAGCTCCCAGTTGTCGGCATAGCCGCGGGACGAGCTCGTGAGAGGCCGGTCGTCCGTGAAGCCGCTCACCATGATCAGCTCGTCATGATGCTCGAGGTACGCCTTCAGCGGAGCGGCCAGAGCGCGGAGCAGCGCGATCCCCTCCGGCTGAAGCTCGGCCGAGTTCAGCTCGAACAGGATGCTCCCGCGGATCCCGATGCGCCCCTCCGTCAGCGTGATCCTCCCCTCGGCGAGCGGTCCGGCCAGCGCGCGCTCGAGCGCCTCCAGGCGCGCGCGCTCCGCTGCGCGGGTGGCGCGCTCGGCGGCGAGATCGCGGGTCAGGTCGACCTGGAAGGAGATCGCCCACACGAAAAAGAGCACGAACAGACCGAAGAGGCAGGCCATGAGGTCGCCGAAGACCGGCCACACCGCGGCCTGCTCGGGCGCCTCGTCCTCGGCCGGCATCAGGGACACGGCCGAGCCCTCCTCACGACGGGCGCCGCCGATACCGGCCGCGCGCCCTCGCGGCGCTCCATGAAGAAGCAGACGACCTCGGGGCGCGAGGTGCCGGGCGCCGACGGAGGCGAGGAGCGGCGCATCAGCTCGTCCTGCTCCTCAGCGCCCGCAGCTCCGAGAAGAGCTCGCGCTGAAATTGCAGCGAGTGATCGAAGACCTCGCGGGTCTGGTCGAGGTAGGCGCCGAGGAGGTCCGTCGCCTCCCCGTGCTCACGGCGCTCGATCGCGTCCTCGATCGCGCCGAGGCTGTTCAGCCATCGATCGCTGGCGTCGCGGTAACGGTCGACCGCGACGGTGAACATCTCGGCCACCGCCGTCATCTCGGCGCCGCCGGCGCGCACGAGCTCCGATGCCTCGCGCACCACCGCCGCGGTCGCCTCGAGGCTCTCGCCGAGCCCGCGGGCGTGGGCGCTGAGCCGCTCGGCCAGCCCATCGGCCGCCTCCCGCCGCGCCCCCTCCAGCCGCTCCTCGAACGACAAGAGCCGCGCCGCCTGCTCCTCCAGCAGCGCACGCGCCGCCTCCCCCAGCGCCGCCACCCGCGCCTCCGCCCGCTCCTCCCGCTCCGCCGCGCTCCGCTCCGCCGCCTCCGCCAGCGCAGCCACCCGCCCCGCCTGCTCCCGCGCGCTGCCCGCCATCGCCGCCGTCGCCTCCGACAGCTTCTCCAGCAGCGCGTCCAGCCGCACGTCCCGCGCCGCGTCCGCCTCCGCCCGCGCCGACAGCCGCTCCGACGCCTCCGCGATCAGCCGCGCCGCAGCCTCCGGCGCCGCCTGCGCCGCTCGCGCAGCCTCCGTCAGCGGGCCCGACAGCGCCTCCCCCAGCGCCGTCAGGTGCGCCGCCCGCGCCGCGTCCTGCTCCGCCTGCCGCGCCGCCGCCTCCGCCGCGCGCGCCGCCTGCTCCCGCTCCAGCCGCTCGATCGCCTCCCCCACCACCCCGGCCAGCCGCTCCGCCTGGCCTTCCAGCCGCGCCGACGACTCCGTCTCGAGCTCGCGCCGGCGCACCGCGGCCTCCCGGTCGAGCCGCTCCAGGCGCTTCGCCGCGCCCTCCTCCATCCGCTCCAGCCGCGACGCGACCCCCTCCTCCAGCTGCCCCAGCCGCGACGCGACCCCCTCCTCCATCCGCTCCAGCCGCTCGCCGAGCCCGCGGGCATGGGCGCTGAGCCGCTCGGCCAGCCCATCGGCCGCCTCCCGCCGCGCCCCCTCCAGCCGCTCCTCGAACGACAAGAGCCGCGCCGCCTGCTCCTCCAGCAGCGCACGCGCCGCCTCCCCCAGCGCCGCCACCCGCGCCTCCGCCCGCTCCTCCCGCTCCGCCGCGCTCCGCTCCGCCGCCTCTGCCAGCGCAGCCACCCGCCCCGCCTGCTCCCGCGCGCTGCCCGCCATCGCCGCCGTCGCCTCCGACAGCTTCTCCAGCAGCGCGTCCAGCCGCACGTCCCGCGCCGCGTCCGCCTCCGCCCGCGCCGACAGCCGCTCCGACGCCTCCGCGATCAGCCGCGCCGCAGCCTCCGGCGCCGCCTGCGCCGCTCGCGCCGCCTCCGTCAGCGGGCCCGACAGCGCCTCCCCCAGCGCCGTCAGGTGCGCCGCCCGCGCCGCGTCCTGCTCCGCCTGCCGCGCCGCCGCCTCCGCCGCGCGCGCCGCCTGCTCCCGCTCCAGCCGCTCGATCGCCTCCCCCACCACCCCGGCCAGCCGCTCCGCCTGGCCTTCCAGCCGCGCCGACGACTCCGTCTCGAGCTCGCGCCGGCGCACCGCGGCCTCCCGGTCGAGCCGCTCCAGGCGCTTCGCCGCGCCCTCCTCCATCCGCTCCAGCCGCGACGCGACCCCCTCCTCCAGCTGCCCCAGCCGCGACGCGACCCCCTCCTCCATCCGCTCCAGCCGCTCGCCGAGCCCGCGGGCATGGGCGCTGAGCCGCTCGGCCAGCCCATCGGCCGCCTCCCGCCGCGCCCCCTCCAGCCGCTCCTCGAACGACAAGAGCCGCGCCGCCTGCTCCTCCAGCAGCGCACGCGCCGCCTCCCCCAGCGCCGCCACCCGCGCCTCCGCCCGCTCCTCCCGCTCCGCCGCGCTCCGCTCCGCCGCCTCCGCCAGCGCAGCCACCCGCCCCGCCTGCTCCCGCGCGCTGCCCGCCATCGCCGCCGTCGCCTCCGACAGCTTCTCCAGCAGCGCGTCCAGCCGCACGTCCCGCGCCGCGTCCGCCTCCGCCCGCGCCGACAGCCGCTCCGACGCCTCCGCGATCAGCCGCGCCGCAGCCTCCGGCGCCGCCTGCGCCGCTCGCGCTGCCTCCGTCAGCGGGCCCGACAGCGCCTCCCCCAGCGCCGTCAGGTGCGCCGCCCGCGCCGCGTCCTGCTCCGCCTGCCGCGCCGCCGCCTCCGCCGCGCGCGCCGCCTGCTCCCGCTCCAGCCGCTCTATCGCCTCCCCCACCACCCCGGCCAGCCGCTCCGCCTGACCTTCCAGCCGCGCCGACGACGCGGCGTCCGCCTCCCGCCGCGCGCGCGACTCCTCGTCGAGGCGCCGCTCGACCGCCTGCAGCGCGCCGCCCGCGGCCGCGCCGGCGCGCTCCACCGCCTCGGCCAGGAGGGGCTTCACCACGCCGGCCGCCACGTCGGCGGTCTGCCGGAGGCCCGCCGCGATGTCGCCGCGGATCTCGGCCGCGGCCGCCGCGAACGAGGCGGCCGCCTGGCGCGCGCCCTCGACCTGCACGGCCACGAGCCGCTCCTCGAGGCGCTCGAGCCGGGAGGTCGCCTCGCGCAGCGACGCCGCCGCGGCGGGGAGCGCCTCGCCCTGCCGCGCGAGCGCCTCCAGCGCCGCGAGCTGCCGCCCCGCCACCGTCAGCGCCGCGAGCGGGCCCGCCGCGTAGGCGTGGAGCGCGGCCGCGGCCCCCGCCTCGGCGCGGCGCACGAGCACCGCGGCGAGCCCCAGCATCGCCGACGCCGACACGCCCGCCGCCGAGGTGCCGAACGCGCGCGACAGGCCCTGCATCGGCGCGGCCAGGCTCTCCCGGAGCGCGTCGACGTCGGCGCTCAGCGTCAGCGCCTCGCGCGCCCCCCGCAGCGTCTCGAACAGGCCGAGGAACGTGCCGAGCAGCCCGATCATCACGAGCAGCCCGACGAGGTACGACGCGAACGTCGCGCCGGCCGGAGGCAGCGCCGCGCCGGCGATCCGCGCCTCGAGCAGCGCGCGCAGCGGCGCGCTGCTCTGCTCGATCGAGGCGCGCGTCGCCGGCCGCGGCAGCGCGGCGAGCTCGCGCTCGATCCGGGCGGCCCGCCCCGCGCGCGCGAACAGCTCGAGCGTGCCGAACGCCAGCCCGAGCGCGATCAGCTGCACGAGGCGGTACGCGAGCGGGTCCGTCGCGCGGTAGACGACCGCCGCCCGCGCCACCAAAGCGAGGCCGATGCCTCCGGTGAGGAGGACCAGGAGCCGCGTCGTCCACTGCCGCGCCGTCGCGAGCCGCATCGTGAAGCCCCTCGCGGGCTACGCCGGCGCGCCCGCCGCCGCAGCCCCGTCGACCAGCGAAAGGAGCCGGCCCGCCTCGTGCGCAAGCACCGCCTGGACCACGAGCTCCATCCGCTGGAGCTCCCGCCAGAGCCACTCGTCCTGCGCGAACCAGGCCGCGACGTGCTCGACGTCGACGGCCTCCGGCAGCGTGCCGACAGCGGCGCGCAGGCCCCGCGCGAAGGCGCGCGCCAGCCCGGGGACGAGCTCCGCGAGGGCGCGCTCGCGCCGCTTCTGGGTGGCGGAGGCGATCGCGGCGTCGAGCCGCTCGAGCCGCGCCGCGTCCGGGCCGAGCGCCCGCAGCGACGGCGCGAGCTCCTCGCGCAGCGAGCGCGTCTCGAGCCGGATGCGGCCGAGGAGGCGGCCCGCGAGCTCGCCGAACGGCTCCCAGAGCTGGCCGGCCGCGGACGCGAGCGGGCGCCCGCCGCGCTCGCGGGCGGCGCGCGCGGCCAGCACCCCGGTCTGCTCCAGCGTCGCGAGCACGGCCGCCGCGTCGGGCAGCTTGTTCCGCCGGTGGAACGGGGTGGCGAACACGTGGTCGAGCGCCGCCGCGAGCTCGCCGAGGCGATCCGCGGCGAGCGCGCGGACCTCGGCCCGCGCGCCGGAAGCCGCCGCGGGCGGCGGGGCGGCGGGCCGGTCGAGGAGCGCGAGCTCGCGCGCGAGCGCGACGCTCCCGTGCAGATCCATGAGCCCGGCGAGGACCGCCGCCGGATCGGAGAGCTCGGCGAGCGGCGCGCGCGTCCCGTCCGCCAGCGCCGAGGCGGCGGCTGCGAGGGGACGCGAGATCAAAGGCCCGGGCCGCGAGGACCCGGCTCCGGGGTGAAGCATTCGCACGGCCGCGCGTTGTTAGCCGTCGCGGCGCGGAGCCGCAAGCCTGTCCGTCGCGCCGCGCCCCGCGCCTGCGCGCCCCGCGCCCGCCGTCCCTCGCGCCCGCCGCGCCTGTCTCCCTCGCGCCTTGCGCCGCTCACCTGTTGGTCGGCGCCTGCCCGTTCGTGGCCCACAGCGCGAAGGAGAGCTGGTCGGCGCCCTTCGCGACAGCTGCCTTGATGAGGTCCGCGCCGCCGTGGCCGGCGTTCCGCTCGATGCGCAGCAGGACCGGGCCGCCCGCGCTCGCCGCCTGGAGCGCGGCGGCGAACTTGCGCGCGTGCATCGGATCGACCCGGTCGTCGCTGTCGGCCGACATCAGGAGGACGGCCGGATACCTCGTCCCCGGCTTGACGTGGTGATACGGGGAGTAGGCGTAGAGCGCCTTGAACTGCGCTGGATCGTCGGCCGACCCATACTCGCTGATCCACGTCTTGCCGGAGCCGAACAGGTGGTATCGCACCATGTCGAGCAAGGGGACGCCGCAGAGGACGGCCCCGAACAGCTCCGGCCGCTGGGTGAGCGCGGCGCCGACGAGCAGGCCGCCGTTCGAGCCGCCCTGGATGGCGAGCCGCTCGGGGCGCGTGTACCCCTCGCGGACCAGGTGCTCTGCCGCGGCGATGAAGTCGTCGAAGACGTTCTGCTTCTTGAGCAGCATCCCGTCCCGGTGCCACGCCTCGCCGTACTCGCCGCCCCCCCGCAGGTTGGCCAGCGCGTACACCCCGCCCCGCTCGAGCCACGGGTAGATCGAGGCGGTGAACGCCGGGGTCTGCGACATCTGGAACCCGCCATAGCCGTAGAGCAGCGCGCGAGAGCTCCCATCCTTCTTCATGTCCTTGCGGCGGACGATGAACATCGAGATCTTCGTGCCGTCCTTGGACGGGAAGAAGGTCTGCTCGACGGTGAACGGCGACGGGTCGACCGGCACCTCGATGCGCGTGTAGAGCTCGGTCCGGCCCGTCTTGATCGAGGTCGCGTGGATCGCCTGGGGTGAGGTGAAGGACTCGAACGAGAAATACGCCTCGTCCTCGTCGGGCAGCCCGGACGGGCCGCCCACGGTGCCGATGCCGGGCAGCGGGACCTCGCGGACGAGCTTGCCGTCGAGCGTGCGCACCTCGACCCGGCTCGAGGCGTCCTTGAGGTAGCTCAGCGCGAGGTGCCCACCCAGGATGGAGACGCTGTCCAGGATGGCGTCGGGGCGCTCCGGGACGATCTCCTTCCACGCGGCGCGCTCGGGCCTGTCCGGGTCGACCTCGAAGAGGCGGTAATGCGGCGCGCCCTCGTCGGTGTGGACGTAGAACCGATCCTTGTAGACCTCGACGCTGTAGTGCGCGTCGCGCCCCACGGCGAGCGGCTTGTCCACGGCCTGACCGCCCGGCCTGCGGAGATCGCGAAAGTAGACGTCGGTCGAGGTCCACCCGTGGGCGACGGTGAGCACCAGGAAGCGGCCGTCCTTGGACACGAGCGCGCCGAGGAAGGTCTTCGGATCGCCCGTCCTGCCGCGCACCACGCGATCCTGCTTCGGATCCTGGCCGAGCCGGTGGAACCGCACCTCCGCGTAGCCGGGCCGATCGGCGACCGGGATCGACGGGTCGGTCGGGAGCCAGACGTAGTAGAAGCCGTCGCCGGAGGGCGTCCACGACGCGTACGCGTATTTGCCCCCTTCGATGACGTCCACCTCGGAGCGCTTGCCGGACGCGACATCCATCACATGGAGGGTCGCTTCATCCGAGTTGTTCTTCTGGACCTTGTAGGCGACGTTCTTGCCGTCCCACGACACCTCCCACCCGCCGAGCGACACGCTGCCGTCGTCAGACCAGCTGTTCGGGTCGAGCAGCGGGCGCTCCTCGCCGCTCTTTCCCTCCTTCCAGTAGACGATCGACTTCTCTTTCGTCGCGTGCCTCCGGCTCAGGAAATACCGCCCCTTGCGGTGGCGCGGCGCGGACACCGCATCGATGTAGAAGAGCTGCTTGAGCCTCGACGCGATCGCGTCCCGCTCGGGGAGCCGCGCGAGCTCGGCGCGGGTGAACGCGTCCTGAGCCTGCATCCACTCCTTCACTTCCGGCGCGCCGCCGTCCTCGAGCCAGCGGTACGGGTCGGTGATCTCGACTCCCTGGACGGCGTCTTTCACCGGAACGGCGCGGGTGGTCGGGTACGCGGGGCGGTGAGGATCGGCGGGCGTCGGCGCGGCGCTGGCCGCTGCGGGGGGCGGAGAGGAGCTTGCGATCATGGTGGGACCCGTTCGATGTGCCTTGGCACCTCCGCAGGCGCCAGCGAGGAGCGCCGTGAGGAGCAGGCAGGGAGAGGCCTTCATGGGACGGCGAGCATACCGTGCCCCAGGCGACGGGGGCAGGCGAGTTCGCCGCGCGCGCTCGAGGATCGAGCGCTCCTCGCGCGACGGCCGCGACGGCCGCGACGGCCGCGACGGCCCCCGGCGAGCGCCGCCTCGCGCCGCCGGCAGGTCATCCGGCGAACCGGATCTCCGATGGACTCGCTTCAAGCACGCTTCTCGTTCTGTCCCGACATGCGGTCCGTCGCAGGGCTGGATGCTGCGGCAATCGCACGCCGACGCGCGCCGACGCGCGCCGACGGCCCGCGCGTCCACGACGAGAGACCGCGGCCCGGGCGCGCCCGCGCTGGCGTCGGGCGGCGCGCCGATCGGGAAAGGCCATCGGATTGCGATGCCGGAGGCCCCCGTCATCGTATAGGAAAGGGAGCCCATGGCGACGTCCCTCCCCCTGCGGCGTGCGGCCGCGCTGCCGGCGCTCCTCGGCCTCGGCCTGCTCCATTCCACCGCGTCGGCGCAGGAGGCGGCGCCCGGGGGCGCGGAGAGCCCGCCGCCCGCGAGGGACGCCGGCACCGCCGCCGCGGCCGCGCCGCCGCCGGGGAATGCGGTCCCCGACCCCGGCGGCGCGGATCGGCAACCCGACACGGCCCCGCGGCTTGCCGAGGATGCGCCCATCGTGGACCCGCTGTTCGCGCCCACAAAGGCGGTGCGGCGCAGCGGGTTCGCCGCCGGGATCGCGGGGGGCCTCACGCTCGGCAGCGCCGCCGGATTCCCCAACGATGTTCAGAAGATAGGATACGAACGCTACTACACCGAGACCGGCGTCGGCATCGGCGGCGGCGGTTATGTCTGGCTCGGCGGGGTGCTCGCGGACTGGCTCACGTTCGGCCTCGCGTTCGGTGGGCACGGCCTGAGCGCCGCGGATCATGGCGCCCTGGCGGGCGGGGTCATGTTCCACACCGAGGTATTCCCGCTCTTCTCGCTCGGGGAGCGCTGGCGAGAGGTGGGTGTCATCGTCGATGCCGGCACCGGCGTGGCCTACACGACGCCGGACGGCAGCGACGCCGACGTCATCGACGGCGCGCTCCCCGCCCGCATCGGCGGCGGCGTGTTCTACGAGGGGATCCGGCTCTGGAAGGTGTCGATGGGCCCGTGGCTCTACGCCGATTACACCTGGAGCACGTCCGTCCGCCAGCCAGGGTTCTACCTGGGCTGGCGCACTGCCCTCTACACCGGGCCCTGACCCGCTCGGGCCCTGATCTCGTGGTCTACGCCTGCAGCTCCGGCGCCCGCCGCCGCACCAGCGCCTCCCACCTGGGCGGCGCCAGCGTGAGCCGGATCCCGCGCCGGATGAGCTGCATCGCCGCGAAAGACAGCGCCCCCACCAGGATCTTCCGCCCGATCTCGCGCGGCACGCTCGGCTTCCCGCGCGCCGCCACCCAGTCCGGGTGCTGCCACGAGCGCACGAGCGCGCGGACGCGCTCGCCCCGCAGCCGCTCGTCGCGCGCCCGCGCCCCCCGGACCAGCGCGATCACCGCCGCCCCGCCCAGGATCGCGAGCACCAGCCCTCCGGCCGCCACCCCGGGGCCGTGCCGGCGCACCTGGGTCTTCACGTCGAGGAGCGCGTGGCGCCGCCGATCGATCGCCTCGATCGTGTGCAGCAGCCGGTCGCGCAGCTCGTCCGCCTTCCGCTCGAACTCCTCCCGCTGACCGTTCAACCCCTTCATACGACGCGCTCCCGCACCAGCCGCACGTCCGACCCGAGGCGGCCGCGCGTCCGCTCGAGCGGCCTCCTCGGCGCGCGCCCGTAGCCGACGACGCCCACCACGACCGCGAGCGCGATGAGCCCGAGCCCGATCAGCAGCGCCGGAAGCGGCCCCGGCGAGATCGCCAGCGCGATCGCGACGAGCACCAGCGCCACCCCGAGCAGCGCCGCGGCCGCCGCCGCGCCGAGCGCGACGCCCGACGTCTTCGCCCGCGAGATCTCCTGGTTGATCTCGTCGCGCGCCAGCGCGACCTCGACCTCTATCAGCTCCCTGGCCTCGGCGATCGCCTCCTTCACGAGATCGGCCGTCGAGCTCTCGGGCCTGGGATCCACCTGCCTCATGGGACACCTCTCCGCCTCACAGGATGAACGCGCTCGGGAGCGGAGCAGGCAGCCGCCAGCGCACGGTTCGCCGCGGAGCCCCCGCCTCCGACCGCGCCACGCGGTGCATACGGCACGCCAGCCCCATCCTCGCGCAGGCGCGCGCGCGCTGCGCGGCCGCCGGCCCGCGTCCGCCCGGCGCGGCGGGCGATCAGGGCAGGACGCCGGAGACGACGCGCTCGTGGCCGCCGTAGTCGAGGTGCCTCGCGACGTCGACGAACCCCGCCGCCGCGAAGAGCTCGGCGACCTCGCCCGCCTTGCCCGCCTCGACCTCCACCGCCAGCACCCCGCCGCCGGCGAGCCGCGCCGGCGCGGCCGCGACGATGGGGCGCGTGAAGGCGAGCCCGTCCGCGCCCCCCGCGAGCGCGAGGTGCGGCTCGTAGCCGCGGATGTCGATCTGCAGCGCGGCCACGTCCTGGTCCGGGATGTACGGCGGGTTCGCGGTGATCAGGTCGAAGCGGAGGCCGGACGGCACGCCGGCGAAGAGATCCGAGCGCAAAAACCCCGCGTTGACGGCGCCGAGGCGGAGGGCGTTCTCGCGGGCGACGGCGAGCGCGCCGTCCGAGATGTCGATGCCGAGGACGCGGCTGGTGGGCCGCTCGCAGGCGAGGCTCACCGCGACGCAGCCGGAGCCGGTGCACAGATCGAGCACGCGCGCGGAGAGCGCGAGGCGCCTCGTCCGGGCGAGGCCGACCTCGACGAGGATCTCGGTGTCGGGGCGCGGGATGAGCACGCGCGGATCGACGCGGAACGGGCGGCCGTAGAACTCCCGCACACCGAGCAGGTAGGCGACCGGCTCGCCGGCGCGGCGGCGCTGGTGCAGCTCCCGGTAGGCGGCGAGCTCGGCCCTGTCGAGCGGCCGCTCGGCGTCGATGAGCAGCCCGACGCGGTCGATGCCCAGCACCTTGCCGAGCAGGAGCTCGGCGTCGAGGCGCGCCGAGGACGCGCCGCGCTTCCTCAGATCGCCCGAGGCCCACGTGATCACGCGGCGGATCGTCCAGGGCTCGTTCTGCGGCTCGACGTCGGGCTTTGTCACGGCAGCGGGGCGGCGACGGCGTCGCGGACGGCGGCGGAGACGACGGCCTCGACCTCGGCGCGGATCGCGTCGCGATCGGCGACCGAACGGGCCTCGAAGCGCAGCACGAGGATCGGACCGGTGTTCGAAGCGCGGCAGAGGCCCCAGGCCCCGCCGCCGAAATCGATGCGCGCGCCGTCGATGTCCACGACCGGACGGACGCGGCGGAAGTGCTCGGTCACGCGGCGCACGACCTCGAACTTCACGGCGTCGGGGCAGTCGACCCGGATCTCGGGGGTGGCGAAGGTCTCCGGCACGTCCGCGAGCAGCTCGCCGAGCGGCCGCTGCGCCCGGGCCACGATCTCGAGCAGGCGGACCGACGCGTAGACCGCGTCGTCGAACCCGAACCACCGGTCGGCGAAGAACATGTGCCCGCTCATCTCGCCCGCGAGCAGGGCGCCCTCCTCTTTCATCTTGGTCTTGATGAGCGAATGGCCCGTCTTCCAGAGGATGGGGCGCCCGCCGCGCGCGGCAACGTCCGCGTAGAGCGTCTCGGAGCACTTCACCTCCCCGAGCACGGCCGAGCCGGGGCGCTCCGCGAGGAGCGACCGCGCGAACAGGAGCAGCAGCTTGTCCCCCCAGATCACCTCGCCGCGCTCGTCGACGACGCCGATGCGGTCGCCGTCGCCGTCCCACGCGATGCCCAGCGCGGCGCCGGTCGAGAGCACGCGGGCGCGGAGCGCCTCGAGGTTCTCGGGCACGGTCGGGTCCGGGTGGTGGTTCGGGAACCGGCCGTCGATGTCGCAGAAGAGCGCGTCCGGCGAGAAGCCGAGCGCGTTGAGCGTGCGGACGCCGAGCGGGCCGGCCGCGCCGTTGCCGGCGTCGACCACGAAGCGCACGTCGGTGCGCGACAGGCGGGCCGCGGCGCGCACCGCCTCGATGTAGTCGGCCGCGAGGTCGACCTCGGTGAGCGCGCCCCTCGCCGCCGCCGCCGCCGGCGCGCCCGCGGCGCCCTCCTCGATGAGATCGGCGAGCGCCTGGATCTGCTTGCCGAAGAACGACGCCTTGCCGCGCATGAGCTTGAACCCGTTGTCCGGCGCCGGGTTGTGGCTCGCGGTGATCATGATCGCGCCGTCGGCGTGGAGGTGGTGCGCGGCGAAGTAGAGCAGCGGCGTCGGCCCGACGCCGGCCGAGGTCACGTCGGCGCCGCCCGCGAGCAGGCCCTCCGTCAGCGCGGAGAACAGCCGGCCGCTCGAGAGGCGGCCGTCCCGGCAGACCGCGACCCGCGGGCGGGCGCCGCCGGACGGCGCCCCGGCGGCGAGCTCGCGGCGGAGCAGCAGGGCGAAGGCGGCGCCGAGCTCACGGGCGAGCTCGCTCGAGAGGTCGCGCTCGGCGTCGCCGCGGATGTCGTACTCGCGGAAGATGGTTCGGGGGACCTTCATAGACCACGCGGAGGAACGCTCGGCGACGCGCTGCAGCGGGGGCCGGCGCGGAGGATGCTCTGACACGGCGCGATCGTGGGTGAAACGAAAAACGCTCGCCGCGGCGCGGGCCTCCGGCTCGCCGGCCCACCAGATTGCGTTCCTGGCCGCCGGCCGGGTAAGTTGGGCCCCGTGGAGCCCAGCACCGCATCATGACGCGCGTACAGAGAACCGGTCTCGCTGCCATGCTGGCCCTCTCCGCCTGCCTCGCCTGCAGCGAGGTCGCGCGGGCGGCGGAGCCGTCGCCCGCCGCCCTGCCGATCACGGTCGTCGCCATCCGGACCGACGACGCGTACGACCAGGCGGGCGCGCTGACCCAGGCGCTCCGCTCCGCGATCAAGGAAGCCCGGGGGTGGTCGGTCGGCGAGGGGGATTTCTCGCTCGAGGTCCTGACGCTCTCGCTGCAGTGCCCCGATGTGCCCGACGAGGGCTGCCAGACGCGCATCGCCGACCACATCAGGAGCGACCGCTACCTCTGGGGCGTGCTCCGCAAGAGCGACACCAACGTGGAGGGCTCGCTGAACCTCTGGACCCGCGGCAAGCCGACCTCGAGCGTCCCGGTGAAGTACAGCGCGAACCTCACCGAGGCCAACGACGAGCCGCTCCGGAAGATCGCGGCGGACGCGATCGCGTCGCTGACCGGCGGACCGCCGATGGGGTCGCTCCGCGTGAGGACGGGCGCCGCGCAGGCGAGCGTGCTCATCGACGGAAAGCCGGCCGGCAACGTGCAGAACGGCGAGGGGACCTTCCCGGTCACGGCCGGGCCGCACCGGGTGCGCGTGAAATCGGCCGGGTTCCTCGACTCCGAGGCGTCGGTCGTGGTCGTGCCCGTGAACACGACCGACCTCGCGCTCAGCCAGATGCCCGCCGAGCCGTCGCAGTCCAACTGGAAGCGGATCGGCGGGTTCATCGGCCTCGGCGCGGGGGCGGCGTTCGGGACCGTCGCCGTCATCAGCTCCGTCCAGGTCGCCAGCATCCAGAGCGACCCGCAGTACAAGGCCTACCGGGCGCTGTTCACCACCGAGGTCGACGACGTGTGCGCGCCCGAGCAGCGCGAGGCCGTCCGGGGCGACATCACCGCCGACGCGAGGACGGCCGACGCGGGCATCCGGCTCTGCGAGAAGACGGACACGTTCATGGGGCTCCAGTACGTCTTCTACCCGCTGGCCGTGGTCTCCGCGGGCCTCGGCGCCTACCTGCTCGTGACGAGCGACAGCCGGAGCGGGGAGCGCACCGGCTGGACCGTGCAGCCCAGCGTCGGCCTCGGCGCGGGCGGCCTCGACGTGACCTACCGCTGGTGAGCCGCGCCGCGCGTTCCGCGCGCCGGGAGCCCGGGGAGGGGCGACGATCATGCGGGTGATCGCCGGCCGGCTCGGCGGGCGGAGGCTCGCCGCGCCGCGCGGCGAGGGCACGCGGCCGACGGCGGACCGCGTGCGCGAGGCGCTCTTCTCCTCGCTCGGCGACGTCACCGGCGCGCTCGTCTGCGACCTCTACGCCGGCACCGGCGCGCTCGGCATCGAGGCGCTCTCGCGCGGCGCCCGGCGCGCGGTCTTCGTCGAGAGCGGCCGGCCCGCGCTCGCCACGCTCCGCGAGAACCTCGCCGCGCTCGACCTCGCGGACGCGGCGCGCGTCGTCCCGCTCCCGGTCGAGCGCGCGCTGGACCTGCTCGCCGACGAGGGCCCCTTCGATCTCGCGCTGCTCGATCCGCCGTACGCCGCCCTGACCAAGGCCGCCGCCGCGGCCGCGCGCCTCGCCGGGCCGCTCGGGTTGCTCGCCCCGGCCGGGCGCCTCGTCCTCGAGCACGCGCGCCGCGATCCTTCCCCGGAGATCGCCGGGCTCACCTGCGCCGCGGTCCGCACCTACGGTGACACCGCGGTGTCGTTCTACGCGCGCTGAACGGCCGTCCGCGTGGAGCCAACATGTTCATCCGGGGCGCATCCAGTTTCCTGGCGCGCTTCCCTGGCCACCCTTGTAGACTCGCCCCCGCCGGGCGCGCCCGCGTCTCGGCTCCGGCGCACAGGGCCCGCCGACGCGGCCGGCCCCGCGCGCCTCTCCGGGAGGACTTCTCAACGTGTCCGCATCGATGCCCCCGTCGTCCCAGCAGATTCCTGGAAAATCTAGCAATTCTGGGATTTACATCGCAGGAATGGTCGTCCTCGCCGCGCTCACGGCGGGCCTGCTCTACTGGAAGCTGCGCCCGGAGCCGGAGGCGCCGCCCGCGGCGCCCACCGCCGCTGCCCGCACCGAGACGAAGCCGGCGGAGCCGCCGCCGCTCTTCGCGCCCCCGCCGCCGCCGCCCGTCGAAGAGGTCGAGGACGCCGGGGTGGACGCTGGCAAGGTCGCTTCGGGGCAGGGCCCGGCGACGACCGGCAAGTCGCCGTGCTCCGCCAAGTGCGGCGACGGCGCCAGCTCGCCCGCGCTCGACTCGGCCGTCCTCGGGCTCGCTCGCTCGGCGCAGGGTTGTTATAACCGCGCGCTGCGCACCTCGGAGGTCTCCGGCAAGCTGACGGTGAGCGTGCAGGTCGCCTCGACGGGCGCGGTGTGCAGCGCCTCGATTCTCAACGACACGGTGGGGTCGGGCGAGATCTCGTCTTGCGTCCTGGGGCGTTTCCGCGGCAAATCACTGCCTCCGCCGCAGAGCGGATGCGTCGTGGTGAACGTTCCGATCAACTTCACCATCAAGCAATAGGAAGCAGCCGATGCGAATGCTCCCCCTCCGGATGGCCAGCCTGCTCCTCCTCGCGCTCGCGCTGCAGAGCGCCGCGTGCCGCGTCGAGGAGGGGACCACCCCGAGCTGCAACGACAACCTCGACCCCGAGCACGGGATCGTGACGGACCCCGACGGGTGCCATCAGCTCCCGTACTGCATGGTGGACGGCCAGCGGGCGGCCCCCGCGGAGTGCTGCAAGAACGAGGCGGGCATGGTCAACGAGGCGTGCGCCAGGGGGTATGCGTCCCTGACCGCCTCGGCCAGCACGACGGCGGCGAGCGGCTCCGGCGGCAGCGGCGGCGACGGCGGGAACGGCGGCTCGGGCGGCGACGGCGGCGCGGGCGGCGGCGGGGGCGCTGGCGGCTCGGGCGGCGCGGGCGCCGGCGGGTCGGGCGGCGGCGGGGGGAGCGGCGGCTAGGCCGCGCGCATCCATCGCGCCGTGGCGAGGAGCGCCGCTTCCACGCGGGGGATCCTGCTCTCGGTCGCCTACGACGGGCGCCCGTTCGCGGGCTTCGCCCGTCAGCGCGACCAGCGCACGGTCGCGGGCGAGCTGCTCGGCGCGCTGCGCGCCATCGATCCGGCCATCCGCGAGATCCGCGGCGCGAGCCGCACCGACGCGGGCGTCCACGCGCGCGACCAGCGCGTCGCCTTCGACACGGCGGCGCCGCTGCCGCCGCGCGGTTGGGTCCTCGCGACCGCGCGCCACCTGCCCGATGAGATCGTGATCCGTCGCGCCGCCGTGGTGCGCGTCGGGTACTCGCCCCGCTTCGAGAGCCTCCGCAAGCGTTACCGCTACCTGATCCTCCGGGATCTGGTCCGCGATCCGTTCCTCAGCCGGCGCGCGTGGCGGGTCGAGGGCCTCACGGACGACGCGATCGAGCGGGCGCGCGCCGAGGCGCTCGCCGCGAAGGGCACCCACGACTTCGCGGCGTTCCGGACGAGCGCGGACGAGCGGACGACCACGGTGCGCACGCTGTACGGCATCGAGCTGTCGCTCGACCCTGCGGATCCGCGCCTCGTCCGGATCGACGTCGAGGGGAACGCGTTCCTGCACAACATGGTGCGCATCCTGGTCGGCACCTTGATGGACGTGGCGCGCGGCCACCTCGCCCCCGGCGCGATCGCCCGCGCGCTCGCGTCGCGCGACCGGCGCGACGCCGGGATCACGGCGCCGCCGGACGGGCTCTACCTGGAGCACATTCACCTGCGCGACGACGGCCAGGATCCCTGGCCCAGCGGGCCATCGGACGGCTCCTCGGCGGACGACGCCGCGCCGGACGGCGCAGATGCGGCGGGGGCCGCGCCGGACGGCGCAGATGCGGCGAGGACCGCGCCGGCGGACGACGCCGCGCCGGCGGCGGACGAGGCGGGCGCGGGGCCCGAAGCGGGCGCCGGGGCCTAGGACCGCGGATCACAAGTCCTGCCAGGGATCTGCCTCGCGAGAGGAGAGAGATTTCAACGCAAAGGCGCAAAAATGCATTTGTTTTTTTGCGCCTTTGCGCTCTTTGCGCCTTTTTGCGTTGAACCCTCTCCCGGATCCCTGGCCGGACTTCTAGCGGGCGGAGCTGGGCCCGCGCACAGCCCGAGGCCGCGCGCTGCCCGAGCGGGCGCGCCCCTGCGGCCCAATCCGCGACCCGCGCGCTTTCCGCACGCCAGGAGGTTGCGTTCGCGAGCGCTTCCCGTCTTACCTCTTGCCTCGCTGCCGGGCCCCCCGCTCCGCGGACCGCGGACAGGCCCTCTCCCACGCGCTGGAGGAAGCATGAACTCGCGTCGGCTGACTGCATCCCTCGCCCTGCTCGTCCCTGCCCTCTCGCTCCCGTCGCTCGCGGGCGCCCAGCCGTCCGCAGCGCCGGCGCCCACCGTCCGGGCGCCCTCCGCGCTGCCCAAGGCGGCGCCCTCGCCCGCGCCGTCCCGCGCCGCCGCCTCCAGCGCCGCCGCGGCCGCCGGCACCGCCGATCTGCGCCGCCTCGGCGAGGCGTTCGCCGACGTCGCCGACAAGGTCGGCCCCGCGGTCGTCCAGATCGAGGTCGCCGTCGGCGAGGACGTCTCCTCGCCGCTGCGCTGGTTCCGCGACGGCGGCCAGCGCCGCGGGCTCGGCTCGGGCGTCATCTTCTCCCCCGACGGCGGCATCCTCACGAACAACCACGTCATCGACGGCGCCCGCGCGATCACCGTCCGGCTCCGCGACGGCCGCATGTTCGCCGGCCGCGTGGCGGGCCGCGACCCCGCGACCGATCTCGCCGTGCTCCGCATCGACGCGAAGGACCTGCCCACCGCGACGTTCGCCGACAGCGACGCCGCCCGCGTCGGCGCCTGGGTGGTCGCGATCGGCTCGCCCTTCGGCCTCGGCCACACGGTCACCACCGGCGTGCTCAGCGCCAAGGGGCGCGGCGGCGTCGGCGTGAACGACGTCGAGGACTACCTCCAGACCGACGCGAGCATCAACCCCGGCAACTCGGGCGGCCCCCTCGTCGACCTCGACGGCCGCGTGCTCGGCATCAACACGATGATCGTCAGCCGCGGGCAGGGCATCGGGCTCGCGGTGCCGGCGAACATGGCCCGGCGCGTGGCCGAGCAGCTGCTCCGGCACGGCCGCGTCGAGCGCGCCTGGATCGGCGTCGGGCTCCAGGATCTCACGCCCCAGCTCGCGGCGGTGATGCCGAACGCGCCCCGCGCCGGCGCGCTCGTCAACGCCGTCAACCCGAGCGGTCCCGCGGCCAGGTCGAACCTCCAGCCGGGCGACGTGATCACGTCGGTCGCGGCCAGGCCGACGCGCGACGCGCAGGACGTCATCCGCGAGCTCTTCAACCACAACGTCGGCGAGACGCTCGCGCTCGAGGTCGCGCGCGGCGGCCAGCGGTACCAGACCCGGGTGACGCTCGCCGCGCGGAACGAGTCGCCGCCGCCGGCGCTGCCGGTCCAGCGCGCGCCCGCCCCGCACACGGGCCTCGGCCTCACCCTGCGCGACGCGCCGGCCGAGCGCGGCGACCGCGGCGAACGCGGCGAACGCGGCGAACGCGGCGAACGCGGCGAACGCGGCGAGGGCCGCTCGCTGGCGCGCGTGGCCTTCGTGGCGGACGACTCGCCCGCCGAGCGCGCGGGGCTGCGCCCGGGCGACGTGATCCTGGAGGCCGACGGCCGCCGCGCGCCCACCGCCGCCGAGGTCGAGGAGGCCGCGCGCGACGGCGAGCTCCTCGTCCGGGTGCAGCGCCGGGGCGCGGCGTTCTACGCCGCCCTCAAGCGCTGACCCGCGCCGGCGCAGCGCCCCCGGAAAATCCGACGCGGACAAATGGACTGCCCGCGCTCGCCTTGGTAGTCAGGGTACCGTGCACGTCGGACTCGACCGTCTCCCGGATCTCTCGCAGCTCCAGCGCATCCGGTCGGCTCGCCTGGGGGTCCTCGCGCACCCGGCGAGCGTCGACCGCGAGCTCACCCACATTGCGTTCGTCCTCGAGCGCCTCGGCGTGCGCCCGCGCCTCTACTTCGGCCCGGAGCACGGCTACGGGGGCGAGGCGCAGGACATGGCGGCCGTGACGAGCGCCGTCGACGCGCGCTCCGGCGCGCGCATCGTCAGCCTGTACGGCGACAGGTTCGAGGATCTCTCGCCCTCTGCCGAGGATCTCGCGGAGATCGACCTGCTCCTCATCGATCTCGCCGACGTCGGCGCGCGCTACTATACGTTCGTCTGGACGGCGCTGCTCGCGCTGCGGGCGGCCCACGCGGCGGGCGTGCACGTCGTGCTGCTCGACCGGCCGAACCCCATCGGCTGCGCGCCGGAGAGCGTCGAGGGCGCGACGCAGGCGCCGGGGTTCCTCTCGTTCGTGGGCCTCGAGCCCGTGCCGATCCGCCACGCGCTCACGGCGGGCGAGCTGGTCGCGCTCTTCGCGCGGCGCGAGGGCATCCCGCTCGGCGACGTCGCCTGCGGGCTGCAGGTCGTCGCGGTCGAGGAGCACCGCCGCGAGGCGCTCGCCGCCGAGTGGGATCGCCCGTTCGTCCTCCCCTCGCCCAACATGCCGACGGCGGACACCGCGCTCGTCTACCCGGGCGGCTGCCTGATCGAGGGGACGAACCTGTCGGAGGGCCGCGGCACGACGCGCCCCTTCGAGATCGTCGGCGCGCCCTGGCTCGACGGCCGCGATCTCGCCGCGCGCCTCGCGTCCACGGGGCTGCTCGGGTTCATCGCGCGGCCGCTCACCTTCCGGCCGACCTTCCAGAAGCACGCCGGCAAGACCTGCGGCGGCGTTCAGATCCACGTCACCGACCCGCGCACCTTCCGTCCGGTCGCGACCTACCTCGCGCTCACCGCGTTCGCCCACCGGCAGCAGCCCGAGCAGTTCCGGTTCCGCACCGAGCGTTACGAGTACGTCGACACGATCCCGGCCTTCGATCTGCTCACCGGGTCGGCCGCGGCGCGCCTCGCCATCGAGGCCGGCGAGGATCCGCTGGCGATCGCCCTGGAGGCGTCGCGCCCGGATCCGGCCTGGCCCGAGGTGATGCGCGAGGCGCAGGCGGCGCTCGCCGCCGCCGGCTGAGCGGCGCCCGCGCGGCTCAGCGATCGTAGCGATCGTAGGGCTCCGGCCGGGAGAGGACGCCGGCCGCGTACCTCGTCGTGAGGACGACGAGCACGATCGCGAGCCCGGCGACGACGGAGAAGATCCGCGCCGGGCCCTCGGCGGAGAAGCCGAACAGCCAGGGCGAGGCGATGAGACCGACGCCGAGGGAGGACTCCAGCGCGCCGTGCACCGGAAACGGGATCTTCCTGGCGGCGCCGAGCGGCTGATCGGACAGCAGCGTCACGACGAGGTGCGTCAGGGCGGTGACATAAGAGACCGCCGTCGGCACCGGCCCGAAGCGGAGCGCGAGCGGCGCGAGCGCGAGCAGGACGACGATCGCGTAGTCGACGTACCCATGGAGTCGGGGAGACATCAGCTTCATCGGTCCCTCCTTGGAGGAGCTCCCCGCACGGCGGTGCATCGTATGTGCCGGAGAGCGGTCGTCAGCGCGCGCGCAGCCGGCGGCGTGGCGCCGCGCGCCCCGGAGAGCAGGGCGGTTATTCCTCGTCCGGGACGGGCGCGAGGGTGCTTGTCGTGCTCACGGGGAGCGAGCGCGTGCTCACAGGGAGGGAGCGCGGGGTGCGCGCGCGCGATCCGGCACGGGGCGGGGCCGGCACGGGGCGGGGCCGGCACGGGGCGGGGCCGGCACGGGGCGGGGCCGGCACGGGGCGGCGGCCGGCGCGGGCGGGCGTGGGGCCGGCCGCGCTTGACGGGACCCCCGCGGGGCGCAGGTTCCGTGCATGCAGGCCGGATCTCGCGTCGGCCGGCGGGCAGCGCGCGCGGCTGCCGCGCCGCGCAATCTGACCTGCGCCTGCGCGCGGGCGAAGCGCCGGTCATGAGCTCGGCGCCGCGGCTCACCGGCCGTGTCGTCCTCCCCGGCGATCCCGGCTACGACGACGCGCGCGAGGTGCACAACGCGCGCTTCTCGCGATCTCCTCGCGCCATCGTGTTTTGCCAGGACGCGCAGGACGTCGTGAATGCCATTCGTTGGGCGTCCGCGCGAGGCGCGGAGATCCGGGCGAGGAGCGGGCGGCATAGCTATGAGGGGTTCTCCGTGGTCGACGACGGGCTCGTCATCGACGTGAGCGACCTCCGGAGCGTCCGCGTCGACCGCGAGCGCGGGATCGCCGTCATCGGCGCAGGCGCGGATCTCATCACCGTCTACGACGCGCTCTGGCAGGTCGGCGTCACCCTCCCTGCGGGCTCGTGCCCCACGGTCGGCATCGCGGGGCTCACGCTGGGCGGCGGGTTCGGCCTCCTCTCCCGCACGCTCGGCCTCACCTGCGACAGCCTCCTCGCCGTCGAGATGGTCACCGCGGGCGGCGAGGTGGTCCGGGCCGACGCGGAGGACAACCCCGATCTCCTCTGGGCCTGCCAGGGCGGCGGGGGCGGCAACTTCGGCATCGTCACCTCCTTCACGTTCAAGACACACCCGATCTCCGACGTCTCGATCTTCAGGATCTCCTGGCCGTGGGCCGACCTCGAGCGGGTGTTCGAGGCGTGGCAGACGTTCGCGCCGCACGCCGACGAGCGACTGACGTGCATCCTCAAGCTCCCGGCGGCGGCTTCGGGCGACATCTCGTGCATGGGCCAGCTCCTCGGGCGGGGCGAGGAGCTGCGTCGGCTGATCCAGCCGCTGTTCTCCTCCACGCGCGGGGCCGAGCCTTCCAGCGCGTCGATCGAGACCATGCCTTACCTCAACGCCGTGGGCCGGCTCGGGGGGCTCGGCGGCGATCCCGAGCGATGGACGGTGCACCCGCGCCAGGAGCAGGCGAGCTACAAGAACACGTCGGCCTATGCGTACGAGCGCTTCGGGGCCGAGGCCATCGCGACCCTCGCCGCCGCGCTCTCGCGCGCGCCGACCCCGAAGTGCCTTGTCCAGCTCGACGGTTATGGCGGCGCCGTCGGCCGGGTCGCGCCCGACGCGACGGCGTTCCCGCACCGGCGCGCGCTGTGGAGCCTCCAATACCAGGCTTACTGGACCGCGGCCGCGGAAGAAGCGGAGTGCGTCGCCTGGGTCGAGGGCCTCCGCCGCGCGATGCTGCCCCACGTGCGCGGCGCCTACATCAACTACGTCGACGCGGAGGTCGAGGGCTGGCTCGCGGCCTACTACGGCCCGAACGCCGCGCGGCTCGCGGCCATCAAGGCGCGGTGGGACCCGCGCGAGGTGTTCCGCTTCGCCCGGTCGATCCCGCCCGCTCCGCCGGAGGCGGCGGAGCTGCCCGCAGGCCGCGCGGCCCAGGGCGGCGCGCCGAACGAGCGCGCCGCGCCGTGATCGCGCCGCCCGGAGCGCAGGTGTTCGCCCGGATCGCCGCGGCGGGCCGGGCGCGGCGGCCCGCGCGGCGGCCGGCGGTCCGGGGGGCTCAGCCCGTCGACAGGAGCTCGTCGAGCACGGCGCCGTACTCGTCGAGGAGCGGGTGCGGCGGCAGCGCCCGGGACATCGCGCGCAGCTCTTCGAACCTGGCGATCTGCGCGTCCCTGCCGCGCTTGAACATCGACCACGGGTCGCCGTGCTCGCGCGAGCAGACGATGATGGACTGGAAGTTGTCTATCTTGTCGGCCAGCGTGATCGCCTGCGCTTCCCAGGGCTTCTTGGGGAACGCCTCGAGATAGAGGCGCTTCCTGTCCTCCCAGGGCAGCGCCCGGTCCTGCTCGGTCACGTGGCGGACGAGCGTGGCGACGCGCTCGCCGAAGTGCTGGATCAGCTCGTCGAACGTGACGCCCTGGTCCTCCATGGCGTCGTGCAGCGCGCCGGCCGCGACCACCTCGTCGTCGAAGCCGTGGCGCGCGAGCAGGACCGCGACGCCGGCGAGGTGGCTGATGTAGGGGACGTCGGCGTTCGGATACTTGCGCTTCTGTGCTCGGTGCCAGACCGCCGCCTGGTCGAGCGCGCGCTTGAGGAGGATGCCCATCGCGGTGTCCCGCCAACCATAGCCGCTCGTCGTCCAGAGCGCAGGCGCTCGAACGTGAGCCGCCCCCGCCGCCGGGACCTCCGTCCCCGAAGAGGCCGCGCGCCGCGCGCCGACCGCAGCCCGCCCGGACGCCGCGCCGGTCCGGGAGCCGTTCGTTCAGAGGGTCCGGGGAGGTGTGCGCAAGTCCTACGAAGATGTAGACCTCGTCGCTCGTTGCCCAAGACTCCGCAGTTGTCGGCCGGTATACTGGTCCGCGACAGCGGCTTAACCCGTCATGCGAAACCCGCCGACGCAGGGTGCCACCTCATGAGATCTCGGTCCTTCTGCTCGCTGGCCGCCGCGCTGGCCGCCCTCGCCGCCGTGCCCGCGCTCGCCCGCGCGCAGGACGCGCCCGTCAAGCCCGACGGCATGGCCCTGAGCCGCTTCGTCCCGGCGCCGGCCGGGGACCGCATGTTCAGCGTGCCGTCGCCGTTCGCGCCGGGCCACCTGACGCCCCACGTGATGCTGATGGCCGATTACGCGAGCAATCCGCTCGTCCTGCGGCGCGCGCGCGACGGCGCCGAGATCGGCGCGGTCGTCAGCGATCAGCTCACGTTCCGGCTCAACGCGTCGCTCCCGCTCTGGAACAAGGTGAGCTTCGACCTCGACGCGCCGCTCACCGCGCTCCAGTCGGGCGAGAACCCGAACGGCGGCGGCCGCGAGTTCGCGTCCCCGAGCGGCGCGGAGCTCGGCGACCTGCGGCTCGGCGCGCGCGTGCAGCTCTATGGCACCTACCACGACCCGCTCCAGCTCGCGGTCGGCGCGTACCTCTGGCTGCCCACGGGCGCGGCCGACTCGTTCGTGAGCGACGGTCACGTCCGCGCGATGCCCTACCTCGCCGCCGGCGGCCGCCTGGATCGCCTCGTCTGGTCGAGCTCGCTGGGCACCGAGCTCCGGCGCTCCCAGTCGTTCGGCGGCGTGGCGCAGGGGACGATGCTCACCCTGGGCGGCGGCGTCGGGTTCCTCGCCCTCGGCGACCGGCTCCAGGTGGGGCCGGAGCTCACCACCGCGATGGTGCTCGAGGACATCAGCAGCCGCTCGATCAACGCCGAGCTCCTCCTCGACGCCCGGTATCGATTCCTCCCCTTCCTGGAGGCCGGCGTCGGCGTCGGGCCGGGGCTCACCTCGGGGATCGGCACGCCCGACCTGCGCGTCGTCGCCATGGCCGCCTTCACGCCGGAGCAGCCGCCGGACGGGGACAGGGACGGTATCCCCGATCCGGAGGACGCCTGCCCGAAGGTGGCGGGCGAGCGCAGCGCCGACCCGCGCAAGCACGGCTGCCCGCCGCCGCCGGACCGCGACAACGACGGCATCCCCGACGGCGAGGACGCGTGCCCGTTCGTCGCCGGCGTCGCGAGCGCCGACCCGCGCAAGCACGGCTGCCCCCCGCCGCCGGACCGCGACAACGACGGCATCCCCGACGGCGAGGACGCGTGCCCGTTCGTCGCCGGCGTCGCGAGCGACGATCCGCGCAAGAACGGCTGCCCGCCGGACCAGGACGAGGACGGCGTGCCCGACAGCGAGGACGCCTGCCCCGAGGTCAAGGGGCCCCGCTCGAAGGACCCGGCGAAGAACGGCTGCCCGGGCGACACGGACGGCGACACGTTCCGCGACGACAAGGACGCCTGCCCGAGGGAGAAGGGCTTCGCGGATCCGGATCCCGAGAAGCACGGCTGCCCGAAGGCGGTGCGGGTGACCGACAAGAACGTCGTGATCCTGCAGCAGGTGCAGTTCGACACGGACAAGGCCACCATCAAGCCGGTGAGCGATCCGCTGCTCGACGAGGTCGCCCAGGTGCTGAAGGAGCACCCGGAGATCGTGCTCATCGAGATCCAGGGTCACACCGACGATCGGGGCACCGACGAGCACAACCGGGTCCTGTCGCAGAACCGCGCCAACTCCGTCATGGCGGCGCTGGTCCGCCGCGGCATCGACTCGACGCGGCTGACGGCGCAGGGCTACGGCCGGGACCAGCCCCTCGACAACAACGCGACGGAGGAGGGGCGGCAGCGGAATCGCCGTGTCCAGTTCATCATCATCAAGAAGGCCGCGTACAAGCCGCAGGTCGAAACCGGAGAGGATCGATGAGAAAGCAGTTGGGCATCACCGGGCTCGCGTCGCTCACGCTGATGGGCCTCACGACCGCCAGCGCGACGGCAGAGCCCAAGCTGCGTATACAGGTCGATCAGAAGGGCGATTTCGCCCTCATCGGGAGCTCGCTCGGGCAGGAGTGCCGCTCTTCGACGCCGAGGCCCAAGGAGGGCACGGTCGGCGCCTGCGGAGCGTCGACCGCCGAGTCGGGGCCCGATCTCTTCTGGCGGTCCGACTCGCCGGCGGACGGCAGCGCGGAGGCGAACCTCGACATCACCCCGGAGATGGCGCGCACGACCGCGGTGCTGACGCTGCCCGAGGGGGCGACGGTGACGCACGCGTTCCTGTACTGGGCCGCGCGCAACGGCGGCGGCGCCGATACCGAGGTGGAGCTCCACCACGAGGGCGGCTTCGAGGGCAAGGTCACCTCCATCGACTCGGTCGAGACGGTGATCAACCAGGGCAAGCCCAAGGAGTCGCACAACTACCAGTCCGTCGCCGACATCACCTCGATCGTGAAGGAGAGCGGCGCGGGGGCTTACCGGGTGGGCGGCGTGGACGTCGTCGACGTCAGGGACCGCGACGACGACGTGGTCTTCGCGGCGTGGTGGATGGTGGTGTTCTACGAGGCGCCGAGATCGCCGATGCGCAACCTCGCGCTGTTCGACGGGCTCGACCGGGTCTCCGACGTGGGCTGGCAGCAGGTCGAGCTCTCGGGCTTCAAGGTGCCCGACGCCGGCTTCGTGGCGAAGCTGGGCATCGTCGCGTTCGAGGGCGACAACTCGAGCTCTGGCGACAGCGTGTTCTTCAATCCCAAGAACCCTGGGAAGCCCGACGTGGCCGAGGCGCTGAGCGACGCGCTCAACCCTGCGGACAACTTCTTCAACAGCACCCGATCGGCCCTCGGAGAGCCGGTGTCGGTGGAGGGCGATCTCCCGAGGATCGCGGGCACGCCCCAGAGCATGTCGGGGGTCGACATCGACATCGTGGATGTCAGCTCGAAGCTCACGCCTGGGGACGATCGGGCGACGCTCGTCGCCACGAGCACGGACGAGCTGTACTTCCTCGCGGGGTGGGTGACGTCGATCTCCAACTTCGGGCCCGACTTCAGCAAGTCGACCAAGGTGGCGACCGACGTCGGCGGGCTGCCGACGTACCGCGGCGACGCCATCGAATACCGCATCACGGCGACGAACACCGGCAACGACGACGCCGTGGGCGCGGTGCTGACCGACGTGCTGCCGCCCGGCGTGACGTTCGTCCCGGGCTCGCTCTCGATCGTCGAGGGGCCGAACGCCGGTCCTCAGACGGACAGCCCTGGAGACGATCTCGGCGAGTACGATCCGCAGACGCGGACCGTCACGTTCCGGCTGGGCGAGGGGGCGGACGGCGCGAAGGGCGGCGGCATCCCTGTCGACGGGAGCGTCACGGTGCGCTTCGAGGTCACGGTCGACGCGGACGCGCCGAACGTCATCAAGAACCAGGCGCGGATCGCCGCGGCGGGCGCGCTCGGCGCGCCGGTGAGCGACGACCCGACGGACGGCAACGGCGCCGCCGCCGGCGCGCCGCCGACCGAGGTCGCGGTGGAGCCGGAGGATTTCTACGCCGCGGGGAGCGGCATGATCGGCCCTTGCGCGACCAGCCCGGGAGGCGGGGATGGCAGCGCCGGCTGGCTCGCGGGGCTCGCGCTGGCGGGGCTCCTCCGCAGGCGGCGCCGCGCGTAGCGCGAGGGGCGCGGCGTCAGCGGAAATGACATCGAGCGGTGCCGCGCAATTGCGGCAAGGGAATGCATGTCATCGCTCAATCGTCATTCACACGCGCGCCTGCGCTGCTCGCCCAGCGGTAGTGCTCAAATTTGCCCGGAGAGAGTTCACATGAAGGCGGGAAAGCAGGAAGATCATTGATCTTTTCTTCCCGCCTTCCCGCCTTCATGTTCAATTTTGAGCACTGCCCGCCCAGCTGGGTGGGCTGCGGGGTGGGCGCGGGCTGGTGTTTGAGCCCAATGGACGTCCTGTTTCCGGCGTGCGCAGCACGACGGGCACAGGGCATCTAAGGCGAGCTCAGCCCGCGCCCACCCCGCGCGACGAACCCCCTCTCCGGGGGCCGGGCGGCTCGGCGAGACCTGCGTGCCCGAGAGGAACCAGGAACGCGAGACCGGCTCGAGACGAGCTTCAGTTGATGGTGAACGACTTGCTGACCGAGACCGGCCCGCCGCCGAAGGCAGGCACGCGCGCGCCGCGGAACAACCGCGCCACGCAGCCGCCGACGCTCGTCCCGGCGAAGGGCGCGCCCTGCACCTCGGCCGACGTGACGTTGCCGCTCGGCGCGAAGGTGACCTTGACCTTGCCGGTGCCCGTCGGCCCCCCGGCCTTCTTGCAGCTCTTGGCGGACCCAGCCGCCGCGCCGAGCGCCGAGCTCGCGGCGCCGCGGTTGAACTCGCCGCCGCCGCCGGAAGGCGCCGGCTCCGCCGCGGGCTTCGGCGCCGCCGGCTTGTCCGCCGCTGCAGCAGGCGCAGGCGCGGACGACGGCCGCCCCTTGTCCGCCGGCTTCTCGGCCGCCGCGCTGGGCGCCGGCTGATCCGGGGCCGCCGCCGACGCGGCAGGCTCCTCGGCGGCCGGCGCCGCCGTCTCCGCGGGCGGCGGCGTGGCGGCCGCCGCCGTCTCGGTCGGCGTCGGCGCGGGCTCCGGCGTCGCCGCCGGGCTCGGCGCCTCTGCAGGGGCAGCGTTCGTCTGCTCCGGCGTGGTCGTGGACGTGTCCTCCTTCGGCGACTGCATGAAGAAGAAGGCGACGCCGCCGATCAGCACGACCGCGGCGACCGCGGCGGCGATCACGCCCAGGCGGCCCTTCTTGGCCGCGGGCTCCGGCGCCGCCATCGGGGAGAGCGGCAGGAGCGGCGGGGGCGGCACCGACGACTTGGCCGAGGCCGACAGCGACGGCGGCGGCCGCGAGTCCGTCACCGGCGCGAGCAGGGGCGGGGGCGCGAGCATCGGCGCGGAGGCGATCGCGCCGCCGCCGAGGTTCAGCAGGTCGTCGTAGCCGGTGCGCCCGTTGTTCTTCGCGGGGCGGCTCGACAAACGCCGGCCGGCCGGGGTCTCCTCTTGCTTCTCTTTGGCCGCGTTCTCGGTCGCGGTGAGCGCCGAGAGCGAGAAGAGGACGGAGTTCTCGTTGCGCTCGCCCACCTGACGATCGCCGCCGGGCGGCGGGGCCGACGGTGCCGGCTCGGTGGCCCGCTCGGCGGCGGCGGCGCTGAAAACGTCGACCGCGGCCCCGCGGCCCGGGCGGCGCGCCGCCGTGGCAGGCGCAGCAGCGGCAGGCGCGCCCGCGGCCGCGCCGCCGTCGGCGGCCGGCGCAACCGCGGCAGCTCCCGCGGACGCCGCCGCGGCAGCTCCCGCGGACGCCGCCGCGGCAGCTCCCGCGGACGCCGCCGCGGCAGCCCCCGCAGACGCCGCCGGCACCGGCGCGCGCTTCGCCTCCTTCATGACCACGGTCCCCTCGGGGCCGAACCTGAGCCCGGCCGGCGCCGGCGCCACGGGGACCGGCGCAGCAGCCGCCGCGGGCACCGCCGCAGGCGTCGGCACCGCCGCAGCCGCGGGCACGGCGGCAGGCGCCGGCGCGGGTGTGGCGGCAGGCGCAGGCACCGCCGCGGGCGCCGCCGCAGCAGCAGGCGCAGGCGTCGCGACCGCAGCGGCCGCCGCATCCGCCGCCGGCGCCGCATCGTCCCGGGAGGAAAATCGCTCCTTGAGCTCGGGGACGCTGGCGATCGGGAGCCAGTCGCTCATCCCCTCTTTCCAGACGTACGTGTCGTTGCTCAGCGCTCCGCGCCCGTACTCGGTCACGAGCTGGGCGGTCGTCATGGTCCGCTCGTCGCCCTCGGCGACGTTGACGGTCCACTCGTCGGCCGCCGCCGTCGAGGGCGCGCCGCCGGCGTCGGCCACGAGCTTCGCGTCGGCGTCCTCCGCGAGGTCGCCCTGCTGCCCCACGGTGGCGTCCTGCGACGGGGCCGAGGCAGCCTCACTCGCGCCGTGGACGACCATCGCGTGGTTGCATTTTTTGCATTTGATCTTGACCGTCTTGCCGACGACCTTCTCGTCCGCAATCGTGTACTTCGCCTGGCACGACTCACACGTAATCTTCATGCGACTGTCGCCCTTCCCGTTCCGGCCTGCGGGCATGGGTTCAACGACCACACACGCGCACAATCACGCGGCCCGGTCGGTTGACGGAGGATAGCGGGACCGCGCGAGACCGATCAAGGAGCCGGCCTTTTTTGTGTCCACCGCGGCGCGGTGCAGCGAGATGACGCAGCGCGTGTCCGTGCCCCGCGCGACGCGCGAAGGGCGCCGCGCTCAGTTGAGCAAGACCAGCTGCGTGCCGTCTTTGCCGCAGAACATCGCCTCGCCCGGATAACGGTCGCCGCAGGTAGGGCAGATCTTTCCACGAGCGCGCGGCGTCGGCCCGACCGGCCCCGCGCCGTCCGCGGCCGGCGCCGCGAGCGCGGCCCCGGAGGACGCCGGCGCATCGTCCGCCCCGGCGCCGCCGCGCTCGCCGAGGTCGCCGCCCGTCGAGGCGGGGCCTTCGAGCTCGCCGGCGCGCCGGCGGCCGCGGCGGAGCAGGATCAACCCCGCGAAGCCGAGGCAGGCGGCGACCCCGCCCACGATGGCGACGAACAGGTTCTTGCGCTCGCGCCCGACGTCCTCGCCCGAGGTCGTGCGCCCGCCGATGGTGCCGGCCGCGATCACCGCGACGGCGGCCTGATCGCTCTCGCCGGCCTCGTTGAGGCCGCTCGTGGCGAGGAGCGCGTCGTACCGATCGGGGCTCGTCACCTCGATCGCGACGGTCACGCCCTTGCCGGCGACGGACGCCACGAGGCCGAGCGACCCCTCGCCCGCGTCCGCGCCGAGCGAGAGGGCGCCCGTCGCGTCGACCGTCGCGGCGGACGCGAGCGGCCCCGGCGCGATCGACCACGCGGGTCTGGTCGGGAGCGCGCACCCCGCGGCGTCCATGACCAGCGCGCGAAACTGGAAGCGCTCGCCCGGCCGCATGAGCTTGCGCGACGGCGTGACCTCGAGGCGCGCGGGCTCGCCGGGGGCGTCGCAGGTGCGCGGAGGAGCGGGCTTCTTCTCGGAGGCGGCGGGCGGCGCGCTCGCCGCGGGCGGCGCGCTCGCCACGGGCGGCGGCGCGCTCGCCGCGGGGGGCGCTTCGCCCTCGCGCCGGACGAGCGTGTAGGTCCGCGTCCTCGTCACGGAGGCGCTGCAGGTCGTGTCCTGGATGATGAACTGGTACTGCCCCGTCTCCACCATGCGGACGCTGGCGTCGGTCGCCTGCGTCGTCGTGGTGACCACGGCCCGGCGGGGGTCGTTCGGCGGGGTCGTGCAGCGCGTCTGCCAGGAGCGCGCATCGCCGGAGGCCGAGTGCTTGCTGCGCGCGAGCCCGGGCATCTGCTCCCAGCACTCGGCGGTGCTCCACGACCGGCCGGCGCCCGAGATGGAGAGCTCCGAGCCGTGCTGCTGGATCTGCACGGCGCCGCCCGGGGCGCCCTGCGGGCGCGGCCTGGGCCCGCACGCCTCCCCCCACGCGTCGATGGACCACTGCTCGGAGAGCGCGCTCGCGGTCCAGGCCCCGCTCAGCGTCGGCTGTCCCTGCGCGGCGCTCGTGCCCGAAACCGCGAGCGACGCGAGCGACGCGAGCGACGCGAGGAGCAGGGCCGTCGAGGCGAGCAGCGGGCGTCCCACGGCCGAACCCTAGCAGCGCCCGCGCGCGCGCGGCAGCCGGCAGGCTCGGGGGCCCCCGCCCGCGCGGGCGCCCCGCGCGAGAGCCCAGGCGTGAGCGGGTTCGCTCGCTCCGTGGCTCCTTCGCGCGCCCTCGTCCAGGGCGGCGCGGGCGAAGCGCGGCAGCGCCCGCGCCGCCCTGGACGAGGGCGCCGGCGCCGCTCGTGCCCCTCTCGACGAGGACGGCGAGGCGGCGGGCGGCGAGGCGGCGAGGCGGCGAGGAAGGCCCCAGGCCGGCGCAACGCCAGCGCGAGCCCGGCGGGCGGCGGGTGTGGGCCTCTGCGGCAGGCGGTGGACAACCGGCGCCCGCCTCCCTCGCTCAAGCCGTAGGCCAAAGCACTCAATCAAGCACAAAACGCATCGCGCCCCGAAAAACGATCTAGACACGCGACGCGGAGATTCGTTATCTTGAAAAATGGTCTCGTGCGCACTCTGCATCAAATCTCGTCGGGCACTCCCGCGTGCATGATCCGATCGTGCTCGGCCCTGGGCCGAGCGCGATCGACGATCGGAGATCGAAGAAGCGTTGCCGCGGAGCCCGCTCGTCCCTGCGCTCCTCTTCGTAGGACGCAAACGGCCCAAAAGCGTCACCGCACGACCCAAGCACGACCCAAAATCGTCACTTCGCACCTCGGTGTTTTTTTGGCGCCTCCCCGAAAAAAGATCTGGACACTTCAAGGACCGAGTTGCAAGTTTGAACACTGTCCCTTTGCGCATCCGCTCTCCGATCGAAGCCAAAGCACCCGCGCACCTGATCTGATCCAGATCGGCCCGCGGGGCTCAGTCCGATAGGAGCCCGCGAAACCGACCTCGCCTGGCCCGTGCGCCATGGCGCCTGCTATTCGGATGACGCTCCCGCAATGGTTCACCCGTGAGGACCTCAAGGAGCTACCAATGAAGCAGATCGCAATCGCCTCCTCCGCCGCGCTCGCCACCCTGTTCATCACCGCGACCAGCCTCGCCAACACCGCTGCGCCGTCCCCCACGTGCACCGTGATCAAGCGGGGTGTCCTGGGCGACATCTACAACGCCGAGATCTGGAGCCTCGCCCCGAGCTACCACGTCCCGTCCCCCCATGAAGTCAACACCGGGTACTCCAGCACCGTCGGCGAGAAGCGCGCCCTCTTCCGCTTCGATCTGAGCCCCATCCCCGCCGGCTCGCTCGTCACGTCGGCCAAGTTCTACGCCCTGACCTACACGAGCACGGCCAAGACCGTGTACGTCCACCAGGTGCTCGCCCCCTGGGACGAGTCGCTGGTCACCTGGAACAACCTCGGCGCCATCGACCCCGCCTCGTTCACCTCGTTCGTGCCCAACGTCACGGGGTGGAGCTCGGTCGATCTCACCGGGCTCGTGCAGGACTGGGTGAGCGGCGTCTCACCGAGCTACGGCATCCTCCTCGAGGAGGGCTCCTCCGGAAAGACGTCTTATAAAGGCAGCGCCCACACCGACCTCTCCTACCGCCCGCTCCTCGAGGTCTGTTACACGGCGCCGAAGGGCACGATCGGCGACAAGGTGTGGTTCGACGCGAACGCCGACGGCGTCGAGGACGCCTCCGAGCTCGGCATCTCCGGCGTCGTCGTCGACCTCTTCGCCGACACGAACTGCGACGGATCCGCCGACGGCGCCGCCGTCCAGACGACCGCGACCGGCGCGAACGGCGTCTACCGCTTCAGCGAGCTCGAGGCGGGCTGTTACGTCGTCAGCGTCGACGACGCGACGCTGCCGCTCGGGCACCTCCTGACCACCGACGACGAGCCGATCGTCGTGTCCCTCGGCGCGGGCGAGAACGTGACCGACGCCGACTTCGGCTACGTGACGTACTCGTCGATCGGCGACACGGTCTGGCTCGACAGCGACGCCGACGGGCTCTACGAGCCGGAGACCGGCGAGCTCGGCGTCAACGGCGTCCGCGTCGAGCTCTTCCAGGGGGGCCAGATGCTCGACTTCACCGTCACCGGCAACAGCCCCTACACCGGCCAGCCCGGCTTCTACCTCTTCGACACGCTCCCGGCGGGCACCTACTCGGTGGTCATCACCGCCGACAACTTCATGACGAGCGGCCCGCTCGCCGGGCAGGAGCCGACGGCCGATCCGGACGGCGGGCTCGACAACGTGGGCACGGTCTCGCTCGGCTGGGCCCAGGACCTGCTCGACGCGGACTTCGGCTACCAGATCTCCTGCGGCAACGGCGTCTGCGGCGGCGACGAGAGCTGCTCCACCTGCGCCGTCGACTGCGGCATCTGCCCGCCCACGTGCGGCAACGGCACCTGCGAGGCCGGCGAGGACTGCGGCAGCTGCAGCGCCGACTGCGACGTCTGCCCGCCCGTCTGCGGCGACGGCACCTGCGACGCGAGCGAGAGCTGCGGGAGCTGCGCGGACGACTGCGGCGCCTGCCCGCCCGTGTGCGGCAACGGCACCTGCGAGGCCGGCGAGGACTGCGGCACCTGCTCGGACGACTGCGGCGCCTGCCCCGCGGTCTGCGGCAACAACGTCTGCGAGACCGGCGAGGACTGCGCGAACTGCGCCGGCGACTGCGGCGCTTGCCCCGCGGTCTGCGGCAACGACCGCTGCGAGGCGGGCGAGAACTGCTTCGAGTGCCCGAGCGACTGCGGCATCTGCCCGCCGGTCTGCGGCAGCGGCGTCTGCGAGGCCGGCGAGACCTGCGGGAGCTGCGCGGCCGACTGCGGCGAGTGCCCGCCGGTCTGCGGCGATGGCGTCTGCAAGGCGGGCTCCGAGGACTGCTCGAGCTGCGCGGCCGACTGCGGCGTCTGCCAGAGCGCGTCGCCCGGCACCGGCACCCCCGGCTACTGGAAGAACCACCCGAGCGCGTGGAAGGTCTCGCAGCTGACCATCGGCGGCAAGACGTACACGAAGGACCAGCTCCTCGACATCATCAGCCGCCCGACGAAGGGCGACGTCACGTACATCATCGCGAAGCACCTCATCGTCGCCAAGCTCAACGTCGGTATCGGCAACCAGTCGAGCTGCATCGAGAGCACCATCGCCGCGGCCGACGCCTGGCTCAAGAAGTACCCGCTCGGCAGCAACGTGAAGGAGGGCGGCAAGAACTCGCCCTGGACGACGGGCCAGCCCCTCGCCGAGACGCTCGACGACTACAACAACGGTCGCCTCTGCGCGCCGCACCGTGACTGACCGATGATCGATCGGTAAACCCGACCGGCAAAACGAGAGCCGCAGGCCAGCGCCCACCGCGAGCGAACCACCGCGAGCGCGACCGGCGCTGGCCCCCTCCTCCGCGCCTCCACGCATCCTCTCCAAGCATCTCCCTCCCCCGCTGCTCCACCGGACGATCTCGTCCTCAAAAGGCAGCCTCATCGCTGTACAGGCTCCTCGAGCACCGCGGCCGTTCCGGCTGTTCCAAGGTCGCTGACCCCTCCGGTGAGCGGCCTCCCAGGCGCGGGTCGATCGCCGCGCCCGCGATGCCCGACCGCCGCCGCCCCCCTGGAACGCCCCGGCGCGCGGCGACGAATCGCGAGCGCACAGCGATAGCCCGCCCCCCGCCGGGCAGGGCGCACGGAAGTGCCCCACGCGGGTGGGCGTGATCTGCCCCTTGCGCGGCAAATTGCCCCTACCGCCCGGAAGGTGGCTCCTGTCGACACTGCCTACGCCGCGGACAGCGGCCCGCGCGCGGCGCGACTCCATCGTCGAGCCCGCTCCATCGCAAAGCAGGACAGCGTGGCACGGGCGCTGCAAATCCTGCGGGGCTGAGCGCCGAGGACCGCGGTGAACGGCCCGAGGACGCATCCCGGGGCGGGCGAGAAGAAGGAGAAGCTGCCATGAACCTGACGGAAAGCTGGATTGGCGACAAGCCCTTGGTCCCGCCTTGCGGCCTGTTCGGCAAAGGCAAGCATATCGTCCTGGCCGAAGACGACGACGACATGCGCTCCACGCTCGCGCTGGCACTCCGCCGCGACGGGTTCGAGGTCTCCGAGGCGCGCAACGGCCTCGAGCTGCTCGACAAGGTGGCGCCCTGGCTCGGTGGCAAAGAGCCCCCAGAGCCGATCGACGTGATCGTCAGCGACATCCAGATGCCCTGCTTCTCGGGGATGGAGATCCTGGAGGGCCTCGCCGAGCTGAGGCGCCGGCCACCGGTCATCCTGATCACGGCCTTCGGCGATCCGCACCTCCACGCGGCCGCGCGCAGCCTGGGCGCCTCCGCGGTCTTCGAGAAGCCGTTCGAGCTGGATGATCTCCGCAGCGTCCTGTTCAACCTGAAGGACGCCCCCGGCTTCGACGGCGGCTACTGACGCCGCCGACGAGGTGCGCCGCCGGACGCCCGCGGCGCCCTGCGCGCGCCCCCGGACGGCCGCGCGTCGCCGCACGGCCGCGCGTCGCCGGACGCCGCTCAGCCGTCCGGACGCGGGAGCGGCGTCGCCTCGGCCCAGCGCGCGACGCAGATCCGCTCCTCCTCGGTCATCTCCAGCATGCTCGCCACCACGCCGTCCAGGTGGCGCCGGGCCTCCGCAGGCAGGCCCGCGTTCGCCGGGCCGAGCTCCCGCCCGAGCGCGTCGAGCGCGCCGATCAGGTCGGCGCGCGCCGGCGGGGGCGCCGGGATCGCCCGCAGGTGCGCGATCTTCACCTGCGGCATGCCCTCGCGCGCGTCTCGGTGTCGGGTGTAATGCCACCAGCGCACAGGAGAGGAGTTGAGGTAGCAGAGCAGCGCGAACTCGCTCCACGTGGCGTCGCAGAAGCCGGCCAGGATCGAGTTGCGGAACGGCAGGCCGTCGCTCAGCGCGACGATCGGGTAGCGGGCGGTCTGGCGGATGAGCAGCCGCACCGCCTTCCAGTCCTCGTCCTTGCGAAAGCGGCCCTTCACGCCCGCGCGATCGACGTGATGGCGCGGCGCGCGCGCGATGAGCTCGCCGACGTCGGTGCCCTCGCGGATGGGGCAGGTGTACGGCGGCACGGGGACGTCCGCGCGCCGGATGCGCTCGGCGTCCTCGGCGGTCGTCTGGAAGCCGCGCTCCCCGAACAGCGCGGCCGGCAGCGGGCGGAGCGCGCCGAGCCGATCGAGGAGCCGCCGGGACACGCCGTCGAGATCGGAGCGCGCGAGCGGCCAGGGAGCCGTCGCCGCGGGCCGGGGCGACGCGGGCGGGAGGCGGGTCGAGAGGAGGCCCATGCACGGCTGGAACACGCCCTCGAACGCGTCGGCACCGAAGCTCGGGAGATCGGGGTCGACGGCGCAGAGCGCGTCGTGCGCGCGCCGCGTTGGGCCGTAGCCATCGAGGTCCGACACCGAGGTGGGGATGACGAGGCCGAGCCGCCCGCCCGGCCGGAGCAGCGACGCGGCCCGGTGCACGAACAGACCGTGCAGCGAGCGGTAGCCGTGGAAGGCCGGGTTCCTCCGGAGATAGAGGTTGAAGACCTCGGGCGCGATCGGCTGCGCGGCCCGGCCGACGTACGCGACCCAGGGCGGGTTGCCGATCACGGCGTCGAAGCCGGGCTCCGGGCGATCGAAGGCGGCGGGGAACGCGAGCTCCCAGTGCAGGAACCGGCGCTCCTCGGCGATGCGGCGCGACAGCGCCGCCCGCGGGTCGGCCGGATCGCGCGCCGCGGTCATGTAGCGCGCGAACGTGGCCGGCCCCGGCGCCAGGGCCGCGAGCTCGCCCTCGGACGGCCAGAACCACAGGGCCATCCAGGCGTCGAGCGCCGCCTCATCGGCGTCCCCGTCGCGCTCCGGCGCATCGTGCGTCGCCCCCGCGGCGCGCGCCAGCTCCTCGCGCGTCGCCCCCTCGGCGAGCGCCGGCGTCCGGCGCGCTGGAGCCCGCCGCGACAGGGCCCGCCGGCCGCTGCGCTCCACCGCGGCGTCCGCGGGCCCGCCGCGCGACCACGCCGCGGCCGGGAAGGCGCCGACGTCCGCGCGCTCGGCGCCGATGAGGCTGTCGCCGCAGCGGAGCTTCGCGTCGACGAAGCTCGGCGGAACGCGCGCGTCCTGCACGACGAGCCAGAGGGAGATCCGGGCGAGATCGACCGCGAGCGGGTCGAGGTCGACGCCGTACAGGCAACGCTCGGCCACGAGCGCCATCGCGCGGCGGAGCGGCGGCTCCTCCGGGGCGAGCCCCGGCGTCGCGCCGGCGCGCTGCCAGGCGGCGACGAGGTGCGCGGCGAGCTGACGGCACGCCTCCACCAGGAACGCGCCAGAGCCCATCGCGGGATCGCACACCGCGAGCGAGAGGATCTCGTCCGGCGCCGGCGGGCGGCCGGCCCTCGCGAGCAGCGGCGACAGCGTGCGCTCGACGACGTGGCGCGTGATGTCCCGCGGCGTGTAGTAGGAGCCGGCGCGCCGCCGGAGCTGCCCCGGCTGGAGGTAGAGCGTGCCCCGCGCGATCCGGCCCGGCTGCCGCGGGGAAGCGCGGCGCGCGAGCGCCTGCGACAGCTCGGCCACGCTGCCCGCCGCGGCCACGCCGGCGGCGAGGCGCGCGCCGAGCCTGAGGTCCGCCGCCTCCTCGAGCCGCGCGAGCCGCTCGCCGCCCGGGAGGGCGAGGAGCGCCTCCAGGTCGACGACCACGTGGGACGGCAGGAGCGCCATCGACTCGCCCTCGGCCAGCTCGAGATCGAAGGCGATCAGGCCCTCGTAGAGCGTGCCGATGTGCTCGATCTCGAGCTCGGCGTAGCGCACCGGCGCGCCGTCGTGCACGAGGAGCGCAGCGAGCACGCGGTGGAGCGCGCCGTCGCTGAGCCAGGGTCGACCGTCCAGCAGGGGGTGCGCGCCGGGGTCGCAGAGGCCGCCGCGCGCGCCCGCGGGGCTGCGGCCCTCGAGCGCGCGGGAGAGCGCCGCGACGCGGGCCCACGCGCCGTGGCGGTGCTCGAGGTCGCCGCCCCCCCGCCGCTCCGCCTCCAGCTCCTCGAAGAGCCGCGTGAGCGGCGCGCCGCCGTCGGGCGCGCCGCCGTCGGGCGCGCCGGCGAGCAGGCCGCGCGCCTCGGCGTAGAGGAGGAGGATGAGCCGCATCAACGCGGTCACGAGGCCGGCGTGGAGCCGCCGTCGCCCTGCGGCGGAGCCGCCCGAGGCCGCGTCCCCGCCCTGCCAGTCGGCCGACTGGAAGCCGCGGAGGAGCTCGCCGAGCGCGCCCTGCGCCTGCTCGCGGAGCTGCCTGGCCACGCCGTCGGCCGGCGGATCGGGCGGCCGGAGGGGCTCGCCGAGCGCGCCCGCCTCGATCGCGCGGTCGCTCCGGGGATCGTGCGACGCGCCCGACGCGCGCGACGCGGGAGGGTCGACCCGTTCACGGTCGCAGCGCGGGGAGGCGCCGAGCTGAGGGCATTCCGAGGACACGCGGGATCCGCACGAGCATTGCGGATAGGACGGGGTGCAGGCAAGAGCCCCGGCGCCGGGGCGCGCCCGGCCGCGGCGGCGGCCCGGCCGAGCGCCCGCGCCGCCGGGGAGTCCCTCCTCGCCCAGAGGTCCTCGCCAAGCACGCTTTACCGGGATGCGCGTGAAAGCATTTCCGGCGCAGCGCCGCGCGGGGGGTACGGTTCGTGCCGTGTGTCGTCGAATGAAGCCCGAGACGATCGAACGACACGCACTCGCTCATTCACGCAAAGCACACCCTGGCGGCGCGGCGCGGCGCGGCGCCTTGCTCGCCGCGATCCTGCTCGGGATCCCGGCCTGTTACGGCGCCGGAGAGGCGCCGGAACAGGAGGCCACCGGCGCGGTCAGCGCGGGCCTCGACCTCTTTTCCGGCATTCCCCAGGACGGCGTCGTCCTCGGGGATCCGAACGCGCCGATCACGCTTGTCGAGTTCTCCGATCTTCGATGCTCGCATTGCCGGGATTACGCGCTCGAGGTCCTGCCCGTGATCCTCGATCGTCACGTGCGCACGAGCCAGGTGAAGCTCGTGTTTCGGAATCTCACGTTCCTCGGGCCGGGCTCCGTGCAGGCCGCGCGCATGGCCGCGGCGGTCGGGGCGCAGGATCGGCTCTGGGAGTTCGTCGACCGCTTCTTCCGGATCCAGGCGCGCGAGCGCGCGCCGGTCACGGACGAGCTCCTGCTGCGCATCGCCTCCGAGCTGCCGGGCGTCGACGCCGCGCGGGCGATGGCGCAGCGCGACGGCGGGGAGGTCGCGCAGCAGCTCGAGGCCGCGCGGGCCGAGGCCGCGCGCCTCCAGGTCCACGGCGTGCCGGCGCTGTTCCTGAGCCGCCAGGGCGAGGGGCTCCGCCGGCTCCGCCTCACCTCGATGTCGCCGGAGCCGATCTCCCGCGCGATCGAGCAGCTCCTGCGCGCGCCGCGCCCGCGCGGGTGAGCGCGGCGGCGCGGCGATCAGAGGCGCGCGGCGGCCGCAACATGGACCGGCCCCGCGCGCGGTTTTTGGTACGCTCGCGCGGGGATGACCGCCTCGCCGCTCGTGTTCCCTCCCCGCCCCCCCTCGCTGCACGGCCGTCGCCGCGAGCTCGCGACGCTCCTCTCGACCGTGCGCGCCTCGCGCCCGACGCGCCTCGCGCTCGTCGGCACGGGCGGCAGCGGCAAGTCGACGCTCGCCTGCGCGCTCGGGCACAAGCTCGCGGCCGAGCTCCCCGGCGGGATCCACTGGTTCCGGGTCGGCGCCTGGGACGCGCGCACGCTGCTCGGGATGCTGTCGCTCCGCTTCGGGGCCGGGCCGTCGCCCTCGCTGCCGGCGCTGCGGCGCCGCCTGCGCGCGCTCGGGGAGATGCTCATCGTGCTCGACAACCACGAGCACGACCGCGCCGTCGCCGAGCTGCTCGACGACCTCCGCGGCGAGGCGGTGACGTGGGTCATCACGGCGCGGCGCTGCCTCGTGGCCGGCGTCTCGATCTTCCCGGTCATCGCGCCGCTCGTGACCTCGGGGCAGAGCCCCTTCCCCGCGGTCGCCTCGCTGACCCGCCTGCTCCGCTGGAACCCGGTCTCCCTGGAGCTCGCCGACGCCATCGTCGCGAGCGGCGCGGCCGACGTCGACGAGCTCCACCGCTGGCTCGTGGCGGGCGGCGTCGACCGCGTGCAGGTCATCGATCACGAGGACGACCTCCCCGAGGTCGGCCTGCTCGTCGCCTGGATCTTCCGCGAGCTCTCACCGGCGGCGCGGCGGATGCTCGCGGTGCTTTCGCACTCGAACGGCGACCACATCGACGAGGCCTCGCTCGCGACGCTGGCGCGGGCGGGGCGGAGCGCCGGGGACGCGCTCGCGTCGCTCCGCCGCTTCCGGCTCGTGCAGGAGCCGCTCGCGGGCCGCTTCGCGCTGCACGCGACCGTGCGCCACGCCGCGCTGAAGCGCACGCAGTTCGACCAGCGCCGCTTCTTCGAGCATTACGTGGGGCTCCTCGAGCGCTCGCCGGAGCGGCTCGACCTCGAGCAGACCCACCTGTTCGCGGCCATGGACTACGCGCACGACACCGGGAGCGTCGCGGCCGCGATCCGCGTGAACGAGCTGCTCTCGCGCCTCTCGCTCTGACCGCCGCCCTCCCGCCGGCGGCGGCGGTCAGCGCGGCCCCCCCACGTGCTCGCAGCAGAGCTCGACGAGGCGCTTCAGCACCCACTGCCCCGCCGGCCCCAGCACGAGCGCCGGCCGGTGGACGACGGCCAGCGACAGGAGGTGCTCGTCTTCCCCCCACGCCTCCGGCCGGAGGCGGACCAGGCGTCCGGTCCTGAGATCCTCGCGGATCATGTGCTCTGGCAGGTTGCCCCACCCGAGCCCCGCGCAAAGGAGCTCTCGCTTGGTCTGGAGATCCACGACGCGCCAGGTGCGCGGGGACAGCACGGCCTGCTCCGGCGAGCGCGCCCCGCCGCGCTCGCTCAGCACGATCTGCACGTGCTCGCGCAGCGGCTCGGTGGCGACGCGCCCTTCGCGCCGCTGGGCGGCCGCGAGCGGGTGCGCCTCGCCGGCGACGGGCACCATGCGCACCGAGGTGAGGTGCCGGCGCTCGAGGCCCTGCGCCGCCGCCGCCGGGCCCACGACCCCGAGCTGGCATGTCCCGTCGAGGACCCGATCGGCGACGGCGGACATGGTCTCGGTGTGCACGACGAGCTCCACGGTGGGGTAGACGCGGGCGAACTCGACGCAGAGATCGACGAGCGCGGAGAGCGGAAAGACCGCGTCGACGCACAGCGAGACGAGCGGGTCGAGGCCGCCGGCGAGCCGCTGCGCCGCGCTGCTGAGCGCGTCCGCGTCGGCGCACACCCGCCGCGCGGCGCCGAGCAGGACGCGGCCGTGCTCCGTGAGCGCCGGGATCCGGGTCGATCGGTCCCAGAGGACGACCCCGAGCTGGCCCTCCAGGTTGGCCATCGCGTGGCTCACGGCCGACTGGACGCGGCGGAGCTTCCTGGCCGCGGCCGAGAAGCTGCCCTCGTCGGCGACCGCGATGAACGTGCGCAGCTGGTCGAGCGTGATGGAGTCGTGCACGGCGCGCGACCATGCCACGGCCCGCCGCGCGTCGCTCGACGTCGCGCCGGCCGCCTCTCGCCGGCCCTCCGGCCGCGGGCCTCCCGCCCTGGTGCGCTCGACAAAAACAGCGCGGCGGCCGGGACAGGCGAGGAGCGTCTCTTCAAGGGGTCTACCCTCCGGCCGGCCGCGCGGCCCGCGGGCGGGTAGACCCCTTTTTTCTACGCTCCTCGCCTGCCCCGGCCGCCGGCGCGCGCTCGATCGAGCTCGATCGAGCGCGCTCGTCACGGCCTTTCGCCCGCCGACGACGCCGATCAGAGCGGCGGGTTGGCGTTCTTCACGCACTCCACGAAGTACTCGTGGAACCACTGGCCCGCCTGCGGCGCGCGCGTGTCCGCGTTCTCCTTGCCGCAGAACAGGTCGTAGCGCGGCTGGCCCGCCTGGCCCACGCCGTCGGAGTCACCCGGCGGCTTGACCCACACGAAGGCGTCGAGGTTCGTCGCACCGCCCGGGTTGGCCTTGGGCCGCTCGCCCATACCGGCGCCCTTGTTGTTGCACCAGTAGCCCCAGTCCTCCCGGATGTTGCCGACGCCGTTGCGGCTCGTGTCGATGATGAAGTGCTTGTCGCTGAGGCCCTCGGCCGCCAGCGCCGAGGCCATGGCGTTGACGTAGTCGAACTCTCCGAAGCAGGGATTGTCCTGCTGATCGTAGCTCTCCGAGGTGTAGCTGAGCTGCGTGTAGTTCGCGACGTTGGTCGCGAAGCCGCGGACGTTGGGCGGGCTGCCGGCGGCCTTGATGACCTCGGCGAAGATCTTGGCGCCCTTCTTCTGGTTGTCAGGCCACCCGAGCCAGCCCGAGTGCGCCGCGTCGATGTACTGGTACACGTGCGGCATGTTGAGCTCCTTGAGCGCGTGCGCGACGTTGTCCCGGTAGGACTGCGCCGTCGCCTCGTCGCATCGCTTCCCGCCCAGGTTCGTCGCGATGTTGGGGAGCGAGTCGGGCTCGATGACCGCGGCGATGCGCTGGCCCGAGTGAGCAGCGAGGATCTGCTTGATCGGGGCGATGTACTCTTCCCGGTACCGCTGGGTGCCGTTTTGATCGAGGTGGAGCTCGCCGTTCGACGCCTCGGCGAAGCAGTCGCGGTTCGGAAGGTCGTAGATGACGATGAGCGCCGTGACCGGCTCGCAGGTCTCGTTCTGGCGCTTGAGCGCCGCGTCGAGGTAGGCCGGGAGCTCCTTGATCGCCTCGATCCGGTCGAGCCAGAACGCTGTCTGGATCTGCTTGACCTTCTCCATCTTCGCCTTCAGGGACGCATCCGTCACCTGCGCGATCGACGAGTCGACCTTCTTGACGTAACCGGGGTCCACGAAAAGCTCCGCGTCCGCGAACGGGTTGCCGTTCGGAGCCGTGATGTCGACCGCGGGGGAGCAGTTGCCGCCGCCCGAAGCCGCGCTGGTCGTCGGATCGATGGTGCCGGTGCTCGTCGTCGTCGGGTCGACGTTGCCGGTGCTCGTCGTCGTCGGGTCGACGTTGCCGGTGCTCGTCGGGGTGCCCGCGCCCACGCCGCTGCTCGTCGGGGTGCCCGCGCCCACGCCGCTGCTCGTCGGGGTGCCCGCGCCGCTGCTGCCCCCGCCCGTCCCGCTGGTGTCCCCACCCCCGCCGTCTCCGCACGCCGCGAGCGCGAGGATGACCGCAACCGACGTTGCCAACCCCAGCTGATGCGAATTCCTTCTCAGCATATTAAGCCTTTCACCTACTTCTGAAGAAACCAGGCAAACCCAACATATCGAAAAATAGCGGGGCGAATGTAGACCAACAGTTTCGCTGGGGCAAGAACAAACGACGGCTTTGCCATGTCCGCGTCTTCTCATCGCAAGTCGGCCGTGCGGTCCTTTTTTTTCACAGCGAATAGAAATGTCCGTCACCTCGCGACGCTCGACGCGCTCCGGCGCGTGTCACGAGCGCGTCACAACCGCGTTCAACAGCGGCCCGCACGCTGCTTTTCACGGGAGAACACGCTGCGAGAGAATCGACGCCGGCGCAACGCAGCGCGCAATCGTCGAGACAGGGGCGCGCGGCGGCGGCGTCCGGAAGTGACATGGCAGACGAGCAGAACTGTTTCGGGTTGATTTCCAAGTGCATCATCGACTGTGGTCTCACCGCTCTCCGAGGCGACGTGCCCAGATCAGGCGGAGAGTCGGACGTGCGGTGACGCAGGGAGGCGCCGGAGCACGCGCGGCGCCGGGCGGCGCGTCCTGCCGTGATCGTGGGGAGTGCAGCGCTCGCCCGCGGCGCGACCCAACACCGCGCGCCGTCGCCGCGCCGTCGCGGGGCGGCTTCTGGCCGGTCGTCGCCGATCGGTTAGGCTTCGGTCCCCCCTGCCCCGCAGAGCCCGCCATGCGCTTCCTCGTCGTCTCGCTGATCCTCATCGCCGTCCTCGGCCCCCTGGGCGTGTACGTGCACCGGCGCGCCTCCGGCCTGCTCGGCCTGGGCCCGCGCGGCCGGCGCGCGCTCGCCGGCCTGCTCGCCGCCGCCGTGCTGGCGATGATCTCCGCGCGGCTCTGGCGGGGCGCGCTGCCCGACGGCGTGGTCCGCGGGACGGTGCTCCTGAGCAACATCCTCTCGCTCACCGTCCTGCTCTCCGCGGTGCTGCTCGGCGTCGTGGACCTCGGTCGGCTGATCGCGCGGCTCGCGCGCGCCGCGCTCGAGCGCGCCAGAGCGGCGGCGCGCGCCGCCGACGCGGCGGACGGCCCCGCGGACGCGGCGCCCCGCCCTGGCGAGGACGCGGAGCGCACCGAGGCCGGCGGCGCGGGCGAGCCGCTCCCGCGCCGCGCCGCGCCGCTCCCGCCCCGCGCCGCGCCGCTCCCGCTGCTGCCGGCCGCTCCGCCGGCGCTCCCGCGCCGCGCCTTCCTCGCCAACGGGGCCGCCGGCTCGGCCTTCCTCATCGGGGGCGGCAGCGCGGTGTATGGCGCGCTCGTCGGGCGGCACGACTACGTCATTGAAGAGATCGCGATCCCGATACCGGGCTTGCCGCGCAGCCTCGACGGCTTCTCCATCGTGCAGCTGTCGGACATCCACCTCGGGCTGTTCGTGGGCGAGCCGGAGATGCGCGCCGCCGAGGATCTCGTGCGCAAGGCGCGCGCAGATCTCATCGTAATGACGGGCGATCTCATCGATTTCGATCCTCGGTATGCCGAGCACCTCGGGCGGCTCACACGGCGGCTCGGCCCGCTCGCCCGCGAGGGGGTCGCGGCGATCCCGGGCAACCATGACCACTTCGCCGGCATCGACGCCGCGCTCGACGCGCTGGAGCGCGGCGGCGCCCGCGTGCTGCGCAACCGGGGGCGCGTCGTCGGAGGGGCCGGCGGCGCGTTCGCGCTGCTCGGCGTCGACGACGTGTGGGCGCGAGGGCGCGTGCCCGGCGGCGGTCCCGACCTCGGCCGGGCGCTCGCCGACGTGCCCCGCGACCTGCCGCGCGTGTTGCTCTGCCACAACCCGGTGTTCTTCCCGGACGCCGCCGGCGAGGTGGCCTTGCAGCTCAGCGGCCACACCCACGGCGGCCAGGTCAACCTGCTCGTCCGGCCCGCCGACCTGGTGCTCCCCCACGGCTATGTCGCCGGGCTCTACCAGCGCGGCGGCTCGCACCTCTACATCAACCGAGGCTTCGGCACCGCCGGGCCGCCGGCGCGCATCGGCGCGCCCCCCGAGGTGAGCCGCATCGTGCTCGTCTCCGCCTGACGCGGCGCCCGGCGCTCCCGTCGCTGAGCCCGCCTGTCGCGCGCCGCCCGCGCGCGGCGGCGATCTCCGGGCGCTCGCGCCCCGCCGAAGGTTCTCGATGTATTTCGGGATAAGGCCCCTTCTCCGGTTCTTGATCCTCGCGCCGCGGGTGTTCAGGTTCTGGGGCGCGATGAGCGCGACGAGCCGACGAGCGCTGCCGAGCCGGGGCCCGCGACGGGCGGTCACCCTGCGAGGGCTCGCGATCCTCGCCTTCGCCGGCGGGTGCGCGGCCGCGCCGCTCGCGCCGGTGGGCCGCAGCGAGGCCCCCGTCGACCCGCCGGGAGACGCGCCCGCCCCCGCGCCCGAGCCTCCGCCGCTCGCGGAGGAGCCTGCGCTCATCGCGCTCGAGGTCCCCGGCTTCGGGCCCGCGGTGGTCGTGCCGCCGCGCGGCGAGGGGCCGCGGCCGGTGCTCGTCGTCGCCCACGGTGCGGGCGATCGGCCCGAGTGGCACTGCGAGATCTGGCGCGCGATGGTGCGGGGGGCCGGGTTCGTGCTCTGCCCGCGCGGCAAGCCCATCGACGCCCGCATGCCGGACGGCGGCCGGATCTTCTATTACCCGGATCACTACGCGCTGAGCCGCGAGGTCGCCGCGGCGGTCTCGGCGCTGTCGAACCGCTTCGGGGACCGGGTGGATCTCCGCGACCCGATCTACGCGGGGTTCTCGCAGGGCGCGATCATGGGCGCGCTGCTCTTGCCCGGGCACCCCGCGCGCTTCGCGCGGGCGGCGCTGATCGAGGGCGGCTACGGCGGCTTCGGCGAGTGGACGCTGGGCACCGCGCGGCGCTTTCGCAGCGGCGGCGGGGCGCGGGTGCTGCTCGCGTGCGGGCGGGCCGACTGCGCGGCGCAGGCGCGCAAGACGCAGGCGACGCTCGAGCGCGGCGGCGTCGCCGCGCGCGTCCTGCACGCCGAGGGCGCCGGCCACAGCTATGGCGGCCGGATGGAGCGCGCGCTCCACGAGGCATACCCGTGGGTCGTCGAGGGCGATCCTCGCTGGCTCGATGGCCCCGCGGCCTCGGCGCGCGGCGAGGCCGCCCCCTCGCCGGGCGCGGCCTTGTCCTCGCCTGGCGAGGGCTCGCCCCGGCCGCGCGCGGCCGGCGCCCCTTCAGGCGGACGCGGCGGCGAGGCTGCGCGCCCGCTCGGCCAGCCCCTGCACGACCGAGTGGAAGCTCCGCAGCTGCCGCACCTTGCCCTGGCCGAACCGCCGCTCGATGCCGCGCCGGAGGGCCGGCACCCTGGCGGTCCCGCCCGTGCAGCACACGACGTCGACCCCGTCGAACGACAGGCCGGCGTCCTGAACCGTCTGGTCGAGCGCCCGTAGGACCGCGTCGATCTGCCGCTCGCTCCCGGCCTCGAACTCCTCGCGGGCGATGCGCTCGCGGAGGTGCATGGACGGGTAATCGAAGCGGAACTCCGCGACCGCCTCGCTGGACAGCGCGCACTTGCTGCGCTCGATCTCCTCGAACACGCGGAACGCCAGCGAGTCTTCCACCAGGCAGAGCAGGTTGTCCATGCGCTGCCGGTCCTCGGCCCCGAGCGACCACGCCTTCACGTCGCGGAGGAAGGCGAGCACGTCGCGGTGCTGGAGCACCGTCATGTCGGCCGGGGAGCAGAGCTTCTCGACGATGGGCCGGGGCATGGTCAGCTGGTTCGAGCCGAGCGGGACGCGGTAGGTGACCTCGGCGCCGAAGTGGCGGGCGATCTTGTGGCGCATGAGGCTGCCGTCGAGCGCGTCCCCGGCGATGGAGACGCCGCCGAGCGAGAGCACGTCGGACGGCGCGAACCCCTCCGGCCGCATCCTGACGATCGTGTAATCGGACGTCCCGCCGCCGAAGTCGGCGACGAGGACGACGGCCCCGCGGTCGAGCTCCAGGTGGAAGTCGTGCGCGGCGGCGACCGGCTCGGGGCAGAAGAAGACCTCGCGAAAGCCGGCGATCCGTGCCGCCCGCTCGAGCCGCTCCTCGGCGAGGCGGTCGTCCGCCGGGTCGGTCGAGAACTTCGCCGGCCTGCCCAGCACGACGCGGCCGACGTCCGCGTCGAAGTGGCGGTTCGCCCGGTCGCGCATCTCCCGCAGGAAGCGGCCGATCAGGTCCTCGATGGTGACGACCCGGTGCCCGATCTGCGTGCCGGAGAAGCTCCGGTCGGGCAGGTATTTCTTGATCGATCGGATGAAGCGGCCCTGCATGCCGTTCGCGACGAAGTCGCCGATCGCCGCCGCCCCGCAGGAGAACCGCGCTTGCCCGAAGAAGAGCAGGCTGCGGAGGACGGTCGGGTCGGCCGCCGCGTCGTCGAGCGGGATGGGCGGGCAGGTCGCCTCCGCGCTGGCCGCCGAGAGCAGCGAGTTGGAGGTACCGAAATCGACGGCATACACCTCGGGCCTGAATCGTGCGGACATGATCTCGCCTCCTCGTGGGGTGCTTCGCGGGCTCGCGGATCTCGCCGATTCGACCGCCTATTTACAAGCTGTCGAATGCATGAGAGAATATTGGCGGGCTCGCGGGATGACCGGATTTCGCCGCCCCACCCCGGCGAGCGCGGCGGTCAGGACACGCGCGTCACCCGCCGCAGCGCCACGCCGAGCGCGACGAGCGCCATCAGCGTCGGCAGCGCGACCACGCCGACGTCGATCCAACCAAGCCAGTCGGTCGGCTCGAGCCCGAGCGCGGGGATCGGCAGCGCGAACGCGTTGTAGGCCGCGGCGCCGAGCGCGAGGGCGCCGCACGAGAGGAACAGCCACCCGAGCGACGAGAGGAGGCCCTTGCCGAGGCGCTCCATGGCCGGCCCGCTCCGCCAGCGCCCGATGACGACCCGGATCGTGCCGGCGAGCGCGACGAGCGAGAGCGCCCCCGCGACGCCCCCGGCGATGAGGATCTCGGTCTCGCTGAGCGCGCGCCGCTCGGTGATGCCGTAGACCATGCGCAGGACCATCGCCGCGCTTGTGAAGACCGCCGCGCCCGCGGCGAGGCTCACCGCGAAGGCGAGGAGCAGCGCGACCGGCCGGGCGCGCCGCGCCCTGCGCGTCACGTCGTCCGCCGTCTGCCCCTGGGCGTTGGGGATGACCACGGTCGCGATCTCGTCGTTCGGGGCGCCCTCGGTCGCGGCCGTGGCGAGCGCGCGCGCCGGCCCGAACGGGTCCTGCATGTCGAAGTCCGCGAGCAGGCGATCGAGCTCCTGCGCGGACGGCGGCCGATCCTCGCGCGTCCGGGCCATGGCGCGCTGGACCAGCGCCTCGAGCCCCTCCGGGATATTCTTGTCGATGTCGCGCGGGCGCCGCGGATCCTCGGTGAGCAGGCGGATCATGGTCCGGGCCGGCTCCTCCTCGGGGAAGGGGCGCTCGCCGGTGAGCATGCGGTACAGCACGGCGCCGACCGCGTAGATGTCCGCGCGGGAGTCGACGTCGGCCGAGCCTCGCGCCTGCTCCGGCGCCATGTACTGCGGCGTGCCGACCACGGAGCCCGTGCGGGTGAGATCGGCGCCGTCGAGCACCTTGGCCACCCCGAAATCGAGGATCTTCACGTGGATGCTGCCCCCCTCGCGCCGGACGAGGAACAGGTTCGACGGCTTGAGATCGCGGTGGACGACGCCGGCGGCGTGGGCCGCGGCGAGGCCCCGGCAGACCTGGCGCGAGATGGTGATGGCGGTCGGGAGCGGCAGCTTGCCGACCTGATCGAGGAGGCTGCCGAGGTCCTCGCCCTTGAGCAGCTCGGTCACCATGCACGGGCGCCCGTCCTTGAGGCGCACCACGTCCACGACGTCGATCACGTGCTCGTTGCCGACGCGCGCGATCGTCTGCGCCTCGCGCTCGAAGCGCGCCATCGCCTCGCGGTGGCTGGCGAAGTGCTCGTGCGGCACCTTGACGGCGAAGCGCTTCGGCAGGCGGATGTGCTCGGCGACGTAGACGCGGCCCATGCCGCCCGCGCCGATCACGCCGGTGATGCAGAAGCTCCCCGCGAGCAGCTCGCCGACCATCGGATCGGTCGCGGTGACGCCCTGGAGCTCCAGCGTGGTCGCGTCGATGGGGCAGACGAGGAAGTCGAGCGGGTACCGGACGCCGCACGCGGGGCAGCGTCGGGTGGGTCTCTCCGGGGGTGCCTGCCGCGCCTGGTCCGGGTCGGCGTGCCTGGCTAGCTCGGCCATCGACCGGCAGTCTAGATCGAGAAGCAGGCCCCGGCGCGACGGATCGGCCACGACGGACGTGCCGCGCGGCGCTGGCCGACCGCGCCGGCGCCGCGCGGCGCCTTCCGGCTCACGCGCGCTTTTCCAGCCTCGCCAGGCGATTTCCAGCCTCGCGCGGCGCCTTCCGGCCTACACGCCGCCTTCCAGCCTCGCAGGGCGCCTTCCGGCCTACATGCCGCCTTCCAGCCCCGCGCGGCGCCCGTCGGCGTCAGGCGGGGATGGCCTGGAGGTCTTCCCGGCCCCAGTGGCGGTGCCGTCGGATGGCGTCGATGAATGGTCGCCCGTCTCGATGGCCTCCCAGAGGTCGCGGCGGTGGAAGTCCGGGTCCTTGCCCGCGAGCTTCTGCGCCTCGTCCCAGACTTGGCCTTCGTGTACCTCGTCAGCGGCTCGTACGCCTGGAAGTAGCCGTGAGCGCCGGATCCGCGCGCATGGACGACGCGCTCCGGGATCCGCTCGTGGTCGAAGCGGGTTAATTTCTCGCGGAAGTGAAAGTCCTCGAGGAGCGTCGGGCCGCGCGGGCCGGGCCTCAACGAGTCGTCGGTATGGGAGACGGGCGTCTCTTGATCGGTGGTGAGGTGCATGCCCTCGGGGCGGGACCGCACGGCTTCAAGGGCCTTTACCTTGTCGTCCTGGTCGCTTCCTGGATCACGGACACTCATAGAGAGAAACCATACGTGGCCTGTCGGGGCCGGTAATGGGGGGAATTGCCACAAGAACGGCGGAGTTGAGGCAGGACTCCTCGACGCCGAGGGCGGGCCTGAGGGTGAGGATCGCCGACGCGTGACGCGCCCGCGCAAAGTCGAGCTTTAGTTGCAATTACAATTTTGTTGCGTTTACACGCGACGTCGGCTAGGCCGACGCCATGCACTCGCACAAGGAGGCTGCGCCGCACGGGCGCCGCGGCGCGATCTCGGCCGCTGTCTCGCGCGCGGCTCGGCTTCACCTCACGGCGGCGCCTCGCGCGCGCGGCGCCGGGGGGCGGCCGTGACCGGCGCGTCTGCGCTGCTCCTCGGGCTCGGGCTCGGCCTGCGCCACGCGACGGACGCTGACCATCTCGTCGCGATCGCCACGCTGCTCCAGCGCGAGCGCGGGCCGCGCCGCGCCGCGCTCGTCGCGGCGCTCTGGGGCCTCGGCCACTCCGCCACGTTCCTCGGCGTCGGGCTGCTCGTCGTCCTGCTCGGCCTGCGCGTCCCCGTGCCCTTCGAGACGGCGGCAGAGCTCCTCGTCGCGCTCATGCTCATCGCGCTCGGCGCATGGCAGCTCGCGCGCCTGCGGCGACCAGCGCTGGCGCCCGGTCACGGCGACGCTGCGCACGCGAGATCCGTCGCCGTCGGTCTCGTCCACGGGCTCGCGGGCTCGGCCGGGATCGCCCTGCTCGCGACGACGAGCATCCCCTCGCGGCTCTGGGCCGCGGCGTACCTCGCGCTCTTCGGCCTGGGGACCGTCGCCGGCATGGTCGCGCTGACCGTGATCCTCTCGTGGCCCATCGGTTGGACGCTGGCGCGAGGGGGCACGGCGCGCCGGACCTCGGTCGTCGCGGCAGCGCTGCTCGGCATCGCGACCGGCCTTCTGGTCGGAGCCGATGCCCTCTTCGGCGCGGGGGCGCAATGACCCGCTCGACCACGAACGAGACCCGGAATCGGAAGGGACCCATGAACCCAGGCAAGATCCCCGTCACCGTGCTCACCGGCTTCCTCGGGGCAGGCAAGACAACGCTCCTCAACCGCATCCTGACGGAGAACCACGGAAAGCGCATCGCCGTCATCGAGAACGAGTTCGGAGAGATCGGCATCGACCAGGCCCTCGTCATCAACGCGGACGAGGAGGTCTTCGAGATGAACAACGGCTGCATCTGCTGCACCGTGCGCGGCGACCTCATCCGCATCCTCGGCAGCCTCATGAAGCGGAAGGACAGGTTCGATCACGTGCTCGTGGAGACCACGGGCCTGGCCGATCCCGGGCCGGTGGCCCAGACGTTCTTCGTCGATGACGACGTGCGCGAGCTGTTCGCGCTCGACGCGATCGTCACGCTCGTCGACGCGAAGCACATCCACCTTCACCTCGAGGACTCGAGCGAGTGCAAGGAGCAGATCGCGTTCGCGGACGTCATCGTGCTCAACAAGGCCGATCTCGTCACCGGCGGCGAGCTCGACGCCCTCGAGCGGCGCCTGCGCGGCATGAACGCGCTCGCCCGCGTGCTCCGCGCCACGGGCGCCGACGTGCCGATCGCCGACGTGCTCGGCGTGGGCGGGTTCGATCTCGATCGCGCGCTCGCCCAGAGGCCGGCCTTCCTGGAGCCGGAGTACCCGTTCGAGTGGGCCGGCGCGTTCGATCTGGAGGAGGGCGACTGCGATCTCGCGCTGGAGCCCGGCCCCGACGAGACGATGGATGTCGTGGTGCTGCCCCTCGCGCCGTCCGAGGATCCGGGCGCGCGCGACGCGGCGGAGCGCGCCGTGCGGGTCTGGGCGGAGCCGCCGGCGCGCGTCGTGCCGGGCGAGCGCCTGGGGATCGGAGCGCGCCCGTCCAGGCTCGCCCTGCGCGCTCAGGGGACGACGCGATTCCGGCTCACCGCGCCGAAGCGCGGGCGTTACGGCCTGTATTTGCAGCACCTCCCGAGCGAGTTCGGGGCGCGGCTCGAGTCGGGCGGCGTCGTGGAGCCGGCGGGCTCGCGCGAGTTCGCGGCCGGGCACAGCCACGATGAGCAGGTGAGCTCCGTCGGGATCCACCTCGAGGGCGCGCTCGACCGCGAGCGGCTCACCCGGTGGGTCTCGGAGCTCTTGCGCGAGAAGGGCACGGACATCTTCCGGATGAAGGGCATCCTGAACCTCCGCGGCTGCGACAGCCGCTTCGTCTTCCAGGGCGTGCACATGCTCTTCGACGGGCGCGAGGAGCGGCCCTGGGGGAGCGAGCGCCGCGCGAGCGATCTCGTGTTCATCGGTCGTAACCTCGACCGCGAGCAGCTGACCCGGGGGTTCCGGCGATGCCTGGCGTGACGGCGCGGGCGCCGCGCGGCAAGGCCCCGCGCGGCAAGACCGAGCTCCCGCCGCGCTGGCGGCTCTCCGCGGGCGACTACGTGGTCGCCATGAGCGTGACGCCCGACGGCAGCCTGTGCGCGCTCGCTACCGGCGCCGGTGCGGTGCTCGGCGTCGACATGCAGACCGGCGCGGTGCGCTGGCGCAGCGAGGCGCACCGGAGCGGGGCCCTCGCGCTTCAGTTCTCCCCCTCCGGAGCGCTCCTGGCCACGTGCGGTCAGGATGGGAATGCGCGCCTCTGCGACCTGGCCGGCGCCCTCGTGGCCGAGCTCCCCGGCGGGGCGGCGTGGGTCGAGCACGTGGCGTGGGCGCCCGACGGCGAGCTCCTGGCCACCGCATCGGGACGCACCGTGCGCATCTGGACGAAGCGCGGCGAGCCGGTCGTCGAGACGGAGCCGCTCCCCAGCACGGTCGCCGCCCTCGCCTGGCGGGCGGATCGCGCCGAGCTCGCGGCGGCGTGTTACGGCGGCGTCTATCTCTGGTCGGTCGGCGCAGGGGCCACGTCGCGCCACCTCGCCTGGCAGGGCTCGCTCGTGTCCATGGCGTGGAGCCCCGACGGCAAGGTCATCGCCTGCGGGAGCCAGGACCGATCGGTCCACTTCTGGCGCCTCGCGACCGGGCAAGACTCCGAGATGCGCGGGTACCCCGCGAAGCCGAAGGCGCTCGCCTGGGACGCGCAGTCGCGCCTGCTCGCGACCGCCGGCGCGCCGGCAGTCACGGTCTGGGACTTCTCGGGCAAGGGCCCGGAAGGCACCCGGCCTGTCGAGCTCGAGGGTCACATGGACACGTGCGTCCAGCTCGCGTTCAGCCCGCGAAAGGGGGTGCTCGCGAGCGGCGCACGGGACCACGGTGTGCTGCTGTGGGAGCCGCGGCGGCTCGCGAAGCCGGTGCGCTATGCGTTCCTGGAGGCCGAGGTCACCGCGCTGGTCTGGCACCCCGCGCATGCGGGGCTCCTCGGTGCGGACGCGTCCGGTACGGTCGTGTGCTGGCAGGTGGAATAGCGGCGAGGCTGGCCGGAAGGCGAGCCCGTCCAGGTGACTGCCGTCCCAGAAAAATTTCAATGACTGACGCTTGCCGTGGGGGTAGGTTCGTTCACCTGGGCCCTCATTCTCGCGTGTGACAGCCGGGAGGTCGGGCCTTCAGCGGCTGAGGCGAGCAGCCTCTTCAGCTTCCGAGGTGCGTTTCCCCGACCGTTCGATCAAGGAGACCAGCATGAAGGACCACGCGATCCACGACGAGCACGCGCACGATCACGGCCAGGCGTGCGGACACCAGGCGATACGTCACGGCGACCACGTCGACTACCTGCACGATGGCCACCTGCATCACCGGCACGACGATCATGTCGACGAGCACGTCCTCTCGGTGGACAACGACAATCCTGCGCAGTGTACTCCGGACCACGCGTGCTCAGGGCATGACGTGAAGCACGCGCACGGCGACGGGTGCGGGCACCCCGCTGTCCCTCACGGAGATCACGTGGACTTCCTCGTGGACGGCCACCTGCACCACCCGCACGGCGGGCACTGCGACCATCACGGCGGCGTGCAGCTGATGCAGTAGCGTTCACGCCAGGGCGTCGAGCGTCACGACGACCCGTGGCGACGTTCCCGGCGGCGACCGGTGCACCGCGCCGCGGCCCTGGTTGCCTGGCCAGGCCTCGCCCTTGAGCAGCCCGACGTCGAACGGATCCATCCGGCGAAGGCGCGCACCGGCGCGCAGCACCCCCGAGATCTCATCGGCAACGCCGTTCGCGCGGTGTCCGAGCCGGTCCCGCCGGACGTCGGCGTGCTCTGCCCACTCCGTCCCTGGCCCGACATAAGTGGTCACCAGGCGGACGGTCACCATGTCGGCGTGGAGACGAGGGCACATGGGCTTGTCGAGCCGCGCGAGCCGCACGCCGATCCGAGGGCAACCCGTGAGATCCGCGAAGACCGCGATCAAGCCGCGCACGTCGTGGAGGAAGGCTTCACGCCCGGAAGAATGAGGCGCTCCAGCGGCCAGCGCCGCGACGTCGGGCGCGCCGGGATCCACGCGCAGCGCCTCGGAGAGCGGCCGCGGCAGCAGCCACGTTCGCACGAACGCCTCGACGTCGGGGTCGATCCCCCTCCGCAGCACGCACACGCTCACCTCGGGCGCCGCGAGCTCGGCCAGGTCGGCGAGCTCCGTCACGAGGCGCGTCGAGCTGCCCATCGCCGCGCGCGGCGATGCGAGATCCTCGGGGGCCTCAGCGGTCGTTGTCGTCATCATCTTGTGTTCGCCTTCTTCCGTGGGCGCCGCGGCATGAGCCGCCATGCCGCGGTGAAGCCTCGTGAATCATGATGCCATGGGGCGCACCGCTGATGCAATCTAGTTGCATCACCGGTCAGCTCGAGATAGTGGTGTCGCATCCAGCAGGTCCGCGGATCTCCTCCCGCGGCTTGCTGCCATGCGACAACAAGGAGGGCACACCGTGCGCGATATCATCAAGCTCGTCTCGTCTGCTGGGACTGGCTATTGCTATTACACGACGAAGAACAAGCGGACGATGACGGAGAAGATGCAGATAAAGAAGTACGACCCTGTCGCGCGCAAGCACGTGGTCTTCACGGAAGGGAAGATCTCGAAGGGGAGCGGCAAGTAAGCGCGTCGCCGTCGCGCTGCTGAGGTGCGCGACGCGCCCGTCGCGAGCGTGGGCTCGCCCAGCATGGGCCTGCCACCTGCGTGGGGCCTCACGCGTGGAGAGGCTGCGCAGGCTCGGCCTCGCTCTCCTGCTCTCTTGCCTCCTGCCATGCCGGGAAGGGATCCTCGAACCGGCACCAGCCGGAGGGCCCCGCCGCCATCTCTTCCTGGGTGAGCAAGCAAGCGTCGAGGCCGCGCGTGAGCTCCTCCCGGGCCATGTCGACGCCGATGAAGACGATCTCCTGCCGCCGGTCGCCCCAGACCGGATGCCACGCGGCGTCGAGCGCGGCGCGCTCCTCCTCGTCCTCCGGCCGCTGGTCCTCCGGAAGCGCCGCGTACCAGCGGCCGGCCGCCTCGAACGAGGCCGCGCCGCCCGCCTGCGACCAGGCGCCGGTGGTGTCCATGCGGGTCGCGAGCCAGAAGAACCCCTTGGAGCGGAGCACTCCATCCCAGGCGGTCGCGCCGTGGATGAACTCCCAGAGCCGCTCCGGGTGCATCGGGCGCGCTGCGCGGTAGACGAAGCTCTCGATCCCGTACGCCTCGGTCTCGGGCACGTGCTCTCCGCGCAGCTCCCTCATCCAGCCGGGCGAGCGCGCCGCTTCCTCGAAGTCGAAGAGCCCGGTGCCGAGGATCTCGCGAGGATCGACCTGGCCGCGGCAGGCCCTGACAATCCGGGCGCCGGGGTTCAGGTGCTGGAGCATCGCCGTGAGCCGCTCGACCTCGTCCTCGCCGACGAGATCCGTCTTGTTGAGCACGAGCACGTTCGCGAACTCAACCTGCTCGACGAGCAGATCCGCGACCGTGCGCTCGTCGTCGCTGTCCAGCGCGGCCTTGCGCGCCCGGAGGTCGTCGGCGCTCGCCCAGTCCGAGAGGAACCGCTGCGCATCGACGACGGTGACCAGCGTGTCGAGCCGGGCGACCTCGGAGAGGCTCTCGCCCGTCGCGGGATCGTCGAAGGTGAACGTCTCCGCCACGGGGAGCGGCTCCGAGATCCCGGTCGACTCGATGAGCAGGTAATCGAAGCGCCCTTCCCCCGCCAGGCGGGCCACCTCGACGAGGAGATCCTCCCGGAGGGTGCAGCAGATGCAACCGTTCGACAGCTCGACCAGCTTCTCCTCGACGCGGGAGAGCGCCGCGCCTCCACCCCGGACGAGCGCCGCGTCCACGTTGACCTCGCTCATATCGTTGACGATCACGGCGACGCGCAGCGCGTCGCGGTTCGCGAGGACGTGGTTGAGCAGCGTGGTCTTGCCGGCGCCCAGGAAGCCGGACAGCACGGTCACGGGGAGCTTTCGCGTCACGACGAGGCCTCTCTCGGCGGCGCCCGCGCACCGGCGCGGGCGGACGTTCACTGTATTCGATGGGAGCTGGTTCCAGTGGAGCGAGGGGCGCGGCGCGCCCGCGCGAGCTCCGGCGCGGCGCGCCCGCGCGAGCTCCGGCGCGGCGCGCCCGCGCGAGCTCCGGCTCGGCGCGGGTTCCACGATCGCGCGGTACTTCGCCGCGACGCCGTGGACCTCCGCCAGCACGAGCCGGAGCCCTGACGCCCGGACTCAGTCGAACGCGTTGCACCCGTTCTGGCGCTCGATCAGGAGCCCCTGCGACGCCGTCGTGTCCGACAACGTGATGCGGTATGTCGAGAACGCCGTGAGGGTGACGCCTATTGCCCGCGTGATATGGGCGCAGCCGCTCACCGAGATACTGTAGCTCGGAGTGATGCTGTTGCAAGACGAATCCAGGATCGTCACAGAAGCGTTCGGATCATTGAGGAAGATCACGTAGTCGTCCGTGACATCAGGGCGGAACTTCACGGTGCCCTGATAGGGGCCCGAGCCGGGAAGGGTCACGGTCCACCACTTGTGGGTCGCGTTGACGTTGGGGCTCGCGTTCGTAAAGCACTGGGTGGCGTCCGCGGTCACCGAACCGAAGGGACCAGACGTGGCGTGACCGCACGCGTGGCTGACCGCGGTGGCGCCGATCGAGGTGCAGACCAGGGCTTCCCCGGCCTCTTCGATCTCCTCGAGGGGCTCCCCCTCCGGATCCCACGCAGCGTCAGCGATGCAGCCGGAGGTGAGCAGGCCGAACATGGATCCGAACATGGAGATGGCTGCCAAGTGGACGATGGTCTTCATGGTTGCTTCCCTCTCGTAGAGATTCGCTTCATCGAAAGATACTGGATCAGTGCTCATGGTCGTGTCCGCCGCACCCCTCATCCAGGATGAGGAGCTCGACGCTCGTGGTGCCCGCCTGCCGGTCGCCCTTCAGCACGCTGAGCTTGAAGTAGTCGGCGACCACGTCGTCGCCCGCGGCGGCGCCGTCCGTGCAGGCCACGAACTCGTACTTCTCTCCAGCGGCGACGTCCGCGGGCGTCGTCGGGTGCCACACGCTCGCGCCGCCCTGGTAGAAGCAGTAGGTGAAAGGATCGCTCTCGCCATCGCGATGGGCGAACACCACCCAGCCCTTGCCGGCGTTGCCGCTCACGACCGGGATCTCGCTGGGCAGCTCGAACGTGAACGGGTGCTCGACGCCCTCCTCGGCGACCACCCATGACGACGGGCTGTAGTTCCGGGCCGCGGTGAGCAGGATGCCTTCCGGCGCGTTGAACTCCGCGAGGCTCTCGATGAGCACGAGCGCGCTCTGTTCGCTGCTCGGCTCGAACACGATCGTGTACGTCTCCGCCGACGAGAGCTCGACGACGAGGGCGCGGGAGAGCGAGGAGCACTCCGCGGGGTCGATGCTCACGTCCTCCTCGATCGCGACCGGCGTGCCCGATGAATCCAGGACCGACACGTTGACGGAGGGGTCCAGGAAGATCGCAAAATCGCCGTCCCCGTCGGGCGTGTAGACGACCGCTCCCCCGAAACCCGCGCCCGAGCTGATGAGGTTGACCGTGTACGCCGTGTGCCCAGCGCTGATGTCGGCCGTGGTCGTCGCGGGATCCGCGCCCGCGGTCACCGTCACGAACGGACCGAAGTTCGCGTGGAAGCACGTATGCTCGATGGCCTCCTCTCCGAGGAGAGGGCATTCGCCGCCCTCGAGCGCGCTCTGGCCCTCGTCGAGGCTCGCCGGCTCACCGCCGGCAGAGACCGAGCACGCCACGAGGAAGGGGATCGCGAGTGGGAACGCTGCGCGCGCAATTCTCATCTTTGCACTCCAGGTTGAAGCCAGGCCGCCGATCGCGGCGGGCCCGCAGACCCGCCTTTGATCGCGTCTCAATTGCATACGTAGATCACTTGCAACTCGATCGCAATTGATTTCATGGCGCCACTGGACCCGCGCGACGCCTTGACGCGCGGGTGAACGGAGGTCGTCCGATGTCACGGGACAGGTCGAACGGGCTGCACGCGCGAGACGACACCGCGAGCGACCCGCGGCGAGAGACCCCGCCGAGAACCCTAGGGGATGGCCCGAACAGCAGGTCCGGGGGTGCGGCGCGACGTCCGAGCGCCTCGGATTACAGGGCGCTCACCGTGCAGAGGCCGAGCCCGTTAATGTGCGCCTGCGAGGCGGATGCGGCGAGCACGAAGTGCTTGAGCGTCCTGGCTTCGAGCGGGATGCTGCCGGGGTTGTAGACGATCGGGGCGCCGCTCTCGTCCAGCAGCGGCCCGCCACCGAGGCCCTTCAGGTCCGACAGGCGCTGCGCGTCGAGCTCGTCGAAATCGATGTGCCCGTCGGCGCCCGCGGCCGCCGCCATCGCATCGAAGCGGAGGTCGGCGATCTCCGAGCCGAGGGTGTCCCAGAACGTGTGATCCACGTGCACGGTGATCTCCGCCTCGGTCGTGGCATGGCTCTTCACGACGAAGCCGTCCGTGCCGTCCAGGCCGTTCGTGCAGTTCGAGTTGCGCGTGGGGTTCACGAGGCCCCAGCTGAAGGTGTACGTCTCGCCGCCCTTCGTCGCCGCGCCCTCGATCCAGTAGTTGTACCCGTTCGACGCCATCCGCTCGATATCGGCCTGTGACACGCCGTTCAGGTTCACCGCCTCCGGCGTGGCAGGGAGGATCTTGAGGCTGAAGCGCTCCCAGCGGCGCGCCTCGAGCCCCTCGAACACCGCGATGGTCGGGTCGCCTCGATGGAGGTCGGCGACGTAGATGGACTCGTCCTTGAACGCGCTGGCGCCGTCAGCGCCCCTGAGCTCGATGTCCCCGATGGAAACGATGAACTTGTCGAACGTCACCGTCCACCCGTCCACGAACGCGAGCTCACGGCCGTTCTTGAGCACCGGGTAGCCCTTCTTGGCGGCGTCCTCGCCGCTCACGCGCAGGGCGAGCGATCCTTCCTCGGACGCCGATCCGCCGTCTCCCGCGACGCACCCGAACGCCGGCCCGACGAGGCCGCTCAGGACCGCGATCATCCCACGCCGCTTCCAGCGGCACATTCCCTTGTGCACCATGGCTGTCATCTCCATCCCCGGATGCCGGGGCTCACGCAGACCGGGGCCCGCGCGGCGGTCACAGGCTCTCTCCTTGATCCGCCGCTCGCGACCCCTTGGCCGAGAACGCCGCGGCGCCGCGCGCACCGATGAACCACGCCGTACCCGCCTGGGTCGAGCGGGTGATCAGGAACCGTCCGCGAGGGCTCTTCTCGGTGAGCCGATCAAAGTGCGCCTCGTCGAACCACGCCTCGAGGTGCAGCTCGATGGTCACGGACACGCCGTCATCGAGCTCGGCCGTGAGAGGGATCCCGGCGACCTCGCGCTTGTTGCCCTCCGCCTCGATGTCGAGCCCTCCCTCGAACGGGATCTCGAGATCCCCGCGGGTCGCCACGCCGACGACGTAGGCGTGATGGCCCTCCAGCCGGCCTGCGTCCCCTGCGATGGAGGTGCGCGGAGGGTGGAGCCCTACCGAGAGCGAGCGGACGCCGCCGGCCGTGCCGGGGATGTGGCCGAGCCGCACGCCGGGGGCGAGCGCGTCGAGCGCGATCTGGCCGAGCCACTCCCCTTTCACCTCGCCGCCATCGAAGTGTTCGCTGCCCGTGTGGGCGTGCGCCGGCGGGACGAGCGCGTCCCAGAGCCCTCCGGCCGGGCCGCGCGCGACGAGGTGGGGCGGGTTCTCGTAGAGGTAGACCGGTCCGAGCGCCATGACCGCCGACTCCAGGGTCACGTCCCAGCCCGTGCTCGTCGTGAACGAGCCGGCGGACCTGGAAGGAGCGGCCGCCGTCGCGAGCTCCAGGGTGAAGCGCACCTCCCGCCCACCGGTGCCGCTCGGCAGTTCGCACGCGGGCAGGAGCGTGAGCAGCAGCAGGGCCGCCGCGCGGCCGAGCGCGCGGTCAGGGTACGGTCGCATTCTTCGTCTCCTCCGGCTCGGGCGGCGCGTCGAGGTAGACCCGCAGCGTCCCGAGGAGCTGCCTGGGCGGCGCCGCCGCGAAATGACGCGCCGCCAGCCGCGAGAGCGGTGCATCCGGGCTCGCGAAGTTCGAGGCGTAGTTGAACTCGGCAGCGTGGTTGCGGCGGTCGAGCACGTTGGTCACCTCGAGCCCCACCTCGACCCTCCGCCACCGCAGCCGACCGGCGGCGTCGACGGTGAGCGTCTCGCGACCGAGCTGCTCGAGCGGCAGCGGCCGCGGCGCCACGTAGGAAGTGCCGAGCGCGAGGCCGGCCTGGAACCGCTCCCCCGCGAGCGCGACCTGCCGGCGCACCGAGGTGTCGAGCCGCGCGACCCATCGCGGGATGTAAGGCATCCGCGGCCCGGCGGTGAGCTCGTACCAGGAGGCGCCCGCGGGCGGCAGGTACGCCTCGGCATAGGTGAGGCTCGCCTGGGTGTCGACGCCGGCCGAGGAGACGAGCCGCGCCGTGGCGAGGGCGCCGAACCGGTTCGACGCGCCCGCGAGCACGTTCCGCCCGCGCGTCTCGTCCAGCACGAGGTCGCGCTCGACGCGGGTGTAATAGGCGAGGGCGCGCGCGCTGAGCTCGAGCGGGCCGCCGCGGCCGCGCTCGAAGACGAGGCCGGTCTCGGCGGCGTGCACCCGGGCGAACGGGGCGAACTCGCCGTCGGAGAGCGCCTGCGCGTCGCTGGAGCGGCTGCCCGCGCCGTAGCTCGCCACGACGCTCAGGCCGGGCGCGAGCGTCACGTCCGCCGAGAGCCGCGGCCCGAGCGCGACGCCGAGCGCCTCGACGATGTCCGACGGCTCGCGCTCGCCACTTCGATCGGACGTCGGGCGGTTCCGGTCCTCGACGGAGAAGAAGAACGTGTCGAGCCGCACGCCGCCCCGGAGCACCAGCGGGCGCCACGGCCTGAACCGGAAGGCCACGTAGCCCGCGATGTTGCCGATCCCGAAATCGTTGTCGAAGTCGACCCGGTACGGCACGCCGGAGGCGCGCCGGAGCCGCCTCTGGCGGGTCTCCCCGTCGTCGTACCGGGCGAAGAAGCCGATCTCCGCCTCCTGCCGGTGCGAGAGCCAGTCGAGCCAGCGGGTGTAGCTGCCGCGCGCGCCGACCGTGACGCCTCGGTAGATCTGCTCGGTCCCGTCGCCGCGCTGGGGCTCTCCGATCGCGCCGACGTCGGTCATGTACCCGGTCAGGTTCTCGCGGGCTCGCAGCCTGCGCACCGTCGCGAAGAGCTGTTCCGTGTCGGCGTGCGACTCTCCCCGGTGCTCCCGCCGCAGCGACGCGCCGAACCGGCCCACGGCGCCGCCCTGGTTGGGGTCGTACAGGCAGAAGAACTGGCTGTCCTCGTCCTTGGGGCAGTCGAGCGCTCGCGCCTCGACGTCGGCCTTCCGGATGACGCCGGCGCTATCGAACCGGGTCACGTAGCCCGAGGCGGCCACGAACACGCGGGTCGCTTCGTCGCGCCGGAGCTCGATCTGTCCGAGGAACCGCGCCGCCGCGTGCGCCCGGTTCGGCCCGAAGCCATCGCCCTGCTCGGCGTGCACGCCGGCGAACGTGCCCGCTGGCGTCCCGGCCGGCCCCCAGAGCACGAGCAGCTCGCGCGTGTTGAACGAGCCGTAACCCGCCTCGGCGATCACCCCCCGCGGCTCAAACCCGAGCTCGTAGGAGACCGTGCCGGCCACCGCGAAGTCGCCCTGGCGCGGATCGAACGGCCCCTCGACGATCCGGAGCTCCCGGACGAGCTCGGGGATGAGGAACAGCGAGTCGGCATAGCCGTGTCCGTGCGCGTTGGAGACCTCGTTCAGCGGCACGCCGTCGGCCACGAACTCGATGTCCTGCCCTTCGCCGGCGCTGAACCCGCGCAGGAAGACAGCCGACGGGTGTCCCTCGCCGGAGTGGTTCTCGAGATAGAACCCCGGCGCGAGCGTGAGCATCTGCTCCGCGGAGCCCCGCGGGACATCGCGGAGCTGCCCCACGTGGACCCGGAAGTCGCTGGCCGCTACGGGAGGCGCGGGGCGACGCGCTCCCGCGACGACGACCTCCACGGCAGAGCGCACGGGCGCCTCGCGGGCCGCCTCCATGGGTACGGGCGCCGAGGCAGGGGCGGGCGGCGCGGAGGCCGAGGCCAAAGCGGGGGGCGCGGGGGTGGGCGTGGACGCGGCGGCGGGCCCGGGCGGCGACGGCGCGCCACCGGAAGGCGGCGCGGCGACGCGCTGCTCCTCGCCCTGGAAGCGGACTGCAACCCGGATCTTCGCCGCAACCGGACGGCCGTCGCGAACGGCCGGCTCGAACCTCCACCGCCTGACCGCGTCGAGCGCCGCCGCATCGAGGCGCGGCTCCAAGCTCGTCTCGACCCTCGCGTCCTCGACCGTGCCGTCGGCCCGCACCGTCAGCTCGATGGGCACGAGCACGTCCTCCGGGCTGGGCGCGCCGCCCGGCCACGCCGGCGCCGGCGCCTCCATCGCCCTCGGCGGCGACACCTCGCCGCGCGCCGGGACCACCGCGGCGAGCAGGGCGAGCGCCGCCCCGGCGCAACCAAGACGCGAGCGCCCCCGCAGCGCCCCAACTCGCCTCGCCTCGAATCTCCCAGGACGTCTCAGCAACGCACCGGCGCATAACAATAATGCAAACCGATTGCAAATAAAAACGGATCGTGGTACTTGAGCCGCCATGAGGTCTCTCCTTTCCCGAGGCGGCCGCCTCGGGCTCTTGCTCTCGCTCGCGGCGGCCGGGTGCTCCGAGGAAGAGGTGCCAGAGGGCTGCCCTCCGCCGCCGCAGAGCGCCGAGCTGACCGAGGCGGCGGCCGATCATGCGTGCATGCACGTGGTGCACGGTCCATTCGAGTCGGTGGCGGCGTCCGCCGATCCTGAATCTCCCGGCGACGAGCTCCGCAACGTGCACACGGCCTACACGGTGGCGCTGGTGCGTGGGCAGGACGGCTACGGTGGAGCGAGCGTTTTCGAGCCTCGGGTCGACGCGACGTTCGCCTTCTTCGTCGCTCAGGACACCTCGCTCTCCCTGCTCGACGCGGCGGGCGAGGTGGTGTGCCCGCGGGCGGTTCAGCCCGCGAACGCGTGCCCAGAGCTCGGGCGCGCCGTGTTCTTCGACCTGCGCCGGAAGGCGCCGAACCGGCTCCTCCTCGGCTCCGCCGAGGCACCAGAGGTCCTGGTGATCATCGAGGAGATGGGAGGAATGTGATGATGAGGAGGAACAGGGGGCAAGACGGGGCGCGCAGGCCCTCCAGCGGGCGGCGCCACGGTCGCGGGCTCGCGCGTGAAAGCGGCACTTCTCTGGGGCTCGCGCTCTCGATCACCGTTCTCGGCGCCGCGCTCGGGTGCTCGAGCGAGGCCGAGCCGGGCACGAGCGCGGGCGCGGGCGCGGGTGGCCGGGCGGATGCGCCGGAAGCCGAGCGCCACACGTCCTGGCGGCGGGCGCGCGTGCTGGTCGGCGACGGCCGGAGCGGCAGCCTCCACGTCATCGACATCGAGGACGAGGAGGTGATCGCGGAGCTCGACGCCGGGGGCCCGGCGGCGCTTCACGGGACAGAGTCCGGGGACTACGCGGTCGCGGTGGGCGCGGAGGAGGTCCGGTTCATCCGATCGGGTGTGGCCATCGTGGATCACACGGATCACATCCATATCTACAAGTCACCTCCGAAGGTCCTCGACCTCTCGCTGCCAGGAGCGTCCCCAGGCGCGTTCGTGTCCCGCGAGGAGTGGCTGTCCATCTTCTTCGACGGGGCCGGGCAGGGTGAGGCCTCGGCGCAGGCCGTGATGGTCAAGGAGCCGTCGCTCAACGCCGAGGAGCCCGAGATCCTGTCGCTCCCTCCGGTGGAGCCGCACCGCGGGCTCGCGGCGCCGCTCGGTGACACGTTCCTCGTGTCGTTTCCGCCGGAGGATGAGCCAGGCGGCCTGCCGCTCGGGCTCAATGTCCTGAGCGCGGACGGCGAGGTCCTCGAGGGCGTCTCCTCGCCGTGCCCGGGCCTGCACGGCCAGACCGCGATCGGGGGCGAAATTGCCTTCGCCTGCGACGACGGCCTGCTGCTGGTCGGGCGAGACGGCGGCACGACCACGGCGCGGAAGCTCTCCTATCCCCGCGCGGACGCGCGATCGTTCACGCTGAGGTCGCACGTCGAGCGGACCACGCTGATCGGCGATTTCGGCGAGTCCACGTTGCTCGCCATCGAGCCAGAGGACGGCGCCGCGCGCCTGTTCGAGTTCCCCGCCCCGGTCTGCCACTTCGAGCTGGAGCCCGGCCGGGGCGAGCAGGTCATCGCGCTCGCCGCGGACGGGAACGTGTACGCGCTCGACCTCGCCAGCGCAGCCGTGACGGCGCACGCGGCGGCAGTCCCCGCGTTCCAGTGCGACGACGCGGTACGACCGGGCCTCGCGCTCGCCCCAGATTACGCCTATGTCACGGACCCCGCTGGCGGCGAGGTGCACGAGATCGGCCTGCGGAGCCTCACGATCACGCGCAGCTATCAGGTCGGCGGCGCCCCCAGCGCGGTCGTCATGATGGGACTGAACGTCAAGAACGTGAACGTCGCGCCCGGCGCGGCCCACGACTGAAGCGTGGGCCGGCGCTGCCCGGCGCCTCCGTCGCGGCCGCGCCGGCTGCGCAGCTACCTGGGCTCGATCACCATCTTGAGCGGCGGGCTGGAGACCGGACCGAACCTCGCGTGGTGCCAGACGTCCGCGGCGAGCGCCGCCTCGGCGTAGTGGGTGATCCCCGGGCATGCATCGGGCGCCGGACGGACGGTCAGCGATAGCGCCGCCATCGCGGCCGTGTCGTACAGCTCGAAGGGCACGAGCTGATTGAAGTAGAACACGCGCGTCCCGCCGCCCGGAACGCTGACGCGGGTATACCCCGTGGGCTCTCCGCCGCTCGAGGGCAGGTCGATCGTGAACTCCGTGTGGGTGGCGCTGGTCGATGGCGCGCCGTCCGGCGCCGCGGTCGCGCGCACGCTCTCGAACGGACCGAACAGCGTGTGCTGGCACGTGTGGTTGAGGCCGGCGTCGGACGCGATCGTCCTGAAGTTGAGGATTCCGTTGCCCAGGTACGGATGGCTCGTGTCGAGCGTGTTGCCCGCTGCGTCGCGGAGCGTCCGGAGGTCGAGCGCGTAGAACGCGTCCTCGTCGAGGGGGTGATCGGCGCCGTCCGACGCGAGGACGGTGAGCTCGATCGAGAGCGCATCGGGTGCCCAGGTCCCCGAGAGCGCACGGCCAGCGCCCGATGTCGTGTTGATCAGCCTCGCCTGCCTCACGCTAGAATCCATCGGCTCGCTGAACGTCACGCGGAGGCGCTTGCGCTCGGAGACGACGGAGTCGCTGTCGTAGATCTCCGTCGGGTAGACCCTCTGATCTCCCTCGGCGGGGTACGACGCAGTCGCGTGCGGCTTCAGCGTGTCTCGACCTGTCGTGAAGTCGAGCGCCCCGTCCTCGAGGTGCGGCGCCGGGTCGAGCGGGTTGCCATTCTGGTCGAGCAGGCCTGCGAGCAGCACGCTGTACGCCGCGCCGTCGCGCAAGAGCCCAGCGACGTCGAGCGAGAGCCGCAGGCGATCCGGCGACCATGCCATCGGGAGCGGGACGAGGCGCGCGTCGCCCGTGAGCGTCGCCTCGCCGGCCGTAGTGTCCATCGGCTCGCTGAACGTGATCTCGACCGCGCTTGTCAGGTGCACTGCGGCATCGCTCGACCCCTCCGCCGGCGCCGCGGTCACGACGTGGGGAGGCGTCGAATCCGCTCCGGTAGAGAAGTCGAGCTTGCCGTCCGCCAAGAACACGGCGCCGTCGAGCGGGTTACCGTCCAGGTCGCGGAAGCCCTCCAGCGAGAACGTGTAGTCCCGGTCGTCTTCCAGCCCGCTCACGGCGTAACGGACCGTGCGCTCGTCCCAGCGCTTCTCGCCGAGGACCAGATCGCCGCCCGTGACCAGCTCGCCCGCTGCGGGGTCCATCGGCTCGCTGAAGGTGATGGTGATCTCCTCGGTCGCGATCGGGACCAGCGCGGCGCCCTCGGTCGGCGTCGCGGCGACGACGTAGGGAGCGGCGACATCCTTGGTCCGGAAGCGGGCCGTGTACGGTGCGTCCATCGCGTTGCCGGCCCTGTCCTCGAAGTCCGCGTCGACCGTGAGCGTCACCGTCGCTCCGGAGGGCAACGGTGCGGAGGGCGCCAGGGTGAGGGTGGTCCAGTCGGCGCTCCACGAGCCAGCGTTGGACCGGAGCACCCCGTCCCCCGGCTCGATGCGGACGGTGCCGAGCGCTTCGTTCATCGGCTCGGAAAAGGCGATGACGATCGGCTCGTGCGGCGCCACGCCGGTCGCGCCGTCTTCGGGAGAGATCGACACCACCGTCGGACGTACCTGGTCGACGGCCTCTCCCCCGCCACCGCCACCGCCGCCGCTGCCCTCGCCGCCTGCGCCGCCGGGCCGCTCGGTTGGCGTGGATGCCTCAGGAGCGCACGCGCCGAGCGCGAGGGCGCAGGTGAGCGCCGCGGCGCCGAGCATCTCTCGTCGGCCTCTCTTCCATCTGATTCTCATGTCGGCACCTCGTCTCCCTCGGGCTGCGTGCCGAGGGCGTCAGTCCGTGCGCTCGGGCCGGAGGAGGATCCAGGTCGCCTGGACCTCGCCGCTCGGCAGGCGCTCCGGCGGCGTCTGCACGCGACCCCCGTGCCCAGGCACATCCTCTTTGAGGTGGCGCAGGGCCGCGGCCGCCCTCTCGTAGGCAGCTTCATCGGCGAAGCGCACGTCGACCTCGCAGCCGGCCCGGAAGCAGCGTGAGGCTTCCGGGTCCAGCACGGCGCCGGCGTCGTCCGGCATCGCGCGCTGCCAGAAGGCGAAGATCTCCGGAGCCGCGGTCGTCCAGCGCCCGCGGTCCTCTCCGGAGTCCTCGAGCGCCTCGAGCATCGCCTCGCGCCGGGCGACGGGGCTCGCGTGTTCGCCACGGATCGCCTGGATGATGGGCCGGCGAAGCTTCTCGGCCTCCGAGCGCGGGTCGCCGTCACCCTCGGGCTCCCCCGCGCCTTCCGGCTCTTCGGCGGCCGGCTGGAGAGGGAGCCGCTTCCCCGCGACCCGCCGCTCGTCTCCCCGCGCCAACGCCGCCGCCGACGCCGCCTCGATTTCGGCGGGATCCGGCAAGTCACGGCGCGCCACGCGCGGGCGCTGCGGGCGCGCCCGCTCGGGACGAGCCTCCTCCTTGACCTCCGCAGGTGGACGTTCTGCAGGCCGCTCTGTCCGGAGCAACAGCCAGCCCCCGGTCGCCCCCGCCGCCGTCAGGGCTGCCACGACGAGCCGCTTCATCCTCGCATCTCCCTGCTGGGGCGCGGGCGCCCGTCGCCGCGCCGCTGCCATCGACCACAGGCCCCGGGCCCGTGCTCATGCGCTCGCAGTCCAAGCATGGACGCCATGCTAGAGCCACCGCGATGCAATTGCAATCAGATTGCGGTTTGTGCTTGCGCGCCGCCGCCGCTCGTGAGAGGGTCCGCCGCCGATGCGGAGCATCCCTTGTGTCTCGGTTCTGCTGTCGATGCTGCTGACCGCCGCCTGCGGCTCCGGGGGTGGCGCAGCCGGAGGCGGCGGCCAGGGAGGCGCGGGCGGCTCAGGTGGCCTGGGGACCGGTGGACGGATGGATGGCGCCGGCGGCTCGGGCGGCGCGACCTCGACGGGCAGCGCCGGCGGCAAATGCGTGACGGCGGGCGACTGCCCTCCCGCCGCCGGTTCCTGCGACGCAGCTGCGTGCGTGGACGGGGCCTGCGTGATCCGCCCCGACCCGGACAGCGAGGGCACGCCGTGCGACGACGGCGACGCCTGCACCGAAGGAGAGGTCTGCGCGGGCGGCGCGTGCGGTCAGGGCACCCCTCGCGACTGCAGCGCGCTCGACTCGGAGTGTGCGGTGGGGCGCTGCGATCCGGCAGCCGGCTGCGCCGTTGACCCCATCAACGAGAACGCGGCCTGCGACCTCGAAAACACCTGCGGAGCGAGCGTCTGCCGCGCTGGGCAATGCGTCGTGGAGTCGGTCTTCGCTCCGGACGGGACTCCGTGCGACGACTCCAGGTTCTGCACCGTGGGCGACGTGTGCAGCGGCGGCGCCTGCGTCAGCGCTCCGAACCGATGCGGCGCGCCGGACGACGGCTGCACGGTGAGCAGCTGCGATGAGGCCGCTCGGACCTGTGTCGTCACGCCGGCCAACGAGGGGGGTGCCTGCGACGACGGCGACGGATGCACGGCGGGCACGACGTGCCAGGATGGCCTCTGCGGTACGCCGGCCAGCACGATCGCGGCCTGCATGACGGGCGATGGCTGCTGTCCATCCGGGTGCAGCGACACGGACGACGGGGACTGCCCGTTCTGGCGGTCGGGCGTGCAGGAGGGCGTCCTGGCCTCGTCCTTGAGCGGCTGGACCCAGTGCTTCAGCAACCAGTTCGCGGAGGGCGGGCCAGCGCTCTCGGAGATCCTCGCCCGCTGCAGCAAGCGGAAGCTGCTCCTCGCCTGCCGCCCGGTGGGCGCGGAGAGCTTCGCGCTGCTCGCGATGGCGCCGCGGGCCGACGTGCTGTGGCCGTGCGGTGACGCGGCAGGGTGCGTTCACGAGCAGAACGGCGTAGGGTGGTACTTCGACGAGCGCTCCTCCTGGGGCTTCGCACCGGCAGGAGAGCCGGTGACGCGGATGTTATGCGATGACGCGGAAGGGGAGTCCGCCCCGCATCAGCGGATGTGCTGGCATACGGTCGATGGATCGCTCGACGTGGGCTACCGCTGCGGGGACAACGACCTGAACTACTCGCCTCCCGACTGGGAACGCGTCATCTATCACGCGGATTGAGCCGTTTCAGGCGGCAGGCCTCCAGGCGACAGCTCGGCCCGCCGCCGGGCCGAGCGGAGTCGCGCAGCTACGGCACGGGTGCCGCGTGCCGCTCGCCGCCCGTAGCGCGTCAGGCCCCGCCGCTTGTACACGAAAAGCGCCGTGGCGAACGTAATCCGCGGAGGGCTCCTGCGTCTGCACCGGTCGACAGAGAGGTGATCATGTCGACCGCGTCCGTCTCCGTTCCCGCCCCCCACGACACCGATGGGGCCGCCGTCCGCCGCATCGACCTGCCCGTCGAGGGCATGACCTGCGCCGCCTGCGTCCGGCGCATCGAGCGCGCCTTGCTCGCCACGGGCGGCGTCAGCGGCGCGAAGGTCAACCTCGTGACCCGCACGGCCACGGTCACCTTCGACCCGGCCGCCGCGTCCGAAAGGGCGCTCGTCGCCGCCATCGAGGACGCGGGCTACAGCGTCCCGGAGCGCGCCGCCCCGCCGGACAGCGCCGCCGCCGCCCCGGTCGGCCGGGCGGCCGCCGCCGAGGAGAGCCTCGACGGCGAGCGGCGCGCCCTCTCCCGGGACTTCGCGATCTCGCTCGCCCTCTCGGTCCCGCTGCTCGCCCTCGGCATGTCGCACGGCCGCATCCCGGGCGCCGACGGCGCGGGCGGCCGGCTCGTCCAGCTCGCCCTCGCGACCGCCGTGATGGTCGGCCCCGGGCGCAGGTTCTTCCGGCTCGCCTGGGCCGCGCTCCGGCACCGCGCGGCCGACATGAACACCCTCGTGGCCCTCGGGACCGGCGCCGCGTGGGTCTACTCGGCGATCGCGGTCGTCGCGCCGCAGCTCTTCCCCCACGCCGAGCACGGCGCGCGGCCGCACGTCTACTTCGAGGCGGCCGGGGCCATCATCACCTTCGTCCTGCTCGGCAAGCTCCTCGAGACGCGCGCCCGCAAGCGGCTCACCGACGCGGTGCGCGGGCTCGTCGCGCTCCAGCCGAAGACGGCGCGGCGCCTGCGCGGCGATCGGGAAGAGGAGATCCCGGCCGCGGCGCTCTCGCCCGGCGATCTCGTCCGCGTCCGTCCGGGAGAGCGGATGCCGAGCGACGGCGAGGTCGTCTCGGGCGCCTCGGCGGTCGACGAGTCGATGCTCACGGGCGAGAGCCTCCCCATCGACAAGAGCGCCGGCGCGGCCGTGTTCGGCGGCACGCTGAACCAGAGCGGGCAGCTCACGGTGCGGATCACGAAGACCGGCGCCGACACCGCGCTCGCCCGCATCGTCGAGGCGGTCGAGCAGGCGCAAGGCTCGAAGGCGCCCGTCGCGCGCCTCGCCGACACCGTGAGCGGCATCTTCGTCCCGGTGGTCCTCGGCATCGCCGCGCTCGCGTTCGTCGCCTGGGTCGCGGCGGATCCGAGCGCGGCGGGGCTCGCCGCCGCGGTCGAGCGGTTCGTCGCCGTCCTCGTGATCGCCTGCCCCTGCGCCCTGGGCCTCGCGACGCCCGCCGCCGTGGCCGTGGGCACCGGCCGCGGCGCCGAGCTCGGCGTGCTCGTGAAGGGCGGCGCGGCGCTCGAGGCGGCGAGCCGCGTCGACACCGTCCTCGTGGACAAGACGGGCACGCTCACCGCCGGGCGGCCGCAGCTCGCCGCGGTGAAGGCGCTGGCGGACGTCCCGGAGGACGAGCTCCTGCGCCTCGTCGGGTCGGCGGAGCTCGGCAGCGAGCACCCGGTCGCGAAGGCGCTCGTCGAGGGCGCGCGCGCCCGGGGCCTCCCGCTCGCGGCGCCCGCGGCCTTCCGCGCCGACGCCGGCCGCGGCGTGGTCGCCCGCGTCGAGGGGCGGGAGGTGCGCATCGGCACGGCGCGGTACCTCGCCGAGCTCGGGATCGACGCCGCGCCGCTCGAGGAGCTCGCCGAGGGCCTCGCCCGGCACGGGAACACCCCGTCGTTCGTCGCCGTCGACGGCCGCCTCGCCGGCCTCGTCGCGGTCGCCGACCTGCCGACCCCCGAGGCCAAGGAGGCCGTCGCCGCGCTGCACCGGCTCGGCGTGCGGGTCGCGATGGTGACCGGCGACCGCGGGGCGACCGCGCGCGCGGCGGCGCGAGAGCTCGGGATCGACGAGGTGCTCGCCGAGGTCCGCCCCGAGGACAAGGCCCGCGTCGTGCGCGAGGAGCGGGAGCGCGGGCGCGTCGTCGCGATGGTCGGCGACGGCATCAACGACGCGCCGGCCCTCGCCGGCGCCCACGTGGGGATCGCGGTCGCGAGCGGCACCGACATCGCGGTCGCCGCGGCCGACGTCGCGCTGCTGCGCGGCGGCATCGCGGCGCTGCCCACCGCGCTGGGGCTCGCGCGCGCGACGCTGCGGACCATCCGCCAGAACCTCTTCTGGGCGTTCGTCTACAACGTGGTCGGCATCCCGATCGCGGCCGGCGCGCTGTACCCGCTGACCGGCTGGCTCCTGTCGCCGGTCCTCGCGAGCGCGGCCATGAGCCTGTCGAGCGTCTCGGTGCTCCTCAGCTCCCTGCGGCTGCGGCGGTTCGGGCGCGCGGGCTGACCTCCGCGCTCGACCGGGCGGCCTGGTCGCTCGGTCGGGCGCATGTACCCGTACAGGTCACATCGAATCCATCGTCCCTGTCGAATCCCGTCCGCCCAGGCCCGCTCCGAGCAGCGGCCAGTGCGCCGCTCACCGCGTGGGCGAGCAGGATGACACGAGAGCAGTCGCGACATCGTAGGCTCGTTCAGCCTCCTTCCGAGCCGCGGTTACGGAGCGCTCCGACATGAAAAATCTGGCCAGTCCGACATGAGGGATCTGGCCAGCTCGACAAGCCTGTCGACTCGGCAGCCGGGCTCATGTCAAGCGCGCACGACATGAGATCACGAATCGTCGAGAAGCATCATTGGAATCAAGGAGGGACACATGACCCACAAGGGAATCACGTCGAGCAAGGCTTTCGTGGACACGGCCACCCATGCCCAGAGCTGCCAGTCGATCTGCGTCCAGACGATCCAGCACTGCCTCCAGATGGGCGGCTCCCACGTGGAGCCTTCGCACCTGCGGCTCATGCAGGATTGCGCCGAGATCTGCGAGACGACCGGGACGATGCTGCTGCGCAGCTCGCCGCAGCACAACCAGGTCACGGCCGCGTGCGCGAGCATCTGCGAGCTCTGCGCTCAGAGCTGTGACCGGTTCACGGGCGACGCGCAGATGAAGGCCTGCGCCGACGAGTGCCGCCGCTGCGCCGCCGCGTGCCAGCAGGTCGCGCAGATGCGGCCGGGCGGGGCGGCCGGCGGACACCACAGCGTCCCCTGAGCGAGCCGTCGCGCCGCCGGGGGCCGGTATCTCGGGAGGCGAGCGCGGCCGCTACTCTTCCGGATACCATTCCGCTCGCCACGCCCTCATCTGCTCGATCTCCCGCTGCTGCGCCTCGATGGTGCACGGCGCCGAGGCCGCCTCGCCGCCGCCCGCTGCGCGGTGCTCGCCGTGATCGTCCGACGAGGAGTTGCTGCATGCGTTCACGAGGACCGAGCCTCCCGCGATGAGGAGGACGGCGAGGAGGCGGCCGGGGAACGCGCTCTGCCTGCGCCGCTCCGGCGCGGCGCGGCGCAAGGGAGGAGCGGCGCGGCGCTCACGGGCAGCGGCGAGCGTCACATCGGACTGGAGGAGGCGTCCGAGCCGGGAGGCGGACAGCCGGCGGCCGGCGAGGGGGAGTCGTGAGCGGCGCGAGCGTCAGCGGCCCAGCACCGCGGGTCGGAAATCCCGCCAGAGAAACCGGTCGATAGCGACTGGTCGCTGGAAACAGCAGCGATTTTCGTAGTTTCCGCCTGCTTCACCGCCGAGGGCGGCTCCGGTGTGGCCCAACGCGGCGCCCTCTTCCGCCGCATCGCCCGCGGTGAAGGGCCCGCGGCATCACCGATCGGGGTCGGCGACTGGCCTGGCGACGCAGCGCCGAAGGATTCTCCTTCGCTCGCCGCCCTGCTGCCCGGCCCTTCGAAGCGCTGCCGCCTGCTTCGGGATCGTGCCTGCGTCCCCAGCACTCCGCGCCGAGCTCTTGCGCCGCACATGTGCGATCGATGTCCTCGAGTGCCCAGCTTGCAAGGGACGGATGAAGCTCGTCGCCCTGGTGACCGAGCCAAGGAACATCGCCCGCTTTCTCTCCGCGCGCCGTCGGGCTGCCTCCGGGTCGCGAGGAGCTGCCAGAGGCTAGCTGTGCTAGCCTGACGGCGATGGCCGACGTCAAGGACAAGTTGCTCGCCGTAGCGTACCGGGTACTCGAGAGCGAAGGCCCAGCGGCGCTCACGACGCGGCGGGTGTGCGAGGAGGCCGGCGTGACGATGCCGACCCTCTACCACCACTTCGGCAACCGGGACGGGCTCGTGGCTGCGGTCCACGCCGTCGCGCTCGAGAAGTTCATGGCGAAGAAACGGGCGCTCACGCCGACAGACGACCCCGTCGCGGATCTCCGCACGGGCTGCGAGCACGTGCTCGAATTCGTGCAGGCCCACCCCTCCGTCACGGCCGCGTTGATGGCGCGCGGCATCGAGCAGCCGTCGATATTCGAGCCGAGCTACGCCCTGATGCGGCACCGCCTCGAGCGTTGCGCCAGGGCGGGCGCCCTGCGCGTGCCGATCGAGCGCGCTGCCGAGCACGTCTGGGCCGTCGTCCAGGGCCTCGCGCTCAGCATCGTCGCGAGCCCTTCCGGCGCACCACCGAGCCGCGCCACCTCGGCCGGGGCGCTCGACGCGGTGTTCCAAGCCATCGCCGACCAAATGTAGCGCCGCTATAGACAATCCGTGTAGCGATGCTATAGATGATCCTGGAGGGCGCGCCGGAGCGGGCCCGAACAGGAGAGATTCGTCATGGCAGAGACCGTGTTCGTCACCGGAGGCAGCGGCTTCGTGGGCCGCGCCATCGTCCGTGCGCTCATCGCGCGTGAGTACCGCGTCCGTGCCCTCGCGCGAAGCGCCGCCAGCGCTGCCAAGCTCGCCGCTCTCGGCGCCGAGCCCGTCCGCGGCGACCTCCACGACGCCGCCGCGCTCACCGAGGGCTGCACGGGCGCCGCGGTCGTGGTGCACGCGGCCGCGTCCCTCACCTCGGCCCTGCGCTGGGGCGAGCACGCCCGCACCAACGTCGAGGGCACCGGCGGCTTGCTCGCAGCGGCGCGCGCGGCCGGCGTCCGCCGCTTCATCTACCTCGGGGCTGCGTCGGTTGTCATCGAGGGCTCTCGGCCGAGCGAAGGGGACGAGGACGCTCTGCCGCCCAGGGTCGACCGCTCCTTGCCGTACAGCGCGACGAAAGCGCTCGCCGAGGCGATGGTGCTCGAGGCAGACAGCCCCGCGATGCGCACCGTGAGCCTCCGCCCACCGATGATCTGGGGCCCGGACGCGCCGACCCTCGACATCATCGCGGAGGCCTTCCGCGCCGGGCGCTTCGCCTACGTCGGCGGGGGCAAACACCTCTACAGCGTCGCCCACGTCGACAATGTCGCCGAAGCGGTGAGCTGCGCAGTGCGCAGTGACGTCGGCGGACGCGCGTATTTCGTGACCGACGACGAGGTCACGCCGATGCGCACCTTCTTGACGGAGCTCATGGCGACGCGCGGCGTGGACGCGAAGGCCTGGTCCGTACCCCTCCCCCTGGCGGTGCTGTTCGGGTGGCTCCTCACCAACCTCTTCGGGTGGTTCGCGCCGCGACGGCGCCCACCGCTCACCCTCGAGGACGTGCGGCTCCTCGGGCAAACGCTTCACCTCTCGTCTGCTCGGGCGAAGAAGGAGATTGGCTACCGCGCCGTGCGGAGCCGCGCGGAAGGCCTCGCCGCGCTCCGGGCCCATGGCAGCGCCGTTCGGCGGAGCGGCGTGAGCCCCGCGCTCGCGCATTGAGGCGCGGTCGGTGCCTGTACTGGTTCTCCGTGAGGGTGACAGCGGCTGGCAGAGAAGAAGAGAGAAGATGGAAAAGGCAAGAGGGCGCACGGTGGCGAGAGCGAGCTGCCATCGCGCCGAGGAGAATGCCACCGCGCTCGCTTCGGGCAACGTCGCGCCCTCGCCATCCTCGCGATGCTCGGCAAGCGCCTGCGCGCGGCTGCGGGCGGCTGCGGGCGCTCGGTTGCCCTGCATTGCGCGCGGCGGCCCCGCGACAGCGCTCCGGCGCTCGCTCGCCGGCGCCGCGCTGGCAGGCGCGCTCGCCTGGGGCTCCCCCGCCCGCGCCGCGGAGACGCAGAGCCTCGCCGAGGCGGGGATAAGCCCCGACCTCGCCTGGGCCGCGTTGCAGCTCATTCCGAGCCCCACCTGGCACCTCTACGCCGACGACACGCGCTTCGGCCTGCGCTGGCAGCTCACCCCCCTGCTCTACTCCTTCGGCAGAAATCGGAGGCTGTCCCCCTGGCGCAGCCTCCTCGCCGAGCCGCTCGCGCGGCATGCCGGAGCGCTCGAGATCCATGTCACGCCCGAATACCTCTTCTCCGGCGCCGGCATCGAAGATCACGTGCAGCTGACTGGCGGTGTGCGCGCCTACTTCCCCCTGCTCCACCGCGGAGAGTACCTTTCCTGCTCGCTCGGCGGCTCCGCCTTCACGCTCGGCGGCGAGGTCGCGGCGGCGTACGAGGCCGGCCTCTACACGCTCTTCGGTGTCATCGGCGTGCAGGTCGCCTACTCTCCGACGCGCGCGCTGCGCGGGACCACGTTGACGCTCAACCTCAGGTACTTCTGACCCCATGCTCCGCGCAGCAAGCTCCACCGCTCTCATGGCGCTCCTCGCCGCCTCGGCGCTGTCCTGCAACAGCATGCCGGGGCGCGTCCTGTCAGGCAACACGGGCGCGCTGTTCGGCGGCCCGGCGCCCGTCGCCAACAAGGTGCGAGAGCCCTACCGCAAAGACGCGCGCCTGGCCGTCCTCTGGGTCGGCCACGCGACGGCGCTCGTCCAGATCGACGACAAGCAGATCCTCACGGATCCGGTCTTCACCTCGACCGTGGGCCTCCTCTCCGCGCGGCTCGTCGAGCCGGGCCTGGACCCGGAGCACGTGCCGCCCCTCTCGGCGGTGCTGGTCTCGCACACGCACTTCGATCACCTGTCGCTCGGCTCGCTCGAGATGATCGAGGAGAAGACACCGGTGCTCTTTGTCCCCCGCGGCGCCCTCCCCTACGTGCCCGATTTCGCGTTCGACACGATCGAGCTCTCCACGTGGCAGCGCTGGGAGCACGACGGGCTGCGGATCACCGCCGTCCCGGTGAAGCACGGGGGAGGCCGCTACGGAGTCGACATCGCCCTCGGCTGGGGTGGATTCACGGGGTACGTCGTGGAATATCATGGGGTCACCGTCTACTTCGGCGGGGACACCGCTTACGATCGCAAGGTGTTCACGGAGACGCGGGCGCGGTTCCCCGCGATCGATCTCGCGCTGATGCCGATCGCGCCGATCGGGCCGCGCGATTTCATGCACTCGCGCCACGTGGACCCGGCAGAGGCGCTAGAGGCCTGCGAAGAGTTGGGCGCGAAATGGATGGTGCCGATCCATTTCGACACGTTCATCAACTCCTCGGACGAGCCCGGCCAGGCGGTCTCCGAGCTCAAGCGCGTGACGGCGGCCCGGCGGATCGCGCCTGGGAAGGTCCACATCCTCGCGCCGGGAGAGCAACGGATCTTGCTCGGCCGCTAGGATCGAGCGCCGGAGGGAGGTCGCTCCTACGCGCTCGCGAACGGGCGGCGCCGCGCGCGCTACGGGGCGCACCGGCGTGCCGTGGGCACACGTCCCGCCCCTGTTTGCATCGTCCGCGATCGATGCCCGGCGGAGCGAGGATCTCCACGTCCTTCAGGAGATCTACTGCGAGCTCACCCTCACGGTGCTTCCTCTCCGCCATCACCGGATCGCGGGTCACCACCGCCGTGAACGCTCCACCCTCGAGGCGCTCTCCGCTGGGCGTTTTCGACACGAAGTTAGCCAGTTTCCCTTCTGGCGCAGACAGCGCAAATCGCTCCGTCCACCGTTGCGGCGGAAGGCTCGCGAGCGCTTCCGGCGGAAACATCGCCCTCACGAGGTTGATCCCCGCGCTCTTGCCGTTCCCGCCCTCACCAAATAGAATCGAGCAGTGCTGAAGTCTGACGGCGTCGCCAGCGTAACGTAGACAATATTACACATCCGAGTGAACTCGTTGGATCTGTTGGTATTTATACGCGGATCAGTGGATCCGTATTTCTTGTACGTTATGCCAACTGCCGGTCGCTGGCGGAAAATTATCGACAGGACGGAATGGTTTCGCGCGGGCTATCCTCGGTGGCACGCCAGCGCGAACGCTTGGACGACCTCGGCCTCGTCAAGGCGAGCCCGCGGCGCCGCGAACGTCGCGACGAGCACCGGCGGTCCCTCGGGCCGCTCCTTTTCGCCGTCGTCCCGTCAGCTGGAGACAGCCAGTCTTTCGATCCATTCCAATACTTATTACACGGAGTTGAGATTGCCATGCTCAGTAATAAAGTGGTTTTGATCACCGGGGCCACATCGGGAATCGGGGCCGCGACAGCGATCGCGGCGGCGCGGGCCGGCGCCAAGGTGGTGCTGGCCGCGCGACGCCAGGAGATGGGCGACGCGCTCGTGGCCCGCATCAAGGTGGAGGGTGGAAACGCGCTGTTCGTCCGCACCGACGTCACCGTCGAGGCGGACATCCAGGCTCTGATCGAGCGCACCGTGGAGGCCCATGGGCGGCTGGACAGCGTCTTCAACAACGCCGGTATCGCCACCGCGCTCGGGCCGCTCGCGGACGTGCCGGTCGCCGATTACCTCGCTCTCATGCAGGTCAACCTGCACAGCATCTATCTGTGCATGAGGTATCAAGTGCCTGTCATGAAGAAGGGCGGCGGCGGCTCGATCGTCAACTGCGGCTCGATCGCCTCCACGGTCTCTGCGCCCGGGTTCGGCGTCTATGCCGCGACCAAGCACGCGATCCTCGGCCTCACCAAGTCTGCGGCCATCGACTACGCGGCGGACAAGATTCGCGTCAACGCCATCCTGCCCGGCCCGGTGGAGACCGAGATCTGGGATCATATGCAAAGCGGCGAGCAGGTGCTCGACGCCTTCGGCGCGGCCACGCTGATGAAGCGGTACGCGCACGCAGACGAGATCGCTCGACCGGCGGTCTTCCTGCTGTCCGACTGGTCGTCGTACATGACCGGCACGCAGCTGACCGTGGACGGCGGCTACACCGCAGTGTGACCCGGGGCAGCGCGCCTCGGAAGATCCAGGCGCGCTGCCGGCACCTCGCCGCGACGTCGTTCCCGAGGAGCGCATGCTCGCGCAGATCGTGAGCTGGCCCCTGAGACGGTTCGTTCGATGCTGCCGAACATCAGCCGGTAGAAGCGCTCGTTGGCGGCGCGCCCGGAGACCCAGGTTGGCGCCGGCGGCATGGTGGTGCGCATGTCTTCGTGGAACAACGCGACCAGGGCATCCAGGTTCGCCTCCTCGAAGGCGCGCACGTACTGTCGAGCAGACGCGGATCCACTTGCGTGGTCCTCGCGATGTCGACCGGACCAAAATCCCGGGGCATCCGACGTATCGCGACGGTTCGTCACCGCGGAATCGTCCCGCCAGAGAAACCGGTCGATGACGAGCGGCGGCCGGGACCAGTAGCGATTTTCATAGCTTCCGCCTGTTTCGCCGGCGAAGGCCGCTCCGGTGTGGCCCAACCGGGTGCCCTCCGGGACCAGTCCACCGGTACGTCATCGACGCCGAACGCGACGTGCTGCGTTGCCTTCGCGCGCTCCAAAGCTCTGTACGAGGGGCAGGAAGAGCTCGTCCACGATGGACTGGATGCGTGCGGGCTTCAGCGGCTTGAGATCCATGAGCAGGTCGTGTCGCACGAGGTCGTATGGCAGGGCGAGCACGGCGGAGGGAATGCGCTCGAGGTTGACCTCACCGCGGTCGTGGGCGCGTTGGTAGAGGATGCGGACACGCGGCTTCTGGGTGTCCATGACCTTGTCGCGCATCTGCCAGGGGGTCAGGCCGGTGCCGGCCAGCAACCCCGAGAAGGCGGCGGCTGCGGCGATGGCGAAGAAGCCGGCGAGGGCGTCGCTCAGGGCCGTCAGGTGGGCGAGCAGGTCGCTGCGCAGGGCGCCGGTGTCGGGGACCGCGACCGGGTTGGCGTCTCGGCGGTGCTGATAAGAGATCCATCGCTCTCTTCAACTGGAGACGGACGATGACGGATCCCGAGATGTGCGCAGCGCTGATCGTCGGCGCCGGCCCGACCGGGCTGACGCTGGCCTGCGAGCTCGCCCGCAGCGGCGTGTCCTTCCGCCTGATCGAGGCCGCCCCCGGCCCGCGGCCCGGCTCGCGCGGCAAGGGCATCCAGCCGCGCACGCTCGAGGTCTTCGACGATCTCGGCATCGTCGATCGCGTGATCGCCCACGGCCGGATGGCGATGCCGATCCTCTCCACGGCTCCCGACGGCCGGGTGACGCTGGGCGGCGCCATCCCCGAGACGTTGAAGGGTCGCTCCGACATCCCCTATCCGGCGAGCCTGATCACGCCCCAATGGCGCACCGAGGATTCGGGGCCGCCGTCGCGCCGCGACAGGACCCCGAGCTCAGCCTCGCCAACATGCGGGCGATCCTCGTGCGGCGGAGCGGCCGCACCGACCTCCGGCTCCACGAGCCGACGTGGTCGTCGCTGTGGCGCGCGAACGTCCGCCTCGTCGACAGATATCGCGAGGGTCGCGTGTTCCTCGCCGGCGACGCGGCGCACATCCACGCGCCCGCCGGCGGCCAGGGAATGAACACAGGCATCCAGGACGCGCACAACCTCGGCTGGAAGCTGGCGGCGGTCGCGAAGGGCGCCTCGCCGGCATTGCTCGACAGCTACGAGGCCGAGCGGCGACCGATCGCAGCCGGCGTGCTCGCGCTCTCGAACACGCGCCTCCAGCAGGTGCTCGAGCGGAACGACGTCGCCACCCGCCGCGATGCGAGCATCACCCAGCTCGACATCCACTACCGCGGCTCTTCCCTGGTGCGCGACGACCGCGACGAGACGGCCCTGCTCCGCGCCGGCGACCGCGCCCCCGATGCGACGAAGCTGACCACGGTGGAAGGTGAACGCCGGCTGTTCGAGCTGACGCGCGGCGGGCGCTTCACGCTGCTGAGCTTCGGGCCCGCGCCTGCGATCGGCGCCTCAGCCTCCGGCCTGCGGACGCTCCATGTCGTCGGACAGCCGGCGGGCCCCGACGACGTCGCCGACACCGCTGGCCATCTCGCCCACGCCTACGGCGCGACGGAGCGCACCCTCGTGCTCATCCGCCCCGACGGCTACGTCGCCCTGATCTCCGACGCCGGCGACGCCTCGGCAGTCTCGGAGCATCTCGCCGCGTTCAGCTGAGCGTTGCGACGGCGGGTCTGCGACGGGTGCGACAGGGAGCTACGACGACGAATCCCCCGCGCGCTCGGTCGAGAGCGGCAGCTCGACGCAGAAGGTCGAGCCCCGGCCGACCTCGCTCGACACGCGGATCCGGCCGCCGTGCGCCTCGACGATGGTGCGGGTGATGTAGAGGCCGAGCCCGAGCCCCCCGAAATGCTTCGATGAGACGCCGCGGCGAAATCGTTCGAAGAGCTGCGCCTGCACTTCGGCCGGGATCCCGATCCCACGGTCCGTCACCGAGAGCCGCGCGACCCGATCTTCCCGGGTGATGGCGATGTCGATCGGCTGGCGTTCCCCGAACTTGATCGCGTTGGTGAGGAGGTTGGTCACGACCTCCTCCAGGCGGTGCGGGTCCCACCGGCCGATGACCGGCTGCTCCGCGCGCACGGCGACCGCGCTGCCTGACTGCGCGATCTGATGGCCGAGGAGGGCGACGACCTCGTCCACGAGCGCGCGCAGCTCGACGGGCGCTATGTACAGCTCGAGCCTCCCCGCCTGGATCCGGGAGACGTCGAGGAGCATATCGACGAAGTTGGTGAGGCGCTTGACCTGACGGCCAGAGAGGGCGACCGCGGATCGCACGCGCTCGACGTCCATGCCCCGCGCCAGCCTTTGCCCCAGCGATTGGATGGCGAGCTGCAGGCTGGTGAGCGGGGTGCGGAGCTCGTGCGAGGCGATAGAAAGGAACTCGTCCCGCAGGCGCACGGCCTCCTCCGCTGCCATGCGCGCCCGCCGCTCGTCCAGGAGGAGCTGATCGCGCTGCTGCTCGGCGCGCACGCGCGCGGTGATGTTGCGGAAGCTCCAGACCCGCCCGACCACGCGCCCGCCGAGGCGCTGGGGCTGCGAATAACGCTCGAAGACGCGCCCGTCCGCGAACGGGATGGTATCGAAGCTGGACTCCTCGGGCGAGGCATAGAGAGCGCGGATCCTTCGCAGGAACGCCTCGGGATCGAGGACCTGGTCGCAGACGAACGTACAGAACGTGGCGTCCGACCCGGTGGAGAGGATCTCGTCCGGGATGCGCCACATCGCCGCGAACCTGTGATTCTGACGCACGACGTGCTGCTCGTCGTCGACGACGAGGATGCCGTCCGTCGTCGATTCGAGCGTGGCCTCGAGGAGCGAGTAGGAATGGCGGAGCACCTCCTCGGCGCGCCGCCGCTCCGCGTTCTCCCGCTGCAGATCCGCATAGAGGCGCGCATTCTCGATGGAGCTGGCCGCCTGGGCCGAAAGGAGCCGGATCACCTCGACGCGATCGGGGGTGAAGGCAGAGCGGGTGAGGTCGTTTTCGAGGTAGATCACGCCGGCGAGGCGGCCCTTGTAGACGATGGGCGCGGCGAGCGAGGAGCGCGGCGCACCGCCGGCGAAGCAGGGGTCGCGCCCGAACGGCCCGTCGATCGCGAGGTCGCCGAGCAGGACGGTCTCGCGCGTCCGCGCCACGTACGTGATGACGCTGGCCGGCAGGTCCTTGCGGCCCTCGAGGGGCGCCGCGCCGAGCACGTGGACCGACGCATCCCGGATGTGGTGCTCGGCCTCGACGACGAGCCGTCCGTCACGCAGGAGCAGGAGGACGCCGCGCCGCGCGCCGGCGTTCTCGACCATGATGCGCATGAGCGCGTCGAGCAGGCGGTCGAGGACGATCTCGCCCGAGATGGCCTGGGAGGCTTTGAGCACCGAGCCGACGTCGAGCGCGGCGCCGGCCTGCGGGCTCCTCCCGCCGCGGAGGCTCTCGCCCGGGACGAGGTCGGGGTACGCGCGCTCGAGGCGCCGCATCGCCTCCGTCGCGCCCCAGCGGCCGTACGCCCTGTGCGCCTTGGTCAGGTAGGCGCCGGCGATGGTCTCCTTGCCGAGCGCGCGGAAGCAGAGGCCCGCGAGCTCGTTGCCGAGCGCCTCGTCGTGGAGATAGCCGCCGCGCTGCGCGAGCGCGATCGCCTCGTCGTAGCGGTCCCCGGCGGCGCGCGCGTCGCCGCGGGCGCGCTCGAGCTCGGCGAGGAGGAGGGCGCGGCGGTGCGCCAGGTTCTCCGGGCAGAGCTCCGCCCAGCGCGAGAGTTTTTCGGCGGAGACCTCGGCGCGGGCGAGGAAGAGCGCGCGCTCCTCCGGGGAGACGACGTCCGCCGCCTGCGTGAACGCGATGCCTGCGTAGCAATGGAACGCGGGGTTGCCATGCCAGGCCGCCACGGCCGGGATTTCGATGTTCGGCAAGAGCGCAGCGCGCGCCGCTTCCTCGAACGCCCCCTGGAAGACGCAGAGGACGACGATGTAGAAGTGGGCGAAGAAGAACGAGGCCTGGTTGTCGATGCGGCGGGACTCCTCGATCACCTCGTCGATATCGACCCACGCCCCCTTGAGCGTGGCGGGGCGCTCGGTCTCGACCGAGAGCTGGTGCGCGATCTGTCCGACCGCGCCGACCGCCCAGGTGATGGCATTGAACTCGTCGAGCTTGCGCATCGGCTGGTAGCTCTGCGCCTCGGCGAGGAGGTCGGAGATCGGGAGGCCGCGCAGGAGGCTGTTCGTGATGCCATTGACCGTGTTGTAGAACGACCAGATGTACTGGCCCGTTTCGAGCCCGGCGTGCATCCCCGCGACCAGCGACGCCTTGCAGGTGGCGTAGCCCTCTCGCCAGTGCTGCACGAAGGCGCCCCACATATTGCGGAGCATCGCCTCGGAATTCTTGTCCGTGTAGCGGTCCGCGAGGTCGACGGCGGCGCGGCCGAAGCGGTAGCCGAGCGCGATGTCGCCGCGGGCGCAGAGGAGCATCCCGAAGTTCATGCAGCCGAAGATCGAGTTCTTCGAGAGCCCGTGGCGCAGCGTGTTCTCGAGGATCTGTGCGACCGTGATGCCGAGGTTGTTCGTGGCCAGGAAATAGCAGGGGAGAAAGAGCTCCTGGAGCACGTCCTGCATGGCGAGGATCTCCGGGTCCGCGAGCGGCGGCAGGCCTGGCAGCGCCTCGATCGTCCTCTCCCGGACGAGATCCATCGTCGCCCGCACCTGGGCGTCGAGCATGACGTCGTCCGGGAAGGGAGGCAGGTGGATCCCGAACGGGCGCAGGGCCTCGAGCCCCTCCGCGAGCGCGGCTGGCAGGTCGTTCTTGAGCACCTGCACGTTCATCTTGAGCCGCAGCACCTCGGTGCGGTCGAGCCGGCTCGCGGCCCGCTCCAGGCCATCGGTGAGGATCGCGAGGGCGTCGTCATGCCGGCCGCAGAGCGAGAGCATCAGGGCGGTCCTCTTCGCGTACTCGAGGCGGAGCGGGTACTGTGACGCCCAGGCGTCCTCCGGAAGGCGCAGGAGGCCGAGCTCGAGGTAGCGCAGCGCGGCGCCGAAGGCGGCCGAGTCCTCGGCGCGGCATGCGGCCTCGAGGCTCATGCGGGCGAGGTGCAGGCGCTCCGCGGGGTCCGACACGAGGTCGCCTGCGCTGTTCAGGTGGCCGACGACGTCGAAGAGGCTCTGGCTCTCCGAGAGGTCTAGCTTGCCCGCGAGCAGCCGGCCGATCCGGAGGTGGAAGGCGGGTCGGTCCACCTCCGGGATCATCGCGTAGGCGCCCTCCTGGACCTTGTCATGGGCGAAGCGGTAGCCGCCGCGCCCCGCGATCACGAGCCCCTCGCTCACGGCGAGATCGAGGCGGGCGTACGCGTCATCCGGCGAGCACTCGTTCACCGCGGCGAGCACGTCGAGGTCGAACCGGTTGCCGATCGCCGCGGCGAGGTTGAGCGCCTTCACCGTCGCCGGCGGCAGGCGCGCGATGGTGCGCACCATGAGGTCTGCGACGTTGTCCGTGTACCGGAGCGCGTCGATCGCGGCGAGGTCCCAGCGCCAGCCTGATCCGGCTGCGTACGCGAGGACGCCGTGGTCGTGCAGCGACCGGACGAACTCCTTGACGAAGAACGGGTTGCCGCCGGTCTTCTTCTGCACCGCATCGGCGAGCGGCCCACAGTCGCTGCGCTTGAGGCTATCCGAGAGCATCTCGATCAGGTGCGGGCGCGCGAGCGGGGCGAGGACGATGTTGCGCACGACGAGCCCGGCTTGCTTGAGCTCCTCGATCGCCAGGACGAACGGGTGCCCGGGCGATACCTCGTTGTCACGGTAAGCGCCGCAGAAGAGGAGCGCATCGAGCGAGTCGTCGGCGAGCAGCGCGCGGAGCAGCACGAGGCTCGCGGGGTCGATCCACTGAAGATCGTCGAGGAACAACACGAGCGGGTGCGCGCGCCGCGCGCACACCGAGACGAACAGCAAGAAGCACCGGTTCAGGCGGTTTTGCGCCTCGATCGGGCCGAGCGACGGGACGGGCGGCTGCGGGCCGATCACGTGGGAGAGCGACGGGATGACGTCGCAGACGACCTGCGCGTTCGGCCCGAGCGCCTCGAGGAGCGCGCTCCGAAAGCGGAGGATGCGCGCATCGCTCTCGGTGAGGATCTGCCGCACGAGGCCGTCGAACGCCTGGATCACCGCGCTGTAGGGGGCGCCGCGGTTGTATTGGTCGTATTTGCCGCTCGTGAAATAGCCCTTCTGTTGCGCGAGCGGCTTCAAGATCTCGTGCACGAGCGAGGACTTCCCGATCCCCGAGTAGCCGGAGACGATGACGATCTCACGGCTGCCCTCGAGCGTGCGCTCGAACGCGGCGGTGAGCGCCTCGATGTCCTGCTCGCGGCCGTAGAGCTTCTGGTGGATCCGGAAGAGGTCCTGACGATCGCGCTGGCCCGCGACGAAGGGCTCGATCGTCCCCGTGCCGCGCAGGGCCTCGCGGCAGCGCTCGAGGTCGGCGAGCAGGCCCTCGGCGCTCTGGTAACGCTCCTCGGCGTTCTTCGCGAGCAGCTTGAGCACGACGTCGGAAACGGCCTCGGGGATGGTCGGATCGACGCGGGACGGCGGCGCGGGCGCGAGGGCGAGGTGCGCGTGAATGAGCTCCATCGGGTCCAGGGCCTCGAAGGGGCGCTGACCCGTGAGCATCTGGTACAGGATGACGCCGAGCGCGTAGAGGTCGGTCCGGTAGTCGACGCCGCGGTTCATGCGTCCTGTCTGCTCGGGGGAGACGTAGGGCAGCACGTCGGCGATGACCGCCGGCGCGTAGAGCCGTTCGTGCGCGCGGGTGATCTCGGCGTCGACGCCGAAGCCATTGATCTTGACCGCGCCGCGCGTGCCGACGAGCACGTTCTGCGGGCGCAGATCGCGGTGGACGAGCCCGGCCGCGTGCACCGCCGCGAGACCTTCCGCGAGCGCGGCCGCGAGATCGAGCGCCTCGCCGACCGGCATCCTGCGCGACGGGCGCGCGGCGAGGATCCGCGCGAGATCGCGGCCCGGGAAGTCCTCGAGGACGACGATCAAGGAGCCGGCGAGCGCCTCGACGCCGCGCAGCGCGACGAGGCGGGGCGAGGCGAGGCGCGCGACGCGCTCGTACTGGTGCTTGAAGCGCGCGACCTCGGCGCCGGTCGATCTCTCCGCGCGCAGGACTTTCAGCAAGACCGGGACGCTGTCGCCTTCGCGGCATGCGCGGTACAGGGTGAAATCGGCGGTTTCCTCGATCTTCTCGCGGAGCAGGTAGCCTCTCTCGACGATCATCGCAAACCTTGCTCGCTCGCCCGTTGAGGCGACGCGCTGCGACCAGCCAATTTTATATTCCAAAGGGTGTGACTTGGCACCGGGGGAGTTTGGACAACGCCCAGCTCGTGCGACTCTTGGGTGTGCAGGCGCGTGAGGTCGTCAGGACACTCCGAACGCCGCCCTGGAGTCTGGACGCTCGGCGCACCCCTTGGCGGCCATCGGTCTCCTGGGAGGGGTGTTCTGCCTCTCCCGGAACTTGACGGCCAGCCCGCCGTGCTGCGTAAGGGGGTGCGTTCTGGGTTCACGTCTCCCAAAAACACCGGCGAATGTGACGGATCGCGACGTTCGCCCCCGCGAAGTCATCCCACCAGAAAAATCGATTGATAACGAGCGGCCGCCGGAAACAGCGGCGATTTCATAGTTTCCGCCTGTTTCGCCGCCGAGGGCAGCTCCGGTGTGGCCCGACGGGGCGCCCTCCGCCGCCGCGTCGCCCGCGGTGAAGGGCCGGCCGCGTCACCGGTCCCACGGGATAGCCACGCTGCACCCTCCCCGTCTGCTCTCGTTCCGCGAGGCCGACCTCAGCCGTCGTGTCGAGGGCGATGCCGTCCACGCCCATGTACAGGTCGACGGCGCCGCTCGTGGGTCGACCCAGCTGCCGTCGGTGGCCTTGCAGCTTTGCCACTCCGCGCTCGGGTACGGTGTGGTGGACTCCCGATCTGGGTTGAGCAGCGCGACCTGCACCTCGGGCTTGTAGAACGGGTGAAAGCCGATGATGACCCGGCCGTCGGGCATCTGCTCGACCCGCGCGAGGCCACGTGGCCACGACGCAGGCTTGCCGCCCGCCGACACGTAGAGAAAACGGTCGATGACGAGCGGCCGCCGGAAACGGGCGCGGTTCTCAGCCTGTGCTCGACGCCTTCCGCGCGTGGCTCGACCGCGAGGAGCTGCTCGTGCTGCCCAGGAGCTCCATCGCTGGAGCGATCGGGGTTGCGCGCACCGGCGCAGGCCGCCGTGCGGACAGGTGCATGCGTCTTGAGAGGCACGGGGGCCTCGAGTTAGGCTGAGGCATGAGGAGTCGGAGCTTTCGGAGGGTTGCGGTCGGGACTTGCGCTCGGGCCGCTATCGTGCTCGCCGCTGCCGCCGTGAGCGTCGGTTGCAGGGACGTGCCCCCGGACCTCTTCCGAGACACCGCCGGGGCGACCTCGACGAGCGCCGGCACCCACGGCGCCGGCGCGGGCTCGGGAACCGCCGGCGGCGCGGGCGGCGAGGCTGGCGGGGTCGGCGGCGGGACTGGCGGGGCTGGCGGGGCTGGCGGCGGGACTGGCGGGGCTGGCGGGGCTGGCGGGGCTGGCGGGGCTGGCGGGAACCCGGCCGGGACGACGGCGGGCAGCGGTGGAGCCGGCGGCGGGTGCGACGAGGTCGCGTGGTACTGCGACGCGGACTCCGATGGGCATGGAGACCGGAATGCCGTCGTCGAGGCGTGCGACGCGCCGTCGGGCGGCGACGATGCGTGCGGGGGTCCCTACGTCGCGTCGAGCGACGATTGCGGTCCAAATGAAGCGAACGCTCACCCTGGAGCGGAGGCCTACCATGCCGAGCCGATGGCGCCGCCAGCCCGCGGCGGGTCGGAGTTCGACTTCGACTGCGATGGAACCGCCACACCCGATCCCGAGCAGCTCTTCGGTGGAACGGGCACCCTCGAGTGTGACCGCCTCGATTGCATCCGCCCCAATCCGCCTGAAGGTTACGGCGCGGACGCCGAGTGCGGCTCCACGAGCGAGTACTATCGCTGCGATCAGTCGATCGGGGAGCGGTGCGCCCCTCGAGCGGCGGAGGCCCCCGAACGCCTGCGCTGCAGGTGAGCGGGCCAGGCAATGAAGGCGCGGTGTTGACCCGATCGTCGATGGGCGCCGACATCGGCTGACCACGACCGCTCGACGGCCCCCCGGGTCGAATTCAATCCTCCGGGGAGGCCCTCGACGGCCCCCCGGAGAGGACAGCATCGACGCCGCTCACGTCGATCTCGCCGGAGACGAGGCCGGGGAGCAGCAGATCGCGCGTCACCCTCAAATTGCGGTTCTTCAGGACGAGCCGATGCATCATGTCCACGGAATCCGTGACGATGCGATCAAACCGGCGGAGGAGCCGCGCGGGGGGCAGCGGCAGCGCGACCTGGCGGAGGACGTCCCAGCTCGCGCGCGGCATCTTCGTGCCCTGCGACGTCTGGGTCGCGTGGGCGACGAACGCGTCGCTGGAGACGCAGCAGAGGACGAGGCCGAAGTGCTCGGGCGCCTGCGCTCGCAAGACGAGGATGTCCGACGAGCACACCGCGTCGACCGGCGTCACCCCGACCTTGTGGAAATAGGGCCGGATCTTCCCGAAGAGGATGTCGCCGGCGCGCGCGCGGAGCTTCATGCTCTGCGCTTCCCCGGCGTGCCCCCATTCGCCGAGCGCGACCGAGCGCCGCGGCAGATGCTCGAGCCCGAAGCAGGGGGTCTCGGGCGCCACGGCGCTCGGATCGACGGGATCTCGCACGTCGGCCGCGAGATCACCGAGCCGAGCCACCCCCCAGCCCGCCGGCGCCTCGACGGGGGAGGACGGGACCGGCGTCGCCTCCTCGCGCCCGGGGAACCGGAGGTCGACGAACCACGCGCGGTACAGCGAGCGGGCCATCTCCTCGAGGATCCCGACGCGCTTCGCGTTGTTCTCGATGAGGTCGTCGTAGGCGGAGAGGATGTCGGCGATGCGGCGCTTGACCGCGAGCGGCGGCAGCCGCAGCGTGAGCTTCCCGGCGTCGGGCACGCGCATGTGCTCGACCGTAGCGCCCGAGCCGAGCGCCTTGATCTGGCGTTGCAGCTCATCGCCCCGGAGCGCGTAGAGGAGAAACCGGTTGTCCAGCTTCTTCGGGTCGGCCCTGTAGGAGAGGAGGCGCTGTCCCAGAAATACGGGCTCGCCCGTGCGCAGCAGGCCGACCTCGCCGAGGGGAGCCTCGCGGGTCAGGATGACATCCCCGCGCCGCGGCACCTGACGGCGCGTCCAGCGCTTGTAGACGTCTTCCGTGACGTACTTGACGTCGTCGAGCTCGATCCACCCGCCGCGCACGTTCGTCGTGCGGATCATCTTGTACGGCGTGATCTCGTCGACCGTCGGGGCCGTCTTGTTGACGCAGTCGACGATCGCCTCGCAGACGTCCGAGAGGGCGGCGCGCGGCCACTCCACGCGCGCCATCACGCCTCGAGGAGCGCCGCGACGTTCTCGGCGATCTTCGCCTCGATCTCCCGCGCCTCGCCGCTCAGCCGCGTGAGCTCCTCGTTCAGCCGCTCGAGCCGCTCCTTGAGGTCGACGTCCTCGGGGACCCGGCCGGCGACGCCCACGTAGCGGCCCGGGTTGAGGCTGAAGCCCTGCGCCTCGATCTCCCCGCGCGTCGCCGCCTTGCACAGCCCCGGCACGTCGGCGTACCCCCCGCCGGGGAAGCGCTCCTTCAGGAGCGCGCCGCTCCCGTGCAGGTCCTCCGGCTCCTCGCCGCGGTAGAGCCGCACGATGTTCGCGAGGAGCTCGATCTGCTCCGGCGCCAGGTCGCGATGGGAGCGGTCCACCTGCCGGTAGACGCGCCGCGCGTCGATGAAGAGCACCTTGTCCTCGCGCGCTCCCCTCGCCTTCCCCCGGTCGAGGAACCAGAGCGTGACGGGCAGGGTGACGGTGTAGAAGAAGTTCGAGCCGAGCGCGACCATCACGTCGACGGCGCCGGTCTGGATCAGCTTCCGCCGGAGCTCGAGCTCGCTGCCCCGGGCGTCGCTCGCGCCGTTGGCCATCACGAACCCGGCGCGACCCGAGGCGCTCAGGGCGCTGTAAAAGAGCTGGATCCAGAGGTAGTTCGCGCTGTCGACCGAGGGCATCCCGAACGGGAACCGATGTCTGTCGCCCTTGAGCCGCTGCCGGTCGACCGCGTTCTGGTTGAACGGCGGATTGGCCATCACGTAATCGAACCTGCCGACCTGATCGTGGACGTCCTCGTAATAGGCGTTCGCCTCGCGGATGTCGCCCGAGAGGCCGTGCACGGCGAGGTTCATCCGCGCGAGGCGGAGGGTCTGCGCGACCTTCTCGATCCCGTAGACCGCGATCTCGTCCGACGGCCGCTTCCGGTGCTCGGCGATGAAGTTCGCGCTCTGCACGAACATGCCCCCGGAGCCGCAGCAAGGGTCGTAGATCCTGCCGTGGTACGGCTCGATGATCTCGACGATGAGGCGCACGACCGAGGAGGGCGTGAAATACTCGCCGCCCTTCTGCAGGGTGCGCGGCGCGAAGTTGCCGAGGAAGTACTCGTAGATGCGACCGAAGACGTCGCCCTCGACGTCCTCCGGGATGGCGCCGAAGAGCTGGAGCAGCTCCTTGAGCGTCCTCGCGTCGAAGCGGCCGTACGCCTTCGGCAGGACGTCCTCGAGGTCCTCGTTCTCCGCCTCGATCGCCCTCATCGCGTCGTCGAGCGCCTCGCCGATGTCGGCCCCCTCGGGCAGCCGGAGGAGGCGGCTGAAGCGGGCGCCCTCCGGGACGAAGAGGCCCCCCCCGGCGCGGCCGTCGCCCTTGCCGGCGCCGCCCCGGCGGCGCGACGACGATCGCTGCCTCTCGGCCTCGGCGAAGCGGTGCTCGGCGTACTTCAGGAAGATCAGCGCGAGCACCGGCGTCGCGAACTCGGACGGCTGGAGGGCGGAGTTGGCCCGGAGCTGGTCGGCGGCGGCCCAGAGGCGCTTCTCGAAACCGGCGGGGAGGGGCATCAGGGCATGCTTCTACCCGAGGACGGGGGCGGGGTGCTCGCTCTCGCCGGGGCACCTCGCTGCCCGCCCGCCACGCCTCCGGCGGGCGCGGCCGGCGGCCCGGGCGGCGCCGCCAGTCCCTGGCGCGTCCCTGGCGCGTCCAGCCCTCGAGCGCCTGTCCCGTGCGGCTTCTTCGGTCCACCTGCGACGGCGATGGACATCCGGCGCGCGGCTCTGTCATCTTCCCAGATCGGCGAGGGTGCGCGGATGAGCGAGCGCGGGGGGAGCGTGTTGCGCAGGGAGGCGGCGATCGTCCCCTGGGACGAGCTGACCGAGGAGCAGAAGCAGGCCGGGCGGCAGACGCACCGGCTGCTCGTCGCCATGGCAGAGTCCGACGAGAAGGTCGACGAGCCGAGGCCGGCGTTCCTCCCGCGGCTCGACCGGGCCCGGCGGAGCCGGGTGCTGCTCATCGACGGCGGGCGGGGCTCGGGGAAGACGGCGCTGCTCGTGACGGTGCTGGAGCACTGGCGTCGGCCGTTCGTCGATGACCGCGACGGAGGCCGCGACGGCAAGCCTCCGGCCGACACGAGGCCGGACGGGGTCGACGGGCTCGACGACTGCCGCCGCCGCATCGTGCCGATCGGCCTGCTCGACCTGCACCCGCTGGCGCAGTCGACCAACCTGCTGATGCACGTGGTCGGGCGGTTCGGGCGCGTGGTGGAGGCGCTCGAGGACCGGGGCGACAAGGAGGCGGAGCCGCCGGCCTGGCACCTCGCCAGCGAGGCGACGGTGAGGTCGCGCAAGCGGTGGAAGGCGCTGATACGCGCGGTGGCGGCGGCCTGGGACGACGGCGCCGACGAGCGGCGCGCCCGGATGGACCTGGAGGCGTACACGGTCGAGCTGGAGGAGGCCGAGCGGCAGCGGCTCGACCTGGTGACCGCGTTCACGGACTTCATCGAGACGCTGGTGGCGGAGTTCGCGAAGCGGCAGGGGCCGGCGGCCAAGGGGCCGCCGCTGTTCTTGCTGGCGGTCGACGACGCGGACATGAACCCGAGCCGGTCGGTGGAGCTGCTCGACATGCTGCGGATGCTGTGGCACCCGCGGGTCGCCTTCCTGCTGACGGGGGATAGCGAGCTGTTCGAGCAGACGCTGTCGGAGCACTTCCTCGGGGAGATGCGGAAGCCGCTCCGGGGGCAGGTCATGCTCGAGCGCGAGATCGCGGTCATCGCCGGCAAGCGCCGGGCGACGGCGCTCGCGAGCGACGTGTACGAGAAGGTCATCCCGGCCGGCCACCGGTGCGCGGTGCCTCGCATCCCGCCGGCGCTGCGGCTCTCGTATGCGCGCGTCGACCTCGCCGATGCGCTCGGTGCCGTCCACGCCGAGGAGGAGCCTGGACCCACGCTCGCCTCGTACTTCCAGAGGACTCCGCAGCTCCTCGAGGCGCTCCCCGATCGACTGCGCGGTCAGATCGATCTCGCGGACATCGGCCGTCTGGTCCTCTCGGACCCAGACGCGCCCCCTGCGCGAGCAGCGAGCCGCGTCGTGGAGGCCATCTGGCGACACGCCTTGAGCATGACCTCCGCGCAGATCGAGGGCATCCACGACCAGACCGTGCACACCGACGCAGCGACGGGCGCGCTCCGGGTGAGCCTCGGCCAGAGCGTGGCGGGCATTTGGGCGTCCGATCTTCGCACGGTCGCGCGCACTCCCGAGCAGCCGGTCGGTCCCCAGGTCGTCCTGAGCGCCGTCGATCGCCTCGAGGGCGTCACGGGGAGCGGCGACTATCTCCCGCGCGAGCTGACCGCTGCCCTCATGCTCGCGGCGGACGTCGCTGCGGATCAGACGCATGGAGGCTGGAACACGAGAGATACGAGCCAGAATGGCTATGAAGGCCTCTTCGCCAAATCTCTCTATCAGGCGGTCGGCACGGCGACGTCGCTGCGCTTCGCCTGGCCGGTCCCGCAAGGCTTCTCGGTCCCGTTCTACGCGGCTTTCTCTTCCCGCTGGAAGAGGAAGCTGCTCTCCATGTCGAAGCGGAAGGCATCCTGGGAGGCGACCGAACGAGAGATCGACGAGCTCGCCCGGCATTTCCTCCATCTGGTGGTCTATCTCTGGGGCGAGTCGCGCACGCTCCGCATCGAGGCCAAAGCGCCGGGTTGGTACGACATCGCCCGGCTGGTGGTCGACCTGGGCGCCCGGGGGACCGTCGCCTGGAGGAGCTGGGCATTCATGCGGGCGGGGCTCCTCGCCGCACCCGAGTACGGCCTGCCGGCATCCTCGGCGAACAAGTGGCTGAAAGAGCTCCGGGCGGCCGCTGGCCCGCGCTGGGGCACGTTCAAGGAGGGCCTCATCGACGAGCGACGTCGCCGGGTGGAGGCGACCGGCGAGCTCAGGGTCGACAGGATCTGTCGGGACATCGACGAGACCTTCCAGGGGCACGATTGGAGGTTTGTCGTCGAGGCAGATGAAAGCGGGCTCGCGCTGGCGCGCCAGGAGAACCCGGAAGGCCTCTGAGAGCAGAGGATCTTCAGCAAAGACGCCCATGAACCCCGCAGCGCTGCCCTGACCGCTCCATGCCCCGCCCCGTCTCCCACCCACGCCTGGAAGCCGCGGCCGCCGCCTCCCCCTTCGCCTCCCCCACCGCCTTCGCCCTCCGCCTCACCGCCCTCACCCGCGACGCCGTCGGCGTTCTCGACGGCGGCCCCACCGCCACCCTCGCCGCCGCCCTCGAGGACTTCCTCCGCACCCGCGCCGCGGGCATGTCGCTCGACGTCCTCCGCCAGCTCCGCGACGCCGCCTGGTTCCCGCCCGGGCGCCTCCGCGTCCCCCTCCACGACCACCTCCGCGCCCTCGCCGGCCGGTACCTCGTCCACGCCGGCCGCCGCGTCGCCCTCCGCCCCGACGGCGACCCGGCCGAGCGCGCCGCCGCCTGGCGCTGGGTCTCCCTCGCCCTCCCCGCCGATCTCCTCGTCGGCGCCCTCTGCTCGACGAGCTCCCTGGAGCCGCCGGACGACGCCGCCCTCCTCGTCACCCCGCGCCTCGCCGAGCTGCTCCGCAAGCCGTGCGCGGAGACGCACCTCCACGTCGGCGCCGGGATCCCCTTCGGCCTCCTCTGGGCCGCGCTCATGCGCGACCTCTCGACCTCGCGCCTCAGGCTCAGGGCCGCCACCGGCGCGCCGCCGTTCGGCGACGCCGACGCCTTCACCGGCCACCTCCTCGCCGGCGCCACCGTGCGCCTCCTCCTCGCCTCCTTCCTGCGCCGCCGCGAGCACGCCGGCGCCGCCGAGACGTTCGACGCGTTCCTCCGCGCCCGGCTCCGCCACATCGCCGACGCGGTCCCCTGGGGCTTCGGCGCCCACGAGGCGCACCGCGGGCTCCTCCACGCCCTGCGCCTCGTCGAGCGGCGCGCCGCCCCGCCGCCGCTGGAGCTCGCCCGCCGCCTGTACCAGGCCCTCTCCGGTCCGCCGCACGCGCGCGGGCAGCCCTCCTCCACCGGCGAGGTCATCGCGAACGATCCCCTGTCCACCTGGCTGCCCTGGAGCCCCGGGCTCGCGCTCCCGGAGACGCGCCTGATCTGCCGGGCGCTGCGCTACCTCGCGGACGACGGCGGCGGCGACGGCGCGTTCGCGCTCGCCTTCTGGCAGTACCAGCGCATCCGCTGCATGACCCACGGCTTCCTCGTCGAGGAGCCGGGCACCGCCGGGCTCGACTGGTTCACCCGGCACTACGGGCGCATCTCCCCGCTGCGCGGGACGCTGACGGTGCTCACCTACTCGAGCGCCCTGGAGCTGCAGTCGCGCGACCTCAGCCTCGCCGCCCTCGAGGCGCGCACCTCGCCCGAGCCCGCGTGGACGAAGGTCCGCGACGAGGTCCGCGAGCTCGCCCGGCAGGCCCGCCGCTTCCGCCCGCCGCCGAGGCGCCCGCGGCCCGAGGTCGGCCTCGTCCTGCACCTCATCAAGGAGCACGAGCGCACGCTCCCGACCGGCCAGAAGCGGCTCCACGCCGACCCCGGCCACCCCGCCTTCGGCTGCCGGTTCGGGGCCTGGTTCCACGAGCGGCAGCGGCAGGCGGTGGCGATCGAGACGGCGCTCCAGCGCCACCCCGAGCTGCTCCTCGTGCTGCGCGGCATCGACGTCGCCAACGTCGAGCTCGCCGTGCCCACGTGGCCGCTCGTGCCGCTGTTCCGCCGCGTGCGCGAGGCGTCCCGCCGGGCCAGCGCGCGGCTCGGCCGCGTCCGGCCGCGCTGGGAGGCCGGGCCGATGCGCGCCACCGTGCACGCGGGCGAGGACTTCCGCCGGCTCGTGGAGGGGCTGCGCCGCATCCACGAGCCGATTGAGTTCGGCATGCTCGAGATGGGCGACCGCCTCGGCCACGCCGTCGCGCTGGGCGAGGATCCCGAGCGGTGGGCGGCCGCGGCGCGCACCGTCGCGCAGCCCGCCGAGGAGCGGCTCGACGACCTGCTCTGGGAGCTGGAGCGCTACCGGAGGCGCGAGATCGGCGCGGAGACGGGCCGGCTGGAGCACGTGCGCGGCGAGGCCGTCGCGCTGGCGCGGGAGATCTACGACGGCGACGAGCGCTTCGACCTCGACGACCTGCTCGCGGCGCGGGCGCTCCGGCACAGCGCCGCGGCGCTCGCGCGCGTGGGCTACCCGTTCTTCCGCGAGCGCCCCGTCCGGCGCGCGCCGGAGCGGCTGTTCCAGCGGTACCTGAGCGACGCCGAGGTGTTCGCCCGCGGGCAGCGGCCGGTCCACGTGGAGGCGGACGCGACCGAGGCCGCGATGCTGCGCGCGGCGCAGCGCTGGCTGCGCGGCGCGCTGGGGGCGCGCGAGATCACGGTGGAATGCAACCCGTCGAGCAACCTGCTGATCGCCGATTACCTGGCCCTGGACGAGCACGCGGCCTTCCGCCTCCAGCCGGTCGCCGGGATGACCGCGCCCGAGGGGCCGCCGGTGCTGGTGAGCGTGAACACGGACAACCCGGTGACCTTCGCCAGCTCCCTCGCCGACGAGTTCGCGCACATATACTTCGCGCTGCTCGGGCGCGACGTGCCGGCGGACGCGGCGCTCGCCTGGCTCGACAAGGCGCGGGAGAACGGGCACCTGTCGCGGTTCACGCTGCGCGCGAGCGCGGAGCCGCGGGCGCTCCTGGACCTCTCGCCGCGGCGGCGGTGAGGGTCGGCCGGCGCGGCGGCGGTGGCGAGGGTCAGCCGGCGCCGCCGCGGTGGACGCGGGGAAGGTCCGCCGGCGCCGCGCCGGAGGCGGCGTCGGTCGCGTCGTCCTCGTAGTCGAGCACCCGCTGGTGCGCCGCGAACGCCGACGGGTGCGCCCGCGCAAGGCGCGCCACGACGTCGGCCGGCCCGGCCATGTCGAGGAGGACGCCGATGCGGTGGGCGCGGCCCATCCCGCTGGTGAGCGCGCGGTTCACGGCGGGGAAATGATCGCGGACGAAGCCGTCGAAGTCGCGCGCGTCGGTGAACACGGCGGTGAGGAGCCTGGTGAGCGACGGCCTGGTCGGGGCGCGCTCGAGCCTCGTGCGCCGCGCCGGCGGCTCCGAGAGCGCGACGACGAGCGCGGCGCCGTCCGCCAGCGGGGCGAGGACGCCGAGCCAGCCGAGCGAGGCGGCCTCGTCCGTCGACCCTCCCTGCGACGTCGCGGGGAACGGACGCGACGCGTGGACGAGGGCGGCCGCGAGCCGGTCCAGCCCGGGCCGGCCTTGCAGCTCCATGTGCCGCACCAGGGCCATCGCGCGGGTCGCCGGCGGCGCGGCGCCGCCAGGGATCTCCGCCGCGGCGTCCAGCGTCAGCGCCACCGCCTCGAACGTCGCCGGATCGAGCTGGAGGAGCCGATCGTACAGCTCGTCCGCGCCCCGCTCCTCGATCGAGCCGCGCCGGATGGGGGCCGCGGGCGCGGCCGGTCCGGCGGCCTGCTCGCAAACGCGCCACGCATCGGCGAGCCGCCGATCGTCCGGGCGCCCGCGGCGCGCGACCGTCGCGAGCTCCGCGAGCTTTCCCGCGCGCTCCGCCTCGCTCACGACCGCGTGCCACACGTCCGGCGCCCCGCCCGCGCTCCCCTTGCCCAGCGGCACCCCCGCCTCCCGCGCGAGGCGGCGGGCGTCCTGGGGCGCGCCGTACGCCGCGGCCAGCGCGTCGCGCAGGGCGGCGCGCTCCAGCCGGAACCGCGGCGCGTCCCCCTCGAGCCGGGGAAAGCGCGCGGCCGGGAGCGCCATCGCCCCGTCCGGATCGAGGCCGTCGAGCGCGCCGTCGGGCCGCAGCGCGCCCCGCTCGGGGTCCCACGCCCTCGGGAACACCCGGAGCTGCGCCTTCGCCCCGCGCAGCTCGAGGCGCGCCGCGAGGTACCCGTACCCGCGCGCCCCCGGCCGGCCGCGGCCGTCCTCCCAGGCGTCCATGCCGAAGAACGACGGGCTCCGGAGGTGCAGCCGCTCGCCTTGCTCCACCGGCGGCGCCTCCTCGTGCAGGTGCCCGCTCAGGTGCGCGCAGAAGCGGCCGGCCGGGTTGATCGCGGCCTCGTACCGCCGCCGCTCGTCGGGCGCGAGCCACGCGGGCGCGTGGTGGGTCACCAGGATCGCCGCGTCGTGCCGCGCCACCCACGCGGGCGCGTCGCCGCCCGCCGCGATCAGGAGCTGGTGGGGCGAGATCGCGAGGCGCTCCTCGTAGTCGTCGCCCGTCACCTGGAGGAAGGCCGAGCACAGGCCGGCGATCCCGAGGCGGACGCCGGGCTTCTCGACCGTCGCGGTGAAGTCGCCGGGGAGCAGCCCGTGACGCAGATCCTTCAAGGCCTTCGCGTCGCGGGTGCGGCGCTTCCACCATTGCTCGAACGGCTCGAACGCCCGGTCGACGAAGCGCCGCGCGGGGCTCTCCGGATCGCCCCAGAACTCCGCCTGCACCGCGGGGTCGTCGTGCCAGCGGCGGAGCGCCCGGTGCGCGGAGGCCGTCCCCGCCGTGCGGACCAGATCGTGGTTGCCGGGCACGGCCACGAGGCACGGGTCCGAGCCGAGCTCGCGGAGGCGGGCGATCAGCTCGTCCAGCGAGCGGTCCGCCTCCTCCAGCTCCTCCGCCGAGCCGCGCATGCTCAGATCGCCCGCGACGATCACCAGATCCCACGGCCCGGCCTGCTCGTGCAGCCGGGCGAGATCGTCGAACACCGCCCTCCGGATCGGCGCCGCCGTCCACCCGGAACGGCGCAGCGTCGTGTGCAGATCCGACAGGTGGAGCCAGCCGATGGAGGTCATCGTCGCGCGGGCGCGCCCGGCCGGCGCCGGGCGCCCTCCAACGGTACCACGGCCCGCGGCGGTGCCGCGGTTTCGCGAGCCTCCCCGGATTTACCCCGCCTCTCCCGGACCTCGCGCCCGGGTCGGGCTCGCTTGGTCAGCGCACGTCCCACCCGATCGGCACGCCGCGGCCGTCGAGCTTCGCGCGTAGCGCGTGGGCGAGGGCGCGCACCCGCGTCGGCGGATCGTTGTATCGAACCGCCTCGGGAGGGGGCGGGATGCCCGCAGCCTCGTCGCGCCAGGCCTCGCGGCTGACGTCGGGCCTCGCCCACCAGCGCTCGTAGCGCAGCAGCTGGCGGCGCAGGGCGAGCGCCTCCCAGGCAGTCGGCCCAACGAGGCCAAGGAGGCGATGGATGTCCTCCTCGGCCTCCGTCTTCACGTCGAGCTCCAGGGACGGATTGATTGAATTGGGCGCTGGGAGCAGCTGCCCCAGCACACGGAGCTCGATCCGGGCGGCGAGCGCGTCGGCCTCCTCGGCTCGGGCGAACGCACCGGCCCGGAGCCGCTGATCGGCGAGCCAGACGAGGCCGCACCACTCTTTCTCGTCCTTTGGCGAGAAGGGGACAGCCTCCCCGGAGCGGCGGAGCCGCTCGACGTACCAGCGGAGCGCGAGCGCGTTGATGCCGGCCCAGAGGAGCCTCGGATCGCGCGCGAAGACATGCTCGTAATGATCGATCGCGCGCTCGATCGAGGTGCGCTCGTCGGAGTCGGCGAGCGAGGGGAAACGCCGCTCGCCGCTCGAGATGCGCCGCGGCGGACATCGCCACGCGCGCCGGCGCGAGAGCTCGTCCCCGGCTCGCTCCGGATCCGGCTCGTCGCACGGCCCCGGCGGGCCCGCGCGGGCGGGCTCGCGCGGATCGGGCCAGTCGGGATCGCACCAGCGCACCGCGACGCTGGCGAGGAGGCTGTCGACGGCTTGCGCCCGCACGGGATCCGCTGCCTTGCCCTGCTCCTCGAGCGCGTCCGCTGCGGCGCGGAAGGCATCCAACTCGCGGCCGCTCGGTTGGCCGTGGCGGTTGAGCCACGCCATGCCGGAGTCGACCGCGATCTTGTGGTGGGCGAAGCGCACGCGATCGAACTCGCGCCGCGGGTCGGCCGGCAGGTTGGCGTACACGACGAGGCTCGCCCAGTCGTGGTGCGAGCGCTGCTCCCGGAAGAGCGCCTGACGGGTGACGTGAGACGCGAGCCGAGGGTCGGTTCCGGAGAGCAGCTCGTGGTACAGCGTCTCGGCCATGACCACGGAGCCCTTCATCGAGAGCGGGAGCTGCGACGCGATGACGAGGCTCACGCCGCTCTCGTGGAGCGCGTGCGCGACGCTGCCGTTCTCGACGAGCAGCGAGCCGACGTTGCCGGCGTCGCACGACGCCAGCGTGACCACCGTCGGCACGGCGTTCCCGCCCGCGCGGAGCGCGCTCGCGAGCAAGGCGCCGGAGACCGGGACGATGTCCGTCGTCGAGCCGTCGGCGTGCAGGGCGAGCGCGTAGCGGCGCTCCCCCGTGTGCGGCTCCACGTCGTCGGTGCCGTGCGCGAGCACGTGCACGTGGGTGTAAGCGCGTTCCGCGCACGCCGCGGCGATGCTGCGGACGCTCGCCGCGGGCAGGACGGTAAGGTAGCGATCGAGCTCGTCGGCGTCCTTCCCATCCAGCGCCCAGCCGGTCCACGGTCGGAGCGCGCGGGCCAGCGCGAGCAGGTGCGCCCGGACGAGGCCCTCGGGCACGTCTGCATGGGATACGTGGGCGAACAGGATCCTCGGGTTGGTCGGCCAGGGCGGCGGGGGCGGGCGGAGGCGCCGGGTCTCACGGGTCACGATCACCGGCTTCGTGCCCTGGACCAGGCAGAGCGGCAGCCCCTCGCCGGGCAACCCGCGCGGGGTGTTCGCGAGCTCGAAGGGGAGCATCGCGAGCTCGGTCGCCGAAAGCACGAGCCTAAGGTGGATCATCTCGGCGGACGCCCGCTCGATCGCGCCGGGAAGCGCGCGCACCTGATCGAGGATCCGCGTCATGTCGCGCGCCATGTCCTCGAGCGCGCCGGCGCGCGCTGCCTCGGTGTTCAGGCCCGGAGCGCCGCCGACGCCGTACCGAAGCGCCGCGAGCCGCCGCTGGAAGTCGCGCTGATCGAGCGGCAGGAAGACGGCCTCGGCCGGGCCGTTGCCGCAGAGGGCCAGGTACGGCGTCGACGCGGAGAGGAGCTGCCCCCCCGACGGCCCCTGCCGGAGCAGCTCCAGCGTCACCGTATCGATGCCTCCGTTCATGCTCATGCGCCCGCTCCCGTCGTCGCTTTCGCGATCTGCTCGAAGCTCCCGTCGTCGTGCACCGAGCCGAGGTACCCGACGACCGCGCCGTCCGATTCCTTCACGATCTTCACGGCGTTGCGAGGCGAGCGGACGATCTCACCGAGCGCGTCGAGCGCCGCGATCGTCGGCGCCTCCAGCACCCTTCGCACGAGGGCCCAGCGGGCCTCGACCTCGACGTCTTCGCGGTGGAGTCGGACCAGGCGGATCCACGTCCCGGAGTTGAGATACCACCCCGTACCCTGGCCGCCGCGCCGGCGGGCGCAGCGCGCGATGTGCGTGTGGCCCGCGACGAGGAAGTCGATGTCCGGGCGGTAGACGCGATCGATCTCCTGATCGTCTTTCGCGAGCCTCTCGTGATGATCGAAGTCCGGGTGTGCACCCAGCCAGTCGCGGATACCGTCGCGCATCGCCTCGTCGCGCTCCAGGCCGAACAGGGCCCGCGCGATCGCGGTGGGGAGGCCCAGGAGATCGGCGCCGGTCGCCTCGCTCACGAGGTCGAGCGGCCGGCGGTCGTCGCGGAGATCGCGGAGCGTCTGCTCGAGCCTGCTCCTCGCCGAATGAGGGAGCGCCACAGGCACGCCCGGCACGTCGCCCGGAGCGCCGGCCCCGGCGCGGAGCAGCCCGCGGCTCCGGAGCGCCTCGAGGAGCGGCGTCCCCAGCGCCTCGCCTCCGGGCAGAAACGGCAGCGCGGCAGCGACGTTGAGCGGGTTCAGCGCCAGGACGATCGCGATGAGCGCGTCGGGCGACTCGGGCTTGAGCAGATCGATGAACGGGCGGCGCGCCTTGATGAAGTTCAGCACGTCGACCACGAGCCGGGTCCCGAAGTTCGGCGACCATCCGCGCTTCGCCTCTCCATAGGCCCTGTCGGCCTTCTCGATCTCCCGAGCGCTGCTCGTCGCGCTGTTCTGGAGGCGATCGCGCTCCTCGTATGCGGCGATCACCCGGTCGAGCGGCAGTTGGTCCACGTAGTTGTGCTCGTCCTGAGCGTTGCCGTGGATCACGAACACCCGCTTGCCGCCCACCTCGCACGACAGCGCCTCGGCCCGCTGCAGGCGCGTCGCGTCGATCCGCTTCTTCCTGTCGCCGACGCCGCCCGAGAGCTTCTCGACGAAGTGCTTGCTGACCCACGGAAGCGCGAGCTCGACGTCGTGGTTGCCTCGCAGCAGCACGAGGCGAGCGTGCTCGCTGTCGAGGAACGTCTTGATCGCCTCGACGATCGGCGCGACGCCGGCGAGCGCCGCGTCGAGGCAGCCGATGGCGCCGTCGGGATTGAAGTAGACGGCGTTCGGTCCGGCGATGAAGTCGACGATGTCGCCGCCGAGCACCAGCGCGACCCGCCGCGCCTCGCTCACCTGGGCGAGCGACGCGATCCACCGCGCCATGGCCTGGGTCCCGGCGAAGATCTCCCCGCCGGGAGGGCCGCCCCAGTGCAGGTCCGAGACGATGTAGACCTCGTCGTACTCCTCGTCGCTCTTCGGCTGCTCGCCCATCCCCGCTCTCCCCGGCCGAGCGAGCAGGCTAGAGGGGCGGCTTTCCGCTCGCAAGCACGGTCACGCGGCGCCCGCGCCGCCCGACTTCAGGGCGAGCGATCGCATGAACGCGATCGCTCGCGCGGTCGCGTCGTCGAGCGAGGCGCAGCGGGTCATCCAGCCCGGATAGAGCGCCATCTGCGCCCACAGGTAATTTCGTCCTTCGACGTCCGGCGCCACGTGCGCGAAGGTGCGAATGCCGCGGCCGGCGAGGAAGCCCAGCTCGCAGCGCGAGGCCAGCGCCAGGGTGGTCTCTCCGGTCGGGACGCCGCCGATGACCTTCCGGCGGGCGAGGTGGAAGATCACGCAGGACGCGCCGAGCATCCCGCGGTGCTCGCGCGCGACCAGCGCGTCGATCTCCGCCTGCCGCGCGTCGCCGTTCGACGCGTCGATGGTCGCCCAGCCGTCGTCGCTCGGCGCGAACCAGGAGAGGCCCGCCGCGGCCAGCGCCGCGATGATGCCGTCGCGCCAGTCGCCCGAGTTGCTCCCATAAACAGCGACGTAAGGCGTCGACGGGATCTCCATGGCGCGGCAGCGTCCCCGCGATGGCCGGCCGCGGCAAGCCCCTGGGGGCAGCGGCGCTGCCGCGGCGCCGCGCCGCTCCTTCGGCCCGCCGGCCGGCGCACATCACATCTCCTCGAGCTCCTTGCCCTTCGTCTCGGGGATGAACGCGACGACGAACACCAGAGAGGCCGCCGCCGCGGCGGTGTAGAGCCCGTAGGCGATGCCCAGCCCGGCCACCTTGAGCGCCGGGAACGTGGCGGTCACGAGGAAGTTCGCCAGCCATTGCGCGGCCGCCGCGATCGAGAGGGCGAGGGCGCGAATGCGGTTCTCGAACATCTCCCCGAGCAGCACCCACGTCACCGGACCCCAGGACGCCCCGAAGCAGAAGACATAGAGATTGGCCGAGAGCAGCGCGACGGGGCCGGCGGCGCCCGTCAGCACCGGGTTGCCCGCGGCGTCCTCGCCCGCGGCGCCGAACACGGCCGCCATCGCGCCGAGCGTCAGCGCCATGCCGATGGAGCCCGCGATGAGCAGCGGCCTGCGCCCGACGCGGTCGACCGTCGCGATGGCGACGAGGGTCGTCGCGATGTTGGTGACGCCGGTGATGACCGTGATGGCGAGGGAGCTCCGCTCGGAGAACCCGACCGCCTGCCAGAGGACGCTCGAGTAATAAAAGATGACGTTGATCCCCACGAGCTGCTGAAACGCCGATAGACCGACGCCGATCCAGACGATGCGGAGCGGCCCGGGGCGCCCCCGGAGGTCCGCGAGCCTCGGCCGGCGCTCGGACGAGAGCGTCCTCTGGATGTCGAGGAGCTTCTCGCCGGCGGCTCGGCCGAGGAGGCCGCGAAGCACGGCGAGCGCCTCGGTCGCGCGCCCCCTCGCCGCGAGGTAGCGCGGGGACTCGGGGATCAGCAGCGCGCCGAGCCCATAGAGGAGCGCCGGCGGGATGGCGCTCCAGAACATCCATCGCCAGGCGCTGGCGCCGAGCCAGAACGGGCTCGACGCCGAGCCGGCGGACGACGCGATGGCGTAATCGCCGAGCAGGGCGACGAAGATGCCGAGCACGATCGCGAGCTGCTGGAGCGATCCGAGGCGGCCGCGCAGGTGCGCCGGCGCGACCTCGGCGATGTACGCCGGGGCGACGACGCTGGCCGCGCCGATGGCTGCGCCGCCGAGCACCCGCCACGCGCTGAAGTCCCAGGGCGAGACCGCCGCCCCCGAGCCCGCCGCGCTCACGACGAAGGCCAGGGACGTGACCAGCATGGTCCGCGTGCGGCCGTGGCGGTCGGCCAGCCTGCCCGCGAGCACCGCGCCGGCGGCCGCGCCGAGCAGCGCCGAGGACACGGACAGGCCGACCGCGACCGTGTGCGCCGTGAACACCTTCTCCAGCGCGCCGACGGCGCCGTTGATCACGGCGGTGTCGAACCCGAAGAGGAAGCCGCCCAGCGCCGCGACGGACGCGATAAGGACGACCCGTACCGTGGACGGCGGCTTCTCACCGCGTCCGTCCCCCTGCTGCGCTGCGGGCACGCCCATGCTCGCGGTGAACCACGAAGCGTGCCGCCGGCGCCTCGACCGTCCTGAGGCGCCGCAGCGACGGACGGGCGCCGCCCGCGCGCCCGGCGCGCTGGACGGGCGCTGGACACGGGCCTCCGCGCGCGGGCGCCTGGCCGGCGGAGCGTTCCGCGGGTACACAGGCTCTTCATGACCTCGACGCTCCTTGCCTTCTGCGGCGCCGCGCTGGTGCTGGCCGTGATCCCGGGGCCGAGCACCGCCGTCATCGTGCGGCAGGCCCTGCGCGGCGGGCGCCGCGCCGCCCTCGCCGCCATCGCCGCGAACGAGCTAGGCCTCCTCTTCTGGGCGCTCGTCGCGGCGCTCGGGGCCTCCGCGCTCGTCGAGGCCTCCGCGGTCGCCTACGACGTGCTCCGCATCGCCGGCGCGGTCGTCCTCATCGCGCTCGGCGCTCAGTCCATCCTGGGTCGGCGCCGGGCCGGCGACGGCGATGCGGGATCGGGCGCCCGCGAGCCCGCTGCCGGCGGGTGGAGCGCCTTCCGCATCGGCCTCCTCACCATCCTGGCGAACCCCAAGGCGGCCGTGTTCGCCGCCTCCTTCCTGCCGCAGTTCGTGCCGGCCGGCGCGCCGACGCTGCCAGCGCTGCTCGTCCTCTCGCTGGTGTGGGTCGCCGTGGACACGGCCTGGTACCTGGCGCTCGTCCTGCTCCTCGGCCGGCTCCAGGCGGCCATGTCCGGCGGCCGCGTGCGCCGGACGCTCGAGGCGGTCTCCGGCGTGGTCCTCGTGGCGCTCGGCGTGCGGATGGTCCTGGAGCGCCCCTGAGCGGAGCGCGGCCGCTCCGCTCACCGCGCGACGAGCGGCCCTTACGGCTTGGTCACCTCGAAGGAAGCGACGTTCACCGAGCCGCCGAGCGACTGCGTGGCGTAGTTGAAGATGCCGAAGCGATAACCGAGGAAGAACTGCCAGTTCTTGTTCATGTTGAGCGTGTTGCCCAGGCTGGTGAACCGGGCGCCGTCCGTGCTGTAGGAGAAGCGCGCTTGCCCGCCCCCGCCATCCGAGCGGACGTTGGCCTCCACGCGCAGCCAGATCTTGCCGCCGGACACGTCGGCGCCGGCCACCTCGTTCCCCTTGCCCGTCGTGGTCCAGGAGGTGTTCATGTTGACCCCGCTGGTCATCACGACGCGCGTCGCCCCGTTTGCCTTCTTGACCCCGATCCACGCCGACACGTCGCGCAGGGCGGCGAGGCCGGCGACGTCGCCGTTCTGCATCTTGGTGTAGTCGAGCTCGATCGTCGCGATCGAGACCGGCCCTTCGACGCGGCGGGTCAGCGTGTTTCGAGCGGCATAGAGGTCGTCGGTCACCGTCGCCGTTTGCAGGGTCAGCCCAGCCCCGGAGGACCACTTGCTGTTGTCGGGGTTGTGGTTCCACTCCCACTCGGGCCTCAGGGTCTCTTTCGCGAAGGTGTCCTTGCTCGGCGGCGGCTTCACGCGATTCGATCCGCAAGGCAGGTCCGGGAAGGGGTACGTACCGCCCCATTTGCCGTCCACCAGGGTGACCGAGGGCCAGCCGTCGGTCCAGGTCATCGGGGCCATGACCGGGATGCGGCCAGCGGGGTACGAGTCGTTGAATCCCATGTAGTACCAATCCCCGTTTTGCGTCTCGACGACGCCGCCTTGATGCGGGGATCCGCCGGAGCCCGGAGCGCCAGCGTAGGGCAGCTTCACCGCGAAGGGCCGCAGCTCGTAGGGACCGAACGGCCCGTTCTTCGAGCGCAGCACATACTCGCCATTCGCATACTGCGTGACGAAAATGTAGTAGACTCCATCCTTCTTGATGAAGCGGGATCCCTCCAGCGGCCCCGAGATGTTCCCCGGCGTCTGGAACACGTTCTGGCTCTTGACCTGGCTGAAGCCGTCCGCGCTCAGCTGGGCCACGCTGATCGTGTTGTTGCCGTACGCCACGTACATGGTGTCGTCGTCGTCGATCAACAGCCCCATGTCGTAGTAACAACCACCTTTGTGCTTCTCCCACGGGCCCTCGGGGGACTTGGCGGTGAAGACCCAACCGCCGCCCGCGTTGTGCATGCAGCCCATCCAGTAGAAGGTCTCGTTGCTCTTCCGATACTGGAGCGTGGACGCCCAGATGCCGTTCACATAGGATCGACCCCTGGTCAGGTCGTACGACGCGTCGAAGTCGAGCACGGGAACGGAGTGTGAGACGTATTCCCAGTGGACCAGGTCGTAGGAGCGGAGCAGGGGCGCCCCAGGCGAATAGTGGAACGTGGACGCCGTGTAGTAGTAGGTGTCGTCGACGCGGATGACCTCCACGTCGGGGAGGTCTTCCCAGATGACAGGATTGGAGTAGGTGTCAGGGCAGACGGCAGGGGCGACGCCGCCGCCGCTGCCGCCGCTGCCGCCGTCGCCGCCGGCGCCCTCACCGCCGCTGCCGCCGTCGCCGCCGCTGCTGGCGCCGGCGCCGGCGCCCTCACCACCGCTGCCCGCCGGGGCGCCGGTGCTGGCCGAGCTGCTGCTGCTGGAGGTCGACGACGAAACGCCCGTACCAGAGGAGGCCGCCGCCTGCGGCTCCGGGTTGTCCTCACCGCCGCAAGCCCCGAGCAATGCCGAAACCACAAGACCAGTCACCAGGCTCGAACGAGCGTGATCCATGTTGAGCACCTACTTCATAAGTTGATTCGACACGCATGCATGGCGACGGCGATCGCCATGACGCCAAGCGGTACGGCCTGGTCGCGTGGTCGCCGTAGGTCATTCGGTGGAAGGGCCCGAGGTGCCTGCTCCACCTCCTCCTCCGTCGCCCGGCTTCGTCGAGATCCAGGGTTCCGGCGTCTATTGTTAACGTTAACACGGTGATGTCAACAAGAATTCGCCCGCGGCCGAGCCGAACTGTTAACGCTCACACGAGACCGCGTCTCACAAGGATGAATTTGCGAAGTGTAGGCGGAACGGTCGTCGACCACGCCGCCGCAGTGGTCGTGCACCCTGGACGGCTGCGGGTGCTCCTCCCACGCGAGCTCGTCCGCCGCGAGATCGATGCTGAGGAACGTCTCGTGATGGGTCTCGGTCGCCGCGCCGCCATCGATCTTCCAGCCGCCGGTGACATAGAGCGTGGGCCGCCTGCGCCGCCCGGACGGCACCCCCGTCAGGCTCGACGAGATGCCTTCGAGCCGGGCGATGCGGGGCGAGACGATCCCCGGTGAGGAGATCGTCATCCACCGGGACGGCGGCGCGTGCCGGACCTTCCTCATCGCCGCCGCGCCGCTCCGCGACGGCGAGGGGACGATCACCGGCGCCGTAGTCGCCGGCGAGGACATCAGCCCTTTGAAGGAGCTGGAGCGGATGCGCGAGGAGTGGACCAGCGTCATCGCCCATGAGCTGCGCCAGCCGATCAGCGCGATCGTCTTCAAGGCCTCCATGCTCGCGAAGCAGGCGCAGTGCAGCGACAGCGCGCGGCACATCCTGGCGAGCGCGATGCAGCTGAGCCGGATGATCAGCGATCTGCTCGACGTCTCCCGCCTCGAGTCGCGCCGGCTGGAGCTCAGCCGCGCGGAGGAGGAGCTGCCTAGGCTCTTCTCCCGCTACTACCGGACCCGAGAGGCGAAGACAGGAGGCGCCGCCGGGCTGGGCCTCGGGCTCTACATCGTGCGAGGGATCTGTCGAGGCCCATGGCGGGCGGGTCTGGACCGAGAGCGCGCACGGGAGGACGACGTTCCGGCTCGCGCTGCCGCTGCCGTAGCGCGCCGGCCTTCCGACCGGGCGCGCTGGTGACATCTCAGCGCCGCGGACAAGACGGCGCGGCGGGATTTGCCTCCGGCGCGGCGTCACCGCCTGCAACATCTCGTCGACGCGGGCTGACCCGGGGAGAGATTGCCCGCGGAGACGCGCCCTCGCTGCCTGCTCCTGGCCACGGGGGTTGCCCGTCGCAACCGCCCGCCGAGCGGGATTGTATGGATTCACGCGCTTGCCGAGCGCTGGCGCAGCCGTTGCAACGCTCGCCGGATGTCGAGACGGCCATCGGGGAGCTCGCTTCATGGAGTGTTTGCATGCGATCCGGATCGTGAACGGTGACAGCGCACCAACCCGGCTGGCCTGGAGGGGGCCGAGGAGCTCCCCTCGGCGGTCAACGCTTCCGGATCGGGACGGGCAGAGTTTCTGGAACCCACAGGCGCGAAAGGTACTGTGCACATGCACGCCGAGAACGAGGAAGCCACGAGCGTCGACGTGAGCCCACAGATCGTCTTCCAGCTCGTCAATGCCGCGGGCCCGGGGCTGACCGCCAACGTCATCTACATCACGACCGACGCGACGTACAACCAGCTCACCTTGCAGGTTGGCCTGACGTCGGGCTCGGTCACGTTGACGCCGGGGGCGATCACCGACCCGTCCACACCGCCCATGTCCGGGACCGTCTTCTACCTGGATCTCTCCCAGCTCCAGCTCTCCGCCCAGGTGCTCGCCGGATTGAAGCTCTCGGCGGACGGCTTCACCTTCAAGACCTTCCCGGCCTCCAGCGTCGTCGGCATGACGCCCACCGTCGCGAAGAGGTTGTCTGCCGGCACCTCGGGCGGCCTCTCCATCACGATCAGCGGCATGGAGGTGCCCAAGGCGCTCGGCACTCCCACGGTGCAGCTCTACGTGACGTACTACGGCGTGCCCGCCGTCCAGGGCATGTTCTCGAGCTTCCAGGTCGCGCTCGTGGCCCGCCCGGACGAGCCTTCCGGCTTCCTGCCCGACGTCCTGGCCGTGGGCCTCGATCAGAGCACGATCGTGAGCAGCGATCTCCCGCTCCGCCGCGCCGAAAACGCGATCTCCCTCCAGCTCTCGCCGGGCGCGACGGGCACGGTCGTCAACGCGGGGCCGAGCACCGTCTTCTCGGTGAGCTTCGTGTACGGCGCGACCGGGGACAGCTTCGGGTTCGGCGCCCTCACCGACGTCACGAACGCCTGCAGGATCGAGGCGAAGGCCGGCCTGAACGCGGACGGCTGGTGCATCACCGCGCACCGGAATGAACAGGCCCCATCCTGGACGCTCCAGCCGCCCGAGGGCGCGCCCATCGTCGGCAGCGGCGTGCTGGCGATCGTGGCCTTCGACTTCACCAACATCGTGACGACGTACCAGCCGGGGCCAACGGCGATGGTGATCGCGTTCGCGAACGTGCCCGGTTATGCCGACGGCGTCTACACGCTCGTGCTCAACAAGGTCCCCCACGTGGCCATCGACTCGCTGGAGGTGACGCCGAACCCCACGTACTTCCGGAACGGCAAGGCCACGGTGACGGTGTCGTGGAGAGCGCGGTACGCGACGAGCCTCACGTTGGCCTATAACGGCAAGCAGCTCGAGGTGACCGGAGAGACGCACACGCAGGTCAACCTCACCGCGGAGTCCACCGTCTTCAACCTCACCGCCACCGGCCGGGGCGGGGGCGCGGTCAACAGAGACTCTGCGCCTCAGACGGCCACGGCGCTCCCGGTCATCAACTCGTTCACGGGAGCGCCCCTCGATATCTACTGCGGGTCGGCCTCCCACGACGCGACCTTCGCGTGGGCCGTCGACATTCCGGACGGCGTCCTCGTGTCGCTCACGAGCACCGGCGACGCGTTCGGCGGACAGACGTTCAAGGCCACCGGCACGACGAACGCGACGCTCACGGGGCCGCAGGTCATCACGCTCGCGCCGAACCTCGCCACCCCGAACCCGGCGCTCACGCGGAAGCTCGTCGTGTCCGCGTTCAAACCCCAGGTGTCCACCCAGCCGCTGCCGGACGCGACGACCGACGTGGTGTTCTCGCCCACCGCGCCTTTCGTGGCGTTCCTGTCCCAGAGCCAGAACAGCATCCTCGTCATGGATACGGTGAGCTACGAGATCCAGCGGACGCTGCAGGTCGGCACCCGACCGACGTCGCTCGCCATCTCGCGGGACGGGGCGCTCCTCGTGACCACCAACAGCGACAGCAACGATGTCTCGCTCATCGCGGTGACCGCTCAGGGGACGGGGCTGCCGGCCTTCTCGGCCGCGACCTCGGTCAAGCTGCCCGCCACGCCGAGCCGCGCGGTCATCACGCCGGATCGCCAGCGCATCTTCGTGACCGTGGGTACGCAGGCCGGCGCCTCCGGACAGGTGGTGTCGCTCGTCCGGTCCGGCGAGGCGTACGTGATCGAAGGGACGGTGGACGTCGGCGCGGCGCCCGCCGGGATCAGCTTCGACGCCTCCGGGAACCGGCTCTTCGTGGCGAACTCGTCCGACGGAACCGTGTCGGTCATCGCCCTCGATCCGCGCGGGGCGCTCGGCTTCGTGGTGGAGGTCATCGGGGGGCTGCCCGGCTCGCCCGTCGACGTGGCCGCGACGTCCAGCGGCAAGCAGCTCCTCATCGCCTGTCCGCAGCAGAACGCCATCGTCGTGGTCGACCCGAACTACCCGGGCACCGCGCCTCGCAACACCGTGACCGTGGGCAATGGACCGCGGGCCATCGCCCTCACTCCGGGCGGCGGATACGCGTTCGTGGCCAACCAGTTCGACTCCACGGTGTCGCTCCTGAGCACGTGGGGCCCGCCGGCGTCCGCCGCGGCCGCGGGGGACCCCATCCCGGTCGGACAGAGCCCGTACGGCTTCGCCTACGGCATCGCCGCTTCCCAGGACGGCCTGATGGTGGCCGTCGCGACCGAGTACGCGACCGGCTTCGGCCTCATCACGCTCGGTACGTACGTCGCGGCGCCGGAGACCCTCTCGATTCCCAATCAGCCCACCGACGTGGCAGCCGCGCCCGATGGGTCCGTCGTCTTCGCATGGCACGACGCGGCGGTGCCTGCGGCCGGTCACCTTCCGCCCGGGATCCTGGTCTACAACCTCACGCACGGGCAGATCTCCGCCGTCCTCGCGAGCCAGCCGATCCTCGGGTGCGTGTTCTCGCCCGTCGCCTCGGACCAGCAAGCGATCGCGATCACGCAGGGCGCGGCGGCCCTCTCGTTGATCCGCACGACCGACCTCACGGTCACGAGCGTCGATCTCTCCTCCGCGATGAAAGGCGCTTTGCCCCTGTCGATCGCGATCTCCGGCGACGGACAGACGCTGTTCGTCCTGCTCGGCACCTCGTCGAGGCGCTACGGCCTGCTCGTGCTCACCAAGAGCAGCGGCGCGTGGACGCCGGGCCAGACGGTATCGCTCTACCAGGGCAGCGGCGCGGGCGTCGTGATGCTCCGGTCCACGCCGGATGGCTCGGCGGTGTTCGTCGTGGATCCGGCCGCGCCCGCGGTACGCGTCGTGCGGAGGGCCTCGGACGGCACGTACAGCCTCGATCCCACCGTGGTGCCCGCGGACGCGAGCGCCCTCGACGCCACGATCCTGCCCGACGGATCGACCGCGTACGTGCTCAACGCCGGCGCCCAGTACAACACCGTCACGGTGGTCGACGTGGCGACGCTCGCCGTGCGCACGGGGGCCATCCCGCAGGCGTTCGTGAACCTGCGCGGCCTCATCGCGTCGCCGGACGGCAGGCGCCTCTACGCCACGGACGCGAACGCGGCCGCGCTCCGCATCCTGGACCCCGCCTCGCTCCGGATCCTGCAGACGCTGCCCCTCAACACCGAGCCGTCCGCGGCGGCGGGGGCGGACGGCCTCGCGATCCTGCCGGACGCGTCGCGCATCTTCACGGCGAACACGCGCGGGCAGGGGAGCGGCGGGGCGGGCGCGCAGGGCAGCCTCGCCGTGATCGACGCCGTGCAGATGGGGATGTAGAGCGGCCTCGGGGCGGCGGCATAAGGGAGGAAACGATCTCCATGGGAAGCTATTCCGGCCTTTTTTTGCGGCACGATCTCGGGCAGACGCCGGGACAGGCATCCTCCGGGTGGTCCGAATCTCCGGATCTGATCGCCTACCAGGTCGACGGGGAGCCGGCGATCCAGCCGGACCTCACCCAGTTCACGTCCCCCGGGGGGTACGATAACCCGTTCAGCGCCAACGTCATCGAGAACAACCCCAATTACATCTACATCCGCGGCCTCAACACAGCGAACGGAGCGCAGCAGTCGCGCGTGTACTTCTACTACACCGAGAGCGACCTGATGAGCTGGCCGGCGAACTGGCGGAGCGACAACATCAGCGTGGCGAACGTCGCCCAGAACTGGATCGACATCGTCGCGACGAACGCCAACCAGCTCGTGGTCGGGCAGCTCCCGCTCGTGTGGGTTCCGCCGACGCTGACGGGCAGCCAGTGGGATCACTACTGCATCGTGGGATGGGCCGACAACAGCATGAGCCCGCAGCCGCCCGTCCTCCCGAGCTTCAGCAGCGTCGACGACCTCGGGCAGTTCATCATGGCCCACCCGAACATGGCCTGGCGCAACACCACCGACTACTCCTCGCCGCCTCCCGACTTCGTGTACGGCACCAACCTGACCATGCCCTCGAGCGGCGGCACGATCTACCTCTCGGTGTCGTTCTTCAACGTCCCCGGCGACGGGATCTTCTCGGTCAACTTGCAAGGCACGGACTCGTCCAACACCGTGTCGCTGCAGGGCGCGAGCGTCTCGGACTACCGGGGTGGGTACATGCCGCGCAGCGCGCTCTCCTACCCGCCCGATTTCCAGACCTCTGTCCTCGTCACGCACATACCGGGCGGGACCCCGCTCCCGGCGAACGCCAAGATCACGGTGGCCCCGCTCCTGCAAGTGGGACCCTCGCTGATGGCATTCCACCGGACGGTGAACGCGCCGAACGGCATCCCGAGCCCCTTCTTCACGACCAGCGCGAGGGACGACGACCTCAACCCCGTGCAGGTGACCGTGATGCCGGTAGGATCGCAATCGTACAACCTCAAGTTCGGCGGCGCCGGCGCGCCCGGCAAGAAGGCAGCCTGATCATGATCACCACCACCGCGAAGAGACAGGCCGCCGTCACCGGCATCGTCCTCCGCCAGAAGCTCGGCCAGGCCCCCGCGGGCCCGGCTCAGTACAGCGCATCTCCGGATCTGCTGCTCATCGGCGCGGCGGACGCGTTCGATACGACGGTGTTCACCGACCCCGCGGGCTACGACTGGTACTTCTTCCAGGCGCCCGTCATCGGCGAGCCGAACTACCTCTACGTCCGCGGCATCAACAAGAACCCCGCCGGCATCCAGAAGGCGCGCGTCTACCTCTACTTCGCGCAGAGCGACGAGATCCTGAATCCGTGGAAGTGGCAGTCCACGGGCTTCACCGTGAACGGGAACGCCCAGAGCTACCAGGACGTCAGCGCCGTGTCGCAGTGGCAGTACGTCGCGACGACGACACCCTTCCTGTGGACTCCGCCCACGCCGAGCACCTCGGGCGCGTCGTACTACCTGATCGCGTGGGTCGACAACTCCGCGAGCCCGAGCCCGCCCACCTGGCCCACGACGCCCTTCGCGAGCATGGACGCGCTCGGCGCTTACATCCAGCAGAACGGCAACATGGTCATGCTCGACACGCTCTATCGCGGCGGGTTCGTCCGTCAGTTCCCCGGACAGACCATCGCCGCGGAGGGTACCGGCGCCCAGACGAGCCCGGACATCATCGTCTTCGGCGCCGCCGCGGCGCAGGACGTGGCCGCCCTGGCCAGCCAGAGCGACTATGACGGCGGCACGCTCCGGCAGACCCTCGTCATCGGCCAGCCCAACTTCCTTTACCTCCGGGCGCTCAACACGGCGAGCGGCGCCGGCACAGCGCGCGTCTACCTGTTCTGGGCCACGACGGGCCAGCTCTCGCCGACGGGCTTCTCCGGAGCGGGGTTCACCGTGGCGGGCGTCCCCCAGAACTGGGTGGACCTCACCGCGACGGCCAGCGGACAGGTGATGGTCTCGACCGTGCCCATCGTGTGGAATCCGCCGTCGCCGCCCGCGGGCCAGTCGTACGTGCTCATCACGTACGCGGACGCGAGCGCGAGCCCGCAGCCGCCGGACTTCTCCCCGTTCGGGTACATCGACCCCGCGGGGGCGACGCAGCTCCTCGCCACGCACCCGCAGATGAGCTGGCTCTCCACCACGGCGTCGTCGCCGGCCCGGCCGACGGCGAGCGAGGTGGCGGCCATCAGCACGCCGGCCGCGGCGCACAGCTATTACGTGGGCGTGCAGCTCACGAGCATCCCCACGGACGGCGAGCTGTCCGTGTCGATCCCAGGTCCCGACGGCGCGAACACGGTCGTCGCGACGTCCATGAGCATCCCGGCGCCCGGCGCGCTCATCGCGTGGCCGGTCCAGTACCCCGCGTCCTTCCAGACGAGCGTGGTGTGGTCGTACTGGCAAGGCGCGACCGCGCCCTCGGGGTCCTTCGGGATCTCGGTGACGCTCCTCATCCTCCTCGAGCCTTGAGGGATCATGTCGACCCGCGACGAGCACAAGGCTGCTTTCCGGCAGCTCCTGGATCTCCTCCACGCGTCCCTCGACACGTGCGCGGCCGCGATCCGCGCGCTGCCGGGGGCCCCGGAGCAGGCGGCGCTGGAGGCGCACTTCGAGGTCCTCCTCGATCGGCACGCGGACCTGTACGGCATTGGCACGTACGAGAACAACGTGACCAGCGCCATCTTCTCGTCCGCCGTCCACAACGAGGCATGGATGGCGCTGGAGCACGAGGCCGAGGCCTCGCGGCCGCGCGTCACGTCCGAGGAGGAGCGGCAGGAGCTCCTCGCCAGGGCCTCCTTGCACCGGCGGCGCGCCCACGCGCTGATCGACGCCTGCCGGCGCGGCCCGCGGCTGCGGGTGCCTCGGGGCATCCCGCACGTGGATCCCTATCGCGGCGTGTACATCGCGCCGGACACCCCCGAGGTGCGCCGCCTGCTCATGTACGATCGAGAGCCGTTCATCCGCTTTCGAGACGGCGTGGTCGCGACCGTGCGCGACAGCCGGATCGCCGATCTCCAGGCCCTGGGCGCCGCGGTCATCGTGCTTTACCTCGATGGCGACGCGCTCCACGACGCCGCCGTCGAGGCGACGCAGTCCGCGGCGGGGCAGCCCGCGCTGGAGCGAGACCTCGCCGCTCGCCTCGAGTACTCCGAGCGGGAGGGCCAAGGGGTCGGTGAGCCCTTCGCCGCCCAGACGCGGCGCGCGCTGCTGCACCAGAGTCACGTGCTCCGCAACCTCGGACGCCGCGCGGCCTCGGAGCACCCTGCCGCGCACGAGGCGATGTCTCCGGTGTTGCGGGAGCACACGGCCATGCTCCTCGATGCGCTCGCCGCGTTCCCGGTCGCGCCGGCCGCGCGCGGCGGGCCGGAGGCGCTGCTGTCCGCCGTCGTGGACCAGGAGCGCCGGATGACCGCCCACGCGGCCACCTGGGCAGTTCGCGCCAGCGCGGAGGACGCCGCCGGGCTCCGCGCCCACTTCGAGGCGGCGCAACGCCCCTCCGACGCTCTCACCCCCTTGGTCCGAAACACCGCCCACTGAGGACGAACGATGCCGCCGCCCCAACGCACCGCCTCCGATCATTACCACTTCTACACGTACGACTACCCCGCCTCGGCGGCGCCGTGGACGCTGTCGCCGGCGGTGGTCACGAGGAACAACATGCAGTTCTACAGCATGCAGCAGGATCTCCAGGGGCTCGCGGACTACGCGGCCACCCGGGGCGTCCCCGGCATCCACATCTTCCGAGCCGGCGCGACCGTGCCCGACGACGTCGGCGTGGACCGGGACATGACCGTCCTGGCCTTCGGCGGTGGGTTAGGGAGGCCGGCGGCCATCATCACCGGGGGGATCCACGCGCGCGAGTGGGTCGCCCCGGCCATCGCCTACCTCATCGCGGAGTACCTCATCGTCAACTACACCGCTGCTCCGGTCGGCCGCTACCAGACCGCGATCCGGAACCTGGTGGACAACCGCCGGCTCTACTTCGTGCCGATGCTGAACCCCAACGGCAACTGGTACACGGTGTACAGCACGGCCGCGAACAGCCGCTACTGGCGCAAGAACCGCGACACGCTGCCGACCACCCAGGCGGGGTGGCTCGCCGCGCTCCAGCGCGGCGTGCCGCCGGCTCCGAATCGGCCGTTCGTGAACGTGGCGGCGACCGGGGCGAACGTGAGTTATGAGACCCCGCTCTACGCCCGGCCCCTGCCGGGGCGCAACAGCCCCTTCACCATCGTGCCGGCGGCGGTCTTCGGCGTGGACCTGAACCGCAACGCGACCACGACGTACAGCGGGTACAACACCTTCTACAACGGGCGCCCGGACAACAACACCGACCCCACGAGCGAGAGCTACTTCGGACCAAGCCGGGCGTCCGCCCTCGAGACCCGGAACATCGAGGCGACCATCGCCCACATTCGCACTAACGTGAGAGTGAACGTCGATACGACGATCGACTACCACTCCTACGCGCAGCAGATTCTCTATCCCACGGAGGCATCCGACCGCGGCTTCGTCGACGCGAGCTACAAGAGCCTGGGGCTCATCCTCCAGGCCCTCATCGCGACGTCGCTGTCGTGGTCCTGGTCGTACCAGTACGGGCTCGGCACGCCGGTCAGCCAGATCAAGTACGACGCCGTTGGCACGCTCGCCGATCACTGCGCGACCCAGGCGAACGCGCGGGCGTTCGTCATCGAGCTGGATCCGTCGGGGAATCTCGGCCTCGCCGGGTTCGAGCTGCCGGAGAACAAGATCATGGGGGTGTTCGAGAAGAACATCCGCGCGGCGCTCGCCCTCATCGCCGCGGCGGGGCAGCCCTCCCAGGCCACCGCGCGGCGGATCCTGTACCACTCCATCAACTCCGCCTCAGAGCAGGAGTTCATGGACTGGGACGTCTTCGGCCGAGGCAACCAGCTACCCCTCTAGAAAGCTCCGAGGAGATAGCCATGTCCGACGGCACCGCATCCCAACTCCTCCAGACGCTCCTGACCTCGCTGTCGCAGGCCCAGGCGGGCAACCCGAACCACGCCCTCCCGCTCACCCCGCCGACGCTCGGCGGCACCGCGGGCGCGCACCTGCTCGACGTCTTCCGGCTCCTCCAGCTCGCAGGCTTCACCCTCACGTCGAACGTGAGCTTGCCTGCCTCCGTGACGTCGAACGTGCTGGTCGTGAGCGGCCAGGGGCAGGGCCTGGCGCTCACCGTCACCTTCGAGGACCTCGGGAACGGCGACGTCGCCATCGAGACGCTCTTTCAGGCGCCCGCGCTGGCCACGATCACTGGCACGTTCGGCGCAGCGCTGCCGTCCGGGTTCTACAGCGGTATCGCCACGAGCGGGCCGTCGCCCACGGTGCAAGTGCCCGGGCTCGCCGCCACGCTGACGTTCGCCAATGCGGTTTACGGGCTGGTCGCCGTCGCGGCGCCGCAGAGCGGTCTATGGACGTACGCGCTCGTGCCCCAGATCCAGGGCGACGTGTCGCCGCCGGGCGGAGCGAAGGGCCTGGGCGTCGCGCTCTCGACCGCCACGAGCGGGTACGAGCTGAGGCCGGTGGACGGGCAGAGCTGGTCCTTCGACGACCTCGCGTGGCTCCTTCCCTCCGGGCTGGACCTGCTCGCCGCCTTCCCGGCGATCATCGGCACGACGGGGCTCGGCCTCCGGTCGTTCGGCCTCTCCCTCTGGCCGAACGCGCCTTTGCTCTCGAACGTGACGCTCGACGTCGCCGACACCTCGGATCCCGCGAAGGCCCTCTGGACCGCGGCCGGCGGGAAGATCGCGCTCACCGACGTCGTGGTCTCCCTGGGGCTCGACTACACCCAAGCGGGACAGGGCGTCGCGCTGGGCCTCTCGGGGTCCGGCTACGTCCGGGGCAACTTCGTGCTGGGCAGCCTCACCCTGGAGGCGGAGATCCCGTTTCCGCTGGACCAGGGAGTCTGGTCGATCACCGCGCGCCCGAACATCGCCTTGCCGGACCTCGGGGACATCGCGCACCTGCTCTCCGGCGGCTCGATGGACAGCCTCCTCCCAGCGGGCCTGTCGAAGGTTGGCGGATTCACGTTCCGGTATCTCCGCGTGGCCGTGGCCGCGCAAGGGTTCGCGCTCCAGGAGCTCACCTTCGCGCTCTCGTCCACGAGCCCCTGGCCGCTCCTCCCCTCGAACGGCCTCACGCTCTCGTCCCTCTGGATCCAGCTCACGATCGACGCGCAGAACGGCGTGCTCGGGACCGTGGGGGGCATGTTCGCGATCGGCGAGCAAGGGCAGGTGCTGGTGGAGTTCGGCCGGAGCGCGTCCACCGCGCCGTGGCGCCTCGACGTGATCTCGCCGGTGATCGCGCTCCCGTCGATCGGAGAGATGGCCACGCTGGCGAACGGGGCGGACCTCGGGAGCTACATCCGGGCGTCCGGCCTCGATCGGCTCCACTTCCTCATCCAGAACCTGAACCTCGGGCTCACCGTCTCGCCCACGGCGCTGACGAACCTCGGGATGACGATCGCGCTCGCCAGCGCGGCGGATCCGCTCACGCCGACCCTGGACTGGGAGGTGATCCCCGGCGTGCTCACGCTGACCGAGTTTTCGGTCGGCTTCCAGCTCGCGTGGAGCCCGTCGTTGACCGCCGTCGTGCAGGGCGCCTTCACCGCGAACGGGTTGACGTTCGAGATCGGCTTTGGAAAGGGCGGCAGCTCGGACGCGTTCGTGGCGGCGTACACCCACGGCGCAGGCACGGGCACGATCGACGTCAAGCAGCTCATCGCGACGATCTCGCCCGGCGTGGCCTCGATCCTGCCCGACGGGCTCGTCATCGACATCGCGGACGCGCTGCTCGCGTATATCAACGCGAACGGCACGAAGAAGTACCTGTTCGCGATGGACATCGCGGTCGAGCTCCCGCTGTCGAGCCTCCCGCTCGTCGGCAAGGCCCTCCCCGCGGACGCGATGGTGGGCATCAAGAACGTGAAGCTCGTGGTGACGTCCGACGCGTTCACGGCGGCGGACGTGGCGGCGGTCAATCAGCTCATGGCCGACCTCCAGGTGCCGGTGAAGCCGCTCCCGCCGACGAGCGCGGCGGCCAACGCGCAGGCCATCCCGAAGGGCTTCTCGATGGCGGCCGAGCTCGTGCTCGGCAGCCTGAGCCTCCTCGTGACGAGCCCGCCGCCCGCGCCTCCTTCCGCGCTCGCCGCGACGGCGCTCGCGGGCGCGGCCGCGCCAGGCAGCGACGTGATGTGGATCGACGTGCAGAAGGCGTTCGGTCCGGTCACCTTCCAGAAGATCGGTTTTTCGTACCAGCACGGGTCCCTGTTCGTGCTCACGAACATGGCGCTCGCATCGGGAGGCCTGAAGATCGACCTCCTCGGGCTGGGCATCGGCTCGCCGATCGCGTCGCCGCGCGTGGAGCTCACGATCCAGGGGATCGCGGTCAGCTTCCAGGAAGGACCCATCAGCATCCAGGGTGGGCTGCTCGGCACGCTGTCGCCGGTGAACTTCGTGGGCGCGCTGTCGGTGCGCGTGCCCGAGCTGGCCCTCGCGGCGTTCGCCGGATACGCGGAGTACCAGGGTCACCCGTCGTTCTTCCTGTACGGCATCCTGAACGCGCCGCTCGGCGGGATACCCGCGTTCTTCGTCACCGGGGCGGCGGTCGGGTTCGGCTATAACCGGCAGCTCGTCATCCCGGACGTGAGCGGCGTCGCGAGCTTCCCGCTGGTCGTGTGGGCGACGGGCGGGGACGACCCGCCGACGATGGACCCCACGCGGCCCATCGGCGATCAGGTGCAGGAGGTCCTCGCGCGGCTCGTGTCGTCGGGCGTGGTGGCGCCGAGCGTCGGAGATTACTGGCTCGCCGCGGGCCTCAGCTTCACGAGCTTCACCGTCGTCGACTCCTTCGCGCTCGCCACGGTCACGTTCGGGAACACCTTCGAGATCGCTCTCCTCGGGATCTCGACCCTCCAGATCCCGCCGGACGCGCCGGTCGCGGAGGTCCAGATCGCGCTCGAGGTGTCCTTCTCTCCGTCCACGGGCCTGCTCGCCATCGCCGGACACCTCACCCCGAGCTCGTACATCCTGTCGAAGGACGCGCGCCTGACGGGCGGGTTCGCCTATAACCTCTGGTTCTCGGGCGAGCACGCCGGGGAGACGGTGCTCACCTTCGGCGGTTACGACCCGAATTTCACGGTCCCGAGCTACTATCCTACCGTCCCCAGGCTCGGGCTGAGCTGGCAGGTGACCCCCGAGCTGGCCATCGTGGGCGGGCACTATTTTGCGCTCACGAACAACGTGATCATGGCCGGCGGGCAGATGAGCGCCACCTGGAGCAGCGGGCCGGTCCGCGCCTGGTTCACGGTGTGGGCGGACTTCTTGCTGCAGTTCAAGCCCTTCCACTACTTCATCGACGCGGGCATCGATCTCGGCGCATCCTTCAGCGTCAAGATCTGGTTCGTCCGCGTGTCGATCACCGTCCACGTCGGGGTGGGCATCCAGATCTGGGGACCCCCGTTCGCCGGGAAGGCGACCGTGGACCTCTCGATCATCTCGTTCACGATCTCGTTCCCCGCTTCCGCTTCGTCGCAGGACACCTCCACGACGGTGCCGTGGCGCCAGTTCGTGTCGGATGTGCTCCCCGGCCAGACGGGCGCTTCGTCGCATGCCGCGCGCCCGCGGAGCCGGTTCGCGCGGCCGGGCGCCTCGCGGCGCCTCGGCTCGGGCGTGCAGGCCGGGACGTCTCTCGGGGACCCCACGACGTCGCCGCTCGTCCGGTTCACCGTGTCCCAGGGCCTGGTCCGGGTCCTCGACGATACCCCCTCGGCGCCCGTGTACCTCGTCAATGGGGAGACGTTCCGCGGCCACGTGAAGACCATCATTCCGATCAAGACGAGCACCTTCTCGGGGCAGGTGTCGCTCGCGCCCGACAGCGAGCAGCCGCAGGACGCGCAGGGCAACGTGATCGCCCCGAACGTCGCCTTCGGCGCGGGGCCCGCTGGCATCGGCAATGCGGACTTCCAGCCCGGGCTCGCGCTCGCGGTGCAGTCCTCGGAGCTGTCCACGTTCCACGCGGTGCGCGCGCTCGTGAACGCGCCCAAGGCGTTCTGGGAGCTGAAGACCTTCGACGCGCACGGGGTCCCCGTCGTGGATCCGGCCACGGCGCTCACGTCGAGCACCATCGTGAACGCGCTCGGCGGCTACGACCTCGTGCCCGTCGTCGCGCCGCCGGACATCACCCTTCCGGTCCCGCTCGAGGCGCTGCTCTTCACGCTGGACGATGACATCCAGCCGTTCTCGTGGACGAACGCCGTCATCCCGACGAAGGACCCGTTCACCACCGAGACCGTGGCGCAGACGATCGCGACGCGGACCGTGAACACGGTGCGGAGCGCGCTCATCGCCGCCATGGCAGGGCAGGGCGTGACGGTGGATCCCAACGTGCACGTCACCTCCCTGTCGGACCCCGCGAACGACGACCTGGACGCCGCTCCGCGGCTCCGCTTGCTCGGTGAGATGCGCTCGGCATGACGAAGCGTGATGAAGGAGGAGACGCGGTGAGGAGCACGAGCACAGCCCAGAAGTACGTGACGTTCATTCAGGACGACACGCCGCCGCTCCGGACTGGCACCTACGTGGTGACGGCCGAGGAGAACATTCCGAACCAGAGCCCAGGCACCTTCTCCGCGCAGGCGACGCTGGTGGTGAGCGGCGAGCGATTCTCCCTCGCCCCGGAGGACATCGCCAGCGTGTTCCCGCCGAACCTCGCGAACGGCGAGTTCGACGGCGTGCTGCCCCACGTAATCTTGCGCCGCCGGACCCTGCCGTGGGAGCGGATGCTCAAGAACGGCGATTCGACCTACGACCAGGATCCCTGGCTCGCGGTGCTCGTGCTCGCGGACGGCGAGAACCCCATTCCCGCGGCCATGCTCGCAAAGGACCTCGTCCCCGCGGGCACGGCCATAACGGTGACGGAATCCAGCGTGACGGGGACTGGCACCCTGCCCGCGTCGATCCTCTCCTACGGCGCGGCGACCCTGAACCCGATGGGATACGGCGAGACGCCGGACGACCCGTGCACGGTGATCGACCTGCCGCTCGCCACGTGGAACAAGGTCGCGCCGTCGGCCGCCGACGTGCAGTACCTCGCGCACATCCGCGAGGTGGACACGACCGAGGGCGTCGACGGCACCACCACGACGGAGCTCTGCGCCGTGGTGATGGCGAACCGCATCCCGTCAACCACGGCGGTCACGCACGCGTTCCTCGTGTCCCTGGAGAACATGGCGGACTACCTCCCGGCGGACGACGGCGCCCAGAGCCCGTCGATCCCGGCGGGGACGACGGCCGTGCGCCTCCTTTGCTATCGCGCCTGGTCGTTCACGGCGAACGCGATGGACCAGACGCTCGAGGCGCTGCTCACGAACCTGAACCGCGCGCCCGATTCGAATGCGCTGTCCACCCTGGCCTTGCCCCTGAACGGGCCGCCTCCCAGCGCGGCCGACATCCAGCGCGCGCTGGCCAATCAGGCCCTCGGCACCCTCTCGGCGGCGGACGCCGCGGTGCTCGTCCAGCAAGCGCTGATGCTCGGCTACGTGCCCATGACTCACCACCTGCGCCACGGCGGTCAGACCGTCTCCTTCTACCGCGGACCGCTCCTGCCGGCCCCGAACCCCGCGCCGCCCAAGTCCGCCGCCCTCTACTCGGGCCCAGACGCGGCGAACGCCTACAACCCGGACACGGGCATGTTCGACGTCTCGTACGGCGCGGCGTGGCAGCTCGGCCAGCTCCTGATGCTAGAAGCCACGGGCGTGGCGAACGCGCTCTACCGGTGGAAGCTGTCCGTCATCCAGTCGGACGCCATCGCCGCGGAGGAGGCGCTGCTCCAGGCGAGGCTCGGCGGAGCGAAGCTCTTCCCGAGCTTCCTGGAGAAGCGCGCCGCCCGGGCCGCGGGCGCTGCGCCGCCGCTCCCTCCCGAGGTGCTCGACTGGCTGGCTCAGCTCGCGACGCTGACGGGCGTGCCCTTCAACTACCTCGTCCCCGACGAGCGGATGCTGCCGCCGGAGTCGATCCGCTTCTTCTACGTGGACGAAGGGTACGTGGACGCGCTGCTCGACGGCGCGTTCAGCGTGGGGCGCCGCACGGCGTCGGCGGACGCGCTGGAGACGGTGCATGCGCCGCGAATCCGGCGCGACGCGCGCCGCCACATGCGGACGCTCCGCAAGAACGACCCACGGTCGCGCGCCGCATGGCTGGCCGATCCCGCGCCGGACGCGAGCGGACCGATCACGGGCTTCCTGCTCCGGTCCGCCGCGGTCTCCGGCTGGCCGAACCTGCGTTTCCGCGGCTTCTCGGACAGCGCGCGCACCACCGAGATCCCGCGGGTGGCGGTGCGGCGCCTCTCGGACAGCGTGACGATGGCGCTGTTCCGTGGCGTGCTCGGCTCGCTGCTCGTCCAGGAGCCGCCCGAGCAGCTCCACTCCGGTGTGGAGCTCGGCCCCTCCGGCACGTACTTCACGACCTTGCGCGAGGTGAACCCTCCCACGCCGGGCCGGCAGTACACCACGAACCCGACCACCAAGGCGACGCCGTGCGATCCCTCTGGCACGCGCGCCGTCGCCTGCGTGACGACCCGGGCGGACGGGCAGACGCTCCAGGTGGCCAGCGCCGCGGCGACGATCGCGTCGCGGCTCACCGGCGACTTCGGCCAGACGCTGCCAAACGGGGTGACGTCGGCGGAGTGGGCCCTGGAGATGAGCAAGGGTGTCGTGGAAGTGGCCTTCGCGCAGGTGTCGTCATGAGGAGCATGGGTGTCGCGGGCACGACGGGTCTCATCGTCCCGCTCGACGTGGAGGCCTATTGCGTGGGCGCGGTGGACGCGCACGAGCAGACGGTCCGCTTCGCTGGGGCGACGACGACGTACGCCGAGCAGACGACCGATCCGCTCCCCGCGTTCCTCGGCGTCAACGTGTGGCGCGACTACGACCAGCCGCCGCTCTGGCCCCTGGAACAGGGCGTCCACCTGCACTGGGCCATGCCGGACGCGCTGACCCGGGCGGACTCGACGGACCTGGCCTTCCCTGCGCTGCCCAACCGCTGGCTCGTGACGCGCGTCGTCGTGTCCGGCGGGCCGCGGGCCTCGAAGAGCTGGATCGTGATGAGCGACGCCCTCTCCACCGTGCGCCCGGATGGCAAGAACGCGCCCACGTTGCCGGTGAAGGAGCCTGCTGCCGCGGCGGGCGGCCCGCCGGGTCGCGGGTTCCGGTACCTCGGCGCATGGCAGCTGTTCGATGGGAGCTGGACCGATCCAACCCCACCGCCGGGCACGAGCATCGTCGATCTGTGCGGCACTCCGATCCACGCGGCGGCCAGCGGCGACATCGCCTTCGCGGCGTTCTACCCGAACGCGCGCAACGTGTTCGGCTTCTGGGACGACCTCTCGGACGTGGACACCAGCCAGGGTGCGGTCAACCTGATGTACGTCGTCACCGGTTATTACAGCGACCCGGCGAACGACCCCGTGGCCGGAGGCAAGGACGCTGCCTCTCTGTCCGACGAGCGCGGCTGGAAGCTCCTGGCCGCCGCGAGCCCGGCGTCATACTCGCTCTACAGCGGATTCGCGCAGGACGTCGTCTGGAGCCCTTCGACGCGATACATCTCGCAACAGGGCGCGCCGCTCGCGCTCGACGTGGCCGTCGGCAACCACCCGGCGGAGGCGCTCTCTGCGTACGTGGCCGGCAAGAGCCAGCCGCAGCCGGCCGCGTTCGAGGACCTCTTGACCCTGTTCCAGCTCGGTCTCCTGAGCAGCCTCGCCGCGCCCGTGCCCGGACAGCTCGCCGCCCTCGACGAGGAGCTGCTCGCCCGTCAGTTCGGCGCCACGCCCGCCGGCACGCTGCACACCATCGTGGCTGCGGCCGACAGCGCCCCGGACGGGGCGGGGTCGGCCACGCCGCCGCCCCTGCCCATCCCCCTGGCCGACGCGCTGAACCTCCTCAACGAATACCAGGCCGAGGCGGACGAGATGGCGCGGATCGTGACCGCGTTCAAATGGCAGCTCTTCGCCGACTGGTACCGTCTCTTCCAGGTGACGCATGACAACGAGAACGAGGCATTCAACGCCTTCTCCACGCGAGCTGCCAGCTGGTCCACGACGCAGGGCCTCTCGACGGACGCGCAGAGCAAGCTGGCTGCCCAGCTCCAGGCGGTGCGCCAGATGCTGCCGGCGGGGTATGCCTTGCAGCAGGTCCCGGCGCAGGCGTCCCTCGCTCCCACCGAGCCTGTCGTGCTGCTCGCCGGCGACGCGGTCCGCCTGGCGGCGCGGTACGGAGGCGACGGCCGGTTCGACCCCGAAGGCAAGCTCGCTTGCCGCACGAACGACGCCGTGGTCACCGCGGTGACGCTGCGCAAGGTAGGCGGTGGCACCGTGACCCTGAGCGCGAGCCAGGTTGCGGCGCTCGGTCCGCCGTCGCCGAACCACCTCCCGTACGCGTCGGACATGGCCGCGCTGGTGCTCGAGGCCGTGCTCCTGAACACGCAGATCGCGGCGGCGGCGAGCGGGAACGCCGACGCGGCCCTCACGACCGCGCTGGACGCTGCCCTCAAGGGCGGCGCCCCCAGCGGCGCGTACCAGGCTTTCACCGGCACCCTACCGTCTCCGGTCGCCGTGACGTGGTGGGAAGGCGAAAATCCTTGGCTTCCTTTCCAGGTGCTGTGGACCGCGAACTACCATCCGCTGTCCCCGACGGTCACCTCCTCCGGCGCGCTCTCGCCCTATGGCCCTGCGGTCGTGACCGGCAACTTCACGCTGGATACGGACGACCCGCGGTTCATGGCATACGCGCCGAACGGGCCCGGCAGCATCGACGTGGATCCCTCCAAGGTGTCGTTCGATCCGACCCTCCCCGGCTCGGGCACGGTGGCGTACACGGGCGCCGGCGTCCTGTCCTCGAAGACGGCGGAGAACCTCGCCGATCAGATCACGAAGTACCTCGCGAGCCACGCCGACCCGACGCTGTCCGCCGTCCTGTCCGAGCTGCAGGCGACGCCGATCGCGATGCAGGCGATGACCGGCCTCAACAGCGCTCTCCTGATGCGCGCGCAGGCGCTCCAGCTCGACATCGGCGTGTCGTCCGCCGCGCCGATGCCGTTCCAGGTGGCCACGCGACAGACCGCGTCGATCATCGCCCATCGCGACGACATCCCGCCTCTCTCGCCCCTCTTCAACGGCGCCTTCTCCCCGCTGCGCGCCGGCTTCATGAAGCCGAGCCTCACGGCGCTCGACGTGTTCGGGCAGAAGCGCCCTGTCCAGATCCAGAACCTCTACATCTCTCGCACGCTCGCCACCACATACCGCGGCGAGGCCGTGCCGGGCGTCGTGACGCTGCCGCCGCGCCTCGTCCAGCCGTCGCGCCTCCTCTTCCGGTGGCTCGCAGCGGACACGGCCGAGTACGCCGAGATGAACGACCACCCCGCGACCACGCCCATCTGCGGCTTCCTCCTGCCGAGCCACCTCGTCATCGGCGTGTTCTTCTACAACGCCCTCGGCGCCCCGCTCGGCGTGCTGTCTCTGACCGGCGACAAGACGAGGGTCGTCTGGCAGGCCACCCCCGGGGACGACGCGACGGTGGACCAGGACGTGGCCACGGTCATGGCCTCACAGAACCCGCACCTCCGCGACCTCGCCGTCGCCCTCGGCGCGTCCACGCCGGCCTTCTTCGAAGCGTTCTGGACAGCCCTCGACGCCGCCGCGCGCTCGACCGCGCCGTCCACGCTCCCGAGCCAGTCCGGCTTGGCCCTCCTGGTGGGCCGCCCGGTGGCCCTGTGCCAGGCGACCCTGCGCCTCGCGCTGTCCGAGACGGTCGCATATAACCAGTCCTTCTCGACGCTCGTCGACGGCCAGACGTTCGAGGACACCGACAGCGGGATCAGCGGCCTTCGACTGCCGGTGGTGCTCGGCGACCTGAAGCAGCTCGACGACGGCCTGGTGGGCTATTTCAAACAGGGTGCCGAGGGCGCATACGACCTGTCCACCTTCTACACCGAGGCAGCGACCTTCGGAGCCAAGTCTGGCGTGGTGGTGCCGTCGATGACGAACCTCCTGCTCAGCCCCTCCGCGCCGCCAGAGGGCACGGCCCCTTCGCCTTCGCTCGGGGCGCAGAAGGTGCTGATGTTGCTCGATCCGCGCGCGGCGGTCCACGCAACCACGGGCATCTTGCCGACAGCGACCCTGTCCATCCCGCCGGATCAGTATGCGGACACGCTCGCGGATCTGGACGTGACGTTCCAGGTCAGTCCGGTGCTCCAGCCGGCGCCGGGCGTCTCTCTGCCGCTGCCCACCATCGGCGGCGCGGAGCTCTCGTTCATCGAGGAGGAGACGCTGCCGAGCGGCAAGACCTGGCGGGTGATCGCCGACATCGCCGCTCCCACTGCGGGCGCCGTCTGGCAGTACAGCCCCCAGACGCTCACCGAAGGGTGGCTCCGCGTGAACCCGACGGTGCTCCGCTTCGCGCTGACGAACGCGAGCGGCGCGCCGGTCGTCCAGTCCGGAGCCGCCGCCAGCTTGACGTTGACGGTGACCAACCTGCGGAAGGTACCGGCCACGTTCTCACCCGGGAAGATCGTGAACGAGGACGCGGCCAAACAAGGCTCGTCGATCTACATCCACTTCGGTCAGCTCGTGCCCGACGACGCGGTGTCTTCGATGTCCCTGACCGCGGCGGGGTGGACGTTCTCTGCCCTCTCGGACGACGTGCGAGGCAGCTACTGGGCGGCCACCCCCACCTCGGAGGCCGTCACGCTCGCGCCCGGGGCGAGCTTCACGGTGGCGTTGACCAACATGACCATCGCCTCGGGCATCTCGCGAGCGAAGGTGTACTTCGACTACTACGGGATCACCCCCGACGCCGACGGCGTGGACGTGTCGCAGCTGGCGGTGCGATGATGTCGCTGCGATCGGAGAGCTTCGGCTCTTCGCACGGTGAGGAATCCATGCGAGCGGCCGGCGCCGTGCGCGTGGTCGTCACCGACGCGCACGCTCCATGGTGCCGGCGTCAGCCGGCCAGGCTCGCGTCGAGGCGCCGGAGCACCACCTCGAGCCGCTCGATCGCCGCCTTCAGGTCCGCCCGGTATTCTCGATTGTCGGTGTGGACCAGCTCTTCTCGCATCCCCACGAGCCGGATCGACAGGGCTGTCCTCACGTCTGTCGCTTCGCGCTGCTCGAGCTCGAGCTGAAGCCTGGCCATATCTCTCTCCCTGGCGAGCGGCATGTCCTCAGGATCGAGGGGTGCACGGGGTACCTGGTGACGCGACGCTTCGCTGTCATCGCCACCGCGGTCGATCCTCGAGGGGCCTCGCCCAGGCGAGAAATGCCTGGGCGGGCGATGGTCCTCGCGCCGGACGCGATCTCGGCGCACGTGAGGCCGCCTGGCGACGCGAGCAGAGCGCCCCGGCGGCGTAAGGCGCCGCGCCTGGCGAGACAATTGCACGCTACGCCGAGCGCCGCCGGCGATCCCGGCGATGCCGGGATGCGATGCCGGGATGCGATGCCGGGATGGGAGAGGGAGACATGCCGTTTCGAGATCGGGCCGACGCCGGCCGCCAGCTCGCGCCGCGGCTGGCCGCCTACGCGGGGCGGGAAGACGTCACCCTCCTGTCGCTGCCGCGAGGCGGGGTGCTGGTCGGCTTCGAGATAGCGAAGCTCCTCCGGGTGCCGCTCGACGTGCTGATCGCGCGCCGGATCGTGGCGCCGGTCAACCACCGCATGACGATCGGCGCCGTCGCGAGCGGCGGCGTCCGGGTCGTGGACGAAGAGCTCTGCCGAGCGCTGGGCGTCTCGGACAAGACCGTCCAATGGCTCGCCGATGCGGAGGCCCGGGAGGTGGAGCGCCTGGAGCGCGTCTACTACGGCTGCCACAGGGCGCCTGGCATCCGCGATCGAACGCTCCTCCTCGTCGACGACGGCGTGGCGACCGGAGCGAGCATGCGCGCCGCAGTGACGGCCGTCGAGCAAGGACGACCGGCGGGCATCGTCATCGCGGTCCCCGTCGCGTCGTACGCCGCGTACGCGGAGCTCTCCCGGCGCGCGCGCGAGTTCGTTTACTGCTACATCCGGGATCCCGTCTATTCGGTCGGGCTCTGGTACGAGGACTACACGCCGGTGTCCGAGCAGGAGGTCTGCCGGTTGCTCGGCGAGGCGCTCGACCCGAGCTCGCCGCGCGCGCCGCAGGCGCCCTGAGGGGCCCCCGCGCCGGCTCGCCGGGGGCCTCCGCGTGGTATCGCTCAGGCGAGCGCGAAAAAGTGGCTTTACAGAACGCGCAAATGGTGGATCATGCGGCCGCCACGCGACTGTGGGATGGATGGCCTTCAGCGCTGCGCCGCGCGTGCTCGCGCACGTCGCTCGGGCGCGGACGAGGGGGCCTGTTAGGGAGGCGCGGACATGAAGCTGTTTCGGTTTGCGGGCGATGGAGGGCCACGGCTCGGGGTCGAGGACGAGCGGGGAGCGCGCCACGACCTCACGGCGGCGTCCCCGGAGGCGTTCGCGTCCGTCGCCTCGTGGCTCGCGCTGCCCGATCCCCTCGGCGCGGTGCGCGACGCGCGCGCCGCAGCCCGCCCCCTCCCGCCCGACGTCCCGCTGCTCGCCCCGATCGACGTGCAGGAGGTCTGGGCGGCGGGCGTCACCTACGAGCGCTCGCGCAACGCGCGCAAGGAAGAGAGCGCGGGCGGCGGCGATTTCTACGACCGCGTGTACGACGCCGAGCGCCCGGAGCTGTTCTTCAAGGCGACGCCCCGCCTGGTCGCCGGTCCGGGCGCGCCGGTGCGCATCCGGCGCGACTCGAGCTGGAACGTGCCCGAGCCGGAGCTCGCGCTCGTCGTGTCCGCGGCGGGCCGCATCGTCGGCTACACGGCGGGCAACGACGTCTCGTCGCGGTCCATCGAGGGCGACAACCCCCTCTACCTGCCGCAGGCGAAGATCTACGACGGCTGCTGCGCGCTCGGCCCCGCCATCGCGCTCGCGGACGAGCCAGGGCTGGACCTGCGCGCGCTCTCCATCCAGCTCGCGATCCGGCGCAGGGGCGAGGCGGTGTTCGCGGGGGAGACCTCGACGGCGAGGATGCGGCGCGCGCCCGAGGAGCTCGTCGCCTACCTCACGCGCGAGCTGAGCTTCCCCGCGGGCGTCGTCCTCATGACCGGGACCGGCATCGTGCCGCCCGACTCGTTCACCCTGGAGCCTGGCGACCTCGTGGAGATCACGATTCCCGGCGCCGGCACGCTGGCAAACCCGGTATCCGCAGGTTGACGAGGCGCATCGTATGAAGATCGAGACATCGAGACGTTCATCTCCGGCCCCGCGCTGAAACCATGGAATTCTTCGCCCACAACGCCGCCACCGGGGAAAAGCTCGGCGCCTACCGCGACGCCACCGCCGCCGAGATCGATGCCGCCGCGCGCGCCGCCGCGGCGGCGGCGCAGGCCTTCGCCGATCTCGCGCCGGAGCTGCGCGCCCGGTTCCTGGAGACCGCCGCCGACGAGATCATGGCGCTCGGCGAACCCCTGATCCAGACCGCGCACCGGGAGACCGGGCTGCCCGTCGCCCGCCTCGAAGGCGAACGCGGCCGCACCACCGGCCAGCTGCGCCTCTTCGCCGCGGTCGTGCGCGAGGGCTCCTGGGTCGACGCGCGGATCGATCCCGCGCTGCCGGACCGCAAGCCGCTCCCGCGCCCCGACCTGCGCCGCATGCTGCGGCCGATCGGCCCGGTCGCCGTCTTCGGCGCGAGCAATTTCCCCCTAGCGTTCTCCGTTGCGGGCGGCGATACGGCCTCCGCCCTCGCCGCAGGCAACCCGGTCGTGGTCAAGGCCCACCCGGCGCATCCCGGCACCTCCGACCTCGTGGCCTCGGCCCTGCGCTCCGCCGTCCAGAAGGCGGGCCTGCCCGCGGGCGTGTTCGGCATGGTGCACGGCGCCTCGCCCGAGGTCTCGCTCCTGCTGGTGCGCCACGAGGCGATCCAGGCGGTGGGCTTCACCGGGTCCACCCGCGCCGGCCGCGCCCTCTGCGACGCCGCGGCCGCCCGCCCGCGGCCGATCCCCGTCTTCGCCGAGATGAGCAGCATCAACCCGCTTGTCGTGCTGCCCGGCGCGCTGCGCGAGCGCCGCGACGCGATCGCCGAAGGGCTGACCAACTCGTGCACGCTCGGCGTCGGCCAGTTCTGCACCAAGCCGGGCCTGGTCCTCGGGTTGGCCTCGCCTGAATGGGATGCGTTTGCTCAGTCGGTCGCCGGCCGAGCCCGCGCCGTCGCTCCCGGCGTGATGCTGCACGCCGGTATCCAGGAGTCGTTCGACCGCTCCGTGCGGGAGCTGAGAGGCGTGGAGTGGCTGACCGACGCCGGCGCGCGCGTCGCTCGCGTCTCCGCCGCCGACTTCGCGCGGCAGCCGCACCTCGCGCACGAGATCTTCGGACCGTACGCGCTGCTCGTCACCGCATCGAGCCGCGCAGAGTTGCTTCAGCTCCTCGGCGCGCTCGAAGGCCAGCTGACCGCCACGCTCCACGGGACCGCCGAGGATCTCGCTGACGCCCAGGACCTCGTCGATGTCCTAAGCCGGGTCGCGGGCCGCCTCGTCTTCAACGGCTATCCGACGGGCGTGGAGGTGTCGCACGCCATGCACCACGGCGGGCCGTATCCGGCGAGCAGCGACGTGCGCTTCACCTCGGTTGGGACCGCGGCCATCTTCCGCTTCGCGCGCCCCGTTTGCTACCAGTCGTGTCCGCCCGCGCTGCTCCCGCCGGAGCTGCGTGACGACAATCCGTTCGGGATATCGCGCCTCGTCGACGGCCAGGCCACCCGCGCTCCCGTCGCTCCCCGCGCATGAGCCGCGATCCGGTATTCGAGTCTGGCAGCGAGGCGATCTACGCCCTGCGCACCACCGCGCCCGGGCCGTCGGGGCGCCTCCCGCTCGGGGCCGAGCAGCTGCGCGCCATGTCCAGCGGCGAGCTGTTCGGCTGGACTCAGAACGCCGGGATGGGGTGGGATCCTGCGCGCCTGCGCGGCAAGCAGTTCCTCGTGCTCAGCACGCAGGGGGGCATCCGCGCGCCCGACGGCGCGCCGATCGCGCTCGGGTATCACACGGGACACTGGGAGGTCGGGCTGCTCATGGAGGAGGCCGCCCGTACATTCACGGCCAGCGGGGGCATTCCGTTCGCCGGTTATGTCAGCGATCCGTGCGACGGGCGGACCAATGGCACCGTCGGCATGCTCGACAGCCTCCCTTACCGCAATGACGCGGCCATCGTATTTCGAAGGCTGATACGCTCGCTGCCCACGCGCCGGGGCGTGCTCGGCGTCGCCACGTGCGACAAGGGTTTGCCGGCCATGTTGATGGCGCTCGCCGGCACACCCGACCTCCCCACGGTGCTCGTGCCGGGAGGCGTCACGCTCCTCGCGGAGGAGGCGGAGGACACCGCCAAGGTCCAGACCCTCGCGGCGCGCTATGCGCGCGGGGAGGTGAGCCTCGACCACGCCGCCGAGATGGGCTGCCGCGCCTGCGGCTCCCCCGGCGGCGGCTGCCAGTTCATGGGGACGGCCGCGACGAGCCAGGTCGTGGCGGAGGCGCTCGGCCTCGCCCTCCCGCACGGTGCGCTCAGCCCGTCGGGCGCCGAGATCTGGCGCGACCTCGCCCGCCGTTCCGCGCACGCGCTCATGGCCCTCGAGCGACGCGGCGTGACCACGCGGGACATCGTCACCGACGATTCCATCCACAACGCCATGGTGCTGCACGCCGCCGTCGGCGGGTCGACGAATCTGGTGCTCCACGTGCCGGCGATCGCCCATGCGGCCGGGCTTCGACGCCCCACGGTGGACGACTGGGCGCGCATCAACGCCCTCATTCCGCGCCTCGTGGACGTGTTGCCCAACGGGCCACGACATTATGCCACGGTTCAGGTCTTCCTCGCGGGAGGCGTCCCGGAGGTCATGCTCCACCTGCGCGAGCTTGGCCTGCTGCGGCTCGGTGCGCTCACCGTCAGCGGCCGCACCTTGGGCGAAAACCTCGAATGGTGGGAGCGCAGCGAACGGCGCCGGCGCCTGCGCGACAAGCTGCAGCAGCTGGACGGCATCGACCCGGACGACGTGATCATGTCCGCCGGGAAGGCCCGCGAGCGCGGTCTCACCAGCACGGTGACCTTCTTGCGCGGCAACCTCGCGCCCGAGGGAGCGCTCGTGAAGAGCACCGCGATCGCTCCTCAGGTGATCGGACCGGACGGCGTTTATCTGCACGAAGGGCCTGCGCGCGTGTTCGGCAGCGAGGACGCGGCGATCGAGGCGATCAAGACGGGCGCCGTGCAACCGGGTGACGTGATGGTGCTGATCGGCATCGGTCCCGGTATCGGAATGCCGGAGACCTACCAGATCACCTCCGCCCTCAAGCACGTGAAGGACGGGCACCGTATCGCCCTGGTCACGGACGGTCGTTTTTCGGGCGTGTCCACCGGGGCGTGCATCGGCCACGTCAGCCCGGAGGCGTGGGCGGGTGGGCCCATCGGGCGCGTGCGCGACGGCGACCGCGTCCGGCTTCGGATCGACACGCGCAAGCTGGAGGGGACGGTGGACGTCGTGGGCGTGGAGGCCGGCGGTCTTGCCGCCCGCTTGCCCAATCCAGCCCTGAAGCCCGACGACCGCGTGAGCGCGGATACGCGGCTATGGGCTGCGCTTCAGGATGCCAGCGGCGGCAGCTGGGGTGGGTGCGTCTATGATGCGGAGCGCATCATCGGGCTCCTCGGCCGCGCCACGGCGGCGGAGCGCTAGCGCGCGGCGCCGCGGGTGTTCAGGTAGACCGCGTACAGCGAGGTCGTGCCGCAGATGAACAGGCGGTTGCGCTTGGCGCCGCCGAAGCAGACGTTGGACACCGTCTCGGGGATCAGCACCTTGCCGAGCAGCGCGCCGTCGCTCGCGTGGCAGTGCACGCCGTCGCCGGCCGACAGCCACAGGTTGCCGTGCACGTCGACGCGGAAGCCGTCGTACACCCCGACCGGGCAGGTCGCGAACACCTCGCCGCCGGTCAGCGCGCCGTTCGCGTCGACGCGGAACCTGCGCACGTGGTGCGGGCCGTCCTTCGCGTGCGTCGCGCCGGTGTCGGCGACGTACAGCAGCGACTCGTCCGGCGAGAAGGCGAGGCCGTTGGGCTGCACGAAGTCGCTCGCGACGACCGTCAGCGCGAGGGAGACCGGGTCGAGCCGGTAGACGCGCTGCGCGCCCTGCTCGTTCGGCGACGCGTCGCCCTCGTAGTCGCTGTCGATGCCGTAGCTCGGGTCGGTGAACCAGATGCTGCCGTCGGACTTCACGACCACGTCGTTCGGCGAGTTCAGCCGCTTGCCCTCGAAGTGCGACGCGAGCACCGTGCGCGAGCCGTCGTGCTCGGTGCGCGAGACGCAGCGGCCGCGGTGCTCGCACGAGACGAGGCGGCCCTGCAGGTCGACCGTGTGGCCGTTGGCGTTCATCGCGGGCTGGCGGAACACCGAGACCGAGCCGTCGGTCTCGTCCCAGCGCATCATGCGGTCGTTCGGGATGTCCGACCAGACGAGGTAGCGCCCAGCCGGGAACCACGCGGGCCCCTCCGCCCAGCGGCAGCCCGTGTACAGCTTCTCGACGTGCACGTGCGGGAGCGCGACCTTGCGGAAGCGCGGGTCGATCACCTGGAAGCTCGGCGTCAGCTCGATGACCATCGGGTCCTCAAAACACCGAAAGCCCGACACCCCCTGGGTCGTCGGGCTTTCGAGCATCTGTCCCGCGCTGCTTCTTCGATCGTTCCAGCCGCTGTCCCGGCTGTCTCAGCCAACCCCTCGGGCTGGCTGGATTCCTCAATCATCTCGGGTGGGCCATGAAGGACTTGAACCTTCAGCCAATGGATTAAGAGTCCACTGCTCTACCAATTGAGCTAATGGCCCGAGTAGTTTGTCAAACCGACGGATTCTGGAACAGTCCCCGGGATCTCGCCGGACCGCTTGCGTCGTCCGTTGAGCCCGGCACGCCCGGCCTGATTCGAACAGGCGACTTTCGGATTCGAAGTCCGACGCTCTATCCAGCTGAGCTACGGGCGCTCCTGCGCGCCCCTCGGCGGGGCTCGCGGAACGCTTCTAACCGCACCGGAGCCGATATGTCAAGGCGATGAAGCATCCCGATGCGCAATTCTCAGGCCGCCGCCCCCGCTGAACCCGGACGGGCGTCGCCCTGCGCTCGCCCGCGCCCCGCCGGCGACGGCGGCGAAAGAAGTTTTCTGCCCGCCGCGCCGCGGGGTAGGGTCCGCCCCCGTCATGCCGTTGCTTCGACCGCTCACCCGCCGTTGCTTCGCGTCCCGGGGCCCTGTCGCCGCCCTCCTGCTCGCGCTCTCGGTCGCGGCGCCGGCCCTCGGCGCCCCGGCGGGCGCGCGGCCGGCCTCGGTGGAGCAGCCGCCGGACCGGCGCCCGCAGGGCAAGCGCCCCGCCGCGCGCCGCAGCTCGACCGGCGACGAGGGCGGATCGCGCGCCGCGCGCGGCGCCGGGGCGAAGCGGACGGCCGCGGACCGCGCGAGCAAGAAGCGCGCGGCGCGGCGGGACGAGACCTCCCGCGCGGCGCGCGGCGGCACCGCCGCCGAGGCCGACGAGCGCAAGCCGCTGTCGAAGGGGGCGCCCAACCGCGGGCGGCTGAACGGCGCCGTGCGGCTCCGGTCGTCGCGGCACCTCAAGACGCGCGAGGGCGCAAGGACCTGGGGGCTGCCCGTGCTCGTGAAGGCCCTGCGGCGCGCCTCCTTCCAGGTGGCCAAGAAGCACGGCGACTCCGCGCTGCTCGTCGGAGATCTCTCGGCCAGGACGGGCGGCCGCCTCGACGGGCACAACTCCCACCAGACGGGGCGCGACGCCGACGTCGGGTTCTACGTCGTGAACTCGAAGGGCAAGACGCTGCGCATGGACCGGTTCGTGGCGTTCGACGACAAGGGCGACGCCATCGGCCTCCCCGGGGCGCGCTTCGACGACAAGCGCAACTGGGCGCTGGTCGAGGCGCTGCTCCAGGACCGCCAGGCAGGCGTCAAATACCTGTTCGTGACCGACGCGCTGCGGGCGCGGCTGCTCGCGTACGCCGCGAAGACGCGCGTCCCGGCGGAGCTCCGGAGCCGCGCCGCCGCCGCGATGATGAGCCCCAGGGACGCCGACCTGCACAACGACCACTTCCACATCCGCGTGGCGTGCCCCCCGTCGATGCGCGCCGCCTGCGTCGAGGAGTCGCTGGCGCGCCCGGCGTGCGACGCCGACGCGGCGAAGAAGCCCCTCGAGGCCACCGCGCCCGCGGCCGCGGCCGACGGCGCGGCGCACGTCGCAGCCGCGCCAGCGGCCGACGGCGCGGCGCACGTCGTAGCCGCGCCCGCCCCCCGCTGACGCCCGGCCGCGCTCAGACCGCCGGCGCGGCCCCGGGCGGCGCCGCGCCGTCCGCGAGCTCCACCACCACCGGCGCGTGATCCGAGGGGCGCTGGAGCTCCCGCGGGCGCGTGTCGATCGACACATCCGCGCAGCGCTCGGCCAGCGGGCGCGTCACCAGCGCGAGATCGATGCGGAGGCCCTTGTTGCGCCGGAACGCGCCCATCCGGTAATCCCACCAGCTGTACGCCGCCTTGGCGGGGTGACAGGCGCGGAACGCGTCGACGAGCCCCCACTCCATCAGGCGGCCCAGCGCCGCCCGCTCGTCGGGGTGGAAGAGCACCTGCCCTTCCCACTTCTTCGGCTCGGCGACGTCGATCGGCTCGGGCGCCACGTTGAAGTCGCCGCAGATCAGGAGCTGCTGATCGGGCCGGTAGCTCGCCTCGAGCTCGCGCCGGAGCCGCTCCAGCCACGCGAGCTTGTACGCGAAGGCCGGCGTCCCCACCGCCTGCCCGTTGGGCACGTAGACGTTGATGATCCGGACCCCCTCGACCGTGGCCGACAGCATCCGCCGGGCGACGTCTTCCTCGTCGCCGTCGAGGCCCTTCTTCACGTCGTCCACCGACAGCCCGAAGCGCGCGGCGATCGCGACGCCGTTGTAGGACTTCTGGCCGAAGATGATCGAGCGGTAGCCCACCTCGGAGAGCGCCGCCTCGGGGAAGCTGCCGTCCTCGACCTTCGTCTCCTGCATGCAAACGACGTCGGGCGCGGCGCGGACCAGCCAGCTCGTGAGCTGCTCGAGCCGCGTGCGGATGGAGTTCACGTTCCAGGACGCGATGCGCATAGGTCGCCTCACCGATAGTGGATGGAGAGCAGGACGAAAAGCCTGGATCCAGGCGCGGCCGCGCCGCGCGCGGGGCTCAGGCGATCGCGGACGATCACAGGGCCGCCCGGATCGCGTCGAAGAGGCCGTCCGGATCGTCGACGTGGAGCCAGTGGCCGGCGCGCGGGAGGACGTGGACCGAGAGCCAGGGCGCGCGCGCCGCGAGCGCCTCGAAGCGGGCGCGCGACTCCGGCGAGACCGACGCCGACCTGCCGCCGAGGACGACGTGGAGGCGCCGCGCGTCGACCCCGGCGCCGGCCGGCGCCGGCGGCTCCTCCAGGACGTGCCACAGATCGCGCGCGAAGTAGTCGGTGAGCAGGTCGTTCAGGACGTCGAGGTCGAGCCGGATGCGAAAGCCGTCGCCCTCGCGGCGGACGTTCATCGCCAGCCACTCGCCGATGCCGCGGCTGAAGCCGGCGGCCTGCACCGCCTCGAGGAACGCCTCGCGCGACGCGATCGGCTGCGGGATGGCGCGGAGCAGCTCGAGCACGCCGGGGCTCTCCGAGCCGCTCTCGCCGGCGGGCCTGGCGCTCGGATCGACGTCGAGGATGAAGCCGCGCTCGATCTCCGTGGGCCCCGCGCGCCGGCGATCGAGGTAGGCGAGGGCGACCTTGCCGCCGAACGAGTGGCCCATGACCCCGCGGATATCGAGGCCGAGGCGATCGCCGAGCCGGAGCAGGTCGTCGGCGGCCGCCGCGATGGTGTGGGGCGCCGGCGGGCTCTGCGACAGGCCGTGCGCCCGCAGGTCGACCAGGATGAAGCCCCACGGCCGCGCGGCGGGGCCGGGCGCGCCGCCGGTGGCCTGCGCCTCGGCGAGGCGCCGGACGAAGGTGCGCCAGTTGGCGCCGGAGCCGAAGATGCCGTGCAGCACGAGCATCCAGCGGGCAGGCGCCGCGGAGGGCGCGGAGACGAGGGCGTGGTGGGGCACGAAGGCGTCGGGTGCGTTCATGGCTCTCCGGGCGGCGCGAGCGCGCCGCCTGCGCCTAGCGCTAGCATGGACCCATGGCCAAGAAGCCCCCCATCGCGCCGTCGAATGCGGACGCCGCGGAGCGCGATGCCGCGGCGTCGCCGAGGCCCGCGCGCTTTCACGGCGCGACGCTCGCCGGGGCCGACTTCGACGACGCCGACCTGCGCGGCGCGCGCTTCCACAACGTCGCGCTCGCCGAGGCCGAGCTCGACGATGTGGACCTGCGCGGCGCGCGCTTCCACAACGTCGCGCTCACGGAGGTCGACCTCGACGACATCGACCTGCGCGGCGCCCGCCTCCACAACGTCGCGCTCGCCGAGGCCGAGCTCGACGACGTCGATCTGCGCGGCGCCCGCCTCCACAACGTCGCGCTCGCCGCCGCCTCGCTCGACGACGTGTCGCTGGCAGGCGCGCGGATCGACAACGCCGACGCGGCGGGGACGCGCTGGTCCGACGTGACCTTGCGCGGCGCTCGCCTCGAGGCGTCGGACCTCCGCGAGGTCGAGATCACCGGCTGCAAGATCGACGGGCTCACCATCGACGGCGTGCGGATCGACCGCCTGCTCGAGGACGCGAAGCGCCGAGCGAGCGCGAGCCCCACGCCGGAGGCGGCCACGAAGGAAGCAGCGCCGGGGAAGAGAAAGGCGAAGCGCCCCGCTCCCGGGCGGTGAGCGGGCGGGGCGCCTCGCGCGATCGCGGGTGGCCTACGCCTCGATCAGCCCGGTGCGGACCGCGATGCGGGTCAGCTCGACCGCGCTCTTACATCCGAGCTTCGCGTAGATGCGCACGCGGTGGGTCTCCACCGTCTTCGGGCTGATCGTGAGCCGCGCGGCCGTCTCGCGCGTCGACACGCCGGCCGCGAGCAGCCGCAGCACCTGGCGCTCGCGCGGGGTCAGCGCGTCGAGGCCGCCGGAGCCCTCGCTCGCCGGCTTGCGCATCGCGCGTACGACGGCGCCCGCGATGCTCGAGGACAGCGGCGCGCCGCCGGTCGCGATCCGGCGGATGCCCTCGATGACCTCCTCGAGCTTCGAGGTCTTCACGAGGTAGCCCTGCGCCCCCGCGCGGAGCGCCTCGGCGACGCGGAACTCGTCGTCGTAGCCGCTCAGCACGAGCAGCTTCGCCTGCGGCAGCTGCGCCCGCAGCGCCCCGAGGAGCTCGATGCCGTCCCGGTCGGGGATGTTGAGATCGACGAGCACCACGTCCGGCTTGCAGCTCGCCGTCTCGCGCAAGGCGTCGGCTGCTGTCCCGGCCTGGCCCACGACGACCATGTCGGGCTCGTCCGAGAGCGCTCGAGCGAAGCCTTCGCGGACGACGGGGTGATCGTCGATCAGATAGATGTGCAGCTTGCTAGCAGGGGTTTCCGCCATGATGACCACAGGGGGATTGGAGTGTCCTTCGGACCACAATTCGATACCCGCGAGCAGTTCAAGTCAAGCTGCTCGGGTCGTCCTGGGAGGAACCTTACAGGGGTATCAGGTGCTCAACGATCTGCAAGCAGCGGCGCGGCGGCAAGCCCAATTGATGAGGAAAACTCCGTCCTGAGCGAGTTTCGGAGCTCAGCGGAGATCTGCGCCGTGGGAAGCGTTACGCCGCGCGCCATGCGCCACGCCGCGCGCCATGCGCCATGCGCCACGCCCGGCGCCATGCGCCACGCCCCGCGCCAAGCGCCACGCCCCGCGCCAAGCGCCACGCCCCGCGCCACGCCCGCGCGACCTGCCCCATGCGGTCGCGGCGGCCGTCTGGTATCCTTTGCGCGGCTCATGCGCCGAAAAGGCCAGCGATCGAGAGAAACTGGATGAGCTCGCCGGGCCCTTCTCCGTGCCTGGCCGGCGCCTCGCCGCCCCCGCGCGCGGAGATCTTCGTCGTCGACGACGACCCGGCGCTCGTCGACTCGCTGATGGAGCTGCTCGCCGACGAGGGCTACGGCGTCCAGGGGTTCACGCGGCCGCTGGAGGCGCTCGATCGCCTCGCCCGCGGCGCGCGGCCGCGGGCGGTGCTGCTCGACTACGTGATGCCCGAGATGACGGGCGAGGAGTTCCTCGCCGCGCTCGCCGCGGCGGGCGTCGAGGTGCCCGTCCTCCTGCTCTCCGGCGTGAGCGAGCCCAGCATCCGCGGCGCCGTGGCCGGCGTGCTCGCGAAGCCGTTCGACGTCGACCGGCTCCTCGGCGTGCTCGATCGGCTGACCGCCGACGTGCAGCGCTAGCCCACCGCCGCCGCGCCCCGCCCTGATCCCGGCCTGCACAGGCGCGGCGGCACGATCCTCGCGTACCCCGGCCCCGGGGAGGAGCCGAGGATGTCGTCTCTCCAAGACAGCGCCGCCGGGCCGCCCGTCGCCGCGCGGGGCGGGCCGAGCAGCCCCGGCCTCGCGGGCGCGCCGGCGGCCGCGATCCGGCTGCCGGCCGAGCTGCACCACCGCTTCCGCTTCGTCGTCCTCGACGCGAGCGTCCTCCCGGAGGCGGCCGGCGGCCCGGAGGCGGACGGCGGCGCCGCGGCGCTGCTCGACGCGCTGCTCGCGATGGGGGTGCGCGTGGCGCTCCTCGCCCGCGAGGGCGTGCCCCACCTCGCGCGGCGGCTCGAGCGCGGCGCGCGCGCGGAGAGCGCGGCGGACCGGAGGCGGCTCTTCGTCGGCGCGCTCGAGGGCGCCGAGCTCTACGGCTTCGATCGCCGCGGCGCCGCCGTCGCGCTCGCCGCCGCGGCGCCGCCGGACGGGCGCTCCGCGCTGGCCGCGCTGCTCGCGCAGGTGATCGCGCCGCTCCGCATCGCGCCGCGCGACTGGCTCGCCATCTCGCCGGAGCCCGGCGGGGGCGCGCCGGCGGCGGGCGCGCGCGGGCTCGCAGGCGCGCGCGGGCTCGCGGGCGCGCCCGAGCTCGCGGGCGCGACCCACGCGGCGGCCGGCGCGCGGCGGCTCGGCGAGATCGTCGCGCTCCAGCGGGACCTCGACCGGGAGCTCGGCGCGCTCGCGGCGCCGCGCGACGCCGCGTGGATCGTCGAGGAGCCGGGGTTCGACGTGGCGCGCGAGCACGAGATCGAGTCGCTGCTCGCGATCGCCAACGGCTACCTCGGCTCGCGCGCGTCGCTCCCGGAGGGGTCGAGCGTGTCGCGGCCGGCGACGTTCATCGCGGGCGCGTTCGAGCCCTCGGCCGACGTGAGCCGCGTCCCGGAGCTCGTGATCGCCCCCGACTGGGGCCGGCTGAGCGTCGCCATCGAGGGCGAGCCGTTCTCGGCGGAGACGAGCGGCGTGCTGCACCACCTCCGCGCCCTCGACCTGCGGCGCGGCGTGCTGCTGCGCGAGTGCCTGCGGCGCGGCGAGGCCGGGCACCTCGCGCACGTCCACACGCTCCACGCGGCGTCGCTCGCGGACCGCCACGTCCTCGTCGAGGCGCTCAGCGTCGCCCCCATCAACTTCACCGGGACGATCCGCGTCGACGCGATCCTGAGCGGCGACGTGAAGAGCGCGAGCGGCGCGGCGCACTGGGCGCGCTTCTCGGCGGACGCGCGCGCCGAGAGCCTGCTCCTCGTCGGCCACACGCACGGCGGGCTCGAGACCGCGATGACCTCGCACCTGCGCGCGCTCCCGGGCGAGGCCGCCGAGGGCTCGCCGCCCGAGGTCCCCGACGGCGCGCGCTGCGAGCGCACCGAGGGCGCGCGCTCCATCGCCGAGCGCTGCGACATCGGCGTCCGCGTCGCCGAGCGGCTCCGCCTCTTCCGGACGACGACGCTGCACACGTCGCGCGACACCCCCGCGCCGCGCGAGGCGGGCGAGGCGCTCCAGGCGGAGCTCTCGCGCCGCGCCGCGGGCGACGTGCTCGGCGAGCACGCGCGCGCGTGGGCGGAGCGATGGCGCCGCGCCGACGTCGAGATCGACGGCGCCCCCAAGATCGAGCGGGCGCTCCGGTTCGCCCTCTACCACCTCATCGGCGCCGCCAACCCGGACGACCCGCGCTGCTCCATCGGCGCGCGCGGGCTCAGCGGCGAGGCGTACCGCGGCCACGTCTTCTGGGACACCGAGACGTTCCTCGTCCCCTTCTACACGCACTGCTACCCCGAGGCCGCGCGCGCGCTGCTCCTGTACCGGCACCGCACCCTCGCGGGCGCGCGCCGCAAGGCGAGGTCGCTCGGCTACGAGGGCGCCCTCTACGCGTGGGAGTCGGCGGACACGGGCGACGAGACGACGCCGCCGCTCCTCGTCACGCCGTTCGGCGAGGTGGTCCGGGTGCTCTCCGGCGAGCAGGAGCACCACATCAGCGCCGACGTCGCGTACGCGGCGCACGCGTACGGCCGCGCCACCGGCGATCTCGAGTTCGAGCGCGGCGAGGGGGCCGAGATCCTCGTCGAGACGGCGCGCTTCTGGGCGAGCCGCGCCGAGACCGGGCCGGACGGGCTCGCCCACATCCGCCGGGTCATCGGGCCGGACGAGTACCACGAGGCCGTCGACGACAACGCGTTCACGAACTGGATGGCGCGGTACAACCTCCGCGCCGCCGCCGCGGTCGTCCGGCGCGGCGTGGCGCGCGGCGACGTGCTCGCGGCGCTCGACCTCCGGCCCGAGGAGGTCGAGCGCTGGTGCGACGTGGCGGATCGCATGGCCCTCGGGCTCGACCCGCGCACGGGCCTCATCGAGCAGTTCGCCGGCTACTTCCGCCTCGAGCCGTTCGCGATCGCCGACTACGCCGTGCGCAGCGCGCCGATCGACGTGCTGCTCGGTCGCGCGCGGACGCAGGCCTGCCAGGTCGTGAAGCAGGCGGACGTCGTGCAGCTCGTCGCGCTGCTCTGGGGCGCGGTGCCCGCGAGCGCGCGGCGCGAGAGCTTCCTCTACTACGAGCCGCGCACCGCCCACGGGAGCTCGCTGAGCCCGGGCGCCCACGCGCTCGTCGCCGCCCGGCTCGACCTCCACGCCCACGCCGCGCGCTACTTCGACCAGACCGCCGACATCGACCTCGGCAACACGATGGGCAACGCCGCGGGGGGCGTGCACGTCGCCGCGATGGGCAGCCTCTGGCAGGCGGTCGCGTTCGGCGCCGCCGGCCTCACGCGCGTCCCGCGGAGCGCGCTCGCGGCGCGGCTCCCGCCCGCGCCGCCGTGGCCGGACGAGGACGAGGCGATCGGCGTCGAGCCGCACCTCCTGCCGGGCTGGCGTCACCTCAAGATCCCGATCTCGTGGCGAGGCCGCGCGCTCGAGATCCACGTGGAGGACGGCGCGGTGGAGGTCGCGCTCGAGGGGAGCGCGCCGCTGCCGATCGCCGCGCTCGACGCGGGCGCGGTCGCCTGCGCCGTGGTGGCCGAGCCGGGCCGGCGCTACGCGGCGCGGCGGGTCGGCGGCCGGTTCCAGACATGGGAGGAGGTCACGACATGCTGAGCGCCGTGCGCGATGGGTCTCTCGGGGAACGTGGGGCGCTGTCCGGGCCGGCTTCCGCGGCCGATCCGCCCCTCGGCGCGCGCGAGGGGGGCGACGAGCCGTCGCCGGAGAGCGGCGCGCGGAGCAGGAGCGTGCTCGTCGCGCTCCACGGCCGCCGCGCCCACCAGGGCGCCCTCGGGCTCGGGCGGCTCATCGCCGGCGCGCTCCACGCGCCGCTGCACGGGCTCCTCGTCTGCGCCGAGCCGCTCGAGGCGAGCGAGGTGCCCGCCCACCTCGGGGTCACCCCGGAGGCGCTGCAGGGCGTGGTGCTGCACGTCGCGGCGAGCGAGGATCCGCCGGGCGCGCTCGCGGCGGCGGCGAGGGGCCGCGGCGCCTCCCTCGTGGTGGTGGCCTCCGAGCCGGAGGAGGTCGTGGACGAGCGCCTCGGCGTCGGCCGGCTCGCCGCGCGCGCGCTGGAGGCCGCCGCCTGCGGGGTCGTCGTCATCGGCCCGGCGGCGCCGACGTCGTCGCGGATCGAGCGCATCCTCTTGCCGCTCGACGGGACCCCCAGCACGGCCGCCGCCATCACCCCCGCCGGAGAGCTCGCCCGCAGGCTCGGCGCCGAGCTCGACATCGTGATGGTCGGCGGCGCCTCGCCGCGGGAGGCCGACGACGCGCCGCCCGTCTCGACGCCGTTGCCCTCCGAGCCGGGCGCGATGGTGGCGCCCCTGTACGTCGATCAGCCCCAGCACGAGTGGCCCGCGTTCACCGAGGAGTTCCTGGCCCGGTTCCTGAGCGCGATCGGCCACTGCCCCCACGACGTCGCCACGCGGTTCTTCCTCGGCAAGGGCGAGCCGGCGGCGGAGATCCTGCGGCTCGCCGGGCAGCTGACGAGCGACCTCGTGGTCCTGGTCTGGCACGGGCAGCTCGAGGATCACCACGGCGGCGTCTTCCGCGACGTGCTCTGCGGCGCCCCCTGCCCGGTGATGGTCCTGCGGCGGTAGCGCGCGCTCTTCAGCGTGTTCTCCGGCGCGGCCGCGCCCCGCCGGGCGGGCTCCACGCCAGCGGGCGTCGAAAGGCGCTATGGTGCGCCGCCATGGTCGCCCGCAAGCTGCCCGCCAGCGAGTGCCGCAAGATCGTCGACCCCCAGACCTTCCGCTTCTCCACGACGGATGACGTCGCGCCGCTGTCCGCGGGCATCGGCTCGCAGGAGCGCGCCCTCGCCGCGCTCTCCTTCGGCCTCGAGATCCGCCAGCCCCGCTTCCACGTCGTCGTCGTCGGCGCGCCCGGCACCGGCCGCACGTTCTGCGCGCGCGCCGTCGCGAAGCGCATCGCCGCGAGCCGCCCCACGCCCGACGACATCCTCCTCTTGCCGAACCCCCACCGCCCGAGCGAGCCCACGGTCCTGTCGCTCCCCCCGGGCGAGGGCCGCCCGTTCGTCGCGGCGATGGAGGAGCTCCACGAGAAGCTCGTCGACGCCCTGCGCGGCGCGACCGAGGGCGAGCGCTTCAAGCAGGCGCGCGGCAAGATCCAGCGCCGGGTCAACGCCGAGGAGCGGCGGCTCGAGGAGCAGCTCAAATCCGCGGCGCGCGAGCTCGGCCTCGATCTCGTCCGCGGCGACGACGAGGTGCAGATCACCTCGCTCGACGACGCCTCGAACGCGCCCGACGGCGAGGCCCTGCACGCCATCGCCGGCTCCATCGAGGAGTTCGAGATGCGGCTCGCCACGGTGCAGGACGAGGCCGACGCCGAGCTGCGCAGCGTCGTGAAGCAGCTGCTCAGCGACGGCGTGAAGGGCTGCTTCCAGCCGGTGCGCGCGCGCTTCGAGGGGCGCGACGACATCAGCGCCTTCCTCGCGGACGTCGAGACCGTCGTCTCGAAGGAGTTCCGCCTGCTCGTCGACGAGGCGCGCGGCGAGGAGGGCGGCGCCACCCTGCCGCGCGGCGTGGTCGTCCCGACGCTGCTCACCGAGCACACGCCCGACTCCGGCGCCCCCGTCGTGGAGGTCCCCTACCCCACGCTGAGCGCCCTCTTCGGCCGCACCCACGCGCCGCCCGACTCCGGCTTCCCGCCCGAGCCGGGCTTCGCCGTCGCGGGCGCCCTCCACGAGGCGGCCGGCGGCTTCCTCATCCTGCCCGCGGGCGCGCTCCTCAAGAACGAGGCGCTCTACGAGCAGCTCAAGGCCTGCCTCCTCGCCGGCAAGTTCATCGTGCCCGAGCACAACCCGTCGTACTTCCGCGGCACCGCGGAGGAGCTGCTCTTCCCGCCCATCTCGATCGACGTGAAGGTCGTCCTCGTCACGAACCCGCAGCTCTACCAGGACCTGCACGACGCCGATCCGGAGTTCTCGCAGCTCTTCAAGGTGCAGGCGCGCTTCGAGACGACGATCTCGCTCGACCAGGCGCTGCTCACCTACCCCGCGTTCCTCGCCGGCTTCGCGCACGATCGCGGCCTGCCGCCGATCACGGCCGACGGCGTGACCGCGCTCCTCTTCCACGGCGGCCGCCTCGCGGAGAGCCAGACCAAGGTGAGCGCGCAGCTCGGGCTCATCGCCGAGGTCGCGACCGAGGCCGGCTACCGGGCCCAGCGCCGCGGCCGCAAGGTCGTCGACGGCCCCGAGGTCAACGAGGCGCTCGAGGCGGCCCGCCGCCGCGGCAGCCACTTCCGCGACCACGTGCACGAGATGCTCTCCGACGGGACGATCCGCATCGACGTCACCGGCCGGCGCGTCGGGCAGGTCAACGCGATCTCGGTCCTGTCCGACGGCCCGCAGACGTTCGGCCGCCCCTGCCGCGTGACGGCGGTCGTCTACCCGGGCCGCGAGGGCCCGGTGAACATCGCGCGCGAGGTCGAGATGTCCGGCCCGCTCCACAGCAAGGGCGTGCTCGTCCTCACGGGCTACATCGCCGCGCGGTTCGCCCAGCACCGCCCGCTCTCGTTCGGCGCCTCGCTCGTCTTCGAGCAGACCTACGAGCCCATCGAGGGCGACAGCGCCTCGTCGAGCGAGCTCTACGCGCTCCTGTCGGCGCTCTCGGGCGTCCCCATCCGGCAGGAGCTCGCCGCGACCGGCAGCATCGATCAGCAGGGGAGCATCCAGCCCGTCGGCGGCATCAACGAGAAGATCGAGGCCTTCTTCGATCTGTGCGCCGCCAAGGGCCTGACGGGCGAGCAGGGCGTGCTCATCCCGAGCGCCAACCGCGACGCGCTCATGCTGCGGGGCGACGTCATCACCGCGATCGAGGCCGGCCGCTTCCACGTGTACGAGGTGAGCTCGGTCGAGGAGGGCATCGAGATCATCACCGGCGTCCCGGCCGGCGTCGCCGACGCGGACGGGAGGTACCCGGAAGGGACCGTGTTCCATGCGGCGGACCAGCGGCTCGAGCGCTTCCACCAAGCGATCGCCGACACGATGAGAGGGGGGCCGAGCGCGGATCCCCGGGGCATGCTCCGGGGTCGCTGAGGAGGACCGATGGCCGCGAAGCGCACAGCCAAGCCGCGGGCGCCGAAGGAGCCGAAGGCCGCGCCCGCCCCCCGGGCGCGGCGGAAGAAGGCGGCGCCGGCCGCGGGCACGCGCGGCCTCGACGCCGCCGAGCTCGCCGCGGGCGCGCCCCCGCCGGACGTCGCCGCGCTCGCCGAGGCGATCCGGAGCGACGGCGGCAGCGTGCTCGCCGTCTACCGCGAGCCCGTCGGCGGCGCGTGGGCGGTCCTCGCCGGCCTGCCGCTCGATCGGGTGGAGCCGACGCCGTTCCAGCGCGACCTCTCGGAGGCGCACGTCGCGCGCCTCGGCGAGGTCATCGACAAGCTCGACTGCTTCCTCGATCCCATCATCGCCGTGCGGACCCCGCTCTCGTCGGGGCCGGGCCGGGCCGGGCCGTCCGCGCCCGGCGAGGGGAGGTACTGGACCCCGAACGGCAACCACCGCCGCGCCGCGCTCACGCGCCTCGGCGCGAAGAGCGCGGTCGCGCTCGTGCTGCCCGACGAGCGGATCGCGTACCGCATCCTCGCGCTCAACACCGAGAAGGCGCACAACATCCGCGAGAAGGCGCTCGAGGTGACGCGGATGGCGCGCTCCCTCGCCGATCTCGATCCGCGGCCGGAGCAGGAGTTCCGCCTCGAGTTCGAGGAGCCGAGCCTGCTCACCCTCGGCCTCTGCTACGAGCAGCGCCCCCGCTTCTCGGGCGGCGCCTACCAGTCGGTCCTCCGGCACATCGACCGCTTCCTCGACGAGCCGCTCCCGGAGGCGATCGAGACCCGCAGGGCGCGCGCCGAGCTCCTCCTCGCGGTCGACGACGCGGTCGCCCAGGCCGTCGACGCGCTCAAGGCGCGCGGCTTCGAGAGCCCCTACCTCAAGGCGTTCGTCGTGGCCCGCATCAACCCGCTCCGCTTCCAGAGGTCCCCGGACGCGCCGTTCGAGCCCACGCTCACCAAGATGCTGGCGTCGGCGCAGCGCTTCGATCCGGCCGCGGTCCGCCCCGACCAGGTCGCGCGCGCCGCCGGTCCGCCCGAGGAGCCCGCCGGATGATCCCGGCCGGCGCCGCGTGCGCGATCGCCGCCGTCGCCGCGCTGCTGCTCCTCCTCGGCGGCCTCGTCCGGGCGAAGCGCGCCGCGCGGCCCGCCCGCCGCGCCGAGGCCCCCGCGCCCGCCGGTCGGCGCCGCTGGGCCGCTCGTCCGGCCGCGCGCGCCGGGGAGGCTCCCGCCGCGTCGCCGCCGTCCCACCGCGGCGATCCCCGGGCCATCTACGCGTACGCCGCGCACGTCGTCGGCCAGTCGCTCGCCTTTCATGGCAGCTACCGGGCGGCGGCCGCGTCGCTGCGCGACGTCCCGCTCGACTGGACGCCGCCCGGGGTGCGCTTGCTCCTGATGAGCAACCTCGCCCAGTGGCAGCTCTGCGCGGGCGACGTCGAGGCGGCCAGGCGGCTCCTCCCGGACCTCTGCGAGGAGCGGGCGCCCGCGTCGGTGCGCCCGCTCGTGCGGGGCGCGCGCGCCGCGGTGCTCGTGCGCACGGGCGACGCCGAGGGGGCGCTCTCGCTGGTCGGCCGCTCGGACGGGGAGCGGGACGAGCCGTCCGAGGTGCGCCAGCGCTACCGCATCACCCGGGCGCACGCGCTCGCCGCCCGGGGCGAGCTCGCCGCCGCGCGCGCCGAGCTCCGCCGGGTGGTCGACGACGCCGGCATCGACGAGCTCTGCCGCTGGATCCCCGCGGGCGGGCCCGCCCGGGCTACCATGATCGAGCTCATCGACGCGGGGTGACGGACTCGCGATCTCCCGCCCTCGTCCGCCGCGCGCGGCCGGCGCGTCGCTCCCTCCGGGGCTCCCGACGAGGCGGTGAGCGCCGCGCAGCCCCGGCCACTCACGCCCTCGTCGGACCGCGCGGCGCCGCGACGCCTCGATTCTCCGGCAGATATCGAGTCGGTGGACTCGCCATCAATTCGGCAGATCGTCCGATTGTCAATCCTCATTTACCTGATTTGTCGCGCAGGAGCTCCCGTACGCTTTTTCTGGAGATCCGGCTCGATCGAGCGACCTGGTGGGCTCGTGGCGGGGATTCCGCAGGACGGTGGGGGGCGCAACGTTGCGGGCGACTGGCATCTGGTAGAAAAAGGATGCTGTACGCAAAGTGCATCGGGCCAGGTAGGCTTCTCGCGTCGGCGGGGGAGAATGCATGCCAACCTGCACGGGTGGCCAATGAGGGTGGGGGCGCCGCGGGGGGGCGTCTGCGGGTGCAGCACCGGTTCTGCCACGACCACGCGCCCGGCCGGGGCGGCTGCCCTCGTTGACGGGAGCCTGCCTGGGAGGCTCCCATGAACCGCCCAACGGACACGCCGCCTCATCGCATCCTCATCGTGGACGACAGCCCCACGTACCTGCACCAGGTCGCGGCGGCGATGCGCGACGAGGGCTACGTCGCCGTGCTGGCCCACTCCGGGGAGGAGGCGCTCGCGCGACTCGCGGCGGCGCGCGTCGACGGCATCCTGCTCGACATGGTGATGCCGGGGCTGTCGGGTCCTGCCACCTGCCTCCGCATCAAGGCGAACGCCGCGTGGCGGCCGATCCCGCTGCTCATGCTCACCGGCCGGGACGACCACAAGGCGATCCTCGACGCCCTCTCGGCCGGCGCCGACGACTTCGTCACGAAGTCGGGCGAGCTCACCGTGCTCAAGGCCCGCCTGCGCGCCCAGCTGCGCCGCAAGCACTACGAGGACGAGAACCGCAGGATGCGCGAGCTCCTCCTGCGCCGCGAGATGGAGGCGGCCGAGGCGCGCGCCGACAAGCGCCTCAAGCAGAGCGAGGAGCGGTTCCGCCTCATCGTCGAGGGCGTCCAGGACTACGCCATCTTCATGCTCGACCCCGCGGGCCGCATCGCCAGCTGGAACCCGGGCGCCGAGCGGATCAACGGCTACCGCGCCAACGAGATCATCGGCCGGCACTGCTCGGTCCTCTTCCCGCCGGAGGACGTCGAGCTCGGCAGGCCCGCCGCGGAGCTCGAGTGCACGGTGGAGGCCGGGCGCTCGGTCCAGGAGGGCTACCGCGTCCGCAAGGACGGCACGCGCTACTGGGCGAACGAGGTGATCAACGTGCTCTTCGACGAGGCCGGGCGCCTGCGCGGCTTCGCGAAGGTCACCCGCGACGTGACCGAGCGCCGCCGGGTCCACGAGGCGCAGCGCATCCTCGTCTCGGCCGGGCAGATCCTCGGCGAGTCGCTCGACTTCGAGGAGACGCTGCGGCGCGTGGTCCGCGTCGCCCTCCCCGATTTCGCGCAGATCTGCGTGCTCCTCCTGCAGGACGAGTCCGGCGCCACCGAGCGGCAGGTCACCGCCCACGCCGACCCCTCGATGGCGGCGGCCGCCGAGCTGCTCGGCAGGCTCACGGCCGACTCCTGCGCGCGCGGCATCGGCAGGGTCCTGCGCACGGCGCAGCCGGAGCTCATCCCCCGGGTGACCGACTCGTTCGTCCGGGCGATCTCCTTCGATCAGGCGCACTACGAGGCGCTGCGCTCGCTCTCGCTCGCCTCGCACCTCACCGTCCCGCTGACCGCGCGCGGCCGGACGCTGGGCACGCTCTCGTTCGCCTCGACGCACCGGCGCTACGACGCCGTCGATCTCGACCTCGCGCAGGATCTCGCGCGGCGCGCGGCCCTGGCCGTCGACAACGCCCGGCTCTACCGCGAGGCGCGGCTCGCCGTGCGCGCGCGCGACGATTTCCTCACGATCGCCTCCCACGAGCTCCGCACCCCGCTCACGCCCATGCAGCTGCAGGTCGACGGCCTCCTGCGCGCCGGCAAGCGCGGCGACCTCACCGCCGAGCGCGCGACGCCGCGGCTGGAGATGATCAAGCGCCAGGTCGAGCGGCTCGCCCGGCTCATCACGAACCTGCTCGACATCTCGCGCATCTCCGCGGGCCGCCTGCAGCTCGAGCTCGAGGACGTCGATCTCGCGGCCACCGTGAACGACGTGCTGGATCGGTTCCGCGAGGAGCTCGCCGCCGCGGGCTGTCCGGTCGATCTGTCGGCCCCGGCCTCGGTCGTCGGCCGGTGGGATCGCCTGCGCCTCGATCAGATCGTCACGAACCTCCTCTCGAACGCGATCAAGTACGGCGCCGGCAAGCGCATCGACGTCGCGGTCTCGGACCTCGGCGACCGCGCCCGCCTGGTGGTGCGGGATCGCGGCATCGGCATCGCGCCGGACCAGCAGGCCCGCATCTTCGAGCGCTTCGAGCGCGCCGTCTCCAGCGAGAACTACAGCGGCTTCGGCATGGGGCTGTGGATCGTGCGGCAGATCGCCGACGCCCTCGGCGCGACGATCGAGGTCGAGAGCCGCCCGGGCGAGGGGGCGACGTTCACCGTCGACCTGCCGAAGGTGCCCACCTGACGCGCGCCCGCGCCGCGCGCGTCACAGCGCCCGGCGCACCCGGCGGCGCTGCTCGATCATGTGCTGGGTGATCTGCTGCCGGCCCTCGGCGCGCTCCACCAGCGTCCACACGTTGTCGCCGCGCTCCCTGCCCGCGCAGTCGAGGAGCGCGTCGGCCGCCTGCTCGGCGGGGATGAGCCCGTCGTGCCGCCCCGGCAGCTCCACCACGGCGACGCGCGTGCAGAGCCCGCCCATCGTCGCGAGCATCCGGCGCACGACCTCGCGGAAGATCGCCTCGTCGAACGCGTCGCGCCGGCCGGCGCCGAACAGGACGAGCTTGTCGAAGGCCATGCGCGGCTTGCACGGGATCATCACGACCTCGCCGAGCTCGCAGGTGATCTGGCCCTGCCGCCGGAGCTCCGAGATCCGGCCGCCCAGGCGCCAGTCGCAGAGGCCGGCCACGCCGTGGGCGGGCAGCGCGTCGCTGAACGGGGCGCACGCGAGCACCTCCGAGTCGAGCTCGTCGAGGCTCTGCAGGTCGGGGGGGACGAACCGGAGCTCCACGGGTCAGACGCTGATTGCGCCCTTGCGGAAGTCGCTCTTCGCGATCTTCACGTTGACGCAGGCGGGCTTGCCGCACCGGAATGCCTCGTCCAGCGCGGGCCCGAGCTCCTCCACGCGCTCCACGAAGGCCCCGAAGCCCCCGAGCGCCTCCACCACGCGGTCGTACCGGGTGAGGTCGAGCGACGTCGCGGGCGCGCGGCCCTCGCCGTAGAGCTCGACCTGCCCGCGCCGGATCTGCGTCCAGGCCGCGTCGTTCCCGATCACGCTCACGACGGGGATGCCCTGGCGCGCCATCGCCTCGAACTCGAGCGCGTGGAACCCGAACGAGCCGTCGCCGTACACGAGGACGACATTGGCCTCGGGCCGCGCGAGCTTGGCGGCCATCGCGTAGCCCGGCCCGACGCCGAGGGTCCCGAGGGGGCCTGGGTCCATCCAGAGCTGCGGCCACTCGAGCTTCAGCACGTTCGCGGCCGTCGCCACGAAATCCCCGCCGTCGCCGATCACGATGTCGTCCTTGCCGAGCCGCTTGCCGATCTCGGCGCAGACGCGCAGCGGGTTCGGCGGGTCGCTGTCGCTCGCGATCTCGGCGAGGATCTTCGCGCGCGCGCGCTCCTCGGCCTCGCGCACGGCCGCGAGCCACGCCTCGGCGGATTTGTCGGGCACCTCGGCGAGCAGCTGCTCCAGCACGACGCCGCTGTCCCCGTCGATCCCGAGGTCGACGCGGCGGTTCCTTCCGAGCTCGCTGCCGTCGAGATCGATCTGGACGACCTTCGCGGCCGGGCCGACGGCGCGGCCGTACTCGAGCCGGAAGTCGAACGGGGTCCCGAGCACCACGCAGAGGTCGGTCTGCGCGAGGGCGAAGCGGCGCGAGCGGCTCATCAGCCCGGGGTGCGCGTGGGGCAGCGCGCCGCGGGCCATGCCGTTCAGGTAGAAGGGCGCCTTCACGGCGTCGGCGAAGCGGCACAGCGCGTCCCGCCGCGGCGACCAGCGGAGCTGGCTCCCGACGATGAACATGGGCCGCTCGGCTTCCCGCAGCATGGCCGCGGCGCGCGCGACGGCGGCCGGGTCGCCGCCGGGCCGGGCCGGGGGCGTGGGCGCGGTGGCGGGCGCGTCGTCCCCCGCGAAGCCCATCAGCAGATCGAGCGGGATCTCGAGGAAGACCGGGCCTGGCACGTTCGCCTGGGCGACGCGGAAGGCCGAGTCGACGTACTCCTGGATGCGGTCGGTCGACGGGACCGAGGCGCTCCACTTGGAGATGGGGCGCATCAGCTCGACGTGGTTCATGTCCTGCAGCGAGCCCATGTCGGCGAGGGCGCGCGGGCCGGCGCCGCCGAGGACCACCATCGGGATCCCCGCGCGCTGCGCGTTGGCGACGGCGGTCACCACGTCCGTGACGCCCGGCCCGGCGGTGACCGCGCACACCCCGGGCCTCCCGGTGACCCGCGCGTACCCGTCGGCGGCGTGGCCGGCCGTCTGCTCGTGCCGCACGTCGACGACCCGGATGCCGTCGTCCAGGCACCCGTCGTAGATCGCCTGGATGTGCCCGCCGCACAGGGTGAAGAGGTGGGTCACCCCGTGCCTCGCGAGCGCCTTCGAGACGAGCTTGCCTCCGTGCACCTGCGCCATGGGGCCGGCATATACCATGTGCGCCCCAGCGTCCTCCCGGCGAGCGGGCGATTCGTGCGCCTCCGCGGCCGCCGGCGCCGCGCGCCGGGCAAGCTGCCTCACCGGGCCGGGCGCTCGGCGCCGCGGACCTCGGCGGAGACGACCCCGGCAGCCGCGCGTGTGGCGCCGTGTTCGGACGTGCGCCCCACAGCCGCGCTGACCTCCGAACCGGCGTCCGGTGTTCACTGCGAAACGGCCAGGACGAGTCTTAGTTTAGTGTTTTTCCTAACCTCCAACGTCCTTTGAGCGCGCCGAGGCGGCAACGCACCTGCCGGCGGGTGCGCGCGCCGCCTCCTTGCCCGGAAACCACGCTATCGCCGGCGCCCGTCGTCAGGCCGCACCCGAGAGGAAGCCCACGCGCAGCGGGTGACGCTGTAAAAATACAGCGTTGCTACAGGGTCGACTCCGCCCCTGCTGGGATATCGTCGCCATCTCGGCGCGAGCAGCGCCGTGCTGGCCGCTGCCAGATGCTGTTCTCTCCGGGCGATGAAATGATATAGTTGGCTCCTTATTGCAGCTGCCACCTCCACACCGCCATCTCTCTCGGCCTCACCCCGGTGCCCCTGCCCTGCAGCCGCCGGCCTGGGAGAAGGCACCGGACCTCTCCGGGCGCGGATCGCGGCCGAGCCCGGCGCCGTCGCCGACGCTCGCCGTAACCTTCCTGCAACGTGGCGGAAACAATTCGTCCCGCGCCGAGCGCGCGCGAGAATCTGTGAGGAAGTTAACCGGTTCAGGGGGCGATGGGCACGGCGGGCGCACGGTGATTGGTGAGAAGGAGCGTATCCCGGTGGCCGTCCTGGAGGAGGCGTGCGCGGTCGTCCGCGATGACACGCGATCTCCTTTGCGTATGCGCGCCAACTTCCTTGAGGTGCAGCAACCTCGACGGCGGGAGGCGCCCTGGCGCCGGGACGGCCGTTTCGCTGGATCGATGGGGGAACGCGAGCCAATCGTGTGTGGCGCTCTCGTGGACGCTGGGTTCACTGCCTACGTCCCGAGCGGCGTCTACCACGTGCGCTTCATCTGTCCGGGTGTCCCTGATGCCCGCATCCGGGGATGGACTCCGTCCCCGGTACATCATTTCATTGACGTGCGATCGGCCAAGGCATCATCTGCCGTTGCTGCTGGGCCAACATTTCGGCCGACATCCGCGCCGCGTGGGCGGTAGTGCGCTGGCGCCTTGCTTCTCGCAGCGTTCATTTCAAATATCCTGCTCTCACAGAACGTTACCCAATACACCAAAATGACGCGTGACTGCTTACATGAGCTTGCGAGCTTGTTGTTTTCTATTTCGGGAAAGCTCTGTATCGGTTATGCGGGATAAGAGGACGCGCAATAGCGCTTCGCTGGAGTAGCATCTTCCTATGTCGGAGCCCCCTAGTAGCAGCAGTCAATTGATCCGGATACCCATCGTGCTGGCGCTCGACTGCAGCCCCGGTTTTCTGGCCCGTTGCCGCAGGGTTGCGGCGCGGGCTCGTTTCCTCGTCCGCTCGTGCGAGGCGGCGTCGGCGTGGGCGATGGCGGTCCGCCTCCGCCCGCTGGCGATCGTCCTGCCGAGCCACTTGCACGAGCGCGCGCCGCAGACGTTCGAGCTGCTCGCGGAGGACGCGGGAGCGCGCCTCGTCGTCGTGGAGTCCGAGCAGCTGCCCGCGGGCGAGCTGGAGGGGCACATCACCCACGCGATCGGCGAGGCGGCCCGCGCCCGAGGCGCCTAGCCGCGCCCCAGGGTCCCGCGCCGCGCCCGAGGCGCCTCGAACGTGCCGGAGGCGCCTCGAACGTGCCGGAGGCGCCTCGAACGTGCCGGAGGCGCCTCGAACGTGCCGGAGGCGCCTCGAACGCGACCGCCAACGCCTGGCCCCGGCCGCCGCGTGGATCGGCCGCTGCCGGGCCTCGGCGGCCGCGCGTCTCGGCCGCCGAAGGCCTCAGTCGGTGCGGACACCCGCGGTGAGGTGGAAGCCCCAGGTGTGATCGAGCGGCGGGCCGAGCTCCTCGTCGAAGGGAAGCAGCAGCCCCGCTCGGAGGAACGCGGCCTTGCGCTCGATCGCGAGGAACGGCTCGAGGGCGAGCACGTACAGATTGCGCGCGACGGCGTGCCGGATGCCCACGTTGTCGAACGTGGGCAGCGCGACGCCTTGCACGCGCAGGCCGCCGGCGATCCCGTGGCCGATCTGGACCTCGGCGGCGTGCTGGATCGCGACCTCGTACTCCTCGTTGCGGCCGAGCGGGATGTAGAGGAGCGGCTCGATCTGAAGGCGCGCGATCACCGGGCCGAGGTGGGCCTCGGCGCCGAGGCGCGCGTGGATGGGGAGGATGCTCGGGAAATACTCGTGGAGGTCCCAGTAGGCGCGGCTCGCGCCGACCGGCTCGTAGCTGCGGTGGTCGTGGGTCTGGGCCGAGAGCGTCGCCAGCCCGACGGCGCCGCCCACCGTGATCCAGAGCTTGCGGCCGGCGCGGGCGACGTGGTGGGCGCCGAGCATCACGTTGCCGAGCACGGCGTCGGTGCGCTCATCCATCGCGAGCCCGAAGGGGACGCGGACGTCGAGGAACGTCTGATCGGCGAACGGCATGCGGGCGAAGAGGGCGACCGCGAGCCCGGAGACGTCGCTGTCGCCGCCGCTGAACGCCGAGGTCTCCAGGCCGATCGCCCCGCGCTGGGCGAGCGGCACCGTCCCCCCGCCGAGCGCGCCTTCGTCGGCGGGCGCGGGCAGCGGCCCTTGCTCGGCTTCGGAGAGGGACGAGGTCCAGTCCTCCATGCTCTCCCACCGGCCGGCCCGCCGCGCGGCCGGCGTCCTGGCGGGCGGCGCGGCGTCTGCCGGCGGTTCGGCAGCTCCCGGCTCGGGCGTCGCTCCAGCCGGCCCGGGCGGCGATCCCTCCGGCGCTGGCGCATCCGCTGCCGGGGCGCCGGGCGCTGCAGGCGCGGGGCTCGCCGGCGGCTGCGGCGCGCCGGGCGCGGCAGGCGCGGGGCTCGGCGGCGGCTGCGGCGCGCCGGGCGCGGCAGGCGCGGGGCTCGCTGGCGACTGCGGCGCGCCGGGCGCTGGCTGCGGCGCACCGGGCGCCGGCGACTGCGGCGCGCCGGGCGCTGGCTGCGGCGCGGACGCTGGCGGCGTCCCCGCCCGCGCCGGAGGAGCCGGCGGCGTTCCCGCCGGCGCCGAGGCGGTGGGCGCGGGGCGCGTCGCCGGCGGAGGCGTCACGGGCTGCGCGGCGATCGGCGCGGCCGCGAGGATCGCCGTCGCCAGCCAGGGAAGCGAGGACAAGACCAGGATTCGACGTGGCATCGTGTCTCCTTGGGGCGCGCATCCTATCGCCTCGGAAGGCGCGCGCGTCTGCTCCAGCAAGCGCCGGTCGCGCTTCGCCCTCCCGCGCCCGGGCAGCGCGCCGCGACGCGGACCCGGACCGACGGCTCGAGCGCGAGGCGAGCGCCGCGCGCCCCCCGGCGGAGCTGCCCCGGCGGAGCTGCCCCGGCGGAGCGGCGGCCCGGAGGCACGCCCGGGCTCCCCGCGCGCTACAAGAGCGCCGAGAGCGCCGCCGCGAGTCGCTCGTACTGCGGCCGGTCGTTGTAGATCTGCGCCGAGATCCGGAGGGCCCGCCCCGGCGACGCGGGCCAGGGGAACACCGGCACCTCGATGCCCCATTGCGCGAAGAGCGCGTCCTGGAGCGGGTCGAGGCGCAGCGGCGACGACGGCGCGTCCGGGAGCGGCACCGTCGCGAGCGCGCCGATCATCGCGTCGGGGCTCGGCGGCGGGCAGCCGAGCGCCGTGCAGAGCAGGTCGCGCGCGGCGAGCGCCGTCGCCCGGTTGTGGGCCCGGAGCTCGGGCCAGCCGCCGGGCAGGAGCGCTCCCATCGCGCGGATCGCGTCCGCGACGCAGAGGGCCGCGCTCGGATCGGAGGTGCCCGTCCAGTCGAACTCGAGCAGGAAGCGCGACCGGTCGGTGCGCGGCGAGTTGGCGCCGTGGCTGATGCAGAGCGGGCGCACCGAGCCCTGCCGGTCGCGCCGCACATGGAGGAACGCCGCGCCCTTGGGCGCGCACATCCACTTGTGGCAGTTGCCGGTGTAATACGCCGCCCCGAGGGCGCGGAGGTCGAGCGGCAGCATGCCGGGCGCGTGCGCCCCGTCGACGAGGAGATCCACGCCGCGTCCGGCGAGCTCGGCGGACAGCGCGGCGACCGGGAACACGAGCCCCGTCGGGCTCGTCACGTGATCGATCAGCACGAGCCGCGTCCGCGGCCCCACCCGCGCGAGCACCGCCTCGACCACCTGCTCGGGCCCCTCGATCGGGAACGGCACCGGCGCGACCACGACGCGTGCCCCGGCGCGGGCCGCGACGACCTCGGCCGCGTTGCGGCAGGCGTTGTACCCGTGGTCGGTGACGCAGAGCTCGTCGCCCGGCCCGAGCGAGAGCGACCGCAGCACCGTGTTGACCCCGAAGGTCGCGTTGGGCACGAACGCGAGGTCGTCCGGGTCGGCCCCGACGAAGGCGGCGAGCTCGCCGCGCGCGGCGTCGAGCAGCGGCTCGAGCTCGCGGAGGAAGAAGCGGACCGGCTCGCGCTCGAGCTGGTCGCGGTAACGCTGCTGCGTTTCGAGCACCGCGCGCGGGCAGGCGCCGAACGAGCCGTGGTTCAGGAAGGCGACGGCCGGGTCGAGCGGCCAGAGCTCGCGCGCGGCGCCGGCGCGCGACTCCGGGAAGGCGTTCGGGTTCATGGCGGAGGTCGAGTGCCCTGGGAGGCTGAGGCGTCGGAGGGCCGGTGACAATGTCGCGCGTGGCCACGCCTCCTGTCGAGGGCGTCGAGGGCGTCGAGGGCGTCGAGGGCGTCGAGGGCCACGCGAGGCGCATCGATGGTGGATCCATGGTGGCTATATCGATCAACGTTGATTCATGGATCAATCGTGACCGCCTTCCGGCAAGGATGCAGCGCTCGGTCAACCCATCCATGATGGACGCATCCACGGTCCATCATGGACGGGTTGGCGGGCGGCGCCTCGATGGCGCCGCTCAGCGGCCCATCCAGAGCGGGGAGGCGCCGTTCATCTGGAGGGCATCCATGCGCCGCGCCGCGGGCGGGGCCGCCGCGGCCGCGCGGGCGGTCTTCCGCGCGCTCGCCACCGCCGAGGCGGCGCCGGCGATGCGCGCCTTCTCCTTGGCCGACTGCGCGCGCGCCGCCTGCTCGCGGAGCCGCTCCTCCGCCGCGGCGAGCTTCGCCTCGGCCGCGCCGAAGTCGCCGGAGCCCACGTCCTGCGCCGCGGCGAGCTGCGTCATGCCCGTCTCGATCACCGCCGCGAGCGTCTGGGTCCGCTCGTTCTCGTGCGCGGCCACCTGGGCCGGGTCGCTCGTCACCTCGTAGCGGGCCACCACCTCCTGCACGCGCGCGACGTTGCCGTTCTCGGGGTCGCGGAAGTGGAGGCGCACGCTCGCGAGCGGGTGCGAGCCGGCGGCCGGCGCGGTCACCCGCACCCGCACGAGCATCTCGCGGTGCTGCCCGCCGAACATCGTGCCGAGCAGCACGCGGACCGCGTCGCCGGACCGGTCGGCGCGCTCGTTCGGCACGCCGATCACCTCCACGCCGGGCGCCGGGACGATCTCGACGAAGGCGCCCGTCGCCGCGGTCGTCTGGAGCAGGGCGAGCTCGCGCTCGAGGACGGAGGACATCTGGCGGGCCTCGGTGAGGTGGTGAAGCCGGCCGCTGGAGCCGAGGGCGAGCGCGTTGAGCGTGCGCTCGTCGTAGTCGGCGCCCACCCCGATCGACGTGATCTGCACCCCGTGGGCGGCGCCGCGCTGGGCGAGCGCGCCGAGGAGCTCGGGCGACGACGGGCCGATGTTCGCCTGGCCGTCGGAGATGAGCACCACGCGCCGGACGGCGTGCGTCGACGGCGCCGCGGCCGCGTGCCGCTCCGCGAGCCGGAGGCCCTCGAAGAGGTTCGTGCTGCCGTCGGGGCCGAGCGCGGCGATGGCGCGCGCCACCGCGGGGCGCGTCTCGGGGCCGAGCACGGCGGGCGCCACGCGCTCCACGGCGGCGTCGGCGAACGACACGAGCGAGACCAGGTCGCCGTCGGGAAGCCCGTCGACGAACGCCTGCGCCGCGGCGCGGGCGTGGTCCATCTTCGGCCCCTGCATCGAGCCGGAGGCGTCCACGAGCAGCGCGACGGCGGCCGGCGCGCGCGCCCCGCGGCGGGCCGCGGGGACGTCGACCCACACGCCGAGCTGCGTCTCGCGCGTCCCCGGCAGCACGAAGTCGCTGGCCCCCGCGGCGCCGATCCAGACGCCGCGGCTCGCCTCGGCCCGGGATCCCGGCGCCTCGACCGCCGCAGGCGCGGCCGCCGCCGCGGCCCCGTCAGCCGCCGCGGCCCCGTCAGCCACCGCCGCGGCCCCGCCGGCCGCCGCCAGGGCCGCGGCGACCGCCGGCGCGCCCTCCTGCCGCGCCCCCGGGCCTGGCGAGACCTCCGCGGCCGCGGCGCCCGTCTCCGGAGGCGCCGCCGCGCCGGCCGCGCAGCCCAGAGCCGCAAATCCCATCAGCACTCCCGCGAGCATCGTCCGCATCGAGAAGCTCCTTCCGCCGCAAGCCCGAGCCAAGGCGCGGCCCACGGGGGACTCGCGTCCTCCGCCGCGATCTCCTCGACCCCCGCAGCGCGCGGCTTCTACGGACCTAGCCGAAAAAAGATCTCCGGGAGAGCTCGCCGCCGCGCCGCCGTCCCTCCCGGCCGGCCCGCCCCGGAGCCCCCACCGAGCACACCTCATGCGTCGCCGGCGCATCAGGCCAGGGCCCCTATCGAGATCTCGCGACCGATGCGGCTCCCCGCGTCCCTCCGCCGATGGTCCGCGTCTTGCTGATTCACGATCATGGACGGGCGATCGCCGGCGCGCGGCGCCCGGACACGATGCGCCGCCTTCGCGGCGATGCCGGAGGAGGTCGATCCGATGAAACTCGTACGAAGCAAGTCTCCAGCTCTTCTCGCCGCCTTCGCGGCGATCTTCCTGGCTGTCGCGAGCCTCTTCGCTTTGCCGGATTACACGCTCACGGGCAGCGGCGTCCGCGTGAGGACGGTCGGCACGGCCAAGATCGATGTCTATCGGATCAGCCATTACATGGAACAGCTCCCCTCCACGCGGTCCAAGCAGGCCGTCATCGAGATGGATACGGGGAAGAAGTTCGTCTGGACGATGCTGCGCGACGTCGGCCGCGAGAGCATCGTCAAGGCGCTGAAGGACGCCTATGCGATGAACGGGTACGCCGATCAGACGAAGATCGCGAGGTTCGTCTCGGCGTTCGAGGGCGACCTCAAGACGGGCGCGGAGGTCACCATCGAGTACGACGCGCGCGCGAAGACGACCACCGCCAAGGTCGCCGGCGGCGGGACCGCGACGGTGGGCGGCCTCGATTTCATGAAGGCGACCTGGAAGATCTGGTTTGGCAAGATCGACCAGCCGACGCTGAGCGACGAGCTCATCGCCAAGCTCCCCTGACGCCGGGCGCCTCGTCAGCCCGCCGGCTCAGCGCGCGGGGAGCACGCGACGAGCTCCCGCCGCCCGCGGACCGCGCCGAGACCGCTGCTCCCGCGGTCCGCCGCGACGCCGCGGCTCGGCGTCTCCTCAGCCGTGCTTGCGCTCATGCCTCTTCAGCGTCTTGTCGACCTTTTCCAGGGCTCTGAGGATGCGATCCTTGATCGGGGCTCCGCCGTTCTCTCGAGCCGTGAGCGTCGCCGTGTGGGCGGCGCAGAGGTTTTCGGCGTCATGGAAGCGAAGCGCCAGCTCCTCGGCCCATCGCCGAAATTCCAGCGCTGCCCCGGGGCGCTCCTCGAGCGCCTGCGACAGCATGGGAGAGAAGCTCAGGACGTCGTTGAGCCCCAGGAGGCGCATCGGGGACGGGAGGCGGACGTACATCAGCGTGTCGTCGACGTGGATCGTCCTCGACGCGCGGTGCAGCACGAGGACCGACGAAAAGTGCACGTTCTCGTTCGAGGAGACGAAATCGACCCCGCGCGGCACCGAGAAGTCGAGGTCGCCAGCGAACAGCGCGTGCGCCGCCGGATCTTCGATCAGCGTCTCTTCCCACGGGAGGTCCGGGAAGCGGGATAGATGGCGAAATGTGCCGTAAAGGCGCGCGTGCGGATAGTGGGCATGCATGGCCTTCGCGTGCAGCGTGTGGAAAGGGTGAACGTTGATGATGGCCTCCACGTCCCTTCCGCCATGGGTGATCTCGTCGATGTGCCGCTTCTCCTCGACCCCGAGCGTGTAGGAGTCGAGAAAGATGTACTTGCCGTTCTCGCGCCGGACGAGGGACGCGTGCGTACCGACGTCGATGATCCCGCCGATCTTGAACGATCCGCGAATGTTCCAGAAGCCGTCCGCGACCGGGATGATCCGATGGTTCATTCGAGCCTCCTTCCCTGGAAACACGCCCCGAGCGCCGCGGCTCGCTGCGGCTCGCTCATCGATGTCGTTCCGCCCGAGGGTGCGCCGGCCGAGACGAGCGCGGTGGGGCTCGGCGAACCGTCGTCCTGACCGCTGAGGAACCGCTGGCGCCGGGTCGCCGTCAATCCGAGGGCTTGTCGCGCACCACGAGCACCGACCGGCTCGTGTGGTTCACGACCTTCGCCGCAGTCGTCCCGAGCACCTTGTCGATGCCCGAATAGCCGTGCGACCCGATCACGATGAGGTCCGCGTCCTCCTCGTCGGCCGTCCGGCAGATGACCTCCCACGCGACGCCGACGTGGACCACGACCTTCGCGACGAGCTCGGGCGGCACGCCGCGCGCGAGCTGCTCGAGCTCCTCCCGGTCGCCCCGCTCCAGGATCTCGGGGACGCGCGTCGGCGACTCGTTCATCGCCTCGGCAGGCAGGCTGTGGTGCAGCCCGATGCCGCGGACGAGCACGAGCTTGCCGCCGAGCTTCTGCGCGAGATCGACGCCCTCCGCGAGGATGAACGGCGCCCGGGGAGAGCTGTCCAGTGCAACGAGGATGGTCCGGGGGTGCTTGAGGCTCATGGCGTCCGCCTTTCGTGCGGTGGCGTTCCCGGATCTCTTTAGCCGACTCCGCGCCTGGCGCGCAGCACGTCCCGCGCGGCGGCGCCCGCGCGGCGCACCACCCCGGCCGCCCGCGCAGCGGCCCGGTGCGTCCGGCGTGGATCAGGCGCGGATCGCCACGCCGTGGCCGCGGTCGTCCGTGAGGATCTCGAACGCCGCGCGCCGCGCCGTGGTCAGCGTCTCGATCCCGACCTCGCGGCCCAGGCTCTTCCGCCGCAGCGTGAGGCTGCAGGCCCCGATCTTCGTGTTCAGGCAGTGCTTCACCCCGCCGGGAGGGTTCCTGTAAGCGAGGCCCACGACGTCGGCGGCGCGCGCCGAGATCTCCCCCTCGACGCTCAGCCGATCGGTCTCGGTCCGGAAGCGCCAGGTGAAGTAGTCGAACGAGGCCTCGGCGCGGACCGCCTGGACCAGCGAGCTCAGCGCGATCTCCTCGCCCCGGTGCCGCAGGACCAGCGGCGTCATGCTCGGCGTCCAGAACGGCCCGACCTTGAGGCGGGCCGTGGCGACCTCGAGGAAGCTGTCCGGGTGGCTGTCGAACCCCGCGACCTGCCCCCAGGCGTAGAGGTCCGTGTGCTTCGTCCCCCAGTTGTGGTTCTGGCTGCCCACCCAGCCCGAGACGTCCACGTCGCGCCCCGCAGCGCGGAGGACGCCGCGGTAGACCGCCATCGGCGCGCCGACCAGCGCCTTCGCCTTGGGCAGCGGGGCGTCGTAGAGGGCCGCCGGGAGCAGCAGGAGCGGCTCCCCGCCGCCCTCATACGCGAGATCCCAGGCGATGGCGCCCTCCCCCTCGCCCGCCGCGCCGGCGAGCCGGCCCGGGCGCAGCTGGGCCCCGTCGATGTCCACCGCGAGGCCGTCGCGGGCGAAGGAGCAGCGCCCGGCGAACGGGACCTCGCGCTTGGCGACCGCGTGGCGCCCCGACTCGCCGTCGAAGTAGATGGCCCAGAGCTCGCCCTCCGCGGCGTCGGGCCGCCCGGCCGGGCTGAAGAGCGTGTAGCGGATCCAGAAGGCGAGCGGGCGCGTCGGGTGGTTCGCGCGCTGGAAGAAGCTCTCGTAGAACCCCTCCCGCTGCCCCGGCCGGTAGCGCGCGTGGTTCGCCCGCGCCCGCGTCGCCCTCGCGTCCGCCATCTAGTGCCCCCGCTTCTGCCCGCCGCTGAGGAGATCGGCGATCACCCGCTCCAGGTCGTCGAGCGAGATCGGCTTCGCGATCTTCGGGTTGTCCACCCGCTCGACGAACTCGCGCGCGCTCGGCGTGAACGCGCCGCCCGACATGAAGGCCATCTTCGGCTGGAGCTGCGGGAACCGCTCGCCGATCTCGTCGTAGAGGGCCATCCCGCTCATCTGCGGCATCAGGAGATCGCAGACGATCGCGTCGATCCGGCCGCCGCGGTCCCGCAGCAGGTCGAGCGCCTCGTGGCCGCTCTTCGCCACGAGCACCTCGTGCCGCTCCTCGAACGCGCGCGCGAACGCGTTGAGGAGCATCGGCTCGTCGTCGACGAACAGGATCGTCCCGCGCGACGACAGGCGCGGCGGCTCCGGCGGCGGGCGGAGCGCCGGCAGATCCGCGGGGTTCAGGCCCGTCAGGCGGATCGTGAAGACCGTGCCGATGCCGGGCTTGCTCGACACCGTCATGGTGCCGTGCTGCTCCTCGACGATGTTGCGCGACACCCAGAGCCCGATCCCCGGCCGCGCGCTCTCTTCCTTGGTCGTGAAGAACGGGTCGAAGATGCGCTCGACGACCTCGGGGGTCATGCCGCGCGCGTTGTCCTCCACCTCGACGTGGTGCACCCCGTCGTCGAAGCGCGCCGTCACGCGCACCAGGTTCTCGTCGCGCGGGCGGTTCGGCATCGCCTGGGCGGCGTTGATGAACAGGTTCACGAACACCTGCGAGAGCTTGCCCGGGTAGCCGACCAGCGGGGGCATCTCGCCGTAATGCCGCTCGATGCGGCAGAGCTGGCTGAGCTGCGGCCCCGTCATGCGCAGCGCGAGCTCGATCACGTCGACGAGATCGACCCGCTCGGGCTTGCGCTCGCTGCTGCTCGAGAAGAGGTTGAGGTCGGTCACGATGTCGCGCATGCGCTCGACGCCGGCGAGCGCCTCGTGGCACGACCGATCGATGAGGTCGATGGCGCGGAGCAGGTCCTCGTAGGAGCCCGACGCGACCGGGCGCGCCGCCGAGACGAGCTTGTGCGCCCCGCTCCGGATCTGCTCGAGGTTCGCCATCACCCACGCCATGGGGTTGTTGAGCTCGTGCGCGACGCTCGCCGCCACCTGGCCGATCGAGGCGAGCTTCTCGCTGTGGAGGATCTGCGCGCGGCGCGCGACCTCCTCGGTGACGTCGCGCATGAGCGCGAGCGACGCGTCCTCGCCGTAGAGCCGCGTGATCCGGACCGTCATCACCTTGGTCAGCCCGGCGCGCGTCCCGCAGCGGATGGTGGCCTCCCGAGGCGCCTCGGCCCGGGACGCGGACATCACCAGGGCGCGCAGCGCCGGCACGTCCGCCGCGACCGCGAGCGCGGTGATCGGCCGGCCGATCCACGCCTGCCGCGAGTGCCCGAAGAGCACCTCGAAGCGCACGTTCAGCCGCGTCAGCATGCCCTCCTGGTCGATCGTCGCGAGGACGTCGGACGAGAGCTCGACGATCTCGCGGTAGCGCTCCTCGGAGGCGAACAGCGAGCGCTGGGCGTACGCCTCGGCGAAGCGGTGCTCGAACTGGAGCAACAGCGCGTCGACGGCGCGGAGCACGTCGATGGAGGACGTGCCGTCCGCGTCGCCGTCGTCGTGGGTCGTGTCGAGGACGCCCGCGACCGCGGTGCGGAACTCGGAGGCGGCGATCAGCGGGCCGCTGATGGAGTACCCGGTCGCGTAACGCTGCTCGACCAGGTGCGTGATGAACTCGTCGAGCAGCGTCTCGCTGCCGTCCTCGAGGATCCTGGTGAAGGCGGCGAGCCAGGAGCGGACGTTCTCCGTCACTTCGCCGACGGGCCGGTCGGTGTACCGACCGCGCTCCGGCGGCAGCGCCAGCACGTTCTCGATCCAGTCGTCGATCAGCTCGTCCTTGTGCCGCTTGCAGAGCTCGAGCAGCCGACGGCGCGCGAGCGCCATGGAGGTCTCGGTGGGGGTCGACGGCGCGTGGACCTGCGGGCGGCGCTCGCCCTCACCGAGCTCGCGCCCGCCCCGCGACTCCGGCAGCTGCGAGCGCCGCTCGCCGTCGCCAAGGTCGCGCCCGCCCCGCGACTCCGGCAGCTGCGAGCGCCGCTCGCCATCGCCCGGCTCGCGCCCCCGCCGCGACTCGGGGAGCTGCGAGCGCCGCTCGCCCTCGCCCGGCTCGCGCCCTCGCCGCGACTCGGGGAGCTGCGAGCGCCGCTCGCCCTCGCCCAGCTCGCGCGCGCCTCGCGGCTCCGGGAGCTCGCGTTTGGCCTCCTCGTCCGCTCCCATCGCCGCTACCTGCCGCTGAGGACCTCGCAGCCCATGAACGCCCGGAGCGGCTCCGGCACGACGACCGTCCCGTCCGCCTGCTGGTACTGCTCGAGGATCGCGATCACCGTCCGCCCCACCGCGAGCGCCGATCCGTTCATCGTGTGGACCAGCCGCGGCTTCGCCTTCGGCTCCGGCCGGTAGCGGATCTGGGCGCGGCGCGCCTGGAACTCGCCGAAATTCGAGCAGCTCGAGATCTCCCGGTAGACCCCCTGGCCGGGCAGCCACACCTCGAGATCGTACGTCTTCTGCGAGCCGAAGCCGAGATCGCCGGTGCAGAGCGCGGAGACGCGGTAGTGGAGGCCGAGGCGCTTCAGCACCTCCTCCGCGTGCGCGGTGAGGAGCTCGTGCTGGCGGGGCGAGTCCTCCGGCGCCGAGAACCGCACGAGCTCGACCTTGTCGAACTGGTGCTGCCGGATGAGCCCCCGCACGTCGCGCCCGTGGCTGCCCGCCTCGCTGCGGAAGCACGGCGTGTACGCCGCGTACGCGATCGGCAGCGACGCGCCGTCGAGGATCTCGTCCGCGTGGAGGTTCGTGACCGGGACCTCGGCCGTCGGGATGAGGTAGAGGTCGTACGCCCGCTCCGGGTCGCTCTTCTGGGTCTTGAACAGGTCGTCGGCGAACTTGGGCAGGTTGCCCGTGCCGAACAGGGCCGAGTCCTTGACGAGGAACGGCGGGAGCACCTCGAGGTAGCCCTGCTCGCGCGTGTGCAGGTCGAGCATGAACGAGATCAGGGCCCGCTCCAGGCGGGCGGCCGTGCCGAGGAGCACCGTGAACCGCGCGCCCGAGAGCTTCGCCGCGCGCTCGAAGTCGAGGATGCCGAGGGCGGTGCCGATGTCCCAGTGGTTCTTCGGCGTGAACGAGAAGCTCGGCTTCTCGCCCCACGTCCTCACGACCACGTTGTCCTCGTCCCCGGCGCCGTCCGGCACCGACGGATCCGGCAGGTTGGGGACGACGGCGAGCAGCTCGGTCAGCCGCTTCTCCTGCTCCGAGACGACCTGCTCGGCCTCCTTGATCTTCGCGGAGAGGGCCTTCAGCTCGTCGCGCTTCTGCGCGAACTCCGGCGACTTCTTGTCGAGGCGCGCCATCGCGTCGTTCGCCGCGTTGCGCTCTGCCTGCCACCGCTCGAGCTCCTGGATCCTCGACCGGCGCGAGCTGACCGTGGAGGCGAAGTCGTCTCCGAGGGTGGCGGCGGCGGCGGGCGAGCGACGAGCGAGCGCCGCGCGCACCTCATCGAGGTGATCTGCGACGTGGCGGGGATCGAGCATGCCCCAGGGTCTAGCCGATGCGTGCACGCGCGTCAGCAGGCGCGACGCGCGGCGCCGCATTCGGGCGGGGGGGGCCGCGCGCCGTCCCCGCCGCTCCGCGCCGCGCCGGGCTGCGGGGAGCGGCGCGGCGAGGAGCGCTAGGCCGTGGCGCCCAGGCTGCGCAGCACGAACTGGAGGATGCCGCCGTGCTGGTAGTAGTCGACCTCGTTCGGCGTATCGATGCGCGCGGTGACCGTGAACGTCGTCGTCTTGCCGCCCTCCCCGGTCGCGACGACGTTGAGCTTCTTGCCCGGCGTGAGGTTGTCCGCGATGCCGGCGATCTCGAACACCTCGCGCCCGGTGAGCCCGAGCGTCCCGGCGTCCTCGCCCGGCGCGAACTCGAGCGGGAGCACGCCCATGCCGACCAGGTTCGACCGGTGGATGCGCTCGAAGCTCTTCGCGATGACCGCGCGCACGCCGAGCAGCTTCGTCCCCTTCGCCGCCCAGTCGCGCGACGACCCGGTGCCGTACTCGGCGCCGGCGATCACGAGCAGCGGCACGTCCTCCGCCTTGTACCGCATGGCCGCGTCGTAGATCGTCGTCTTCTCGCCGTCGGGCAGGTGCACCGTGATGCCGCCCTCCTCACCGGGGCGGAGCAGGTTCTTCAGGCGGATGTTCGCGAACGTGCCGCGCATCATCACCTCGTGGTTGCCGCGGCGGGCGCCGTACGAGTTGAAGTCGGCGGGCGCGACGCCGTGCTCGACCAGGTACTTCGCGGCCGGGCTGTTCTTGGCGATGTTGCCGGCCGGGGAGATGTGATCGGTGGTCACCGAGTCGCCGAGCAGCGCGAGCACGCGCGCGCCGCGGATGTCGCCGAGCGGCGCCGGGTCCTTCGACAGCCCCTCGAAGAACGGCGGCCTGCGCACGTACGTCGACGACTCGTCCCACACGAACGTCTGGCCGCCCGGGACCGAGAGCTTCTGCCACTCCTCGTCGCCGGCGAACACGTTCTCGTACTGCGCCTGGAACTGCTCGGGCCGCACCGCCGTGCGGATCGCCTCGTTGACCTCGGCCGAGCTCGGCCAGATGTCCTTCAGGTACACCGGCTCGCCGTTGCGATCGGTGCCGACCGGCTCCTTGAAGAGGTCGGCGTCGACGTCGCCGCGCAGCGCGTAGGCGACGACGAGCGGCGGCGAGGCGAGGAAGTTCATCCGCACGTGCTGGTTGATGCGGCCCTCGAAGTTGCGGTTGCCGGACAGGACGCTCGCCACGACGAGATCGTTGTGGCGGACCGTATCGCCGATCACGTCCGGCAGCGGCCCGGAGTTGCCGATGCACGTCGTGCAGCCGTAGCCGACCAGGTGGAAGCCGAGCGCCTCGAGGTACGGCAGGAGCCCCGCCTGCTGCAGGTAGTCCGAGACGACCTTGGACCCGGGGGCGAGCGAGGTCTTCACCCACGGCTTCACCGTGAGCCCGCGCTCGACGGCCTTCTTCGCGAGCAGGCCCGCGCCGAGCATGACCGCCGGGTTCGAGGTGTTCGTGCACGACGTGATCGCGGCGATCACGACCGAGCCGTGGCGCAGCGTGTAGCGCGTGTCGCCCTCGGTGATCTCCGCCGGGCGCATGACCTTCTCGAGCGCGGGCGCGCGCGCGGCGGCCGCGCCGCTCTCCTCCTCGAGGAACGCCTTCACCGCGGCCGGCTCGGCGGCGGCGAACTCCTTCTCGAGCATGCCCTGGAGCGAGGCGCGGAACGCGCGCTTGGCGTCGCGCAGCCGGACGCGGTCCTGCGGCCGCTTCGGGCCGGCGATCGACGGCTCGACGTCGCCCAGGTCGAGCGCGAGCGTGTCGCTGAAGACCGGATCCGGGGTGTTGTCCGTGCGGAACAGCCCCTGCTCCTTGTAGTAGGCCTCGACGAGCGCGACGAGCGAGGCGGGCCGGCCGGTGAAGCGCAGGTAGGCGATCGTCTCGTCGTCGACGGGGAAGAAGCCGATGGTGGCGCCGTACTCGGGCGCCATGTTGGCGATCGTGGCGCGGTCCGGGAGCGAGAGCGCGCTCAGGCCGGGGCCGTAGAACTCCACGAATTTCCCGACGACCTTCTTCTGCCGCAGCATCTGCGTCACCGTGAGGACGAGATCGGTCGCGGTGGCGCCCTCGGGCAGGCTGCCGTGGAGCTTGAAGCCCACGACCTCGGGGATGAGCATCGAGAGCGGCTGGCCGAGCATCGCCGCCTCGGCCTCGATGCCGCCGACGCCCCAGCCGACGACGCCGAGCCCGTTGATCATGGTGGTGTGCGAATCGGTGCCGACGAGCGTGTCCGGGTAGACCAGCGCGCCCTGCCGCATGACGGCGCCGGCGAGGTACTCCAGGTTGATCTGGTGGCAGATGCCCTGGTCGGGCGGCACCACGCGGAAGTTGGTGAACGCCTGCGCCCCCCAGCGGAGGAAGGCGTAGCGCTCCTGGTTGCGCTCGAACTCGAGCGCCGCGTTCACCTTGAGGGCCGTCGAGGACGCAAACTTGTCGACCTGGACCGAGTGGTCGATCACGAGGTCGACGGGCTGGAGCGGGTTGATCTTGAGCGAGTCGCCGCCGAGCTTCGCGAGCGCCTCGCGCATGGCCGCGAGGTCGACCACGGCCGGGACGCCGGTGAAGTCCTGGAGCAGCACGCGCGCCGGGTGGAAGGCGATCTCCTGCGAGGGGCGGGCCTTGGGGTCCCAGTTGAGGACGGCCTCCACGTGATCCTTGCGCACCACGCGCCCGTCCTCGTGCCGGAGGAGGTTCTCCAGGAGAATGCGGAGCGAGAACGGGAGCTTGTCGATCGAAGCGCCGCCTTGCGCCAGCGAGGTGAGCTTGAAGTAGGTGTACGTATCGGCTTGAACCGTCAGCGTGCTCTTCGTGCCAAAGCTGTCGACCATGCGGCCTCCTCCAACGTCCGGAGCGCCCTTGTAGGCGCGCCGATGGCGCTAATCTAGTGGTATGTGCGCGCGCTTTACCCTCGCCGTTCCGGACTTCGCATCCCTCGTCGCCATGCTGGAGGCGTACCTCGGCGCAGGCGCCGCGGACGGCGGCCCCGCTCGGGCGCTCGCCGCCGACCCGAAGGCGGCCGCGCTCTACCGGCCGCGGTACAACATCGCCCCGTCGACCGTCCACCCCGTGCTGCGGGCGCAGGGCGGCCAGCGGGAGCTCGTGGCGGCGACCTGGGGGTTCGCCGGCCGCTTCGCCGGGGGCGGCGCGGCGCCTTCGCTCCTCGCCAACGCGCGGGCCGAGGGCGCGCGGACGAAGCCGACGTTCCGCGGCGCGTTCGCGGCGCGCCGCTGCGTGGTGCCCGCGGACGGCTTCTACGAGTGGAGCGGGCCGAAGGGCGCGCGGCGGCCGACGTGGTTCCACCCTGCCGGGGGCGGGATGCTCCGCATGGCCGGGCTGTACCAGCTGGCGAAGGACCCCGACGCGGGCGACATCGACGTCCGCTTCACGATCCTGACCACCGAGGCGAGCGCCGACGTGGCGCAGGTCCACGACCGCATGCCGGTCCTCCTTGCGCCCGAGGACGTGGATCTCTGGCTGGGCGTCGGCGACGAATCGGACGCGGATCGCGTCGAGGCGCTGCTCCGGCCGGCGCCGCGCGGCTCCCTCGCGGCGCGCGCCGTCTCGACGCGGGTCAACGCGGTCGGCCACGACGACCCTGCCCTGCTGGAGGAGGTCGCGGCGGAGGCCGCCGCCCCGAAGGCCGCTGCTCCGAAGGCCAGCCCGGCGAAGGCCGCCGCCCCGAAGGCCGGCGGTACGCTCCCGCTCTTCGACCTCGATGCAGGCGCGGGACCCGCCGTCCCCTCCGGACGGACCCCGCGCCGCTGACGTTCGCCGGCGCCCGCCGGCATTCCCCGGCGTCCGCCGCGTCCGCCGGCATTCCCCGGCGTCCGCCGGCATTCCCCGGCGTCCGCCGGCATTCCCCGACGTCCGCCGTCATTCCCCGACGTCCGCCGGCATTCCCCGGCGTCCGCCGCATTCCGCGGCGCCCCCCGGTGTGCCGCGATCTCAGCGTGCGGAGGCGTTGCTCGTGCGACCGCCCTTGCGGCCCGTGCGGCTCGTCTTCGCCGGCCGGCTCGCCGGCGCCCGGCTCGTCGTCGCCCGGCCCGTCTTGCGCGCGGGCGCGGCCCGCCCGGTCTTCGCCGGCGCCGCGTCTGCCGCCTTCTTCCGTCCGGTCGTGGCCGCGGCGCCGCGGCGGCCCTTCTGGGCGCCCCGCGCCGGCTCGGCGCGCTGCGTCGGCGCGCGCTTCGCGGGCGGACGCTTGGCCGCCGCCTTGCGCGCCGCAGGCTTTGCGGCCCGCGTGCGGCGGCCGCCGGCGGCGGGCATGCTCTTCGCGACGTTCTGGCTCAGGAGCGCCTCGACGTTGCCCTCGCGCACCTGGTCGAAGCGCGCCTCCAGGCGGGCCCCGAGCTCCTCGAGGCGGTCGGCGCCCATGGCGCGCTCGGCCTGGGGCAGGAGCTCCTGCTCCTCCTCCTCGACGTGGTGTCGCACGAGCTCCTTGAGCACACCCAGCCTGGCGTGAAAGGTTTCGTCACCCGGCTCGGTGCTGAGCAATTTCTGCAACATGATCTCGACCAGGGAGTGCTCCTCGTACGAGGTCGGGATCAGGGGGGAGGCGCCGAGCGCCTCCCGGGTCGCGGGGTAGAAGAGCTCCTCCTCGATGGCCGCGTGGCCCACGAGGCTCGCCACGAGCTCGTCCCGGAGCGCGCCGATCTCGTTGGTGTCGGCCTGCGCGATGCGCTCGAAGAGCTCGTCGACTTCCCGGTGCTGCTCCTTCAATAGGTCGGTCGCCTTCATGCGGGGACTCCTCTCACGGAAAGATGAAGCGCCATCGAGGCGCTTTGCCTGTGCGGTCTGCGGCGTTTGCGCGAAGCATGCCAGGCGCCCGGCGCGCGCGGAGCGAGCGCATCACGCGCACGCCATCGCGCGAGCGGCGGGCGCGCGACGCGCACGCGCGGGCGCGGGCGTACGTCGGCCGATGGGTCGCCGATGGGTCGCCGATGGGTCGATCGCTCGATCGATCGACGCCGCCCGCGGGGAGCGCGGAGCGGGGCATGCTGCCTCGCAGCGGGGCAGATGGCGTCGCGGAGCGCGAGCGTGCGCGGCCTGCGCGATGTCGCGGACGCCCTCGCCCGCGCCCGGCGGCGGCGCGCGCCGCCGGGCGCCGTCAGCGGGTCATCGTCATCGTCGGCGCGACGCCGCGCCGGCGCGGCGTCGCGCGGGCGTCACTGCGCGCCCCATACGTTGAGCACGGCCGCCGTCTCCGCGTCGATCGTGGCCGGCTCCCGTTGCGCCGCGGGCGCGCGTACGGACAGGTCGAACGTCACGGTGCGCCGGAAGAGCGAGAGGGTGGCGAGCGGCATCACCTCGCGGCGGTTGAACGCGCAGGTCGGGTCCACGTTGAGGTCGCAGAGGAAGGGGGGGACGCCGAGCCGCCCCGAAAGCACGAGGTTGCCCCAGCGCGTGGAGTAGCGATCGCCGAGGGCGGCGATCTGGGGGTCGCGCTCGACGCCCTGGAGGCCCGAGGCGACGGCCGCCAGATCCTCCCCGAGCGGTTCGCGGGCGAACGAGAGGCCGAGGGCGGCGACGGCGGTGCGCGTGATGTCGATGATCTCGGTCGGGGCAGAGATGCGCTGGCCGGCGTAAAGATCGCCGGGAAAGTGGACATAAAGCGGGAGCGTCAGGACCGGCTCCTGGAGGTCGAGGCTCTCGGCGTAGAGCGTGCCGTCGGAGCGACCGCTGGCCAGGTCGCCGGTGACGATGAAGAGGGTCTCGTCCCACAGGCCGGCGGCCTTGAGGGTCCCGATGAGGTTGCCGAGCGCGCGGTCCTGGCCGGCGAGCGCGATGGAGAAGAGGTCGCGGATCCGGTCCCGATCGTCGGGGCTGAGGACGTCGCGGCGCCGGTTGCGCAGCCTGGCCAGGATCTGGGCGGCGCGGCGCGGCTCGATCGGGCCGGCGTAGTCGGCCGGCTTGAGGGCGTTCAGCTCCTTCGGGCCGACCTCCCAGGGCGGGTGGCCGCCGCGCGCGTGGACGAACGCGAGCAGGCGGTTGCCGGCGTCCTGGCGAACGGTCTCGCTGATCCAGGCGGCGGCGGCGTCGATCGGCGTGGTGGCCGGCTCGCCGCTGGTCGGGGGGTGCTCGAGGACGCGGGACCAGCCGGGTCCGAAGCCGAACGCCCGGAAGGTGGTGGGGACGCCGGTGAAGAACCCGGTCCGGATGCTGCTGTCGCTCGCGATGGCGCCGATGGTGGTCATGCGGGCGGGGAGGCGGGCCCCGGTGTCGGTGACGGTGTGGGCCGCCGGCGGCAGCCCGGTGAGCAGCGACGCGATCACGGCGGACACGACCGTGCTCGGGCCCCGGTGGTGATCGAACGTCGTCGCGGACGTGGCGAGCTCGGCCAGCGTCGCGAGGTGCGGCTCGGGGCGGCCGCTCCAGGGGGGCAGATCGGGCCGCTCGACCCCGTTCAGGGCGACGATCACGACGGCGCGCGCCGCGCGCACGGGCGGCGGGGGCTCCTGCGATCCGGCGAGGACGGGGTCGCCGAAGAGGATGCGGCCGCCGCGGGCCGCGGCGGTGGCGCGGAGCTCGAGGGTGATGAGGGAGCCCTCGAAGGGCGCGAGCGGCAGCTCGACGTCGGTCCAGGTCGCCTTGTCGCCGCCCTCGACATGGACGCGGTGGAGCGGGAGGGGCTCCTGGCCGTCGCGCAGGACGCGGATCTCGGCGTCGCCTTCGCCGGCGCCCAGCACGCCGACGGCCGTGCGGAGGCGGGTCACCTTGGACGGGCGGAAGGTGCACCGGACGGCGCCCGGGGCGCGCAGCGCGATGGACCGGTGCGGGACGCCCGACAGCGCCGCGGCGGGCGCGACGACGTCGCGCAGGGTCGGAGGGCCGTAGGTGGCCGGGTCCTCGTCGGGGATGCCGACGCGGACCCAGTCGATGTCGGCGAACGACTCCCCTTCGCGGAGCCGGCCGGAGAACCGGATGGTGAGGGTGTGCAGGCCGGGGTCGGCCGGGAGCGTGGTGGTCGGGGTCGAGGCGATGCGGATCTGGTCGCGCTGGAAGCGGAGGGTCCCGAGGAGCTGGTCGTCCAGCGAGATCGTGGCGTACCGGGAGGCCAGGCCGACCGCGCGGGCGGACACGAAGATGGGGCTCGCGGACGGCAGGAGGAACGTGAGCTTGATCTGCCGCTCCGAGATGCGCGCCCAGGTGGATCCGGCGTGCTCGACCGCGGTGATGCCGGTGGGCACGGTCCCCTGCCAGGCGAAGCGACCGAGGAGGGCGTTGGCGCCGGTGTCGAACAGGAGCCCCCGGTGCTCGATGTCGCAGTTGCGCAGCTCGTCCACGAGGTGCACGAGGTCGCGGGCCGGGGGCAGCGGGGTGGCTGCGGGGCTCGCGGACGCAGGCGCCGTGGCGCCGGCCGGGAGCTCGCGGGTCGACGTCTCGCACCCGGTGCAGCCGGAGAGGAGCGCGGCCGCGGCGGCGAGGAGCGCGGCGGAGGGGTGGCTGGGTCGGATCACGCGGGCGCGCACGGGGCGTGCTCTACCACGAGCGGGGATCGCGCGACGCCTTCACGGGCGTCGGGCGGCCCACGGCCGCCCCGGCGGCGGAGGCGAGCTCGACGGCGCGCGTCATTCATCTTCGTCCGCAGTCCGGAGCGCGAGCGGTCCGGAGCGCGAGCGGGTGCTTCACGTCCGTCCGCCCGGATTGGCGTGCCGGTGGGCCGGAAGGGCGTAGGGGGCGATGTCCCCGGCCGGGGACAGCGTGATCGGTCGGGGCACGGCCGAACCGGGCCCGGCCGGCCGAACTCGAGCTGGTCCCGGAAGCGCTGTCCTGCCGCGCACCCCGTGTTACGAAGAGCTCGGCCATGGCAGACCTGTACGACGAGCTCGAGTTCCCTCCGCGCGCCGAGTACCTGGACCAGTACAAGAACTACCAGGTCGACATCGCGCACTGGCAGCGGCTTGCCGGACAGTTTCAGAAGGCTTTCCGTCAGGTCTATGCGCGTCGCAGCGCCGCCGTGCTGCTCGTTCACGGGCCGCAGGGCTCGGGCAAGTCGATGTTCAGCGCGCGTCTGGCGCAGGACCACGAGCGCACGCGCGGCGGCGCCTTCGCGCCGGACCTCCGCAACAACCTCTGGCACGTGCTCGTGGCCACGGACCAGCCGGACGAGCGTGCGATCGAGGATGTGACGAGGGACACCGTGCTCAGGCTGGTCGACGAGCACAAATCGCAGAATTGGCTCGAAGAGCTGCGGGGCTTCGCCACATCGGACAGGTCCCGGGTACGGCTGATCGTCTGCGACGACATGCACAAGGACAGCATGATGCGCCCGTGGACCGAGATGTCGCCCAGGGACTTCTACGAGGCTCGCCAGGCTGGTCCCGACGCCATCCTCGCCTACCTCGCCGAGCGGCTCAACGACGCCTGCCGGCACGAGTTCCAGCGCTCGATCTTCGTGATGCTCTCGAACGACCAAGCGTGGATCGAGAAGCTGCACGGGCACCTCGAGCGCTGGTACCAGGGCCTCTCTACCGTGCTGACGCTGCCGGTACCGGAAGCGCCGACGCTGGAGAGGATCGTCCGGATGAACACGAACCGGCTGAACAAGGTGAGCTACTGGTACTGCCTCGACGCGGCACAGACAGAGCAGCGGAAGGAGGTGCGGCGCGTGCTCATGGAAGGGAGCGGTTTCACCAGCTCTTTCCATGCGGTCAGCCAGTCGCTCGATGCCGCGTCGCGGCGCATGGGTCGCCCCGGCAACCCCAACGTCTTGACGCTTGTCACCCTGGGCTCGGAGTTCGCCGAGGTGCAGACATTCCTGAACGATCGCGAGATCGATGCCGAGCCGGGACACGGGGCGAGCCCACGGCACCTCGGCGTATGGGAGATGCGCGGGCCATGGGCCTCGAAGATCGTGCGTAAGCCGAGTCGGGAGCTCCTGCGCCGCGCCCGGATGCTGGAGTCCGAGTTCATGCTGCGCTGGGTGAGCCTGGATATGGTCGGGACCTACGCGCTGCTGCAGCCGCCAGCAGCCGGCGACCTCGGCGATGAGCTCCTGCTGCTCATCCTGCGGCGGCCGTCGATCGGGACCCTGAAATCGACCGGCGATGCGTGGCGATCGGAGTGCGCCGCGCTCGACACCAGGCTCGACAATCCCCCGTTCGCCGCGGTGGAGGTGGAGAAGCTCTTCAAGGATTTCATGACGCTCGGGCAGCGCCGCAGCACATTGTATGAACCGGCCCTCCGCCACCGTGCGGGCGCGGCCAGGCTCTTCAGTCGAGGCTTCGCCGTGTACGCGTCCCTCAAGCCGGACATGATCGTGGAAGACCCTGGGCCGCCCAAGCACGGCGAGTACGCCGTCTGCGCGCTGACGAGCGCGGACTCGGACGATCCCAAGGACATCGCCGACGCGATCCGCCGCACCGGGCACAGCGTGGAGTTCACGGCCTTCCTGCGGAACAACCTGGTGGGCATCGAGGACTACCTGCGCGACAAAATCGAGCGCTACGCGGGGATGCTGGAGTCGGTCTGACGTTCGGCGCGCCCGTACCGCACGGAGAACGAGCGCCGCCTCAGCGGACATCGCCGGATCCCGAGGGCAGATCGTCCCTGCCTGCATCGCCTCCTGCCGCCTCGCTCACCGTCGCGCGTGCCCAGCAGCGTCCGGCAGCTCCTGCAGGAGGCCGCGCAGCCGCCGACATCGCCGTCGACGCCGCATCGGAGGCCTGCGCGGCGCCCGACATCGCCTCTGGCGCCGCGTCAGAAGCTTGCTCGGCCGCCGACATCCCCCCTGGCGCCGCGTCAGAAGCATGCTCGGCCGCCGACATCGCCCCTGGCGCCGCGTCAGAAGCATGCTCGGCCGCCGACATCGCCCCTGGCGCCGCCTCGCTCGGTTGACGAGCTCGATCGCTCTTCTTAGCCTCTGCGATCCTCGACGCTCGCTTGGCGCTCCGCCGGCCGCGGTCGAAGGCAGAACGAGAGGGGAATCCATGACCATCAACACCATCCATCACGACGACTCCCTCGACCATATCTGGAGCGTGCTGGTCTACGAGGAGGCGCGGCTGCTCAAGGACAAGGACGCGAGCGATCTCGCGCCCGAGGCCGGCGCGCTCGTGGAGCGCTGGGCCCAGGTGAACGCCGGGCAACGGAGCGCGTGGCGCGCCGAGATCGTCGCGCAGGCGGGCGTCGACACCGAGGACGACCTGCTCGACGACACCGTCGACGAGCTGGACAACGAGCTGCTCCGGGCCTTTCGCGACCGGGACGCGCCGCAGCGCAGGCGCTACTTCAAGAAGGCGCGCCACGAGATCGTGCGGCTCGGGCTGGAGAGCCAGCTCGAGGTGGTGCGCGCGTGGCCGGCCTCGCTGAAGTCCGAGCGCGAGGCCGCTCTCCAGGCGCTCGGCGCGCGGCTCGAGGAGGACATCGCCCGGGGCGACGTCGCGGTCGAGGAGCGGCTGCGCGCCGCCGCGGCCACCGCCGATCAGCGCGTGCGCGAGATCGTCCGGTTCGTGGACGACATCAACGCCGCGCGGCGGACACGCTACGGCCTGCTGATCCAGCGCGCGGAGGAGCGGCGGCTGCCGAAGGACTGGCCGGGCCGGTTCTTCAAGAAGAGCTCGCAGGGGTCGAAGAAGGCCAAGGCCGCCCCCGCCGTCGAGAACCCGCCGGCATAGGAGTAGCGCGATCGGTGCTGGAGCGGTTTTCGCCCGTCTCTGGCACATGCGTTACAGAGCGGCGTTCACCCGCACAGGAGACGGGTCCAGCTCGGCGTTTTCGGCGCGGAAGCGCGCTCCAGTGCGCTGAGCACCGAAAACGTCGAGATGGGCCCGTATCCGAAGCGGGTGAACGCCGCTCAGCGGCGCCAGGGCGGCGCGATGCGGAGCCGGGTGAGGCGGCCGGCCTTGACGAGCGCGAAGCGCACCCGCTCCTCGTCCCGGAGCTTCGCCCGGATCTCGTAGGCGCCGTCCTTCGGCGCGAGCGGCAGCTTGACGCTGCCGGTGCCCACCTTGCGCCCGTCCACGAAGAGCGTGTCGCCCGACCCGGCGATCACCTCCAGCATGCCGTGCCCCTCGGGGACCTTGTGCCCGGCGGCGAGCGGCAGATCCTCGGGCAGCACGGGGTTCGTGGTCGTCTCGCCCACCGGCCCGGCGGCAGCCGCGGCCGGCGCCGCCGCGGCGACGGCCGTGCCGGCGGCGCCCGGCGTGGCGGCGCCCGGCGTGGCGGCGCCGGGCGCCGCGGCGGCCGGCGGCTCCGCCGCGGGCGGGCTCGGCGGCTCGGCGGGCGGCGGGGCGCCCTGCAGCTCGTGATCGCGCGACAGCCGCGCGGCCACCGCGAAGACGAAGGCCGCCACCGCGAAGAGGACCCACATGGTCATGCGGTTGTCGCGGGCCGGCGGCGGCGGCGTGGGCACGTACGCCGACGGCCGGCGCACCCGGCGCGGCGTGGGCGACTCGTCCACGGTGGGCGCAGGGCCGGACGCCGCGCCCCGCGCCGCCAGGGGCGCGGGCGCTCGGAGCGCCGCGGGCGGCGGGGCCGGCGCCTCGACGACCGGGGGCGGCGGGAGCGAGCCGAGCGTCAGGAGCCGCTCGGGCTTCGGGACCTCGAGCGCGGGCAGCGTCGCCTCCGGCCTGCGCGGCGCCGGCGCCGGCGCCACGCCCGGCACGGCCGGCGTCACGCCGGCCGCCAGCGCCGCGGCCTCGGCCGGCGTGGTCCACGTCGCGCGCGCGCTCGCCACATCGCCTTGGAGCTCGGCGAGATCGCTCGGGATCCTGGCGCTCGCGAGCGCCCTGCGCGCGCTCGGGGCCGCGATCTCGTCCTCGCCGTCGACCGACACCGTCGGGATCGACGCCGCCGAGCCGGACGCCGGCGACGCCGACACCACCGGGATCGACGCCGCCGACCAGGACGCCGGCGCCGCCGACACCACCGGGATCGACGCTGCCGACCCGGGCGCCGACACCACCGACACCACCGGGATCGACGCCGCCGCGCCGGACGCCGGCGCCGCGGCGACCGGCGCCACCGAGCCGGGCACCACCGTGAGCTGGTCGTCGCCGAGCTCGACCGGCGCGCGCGACGACGCGGCGCCGCCCTCGCCGAGCTCCGGCGGCAGCGTCACGGCCGGCGCAGGCCGCTCCGAGGCGCGCCGCACGCCGCGGAGCGTCTCCTCCTCGCGGACCACGGCGGGGGCGAGCAGATCCTCGCCCTCGCGGCCGATCACGCGCCGCACCCAGCCGCGGGCCGCGACGTCGTTCAGCACGTCCTCGACGAGGCTCGCGGCGAACTCCCCCGACGTGATGATCGACCGCGGCGAGCTCCCCCGGGCGAGCGTCCTCAGCAGCGCCCGCGCCGGCTCGGGCGTCGCGTCGGTGGTGGCGCCCATCCCCTCCAGATCGACGATGACGCGCTCGACCTGCATCAGGGGCGGCCCGTGGAGCAGCCGCTGCGCCGCCCGGGCCGCGGCGATCGCGGGCACGAGCTGCTCCGCGAGGGTCCCCTCGAACCCGGGGCGCGGCGGGGCCCGGAGCTCGTCGTCCGGCGCGGGCGCCACCGCGAAGCGGCCCGAGCCGACGCCGAGCAGCGCCGCGAGCACCGAGGGGCCGCGGTGGAACGTCCCGTCCTGCGCCGTCCGGGTCGCGGCCGCGGGGCGGCCGTCCTTGATCAGCACCTCGTAGAGGAACGCGGCGTCGCGCACCGACACGAGCGCGTCGGGCCGGCGCGCGCACGCGAGCGACAGCAGCGTCCGCGTCGTCATGCCGTCGAGCCGCCCGCGCACCTCGCCGCCGGTCGCGATGCGCTCGGCCACGCGCCGCCTGCCCCGCAGGACCTCGTTCACCCGCTGCACGAAGGCCGCCGCGCTCGCCTCCTTGCGGAGATAACCGTCGGCCTGAGCGCCGAGCTCGCGGAGCCGCTGGAGCAGGTCCTCCTTCCAGGACAGCAGGATCACCGGCACGTCGCGCAGCGCCACGTCGCGCTTGAGCGCGCGGCACAGGGCGAAGCCGTCGAGGCGCGGCATGAGCACGTCGCTCACGACGAGGTCCGGCGTCGTCTGGTACGCGAGGTCGAGCGCCCGCGCGCCGTCGTGGGCCTCGTGCACCTTCGCGCCCGCGGCCCGGAGCACGCCGGCGAGGAACCACGTCACCGCCGGATCGTCGTCCGCGACCACGATGTCCATCGCGTCGAGCGCCGCGTCGATCGGCGCCGCGGCGCTCGCGGCCCCGCGCGCCGGCGCCTTCGCGCGGATCTCGCTGTGCAGCCGCGAGCGCTCGCCCTCGGGCGCGCCCGGCGCGGTCATCCACGGCGCGAGCGGCAGCGCGCCCTCGGGCCCGTTCGGCGTGAACCGCACGCCGCCGTGCGAGCGGATCGTCACGAGATCGCGGATGCGCGCCACCGCGCCCCAGAGCGCCGCGAGCACCTCGGCGCCGTCGCCGAGGTCCACGTGCGCCCCGCGGCTCCTCGGCTCGGCGGCGTCGCAGAGCCCGCGGCGCAGCTCCTCGGCGAGGCGCGCCCCGAGATCGTCGAGGCTGACGGCCCCGAGCGGCGCGCGCGCGGGCTGGCGGAGGCGCACGCAGCTCGCCGCGGCCTCCGCGGCGGCGCGCCGGAGCGCGTCGGGCGACGCCGGCTTCGCGAGCGCGCGCGCGGCGCCGAGCGCCACGTACGGGGCCGCGTCCTCGGGCCGCGCGAAGCGCCCGACGGCGACGACCGGGACCAGGTCGGTGAGCGGATCGGCGGCGAGCGCCTCCGCGAGCGCGCGCGCGCCCGGCAGATCCGCGTCGAGCAGGACCACGTCCGGCGCGAACGCGCGCGCGAGATCGATCGCCGTCTCGATCTCGTCGGTGCGCTCCACCTCGAACGACGGCCCGGCCCCGGCGCCCTCCGGATCGAGCGCGTCGGCGAGCGGCGCCCCGCCCACGACGAGGACGGTGATCGGCGTCTCGAGCGGCGCGGCCTCCTGGGCCTCGACGGCGCGCGCCTGCTCCGCGCTGCGCGGCGAGGACGGGCGCGCGCTCGCCTCCTCCTCGTCGTCGAGCGTGAGCGGCGCGGGGGCGAGCGCGCGGCCGTTGCTCACGCCCGCGATCCAGGTCGAGGCCTGGCCCTTCGCGCCGCCCGCGCCCGCGGCCTCCTCCTGCCCTGCGCCGGCGCTGCGCGCGCCCGCCGCGCCCGCGCGCGCGCCCTGCGCCGCCGCCGGCTCGCGCGACGCGATCACCTGCTCGCGCGACGCCATCGCTTGCTCGCGCGGCGCCGCCGCCGTCTCGCCGATCGCCGCCTGACCCCACGCGAGGGCGGGCAGCTCTTCGAGCACCTTCCCCAGGACGGCGGCGGCCTCGCCGGTGAGCCGGCCGCCGGCGGAGGCGACGAGCGCCGACTCTCCCTCGGCGAGGCGCTCGGCGACGCGCGCGAAGCGCAGGAGCCGCGCCCCGGCGCCGAGCGAGTGCAGGCGCCGCTTCAGGTCCTCGATGAGCCGCGGCGCATCGTCGTCCGCCTCGATCCGCCGGAGCGCCGCGCGGAGCTCCGCCACACGGCGACCCAGGTTCGCCACGAACTCGGCCCGTGCCCCGCCCAGCCGCTCGTGCCGAGCCTCGCCCGCTGCATTGCTCCGCGGCCCCGCGTGCTCCACCGCCGTCGATCCTACGCCCATTGGCGGTCCCGTATCACAGGAGGATCGGACACCCGAACTTCTCGGCGATCGTGCCCGCGCGGCCGCCGCGCCTGGCCCGCCGGGTCAGCCGAACTTCTCGGCGATCGTGACCGCGCGGCCGCCGCGCCTGGCCCTCCGGGTCACCTCACGGCGAGCCCAGCTCCGCGGCGATCTGCTCCCGGACCCAGGCGCCTGCGGCCCGCGTCCCGAGGGTGCCGCCGACGTCGGCCGTGCACATCCCCTGGTCGAGCGCCTGGGAGACCCAGCGCTCGATGCGGCGCTCTTCCTCGGGCCACCCGAGGTGGGCGAGCAGCAGCCCGGCGGTGAGCATCGCCGCGAACGGGTTCGCCACGTCCTTGCCGGCGAGCGGGGGCGCCGACCCGTGGACCGGCTCGAACAGCGCGACCCGCGCCGGATCGGACGCGTGCACGTTCGCGCTCGCGGCCATGCCGAGACCGCCCTGCAGCGCCGCGCCGAGGTCGGTCACGATGTCGCCGAACAGGTTGTTCGTCACGATGACCTGGAACTGCGACGGATCCTGGATGAGGTACAGGCACAGGGCGTCCACGTAGACGTGGTTCGACTGGATCTCCGGGTACTGGGCGCGCACCTCGTGGAAGACCCGCAACCACAGCTCGTGCGCGTGTCGCATCGCGTTCGACTTGTCCGCCATCGTGACCCGCGTCCGGCCGGTCGCGCGCGCGTAGTCGAAGGCCGCGCGGATGATCCGCTCGACCCCCTTCCTCGTGTTCACGTCCTCGTTGATGGCGACCTCGTCCGGGGTGCCGCGCTTGAACTGGCCGCCCATCCCGACGTAGATGCCCTCGGTGTTCTCGCGGAACACGACGAAGTCGATGTCCTTCGCCGCGCGGCCCTTGAGCGGGACGAGCCGATCGGACAGGGCCCGGACGGGCCTCACGTTGGCGTAGAGGTCGTATCCGAAGCGCATCCCGAAGAGGATGTCGCGCGCGTGCTCGAGGTTCGGCACGCGCGGATCGCCGAGCGCGCCGAGGAGCACCGCCGAGCACTCGCGCTGGATCGCCACCTGGATCTGGTTCGGGAAGGTCGTCCCGTCGCGCAGGTACCGGTCGGCGCCGAGGTCGAGGTCCCACAGGTCGATCGGCAGCCCTGCGCGCGCCTGGTAGAGCTCGAGCAGGAGCCTGGCCTCGGCGGTGACGGACGGACCGATGCCGTCGCCGCCGATGATCGCGATCTTCTTCTTCTTGCCGGCTGCCACAGGGTCGCGCTCCGGGATCAACCGAGCGCGCGTTCGACCGGCACGTACTCCAACCGGTGGGCTGCGGCGACGGGGCCGTAGGTCACGTGTCCGCCGTGGGTGTTGATGCCGAGCGCCACGGCCCGGTCCGCCTTGGCGGCGGCCGCGATGCCCTGGTTGGCGATCGCCACGGCGTAGCCGATCGTCGTGTTCGTGAGCGCCCAGGTGCTCGTGTGCGACACCGCGCCCGGCATGTTGGCGACGCAGTAGTGGACGACGCCGTGCACCTCGTAGGTCGGGTTGTCGTGGGTGGTCGGGCGGCAGGTCGCGATGCAGCCGCCCTGATCCACGGCGACGTCGACCACGACGGTCCCCTTCTCCATGCGGCGGATGTGGTCCTCGGTCACGAGCAGGGGCGCCTTGGCGCCGGGCACGAGCACCGCGCCGATCACCAGATCGGCGCGCTCGCACATCGTCTCGATGTTCTCCGCGTTCGAGTAGAGCGTCTCGATCGCGCCCCCGAAGACGTCCTCGAGGTAGCTCATCGTCTCGGCGCGCACGTCGAGCACGGTGACCTGCGCGCCCATCCCGACCGCGATGGTCGCCGCGTTCCGCCCGACCACGCCGCCGCCGAGGATCGCCACGCGGCCGCGCCGCGTGCCCGGCACGCCGCCGAGGAGCACGCCCTTGCCGCCCCGCTCCTTCTCGAGGCACGAGGCGCCGACCTGGACCGCCATCCTGCCGGCCACCTCGCTCATCGGCCGGAGCAGCGGCAGCGAGCCGTCCTCGAGCTGGATCGTCTCGTACGCGACGCCGGTCACGCCGCGCCGGGCGAGCTCCTTCGTGAGGTCGGGCTCGGCGGCCAGGTGCAGGTAGGTATAGAGGACGAGGCCCGGGCGGAAGTGGCCGTACTCCGAGGGGAGCGGCTCCTTCACCTTCACGACCATATCGGCGCTCCACGCCTCCGCCGCCGATCGCGCGATGACGGCGCCCGCGCGCGCGTAGGCCTCGTCGGACAGCCCGCTGCCCTCGCCTGCGCCGGACTCCACGAGGACCCTGTGCCCGTGGCCGACCATGGCCCGGACTCCCGCGGGCGTCATCCCGACGCGGTACTCACGTGTCTTGATCTCCCTGGGGACTCCGATAAGCACGATCGCGCTCCTCTCCTCGCCGAACTGCTGAAAGCGAGGGTGTCGGACGACGATAGCAGAAACCCGCCCTTGCAACGCTGCAAGAGCCGATACGGCGGCTATTTTCGAGGCGAGAAACCTCGGAAGATCCGTTCGAATCAACCTTCGTGTCGGCCGCTCACACCCCGGCGGCGGCCTCGAGCGCGGCGCGGACGAGCAGCGTGATCTGTCCGGGAGAGGCCAAATCGAGCGGACCCATCATCGCCTCTGCGTCGAGCAAGAGGAGCTCGAGCGCCTCGCAGTGCGCTGCCAGCGCGTCCTCCCTGGCGTCGCCGAGCCGGACGACCGCGGCCGCTCCGTGCAGGGCGAGCGCCCAGGTGGGCGCGAAGCTCTCCTCGGTGGGGAGGCCGATCAGGGCGAGCTCGACCCCGTCGCCGAGCCGGATCACGCCGAGCGGCCTCGGGAGCGCCGCGTGCGGCGGCGGCTCGGCCGGGACGTTCGCGTCCGCGATGCGGCGGACCGCGTGGGAGAGCATCGTCATGCGGCGCGCGCTCGCGGCGATGACGAGGTGCGGCGGCGGCGCGAAGCCCGGCCGGGAGAGGCGCGTCACCAGCGACCGGAGCACCGGGAAGTGCTCCGGCGGCGCGAACGGCGTGGTGAGGTCGGCGAGCGAGATGCGGCGGATCTTCCCGGCCTCCGTGAGCTCCATCAAGACCTCCAGGATCAGGAGATCCGGCGCGCCGATCTCGTCGAGCAGCTCGTCGAGGTTGTGCGGCATCTGGAGCAGCGCCGTGAGCTTCTCGGCCACGAGCGCGCGCTCCGTCGGCTCGCCGAGCGACGGCGGCGGCGCCGTCGGCGAGCGCGTCGCCTCGGGCTTGGGCGCCGTCGACTCGGCCGCGCGGAGCGTCGGCGGCGGCGGCATCGAGCCGCGGCCGCCCCGCGGCGCGCTGGCCGGCATCGCCAAGGGCGCCGGCGCCGTGATGTCGGGCACGGAGGTCGCGGCGCTCGCGTCGTCCGCCGCGAGGGCGCCGCCGGAGATCGCGACGGCGCTGAAGAGCTCGTGGCTCGGGAGCGGGGTCAGGTCGAGATCGTCGCTCGACGGCTCGGTCACCAGGAAGGCCTCGCCGGCGGGGGCGAGCTCGGCGCGGCGGCGCTGGACCTCGTCGACCTGGCGGAGCGCCTCCATCAGGAGCCGCGACGTCGGCGCGATGAGCCGGCGCGCGCTCGTCGGCTCGCCGGGGGAGAACGCGAACTGCCCGTCGCGCTCGCCGAGCAGCCGGTAGAGCGCCTTCTCCCCCTCGAGGCGGCGGTAGACGGCGTCGATCACCTCCCCTGCCGCGAGCCGGAGCTCGCCGGCGCCGGCCGGCGTGGTGATCCCGAGGACGCCGCTCCGGCGGTTCATCGCGAGCAGCTGGAGCAGGTCGACGAGCGGGACCTGCTGGAGATCGCCGCGGATCTCCTGCAGCGCCGTCGGCTTGGAGCCGCGCGGGGACGCCTCGGTGATGCGCGAGACGATGTGATCGACGTCGCTGCGCAGGACGTCGTCGGGGCCGAGCTCGCCCTCGGCGCCGTCGACGACGAACAGGATGGGGGTCTCGGCGAGGTCGGGGACGGCGGCGAACGCGTCCGCGAGCGCGCTGTCCTCGTCGAGCGCCCGCGCGGCCAGCACGACGTCGGGGCGGCGCTTGAACGCCTGCTCCACGGCCTCGAACGCGCCGTTCGCGTTGGTCACGGTGAGACCACGCGCCCTGAGCGCCGACGCGAGCGCGCCGAGCGCGTCCACGTCCGAATCGACCAACAGCACCCTTCGAGACACTGGACGGCGCCCTCCGAGTCAGCCGAAGACCCGCAGCCCGGCCGCGCGGCCGAGCCGCTCGGCGAGGAAGTCCGCGAGCAGCGGATCGGCCGCGTGGATACCCTTCACGAAGCCTCCCTGGTTCCGCCCGACGAGCGCGTACGCGCCGTGCTCCGCGAGGACGCAGAGCGCCTCGATGTCGTCGCACCCCGGCGCCGAGCGGAGGTCGAGGGCGTGCACCACCACGTCGTCGCGCGGCGACGCGAGCAGCGCCTTGACCTGCGCGCCCAGGCTGAGCCCGTCGTGGTGGGCGACAAGGATGAGCACGGCGCCCCCGCGGAGCGCGTTCCGGATCACCGAGGTCGCGAGCAGGACCGTATCGGTGACCGACAGATCGAGCGCCCGGGGCGCCGAGATCGCGGAGGGGCCCTCGGCGCTCGGGGCCTCGCGCACGAGCAGGCTGAAGATCTCGCCGATGCTCCGCCGATCTTGGGGGATGCGGTGCAGGATCGAGGACTTGGTGGCCTCGGCGCGCCGCCGGGCGATGCGCAGCAGCTGCGCGAGCCCCTGGCCGTCGTGGGGGAAGGTGGCGATGCCGACGAGCAGCCCCTTCGGCAGGTACCCGGCCCGCTTCTCGCTCCCGGCGACGCGCGAGAGCATCCGGCGATGGCAGGCGTGGGCCTCCAGCCCGGCGGTCTCGGGCATGAGCAGGTGGAACTCGTTCTCGTCGACGCGGGCCAGGATGTCCGTGTCGCGCACGGCGCGGAGCAGGTGCTCGGCGACCTGACCGGGGTTGAGCCCGTTGGCCGGGGGCGGCGGCGTGGCGCGCCAGTAGGAGAGGTCGTCCTGGCGCTCCGGCGCGGCGGTCGCGTCGGGCTCGATGACGATGGTCGCGATCGTGAACCGGCGGCCGTGCCGCTTGGCCTTGTCGATCTCCCGGCCGGCGACGTCGACGTAGTACGCGAACGAGTAGGCGCTCGACGCCGGGTCCTTCATCGCGGCGCCGCCGGTCGAGCGCTCGCGCTCGCCGAGCAGGGCGAGCGCCGTCGTCGCCTGCGTGGCGAGCAGCTTGACGAGGCCGTCGAGGAGCGGGGCGCGCCGGGACGTGGAGACGCTGCTGTCGGGGCGCCTGACCGACGGGAACGCGGAGCTGCGGCCGGGCTCCTTCTGGAGCAGGAGGTGCCCCGCGGACAGCCTGCGGAGGGCGAGCGGCACGACGATGAGCTGCTCGCGCCGGGCGAAGTCGAGGATGTCGGCCTCGCTCCCGTAGGCCGGCGCGCGATCGAGCGGCCCGGTCAGCGCCGAGCGGGTCAGCTCGGTGGAGCGCTCTCCGACCGTCAGGTACACGGCGGCCGCGGCCGCGCCGGTCGCCTCCACGAACACCTCGGCGACCTGCTGGGCGGCCGCGTTGCGGTCGCGCGCATCGGCGAGCTCGGCCACGCGGGCGATCCACCCGGCTGCCCGCGCGCTGCGCGCGGACTCCTGCTCCAGCTGCACCCGGAGGGCGCGCTCGACGAAGCGCACCCGCACCGAGCCGACCGCGTTCAGCACCTCGTCCCCGCCGAGCGGCAGGAGGAAGAGCCCTGCGCCACCGAGCGCGACCGCGTGGGCGCCCGCCTCGAGCTGCGACCGCGTCGCCAGCGCGAAGACGGTCGCCTCGGGCGCGAGCGCCTTCAGGTGGTGGACCATCGCGAGGCCGGCCCCGTCGCCGAGCCCGACGTCGATGAAGGCGACGTCGGGCGCCGCGGTCTCGGCCAGGGCGATGCCCTCCGCGAGATCGCTGGCGAGCATCAGCTCGTCCGACGTGATGACCCGCGAGAACAGCGTGTGGGTCGCCTCGTCGGCGATGACGGCGAGCACCTTGAGCGAGATCTCGTGGACCGGCGCCCGGCTCGGGCTCCAGACCCCCTCGACCGAGGCGGTCACGCGATCACCACCTCGCCCGAGAACGCCCGGCGCGCCGGGCCTTGCATGAGCAGCTCCAGGGACCCGGGGGCGACGGTGATGCGCAGCGAGCCGCCGGGCAGCACCACGCGGAGGGGCGCTCCGTAGGGGGCGCGGCCCTGCGCGCACGCCGCGGCCGCCACGGCGCAGGCGCCGGTGCCGCACGCCAGCGTCCGGCCCACGCCCCGCTCCCAGACGGTCACGTCGATGCACGCGCCCTCGGCCTGCTCGGTCGGCCGAGCGCGGCAGAACTCGACGTTGATGCCCTCGGCCGGCGTGGTCGCCACGATCGGCCCGAGCTCGTCGATCGCGTCCTCGGTGTAGGGGTCGAACGTCACCGCGTGCGGGTTGCCGACGTCCACGGTCGCGAACCGGTGCTCCGCGCCGAGCGCGGTGACCACGAGCGGCTCGCCCAGGCGGGCGCGGCCCATGCCGACGAGCACGTCGAAGCGGTCCCCGGCCCGGGTGACCTCGCAGCGTTTGTCGCCGGCGTCGGTCGCGATGGTGACCGCCTTCTGGGGCGTCCCTCGGGAGACGAGGTAGGCCGCGACGCAGCGGATGCCGTTGCCGCACATCTCCGGGCGGCTCCCGTCGGCGTTCCAGACGTGCATCGTGGGCCGCTCGCGCCGCTCGCGATCGATGACCAGCACGCCGTCGGCGCCGATCCCGAACCGGCGGTCGCAGAGGCGCCGCGCCGCCTCGGCGGTCATCGGGACCGCCTCGACGAGGATGAAGTCGTTGCCAAGACCTTCCCACTTCTCGAACCGGACGACGTTTTCCTTCATCGCTTCGCCCCGGCGAGCCGCGCTCGCGCCTCGGTCTCGTTGAGCCCGCGGACGGCGACGACCTTGCTCCTGCCGCTCGCGCCGAGGGCGATCTGGACATCGCTCTGGCGCACGTCGAGCGCGCGCGAGAGCAGCTTGACGAGCTCCGCGTTGGCGGCGCCGTCGACGGGCGGCGCGGTCAGCGACACGTCGAGCGCCCCTTCCCGCACCCCGGCGATGGCGGAGCGCGACGACTTGGGGCGCACCTGGACCGAGATGCGCACGCCTTCGGCGCGCTCGGTGATCGCGAGGCGGCTCCACGCGGCGACGGGATCGCTCTCCTCGGGTTTGCTCATCGGGCCGCCGGCATCGTAGCGTATCTCGAGCTCACGCGTGGTCCCCGCGAGGCGCGGTCAACGTCGCTCGGTCACGCCGGTCACGCCGGTCACGCAGCTTACGTCAGCTTCGGCGGCGTACGGCCACCGCGAATTTGCCGCTCGGCGCGCCGACCCGCTACTCTTTTCGGCCAGGTCGTGGGTCGGCTCGCGCAACACGATCCGGCAGGGGCGACTTGCGTCAGCGGTTCTCGATAATCACCGCTGATGCTCATTTCCGCGGTGGAGGCGTTTGCCATGGCTGATGAAGGAGAAGGGTCGGTGGCCGCCACGTCCGGCCTCGCGAGGAGGCTCTGTGCGCTCGCGCTGCTCGCGGTGTCTGGCGGCCTGCTCGCGTCTGCATGCGCCGATAACGAGAGCAGCCTGTTCGTCCGGATGCGCATGGCGCGGACGGGGGACTGCACCGTGACCTGCGGCCCTGACGAGCCGTTCTGGACCGAGGACGCGGTCGACGCCGCGTACGTGGGCAGCCACAGCGCGACGCTCCTCGTGGGCAACCAGATCGTGCAGCGCGGCGACCCGGACGTGCTCCGCACCGAGACGTCGCGCGTTCACCTCTACGAGGCGGAGGTCCGCGTCGACGACATCGAGGGCAACGCCGTGACCGAGGGCTACGTGGTCCCGATCACGGGCACCATCGACCCCGGGACGGGCAGCGATGCCGGCTACAACTGCGCCGAGGTGCTCCTGCTCGACGGCGCCACGATGGACAACCTGCGCGGCCAGGCCGCGAGGCTCGGCCGCGACGTCCAGGTGGTGGCGTCGGTGGTGGTGCGGGGCAGGACGCTGGGTGGCCAGGAGGTCGAGACCGCCGAGTGGTCCTACCCGATCCGGGTCTGCTTCGCGTGCAGCCGGTGCGTCGATGTATCGCCGGCGGCCTGCTGCGCCAGCTCCGCCAGCGAGGAGTGCGAGGACAACGAGGACGTCGAGGCGACCTGCCCCGGCCAGCGAGGGCCGCAGGACTGCCGCAACCTCGGTCAGACCTGCGCCGAGTACATCAACAGCTTCGGCCTGTAGCCGCCGCGGCCCCCTCGAGGGCTCTCTGCCAACCCGGAACGCCCACCCGGCGCGCTGGCGCGAGGCGCGGTCACCGCGCCGATGCAGCGCGCCGCACCGGGGCCGCTTCCGGTGACGGTCCCGTCAGCACATTGAAGAGATAGACGAACGGGAGGCCCAGCAGCGCGACGTCGAGCTGGGCAGCGAGGACGATCGCGGTTTCTTTGGAGGCGCCGAGCCCGAGCCGCATCTGGGCGAGCAGCCCCGTGCTCATCACGTAGGGCGAGTGGAAGTTGTAGCTGCGGGCTCCCCAGAAGACGGCGGCGGCGATCCCCGGCTCCAGCGCGTCGGCGTCGGCGCTCCACCGGCCGTAGACCCCGGTGGAGACGATCAGCGGAAACAGGTCGAGGACAGGTGCGAGCGCCGAGACACCCGCGCCGGCCTGGAGCTCGTCGAACCCGTGGGTGAGCACCTCGGCATAGGGGCCGACACCGAAGTCGTCGTTGGCGCCGCGGCCGAACAGGACATCGCCTCGCAGCCCCGCGTGAAAGGCGGTGGACTCCCACCACCGCCGCTCGAGGCCCGTGCCGGCGGCGCCGAGGGTGACGCCGACGCTCGCCTGCGGTTCGGCGCGAGCCGTGCCGTGCGCGAGAACGACCCCCAGGAGGGCGGCAACCAAGGCAGCTGGGCGGCCCGCCGTAGGCATGATGGGGCGATGCTACAGGGCGCTGCCGGGGGGCGCGCTGGAATTCTGCGATCCGCGTCGGCCTACGAGGCTGTCGAGGGTCCGCCGTCGGGTCGACGTCGGTCGGATCTCGGCGCGCGCTCCGGGTCTCCGGCCAGGTCGCGGAGCGCGTCGCTCCGGGCGAGCTGCGAGTGTGACTGTGACTCTCCGGCGGGATGAAGGAGCGCGCCTTCGGGTCTCTGGGCGCTCGTCGGCCGCGTGTGTCATCGGCAAGTCACTCCGTTCGCACGGTGCAGCCCGCTCTGCGCGCCCGGCGGGGTTCATGGTAGCGTCCGGGGGCTATGGCGCGCCGCACCGTGCAGCTACGGGTGGGGGGTCAGACCTACCGCGTGGTGACTTCCGCGAGCGATGAAGAGCTCCAGCGGCTCGCGGCTGTCGTCGACCAGAAGCTCGCCACGGTTGTGCCCGCCGGCCGCGCTATGACGCCGCAGGCCATGTTGCTGGCGGCGATCGCGCTCGCCCACGACCTGGAGCAGGAGCGGTCCCGGACGGCCATGATCGCCGGCCGTGCGCGGGATGCGTTCGGCCGGATCCTGCAGCGGGTCGACGCGGTGCTCGGCGTCGGCCCGGATTCGCCGTCTTCGGGCGAAGCGAACGGCAGCACGCCCTGAGCGTGATTCCTCATGCGCCGCGCGGTCCTACGGACTGGCCCGGCTGCCCAAGGAGATGGCATGCCTGCATCCATGGATGAAGCTCCCCGCCCGCCCGCGTCGACGCCCGAAGGGGTGAACGCCCTTCGCCACCTGCAGGACGAGCTCTCCGAGCTGGACCGCGCGGGCCTGCTGCGCACTCCTCCGGTCACCGCGGCTGGTCCGGGGATGCTGGTGCTGTGTTCGAACGACTATCTCGGGTACGCCGCTCTCCCCTGGTTGTCGGAGGGAGGCGCTGCGAGCGGCGCGGGCGCGTCCCGTCTCGTGAGCGGGACGCACGAGGCGCATTTGATGGCCGAGCGCGAGCTCGCCGCGTGGCTGGGCATGGAGGCGGCGCTCCTGTTCTCCTCGGGGTACGCGGCCAATGTCGGCACCGTCGCCGCGTTGGCCAGGCCGGGGGATGTCATCGTCTCGGATGCCCTGAACCACGCCTCGCTCATCGACGGCTGCCGCCTCTCGGGAGCGGCCATCGACGTGGTCCGCCATCTCGACGCGGAGGCGGTCGAGAGCGCTCTCGTGCGCGGCCGGGGCGCCCGCCGCCGGTGGGTCGTGACCGAATCGCTCTTCAGCATGGATGGCGACAGCCCCGACCTGCGCTACCTCCGCGAGCTGTGCGACCGTCATGACGCCGCGCTGGTGGTGGACGAGGCGCATGCCCTCGGCATCCATGGGCCGCGCGGCGCTGGCCTGTGCTCCGAGGTCGGCGTTCGCCCCGACGTCCTCATCGGCACGCTCGGCAAGTCGATCGGACTCCACGGCGCCTTCGTCGCGGGCTCCTCGACTCTGCGGACTTACCTGTGGAACCGCGCGAGGAGCTTCGTGTTCTCGACCGGCATCAGCCCCATGGTGGCGCTCGCGTCGGTGGACCGCGTCCGTCGTGCCGCCGCCGACGACGCAGGTCGGTCACGACTGGCCACGGTCACGCGCCAGCTCCGCGCTGGCCTGCACGCGCTGGGGGCCCCGCTGCTCCCGGGTTCGTCGGGCCCCATCCTCCCCTGGCTGTTGAAGTCGCCGGGTGCCGCGGTGGAGATGTCCCAGCGCCTCGCACGGGAGGGCATCCTCGTCCAGGCGATCCGCCCGCCGACGGTGCCGGCGGGTACATCGCGGCTGCGCATCACGGCGAGCGCGTCGCTCTCGGAGGCCGATGTGGAGCGTGCCCTTGCAGGATTCCGCGAGGCGCTGCGATGAGGGGCCGCCCTGTTTCACGTGAAACAGGTCAGGTCCGGATTGCCGTGGTCGGAACCGGGACCGGCGTGGGCAAGACACACGCGACCGGCGCGCTCGTCGCCGCACTGGCAGCCCGCGGCGACAAAGTCTGCGGCCTGAAGCCCATCGAGTCGGGGGTGGACGGCGTCTCGGCGAGCGATGCCGATCAGCTGGCCGCGGTCAGCTCGGTTCAGCCCGAGCCGGCGCCGTACCGCTTCCGGGAGCCGGTCTCACCGCACCTCGCGGCGCGCCGCTGCGCCAGCATCATCTCGCTCGAAATCGTGGCGTCGTGGGTCGCGAGGCAGAAGGCGCCCTGGGTGTTCATCGAGGGCGCCGGCGCGCTCCTCTCCCCTCTCGGGCCGCGGCTGACGAATGTCGATCTCGTGCGCGCGCTCGCTCCTGATGCCGTCGTGCTGGTGGGCCTCGACCGGCTGGGCATTCTTCATGAGGTTGCCAGCGCCGTGCTGGCCCTGCGCGCTTTCGCCCCCGGTTTGCCGCCGGCGCAGGTGGTGCTGAACCCGCCGGCAGCTCCCGATGCTTCGACCGGCACCAATGCGGGAGAGCTCGAAGCGCTGGGCATCGCCACAGGCGCCGTGGAGATGCCGCGTGCGGACCCCACAGCGCCGGCATCGCTCGCCGCAGCCGAGCTTGTTCTCGCGCGACTCCGTACCTGACTCCGTCCGCCATCCGGCCAGTCAGGTCACGTCCAAACGCGACCGGCTCTGCCGCTGGTTGCCGACCCGATCCCCGCTACGTCTGGTTCCAGCATCGGGGCGCGTTCCAGGCGTGCCCTTCCAGGAGTGCGCGAGGCGCGCTGCCAGGTGAGGCCGTCCTGTTTCACGTGAAACAAGCGCCGGGTGGCGGTGGTCGGAACCAGGCCCGGCGTGGGCAAGACGCACACGGGCTTCACGCTCGTCGCTGTCCCGGCAGCTCGCGGCGACGAAGTTTGCGGCCTGAAGCCCATCGGTCGGGCGTGGACGGTCTCTCGGCGAGTGACGCCGATCAGCCAGCCGCTATCGGCTCGGTTCATCTCGAGCCGATGCCTTACCGATGGGTACGCTACGGTCAGCGCGTCGCGTAGCTTTCCGGAGCGGTCTCACCGCACCTGGGACGCGCCGCCGCGCCAGCGCCGTCTCGCTGGAGGTCGTGACGGCGTGGGTCGGGCGGCAAAAGGCGACCTGGGTGCTCACCGAGTGCGCCGGCGAGCTCATCTCCCCTCTCGGGCGGACTGAGAAGCGCAGCTCTCGTGCGCGCGCTCGCTCCCGATGCTGCCGTTCTGATGGGCCTCGCGGCTGGGCATCCTCATGAGGTTGCCATGCCGGACTGACCCTGCGCGCTCGCCCCCGGGTCTGCCGCCGAAGCAAGTGCTGCTGAACCCGCCGGCAGCTCCCGATGCTTCGACCGGCACCAATGCGGGAGAGCTCGAAGCGCTGGGCATCGCCACAGGCGCCGTGGAGATGCCGCGTGCGGACCCCACAGCGCCGGCATCGCTCACCGCAGCCGAGCTTGTTCTCGCGCGACTCCGTACCTGACTCCGTCCGCCATCCGGCCAGTCAGGTCACGTCCAAACGCGACCGGCTCTGCCGCTGGTTGCCGACCCGATCCCCGCTACGTCTGGTTCCAGCATCGGGGCGCGTTCCAGGCGTGCCCTTCCAGGAGTGCGCGAGGCGCGCTGCCAGGTGAGGCCGTCCTGTTTCACGTGAAACAAGCGCCGGGTGGCGGTGGTCGGAACCAGGCCCGGCGTGGGCAAGACGCACACGGGCTTCACGCTCGTCGCTGTCCCGGCAGCTCGCGGCGACGAAGTTTGCGGCCTGAAGCCCATCGGTCGGGCGTGGACGGTCTCTCGGCGAGTGACGCCGATCAGCCAGCCGCTATCGGCTCGGTTCATCTCGAGCCGATGCCTTACCGATGGGTACGCTACGGTCAGCGCGTCGCGTAGCTTTCCGGAGCGGTCTCACCGCACCTGGGACGCGCCGCCGCGCCAGCGCCGTCTCGCTGGAGGTCGTGACGGCGTGGGTCGGGCGGCAAAAGGCGACCTGGGTGCTCACCGAGTGCGCCGGCGAGCTCATCTCCCCTCTCGGGCGGACTGAGAAGCGCAGCTCTCGTGCGCGCGCTCGCTCCCGATGCTGCCGTTCTGATGGGCCTCGCGGCTGGGCATCCTCATGAGGTTGCCATGCCGGACTGACCCTGCGCGCTCGCCCCCGGGTCTGCCGCCGGCGCAAGTGCTGCTGAACCCGCCGGCAGCTCCCGATGCTCCGACCGGCGCAAGAAGGCGGGAGAGCTCGAAACACCCAGCATCACCACAGGCACGGTGGCGATGCCGCGCCGCGTGCGGAACCAACAGCACCGGCATCGTCCCTGAAGCCGAGCTCATCCTGACGCGCCACCGTACCTAGCTCCGCTCGCCGGAGGCTGGCCAGGACACGTCCGAACGCGACTTGCTCTGCGGCCAGCTGTGAACCCGACCCGACTCTCGCTCCGTCTTGGCCCAGCGCCAGGGCGCATTCCAACCGTGCCCTTGCAAGGGGTGCGCGAGGCGCTGCGAGGACAGGCTCTCCCTGTTTCACGTGAAACGGCTGCGGGTGGCGGTAGTCGGAACCGGGATCGGCGTGGGCAAGACGCACACGATGGTCACGCTCGTCGGTGCGCTGGCAGCTCGCCGCGACGAAGTTTGCAGCCTGAATCCCATCGCGTACGGCGTGGACGGCCTCCAGGCGCGCGACGCCGATCAGCTGGCCGCCGTCAGCTCGGTTCAGATCGAGCCGGCGTCGTGCCGATCGGGCACCTCACGGCGAGTGCATCGCGGCGCTTCTCGGAACCGGTCGCATCCCACCTGGCGGCGCGCCGCTGCGCCAGCGCCGTCTTGCTGAAGGTCGTGACCGCGTCGGTGGGAAGCCAAAGGGTGCCCCGGGGCCTGCAACGAGAGCGGCGGCGCTCTCGTTGAAGACCCCGGCGCGGGCACCGACGAACGCAGAGCTGGTGTGCGCGCTCGCTCGTGATTCCGTCGTGCTGACCTGTCTCTGCCCCTGCGCATCCTTCAAGAGGTTGACCACGCCGTGTTACCCCGCCGGCGCTCGCCCTGGTTGGCAACCGGCGCAGGTAGCGCTGAATTCACCGCCAGCTCCCGATGCTTCGACAAGCACCGACGCGGGAGAGATCGCGCCGCGAGCTTCGGCCCAACCCCAGCCGCTCCCCGTCTGGAGAGGTCGCGCCGTGAGCTTCGGCCCCACCCCAGTCGCGCCCCGTCTGGAGAGGTCGCGCCGTGAGCTTCGGCCCCACCCCAGTCGCGCCCCGTCTGGAGAGATCGCGCCGCGAGCTTCGACCCAACCCCAGTCACGCCCCGTCTGGTTCCTGTCTCAGGCGCGTTCCCAGAGTCGCTGGCCCACACGGTTGCCGAGCTCGTCACAAGCCTGCCGGAGAGGAGGCTGGCCGGGTCTTGAGGGAGAGCTGCTGGGCGAGCCCCAGGACCGCGCTGTGATCGTCTTCGCCCAGCGGACGTTGCAGCGCTACGGGCCTGAGAGAGCGTTACGAGTGCGTAGAGGAACAGGTGAACCGAGCGGTTTGCTCGACGTCGCGCTCTATCCCGGAGCGCGGCTGCTCCGAGCCGATCGCGCCCTACTCTTAGCATCACGCAAGGTGCCCGCGAGCGGCGCGCCGTCGCGCTCGACAGGGTCGCCGGGCGACATTCTCTGCTCGGTGCTGACCAGCACGTCGTTCCTGGGACCCACGAACGCACGCCACGGCAGGGCGCACGGCGAACGGCGACGGCAGCCTCGTACCTTGCCTTGCACCGGCGGTCGCTCACCTGCCGCTGCGACGTGCAGGCGCAGGCGTGGCGTGTACGCTCGGCGAGCCGGCAGAACGTGTCGGCGCAGGCCGTGCCGCCGACAGCGAGAATGCGCAGTGCCGAGCTCGCGCAGCTCGGCGACGAGATGGCACGGATGCTCGGATGGACGACGGCTCCGGTCGGGAGCGGTCGCGAGGTGGCTCAGGTCGCGTCGGCGACGACGCGACCGCGCTCCAGCACGACACGCGCGGCAGCTCGATGCCGGAAGACCTCCGGCTCGTGCGAGACCACAACCACGGCGGCGCCCCGCGCCACCTCGGCTTCCACCACCGTGAGCAGCCGCGCGACACCGGACCGATCCAGGCCGGTCGTGGGCTCGTCCAGCAGCACCAAGGAAGGCTGATGCACAAGCGCCCGCGCGAGCGCGATGCGCTGCCGCTGGCCACGCGAGCACGTCCGCAGCGGGCGAACCGCGAAGCTCCCGAGCTCGAAGCGCTCCTCCGCTCGACGCCACGCTTCCTGCGCATCGAGCCCGTGGAAGCTGGCCGCCAGCTCGACGTTCTGCTGGCCGGAAAGGTCCGGGTACGCCAGCGACTCGTGAGACAGCCAGCCGATGGTGCCTCGAACCCGCCCCGTGTCGTCCCCGAGCGGCTCGTAGCTGACGTCGCCCGACGTCGGGCGAATCACGGTGCCCAGGATCCCGAGCAGCGTCGACTTGCCCGACCCGTTCGCCCCTTCGATGAGCGTCAACCGGCCCGATTCGATGGTCGCGGTCACGCCCCGCAGCGCCGCCGTCGTTCCGTACGTCTTCACGACGCCACGCGCCACCACGCGCTCGATCGCATCCACTGCGCTCACCTCGCTCCTGCGCTCACACCCGTGTCAGCTCTTGTCGCCGCCCCGCGCGCGACCCTCACCGCGGACGACCGTGGGCATGTCCTCCGGGAACGCAGGCGGATCAACCACCGTCGCCTCATTGTCGTCCGAGAGCTCCGCCCCCCTGAGCGGGCCCAACGAAGGGATCGTCGGCCGATCCTCCGTCTCGTCGTCCCGAGACGGCCCGTCCACCACCTCGGCGACCGGCTCGCTCCGCCTGCGCACCGCCCCAGCGTCGCTCGCCGCCCCCGAAGCCCGCGTCGACCACGCGCCGTGACGCAGCGCAAGCCCCTTCCCGCCGTCAGCGACCTGAGCACCCTTCCTCGCCACCTCGGGCGCTGAGCGGCCGCTCGCGGCGACGATCCGACCGGGCTCGCCGGCGTCCTGCTCGCTTCCCAGCCGCGCGAACATCATCGTCCCGTCGTCGTTCCGCTCCTCGATGAGGCTCTGCACCGCGACGCGCTCCACCCGGCGCTTCTGCGACACGGGTACCTCGTTCTTGAACCGCCGCAGCGCCTCCTGGAACTCACGGGCGCTCTGGAAACGCTCGTCGCGCTCCTTCGCCAGGGCGCGATCCACCAGGCGCGAAAGCCCCGGCGGGATCGTGGGATCGAGCTCCGTGACCGGGCGGTGCCAGAGCGTCAGGATCTGGACGAGCAGCGCATTGTAGTTGCGCGCGACGAACGGGCGCTGGCCGGTCAGCGCCTCGTAGAGGATCACGCCCACCGCCCACAGATCGAGCCGGTGGTCAAGCTCGACATCGCCTCGAGCCTGCTCGGGCGCCATGTAGTACGGCGTTCCCATCACCATGCCGGTGCGGGTCAGATCCATCGTCCCATCCATGCCGGACGCCTGGGAGATGCCGAAATCGAGCAGCTTGGCAACCGGCAACATGCCGGCGCGCTCCGAGAGGAAGATGTTCTCCGGCTTCAGGTCGCGGTGAACGATGCCCCGCTCGTGCGCGGTCACCAGCGCGGAGAGGACCTGCAGCATGATGTCCACGAGCTCGCTCGGCGGTACGGGCCCCCAGCGCTCGATCCGCTGCGCCAGCGTCTCACCGTGGAGGCGCTCCATCACAAGGTAGGGGCTGCCGTCAGGGAGCCACCCCATGTCGTAGACCTCGCAGATGTTCGGATGACCGATCCGCCCCGCCACCCGCGCCTCGTGCTCCAGCCTCGAGATCGCCTCGCGCTGCTGCGTCTCCCGCGGGTGCATCACCTTGACGGCGACCAGCCGCCCGATCTGGAGGTGCTCGGCCTCGTACACCGCGCCCATGCCCCCCTCCCCGATGATCGCGGTGACCCCGTACTTGTCGCCGATCACATGCCCGAGCAGCGAACGCCCCGACGACGCGCTCGCCGCGTCTCTCCTCGGCCACGCCTCGACCCGCGCATCGCCGCGGCTGGACAACGGCCCGCGCGGCGGCGTGGATCGCGCCTCGGGACGCGGCGTCGGCGCGCTGCGCGCCGACGAGCTCGGTCCCACGCCAGGCGAGCCCCTCGGCGACGGCGGCGCTGATCTCGGCGGCGGCGGCGCTGATCTCGGCGGCGGCGGCGCTGATCTCGGCGGCGGCGGCGCTGATCTCGGCGGCGGCGGCGCTGATCTCGGCGGCGGCGGCGCTGATCTCGGCGGCGGCGGCGCTGATCTCGGCGACGGCGGCGCTCCCCGCGACGGCTGCGGTGCAGCAGGTCGGGGGACAGGCTGCAGCGGAGCCGCCACGACGCGCCGGCCCCCACGGGAAGACGAGGGTGCCTCGCGCGATGCGATGACGAGACCGGTCGACGGGCACACGATCGCCGCAACGTCGTGGTGGCTACCGCAGTGGATGCACCGCACCGAACTCAAGTACGTACATTTTGCAATACTCCATCCAGGTGCCGCTCGGAACTGCACAGCGCATCAGGTGAGAGCGTGACCGGCCGCGCTCGGTTGTACATTCCCGAGCACCCCCTGGTGGATCTTGGGGATAACCCCCTCGACAACCCTGGGGGCAAAACGGGGGAGACACGCCGCCCGCCAGCTGTCCCCCGTCCTCCTACCCCTGAGCACGGTCCATTTACCCCAGGGCGCTCGCTTCTAACTGCTCGGATTCATTGAGCAATCTGAGTTATCCCCGCCCTCCACAGCGCCTACGACGAAGACGATGTCTTTATCTATCTATTTCATGGAAAGAAGAGGCGTCCCGCAAGGTCACCGGAGCGCTCATTTCCCGCCCACGCCCGGGCAATAACCCTGCTAAAGGGAGCGGCTCCGGAGTCGGCTATGGACCTTGTGATCCCCAAGAAAGATCTGCTTCGCCTCGTCGCGCGCTGCCAAGGCGTGGCGGATAAGAAAAGCGCCATGCCTGCGCTCGCCAACGTCCTGCTCGCCGCCGATGGCAACGCCGTCCGCGTCGCCGCGACCGACCTGTACCTCGGGGTCACCGGCCAGACCCACGCGGACATCAAGACCGGCGGCACCGTCGCGGTCCCCGCCAGGGACCTGCTCGAACGCGTGAAGGCCATGCCCGATGGCCCGATCCAGATCACCACCACCGAGGGCGCGCACACGTCGCTCAAGGCCGTGGGATCGCCCCGGCGCTACACCCTCCCCGGCCTCCCCGGCTCGGAGTTCCCGCAGCTGCCCGCGCCGTCGCGCGACGCGCCCTCGCTGGAGCTCCCCGTCGAGCAGCTCGCGCTCCTGATCGCCAGGACGCACTTCTCGATCTCCACCGACGAGACGCGCGCCCATGTCAACAGCGCCCTGTTCGAGTGGGCCGGCGACCGCGTCCGGATGGTCACCACCGACGGCCACCGCCTGTCCAAGATGGAGGCGACCGTCTCCGGCAGCTCCGCCACCGCCACCATGCTCATCCCCCTCAAGGCGATCACCGAGCTCCGCCGCCTCGCCGAGGAGGCGCGCGCCGAGAAGGAGACCCCCATGGTCGCCATCACCCAGAGCGGGCCGAACGCCTTCTTCAACATCGCCGGGATGCAGTTCTCGGTGAAGCTCGTCGACGCGCAGTTCCCCCCCTACCAGCAGGTCATCCCGTCCGTCACCGAGCGCTCGGTCCGCGCGCCCCGCGTCCAGTTCGCCGAGGCCCTCCGCGCCATCGCGCTCGCCGCCAACGACCGCACCGGCGGCGTCAAGCTGTCGATCGCGCCGGGGACCCTCCGGATCACCAGCGAGAGCCCGGACACCGGCGCCGGCTTCGACGAGGTGGCCGTCGACTACGCCGGGCCCGAGGTCACGATCGGCTTCAACGCCAAGTACTTCCTCGACGTGCTCGGCTCCATCGACGACGAGGAGGTCATCCTCGGCATCTCCGGGGAGCTCGACCCCGCCGTGCTCCGGCCCGGCAGCGAGTCGAACCAGCAGAGCTACGTCGCCGTCATCATGCCGATGCGGATTTGAGCGCGCCCGACGACGAGCGACGGGAACGCCTCCCGAGCCTCCTGCTCGAGCGGCTCCACGTGCGCGAGTTCCGGAACCTCGGCCGCATCGACGTCGAGCCGGCGCCGCGCCTCAACGTCATCGCCGGCAACAACGGTCAAGGCAAGACGAGCCTCCTCGAAGCGATCTACTTCGCGGCCACCTCGAGGAGCTTCCGCACCCACCGCGCGGCGGAGCTCGTGCGCCACGGCGCCGACGTCGCGAGCGCGCGCGCGCGCTTCATCGAGCGCAGGGACGCGCTGCCGCCCCTCGCGCGCGAGCAGACCGCCGCCGTGGAGCAGAAGCGGTGCGTGGTGCGGATCGACGGCAACCGGCCCCCGAGCCTGTCGAGCTTCGCGACGCGCTCGCCCGTCGTCGCCTTCCACACCGAGGAGCTCGCGCTGTCTACCGGGCCCGCGAGCGCGCGGCGCACGCTGCTGGATCGGCTGGCGCTCTTCATGGACCCGCAGAGCGCCGACCACCGCGCCCGGTACGCGCAGGCGCTCCGCGCGCGGCACGAGCTGCTCCACCGCGGCGGGGGCGCGTCGCCGCAGGGGGGCGCCGAGCTCGACGCGTTCGAGGAGCTCTGCGCCCTGCACGGCGCGGCGCTGACCCGCGCCCGCGCGGCCGCCGTCGAGGCGCTCGCGCCGGAGCTCGCCCACGCCTTCGCCCGCATCGCGGCGCCCGACCTGACCCTCGCCGCGCGCTACGCGCCTGGCGGCGCCAGCGACGCCGCGCAGGCGCGCGAGGCGCTGCGCGAGCACCGCCGGCGCGACGCCCACCGGCCGAGCGCAGGCTTCGGCCCCCACCGGGACGACCTGGTGCTCGAGCTCGACGGCCACCCCGCCCGCGTGGTCGCCTCCCAGGGGCAACACCGGGCCCTCACCCTCTCGCTCAAGGCGGCTGAAACCGCCGCCATTGCGTCCGTCCGGGGTGTAGAGCCCATTCTCCTGCTCGACGACGTGTCCAGCGAGCTCGACCCCGACCGGACGGCCGCGCTGTTCACGTTCCTCGGCATGGCGCGCGGACAGGTGTTCCTGACGACCACGCGGCGCGATCTCATCGTCACGCCGGGCGTACCCGCGTCGGCGCGGCGCGATTTTCACGTCGAAGGCGGCGCGCTCAGCTGACGTGCGCCGCGGGGGCGGACGCGGCGCGGCGGGGGCGCGGCGAGGCCTGCCGCGGCCGCCCCGAGACGCGTTGATCCCGCCCCGCAGGGCACGAGTTGGGATGCTCCGGACGCGCCCGCGCCAGGCGTCGAAAATACGGTGTTACGAGGCTTCCGGACTCGGCGAAACGCTTGCCCGAGCGGCTGATTTCGGCTACATTTCCGCAGTCTTTACGGGGCATCGACGAGCGGTCCGCGCATGAACGCTCGTGCCCTCGGAATCGATCCGGCGCCGCGGCTGCCGCGACCGGGTCCCACCAGACGAGCTGCCCATCGCGCCGGCCCCTCCACTGCAAGAACTCCGGCAATCCGAGCGGTCTCCGCCGCTCTGCGCCCCCCGGTGAGAGGCGGCGGGCGCGCCCACCAGGACCGAGATGACGGAACCCACCCTGAGCCAGCCGACCGACCTCACCAAGGCGTCGTACGACGCCCACAGCATCACGGCGCTCGAAGGCCTCGAAGCGGTGCGCAAGCGCCCCGGCATGTACATCGGCGATGTGCACGACGGATCGGGGCTGCACCACCTGGTCTGGGAGGCCGTGGACAACGCCGTCGACGAGCACCTCGCCGGCGCCTGCACGGAGATCAGGGTCACCGTCCACTTCGACGGCTCGGTGTCGATCGAGGACAACGGCCGCGGGATCCCGGTCGGGATGCACGCGAAGGGCGTCAGCGCCGCCGAGGTCGTCATGACCGTCCTCCACGCCGGCGGAAAGTTCGACAACTCCAGCTACAAGGTCTCTGCGGGCCTGCACGGCGTCGGCGTGAGCGCGGTGAACGCCGTCTCCGAGTGGCTCAAGGTCGAGATCAAGCGCGAAGGAAAGCTCTGGTTCCAGGAGTACGGCCGGGGCGTGCCGAGGGCGCCGCTCAAGGCGATCGGCGTGACGGACAAGACGGGGACGAAGATCACCTTCAAGCCCGACCCGATCATCTTCAGCACGGTCGAGTTCAGCTTCGACGTCCTGGCGAGCCGCCTGCGCGAGCTCGCGTTCCTGAACGCCGGGCTCATCATCCACCTCGACGACCAGCGCCCCGACGGGAGGGCCGAAGCCTACGAGTACAAGGGGGGTATCGCGGAGTTCGTGGCGCTCCTCAACAAGACCAAGGAGCCGATTCACGACGAGGTGATCAGCTTCGTGTCGCAGCACGAGCTCGGCGCGGGGGGCGAGGCCGGGAACGGCCGCGCGAGCTCGGCGCCGCCGGTCGGCGTGGAGGTCGCGCTGCAGTGGAACGGCTCCTACACGGAGGCGATCTTCTGTTACACGAACAACGTCCACAACAGGGACGGCGGCACGCACCTCACCGGGCTCCGCGCCGCGCTCACGAAGACGATCAACAACTACGGGAGCGCGCACAACCTCTTCAAGGAGCTGAAGCAGGGCCTGCAGGGCGAGGACGCGCGCGAGGGCCTGACGTGCGTGCTCAGCATCAAGCACCCGGACCCGTCGTTCGACTCGCAGACGAAATCCAAGCTCGTCTCCAGCGAGGTCAAGGGCATCGTCGAGGCGGCCGTCAGCGACAAGCTCGCGCAGTACTTCGAGGAGAACCCGCAGAGCGCGAAGAAGATCATCGAGAAGGCGGTCGTCGCGGCCAAGGCGCGCGAGGCGGCCCGCAAGGCCCGCGAGGTGATCCGCAAGGGCTCGCTCGACGTGACGTCGCTCTCCGGCAAGCTCGCCGACTGCCAGTCCAAGGACCCGGAGAAGAGCGAGATCTACATCGTCGAGGGCGAGAGCGCCGGCGGCAGCGCCAAGATGGGGCGCGACCGGCACTTCCAGGCGATCCTGCCGCTGAAGGGCAAGATCCTGAACGTCGAGCGGGCGCGGCTCGACCGGATGCTGAGCTCCGCCGAGGTCGGCACGCTGATCACCGCCCTCGGCTGCGGGATCAACGACGCCGGCGGCTTCGAGATCGACAAGCTCCGCTACCACAAGATCATCCTGATGACGGACGCCGACGTCGACGGCTCCCACATCCGCACGCTGCTCTTGACCTTCTTCTTCCGGCAGATGCCCGAGATCATGGAGAAGGGGTATCTGTTCATCGCGCAGCCGCCGCTCTACCGCGTGCGCAAGGGCAAGCGGGACCTGTACCTGAAGGACCAGGCCGCGCTCGACGAGTTCCTCGTGGGCAACGCCGTGGACGGGCTCGAGATCGTCGCGAGCGGCGCGCAGACGGGCATCGCGGGGCAGCCGCTCTACCGCCTCGCGCAGCGGCTGAAGCGGTTCCGCGCCGTGCTGTCGAACATCGACAAGCGCTGTGACGCGCGGATCGTGGCGGCGGTGCTCCGGTCGAGCGGGCTCGGGCGCGACGACCTGCGGGAGACCAAGAAGGTCGCCGCGGCCGCCGACGAGCTCCGGGCCTACCTGAAGCAGCGCTACCCGGACCTGTTCCCGCTCACGCTGTCGACGCCGCGCGACACCGAGCACGGGACGAGCCGGATCGAGGTCGTGCCGCGCCCTGGCGCGAGCGCGCGAAAGAGCGTCATCGACTGGGATCTGGTGGGCTCGCCGGAGTACCAGGAGGCCTGGTCGATCGAGCAGGACCTGCGCTCCATCGGCGCGCCCCCCTACCGGGCCCGCACCTCGAGCGGCGAGGAGACCATCGAGAACGGCGAGGCGCTCGTCGACTACATCGAAGAGCGGGGCAAGAAGGGTATCGCGATCAGCCGTTACAAGGGTCTCGGCGAGATGAACGCCGACGAGCTCTGGGAAACGACGATGAACCCGGACGCGCGGACCCTCCTCCAGGTCCGCATCGACGATGCGGTGAAGACGGACGAGCTCTTCACGATCCTCATGGGGGATCAGGTCGAGCCGCGGCGCAACTTCATCGAGCAGAACGCGCTCAACGTGAAGAACCTCGACATCTGAGCCTGTGTCCGGGGCGCGCGGCGGACGGAGCCCGCGCCCGCTTCAGCCGAGGACCTCACCGCGCACGGTGGGGTTGACGCGGCGCTGAGGCTGCATCGATCGACCGATGCGTTCGCTCGGTATCTCTGGCAAGACGCTTGCTTGGCCGGCCCCTTGCTAGCGATGGCACACGCCTTAGCTTCGAGGTGCCATGAGAATCGAGCGAATGACGACGAAGGCCCAGGAGGCCATACGAGAGGCTGTCGATTTCGGCAGCCGCCGGGGAAATCCCGAACTCTATCCCGAGCACATCGTGCGGGCGATCGTCGGCCAGGACGGCGGCCTCGGCGCTCCGCTGGTGCAGAAGGCAGGCGCCGATCCCGCGGGGCTCCTGCGCCTGCTCGACGCGAAGATCGACACCTACCCTCGCGTGAGCGGCGGCGCCGAGCCGAACCTGTCGAGGCGCGCGCTCGCGGTCCTGCAGAAGGCCGAAGACGAGGCGAAGGCGCTCAAGGACGAGTACATCTCGACAGAGCACGTCCTGCTCGCCGGGACGAAGACCGACAAGGAGATCCAGTCGATCTTCGAGCGAGCGGGGCTGTCGTACGACAAGCTCCTCGCGTCGCTCGCGGCCGTGCGGGGCAATCAGCGCGTGACGGACCGGGACCCCGAGGGGAAGTTCCAGGCGCTCGAGAAGTACACCCGCGATCTCACGAAGCTCGCCCGACAGGGCAAGATCGACCCGGTGATCGGCCGAGACGAGGAGATCCGGCGCGTGATCCAGGTGCTGTCGCGCCGCACCAAGAACAACCCGGTGCTCATCGGTGAGCCCGGCGTCGGCAAGACGGCCATCGTCGAGGGCCTCGCGCACCGCATCGTCGCGGGCGACGTGCCCGAGTCGCTCAAGGACAAGACCATCGCCGCGCTCGACCTCGCCGCCATGGTCGCAGGCTCGAAGTTCCGCGGCGAGTTCGAGGACCGGCTCAAGGCGGTGCTCAAGGAGATCGAGGGCTCGAACGGGCGCATCATCCTGTTCATCGACGAGCTCCACACGCTGGTCGGCGCCGGCGCGGCCGAGGGCGCCATGGACGCGGCCAACATGCTGAAGCCCGCGCTCGCGCGCGGCGAGCTCCGGTGCATCGGCGCGACCACCCTCGACGAGTACCGGAAGCGGATCGAGAAGGACGCGGCGCTGGAGCGGCGCTTCCAGCAGGTGCTCGTCGCGCAGCCCACCGTCGAGGACACGATCGCCATCCTGCGCGGCCTGAAGGAGAAGTACGAGGTCCACCACGGCATCCGCATCCAGGACGCCGCGCTCGTGGGCGCCGCGGTGCTGTCGAACCGGTACATCACCGAGCGGTTCCTGCCCGACAAGGCGATCGACCTCATCGACGAGGCGGCGTCGAAGATCCGCATGGAGATCGACAGCCTGCCCACGCCGATCGACCAGGTGGAGCGCGATCTGCTCAAGCTGCAGATGGAGGAGCAGGCGCTCAAGCGCGAGAGCGACAAGGCGAGCAAGGCGCGCCTCGACGAGGTGCGGCGCGAGATCGCCGAGCTCCAGGGGCAGCGCGACGCGATGCGGGCGCAGTGGATGCGGGAGAAGGAGCTCATCTCCGAGCTGCGCCAGCTCAAGCCGCAGATCGAGGAGCTCAGGCTCGAGGAGGAGCGCCTGAAGCGCGCCGGCGATCTCGGGCGCGCCGCGGAGATCCATTACGGCAAGATCCCGGAGATCGAGAAGAAGCTCGAGTCGATCCGCACGACCCTCGCCCAGGTGCAGTCGAAGCAAAGCTACCTGAAGGAGGAGGTCACCGACGAGGACATCGCCGCGGTCGTCTCGAAGTGGACCGGTATCCCGGTGTCCAAGATGCTCGAGAGCGAGATGCAGAAGCTCCTGCGCCTCGAGGAGGAGCTGCGGCGGCGCGTGGTCGGGCAAGAGGACGCGCTCCGCGCGGTGTCGAACGCCATCCGGCGCTCGAGGGCCGGCCTCGGCGACGAGCGGCGGCCGATCGGGTCGTTCCTGTTCCTCGGGCCGACCGGCGTCGGCAAGACCGAGCTCGCGCGCGCGCTCGCCGAGATCCTCTTCGACGACGAGCGGGCCATGGTGCGGCTCGACATGAGCGAGTACGGGGAGCGGCACGCGGTGGCTCGCCTGATCGGCGCGCCGCCCGGGTACGTCGGCTACGAGGAGGGCGGCCAGCTCACGGAGCCGGTGCGCCGGCGGCCGTACAGCGTGGTGCTGTTCGACGAGATCGAGAAGGCGCACCCGGACATCTGGAACACGCTCCTCCAGGTGCTCGACGACGGGCGCCTGACGGATGGACAGGGACACACGGTCGATTTCAAGAACACGATCATCATCCTGACATCCAACCTCGGGACGCCCGCGGCCGCGGCGATCGAGGAGCGGGCGAACCTGCCGGCCGACGAGAAGGCGGAGCTCGTGCGGAGGGCCGTCATCGAGGAGGTGCGGAAGCACTTCCGCCCGGAGTTCCTGAATCGCCTGGACGACCTCATCGTGTTCCGGCGGCTGGCGCGCGAGCAGATGGAGAAGATCGTGGATATCCAGCTCGATCTGCTGCGAAAGCGCCTGGATCGACGCGGGCTCCTGTTCACGATCTCGTCCGACGCGAAGGGCTACCTCATCGATCAGGGGTGGGATCCGCAGTACGGCGCGAGGCCGCTGAAGCGCGCCATCCAGCGGAGCATCGAGGACGAGCTCGCGAAGCGGATCCTCGGCGGGGAGTTCAAGCAGGGCGACACGGTGCGGATCGACCGCGGGGACGGCGCGCTCACGTTCACGCGCGCTGCGCCGAACTGACGCTCGTCAGCCCGCGCCCGCGTCAGCGCTCGGGGAGGTTGCCGGCGATGCGGCGGAGGAGGTCCAGGACGGCGTAGGCGGCGCCGAGCTGGACCTCCTCGCGATCCCCCGAGAACACGCGGTCGCGCACGACGAGGCCGCCAGGGTGCGACACGGCCCAGTAGCACAGGCCGACCGGCTTGGTCGCCGTGCCGCCCGTCGGGCCGGCGATGCCCGTGACCGAGATGGCGACGTCGACCTCGCAGAGGCGGCGGACGCCCTGGGCCATCTCGGCGGCGACCTCGGCCGACACCGCGCCGTGGCCGCGCAGGGTGTCCTCCGCGACGCCGAGCAGCCGCGTCTTGGCGCTGTTCGCGTAGGTGACCGCGGCGCCGACCAGGTAGTCGCTCGCCGGGTAGCTGGTGAGCAGGTGGGAGATCAGCCCGCCGGTGCACGACTCCGACACGGCGAGCCGCCAGCCCCGGGCGCGCACGGAGCGCCCGACCATCTCCGGGAAGGCGTCGTCCCCCTCCCCGTACACGGCCGTGCCGAGCCGCTCGCGGACATCGGCCGTCGCCCTCAAGGCCAGCTCGTGCGCCATCGACTGCGTGGCGGCGCGGGCGTGGACCTTCACGTCCACCTCCGGGTAGTGGACGCGATAGCCGAGCGTGATGCCGGGATAGGCCTCCTCCACCCCCTTCAGGAGCTCGCCCGCCGTGGACTCGGGGAGGCCGTAGGTGCGGAGGCGGACCTGGAAGGTGTTGTTCGGAGCCGCCGGCCGCACGCGCGGCAAGACCTGCTCGGTGAACATGGCCTTCATCTCCCGCGGCACGCCCGGGAGGAAGAAGACCGTGGACTCGCCGAGGTGGATCCCGAAGCCGGGCGCGGTGCCAGAGGGGTTCGGCAGGATCTCCGACCCGGCGGGGACCTCGGCCTGCTTCTCGTGGCCCGCGTTCATCGTCTTGCCGCGGCTCTCGACGCGGCGGCGGATGGCGAGCAGCGTGCTCTCGTCGCGCACGAGGTCGGTGCCCGTCGCGCGCGCGGCGGCGAGCGCGGTGAGGTCGTCGGTCGTCGGGCCCAGGCCGCCGGTGGCGATCACCAGCCGGTGCGCGCTCGCGAGCTTCTGGACGGCGGCGACGATGCGATCCACGTCGTCGTCGACGGTGAGGGACTCGCTGACCGTGAAGCCCGCTGCGGTGAGCTCGGCAGCGAGCCAGGCCGCGTTGGTGTTGAGGATCTCGCCCCGGGTGAGCTCGGTCCCGATCGAGAGAAGCGCGACAGTCATTGGGAAGGGGGACTGTAACCCAATCCGGAGCCGACGGAGCGCGTTTCCGGACGGTTTTGCGGTCGTTTGGGCGCGGTTGTCGCCGTTCGCGTGCCATCCCTCCTCCCTCCGCTAGCTCCCCCTCTCCGCTAGCTCCCCCTCTCCGCTGCCTCCCCCTCTGCCCTCCTCTCCCCTCCCCTCCGACACCGCCGTGAGCGGCGCGGCGCGCGCTCATGGCGGATAGGCGCACCGGAATCCGAGATCGGGCGAACGGGTGGATACGGGGACGAGCCGCCGATTCCAGGTGCGTAGCGCCGAGGCCGCCTCGTCGGCCCACGATCCGCCGTGAGTTCCCGACATCCCGTCGTCGGATCGATCGGGCGCCGCCCACTCGGCGACATTGCCGGCCAGGTCGAACACGCGCCCGCCCGCGTGCACGGCGGCGCCGTCAGGGCGCGAGCCCGCGAGCTCAGCGCCCGTCGCGCCCCATCCGCACGGCCCCGCGCGCAGGCCGAAGGCGACGCGACGGCAGACCGCGCCGGTGTCCCCCCACGGGTACCGCCGGCTCGACGGGCCCGCCGCGGCGAAGGCCAGCTGGTTGCGCGAGGGGAGCGATCCGCCCGCGAAGGCGCAATACCGGGCGGACTCTTCCAGCGTGACGCCCGTCACCGGGACGCCGGGCTCGCCGCGCAGCGGCAGCGCCGCGCAGGCGCCGGCCGCGACGCAGGCCGCGTAGCGCTGCTCGGTGACCTCGAACGCGTCGAGCGAGAACGCCTGGACGAACACCTCGCGCGCCTCGACGACGCCCTGCGCCTCCCAGTCGCTCGGCCCGAGCCGCAGCGTCCCGGCGGCGACGCGCACGGTCGCGCCCGGCGCGACGCAGCCGGCGGGGGTCGCCGAGAGGCCCGCGCCGCATCGGCTCGGCGCGCCCGCGCAGCGGCCGGCGTCGTCGAGGCGCTGGCCTTCGCCGCAACATCGCGGGCCGAGCGCGACCATCCCCGGCGCGCAGCGCGCCGGCGGCCCGGCCCGGTGGCGAGCGAGCGCCGTGATGCCGACGATCAGGAGGGCCGCGCCCGCGGACAGGCCGGCCTTCCAGCCGAGCCTCCGTCCGGCGCTCGGCGTTGCCCCCACCTCAGGGCGGCGGCGATGCGGCAGCGTCCGCCTTCCGCCGCACGCCGGACGGCTCCCGCGCGCCGGCGGTCTTCCCGCGCGCCGGCGTGGCCTCGATCATGCTCACGATGCGCGCGAGCGCGTCGAGGAGCGCCGTCCGGACCCGGTCGTACGTCTTCGGGCCGACGTCGCCCCGCTTCCGCGCGCGCTCGAGCTCGACGAACTCGTCGAGCAGCGCGTCGCGCGCCTCGAGCAGCTCTCGCCGCTCCTCCTCGTCGGGCCCGCGATCGTCCTCGCGCCGGCGGACGAAGTTCAGCGCGGCCCCGCCGATCACGGCCGCGCCGGCGAGGACGAGCGCGACCCAGCGGCCCACGCCGGGCGTCGGCAGCCCGCCCAGCGTGATCTCGATGGTCCTCAGCCCGCCCTCCGCGCGGTTGCCCGCCTTCTCGGTGATCAGGATCTTCTTGCCGTCCCGGTTCTGGGTGCGCTGCGCCGCCGGGAAGCCGGCGACGTTCAGCGTCATGGACTTCGACGCCTCGGCCATCACCCGCAGCTGGGCCATGCGCGGCGGCAGCTCGATGCGGATCGTCTGGCGCTCGTCCTGGCTGAGCGGGACCTGCCAGCGGAACTGCCCTTCGTGGCGGCCGGGGCTCACGGTGCCGCGCAGCGCGACGCCGGTGCCCTTCACCTCCTCGAAGCGCATCTCGTCCATGCCCTCGCTCTTGTTGAACGCCTTGTAGTCCGGCGGGAGGGCGAACGTCTCGTTGGGGAGCCAGGCGACGCGTCCGAGGTTGTAGACCTGGAACAGCTGCTCGACCGAGATGGAGTCCTGCCGGAGCTGGAGGTAGATGATGCCCTGCGACCCGACCAGCAGGCCGTTCACGTCCGGCGTGGCCTCGTAGACGTGGAGCACGGCGCGCTTTCCGGCCTCGGCGCTGAGCCCGAAATGCGGGAGCGAGAACGTCCCGCCGTTGCGCGTGACCGAGATGCCGTAGCTCGTGCCGCCGCCAATCGTGAGGTTCTCGAGCCGGACGGTGCCCGCGTCGTCGGTCTCCCGCGTCACGCGCTCGCGCGATTCGCCCTTCGTCACCGAGCTCTGCAGGATGTCGACGTCGACGGCGACGCGAGGGATGGGCTGCCCGTTCGCGTCCTGCACGGTGAGCGCGATGGCGCCGGGCGGAAGGCCGGCATCTTCCTGGACGGTGTCGTCGGGCGCCTCGAACAGGCCGGTCAGCTCCTCGGCGGCGCGCCGGGATGCCGCGCCTCCCGCGGGCGGCTTGCCCACGGGAGGGTGGCCGGAAGGCAGCTCCTGCCCGACCTCGGGATGACCCGGCGGGAGGGCGCCAGCGGCGTCGGGCGCGCCCGCGTCCGCCGCAGCCGTCGAGGCCGCAGCGGGGCTCGCGCTGCCGGCAGCGGCGGCGGCGGCCGGCGGCTTCGCCGCGCTCGGCGCCGTCGTCTTCGCGTCCTGCTTCGGCGCCGCGGCCTGCGCGGGAGCCGCCTTGGGGGCCGCCGGCTGCGCCTGCGCCGCCGGCTGCGCCGGGGTCGCGGCGGCCGCCGCGGGCTGCGCCGGGGCCGCGGGCTGCGCCTGCGCCGCCGGGGCCGCGGTCATGCTCAGCGAGGCGATCGCGGCCAGCGCGGTGTACCTGGACCAGCGCATCACGACGCCCTCCTGCTGTCGCTCTCGTCGACGCCGGCCGCGGCCTCCTCCGCCGCAGCCTGCTCGGCCAGAGGCGCGCCGGGCGCGCACTTCGTCCCGCACTTCTTGCAAAACACCGCGTCCTCGTCGTTCAGCGTGCCGCAGGCCGCGCACGCGAGCGCCGGCGCCGCCGCGCCCTCCGCCGTCGCCTCGGCCTCGTCGCGCTCGCCCACCGCCGGCTCCGGAGCGCGCTCCTGCTCCGGCGGCTTGGCCCTGGCGCGCCTCCGCTTCGCCGGCCTCGCCTCCGAGGCGGCGCCGGCGCCCGCAACCTCGCCCTCGGCGGCGCCCGCGGCCTCGCCCTCGGCGACCTCGCCCTGCTCCGGCGCCTCCACGCCGCCGTCGTCCTGGAGCCCGGCGCGCCGGAGGTGCCTCGCCACGAGCGCGGCGACCTGCTCGCGCCGCGGCTGCGCGTCGGCGTCCAGCACGCGGAGCAGCCGCTTCGCCTCGGCGCGGTACTTCGCGACGAGATCGGCGTAGTCCTCGTCGCTGATCTTGCCGACGCTCCGCTCGAACTCCAGGTCCTTGAGCGCGCGCAGGACGGCCTGCTTCTGCTCCTCCTCGGCGCGCGGCGCGCCGATCGCGTACGCGTCGGCGCCGCTCAGCGGGGTCTCCCCGAGCAGCACCCGGAGGCTCGCCCAGAAGATGGCGATCACCGCGACGAGCGCGCCGCCCGCGAGCACGAGGATCGCCGCGGGCGGCCCCGCGACGAGCCCCGCGACGCCGGCGCCCGCGAGCGCCGCGAGCGGCACCCCGAAGCGAGCGTAGTGCACGATCTGCCGCTCGAGCGGCGAGCCAGAGCCCCGGCTCGCGGCCTCGTGGGCCGTGGCCGAGGCGGCGCTTTTGGCGGAGGTTTCGGCGCTCATTCGCGGTCTTCGCGGTCGAGGTTCTTCAGCTCCTCGTCGAGCTTGTCGTCGTAATCGTCGCGCCCGCCGGGGACAACGCCCTTCGGGGAGCGCTCGACGGCGGCGCGCGCCTCGTCGCTGCGCCGCTTCCATCGGCGCAGCGTGACGATGACGACGCCGGCGCCGGCCATGATGGCGGCGAGCGGGAAGAGGTAGAGCAGCCGCTGGCTGCCCTTGTTCGGCGGCACGGCCAGCGCCTCCGCGCCGAAGCGCTCGGCGTAGGCGGCCTGGATGGCCTCGATCGACAGCCCCGACGCGAGCGCCTCGCGGAGCTGGTCGCGGCGCTCGTGCGCGGTGCCGCAGGTGCACGTCCCGAGGGTCTCGCGCGGGCAGCCGCACGTGCAGATCAGGCTCCAGAAGAGCTTGCGCTCGGTCTCGTTCTGGATGCCGACGGTGCCCGAGCGCTGCATCCCCTCCCCGAGCTGCTGGCCGTGGGCGAACTCCGGCGAGCGCAGCAGGACGACGAGGGCGATGAGGCCCGCGGCGAGGAGGGTGATCCCGTGGATGAGGTGTCGTGTGCGGCTCATTCGAAGGCTGGCTGCCTCGGCTCGGCAGGGGTCGGGAGCATTGCACCGATCGCGGGCGCCCGCCCGGGATCAACCGACGCGCCGGACGCGGGGGCGCCGGCCTCGCCGTCCGCGCCCCCCGGCGCGCTCAGGATCGGCGGCCCGAGCCGCTCCTGGATGGGGTGCCCGTAGGCCTGCGACGGGCCGCCGGCGAGCAGGAAGGCGAACACGACCGACGCCGTGACCGACCCCGCCGCCCGGACATAGCCGAACGCGCCGGCCTCCTCGAGGGCGATGTCGGGCCACATCGCGATGAGCGCCCCGAGGACGAGGATCCCCGCGCCGAACCACATGAACGAGATCAGGTTGTTCACGTGCAGCTGGAAGGAGGCGACCTTCGTCTGCGGGTTCGCCATCCCGATGATCACGTAGAGGTCGTTCTTGAGCGTGATGTGGCGGGCGACCTCGGTCGACGGCGCCTCCGGGGTGGCCTTGTAGATGTACTTCGCCGGGCTGATCCGGCCGACCGGCGCGCCGTGGCGCTCGACGTCGAGGTCGGCGAAGACCATCCGCTTCTCGCTGTCGACCTCCATGCGCGGGCCGGCGTAGACGAGGCGGTACTCCTCGATCTGCACGGCCTCGCCCGGGCGGAGGCTGATCTCCTTGTCGACGCCCCACGCGCGGCCGGCGAACCCGATGAACATCACCGCGATGCCGACGTGCACGATGTAGCCGCCGTAGCGGCGCCGCGACCTGGCGACCAGGTTGTAGAAGGAAGCGAAGAGCGACTCGCCCCCGCGCTTCTGCCGCGCCGCGATGCCGCGGGCGAACTCCTGGATGACGACGGCGATGTTGAACGCGGCGATCGCGACCGTGAAGAACGGGTAGGTCGACGCGAGCTTCGCGAGCGCGTCGCCGAGCTGGCCGGGGTAGATCGGGTCGACGGCGACGAACGGGGCGAAGCCGACCTTCTTGCCGAGCGCGAGGTGGAGCGCCGCGGTGACGGCCGTGGCCAGCACCGGCCAGCGGAAGCTCCTCCGGAACAGCTCCGGCGACGTCTTCCGCCACCCGAGCAGCGGCGCGACGCCCATCAGGAAGAAGACCACGAGCGCGACCGGCGGGAGCCACATGTTGTAGAACGTGGGCCCCAGCGTCGACTTCTGATCGAGCAGCCACTCGCTGATGCGCGGCCACACGGTCGCGACCGCGATGAAGATCATGATGCTGAAGAGGCCCCAGTTGTTGAAGAGGAACGCGGCCTCGCGCGACAGGAGCGACTCGAACTGACCGTCGCTGCGCAGCCGCGGCAGGCGGTAGACGATGAGCGCGGTGCACGTCGCCAGGATCACGGCCATGAAGCCGACGAACCAGATGCCGATGCCGGACTGGGCAAAGGAATGCACGCTCGCGATGAGGCCCGACCGCGTGAGCCAGGTGCCGAAGATGGTCAGGAAGAACGTCCCGCAGATGAGCGAGACGTTCCACACCTTCAGCATGCCGCGGCGCTCCTGGATCATCGTCGAGTGCACGTAGGCGCTCGCCGTGAGCCACGGGAGGAACGCGGCGTTCTCGACCGGATCCCACGCCCACGGGCCGCCCCAGCCGAGCTCCTCGTACGCCCAGAGCATCCCGAGCACGTTGCCGATCGAGAGGAACAGCCAGGAGAAGAGCATCCACTTCCGCGTCGCCACGATCCACTCGCTGTCGAGCCGGCCCGTGGCGAGCGCGGCGATCGCGAAGGCGAACGGGACCGCCGCGCTCGTGAAGCCGACGTAGAGGCTCGGCGGGTGGATGATCATGTAGAAGTTGCGCAGCTGGTAGTTCAGCCCGTTGCCGTCGATCGGGGCGCCCGCGACGCTCGTGCGGAACGGGTTCACCGCGAAGATCATCAGCGCCGCGAAGAAGATGAGGACGCTCATCAGGGTGGCGATGACGTACGGCTGGAGCTCCAGGTACCGGCGCCGCAGCCAGTAGACGCAGCCGCCGGAGAACACCGCGGTCAGGAACATCCACCAGAGCAGCGAGCCGTCCTGCCCGCCCCAGAGCGCCGCGATGAGGTACGGCGTGGTCATCGACCGGTCGCTGTACTGGGCGACGTAGGCGATGCGGAAATCGTGGCTGACGAAGGCGTACGCCAGCACCAGCACGCCGAGCCCGACCAGCGCGATGGTGCCGTACGCGCCGAGCCGCGCCGCCTGGAGCAGCCGCGGCCGCCCGCGCGCCGACGCGAGCGCCACCGCGAAGGTGTACGCCGCGGTGACCAGAATGGCGTAGAGGACGCCGGTCCCGAACTCAGGAAGAGATTGCCACATCGTCGTGGCCGCAAGCTTAGGCTTGCCCGGCGCGCGGGGCCAGCGCACCGCGCCCGCCGATTCGGCCATCGCTGCCGCGGAACCACGCCGCGGCGCGCGCGGCGCTCGCGACCGCCTGCCCCGTCCTCGGCCCGGCGCTTTTTCTGGCGGGGCTGCACCCTGCCCCGCCGACCCCGGTCCGCGCTCGTCGACGCCGACCCCCGCGCGCTCGCCGCCGACGCCCACGCGCACGCCGCCGGCCCGCGCTCGTCCCTCCCGGCGTGACCCCGATGTGACGGAGCATGCATTACGGCGTCACCGCCGTCGTCGCTCGCGCCTTCGCCTGCGCCGTGCGTCATGTCGAGCGCTCCGGAAGAGCTTCGTTTCAGCCTCGGCGTTGAGAACGGCGCACTATACTCCGAGCATGGCGATCGCTGCCGACGCTGGCCGCCCGACCGATCTCATCTACGACTGGAACGAGGTGGGCCGCGTCGGGCGGGTCATCCCGAAGGAGATCGGCTTCTTCGACGAGACCCTGCGCGACGGCCTGCAGAACCCCTCCGTCGCCGACCCGAACATCGAGAGCAAGCTCAAGCTGCTCCACCTCATGGCCAAGGTCGGCATCCACGTCGCCGATATCGGCCTGCCCGGCAGCTCGCAGCGGGCCTTCGAGGACGTGCTCCGGATGTGCAAGGAGGTGGCGGACAACCGCCTGCCGCTCCGCGTCGCCTGCGCAGGCCGCACGGTCGTCTCGGACATCACGCCGATGATCGAGATCTCCCAGCGCGCGGGGATCCCGGTCGAGATCTACGCCTTCATCGGCTCGAGCCCGATCCGCCAGCTCGCGGAGGCGTGGGACGTCGACCTCATCGCCCAGCGCAGCGCCGCCGCGATCGACGCGGGCGTGAAGGCCGGGCTGCCGGTCGCCTACGTCACGGAAGACACGACGCGCTCGCGCCCCGAGGTGCTGGCGACGCTCTTCAAGGTCGCCATCGACCACGGCGCGTCCCGGCTGTGCCTGTGCGACACCGTGGGGCACGCGACGCCCGATGGGGTGCGCAACCTCATCAACTTCACGCGCGCCATCGTCGCGGGGGCCGGGGCGTCGGTCGGCATCGACTGGCACGGCCACAACGACCGCGGGCTCGCGCTCGAGAACGCGATCTGGGCGCTCCAGTTCGGCGCGGACCGGGTGCACGGCACCGCCCTCGGCATCGGCGAGCGCGTCGGCAACGCCGCCATGGAGCTCATCCTGCTCAACATGAAGCTCCTCGGTCTCCTCGAGCACCAGGACCTCACCCACCTCCTCGAGTACTGCACGACGGCCGCGCAGGCGGTCGGCTGGGAGGTCCCCATCAATTATCCCCTGGTCGGACGCGACGCCTTCCGCACGGCCACCGGCGTGCACGCGGCCGCCATCATCAAGGCCGAGGCGAAGGGCGACGCCTGGATGGCCGACCGGATCTACTCCGGCGTCCCCGCCGGCATGTTCGGCCGCAAGCAGGAGATCTGCGTGGGCTACATGTCCGGCGCCTCCAACGTGAACTACTGGCTCAGGCAGCGGAAGATCGAGCCCTCGAAGGAGCTCGTCGACGCCATCCTCGCCAAGGCCAAGGCCACCGACCACATCCTCGGCGAGGAGGAGATCCTGGCCGTCATCGAGCAGCACCACGGCCATCAGGCCTGACCCCGCGGCGCCGGCCGGGGCCCTTTCCCGCCGGCCGGGCCAGACCCCACCGGCCGGGAACGGCCCCCGGGCGTTCGGCGTTTCGGCGGATCCGGAGTAGAGATCCACGCCGTGGCCGAGCAGGACAAGCAACCCGCAGCGGAAGCCGACCGGCCCGAGCGCCGGTCGCGGCTCGATACCGTCCTGGCCGCGATCGCCGCGCTGGTCTGCTTCCTCGCCGCGACCACGCTGCGCGATCTGGGCCCGCGGTTCCTGCCGCAGGCGCCGATCCCCGCGCCGCCGGTGCCCGCCTGGGTCGAAGGGCGCGCGGCCGATCTCACCGCCACCGTGCGCGACGAGCAGGGGCGCCCGCTCCCGGACGCGACGGTGCGCGTCTTCGCGCTGCGCGAGGACCGCGCCTACTTCGCCGGCGAGCAGAGGACCGATCCGGCCGGCGAGGCGCGCTTCGCCGGCCTGCCTTCCGGGGAGACGTGGGTCCTCGCGTACGGCGCGGAGCGGGCCCGCGCCTCGGCGCGCCTCGCCCTCGAGCCGGGCCCCCGCGCCGTCGACCTCGTGCTGCGGCCCGCGAAGGTGCTGGACGTGCAGGTCGTCGACGAGGCCGAGCGCCCGATCGACGGCGCCGAGGTCACGGTCGCGACCGCCGATCCCCTCCCCTTCGTGGCGACGACCGCCGAGGGGGGGCGCGCGCGGTTCGAGCGGCTCGGCGCGGCGCCCTACGTCGTCCGCGCGTCGGCGCTCGGCTTCGAGGACACCGTGCGGACGGGCGTCGTGCCGGGGCCGGTGCCGCTCCGGCTCCGGATGGATCGGCTCGGCGCGCTCACGGTCCGCGTGGTGGACGCGGCGGGGCAGCCCGTCGACGGCGCGACCGTGCTCGCCGCTGGCACCGGCCTGTGGCCGGCGCGCAGCACGACCACCGACGCGACCGGCGCCGCGCGGATCGCCGGGCTCCGCGACGGGGTGTACGACCTCAAGGCGCGGCGCGGGGCGGCCGTGAGCGCGACCGCGCTCGCCGTGCCCGTGAAGCGCGGCGAGGGCAAGGAGGTGAAGCTCGTCCTCGGGCCCGGCCGCCACGTGCGGGTCCTCGTGACCGACGGCGACGGCGAGGCCGCGCCGGCCGTGAAGGGCGCGAACGTCGTGCTCGTCGAGCAGGGGCTGTCGGCGTTCCCGCTGCACGGGCGCACGGGCGACGACGGGTCCGTGACGCTCGGGCCGATCGCGCCGGGCTACGCGAGCGCCTCGGCCCTGGCGGCCGGCTTCGTGCCAAGGAACGCGGTGCAGGTCGAGGCCGACGCCTCCGAGGTCCGCATCCCGCTGCTCCGCGGCGGCGCGCTCGTGGGCGAGGTCGTCGACGATCGCGGCTACCCGGTCCCGGGCGCGACCATCGAGATCATCGGGGCCGACGCCGAGGGGATGCCCATCGACGAGACCACCGCGATGTCCGAGTTCAGGGACGAGCACTTCGAGCGCGCCCTGCCCGGCCCGGCGCCGCTGATCCCGGCGGGAGAGCTCGGGGTGATGCCCGGCCCCATCCCGGACCTGCCGCGCGGCGACGCGATCCTCCCGGTCGCCGCGGCGCCGTCGGGCGACCCGTGGGTCACGCGCGCCGACGGCACCTTCCGGGCCGAGCCCGTCACCCCGGGGCGCGTCCACGCGATCGTCCGGCACCCGGAGTACGTGGAGACGCCCAGCGAGGTCGTGACGCTCCCGCCGGGCGGCGAGGCCCACGTGCGCGTGGTGATGCGCCAGGGCGGCCTGCTCGAGGGCCGCGTCCTCGAGGAGGACCGCAGGCCGGTCGCCGGCGCGCGCGTCGAGCTGGCCGCGACCGCGGGCTCGCTCGAGCGGGTGACGTACTCCGCCGACGACGGCACGTTCGCGTTCGCCGCGGTCCCCGACGAGGTGCTCGTCTCGGTGTCCCGACCCGAGTCGCCCGGGGACGTCGTGGCGCGCCTCGTCGTCGCGGTCCCGGAGCGCGATCGCAAGGAGATCGAGGTCGTCCTCCCGAAGGTGCGCGAGGCCGTGGCCATCCGCGTCACCGACGATCGCGGCTACCCGCTCGACCGCGCCGAGGTGCGCGTCCTCTCGCTCGACGTCGCCGTCCCGCTCCGGAAGACGCTCTTCACGGACGACGGCGGCGACGCGCTGCTGCCCGACGCCGCCGGCCTCCCGCTCCGGATCAGCCTCGTGCGCTCCGGCAGGGCCCCGCGCGTCGAGCAGGTCGACGCCGCGCCGAAGGAGCTGCGGCTCGAGATGCGCGCCGCGCTCAAGGCCACCGGCACCGTGACCGGGCGCGGCGGGCGCGAGCGGCTCGAGGGCGCGCGGATCACCCTGTTCTCTCCGACCGGGCCGCGCCGCGCCACGAGCGACGCGGAGGGCGCCTTCACGCTCGGGGACCTCGCGCCGGGGCAGTTCCGCGTGACGGTGACCCGCGACGGGTTCGCGCCGGCCACGCTGCGGGTCACCCTCGCCGGCGACCCGGATCGCCCGGCGGACCTCGGGCGCATCGACCTGTTCGAGGCCGGAGAGGTCGCCGGCCAGGTCGTCGATCCGCGCGGGGATCCGGTCGCCGGGGTCCGCGTCGCGCGCGACCGCGTGCCGACGTACCTGCCGCTCGGCCCGCTGCCGCCGGGCGTCGTGCTCACCGACCGCGACGGGCGGTTCCAGCTCGGCGGCCTGCCCGAGGGCACGGCGGTGCTCGAGGCGTACAGCGCGGATCTCGGGCGCGCCGAGTCGCAGCCGGTGCAGGTGCGGGCCGGCAGGACGACCGAGCGGGTCCGGATCGCGCTGCCGGGCGACGGCGCGCGGCAGGACCCGAAGGGCGCCGGGAGCCTGGCGGTGACGCTCGGCGAGGAGCGCCGGACCGTGACCGTGGTGTCGGTGCCCCCGGCGAGCGAGGCGGAGGAGGCCGGCATCGAGCCCGGCGATCGGCTCCTGTCCGTGAACGGCGTCGAGGTGCGCTCCATTGAGGAGGCGCGGCGGCGGCTGACCGGGCCGCTGTCGGAGGACGTCGTGGTGCTGCTCGCGCGCGACGGCGAGCGCGGCGAGGCGCGGTGGCTCACGCGGGTGCGGCGGGAGCGGGTGCGGCGCTAGGCGGCCGGGAGCGCGGCGAGGCGGCGGGCGCTGCCCGATCTCAGTTCTTCGCCTTGGCCAGCACGATCGCGCGGCCGTCGCCGATCTCCCAGCGCAGCGTCTGATCCGTGGCGAAGCGGAACTGCGCCTCGTCGAGCCCGCCCTCGGGGCGGAGGAACGCGACGGTCACCTGATCGCCCTCGGCCTTGGTCACCTTGAAGGTGCCGCTGCGCGGCGTCTCCGCGGGCAGGGTCACCGTCACCTTGGCGCCGTTGAACTCGAGCGCCGTCCCCTTGACCCACCCGGTCGCCTTCGTGAGCTGCTCCACGGGCGCGTTCTCGATGGACTCGCCGTACCAGCGCCCCTGAAGACGATCGCGAGGGGTCTTCGAGCAGCCCGACACGGCGGTCAGCGCCATCGCCAGGGCCAGAGCGGTCATGATGCGGTTCTGCATGGGCCTTCCTTCGGGGACTCGAGCGCCCCCGGTGTGGAAAATCCTACGAAGAATGGAACACAATGGTCAACAATGTGGGATGTTTCTGCACACTTACCGACTCGTGGGCCAGGCTTCGGGGGCGGACACCGCGGCTTCTGGGGCGGGTGAGTTCGCGCTATAGGGTTCCGCCCGAGGAGCGGCGCGGGGCGCGCTCCCTCACGGCGCGACGACCTTGAGCACGCTGTTCTACGAGAAGCGCCTCGTCCCCCTCGAGCGGACGCGGCTCCTGGACTCCATCGTCGAGCGGGCGGCCGACCGATCCGAGGGGCCGCCCGTGATCGTCTTCGATCTCGACGGCACCCTCATGGACAACCGGCCGCGGGTGGTCGCGATCCTCCACGAGCTCGCGGAGGAGTGGCGCCGCAAGCACCCGCACGTCGCCGCCCTCCTCGAGCGCGCGTCGCCCGAGGGCATCGTGTACGGGTTCCAGGACAACCTGCGCCGGCTCGGCGTCGACGACGAGTCGCTCCACCTGCACGCGTTCGAGTTCTGGAAGGCCCGCTTCTTCAACGATCCGCACATCCGGCACGACGTCGAGGTGCCCGGCGCGAGCCAGTACGCGCGCGAGTGCCATGCGGCGGGGGCGACGCTCGTGTACCTCACCGGGCGCGACCTCCCGAACATGGCGCTCGGCTCGTTCGCGAGCCTGCGCGACCTCGGCTTTCCCATCGGGGTCATCGGCACGGAGCTCGTCGTGAAGCCGCGGTTCGAGATGCCCGACACCGAGTTCAAGCGGAGCGTCGCCCCGCAGCTCTCGCGGCTCGGGCGCGTCATCGCGGCGTTCGACAACGAGGCGGCGAACTGCAACCTGCTCGTGGACTGCCACCCCCGCTGCACCGCGGTCTTCCTGGACACGCAGTGCGCGCCCGACCCGCCGCCGCTCGACCCGCGGGTGCAGGTGATCCACACCTTCGAGCGGGAGCCGTGATCCACGCGCGCATCGCCGCCATCGGCCTGCTGCTCGCCCCCGCCGGGTGCGAGCCGTCGCGCCAGCAGCCCGCCGACCTCGTGGAGGCCGGGGCGAGCCCGAACGCGAGGATCCTCCCCGCGCCGCTCGCGAACGAGGCGCCGGACCTGCTCGACGCGTCCACGGTCGAGGCCAGCGCGAAGCTCGTGTCCGACGACTACGGCCGGCTGATCATGTCCGAGGCGAGCCAGCAGTCGCCGCTGCCGCTTGCGCCGGCGACTCCCCTGCCCGACGACGCGCTCTCGGCCCGCGAGCTCTCCGGCGTCACGCTCGGGGCGGCCTTCCGCTGGCGCGACGTGCCGCAGCCCCCCAAGGCGCCCGAGGTGGCGGCCGCCGGCGTCCACGCGGCGCAGCGGCTCACCGACCTGTCGTGGAAGGTCGATCTCACGGAGACGGGCCGCATGCGGGTCCAGTTCACGTCGCGCGCGCTCCCGCTGCCGCCCGGCTCCGAGCTCCGCGCCCGCCACGACGTCTACGGGGAGATCCTGCTCTGGCCGGCCTCGGCCCAGTACCGGGTCGTGCCGCCGGGCGCGCTCCGCACGCTGCTCGGCGAGCGGCGCGTCGATGTCACGCCGCTGTCGGCCGGCTCGGCGCGCCCGGTCGGCGAGGGCAAGCGGCTCGAGGTCGACGTCCGCAAGGTCGAGGTGCACGCGAGCCTCGGCGCGCTGTACCTGGAGCTCGGCAGGATGCCGGAGGCCGGCGACGGGGGGCCCCTGCTTTGCCGGGCGCTCCTGGAGATCCTCGGCGTCGATCCGAAGTCGCCCGAATGCGTGGCCGGCGAGGTGCCGCTCTACGCGAGCTATGCCTGGCAGAGCGGCGGCGGCGGCGTCGCGTTCGAGGTCACGTCGGCGGTCCGGCGCACCGACCTGCTCTCGACCGACCTGCTCATGCCGCCCCCGAGCTCGGCGTACACCGCCGCGGGGCTCCCGTCGGCGCAGGGCGGCGTCTTCCTGACGCGCGACGAGCTCGCGGCCATCCGGACCGACCCGCTCCCGCTGCCCGCGAGCGTCGACCCGGGCGCGCCCGGCGAGGGCTTCGTCGCGGTCAACCAGACCGACGCGCTGTACTACCTGCTCGTCGACGGCATCCCCGCGGTCGCGGTGCCTCCGATGAGCGAGCGCTACGTCGCCGGCCCCCAGCGCGGGCGCTACGTCGTCCAGTGGCGCACGTTCCTCGGCGAGAGCATCGACCCGCCGCAGACGGTCGAGATGCCGGCGCGCCTCGTGCGCAGCGGCGCCGACGCGGGCGCGGCGGGCGGCGACTGAGCGGGAGCGGCGGGCGGCGGGCGGCGGCTGAGCGGGCGCGGCGGACGGCGCTAGCTGCCGGGCGTCGTCTCGGGGCTCGACAGGAGCCCGGCGATGTCGTCCGGGATCCGCGTCAGCGTGAGGTTCGAGCCGAGGCACGCGAGGAGGATGTCGCCGTCGCAGATCACGTCCTCGCCCCGGAGGATGCGGTAGCTGAAGCGCGCGGTCACCCGCTGGACCTCGCGGCAGGTCGTCTCGACCACGAGCTCGTCGCCGAAGCGCGCCGCCTTGCGGTACTTGATCCGCAGCTCCGCGACCGCGAGGTGGAGGTCGCGCCGCACCATCTCCTCGTAGGAGACCCCGCGGCGCTTCAGCCAGTCGATGCGGCCGGCCTCCAAGTAGACGACGTAGTTCGCGTGGTGGACGATGCCCATCAGATCCGTCTCGCAGAAGCGGACGGTCAGCGGGGTGCGCGAGGTGAGGTGCGGGGGCGCGTCGGGCGGAGGGAGGGGCTGCATCGCGAGCGGCGCGGAGACTAACCCACTTTCGACCCGGCGGGCGGGGCGGCCGCGCGACCTGGGATCCGCGCGTCCGGAGGCGGCCGGCGGCGCGCGGGGGGCGAGGGCGCGCCTCGGCGCTGGTGGCGGGGGCGCCGCGATGGTAGCGCGGCCCCATGGCGAATGTCCGGACGCTGCTGTCCGCCGAGCAGATCGGCGCCCGCGTGCGCGACCTCGGCGCGCAGATCACCAAGGACTACGCGGAGCGGCGGCTCGTGCTCGTCTCCGTGCTCAAGGGGAGCTTCGTCTTCACCGCCGACCTCGCGCGCCACATCGACCTGCCGGTGCGCATCGAGTTCCTCGGCGTGCGCAGCTACGGCGAGGGCACGGACTCGACCGGCGTCGTCCAGATCACGCAGGACCTGACGCGGCCGATCGAGGGCGAGGACATCCTCCTCGTCGAGGACATCGTCGACACGGGCCTCACGATCTCGCACCTGCTCCAGCTCTTCCGCACGAGGATGCCGAGCAGCGTGAAGGTCTGCGCGCTCCTGCACAAGCCGGCCCGCGCGCGGGTCGAGGTGCCGATCGACTACCTGGGCTTCACGATCGAGGACAAGTTCGTCGTCGGCTACGGGCTCGACTGGGCCGAGCGCTATCGGAACCTGCCGTTCATCGGCGTTGTGGAGGCGACGTGAGCAAGCGGCTGCTGATGCTCGAGAAGATGACCCGGGAAGGGTCGAAGGACCCGTTCCACTGGTACGCGCTCGCGCTGGAGTACTCCGGGCAGGGCCGCCACGACGACGCGCTCGCCACGTTCACCGCGCTCCGGGCGATCGACCCGAGCTACGTGCCGATGTACCTCATGTGCGGGACGATGCTGGTGAAGGCCGGCCGCCTCGACGAGGGGCGCGCCTGGCTCAGCGACGGCATCGGGGCCGCGCGCAGCAAGGGAGATCAGCACGCGCTGAGCGAGCTCCAGCAGGCGCTCGCCGGGGCGGGCGACGGCGACGCGTGACGCGGTGAAGGCGCCGGGCCCGGCGCCGCGCCTCAGCCGCCCTCTCCCCCGCCCTCGCCGCGGATCCGGCGGAGGCGCTCGCCGATCGTCCGCTCGTAGCCGCGGTCCGTCGGCTCGTAGAACCGGGTTCCGACGAGCGGCTCGGGCAGGTAGGCCTCGCCCATCGCGACGCCGCCAGGCTCGTCGTGCGCGTAGCGGTAGCCCTCGCCGTAGCCCTCGTCGCGCATCAGCCGCGTGACGGCGTTGCGCAGCGTGAGCGGGACCGGCAGCGCGCCGTGCTCGCGCACGGCCGCCTGCGCCGAGTGCCAGGCCGATTTGCACGCGTTCGATTTCGGGGCCGTGGCGAGGTACAGCGCCGCCTGCGTGAGCGGGTAAAGCCCCTCCGGCATGCCCATGCGCCGGAACGCGGCGTCCGCCGCGACGGCGACCTCCAGGGCGCGCGGGTCGGCGTTTCCGATGTCCTCGGAGGCGAAGATCATCATCCGGCGCAGCAGGAAGAGCGGGTCGTCGCCGGCCTCGATCATGCGCATCAACCAGTAGACGGCGGCGTCGGGATCGGAGCCGCGCATCGACTTGATGAAGGCGCTGATGACGTTGTAGTGCTCCTCGCCGGCCTTGTCGTAGAGCAGCGTCTTGTGCTCGCTCGCGCCGGCGATGAGCTCGCGCGTGATGGTGGTCGCGCCCGCGCGCGCGGCCTCGTCCGCGGCGATCTCCAGCGTGGTGAGCGCCCTGCGGGCGTCGCCCTGCGCGAGCGCCGCGATCGCCGCGAGCGCGTCGTCGTCGGCCGAGACCGCGCCGGAGAGCCCGGCCGGCGACTCGAGGGCGCGGCGCAGGAGCTCGACGAGCTCCGCGGCGTCGAGGCCCTGGAGGCGGAAGACCTTGCACCGGGACAGGAGCGGCGCGTTCACCGCGAACGACGGGTTCTCGGTGGTCGCCCCGATGAGGGTGATCGTCCCGTCCTCGACGTGCGGGAGGAACGCGTCCTGCTGGGCCTTGTTGAAGCGGTGGATCTCGTCGACGAACAGGATGGTGCGCTTGCCCTCGTACGAGCGCGCGGCGCGCGCCTGGGCGAGGATCTCGCGGAGCTCCGGCACGCCGCCGAGCACGGCGTTGAAGGGGACGAAGCGGGCGTTGGTCGTGTGCGCGACGACGCGCGCCAGCGTCGTCTTGCCGGCGCCCGGCGGGCCCCAGAGGATCATCGAGGGGATCCGGTCGGCCGCGATGGCGCGCGCGAGCAGCTTGCCCTCGCCGAGGAGGTGGCCCTGGCCGATCATGTCCGCGAGCGAGCGCGGGCGCATGCGCTCGGCGAGGGGCACCGCGGCCCGGAGCTCCGGCTCGCGCTGCCGGGCGGCGTCGAAGAGGGTCGGCTCGTCGCCCGCGGGCCGCCGCCGCGCGCCGCCGCCGCCGCGCGCGGCGCTCATTCGAAGACCGACCTCGCGCCGGCGGGGCGCTCCGAGAGCAGGACCTCCACGGCGCGGCGCGCGATCGCCGGATCGCGCCCGACCCACCGCACGGTGCCCGCGCCGTCGACGACGAACGTGAGGGGGACCTGCGCGACGCCGTAGGTCCCGGTGAGCCGCTGGCCGAGATCCGCGACGATGGGGAACGTCGCGCCGAGCTCGTACGCGGCGGCCTCGGCGGCGGCCTCCGAGTCGTCGACGTTCACGCCGATCACGGCCACCCCGTCCGCCTTGCGGTCGCGCCAGAGCTCGTCGAGCGCCGGCAGGGTCCGGCTGCACGACGCGCACCAGGACGCCCAGAAGTCGATCACGGTGACCCGCGTCCTCCGGGTGCCGGGCACGCCCACGGTGACCGCCGCCGTCGACTCCGCGTGGAACTCCGGCGCGGAGCTGCCCACGAGCGGGTGGCGCACCGAGGCGGGCATCGCGCCCGGCCCGCACCCGAGCGCGAGCGTCGCGCAGGCCGCGGCGCTCGCGAGGGCGCCGGCGCGGCCAGCCGAGCCGAGGCGCGCCAGGGCGGAGCGCGCGGACGCCGCGAGCGTCGCGCGGACGCCGCCGACGACGCTGACCGAGGAGGGCTTGTTCGCCGCCTTCGCCTGGAGCACGCGGGGAGTTTAACGTCCCGGCGCGCCATGTCCGAGGGGCGCAGGGCGAAAAAGAGCGCGCGGTGGGCGGAAGGAGCGGCCGCTGCGGTCGGCGCGGAGACCGGCTCGATGGATCGCGGCCGCGCCGGAGGGACCGGGAGCGCGCCGCGCGCGAGGCGCCGGCGTTACCCGCGGGCCCCGAAGATGGCGGTGCCGACGCGGACGAGCGTGGCGCCTTCGGCGACGGCTGCCTCGAAGTCGTGCGACATGCCCATCGAGAGCTCGGGCAGCACCTCGTGGCCACCGTGCGCGTCGCGCAGGGCGCGCAGCTGCGCGAAGAACGGGAGGACGTCGGCCGGGTCCTCGAGGAACGGCGCGATGGTCATGAGGCCGATGGGCCGGAGGTGCGCGCACCGGGCGACGGCGGCGACGAGCGGCGCCAGGTCGCCGGGCGCGCAGCCGCCCTTCGAGGCCTCGCCGCCGACGTTCACCTCGAGCAGGACGTCGAGCGTGCGGCCGAGCGCGGCGGCGCGCCGGTCGAGCTCCACGGCGAGCTCGTCGCGATCCACGGAGTGCACGACCTGCGCGACGCGCGCGACGACCTTCGCCTTGTTTCGCTGGAGCTGGCCGATGGCGTGCCACACGATCCCGTCGAGGTCGGCGAGCGCCTCGGCCTTCTCGACCAGCTCCTGCGCGTAGTTCTCCCCGAAATCGCGCTGCCCGGCCGCGTAGGCGGCGCGGATGGCCTCCGCGGGCTTGCCCTTGGACACGGCGATGAGCCGGACCTCACCGGGCGCGCGTCCGGCGCGCGCCGTGGCGCTCGCGATCCGTCGCCGCACCTCTTCGAGCCGCGGCGCGATGTTCTCCAGGTCTTCAGAAATCACGCCGCACGATACCGCGAGCTGCCGCCTCGGACACGAGGGCGCGCCCCTGCGCCGGACGCGGCAGCGCGGGCCGCGGCGGAGGCCGGCGCGCCATGCCGGATCCCACCGCCCGAGCGGCGTGCCAGAGTGTGCCTGAGGACCGCGACGATCGCCGGTCAATCCCTGTGATTTCAGGGGTTTTCACGTGGCATGTGGATTGCCATACTTCCGCGTACCCGCCATGCGAAGCCTGCTGTTGCTTACCCTGCTCCTCGCGGTTGGATGCACGTTCAATCCGCAGCCTGAACCGCCGTTCCAGGACGAGGACCCCTCGCCGCCGGGGGCGACCGTCACCGGGGCCGGCAGCACGGGGGCAGGGGGCAACGGAGCTGGCGCTAGCGCTGGCTCTGGCGCTGGCGCTCCGGATCCGGCATCGGGCAGCGGAGGCGGGGGCGGCGCCGGCGAAGCGGGCAGCTCCACGAGCACGGGCAGCGGTGATGGCGGCGGTGGCGGCGCCGGCGGCGCTGGCGGCGAGGGCGGTGCCGGCGGCGCTGGCGGCGAGGGCGGCGAGGGTGGTGCTGGCGGCGCTGGCGGCGCTGGCGGCGCCGGGGGCGGTGACGGCGGCGCCGGTGGTGGCGCTGGCGGCCAGGGCGGCGAGACCTGCGGCGACGGGGGCGCTGGAGGTGTGGACTGCGGCTGAGCAAGCGCGCAGCCCGACCTTGACGGCGGCGCCCGCTCCGCGCAGACGCGAGCGGAAGCAGACGGCTCATCGCGCTCGACACCGCGCTCCCGCGGACGAGAGGGCGCTGCGCAAGCGGCAGGGGATTGCGCAGGGTGCTATTGAGGGGAGAGCTTATGCGCAAGCTTGTCGTCCTTCTGATGGGGCTGGTGCTCGCGGGTTGTGGCTTCAACCCACAACCCGAGCCGCCTCTCTCGGGTATCGGGTGCGCGGACTGCGAAGGCGCCAGCGAGACCGGGCCCGGAGGGGGAAGCGACACGGGTGGAACCGATGGGGATGACGGCAGGGGCGGCAGCGGCCTCACCCCCGGTGGGGTCGGCTCGGGCAACGCTGCCGCGACCGGCGCTGGCAGCACCGGTGGGACCGGGACCGGTGGCGCGACCGGCGCGGATAACCCTGTCGGCGCCGGTGGTGCAGGCGGCGCGAGCGGCGAAGCTGGCGCGGGCGGCACGGGCGGCACCGGTGGCGAAGGCGGCGCGGGCGGCACCGGTGGCGAAGGCGGCACGGGCGGCACCGGTGGCGAAGGCGGCACGGGCGGCGCGGGCGGCGAGGCTGGCGCGGGCGGCACCGGCGGCGCGCTCGGCCAGGGCGGCGGGTGAGGCGACCGATGGGCCAGGCGCCCTCATGCCGAGCGCTCGATGCCGCCTCGTAACCCGACGGCGGCGCTGATCTCCCGGGTACGGCCGGGAGACGTTTCCTGAACGCCTTCGCCCTGCGACGCCTCGGTCGCGCGGCTCAGATCCCGGGTCGGCGCGGCCGCGTGTACTCGTCGAGCATGTTCGCGACGAGCTCGGCGAGCAGGCTGTCCGCCACGCGAAGGCGGCGCGACATCTCGCGGGCGATGTTCAGCACGAGGAGGGTGTACGACTTGAGGTCGCGCCGGTAGAGCGCGTCGAGATCGTGGGCGGTGACGCGCATCAAGCGCGACGGGGCGATCGCTCGCACGGTCGCCGAGCGGGGCATCACGTCGAGGATCGACATCTCGCCGAACCAGTCGCTCGGCCCCAGGACCGCGACCCTCGCCTCGACGTCGCGCTTCGAGCGCTTGAGCACTTCCATCTCGCCCGCGAGCAGCACGAACATCTCGCGGCCGCTGTCGCCTTCGCGGAAGGCGACGGCCCCCGGCTGCAGCTCGAGCAGCTCCAGCGTGTCGGCGAGCCCCTGGAGGACGTGATCGCCCAGGCCGCCGAACAGGCCGATCTCGCGCAGCTGCGCGACCAGCTCACCGTCGCGGCTCACGGGGATGCACCGAGGGCGCCTGCGGCGACCATCACGTCGGCCGACCCGACAACGCCTGCCACCACCTCGCCAACGTATCCGCCTTCTCGCATCGCTCCACCTCGCGGCTCCGAGCCGATGTAGCTCGCACAGAGCGTACGCCGCAACATGAGGACGTCAACGCTCGCCCTCGCGGCGAGCGCGGGCCGTCCAGCCGGCGCTCTCGCTGCGGCCTCGTCGCCGCGCGATGCCCGCCCGGAGCGCCGTCGCCTCGTCGAGCCGCCTCGCGCCGCGCTCGTCGAGCCGCCTCGCGCCGCGCTCGTCGAGCCGCCGTCGCGCCGCGCTCGTCGAGCCGCCGTCGCGCCGCGCTCGTCGAGCCGCCGTCGCGCCGCGCTCCGCCCGGACGCTGCGCTGCCGCCGTGCGCGCCTGGCGCGAGCCGTATCAGAGATCCTTGGTGAACACGATCCGCGGGCGCCCAGGCCCGGCGTAGTCCTCGACCTCGGCCGCCGACCAGCCGACCGCCGCGTGGAAGCGCACGGAGCCCTCGTTGCCCAGGGTCGTGATCGCCTTGAGCTGCCGGCAGCCCTCGCGGCGGCAGTCCTCCTCGAACGCTGCATAGAGCATCCTGCCGACGCCGCGCCGGCGGTAGTCGGGATGAATGCCGACGAGGTGCACGTACCCGATCGCCGCGTCCGGGCACCTGAACCCGAGCAGGAAGCCGACGAGCAGCCCGCGATCCTCGACGACGCGGGCAAGCCGCCCGAGCTCGTAGAAGAAGATCGGATGCGCGAGCGCGCTGGTCGGGCCTGCCCACCACCGATCGATCTCGCCCACGATCCGGTCGTAGTCGGGCTTCGTCAGCGGCCGTGTCTCCATGCATCACCTCACTCGAACGGTTCGGGATCCTGCCTTCGGTCTGCAGCGCCGCCGCGCAGGGCACGGGCGCCTCGCGCAGACCTGCGCAGCCTAGCAGCCGCGCCGGCCTCCTCGTAAGCACGCTCGTCGGTGCCCCGCTAGCCGCCACGCGTCACGCCTGCTAGCGCTACCCTGTGCGTCACGACAAAATCATCGTCGCTCCGTCGATCCTGTCGGCTGACTTCGGTCGTCTCGCGGAGGAAGTGCGGGCCGCCGAGGCCGCCGGGGCCGACTGGATCCACGTCGACGTGATGGATGGCCGGTTTGTGCCAAACATTACGATCGGACCTCTGGTCGTTCGCGCGGTCCGCGCCGCGACGCGTCTTCCGCTCGACGTGCACCTGATGATCGTGGAGCCCGAGCGCTACGTGGACGAGTTCGCGGCCGCCGGCGCCGATCGGATCTCGGTCCACGTCGAGGCGTCGCCGCACCTGCACCGGACGATCCATCAGATCCGGGAGGCTGGCGCGCGCCCCGGCGTCGTGCTGAACCCTCACACCTCGGAAGAGTCGATCCGGCACGTGCTGCCCGATCTCGATCTGATTCTGGTGATGAGCGTCAACCCCGGGTTCGGCGGCCAGCGGTTCATCCCGGGATCGCTCTCCAAGCTGCGGAGCCTGCGCCAGGCGATCGACCAGGCGGGCCTCGACATCGCGCTCGAGGTCGACGGCGGCATCGCTCCGTCGACGTCCGGGCAGGTCGTCGCCGCCGGGGCGAGGGCGCTCGTCGCCGGCTCGGCCGTGTTCGGCGCCGCGGCGCCGGGCGAGGAGCTGTCGTTCGACGCGCGCGTGGCGCGATACGCCGAGGCGATCCGGGCGCTCCGCGCGCCCGCCGCGGAGCAGCTGTGACCCAGCCCGAAGTCCGAGCGGCGGCGGCGCGGGGGCTCGCGGCGGCGCGGGGGTCCGCGGCGGCGGCGCGGGGGCCCGCGGCGGCGGCGACGCTCCTCGGGGCGGCGCTCCTCGGGACGGCCGCGCTGGCTGGCTGCGCGCAGCCGGCTGCGCCTGCGGCGCGGCCGGGCGCGCAGACCTCGGACGCGGCGCGCCCTGCGCCGCCTGTCGCGCCTCCGCCGTCCGGGGGCGCAGATCCGGCCGGCGAGGGCGAGCTCGACGACGACGCGGCCCGGCTGACCCAGGACGAGGTCGCGCGCGTGCTCGCCCGCGTGGCGAAGGCGCGCGGCCTGCCGGTGCTCCGCGAGGTGCGGAGCCGCGTGCTCACGCGCGGCGAGATCCTGGCGCGGGTGCGCGCGCACGTGGAGCGCGAGATCCCCGAGGGCGTGCTGGATCACCAGCGCGAGGTGCTCGCGGCGCTCGAGCTCATCCCGGCCGACTACGACTTCACCGCCGGGATGTACCGCCTGCTCGAGGGCCGCATCGCGGGCTTCTACGAGCCAGAGGACGCGACGATGTACCTCGTCGACGATCTCAGCGAGACCGAGGCCGAGGAGACGCTGGCGCACGAGCTCGTCCACGCGCTCCAGGACCAGAGCTTCTCGCTCGGGAGGCTCCTGCGCTTCAAGGCGGGCGACAGCGATCGCCTCGCGGCCACGCACGCGCTCGTCGAGGGCGAGGCGATGAGCGCGATGTTCGATGTGCTGGTCGGCTCGGCGTTCCAGATGGACGAGTCGACGCTCCGGAAGCTCGTGGCGATGTCGACGGCGCTGTCGTCCGTGGGCGACACGCCGCTCGCGCTGCAGGAGTCGCTGGGCGCGCCTTACACGGACGGCTTCGCGTTCGTGCAGGCGCTGCGCCGGGACGGCGGCTGGGCCTCCGTGGACGCGATCTGGCGCGCGCTGCCGGAGACCACCGAGCAGCTGCTGCACCCGGAGAAGCTCGCCGCGCGCGAGCCCGCCGTCGAGGTGGCGGTGCCGACCGCCGCGGCGCTCGGTCCAGGGTTCCGCGTCGTCTTCGACGACGTGATGGGCGAGCAGGCGCTGCGCATCACGTTCGCGGCCTACGCGCACCGCGAGGCGGCCATCGGCGCGGCGGCCGGGTGGGGCGGGGACCGGTATGCGGTGGTGCAGCGGGACGATCCGCAGGACCCGACGCGCCGAGCGTTCGCGCTCGCGTGGCGGCTGCGGTTCGACCGCGCGGCCGACGCGGCGGAGGCGGGGAAGGTGCTCGAGCGCCGCTTCGGCAAGGCGTGCCAGCAGCGCGCGTCGCTCGGGCCGCTCGCGTGGACGGCGCGCGGGAGCGACGTGGCGATCGTCGCCGGGCCGTACGAGCGGCGCGGGGGAGGGGAGGTCAGTGCGGCGGGGACCTGCGCGGGGGCGAAGGCGTGGCTGGCGGAGGTGATGAAGGGCGGGGTAGGCGGGGTAGGGGAGCAGGCGGGGGGCGCCACGGGTGGAGCGGCGACGGCGGAGCAGGGACGGAGGTAGGGGGAGCGCGTGAGGGGCGGGGAGGGGGAGGGGAGACGCCGATGTGGAGGTGGAGCTCTGCCGGATGCGCGCTGGTCGAGCTCAGGGGCGCCCACGGACAGGCGGCGGTGCGCCGTGAGGGCGGCGTTGACAGGCGGCGCGGGAACGGGCACAAAAGCAAGTCGTTCTGAGTATTTGGAGGAGTGGCCGAGCGGTCGAAGGCAGCGGTTTTGAAAACCGCCGTTGGGGCAACTCAACCAGGGGTTCGAATCCCTTCTCCTCCGCTGAAATCTGCTGTGAGTTCCGGCATTTACCGCGGTCGTGGGGTGGGACGGGAGGGGACAGCGGCGGACAGGACTGGACCCGAGATTTGGCAAACTTTTGGCAGGGTGCCCCCTTGTCCGGCGCCCGCTCCGGGACCGTTCCTGTGCCTGAGCCGCTCGAGTCGGACCCCCTGCGAGTTCGACGGCGAACGTACGCGGCGCTCCTGCCCATCGGTCCCCTCGCTTGCCGTACCAGTAACCCGTGCCCGATCGTAAGGGGACGTGTTCGGCGCTCCAGCCTCCCACCATGTTCGGCCGCTTCGTCCCCCCGGGAAAGCAGCGGCGTGGATGTTATCCCGCAGTCGGTGTGGCGCCCCCGGACTGAACTCCTGCAACCACCGCGGGAGGTTGGCGCGAAGCCCCTCCGGCGAGCTTGTGGAGGTCGCCTACGAGTACGAGACGGAGGACCTACGCCAGAGCAAGGTCATCGCCCGCGTGATCTCGGGCGCGAACGCGATGATTGGTCCTCCCCCGGTTCCGCGGACAGTCTCACTATGCCGCGCGCGCGGTCACGTAGGTCTTCAATTCGAACTCGATCGGGCTCATGTAGGCGAGCCGTGAGTGCCGTCGTTTCAGGTTGTAGAAGTTCTCGATGTAGTCTCCGATCGATGCGATGGCGGCCGCTCGCGTCGGGTAGCGCTCGTGCTCGACCAGCTCCGCCTTCAGCGTCGCGAAGAAGCTCTCGGCCACGGCGTTGTCCCAGCAGTCGCCGGCGCGGCTCATGCTCGGGATGAGCCCGTGGGCCCCGAGCACGAGCCGGTAGTCGTCGCTGGCGTAGGGGCTGCCACGATCCGAGTGGTGCACCAGCCCAGGCGCCGGCCGCCGCGTTCCCAAGGCGAACGCGAGCGCGGTGAGCGCCAGGGCGCGATCGTTGAACGCGCTCGCGGCCCAGCCGACCACGCGGCGCGAGAACAGGTCCAGGATCACGGCCAAGTACAGCCAGCCCTCGCCGGTGGGAATGTACGTCACGTCCGTCACCCAGACTTGGTTGGGCGCTCGAGCATCGAATTTCCGCTCGATCACATTCGGGGCGATCGGGCCGTTGTGCCGCGAGTCGGTGGTGCGGCGGAAGCGCCGCTTCCTCCGAGCCGCGAGCCTCTGAGCGCGCATCAGCCGCTCGACCCGTTTCTTGCCGACACGCATGCCGCGAGCACGCAGCTCCGCGTGGATGCGCGGACTGCCGTAGCGGCCACGGCTCTTGTGGTGCACGGCCCTGATCTGCACGCTCAGTTGAGCGTCGGACTTGGCCCGCGCGGACTCCGAGCGCTTGGCCCACGCGTAGTAGCCGCTGCGCGAGACCAGCAGCACCGCGCACAGCACCAGCACCGGGTAGTGCGCCTTCTCCGCGTCGATGAACTCGAACCTCACTCGTTTTCCTTCGCGAAGAAGGCCGCCGCTTTTTTTAAGATCTCGCGCTCCATCTCCAGCCGCTTCACGTCGCGGCGCAGCCGCTGCAGTTCCTCACGCTCCGGCGTCGTCAGCGCCCCCGGCGGGCCGTGGCCCGCGTCGGTGTCCGCGCGCTTGATCCAGTCGCGCAGCGCCGTCTCGGTCAGGTCGAGGTCCTTCGCCACCTGGCCGATGCTCCGGTCGCTCGCCTTCGCCAGCCGTACCGCCTCCGCCTTGAACTCGGGCGTGAACGCCCTCCTCTTTCTCCGTCCCATCCCTGCCTCCTGGTGCCGTCGGGGGTGTCGACGGAAGCGGGGGAGGACCACCCCTGCAGTTCCGTCGAGGCTCAGGCCTCGCAGCCAGTCTGTAAGAACGGATACCCGATGCACGGGCCGCCGTGGCGAGACCGCGCAGGGCTCTCGCGGCCAGGGCTGGTACGCTCGCACGAGCTCCTCCACGATCGGTTTGCAACCGGGCAGACGCCTTCGAGCGTTCCATTACACCTGCCGTCCCGTGAGGACAGGCTCGTGAACTCTTTGGGCGCCTGCGGTCACGCAGTTCCTCCGGCTGCCACAGGGCAACTCGGCCAGCTCAAGCATATCGAGCGCCTGGACCTGAGCTTCGATGCTCGGTCCGGAATGCTCGTATGCCAAGCTGAGCGCCTTCAGGTGCAGGATCTCGTGACGCGTGCTCGCGCGCTCGCGGTAACGTGCCACCTGAAGCCAGCAAATCGCGTGAAGTCACCTGCGCAACGCCTGCCGCGGGTCATCGGGGGAATCGGGCCGGTACCTGCTCGCCTCGATCGCCTGTGAGCCGCCGAGGAGCACGATCTACAGAGATCCTGGCGGTCCTCACAAGGCGCTCAACGGTCGTCCCAGCGGCTCGACGCCGCGGCCGGCCGCGCCGGCCTCGCGTGCACGGCAAGGTACTCGCCGGACCTGTCCGCTTGCCGGACACCTGTCCGTCGGCGTGCGCGGCGAGCGGGCGGTGCGCCTGTGTGGACAAAGCTGCGCTAGAACAAGTAAATGCCCGTCCTCGTATCACTGAACCTTCGGCCAGCATGACACGCGCGCGCGGCATGTGATTTACAAACGTGCGGCTTGAACACACCCCGGCACGATGAGGGCGGCACGTCAACGATCTGGAACTGGGCCAACGTGTGAATCCGCTGCTTGCTGGTTGTTTTTCGTGAGAGGGGGGCAACTTTGAAGTTTGTTCATTGTGCAGACGTTCACCTCGACAGCCCTCTGCGAGGGCTGAGCGCCTATGACGGCGCGCCGGTTGAATCGCTCCGCGGCGCCACGCGCAGAGGGTTTGAAAATCTGGTCAACCTGTGCATCGAGGAAGAAGCGGACTTCCTCGTCATCGCTGGCGACCTCTACGACGGCGAATGGCTCGATTTCAATACGGGGCTCTACTTCGCCAAGCAGATGGCGCGCCTCGGGCAGCGCGGCATCTCCGCGTACGTGGTACGCGGCAACCACGACGCAGAGAGCAAGATCACCCAGAGACTGTCTCCGCCCGATAACGTCCATATCTTCGGCTGGAAGAAGGCGGAGACGGTCACCATCGAGCGGCTCAAGGTAGCGCTGCACGGCCAGAGCTTCGCGAAGCGGGATACGCTCGAGAACCTCGCCGCGAGCTACCCGACGCCGAGAAAAGGCTGGTTCAATATAGGAGTGCTCCACACCGCGCTCGATGGACGCGAGGGACACTCGGGCTATGCGCCCTGCGCGCTCGATCACCTGCGCGCCCGCGGCTACGACTACTGGGCGCTCGGCCACGTTCACAAGCGCGAGGTGCTCTGCGAGGATCCGTGGGTGGTCTTCCCCGGCAACGTGCAGGGTCGCCATGTGCGCGAGTCGGGGGCCAAGGGGTGCACGGTCGTGAGCGTCGATGACGACCAGGTCATCACGGAGCACCGCGCGGTCGACGTGCTCCGCTGGGCCTGTGTGCTCGTCGACGCCTCCGGCGCGGGAACGCCGGAGGACGTGCTCGACCGCGTCCGTGACGCGATCCGTCGCGAGCGCGAGGAGGCCGATGGGCGCTTTCTCGCGGCCCGGATACGGATCGAGGGCCGCTGCGACGCACATGACGCCGTCCTGCGGCACCCGGACCTGTGGAAGCACCAGGTCCGCGCCGCCGGGGTCGAGGCGGGCCAGGACGACGTGTGGGTCGAGAAAGTGGAGACTGCTACCCAGCCGCTCCGCGACCTCGACCAAGTCCGAAGGCGTGACGACGCCATCGGCGAGCTGCTGCGCTCGGTCCGCGAGGTCGTTGAAGACCCGGGCGCAATCGGCGCGCTGGTCGAGGAGATCGACAAGCTCCTGAGCAAGCTGCCCCATGACGTGCGCGAGGCGATGGCGCTGTCCGACCTGCGCGACCCCGAGCAAGCCCGCATGCTGATCGACGACGCCGAGCAGCTGCTCCTCGCGCGCATCGATGCCTGGGGCGCGGCGCCGTGAGGCTCATCGAGCTCCACCTCAAGGCGTTCGGACCGTTCACCGAGCGGACGCTGACCTTCGGTGGCAAGACAGGCGTCGTGCACGTGGTGTACGGCCGGAACGAGGCCGGGAAGACCTCGACGCTTCGCGCGCTCGGCGATCTGCTCTTCGGGTTCCCACACCTCTCGCCGGCCGCGTTCCTGCACGACGAGCGGACGCTCCGCGTGGGGGCCGCCATCGAGAGCGACTCCGGCACCACGCTCCGTTTCCTCCGCCGCAAAGGACGCGTGAAGACGCTCCTCGACCCCGAGGAAGGTGTCCTCGACGACGGCGCCCTGAAGCCGTTCCTCGGAGCCCTGGAGCGCCCCTTCTTCGAGCGGATCTTCGGCCTCGATCACGAGCAGCTCCGCGAGGGAGGCGAAGCGCTGCTCAAGGACGGTGGGGACGCAGGGCTCGGCCTCTTCGAGGCGGGCGCGGGGCTCGCCGGCTTGCGCAAGGTGCTGGAGGAGATCGACGGCGACGCGGGCAAGCTGTTCCGCCCCCGAGGCCAGAACCAGCTCATCAACGAGGCGCTGAAGCGGCTCGCCGAGGTGCGCAAGGAGCTCAAGCTGCGCGCGCTCTCGGGCGACGAGTGGCGGACGGTCCGCGACGAGCTCACAGGTGTCCGGGTGCAGCTCGAGAACGTCAGCAAGCGCGTGCAGGAGCTCTGGGCGGAGCGGGAGAGGCTACACCGGATCCAGCGCAACCTGCTGCCGCTCTCGGAGCGGAGCACGCTGCTCGCGGAGCTTACGTCCCTCGCTCTCGTGCCCGATCTCCCCGACGACGCGCCGGCGCAGCGGCAAGAGGCGGAGTCGTCGCTCGGGGAGGCCAGACGGCGGCTCACCGGGGCCGAGGAGGAGATCGTGCGCCTCTCGGGGCAGCGCGACGCGATCACCCCACGCGAGGCCGTTCTGAGGCATGTTGACGCGATCGAGCGGCTCGCGCGCCAGCGGGGCGACATCGAGAGCAAGCTCGCCGATCTCCCGAAGCGCGAGGCCGAGCTGCGCCAGGTACGGACGGAGATCACACGCCTGCTCGCGCAGGCGGGCTTCAAGGCGAAGGACGCCGAGGTGCGCGAGATCCTGCCCCGGCGCCCCGAGGTCGCCGCCATTCGCGAGATGATCCGCGAGCAGCAGCGGCTCGGCGCAGAGCACGAGCAGGCCCGCAAGACGGTCGAGGGCTACGAGGTCGAGCTGCGCACGGCCGAGGGGGCCCTGGCGCGCTCGGTCGAGCCGAGGGACACGGCGCCGCTCGCCGCCGCCGTGAGTGAGGCGCTGAAGCTCGGAGATCCCGGCAAGGGCCTCCGTGCCGCGCAGACGGAGGCGGCGACCGCCAGCGAGGCGCTCGCGCAGGCGCTGCGCAAGCTGGCCTTCTGGACGTCCGGCGACGTGGAGCTCGAGGCGCTCCCGGTCCCTCCGGACGCGATCATCGACCGCTTCGCCAGCGCGTTCCGTGACGCGCATGAGCAGAAGATACGGGCGCGCGGCGCGCTCGACGATGCGCGCCGGGAGCTCGAGCGCGCCGAGGCCGAGCTGACCCGCTTCGATGCCGCCGGCGAGATCCCGACGGCGGAGGCCGTGCGCAGCGCCCGCCGGCGCCGCGACCGGGGCTTTCGACTCCTGCGCCGCGGGTTCATCGACGGCCGGGAGGACATCGTCGCGGAGGCTGCGGCCTTCGCGCCCGGCCTGCCGCTCGCCGACGCGTACGAGGACAGCGTCGCGGCCGCCGACGAGCTGGCCGATACGCTGCGCGCCGAGGCAGCGCGCGTGGAGCGCCATCGCTCGCTCGTCGCGGAGGTCGCGCGCCGGCGCGATCTGGTCGCAGCGCAGGAGGGCGAGCTCCGGGCGGTCGAGGCAAGCGCGACACGGACCGAGGAGGAATGGCGCGCGCTCTGGCCGTCGCTCGGCTTCGCGCCGCAACCGCCGGACGAGATGCTCAAATGGATCGCGCAACGCGCGCGAGTCCTCGAGCGCCGTGCCACCGCGCGCGCGCGACAGGACGCGCTCCGCGAGCTGGAGGAGGCACACTCGAGCGCACGGCGGTCGATCGGCCGAGCGCTCATGCTCGTCGGCGAGGAGGGCGCGGGCGGCGACGAGGACCTCGCCGCGCTTCTTGCGCGCGCGCAGCGCCTCGTCGAGCAGAGCGCTGCAGAGCGGAGCGAGCGAAAGTCGCTGCTCCAGACGATCGACAGCCTGCGCTCCAAGCGCGACGCCGCGCGGCAAAGCTATGCCTACAAGGAGGCGCAGCTCGAAGGGTGGCGCGAGCGCTGGGGCCTGTTTGCGAACAGGTTCGGACGCGGCGTCACCGTCATGCCCGCGGAGATGGAGGCGATCCTGGATCTCTGCGACGAGACAAGCCGCAAGCTCGATGACGCGGACACGCTCGAGCATCGCATCCGCCGTATCGGGGAGGACAGGATTGCGTTCGAGCGAGCCGTGGGCGCATGCGTCACGGCCGCCGCCCCCGAGATCACGGGGCTAGACGCCGTAGCCGCGGCCGATCGCCTCGCGAAGGTGCTCGCCTCGGCGCGGGGCGACGAGGAGCGGCGCGCGGGCCTGGAGGCCGAGATCGCACACCACGAGCGCATCGTCGACGAGTGCCGCGCGGCCATCGCGCGCCACACCGCCAAGCTCGAGGAGCTCTGCCGAAGCGCGTGCTGCTCCACGCTCGACGACCTCCGCGCGATCGAGCGCACGTGGCAGCAGCGGCGCGACGTGGAGCGCCGGCTTGGCAGCGTCGAGCGGCACCTCCTCGCCGGGGGCGGGGGGCGCTCGCTTCAAGATCTCGCCGCCGAGGCCGCGGGCACGAACGGCGACACGCTGCCTGGGCTGATCCAGGAGCGGGAGGAGGAGGCAAAGCAGCTCGACGCCGAGAAGACGGAGCTCGCGCGCAAGGAAGGTGAGCTGCGCACCCGGTTCGACGCGATGAGCGGCGGCGACCAGGCCGCGCTGGCCGCCCAGAGCGCCCAGGCCGAGATCACGAAGATCCACGAGGGGGCGGAGCAATGGATCCGGCTGACGCTCGCGAGCGCGCTGCTCCAGCGTGGGATCGAGCGCTATCGAGAGAAGAACCAGGGACCGATCCTCGGCCGTGCTAGCGCCCTCTTCGAGCGCCTGACGCTGAGCTCGTTCGCGCGCCTGGTCGTCGAGTTCGGGAAGGACGACGAGCCGGTCCTCCTCGGCGTTCGAGCGGATGGCAAGAGCGTGGGTGTCGAGGGAATGAGCGATGGCACTCGGGATCAGCTCTTCTTCGCGCTTCGGCTGGCCGTCGTCGAGCAGTATGTCAGCCGGAATGAGCGCCTCCCCTTCGTCGCGGACGACATCTTGATTCACTTCGACGACCCTCGATCCGAGGCAGCCCTCCGCATCCTCGGCGACCTCGCGGAACGCACGCAAGTGCTCTACTTCACCCACCACGAGCACATGGTCGAGACAGCGAGGCGGGCGCTCGGCTCCGAGCGGCTCGTCGTGCACACGCTTTGAGGCAGGCATGGCAATCCAAGAGCAGTCGACGGTCACTGTCGAGCTCGAGCATACCCGGACCTTGACGTTCGCCCTCGAGCAGGCGGGAGTGCCTGTCGTCTCTTCCGTGCAGATCCGGAACAGCGGCTCGGCGCCCCTCGAAGGTGCGGTGCTCACCATTGAGCTCGCCCCGGAGCTCGGCGTGCCGGTGCAGGTCCCAGTGCCGACTGTGCACGGCGGCGAGTCCATCGACCTCGGAATCGTGGATCTCCCCTTGCCACCGGAGCGACTGCGCGCCGTCACCGAAGCCGAACGTGCCCGGATCGCATGGAAGCTGGTCGCCGGGGGACAGGCTCTCGCTGGAGGCTCCGGCGCCATCGACGTACTCGCGTACAACGAGTGGCCCGGGCTGCGCGCGCCTCCGGCGCTGCTCGCGATGTTCGTCACGCCGAACCATCCAGTCGTCATGCTCCTGCTCCGCCAGGTTCGCGACCGACTCGGCCGGGCCACGGGCAACAACGCGCTCGACGGCTACCAGAGCCGCTCCACAGCCCGCGTCACGGCCATGGTCACCGCGCTCTACGAGACGCTCCAGAGCTTCGGCATCTCGTATGCCGAGATGCCAGCGAGCTTCGAGGAGGTGGGGCAGAAGGTCCGCTTCCCCGATCGCATCCTGGAGGACCAGCTCGCGAACTGCCTCGATATGACGCTGCTCGCCGTGGCGTGCCTCGAGCAGATGGGCCTCCGGCCGTTGATCGTCACCGTCCACGGTCACGCCTTCCCGGGCGTGTGGCTCGTGGATGACCGCTTCCCGGAATGCGTGGTGAACGACGCGGCCCGGCTGCGCACGACCGTGGCGCTCGAGCAGCTCCTCTTTTTCGACTCGAGCACCATCATCCACTCACCGGCACCCCGTTTCGAGCGCGCAAAGGCGGTCGCGATCGACTACCTGTCACGCGACGAGGAATTCGTCTTTGCCGTCGACGTCCGAGTCGCCCGCATGGATCGCTACCGGCCGCTCCCTCTCCGCGACCTCATGCGCACCGCCTCGGCGCAACCTGCCGTCGCGGCGGCCCCGGGTCGAGTTACCGAGGAAGCCCGGACCCTGCTGCTCGAGGCGGCGCAGATGCCGCTCGAGGAACCCGCACCTGTCGTTGCGCCGCGTCCAGCCGATCCCGTCAGCGCACGACTCAAGCAGTGGCGCGACCGCCTGCTCGATCTCTCGCTCCGCAACCGGCTCTTGAACTTCCGGGCCGATATCAAGGGATCGATCCCGCTCGAGGTTCCGGACGCGGCGGCCTTTGAGGACGCGCTGGCCGAAGAGAAGGCCTTCGACCTGTTCCCGCGGCCGTCCGACGGCCGGGACGCGCGCGACGCCAAGCTCGCCAAGGTGCGCTCCGACGACGCGGAGCTCCACGCGCGCCTGTGCGAGGACCTGAAGAAGGGCATCGTGCATAGCCCGCTGTCGGAGGTAGAGCTTCGGGCCCGGGCCGTTCACCTCGATCGCAGCGCGCGAACGGATCTGGAGGAGGGCGGCGCCAACACGCTTTACGCTGCGATCGGGTTCCTGCGCTGGTACGAGTCCGAATCCAGCGACAAGCCTCGCTTCGCGCCGCTCCTGCTCGTGCCGGTGGGGCTCGAATACCAGCGGACGACGAGGCGCCTCCGCCTGCGCGGCCTGCCGGAGGAGGCAGTACCGAACGTCACGCTCGCCGAGAAGCTACATCGTGATTTCGCCGTCGATCTCGGCGCTCTCGCGAACCTTGACGCGGATGAGCACGGGCGCGACGTCCCGGCGATGTTTCGCGCCGTGCGCCAGGCCATCCAGCGGATGCCGCGCTGGGAGGTGAGCGAGGAGGTCCACCTCGGGCTCTTCACGTTCACCAAATTCCTGATGTGGCGCGATCTGGGGGACAACGCCGCGGCGGTCCTGGAAAATCCCGTCGTGCGCCACATCGCTTCCGGCGCGCAGACGGCTTTCCCCAACGCCGCGCCCGCGATGGATCCGCGCGCGCTCGACGACGCCGTGCCGCCGGCGCGCCTGCCCGTCGTCGTGGACGCCGACTCGACGCAGATGGCCGCGATCACCTCGGCGCTCGCCGGGCGCTGCTTCGTGCTCCAGGGTCCGCCGGGGACCGGCAAGTCGCAGACGATCACCAACCTCATCGCCGCGGCGATGGCGGAGGGCCGCACCGTGCTCTTCGTCTCGGAGAAGATGGCCGCGCTCGACGTGGTGAAGCGGCGCCTCGATCAGGCGGGCCTCGGCGACTTCTGCCTCGAACTGCATAGCCACAAGGCGCAGAAGAAGCAGATCATCGAGTCGTTCGGGAAGAGCCTATCACGCGCTGCAATGACAGCGCCGTCGGCCTGGGAGCAGCGCTCGGCAGAGCTCGCGAAATTGCGAGCAGAGCTCAACGCCTACACGCGTGCGCTCCACGCGCCACGCCCGCTCGGACGCAGCTTCTACCAGGCGAGCGCGCGCCTCCTCGCCCTGGCCAGCGCGCCGAAGATCCCCGTCGCCTTCGCCAACATCATGTCCGCGACCGACGTACAGCTCCGTGGGCTGCTCGAAGCGGCGAACGCCTACGCGGTAGCATCCCGCGATGTGGACCCGATCACCGCGCATCCGTACCGGGACGCACGGCTCATGGAATGGTCGGCGCAAGGCGAGCAGGCCCTACGCGCAGAGGTGGAAGGCGCGATCCGGGCCGTTGGGGCGGTTGACGCGACCGCGCGGCAGCTTGCATCCCTCCTCGGCGTTCCCATGGCGGAGTCGCTCACCGGGATCGACGAGCTTGTGCAGCTCGGGGCCGCGGCCGCGAGCGGCCCTGTGCCCCCTTTGCTCATCGACGAAGCGGGCAGCGCAGATCTGCGTCGGCGGATGCAAGAGTGGATCGGGCGGACGCGGACGCTCGCGGAGTGGCGGTTGCGGCTCGGGAAGCGCTGGCAGGACTCCGTCTACCAGCTGGACCTCGCGGCTCTCGAGGCCCTGTTCAAGCGCTGGGCGCAGAGCTTCTTCCTGTTCGCGCTCCTGTTCCTGTGGGGCGCACGCTCGCGGCTCAAGCCGGTGGCGCGCGGCGTGCTGCCGCCCAATCAAGAGATCTCCAGCGATCTCGCCCTCGCGCGCGCTGCGCTGGGCAACGCGGAGCAGATCGAGCGCGACCGAGCGGGGCTGGTCCACGCCTTCGGCGGCTGCTGGACGGGGAACGACCACGATGATCCTGCCCCTGTGCTTGCGCGGGCCGATGCGTTCCGCACGGCGCTCCGCCGCTACCGTGCCTCCTCCTCGGCTCCGCTCGACCGGGTCGTCGCTCTCACCGACCCCGCGCTCTCCCCGGAGCGCCGCAACGTCGTTGCCGCGCAAGCCCAGGCCCTGTCCGGCGCGATCACCACGCTGCGCACGCACGTGCAGGCCGTAGTTGCGGGGATCGCCCCCTTCGGCGGTGTGTGGCCCGATGACACCCGCCCGGGCTACCTGCACATTGCGCACGAGCTCCTGTCTCGCTGGCATCAGGGTTTTGGCGCGTTCCGGTCTTTTTGTCTTTACCGGAAGCAGGCGGCGCAGTTCACGCAGTGGGGTGCCGGGCCCATCGTCGCGGCACACCAGGCCGGCACGCTCCGCTCGGGCGATGTGGTCGCGTGCACCGAGCGTTCGTTCTTGCAGGCCTGGGTGGACGCCGTACGCGACGCCGAGCCCGCGCTCCGGACATTCGACGGGCCGAACCGCCACCGACTGGTAGAGCGCTTCCGGGGCGCCGACGAGGAGCACATCCAGCTCGGCCGTCAGCGCGTCGCCGAGATCCTCCAGGCGCGGCTGCCGCAGGTGGACGGCGCTCTCTCGGAGGCGTCGGAGACGGGCAGGCTCCAGCGCGAGCTGCGCAAGAAGGCCCGACACCTGCCGATCCGGCGGCTTCTTGGCGAGATGCCGAACCTGTCGACGCGCCTCAAGCCCTGCTTTCTCATGAGCCCGCTTTCCGTGGCGCAGTACCTCCCGGCGGACGGGCGACGTTTCGATCTTGTGGTGTTCGACGAGGCGTCGCAGATCTGCACCCACGACGCGATCGGCGCCATCGCCAGGGGTAGGCAGGTGGTGATCGTGGGCGACTCGCGGCAGCTCCCGCCGACGAACTTCTTCCAGCGCGGGGTCGCCGACGACGCCCCGGTGGACGACAACGACGTCGAGGAGCTCGAGAGCATCCTCGACGAGGCCGTCGCCGCCGGATTGCCACAGCAGATGCTCGGCTGGCATTACCGCAGCCGGCATGAAGCGCTCATCGATTTCAGCAATCAGCACTACTACGAGGGGCACCTGAACGTGTTCCCGGCGGCGCACGGCCGCGTGCCCGAGCTCGGTGTCGAGTGGCACCCCGTACCCGGTGGTGTGTACGACAAGAGCAAGTCGCGTACGAACCGTGCGGAGGCCGAGGCGCTGGTCGCCAATCTCGTGAGCGCCCTCCGCGGCACGCCGCCGGGCGAGCGGAGCTTCGGGATCGTTACCTTCAGCCTGGCGCAACAGCTCCTCATCCAGGATCTGCTCGACGAGGCGCGCGGGAAAAGCGCGGACATCGAGGCGCACTTCGCGAGCAGCCTCACGGAGCCAGTCTTCATCAAGAACCTGGAGAACGTGCAGGGCGACGAGCGAGACGAGATCCTGTTCAGCGTAGGGTACGGCCCGGATGAGTCCGGGCGCGTCTGGATGAACTTTGGCCCCCTCAACCGCAGCGGCGGCGAGCGCCGTCTGAACGTCGCCATCACGCGCGCGCGGATGAAGCTGCGCGTGTTCTCCACGCTGACGCATGAGCAGATCGACCTCACGCGGACGAACGCGACCGGCGCGCGGCATCTGAAGGCATTTCTTCGCTATGTCGCGGAGCGCGGCAGCTCGACGCAGCAGCGCCCGGTGCTGCGCAGCGGCGACTTCGACAGCGACTTCGAGCGCGAGGTGTACGAAGCTCTGCTCGCCAAGGGGTATCGGGTGGACTGCCAGGTCGGGTGCGGCTCGTACCGCATCGATCTCGCGGTGGTGCATCCCGAGCGGCCGGGCGTCTACCTGCTGGGCATCGAGTGCGACGGTGCCAGCTACCATTCGGCGGCGACCGCACGCGATCGCGATCGGCTCCGGCAGCAAGTGCTGAAAGGGCTCGGATGGAAGCTGCATCGAGTCTGGTCTTCCGACTGGTGGTTCCAGCGCTCTCGCGAGCTCGAGCGGCTCGAAGAGGCGGTACGGCGCGCTCTGGAAGAAGGCAGCAGGGCGCCGGTCCCACGTCCACCGGTAGCCATTGCCGCAGCGCCTCTCCAGGAGGCGCGGACACCCACGCCGCCTGTTGCGAGCGTCAACACGAGTCCCAACCTGACACCGAAGCCTCCGCCGGTCACACCCTACGTGAAGGCGGAGCTCACGCCTGCTCCATTCGGTGTGGACGCGATCTATAGCGGAGCTGGAGCTCGGGAGCTGCGCGCGCGCCTACTCGGCATCCTCGCGGTTGAGGCGCCTATCCACCTCGACGAGCTCTCGCGGCGGATCGCTGCATGCTTCGGAGGCACACGGATCACCGATCGCCTGCGGAACCACCTTATCGAGCACATCCGTGGCACCCCGGGCATGGCTGTGATGCGGGGCGATTTCGTATGGCGCGCTGATCAGGCATACGACACGTGGTCCACGTTTCGAGGACCTGCGAGCACTGGAGAGCCGCGCCCTGCGGAGGTCGTGCCGCCCGAGGAGATCGCAGCAGCTGCCGCCTGGCTGCTCTCGCGTAGCCTCTCCACCACCCGTGACGACTTGATCCGGGAGACCGCGCGCCTGTTCGGAATTCAGCGAGCGGGGGCGAAGGTCAGCGAGCGGATCGCCGTTGGGATCGAGCTCCTGAGGCAGTCCGGGCGCTGCGCGATGGAGGGGGAGCGGATCGAGTGGCGAGGTCGCTGAGGACAAACGGTTCACGCAAATCTGGAGCAGATGCGCGACGCGAGAGTGTGCGATGAGCGCCCTCTGGCTCAAGTCATCAGGCGGCTCCGCCCCATCTGCCTCTCCACGGTATGACCCGGGAACCCGGCGTACGGTCCACACGGAGCGTAGTCGTGTTGCGCGTGGCTATTTGCGGATGCTCCATGGAGAGCTTCCTCGATCATAATGAGGACTAGCTAGCTGACGAACGTAGGCTACTGAGGGCACCTTCAGTCTCCACCTTCGGACGGCGACGAAGCCGAAGCGGTCCCATTGGCACTTTCAGTGTTACTGGCCGCGTCTGGATTTCCCTACGAAAGCCAGCGCTTGGGTCGAAGAAGTACCAGACATTGAACTTCCATTCGCTCCGGCGAGTGTCCGCACGCAGATCCGACCATCTCAGGTGCTCGGCTAACGTTTTTCGAACCTCTTGCTTGTATGGCGGCGTTGCGTTGTTCTGCCAGTCGGCCATCGTGGCACCCAGGAGCAGGTCAGCCAACTGAATGCCAGGCGTCAAGCGCGAATCGCGGGTCTCGAGGCTTTTCAGTGGTGCGAGCCCGAGCTCCTTTTTGAGCGTGTTGCCGACGATCTTGAATGCCGCCTCATCAGCGTTCTTATAGCTTGAAGGAAGCGGATCGACTTGTAGCGGCGCAACCTTCGCGCGAGCGCGGCCGAGGACTCTTGCGCGGCGAGGTCGGCGAGCATGTCGCTCGCGGTCGAGAAGCGGACCGTGTGGCCGCGGACGACGGCCTGGTGGGCGAGGTTCTTGAGGATCATGGTCTTGCCGACACCGTTGGGGCCGACGAGCACGGCGTTGTGGCCGGTGGCGAGGAAACCCAGGCCGAAGAGCTCGTCGACGGCCTCGCGGTCGATCTTCTTGGGCCAGGACCAGTCGAAGTCGGTCATGGGCTTGAAGGCGGCAACGCGCGAGTTCTTCAGGCGACGTTCGAGGCTGCGCTTGTGGCGCTCGCGCTCCTCGATGGCCAGCACCTCGCGAAGCCAGGGCTTGTCGGCGAGCTGCTCCCAGCAGGCGAGCAGGCCAAAGAGGCCGAGGCTCTTGAGGCGGTCTTTGGTCTCGGTGGGCGTCAGGTCGGTCATGGCGTCGAGTCCTTCTTCAGGGCGTCGTAGGTAGCGAGGGAATGCGGCGTGACGACGAGGTCGGCGTGCTGGCCGCGGGTGACGGGGGGCGGGGCCGACGGTGCCCCGTGCCCGTGCCTGAGCCGCTCGAGTCGGACCCCTGCGAGTTCGGCGGCGAGCGTACGCGGCGCTCCTGCCCATCGATCCCCTCGCTTGCCGTACCAGAACCCGTGCCCGATCGTGAGGGGACGTGTTCGGCGCTCCAGCCTCCCACGATGTTCGGCCGTGACGTCCGCCCGGGAAAGCAGCGGCGTGGATGTTATGCGGCGGTCGCAGGACAAGGATTCGCCAGAGCGGCCTAATCACCTGCAGGAGGACGTCCACGTCGCGAAGCTGCCCCCGGAGGCCAAGCGCGTCGTGAAGGGCACGCCGCTCGAGAGCAAGAGGGAGCTGCTCGCGCTCGCGCGGCTGCCGAAGGAGAAGCTGGCGATGACGGCGCGCGTGGTGGCCTCGGGCGAGGGCGCGACCGTGGCGGAAGCTATGCAGAAGCCACACGGCGAGGGGAAGGTGTCGGTGCAGTCGAGCCACGCGCGCGGTGGGGGTCTTACCGCACCGACCCGCCGTCGTTGCCGTCGTCGCGCGCACGGTGACGAAGGTCCCCGAGCGGTGCTGGTCGTGTGACGCCCGGGCCTGCACGCCTGCAACGACCGCGGGAGGTTGGCGCGGAGCCCCTCCGGCGAGCTCGTGGAGGTCACCTACGAGTACGAGACGGGGGACCTACGCCAAATCAAGCTCATCGACCACGCCATCTCGGGCGCGAATGTGATGATCGAAGCCCTCGGCGCGATGCCACCGAGCGAGGAACGCGCGAGGCTCGTCCGCGAAGCGGTGGACGTTATCAGGAAGGGGCTCCGGACCCTCAACGGGATCGTCAGCCCGATGTTCGAGCGCGTGCGACGCGCCGCATGACCGGATCCGCGCGGAGCGAGTCACGTCGCTCGACCTCCACATGGCGCGTCCCGACCTGCGGCGTCGTGCTCAGTGCGCCGAGCAAGGGCATCCTCCCCGCCCCTGATCGCGGTCGCGACGGCGCGCTGCTCGCCGCCCGCCACGCCCTCTACCAGCGGGCCCGCCGCAGGACGCCCTGGCGCTGGACCGGCCAGACCCGCAACTGGACGCGCATCGGCACCGTGACCCTCAACCCACACACGCACGAGGCTCAAGCACTCACGACGATGTGACCGAATCAACGGACAACTACCTTGACACCCATCGGCAGGTCCGCCGACGTCCGACGCTACCGCCTTCGGCGCGCCTCTCCGTCGGCGATGGCGTCAGCGACGCGCGCGAGCACCCAGGCGCGGTGGGTATCCATGAAGAAGTGCCCCGCGTCGATCTCGCGGACGGGGGCGCCGCCGCGTACGAGCTCGCTCCACTTCGCCGCCTCGCCCGCGGGAAGGGCCGCGTCGCGGAGCGCGCGAAGGACCGTGACCGGCAGGTCCAGGGGCTCACCGTCGACGTGGACGTGCGTCTCGATCGCTTCCATGTCGGCGCGCATGGGTGGAAGCGCGAGCTCCATGAGATCGCGATCACTTAGGAGGGACCACGGTGTCCCGTATTGCTGGTGCAATGCGGCGAGGAGCTCGGGCTCGGGCAGCGCGTACAAGTTCGTGTGCACGTGGGGCAGGTGTGGTGGGCGACGCGCGGCGACGACGAGCGCGATCGGCGGCGCGCCCAACGCGGAGAGGCGCCGCGCGAGCTCGAAGGCGACGAGCGATCCGAAGCTGTGGCCGTAGAGCGCGAGCGGCGCTGGGGGAAGCGCACCGAGCGCCGCGACAATAGCGTCGACGATCGGCGCGATGCGCGTGAGCGGACGCTCGCGCAGGCGCGACTGACGCGCGGGGAGCTGCACGGCCCGGACCTCGACGTCGGCGGGGAGACCCGACGGCCAGGCGCGAAACAGCGTCGCGCTCGCCCCGGCGTAGGGGCAGCAGACGAGACGGACGCGCGGCGACGATAACGCGCGGTACGCGGGGAGCCAGAGCGACGGCTCCGGGCGTGCGGCGATCGAGGACGATGCAGCAACCACAATGGCCTCTGCCCGCGCGGTGCGCGAGCGTCAAACTGTAAATCGTCGAATCGTGAGTTGATGTCGCCGCTACGCAGGGGCCGACATGACGAACGTCCAGTACAAGATCTCGCGCTCGACGAGGCACCGGTATGTCTTCGAGCTCGGCGTCACGAAGAAGTCCTCGGCGGTGCCCTCGAACGTCTCGGCAGTCTCTTCGGTCACGAGCATCTGCCACGCGGAGAGGAGCGCCTTCGACTTCAAGAACGCGTTGATGTTCGTTGCGTCCTGCGAGCGACGATCGATCGCCCGCACGACGTTCGCCGTGATGTCTTGCGTGCTCGCGATGCGGAAGCCCGCCGCCTCGAACGTTCGCCCGAGCTCGGGCATGTCTTGCGCGGGGCGCAAGTCCGTGAGGAGGACGACGCCGCCCGGCCGTAGAACACGCTTCAACTCGGACGCGAACGTGTCGATCGAGTCGTAGCAATGCGACGACTCGACATTGAGCACGGCGTCGAAGCTGCGGTCGGTGAACGGGAGGTTGAGCGCGTCACCGACCTGGTAGCTAAGACCCGGAGCTTTGTGCGCACGGCGCGCGAACTCGACCGCGTTCTCGGCGAGGTCCATCCCGATCATGCGCCTTGGGCGGTGGTAGCGCGCGACGTACCAACTGCCGCCACCGCGCCCGCTGCCGACCTCGAGGACATCCTTCCCCTCGAGCGGCGCCTTGGTCGCGAGGTGGTGATAGAGCTGGAGCGACGAACGGCCCGCTTCGTCCTCCGGCCGTAGCACGGGGGCGACATCGTCGGCCGCGATCGGCTCGTAGCCGTGGTTCAGGAAGCGCCAGTCGAGCATGTCTCGTCCGGAGATCTCGTGCCCACGGATGTTGAGCCACTTTTCGCTTCCGGAGAGGAAATTGTACCACTTACGCCACTGCGCTTGCGACGCTTTGAACTGGGCTGAATCCACGAGAGCTCCATTGCGTTGATTGCGGCGCGTTCGGCCGCGAACGTGCGCGGCGCGCGCCGCTCGGCTACAAATTGCGGCAGACACGCTTGCAGGCGCCGTCGCCCGTGTCCGGCTCGAGCGCGATGCAGCTCGCCAGCGCGCGGTACTTCTCGACGGAGTCGGGGTGCGCGCGCTCGCATGCGGCGCACGCCCCGGTGCTCGCGCACGTGTCGGGGCCGATGCCGATGATACACGTGAAGAGGAGCTCGCAGTCGGACGGCCCCTCGTTCGAAGACGCGAAGCACTCCGTCATCTCCGCGCAGCAGCGCGTCGCGATGCAGGTATCGCACGCTCTGCATGGCGGGTCCTCGAGCGTGACCGTCTCGAAGATGGGGCACGACGTGGCGACGGCGCACGTCTCCGTGTCCTCCCCGCTCGCGTCCGCGTCTCCAACGCCCGCGTCCGCGCTCGGGTCGACGCCCGGGTCTTCGGCGGAACGCACGCACGTGGGCGCGCTCACCAGCGTGCACACGGCCACCAAGGCGCTCGCCACGGCGGGCGGCGCCGGCGCACGGATTAGCTTGAACATGTTCGATGGCTCTTCGCGGCGTTCGTCGCCGCTGATCCACTACTACGAGGGAGAGCGTCGAAGGGTGTCGCGTCGCGCGTCGGATTTCGACCCGCGGATGGCTCGCGTGGGGCGCGCGCTCGCGGTCCGCGTCGCGGCGACACCGACGGGACAGCGCAGCGTTAGTAGCGTCGGTGCGGGCCGAAAGCGGTATGCAACTCCCTGAGGAGACCCTATGAGCGACAACGGCGACGACGCGTACGCGATGCCGCGAACGCGGCTGGACGCGGTGGGCCTGCGCCCGAAGATGCGGCGGGGCTCGCTCCTTCTCGCTTGCGCCGCGGCGCTCGTGGGCGTGCTCGGCACGATGGGCGGTTGCGGTTCGGAGGATGCGGTGGAGCCGGCCGACCCCGGCGCCGAGTCGCGCGCCGCGAAGGCCGAGCACGGGTTCAGAGTGTCGCCCGTCACCGTGTCGACCGAGGGCCTCACCCCCGCCCAGCGCGAGCAGGTCGGCTACGGCAGCTACCTCGTCAACGCGGTCGCAGACTGCAACTCGTGCCACGTCAAGTTCACGCCGACGGGCGCCTATGACGTCGCGTACTACTCGAGCCCAAGATACTTCCTGGGCGGCGGCCTGCCGCTCCCCTTCCCGCCAGCGGAGCAGGAGCTGTACGGCACCGTCGTCTTCGCGACGAACCTGACGCCCGATCCGACGAACGGCATGGACTACACCGAGGACGAGTTCGTCGAAGCGATGCGCACAGGCAAGGAGAAGTCGACCGGGGAAACGATGTATTTCATGCCCTGGCGCACGGCGTACCGCTGGATGACGACCGAGGACCTCAAGGCGATGTACGCGTACTTGACGCGCATCCCGCCGCTCGAGAGCGTCGTCGGCGCGGACCAGAAAACGAAGAGCACGCCGCTCCCGGTCCCCGCGAAGTACGACATGGGCGACGTCGAGCGGCCGCTCCCGCCCGACTCAGAGCCCGACAGAGACGGCAGCGCGCGTGGGCTCGCAATTCAGCCCCTCGCGGAGCCCGCGGGCCTGCGCGACATGACCGAGGAAGCGCGGCGTCAGTACGGGCGCGGCAGCTACCTCGTGAACGCCGTCGCCGGCTGCAACACGTGCCACGGCAACTCCGGCGCGGTCGCGACCCCGCCAGGCAACAAGCTCGACACGGCAAACTACCTCGCCGGCGGGCGCGTCTTCTTCATCGGCGACGGGCTGGACGCGACGTACGGCGTCCGCCGCACGATGGGCGCGAACCTCATCGGTGAAGAGAACGGCTACAAGGCTCCGTTCGAGACGTTCTTCTCGGTGATGACGGAGGGGAAGCAAGTCGATCAGCCTGGGGCGCCCGTCGTCGGCTACCCGATGCGCTGGAACGCGTTCCGCAACATGACGCGCGACGATCTCGAGGCGGTCTACGCGTACATCACGAAGGCGCCGCGGCAGACCGGGGCGAGCGACAAGAGGACGCAGGAGCACGTCCCGGCGTGCCAGGCCGATGCGGACTGCGCGTCGGGATCGTGCAACGTGGAAGCGCACGAGTGCGTCGGGACGGCATGCGCGGTCGACTCCGATTGCCCCGCCTGCCAGGTGTGCACGAGCGAGAAGTGCGCCTCACCGCCGGCGGAGTCGTCCTGCGTGACGCGCGGGATCTGAGCCGACACCACGGATGAGCGACGTTCGCCGAGCGCGGCGCTCTCCTGCCTCACGAGCGCGCCTCGCTCGCGCACGACAAGCGTCGGATCCGTCGCGCCGACGCGGCGCGCTGACTCGCGCCCTCGCGCGCCCTGGCGCGCTTGCCCATGGAACTTCGAACGCACGGATCTTTCATGTCGCACACCACGGACACGGGCGGCGCGCCGGCGCGGCCGAACGAGGGCTCGATTCACGACTGGCTGCGCGCGAAGCTCGGCGAGCTCCTCGGGGTGCCGCCGGCCGAGGTCGATTTCGGCGTTCGCTTTCGTGAGCTCGGGCTCGCCTCTCTCCAGGTCACGACGCTCGTCGCCCGGCTGTCGGCGCACCTCGGACGCGCGCTCGCGCCGACGTTGCCTTGGCAGCACCCGACCCCGAGCGCCCTCGCGCGGCACCTCGAAGGCGCGACGCTCGATGAACACCCGCACGCGGCCGACGGGGCGAAGGCGCGCTCGCGCGGCACGAGCGCGCCCGCCGCGAACGAGCCCATCGCCGTGGTGGGAATGAGCTGCCGTTTGCCCGGCGGCGCGACGTCGCCAGCGGCGTTCTGGGAGCTCCTCTGCGAAGGCCGCCACGGGATCCGCGAGGTCCCCGCCGAGCGCTGGGACATCGAGGCCTTCGTCCACGACGACGTCGCGGCGCCCGGAAAGATGACGACGCGCTGGGGCGGCTTCCTCGACCGGGTCGACGGCTTCGATCCTGGATTTTTCGGGATGTCGCCGCGCGAAGCGCAGCAGATCGACCCCCAGCAGCGCCTCGTCCTCGAGCTTGCGTGGGAGGCGATCGAAGACGCGCGCGTCGATCCGGTCCGCCTCCGAGGTCGCGACGTCGGAGTCTTCGTCGGCGCGATGGGCAGCGACTACGCGAAGCTCACCGCGACGGAGCCGCGCCTCATCGATCAGCACACGGCGCCGGGCGTCGACACGTCGATCCTCTCGGGGCGCGTGAGCTACCAGCTCGGCTTGCAAGGGACGAGCGTCACCGTGAACACGGCGTGCTCCTCGTCGCTCGTCGCGGTCCACCTCGCGTGCCAGAGCCTCCGCTCGGGCGAGAGCACGATGGCGCTCGCGGGCGGCGTGCACCTCGTACTGTCGCCGCACGGCACCGTCGGGATGACGAAGTTCGGCGCGATGAACCCGGCGGGCCAGTGCCGCGCGTTCGACGCGTCGGCGAACGGGTACGTACGCGGCGAAGGCGGCGGCATCGTCGTCCTCAAGCCGCTCCGCGCGGCGCTCGCCGACGGCGACCGCGTCTATTGCGTCATCCGCGGGAGCGCGTCGAACAACGACGGCTTCTCGAACGGGCTCACGGCGCCGAACCCGAAGGCACAAGAGGAGATGCTTGCGCGCGCGTACGAAAACGCGGGCGTGGAGCCCGGCTCGATCGACTACGTCGAAGCCCACGGGCCTGGGACGATCCTCGGCGATCCCATCGAGGCCGGCGCGCTCGGCGCCGTGCTCGGGCCGAGCCACTCGGCCGATCGCCCGCTTCGCATCGGGTCGGTGAAGACGAACCTCGGCCACCTCGAGCCCGCGGCGGGGATCGCGGGGCTCCTCAAGGTCGCGCTGTCGCTGCATCACGGCCTCTTGCCCGCGAGCTTGAACTACGAAGCGCCGAACCCGCACATCGCGTTCGACGCGTGGCGCCTCGCGGTGCAGACGCAGCTCGACGCTTGGCCGTCGTCAGGCGGGCCCGCGCGCGCGGGGATCAGCTCGTTCGGCTTCGGCGGGACCAACTGCCACGTCGTGGTCGAGGAGGCGCCCGGGAGCCGCGCGCTCCTCTTGCCCATCGGCGCCGAGAGCGCCGAGGAGCTGCGCGCGCGCGTCGCGGCGATCGTCCCCGTGGCGCGGCGCCTCCGCGGCCCGCGCGAGGCCGCGGCGATGTGCCGCCTCGTGGCGCGCTGCTGGGGCAGCGGCGGCGCATGTCGCGTCGCGATCGTCGCGCGCTCGGCCGGCGAGCTCACCCGAAAGCTCGAGGAGGCGCTCGCGACGGAGGCCTCGCCTCTCCCGATCACGTCGCCGAGGCCGCGCCTCGCGTTCGTGCTGCCCGGGCACGGCTCGCAGTGGATCGGCATGGCGCGCACGCTCCTCGCGGAGCAGCCGATTTTCCGCGCCGAGATCGAGGCGTGCGACCGCGTCGTCCTGACGCATCGCGGCATCTCGATCGTGACGGAGCTGCTCGCGGACGAGGGCGCCTCGCGGATCGAGGACATCGACGTCATCCAGCTCGCGCTGTTCGCCGTCGAGGTCGCCCTCGCGGCGCTCCTCGGCGCGTGGGGCGTCGCGCCCGAGGTGCTCATCGGGCACAGCTTCGGCGAGATCACCGCCGCGTACCTCGCCGGCGTCCTCTCGCGCGAGGACGCGCTCCTCGTGCTCGCCGAGAGATCGCGCCTCGTGCGCGACGCTGGGGCCGACGGCGGCGCGATGCTCGCCGTGACCGGCGCGGATGACGCGGCGATCGACGCGGTCGTCGCGCAGATCGAGGGGCTGTCGATCGGCGTCTACAACAGCCCGGGGTCGATCGTGCTCTCGGGCGCGCGCTCGGCGATCGCCCAGGCCGAGGCGGAGCTCGCGCGCGGCGGCGTGCGGGTCGATCGCGTGAAGGTCAGCTACGCGTCGCACAGCCCGCAGATGGATCCGCTCGTCGCGCCGCTGCGGGCGTGCCTCGACGCGGTCTCGCCGCGCCCCGCGCGCGTGCCGCTCCGCTCGACGACGCGCGACGCATGGCTCGCGGGCCCCGAGTGCGGCGCCGACCACTGGGCGCAGAACCTGCGCGCTCCCGTGCTCTTCCGACGAGGGATCGAGGCCATCGCGCGCGAGGCGCCGACGGTGTTCGTCGAGCCGAGCCCGCACCCGGTGCTCGTCAAGTCCATCGAGCGCACGGTGCAGGCGTGCGGCGCGAGCGCTCGAGCGCTCCCGTCGTGCTTTCGCGGCGAGGACGAACGCGAGGGCCTCTACGCCTGCCTGGCGGCGCTCTTCGCGCTCGGCTTCCAGCCGGCGTGGGGCGCGGCGCTCGGGCGCGGCGAGGCCGACGCGCTCGCCCCCGCAGCGGAACGCGCGCTCGCCGACGTCCTTGGCGCGCCGCTCGGCGCGGACCGTGGGGCGCCTGACAGGCCGCCCGCGCCGATCCCGTTCGTGCTCTCGGCGAAGAGCGACGCGGCGCTGCGCGCGCAGGCGGCGCGGCTCCACGCCCACGTGCTCACCTCGCGCGACCTCGCGCTCCCGGACCTCGCGTACTCGCTCGCGACGACGCGGACCGGCTTCGACCGGCGCGCGGCGGTCGTCGCGGACGATCGCGCCACGCTGCTCGCGGGGCTCGAGGCGCTCGCCGAAGGATCGGGGACCCGCGATACCGTCGTGGGTTCCGCTGTCCCCGAAGGCGGGATCGTCTTCGTCTTCCCGGGGCAGGGCTCGCAATGGGCGAAGATGGCGGCGGCGCTCCTCGACACGTCGGCCGTCTTCCGCGCCGAGATCGACGCGTGTGAGCGCGCCCTCGCGCCGCATGTGGACTTCTCGCTCCTCGCGGTGCTCCGCGGCGAGGGCGAGGCCGCGGCGCTCCTCGAGCGCGTCGACGTCGTCCAGCCGGTGCTCTTCGCCGTCATGGTGGCGCTCGCCGCGACGTGGCGCTCGATGGGCGTCGAGCCCGACGCCGTCGTCGGACACAGCCAGGGAGAGATCGCCGCGGCTTACGTCGCGGGTGCGCTCTCGCTCGGGGACGCCGCGAAGGTCGTCGCGCTGCGCGCGCGTGCCCTCACGCGGCTCGCGGGCCGCGGGGCGATGGCGGCGATCGAGCTCGGGGTGAGCGAGGTCGAGGCGCGCCTCGAGGGGCTCGTCGGCCGCGTGTCGATCGCCGCGATCAACGGCCCGCGCGCGACGCTCGTCGCGGGCGACAACGACGCCGTCGACGCGCTCGTCCGCGGGCTCTCGGCGGCGCAGATCTTCGCGCGCAAGATCCGCGTCGACTACGCGTCGCACTCCGCCCACGTCGAGGCGATCGAGGGCGCGCTCGTCGCGGGGCTCGCCGACATCGCGCCGCGCGCGAGCGTCGTGCCGCTCTACTCCGCCGTCTCGGGCGCGAGGCTCGACGGTGCGGCCCTCGACGCCGCGCACTGGTACCGGAACCTCCGCGAGACCGTCCGCTTCGAGGCGGCGACACGCGCGCTCCTCGCCGATGGCCATCGCTTCTTCGTGGAGGTCAGCCCGCACCCGGTGCTCACCCTCGCTCTCCAGGAGACCATCGGCGCGTCCGGCGCCTCGGCCGCCGTCGTCGCGACGCTCCGCCGCGAAGAGGGGACCGTCGCGCGCATGGTCCTGTCGCTCGCGGAGCTCGCCACGCGCGGGCGCGCTCTCGGCGCGAAGGCGCTCTTCGGCGGGGCGCGCCGCGTACCCCTGCCCACGTACGCCTTTCAGCGCGAGCGCTGCTGGCTCGACGCGCCGCGCGGCCCCGACGCCGACGTCAAGGCGGCCGGGCTCTCGGCCGCCGATCACCCGCTGCTCGGCGCGGCCGTCGCGGTCGCCGACTCGGGTGCGTACCTGTTGACGGGGCGCTTGTCGCTCGGGGCTCACCCCTTCCTCGCCGGGCACGCGGTGTTCGGCGCGCCGATCCTCCCGGGCACCGCGTTCCTCGAGCTTGCGCTCGTCGCCGCGCACGGCGTGGGGCTCGATCGCGTCGAGGAGCTCACCCTCGAGGCGCCGCTCGCGCTGCCCGCGACCGGAGGCGTCGCCGTGCAGATCCACGTCGGACCGCCCGACGCGCGCGGCGCGCGGTCGTTCGCGCTGCACGCGCGCGACGACGCCGCCGCGCCCGACGCGCCCTGGACGCGAAACGCGCGCGGGATCCTCGGCGCGCGCGCTGCCGCGCCCGCGGTCGACCTCGGCGAGTGGCCGCCGCCCGGGGCCGAGCCGATCGCGATCGACGGGCTCTACGATCGCCTCGCCGAGGCGGGGCTCGCGTATGGGCCTGATTTTCGAGGGCTGCGCGGCGTGTGGAGGCGCGGCGCCGAGCTCTTCGCCGACGTCGCCCTCCCCGACGCGGCGGCGCGCGAGGCGCCTCGCTTCGCGCTCCACCCGGCGCTCCTCGATGCGGCGCTCCACGCGCTCTTCGCCGAGGACGCGTCGAGAGGCGACGCGCGCGTGCGGATGCCGCTCTCGTGGTCGGGCGCGTCGCTCGACGCAGTGCACGCCTCGTCGCTCCGCGTGCGCTTCGCGCCAGGAGCGGACGACAGCGTGTCGCTCGCGATCGCGGACGCCGAAGGGAACCCGCTCGCGTCGATCGACGCGCTCGCGATGCGCGCCGCGTCGGAAGGGGCGCTCCGCTCTGCGCTGCGCGCGCGCGCCGAGACGCTCTACTGCGTGACGTGGACCGCGGCGCCGGGCGACGCCGGCGTCACCGATCCGCGCGGCGCGTGGGCGCTCGTGGGGAGCGACGTCGCGCTCGCGGAGGCGCTCGGATCGCGCGCGCACGTGACGACGTACGCCGATTGGGCGACGCTCGCCGACGCGCTCGCGGGCGGCGCCCAGCCGCCGGTCGCCATCGTCGTCCGCTGCGCTTCGCACGACACGACGCGCGACGTCGCCGCAGCGGCGCACGACGCGACGGCGCGCGCCCTCGCGCTCGTCACGGCGTGGCTCGCCGACGAGCGCCTCGCGACGTGCGCGCTCGCCGTCGTCACCGAGAGCGCCATCGCGACGCGCGCCGGCGAGGACGTCGCGGACCTCGCGCACGCGCCGCTCTGGGGGCTCCTCCGCACGGCGCAGACCGAGAACCCGGACCGCGCGCTCGTGCTCGTCGACGTCGACGATACGATCGCGTCGCGCGGCGCTCTCGCCGGGGCGCTCGACGCGGCCCTCGCCGCGGGTGAGCCGCAGATCGCGCTCCGCGAGGGCCGGCGCCTCACGCCGAGCCTCGCACGCGCGGGCCGCGCGGAGGTCGCGGCTCGCCGCGCGCTCCCCGCGGACGGGACCGTCCTCATCACCGGCGGGACGGGCACGCTCGGCGCGCTCTTCGCGCGTCACCTCGTGCGGGAGCACGGGGCCGCGCATCTGCTCCTCACGTCGCGGAGCGGTCGCGCCGCCCCCGGGGCCGACGCGCTTGCGCGCGAGCTCGAGGCGGAGGGCGCCTCGGTGACGATCGCCGCGTGCGACGTCGCCGATCGCGCCGCGCTCGCGGAGCTCCTCGCGTCGATCCCGCGCGAGCGGCCGCTCGCCGCGGTCGTGCACGCAGCGGGCGCGCTCGACGACGGCGTCGTGACGTCCCTCACCGCGCCGCGGCTCGCGTCCGTCTTGCGCGCCAAGGTCGACGCGGCGGTTCACCTCCACGAGCTGACGCGCGAGATGGATCTCGCAGAGTTCGTCCTTTTTTCGTCGGTCGCGGGCGTGCTCGGGACGCCAGGACAGGCGAGCTACGCCGCGGCCAACGCGTTCCTCGACGCGCTCGCCCACCACCGCAAGGCGCGAGGCCTCGCCGCGCTCGCGCTCGACTGGGGCTACTGGGCCGAGCGGACCGGGCTCACCGCGCACCTCGGCGACGCGGACCTCGCGCGGCTCGCGCGCGGCGGGCTCCGGCCGCTCGCGAGGGACGAAGGGCTCGCGCTCTTCGACGCCGCCCTCGGCCGCGCGGAGGCCGCCCTCGTGCCCGCGTCGTTCGACGTGGCCGCGCTCCGCGCGCGGGGGGGCGGGCCGCTCCTCCGGAGCCTCGCCGGCGCGAAGGACGCTCGTCCCGTCGCGGCGAACGCGAAGACCGCAGCGACGCTCGCGCAGCGCGTCGCGCGGCTCTCGCCCGAGGATCGCGAGCGCGCGCTCCTCGACGTCGTGCGCCCGGAGATCGGCGTTGTCCTCGGGCTCGGGGCGTCGCGGGACCTCGACGTGCACCGGCCGCTCCGCGAGCTCGGGCTCGACTCGCTCATGGCCGTGGAGCTGCGAAATCGGCTCGCGGCGGCCGCGGGGCTGCGCCTCCCGACGACGCTCCTCTTCGATCATCCCACGCCGGCCGCGCTCGCGCGCTTCCTCGCGGGCGAGCTCCTCGGGGGCGGCGAGGCGCGCGACGTGTCGCGCGCGCGCGCGCGCGCGCCATCGACCGGCGACGCGATCGCCATCGTGTCGATGAGCTGCCGCTTCCCCGGCGGCGTGTACACGCCGGAGGATCTCTGGGCGCTCCTGCGCGACGGGCGCGACGCGATCGCCAGCTTCCCCGAAGGGCGCGGCTGGGACACGGGCACGCTGTACGATCCGGACCCGGACGCGCTCGGGAAGAGCTACACGCGGCAAGGGGGCTTCCTCTACGACGCGGACTGCTTCGACCCTGGGTTCTTCGGGGTGAGCCCGCGCGAGGCTCTCGCGATCGATCCCCAGCAGCGCCTGCTCGTCGAGACCGCCTGGGAGGCGATCGAGCGCGCCGGGATCACGCCCGCGTCGCTCCACGGGACGGACACGGGCGTCTTCGTCGGCGTGATGTATGGCGACTACGGCGGGCGCCTCGCGCAGGCGCCGTGCGAGCTCGAAGGTTACGTCGTCACGGGCAGCGCGGCGAGCGTCGCATCGGGCCGGATCGCGTACACGCTCGGGCTCGAGGGGCCCGCGGTCACCGTCGACACGGCGTGCAGCTCGTCGCTGGTTGCGCTCCACCTCGCGTGCAAGGCGCTCCTTCAGGGCGAATGCGCGCTCGCCCTCGCGGGCGGCGTGACGGTGATGGCGACGCCGGCGACGTTCATCGAGTTCAGCCGGCTGCGCGCCGTCGCGCCCGATGGGAGATGCAAGTCCTTCTCGGCCGACGCGAACGGCGCCGGGTGGAGCGAAGGCGCGGGCATGCTGCTCCTCGAACGCCTCTCGGACGCCCGACGAAACGGGCATCCCGTGCTCGCCGTGCTGAGCGGCTCGGCGGTCAACCAAGACGGCAAGAGCCAGGGGCTCACGGCGCCGAACGGGCCGGCGCAGGAGCGCGTCATTCGTATGGCGCTCGCGCAAGCGGGGCTCGCGCCGCGCGACGTCGACGCCGTGGAGGCGCACGGCACGGGCACGACGCTCGGCGATCCGATCGAGGCGCGGGCGATCATGGCGACCTACGGGGAGGGACGCCCGAGCGACCGGCCGCTCTTGCTCGGGAGCCTCAAGTCGAACATCGGCCACACGCAGGCGGCCGCGGGCGTGGCCGGCGTCATCAAGATGGTGCTCGCGCTCGAGCACGGCGAGCTCCCGAAGACGCTCCACGCGGCGCGACCGTCGCCGCACGTCGACTGGTCGGCGGGGACAGTTCGCCTCCTGACCGAGGCGGCGCCGTGGAGGCCGAACGGGGTTCCTCGGCGCGCGGGGGTGTCGTCGTTCGGGATTTCGGGCACGAACGCGCATGTCATCATCGAGGAGGCGCCGGGGGACGCGGACGCGTCCGCGAGCGCGGCGACGGCGGAGGCGTCTGCTGGGCGCGAGCTGCCGTTCGTGCTGTCGGCGAAGACGGAGGCGGCGCTCCGCGCGCAGGCCAGACGCCTCCACGCCCACGTCGCCGCGAACGGCGAGCTTTCGCTCGCCGACCTGGCGTTTTCCCTCGCGACCACGCGGTCGCATTTCGACGAGCGCGCCGCCGTCGTCGCGTCCGACCGCGACGCGCTGCTTCACGGGCTCGACGCCCTCGCGCGCGGAGAGCCCGCGCCCGAGGCGGTCGCTGCGTCGACAGTTTCCTCGGGGAAGCTCGTCTTCGTCTTCCCCGGACAGGGCTCGCAGTGGCCCGAGATGGCCTCCGCCCTGCTCGACTCCGAGCCCGTCTTCCGCGAGCAGCTGCTCGCCTGCGAGGGCGCCCTGGCCCCCCACGTCGACTGGTCGCTGCTCACCGTCCTGCGCCACGGCCGCGACGGCGACGCTTCGCTCGACCGCGTCGACGTGGTCCAGCCCGTGCTGTTCGCGGTCATGGTGGCCCTCGCCGCCATGTGGCGCGCGATGGGCGTCGAGCCCGACGCCGTTGTCGGACACAGCCAGGGCGAGATCGCCGCCGCGTACGTCGCGGGCGCGCTCTCGCTCGAAGACGCCGCCAAGGTCGTCGCGCTCCGCGCCCGCGCCATCACCAGGCTCGCCGGACGCGGGGCCATGGCGGCCATCGAGCTGCCCGCCAGCGAGCTCGACCGCTACCTGGATGGGCTCGACGGCCGCGTCGGCATCGCCGCCATCAACAGCCCGCGCACCACGCTCGTCGCCGGAGACGTCGCCGCCGTGGACGCGCTCGTCAGCGCGCTCTCCGCCGCCCAGATCTTCGCCCGCAAGGTGCGCGTCGACTACGCGTCGCACTCCGAGCACGTCGCCGCCATCGAGAACGAGCTGCTCGGCGACCTCGGCGGCATCAGCCCGCGCGCCAGCGCCCTGCCCATCTACTCCGCCGTCACCGGCGAGAAGCTCGATGGCCAGGCGCTCGACGCGGCGCACTGGTACCGAAACCTACGCCAGACCGTCCGCTTCGAAGACGCCACGCGCGCTCTGCTCGCCGACCAGCACCGCTTCTTCGTCGAGGTCAGCCCACACCCCGTGCTCTCCCTCGCGCTGCGCGAGACCATCGACGACGCCGGCCTTTCTGCCGCCGTCGTGCCGACCCTCCGTCGCGACGAGGGACACCGCGCGCGCTTCCTCCTCTCGCTCGCCGAGCTGCACGCGCGGGGGCACCGCGTGGTGTGGAGCGCCCTGTTCGACGCCCATCGACCCCGCCGCGTTCCCCTGCCCACGTACGCGTTCCAGCGCGAGCGCTTCTGGCTCGATGCCCCTCGCGCCCGCGCCGACGTCGCCGCCGCCGGGCTCGCGTCCGCCGAGCATCCGCTGCTCAAGGCCTCGGTCGCGCTGGCGGGCTCGGACGGGTACCTGTTCACCGGACGCCTCTCGCTGGCCGAGCACCCGTGGCTGGCGGGGCACGCGGTCTTCGGCGAGCCCATCCTCCCAGGCACCGCCTTCCTCGACCTCGCGCTCGCGGCCGCACACCGCGTCGGCCTCGATGCCGTCGACGAGCTCACCCTCGAAGCCCCCCTCGCGCTCCCCGCGACCGGCGGCGTGGTCGTGCAGATGGCGCTCGGGGCCACCGACGACGACGGGCGGCGCTCGCTCACCGTGCACGCGCGGCCGGACGACGCGGGCGACGACGCGGCGTGGACGCTCCATGCGCGCGGTCAGGTCGGATCGCGAAGCGCGCGCGCCGATGCGGCGACCGCGTACGACCTCCGTGCGTGGCCGCCGCCGGGGGCCGTCTCGGTCGCGATCGATGCGCTGTACGATCGCCTCGCGCGCGCCGGGCTCGCGTATGGGCCGGATTTTCGCGGATTGTGCCGCGTCTGGCGGCGCGGCGACGAGCTCTTCGCCGAGGTCGTGCTCCCGGAGGCGACGGCGCGTGACGCCGCGCGGTTCGGCGTCCATCCGGCGCTCCTCGACGCCGCGCTCCACCCGCTGCTCCTCCAGGTCGGCGACGCCACGGGGGTCGTCATGCCGTTCGCGTGGAGCGGCGCCGTACTTCACGCGGTCGGCGCGTCGACGCTGCGCGTGCGTCTCGCGCGACGCGGCGGCGGGGACGGCGCGAGCGCGGACGAAGGCGCGAACGCGACGATATCGATCGACGTCGCCGATGCGGCGGGCGCGGCGGTCGCGACGATCGAGGCGCTCGCCGTCCGCGCCGTCTCGAAGGGAGCGGCGGCGCGGCGCGGCGCGCGCGAAGACGCGCTCTTCCACGTCGCGTGGACCGAGCTCGCGCGCGCGGCCGACGAGCGCGGCGCGGGCTTCGCGCCGGGGGCACCTTGGGCGATTCTCGACGACGGCCGCGCGTTCGCGCGGGCGCTCGCTGGCGCGGTCGGCTCGGACGCGACGAGCTACGACGACATCGGCGCGATCGCGGGCGCGCCCTCCACGCGACCCGCGCCTGCCGTCGTGATCGCGCCGTGCGCCGACGACGCGGCGAACGCGGACGCGCGCGGCATCGTCGAGGCCGCGCACGTGGCCACGGCGCGCGCGCTCGCGCTCCTTCACGCGTGGCTCGCGGAGCCGCGCCTCGCGACGTCGGCGCTCGTCATCGTCACGCGCCACGCCGTCGCGACGTCCGCCGACGAGGACGTCAAAGACCTCGCGCACGCGCCTGTGTGGGGGCTCGTGCGCGCGGCGCAGACGGAGCATCCCGATCGCGCGATCGTGCTCGTGGACATCGATGGCGGCGACGCGTCGCTCTCCGCCCTCGCGACGGCGCTCGACGTGAGCGAGCCGCAGCTCGCGCTGCGCGAGGGGCGGCGCCTGGTTCCGCGCCTGGGTCGGCTGGGCGGCGACGACGCGCTCGTGCCGCCGAGCGCTGCGGCGTACCGGCTCCACGTCGCGGCCAAGGGCACGATCGAGAGCCTCGCGCTGGTGCCCCACGAGGAGGCGACGAGGCCGCTCGCCGAGGGGCAGATCCGCGTCGCGGTGCGGGCGGCGGGGCTCAATTTCCGCGACGCGCTCGACGCGCTCGGCATGTACCCCGGCGACCCCGGGCCCCTCGGCGCCGAGGGGGCGGGCGTCGTGCTCGAGGTCGGCCCGGGCGTGACGGAGCTCGCCCCAGGCGACCGCGTGATGGGCCTGCTCAGCGCGGCGTTCGGGCCCATCGCGCTCGCCGATCACCGCATGGTGAGCCGCATCCCCGCGGGGCTGTCGTTCATCGAGGCGGCGAGCATCCCGGTCGTCTTTCTGACCGCGTACTACGGGCTGGTCGACCTCGGCCGCCTCCGCCCCGGCGAGCGCGTGCTGGTTCATGCCGCCGCCGGCGGGGTCGGCATCGCCGCCGTCCAGCTCGCCCGCCACCTCGGCGCAGAGGTCTTCGCCACCGCGAGCCCGCCCAAGTGGGCCACCCTCCGCGCCCTCGGCCTGGACGACGACCACATCGCCTCCTCGCGCTCGGCCGACTTCGAAGCGCACTTTCGCCGCACCAGCGGCGGGCGCGGGGTCGACGTGGTGCTCGATTCGCTCGCCCGCGAGCTGGTCGATGCCTCGCTGCGCCTGGTCGCCCTCGCGCCCGACGGGCGCTTCGTCGAGATGGGCAAGAGCGACATCCGCGACCCTGTGGCCGTGGCCGCGTCGCACCCGAGCGTCGCGTACCGCGCGTTCGACCTCGCCGAGGCGGGCCCCGAGCGCATCCAGGCGATGCTCGCCGAGCTGGTCGCCCTGTTCGAGCGCGGTGTTCTGCGCGTGCCGCCCATCACCCCGTGCGACCTCCGCCGGGCGCCGCAGGCCTTCCGCGCCCTGGCCCAGGCCCGCCTCGTGGGAAAGGTGGTGCTGACCATCCCGCGCGCCCTCGACCCGCGCGGCTCCGTCCTCGTCACGGGAGGCACCGGCACCCTCGGCGCGCTGGTGGCGCGCCACCTCGTCCAGCGGCACGGCGTGCGCAGCCTGGTGCTCTCTTCGCGACGAGGCCCGGCGGCGCCCGGCGCGGACGACCTCCGCCGCGAGCTCGAAGCCGCAGGCGCCTCGGTCGCGATTGTGGCCTGCGACGCGGGCGATCGCCTGGCCCTCGAGCGCCTGCTCGCCGGCATCCCCGCCGACCGCCCCCTCACCGCGGTCGTCCACGCCGCCGGGACCCTCGACGACGGCGTCCTCACCTCGCTCACCCCAGAGCGCCTGCGCTCCGTCATGAGCGCGAAGGTCGACGCCGCCGCGCACCTCGACGAGCTCACCCGCCCGCTCGATCTGTCCGCCTTCGTCCTCTTCGCGTCGGTCGCCGGCGTGCTCGGGACGCCGGGGCAGGCGAACTACGCCGCGGCGAACACGTTCCTCGATGCGCTCGCGCACCAGCGGCGGTCGCGCGGCCTGCCCGCGGTGTCGCTCGACTGGGGGTACTGGGCCGAGAGGACCGGGCTCACCGCGCATCTCGCCGAGACCGACGTCGCGCGGATGGAGCGCATCGGGCTTCGCCCGATGGCGTCGGACGTGGGGCTCGCGCTCTTCGACGCCGCGCTCGCGCACGTCGACGCCGCGCTCGTCGCGGCGCCGTTCGACCTCGGCACGCTCCGCGCCCACGTGGTCGCGCCGATCCTCCGCGGCCTCGCGCGGGCCGCAGCGCCGCGGCTCAAGGCCGCGACCAACGCTGCCTCGGAGGCCACGCTCGCCCAGCGCGTCCGCGCGCTGGCGCCCGCGGATCGCATGCGCGCGCTCGTGGACACCGTGCGCGCCGAGGTGGGCGTCGTCCTCGCGCTGCCCGCGTCGAAGGCCGTCGCGCCGCAGCGCCCCCTCAAGGAGCTCGGGCTCGACTCGCTGACGGCCGTCGAGCTGCGAAACCGCCTCGCCGCGCTCGCGGGGATCCGCCTGCCCGCCACGCTCCTCTTCGATTACCCGACGCTCGACGCGCTCGCGGCGATGCTCCTCGCAAAGCTCGTGGACGACGAGCCCGCGTCGCCTCCCCCGCTCGTCGTGGAGCTCGATCGCCTCGAGCACGCGCTCGGGACGCCCGAAGGGGACGACGCGACGCGCGCCCTCGTCGCGACGCGCCTGCGATCGCTCCTCGCGCGATGGAGCGTCGGGACACACGGCAACGGAACGAGCGCCGTCTCGAAGGATTTCGAGGCTGCGACCGATGAGGAGCTCTTCGCCCAGTTCGACGCTGGATTCGGGGGACCGAGCCAATGAGCACGACCGAAGAGAAGCTGCGTGCGTACCTCAAACAGGCGATGAGCGAGCTGCGCCAGACGCACGAGCGTCTGCGCGTCGTCGAAGAGAGCAAGAGCGAGCCGATCGCGATCGTCGCGATGGCCTGCCGCTTCCCGGGAGGCGTTCGATCGCCCGAGGATCTCTGGGCGCTCCTCGTGGACGGCAAGGACGCGATCTCGCCGTTCCCCGAGAGCCGCGGGTGGAACCTCGACGCGCTCGCCGGCGGCGGCGCGGCGCGCGAGGGCGGCTTCGTGGAGGACGCCGACCTCTTCGATCCGGCGTTCTTCTCGATCAGCCCGCGCGAGGCGCGCGACATGGATCCGCAGCAGCGCGTGCTGCTCGAGATCGCGTGGGAGACGATCGAGCGCGCGGGGATCGATCCCGCATCGCTGAGCGGCACGAACGCCGGCGTCTTCGTCGGGGTGATGCAGGGCGACTACAGGAGCTCGGCGCCGCGCGCGACGCGCGGTCACGACGGGTACGCCGTCACGGGGCGGGTCGCCAGCGTCGCGTCCGGGCGGATCGCGTACACGCTCGGCCTCGGCGGGCCGGCGATCAGCGTCGACACGGCGTGCAGCTCGTCGCTCGTCACCCTCCACCTCGCCGCGCGCGCCCTCCGCGAAGACGAGTGCTCTCTCGCGCTCGCCGGCGGCGTCACGATCATGGCGACGCCAGACGTCTTCGTCGAGCTCGGCACGCAGCACGCCGGCGCGCCCGACGGGCGATGCAAATCATTCGCGGCCGGAGCGGACGGCGCGGGCTGGGCGGAAGGCGCCGGGATGCTGCTCCTCGAGCGCCTCTCGGACGCGCGCAAGAACGGCCACCCCGTCCTCGCCGTGCTCCGAGGCTCGGCGATCAACCAGGACGGCAAGAGCCAGGGGCTCACCGCGCCGAACGGCCCTGCGCAGGAGCGCGTCATTCGCGCGGCGCTCGCGAGCGCGCGCCTCGCGGCGAGCGACGTACACGCCGTCGAGGCGCACGGCACCGGCACGACGCTCGGTGATCCGATCGAGGCGCAGGCGCTCCTCGCGACGTACGGCCAGGCGCGCTCGAAGGAACATCCGCTCTGGCTCGGAAGCCTCAAGTCGAACGTCGGGCACACGCAGGCCGCCGCGGGGATCGGCGGCGTCATCAAGATGGTGCTCGCGCTGCGCCACGGTCTCCTGCCGAAGACGCTGCACGCCGCGAGCCCGTCGCCGCACGTCGACTGGTCGCCGGGGACGGTGCGCCTCCTGACCGACTCGGTGCCGTGGGAGCCGAACGGGTCTCCTCGGCGGGCGGGCGTCTCGTCGTTCGGCATCTCGGGCACCAACGCCCACGTCATCCTCGAAGAGGCACCGGCGGATGAGGCGCCTCCGGCCCCGGACGCGCGCTCCCATGCCGGCGCTCTGCCCTTCCTGCTCTCGGCGAAGACCGAAGCCGCGCTGCGGGCGCAAGCAACGCGCCTCCACGCGCACGTCGCGCGCGATCCCGACGTCGCCCTCGTCGACGTCGCGGCGTCGCTCGCGACCACGCGGTCGCATTTCGAGCGTCGCGCCGCCGTCGTGGCAGACGATCGCGCCGCGCTGCTCTCGGCGCTCGCGGCGCTCGCGGAGGGGCGCGCGGGGGCAGGAACGGCCGCGGGCGAGGCGCTCCCGTCGGGCAAGGTCGCCTTCGTCTTCCCCGGCCAGGGCTCGCAGTGGCCATCGATGGCGCGCGCTCTGCTGGCCTGCTCGCCCGTCTTTCAGGCCGAGATCGAGGCGTGCGAGCGCGCCCTGGCGCCGCACGTCGACTGGTCGCTCCTCGCCGTGCTCGGCGGCGACGAAGCGCACGCCGCGCCCATGCTCGAGCGCGTCGACGTGGTGCAGCCCGTGCTGTTCGCCGTCATGGTCGCCCTCGCCGCCACCTGGCGCGCCGCCGGAGTCACGCCCGACGCCGTCGTCGGCCACAGCCAGGGCGAGATCGCGGCCGCCTACGTCGCCGGCGCGCTCTCGCTCGAAGACGCCGCCAGGGTCGTCGCGCTCCGCTCGCGCGCCATCACGAAGCTCGCTGGACGCGGCGCCATGGCGGCCGTCGAGCTCACCACCGCCGACCTCGAGGCGCGCCTTGGGCCCTTCGGCGGACGCCTCGCGATAGCGGCGATCAACAGCCCTCACGCGGCCCTCGTCTCCGGAGACCCCGACGCCATCGACGAGCTCGTCGCAGACCTGAGCGGGGCGCAGCTGTTCGCCCGCAAGGTCCGCGTCGACTACGCCTCCCACTCCGCCCACGTGGAGGCCATCGAGCGGACGCTGCTGGAGGCGCTCGACGGCATCGCGCCGCGCCCGGCGACCGTGCCGCTGTACTCCGCGGTCACGGGCGAGAGGCTTGATGGCGAGGCCCTCGACGCCGCCTACTGGTACCGAAACCTGCGCCACACCGTCCGCTTCGAGCAGGCCACGCGCGCCCTGCTCGACGACGGCCACCGCTTCTTCGTCGAGGTCAGCCCTCACCCCGTGCTGACCGTCGCCCTGCGCGACACCATCGACGCCTCGGGACATGACGCGGTCGCGTGCGCGTCCCTTCGGCGCGACGAAGGAGACCTCGCGCGCTTCAACCTCTCGCTCGCCGAGCTCCACACGCGAGGCCTCGCCGTCGACTGGCGCGCCTTCTTCGCCCCCTTCGCGCCGCGCACCGTCGCGCTCCCGACCTACGCGTTCCAGCGCGAGCGCTTCTGGCTCGATGCGCCCGAGGCGCGCCCCGGCGACGCGACACGCTCGGCGGCGAGCGCCGCCGACGACGCGCTCTGGCAGGCGATCGACCGCTGCGACGTCGACGCGCTCGCCGAGACGCTCGGCGTCCGGGGAGACGAGGCGCGCGCCGCGATCACCGCCGTCGCTCCGGCGCTCTCGACGTGGCGGCAGCGGCGGCACGCCCAGAGCACGGCCGACGCGTGGCGGTACCGCGTCGTGTGGAAGTCGACGAGCGCGCCGCGAGACGCCAGCGTCGAAGGGACGTGGCTCGCGCTCACGCCGGCGGCCGGAGGCGAGCTCGCCCGCGCCGTGACCGCCGCGCTCGCCGCTCGCGGCGCGGCGGTCGTCACCGTCGACGTGGCGCACGACGACGCCGATCGCGGTCGCCTCGCGACGCGCCTGCGCGCGGCGATCGCCGACGGCGTCACCGTGCGAGGCGTGCTGTCGTTCGCGGCGCTCGACGAGACGCCGCTGCCCACGCACGCGGCGGTGCCGACCGGGCTCGCGCTCACGCTCGCCCTGGCGCAGGCGCTCGGCGACGCAGGGATCGCCGCGCCGCTGTGGCTGTTCACGCGCGGCGCCGTCTCGATCGGGAGCGCCGACCGGCTCACGCGTCCTGCGCAGGCGATGACGTGGGGCCTCGGGCGCGTCGTCGGCCTCGAGCACCCCGAGCGCTGGGGCGGCCTTGTCGACGTCGGAGAGGCGCTCGGCGCGGGGAGCGCGCTCGGCGCGAGGGGGCTCGCGCACCTCGTCGCGTGGATCGCGCAGCGCGGCGACGAGGACCAGGTCGCGCTCCGTCCCGCTGGTCTCTTCGCGCGGCGGCTCGTGCGCGCGCCGCTCGGCGAGGCCCCGGCGATCCGCAAGCTCGCGCCGCGTGGGGCCATCCTCGTGACGGGCGGCACCGGCGCGATCGGCGCGCACGTCGCGCGCTGGCTCGCCGAGCACGGCGCCGAGCACGTCGTCCTCACGAGCCGGCGCGGCGCCGCCGCCCCGGGAGCCGAGGCGCTGCGCGGCGAGCTCACCGCGCGCGGCGCGCGCGTGACGATCGCTGCGTGCGACGTCGCCGACCGCGAGGCGATCGCGGCGCTCGTGCGCGACGTCGAGGCCGAGGGGCCCGTGACGGCCGTCTTCCACGCCGGCGGCGTCGGCCCGCAGGCGGCGATCGCGGCGACCGACATCGCCGATCTCGCCGACGCGGTCGCCGGAAAGGCCGCGGGGGCTCGGCACCTCGACGAGCTCTTCGGCGATCGCGCGCTCGACGCGTTCGTGCTGTTTTCGTCGGGCGCGGGCGTCTGGGGTGGCGGGCAGCAGGGCGCGTACGCGGCCGCGAACGCGTACCTGGACGCGCTCGCAGAAGAGCGGCGCGCGCGCGGGCTCGCGGCGACGTCCGTCGCGTGGGGCGCCTGGGCCGGCGGAGGCATGCTCGCGGAGAACGCCGAGGCGGACGCGCGCCTCCGACGCATGGGCTTTTCGCCGATGGCGCCGCCGCTCGCCGTCGCCGCGCTCGCGCGCGCCCTCGAGCACGATGAGACGAGCGTCGCCGTCGCGGACATCGACTGGGCGCGCTTCGCCCCGTCGTTCGCGTCGGCGCGCCCGCGTCCCCTCATCGGTGAGATCGCCGAGGCCCGTCACGCCCTCGACGCGCTCGCGGAGCCGGCGGCGGCGCCGCACGGCGAGCCTCCGTTGCTTGCGGCCCTCCGCGCGCTCGACGAGGTCGATCGCCTCCCGCACCTCGTGGCGCTCGTGCTCGCGGAGACGGCCGCCGTGCTCGGGCACGCGGACGCCTCGCGGATCGAGCCTCATCGCGGCTTCTTCGAGCTCGGGCTCGACTCGCTCATGTCCGTCGAGCTGCGCCGCCGCCTTCGACGAGCGACCGGCGTGGCGCTCCCCGCGACGGTCACGTTCGACCACCCGTCGCCCCGCCGCGTCGCGATGTTCTTGCGCGACACGCTGGCCCACGCGCTCGGCGAGGTGCGCCCCGAGCGCGACGCCGGCGCGCCCGAGAGGGCGCGCGCGCCCCTCGACGAGCCGATCGCGATCGTCGGGATCGGCCTGCGCCTCCCCGGCGGCGTGGCTGACACGGACGGGCTCTTCCGGTTCCTCGAAGAGGAGCGCGACGCCGTGGGCCCGATCCCCGCGGCGCGCTGGGACGCGGACGCGGCGTACGATCCCGACCCGAACGCGCCCGGAAAGAGCTACGTCCGACGCGCAGCGCTCCTCGATCGCGTCGATCTCTTCGACGCGGCTTTCTTCGGCATCAGCCCGCGCGAGGCGAAGCACATCGATCCTCAGCACCGCATCTTGCTGGAGACGGCGTGGCAGGCGCTCGAGGCCGCGGGGATCGTGCCGGAATCGCTGCGAGACACGCAGACCGGCGTCTTCGTCGGAGCGGGCGCGAGCGACTACGCCGCGCTCCGCGGCGCCCTCGAGGAGGCCGAGGCGTACGACTTCATGGGGACGATCTCGTCGTTCGCCGCGGGGCGCCTCGCCTTCACGCTCGGCCTCCAAGGGCCGGCGCTCTCTGTCGACACCGCGTGCTCGTCGTCGCTCGTCGCGCTCCACCTTTCGTGCCAGTCGCTGCGCCGCGGCGAGTGCGATCTCGCGCTCGCCGCGGGGGTCCAGGTGATGGCGCACGCCGAGCCGTTCGTGCTCCTCTCACGGACGCGCGCGCTCGCGCCCGACGGCCGCTCGAAGACGTTCTCGGCGAACGCCGACGGCTACGGCCGCGGCGAAGGCGCCGTCGTGCTCGCGCTCGAGCGCCTCAGCGACGCGCGCGCGCGCCGGCATCCGGTGCTCGCGGTCGTGCGCGGGAGCGCCGTCAACCACGACGGCGCGTCGAGCGGGATCACGACGCCGAACGGGACGGCGCAGCAGAAGGTGATCCGCGCCGCGCTCTCCGACGCGCGGCTCACGCCGGCGGACGTCGACGTCGTCGAGTGCCACGGCACGGGGACGTCGCTCGGCGATCCGATCGAGGTGAACGCGCTCGCGGCGGTGTACGCCGAAGGGCGGCCGGCCGAGAGCCCGCTCCTCGTCGGCGCGCTGAAGACGACCCTCGGGCACCTCGAGTTCGCGGCCGGGCTCGCCGGCGTGGCGAAGATGGTGGCCGCGCTGACGCACGGGGTGGTCCCGGCGACGCCGCACACGAGCCCGCCGAACCCGCACATCGACTGGGACGCGATCCCGATCCAGGTGGCCGACAAGGCGCGCCCGTGGCCGCCGCGCGGGCGCCCGCGCCGCGCCGGTGTCACGGCGATCGGGCTCTCGGGAACCAACGCGCACGTGATACTCGAAGAGGCGCCGTCGCCCGCGGAGCCCGAGGTGGACGCGCAGGGCAACGCCGGCGCGGGCGATTCGGCGCTGCTGTTCCTTCTGTCGGCGAAGACCGACGACGCGCTGCGCGCGCAAGCGGATCGCCTTCGCGCGCACCTCGCCGCCGCCCCCGACCTCGCGCTCGCCGACGTCGCGCTGTCTCTCGCGACGACGCGCTCGCACTTCGAACGCCGCGCCGCGATAGTCGCGAAGGACCGCGACGCCCTGCTCACGGCCCTCGACGCGCTCGCGCGCGGCGCTCCGGCGCCGGAAGCTCGAACCGGCGACGCAGCTTGCAGCGGAAAGGTCGCCTTCGTCTTCCCCGGCCAGGGCTCGCAGTGGCCCGAGATGGCCGCGTCCCTCCTCGAGACCGACGCGGTCTTCCGCGAGCAGATCGAGGCGTGCGAGCGCGCGCTCGCGCCGCACGTCGCGTGGTCCCTCGGCGCGGTGCTCCGCGGAGAGGCCGTCGGGGGCGAGACCGCCGCGCCGCTCGACCGGGTCGACGTCGTCCAGCCCGTCCTCTTCGCCGTCATGGTCGCGCTCGCCGCGTCGTGGCGCGCCATGGGCGTCGAGCCCGACGCCGTCGTCGGACACAGCCAGGGCGAGATCGCCGCCGCGTACGTCGCGGGCGCGCTCTCGCTCGAAGACGCCGCGAAGGTCGTCGCCCTCCGCGCGCGCGCCATCACCAAGATCGCCGGGCGCGGCGCGATGGCCGCGGTCGAGCTGAGCGCCGACGAGCTCGAAGCGCGCCTCGCCGCCTTCGACGGACGGGTCTCGATCGCCGCGATCAACAGCCCGCGCGCGACGCTCGTAGCCGGCGACGTCGACGCGATCGACGCGCTCGTCGGCGACCTCGGCGCCGCGCAGATCTTCGCGCGCAAGGTGCGCGTCGACTACGCGTCGCACTCCGCGCACGTCGAGGCCATCGAGGCCGACCTCGCGACCGAGCTCGCGGGGATCACGCCACGCGCGTGCGTCGTGCCGCTCTACTCCGCCGTCACGGGCGCGAAGCTCGACGGGACCGCGCTCGACGCGGCCTACTGGTACCGAAACCTCCGGCAGACGGTGCGCTTCGAAGACGCGACGCGGGCGCTGCTCGCCGACCAGCACCGCTTCTTCGTCGAGGTGAGCCCGCACCCCGTGCTCGGCCTCGCGCTCGGAGAGACGAGCGAAGCGGCCGGCGCGAGCGCCGCCGTCGTCGGCACGCTCCGGCGCGACGAAGGTGATCGCGCGCGCCTCCTCCTCGCGCTCGCCGAGCTCCACGCCCGCGGGCGCGAGCACGACTGGGAGGCGTTCTTCGAGCCTCTCGGCGCCCGCCGCGTCGCGCTGCCGACGTACGCGTTCCAGCGCGAGCGCTTCTGGCTCGAGCCGGAGGTGGCGCGCTCCGCCGACGTCGCGTCGGCCGGGCTCACCCCCGCGGATCATCCGCTCCTCAGGGCCAGCGTCGCCCTCGCCGACGCGGACGGGTTCCTCTTCACGGGTCGCCTCGCGCTCGCGGAGCAGCCTTGGCTCGGGGGCCACGAGGTCTTCGGCGCGCGCGTCTTGCCGGGTACCGCGTTCCTCGAGCTCGCGATCGCGGCGGCCCATCGCGCCGGGCTCGAGCGCGTCGAGGAGCTCACGCTCGAAGCGCCGCTCGCGCTGCCTCCGAAGGGCGGCGTCGCGGTGCAGATCGCGATCGGCGCCCCCGACGAGACGGGGCGGCGGAGCATGACGATTCATGCGCGGCCCGACGCCGGTCCAGACGAGCGCGCGCCGCACGAAGGCGCGTGGACGCGGCACGCGAGCGGGACCGTCGCGCCGAAGGCCGAGCAGGCCGCGTTCGATCTGCGCGCGTGGCCGCCTCCCCTCGCCACCCCGATCACGACCGACGGCTTCTACGACCGCATCACGGACGCGGGCATCGCGTACGGCGGGGAGTTTCGAGGGCTGCGCGCGGCATACCGCGGCGGCGGCGACGTCTTCGCCGAGGTCGCGCTGCCAGAAGGAGCGGAGGGCGACGCGCATCGCTTCGGGCTCCACCCCGCGCTGCTCGACGCCGCGCTGCAGGCCCTCGTGCTCGAGATCCCCGCGGGCTCCGCGCGCGTGGCGATGCCGTTCGCGTGGTCCGGCGTGACGCTCCACGCCGTCGGCGCGAGCGCGGCTCGCGTGCGCCTCACGCGGCGCGACGACGAGACCGTCGCGATCGCGATCGCCGACGCGGCGGGCGCGCCGGTCGCGTCGATCGACGGGCTCGCGATGCGCGCGACGTCGCCAGAGCAGGTCCGCGCCGCGGTCGGCGTGGGGCGCGACGCGATCGCGCGCGAGGCGCTCTTCCGCGTCGACTGGACCGAGCTGCCCTCCCCCACGGGCGCGCGCGGCGCAGGCCCCTGGGCGATCCTCGGCGGCGACGACGCGCTCGCGCGCGCCTTCGCGGGCGCGGGGATCGCCGTCGAAGCGCACCGTGACGTGGCCTCGATGGCCGGCGCGCTCGCCCGCGGCGCCGCGCCGCCGAGCGTCGTCGTCGCGCCGTACGCGAGCTCCGACGCGGGCGGCTCCGCGGCGCGCGCGCACGAGGCCGCCGCGAGCGCGCTCGCGCTCCTCGAGGCGTGGCTCGCCGACGAGCGCTTCGCGCCGTGCGCGCTCGTCGTGCTCACGACGCGCGCGATCGCCACGCGCCCCGACGAAGACGTCCGCGACCTCGCGCACGCGCCTCTCTGGGGGCTCGTCCGCGCGGCGCAGGCCGAGCGCCCGGACCGCGCGATCTTCGTCGTCGACACCGACGGCGAAGGCGCGTCGCACCGCGCGCTCGCGACGGCCCTCGACGGGGCGGAGCCGCAGCTCGCGCTCCGCGGCGGACGGAGGCTCGCCCCTCGCCTCGCGCGCGCCACGACGGCCGCCGCCCCCGCGCCGCGCGCGCTCGACCCGAACGGGACGGTGCTCGTCACGGGCGGTACCGGCACGCTCGGCGCGCTCGTCGCGCGCCACCTCGTCGAAGGGCACGGGATCACGAACCTGCTCCTCACCTCGCGGACGGGGTCGGACGCCCCTGGCGCCGAGGCGCTCCGGCGCGACCTCGAGGCCCGAGGCGCGCGCGTGACGATCGCCGCGTGCGACGTCGCGAGCCGCCCCGCGCTCGACGCGCTCGTCGGGTCGATCCCGCGCGAGCACCCGCTCACGGCGATCGTCCACGCCGCCGGCGCGACCGCGGACGGTGTCATCGGCGCCCTCACGCGCGATGAGCTCGCGGTCGTCTTCCGCGCGAAGGTCGACGGCGCGCTTCATCTCCACGAGATCACGCGCGAGCGCGATCTCGCGGCGTTCGTCCTGTTCTCGTCGGCCTCGGGCGTGATCGGCGGCCCTGGGATGGCGAACTACGCGGCGGCGAACACGTTCCTCGACGCGCTCGCGCAGCGGCGGCGAGCGCTCGGCCTGCCCGCGTCGTCGCTCGCCTGGGGCTACTGGGATCAGAGCACCGGGATGAGCGCGCGCGTGGGCCCCGCGCTGCGCGCGCGCATGGCACGCGGCGGTCTCCGCGCGCTCTCGGCGGAGGACGGGCTCGCCCTCTTCGACGTCGCGCTCTCGCACCCGGACGCCTCGCTCGTCCCCGCGCGCTTCGCGGCGATCGCCGACGGGACGGACGCGCTGTCGCCGCTCCTCCGCGGGCTCGCGCGCCCGAGGGCCGCGCGTCGCGCCGGCGGCGCGGGGGCGGCGCAGGCCGCGCTCGCGCCGGAGCGGATCGCCGGCCTCTCCGAGGCCGAGCGCGAACGCGCAGTCGCCGACGTGGTGCGCGGCGAGATCGCCGCCGTCCTTGGCTACCGCACGCCGAGCGAGCTCGACGTGGACCGTCCGCTCCGTGAAATCGGGCTCGACTCGCTCATGGCCCTCGAGCTCCGAAGGAGGCTCGCCGCCGCCTCGCAGCGGGCGCTCCCCGCGACCCTCCTCTTCAACCACCCGACGCCCGCCGCGCTCGTGCGCGTCCTCCTCGCCGAGATGGCCGCGCACGCGAAGGCCCCGCCGCCCGCCGCGGGCGACGAGATCGATCGCCTCGAAGACGCGCTCTCCGCGGCCCACGCGAACGCGGCGATCCGCGATCGCCTCACGGCGCGCCTCCAAGCGCTCCTCTCGACGTGGGACCGCGAGCGCGACGCCGCGGCGGACGGCGACCTCGCGGACCGCGTGCGCGCGGCGAGCGACGACGAGCTCCTGAGCATGTTCGACCGAGAGTTCACGACCAACGCAGGGACCGCCTCATGACCACCATGGAAGCCGAGCTCCGGAAGCGCCTCGAGCAAGCGATCGTCGAGCTGAACCAGCGCCGTCAGAGCCTCGCGCTCGCGACCGAGAAGGCGCACGAGCCGATCGCGATCGTCGCGATGAGCTGCCGCTTCCCGGGCGGCGTCGCGACGCCCGAAGATCTCTGGCGTCTCCTCGAGGGGGGGCACGACGCGATCTCCCCGTTCCCGGACGACCGCGGCTGGGACCTCGGCGCCCTCCACGCGCGCGCGGGGGCCGGGAACGCGTGCGCGCGCGGAGGCGGGTTCCTCCGCGACGCCGACAGGTTCGACGCGAGCTTCTTCGGGCTGAGCCCGCGCGAGACGCTGGCGCTCGATCCGCAGCAGCGCGTGCTCCTCGAGATCGCGTGGGAAGCCATCGAGCGCGCGGGGATCGACCCGACGACCCTCCACGGCACGCAGACCGGCGTCTTCGCCGGCGTGATGTACAACAGCTACGCCGCGCAGCACCTCCACGCGCCCGACGATCGCGACGGCTACGTCGTGACGGGCACCGCGCCGAGCGTCGCGTCCGGCCGGATCGCGTACGTGCTCGGCCTCGAAGGCCCCGCGATCAGCATCGACACGGCGTGCAGCTCGTCGCTCGTCGCCGTGCACCTCGCCTGCCACGCCTTGCGTCAGGGCGAGTGCGCGCTCGCGCTCGCCGGCGGCGTCACCGTGATGGCGACGCCCGGGCTCTTCCATGAGTTCGGGCCGCAGCACGCGGGCTCTCCCGACGGCCGCTGCAGATCGTTCTCGGCCGACGCGAACGGCGCGGGCTGGGCGGAGGGCGCGGGCATGGTGCTCCTCGAGCGCCTCTCCGACGCGCAGAAGAACGGGCGCCCGATCTTGGCCGTCCTGCGCGGGTCGGCGATCAACCAGGACGGGAAGAGCCAAGGGCTCACCGCGCCGAACGGCCTCGCGCAAGAGCGCGTCATCCGGTCGGCGCTCGCGAGCGCGCGCGTCTCGGCGCACGAGATCGACGCCGTCGAGGCGCACGGGACGGGGACGAGCCTCGGCGACCCGATCGAGGCGCAGGCGCTCCTCGCGACTTACGGCAAGGCCCGCGCGGAGGGCGGCCCGGTGTGGCTCGGGAGCCTCAAGTCGAACATCGGACACACGCAGGCGGCGGCAGGGATCGCCGGGATCCTCAAGATGGTGCTCGCGCTCGAGCACGGGCTCCTGCCGAAGACGCTCCACGTGAGCGCGCCCTCGCCGCACGTCGATTGGTCCGCGGGGACCGTCCGCCTGCTGACGGATGCCGCCCCGTGGCCTCGCGGCGAGCGACCGCGCCGCGCGGCGGTCTCGTCCTTCGGCATCTCGGGCACCAACGCGCACGTCATCGTCGAAGAGGCGCCCGTGCCCGCGGCGTCCGCCGCCGCGGCGATCGAGCCGGCGCCGCGCGCCCCCGGAGCGCTCCCCTTCGTGCTGTCCGCGAAGAGCGACGCGGCGCTCCGCGGGCAAGCGGCCAAGCTCTACGCGCACCTGGCGGCCGCGCCCGACGTCCCGCTCGTCGACCTCGCGTTCTCGCTCGCCACGACGCGCGCGCAGCTCGACCATCGAGCGGCCCTCGTCGCGCACGACCGCGCGACGCTCCTCGGCGCGCTCGACGCGCTCGCGCACGGGCGCTCGACCCCCGGCGCCGCCCTGGGTCGCGGCGCGCTCGGCGGGAAGCTCGCCGTCCTCTTCACGGGGCAAGGAAGCCAGCGCGCCGAGATGGGCCGCGGCCTCTACGCCGCGTTCCCCGCGTTCCGCGACGCGTTCGACGCAGCCTGCAGCCACCTCGATCGCGCCCTCGAACGGCCGGTCCGCGATGTCGTCTTCGCGCCGCGAGAGACGGAGCTCGCCCGGCTGCTCGACGAGACCCTCTACACGCAGACGGCGCTCTTCGCCGTCGAGGTGGCGCTCTTCCGCCTTCTCGAGGCGTGGGGGATCACGCCCCACGCGCTCCTCGGCCACTCCGTCGGCGAGCTCGTCGCGGCGCACGTCGCCGGCGTCCTGTCGCTCGAGGACGCGTGCACGCTCGTCGCCGCGCGCGCGCGCCTCATGCAAGACCTGCCGGCGCGCGACGCCGCGATGGTCACCGTGCACGCGTCCGAGGACGAAGCGCGCGCCGAGATCGCCGCGGGCCCGGGCGGCGTCGCGATCGCCGCGATCAACGCGCCGGCGTCCGTCGTCCTCTCGGGCGACGCCCGCGCGGTGCTCGCCGTGACGGGGCGCTTCGAGGCGCTCGGGCGCAAGACGACGCGCCTCCGCGTGAGCCACGCGTTCCACTCGCACCACATGGATCCGATGCTCGACGCGTTCCGCCGCGTCGCCGAAGGGCTCCGCTTCCACCCGCCGCGCATTCCGATCGTCTCGAACGTGACAGGAGAGCGCGCGCGCGACGAGGATATCTGCTCGCCGAGCTACTGGGTCCGCCACGCGCGAGACGCGGTGCGCTTCGCCGATGGGCTGGGAGTTCTCCGGAGCATGGGGGTTTCCACGTTCCTCGAGGTCGGCCCGCACGGCGTCCTCTCCGCGCTCGGGCAAAGCGCGCGCGCGGCCGATGTCGGCGACGAGCACGCGTTCGTCCCGTCGCTCCGCGCCGACCGCCCCGACGTCGACGCCATGGCGAACGCGCTCGCCGCGCTCTTCGTCCGCGGGCAACGCGTCGACTGGGCGGCGTTGTTCGCGCCGTTCCGGCCGCGTAGCGTCCGGCTGCCGACGTACGCCTTTCAGCGCGAGCGCTTCTGGCTCGACGCTGCGCGCGCCTCCGCCGCTGCCCCCGTCACCTCCGAAGAGACACGCTTCTGGCAGGCGGTCGAGCAGCGCGACGTCGAGGCGCTCGCGGCGGCGCTCCGCGTCGACGGCGAGGGTCGGGCATCGCTCGCGGCGCTGCTCCCGGCGCTCGCGGCGTGGCGGCGCGAGCGTCACGAGCAGGGTACGGTGGACGCGTGGCGCTACCGCGTCGTCTGGAGGACGCTCGAAGCGCCGCCCGCCGGCGACGTCGCCGGGCGGTGGCTCATCGTGGCGCGCGACGGCGTGGCAGAAGACGTCGCGGCGAGCTTCGCGCGCCTCCTTGAAGCGCGCGGCGCCGAGGTTGTTCACCTGCGCCTCGGCGGCGATGACGCGAGGCGCGAGCGCACCGCCGCGCGCATCCGCGAGGCGATCGGGGATGCCGGCTCGGTCCGCGGCGTGCTGTCCCTCGCCGCGCTCGACGACGGGACGCGCGGGCGGGACGCGTCGCTGCCCGCGGGGCTCGCGCTCACCCTCGGCCTCGTGCAGGCCTTGGGCGACGTCGGCGTCGCGGCGCCTCTGTGGCTCGTCACGCGCGGCGCGGTCTCGACGGGGCGCGCGGACCTGCTCGGACGCGCGACGGACGCGATGATCTGGGGCCTCGGCCGCGTCGTGGGGCTCGAGCACCCGGAGCGCTGGGGCGGGCTCGTCGACCTCGCCAGCGGCGTCGACGCGACCGCGCTCGACCGCCTCGCGCCGTTCCTCGCGTCCCGCGACGGCGAGGACCAGCTCGCGGTCCGCCCGACAGGCATCTTCGCGCGGAGGCTCGTCCGTGCGCCCCTCGGCGACGCTCCGCCCGCGCGCACCTTCACGCCGCGCGGCACCTCCCTCGTCACCGGCGGAACCGGCGCCCTCGGCGCGCACGTCGCGCGCTTCCTCGTCGGGCGCGGCGCAGAGCACCTCGTCCTCGTGAGCCGCCGGGGCGAAGACGCCCCGGGCGCCGGCGCGCTCCGCGCCGAGCTCGAGGCGCTCGGCGCGCGCGTGACGCTCGCCGCCTGCGACGTCGCCGATCGCGCCTCGGTCGCAGCTCTGCTCGCCCGCCTCGACGCGCAAGGCGACCCCGTCCGCGCCGTCGTCCACGCGGGCGGCGTCGTCGCGCAGGCGGCCCTCGCGTCCACCGATCTGGACGGCGTCCGCGCCGTCATCGCCGCAAAGGTCCTCGGCGCGCTCCACCTGCACGAGCTGCTCGGGGACCGCGAGCTCGACGCCTTCGTCCTCTTCGCCTCCGGCGCGGGCGTCTGGGGCAGCGGGCAGCAAGGCGCGTACGCCGCCGGCAACGCGTTCCTCGACGCGCTCGCCGAGGTGCGCCGCGCCGCCGGTCTCACGGCGACGTCGATCGCGTGGGGCGCCTGGGCGGGCGGCGGGATGCTCGCCGATCACGCCGACGCCGAGGAGCACCTCCGGCGGCGCGGCCTCGCGCCGATGGCCCCAGCGCTCGCGGTCGTCGCGCTCGCGGGGGCCCTCGATCACGACGAGACCACCATCACCGTCGCCGACATCGACTGGGCGCGCTTCGCCCCCGCGTTCGCCTCCGCGAGGTCGCGCCCGCTCCTCTTCGATCTGCCCGACGCGCGCGACGCGCTGGAGCCCACGTCCGAACCCGCCGGCGCACGGGCCGCAGGCGAAGACAGGGCGCTCCGCGACGCGCTGAGGCTTCTCTCGGACGCCGAGCGCGCGCACCGCCTCGTCGCGCTCGTCGTCGCCGAGACCGCCGCCGTCCTCGGGCACGCCGACGCGTCGGCGATCGATCCTCACAAGGGCTTCTTCGATCTCGGCCTCGACTCGCTCGTCGCCGTCGAGCTCGTCCGGCGGCTCCACGCGCGCACCGGCGTCAAGCTCCCTGCGACGCTCGCGTTCGACCACCCGACCCCGGACGCGCTCGCGCGGCACCTCGACGCGGAGCTCGCGGCCGACGGAGGCGCCGAGGACGCGGTCTTCGCCGCGCTCGACACGCTCGCGTGGCGCCTGGCGGCGATCACCCGAGACGACCCGCGGCGCGCCGCGGTGGGCGCGCGCCTGCGCGGGCTCGTGTCGCGCTGGACGAGCGCCGAGGCCGGGACGGACGAGGTCGAGGCCGAAGATCTCGGCGCGATCAGCGACGACGAGCTGCTCGCGGTGATCGAGCGCGAGCTCGACGGAGAACCTCGCGCGGCCTTGATCTGAGGCGCGCCAGCGCAGAGCGCGAGGAGGCCGCCGCGGTGGAGGGCGCTCTCGCGCTGCAACGGCATCGGACGGGCAAGGAGGTGAACAGGCCGCGCCAGGCGAGGGGTCAGGGGCCAGGGGCCTGCGCGCGCGGCGGGGTGTGGAGGCTGGGCCCCCGCCCCGCGTGGGCCGCGCGACACCATTTGCCTCCTTCGCCGCTACTGGATCACCGGGACCGCTCGCGCGAGCCGCGGCGACTTCGCGACCTTGTCGCTCGCGCGCGCTTCGCGTTCGCGCGGCGCGTGTTGGCCTCTTTTTCGGCGTGGGCCCCGTGGCTCACGGCCCCGCGGGCTCCGGTCGAGCCCGACACTCGATGGGACCATCGATGACCGGCGAGAAGAATCTGCGTGCGTATCTCGAGGGGCTCACCACGTCGCTCCGCCAAGCTCGCCGGCGGCTTTCGGACATCGAGGGCAAGCAACGCGAGCCGATCGCCATCGTCGGCCTCGGGCTCCGCCTCCCCGGCGGCGCGGTCGATCCCGAGAGCCTCGGGAGCTTCCTCGAGCGCGGCGTCGACGCTGTGGCGCCGATCCCTGCGAGCCGCTGGGACGCGGACGCGATCTACGACCCCGACCCGAACGCCATCGGCAAGAGCTACGTGCGAAGCGCGGCGCTCCTCGACCGCGTCGACCTCTTCGACGCCGCCTTCTTCGGCATCAGCCCGCGCGAGGCGAAGCACGTCGATCCGCAGCACCGCCTCTTGCTCGAGACCGCGTGGCAAGCCCTCGAGGAGGCGGGGATCGTCCCCGCTTCGCTGAAGGACACGAAGACGGGCGTCTTCGTCGGCGCGGGCGCGAGCGAGTACGCGACGCTGCGGGGCGACGCGGAGAAGGCCGACGCGTACGCGACGATGGGCACGTCGACGTCCTTCGCGGCGGGCCGGCTGGCGTTCACGCTCGGCGTGCAGGGGCCTGCGCTCTCGGTCGACACGGCGTGCTCGTCGTCGCTCGTCGCGCTCCACCTCGCCTGCCAGTCGCTGCGGCGCGACGAGTGCGACCTCGCCCTCGCCGCCGGCGTGCAGGTGATGGCGTCGCCCGAGCCGTTCGTGCTCATCTCGCGCACGCGCGCGCTCGCGCCCGACGGCCGCTCGAAGACGTTCTCCGCGAGCGCCGACGGCTACGGGCGCGGCGAGGGCGTCGTCGTCCTCGCGCTCGAGCGCCTCCGTGACGCGCGCGCGAACGGGCACCCGGTCCTCGCCGTGATCCGTGGCAGCGCGATCAACCACGACGGCACGTCGAGCGGAATCACCGCGCCCAACGGCAGCTCGCAGCAGAAGGTCCTCCGCGCGGCTCTCGAAGACGCCGGGCTCGCTCCGACCGACGTCGACGTCGTCGAGTGCCACGGCACGGGCACGTCGCTCGGGGACCCCGTCGAGGTCCACGCGGTCGCGGCCGTGTACGGCGAGGATCGCCCCGCCGAGCGTCCGCTCCTCCTCGGCGCCGTGAAGACGAACATCGGCCACCTCGAGGCCGCCGCCGGGCTCGCTGGCGTCGCGAAGGTCGTCGCTGCGCTGCGACGCGCAACGCTCCCGCCGACGCTCCACACGCACCCGCCGAACCCGCACGTCGCGTGGGAGACGCTCCCGCTTCGCGTCGTCGATGCGGCGCAGCGCTGGGACCGCCGCGCCGACGGAGCGCCACGGCGCGCCGGGGTCTCAGCGTTCGGCTTCTCGGGCACGAACGCGCACGTCATCGTCGAGGAAGCGCCGGCGCCCGAAGGCGCGACGGCGCCCCAGGCCGAGCGCGCGTGCGCCCACGCGTCGCCGCTCCCCGTCGTGATCTCGGCGAAGACGGAGGGCGCGCTCCGCGGGCAGGCGGAGAGGCTCCACGCGCACCTCGCCGCGCGCCCCGAGCTCGCGCTCGCCGACATCGCCGCGTCGCTCGCGACGACGCGCTCGCACTTCGAGCATCGCGCGGTCGTCGTCGCGCACGACCGCGAGGCGGTCCTCACGGCGCTCGATGGCCTCGCGCGAGGGGCGAACGCGAGCCCGCCACCGGGCACGCTCGTGGGCGGGGACGCGCCGAAGGGGAGGCTCGCCATCCTGTTCACGGGGCAAGGCGGGCAGCGCGCGGCGATGGGACACGGGCTCTACCAGGCGTTCCCGGTGTTCCGAGACGCGCTCGATGCAGTCTGCGCACACCTCGATCGCGATCTCGATCGCCCGCTCCGCGAGGTCCTCTTCGCGCCGAAGGGCTCGGAGCTCGCGAGGCTCCTCGACGAGACCGTCTTCACGCAGACCGCGCTCTTCGCGCTCGAGGTTGCGCTCTTCCGGCTCGTCGAGGCGTGGGGCGTCGCGCCCGACGCGCTCCTGGGCCACTCCGTCGGCGAGATCACCGCCGCGCACGTCGCGGGCGTGCTCTCGCTCGAAGATGCGTGCACCCTCGTGTCGGCGCGCGCGCGCCTCATGCAAGCCTTGCCCGCGCGCGACGCGGCGATGGTCGCGATCGCCGCCTCCGAGGGCGAGGTCGCGGCGGTGATCGCCGCGCGCGGAGAAGGCGGGGCGCGCGCGACGATCGCTGCGATCAACGGTCCGTCGTCGACGGTGGTCGCGGGTGACCGAGACGCCGTCCTCGACGTCGCCGCCCGCTTCGAAGCGCTCGGGCGCAAGACGTCGCGCCTCCGCGTGAGCCACGCGTTCCACTCGCACCACATGGACGGGATGCTCGACGCCTTCCGCCGCGTCGCCGAGGGGCTCACGTTCCACCCGCCGCGGATCCCGATCGTGTCGAACGTGACCGGCCAGCGCGCTGGCGACGGGGAGCTCTGCTCGGCCGACTACTGGGTCCGACACGCGCGGAGCGCCGTCCGCTTCGCCGATGGCCTGGGAACCCTGCACACCGAGCGGGTCTCCACGTTCCTCGAGCTCGGGCCGCACGGCGTCCTCTCGGCGCTCGGGCAGAGCGCGCTCGAGGCCGACGCGCCGAGCCGCGCGCTCTTCGTGCCCACGCTCCGCGCCGATCGAGACGACGGGGACGCGCTCGTCACGGCGCTCGGCGCGCTCCACGCGCGCGGTCACCGGGTCGACTGGAGGGCGTTCTTCGCGCCCCTCGGCGCGCGCCGCGTGCCGCTACCGACGTACGCGTTCCAGCGCGAGCGCTTCTGGGTCGACGACGCCCCGCCCGAGCCCCGCGAGGCTGCGCAGCCCGCGCCGGACGAGGCGCGCTTCTGGCGCGCGATCGAGGAGAGCAACGTCGACATGCTGCGCGACGCCCTCGGCGTCGCGCCCGAGGGGGAGGAGCGTGCGGCGCTCTCCACGCTGCTCCCGGCGCTCTCCGCGTGGCGGCGAAAGGGACAGGTGCTCGGCCTCGTCGACGCGTGGCGCTACCGCGTCGCGTGGAGGCCGATCGCGGCCACGTCGCGCGGCGACGCCTCCGGGACGTGGCTCGTCGTCCGCGCGGCGGGCGCGTACGACGGCGTCGTCGAGAGCGTCGTGCGCGCGCTCGAGGGGCGCGGCGGCGACGTCGTCACGTTGGGCCTGGGGGCCGACGCGTGCGCGCGCGCGGAGCTCGCGGCGCGCCTGCGGGAGGCCGTCGCAGGGCGCGGGGCGCTCCGCGGCGTGCTCTCGTTCGTGGGGCTCGACGACGGGCCCTCGACGTCGCAGCCGGCGGTGCCCGCGGGGCTCGCGCGCACGCTCACGCTCGTGCAGGCGCTCGGCGACGCGGCGCTCGACGCGCGCGTGTGGCTCTTCTCGCGCGGCGCGGTCTCCGTCTCCCGGGCCGACGCGATCGTGAGCCCGGCGCAGGCGGCGACGTGGGGGCTCGCGCGCGTGGTGTCGCTCGAGCACCCGGAGCGCCTCGGCGGGGCGGTCGACCTCGCGTCGAGCCTCGGCGCGTCCGGAGCGCTGGACGCAGCGGCGATCGACCACCTCATCGCCGCGCTCGGCGGCGCGCTCGCGGGCGAGGACGAGCTCGCCCTGCGCCCGGAGGGGCTCTTCGCGCGACGCCTCGTGCGCGCTCCCCTCGGCGAGGCGCCGCGGCCGCGCGCGCCTCGAGGCACCGTCCTTGTCACGGGAGGCACGGGGGCGCTCGGCGCGCACGTCGCGCGGCTCTTCGCGCAGCGGGGCGCGAAGCACCTCGTCCTCACGAGCCGGCGAGGGCCCGACGCGCCCTCCGCGCGCGCGCTCCACGACGAGCTCACCGCTCTCGGTGCGCGCGTGACGATCGCCGCGTGCGACGTCGGCGATCGAGCGGCGCTCGAGGAGCTCTTCGCGGCGATGCCGGCGGACGCGCCGCTCTCGACGGTCGTGCACGCCGCGGGCGTGCTCGACGACGGCGTGCTCGACGCGCTGACGCCGGAGCGGCTCGACGCGGTCTTCCGCGCGAAGGCGCTCGCCGCGCGCCACCTCGACGAGCTCACGCGGTCGCGCGATCTCGACGCGTTCGTCCTGTTCTCGTCGGCGTCGGGCGTCTTCGGCAGCGCCGGGCAAGGCAGCTACGCCGCGGCGAACGCGTACCTCGACGCGCTCGCGGAGGCGCGGCGCGCACGCGGCGTCACGGCGACGTCGATCGCGTGGGGCGCGTGGGCAGGCGGCGGGATGCTCGAAGACGCGGTCGCGTCGGACCTCCGGCGCTCGGGCCTCTCGCCGATGCGGCCCGAGGTCGCCACCGCGGCGCTCGCGCACGCGCTCGACCACGACGACGTCGTCGTGACGATCGCCGACATCGACTGGGCGCGCTTCGCGCCGTCGTTCGCCTCCGTCCGCGAGCGCCCGTTCGTCTCCGAGCTCCCCGAGGCGAAGCGCGCGCAGGGCGCGCTCGCCGCGAACCCGGCGCGCCCGGACGAGAGCGCGCTGCTCACGGCGCTCCGCGCGCAGAGCGACGACGATCGCCTCCGCCACCTCGTCGGCCTCGTGCTCGGCGAGACCGCGGCCGTGCTCGGACACGCGGACGCATCGCGCGTCGACGCGCACAAGGGGTTCTTCGATCTCGGCCTCGACTCGCTCATGGCGGTCGAGCTTCGCCTGCGCCTGCAAAAGGCGACGGGCATCCGCCTGCCGTCGACCATCATGTTCGATCAGCCGTCGCCCGAGCGCGTCGCGACGTTCCTGCGCGACGCGCTCGCGCGCACGCTCGGCGAACGCGGAGACGTGGACGCGGCGCTCGTCGCGCGGACGCGCCACGACGGCGAGCCGGTCGCGATCGTCGGCCTCAGCCTCCGCTTGCCGGGCGGCACCGGGGATCTCGCGGGGCTCTGGGACCTGCTCGAGCGCGGCGTCGATGCGGTCGGCCCGATCCCCGCGAGCCGCTGGGACGCGGACGCCGCGTACGACCCAGATCCGGACGCGAAGGGAAAGAGCTACGTGCGGAGCGCGGCGCTCCTCGACCGCGTCGACCTCTTCGACGCCGCCTTCTTCGGCATCAGCCCGCGCGAGGCGAAGCACGTCGATCCGCAGCACCGCCTCCTGCTCGAGGCCGCGTGGCAAGCCCTCGAGGAGGCGGGGGTCGTCCCCGCGTCGCTGAGGGGCTCGAAGACGGGCGTCTTCGTCGGCGCCGGAGCGAGCGACTACGCGCTCCTGCAACGCGACTCCGACGAAGACGACGCGTACGCGGCGATGGGGACCGCGTCCGCGTTCGCGGCGGGGCGGCTCGCGTTCACCCTCGGGCTCGAGGGGCCGGCGCTGTCGGTCGATACGGCGTGCTCTTCGTCGCTCGTCGCGCTCCACCTCGCGTGCCAGTCGCTGCGCCAGGGCGAGTGCGACCTCGCGCTCGCCGCGGGCGCGCAGGTGATGGCGTCGCCGGAGGCGTTCGTCCTGCTCTCGCGCACGCGCGCCCTCGCGCCCGACGGGCGATCGAAGACGTTCTCCGCGAACGCCGACGGGTTCGGCCGCGGAGAGGGCGTCGTCGTCCTCGCGCTCGAGCGCCTCAGCGACGCGCGCGCGAACGGCCGGCCGGTGCTCGCGGTCGTCCGCGGCTCGGCGATGAACCACGACGGCGCGTCGAGCGGGATCACTGTCCCAAACGGGACGGCGCAGCAAAAGGTCCTGCGCGGCGCGCTGGACGACGCCGGCCTCGCCCCCGCGGAGATCGACGCCGTCGAGTGCCACGGCACCGGCACGGCCCTCGGCGACCCGATCGAGGTGAACGCGCTCGCCGCCGTCTACGGCGAGGGGCGCCCGGCAGATCGCCCGCTCCTCGTCGGGGCGATCAAGACGAACATCGGCCACCTGGAGGCGGCGGCCGGGCTCGCGGGTGTCGCGAAGGTGGTCGCGGCGCTGCGCAACGGCGCGCTGCCCGCGACGCTGCACACGAGCCCGTTGAACCCGCACCTGGCGTGGGACGAGCTACCCGTGCGCGTCATCGACGGCGCGCGCCCGTGGCTGCGGCGGGCGGAGGACACCCCACGACGCGCAGGAGTCTCCGCATTCGGGCTCTCGGGCACGAACGCGCACGTCATCATCGAGGAGGCGCCGGGGGACGCGGACGCCTCCGCAAGCGCGGCGACGGCGGAGGCGTCTGCTGGGCGCGAGCTGCCGTTCGTGCTGTCGGCGAAGACGGAGGCGGCGCTCCGCGCGCAGGCCAGACGCCTCCACGCCCACGTCGCCGCGAACGGCGAGCTTTCGCTCGCCGACCTGGCGTTTTCCCTCGCGACCACGCGGTCGCATTTCGACGAGCGCGCCGCCGTCGTCGCGTCCGACCGCGACGCGCTGCTTCACGGGCTCGACGCCCTCGCGCGCGGAGAGCCCGCGCCCGAGGCGGTCGCTGCGTCGACAGTTTCCTCGGGGAAGCTCGTCTTCGTCTTCCCCGGACAGGGCTCGCAGTGGCCCGAGATGGCCTCCGCCCTGCTCGACTCCGAGCCCGTCTTCCGCGAGCAGCTGCTCGCCTGCGAGGGCGCCCTGGCCCCCCACGTCGACTGGTCGCTGCTCACCGTCCTGCGCCACGGCCGCGACGGCGACGCTTCGCTCGACCGCGTCGACGTGGTCCAGCCCGTGCTGTTCGCGGTCATGGTGGCCCTCGCCGCCATGTGGCGCGCGATGGGCGTCGAGCCCGACGCCGTTGCCGGACACAGCCAGGGCGAGATCGCCGCCGCGTACGTCGCGGGCGCGCTCTCGCTCGAAGACGCCGCCAAGGTCGTCGCGCTCCGCGCCCGCGCCATCACCAGGCTCGCCGGACGCGGGGCCATGGCGGCCATCGAGCTGCCCGCCAGCGAGCTCGACCGCTACCTGGATGGGCTCGACGGCCGCGTCGGCATCGCCGCCATCAACAGCCCGCGCACCACGCTCGTCGCCGGAGACGTCGCCGCCGTGGACGCGCTCGTCAGCGCGCTCTCCGCCGCCCAGATCTTCGCCCGCAAGGTGCGCGTCGACTACGCGTCGCACTCCGAGCACGTCGCCGCCATCGAGAACGAGCTGCTCGGCGACCTCGGCGGCATCAGCCCGCGCGCCAGCGCCCTGCCCATCTACTCCGCCGTCACCGGCGAGAAGCTCGATGGCCAGGCGCTCGACGCGGCGCACTGGTACCGAAACCTACGCCAGACCGTCCGCTTCGAAGACGCCACGCGCGCTCTGCTCGCCGACCAGCACCGCTTCTTCGTCGAGGTCAGCCCACACCCCGTGCTCTCCCTCGCGCTGCGCGAGACCATCGACGACGCCGGCCTTTCTGCCGCCGTCGTGCCGACCCTCCGTCGCGACGAGGGACACCGCGCGCGCTTTCTGCTCTCGCTCGCCGAGCTGCACGCGCGGGGACACCGCGTGGTGTGGAGCGCCCTGTTCGACGCGCATCGACCCCGCCGCGTCCCGCTGCCCACGTACGCGTTCCAGCGCGAGCGCTTCTGGCTCGATGCCCCTCGCGCCCGCGCCGACGTCGCCGCCGCCGGGCTCGCGTCCGCCGAGCATCCGCTGCTCAAGGCCTCGGTCGCGCTGGCGGGCTCGGACGGGTACCTGTTCACCGGACGCCTCTCGCTGGCCGAGCACCCGTGGCTGGCGGGGCACGCGGTCTTCGGCGAGCCCATCCTCCCAGGCACCGCCTTCCTCGACCTCGCGCTCGCGGCCGCACACCGCGTCGGCCTCGATGCCGTCGACGAGCTCACCCTCGAAGCCCCCCTCGCGCTCCCCGCGACCGGCGGCGTGGTCGTGCAGATGGCGCTCGGGGCCACCGACGACGACGGGCGGCGCTCGCTCACCGTGCACGCGCGGCCGGACGACGCGGGCGATGACGCGCCGTGGACGCGGCACGCGACGGGCGCGCTCGGGCCGCGCGCCGCGGGCGCGTCGCTCGACGTCGGCGCGTTTCCGCCCGGAGACGCCGCGCCGCTCGCGACGGCCGGGCTCTACGATCGCCTCGCGCGCGCCGGGCTCGCGTACGGCACGGATTTCCAGGGGCTCCGCGCGGTGTGGAAGCGCGGCGACGAGCTCTTCGCCGAGGTCGTGCTCCCGGAGGCGACGGCGCGCGACGCCGCCCGGTTCGGGCTGCACCCCGCCGCGCTCGACGCCGCGCTCCACGCGCTCGCCGCAGAGGTTCTGGACGGCGGCGAGAAGGCGCACGTGGCGATGCCGTTCTCGTGGAGCGGCGTGTCGCTCCACGCCGTCGGCGCGTCGACGCTGCACGTGCGGATCGCGCGTAAGGGCGGCGACACCGTGGCGCTCGCGATCGCCGACGCTGCCGGGCAGAAGGTGGCGAGCGTCGACGCGCTCGCGCTGCGCCCCGCGTCGGCTACCCGCGTGCGCGGGGCGAAGCCGCGAACGGGGCCGGTGCACGACGCGCTCCTCCGCGTCGATTGGATCGAGCTGCCGAGCGGCCCGGAGGGCGCGGCGCCTCGGGCGTGGGCGATCCTGGGGAGCGACGCGCGCCTCGCGAGCGCGCTCGAGGCGGCCGGAGCTCACGTCACGCGGCACCGCGACCCTGGCGCGTGGATCGATGCAATCGGCGGCGGCGGGGCTCCGGAGGTGGTCGCCGTCCTCGCGTGCACGACGCGCCCTGATGCGCCGAGCGGCGCCCTCGCGGCCACGCACGGCGCCGCGGCGGACGCGCTCGCAGCGCTCCAGGCGTGGCTCGCCGAAGAGCGCCTCGCGTCGTGCGCGCTCGTGGTGCTGACCGAGCGCGCCGTGGCCACGCGGCCCGACGAAGACGTGCTCGATCTCGTCCACGCGCCGGTGTGGGGCCTCGTGCGCGCGGCGCAGGTCGAGAACCCGGATCGCGCGTTGCTCCTCGTCGACGTCGACGCCGACGACGCTTCGCGAGCCGCGCTCCCCGCGCTCGTCGCCGCCGCGGTCGCGCGCGCCGCCGACGCGAGCGAGCCGCAGCTCGCGCTGCGCGAGGGGCGGCGCCTGGTTCCGCGCCTGGGTCGGCTGGGCGGCGACGACGCGCTCGTGCCGCCGAGCGCTGCGGCGTACCGGCTCCACGTCGCGGCCAAGGGCACGATCGAGAGCCTCGCGCTGGTGCCCCACGAGGAGGCGACGAGGCCGCTCGCCGAGGGGCAGATCCGCGTCGCGGTGCGGGCGGCGGGGCTGAACTTCCGCGACGCGCTCGACGCGCTCGGCATGTACCCCGGCGACCCCGGGCCCCTCGGCGCCGAGGGGGCGGGCGTCGTGCTCGAGGTCGGCCCGGGCGTGACGGAGCTCGCCCCAGGCGACCGCGTGATGGGCCTGCTCAGCGCGGCGTTCGGGCCCATCGCGCTCGCCGATCACCGCATGGTGAGCCGCATCCCCGCGGGGCTGTCGTTCATCGAGGCGGCGAGCATCCCGGTCGTCTTTCTGACCGCGTACTACGGGCTGGTCGATCTCGGCCGCCTGCGCCCCGGCGAGCGCGTGCTGGTTCATGCCGCCGCCGGCGGGGTCGGCATCGCCGCCGTCCAGCTCGCCCGCCACCTCGGCGCAGAGGTCTTCGCCACCGCGAGCCCGCCCAAGTGGGCCACCCTCCGCGCCCTCGGCCTGGACGACGACCACATCGCCTCCTCGCGCTCGGCCGACTTCGAAGCGCACTTTCGCCGCACCAGCGGCGGGCGCGGGGTCGACGTGGTGCTCGATTCGCTCGCCCGCGAGCTGGTCGATGCCTCGCTGCGCCTGGTCGCCCTCGCGCCCGACGGGCGCTTCGTCGAGATGGGCAAGAGCGACGTCCGCGACCCTGTGGCCGTGGCCGCGTCGCACCCGAGCGTCGCGTACCGCGCGTTCGACCTCGCCGAGGCGGGCCCCGAGCGCATCCAGGCGATGCTCGCCGAGCTGGTCGCCCTGTTCGAGCGCGGTGTTCTGCGCGTGCCGCCTATCACCCCGTGCGACCTCCGCCGGGCGCCGCAGGCCTTCCGCGCCCTGGCCCAGGCCCGCCTCGTGGGAAAGGTGGTGCTGACCATCCCGCGCGCCCTCGACCCGCGCGGCTCCGTCCTCGTCACGGGAGGCACCGGCACCCTCGGCGCGCTGGTGGCGCGCCACCTCGTCCAGCGGCACGGCGTGCGCAGCCTGGTGCTCTCTTCGCGAAGAGGCCCGGCCGCGCCCGGCGCGGACGACCTCCGCCGCGAGCTCGAAGCCGCAGGCGCCTCGGTCGCGATTGTGGCCTGCGACGCGGGCGATCGCCTGGCCCTCGAGCGCCTGCTCGCCGGCATCCCCGCCGACCGTCCCCTCACCGCGGTCGTCCACGCCGCCGGGACCCTCGACGACGGCGTCCTCACCTCGCTCACCCCAGAGCGCCTGCGCTCCGTCATGAGCGCGAAGGTCGACGCCGCCGCGCACCTCGACGAGCTCACCCGCCCGCTCGATCTGTCCGCCTTCGTCCTCTTCGCGTCGCTCTCGGGCGTGCTCGGGAGCCCAGGGCAGGCGAACTACGCCGCGGCGAACACGTTCCTCGACGCGCTCGCGCACCAGCGGCGGTCGCGCGGCCTGCCCGCGGTGTCGCTCGACTGGGGGTACTGGGCCGAGAGGACCGGGCTCACCGCGCACCTCGGAGACACGGATCTCCAGCGCATGGCGCGCGGTGGGCTCCGTCCGCTCACGACCGACGACGGGCTCGCGCTCTTCGACGCCGCGCTCGCGCACGTCGACGCCGCGCTCGTCGCGGCGCCGTTCGACCCCGTCGCGCTTCGCGCCCACGCGGTCGCGCCGATCCTCCGCGGCCTCGTGCGCGCCGGCGCCGCGCGGCGCAAGCTCGCGAACAACGCGGCGTCCGCGGCGCCCCTCGCGCAGCGCCTCGCCGGCCTCGCGCCGAAGGAGCGCGAGCGCGCGATGATCGACGTCGTCCGCCCGGAGATCGGCGTCGTCCTCGGCCTGCCCCCGTCGCGTCACCTCGACGGCGACCGCCCGCTGAAGGAGCTCGGGCTCGACTCGCTCATGGCGGTCGAGCTGCGAAACCGCCTCGCCGCGATCGTGGGGACGCGCCTGCCCGCCACGCTGCTCTTCGATTATCCGACGCCGACGGCGCTCGCGCGCTTCCTCGCGACGGCGCTCGTGGGGCGAGGCGACGCGGCCGCCGCACCGAGCGCGGCACGCGCAGCTTCCGCAGGCGCGTCCGACGACGCGATCGCGATCGTCGCCATGGCCTGCCGCTTCCCGGGCGGCGTCCTCACGCCCGAGGACCTCTTTCGGCTCCTCCGCGAGGGGGGCGACGCGATCTCCGCGTTCCCCGAGAACCGTGGCTGGGATCTCGACGCGCTCTCGGACGGCGCGGCCCGCCAGGGAGGCTTCCTCCACGACGCCGATCTCTTCGACGCGGCGTTCTTCGGGATCAGCCCGCGCGAGACGCTCGCGCTCGACCCGCAGCAGCGCCTCCTCCTCGAGATGACGTGGGAGGCGCTCGAGCGCGCCGGCATCATCCCCGCGTCGCTCCACGGCTCGAAGAGCGGCGTCTTCGTCGGCGTCTTCGGGAGCGACTACGTCGCGCGCCTCCTCCACGGCCCGAGCGGCGCGCAGGCGATGGAGTCGCTGCGCGGGTACATCGGCACCGGGAGCGCCTCGAGCGTCGCGTCGGGGCGTATCGCGTACGCCCTCGGCCTCGAAGGCCCGGCGATCAGCGTCGACACGGCGTGCAGCTCGTCGCTCGTCGCGCTCCACCTCGCCTGCCACGCCATCCGTCGAGGCGAGTGCTCGCTCGCGCTCGCCGGCGGCGTGACCGTGATGGCGACCCCCGGGATCTTCGGCGAGTTCAGCGCGCAGCACGCGGGCGCGCCGGACGGGCGGTGCAAGTCGTTCTCGGCGGACGCGAACGGCGCGGGCTGGTCGGAAGGCGCTGGGATAGTGCTCCTCGAGCGCCTGTCGGACGCCCGGAAGAACGGGCACCCCGTGCTCGCGATCGTGCGCGGATCGGCCGTCAACCAGGACGGCAAGAGCCAAGGGCTAACGGCGCCGAACGGCCCCGCGCAAGAGCGCGTGATCCGGGACGCGCTCGCGAGCGCGGGGCTCGCCCCCGCGGACGTCGATGCCGTCGAGGCGCACGGCACCGGCACGACGCTCGGCGATCCCATCGAGGCGCGCGCGCTCTTCGCGACGTACGGCGCGGCGCACGCGAAGGATCGCCCGCTGTGGCTCGGGAGCCTCAAGTCGAACCTCGGGCACACGCAGGCCGCCGCGGGGATCGGCGGCGTCATCAAGATGGTGCTCGCGCTGCAGAGCGGCGTCCTCCCGAGGACGCTCCACGCCGCGAGCCCGTCGCAGCACATCGATTGGTCGTCCGGCGCGATCCGCCTCTTGACCGAGGAGGTACCGTGGAAGCCGGGCGGGTCTCCTCGGCGCGCGGCGGTGTCGTCGTTCGGGATCTCCGGCACCAACGCGCACGTGGTCCTTGAGGAAGCGCCGCCCGCGGCGGCCGGCGACGACCAGGCCGCGGAGCCCGCCCGCGCGCCTCTCGCGCCGCCGGTGCCGGTGCTCCTCTCGGCGAAGAGCGACGCGGCGCTCCGCGCTCAGGCGGGCAAGCTCCACGCATACCTCGCCGAGCACGAGGACGTCGCCCTCGTCGACGTCGCGGCGTCGCTCGCGACCACGCGGTCGCATTTCGAGCGTCGCGCCGCCGTCGTGGCAGACGATCGCGCCGCGCTGCTCTCGGCGCTCGCGGCGCTCGCGGAGGGGCGCGCGGGGGCAGGAACGGTCGCGGGCGAGGCGCTCCCGCCGGGCAAGGTCGCCTTCGTCTTCCCCGGCCAGGGCTCGCAGTGGCCATCGATGGCGCGCGCTCTGCTGGCCTGCTCACCCGTCTTTCGGGCCGAGATCGAGGCGTGCGAGCGCGCCCTGGCGCCGCACGTCGACTGGTCGCTCCTCGCCGTGCTCGGCGGCGACGAAGCGCACGCCGCGCCCATGCTCGAGCGCGTCGACGTGGTGCAGCCCGTGCTGTTCGCCGTCATGGTCGCCCTCGCCGCCACCTGGCGCGCCGCCGGAGTCACGCCCGACGCCGTCGTCGGCCACAGCCAGGGCGAGATCGCGGCCGCCTACGTCGCCGGCGCGCTCTCGCTCGAAGACGCCGCCAGGGTCGTCGCGCTCCGCTCGCGCGCCATCACGAAGCTCGCTGGACGCGGCGCCATGGCCGCCGTCGAGCTCACCACCGCCGACCTCGAGGCGCGCCTTGGGCCCTTCGGCGGACGCCTCGCGATAGCGGCGATCAACAGCCCTCATGCGGCCCTCGTCTCCGGAGACCCCCACGCCATCGACGAGCTCGTCGCAGACCTGAGCGGGGCGCAGCTGTTCGCCCGCAAGGTCCGCGTCGACTACGCCTCCCACTCCGCCCACGTGGAGGCCATCGAGCGGACGCTGCTGGAGGCGCTCGACGGCATCGCGCCGCGCCCGGCGACCGTGCCGCTGTACTCCGCGGTCACGGGCGAGAGGCTTGATGGCGAGGCCCTCGGCGCCGCCCACTGGTACCGAAACCTGCGCCACACCGTCCACTTCGAGCACGCCACCCGCGCCCTGCTCGACGACGGCCACCACTTCTTCGTCGAGGTCAGCCCTCACCCCGTGCTGACCGTCGCCCTGCGCGACACCATCGACGCCTCGGGACACGACGCGGTCGCGTGCGCGTCCCTTCGGCGCGACGAAGGAGATCTCGCGCGCTTCAATCTCTCGCTCGCCGAGCTCCACACGCGAGGCCTCGCCGTCGACTGGCGCGCCTTCTTCGCCCCCTTCGCGCCGCGCACCGTCGCGCTCCCGACCTACGCGTTCCAGCGCGAGCGCTTCTGGCTCGATGCTCCGAAAGCGAGCGGCGTCATCCCCGCCGCTGCGTCGCCGGCGGAGGCGCGCTTCTGGAGCGCGGTGGAGGACGGCGACGTGGCGACCGTGACCGACGCGCTCGACGTCGGCGACGACGAGCGCCGCGCGGCGCTCGCGACCCTCCTCCCGACGCTCGCGACGTGGCGGCGCGCGCGCCGCGCGCAGAGCACGATCGACGCGTGGCGCTACCGCGTCGCGTGGAGAGCCCTCACCGCGCCGCCGAAGGGTGACGTCGCCGGGACGTGGCTCGTGGTCGCGCCCGAGGTCGCCGGCGCGCTCGCGGACGGCGTCGCACGCGCGCTCGAGGCACGCGGGGCGCGCGGCGTGCTCGTGCCCGTCGACGCCGAGGATGCGGCGCGTACGCCGCTCGCGGGGCGCCTCCGTGCTGCCGCGGGCGGCGAGGCGATCCGCGGGGTGATCTCGTTCGCGGCGCTCGACGAGCGCCCGGCGCCGCTCGAGCCCTCCGTGCCCCTCGGGCTCGCCGTCTCGCTCGGCCTCGTGCAGGCGCTCGCCGACGCGGCGATCGACGCGCCGCTCTGGCTCGTCACGCGCGGGGCCGTCGCGGTCGGGGCATCCGAGCGCGTCACGCGCCCGCTCCAGGCGATGACGTGGGGCCTCGGGCGCGTCGTCGCCCTCGAGCACCCCGAGCGCTGGGGCGGGCTCGTCGATCTCGGCGAGGAGAGCGCGCCCGACGCGAACGGCGCGCGCGACGCGAACGTGCACGATCGGCTCGCCGACCTCGTGGCGCGCCGTGACGACGAGGACCAGCTCGCGTTGCGCGCCGCGGGGACCTACGTGCGGCGCCTCGTCCGCGCCCCGCACGACGGCGCGCGCGCCCCCGCGTTCGCGCCGCGTGGGACGGCGCTCGTCACGGGCGGGACCGGCGCGCTCGGCGCGCACGTTGCCCGCTGGCTCGCGCGGATCGGCGCCGAGCACATCGTGCTCGCGAGCCGCCGCGGAGCCGCGGCCCCCGGCGCGGCCGCGCTCGCCGAGGAGCTCTCGGCGCTCGGCGCGCGCGTGACGCTGGCTGCGTGCGACGTCGCCGATCGTGAGGCGGTCGCGGCGCTCGTACGCGACGTCGAGGCCGGCGGCGCGACGGTGCGCGCCGTGTTCCACGCGGGCGGTGCGATGCACGAGGCGCCGGTCGCCGCCATGCGCGTCGAGGAGCTCGCCGACGCGATCGCCGCGAAGGCCCGCGGCGCGCAGCACCTCCACGACGTCTTCGCGCAGCGCCCGCTCGACGCGTTCGTCCTCTTCTCGTCGGGAGCGGGTGTGTGGGGCGGTGGGCGGCAAGGCGCGTACGCCGCGGCGAACGCGTTCCTCGACGCGCTCGCCGAGGCGCGTCGCGCGGATGGCCTCGCGGCGACCTCGATCGCGTGGGGCGCGTGGGCGGGCGGCGGGATGCTCGCGACCGACGCCGAGCGGCGCTTGAAGCACCGCGGCGTCGCGCCGATGGATCCGGAGCTCGCCGTCGCGGCCCTCGCGCACGCGCTCGATCACGCCGAGACGTGCCTCGCCGTCGCTGACGTCGACTGGGCGCGCTTCGCCCCGTCGTTCGCCTCGGCGCGTCCTCGCCCGCTCCTCGACGAGCTCGCGGAGGCGCGATCGGCGCTCGACGCGCTGCGCGAGCCACCGGACGACGCGCGCACGGCCGCCGGTCCCGAGCCCGCAAGCACGCTGAGGGCCACGCTCGCGGCGCTCCCGGAGGGCGAGCGCCACCGCCACCTCCTCGCGCTCGTGCGGACGGAGACGGCGGCGGTGCTCGGGCACGCGGACGCGTCGCGCGTCGAGCCGAACCGCGGGTTCTTTGACCTCGGGCTCGACTCGCTCATGTCCGTCGAGCTCCGCAGGCGCGTCCAGCGCGCGACCGGCATCAAGCTCCCGGCGACGCTCGCGTTCGACCACCCGACGCCGAGCGCGCTCGCGAGCAAGGTGCTCGCCGCGATCGTCCTCCACGACGCGACCCCGCGCGCCTCGCCCGCCGCGGAGCTCGAGCGCCTCGAGGGGATGCTCTCGGCGATCTACGCGGACGAAGCGCTCCGCGACGACCTCACGGCGCGCCTCCGCGCCTTCCTGGACAAGCGCGCGGTCCGCACCGAACGCCCCGACGACGCCGCGTTCGCCGAGAAGCTCGGCTCCGCGAGCGCCGACGAACTCATTCGCCTGATCGATCAGAAGCTCGGAGATCGCATCGATGTCGACCGTTACTAACGACACGCTCACGGAGTACTTGCGGCGCCTCACTCAAGAGCTCCACAGGAGCGAGACGCGCCTGCGTGCGACGGAAGAGAGGCGACATGAGCCGATCGCCATCGTCGGCCTCGGGCTCCGCCTCCCGGGCGGGATCCACGACCGCGACACGCTCTGGACGCTCCTCGAGGAGGGCCGCGACGCCATCGCGCCGATCCCCGCGAGCCGCTGGAACGCGGACGCGACGTACGACCCCGATCCGGACGCCGTCGGCAAGAGCTACGTGCGCGACGCCGCCATGCTCGATCGCGTCGACCTCTTCGACGCCGACTTCTTCGGGATCAGCCCGCGCGAGGCGAAGTACGTCGACCCGCAGCACCGCCTCTTGCTCGAGACGTCGTGGCAAGCGCTCGAGGACGCGGGGATTGTGCCGGCATCGCTGCGAGACTCGAAGACCGGCGTCTTCGTCGGCACGGGCGCGAGCGACTACGCGTTCCTCCAGAGCGATCGCGACGCCTCGGAGGCGTACGCGTTCATGGGGATGATCTCGTCGTTCGCGGCGGGCCGCCTCGCGTTCACGCTCGGGCTCCAAGGCCCCGCGCTGTCGATCGACACGGCGTGCTCCTCGTCGCTCGTCGCGCTCCACCTCGCGTGCCAGTCGCTGCGTCAAGGCGAGTGCGACCTCGCGCTCGCCGCGGGTGTGCAGGTCATGTCGTCGCCGGAGGTGTTCGTGCTGCTCTCGCGCACGCGCGCGCTCGCGAGCGACGGGCGATCGAAGACGTTCTCGGCGAACGCCGACGGCTATGGCCGCGGCGAAGGCGTCGTCGTCCTGGCCGTCGAGCGCCTCCGCGACGCGCGCGCGAAAGGGCACCCGATCCTCGCGGTGATCCGCGGCAGCGCGGTGAACCACGACGGCACGTCGAGCGGGATCACGGTCCCGAACGGGCCCGCGCAGCAGAAGGTGCTCCGCGCCGCGCTCGACGACGCGCGGCTCGTCCCCGCCGACGTCGACGTCGTCGAGTGCCACGGCACGGGGACCTCCATCGGCGATCCCATCGAAGTGAACGCCCTCGCCGCCGTCTACGGCGAGGGGCGCCCCAAGGACCGCCCGCTGTTCCTGGGCGCGCTGAAGACCAACATCGGGCACCTCGAGTTCGCGTCGGGCCTCGCCGGCGTCGCGAAGATGGTCGCCTCCATGCGCCACGCGACCCTCCCCGCGACGCTGCACACGAGCCCGCTCAACCCGCTCGTCGACTGGGACGCGCTCCCCGTGCGCGTCGTCGACGCCGCGCGCCCGTGGACGCGCCGCGACGACGGCGCCCCCCGGCGCGCCGGCGTCACGGCGATCGGCCTCTCCGGCACCAACGCGCATGTGATCGTCGAGGAGGCGCCCGCCGAGCCCGAGCCCACGACGCCCGACGCCGCGCCCGCGCTTCCGGCCGTGCCCGTTCTCCTCTCGGGCAAGACCGACGAGGCGCTGCGCGCGCAGGCAGCGCGCCTCCACGCGCACCTCGCGGGGCGCCCCGACGCGCGGCTCGTCGACATCGCGGCGTCGCTCGCGACGACGCGCACGCACTTCGATCGACGCGCGGCAGTCGTCGCGGCGGATCGCGACGAGCTCCTCGGCGCGCTCGACGCGCTTGCGCGCGGCGAGGCAGGCCCGGGGTCGGTCGTCGCGAGCGCGATCCCCGCCGGCAGGGTCGTGTTCGTGTTCCCCGGCCAAGGCTCGCAGTGGGTCGGGATGGCGCGCGCGCTCCTCGCGTCGTCGGCGGTCTTCCGCGACGAGATCGCGGCCTGCGAGCGCGCGCTCGCGCCGCACGTCGCCTGGTCGCTCGGCGCCGTTCTCCGGGGCGACGGCGACGAGGCGACGCTCCTCGGCCGCGTCGACGTCGTGCAGCCGGTCCTCTTCGCCGTCATGGTCGCCCTCGCCGCGCTCTGGCGCTCGATCGGCGTCACGCCCGACGCCGTCGTCGGGCACAGCCAAGGCGAGATCGCCGCCGCCTACGTCGCCGGCGCCCTCTCGCTCGAAGACGCCGCCAAGGTCGTCGCGCTGCGCGCACGAGCGCTCACGAAGATCGCGGGGCGCGGGGCGATGGCCGCCGTCGAGCTCGGCGCACGCGACACCGAGGCGCGCCTCGCGCCGTTCGGCGACGCCATCGCGATCGCGGCGATCAACAGCCCGCGCGCCACGCTCGTCGCGGGCGACACGGACGCGATCGACGCGCTCGTCCGCGACCTCGGGGCCGCGCAGATCTTCGCGCGGAAGGTGCGTGTCGACTACGCGTCGCACTCCGCGCACGTCGAGGCGATCGAGCGCGAGCTCCTCGCGGATCTCGCGGGGATCGAGCCGCGCGCGGGCGCTGTGCCGCTCTACTCCGCGGTGACGGGCGCGAAGCTCGACGGGAGCCGCCTCGACGCCGCGCATTGGTTCCAGAACCTGCGCTCGACCGTCCGCTTCGAGGACGCCACGCGCGCGCTCCACGACGACGGCCACCGCTTCTTCGTCGAGGTGAGCCCGCACCCCGTGCTCGCCCTCGCGCTCGACGAGACGCTCTCGTCGCTCGGCGGCGATGCGGCCGTGGTGTCCTCGCTCCGCCGCGACGAAGGCGACCTCGAGCGCTTCCTCCTCTCGGCAGGCGAGCTCCACGCGCGCGGGCACGCCATCGACTGGGGTGCGTTCTTCGCTCCGCTCGGGGCGCGCCGCGTGACGTTGCCGACGTACGCGTTCCAGCGCGAGCGGTTCTGGCTCGACGCAGGCGACGCGGCGGACGATGAGGACGCGGCGCCGGGAGCGTCCACCGAGGAGACCGCGTTCTGGCAAGCCATCGAGCGCGGCGACGTCGCGGCGCTCTCGGACGCGCTCCACGTCGCCGACAGCGGGCGGCGCTCCGCCCTCGAGAGCCTCATGCCGGCCCTGTCGGCGTGGCGGCGGAGCCGCCGAGAGCAGAGCGCCGTGGGCGCGTGGCGCTACCGCGTCGAATGGAGACCCGTGAGCGCCGCGTCACGCGGCGACGTCGCGGGGACGTGGCTCGTCGTGGCCCCGGCCGGCGTCGCCAGCGATCTCGCGAGCGCCCTCGCGGCGGCGCTCACCGAGCGCGGCGCCGACGTCGTCCCGCTCGCGCTCGAGGCGAGCGACATCACCGCACACGACGCCGCGTCGCGCCTCCGTGACGCGATCGCGGGCCGGCCGGCGATCCGCGGCGTCCTCACCCTCACGCCGCTCGACACCGCGCCGCTCGACGGCCGGCCCGCGGTGCCCGCGGGTCTCGCGCGCTCGCTCGCCCTCGTCCAGGCGCTCGCCGAGCTCGCCATCGAAGCGCCCATCTGGATCGTCACGCGCGGCGCGGTCGCGATCGGCCGATCCGACCGGATCGAGAGCCCCGTGCAAGCGATGGCGTGGGGCCTCGGGCGCGTCGTCTCGCTCGAGCAGCCGGAGCGCTGGGGCGGGCTCGTCGATCTCCCCCGCGCGCACGCCGACGGCGCGCTGGATGCGACGGCCATCGAGCGCCTCGTCGCCGCGCTCGGGAGCCGCGAGGGCGAGGACGAGCTCGCGCTCCGCCCGACGGGCCTCTTCGCACGGAGGCTCGCGCGCGCGCCTCTCGGCGACGCTCCCGCGCAGCGCTTCGAGCCGCGCGGGACCGTCCTCGTCACGGGCGGCACGGGAGCGCTCGGCGCGCACGTGGCGCGATGGCTCGCGCGTCACGGCGCCGCGCACCTCGTGCTCGCGAGCCGCCGCGGAGCCGACGCCCCGGGCGCCGAGGCGCTCCGCGCGGAGCTCACGGAGCTCGGCGCCCGCGTGACGATCGCGGCGTGCGACGTCGCGGACCGCGCGGCGATCGAAGCGCTCTTCGCGGCTCTCCCGGCCGAAGAGCCGCTCACGGCCATCTTCCACACGGCGGGCGTGATCGACGATGGCGTCCTGGGATCGCTCACGCCGGAGCGCCTCGAGACCGTCCTCCACGGCAAGGCCGACGCCGCGCGGACGCTGCACGAGCTCACGAAGACGCGCGACCTCGCGGCGTTCGTCCTCTTCTCGTCGGCGGCGGGCGTCTTCGGGAACGCGGGCCAGGCGAGCTACGCCGCCGCGAACGCCTTCCTGGACGCGCTCGCGGAGGAGCGCCGCGCGCTCGGGCTCCGCGCGACGTCCGTCGCGTGGGGCGCGTGGGCCGGAGCCGGGATGCTCACCTTCGACGTCGCGCAGGGCCTCCGCCGCGGAGGTTTCGCGGCGATGGAGCCCGAGATCGCCGTCGCGGCGCTCGCCAGCGCGCTCGATCGCGACGAGACCCACGTGACCATCGCGTCGATCGACTGGGCGCGCTTCGCGCCGTCGTACGCCTCGGCGCGCCAGCGCCCGCTCATCGCCGATCTGCCGGACGCGCGCCGCGCGCTCGACGCGCAGCCGAGCGCGTCGACCGAGCACGACGAGACCGCGCTCGTCGCGACCCTGCGCGCGCTCTCGGGCGAAGCTCGCCTCCGCCACCTCGTCTCCCTCGTCCTCGCGCAGACGGCGGCGGTGCTCGGCCACGCCGATCGGTCGCGCCTCGACCCGCAGCGAGGCTTCTTCGACCTCGGGCTCGACTCGCTCATGGCCGTCGAGCTTCGCCGGCGCCTCCAGAAGGCGACCGGCGTCAAGCTCCCGGCGACCATCACGTTCGATCGCCCGTCGCCGCACCGACTCGCTGGCTTCCTTCTCGACGCGCTCCCCCTCGGCGGGGCCCCCCCGAGCACCGATGCCCGCCCGCGCGCCGCCCACGCGGACGCGAGCGACGAGCCCATCGCGATCGTCGGCGTCGGCCTGCGCCTCCCAGGCGGGGTCGACGACGTCGACGCGCTCTTCCGCCTGCTCGAGGACGAGCGCGACGCGGTCGCTCCGATCCCGGCGAGCCGCTGGGACGTCGGCGCCGTGTTCGATCCGGACCCCGAAGCGAAGGGGAAGACGTACGTCCGCCACGCGGCGATGCTCGACCGCGTCGACCTCTTCGACGCGGGCTTCTTCGGCATCAGCCCGCGCGAGGCGAGGCACGTCGACCCGCAGCACCGCCTCTTGCTCGAGACCGCGTGGCAAGCGCTCGAGGCGGCGACGATCGTCCCCGCGTCGCTCCGCGACTCGACCACCGGCGTCTTCGTCGGCGCGGGCGCGAGCGACTACGCCGTGCTCCAGAGCAGCGCCGAGGACGCCGAGGCCTACGCCGCGATGGGCACCGCCGCCTCGTTCGCGGCAGGTCGGCTGGCGTTCACGCTCGGCCTCCAAGGGCCCGCGCTCTCGATCGACACCGCGTGCTCGTCGTCGCTCGTCGCGCTCCACCTCGCGTGCCAGTCGCTGCGGCAAGGCGAGTGCGACCTCGCGCTCGCCGCCGGCGTCCAGGTGATGGCCTCGCCCGAGGTCTTCGTGATCCTCTCGCGCACGCGCGCCCTCGCTCCGGACGGGCGATCGAAGACGTTCTCGGCCAACGCCGACGGGTTCGGCCGCGGCGAAGGCGTCGTCGTCCTCGCCCTCGAGCGCCTCCGGGACGCGCGCGCCAACGGCCACCCGGTCCTCGCCGTCGTCCGCGGCACCGCGGTCAATCACGACGGCGCGTCGAGCGGCATCACCGCGCCCAACGGCTCCGCGCAGCAGAAGGTCCTCCGCGCCGCCCTCGACGACGCCCGCCTCGCTCCCACCGACGTCGACGTCGTCGAGTGCCACGGCACCGGCACCTCCCTCGGCGATCCCATCGAGGTCCAGGCCCTCGCGGCCGTCTACGGCGAAGGGCGCGCCCCCGAGCGCCCGCTCCGCCTCGGCGCGGTGAAGACCAACATCGGCCACCTCGAGTTCGCGTCGGGCCTCGCCGGCGTCGTCAAGATCATGGCGTCGCTCCGCCACGGGACGCTCCCCGCGACGATCCACACCAACCCGCGCAACCCGCACATCGACTGGGACGCGCTCCCCGTCCGCGTCGTCGACGCGGCCGAGCCGTGGGAGCGGAGCGCCGACGGATCTCCGAGGCGCGCGGGGGTCTCCGCGTTCGGGCTCTCCGGCACGAACGCGCACGTCATCGTCGAAGAGGCGCCCGACCCCGACGCCCCGAAGCCCGCGCGCGGCGCGCTGCCCCTCTCGGGCGCGCTCCCCTTCGTGCTCTCGGCGAAGAGCGACGCGGCCCTCCGCGCGCAAGCCGCGGCGCTCCGCGATCAGCTCGCGAGGACACCCGACGCGGCGCTCGTCGACGTCGCCGCGGCGCTCGCCACGACGCGCTCGCAATTTGACCACCGCGCCGCGATCGCCGCGAGCGATCACGGGACGCTGGTCGCGGCGCTCGAGGGCCTCGCCGCGGGCGTCGCGGCGCCAGGCACGTTCGTCGCCAAGGGCGCCGCCGACAAGCTCGCCTTCCTCTTCACGGGCCAGGGCGCGCAGCGCGCTGCGATGGGGCGCGGCCTGTACGACGCGTTCCCCGTCTTCCGCGACGCGCTGGATGCCGTCGCGAGCCACTTCGATCGCGAGCTCGATCGCCCGCTCCGCGACGTCCTCTTCGCGCCGAAGGGCTCGGAGCTCGCGAGCCTCCTCGACCGGACCGAGTTCACGCAGCCGGCGCTCTTCGCCCTCGAAGTCGCGCTCTTCCGCCTCGTCGAGGCGTGGGGCGTCACGCCCGACGTGCTCCTGGGGCACTCCGTCGGCGAGCTCGCCGCCGCGCACGTCGCGGGCGTCCTCTCGCTCGCCGACGCGTGCACGCTCGTCGCCGCGCGCGCGCGCCTCATGCAGGCCCTGCCCGCGCGCGACGGCGCGATGGTCACGGTGCACGCGACGGAGGCCGAGGTGCTCGCCGCGCTCGAGGGGCGGGACGGACGCGCCGAGATCGCCGCGATCAACGCGCCCTCGTCGACGGTGATCGCCGGCGATGTCGACGCCGTGCTGGGCGTCGCCGCGCACTTCGAAGCGCGCGGGCGCAAGGCGACCCGCCTCCGCGTGAGCCACGCGTTCCACTCACACCACATGGACCCCATGCTCGACGCGTTCCGCCGCGTCGCAGAAGGGCTCACGTTCCATCCGCCGCGCATCCCCATCGTCTCCAACGTCACGGGGAGGCTCGCGACGGACGAGCTCCGGTCGCCCGACTACTGGGTCCGCCACGTGCGAAGCGCCGTCCGCTTCGCCGACGGCATCAATACGCTGGAAGCCGACGGCGTTTGTTCGTTCTTCGAGCTCGGGCCGCACGGCGTCCTCTCGGCGCTCGGCGAGAGCGCGCTGGCGAACGCGCAGCGCGAGGTCGCCTTCGTCCCCGCGCTCCGCGACGGCCGCGCCGACGTCGACGCGCTCACGGCGGCTCTCTCGTCGCTCCACGTGCGCGGACATCGCGTCGATTGGGCGGCGTTCTTCGGCCCGTTCGACCCGCAGAAGGTCGCGCTCCCGACCTACGCGTTCCAGCGCGAGCGCTTCTGGCTCGAAGCCCCCGCGGGAGCGACGCGCGACGAGGCCGCGCCCGCCGCGCCCGAAGACGCCGCGTTCTGGCGCGCGGTCGACGCGGGGGACGTGGGCGCGCTCGGCGCGACGCTGAACGCCTCGGGCGAGGACCACCTCTCGGCCCTCGCGACGCTGCTCCCCGCGCTCTCGGCGTGGCGGCGCGCCCGCGACGAGCGGAGCCTCGTCGACGCGCTCCGCTACCGCGTCGTGTGGAAGCCGCTCACGCCGACCGCGGCGCGCGACGTCGCGGGGACGTGGCTCCTCGTCACGCTCGCGGGAGCCGAGGACGCGCTCGCGCGTGAGCTCGAGAGGGCCCTGACCGCGCGCGGCGCCGAGGTGATCGCGATGCCGATCGCGCCGGCAGAGGCCGATCGCGTGCGCCTCGCCGTGCGCGTGCAGGGAGCTCTCGCGGACGCGGGCGAGCTCCGCGGCATCGTGTCCTTCGCCGCGCTCGACGAGACCACGCTCGCGACGCACGCGGCGCTGCCCGCGGGGCTCGCGCTGACGCTCCGCCTCGTGCAGGCGCTCGGGGACATGGGCATCGAGGCGCCGCTGTGGCTCGTCACGCGCGGCGCGGTCTCGACGGGGCGCTCCGATCGGCTGGCGAGCGCGGCGCAATCGATGACGTGGGGTCTCGGCCGCGTCGCTGGGCTCGAGCACCCCGAGCGCTGGGGCGGGCTCGTCGACGTCGCCGACGGCGACACGATCGACGCGAGGGCGCTCGACCGCCTCGTCACGCTCCTCGCGTCCCGCGACGGCGAGGACCAGCTCGCGCTCCGCCCGACAGGCATCTTCGCGCGGAGGCTCGTCCGTGCGCCCCTCGGCGACGCTCCGCCCGCGCGCACCTTCACGCCGCGCGGCACCTCCCTCGTCACCGGCGGAACCGGCGCCCTCGGCGCGCACGTCGCGCGTTTCCTCGCCGGGCGCGGCGCAGAGCACCTCGTCCTCGTGAGCCGCCGGGGCGAGGACGCCCCGGGCGCCGGCGCGCTCCGCGCCGAGCTCGAGGCGCTCGGCGCGCGCGTGACGCTCGCCGCCTGCGACGTCGCCGATCGCGCCTCGGTCGCAGCTCTGCTCGCCCGCCTCGACGCGCAAGGCGACCCCGTCCGCGCCGTCGTCCACGCGGGCGGCGTCGTCGCGCAGGCGGCCCTCGCGTCCACCGATCTCGACGGTGTCCAGGCCGTCGTCGCCGCAAAGGTCCTCGGCGCGCTCCATCTGCACGAGCTGCTCGGAGACCGCGAGCTCGACGCCTTCGTCCTCTTCGCCTCCGGCGCGGGCGTCTGGGGCAGCGGGCAGCAAGGCGCGTACGCCGCCGGCAACGCGTTCCTCGACGCGCTCGCCGAGGTGCGCCGCGCCGCCGGTCTCACGGCGACGTCGATCGCGTGGGGCGCCTGGGCGGGCGCCGGGATGCTCGCCGATCACGCCGACGCCGACGCCGAGGTCGAGCTCCGGAAGCGCGGCCTCGTGCCGATGGCCCCGGCGCTCGCGATCGCCGCGCTCGCGCAGGCCCTCGATCACGGCGAGACCGCGGTCACGGTCGCCAGCGTCGATTGGGCGCGCTTCGCCCCCGCGTTCGCCTCCGCGAGGCCGCGCCCGCTCCTCCTCGATCTCCCCGAGGCGCAGCGCGCAATCGAGGCCCCGCCGGAGCCCGCCGGGGCTGACGGCGCGAGCGCGGACCGCGCGCTCGTCGAGGCGCTGCGGCCGCTCTCCGAGGCCGACCGCGCGCGCCACCTCGTGGAGCTCGTCGTCGCCGAGACCGCCGCCGTCCTCGGGCACGCCGACGCGTCGGCGATCGATCCTCACAAGGGCTTCTTCGATCTCGGCCTCGACTCGCTCGTCGCCGTCGAGCTCCTCCGCAAGCTCCGCGCGCGCACCGGCGTCGAGCTCCCCGCGACGGTCACGTTCGATCACCCATCCCCGCACCGCCTCGCGACGTACGTGCGCGAGGCGCTGCCGCTCGACGCGCCCCTCGCGCCGGCCGACGCGACGACAGCGCGCTCGTCGAGCGCGCACGCCGCGATCGACGAGCCGATCGCGATCGTCGGCCTCGGGCTCCGCCTCCCCGGCGGCGTCGAGGATCGCGAGGGCCTCTGGTCGTTCCTCGAGCAAGGGCGCGACGGCGTCGGCCCGATCCCGAAGGACCGCTGGGACGCGGACACGATCTACGATCCGGATCCCGAGGCCAAGGGAAAGAGCTATGTGCGCGAGGCCGCGCTGCTCGATCGCGTCGACCTCTTCGACGCGTCGTTCTTCGGCATCAGCCCGCGCGAGGCGAAGCAGGTCGATCCGCAGCACCGCCTCCTGCTCGAGACCGCGTGGCAAGCGCTCGAAGAGGCGACGATCGTCCCCGCGTCGCTCAAGGACACGAGCACCGGCGTCTTCGTCGGGATCGGCTTGAGCGACTACGCCCTCATGCAAGGCAGCGCCGAAGAGACCGACGCATACGCCGCGATGGGCACGCTCTCGTCGTTCGCGGCGGGGCGCCTGGCGTTCACGCTCGGCCTGCAAGGCCCCGCGCTCTCGATCGACACGGCCTGCTCGTCGTCGCTCGTCGCGCTCCACCTCGCGTGCCAGTCGCTGCGGAAGGGCGAGTGCGACCTCGCGCTCGCGGGCGGCGTCCAGGTGATGACGCTCGCCGAGCCGTTCGTGCTCCTCTCGCGCACGCGGGCGCTCGCGGCCGACGGTCGGTCGAAGACGTTCTCGGCGCACGCCGACGGCTACGGGCGCGGCGAGGGCGTGGTCGTGTTGGCGCTCGAGCGGCTGCGGGACGCGGAGGCGAGAGGCCGCCGGGTGCTTGCGGTCGTCCGCGGGACGGCGGTCAACCACGACGGCGCGTCGAGCGGCATCACGGCGCCGAACGGCACCTCGCAGCAGAAGGTGCTCCGTGCCGCGCTCGGGGACGCGGGCCTCGCGCCGGCCGACGTGGACGTCGTCGAGTGCCACGGCACCGGCACGGCGCTGGGCGATCCGATCGAGGTCCAGGCGCTCGCGGCCGTCTACGGCGAGGGGCGCGCGGCCGAGCGGCCGCTCCTGCTCGGCGCCGTGAAGAGCAACATCGGCCACCTCGAAGCCGCCTCCGGCCTCGCCGGCGTCGCCAAGATCGTGACGGCGCTCGAGCATGGCGCGCTCCCCGCGACCATCCACTCGCGCCCGCGCAACCCGCACGTCGACTGGGACGCGCTCCACGTCCGCGTCGTCGACGCGGCCGAGCTGTGGGCTCGCCGCGACGAGGAGACCCCGAGGCGCGCCGGAGTCTCCGCGTTCGGCCTCTCGGGCACGAACGCCCACGCCATCATCGAAGAGGCGCCGCGCGCGCGTCGAGGCGCCGCCGCCGCGGACGAGCCCCCGCCGGCCGTGCCCGTGGTGCTCTCTGCGAAGAGCGAGCGCGCCCTGCGCGCGCAAGCCGAGCGCCTCCGCGCGCATGTCACGGGGCGCCCTGGCGACGCGCTCGTCGACGTCGCCGCGTCGCTCGCCACGACGCGCTCGCACTTCGAGCACCGCGCGGCGATCGTCGCGCGCGATCTCGGCGCCCTCGAGGACGCCCTCGCCGGACTCGCCGAAGGACGTTCGCCGGCGGGCACCGTCGTCTCACGGACCACGGGCGGCAAGCTGGCGCTCCTGTTCACGGGCCAGGGCGGGCAGCGCGCCGCGATGGGTCGTGGCCTGTACGGCGCGTTTTCCGTCTTCCGCGACGCCTTCGACGCAGCGTGCAGCTACCTCGATCGCGAGCTCGAGCACCCCCTGCGCGACGTGGTCTTCGCGCCGCGCGGCTCCGAGCTGGCCGCGCTGCTCGACGAGACGCTGTACACGCAGACCTCGCTGTTCGCCCTCGAGGTCGCGCTCTTCCGCCTGGTCGAGGCCTGGGGAGTCACCCCCCACGTCCTGCTGGGCCACTCGATCGGCGAGCTGGTGGCGGCCCACGTCGCGGGCGTGCTCTCGCTGGAGGACGCCTGCACCCTCGTCGCGGCGCGCGCGCGCCTGATGCACGGCTTGCCGCGGCGCGACGCCGCCATGGTCGCCGTCCACGCCTGCGAGCGCGAGGTCCTGGACGCGCTCGACGCGATGGACGCGGTGGACGGGCGCGCGTCGATCGCGGCCGTCAACGCGCCGTCCTCCACCGTGGTGGCCGGGGACCGAGAGGCTGTGCTCGCGGTGGCCGCCCGCTTCGAGGCCCTCGGCCGGAAGACCTCGCGCCTGCGCGTCAGCCACGCGTTCCATTCGCACCACCTCGACCCGATGCTGGAAGCGTTCCGGCGCGTGGCCGAAGGGCTGAGGTTCGAGCCGCCGCGCATCCCGATCGTCTCGAACGTCACCGGGGCGCGGGCGTCGAACGACGACCTGTGCACGGCCGACTACTGGGTGCGCCACGCACGCGGCGCGGTCCGCTTCGCGGACGGACTGGAGACTCTCCGCGCCGACGGGGTTTCCACCTTCCTGGAGCTCGGGCCCCACGCGGTGCTCTGCGCGCTCGGGCACGAGGCGCTCGGGAGCGAGGCGGTCGCGTTCCTGCCCGCCCTGCGCGAGGGCCGCGATGACGTCGACACCCTCACCGCGGCGCTCGGCGCGCTGCACGCGCGTGGCCATCACGTCGACTGGGACGCCTTCTTCGCCCCGTTCAACGCGGGCCGCGTCGCCCTGCCCACGTACGCCTTCCAGCGCGAGCGCTTCTGGCTCGACATGCCCAAGGCGAAGAGCTCGCGCGCGGCCGCCGCCGACGACGCCGGCCGCTACCCCCTCGCCGGCACGCGGCTGGATCTGCCGGACGGCTCTGCCGTCCACACGCTCGACATCGGTCCCGGCGCGCAGCCGTACCTCGCGGATCACTCCGTTTACGGGCGCATCGTCGTCCCGGGCGCGTTCCACCTGGCCGTCCTCCTCGCGGTCGCCGAGTCGCACTGGCCCGATAGCCCCCTCGAGCTGCGCGACGTCGAGTTCGTCCGCGCGCTCACGTTCGAAGATCCCTCGGAGACCGTCGCGGTGCGCGTGCACCTCACGCCGGCAGGCGGTGATGGCAAAGGCTTCCACGCCACGGTCGCGACGCAGACCGAAGGCGCGTGGACCACGCACGCGACCGCGACGCTCGGCGCGGCGCCGCCGAGCGCGCTCGCACGGCACCCCCGCGCGGCGCACGAGCCTCTCGCGGGTGACGAGCCGTCGCGCGCCGTCGCTCGCCTGATGGCATCGTTCGAGGCGTTCAACGTCGAGTGGGGCCCGAAGTGGCGCTGGCTCCGGCAGACGACGCACGCCGGCGACCGGACGGGCGTCGGCTACCTCGCCGCGCCCGACGGCGTCCCGACCGACGACGCGCCGCTCCCCGGCGGCCTCGTGGACAACGCGTTCGCCGTCGTCGGCAGCGCCGTCACGGGGCTGCCCGCCCACGACAATCGCTCGACGAGCAACGTCCCGCCGCTGCCTTTCTCGATCGAGCGCCTCGTCTGGTACGGACGCGCCGAGACGCCCTGCTGGGCCGACTTCGTCATGCGCGGCGAGATCACGCCGGACGCCGACCGCTACATCGGCGACATCACGCTCTGGTCACGTGAAGGCGCGTCGAGTGAAGGAGCGTCGCGCGAGGGTACCCCCATCGCGACGATCGAGGGCCTCGCGTTCCGCAGAGCCCCCGCCGACAAGTTCCTCCCCGAGCTGCCCGCCCGCAACCTCTACGCCCTCACCTGGCCCGAGCAGCCCGCCGCCTCGCGCCCGCCGCGCGGCAGGTGGGCTCTTCTCGGAGAGGACTCGCTCGGCGTCGCGACGGGCATCGCCGCCGACGCCTACCCCGACGTCGATGCCTTGCGCGACGCCCTGGGCCGCGGCGCGCCGTGCCCCGACACGGTGGCCGTCTGCCTGGCGGCCGCGCACGGCCCCTCCGACACCGACGAAACCGAGCTCGTTTCCTCGGTCCACACCGCCGCCGCCCGCGCCCTCGCGTTGCTCAACGCCTGGCTGTCCGACGAGCGCCTGGCCTCCTCGACGCTCGTGCTGCTCACCCAGCGCGCGGTCGCAACCTGCGCCGGCGAGGATGTGCTCGACCTCGCGTCCGCTGCGCTGTGGGGGCTCGTCCGCTCCGCGCAGGCTGAAAACCGCGACCGCGCCATCTTGCTCGTCGACCTCGACGGCTCCGACGCCTCGCGACGCGCCTTGCCCTACGCGGTCGGAGGCGCGCTCGACGACGCCGAGCTGCAGCTCGCGCTGCGCGACGGACGCCGCCTCGCTCCGCGCCTCGCCCGCGTCGCCGCACCCACCGCCGCGACGGCCAGCGCCGTCACCAGCACGAGCGCCACGCCGCGCGCGCTCGATCCGGAAGGCACCGTCCTCGTCACCGGAGGCACCGGCACCCTCGGCGCTCTCGTGGCGCGTCGCCTCGTCGAGCGGCACGGCGTCAAGCACCTGGTGCTGCTCTCCCGCCGGGGCGCGGAAGCTCCCGGCGCATCCGACCTCGCCGCGGAGCTCCAGGCACGCGGCGCCTCCGTCGTCGTCGCCGCCGCGGACGCTGCCGATCGCGCCGCCCTCGAGCGGGTGCTGCTCGCCATCCCGCACGACAGGCCGCTGACCGCCGTCGTGCACGCCGCAGGCACACTGGACGACGGCGTGCTCTCCTCGATGACGCCGGCGCGCCTGAGCGCGGTGCTCCAGGCCAAGGTCGACGCGGCCGTCAACCTCGACGAGCAGACGCGCCGCAGCCCGCTGCGCGCCTTCGTCCTGTTCTCGTCGCTCTCCGGGGTGCTCGGGAGCCCCGCCCAGTCCAACTACGCCGCCGCCAACGCCTTCCTCGACGCGCTCGCCCACCGGCGGGCCGCGCGCGGTCTGCCCGCGGTCGCGCTCGACTGGGGGTACTGGGCCCAGACCTCCGGGCTCACGAAGCACCTGGAGCAGGCCGACCTCCGTCGCATCGCGCGCGGCGGGCTCAGGCCCCTCGCCTCGGACGAAGCGCTGGCGCTGTTCGACCTGGCGCTCGCCCAGGACGCGCCGTGCCTGGTGCCCGCAGCGTTCGACGCCGACGCGCTCCGGAAGAGCGGCGACGCGCTCTCCGCGCTGCTCCGAGGCCTGGTCAGCGGCCCCCGCGCCCGCGCGCAGCGCGCGAGCGGCGCGGGCGACGCCTCCGCGCTGAAGCTCCGGCTCGCCTCGCTCGCTCCCCCGGAGCGCCACCGGATGCTCCTCGACGTCGTGCGGGCCGACGTCGCGACCGTCCTCGGCGTCGCCTCTCCCCTCGACATCGAGCCCGGACGACCTCTCCAGGAGCTCGGCCTCGACTCCCTCATGGCCATCGAGCTCAGAAACAGGCTCGCGGCCGCCACGGGGCTCAGGCTGAGCGCGACGCTCCTCTTCGATCACCCCACGCCGGAGGCGCTCGCGAAGCTCGTCTCCGGCAAGCTGCTCCACGACGAGGCCGCCCCGCCGAGCACGAGCGCGGCGGAGATCGACCGGCTCGAGGGCGCCCTCGCGAGCGCGTACGCAAACGAAGCGATCCGCGACGAGCTCACGGTGCGCATGAAGGCGATCCTCTCGAAGTGGATGGCCGCCCGTGAGCCTTCGCCCGACGACGGGCTCGCGAGCCGCCTCGACACCGCGAACGACGACGAGCTGTTCCGCATGATCGACCATGTCCGCGCGGAGGCCGCTACATGAGCGCGCCGCCTGGAACCGAAGCGAAGCTCCGCGACTACCTGAAGCAGCTCACGCTCGACCTTCAGCGGAGCCAGACGCGCCTGCACGCGGCCGAGAGCAAGGCATACGAGCCGATCGCGATCGTGGCGATGAGCTGCCGCTTCCCCGGCGGCGCGCGCTCGCCCGAGGATCTCTGGCAGCTCCTCGAAGGTGGACGCGACGCCGTCTCCGGCTTCCCCGCGAGCCGCGGATGGAGCGTCGAGCCGCGTGTCGACCCGCGCGCCGACGTGACGGGGAAGACGCCCGCGCTTGAAGGGGGCTTCCTCGAAGGCGCGGAGCTCTTCGACGCGGCGTTCTTCGGGGTGAGCCCGCGCGAGGCGCTCGAGATGGATCCGCAGCAGCGGCTCTTGCTCGAGACGACGTGGGAGGCGATCGAGCGGGCGGAGATCGACCCCGCGTCGCTCCAGGGCTCGCAGACCGGCGTCTTCGTCGGCGTCATGTACAACAACTACGCGAGCCATCACCTTGGCGGCGACGGCGACGCGTCGGGGTACGTGAGCTTCGCGAGCTCGGCGAGCGTCGCGTCGGGCAGGATCGCGTACACCTTCGGCTTCCACGGGCCCACGGTCACCGTGGACACGGCGTGCAGCTCGTCGCTCGTCGCCGTTCATCTCGCGTGCCAGGCGTTGCGAAGCGGCGAGTGCGCCCTCGCCCTCGCCGGCGGCGTCACGGTGATGGCCACGCGCGAGGCGTTCGACGCGCTGTCGTTCGCCGGCTCTCCCGACGGCCGCTGCAAGTCGTTCTCCGCCGACGCCAACGGGGCCGGCTGGTCGGAAGGCGCGGGCATGGTCCTGCTCGAGCGCCTGTCCGACGCGCAGCGCAACGGCCACCCGATCCTCGCCGTCATCCGCGGCTCCGCGGTCAACCAGGACGGCAAGAGCCAGGGGCTCACCGCGCCCAACGGGCCTGCGCAGGAGCGCGTCATCCGCCAGGCGCTCGCCGCCGCGCGCCTGGAGACGCACGACATCGACGCGGTGGAAGCCCACGGCACGGGCACGCCGCTCGGCGATCCGATCGAGGCGAACGCGCTGCTGGCCACCTACGGGGTCGGCCGCCCTGCCGAGCGACCGCTGTGGCTCGGCAGCCTCAAGTCCAACCTCGGGCACACGCAGGCCGCCGCGGGCGTCGGCGGGATCATCAAGACCGTCCTCGCCCTGCGAAACTGGCTGCTGCCCAGGACACTGCACGCCCACGCTCCGTCGCCACACGTCGATTGGGCCGCGGGCGGCCTGCGGCTGCTCGCGGACGCGGTTCCGTGGACGAAGAACGGACGGGTGCGCCGCGCGGCGGTCTCGTCGTTCGGCCTGTCCGGCACCAACGCGCACGTGATCGTCGAAGAGGCGCCGCGCGCCGACCGGGACGAGGCGAGCCCGGCGCCGAGCGGGCGCGACCAGGCGCTGCCGGTGCTCCTGTCCGCGAAGACCGAGGACGCGCTGCGCGCGCAGGCCGCTCGCCTGCACGCCCACCTCGCCGGCGACCCGGGCGCCTCGCTGGTCGACGTGGCCGCCTCGCTCGCCACCACGCGCGCCCACTTCGACCACCGCGCCGCCTTCGTGGCGCGCAGCCGCGACGCTCTGCTGCCCGCCCTCGACGCCTTCGCGCGCGGCGCGACCGACGCGCCGGCCGCGGTCGCCTCGGTCGCGCGGAGAGCCCCCACCAAGGTGGCCTTGCTCTTCACCGGGCAGGGCAGCCAGCGACCGGCGATGGGACGCGGCCTGTACGACGCGTTCCCCGTCTTCCGCGAGGCGCTGGATGCCGTCGCGAGCCACTTCGATCGCGAGCTCGATCGCCCGCTCCTCGACGTCCTGTTCGCCCCCGGTGGCTCCGAGCTGGCCGCTCTGCTGGACGAGACGCTGTTCACCCAGCCGGCCCTGTTTGCCCTCGAGGTCGCCCTCTTCCGCCTCGTGGAAGCGTGCGGCCTGCGGCCAGACGCGCTGCTCGGGCACTCGATCGGCGAGCTCGTGGCCGCCCACGTTGCCGGCGTGCTCTCGCTCGAGGACGCCTGCACGCTGGTGGCCGCGCGCGCGCGGCTGATGCACGCGTTGCCGCCGCGCGACGCCGCGATGGTCGCCCTCACCGCCAGCGAACGCGAGGTGCTCGACGTCCTGTCCGCGCACCCCACGGGCGTATCCATCGCCGCGGTCAATGGCCCGGCCTCGGTGGTGGTCTCCGGCGACGAGGACGCCGTGCTCGCGGTGGCCGCGTCGTTCCAGGCGCGGGGGAGAAAGACCTCGCGGCTGCGCGTCAGCCACGCGTTCCACTCGCATCACATGGCCCCGCTGCTGGAGGCGTTCCGGCGCGTGGCCGAGGGGCTCACGTTCCATCCGCCGCGCATCCCCATCGTCTCCAACGTCACGGGCGCTCGTGCCGAAGAAGGCGAGCTGACCTCCCCCGACTACTGGGTCCGCCACGTCCGTGGGGCCGTTCGCTTCGCCGACGGCGTGCAAGCGCTGCGCGCCGACGGCGTGTCCACCTTCCTCGAGCTCGGCCCGCACGGCGTGCTCTGCGCGCTCGGGAGCGCCGCGCTCCAGGACGACCGACCGCCCCCCGAGGGCGCCGCCTTCGTGCCCGCCCTCCGCGCCGAGCGCGCCGACGACGACGCCTTCGCCGCCGCCCTCGGCGCTCTGTACACCCGCGGGCTCACCCTCGACTGGCGCGCCCTCTTCGCCCCCTTCGCCCCTCGCCGCGTCCCCCTTCCCACCTACGCCTTCCAGCGCGACCGCTTCTGGCTCGAGGCGGCGAGCGCGCAGCCCGCCGAGCCCCGCGCGGCCGAGGAGACGGCGCTCTGGCGCGCGATCGATCGCGGCGACGTCGACGCGATCTCCGCCGAGCTTCGCGTCGACGACGCGGATCATCGCGCAGCGTGGGCCACGCTGGTCCCGACGCTCGCGGCGTGGCGCCGCGAGCGGCGCGCGCAGGCCACGCTCGACGCGTGGCGCTACCGCGTCGTGTGGCGGCCGTGCACGATCGCGCCTGGCGCCAGCGTCGAAGGCACGTGGCTCGTCGTGATCCCCGGCGTCGCTGGCGACGTCGCGCGGCCGCTCGCGCGCGCCCTCTCAGCGCGAGGCGCCGCCGTCGTCGAGATCGAGATCGCCGCCGGCCTCGAGGGCGTCGATCGCGAAGCGCTCGCCGCGCGCGTGCGTGCCGCGTCCGCCGACTCGCGTGCGATCCGCGGCGTGCTCGCGCTGACGGCGCTCGACGAACGCCCGCTCGCCGCGCACCCGGCGGTCCCGGCGGGGCTCGGCGCGACGCTGGCGCTCGTGCAAGCGCTCGGCGATCTCGCGATCGACGCGCCGCTGTGGCTCGTCACGCGGGGGGCCGTGTCGATCGGTCGCTCCGACCCGATCGCGAGCCCCGTCCAGGCGATGTCGTGGGGCCTCGGGCGCGTCGTCGCGCTCGAGCACCCCGCGCGATGGGGCGGCGCGATCGACCTCGCGGCTGGCGATCCCGCTGCTGCGCTCGACGCGAGGGCGCTCGAGCGCCTCGTCGCAGCGCTCGCCACGCGCGACGGCGAGGACCAGCTCGCCCTTCGCCCGGCGGGTCTCTACGCACGGAGGCTCGTCCGCGCGAAGATCGGCGACGCCGCGCCGGCTCGCGCGTTCGCCCCCGCGGGGACCGTGCTCGTCACGGGCGGGACGGGCGCGCTCGGAGCGCACGTCGCGCGGTGGCTCGCGAAGAGCGGGGCCGAGCACCTCGTGCTCACGAGCCGGCGCGGAAGGAGCGCGCCCGGCGCCGAGGCGCTCCAGGCCGAGCTCACGGCGCTCGGCGCGCGTGTCACGATCGCGGCGTGCGACGTCGCCGATCGCGACGCGTTCGGCGCCCTGCTCCGCGATCTCGAGGCGCAAGGCTCGCCGCTGCGCGCCGTCGTGCACGCCGGCGGCGTCGCGCAGGGCACGCCTCTCGACGCGACGTCGCTCGACGATCTCACCCGCGCCATCGCAGGAAAGGCCGCGGGCGCGCGGAACCTCGACGAGCTCACCGGTGAACGCGCCCTCGACGCGTTCGTGCTCTTCGCGTCCGGCGCGGGCGTCTGGGGCGGCGGGCACCAAGGGGCATACGCCGCGGCGAACGCGTTCCTCGACGCGCTCGCAGAGAGCCGCCGCGCGCGCGGCCTCACGGCGACCTCGATCGCCTGGGGCGCGTGGGCGGGCGGCGGGATGCTCGCCGAAGACCCGGCCGCCGAGGAGCACCTCCGCCGCCGAGGCCTCCCGCCGATGGCCCCGGAGCTCGCGATCGCCGCGCTCGCGCGCGCGCTCGATCACGACGACACGAACGTCACGATCGCCGACGTCGACTGGGCGCGCTTCGCGCCGTCGCTCGCGTCCGCGCGCTCGCGGCCGCTGCTCCACGATCTGAGCGAGGCGAAGCGCGCGCTCGACGCCCGGCCGGAGGCGGCGCAGGGCCGCGACGGCGAGCCCGAGCTCCTCGCGACGCTGCGGCCTCTTCCGGCGGGAGACCGCCTCCGGCACCTCGTTGCGCTCGTCGTCAAGGAGACGGCGCTCGTCCTCGGGCACACCGATGTCTCCCGCGTCGAGCCTCGGCGCGGCTTCTTCGACTCGGGCCTCGACTCGCTGATGGCCGTCGACTTGCGTGTGCGCCTCCAGCGCGCCACCGGCGTCACGCTGCCGGCGACGGTCACGTTCGACCACCCGTGCCCGCACGATCTGGCGGCGCACCTCTGCGACGCGCTCGCGCTCCCGCTCGATGGCGCTGGCCGCGACGACGCTCGCGCGGTCGCGGCCCCGCGCGCGCCTTCTCCGAGCGACGAGCCGATCGCGATCGTCGGCCTCGGTCTTCGTCTACCCGGTGGCGTCGGCGACATGGACGCGCTCTTCCGCCTGCTCGAGGAGGGCCGCGACGCGGTCGGCCCGATCCCGAAGGAGCGCTGGGACGCCGACGCAATTTACGATCCCGACCCCGAGGCGAAGGGGAAGAGCTACGTCCGCGACGCGGCGCTGATCGACGGGGTCGATCTGTTCGACGCGGCGTTCTTCGGCATCAGCCCGCGCGAGGCGAAGCAGATCGACCCGCAGCACCGCCTCTTGCTCGAGACCGCGTGGCAAGCCCTCGAGGACGCCGGGATCGTCCCCGCGTCGCTCAAGGACACGAGCACCGGCGTCTTCGTCGGCGCGGGCGCGAGCGACTACGCCTTCTTGCAGGGCACGCCGAGCGACGCCGAGGCGTACGCCGCGATGGGCACCGCGTTCTCGTTCACCGCGGGGCGCCTGGCGTTCACGCTAGGGCTCCAGGGGCCGGCGCTCGCGATCGACACGGCGTGCTCGTCGTCGCTCGTCGCGCTCCACCTCGCGTGCCAGTCGCTGAGGCGCGGGGAGTGCGACCTCGCGCTCGCCGCCGGGTCGCAAGTGACGGCCTCGCCCGACGTGTTCATCCTCCTCTCGCGCACGCGGGCGCTCGCGGCCGACGGTCGGTCGAAGACGTTCTCGGCGCACGCCGACGGCTACGGGCGCGGCGAGGGCGTGGTGGTGCTGGCGCTCGAGCGGCTGCGGGACGCGGAGGCGAGAGGCCACCGGGTGCTTGCGGTCGTCCGCGGGACGGCGGTCAACCACGACGGGGCGTCGAGCGGCATCACGGCGCCGAACGGCACCTCGCAGCAGAAGGTGCTCCGTGCCGCGCTCGGGGACGCGGGCCTCGCGCCGGCCGACGTGGACGTCGTCGAGTGCCACGGCACCGGCACGGCGCTGGGCGATCCGATCGAGGTCCAGGCGCTCGCGGCCGTGTACGGCGAGGGGCGCGCGGCCGAGCGGCCGCTCCTGCTCGGCGCCGTGAAGACCAACATCGGCCACCTCGAAGCCGCTTCCGGCCTCGCCGGCGTCGCCAAGATCGTCGCGGCGATGCAGCATGCGACGCTCCCCGCGACGCGCGGCACGACCCCTCTCAACCCGCACATCCACTGGGCGTCGCTCCCCGTGTCCGTTGTGGGCGCGACGCGCCCGTGGCTGCGGCGCGACGAGGAGACCCCGAGGCGCGCCGGAGTCTCCGCGTTCGGCCTCTCGGGCACGAACGCCCACGTCATCGTCGAGGAGGCGCCGCTCGCGCGCGCGGCCAAGCCCTGCGCGACCGCGACGGGAGCGGGCGGGGCCGCGCCGCGCGACGGAGGGCCCGTACCGGTCCTCCTCTCGGCGAAGACCGAGGCAGCGCTTCGCGCGCAAGCCGAACGCCTCGGCGCGCACCTCGACGCGCACGCCGGCGCCGCGCTCGCCGACGTCGCCGCGTCGCTCGCCACGACGCGCTCGCACTTCGAGCACCGCGCGGCCATCGTGGCCGGTGATCGCGACGCGCTCCGCGACGCGCTCGCGGCCGTCGCAGAGGGGCGCTCCGCGCCACGCGTGCTCGTCGGGCGCGCCGTGGCTGGGGGCAAGCTGGCGCTCCTGTTCACGGGCCAGGGCGGGCAGCGCGCCGCGATGGGTCGGGGCCTGTACGGCGCGTTTTCCGTCTTCCGCGACGCCTTCGACGCGGCGTGCAGCTACCTCGATCGCGAGCTCGAGCACCCCCTGCGCGACGTGGTCTTCGCGCCGCGCGGCTCCGAGCTGGCCGCGCTGCTCGACGAGACGCTGTACACGCAGACCTCGCTGTTCGCCCTCGAGGTTGCGCTCTTCCGCCTGGTCGAGGCCTGGGGAGTCACCCCCCAGGTCCTGCTGGGCCACTCGATCGGCGAGCTGGTGGCGGCCCACGTCGCGGGCGTGCTCTCGCTGGAGGACGCCTGCACCCTCGTCGCGGCGCGCGCGCGCCTGATGCATGCCTTGCCGCGGCGCGACGCCGCCATGGTCGCCGTCCACGCCTGCGAGCGCGAGGTCCTCGACGCGATGGACGCGCTCGACGGGCGCGCGTCGATCGCGGCCGTCAACGCGCCGTCCTCCACCGTGGTGGCCGGGGACCGAGAGGCTGTGCTCGCGGTGGCCGCCCGCTTCGAGGCCCTCGGCCGGAAGACCTCGCGCCTGCGCGTCAGCCACGCGTTCCATTCGCACCACCTCGACCCGATGCTCGAAGCGTTCCGCCGCGTCGCCGAAGGGGTGAGTTTCCAGCCGCCGCGCATCCCGATCGTCTCGAACGTCACCGGCGCGCGGGCGTCGAACGACGACCTGTGCACGGCCGACTACTGGGTGCGCCACGCACGCTGCGCGGTCCGCTTCGCGGACGGACTGGAGGCGCTCCGCGCCGACGGGGTTTCCACCTTCCTGGAGCTCGGGCCCCACGCGGTGCTCTGCGCGCTCGGGCACGAGACGCTCGGGAGCGAGGCGGTCGCGTTCCTGCCCGCCCTGCGCGACGGCCGCGATGACGTCGACACCCTCACCGCGGCGCTCGGGGCGCTCCACGCGCGCGGCCACCACGTCGACTGGGACGCCTTCTTCGCCCCGTTCAACGCGGGCCGCGTCGCCCTGCCCACGTACGCCTTCCAGCGCGAGCGCTTCTGGCTCGACATGCCCAAGGCGAAGAGCTCGCGCGTGGCCGCCGCCGACAGCGCCGGCCGCTACCCCCTCGCCGGCACGCGGCTGGATCTGCCGGACGGCTCTGCTGTCCACACGCTCGACATCGGTCCCGGCGCGCAGCCGTACCTCGCGGATCACTCCGTTTACGGGCGCATCGTCGTCCCGGGCGCGTTCTACGTGGCCGTCTTCCTCGCGGTCGCCGAGTCGCACTGGCCCGATAGCCCCCTCGAGCTGCGCGATGTCGAGTTCGTCCGCGCGCTCAGCTTCCAGCATGCATCGGACATCGTCGCCGTCCACGTCCACCTCACGCCGTCGCGGAGCGAGGGCGCGGGCTTCACGGCGACGCTCTCGACGCGCGCGGCCGACGTGTGGACGACGCACGCGACCGCGTCGCTCGCCCCAATTGCCCCGAGCGCGCTCGCGCGGCGCGTGCCACCCGAGGCGCTGTCGCGGAGCGGCGACCCGGGGGTCGTCGGGCACCTGATCGAGTCGTTCGAGTCGTTCCAGATCGGCTGGGGCCCGCAGTGGCGCTGGCTGCGCCAGGCGACGCACGTGCGCGCGCGCACGGGGCTCGGCTACCTCGAGGCACCCGCCGGCGTTCCCACGGACGACGCGCCGCTCCCCGGCGGGCTCATGGACAACGCGTTCGCCGTCGTGAGCGCGACGAGCCCGCCGGAGGAGGCCGCACGCGCGCGCGAGGCCGAAGGCACCGCGAGCAAGGCCCCGCCGCTGCCTTTCTCGATCGAGCGCCTCGTCTGGTACGGACGCGCCGAGACGCCCTGCTGGGCCGAGTTCGTGCTCCGCGACGCCGGCACGCGCGACGCCGACGGCTACGGCGGCGACATCACGCTCTGGTCACGTGAAGGGGCGTCGAGTGAAGGAGCGTCGCGCGAGGGTACCCCCATCGCCACGATCGACGGCCTCGCGTTCCGTAGAGCCCCCGCCGACAAATTCCTCCCCGAGCTGCCCGCCCGCAACCTCTACGCCCTGACCTGGCCCGAGCAGCCCGCCGCCTCGCGTTCGCCCCGCGGCAGGTGGGCTCTGCTCGGAGAGGACTCCCTCGGCGTCGCGACCGGCGGCACCCCCGTCGATACCTACGCCGACGTCGACGCCTTGCGCGATGCCCTGGGCCGCGGCGCGCCGTGCCCAGCCACGGTCGCCGTCTGCCTCGCGGCCGCGCACGGCCCCTCCGACACCGACGAAACCGAGCTCGTTTCCTCGGTCCACACCGCCGCCGCCCGCGCCCTCGCGTTGCTCAACGCCTGGCTGTCCGACGAGCGCCTGGCCTCCTCGACGCTCGTGCTGCTCACCCAGCGCGCGGTCGCAACCTGCGCCGGCGAGGATGTGCTCGACCTCGCGTCCGCTGCGCTGTGGGGGCTCGTCCGCTCCGCGCAGGCTGAAAACCGCGACCGCGCCATCTTGCTCGTCGACCTCGACGGCTCCGGCGCCTCGCGACGCGCCTTGCCCTACGCGGTCGGAGGCGCGCTCGACGACGCGGAGCCGCAGCTCGCGCTGCGCGACGGACGCCGCCTCGCTCCGCGCCTCGCGCGCGTCGCCGCACCCACCGCCGCGACGGCCAACGCCGCCACCAGCACGAGCGCCACGCCGCGCGCGCTCGATCCCGAAGGCACCGTGCTCGTCACCGGAGGCACCGGCACCCTCGGCGCTCTCGTGGCGCGTCGCCTCGTCGAGCGGCACGGCGTCAAGCACCTGGTGCTGCTCTCGCGCCGGGGCGCGGAAGCTCCCGGCGCATCCGACCTCGCCGCGGAGCTCCAGGCACGCGGCGCCTCCGTCGTCGTCGCCGCCGCGGACGCTGCCGATCGCGCCGCCCTCGAGCGGGTGCTGCTCGCCATCCCGCACGACAGGCCGCTGACCGCCGTCGTGCACGCCGCAGGCACACTGGACGACGGCGTGCTCTCGTCCATGACGCCGGCGCGCCTGAGCGCGGTGCTCCGGGCCAAGGTCGACGCGGCCGTCAACCTCGACGAGCAGACGCGCCACAGCCCGCTGCGCGCCTTCGTCCTGTTCTCGTCGCTCTCCGGGGTGCTCGGGAGCCCCGCCCAGTCCAACTACGCCGCCGCCAACGCCTTCCTCGACGCGCTCGCCCACCGGCGCGCCGCGCGCGGTCTGCCCGCGGTCGCGCTCGACTGGGGGTACTGGGCCCAGACCTCCGGGCTCACGAAGCACCTGGAGCAGGCCGACCTCCGTCGCATCGCGCGCGGCGGGCTCAAGCCCCTCGCCTCGGACGAAGCGCTGGCGCTGTTCGACCTGGCGCTCGCCCAGGACGCGCCGTGCCTGGTGCCCGCAGCGTTCGACGCCGACGCGCTCCGGAAGAGCGGCGACGCGCTCTCCGCGCTGCTCCGAGGCCTGGTCAGCGGCCCCCGCGCCCGCGCGCAGCGCGCGAGCGGCGCCGGCGATGCCTCCGCGCTGAAGCTCCGGCTCGCCTCGCTCGCTCCCCAGGAGCGCCACCGGATGCTCCTCGACGTCGTGCGCGCCGACGTCGCGACCGTCCTCGGCGTCGCCTCTCCCCTCGACATCGAGCCCGGACGACCTCTCCAGGAGCTCGGCCTCGACTCCCTCATGGCCATCGAGCTCAGAAACAGGCTCGCGGCCGCCACGGGGCTCAGGCTGAGCGCGACGCTCCTCTTCAATCACCCCACGGTCGGCGCCCTCACCGATCACGTGCTCTCGAAGATGATCGATCTCCCGAGCGCCGGCTCCCCCGCGCCCGCGAGCGCCGGCTCCCCCGCGCCCGCGAGCGACGCCGAGCTCCGCGACGCGATCGCGTCGATCCCGCTCGACCGGCTCCGCGAGGCCGGGCTGGTGAGCGCGCTCATGCGCATCGCCCGTCCGCGCGACGCAGCCTCCGCGGACGCAGAAACGAAGCCCGAAGCCACGGCGGCGGCGGCGATCGACGCGATCGCGTCGATGGATGTGAACGACTTGGTCCGGATGGCCCTCGACAAGGCGAAGGCGCCTCGTATCTCGGGCGGCCACGACGAGGATCTCGATGAGTAGCTCGAACCAGGAGCTCGTCGAGGCGCTGCGCGCGTCGCTGACCGACGTTGAGCGCCTCAAACAGCGCAACAGGGAGCTCGTTCGCGCGTCGCGCGAGCCGATCGCGATCGTGGCGATGAGCTGCCGCTTCCCCGGCGGCGTGCGCTCGCCCGAGGATCTCTGGCAGCTCCTCGAAGCCGGGCGCGACGCCGTCTCCGGCTTCCCCGAGGACCGCGGCTGGAACGTCGAGCCGCGCGTGGATCGCGACGCCAGCGACGGGCGGGTCCGCGCGCGCGAAGGCGGCTTCCTCGCGGACGCGGGCGCCTTCGATTCCGCGTTCTTCGGGATCAGCCCGCGGGATTCGCTCGAGATGGATCCGCAGCAGCGGCTCTTGCTCGAGACGACGTGGGAGGCGATCGAGCGGGCGGAGATCGACCCCGCGTCGCTCCAGGGCTCGCAGACCGGCGTCTTCGTCGGCGTCATGTACAACAACTACGCGACGCGCCTCTTCGAGCCCGACGCGGACGTCGAGGGGTACGTGAGCTTCGCGAGCTCGGCGAGCGTCGCGTCGGGCAGGATCGCGTACACCTTCGGCTTCCACGGGCCCACGGTCACCGTGGACACGGCGTGCAGCTCGTCGCTCGTCGCGCTCCACCTCGCGTGCCAGGCGTTGCGGAGCGGCGAGTGCGCCCTCGCCCTCGCCGGCGGCGTCACGGTGATGGCCACGCGCGAGGCGTTCGACGCGCTGTCGTTCGCCGGCTCTCCCGACGGCCGCTGCAAGTCGTTCTCCGCCGACGCCAACGGGGCCGGCTGGTCGGAGGGCGCGGGCATGGTCCTGCTCGAGCGCCTGTCCGACGCGCAGCGCAACGGCCACCCGATCCTCGCCGTCATCCGCGGCTCCGCGGTCAACCAGGACGGCAAGAGCCAGGGGCTCACCGCGCCCAACGGGCCCGCGCAGGAGCGGGTCATTCGCCAGGCGCTCGCCGCCGCGCGCCTGGAGACGCACGACATCGACGCGGTGGAAGCCCACGGCACGGGCACGCCGCTCGGCGATCCGATCGAGGCGAACGCGCTGCTGGCCACCTACGGGCTCGGCCGCCCTGCCGAGCGACCGCTGTGGCTCGGCAGCCTCAAGTCCAACCTCGGGCACACGCAGGCCGCCGCGGGTGTCGGCGGGATCATCAAGACCGTCCTCGCCCTGCGAAACGGGCTGCTGCCCAGGACACTGCACGCCCACGCTCCGTCGCCACACGTCGATTGGGCCGCGGGCGGCCTGCGGCTGCTCGCGGACGCGGTTCCGTGGACGAAGAACGGACGGGTGCGCCGCGCGGCGGTCTCGTCGTTCGGCCTGTCCGGCACCAACGCGCACGTGATCGTCGAAGAGGCGCCGCGCCCCGACCGGGACGAGGCGAGCCCGGCGCCGAGCGGGCGCGACCCCGCGCTGCCGGTGCTCCTGTCCGCGAAGACCGAGGACGCGCTGCGCGCGCAAGCCGCTCGCCTGCACGCCCACCTCGCCGGCGACCCGGGCGCCTCGCTGGTCGACGTGGCCGCCTCGCTCGCCACCACGCGCGCCCACTTCGACCACCGCGCCGCCTTCGTGGCGCGCGACCGCGACGCTCTGCTGCCCGCCCTCGACGCCTTCGCGCGCGGCGCGACCGACGCGCCGGCCGCGGTCGCCTCGGTCGCGCGGAGAGCCCCCACCAAGGTGGCCTTGCTCTTCACCGGGCAGGGCAGCCAGCGACCGGCGATGGGGCGCGGCCTGTACGACGCGTTCCCCGTCTTCCGCGAGGCGCTGGATGCCGTCGCGAGCCACTTCGATCGCGAGCTCGATCGCCCGCTCCTCGACGTCCTGTTCGCCCCCGGTGGCTCCGAGCTGGCCGCTCTGCTGGACGAGACGCTGTTCACCCAGCCGGCCCTGTTTGCCCTCGAGGTCGCCCTCTTCCGCCTCGTGGAAGCGTGCGGCCTGCGGCCAGACGCGCTGCTCGGGCACTCGATCGGCGAGCTCGTGGCCGCCCACGTTGCCGGCGTGCTCTCGCTCGAGGACGCCTGCACGCTGGTGGCCGCGCGCGCGCGGCTGATGCACGCGTTGCCGCCGCGCGACGCCGCGATGGTCGCCCTCAACGCCAGCGAACGCGAGGTGCTCGACGTCCTGTCCGCGCACCCCACGGGCGTATCCATCGCCGCGGTCAACGGCCCGGCCTCGGTGGTGGTCTCCGGCGACGAGGACGCCGTGCTCGCGGTGGCCGCGTCGTTCCAGGCGCGGGGGAGAAAGACCTCGCGGCTGCGCGTCAGCCACGCGTTCCACTCGCATCACATGGACCCGCTGCTGGAGGCGTTCCGGCGTGTGGCCGAGGGGCTCACGTTCCATCCGCCGCGCATCCCCATCGTCTCCAACGTCACGGGCGCTCGTGCCGAAGAAGGCGAGCTGACCTCCCCCGACTACTGGGTCCGCCACGTCCGTGGGGCCGTTCGCTTCGCCGACGGCGTGCAAGCGCTGCGCGCCGACGGCGTGTCCACCTTCCTCGAGCTCGGTCCGCACGGCGTGCTCTGCGCGCTCGGGAGCGCCGCGCTCCAGGACGACCGACCGCCCCCCGAGGGCGCCGCCTTCGTGCCCGCCCTCCGCGCCGAGCGCGCCGACGACGACGCCTTCGCCGCCGCCCTCGGCGCTCTGTACACCCGCGGGCTCACCCTCGACTGGCGCGCCCTCTTCGCCCCCTTCGCCCCTCGCCGCGTCCCCCTTCCCACCTACGCCTTCCAGCGCGACCGCTTCTGGCTCGACGCCCCCGCGTCCCTCACCGCCGACGTCGCCTCTGCGGGGCTCGCCCCCGCAGGCCACCCGCTTCTCGCCGCCGTCACTCCGGTCGCGGGCGAAGACGCCGTCCTCTTCACGGGGCGCATCTCCCTCACCGAACACCCATGGCTCGAAGGCCACTCCGTCTTCGGCGCCCCCATCCTGCCGGCGACCGCGTTCCTCGATCTCGCCCTCGCCGCTGCGCGCCACCTCGGACTCGCGCGCGTCGACGAGCTCACCCTCGAAGCCCCGCTCGCCCTCGCCGGCGGCGGGCTGCTCCTCCAGCTCCACGTCGCGCCTCCCGACGCGCGCGGCGTCCGCGCGATCGCCGTCCATGCACGTCCCGAGGCCGACGAGGGCGCCCCGTGGACGCGGCACGCCACCGGGCTGCTCGCGCCGCTCCGCGACCTCGACGCCTCCGCGAGCGACCTCCGCGCGTGGCCCCCGCCCGGCGCCGCGCCGCAATCCATCGACGGGCTCTACGCGCGCCTCGCCGACGCGGGCCTCGCTTACGGGGACGCCTTCCGAGGCCTGCGCGCCGTCTATACGCGCGGCGATGACGTCTTCGCCGAGGTCAGGCTCCCGGCCGAGATCGCCCTCGACGCGGCGCGCTTCGAGCTCCACCCGGCGCTCCTCGACGCCGCGTTCCACGCGCTCCTCCGAAAGCGCGCCGACGACACGGGCGACGTCACGCTGCCGTTCTCGTGGACCGGCGTGTCCCTCGTGCGGCGCGGGGTCGCGACGCTGCGCGTGCATTTCGGCGCGACGCGCGACAGGCGCGGGCTCGCGCTCACGCTCGCCGACGCGGCCGGCGAGCCGGTCGCGACGATCGAGGGCCTGCACGGGCGGCCCGCCTCCGAGAAGCAGATCCACGGCGACGAGGACGTCGATCGCCTGCGCTACCGCGTCGCGTGGAAATCTATCGCTCCGTCCGAGCTCGCGGCGGCGCGCGATCTCCGCGGTGCGTGGCTGGTCGTCGCGCCCGAGCACGGCGAAGGCCCGCGGCTCGCGCGCGCCGTCGGTCGCGCGATCTCGGCGCGCGGCGCGGAGATCGTCGAGCTCGCCGTCGGCGACGGCGACGCGACGCGCGATCGCCTAGACGCGCGCATGCGCGGCGCGCTCGCCGGCCGCGAGGCGCTTCGCGGCGTGCTCTCGTTCGCGTCCCTCGACGAGACGCCGCTCGCCGCGGACGCCGCGATCCCGCGAGGGCTCGCGGTCACGCTCGCCCTCGTGCAAGCGCTCGGCGACGTCGCGGGCGATGCGCCGCTGTGGCTCTTCACCGAGGGCGCCGTCTCGACAAGCGCGACCGATCCAATCGCGAGCCCCGCGCAGGCGATGACGTGGGGCCTCGGGCGCGTCGTCGCGCTCGAGCACCCGGAGCGCTGGGGCGGGCTCATCGATCTAGGGAAAGACGCGCTGGATCCGGCGGACGCGCTCGATGGCGTCCTCGCGGCGCTCGCGACGCGCGACGACGAGGATCAGCTCGCCGTACGTCCGTCGGGGCTCTACGCGCGGAGGCTCGTCCGTGCCCCGCGGAGCGAGGCCGCCGAGGCGCGCGCGTTCGCGCCGCGCGGCACGGCGCTCGTCACCGGCGGCACGGGCGCCCTCGGCGCGCATGTCGCGCGGTGGCTCGCGAAGAGCGGCGCCGATTCCATCGTGCTCACGAGCCGCCGCGGGCCCGACGCCCCGGGCGCCGACACGCTCGCCGCCGAGCTCACGGCGCTCGGCGCGCGCGTCACGATCACCGCGTGTGATGTCGCCGATCGCGCGGCCCTCGCGTCGCTCGTGGCGCGGCTCGACGAAGGCGAGGCGCCGATCCGCGCCGTCTTCCACGCCGGCGGTGCGATGCCCGAGGCGCCCCTCGCCGCGACCGGCGTCAGCGACCTGTCCGCCGCGATCCGCGGGAAGGTCCAGGGCGCGCGGCACCTCGACGAGCTGCTCAGGGACCGCGCGCTCGATGCGTTCGTCCTCTTCGCGTCCGGCGCGGGGGTGTGGGGCGGCGCGCGCCAGGGCGCGTACGCCGCGGCGAACGCGTTCCTCGACGCGCTCGCGGAGAGCCGCCGCGCGCGCGGACTCACGGCGACGTCGATCGCCTGGGGCGCCTGGGCCGGAGGCGGCATGGTCGCGAGCGACGCGGCCACCGCGCGGCACTTGCGCCGCCGAGGGATCGCGCCGATGGCGCCAGCGCGCGCCCTCGCCGCGCTCGCGCGCGCGCTTCGTCACGACGACGCGAACGTCACCGTCGCGGACGTCGACTGGGCGCGTTTCGCGCCGTCGTTCGCGTCCGCGCGTCCGCGCCCGCTCCTCCGCGACTTGCCCGAGGCGAAGCGCGCCCTCGCCCGCTCCGAGAGGCCCGACGCGCGCGCATCGACGCTGACCGACAGGCTCGCGGGGCTCGCCGCGCCCGAACGCGAGCGCGCCCTCTCTGACGTCGTTCGGGCCGAGGTCGCGTCCGCGCTCGGCCTCGCCGCGAGCGCGCTCGACACGAGCCGCCCGCTCCAGGAGCTCGGGCTCGACTCGCTCGTCGCCGTGGAGCTGCGAAACCGGCTCGCGGCCCTCGCCGGCGTGCGCCTCCCCGCGACGCTGATCTTCGATCACCCGACGGCCTCCGCGCTCGCGCGCTTCCTCGCCGGCACGCTCTTCGGCCAAGACGCCGCCCTCCCCGCGGCGCCCGCTCCGGCGGCCGCGCGGGGTAACGACGACGCCATCGCGATCGTCGCGATGAGCTGCCGCTACCCCGGCGGCGTCCGCACCCCCGAAGAGCTCTGGCAGCTCCTCGAAGCCGGACGCGACGCGATCTCGGGCTTTCCGACGAACCGGGGCTGGGACCTCGACGCGCGCGCCCCGATCGCTCCCTCCGCGGCGAGCCCCGCGCGCGAAGGCGGCTTCCTCCTCGACGCCGACAGGTTCGATCCGGGCTTCTTCTCGATCAGCCCGCGCGAGGCGCTCGACATGGACCCGCAGCAGCGGATCTTGCTCGAGGTCGCGTGGGAGGCGATCGAGCGCGCGGCGATCGATCCGGCGTCGCTCCAGGGCTCGCCGACCGGCGTCTTCGTCGGCGTCATGTACAACAACTACTCCGCGCGCGTCCTCGCGGGGGACGACCGCGAAGGCTACGTCGGCCTCTGCAGCTCGGCGAGCATCGCGTCCGGGCGGATCGCCTACACGCTCGGCTTGCAAGGCCCCACGCTCACGGTCGACACGGCGTGCAGCTCGTCGCTCGTCGCGCTCCACCTCGCGTGCCAGGCGTTACGAAGCGGCGAGTGCGCCCTCGCCCTCGCCGGCGGCGTCACGGTGATGGCGTCGCGCGGCGCGTTCGACGGGCTCGCCTTCCTGGGAGCGGGAGCGCCGGACGGTCGCTGCAAGTCGTTCTCCGCCGACGCCAACGGGGCCGGCTGGTCGGAAGGGGCCGGCATGGTCCTGCTCGAGCGCCTGTCCGACGCGCAGCGCAACGGCCACCCGATCCTCGCCGTCATCCGCGGCTCGGCGGTCAACCAGGACGGCAAGAGCCAGGGGCTCACCGCGCCCAACGGGCCCGCGCAGGAGCGGGTCATTCGCCAGGCGCTCGCCGCCGCGCGCCTGGAGACGCACGACATCGACGCGGTGGAAGCCCACGGCACGGGCACGCCGCTCGGCGATCCGATCGAGGCGAACGCGCTGCTGGCCACCTACGGGCTCGGCCGCCCTGCCGAGCGACCGCTGTGGCTCGGCAGCCTCAAGTCCAACCTCGGACACACGCAGGCCGCCGCGGGTGTCGGCGGGATCATCAAGACCGTCCTCGCCCTGCGAAACGGGCTGCTGCCCAGGACGCTGCACGCCCACGCTCCGTCGCCGCACGTCGATTGGGCCGCGGGCGGCCTGCGGCTGCTCGCGGACGCGGTTCCGTGGACGAAGAACGGACGGGTGCGCCGCGCGGCGGTCTCGTCGTTCGGCCTCTCGGGCACCAACGCGCACGTGATCGTCGAGGAGGCGCCGCGCGCCGAGCGGGAGGAGGCGAGCCCGGCGCCGAGCGGGCGTGACCCCGCGCTGCCCGTGCTCCTGTCCGCGAAGACCGAGGACGCGCTGCGCGCGCAGGCCGCCCGCCTGCACGCCCACCTCGCCGGCGACCCGGGCGCCTCGCTGGTCGACGTGGCCGCCTCGCTCGCCACCACCCGTGCCCACTTCGACCATCGCGCCGCCTTCGTGGCGCGCGACCGCGACGCCCTGCTGCCCGCCCTCGACGCCTTCGCGCGCGGCGCGACCGACGCGCCGGTCGCGCGGAGAGCCCCCACCAAGGTGGCCTTGCTCTTCACCGGGCAGGGCAGCCAGCGACCGGCGATGGGGCACGGCCTGTACGACGCGTTCCCCGTCTTCCGCGAGGCGCTGGATGCAGCTTGCAGCCATCTGGATCGCCACCTTGGGCGCCCGGTGCGCGACGTGCTGTTCGCCCCCCGTGGCTCCGAGCTGGCCGCTCTGCTCGACGAGACGCTGTTCACCCAGCCGGCCCTGTTTGCCCTCGAGGTCGCCCTCTTTCGCCTCGTGGAAGCGTGCGGCCTGCGGCCAGACGCGCTGCTCGGGCACTCGATCGGCGAGCTCGTGGCCGCCCACGTTGCCGGCGTGCTCTCGCTCGAGGACGCCTGCACGCTGGTGGCCGCGCGCGCGCGGCTGATGCACGCGTTGCCGCCGCGCGACGCCGCGATGGTCGCCCTCACCGCCAGCGAACGCGAGGTGCTCGACGTCCTGTCCGCGCACCCGACGGGCGTATCCATCGCCGCGGTCAACGGCCCGGCCTCCGTGGTGGTCTCCGGCGACGAGGACGCCGTGCTCGCGGTGGCCGCGTCGTTCCAGGCGCGGGGGAGAAAGACCTCGCGGCTGCGCGTCAGCCACGCGTTCCACTCGCATCACATGGACCCGCTGCTGGAGGCGTTCCGGCGTGTGGCCGAGGGGCTCACGTTCCATCCGCCGCGCATCCCCATCGTCTCCAACGTCACGGGCGCTCGTGCCGAAGAAGGCGAGCTGACCTCCCCCGACTACTGGGTCCGCCACGTCCGTGGGGCCGTTCGCTTCGCCGACGGCGTGCAAGCGCTGCGCGCCGACGGCGTGTCCACCTTCCTCGAGCTCGGCCCGCACGGCGTGCTCTGCGCGCTCGGGAGCGCCGCGCTCCAGGACGACCGACCGCCCCCCGAGGGCGCCGCCTTCGTGCCCGCCCTCCGCGCCGAGCGCGCCGACGACGACGCCTTCGCCGCCGCCCTCGGCGCTCTGTACACCCGCGGGCTCACCCTCGACTGGCGCGCCCTCTTCGCCCCCTTCGCCCCTCGCCGCGTCCCCCTTCCCACCTACGCCTTCCAGCGCGACCGCTTCTGGCTCGACGGTACCGCGTCCCTCGGCCCGCGCGCCTCGGCGCGCGACGGCGACGGCGCGAAGCCTGCGCACGACGCGCTCTTCCGCGTCGAATGGGCGGAGCTCCCCGTCCCGCCGCGGGCCGAGGCGCTCGGCCGCGTCGCGTTCGTCGGCGGCGATCCAGCGACGCCCTTCGATGCAGGCGCCGCCGAGGCCGTGGTCGCCTATGGCGACCTCGCGGCGATGACCGACGCGGTCGCGGGCGGCGCGACGCCGCCCGACGTCGCCGTCGTTTCGTTCGTCTCCCCCGATGAAACCAGGGAAACGATGCACGTTTCCTCCGTGGCCGCGGCGTCTGCCGTGCATGACGCCACGGAGCGCGCGCTCGCGCTCTTCAAGGCATGGCTCGCCGACGAGCGCTTCGCGTCGTGCGCCCTCGTCGCGCTCACGCGGCGCGCGGTCGCGACGTACCCCGGCGAAGACATCGAGGACCTCGCGCACGCGGCGCTCTCGGGGCTCGTACGCTCGGCGCAGGCCGAGCACTCCGACCGCGCGATCCTCCTCCTCGACGTCGACGGCACGGGCGCGTCGCGCCGCGCGCTCGCGGGCGCCATCGCGACCGCGCGCACCTCGCTCGAGCCCGCGCTCGCGCTCCGTGACGGGCGCTGCCTCGCGCCGCGCCTCGCGCGGGTGGCGCAAGACACGGCGCGCGCGGCGCGCCCGCTGCCCGAAGGCGGCACGGTCCTCGTCACGGGCGGCACCGGGACGCTCGGCGGCGCGATCGCGCGCCACCTCGTCGAACGCCACGGCGTGCGGCACCTCGTCCTCACATCGCGACGCGGCTCGGCGGCCGACGGCTCCGCGGCGCTGCAGCGCGACCTCGAGGCCGCCGGCGCCTCGGTGACGATCGCCGCGTGCGACGCCGCCGACCGCGACGCGCTCGCGCGCCTCGTCGCCTCCATCGACCGCGAGCACCCGCTCACGGCGGTCGTCCACGCCGCGGGCGTCCTCGACGACGGCCTCCTCAGGTCGATGACCGCCGAGCGCCTCCACGCCGTCTTGCGCGCGAAGGTCGACGCCGCGCTCCACTTGCACGACGTCACGCGCGCGCTCGACCTCACGGCGTTCGTCATGTTCTCGTCGGTCGCGGGCGTCGTCGGCGCCCCGGGGCAAGGAAACTACGCGGCAGCCAACAGCTTCCTCGACGCGCTCGCGCACCACCGCGGCGCGCACGGCCTCGCAGCGGTCGCCCTCGACTGGGGGTACTGGGCGCAGGCCTCCGGCCTGACGGGGCACCTCACCGGGGCCGACCTCCGCCGCATGGCGCGCGGTGGCCTCCGCGCGCTCGCGACCGACGAAGGCCTCGCGCTCTTCGACCTCGCCCTCGGACGCACCGACGCCGCGCTCGTGCCGGCGTCGTTCGACCTCGCCGCGCTCCACGCTGACGCGCCGCGCGATCTCCCCGCGCTCTTTCGCAAGCTCGTTCTCCCGCACGCCGAGCGCGCGACCCCCAGAGGCCCGCGCCTCCGCGCGCTGCCGCGGGCCGAGCGCGAGCGCGCGCTCGCCGACGTCGTACGCGCCGAAATCGCGAGCGTCCTCGGCCACACGGCCGCGAGCGCCATCGAGGCGCACCGCCCCTTCCTCGAGCTCGGCCTCGACTCGCTCATGGCCGTCGAGCTCCGCGCCAAGCTCGCCTCAGCCACGGGCCTGCGCCTGGCTTCCGCGTTCCTCGTCGATCACACGACGCTCGACGCCGTGACGCGCGCGCTCCTCGCGCGGCTCGAGCAGGACGACACGCACGACGCGCCCGCGGCGGAGCCCTCGGGCGACGCGGACGAGCGCCGCGACACCGCGCTCTTCAGCCTCTTCAAGCAGGCGATCCACGCGGACGAGCCCGATCTCGCGCACAGCCTGCTGCTCGCCGCCGGAGAGATCCGCTACCGCCACGAGCGCGCGGCGCGCACCGCCCCGAAGGTCCTCGAGCCAGCGCGCCTCGCGCGCGGCCCGCTCGGGCCAGGCCTCGTGTGCCTCCCGTCGTTCTATCCGCCGGTCTCGGTCTACACGCGCTTCGCGGCGGCGCTCCGCGGCGAGCGCGACGTATGGCTCCTCCCGCCGCCCGGCTACGCGCGCGGCGAGCACCTCGCGCCCGACATGCCGGCGCTGATCGAGCACCAGGCCGCGGCGATCGTGCGATCCACGGCGGGCTCGCCGTTCGCGATCGTCGCGTACTCGTCGAGCGGGTGGCTCGCGTACGCGACGGCGAGCTGCCTCGAGAGCAAGGGCTGCTCTCCGCGCGCGCTGGTGCTCCTCGATCACGTGGATCAGAGCATCCCGCGAGAGCTCGGGCACAAGATCTGGCGCGAGTGGGTCGACTTCCCGGTCCCTGCCCGCGCCGACGTCGAGATGAGCGCCCTCGGCCACTATGTGAAGCTCCCGCAGGCCGAGACACCCGCGCAGATCGCCGCGCCGATCCTCCTCGTGCGCCCCGCGACGCTGTCGGCGACGGACGTGTGGCCGCCGCACTGGCGCGCCCCCGAGGCCGTCGTCGAAGTCCCCGGGAGCCACTCGACGATGCTCGTGACGCACGCCGAGAGCACGGCGCGCGCCGTCCACGAGTGGCTCCTCTCGCGCCCCGCGTAGCGAACCACGACGCGATTCACATGCGCCCCCATCGCCGTCCCATCCGCCCCATCACGGTCCCACGATCTGGAGAGTCCAAATGAGCCAAATCGCAAAAGCCTACGGCCACGTCATGAGAGATCCCGCGTACGAACAATTCGCGGGCGGCTACGTGAACTACGGCCTCTGGACGAGCGCCACGAAGAGCCCCGCCGAGGCGTGCCACCACCTCGTCGACACGCTGTTCGCGAAGCTCCCGGAGCGAGGGAGAGTCCTCGACGTCGCGTTCGGAAAGGGCGTCTCGACGAAGCGGCTCGAAGAGCGCTACGGTGCGGAGAACGTCGCCGGAATCAACATCGACGCCGACCAGGTTCAAATCGCGCGCGAGCGGGGCGTCACATGCGATCTCCGCGTGATGGACGCGGCGAAGCCTGATTTCCCGAGCGAATCGTTCGACGGGATCCTCTGCATCGAGTCGGCGTTCCACTTCCAGAGCCGCGCGCAGTTCCTCGCCGAAGCGCACAGGCTGCTGAGGCCGAGCGGCGTCCTCGTGATGTCCGACATCCTGTTCCGCACGGGCCACGGCCTCGATCCCGAGGTCTTTCCGCCGGAGAATCACGTGAGCTCCGTCGACGAGTACCGCCGCGCGTACGTCGCCGCGGGCTTCTCGCCCGAGTCGGTCGCGATCGACGTCTCGAGCCGCCAGCAGATTTACCCGCTGTGCGCGGCGGTCGCGGGGGCGTTCGACTTCTTCCGCGGGCGCGCCCCCGGGGCCGAGCCGCAGGCGAACGGAGGCCAGGCGTTCACGGCCGTGGAGCGCTTCTGGGCGTCCTTCATCGTGAGCCGGCTCGTCAACATCCAGGAGTGCGTCCTGGTCGCCGCGCGCAAGTGAGCGCGCGGCGCGGATCGATCGACCGACACCAACGAGCACCGTGCTCGATATAGGACCTTAGCGTCGAGCGAGCTCCCTCGCCTCGCGGATGCGCGGAGCGTAGAAAGCACACATGATCTCCATTTCGAAATCCAAGCATGAGCTCCTGCCCCCGGGCCCCCGGTCGCCGACGGCGCTCCAGACGTTGCAGTGGCTCAAGAATCCGGTGCCGTTCCTCGAGGCCTGCGGCGCGCGCTACGGCGACATGTTCACGCTGAAGCTGCCGACGCAATGGCCCGTCGTCGTCGTCCAGCACCCCGAGGCCGTCAAGGAGGTGTTCGCCCTCGACTCGAACGCTGGCCACGCGGGCGAGGCGAACAACATCCTGAAGCCGTTCCTCGGCAAGTACTCGCTGCTCGTGCTCGACGGGGAGGAGCACATGCGGCAGAGGAAGATGATGATGCCCGCCTTCCATGGCGAGCGCATGCAGGCCTACGGGCACGCGATGATCGACGCCGCGCACGCGTCGATCGACACGTGGCCCGTCGGCAGCCCGTTCGCGGTCCACGCGCCGATGCAGGCGATCACGCTCCAAGTGATCCTCCGCACGGTCGTCGGCATGACCGATGGGCCGCTCCTCGCCGAGCTTGAGGCGCTCTACCCGCAAGTCATCGACGCCGCGGCGGCGCCGGCGATGCACTTCGAGCTCTTTCGAAAGGACCTCGGGCCGTGGAGCCCGTGGGGCAAGTTCAAGCGCCGCTCGGCCCGTGGAAAAGAGATCATGATCCACGAGATCCGCCGCGCACGCGAGAAAGGCACGGCGGGCCGCACCGACGTGCTCGCGATGATCATCGACGCGAAGGACGAGAACGGCGAGCTCTTGACCGAGGACGAGATCCACGGTGAGCTCATGACGCTCCTCGTCGCCGGCCACGAGACCACGGCGACGGCGCTCTGCTGGGCGCTGCGGTGGCTCCTCCGCGACGCCGCGCTCACGCGGCGCGTCGCCGAAGAAGCCGCCGAAGTGGCGGACGATCCCGTGAAGATCGCGAAGAGCGACCTCCTCGATCGCGTCGTGAAGGAAGCGCTGCGCCTCCAGCCGATCGGGCCGGTCGTCGCGCGCGTCCTCAAGCAACCGCTCACGATCCAGGGCCGCGAGCTCCCGGCGGACATCATGGTCGCGCCGTGCGTCCAGCTCGTGCACCACCGCCCGTCGCTCTATCCGAATCCGACGCGCTTCGACCCGGACCGTTACGTCACCTTCAACCCGAAGCCGTGGGAGTTTCTTCCGTTCGGCGGAGGCCTGAGGAAGTGCATCGGCGCCGCGTTCTCGATTTACGAGATGAAGATGGTCCTCGCGACGGCGTTCTCGCGCCTCTCGATGGAGCTCGCGACAGACAACATCAAGATCATCCGCCGCGGCGTGACGCTCGCGCCGAGCGGCGGGCTCCCTCTCGTCATCCGCAAGAAGAACCCGCGCGCGACGAAGCCCATCGCCGCTTGACCATGACGCCGCGAATCGACTCCCGCAGCGCCGCACCCGTGTCGTGGCGGGGCGGCCGCCGTCGAGCTGAAGCCGCCCAGGACTATGCGTCGAGGAGGCTCTCGTCGAGCGGGGCCACCTCGACGCCGTGCTCGGCCGAGATCGCGGCGCGGAGCGCCAGGCACGCGCGGTGGCGGCGGAGCTTCGCGGCGTTCACGCTGATGCCGAGCACCTCGGCGACGCCGCGAATGGACGAGTCGTCGTCTTTGATCAACGTGACGATGACGCGCTGGGTCTCGGGGAGCGTCGCGAGGGCATACTCGAGCGCCCGCGAGCGCCGTGAAGCATCGAGGGACTCGTCGGTCGACTGCGCCGTCGACGCGACATCGTCGAATGAGCTCGGGTCCACGAGGGACTCGGCCTTCTTGCGGGAGTGATTGATGACGACGCGGCGCGCGAGCGAGTATGCCCACGGCGAGACGTTGCTCCCGGCGACGAACCGGTGCCGCGTCGCGTGAATCTGCAACATCGTCTGCTGGAGAAGATCCTCGGCGAGCGCCGCGTCGCGCGTCCGCCGCAAGAGATAGCGAAAAAGGCGGGGGGCGAGCTCTTCATAGAGCTCGCGAAAAGCGGCGACCTGGCCGCTGACGTACCGATCCATCGCGGATCTCTCGCGCCCTCGCTCGTCGCCGGCCGGCAGACCCGCTTCGCCGGCTGGCGTTGCTCGGGCTTCAGCGGACATCAGCCCGCTTTCGTCCTCGCGCCTTGGCCAGCTCGCGCCTCGTCGGTCGGCTCGGCCCGATTTTGTCCGGCGTTCCAAGGCTGACAACTTCGCCTCGCTCGAGTCATGATGTGCATTCATTAATGGACCTCCCCTCCCGATCGGGTGGGCAGTCGGCTCGTCGCGTAAACGCAGTTCGTTGCAGCTTCAGCTCGTGCTCAACAGGAATCACGGAGTCGATGGGCGAGGGGCGCCATCACCAATGCTCCGCCGCTGCGTGGCACAATTTGCTGATTGCCTTCAAACGTCACGAAACACAGCAAGCCGATTTCGGGTTTAAATTACCACGAGCAACGTACTTCACAAGCAGGATCGTCCTGACGCTAACAAAAAAAATGATTCTGTCTCGGGCGGGATCAGATCGGTGTACGCCAGGCGCGCACCGGAGACGCCTACGCCTCGGCACTCAGCTCGTTTCTATGTTGTTTCGCTTTTATGAATCGACAGATCCCTTGAGGCAGTGTCGCGGCAGAGGTCTGGCGATCGCGTCGGAGCGCCTGGTCGCCGGCAACGCCGTGGGTTTCTGGCAGCTCTGGCGGATGGAAGCGCGGCGCCGGCGAGGTCGGCCCGCGGGTGCGCCGGGCGCGATGTGCCGTGCTCGCGAGCGCCGGCCTTTCACTCACCGCCACGCGCCGCGCACGGGGTCCGTCGCTCCGGGTCGGCGGGCGACGGCGCGGGACGCGGTGGGGCCGACGAGGAGCAGGCGGCCAACTCCGTTGCATCAACGGTCTGCAGAGCATGCACTGGATCTCTCGGCGTGGACGCGCCCTTGCTGGAGCCGCCGGTCCAGCGAGTGAGGGGCGGTTCTCCCCCTGTATGCTGCAAGCTCCGCCGTCCTTCACGCGTTCGTGCGCGGGCGCGTTCGTGCGCGGCGTCGGTTCGCCATACAGTCCTGGTGTAATCTTGTACGGCACGCGTGCTCCGCGAGCAACAAGCCGACGCAGCTCGAGCCGAAGAAGGACGCCATCTGGCTCGGGGAGCTGGTGCGCGGCGCGGCCTCGGCGGAGCGCTATCACCGGACACGTTCGGCGTGTGTGAACGACCTCGTGGCCAGGCTTCGCGTGCTCACCTCGACGAGGTAACGTCGCTCGTAGGCGCCCATGCGGCTGCTCAGGCACATGCGCGCGCCGGCGTCGAGGAGGGTGCCGCGCCGCTTCTGTTGCTGCGTGCCGCCCTCGAGCGCCCAGCTGACGACGCCTTCGTCGATCACCCTGTCGAGCTGGTTCGCGAGCTGCTGTCCCCGGTCGGTGAGGCGCAGACCGAGCCCCTCTTCGAGGTCGTCCTCCTCGACGAGGCACAAGCTCGCGAGCGAGGTGCGGTAGAGGCGCAGCGCGCCGTTCGATACCTGGTTCTTGAGGATGCGCGTCGGCAGCTCCCACAGCCCCGCGCCCCTGCGCTCGGAGACGAAGCTGCGGCCGCGCCGACGTCCGATGTAACCGCACGCGAGAGGCTCGTCCTCGTGCTGCAGCGCCTCGCAGAGGACGAGGAGGCGCTCCAGGCGGAACACGCGCTCGAGGTGCGCGCGCGGTGGCGCCTCGGCCTGCGCGCGCGAGAGAGCCCAGCAGAGGAAGGTGTAGTAGCGGGCGCGCGACGTGAAGACGTTGAGACCCGGCAAGAGCCGATCGGCTTGCGCCATCGCGTGCCCTTGCAGGCCCAGAGGGTCACGGCTCGAAGGGGGCGCGTCGAGGCGCACGAGCCAGGATGGGAGAAGCGTGGCGATGGATTCGTCCAGCATCCGGGGTGGACGAAGCTAACATGAGCTCTTCGTCCCCAGAAGGTGCGCTCGGGGCACGACCGCGCGAGCTGCCATCGCCCCGTGCAGCGGCTTCAGGACCTCGGCCCCGCGGCCGAACGAGGACCCAGCCAGCAGCGAGCTCGGTCAAGCGCCGGACAATCACAGCAGTGCACGTGCTGCCTCATACCCCCTCCAGGAGCCCCTCCACCACCGCCTCCGGCACCCACTTACTCCACCCCACCGCGATGACATCGTCCCCCAGCCGCACCGCCCCCAGTACATCGGCCGACGTCACGAGGATCGCCTTGGGCCACCCCCGCAGATACCCGGCGTACTCCCATCGATATACGATGGCCTCATGAAAGCCCTGGAGGATGTACCCCGGGTCCTCAGTGAGCTTGATCTCGATGACCGCGGCGCGCCGCTGTCCACCCTTCTCGACCACCACGGTGATATCGGGCCGCAGGCGCCCGGCATGCCCGCCCATGTAGTGCTTCGCCCCGGCATCACGCGGGCCCGGATCGAGGTGACATTGATTGTAGTAGACCTGCACGCGCGCGCCGTCGCCTCGCTCGAACGACGCCACTTCGTCGCGCTTCGCATGAACGAGGGACCGGTGGAACTCGAAGCGCTCTCCCTTCGCCCCCTGCGCCGCCTCCAGCTTGTCCCAGAGCGCTTGCAGGAGCCGGATCACCACCGCAATCTCGAATCGTGTGTGCTGCTCGATGGGTGTGAGCGCGCCCTCGGCGAGCATGGCGGCGATGGCGCCCGCGTCGGTCGCGTCAAGGCCCTGCCGCAGCGCTTTGTGCCACGCGAGCGCCGCGCCATAGCCGCGGTGCACCGCTCCCTGCGCGCTGAGCTCGTGGTGCGGCGTGATCGGCTCCGGAGGCACCTCGCGCAGCGCGGTCGTGCTCAAGGCTCGCGTCAGCTCGCCCTCGGCCCCCTGTGCGTCGGCGCCCCACCCATGCTTCGCGAGCACCTCCGCCTTGCGCAGGTCGATCAACAGCCGGAGTAACCGCTCGGTCACCACGCGCACGAGGATGTTCTCCGGCAGGGCGAAGCTCGGATCCCGCGCCTGCGTCACGTAATGCGAGCGATCTCCGCTGGCCTGCCGATAAGATGTCTGTCGGACGTCGAGCCGGCCACGAAAACCGCCTCGCCAGTCGCGCGTCGTGACTTCGGTCCGGGAAGGCAGGTTCCGGGCGAGGTCGGGCAGGAGCTCCATGGCGAAGGCGCGCAGCTCGGTGACTCGCGGCGCCAGCGTGCTCGCCGCGCGGAGCAAGGCAAGCTCATGGCTCCTCCCCGTGATCCGCGAGAGGAACCGCGCCGCCTCCTCGACCGTGATGGCCTCGAGCCGCGAGCTCGGTAAGAGGTAGCCCGGGAAATGGGCGCGGACGAACGTTTCCCAGGATCCATGGCTCATGCGTCGCCGAAGGTCTGGTGTGGGAAGAGCTCCTCATAACGACGCCGCAGCCGGGACACCGCCTCCGACGACGTCCAGCCCGTGAGGCTTGAAAGAAGGACCCGAAGCACCTTCGCCGCTGGCTCCTGCGGCAGCCCCTCGAGCTGCGGCAAGAGATACATGGCCATGGCCTCTGCGAGCCCATCTCCCGAGGCCTGTCGGCGGCGCATGTAGTGCACCATGTCGAGCGCCACGGCGGGGCCGATCGTGCGGTGGGCGAGCAGGCCCGATGCGCTGAACAGCCGCGTGAGCTGCCCGATGGCGCCCTCAGGTAGCGGCGGTGCGACGCCCTCGCGGCGCGCGTGCGCCTCGAGCAGGCGCGTGTAGGTCGCCTCGTCGGGGGCGTCGACGTGGATCATCGCGAAGCGCCGCTGCACCGCGTACGACAGGCGGAAGAGCGAGGTCTTGTCCCAGGTGTTCATGGTGGCGATCACCCGGAACGTCGGCGAGACGCGGTAGGTATGAGACTCGTTTGAACCTATCGATATGGTCCTGCCGTCCTCGCGGAGGAGGGCGGTGTCGATGGGGTGTCCCGACAGGACGGTCATCAGCTCGCCGAACGCGCGGTCGACGTCGGCCCGGTTCAGCTCGTCAATCACGAGCCACTGATACCGCTCGACGGCGCGGAGGAATACCCCGGGCCGGAAGGCCAACGTGCTGTTCTGCTGCAGCGCATAGCCGCCGATCGTGTCGAACGTGGTCCAGTCGGCCGACGCCGTGGCCACGAAGGCGCCCGTGCAATAGCCGTCGCTCGCGGCGGCCTTGGCGAGCGCCTGGGCGAGCTGCGTCTTGCCCGTGCCGGGTGGGCCGACGAAGAGCAGGTGCTTGCCGGCCGAGAGGGCAGCGCAGGCCTGGGCAAGCAGGCCGGCCGGAAGCTCGAGCTCGGAGACGAAGGGACCCGCGAGCTCGGCCGTCAGGTCGAGGGTCTCATCGAACCAGGCCGACGGCGCCGTGCTCGCATCCGGCTCGGGCGGGGCGGGCGTGGTCGCCCCTGGCGCGGTGACCAGGTCTTCGTCCACGTCGCCTCCGGTCACGACGCTGTCGCCGAGGAGGCTGCGATCGGCGAGGAGCTCGTCCAGCCGACTCCGGATGCGGGCTTCCTCTGCCGCGTGATCGGCGAGGATCTGGCGGCCGAGATCCGTCAGCGCGTCGCCGTCCCCCTGGCGCTCCGTGGCCGCGAGCGAGAGGAGCCAGTTCCGGCGGAAGGATACCTGGTTGCTTGTTCGCCAGTGCTTGTCCAGGAGCGCCGTCAAAAGGTTCCTCGCGCTGGACGTGTCCATCCGGCCCAGGGCCTTCGCGATGACGAGCACCTCCAGGAATCCGGTGTACGTGGCGTGAAGGTGCTCGAAGAGAGCCCGTGGCTGTGGGTCCTCCAGATACGACTCGCCTTCGGGCGTGAGCTCGAGGCGGCCCCCGGAGAGCTTCACGAGGCCGAGGTGGAGGAGCAGATTGGTGTAGCCTTGCCGCGCCGTCTCGCCTGTGACTTCGTATCGATCGTGCAGCAGCGCGAAGAAATCCGCCTCCGGTAGCCGGCGGTCGCGCAGCTCCGAGAGGAGCGTGTCGAGCGTCTGTTTGTAGTGTCGAACCCCTCCCGGCATCGACCAGACTCCGTCGCGCCGGGCGTCGTCGGAGGGCCTGAGCGCGGGCTCGACCATCTCCACGACGGCCGTGCCTGCGGCGGGCCCGCCCTGGCGCTCGCCGTTCGCGGCGGCGAGCTCGGCCAGGTCGAACGGAGGTTTGCCTTCGATGCCGTCCTCGCCGTCGCGAAGGAAGAAGGGCAGCTTGAGCAGGGCGAGGTGCGCGAGCCGTCGAAAGCCCTCCTCGGGCGAGGGGAGGACCTCGCCGTCGGGCAAGCGGATGGAGAAGGCTTCCATGTTCCAGGGCGTTACGAGGGGCAATCCGGCGCGCTCGACGGCGAGCTTCAAGGGCATGCTCCTCTGGCGGAACTTCTCCTCGGCATCCTCGTCCTTTCGGCGCCACGCCGAGAATGAGGCCGGAACTGGCACGTCCTCGCCATTCAGACGATCGCGCAGCCGGAGCGCCACCGTGGTCCACAGGATCTCGCGGTTCGTCGACACGACGTTGATCTTGATGCCCACGAGGTGCCGGTAAGCGCCTTTCGTCTGCCACCAGGCCACGCTGAAGAGCAGCTCGGTGCTGCCGCCAGGCCAGGTGCACCGCAGGCGCACGGCGCGCGGCAAGGGCCCGTCCGCGGACTGGTCGAGCCCCTCCAGCCCTCGCGCCGGCCACGGCGCAGAGGGGAGGCGTTCGACCTCAACGTGGACGGGCGCCCCCTCGACGGTGAGATCCATCGGTGCTGCGGCGTCGAGGAGCGACCGCAACGCGCGCAGGGCGATGCGGTTCGCGTCAGGGCGATCGGTGGTCGCCTCGGCCGGCGCGGGCGTCGTCTCGGAGGTTATCGAGTGCGCTGCGGAGCTCATCGCTCGAGTTCTCCTGACCGGACAAGGTGCACGCGGGAGTCGGCGCTTGTCGAGAGCGGGGGCACGATGGACGAAGCTACACAGGTCCAGGGTTTCTGTCAGCGCCGTCGCGAAGCCGAGACGCGCAGGCGGCCGGCGAGCTGCTGCACCGTCGGAGCCGAGGAGTTGCCTTGAAGCGCTTGGTGATGAAGCAGGTGGTGCACGGGAAACTCGAGCGGGCGTACGCAGCGGGGCTGGGATCACCAACCCAAGGCCACATCGCGCCCGCTCCGGCGTACCATCCGCCTGCCGGTGACGTCCCCGTTCCTCGAGGCCCCCGAGTCCGCCTGGGTGGCGAGCAACGCGCTCGCGTTCGCGCTGCGCGACCGCTTCCCGGTCAGCCCCGGCCACACGCTCGTCGTCCCGCGCCGCCTCGTCCCCACCTGGTTCGACGCCACCGCCGACGAGCGCGCCGCCATCTTCGAGCTGGTCGATACGGTCAAGCGACAGCTCGACGCCGAGCTCCACCCGGACGGCTACAACATCGGGATCAACGCCGGCGAGGCCGCAGGGCAGACCGTCATGCACCTGCACGTCCACGTGATCCCGCGCTTCCGCGGCGACGTGGACGACCCGCGCGGCGGCGTGCGCCACGTCATCCCGGGCCGAGGGAACTACCTCGCCGGCAGACCCCCGCCGCTCGCGACCGGCGGCGCCGAGGACCCCTTCCTGCGCCACCTCGCGCCGGTCTTCGCGCGCGCGACCGACGTGGCCATCTTCTCGGCCTTCGTCCAGGAGAGCGGCCTCGACGTCCTGGAGAGCCACGTGTTCGCGGCGCTCGCGCGCGGCGCGCGCATCCGGCTCGTCACCGGCGATTACCTCCACATCACCCAGGCCGCGGCGCTCGCCGAGCTGCTCGACTGGGCCGGCGGCAACGCCGCGCTTTCGGGCGCCGGAGGCGCCCGGGGCAGCTTCGAGGCGCGCGTGGTCGAGGTCGACGCGCTCCCCGGCACGATCCGCTCGTTCCACCCCAAGTCGTGGCGCTCGCTGCACCGCTGGACGGCGGATAGCGCCGGGCGGGAGACGGACGACATCGACGTTCCGCGCTGGGTCTATCAGGTCGCGAACCATCTCGGCTCCGCCCGGCTCGATCTCGACGCGCAGGGCGGCGTCATCGCCTACGAGGAGTATTTCCCCTTCGGCGGCACCGCGTTCGTGGCGGGCGACGATCTGCGCGCGGCCTCGTGGCGGGACTACCGGTTCAGCGGCAAGGAGCGCGACGACCTGACCGGCTTCTATTACTTCGGATTCCGCTATTACGCTCCATGGCTTTGCCGGTGGTTGACGCCGGATCCGATCGGGGCCGGGGGTGGGCTCAATCTCTATCAATACGTGCTCAACAACCCGGTCAACCTCATCGATCCGGAGGGGCTCGATCCGCAGCGGCCCGGGCAGCGGCTGCGCACGCGTTACGTCACCTACGAGCAGTTCGCCGCGGCGGTGCCGGAGGGCTACCGCGCGCAGATCGATCCTGGCAGGCGCTGGACGGGGCTGTTCTCGCCTGACCAGCAGGGTGGCGTCACCGTGCACCAGTCGGAGTCCACGTTCCGCGCGGCCGCGCGCAGGGCGGCGGGGGGGCGGGCGGAGATCTGGATCTACGATCCGCGCTATCAGGAAGGGCTGGATCGAGGGCTCGATGAGCGATCCGCCCGGGAAAGGGCGGAGATCTTCCACAGCATCGACGAGGCCCTCCGGCCGTTCCAGGCACCGCCGACGCCGGACGGGGCGGGCGGCGCGGGGGGGGCCGGGGCAGCCTGGCCAGGGCAACGACGGCGGGCAGACCGGCACGGCGACCGGGGCGGGCGGCTCAGGCCAGCCCGGGGGCGGCGAGCACGGCGAGGACGGCGCCGGCGGAGCGGGCACGGGCGCGGGCAACGCGCCTGGGGATTCCAACGGCCGGGGCGACGCCACGGACACCGGCGGCGCCGGCGTGCATGCGGGTGACGGCAGCGGTCAGGGGAGTACGGCGGCGCAGGGATCGACCGGGCGCGGTGGAATCGGCCACGGCGCGGGCGTCTCGGGCCGCGGCGCGGGCGGCGGGGGGACCGGACAAGCGGGGGCGGGCACGCAGGGCCGCGGGGCGGGTGCAGGCGCGGGCGCGGGGGTGGGCCTGGGCGCCGGGGCGGGTGGCGCGGGAGAAGGCCAAGGCGCCGGGGCAGGCGGCTCGCGTGATGGCGGCGCGGGAGGAGCCGGCCGGCGCGGCTCTCCCGGAGGGGCGCCGGGCGGCACGGGCCAGCAGCCTGGAGGGGCGCCGGGCGGCGTGCCCGGCGGGGTCGACGGAGGGGTGCAGGGCGGGACGGTCGGCGGAGTGCCCGGGGGCGAGATCGGCGCCAGCGCGCCCCCTGGCGCGCCGGGGGGCGTTTGACCCCCATGGTGCGACCAGGGGTGCGCCGGGCCAGAGTAGCGGCAGCGTCTTGGGGGATGGAGCCGGCGGGGCGCAGAGCGGCGGCGAGGGCGGGCGGACGCTGCAGGCCAGCGGCGCGCAGGGAGGGCAAGCGGCCGGCGTGCAGGGCGGGAGCGGCCAGGGCGGGCAGGGGCGCGGCCAGCCGGAGAGCGTGATGGATCGGCTGACCCGCTACGCGGGGTACTGGCACCTCGAGTTCGGCGACGACGGGCGCGATGGCGCGGCGTCCGGCGGGATCCCGGGGGCGTTCGGCAGCATCAACGGCGGGGCGTGGGCGCAGGGATTGTTCATGGCGCTCACGGTGTTCGATGTCGTCCTGACGGTCCTGACCCTGGGTGAGCTGGCGGCGCTGAAGGCGTCGCTCAAGGGCGCGATGCGGGCGACCGGGCAGGCGATACGCAGACTCGCCAGCGCTGCGGCACGTGGGCTGCAGGCTGTCCGTGCAGGGCTCGTGGATCTAGCCAGCGGGCTCGTCGGCCGCATCGCGACGCGGCGAGGCTCTGGATCGGCGAGGGCGGTAGCAGACGCCATCAGTGAAACGGGTCTATTTGGTGGTAAGCTGTATGGTGAGCGGCGTCTGGAAGCTCTGCGGAGGTATCTCAATAAGCGAGGTGTAAATTTGCTCGTTGGCGATGAACTTCTGCCCAGTAGAATGCCGGGAGCGTTCCGTGTTGCCCCGACGGGACGGCCTCAGCTGCTGCTTCGCAGCAATCCAACTGAATACACCGTGTGGCACGAACTGAGCCACTACCTCCATTTTCGACGAATTGGGCGTGATGCGTACCTCGTCCTGCCTCGCATGAAGGGATGGAACGCCGTAGAGCAGTTTGTGTTCGATATGCTCGAAAACCCATCGAGATGGCGTAGATTGAACCCGGCGGAGCAGGCTCACGCAATCGAGTACATTGAGGCAGTGGGGTTCCGATGACGAAGGAAGATGCAATTGCGGCAGCGAACGAATTCGTTGCCAATCAGATGGGACCCGAGCCGAAGTTGGCAGGGGAACGCTGTGAACTGAAACTGATATCGGCCGAATTGGACAAGAAAAAGCGCTGGAGTATAGTTTATCAATTGAGTCTACCCGAGTCGCCAGGTTCGGTTGTGGATGGGCCTGTTGTCGTTGTGGTGGATCCAGCCTCAGCCAAGGCGTGTTTTCTCGATGATCTTTACAATGCTCGCTGAATCATGGAGCTAGAGATTCACAGTTTACCGATCGAGAGCTGGCTCGCTTTGCCCGATCTCCTGGCGGCGGACGGGTTCACCGTTCGCCTGCCCGAAGCAAAAGGGCGCGCCGAGCTCCGCTGTGGTGCGAAGTCGGAAACATTCGAAGTTCGAAACGTGATCTCCAGCCGCGTGTCACTTTGCCTCGCGCCGGTGCGGCGGCTCGACATCGCCGCCCGGCTCGAACGCATCTTGATCTGCTCGGACGCGGAGGTCCACGTACCGGCGACATCACGGAGCGGCCCCGGCGTGCTCGGGCGCGGCGAAGCGGCCGACATCGAGGCGTTCCTCCAGGATTTTCTCGCGAAGGAAGGCACCCGGAACGAGGAACGTCGTGGCTTCTGCCAGTCTCCGAACGAACGCGCGATCTGCCGTTTCGGCTCGGTGGACTGCCCCTATGGTCGGATTGGCTATGAGACAGGGCTCTGCTTCAACGTAAGGCAACGCAAGACCATGCAGTTCCTGTATGTAGACCCAGACTTTCCGCGCAAGTTTTCGGCCCAGAGGGGGCAATATCGCGAAAGAATCCTTTCCCATTTCGAGCGGTTCAATATGGAGCATATGCAAATCGAGCGCAGGACAACCGGATCGTAAATTGCTCAGTCGCGGAGTCGTGCTCCTTGCGCGGAGAGCTCGCAACCCGAGGCGCGAACGCGGTGACCGGATGAAGAAAGGCCATGAGCAGCGGCTTCAGAATTCTCGTGCGGCGGCTCCGAAGCCTCACATACGGAACGATGAGCCGGCTGAAGGCTTTGCAGGAAGCGGGACGCACGGTCGAGCTCGATGCCATCACGATGCACGAAGGAGCGGAGATCGTCGAGCTCGATCTCGGCTATGGGACGGAGCTCTGGCTGGTCCCGGAGCCGCCCCCAGTGCTCGACCGCGAGCAGACGTTCGTTGAAAACGGTTGATTGATCCTTGAAATGGATCGCAAACTTACCAGCGTACGTCGCTTGCGAGAGAAGGGGCTCAAGCTTCGAGCTCCTCGCGCTCGACCTGACGGCGGACAGCGATGATCTCAAGGCGCTGAATTTCACGGACATCAACGAGCAGGACCGGCCGTTCGTCGTCGCGGAGCTCAAGGCCTATCAGCGCGTCTACGCGCTCGCCGGCGACATCGGGAAGATCGATGCGCTGCTCCGCGCCGGCTACAGCTCGGCGACCGCCGTCGCCCGCGTCGATCTCGACACCTTCGCCCAGAAGACCGGCCTCGACAGGGACAGCGCATCCAGCATCCACAGGAGGGCGCGGGAGGTGGCGGGGACGGCCGTCGCCCAGATGGGCGCCGTCATCGACATCCTGAAGGGCGGGTTCGATTCCATGGCCGTCGGCAACATCGGCCCGTCGTCCCTCGACTACCTGCGCAAGCTCGACGGCTTCACCGAGCTGTTCGGCTCGCAGGACTACTGCGACTGCGCGCACTGCCAGTCGATCCTGAGCCCGGCGGCGTACTTCGTCGATTTGATGGAGTTCATCGAGGAGCACGTCACGAAGCATTATTTCACGGGCGCGCGCGCCTCCCATGTCCTCGCTCTGAAGAGCCGCCGGCCGGATCTCTGGACGCTGCCGCTGACCTGCGAGAACACGCACACGCAGGTCCCCACGCTCGACATCATCAACGAGATCCTCGAGAACTACATCGCCCAGCGGCGGGGCTTCGCCAGCGCGCTGAGCGATCGCGTCGCGGTGAGGACCGCCGTGTACCGCGACACCCTGCCCAGCGCGGTCGACTCGTTCCGGCAGCCGTTCCTCCTGCCCTTCGCCCGCATCGAGCAGTACCTCGGCCATTTCTCCGTGTCACGGGCCGGCGTCGCCGCCGCGATGGGCTCGCCCGCGGGGGTCCGCGCCGCCGCCGCGCTCGGCCTGTCGATGCCGCAGCGGGACACCATCCTCATCGCGAGGCCGCAGATCTCTTTCCTCGAGCACGTCTACGGCGCAGATTTCACGCTGTTGCAGTCCGGCAAGATCGATCCGATCGAGACGAAGGTGCTCTTGAAGCACAGCGGCATCCGCCGGGACGAGCTCGAGATCCTGAGCGCGTGCCGCTTCGTCACGGCGCGCGGGGCGGAGCGGCCGCGCTTCGTCCAGGCGAAGCGCAGCGCCGACAGCGTGCAGAACGATGTCGAGCGCGTGCACGACCTCACCCCCGGGGCCCTGGACCGGATGCACCGGTTCGTGCGCCTCGCCCGCCATCTCCCGTGGACGCTCGCCGAGGTGGACCTCGCGCTCGACAGCGTCATGACCGCCGGGCTGGCCGCGACGCTCGACGAGGCGGCGCTCGAGGCGCTCGCGGCGGTCAAGGAGATCACCGCGCGGTTGCACCTCAAGGTGGAGCAGGCCGTCACGCTCTTCAGCCTCATTCCGAACATCGCGCCCGGCGAGGGCAAGCCCGGGCTGTTCGATCGGCTGTTCAACGCCAGGCCGTTCACGCTCGCCGACGGGCCGCTGCCGAAGCCGGCCGTGGCGTTCATCCACTCCGCTTTCCGTGACGCCGCGCCGCCCCCCGGCAACGACGCCACGCTGCCGCGCCTGATGGCGGGGCTGCAGGTCGACGCCGAGCAGCTCGCCGCGCTGATCCGCGAGCTCGCCGCGCCGCTCGGCGCGGACCTCGGCCCCGACGCGCCGGAGGCGGCGCGCGGCTTCTTCCTCACCCAGGAGAACCTCGCGTTGCTCTACCGGCACGCCCGGCTCCTGCAAGCGCTGAAGGTGAGCGTCGCGCAGCTCTTCCAGCTGATCGCGTTCGCCGGGATCGGCGGGCCGGTTCAGACGCTCGCGCACGTGAGGGCGCTGATCGAGGCGCACGATCTCTGGAAGTCGAGCGGCCTCTCCCTCGACGATCTCGGCTTCGTCACGCGCGGCCGGGTCGGGGACGAGAGCCGCTATCCGAGCGCGGAGGGGGTCGCCGCCGCAATCGCCGGCGAGGCGATGCGCGAGCGGCTCACCCAGTTCGCCGATACGGTGTTCGCGTTCCTGCCCTCCGTGACGAGCGCCTCCACTCGTTCCGCTGCCCCGAGGGCCTCGCGGCGCGCAACCCGGTGTTCTACGGCGAGACGATCCTCGCCGCCGCGATCGTGGACGATCTGATGATCGCGCTGCTCGAACCGACTGCCGACTGGCTGCCGCGGCTGCCGCAGCGCCATCGCCTTCGCGACGTGCGGCTTACGACGCTCGAGGATGCCCTGGCCCTCCGCGATGGCGCGTTCATCAAGCCGACCGACGAGAAGATCTTCGCCGCACGCGTGTATGCGGACGGCGCCGCGGTGGACCCGGATCCGCGGCTGCCGCTGGATCTGCCTGTCCTCGTGAGCGAGCCGGTCGTGTTCGAGGTGGAGTTCCGATTCTTCGTGGTGGAGCGCGAGGTGGCGGCGCTCTCGCCCTATATCCGGGGCGGGGAGATCGCGCGTAGCGCGGCGGGCGACTGGGAAGCGGATCCAGCGGAGGTCGAGGCAGCATCCGCGTCGATCCACGCGCTGCTCGCCGACGCCGACGTGGAGCTACCCCCCGTGTCAGAGAAGTTGTCGCCCCATCTGATCCGCTTACGCAGGATCAGGTCACCGGTCTCGGGGAGCGCAGACAGGCTTTGAGGTGAGAGAGTACTCAGAATCCTTCAAAAGAAAGATCGTCCAACGGCTCCTCGCCCCAGGAGGACCCACGGCGGTGGCGCTGTCCGCGGAGACGGGGGTGCATCAGACGACGCTCTCGCGCTGGCTTCGCGATGCTCGTAGCCTCGCGCCCATGTCCGACGATGCTCGCCCCTCCGCCTCCCGCCGCCGCTCGCCGCCGCTCGCCGCCGCTCGCCGCCCCGAGGACTGGACCCCGGAGCAGAAGCTGCGCGCGGTGACGGAGGCGGCCGCGCTCTCGGGGCGGGAGCTGGGCGAGTTCCTCCGCCGCGAGGGGCTGCACGAGGCGCAGCTCGCCGAATGACGCAAGGCCGCGCTGGAGGCGCTGGGCGGGCCGGCAAAGCCCGGGCATGGCTCGGCCCCGTCGCGGCGCGTTCGGGAGCTGGAGAGGCAGCTGCGGCGCAAGGACAAGGCCCTGGCCGAGGCGGCGGCCATCCTGGTGCTCCAAAAGAAAGCCCAGGCCATCTGGGGGGACGGGGACGACGACACGGACCCGGAGACCGACAGGTGACGCTCGAGCTCATCGGCGAGGCCGTCCGTGGCGGGGCTACGCTCGCGGCGGCTTGCCGCGCGCTCGGGCTCAGCGCGCGCACCGTGGCCCGCTGGCGAGCTGAGGCCGGCGGCGAGGACGGCCGTGCCGGACCGCGCCACGCCCCGGTGCACAAGCTGACCGAGGCCGAGCGCCGGCGCACCGTCGAGGCGGCCAACAGCCCCGAGTTCCGCAACCTCTCTCGCCCAAGCAGATCGTGCCGCGCCTGGCCGACCGCGGCGTGTATCTGGCTTCGGAGTCGAGCTTCTACCGCGTCCTGCGCGAGCAGGGGCTGCTGACGCACCGCAATCCGGCTCGACCGGCAAGCGCCCATCGTCCTCGCGAGCTGGTCGCCAGAAGGCCCAATCAGGTCTGGTGCTGGGACATCACGTACCTGAAGAGCGCGGTGCGCGGCGCGTTCTACTTCCTGTACCTGATCGTGGATGTCTACAGCCGCAAGATCGTCGGCTGGTCGGTCGAGGCCGAGGAGTCGATGGTCGCTGCTTCTCGCCTCGTCGAACAGACCATCAGCAGCGAGAACGTAGGCTCTGGCTGCCTGGTGCTGCACGCGGATAACGGCGGCCCGATGAAGGGCTCGACCATGCTCGCCACCCTCCAGCGCCTGGGTGTCGTGCCGTCCTTCAGCCGCCCTCGCGTCAGCGACGACAACCCCTACGCCGAGGCCCTCTTCCGCACCCTCAAGTACCGGCCCGAGTACCCACGCCGACCGTTCGCCACCGTGGAGCAGGCGCGCCACTGGGTCGAGCGCTTCGTCGCCTGGTACAACGGCGAGCACCTGCACAGCAGCATCCGCTTCGTCACGCCCGACGAGCGCCACCGGGGCCGCGATGGCGCGCTGCTCGCCGCCCGCCACGCCCTCTACCAGCGGGCTCGCCGCAGGACGCCCCGGCGCTGGACCGGCCAGACACGCAACTGGACGCCAATCGGCCCCGTGACCCTCAACCCCCACACGCACGAGGCTCAAGCACTCACGAGGATGTGACCGAATCAACGGACAACCATCTTGACACCCACCGGCTCGTGCGGCCGCCCGGCGAGCCCACCTGGCGAACCCTGGGCGTGGCCCGTTACCTCGATGACGAGGGGCTCTGGGCCTGTCCAGGGATCGACCATACCGCGTACCGCGCCCTGGGCTCAGGCCGCGGGGCGTCCCGGTCGCTCCCGGCGGGAGCCCGCGAGCGCGCGCGGTCGCTCGTGGAGGAGCTGCTCCGGCGCCCCGGCGCGGGCGCCTTCGTGGAGCGCGACGGCAGGCGCTGCAGGATCGTCGGCCGGGCCGACGGCGGCGGGCTGCGCATCGACGGCGGCCCGGGCGGCTTCGCGGAGCGGACGGTGTCGCTGACCGATCTCTCGTGGGCGATCGTGGCGCGCGACGACGTCGGGAAGAACGGCGGGCGGCTGGACGAGCAGCGGGTCAACCGGCTGCGCTATCTCGAGGGGACGCCGCGGGCCGCGACGCGGTGGATCGACACGGGATGGGCGCTCGCGCTCGCGGCGGCGGTTCACCCGGCGGGCGAGGGGTGACGGCGTGGAGGGCGGCGCGCGAGGCGGCTCTCGCGGCCCGCGGGTGGCTTGCGCGCCGCGGCAGCCGTGAATGCCAATCGCCAGGCTCATGGGGCCACGGCCGGGTGTTAACGTTAACCATCCTGGATCCCCTCCTCGCGAGGATCATCGCGGAGGTGGCGAGGCGGGTCCAGGACCGGAAGCCGCCGCAGCCGTCGGCGCGGTAGACGTAGCTGACGGCCAACCCCGGCCGTATGGAGGCGTCGCTCAGTATTATCCCCCTCAGGTCGTGCAGCGCGTCATGCGCGACCGTGCAACGCGTCGTCCACGATCGTGCGACGCGTCGTCCACGAACGAATCGAAGCTTAGCAGTGGACAGTCGCTGCTCTGACCGCATGCCCAGCCGCGCGGGTAGATCGCAGGATGTCTCGGAGAGCAGCCGTCCGTGCTGGCGAGCGGACGGGGCGAGGCATCCTAACCCTCGAGTCTACCTTGTGATCGTGGTGGAGCGCCGAACGCCTCGTGCGCGTCTCCGCCTCGCTCGGCGGAGGCACGGCCCTCTGATCGAAGCGGGCAGCAGCTAGAGCGAAGCGGCGTCTGCGCGACCTTCGTATGCCAGCGCTTCACTATCCCGCCTCCAAAGGAAAACGCTCAGCGAGAGGCCGGTGAGCTCGTCACCGGAGAGCTTCGGGCTCATCCACGGTTTCCGATCCGCTCCGGTGATCACTTCGGCGCGACAGGGGAATATTGGGCTATGCGAACGTTGCGTCAACTATCGTACATCGGTACGACAATTTTTTTGACCTCAACAGCCTTCCTCGCTTCCTGCACAGGGAACATTGCGGATAATGGTGGCGACGACGACAACCCCACCGGCGGTAGCGGTTCGACCGGCACGGGGGGCGGCATCGACAATGGGCCCCCGGATGTCTGCATCCCCGGCCTCCCGGCGACGAGCCAGCTCCCCCGCCTGCTGAACCGGCAGTACGACAACACGGTGCGGGACCTCCTCGGCGTCACCCGCGTGGGCGCCGAAGGGAAGCCGCCGTCCGAGCTGCTCGTCGGCGATTTCGACGGCCCGATGACCCCTGACGCGTGGCGCATCTATCAGGATGTTGCCGCGGCGATCGCCAAAGACGTGATGGCTGGGCCGAACAAGTCCAAGTTCATCAGCTGCGATCCTGCGGCGAGCGGCTGCTTGACGCAGACCATCCAGACCTTCGGCCGCAAGGCGTTCCGTCGCCCGCTGACCCCCGAGGAGGTGGCGCGGTTCGAGAAGCTGGGCCAGACGACGCCGGCAGGAACGCCCGACGAGGTCGCCGAGACAACGTTGCTCGCTTTCCTCGTGTCGCCCTCGTTCCTCATGCTCCCCGAGCTGACGACCACTCCGGCTTCGTCGGGTGAGGGCATCCAGCTCTCCAGCTACGAAGTGGCGACGAGGCTCTCGTACTTGCTCTGGGGCTCCGCTCCGGACGACGCGCTGAGCGCGGCGGCCGACAACGACGAGCTCCAGACCAAAGAGCAGATCCTGGCCCAGGCGCAGCGGATGATCGCCGTGCGCGAGAAGACCGGGCCGCTCGTCTCAGCGTTCCACCGGAACTGGGCGCAGATGGACAACGATCTCGCCCACTGGTGGAAGGGGGATCACAACACCGAGACGTACCCGTTGTACGATCCGGCCGCCAAGCCCAGCTGGCAGGCCGAGCTCGACGCCTTCTTCGAAGAGGTGGCGTTCTCGGGCGGCTCGTTCAAGGACGTCCTCCTCAGCAATGTCGCCTTCGTCAACAAGGACAATGCGGAGATCTACGGGCTCGATCCTGCGGCGTACGGCACCGAGCTGACCAAGGTGGAGCTGGACGCCAACGAGCGGCCGGGCTTCCTGACGCGCGTCGGGTTCTTGAGCTCCTACTCGAGCTACGACGCCACGAGCCCGATCCTGCGAGGCGCGTTCATCGCGACGTACCTCCTCGGCGTGAACCCGGGCCCGCCCCTCCCCGGCGCCACCATGTTGACCGTCGACGGCAAATTCGACACGCAACGCGCGTACGTCGAGGCTCTGACGAAGCCCGAGAGCTGCAAGGGCTGCCACGCGGTCGTCAACCCGCCAGGCTTCGTGATGGAGGGCTTCGACGGCATCGGGAAGATGCAGACGATGGATCCTCGCGGCGGCGTCATCGACGCGAGCGTGACGACGAACACCATCGACTTCGGCGACGGCAACGTGAAGGAGATCACCTCTCCGTTCGAGCTCATGCAGGAGATCGCTCAGGTTCAGAAGGCCAAGCAGCTCTACGCTCAGGCGTGGGTCTCCTATGCCTTTGGGCGGCTCCCGAACGGGAAGGACAAGTGCGTCGTCGATAATATCGAGCTCAAGTTGTCGGAGAGCGGCTACAGCGTTCTCGATCTGATGGCCGATCTCACTCAAGCGGATTCGTTCCGCGTGCGAATCCGTGAAACGCAGTGAAAGCTGAGGAATGTTGACCATGAGCACGAAACTGAACCGCAGAATCTTCCTCCGTGGCATGGGCGGAGCAGCCTTGGCTGCGCCCTTCCTCAGCTCTGTGTGGGAACGCACCGCGAGGGGCGACACCCCTGCGCCTGGGAAGGCGCTCATCGTGATGTTCACGCACTACGGGGTCATCACGAACAAGTGGTTCCCCACGAAGACGCAGGGCGAGCTCACGGCTGCTGACCTCGAGCCGACGAGCCTCGCGGCCCTCGCTCCCTACGCGAAGAAGCTCCTCATGCCGCGCGGCATCCGCTCGATGAACGAGTGGACCGCCAACATGACGCGTGGACAGGGGAACGACTCCCACACGCAGATCGTGGGGTCGTTCTTCACCTGTCAGCCGGTCACGCCCAACAGCAACGACCCGTTCAGCTTCAACCAGGCGACGAAGTTCAACGCGAAGGCCGTCGGTCCGTCGCTGGATCACGTCATCGCCCAGCAGCTCAGCCCGCAAGGCACGCCGTTGCTCTTGAACACGGCCGGTCAGAATGACGGCGCTCAGTCGGCGATCTCCTACAAAGCCTCCGAGACCCTCTTCAGCGGCCTCAACGCGTCGCAGGCCTTCAGCAGCCTCACGGGCCTCTTCCAGTCGGGGGAGCCGATGTCTCCGGACAGCTACGCGGCGGTCCGCGGCAAGAGCGTCCTCGATCTCGTGAAGGACGATCTACAGACGCTCGAGCGGTTCGACATGAGCAGCGCCGACAAGCAGAAGCTCGCTGCCTGGAAGGAGCTCGTCAACTCGACCGGAAACGTGATGGTCTCCGCGCAGTGCAACGCGGAGCTCGGCGAGATGCTCGGCGCGACATCGGCGAACGCCTCCAAGGCGGCGTCGGGCGGCTTCGGGACCGACGTCCTCACGACCAAGGTCGCCGGCGATCTGGACGGCGCGGACATCTATTCGGCCATCGCGGCGCTCGCGGCCGCCTGCAACGCCAACCCCGTAATTTTCATGAAGTATCCGGGAAATTACAATTTCAAGGGGCTCGGCATCACGATGGAGTCGCACTCCCTCTCGCACCGCCTCGACAACGCGGGCATGACAGGCAGCTGCCTGCCCAACGCCATCGAGATGCTCCTGAAGGTCGACGCCTACTACGCGCAGAAGTTCGCGAACCTCGTCAAGATGCTCGACAGCATCCCCTCGGGGAGCGGGACGGTCCTCGACAGCGTCGCCGCCATCTGGTTCAACGAGATGTCGGACGGCAACGCGCACAACCTCAACAACGCCCCCATCATTCAGGCGGGCAGCGCCGGCGGCTACTTCAAGACCGGTCAGATCATCAACGTCGACCCCGCGTCGACCCCGTCGGCCGGCAACAGCATGTCGCAGTGCGCCAACGGCACCGGCCAGGTCAACGGCGTCAATCAAGGCACCGGGACCGATCCGAAGATCGGCAACGCGCCGATCAACAAATACTTCTGCAACATCATGAACGCCCTCGGCGTGAAGGCGGGCGCGGACGGCTTCCCTGCGAAGGGTGGCTCCGCGGAGGTGACCCACTTCGGCTATTCCGACAAGACGGAGGACTTCATCGGCGGCAAGGGCGCGCGCGAAGCCTCGATCCACAATCCGGGCGGGTTCGCGGAGCTCAAGGCCTGATCGTGCTCGGGGCGACGCCCTGAACACCCGGACGAGCTCGAGTGCAAAGACCTCTTCTTACCGAAGAGGTCTTTGCGTTTGTGCGTCGCCGGTCACCGCGGGCGCGGCGAAACTGCCGCTCTTCATGATGTTCCTCACTTCGCGGCCCCGCGCTGGACGACGATGGCGGACAGCGATAGGCCGAGGACCTCTTCTCATGGTCATGTTGGCGAAGCGTCTCCTCATCCCTGCTGCTGTGGTCCTCCCCCTGGCCTGCTCGAGCGGAGCGAGCGACGGCGCCGGGGCGGGCGGGGAGATCGGAGACGACGCGCTCATCGTTCCGGAAGACCTCACGGTCATGGCGCTCCCCGGCGGAAACGGTGTGCTCAACGTGATCGCGCTGACGCTTCGCAAAGGACCGACCAACACCGAGCTCTACGCCGCCTTGAGGAACGACGGGGATACCCCGGCCTGCAGCGCCGCCGTTTCGGTTGAGCTCTACGACAGGACCCAGCGGTCCCTGGCGGTCGGGATCAACGGGTTGCTCACCCAGCATTTCTATCGGCTCACGGATGGCTCGGGCGCGATCGCCGCGTGCGTGGGTCCAGGCGACGTGACCATGGCCGCGGTGACGGACTTGCCCTCGGACATCGCGATCGAAAATGTAGGATACGTCGTCTACCGGTGCCCTTACTTCGCCCTCGACGTCGTTCCGATCGAGGGTCTCACCATCAGCCAAGTGAAGGCCGTAACTCGTGGCGCCGGGACGGCGTACACGGGCACGTTCTTCAACGGGCTCGACGTGGCGGTGAGCGAGCCGTCCGCCACGGTCTTTTCCGTCAATCGCGTCGGGCGTCCGCTCGGCGTGGCGATCGGCAGCGGCACAGTCCAGATTCCGCCGGGTGGCAGCTGGAATTTCGAGACGAACACCGTGGACACGCCCGGACCCGAGCACGCCGCATACCCGGCAGCCGCGCTTGTAAAGGAGTAGGTCATCCCAAGCCGCACGGCGAACCTGCGCCCGTGGGGCGCCGCGACCCGTCGGCGGCTACGCGCCAAGCCCTGCTACTCCAGCGCGCCGTCGGCGATCCACTGCGAGAGCGCTTCGATGTAGCTGGGCGGTACGCAGTTGGCGTCCCCATCGTTGACGCACCCGAGGGGCATCCGCATCGTTTCGCCGCACGGCCCCTCGAGGATCTTGATGAGAGCGCTCTCTTCCGGCTTGCCGGGATTGACGACCGGGATATTACCGCAGTTCTTGGACACGTGCGTGGTCAGCCTCGTGCGCAGCTCTGCGTCGACCTTCAAGTTCAGGGGGTTCATCTCGTCGTTGTGGCAACCCGCCCCAAAACAAGAAGCGTTTTCAATCACGAACTTCACCGTCTCGAACGTCGGCGCGACCCCTGGGTCGCCACCACCGGTGCCTCCAGTGCTCGCGCTGCTGGTAACGCTCCCCGAGCCCTGCCCGCTCGAGTCCGAGCCGCCGGTCCCGGACCCGCTCGAGGCTGCCGTCGTGCTTCCGGCTGCCGAGCTGCTGGTGCTGGTGTCGTCAGGATCCTCCGGCGCATCGGAGCAGCCTGAAAGAGGTGACAGGATGGCGACGATCGCTGCCGCGGCGAAGCTTGAGAATTGAATTTTCATGGGGTCACGATGAAGGTTGTGTGAGAGGAAGTATAGCTATCTTCCCCGCTGGATCAAAGAGAAAGCCTTCGATCTCAGGGCCTTGAGGGCGAGGCGCGGTCGGCGAGGGGATTCGGTGAGCTCGAACTTTTGTGGCCACCTCGCCCGTAGGGTTTGGCCGCTCGCTCGCGAGAGAGCGGCGCCATGCGAGGGACGTCATCTGTGGTGGGTAATCAGCGCAAAGACCGGCGTCGCGCATTCGACGGCTGGAGCGCCGCGTCGGCCCAGCGCTGGTCTGCGGCGGCCCAGAGGCGCTCCTCGAAGTCGGCCGGGAGAAACGTCGGAATGTGCGTTTATCCGGGGACGGGGCCGCCTGCCTCGCCTCGAACCACGGCCGAGCCGCGCCCGCCGCCCGCGCCCGGGTGCGCGCTCCCCGGGGTCGTCCGCGCCGCGCTCACACCCGCCCCCAGGGCCGCGAGGGCCGACGCGGCGAGCATCGTCCCCTGGAACGCCGCGCCGAGCGCGCCGCCCCCCGCCGCCTCGATCGGCTGCCCGCCGCCGAGCGCCGCGAACATCGCCCCGGAGGCCGCCACGCCGCAGAGCATCCCCACGTTGCGCGCCTCGGCGAGCAGGCCCGCGGCGGTGCCCTGTTGATCGCGCGGCGCCGCGCCCATGATGCGGCTATTGTTCGGCGAGGTGAACAATCCGGAGCCGACCCCCACCAGCGCGAGCGCGGCGAGCAGGCCCGCGCGCTCGGGCCGGGGGCCGAGCATGGCCACGCTCGCGAGGCCGAGCGCCAGCGCCGCCATGCCCGCGACGGCCGGCGCGCGCGTGCCGATGCGGTCCGAGAGCCAGCCGCTCGTCGCGGTGAGCACCGCCATCACCGCCGGCTGCACCGTCATCACCAGGCCCGCGTCCGCCGCGCTCATCGCGAGCCGGCCCTGCAAGTAGAACGGCAGCAAGAACAGCATCATGTACACCGCCGCGTACTGGAGAAACGCGGCGACGAGCCCGCGCCCGAGCGCCGGCTGCATGAGCAGCGCGCCCGAGATCAGCGGCGCAGGGCTGCGCCGCTCCGCCCGTACGAACGCCGCGGCGAGGACCGCGCCGAGGGCGAGGAGGCCGATGACCCTGGGGCTCTGAAAGCCCCAGCGCTGGCCGCGCGTGACGGCGACGAGGAGCGCGGTGATCGCCGGACCGAAGAGGAGCGCGCTCGCCCACGGAAACGGCCGCGCGCGCGCGCCGAGCGGCGCGCCCCGCGCAGGCGGAGCCGACGCTGCATCGGTGGCCGCCGCCGACGCGCCCGGGTCCGCGCCGCGGGCGATCCCCGGCGTCGCGCTGGCCGATCCACCCCAGACGAGCGACCGGGCGAGGAGCCCTCCCAGAGCGGCGATGGGCAGGTTGATCCAGAAGGCGGCGTGCCAGCCGGCGCGCTGCGCGAGCCAGCCGCCGATCGACGGCCCCAGCGACAGGCCGAGGTACGTCGCCGTCGCTTGCAAGCCGAGCGCGCGGCCGCGCTGCGCGGGGGGGAACGCGGCGGTGGTGAGCGCCGGGCCGTTCGCCATCAGCATGGCCGCGCCCGCGCCCTGGAGGGCGCGCGCCGCGACGAGCGACGCGAGCGTGGGCGCGAGCGCGGAGAGCGCCGAGCCCACGCCGAAGACGCCGAACCCCGCGGCGTACACGCGCCCCTTGCCGTGACGATCGCCGAGGCGGCCGAACGGCAGGAGCAGCGCGCTCACCGAGAGCGAGTAGGCGGCGAGCACCCAGCTCGCGGCGCCGATGTCGACCCCGAGATCGCGGCGGACGAGCGGCACCGCGACGTTGATGAGGCTGCTGCCGAGCGCGGACATCCAGGTGCCGACGGCGACCACGCCGAGCACGGCGTAGGGCCTGGTCGCGGGGGAGCTCAACGGGGCGCGCCGCGGTGGAGATAGCGAGGCTGAGCCGCCCGCGACGAGGCGGCGCGGAGCCGGGCCTCCTCGACGATCCCGTGCGCCGGCGAGAGCGAGCAGGCCGGGTCCGTCGCGGCGGCGTCGCCGGTGAGGTGGTAGGCCTGGCAGCGGCAGCCCCCGAAATCGGCCTCGCGGCGGTCGCAGCCGCGGCAGGGCTCCGCCATCCACGCGTCGCCGCGGAAGCGGTTCATGCTCGGCGCCTCGCGCCAGATCCAGGCGAGCGGCCGATCGCGCACGCTCTCGAAGCGCAGCCCCGGGATCGTGTGCGCCGCATGGCACGGCAGCACCAGGCCGTCCGGCGCGATGTGCAGGTAACGGCGCGCCCAACCATCCATGCAGGCCCGCGGCAAGGCGGCGTAGTAGTCCGGCGTGACGAAGACCATCTCCATCCGGCCGAGCAGCCGCTCGCGCGCCTCCGAGGCGATGGCGAACGCGCGCTCGAGCTGATCCCTCGTGGGCAGGAGCGCGTCGCGGTTCGCGAGCGCCCAGCCGAGGTACTGCGTGTTGGCGAGCTCGAGCCGGTCGGCCCCGAGCCGCTCGGCGAGCGCGACGATCGCCGGGACATGGTCGATGTTCTCCCGGTGCAGCACGACGTTGACCGTGAGCGGCAGGCCCTCGGCCTTGACCCACGCGGCCACCGCGAGCTTGTGGTCGAACGCCGCGTAGCCGGCGATCCGGTCGGCGCGCTCGGGGTCGGCGTCCTGGACGCTGAGCTGCACGTTGTCGAGCCCCGCCGCCCGCAGCGCCGCGAGGCGCTCGCGCGCGAGCGGGACCCCGGAGGTGATGAGGTTCGTGTACAGCCCGGCGCCGCGCGCCGCGCGGACGAGCGCCTCGAGATCGCGCCGGGCGAGCGGCTCGCCGCCCGTGAGGTGGAGCTGCATCACCCCGAGCGCGGCGGCCTCGTCGAAGACGCGGCACCACGTCTCCGTCGAGAGCTCCCCGGCGGCGCCCTCGAGCTCCATCGGGTTCGAGCAGTACGGGCAGCGCAGCGGGCAGCGGTAGGTGAGCTCCGCGATCAGCGTGTAGGGGCGGTGCGACGCGGCGTCCGCCGCGGCGCCGCCCTCGAGGGCGGACGCGGGGCCTTGCGTGGCCGGCGCGCCGCGCGCGGCGGCGTCCCCGACGGCGACGGCCGCGCGTCGCTCCTCGAGCAGGCCGCGCGCGGCGAGCTCCTCCAGGAAGGCGATCACGTCGCGCTCCACCGCGTCCGGCGGCGTGGAGGCGAAGGAGGCCGCGATCTCGGCGGCGATCTCGGCCACCGTGCGGGCGCCGTCGAGGCGCGCGGCGACCGCCGCGGCCACCGGGTTCAGCGCGAGGCCGCGCTCCGGATAGAGCAGGATCTCGCGGCCCGAGGCGCGATCGCGCACGAGCCGCGCCTTGCTCGCGAGGAGGAGCCGATCGCCGGGCGCGAGGGGCATCTCCGCGTCACGCCTCGGGCCCGTAGGCCGCCGCGATGGCGTCGAGCATCGACCAGAGGATGTCGCACTTCGTGATGAGCGCGGCGATGCACGCCTCCTGGGCGGCGCGCGTCGTCGCGCGCGCCGTCACGTAATCGATCGCCTCGGTGGAGTCGGCCCTGGCGCGCGTCACCCGCCCGCGGAAGTAATCGAGCGTGGCCTGGTCGACCCAGGGATAGTGCTGCTCCCAGGCGACGATGCGCCGGGACATGAGATCCGGCGCGAAGAACTCGGTGAGCGACGAGGCCACCGCCTCGAGCAGGCTGCGCTCGCGCACCAGCGTCACGTACGCGTCGCAGGCGAAGCGCACCGCGGGCAGCACCCTGGTCAGGCCCGCGACCTCGGCGCGGTCGAGCCCCACGCCGTCCGCGAGCCGCAGCCACAGCGCGAGGCCGCCCTCGCCCTCGCGCGCGCCGTCGTGATCGACGATGCGGTGGATCCAGAGCCGCCGGAACGCCGGATCCTCGCTCTTCGCGAGGATGAGCGCGTCCTTGATGGGGATCCGCGTCTGGTAATAGTAACGGTTGAGCACCCAGCCCTGGATCTCGCGGCGCGAGAGCTCGCCGCGGTGCATTCGCTGGTGGAACCTGTGGTTGTCGTGATAGCGCCGGGCGCCCTCGTCGCGCAGCCGCGCGACGAACGCCTCCCGGGAGAGCGGCTCGTCGTTCATAGGTCGATCACAAGGCCGTCCGCGGCCACCTCCCAGCCCGCCTCCTCCACGGCGCGCCGCTCGGGCGAGCCCTCGACGAGGATCGGGTTGGTGTTGTTGATGTGCGTGTAGATCTTCCGCCGCGCGGCGACGCCCGCGAGCAGCCTCAGGCTCCCGCCGTCGCCGCCGATGGGCAGGTGCGCCATATCCTCCGCGCGGGCCTTGCCGAGCCCGAGGCGCACGAGCTCGTCGCTCGACCAGAAGGTGCCGTCGAAGAAGCAGACGTCCGCGCCGTCGAGGCGCGGCACGTAGTCGCCGACAGCCCCGACGGCCGTCGCAATGGCGGCGAGGCGGCCGCTCGTCGCGTCGCGGACCCAGAGGCCGATGTTGTCCTCGGGAGACGGCGGGGCGAGGCCCTCGAGGTGCTTCGGCACCTTGCCCGGCAGCGCGACCGGGACCACCGTCACCCCGGTCTTCGCGCCGTCCAGCCCGGTGAGCTCCGCGGGCTTGTCGAGCTCGAGGCGCCGCCACGTGGTCTGCCCGGGGAAGCGCTGGAGCGTGCGGAAGATGGTGTTGCCCTCGGTGAGGCCGCGGTAGACGGCCTCGGTGGCGTAAATCACGAGCGGCGTGTTCTCGCGCAGGGAGAAGAGCCCCAGCGTATGGTCGAGATCGCCGTTCGTGAGGATGACCCCCGCGATGGGCGAGGCCCTGCCGGCCCGCGGCTGCAGCGGTGGAAAGGCCTCGATCTGCCGGTGGACGTCGGGGGAGGCGTTGACGAGGAACCAGCTGCCCTCGCTCACCTCGAGCGCGAGCGCGTCCTGGGTGCGAGGGCGGATGCGCGCCGAGCCGCGGCGCGCCTCGACGCAGTTCGGGCAGGCGCAGTTCCATTGCGGGAGGCCGCCGCCGGCGGACGAACCCAGGACGCAGAGGCGCATTCCGGTGCTCGCTCGGAGGCCCTTATTCCGCCTCGACCGAGGCGCCCTCCCGCTCCGCCGGCGCCGGGCGCGCGAAATTGATCGGAACAGGGTCGAAGTCGCTCTGGTACGAGCCGATCTCCGCGTCCATCTTGATCTCGACGAACTCAGGCTTTTCGTAGCGCATCGGGGACCTCCTGTTTCCTTTCGGTGAACGGCGTTGTTCGCCGGCGCAAACGCAGGCTTCTTGCTCGCCGCTCCACGAGTGGCCGGATGAGATTTCGCGCCGGACAGCCCCAAGTCAAGGCCTGAAGCGCAGAGCAAATATCGTTTGGTGCGCAGGCGCCTCCGGGGTGCGACTCCTTTCCCCCTCGACCGAAGAATGCCCGCCGAGCTTCAACGTGATCGCCGGCGCGCCGCGTGGAGGCCGAGCGATTTGCTTGGCAGGGAAGAGTCCGTGGTTTCTGCACGAGGCCAGGACAATCCCTTACTCGATTCCGTGGACGACCCGATTGTGCCATTTCGGGATCGAGGTCTATCCGCAGCGAGCCCACGGTCGCCTCGGGCGCCGCGAGCTCGACAGGGATGGATCGCCTCAGGACAGCAGGAGCGGCGCCGGTCCTGCCTCGCTCTCGCTCTCCGGAGCGCTCTCTCCCTGCCACGCGGGGAATGGATCCTCGATGCGGCTCCAGCCGGAGGGCCCCGCGGCCATCTCCTCCGCCGTCAGCAAGCAGGCGTCGAGGCCGCGGGTGAGCTCGGCTCGATCCATGTCGACGCCGATAAAGACGATCTCCTGCCGCCGGTCGCCCCAGACCGGGTGCCACGCGGCGCTCCCCTCGTCGTCCTCCGGCCGCTGCTCCTCGGGCAACGACGCGATCCAGCGGCCCGCCGCTTCGAACGAGGCGGCGCCCCCCGCCTGCGACCAGGCCCCCGTGACGTCCATGCGGGTCGCGAGCCAGAAGAACCCCTTCGAGCGGAGCACTCCATCCCAGGCGGCCGCGCCGTGGATGAAGGCCCAGAGCCGCTCCGGGTGCATCGGGCGCGCTGCGCGGTAGACGAAGCTCTCGATCCCGTACTCCTCGGTCTCGGGCACGTGCTCTCCGCGCAGCTCCCGCATCCAGCCGGGCGAGCGCGCCGCCTCCTCGAAATCGAAGCGCCCCGTGCCGAGGATCTCGCGAGGATCGACCCGACCGCGGCGGGTCTTGAGGATGCGGGCGCCGGGGTTCAGGTGCAGGAGCATCGCCGTGAGCCGCTCGACCTCGTCCTCGCTCACGAGATCCGTCTTGTTGAGCACGAGCACGTTCGCGAACTCGACCTGCTCGACGAGCAGATCCGCGACCGTGCGCTCGTCGTCGCCGTCGAGCGCGGCCTCGCGCGCGCGCAGGTCGTCGGCGCTCGTCCAGTCCGCGAGGAACCGCTGCGCGTCGACGACGGTGACGAGCGTGTCGAGCCGGGCGACCTCGGAGAGGCTCTCGCCCGTCGCAGGGTCGGCGAAGGTGAACGTCTCGGCGACCGGCAGCGGCTCGGAGATGCCCGTCGACTCGATCAGCAGGTAGTCGAAGCGCCCCTCCGCCGCCAGGCGGGCCACCTCGACCAGGAGGTCCTCCCGGAGCGTGCAGCAGATGCAGCCGTTCGACATCTCGACGAGCTTCTCCTCGACGCGGGAGAGCGCCGCGCCCCCGCCCCGCACGAGCGCGGCGTCGACGTTGACCTCGCTCATGTCGTTGACGATCACCGCGACGCGCAGCGCGTCGCGGTTCGCGAGGACGTGGTTGAGCAGCGTGGTCTTGCCGGCGCCAAGGAAGCCGGACAGCACGGTCACAGGGAGCTTTCGCGTCACGTCTAGGTCCTCTCTCGATCTGGCGCCGTCTCGAATAATGAAACAGAATTGCATTTGCAACAAAATGGTTTCTGGCGCGCGCGCCGTCCGCCTCGCGCGCGGCGCGGGGCGCCGCGGAGCGGCGCGCCGAGGCCGCCCCGATCGCCGTGCGCAGCTCAGGTCGCCGGTCACGGCGCTCCGGTCGCCGCGCGCAGCTCAGGCCGCCCGGCGCGGCGCGACGGCCGTCGTCGACCTCGCTCCCTCTCCTGGCGGAGCGTACGTCGGCAGGTGGTATCACCCGGGGCGGCGGGGCGCCGCTGAGCCCGGAGGATCCGACTACTCGTGAAGAGCGAACATGGAGGCGCGGCGCTGGCGCGGCAGGTGTGGCGGCTCGCCTGGCCCGCGATCGCGCACATGCTGCTGCTGACGCTGGTCTTCCTCGTCGGCCGCGGCATGGTCGGGCGCTACTCCACGACCGCGCTCGCCTCGATGCAGATCTGCGGGACGCTGACGTGGACCATCGTCTCGGTCTTCAGCGCGACCTCCGCCGGCACGCTCGCCGTGGTCGCGCGCAGCGTGGGCGCCGGCGACCGCGCCGCCGCCGCGGAAGCGACGCGCGCGTCGCTGGTCTTCGCGCTCGCGCTCGGGGCGGCGGTCGCGCTGCCGCTGCTCGCCGCCTGCGGCCCGCTGCTCCGCGCGCTGTTCCCGAACGCCGGCGCGGCGGTCGTCGAGCAGGCGGCCGCGTACCTCGGGATCGTGCTGCCGGCGCTGCCGCTCGCGTTCGTCGAGGCCGTCGCGGCGGCCGCGCTGCAGGGCGTCGGCGACACGAGGACGCCGCTCGCCGTGGCCACGATCGGCAACCTCGTCAACGTGGCGGTGAGCGCGGTCCTGATCTTCGGCCACCTCGGGCTGCCCGCGCTCGGCGTGCGCGGCGCGGCCGTGGGCGTGGCGTGCACGATGGCCACCGAGGCGCTGCTGCTGACCGCGGCGCTGCTGTCGCGCTCGAGCCCGCTGCCCCTCCGGTCCGCTCCGGGCGCCGCGGCGCCCGCGCCGACCGACGCCGCCGCCCCCGGCACCGGCGCCGCGCCGCAGGCGAGCGCCCCGGCGCTCGCGCGGGTCCTGCGCGTCGCGCTGCCGGCGTTCGCCGAGCGATCCGTCTACCACGCCGGCTACATGGGGTTCGTCGCCATCATCGGGCTGCTCGGCGCCACCGCGATGGCCGCCAACCAGGCGCTCATCGCCATCGAGTCGGTGTGCTTCCTCTCTGCCGAAGGGTTCGGCATCGCCGCGGGCGCGCTCATGGCGCAGCGCCTCGGCGCGCGCAGCCCCCGCGACGCCGCGCGGGTCGGGCTCGTCGCGGCCCTCATGGCCATCCTCGCCCTCTCCGCGTTCGGCGTCCTGTTCGCGCTCGCCCCGCGCCCGCTCCTGCTCGCGTTCTCCGGCGACCCCGAGCTCCTCGCCGTGGGCGAGCGGGCGCTCCGCATGGCCGCCGTGGCGCAGCCGTTCATGGCGTTCGCCACCGTCATGGGGATGGGGCTCCGCGGCGCCGGCGACACCCGGACCGTGCTCGCCGTGACGCTCGTCTGCTCGCTGCTCGTCCGGCTCGGCGGCACGTGGCTGTTCGCGGTGACCCTCGGCCACGGGCTCGTAGGTGTCTGGATGGGCAGCACCGCCGACTGGATCTGCCGCAGCGCCCTGCTCGCCGTCGCCTTCGCGCGCGGCCGCTGGAAGGCCCTCGCCGTCTGACCCGGCCCCGCGGCTCAGGCCTGCTCCCGCAGGCCCGGGCGAGCAGTGGTCAAATTTGAACATGAAGGCGGGAAGCCGGGAAGAAAACCTTAATGTTCTTCCCGCCTTCCCGCCTTCATGTGGACTCTCTCTGGGCAGAGTTGACCACTACCCCTGGGCGCAGCACCCCGAGGAGGATCACGTCGACGACGCGCGCGAGCTGCGCCTCGTCGATGCTCGCGCGATGCTCGATCATCTTGTTCTTGAGGTAGGCCGCGAGCAGCTCGAACGGGAGCATCGGATCGTCGCTCGGCGCGAGCTCGCCTCGCGCGACGGCGCCCTCGACGATCGCCCGCAGCCCGCTCTCCTGGACCGCGCGCAGCGAGCGGGCGATGGCCATGAGCTCCGAGTCGAGCCCCTCGGCGAGGAACACGTGCACGATGCTCTGCCCCACCGGTGACATCTGGATCTCGACGATCGCCCGCCCGAGCGCGATGAGATCCCCGCGGAGCGAGCCCGTGTTCGGCGGGACGATCTTCTCGTCCGTGACCGACAGGAGCGCGGCGCGCACGAGGTCCTCCTTCGTGGGCCAGCGCCGGTAGACGGTGGTCTTGTTCACCCCCGCGCGCGTCGCCACGTCCTCGATCCGGAGCGCGCGGTAGCCCGCGCTCGCGAGCTCCTCCAGCGTCGCCGCGAGGATGCCGCGCACCACCGGCTCGCCGCGCACGAGCGCGCGCTTCTTCGCGGAGCCCCGCCTCGCCGTCCGCTTCGCCGTCGTCGCCTGCTGCATCGACCCGTCATTCAAGTTCCGCCGCGCGGCACACGCCAGCGCAATCCCGCGGCGCGTCGCGCCATCGCGTCAGTTTGTTGCGATGACCGCAACTAGTTGTTGCGGTCGACCGCGGCCGTGTTATACCCATCGCAACCATCGGTTGCGATGATCGTAGCGCCGCGCTCGAGGGGCGCGGCGGAGGGCTGGGCGACGGCGGAACGGGCGGGGGCGCGGCGCGCCGCCGGCCGCGAGGTCGCGCTCCGCCCGGACGCGAGGCCGCTCGTGACCGACCCCGCCGCGAGGAATCCTTGAACCACGCCACGACGAAACGCCGCGCCGAAAGCTTCCTCCTCCTCGCCGCGCTCGCCGCCTCGGCGGCGGGCTGTGCGTCCAAGGCCAGCGCCGAGAGCGCGACCCAGGCGACCGCGCCGCCGGTCCGCGTCGAGACCGCCGAGGTGCGCGAGGCGCCGATGCCGCGCAGCCTCGCGCTCACCGGCACGCTGCGCGGGGACCGGCAGACCGACCTCGCCGCCAACGCGGTGGGCCGCGTGCTCGAGACCTTCGTCGAGCGCGGCGACGCGGTGAAGAAGGGCGATCTGCTCGCGCGCCTCGACGTCCGCGCCGCCGCGCTCACCGCCGCCGAGGCGCAGGCCAACGCCGCGCTGACCCGCGCGCAGGAGGAGACGGCGAGGCGCGAGTGCGACCGCTACCGGGCGCTGCTCGACGGCGGCGCGATCTCCCGGGCCGAGCACGACAGGATCGCCGACCAGTGCCGGAGCGCCCCGCTCTCGGTCGCGGCCGCCACCGCCCGCGCGCGCGCCGCCGCGCAGAGCGTCGGCGACGGCCAGATCCGGGCGCCGTTCGACGCGATGGTCACCGAGCGCTTCGTCGACGTCGGCGAGTACGTCCGCCACGACTCCCGGGTCGTCGCGCTCGTCTCGAAGGGCGCGCTGCGCCTCGAGTTCGCGGTGCCCGAGGCGAGCCTCGCCGCCGTGAAGACCGGCGGCGCGCTCACCTTCACGGTGCCGGCGTACCCGGGGCGCTCGTTCTCGGGCGCCGTGCGCTGGATCGGCGCCGCGGTCCGCGAGGCCACGCGCGACCTCGTGGCCGAGGCCGAGGTCGAGGACCCGGACGGCGCGCTGCGGCCGGGGATGTTCGCGTCGATCGCGCTCGCCACCGGGGAGGCGCCGAGCCCGGTGGTGCCGCGGTCCGCCATCGTCGAGAAGGAGGGCCGCGCGCACCTCTTCGCCGTGGTCGATCGCCGGATCGAGGAGCGCGTCGTGCAGACCGGCGCGGAGAAGGGCGACCTCATCGCCGTCCTCCGCGGCGTCCGCGCGGGCGACGCGATCGTGATGAAGCCGTCTCAGGGGCTCGAGAACGGCCAAGCCGTGGAGTGAGGTCGTCATGCAGTGGCTCGCCCGCGTTTGCGTCAAGAGGCCCGTCTTCGCGTCGGTCCTCATGCTGGTCATCGTGGTCCTCGGCGCCGCCGGCTACACCCGGCTCGGCCTCGACCAGTTCCCGGACATCGACGTCCCGTACGTCGTCGTCACGACGCGCCTCGACGGCGCGGCGCCCGAGGAGGTCGAGACCGAGATCTCCGACCGGATCGAGGGCGCGGTGAACACCATCAGCGGCATCGAGGAGATCCGGTCGACGTCGACCCAGGGCGTGAGCCAGGTGGTCGTCGGCTTCACGCTGGAGAAGGACGCCGACGTCGCCGCCCAGGAGGTGCGCGACAAGATCAGCGCCGTCCTGCCCAGCCTGCCCAAGGGCATCGATCCGCCGATCGTGAGCAGGATCGACCTCGGCGCGGCCCCGGTGCTGCTCGTCTCCGTGGAGTCGGACCGGCCGATCCGCGAGCTCAGCGAGATCGCCGACAAGCAGGTGCGCCGGCAGATCGAGGGCATCTCCGGCGTCGGTCAGGTCAACGTGATCGGCGCGCAGAGCCGGCAGATCAACGTCTGGCTCGACCCGATCGCCCTCAGGGCGCAGGGGATCACCGCGGCCGAGGTGCAGCGCGCGATCGCCGCGCAGAACCTGATGACCCCGGGCGGCAGCGTCGAGACCGGCCCCGAGGACCTGACGCTGCGCGTGATGGGGCGCGTCGACTCGCCCGAGGCCCTCGGCCGCATCGTCCTCCGGCAGCAGGACGGCCGCGCGGTGCGCCTCGCGGACGTCGCCCGCGTCGAGGACGGCCGCGCCGAGGAGAAGACGTGGGCCCAGCTCGACCGGAGGCGCACCGTCCTCCTGTCGATCGTCAAGCAGTCGGGCCAGAACACCGTCGCCGTCGTCGACACGGTGAAGGCGCGCCTCGCCGAGGTGCAGCGCTCGCTGCCCGAGGGGACGAAGATCGAGGTCGTGCGCGACGGCTCGCGGGTGATCCGCACGGGCATCGCCGCCGTGAAGGAGCACCTCGTGCTCGGCGCCCTCCTCGCCGCGGCGGTGGTGCTCCTCTTCCTCGGCAACGCCCGCAGCACCCTGATCGCGGCGCTCGCGATCCCGATCTCGGTCATCGGGACGTTCGCGGTCATGTGGGTCGCCGGCTTCACGCTCAACTTCCTCACGCTCCTCGCGCTCGCGCTCGCCGTCGGCATCGTGATCGACGACGCGATCGTCGTGCTCGAGAACATCGTCCGCTACATCGACGAGAAGGGGATGAAGCCGTTCCCGGCCGCCGTCCTGGCGACGAAGGAGATCGGCCTCGCGGTGCTCGCGACCACGCTCTCGCTCATGGCGGTCTTCATCCCGGTCGCGTTCATGCCCGGCATGGTGGGGCGCTTCCTCAAGAGCTTCGGCCTGACGATGGCCTTCGCCATCGGGGTCTCGCTCATCGTGAGCTTCTCGCTCACGCCCTCGCTCGCCGCGCGGTGGCTCTCGGGGCACAGGCAGGCGGGCGCGCACGCGAAGCCCTCGATCCTCGAGCGCGCCGTCGACGTCTTCTACCGGCCGATCGAGCGCGCCTACATGGCCGCGCTCGCGTGGGTGATGAAGCGCCGCTGGGTGATCGTCGTCGCGTCGGTGGCCGCGCTCGGCTCGTGCGGCCCCATCGCCAAGACGCTGCCCGCCGGGTTCCTCCCGGAGGACGATCAGGCGCAGTTCGAGATCAGCCTGCGCGCGCCGGAGGGGACGAGCCTCACCTCGACCCGCCTCATCGCCGAGCGCATCGCCGACGACGTGCGCCGGCTCCCGGGCGTCACGAGCACGCTCATGACGGTCGGCGAGGGGGAGCAGCAGGCCTCGAACATCGCCAAGATCTACGTGATGCTCGTCGATCCGGAGCAGCGCGCGCTCGGGCAGCTCGAGATCATGCAGAGGGCGCGCGACGAGATCCTCGCGAAGCTGCCGCGCGAGCTGCGCGTCACGGCCGGCGAGGTGCAGGCGATCTCGTCCGGCGGCCAGTCGTCGGGGCGGATCCAGGTGGCGCTCCAGGGGCCGGATCTCGACCAGCTGGCCGAGTACGCGACGCGCATCACCGAGGAGCTGCGGAAGGTCCCCGGCGCGGTGGACGTCGACAACAGCCTCGTCGTGGGCAAGCCCGAGCTCCGCGCGACCATCGACCGCGATCGCGCCGCGGATCTCGGCGTCCAGGTGGCCGACGTGGCCGGCGCGCTCCAGCTCTTCGTCGGGGGGCTCAAGGTCTCGACGTACTCGGAGGCCGGCGAGCAGTACGACGTCCGCGTGCGCGCCGACGCGAGGCACCGGGCGGACGCGCAGGGCCTCTCGTTCCTCTCGGTCCCCTCGTCCAAGCACGGCGCCGTCCCGCTCGACAGCGTGGTCGCGCTGGAGCCCGACAGCGGGCCCTCGTCGATCGGACGCCTCGGCCGGCGCCGGCAGATCACGATCAGCGCGAACGCCGCGCCCGGCGTCGGCGACAGCGCGGTGCAGGCGGCGCTCGACCGGATCATCGCCGAGCAGAAGATGCCGGCGGGCTACTCCACGCAGGCGGTGGGGAGCTCGAAGAACACGGCGAGCACGGCGACGAGCTTCGCCGTGGTCATCGGCCTCGCGTTCGTGTTCATGTACCTGATCCTCGCGGCGCAGTTCGAGTCGTGGCTCCACCCGATCACGATCCTGCTCTCGCTGCCGCTCACGGTGCCGTTCGCGCTGCTGTCGCTGAAGCTCTTCGACCAGTCGCTGAACCTCTTCTCGGGGCTCGGCCTCCTCGTCCTCTTCGGCGTGGTGAAGAAGAACGCGATCCTGCAGATCGACCACACGAACCACCTGCGGGCCGAGGGGATGCCGCGGCTCCAGGCGATCCTCCAGGCGAACAAGGACCGGCTCCGGCCGATCCTGATGACGACGATCGCCTTCGTCGCCGGCATGATCCCGCTCGTGCTCTCGCACGGCGTCGGCTCGGGCCAGAACCGGACGACCGGGGCCATCGTGCTCGGCGGCCAGTCGCTCTCCCTGGTCCTCACGCTGCTCGCGGTGCCGGTGGCCTACTCGCTCTTCGACGACGCGGCCGAGTGGCTCCGCCGCCGTCGGGGCAGGCGGGCGGAGGACAGGGGCGAGGCCGAGCTCGACGCGCTGCTCGCCGCGCCCGAAGCGAGCGCGGCGGCGGGCGGTGAGTGAGCCCGGCCAGCGCGGTCGCTCAGGCGGCGCGCGAGCGCACGTCGTAGCCGGCCCCGCGCACGGCCTCGACCAGCGCGTCCACGGGCGCGCGGGCCGGGTCGTGCTGCACGACGACGGTGCCCTCGCGCAGGCGGACGTCGACCTTGGCGACGCCGTCGAGATCGCGCAGCGCGCCGTCGATGTGGCGAATGCAGGACGGGCAGCTCATCCCGCCGACCTGGAGGGTAGTCTCTTTCATGGTGTCATCCTTTCGGCGACCCCGCGGTCGCTCACCTCCGAAGACGCAGCCGCCCGGCTTCATTACACCGCGCCCGCGCCGCTGGGCGCCGCCGGTTCGGCCCGGGCACCCCGCTGCGCGGCCAGGCAACGCCGCGGGCCGGGCGCGATCGAGCCGCCCGGCGCTTACAGGATGGGATCGATGCGGTAGACGCGGCTGGACCGCAGGTCGACGAAGTAGAGCTTGCCGTCCGGCCCGAAGGTGAATCCGGCGAGCGAGCCGGCCGGCAGGCCGGTATCCAGGGTGCGGACCAGCCGTCCTGTCAGATCGAAGGCATAGAATCGGCTGGTGGCGTGATCGGTGGCGTAGACGATGCCTTCGTGGACCTCGATCCCGCTCGGCGCTTCCAGCGTCCCCGGGGGGACGAGCTCGGTCAGCGTGGCCCCGTCGACGTGCTTGCGCGCCCTGACCGGCTCTTGCCCGTCGAAGCCCGCGCCGGGCGCGCCGCTCGCGGTATCCAGCTTGAGCAGCCGGCCGTGACCGGTGTCGGCGACGTAGAGATGGCGGTCCTCGGCGCGATAGAAGACGTGGCTCGGCGCGTCGTCGCTGCCGAGCACCTCGCCGGCGGCATAGCGGAGGATCGCGCCGTCGGCGTGGTCGTCGTTCCCGGGGCCGTGATCGTGGGCGAAGTCGTACCGGTCGAGCGCGAGGTCGTGGCCGTTGAAGACCCAGTAGACGTTGCCCGCCTCGTGCGCGATGCCCTTGCAGAAGGGGCTCGAGTGGAGCATGTCGAGGTGCGACCCGAGGCCGTCGGGGGTCGATTTCGCGAAGACCGCGAGGTCCGACGAGAAGAGCGTCGGACCCATGAAGTCATTGCCGCCGTTGTCGTTGTCGCCGCAGACCCCGAACGTGCCTGCGTCGCCGAAGTCGATCGCCGGCGGCCGGTCCATGAAGTGCGCTGCGGCCGGGTCGCGGAGGCGGATCGAGGCGCTGTCGGGCGCGCCGGGCCGCGTGATGATGACCACGCTGTCGTCCTGGCGGTTGACGACCCAGAGCTCCTCGGGCCGCTCGGGGTTGAAGTCGAGATCGGTCGGCTCACGCTGCCTGTCCTGCTCGTGGACCAGCACGAGCGCGACCGACGACGGACTGCCGTCCTTGACGCCGATCGGGGATCCGGGCGGGAGCGCGACGCACTCGCCGCGCACCTGATCGCACAGGGGCGTTTCGGGCGCGGGGGCGCAGTCCGGTGAGGCCTTGCAGAGCAGCGGCGGCTCCGGAGCGGCGTCCGGGTCTGCCCCGGAGCAGGCCGACACGAGTCCCACGCTTACCAGGACGAGCACCCTTTGCAGCATCACGCCGGCCTCTCAGTTGACGGTGACGCGGACATTGTGACCCCGCCGGTCACGCTGGCCATCCCTTTCACGGTGGCCATCCCTTTGCGGCGTGGCTCCTTGTGTCGTGGCTCCCGGGCCCTTGCGTTGGGGCGGCGGCAGGCGGGGGGCGGAAGTGGGAGCGGCGCGGCGGAAGCGGGGGCGGGGTGGCGGCAGGCGGGCCCCGAGGTTAGTCTCATGCGTCATGAGCGAGATCGAGCGAGCCCCGGAAGGCACCGAGCGTGCGAGGGAGGAGGCCGAGCCTGCGAGCGCGGAGGGCGCCGCGCCTGGGAGCTCGGCCGATGTGGTCGCGACGCTGGTCGAGAGCCACCGGGAGTTCCTGCGATTCCTGGAGCGCAAGGTGGGCAACCGGGCGGTCGCCGAGGACATCCTGCAGGACGCGTTCGTGCGGGGCATCGGCCGCATCGACAGCCTGCGCAACGATGAGTCCGCCACGGCGTGGTTCTATCGGACCCTCCGGAATGCCGTGGTGGACCATTTCCGGCGCAAGGGGGCGTCGGAGCGGGCGATGGCGGCGCTGGCCGCCGAGCTCGACGAGGTGGCCGAGCCGCAGGTGGAGCAGCGCGCCGTGTGCCAGTGTGTCCGGGCGCTGGCCGGAACGCTGAAGCCCGAGTACGCCGCCGCGCTCCAGCGCGTCGAGGTCGACGGGCTCTCGGTCCAGGCGTTCGCCGAGGAGGCGTCGATCACCGCGAACAACGCGGCGGTGCGCCTGTTCCGCGCGCGCGAGGCGCTCCGCAAGCAGGTGGCCGCGTCGTGCGGGACCTGCGCCGATCACGGGTGCCTCGACTGCTCGTGCGGCCCGGTGCCGTCGAAAGCGGCGAAGGGCGAGCCGGAGCCGCGGCGAGGCTGCGGGCACGGGGCGGGGGATCGCGGTCCGGTCGGGTGAGGCGGCGGGCTCGAAGGCGCCGAGCAGCTCGTTGGAGGTCGGCCTGTTCGGCCGCTGATTGCTTGGTGGATTCGGAGGAGTCTTCGGGTCGTGACATGTCGCGTGACTCCTATGCTTTCCCGGTGAGCGATCGGCCCTCCGCGCTGTAAGGCGATCCGAGACGCCGCCCCGTGTCGAGACGACGTGCCTCCGGCAGGGGGCGCCCAGCAGGGTAGGCCAGATCGCGTGACGAATCCGGGATGCTGGCCGGAATGTACGAGGTGGGAGGCGGCTGCTCCGGCGCGTGCGGGAGCTGCCGCAGGAGCCGGGCAAGCCGCCCGGAAGTCCAGCATGGCTGCAACCACCCGAGAGATGACCCGATGCCCTCAGTCACGCATGAAGTCCTGGTCGACCTGTTCAAGAACCGCCCGAGGCTGGCCGCGGAGATGCTGCAAGACGCGCTCGGCCAGCCGGTCCCCGCCTTCACGGAGGCGCGCGTCGAGTCCTCGGACCTGGCCGAGGTCGTGCCCTCGGAGCGGCGGGCGGACGCCATCGTCGTGCTGCTGGCGAGCGAGCAGCAGCGGCCGGCGATGGCGATCGTGGTAGAGGTCCAGCTCGGCGTGGACCGGGACAAGCCGTACGTCTGGCCGGTGTACGTGACCCAGACGAGGGCGCGGCACCGCTGCCCGACGCGGCTGCTGGTGGTGACGATCGACGCGGCGATGGCGCGGTGGAGCGCGCGGCCGATCGACACGGGCCACCCAGGCTGGACGCTGACGCCGCTGGTGCTCGGGCCCGAGGTCGTCCCGGTCGTCACGGACGCCGAGCAGGCGAAGGCGGCGCCGGAGGTGGTGGTGCTATCGGCGATGGCGCACGGGGAGGGGGAGGCCGGGGAGGCGATCGGGGTGGCGTTCCTGGCGGCGGCAGGTGGGCTCGATGAGGAGCGCCGGGCCCTGTACGCGGACGTGGTGCTATCCTCGCTGAACGCAGCGGCGAGGCGGACGTTGGAGGCGATGATGAAGAGCGGATACCAGTATCAGAGCGAGTTCGCGCGTGGCTACGTGGCCAAGGGCCGGGAGGAAGGGGTGCGCGAGGGCACCCTGAAGACCAAGGCGCACGATGTGCTCGCCTTCCTCGAGGCCCGCGGGCTGGAGGTCCCCGCCGACGTGCGGGAGCGCGTGCTGGCGAGCACCGACATCGCCGAGCTGGATCGGTGGATCCGCCGCGCCGCGGTCGTCAGCGACGCCCGCGAGCTCCTCGCTACGAACGGCTCCTGAGCGCGCGACCGCGTACCGCCGACAGCCCGAATCCCCTCGCACGCCAGCCGAGCTCCCACCATCAGCCGAATCGATCCACGAGGAAATCGATCTCGGCGAGCTCCTGAAAGCCCACGCGGCGCAGGATCGGCCGCGACATCGGGCCGGCCCTCGTCACGACCCGCGGCGCGCCGCGACGGACGGCGTCCTCCCAGAGGGCGGCGAGCAGCGCGCGGTACGCGCCGCGACCGCGCGCCGCCGCCTTCGTCGAGCCGGCGTGCAGGACGGCGCCGGCGTCCGTGAACGTCGCGGTGGCGGCCGCGACCGCCTCGCCGTCAATCCAGGCGAGATAGCGGACGAACCGCGGTTCGGCGAGGTCCCGCGCCCCGTCGCGGTCAATCCGGGCGAGCTCGGCGCCGAGCAGGTCCAGCCGTCCAAACACCTCAATGGGTGATCGAGACGAACGTGCGGAAGTCGCCGACCGTCTCGACGCGCGACACCGCGATGCCCGCGGGAGCGCGCGGCGGCGGCTCGAGCAGCGCCATGACGACGGCCCGCGGGGGCTCGGCAGGCGACATCCCGAAGGAGCGCAGACGGTCGGCGAGGCCGGACGGCGTGGCCGAGCTCGCGACCTCCCACGTCAGCGCCCGCCGGCCGTGCTGCGCGGCCAGCGCGCGCACCTCCTCCACCGCATCGAGGACCGCATCCGGCGCGAGCCGCAGGCGCTGCACGACGTTGAACGCCGGGTCGTCGCCCTGCCCGAGGAAGAGCACGTACCGGTCCGTCACGATCAGCCGCTCTCCCTCCCGGATCGGCTCATCGACGCTCGGCGCCTCGGCGAGCCGAAGGACCGCCTCGCCGTCCAGCGGTCCACCGCCCATCACCGGCAGCATCGATTCGCGCGGAGCGCTCACGGGGCGGCGCTGCACCACACGGCCGGAGGCGCGGAGGTTCGATCGCCGGACGCGAGCACGCCACAGCAAAGGGCAAACAGGAGGACAGCCTTGCGGTGCGGCATCGTCGACCGGACGAGCGGACGATAGGCGGAGGGGATATCTATCGCAAGTCTGGCCAAGGATCGTCTCGCGCGGCATTCAACCCATCACCGCGCTCGCCTTCCCGACATCATCCATCGCGTCACGCCTCGCGGTGAGCTCGGCGGTGAAACGATCGCGATCCACGACGGTCGCCCGGTACGGCCTCGAATCGGTACCGGCTGCGCGGCCGAGATCGTTTTCGATCACACCCCTCTTTCCGCGCCGCCCTGTCGCCCGAAGGCGCAGAATGCGCCGGGAACCGGGCTCGGTCATGAGCCCTCGTGTGCCCCGAGGCCCGGGCCTCGCAAACCTGCGCCCGATACGCCCGAAGCCCGACTGCACCTCATCGAGGATCAGCCGGATACCGGGGCGCGTCGCCAGCCCCCGCAGCCCCTTCGGCCGCCGGGTCACGGGCGCCGGGAGGATGCCCCTCGCCCTGCACCCGGGCAGCGCTCGCCACGCGGCGCCACGTGGGCCCGCGCATCTGCCACGACCGCGCGGAGACGCCTGGATTTTGGTGATGATGGAATTTGAATCCTGGATGGCACGATCTGGAGGAAAAATGAAATTGAATTCTGTTTTCATTTTAGGTACCGGAAGTTTTGTAGAATGGACGTCACCTCGGTTGCTCGACCCTCGCGTCCCGGACCGCGGGCCAGGCCAAAGGCGGGCGCGGTGGCACGAGGTCGCCTCGCGCTGCGAGGCCCGTTTGCAGGCGTGTTGGCCTTCCTGATCCTCGGCGTGCAGGCGCCGGCGCGCGCTCAGGACGGCGGCATGCCCGGGCGCGCGGGAGGTGACGGTGACGTGAGCGTGCGCGCGCCTGCCGCCGGATCGCCGGGCGGCGAGCGCTCATCGCCCGGCGCCGGAGGCCCCCACGTCGAGCCGCCGCAGCTGCTCGAGCTCGCCGAGGCGGAGTACCCGCAGGAAGCCCGAGCGGCACGACGAGCGGGCACCGTCGTGCTGAAGCTCCGGATTGATGCGGCGGGGCGCGTGACCGAGGCCGAGGTCACGAATCCCGTGGGTCACGGCTTCGACGAGGCCGCCCGGGCGGCGGCGCTCCGGTCCCGCTTCGCGCCGGCCCGCCGGGACGGCGCGCCGGTCGCCGCGCGCATCCTCTACAGCTACGAGTTCCGGCTCCCCGAGGAGCCCCCGGCCGAACCGCCCTCCTCGACGGAGGGAACCCGGGCCGCGGCCACGCCCCCGCCAGGGTCGGCTCCCCCGCCATCCACGGGGCCCGGCCAGGCACCCAAGGCGGCGCCCGTCCAGGTGATCGTGCGCGGCGCCGAGGCCGAGCGCCTCCGGCAGTCCGCGCAGGCGATCACGGTCATCGAGACCGAGGAGGCGCAGCGGCGGACCGCCGACATGGGCGAGGTGCTCGCCCGCACCGCGGGCATCAGCGTGCGGCGGAGCGCGGGGCTCGGGTCGTGGGCGCGGTTCTCGCTGAACGGCCTCACCGAGGATCAGATCCGCTTCTTTCTCGACGGCGTGCCGCTCGATCTCGCGGGGTACCCGTTCGGCGTCTCCAATGTGCCGGTGAACCTGGTCGAGCGCGTCGAGATCTACCGCGGCGTGGTCCCGGTGCGCTTCGGCGCCGACGCGCTGGGCGGGGCCGTCAACCTGGTCACGGACCGGGACGTCCGCGGCACCCATGGCGCGGTGTCCTACGAGATCGGCTCGTACGACACGCACCGGGTCGCGCTCTCGGCGCGGCACCTGCACGAGCCGAGCGGCTTCTTCACCCGCGTGAGCGGCTTCTTCGACTATGCGAAGAACGACTACCCGGTGGACGTCCTGGTGGCGGACGAGCGCACCGGGCGCGTGCGGCCGGCCCGAGCTTATCGCTTCCACGACGCCTACCGAGCCGCGGGCGGGGGCGCCGAGCTCGGCTTCGTGAACCGGCCCTGGGCGCGGCGGCTGCTCCTGCGCGCCTTCGTCACCGACGGCGACAAGGACCAGCAGCACAAGGAGGGCCATATGGACATCCCCTATGGCGAGGTCACGAGCGGCGAGCTCTCGCCGGGCGCGACGCTCCAGTACGAGCAAGGGCTCGGCCGCGGCGTCGCCCTCGACGCGCTCGTCGGGTACACGCTCGGGCGCGGCACCTTCCTCGACGTCAGCGACTGCGTTTACGACTGGTTCGGACGCTGCGTCCGCAAGCGCACCAGGCCAGGTGAGGAGCAGTCGCCCCCCCGGGATCAGGTGTTCTGGGAGCACAGCGGCCTCGGCCGCCTCAACCTCCGCTACCGGCCCCACCCGGAGCACGCGTTGCAGCTCTCCTTGTCTCCGACGTTCGTCTCGCGAACGGGAGAGGAGCGGAGGCCGGACAACCCCCAGGCCCGCGCTCGGCTCGGCGCCGAGCGCAGCCTGTTCACCTGGGTGTTCGGCGTCGAGCACCAGCTCAACGTGCTCGACGATCGGCTGGAGAACCGCTTCTTCGTGAAGGACTACGTGCAGATGCTCCGCGCGAAGGAGCGCCTCCCGGGGCTCGACGGGCGCTTCGGCCGGCGGGATCGCGACACCCATCGCGTCGGCGTCGGCGACGGCCTCCGCTACCGCTTCTCCGAGTGGCTCTATGCCAAGGCGTCCTACGAGTGGGCGACGCGGCTCCCGCGGCCCGACGAGGTGTTCGGCGACGGGGCGATGATCGTCGCCAACCTCGGTCTCTCGCCCGAGACGAGCCACAATGGAAATCTCGGCTTCACGATCGACGCGCGCGACACGCCTTCGGGCGCGTGGCGCCTCGACGCGAACGGCTTTCTCCGCGCGATCGACCGGCTCATCGTGCTGGACAACCACACTCAGCCGGCCACCTACGTGCATGTCACGGGGGCCCGGTCGCTGGGGATCGAGGCCGTCGCCGGCTGGACGTCGCCGGGAGAGTACATCGCCCTCGACGGCAACATCACCTATGAGGATTTTCGCAAGACGTCCGACGAGGGGAACTTCGCTGGCTCCGAGGGCGAGCGGATGCCGAACCGGCCGTGGCTCGTCGCCAACGGCTCGGCGCGCGTGCAGCTCCAGCAGCTCTTCGCGCCGCGCGACACGATCTCGCTCACCTGGGACACGCGCTATGTGCACGAGTTCTACGTCGGCTGGGCGAACGTCGGGCTGCGCGAGTCCAAGGCCAAGCTGCCTTCGCAGCTCCTGCACTCGCTCGCGCTGACCTACGTCGTGCGCGACGCGCCGCGCGTGGTGAGCTTCACCATCGAGGCGCACAACCTGACCGACGCGTGGGCCTCCGATTTCCACGGTGTCCAGCGGCCCGGGCGGACGTTTTCCTCCAAGGCGACGCTGGAGATGTGACGACGATGTCGAGGCGAACCGTTTCCCTCGCGCGACAGGAGAAAGAGTAGATGAGAGTGATCCAGCGAAAGCGGCGGCCATCGAATCGCGCGAGCGCCGCGACCTTCGTGCTCGTGCTCCTGACCGGCGTGTTCGGCGGCGGCTGCGGCGACGACGAGACGTCGAACCCCGCCGATCAGAGCAGCAGCGGCGGGCAGAACGGCGGCGATGCGTTCATCGTCGCCACGCGCATCTGGGACGACACCGCCACCAACTCTTACTATCACGTGGTGTCGTCGCTCGACGCAGCCACGGCGGTCGACCAGACCCAGGCGCTCGAGATCACCGGGTCGGCGAGGCTGTTCGCGTTCGAGGGAATGGGCTGGTTCGGCATCGGTGACGCCGAGTCGCCGACGATCTCGCGTTACACGCTCGATGGTCCCAACAAGCTCGTCAAGGGAGACGCGATCAGCCTCCAGCCCTTCGGCGTGGAGAGCCTCTGGCCCACGAATTACGCTATCTCTCCGACGAAGGTCTACCATCCGGATCGCGCGGGCGAGCAGATCGTCGTGTGGAACCCCACGACGATGGAGGTGGAAGGGACGATCCCGCTGCCGAACACGCACCGCGAGGGCTACCTGGCGCTGTACGGATACGGGTCTGTCCTGCGCGGCAAGACGCTCCTCTTCTCGGTGGGGTGGTTCGACTGGAACACGACCGACACCGTCCTCCCGGAGACCGGGCTCGTCGCGATCGACACCGAGACGGACACCGTCGTGCGGTTCGACGTCGACGATCGGTGCGGCGGGATCACGCAGTCCGTCGAGACGGCCTCTGGCGACGCCTACTTCGTGAGCTCGGCGCTCGGGGCAGCGGCCTATCAGCTCGATCGGCTGGAGACCGAGCCGTGCGCGCTGCGCGTCCTGAGAGACGCGGACGCCTTCGACCCCGAATTCCACCTGCTCCTGAGCGAGCTGGCGGGCGGCGCGATCGCGGGCGATCCCATCCCTGCGGGCGGGGACAGCCTCTTCCTCCGGGTGTTCGACGAGGACCTCGCCACGATCGAGGAGGAGACCAAGACCTTTGAAGTCACGGGCCAGCCGGCGTGGCACTGGTGGCGGTGGGACACCGCGACGGACGAGGCCGCGGCGATCGCGGCGCTGGCCCCCTCGCCCGCGAACGTCTCCTTTTTCGAGGTCGACGGCCGGGTCTTCACGATCGATGAGGGCGCCGACTCCACGGAGAGCACCCTGATCGAGCTCACGGCCGAGGGTGGGCCGAAGCTCGGCCTGACGACTCCGGGGTACCTGCACGGCCTGGCGAAGGTGCGTTAAGCTCGCGCGACGCGCGGCGCTCCGCGCGAGGGGACAGGGTGACTCGCGATGGCCAAGAAGCTCTCCCGCCATGCCTTCACGACCTTCTGGGACGTGCACGCCTGGGCCGGCGTGATCGGTGGGCTCTTGCTCCATGTCATGTTCCTGTCGGGGGGAATCACGCTCTTCCGGAGACAGCTCGCGGTGTGGGAGGAGCCCATCACCCAGCAGCGCTCCTCGGTCGAGCAGGCGGGGCTCCAGGCCACGCTGGATCAGGGGCTCGCCGCCGCGGGCACGACGCCCGAGCAACTCTGGCTCGACTTGCCGGAGAGCGGGCTGGGCGCCGCGCGGCTCCAATACTCCTCGCAGGGCGAGCTGGCCTCGTGGTGGCTCCACGAGGGGCTCTTGCCCGAGCGCGAGCGGCTGTCCGACTTCCTCTACGACCTGCACTACCTCTGGCACCGGGCGACCGGATCGTGGCTTTTCTATGTGGGCGGTCTCCTGTGCGTCGCGCTCCTGCTCGCGCTGGCGACCGGCGTGCTCATCCACCTGAAGGACATCGTCCGGCAGTTTCATCAGTTCCGGCCGGACAAGACGCGCCGAGTCCTGTGGTCGGACATGCACAAGGTGCTCGGCGTGATGGGCCTGCCATTTCAGCTCCTCTACGCGTACTCCGGCGCGCTCTTCGTTTTTTTGGGGTTGCTCGTGCAGGTGTTCACGGGTCCCGTGTTCGGCGGGGATGCCGGCCGGGCGGACCTGGCGGCGTGGGGGGCGTCGTACGTCGACGAGCCGGCGAGCGGGGCGCCCGCGCGCGGCCTCACCCTGGACGAGCTCACGGCGCGCGTGCGGGCGGTCGAGCCAGGGTTCGTGCCCGAGAGATACCGAATCCGGCATCTCGGCCTCGACAGCGGCACCGTGGATGTCCGCGGCTCGATCGCGGGGGTGCCGTTCGGGCGCGGCCTCGTGCGCCTGCGGGCGACCGACGGCGCGGTCCTCTCGGCCGACGTGCCCGGCGCGGAGGGCGCCCGCAGCGGCGTGCTTCGCTGGATCTACGGCCTGCACTTCGCCGATTTCGGCGGCGTCACCCTCCGCGTCCTGTTCTTCGTGCTCGCCCTGGCGACGTGCGCCACGATCCTCACCGGCAACTGGATCTGGCTCGCGCGGCGGGAGGCGCGGCAGGAGAGCGTGGGCAACCGCCTCCTCGCGCGGCTCACCGTCGGCTTCGGGGCGGGGACGGTCGTCGCGATCGCGGCGCTCTTCCTGGCGAGCCGGACGCTCCCGCTCGGCTGGGCCGGCCGCACGACGGCCGAGGAGCTCACGTTCCTCGCGGCGCTCGGGCTCTGCGTATCGTGGGCGCTCGCCGCGCGCGACGGCGGGAGCCTCTGGTGGCGGCAGCTCGGGCTCGCGGGGCTCTTGCTGCTGCCCGTCCCCGCGCTCGCGGCCCGCTGGTCGAGCGCGGGGCTCTTCGGCGCGGGGCCGAAGCTCGCGGCCGTCGTCGCTGTCGACGTCGCGCTCCTCGTGACGGCCGCGGCGCTCTGCGCCTCGGCCTGGGCGCTCCGCCGGGCGGCTTCGCGGCGCGCGGCGCCGCGGCAGGCGGCGCAGGACGAGGCGCCGGCATCGCTGTCCCACGGCGGGGCGGGGCTCATGGCCAGGGGCCAGACGGCGTCCGATGGTTGAGATCGCGTCCCTCCTCTCGGCGTACCTCGCCTTCGCCTTGCTCCACGCGGCGCGGCCGGAGTGCGTCCCGTTCCGCGTCGCGCCGCGGCTGCGCGGGAAGCGCGCGTGGCGCGTCGCGGCCCGCGCGCTGGCCGCCGCGTCGTTCGCGCTGTCGGTGTGGCTGTGGCGCCGGACCGAGGCCGGCCCCGCGGCGTACCTCGTCCCCTTCGCCGCGCTCCTCTGCGCCGCGAGCCTGTTCGTCCTGCTCGCGCCCCTCTGGCCGCGCGCCGCGTGGGGCCTCGCGCTCCTGTCTCCTCCCGCGGTCGTCGCGCTCTCGCTGGCAGGAGCGTGTCATGGCTAGCGGCCGGCTCGCGCGGCTCGGCGCGACCCTGCGCCCGCTGGCGGCGCTGGTCGGGACGCTCCCGGTCGCCGTTCTGGCCAGCGCGTGCGTCGCGCGGTTTGCGCCGCTCTCCGCGGACACGCGGGGCGTCCTCGCCTTCGCGCTCGTGGCACCGCTCTGGGTGACGGCGATGTGCGTCGCCTTCCTGGCCCGCAGCGCCGCCCGGGCGTGGGCGGTCTGCGCGGCGCTCGGCGCGGTGCTCTTGGCCCTGGCCTACGGCGTGCCGCAGTAACCCTCCACGAAAGGCGCCGCCGCCCGGCCGCCTGCGCCGCCGGCCGGGGAGGGCGGGTCCGGGCGGCACGCGACAAAAAGCTAATAAATATTCGGTAGTTGTGTCGTCGTGGACGCTCGCTGCGCGCGGGCGCGATCGCCCTCGCCGTCCGAACCGAGCTCCAAGGTAGAGCCGGCCGGCCCGCTGCCCTCGCCGCCGTCCCCTGGAGGCCCTCGCCCGTCCCTTGCGCGTCCCCGCACGATCTTTTTGTGCACGGCGGCAGCCTCTTTGGTATGTTGCCGCTCCCTCGACGGACCGCGCCGAGCGTCTGTCGAGTCAACGCTCTTTTTACTGTCGAAGCTTCGAGATCCGCATGGGACCCTGCGCCGAGCATGGGCCGGGCGGATCCTCCTGGAGACCAGGAGAGGTGGCCGAGTGGCTGAAGGCACACGCTTGCTAAGCGTGCGATCGGGAAACTGATCCGCGGGTTCGAATCCCGCCCTCTCCGCCGTGATCGCGCTCAGCGCTACGCCCGTCGTGAGGCGGCCTGAGCCCCGCGTGTGGACAACGTAGCGGCGGCGGACGTCGCCTACATGCGCCGATGCCGCATGCGCGGCGTCCGACGTGCTGTGCGCGCGCTCGCGCGTGTGCCTGCCCCTGCCCGCGCGCGGATCGCCGCCGGCGCGCGCCTCAGGCGGCCCTGGTCCTCAGCACGCGCGACTGCAGGAACTGATAGATCGTCTTGATCGCGTCGAACGAGCCGACCGCGCTCTCCTTGATCACCTCGTTCACCGTGCGCGAGCCGTTGACCGCGCCGAGCACGAGCTCCTCGATGCGCGTCAGCTTGCCCGAGCCCACGCCGTCGAGGGCGACCTGATCGACGACCACCACCTGGTCGAAGTTGATCGTCCCCTCCATGAGCCGCCACTCGTCGACGCGCCGGAACCCCTCGAGCACCAGCGCGGACACGGCGAGGCCGAGGCGCGCCTGCTCGACCTCGGGGCGGAACGGCTCGCGCGTGAACGAGAAGCGCCCGTAAGGCCAGCGCAGCACCTCGTAGATCAGCTCGCTCGACTGGCGCTCCAGCACGGCGATGAGATCGTCGTTCGTCGCGACGCCCGCCTCGACGAGCACCTGGCCGAGGAGCGTCTGCGGCGCCTTCATGCGGAGCAGCGCCTCGAGCCGCTCGCGCGTCACGAGCCCGCGCTCGATGAAGTAGCGCCCGAGCTTGAACTCGTCCGACGAGTTGCGCGCCTGCACGAGATCGATGAGCCCCTGGCGGAGCGAGATCGTGACCGACGCGCGGTTCGTGGTCACCCGGAGCACGCCCGTCTGCCGCTGCATCTGGAGCAGCTGGAGGATCTCGGCGAGCGGGATCGCCGAGACGTCGCCGCTCATCACCTCCTTCGCGTCCGGGGGCGCGTCGAGATCGCGGAGCGTGAGGGTCAGCTTCGAGACCACCTCGCTCGTCATCACGCGGGCGACCGCCTGCATGACGGCCGCCTCGTTCGTCCTCGCCTCGGGCGACAGGCTCATGATCGCGGGCGTCATCACCGTCGCCAGCTGCTGCGCGAAGTCGACCCCGGCGCGCTGGCGCATGTTCCGGGCGAGGAGGCTCGGCCGCACGCTCTCGGCGATCGTGTCCTCGTCGGGCATCTTCGCGCCCTCCGGCACGGGCCGCGCGCGCCCCTCGGCCGTCTTCGCGAGCGCGCCCTCGATCACCGCGACCAGCGCCCGCGCGTCGAACGGCTTCGTGATCGCGTCGACGGCGCCCGTCTGCTGGACGAACTGCCCCCGGATCTTGTCGCCCTTGGCGCTCATCAGGACGACGGGGACCGTGCGGTGCGACGGGTTCGACCGCAGCTCCCGGCAGAAGGCGTAGCCGTTCATCCTCGGCATCACGAAGTCGAGGAGGACGAGGTCGTACTTCGGCCCCTTCTTGATGAGCTCGATCCCGGCGAGCCCGTCGCGCGCCACCGTCGGATCGAACCCGTTGCGAGCGAGGATGGCGCTGACGACCTTCAGGATGGTCGGGCTGTCATCCACAACGAGGACTCGCGCCGGGGAGGCCATGGCGAAGGATACAGGCCCTACCCTATCAGAAGTGCGCGGCCTGCAAACATAAAGGCCGAGGGGCGCGGCCGCGCGCGGCGAGGCAGGGCACAGCGCGCGCGGTCGCGGCGGCGCCCCGCCGCGCTCGAGCGCCGGGGCACCGCGGTCGAGCCGTCCGATCGCGATCGCGCGCGCGCCCCCCGGTCCGGCATCAGGCGCCGGCGCTGCCGGTGCCCGCCGCGCCCGGTCGGGCGTCCGCGGGCGCGACCGTCTTCACGTGCAGCTCGGCGAGCTGCGCGCCGTCGACGGCCACGGGCGCGCCGGTCATCTGGTCCGTGCCCTGGTTGGTCTTCGGGAACGGGATGACGTCGCGCAGCGTCGGCGCGCCGCTGAGCAGCATCGAGAGCCGGTCCATGCCGAGCGCGATCCCGCCGTGCGGCGGCGCGCCGCTGCGGAGCGCGTCCAGGAGGAACCCGAACTTGTCGCGCGCGTCGCCCTCGTCGATGCCCAGCGTCTTGAAGACGCGCGCCTGCACCTCCGGATCGTGCAGCCGGATCGAGCCGCCGCCGATCTCGAACCCGTTCAGCACGAGATCGTAACGGTAGCACTCGACGCGCGCCGGATCGCTCTCGAGGAGCGGCACGTGCTCGTCGATCGGCCGCGTGAACGCGTGGTGCGCGGCGGCCCAGCGCCCCGTGTCCTCGTCGAACTCGAACAGGGGTGGGTTCGTCACCCAGAGGAACCGCCACTGGTCGCCATGCCCGTACTCCGGGATGAGCCCCATCTTCTTGGCGACGTCGATGCGGAGCTTCGCCATGACCGTGTGCACCACGGCCTCCTTGCCGAACTGGAAGCAGAGGATGTCGCCGGGCTTGGCGCCGAGCGCCTCGTTCAGCTTCTGCCGGAGCTCCGGCGTGATCGACTTCGTGAGGGGCGACTGCGTCCAGGAGCCGTCCTCGGCGAGCTTGGCGCGCGCGAGCCCCCGGAAGCCCTTCACGTCGCGGAGCCCCTTCTCGAGGTCCTCGGTCTGCTGGCGCGAGAGGTTGGCGCTCGCCGGGATCACGAGCCCCTTCACGATCTCGGCCGGCAGGTCGCGCCGCAGCTTGCCGGACCGGTACTTCTCGGCGAGCTCCACCCAGAACGGCACCCCGCCGCCGCCGTGCTCGATGATGATGTCGGTGAGGTCGGTGTGCTCGATCCCGAAGCGGAGGTCGGGCTTGTCGTTGCCGAAGCGGCGCATCGACTCGGCGTACGGCATGCGCGGGAAGCGGCCGGTCGGGTAGAGCTCGGTGAGGTCCTTGCCGAGGGCGGCCTTGAACAACGCGAAGACGAGCCCCTCGATCAGCCCGAAGACGTCGTCCTGGTTCACGAACGACAGCTCGACGTCGATCTGGGTGAACTCCGGCTGCCGGTCGATGCGCAGGTCCTCGTCCCGGAAGCACTTCACGATCTGGAAGTACCGGTCGAAGCCAGCGACCATGAAGAGCTGCTTGTAGAGCTGCGGGCTCTCGGCGAGCGCGTAGAACTTGCCGGCCGAGATCCGCGACGGGACGAGGAAGTTGCGCGCGCCGCCCGGCGTGTACTTCACGAGGAACGGCGTCTCGAGCTCGAGGCAGCCCTGGTCCGACAGGTAGTTCCGCGTCGCCCGGTTGATCTCGTGGCGCATCCGCAGCGTCCGCTGGAGCGGCGTCCGGCGCAGGTCGAGGTACCGGTGCTGGAGGCGGATCTCCTCCCGCGTCTCGATCTCGTCCGCGATCTCGAACGGCGGCGTCTCGGCCCGATTGAAGATCGTCGCCTCGGCGACCCAGACCTCGATGGCCCCCGTGTCGATCTTGTCGTTCACGTTGCCTTCACGGCTCACCACGACGCCCCGGACGCCGACGACCCACTCGGACCGGGCCCGCTCGGCGGCGGCGTGGGCGTCGACGAGGTCCTTCTCCTCCGCCTTCACGCCGTACTTCGTGATCGCTCCGAGGTAGCTGCGATCGAAGACGATCTGCGTCACGCCGGTGCGGTCGCGGAGGTCGATGAAGATGCAGCCGCCGTGATCGCGGCGCCGCGCGACCCAGCCGAACAGCACGACCTCCTTGCCAATGTCCGCCTCGCGCAGATCGCCGCAGCGGTGCGTCCTCTTGAGCTCATCGATGAAACGGGACACGAGCCGACCTCCGAATTTCCGTGGGAGGGGCGACTCTAGCCCAGGTCGCCGCTCACCGCCTCTCCGGATGATCGCGCCCCTCGCGCGGGGATCGGCCCCGCGCGCCGCCGTCGGGGGCGCGGATCGGGCCGCGCGCCGCCGCCGGGCCACGCGCCGCCGGGGCGCGGCCGTCCGGCGCGCCGGAACTTGGCCCGCCCGCGGCCGATCTGGCATGGCCGCCCGGTGAGCTCCGAAGAGAAACGCTGCTGGCTCGATCGGTCGCTCGCCTTCCTGTCGGCCGCGCTGCCCTTCGGGCTCTCGCTGGCCCGCGCCGCCTCGTCAGGGCAATGGCGAGAGGATCTCACGGCCGTCCGCGACCTCGGCCTCGTCGCGGTCGGGGTCGGCGGCGGCCTCTCGACCGCGGTCTCGCAGGCGCTGAGCCTGCTCCCGCTGGGCTCGCGCACCTTCCGCACCGCCCTCGGATCGGCGCTCGCGCTCGCGCTCGCGTCGCGCCTGCTCTACGAGATGGTCCGCCGGCTCCTCCTGGAGTCCGCGCGGCCGGCGCCCCTCCCCGGGCTGTCGCTCCTCCGCAAGCTCTTCGGCGCCGCCGAGGCGATCCCGGCCGCGGCGCGGCCCGCGCCGGCCGCGCCCGGCGGCGCCGCGAGCCCGCGGCTCGCCGCCGCGCTGTCGGCGATCGCCGTCCTCACGGCGGCGCTGTCGCCGACCTGGCAGCGGGAGGCGACGGTCGGCGGCGGCGCCATGCTCGCCACCTGCTGCGCGCTCGTGGCCCTCGCGCTCGCGTCGGTCTGCGCCGAGCAGGCGCGGCACGCGGGGCGCGCGTGGATCGCGCTCGGCGCGGTCCTCGGGGCCACGTTCGCCGAGAGCCCTCCCGCCGGCCTCGCGGCGATGGCGGCGTCGCTCGCGATGGTCCTCGCCCGCCGGGGCCTCGGCGGGGAGGCGGCGGCCGCGGGCCCGCCCCGGCGCCTGCTCGGCGCCGCCGCCGGCGCGGGCGCGCTCACGGCCACGCTCCTCCTCGCGCCGCTCGTGCTCCGGCCGCTCGCGCCGCGCGCGTGGGCCGACATCGGCCGCGCGCTCACGGCGGGGAGCCTCGCCGCCGCCGACGTCGCGAGCGCGCGCACCACGGCGCTCGCCGCGTGGAGCCGCGAGATCGGCGTCGTCTCCCTCCTCATCGCCGCGGCCGGCCTCGCGCTCTCGCTCCTGCGCCCGCGCGCGCGGTGGCTCGTCGCGCCGTTCCTCGTGCTGCTCGCGCTCGACACGCTCCTGCCCGCGCGCGCGGCCGGCGTGCTCTCCGCGGATCCGCTCACCCCCCTGCGGTCGCTCGCGGTCGCGGCGATCGCCGTCGGCTCGGCGCTCGGGGCGCACGCCGCCGTCCGGGCGCTGCTCGACACGCGCGTGCCGTTCTCGCGGAGCGGCGCGGTGCTGCTCGTCGTCTTCCAGCTGACGCTGGTCGCGCTGACGAGCGAGGAGGCCGGCTTCGCCGCCGACCGGAGCGAGCAGACGGCCGCCGAGGTCTGGACCGACGAGGCGTACGGCAGCCTCGATCCGAGCTCCGCCATCCTCGTGCGCTCGCCGGCGATCGCGTGGCGGGTCTGGGCGGCGCGGATCACGCGCGGCGAGCGGCCGGACGTCCTCGTGGTCCCGATCCCGCTGCTCGATCGCGGCCAGGTCGCGGCGAGCCTGCTCGCCGAGGAGCGCAAGCTCGCGCCGCTCCTGCGCGACTTCGCGCTCGCGGGCGAGCCCAGCGAGTTCGCGCTCTCCACGCTGGCCGACGTCCGGCCCCTCTACGTGGAGCTCGATCCGAGCTGGTCGAAGAGGCTCCTCGGCCACCTGAACGTCGCCGGGATCTGGCTGGAGTACGCCCCGCAGCCGCTCGGCCCCTCGGATCGCAAGCTGGCGACCGCGCAGTCGATCGTGCCGATCAAGCGCGTGCTGGAGGCGCTCTCGGCCGCCGCGGTGCCGGACACGTCGACGGCGACGGTCCTCGCGTCCACGATGCGCGGCCAGTCGAACGTCGTCAGCCTGCTGGGCGAGCGCGTCGTGGCGCAGTCGTTCGTGGACCGGCTGGGCGAGCTCTCCGCCCAGGACCCGTTCGTCTCCGGCGGCCCGACCCGCCGCGCCGTCACCGGCATCCGCCAGGCGTTCATCGCGAAGCGCCCGGTGCGGCGCCGCTGAGCGGGCGCCGCGCGCAGCGACGCTCCGCCGCGCGCGGCGCGCCGCGCGCGGCCGAGGCCCGCGATCAGGGCGACGCGTGGAGCCCGACGTTGCCTGCCGCGAGCGCGCGGCGATCGGTCGAGCGCAGCGCCTTGACGCGTCGCTCGAAGTCGCGGCTGTCGTCCTCGGTGAGCTGCGCCCCGCCGAAGCGGGCGCGCAGGTAGACCTGCGTGAGCTGCAGGATCTCGCGCGCCAGCGGGTGGTCCGCGTGCTCCAGCGCCTCGGCGTGGCGCAGCGGCGGCATGCTGGGCGGGCGCGGCACGCCCTGCGCGAGCATGGCGGCCTCCAGGCTCTCGTAGAGCGCGGTCGCCAGGATCGCGCTCGGGGTGCGCCCCCCGTCGGCGCGCGACTCGTCGCGCCCGCGGCGCGCGCGGCGGAACCGCCAGTAGAGCAGGCCGCCGCCCAGCGCGAGCGCGACGGCGGCGACGGCGAGGATCCGCGGGCGCGACAGCGCGACGTCGCCGCTCGAGCCGGACCTCCGGTAGCGCGACGTGAGCGTCTGGAGCAGGCTCACCTGCTGGTTCAGGTCGTAGCCGACGATGTGCCTGTCCCAGCGCTGGCTCGTCGCCTCGATGAAGTCGCGGAGGTACGCCCAGACCCCGACCAGCTCGCTCTTCGGCGCGGCGTCGGCCGGCGGCGTCGGATCGAACGTCTGCCACCCCTCGCCGTCGAGGAACACCTCGACCCACGAGTGGGCGTCGCCCTGGCGCACGGCGTAGAACCGGCCGAAGCGGTTGTAGGTGCCGCCGACGAAGCCGGTCACGTTGCGCGTCGGCACGTCCACCGCGCGCAGCAGGATCGCCATCGCCGTCGAGTAGAACTCGCAGTGCCCGCGCTTCGACTCGAACAGGAAGTGATCGAGCGGCTGCGGGTCCGCCCCCGACGGCGACGCGAGGTCGTACCGGTACTCCGTGCGCAGGCGATCCTGGACCGCGCGCGCGCGGTCGGCCGGGCGCTCCAGGCCCTGCGTCCATTGCTGCGCGAGCTCGACGACGCGCGGCGGCAGGTCCTTCGGCAGCTCCAGGTAGCGCCGCCGCTCGCCCGCCGGCAGGCGCTGGAACGTCGGCGACCGCTTGCGCGACAGGAAGACGTCGTAGACGAGCCCGCGGTCGTCGAGGGGCTGGTACCGGAACTCTCCCTCGGGCCCGCGGTGGGCCATCGTGTTCGCGTCGATGCCGAGCTGCCCGCGGCTCTTGAACCGGAGCCCCGTCGCGTTCGGCGGGATGAAGATCACGGGCGGATCGATCGGCTCGAGATCGATGCGCATCACCGGATCGACCGACGGATCCGGGTACCGCTCGATCGGCACGAGCCCCCCGTCGCTCTCGGTCGGGCGCTTGAACGCCTCGCTCTGGGTCCAGGTGCGGCCGTCGTACGCGTCGAGCGCGGTGCCGCGCAGGTGCATGGTGAGGCGCGGCGGCGGCGGCTCCGGGAGATCGGGGATCTCGACGCGCATCGCCAGCTTGGGATCGCTGCGCAGCACGCCGACCGCGCCCAGGTCGACCTTGCCCGAGAAGCCGATCATCCGCCCCGTGTGGCCGCGGTTCAGGAGGAGCAGCGAGAGGCCGACGCGCGGAAAGATGACGAACAGGAGCGCGGTGAAGACGAAGATCGGGATCGAGAGCAGGCAGGTGACGGCGAGGAACGAGCGCCCGACGACCCGCCGGGAGCGCAGGATGCGCGGCACGTCCACGGGCAGCCCGGTCCGGTCGCGCGCCCCCTGCCGGTAGTTGCCCTCGACCTCGCGCCTGAGGTGGCTGAGCACGAGGGCGCCGGGCGCGACGACGAGCACGCCGAGGAAGCACAGCCCGTAGCCGAGGCCGCCGCCGAGGACGGTCCCGGCGATGAGGTGCAGGAGCGCGAGCACGATGACCTGCTGGTCGTGCGCCGCGCCCTTCCGCGTCGCGAGCCGGATGATCTGCAGCGCCGCGGCGAACTCCACGAGCACGTCGAGCACGCTCGCGTCGGTCGCGACGATGCGGACCACCTGGACGGCGATGACGACCAGGAGGACGCCGGTGTCGAGGTGGCGGAGCGCCGGGTGCCGCTGCCAGGACTCGCGCACGACGAGCGCGAGCGCGAGGCCGATGAGGATGGCCCAGCTCACGTAGCGGTTGAACTGCCCGCTGGCGACGAGGGCGATGACGCCGAGCGCCGCGAGCGCGTCGGTCATGACCCGATGCACCATCCCGAATCTCATGAAGCGGTCCTCGGCGTGCTGGTGCGGCGCTCGCCGCTCGTGGGGCCCGGGCTGGAGACCTGCCGCGCGGATGCCCGAGCGGCGCGCGCTTCGCCGAGCTCCGGCAACCGCCCCTCGTCCACCGCCTCGAGCAGCGCCAGGAACCGGAGGATCGCGTCGGAGCCGATGTTGCGGTCGCCGCGCACCCGCTCGCCCACGGTCGTCGCGACGACCACGGCGTCGCCGCGCTTGATGTGGGCGACCGCGCGCGAGGCCGCCTCGCGGATCCTGCGCTCGAAGGTCTGCGCGAACCCGTCGCCCTCGCCGGCGGGCCGCACCGTGTCGACGACGATCCGCACGTCGGGCCGCGTCTCCCGGGTGCGCTCGCGCAGCACCAGCTGGTCGCGCATCGTGCTCTTCTTCCAGTAGATGTCGCGCGGATCGTCGCCTTCGCGCATCGGCCGCAGCCCGAACGTCTCGTCGCCGCCGCCGCGCCCGCTGAGGCTCGCGCCGCCCTCGCGCCGCCCCGCGTCCTCGACCGGGAGCCGCACCGGATCGACGGCGGGGTAGATGATGAGATCTCCCTCGGCCTCGACCTCGCGCGATTTCTCGAACAGCCCAAAGGGAAAGCGGGTCGCGATGCGGAACCCGGTGTGCCGGTCGCGGCCGCGCTTCGCCGGCGTCCGCCGGTAGGCGGCCACCTGCGCGCTGGAGGGGCTGATCTTCAGGAAGAAGCAGCGCTTGTCGGCCGGCTGACCGGCGCGCAGGTCCTCGACCTCGATCGCGTACGACGGCACGCGCTTCTTGTGGTTGTAGACCTCGATCTCGACGAGGTGCGCCCGGCCCACCTGGGCGCGGGCCGGGAGCCGCCGGGTCACGGTGAGGTGTCGGAGCGACAGGTCGCTCATCACGCCGGAGACGACGATCAGCGACAGCAGCATCCCGAGCAGCAGGTAGAGGAGGTTGTTGCCCGTGTTGATCGCCGCGAAGCCGACGCCCAGCGTGATCCCGAGGTAGTACTTCCCCTCCCGGGTGAACTTGAGCTTCCGGGGCGGCCTCAGGGCCAGCAGGACCTTCGTCCATGAAGCCGCCTGCTCCCCGCGCGAGGGCAAGAGCGGGCGCTGCTCGATCGGGGGCCGCTCGCGCTTCAGGCGGCTCGGCCGGATCGCGCTGCGCGCGGCCCCGCCTTCGCGCTCGGCGCCGCGGGAGCTGCCGCTGAGAGATCCCCGCTCCCGGTCCTCTGCGCCCATCGCCCCCTCAGAGCGGGACCGGCACCCGCGCCACGAGGTCGCGCACCGCCGCCTCGCATTCGTCGCGGGTCGGCATGTAGCCCTCGGCGTGGGCCGAGAGCCGGACCCGGTGCGCCAGCACGGCGACCGCGAGGTCATGGATGTCGTCCGCGATACAGTACGAGCGGCCGCAGAGGACGGCGCGCCCCCGGGCCGCGCGCGCCAGGTTCATGCCGGCGCGCGGCGAGGCGCCCAGCGAGAGGGTCGGGCTCGAGCGCGTGGCCGCGAGCACCGCCTGCAGGTAGGTCGCGAGCGACGAGTCGAGCTCGACGCGATCGACCTCGCGCTGCAGCGCCACGAGCTGCGCGGGATCGATGACCTGCGGCACGTTCCGCGCGCGATCGGGCTCGCCGCCCTGGAGGAGCAGCCGCATCTCCACCTGGGGCGGCGGGTACCCGATCCGGATCCGCACCATGAACCGGTCGAGCTGCGACTCCGGCAGGGGAAAGGTGCCGGCGAAATCCTGCGGGTTCTGGGTCGCGAGCACGAAGAACGGCTCCGGCAGCGGCGTCGCCGTCCCCTCGATGGACACCTGCCCCTCGTTCATCGCTTCGAGCAGCGCCGACTGGGTCCGCGGGCTCGCCCGGTTGATCTCGTCGGCGAGCAGGACGTTCGCGAAGATCGGCCCCTGGCGGAACACGAACTGCCCGAGCCGCTGGTCGAAGACGCTCACCCCGAGGACGTCGCTCGGCAGGAGATCGCTGGTGAACTGAACGCGACGGAGCTCGCCCCCTACGGCCTTCGCCAGCGCTCGCGCCAGCGTCGTCTTGCCGACGCCGGGCACGTCCTCGATGAGGACATGGCCCCGGGCGAGCAGCGCGATGAGCGCCAGCTCGACCGCCTCTGGCTTCCCTTCGAGGGCCTGCTCCACGGCAGAGCGAAGCTTCAGAAGAAGTGGCGAAGCTTCACGCGCGACCGAGAGCGCTGATGTCATCACGGGCGATGGTAGCACGAGGTTACGGCCAGCCTGCGGGGATGCGCATTTTGCGTTCCACAAGCCGGGGCGGCCGGTGCGAACGCGGATTCGCGACGTGCGCCGCGGGGGCCGCGGGCCCGGGTGCGCTGCGCCACGTTCCGCCAGGCGCGTCGGCTGGGCCCGGGGCGCTCGGCCCGTCGCCGCCGCTCGGTTCCGACAGTCCCGAGCGTCCACGTTCCTGCTCTTTTGCCTGCCGCGGAATGGCCGTGACCGGTGCTCCCGGGTATGCTCCGGCCGCCGTGACCGCCTCGGGTCCTCTCTTTCGCCACAGTGCCCCCGCCTTGCCTGCCCAGGAGGCGCCGGGCGCCGATGCTCGCCCGGACGCCGGCGCGCTGGACAACCCTGCGCCGGCCGAGCAGGGCGGCTCACCCGCCGCGATGAGCTCCGTCCCCGCCGGCAAGCCTCCCTCGTCGCCGCCGCGGAGCGGCGTGCCGAGCTCGCGTCCGCCGGAGAGCGGGCCCCCCTCGGGCGGCCTGATCGCGCAGCCGCCCATCTTGCCCGACTCGCCCAGGGGGACGCTGCTCTGGCGCGTGCGCGGGATGATCCGGGCGATGCGCCCCCACCAGTGGGTGAAGAACCTCTTCGTCCTCGCCCCGGTGGTGTTCGCCAAGCACCTGACCCACCCCTCGATCATCATGAGCGCGGTCGGGGCCTTCGCGATCTTCTGCCTGCTCGCCGGCGCCGTCTACATCCTGAACGACATCGTCGACGCCGAGGCCGACCGGGTCCACCCGGTCAAGCGTTTCCGGCCCATCGCCTCGGGCCGCGTGCCGATCCCGGTCGCCAAGGCGATGGCGGTCGGCCTCGCGGTCATCGCGCTCGGCGCCAGCCTGCTCGGCCCGCCGCTCTTCGCGGTGGTCGCCGCCAGCTACTACGTCCTCAACGTCGCGTACTCGTTCCGGCTCAAGAAGATCGCGTACCTCGACGTCGGCTGCATCGCGATCTTCTTCGTGCTGCGCGTGCTCGCCGGCGGCTTCGCGACGAAGACGCCGCTCTCCGGCTTCATGATCGCCTGCACCGCCCTGCTCGCGCTCTTCCTCGGCTTCGGCAAGCGCCGCCACGAGCTCGCGTGCGCCAACGCCTCGAAGCAGCGCGCGGCGCTGGACGCCTACACGCCCGGCGCGCTGACGGCGGCGCTCGCCGTGACCGGCGTCGCCACCATCGGCACCTACCTCGCGTACACGCTCGATCACGACACGCAGCGCTTCTTCGAGAACCCGTACCTCTGGCTGACCACGATCCACCCGCTCTTCGGGGTGATCCGGTTCCTCCAGCTCGTGGCCGGCAGCGCGAAGGCCGAGAGCCCCACCCAGGAGATCCTCCGGGACACCCCCTTCGTGCTGAACCTCGTCCTGTGGTCCGCGGAGGTGCTGGTCATCGTGTATCGCCTGAGGCCGTCCTGATGCTCGGCGCCGGGCCGGAGCTCGCCCGGCCGGGGGCGGCTCCTCCCGGCGACAAGCCGACCGCGAAGAGCGACGCGCTGACGGATCTGGCGCTGACGATGCCGATCTTCGTCCTCTACCACATCGGCGTCGCCTTCCTCCCCATCCGCAACGCGGCGGATCCGGTCACCGCCGAGCTCCGGGCGCTCGCCAAGCACAGCCTCCCGCTCTACGCGGGCCTCACGTTCGCCGTCGGCGCCGCGTTCGTCATCGTCCTCTCCGTCCTCGGCCGCGGCCACGCTTTGAAGACGCGGCGCTTCGCGCTGCTCGCCACCGAGAGCGCGCTCTACGCCATCCTGATGCGCTTCGCCGGCGCCTACGTGGTCGGCTCGCTCCGGCTCGGCCCGCCCGTCTTGTCGAACGACATCTTCACCGGGGTCGTGATGTCGCTCGGCGCGGGCTTCTACGAGGAGATCGCGTTCCGCGTCGGCCTCTACGGGCTTGGCGCGCTCGGGATCAAGCTCTTCTTCGGCCGGGGGGTCCAGGGGGTGGTGCTGCTCGTCGGCTGGGCGGTCGTGGCCGCGGCCGTCTTCTCCGGCTGGCACTACGTCGGCTCGATGGGCGATCCCTGGAACCTGCCCTCGTTCGTGTTCCGCATGGTGTGCGGGCTCGTGCTCACGGGGATTTATGTCTTCCGCGGCTTCGCGCCGGCCGTCTGGACCCACGCGCTCTACGACGTCTGGGTCCTCGTGCTCCGCTGAGCCCGGAGGCCGCGCCCCCCGGGCGCGGGGCTGGGCGCCCGCGTGCCATGCCCGCGTCATGGCCGCGCGTCGCCGTCCCGGCGAGGGCGCAATCGCGATCGGCGGCCGTTTGGCGCTATGCTTCGCGCCTCGACGCATGCGGCTACCTCCCTTCCCGAAGCTCGCGCTCAGGCTGGTCCAGACGATCCCCTCGCTGGACGGCCCTGGTTTCCTCAACGTGCGGCGCCAAGTGTTCCGCGTCGAGTTCCCGGACGGGTCGCTGAGCGACCCGTTCACCTACGACAGCGTCGATCGCGAGCGCCTCGACGCGGTGGTGATCGCCCCGCATTACCGCGGCGCGGACGGGCGCCGTCACGTCTACCTCCGCTCGGCGCTCCGGCCTCCGGCCGCGACCCGCGCGCCCGAGGTGTGCCCGTTCCCGGAGGCGCCGACGCTCGGCGCGCTGTGGGAGCTGCCGGCCGGGCTCGTGGAGCTCGACGAGCGGAGCCCCGAGGGCCTGAAGCGCTCGGCCGCGCGCGAGCTGCTCGAGGAGGCGGGGTTCGACGTGCCCCCGTCCGAGCTGAAGCCGCTCGGCCCGTCGACGTTCCCGGCGCCGGGCATGGTGGGCGAGCGGCACTTCTTTTTCCACGTCGAGGTCGATCCCGCGCGCCAGGGGGCGCCCCTCGAGGACGGCTCCCCGCTCGAGCGGCACGCCGTCATCGTGGCGGTCCCGCTCGACGAGGCGATCGAGCTCACCCGCCGCGGCGAGATCGAGGACGCGAAGACGGAGGTGGCGCTCCGGCGCCTCGCGGAGCTCTGATGGCGGAACAACCCCTCGCGCCCGCGCAGCGGCGTTCGCCCCGCGTCGCGCTCGTCGTCAAGCGCACTGCCTGGAGGATCTACCGCGACGAGCGGAAGGACCCGCGCATCACGCGGCTCATCGAGGCCGGCGACGCCGCCATCGCGCGCCTCAAGGCGTCGCACGAGGCGCACGAGCAGACCGTGCGCGAGGTCAAGGCGGCGCTCGACGACCTCGGCGCCCGCGTCGAGATCCTCGCCGGCGCGGCGCAGTCGTTCGACGCGGGCGAGCTCGACCTCGTGATCACGGTCGGCGGCGACGGGACGCTGCTCAGCGCCTCGCACAACGTGGGCGACGTGCCGATCCTCGGCATCAACAGCGCTCCCGGCCACTCGGTCGGCTTCTTCTGCGGCGCGACGAGCGGGGACGCGGCCGACGCGATCGCGAAGGCGCTGCGCGGCTCGCTCCGCCGCACGGTGCTCACCCGCATGCAGGTCACGGTGAACGACAAGCTCGCCACCGCGCGCGTCCTGAACGACGCGCTCTTCTGTCATGTCTCCCCGGCGGCCACGTCGCGTTACGTGATTCGGCTGGGCAAGGCCGAGGAGGAGCAGAAGTCGAGCGGCTTCTGGATCGGCCCGGCGGCCGGCTCCACGGCCGCGCAGCGCTCCGCCGGCGGGCGCGTCCTGCCGCTCACCTCGACGCGCCTCCAGCTCGTCGTGCGCGAGCCGTACACCCCCCACGGCGAGGAGTACCGCTTCCGCCACGCGCTGATCCAGCCGGGCTCCTCGCTCGTCGTGCGGAGCAAGACGCACGACGCGAAGCTCTTCTTCGACGGGCCGATCCACTCGGTGAACGTCGGCTTCGGCGACGTGATGGAGTTCACGCAGGCGCCGCAGTCGCTGACGATCCTGGGCCTCTCGGCCAAGCGGAAGTGGGGCGCGGGCTCGGCGGTCAGCCGCCGCTAGGCTCGCGACGGGCCGCCGAAAGGTCCCGAGAGGCTCGCGCCGACCCGCCGCCGCGAGGCCGCGAGCCGCCGTCGCGAGGCCGCGAGCCGGCGCTGCTGGGCGCGGGAGCTGCGCCGCTCGCCCGCCGCGCGGGGCGCGACGGCGAGGCGCGTCGCGCGCGCGCAGCGCTGGATCGAGCGGGGCGGCGCGGCGCGATCGCGCGCGCGGGGCGGGGCGGAGGAGGGCCGTCGGCCGAGGAGGCTCGACCCGAGGAGGGCGCGCGCGGCCCAGATCGCCTTCAACGGAAGGGGATCGGGTGATCTCCTACCCCGAGCGCCCGGCGTCGGACCGCCCTCGAGGAGGGCGCGCGAGGCCCGAAGACCGGTCGATTTCGGCCGTTTTCCTGGGGTTTTGGCGACCCGCGTCAGGCCCCCCCGGCGGTCTTTCCGGCGGCGCGACGCGCCCCCCGGGGCATGAAACCCCTTCTTTTGTAGCTCCGATCGACGATTCGACACTGGATCTGCGGCGGCCGTTGTGTTTCCTTTGGCGCGCAAGAGGCCACAAACCTCAGGAGGAATGAACATGGCGGCGAAGAAAACGGACGGGAAGAAGAGCACGTCGCTCAGCAAGAGCGCGCTGATCAACGCGGTGGTCGAGGCGAACGAGAACGAGATCTCGCGCAAGCAGGTCAAGGCGATCCTCGAGGCGCTGACCGACATCGCGTACAAGGAGCTGAAGAAGAACGGCATCTTCACGATGCCCGGGTTCGCGAAGTTCCGCGTCGTCAAGAAGCCCGCCACCAAGGCGCGCGAGGGGATCAACCCGTTCACCAAGCAGCCGATGACGTTCGCGGCCAAGCCGGCCAGCAAGTCGGTCCGCGCTCGCCCGATCAAGGCGATCAAGGACTCGCTCTCCTGAGCCTACCCGGCTCGCCGGAGGGCTCCTCGGCGCGGGGAAGGCCCGCGGCGGCCCCCTCTCCGGGACCGGATCGTCCCCGGGGAGCGAGCTTGGCTGGCCCCGCGCGGCCCCTGCGGTAGCATGGTGCGGCTGCCCTGCCGCACATGACGCTCGCCGTCCGACTCCTCCGCGCGCTGTTTGCGTTCTCGGTCATCCTGACGAGCTACCTGATCCAGCTGGGGCTCGGGCGGGTGTTCGCGAGGCGCCTCGGGAGCGGCGGCGCCGCGCGTGAGCTGCCCGGCTGGCTCGTCGCGCGCCGCGCCCGCGTCGATCAGAACAACGCCCGACGCCTGCTGCGGGCCATGCTCAAGCTGCGGGGCGTCTTCATCAAGCTCGGCCAGGTGCTGTCCATCATGGGCGGCTTCCTGCCGCGGGCCTACGGCAAGGAGCTCGAGCAGCTCCAGGACCAGGTGCCGCCCCACCCCTTCAGCGATCTCGAGGCCGCGCTGCGCGCGAGCTTCGGCCGCTCGGCGGGCGAGCTGTTCGCGTCGATCGAGCGCGCGCCGCTCGCGGCCGCGTCGCTGGGGCAGGTGCACGTCGCGCGCCTGCGCGACGGCCGCAAGGTCGCGGTGAAGTTCCTCTACCCGGGCATCCGCGGGATCATCGCCGTCGATCTGCGCGTCCTGCGCCTCGCGATCCTCGTCTACAAGCGGTTCGTCCCGGTCGGGCACATCGAGCGGGTGCACGAGTCGCTGGTCGACCTGCTCCGCCGCGAGACGGACTACCTGCACGAGGCGGCGTGCATGGAGCGGATGGCGCAGAACTTCGCGGGGGACGCGGGCGTCGCGTTCCCGGAGGTCATCCACGAGCTCACGACGCGCGACGTCCTCACGATGACGTTCATGGAGGGCATCAAGATCACCCGCCTCGACGCGCTGCGGAGCGCGGGCGTCCTGCCCTCGGAGGTCGCGCTCAAGCTCGTGCAGGCCTTCTACAAGATGCTCTTTCTGGATCGCTTCTTTCACGCCGATCCGCACCCGGGGAACTTCCTCGTCGCCCCGCGGAGCGCGGACGAGGGCGGCGGGTTTCGCCTGGTCGTCCTCGACTTCGGCGCGAGCTGCGAGGCCCGCGACGAGCTCATCGACGGGCTGCTCGACATCCTGAAGGGCATCTTCGCGCAGGACGACGCGGCGGTGGTGCGCGGCTTCCGGCGGATGGGGTTCGTCGCGCCCGGGGGCAACGACGCGCTCCTCGAGCGGACCGTGAAGACCTATTTCGCGAAGCTGCTCAAGATCCGGGATCGCACGCCCGCGGCGCTGATGCGCGCTCGCCCCGAGCAGCTGGAGAAGCTGGCCGACCCCGAGCTGGAGCGCGGCGAGCTCCAGGAGCTGATGCGCTCGTTCGAGTACCCCGAGGACTGGTTCTACGTCGAGCGCGCCTGCGTGCTGCTCTTCTGGCTGGCCGCCCAGATCGATCCCGACCTCGACACCATGGCGGCAGGCTTCCCGTACCTGATGCCGCTGATGGCCGAACGCGAGGCCAGGGCCGGCGAGGCGAGCCAGGCGCCCGGCCGGCCGCCCGAGCGCTAGCGCGCCGGGGCGGGGCCGAAGCGCGGGCCGGGGCGGGTCAGCCCGAGCCGCGCCAGGGAGGGGGCATAGCTCGCGTCGCGATCCGCCATGATCTCGGCGAGCCTGGCCTTGACCTCGGCGATCCCAGCCCCTTGAAGGCGCCGGTAATTGTCCTCGGCCGGGTCCGCGGCGGGCTCGACGCCCGCCCCCGCGAGGACAGTCCCCGAATGGTTCAACCCTTCTGGAATCGTTTGAATGAACGGATCCGGCGCGTGCCGGAGGAGGCCGACGAGCCGGTGCGAGTTCGTCTCGTCCCCGGCCATCTCGGGGTGGAACGCGGCGAGGACCGGCGCGGGGTTGCGCAGCCGCCGCAGCTGTTCACCCAGGCGCGACGAGAACCGCTCGAACTGGGGCGACGGAGCGTGGATGCACGGGAAAATCAGGTGCACCACGGCGGACTCCGCCTCGACCACGGCCGCCAGCGCCGTCTCCAGGACGGGCTCGCGGTCGAGCAGGACGTAAAAGCGTCCGAAACCGGTTGCGGCGTCGCGCATGAACGGGCACAGGCGATACCGAGCGACGACCTCGTCTGCGTAACGCCCGTGGACCCGGCGCACCTCGGCCGCCAGCCGAAGCGCCTCCGGGTGGTGGGCCAGCTCCCCCCGCACGACCGGCTCGCTCAAACGCATCACCTCAATTTCTTGGGGAAGCAATCTTCCCTCACCTCGTGATAGCTTACGCCGCGCTGCGGCGGAAGGAGGAGGCGTGCAGGAGACCGCGAAGTTAACGCTGAACAAGAACGGTGTGGAGCAGACGATCGAGCTGCCGGTGATCACGGGCACCGAGGGGGAGAAGGCGATCGACGTCGCATCCCTACGCGCGAAGACCGGGTACGTCTGCATCGACCCGGCGTTCGTCAACACGGCCTCGACCACGAGCTCCATCACGTTCCTCGATGGGGAGAAGGGCATCCTCCGCTATCGCGGCATCCCGATCGAGCAGCTCGGCGAGAAGTCGACCTTCGTGGAGACCTCGTACCTCTTGATCTACGGCAAGCTGCCGAACAAGAGCGAGCTGTCGCGGTTCTCCACGCTGCTCACCCGGCACTCGCTGATCCACGAGGACATGAAGCGCTTCTTCGACGGCTACCCGTCGACGGCGCACCCGATGGCGATCCTGTCCGCGATGGTGCTCTCGCTGTCGAGCTACTACCCCGAGGCGATCGACGTGAAGAACACCGATCTCCTCGACATCACCATCGCGCGGCTGCTCTCGAAGGTGCGCACGATCGCCGCGTTCTCGTACAAGAAGTCGATCGGCCAGCCGTTCGTCTACCCGCACAACTCGCTCTCGTACTGCGCGAACTTCCTGAACATGATGTTCTCGGTCCCGGCGGAGCCGTACGAGATCGACGAGGACATCGTGAAGGTCCTCAACCTCCTGCTCATCCTGCACGCCGATCACGAGCAGAACTGCTCGACGTCGACGGTGCGCCTCGTCGGCAGCGCGAAGACGAACCTCTTCGCCTCGATCGCCGCGGGCATCTGCGCGCTGTGGGGCCCGCTGCACGGCGGCGCCAACCAGGAGGTCGTGACGATGCTCGAGGCGATCCGCGCCGACGGCGGCGACGTCTCGAAGTTCGTCAAGCTCGCGAAGGACAAGACCTCGGGCTTCCGCCTGATGGGCTTCGGTCACCGCGTCTACAAGAACTACGACCCGCGCGCGGTGCTCATCAAGGCGGCCGCCGACAAGATCCTGGCGAAGCTCGGCATCAAGGATCCGCTGCTCGACATCGCGCAGCGGCTCGAGGAGACCGCGCTGAAGGATCCGTACTTCGTCGAGCGGAAGCTCTACCCGAACGTCGACTTCTACAGCGGCATCATCTACCGCGCGCTCGGCTTCCCCACGAACATGTTCACCGTCATGTTCGCGCTCGGTCGCCTCCCCGGCTGGATCGCCCACTGGAAGGAGATGAACGACGATCCGAGCGGCAAGATCGGCCGCCCGCGGCAGATCTACACGGGCGAGAACGCCATCGCCTACACGCCGCTCGAGGACCGCTCCTGACCGCCGCGGGGCCCCTCGGCCCCGCCGGCAGCCCTTCCTCCACGCCGCGTCTGCCGGCGGCGCCCTCCGAGGTCCCGCTGGCAGCGCCGCCCGTCAGCAGCTCAGCAGCAGCAGAACGACGATCACCGCCACGATGACGCCCGTGGCGAGCGAGGCGCCGCCGACGAGCAAGAGCAGCTTGCCCGTCGACCATTGCGTGAGCGGCGTGCCGGAGCCGGGCGGCACCGTCGCGCTGTCGTCGAGCGTGCGCTCCGGCCGGCTCATCGAGTGGCTCGGCGCGGCGGCGTGCTCCAGCACGGTCGGCTGCGGGCGGGCGCTCGGCGACACGCCGCCGGGGGACGGTGTCATCGGCGGCGACGCGAGCGGCGGCGCCGGCTGCGACAGCGGCTGGCCGGCGCGGATGCGCCCGTCGAGGACGGCCTGCGCGTACGGGGGCAGCCCGCCCGCGCGCACCGCGCGGACGTCCGCGCGCATGGTCTCCGCGTTGGGGTAGCGATGGAACTTGATGAACGCCAGCGATCGATCGACCACGGCCGCGACTGCGGGCGAGATCCCGGGCGCGACCGAGGCGAGCGGCGGGGCCTGCTCGGTCGCCGCGGCGATGACCTCCATCGCCTCCGTCACGTCGCCGTGCACCTGCCGGCCCGAGAGCAGACGGAACATCGTCGCCCCGAGCCCGAACAGATCCGTGCGCCCGTCGATGTCGTGGATGAGGCCTGTCGCCTGCTCCGGCGCCATGTACGTCGCCGTGCCCATGATCATGCCGGTCTTTGTCGCGGTCTTCTCGGGCAGGCCCGTGAGCCCGTCGACGACGCGCGCGATGCCGAAGTCGAGCATGCGCACGCGGCCGTCGATCCCGAGGTGGATGTTCTCGGGCTTCACATCGCGGTGCACGACGCCGCGCGCGTGCGCGATCGCCAGCGTCTCGAGCACCTGATCCGCGAGCGCGAGCACCTCGCCGGGAGGCATCGTCCCGGTGCGCGCCATCCGATCGAAGAGCGTCTCGCCCTGGAGCACCTCCATCGTCAGGTACGCGAGCCCCTCCGGCGACTCGCCCGAGCCGAGCACGCGCACCACGCCGGGCACCGCGTCCGTCCCCCCGAGCGAGTTCCCGATGAAGCCCTCGCGCAGGAAGCGCTTCCGCACCTCCGCGATCGCGTTGAGCTCCGGGTGCAGCACCTTCAGCGCGACCTGCGAGCCGTCCGCCGCCCGCCCGAGCAGCACGCTCCCCATGCCGCCGGTGCCGAGCACGCGCTCGATCCACCACGTTCCAGCGAACGTCTTGCCGACCCAGTGCTCCGCGTCGTCGTCGTACACGAAAGGCGCCCTCGTTCGACCCGCGCCATCCGAGGAGCGGGATGCTCAGCGGCGAAGCAACTGGTAGGCCGCACCGCGGCGGGTGCGCAAGCTAATTGATGGAGGTCGTGCCGAAGCGGGCGTCGTCGTCAAGCCGCTCGGCCGCCGCCTTGAGCCCGGAGGCGACGCCGCGGAACGCGTCCGCCGGCATGCGAAACGTCACGCCGGGGCCGAGGAGTGTCACGTGAACGGTACCGCACCCGCACCGGGTGACGCGCGTCGCCTCATTCGAGGCGAGCTCCGTGTGTGGACCGCATTTCTTGGACGCCGCCATGGTTGAACCTCTCCCACATCCTAGCAGCTTCTACCCCCGTTCGGCCACGACGGCCCGGCTCGCGCCGGATCCCTGCCGGCCGCGTGACATCATGGTCCTGAAATTGCCCAACGGTGTATATCTCCATCATTGCTGCTCCATTGACTGGAGGACCTCATGGCTGCTCGACGGCTGACGTTCGGTTTGCTTGCCCTCGCGCTGGGGGCTGCTGCCTGCATTGACGACCGCACGGGCCCTGGACCGGGCTCGACGGGCTCCGGTCCGGGGCCGACGGTGGACGAGTCGCTGCTCGATCCGCCTCCGGTGGGCCACGGCTTCCAGATGCAGACGGAGGACATCGAGGTGCCTCCGGGGGTGGAGCAGCAGGACTGCTACTTCTTCAAGGTCAGCGAGCTCGCCGCGTCGAACGGGCTCGACCCGCAGGCGCCCGTGAACCTCCACCGCGTGCAGATCGCGCAGCGCGACGGCTCGCACCACATGAACCTCTTCCGCGTGCGGACCATCAAGGGGCTGGGGCCGGAGGGCGGGCTCATCCAGAAGAACCAGAACGGCGTGGGCGAGTGCTTCAAGAGCCCCAACTGGGCCGACTGGCCGCTCGTCGCGAACTCGCAGCAGGACGGCCAGCTCGACTGGGAGTTCCCCGAGGGCGTCGCGAACGTCCTCCAGCCCGACGAGTGGCTCATGCTGCAGACGCATTACGTGAACGCGACGTCGCAGAAGACCCCCCAGGCGGTCGGCCGCGTCCGGGTGAACTTCTGGGCGCTGCCCGACGAGCAGGTGACGGCCGAGATGGGCACCGTCTTCGCGACCAAGCAATCGATCCGCGTCTGCCAGTCGAATCCGCGGCCCACGTTCGAGGGCTCGTGCCAGATCAACAGCCCCTCTCCCGTGCGGATCATCGGCGCCAACGGCCATTTCCACAGCCGGGGCACGCGGTTCGACATGTACGCGTGGGACGGCACATCGATCGGCACGCCCCCGGCCTCGGAGCGCTTCTACACCTCGAACGCGTGGGATGACCCGCCGATGCTCACCTCGCCGCAGCTCGACCTGGAGCTCCCGAAGAACGGCGGCGTCTGGTACGGCTGCACCTACGAGTGGCAGCCGCCGGACCCCTCCGTGGGCTGCAGCGGCCTCGACGAGTACGACGCGACAAAGAACAACACCTCGGAGGACCGGCTCGATTGCTGCTACACGTTCGGCCCGATCGTCGAGAAGAACGAGCACTGCAATATCTTCGTCTACTACTATCCGAAGCAGGACGACGTGTTCTGCAACTGAGCCCCCGGACAGGCGCGCGCCGCGCGCGCCGACAGGATCGCTCCAGGCTGGTCTTCTCCCCGATGCGCACCTGCTTGCATCCCGTTGCCGCGATGGCGCTCGCGGCGGCCGCCCTCGGCGGCTGCTCCGACGATCCTGCGACGCCGCCGTCCGAGGACGGACCGCCGGCGTGGCGCGTGCTGCTCGACGAGGGCGACCTCGATCGCGCGGTCCTGTCGATCTGGGGGACGGCGCCGGGCGACGTGTTCGCCGTGGGGGGGCCGCTCGGCAACACCGGGCGCGCGTCGCTCGCGCTGCATTACGATGGGTCGACGTGGCGTGAGCTCCCGGCCGGCGGGGAGGAGACGTTCTGGTGGGTGGCCGGCTCCGGGCCGAAGGACGTCTGGATGGTCGGCGAGCGCGGCCGCGCCGCGCGCTGGGACGGAGCAGCGTTCACCGAGCACGAGACCGGGACGGACGCTACGCTGTGGGGCGTAATCGCCTTCGCTCCCGACGACGCCTGGGCCGTCGGCGGCACGCCCGGCAGCGGCGCGGGGGCGGAGAAGGATATCGTCCTTCACTGGGACGGCAGCGCATGGTCGAGAGAGCCGCTGCCCGAGGAGCCCGGCCGCGCGCTCTATAAGGTCTGGGGGGAGTCGCCCGACGACCTCTATGCCGTCGGCGAATTCGGCGTGATCTGGCACCGCGCGGGCGCGACCTGGGAACTGCAGTCCGATCCGCCGATCGCGCAGGGCACCCTGTTCACGGCCGCCGGCTGCAGCCGTGAAGAGGTGTACGCGGTCGGCGGGAGAGACGTGCTCCGCTCGGACGGCACGGCGTGGCGCCGCCTCGACATCGAGCTCACCAACGACGTGAACGGCGTCGCCTGCGGCCGCCCGGGCGAGGTCGCGATCGTCGGCTATGGAGGCCTCAAGCAGCGCCTCGTGGACGGGGCCTGGATCGACGAGTTCACGGAAGAGCCGTATGCCGACCTGCACGCCGTCTGGGCCGAAGGGGAAGGGGCCTTCTGGGCGGTCGGCGGCGACTTCCTCAGCCAGCCGACCCCGGGCAGGGCGCGCAAGGGCGTGGTGGCGCGCTACGGGAAAGGGCAGATCGCCGACACTGTGAGCCGCTGATCACCAAGGCGCATGTCCTCTCACCTGCCCTGACATGCGCGCAGTGTGGCATGTCGCATCAGCGCACCGTGAACTCCGCGACACGCTCGGCATAGCGAGCACGACCGCAGAGATTTTTTTCTTGGGAAATGCTTCAAGGGGTAGTGCTGGTCGTCCGATTGCAATACCCGCGGAGACCACACGCGGATCCCGCGCTCTCAACCCAGGAGAATTGGCATGCGACGGACCATTGCTCAGCTTTTTGTAAGCGCTTTTACTTTTGCTGTTCCTTTGCTCGTTGTTTCTTCCGCATCAGCCCAGCCCAATCCGTGCGGGAACCTCCAGGCCGCGGCGGCCGGACAGTGCGAGATCCGCACCTCCGGCGGCTGTGAAGGGTACTGCGAGCCGGTCCAGTTCACCGCGGAGTGCTCCGGGCGGTGCACCGGTAGCGCGGAAGCCTCGTGCACGGGCAGCTGCAAGGCGGACTGCGAGGGGGAGTGCAACGTCGACCCGGGGAGCCTGGACTGCGAGGGGAGCTGCACGGCGAGCTGCAAGGCGAACTGCAGCGCCAATTGCTCGGCGCACGCCGACGGATCAGGGGCGCGGGCCGAGTGCGAGTCGTCGTGCAAAGCGAGCTGCGACGGAGAGTGCAACGTCAGCTGCGAGGGGACCCCGCCGAGCGCCTCGTGCGAGGCGAAGTGCGAGGCGAGCTGCGAGGGCGAGTGCAAGGTCGAGGCGAACATCGACTGCAACGTCGACTGCACGTCCGAGCTCAAGGGCGGGTGTGAGGTGCAATGCTCCACACCGGACGGCGCGCTGTTCTGCAACGGGCAGTACGTCGATATCGCCGGCACCATGGAGGAGTGCAAGAACTGGCTGCTGACGCAGGGGATCGACGTGGAGTTCCACGCCGAGGCCGAGGCCGAGGCCAGCGTCTCCTGCGCCGCGGCGCCGGGGTCGTCCTCGTCCGCGCCGTTCGCGGGCACCGGGCTCGCGGCGCTCGTCGCGGGCGCGGGCGTGGCCGCCGCGCGCCGCCGCAAGCGGTCCTGAGCGGGGCCCGGCGCCCCCGACGGCGCGGGCGCTGCCGCGGAGGCGCCTCCAGGCGAGGCTCCTCCGCGGCCCGTCGCGCGCCGCCGGGGAGCGCGCCTCGCGCCATGAACCGATCCCCGGGCCGGGTCGCCCTGCGCGGCCCGGCCTGGCTTTCTCCGGCACCGTAGTAGATTCGCGCCCACCCTGATGACCCTGCATCGTCGTTCGAGGCCGCGCTGGGTGCTCGCCCTCGCGCTGCTCGCCGGCTGCGAGGCCCGCACGCCGCCCGCCCCGCCCGCGGCGGCGCCCGCCGCCTCCAGCGCGCCGGCCCCCGGGAGCGCCGCCGCGGTGGCCAAGGCCGCGATCGCCGCGGTGCAGCCGGCAGCCCCGGCGGCGGCGCCGGAGCCGCTGCCCCCGGATCCGCCGATCGCGCTCGCCTCGGGGGGCGCGCGGGCGGTGCGCGGCGACGCGGGGCTCGTGACCTCGGTCGAGGAGCACGCGACGCGCGCCGGCGCGGACGTGCTGCGGCGCGGGGGAAACGCGATCGACGCGGCGGTGGCCGTCGCGTTCGCGCTGGCGGTGACGCACCCGAGCGCGGGCAACATCGGCGGCGGCGGCTTCATGATGGTCCGCCTCGCGAACGGCGAGACGCAGGCGATCGACTTCCGCGAGGCCGCGCCCGCGTCGGTGACCACCGCGTCGAACATGGCCATGGTGCGCGCCGGGGCGCACGGCTACGCGTCGGCCGGCGTGCCGGGCTCGGTCGCCGGCCTCGCCCTGGCGCACGAGCGGTTCGGCACGCGGCCGTTCGCCGAGCTCCTGGCCCCCGCGATCTCCCTGGCGCGCAAGGGGCACCGCCTCGGCGCGCGGCAGGCGCTGACGCTGCGCTGGGCGTGGCCGCGGCTGAGGGCCGATCGCGCCGCGAGCGCCGTCTGGGGGCGGGGCAAGGGGCCGCTCGCCCAGGGCGAGCTGGTGCGCCAGCTCGATCTCGCCCGCACCCTGGAGACGCTCGCCGCCGAGGGGCCGCGCGCGTTCTACGAGGGCGCGATCGCCCGGAAGATCGCCGCGGCGATGCGCGAGCGCGGCGGCCACATCACCGAGGACGACCTGCGGGCCTACCAGGCCAAATGGCGCGCGCCGCTCCGGTTCTCGTACCGCGGCTTCACCGTCGACACGATGCCGCCCCCGTCGATGGGCGGCGTCGCGCTCGCGGAGATCATGCTCACGCTGGAGCGGGTGAAGGCGCACGAGGCCCCCGCCGACTCCGGGCTGTCGCTGCACCTGTTCGTCGAGGCGGCGAAGCGGGCGTACGCGGATCGGCGCAAGGTGGGCGCCGACCCGGATTTCGCCCCGCCCGAGACGGGGCAGCTGCTCGCGAGGCTCCTCGACGGGAGCACCCTGATGCGCCGCAGCCCGCCCATCGACCCGGAGCGCGCCACGCCGGCGGGCGACATCGCGAGCGCGGCGGACGCTCTTCTGCCGGAGTCCCCGCAGACGACGCACTTCTCGGTGATCGACGCGCAGGGCAACGCGGTCTCGTGCACGACCACGCAGTCGGCGAGCTTCGGCGCGAAGATCGTGATCCCCGGGACGGGCATCCTGCTCGGCAACGCGATGGGCGCGTTCTCGGAGACGGGCATCAACGCCGTCGCGCCGGGCAAGCGCATGGCGAGCTCGATGACGCCCACGATCGTCAGCCGGGACGGCAAGATCGCGCTCCTCCTCGGCTCGCCCGGCGGCGACACGATCCCGAACACCGTGGCCCAGGTGCTCCGCAACCTGGTCGATCACGGGATGACCATCGACGAGGCGGTCCGGCACGCGCGCGTCCACCACCAGTGGATGCCGGACCGGGTGCGCGTCGAGCGGCTGACGCCGCCGCCGCAGGCCGCGCTCGACGACCTCGCGCGGCGGGGGCACGCCGTCGTGCTGGATCCGATGCCGATCGGCGACGCGAACAACATCCTCGTCGACGCCGCCGGCGTGGCGTGGGGCTACGCCGACACGCGCGAGGGGGGCACGGCCGAGGGCGTCAGCGCGCCCGACAAGCTCGGCCCGGCGGCGGAGGCCAGCGCGCCGCCGGCCTCCGGCGCGCGGTAAGTCGGGCGCGCGCGGGCGTCAGCGCGCGGCAGGTCGTCGCGCCAGGGGAAGAGCGGCGCGGGGCAGGCCGCGCGCCGGCCGTCAGCGCAGCCTGGGGTCGTACTCGGCCGCGTCGGCGTCGTCGTCCTCCTTGGGGCGCACGACCACGACCGGGCACGGCGCGTTCCGCGCGATCCGATCGGCGGTCGAGCCGCCGAACAGCCGCTGGAGCGGCGACTGCGGGTGCGTGGCCACCACGATGAGATCGGCGCTGAGCTCCCGGGCGAGCGAGACGATGGCCTTGTCGGGGCGGCCGGTGCGGAAGTGCATCGCCATGAGCCGGGCCTGGCCGTCCGCGAAGCGGTGCTGGAGCACCCGCAGCGAGGGCGGCGACGACGCGCCCGGGACCGTCACGTCGCACACCGCGGGGGCGACCTGCCGCGGGCCGACGACGACGGCGTGGATCTCGGTCTCGCCCCGGAGCGCCGCGAGATCGAAGGCGAAGCGCCACGCCCGCCCACCCGGCTCGGACAGGTCCATCGCGACCACGACGATGTACGGCTTCACGCGGCGACCGGCGCGCGCGCTCGCGCGGGCCGGCTCGCTCGCGGGGGGGGCGGCGTCCACGGCGCGCCCCGCGGGCTCACCCCGCCCGGGCTGGCCCGGGAGGTCCGCCGGCGCCCTGGCGGCTCCGGTCGGCTCGTTCGCCCCCGCGGGCAAGGTCTCGGGCGCGGCATCGCTCTCGGTGGACGGCGGGCGGACGACCGACCTGCCCTGGTCGGGGCGCGCGGGCGCCGGTGCTTCGGTAGGCATCGGGCGCCAACGTTTGGAGCGCGCCGCGCGACCGCAAGCGCCGCGCGGCGCGCTCCAAACGTCGGCGCGCGTCCAGGACCACTCCATCCTTGACGCACCCTCCAGACCTTCGCAGCGTCCCGCCCATGATCCCCCGCTATACCCCGTCCGAATTCGAAGAGCTCTGGTCGCCCGCCACCCGATTCTCGACCTGGCTCGAGGTGGAGCTCGCCGCCTGCGAGGCGATGGAAGCCGAAGGCCTCGTGCCCGCAGGCGTCGCGCAAGGGATCCGGGCGAAGCAGCTCTCGCTGGATCCGGAGCGGATCGAGTCGATCGAGCGCACGGTCAAGCACGACGTCATCGCCTTCCTGACCCACGTCGAGGAGCTGGCGGGCGAGGGGGCGCGGTGGCTGCACCGGGGGATGACCTCGAGCGACGTGCTCGACACGAGCCTCGCGATCCTGCTCGTCCGCGCGGCGGACCTGCTCTCGACGCGGCTCGACAAGCTCTGCGACGCGCTCGCGCGGCGCGCGGACGAGCACCGGCGCACCCCGATGATCGGCAGGAGCCACGGCATCGCCGCCGAGCCGATCACGTTCGGCCTGGCGCTCGCGGGCCACCTCGCCGAGATGAAGCGCGGCCGGGCGCGCCTGCGCGCCGCGCGCGAGGCGATCGCGGTCGGGAAGATCGCCGGCGCCGTCGGGACGTACGCGCACCTGTCGCCGCGCATCGAGGAGCGCGCGCTCGCCGCCCTGGGCCTGCGCCCCGAGACGGTCTCGACGCAGATCGTCGCGCGCGACCGCCACGCCGAGTTCTTCGCCGCGCTCTCGCTCATCGCGGCGGGCATCGAGCGGCTCGCGACCAACGTGCGGCACTGGCAGCGCACCGAGGTCCGCGAGGCGGAGGAGCGCTTCTCCGTGGGCCAGAAGGGCTCGAGCGCGATGCCCCACAAGCGCAACCCCATCCTCAGCGAGAACCTGTGCGGCCTCGCGCGAATCGTGCGCGCGGCGGTGATCCCCGCGCTCGAGAACGTGCCGCTGTGGCACGAGCGCGACATCTCGCACTCGTCGGTCGAGCGGATGATCGCCCCCGACGCGACCTCGACGCTCGGGTTCATGCTCGATCGCGCCGCGGGGCTCGTCGACGGGCTGGTCGTCTACCCCGAGAAGATGCGCGAGAACCTCGATCGCACGGGCGAGCTCTTCTTCAGCGAGGCGGTGCTGCTGTCGCTCGTGCAGAAGGGCCGGCCGCGGCAGGCGGCCTACGAGATGGTGCAGCGCTGCGCGATGCGCGCCATCGCGGGCGAGGGCCGCTTCCGCGACAACCTCGCCAAGGACGCCGACGTCGCGGCGCTGCTCGCCCCGGACGAGCTCGCGCGCTGCTTCGACCTCGACCACGCGCTCTCGCACGTGGACGCGATCATCGATCGAGCGATCCGCGGGTAGTCGGTGGCCTGCGCCGTTGACCCGCCCGGGCCGGTTTGAGAGGCTCCGGCCCGCCATGGCCGCACCTGCCCCCACGCCCGCCCGCCGCCCCCGCTCGCGCCGCCTCGTGGCGCTCGCCGCGGCGCTCGCGCCGATCGCCGCCTGCAGCGGGAGCGCCTCGGCGCCGCCTCCGTCCGCCGGCGAGGCCCCGCGCGCGGCGGCGCCTCCCGCAGCCGCAACGCCCGCGGCGCCCGCGCGGCCAGACGAGGCGCCGCGGGAGCCGTTCGCGGCGCTGCGCGGCCGGATCGTGCGCGAGTGGGTGGCGGACGAGCCGGCGTTCGCGCGATCGCGCGGGCTGCACGAGCAGGACGGCAAGGTCGGCGACTACTCCGCGGCGGCGATCGAGCGGAGGCTCGCGCGCCTGGAGCGCGATCGCGCGGCCCTCGCCGCCATCGACGCCGCGGCGCTCTCGCCGGACGAGGCGCTCGATCGCGCGCTCCTGCTCCAGCAGATCGACCTCAAGCTCTTCAACGGCAGGGATCTCGAGGAGTGGCGCCGGCGGCCGCAGTTCTACGGCGAGCTGTTCGGCGTGAACCACTACCTCGATCGCGCGTATGCGCCGCTGCCCGAGCGCGCGAGGCGCCTCCTCGAGCACGAGAAGGCGGCGCTGGCGCAGGTGCCGCGCGTCCTCGAGAACCTCGCGAGCCCGCTGCCGAAGCCGGTGGTCGAGGTCGCCGCGAAGATCTTCCGGGGCTACGCCGAGTACCTGCGCGGCGACGTCGTGAAGCTGCTGAAGGGCGTGGGCGACGCCGCGTTCCAGGCCGATCTCGAGAAGACGAACGCGGCGCTCGCCGACGCGGCGGAGCGGCTCGCCGAGCACCTCGCCAAGGTCGAGCTGCCGAAGGGCGACGCGAGCCACGTGCTCGGCGAGGCGCGGTACAGGAAGCTCCTCCTCGCGCAGGAGGGGCTCTCGATCCCGCTCGCCGAGTTCAAGAGGATGGGCGAGGAGGACCTCGCGGCGAACAAGGCGGCCTACCAGGAGCTCGCCAGGAAGGTGAAGCCCACCCGGCCGAAGGCGGAGCAGCTCCTCGCCGAGGCGACGCGGGTGATGGAGGCGTCGCGCAGGTTCGTCGTCGACCGGGAGATCGTGAGCCTGCCGTCCGACGAGCGGGCGATCGTGAAGGAGACGCCGCCGTACATGCGCTGGAACTCCGCGTTCCTCGACGCGCCGGGGCCGTTCGAGCGGAAGGGGCTCGAGGCGTTCTACTACATCACGAAGCCCGACCCATCCTGGCCCAAGAAGGAGCAGGAAGAGTACGTGATGCCGCGCGGGACGCTGCTCTCGACGACCGTGCACGAGGTCTACCCGGGGCACTTCGTCCAGGGCCTGTGGCTGAACCGGGCGCCGACCGAGGCGCAGCGGATGTTCGAGAGCTACTCGTTCGTCGAGGGCTGGGCCCACTACGCCGAGCAGATGATGATCGAGCAGGGGTTCGGCAAGGAGGACCCGCAGAGCCGGCTCGGTCAGCTCGCGGACGCGCTGCTGCGCAACTGCAGGGTGGTCGTGTCGCTCGGCGTGCACGCCGAGGGCATGGGGCTCGACGAGGCCGAGCGCCGCTTCGTCGACGACTGCGCCCAGGACCGCGCGACGGCGCGGGAGCAGGCGCTGCGCGCGACGTTCGACCCCGGCTATTTCGCCTACACGCTCGGCAAGCTCCAGATCCTGAAGCTCCGCGAGGAGGCGAAGGCGGCCCTGGGCGCGGCGTTCTCGCTGCGCCGATTCCACGACGCGCTCCTCGCGCACGGGTCGCCTCCGCTGCCGCTCATCCGCGAGCGCGTGCTCGCCGAGCTCAGGGCGCCCGCGCCGCTCCCGGCGAAGTAGCGCGGTAGGTCGTGCGCCGCGGCAGCCGCCGTTTTTTCCGTTTCGGGGGAGCCGGCGAGCGCTCGTTCGGAGCGGATCGTGCACCCGACGGCGATGCCGCGCGCCCGCGGGAGTAGGCTCGCCCTAAGCCGGAGGCATGAGGCGGTATACTCCTCGCGCACGAGCGCATCACCCGATCGGAAGAGCCCGCTGGAGCACGCATGATCACCCACCTGACCGTCTCGAACTACCGGAGCCTCGGCGAGAACGTCCGGATCGAGTTCGGGAAGCTCACCGTGCTCGTCGGACCGAACGGATCCGGAAAGAGCAACGTCATGGACGCGTTGCGGTTCGTCGCGGATGCGATGCACATGGGTCTCTCGGGAGCGATCACCATGCGCCACGGGATCGGGGCGGTCCGTCGCTGGAGCGGCGGGCACCCGTTTAACGTCGTCCTCCGGGTGGGCCTCACGCTGCCGTCCGGGAGGGCTGAGTACGGCTTCGAGCTGACCGGATCGAGCGCCGAGGAGTACGAGGTCAAATCGGAGGACGCGGAGGTCATCCGCGGCAACGGACGCTTCCGTTTCCGGGTCAGCGGCGGTAAGTGGCAGGACGGGCCGGAGGGGCTCCGGCCACCGCTGGACAAGAAGAACCTGGCCTTGCAGCTGATCGGAGGCGACGAGCGCTTCGAGGAGCTCGTCCACGCGCTCCAGAACATCGCCGTGTACGCGATCTTCCCGGACACCCTGCGAGCTCCGCAGAAGTACAGCCCCACCAAGCCGATGAGCCGGCACGGCGACAACTGGGTCTCCGTCCTGAAGGACCAACCCGCCGCCACATGGAAGCCGGACCTCATCGCGGCGCTCAACAAGCTCACCGGCGACACGCTCGACATCAAGGTGGCGCAGGCCGCGAGCTACCTCGTCGTCCAGTTCCAGCACGTATCGCCGAACAAGAAGCCGAAGTGGTTCGACGCCACGCAGGAGTCGGACGGGACGTTGCGCGTCGCTGGCATCATCACGGCGCTCCTCCAGGAGCCGTCCGTACCGGTGATCGGCGTGGAGGAGCCCGAACTCACCGTGCATCCGGGCGCCATCCCGCTCCTCTACGATCACCTGAAGCAGGCGACGAAGCGGAGCCAGGTCATCGTGACGACGCACAGCCCGGAGCTCCTCGACCTCGTCGAGCCCGAGGAGGTCCGCGTGGTGATGCGCGCCGAGGGGGAGACGGTGGTCGCGCCGATGCGCGCGAGCCAGCGGGAGGTGGTCAAGAGCGGGCTCATGACCCTCGGCGAGGTCATGCGCATGGAGGGGCTGCAGCAGGAGCTGCCCTTCGCCGCCGCGGAATAAGGCAATGAAGGGCTACATCCTCGTCGAGGGGGAAGGCGAGCTGGGAGCCGCGGAGAACCTGATCACACGGCTCTGGCACGAAGCCGGTCACTGGCAGCACTGGGCACGCGCCATCACCTGCAAGAACACGCATCAGCGCAGGGGGATCGAGAAGGGGATCGGCCTCGTTCGCGCCAAGCGCGACGCTGGTGCGCTGCTCATCCTTCGCGACGAAGACGACGCCTGTCCCAGAGAACGAGGGCCGCAGATGGCTTCCTGGGTGCGCGAGATCGATCCGCCCTTCCCCGTGGCGGTCGTGCTGATGTGCCGCGAGTACGAGGTACTCTTCTTGCCCTGCGTCGAGCGCATGGCTGGCCGCCCCCTCATCGGTCCGGACGGTCAGGAGCGACCTGGTCTCCTGCCGGGGACGCGCTGGGAGCACGGCGATGATTGGGAGCGGACGCGCGACATCAAGGGATGGCTCAGCGATCACTTCCCGCCCGGGCGCGTCTACAAGCCCACGGTCGATCAATGGCCCATGACGCGGATGATCGACGTGCCGACGCTGCGGGCCGCCGGCGTGCCCTGCTTCGGAACGCTGGAGCGAGCGCTCGCGTTTCTCGCCTCCTCGTTCGGAGGAGCCGGCGTCTACCCGCCGCGCGGCGGCTGACGACCGGACGGGCGTACGCCGCGCGGCGCGCTCCGCCCGGCTCACCTGTGGCTCACTCCCAGCGCGTCGGCCGCGACTTCAGCGTGCGCACGTCCAGCGCGTCGCACCACGCCTCGAAGCGGCCGCGCGGCACGCCGCGGAAGCGCAGGTCGTCGAGGCGCTCCGCGAGCGGCACGTCGGTCCGGAGCGTCGCCAGCGTGCGGTAGAGCAGCGCGTCCTCCCGCTGCTCGACCAGCGCGCGCGCGACCCGATCCGCGCCGCGCACCGGCACCGACCACGCCGCCGGGTCGTCCGGGATCCGCTCGATGTGCCCGTAGGCGCCGAGCAGCGCGGCCGCTGTGCGCTCGCCGATGCCCGCGAGCCCCGGGATGCCGTCGGCGTCGTCCCCGGTCAGCGCGAGGAAGTCCGGGATGCTCGCCGGGGCCACGCCCCGCGCGGCGCGCATCGCCGCCTCGTCGATGACGCGCTCCTTCCGGCGATCGACCTGCACGACCCGATCGCCCGAGAGGCACTGCCCGAAGTCCTTGTCCGGGCTGAGGATGCGCACCTGCGCCACGTCGCCCTGGAACCGCGCCGCCGCCGTCGCGAGCGCGTCGTCCGCCTCGAAGGCGTCCATCGACCAGACGACGACCCCGAGCGCGCGCACCGCCTCCTCGACCGGATCGAACTGCGCGCGCAGCGCGGGATCCATGCCCTCGTCGCTCTTGTACCCGGCGAACAGGTCGTTCCTGAACGAGCGGATCGGGTTGTCGAAGGCGACGGCGAGGTGCGTGACCTCCTCGTCCGCGTGGCGCAGCAGCGCGAGCAGCGAGGCGACGACGCCCACCGTGGCCTTCGCGTCCCAGCCGCCGGGCGCGCGGTGCCCGGGCCGCTTGGAGAAATGGGCGCGGAAGAGCTCGTAGGTGCCGTCGATGAGGTGCAGCCGCATCGTGGCGCCTCCCGCGGGCCGCGCGCCCGCTACGCCGTCATGTCGGCCATGAAGATCGGCGGCGTGTGCAGGGCCATGATCTCCGGCGTGGGCGGGGCCGACTGCTTCGCCATCCGGAGCGCCTCGTCCATCGTGCGCGCCGTCTCCCAGCCGAGCAGCTGCGGGATGTACTCGTTGTCGGCGCCGACCACGATCATCCGGCCGATGTGCTGCCGGCCCGCCTCGCCCCAGTACCACATGAAGAAGGGGTGGGTCGGGTGGTACGCGTGCCCGAAGCGGTACATCTCGATGTAGGCGGGGTTCTCCGAGAACTTCTTCTCGTAGCGCTTGTGCAGCTCCATCGCGTCGCGCGTCTCCGGCAGCAGCCGGTGCACGAACTCGATGTACGGGGCGTGGTGCTCGTTGTCGAACAGGTCGGTGCAGGGGTGGAGGATGATCATCGTCCCCCCCTTCTTGAGCATCGGCGCGCCCCGGTAGAGGTTGAACAGGTAGCCGTTCGCCATCACCTGCACGAGCAGCGGGTTCAGGAACGAGTTCACGTTGTACGGGCTGATGTACGGGATGCCCGTGATCAGGATGTCGGCCTGGCCCGTGACCGGGACGAGGTACTGGTCGAAGCTGCGCTTCAGCGTGTGCTCGTGGACCGCCTCGGTCTCGCCGGCGAACACGCCGGTCACGCCGTACGGCGAGGGGACGCGCTGGAAGATCGCCTGGCGCGCGGGCTGCGGCACCTTCGACAGCGTGAAGCGGAGGGCGCGCAGCGCGCTCTTCTCGCCCGCGCTCAGGTCGTCCTCGTTCCGGGCGAGGAACTCGAGCGGGCGATCGAACATGCGGTTGTTGATCGTCGTCTCGATCGTGAAGACGTTGAGCTTCTTGTTGGCCAGCCGGCCCATGCGCTCGACGCTCGTGTGCAGCGCCGAGCTCTTCGGGTCCATGTACGAGTAGCAGTCGCGCATCACCCGCGGGTTGTGGTGCGCGCGCAGGCTCCGGTACCCGCACAGGCCGACCGAGACCGACTTGTGCCCGCCGTCCATCGGGACGAGGTTCAGGTTCACGTAGATCACGAGGTCGCTGTCGACCGCGCGCTTGTTGAGCTCGACCTCCTCGCCGGCGTCGGTCGTGCCGAGGTACTTCATGTTGGCGAGGTTCTCGGCGTCGTGGTTGTAGAGCTTCTTCGGCCAGTAGGCGTTGAAGATCCGGTCGCCGACGATGTGGCGGACCTCCCAGTCCTTCATCCGCCGGTGGACGCTCGTGGCGATGATGATCTCGACGTCGTCGACGCCGTAGTCCGAGAGCAGATCGAGCACGATGGTGAGCACCCGCTCGCGGATGTCCGGCCGCTTCATCGGGGGCAGCGGCAGCGAGATGTCGTCCACCGCGATCGTGACCTTCATCCCCGGGCGGAGCTTCGCGTAGAGCGGCTCCGAGTTGTGCGGGTGGTTGATCGCGTAGCGGATCGCGGCGTCGACGTCCTTCAGCGGCTCGAGGGGCGGCTTCGCGTAGAGCACCCGGGTGCCGGTGGGCAGGTCGACCTCGACCAGCTGGTCGCCTGAGAAGAGCACCCGGGGGGCGCTGCGGCTGTCTAGCGTGACGACGCAAGGATGGCTCATGGGGCTTTCAGAGCAGGTGGTGCGACGTGTTGGGCTGCAAGGTGGTCTCCCGCCGCCGTGCGGGAGGGGCCGGGGTCATGCGGCGAGTTCGAGGATCGGCCAGTGGTAGGCCTGCGCGAGCAGCTTGAGCTTGCGGTCCGGGTTCACCGCCGCGGGGTAGCCGACGACCGAGAGCATCGGGACGTCCGAGTAGCTGTCCGAGTAGCCGAAGCACTCGTCGAGGTTGTGCCCGTGCGCGTGGGCGTGCTCGCGGATGAGCCGCGCCTTCTCGGGCCCGGCCACCACGGGGCGCAGGAGCTTGCCCGTCGCGAAGCCGTCCTTCACCTCGAGGCGGTTCGCGATGATGCCGGTCGCGCCCAGGTGCTCGGCCAGCAGCTGCATCAAGAAATCCAGCGCGCCGGAGATGAGGACCACGTCGTGCCCCTTGTCGAGGCTGCACTTCACGAGGTCGCGCGCCTTGGCGTAGATCGCCGGCTTGAGCACCTTCGCGAACGCCTCCTCGGCGAGCGCCACCAGGCGATCCTCGGAGACGCCATCGAACGAGCTGAAGAGCAGCTCGTTGAAGAGGCGCCGATCCTGGAGCTCCGCCATCGCCATCCATGGCGCCTTCACCAGGGCACGGCCGAGCTTCGCCAAGCTGTGCATCGGCGTCGGCTGGTTCAGCATGTAGAACACCGTGGGGTGCACGAGGTTGGTCGTGACCAGGGTGCCGTCTACGTCGAAGTAGCTCGCCGGCATGTGGGGCAAATCTCCCTGCATGCCGTTTGAGTCAAGATCGAGCTGCCGCGAACCGGGTTTCGCAGGCGGATCGTCACGCGGCGAAGAGGCGCAGGCGGAGCGTCACGCGGCGAAGAGGCGCTCGTACCGGTCGTCGAGGTCGACGCCGCCGTCGGTGTCGCCCCGGTCGACCGGGTTGATGCCGCAGTACTCGACGCTCGCCAGGTGGCGCCAGCGGCCGGCGCGCTCGGGCTCGTCGGGCAGGACGGGCGTCGTGCACGGGAAGCAGCCGATGGTGCGGAAGCCCATCGCGTGCAGCGGGTTCTCGATCGCGTCCGGGTGCGCCGCGAAGTACGCGTCGAGCTCCTCGCCGCTCAGCGACGCGAACGGGTGGACGCGGAGGACGTTGTTCGCGGGGTCGAGGCCGAACGGCGCGACCTTGGCGCGGGCGCCGCCCTCGCCCCGGCGGAGCGCGGCGACGAGCGCGTCGTAGCGGCCCCGGATGGCGTGGAGCGGGGCCGACTTGCGGAGGTCGCAGCACCGCTCCTGCCCCTCCTTCGAGAGGTAGAGCAGCCCCTCGTCGCGCGTCTGCTGCGCGAACGTGCGCTCGGGCGAGAGCGTGACGACGCGCAGGTTCGGGTGGGTGCGCGCGAGCTCGTCGCGCGTGGCGAGCGTCTCGGCGTGGAGCACGCCGGTGTCGACGAAGATGACGTCGAAGGAGAGCCCGGCCCGGTCGGCCATGTGGCACAGCGCGGTCCCGGCCCGCTGCATGCTGCTCATGAGGGCCGCGCGGGGGCCGAAGGTCTCGCGGACGAAACGCAGGAGCTCGACGGGCGACGCGCCCTGGAAGCGTCGGTTCAGCGGTTCGAGGTGTCGCTCGGTGATGCGCATACGTGATGCATAGCAGAGGCCGCTTCCTTGATCCGGGTTGCGTTCGCCCGAGCTCGCGCCTAACTCGGCAGACGCGGAATGACCATCGCCCATCTAGCCTCAGAAGCGGGCGGGCTCGGCCAGGATCTGCCGGAGCTCGAGGGCCGGCGCTTCCTGTTCGTGACCGGCAAGGGAGGCGTCGGGAAGACGACGATCTCCGGCGCGCTCGCCCTCGCCTTCGCCGCCCGCGGCAAGCGCGTCCTCGTCGCGATGTGCAACACGAAGGAGCGGCTCTCGGCCATCCTCGGCACGAAGCCGATCGGCCAGGAGGTCACCCACGTGGCCGAGCGCGTGTGGGCCGTGAACATCTCGCCGGACAAGGCCCTCAGGGAGTACGGCGAGATGGTCCTCAAGGTGCGCGCCGCGGCCGATCTCGTGTTCGACAACAAGTACACGCGCACCTTCTTCCGCGCGGTGCCGGGGCTGTTCGAGTGGGCGATGCTCGGCAAGGCCTGGTTCCACACGACCGAGCTGCTGCCGGACGGCTCCCACCGCTTCGACGTGGTCCTGCTCGACGCGCCCGCGACCGGGCACGGCGTGGACATGCTGCGCGTGCCCAAGGTGATCCTCGACGTGGCGCCGCCGGGCATCCTGCGCCGCGACGCCGAGGCGGCGTGGGCGATGTTCAGGGACCCCGCGCGGAGCGGGGTCGTCGTGGTGACGCTCCCGGAGGAGATGCCGGCCACCGAGACCGTCGAGCTCGTGGCGGAGGTCCGGGGCGAGCTCGGCCTGCCGGTCCACCGGCTGATCATCAACGGCGTGCTGCCGCCGCTGTTCTCGCCCGAGGAGCGGCGGGCGCTGCTCGCCGAGCCGGGGCGGCTCGACATCCAGGCGCCGGCGCGCGCGGCGCACACCGCCGAGAGCGCCGTCGTGGCCGGCGCGCGGCGGGCGATGCGCGAGTCGGTGCAGCACGAGAGCCTGGCCCGCCTGCGCCGCGAGCTCGACCTGCCGACCGTGATCCTGCCGTTCCTCTTCGACGAGGCCTCGACGGTCGCCGGCACCCGGACGCTGGCCGCGCGGCTCTGAGCGACGCCGATGCCGGCGGCCATGCTGCGAGCGAGCCCGCTGCTCACCGACGGACGCGCGCTGCTCGACGCCGAGCGCCTGCTCCACGCGGGGGTCGCCGACCGGCGCGCGAGCTTCGAGCTCGCCTTCACGGCGATGCCGCCGCACACGGGCTTCCTCGTGGTCGCGGGCGTCGAGGCGGCGCTCGACGCGCTCGCGCTCAACGACGCGCGCCTCGACGCGGGGGCGGTCTTCGCGGCGCGCGAGGCCTGCGGCCTCAGCGACGCGCTCGTGGAGCGGCTCGCCGGCGCGCCGATCTCGATCGACATCGACGCGATGCCCGACGGGACGATCGCCTTCCCGGGCACGCCGGTCGTCGCGGTGGAGGGGCCGTTCATCGAGGCGCTCCTCGTGGGCGCGCTGCTCGTGCCGGCGCTCCGCCGGGGCACGGCCGCGGCGACGCGGGCGGCGCGGCTCCACATCGCGGCGGACGGCGGCGCGGTCGTCGACGGGTCGTCGGCGCGGGTGCCGTTCGCCGAGGAGGCGCTGGCGCTCGCCCGCGCGGCGCACGTGGGCGGGGCGGCGGCGACGACGAGCGCGCTCGCGGCCACGGCGCTCGGGATCCCGTTCCGCGGCGAGGCGGGGATCGAGCTCGGCGAGCTCGCGCCGCCGCCGTCGCCGCTCGAAGGCAGCTGGCCCTGGTACGCCGATCGGATGGTCGACCTCGGGGGCCACGAGGAGGAGGCGCTGCTCCTCGAGGCGCGGCGCGTGGGGACGACCGCCGGCGGCTGGATCGCGACGGGGCTCGCGGAGCCGGAGGGCGCGCTGCCCGCGGCGCGCTACGAGCTCGTGGCGCTCGAGGAGTCGGGCGCGTGGGCGCTGCGGCAGGGGACGAGCGATCGCGGCGACGTGATCGCGGGGCGCAAGATGGTGGCGCGCTACTACGACGAGGCGGGGCGCGCGGCCTGCGACGTGATCCACCTGGCGCACGAGCGGATGCTGGCGCCGCGCTCGCTCGGGGCCGCGCGGCTCGCGCCGCTCGCGCGCGCGGTGATGCGCGGCGGGCACGCCCTGGAGGCGCCCGAGCCGCCGAGCGCGGGGCGCGAGCGCTCGATCGCGGCGCGGCAGCTGCTGCCGCACGCGGTCGCCCACCTGCGGGCGCCGGCGCGGTACCCGGTGCAGCTGTCGCCGGCGCTGATCGCGCTGCGGGAGCCGGAGCCGCCGAGCTCGTTGCGGTAGGCCCGGCCCCCGGAGAGGGTGTTCTCGGCGCGGGGCAGGGGGGCGGGGCCCCGCCGAACTCGCCCGAGATGTGAGCCATCCGGCAAGCCGGATGACCCACATCTCGGGCTCAGACATCGGCCCATCCCCACCCCCCTGCCCCGCGCCGAGAACACCCTCTCCGGGGGCCTACGGTGGATATGAAGGGGGGCGCCGTCACGGGAACGAAGGCTTCCGTCGCAGGCCCGGAAGCTTCCGTCACGGGAACGAAGGCTTCCGTCGCGGGCCCGGAAGCTTCCGTCACGGGAACGAAGGCTTCCGTCGCGGGGCGGGACGCGAAATTCGTCGGAAATTCGTGCTCCGGCGAATGCCGGACGGCGCCGGGAGCAGGGCCGGCACTCCTAAGTGCACGAAATGTCGTGCTCACGAGCGCGCCGGAAGGCTTCGTTTCGGCGACGGAAGCTTCCGGAGGGCGCCGGAAGGTCTCGGGCACGCGCCGGAAGCCTTTGTTGGTGTGCCGGATCACTCCAGATCGGCCGCCTCGGTGTCGTCGATCGACTCGCCGGGCTCGGCGAGCGTAGCGGGGTCCTCATCCCCGAGCGCGCGGCGCGCGGTGAGGGAGGGGCGGGCCGCGCGGCTCACATGTCGAGCAGCAGCTGCGTCAGGATGTAGTTCGTGACGAGCACGGTGACGCAGCTCTCGACGACGGCGCGCGTGGTCGCGACGCCGACGCCGCGCGCGCCGCCCGAGGCGAAGAAGCCGTGGCGGCACGAGATCGACGAGACGATGAAGCCGAAGACGCACGCCTTGATGAGCCCCATCGAGATGTCCTTGGGCAAGGCGAAGTCGCGGATGCTCTGGAAGAACGCGCCCTCGTCGCCGCCGAGCCAGAGCACGGCGACCAGGTACGAGCCGCACATGCCGACGCTCGTGTAGAGGATGCACAGGAGCGGCAGCATCACCGTCGCGGCGAAGAGCCGCGGCGAGAGCAGGTACTGCACGGGGCTCACGCCCATCGTCGCGATCGCGTCGATCTGCTCGGTGACGCGCATGTTGCCGAGCTCCGCGGCCATGGCGCTGCCAGCGCGGGCGGTGACCATGATCGCCGAGAAGACCGGCGCGAGCTCGCGCGCCAGCGAGACCGCGACGAGGCCGCCGACGCGGCCCTCGGCGCTGAACGCGCGCAGCGCGTAAGACGTCTGCAGCGTCACGACCATGCCGCTGAAGACGCCGGTCAGGCCGACGATGAAGACCGACTGCGCGCCCATGAAGTCCATCGCCGCCAGGAACTGCGCGGGACGAAACGGCGGGCGCACGAGCCAGACGAGCGTCTGGAATGTCAGCGTGACGATGTTGCCGATGTTGTCGAAGAACGCGAGGACCGGCTCCAGCGCCTTCGTGAGCAGCTCGCTCCGGCTGGTCTCAGCGCCTTCCTTCACGGTGCGCTCTTGTATCACGCAACGCCGCCGCGCACGGGGTCGGGCGTGCGAACTGCGGCGCAACTCGGTCGCCTCCTCGTGCGGCTGCGTCCGCCCGGGAGGTGCGGGCACCGGAGAGCCGGGCTGCGGAGCGGCCGTCGGGGGGACCGGCACCGTCGATCCGGAGGCCGTACGCGGTCGGCCCGCGCCGCCGCGGCGGCGCCTTCGCACCCTGCGGTGCCGGCTGCGCCCGATGGAAGCGTGGTACGGCGGCGAGCGGCGAGCGAGGATGCAGTCACATCGGCGCTCGACCTGCCCGAGGAGGCGGTGGCGAACACGGCGACCCTGGCGAAACCGCTAGCTCCCCACGTTTCCAGCGCGTATCACCCGTCGAGCCTCGATGCGAATCGACGAGATCAGGCTGATCAACTTCCGCGCCTTCGAGCGGTTCGCGATGCAGCTGGAGCCGCGGCTCACCGTGCTCGTCGGCCGCAATGGGACGGGCAAGACGACCGTGCTCGAAGGGCTGGCGGTGGCGCTGGGCGCGTGGCTGAGCTTCTTCAACGCGAGCCGGGATGATCGCCCGATCCCGAGATCGGCAGCACGCTTCGTTACCACGATGCACGACGGCGTCCCGAGCGTGACGACATGTTACCCGGTGCGCGTCGAAGCGAACGGACAGACGCCGATGGGGCCGGCAGCGTGGGCGAGGGAGCTCCGCAGCGCCGACGGACGCACGACGACGAGCGGCATCGCATCGGACGGCCGAACGGTCCTGCTGGAAGCGAACCAAGTCCAAAAGATCCGGCGCGACATCGAGGACGGCATGGCGGGGACCGAGCCCATCGCGCTCCCGGTGCTCGCCTACTACGGCACAGGTCGGCTCTGGCGCCACAAGCGGGACAAGACGCCCGAGAAGGCGGGCCTGAAGTCCAGGCTTCAAGGCTACCGGGCGGCGCTCGAGGCCGCGTCCGACCAGAAGGGGTTCGAGGCCTGGATGGCCTGGCGCGAGGAAGATCGCGTCCAGCGCCTCGCGCGCGCCGCGGAGGAGGGGCGCCCGCTCTCCGAGGTGCGCAGCCCCGAGCTGGAGGGGGTGAGCGCAGCGGCCTGCGCCTGCCTGGAGGGCGCCCGCCGGATCTACTACAGCGCCAACCATCAGGAGCTGCGCGTCGATTTCAAGGACGGCTCCTCCCTCCCCTTCGGCGCCCTCTCCGACGGCCAGCGGAACCTCATCGCCGTGGCGGCGGACATCGCGTGGCGCGCGACGCAGCTCAACCCGTCTCTCGGCGCCGAGGCCCCGGCGCGGGCGACGGGCGTCGTGCTCATCGACGAGGTGGATCTCCACCTCCACCCCGCGTGGCAATGGCGCGTGCTCGACGATCTCCTTCACGCCTTCCCGGGCCTCCAGTTCGTCGTGACCACGCACTCGCCTCAGGTGATGTCCGCAGCCCCGCGCGGCTCAGTGCGTCTCCTCGACCTGGATCACCAAGCGCATCGGGTCGAGCGGATCGCGGGAAAGGACACCAACAGCATCCTAGAGGACATCCTCGGCGCCCCGTCACGCTTGAAGGAAACACGGGAGAAGCTCGACGAGCTGGCGCGGTTGATCGACGACGGCCAGCTCGTGGAGGCGAAGGCGTTGCTGGCGGAGCTGTCGGGCCTCCTCGGCGAAGACGACGCTCAGATCGTCGCCGCGCGATGGGAGCTCTCCATGGCGGAGACCGGCGATGCGCCGGATTGAGAAGGACCGCGAGCCCGCTTGCCTCGCCGACCTCCGGGGCACTCCCGGCGCGGCCTGGAGCTCGGTGCACGGGACGCAGAAGCAGCAGATGCGCGAGCACGCGTTCAAGGAGCAGCACGGGCTCTGCGCGTACTGCATGTCCCGGCTGCCGGGACCGCCCAGCGCCGATGGCATGAAGATCGAGCATTTCAGGACGCGCGCGCTGTCGCCGGAGCTGGTCTTCGACTGGGACAACCTCCTCGGGGTCTGCCTGGGCGACGTGGGCATCCACGATGGCGGAGGAGATCACCGCGACCGCTATCACTGCGATACCTACCGCGGACACCTCCCGACGGAGGAGCAGCGGCTCGAGCTGAACCCGGCGGCATTTCCGCCCGACGTCAGCTCGATGTTCTCGTATACGAACCAGGGCGAGATGCGGCCCGCGCACGGCCTGGAGCCCACGATGCGCGCCAGCGCCGAAGCGCAGATCGAGCGTTTGAACCTCAACATCGCCCGCCTTCAACGCAACCGGAGGGCCGTGATCGACGCCCTCCGGTCCGAATTTCAGAGGAAAGCGCCGAGGGCCGCACGCGTGAAGGCGCTGCTGGAGCTCTCATCGACCCCGGATGCTGCCGGCCTCTTGCCGCCTTACTGCCAGGCCGCTGCCTACTATCTGGAAAAGAAGCTCCGGCAGCTCGGCTGAAGCGGCGCGTGCGGGTCGCCGCCGCCGAGGCGCATCGGACCCATGCGGCAGCACGTCCCCCGAACCGCTTGCCCGTGGCCACACCGCCACGATGCGCCGAGCTTACGAGCGCAGATCTCTCTCCAGCGCCGCGAGCACCTCGCCGCTCCGCGCGCCCGTCGCCCTGATCTCGGCGGCGCGGCCGGGCGCCGCGGCGTCCTCGGGGGCGATGAGGTGGATCAGGAGCGCGTCGCCGCCGAGCGCCTCCACGAACGGCTCGCCCCACTCCACCACGACGAGCGCCCCCTCCGCGCGGCGCTCGCGCAGCCCGAGCTGGGCGAGCTCCGCGGCCGCGCCGCCGGCCGCACCCTCCGCGGCCGCGTCGTCGCGCGCGCCCTCCGCGGAGGACGCGCCCCCGAGGCGGTAGGCGTCGGCGTGCGCGATCGGGACGCGGCCCTCGTGCTCGTGGACCAGCGTGAAGGTCGGGCTCGTGATCGGCAGCTCCGGCGGCACGCCGAGCGCACGGCAGAGGGCGCGGGCGAAGAACGTCTTCCCGGCGCCGAGGTCGCCGGCGAGGACCACCAGATCGCCGCCCGCGAGGCGGTCGGCGAGCGCGCGCGCGAGGCGGATGGTGCTGCGGCGGCTCGGCAGCTCGACGCGCATGCGTCAGAACCGGGCCCCGGCGCCGAGCGTCGCGCCGAGCAGGAGCAGGGAGCCGTCCCCGGTGGGGACCCACCGGAGGTTGCCGAGCTGCGCCTCGAGCTGCACCGAGGGGCTCAGCGCGAGCGCGACGTCGAGCGACGCCCCGATCACCGGGTGCACCTCGAGGTCGCCGCGGTACGTCGCGCCGCCCGGGCCCACGGCGCCCGCGCCCGACCTGAAGAACGCGCCGGCGTGCAGCGCGGGGCCGACGTGGAGCGGGAACGCGCGCCACGCGCCGCCCTCGGGCGTCCGGCTGGGCGTCAGCATCAGGCGCGCGCCGCCCTCGATCCAGCCGGCGAACGGCCCGACCAGGTTGCCGCCGCCGCCGGCGAACAGCTCGAGCCCGCGATCGCCGACCGCGTACGCCACGCGCGCCGCCCCGACCAGCGAGGCCGCGCTGCCGCTCGCGCCCGGGAGGCGCGCCGCCGCGACGGCTGTCCCGAGCGACGCGGACACGGCGAAGCGGCGCCCGCCCGAGTACGCAGGCCAGACGCGCTCCGGCCCGAGCGGGTACGCCATCTGCACCTCGTTCGCGGGCGGCGCCGGCGGCGGCGCGGGCACCGGCGGCAGCACCGTGGCGCCGCCGGCGGACGAGGGCGCGGGCGGCGCGGCGCCCGCAGGGCGCTCCCAGGGGAGCTCGCCGATGCCGACGCCCTCGGGGCGGAGGAGCACCGCCAGCATCTCCTGCGTCTGCTGGGCCGATCGGCCCCGGTCGACCTCCCGCGCGACCGACTCGACCCGGCCCGTCGAGGCGAGGTACGCGGTGAGCTCGACCCGGGCGGTCGTGACCGCAGGCTCGACGGTGCCGCTCAGGACCCAGTCCGCGCCCGTCTGCGCGCTCACGGCGCGGTACTCGTCCGTGGTGTCGGCGACGCCGTCGGCCACGCCCTTGAGCGCGGCCGCGACCGCGCCGTCCGGCACCGCGGTGTGGCCGAGGGCGGCGAGCCCGGCCGCGACCTCGGCCTGCGCGGCGCTCCGGGCGGCCTCGTCGGTGCCGCCGCGCGCGGGGAGCACCGCCACGCGGTCGGCGAGCGCGGCCGGGGCGAGCGCCGTCAGCGCGGCGGCGGCGGCACAGGAGAGGGCTCGGCGGATCATGCGGCGCCATGCTACGCCCCCCGCGGCGCCGGAGCAGCCCCAGGACGACGCGGCGGCACGCTCTCCACGCCACGCGCGAGCCCCGCACGGCGACCGGGCGCCGGCCAGGCGCGGCGGCCGCGCGCTCGTCCGGCGGCTCGCCCCGCTCATCGCGCCTTCTCGATCTCGCGGTGGCCGACCACCCGCGGCAGCACGCGCTTTCCGCCGAAGCCGGCCGCCGCCGTCGTCCAGAGCTCCACCGTCGCGCTGCTCAGGGCGCTCGCCGCCGCGAGGCGCCGCGCCTTCACCTCGGCCGGATCCTCGGTGCCTGTCTTCGGCAGCCGCTGCACGCCGGCCCACGCGAGGACGCCGGCGTCGCGCCCGAGCGCCGCCCAGAAGCTCGGCGGCGACGGGTGGGTGGCGAGCCACACCGCGAGCGCGGCCCCCGCGCCGCCCGCGCCCGGCGGAGGCTGCGCGCCGGCGGGCGCCGCGACGAACGGGAAGAGCCCCGCCGTCGCGACGAGCGACCCGGGCGGCGGCGGCACGGCCGCCTCGAAGCCGAGCGCGAGCGTCACCGCGCGCGGCGCGGCGCGGATCGCTTGCTCCGCGCACGGCGCGTCCCCGGCCAGGATGATCCCCCGGACGGCCGGCGGCCGGAGGGTGCGCGGATCGAAGGCCGCGTCGCACGGGAGCGCGAGCGCGATGCCGCGCTCGGCCAGCGCCGCCGGCGCGGCCCCGGCGCCGCCCGGCGCGGCCGCGGCCCCAGGCGCCGCGCCCCCGGCGGCGCCCGCCGGCGCGGAGGGCGCCGAGGCGGCCGCGTCCTTCCGGGCGCCGGCGTCGCCGCCCACGAGCGCCACCGGCTTCGCGCCCCGCTCCGCGAGCGCCGCGGCCAGCACCTCGATGCCTCGCGCGGGCTCCTCGCCCACGACGAACACGAACGCGCCGTCGAGCGCCGCCGGCTCCGGCGGGTGGACGAGCAGCACCGGGATCGCGTTCGCCCGCGCGAACTTCGCCACCGCGGTCGCCTGCTCGCGGTCGGAGCCGGCGATCAGCACCGCGGCGCCCTCGGCGGTGCGGCTGCTCAGCGCCTCGTCGACGCTGCCCTGGCCGCCGTCGTCGCGGCTCACGAGCCGCGCATCCGACCCCGGCCTCAGCAGCCCGAGCCCGTGCGCCACGCCGGCCGCGATCTCGACGCCCCGGCGGCGCGACTCGGACGTGCGCGTCGACAGCAGCAGGCCCACCGTGGGCGGCTCGACGCGCGCCGTCCCCGCGCCGGCCGCGAGCTCCGAGATCGCGTCGCCCTGGTTGCCGAGCAGCGCTCCGGCCCGATCGAGCAGCTCCTTCGCGAGCGCCACGTCGCGCCGCTCGCGGGCGACGATCGCGAGGCGCTCGGCGACCAGCGAGCGCAGGTCGACCTGCGGGTCCACGACCTCGCCGGCGGCCTCGCCCGCGCGCATCGCGGCGACGAGGTGCGCGATCGGCACCTTGCGCAGGAGCGCCCCGATCTGCGCCCGGATCGCGGCGCGGTCGTCGTCGTCCGCCTCGCGCAGCCACACGCCCATCAGCTCGACCGCCTGCGTCCACGCGCCCGCCTCCATCGCGGCGGTCGTGACCTCCTCGTTGAGGAGCGAGCGGACGTACGCGTCGATGACCTTGCTCACCAGCGGGCGCAGCACCCCGAAGGCCGGCTTCGGCTTGCCGGCGCGCCGGAGCGCCGCGCCGCGGAGCACGCGCGCGAGGTCCCCGGTCGCGCCCGGCCCCTCGGCCTCGACCTCGGCCGCGAGCGCCTCGGCGCGGCGGAGGTCGCCTCGCTCCAGCGCGATCCACGCGAGGTGGGCGGTCGCGACGCGCGCGAGGCCGTCGCCCGCGTGGCGGCCGCGGAAGGCGAGGAGCTCCGGCTCGAGCGCGATGCGCTCGGCGCGCGCGCCGCTCGCGAAGCGCGAGAGGATGCGGCGGAGCTCGGCCTGGGCCTCGGGCGACCCGCCGAGCGCCGGGCTGACCGCCTCGGCGCCGTCCTGCGCGCCGCAGCCGGCGCTCGCCGCGCCGAGCGCGATGAGCGCCGCGACCGCGACCGCGGGCGCACGGGCGAGGAGCGGCCGCCGTCGCCGCGCGGGGCGCCGCCCGGGCGCGCCGTCGGTCGACGCGCCGAAGGCAGCGGAAAACCGGCCAGAATTGTCGACTGCGTTCACCTTGACGTCACCCGGGGCATCCCATACACCCGCCGCGCCCGCCTTCCATCGAGGTCAGCGTGTCCGAGGCAACCCCCGCGAGATCGCTCTTCCACAAGAGCCGCCGGTCCTTTCTCCTGCGCAAGCTGCATTCTCTCACCGGCGCCCTCCCCGTGGGCGGTTTCCTGCTCTTCCACTTCTGGACGAACGCGAAGGCGCTCCAGGGGCAGGAGCGGTTCGACGCGGCGGTCTCCGAGATCTCGCACATGCCGTACCTGCCGGTGCTCGAGATCGGGCTCGTCGTGCTGCCGCTCGCGTTCCACGCCCTCTACGGGGTCAAGCTGGTGCTCGAGGGCAAGCCGAACGTCGGCAGCTACACGTTCTCGCGCAACTGGATGTACACGATGCAGCGGGTCACGGGGGTGCTCGCGTTCGCGTTCATCGGGTTCCACCTCTGGCAGTACTGGGCGCAGAAGTGGCTGGGCCGGATGGCGCCCGAGGAGTTCTACCCGCGGCTGTGCGCCGACATGGCGTCAACCGTGGGCGGCGTCCCGGTGATCGCGCTCGTCTACATCTTCGGCATCGCGGCGAGCGTGTTCCACTTCGCCAACGGCCTCTGGGGCTTCTGCTTCTCGTGGGGGGTCACCGTGTCGCGCCGGGCGCAGCGGATGGCGGCGGTGGTCTTCGGCGCGGTGGGCCTCGTGGTCTTCGTGCTCGGCGCCAACACGGTGATCTACTTCGCGACCGGCGCGCCGTTCCCCGGGACGCCGGGCCCCGCCGCCGAGGGGGCGCGCACGTGCGCGGACATCGTCGCCGGGCCCGGGCCCGGGCGCGCCTCGCTGGCCGCGCCGGCCTCGCACTGACCATCGTATCGGCCGCGCCCGGGTGGCAGCGGCGCGGGAGCATCGGGATCGAAACATGGCCGCGAAGAGCACGACGAGGAGCGAGGGGGGGAAGGTTCGGCGCGTGATCGTCGTCGGGGGCGGGCTCGCCGGCCTGATGACGGTGATCAAGCTGTGCGAGGCGAAGGTCCCGGTCGACCTGATCTCCCTCGTGCCGGTGAAGCGCTCGCACTCGGTGTGCGCGCAGGGCGGCATCAACGCCTCGGTGAACACGAAGGGCGAGGGGGACAGCCCCCAGGTGCACCTCGAGGAGACCGCCTACGGCGGCGACTTCCTCGCGAACCAGCCGCCCATCAAGGGGATGGCCGAGGCCGCGCCCGGCATCGTGCACATGCTCGATCGCATGGGCGTGCCGTTCAACCGGACGCCCGAGGGCCTGCTCGATTTCCGCCGGTTCGGCGGCACGCTGTACCACCGCACGGCGTTCGCGGGCGCGACGACGGGGCAGCAGCTGCTCTACGCGCTCGACGAGCAGGTGCGGCGGTTCGAGCTCGCCGACGTGATCGACGAGCACGGCGTGGCGATCCCGGGCGAGAAGATGGTCCGGAAGCACGAGTTCTGGGACTTCATCGAGGCGATCCTCGACGACTCCGGCACGTGCGTCGGCTGCGTCGCGCAGGACCTGAAGACGATGCAGATCCGCGCGTTCACCGGCGATGCGGTCGTGCTCGCGACGGGCGGCTGCGGCATCGTCTTCGGCCGCTCCACGCTGAGCGTCATCTGCACGGGGACGGCGGCGTCGGCGGTCTACCAGCAGGGCGCGGTGTACGCGAACGGCGAGTTCATCCAGGTGCACCCGACGGCGATCCCGGGCGCCGACAAGCTGCGGCTCATCTCGGAGAGCGCGCGCGGCGAGGGCGGCCGCGTCTGGGTGCCGAAGGACAAGACCGACGCGCGGAGCCCGCGGGACATCCCCGAGAAGGAGCGCGACTACCTCCTCGAGCGGCTGTACCCCGGCTACGGCAACCTCGTCCCGCGGGACATCGCGTCGCGCGCGATCTTCCGGACGTGCTTCCACGAGGGGCGCGGCATCTTCAACGCCGCGACGGGCCGGAACGAGAACGAGGTCTACCTCGACCTGACCCACAAGGACGAGAAGTTCCTCCGGGCGAAGCTCGCGGGCATCCTCGAGATCTACGAGAAGTTCGCGGGCACCGACCCGTACAAGAACCCGATGAAGGTCTTCCCGGCGGTCCACTACTCGATGGGCGGCCTGTGGGTCGACTACGAGGCGGACGCGCGGGGCGCGCTCAAGGTGGGGTCGCCGCGCAACCACGCGACGAGCATCCCGGGCCTCTACGCGGTGGGCGAGGTGGACTACCAGTACCACGGGGCCAACCGGCTCGGCGCCAACTCGCTGCTCTCGTGCATCTACGGCGGCATGGTGTGCGGCCCCGCGGTCGCGAGCTACCAGAAGAGCATCAAGCGGAGCGCCCTGGACCTGCCGCGCTCGATCTTCGACAAGGCCGAGAAGCGCGCCGAGGCCGACTACCAGCGCATCCTGACGCAGAACCAGGACGCCAAGCAGCCGGAGAACGCGTACCGGCTGCACCAGGAGCTCGGCGAGACGATGCTGCGCGACTGCACGATCGAGCGCGACAACGCCACGCTCGACCGGGTGCTCGAGAAGCTCGGCGAGCTCGAGGAGCGGGCGGGGCGGATCAAGAGCACGGACACGGCCCCGCGGGTGAACCAGGGGGCGCAGTTCGTGCGGCACCTCGAGAACATGCTGGTGCTCGCGCGGGTCATCGCGGAGGGGGCGCGGAACCGCGACGAGTCGCGCGGGGCGCACTACAAGCCGGAGTTCCCGGCGCGGAACGACGCCGAGTGGCAGCGCACGACGCTGGCGCGCCACGAGGAGAAGGGCGCCGTGCGGTTCATCCGCGCGTTCGACTACGCGTGCGCCGGCCAGTCGATCCACGTGACCGACGCGGTGGACACGTCGCTGGTGGCGCCGCGGGAGCGCAAGTACGAGCAGGCGGGCGCGGCGAGCGCGCAGGCGACGGGGAAGCTGTCGCAGAAGAGCGTGTAGGATGGCCAAGGCGAGCGGAGACAAGGCGAACGGGGCGGCGGCGCCGGCCGAGGCGCGGGGCGAGGGCCGGCTGGTGCACCTGCGCGTGCGGCGGCAGGACACCGCGGATCGTCCGGAGACGCGGCGCTGGGAGGAGTTCAAGGTCCCCTACCTGCCGCAGATGAACGTCATCAGCGCGCTGCAGCAGGTCCAGCGGGATCCGCGGACCGTGGACGGCAAGGAGGTGCCTCCGGTCGTCTGGGAGGCGGTGTGCCTGGAGGAGGTGTGCGGCTCGTGCACGATGGTGATCAACGGCCGTGTCCGACAGGCCTGCTCGGCGCTCATCGATCAGATCGCGCCGAAGGGCGAGGTGATCACGCTCGAGCCGATGTCCAAGTTCCCGCTGGTGCGCGACCTGCTCGTGGACCGGAGCCGGATGTTCGAGGACATGAAGCGGGTCCGCGCGTGGATCGACATCGACGGCACGCACGAGCTCGGCCCGGGTCCGCGCGAGTCGCCGGAGCGGCAGGAGGAGCGGTATCCGCTCTCCCGCTGCATGACGTGCGGCTGCTGCGTCGAGGCGTGCCCGCAGTACAATGACGGGACGAAGTTCGTCGGCGCCTTCGCGATCAACCTGGTGCGGCTCTACAACATGCACCCTTCCGGGGCGATGCACGCGGGCGAGCGCCTGGAGTCGGTGATGGGCGAGGGCGGGATCACCGATTGCGGCAAATCGCAGAACTGCGTCGAGGTGTGCCCGAAGGAGATCCCGCTCGTCGACTCGCTCGCGACGGTCGCCCGCGACACCACCAAGCGAATGCTGTTTGGGTGGTTGCTGAAGTGAGATCGCAAGCTCGTTGACCCGACGTCGCCCCTGAGCCCCTGACTCGCGATAGGCCTTCGGAGCCTGCACGGCGCGCGGCGCACGGAGCGCCGATGTCCGAGCGGGATCAGGGAAACGGCGATCCTGCCCCGAACCCGAGCCCGAGCCCGCTCCCGAACCCCAGCCCGACAGGCTCGGTCGTGGTCTGCCGCTCCAGCTTGCGGATGCGCAGCCCGAGCAGGTGCGTGACCAGCGTGCAGGTCTGGTGCGCCCGCGGCGTCACGCCGCAGCCCAGCCAGACGCCGAACGGCTCCCGCTCGCCCTCCTCGACGTAGCGGATCACCGCGCCGCTCTGCGCGACCGTGAGCCACGCGGTCGCCTCGCCCGGCAGCGACGCGTGCAGCACGCCGATCTGGCCCAGCGGGTCGTCGTTCGGGCCGATGACCCGGCCGTCCGGCTCGAGCAACGCCAGCGGCTCGGCCTCCAGGCCGAACACCCGCCCGCCGCGATCCACGTTGAGCTGGTGCTCGCCGTTCACGAGGATCTTGCCGTCGGGCAGGACGTCGACCGCGAGGTTTCCGTGCACCCAGCGCGCGCGCGGGATGTCGAGCAGCGCGCCGCCGCGGGCCCAGTTGGCCGGGGGCGCCGCGGTGCACGCCGCGAGCAGGGAGAGCGGCACGACGAGAGCGAGGCGTCGCATGCGCCGAGCATACCGCAGCGGCGCGCGGCGTTGTCGTCCGGCGCGCCACGGCGGCGCGTCGTCCGGCGCGCCACGGCAACGCGCCGGCGCAGCGCTACACCTTCTCGGTACCCGTCGTGCCGAGCAGCCCCGTCGGCTTCACGAGGAGCACCCCGATCAGCACGGCGAACACGAGGACGTCCTGCAGGCCCGAGTAGGGCGTGAGCTTCGTCATCTCGCCGATGATCCCGATCAGCATGCCCCCGAGCATCGCGCCCGTGATGTTCCCGATGCCGCCGATGACCGCCGCCACGAAGGCTCGGTTGCCGATCACCACGCCCATCGTGGGATACACCTGCGACTGATCCAGGCAGTAGAGCACCGCGCCCACCGCCGCGAGCATCGAGCCCGTGACGAAGGTCAGCGCGATGATGCGGCTCGTGCGGATGCCCATCAGCCGGGCGGCCTCGACGTTCACGCTGAGCGCGCGCATCGCCTTGCCCGTCCAGGTGCGCCGCACGAGCAGCTCCAGGCCGATCATCACGAGGATCGAGGTGACGAAGATCACCTTGCGCGTGTGCTCGATCGGCAAGAGCTGCGGATAGCCGCGGTAGCGCGCGGTGAACAGGAGCTGCGCCAGGTTCTGGAGGAGGACGCTCATCCCGAGCGCCGTGACCAGCGGCGTGATCCGGGTGTTGGCGAGGCCGCGCCCCCGGGATCGCAGCGGCGCGTAGGCTACCCGCTCGACCAGGACCCCGAGCGCGCCCGCGAACGCCATCGCGCAGAGGGTGCCGGCCACGCCCGCGAACAGCGGCGCGTCCTGGCCGCCGAACGCCGCGATCCCGAACAGCCCGGCGAAGGCGCCCATCATGAACACCTCGCTATGAGCGAAGTTGATGAGCTTGAGGATGCCGTAAACCATCGTGTAGCCGAGGGCGACGAGGGCGATCATCGACCCCTGGGCGAGCCCCGTGATCAGGGCATTCACGATCTTCTCCATGGAGACCCCTTCACCACGCGCGCGGGGTGGAGCCCGCGCGCGCGGCACGACCACTACTGCTTCGCGGACTTCTCGTTGACCGTCGCGTAGTAGGTAAACTGCTTGTCCTTGATCCGGACAATCACGACCGGCTTGTCGGCGTTGCGGTTCTCATCGATGGTGATGACCCCCGTCGCGCCCTGGAACCCCTTGGTGTCCTGGATGGCCTGCCGGATGGCGTCCGGCGTCATCTCCTTGGCGCGGCCCATGGCGTCGGCGAGCAGCCTGGCCGCGTCGTAGGCCTGGGCGGCGATGCTCGACGGCGTGCGCTTGTACCGCTCCTGGTACTTCTTCACGAACGCCTGCGAGTTGGGCCAGGGGACGTCCGGCGCGTAGTGGTTCGTGAAGTACGCGCCGTCGAGCTCCTCCGCGGCGTCGCGCAGGAGCTCGTTCGCGTCCCACCCGTCGGTGCCGACGAACATGCTGCCCGGCACGCCCGCGGCCTTGGCCTGCCGCGCGATCGGCGCCATCGAGGTGTAATAGATCGGCGCGTAGATCATCTCCGGGTTCGCCGACTTGAGCTCGTTGATGTACGTCGTGAAGTTGGTCTCCTTCTTGAGGAAGCTCTTCTCCATGACGATCTCCCCGCCTAGGCGCTTCACCTCGGCGCGGAACTCGTTGGCGAGGCCCGAGGAGTAAAGATCGTCGGAGGCGAAGAGGAGGCCGACCTTCTTCTTGCCGAGCGTGTTCACGATGAACTGCGCGCCCATCTGGCCCTGCACGTCGTCCGTGAAGCAGGCGCGGAACACGAAGGGGCCGACCTTCGTCACGTCCGGGTTCGTGGACGACGGCGAGATCATCGGCACCTTCTTCTTGTTCGCGACGATGCCGCCGGCGCGCGACCGGGACGAGGCGACCTCGCCGAGGAGGGCGAGCACGTGATCGCGGTCGATGAGCTGCAGGACCTTGTTGGTCGCCTCCTCGGGCTTCGACTTGTTGTCCTCGTAGAGGACGTTGATCGGCTTGCCCTTGACCCCGCCCGCCTTGTTGATCTCGTCGATGGCGAGGTCGATGCCCTCCTTCGAGTCGACGCCGAACGCCGTCTCCTCGCCCGAGAGGCTGAAGTAGGCGCCGACCTTCCACTCGGGGTCGTCCTTGGCGTGCTTGGCCGGGTCGCCGCCCGAGCCCTCGCTCTTCTTGCCGCACCCGAGCGCCATCGCGCTCAGCGCGAGCGCCCCGGCGATCATCCTCACCAAACCCCGTCGTCCGAGCATGCTGTCGTCCTCCCTGTCGCCGGGCCGCCTCCCGTGTGGGTCCGCCCGCCGGTGGCCATGGCCGCCCACGCAGCGGCCCCAGAGCGCGTGTACTCATCGCGTCTACCATTGTCTACGCGGCACGTCAGCTATCTCCGGCCGCGACGCGCTCGGCGCCGGCCCTCTTAAGTGTTCGATTCTCCACGGATTCCGCCGGTCGAGCCCGCCGCCGGCCCGCGCGGCGTCGGGGCTGACGCAACCGGATGCCGCGGCGCGCCGCTTGGGGCGCAGCCCACAAGCCGGCGCCCGACGCGCCTCGCGGGCCGCTGAAGCCGGCGCGGCGTGGCTAGCCGGCGCGGCGCGCGTGGACGAAGTGCTCGACGTTCCCCTTCGGCCCGCGCACGGCGCTGTCGACCGCCCCGACGACGGAGAAGCCCGCGGCCTCGATGGCCTGGCGCGCCTCGGCGATCGCCGCGAGGCGGGTCGCCTCGTCGCGGATGACGCCGCGCCCGCGGGCGGCGGCCTCGCGGCCCGCCTCGAACTGCGGCTTGATCAGCGCGACGAGATCGCCGGAGGGGCGGAGCAGGCGGGCGATCGCCTCGATGAGCCGGGAGATGCTGATGAAGGACGCGTCGACCACCACGAGATCGATGGGGCAGTCGAAGTCCTCGCGCCGGAGCTCGCGCGCGTTGACCCGATCGCGCACCTCGACGCGGGGATCGGCGCGGAGCTTGCTGGCGAGCTGGCCGTAGCCGACGTCGACCGCGAACACCCGCGCCGCGCCGCGCTGGAGCAGGCAGTCGGTGAAGCCGCCGGTCGAGGCGCCCACGTCGACGCAGGTCTTCCCGGCGACGTCGAGGCCGTGCTGCGCCGCGAACGCGGCGAGCGCATGCTCGAGCTTGTCGCCGCCGCGCGAGACGAACCGGGGGCCCGACGCGACGTGGACCTCGGCGTCCTCCGGGAGCAGCGTGCCCGGCTTGTCGATGCGACGCGGCCCGGAGGTGACCTTGCCGGCCATGATCAGCGCCTGCGCCTCGGTGCGCGAGGCGGCGAGCTTCCGGGCGACGAGCAGCGCGTCGGCGCGGACGCGGGTCACGGCGCCCCCGCCGGCGAAGGGGGGACGAGGCCCGCGCCGCCGTCCCCGGGGGCGGCCGCCGCGTCGGAGAGCGAGAGCGCGTCGCCGTGGAGCGCCCGGGCGACCTCGGCGAGCCCGTCGCCGATGCGCGGCCCCGGGCGCAGCACGGCGTCGGTGCGGAGCGGGCGCACGCGCCCCTCGCGCACGGCGCGCAGGGATCTCCAGCCGGGCGCGTCCCGGAGCACCGCCAGCCTGGGGGAACCTTGCGCGCGCGGCGGGTCGGCGCCGTCGGCGCCGTCGGCGCCGGCCGTGCCGTCGAGCAGCACGTCGGGATCCAGCGCGAGCAGGTGCTCGACGCTGATCGACGGATAGGCGCCGCCGCGGGCGATCGCGTTCTCGCCGCCGGCGAGCCGGATCAGCTCATCGGCGAAGCTGCCGGGACCCGCGGCGAAGATGGGCGAGGTGTCGAACAGCAGGGCGACCCGGACGCGCGGTCGCCCCTTCACGGCCTGCTCGACCTCCTGGCGGCGGGCGCGGATCCGGGCGATCGCCCGCTCGGCGCCGGGGGTCGCGTCGAGCCGCCGGCCGAGCTCCGCGAGCATCTCCTCGATCTGGGCGAGCGACTCGGTCTCGGGGAAGCACGTCGCGATCCCGTGCCCGCGCAGCGCCTCTTCCAGCGCCGGCCCCGCGGGGCCGCGGGCGCCGACGACGAGGGTCGGCGAGAGCGCGATGATCGCCTCGATGCTCGGGTCGGCGTAGCCGCCGACGCTGGGCAGGCGGAGCACCTCGGGCGGGTGGTCGCAGTGGCGGGAGCGGCCGACGAGCGCCGCGCCGGCCCCGATCGCGAAGACCGCCTCCGTGGTGCTGGGCGACAGGGAGACGACGCGCGCTCCGCCCTGCGCCGCCGGGGCCCGGCGCCCGCACGCCGCGAGCGCGACCGCCGCGAGCGCCGCGAGCGCGGCCCGCCGCGGGAGCGCGGCTCCCTGCGAAGACGCGGCTCCCCGCGGGAGTGCGGCGCCCCGCGCGCGGAGCGTCGACGATGAGCGCCGCCCTTCAGCCAAGCCGATCCCGGCTGCGGCGCCGCCGCAGGCTCGCCACCGCGCCCAGGCCCGCCGCGCCGAGCAGCCAGGGGACCGGCTTCGTCGGATCAGGCCTCGGCTGGACGCTGCAGGACCCGGCGGGCGCCTCGTCCTCCCCGTCCCCTTCGCCGTCGACCTCGGGCGGCGGCTCCGGGAGCTTCGCGCAGAAGCCGAGCTCGTCGTTGCAGCTGTAGCCGCTCGGGCACGTCGCGATCTCGGTGCAGGGGCGGGTGCAGTAGCCATCGAGGCACGCGTTCGTCGAGCACTGCTCCGGCTGCTCGCAGGCGCCCCCGAGCTCCGCCGAGTAGATCGGATCGGTGGGGAAGCCGGTCGCCCAGCGGGGCGCCGTGTAGCCTCCGAGGTCGGCGGCATGCAGGGTCGCTTCCTTAATCCATTCCGCCCAGCCGTACACATAGCCGTAGATCGGATACTCGCAGCCCTCGGCCCCGCGCGAGGTCACGCCGATGACCCGGTGCATCAGGTCGAGGCTGGGGCCGCCCGAGTCCCCCTCGCAGATGCCCGTGTCCCCGACCCACTCGGTCGGCTTCACCACGGACGCGGGGCAGCCGTCGGCCACGCAATCGATGAAGAGGTTGTCGCGGCGCCGCCGCAGGCCCGCGCCGGTGCTCAAGTCGTTCGTCGCGCCGAAGCCGATCGCGTAGTACTCCTCGCCCCTCTCCAGGGGCACGTCGACGCGCGGGACGAGCGGCACGGCTTCGCTCTCCGGGATGAGCTCGTCCAGGATGAGGATCGCCTGGTCGTTGCCGCAGAAGCTGTCCGCTTCCGTGCCGGGGAGCAGCACGATCTCGCTGCCGCCGTAGTAGCGCGAGGACCTGCCGATCTCCGCGTCGGTCGTCACGAAGATCCGCCGCGCCAGGTGCGTGTCCGTGAACTTGGTGCTCCGGCAGGTGATCTGGCCGTCCCGCTCATTGGCCATGTCCGATACGCAGTGCCGGGCCGTCAGCACCACGTTCGGGGCGATCAGGCTGCCGGTGCAGATCGCGCCGATCTCATCGTTGTAGATGCCCACGACGGCCCTGTCGCCGTCGTCCAGGTAACCGTCCTGGATGGCGTCGCGCGCCTCTCCGGTGTCATCAGGGAGCTCCTCCAGGGCCGAGCTGCACGCCGTAGCAGCGAGTCCCAAGGCAAGAATCAAGGCGACTCTGGGCGACCAAAACGACATCGCTAGCCTCCAAGTACTGCAATGTAGGTGCGAGCCGTGAGGCGACGCGCCGAGCCGATGATTCTAGAGGGGAATGTGCGGTCATGCACGCGCGCCACGCGCGTTGAACGACTCGTCTCGTTGCATGCACTACATCAAGAGACCGTCCCAGAGCCCTTGCAGGCTCGTCAGGGTACCGGCGTCCCCCGGATCCGCCATGGCGGCGCCAGGGACCTGGCGGCCGGATCCACCGTGAAAAGCCGCGGAAACGGGCGCGGCCCGGGTGTTGCGGGGCGGTGCGGCCGTGATCGATCCGGTCCTGCTCTTCGGGCTCGCGCTCGCCGCGGGCGCCCCGCTCGCCCTCTCCCCGATCCCCACCGCGCTCGGCGCGGCGCTCGCCGCGGCGGCGCTCCGCCGCCGGGCCGGCCGCGCGGCGCTCGCCGCCGCCGCGGTCGCGCTCGCCGTCAGCGGCCTCCGCGCCCGCGCGCTGCTCGACGGCGCGAGCGGCCTCTACGACGGCGCCGCCGATCTGCTGCATCCGCCGGCGCGCTGCGAGGTGACGGCCGCGGTCGTCGGCTCGCCGGTCGTGGTCGGGACGGCGCAGCGGCGCTCCGACGAGCCCGGCGAGGCGCCGAGCGCGCGCGTCGACGTGGAGCTCACCGGCGGGACGTGCGGCGGGCGAGCGCTGCCGGGACCGCTCCGGGCGCGCCTCTATGGAGCGCCGCTGGAGCTCGCGCGGGGCGACCGGATCGAGGTCGTCGTCGACCTCGCGCCGATCCACCTCTTCCGCAACGAGGGGCTCCGGGACGCGACCGCCGCGATCGCGCGGAGCGGGATCGTCGCGAGCGGGACGATCGTCGACGCGCGGCGGACGCTGGCGGGGCGCTCGATCGGGGCGGCGGTCGACCGCGCGCGGGCCGCGGTGCGGGCGCGCATCGAGGCCACGTTCCACCCCGACGCGGCCGCGCTCGGGCGCGCGCTCGTGCTCGGCGAGACCGACCTCACGCCCGAGGACCAGGACGCCTTCCGCGAGAGCGGCCTCGCCCACCTGCTCGCGGTCTCGGGGACGCACCTGATCCTCGCGGTGGCGGGCTTCGCCGCGGTCCTTCGGGCGATCCTCGTCCGCGTCGGCCCGATCGCGGCGCGGTGGGACGCGGGCCGCATCACCGCCGCGCTGTGCGTGCCGGCCGCGTGGCTCTACGCCGACTTCGCCGGCGGCGGCGGATCGGCCATGCGCGCGGCGGCGATGCTCAGCTGCGCCATGGGCGCCCGGCTCCTCGGCCTCCGCCCGGTGGGCGTCCGCAACTTCGCCCTCTCGCTCGCGGGCGCCGCCGCCGTCGATCCGCTGATCGCGTGCGATCTCTCGTTCGGCCTCTCCGCGGCCGCGACCGCCGGGCTGCTCTGGCTGCAGCGGCCGCTCGCCGCGCTGCTCGTCCCCGGAGCGCGAGGGCGCGAGGACGGCGACGGCGGCGGCGGCGTGGAGCGCGCGCCGCTCGACGCGTCGCCGCGCGCGCTCGCGCGCAAGGTCCTCGAGCCGCTGGCGACGACGCTCGCCGCCATGTTCGGGTGTACGCCGCTGCTGCTCATGAACGGCGAGACGTTCCCGCTGCTCGGCGTGGCGGCGAACGTGGTCGCCGCGCCGATCGGCGAGCTGGCGGCGCTCCCGTTCTGCCTCGCGCACGCCGTGCTCTCGTGGGCGCCGCCGGTCGAGCGCGGGTGCGCGCTCGTCGGCTCGGGCGCGCTGCTCGCCGTGCGCGCCGTCGCCCGCGCCTCGGCGGAGACCGGCGTGGTGCTGCGCCTGCCCGAGCCGTCGCCCGCCCAGCTGGCCGCGCTCGCCGCCGCGGTCGCGCTCGCGTGGGCCGCGGAGCGCCGCGGCCGCCGGCTCGCCGCGCTCGCGGCCGGCGCCGCCGCGTGGCTCGCGCTCGAGGTCGTCGCCGTGCGCGCCGGCGCGCCGCGCGGCGTGCTGCGCGTCAACGTCCTCGACGTGGGGCAGGGCGACGCCATCCTCATCGACCTGCCCGAGGGCGGCGCGATGCTCGTCGACGCGGGCGGCTTCGTGGGCAGCCCGGTCGATCCGGGGGCGCGCGTCATCCGGCCGCTCTTGCGATCGCGCCGCCGCGCGCGCCTCGACGCGATCGTCCTGTCGCACCCGCACCCGGACCACTTCGGCGGCCTGCCCGCCGTGGTCGAGGGCGTGGAGGTCGGCGAGCTCTGGGACACCGGCCAGGGCGAGGCCGAGGGCGCGGGCCCGGTCTACGCCAGGCTGCTCGCGGACCTGCGCCGGCGCGGCGTGCCCGTCGTGCGGCCCGCCTCGCTGTGCGGCAGGCCGCGGGTGCTCTCGGGGGCGACGATCGAGGTGCTCGCGCCGTGCCCCGAGCTCCACCCCGACCGGGGCGCCAACGACAACTCGTTCGTCCTGCGCATCACCTACGGGGCTCGCTCCGCGCTGCTCGTGGGGGACGCGGAGCACGAGGCCGAGGACGCGCTCGTCTCGCGCCACGGCGCCGCGCTCCGCGCCGATCTGCTCAAGGTGGGGCACCACGGCAGCCGGACCTCGACCGGCGCGGCGCTCCTCGCGGCCGTCGACCCCTCGGTCGCCGCCGTCTCCTGCGGCGTCCGCAACCGCTTCGGGCACCCGAGCCCCGAGGTGCTCTCCCGCCTGTCGGCCCGCGGCGTGGCGATCGCGCGCATGGACCGCGGCGGCGCCCTGGTCTGGGAGACCGACGGCGAGCGCGTGCTCTGGTCCCGCCCGGGCCGGCCGCCGAGCCCGGCCCCGGGCTCCGGACCGCGCCGTTCGCCGCCCGTGTCCTTGCGCCTGGACGCCCCCTGAGGGACGCTCCGGCGATGTCTCGTAGCGCGATGACGACCACGATCCGCCGCCGGCTCGCGAGCGAGATCGGTCGTATCGACAAGCAGGCGCCCTTCCGCGTCGCGCTGTCTTACCCATCCCCGTACCGGGCTGGCATGAGCTCGCTCGGCTTTCTCCAGATCTACAAGCTGATCCAGGCCGAGCCCGGGATGGCGTGCGAGCGCGCCTTCCTGCCGGACGACGAGGGCGTGAGCGCCGAGGGCGCTCCGGTCACGTACGAGGGGCTCCGCCCCCTCTCCGACTTTCCGGTCATCGCGCTCTCGGTGGCGTACGAGCTCGAGCTCGCCGGGGTCGTCCGCCTGCTCGAGCTCGCCGGGCTGCCGGCGCTCCGGGAGGAGCGCGACGGCCGCCACCCGTTCGTCCTCGCGGGCGGTCCGCTCACGTTCTCCAACCCGCTGCCGCTCGCGCCCTTCGCCGACGCGATCCTCATGGGCGAGGCCGACACGCTGGCCGTGGAGGTGCTCCGCCTGCTGCGGGACGCCCCCTCGCGGGAGGCGGCGCTCGACGCGCTGGCGGGCGTCCCCCACGTCTTCGTCCCCGCGCGCCACGGCGCGGACATGCCCCCGGTCGCCCAGTGCGACGACGCGCTGCTGCCCGCCTGGTCGCCGATCCGCGCCGAGGAAACCGAGCTCTCGAACATGTTCCTCATCGAGGCCGAGCGGGGCTGCTCGCGCGGGTGCACCTACTGCGTGATGCGCCGCTCGACCAACGGCGGCATGCGCATCGTCCCGAAGGACCGCCTCCTCGGGCTCATCCCCGAGGACGCGAGGCGCGTCGGCCTCGTCGGCGCCGCGGTCAGCGATCACCCGAAGATCGTCGAGGTGGTCCGGACGCTCGCCGAGCGGGGCTGCGAGGTCGGGCTGAGCAGCCTCCGGCCGGACCGGCTGACCGACGAGTTCGTCGGCGCGCTGCGGCTCGCGGGCTACAAGACGCTCACGACGGCGATGGACGGCACGAGCGAGCGCGTCCGCGAGACGCTGGAGCGGCGCGCGCGGCCGAGGCACCTCCAGCGGGCGGCCGAGCTCGCGCGGCAGCACGGGATGAACCGGCTCAAGCTGTATTTGATGGTCGGCGTCCCCGGCGAGACCGACGCCGACGTCGACGAGTGCGTCGCGTTCGTCACGGAGCTCTCCCGGATCGTGCCGGTCGCGCTCGGGATCGCGCCCTTCTGCCCGAAGCGCAACACGCCGCTCCACGGCGCGCGCTTCGCGGGGATCGACGTCGTGAACAAGCGGCTCGACCGGCTCCGCCGCGGGCTGCGCGGCCGCGCCGACGTGCGGGCCACGAGCGCGCGCTGGGCGTGGGTCGAGGCGGTGCTCGCCGCCGGCGGCGAGGCCGAGGGGCGCGCGGTGCTGCAGGCGGTGCACGCGGGCGGCTCGTTCCGCGATTACGAGCGCGCGTTCGAGAGGATCAAGCGCCCGGAGCCGCCGCGTCAAAAGAGCTTGCCGCTGCTCGCGGCGGGGTGAGCGAGGGGACCGCGCGTCCCGGAGGAGCGGATGAAGACGGTGACGCTGTTCACGCGCGAGCGCTGCCACCTGTGCGAGGACGCCCATGCCGCGCTCGAGCGCGTGCGCGCCCGCCTCCCGTTCGAGCTCGCCGTTGTCGACCTGGACCGCGAGGCCGGGCCGGAGAAGCGGGCGCTGTACGACTGGGAGGTCCCCGTCGTCGAGCTGGATGGGCGGAAGATCATGAAATACCGCGTCGACGAGGGGCGGCTCGAGCGGCTGCTCTCCGGGCCGGAGTGATCTTCGCGGCGCCGGGACGCTTCGCCTGCTTTCGCCCCGCGCCGCGCTAGGCTATGCCCACTCCCGTGAAGTGGACGACCATCGCGCAGATCCTCTTCATCCTCGTCGCGGCCGTCGCCGTGTACGGCTTCGTGCACGCGGCGCAGAACGACCAGCGCTCCACGGGCTGCAAGGCCATGTGCGCGCTGCGCCCCGCGTACGCTGGCCGCAACCGGCTCGCGCCGGACTTCGAGCTGCCGGACATGAACGGCAAGCCGGTCCGGCTCTCGTCGTTCCGGGGCAAGACGGTCTTCTTGAACTTCTGGACCAAGACCTGCGCGCCGTGCCTGCAGGAGATGCCGGCGCTCGCGGAGCTCGGCAAGATCGCCCAGTCGCGGAAGGACTTCGTCGTCCTCACGATCTCGACCGACGAGGGGCCGGACGACGTGCGGGACGCGCTCAAGGTGGCCCTGAACGGGGATCCGCCGTTCCCGGTCCTCTTCGATCCCGAGTCCAAGGTCGTGCTGGACCAGTACGGCACGCAGCTCTACCCGGAGACGTGGATCATCGATCCGAACGGGATCATCCGGGCCCGCTTCGACGGGGCGCGGGACTGGTCGAGCAGCCTGGCCATCGACGTGGGCGAGATGGTCTCGCGCTGGGGCGGGTGCCCGGTCGAGATCTACAAGGGCCAGCCGCGCGGCGGCTTCGCCGGCCTCTGCACCGACGACTCCTGAGCGGGGTCCGGCGCGGCACCGGAGAGGGGCGCGGGGAGGCGCGCGGCGGGTGCGCCGCGGGCGTGCAGGGGCGCGCTCCGGCCGCGGAGGGAGGAGCGCGCCGGGAGCGCGGGGCGCGCTGGCCGCTTGGCGCTTTCCCGAAAGATCGTTATGTGAGTCACCCATCATGACCGCCCGCAGGCCGACGTTGTCGACAGCGCACCCGCCGCAGCCGCCCGCAGCGGGCGAAGGGGGCGACGGGTCAGCCTCGGACGAGCGGGTCGCGGCCGCGCGGCAGGCGTTGCTCGAGGGGGTCGGCGCCGAGATCGCCGCCTCGTTCCCCGGCATCACGCGGCTCGGGGGGCAGGTCGTCGCGGCCCTCTACCTGGCGGACGTGCCGCGCTCGATGGATGAGCTCAGCCAGGAGCTCGGCCGCTCCAAGAGCAACATCTTCGCGAACCTGCGCGGCCTCGAGGCGGCCGGGATCATCGAGCGCCGGCGGGAGTCGGGGGCGCGGCACGACTCGTTCGCGCTGCGCGGCAAGTACCCCGACGTCATCGTCGGCGCCTACCTCGGCCGCCTGCGCCGCGTGGTGCAGGACAAGCGCGCGCTCGCGCGGCGCGCGCTCGCGCTGCTCGGCGACGCCGAGGGCCCGGAGGCCGACGCGATGCGCGCGCGGCTCGACGACCTGTCGCGCAAGTACGACCTGTTCGCCGAGCTGATGGAGCAGCTCTTGCCGTCGATCGACGGCCCCGTCGATCTCGAGCGGCTGATCGCGCAGGTGCCCGAGGCGGTGGTCCGCTCCCTCAACGCGGCCGCCCGCGTCGCCTGGGCCGCCGGCGACGCGATCAGCCGCCTCAGCAGCCGCGCCAGCCGCAAGCGCTGAACGGCGCTCAGCGGCACAGGGGCGGAGGCGCCGTCAGCCCCGCGGCGGGCAGTCCCTCATCTCGATGAGGATGCCGGTCGACGTCTCGATCCGGTGCATCAGGTTCACCTCCCGGGTCACCGGCGACGGCGTGATCGGGTTGGGCGCGGCGCCCACGATCATCGGCCGATCGGGGTCTCCGTCCACGAAGACCAGGAGCACCTCGATCCCGGGCTTGAGCGGGAAGTGGATGCCGTAGTTCGGCCCGGCGTGCGGCTGGATCATCCGTACGAGCCGCGACGGAAACGCGCGCGAGGCGGGCTCCCCCGCGTCGAAATGGAAGCGCACCCGGTAGCGCCCCTGCTCGTCGCTCAAGAGCTACTCGCGCTGTTCGCACCGCCCAACTCCGCATCCGAGCTCGAGTCGGAGATGTGTTTCCGCATTGTAGAGCGCGCTCAAGCTCGGGCACGACGGATATCGTCGATCTGTTCGATCCAGATGGTAGAATGCAAAACTTCTTGTCCCAATAGACCGTGGTCGAGTCCGCGCATCAGCCGAGGTGGATCTCCTTCCCGTTGATCGTCATGGTCTCCTCGGTCAGCACCGTCAGCGCCGGCCCCAGGTACTCCTCGGCGCGCACGGACGCGGCGCGCTCCCGGACCACGGCTCCCTCCGACATGATGGTCCCTCCAACCTCGTCGCGTTGCTGGCCGGAGCTGCCCCGCAGGGGCGCACGCGGGCGGGAAGATCGTGGCCTGATCTTCCCGTCTCGATGTTGAGCTCCGGCCAGCACCCCTCTCTCCGGCTCAGTCCTTGCGGAAGCGCTTGTACAGGCTGCCGAGGAGGCTGGGCCGCCCTTGCTTCGGCGCGGGCGGTTCCGGGACGGGCGCGCGCGGCTCGGGCGAACGCTCGACCTCGGCACCGCGCTCGGGTGTGGGCGACGGCGCGGCGGTAAGCGCAGGCGCAGGCGCGGCGACCTGCGCAGGCGCGGCCTCCGGCGCCGGCGGCGACGCGAGATCCTGCGCGGGCGCGGCATTCGGCGCAGGCGCAGGCGCAGGCGCAGGCGCGGCGTCCTGCGCGGGCGCGGGCGGTGACGCGAGATCCTGCGCGGGCGCGGCATCCAGCGCAGGCGCGGCGTCCGGCTCGCGCAGCTCGACCGTGCCCTCCAGCGGCGACGCGGGCACGGGGATCGCCGCCGCGCGGCCCGCCGACCACGGCGCGCCCGGGGGCTCGCCGCTCTCCCGCTCGCCGCGCACGCCCGCAGGCGCGATCGGAAACGGCGCGTGCACCGCGTCGTTACCCTCGCCTCGGAGCCGCGCGGGGGGCGGCAGCGCGGCGCGCGCCTCGCGGGACCGCGCCTCGCTCCCCGTCGGTGGCAGCGTGTCGTCGAGCGGGAACGTGCCCGCCAGCGGGTGCGTGCCCTCCAGCGGATGCGCCCGCCCGGCCGCGACGCTCTCCGGCGCCTCGACGAAGTCCTCGTCGTCGAGGGTCACCGTCGTGCTCCAGTCCGTCAGCTTCATGGTCTCCGGCGCCGCCTCCGCGAGCGGCGCCCTGGCGAGCACCTCGGCGAGGTCCGGCCACGGCACCGGCTCGCCGCCGGCCTCCACGCCCACCGCCACGCGCAGCGCCGAGAGCGCCTCCTCCGAGGCCACCTGGAAGCTCCCGCGGAAGACCACCGCGCACCGCTCGGCGTCGGCGTGCACGATCAGCGTGTCGCCCGCGAGCGACAGCCACCGCTGCACGCCGTTCGGCAGGTAGATCGTCGCGAGCGCCCGCAGCGCCGGCAGGCGCGTGGCCAGCGCCGGGTGATGCGGGCTCAGGCCCTCCAGCACGATCTGCTCGCCGCCGAGCACCCGGTCGAAGCGCTGATCCAGCGGCGCCGACTGGAAGTACGACCAGTCGAAATCCTCCGGGATCGACGCGGCCCCCTCCAGCTCGCTGCGCGCGAGCCCGCGGAGCAGGCGCGCCCGGGCCGGCGCGATCGGCGGGATCGGCCCGAGGCCGATCGGCGCGCGCTCCCCGTCCGGCGGCAGCACGTTGGGCAGCGACATCTTGCCGTCCGGGTCCGCGAGCGCGCCGACGCCGAACGGGTTCTCCGGCACGTCGACGCCGCCCCAGGCGCGCTGGTACTCGATCGGCATCTTCACGAACGGCTCCGGCTCGGGCTCGGGCGACGCCGCGGAGGCCGCTCGATCGCCGACGACCTCGAGGCGCTTGTCGACCAGCGCCGCCGCCCCGCGCACGATCGCGAGCCGCACCGGCATCCGCCGGACCGGCACCCCGCCCGGCGCCCACGCGTGCCCCGTGAGCACCACCTCGGCGCGCTCCAGCCAGGGCGCGAGATCGCTCGCGGCGAGGAGCGGCTTCATCGGGTGGCCGCGCACGTAGACCTCGCTCCGGATCACCTCCATCGGCTCGATCCGCCGCGCCTCGCCGCCCGGCACCATCGCGAAGGTGGCCTTCGCGACGAGCGTCACGTGGAGCTGACCGCGGCTGCGCCACAGCCTCGCGCCCGCGGCGACCGGTCCGGCGCGGAGGACGTCGAGCGGCCAGCGAGCGGCGGTCATGGGCGATCGCTCCTCCGGCGGAGATCGCGCCGGCTCGGCCGCGCGCGGCCGGTCGGCGCTCAGTTGGTGTTGAGCTCGACGCGCAGCAGCTTGCGGCCGATGAAGAGGTAGTCGCCGTGGGCGAGCTCGCGCTCGCTCTTGATCCGCACGTAGGTCCCGTTGCGGCTGTTGAGATCGGTGAGCGTGAACTTGCCGTTGTGCTCCTCGAGGCGGCAGTGCGAGCCCGACATGTACAGGTCGACGGGGAAGTTCAGGTCGCCGCCCTCGCGCCCGATCTGCAGCGAGCTGCCGCGCGCGCACACGGTCATGCCGACCGCGCCGCCCTGGAGCACCTGGGTGAGGCGGAACGGGCTCGGGTGCTTGGGCGAGGAGTAGAAGAAGGTCCCGTCCGGATCCTGGCCGTCGGAGGCGCGCGGCGTCGGATCGAGCCGGAAGAGCTGCTCGCCCGCGAGGAACGTGTCGCCCGGCGTGATGTCGATCGTGCCGCGCACGCGGATGTACACGCCGTTCAGCGAGCCCTCGTCGCGCACGACCAGCTTGCCGTCGCGGTAGAAGAAGTTCGCGTGCTTCGGCGAGACGAACGGATCGTCCGGGAAGACGAGCTGCCCGTTGCGGCCGACGATGTGCTGCTCGGCCTTCAGGTGGAAGGAGAGGCCGTCCATGCCCTCGCCGCGGATGAGGATCAGCTTCGCCTTCGCCGGGTTCTGCATGTCCCCGAAGAACAGCGTCTGCGCGTTGAGGATCTCGGGCGGGACCGCCGTTCCGCACCTCCCGCAGAACTTGTGGCCCGAGGGAACACCGCTCGAGCAGGAACGGCAGACGTAGTTACGGGCTTGCTCCATCAGCTCCTCCTGGGAGAGTTCGGCAAATTCGCTCTTGGACGAGGTGGTCTTGGGGCTCCGCCCCGCGCCGCGCGAGCTCGTCGGGTCGAGCCGGGGCTCCCTCGCGCCCAGGCTGCCGGCGGCGGGCGTCGGAGAGCGACGGGCCGACGCGGCCGGCGCGTTCCCCCGGCGCGGCGTGAACAGGGCCAAGTCGTTCGCGCACTCAGGACAACGCGCGGTGCCCATCGGGCTCCACAGGTCGCACTGGCCACAGACGATGCCAATCTCGTGCTGCTCGGTGTGCAAACGTCTCCTCGGTGCATTGGAGGACCGCGGACCGCGGTTCTCCGACCCGCGCCAGCAGAAGGCCGCCTGGGCGGACCTCCGACCGATGAAGCGAGCCCGGGGGCGGAGGACCCTGCCCGCTGCTCGCGCTGGATCCCCGACCCGGGTGGAGAGAACCACGGTTCTAGACGTCGAAGAGCGGAGGGGTCAAGCACGAGCTGACGCGGGCCGTCGACGCTGCCGTGGCCGCCGGCCTGACGTGGCCGCTGGCGCTGTCAGCGCACGAAGGTGAAGCGGCGCTGGTCGTCGCTCCAGCCCCCGGCGCCCCAGAGCCGGAACACGATCCGCTGGCTGCACGCCGCGCGCGGCTGGAGGCCGAAATCGCGCGAGTCGTCGTGGTAGCTCCGGTTGTCGCTCAGCAGGAAGACCGTGTCGGGACGCACCTCCACGCGGTGGCGGCGCTCGAGCGGCGGCCTGCGGCCCGTCGCCCGCAGGTGGAGGCCGGGGCCCATCCTCACCATGTCGCACGCGACCTGGACCGTGTCGTTCGTGGCGGGATCGACGATGCTCAGCTTCGGCTCGGTGCAGGCGACCTCGGCCTCGTAGCGCTGCCCGTTCACGACCAGGGCGCTGTGGTCGACCTCGACCGTGTCGCCCGGCACGCCCGCGATCCGGCCGACGATGTGGCTGCCGGGGACCTCGGGGTCCGGGCACCGCACCAGCTCGCCGAAGCCGGGCGTGCCCCGCGTCAGCACGACGACCACATCGCCCGGGGCGAGGCTCGGCGCGATCGAGGCGCCGAGGCTCGGGTCGTCCGGCACCGCCCACACGTCGAGGACGAGCGCGCGGAGCACGACGCCGATCACCAGCAAGGTTCCGACGATCCAGAGCAGCCCGTTGAACAGCTTCCGCATGGCGGCCCCGCAGCCTAGCGCAGCGGCGGCCGCGGGCGGCGAGCAACGCGGGCCCGCGGACGCCGCGCCGCCGTCAACGCAGGCAGCTCCGGTACGGCGGCAGCTCGCTCGGGCTCGCGCCCGCCGCGATCTCGCGGGCCGCGGAGAAGAGCTCGGGCCACACGTCGAGGCGGCTGAAGTACGAGGTGCCGGTCGTGTGCTCGTCGCCGTCCATCACGCTCGACGAGATCACGCCGACGACGTCGCCCCACGCGTCGCTCCGCGCGGGCCCCCCCGAGTCCCCCGGGCAGATCGAGGCGGTCGCGACGAAGTGCCCCGGGGCCAGCCGGTCGATCGTGCCGCCCAGCCGCGGCACGAGGTGGATCGGATCGCGCGAGAGCGCGCAGCGGCCGAAGCCGTACGGGGTCACCGTCTCCTTGAGCGCGGGCTCGCCCTCGATCCGCGGCGCGAGGGTCGGGATCCCGATCAGGCGGCGCGACAGCACCAGGATCGCGATGTCGCCCTCGCCCGACGTGTACCCGCAGTCCGGCGACACCACCGCGCGGACCGTCACGTCGCCCCACGGCAGGTGGTCGCCCCCGAGCTCGATCGAGATGGCCTCGGGCTCCTGATCGCGGCGCAGCGTCCTGCCGTTCTCGTCGCGCGCCGCGACGCAGTGGTGCGCGGTGAGCACCAGGTCCTCGGTGATGAGCGTCCCCGTGCAGGTCACGTCGGTGACGATCCGGACGATCGCGTCCTCGTTCGTCGCCAGCTCGAACGGCGGCCGCAGCTGGACCGGGCGCTGCTCCTGGCCCGGCTTCGCGGCGGGGATCGCCAGCCCTGCGTTGGTGATCGGCGGCGCGCAGCCCGCGGCGGCGGTGAGGCCGAGCGCTGCAGCGACCACGACGGCGCGTCGGTACAACCCTGTCGATGCAGTCGCCAGGGCGCCCAGCGTGCGAGCTTGCGGCTGTTCCACCTGAGGGAGACCCTCCCAAGCGCAACCGGTTGTTCAATCGGACAGCGCCCCCGGTGTGGACGCGCCGAGCAAGACCCAAGGCTACGACAGAAGGCGGTGACCGTCATTCGACAACGACAGGGTTTCCAAGCTTGGATACGACCCTGACGATCGGCGACCCCGCCGCGGGCGCCCTCGCCGCGCTCGCGCCCCCGCGCTGTCCCATGGACCGCCTGACGAACTCCCCTCCTGTCCAGCCAGATCGAAGAGATTGGCCCTGAGCAGATTTCTTCCGATGCGCGCGCACGATCTCGGCGCCTCGATCGTCCCTGACGCGCGCTGGGCGCGCTGCGTTCAGCGCATCGCAACGAGGCGCACCTCGCTCGCGCTGCGCTCGTAGGCGGCGCGCGCGGCGGTCGCGTCGAGCTGCGGATCGTCGACGCCCGCGGCGACGAGCTGCTCGAGGAAGGCGCGCTGCCGCTCGGACTTCGCCGCGAGCCACGCGGGACAGACGCCCGCCGCGCAGGCGGCCGAGGCCTGCTCGGCCGCGGCGAGCGCGTCGCGGACGCGACCGCGGCGGAGCAGCGCGCGCGCCGAGAGGTGCGCCGCCTCGGGGAGCTCGCGCACCTCGCGGGGCGCGGCCTCGAGCGCGGAGGAGGCGAGGCCCGGCTGATCGCGATCGAGGTAAGCCGCGGCGAGCGCGGTGACGCTCTCCCGCGTCCGGCCCTCGGCGTAGCGCGCCTCGAGCTCGGCGAGCTCACCGAGCCCCGCCGTGGCGCGCGCCGGCAGCAGCTGCGACGCCTGGACGCTCGGCCCGAGCCCGACCGTCCAGGCGACCCCCGCGAGAACCAAGCCGTTGGCGACGAACAACCCGAAGCGCATCACCCGACCTCCAGGAGCTGATGGAGCGGAGTGACAGCCGGGCGGCGCGGAGGTTCCCGCGAGCCTCGAAGAACGCGCGATCGGGTGGCCGTCGCGCCTACAGGGTGCGCCCGGGCGGCGGCGGGGTCACTCGCTCGGGAGCACCACGAGGTCGTCGCGGTGGACGACGACGTCCTCGCCGGCGTCGTCGCGCTTCTTCCGCGCGATGCGCGCGGCGTCGCCGGCGGACATCCGCGCGAGCCCGCGCGCGATCTCGGTGCCCTCCGGGTCGAAGACGGCCACGGCGTCGCCCGGGAGGAAGGTGCCGCGCACGCCGAGGACGCCGACCGCGAGGATGCTCCGGTTCTTCGAGGCGATCGCCTCGGCGGCGCCCCGGTCGACGAGGATCGCGCCGCGCGGGCGCAGCGTGTACGCGATCCAGTGCTTGCGCGCGCTGAGCCGCTGCGGGACGGCGGCGAAGAGGGTGCCGACGTCCTCGCCCGAGAGGATGCTCGTGATGATGCCCGGCTCGCGCGCGGCGGCGATGACCACGTGCGAGCCCGCGAGCGTGGCGCGCCGCGCGGCCTCCACCTTGCTGGCCATGCCGCCGGTGCCGACACCGGAGGTCGAGCCGCCGGCGAGGTGCCGCGCCTCGCGGGCGACGCTGCGCACGAACGGCACGCGGCGCCCGTCGCCGTCGAGCAGGCCCTCGACGTCCGAGAGGAGGATCAGGAGATCGGCCTCGCAGAGCGGCGTGACCATCGCCGCGAGCTGGTCGTTGTCGCCGAACTTGATCTCCTCGACCGCGACGGCGTCGTTCTCGTTGATGATCGGGATGGCGCCCGCCTCGAGCAGCGCGGCGAGGGCGTTCCTCGCGTTGTTGGTGCGGGTGCGGTCGGCGAGGTCGGCGTGCGTGAGGAGCACCTGCGCGACGCGCAGGCCGACCTTGCCGAAGGCCTCCTCGTAGCGCTGCATCAGCACGCTCTGGCCGGCCGCGGCCGCGGCCTGGAGCCAGGCCATGTCCTTCGGCCGCGCCTTGAGGCCGAGCTTCGTCACCCCGAGGGCGATGGCGCCGCTCGACACGATGACGAGGTTCCGGCCGGAGCGGGCGCGGAGCGCGGCCACCTCGACGGCGAGCCGGTCCCATGCGTCGCCGGAGAGGCTCTTCGAGCCGATCTTGACGATGATGCGGCGGCAGCGCTTGAGCGCGGCGCGCGCGCCGTCGGCGTCGATCTCGGGCGCGGGGCCCTCCGCGTGGCGGCCCGCGGCGCCCTTCGTGGCGGTGCGTTCCTCGTGGTCAGTCATGGGGCAGGCCGGCCGCGGCGATCTCGTCGAAGGCCGCGTCGAGGCGGCGCTCGATGTACTCGGGGACGGCGGCGCCGGCGAGCAGGAACGCATCGATCCAGCGCGTGAACTCGTCGCGCAGGTCCTCCGCGCCGCTCGGCAGGATGGTGACGCTCGCGTGGAGCGAGGGGGAGAGCGAGCGCCGCACGGCGCGATCGACCGCGTCGCGGATCCAGCGCGCCTCGTCGGCGTGGATGCGGACGGCGCTGCTCCGTCGGAAGCGCGTGATGTAGCGGTTCAGCAGGTGGCCGAGGGCGTAGACCTCGAGGCCGCGCGCGGCCGCCGCGAGCGCGAGGGCCGGGTTGAGCCGCCGGAGGACCTCCTTCGTGACGAGCTGCGCGGCCTTGCGGAGCGGGGTCTGCTCCGCGCCGGGCTGGGCGAGCAGGGCGCGCGCGTCGGTGGTGAGGCTGAGGCCGTGGCGGGCCACCGTGTCCTGGGCGATCGCCCCGCGGATGCGCAGGAGCATCCGATCGGGGAGGACCGGGACCGGGAGCCACGAGGCGCCCACCGCGAACGCGGTGAGCACGGCGAGTCGACCTCCGGGAGGCGGGCCGCCCGGGGTGACCTGAGCGGCGGACGGCTTGTTCGCGGCGGCTTCGGATGACATCGGGCGCACGGTACTACGGCGCCCGCCGGGTGGCGAACAGTGGCGACGGCGGCGCGGGGCGGAGAGAGCGGAGGCGAGGGCGGCTGACACCGCGGGGAGGGGAGGCGGCGAGAGGGCGAGGGCGAGCCCGAAGGCTCCCCTCGGCGCTCCCGCAAATCGCGCTGCCACGGCCGGGAAACGCGATGGTCCCGCGGCGAGCCGCGTTCCGAGCCGTTCCCCTCGGCCATCGCCGCGGGCGCAGCCGTTTCGAAGCGCTCGGCGGCGCCGGCGCCGCCGGATCCTCGCCTTTCTGACGGCTCCAGCGCCGCCTCGCCGCGGGATCGTCGCGCGCGGAGCGGCTCCAGCGCCGCCTCGCCCCTGGGTCGTCGCGCGCGGAGCGGCTGCTGCGTCCATCGAGCGCCCCTTGCACCGCGCTCGAGCGGCGGAGCAACATCACGCCCGGGCCGCCGCCCACGGTTGAGACTGCGAAACGTCGACGCGACCGCATGGTGCCCGCGCCCGCACCCATGCATGGTCATGCCATGGATGGCGACGACCTGCGCAGATGGTTGTGGACCGACGCGACCGCGGGCGCGCCGAACGATCCGACCGGGGTCCTCTCGTCCGTGGAGCGGGATCACGTGGACTCGGTCTGGAGGGAGCACGGCCAGATCGATGTTCGCGTCCTGATCCGGAACGAGCAGCGTCCGATGGACATGGAGGTCTTGCCGCGCCGGGTCGATGCGCCGTCGCGGTGCACCGTGCCCGAGCTCCTCGCCCGCCACGAGCGCGTGCTCGTCGTCGGCGGGCGAGGCTCCGGGAAGACGGCGCTCATCGCGCGGCTCGCCGCGCGGGCCGCGGCGGACCACCGTCAGGGCACGCGGACGCTCGTGCCGTTCGTCGTCCTCGTGTCGCTCCTCGACGACCCTCGCTTGGACGAACGCGCCATCGCGAAGCTCTCGCCGATCGGCGGGGTCGTGCTCCTTCGCCGTGCGCTCGAGGAGCGCCGCGCGCTCGTGCTCGTCGACGGGCTCGACGAGGCGGGATCCGGCGCGAGGCGGCTCTCCGAGTCGGTCGAGGCGTTCGCCGCGGCCCATCCGGGCAATCCGATGGTGGTCACGACGCGCCCGCGTCGCGCGGGGATCCCGGGCTATGCTCGCGTGGAGCTGCGCGGATTCGTGACCGCGACCCTCTTGCCGCAGCCCGGCACCCGCGTGGTCGCGGCGCATCAGTTCTTGGCGCGACGGGATCCGGGGCGCCGTACGTCCTTGATCGCCTCCGCCGTCGACGTGCTGCTCGAGCGCTACGCCGCCGAAGAGCTCAGGCCCGACGCGATCCTGAAGTCGCTCGATCTGCGCGACCGGCGGCTCCTCTTCAGCTCGATCGCCTGGCTGATGCACTCCGACCGGCTCGTCGAGCTCCCCGTGGAGCCGCTGGCCGAGCTCCTGCGATGGCGGCTGGACGGCGCCCGCTGGGTCGAGGGGCCGCGCCTCGTCCTCTGCAGGGCGGACGAGGAAGTCGACCTCTGCAGGGCAGACGAAGAAGACGACGAAGAAGACATGGATGAGGATGAAGATGAAGACGGCGATCCCCAGGGCGGCCCGCTCGAGCGCGGCGCGGCCGGCGACGCCCGTGAGCTCGGAGAGCTCGCGCAGGACATCGACGGGATGGTCGAGCGCGTCATCGAAGAGATCCGCGGGCAGCAGGGGTTGCTGATCGAGCGACGCCCCGGGGCCTTCTCGTTCGCGGACCTCTCCTACCAGGCGTACCTGAACGCGGTCGATCACGTCAGGATCGGCGCGCTCGACGCCCTCATCGAAGCGCGAAGCGACCCGTGGTCCCATGAGACCATCGTTCACGCGGCGGGCATACCGGAGGTAAACGCGGCCGCGTTCATCCGGGCGCTCCTCGAAGCGGATCGGGGTGAGGCGCCGGTCGCCACGCTGCTCGCCAGCCGATGCGCCGAGGTCGCCGGCGGGCGCCTCCCGCCCCAGCTCCGACGCACGATCGCGCGGCGGCTCTCCGCTGTGGTGCCGCCGCGCAGTTCGTTCGACGTCGCGTATCTCATCGACGACGTGGGCGAGATCGCGGGTCCAGCGCTGATCCAGGCGCTCGGCTCCGCCAGTCCGAGCGAGCGGGCCTACACGGCGATAGCGCTCGGAGGCCTGCGCCATCGGCCCGCCTACGGCGTGCTGGTGCGGATGGCCGCCGACGATTCCCCTGTGAACGAGCCGATCGTGTGCTGGCTCTGGGACGAGGAGCAGCTCGTGAAGGATCAGGTCATCGGCTGCTTCGCGCTCCTCGCGCTCTTCGACGTCGCGCTCGCCGTGCCGTCTGCGAGCACGCTCTTCCTGCAGGCCGTCGAGCGCGCTCCGCGCGGCGCGCTCGACGGCGTCTACACGCTCATCGATGACCAGCATGAGGAGAGGATCGGGAGGGCCTCCGAGGACGGGCCGATTCGCGATGTGGAGGCCGTCGATGTGCTCCTCGCAAAGATGCGCAAGGTGCTCGACCGCACGGGCGGGCCGTCGGCGTGGAAGTTTCCGTAGCCGCGCTGCGAGGAAGGCGTCGCGATCGCGATCTCCGCATGCCCATGGCAGACCGGAGATGAGGCTCCGGTCCGCCGACCTCCCACCCACGATCTGCCCGATGGCCAGCCCCATCCTGGCTTCCGGCGTCCCTTGGGCGAGCACGCCCGCGGCGTCCAGCAACCCATTGCCCCGCACCGGCGAAAGATTGACCAACTTGCATGCCGCGCAACACCGCTTGGCTCGGGTCTCTCTATTGAGGCTCTCGAGTCCATTCTCCTCCCACTTTGCTGCGAAAGGCTACCCATCCGAGGGGCAGGTCAGCCACCTCCGTTACGCTCGGATCCATAGCGACGATCTCTTCCAGATGGACGATCCGACCATCGCCCGGGTCGCTGGTTGTTCCACATAAAAATTGCCATCCGCCGTCGTCCGCGTCATGGGAGATCATCAGGATTGGGGCCCCCGTGAGGACTGGCGCCGTTGTGATAACGCCGAGGCACGGATCCTCTTCGAAACCTAGGTGGCTCACTTGGGTCCCTTCTCCAGGTTGCAGTTGCGACATAGAAGTTGCCCGTTCTCAACCGTGCCGGAACCTCCCTTTAGCCGGGAAGTCACGTGATCGACATGTCCTTCATGATTAGGTGGAGTTACGGATTTCGTGTGCTTCTGAGGCTTGACAACGTTGGCGCCACAGTTGTCGCACTTGTTAACCCCCCCATGCACAGCCGCGTTCTGTTTCCATATCTCGTCCTTCCCGGCCTTCGTAAATGGCTGTGCAGGTCGGCTTCCTGGCGCGCCGCCCCGCGCGGCAGGTGCGGCGACCTGCGGGCCTCTGCTGCCCGATCCTTGCGACATCAGCGCCTGCGACAGGCCCTGGATCCCCGCCGCGATGTTGCCGACGCCGCCGACGACGAGCCCGGTCGACACGACGATCGCAGGCACACCGATCGCGGCGCCGACGCCGGTGGCGCTCGTGATGCCCCCGAAGGCCTCCCCCGTCAAGCCCCCGATCGTGAGGGCGAGCCCTCCCACGATCTGCCCGATGGCCAGGCCCATCCGGGCTTCCGGCGTCCCATGGGCCAGCACGCCCGCGGTGTCCAGCAGCCCATGCCCGACGCCGGCGAAAGGGACCGCCCCGAGCGACAGCCCGGCGACGAAACCGCCCTCGAGCTGCACATAGGGGTTCTGCGACCAGTCGATCGGCGCCGTGGTCACCGGCTGGGGCACATGCCCGGTCGTGCTGACGTCGATCGGCGGCATGGCGCCGCCCGTCTCGGCAGCCACGGTGTTGGTATCGGTGTCGGGGCGCGCCTCGTGCTTCGGGGACGGGACGACGCGCAGATCGAGTCCGAGCGGCGCCAGGTCGTGTACTTCCAACCCGAGCTCCGCGCCAGGCGGCGGCGGTGGGCGAGCCCCGTCTTCCGGGGGCGCTTGCTGAAAGCCGCCCGGGTCGACGTAGGCGAGCGGGTTGTTCAGCACGTAGCTGTACGGGTTCCAGCTCTGCCCGAAGGACGGGATCGACACGATCGGGTCCGTCGTCAAGAACCGCCCGATCCTGGGATCGTAGATCCTGCCCTTCATGTTCACGAGCCCGAGCTCGTCGTCGCTCTCGTGCCCGGTGAACCCCTGCGTCGTCTCGCTCGGGAACGACGCCGGCGGGCGCTCTCCCCATACGGGGTTCCTGCGCTGCCCGAACGGGTCGTAGCTCCGCCGCTCGATCACGTCGCCGTCCTCATCGGTGAGCGCATCGATCGAGCCGAGGTGATCGACGTGCACGTAACGGGTGCCGCCGTCCGAGCCTCCCCGGGTCACGATCGCCACCACGCGCTCCGGCGAGTGGACGTGGTACCGATGCTTCACGGTGCCCGACGCCCGATCGGTGACCCGCTCGACCAGGTCGCCGAAGTAGAGCGTCTCCTTCTCCGGGGTGGTCTTGCGGATCCGCCGCTGGTCGCCGTCGTACCCGAACGTGATGGTGGTCGCGCCCTGCGTGATGCGCTCCGGCAGATCGAACGGCGTATAGCGCACCGTCGTGCCACCTGGCCGCGCCGTCTGATTACCGACAGCGTCATGCGCGAAGCTGCCCGTGCCCGCGCCGGTGACCGCGTGCGGGTGCAGCGGGTCATCGTAGGAGAGCGTTCCGACGTCCGACTTGAAGGTGAGATTGCCGTTCGGGTGATAGTCGTAGCGGAGCGCGCAGGGCGCCGAGGCGCGCTCGACGTCGCCGAAGTACGCGCAGGTCAGCCGCTGGAGCGGATCGTAGCGAAAGCGCTCCGTCGTGTTCTCGGGCTGGAGGGCGTCGGTGCGGCGCGTGAGATTGAGGAGATCGTCATAGCCGTAGTCCAGGTCTTGCACCTCGCCCGCGGCGCTCTGCGTCGCCATGTGCCTCAGGCGCTGCTTGTCGGCGAAGTAGCTCCGCTCCGTGACGGCGCCGTTGCCGAAGACCTCCTCCCGGAAGCGCCCCGCGTCGTCCACGTCCGAAAGGCGCCAGTAGGCGAGCTTCGTTCCGCTGTCGCGCACGGCGAGCACATGGCCGTGCGCGTCGCGATCGTGGACCACGATGAACGGCGCCGCGCCGGCCGGCGCCGGATACGTGACCGTCTCGGTGCGACCGAATTCGTCGTAGCGCAGCCTGGCCTCCAGGGGAGAGCGCTCGCCGTCGATGCGGAGCGAGATCCTGTCGAGCTGGCCGCGGTCGGTGTACCCGAATGTCTTCTCCCCGTCGCGGCTCGCGAGCGCGTGGAGCTTGCCGATCCCATGCGCCGCGGTGTCCCAGGTCCACGTGGTCGTGTTCGAGAACATCACTGTCGCAGGATGGGCTCTTCGTAATCAATGGCTCCCTCGCTCGCTTCAGCTTGGAGATAGTCCTGAACGTCTCGCAGATTGACGTTCTCTGGGATGCTCGCCGCCAGCAGATTGTGGGCCTTGATGTACTCGGTTGAGCACCCCAAAGCGACGAGCTGGTTGTTGACCCGCTCTACGCAAGCGCGATCGAAGAATACGACCCTTACTAGCGAGTTCCGCGATCGATGCACAACTTGCTCGAACCAAAGATGGCCGTCTTCTTCACGCACCAGCACAGTATCGCCGAGCGTGGCCTCCCGAGCGAAGAAGGGGAGGTTGTCGAGGACAAACTCGCTTGCTCTTGTAGTCGGCTGTGCCCAAACGGATTCCACGGCGACGGGCGGATAGCCGTCCTCGTCCTGAACCAATCGAAAATACACCTTCACTGTCTGGCCCATCAGTCGGAACCCTTTCGGAGGTTGCAGTCACGACAGAGCACTTGACCGTTGTCGGGGGAGCCGTTTCCGCCCTTGGACTTGGGGATTATGTGATCGACATGTGTTTCATTGGTCGGCGGCGTGACACCCTTGCGGCTCTGCTGCGCCGGAATCGTCGGCCGACCACAGCCCATGCAGGTCGTTTGTCCGCCATGGGCCGCGGCGTTTTCTTCCTTGACTTCGGCCTTGCCGGCCCGTGTGAATGCCTTGCCAGCGCGCTCGCCGCCGGGCGCGCTCCCTGCGGCAGGTGCGGCGACCTGCGGGCCTCTGCTGCCCGATCCTTGCGACATCAGCGCCTGCGACAGGCCCTGGATCCCCGCCGCGATGTTGCCGACCCCACCGACGACGAGCCCGGTCGACACGACGATCGCAGGCACACCGACCGCCGCGCCGACGCCGGTGGCGCTCGTGATGCCCCCGAAGACCTCCCCCGTCAAGCCCCCGATCGTGAGGGCCAGCCCTCCCACGATCTGCCCGATGGCCAGCCCCATCCTGGCTTCCGGCGTCCCATGGGCCAGCACGCCCGCGGCGTCCAGCAGCCCATGCCCGACGCCGGCGAAAGGGACCGCCCCGAGCGACAGCCCGGCGACGAAACCGCCCTCGAGCTGTACATAGGGGTTCTGCGACCAGTCGATCGGCGCCGTGGTCACCGGCTGGGGCACATGCCCGGACGCGCTGCCGGTCGTGCTGACGTCGATCGGCGGCATGGCGCCGCCCGTCTCGGCAGCCACGGTGTTGGTATCGGTGTCGGGGCGCGCCTCGTGCTTCGGGGACGGGACGACGCGCAGATCGAGTCCGATCGGCGCCAGGTCGTGTACTTCCAACCTGAGCTCCGCGCCGGGCGGCGGCGGTGAGCGAGCCCCGTCTTCCGGGGGCGCTTGCTGAAAGCCGCCCGGGTCGACGTAGGCGAGCGGGTTGTTCAGCACGTAGCTGTACGGGTTCCAGCTCTGCCCGAAGAACGGGAGGGAGATGATCGGGTCCGTGGTCAAGAACCGCCCGATCCTTGGATCGTAGATCCTGCCCTTCATGTTCACGAGGCCGAGCTCATCGTCGCTCTCGTGCCCGGTGAACCCCTGCGTCGTCTCGCTCGGGAACGACGCCGGTGGACGCTCTCCCCAGACGGGGTTCCTGCGCTGCCCGAACGGGTCGTAGCTCCGCCGCTCGATCACGTCGCCGTCCTCGTCGGTGAGCGCATCGATCGAGCCGAGGTGATCGACATGCACGTAACGGGTGCCGTCGTCCGAGCCTCCCCGGGTCACGATCGCCACGACCCGCTCCGGCGAGTGGACGTGGTACCGATGCTCCACGGTGCCCGACGCCCGATCGGTGACCCGCTCGACCAGGTGGCCGAAGTAGAGCGTCTCCTTCTCCGGGGTGGTCTTGCGGATCCGCCGCTGGTCGCCGTCGTACCCGAAGGTGATGGTGGCCGCGCCCTGCGTGATGCGCTCCGGCAGATCGAACGGCGTATAGCGCACCGTCGTGCCACCTGGCCGCGCGATCTGATTACCGACAGCGTCATGCGCGAAGCTGTCTGTACCCGCGCCGGTGACCGCGTGCGGGTGCAGCGGGTCATCGTACGAGAGCGTTCCGACGTCCGACTTGAAGGTGAGATTGCCGTTCGGGTGATAGTCGTACCGGAGCGCGCAGGGCGCCGACGCGCGCTCGACGTCGCCGAAGTACGCGCAGGTCAGCCGCTGGAGCGGGTCGTACCGGAAGCGCTCCGTCGTGTTCTCGGGCTGGAGGGCGTCGGTGCGGCGCGTGAGATTGAGGAGATCGTCATAGCCGTAGTCCAGGTCTTGCACCTCGCCCGCGGCGCTCTGCGTCGCCATGTGCCTCAGGCGCTGTTTGTCGGCGAAGTAGCTCCGCTCCGTGACGGCGCCGTTGCCGAACACCTCCTCCCGGAAGCGCCCCGCGTCGTCCACGTCCGAAAGGCGCCAGTAGGCGAGCTTCGTTCCGCTGTCGCGCACGGCGAGCACATGGCCGTGCGCGTCGCGATCGTGGGCCACGACGAACGGTGCCGCGCCGGCCGGCGCAGGATACGTGACCGTCTCGACGCGACCGAGCTCGTCGTAGCCCAGCCTGGCCTCCAGGGGAGAGCGCTCGCCGTCGATGCGGAGCGAGATCGTGTCGAGCTGGCCGCGGTCGGTGTACCCGTATGTCTTCTCTCCGTCGCGGCTCGCGAGCGCGTGGAGCTTTCCGATGCCGTGCGCCGCGGTGTCCCAGGTCCACGAGGTCGTCAGGCTCTCCGCGCCGTCCTGGTCCACGCGCGAGCGGGGTCGACCGAGCGCGTCGTACGTCCACGTGACCTTTCGGTCGAGCGCATCGGTCGAGGAGATCAGCTCGCCAAAGCCGTCATGGATCGAGACCGTCGTGCCCCGATCGGGGTCGTCGAGCTGCCGGACACGGCCGAACGCGTCGCGCCTCGTGCGCGTCACCGCACCGCCTGGATCGGTGACCGTGTGGAGCATGCCGAACGGGCCGTAACTGTAGCGAGTGATCCCGTCGGCCGCGTCGGTGATGGTCTTGATGCGCCCCAGCGGGTCCTGCTCGGTCACCGTCACGTGATCGAGCGGGTCGGTGACGCGCACGAGCAGGCCATCGTACGCCGTCGTCGTGACCGCGTTCCACGGCGTCGTATGCCGCACCTCGCGGCCCACGGCGTCGTGCTCGTAGCGCTCGTACAGCCGCTCACGCTCGGGGGTATCTTCGCGGACCGGCACCGAGCGCCGCGCGATGCGCTCGCCCAGCGCGTCATACCCGATCTCTTGCAGGATGCGCTTCGCCTTGCTCGAGCCCTGCGCAGCCTCCGGGTCGGGCCCGTACCACCACCACCGGATCGGGCGGCCAAGGCTGTCGAATTCGACCGTGTCGTCGGCGCCGCCGGCCGTTGTGCTCCGCTCCATCACGCGCCAGGCGTCCTGGTTCGGCCCACCGTCCTTGGTGCGCGAGAGCGCCACCGTCGTCGTCGTGCCGTCCGGACGCTTCACGACGCCGAGGCGGCCGAAGCCGTCGCACAGCCACGCCGTGACGCGCTGATTCGGGTCGACCCGCTCGAGAAGCACGCCGAGCGCGCCGTCGAACTCCACGAGCGTGGTGTGCCCGGCCGCGTTCACGTACTTCTCGGGGAAGAGGCCCTCTTCGTCGAAGCCCGTGCTGGATGTGCGCTTGTGCCCGAAGGCGTCCTCCGCCGTGACGTTGGTGATGTTCCCGAAGTCGTCGCGCGCATAGGTGAGCTTCAGCTTCGTGTCCCGCAGGCCGTCGTCGCTCTCCGTGGACTCGGTCTCCACCTCGCCGTAGATCGTGGTCGTTCGCGTGAGGCTCCGGCACTGCGACATCCCCGCCGCCGCGCTGCACTCCTCCTGCGTTTCGAGCTGGCCGAGGACCCAGCGCTCGGTGTCGTTCGTGAACGTCCGCGTGACCTTGAGCGTCAGGTCGACGCCATCGGTCGAGACCTCCTCGGCGCGCACGTTGCCGAACGGGTCGAAGTCCGTCACCTTCAACACCGAATCGTGCAGCAGCGTCGCGCCGTCGCCGCCGCCGCGCTCGATCTCCCGCACGTACGCCTCGATGGACGGCGCCGCGCCGCCCAGGGGCGGATAGACCCCTTGCGTTCGCCTCACCCGGCGCTCGGTGGGCAGCGTGAAGTACGTCGCGCCGTCGTTCGTCGATACGAGCGTCCGCGTCACGTCGACGAACGAGAGCTCGATCTGCTCCGGCCTGGGCTGGCTCGCCAGCCCAGGAGCCCCGCGCAACGTCCGCTGGACGCTCCCGGCGAAGGGAAAGACCTGGAGCTCGTCGTCGAAGGTGACGTGGTCGTAGACGTCGATCGCCACGGCGCCCGTATCCAGGTCGGAGACGATCCGCTCCCCGAACCCGAGAAATCCGCGGCCCAGCCGGTGGTAGCGCCCGTCGCGGTAGCCGACCTCGAAGCGCCGCGGTCGATCCGCGCCGTTGTTGAGCGCATACGCGCTGACCACCCGGCGAGGGCCCACGACGCAGCGCCGCGGGTAGCCGCAGTCGTCCGCCGCGCCGGAACGCGCGAGGTAGAGCGGGCTCTCCCGCGCCGGATCCCCCGCTCCGTCGCCCGTCGCCACCGACGCGTCGGTCAGATGCCCGTACGAGATGCTCACGTTGGGCACGAAGCCCGGCTCGGTCGGGTCGTGCGCGTTCATCCCGTCCGAGACCGCGACCAGCAGATCCTGGTCGGCCGAGAGGTTCCGGAAGACGTTGAACACGCCGCCGAGCGACAGGATCACGTCCTGCGCCCCATCCCCGTCGACGTCGCCGATGCGCGGCCCGCGCGTATCGGCGAGGGTGACCGCGTCGCCAAGGCTGGCCTCGAACGGGACCCCTGCATCGACGAGCCTGAACGGCGGCCCCACGCGATCGCCGGTCGCCAGCAGGACGGCCCATGACGGGAGCGCGTCGGAGCCGCCCAGCAGCATGCCTGGAGGAACCGGCATGAGCAGATCCTGCCGCCCGTCGCCGTTGACGTCGAGCGGTACGGCGAACCGGAAGAACGCGTCCTGATCGGGAAGACCGAACAGATCCCCGAAGCTGAACGCGTCCACGGTCCGGAACGGCGAGGCCACGAAGGTCGGCCCCGTGTTGAAGTAAGTATAGAGCTGGTGGTCACCCGGGCCGGATTCGACGGCATCGGGCAGGCCGTCTCCGTTCACGTCGAGAAAGACGACGCGGCCTCCGCCCCACACGACGGGTAGCTCGGTGTCGATCACCTCCCAGCGCCCCTCGCCCCGGCGCATGATCGCGTCGTAGCTCGATCCGAGGACGACCGTCCCGTCACCGAACCGCCGCATCGACGGCACGATGAGATCAATCTTGCTGTCGGCGTCGAGATCGAGCGTGTGGAGCTCCGTATCGCAGGGATAGCCGGTGAGCAGCTCGATCGATTCGCCCATTGGGGCGAATCCCGCGGGCGCCCCGCCGCGTGCGGGCCGCCAGAGATGGACGGCCCACACGGCTGCGAGCGGGAGCGGCGCCTGTCCCTCGCGGGCGTGGTCCTCGCACTGGATCAGATCCGGCACGCCATCGCCGTCCAGATCAGCCAGGTGCATCGAAGCGCCGGGGCTGCTCAGGCTCGGCGGCGCGGGCGTGACCCCGAGCGGGAAGGGCCGGCGGATGCCCGTGTCATGGAGCGCGAAGGTCCAGTCCGGCCGGGACAGGAGCACATGCCACGTCGTCTTGGCATCGTAGACGTCGTGGAGCAGCACGTCCGCCCGCCCATCGTCGTCGTAGTCCAGGACCGTCCCGAGCTCGGGCTGAAGAAGGGCCGGATCGGAGGGCCCCACCGGATCGGCGACCGTGGGCCACTCTTCGAGGAAGGCGAGCTCCGCCGGTGCGAGAAAGGACGGCGAGGCGCGCGGCCCGACGTTTCGCGCCACCCGCCACGCGGTGATCGGGTTCATCGGCGTGCTGAGCCCCGCGACCATGTCCGGAATCACGAGGTCGTCGCGCCCGTCGGCGTCGATGTCGAACACCATCGGGCTCGCCCTCTCGGAGACCGGCTTGTCGATGTCCGTCGTCACCCGCTCGAATCCGGGCGTGGCGCGGTTGTAGCGAAACCGCGTGGCGGGCTTGCAAACCCCGTCGCTCGCGCACTCCTCGACCTGCGTCAGGAGCGTGCGGCGCGTCGCCGGGCCGAGCTCGTAGCCGAACCCGTAGCGCCGGACCAGAGTATCGCCCGGGCCGAGCATCTGAATCTCGTCCAGGCGAAGCGCGCGCTGGAGCGCCATGCCGCCCGAATAGTCGGTGCGAATCGCAGCCGGATCCTTCGTCCCATACACGAAGCGCACCGCCCGCGAAGGCTCGAGCGACGGCGATCCCTCAAAAGCCGTGTAGCGGATCTCGTCGACGGCGTACTCGGCGGCATGGCCATCCTCCGCCTCAGCGAGGCAATACGCGTACGTCATGGCGTTGCCGCGGCCGTCGCGGGCCTTGTTCGCGAGCCACGCGCGCGGGACGCCTCCCCGGGCGAGCGGCTTGCTGCCCTCGGTGCGCCCGTACTCGACGACGCGGCCGGTGGGCAGATGGGCCTCGAAGAAGAGCGCCTCGGCGGGCGCACCGCCTTCCGGACCGTAGTGCCCGACCACCTTGACGAAGGTGTCCGGGAACATCCGGTATTCGATGGTTCCCGGCCGCTCTCGCACAGGCACGAGGCGCTGGCCGTCGAGGCAGAGCGCGTCGTCGCCGTCGTACCGCACGCCGCGGATCTCGCCGTCCTGCGCGAGGCTCTTCGGACATCGCGTGATCGCGGACAGCCCGGCGATCGAGAAGCCGGCGCCGAGCACGCCGGCGCCGCCATCGCTGCGATAGACGAGCTGGAGCCGAGGTCCCATGCCCGCGCGGGAGGGCACGGTGGTCAAGTCCATCGTGTACACGGCCTCCCCGGTGCTCGAGATGGAGAACGTCCCCGGAATCGTGCCGGCCGCGACGGTCTCGACCTCCGGCGCGGAGCGGGGCGTGGCAGGGCGGTGCGCGCGCTCGGTCCGGCAGGCGATGAAGCCATGCGGCTCCGGGATCGGGTCGCCGAAGCTGCACTGACACCCGCCCTGCGCGACCACGCAAGCGAGAAACATCAAGAGCGGGATCAGCGCCCGGGGCACACATCGAGGAACGATCGCCATCGCAGCCTCCCTCGCGCCGAGGAGGCCATGACACGGCGGCCCGAGTCAACCGCTGTTCTGGAGTCGATACCGCCTGCCTATGCCGAGTTCGAGCCATTCGTCGGGACATCTGTGCCCGGCCGACATGCACGCACAGCAGGAACGTCTTGTGTCGATAATGCATTCCGCCGTCTGCGCTGGAGCGCAGTGAGCCGAGCTCGATCGGACGGTGCATCGACATCATCGCCCGCCCATCGCCCTGGGGGTGGCCCTGGTTAGAGTCAGCCCGCCGGGGTCGGCACGCCGCTTACAACGACCCAATCGACGCTGGACTACTCGCACGCCACGGGGCACGCGCCGCCGCAGTCGATGCCGGTCTCTTGGCCGTTCTGCGTGCCGTCCGTGCACGTCGGCGCGCGGCAGACGTTGCCGATGCACACGCCGCTCGTGCAGTCCCGCTGATACGCGCACCGCTCACCGCCGGAGCACGCGGGCGCGTCACGGCCGCCGCAATCAACGTCCGTCTCGCTGCCGTTCGCCCGCCCGTCGCTGGCGGTGGGGGCGGCGCAGCGCTCGGACTTGCAGGCGCCAGAGGAGCAATCCGCATCGACCTGGCACCTCTGACCATCGGCGCACGGCACGCAGGGGCCGCCGCAATCGGTGTCCGTTTCGCCGTCACCAGGACGGTTGTCGACGCAGTGACCAGGCACGCAGGCGTTTTGATCGCACACTTCACTGTCGGAGCAGTCGGCCTGTCCGATGCACTCCACGCACTTCCCACGCGCGCAGTAGCCGTCGCGACATCGCGTCCCATCGGGGTGCGCCGTGTGGGTCGGTCCGGTCTCGTCGCACTGGTCAACCGTGCAATCGTTCCCATCATCGTGCATATCGGTGAAGTCGATGACATGCTCGAGGACGCCATTGCCGTCGCACCTCCGCCGCGTGCAGTCCCCCACCTTCTGGCTTTCCGTCGTCCCGGCCTGGAAGGTGTGCCCGCACCGCCCGGCTGCGCACGAGCTGACGTTCGGGCACGTGGTCGGCACGGGGGGGCAATCCGAGGGCAAACGGCAGTCGAAGTCCGCGCCCTCGCAGCCCCTGGTGCCCTCGGCACATTCCCAGCAAGGACGGCACACGAGCTTGCAATCCGGATCGTCGGCCCGCCTGAAGTCGCAGCAGATCGCGTAAGTCGGGTCCTGGCATTTGCAGACGTCCTCGACGCAGACCGTGCCTGGGACGTTCTGAGCTCCAGTGTGACAATCCTGGCTCACGTCACAATTGAGATAGACGTAGGGAGAATCGCACGCCAACGGGATCGTGAACCACATCGCCGTCACGACGGCGGACGCGAACATGCGGAATGACATATCACCTCCTAGCTGGACGGCGCATCGTGCACGAATACCATCCTTCGGACTCGCAGAGCTCCTCCGTCGGCGTGCGCGTCGTTCGCCGGGGGGCCGGCGCGCGGGACGAGGCCGGGCGCGTCGGCGCGACGGCGGACGCCGGCTCCGCTGGCGCGGGCGGCTCCGCTGGCGCGAGCGGCTCCGCTGGCGCGGGCGACGCCGTGGCGGACGGCGGCGGTGCAGAGGCCGGCGCAGGTACCTGCACCACGATGGGCGGCGGGCGGAGCAGCACGGCCAGGCTCGCAGCGGTCCCGAGCGCCAGCGCTGCGAGGCCGAGCGCCACGACGGCCACGGGGCCCGTCACACGGGGGGGCGGCGCGGGGAGCTCGGGGACCGACGGCGCCGGGGGCGCGGCCCCGCGCCGCACGGCTCGTATTTCTATCGACGCCGGGACCGTCGCCCGGCTCGACGGGCTTCGGGGCGTCTTCGGCCCGTCGTCCCTCTCGACGGGGGCCGTATCGCGATCGGCTGGCACGACGAGCTGGGCCGCGAGCACCTCTGTCGATGCGTCTCGCAGACGATCGAAGAGCTCGAGCATGTCGGTGTAACGCTCCTCGTGGTGCTCCGCCGTTCCCCTCGTGATGAGCTCGGCGAGCGGCGCAGGGAGGACGGCGCCCGCCGGCAGGCGCTCACGCACGATCCGATCAAGGATCGCCGCCAGGCTGTAGACATCGGCCTGCGGGCCGGTCGGATAGCCGCGCCTCAGCACTTCGGGCGCTTGGGGCCGATGCGCCTCGCAGAGCTCGACCCGGAACAGCGCCAGGAATCCAAGCCGCGCGATGCGCACTTCACCCCGCGCGTCGAGGCTCAGAGACTCGAGCGTCAGGTCCCCATGACACACGCCCATCTCGTGAGCGGCTGACAGCGCCCCCGCAGCGTTCAGGGCGTGACGAAGCATCTCTGCGATCCCCTGCCATCCACCCGGCAGGCAAACAGGCGTCCCTGCTGGCTCGGTGACGACGTACGGGCGGCCCTCTTCCGTCATCCCCCCATCGACGATGGCCGGCGACCACGGGAGCTTTACGCGCCGCAGGCGCTCCAGGCGCTCTGAAAAACCTGCGTCACCTCGGGGCGCCGCGTAGATGCACCACGGCTCGCCCTCCTTGGTGCATCGCCACCCCTGGAGCGGCGGAGGCGCGTCGATCCGATCGCCGATCTCGTAGCCCTGAATCACCATCGGCGTGCCACTGCCACGGATGCGCCGTCCGGCTGCAGGTACCAGTAGACGCCCGTGCCGGCGCCCAGCAGTGCGGCTCCGATGAACGCGCCGATCGCGACCGTGCGAAGCGTGAAATGCTCCTCCGCGAGCGCGGTCACCTCGTCACAACCGGGCCGCGGCGCGGCGCATCCATTCATCGGGCTGATCTGGTTCGCGCGCCGGACCGCGGTGACGCGCCGGTCCTCCGCGATCGCGAGCGCGGTCCCGCCGACCACGGCGGCCGTGGCGGCGCCAGCGAGGCCGACGTACATCGGCCACGTCGGGCCCGGCGCGGGCGGCGGAGAGGGCCGGCGCGCGGGGCGGGCGGGCCGCTCCGGCGGGAGCTCGGGCCGCTCCGGCGGGAGCTCGGGCCGCTCCGGGGGGAGCTCGAGCGTCACCTGCCGGCGCTCGCCCGCAGGCACCAGCGCGGGAGCAGACGCGCGCCGCCCTGCGCGCTCGATCTCCACGAGATGATCGCCGGCTCGCACCCACGTCTCGCGGGCCCCGGGCTCGAGCTCCCGCCCGTCCACCCGCACGGTCACGTCGGGGTCTGCACGGACGATCAGGCGCCCGAGCCGCGCCTCGACCCGCGCGAGCTCGATCCTGTGCGCCTCGTTGGCGTCCAGGCGCACGCAGATCGCCAGGTACTCCCGGGCCGTGACGAGCTCGCCCATGCGGCTCGATAGCTGTCCAATGTTACAGGCGGCCTCCGGCGCCTGCGCGGCCTCCCACAGCGCCCGCCAGAGCTCGCGAGCGTCGGCCAAGCGTCGCTCCGCGACAGCTCGGTTGGCCGCCTGGATCGTCTGCTCGCGCATGTCGCGGCGCGGCGGCTCGGCGCGGGCGACCGCCGACGCGAGGAGGACAGCCAGACACACACCGAGGAGACGCATGTTGGCGAGGCTACCGCAAGAAAACGTAAAAAACTACGGGGCCATTGGGAGTGCTCATCCCCCTGTGGCTTTGCCGGCCGTGCCCGAACCTTCATTCGTACTTCGCGGCCCAGTCGGTCGATTTTGAGGAAATTTGGCCGCGCCAACCGTAAGGGTGACACGGACTGCAAAGAAGGCGGCGTGGCGCTGGTCCTACGGGAGAGCCATCCTTCATCCACTCCCTACGATCCGACCAGGCGCCCACGTGGAACGAATGGTTCCGGCGCTACCTGCTCGACGGCGGCCCCTCGTCGCCGGCGATGCGCGCGAGGACATCCGGGAAGAGGTGCAGGCCGCCGCCGCTCACTCGCTCGATCGCGCGGAGCGCCTCGAGCTTGTCGAGGTCCCGCTGGACCGTCTGCCGGACGACGCCGAGGTACGCGGCGATCTGAGAGGCGGTCGGCTTTTCGTCGAGGGAGATGTGGTTTGCGCCGGCCCGCTTGGCGCCGAACCGGCGAGCGTGGTTGAGCAAGAATGCGGCGAGCCGTACGTGCGTCGTCGCCCCGAGCGAGCCGAGCCGTAGCTGGGTCTCGACCACGCGCCGGTACTGCTCGTTTCCCCACGCGAAGTTGAGCTCGGCATCCGTGGCGAGGGCGGCGCGCAGGGCACGAGCCGGCAGCTCCACGAACATGACCGGGCCGAGCGGGGTCGCCGTCGTACGGTACCTGACCTCGTAGACGGCTTCATCGCCGATGATCTCGCCGGGGCGGTACCACCCGACTGGCACCGTGTGCTCGGCGATCGTGGCGTCGAGCCGGACGGCGCCGCGGACGAGGAGCAGCGCGTGCGCCGCGGGGCTCCCCTCGGTATAGATCGGGTCGGGCCCCTCGGCCTGCGCGGTGCTGCTGGAGCTCGCGATCTGGATCAGCGTGTCGGGGCTCGCACGCTTGAGGACCAGCGAGCGCGCGAGCAACTCGACTCGCTCATGCAGGGTAACGTCGGGGAGCGGAGGCACGCGCGTATCCTAGACGAGCGCGACCGGTGCGCGGAAGGCCCGACCTCGACCTTCGCTAGTACCTCGAATCGCCACCGGGAGCGAGTCTACGCCTCGATTCACCTGCTCGAGGGCGGGCCTTCCTGGTCGGCGATGCGCTCGAGCACCGCGGGATGGATGTACAAGCCGCCGCTCACGCGCAGGATTCCGCCGAGCTCCTCCAGCTTGTCATAGTCCTTCTGCACCGTTTGCCTCACGACGCCGAGATACGCGGCGATCTGCGAGGCGGTCGGCCGATCCACCAGCAAGAGCTTGTTCGTTTCGAGCTCCTTGCTGCCGAACCGGCGCGCGTAATCCAGCAGGAAGCCCGCGAGGCGAATATGCGTTTTCGCGGCGAGCGCGCCCAGCCGTAGTTGCGTCTCAACCAAGCGCTCATGCTCCAGGTGCCCCCACGCGATCGCGAGCGCGGCATCGGACGCGAGCGCCGCGCGCAGGGCGCCGGCCGGTAGCTGGACGATCGACGTCGGGCTGAGCGGGATCGCCGTCGCGCGGTACGTGGGCTCATACGCGGCTTCCTCTCCGATGAGCTCCCCGCCGCGGTACCACCCGGTCGGCACGGTGCGCCCGCGGATGGTCGCATCGAGCCGAACGGCCCCGCGGACGAGCAGCAGCACGTGCAGCGCGGGGCTCCCCTCGGAGTAGAGCGGATCAGGCCCCTCGGCCTGCGCGATCGTGGCGGCGCCGGCGATCTGGGTCAACGTGTCGGGGCTCGCACGCCGGAGCACGGACGAGCGCGCCAGCAGCTCGACGCGGTGACGGAGGAGCTCGTCGGGCAGCGGGGGCACGGGCGCATGGTACGCGAGCGCGCCCCGTGCGCGGAAGAGCGGAGGCGCAGTGTCGCTTTTACGACACCTATGACAGGCCCACACCAGGCAGGGTGCGATCCGGCCGGAATTGCGAGGTGGGCTCCTCTTCCTCGCCGGGCTCGCTCAGCACGGGGAGCTCGGTCAGCGCGGCGGCGCGCGCGGCGACCCGGCGATCATCGGCCGGCCTCCACTGCCTGCTTCGCTCGCACGCGGGCGGGGCTGGATGATCGAGGGGTGCAGCGACCACCTGCGTCTCGGGAGCAGGGGCGGGACGACGCAACGGGCGCTGGCTCGGGCTCGGCCCCGGGACGTGAACGTATCGGCCCGGCGGCGGTCCCTTCGGCTGTGGCGGCGGCGCCGGGACCGTGGGCGGCGGCGGAGGCGGCTCGCCCGGGGGCACCGTCGGCACGGGGGGCGGCACCAAGGGCTCGACCGGGGCGGGCGCCTTTGGCTCGGCGCTGTCGGCGGGAGCGGGGGCGCCGGGGAGCTCGGCCAGCTCGGCGAAGGCGGCACGACGACGCGAGATCGCAGCCGCGAGGGCGTCGCGCGTGCGAACCATGGTCGTCTCCGAGAGCAAGCGATAGGCGGCATGGATGCGGGAGAGCATGAGCCACGCGTTGACAGAGACCCCCGTAAAGTCCGCGAGGTGCCGCGCCATCCTTTCGTTGATGGCGCGACGCCCGCAGATGACGGTCGCGGCGGCACCGGGGGACAGGCCGGATGCATAGGCAAACCTGGTCTGCCAATCGTCGTCCCCGCGGCAGAGCAGCCTGAAGGCTTCCGCCGGAGACGGCACGGATCGACCGCGAAACTCGTCGATCTCGGCGATCATGGCGTCGGCGGTCGTCGCAAACAACCGAAGGAGGCGTTGCATCTCCTCCACGTCCCAATTTTGAATCGCCCCGACAGCTTCTTTCGCCGCGCGCTCTCGCTCGACTGCGGCATCCCGCTCGCCTCTGGCTCTGCCGAGCTTTCGGTTCGCGAGGGCGAGCTCACCGACGAGACCGGCGATGACGAGAACAGAGACAAGCAAACCGAGCGCGAGCACACCGACGTTGATGCGTAACACCTCATGTACCTGAGCCCATGTCATAGGCACCTCCGGACAAAGCGCGGCCCAGCCAGCCTTGAACGCGCCACGCGTCGGCGCCGTCCCCCGGGGGGATGGCCGAGGAAGTAGCCAGCGGGCTGGACCGCATCGGGGCATTGTGTCACATTTGCGACATCATGAGGAGCCCCAAACAGGAATTCGAGAGATGTTGCAAGGTCGGGTCCGCCTGCTCCCCGAGCTGCACCGCCAGCGCGGTGGTGGACGCGGCGACGCGCGGGGCCTGGGCGCGGCGGGGCTCGGGGTCGACTTTGGTGAACGCCTGGTCAGGGGTGGCCGGTCGGCGCTCTCGGCGTGCGCCGCGACGGCGCTCCTGCTCGGGGTGCTCTCATCGCCCTTTACATGGTGTCGCATTTATGACACTGTTTGAGCATGGCGAAGGGGGACAATCGCTATCCGGGGATCGACGTCCTTCTTTCTGATCGCGCCCGCGGGCGCCTGATTCGATGGCTTGTCCGCCTCGGTGTTCCGTCATCAGACGTGCACGACGTGGCGCAGGATGTCTTGGAGCAGATGCTCAGGACATGGGGAAAGTACGACGCCGATCGCTCGCCGGCCGATCGATGGCAGAACCGAATCGCGGTCTTCACGGCGTCCCACTATCACGAGAAGGCCCAGCGCCGCTCACGGGAACAGCCAGGCACCGAGCCAGATCCCGAGATACCCGACGAGGGCCCCACGGCCCTCGAGCTCGTCGAGGACGTGTCGCAACGCCAGCACGCGCGCGCCCTCATTCAGCAGATCCCCCCCGAGCTGCGCGACGTGCTCACGCGTTACCTGGCTGGGGTGCCGATGGACGAGATCGCAACGCAGCTCTCGCTCCCGGTCTCAACGGCGTACAAGCGCCTGACCCGCGCCTGCGAGGAGCTCGGGCGCCTCCGGCGGATGGCCGAGGCTGCAGCGAATCAAACGCTCATTCCCGAAGCCCCGGACCCTCGAGCGCGACGGATCCGGGATAAGGAGTGAATGCCGTTGGGTGGTCGAACGGGGCTGGAAACTGACACGTGCCGTATTGCAAGATCGCGGCCACGATCGCCGCGATGCGGTCGCGTGGCTGGGTGGCGCGCTGCCGGCCCGCGGCGAGAACGTGCCGGCATGTTGCGATGCGCTCGCACCTCGACGAGCCTGCCGGGCCATGTTGCGGCCGTTCCGGCCGCGTTTTCCGAGAAGGCCATGTTGCGGCCGTTCCGGCCGCGTTTTCCGAGAAGGAGGGGTGCATGGCGTCGAAATTGGTGACCGACAGGGACAAGTCCAGCCGCGCCGTGGCCGCGTCGGCCGAGACGCACGCGGACGAGATCGCGAAGGGGATCGCGGCAGAGCTCGCGCCCTGCCTGAGGTCCGGCGAGAAGATGCCCGACGTGGCGTTGCTCGTGCGCCTCGTCGCGCGCCGGGTCGCCGCGGACACGGCCGCGCTCGTGGCGGCCGACGACGCGCACGAGCGCGAGCTCTCCGACGATGCGGCGCCCCGCGACGCGCGCGACGAGGCCGCCGCCCGGTTGCGTTCGGTGCTCGTCGACGGGCGCGCCGCCGTCGACGCGGCGTTCGGGCCGGCGGGCCTGCGCAAGCTGCTGCTGGACGGGGCCGTTCCCGAGGACCCCTCCGTGCTCGCGACGACCGGCGAGCGGGTCGTGAGCGCCCTGCGGGACGCGGAGATCAAGCTCCCGAAGCCGAGGCGCGCGTCGATGAAGCTCGATCGCGCCGCGCTCGCCGACGAGATTGCGGCCGAGCTGCCGGCGCTGAAGAAGGCGCTCGCGAAGGTCGCGACCGAGGAGCGCGAGAAGGAGGCGACGCTGCGCGCGAAGCAGAGCGCCATGCGCAAGAGCGACAAGAGCTTCGGCCGGGGCGCCGCGCTGCTCGCGGCGAGCTTCACGTTCGCCGGCCTCGAGGATCTCGCCGCCAAGGTGCGCCCGTCCGGCCGCAGGCCCGGCCGGACCGCGGCCGAGGAGGACGACGCGCTGCCCCCCGAGGCGCCCGCCTCGCCCGAGCCTGCTCCTCCGCTCGAAGGCGGCTGACGCCGGCCGAGCCTGAAAGGGGCGCCCACGCCGCCCACATCGCGCTGGCACGGCGAAGTCGCGCTGGCACGGCCGGGAAACGCGATGGTCCCGCGGCGAGCCGCGTTCCGAGCCGTTCCCCTCGGCCATCGCCGCGAGCGCGGCCGTCCCGGAGCGCTCGGCGGCGCCGGCGCCGCCGGATCTCGCCTTTCTGACGGCTCCAGCGCCGTCTCGCCCCGGGACCGTCGCCCGCGGAGCGGCTGCTGCGCCGGCCCGCCCTGGGCTCGTCGCCCGCGGAGCGGCTGCTGGGCCGTCTCGCCCCGGGACCGTCGCCCGCGGAGCGGCTCCAGCGCCGAGCGCGACACCCGCTGCTCGCCCTGCGCTCCGGCGGACGCTCGACCCGGGACGCTCAGAAGAGGGGGGTGAGCTCGACGATCGCGGCGCGGCAGCGCGCGGCGGCCAGGACGACGTCGCGGGTGGTCGCGCCTTCGGGCAGCGCGGCCGAGAAGCGCGCCGGCCCTCCCCGCAGCGCGATGCCCCGGGCGGCGAGCTCCTCGCGGAGGAGCTCCGCGTTGCTGCGGACGGTGAGCGTGTAGAGGCGCCCGCCGGCGGCGACCTCCGCGAACGTGCCCGAGAAGGCGAGCTCGCCGCCGGCGAGCACGAGCACGTCGGTGGCGCCGCGGACCAGGACGCCCCGCGGGCCCTCGACGTCGAGGCGCGCCGCCGTGAGCAGCGCGCCGCGGCCCTCGGTGGCGCCCGCGAGCGCGGCGAGGACGAAGCCGGCCGCGCCGTCGTCGAGGCCGACGAGCGGATCCTCGGCGATCAGCACGGGCGGCGCCGTCGCGATCGCCTGGGCGAGGACGAGCGCGCGGCGCTCGGGCAGCGCGAGCGTCCGGAGCGCGCGCTTCTGGGCTGCCGCGAGGCCGACCCGGGCCAGGGCGGAGGGCACCAGCTCGGCGGCCGCGCGCGGCGAGGCCCCGTCGAGCCGCGCGCCCCAGGCGACGTAGGCGTCCACGGTCCACGCGAGCGGCAGCGGCGGATCGAGCGGCGCCGCCCCGCTCGCGGCCCGGTGCGCCGAGCGCGCGACGTCGCGGCCCGCGATCGCGAGCCGGCCGGCGACGACGCGCGCCTCGCCGGGCGCCGTGTCGAGCGCGTCGTCCGGCGACGCGAAGCGGACGGCCGACAGGGGGATGCCCGTGAGCGCCGCGAAGAGCGCGCCGGTGTCGCCGGCGCAGAGCACGCGGTCGCCGCGCGACGCCGCGGTGAGCGCGTCGATCGCGACCACATCGTCGACGGCGATGCGCGCGGCGCGGGCGTCGAAGAGCGGCGGGCCCGCGGCCTCGGCGTCCCCCATGGGCTCAGCGCTCCTCGAGCGACGGCGGCGCGGGCTCGTCCTCGCGCGCCGTCGCGGGGGCGCCGAACGAGATCTCGCCGGCGAACTCGCTGCGCGCGAGCGGCCTGTCGGCGCCGAACACGAGGAAGGGCGTGAGGGCGCGCGCGGCGTCGAGCATGACGGGCGGGATGGTCGCCGTCGCGAGCTCGCCCTGGGCCTGCGCCGAGAGGCCGACGAGGCTGAGCGCGTAGCCGAGGAGCGACGTGTCCTCCTCGGGGAGCGACAGGACCGGCGCGTCGCCGGGCAGCTGGCCGAGCCGGCGCGCCTCGGCGAGCGCCTCCCGCAGCCCGCCGACGCGATCGACGAGCCGGCGCTCCAGGGCCTGGGCGCCGGTCCACACGCGCCCGCGCGCGATGGCGTCGACCTCGTCGGGCCGCATGCGCCGGCCCTCGGCGACGCGGGCGACGAACCGGTCGTAGAGCTGCTTGACCTTGACCCCGAGCTGCTCGCGCTCGTCGTCGGTGAACGGCCGGTAGATCGACTCGGCGTCGGCGCGCGGCGACGAGCGGTGCGTCTCGATGCTGACGCCGAGCTTCTGGAGCAGCCCGGTGACGTCGACCTTCCCGTAGAAGATGCCGATGGAGCCGGTGATGGTGGAGCGGTTCGCGAAGATCTGGCCGCCGGCGACGGACGCGTAGTAGCCGCCGCTCGCGGCCTGCGAGCCCATCGAGACGATGAGCGGCTTCACGCGCGCCGTGAGGATCGCCTCGCGGAGGATGACGTCCGACGCGAGCGTCGAGCCGCCGCCGGTCTCCACGCGGAGCACGACGGCGCGGACGTTGTGGTCCTCGCGCGCGCGGCGCAGCGCCCCGGCGATCGTGTACGAGCCCGCGAGCTTGACGCCGAGGAGCGGGATCGACCGGCTCTCGCCGTCGATCATGTCGCCGTCGAGGTAGACGAGGGCGATCTTGGGCGAGTAGCCCCAGCGCTCCGGCGCCTCGTCGCCCGCGTCGTCGTCGACGACGCGGGAGGCGCGCCCCATCACCTCGTCGATGACGCGGCCGAGCTCGTCGTCGTAGGCGAGCAGGTCGACGAGGCCGCTCTGCCGCGCCTCCTGCGCGAGGAACGGGCCGCGCGCGAGCCGCCGCTTGAGCTCCTCGACGGGGATGCGGCGCCCGGCGCTCACCGCGTCGAGGAACGCGCCGCTCAGCTGATCGACCAACGCCTGGTGGTCCTCCTTGCCGACCTGGGTGCTGCCCTCGCGGGCGAACTGCTCGGCGGCGAGCTTGTGCGGGCCGATGCGGACGAGGTCGGCCTGCACGCCGAGCTTCTTGAGGAGCCCGCCGAAGTAGAAGTAGCTCGACGAGATGCCGGAGAAGCGCAGCCCGCCCGCGGGGTTCATGGCGATCGCGTCGGCGTGCGAGCAGACGTGGAGCGCGCGGCCGCCGGCGTCCTCGAGGTGGCAGAGGACCTTCTTGCCGTGGCTCCTGAGGTTGCGGATCGCGTCGGCGACCTCCTCGGCGTGGGCGAGCGAGCTGGCCGGCTCGGCGCGGAGCACGAGCGCGACCCCGGAGACCTCCGGGGCCTCGGCGAGGCGCCAGAGCTGCTGGAGGAGCCGCGTGTGCCTGCGGACGCCCGGGGTCGAGTCGAGGCGGACGCGGACGACGCGGGCCAGCCGCCGGACGCCCGGCTCCGAGAAGCTGCGGAGCGCGACGCTGGTGTAGAAGCCGGTGCCGCTCTTCGTGACGGCGTCCCCGAAGACGCCGCCGCCGGAGACCTGGAGCCCGCCGACGTTGACGTCGAGGCCGGCCATGGCGGCGACCTCGGGGCCGTCCTCGCTGGCGAGGTCGCGCAGCGTCACGTCGCCGCGGAGGGTGCCCACGTAGGGCACGCGCAGGCCGAGCGTCGCGCGCGGCGTGAAGGTGCCGCTCCGGTCGGGGTCGCTGTTCTCGACGTAGGCGGTCTCGAGCCCGATCTCGAGCGCGCGCCTGCCGCCCACGGGCCGCACCGCGACGCCGAAATCGTAGCTGCGCTCGAGGGCCTCGCCGAGGCGGTTCTCGGGGCGGTTCCAGTCGCGCGCGACGGCCGAGAGGGAGAGCCAGGTGAAGGGCCGGAGGGTGATGCCGCTCGTGAGGGAGAAGTACCCGTCGAGCGCCGGCGCGTCGGAGCTGCCCCAGCCGAGCGTGGTGCCGAACGCGAAGCCCGGGCCGGTGTCGAGCGCGAGCCCCCAGCGGAACCACCGCGAGGGGCTGTCGAACGGCGCCGGCGCGGCCCCGGGCGGGTCGAGGAAGTCGAAGCGCAGGCCGGTCGACACGAACCAGAGCGGCACGCCGAGCGCGAACGCGTGGCCGCGCGCGGGCAGCGGCGAGGCCGAGCCCGTGGAGACCCAGGTCCACCGGAGCTCCGTGCCTGGGAGGAAGGAGAGGTTCGCGGGGTTCACCGCGATGGCCGAGGTGTCGTCGCTGCTGGCGACGGGCTTGCCCGGGTCGGGGATCGGCTGCGCGGGGCCGTCGGTCGGCGCGGCGAGCGCGGTGGTCGCGCTGGCGAGCGCGCACAGGCCGAGGAGCGCGGCGGCGGTGCGGGCGAAGCGGGCGCGGCGGGCGGGGGTCTCGGGGCGGGGTAGGTCGTTCATGCGGTGACGAGCTCCCGGAGCGTATCCGCTTCGGCGTCGTACGTCCGCTGGACCTCGGCGAGGGCGAGGCGTTCGACGAGGGGGCCGAGCAGGCGCAGCCGGATCTGGATGTCGCCGTCGACGCGGCGGCGGGTGCGCCCCTGGGGCAGGCGCTCGAGCCGGTAGGTGCCTGCGGAGCGGAAGTAGCTGCGCCACTGCTCCTTCGGGCTGACCTGCCACGTGGAGGCGTGATCGGAGAGCCGGTAGGTCGAGCGCTCCTCCCAGGACATGGCGTCCTTGGCGACGGGGTAGTCCTTGAAGATCGGCAGCGGCGCGCTGGCCTGGAAGCGGAGGATGCGGAGGAGCTCGCCGTCGCGGAGCGCGTGCTCGACGGTGACGACGCTCTCGAGGGAGGCGACCTTGGTGGCCAGCCGCGGCCCGAGCTCCGGCGACAGCACGGCGAGCTCGACGGCGTCGAGGGGGGCGTCGAGCTCGTGACAGATGGTGAAGTGCACACGGCCTTCTAACACGCCCTCTTCGAGGATCGGGTGGGGGAGGGAGAGGTGCGGTCGCGGGCGTGAGGGGATCGGGCGCCGGAGCGAGAGGAGCGGGCGCTGGAGCGAGAGGATTGGGCGCCGGAGCGAGAGGATCGGGTGCGGGCGTGAGAGGATCGGGTGCGGGCGTGAGAGGATCGGGCGCGGGCGTGAGAGGATCGGGTGCGGGCGTGAGAGCATTGCGTCCCGCGGGCGATGTTAGGCTTCCGCGGTCAGCTCCGGGCTCGATGCCGGGGCGGTGACGGGCGCGATGGGCTTGGCCTTCTCGCGGGAGCGCCGGCGCAGGCGGCGCGCCAGGGAGGTGAGCTCGCGTTCCGCGACGCTCACCGGCATGTCGGGGGCAGCCGCGTAGTTCGGGTCCAGCGCGAGGAGCGCCCCGTCGGCGGTGGGGTCGTGGCGCGAGGAGGCCGGGGGCTTTGTTCGCGGCCCCTGCGTCTTCCTGGATGTGGATGATCTGGGCTCGGTCTTGCTGGCTACCGGTTTGCTCATGGCAGTTCGTGTCGGGGGCACAGGTTCCCTCCTGGTTCAGGACAACCGGGCGATGGTCGCGCCCTGGGACGGGGAGTCAAGCGCGTTCGGGCAGTGGTGGGCGTCGGGAGATTGCTGGGCTTGGGGCTTGGACGGGTGGGGCCCGGGGGCGGGATCCCTGGCGGGGTGGGGAGAGGAGAAGAAGAGAGTGGTTGTCGTTGGCTGACGGCCGCGCGTGGGATGCGCCGCCCGCGGCCCCGGCGTCCTCACGGGCGAGAACGCAGGCGCGAGGGGCCGTTCGACGTCGGCCGGATGGCTGCCGGGTGGACGCGCGCGAGCGCTGGGGCTTGACGGCCGAACGCCCCACGGCGACACTGCTTAGGCTACGTGGCGCGGGTGGGCATGCTCTTTGGCAAGGTAGAGGCCGTCAGCCGGCGCTAGTACCGCGTCGCCTAAGTTCGTACCTGGTTCCGCGAGAGGTCTTGCCAAGCCTTCCCGATCAGACGACAGGCGTCAGCATCCAGGGGAAGTCGTGCACCAGGACGTCGAGGATGTCCTTGAGGGGCGCGCGGATGCCCGTCGGCTCCCAGCGCCCGGAATGTGTGGCAATCTCAAGCCTCCAGAGCTGGACGGTGCCGCGCCGCAGGCGCGCATGCGGGATGGGGTCGTCGTCGGGACCGGACTCGATGACGACCAGCTCGCCGCGCTTGCGAGCGCGCAGGTGGGGGAATCCGCGTGCTGACAGCCGCGAGGCGACGGCTTCGGCGTGTACCGGGTCGGCGTGGAGCTTGGCCATGACGGGCCGAGCGTCAGCTCAGGCCGCTCGAGGATGCAAGGTGCGGCGAAACCGGCCGCGGAAGGTCCAGCGGAAGGGGCGCGCCTCGACCCGGTTCCAGTGCTCCACGAAGGCAAGAACGCGAGCGGTCAGCTCGTGCACCGAGCGGAACGCGGCATGCTTCAGCACACGCCGCGTCAGGATGCTGAACCACACCTCGACCTGATTGACCCAGGAGGCATGCAGCGGCGTGTACACGAAGTGAAAGCGACCACCGTGGCGCGTGTTGAATTCGGCCCACCGTGGACCGCTGTGGATGTTGAGGTTGTCCCAGACGATGTAGACCGGTCCCGCCGGGTAGCGCTCGGCCACCCGCTCCATGAACGCGAGCAGATCGTGGGCCTTACGCGTGGGGCCGCAGGCGGCGAGGACCTCGCCCGTGCGGATGTTGAAGCTCGCGATCAGGGTGCGGGTGCCGCGGCGGCGGTACTCGAACTCCTTACGGCCGGGGCGACCTGGACCGCACGCTCGCGGAGCGAAGCGTTGCTCCCGCGCCTGCATCCCTGGCTTCTCGTCGATGCACAGCACCGTCGCTCCCTCGGGCGGCTGCACGTACAGGCGGCAGATCTTCGCTACCTTGGGTCGGAAGTCTGGGTCCGGGCTGTGCAACCAGAGCCGGACGCGATGCGGCTTTAAGTTGGCGCCCTCGAGGATCCTCCAGACCTCGGTCCGGCTCATCTGCACGCCGGTCGACCCGGCGAGCGCATCGGCCAGTGTTTTGAGGGTCCAGACCTGCTCGAACGGCGACTTGTCGTCGGGAGGCCGCTGGCAGGCGAGCTTGATGAGCTCGTGATGCACCTCGAGCGAGATGCGCGCTGGCCGGCCCCTGCGGTAGTCGTCTTCCAGTGCCAGGGGGTCCTCGAGCGCGGCCATGCGCTCGCGCCATTTGCGCACCGTCTTGACGTCACAGCCTACCTGCTCAGCGATCCCGGCGTTGGACAGCCCCTGCTCGGCAAGCAGCGCGATCTTCGCCCGCACGACGATGCGGTGCGGAAGCTTCAAAGAGCGCGCGTAGCGGGCCAGGCGCTTGCGTACCTTCGGCGGCAACTTGACGGGCGTAGCTTTCGGTCCGGGCATCCGGCCGGTGCGACCGGCCCCGAGCAACGAAATTCAAAAAGACCGAAGAGCGCACGGCGATGAGAAAAACGGCGCTGCTGGACGCAACGCATGCGGAGATGCCTCACGCTCCGCACCCCCTCTCCTCGCTCGGCACCTTCTGGCGCGCAGAACCAGGGAGGAACTTAGGCGACGCGGTACTAGCCGGAGAGGATGCCGTTTCCGGCGGCGGATTAGCGAATCGCGCAAGTGACCGGAAGGATTCGCTTATTCGCGCCGAGGCGTCTCGTTGAGGACGCGAAGTGAAGCGGGCGAGCGGAGCGCTGGCGCGGGGTTAGCGGAATGCCTTGGGTAAGTGGTGAATATTGTTATGGATTTGGATGGGGCTCCCGAAGGGGACATGCCTGCTCAAAGGGCATTGAAACAGATGATCAGTTGGTGCTGACATGATTTTCTCCTTGCGTTCGCCCCGAAGGGGACATGCCTGCTCAAAGGGCATTGAAACCGCTGTCGAACCCCGTCACGTTATCCTTGCCGTCCTCGCCCCCCGAAGGGGACATGCCTGCTCAAAGGGCATTGAAACGCGTTCTCGATTTCGCCTTCGTGCGGGATCGGCTGAGCCCCCGAAGGGGACATGCCTGCTCAAAGGGCATTGAAACAAGGAGATGGATGGAGAGCGAGGTGGGGTCGATAGTCTCCCGAAGGGGACATGCCTGCTCAAAGGGCATTGAAACAGGGAAGGGAGCAGCGCGAGATGTGATGGCTGCTCCCTTCCCGAAGGGGACATGCCTGCTCAAAGGGCATTGAAACAAAAAAGCGGTTGAGCCCTACCACACGCGTGGCAGGGCCCCGAAGGGGACATGCCTGCTCAAAGGGCATTGAAACGCGCCGCGATCTGAGCAGGTGGCGGTTGGCTCGGATATTCCCGAAGGGGACATGCCTGCTCAAAGGGCATTGAAACAGGGGCGATAACAGGCTTCCCGCCGCCCGATAAATTGCTCCCCGAAGGGGACATGCCTGCTCAAAGGGCATTGAAACAGTTGCACTTTCCCTCCAGCACGCATGAGGAAGGGGAGGCCCGAAGGGGACATGCCTGCTCAAAGGGCATTGAAACATCGTGATCCCACTGCACGAGCAGGAAGTAGTCGCAGGGCCCCGAAGGGGACATGCCTGCTCAAAGGGCATTGAAACAGTAACAAGCAGCGACTTTTGCGTTTCCATGATCCCCCCATCCCGAAGGGGACATGCCTGCTCAAAGGGCATTGAAACAGTTCTCGTAGCACTTGTCCTCCTCGTCTTGGCAGTCCCCGAAGGGGACATGCCTGCTCAAAGGGCATTGAAACAGCTTGATGAAATCCTTGAGAACCACGGCCGAAACGCCCGAAGGGGACATGCCTGCTCAAAGGGCATTGAAACATTTCCGGTTCGACACCCCGAATGTTAGCTGTATCCAGTCCCGAAGGGGACATGCCTGCTCAAAGGGCATTGAAACAGCTTCCGCCTCCCGGCTCATCATCGTCGTCCCTCATCAACCCGAAGGGGACATGCCTGCTCAAAGGGCATTGAAACACCCACTCGGATCTTGCTATCATCCTCCATGCGGTACACCCGAAGGGGACATGCCTGCTCAAAGGGCATTGAAACAAGTCGATCGTGAGACAAGTGGCTTCCTGCTGCTCATACGCCCGAAGGGGACATGCCTGCTCAAAGGGCATTGAAACAGCATTCCGAGCTCATCTTCCACAGTGCAACCCATCGCGCCCGAAGGGGACATGCCTGCTCAAGGGGCATTGAAACACGCATCCGTTCTCCGGGCCATCCTCGTCGATGCACTCGACCCGAAGGGGACATGCCTGCTCAAAGGGCATTGAAACATTCAGTTGCTCCTCCTGTCAAAAGTGCCATGCCGGAGACCCGAAGGGGACATGCCTGCTCAAAGGGCATTGAAACAGCAATTGGAGGATGGCGGAGCGGGCGAATGCATCTGCAGTCCCGAAGGGGACATGCCTGCTCAAAGGGCATTGAAACATTCAGATCCTGACAAAGCTGTACGCAAGAGCTGTCATCAGCCCGAAGGGGACATGCCTGCTCAAAGGGCATTGAAACGGGCAAGCGTAGGTCTCGAGCTCCTGGATGAAGAGCTGGGCACGAAGGAGACATGCCTGCTCAAAGAGCATTGAAACACTGACTCCTACTCCCTCGTCACCTACGCATCGGAGGTGGCCCGAAGGAGACATGCCTGCTCAAAGGGCATTGAAGCTGGCGCCTGGGCACACCGCCTGCTTGGTGGGCGACGGCTCCCTATTACCGCGCCCTCCCAAAAGTGGAGTTCGCCCCGATCTCGATCCCTGTTCGTGATGGCTATCTCCTGAGTGGTCCGTGCTCCTCCATCATGGAGTCGGTACCGAGCGGGGAGAGGAAGCCGGGGTGGATGCAGCGGCTCCGTCGTCGGTCGGCGCTCGCCGTCGTGGATTCCGTGTTCTCACCAGAAATTCTCACAGAATCTTGGACCCAAAGCTACATCGCTTCCGTTGTCATGCGTTCCGGCTCCTTGCCCTAAATTACCAGTGCACGTTGCTCCACGTCAGCACCGCCGCTGACGTAAGGCCGGGCCGACGGAGCGGAGCATCGGCGCGAGGCCGGCCACAAAATAGGTGACGAGGGGATGCGTGTTGTGGCGACCCGTCCTCCCCTCGTCGTGCTCCGAGCACCATGCAGGAGCGGAGCTCATGCAGGATCGTTCAAGCCGACGTGGATATCAAGCGCTGGATGACGGTGCTGCCAACGATTGAGCACCTGCGGCCGGCGCGCTGTCCCTGCTGCGACGCGGCCGGCCGACCCGTCGACGGCCCGCTGGTGATGCGTGGCCACGGCCTGCGCGAGCGTCAGGTGTACGGCCCGCTCGAGGCGGGCGGCGCTCCGCAGCAGGTCACGGTGCAGGCTCGGCGCTACCGCTGCAGCGCCTGCCGCGCGGTCGTGCTCGTGGTGCCTCGCGGGCTGCTGCCCCGGCGGCGCTACTCCGCGGCGGCGATCGGCTGGGTGCTCGCGCGCATCGGACTCGACGGCGCGACCACGCCCGTCGTCCGCGCCGAGGTCTGCTGCTCCACGATCCTGGGCGTCGCGGCGGCCGAGCGGTGGCTCGCGCCGTCGAGATGGATCGAGGCCAGTCGCCGCGGGCAGCTGTTCCTCCGGCTCGGGCGCCATGGCGCCGAGAGCACCCGCGCGCAGGTCGCCGAGCGGACGGCGATGCAGCTCGTCGCGCTGTCGCCGCGAGGCCGCGCCGGCGACCGTGTATTGCCGCCCGGTCTCGATGATGCTCCAGCCCCTCACATCGAGCATGCTGCGTGATGGTGAGGAGCTCTACGCAGCGAAGATGGCCATCATGGAGGGCGCTCGCTCCGCGTACGCAACGAGGGAGGACGACACCCCTGAAGCCGCGGTACCTACATTCCGGCCAGCTGCCCCGAATTCTCATCGGAAGGAGCTACCGGCACGTGACTGCATCTATTCCGGCCACCGCTCGAAAATTACCACCCATCGTTGCTCCCACGCCCGCCTCACGACGGGGTAGGTCCACCAGCGGAGCGGAGCAGCGGCGCGGTGCCGGCCACAAAATAGGCGACGAGGAGACCTGATCTTGGCCGACAGCCTCCTCGTCGTGCTCCGGTTCTTGTGCCCAGGAATCGAAGCGGTCGCAGTGTTATCCAGAGCGCCATCGACATCAAGCGCTGGCAGCAGCAACCCCCCTCGGTCGTCGAAGCGCGCCCTGCTCGCTGCCCCGCCTGCGGCGTCGCGAGTTGTCCGCTCGGAGGCGCCATCCAGCTCCAAGGTCACGGCAGGCGCGAGCGGCAGGTCTGGGGCCCTGCCAGCCCGGACCAACCGCCCGAGGTGATGCCGGTCACCGCCCGCCGCTACCGCTGCCTCCGTTGCGGCGCCGTGCTCCTCGTCGTTCCTCGCGGTGTGCTCGGTCGGCGCACGTACAGCGCCGCCGCGATAGGCTTCGCCCTCGCGCTCTGGGGCCTCGCGCTCGCGACGGCAGCCGAGGTCCGGCGGCGCGTGGGCCCGGCGAGGATCCTCGGCGACAGCGCCGTCACCGGCTGGGCCACGCTGCGCCGGTGGGCGCGCGATGTCGCGCAGCGACGTCTCTTTGCGGAAGCCCCCGGCCCAGGCCCACCCGCATCCCTTCGTCAGAGCGCGGCCAGCGCCGCGGCAGCGCTCGCGGCGAGCGCTGCCCCAACGACCCGGGCGCTGCCGATCGAGCACCGCGCCTTCCTCGGCGCCGCGCACGCGGCGTGAGGGCCTCTGCCCTTTCAGAGTCCCAATCGTACAGCCCACCTGAGAGGATCCCTGCCGAAAACGCCGCCGATCCCGGACAAGGACCGCGCGCCAGCAAGGCGCAGAAAGGACCTGTTCGAATGGCTCTCGGCCCCGCCGACCACGCCGAGACCGTGGCGATCTATCGCGCCACGGTCATCGGCCCTCTGATGCACCGCGTGCTCACCCACGGCCAGCTCGCCGCCGAGCTGCGCACGCTCAGCGAGCAGCGGTTTCGCCCGCCGGGCGCGCACAGCACGCGCACCTACTCGGTGCCCACGCTCCAGCGCTGGCTGTACGCCTATCGCGCAGCTGGCCTCGACGGCCTGCGTCCGCAGCCACGCAGCGATCGAGGCTTCGCGCAGCGGCTGCCTGAAGAGCTGCGTGCGTTGCTGCTCGATATCCGGCGCGAGCATCCCTACGCCTCGGTGCCGCTCATCCTCAAGACGCTCGTCGATGACGGACGCCTCGAAGCGGGCAAGGTCTCCGAGCCCACCGTACGGCGCCTGTACGCGGCGCACGGACTTCGCCGCCGCGCTGCGCGCGCCGAGGGCGAGCCGAAGACGCGGCTGCGCTGGCAAGCCGAGCGCCCCGGCGCGCTCTGGCACGGTGACGTCTGTCACGTGACCGGCTGCACCGTCGGCGGCAAAGCGATGCCGCTCCGCATCCACGGGCTGCTCGACGACGCCTCTCGCTACGTCGTCGCGCTCGAGGCGCACACCACCGAGAAAGAGGTCGACATGCTCGGCATGACCGTCGACGCCCTGCGCCGTCACGGCAAGCCCGACGCGCTCTATCTCGACAACGGCTCGACCTACCGCGGCGACATCCTCAAGACCGCGTGCGCGCGGCTCGGCATCACGCTCCTGCACGCAAAGCCCTACGACCCCGAGGCGCGCGGCAAGATGGAGCGCTTCTGGCGCACGCTGCGCGAAGGGTGCCTCAACTACCTCGGTGCCGTGGCCTCGCTCGTCGACATCAACACGACGCTCCGCGCCTTCCTCGACAGGCGCTACCACCCGGCGCCACACGCGGGCCTGCTCGGCAAGACCCCGGCGCAGCTCTACGCAGCCCGCCCCGCCGGAGACAGCGCCGTCGATGAGAAGGCGCTACGCAGCGCGCTCACCGAGCGTACCCGGCGCCGCGTCTCGGGCGACAACATCGTCTCAGTCGACGGCATCGCCTGGCAGCTCGACCAGGGCTACCTCGCTGGCCAGATCGTCTCTGTCGCCCGGTGCTTCATCGCGCCGGACGAGCCGCCGTGGGTCGAGCACGAGGGCAAGCGCCTCATGCTGCATCCGGTCGACCCGCAGCGCAACGCGCGGCGCAAGCGGCCTCCGTGCGGCGGCCCAGCGGCGGATAAGCCGACGCGCCCGGTGGACTTCAACCCCGCGCGGACGCTCGGCCGCCGGGCGGGCGGAGGCGAGGACACCGGCGAGGCCGGAGGTGCAGCGTGAGCGAATCATACGTCCGCTTCTTCACCCTCTCGGCTGCGCCCTTCTCCAAGGAGATCCAGGACGGCGAGCTGTGGCTGCCGCCCTCCAAGGAGCAGCTCGTCGAGGAGGTGTGCGAGGCCGTGCACGAGCACGCCCAGGTGCTGCTGGTCGGCGAGCCCGGCGCCGGCAAGACGTGTGTGCTGCGGGCCGTGCGTCATCGGTTGCCGCAGGCAGGCTTCCGGTTGACCTACTGCCACAATGCCACACTGGGCCGTCGCGACTTCTATCGTCAGCTCTGCCATGCGCTCGGCCTCAACCCCGCTGCAACCGCGGCGGCCGTCTTCTACGCCGTCAGCGCGCATGTCGAGACACTCGGCCGCGAGCGTATTCACCCGGTCTTTCTGCTGGACGAAGCGCATCTGCTCCACCAGGACACGCTTGATCATCTCCACATCCTGCTCAACTACGAATGGGACAGTCGTGCGCTGCTGTCGCTGATCCTGGTAGGGCTCCCTGACCTCCAAGATCGGCTCGAGCTGCGCAAGAATCGCTCGCTGTACTCGCGGATCGAGCGGCGTCTGTCGATTGGTCCAATGGTCCCCGACGATACCGGCCAGTACGTGCGGCTACGGATGAGCCGCGCCGGCGCCGACCGCGAGGTCTTCACCGCCGACGCCCTCCTCCTGCTGCACGAGGCGGCCGGATCGAGCCTGCGCGAGATCGACCGCATGGCCACCGCCGCGCTGCGCGAGGCAGCGCGGCGCAAGAAGAAGCTCGTCGAGCGCGAGGTGATGTCCCACATCGTCGGCGACCTGGGGACGGACGGCAGCTGACGCTGGACCGAGGCGGCGGGAACGCCCTCGGCGCCGGCGCAGGAGCGCCTCTTCGGCGCCAACGTCGGCGGACACGCGGTGATGGCCATCGCGAGGCAGCCCGCGGCGCACGCCGGAGCGATGGCCATCGCCCTCCTTGACCGCAACGGAGCACGCCCGCGATGGCCATCAAGGGGCCTGCTCGGCGAGCCATCAGCCAGCCTGAGCGTCAACACCGTGCCGCTCACCTGGCGTTCCGCGGCGCCGCGCTCGCCGCGTGATGCCCATCCGCAGGCAAACGCGCGCTCCGGCGACTCCACCACACAGGATCGGGCACGGCGGCCGGCAGATGAGGCACGGGATCCACACGGGTCGTCGAAACGCACCCGTGGAAAGGACCGTTCGTGGACATCCTCAAACCCAAAGATCACGCGGAGGAAATCGCCATTTTCCGCCATGGTGTCATCGGGCAGATCTGCGCTCGTGATCTCGAGCACGGCGACCTCGCCCAAGCGCTACGCACCCTCTCGATGCAGCGCCTGCGTCCGCCCGGGAGCGCGTGCACGCGCTCTTTCTCGATACCGACCCTGGAGCGCTGGCTCTATGCCTATCGCCGGCGGGGGCTCGAAGGTCTGCGCCCTCGCGCCCGTCGCGACCGCGGGCGCGGCCGCGAGCTCGACCCCGTGCTGCGGCAGCTCTTGTGCGACATCCGGCGGGAGCACCCGGATGCCTCGGTGCCGCTCATCCTGCGCACGCTCCGCGCCGACGGACGGCTGTGCGCCACGGTCAGCGCCTCGACCGTGCGCCGCCTCTTCCGTCAAGAGGGGCTCGACAAGATCCCGCAGCGCGACGGCAAGGGGCCGACGACCCGGCTCAAGTGGCAAGCCGACCACCCCGATGCGCTCTGGCACGGCGACGTCTGTCACGGCCCCACACTCCATCTCGCCGGGCGCAGGGTCACCGTCCGAATCCACGCCTTGCTCGACGATGCTTCGCGCTTCATCCTGGTTACCTCGGTCGAGAGCGACGAGAAGGAAGACACCATGTTGCGGCTGCTCGTCCGCGCCCTCCGGCTCTACGGCGTTCCAAGCGCGCTTTATCTGGACAACGGCGCTACCTGCCGGGGTGATGCCTTGCGCCTCTTCTGCTCGCGCCTCGGAATCACCCTGCTCCACGCGCGCCCTTACGACCCGCAGGCGCGCGGCAAGATGGAGAGATTCTGGCGGACGCTTCGAGAAAACGTGCTCGACCACCTGGGCTCGATCACCTCGCTGGAGGACATCTCCTCTCGTATTCAGGCCTTCGTCGACGTCCACTACCACCCGTCCCCGCACGCCGGTCTGATGGGGCGCGCGCCAGGGCTCGTGTACGCGCCCGGGCAGCGCGAGATCGACCCCCTCTCCGAGGCTCGTCTGCGCGAAGCGCTCACACTCCGGCAGCGTCGGCGCGTGCGCCGCGATACCACCGTCTCCGTCCGAGGGCGGCTCTACGAGCTCGATCACGGCTACCTCGCCGGCCGTGTCGTGACCGTCGCCTATTGCCTGCTCGACGAGCCTCTCGCCCCGGTCGTCGAGATTGAGGGACAGCGGATCCCGCTTCGCCTCGTCGACCCGGTACACAATGCACACGTCAAGCGGCCTCCGCGCCGCGTCACGCAGAGCGGCGCGTCACCCGCGGGGCAGCCGGTCGCCTTCGACCCAGCCGGCGCCCTGCTCGTCAAGAGCGCGCGCGACGCGGCTCTGGCCGCTGGCGCAGTCGACGTCGACGCAGAGGAGGATCTCGATGCGATCTTCTGAGCTCGGCTTCTTCGGCCTCCGCACCGCCCCCTTCTCCAAGGAGCTCGACGATGCCGAGCTGTGGCTGCCCACGTCGAAGCAGGTGCTCGTCGACGATCTCGAAGCCGCGCTCCTCGAGCGCGCCAGCGTGCTCCTCGTCGGTGAGCCGGGGGTCGGCAAAACGTGTGTGCTACGGGCCTTGCGGCGTAAGCGCCCGACCAACGCCATCGTGACGGCCCGTGCGGCGCCGGTTAGCTGTTCCCATCGCGACGAAGGAGGAAGCGATGGCGACGAGAGTGGAGTGGGCCGAGCGGGTGCAGCGATGGGAGCGGAGCGGGCTGAGCGCCGAGCAGTTCGCACGACGCGAGGGGTACAAGGCCAAGCAGCTGTACTGGTGGCGCTGGAAGCTGCGGGCTGACGGGGGCTCGCAGCCGTCGCCGCCGTCGGCAGAGGCGCCGCGCTTTCTGCCGGTGCACGTGGTGGCCGACACATCGCCGGCGACGACGGAGCCGATCGAGATCGCGCTGCCCAACGGCCGGGTGGTCCGTGTTCGGCCGGGCTTCGACCCGGCCACGCTCGAGCGGGTGCTGGCGCTCGCTGCCGAGGAGGTGCCGTGCTGACGCTGCCGCCGTCGGTGCGCGTCTACGTCGCGGCCGAGCCGACCGACCTGCGGAAGAGCTTCGATGGCCTTTCGGCGCTGGTCGCGCAGTGCTTCGGAGCCGATCCCCTCTGCGGGCATCTGTTCGTGTTCAGGAATCGGCGAGGCGACCAGATCCGGATTTTGTTCTGGGATCGCACTGGGTACATGCTTGTGGCGAAGAAGCTGGCGTGCGGAAGGTTCCACTTGGCGCGCGACGTGCCGCAAGGGGCGACGCACGTCGAGGTCGAGTCCGCGGAGCTGTCGCTGATGCTCGAAGGGCTGGACCTGTCGACCGCGACACGGCGCAAGCGCTGGCGCCCGAAGAGGGCCGAGACGGAGAAAACTCCGTCTGAAAACGGAACGCCTTGTTTGTCCGGCGCGCCGTGGATACATGGCGCGCCCGATGACCGAGCCGCCCGCACCGCCCGCCAAGCTACCCGTCGACATTGAGGATGTCCGGCTCAAGCTCGAGCAGCTGGCAGCCGAGGGGCGCATCGCGGACCTCATCGAGCTGGTCGTCCAGCTGCTCGTCGGGCAGCGAGACACCAACACCGCGCTGAGCGTCCGGCTGGCCAACGCGCTTCGTGAGCTGTACGGCCGCAAGAGCCAGAAGGTCAGCTCCGAGCAGCTGTCGCTCATGCTCGCGGCGCTCGGCGACGCGGAGCAGAAGGGCGGCGAGCCCGCGCCTGCTCCCTCGAACGAGGCGGCAGCGACAGAGCCGGGCGACGGCCCCGTCCCGCAGCCGCCTGATCCTCCGAAGCCTCCGCGCGGCCGTGGTGGCCGCGCGCCGCTGCCCAGGGACCTGCCGCGCGAGGAGCGCGTCATCCAGGTCCCTGAGGCCGAGCGCGCCTGCGAGCACTGCGGGGAGACGAAACAGTGCATCGGCTATCGCACCAGCGAGGTCCTCGAGTTCGTGCCGGCCCAGTTCCGGATCATCGAGGAGAAGCGCGAGAAGCTGGCCTGCCCCGCCTGCCCCGAGGAGGGCGTCGTCACCGCGGCGAGCGAGAAGGTCATGGATCGGGGCCGACCGGGACCGGGCCTGCTCGCGCACATCCTCGTGCACAAGTACCACGATTCGACGCCGCTCTACCGGCAAACGCAGCAGTACGAGCGCAGCGGCGTGTCGCTGTCGCCCTCGACCCTCGGCGACTGGGCGGCGTTCGGGGTCGACGTGCTCACCCCGGTCGCCGACCGCATCTTCGAGCGGGTGGTCGAGGCGTTCTACCTGCATGTGGACGACACGGGCCTGCGCGTGCTCGATCGCGATCATCCCAACGGGGTCAAGCGCGGGCATGTCTGGTCGTTCGCGGCCCAGGTCGATGATGGCACCAAGCTGGTTGCGTTTCGTTATGCCCCGGACTGGAGCTCGAAGCGGCCGGCCGTGATGCTCGCCGGCTTCTGCGGGTACATGCAGGGCGACGGCTACGCCGGCTATGACGCGATGGAGGACGAGGACGGCGCCCCCGTGGTGCCTGACGAGCGCCGTCTCGGCTGCGGCATGCACATCCGCGCCAAGTTCGAGAAGGCGGCGAAGAGCGGCGATGCGCGCGCCGCCATCGCGCTGTCGTACTTCAAGACGATCTACCGGGTGGAGGCCGCCTGCAAGGCCGAAGGACTGGGGCCCGATGCGCGCAAAGAGCGACGCGACGAGCAGGCGCTCGGCGCGGTCGATGAGCTGTATCGGTGGATTCGCGAGCTGCACCCGCGGCTCGTACCGAAGACACCGCTCTACGAAGCGACCCGCTACGCGCTCGGTCAAGAGGCGGCGTGGCGGCGCTGCTTCACCGACGGTCGATTCGAGATCGACAACGGTGAGGCCGAGCGAAGCCTGCGGCGTATCTCGATCGGCCGGAAGAACTACCTGTTTGCCGGCTCGGACAAGGGAGCAGAGCGCCTCGCCCGTGCGTATACCGTCTTCGGCTCCTGCCAGCTGAACGGCATCGACCCGCTGGCGTGGGCCACGGACGTCATCGGCAAGCTGCAAGCCGGCTGGCCGCTGTCGCGCCTGGACGAGCTGTTGCCCGACGCCTGGGGCAAGTCGCCGGCGACCGACGCGTGAGCCGAGGCCCCCCCGGGGGGGCGGCGGCTGATCGAACAGATCGCGGGGAGCGCGAGAGCCGCCGCCTGGTGCGCTGCGGCGACGCGGTCGCGTATGGCCGCGGACGGCCGCAGCTGCGCCGGGCGCCACTCCGCGCGGGCCTCGCCGCCTGCGAACGCGCGCGCACGGCTCGCAGCGGCGAAACGGCGGAGCGTGCTCGCGGGAGCGCGACGGCACAAGATGGCGCCTGTCGGGCGGTTACCTTGCGGCATCGGCTACCCCAGGCCGGCTTCCGCCTGACCTACTGCCACAATGCGACGCTCGGCCGGCGCGACTTCTACCGCTACCTCTGCCACGCGCTCGGCCTGCAGCCGACATCGAGCGCCGCGAGCCTGTTCCTCGCCGTCGAGCGGCATGTCCATGAGTTGCGCAGGGATCAGGTGCACCCGGTGTTTCTGCTCGACGAGGCCCATCTGCTCCACCCGGACATGATGGCGCATTTGCATATCCTCTTGAACCACGAGTGGGACAGCCGCGCTCTTCTGTCGATTGTCCTTGTCGGCCTTCCGGAGCTGGAGGGCCGGATGGCGCTGCGCTCCCACCGCTCGCTGCTCACTCGCATCCACCACCGCTTCATGATCGAGCCAGCAACGGTGGACGACACGGCGGAGTACGTGGCCTTCCGGCTGAAGGGCGCCGGCGCGGACCACGAGCTCTTCTCACGCGAGTCGCTCACCGCTCTGCATGAGCTCGCGTCCGGCTCGCTGCGCGAGATCGACCGCCTCGCCTCGGCGGCGATGCGGGAATCGGCGCGCCGCAAGCGGAAGCTGGTCGACCGCGACGTGGTCGCCCGCGTTGCGGAGACGCTCACGCTCTCCTCGTCGCTCGGCTAAGCGGCGGCGTGCAGCCCGCGAGGCTCATCGGCCTCGCGGGCTAAGTCGCTCAGGTCCACGATGGCCATCGCCTCGCCGCAAGGGGCGGTGGCCGGCAGGATGCCCATCGCAACGAGCGGCGTCGGGGCAACGCCCGCGATGGCCCTCGGCGCAGATGAGACCCTGCCGAGCGGCCGCGAGATGGCCATCCTCCAGGCGGAGCGCAGTGACACTAGCCAGTCGGCTCGGTAACAGCTCCCCGAAGGAGACATGCCTGCTCAAATGGCATTGAAAATCGCTGTAGCCTGATGGGTCATCGGTGTCTTGAGCCTCCGAATGGGGTATGCATGCTTGCATGTCGTTGAGGTCTTTCGAGGCTGTTTGAGATGTCGGTAGATCTGAAGAGCTCGCGGGGCGTGTCGGTGCCACGAGCACGGACGCAGCGAGTGGCGGAGCGACCGTGGCGCGCTACGTTCTTGCGACCAGGACGGCCCATGTCCGCTCCAGGGGCATCGCACCAGGATCCCTGGGTGGCGAGCACGCCGACCTCGCGGCCGCCTTGTGCTCGGTCCCCCCGCGCCGCTACCATCCCGCGGAGCCGGCGCGCCCGTCCGGCCGAGGAGCCGTATGACCACGTCCCAGGCCACCGCCAGCCGCATGCGCTTCGTCTCCACCTTCCTGTCCCACGCGTCGTCCGACAAACCCCTCGTCGATGACGTCGCGAAGCAGCTCGCGCGGCGCGGCGTCCTCGCGTGGCTGGACAAGGAAGAGCTCGCGCTCGGGCCGCTCGACGCAGCGCTGAAGCAGGCCGTCCAGCGTCAGGCCACGATGACCATCTTCCTGTCCGACGCCGCCGTCGCGTCGGACTGGTGCAAGGACGAGCTACGCTGGGCGATCGAGGCCGCGGACGGCGTCGAGCACCTCCTGCCCGTCTACCTGGGCGATCCGCTCAAGCTGGTGCGGCAACACGAGCGGCTGCGCACTCGGTTCCTCCACCCCGACGGAGACAAGGTCAACCAGCTCGGCTTCCTCGACAAGAACAACCCCTTGAACCCTGATCCGGAAGCCATCGCCGAGAAGATCGCCGCCGCGGCGTACCGGCGCACCATCCCCGCGACATGGTCCGAGATCGCGATCGTCCTGGACCAGCGCGGGAACGGACCTCGCCGCGGCCCGCCGCCGGTGCCCGCGAACGTCGCCAGCCTCGACATCCCGGCGCTGACCTTCCGGCCGGGCCTCGCGCCGCGCGAGCAGCGAGAGCTGCTCTCCGGGGCCGACTGGCAGCACGCGGCGCAGAGCCTGACATGGGCCCTGTCCAACGCGCTCGGCACGCTCCGCGGAGATCCGCGCAAGGTGCGGGTCCTGGGAGAAGCCCAGGCCGGGCTCGTGTGGGCGGTCGGGCGGCACTTCAACCGCACGACGTCCGTGGACCTGTACGGCTACGACAGGAACGGGGTGCCCGTCACGAACAAGGGACAGGTGAGGCATACACCCCTCCCGGGCGGCGATCCCGCCTGCGCCAGGCCCGTCTCCGGGACCCTGCTGCCGTCCCAGCCCGTGGTCGCGCTGGGGGTCGGCTCGTCTGCGAGATACGCACGGCTCGCGGAGCAGGCGGTCCCGGGCACGCCGCTCCTCTGGATCGAGTCCGGGCTCATCGCAGACTCGGACCAGGCCATGAAGCTGGTCGCGGACATCGTCGCGGCGGTCGAGCGCCTCCGCCACGACCACGGGGTACGCGAGGTGGTGCTCTTCTGGACCACGGCCAACCACGTGGCCCTGCTCGCCGCCGCCAACCTGACGCCGCACGTGATCCCCGCACTGCGCATCATGGAATGGGACCACGGCGCCGGCGCCTACGTGGAGCTGCCCATGCCTTGATCGTCGGAGCGCTCGGCTCCGGAGGCGTCGACGCCCAACCCGGTCCGCCGCTCCTCCGTCACCAGGAGCCGCTGGGCCCAGCCGAGCACGTAGAGTAGCTCGTCCGGATCGCTCACCCGCTCCAGGAGAGGACGGACCTGCTTCGCGATCTCGAGGAGCTGCGGGCGTGCGCTCTTCGACATTTTCGCGTGGAACGAGGTCGGCAGGAGGTTGAGGAAGCCTCCGAGCTGCTGAACGTCTCGGACCATCCGGAGATAGCGGTGCAGCTCCGCGAGACGCGATGGATCCACCGGATCGTCCGAGCCGGGAGCTCGATACCGCCTCAGCGAATCGGCCAGGCGCTCCGCCTCGCCCAGCAGCGGCTTGATGCGCTCCCGCGCGATCATCGATCATGCCCCGGCGTCGCCTGGAGCACTTCGAGCACGTGCTGCGCGGACTTTGGAAGGTGTGCCATGGCCCCTTTCATGGCGTCCTGCGCCAGCTTCGTGGCCTCCACCTCGCCGAGGTCGGTCGGCTTCGGCGTACGGTAGTCCCGCCGCAACAGGGCACCCGCCACCTCCGTCCGGATCCGGCCGAAGCCGCCGAATTTGCCGCCGCCGATGCGCAGCCGGAACGAGCCGTCCGCTCCGGCGGCAAGGAGGACGAGCCCAGCCTCGACGTGGGTCACATTGTGGAGGTTGAGCCGGGAGGTGAAAGACACGTCGGGCTTCACCGCCGCGTAGAGGACCGGCCTCTCGCTCCATCGATGATCCCCACGGTAAATCCGGCGCCCCTTCTTCAGCTTCGGCTCCCGCGGCATCGGCCCGTCCACCGCCACGATGCTCGCCGTGGCGCGCTCCCTATCTACCGGATGAGCGTCACCGAACCCGACCCGACCCAGGTATCCGCCCCTGGGGAGCAGGTGACCGAAGAGCGCGCAGATCGCGCAGGGAGGCGAACACGTCCCCTTCAAGTCACAACCGCCGCCCAGCGCCTCCGCGATGCTCCGCACCGCCCCCTTGAGCGACGCGCCGGGGATCACCGGCGCCTCGCCGTCACCGAACCGCTGCACCACGATGTCCCGTACGAGCCGCGTGTCCCGCGGCCCGATGGACCACTGGTTCGAGACGCCGCTGCCCATGTGGAGGTGATCGATCGTGGTCAGCCGCAGCTCGATCCAGCCCGACAGCTTTTCGGGATCCGTCCGGTCATGAGCGCGATCACGGAGCGGCGGAACGTCGCTTTGCGCGCGCGCCGTGGGCAGGATCGTGTACGTCGGCGGCGGTGCCCGGCGATCGTCAGGGCCGCTCATGCGTTCCGCTGGCTCCCGGCGTCGCAGAGCGCCGTCCAGGGCTCGCCGGCGCATCCGTCGAGCAGCGCCCAGGCCGCCGTGGAGCCGGTCCAGCGCCAGCGACGCCCGACCGACGCGGGGTCCTCCTCGCCGCCGTACGCGCCCCCCACGAGGTCCGTCGCGCCGGCGCGCAGACCGTAGGGCTTGACGAGATCCGGCCGCAGCGCGCCGACGCCCGCGGGCCGATCGAGCCGCCGGCGCGGGTCGGTCTGTTCGAAGACCAGCCGCACGGGCTCGACCTTGACCTGGCCGAGCCCCCGGCTCTTCGACGAGCCGAGACGCACGAAGCCTGCCTCGATGTCATGCAGCACCAGCCCGACCAGCGCGAGCTGCCAGAGCTCCACATTGGTGAGGTGAATCGAGGTGTCGAATGAACCGCCGGTGACCAGCTCCATATCGAAGAGCTTGCCCTTCCCAGGGCCGCCCGTCTGCCGGTCGATCGCGACGCTGCTGCGCTGCTCGGTCGTGTTCGCGCGCGCCCGATCGCCCTCCGGCGGGTAGGCGTCGGCGAAGGACACCCGCGATGCGAGCGCCTGGCTCCCGAAGGTGCGGCAGGCGTGGCACAACATCCGGTACACATCGGCTTGCGGATGGTCCACCCGCTCGGCGGCCTCGCCGCGCGGGTCGACACCGCCCCGTTTCCGGGCGAGCTCGTCCGCGAGAGCGCCAGCGGCTCTGTGACATGGGCTGTCGTGATCGAGCGGATCGCAGGCCTCCAGCTCCACGGTGCGCAGCACCCGCTCCGCCGACGAGCGGAACACGCCTTTCAGGCTGGAACCCGGGATATACACGGTCTCTCGTTCCCGCGAGCCCGTCCGTACGAACATCAGGGCAGGCCGCTCGGGGTGAAGCATCGCTGCCCCCTTGTCGCCGGCTTTGATCAGCAGCGGCGTCTCCGGCGTGATCTTCAGATCGATCCGTACGCGGTTGACAACGAGCTTCAGCATGCCCGTTCCTCCGCGGCCTCATGCGCCGCATCGATCTCGCGCGCCCACGCCGCCAGCGAGGCCTGCCGGAATTCGTCCCAGGTCAGCTCCGTCGGTCCCTGACCCGCCCGCAGCCGACCGATGTCGAGCAACCTGACGCGGGCACCCTGAAGCGCGACCCGCCCGAGCCCCCGGGACGTCGCCCCGCCGATCCGGATGAAGCCCTGATCGAGGAGATCCAGCCCCAGCACCAGCAAACCTTCCTGCCACGGCGCGGCCGAGTCGACCGCCACGCTGAAGGACAGCTCCGCCCCGGCCGCGAGGACCTCGAAATCATATTTCATACCACCCGAGACGCGTCCGAGATCCCGGTCGATCGCCACCCCATCCCGCCGCTCCACCCGCGCACGTCCCCGGGGACGTGCGTCCTGGAAGACGACGTGTGAAGCGAGCCCCGCCGTGCCGAAGGTCTGGCAAGCGCGACAGGCCGCCTTTACCCGCTCGCGCTGCCATACCGCGCGCTCCGCGAGCCGCATCTGGTCGACCGACCGATCCTCCTCGCGTGGATCGACGCACGGATCCAGGAAGGGATCGCAGGCCCACGCCTTGCTTGCCGAGGGGTCTTCCGGAATGCCGCGGAGCACCGCCTCGAGGGCGCTCCGGATCGCACCCTTCAGGGAGGCACCCGGAACGAGCGGCTCACCGCGCCCATCCTTCAGGACCGGCAGATCGGACGCCGCGATGTCACCGGCAACCTTGCCCGTCCCGATGCGCAGCGCTGTCTGGCACGCCAGCGTGGCATCGATCTCCACCCTCCGGGTGAACCGATCGAAGAACATCTCACCTTCTCCTGTCGCCGCGGAACCCCTCCCGGGCCCCACCTCGGCGATCTCCCTGCGCCGACCGGCCGTCGTGAGGCCCCTCCGCCCCGCCGTGAGGCCCGGTACCACCCTTGCGCTCCCCGGGGCTGCCGGGACCGGCCGCAGACGAGCCCTTCGCCGCTCCGGCTGACCCCTTCTCCGTCCCGACCGGCTCCCTGCCAGCCGCAGACGACTGCTTCGCGGCCGCGGCCGACTCCGCCTCGGCCGCGTGGTAGTACCGGTGCAGCATCACCAGGAAGCCGAGGTAAGCCACGGCGAGCTGCACCGAAGCGAGATCGCGGTCGCCCTCGGGCAAGCTGCTGACCTCCGCCTTCGAAACCAGCTCTGTCAGCTCGCTCTCCAGGCTCGACACCAGCCCGGCGTCCCACTTGTCCTTGTCCCGGCCCTGCTGATAGCGCAGGAGCATCTGCACCTCGAGCAGGCAGCTCGCCTGGATGGTCGCCCCGAGCAGCGTCCGGATCGCGGTCGGCTCCATCCGGGCGAGCTTCGACTTGATCTCCTGCTTCTCCGCGAACGACCACGCGCGCTTCGCCAGCGTTGCACGACGCGCCTCGACCCACGTCCGCACATCTTCTGCCATGGTCACCACCTCACCCGGCGCAGAACAGCTCATGATCGAGGACGAGCCGCCCGAGCCCCAGCTCACGCAGCGCGCCTATCCCCTCGGCTTCGAGCTGGGCGAGCCGCGCGTCGTTCGGGGCGACGCCACGCTCGTGCACGAACAGCCACGCCGACCCGCCCGCGACGACGGGCATCAGCGGCCGCGGCCCGGCCGGCGCGCCGTTCTTCCCCTCGCTCCATCCGGACCGCCACCCGGTCCCCTGGGCCGCAGCCACGCAGCGCGCCCGCGGCGCATCCGGGCCATAAAGCGCCTTCAGAAGCAGCTCCGGGCAGCGCTCAGGAGCGAGCGCCAGGTCGGTCCGCGCCAGCACGGCCAGCGCGCCCCTCGCCTTGAGGCCAGCGCGCTCGCCGAGCAGGGGCAGCGCATCTCTGATGGCCTCCCCGTAATGCTTGCGCCGCGCCGCGACGGCAGCCGCCCCGAGGCCGACACCGCCCGCACGGATCGTCAGCCGTATGCGGCCCTGGCCGCGGCTCCGTCCACCCCCAAGCCGCAGCTCGACGCTGGAAAGGCGGCGCAGCAAGTCGAGAGCGCGCGCCGAGAGCCGCGCCACCGTGCCGAGGAACACGGACCCAGCCTCGATCTGCGTCACGGTGTAGAGCATCCCATGCAGCGCCGAGCCGGTGTAGACGTCCCGAGCCAGGCGCGTCACCACCCGGCGCTGGAGCGGGACCGGAGGCCATTGTCCCTGCGCTCCCCGGAGCGGACCATGGCACGTCGGGACGGGGCAACGGTGGCTGACGACCGAACCGCCATGGCGCTCCAGAAGGTGGGGGACCAGCGCAAGGTTCAGCAGCCCATCCCGCGGCATGGGCAGCCCACCCTGCGCCGGCGAGCTCCGGGCGCGGTGGTCGGCTCGCTCCGCGTGCTTGCAGGCGAGCGAAGACCTGGGGACAGGGACCGGCAGGGCCGCGTCGCCCCGCCGCGCCGGAAGCGCGTCCGAGAACAGGAGGCACGTGCTCGGCTCCACGATGATCTCGTGGAACTCCGGCCCTGTCCCGAGGCGCGCGGCCGCATTGCCCAGGGCACCCCGGAGCGTGCTGCCGGGCACGAAGGAGAGCGTCTCGAGGAAATTCGATGTCTGCGAGAGCGCACCCAGCACCAGCGGCTCGAGCGCCTCGATTTCCACGATGCCCAGCTCGCCGTCGGGAACGTTGGCGGGGAAAGCGTGCACCGGCGCCGACGCGGCCAGCGCCGCGGATCGCAACGTGACCTGCACGCGGCCGAGTCCTCGGCTCTTGCTGTTGCCTAGCCCGGTCACCAGCGGCAACGCCCGCTCGAAGAGCGACCAGGCTTCCGGCTGGAGCCCCTCCGCAACCACAGGCGCGATGAGCTCCAGACCCGGCACGTCCAGCACCTCGCGCTCGAACAGCACCTGCGGCGTCGCCGCCCGGCGCTGGCGGTCGATGCCCACCCCATACCGCACGCGGAGCGCACGCTCCGGCTGCTTCAGCGAAGACCCTGGCCGGGCATCCCCCAGCATGAGCCGCCCGGGGGATCCCCCTTCGACCGATGTGCCGGCGAGCACAGCGTCGGTGCCCGACCCCGGCGCCCCGAAAAGGGCGCATACCACGCAGTTTCCGTGGCAAGGCGCGTCGAGCGTACACGCATGCGCTCCCTCGCCGCGCGCCAGGCGCGTGCAGGCCTCGCGCAGCGCGCCTCGGAGCGCAGAGGTCGGGATCACCGGCACGCCGGCCGCGTCGACGGCGGTCGTTGCGTCCAGGTGGCCTTCCGCCGTCGCGTAGCCGCCGACGAGGAGCGCCCCCTCGAGCCGCACGACCAGCTCCGCACGAAGGATCACCCTGCGTCCTCCTCAGCGCGCATCCCGCCGACGAAGCGCGCTGCCTCGAGGAGATCGGTGAGCCCCGTCGCCCACGTCGTCGAAGCCTTGGGGTTTCCGACGGGCGCCATCACCCACTCGCAGATCTCGGGTGGCACGGCGGCGAGCGGCTGGTCTCCAACAAGCGCGTTCCGGAGCGCTGAGTCGCGGACCATCTGATAGCGGACCGCGAGCAGCCCCACCTCCGGCTGCTGCATGGCGGCGCGCAGGTCGTGAAGCGCCGCGCGCGACACCCGCGCGAGCTGCCGCGCACGGTCGAGCATCCGCCGGAAGTCCGCCAGTGGATACGGACACCGCGAACGCCTGAGCGCGCCGATTCGATGCTGCCCGAGCTGCATGACGAGGGGCATCGTCTGCGCATCACGGAGGCTGCGAACGGACGACGACACGGGCGAGCCGCCTCGAAGGACGACGAAATCGACGGCCGACCGCGCCCCCTCCTCCCCGTCGCTGATGGCGTCCTTCGCAGAACGGACCAGCTCGCTCGCATAGTCGAAGCAGAACCGGGCGGGGATCCCCGACGTCAGCACCACGCCGACCCCGGCGCCGAGCCGGCGCACGTGGCGCAGGAGATCGCGATCCGCGTCGAAATAGTTCTCCAGCGCCACCTCGTCGAAGGCGCCTTCCGCTCGCTTCGCGAGGTCCGCCGCGAGCGTGAGCGCATCGCCCTGGCCTCCATCCGGCCGGCGGAAATGCCCGGGGACGACGATCAAGAGATCGTCCCCGCCAGCGATGGGCAGTTGATACCGCCCCGCGGACACCCCAAGCTTCCCTAGCTCCGCGTCGCGCGTCGCCGGGTCGAGCTCGAAGGCCCGCTGCAACGCGCAGGACACTGCGGCGTACTGCGCCATCGTGCGCAGCCTCTCCAGCAAGGTACCGACGCCGTGGCCGTCGAGCTTGATGAATGCGAGGTGGCGTGCTCGCTGGACCTCGGCGCCTTCGCTGCCGCTCCCCGCGGGGTCGCCGAGGATCTCCGCGAGGTCGCGCGCCTCGTCGAACTGCTTCTTTCCTTGCTGCCCCTGGCGTCGGTTGTGCCCGCAGCGGATACAGCGGTTATCCGTGGCGCGCGGTCGCTCCGCGCACTCCTCACACCGCGCCGCGGCGGACTCGTCCCACGCGGCTCGGGCCGGCGCACCCTTGCGGTGCCTCAACAAGAACGAGAGCGTCGCCATGCAGGCGCCGAACCCTCCGGCCCCCCTCGGCGACCAGGCAAGTCGGCGCGCGAGCGCGCCTTTCAGCGCGGGTGTGCTCGCTGCCGCCCCGCGCGGCCCTTCCACCAGCTCCCTGGCCGACAGCGGCAGGCACGCCACGGAGCAGGGCGCACCGGCCGTGTGCCTCGCAAACTCCTGCAGCAGCGTCTCCTCGATTCGAGGGGCGTGCTCCCGCCGTACGAGCATCGTCGCTTGCCCACCCCCGGCGAACAGCACCGCGGCGTGCGTGCCCAGCACCTCCCCACCGCCGAGACGCGCGTCCCATCTCTGCAGAACACGGCTCGCTCCAGCGATAGTAACCGGCCGAGGTGACGCGAAGACCTGAGCCTGCACGGAATCGGCGTCAAAGGCCACCAGGGCCAGGTCTCTCTCTGTCGGGAGCCGCGAGCCATCGCGCCCGGCGATCACCGAGCCAGCCAGCTCCATCGACAGCCCTAGCTCCGCGAGGCCCCGCGTCAGCCGCGCGATCCGGAGCTCCGCCTGCTCTGCGGTCACCTGGAGCCTATCCGCCAGATCATCGCCCCCCCTCTCCTGGATGCGTACATGCATCCAGAACGGCACGCTGGCAGGCCAGCGTACAACGACATATGCCGAGCGCCGTCGAGCGCGTCAAGTGGGAACCTGCCCTGCGATCACCTGGGTTAATACAGCCGTGCTCGCGTGGCCCGGAGGATCGCTCTTCATTTGCCTCGCCAGCGCGCTTGCCGGCGGCGATCCTCTCTCCATGCAGCTCCGCGCGACCGACTTCCAGGCCGCCTACCGCGCCTGCCGCCCCTTCCGGCTCCCACACCACAGCGGGAGCCTCCTCCGCGGCGCGCTCGGCCGCGCCCTGCGCCGCGTCGCCTGCCACGCCGCCTCGCTCACCGCCTCGCCGCCGTGCGCCGCCGACTGTGCAGAGCCTCGCCGATGCACCTACACGCGCCTCTTCGACCCCCTTCCCCCGGAACCAAGCCCGCACCCCTTCGTGCGCGGTCAAACCCGCGCCCCTCAGCCTCTCCTGCCGTTGTTTCCCCCGCCGGGCGCCCGCCATCTCGCCCCGCACGACTCCCTTCCTTTCAAGATACGCCTGCGGCTCCTCGGCCCCACGCACCCCGGTGACACCGATGTCCTCTTTACCGCTCTCGAAGCCTTCGACGTGATCCCCCTCGGCCGCGAAGGCGTCTGCCTCCGCCTCGAATCCGCCGCCCAGATCGGCCCGCGCGCGCATCGTATCGGCCTCGATCCGCCGCCGAGCTCCACCGTCCACCGCGTCCGCATCACCTTCGACACCCCCGCCTGGCTCGAGCGCGGTGACAGCCTCGCGGTCGATCTCGACTTTCGCTTCCTCTTCCGATCCATCTATCGTCGGCTCACCGTCCTCGCCGCGCTCTACGGCACCCCCGAGCCAGACGACGACGCTCGCTTCCAGCGCCTCGACGCCCTCGCCGCCCAGGTCCGTACCGGCGCCACCTCGCTCCGCCGTGCCGGCTGGAAGCGCCGCTCCACACGCCGCGGCACACACGAGATGCAGGGACTCCTCGGCGAGATCTCCTTCGATGGCCCGCTCACCGCCTTCGTCCCGATCCTCCGCCTCGCCGAGGCCATCCACATCGGCAAGGCGACGAGCTTCGGCCTGGGCCGCATCACGGTGGATGCCCACGGCGCGCCCGCGCCCGGTGGGGCCGCTTGACGAGTGACGGGGCCGGGCACACCGCTCTGCGTCCCGAAGCCGCGCCCGGCGGTCTGAAGCGGCTGAACGGCGCGCCCGGGTCACCGCCGCCTGCCGGACCGCTTCCTTGCTCGACCAACCGGAGCCGCGCTACGACCGCCGCAGGACCCCTCGCATGCGATCCCCGCGCCCGCCCCGCGCCGCCGCCCGCGCGCTCGTCCTCGCGGCGGGCGCCGTGCTCTCGGCGCTGTCCGTCGCCTGCGGCGGCGGCCAGACGCAGGGCGAGGCCTTCGATCCGCGCTGGAAGGACGACGGCGGCGCCGGGATCGCCGCCTTCCAGCGGCGGTTCGCCGGGAGACCCATCCCCCTCGGCGCCGACGTGGCCGTCGGCGTCGTGGCCGCCACAGGAGCGCGCCAGCTCGTCGGGGTGCCGCTCGGCGGCGGCCCCGCGTGGACCTTCGAGCACCCGCTCGACGGGCGGCCGGCCGTCGCGGGGAGCGTCGTCGTCGGGCTCGGCCAGGGCGAGCTGTTCGCGCTCGACGCGCGCACCGGCGAGCTGCTCTGGATGCGGAGGGCCGGCGGCAGGCTCCGCGGCGCGGGCGACGACGGCGAGACCACCGTGGTGTCGCTCGTGTCGACCACCGGCACCATGAGCGTGGTGCTCGCCATCGGCCACGACGGGATGGTGCAGCGCCAGATCGAGGACGACGCCGACATCGGCGTGCCCGCCGTCGTGGGGCGCTACGCGTTCCTGCCGTGGCAGGGGCGGTACGTCACGGTCTTCGACCTGCAGACGGGCCGCGAGGCGGCGCGGGCGCTGCTCCGCACCGAGGTGAGCCGCGCGTTCCTGCTCGGCGGCGCCGTCTTCTTCGGCGGCGGCTCGGCGGCGACGCGCTTCGACGCGGCCATCGGCCTCGGCGCGGCCGGGCGCGCGTCGACCGCGCGGCTGCCAGCGCGCGAGCTGCCCGGGGCGCCGATCTGGATGAGCGACGGGACCGAGGTGCTCGCGCCCGTCGCCTCGGCCGAGGACAGGGCGCGCCTCTACGCCCGCCCCCGCGCCTCCGGACCGCCCGGCATCGAGGCGGAGCGCTTCGTGGCGACGTACTACCGGGCCGCTGTCGGCATCAACGCGCGCACGGGCGCGCTCGCGTGGGCCCACGCAGGAGAGGCCGACTTCCTCGGCGGCGCGGCGTACGCCGGCGGCTTCGCGCTGTGCGACGCGCGCGGCGGGATCACGTTCTTCGACGCGCAGGGCGGCGCCGTGACAGGGCGCGCGTCGCTCGACCGGCCGGTCCAGGCGTGCGTGGTGCAGGCCGACGGGCTCACCGCCGCGGCGCTCGCGGCGCGGCGCCCAGGGCGCTCCGCGACCCCGGCCGGCCCCCCGTAAGCCGTCTCCGGGGGGCCTCTCGTGAGCAGTGGTCAAATTTGAACATGAAGGCGGGAAGGCCGGAAGAAAACCTTAATGATCTTCCCGCCTTCCCGCCTTCATGTGGACTCTCTCCGGGCACAGTCGACCACGACCCTCTCGTGCCCCGGCCGATCCCGGTGAAGCCCGCCCTCAGCGGGGCTTCTCGCCCTTGTCCTCCGGGTCGACCGCGATGCGGAACCCCGGGTCCTCCGGCGTGGGCCCCGTGGGCCGCGCCTCGGGCGCGCCGGCCTCCGCGCCGCCCTCCGGGCGCTCCTCGCGCGGCGGCGCCGCCGGCGGCCCCTTGCTCAGCTCGGCGCCGATCCGGCCGACCACGTTGGTCGCCGCCCGCACGAGCTCGCGCCCGGCGTCGTCGATCGCCTTGCCGACGCTCGTTCGATCGAGGTCCTTGCGCAGGTCCACCGCCGTCTTGCGCGCCGCGCGCCAGAGCAGGCTCAGCCCCTGCTTGAGATCGTCCTTCGGGTCGTCGCGATCCGGATCCGAGCTCATCGCGCCTCCTTGGCTTCGCCTCGCCGCGTCACGGTGGCTTATGTTCCCGCCGCGTGTGCGCCGCAAGCGGCGCGCGCCGCCTCACGCACCTCACGCGCCTCTCGCCCCGCGCGCCCCGCGCGCCGCACGCGCCGCGCCGCCTCAGGCCGCGGTCTTCGGCTTGCTCGAGGGATCAGCCTCCGACGGACGCCTCGGCTTGCTCCGGGGCTCGGCCTCGCCGGGCGCGCCGGGCGTCTTCGCCGGCGGCGGCCCCGAGGCCGCGGCGCGCCTCCCGGCCGCCGGCGCGCCGTCGTGCCCCGCGGGCGCCGGGCCGCCGCCCGCCGCGGGCGGCCTGCGCTGCGGCGCGGGCGCCGCCGTCGCGGGCCTCGCCGACGCGGGCCGGGCCGCCGCGGGCGGCGCGGACCTCGACGGCGCAGGCGGCTCCGACGCGGGCCTCGCCGGCGCGGGCGGCTCCGACGCGGGCTTGGTCGGCGCGCTCGCCTCCGGCGCGGGCGGGTGGCCGCTGCCGGACCGCATCGACGGCGACCACGCCGTCGAGCGGTTCCGGCCCGACCGCTTCGAGACGTACAGCGACTCGTCCGCGGCCTTGAAGAGCTCCTCCCACGTGCTGCCCGCCTCGGGGTACGTGGCGATCCCGATCGAGCAGGTGACCTGGCACTGCACCGGGCCGTTGCTCCCGGCCGCGTGGAACGTCGTCCGGCCGAGCTCTTCGCGCACGCGCTCGGCCAGCAGCATCGCGCCGCGCGCGTCCGTCTCCTCGCAGATCACCACGAACTCCTCGCCGCCGAAGCGCGCGACCGCGTCGGTCGTGCGCTTGGCGCGCCGGAGCACGTCGCCGAGCCCCTTGATGATCACGTCGCCCACGTCGTGGCCGTACGTGTCGTTCACCTTCTTGAAGTGGTCGATGTCGGTCACGAGCACCGAGAGCCGCCGCGAGAACCGGCGCGCCGCCGTGATCTTCTGGTCGGCCACCTCGAGCATCGCCCGCTTGTTGAGCAGCCCGGTGAGCCCGTCCATGGTCGCGAGCTCCTCGAGGCGCCGCATCATCCGCGCGTTCGAGAGCGACACGGCCATGTGGCTCGCGAGGACCTCGAGCGTGCTGCGAACCGAGTCGGTGAAGGCCGCGCGCCGCCGCGAGCCGAGGACCAGCGTGCCGAGCGGCCGGTCGTGGACGACGAGCGGGAGCACGATGATCGACGGCATCGACGGCGGGGTGACGCGGCGGGTGAAGACGACCTGCCGCTTCTCGTCGTACTCGCCGCGGTACGGCAGCGGGTGGCGGTTCTGGAGCACCATCGAGACGAGCCCGGCGTTGTGGCGGAACCGCTGCCCGGTCAGCTCGGCGACCCCATCGCCGCTCACGGCGCGGATCTCGTGGACCTTCTGGGCCTCGTCGTAGAGCGTGACCGCCGCGAAATCGACCGACGTGATCTCGCGGGCGCTCGTGACCCCCGCCTCGATGACGCCCGGCTCGGTCGTGGCGGCGCCGAGCGCCTCGGCGGCGCGGTAGAGCTTGCCCTGCTCGACCTTGGCGCGCTCGAGCTGGACGAAGACGCGCTCGTTCTGGATGGCGCGCACGGCGTAGCGGCACGCCTCGTCGATGAGCTCGAGCTCCCGCGGCGAGAACGGCCGGTCCTCGACGCGATCGACGACGAGCACGCCGCGGAGCTGGCCGTGCTCGAACACCGGCAGCGCGCACACGGCGCGCACCGGGGAGGGGCCGACGTAGTAGGGGAGCTTGTAGCCGGGCTTGAGGCCGCCGATGACGACCGGCGCGCGCTGCGTGATCGCCGCGCCGAAGACGCCGTCGCCCGAGAGGAACGGGCCCTCGGAGAGGTTCGGGGCGTCGCTCGCGAGCTCGCTGATGCGCAGGTGCGTGCCGGCGTCGTTCTGCCAGAGGAGCATCGCGGTGTAGAGATCGAGCGACTCGCGCAGGAGGCGCAGCGCGAAGAGCACCGACTGGTGGATCTCCTCGACGCCGGAGCGGGCGAGCCGCTCGTCGTCGCCCTTCTGGGCGGCGCCGCGCGCCTGGGCCGGGGCGGAGAGCAGGCGGTAGCTGCGCGCGTCGTCGCGGAGCCGCTCGATCTCGGCCTTCAGCCGGGTGTTGGAGGCCTTCCGGACGCGGCTGATCTCGGCGCGGAGGATGGCCGCGTTCAGCACCGAGAACACGGCCATGAAGCCGATGTGCGGCGCGGCGGCGCCCCACGCGATCGGCGCGCCGCGCTTGGCCATGGCCGAGCGGACGGCGAGCTCGAGGGCCGCGGCGGCGAGCGCGACGAGGAGCGACGCGCCGGGGCGGGCGAACGCGCTCACGAGGGCGATGACGACGTAGAGGGCGGCGTGGGCGTCGCCGTCGAGCGAGCCGTCGAGGCGGAGGACCGCGGCGAACGTCGCGACGACGAGGAGGGCGCCGACCTCGAGGTCGAGCAGCGCGCTCGCCTCGATGGCGGCCGCGCGCCGCCGCGCCCGCTGGACGAGCGCCGCGACCAGCACGATCAGCGCCACGGCGGCCGCGAGCTTCGGCAGGGGCTCGGCCGCGTCGAGGACGACGAGCCCCCCGAGGGCCAGCGCGCAGGCGAGCGGCGCCGCGTTGCGCGCGATACGGCGGGCGGTGAGCACGGCGAGCACCAGGTTGGCCATGGGCTCGCATGCCGGTAGCAGAGGTCGATCCTCAGGGCCCAGTTCTCTGTCGGCGAAGGGAGGAGGCCAGCCGGTGGGGTGGAAAGGGGCGAGAGCGGGGGTGGGGGTGCGACCTGGAGTCGCGGATGGCGGAGAGCTTGAGGGGCCTGGCGCGGATAGGCGCAGGCGGGGCAACGATCCTTGTCGACACGCGCGCGGCTCGACGAGCGCCAGCGGGCACCGTGAACGATCTCGCGCGGGCAACTGAGCTACCCCACGGGAGCGTGGACGGTTGGTACGCGCGGAGCGCGAGGTCGACCGGGGCTGGTCGGCCCTTGGGAGGCACGGCGCAGGACTGTGGCGATTGTGTGGCAGCTAACTAACTGCTGGACGAGCACCGGGAGAGCAGCGATAGAGTAAAGGATCGTGTCTCAGCGTCAGTGCAGCACCGAGATCAGGGGCGGTGACAGCTTCGAGGCTGTCGCTCAGGCGTCCGCTCTTACGACAAGGATGACCGAGGGAGCGCGAGGCGAGCCGGGCAGCTCGGCGGAACGCTCCTTCCGGGAGTCATGGCATCAGGTCGAGACGCTGAAAGGCCTCGAGACGCCGCCGGCGCGGTGCGCCTCCGGGGGGCCCCATGGCCTGCGTTTCACGCTGCTCTACCACCCGGACCTGCGCCGGGTCGGCGCGCGGGCAACCGTGGTGGCCGTCCCCGGGTACGCGGTGCCCCTTTCCCGCCTCGAGCCCGATTTCGCGCAGCCGCGCAGCCACGAGCGCGCGCCGCTCTGCGACCCTCACGTGAGCCGGAAACCTCACCTTGTGACGTGGGGCGCAGACGAGTCGCTGACCATCACGCCCGCGGGGCGAGGCCAGCTGTCTGTGGAAGGAGAGCCCATCGACGACGCGCATCGGTTTTCAGCGGAGGCCCTGCGCGCGGGCCTGATTTTGCAGCTCTCCAAGAAGATCGTGATCCTCGTCCATGTGGTGACCACCGCGCCCCGTGCGCCGAGACACGGGCTTGTCGGCGACAGCGACGCTCTCGAGGAGGTCCTCAGGTCGGTCGCGCGCGTCGCCGATCTGCAGGTACCAGTCCTGCTTCGGGGAGAGACTGGCGTCGGCAAGGAGCGCGTTGCGCAGGCGATCCACCAGGCGAGCCCGCGGGCCGGTCGTCCCTGGCTCGCCGTGAACATGGCCGCGCTCGCCCCGACCACCGCCGCCTCGGAGCTGTTCGGGCACGCGAAGGGGTCGTTCACGGGCGCTCACCACCGCCACGTGGGCCTCTTCGAGCGCGCGCACGGCGGGACGCTCTTCCTCGACGAGATCGGCGATATGCCAATGGATGTCCAGGCGATGCTGCTCCGGGCGCTCGAGACCGGCACGATCCGGCCGCTCGGCGAGGGCGAGGAGCGCGCGGTGGATGTCAGGATCATCGCGGCGACGGACGCCGACCTGGAGCAAGCCGTCGAGCAAGGCAGGTTTCGCGCGCCGCTGCTCCATCGGCTACAGGGCTACACCATCACGATTCCTTCCCTCCGCCAGAGCCGCGAGGATATCCCCCGCCTGCTGCTCCACTTTCTGCGCGAGGAGCTCGCGCGCGTCGGAGAGCTGTCCCGGCTGGAGCCGCCCGTGGACGGCGCCCTGCCATGGTTTCCTCGATCCCTCATGGTGCGGCTGATCCAGCACGGCTGGCCCGGCAACGTGCGCCAGCTCCGGAACGTCGCGCGACAGCTGGTGATCTCCAGCCGCGGCTCCGACGCCATCGTCATCGATGAGAGCCTGGAGCGGATGCTGGAGCAGGCGGGTCAAACAGCGCGGCCCCCGTCGGATGCACCGCGCCTGGCCGAGAGGCGAGATGCGGACGCCTCCACGGCCAATCCAGCGGACCACCCCATGGACCGGGAGGTCGACGAGGACGCCTTGCTCAGGGCGCTTCGGCAGAGCCACTGGTCGATCGGACCCGCGGCGGCGACGCTCGGCGTCTCGCGCACCGCCCTCTACCGTCTCATCGAGCGAAGCCCTCACGTCCGCAAGGCGGCGGACATCCCGCAGGACGAGCTGATGCGCTGCCACGAGGCGTGCGGCGGAGATCTCGACGCCATGTCGGCGCGTCTCGAGGTGTCGAAGCGGGGGCTGACGCTGCGCCTGCGGGAGCTCGGTCGCTCCGGGCGGCTGCGCGAAGCGCCGCCCGACTGACCGCGGCGGGCCGGACGGTCCGCGGGCGGTCCGGCTCATGGGCGGTCGAGCGACTCAAGCGTCCAGAAACCGTCCGCCAGCGTTCACGGACGGTTCGTGGACGCTCCACGGACGGTTGAGCGGAGCGCGCCGGGGGCAATAACGGGCTGAAATGGCCGGGGTTGGCGCCGCCTCGCCCCACGGCACCGGAGCTGCTTTACGGCGGCCGACGAAGGCGCGCTGGGCCGCCGCTCGACGGGCGCCGCGCGGGGCTCGCCGGGGGCAAAGGTCGCAGATCTCGAAAGCCCGAGGCTGCGAGCCCAACGCCGCCGTGCGCCTTCGTCGCGAACATCATAAGGAGCGATCCGTGTACAAGTATCGATACATAGCGTGGGGGGTCGCCTGGCTGCTCGCCGGGTGCGCGACCCACCAAAACGGGGCGGAGCGCGGGGACGCCCCGGAGCCATTGTCCAACGTCCAAGAGGCACTTGCGGCAGATCTTGACGACCTCACGCTGCCGGATCGTGATATCGATCCTACCGATGACCCGCTGGACATTCTCAACCCTCCGCCCCCGGATCCGCCGGCGCCGCCGGAGGAGCTCGTGATGCCCGACGACCCGATCGTGCCAACGAGCGACCGGGTCGGTGCGATTCCGGCGACCTGGGCCGTGGAGCAAGGACGCGCAACCTATCGGATTCCCATTGAAGTTCCGAAGGGTCGTGCAGGGATGCAGCCGGACCTCGCGCTCTCCTATACAAGCGGCGCGGGGAACGGACCGGCAGGCGTGGGGTGGAGTGTGACGGGGTTGTCCTCCATCAAGCGGTGCGCGAAGACGATAGCGCTCGACGGCAGACCGCGCGGTGTCAATTTCGATGACAAGGACGCATATTGTCTGGACGGAGAGAGGTTGCGTTCTCTTCCGCCGAACCCCGCCCTGCCGGATGCGGTTGAGATGCGGACAGAGCGAGACTCCTTGGCGCGCGTCCTCCTGTATGGCTCTTTGGGAGATCCGACGCGCTTCGAGGTGTGGGGCAAGGATGGGCGAATTTCTACCTACGAGCGCCTCGCGGCCAAGCGTATCCAGCCGACCACGCTGGGGTCCGGCTACGTGGAGGAGAACGAGGTCGGCGTCGCCTGGGTCCTGACGCGAGCGGAGGACCGCGCCGGCAACGCGATCACGATCTCGTACGACACGCGGCAGAATACCTCCGCGCCGTTCGATTTCGCCTATGCGCCCCGAAACATCGAGTACACGTCACGACAGGGAGAGGCTCCGCGCAGGAAGGTCCGCTTCGTGTACCAGTCGAACCCGGACGATGAGTTTCGATACGTCAGCGGCGTGCGCCTGAGCCAGCCCTGGCGGCTGCAGAGGCTGGAGATGTACGCGCTGGGCTGGCAATCGCCCGACACGACCCTGGCGTGGGAGTACCGGCTATCGTATGAGGAGAGCCCGACGACGGGACGCTCGCGGCTCCACCGGGTCGAGCGGTGCGGAGCCGAGGGGTCGTGCCTGCGCGCGAAGGTGGTGGAGTACGACGATACGCCCCTCGCGTTCAAGGCGGAGCCCGTCGCCGCGCACGACGCGCCGAAGCCGCACTGGCTGGACGGCGAGCCGAAGCCGCTCGTGATCGACGCGGATGGGGACGGGCGCGATGACCTCATCTACCGTATCGTCGGCACCGCCAGAGACTTCGAACCCTCCAGCACCGACGATCCCACGGAAGACTCGCTTTGGATTCGCCTGGGGACCGCCGATGGCCTGGGGGCGCCCATTCGACTGCTAGCCGGCGTCGGCGTCGACGATACGCTCACGTTCTCCGTGGAAGCTTCCATCAAAGTGGATGTGAACGCGAGCGGGAAGATGGCATTCACGGCGAAGGGGTGGGGAGACGATCCGATCTATCCGCTTCTCCGATTCAATCCGTCTACCAAGCGACTGGACTCCGCGGGGCTGGCGTTCCCAGGGATCTTTGCGACCGGAGGCTCTTACCTGCCGTTGCGCGCAGTCGCGGCGGATCTCGACGGCGATGGTCGCGCCGAGATCGTTCATCGACCCTACATTGGCGATGATTCCCTGGAGTGGCATATCCGCTGGAACCGTGCGGGATCATTCTCTTCGTCTCAGGTCATCGAAGGGGCCCTCGCGCCATGCGCCGCCTCGGCGCGGGTCCTGGACAAGAGCGGCGACGGGCGCGGGGACGTTCTGTTCGGCTGCGCATCGATGCAGATCCTGACGACCTCCGACACTGGAGCGCTTGTCGTCGAGGACGCCGAAGACCTCTACGACGACGCTGACAGCCTCTTCGCCGACATGAACGGGGATGGGTTGGATGATCTTGTTTTTCCGATATTCGACGACGGAGCGACTGGCGTAAGTTGGAATACGGGTCGAGGGTTTGGGCCCGTCGAAACGGTTCCGAATGGACCGCTTCCCGATGTGGCGCAGAACAACGACGAAGGCTTGCGGACGGCCGACTTCAACGGTGACGGCCGCGCTGATTTCATTGTTTTTCACGATTCCCTGACCAGAGAGATCGAGGTGTCATTGTCAACGGCCACGGGCGGCTACCGACCGACCATGATGTTGCCGTTCGACTCGGGTATCCTCTTCATCAATGGAGATCTGCCTTGGGGCGCATCGCGCGTCGGCGACTTCAACGGAGATGGGCAGACGGACCTGGTCCACGTCAACTCCACGACGTCCGACTGGGAGGTGCTGCTGAACCGCGGTGTTGACACCGATCGCGTGGTCGCCGTGAGAGACGAGGCCGCGGAGCAGCCCCAGGTCCGCTTCTTCTACGCGCGTGTGCGACCCGACTCCTCCAACACATGCATCTACCCGCAAGTATGCCAGAAGCGCGGCGTACCGGTCGTGCAGCAACTCTGGGAAAGCCAGGGCAGTCAAGTCGCCGCGTTCCGCCGGACGATCTACGGCTACCGCGATCTGCGGTTCGACTGGTCCTCTCGGAAGTCGCTGGGGTTCGGTGAGATTCGCATGTGGGAGCCCGAGCGCCCTCGAGAGACGCGGATCACCTACGATCACACGACCCAGATCGCCTCCCGCTACCCTCTCGCCGGGTCGCCGTCCAAGACGGTGGTGATCACCCCTGTCCTCGGGCCATCGGTGGTAGGTATACCTCCGGCGACGAGCGCGCCTACCACGCGCATCGTCGAGACTGTGAGGAATTATGCGTTAAGGCCGCTGCATTCCGGTCTCACGTATTTCGTCTACCCGTACACATGGACCGAGAACGAGTGGGAGCAGGCGGCGACCATCGACTGGGCGGACTTCGCGTGGACCCATGTGAGCTACGCAGGCTCGAGCAAGCCGAGCACGCGGCGCGAGCAGGTGGGGACGCAAGCCCTCGATGAGTTCGCGAACGTCACCCAGGTGGCCACCATCACGACGGGTGGCCAGCGTCATATCGTTTCGACGACGTACGACAACCTGACGGAGGACTGGCTCATCGGACTCCCGCGGCAGCGGCTCGAGACGGAGTACAAGAACGGGAGCACGCCGCCCGCGCCGCGCAAGGTGGAGTGGACGTACGACGATCGCGGCCTGTTGCGCGTCGTAGATATCGAAAAAGGGAGCACAAACGAGTCGATTCCAATCTCAATCACGTACAGCCGTAACCCGGATGGCCTCCCGTGGATGATCGTGCACTCGCCGGTCAGCGGTGAGGACCGACGGCAGTACATCGACTGGGGCGACGCGTCGATGGGCGACGAGCGCGTCTTCCCCAAGCAGAGCTGGACGGACGTGAATGGTATCGATCATTCGCGGTGGACTGTATACCATCCCGCGACCGGAGATCTGGTCGCTGAGATGGACAGCAACGGCGTCACCGTGACGCGGCAGTACGACGAGTTCCACCGCTTGCGCGCGGAGACGCCGGAGGGCGGCGCTCCCACCGGCGTGACCTATGAAGCGCTTCGCGAGGGTTCGCTGGTGACGGGGACGAAGGCGACGGTCGTGCGCGGCGGCGCCGTGGCGGCGGGTCGGGAAATCCTCTTTCTGGATGAGCTCTCGCGCCCGATTGAGATGGCCCACGAGCGCTTCGACGGAGCGCTCGCGAGCAGCCGCCAGAGCTATGACGTGCTGGGGCGCGTCGTTCGGACGACGCGGCGGGCCACGCCGGAAGAGGCGGTGCAGGTCACCCATTATAGCTACGACACGCTCGACAGGCTGGTCGAGGAGCGGCGCCCGGATGGGAGCCGCAATCGCTACGAGCACTCGCTCCTTGAGACCACCTCCTTCGACGCCGAGGGGCGCGAGCACCGCACCAAGATCGATTGGGACGGGCGCCTGGTGTCCAGCACCCGGGTCGCGCCGGAGGGAACCCAGACGCTGCGCTACGTGTACGAGCCGTTCAGCCTGCTAGGCAAGGTGATCAACGAGTCCAGCGGGAATTTGGTGCTCCTGGAGCAACGTTATGATCAGCGCGGCCGGCGCAGATGGTACAATGAGCCTGTGTCGGCGCTGACGAGCGTGACGTACAACGCGTTCGGCGAGGTGGTCGCGCTGGTGGATTCGATGTCCACGCGCACGTTCGAGCGCGACGCGCTGGGGCGTGTCGAGGAGATGGTCGACGCGGATGGCGAGACGGAGTTCGTCTGGGATACGGCGGCGCACGGCGTCGGCCGGCTGGCCAGCTCTACCAGCCCGGACGGGGTTCAGAAGACCTTCGCGTACGACGCGCACGGGCGGCCTGAGGCGACGACGTGGACCATCGACGGCAGCTCGTACGTCATTCAGCAGACGTACGATGCGCTGGGGCGGGTGGATCTGCTAGAGTACCCGTCCGTGGAGGGAGCGACCGGGTTTCAGGTGAAGCACCGCTACAACGCCCATGGATATCTTCATGAGGTCGTCCGTCGGCTTGTGGCCGGAAATGGGACGATCAGCAGCGCGGTCTTTCTTCCGATCTGGCGCATGAACAGCCGCAACAGCGACGATCAGCCGCTCTCTGTTCAGCTGGGCGCGACGGTCGAGACGACGTACAGCTACGAGCCGCTGACAGGGCGGCTGGATCGGGTTCGGACTCCTGGGGCGTACGATCTCGACTACGATTACTACCTGGATGGCCGCGTCAAGCGACGCTACGACAGGCAGTCGAACCGGGACGAGACGTTCGGGTATGACGCGCGCGAGCAGCTCAGGTGGTGGGAGCTGCAGACCAGCACGACGTCGACGAGGACGGATTACTCGTATGACGCCCTGGGAAACGTCAAGGAGGTGTCCGTCGACGGCGCGCTCCGGGAGGAATACGTCTTCGGGCCGCCCTACAGGCCGAGCGAGGTTCGGATCGGCGGCGCGGTGGCGGACACGCTCTCGTACGACGTTCGCGGTCGCCTGTTCAGCCGAGGTGGGCCGCGCGCCCCGATGAGCGTGACGTTCACGGAGTTTGACCTGCCCAGGCTGGTCGTGCACGGGGGCGGAACGACCTCGTTCCAGTACGACGCCGACGGCAAGCGTGTGATGAAGGAGGGGCCTTCGGAAACGGTATTGACGCTCGGTCGGCTGTACGAGCGGCGGACGGCGGGAGCGCAAACGACCCACGTCTTCCATGTATTCGCGGGCGGCGAGGAGGTGGCGCAGCACTTCGTTCACCCGGACGGGAGTTCACAGGACCGCTTCGTGCAGAAGGACGCGCTCGGAAGCGTGGGCGTGGTGCTGCGCCCGGATGGCAGCGTGCTCTCCCGGAACTTCCATGAGCCCTTCGGTGGGCGCATCGACGAGAACGGGGGGCCGATCGCCGGTCTGCCCCTCGGGATCAGCGACGTACGGACCGGGTTCACGGGGCACGAGCACGATGACGAGCTCGGCTGGATCGACATGCAGGGGCGTGTCTACGATCCGAGCGTTCGCCGGTTCCTCACGTCCGATCCCGTCATCCCGTCGCCGCTGACGGCGCAAGGGTACAATCCCTATGCCTACGTCTTGAACGATCCCCTCAACTTGAGGGATCCGACGGGCTTCCAGCCGTGCGACGGGACGAACTGCACGCCGAACACGCCCGAGACGATCGCGCCGCCGCCGGGGGTCATCATCGACAGCGACGGCACTGGCGCGAAGGAGGTGAATGTCTTCGAGGACGGTGAGGCGCTCCTTCCCGAAGACGACGGTTCCATCGAAGGCTCCGGCGGTGACGGTGGAGCGAGTCCTGGCGGAGGACTTGGCGGCGCAGAGGGCGGCCCCTCGTCGGAGGGGGACAGAGGGGAACTCAGGTTCAGCATCGCTCCGATGACGGGGGCGGACGCGCGCCTGCTCCTGCACACCTGCCTCGATGCTTGTGGCTTCGCGCCGCCTCCGATCGGCCCGACATGCGACGTGGTGAATGCCTGCTTCTACTCCGAGGAAGGTGACACGGAGAATGCGGCACTGAGCCTCATGGCCGCCCCTCCGGGGGCCGGCGACGTCAGCAAGCTTTATTCCAGCCTGAAGGGCGCGGGACAGGTTGGCAAGGCTGGCAGGATGGCTCGTGAAGCGGGGGCAACTCAGGCCGCAAGGGGGGGATCGCGAGCAGCAGCAGCAGCGAACCTGCGTAGGATGGGGCTAGAGGGCGTGAACCTCGCCGGGGAGACGTACAATTCGGGTCGCAAGGCACTGGAGCGAGCGGGATTCGTATTGGAGCGCACAACGGATACCGGGCGGCGCGTGTTTAAGAATTCCCAAACTGGTGCCGAAGTCTTCTATGACTCGGGTCGAGCTCTGGCTCCCGGACAAAAGCCTCACTGGCATATTCGAGACGCCGGAGGGAATCGCTACGACAGATCAGGTCGAATTGTGGACAGCGACGAAGTTGCCGGACATATTCCAGGAGGCTGATGTGAACCGCGAGCTGCTCTTGAGCATCTTCCGAGACGCTCATATCGTTGATATCGACATGTCCGATTGGGATCAGTGCATTCGACTGGCGGTGGTCGCGATGGAGGCGACAGCATTCCCGGCGAAAAGGCTGCCTGTCTATAACGTCGAGTTGCAGCGCGTTACAGAGTTCGCAGTCAAATTCGGCCATCACGAGCGTGCGCCGGATTTCGGGCACTATCAATGGAATGTCGATGCCGTGCAGCTAGAGAACTCCGACGAAGGATTCCGGCTTCGCCTGAGCGGATCGCGATTGATGCCGGTATTCACCGTCAGCTTCGCAGGTTTGGAAATACGGCAGCTGGACAACTCCATGCTGGATCGCTGCTTTCCAGGCTGGAGCAAGCCCGGCGCTTCGTTCATACGTTCTGGAATAGAGCAGCAGGTAGAAGAGAAGAAGCGAAAGCCGTGACCCAGCCGCAACTCGCAGGACGTCACGTATGAGGCTCTGTCTGACGAATCCGATACGCGCAAGCACCCCTCGATCCCTGACGAGCGCGTCGAACCGCACGCCGTGGCTGCCGCAGACCACGTGCAGCTTGGTGGTCAACGCGCCGCGTGGTCGCCCAAGAGCATGGTCGTCCGGTCCCTGGGCCCCCACGGGAGCGCGTGGGCGGGCTCATGGGGGGCGTTGACGCTCGGCTTCGCGGGCGCTGAGCAGGCGCGGATGGGGCTGATCCGGCGGCCGGGCCTACGATCCGGCCCAGCGGCGGTTCCTCAGCCCCGACCCGCTGGTGAGCGACCCGTACTTCGACCAGGCGAGGCACCGCTACAGCTACGCGCACAACAACCCGGCGACGTTCACCGACTCGATCGGCTACTGGGTGCCGCCCGCCTGGCTGTGCGGGCTGTTCGTCAACGCCGGGTACCTCACCATCGGCTCGTTCCAGTTCTCGTTCGGGAGCTACTCACCTCTGGGCGGCGGCCCGTTGTCGTGGCCCGAGGTCCGGGCGACCTTGCCGGACGTGACGCCGGACTCGTACCGGAGCCCCACGCCGACCGGGCTGACGTTCAGCGGGCCGGGGTACGCGGGCGGCGATGTGGTCGCGCGCGCTGATCGACCATGGTGTCGACGCATGGCTGCAGGAGAACGGGGACGCGGCGATCAACGTCTCGCTCGGGGGGCGCACGCGGCGCTGACGGTGGCGACGTACGGCATGGCGGCGGAGGCGGGGGTGTTCGCGGGCATGAGCGCCCGGATCGCGAGCGTCGGGGCGAGCTCGTGGCGGGCGATCACGGGCGTCGCGGGCGTGGTCGGCGAGGGCGCGCGGCGCTACGGCAACCAGGTCACCCGGTGGGGCGCGCAGGTGATCGGATGTTGTCTTGGCAAACCTGGGGTCGTTTGATTCAAACTGGCTCAAATTCTGGGGTCTACAATGAGGATCGTTCAACTGACTCCTCTTGCCAAAGCGCGAGTGTGGGTTTCCGAAAGCGCCACCTTTGGGGTGGAGTTTACTGGCGCCATATCCGGATCGTTTGTGGCAGCGAGAACTGCCTCCCCTGAGCACGCCGCAGTGACAGTAGAGGCTTTGGTGCCGCGGGGGGCCATGGCCGAATATGGTCTTGTCGGGCTCGATTTTCAGTCGATCCCGTCGGAGACATCGCGTGTCGAGGTTGGGTGTTCTGTCAGCGAAGGGATGAGGTGGGATAAATCCATCGCGGCTACCATTGATGACGTGAGGCTCGGGCTGTCGGAGGAGTATTCGCAGGCTGTATGTCAAGCGCTCTCGTCAGCGGCCACCACGAAGCTCGGCCCCGGAGTGCTGAGGCTGGTGGAGGCAGCTCACGGGGCTGTCGGGTCGAGCCCGAGCTTCTTTGCCAAGCTGTCGTTTGCGGCTGTGGAGCTAATGTTTGTCGACGTGTCGGACGCGTCCGACGAACTGCTGGCGGAGCTCCTTAGACGCATTCTTGTGGGATAATCGAGACGGATGAACATTGCCCGCATCGGTGTCATCTCGCCCGCGTGAATCGAGGCGGCCCTTCCACGATACACGTCGGTGCCCAAGCCCGCATGAGATTGCCCGTTTTGCACTCGCGTTCAGCGGCAGCTCTGCTGCGCATACCCGCTGTCATTCCACCTCTGCCTACCCGCCCGCGGGACGCGCCGGCGGCGAGCCGCCCTCCGGCGGGGCGCCCGCCCCGCCGACGGCGCGCGGCAGCTCGACGGAGAAGGTCGCGCCGCGCCCCGGCGCGCTCTCCACCCGCACGGCGCCCCCGTGCTGCTCCACGATGAGCCGCACGATCCACAGGCCGAGGCCGAACCCGCCGTAGTGCATCACCGACGCCGCGCGCTGGAACCGCTCGAAGATGCGCGCCTGGTCGCCGGGCGCGATGCCGATGCCGCGGTCCTGCACGGCGAACCGGACATGCGCGGCGTCGGCCTCGACGCGCACGTCGATGGGCGCGCCGGCGCCGTATTTCACGGCGTTCGACAGGAGGTTCGTGATCACCTGCTCCATGCGGGCGCGATCCCAGCGCACGAGGACCTCCTCGCCCCCGAGCAGCCGGATCGACGAGCCCCGGCGCGGCCCCTCCTCGAACCGCTCGACGCTCTCGCGGAGCAGCGCGACGAGGTCGAACTCCTCGACGTGGAGCGACAGGCCCCGCGCCGAGATCCGGGAGACGTCGAGCAGCTCGTTCACGAGGTCGCTCAGCCGGAAGACGCTCCGGTGCATGGTCGAGAGCTTGGCGTCGAGCCGCGCCGCGTCCTGGGAGGCGTGACCGAGGCGGAGCGCCCGGCGCAGGCTCTCCACCTGGAGGAGGAGCGCCGTGAGGGGCGTCTTGAGCTCGTGCGACGCGATGGAGAGGAACTCGTCGCGCACCTCGACCGCCTCCTCGAGGCTCCGCAGGAGCCGCTCGCGATCCTGCTCCAGCCGGAGCCGCTCGGTCTCGTCGCGGGTGTTCATCACCGCGCCCGCGGGCGCGCCGTCCGCGCGGCGCAGCGGGGACGCGCTCGCGGAGAGCACGCGCGCCGAGCCGTCCGGCCGCTGGACCTGCCAGCAGACGCTCTCCACCTTCTCGCCGCGCAGGGCGCGGTGGAGCGGCGTCTCCGCCGCGGGCGCCGGGGCGCCGTCCGGCGGGGCGGCGCCCGTCGCGCGCGCCCACGCGTCGATCGTGAGCTCCGTGGCCGGCCCGAGCTGCCGCTCGGCCTCCGGGTTCATCAGGCGGACGACGCCGTGCTCGTCCACCATGACGATCCCGTCGCCGCTCTGCCCGATGATGCGCCGCAGGACCGCGTGCTCGGCGGCGCGCCTCGCCTCGCTCTCCCGGAGCGCGTCCTCGGCGCGCTTGCGCTCGATCCCGTGGGCCACCGTGACGGCGATCGTCCCGAGCGCGTCGAGCACCTGCTCGTGCAGGGGCCGCCGCGCGAACATCGCCATCACGCCGATGAGCCGATCCTCGACGAGCAAGGGGTAGCCGGCGAACGACACCATGCCCTCGCGCCGCGCCCAGCCCTTCTCGCTCACCTGGGGATCGCGGAGGACGTCGTTCGTGAGGTGCGGCCGGCGCTCCTTCGCGATGCGGCCGATCTTGTAGCTGCCCACGGGGATGCGGCTGTGGGGGCCGTCGAGGTGCGTGTACATCCCCGCGCTCGCGCGGAGGTCCAGGACCTGCGCGCGCTCGTCGAGCAGCCAGATGCGGGCGAACGCCGCGTCGAGGTGCCCCCGGATCGCCTCGGCGCAGCGCTGCAGGAGCTCGCGCATCGTCCCGGGGAGGGACAGCGCCGCGCTCACCTCGGCCCGGAGCGCGCCCATGAGCGCCTGCGCGGAGAGCAGCTGCTCGCTCCGCTTGCGCTCGGTGATGTCCACGAACGTGACGATGGCGCCGACGACCTCGCCTTGCCTGCGGACGGGGCGGGACCAGTACTCGACGGGGAAGCTGGTCCCGTCGGCGCGGAAGAGCAGCTCGCCGGCGAGGTGCGCGGCCTCCCCGGCCCGGACCGTGCGGCAGATCCGGCAGTCCGACTCGGGCAGCGGCGCGCCGCCCTCGCGCGTGTGGTGGACGAGCTGGTGCATGGCGCGGCCGACGAGCTCCGCCTCGTCGCGGTACCCGAGCAGCCGCACGCAGGCCCGGTTGGCGAACGTGCACCGGCACGCGCGATCGAGCCCGTAGATCCCTTGCTCGGTCGACTCGAGCAGCGCCTGCGCCCGCTCCTCGCTCTCGCGGAGCGCCTCCTCCGCGACCCTGGCCCGCGTGACGTCGACGGAGAGGCCGCGGGCGACGGGCCCCCCGCCGGCGGGGGCCACGCGGCGGGCGAGCTCGCTGCTCAGCCACACCGTGCGGCCGTCGGCGGCGAAGAAGCGGTGCTCGATGCGCTCGGTCGACCCCTCCGCGAGGACCTTGCGCGCCACGGCGAGCAGCCGCGACCGGTCCTCCGGGTGCTGGTGCCGCCAGAAGAGGCCGTCATCGGCCGCCCAGCGCTCGGCGGCGTGCCCGAACAGCTCCCTCGCCGGCGCGCGCACCGTCGACAGCTCGAGCGCCTCGCCGGAGACCTCCCAGATCAGCGCGTCCAGCGCGCCGAGGAGCGCCGGCGCCCACGCGCCCTCGGCCGGCGTGTCCCGCTCGCCCTCGGCCGGCGAGTCCCGCTCGTCCTCGGCGCGCGCCGGGCCCTGTCGGCCTGAGCCCGGTGCGCTCCTCGTCTGGCCCTGCGCGTCGCTCGCCGGACAGCCCACATGTCAGGCTAGCATGGCTGCCGCAGCGCGCCGGTGGGTCTCCCGCTCTCGAGCCTGCGCGGATCGGCCCCCCTCGGCGCGCACGGCCGATCCTCCGCCGGGGCTCCGGCGCGGCGGGCGGCGATCGGCGGCCCAGCTCCCTCGATCCGCGCCGCGCCGGCTCGCCTGGCGGCGCGCGGGCGGCGGATCCGCCGCCTGCCCCGTGCGATCGGGGGCGACCTGGGCGAGGATGGCGCCGAAGGGGCAGGGACACGCCGTGCGGCTCGGGATCCGGCTTCAGCTCTTGTTCGCGCTCGGCGCGCTGCTCGTGCTGGCGTTCGTGCCGCTCTTCTTCGCCGTCGCGAACCTCACGCGGGCCACGATGGTCGGCGCGCGCGCGTCGAGCGCCCGCGCGATCGGCCGCGCGATCGCCGGGCACGTCGCCGCGGCGCGGGCGAGCCGGTCGGCGCCGGAGCTCTCGCCGCTGCTCGAGGCGCAGCTCGGGCCCGACGGCGCGTCGGCGATCGGCGTCTACGACGCGGCGGGCGCGCTCGTCGACCGCGCCGGGGAGCCGGACGCGGCGGCGGCGCTGCCGGCCTCGGTGGAGGCGGGCGCGGAGGTGCTGAGGACCGTGCGCACCGCGCGGGGCGGCGCGGTCCTGGTCGTCGTTCCGGAGCACGCGCGCGAGCCGGCGCCGCGCGCGGACGCGGAGCCCGACGCGGAGCCCGACGCGGCGCCCGCGCGGCCGCCGCAGGTCGGCTCCGTGGCCGTGCTGGTGCCGACGGACCCGTCGACGGTGCCGGCCGCGCCGCTCGTCCGGATCGTGGCGCTCTACACGGGGATCGTGGCGCTGGCGCTGCTCGTGTTCGCGTACATCGCGATGACGCGCCTCGTGGTGCGGCCGGTCGACGCGCTGTCGGAGGCCGCCCGCCGCGTGGCCGGCGGGGCGCGCGACCTCGAGGCGCCGCGCGCCGGCGCGCGGGAGCTCGCGGAGCTCGGGGCGAGCCTCGCGCACATGACGGCCCGCCTCCGGGCCGACGAGGAGTCGCTGCGGGCGAAGATCGCCGAGGTCGAGCGCTACGCGGCGGACCTGAAGAGCGCGCAGGAGCGGCTGGTCCGCTCCGAGCGGCTCGCGTCCGTGGGGCGGCTCGCGGCGGGGCTCGCGCACGAGATCGGCAACCCCATCGCGGCGATCCTCGGCTTCCAGGAGCTCCTGCTCGCCGGGGGGCTCACGCCCGACGAGGAGCGCGAGTTCCTCGAGCGGATGAAGCGCGAGACCGAGCGCATCCACAAGATCTTGCGCGACCTGCTCGACTTCGCGCGGCCGGCGGCGCGCGGCGCGGGCGACGCCGGGGAGGAGCCCTCCGGCTCGGTCGCCGAGGCGCTCGAGGACGTCGTCTCGCTGGTCTCGCCGCAGAAGGCGTTCCGCGCGGTCGAGCTCGTGCGGGACGTCGCGCCCGACGTGCCGCCCGTCCAGCTGTCGCACGGCCGCCTGGTGCAGGTGCTGCTGAACCTCCTCCTGAACGCGGCCGACGCGGTGCCGCGCGCCGGCGGGCGCGTCTGGGTGCGCGCGTCGCGGGCCGCGGGCGGGGGCGCGCGGATCGAGGTCGAGGACAACGGGCCGGGGATCGCCGAGGCGGTCTGCGAGACGCTGTTCGAGCCGTTCATCACGACGAAGGAGGTCGGCGAGGGGACGGGGCTCGGGCTCGCGGTGTGCCGCGGGCTCGTCGAGGCGGCGGGCGGCGCGATCGGGGTCGAGGCCGGGGCCGAGGGCGGGGCGCGGTTCGTGGTGCAGCTGCCGGGCGCCGCGGGGTGAGGGCTTCGCACGCGCTACGCGCCGAGCCGCGCCATCGCGTCGACGGCGGCGCGCCGGAGCGCCTCGGCCTGGTAGACGACCGCGCCGGCGTGCCCGGTGTCGAGCCACCGGAGCTCGCTCGACCTCCAGTGCGCGTGGAGCGCCTCGACCTGCTCGGCGAACACGTACCCGTCGCGGCGCCCGCCGACGAGGACGGTCGCGTCGAGCCGCCGCGGCGCCGGGTGGCGGTCGAGGTCGGCGGCGCCGAAGAGGGCGCCGAGCCGCGCCCGCGCCGCCGCGGGCCCGCCCAGCGCCTCGAACTCGACGCTGACGGACAGCATCCCCTCGGTGAACACCGGCACGGCGCTGCGGCCCGCGCCGAAGACAGCGACCGCGAGCGGGCGCGCCGTGACCGCCGCGGCGAGCGCCGCCGACGTCCCGCCCATGCTGAAGCCGACGACGCCGATGCGCTCGTATCCCTCGCGGGCGAGGTGCTCGACGAGCGCGCGCGTCTCCTCGACGGTGGAGAGGTTCATCAGGAGGTGCTCGGCCACGGTGCGGATCGCGGTGGCGCGCTGCCCGGGGGGCCGGCGGAGGCCGTACATCGCGTTCTCGAGGAGGATGACCTCGATGCCCTCGCGGGCGGCGAGCGGCCGGAAGAGCCGCGTCCGCGCGGCGAAGCCCTCGTCGCCGGAGGCCGCCAGCGCGACGTAGACCGGCCGGCGGCGCCCCCGCTCGGGCGCCCTGGGCGCGATGCGGCGCACGAAGGCCGTGCCCGCGCAGGGCGGCAGGCCCGGGAGCGCGGCGGCGAAGGAGCCGTCGGTCACGTCGACGGGCCCGTCCGCCCGCGGCCGCCCCCAGGCGACCGCCGCGGCGCGCGGGGGCTCCGAGAACCGCGCGATGGTCGGGACCCGCTCGAGGACGCCCTCGTCGCCCCAGCCGGCCGCGAACAGCCGGCGGCGGCGGGACAGGACGGCGTGGGCGTGGTCGAGCCAGTGAACGGATCGCGCGCGCACCGCCGCCCTCACGCTCCTCCGTCGAGCACCACGCCCCGGGCCTGGAAGCGCATCACCTCTTTCCCGTCCTGGTTCCAGCAGCCGCCGCGCATCGCGAGGCGCACGCGCCCCGGCTCGCGCGCGACGTCGGTGATGGTCGCCTCGCAGCGGATGGTGTCCCCGGTGAAGACGGGCCGCAGGAACTCGAACTGCATCTCCCGGGCGAGGAAGTCGATCTCGCCGCCGAGCCGGGTGGGGAGCGTCGCCGTGAGCAGGCCGTGCACGACGCGCCTGCCCTGCGCGTCCGGCTGCGCGTGATGGCGGCCGGCGTCGCCGGAGACGCGCTGGAACTCGACGACGTCCTCGTCCGTGAAGCGGCGCTCGACCGCCGACACGTCGCCGACCTGAAAGGCACGCTCGCGCTTCATCCCGTCATCCTCCTGCCTCGTGCAGCCGAGCCCTCTTCAATCGTATCCCTCTTCAATCGTATCCATGACCGCGAGTACAGCATCGAAGGCTCGCTCGGCGATGTCAGCCGGGAGCGCCTCCCGGATCGCCGTCTACCATGCTGGCAGCGTCGATGATGAGGAGAAAGCCCTCTCCGCCCTGCGCGCCTGGGGGTTGCAGCAGATGATCCAGCCGCGCGCCACCCTCGTGCCATTGATTGAAGCTTCGACGCGAGGGCTGTCGTTGCTAGAGCACCGATCACGCCGATCGACCGAGAATGCACCGCCAAGGACGCCAAGAAAAGAACAAGACCTTGGCGCCTTGGCGGTCTGAATTTCTGCTCTTTCGAGCGGCTTCAACCCGTCTGTCGCTCGAGACCTCGCCGGCGGGAGGCCCCTACTCCTCGACGGCACCCGGAAGCCACCACGAGGCGACCGCGAGCTCTCCGTGGAACGGAGGCAGCACGACGCGCTCGTCGTCCTGCGCCGTCGCCGTGAGCGCCGGCCTTCCGCCGACCGTCTCGAACACCTCGACCAGCCGGCGCATCGGGTCCACGATCCAGCTCCAGCCAACGCCGGCGCGCGCGTAGAGCGGCAGCTTCACCGCCACGTCGTCGCGGGCGGTCCCCGGCGACAGGACCTCGCAGCACCAGTCGGGAAGGATCGTCAGCGGGTTCTCGTCCGGCAGCTCGGGGACCCGCTCGACGCGGAATCCACACAGGTCCGGCACGACGAGCCGACCGCCAGGGAAGCGGATCTCGGTCTCGGGCTCGATCCACCAGCCGGCCCCACCGACGTTCGCGTCGAACGGGACGAGGCCGTGCAGGCAGAGCCTGGCCGCGCGGCGGTGGCGCTTCCCGGGCCGCGACATCGTGCGGAGGACGCCGGGCTCCAGGATCTCGCCCGTCAGGTGCTCGGGCAGGGCGCGGATGCGCTGGTAGAGCTCCTCGAAGGTCAGGGGGGCCGCGGCAGGTTGACCCATGCCAGCGAGGGTATCCGATCGCGCGCAGCGCGCGAGCGGCGATCGGGCGATGTCAGTTCAGCCCGCGCCCCAGCGGCGGCCACGGACGCTCCCCGCCGAGCTGGTCGAGCTCCTTGCGCAGCTCGTCGGTCGGCGCGAGCACCTGCATCCGCTCGAGCACGCTGCGCAGCCGCGCCGCGTCCGAGCGGCTCGTGTAGATCGAGCGCAGGTTGTTCAGCATGCGCACCAGGATCTGCCGCTTCTGCGCCGGCACGAGGAGCCGCGGGTCCGGATCGCGCGTGGCGCCGGTCGCGCGGGTGTGCAGCGCGCGCAGGTCGTCCCGGCCGAGCAGCCGGCCCTCGAACGGATCGATGAGCAGCACGCCGCCACGGACCGGCGTCCTCACCAGGAAGTGCCCCGGGAACGACACGCCCTGCGCCTCCAGGCCGGCGCGCTGGCACACCTCGAGGAGCACGACCGCCAGCGTGATGGGGATGCCCGTCCGGCGATCCAGGACCTCGTGCAGGTAGCTGTTCTTCGGGTCGTAGTAGTCGCCCGCGTTCCCGTGGAACCCGAGGTCGCCGTAGAACCAGCGGAGCAGCTGCTCGATCGGGCCGCTGCCGGGCGTCGCCTCCGGGGCGCGCAGGGGGCGCTCGATCGCCCGGCGCGCCTCGCCGCCGAGCTGGTCGAGCACGCGGAGGTAGTGCGGGATGTCGAGGCCCGGGTACGCGGCGTCGTCGATGAGGAGCGCCGCCTCGGCGAGGTCGAGCTCGTCCTCCGGCCTCGCCGCGATATGCGCAAAAAGCGTGAGACTCACCGGCGCAGCCATCGGACGGAGCGTAGCGCCACCTGCGAGAAATGGTCTAGGCCAGGGCGTCGTCCCGGCCGCCTTCGTCGAGCCACGCGTCGACGCGGACCCCGACCAGGTTGCGGTGGCCCATCGCCGCGAGGATCCGCGGGAGCGCCGCGACCCCCGCGGGCGCGTGGTCGTCGCGCTCGGCCGCGTCGTGCAGCAGCACGATGGCCCCGTCGCGGAGCCCCGGGATGACCCGGGCCGCCACCCGCTCGGGGCTCGCCCCGGCGAGCCCGTCGAACCCCCGCGCCGACCAGCCGATTACGTCGAGGTCGAGCGCGTCGACCGCCCGGGCGATGCGCGGGCTCGTGTGGCCGACCGGCGGCCTGAACAGCGTCGGGCGGGCGCCGGTGATCCGCTCGAGCACGTCGAGGCCCCGCCGGAGATCGCGCTCGACGGCGCGGGCCGAGCGCAGCGAGAACAGCCGGTCGTGCGCGTGGCTGTGCAGCGCGACGGCGTGGCCCCGCGCCGCGATCTCGCGGACGAGCTCCGGGTGGGCCTCGGCCTTGCGGCCGATGACGAAGAACGTCGCCTTCGCGCCCGCCTTGTCGAGGAGATCGAGGACCCGCGGCGTGTGCTCCGGGCTGGGCCCGTCGTCGAACGTCAGCGCGACGCCCCGCGCGCCGGGCGGGCCGCGCTTCACCACGTCCACGAACATGCCGAGCCCGAGGAAGAAGACCCCGCACAGGACGAGCGCGAGGTACCCGACGATCGCCGCGCCGGCGACCGCGAAGGGCACCGGCGCGACGAGCAAGGACCGCGCGACCAGCGCGAGCGCGCCGAGCGATGCCGCGTAGAGGAGCGCCCGCGCGACCGGCACGGCCTACTTCTTCGCGCGCTTCTTCTCGGGCTCGACCTCGAGATCGTCGTCGAGCTCGTCCGCCGCGGCGGACGCCGCGATGCGCTTGTTGCCCCCGGCCGCGGCCTTCACCGCCGGCTTCGCGCCCGGCTTCTCCTCGTCCGCGGGGTCGTTGTCGGCCTCGTAAAAGCCGCCGAGCAGGGCGGCGATCGCCGCGAGCGACGTGATCGCGAGGCCGCCGAACGTCCCGCCGCTCCCCGCGGCCTCGCCGAGCGACAGGTTCGCGCCGCCGAGCTCGCCGAGCGGCGCCGGCACCTCCATGGTCAGCCAGCGCCGCGCGGCGTACATCAGGCCCGCGCCGAGCAGCGCGCCCACGAAGGCCTTCATCCCCGCCTCGATCTTCGCGTCCTTGGCCCAGATGGGCTTGCCGGCGACGAGCCCCACGAGGACCCCGGCGAGCGCCGCGGCCAGGTAGGCGATGATCGCGATGGGCGCCGCGTAGCCGAGCTTCGCCAGCCCGAACCCGAGCAAGCCCCCCACGATGAGCCCCTTCACAATCCCGAGGATCAGGCGACCCAGCATCTGCTCCATCCTTGGCACGACGAGGGGCGCCGTTCAACATGGCGCCGCGCTGCCACCAGCCGCGCCGCGCGGCGCGCGCCGTGGTAGACGGCGCCCACCGCCCGGGTAGCCCGCGCGTTCGGCCCTGCCGGCCGTCGCCCCCCTCGCCGCAAGCCTGACCCGGGCTCCGACCGGCCGTGCTCTTCAACACCCTCCGCTACGCCGAGTTCTTCGCCGCCGTCTTCGTCGGATCGTGGGCGCTCGTGCGGTTCGCCGGCATCCGCGCGCGCGTCGTGTTCCTGCTCCTCGTGAGCTACGGGTTCTACGCGGCCTGGGACTGGCGCTACCTGCCGCTCATCTTCGCCTCGTCCACGGTCGACTTCCTCCTCGCCCGCGCGATCGCCCGCGAGACGAGGCCCCGGGCGCGGCGCGCGATGCTCATCGCCACCGTGGCGCTGAACCTCGGGTTCCTCGGCTTCTTCAAGTACTGGAACTTCGCCCTCGAGAACGCGGCCGCGCTGCGCGCGTTGCTCACGGGCGAGCCGGCGAGCGTCGGGCACGCGTTCCGGGTGCTCCTGCCGCCGGTGGGCATCTCGTTCTTCACCTTCGAGTCGATGAGCTACGTCATCGACGTCTACCGGGGCGAGCTCCCGCCCCACAGGAGCTACCTCCGCTACCTGCTCTTCGTCGCCTTCTTCCCGCACCTCGTCGCCGGCCCCATCGTGCGCCCGCGCGACCTGCTCCCGCAGTTCGAGCGCGCCCCGAGCCTCACCCGCGAGGAGGGCGGCGAGGGGCTGTTCCTCGTCGCGATCGGCCTCGTGAAGAAGGTCGTCCTCTCGGATCAGCTCGCGCTCAACCTCGTCGACCGCGTCTTCGAGCGCCCGGAGAACTACTCGGCGCTGGAGGTCCTCGCGGGCGTCTACGGCTACGCCGCGCAGATCTACTGCGACTTCTCCGGCTACACCGACATCGCCATCGGCTCGGCGCTGCTGCTCGGCGTGCGGTTCCCGAAGAACTTCGACGCGCCGTACAAGGCGCAGAACCTCGCCGATTTCTGGCGCCGCTGGCACATCTCGCTCTCCACGTGGCTGCGCGATTACCTGTACATCCCGCTCGGCGGCAACCGCGGCTCGGAGCTCGCGACGTACCGCAACCTGATGATCACGATGCTGCTCGGCGGCCTCTGGCACGGGGCGTCGTGGAACTTCGTCTTCTGGGGCTTCCTCCACGGCCTCGGCCTCGCCGTGACGCGCGCCTTCCAGCGCGCCGTGAAGCGCCGGCGCTCGGGGGCGGAGGGCGAGGGGAGGGCCGCGCGCTCATCCCTGGCCGGCTTCCCGATCCGCGCGCTGTGCGTGCTGCTGACGTTCCACTACGTCTGCCTCGCGTGGATCTTCTTCCGCGTGCCGACCTTCTCGCAGGCCGTGCTCATCCTGCGGCAGCTCGGCACGCTGACGACGTTCCACCCGAACCTGCCGCCCGTGCTCGTCGGGCTCCTCGCGGTCGCGCTCCTGTCCCACTACGTGCCCGAGCGCCTCTACGAGCGCGCCCGCGGCGCCTTCATCGCGGCGCCGGCGCCGCTCCAGGGCGCGCTGCTGTTCCTGGTCGCGGTCTCGCTGCACGAGGCGGCGAGCGCGGCCGCGGTGCCGTTCGTGTACTTCCAGTTCTGAGCGCGCGCAGCCGCAGCCCACCTCGGGGGCCGGCGATGAAAGCCAGCGCCGGAGACGCACCACGTCGGATCGATGACCTCATCGAGAGGAACGCGGTTCAGGGCGTCGGCAAGGAACGGCTGCGGATCGAAGCGCAGCGGGCCGAAGCGATCTTGCAGCTTGCGCCAGGCGAGCGCGAGCGGAACGCAGAAGACGAGATCTGTCCCCGGTGCGTGGGGCTCGGCGAGGGTGGCGCACATCGTGATGGGCATTGGACCTCTCCTATGCGAATCAGCCGGTTCGACGAGGCGACGACGTTGGCTCGAAGGGCGTCATTCTGCCGCGCGGCCCCGCGATGGTTACACCGGGCAGGGTTGGATGATCATACATGCTGTCGCCGACGCAGCCAATCGTCGTTACCTGAGTTTCGTTCGCGACCTGCTGTGCGATCGAGCCTCCGGGCTGCCCCGGAGGATCAGTGCCTCCATGACAGACCGTCATATGAATCGAGCTGCCCCTGAACCCGGCGCCGTGTATGAGCTGGCCGAGATCCCGACCCGACCACAGCCACGGGAAGCACGGCCCGCCCGTGTTGAGACTGACGATCTCCTTGAGCGTACCCGGCTCGTTGCCGTGACAGGCCTTGATGCACCCGCCGACGGTCAGGGCCTTCGCACCGTTGATCTTCGTGCGCATCGGCGCATCGATGACTCCCTCGGCCACCGTGCCCATGGTCGGGTAGGGGATAGGCACGGGGCTCGGCGCGGCGGGCGTGGTGCGCACGCTCACCGCCATGCCGGTCATCTGGTGGCCGGATCTCTCCGTTATCGTGTCCATTCCAAGCGCGGTGACCTTGCTCACGGCGCCGCGAGCGTAACGGACCGCCGGTCTCGCGGTCTACTCGCGCCCCTGACGGTCTCGGTGGGGGAGGACGACGGCTTCCGGCCGCTTGACGTCGGCGTCCGCATCGACGCCGACGGGCTCCCCCTCGCGACCGCTCGCGCGACGACAAGTCAGCGCGAGCTCTCGTTGTGATCTACGCTCACGCCGTGCGCCCGTCCCGTGCCGCTGCCCTCGTTCCCTTCGCCGCCCTCCTGGCCGGCGCGCTCTCGCCCGCGTGCAGCGTGGCCAACGTGCCGTCGAACGCGATGCCGATGGTCCGGGCGCGCGCCACCTCCGACCTCGACTGTCCCGACAAGGACGTCCGCGTCGAGGAGCAGCTCGGCGGCCAGTTCAAGGCCGTCGGCTGCGGCCGCAAGGCGTACTACCGGGCCGCGTGCGAGGCGCTCCGCTGCGTGGTGAGCGGCGAAGGCGAGGCGGCCGTCCCCTGGAGAGACCGGCCCGAGCCCATGGACGTCGACCGGGGCCGGGGCCTGCAGTAGGCCGCGCCGCGGCGGCCGATCCCGGGTTTTCCGGGCTTTTTGGGGGCACGTGGGTCCGGGTTCGAGGTAGCCTGCGGCGTCTCGATCATCCGCCCAGGGGTTCGGCCATGGCCTTCATCATCACCGAGAGCTGCACGTGACGGACAGGGCGCCGGCCGACATCGACGGTCCGGAGCCGGCCGCCGCCGGACGGTCCGAGCCGGCGGAGGGAGGCGGGCGCGAGCCGGCCGCCGCGGACCGGCCTGCGCCGGCCGGGCCGGACGCGACCTCGCCGCCGCGCGAGCCGGCCGACGCCGAGCCGCGGCGCCGGACGAAGAAGCGCGCCAAGCGGCGCGACGAGAAGGAGGCGCCGCCCCCCGGCGACGCCGCGCCGGGGCGCCCTCGCCATCCCGAGCTCGAGCGCCTCGAGCAGGCGTTCGAGCGCGGCGACTACGCGCTGGTCCGGGCAGGCGCGAGGCGGCTCTTGACGGACGAGATCGCGCGCAGCGAGCCTCCGGAGGAGGACCACCCCTATCGAGCTCGCGACGAGAAGAAGTCCGCGAAGGACCTGGCCGAGCAGCACGAGCGCGAGCGCGACGAGATCCGCCGCGCCGCGCGGGCGCTGCTGCGCCGGGTCGAGCCCGACCCGCTCGCCGTCGCCCTGCTCGTCGCGGCCGCGGCGCTGCTCGCGTTCCTGTCGCTCTGGTACTGGTCCCACAGCCACGGTTCCCCGTGACGACGCCGCCCGTGACGACCCCGCCGGTGGCGACCGACGAGGCAGCGCGGTGAGCCCCGCGAGCGAGCGCACCCCCGGCCGCCCTCGCGCGCCGCGGCTCGCCGCGCTCGCGCTCGCGCTGCTCGGCTGCGGGGGTGCGCCCGCCCCGGTCCGGCCCGCGGCGTGGAACGCGGCGCCCGACGGGCAGCAGGGCGCCTCCTCGGGCACGCGGGCCGAGCGCTACTTCCCGCTCGTCGACGGGCACATCTACCACTACGCGACCACGAGCGAGCGCGGCGAGCAGGGCCTCCTCGTCGCGCGCGTGCACCGCGCGGACGAGCGCCGCGGCGAGCTCCGGTTCCCCTCCGGGGTGAAGCGCTTCGCGTTCACCCCCGAGGGCGTGATCCGCAGCGACACGGGCGTCTTCGTGCTCAAGGAGCCGATCGCGCCCGGCACGACGTGGACCGGCGAGCACGGCGGTCGCGCCCGCATCGCCGCGGTCGACGCCGCGATCGAGGTGCCCGCGGGCCGGTTCACGGGGTGCGTGCAGACGGTCGAGGAGCGCCTCGGCGACAGGCCGGCGCGCTTCGTGTCGACGTTCTGCCCGGACGTCGGCGTGGTGGCGATCGAGGCGGCGAGCGGCGCGAGCTACGAGCGGGCCGAGCTCAAGAGCTACGCGCCGCCCGTCGACGTGGGCCCCGACGGCCTGCGGAGCGCGCCGGCCGTCGACGTCGGCCCGCCGCCTGGCGCGCCGTAGCGCGCCGCGGGGTGGAAAACGCGCCGTAGCGCGCCGCGGGGTGGAAAACGCGCCGTAGCGCGCCGCGGGGTGGAAAACGCGCCGTAGCGCGCCGCGGGTGGAACGCGCGCCGTGAGCGCGCGGCGCCGCCCGCCGGTGGAAGGCGCGGCGGGCCCGTGAAACCGCCCTCCGGACCGGGCGCGCTTTCCGTGCGCGCGGCGCCGGCGCACTTCCGTTTCCGGGGTCGCGGGAAGTAGACTCCCGGCGCCGCTCGAGGCGCCGGCGCACCGCGCGAGCTCCCCCGGCGGCCCGTCTCGCGATCGCCACCGACATGAACTACTGGGATTACATCCACGTCGAGGAGCTGCTCGCCCTCCAGGGTGGATTCGACGACGACGAGCAGAAGGTCAGCAACGACGAGGCCCTGTTCATCGTCGTCCACCAGATCTACGAGCTCTGGTTCAAGCTCATCCTCCGCGAGCTCACCTCGGCGCGCGAGCTCTTCCGCCAGAACCCGGTGCCCGATCAGAAGCTCGCCTCCGCGGCCCGCTCGTTCCGGCGGGTCGTCACCATCTTCGAGCAGGCGATCCAGCACTTCCGGGTGATGGAGACGCTAACGACGCGGGATTACTTGGATTTTCGGGATCGCCTCATCCCTGCGAGCGGCTTCCAGTCGGCGCAGCTGCGCGAGATCGAGGTCCTGCTGGGGCTCGACGACGCGCTCCGGATCCCGCTCGGCCGGGAGGGCAGCTACAAGGAGGCGCTCAAGGCCGCCGACGGGTCGCCGTCGTCCGCGACGCGCCGGCTCGAGGCGCGGCTCGCGAGCGGGCCGAGCCTCAAGCATTACCTGTACGAGTGGCTGTCGCGGACGCCGATCGACGGCTCGAGCGAGCCGGAGGCGGTCCTGCGCTTCCTGCGCAACTACATGCGCTCGATGCGCGCCGAGAACGAGCGCCGGGTGCAGATCGCGATCGGCAAGGCGCTCAGCCCGGCGGACGTCGAGCGGCTCCGCGCGCGGTACGAGGCCGAGAACGCGAACGCCGAGGCGTTCCTGCTCGCCGAGGACGACCCGGGCGCCGACGCGGCCACGCGCGAGAAGCGGCGGGCCGTCCGCGCGGCGATCGTCTTCATCGAGAGCTACCGCGATCTGCCCCGGCTCGCGTGGCCGCGCGAGGTGCTCGACCGCATCCTGGAGATGGAGCAGGCCATGCTCATCTGGCGGCAGCGCCACGCGCGGATGGTCGAGCGGGTGATCGGCCGGCGCACGGGCACCGGCGGCTCCGCGGGGGTCGACTACCTCGACCAGACCGCGCTGCGCTACCGCGTCTTCGGCGATCTCTGGACCGTGCGGTCCCTGCTCTTGCGACAGCCGAGCGTCCCCGAGCTCGAGCATGCATCGGATTACGGATTCCGGGTCGAGGACTCTCCGTGAAATCACTTCGCGATCATTTCTTGCGCATCGACGCCCGCTCGCTCGGGTTGTTTCGCATCACCTTCGGGCTGGTCCTCATCGCCGACCTGTTCGCGCGGTGGCGGTGGGTGCGGGACTTCTACTCGAACGAGGGCGTCCTCCCGAACCACAACCACCTCTTCAACCTCCGCGGCAAGCAGCAGGTCTTCAGCCTATTCCACGCCGTCTCGACGGTGGGGGAGGCCCACTTCGCCTTCGCGCTCGCGCTCGTCGTCTACGCCCTGTTCCTCCTCGGCTACCGGACGCGCGTCTTCCACGTCCTCGCGCTCGTCGTGCTGGTGAGCCTGACGTCGAGGAACATCCTGCTCGAGAACGCCGGCAACTACGCGGCGATCGCGCTGCTCGCGTTCACCGCCTTCCTGCCCTGCGGGAGCCGCCTCTCGCTCGACAGCCTCCGCGCCTCGCTGGCGCTCCGGGACGAGAAGCGCGACACGGAGCTGAACGACCGGTCGCGGACCTCGGACGCCGAGATCGAGGCCGAGCGCCTGCCCGGGTGGTCGCCGACGTCGCTCGCCGCGCTGGCGGTGCTGCTGCAGCTCGCGCTCATCTACCTGTGTACGGCGCTCCAGCAGCGCGGCGAGGCGTGGCGCGACGGCACGGCGTTCTACTACGCGCTCCACGCCGAGCGCCTGGCGAGCGACGCGGGCACCTGGCTCCGCGACGCCCTGCCGCTCGGCACGCTGCGCGGGCTCACGTTCGGCACGTGGGCCATGCAGCTCGCGATCCCGGCGCTCATCGTCGTCCCCGCGCTCTTCCGCTGGACGCGCGGGGCCGCCGCGGCGCTGATGGCGGTGCACGGGCTGATCCTCGGCGTCTTCTTCGATCTCGGGCTGTTCGGCTGGGGGCTCGCCGCCGCGGCGCCGCTCGTGATCCCCGGCGAGCTCTGGGACGCGTACGAGCGCTCCTGGAACGAGCGGCGGGCGCGTACGCTCGTGTACGACGCCGACTGCGGCCTGTGCCTCACGCTGTGCCGCCTGATCAAGCGGCTCGATCTGCGCGGGCACGTGGCCTTCCAGGGCAACGGCGCGCTCGACGAGCTCTACGTCCGCAACCAGACGGGCGCCACGGAGCGCGTGCCGATGCCGAAGGAGGTCACGCCGGAGCTCGTCGAGCGGACGGTGCTCGCGATCGACCGGAACGGGCGCGTGCACACGCAGGGCGGGGCGGTGACCGAGGCGCTCCTGGCGCTGCCGTTCGGCTGGCTCGCCTGGCCGCTCAAGCTGCCGGGCGTCTCGCACCTCCTCGACGCGCTCTACGAGGTGGTCGCGACGCGCCGGCACCACATCAGCACGCTCCTCGGCAAGCAGGCGTGCGGGATCCCGCTGTTCGACGAGAGCCACGCGGACGGCGACGACGAGGGCGCCGCGCCGCCGAGCCCCGCGCCGGCGGTGCGGGTGGCGCGCCTCGCGCTGGGGTCGCTGCGCGAGGCGGCGGTGCTGGTGGTGCTCGCCGCGATGCTGGCGCAGACAGCGAAGGAGAACCCGTTGCCCGGCGCGGCCGCCATCCCGCAGGGGCCGGTGCTCGCCGGCGTGGCGTCGTGGCCGCGCATGCTGGCGCGGTGGGACGTGATGGCGCCCGAGCCGCCGCGGGTCAACGCGCTCCTGGTGATCGACGGCCAGACGCGCGCGCAGCAGCCGATCGATCCGCTGACCGGGGAGGAGCCGCGGCTGCAGCCGGACGGGCACCCCGGGGCGAGGCTCGGCCAGCTCTGGTCCGACTACCTCGATCGCGTCCGGCGGCCGGAGTGGTCCGATTTCCAGCGCGCCTTCCGCGACTACCTCGCGAAGGGCGGGCCGCTCTCGGAGGAGGGCGGGCGCGAGATGGCGCTGACGGGCTACGACGCGTACTGGGTCTCGGCGCCGACCCCCGCGCCCGGCGAGCCCGCGCCCACGGCCTTCGAGCGGGAGAAGCTGTTCTCGCACTCGCGGGGTGGCATGGGGAAGCTCGGCGAGCGCATGCCGCCCCTCGCGCCGGGCCTCGCCCGACCGATCAAGCCGAACTGAGGCGCTCGCATGCGTGAGCCTGACGAGGATCCGACCGCCGCCGATCGCGGCGCGCCGGAGGAGAGCGCGCGTGCTGGCGAGGAGGCGCCGGAGCAGAGCGCCTCGCCCGGCCAGGAGCCGACGGAGGAGAGCGCGCGTGCTGGCGAGGAGGCGCCGGAGCAGAGCGCGTCCCCCGGCGACGGCGCGTCCCCCGGCGACGGCGCGCCGCCCCGGGCCGCAGCCGGCGCCCCGAGGCCGCCTGCGAGGGAGCGCCTCCGGCGCGCGGGGCGCTGGATCAAGGAGCATTACTGCACCATCGACGTCCGCACGCTCGGCCTGTTCAGGCTGGTGCTCGGCTTCCTCCTGGCGAGCGACTGCGTGCGCCACTGGGCCGAGGCGCGCTGGATCTACAGCAACGACGGGGTGCTCACCAACCACTACCACCTCTTTCACCCGAGCAGCGGATTCAACTTCAGCCTCTATCACGCGTTCTCGTCGATCGAAGAGGTCCACGTCGCGTTCGCGCTCTCGCTCTTCTGCTTCCTCTGCTTCTTCGTCGGCTGGCACACGCGGCTGTTCTCGATCCTCTCCTTCCTGCTCGTGACGAGCAGGGACAACCGGGTCGTCATGATCGAGAACGGCGGCTATGTCGTCGTGAACCTCATCACCTGCTGGGCGATGTTCATGCCGACCGGCAGGCGCTTCTCGGTCGACGCGCTGATCCGCTCCTACCGCGAGCGGCAGGAGCGGACGGCCGCGGATCTCGCGGACCGGAGCCGCCCCGCGTGGGCCGTGCGCCCGTACGTCTCGGGGATCGTGCTCCTCGCGATCGTCAACCTGGCGACCATCTACTATTTCAACGTCGTCAACAAGTCAGGCCTCATCTGGCGTCGCGGCGAGACGGTGCATTATGTGCTGCACCTCGACCGCATGGTGACGGGGCTCGCGGTCGTCGCGCGGGAGTACATCCCTTACTGGGCGAAGCGGGGGCTCACCTGGGGCGTCCTGATGGTCGAGGCGCTGCTCGTGATGTGGATCCTCTCGCCCTACGGCCGCCGCTTCACGCGCGCGCTGGCGATGGTCGGGATGTGGGCCTTGCACGGCTCGTTCGGCGTGATGATGCGCCTCGGCCCCTTCTCGTGGTTCATGATCGGCTGGTCGTTCCTGCTGCCGACGTCGCAGCACTGGGACGCGCTCGAGCGCTGGTATCGCCGCCGCGCGGCGCCGCGGGTCGTCGTCTACGACGCGGGCTCGCCGCTCGCCTTCGCGTTGATGCGGCTCCTGGTCCGGCTCGATCACCTCGAGCTGCTCCGGTTCGAGGAGGCGCGCGCGCCGGCCTTGGCGGAGGCGGAGGCCGCGGGGGAAGGGGAGGCCGTGGGGGGAGGCGAGGCGGTGGGGGGAGTAGAGGCGCGGCCGGAGCTCTTCGAGGCGCGCGATCCGTCGGATGGCCGCGTGTTCCGGGGCGCCGCGGCGCTGCGCGAAATCCTGCAGGCGCTCCCCGGCGGTCGCTTTGCCCGCCCGCTGGTCTGGGCGCTCTGCCTCGGCGCGCCCGGCGCGCTGCTCGCGGCCGTGTCGCGGCGGCGCGACGCCGTCGCCACGTTCTTCGGGCTGACGCGGCCGCCGCGCGCGAGGGCGCTGGCGGCGGGGAGCCCGTCGCCGCTCGCGGAGCAGGTCGCCCGCGGCCGGGCGATCGCGCGGGAGGCGCTGGTCGCGTACCTCGGGCTCTGCGCCGTGAGCCAGGCCATCAACGAGAACAAGAGCGTGCCTGCCGTCCTCAAGCACGCTCAGCCGAAGATCGTGCAGGCGACGATCGTGTATCCGCGCCTGCTCCAGGGGTGGGGGATGTTCGCCCCGAACCCGATCACCGAGGACGGGTCGATCAGCGTCGACGCGATCACCGTCGATGGGCGGCACGTGGATCCGTTCACGGGGCTCCCGCCCGATCTCGACCTCTCCGACGCGCGGGGGCTCGGGCTCGGGCAGATCCGGCAGGACTATTTCAACCGGATCCGGCTCGACCGGAACAAGCCGTTCCGCAAGCCCGGTCTCCAGGACTACCTGCTCGCGTACCACGAGCGCACCGGGCGGCCGGACGACCAGATCGTCGCGTTCGACGTCTACTGGGTGCGGGATCAGTGCCCGAAGCCGGGGGAGAGCGCGCCGTACAAGAACGAGGCGATCCCGATCCTGTCGTATCGGAAGCCGGGGTATCGGCCGCGTCCGGGGCTGCCGCCGCTGCCGCCGGCGCCGAAGGAGCAGAGCGCGGGGAATTGAGCCCGCGTCGCGAGGAGGCGAGGGGCGGCGGCGAGCCGCCCCGCGCCGCCGGAAGCGCGCGACTCCGGGGAGGCGGGGCGACGGATCACCCGGACGGTCGCAGGGCGGTCACCGCTGGCACTGGAGCGTCACCGTCCGGCCCGACGCTTCGGCGGGGACCGCCGTGCTGCGCACGTCGCCGCGCCCGCACTGCCAGCGGGCGTAGTACCCCTTGGCGCAGCCGTACGCGGGATCTCCGATGACACGGTGGTCGACCGCGTACTGGCAGTAGGTGAGGCCGTTGCAGGCGGCCCCGAGCACCCGGCCCGCACGGGTTGTTTAACGTCACCCCGGAGCACGTCGAGCCCCTTCCCGCGGCGTCCAGCGCGGCTTTCCGACGAAGAGAGGGCGTCCTGACCTTCCGGTATTCCGTGTGCTCGCCGCGGGGTAGTGGTCAACTTTGCCCTGAGAGAGTCCACATGAAGGCGGGAAGGCGGGAAGAACATCAAGGTTTCCTTCCCGCCTTCATGTTCAAATTTGATCACTACTCAGCGAGGAGCCCGCCAATCCCCCGTCACATCGGCCGGCCGCCGCTCGCGCGGATGATCTCCCCCGTGACCGCGGTGTTCGCGGCCGAGCACAGGAAGACGATGGTGGGCGCGACCTCCTCGGGCCCCAGGAGCCGCCCCACGGGATACGCCTTCCCGCGCTGCGCCAGCATGTCCGGCGACGCCCGCGCGCTCATCCGATCGGTCACGGTCAGGCCTGGCACCACCACGTTGGTCAAGATCCCGTGCGGCCCGAGCTCGCGCGCCAGCACCGCGGTGAGCCCGTGGAGCGCCGACTTGGCGGCGGCGTAAGGACCGGCGCCCACCACGCCGTCGAGCGCCACGCCCGAGGAGACGTTGACGATCCGGCCCCAGCCGCGGGCGCGCATGGAGGGCACCGCGGCCTGGATGGCGGCGAAGGCGCCGTCGACGTTGTCGTGGATGGTGCCCAGCCATTCGTCGAGCGGGATGTCTTCGAACCGCGGCGCCTCCCAGGGCAGGCGCTCGCTCCAGCGGACCGCGTTGTTGACGAGGACATCGATCTGCCCGAAGCGCGCCACGGTGGCCGCGACCGCCGCCTTGACCGACTCGAGCGACCCGAGGTCGAGCTCCAGCGCGAGCGCCTCGCCGCCTCGCCGCTCGATCGCCTGGACGACCTCCGCGGCCTTCTCACGCTCGCTCCGGTAGGTGAGCGCCACGCGGGCCCCCTCGGCCGCGAGCTGCAACGCCACCTCCTTGCCGATCCCCTGCGAGCCGCCGGTCACCAGCGCGGCCCTGTTCTCCAGCCCCAGCTTCATGCGCCACCTCGCTTTCGACGAGAAGGTAACCGAACTGGAAGAAACTTCCATGATGAAATTGGAAATTTCTTCCACTTTGGCCCGCGGTGGGCCGCTGGTCAGCGGCGCGGGGCTGCGGTAGGGAGGGCCATGGCCGTGGCGCGACAGAGCGGCGTGGCGCGCCGGGAAGCGCTGCTCGACGCGGCGCTGCGCTGCTTTGAGCAGCGGGGCCTCTTGCGCACCGGCATCGAGGACGTCCGCAAGGAGGCGGGGGCGAGCCCATCGAGCGTGTACCACCTCTTCGAGGACTTCCCGGCGCTGGTGGCGGCGCTGCTCGAGCGGACCTTCGAGCGGCTGCTGGGGGACGTCACCGCGCGCGTGCGCACTGCCAGGACGGCGCGCTCGGCGGTGCGGGCGCTGGTCTCGGCGCACCTGACGTGGGTGCTCGACCACGAGGCCGAGGCGCGCTTCATGTACCAGGCGCTCGCGCTGGAGCTCGACGGGCATCACCGCGCCGCGCTGCGGGAGACGAAGGCGCGGCTCAAGGCGGAGATGACGGCGCACCTCGCGGAGCTCGGCGTCCTCGCCGGGGCGCGCTCGTCCGAGGTGATGGTCGACGTCGTGCTGCTCGGCCCGGCGCACCAGGCCTGCCGCGCTTACTTCTCGGCGCCCGGCGCCGTGGACCCCGCGTGGATGAAGGCGACGCTGCCCGACCTCGCGTGCGCGGCGCTGGCCACGCTCGCGCCGAAGGAGCGTGGAAGTCCCCCGGCCAACGGCGCACCTCGCCGCCGTCGGTGAGCGGCGCGGCGGGCCGTGTGAGTCGGTCGCTCGAGGGATGATGGCAGGTCGCGTTCTGCGGGCTCATGGCCCCGCGGACCGCGCTCGGAGCTCACGAGGGGCGAATCGGCTCCGCGAGCCAGCGGACAAGCGCCTCGCCCTCGAGATCGAGCAAGGCGTCCTCGACCTCGCCGGGGCCGACCGCATGGGCTCGCTCGAGGATCATGCGCTCTTCTTCGGCCGTCGGCCGCCGGCCGATCCGCCGCGCGAAGAGGCGGCCGAGCAGCTCGAGGATCGCCTCCTGTTTGCCGCGTTGCTCTCCGCGTTGCTCGCCGCGCAGCTCTCCACGTTGCTCGGCCTCGATGATCATCTCGCCGATGATCGGCGTGCGCCGGAGCAGCCCCTCTTCCTTGTCCTCCACCATCTTGACCAGCTCCTTGTGCAGAGTATGCCCCCAGGGATCGACGGTCGCCATCACGAGCAGCGCCGTGTACAGCTCGGCCCGCTCCTCGGCCGTCGCTGCCCTCGCGTGGATCTCGGCGACGACCTCCCGCAGCGCCGCCGCGGTCGCGTCGCGCGCGAGCGGCGCGAACACCAGCCAGAGCACGCTGCCGCGCGCCCGCAGCTCGGCGACGGTGCGCTGGTAGACGGCGTCGACGCGGAAGCGCGCGCCGCTGAACGGCCGCCCCGGCCAGGCGATGCGGCGCTCGCCCGATGCCGGCAAGCGCCGCCTGCGGCCCGACAGGACCACGGCGACGCTCTCGATCGGCGGCACCGGCTCGCCAGGGGTCTCGCGCCGGAGCGCGGCGAAGAGGAAGCCGAGGTACTCGAAGACGCGATCCGGGACGTCGTCGCGGAGCGCGAAGCAGAACTCGATGTGCAGCACGCGCGGCTGCTCGTCGACCCGCAGGCGCAGGGCCTTGTCGAGGCGGCGCTCGAGGGTCGTGACCTGGCTGTCGACCCAGCCGAGGACCTCGATGGCGCGGACCTCGGGGACGAGGGCGCGCACCAGGTCCTCGGGGCGCCTCCGGGCGAGGTGGCGCAAGGCGATGTCGGCGTCTCCCATGCGCGGGCCCATGGCAGGGCGCGTGCCAGGGGCGCGGGGGGCGAAAACCTCGCGATGCGGGCGGCGGCGCGCGCCGCGGGCGGGTGGCGGCGCCATGGCGGCGGCGGCCTCGCGAACCGCCGGCGGGCAGGTGGAGCCCGAGGGCCGCCGGCCCGCATCGGTCGCCCAACCCGGCTTGGGTTGCCCCGGACAACGGGGCGACCACGGATGCCGGCGTCCCGAAGAGCCGGATGTGAGGTCCACAAGTCCGGTCTCTGAGAGGGCCCCCTGGGCGATCCAGGGGCCCTACTCGACGGTGGCGCCTCCAGCTGGTGCCTCTCGCACGTCTGACTCTGGCGGCCGCCGCCAGAACCGAAACTAGGTCTCGGACCTCTTGTGTGGCTTGTGGAGAGAAGCGATTTTTCTACACGCTTCATCGTGGAAGAGATCGGTGGTCATCATGATCGAATAGGGGTCGTAATCTTCAACGAACTTGCGCGCGTTCGCGCGAACGTCGTCCTCGGGCCGGAAGAATGGCTGTTCGCCCTCAATAATAAAAGCCAGATCGGACCGCATTATTGACTGGTCTTTGCGGCTCCATGGTGCCGGCTACGAGCCGAGGCTTTTCACGCACAGCGAGAGGACGGTGCCTTCGCGCGCGTCGACGCCCTCGTCCGACGGCGCGCACGCGTCCGACGGGCGCGCGCAGCGGGCACCGCCGCCCTCGGCGACGCACGCGCCCCCGATCGCGCCGCAGTCGTTCTCCGAGGCGACCGCGCCTGTGCAGATCCGCGCCCGGCCGCCGTCGGGCGAGCACGCGACGCCGCCCGGGTCCTCGCAGGGCGTGAGCGCCATCTGCGGCGCGAACGGCGCGATCCTGCCCTGCGCGCCCTCGGCGCCGGGGCGAGGGCCGCGCCGCGCCGGGGGTGGAGCTCGACGAGCTCCCCGCGTTCACGAACGCGCTGGAGACGAACCGCCTCGTCGCCGCCGAGGCTGACGGCGATCTGGAGCGGCTGGCGAATGCTGAAGGAGGGTGTCGGGACCAGAGCAAGGTCGCGCGGACGACCGCGCCAGGCGAGTTGCGGAAGGCTACGAGAGCCGGAGGACGCGGAAGACCACGATGGCGATCTGCATCAGAACCAGGAAGACGTTCCCGACGAGACCGAAGACGCGGGTGCCGCGGTGGAGCTCGCGCGACCCGAGGTAGCGTGGCGTGGATTTTACGAGGAAGACCACCAGAAGCCCGGTCGAAATCACGAGCAGGGCGACGACTGCAGCTGGGCTGGAGACCCAGAACGATCCGATCGCCATGGCCAGGCCCGGATAGTACCAGAAGTCATGCTTCCCGATGCCGAGGAACTCCTTAACGTTCTCGTCCACTCGTCCTCCCAGCTTCGGCTTGTGACAGGCCGATGGCGAGCCGCATCGGGCGCAGTGTACCTCGGGCGACCCTGGCTCGTCACCCGGCATAGGGGTGGGCAGGGCGGAGCGCGCTCCGTGTTCGGTCGAGGCGCGTCGTCCGGATAGCGCTCCCCAGCGCGGTGGCGGCCGAGGCTCCCGTCGAGCTCGGCGAGGGCGCCGAAGTCGTCGTCGCTGCCGAGCTGCCCCCCCTCGCCCTGCGCGCACGCGCGCTCACGGCACGGCCGTGAGCAACCCGAGGCTGTACTCGTTCAGGTCGTAGCTGCTCCCGGCCCGGGTGCGGCCCTGGAACAGGTATCGCATGTTGCACGTGTCGATCGTCATCGTCTCGTCGGGGTTGTCGCGGAGCATCTCGCCGTGGCTGATCCCGTCGTTCGACCAGCCGGCGCCGGAGACGTTGCTCTTCCCCGCGAAGGGGTTGGCCTGCGTGGCCGCGAGCGGCGTCCACGCCCCGTCGAGCCTGTCCGCCGTCCAGGAGCGGAAATACCGGCCATCGCCGATGGCCTCGTGGATCAGGAGGTACTTGTTGCTGCCCTTGATCTTGTAGACGTTGGCGGCCTCGAACAAGGCGAACCTGGAGTCGCTCAGGGCGATGACCGGCGTGCCGAAGCCGTTCGGGAAGCTCGACTTGCTGGTCTGGCTCCGATAGAGATGCCCGTTGTCATCCGAGAAGAACAGGTAGCAATTCGCGTCGTCGCAGATCACCCAGAAGTCGATCCACGTGCCCGAGCCCTTGTTCTCGGTGACGATGGCGGGCTCCCTCGCGATGAACGTCTTCGGCGCCGACCAGGACCTGACGTCGCTCGGGTTCGTGCTTGTCGAGTAGGCAGGCGGCTGTGTCTGGTAGACGAGGTACCACAGCTTCTGCGGTGAGAAATAGAAGAGCTGCGGGGCGCACTTGTAGCCGGTCAGGTTGCGGTTCGTGCTCAGGAGCGTCTTCGGCGCCGACCCGGCCTGGTCCCAGTCGGTGAAGTTCAGATACGTCATGTTGTAGCCGCCGGAGTAGTGCGTCGCGTACACGTGCCACTTGCCGTCATGGAAGAGAACGGTCGGGTCCTTGATCGACACGGAGCCGCTCGGCGGCGTGATCAGCGGGGGCGACGCCGTCCATTCGAAGCTCGTGGGCACGCCGCAGCCAGCGCCCGTGCTGCCCCCCGCGCCGCCGCCGCCCCCCGCGCCGCCGCCGGTGCTCGTGGACCCGCCCGCGCCACCGCCGCCGCCCGCGCCGCCGGCCCCGCCCGATCCGGCGCCGCTGCTCGCCGAGGAGCTCGCGGACGAGCTCGCGCTGCTGCTCGAGGAGGCGCTCGCGCTGGCGCCCGAGCCTCCGCCGCCGCTCACCGACGCGATCGCCGGCTTCCCGGTGCCGTTGGCGCAGAACCCCCACGTGGCCGAGGCGCCCGGACCCAGCGTCCCGTTGTAGTTCTCGTTGGCCGCCTGGATCTGCCCGCCCGACGCGGTGACGCGCGCGTTCCACGCGTTGCCCAGCGTCGAGCCGTTGAGCCCGACGACGACCCCCCAGGAGGTGACCGCGCTGTCGCCCGTGTTCTTCACCGTGACGTTCGCGCAGTACCCGGTTCCCCACTGCGATTGCAGCGCGAGGTCCGCCTCCATCGTGCCGTCCGGGCTCTTCAGCTCGGAGTCCAGGGACTCGCTGTCTTCGTGGTCAGAAGGTACGGAGACGCACGCGAGCGAGCAGCACGCGACAGAGGCGGAGATGCAGCTAAGCAAATAGGGGATGCGCATAAGGGTTCTCCACGGCCGGAGCGGCCGAACTGCAAGGTTTCACCGTCGAGCAGCCGCCACACGATGCCTGTGTCGATGACCACACGCGGCATGGATCCGAGGCGATGCTGAAGATGTGCGAGCGAATGTCGGGGCTCGTGGCCGTGACCGCTGTCACACCGCAGCCAGCCTGAACAAAGGAAAAGAATGCTACCGCGCCCCAATGTGAGCGTTCACATTGTCGATGTCAACGCGAATTCACCGACCCGCGGCCATCCTTCTGAATGCGGATGAAAGACTCGAGCATGGATGGATTCCATCCGCCCGCGCGCTACATCCCTGACCCGACGAGCGCGTCGACATCCGGCCCGAGGTGGGAGCCCAGAAGGTGAGCGCGCACATGAAGCTCCATGTCCGCTCTTCGCGATCGCTGCGGGCCGACGGGGGACGACCTGCGGGGTGGTGAACCGCTATGGCCGTTCGCGCGGGCGGATCGAGCTCGGGCCTCGGCCGCGCACCGGGCCGTCGGCCCCGCCGTCGACGGCGCCGCGCGGCTCAGCCCAGGCGCTGCTGCAGGCGGTGCAGGTGGTGCTCCTCGCCGTTCAAGGTCAGCACCGCCATGAACCCGTTGCGCACGAGCTCCTCCTCGAGCCTGAACTCGTGCGTCCCCGGGGTAACCGAGGTGTCGACGATGCGCGCGATCTCCGGCTCCAGGGCAGCGCCGGGGTAGCTGTAGATCTCGAGGCGCAGCGCGCAGGCGCGCTCGATCGTCGCGCGCGCGACGAAGGCGCCCGCGCCCTCGGTCACCGAGAAGGCGCGCCCGAACTCCCCCTCGACGGAAGATCGCCTGAGCGCCCATGCGATCTGCTGGCCGGCGATCGGGGCGTACACGTCCAGCACCATCACGTCCTTGTTCTGCTCCTTGAAGCGCGCGTGGAAGCGCGCCCGGGTGACGGCGTCCACGCCGCCGCCGATGGTGATGAGGTCGAAGTCGCCGGCGTGGAACTCCGCGTCCGCCGACTCGCTCGACGTGCCGACCGCCGAGTGCCCCTGCTGGTTCAGCGCCGCCACGCTCCGCTCGAGGATATCGGCCCTCTTGCCGATGACCAGGATCCTCTTCGCTCTCGATGCCATGCTCTCTCCTCTCTCGCGAGCTGCAGCCGCGTTATCGGAACGCCTCCACGTGGCGCTCCAGCCACTCGTCGAACGTCCGCGCCCTGCGCCCGAGGAACTGCTCGACCGTGGGCGAGGGCTCCTCGCCCTTGCCGCCCCTGATCAGCGCGAACGCCTCGAGCACGGCGCCAATGAACACGTCGGGGAGCCCCGCCTTCGCCATCTGCTCGCGGGCGGCGTCCTCGCTCACGTCGACGTACCTGAGCGGTCGCCCGATCGCGGCGCCGATCTTCGCCACCTGCTCCGCCGCGCTCAGGGCCTCCGGCCCGGCGAGCACGTACTCCTTGCCTTCGTGCCCCGCCGAGGTCAGCGCCTTCACCGCGACCGCCGCGATGTCGCGCTCGTCGATGGGCCTCGTCTTGGCATCGCCCAGGGGCTGGAACACCGCGCCCTGCGCCTTGATGGACCCGGCCCACTGGAGCGTGTTCGAGGCGAACCCTCCCGGCCGGATCATCGTCCAGCCGACGCCCGACGCCTTGACCCTCGCCTCGGCCTCGCGGTGCCAGCGGCCGATCTGGATGTCGGGCGCGCTGACGACGCTCGACGACGAGAGCAGCACGATGTGCTTCACGCCCGCCTTCTTCGCCGCGCCGGCCGCGTTGCCGGCGAGCTCTGGCAGGTCGCCGCCGGCGCAGACCAGAAATGCCCTGTCCACGCCCGCGAACGCCGCGTCGAGCGTCTCATGCTTCGAGAGATCGCCCTTCACGACGGCGACCTCGCCGCCGCGCCCTGCCAGCCTCGCCGGGTCGCGCACGAGCGCGCGGACCGGGTGGCCCGCCTCGACGAGCTGCTCGAGCACCGCGCCGCCGACGTTCCCTGTCGCTCCGGTCACGAGGATCATCTGCCGCTCCTTCTCCTGATCCGTGGTTCATCGCCCTCGCCCCGTCGGCGGGGGCGTCCGGAGAGCAGCATGCAGCGGCGCCTCTCGAGCGTTGGACTTCACGCCAATGTATTGGAAGAATTCTGCTCGTTTGTTGCACGCGCGCTGCGCGGTCCGCCCGCGACCTGTCCACCTGGCCGCGTCGCGTCACGGCGGCAGGGTGACAGCCGCGCTCATGCGCAGCCGGTCTGGCCGGCTCTGCTCAGCGGGCGGGACAGACGAGGTCACCGAACCGCGCGAGGTAGCGCCATAGTGTTGTACCAGTCGGCGATCTCTCCGCCGGTCGTCACCCAGACCTCGCGGCGCGAGGTGATGTGGGCGAGCGCCCTGGCGAGGTACTTGCTGCGATGCGGGTGCCCGCTCAGGAACGGGTGCAGGCAGATCGCCATGACGCGCCCCGAGCGCGCGCCGTCCTCGTAGAGGACGTCGAACTGATCGCAGATCATCCGCCCGAACGTCTCGCCGCTCTGCCCTTGCTCGAGGAAAGCCGTGTAGTCGTTGATCTCGACCGAGTACGGGAGCGACAGCACCGAGCCGCTCTTCACCCGCATCGGGTAGGGCTGCTCGTCGTTGACCCAGTTGGCGACGTACTCGATGCCGGCCGCGGCGAGCAGGTCGAGCGTGCGGTGCGATTCGGTCAGCCCCGGGCTGAGCCAGCCGCGGGGCCGCTGGCCGGTGCTCTGCCGGACGGTCTCGATCACGGAGCCGATGAGCTGCCGCTCCTCCTCCTCCGACTGGCCGTTGATCAGCGTGGAATTGTTGGTGCCGTGGGCCATCCACTCCCAGCCGAGCGCGTTGCCCCCCTCGATGATGCGAGGATAATACCGGCAGACGTCGGCGTTGAGCGCCGCGGTCCCCTTGACCCCGTGCTTCTCCATCACATCCATCATCCGCCAGACGCCGACGCGGACGCCGTAGTCGCGCCAGGAGTAGTTCAGCACGTCCGGCACGAGGCCCGCGGTCGCCGCGATGATCGAGGCGGAGGGGCGATCGAACAGGAAGTGCTCGATGTTGGGAATGACCCAGACCGCCACCCGCGCGCCGTTCGGCCAGCGCAACGGGGGACGGTCGGAGATGGCGGAATACGGGAAACGATCGTGCTGCTGCGGCGCTGATGGAGCGTGCGACATGGACTCTCTCCTTGGTTGGGAAGCCTGGTGGACACGCTACCTCCGCTCGACATCATGGACAACGACGCTATAGTTCCGAACACTTCGGATCCAGGTGTCCGAAATGGAGACGGCGCGAATGGACAGCCTCGGCCCGCTCAACGCCTTCGTTCAGGCCGCTCAGACGCGCAGCTTCACGGTCGCGGGGCGGCAGCTCGGCGTGTCGTCGTCGGCGATCGGTAAGGCGGTCGCGCGGCTGGAGGAGCGGCTGGGCGTGCGGCTCTTCCACCGCTCGACGCGCACGATCACGCTGACGCCGGAGGGCGCGCTCTTCCTCGAGCGGTGCCGGCGCGTCTTCGCCGAGATCGAGGCGGCCGAGCTGGAGCTCGCGCAGACGCAGGGCGCGCCGCGCGGCAAGCTGCGCGTGAGCCTGCCGCTCGCCGGCATGCTGATGATGCCGGCGCTGAGCGCGTTCATGCGAGCCTATCCCGAGATCGAGCTCGACCTCGATTTCTCGGACCGGCTCGTCGACGTGATCGAGGAGGGCTTCGACGCCGTGGTGCGCGCGGGCGAGAACCGCGACTCACGGCTGATGGCCCGCGCGCTGGGCACCTTCCGGCTCAAGCTCGTCGGCGCGCCCGATTACCTCGCGCGGAGGGGTATCCCGCGGAGGCCGGAGGACCTCAGGTCTCACGCCTGCCTGCATCATCGCTACGCGACCAGCGGCAAGCTCGAGCCGTGGCCGCTGCGCCGCGGGCGCAAGCACATCGAGATCGATCTGCCGACGACGGCGGTGGTGAACACGATCGAGCCTCTGATCCACATGGCCGAGCAGGGGCTCGGCATCGCCTGCCTGCCGGATTTCGCCGTCCGCCGTCAGCTCGACGACGGCGCGCTCGTCACCGTGCTCGACAGCCACACCCATCACGCGGGCCTGTTCCGGCTGCTATGGCCCTCGAGCCGCTACGTGTCGCCAAAGCTCAGGGCTTTTGCGGACTTCATGGCGCAGCATCTGTTCCCGGCGTGACCGACACGCCGTTCGCTGCCAGGGGACGGCGGCCGTCAGGAGGCGGGACAGGCGAGGTCGCCGAACCGCGCGAGGTAGTGCCACACCCTTTTGAGATCCTGCGGGTCGTGCTGCCCGCCGCGGGCGGCGTCGCCGATGAGCGCAGGCGTGAGATAGCCGTCGACGGCGAGCGCCAGCCCGAGCTCGACGTACCGAGGTCCGCGGTATTCTGGATGCTGGCGCAGCACCTCCACCGGGAGACGGAACCCGGCGTGCCACTCGAGCGGACACGGGAGCTCGCGCGCCAGCGCGTCCACCTCGGTGCCGCGATAGCACGGGTCCAGGACGAGCGCCTCGACGTCATCGCCCAAGCGAAGCGGCCCGTGCACGTGCGCCTCGATGTAGTCATCGAGCGCGTCTCGCTCGTCCGCTTCGGCGAGCGGGATGAGCGACATGCGGGAGGCGACGCCGAAGTGGACGGGCTCGAAGACGCTGTCGGGGTAGCAAAACGTGCAGCGGCTCAGCACCTCGGGGCGCAGGCGGAGGTGAGCGGAGCCGAAGCGCGGCGAGCCGCCGGTCGCGCGCCGGCGGTAGTTCAGCGTGCCGTACTTGGGCCGCTCGGCTGGCGGGGCGTCGTCGTAGGCGCCGCCGAATATCCGGCTCTCCCAGCGCCAGCGGTCGCCCCCCGGGTGCGCGGTCAGCCCACCGTTGCTCGTCCCGGTCTCGAACTGCGAGCGGTAGACGCCATCGGCCGCGAGCGCCCGCAGCACGGGGACGCCGCGGTGGAGCCGGTCCGGATGGAAGTTCAAGGTCACGCGCAACGTCGGGTCGGCGCTCTCCCCAGCGCTGAGCGAAGCGACATGGGCGAGCGCCCGCGCCTGTGCCGACCCGACCGGCGGAGTCCAGCCCTGTCTCGTCATGGGTCGATGAGCAGCCGCTCGGCGATCATCCCGTCGACGGCGTAGCGCCTCTCGCGAGGCAGCAGCTTCGCCGCGCTGTCCGCGCGGCCGGCCTGCATCTGCTGGTACATCTTCCGGACCAGGGGGGTCCTGTCCTCGACGGCGGCGACCCAGCTCTCTGCGTACTCGCGGATGAGGTCGCGGCCGATGCCGACCTGGATGCTGTAATAAGGCAGCGGGCCGCCTCGGAGGTTGCGCTCGGTGTCCCACTGGACGTGCACCTTGGCTTCGGCGAACGCCCTGCTCCACGCGTCCGGCGCGCGGAACACCGTCGCTTCCGGGGAGGTGAGGACGGCGAGGGAGAGCGCCCGCTCCCAGCCGGTCCGCCGGACGCGGACGGCGAGGATCCGCTCCTGACCGGGCTTTCGCCCCCAGTTGCTGCGGTGCATGAGCCAGAGGAACGACGGCTTGATCCACGTCATGCGACCGAACGAGAACGGAGCGACGAACCGCTGGGCGGCGAGCGCGGGCTCGGCGATCGCCGGCGCGTAGGCCTGGTACACGACGATGGTCTCCGCGTCGTAGTCCGCTCGGATCTCGTGAAGCTTCGGCATGCGGTCCACTCTCGCGATCGCCGTGACCGGAGGGCAGACTACCCTGCGGGGTCGTGAATCGCCACGCGGCCTCGACCGCCGCGAGCGGGCGCCTGCGCGAGGCCGGGCCCATGCCGCGCGGTCAGCCGCGCCGGGCCGCCGCGCCGTCGACCACCGCCGGCACGGACGCCCGCATCGCCTCGATGAAGCGCCGCAGCCGGGCCGGATAGAAGCGCGCCTGGGGATAAACCAGGTAGACGGGCAGCGGATCCGCCTGCCACGCCGGTGCGAGGTGCAGAAGCCGCCGCGCCGCCAGGTCGTCGGCGACCAGCCAGGACGAGCTCACGCAGACGCCGAGGCCCATCAGCGCGGCGCTGCGCAGGGCGTACAGGCTGTCGGTGCTCATGCGCGGGCGGATCGCGAGCTCGATCCGCTCGCCGCCCGGCGCGTGCGTCAGCGCGATCGTGTCGCGGTAATACGTGCGCAGCGAGAGCCAGGGCAGGTCGGCCAGCGCCGATGGATGATCCGGCGGCGCGACCCGGCCGAGCACCGAGGGCGCGGCGGCCACGATGCGCGGCACCTCGGCCAGGCGGATCGCCACCACCGCCGGATCGGCCACCGCGCCGACCAGGATCGCGCAGTCGATGCCGTCGGCGATGAAGCTCGGCGGCCCGTCGCGCAGCAGCCACTCGACCGAGACGCGCGGGTAGCGGCGCAGGTAGTCGGCCAGCGGCTTGACCAGCTGGTGCTGGCCGAACGCGTGCGGCACGACCACGCGCAGCGTCCCGTCGGGCTGGTCGCGGTCGCCCCGCAGGTCCGACTCGAGCGCGTCCAGGCTCGCCAGCAGCGCCTTGGCCCGCTCGAAGCAGCGCTCGCCGTCCTCGGTCAGCTTCATCGTGTGCGTCGAGCGCTGCAGCAGCGGCAGGCCCAGCGACCGCTCCAGCGCCTGCAGGCGGCGGCTCACGGTGGGCTGCGTCGTCCCCAGCTGGGCGGCCGCGGCCGACAGGCTCCCTGCCTCGACGATCCGCACGAACGTCTGCAACAGGGCGACGCGGTCCATCGACGGTGGGGAGGGCGGCGCCGGCCTGGTCATGCGTCGAGCGTATAACCGTCGTGCGCCGCACGCCACTACAGCGCCGGAGCAGCGCTCCACATACTGCGTGCACCATGGAAGCCATTCCGCTGACGCATACAACCCCTGCCCTCCAGACGGCGCCCGCCGCGTCCGCGGCGCCCCTGCCCGCCGCCCTTGTGCTGCTGCTCGCCACCGGCGCGGGCCTGGCCGCGGCCTCGCTCTACTACAGCCAGCCCATGCTCGGCGTGCTGGGGGCCGACCTCGGCGCGGGAGGCCGCGCGCTCGGCCTCGTGCCCACGCTGGCGCAGCTGGGCTATGCGCTGGGCATCCTGCTGCTTGCGCCGCTCGGCGACCGCTACGATCGGCGGCGCATCATCCTGGCCAAGGCGGCCGTGCTGGCGGCCGCGCTGCTGCTCGGCGGCGCCGCTCACGGGATCGGCGCGCTGCTGATCGCCAGCCTGATCACCGGCCTCACCGCGACCCTGGCGCAGGACATCGTGCCCGCGGCCGCGACGCTGGCCCCCGAGGCGGACCGCGGCAAGGTGGTCGGCACCGTCATGACCGGCCTGCTGCTGGGCATCCTGCTGTCCCGCGTGGTCAGCGGCTTCGTGGCGGAGCATTTCGGCTGGCGCGCGGTGTTCGTCGCCGCCGCGGCGAGCATCGCCCTGCTCGGCGCGGCGATGTGGCGCGGGCTGCCGCGCTTTCAGCCGACCACGCGGCTGAGCTACGCCGCGCTGCTCGGCTCCCTGGCCGAGCTGTGGAGGCGCCACGGCGCCTTGCGCCGCGCGGCGCTGGCCCAGGGGCTGCTGGCGGTGGGGTTCAGCGCGTTCTGGTCCACGCTCGCCGTGATGCTGCACGGCGCGCCGTTCCACCTCGGCAGCGCGGCGGCGGGGGCCTTCGGCCTGGCCGGCGCGGCGGGCGCGGTGGCGGCGCCGCTGGCCGGCCGCATCGCCGACCGCCGCGGGCCCGAGCTGGTGACGCGCATGGGCGCCGCCCTCGCGGTCGTGGCCTTCGCCGCCATGGCGCTGTCGCCCTGGCTGTCGGCCCACGGGCGGCTGTGGCTGCTCGGCGCCAGCGCCGTCGCCTTCGATTTCGGCATCCAGGCCGCGCTGGTGGCGCACCAGACCATCGTCTATGGCATCGAGCCCGGCGCGCGCAGCCGCCTCAACGCCGTGCTCTTCGTCGGCATGTTCGTCGGCATGGCCCTCGGCGCCGCGCTGGGCGGCGCGCTCTTCGCTCAGTGGGGCTGGCTCGCGGTGACGGCGCTCGCCTCGTCGACGGCGGCCGGCGCGCTCCTCGTCCGGCTCTGGCCGGCGGCGCGCCGGGCGCCGCGCGCGTGACCGCTCGCGAAGGTCGACCCCCGATGCCCGGCCTGCGCGTGGAGCAGCTCAGTAATGCTCGCCGCGGCGCTGCGGCATGATGGGCGAAGGCTGCGACGCCTCCCCATTGATCGTCGTCCCGCCGCCGTAGACCCCCGGCGCGAGCCGCAGAAAAGGGATGGGGAACGGCAGCTGCGGCGCGGAGACCGCGTCGAGCGCCGCGACCTGCTCGGCCGTCAACGTCACCTCGAGCGCCTGCACGTTGTCCTCGATGTGCGCGAGGGTCCGTCCTCCGATGATGGTCGACGCCACGCCGGGCTGCGAGCGCACCCAGGCCAGCGCCACGCGGGGAACCGTGGTGTCCAGCTCCTTGGCGATGCGGGCGAGCACATCGACGATCGCGTAGTCCTTGTCCTGCACCCGCCCCGCGACCATGGCGGCGCGGCCTCCGGTCACCTTGCCCGCGTTCTCCCGGGTGTACTTCCCGCTCAGCCGACCGCTCGCCAGCGGCGACCACGGCACGACGCCCAGCCCCAGCTCCCGCGCCATGGGGACGAGCTCACCCTCGACGGTGCGCTCGGCGAGCGAGTACTCGATCTGCAGCGCGATGAACGGCGCCCACCCGCGGAACTGCGCGAGCAGCTGCGCCTGCGCGACCTTCCATGCCGGGGTATCCGAGATGCCGAGATAGCGGACCTTCCCCGACTGCACGAGGTCGTGCATCGCTGCGACGGTCTCCTCGATGGGCGTGTGCTTGTCCCAGATGTGCAGGTAGTAGAGGTCGATGTAATCGGTGCGCAGGCGGCGCAGGGACTGCTCGCAGGCCGCGACGATCGCCTTTCGGTTGGAACCGCCGCCGTTGGGGTCGCCGGGGTAGAGGTTGCCGCTGAACTTGGTGGCGATGACCACCCGGTCGCGCTTCTCCCGGTCGTGCGCCAGGTGGTCACCGATGATCTTCTCGGAATGGCCGCGCGTGTAGAAGTTGGCGGTATCGATGAAGTTGCCGCCGAGCTCGAGGTACCGGTCGATGATCTGCTCCGACTCCTTCACGCTCGAGCCGAAGCCGGGGCCGAGGTCTTCGCCGAACGTCATCGCGCCCAGGCAGAAGGGGCTGACGCGGAGGCCTGAGCGGCCGAGGGTGACGTAGTGATTCAGGGGCATGGGCTCTCTCCGTGGGCTTCCCCGCTCGCAGATCCGCAGCGTCGCGGTTGCGCATGAGGGTCTTGGTTGAGCTACACGGAACATTGTTCCGTTTCTGCCGGGATCAATACGGAACGTTGTTCCGTTTGTCAAGGAGCAGCGCGGCCATGTCGTCCAGGATCCCGCAGGGGGATCACGAGGACGCTTGCGCGCGAGGGTGGCCGCCGTCTTCGTCTATCCTTGTCGCCATGAGCAAGCCCAGGAGGAGCGGTCGAGCTGCGCCGGCGGACGACGTGTTCGCCGCGAGGAGGCGCAAGCCGGTACCGCACGAGTTCGTGCTCGAGGCGCTGGCCCCGCTCGGGCCCGAGACGCGGCCGATGTTCGGCTGCGTGGCGGTCTATGTCGAAGACAAGATCGTCTTCGCCCTGCGCGACAAGCCCGCGCCGCCGCAGGACAACGGCGTCTGGCTCGCCACGACGGAGGAGCACCACGCATCCCTGCGCGCGGAGTTCCCGAACATGCGGAGCATCGCGGTGCTCGGGCGCGACGTGACAGGCTGGCAGGTGCTCCCGGCGAACGCGCCCGATTTCGAGGAGGCCGCCCTGCGCGCGTGCGCGCTCATTCATGCGGGCGATCCGCGCATCGGGAAGGTACCGGGAGAGCGGCGAAAGCGGGGCGAGGCGCCGGCGAAGAAGAAGGCGGTGGAAACGAAGAAGATGGCGACGAAGAAGGCGGCGGCGAAGAAGGCGGCGGCGAAGAAGGCGCCGGCGAAGAACGCGGGGAAAGCGGCCGCGGAGAGGGCCAGAGGCGGGATAGCGAAGAGGGGATAGTGAGCGTCGACTTCGTCGCTGCGGGCCGGCCCATCCGACCCGGTCAGGCGGGGCAGGTGTCAACCCCGTCGGGTCCGTTCATCTCATTGCCGGCGCGCGACGGTGGTGCGTGCCTTGCGGATCAGGCGCTCGAGGCGGCGGAGCAACCTGTCCTCGCCGAGGGCGGCCTCGAGCTCGCCGAGGAGATCGCGGATGCGGTCGAGGTCGAGGTCGCGCTGCTCGATCAGCACGCCGCGTACGTCCTCGAGGTCCTTCGGGCGGCCGGCCAGGACCTTCGTGACGACCAGGTCTTCCGGGCTGATCATCGGGACGCGCACGCCGCCGAGGTCGATCACCCTGCGGCGCGCCAGGAACTCGACGTGCAGGCTCGACGCCGCGATCACGACGTCGATGGGCATGCAGGTCGGGCGGTGCACGAGCGGGAGCAGGCGGGCGTCGCGGAGGAAGTCCTCGCCCAGGTGGATCCGGAGGTCGAAGCCCGCGCGCGAGAGGTCGTCCACGAGCGCGAGCGTGCTGGTGTGCGCGAGGTCGACGGTGACGTCGACGTCCGCGGTCATGCGGGGCCTCCCGTAGGCCACGGCGGCCTGCGCGCCGAAGACATACCAGCGGAGGCGCCGCCTCCGCAGCGCCCCGGCAAGATCAGCGAGCAGGGCGACGGGGGCGGGGCGGGACGCGGTCGAGGGCCTCGAGGACGCGGAGGTGCGTGGCGAGGTCTTCGCGGCGTTCTTCCGCGCTCGGCCAGCCGGGCTTTTGCGCGAGGACTTGCTTGCGGAGCTCATCGGCGATCCGGATCCCGGCGGCAGGGCCGTGCTGCCTCTTCCAGTCGCGCCAGTAGAGCTCCTTGTCGCGCTGGGCGGCCACCCAGCCCTGGCGAGCGAACCGCCGGAGCTCGTCAGCGTTGCGCATCGTGCTCAGACTACCACGACCGGCAGCGCCGCGGGACGCGGACCCGTGTCTCGGCCCGCGGCGCTCCTGTGCGTCATCCTGGAGGCGGCGAGGCCCAGGGATCTGCGGCGCGAGCACCGAGGTGAGCCCGTAAAGCGCCGACCTGGCGGAGGCCGATCCCGCGGCGACCTCGCGGGGACCCAGGATGCGAGCGACGGCGGGCTGAGCTGCGGGCGGCTCAGGTGAGCGGCAGCGCGCCCCCGGTGTTCAGCACACCCTCGCCGAAGCTCGTCATGTCGTCGAAGCCCATGTAGTGGAAGCAGCTCACGAGCATGTCGGCGAAGGAGCGCTTGCCCTTGAAGTCGAGCAGCCGCCCGCGCCGGAAGTGGTCGTGCGCCTTGCCCGCGAGGACGACCAGGCTGTCCTCGATGCTGTGGGTGTCGCCCTGCCCGAGCTCGTTCCAGTGCACGACGAGCGTGTGATCCCAGAGCGTGCCGTCGCCGTCGCTCGTCCCCTTCAAGATCTCGTAGAGCTTGGTGTTCTGTTGCCAGAGGTGCTTGTGGATCTTGCGGATGTCGGCGAACGCGGCGGGGTCGCTGTTGTGCGAGATGTCGTGGTGCCCCTCGCTGAGGCCCAGGTTCGAGTAGACACGATTGCTGGTGTTGCCGCTCCAGTTGAAGTTCACCACGCGCGTCAGATCGCAGGCGAACGCCAGGGCGCTGATCTTGAAGAACAGCTCGCCGATGATCGCGTGGTTGTCGTCGTGGTAGGGGTTGAGCTTCTCGCCGAGCGGCGTCTGCACACACGCGGCCGCGCCGTTGCCGGTCTGGAGCGCGCGCTCGACGTCGCGGATCGACTCGAGGTGCTGCTGGATCTTGGCGCGGTCCTCGGCGCCGAGCCGGGTGAGCAGGGAGTTGCCCTCCTCGCGCACCAGATCGAGCGCCGACTGCCGCTTCGCCAGGCGCCTCAGCACCTCTTGCTGCGCGGCCTGGTCGTCGGCCGTGAAGGCGAAGATGCGGGCGTAGGCCGCGTACGGGTCGGTCTCCGGCGGGATCGGGGTCTGCTGGCCCGCGGGCCCCGCGTGAGAATGCGTGTTCCAGATGTCGTTCCACTTGTCCCCGACGCGGAACACGAGGTGCCGGTGCGCGACGCGCTCGTCGGCTTCCAGCACGCGGCCGCCGATCGCGTGGTCGGCGCTCGGCCCCTCCACGTAACCGATGGTGCTCTCGGTCCCGCCGATCGGGAACGACCCGGTGCCCGACTTCCACGGCGCGAGCGAGCTGCCGCCCTGCTGGTGGTTGTCGGCCCGCGCGTCCTCCGGCAGGTCGTAGAAGCGCTTGTGCAGGTTGTTGAGGAACACGAGGTCCTCGCGGTATGGCTCGAGCGGGGAGAGGAACTCGCCGAGCTCGAAGCTCGTCTCGCCGGCGGCGCTGAAGCGCCTCGCCGTCTCGTCGCCGTTCGCCTGGAAGACGAACATGATGCGCCGCGGGGACTGCGCCGGCTGGGCTCGCGCGCGGCTCGTCCGCATGGCGTCGAGGAACGGAAGCGCGAGCGCGACTCCGGACGCGCCACGCAGGAAGGTTCGGCGGCTCAGCGGTTTCATGGTCTCTCCGGGTGGATCACGGGGCGGTAGCGGAAGGCGTCGGTGCGCGTGAGCGCGACCACGAGCTCGGACAGGCTGTAGCCGCTCTCCTGGAAGGCGACCGAGAGCGACGCCATCGAGCAGCGATCGGCGTCGGTCCGGTCGCGACCGTAGAAGAAGCGGAAGTTCTGCAGCACGTAGCAGGCCCGCGCCTCCTCGCTCTCCGCGAGGCGCTGGCCCAGCTCGGCGGCGTTCGCCACCGGGCCGTCGATGTCGCGCGTGTAGGCGATGGTGCTGGAGGTGTCGACCGGCTTGCCGTCCTCGTCCGTGGTGCGGGAGCGGCCCACGGCGTCGAACGACTCGAACACCACGCCGATCGGATCCATCATCTGGTGGCACCCCGCGCAGGTCGGATCGGTGCGGTGGCGCTCGAGGCGCTCGCGCTGCGAGAGCCCCTCGCCGAGGCCCTCGAGGTCGAGCTGCACGTTGTTGGGCGGAGCGGGCACGAGCCCGCACAGGAGATCGGTGCGCACCTTGAGGCCGCGCCGGACGATGGAGGTGCGCGTCGCCTTGTCGCGCGTGAGCAGCATTCCCTGGGTGAGCACGCCCGAGCGGCCGGGCATGTCGACCCTGACGAAGTCGTCGCCGCTCACCCCGTCCACGCCGTAGTGCCGCGCGAGCGCGCCGTTCACGAAGCTGTGATCGGCGGTGAGGAGCTCGCCGAACGAGCCGCCCGGGTCCGCGAACACGCTCATCACGAAGGCGCGCGTCTCCTCCTGCAGCAGGGCGGGCAGGCCGGACACGAGGCCCGGATACACCGCGGGATCGCGGGTCATGCCGCTCAGCAGGTCGATGTCGAGCCACTGGTCGAAGTACTCGAACAGGCGCTCGGCCTTGGGATCGGCGAGCATGCGCCGCACCTGGGCCTCGATCTGGTCGGGCGTCGCGAGCTCGTCGGCGGCCGCGGCGCGCGCGAGCTCCTCGTCCGGCTGCGACTGCCAGAGCAGGTACGAGAGCCGCGAGGCCATCTCGTACGGCGTGGGCTCGGTGACGTCCCCCGCGCTCTCCTTCCCGAGCTCGACGCGGTAGAGCACGTTCGGCGACTGAAGCATGCTGAAGACGACCCACTCGATGCCGTCCTGGAAGGTGTACCCGTCCGCGCCCGCGGTGAAGCGCTCCTCGTAGCTCTGGACCTCGGCCTCGGTGAGCGGCCTCCGGTACGCCCTGGCGCCGAAGGTGCGGATGAAGTCGCGCGCGCACTCGAGCTCACCGAGCGCCGCCGGATCGCAGGAGACCAGGCCCGGCGCCTTGGCCGCGACGGCGGCGATCTGCTCCGCGGCGTCGAGGTACTTCTGGGCGACGAGCGAGCCGACGGTCAAGAAGCCCGCGTTGTTGCGGAAGCCGAGCGACTCAGGCTCGTTCGGGAACGTGGCGACCGCCGCGTCGATGGTGGAGGCCACGCCCGCGACGCCGGCGAAGAGATCCTTCAGCGTGTTCGTGTATTCGTCGTTGCTGAGGCGGCGGAGCGGCGCCGCGCCGGGCTGCGGCGTCTGGCAGAAGGGCGAGGCCAGCACGTCGTCCGGGGGCTGGCCGCTCTCGGGCTCGCCCACGCCGCCGCTCCCAGCGCCCGGGCCGGGCCCCGTGTCCTCACCACCGGGCCCGCCGATCTGGCCGTTGCAGGCCGCGACGAGCGCGAGCAACAGCGGCGCAGCGCGCCTGAACCGTGAGCCGGTGAGCTCGAATGGAAAGCGATGCGTGTGTTGCTCGGGGTTCACCGTCTCCTCCACGCCGCGTCCGAAGAAAGGCACGAGTCGGTGCGAGCGCCGACCCCAAGGGTCGACGCCGGCACGGGTTCACGCCGCTGCGACGCGACAGCGACGAGAGGAGAAACGTACCAGAGCTCGCTCGGTCAGGCACACGCCATGGACCGATCGCGAACACTTTTGTGCGCCAAAAACTCACTCGCTCATCCAATTTCTCTACTATCGCTGCGCTTTTTGAATCTCCACGGCAACTGCGCGCGATGCCTCGCGCGGCGCCGGACATCGCCGCGATAGTAATATGTAGTAACGAATCGCCGTTCACCCCTCGCCGGCGGCTCCTGGATCGCCGGACCCGGGCGGCCCGGTGTCAGCGCCTGGACGCCGGCGCACGACGGACGGGCTCGCCTACGGGTTGAAGAAGCAGAGCGGCCATCGTCGTTCCAGCTCGGATACCTGTCGCTGGCCGCGAGGAGCTCATCGCGGTGGACGACGGGTATCCGTGCTGTCCGTTACGCGGTTACGCGGTTACGCGGTTACGCGGTTAAGCGGCAGTGTGGTCGCGCTCGACGCGGTGACAGGAAAGCTCCTGCGGCGGGCCTACCCTAGCACGGGCCACGGCCACGGCGCCAGCTCCCCCGCGGATCCGGCTCATGTTAACGTTCTCGCGGAGGTTCCACCATGCTTATGAAATTCCGTGCAGGTCCGATGATCGCCGCCGCCTCGCTGGCGCTCGCGGTGAGCTCGACCGCGGTCGCCAAGCCTTACAAGGGAGGAGAGCTCTACACGACCCAGGGCTACCTTCATGGTCGTATCGAGGTGCGCATGCGCATGGCGCGCGGGAGCGGCATCCTGTCGACCTTCTTCACCTACAAGGACGGGTCCGAGATGTCCGGCGCCTTCTGGGAGGAGATCGATATCGAGGTCTTCGGGAAGGACAACGCCCGGAGCTGGCAGTCCAACATCATCACCGGCATGGGCACGAGGGTGACGTCGGAGGCGGTCCACAACGCGGGCTTCTCCCTCGCCGACGGCTATCACACCTACGCGCTGGAGTGGACGCCGACCTACGTCTCCTGGAGCATCGACGGGACCGAGATCAAGAGGTCGACGGGCGCGCAGGTGACCGCGCTCACGAACCCCCAGTCCCTGCGCTTCAACTTGTGGTCCTCCGAGGCCGTCGAGTGGGTCGGGGCGTTCGACGATTCCGTCCTCCCGCAGCACCAGTTCGTCAACTGGATCAAGTACTATCGCTACAACAATGGAGCCTTCGAGCTCGCGTGGCAGGACGATTTCGACTCCGTGGACAGCGGGCGATGGGGCAAAGCGGACTGGACGTTCGACGGTAACCGCGTGGACTTCGTCCCGCAGAACGTGACGGTGAAGGACGGCACGCTGGTGCTGTCGCTGACACGGGAGGGGCAGACCGGATTCAATGGAACCGTGCCCCGCGACGAGGGCACCGAGCCTGGCACCGGCGCGGGCGGCGGCGAGGGCGGGGCGGGGACGACGACCGCCTCCTCCGGCGGCGGCGAGGGCGGGGCGGGGACGACGACCGCCTCCTCCGGCGGCGGCGCGGGCGGGGCGGGGACGACGGCCACCTCCTCCGGGAGCGGCGCGGGCGGGGCGGGGACGACGGCCACATCTGGCAGCACGGGCGGCGGCGCGCCGGGCGAGGGAGGTGCAGGCGGCGGGACAACGCCGGACGACGGATCCTCCGACGGAGGTTGCGGGGTCGTCGCCGCCGGGGCCAGCGCCCCGGCGAGCTCGTGGGCCGCGGCGCTCGCCGTGGGGCTCTCCGCCCTGGCGATGCGACGGCGCCGGAACCGCGGCTGATCTCGGGCCAGCCGAGCGGCTGAGGCGGCGTCGCCCGCCGCCGGCGGCGCTCCCGGCGGCAGCAGCTGCTGTTCCTCCGCCCGTGGAGCTCGCAAATACGCCTTCAGTTCATTCCTGCTCGCGTACGAGATGATCTCAGCGCCCCCATCGACGGGCGCCACTTCACGGTGCGGCTGGCCGTCGTCGCCGGTGTCATGGTCGACGCGGAGCTCCCGGGCGTGGAACAGCGAGCCTGGCATGGTGAACCTGTGTCGGGTCAAACGTCGTTCAGTCATGTTCAAATCCGGCCACCACCCCGTCGAGGGCTCGCTCCGCCGCCTCGCCACCGACCCCGACGCGCGGGGGCGATCGGCTCATCGCTCCTCGCGCGGCGCGGTGACCCTCGCCCACAACGCCAGGATCATGGCCTGTTCCATGGTGCTCGGCGGGGGATGGCCCCTCGGCGGCTCGGCCGGCAGGGGCGCCGGGGGCTTTCCCCTGCGCCATGGCGCGTCGTGGCGCGCCGAGGCCCCGGCCGTGGGGCCGCGGCGCGCGACCTCGTAATCGACCGCGGACACCGCCTCCTCGAGGGTCGAGAAGCGCTCGACCAGCTTGCCATCCAGCAGGACATGCCACCGCTTCCCGCGACCGCCGCGGGCGAGGACGGCGACCTCGCTGATCGCGCCGGGCTTCCTCTCGAAATGGAGCGCGAGCCCGAAGCGGCCGAGCGACACCCACGCGTTGCGCGAGATGGCCAGCACCTCGGGATCGACGCGGAGGCTCAGGGGATCGAAGCGCGCGGCGCGCTCCTGGATCTCGCGCAGCGTGATGCGGCCCGCCTCGACCTCGAACCCCGGATAGTCGAAGGCCACCTGCCGGTAGAAGCGGCTCGCCTCGGCGGCGTCCCTGCCCTCGAGATCGAGGTCGCGAGGCATGCCGAAGAGCGAGGGGAGCGTGCACAGCTGGAGAGAGGAGAGGTCGACGAAATCGAGGACGAGGCAATCCTTCTTGCCTGGATGGAGGCGGGTGCCGCGCCCGACGCACTGGGCATAGAGCCCCTCCGAGCGGGTGGGGCGGGCCATCGCGACGCAGGAGACGCCGGGGTCGTCGAAGCCCTCGGTGAGGACAGCGACGTTGGTGAGCACCTGGACGCGCTCTTCCCGGAAATCGGCGAGGATCCGGCCGCGGAGGTCGGAGGGCATGTCGCCGTGGACGTAGGCGGCCCGGACGCCGAGGTGGTTGAGCGCCTTCGAGAGGTTCCTGGCGTGCGCCACCGTGACGCAGAACGCGATGGTGCGCCGGTCGCGCGCGAGCTCTTGAATGGAGCGGGCGACGAGCGCGTTGCGCTCCTCCAGGTCGACGGCCTCCTCGAGCTCGTCCGCGGCGAAGTCGAGGCCGCCCCCGTCGAGGCGGGAGAGATCCGTGGCGGTGGCGACGCGGTAGCCGGTGAGGGGGGCGAGGTAGCCGTCCGCGATCATCTCGGGGAGGGTGCGGCTGTAGACGATCGCCTCGAAGACGTCGTCGAGGCCTTTGCCGTCGCCGCGGGCCGTCGTCGCGGTGAACCCGAGGAGGGTGCCTGTCCACGCGGGGTCGAAGGCGCCGAGCTGGCGGAGGACGCGGCGGTTGTCCTCGGCGGGGGCGTGGTGGCATTCGTCGTAGATCACGAGGCCGATATCGCGGCCGCGGGTGACCTGCTCGAGCCGCTTCTCGTGGAGAGAGCGTATCGAACAGACGATGACCCGCGCGTCCGCCGAGGCGCGGAGCTCGCCCTGCTCGACGGCGACCGCGGCCTGCCCGCCGAGGGCGCGCTCGATCTTGTCCTTGGCCTGGAAGAGGAGCTCTTCGCGGTGGGCGAGGACGAGGACCTGCCGCCTGGCGAGGCGGGCGAGATGGGAGAAGATGACGGTCTTGCCAGCGCCGGTGGGGAGGCACACGACCATGCGTCGGACGCCGCGCCTGCGGGCCGAGAGGACGGCGTCGACGGCGGCGCGCTGGTAAGGGCGCAGGGCGGGCGCGCCGGGGCCCATCGGCGCTGAGGGGGTCGTGAGGGTGGCGCTGGTCATGAGCTGTCGCGCTGGCGTCGCGCCAGCATAGCCCGGGGCCCCTGCCCGCGCCCTTTATGGGTGCAGGCCCGCGCCGCGCAGGCTACTCCCGGCGGACGCGGGCGCGCATGTGCTCGGTGCCCGCGAGCTGCGCGAAGTACTCGACGAGGCCGATCTGCCCGTTCATGAGGCCCTGCTGGGCCTCGCCGATGGCGCACTCGGCCCCGAGCGCCCCGCCGTAGGCGTAGGCCGCTCCGAGCTTGCTCACGCACGCGGTCACCTCGGGCGAGCCGGCGAGCGTCTCGGCCAGGCCCGTCGCGCCGGCGACAGGCCGCTTCTCGCCCTCGACGGCGATGTAGCCCGAGTCGTCGATGGGAAGGCCGCTCTCGTCGGCGCGGTAGCGCCCCGTCCCGTCGAAATGCTCGAGCGCGAAGCCCGTCGGGTCGAACGACGCGTGGCACCCGTTGCAGGCCTCGGCCGAGATGTGGATCTCCTCGTAGCGCGCGCGCGTCGTCGTCCTCCCCGGATCGGGCTTGGTGATCGCCGGGATGTTCGCCGGCGGCGGGGGGACGTCGCCGCAGAGGAGCCGCTCGAAGACGAGCAGTCCGCGGTGGGTCGGCGACGAGCCGTCCATGCGCGAGTTCCCCGCGAGGATGGAGCCCTGGGCGAGCAGCCCGACGCTCCACTCCGCGGGCCGATCCACGCGCTGGAAGGCCGAGCCTGTGACGTTGCCGTACCCGTAGAACGTCGAGAGCCGGTCGTTGAGGAAGGTGTACGGCGCGGTCAAGAGCTCGGCCACGCCGGCGCCGCGGGTGTAGAGGACCTCCTCGAGGAAGAGGCGTGTCTCTTCCTGCATGAGGGCCCCATAGGTGCTGAAGTCGGGGAGATTCTCCTTCGCGATCCCGTTCACCTTGCCATAGCTGAGCCACTGCTGCAGGAAGCGGCTCATGGCCTCGTGGCCGCGCGGCGAGCCGAGGAGCGCGCGCGCCTCGTCGACGAGCGCCTCCGGCGAGCCGAGCTCCCCGCGCGCCGCCTTGTCGAGCAGCTCGGGCGTGGGCGTCGTGCCCGTGTAGTTGTAGGCGAGCGCCGTCGCGAGCTCGTGCTGGGACAGCTCGTAGCGGCCGCCGTTCGGGGCGCCGATCTCCGAGCGGTAGAACGCGTGGGGCGACTGGATCATGGAGACCAGCGTCCACTTGAGGCCGACGCGGAAATCGGACTTCCCGCTCACCGAGGCGTGGAGCGCCAGGAGCTCGCTCTTCTCCTCCTCGCTCACCGGCCGGCGGAACAGCCGCAGCCCGTACCGGGCGACGAACTCGGCGGCGCACTCGGGGCCAGGCTGCGTCGCCGCGCACGGGAGCGACGTGGCCAGCGCGCCCTCGGCGGTCACGATGTCGGCGACGTCCTCCGCCGTGCCCAGCAGCTCCTTCGCGGTCTGGACGCCGACCTGCAGGGCCTCGGCGTCGTTGGTGAAGCCGAGCTTCGATGTCGGGTCGGTGCCCAGCCGGACGCCCGACCACGCCGCTGCGCCGAGCTCGGGGAAGATGTCGCGGAGGCTGTTCCCCAGCTCCAGCGCGGAGAGCCGCCGCAGCACCGGCGCGCCGACCTGCGCCTGCTCGCACGAGTCGCCGTCGATGGGAGGGTCCTTCTCGGGGTCGCCCCCGCCCGCGTCACCGACGCACGCGAGGAGCGATGAGGCGACCCCGGCGAGCACCCACGTTTGCCAGCGGATCATGACTTCAGCTCCTGGATCGGCTGCGCGCTGTGCGCGCCGATCTGCTTGATGGAAACGCCCATGGCATCGCCGAGCGTGGCCAGCATGTTGACGTGGTCGGTGTCGACGTCGACGACGCCGCGGCTCGCGATGCGGCCGCCGGCGTTGCCGATCAGGATCGCCGGAAGGTAGGAGTGGACGATCTGGTTCCCGAGGTAGACGTCGTGGACGTCGGAGTTGTGATCGGCGCCGTCGCCGATCTCGCTGCACACGTAGATGAGCGAGTTGTGGAGGACGGTGTTGCCGGGATCGAGCGGGTCGGGCTGGTCGAGGACGGCGAGCAGCTTCTCCGCGAGCCGCGCGAAGAACCAGCCCTGGACCGAAGCGAACTCCTTGCGACCGGGCGGCTCCCGGGCGTGGGACGTCGCCCCGTGGTAGTTGCTCGCGCTCCCGGGGCCGCCGGTGAAGCTCATGGGGAGATCGCAGTTGACCCACAGGTTCTGCATCGTGACGACGCGCGCCGTGCCGCACACCATCGCGTTGGCGGCGACCTCGAGGTGCGCGTCGATGACGCTCCGCAGGTTCGCCTGCTCGAAGACGCTCTTGCCCGAGAGCGCGTCGAGCGCGGGCAGCGCCGGCCGCTCGCTGCAGGCGTTCACGACCGGCCTGTCGGCCGCGGCCTTGAGCGAGCGCACCGACTCGAGGTGCACCCCGAGCTTGCGCTGCTCGCTCGTGAGGCCCGAGAGCGCGCGCTGCATCTTCTCGAGCTGCCGCTCGGTGAGCCCGAGCGCCTCGTTGCGGAACGCGACCTCGTCGGTAGCCGGGGCGCCTCCGCCCTGCTGCCCCCCGCCGACGGCCCCGAGCATCTCCGCGGCCGCGGCCGCGGGGTCCTCGATGGGGCGTACCCAGACACCCCCGTGCTTGATCAGGTAGGAGTTCTTGTCGAACCCCGTCCCGTCCGGGTTCCTCGGGTACGGGTTGGCCCCGAGGTTGTAGGCCTCGACGCCGAGCGCCTGCGCGATGGTATGGTCGATCGAGTCGGCCCCCGCGCCGTCCTTCACGCCGGTGAGCACGCCGGCGACCGCCTCGTGGTTGTTGAAGCCGTTGATGCCGAGCCCGCGGCAGACATTGACGTATTTCCCGAAGGGCGCGAGCGCCGACAGGACCGTTGAGCCCTTCAGGAAGTCCGCGCCCGGGGAGCCGTACGGCTCGGCATACTCCATGGGCATGCCATGGGGGACGAAGTAGATGAACAGCCGGACCGGCGCCGCGCTCGGCTCGGCCAGCGCCAGGTTGCTCATCCGGAAGGCGAGCGGCGCCGCGATTCCGGCGCCGAGCGCCTTCAAGAAGACGCGGCGCCCCAGCGCGAGGTCGCTCTTATGGTGTTTCTTGGCAAGAGAACGCATCTCGTCGTCTCCATTCGGGCAAAGCAAGAAAGCCCCGTGGATGGTCGTCGTACCGTCGTTTTGTTGCTGCGCCGGTAAGAAAGGAAGTTTGGCGTGAGAATTATCTCACGGTCGGCGCGCGAAGCAACTCCATTGAACGTCGATATCTTGTGCTGTGTCGCTCGGTGATGTAAAATACATTCGCTCGCGCTATGCGGCCAGGCGGGGAGTGGGGCGCCGGGCGGAGCGACGGATACGTGCGCTTCGGATGGCTCAGCGGCGGTCGCGACGCCGCCGCGCGCGGCCCGCGAGGGACAGCGCGAGCCCGAGCGCGGGCAGCGCCCAGCCGCACGAGGCGCCGCGGTCCGCGCTCGCCGAGCAGCCGACGCTGACGTGATCGCCCTCCGGGTCCTCCGGAGGGGCGCCGCCGGCGCCGGGATCGTCGCAGGAGCTCACGTCATCTTCGGCGCACTCGCTGGGGTGCCTCTCGCACGTCGCCGCCCTCGCGCTGCACCAGGCCTCCTCGAAGCCCTCGGGCGGAGCCGCGCACCCCTCGATGGCGTCGGCGATGGTCGCCGCGTCGGCCGGGAAGATGCCCGTCGCGCCCGCGTCGCCGTGCGGGACGCACGTGCGCTCCTTCTTGATCGTCGTGCCGTCGACGAGGCTCCTGTACGTGAGCTGGTAGCAGTACTCCGTGGCCGCGACGTCGTACGACTCGCCGAGGAACCCTCCCCAGACGGTCTTCTGGCCGAGCTCCTCCCCGTCGGGGCTCGAGAAGGTAAAGGTCTGCACGTACTGGCCCACGCCGTGGTCCACCCCCCCGCTCACATCGAGGTAGACCTTGACGTAACGCTCCACGTCCTTGGCCACGCACATCTCTTCCGGACCGCAGGTCCACCCATCGTCGATACAGCAGCTCGTCTCGCCGTGCCAGCGCTCGTCCACGACGACGCTGGCCTGGACGGGGACGGCGCCCACGTCCGTATCGACCGCGGCGCTGGCCTGGGTCTCCCAGATCTCGGCGCCGATGCTCTGTTGCTCGACCGTGACCTGGTAGGTGTGGCCGTCGACGAGCGGGGCCGCGGGGCGAAAGGCGAGCAAGGTCTCGCCCTCGCTCACGGGCACGTCGGCGACCTCCTCCTGGGCGCCGGCCAGGACCTCGCCTGTTTCCTTGTCCGTGACCACGAGCACGGGCGCGGTCTCCGGACAGTTGTAGTAGCAGCTGACCCGGGCCACGATGACCCCGTCGAGCGGCACGGCGCGCGGGACCGAGGACGCATAGCGCCCGTCCGGCGGAGGCGAGCAGGCGGCGCTCGGACGGGAGATACAGAGAGCGCTCAGGCCTCCCAGGACGGCGAGGGTCAACGCGGCGAAACGAGAACAAGGCATCGAAGTTCCTCCTCGAGCGACCCGGCGCGGGTCAGCTCCGCAAGGGCGTGTGCGGACACACGTGCCGGTGTGCAGTCGCCGTGCCGGCCGCGGATCGCCCGACCGCCGCGAGGTTCTCGCGGGCTCCGCGCGCGCCGCGCATGACGGTGGTGTCAGCCTGTGCCGCCAGCCATGGGCGCGCCGTCGCACCGTGGAGCCCTGCGCGCGCCCAGTCACCGATTTCATCGACCTGGTGCTCCCCGAGCTGCGCCGCCGGGGCCTCTTCCGCACCGAGTACGAGGGCCGCACGCTGCGCGAGAACCTGGGGCTGCCGCGCCCCGAGAACCGGTTCGCCCGGCGCGCCGCCGGCGCCGCCTGAGCGAGCGCCGGCAGCGCCGAACGCTGCGCTCAGCCTCCGTTCGCGTAATCGGGGAGCGCGATCTTGTCGGCCGGCGAGGAGACGAGCCAGCCCTCGCGTCGCCGCAAGAGGGGGCTTGACGCAACGCGAAGGGCCGTGTGGAGGAGCGAAACGCCGAGCCTCGATTTCGGGTGCGCGATCCAGGGGACGCCTGGCGGGAGCTTCTGGGCCAGGTCGACGTAGGGGCGCATGCGCTTTTCATAGGCCGCGAAGGCGCCTCGATGGTCGGAGTGCCGCGACAGCTCTCCCGCGAGCACGTAAGCGCCGACGAGCGAGAGGCTCGCGCCCATTCCGCTGACCGGCGACGGACAGTACGCAGCGTCGCCCACGAGCGCGGCCCGACCGTGTGACCAGCGCGGCGCCATGACCTGGCTGACCCCGTCGAAGTAGACGTCCTCGGCGTCGGCCAGCGCGGCGAGCACCCGCGGCGATTCCCAGCCGGCGTCGGCGAAGACGCGCGCGATGAGCGCCTTTTGCTCGGCGGCGCTCAACCTCTCATGGCCGCGCGCGGGCGACAGGAACCACAGCGACGCGCGGGTGGTGCCCACGTTGTCGGGACGCAGGATGATCGATCGGCTGCCGGGCGCGTGGTACCAGCGAGCCCAGGCGCTGTCGGACGCTCCGCGGGGGATCGTGAAGTAGCTGCCATAGAGGCCGAGCGGGCGGATCGTGGGCTCATCGCCGACGATGAGCGTACGGGTTCGTGAGCGGATGCCGTCGGCGGCGACCACGAGGTCGACGTCGCGCTCGGCGCCGTGCTCGAAGGAGACCGTCACCCGGTCGCCGTGGTCGCGGAGGCCCGTGATCTGGTTACCAAAGATATATTCCGTCGTGTTTCGGGTGCGGTCGTAAAGGATCTTGGCGAGGTCGCCGCGGAGGATCTCGAGCTCCTGGGTAAACCCGCCGCCGTCCGAGCTCGCCGCGGGGAACTCGGCCTTGGTCACGTCGCGCTCGTCGACGAAGCGGAGCCCCTGCTCCCCCGTGTTGGCGGCTCGGATGTCGCCTTCGATGCCCATGCGGCGCACGACCTCCCGCGCCGCGCCCTGGACGTCGATGTTCTGCCCGCCAAGCCGGAGCGCGCCGGCGCGCTCCACGACGACGGGCCTGAAGCCGTAGCGCGCGAGCCAGAAGGCGAGCGCGGGGCCGGCGATGCTCGCGCCCGCGATCAGAACAGTTCGATGTTCCACGGATCATTCGCTCCTATCTCGTACGATCGCCGTGAGGCGGTGAAGCCGCTCCGTTAGCCAGGCTCCAGACATTGCATGAATCCGCAAAATGTCGATAGTACCCGGATCTTCCACCCATCACGAGCGGCTCGTCGTGCGCGGCACCCTGCAGAGCGGCATTGCGTTCGCGATGGGGCGCGGATGAGCGCGATCGTCGGCGAGCCACCTCCACGTCCTCCGCGAGCGGCTGCTCGAGGACGACACCAAGCCGTTCGAGCGCCCGTGGCTTGCCTACCCCGACCTCAGCGGGGGCGCTCGACGAGCTCGATGCGGGTCCACACGTCGCCCTCACACGAGCCCTCGGCTTCGACCCAGGCGCGGCAGCGCTCGCACTCGGTATAGATCTCGAAATGCGCGGGCAGCCGGAAGCGCTCCCGGTCGCAGGCCGCAATGGCACACTCCTCGTCGACGTGCTGCCGTGGTGGTGAAGGCATCCCCTGCACCCATTCGAACAGGCCGCAGGGACCGTCCTTTCCCTGCCAGCCGTCGAGCGCAGTCCCACACCTGGGGCAAGCGAGCTGCGGCGCCGGCGTATACCAGTCAAACATCCCCATGCTGGAAACCTCTCGATGTGGTTGGTTCGCCCTGCGGCTCGGCGGTGCGCTGCCGCGCCGCAGGCGGGGTCAGCACCAGCGCTCCCGTCGGTCGTTCGCGAGACGGCACGCGGCTCCGCCTCGCGAACGACCGACGTCCTTTGGCACAACTTGCCACAATCCCGCTGATACCAGAAGCCGGCCATCGTGCACGCCGCAACATTGTATTTTCTCTGCTCAGGCTCTATGGTGCGGGCCCGAACGGACGGAAGGCGCGGATGAAGGACACCCTGTCGGCGGCGGAGGCCCGGCGCATCGCGCTTGCGGCGCAGGGCTTCCGGGCGGAGAGGCCCGGGCCGGCGGCGACGAAGCAGCATCTGACCCGGCTGATCGAGCGGCTTGGCGTGGTGCAGATCGACAGCGTCAACGTGGTCTCGCGCACCCATTACCTGCCGGCCTTCTCGCGGCTGGGGGCCTATCCGCGGCCGATGCTGGAGGAGCTCGCCTGGGCGCGGAAGCGGCCGCTGTTCGAGTACTGGGCGCACGAGGCCTCGCTGCTGCCGCTCGCCGCCCAGCCGCTGCTGCGCTGGCGGATGGCCGACGCGCGCGATGGGGTGGGCGTCTGGAAAGGCGTGGCGCGCTTCCTGCGCGAGCACCGGCCGGTGGTGGACCGGGCGCTGGAGCAGATCCGCGAGCGCGGGCCGCTGGCCGCGTCCGAGCTCGAGGTCGGCGCGAAGGGGGCGGGCGGCTGGTGGGGCTGGAGCGACGCCAAGCGGGCGGCCGAGTGCCTGTTCTGGAGCGGCGAGCTGACGACCGCCACGCGGCGGGGGACCTTCGAGAGGGTGTACGGCCTTCCGGAGAAGGTGCTGCCGAGGGCGGTGCTCGAGGCGCCGACGCCCGCGCGCGACGACGCCCAGCGCGCGCTGATCCGCATCGCCGCCCGGGCCATGGGCGTGGCGACCGAGCGGGACCTGCGGGACTATTTCCGCATGGGGGTCGCCGAGGCGAAGGCGCGGGTCGCCGAGCTCGTCGAAGCCGGTGAGCTGATCCCCGTGGGCGTGAAGGGCTGGCGGGAGCCGGCGTTCCTCGATCCCGCCGCCCGGCGGCCGAGGCGGATCGAGGTTTGCGCCCTGCTCTCGCCCTTCGACAACCTGATCTGGTTTCGCGAGCGCACCGAGCGGATGTTCGGCGTGCGGGTGCGGCTCGAGATCTACACCCCTGCCGCGAAGCGGACCCACGGCTACTACGTGCTGCCGTTCCTCGAGGGCGACGCGATCACGGCGCGGGTGGACCTGAAGGCCGATCGCAAGGCGGGCGTGCTGGTCGTGCAGGCGAGCCACGCCGAGCCCTCGGCGGGCGCAGAGACGCCGGAGCGGCTGGCGGGCGAGCTGCGGACGATGGCCGCGTGGCTGGGGCTGGAGCACGTGCGGGTGGAGCCGAAGGGCGACCTGGCGGAGCGGCTGACGAAGGCCGTGTCGGGCGCCTCGGCGTCCCGCAGGAAGCGCTAGCCGGACACGCGCTCGACGAGGTACCCCATCTCGCTCGTCTCTTCCTCCGCGCCAGCCAGCTCCTGTGGACCCGACGCTGGAGGGCCAATCCGCTCGGCGAACCAGCGCAGCACATCTCCAAAGGAGGCGCCGTCGAACAAGAGGTCGGAGCCTCCAGATGTCGGATGGGAGCTGTCTGGAGCGTAGATGATCGTCGTGCTCCGAACGATCGTCGCCATGGCGCGGGCAGCCTCGCGAAGACCCTCGCGGACGTGGGGCTCGAACACGAATGACCACCACCGGGCGGGATGCGTGAGCTCGAGGCCCGTGCGGAAGACAGTCGCGGAGAAGGAGCCAGGACCCGACAGCGAAAGGTGTCCTGCCTCGAACAGCTCCTCGGCGACGTTGCTGTAACGTGGGTCTCGGTCCCAGCGCCACGGACGAGGCGTGTCATCCAGGTCGAGGTGGGCATCGAGCACTGCTGCGGGACAGCCGAACCGCGCATCCAGCAGCTCCGGAAGGCGATAGAGCTCGTCCCAGGAGAGCGAGTGGTCGAGCAATGCGGTGAAATCGATGCCCACTCGAAGAACCTACCACGGTCCTCGACGCCCTCGCCGTGCATGAAGCCCACGAGGGGAAGCGTGCTGGTTCGCGCGAGATCCACCGGCCGTTTCGGCCTGAACGGATGATCCGCGTCGCGGGCGTCTTTCCCCGCCTCCCGCTTCAGCATGTATACCGGAGCTTGAGCGATAATACGATGAAAAATCGCATCGGCGGTGCCATTTCGTCCTCCGTCATCCACGCGGCGCGCGTGGTGAAAGGGAGAGAGACGATGCGGGTACTGCTGACGGGAGTGGGGACGCGCGGTGACGTGCAACCCGTGGTGGCTCTGGCCGTCGAGATGCGGCGCCGGGGGCACGACGTGCGGCTGTGCATTCCGCCGAACTTCATCGACTGGGTGGCCGGCATGGGCTTCACGGCGAGCCCGATCGGCATCGCGATGCGTGCGCCGAGCGGGGCCGCCGGCGCGCAGGCCGCGATACCGACGCCAGAGCAGGTCCGCGCGCTCGTCGCGCACCTCGTGAGAGACCAGTTCGACGCGACCGCGGCGGCCGCCGATGGATGCGACGCGATCGTGGCCGGCGGAGCGCACCAGTACGCCGCGCGGTCCATCGCGGAACGGTTGGGCATCCCGTCCGCGGTCGCCCTGTACGCGCCGGTGGCCCTGCCGTCGCCGGATCATGCGCCCGGCGGGGTGCCTGGTGGCGATCCGGACTCCAACCTCCGAGGCTGGCAGGGCGAAGCGCGGAGCTGGAACGAGCGGGTCCTCGAGCGGCTCAACGACCATCGGGAGCGGCTGGGGCTAAGTCCGCTGAGCGATGCCTTCAGCCACATCCTGGGCAAGGCTCCGTGGCTCGCGGCGGACCCGGTCCTCGGGCCGCTGCCGACGACGCCCGGCCTGGAGGTCGCGCAGACGGGAGCCTGGATCCTTCCCGACAAGACGCCGCCCGTCCCCGAGCTGGAAGCGTTCCTCGCCGCCGGCGAGCCGCCCGTCTACGTCGGCTTCGGCAGCATGCCTGTGGACCCGCAAACCGGCCGGATCGTCATCGAGGCGGTGCGGGCCGCGGGGCGCCGCGTCGTGCTGTCGCAGGGGTGGGCCGAGCTCGGTCTGGTCGACGACGCCGCCGACTGCATCGCGATCGGCGACGTCAACCAGCAGGCGCTGTTCCCGAGGGTCGCCGCGGTGGTGCACCACGGCGGGGCGGGGACGACCACGACGGCGGCGCGCGCGGGGGTGCCGCAGGTGATCGTGCCGATGTTCGCGGATCAGCCGTATTGGGCGTCGCGCGTGCGGGCGCTCGGGATCGGGACGTCGGTGGCGTGTGGGGCGCTGAGCGCGGAGTCGCTCCGGGCGGCGCTGGGGGGCGCGCTCGATGAGGGTGTCGCTGCTCGCGCGGGCGCGATCGCGGGCGCCGTGGCGGTGGATGGCGCGGCCGTCGCCGCGGGCCTCATCGAGCGGACCGCCGCGTGAACCTCGGGGGATCGCCGCGTTCGGGTCGCCGGGCGCGCGCAGGGACGTCGCTTGCGGCCTCGTGCGCGACGAGCTCGGTCACGCGGAGCTGATCTTGGTGCGTCACTGGAGCCGGACCCGCCTCGACGCAGGTCGACCGCACGCGGGGGATGGCGACCCGAACTGGACCGGGAAGGTGGATCGGCTGGTGCGGGGTGAGGCGAAGGCGGGCTCATCCAGCGCAGCGGGCAGCGCCGGAGCGTCGCGCAGCTGCCGAGAATCGCCGCCTGCCGCCGGCCGAGCGGCGCTTGCGAGCCCGCCGTCTCCGTCGCCGCGGCACGTCCTCGTCGATGGGGAGGCGCGCCTGGGTGGTGGCCCAATTTGCCCCGGAGTGATGCACATGAAGGCGGGAAGGCAGGAAGATAATTGATCTTTTCTTCCCGCCTTCCCGCCTTCACGTTCGAATCCGGCCAGCAGCAGCGCCTTCGGCCTCGGCGATGGCGGGCCTGGCGGCTGGGTGCTCCTGGATGAGCCGGAGCTCCACCTCGGGCCGCGGCCCGACAAGGTGGTCCCCGATCTCGCAGGGTGGAAGCGGGAGCGCATGCCGGACGCCCTCGGGGACGAGGACACGCCGGCGCACTACGACGTCGCTCCGGACTGGGTCTGCGAGGTGATCTCGCCGCGCACCGAGCGCGTCGACCGGGGGAAGAAGATGCGGATCTACCGGCGCGAAGGCGTGGGGCACGTGTGGCTGCTCAGCCCCTTGCTGCGGACGCTCGAGGTGTACGGGCTCGAGGGCGGGCGGTGGGTGCTGCTCGAGACCTACGAAGAGGACGCGAAGGTCAGGGCCGAGCCGTTCGACGCCGTGGAGCTCGATCTGGCGGCGATCTGGACCCGATGAACGACCGGACAGTGAACCGGTCGCACGCGGTACAAGCGTGGACGAGGTTCTCGATCTCATCGGAGCCACCCGCTGCCAGCGGGTGGGAGTCATCAATCTCCAGCTCGCCTCTCACTGACGTCTCGGAAACGCCGCAGCATCCACACCGGCCAACGACGGCGGCCCGCACGGCTGCGCCCGCTCCATGTGCCATCGCGCGTCGATGAGCCATCCGCCCAATCCGTCCTCCAACATGGAAGATTTGCAGGGACATGCGAGCCCGCGTGTCGCTCATGTTAAAATCTGTTAACAATCGTCGAACCCGGGAATGCGTGAATGGCCTCCGGCGCTTGGTGCCTCCGCAGTACCTGCCCATGGGTGGGCAGGAGGAGGAAACCACATGCGCTTACTCGATCTCGTTCAGAACCTCCGCCGTTTCACGCCGTCCCGCTCCCTGGGCTTGCGCGCCCTGGTGGGCGTTGGCGTCCTCGCGGGGGCCGGCCTGCTGGTTCCCGAGGTGGCCTCGGCGGACCCCGTTCCCTGCCCGTTCGACGGCGTCCTCTGCCTCTTCGAGGAGGAGGGCTACGGCGGGGAGATCTTCAACGTCCGGGCGCTGAACCCGCAGGTGGGCACGTGCGTCAACCTCCCGGAGCACGGCTGGGAGGGAAGGGCACACTCGGCCTACAACACCAACGGCGTCGGCGCCGCGATCTTCACGAACGAGGACTGCCTCGGCTACCCGTACCCCGTGGCCGGGGAGAGCGGCCTGAGCCCGCTGCCGTTCGTCCCCAAGAGCGTCTACGTCTTCTGAGGGCGATGATTCGGCTCGACCCGCGGCGCTGACTGCGAACCGCGCAGCGCCGCCGCGATGCGCCCATTCACCAGGCGGCGCCGGCCCGGACGGCCGCCCTCTCGCTCACTCGTAATCGCTCTTCAGCGCCTCGTAAAACGCATCGCTCATCAGGTAGTCCGCCCACCACGGCTCCACCGGCGTCGCCCCGCGGCGCTGCTGGAACAGCACCAGGTCGTCCAGCTCGCCGTCGTACCAGCCCCACAGAAACCGGGCCCGCAGCACGTCCACGTTCCGCCGGCGCAGCTCGGCCACCGCGTCCTCGAGCGACTCGTCGTCGAACTCGTCGACGAGCGCCTCCGCCTCGTCGATGATCTCGCCGAGGTAGGCCAGCCCCTTCTTGGTGACCTCGAACCGCGCCTTGCGGCGATTCACCTCGACGAGGTCCGCGTTGACGAGCTCCTGCAGGACGTCCTCCAGCGGGCTCAGCTCGGACGGCAGCACGACAGGGAACTCCATGCCTCCGTCGGCGGGCTTCAGGTCCATCTTCTTCAGCACGTAGATGCCGGCATAGACCAGCTTCTGCTCGCGTGACACGATCGGCTGTCTGCGTCCTTCGAACATGCTCTCACTCCGCGGTGCGCCAGGACTCCGCCTCGAGGCGGATGTGCCGGCGCCCGTCTGCGTCGGTGTCGAGCCACGCGTCGACGTCGCCGTGGGCGTAATACACGGGGGCGCGCCCCGCCGCCTCCGGCCGCCGGATGCGCGCGGCGTGGGGGTTGCACATGGCGAGCACGATGGCGCGCTCGCCGGCGTACGCCGCGGGCAGCCAGCGCTCGAGGAACGCCGACAGGAGCACGGTCACCGAGTAGCCCTTGGCGACCTCCTCGACGAAGAACTCCAGCTCCACGTCGTCGGCCAGCTCCTCCGGATCTTCCGCGGCGTGGACCGCCACGACGAGCGCGTCGGCCACCCGGAGCGGCCCCCGATCCGCGCGGCCATCCAGCCAGAGCGCCTCGACCCGGCACCAGCCGAACTGCGTGGACTCCACGTCCGGCGCGTCGCGGTGCTGCTCGAGGTTCAGCAGCTCCAGCGCGGGACGGCAGCGGAACGGGAGCTCGGAGATGCTGCGCAGGGGCTGCATCGCGGCGGGCGGGCAGGCGGCGGACGAGCGGCCGCTGCTATGCGACGAGGCGCTCGGGCCTGCGGCCGCGCTCGCCGCGGCGGACGCCGAAGCGCGAGCCGGCGCTGGACTTGCCGCTGCCGAAGCGGCTGCTGCCGGTGTTGTTGTAGCGCCGGCCCGTCTGCGACGACTTGCTGTGGTCGACCGCGGACGGGTTCGAGGCGCGGTACGCGTCCCGGTGGGACCGCAGATCGGGCGCGCGGCCCGGCGGCGTGGTGTACGGCTGCGTGTACACCGGCACGTAATTCGGGCGCAGCGCCGACGACACCATGGCGCCGAGGAGCATGCCCGAGGCCAGGCTCATCACCGGCGAGCTGTAGTAGGCGTAGGGGCCGAACCCGGACGTCTGCATCTGCGCGGCGCCTTCGCCCGACACGTCCCGGCGGATCGTGAACACCTTCTCGGGGTCCTGCACGCCGCCGTCGCCGTTCTTGTCGAAGAAGCCGGTGACGACCTGCGTCTTGGCGTCCACGTCCTTCACGGCGACGCTGATGACCTCGCTCCCATGGTAGAGCTCGTTGACGCGCCGCTCGAAGTCCTCGGGCCCCTCGGCCGCCTTGTAGGCCTCGTTGACCTTGTCGAGGTCGAGGTCGACGGTGGTGTTCTCGGTGGTCGCCCACCGCTCCTTGGACGGCCTGCCGTTGCCGGCGCTGTCGCAGCCGGCGGTCGCGACGGCGAGGGCTGTCAAGAGCACGACGGGCAGGGTGGTCTTCGTCATCGTCATCTGGGACGATCTGTCTGGGGCCTCGGGGGGATTCTGTCAAGCTGGCGCGGATGAGCCCGGCACCGGGAGCCCGGCAGGCACCGGGAGGGGCGCACGCACGCGAGGGGCGCACGCACGCGCGGTGTGGGGCGCCGCGCAAAATCCTGGAGAAGCGCGGAGAAGCGCGCCGCGTCCGCGTGGCGAGCGCCCCGCGCTCACAGGCCGAGCACCGCGCGGCTGCCGGCGCAGCCCGCTCGGTTGAGCCCCTCGACGCCTCGGTCGAGCTCCTCGGGTCCGACGGCACGCTCCCGCCAGGGCGCTCCGCCATGGCTCATCGCCACGGCGGGAGGCGTCTCGGCGTGTTCAGTACGGAAGCTCCAGCGCGCACTGGACGATCAGGGTTGACCCGGGCACAGGAAGTAGGCGGGGTCGACGAAGCCGCCGCAGATGGCGCGCACCTCTTCATTGCATTCGATCACGCCGCTGCAGCCGCATTCCGGCCTCGCTCGGCAAATCGTGCCGCGTCGGCCCGGCTCATTGCACCATTCCACGTAGACGCAATCGCGCGCCCTGGCGGCGACGCCTGCTGTGCCGGCGTCTTCGCCAGGTGTTCCATCGGGGATCTCCGCGCTCATGCTCGAATCCCCGACCCCGTGCAGCCGCATGACCCCTTCCCCAAGATCCTCCACGGTTATCTCGGCGGAGCTCTCTTCCGCCTCGCCGCACCCCGCCAGGAACACCGCCGCGACACTCAGGCTCATCAGTCGCCTGCCCATGTGACCCATAGAGCACCTCCCTTCAGGGAATCCATGACCAAAGGTTGCCGCCATCGCCTGATCCTGGGAGCCCGTCGAGCCCGCCGTGCTCCCAGAATCTCTTCTCCCGATGCTGCCCCCGGACGGGTTCGTCCCGTTCAGTACTGGAGATTCAGCACGTACTGGACCGAATCTCCCAGCTTCAGCCTGTCCTCCGAGTCGGGATACGCGTCATCCGGCTGACCGTGGTCGTGGAAGACGACCACGTACGACTCCCCCTCGGGAAGCGGATAGGTCGTCGCCCGATCCGCGCAGCGCGCCGGCACGGACACGGGCCACCTGGGCGCCATCCCGGGCTCGCTCTCGGCGGGCGGGCCGTTGGGATCGACGTAGGGCCCCACGCAGAGCACCGGCTGCAGGGTGTTCCCGCCGCCCGGCACCGTGCTGACCGATACCGCCCTTGCCCCGGTGGTCGCCTTGCTGATGCGATAGACGTCCTTCTCGCCGCGCCCGAGGATGCCCGTGACGCCGCTCTGCGTCAGCCAGAAGTCGGGCCCGGACTCGTACGCGGCCTGCAGGGAGAGGACGTCGTCCGCGCCGATGTCGTCCGTGGGGCCCAGCGGATCCCAGGTGACGGTGTTCGTCGTCGTGCCGCGGGGCTTGTATCCCGAGAGCACGAACGTCGCCTTGCCGTACTGCGCCTGCGGCGCGATCGCCTCCGAGTAGCGCTCCCACAGGTATTGATACGGGACGCTGCCGGACGCATCCGGATTCGTGGCGTCGAAGACGTACCACGGAACGGTGTCGCTGTTCGGGGCCGAGCTGCTGTTCTGCGTCTTGCCGCCGTGATGGGGCACGCTCGGGATGTACGCCTCCGTGAAGAAGTGATTGCCCCAGCCGCCGAGGTTGCCGTCGCTGGAGACGACCCGAGAGAGGACACCCGCGCTGCGGGCGATGGACGCCAGGACCGGCGCGTAGTCGTAGCACTGGACGCCGCCGATTCCGTCCTCCCAGCTGAGCTGCGAGTTCGGCTTCGCGTACTGGAGCGATTCGGCGGGATCCAGCCCGTCGCTCAGGAAGATATTCGACACGTCGCCCTGGTTGGTCGGCTGGCTGTACCGGTAACGCTGCGTGACGAGGCGATACAGCCGGCGCATGGTCTCGAGCTCGCTCGTGGTCCCCTGCGCCGCGGCCACCGCGTGATCCAGGAACGAGAACTTCGACTCGTCCGTCGTCCGGCGGAACGCCCCGGTGAGCTTCCTCTGCACGTCGTACGGCGGCGACCACTCGTAGAGCACCGTGAAGTGGTCGCGGATGTTGTCTTGATCGCTGCCGTACCCGCCGTTCAGGTTGACGCCGTCCTCGTCCTCGTCGTAGCCGTACGTCTCGAGCTCGGCCTTGGAGATCGCGCCGCTGGCGACGAGCGGGTAGGGGTTGTGGATCACGTAGAACACGACGTCCTGCCCGATGCGGGCGCCCCAGGGGGTGAAGGCTCGCGCGTAGTAGCGTCCGACGGGCGCGTCGCTCGGGACGGTGACCCGCCAGTGCTCGCGGTTCCGGCTGGAGAACGCGCCGTTCGCGAAGATCCCTCCCTGGTAGTCGCCCTCGGTCGGCAGGGACTTGGCCCAGGACACCTCGGCGCCCGTGGCGTCCGAAATGATCCGCACCGTCGCGTTCTGGGTCCCGTTCAGGCTCGAGTCCTCGACGGCCACCGAGAACGTCGTGCCGCGGCGGACGGGCGGCGGGCGGACCCCGTTCACGACCGTGGCGCCCTGCGCGAAGGCCACGCCCTCGCTCCAGGCGTCGTAGTCGCCCGTGCGCATCGCGCCCTGGTAGAGGAACTGGACCCGGTCCCAGCTCGCCTTGGCGGCCGCCCGCGCGAAGCTCTTCTCGCTGACCCCGAACCAGAACTTGGCAGGATTGTAGGCGCTGGCCGCCAGCGAGAACTCGAGCGTATGCTCCGCCGCGTTCAGCTGCCCGAGCGGGAAGTTGTACTGGCCCTGATCGAACCCGCGGCGGTAGAGCAGGTTGCCGTTCACCTTCACGTTGTCGGCATAGGCGAACTGGCTGGGATCGGTGTTCCGGTAGGCGCCTCCCTTGAGGAACACCGGGGACGCCGAGGCGTCGACCGCGACCTTGGCGCGGACCTGCGCGGCGGCGCTCGGGGGGTCGACCCACACGATCTTCAAGGAGTTCCCGGAGGCGTCGTAGGCCCTGAAGCTCAGGGTGCGGCCCGCGTTCGGGGCGACGTAGGTGAGCTCGAAGCGATACCAGCCCTGGCGTGAGCCGGGGACGTCGTACACGCGCTGGCCGCTGCTGTTCGGCTGCGTTTGCTGGATCTGGTCCGACTCGCCTGGGCGCGAGGTGACCTTGACGGACTGGAACCCATGGCTCGTGTCCACCTGTCCCGTGCTCGTCTTCGCGGCGAGCTCGAACCGGATCGTCTCTCCGTTCGCGTCGGGTTGATAGACGTGGACGATCTGCGAGAAGGTCCCCGAGCCGGCGAACGTCTCCTCGACGGATTTCATGTAGACCCTGCCAGGGACCTCGAGGGCGCGGATCGGCGCCAGGGTCTTCTGGAGAGCTTCGTCCGGGATCGTGGGGATGCTCGTGAGCTCCTGAGCGGCGGCCTCGACCGGGGTCTCGAGCGCGAGCTCGTTCTCGAGCGCGAGCTCGTCATCGGAGCACCCGACGGCGGGGCCGAGGGCGCCGAGGAGCAAGAGGGCCAGAGCATGGCCGTGACGGGCGGCGCCCCGAGCGCGACGAGGTGTGGCGTGCGTCGACGAAATGCTGTTGTCCAACATACTGCCTTTCTCGGAGATGCTGGGCCGCGCGCGCGGGGTGAAAAAGAGGGTGCGCGCATGGCGTGATTGGCCCATCGCGGCGAGCCGGCTCGCCCGCGGGCACGCGGCGCCCAGCGTAGATTCGACAGATATCTGGATCATTGTAAATACATTTTCCAAATCGAATGATGCATATCTATCATGCATCCTGTGCATCTCGTCGCCATGGCGTCTCGCGGGCGTGATCCCCGCGGCGCTGGTGTGCGTCCGCCGCGCGCTCGCGCGCTCGCGCGCTCAGCAAAGCGCCGGTACGCTCCTGCCTCGGTCTCCTTGACACGGCGGGGTAGGCGCCAGATACGCTACCTCGTGACGATGTGCGGGCGGCGCGGCACGATCGAATGTGCGCAGAGCACCCACCCGCGGAAGAGGCGGTCGCCGGCACGCTCATGAGCACTTGGACGGTATGGTCAAACCCGGAGCGGAGCGAGATGGCGCTCGTCCGTGGTGAGGATCCGCCACGCTGCTCCGCTCCGCCTTTCGCGGCGAGCTCATCGACGCCGATCACCCGGTCTACGACAGGGCCCGCGTCGTCTGGAACGCCCGGATCGACCGGCGCCCCGCGCTGATCGCCCGCTGCAGCGCCGATCGGGACGAGCTGGATCGAGCGTCGAGAGGCCCTGGAAGCAGCCGGGAATCGCGCGATCTGTGCCAGCTCGGCCGCGGCACACCTCGCGACGCGAATGTCGCTCTCGGAGCCGTCGAGCGCCGCTCCCGGCCGCAGCCGGCACGGCCGCCAGGCTGGCATCACGCTTGCTCGACTCCGGCCAGCTTCGGCGCGGGAGAACCCAATCGATGCGAGCCTGGATTTTGGCGCCTTGTGCGGCCGTGCTTTCGACAGCTGCGCTGACGGCGTGCGGCGATGCCTCGGACGTGAAGCCCGGCACGGGTGGGCGACCCCGCACCGAGGTGGACTTTCGCACGGAGCTCGCCACGCGCGACGATTACACCTCCCTGGCAGGCGACGGCGCGGAGGTGAAGTACCTGATGGTCGTCGACGGCCGCGAGCCGCCGGCGATCTTCGCCGGCGCGGAGTGCCTGTTTCAGGACACCGACAAGTACGCCTACCATCTGCAGTTCCTCCGTACGCTGCCGGAGTACGCGTCGCTCGCGCCGGAACGCTACGCGGACATGGTGCTGCGCCGCGCCAGCCGCGCGATGTGGGGCGGCGGCCTGAAGCTCTATCCGGCCACGCCCCATCCCCAGACCGGCGCGGCGGGCGTGCTCGCGTACACGGTGTACAGCGAGACCGGGCCCGACGAGATGTTGACCGTCGACGACATCGTGCAAGCCGACCGACGGCTCAAAGGCTGCAGCCCGTTCGCGGAGAGCTTCCTGGTGTTCACGCCGGATGGCGCTGCCCAGAGCGCGGCCGTGCGGGCCATCTCCGACGAGCTCGCCGCGGCAGGCGTCGCGCTCGTCGACCCGGACGCGCTGCTCGGCGGGCTGTCCGCCGAGACCTACAGCGAGGGCGAGGCGTACGGCTACCTGAACATCGTGGACGGCGCCGCCACGGCCGGCGTCGGACCGCGCGACGTGCTCGTGATCGACGCAGCGCCGAGCGATCTGGGGCTCGTCGCCGGCCTCGTCACCCGGCAGCCGCAGAGCCTGGCCAGCCACCTGAACCTGCGCCTGCGCGAGAAGGGGATCCCGAGCGCCGCGGCGCCGGGCGCGCTCGACAACAGCGTGCTCCGCGCGCTCGCGGATGGGCTGGTCCACCTCACGGCGCGCGGCGCGCACGTGGAGATCGAGCCCGCGCGTCTTGAAGACGCCGAGGCCTTCTGGAGCAAGCGCCGGCCGCCGCTCGGCGATCCGGCCGCGGATCTGGAGGTCGCCACGCCCGCAGCCCTCGGCTCGCTCGGCGCGGCGGACGTCGCGGCGTTCGGCACCAAGGCCGCGAACCTCGGAGAGCTGTCCCGGATCCTGCCCGAACCGAACCGCGTCGACGGTTTTGCGATCCCGTTCCGCGCCTACGCCGACTTCATGCAGCGGCGCGGGCTCGACGCCGACGTGACGGCGCTGCTCGCCGATCCACGGGTGTTCACCGACGCCGCCTACAAGAAGCGCCGCTTGTCGGAGCTCAGGGCCCGCATGCGCGCCGCCGAGCACCTGCCCGAGCTCGGCGCGGCGCTCGAAGCCGCGGTTCGCCAGGCCTACGGCCCCGCCGGGCTGGTCACCAGGCTGCGCTTTCGCAGCAGCACCAACGCCGAGGACCTGCCGGGCCTGTCGGGAGCAGGCCTGTACGACTCGCGCAGCGGTTGCCTGGCCGACGACCTCGACGCCGACGCGCTCGGGCCGTCGGCGTGCTTGAGCGCGGAGCACGAGGCGTACCTGCGCGGCGAGCTCGCGCGGCGCCGGCTCGAGCTCGCCGAGCACCCCGATCGGAGCCATCTCCTGCCGATCATCGAGGACCTGGAAGAGGACTTGACCGAAGAGAAGAGCGCGCTGCTCGCGGTGTGCCGGGTCTGGGCCAGCCTGTGGAACGAACGCGCGTTCGACGATCGCGCGTACTACGGCATCGATCATACAAAGGTGTTCATGGGCGTCGCGGTCCACCCCGCGTTCGTCGGGGAGCGCCTGGAAGCCGTCGTGATCACGGGGCTCGAGCCCGACGCGCCGGAGCCCTTGGTGCGCGTCGTCAGCCAGGTGGGCGAGGTCGGCGTCGTCGAGCCGTCGGACCCCACCGCCAGCCCTGAGATCCTGACGTTCCGGCGTCCTGCCGCCGGATCGCCGAGCGAGATCACGCTGGTGTCGCCGTCCTCGCTGGCCGCGGACGGGGCTCGGCTCTGGTCCGACGCAGCGCTCGACGAGCTCGCGGGGCTGCTGTTCGTGGTGCACGACCACTTCGCGGCCAGCGTGTATCCGACGCTCGCCCCGCTGTCGCTCGATCTGGAGGTCGACGTCACGATGCACGGGCGGACCGTGATCAAACAAGCCAGACCCTACACACCCTGATGGAGGCAGACATGACCTCGAAAATGACCCTGTACGGCCTCGCGATCTTGCTCGTGTGCGCCGGCTGCTCGAGCTCCGATCCAGGCGACGGAGCGCGCCCGGGGGGCGGCGGGGGCGGCGCCGGTGGCGGAGGCGGCGGCGATGGCGGAGGTGGCGCCGGCGGCGCAGGGCCGGGCGCGAGCGACGAGCTGTGCGGCGAGCGTCCCGGCGGCAGCTTCTACGCCGCCCACGTGCTGCGCTTCGAGGCCAGCGACGGGCAGATCGTCATCCAGCTCAGGCGCACCTGGGAAGAGGCCGGCGTCGGCGAATCGTCCTTGTTTCGGCTGGATGGGTTCAGCGTATTGCTCGACGGTGAGGCGACGTGCGTGACCGAGCCGAACAAGCTCGAGTACGTCAACACCCATCATAACTGGACGGACGTCGCGCGCGCCGACGCCGGCGAGGAGCGCTATGAGCTCGCCATGAATCTCGGCGCTCCGGCCACGTTGAGCGCGTTCGCCGCCGACGGCACCGTGCTGGTCGACGCCGCCCCGCTGATCGCGACCGGCAGCCCGGCGTTCTGTCCGGCGTGCCCGACGCCGATGCCCGTGTCGATCTCGGAGGTCATGCTCGACAACACGACAACGCTGGCGGACGACGCCGGCGAGCACGAGCCGTGGATCGAGCTGTTCAATCCATCCTCGGGGGACGTCGATCTGACGGGCTGGACGCTGTCCGACGACTTCACCGAGCGCGGCAAGTGGCCGCTGCCCCCCGTCACCCTTCCGCGCCACGGCCTGCTCGTGCTGTTTGCCGACGGCGACACCGACCAGGGCGAGCTCCACACGAGCTTTGCGCTCGATCCCAGCGGCGGCGAGCTCGTGCTGACCGCCGCCGACGGCTCGAGCGACGGTGGCCTCGTGCTCGGCGCGCAGGCGCCCGATGTGAGCCTGGCTTACCAATGGACCGCGGGCGACTACGTCATCGGCCAGCCGACACCCGGCGAGCCGCCGGCAGAAGACTGAGCGCGCTTCCGCGATCTCACCCCGCGCGAGCGGGCCCGCGCGGCCCGGCCCCCAGCGAAAGGCGCCCCACGCCGCGCGCCGGCGACGGAGGGCGACGACCGCCAGCCCTCTCCGTTGACATCCACCCACTTAACCGGTACAGCGATCCGAGCAACGTCGGGCGCGGCTCCGGGGTCTCGTACGATCCCACTTCCTTTCTTGGTTGCCGCGTCACGGCGCCGCGCGCTGTCACGGAAAACGAATCGTCGCGGGGAACCAGGCGTCGCCCGCGCGGAGAGGCTTGTCATGATGACTGGACTGATGCCGCGTCGCATCATCTTCCTGTCGGCGCTGATGCTGTCCGCCAGCGCCGCCGCGGGCTGCTCTTCCAAGGACAAGGGAGGCGCCTGGGCCGCTGGTGGCGCTCCGGAGGGGTCGGCGGCGCCCGCGTCGAAGCCGGCGGCCAAGGGCGCCGCGATGGTCACGATCTCGCGAGAACAGCAGGCTTCCTGGGTACGGAACTTCAACCCGCTGCTCGCCGAGGGGAACGTGCGGTTCCCGACCGTCGCCGGCATCTACGAGCCGATGCTCATCTACAACACGATGAAGAGCGAGTACACGCCGTGGCTCGCGACGAGCTACGCGTGGAGCGACGGGAACAAGAAGCTCACGTTCATGATCCGCCCCAAGGTCGCGTGGTCGGACGGACAGCCGTTCTCCGCGAAGGACGTGGCGTGCACGTTCGAGCTCCTGAAGAAGCACCCGGCGCTCGATCTCTCGGGGGTGTGGAAGTTCATCGACGCCGTGGCGGCGAAGGACGGCGCGACGGTCGAGTTCACGCTGAAGCGGCCGTACGTGCCGGGGCTCAGCTACATCGGGCACCAGCCGATCGTGCCGGAGCACACGTGGAAGGACGTCGCCGACCCGGTCACGTACGCGAACGAGAACCCCGTGGCGACAGGGCCGTTCACCGAGGTGAAGGTCTTCCAGAACCAGGTGTACGAGCTCGGCAAGAACCCGAACTACTGGCAGGCGGGCAAGCCGGCGGTCGACGGGCTGCGCTTCCCGGCCTACCCCGGCAACGACCCGATCAGCCTCGCGCTCACGAACGGCGAGATCGACTGGGCGGGCGCCTTCGTCCCCGACATCGACAAGGTCTTCGTCGCCAAGGATCCGGCGAACCATCATTACTGGTTCCCGCTCGTCGGCGGCACGGCCACGCTGTATCCGAACACGACGAAGAAGCCGTTCGACGACGTGCGGGTGCGCAAGGCGATCAGCATGGGCATCGACCGGGCGCAGATCGTCAAGATCGCGGCGAACAACTACACGCAGCCCGCGGACGCGACCGGCCTCGACGACTCCTACGACCGCTTCCGCAACGAGAAGGCGGTGGCGGCGGGCGACTGGGTGAAGCTCGACGTGGCCCGGGCGAACCAGCTGCTCGACGAGGCCGGCTACGCGAAGGGCGCGGACGGGATCCGGGCGAAGGACGGCAAGCCGATGCGCTTCGAGATCAACGTCGTCACCGGCTGGTCCGACTGGGTCCGCGCGGTCCAGATCATCGCGCAGAACCTGAAGCAGCTGGGCATCGACGCCACCCTCAAGACGTACGACTTCAGCGCGTTCTTCGAGGCGCTCCAGAAGGGCACGTTCGACATGTCGATGGGCTGGACCACCGTGGAGCCCACGCCCTACAACTTCTATCGCGATCTCATGAGCGCGGAGCTGGTGAAGCCGGTGGGCGAGGTCTCCGCCCGCAACTGGCATCGCTTCGGCGCGAAGGAGGCCGACCCGCTGTTCCGTGAGTTCGAGTCCGCGATCGACCCGGCCGAGCAGAAGCGCATCCTCGACGCGCTGCAGACGATCTTCGTGCAGGCCGCGCCGGTGATCCCGCTCTTCAAGAACCCGTCCTGGGGTGAATACAACACGAAGCGCTTCACCGGGTTCCCGACCAAGGAGAACCCGTACGCCAAGCTGACGCCGAACAACCCGCCGGAGTACCTGCTCGTCCTCACCGAGCTCCGGCCGAGATGACACGATGGGCGCCGCCCGCTCGGCGTCGGTCGGCCCGCCGGGTCGAAAGGTGCAATCAGGAGAGAGGAAGGGATGACATGACGTACGTGAATCATCGGTCGATAGCTGGTTGGGCCGGAGCCGCCCTCGTGGCGCTGGGCCTCTCCGTGGGGTGCGGCGACGGCTCGGGCGACCCGCAGGGCTCCGGGCAGGACGCGACCGGCACGGGCGGGGGCGCGACGGGCTCGGGCGGGGGGGCCGCCACGTCCGGCGGCGGCGACGGCGGCGCGTCGACGAGCAGCGGCGCGTCGACCAGCGACGGCGCCTCGACGAGCGACGGCGCCTCGACGAGCAGCGGCGCCACGTCGGGCACGGGCGCCGGGGGCGGGGGAGGGGGCGAGCCGTCGACGGGGTTCTCGGTGCGCGGCCGGTTCCTCTACGACCGCTGCGGTGAGAAGGTGCTGCTCCGGGGCGTCAACGAGATGGTCGTGTGGCTGCCGTCGGGCCCCGACGGACTGCCGGAGCTCGCGGAGATCGCGAAGACGGGCGCCAACACGGTGCGGATCGTGTGGAATACCGAAAACACCGCGGCGGGCCTCGATACGGCCATCACGAACGCGCTCGCGCAGAAGCTCATCCCGATCGTCGAGCTGCACGACGCCACGGGCAAATGGGATCTCCTGCCGAGCCTCGTCGACTACTGGACCGAACCGGAGACCGTCGCCGTGATCAAGAAGCACGAGCAGAACCTGCTCGTCAACATCGGCAACGAGGTCGGGGACCAGGTGGACAACGCGGCGTGGGAGGCGGGCTACAAGCAGGCCATCACGAGGATGCGCGAGGCCGGCATCACGGTGCCGCTCATCATCGACGCCTCCAAGTGGGGGCAGAACATCGACCAGCTCCAGGCCGTCGGCCCCGCCCTCGTCGCGCACGATTCGAACATCATGCTCAGCGTGCACATGTGGTGGACCGACGGGAGCGGGGCCACGATCACGAAGGAGCTGAACGAGTCCGTGGCGCTGGAGCTGCCCCTGATGGTCGGGGAGTTCGCGCAGCACGCCGTGTACGAGTGCAGCCAGCACCCGTTCGATTACAAGACGCTCCTCGCCAAGAGCGTCGAGCTCGAGGTGGGGTGGCTCGCCTGGTCGTGGGGCGCCGTCGAGAACAACGACTGCAAGGACGACGGGCCGTTCGACATGACGACCGACGGGACCTTCGCGGGGCTCACCGGCTGGGGCCGCGAGGTCGCGGTGACCGACCCGAACAGCATCCAGAACACCTCGGTGCGCCCGCACTCCATCGAGACCGGATCGTGCAAGTAGCGCGAATCGTGCCGCAAGGGCGCTGACCTTCCGGGACATCGCTGCACCCCGCGAACGACAAAGTCGAGCTCTGGCCTGCCGCGCCAGCGGCGCACGCGCTCTCGTAAACCGCCCATCGCACCCGCAGACGGGGCTCGCGTTCCGGGCAATCCCCCCCGGTGCGCTCGACCGCGCCGGGCCGCCGCACGTGCGCCTTGACAGGGACGGTGCCTCCCGGTAACTGTCGGCGGCGTCGATAATGAAAGTGATATTCGTTTTCGATGTGTGAGGCCTCACGACGCTGGCGCTCCGGGGCCCGGGTCCCTGCCGGACGCGCCCCCGAGGACCTGCCGTGCCGGGAGCGCGCCCGGTGCGGCTCCCCATGGGCGGCGCCGGCGCTCGCCGCCGCGCTCGCGCTCGGCGTCCCGCAGCGCGCGCGGGCCGAGCCGCCGGTGCCGCTCTCGAGGCTCACGGGGCAGGTCGAGATCGACGGCGTGGTGGACGAGGCCGCGTGGGAGGCGATCGCCCCGGTGCCGACCATCGTCTACTGGCCCGCGTTCGGCAGCGCGCCCTCCGAGGTCACCGAGATCCGCGTCGCCTACGACGACGGGCACCTCTACCTCGGGGCGCGGCTCCGCGACTCCGATCCCTCGGAGGTTCGGGCCAACTCGCTGTCCCGCGACGAGGACGCCGGGGATGACAGCGTGGGGCTCATCGTCGACCCGTTCAACGACGACGCGACGGCGCTCTCCTTTTACACGATGCCGACCGGCGCGCGCGTGGACGGCACCATCACGGGCGATCTGGCCTCCGGCGAGCCCGACTGGAGCTGGAACGGCCACTGGGAAGCGGCGGCGCGGCGGACGAGCGACGGATGGTCGGCGGAGATGCGTATCCCCTTCTCCACGCTCGGCTTCCAGAGCGAGACGGGCCGCGTGACCATGGGCCTCTCGGTGGTCCGCTGGCTCGCCCGGCAGAACGAGCGGCACGTCTGGCCGCACGTCCCGCCGAAATGGTTCAACGCGTACTCGAAGCCCTCCAAGCTGATGGACGTCGCGCTCACAGGGGTCGTCCCGCGCCGCGCGCTGTACATCACGCCCTACGCGCTCGTCGGCTACTCCGTCAGCACGCCGCCGGAGGCAGCGCGCCGGCCCGTTCGGGACATCGAGACCGCCGTGTACAACGCCGGCGTGGACGCCAAGTACGGCGTCACCAGCGAGCTGACCCTCGACCTCACCGTCAACACCGACTTCGCGCAGGTCGAGGCCGACGATGAGCAGATCAACCTGACCCGATTCCCCCTCTTCGCCCCGGAGAAGCGTCAGTTCTTCCTCGAGCGCGCCGGGATCTTCGAATTCAAATTCAACCTCTCCGGGGATGGCCGCCTGTTCCACAGCCGGCGCATCGGGCTCGCCGAGGGCGAGCCGGTCGCGATCCTCGGCGGCGCGCGTCTCGCCGGCCGCGTCGGACGGTGGGACATCGGCGCGCTGGACATGCAGACGGCGCGGAGCGACGCGCTGCCGTCCGAGAACTTCGGCGTCCTCCGGCTGCGCCGCCAGCTCGACGATCCGCTCTCGACCGTCGGCGGCATGCTGACGAGCCGCGTCGGCCTCGACGGCCGTTACCAGCTCGCCTACGGGCTCGACAGCACGGTCCACGTCGTCGCCGACGAGTTCCTCACGCTGAAATGGGCGCAGAGCCTGCGCTCGGCGCGGCCGGACGAGGCGGCGCCGGACGAGGCCGAGCCGGCGCGCCCCATCGACAGCGGCCGCGCCGTCGCGCTGTGGGAACGGCGGCGCGGCGAGGGGTTCAGCTACCGCGCGGAGCTGAGCTGGGCCGGCGACGATTTCGACCCCGGCATGGGCTTCGAGCCTTACCAGGGGTATCGCTCCGCCGAGGTCTACTCCAGCTATTCATGGCTGCTCGACGCCGGCTCTCCCGTGGCCGAAGCCTGGCTCGACACGCGCGTCCAGGCCTACCAGCGAAACAGCGACGATCTCATCGAGTCTGCGCTGCTCAGCCCCATGTTTGGGCTCACGCTCGCGAGCGGAGACGCGTTCGAGGTGCTGAGCCGCCACCGGCACGAGGCGGTGCGGGAGCCGCTGGTCCTCGACGGCGGGATCGAGGTCCCGGAGGGCCGCTACCTCTTCCATCGGGCCGGCGCGTGGCTGACCATGCCGGCCGCCCGCAGGCTGCGCTGCGACGTCACCCTCGAAGGAGGGGAGTTCTACGACGGCCACAGCTTCTCGGCCCTGCTGAGCCCGGGGTGGAACCCGTCGCCGCACTTCAGCCTCGGCGGCGACTACCAGATCGAGGCGATCCGCTTCCCGGCGCGGGACGTCGCCCTCGACGCGCACATCGCGCGGGTGCGCCTGAAGCTGGCGTTCGACATCCACGCCTCCCTCAGCGCGTTCCTCCAGTACAGCAGCCTCACGGACCGCACGAGCGTCAACGTGCGCCTGCGCCACCACGTCCGCGAGGGCACCGACCTGTGGCTGGTCTACGACGAGCGCGCCGGCGGAGAGACGGCCCATGAGCGCACGCTCCTGCTCAAGTACACGCACGCGATCGTGCGCTGAGCGCCGGCGCGGCCCCTCGCAGCGACGCCATCACGGCGCGGCGTAATCGCCGGTACTGGTCCGCCGCACGTCGCGCTTGACATCGACCCCTCGATCGGGTACCCCTCGCGCTGTTGATATTGAACATAATTTTCATTTTCGATGTGGTTTGAATCACCGATCCGGTCCGGGTCGCCCCCGCCGTCGGGGGCCTCCGCTGGGCGGATCGGCGGCTTCGTGGCGCGGCTGCTCGTCGAGCCGCGCCCAGGAGGGCGCCCCGGCCTCGGGGACCGGCGCGCCGGTGGAACGTCTCGGGGCAGGAGGGGCGCTGGACCCAGCGCCTCCGAGGGCCCGCGCAATGCCCATGAAGGAACTCACGCAATGAACGCTTTGCAACCGGCAGCACCCGCAGGGTCGATGAGGAGCTTCGTCGAGCTGATGAGCGAGAGGGCAGCCATCCACCCGCAGCGGGTGGCGCTGCGGTTCCTCGGCGACGGAGAGGCCGTCAGCGATACGTTCACGTACCGAGAGCTCCACGAGCGCGCCTGCGCGCTGGCCGCGTCGCTGCAATCGATGGCCACGAAGGGCGAGCGCGCGCTCATCGCGTGTCCGAGCGGGCCCGACTACGTCATCGGCTTCCTGGCCTGCCTGTACGCAGGGCTCATCGCCGTCCCCGCCTATCCGCCGGACCCGGGCCAGGTGCACCACGTGAAGCGGCTGCTCTCCATCGTCCGCGACGCGCGCCCGCGCCTCGTCCTGACGAGCTCGGAGCTGCTCGGCCCGTTCGAGGCGGTGAAGCAGGGGTTCCCGGAGCTCGCCCAGGTGGAGATCGTCGCGGCGGGCGGCCGAGGCGCCGCCGAGCACACGCTCTGGAAGATGCCGGCGATCGGCCCCGGCGACATCGCGTTCCTGCAATACACCTCCGGATCGACCGCCGCGCCCAAGGGCGTCATGGTCGGCCACGACAACCTGATCGCCAACGAGGTGGTGATCCGGAACGCCTTCTCCATGCGCGACGACGATGTCGTCGTGAGCTGGCTCCCGCTCTTCCACGACATGGGGCTCATCGGCGGGCTCCTCCAGCCGCTCTTCAGCGGGCAGTCGGCGGTGCTGATGGGGCCGCAGCACTTCATCGAGCGGCCGATGCGCTGGCTACAGGCGATCTCGCGGTACGGCGGGACCGTCAGCGGCGCGCCGGACTTCGCCTACCGGCTCTGCGTCGAGCGCGCCCGGGCGGCCCTGCCGGAGGGGCTCGATCTCTCCGGCTGGCGACTCGCGTTCTGCGGGGCAGAGCCGCTCAAGGCAGCGACGCTCCGGGCCTTCTCCGATCGGTTCGGCGCGGCGGGGTTCGACCCGGCGGCGCTCTATCCCTGCTTCGGCCTCGCGGAAGCCACGCTGTTCGTCACCGGCGGGCGGCGCGGCGGCGGCGCGGTCGAGCGGCGCTTCGACGCGAAGCGGCTGGCCGAGAACGCCGTGAGCCCGGCCGAGGCCGGCCAGAGCCTCGTGGGCTGCGGCGACGCGCAGCCGCTGCACGAGGTCGTCATCGTCGATCCCGAGACCGGGGCGGCCGCGGGGCCAGGCCGGGTGGGGGAGATCCAGGTCGCGGGCCCGAGCGTCACCCTCGGTTACTGGGAGAAGCCCGAGGCCACCGCGGCGACGTTCGCGGCGCGGGACGGGCGCGTCTTCCTGCGCACCGGCGATCTCGGGTTCAAGCACGAGGGCGAGCTGTTCATCACCGGCCGGCTCAAGGACCTCATCATCGTCCGCGGGCACAACCTGTATCCGCAGGACGTCGAGCGGACGGTCGAGGAGCAGGTCGAGGTGGTGCGCAAGGGGCGCGTGGCGGCGTTCGCCGTCGATCTCGGCGGGAGCGAGGGGATCGGCGTCGCGGCGGAGGTGAGCCGGCGCATGCAGAAGCTGATCGAGCCCGAGGACGTGTGCCGATTCATCAGCGAGGCCGTGGCCGAGGCGCACGGCGAGCCGGCCAGCGTGGTCGTGCTGGTACAGCCCGGCGCACTGCCGATCACGACGAGCGGGAAGCTCCAGCGCGCCGCGTGCCGGAAGGGCTGGCAGCGGGGCGCGCTCGACGCGTTCGCCGTCTACGAGCAGGGCCGCACGACGGTCGCTTCAGCAGCAGTTCGGAGTGTCGAGGAGCAGGTGCAATGAACCACGAATCCATCGAGAGCGCCGTCGAGTCCCAGATCGAGGTCGTCAAGAAGGGCCGCGTGGCGGCCTTCTCCCTCGCCGAGGGCGGCGAGGCGGGCATCGGCGTCGCCGCGGAGGTCAGCGCGGCGCTCCGGCGGATGATCAAGCCGGAGGCGCTCTGCCGGGCGATCGACGAGGTCGTGGCGCGCGCGCACCAGGGGCCCGCGGGCGTGATCCTGCTGCTGAACCCGGGGGCCATGCCGCTCACCGCGAGCGGAGAGCCGGTGCGCGGGGCCTGCCGGGACGGCTGGAGGGACAGGTCGCTCGACGCCTTTGCCGTCTACGAGCGCGGGAAGCTCCTCGCGCGGGACGCGGCCGCGCCGGCGGCCGCCGCGAGCGGCGCGGCGGCCACCGCGACGGAGGAGCGGCTCGCGGCGATCTGGCGGGAGGTGCTGCGCGTGCGCCGGGTCGAGGGCGACGACAGCTTCTTCGGCGCCGGCGGCGACTCGCTCAAGGCGGCGCAGCTCCTGTCGCGCGTCAACGAGGCATTCGGCGTGCGCATGGAGCTGCGCGGCCTGTTCGAGGCGTCGTCGTTCCGCGCGCTGGCCGCGAGGATCGATGAGCTGAGGCGCAGAGGGGCGCGCGCGGAGCCCGCGGCGATCGCGCGGGTCCGCCGCGACGGCCGGATGCCGCTGTCGTTCGCCGAGCAGCGGCTGTGGTTCCTGTGGCAGATGGAGCCGGACAGCGCGGCCTACAACATCGCCGGCAGCGCCGAGCTCGCCGGCGCGCTCGACGTCGAGGCGCTCCGCCGCACGTTCCAGGCGCTCGTCGCCCGCCACGAGGCGCTGCGCACGCGCTTTCCGCAGGAGGACGGGCAGCCGTACCGCGCGATCGACGAGGCCGCGCGGATCGCGCTGCCGGTCGTGGATCTGAGCGCGGCGCCGGAAGGGGAGCGCGAGGAGCGAGCGCGCCTCGTCGCGCAGGAAGAGGCGTGCGCGCCGTTCGACCTGGAGCGAGGGCCCGTGCTCCGGGTGCGGCTGATCCGGCGCGCGGAGCGCGACCACCGGCTGCTCGTGACCATGCATCACATCGTCTCGGACGGCTGGTCCATGAACGTGATGATGGACGAAATCGGCGCTCTTTATGAGGCGTACAGCCGAGGCCTGGAGCCGGCGCTGCCGGCGCTGCCGATCCAAACCGCCGACTATGCGGTCTGGCAGCGAGCGTGGCTGGAAGGAGGGGAGATCCAGCGGCAGCTCGAGTACTGGAAGCAGCAGCTCGGGGCCGAGCAGCCGGTGCTCGAGCTGCCGACCGTCCGGCCCCGGCCGGCGTCCCCCAGCCATCGCGCCGGGACGAGCGAGTTCGAGGTGGGCGAGGCGTTGACACGGCAGCTGAACCGCGTCGCGCGCGCGAACGGCGCGACGCTGTTCATGCTCTGCCTCGCCGCCTTCAAGGTGCTCGTCTACCGGTATTCGGGCCAGAGCGACCTCCGGATCGGCGTGCCGGTGGCGAACCGGAGCAGGGTGGAGATCGAGAAGCTCATCGGCTTCTTCGTCAACACGCAGGTCCTCCGCACCACGCTGGGCGGGAACCCGAGCTTCAGGGAGCTGCTCGGCAGGGTGAAGGAAGCGGCCCTCGGGGCGGAGGCCAACCAGGATCTGCCCTTCGAGCGGCTGGTGGACGCCCTCCGGCCCGAGCGACGGCTGACGCACTCGCCGCTGTTCCAGGTCATGTTCTCGTGGCGCCCGGAGGTCGGGGCGGAGCGCCACGCGATCTCCGGCCTGGAGATCGTGCCCGCTCCGCCCTCGGACGCGGTGGCGAAGTTCGACCTCACGCTGCACCTGACCGAGACGCGCGCGGGGCTGCGCGGGTCGTTCGTCTACCGGGCGGATCTGTTCGATCCCCGGCTGATCGCGGGGATGCAGGAGGGGTTCTTGCTCCTCCTGCGGGAGCTCGAGGGCAAGATCGACCGGCCCATCGCCGCGCTCGAGTGGGTCGAGGCGCGCGAGCGGGCCCGCATCGTCGCGGGGTTCAACCCGACGGGCGTGCCCTACGCGCAGCGGGGCGTGCACGAGTGGATCCAGGCGCAGGTGGAGGGGGCGCCCGAGGCGACGGCCGTTCGCTTCGAGGAGAGCGCGCTGAGCTACGCGGAGCTCGATCGGCGCGCGAGCCAGCTCGCCCGCTGGCTGCGCGCGCAGGGCGTGGGGCCCGAGGGGCGCGTGGGGCTGTACGTCGGCCGCTCGCTCGACTTCGTCGTGGGGCTCTACGGCGTGCTGAAGTGCGGCGCGGCCTACGTGCCGCTCGATCCGAAGCTGCCGGCCGCGCGCCTCCGCGACATGGTGGAGGACAGCGGAGCGCAGCTCGTCCTCGGCCGCAGCGAGGCGCGGGACGCGCTGTCTCAGCTCGGGGCGAGGCCGACCTTCCTCGACGATCCGGAGCTCCTGGCGACGCCGGACGGCGCCGTCGGCGAGCGCGTGCACCCGGACAGCGCGGCGTACGTCATCTACACGTCAGGCTCGACCGGGCGGCCCAAGGGGGTCGTGGTCACGCACCGCAGCGTGAGCAACTACGTGCAGGGGGTGCTCGAGCGGATGGCGCTCCCGGAGCGCGCGAGCCTCGCGATGATCTCGACGGTCGCCGCGGATCTCGGGAACACGGTGCTGTTCGGCGCCCTGTGCTCGGGGCGCGCGCTGCACCTGATCTCCGAGGACCGGGCGCTCGATCCGGACGCGATGGCCGAGTACATGCACGCGCACGGCGTGCACGCGATCAAGATCGCGCCGAGCCACCTCTCGGGGCTCCTGCAGGCCGCGCGGCCCGGGTGGGTGCTCCCCGAGCACACGCTGGTCGTGGGCGGCGAGGCGACGTCCTGGGAGCTCGTCAGCGAGGTGCGGCGCCTCGGCGCGTGCAGGCTCCTGAACCATTACGGGCCCACGGAGACGACGGTCGGCGTGCTCACGCACCTCCACGCGCCGGACGAGCCGCGGCCGGCGACCACCGCGCTGCCGCTGGGCAAGCCGCTGCCGAACAGCCGGGTGTACATCCTGAACCGCGATCTGCAGCCGATGCCGGTCGGCGTGCCGGGCGAGATCTTCATCGGCGGCGAGGGCGTGGCGCGCGGGTACCTGAATCGGCCCGACCTGACCGCGGAGCGCTTCATCCCGGATCCGTACGGCGAGCCCGGCGCGCGGATGTACCGCACGGGGGATCAAGCGCAGTACCTGGAGGACGGGACCATCGAGTTCCTCGGGCGCATCGACGAGCAGATCAAGCTGCGGGGATACCGCATCGAGCTCGGCGAGATCCGGGCGGAGCTCCGCGCGGCGCCCGGCGTGTCCGACGCCCACGTGCTCGTGCACGGCGGGCAAGCGGGCCACGCGCGGCTCGTGGCGTACGTGATCGCCGCCGGCGAGCGCCGGGACACCGAGGCGCTCCGGGCCGCGCTGAGCGCCCGGCTGCCGGACTACATGGTGCCGAGCGATTACGTCTGGATGGATAGCTTCCCGGTGACGGCGAACGGCAAGCTCGATCGCAAGGCGTTGCCGGAGCCGGTCCGCGCGGAGGCGCGGGCGCTCGTCCTGCCGCGCACGGAGGTGGAGGAGAAGCTCGCGGCGGTGTGGCGAGAGGCCCTGAAGGTCGAGCAGGTCGGCGTCCACGACAACTTCTTCGCGCTGGGCGGGGACTCGATCCTGACGCTGCAGGTCGTGGCGCGCGCCAGGAAGCTGGGCGTCTCGCTGACGCCAAAGCAGCTCTTCGCCCACCAGACCATCGCCGAGCTGGCCCGCGTGGCGGAGGTCGCGAGCGAGCCCTCCGCGGCGGCGCGCGAGGAGGCGTCCGGAGAGGTCGAGCTGACGCCGGGCCAGCGGCGCTTCCTCGCGCAAGGGGCTGCGGCCGACCTGCGCGCGGCGCAATCGGTCCTCCTCGAGCTCGCGGCGCCGATCGACGAGGGCCAGATCGAGCGCGCGTTGCAGCACCTCGCGGCGCACCACGACGCGCTCCGGCTGCGATTCCGGCGAGAGGGAGGGGCGTGGAAGCAATGGCTCGCCGAGGGCGCTTCGCCGCGCTTCACCCGGCGCGTCGACGTGGCGGGCGAGCGCGACCTCGAGGCGGCGGTCCAGCGCGCCGCGGAGGAGGCGGCGCAGGGCCTCGATCTGGAGCACGGGCCGCTGCTGCGCGCGGTGTACCTGGACCGCGGGGCCGAGCGCCCGGCCGGCCTGCTGCTCGCGATCCATCGCCTGGTGGTCGACGGCGCTTCGTGGCGGATCTTGCTCGAGGATCTGCAGACGGCGTGCGCGCAGCTGCGGGACGGGGTGCCCGTGGCGCTGCCCGCGAAGGGCACGCCGCTCAAGCGGTGGGCGCGGCTCGCCAGCGAGCCGGCGGAGGGCCCGGCCCTGGAGCGAGAGCTCGCCTACTGGCAGGAGGTGGCCCATGTCGGCGCCAGCCAGCCCGCCGGGACGCGGGACCGGGGGCGCGGCGGCGACGCGGCGACGGCGCTGCTCGTCGAGCTGCCCGAGGAGCAGACGGCGCAGCTCCTGTCCGCCGCCGCGAACGACGCCTACAGGACGCAGCCGCGCGAGCTGCTCCTCAGCGCGCTCGCGAGCGCGCTGTGCGACGGATCCGGGCAGGAGAGCGCGCTCTTCGAGCTGGAGGGGCACGGCAGGGGCGCGCTGGGCGACGGGGTGGACGCGGCGCGGACGGTGGGCTGGCTGGCCGCGCGCTGCCCCGTCCGGCTGACGCCGGTCGCGGGCGATCTCGGCCGCTCGATCAAGGCGATCAAGGAGCAGCTGCGCGCCGTGCCCCGCGGGGGGATCGGCTACGGGGCGCTGCTCGGGTCGGATCGCGCCGAGCTCGCGTCCGCGCGGGCGGCGCGGCCCGAGGTCAGCGTCTCGCTCGCGGCGCTGTGGGATTGGCCCCTGGAGGGCGGCGCCTTCCGGTTCGTCCGTGAGCTCTCGGGCGACGAGCGCGGCGATCACGGCGCGTCCGAGGCCGGCATCGCGGTGACGGCGGGCGTCGACGAGGGGCGGCTCCGGATCCGCTTCGGCTTCCGCGCGGGCGCCTGCACGGAGGAGCGGGCGCGCGAGGTCGCGGCGCGGTGCGCGCAGCAGCTGAGCGCGCTCGTCGCGCATTGCCTGGACGAGCGCGCCGGGGGCGTCACGCCGTCGGATTTCCCGCTCGCGCGGATGACGCAGGAGGAGCTCGACGCGCTGCCGGCGGCGCCGCGGGACATCGAGGACATCTTCCCGCTGAGCCCGATGCAGCAGGGGATGCTGCTGCACACGCTGCTCGAGCCGGGGTCCGGCATCTACGTGATGCAGGACCACTACCGCATCGACAGCGCGATCGATCCCGAGGTGTTCGTCGCCGCCTGGCGGCAGGTCGTCGCGCGCCACCCGGCGCTCCGCGCGTCGTTCGTGTGGCAGCACGAAGAGAAGATGGTGCAGATCATCCACCGGCGCGTGCCCTCGGCCGTGGAGTACCTCGACTGGAGGGGCACGCCGGAGGAGGAGCAGCAGCGGCGCATCCGCGAGATGATGGCGGAGGAGCTGCGGAACGGCTTCGACCTCGCGCGGCCTCCGCTCCTGCGGCTGCGCCTGTTCCGCCTCGGCGAGGCCAGCTTCCTCTTCGTGAAGAGCCGCCATCACATCCTGATCGATGCCTGGTGCCGCTCGCTCATGCTCGTGGACTTCTTCAAGCTCTACCGCGCGCTCTCGACGGGGACCGACGCGGCGCTGTCGGCCCCGCCGCTCTACCGGGACTTCATCGCCTGGCTCATGGGCCAGGACCGGGAGAAGACCCGGCAGTACTGGAGAGACGAGCTCGCCGGGTTCGAGGCGGCGACGCCGCTCTCGATCGACAGGCCGCTCACGAAGGACGCCCGTGTCTCGGACGTCGTCGACGCGGCGCTGTACCTGAGCGAGGCCGAGACGGAGGTCCTCGGCCGGGCGGCGCAGCAGCACCAGATCACCCCGAACACGATCGCGCAGGGCGCGTGGGCCGTGGTGCTGTCGCAGTACAGCGGCACGAACGACGTGCTGTTCGGGGTGACGGTGGCGGGGAGGCCGGCGGAGATCCCGGACATTCAAGAGACGGTCGGCCTGTTCATCAACACGATCCCGCTGCGCGTGCGGGTCCCCGCGCGCGAGCGGACCGCCGTCGTCCGGTGGCTGCGGGACCTGCAGGACAAGAACGCTTCGCTCCGGCAGCACGAGCAGCTGCCGCTGGTGGACATCCAGGCGTGCAGCGAGGTGCCCCGCGGTCTGCCCTTGTTCCACAGCCTGTTCGTGTTCGAGAACGCGCCGCTGGATCACTCCCTGTCGGAGTGGGGCGCGGAGTTCCGTGTCGATTTCGGCAGCCACCGGACGCACACGAACTACCCGATCACCGCGGTGGCGATCCCCGGCAAGCGGATGAAGCTGCTCCTGTCCTACGACGCGCGGATGTTCGCGGCGGCGGACATCGAGCGGATGCTGGGGCAGTTCCGGCGGCTGCTGCTGGCGATGGCGGAGCGGCCCGAGGGGGGCGTGCACGAGCTGCCGCTGCTCGGGCGCGAGGAGGCGGCGGCGCAGGACGCGTGGAACCGGACGGAGCGGGCGTATCCGCTGGAGCGCGGGTACGTGGGCCTGTTCGAGGAGCAGGTGCGGAGGCAGCCGGAGCGGGTCGCAGCGAGATGCCTGGGCCGGAGCGTGAGCTACGGCGCGCTGAACGAGCAGGCGGCGCGGGTGGGTCGGGCGCTGTCGGCGGCCGGGGTGAAGGCCGGGGACGTGGTGGCGGTGTTCGCCGAGCGCGGGCTGGAGCTGCTCGCGATGATGCTCGGGGTGTTCAAGGCGGGCGCGGCGTACGTGCCGCTGGACAGCAAGCACCCCGCCGAGCGCACGGCGCAGCTGATGAAGCTGTCGGCGGCGCGGGCGGTGGTGGTGAGCGAGGGGTGCCGCGGACACCTGAGCGAGGCGGAGCAGCGGCTGGAGGGGGAGCCGCGGCCGGCGGTGCTGGTGTTCGAGGAGCTCCAGCGAGAGGGCGATGCGCTGCGGGAAGAGGTGCTGTGGCGCGGGGCGCCGGTGCACCCGGCGCAGCTTGCGTACGTGATCTACACGTCGGGCTCGACCGGTACGCCGAAGGGGGCGATGGTGACGAGCGCGGGAATGCTGAACAACCAGCTCAGCAAGGTCCCGTATCTCGGGTTGACCGAGCAGGACGTCATCGCGCAGACGGCGTCGCAGAGCTTCGACATCTCGGTGTGGCAGTTCCTCGCAGCGCTGCTTTGCGGGGCGCGTGTGGAGATCGTGCCGGACGAGGTGGCGCACGACCCGATGGCGCTGCTGAGGCACGTGAACGAGACGGGGATCACGGTCCTCGAGAGCGTGCCGTCGCTGATCCAGGGGATGCTGGGGGAAGCGAGGGTGGAGCTCCCGAGGCTGAGGCGGATGCTGCCGACGGGCGAGGCGATGGCGCCGGAGCTGGCGCGGCAGTGGCTGCGGCGGTATCCGCACATCCCGCTGGTGAACGCGTACGGTCCTGCGGAGTGCGCGGACGACGTGTCGCTGCACACGGTGGAGGCGGAGCCCGGGGAAGATGTGGTGTTCCTGCCGATCGGGCGGCCGACCGACAACAACCGGCTGTACGTCGTGAATCAGGCGATGCAGCGCGTGCCGGTCGGGGTGGTGGGCGAGCTGTGCGTCGCAGGCGTGGGCGTCGGACGGGGCTATCTCGGGGATCCGGGGCGCACGGCGGAGGCGTTCGTGCCGAACCCGTTCAGCGACGTGGCCGGAGAGCGGCTGTACCGGACAGGGGATCTGGCGAGATACCGGGCTGATGGCGTGCTGGAGTGCGTGGGGCGCGTCGACCACCAGGTGAAGATCCGCGGCTTCCGGATCGAGCTCGGCGAGATCGAGGCGCGGCTGCTGGAACAGCCCGGGGTGAAGGAGGCGGTGGTGCTGGCCCGGGAGGACGCGCCCGGGCAGAAGCGGCTGGTCGCCTACGTGGTGCTGGAGCGCATCGACGGGGGGGCGCACACGGGCGATGACCCGCGGCGCGCGTGGGAGGCGCTGCGGGCGCAGCTGGGCGAGGCGCTGCCGGAGTACATGGTGCCGCAGGTGTACGTGCTGCTCGAGCAGCTGCCGCTGTCGGCGAACGGCAAGGTGGACCGCCGGGCCCTGCCGGCGCCCGACCTGAGCCAGGCGCAGCGCGCGTACGTGGCGCCGGAGAGCGCCCTCGAGCAGAAGCTCTCGGAGATCTGGAGCAAGTCGCTGCGGGTCGAGCGCGTCGGACTGCACGACAACTTCTTCGAGCTGGGCGGCGACTCGATCATCGCGTTGCAGGTGGTCGGCCGGGCGAAGAGCGCGGGCATCGGCCTCCATCCGAGGGACGTGTTCCAGCACCAGACGCTGGCGGCGCTCGCCGGGGTGGCGCGATGGATCGAAGCGGCGGTGATCGACCAGGGCGACGCCGAGGGCGACGTCCCGCTGACGCCGATCCAGCGGTGGTTCTTCGACCAGGATCTCGCCGAGCCGCACCACTGGAACCAGTCGGTGCTGCTCGAGGTCACGGAGCCGCTCGACCTGGAGCTCCTCGAGTCCGCGCTCCAGCACCTGGCGCGGCACCACGACGCGCTCCGGCTGCGCTACCGGCGCGAGGCCGGGACGTGGACGCAGTGGTACAGCCAGGGCCCCGAGCCGCGGCTGACCTCGCGCGTCGAACTGACGGGCGAACCGGACGCGCCGGCGGCCATCGAGCGCGCGGCGAACGCGGCGCAGCGGAGCCTGGACCTCGAGCAGGGCCCGCTCGTGCGCGCGGTGTACATGGGCTGGACGGACCGGGCGTCGGGCCGCCTGTTGCTCGTGATTCACCACCTCGTGGTGGACGGGGTGTCGTGGCGCATCCTGCTGGAGGATCTGCAGACGGCCTACCGGCAGCTGCAGAAGGGGGAGAGCCCCGCCCTGCCGGCGAAGAGCAGCTCGTTCAAGCGCTGGTCCGAGGAGCTCCAGCGCTATGCCGCGTCCGAGCGGCTCAGCGCCGAGCTCGCCACCTGGAAGCAGGCGCTCGATGGAGAGGCGCCGATGCTGCCCGCGCGGGATCCGGGCGGCGAAAACACGGTGGCGTCGGCGCGCACGCTGCGGGCCGAGCTGAGCGACGCGGAGACGCAGGCGCTGCTCACCCGGGCGCCGCAGGCGTACCGGGCGCAGGCGAGCGACCTGCTGCTCACGGCGCTGACCCGCGCGCTGTGCGCGTGGTCGGGCCAGGAGAGCCTGCTCGTCAGCCTGGGTGGCCACGGGCGCGAAGACCTGTTCGAGGGCGTGGACGTCTCGCGGACCGTGGGTTGGTTCACGACGCAGTACCCCGTCCGGCTGACAGCCGCGGGAGATGACCTGGGACGGTCGATCAAGGTCATCAAGGAGCAGCTCAGGGCCGTGCCCGGCAAGGGCATCGGCTACGGCGTGCTGCGCTATCTCTCGGGCGCCGGGGAGGCGCTGAACACGCCGGTTCGCCCGCGGGTCGCCTTCAACTACCTGGGGCAGTTCGACTCGACCGCGGATGGCAAGAAGCTGTTCTCCCTGGCCAAGGAGCCGTCCGGCGACGACCGCGCGGGGAGCAGCGCGCGGGACGCCTGGTTCGACGTCAACACCGCCGTCCACGGGGGCCGGCTGCAGATCAACTGGCGCTTCAGCGAGGGCCTCCACACGGAAGGGCAAGTCCGTCAGCTGATGGAGCGCTTCGTCGAGCAGGTGCGCCGCGTCATCGAGCATTGCCTCGACGGGCGGTCCGGCGGGGTCACGCCGTCGGACTTCCCGCTGGCGCGGCTGACGCAGGAGGAGCTCGACGCGATGCCCGTGCCCGCGCGGAACATCGAGGACATCTATCCGCTGAGCCCGATGCAGCAGGGCATGCTCGTGCACACGCTGCTCGAGTCCGGCTCCGGCATCTACCTCATGCAGGAGCACTTCCGCTTCGACAGCGCCATGGATCCCCAGGTGTTCCTCGCCGCCTGGGAGGCGGTGGTCGAGCGGCACCCGACGCTGCGCACGTCCTTCGTCTGGCAGACGGAGGGCAGGATGCTGCAGATCGTGAACCGGAGCGTCCCGTCGCCGGTCGAGTACCTCGACTGGGGCCACATGACCGCGGACGAGCAGCAGCAGAGCCTCGAGGCGCTCATCCAGGACGAGCTCCGGCGTGGGTTCGACCTGGCGAGGGCGCCGCTCATCAAGCTGCGGCTGATCCGGTTCCACGAGCGGTGCTTCTATTTCATCAAGAGCTATCACCACATCCTGATCGACGGCTGGTGCAGCTCGCTCCTGCTCGTCGAGTTCTTCGCGCGCTACCAGGCGATGATCGAGGGCGGCGAGCCGCGCCTGTCGAACCCGCCGCAGTACCGCGACTTCATCGCGTGGCTCGGCGCGCAGGACCGCGCCGCGGCGCTCCGGTACTGGCGAGAGACGCTGGCGGGGTTCGAGGCGCCGACGCCGCTCGCGATCGACCGGCCCATCCCGAAGGACGCGGGCACCTCGCGCGTCGCCGAGATCGTCGTGTACCTGAGCGACGCCGAGACCGAGCTGCTCGGCCGGGCGGCGCAGCGACAGCAGATCACGGTGAACACGATCGCGCAGGGCGCGTGGGCGGTGCTGCTGTCGCAGTACAGCGGCGCGAACGACGTGCTGTTCGGGGTGACCGTTGCGGGGCGGCCGGCGGAGATCGAGGACATCCAGGACACGGTCGGCCTGTTCATCAATACGATCCCGCTGCGGGTGGAGGTGCCGGGCCCGTCGGACGACGTGACCGTGTCCGGGTGGCTCAAGCGGCTCTTGGCCCAGAACGCCGTGATACGGCAGTACGAGTACATGCCGCTCGTGGACGTCCAGGCGTGCAGCGAGCTGCCGCGCGGCAAGCGCCTGTTCCACAGCCTGCTCGTGTTCGAGAACGCGCCGCTGGATCACTCGCTCATGAAGCGGAAGTACCAGTTTCACGCGGATCTGAGCAGCCACCGGACGCACACGAACTACCCGATCACGGTGGTGGCCATCCCCGGCAAGCGGATGAAGCTGTTCCTCTCGTACGACGAGCGGATGTTCGCTGCGGCGGACATCGAGCGGATGCTGGGGCAGCTCCGGCGGCTGCTGCTGGCGATGGCGGAGCGGCCCGAGGCGAAGCTCCGGGAGCTGCCGCTGCTCGGGCCCGAGGAGGCGGCAGCGCAGGACGCGTGGAACCGGACGGAGCGGGCGTATCCGCTGGAGCGCGGGTACGTGGGCCTGTTCGAGGAGCAGGTGCGGAGGCAGCCGGAGCGGGTCGCGGCGAGGTGCCTGGGCCGGAGCGTGAGCTATGGAGCGCTGAACGAGCAGGCGGCGCGGGTGGGCCGGGTGCTGTCGGCGGCCGGGGTGAAGGCCGGAGACGTGGTGGCGGTGTTCGCCGAGCGCGGGCTGGAGCTGCTCGCGATGATCCTCGGCGTGTTCAAGGCGGGCGCGGCGTACGTGCCGCTGGACAGCAAGCACCCCGCCGAGCGCACGGCGCAGCTGATGAAGCTGTCGGCGGCGCGGGCGGTGGTGGTGAGCGAGGGGTGCCGCGGACACCTGAGCGAGGCGGAGCAGCGGCTGGAAGGAGAGCCGCGGCCGGCGGTGCTGGTGTTCGAGGAGCTTCAGCGAGAGGGCGATGCGCTGAGCGAAGAGGCGCTGTGGCGCGGGGCGCCGGTGCACCCCGAGCAGCTGGCGTACGTGATCTACACGTCGGGCTCGACCGGTACGCCGAAGGGGGCGATGGTGACGAGCGCGGGAATGCTGAACAACCAGCTCAGCAAGGTCCCGTACCTCGGTCTGACGGAGCGGGACGTCATCGCGCAGACGGCGTCGCAGAGCTTCGACATCTCGGTGTGGCAGTTCCTCGCGGCGCTGCTTTGCGGGGCGCGTGTGGAGATCGTGCCGGACGAGGTGGCGCATGACCCGGTGGCGCTGCTGAGGCACGTGAACGAGACGGGGATCACGGTCCTCGAGAGCGTGCCGTCGCTGATCCAGGGGATGCTGGGGGAAGCGAGGGTGGAGCTCCCGAGGCTGAGGCGGATGCTGCCGACGGGCGAGGCGATGGCGCCGGAGCTGGCGCGGCAGTGGCTGCGGCGGTATCCGCACATCCCGCTGGTGAACGCGTACGGCCCTGCGGAGTGCGCGGACGACGTGTCGTTGCACACGGTGGAGGAGGAGCCCGGGGAAGACGTGGTGTTCCTGCCGATCGGGCGGCCGACCGACAACAACCGGCTATACGTGGTCAACAGCGCCATGCAGCGCGTGCCGGTCGGGGTGGTGGGCGAGCTGTGCGTCGCGGGCGTGGGCGTGGGGCGCGGGTACCTCGGGGATCCGGGGCGCACGGCGGAGGCGTTCGTGCCGAACCCGTTCAGCGACGTGGCCGGAGAGCGGCTGTACCGGACAGGGGATCTGGCGAGATACCGGGCTGATGGCGTGCTGGAGTGCGTGGGGCGCGTCGACCACCAGGTGAAGATCCGCGGCTTCCGGATCGAGCTTGGCGAGATCGAGGCGCGGCTGCTGGAGCAGCCCGGGGTGAAGGAGGCGGTGGTGCTGGCCCGGGAGGACGCGCCCGGGCAGAAGCGGCTGGTCGCGTACGTGGTGCTGGAGCAGGCAGCGCCGGAGGGCGGGGACGACGCGCGGCGGACCTGGGAGGCGCTGCGGGCGCAGCTGGGCGAGGCGCTGCCGGAGTACATGGTGCCGCAGGTATACGTGCTGCTCGAGCAGCTGCCGCTGTCGGCGAACGGCAAGGTGGACCGCCGGGCGCTGCCGGCGCCGGACCTGAGCCAGGCGCAGCGCGCGTACGTGGCGCCGGAGAGCGACCTCGAGCAGAAGCTCTCGGAGATCTGGAGCAGGACGCTCGGCGTCGAGCAGGTCGGCCTGCACGACAACTTCTTCGAGCTGGGCGGCGACTCGATCATCGCGCTGCAGGTGGTCGGCCGCGCGAAGAGCGCGGGTATCGGGATCTTGCCGAGGGACGTGTTCCAGCACCAGACGCTCTCGGCGCTCGCCGGGGTGGCGCGATGGATCGAAGCAGCGGTGATCGACCAGGGCGACGCCGAAGGCGAGGCCCCGCTGACGCCGATCCAGCGCTGGTTCTTCGAGCAGGAGCTCGCCGAGCCGCACCACTGGAACCAGTCGGTGCTGCTCGAGGTCACGGAGCCGCTCGACCTGGAGCTCCTCGAGGCCGCGCTCCAGCACCTGGCGCGCCACCACGACGCGCTCCGGCTGCGCTACCGGCGCGAGGCGGGGACGTGGACGCAGTGGTACAGCCAGGGCCCCGCGCCGCGGATGACCTCGCGCGTCGATCTGCGCCGCGAGGCGGATCCCTCGGCGGCGATGCTCCGCGCGGCGAACGCGGCGCAGCGCAGCCTGGACCTCGAGCAGGGCCCGCTCGTGCGCGCCGTGTACATGAGCACGGAAGAGAGGGCGGCGGACCGTCTCCTGCTGGTGATTCACCACCTCGTGGTGGACGGGGTGTCGTGGCGCATCCTGCTGGAGGACCTGCAGACGGCCTACCGGCAGCTGCGGAAGGGCGAGAGCCCCGCGCTGCCGGCCAAGAGCAGCTCGTTCAAGCGCTGGTCCGAGGAGCTGCAGAAGGTCGCCACGTCCGAGCAGCTCGCCTCGGAGCTCGACCATTGGATGCAGACGCAGGGCGGCGAGGCGCCGATGCTGCCCGCGCGCGATCCGGCCGGCGCCAACACGGTGGCGTCGGCGCGCACGCTGCGGGCCGAGCTGGGCGAGGCGGAGACGCAGGCGCTGCTCACCCGGGCGCCGCAGGCGTACCGGGCGCAGGCGAGCGACATCCTGCTCACCGCGCTGGCCCACACGCTGTGCGCGTGGTCCGGCCAGGAGAGCTTGCTCGTCGGCCTGACCGGCCACGGGCGAGAGGACCTGTTCGAGGGCGTGGACGTCTCGCGGACCGTGGGCTGGTTCACCGCGCATTACCCGGTCCGTCTGGCGCCCGCGCCGGAGGACCTCGGCCGGTCGATCAAGGCCATCAAGGAGCAGCTCAGGGCCGTGCCCGGCCGGGGCATCGGCCACGGCGTGCTCCGCTATCTGAGCTTGCATGGCGAGCGCCTGCGCGACGCCGCCAGGCCGCTCGTGGCCTTCAACTACCTGGGTCGGTTCGACGACCTGTCCGACGCACAGGCGCTCTTCCGTCCGGTGGCGGACTCCTTTGGAGACGACGCCAGCGGCGCGAGCCGGCGAGAGACCTGGCTCGACGTCAACGCGGGCGTGCACGGCGGCCGGCTGCAGATCGGCCTCCGCTTCAACGAGAACCTCCACGCCGAAGAGGAGATCGCGCGCCTCCTGGAGCGGTTCGTGGAGCAGCTGCGCGGGCTGATCGCGCACTGCCTCGACGAGCGAGCCGGCGGGGTCACGCCGTCGGACTTCCCGCTGGCGCAGCTGACGCAGGAGGAGCTCGACGCGATGCCCGTGCCCGCGCGGAACATCGAGGACATCTTCCCGCTCAGCCCGATGCAGCAGGGGATGCTGCTGCACACGCTGCTCGAGCCGGGCTCCGGCATCTACCTCATGCAGGAGCTCTATCACTTCGACACGCCGATCGATCCGGCCGCCTTCGTGAGCGCCTGGGAGGCGGTGGTCGAGCGGCACCCGACGCTGCGCACCTCGTTCGTGTGGCAGTCGGAGGGCAAGATGCTCCAGATCGTCAACCGGAGCGTCCCGTCGCCGGTCGCGTACCTCGACTGGAGCCACATGACCGCCGAGGAGCAGCAGCGGAGCCTCAAGGAGCTCGTCCAGGGCGAGCTCCGGCGGGGGTTCGACCTCGCGCGGGCGCCGCTCCTCGGATTGCGGCTGATCCGGCTCGCGGAGCGCAGCTTCTACTTCGTCGAGAGCTATCACCACATCCTCATCGACGGGTGGTGCAGCTCGCTCCTGCTCGTCGAGTTCTTCGCCCGTTACCGGGCGATCGTGGCCGGCGAGCGCCTGGAGCTCACCCATCCGCCGCCGTACCGCGACTTCATCGCCTGGCTCGGCCGGCAGGACAAGGAGCGGATGCTCCGGTTCTGGCGGGAGACGCTGGCGGGGTTCGAGGCCGCCACGCCGCTCGTGATCGACCGGCCGATCCCGAAGGACGCGGGCACGTCGCGCGTCGAGGAGCTGGTCGTCTACCTGAGCGAGGCGGAGACCGAGCTGCTCGGCCGGGCGGCGCAGCGGCAGCAGATCACGGTGAACACGATCGCGCAGGGCGCGTGGGCCACGGTGCTGTCGCAGTACAGCGGCGCGAGCGACGTGCTGTTCGGGGTGACGGTGGCCGGGCGGCCCGCGGAGCTCGAGAACATCCAGGACACCGTGGGCCTGTTCATCAACAGCATCCCGCTGCGGGTGGAGGTGCCGGGCGCGTCGGACGACGTGACCGTGTCCCGGTGGCTCAAGCAGCTCTTGGCCCAGAACGTCGTGATGCGGCAGCACGAGCACGTGCCGCTCGTGGACATCCAGGCGTGCAGCGAGCTGCCGCGCGGCAAGCGCCTGTTCCACAGTCTGCTCGTGTTCGAGAACGCGCCGCTCGACTCCTCCTTGATGAAGCGGAGGTTCGAGCTCCAGGCGGAGCTCACGAGCCAGCGCACGCACACGAACTACCCGCTGACGGTCGTCCTCACGCCAGGATCGCAGCTGGAGCTCCGGTTCTCCTACGACGAGCGGATGTTCGCGGCGGCGGACATCGAGCGGATGCTGGGGCAGTTCCGGCGGCTGCTGCTGACGATGGCGGAGCGGCCCGAGGCGAAGCTCCGGGAGCTGCCGATGCTCGGGCCCGAGGAGGCGGCGGCGCAGGACGCGTGGAACCGGACGGAGCGGGCGTATCCGCTGGAGCGCGGGTATGTGGGCCTGTTCGAGGAGCAGGTGAAGAGACACCCGGAGCGGGTGGCCGCGAGGTCCCTCGGGAACATCGTGCGCTACGGCGAGCTGAACGAGCAGGCGGCGCGGGTGGGTAGGGCGCTGTCGGCGGCCGCGGTGAAGGCCGGGGACGTGGTGGCGGTGTTCGCCGAGCGCGGGCTGGAGCTGCTCGCGATGATCCTCGGGGTGTTCAAGGCCGGCGCGGCGTACGTGCCGCTGGACAGCAAGCACCCCGCCGAGCGCACGGCGCAGCTGATGAAGCTGTCGGCGGCGCGGGCGGTGGTGGTGAGCGAGGGGTGCCGCGGACACCTGAGCGAGGCGGAGCAGCGGCTGGAAGGAGAGCCGCGGCCGGCGGTGCTGGTGTTCGAGGAGCTCCAGCGAGAGAGCGATGCGCTGAGCGAAGAGGCGCTGTGGCGCGGAGGGCCGGTGCACCCCGAGCAGCTGGCGTACGTGATCTACACGTCGGGCTCGACCGGTACGCCGAAGGGGGCGATGGTGGCGAGCGCGGGAATGCTGAACAACCAGCTCAGCAAGGTCCCGTATCTCGGGTTGACCGAGCAGGACGTCATCGCGCAGACGGCGTCGCAGAGCTTCGACATCTCGGTGTGGCAGTTCCTCGCGGCGCTCTTGTGCGGGGCGCGTGTGGAGATCGTGCCGGACGAGGTGGCGCACGACCCGGTGGCGTTGCTGAGGCACGTAAACGAGACGGGGATCACGGTCCTCGAGAGCGTGCCGTCGCTGATCCAGGGGATGCTGGGGGAAGCGAGGGTGGAGCTCCCGAGGCTGAGGCGGATGCTGCCGACGGGCGAGGCGATGGCGCCGGAGCTGGCGCGGCAGTGGCTGCGGCGGTATCCGCACATCCCGCTGGTGAACGCGTACGGTCCTGCCGAGTGCGCGGACGACGTGTCGCTGTACACGGTGGAGGCGGAGCCCGGGGAAGACGTGGTGTTCCTGCCGATCGGGCGGCCCACCGACAACAACCGGCTGTACGTGGTCAACGGCGCCATGCAGCGGGTTCCCGTGGGCGTCATCGGCGAGCTGTGCGTCGCGGGCGTGGGCGTGGGACGGGGCTACCTCGGGGATCCAGCGCGCACGGCGGAGGCGTTCGTGCCGAACCCGTTCAGCGACGTGGCCGGAGAGCGGCTGTACCGGACAGGGGATCTGGCCAGGTACCGCGCTGATGGCGTGCTGGAGTGCGTGGGGCGCGTCGACCACCAGGTGAAGATCCGCGGCTATCGCGTGGAGCTCGGCGAGATCGAGGCGCGGCTGCTGGAGCAGCCCGGGGTGAAGGAGGCGGTGGTGCTGGCCCGGGAGGACGTGCCCGGGCAGAAGCGGCTTGTCGCGTACGTGGTGCTGGAGCAGCCCGACGGTGGCGCCCCGGCGGACGGCGACCCGCGGCAGGCCTGGGAGGCGTTGCGCGCGCAGCTCGAAGCGGTGTTGCCCGAGTACATGGTGCCGCAGGTGGCCGTGCTGCTGGAGCAATTGCCGCTGTCGGCCAACGGCAAGGTGGACCGCCGGGCGCTGCCGGCGCCGGACATGAGCCAGGCGCAGCGCGCGTACGTGGCGCCGAGCACCGCGCTGGAGCAGAAGCTGGCGGAGATCTGGAGCAAGTCGCTGCGGGTCGAGCAGGTCGGGCTGCACGACAACTTCTTCGAGCTGGGCGGCGACTCGATCATCGCGCTGCAGGTGGTCGGCCGGGCGAAGAGCGCGGGCATCGGGCTCCAGCCGAGGGACGTGTTCCAGCACCAGACGCTCTCGGCGCTCGCCGGGGTGGCGCGATGGATCGAAGCGGCGGTGATCGACCAGGGCGACGCCGAGGGCGACGTCCCGCTGACGCCGATCCAGCGCTGGTTCTTCGACCAGGATCTCGCCGAGCCGCACCACTGGAACCAGTCGGTGCTGCTCGAGGTCACGGAGCCCATCGACCTGGAGCTCCTCGAGGCCGCGCTCCAGCACCTCGCTGGCCACCACGACGCGCTCCGGCTGCGCTGCCGGCGCGAGGCCGGGACATGGAGGCAATGGCACAGCCAGGGTCCCGAGCCGCGGCTGACCTCGCGCGTCGATCTGCGCCACGAGGCCGACGCCTCTGCGGCGATCGAGCGCGCGGCGAACGCGGCGCAGCGCAGCCTCGATCTGGAGCGCGGCCCGCTCCTGCGCGGCGTGCTCATGAGCACCGGTGCGGGAGAGCGGCTGCTCCTCCTGTGCCATCACCTGGCGGCCGACGGCGTATCCTGGCGCATTCTGCTGGAGGACCTGCAGGCGGCCTACCGGCAGCTGCGGGCAGGCCAGGCCGTGGAGCTCCCGCCCAAGACCACGTCCTTCAAGCGCTGGTCGCAGCTGCTCCACGACCACGCGAAGGGCGACCTCGCGCGGCGAGAGCTCGCAACCTGGCAGCGGGCGGTGGAGAAGGGCCATCCCGACCTACCCGCGACGAACCCCCGGGGCGACAACACGGTGGCGCGCGGGCGCACCGTCTCCGTCGTCCTGAGCGAGGCCGAGACGTCTCAGCTGCTGACCCGCGCCAACGAGGCCTATCACACGCAGATCAACGATCTGCTGCTAACGGCGCTCGCGCAGACGCTGTGCGCGTGGTCCGGGCACGAGAGCGCGCTCATCGAGCTGGAGGGGCACGGAAGAGAGGATCTGTTCGAGGGGGTCGACACGACCCGCACCGTCGGTTGGTTCACCATCCTTTACCCGGTGCGGCTCACGCCGGAGCGGACGGACGTCGGCCGCTCGATCGAGGCCATCAAGGGCCAGCTCAGGGGGCTGCCGAGCAAGGGCATCGGCTACGGCGTCCTGCGCTACCTGTCCGAGGAGGGCAGGGCCCTCGCCGGCGGCGCGCAGCCTCGGGTACAGTTCAACTACCTGGGGCAGTTCGATCAGACGTTCGACGAGCGCGGCTTCCTGCGGGTCGCGCCCGAGCCGTACGGCGACGAGCGCAGCCCGAGGAGCGTGGAAGATACCTGGTTCGGCGTGAGCGGGCACGTGCTCGGCGGGCGCATGCAGCTCAACTGGCGCTACAGCGCCGACATCCACACGGAGGAGGTTGCGCGTCACCTGCTGCACCTGTATGTCGAACACCTGCGGGGGATCCTCCAGCATTGCCTGAAGCGGGCGTGAGACGCCGCGGCGGCGGCCTTCGCCGCCGCCGCGCCCGGCCCGAGGCAGGGCCACCGCAGTAGGTTGGTTTCACTTGTGGCTTCGCCCCGCCGGCTGGCGGCGGGGCGGTCGAAGGAATGGGTGCTTCATGGACATCTCGAAACGACGCGCGCCCCTCATGGTCTCTCGCCGCATGGCGCTGTTCTCCCTCGCCGCCCTCGCGAGCTGCGGCAACAACGAGCCCGGCGGCGAGACCACGGAGTACGCCGGTGGTCCCCTGTACCTCATCGCGACCGAGGTCAGCGCGGGCGATCACTTCCAGGTCTACCTGGTCCTGTCCCCGACCTTCGATGCGTCGACGGCGATCGACGCGACCCGCGGTCTGGAGCTGCAGGGGCGGCCGATCCCCATCGTCCACAACGGGGCCGTCTACGTCTCCGACCGCACCGCGCCCACGGTCACACGCTACCTCGTGACGGAGGATGGACAGCTCGCGGCCGACCGGACCGTGAGCTTCGCCAGCGTGGGCGTGCAGGGCATCGACGGCGCGAACATGCACATCGTCAGCGACGAGAAGGCCTACCTGTTCGATCCGGCGAGCCTGCGGATCATCGTCTGGAACCCCACGGAGATGAAGCTCACCGGGGCGGAGATCGACCTCACCGAGATCAGCCGAGAGGGGTACACGGCGTCTGCCTGGCTCGAGCCGTTCAACATCGCCTCCAGGGGCGATCGCCTCTTCATCCCCGTGAGCTGGTACGATCAGGACGGCAACATCGCGTTCGGCGCCGCGCTGCTCACCATCGACACGAGCTCCGACAAGGTGATCGCCTTCTCGAAGGACGACCGGTGCGGTGAGGCGTACATGAGCGTCGAGGCGCCCTCCGGGGACATCTATTTCTTCCCTTCGGCGGAGAGCAGCGCCCAGCATCATTACGGGGACGGCGCGCGGCGCCCCTCCTGCGTGGCGCGGGTGCGCGCGGGGGCGGACACCTTCGATCCCGACGACGAGGTCCTTGACCTCTCGGCGCTCGTGTCAGGCCGCGCCGCGCAGGGCGCGATATCGGACGGGGCGACGGGCTTCTTCTTCGCTGCGGCGGATGAGGCGCGCTGGGAGGAGCGGGAGCAGAACGGGTGGTCGTTCTGGCGCATCTGGCACTACGACTTCGAGACGAAGGAGGCGCGCGAGGTCGACTCGCTCCCGTGGTGGGCCGGCTCCACCTACCACTACGAGATCGACGGCCAGAAGTACCTCCCCTTCTGGGAGGCCACGCCGGACGACGGCTGGAAGACGACGGTGTTCAAGATGAGCGGGACCGACAACCCCGCGCCGCTGTTCTCCTTCGCCGCCTCCTACAGGGCGATCGCGCGGCTCAAGTGAGCTCTTCGTGAGGCTCGATCCCGGAGCGTCGAGGTCCGATGTCAATAATCTACGGTCCCCTTGAAGTAGAATGCGCGTCCCGGCTTCTCCACCCGGAGCACGTCGTACGCGCGGGCATCGGTCAGGTTCTGCACCTCGAGGGTCGAGCTCACGGTGACGGCGCCTCGCACGAGGTACGTCAGCCCGATCGCGTGCAGGAGCTGCGACGGGATCGCCGCCTTCACCGCCGCCGGCAGGCCGGCGCTCTCCCAGCTCGGGAGGAACTCGTGGACGTAGCGCGTGGACCAGGAGAGCGACAGCTCATCGCCCGGCGCGTTGACGCCGGCGAACCTGAGCCCGGCGGTCGCGTTCGCGAAGAGCCAGGGCCGGTTGGGGAGCCGCTCCCCCGCGAACCGCTTGTAGGCGCCCTCGTCCGAGATGTTGCGGAGGTCCATCCAGGTCACGTTGCCTTCGAGCGAGACAAGCTCGCCCGGCGACGTCCAGCCGAGGGAGCCCTCGACGCCCACGGAGCGAACGGTCGCGATGTTCTCATGCATCTCGTGCAAGCGGTCCACGGAGGGGAGCCGCGCGATCATGTCGTCGACGTGGCGCACGAAGCCCTGAACCGTGCCGCGCACGGCGCCGGCGGGGGTGTCCTGCCAGGCGAGCGTGGCGCTCACGGTCGCGTTGTGGCTCGTCTCCGGCGCGAGCTCCAGGTTCGGCGAGAGGAGCGCTCCGTCGCCGAACACCTCCTCCGGCTGGGGGAGGCGCGTCGCGAGCTCGTACGCGCCCTTGAGCGACAGCCACTCGGCGGCCTGGAACACCAGCCCGTCCCCGATGCCCAGGCGGTGCGTCGCCCGCTCGAGCGGACGGACGGAGTTGTCGAACGTCTCCACCTGATCGGTCGACAGCCAGTACAGGTAGTCCTTGGCGAAGAGGATGTTCTCGAAGCGGCGCTCGGCGGCGTAGGCCTGGTACTCGACGCCGCTCACGAGCGTGAGCACCTCGCGGCGCGTCGTGAGCGGGTCGATGCGGCTCGGGTTCAAGCGCAGCCGCTCCTTGCCGGTCCGCCGCGTGTCGCTGGGAGCGACGGTGATGTGCAGCGCGTGGTCGTCCGCCAGGTAGATGTCCGCGTGGAGGCGGCCGAGCGCGCGGTGCTCCCACTGGGTGAGATCGCTCCGGAAGGGGCCCACCTCGCCGGCCGTCGACATCGCTGGCCGCTCGTACGTCCGGCGGCCGTACCAGTCGTAGACCCAGCGAGAGGTGTCCTTGAAATCGATCCTGCGATGGGTGTATCCCCCGGTCAGGGACACCGCGAGCCCGCGGACGAACAGGTTCCGCTTCTCGTAGCGCAGCGTCCCGCCCTGCGCCGATTCGCCGGACACGACCTCTCCGTAGGGCACGGTCATGCCGACGTTGTGCTGCAGCTCCTTCTCGAAGCTCGTCGAGAAGAGCCGGAGCAGCAGCCGCTTCGCCCACGGCCGGTCGACGACCCCGAATTCGACGTTGCCGCCGAGCGCGCGGTACCCATCGTGGAAGCGGTGCACGCGCGCGGGCCTGGGCTCTCCCGCCACGTCGACCTGCACATCGATGGGGTAGTTGTTCGCGGCGTAGTCGACGAAGCCGCTCCCGTTCACGACGAGCCCGCTCGGCTCATGGCGATGCCGGGCGGCGATCGTGGCCCGGTACGTCGCGAACGAGCCCACCTGGTACGAGGCGCCGGCGTGCGTCCCACGAACATCGTGATCGGTCACCAGGTTGATCGCGCCGCCGAGCGCGTCCGCGCCGAAGCGGATCGGGACGACGCCGGCGTAGACCTCCGCGCGCTCGATGGCGTTGACCGGGACATCGCCGACGCCGTTCCCGAAGCCCGCCGCCTCGAGCGGGATGCCGTCGAGAAACACGCGGATCTGGCCGTCGGTGAGCCCGTTCAGCTCGAGGCGGTTCCTGGATCCGAGCCCGCCCGCGCGCGTCACGGCGACGCCGGGGCTGCGGCTCAGGACCTCGCCGAGACTGGCGCTCTCGCGCCGGGCGCGCTCGGTCTCGATCACCTCGATCGGCATGGCCGACCTGCGGAGGCGGTCCGCCTCCGACGCGCCCTTCACGACGACCTCGATCGGCGCGGCCGCGCGGGCCGGGCGCGCCGGGCGATCGCGCGCCGGCGGCGGCGGCGCATCGACGGCGCCTCCCGCGGCGAGCGGCGGCGGCGCGGCCGGCGGCGGGGCCGCGTCGACGGCGCGAAACACGTAGTCATAAAGGATCTTCGCCGCGACCGGCTTTCCGTCGACCGTGGCGGGCGCGAAGCTGAGCTCCAGGGCCGCACGCGTCGCGGCCTCGTCAAACCCGTGTCCCTGCGGCGTCACCACCTCCGCGGAGGCGACGCGCCCCTCCGCGTCGACGAGGAGCTTGAGCCGGACGACCGCCTCGATCCGCGCCGCGCGCGCGGCCTCCGGGTACTCCGCCTCAGCGTGCTTCAGGAGCCGAGGCGCCTCGACGCTGCCCGTGCGCTCGGACGCCGGCCGCTCCCCGTCCGGCGGTGTCTGCGCGCGCGCCTCTCCCGCCATGAGCAGGAACCCCGCCGAGCCAGCGCCGAGCAGACGGATGAGACGATTGGCGCTCTTCGACCTCCGTGCTGGAAACTGCCTGAAACGACCGCCGCGAGCTCTCGACATGCTGGAGAGCGCCTCCGTTCCTGCGCATCGCGAACATTGCATCTCCAGCGCACGCGGCGCGGAGTGCTGCGCGATGAGTTTGTGATCTGAAATAGTGTTTGACAGGTTTCTCCGGCCGTGTCAAATGGCTCTTGAATGTGAAAGTGATTTTCAAGTTCCGGAAGGGACGTCCTTTCACCTCGGTTTGCCCAGCTCCGGGTGACGCCCCTCGGGCGGCGGCGTGGGCATCGACGTGAGTGTTCTGCAGCGCGCGAGCGCTGCGTGGCGGAAAGCGTGCCGATGGCGACGAGCGAAGCAGAGAGGCTACCTGGGTGGAGGCCGGTGCAAACGGACGTGCCGGGCGGGGGAGGGCTGCTCTCCGCGCTGGTCCGCTCGTCGCGCGGGCTGCTCGCGGCCGCGCTGATCACGAGCCTCATCAGCGGGTTTTGCGCGGCGCCGCTCGTCGCGCTCATCAACCAGGCGCTGAACGGGCAGAGCGGCGACTTGCCTGCGCTCGGCTGGAAGTTCGCCGGGATCAGCGTCCTTGTGCTGCTCACCCGCTGGGTGTCGCAGTCCCTCTGCGTGCATCTGAGCCAGGTCACGCTCGCGCAGATGCGCTCCCATGTCAGCCGCCAGGTGACCGGCGCGCCTTATCGACACCTCGAGCTCCAGGGCTCGGCGCGCGTCCTCGGGATCCTCACCGAGGACATCGCGACCCTCTCGCAGTTCTTCGTGTCGGTCCCGTCCCTGTTCCTGGACGGCGCCGTCGTGCTGGGCTGCCTCATGTACCTGTGTTTCCTCTCGTGGCGCGTGTTCCTCTTCGCGGCGGTCATCGTCGTCGTGGGCTCGCTCGGGTTCCACCTCGCGAACACGAGCGCCCTCCGTTACCTGCGCGCCTCACGCCTGCACGAAGACAGGCTGTTCCATCACTTCCGGTCGCTGTTCGACGGGGCGAAGGAGCTCAAGCTCCACCGGGCGCGCCGGGGGGCGTTCCTGTCGAGCATGCTGGACGGCAGCATCGACAAGGTGCGCGAGGAGCGCACGAGGGGGCTGACGATCTACGTCGGCGCGGAGAGCTGGGGCAGCTTCCTGTTCTTCGTCTTCATCGGAGCGGTCCTGTTCGTCTTCAGCCGCTTCTTCAGCGTCGACACCTATGTGATGTCCGGCTATGCGCTCGTCTTCCTGTACATGCAGCTGCCCATGGAGGCGGCGCTGCGGGCGCTCCCGAACATCAGCCGAGCGCGCGTCGCCCTGGAGCGCATCGAACAGGTGACCGGCAGCCTGTCCGCCGAGGGCGTCCGGGCCCTCGCGCCGCCCCCGCCCCCGTTCGAGCGGCTGCGGCTGCGGGGCGTCACGCACGCCTACTACCGGGAGCAGGAGGGCCGCACCTTCGTCCTCGGCCCGATCGACCTCGAGCTTCGCCCCGGGGAGATCGTCTTTCTGGTCGGCGGCAACGGGAGCGGCAAGACCACGCTCGCCAAGCTCATCGTGGGTCTCTACGCCCCGGAGGGCGGGGAGATCCTGCTGAACGGCGCGCCGGTCACCGAGGAGACGCGGGACGCGTACCGCCAGCTGTTCTCCGCGGTGTTCTCGGACTTCTTCCTCTTCGACAGCCTGATCGGCCTCGAGGGGGGCGCGCTCGACGAGCGCGCCCGGAAGCTCCTCGCCGAGCTGGAGCTCGGCCACAAGGTGACGGTGCGGGATGGAGCGCTCTCCACCACGGAGCTGTCGCAAGGCCAGAGGAAGCGGCTGGCGCTCCTGGTCGCGTATTTGGAGAACCGCCCTGTCTATGTGTTCGACGAGTGGGCCGCCGATCAGGATCCGGCCTACAGAGAGGTGTTCTACCGCCGCCTTTTGCCCGAGCTCAAGGCGAGGGGGAAGGCCGTGCTCGCCATCACGCACGATGATCGCTATTTCCACCTGGCCGACCGCTGCGTCAGGCTGGAATTCGGCCGGCTCGCCGCTCGCGGTGAAGAGGGAGACGCAGCGGAGAGCCACGCGGAGGCGCATGCCGTCGTGAGCGCCTGACGCGAGGCGCGACACGCAGGGCCGCTCCCGGCTTCGTGAGCGGCTGTCGCTGGACATCGCCGTACGGGCGGGAGCCGCCGCGCGAGCCGCGTTCGCCCGCGCCGGCCTCTGCGCCGCGAGCGCGGCAGCGCAGACGCGCGCCGCGCTGGATGCAGGTACGAGAATCGAAAGGTGCACGAGCATGCAAAAGGTGTTTGCCAACTCGCAGTTTGCCATCTATGATGACGTCCTGAGCTCCGCTGATTTTCAGCGGTTCTGGACGATGTTCCAGAACACGGAGTTTCAGCCCGCGCACGCCAAGCGGATGCGCGATTTCTACCGGGTGAGCGACGGCAACCCGTTCGTCGGCGAGAACATCGCGTGGGCGCCGGTCGCGATCGAGCCCATGCTGCCGCCCGGCATCACCGTCGAGTCCCTGCCGGTCCGCTTCTACCCGACGAAGACGGCGCTCGACGCCCTCCTCGACGCGCTCCAGAAGCTCCTGCCGACCTGCACGGATCTCATCGGCAGCAAGGGCCACGACTGGATGGGGATCGTGGGGAAGCTGTACGCCTATCCCGCCGGGAGCAGCATGTCGTGGCACAGCGACGACGACGAGCTCGACGGCTCGTTCATCTTCTACGCCAATCCGGTCTGGGACGTGCAGTGGGGCGGCGAGCTGTTCGTGGCCGACGAGTCCACGCGCAACCAGCTCGTCCGGGAGTCGATGCACAATTTCGGCAGCAAGCAGGACACGGAGGTGCTCCTGCGCAAGGGGTTCGGACACTACATCATGCCGAAACCGAACCGGCTCGTCGTCGTCGGGCCGGGCAACCCCCACAAGGTCGGCAAGGTCTCCTCGGGGGCCGGCGACCACGTGCGCGCGTCGTTCTCCGGCTTCTTCATCGCCCCCGCCGGCCTGGAGAAGCTCATCATGGCGGAGCGCGCCCGCCGCCCTCGCGGAGAAAGGCAGTAGGCCAAGCGGCGGAGGGAGAGGGTGTCGAGCGCCCGGCGCGCGCCGTCTCGCGCGGCTCCCGGGGCAAGAAAGGAACGGGTGCACGACCATGAAGCCAGTTTCCATCAATTCGCAGTTCGCTGTCTTCGATGACGTCCTGTCTCCGGAGGAGTTCGAGCGGTTCTGGCGGATGTTCCGGAACGCCGACTTTCGCACCATCCACGCCGAGCGCGTGCGCGCCTACTTCCGGGCGAGCGACGGCCACCCGTATACCGGCGGGAATATCGCGTGGACGTCGACGTCGATCGAGCCTTTGCTACCGCCGGGCGTGGCGATCGACGCCTTGCCGGTCCGCTTCTACCCGACGCGCGACGCTTATGACGCCGTCATCGACGCGCTCCGGCAGCGCGTGCAGAGCTGCGCGGAGATCATCGGCCGGGAGGGGCACGACTGGGTGGGCATCCTCGGGCGGCTCTACGCCTACCCGTCCGGGTGCAGCATCTCATGGCACAGCGACGATACGGACTGCACCGGCGCGTTCATCTTCTACGCCAACCCGGTCTGGGACGTGCAGTGGGGCGGAGAGCTGTGCGTGGCCGACGAGTCCACGCGCGATCAGCTCGTCCGCGAGGTGATGCACGACTTCGACAACCGGCACGAGACGGGCGTGCTCATGCGCAAGGGCCTGGGGCGCTTCGTCATGCCGAAGCCGAACCGGCTCGTGCTCGTCGGCGCGGGGAATCCGCACATGGTCGCCAAGATCTCGCCGGCGGCCGGCGATAACGTGCGCGCGTCGTTCGCGGGCTTCTTCATGAAGCCCAAGGGCGTCGAGCAGCTCCTCAGTCCGCTGCGCCGCTCATGAGCGCCGGGCTCGGCCGCATGTCTGCGGCGGGATGCGTGGGGAGACTCTTTTTTTGATCTGCAATTGAAAAGGACTTTCAAGTTCGACGAGGAGCGACAATGAGCTGGGATGACGAGGAGGCGACCTTCAAGGTCGTCGTCAATCACGAGGAGCAGTACTCGATCTGGCCGGAGTCGATGGACCTGCCGAGGGGCTGGCGAGCGGCCGGCAAGGCGGGCAAGAAGCAGGAGTGCCTCGCTTACATCAAGGAGCGTTGGACGGACATGCGACCCTTGAGCCTGCGCGAGCACCTGGAGCGCGCGCGCTCGTAGCGCGGCCGGAGGAGAGCGCTGGGGGCTTTCGGCCGCGGCCGTGAGGCGCCGGCGCCCCCTGTTCTGCCGCGTCGGCCGGCAGACGTCCTCGGGAGCTCGATGCTCCGGGGCGATTCACGTCTTTTTTTGATGAGGTGAGCCATGCGTCCTGGTGTCGAGATGGACTCTTCCAAGATTGTTGCGTTTGAGGCGAAGCCCTTCGCCCTGTCTGCCAACTACGCCCTCGGCGAGAACGAGCTCCTGGCGAGCCAGAGCCGGAGGGAGTCGAACGCGCGGAGCTACCCGCGGCGGATCCCGATCGCCCTGAGGCGCGCGCGCGGGATCTACGTCGAGGATGTCGAGGGCCGGGTGTTCATCGATTGCCTGGCCGGCGCCGGGACCCTGATCCTGGGCCACAACCATCCCGTCGTCATCGAGGCGATCCAGCGGGCCCTCCGCGAGGAGCTGCCCATGCAGACGCTGGATCTCACGACGCCCGTCAAGGAGCAGTTCATCGACGATCTCTTCTCGATGCTGCCTGACGAGCTCGCGCGCCACGCGAAGATCCAGTTCTGCGGCCCGACGGGTACGGACGCGGTCGAGGCCGCGCTGAAGCTCGTGAGGACGGCGACGGGCCGCGGCACGATGCTCGCCTTCCACGGGGCGTATCACGGGATGTCGCTCGGAGCGCTGAGCCTCATGGGCAACCTCGGCCCGAAGGCGGGGCTCGGCGGCGCGCAGACAGGGGTCCAGTTCCTCCCGTACCCGTACGATTACCGCTGCCCGTTCGGGCTCGGCGGCGAGGCGGGGGAGGCCGCCGGGCTCCATTACATCCGGAACATGCTCCACGATCCCGAGAGCGGGGTGCTGCCGCCGGCGGGGTTGATCCTCGAGGCGGTGCAGGGCGAAGGTGGGGTGATCCCCGCCTCCGCGTCATGGCTGCAGGGGATCCGGCAGGTGACGCGCGAGGCCGAGGTGCCGCTCATCCTCGACGAGGTCCAGACCGGCCTCGGCCGGACCGGGAAGTTCTTCGCCTTCCAGCACGCGGACATCGTGCCGGACGTACTGGTGCTGTCCAAGGCCATCGGAGGGAGCCTGCCGCTCTCGGTCGTGGTCTATCACGAGTCGCTCGATCGCTGGAGGCCGGGCGCGCACGCGGGCACGTTCCGGGGCAATCAGCTCGCCATGGCGGCCGGCTCGGCCACGATGCGCCTCGTCAAGAAGGAGCGCCTCGATCTGCACGCGGACGCGATGGGCCGCAGGCTGAAAGGCCACCTCCAGCAACTGCAGCAGCAGCTCCCGTGCATCGGCGAGGTGCGCGGCCGAGGGCTGATGCTCGGCGCGGAGATCGTGGACCCCAGCGGCCGGACCGACGCGCGGGGGAAGCGCCCGGCGCACGCGAAGCTCGCGTCCGCCATCCAGTCGGCGTGCTTGAAGCGCGGGCTGATCCTGGAGCTCGGAGGGCGCTTCGGGAGCACGATACGGCTCCTCCCGCCGCTGATCATCACCGAGCCCGAGGTCGACCGGGTCGCGGAGATCCTCGCGGCGGCGATCCGGTCTGCGGTCGAGTCGATCGATCGCGTGGCGTGAGCCGCCGAAGACGAGCGCGATGAGACGGATCGGCAAAGCACTGCTCGCGCTCCTCCTGGTGGTGGCGCTCGCCGCCGGAGGAGCGCTCCTGTTCATCCGCAGGTCTCTCCCGGCGATGTCCGGCGAGGTCGCGGTGATCGGCGCCTCGCAGCCCATCGAGATCCTCCGCGATCGCCACGCGATCCCCCATATCTACGCCCGGAGCAGGGAGGACGCGTATTTCGGGCTCGGTTACGTCCACGCGCAGGACCGCCTGTGGCAGATGGAGGTCAACCGGCGGCTCGGCTCGGGCACGCTGTCCGAGGTCTTCGGGGAGGACGCGCTCCCGCAAGACCGGCTGTTCAGGACCGTGGGCCTCCGCCGCGTCGCCGAGGAGAACGTCAATCACCTCTCCCCCGAGACGCGCGCCGTGCTCGAGGCGTATGTGCGCGGCGTCAACGCCTTCCTGTCCGAGGATCCCCCGCTCCCGCCCGAGTTCCTGCTCTTCGGCGTGGAGCCGCGCCCGTGGACGCCGGTCGATTCTCTCGTGTGGCTGAAGGTGATGGCCTGGAACCTCTCGGGCAACTGGGAGCGCGAGCTGTTCCGGGTGCGGCTCCGGGACCGGCTCTCGCCGCAACAGGCCGCAGAGTTCCTGGCGCCGTATCCCGGCGACGAGCCCCTCGTCGCGCCCGCGCCCCCGGAGCAGCACGGGGCGCTCGAGGCGCCGGCGAAGGCGCTCCGGGCGGCGGTGCCCGCGCCGATCGATCGCGCGATCGGCTCGAACAACTGGGCGGTCGACGGCACGCGGACCGAGAGCGGCAAGCCGCTGATCGCCAACGATCCGCACCTGGAGCTCTTCGCGCCGTCGCTCTGGTACTTCGCGCACCTCAGCGCCCCTGGGCTCGACGTCATCGGAGCGACGCTGCCGAGCCTTCCCGCCGTGCTGCTCGGGCGCAACGGCAGCGTGGCCTGGGCGTTCACGAACACGAGGTCCGACACGCAGGACGTCTTCATCGAGCAGCTCGTCCCCTCGGATCCCTCGCGCTACATGGCGCCTTCCGGGCCGCTGCCGTTCACGACCGTCCGCGAGACGATCCAGGTGAAGGGGCGGAGCGACGAGGTGCTCGAGGTCCGCATCAGCCGGCACGGGCCTGTCATCTCGGATGTGAGCGACGTCGCGCGGCGATCGATGCCCGGCGGACAGGTGCTGTCGCTGGCCTGGACGTCGCTGCGCGCCGACGATCGCACGCTGGAGTTCCCGGTGAGGGCGGCGGAGGCGCGGAACGCCGACGAGCTCCTGTCGGCGACGCGCGACTTCCACTCTCCTCAGCAGAACATCGTGTATGCCGACGCGTCGGGCGCCATCGGGTTCATCGCCGCCGGTCGCGTCCCGATGCGGCGGCCCGAGAACGACGTGAGGGGGCTCGTCCCCGTGCCAGGGTGGGTGGAGAAGTACGACTGGCTCGGGTTCGTGCCCTGGGAGGAGCTGCCGCAGTCCCGCGCGCCGGCCTCGGGGCGCATCGTGACAGCGAACCAGAGGATCACGCCGCCCGAGTACCCTCACTGGATCTCCGCCGACTGGGATCATCCCTCTCGGGCCGAGCGCATCGAGGCGCTGCTCGACGGGAGCCCTGCGCACTCGGTGCGTCGCTTCGCGGAGATCCAGATGGACGTGCGGAGCGGCGCGGCGGCGCTGCTCTTGCCCGGGCTGCTCCGGGCCGCCACGGCGAGCGACGAGGAGCGGCGCGTCGTCGAGCGCCTGCGCGCGTGGGACCTGGAGATGAGGGCAGACGCCGCAGAGCCGCTGATCTTCGCGACGTGGGTGCGGGAGCTCTCGCGGCAGGTCTACGAGGACGAGCTCGGAGAGCTGTTCCGCGAGGGCTTCAGCGAGCGGATCGCCTTCCTGCGCAGCGTCCTGTCGGACACGGGCGGCGAGGGGCGCTGGTGCGATGATACCCGGACACCGGACAGCGAGTCCTGCGAGGCGGTCTCCGGGCTGGCGCTCCGGCGGGCCCTCGCGTACCTCAAGGCGGAGTACGGCGACGACCCGGCGCGCTGGTCGTGGGGCGAGGCGCACCCCGCGATCTCGCAGCACGCGGTGCTGGGCGGCATTCCGGTGCTGTCACGCTGGTTCGACGTCACGGTGCGGAGCCCGGGCGACAATCACACGGTGAACCTGGGCGGCTACTGGATCAACCAGGAGGACGACCCGTTCGTCAGCCGCGATGGGCCGGGCTTCCGGGCGATTTACGACCTTGGCGACCCCGAGCGCTCGGTGTTCGTGCTCAGCACGGGCCAGTCCGGGCACCCGCTGTCGCCGCATTACAGGGACCAGAGCGAGCTGTGGGCCGCCGGCGGCTACGCGCCCATGACCACGCAGCGGAGCGCCGTCGAGAGGGACGCCATTGGCAAGCTTGTGTTGATTCCCCGCTGAGGGCGGGCAGAGACGAAAGGACCATGGGTCATGAATGTCGTTTGTGCGAATTCTCAGTTCGCCGTCCTCGACGACTTCCTGCCGCAGGACGAGTTCGAGAAGTTCTGGGCCATGTACCGGAGCAGTGAGCTCAAGAGCGTCCATGTCCAGCCCCTGCGCGCCGGCTACCGGGCGAGCGACGGCAACCCGTACGTCGGCGAGGACGTGGTGTGGACGCGGAGCGCGATCGAGCCCTTGCTGCCGCCCGGCGTGCCCGCGAGCGCCTTGCCGGTCCGCTTCTGCCCGACGGGGAAGGCGTACGACGCCCTCATCGAGCGGATCCGCGGGCTCGCGCTGCCGGCGTGCGAGGGCCTCATCGGCCGAGAGGGGCGCGACTGGGCGGGCATCCACGGTCGACTGTACGCCCACCCTGCCGGGAGCAGCGTCACCTGGCACAGCGATCCCCTCGAGGTCGCCGGCTCGTTCCTCTTCTCCGCCCACCCCGAGTGGGACGTGCAGTGGGGCGGAGACCTGTACGTGGCCGACGAGTCCACGCGCGGACAGATGATCGACGATCCCACGACGATCCGCTTCGACACCCGGCGCGAGACGGAGGTGCTTTTGCGCGCGGGGACGGGCCATTACATCATGCCGAAGCCGAACCGGCTCGTGCTCCTCGGGGCCGGCAACCCGCAGAAGGTGTCCAAGGTGTCTGCGGCGGCCGGGGATCAGATGCGGGCGTCGTTCGCCGGGCACTTCCTCACCGAGCTCGGCGTGGGGCAGCTCATTGAGCAGCTGCGCCCGAGGTGAGCGGCTGGCGGGCAGGAGCCGTAGGATGAGGCGCAAAACGCGCCCAAGTGCCTGGAAAGCAAGGCTTCGAGCGATCGAATCGTCAGGGCGAAGTGTCAGCGCATCGCGCGGCTGAGCTCTATCGAGGTCGAGGGCGCCATGCTGAGCGGCTCCGCCGACCACGACGAGGGCGCCGAGGTCGAGGGCGACGTCGCGATCCAGCACGCGGCGATCGGCAGGCGCATCCGCCCTGATCCAGCACGGCCAGGTGGTCGACGGACACTAGCGCCAGCCCGACCGCCAGGCCCGAAGCCAGGGCGGCCGGCGAGCTGCGGCAGAGCGAAGCATCCCCCCGGCCCATTCCCGCGCCGAAACTCAAGCCAGTCAACTTCACATAAATTCAACACCGGGTTCGACTCCCGGCGCCTCCACTCAGAAGACACGGCGAGAGCCGTGTCTTTTTTCCTTTGTGTGACCTGCGTGTGACCTGACAAATTTCGGCGACGCTCGATTTGGGGCGGGCTTCGTGTGAGTGGAACCACCGGGAGCGGGCGCGGCGGGTGACGTCAGGGTACGGGGCTCCACGGAACTCCACGAGCGGCACCAGGCCGGCGCGGCGGATCCCGGGGCCGAACCGGAGTGCTGGCGCAGCCTGGAGCCGAGCCCGAGCCGAGCGAGCTGACGTGGCTGGTTCTATGGAAGGGACGGGTACCCGAGCGCGAAGGGCCGGTCCCTCCGCACCCCCTTGGCGCACCAGAGCACTCAGGCAGACTCGGCAGCCTTATGGTCCGACCATCACTGTCGCAGCCGAGAAGTTCCCTCTCCCGAGGAAGAGCACGTGTGCTTCCGACGCAGAAATCACGATGCCGCACACTTTCGGTCTAGCTGGGAGGAAGTAACCGCCATCGCGAGGATGGCGATCAATCCGCGGTGTTGGCCGTGACCCACGGCGAACAGGACAGGAAAGGATTCCCCCTGTCGGCCACACAGGCACGAAACTCGATCAACTGACCCTCGGGAAGATCGTAGTTACATTGCTGACTGGTTCCGTAGCCCGATGCCCAACAAAAGTGATTCCAGCGCCGAACCTCACTCACGGCCGAGTGGCCATCGGACCTGGTATCGGTAACGAGCATTCGTTCACCATACGAATCAAAGACCGCTCGCGCTCCCACAATCTCAGCGACATAACTCAGCTCCGATTCCGCTTGCCCGGTCTGCTCGTCGTACTCCTCGCCTTCTGTCTCTCCTACACACGCAGACGCGCCGGCGCAGAGCAACGCCAGCAAAGACATGCTCACTCCGAGGTCAATGAATCTCTTCTTCATATGCCATACTCCTAAATTGTTGGAACAGACACGAGGCGGACAGCCTGTTCCGTCGAGACTCTCGTACCAAGACTTTTCGTAAAGTGCTGCCAGCACAGTCGCAAGGGCTAAACCTGGGACATCGAACTCCTCTTGAGTCCGTATGACGGGAGCAACTGCATGGCGGAGTCATCCGCAGAACGCGCGGCTGCCGGCAATCTCTTCGCATCCTTGGGCGCGTCCGTCCTTGACTCAACGCTCGAGAATATAGAACGAGATAGCGCTTGTCTTGTTACGCGGGCGTAGTACTTGGGCACCTCTGAGGTGTCACAGATCCCCGCGGGTTTCTACGTCCATGTAGATTCTTGACCAGTTCACTCGGGATCAGTTGCCGATCAGGTCGTTCTCATGAGGCCGGTTTCTGGCGCCAATCGTCCCCTTATGCCGGAGCTCGCATACCTCGTGGCAGGCGTATCTTGCGTGCCAGCGGCAGGCATGCCTCACGGCAGGCGGGAGCCGGGGCACCTGCGTACGCGCACGACGGAAACCGGCCCCTCGTCCGACACCACGCAACCGGCCCCCTCAGCCTGTCGGTACCTCGGGCATGATCGACCCTGACGAGCTCGACGCCATCGCTGAAGCCGTTCTCGCTGAGGAGGACGAAACCTTCTCCCTGCCCGTCGCGCCCGGCCTCGTGCTGGAGCTCGCCTACGACGGCTGCGGGCTGTTCGCCGCGACCTGGCGGGGCGGGCCTTGGTGGCGGGCGGCCGAGATCGGGGAGGCGTGATGCCTTGCCTCGCGTGCCTGCGGCAGGCATGACCTCGCGAAGTGCATACGCCCACAGCGGAACGACCAGGAGCTTGTTGGCGCTCGCGGTAGATGATGGGTGAGGGCCGCTTTTCGCTCACGCAGGATGATGGCTCGCTCGCGCGCGCGATGGTCATCGCCGACCCATCCGGTGCGCGGAGCCCCCGCCGGAGGCTCCGTCCGCCCATCGCCCGCGCGACGCGGCCGCCGGGGCGCGCAGGGCGCGTCAAGGGCGGCGCAGCCGCCGAGCCCTGCGAGGGAACCCTTGACGCGTCCGAGCACCCCGGCACGCTCAGGACTCGATGGGCCGACCATCACGCCCGTGACCGAGGCCCGCTCACCGTCGCGATGGCCATCAGCCAGCCCGAGCGAGAGAGCATCAACCAGTTTGACTCTCAACAGCTACCCGCCACCATCACCCCGGCTTGCTAAGTCACAGCGAGCTGCCCGCTCGGGTAGCGGTCAGGTCGCCGCCGGCTCCGCGGTGCCGGCCTTCCTCCGCTCCTGTCCCCGCGCCCTCGCCGGGTCGCGGCCGAGCAGCACGAGCGCCGCGATCAGCGCGAGCGCGCCGTGCGCCAGGAGGATCCCGGCCCCCGGCGCGACCCGCGCGAGGACCTGCCTCGCGTCCTCCTCGCGGAAGCGAAAGCGAGGGACGGCGGCGAAATCCGCCGGGCGCAGCGACTCTCCCTGGAGGACGCGCGGAAAGAAGAACCCGCGCATCTCGCCCAGGAACGCGTGCGCCTGCTCGGTGAACCGATCGTGCCGCTCCTGGCCGCTGCCCGCGAGCTCCTGGAGCGCGCCGTGGACGACGATGGCCGGCGACAGCAGCTGGTACCGGCTGACCACCGCGTTCTGGCGCGCGAGCGCGGCCTTGTACTCCGCCTGCACGGGCAGCGTGCGGGCGTCGATCGCGTCCTCCACCGCGAGGTAGCCGGCGATCCAGGAGGGCACGTCCTTGGCCTGCGCGCCCGGGCGGAGCTCCGGGTGGTCGTGGAGGTAATCGGCCAGGATCTTCGCGCCGCGCTGCTCGGCGTCGTTCGCGGCCGCGCGCATCTCCTGGGTGAAGAGGAGCCGCGAGGGCGCCGGATGCGCGAGCGAGGCGGCCAGGTTGGTCGACGCGGGGACGACGACGACCATGCCGAGCCACAGGCACGCGAGCACGATGGCGTTGGCGGCGGAGCTGAGGCCGAAGCCGTTGACGACCGCGGCGAGCGCGACCCAGAACGCTCCGTAAAGGGCGACCACGAGCAGCCACAGCGCGAGCCGCCCCGCGCCCTCCGCGCTCGCGAAGGCGCCCCCGGCGAGCGCGGCGCCGGCGACGGACGCCAGCACGGCGAGGCCGATCACCACGGCGCCGCGGAAGATCGCCTTGCCCGCGATGAGCCGTCGCAGCGAGATCGGCTGGCAAAGGACCATGGCGAGCGTCCCTTGCTCCCGCTCCCGGGAGACGAGATCGAAGGTCAGCGCGAGGGCGACCAGCGGCAAGAGATAGATGATCACGAACGCGAGATCGAAGCGGCCGGCCAGCAGGTTCAGCGGGTTCTGCACCTCGCGGTTCCTGAGCAGCGTCCGCGCGTTCGACCACAGGTTCGTGGTGGCCCGCGACGTCAAGAGGTCGCTCTGCCCGATGGCCAGCGCGGTGAGCGGGCCCGGCGGCAGCAGCATCTCCTGGTACTGCCGCCCCACGTACAGCGCGCTGCTCGGGTTGCCGTAAGGATCTCCTCCCTTCGCCGGCCCCTCCTCCGCCTTCGCCTTCAGCGGGGCCAGGGTCTGCTCGTACGACGCGCTGGCGTTCCGGACATCGGCGTCGAGCGCCCTCGTCCAGGCGATCCCGTTGCCAATGGCGTAGACCGAGATGACCAGGAAGAGCCCAATCACCCAGAACAGGGTGCGATCGGCGGCCATCTGCCGGAAGTCATGGTGGATGAGGCGGGTCAATCGAACAGGTCGCATACGGTTCACACCACTTTCATCTGGCTGGCCGAGCGGGCAGCGGCAGCCACGGCGACGACGAGCCAGGCGGCGAGCACCGCGAAGGGGAGGAGCTGGCGCCGCGCGACGTCGGCGAGGCCAGGAGCGCTGTAGGCGAACACCGGGGCCTGCTCCCACAGGCCGCGTCCGGCCATGTAGCTGGGGTCCCGGTTGCGGGCGAGATCCGCGTTGAGGAAGCGCTGGAGGTCGCGCCGGTGCTCCTCGGCGGCGGTCGCGAAGTGCACGTGGTGGTGGACGTCGGTCCCGGCGAGCCCCATCGACGCGCTGCGCACGGCGAGCAGCGGCGCCGCGATCGACCCGAGCAGCTGCAGATGCGCCTGGCGCTCGTAGGCGCCCCACAGCCGGCCGAACTCGCGATCGAGCACCTGATTGCCGTGCTCCTCCCCGGCCTGGAGCTTGAGCCCGGCGAAGTTGACCGGCAGATCTTCGACCCGCTCCACTCCATACTTCGCGAGGACCTGGGCCTTGAACTTCAGCACCTCCGGATCGTTCGGGTTGTGGCTGCCGAGCCCCGTGGCGAGCTGCTCGCGGACCGGCACCCAGAAGGCGCTCGCCGACGGCGTCGGCTCGATCCGCTCCGAGAGATCCGCGAAGACCCGCGGCAGCATCAGCCCGTTGCCGATCCAGAAGGCGAGCAGCACGACGAGCGCGGTCCGCGACGACGGCGCCCTCGCGGAGACGGCGAGCGTCACGGCGACGAACGCCGAGAGATAGAGGACGTAGGCGACCATCATCAGCGCCATCCGCGCCGCGAGGTCGGACGGCGCGGCGTCGCCACGGACGAGCAGCAGCGCCGCGCCGCCGAGGACGGCGGCGGGCACGAGCACGAGCGCGAGCGCCAGCGCCACGCCGAGCGCCTTGCCGAGGGCGAGCCTCCCCGGGGGGACGCCCAGGCTGGCGAGCTGCCGCAGCGTGCCGCGCTCGCGCTCGCCGACCAGCGCGTCGGCCGCGAGGAACACGATGAGCAACGGCAGCAGCAGCTGGAGGACGGCCGCGGCGGTGAGCTCGCCGAAGCGCTGGAGCGCCGTCCGGTCCTCGGCGGGCCGATCGTGCGCGAGGTTCTGGGTGTGCGCCTCGAGCCAGACGGCCTGGCCCGCGTACGCGTCGACCCCGCGATCCGCGAAGGCGAGCGGCGAGCTCGGCCGCGTCGCGTAGACGCCGTAGTGCGCGGCGGTGTGCGGGTCCTTCTCGCCCTGCTCGACCCAGGTCTGCCGGTCGAGCCGCTCGGCGAGATCGCGCTCGGCGGTATACCGACGCTGATGGACGATGCCGGTGACGAGCGCGGCGAAGAGGAGCACGAGGCAGACGCCCGAGCACCAGCGGAATCGCCGGTCGCGGACCATCTCTCGGAGCTCCTTGCGAGCGACGGTGAAGATGAGATCCATGTCAGTCCTTCATGTGCTCGAGGTACGCGCGCTCGAGATCGGCGTGGCCGATCTCGCGCGGATTCAGCATCTGCACCATCCGGCCTTGCCGCATGATCCCGATCCGCGTGCCGGTCTCCTTGGCGCGGAAGAGATCGTGGGTCGCCATGAGGACCGCCACGCCGCGCGCGCTCAGCTTGAGGAGCAGCTCGGAGAACTCGTTCGACGCCTTGGGATCCAGCCCCGAGGTGGGCTCGTCGAGGAGCAGCGCCTCGGCGTCCTTGGCGATCGCGACGGCGATGCCGACCTTCTGGCGCATCCCCTTCGAATACGTCGACACGCGGCGGTCGATCGCTCCCTCCGGCAGGCCCGCTTCGACGAGGTGGGCCCGGAGCGCCGCGCGATCCTTCTCGACGCCGGCGAGCGCGCAGAAGAACTCGAGGTTCTCGAGGCCGGTCAGGCTGCCGTAGAGCATGACCTGCTCCGGGATGTACGCGAGGTGGCGCTTCGACTCGAGGGGCGCCTGGCCGACGTCGACCCCCTTGACGAAGGCGTTCCCCGAGGTCGGGGCGATGAAGGAGAGGAAGAGGTTGATCGTGGTCGTCTTGCCGGCGCCGTTCGCGCCGAGCATGCAGAACACCTCGCCTGGAGCGATCGCCAGATCCAGGGAGCTCAGCGCGAGCACCTCCCCGTAGCGCTTGGTGAGGCCTCTGGCCTCGAGCACGGCGTCTGTCGGCTCGGCGCGCTCCCGCCGGCCGGCGGCGCCGCCCCTGCTTTGCTGGTGTTCTGCGGTGTGATCCATGCTCGTCACGGTAGCTCCCATGTTGGGGTGAACGGTCCTTGGCTCGTGCGTCGCGCGAGGCGCTGGGCGCTGGGCGCGCGGTCGCCTTCAGGATCAGGCGAGGATGCGCCGCAGCGCCGGGATGCGGTCGACCAGCAGGTGATCGAGCGCCAGGACGGCGATCAGCGAGATCCCCATCAGCGGAAACACCGCTCCGAGCACGATCATGATGGCCGCCGCCCCCCGCCAGAGCGGCATGTCCCTGGGCGTGGCGGGCGCGCCGATCCGCCCTTTGGGCCGTCGAATCCACCACATGACCACCCCCGTGAACGAGAGCAGCACCACCGCGGCGCACGCGCCCAGCATCAGCAGCTGGTTGGCGAGGCCGAAATACCGGCCTTCGTGGAGCGCGAGCCCGAGCTCCACGGCCTTGGGCAGCACTCCATAGTCTTCCCAGCGGACGTCCGCGAGGACATCGCCGCTGTACTGGTCGATGTGCAGCATCGCCTCGTTCGCCGGATCGTCGGGGAATACCGAGACGGTATAGACCCCCTCGGGCCCCTGGGGCAGGCTGACGCTGTACCCCGGCACGACGCCGCGCCGCTCCGCCGTCGCGACCACGGCGTCGAGCGTCGCGGGCGCGGGCGCGCTGCGCGGGCCCTCGCGATCGGCCCGGCCGCCCTCGGACGGCGGCGCCGTCGACTTTGGCACGTCGTCCCACATCTGCTCTGGAAAGTGATGCCAGACGCCGACGAGCTGCTCACCCCAGAAGCCCGTCGCGGGCAATCCGGTGATCAGCATGAAGAGCAGGAGGAGCGCGCCCCAGAAGCCGGGGACGGCGTGCAGATCGCGGTAGAAGACGCGCCTGTTGCTCGGATCGAGCCGCGGCAGGAGCGTGCCCCACACCTTGAAGCCCCGGCGCGGCCACCACAGGTAAAGGCCGGAGATCAAGAGGACGATCGCCCAGCACGCCGCGAGCTCGATCGCGCGGTCGCCCAGGTCGCCGGCGAGCAGCTCGGTGTGCAGCTTGAGGGCGTAGTGCTGGAGGTTGTTCTTCTCGTCGCGCTCGCCGAGCACCCGCGCCGTGTACGGGTCGACGAACACGGTCAGATCGCGGCCCGCCTCGCTGGTGAGCATCACCTCCGCGCTCCGGTCGGCGGCAGGCGCAGGCTTGAACTTTGTGACGGTCGCGCCGGGATAGGCCGCCTGCGCCGCGGCGACCTGCTGGCTCGGGAGCAGCGCTGTCGCCGCGGGCGCGACCGTCTGCGGATACATCCACCGATCGAGCTGCGGCTTGAACAGGTAGACGCCGCCGCTCAGCGCCAGCACGACCAGGAAGGGAACCACGAAGAGGCCGGCATAGAGGTGCCAGCGCCACGCGACGCGATAGAGGTGGGTCGCTGGCACCGCCGCCCGCGCCGCCTCGGGACGACGTCCGATGTCGGGCGCAACGGTCGCTTCGTTCGAGGTGAATGACATGACGGCGTTCCCTTTCGCAACGCAGGCGCACGCGGCGAAGCCATGCCGGCCCCAAACCCGTCGAGGATGTGAAGTTGAAAGTTATTTTCTTTATCAATACGCACATCGTGAGCTGGCTGTCAATCGCATTCGTCGGCGATCTGCGCTGCCTCGGGGGCCCAGGGGTCGCCGGAGGCCGTCTGCAACGGATTTCGGGGTGTTGGCGGCGTTACGGGGCCGGGAGAGGCCGCCGCGTCGTGCGGCTCGACGGCGAGCCGCAGGGGGCTGCACGTCGAGCTCTGCTTCGCGCTCCGCAGGCGCAGCTGCGGGCCGCGGTGCGGTTCGTGACGTGCCCTGGCGTCGGGGCGCACGCGGGTCACACGGCGTGACGACTCGAGGGAGGTGCCCGGAATTGAAGAGGTGGAGACGGCTGCTCCGGCCCCTGCGGCACATACGCCCAGGGCCCGGCACCGCTGCCCGACGTGGCTGCTGATCGTGACCATCGACGCGGAGATCGCGCGGTGGTGCTCGCGGCCCATCGACGCGGGCCACCCCGGCTTGAAGCTGACGCCGCTGGTGCTCGGGCCCGCGGGCGTCCCGGTCGTCACCGATCTCGAGGCCCGCGGGCTGGAGATCCCTGCCGAGGTCCGGGAGCGCGTCCTCGCGAGCACCGATCTGGCCGAGCTGGATCGCTGGATCCGCCGCGCTGCCGCCGTCAGCGACGCCCGGGAGCTGCTCGCGACGTCCGGCTCCTGAGCGCGCACGGCCCCGGCGCGGTAGGAACGCGCGCGAGCGACCCACGGCTGGCCCGTTCGTGATGGGCACGCGGCCATGGGCCTGCTTCCAGTCGCGCCAGCTGCCGAGCCCACTCGGCCGCCAGGCTGCGCGAGCCATCAGGAACGGCGTCACGGCGGCTCAGCGCCCACCCTCCGAACGGGTCGATGGCCATTCACCCTTGCCGGACCGATCAAAGCGACTTCAGGTATTCCACGAGATCGCGCTTCTCGTTGGGATCGAGCCCGAGCGCGAATCGATCGTCGTAGCTCCGCACGACGTCCAGCAGCGTCGCGAAGCGGCCATCGTGGTAGAAGCGGCCCTTGTTCTCCCGCTTCATGAACAGCCCTCGCTCCCGGACGAAGAGCGCCGCCAGGTTCATCGTCTTGTACGAGTTGCCGGGCGCTCGGTCCGCCTGGAAACCGTCGATCCTCATCTCTTCGGGCGTGTGCAGGTTCCAGCCGGCGTCGGTCCAGAGCGGCTTGTTGTGGCAGCCCGTGCACTTCGCCTTGCCGACGAACAGCCTCTTGCCGCGCTCGGCGGCCTCCTCGTGGAAATCGACGCCGGGCACCGGCCTCGGCGCCGGGAGCGCGAGCTGGTAGAAGTGCAGCGCGGGGAGCTTCGGCGTGACGAGATCGTCCTCGGGTTTGACGATCACGTTCCAGATCCCGGTGGCCGCCGCGTTCGGGTACTTCTCGGGGTCGCTGAGCCGTGGATCGAAGAAATTCCCCCTTCCATGCATCTGGGTCACGGCGACGTACGCGTTCCAGTAGGGGACCGAGCCCCAGTTGCCGGTCCAGGTGTGCTCGTTGATTCCACCCATGTCGAAGGCGTTGGGGAGCAGGGTCGCCCCGGACTTCCCGTCAGGCCGGAACGCCTTGCCATCGAGGAGCAGCTCGGCGTCGTACTTGCCCGGCCCCCAGCTGAGGAGGACCCTCCTCACGCCCTCCTCGGTGATGCCCGCGGGCACCCTCGGCAGCAGGTCGACGAGCGGCCGCAACGTCGGGGCCGAAGCGATGATGGCGCCGACGTTCAGATCGCGGTTGGCCCAGCCGTCGAGGCGCGCGCCGATGCCCGGCGCCACGGAGTCGTTGACCGTGGAGTGGCAGAAGGCGCACTGGAGGCCGATCGAGGCGAGCTCGCCGCGGCGATCGAAGAAGCCCGTCACTCCGAGGATCGCGTTGAGCCGCAAGAGGGTCCGCGTGACGGCGGGGTCGCGGAGGTCCACCTGGCCGCGCTCGATCTGGCCCCGCAGCGTCGACGGGAGCGCGTCCGCGTCGACCTTGAGCCCGAGCGCCAGCGCCTGCGCCGGCGTCACGTTGGCGATGCTCTCGTGCAACCGGAGCCTGCCGCCCCAGAACTGCTCGTCGCCGAAGGTGTCGAATCGAAAGATCTCCCGGCCCCGCCGGAGCAGCTGGTCCGTGTTTCGATCCGTGAGGGCGTCGAAGTCGCTGAACCGCGCGCCGCGGGGCAGATCGTCCTCGGCGGAGGCGATGTGCTCCGTTCCTTCGCTCCGGTCGGCCGAGCTGCAAGAGAGCGCGGCCACGCCGAGCGGAATCGCCGCTCCGACGAGCACGAACACCGTGGTGAGATGTGTCATCATGGCAAGCCCTTTCGAACTCCTCGCGTCATGCGGTGAATCCAAACGTGATGTGCGCCTGCGTTGCTGGGCAAGTAAGAGATTGCATGATCGTCTCATCGGGTGAGCGGCTCACGCGCAGATCGCTGGCGGCGACGGGCGTCGAGCGTCCGAGATCCGGTCGCGCCCGTGGGCGCTCATTCCTGTTCATGGCGGCTGATTCCTGTCCATGGCGACCGCGGAGTTGCGGAGATCCGCTCCTCGCGACGACGCCGCGGGCGATGGCGCGCCTTGCGCCTCGCACACAAGGGCCCGTGTTCGGGTCGACCTCGACGGCTTCGTCGACCTCGACGGCCTCGTGGTCTGAAAGAAAGGTGGCTTACGTCGGTGCGCCGCCGCCCGGCGATCGCCGGCGGGGGCTCCGGCGAGGCGCCGCTCGGCCGATGGCGCCCCTGACCGGCCTCTCTCCGCGCCCGGGATCCGTGGTGTAATCCCCGTGCTCCTCCCCTGGCAGCCCCCGCTGCCAGGGCCACCCCGCGGTGCCCCCCTTGAGCGATTCAGCCCCGAAAGCGACCATCGCCGTGCTCGAGCGGAACCGGGTCGTCGGCCAGCGGATCGCGCGGGTCATGTCGGCCGCGGCCGGCATGCAGGACGTGCCCGTCGCCGGCGATCCGGACGAGCTGCGCGCGCGGCTGTCCGAGCGGCCCCTGCTGCTCGGCTGCGACGCCGCCGACCTCGACCTCGCGCTCGAGTGGGCGGCCGAGCGCTACCCGAGCCTGCACCTCGTCGTGTGGACCTCCGGCAGCACCGACGCCGTCCTCCGCGCCGCCCTCAAGGAGCCGCGGCTCTCCAGCATCGTCGGCTGGCCGAGCTTCGCCTCCATGCCCCGGCCGTGGGAGATCTCGCTCGCCGTCCGCCGCATCCTCAAGCCGCTCGCGCTCCCGCCCCGCCTCGCCGACCTGCTCTCCTGGGGCGCCACCATCGTGAAATGGCGCCCCCGCACCAGCGAGGACCGGGACCGCACCGTCGGCGAGGTGGCGCACTGGGCCGAGCGCGCCGGCGCCCCCGCGCGCGTCGCCGAGCGGCTCGCCGCGCTCGCCCACGAGCTGCTCATGAACGCGATGTACGACGCGCCCGTCGATGGCCGCGGCCGCCCGCGCTACACGCACGACCGGCGGTCCGACATCGTGCTCGAGGAGAACGAGATCCCCACGCTGCGGCTCGGCACCGACGGCGCCCACCTCGCGCTCCAGGCCCACGATCCGTTCGGCGGCCTGAGGCGCCACCACGTCTTCGAGGGCATCACGCGCGGCCTGAGCGCCCGGGGCGCGGATGCGGCGCGCGCCGCCGTGCTCGACACCTCGCGCGGCGGCGCCGGCCTCGGCATGCTCAAGATCTACGCGGCCGGCGCGGTGCTGGTCATCGACGTCTCGCCCACCTCGTCGACCCTGGTCACGTCGTTCTGGGACCTCGACGTGAACCCGCGCGAGTTCCGCTCCCTGCCGGCGTCCATCCACTTCTTCGAGCGCTCCACCACCCCGGCGGTGGAGACGCTGGAGCCGGCCGAGTGGTAGCGCGCCGGCCCGCCGCGCGACCCAAAGAGCCCCGCCGAGGCGGACGCCATGGCTGAGATCGATCCGCTCCTCGCGCGGCAGCTCCGGCGCCTCGGCCTGGAGGACCTGAGCGAGCCGCCCGACCGGGAGACCTGGCAGAAGGTCGTCGCGCGCATCAGCGAGCACTACCGCCACGTCGCCGACGACCGGAGCCTGCTCACCCGGTCGCTCGACCTCTCCACGAACGAGATGGGCGCGCTCCACCGCAAGCTGCAGGCGGAGCGGGACCGCCTCCGCAGCGTCGTCGTCGCGATCGGCGACGCGCTGACCATCTTCCACGACGCCGCGAGCTCGCAGGTCGAGCCGGCGCGGCCGCTCGACGTCGACTCGACCATCTCGATGGCCAAGCGCCGCTTCGCGGCCAAGCTGAGCGATCTCCTCTCCCTGAGCGGCGCGGCGCCGGGCGGCGAGGCCCCGGGCGCGCCCCCGGCGAGCGAGGCGGACGAGGCGATCCACGAGGTCCGCGTCCAGCTCGTCGCGCTCGGCGACCGGCTGGTGCAGCTGCTCCACGACACCGCCGAGCGGGCGTCGCTGAAGAAGCAGCTCGAGGTCGCGCGCGCCGTCCAGCAGATGCTCGTGCCGAGCGACGACGTGATCGAGCGGCGCTCGCTGCGGCTCGCCAGCCACTTCCAGCCCGCGGCGGAGTGCGGCGGGGACTGGTGGACCTTCCACGACCTGCCGGACGGCAAGCTGCTCACGGTCATCGGCGACGTGACCGGGCACGGCATCTCCTCGGCGATCATCACCGGGGCGGCGAAGGCCGCGTGCGACGTCGCGCGCACGTTCGGGCGGGAGGAGCTCAGCGCCGCGCAGCTGCTCCGGCTCATGAACTGCTCGATCTTCGAGGCGGGGAAGCAGAAGTACCTGATGACCTGCGCGGCGTGCATCTTCGATCCGGAGGCGCGCACGCTGACCCTCGCCAACGCCGGCCACCCGTTCCCATACCTCGTGAGGAACAACACCGTCCGCCAGCTCGCCGCGCAGGGCTCGCCGCTCGGGGCAGCGAGCTCGGCCGAGTACGCGTCGAGCACCGTGCACCTGGAGGGCGGCGACGCCCTCCTCTGGTTCACCGACGGCGTGACCGAGTGCGAGAACGCGTCGAGCGAGCAGTTCACCGAGAAGCGGCTGCGCGCGCTGTTCCAGAGCGTCGCCACGTACGCGCCCGAGGAGGCGCGGGACGCGATCGTCGCGGCGGTCTCGAGGTTCCGCGGCGAGCGATCCCTCGACGACGACATGACGCTCGTCGTGGCCCGCGTGCTGTAGCCTGGGGGCGACGAGCCCCATGATCCTCGAGACGTTCCACTACGATCGGGACACCCAGAAGTGGTCGGTGCGGGTGCTGCCCGTGCTCGACAGCGACCGGACGCTGGTGCTCGTGTTCGGCGCGCCCGAGTTCCTCGACGACCCGGGGGCGATCCGTGAGCTGCGGCGTGCGTACCCGCGGTCGCACATGGTGGGGTGCTCGAGCGCGGGGGAGATCGCGGGCACGGCGGTGCGGGACGGGACGCTGTCGGTGGCGGTGGCGCGGTTCGAGCGCACGACGCTGTCGGCGGCGCAGGTGGAGGTGGCGAGCGCGTCGGGGTCGTTCGCGGCGGGGCAGGCGCTCGCGCGCGAGCTGGACCGGCCGGGGCTGCGCGGGGTGCTCGTGCTGTCGGAGGGGCTCGGGGTGAACGGCAGCCAGCTCGTGGCGGGGCTGAACGCGGTGCTGCCCGAGTCGGTGGTGGTGACCGGGGGGCTGTCGGGGGACGGGACGCGGTTTCAGCGGACGTGGGTGTGCGTCGGGGACACGGTGCGCAGCGGGCTCGTGGCGGCGGTGGGGCTGTACGGCGAGCACGTGGTGATCCAGCACGGGTCCAAGGGGGGATGGGACAAGTTCGGGCCGGAGCGGGTGGTGACGCGCTCGGCGGGGAACGTGCTGTACGAGGTCGACGGCAAGCCGGCGCTGTCGCTGTACAAGGAGTACCTCGGGGACAAGGCGGCGGAGCTGCCTGCGTCGGCGCTGCTGTTCCCGCTGGCGCTGCGTGCGACGGCGCGGGACGAGAAGTTCCTGGTCCGCACGGTGCTTGCGGTGGACCACGAGCAGCAGTCGATGACGTTCGCGGGGGACGTGCCGGAGGGCCACCTCGTGCAGCTGATGAAGGCGGACTTCGAGCGGCTGATCGGGGGCGCGGAGCAGGCGGCGCGGGCGGCGAGCGAGGCGGCGGCGGCGGGCGAGGGGGCGCTCGCGATCGCGATCAGCTGCGTGGGGCGGCGGATCGTGCTCGGCGACCGGACGGAGGAGGAGGTCGAGGCGGTGCTGGACGTGCTGCCGCGGGGCACGCAGGTGACGGGGTTCTACTCGTACGGGGAGATCTCGCCGTACGCCGCCGGCCACTGCGACCTGCACAACCAGACCATGACCCTCACCGTCCTCTCCGAGGCCCTCACCCCGCTGCTCGTCCGGAGCGAGGGCCCGCGGGAGCGGAGGCCGCGCGCCGCGAAGGGGACGCCGGCCGTGGCGGCCCGCGTCGTGGCGCAGCCTGCGGGCGGGATGGCGGAGTTCGAGGAGCTCGAGATCGCCTCCGACACCCATTTCGACGTGCCGTCCACGGCGTCGAGCGCGGCGCTCGGGATGCGGCTCGCGACGTTCTCGTTCTCGCGCGCGACGGGCAAGTGGTCGGTGCGGGCGCTGCCCGCGCTCGACAGCGACCGGACGCTGGTGCTCGTGTTCGGCGCGCCCGAGTTCCTCGACGACCCGGGGGCGATCCGTGAGCTGCGGCGTGCGTACCCGCGGTCGCACATGGTGGGGTGCTCGAGCGCGGGGGAGATCGCGGGCACGGCGGTGCGGGACGGGACGCTGTCGGTGGCGGTGGCGCGGTTCGAGCGCACGACGCTGTCGGCGGCGCAGGTGGAGGTGGCGAGCGCGTCGGGGTCGTTCGCGGCGGGGCAGGCGCTGGCGCGCAAGCTGGACCGGCCGGGGCTGCGCGGAGTGCTCGTGCTGTCGGAGGGGCTCGGGGTGAACGGCAGCCAGCTCGTGGCGGGGCTGAACGCGGTGCTGCCCGAGTCGGTGGTGGTGACCGGGGGGCTGTCCGGGGACGGGACGCGGTTCCAGCGGACGTGGGTGTGCGTCGGGGACACGGTGCGCAGCGGGCTCGTGGCGGCGGTGGGGCTGTACGGCGAGCACGTGGTGATCCAGCACGGGTCCAAGGGGGGATGGGACAAGTTCGGGCCGGAGCGGGTGGTGACGCGCTCGGCGGGGAACGTGCTGTACGAGGTCGACGGCAAGCCGGCGCTGTCGCTGTACAAGGAGTACCTCGGGGACAAGGCGGCGGAGCTGCCTGCGTCGGCGCTGCTGTTCCCGCTGGCGCTGCGTGCGACGGCGCGGGACGAGAAGTTCCTGGTCCGCACGGTGCTTGCGGTGGACCACGAGCAGCAGTCGATGACGTTCGCGGGGGACGTGCCGGAGGGCCACCTCGTGCAGCTGATGAAGGCGGACTTCGAGCGGCTGATCGGGGGCGCGGAGCAGGCGGCGCGGGCGGCGAGCGAGGCGGCGGCGGCGGGCGAGGGGGCGCTCGCGATCGCGATCAGCTGCGTGGGGCGGCGGATCGTGCTCGGCGACCGGACGGAGGAGGAGGTCGAGGCGGTGCTGGACGTGCTGCCGCGGGGCACGCAGGTGACGGGGTTCTACTCGTACGGGGAGATCTCGCCGTACGCCGCCGGCCACTGCGACCTGCACAACCAGACCATGACCCTCACCGTCCTCTCCGAGGCCCTCACCCCGGTGCCGCGGAGCCACGGCGCCGCGCCGGGGACGCTGCGCGCGGCGCGCGACGGCGGCGAGGAGGCGCGGCCGCTCGGCCGGCCGGCGCGGCCGCTCGTCGAGGAGGCGCGGCCGCTCGTCGAGGAGGCGCGGTCGACCGGCGACGAGGCGCGGCCGACCGTCCGCGTGCCGCCGAACGGCCAGCGGACGGCGCGCCCGCGCATCCCGGGGCCGCCGTCGGGGCCGCTGCTCGCCGGGTCGCGTTCGGGGCCGCTGCTCGCCGGGTCGCGTTCGGGGCCGGTCTCATCGGGGCGCCTGCCCACCACGGTGGACCGGCCGTCGCTCTCCTCCTGGTCGCCGCGCGCCGCGCCGGCGCGGATCGTGCCGCCCGCCGGCGCCGCCGGCCGCCTCGACAGCCTCGCGTTCGACCGGCAGAGGATCGGCGACGTCCTCGTCGTCCGGCTCGCCGGGCGCATGACCGAGTCGTTCAAGGGCGCGGCGCTCGCCCGGGAGCTCGACGGCAAGGTCCTGCTCGACCTCGCCGGCATCGAGCGGATCACGTCGTTCGGCGTGCGCGAGTGGCTCCAGATGATCCAGGCGGCGCAGCCCCGCCTCCGCGCCCTCTACCTCGCGCGCTGCTCCGAGCCGGTCGTCAACCAGCTCAGCATGATCCGCAGGTTCGCCGGGAGCGGGCAGGTCGTCTCGTTCTACGCGCCCTACTGCTGCGAGTCGTGCGGCGCCCAGTTCGAGCGGCTCGTCGACTGCGCCCACGACGCGGCCTCGCTCGCCGAGGGCAAGCCCCCCGAGGCGGTGTGCCCGCGCTGCCGCGGCGCCGGCGCCTTCGACGACGACGCGGCGACCTACTTCGGGTTCGTCGCCCAGCACGGCGCCGGCGCCATCCCGCCGGAGGTGCGGGAGATCCTCCTCGAGCTCGAGAAGGGCGACGAGCCGGCCGCCGGCGACGCGGTGGAGAAGTCCGTCGAGGGGCGCGTCACGCGGGTCAAGGTGGGGAGCAAGCTGACCGCCTCGCTCCGCTGGAGCCGCATCATCGACGGCCTCGAGGGGCAGGTCGTCTTCGACCTGAGCAGCGCCCCCGGGGTCACCGCCGACGGCGCGGCGCGCTTCGAGTCGGCGCTCCGCAAGCTCGACGGCGCCGTCGAGGCGGTCCGCATCGAGGGCTGTCCCCGGCTGCTCGCCGAGCGCATGGCGAGCCCCTCGTGGCCCGAGCTCGCGCGGCTCGCCTCCGCGGTCGTCGAGGGCCGCTGCGCGTCCTGCGGCGCGGCCCGCGCCGCGCTCGTCGAGGTCGACAAGCACGATGTCCTGCTCCGCGGCGGCCACGATCCGCGCGTCGCCTGCAAGCGCTGCAACACGCCGCTCGCCTTCGACGACGGCGACCGCGCGCTGCTCTCGCTGCTCGGCGCCCGCGCGACGCGCCCGCCCTCGGCCCCGCCGCCGGCGAGCGCCTCGCCGCCGCCGGGCGCCCCGCCGGCGGCGAGCGCCTCGCCGCAGCCGGGCGCCCCGCTGGCGGCGAGCGCCTCGCCGCCGCGGCCGGCCGCCCCCGCGGCGGCGCAGCCCGGCGCGGGCGCCAGCGCGGCGTTCGTCGCGCTGCTCGCCGGGGTGGCGATCGTGGCCGCCGGCTTCGCGGTCTGGCGCGGCGGCGCGCGCCTCGCCGGGGCGCCGCCGGCCCCCGCCCGGGCGCCCGCGGCTTCGACGGCGCCCGCGGCCTCGGTAGATCCCGCGGCCCCGGCGGCGCCCGCGATGGACGCGCGCGCGCCGGCGCCCTCGGCCAGCGCCCGGGCGCGGGCGGGCTGGTCTGCCATCGACGATCTCCCGCCCGCGTGGGTGGAGCGGCCGTTCGTCCTCGAGGGCGACAGCGTCTTCGTCGTCGGCCGCGGCGGCCCCGCGGTCAGCGACGCGGACGCGCTCGCGGAGGCGCGCAGCAGCGCGATCGAGCGCCTCGCGTCCGGCCTCGCCGCCGAGCTCGCGAGCTCCCCCGTGGCCCACCTGCTCGCCGCGCACCCGCGCGAGGTCGCCGAGGCGCGGCCGGAGCAGCGCGCGGAGGTCGTCGAGCGCGTCGCCCGGCGGTTCCTCGCCCAGGTCGGGTCGCTCGCGACGCCCGAGCGCGTCGACGCCGTGGTGCGGCGCGAGGGCGGCCGCGTCCTCGCCTTCGCGCGCTACCGGCTGACGCGGCCGAGCTTCGAGGCGGCCGCGGCGACCTACCGCCAGACGGCCACGTTCCAGGGGCTCACCGTCGCGCGCTTCTTCCCGCTGCTCGAGGCGAGCGCGCGCACCTCCGGCGAGCTCGTCGTCGTCGCGGTGGAGCGCCCGCAGCGCGGCGCGGAGCCGGGCATCGCCGCGGGGGACGTCGTCCTCTCGGTCGACGAGCGCCCGGTCCACTCGGTCGAGGCCTTCGCCAAGGCCGCGGCGGACGCGTGGGCGCGCACCCCGCCCGGTGGTACGATGGCCCTCCAGATCGAGTCGCGCGGTGAGCGCCGCAGCGTCAGCTTCGCGAAGCCCCACGCCGAAGGCCCTCGATGAGCACCCTGATCGCCCGCCGCGCTCCCTCCGAAGTGACGGTGCCGGCCCCCACGGCGGAGGCGAGCGCATGACCGAGCGCCCCGCCGCGGGCCCCCTGAGCGCCGCGTCGCGCCGCCCTACCGCGCTCGGCAGGTACCGCCTGCTCAAGAAGATCGGCATGGGCGGGATGGCCGAGATCTGGGTGGCCTCCGTCGCGGGCATCTCGGGCGTGAGGAAGATCTGCGTCGTCAAGCGGATCCTCCCGCACCTCGTCGACAGCCCCGAGTTCGTGCGGATGTTCCTCGACGAGGCGCGCATCGCCGCCACCCTGGACCACCCCAACCTGGTCCAGATGTACGACATCGAGGAGGTCGACGGCGTGCCCGTGATCGCCATGGAGTATCTCCACGGCGAGGACCTCAGGACGATCAAGAAGTCGCTCCGGTCGGCGAACCGGCGGATGCCGGTCGAGCACGCGATCACCATCGCCGCCGCGGTCGCGGCCGGGCTCCACTACGCGCACGAGAAGGTCGGCTTCGACGGCAAGCCGCTCGACATCGTCCACCGCGACGTGTCCCCGCACAACGTGTTCGTCACGTACGACGGGGCCGTGAAGATCCTCGACTTCGGGATCGCGAAGGCGGCGAACCGCGTCAACGAGACGCGGGACGGCGCGCTCAAGGGCAAGGTCCCGTACATGTCGCCCGAGCAGTGCACGAGCGAGAAGCTCGATCGCCGGAGCGACATCTACTCGGTGGGCATCCTGCTCTACGAGATGTCGACGGGCAGCCGGCTGTTCCGGCGCGGCGCCACCGAGTTCGAGCTGATGCGGGCGATCGTCGAGGATCCGGTGATGCCGCCGAGCCAGGTGTGCGACGACTACCCGCCGGAGCTCGAGCGGATCGTGCTCAAGTGCCTGGAGCGGGACCGGGAGAGGCGGTACGCGACGGCGCGGGACCTCCAGATCGACCTCGAGGCGTTCGCCCGGGAGGAGCGGCTCGCCACCTCGTCGCTCGCGCTGTCGTCGTTCATGGCGGAGCTGTTCGGCCAGCGGGTGGAGGCGTGGCGGGGCGCGCTCGCCTCGGAGACGGAGCTCCTGTCGCACATCGTCCAGAAGCAGGAGTCGACCCAGAGCGACGACTCGTCCGCGGGCGATCTCGACGTCGCGGGCGGGGCGCCGCAGGGCGCGCTCAGCGTCGAGCGCCCCGGCGGGGTCGCGACGAAGCTGTCGGCGCCGCTCTTCTCGGCCTCGCGGCTCGAGGCCGCGCACGACCCGGATCCGCCGCCGCCGCGCTCGAGGAGGCTCCCGTCGCTCGTGGACGCCGGCCCCGGGGTCGAGCCCGAGGGGGCGCACGGGCCCCGGGCCCTCACGGTGACCAAGCGCCGGCTGGGCGGCCTGCTCATCGTCTCGATGTCGGGGCGGATGACCGAGGAGCTCCATGGCCTCGCGGTCGCGCGTGGCATCGCTGGCCGCGTGCTCTTCGACCTGGGCGGGGTGCAGCGGGTCACGTCGTTCGGCGTGCGCGAGTGGATGGCGATGCTGGCCGAGGTGTCGCGGAGCGCGCCCGAGATCTACGTCGGCCGCTGCACTGAGCCGATCGTGAACCAGGTCAGCATGATCCGCCGCTTCTTCGGCGACGGGCGCATCGTGTCGTTCTACGGCCCGTACCGGTGCGAGCGCTGCGGCGCCACGTTCGAGCGGCTGTTCGACTGCGACCGGGACGCTCACGTCGTCAGGGCGCACGATCCGCCCGCGAGCCCCTGCCCGCGCTGCGGGGGGGCGGCGGTGTTCGACGACGACGCCGAGAGCTACTTCGCGTTCGCGGCCGCGCACGCGGGGATCCAGCTGCCCGACGACGTGCGGGCCGCGCTCGACGAGCTCGCGCGGCTCGACGCCGGGACCCACGAGGCGATCGAGAAGACGGTGGACGAGCGCGGGACGCGCATCCGCGTGCGCGGCAGGCTCGACGCGCACGTCCGGTGGAAGCGCGCGCTCGACGGGATCGAGGGGGATCTCGTCCTCGATCTCACGGCGGCGGCGGGGGTGACGCCCGAGGGGGCGCAGGCGCTCACGCTCTCGCTGCGCGCGCTGGGCGACGAGGTGACGTCGATCCAGATCGAGGGCTGTCCGGTCGCGCTGCTCGAGCACCTCGCCGCGTCGAGCCCCCCGCTCGGGGCGGCGGTGGTCTCGGCGCTCGTCGACGGCGCCTGCGCGCGGTGCAGCGCGCCCCGGCAGACGCTGCTCGACGTGCGGGATGCGGCCCAGGCGGCGCTCGAGGACCGGGAGCCGTACATGCCGTGCAAGCGGTGCAACGCGCCGCTCTCGTTCGCGGCGCTCCTGCCGGTGCTGAAGCGGCTCGGCGCCGCGCTGGAGCCGGCGCGAGCGCCCTCCGGCGCGCCCGGGCCGGCCGCGACGAGGCGCTCCGCCGGGATGGCGCCGGCGACGGCGGCGGCGGCGGGGGCGGCGGCGGCGGGGGCGGCGGCGGCGGCGGGGGCGGCGGCGGCGGGCGCGGCGGCGGCGGGCGCGGCGGCGGCGGGGGCGCTGGCTCCGGGGGCGCTGGCGGCGGGGGCGTCGGGAGCGCCGGCGGGGGCGTCGGGAGCGCCGGCGGGGGCGCAGGCGGCGAAGGCGCCGGCGTCCGCGTCAGCGGCGCGGGCGACGGCTTCCGGGGCGTCCGGGGCGCCAGCGTCGAGGGGGCCGGCGTCGGGCGCGTCAGGGGTACCGTCGTCGGAGGCGGCGACGGCGCGCCGGCGGGCGCGGCCCGCTGCCGCGGCCGGCGGGCCCGGGTCGCGCTGGGCGTTCGCGGCGGTCGGGGCGGCGGCGGCGTTGCTGGTCCTCAGCGTGGGCTACGCGTACCTGGGCTGGGGCCGCCCGCGCCCGGTCGCCGGCCCGAGCGCGGCGCCCGCGGCGAGCGCGAGGTGGCGCCCGGCGCCGCCGGCCGACGAGGTGCCTGCCTGGATGCAGCAGCCGTTCGCCGCCGAGGGCGACGCGATCTTCGTGGTCGGCGAGGGCGCCGGCGAGACCCGCGAGGCGGCGCTGTCGGTCGCGCGCGCCGACGCGATCTCCCGGCTCGCGAGCAACGTCGTGCCCGCGCTCGCGGGGTCGCAGGCGTACGCCTTCCTCGAGGCGCGCGGCGGCGGCGCGCGGCGGCCCGGCATGGCGGAGGCCGAGGCGAGCCGCTACCTGAAGCAGGTCGGCGCGTTCGCCACCCCCGAGCGCGTCGACGCGCGCTTCCAGGAGCGCGACGGCGCCGTGATGGCCGTGGCGCGCTACCGCATGCGCAAGGAGAGCTTCGACGCGGCGGTGCAGAGCTACCGGCGCACGGCGAGCGCGTTCGGCATGACGGCGGTGCCCGTCTTCCCGCTGCTCGAAGGCGAGCTGAAGACGAGCGGCGACGCCGTCGTCGTGGCCGTGGACGAGCGCAGCCCCGCCCAGGCCGCGGGCGTCCGCGTCGGCGACGTGGTGGTCGCCGTCAACGGCCGGCCGCTCGCCAACTTTGACGCGTTACGTTATTCGCTGTCGAACCTGCCGGAGGGCGTCGCGGTCGAGCTCACGGTCGAGTCGGGCGGCGCGCGGCGGACGATCGCGATCAAGAGCGCGAGCGGGGCGCGGAAGGGCGGCTGAGCGGGCCATTGCGACGAGCGCCGCAATGGCGTCGCGGCGAATCGGCGGCGGTGCGGCGAATCGGCGGCGGTGCGGCGAATCGGCGGCGGTGCGGCGAATCGGCGGCGGCGCGGGCGTGAAATGCCGGCGTTCCGCGGCGGCGGAGCCGCTCCCGGCGCTCCGCGGCGGCGGTGTCGCACTATGGCGTCGCTGAACTCGAGGCCGTCGGCTCGTCGGTCGCCGCGCCGCGGATCGACTGCGGTATGCTGGGCATTGCGGCGCGGCGTTCTCGGTCGGAGGCTTCGGACATGCGCGGCCTGGAAGAGATCCAAGGGCTGGAGATCGGGACGCTGATCGCCGGCAAGTACCGCGTGGATCGCCTGCTGGACAAGGGCGCGATGGGCGCGGTGATCGCCGCGACCCACATGGATCTCGGCGAGCTGCGGGCGATCAAGCTGCTGCTCCCGGCCACCGCGGCCGATCCGGAGATGTGCGAGCGTTTCCTCCGGGAGGCGCGGATCGCGGCGCGGCTGAAGAGCGAGCATGCGGTCAAGGTGCACGACGTCGGGCGGCTTCCGAGCGGGCTGCCCTTCATGGTGATGGAGTTCCTCGACGGCCGCGATCTCCGGGTCATCCGCAAGAAGCGGGGCCCGCTGCCGGTCGAGGAGGCGACGCTCTACGTGATCCAGGCCTGCGACGCGCTCGCGGAGGCGCACGCGCTGGGGCTCGTGCACCGCGACGTGAAGCCGGCCAACCTCTTCTTGACGCATACCCGCGAGAACGCGCCGTGCATCAAGGTGCTCGACTTCGGGATCTCCAAGGTGTCGGAGGCGGCGTCGCTGGGCGTCTCCGAGATGCGGACGAGCACGGGTCAGATGCTCGGGACGCCGCACTACATGCCTCCCGAGCAGATGCGCGGGCAGCGCGACGTCGACGCGCGCGCGGACATCTGGGCGGTGGGGTCGCTGCTGTATGTCCTGCTCACGGGCCGGTATCCGATGCACGCCCGCTCGGTGCAGACGGTCTCGCTGGTGCTCGGCGGCAAGTTCGTGCCGCCGCTGCCGTCGCAGGTCCGCCGCGGGCTCACGCCGGAGATCGATCCGATCATCATGCGGTGCCTCGAGCGGGATCGCGACCGGCGCTGGCCCGATCTGGCGGAGCTCACGCTGGCGCTCCGCCCGTTCGCGCCGCCCGCGGCGGAGCCGCTCGTCGAGCGCATCCAGCGCGTCCTCCGCGGGGGCCTGCGCGACTCGACGTCCGGCGCGCGCGTCGGCGTGGACGGAGAGGGCGCGGGGGAGCGCGGCCCGAGCTCGGCGGCCACGGGCTCCTGTCCGCCTTCGGGCGGCGCGGCGTTCGCGCTGCCCGCGGGGGGGCAGTCTTCGCCGGCCCCGCCGCCGTCGGCGCCGGGGGAAGAGGTCGATCCGGTGGAGCAGAGCGAGGTCGCCACCCTGCCGGACACGCCGCGCGCGCGGGCGGAGGCGGCGCTGGCGGCGGGGGGCGAGGAGGCGCTGGCGGCGCCGGGCGAGGCGGCGATAGCGGCGGGGGGCGAGGAGGCGCTGGCGGCGCCGGGCGAGGCGGCGCCGGTGCCCGCCGCGTCGTGCGCGCAGGCGGCCGGTACCGTGGCGCCGAGCGAGGCGGTCACCGTTGCCGGGACGCGGGTCGACGTCGACGAGGACGTCGAGATGGCGCTCGTCGATGCGAGCTCGCGCGACAGGGACTCCTCGGCGACGTGGGAGCGGCGGTTGCGCTCGCCCTCCCGGGCGGGCTTGGTCGTGGCGGCGCTGGCGGCGGTGATCGTCGCCGCGTTGCTCGTGAGCGGCGCTCAGCCCGGCGAGCCGCCGCCGGGCCCTCGCGCTTCCGGTGCGACGCCCGCGGTCGTCGCTGGGCACGAGGCGCGCGGCGCCGACGCTGCGGGTCAGGCCCTCCCGTCCGCCGCGGCGTCCTCGGCGCCCCTGCCACCTCCGTCCGGGCCGGTGGCGGACCTCCAGCGCGAGGCGCTCCGGGATCCGATCGGGCGCATGGCTCGCGACCCCTCGGGCCGCGCCGCGGCGGTGCCGGGGCTCCCCGCGAGCCGGAGCCTTCCGGTTCCGGGGTCGTCCCCGCGGCAACAAGGGATACAGGTCAGCGCTCCTCCTCGATGACGCAGAGGAGAGGAGTAGTTCCACCCGCCGGGAGTCCGGAGAGAGCTCAACGCAAAGGCCCCGGCGACGGGGCCGACGCGGGGTGCATCTGCTGCAACGCATAACGAATGCCGCTCTGGAGCGTGCCAGATGTCACGATCGATCCCAGATCGATGCCCAGCTCCACGAGGGTCTGCGCCACCGACGGCTTGATCCCCGTGAGCACGACCTTCGCGCCGACGAGGCCGACCGCCCGAGCGGCGCGGACGAGGGAATCTGCCACGCTCGAGTCGACGTCGCGAACGCCGGTGATGTCCAGAATCGCGACGGACGCCTGCCTCGCGACGACGCCGTCGAGGAGCGTGTCGAGCACCTGGTTCGCGCGGGTGCTATCGATGGTGCCGATGAGCGGCATGACGACGATCTTGTCGGCGATCGGGATCAACGGGGTGCTGAGCTCTCGCACGGCCGCCGCATGTGCTGCTCTCTCGTCCGAGAGCTGCCGTGCGATGTGCTCCGATGTGACGTCCCAGAAGATACCCTGGATCCCCACGATCTCGCCGCGCAGGTCGCGCACCGGCGCCTTGATCACCTTGACGTAGATCATCTCTCCGGTCGTAGGCACCCTGTGCTCCTCGATCGTCTCGAAGGCCTGACCGGTCTTCAACAAATGGGCGTCATCTTGCTTGTACTTCTCGGCCAGCTCGCGCGGGTAGATATCGAACGGCGTTTTTCCGCGAAGCTGCTCCATGGACATCCCCACCGATGCGAGGAGCGCGCGGTTCGCGAAGACACACCGCCCGTCCAGATCGCTCCGGTAGATGCTTTGAGGGAGCATGTCGAGGAGCGACAGATGAACGAGGTCGCGCTCGCGCCAGGCTTTCTCCGCGAGCTCCAGCTCGGCGACGCGTTGACGCAGAGTGCTCAGCTCGTCTCGGTCATCCTGACCCTTCATCATTGGAATGCCCCCTCCGTGCCGTGCACGGCCCGCACCGGATCGAGGCGTAGCATGGGTGCGCCTCGCTCCACAACAAGCTCGCCCCTGTGAGCCAGGACGCGAACAGCCGTTCGATCGCGGCCGTGTCGCCCCCGCTGCGGACGTCGCGTGGTCCGAGCCTGTCTGCCTCTGCCGAGCCCGCCGGAGAACACAGGGGATCAAGACCAGGCGCCGTGTGCGTCAGCGTGCGACGCCATGCTCGGCAGGCCATGTGAGCGTCGTTTGTGGAACAGAGGCGTGCCCGTGCTCACGTCGCCGTACTCACATCGTTTGAGCGGCCACTGCCCGGAACCGTCTTCCGTCTTCCGTCTTCCGTCTTCCGTCTTCCGTCTTCCGTCTTCCCTCCCGCGTGCGTGCGCGTGCGCGCTGACTCCGGGAAATCGCGCACGCGCACGCGCACGGAGGACGAGCACGGGAGAGGGCAGACGGGAGAGGGCAGACGGGAGAGGGCAGACGGGAGAGGGCAGACGGGAGAGGGCAGACGGGAGAGGGCAGACGGGAGAGGGCAGACGGGAGAGGGCAGACGGGAGAGGGCAGACGGGAGAAGGAAGAGGGCTGATCGCTCTAACGCACCAAGCCGCCAGAGAGGAACGGCATACCGGCAGTCCTCCCGGCGTCCTTGGCCCCTCGGCTTCGAGCGAGGTGGACTCAACGCATCCTGAGCGCGCCGCGGAGGCGGCTCACTTGCTCTGCCCGATGACGCCGCAACCGATGCGACCACCCGCGTTCCCGGCGGGCTGGCTGCCGTCGTCCTGCTTCTCGTGGACGATGATGGCGCGCCCGAGGAAGGAGTTCGGCGCGCCTTGCTTGAGGTTCGCCCCCTTGGCGACGATCTCGTGGGTCCCGGTCCCGTCGGCCTTGACCTCGATGTTGCCGAGATCGCCGAGGTGGCGCGCCGCGCCGTCAGGCAGGCCGTGCGGGTGGTTCTCGGGGTTGTAGTGCGCGCCCGCGCTCTTCGCGTCCGGCGCGCTGCAATCGCCGGTCTCGTGCACGTGCACGGCGATCTTGCCCTTGGGCGCGCCCGAGACCTGGACGGCGACCTTCACGCCGCCCTCGACCTCGGTGAACGTCGCGGAGCCCTTCAGCTTCGATTTGCTCCGCGCCTCGATGGGTACCTCGACGGTCACAGGCGCCGCGGGCGCAGGCGCCTCGCCGCCACCCTCCGGGGTGGCCGCGGCCTCGGGGGCCGCCGGCTCGGGCGCGGGCGCCGGGGTCGCCTCCGGCGCGGGCTGCGGCTGGGCGGGCACGTCGGGGACCGCAGGGGCCGGCTCGGGCGAGCCGCCGCAAGCGGCAGCGACCAGGACGAACGAGGCGAGCAGCGAGAGACGATGGGCCGGTTTCATCACAGCGGAGACCTCCAGGTTCGTGAGGCGTTGGACCTCCGCCGTCTCGTAGGCCGGACCCGGCGAGCGATCAATCGGCGAGCCCAACAATCGTCCGCCGCCGCCGCCGCCCCGGCCCCGCGGAGACCCGAGGATTCAGGGCCCGCCCGACGCCGGCCCCGGCGCTGCAATGAACGAGGCGCGGAGTCAACCTCCGCGCCTCCGAGCTCAGCGGGGCGAGCTCGAGCTCACTTCTCGGCCGGGCAGCCGATGGGCCCGGTGCCGATCACGACGTCATCGATCCACATCGCGCGGGGCGCGTCGCTCTGGTAGGACTCCCAGCCGAAGCCGATGCTGGTGAACTCCGGCGCGGTCCACTCGTAGTTCTCAATGTTGTTGGCGCAGCCCTGGCCGGTCCCGGACATCGTGAGCTCGGGGATCTCCGTGCCGTCCATCGAGAAGCGCATCTCGTTGTTCGGCCCGTCGAACGTGAACTCGACGCACGTCCACTTGCCCACCGGGACCACCTTCCCCTCGGCGTGATGCCAGCAGTCCGTCGCCGGCCCGGTCGGGGGATTGGTCCACTGCCCGGGCGTATCGTAGTTCGCCATGAGCTGGCTGCCGCTCGCGCTCGGATGCTGGCCGCCGTAGCGGTACACGGCCGTGTAGGGCATCCCATTGAAATCCTTGCCCGGAACGGTGCCCGCGCCGTCGATGATGGTCCAGTGCACGTCCGTGTCAGGCGCGGCCTCGAGGAAGAACATCATGCGTCCATGGATGACGTTCCCGTCGACGGGGAGGGCCGCCGCGTCCTTGAACTGGATCATCGCCGACTTGTAGTTGTTGTCTCCCGAGCTCTCGGGCGTGGTCACCTTGACGGACTTGGTGCCGCTGTACGCCATGGCCGTGTCGACCGTGACGGCTGAGCCATCCATCGCCGTGTAGACCGTCCACTTGCCGCCGGGCGCGCCCTGGGCCTCGTACGACTCGAAGTCGTCGCAGACCAGCGCCCCGTCGGCACAGGCCGAGTTGCCGCCGCCCTCGCCGGCGCCGCCGGTGCCCGTCGTGGCGCCGCCCGTGCCGGTGCCGCCGCCGCCCGTGCCGCCGCCGCCCGTGCCGGTGCCGCCGCCGCCCGTGCCGCTGCCGGTCGAGGTCGTCGCCGTCGTCCCGTTGCCATCGTCATCCGAGCACGCGCTTGCGCCCACTCCAGACGTCACGAGCAGGCCCAGCAAGATAATGCCATGTCGAAGCTTCATGTCGGTTCTGTCCTCCGCGGCGACTATTGCACGAGCGCGTCGCGTGGTTCAAGAACGAACGCTTTTGGTAGATCGCTCGATCCACGGGCTCGATCCCGCGTGGCGCGGCGCGCGCGGTGATGCGGGTGACGCCAGAATTACCCCTTGAATCACCGGCCTTTGCGCGGCTCCCAGCGAGCGAGAGCCCTCAGGCGCCGTCGGCCCCGCCGCCGATTCGCCCCATGTTAACGTTCACCAAGATCGCCTCCGGCGACATCGCATAGAGCTTCTCCTCTCCCTGCTTGCCCCGGATCCGGACGAGCGCGGGCATCGCCCCTGTCGGGCTCCCGGCCGCGGCGAACGTCGCCTCATCCATCAGCAGGCCACCGGCCTTCGCCTGTGCCTGAATCCGAAACGCGGTGTTCACACGATCGCCGATGATCGTGAACTCCCGCCTGCCGCTCGACCCGATGCTCGCGAGCAGGACCGGCCCTGTCGCGAGCCCGAGCCGCGTCGGGAAGGCGGGCCGGCCCCGCGAGCGCTGGTGTTCGTTGAAGGCCGCGATGCTCCGCTGGATCCGCTGCGCCGCCGCGAGCGCGTCCGGCGCGCTCCGGAAGAACGCGAGCATGCCGTCGCCCACGTACTTGTCGACCTCGCCCTCGTGGTCGTAGACGACCTGCGCCACCGTCGCCATGTACAGGCTGAGATCCGCGAGCAGCGGCCCCGGGTCCTCGTGCTCCGAGAGCCGCACGAACTCCTCGATGTCGCTGACCAGCACCGTCAGCACCTCGCGCGCCGGCGCGCTCGGCCGGTTCGACGATACGCTCTCCTCGATGCTCTCCCACGCCCGGTCCGAGAGGTACCCGCGCAGCGCCGCGTGCATCTGGCGCACCTGCGCGTAGCGCTCCTCGAGCTCCTTGCGCTGCCGCTCGAGCTCCCGGCGCTGCCGGTGCAGGAGCAGCTGCGTCCCCACCCGCGCCAGCACCTCGCGCAGCTCGAACGGCTTCGTCACGTAGTCGACGCCGCCCGCGTCGAACGCCATCACCTTGTCGCCGATGCCGGTCATCGCGCTCAGGAAGATGACCGGGATGTCCGCCGTCCGCGCGTCCGCCTTGAGCCGCCGGCACACCTCGTAGCCGTCCATGTGGGGCATGCTCACGTCGAGCAGGATCAGGTCCGGCGGCACCGCCGACGCCGACATCAGCGCCATCGCGCCGCTGATCGCCGCCCGCACCTCGTACCCCTGCGCCGTCAGCATCGAGGTGAGGAGCGACAGGTTCGCCGGCATGTCGTCCACGATCAGGATGTTCGCGGGCTCCTCCCGGGGGCGCTCCGGCCGCGCGCCCGAGGCCGCCCCGCGAGCGAGCGGCTTTGCGTCCGTGTCCGTCATGACGGCTCCTCCTCGTCGGCGCTCGATAGCGCCAAGATGCTGTCGAAGCGATACCCCCGCGCGAGCTCGGCCACCGCGCCCGCGAGCTCCGCGTCCTCCGGCCGGAACCGGTCGATCGCCGCCTGCACGGCCTTGGCGTCGAGCCGCGTCGCCGCCCGCCGGAGGTCCTTGCGCAGCGACGCGGGCAGCCCCGCCGCCGCGCGCGCGAGGTCGACCGCCGGCGGCCCCGCCGGCCGCCGCTCCGCGGGGCCCTCCTCGAGCTCGAAGCGGGCGCCGAGGTGCTTCGTCAGGAGGCTGAAGATCTCGGCGTCGCGGAACGGCTTGCTCAGGAAATCGTCGCACCCGGCCTCCGCCGCGAGCGACCGGTTCTGCTCGAACGCGCTCGCGGTCATCGCGACGACGACGGTCTCCCGCCCGCGCGGGCTCGACTTGATGCGGGTCGCCGCCTCGTAGCCGTCGAGCAGCGGCATGCGGAGGTCGAGCAGGACGAGGTGCGGCGACCACGTCTCCCACTGCGCCACCGCGCCGAGGCCGTTGGTCGCGCTGCGCACCTCGACGCCCACCGAGTCGAGCAGCTTGAGCAGGCAGTGGCGCACGTCCCACCGGTCGTCGACCACGAGCACGCGGTACCTCGGCTGCCCCGGCGAGAGCCCCACGACCCGCCGCGCGCGCGGCGCAGCGCCGCCCGGTCGCGCGTCGCCCGCGTCGGCCAGCGTGAGGCGCACGTCGAAGCGGAGCGTCGTCCCGCGGCCGGGCTGGCTCTCGACCTGCATGTCGCCCCCCATCATCCGCACGATGCGCCGGCTGATGTGCAGGCCGAGGCCGGTGCCCTCGCCGGACCTCCGCCCGGTCGCGGTCTGCCCGAACGCCTCGAAGAGCTCCTCGACCTCCTCCTTGGCCATGCCCCGGCCGGTGTCGACCACCTCGAACGACACCCGCACCCGCGCCGCCGCCGCGCCGTCGTGCGCGCCGCCCTCACGCACGCCTGTAGAGCGCCGCGCCCAGGCGCGCAGCGTCACCGACCCCCGGGGCGTGAACTTGAGCGCGTTGCCGAGCAGGTTGATCAGCACCTGCCGGAGCTTCCCCTCGTCGCCGTGGACGTGCTGCGGCACGTCCTGCTCCCGCTCGATCGCGAGCGTGAGCCCCCGCTTCTGCGCCTCGACCGAGAACATCTCCGACAGCCCCGAGAGCAGGGCGTGGAGGTCGAAGTCGGCGTCGACGAGCGTCATCCGGCCGGCCTCGATCTTCGCCATCTCGAGGATGTCGTTCACGAGGCCGAGCAGGTGCTCGCCGCTCTTGCAGATGACCATGAGGTTCTCGCGGTGGCGGTGGCCGAGCGAGAGGTCGCGCTCCATGAGCTGCGCGAAGCCGAGGATCGAGTTGAGCGGCGTCCTGAGCTCGTGGCTCATATTGGCGAGGAACGCGCTCTTCGCCCGGCTCGCCGCCTCGGCCTCCGCCCGCGCCCTGCGCGCCTCCTCCTCGGCCCGCCGCGCCTCGACGAGCTCCTCGCCGAGCCGCTGCTCCGCGGCGCGGCTGACCGCGAGCTCCTGCTCCTTGCGCTCGAGGGCGCGCTCGCAGGCGAGGAGCCGCCGGCGGAGCGCCCAGAGGACGACCACAAGGAGGGTCCCGACGACCACCGAGGCGGAGATCCCGACCAGCTGCATGCGATAAGCCCCCCACCCACCTGCTGGACGGCGGGATGGGCCGGAGCGCCGATCCCGCCCGAAGGCAGCGATCAGCGTACAGGAGTTCGGGACAGCGCGTGCGGCCCGCGTTCGGCCGCGCCGCGCGGCGCCGCCACGGAAGCGGCGCGCTCGTCAGGCGGCCCACGGAACCGCCCCGCCGCGGCGCGGCGCGGCGGTCGCTGTCCTGCACGCTGGGTGCATCTCTGCGCGCGTTGCCGGCGTCACGGCGTGCCGGCGTCGTCCGGCACGGGCCGCCGACGGGGCGTGATGATCGCGTCGGGCGGCGGCGCGCCGGCGTCCCCGCGCGGCGCGGCGTCCCCGCGCGGCGCGGCGTCCCCGCGCGGCGCGGCGTCCCCGCGCGGCGCGGCGTCCCCGCGCGGCGCGGCGTCCCCGCGCGGCGCGGCGCTGCGCCCGAGGGCGGGCGGCTCCGCCGGCGCGAGCGGCTCCCTCGGCGCGAGCGACGGCTGGCGGAGGCCGCGCAGCGAGGCGAGCCGCTCGACGAGGGCGCCGGCCTCCTCGGCCGACAGCTTGACGCGGGCGTGGAGCGCCTTGCCGTCGGCGGCGATCGCGACGCGCTCGAGCACGGCCCCGAGGCCGATGAGCCGCGTCGCGAGGTCGCCCGCGCGCGCGTCGCGGGCGGCGCGCAGCTGCGCGCCGAGCTCGGCGCAGGGGGCCTCGGCGTCGCAGAGGACGGCGCCGTGGACGGCGATCTCGGGGCCGAGCGCGACCGCGGCGCCGCCGGCGACGATCGACGCCGCGGGCGCCCGGCCGGCGCCGCTCAGCGCGAGCTCGCGCCCGAGCTCGGCGCGCTGCTCGGGCGTGAGGACCACGGTGACGCGCGCCGCGCCCTCGCCGACCGCGCGGGCGATGTGGTCGTGCGCGCCGCTCGCGCCGACCGTCGCCGCGCGCCCCTCGGCGGCGTCGACCATGGCGCGCAGGTACGCGCCGCCGCCGAGCAGGATCGGCCCGCCGGGGCGCACGGCGATCTCGCCGCGGCCCTCGTCGCTCGAGTCCCGCACCGCGCGGAAGCTGCCGAGCTCGGCGACGACGGGCTTGCCGCCGCGGGCCTCGATGACCTTCGAGGCGCACGCGAGCAGCGCCTGGTCCTGGACGGCGCCGGCCGCGACGAGCCCGAAGTCGCCGCCCTCGCCCGCCGCCGGGATGGCGATGGCGACCTCGGTGAGCCCGGCCAGCGGGTCGAAGCCGCACACGTCGCGCACCTTGCCGAGCCCCGGGATCTCGCGCTCCTCGCGCAGGAACGAGGCGAACGCGGGAGAGGCGCGCAGCGCCGGCAGATCGAGCGTCGCGACGAGCAGCGCGCCCGCCGGCACGGCGTCGAGCGCGCGGGGCGCGGCGGGGGGGCTCTCCCGCCGCCGGCCGAGCAGCCAGGCGAGCCCGCCGCCGAGCAGGACCCCGACGAGCAGGAGCACGAGGCCGTCTCTGGTCCGCGTCTGCACGCGCGACCCGTTAGCACACGGGCGCGGCGGACGCCCCGCGCGCGGCGCCTACGCCCCGGTGCGCGGCGGCGGCGACCAGCGCGTCCCGTGGACGATGTCGAACACGGGCACGGTCACGTTGAAATTCCAGCGCTTCATGAGCCGCGGGTCGTGGTGCCGCCGGTGGTGCTCGCGGAGCCGCGCGAGCCCCGGGACGCGGTACACCGGGCTCTCCGCCGGCAGGTGATACGCGAGGTGCAGCCACTCGTAGCCGACGAAGAACGCCATCGCCGTCGCGAGCCCGAGCAGCGCCGCGTCGCGCGAGAACAGGAGCGCCGCGCCCGCGGCGAGCGGCAGCAGCAGGGCGAGGAGAAGGAGCGCCGAGTAGGGCGGCGTCAGCACCAGCCAGAGCTCGCGGGCGCTCCGCAGCGCCATGTCGTCGGCGGTGAAGGCGAGGTGGTGCTCGCGCTCGTGCCGCTCGCAGAGCACGCCGAGCAGCGGCGCCCGGCGGTGCAGCACCGACCGGTGCGCCCACCACTCGAAGGCGAAGGCGAGCAGCAGCGTCGCCGGCACCGCGAGGAGCTCGACGGCCTCGACGGCGTCGAGGAGCCACACCGCCGCCGCGAGCACGAGCGCGCCGAGCGCCGTGGGCGCCGCGAGGTGGAGCGCCGGGGAATACCCGCGCGGGATCCGCGCCGCGATCGCCGCGCGCCGCGGCGGCCGCGGCCGCCGCGGCGGAGCCGGCTCGTTCACAGCCATCGAAGACTATGAATTTCAAAAAAACAGAACGCAAGCGCGGGCGGGGGCGCCGGCGCGGCGGCGCGCTCAGCTTTCCTGGCGCTCTTCCTGACGATCCGCACGATCCGCACGATCCGCGCCGTCCTCGGGCGCGTCTCCGTCCGCCGCGGGCGCGTTCCGCTCGAACAGCCCGCCGATGGCCTCGCCGATGCGGCCGATCTTCGCGGCGAGCAGCACCACGATGAGCAGGAAGGCCGTCAGGGCGATCTCGTTCGGGGAAGCGCCGAGCACCATGTGGCGAGGTCTACCACGCTGCGCGCGCCGCGGGGCCCGTGCGGCGCTTGGCGGGGCGCGCCCACGCGCCGCGAGCGCCCGCCCACGCGCCGCGAGCGCCCGGCCGCGCGCCGGCGATCTGCGGCGGAAGCGCCGCTGCCCGGCGGGAACACCCGAGGCGCCGCGAACCCGTTTGACAGCCCGCCTGCGACCGTTGAGAGTCCAGGCGATACGGGGGCCTGGGTGCTGCTCCGCTGGGCCGCCGCCACGAGATGACCGCCGTGTCCGAGCTCCGCGACGACCACGAAGCCGTGCAGGCGCGCCTGCGCGCGGGCGCCATCCTCCTGGCCGACGCCTCGGCGGAAGGGGCGGCGATCGGCGCGGCGCTGCGGGCCCGGGGCTTCGAGGTGATCGCGGCGCCGATCGACGCGCTCGAGGCGCGCCTCGCGAGCGACGCGCCGCGCGTCGTGATCGTCGACATCGACGAGCCCGGCGCGATCGAGGCGCTCGAGCGCCTCTACCTCCGGGCGGGCGGCGTCGCCGCGTCCGTGCTCCTCGTGGGCGATCCGGTCCGCTCCGCCGAGCTCGATCCGCAGCTGTTCGGGCAGGTGTTCGAGCGTCCGGTCGACATCGCCGAGCTCGCCGCGCACGTGAGCGCGGTCGCGGAGCCGGGGCGCTTCCGCGGGGATCAGGCCGCCGCGGCGCGGATGCCGTCGGGCTACTCGAGCCCGGTCGACAGCGAGGTCCCGTCGAACCCGGACTTCGCCAGCGATCTCGACCCCCTCGACGTCGGCTCGGTGCTGCCGCCGCCGGAGGACGGCGACGCGGTCGGCCCGCGGCTGCTGCCGGCGCGGATCAGCCCGGAGCTCGAGGAGATCCTCGTCGCCGCCGAGCAACGGGTCACGGCGAAGGCGCACCCGTCGAGCATCCCGGCGGCCGAGGAGGACGTCGACCTGATGCTGTCGCCGGAGCTGCTCTCGGCGCTCGACGAGCCGCTCGATCCGGAGGAGGACGAGCAGCACACCGGCGCGAGCGCGGGCCAGGCGCCGCTCGGCGCCGGCGCGGCGTCGCAGCCGAGGACCAGCTCCGATCCGCACGGCGCCGCGGCCGCGCTGCACCCGCCGGCCACGCGCGCCGAGCACACCGGGCCCGGCGACTTCCTCGCCGAGCTCGCCGAGCCGGGCGAGGACGAGAGCGACGGCGAGCTCCACGCCGATCCGTCGCTCGACGCGCCGTTCGCGACGAAGCGCGCCGGGCTCGAGCTCGCGGCGCTCTCGATCGACCTGCCGGGCAGGGAAGAGCGCGACCACGGCGCCCCGGCGCGCCGGAGCGGCGGGCGCGACGCCGCGCCGCCGACCCCGCGCGAGGCGGGCCGGCCCCACGGCTTCGGGTCGCCGCCGCCGCGCACGGAGTCCCCGTGGGAGCGCTCGCCCGCGCCTTCGCCCGCGCCGCGCGAGGAGCCCGCGTGGGACCGCGCGCTGCCGTCCGCCGCGCGCGGCGAGGACCTCGACTGGCGCGCCCCGTCGGCGCGCCTCGAGCCGAGCGTGCGCCAGCGTTACACCGAGCCGCCGCCGACCCGGTCGCGCGGCGCCCGCGACCCGCGCGCGCCCGGCTTTCCGCCGCCGCCCCCGCCGCCGCCGCCCCCGCCGGGCGTCGCGTTCGTGTCGCCGCCCTCGGTCGAGGTGAGGACCGCGCTGCTGCCGCCGGGCGGCGGGGCCGAGCCCGAGCCGCTGCCGCCCGCGCCGGTCCGCTCCGCCGCGGGGGCGCGCGCGCCGACGCCCCCGGGCGGGCCCGCCACGCTGGGCGCGGGGACGCTCGGGCGCGGCCTCCTGCCGCCGATCCCGCCGAGCACGCCGGGGGCGCTCGGCCGCATGCCGCTGCCGGCGCCGCCCTCCGTGGCGATCTCCGGCGCGGGCTTCCGTGGGCCGGCGCCCTCGCCGCCGATGCCGCCCGCGCCCTCGCCGCCGATGCCGCCCGCGCCCTCGCCGCCGATGCCGCCCGTGCCCTCCGGGCCCGCCACGGTCAGCACGGGCGCGCTCGGCCACGCGCCGCCGCCGCAGCTCGTCGAGGAGGCGCCGATCTCGAGCGACGCCTCCTCGACCACGGTGCTCGGCCCGGGCGACGCGCCGCGCGCGCTCGCCCGCGCGGTGGGCAGCCGCGCCTCCGGCTCCCTCGCGATCGCGACCGAGGAGGGCGCGCGGCGGATCGTCCTGCACGAGGGCGATCTCGTCACGGCCGGCTCGAGCGTCCCGGAGGAGACGCTGCTCGCCTTCCTGGTCGGGCGCGGCGACCTCGAGCGCGAGGTCGCCGCGCGGCTCGCGGGCAAGCTCCCCGCGTCGGGCCGGCACGCCGGCGCGGCGCTCATCGCGCACGGCCACCTCGGCCAGGACGACCTCTGGCCGGTCCTGCGCGCGCACGCCGAGTGGGTCATCGGCCACGTCGTGCTCGTCGAGGCCGGCACGTGCGATCTGGAGGCCGAGCCGCCGGGCCGCCTCAAGGCCGAGCCCAACGTCTTCGGCGGCGCGACCGGCGCCGAGGTCTTCGTCGAGACGATCCGCCGCGTGATCGCCCCCGAGGTCGCCCTGCGCCGCCTGGGCGGCCCCGGCGCGCGCCTCGACGACGGGGCCCGGCGCAACCTGCTCGGCGAGTGCGCGCTCCGGCGCGAGGAGGAGGAGCTCGTGCGCACCGCGCGCGGCCGGAGCGTCGGCGAGCTCGTGAACGCGGCGGAGCCCGAGAACGCCAGCGTGCTCTACGCGCTCGTCTGCCTGGAGGTGCTCGACGTCCTCATCCCGCCGTCGATCACCGAGGCGCCGCCCCCGCCGGTCGAGGATCCGCTCGACGAGGAGGCGATCCGGCAGCGCGTCCGGGCGCGGCTCGCGCTGGTGGAGGACGGGGACTACTTCTCGATCCTGGGCATCCCGCGCGACGCGACGAACTACGAGATCCGCCGCGCGTACCTCGCGCTCCGGAAGGCGTTCGAGCCGTCGACCCTGCTGACGGCCGCGACCGTGGACCTGCTCGACGACGTGCGGCTGGTCATCGAGGTGCTCGACGAGGCCTACGAGATCCTGCGCGAGCCGCACCGGCGGGAGCGGTACCGGCGGGCGATCGAGGCGGGGCCGCCGTAGCGGGCGATCGAGGCGGGGCCGCCGTAGCGGGCGATCGAGGCAGCGCCGCCGTAGCGGGCGATCGAGGCAGCGCCGCCGTAGCGGGCGATCGAGGCAGCGTCGCCGCTCGTCGAGCGGGCCGAGGTCCGCCCCTTGCAAGCGCCCGCGCTGCAGGAGGCATCATGTCCAAGGCGAGCGCATTCATCGAAGCCCTGCGCCGACTCGAAGAGAGCGGCGACGTCGAGCCCATGGCGCGGCTGTTCGCGCCCGACGCCGAGCTCAGCAACCCGACGATCTCGAGGCCGCTCCACGGCCCGGAGGGAGCCCGCGAGTTCTGGCGCGGCTACCGCCACACCTTTGGCGAGGTGCGATCCGAGTTCCGGTGCATCGCCGAGTCCGACAGGGCCTCTCTCCTCGAGTGGAAGAGCCACGGAACGCTGGCCCATGGAGCGGTGTTCTCGTACGAGGGCGTGAGCGTCATCGAGCACCCGGCCGGTCTCATCAGACGGTTCAAGGCGTACTTCGATCCGAGGGCGCTCGGGCTCCAGCTGGGGCGCGCGGCATAACGCCTCGCTTCCGCGGGAGCGCGCCGCGGAATGCCATGGCGCGCGGGGGCGATCGCGGGCCGCGGCCGCCCGGCTCGCCGCCGGGATCGGGCCGCTGGGCGCGGCGGCAGGGCGTCACTTCTGGAGCGCGGCGGCGACGAGCCCCGGGTTCAGCCGCGCCTCCGCGGGAGCCGGGGTGTTCTCGAGCATCTTCGCCTTGTTCATCGCCTGGGCCGTCGCGTCGTAGGCGGCCCAGAGCGACGGCCCCCCGGCGGATCGGTCGAAGAGCTGCCGATTGCGCGCGAGGTCGAGGAGGCTCAGGCCGGTCATGCTGCTCTCGAACTCATCGACCTTCATCCCCTGGGCTCGCGCCATGAGGCCGAGCGCCTCCGAGGGCCGGGCCCGCCAGAACTCGAGCGCTCGGTCCCATCCGCGCAGAAATGCGACGGTGTCCCGTCCGCGCCGCGCGGCGGCCTCCCGGGTCATGAGGAGCACGTCCGTGATCTCGTTCGGGAGCTCGGCGCTCGAGAAGATCTTTTTGGCCCCGTCGGCGACGGCCTGGGAAAGGAAGGGCTCCCAGCTGACGGCGGCGTCGACGTTCCCCGTCCGGAGCGCGTCGGTGGTCTGCTCGAGCGTGAGGTTGACGATCTCGACGTCGGACGTCGACATCCCCGACCTGTCGAGCGCCCGGATCAGCACGAGATGGCTGATGGTGGCCAGGTCGGCCGCCACGCGCTTGCCCTTCAGGTCGCGCATGCTCGCGATCCCGTCGCGGGCGACGATGCCGTCGGCGCCGTCCGAGGTGTCGAGCGCCATGACGGTCTGCAGATCGATCCCCTGGTCTGCCAGCCGGAGGGCGCCGAACAAGGTCGATGCGACGATGTCGAGCTTCCCGTCGATGAAGGCGCGCTCCATGTCCACGCCGGTGCTGAAGGTGATGATCTCCGCCTCGACGGGCGCGTTCATCTTGTGCTCGGCCGCGATGTAGAGCGGCGAGTATCCCACCCAGACGAGCAGCCCCACGCGGAGCGGCGCGGGCGCAGGCTCGCTGCACGCCGCCGCGAGGAGCGCGAGCAGGGCGAGGCCGGCGAGGCGCCGGAGGCGGCCCCCGCCGCGCGAGCGCGCCGGGGCGGGGAGCGCGCTCGCGGGGCGCGCGAGCGTGGCGCGCAGCACGAGGAGCACGGCCGCGAACAGGCCGAGCGACGCGGCGCCGGCGATCGCGAGCATCCGGAGCGCGGCGGCGGTCGCGATCGCGTCGACGTCCCGCCGCTGCATGACGAGCTCGATGGCCCCGACCACGTGCTGGGCGGTGATGCCCCCCGCCGGGCTATGGTACATGGGCCGGACGATCGTCAGCTCGCTCCGCTCGTCCAGCAGCTGGACCATCGGCCGGCTGGCGCCCTCGTCGAGGAAGCTGCGCAGCAGCGGAGAGGCGCTCGACGTCCCGACCTCGGGGCGATAGCTGCTCGCGAGGATGTTGCCGGAGAGGTCGGTGAGGCGCACCCGGCGCACGCTGGTGACGAGCGCGCAGTTCGCCAGCACGCGCTGCATCGCGTGCGGCGCCCCCTGCTCCAGGAGCGCCCGCGCGCTGTAGTTGAGGAGGTCGGCAATGGCGTCCCCGTGCCGCGCCAGCGCGGCCGCCTCCTCCTGCCGCGCCTGGTGGTACGCCGCCCCGGCGACGACGAGCGGGAACGCGACGAAGAGCACGCCGACGCGCAGCGCGACCCTGGACAGGAGCCCGGCGCGCTGCCCGAAGGACGCGCGTCCCCGCTCCTCTCCTGCGCGCGTAGGCTCCCCCATGCGCGGCATGATACACGAGCCCGATCGAGGGTACCGGCTCACCGGGCGAGGCCTCGAAGCGGGCGGCGCGGGCCGCGGGCGCGGGAGCTCAGGGCGCGCGGCGCTCGGCGGCGGTGAGCGCATCCGAGAGCTCGCGGCTGACGATCCTCGCGCGGAGCGGCGCCTCGGCCGGGAACGTCACGGCGGTGCCCGTTTGCGACGGCGCGACGTCGGCGCCCAGCCGATCGAGGAGCGCCTGGAGCGCCTTGTCGTCGAGCCCGGCGCCGCTCACCCTGGCCCGGAGCGCGCGGACCCGCAGCGGGGCGAGGGCGGCGAACGCCGACGGCGCCGGCTCGGCGCGGATCTCCATGTGATAGAGCAGCGCGGCCGCGGCGCCGCTCGCGTCGCGGCCGCGGAACCAGACGCCCAGGTCCGCCACCTCGAGCGCGGCGCAGCGGGCGTAGAGCGCGCCGAGCTCCGCGCCGGCGGCCTGGTAGAGGCGCTCGGCGACGGCGATGAACCTGGGCCGGACCTGCGCGTCGAAGAAGGCGCGGCCATAGCCGTCGCCGAAGGTCACGGTGATGTGGCTGAACGCGCGGGAGCTCGGGGGGCTGCCCTCCTTGACCGTGACGGTTCCATCGGTCACGCGGCTCAGCGCCGCGTCGAGCGCGGGCGTGAGCCGCCGGCCGGCCGTGATGTCGCCAAGGGACGCGGCGGAGAGCGGCGGGGCGTCCGCGCCGAGCGCCGGGGCGGCGTCGCCGGCGCGCGAGCCCGCCGGCGCCTGGGCAGCGCCGGTGGGCTCGCGCGACGGCGCCTCTGCAGCGCTCTCCGGCGAGGGGCGCTCCTCGGCGCCCGGCTCGCCGCCGCCGCGGGCGAGCCAGAGATCGACCTCCCAGCCGACGCCCTCCAGGGGGCCGAGCGCCGCGCCGCTCTGGAGGCGTACGCGGCTCTGCTTGCACGCCTCGCTGACGAGCTGGCGCTGCTGCTCCCGGTGGTGCGGCTCGCTCCTCGGGTTCGGCTCGCGCTCCCCCGACCTCCGGAGCGCGAGGACGCCGAGCCCCGCGAGCGCGACGGCGGCGGCCCCGAGGAGGACGCGGCGCGCGCCCATGGACGGGCGCCGGCTCCGCGTCGTCGCGCTCGCCCGGTCCTCGTCGCCGCCGCGGTCCTCGGGCGCGCGCCGCGCTGGCGTCGCGCTCTCCCAGAGCTTCGCCGTGCTCACCGTCGTCGCGTACCGCCGCGCCGGCGCGCCCCCCGCGGCGGCCCCCCGCGGCGGGTCCGGCTCCGCCGCGTCGCGCGCCGGCTCGGCCCGCGGCTCCGGAAGCGGCGCCGCGGGCGGGGTGCTCCTGGACGCCGCGCCCCGTGGCTCGGCGAGCTCCATCGTGAGCGTGGGGCCCTCGACGTTGACGGGCTCGTGGGCTCCGGCGGGGGCCGTCCGGGCGGTCGGGACGCCCGGGCCGCTGCAGAGGATCCGCTCCAGGGGCGCGCGGGCGCGCTCCGGCGCGAGGGGCGCGAGCGACCGCGCGAGATCGGCGACGGTCTGAGGGCGCAGGTACGGGCGCTTCTCCAGGCAGCTCAGGATGACGCGCTCCAGCTCGTCCGGGATGTCCGCGCGGTGGCGGCGCGGCGGCGCGGGCGGATCGGCCACGATGCTCGCGAAGATCGCGGACGCCGCCTCGGCCTCGAACGGCCGCCTGGCCGTGAGCATCTCGTAGAGGATCACGCCGATGGCCCAGATGTCGGTCCGGGTGTCGACGTTCCGCGCGCTGCGGACGTGCTCGGGCGACATGTACGGCGGAGAGCCGAGGATCATCCGCGTCGCTGTCAGCTTGCTGTCCGCGCCGAGCGCGCCCGCGTCCAGGGTCTTCGAGATCCCGAAGTCGATCACCTTGATCTGGCTCGAGCCGTCCTCCCGCTCGGCGAGGAAGATGTTGCTCGGCTTCAGATCGCGGTGGACGATCCCGAGCGCGTGCGCCTCGGCGATCGCCTCGCACACCTCGAGGACGTAGCCCACGGCGTCCTCGATCGAGAGCGGCCCGCGCTGCTCGATGAGCTCGGCGAGGTTGATCCCGCGGAGGAGCTCCATGACGAAGTACGGCACGCCCGCCTCGGTCGTGCCGACGTCGATGACGTGGGCGACATGCTGGCTCGTGATGGCGGCCGCCGCCTGCGCCTCGCGGAGGAAGCGCGTCACGTCCTGCGCGTCGCGGTTCTCCTCGGGGAGCAGGAACTTCAGCGCCACGCGCCGCTTCAGGGTGGTGTGGCGCGCCGCGACGACGACCCCCATGCCTCCCTGGCCGATGACGTGCTCGATGCGGTACTTGCCCCCGACGATCTCACCGGGTCCCGGGATCCCCCGCAGCGAGCCCGGTCGGTGAGGGCCGCCTCCCGCGCTGCTCATCGAGGTGCAGCTTACACGAGCGATCGGCCGGCGGAGACCCTTTCGCGCGCGCGGAGCGTGCTCCGCGCGGCGCCTCGACGCGCGGATCTCCGCCGGATCTCGGCTTCAGCTCGAGCACGCGGCGTAGCGCCGCTCGCCGGCCCGCGCGATCGCGTCCACCACGACCTCGCCCTGCTCGACGCCGATGAGCGCCGCGGACCCCTCCTCCAGCTGGCCGCGCAGGATGAGCTCCGCGAGCGGCGCCTCGATGAGCCGCGCGATCGTGCGCTTCATCGGCCGGGCGCCGAGCTCGGGGTCGAACCCGCCCGCGTCGAGCAGCGCGTCGATCGCCGCCGGCTCGACCTCGAGCTCCACGCCGCGCGCCTCGAGCTCGCGCTCGAGGCCGCCCAGCAGGCGGCGCGTGATCTCGGCGACGTCCGCCCGCGTGAGCGGCGAGAAGCAGAGGACCTCGTCGATGCGGTTGTAGAGCTCGGGCGGGAGCGCGGCGCGGGCGGCGGAGAGCATCGCCTCGCCGAGGCGCTCGGGCGACACGGCCCCGGAGGCGCGCGCGAAGCCGACGGCGCGCTCGGACCGGAGCGCGCCGGCCTCGGCCGCGCCGAGGTTCGAGGTCATCACGAGGACGGTGTTCGTGAAGTCGACGCGCCGGCCTCGGCCGTCGGTCAGGCGGCCCTCGTCGAAGACCTGCAGGAACGCCTCGAGCACGTCGCGGTGCGCCTTCTCGATCTCGTCGAGCAGCACCACCTGGTACGGCCGCCGCCGCACCGCCTCGGTGAGCTGGCCGCCCGCCTCGTGGCCGACGTAGCCGGGCGGCGCGCCGACCAGCCGCGCGACCGCGTGCGACTCGGCGTACTCGGAGAAGTCGAGCCGCGTCATGGCGTCCGGCGAGTGGAACAGCGCCTCGGCGATCGCCTTCGCCGTCTCGGTCTTGCCCACGCCGGTCGGGCCGAGCAGGAGGAACGATCCGATCGGCCGGCGCGCGCGCAGGCCGGCCGCGTTCCGGCGCAGCACCCGGGCGATGCGCGCGAGCGCCTCGCCGTGGCCGACGACGCGGTCGGCGAGCAGCGTCTCCAGCGCGAGCATCCGCTCGCGGTCGGTCTCGAGCAGCCGTTCGACCGGGAGGTCGGCGAGCTCGGCGACCACCTCGGCGACCTCGGCGGGCCCGACCTGCCGCGCGGGGTCGCGGAGCTCGGCGCGGGCGCTCTCGGGCGGGCGCGCGCGCCGGCGCGTGCGGGCGCCCGCGAGGTCGAGGATCGAGAGCGCCTTGTCGGGCAGCGCGCGCCCGGGCAGGTAGCGCACCGACCAGGCGACGGCCGAGGCGAGCGCCTCGTCGGTGAACGCGAGGCCGTGGTGCGCGCCGAGCCCGACGGCGACGCTCTGGAGCAGCAGGAACGCCTCGTCCTCCTCGGGCTCGTCGATCTCGACGACGGTGAAGCGCCGCGCGAGCGCCGGGTCGACCTCGATGCTCTTCCGGTACTCCTCGGGCGTGGCGGTGCCGATCAGGGTGAGCTCGCCGCGGGCGAGCGCGAGCTTGAGCTCGGCCATCGCCTCGTCGAGCGCGCCGCTGCCGAAGAGCTCCGACATGCCGTCGATGAACAGGATGACCCGCCCGCCCGCCTCGCGGAGCTCCGCCCGCAGCGCGGACAGGCGCTCGCTCAGCGCGCCGCGCGCGCCCGTGCCGGCGAGCAGCTCCGACGGCACGAGCTCGACGACGATGCGCGGCTCCCGCTCCTCGAACGCGAGCCGGTGCGCGATGCCGCGCGCGACGGAGGTCTTCCCCACGCCCGCCGGGCCGAGGAGGCAGGGGTTGTTCGCGTGGCGCTTGGCGAGGACGTCGAGCGCCTGCTCGATCTCGCGCTCGCGCCCGACGATCGGCTCGAGCTCGCCCTGGGCCGCGGCGAGCGAGAGGTTGTGGCCGAGCGAGGCGAGGGCCGGGAAGCGCGCGCGGTCGAGGGTGAAGCGCGCCGCGACGGAGCTCGCGGCGGCCGGGAGCCCCGCGAGCGGCCGCACCACGGAGGGCGGGACGGGCGAGGCGGCCGCGTCGTCCGCCGCGAGGGCGCGCCGGGGCGCGGGCGTGAGGGCGGTCGGCTCGGCGGGGAGGGGGGCCTCGCCGGCGCTCGGGGCCGCGATGGGCCGGCGCGGCGGCGGGAACAGCGGCACGGTGACGCCGGGGCCGGCGCCCTTGGAGGGCCGCGGCTCCGGCACGGCGACGCCGGCGCCCTTGGAGGGCCGCAGCTCCGGCACGGCGACGCCGGCGCCCTTGGAGGGCCGCAGCTCCGGCACGGCGATGCCGGTGGCCTTGGACGGCCGCAGGTCGGCCGAGGGGCGCGGCGTGCGCTCTGGACCTTCGACGTCGCCGCGGGCGCGGCGCGCGGGCGCCGTCTTGGCCGGCGCGGCCGGCTTCTCCGGCGCGCCGCCGTCGTGGACCACCCGGATGGGCGTCCGCCGCGCCTGGACCACGCCGAGGGCGATCTGGAGCGCGGCGGTCCTGAGCCGCGCGAGGTCGACGCCCGACTGCGTGAGGGCCCGGTGCGCGGCGGAGCTGCGGTCGGACAGGAGCGCGAGCAGCAGGTGGAGCGCCGCGGGCTCCTTGGCCGTCGCGCGCTTGGCGACGTCGCGCGCGCCGCCCATGGCCCGGCCGATCGGGTCGGGGCCCTCGTCGTCGACCGATCGGCTCGCCTTGAGCAGGGCCTCGTCGTCGAGCCGCCGATCGCGGAGCAGCTCCGCGGCGGGGCCTCCGCTCAGGGCGATGGCGGCGAGGAGGTGCACGCTCGACAGGCGCTCCTTGCGCTGGGCGGCGAGGTCCTGCGCGAGCTTGCGCAGCGTGACGAGCTCGGCGTGGGAGCGAGGGCTGGTCATCCTTGCAGAGGTCTCCAGGCCCCGGGTTCGCATGCTGGGGGCGGGAGGGCCAAATTTCGGATCGGAGGTCCCTTGCCCGCCCCGGCGTCCGCCAGGACGAGCTCGCGCGGCGCCGCTCGGCCGGCCCGCGGTTGTGCCCGGCGCGCGCCGCCCTGTCCCATGCGACACGACGGAGGTCGGCGGCTCGCCGGAGACGCTCAGCCGACCCCTCGTCCAGGTGCTACGCGCCAGGCACCCCGAGCTCTACGCGCCCCCGGAGCGTGGTACCGGACCTCGGCCTCCACCCGGCACACGCAGCAGGCCCTGCGTCGGTTCATTGACAGCGGCGCCAGGGGATCAGTCCATCGATATAGTTGAACTTGACGGCTGCTCTTCCCGTGCCACCGATCGTGGCACGGAGCTGCACGTTGACCGTAGCCGAGGTGGCGCCGCACGGGGCGCTGCCCGCTTGTTCCCCGGCAGGGATGGAGAGCAGCTCGAACACGCCTTCGACGTCCGTGTCGATGTTCTCAAACGTCTTGGAGACGCTGGCCGTGCCGGCCAGTGATTGGCTTGCTTGAACCGTGACGACAGCTGCGTCTTCGGTATATACGTCACCAAACACATCCAGGGACGGCGCATCGAACGTGTAGCCCGCTGGAAACGTGTAGGTGACCTCGACGTCGCAAGCGACGTCGTACGTGCCAAAGTCGTCGCGGCCCCCGCGAGCGTCATCGAACGTGAGCGCGTATTCCGTGTTGAGGGCCCCGACCTGCGTATCCATGGTTCCGCAGCCGGAGGCAGCTGCCGTGATCGAGACCTGGCTCGGGTCAGGCACGTCGCCGCCGTCGAGGGCGGCCGGCTGGCCTTCCACCAGCTCGCCTTCGTCGGAGGCGTCGGCGCACGCGACGCACAGGGAGGAACAAATCAGCATCGCAAGGCACGACCGAACATGACGGTTCAAAAGCTCGCTGGTAAGTTGGAATCGCCTCATAACGTCCTCTCATGGTGACCGGAAAGTTCGGCCCATCGCAAACCGCGCGCCATCCGGGTCGCGGCGGCGACGGTGCGTTCCCCCCGTGGGGCCGCGCGGCGTCGCTTCAGTCCGTGACCAGAGGCCCGATGCGGTCGGCGAACGGCCACCCCTGGCTCTCGTCGGTGTGGATCTGCCAGTCGAACGCCCCGCGGAGCGTCGGGTGATTGCCCTCGACCTCGTTCCACGTGGGGATCGCCTCGTCGATCGACATGTAGTGCTGCGCGTCCCAGATCCCGAAGCCCACGACGACGTGCGTGGGACCGAGCAGCTGGACCCACTGGTCCACGTTGTTCACGATGTAGGACTGCTGGTCCAGGTCGGGGCCGTCGTAGTACTGCGGGGCGGCGTAGTCCATGGCGCCGGCGTCCACCATCGCCTTGCAAAAATCCTTGTCGCGCTGGTTCCAGGGCGCCGGAGGCGCGGTGATGATGAAGCCGGGGAAGCGCCGCTTCAGCTCCAGGCTGATCCAGATCATCTCCTCGGTGTCGGGGTTCTGGTTGGCCTCGAAGGTGTTCCAGTCGATCCCGTCGAACCCACCCAGGTCGTTGTAGATGCCGACCACGCTGTCGACGAACGTCTGCGACTTGCCGCGGTCCGGGAAGCTCATGCCCTGGCCGGCGCCGCCGATGGAGAGGATGATCCTGCGATCCTGGGTCGTCCGGGCGTACTGGATGTCCTCCTTGAGGTGCGTCGCCGCTCCCCTGTCGTCGCCCGGCGGCGTCCAGGTGACGGCGCCGGTGGTGCCGGGCGGCCCTCCCACGGGATGCGCGGCGAAGAGGTAGATGAGGTTGTAATTGCTGTTGATGTCGCGGATGCGGACGGGCGACGGCGTCCAGTTGGGGTAGTAGCCGGCGACGACCTTCGCGGGGAGCGCGCCGACCGCGCCGGGCTCGGGGGTGTCGGCGCAGGCGGAGTAAGGCTCCCAGAAGTACGTGCTGACCGTCGGGATATAGCCGGGATTGTCGTGCTCGGCGATGTAGGCCGACCCCTCGTAGATCACGATGGCACCCTCCTCGTACCATTGACCTTCGTGCCATTCCGGATAGTCAGCGCACACGGCAGATTCGTTGTGCCCTACATCGGCCTCGCCCTGCGACGACCCGGAATCGAGGCATCCGATCCCGCCCGCGGCGATGGCGACAAGGAGAAAAGACATCCTGGCAGCAGTGAAGATAGAATTATGCAGCATGGCAGAACCCTTTCGCACATCGGCCCAGAGCACACAGGACAGCTCGCCTCCCGGATCCGGGCAGCTCATGGACTTGATGGCGCGACGGGGACCAGCCCTTCAGACTATTTGATCAGGGCTTGTTCGGCCCGTTCGCTCGTACGCCGCGTGATGATGCGGTTACGAACGGGTTAACCATGTACCGAGGCGCGGCATTTCCTGTCGCGCCGAAATCATCCGTGATCGCGGGACCACGGAACCGATGCAAGCCCCATGGCGGGTCCGCCTGGACGAAACCAGGTTCACCGCGCTGGCGCCGCACCTCCGAGCTCGAGCGGTGGCGTCGCGCGCCCGGCGACAGGTCACGGTCGCGGCGTGACATGTCACGCCGCGACCGTGACATGTCACGGCCGAAGCGTGACATGTCACGGTCGTGGCGCGAGGAGCGCCGCGGTCACCCCCGAGGCGCCGACAGAGCCCTGGCCCCGCGCGCGGAATGGAAAGCGTCGTCATTGGCCGATATTCCCGGCATCCGCGGCACGCGGCCCCCGGAGCGGGTTCGCCAGGTCCGCTGAAGCCGCCGGGGAGCCACGGCCGGCACGGCTGTTGCTGACGACGGACGGTTCAGGAAGCGGACTCGTCAGCGCTCCCACCGAGAGCTCAGCCCGTCGCCGTCCGGCGTCGTCGAGACGATCACCGGCGAAGGGCCGCCTGCGCCCACCATGGCGGTTCGGCGCATCGCGCAGGGCTCTCCCTGCGAAGCAGGGTCTCTGGAACCAGAGCAGGAGGAGCGCCCCGCTGCCGCGAAGGGAATATCGAAGTCAGTGAGAGCGACATTAAAAAAGCTATCAGTCGCCGGCACGCTCGCGGTGCTCGGCACCTGCTTCAACACCCCAGCATATGCCGTCGGAAACGGCATCGTGGACACCGGGAACCAGTACCCTCACGTGGTGAGGCTGAACTTTGCAAGCGGCTACTGCAGCGGGACGCTGATCACACCGTTCTGGGTCGTTTCAGCGAAGCACTGCTTCCTGAACGACGACGGGACCCTCAAGAACCAGAACTTCAGCGTCTCCCTAACCACGGATCCCGACGCGGCCTCGCCCGCCACCACCTTCATGCACACGACGGCCGTGTCGGGCCCGGTCTTCGTCGGCTCCACCGTGCCGAACAGCACATGGGACGACGACGAGCGGTCGCGCGACATCGCCGTGTTTCGCCTGGACACCCGGGTCCCGCGCACGCTGGCCCGGCCTCTGCACCTGCCGGACGAGGACGCGTGCGGCTCGGTCTTCGACGGTACCATCGTGGGGTTCGGGGGCGACACGGACGACATCCTCGTCTGCAGCGATATCCCCTCCTTGCGGAGGTACAGCAGCAGTACGCTCGAGTACGACCGCTCGCACGAGGACTACGGCGACATCTTCTACGACACCTCGATCTGGACGCTGGTGAACTGGCCTTGGGTGTGCGACGAGTACGAGGGGAGCTACGGCGGCGACTCCGGCGGACCTCTCCTGGATGACGAGGGCAGGCTCTGCGGCGCGGTCAGCGGCAAGACGTTCGGAGGGGCCCTGCCGGGCACCTACTTCCTGGAGAACGTCTTCGCCGCGCTCGACAGCGGCGAGGCGCGGAGCTTCATGCTCGGCGCGGTGACCCCCGCCGGAAACCGCATCATCGACGCGAAGGGCAACTTCGACGGTGAGTGCCAGAGGTTCGTCGACGAGTGCGACAGGTTCGGCTTTTGCAACGAGACCGACACGGACGTCGACGGCATCATCGACGTGTGCGACAACTGCCCGACGATCGCCAACCCGGAGCAGGCCACCGATCCCACCGATGACGCGGATGGCGACGGCCTCGGCAACGCGTGCGACATGTGCCCCACCCAGGTGACCAATCAGTGGGTAGGGCCGGCGACGAACTGCAATTTCGAGGCGGAGCTCGCCGCCTCTTATCCCGACGCGACCGAGCCGCCCATCATCCGCGCCGACTCGCCTACCCTCGCGGCCGATCTTCAGCTGTACAGGGACACGTTCCGCCCGAACGCTTGCGACCCCGTACCTTGCACCAAGGCGGACCTGACCCAGGGCGGCTCGCTGCCCGCGGCCGAGATCCCTCCTGTGCCGCACGGCCAGACCGAGTGCCCCGTGTGGGAGCCCTGCCGCTGGGAGTTGCGCAACCGGATCAACTTGAAGCCGGTCATCGGCAACGTCGGCGCCAATAACACGAACGGGACATTCAAACTGAAGTGGTGCGACTGCCGCGACCACGACACCGACACGCTGGCGGGGCGGCTCGCCTGCGATCATGACCCGCTGACCGACTGCAGACGAGAGTCCGCAGAGTTCACCACGCACCCAAAGTGGCTCAACCTCTCCACCAAGGCGAGCGGATCGAACACCGGCGACAACGGGTGGGCGAACGGAAAGAGCCTCGGCATCTCGTACACTCTGCCGTTCGACAGCAATCCGGAGCACATCAAGCGGACCGTCGATTGGGACTTCCTCGATCTCGGGGCCAACCACGTGGAGACGACCACCTATAGCCGCCGCGTCCAGGGGGTGCTCTTCAGTCACCTGACCAGCTTTTCCCCGGTGGCCGGGTACAACCAGACCCAGGCCATCCAGTTCGGCAACTACTATTTCTCCGGCAACGCTTCGCTCGTCGCCACGAGCAGGCCGATCATCCCGCCCGACGCCATCAACCTGAAAGACAAGTATTTCTGCCCCGAGTGCCCCTTGGGCTTCACCGACCTGTATCAGTCCCATGACCCCGTGATCAACCTGCCCCGGATCTACCGCGCTACGCCCACGGGGTTGGCGCTCGTGTCCGGCCTCAACGCCGACGCGACGAGCCTCTACGCCGACGCCGCCAGCGGGGACGTCAACCTTGTTACCGTCGCCGAGCCGTTCCGGCGGCTCCTCCGCGACCAGATCCCCGGCGAGACGCTCCTGAGAGCCGTCGCGCTCGACGGCGCCGATGAAAGCGAGCTCGTAGGTCAGGTCTTCAGCGCCAAGTTCGACGGACCGCCGCTCGTCTCGTATGCCGCTGGCCAGGGCAGCTCCATCCCGTTGAACGCGCCTGTGCTGCACGGCAACGAGGCGCGCGTGCTCTCGGCGACCACCCGCCGGCTCCTCGTCATCGGCGGGACCGTCGACGGCCAGCCGGCGTCGCAGCCCAACCCTTCGGCGTGGATGCTCGACATCGACTCGGAGCTCTGGACCGAGATCCCGATCCCAGGGAGCACCCTGCCTGGCGCCGTGATCAGCGCGACCTACCGCCTGGAAGACCGCTCCGTTTACCTGCTCGACAAGGTCGGCGGCGTCCTCAGGCTGAGGCGGTGGCAGCCGCAAAAGGAGGTCGAGACGCTGGCACAGTTCCCTGTGTGGTGGAACGACTTTCAGAAGTACTGGCTGGCCCCGGGCGAGGCGGGCGATCTGATCCTGGCCGCGACCTCCCCCATCACCTCCCCGTGGAATACGGCATCGCGGGCGGCGTTCGCTCGGTTCACCGTCAACGCGGGCGAGCTCGGATTCGCCGGCCTCAAGGAGATGGCGATCTATCTCAAAGGCGCCCCGATCGTGGGTGTGGACACGATGGCCGTGTCCCGCTTGCATCCGGACAGCAGCATCTCTACGACCGAGGTGTCGCTGATGACCGACTTCGTCACGCCCTCGAGCACCAAGATGCCCACGGTCTTCTGAGCCATGCAATCCGACCTCCTTGCGAGTCTCGCGGCGCGCGCCGTGCCGCTCTTCTTCTCCCTCTCGGCCCTCTCGGCGAGCTGCTCTCGCGGCGCGCCGGAGCCTCCGAGCCTCGACGGCACCGGCGGACATACGGCGGCCGGTGACGCGAGCCAGGGCAGCACGCACGCGTCCGGGACTGCAGGCGAGGCGGCGACCGGCGCCAGCGTCCCGGGTGACGCTGGCCCGGGCGCTCCCCCTGATGCGTCTGAACATCCAGGGGACAGCACCTGGAGGGCCACGCGTTGGCTCGACCGGTGCCAGATCGACGTCGCCGACGAGCCCAGCAAGGCGCTGCCGCACCTGCGCTGGGAGCAGTGCCCGGGGAACGCTCCGGGCTGCACGTCGCTCGTCGTCGACTGGGACGCTGGCAAGTATCCACGAACCGCCTTGCCAAGCGTCGTTCGATGGGGCGACGGCTACCGCGTCGGGCTGTACTTCGAGTACCGGGGTGAGCGACGGACCGGCGTCTACGACGCCGACGGGAGACCGCTCGCCGCATGGCGCTTCAGAGACCTCGAGCCGACCGTGCCCGAGGCCGACCCGCAACCGGAGTACTGCATACCGACGGTGCCCAGCGTCGGTCATGAGCGGGTCTGGCTCGGCGCGATGAGGGTGAGCGTCGGGGCGCCCGCCGCGGCCTACCTCGTCTCCGGCTACGACGCGCTCGCCACCGCGAGCCAACCCATCCCGGTCGACGCGCTGAGCCAGGGCCTCCACACGAGCGACGACACCTTCGCGCTCTCGGGGCCCGGGCCCGGCACGATCAACATCTACGACAGGATCAGCAACCAGGCCAAGAGGTTCGGCCGCCAGTCAGGCAACGACGCGCCATCGTTCGGCCAGATGTATCCAGTCGGCGATCATGCGCTCGGCCTGGCGGTCTTCGAGGTCGGTACGTCCGAGGGGTGGATCTGGAACCGCCGGACCCACACCATCGAACCGCTGCTCCGGGCGGAGCCGCCTCGGGTCGTCGCCGACATCAAGAGCGACGGGCAGACGCTCGTGTGGCTGGAAGCGGAGCCCTACTCCGACGACGGGCTCTACGGGGCGTCCAGCCTCTGGACCAGCCCCTTCGCGGCGACGAAGGCGGATCTCGCGCCGAAGAAGCGCCGGGCGGGCCCCATCATCGGATACCCCCTCTCGGCCGCCGGGGAAGGCTTCTATGCCGTCTACGCGATCGGCGAGAAGGTGATCCACGTCTACCGCCTGTCCGACGCCCATCACTGGTCGTTCAAGACGCCCCCCGAGCTCTTCGACATCCAGGACATCGCTCACGTGGACTCCCGCGAGGTCTGGGTCTGGGTCCCGGGCGGCATCGTGCGCCAGGCGATCTCGGAGCTCGGCCCCGGCGATCCCGCCCCGTGATGTCCGACCCGCACACCCAGCGGCACGCTGCATGGCGGGGTCCGCCTGCCCGTGGCGGGCTCACTGCTGCGGCGCTGCTGAGCGCACCGTCGTGACGAGCTCAGCAGACCGGCCTCAGATGATCAGGATGACATCGATATCGCCGTCGCCCGGGAGCGCCACCCCCGCGGGCACGTGAGGCGCGTTGGCCGGCGCCAGGCGGAGCGCGCCGCACGACCGCGTCACCGAGCTCTCGGGCGGAGCCCCGCCGGCGTCGGCTTGGCCTCCGCGCCGCTCGCCGTGCGTGCGCTCGGCGCAGCCGGCGATCGCGGCGCGGACCGCGCGGAAGACGCTCTCCGCGTCGAGCCCGCCGAGCTCCTCTGCCGCCCTGGCGAGGCGCTCGTCGACGCATCGGGCGCACGGCGTGGAGCTCGCCGCAAGCCGCACGATGAGCGTCGCCTCCGGACAGGCGAGCTCTGCCTTGTCGAACGGCACCGCGAGCGACGAGCCCCTGCCGACATCGACGCTGACGAGGAGAGTGTCGCCGTCGCGTACCACCACGGTTTCGCGCGGATGTCGGCCGCTCACGCGTTCTGGAGCTGACTCACGATGACTTGTGTTGACGAGGATCCACAGGCGATCTGAGCTCGCCTGCCCGCTCTTCTCCACAGCGTCGCTGGTGCGGCTCTCTGCCATTCGCACGCCCTCCGAGGAGGCGAACCTATCGCCGCCGGAGGCGGACGGCGATAGGTCCACCGGACAGACAATGTCCTGACCATCAGGTCCGCCGGGACGCTGCTGCCCCGGGCGAACGCGTGAGAGCAACCAGGGCTCGCTGCGTCCGTTGCGCCATCCGGCGCGAGGCGGTAAGCACAACCACGGACTGGAGGCTGAAGCGTGGATGAGCCGGAGCGACGCGACGAGGACCCGGAGCAGGGCGCGGGCGAAGGCGGAACGGACCGCGCGTCGCTCGGCATCTTGTTCCTCGCGGCGGCGTTCGCGCTCGCGCTGCTGCTGACCGTGGTGGGCCTCCTGGCCTTCGCGGCGATGAGCCCGCGGTCGCCGGCGCCGCCCGCGCTGCGCGGCGAGCAGGACGGCGCCGACGCCGCGCTGCTCGGCGACCGGGTCTGCGTCGCGCCCCTCCTGCGCGGCGACGCTTCACGGGCCGTCTGAGGGCGCGCGGGCGTGGCGCCGCGCTCGGCTGCTGCACGGACCACGACGCCGCGCGAACTGGGCGCTGCGCGGGAGCGTGACCGCCGCGCGCGCTCGGCTGCTGGGTGTGCTCGGCTGCTGGGTGCGCTCGACTGCTGGGTGCGTTCGGCTGCCGCGCGGGCTAGCCGCAGGTCTTCTGGACGATGGCGAGCAGCGCCCCGAAGTCGACAGGCTTCTTCAGGTAGGCCGTGCCCTCGGGCGGGCCGTCGTGGCCGGAGACGATGGTCACCGGAATGGCCGCGAGCGCGTGCACCTGCTTCAACGCGGCGAGCATCTCCTCGCCGGTCATCACCGGCATCATCAAATCGAGCAGGATGAGCCCGGGCGGCGGATCTGCCTCGTGCAGCAGATCGAGCGCCTCCCTGCCGTTGCTGGCGCAGTAGACATCGTAGCCCGAGGCTTCGAGCATCTCGCGGAGCATCTCGCGGAGCTCGGCGTCGTCGTCGACCAGGAGGACGGGGGCGCGCGGATTCGGGGGAATCGGCGTCAGGCGCGGCGCGCCGGGCCCGTCGGTTGGCCGTGGTTCACTCATTTCTGTCACCTCTCCCAGGCTGCGCGAGCATGTCGAAGCGATAGCAGGCGCAGGCCGCGCACGCATTGCATGGTCTCAGCATCTTCGGATCTTCTTCGGATCCATGGTCCCGGGCTGCGCGAGGCGGCTCCGGCTCCACGCCCCATCGGAGGGCAAGGGGCGTGGCGGGAGCGCGGGCGCCGCGAGCGAAGCCATGCGAAGCGCCGAGGGTTACGGGAGTTGCGCCGCGGGTCAAGCTTCTCGGCTCGCCGAGAGCGACACGGCGCCCGCCGCGCCGCTTTCGCCGGCGCCGCCGCGCCCGCCAGCGCCGCCGCTTTCGCCGGCGGCGCCGCGCCCGCTGCCGCCGCCAGCGCCGCCGCTTTCGCCGGCGCCGCCGCGCCCGCTGCCCTCGCTGCCCCCGCCGCGCTCGCCCCCGCCGCGCTCGCCCTCCGCCGAGCCGGACCGGAACCCGAGCGCGCGCGCCTGGGCGGGGCGCGTGTGGCGACGGCGCCATATCACCGCGTCGAGCATGTAATGGGTCGCCTGCGGGAGCGCGAGCAGCGGCACGAGCAGCGCCCGCGCGCGCGGGCCGAGGAGCGGCTCGTCCACGGCGCCGCCGAAGAGCTCCGGCCGGTCGTGCCAGACCAGCCGATCCCAGAGCATCTCCTCGACGAACGCGAGCGCCAGCGCGAGCCCGAGGAAGGCGAGGATCCCGCCGGCGAGGACCCGCGCGAGCAGCGAGCGCGGCGCCTCGCGGGCCCGCTCCCGCGCGTACGCGAACACGAGCGCCATGTACGGCACCCCGTGGACGATCACGTTCGTGACCGTGAACTGGAAGTCGCTGTCGGTCGCGACGATGCCGACGTACCAGGTCGCCGCCGTCGTGCCCACGACCACGTGCTTGCCGAGGTTCAGCGGCGCGCGGGCGATGCAGGCCCGGTGGATCGCGCGGGCGACGTACGCGACGGCGAGCGCCGCGTACACGGCGCCGAGCGGGCCCACCGCGGCCGCGAGCCGCGGCGAGCTCACGAAGTCGCCGTCCACGAACCACGCGAACGCGCGCGGCGGGTGCGCGTGCCAGTAGAGGAGCGGCCACCCCGTCGCCGCATAGATGAGGGCGTCGTCGAGGAGGCGATCGACGCGCGAGCGCTCGCCCGCGAGCGCGCGGTAGATCGCGGCCCACCCGATCTGCTGGCGCACGAAGTGGATCACCGCGGCGTAGGCGAGCGCGCGCCAGAACGAGAGCTCGGAGGCGAGGTGCAGCGCGACGCCGGCGGCGTAGCAGGCGAGCGGCACGGCGGCGTAGAGCGCGGGGTGGCGGCGGAGCTCCTCGGGATCGAGGTAGGTGCGGAAGAGCGTCGTGTGCACGTGGGCCACGTCGACGCCGACCACGAACAGCAGGAAGCCCCACGCGGGGAGCGCGCCGCCCGAGGAGAGCGCTGCGAGGGCGAGCGCGACCGCCGCGGAGCCGCCGAAGACCGCGAGGTCGACGCCGCGGCCCCACAGGAAGCCGCCGCGGGCCGCGGGGGCGGGCGCGGCCGGCAGCGCGCCGAGGAGGTCGGGCCCGGCCGTGGCCAACGCCGAGACCCGCGCGTCAGCCGTGGATGGCCGCGGAGATGATCCAGGCGAGGCCCAGGATCACCGAGCCGATCACGATCGCGAGCGCCGTGTTCTGGTCCTCCTCGATCTCCTTGCGGATGGAGAACGGGGTCAGCTTCGTGATCAGCACGAACGCCAGCAGGAAGACGAGCAGCCCCAGGGCGACGAAGATCAGCGTTCCGACTACGGCTTTCATCAGGTTTTGAGCGTCGGGCATCGGCGGTTCTCTCTGAGCGCGGGGCGGCGCGCGGCGCGCGCTCGCGACCTCGGAAGCTGCGGTGTGAGCCTACGCGAGACCGCCGGCAGCGTGAAGCGCGGTCGCCGCGTCGCGCGGCGGGCGCGCCCGGCCGGCGACGTGCTATCGCCCTGCGGTGTCCACGACCGCGAGCCGAACCCTGCTCCGCGGCGCCCTCACGGCCGGGCTCGCGGCGCTCGGCCTGCTGAGCGCAGGCGCGCCGTGTCCCGCCGCCGCGGCGCCGCCCGCCGACAAGCCCGCGCCCGCCGCGGCGAAGCCCGCCGACAAGCCCGCGCCGGCTGCGGCGAAGCCCGCCGACAAGCCCGCGCCGGCCGCGGCGAAGCCTGCCGACAAGCCCGCGCCGGCCGCGGCGAAGCCCGCCGACAAGCCCGCGCCGGCCGCGGCGCCGCCCGCCGACAAGCCCGCGCCGGCCGCGGCGAAGCCCGCCGACAAGCCCGCGCCCGCCGCCGCAGCGCTGCCCGCCGCGGCGAAGCCCGCCAGCAAACCCGCGCCCATCGCCGCAACACCGCCCGCCAGCAAGCCCGCGCCCGCGCGACCGCCGCGCGCCGCCGCGGCCTCGCCGAAGGGCGCCGCGGCGCCGCCTTCGGACGCGCCGATCGAGCTCGCGATCCCCGTCGAGCGCGCCACGCTCCAGAACGGCCTGCGCGTCGTGATGAGCCCCGACAAGAGCTCGCCCACGGTCGCGGTGGCCGTCACCTACGACGCCGGCTCGCGCGACGAGCCGAACGGCAGGAGCGGCGTCGCGCGCCTCGTGATGGGATTGATGGCCCGCGGCAGCCGCAACGTGGCCGCCGGCGAGCACCTGCGCCTCGTGGCCGAGCGCGGCGGCGAGCTCCACGCCGAGACGGAGGTCGACCGCACCACCTACGCGGAGACCCTGCCCGCGAACGAGCTCGCGCTGGCCCTGTGGCTCGAGGCCGATCGCATGAGGTCGCTCGATCTGAGCGCGCAGGCCTTCGAGGCGCAGCGCAGGGACGCGCAGGAGCGCCGCGGCGCGATCCTCGGCGCCGCCTACGGCCAGGGCGGCATCCGGCTGCGCGAGCTCGTCTTCCAGGGGTACTGGCCCCACGAGCACCCCGCGCTCGGCGACGCGGACGACCTCGCCGGCGCCGAGCTCTCCTGGGCCCGCGACTTCCACGCCGCCCACTACGGCCCGAACCGCGCGGTGCTCGCGATCGCCGGCGGCTTCGACCCCGGCGAGGCGATGGAGCTCGTGCGCCGGTACTTCGACGGCATCCCCGCCGTCTCCGCCGCGCCCTTCAAGGACGTCCCGTTCCCCGAGCAGACGAGCCAGCGCACCGGCGTCGTGAGGGACGCCGCCGCCCGCGCCCCGGCCATCCTCTACGGGTGGGCCGTGCCGCCGCTCGGGCACCCGGATCATCACGCGCTCTCGCTCGCGGCCTTCGTGCTCGGCGGCGGCGAGAGCTCGCGCCTCGAGGCGCTCCTCGTCGGCGACAAGGCGGTCGCGCAGTCGGTGCGGGTCGCGATCGACCGCCACCGCGGGCCCGACCTCTTCTCCATCGACGTGCGGCTCGCCGAGGGCGCCCGCGTCGGCGACGTCGAGAAGCTCATCGAGGGCGAGATCCGGACGCTCGCGACGGCGGGGCCGCCGGCGGCCGAGCTCTCGCGGGCGCGCCGGCAGCTCCAGTCGGCGTTCGTGTCGGGCCTCGCGGGCGCGAGCGCGCGGGCGCGGGCGCTCGCCGAGCACGAGCTCCTCTTCGGGGACGCGAGCCGCCTGAACGGGGAGCTCGCCCGCTACTTCGCGGTGACCCGGGAGGACATGCAGCGCGCCGCGCGCGATCACCTCGGCCCGACGCGCCGGACCATCGTGGAGACCTACCCGCCCGGGATCCCGGGAGCCGCCCCGCCGCCGCGCGCGTCGGCCGGCGCGCCGCGGGCCGCGGCCGCGCCGGGCAAGGGCCAGGACAAGGCGACGCCGGCCAAGGGCCCGGCGAAGGCGCGCGGCGCGGCGGCCCGGCCCGCGGCGAAGAAGAAGCCGGCGAAGACGGCGAAGCCCAGGAAGAAGTGATGGCATGAGTGAGGGAATCCACCGACGCGGACGGCGCGCCCGACGGACAGCGCGCCCCTATCTCTCCTGGGCCGCGGCGCTCGCCGCGGCGGTGGCGTGCGGCTGCGCTCCGGCCGCGCGCGCCCCGCGCCCGCCCGCGCACGCGGCCGCGCCGGCCAAGGGCGCGGCGGAGGCGCCGCCCCCCGAGGCCGCGCGCCGGGAGCAGCCACCGCCGTCCGGCCCCGCGCGGCCCGCGCGCATGCCCCCGATCGCGTGGGCCGAGCTCCCGAGCGGCCTGAGCGTCGCCACCGCGGTGAACCGCGCGCTGCCGCTCGTGGAGGTCCGGGTCGTCGTCCACGGCGGGTCCGCGGCCGACGGCGAGCGCACGGGGCTCGCCGCGCTCACCGGCCAGCTCCTGCTGCGCGGCGGCGCCGGCCACCTCCCCGGCCGCGAGCTGCTCGCGCGGCTCGAGTCGCTCGGCGCCTCCGTGTCGGTGGACACCGGCCTCGACGCCACGGTGATCCGCCTGCGCACGACCAGTGATCGCCTCGCCGAGGCGATCGAGCTGCTCGGGCTCATCGTGCAGCGGCCGCGCCTCGACGCCGCGGAGCTCGCCAAGCTGAAGGCCCGCGCGGCCGAGGCGGCGCGGGACCGCGCGCTCGCGGACGGCCGCTGGGGCGCGATGATGGTCCTCTTCCGCGACCTTTACGCGCTCCCGACCGAGCTGCACCCGTACGCCTCGTTCGGCGCGACCACGGCGGAGCTCGCGAAGATCACCGCCGCCGACTGCCGCGCGTTCCACACGGCGTGGTACGTCCCGAAGAACACCGTGGTCGTGGTGGCGGGCGACACGACGCCCGAGGCCGCGCGCGCCGCGGTCGAGAAGGCGTTCGCCGACCGGAGGGCCGACGAGCCGCCGGCGCTCTCGTTCACCGATCCCATGCCCCGGGGGTCGCTCAAGCTCACGGTCGTCGATCGCCCGAAGAGCGCGGAGACCGAGCTCTTCCTCGGCGTCCTCGGCCCCGAGCGCGGCGCCCAGGACTTTCCTGCGCTCGCGGTCGCGAGCGAGGTGCTCGGCGGCCCCTCGGGGCGCTTCTCGCAGGACCTCCTCGAGCCGCGCGGCGCGGCGCGCGCGGCGTCCGCGGCGACGCTCGACCTCGCGCACGGCCCGGTCCCGCTCCTGGCCCACGTGAGCGTCCCGGCGGCGCGCACGGGCGCCGCCGCGCAGGCGATGCTCGAGCACATCGAGCGGCTCGCGACCACGGCGCCGTCGCAGGAGGAGGTCGACGCGGCGGCGCGGCGGCTCGCGGGCGGCCTCGGGCTCGGCGTCGAGACGGCCGCGGGGCTCGCGGACGAGATCGCGCGGCTCTCGGTGCTCGATCTGCCGGACGACCACCACGACGGCTACCGCAAGGAGCTCCGGGACATCACGCCGGCCCTCGCCGGCAAGGTCGCGGCCGACCACGTGCGGCCGGCGCGCGCCGTGGTCGTCGCGGTGGGCGACGCGCAGGTGATCGGCCCGATGCTGAGCCGCTTCGGCGACGTGAAGGTGGTCGACCCGACGCGCGCCTTCGAGCGGAAGCGCACGATCCCGCGGGACGCGAGCGCCTCGCCCGCGGCAGGGCAGGGGCCGGCGCCCGACGCGGGCCGCGACGCGCCGGCGCAGGAGCAGCCGTGACGGCCGCCGGGCGCCTCGGGCGGGCGCGCGCGCCGCGGGCGGCGCTCGCCGTCCCGCGCGCGCCGGGGGCGGCTGGCGGATGCGCGCTGCGGGCGGCGCGCGGCGTCGCGCTGCGGGCGGCGCTCGCGCTCGCGGCCGGGCTCGCGGCCGCGGCCGCCCCGGTGCGCGCGGGCGCGCAGCCGAGGCCCGCGCCGGTGGCCGCCGCGAAGGCGGCGCCCGGGCTGCGTGCGGGGCCGCTCGACGGCGCGACCTACGACTACGAGCGCCCGCCGGCGAGCGGCGCGGTCGAGCAGGGCGCGGCGCAGGCCGGGGCTCCCGCGGGCGCGGTGCCGCCGGAGCAGCGCTGGCTGGGCCGCGCGTTCGTGCACCGCCTGGCGGCCGCCGAGCCCGCGCGGCCGCTGCCGATCCTCGTGTTCCTGCACGGCACCAACGCGGCGCAGATCAAGTACCGCTGGATGGGGGGCGGCCAGGAGGGCGACGTCCGCCGGATCGCGGCGCAGCTCATGGAGGCGGGCCAGATCCCGCCGATCCTGGTCGCGGCGCCGAGCGCCGTGCTCCCGGCGGCCGTGGCCGTGGCGCGGACGAGCTGGCCGGCCTTCGACCTGGACGCGTTCCTCGACGCCACCGCCGCCCGGCTGCGCGGCGTCGCCACGATCGACCGCACGCGCGTCATCGTCGCGGGCCACTCCGGCGGCGGCTGCAACCGGGAGGGCGGCGTCGCGACCGCCGTGCGCGCGTCCATTCCCGTGCACGCGGCGCTCGTGATCGACACGTGCATGGACGTCGACATCGCGCTCCCGCTTTCGCAGTCGCCTCCGGCCACGCACGTCGTCGTGTCGTGGCAGACGATGAGCTGGGCGAAGCGCCCCATCGCCGACTTCCGCCGCGCCTTCCAGCGCGGCGTCGAGGCGCGCCCCGCCGCGCCCGGCGTGCTCCGCGAGCTGGAGCAGCTCCAGCCGACGGAGCCCATGCCGCACGACGCCATGGTGCCCCTGGTGCTGCGGCGGTGGTTGCCGCCGCTGCTCTCGCCGGACGCCGCGCCGGCCGTGCCCTGCGTCTCGCCGTGACCGCCGCGGGACGCGGCGCTCCGGCGCAGCACCCGCGCGCGGCGGCACCGAGGCCGCAACGCGCACAAAAAAAAAGAGCGCCTGTCCGACGGTTGGGGGGGGGATAACCGTCCCTCAGGCGCTCGCCGTCCAGTAGAAGCAGGAGCTGGGCCAGGGGTGTCCCGACGAGATATCGTGCGTTTGCGCACGCGCCGTGGGGCTTCGGCTTTCGTTTTGGCCGGGGCGGGTTTCGCCGGTGAAGTCTGGCCGCGCTCGCTCGCTCGAAGCTGCTCCCCGGTGGCGGCGCCGCGGAGCCTCTCGATGGCGGCGGCGCAGCCTTGGTGCTCTGCGACGGCGGCGCTCGCCTGGGCGCCTCGCGCCGGGGGCTAGGCCGGGCGGTGGGGCGTGCCGGCGACGGCCCCCACGCGGCGCGTCTTTGCCACGCGCCTCGCCTGCTGCCGGATGTGCTCCACGGCCTTCTCGAAGAACGGCTCGGGGGCGGCCTTGCTGACGGTGATCTGCTCGCCGCCGACGAGGACGACGAGGAGGCCCCGGTCGGTCCTGCCCACCGCGAAGAAGTCGACGGTGAACGGCAGCTCTTCCTCGACGGTGAGCGACAGCTGGCACTTCAACACCTCGCCGACGCCGGGGTGATTCTCGACGACGAACCGCTGCAGCAGCCCGTTGGCGTGGACATCGCCGGCGATCCGGTTGAGCGCCCACTTGTCCCGCGGCCAGGCCATGTGGTCCCGCAGCTCGTATATCCAGTGCAGGAGCTCCTCCGCGACCTGGCCGATCGCCGCCTTCGACGCCTCATAGGACAGCTTGATCTGCTCGTATTTCGTCATCGGGACTCCATCGCACGCCGGCGCGCCCCCTCGAGGCTACCAGAACGCCGCGCCCCGCCGCACGTAGATCGGGGCTGTCGGCCCCGCCGGCGCCGCAGGATCCGCGGGCGCCGCTCGCGGCGCTCGGCGGTCATCGAGGCGCGGCGCGCCCGGGGCGGCGCCGGAGCTCGCTCCCGGCCACACCGGCGGCGGCTCCACGCCCGCGGGGACAGCGCGGGCGGTTCGCCCACGCCTCACCCGCCGGGTTGCGCACCGCTCTGTGCTCGAGGCCGCCGGGCTGCTCCAGCACGACGTGCGGGCGAGCGCGTCGACCGCATCGAGCGGCCGGCGTGGAGATCGTCTCCGACCGAAACCCCCTCATCGCGGGGTTCTTCATCCAGCGAAGCCGGCCCAACAGCGCGTCGCCGATGCACTTGATGTCCTATTCCGCGACCCGTCAGGGTGGTTCTGGTCGCGATAGATGAGCCGGATGTCGCCGCCGTGGAGCTTCACGTAGGGGATAGAGCCGGAGTTCAAATCGTGCCAGACACCCTCCAACGAGTGCAAAGTGATGCTGGCCGAGCCCGGTCTCGAGGCGCTCTCTCGCCGCGGGCCGGGTAGTGGTCAACTTTGCCCAGAGAGAGTCCACATGAAGGCGGGAAGGTGGGAAGATAATTGAGGTTTTCTTCCCGCCTCCCCGCCTTCATGTTCAAATTTGACCACGACTGCGGGCCGCGCGCCCTCAGGCATATTGCTGCAGCAGCGCGCCGCGCATCGGGTTGTCCCACGCGCTCACGGCCGCGCGGACGGCGTCCCGGTCGACCGGCACCCGGTGCAGGCTGACGCTCACGGCGCCGCCGCGCGCCTCCACGATCGCGTACTCGGCGTGGTGCAGCAGCGTCGGCGGCCCGCCGTTCGCGTACTCCTTGAACGGGAGCCCGACGCTCCCCGGGTTCACGAGGAGCGCGCCGCGGTGCTGGCGGAGCATCTGGAGGTGCGTGTGCCCGCCGGCCATCACCGTCGCCGCGTGGCCGTCGAGGCGGCGATCCAGCTCCTCGGCCGGCGTGCTCGAGAGGAGATCCTCCATGTGAGACCGGGGCGAGCCGTGAAACAGGAGGAGCGTCGCGCGGTCGTCGAGCGGGATCGTGAGGCGCGCCTGGAACGTGCGCAGGAAGTCGAGGTCGTCCGCGGACAGCTGATCACGGCACCAGTCCACCGCGTCGATCACGATGGGCGCCTCGGTGTAGGTGCGGATCAGCCCCGGATCCAGCATGAACTCATCGTGGTTGCCGAGGATGCACGGACACCCGAGCTCCCGCAGCATGTCCAGGATGGCCCGGGGCCGCGGCCCCAGCGTCGCGACGTCCCCGAGGCAGATCACCTGATCGACGCCGGCCGCCTGGATGCTGGCCAGCACGGCCCTGAGCGCCACTTCATTGCCGTGAATGTCGGATATCAGGGCGACGCGCATGGGAGGACCTCTTCGCGGGCGGCCGTCGGGGCGCTGGGGCGGCCCTCGGCGCCGCGGTGGTGCGGCGGTTGGTCGAGCGACAACCCGAAAGGCTAGACCATGTCCGGCGTCGCCTCCAGCCCCTCGCGTCCGCCCGAGCGATGCCTGTGGTCCCGCGTGGCGATCTCGGCTCGGGGTCGACGGATGCAGTCGACGTTTCGCTCACCGGGCGCGCTCGCCCGCCCTTGACATCCTCACAAGAAGAGGGTCTTGGTGTCCGTGAACACGATGACGAAGCGCGCGTCCGCCGCCGCGCCGCTGGCGTCGAAGCAGGCGACGTAGGCCTGCGTCTCCGCCGCGTCACCGGACCAGCTGACGACCTTGCAGTGCTCCGAGCCGGCGCCGTAGGCCGTGACCTGCACGTTCGAGCCGGTCGCCGCCATGCCGGGGAGGTTGACGACATAGCGGCCTGCGGACGTGCGCCCGGCGGTGATGTCGGTTGTGACGTCACCCACGTCGCCCGCGATGTAGCCTTTCTGATAGGAGAGGCTCGGCGTGTACGCCGCGGCGGTGGCGTCGTGCGCCCAGGCGTAGCTGTACGACAGCGCGCCGTTGACCTGCGTCGATCGGCCGAAGTTCAGGGTGAAACGCCCATCCGACGGGGCGCCCGAGCTGTCGAAGCATCGCACGTAGACCACGGCGTCGTCTCCGGACTGCGCCCAGCTGCTGACCTTGCAGTGCTCGCTTCCCGGGCCGTAGGCCGTGACCTCCACCGTCCCGCCGGCCGCGGTCTGCGACGGCAGGGTGACGGCGTAGCGACCCACGCCCTGGCGCTCGATCGTGTTGCTCTCGCCGCTCGAGTTGAACTGGTACGTCAGGTTCGGCGTGTACGCCGGCGCCGTCGGGTTGTCCGCCCAGACGTACGCTTCGTGCGAGGGCCCTGTGCCCGACTTGCGGACATACGCGATGCTGAAGAGGGTGTCGACCGGCGCGCCGCCGGCGGTGAAGCAATTGACGCGGACGTCGACGGCATCGCCGCTCCCGTTCCAGCCCTCGACCTTGCAGCGCTCGGAGCCCGGACCGTAGGCCGTGACCTGGACGTTGCCGCCGGCATCCGCGCCGATGCCTGGAAATCGCGCGCGATACCGCCCAGTGCCGAGCTGCGTGACGGTGTTGTCCACGCCCTGCCCGAAGAGGTCACCGGAGGAGCTCCGCGAGTAGCTCGAGCTCGCGGTGAACGAGCCCGTCGCCTGCTGCGCCCAGGCATACGCCCAGGTGCGAGAGATGAGCGCCTGCTGGGCGGAGTCCACCTCGCCCTCCTCGGTCCCATCGTGAGCTTCACCGCAACCTACGCTCATGATGCCGGCGACGAGCGAGCCCACGAGCAGAGCCTTGCTTTTCATGATCAGTCCCCTTCCTCGATTCCGACGTTGACAGCGATCGTGGTGTGATCGCGGAAGGGAGACTGCAACGCGCATGCCGTGGGCGCCGCGCAGCGAGACCCGCTCAGGCCAAGCCTCGTGTCCGGCGTCGCGAGGTGCGTTGATCGACGGCGATCTGGCCTTGAGCGTCAGGCCCGCGGCGTCGAGCGGCCTGGCTTGTCACGAGGGGGACCCAGGGGCGCTGTCGCGCGCGCGTGACAGCTCGCGTCGCGGCCGAATGACACTGTCGTGGACCCGTTCCGCGGCGACCCGCCGCGGTGCGGTGTCATCCCGCCGCCGGGGGCTAGAGCGGTTTTGGCTCGGGCATCATGGAGACGTCGTCCGTCCCTCGTCCCTCGTCTGCCGTCTATCGTCTTCCGTGCTCGTCCTTCGTGCGCGTGCGCGTGCGCGCTCACTCCGGCGGAATCGCGCACGAGCACGCGCACGCGCACGAAAGAGGGAAGAGGGAAGACGGAGGAGGGAAGAGGGAAGACGGAGGAGGGAAGAGGGAAGACGGAGGAGGGAAGAGGGAAGACGGAGGAGGGAAGAGGGAGGGCGAACGGCGGAAGACGGCGGTGAGCGACAGAGGGCGGTGCACCAGTCCCCGCCGAAACCCGCGCTAAGCTTTCGGGGACCGGGGCGTGAACTCCCAGACGAACTTCCCCTTGCCCTTGTTCTCATCCGCCGGCGTCAGGACGAGCCCCTCGATCGAGTCGACGACGCAGCTCGCCACCTCCTTCGAGGCGGTGGTGCCCTCCGGCTCGACGACGATGTCCACGAGGCGGCCGCTGTCCTCGAGCACGAGAAAGCTGACGGTGACCTTGCCCTCCGCGCCGGGGTTCCGGGCGAGCTCCGCGTCGTAGCACGCGCGGATCTGCTCCTCTCTCGTCGCGAGCAGCGCGGCCGTGTCGTCCCGGTACATCTCCGGGCTACGCAGCGCGAAGGAGCACCCCGTGGACGCGCCCGACGAGGCCAGAACGACAACACCCAAGAGCCAATGCTTCATGCGCGCCTCCTTGCCGGGAGCAGCGTTCGTGGATCGACCCCGGATCAGCATCTACTGCCCCTCCGCCGCGGGCTTCGCGGTGTCCTGCTCGACGATGTTGAACTCGACCCGGCGGTTCTTCTCACGCCCCTCCTCCGTCTCGTTGTCCGCGATGGGCTTGGTCTCGCCGAAGCCCTTGGCGGTGAGCATGCCCTGAGGGATCCCGTGCTGGACGAGGTACTCCATCACCGCCTTCGCGCGGCGATCCGAGAGCTTCAGGTTGTGCTCGTCCGCGCCATCGGAGCTCGCGTGCCCCTCGATGGCGATCTTCTTGATGTGCGGGTGCTTCTTGATCGTGTCGACGACCTCGTTGAGCAGGCTGTGCGACTCCGTCCGGATCACCGCCTTGTCGTGCTCGAAGAGGATCTTCTCGTTGATGACGATCTGCTTCTCCGTCACCTCCACGCGCTTCTTCTCGGGCGGGGGCGGGGGCGGGGGCGGCGGGGGCGTGCCCGCGATGGTGAACGCCCGCCCCCCTTCGAACGCGGTGACGCCGCCGCAGGCCGCCGAGCCGAGGCTCACGCCCACGAGCAAGGCAAGGGCGAGCCGAGGCCCGAGGCCCGCGGGGCGCCGCGACACGCGATGGGCGCCGGGCCAGGAGCGAGGGCGCGGACGGCGCCTCGCGCTTTGGTTGTCGGAGAGTTCGTTCATGATCGAGACTCCAAGGGCCGCTATCACGGGCCCAGGTCGCTGGGCGGCGCGCTCAGCGCGAGCACGACGAACACCCCGGATAGAGGTAAGGTCGGCTCGCGGGCGAGCTCCATGCCTCGCACCCTAGCCCAGATCAGGCGCCGCGAGCTAGCCCGGATTTTCACCGGAACGGCTCGCGCCGGCGCACCACGCAATCGGCGTGCCATATGCGTGACGGGCGATCCATCGTCGCGTTCTCGACCGACGCGCCGATGAGATCCGCGCGCTCCGGCGGTCCATGCTCCGAGCCCGTCCCCGGGCAGCGCCCGCACCGGGCGAGGCCCATTCCCGATGACCCTGGAGACGTACCCATGACCCGGATCGAACTACCGCGCGTCGTCTCGCGCGCCGAGTGGCTGGAAGAGCGCAAGGCGCTGCTTACCCGTGAGAAGGAGCTGACGCGAGCGCGCGACCAGCTCAACGCGGATCGCCGGCGCCTGCCGATGGTCGAGGTGACCGAGCCGTACGAGTTCTCGGGGCAGCACGGCAGGCTGCGCCTGCTCGACCTGTTCGAGGGCCGGCAGCAGCTCATCGTTTATCACTTCATGTGGCTGTTCGAGGACGGCAAACCCAAGGACCGCGGCTGCCCGAGCTGCTCGGGCTTCGCCGATCAGATCTCGAAGGGACACCTGCGGCACTGGCACCATGTCGACACCACGTTCGCGTTCATCTCGCGCGCTCCGTGGGAGAAGATCGCGCCGTTCAAGGCGCGCATGGGCTGGCCGGTACCCTGGTACTCGTCGGAAGGCAGCCGCTTCAACTACGACTACCACGTCACGCTCGACGAGTCGGTCGCGCCGGTGGAGTACAACTACCGTACCCCCGCCGAGCACGAACAGGCGGGCTCCGCTTATTATCTGGGCGGCAAGCAGCCCTTCGACCTGCACGGGCTGAGCTGCTTCCTGCGCGACGGCGAGCGCGTGTACCACACCTACTCGACCTACGGGCGCGGCACGGAGTCGACGGGCGGCTCGTATTACTTCCTCGACCTGACCGCGCTCGGGCGCCAGGAGGACTGGGAAGAGCCCAAGGGGCGGAGCGCCGGGCAGGGCGCCAAGGCCGGCGACGAGCGCATCCGCTACCCCGACGAGCAGGAGGATCTGTCCGACTCGAGCGGCGCGCGGCCCGCGCCCGCCGCCCCCGAGGCCGACGACTGCTGCTCTCGGCTGCGGCGCTGAGCCGCGCCGGATGACCCCTCACCGCGCTGCGAACCTCACGTCCAGATCCGGGTACTTGCGGGCGAGGTACTCCAGCGCCAGCGACGTGTGACAGCGCCGAACGTCGGGTTGGCGCGCCGTGGGGCAGTTGCAGCCGAGGAAGACGTCGCCCTGCCGGGCCTCCTGCGCCAGCGCGTCGAAGCGCGACGCTTGCTCCGCAAACCGCTGATCGAGCACCGCGATGTAGGCGGCGCGGAACCGCTCGAAGCCCGCTTGCGACGGGTCGGACAGGAACGCTTCGACGATCTCCGGGGTGGGCCTCAGGACGTGCTGCGTGTGTTTGCGCGTATCGTACCGCTTGCCTGCTGGCAGCGGATCGCCGTCGCGACGGCGCCCGCGGACGATCTGGTAGCGTGCGATCATGCGCCCGATCCTACGCTCGCACGCGCTCGGCGGCCCGCTCGCGCTTCACGGAGCTCGCCCTCCGTTCTCGCGCGTCACGAGCGCCTTCAGCTCATCCAGGCCGCGGACGGTGTACGTCGCGTCCTCGCCCCGTGGCACGCCCGGCCGCAGGATCTGCACCGTCCTGATCCCGAGCCGGTTTCCGGCCTCGATCTCCGACTCCAGGTTGTCGCCGACCACGAGCACCTCCCTGGGGTCGAGGCGGCGAGCGCGCAAGATCTCCTCGAAGATCCCCTGCTTCCCCTTCCTGCCCGGCTCATCGATCGCGTCGACGTGGATCCCCGCGAAGAGCCGCTCGATGCCGAGCGCCCTGATCTTGCTCTCCTGGAGCCGTCGAAAGCCGGACGTCACCAGGAAGCGCAGGGTAGGCAGCTCGGCGAGCGCGCCGAGGTCGGGGTAGCCGCGCATCGGCGCCCTCACCTCCAGCCGGGCGCACGCCGCCCAGCCGTCCGCGAGCATCTCCGCGGAGAAGCCGTGCTCCCGGGCGACGTAATCGAGCGCGTGGCGCCAGCAGTCGGAGAATGCCCGCTCGAGCGCCTCCTCGGAGAGCTCGCCCTGGTTCGCCCGCCGGATCGCCGCGAACACCGGATCGAGGAGCTCTCTCCCCACCTCGTCCGCCGCGCTCAGGCAGTTGTCCAGATCGAAGAGGACGGCGTGGATCATCCCGCAGGTTCCCTCGCGCGCGAGCGTAGGCGAGCGGGGCCGCAGGCTGCAACGGCGAGCCCGGCCGCCCGGCCGGCGGAGCCGTGCTCCGCGGAGGCGCACGCCCTCATGGCGCGCGCGCCGCGCCCTCATCGCGCGGCGCGCACGCCCTCATGGCGCGCGCGCCGCGCCCTCATCGCGCGGCGCGCGCGCCACGCGGCCGCCCACGACCACCATGTCGATCGGCGTGTCGACGAGCGAGCGATCGGGCGAGAGATCCCGGCCGAGGACCGTCAGATCGGCCACGAAGCCTTCCGCGATCCGGCCCCGCTGGCCCTCGGCCCAGGCCGCGTACGCGGGCGCCGCGGTGAAGGCCAGGAGCGCCTCGTCGAGGTCGAGCCGCTCCTCGGGCATCCACCCGCCCGGGGGCTGTCCCGAGAGATCCTGCCGGGTCACGGCCGCGTAGATGCCGAGCAGCGGCGAGGGCTCCTCCACCGGGAAATCCGAGCCGAACACGACGCGCGCGCCCGACGCGAGCAGCGACCGAAAGGCGTACGCGCCCTTCAGGCGGCGGGCGCCGAGCCGCGCGGGCGCCCACGGCATGTCGCTCGTCGCGTGCGTCGGCTGCACCGACGCGATCGCGCCGAGCGCCGCGAACCGCGGCAGATCGTCGGGCGAGACGATCTGCGCGTGCTCCACCCGGAACCGGAGCGCCGCCGCCCGCCCCGGGCCGAGCGCCTCGAACGCGTCGAGCACGGCGCGGTTCGCGCGGTCGCCGATGGCGTGCACCGCGAGCTGGAAGCCCGCGTCGGCGACGAGCCGCGCCGCGCGCGCGAGCGCCTCGCGATCCATCAGCAGGAGGCCGCTCGTCGAGGGCTCGTCCGCGTACGGCTCCAGGAGCGCCGCGCCGCGCGAGCCGAGCGCGCCGTCGGCGAAGAGCTTGACCCCGCGCAGCACGAACATCGCCGTGCCCGCCGCGTCCGCGTCGGGCGCGCGCGCCCGCAGCCCCTCGAGCCGCCCCGCGCCGGCGAGGTACGCGTGGACGCGGATCGGCAGCCGCCCGGCGGCGGCGAGCGCGCGGTAGACCGCCACGGTCTCGTCGTCGATGCCCATCTCGTGCACGCCCGTGAGCCCGGACGAGAGCGCCTCCTCGGCGGCGCGCAGGATGCGCCGCTCGCGCACGGCGGGCGGATCGGCCGGGATCTTGGCCTCGACGAGGTCCATCGCGCTGTCGATGAAGACGCCCGTCGGCTCGCCCGCCGCGTCGCGCAGGATGCGCCCGCCCGGCGGATCCTGCGCGCCCCTGCCGACCCCGGCGGCGCGCATCGCCGCCGCGTTGCCCCAGAGCGCGTGCCCGTCGACGCGGCGCAACGCCACCGGGTGCTCCGGCGCCGCGGCGTCGAGCGGGGCGTGCGTGGGGAACGCCGCGCCCGGCCAGAGGTTCTGGTCCCAGCCGCGCCCGGTGATCCACTCGCCCCTCGGGCGGGCCTTCGCCGCCTCGGCGACGACCGCCGCCGCCGCCTCCGCGCTCCTCGCGCCGCGCACGCTCGGCGTCTCCAGCGCGACGCCGAGCCCGTAGAGGTGGGCGTGCCCGTCGACGAGCCCGGGCACGACCGCGCGCCCCGGCAGCTCCACGACGCGCGTCGCCGGTCCGACGAAGGCCCTCGCGTCGGCCGCGCTGCCCACGAAGACGATCCGCTCGCCGCGCACGGCGACCGCCTCGGCGAGCGGGCTCCTGGGGTCCATGGTCCGGACGACGCCGGCCGTGATCACGAGATCTGCGGGCGCTGGGGGCTCTGCCGGCGTCGAGGGCGCCGGCGCGGCGGCGGGCGGGCCAGCGGAGGCACAGCCGAGGGCGAGGCTGCCGAAGAGGCTCAGGAGCGCCGCTCGGAGCACGTTCGACATGAGCGCCACCCTAGCACCCGCGCGGGGCGCGCAACGGCGGTCAGGGCGTCGGCCTCACCTCGGCCGAGCCAGCGCCGCAGGAAGGGGATGGGGAGTCCCCGAGGAGCGGGTTGCGAGTCGTGGTCGAATTTGAACGTGAAGGCGGGAAGGCGGGAAGAGCATTAAGGTTTTCTTCCCGCCTTCCCGCCTTCATGTGGACTCTCTCTGGGCAAAGTTGACCACTACTGGCACTGTCGAGCTCCTCACAGGACATCTCCTGCGACAAGCAGCTCATGGCCGTCTGGTACTGTTGGACCAGAGGACCGCAGACGTCGTCGTTCTGCATGGCGTTGTAGACTTCGTGGAGCGTGGTCGCGCACTGGAGCTCGCCTGCGGGTCCAGCGTGCGCGTGGCAAACTTTGCCGTACTGGCAACGATTGCCCCACCGTCTGGGCAAGGAGCAGCAAGGATTGCCATCGAGCGTGCCGAGGAAGAAATCCCGCGTCGAACGCGTAGCTCTTGGGAGTATCGATGACGTCTGTCCAGCATCGACGGCGAACGCCGTCGATGCATCCGAGCGCCGCCCCTCCGCTGGGCGAGGGAGGCGCGCTCGCGGCGGCCTGCGCCGGCGTCGATCAGGGGATCACGACGGCTATTTCGGGTGAGCGCCGTGGCGCCCGTCGTCGTCCTCGCCGGCCGCGCGCCGCGGCAGCTCGACGATGAACGTCGTGCCCGCGCCGAGCGCGCTCTCGACCCGAATGGTCCCGCCGAGCGACGCGAGGACGTGGCGCACGATCCAGAGCCCGAGCCCGAGCCCGCCGTACGACGCGTGGTCCGCGGCGCGCTCGAACCGCTCGAAGATGCGGACGTGGTCCTGGGGCGCGATGCCGATGCCCCGGTCCCGCACCACGAGGAGCGCCGTCCGGTCGTCCCCCGCGACCTCGACGTCGATGGGGTTGCCCGCGCCGTACTTCGCGGCGTTGGACAGGAGGTTCGTGACGATCTGGTCGACGCGCGTCCGGTCCCATCGCCCGCTGACCGGCTCATCCGCGGCGACGCGCAGCGCGTAGCCCGCGCGCGAGAGCGAGTCCCGGAAGCGCCACGCCACGTCGCGCACCACCGCCGCCAGATCGACCTCCTCGAGCTGCAGATCGAGGCGCCCCGCGGTGAGGCGCGAGACGTCGAGCAGGTCGTCCACGAGCTCCGCGAGCCGATCGACCTGCCGGAGGATGACCGCCGTCTTCTCGCGCAGCGCCTCCGCGGGCGCGTTTCGCTGCACGGCCCGCAGGATGCTGCCCGCGAGGAGCCTCAGCGGCGTGAGCGGCGTCTTGAGCTCGTGCGCGGCCAGCGCCAGGAAATCGTCGCGCCGCTTGATGGCGTCCTCCGCGTCCTGGTACAGCCGCGCGCGCTGCGCCTCGGCGCGCCGGCAGAGGATCGCGCTGGCGAGCACGTTCGCGATCGCCCCGATGAAATGGACCTCGTCGTCCGTGAACCTCCGCGCGCGCGTCGTGCACGCGCAGAGGGCGCCGAAGCCGTGGACGCTCACGCTCATCCCGCTCTTGATGCCCTGCGCGAGCAGGCAGGGGGCAGGCCGGAACCGCCGGTCGCCGGGCAGGTCGTCGAACACGACCGCCTCCACGCGCGAGAGCGTGTGGCCGGCCTGGGTTCCGGGCCCGGCGTCGATCCGCTCGGCCCCGGCGGCGCGCGGGCAGCGGCCCACGGCTGCGCGCCGCACGAGCGTGATGCTGTCGGGCAGCACCTCGAAGACGCCCACCTCCTCGGTGCCGAGCGCCGCGGCGGTCTGCCGGGCGGCGCTCTCCAGGAGGTCGTCTGTCGCGGCGCCCGCGAGCGCCTGCTGCCCCACGGCGGCGACCGCCGCCTGCTGAGCTGCCCGGCGCTTCGCCTGCTCGTGCAGCGCCGCGTACTGGGCCGCCAGCGCCCCGGTGCGCAGGTGGGTCGACCGCACCGCGGCGCCCAGCCCGCCGGTGGCGAGCCCGACGACGCCGTACAGCGAGAGCACCAACACATCGGCTCTCGAGTCGATGGCGAAGGAACCGCGAGGCTCCAGGACGAGGTATGCCCCCCCGAACCCTCCGATGATCCCGGTCGCGATGGCGGGCCCGAAGCCGGCGCGGACGGACACGAAGACGATGGCGATGAGCGGCAGAAGAAAATAGCCGTTCCGGAGATCGATGTTCGGCCAGACGAGGGCCGTCATCCCGACGGCCGCGATGCCCGCCAGGACGGCCCCGCCGTAGCGCTGGGGGATCGCATGGCTGTCGGGCGGGCAGCCGTCGCCCATCGGCCGCTCGATGCCGCCGAGGGCGCCGGCCGCCGACTCGCCTGACACGGGCGGGGAGCGTCGCCACATGGGCGGTGAATCTGGGCCGAAGCGGCGTGGTGGCGCAACCGAACGGGCGAGGACGTCGCCGTGCGCCGGCGATCCTCGTCAAGGCAGCCTGCACACGTACGGCAGCTCGGCGTCGCACGGCATGTCGTTCCACAGCCCGCTGGCCCAGCTCGCCAGCTCCACGCAGTTCTCTCCGTCGCCGGCGTTGTTCGGCTCGCCGCCGGCCCAGCGCTCGTCGTCGTACGGCGTGCCGTCGGTCCACGCGAAGTCTCCCTCGGACTCCGCGTCGGTGAGCCCGATCCAGTAGTCGCCCGGCTGGACCGCGTCGGCGATCGAGACCACGAGATCCTGCGTCTCCGCGTCGTGGATGGACACGAGGTGCCCGCCCTGCGCGACGCAGTCGAGCTCCGCGTCCTCCCATGTCGCGGGCGCGAAGCAGAGCGCCAGGGAGCCGCCCTCCGGGAGCGCCAGCAGGCCGCAAGGCGGGCACGACGGGTCGTCGTCCACGCGCCCATCGCAGTTGTTGTCGATCAGGTCGCACAGCTCGGGGGCGCCCGGGTGCACCGACGCATCGCCGTCGTCGCAGTCTTCCCCGCAGCCGGACGAGAGGTCGCCGTCCGCGTCGATCCCCGAGGGGTCCGCGCAGGCGAGCGACGCCCGCACGTCGGCAGGACGGTCGTTCAGGAAGGCGATGGTGGCGTCGATCTGCGCGGCGACGACGTCGGAGCTCACCTCCCGGCGCGGATCCGCGAGCACGTCGTCCCAGATGAGGTCGCGCGCCGCCTCGGCGTCGCTCACGAGGTCGAGCGCCGACGCGCGCTCGAGGACGCGCTCGAACGCCGCGGCGAGCGCCTGCAGGCACGGCGGCGAGGCGGTGCACATCCGCTGGAGTCGGGCCTCGCCGCCGAAGGGATAAAGCGGGTCCGAGAAGGTCTGGTCGACGCCCCACGGCAAGAAGGTCCAGCGGCCGTCGTCCGGGCGTCGCGCGATGAAGTAGTTGTTGCGATACCAGGCATAACCGTCCCAGTGGCCGATGAAGGTCTCCGCGGCCGCGAACGCGAGGTAGCGCTCCATGTCGATGCGGCGCGACGCGTCGGCGAGGAACGTGTCCGGGCTCTCCATCTCGTCGAGCGCCTCCACGAGCTCCACGAGATCGGCGAACCCGACGTCGTCGCCGTTGTCCTGATCGAAGGTCGCGACGCTCGAGCGCTCGAGATCGCTCCCGTAAGCCCCCTCGTACAGGCTGCTCTTGTGGCCGCCGAACCATCGATCGAGAAAGCGAGGGTTATCCGCCGTCTCGACGGTGGCATACAGGCCATAGAGCGAGCCGTTCACCCAGACCGTCGCGTGGGCCGAGCGCGGCGCGGGCACGTCCACCGCGCGGAACAGCGCGTAGGCGAGGCGCTCGTGGATCATGCTCGGGTCCTGGACCATGTTGTTGAGCGCGAGCTTCTCCACCCCGAGCAGGGTCTGGTCGTCGGTGAACGCGTCGAATTTCAGCAGGAATGCGGCCTTCTGGTCCAGGGTCCGGAACGAGCCGTGGACGCCCTTGAGCCGCACGCCGATGTCGGCGAGCTCGATCACCTCGCCGTCCAGGGTCACCGTGAGCTCCCCGGGGACGTAGTCCTCGGGCGCGGCGTCGAGCCGATCGATCGACACCTGCGACAGCTCGATCTCGAACCGCGGGATGCTCGTTCCGGCGAAGAGCGGCGCTGCCGGATCGGGCGGCGGCGGCTCCTCCCCGCCGGCGCCGCCCGCGCCGCCGGTCCCACCGCCCGCGCCGCCCAGCCCGCCGGCGCCCGCGGCCCCTGCGTCGCCGCCGGAGCCGCCCGCGCCTGCGCTGACCGCGCTGCTGCCGTCCGGCCGGGGATCCACCGCGGCGTCGCCGCAGGCGACGAGCAGCGCAATCGACATCGCGAGCGGACCGGGCCAGCTCCAGGAGGGCGAAAATGACTTTCTCACGGTCATTCTCTTCTACATGCGTTGCTCGGTCCTTGCACGTCTCCTCGAGTCAGCGCGTCGAGCCGGGGTCCACGAGCCTCCAAACGCGGTGCGTCGCGCCCTACATCGGCCCTCTCCCGGCGAGGAGCACGAAACCGGCGGGGAGGGGAGCCAATCGACGGAGGGCCACGGCTTCTTCTTCCTCCATCGAGGTGTTCGAATGGACCTTGCCAGATCCTTTGTCCGCCCGGGGGCGCGGCTCGCCGCCGTCCTCCTGGCGTCGTTCGCGGCCGCGTGCTCCGGCGCCGATCCCGTCGCACCAGGCCAATCGCCGCCCGACGGCACGCAGCAGCCGCCGCCCGACACCGGGCCGCCGCCCGAGCCCGAGCCGCCGGCGGGCGCGGCTATCGACGTCCAGCGCTACGCGGTGACGGGAGAGTTCGACTGGAGCCGGGGGCGGCTGGTCGCGACGGTCGCGATGACGCTCCTGCCAGGCGACGACGGCCTGCGCTCTCTGCGCCTCGACAGCGCGGTGGCCGAGGTCAAGGCGGTCCGCCTGGCCGGCGGCGCCGACCTGCCCTACGCGGTCGACGCCGAGCCCGGGGCGCTTAGCATCGACGTCTCGCGCGTGCCCGGCATCGCGGCGGACCAGGCGATCACGCTCGAGATCGACTACGAGGCCGCCGAGGGCGAGGCGCTCCGCGCGATCCCCGCCCGCTGGGGGGACCCCGCCGCGTCGCGCGTGGTCTACACCATCTCGGAGCCGCTCAACGCCGCGCTCTGGCTGCCGTGCCACAACACGCCCGAGGACCGCGCCGTCTTCTCCATCGACCTCGCGATGGACGCGCACGAGACGATGATCGCGAACGGCGCGCTCGTCTCCGACGAGCAGGGCGCGTCCGGCCGTCGCATGAAGTACGCGACGGACTACACGGTGCCGACCTACCTCATGGCCTTCGCCATCGGCGACTTCGAGGTGGAGGGCACGATGAAGGGGAGCCTCCCCGTCTCGGTCTGGCACCGGCGCGGCGTCCCGGGCGACTACGGCCGCCTGCTCGACGAGGTGGTCCGCTCGATCGGCGTCTTCGAGGAGCTGCTCGTGCCCTATCCCTTCGAGAAGTACGCGGTGGTGCTCGTGCCGGAGTTCGGCGGGGGCATCGAGAACCTCGGCATCAGCTTCCAGGGGGAGCTCGGGAGCACCGCTCCGACGATGTCCGAAGACCTGAAGCTCACGATCCACGAGATCGGCCACCAGTGGTTCGGCGACCTCGTGACGGTCGAGAGCTGGGACGATCTGTGGATCAAGGAGGGCATGGCGACGTTGCTCGCGAGCGAGGGCGCGCGCGTCTACCTGGATGAGAGCGGCGAGGGGACGCTGAACGGCGACTCCTTCTCGGCCGGGTCGCACAACCCCATCGTGGATCCGGACCGCGCTCCCGCCGATAAGTACACGTCCGGGCCCTACGGCCGCGCTGCGTGGCTGCTCACCCAGATCCGGAGCCTCGTCGGGGAGGAGGCTTTTTGGGGCACGCTGCGCGACGTCCTCGACGACCACCGCTTCGGCGCCATCGGTACGGACGAGTTTCTCGACGCCTTCGCGGGGCCCCTCGGCCCCGACGCGGCCGCCCGCGCGCGGCGGGCGGTCCGGGCCAGCGCGCTCCCGCACCTCGATCTCGGGCGGTCGCCCTCCGGCGGCGTGCTCGTGACGTTGCGCGATCCGGATGGGGCGCTGGTTGCGCCGATCGATCTCCTCTGGATCGCGGACGACGGCACGACGCGCTCGCAGGTGCTCGAAGTCGACCAGGGCGTGGACGTCGCCCCGCAGCGGGAGGGCGAGCTGCTGATCCTCGACCCGCTCGACCGCCACGTCTCCTGGCACCACCTGGTCGATTTCAGCCTGCAACCGGACGACCTCCCGGCGCGCCTCTCCTCGTTTCGCCTTCCCACGAGCCCCTCGCAGGTCGCGCGCCTCCTCGAGGCCGGCGGCGTCCACCAGACGGCCGTCCTCGGCGCCGGCTTGCCGGAGCCCGTGACCCCGGACGCGTTCGCGGCCTTCCTCGACGGCCTCGACGCTGAGGACGCCAAGGCCATGGCGGTCTGGGTGGCGTGCATTCGGGCCGCGGATCCGGCGCTGGATCCAGCGCTGCGGGCGGCGTGGTCGAGCGCGCTCGCGCCGCTGCTCGCGGGGCCTCCCTACGCGCGGTGGACCGAGTTCACGCCGTGGCTGGAGTACGGGGCGTGCGGCGAGGTCGTCGATGTGCTGGCGCTCTACGCGGACGAGTGGTCAGCGCTCGCGGCGGGGCCCCCGGCCGGCGATCTCTCCGACGCGCACCTGAGGTTCCTGTACAACTTCGACCTGCCGCTCGAAACGGTGCTGTCGTCCTGGGGGAACGTCGCCAGGCAGTCCAGCTCGCTGCGCGCGCGCTCGCTCGCCACGACCCGGATCCGCACCGAGGCCGATCGCGCTCCGCCGGAGGATTTTCCCGCCTTCCGCGCCTTCTTCTCCGAGATCGTCGCGTCCACGGAGGTGCCCGATCTCCTCTCCGAGGCGCTCACAGGGCTGAGCCGCACGATGGCGCCCACCGCGGCGGAGAACGCGGAGGCCCTGGCCGCCCTGAGCCAGCAGCTGCGCACGGCGTCGACGACGCCGTTCGATGGATGGGTGGTGTGCGTCGCCTTCACGCTGACGCAGGGCGACGCCGCCGCGTGGAGCGAGTTCGTCAGCGGCCTCGACGGCGTGGAGCTCTCCCCCGAAGCCGTCGAGATGCTCGAGGACCTCGCCCGCTGCTGAGGGCGACTCCGCGCCTCGGCAACTCCGATCTATCCGCCGTCCTTCTTCTTCAGCTCGCCCTTGAACCGCCACTCCACCGCCGCCTTCACGGCCAGCGTGATCACCGAAACGCCGGCGAGGAGGCTGGCGACGGCGAACGCGGGCATGACGCGGACCATGTTGGCGTAATAGACGCGCTCGACGTGGAGCGGCAGCGTCACCTGATCCGACGAGCCCGCGGAGACCACGTACACGGCGCCGAACTCGCCCATCGCCCGGGCGGTGCAGAGGATGACGCCATACAGGAGGCCCCACCGGATGTTGGGCAGCGTGACGCGCCAGAAGATCTGCCACCCGTTCGCGCCGAGGACCCGGGCCACCTGCTCCTCCTCGCTCCCCTGGGCCTGCATCAGCGGGATGAGCTCGCGCGCGACGAACGGGAAGGTGATGAACACCGTGGCGAGCACGATGCCGGGCAAGGCGAAGATGACCCGGGTGGAGACGTCGAGGCTCGCGAACCCGAGGCTCACCGTGTAGGTCCGGTTCACGAACGCGCCGAAGAAGCCGTTGGCCCCGAAGAGCAGGACGAAGCACAGCCCGGCGACCACCGGCGAGATCGAGAACGGCAGATCGATCAGGGTGACGAGCAGGCTCCTGCCCCGGAACTCGAACTTGGTGATGGCCCACGCCGCCGCGACGCCGAACAGCGTGTTGAGCGGCACCGCGACGGCCGTGGTGAGGAGCGTGAGCGCCGCCGCGCGGAACGTCGCGCGGTCGAAGACCGCCTGTCCATAGGCGCTCAGGCCCTCGCTGAAGGCGTGCCAGAACACCACCCCGAGCGGCAGGACCAGGAACACGCCGACGAGGATCACACACAGGCCGATCAGCAGCCGGCGCGCTCCGCGGCCACCGGCGGTGTCCTCGCGGCCTGTCTGGGGGCGGGGGGCGAGCATCGCGCGACTCAAGTCCACCGGCCGCGGGCGTCAGCCCGCCGCCCTGCCCGCATGGCCGCGCGCGGCGGCGCGCTGGAGCAGGTTGATCGCGAAGAGGAGCGCGAACGACGCCCCGAGCAAGAGGACCGCGACCGCCGTCGCGTCGGCGTAGGTGCCCGTCTCGTTCACCTCGATCATCTTGATGATCACCTGGGACGCGATCTCGGTGTCCGGCCGGTTGCCCGAGATGAAGATCACCGACCCGTACTCGCCGAGGCCGCGCGCGAGCGCCAGCGCGAACCCGGTGAGGAGCGCCGGCGCGAGCTCCGGCAGGACCACGGCGCGGAAGATCTGGAATCGGCTGGCGCCGAGCGTCGCCGCCGCCTCCTCGACATCGCGGCTCAGGTCCTCGATCACCGGCTGCACCGTGCGCACGACGAACGGCAGGCCGACGAAGGCCATCGCGATCACCACGCCGAGCGGCGCCAGGGAGATCCGGTCGTACACCGTCCACGCGATCGGCGATTCGCGCCACCCGCCGGCCGCGAACCCGCGCCAGACGGGCCACGGGTACCGGAAACCCACGCTGGAGAGCGCCCCGCCGAGCAAACCGCCCTCGGCGTACAGCGTGGAGAGCGCGATCCCGGCCACGGCCGTGGGGAGCGCGAACGGCAGGTCGATCACCGCGTCGATGACGCGCGCGAACGGGAAGGTGTACCGGCCGAGCACCCACGCGATGAGCAGGCCCACGACGACGTTGAGGAGCGCCGCGGCGATCGAGGCGCCCAGCGTGAACCGGACGGCCGCGGCGACCCAGCCGCTCGTGATCACCGCGAAGAAGCGACCCCACCCGAGCTCCGCCGTCTTCAGGAACAGGGCGGAGAGCGGCAGGAGGACGACGAGGCTCAGGTAGAGCACCGCGACGCCCAGGGAGAGCGAGAACCCGGGGAGCACGCGCGCGCCGCGCGACATCACTTCTTCCGCATCTTGTCGAGCTCGGCCCCCTGGCCGAAATGGACGCTCATCACCGTCGGCCAGTCGGCGAAATGGTCCTTGAACCGGAACAGCGCGAGGGGCCTCAGCCGGTCCGCGTGCTTCTTCGCGATCACCTCGCTGTACGGGCGGTTGTAGCGCTTCGCGATGAGCTCCTGGCCCTCGTCGGAGAAGTGGAACTCCACGTACGCCTCGGCGACGTCCTTGACGCCGTGCCGCTCGGCGACCTTGTCGACGACCGCGAGGGGGACCTCGATCGTGATCGAGTCCGAGGGGACGACGACCTCGAACTGGTCGGCCGTCGCCGGGTCGGCCGCGATCTGGAGGATCTCGTTCTCCCAGCCGAAGAGGACGTCGCCCGTGCGCTGCACGATGAAGCGCGTCGACGAGCCGCGCATGGCCGGGTCGAGGATGGCGTCGTCGTAGACCTTGGCCGTGAACTCGCGCGCCGCGGCCTCCGCCTCCGCGTCGTTCCGGCCCTCGGCCTTCGCCTTGCGCGCGGCGTGCGCCCAGGTCGACAGGTAGATCCACCGCGCCCCGCCGCCGGTCTTCGGATCCGGGCACAGCGACACCACCTCGGGCCGCGCGAGGTCCTCCCAGGCCTTCACCTGCTTGGGGTTGCCCTTGCGGACCAGGAAGATGACGGCCGACGTGTACGGCACCGAGCCGTTCGGCAGCCGATCGCGCCAGGTCGCGGGCAAAAGGCCCGCCTTGGCGATGGTGTCGACGTCGAAGTCGACCGACAGGGCGGCCACGTCCGTCTCCTTGCCGGCGGCGATGTCGCGCGCCTGCTTGCCCGACGGGCCGTGATCGGTCTCCACGTCGACGTCCCTGCCGGTCTTCTGCTTGTACCACCGCTCGAACGCGGGATTGAGCTCCTGGTAGAGCTCGCGGGTGGGGTCGTAGGACGCGACCGAGAGCTTCGCGACCCGGCCCTCCGCGCTCCCCTCGGCCGCGGTCGTCGTCTTCTTCTCCTCGCACCCGACGGCGGAGAGGAGCAGGGCGCCCAGCGCGAGCGCGAAACGGAGCGAGGTTGTCTTCATCGTCTCATCCTGGGTGGAAAGGGCGGCAACTCTACCGCCGGACAGGGCCCTTGTCGCGAGGAGCGCCCCGCGCTCTCCGGCGGAGCGGGGCGGCGGCCGCCGGGCGCTCGCGCTCAGGGCGGCGCGAGCCTGACCGCGACCGGCGACAGCTGCTCCTCGACGACGTCGAGGCCCACGCCGAGCTGCCCGTCGGTGTTCTCGCCCCAGCAGAGCACCTCGCCGGTCGTCCGCAGCGCGCACGTGTGGTGATAGCCGGCCGCGAGCTGCGCCACGCCGTCGATGGGCACGTCGACCGGCTGCGACGACAGCCCTGGCTTCCCGTGGCCGAGGGCGCCGACGCCCCACATCTTGAGGCCCCGCGCGGCGCCGGACACCGCGCCGCTCCGCTCGCGGCCGACGTCGATGGTCGCGGCCTGAGGCACGGCGACGAGCGTGGGCTCTGGCACGGGCCCGTAGCGGTCGGCGCCCACCGCGCCGTTGTAGTCGTTGCCGAAGCAGTAGACCTCCACGCCCTTGCGCGCGCAGGTGTGCCGGTCGCCCGCGGCCACCTCGTCGACCCCCGCGGTGAGCGGCGCCGCGACCTCCACCGCAGAGGTGGCGTTCTCGCGGGCCCCGGCGAAGCCGAGCTGTCCGTCGAAGTTCCGGCCCCAGCAGAGGAGGCCTCGGTCGGAGGCCTTGATGGCGCAGGTGTGATCCTGGCCGGCGGAGACCTGCCGGATGTCGCTCTGGATGAAGTCCGGGGTGCCCGTCTGCGGCGACTCCCCGTTGCCGAGCTGGCCCTCGTCGTCGGCGCCCCAGCAGTAGAGCTCGTCGCCCGTCTTCACCGCGCACGAGTGCGCCGCGCCGAGCGAGAGCTGCACGACGTTGATCAGGCTCGGCACCCGCGCCGGCTCGCTCGCCGAGTAGAACGAGCCGTTGCCGAGCTGTCCCAGCGTGCCGCGCCCCCAGCAGGTGACCGTCGTGTCCTCCAGGATCGCGCACGAGTGGGCAGGGAACTGGTCGTCGTCGCGCGCGAACCCGCCGCCCGCCGCCACATGGATGGCCTTGCCGGGGAGGGCGACCTGCGCCGGCACGGGGACGACCGGCTCGCTGTCCGGCTTCCCCGACTCGGAGAACGCGTTTCTGCCCCAGCACCACACGCTGCCGTCCCGCCGGAGCACGCACGTGTGGGCGAACCCGGCCGAGATCTCGACCGGGTCGTTGCAGAAGGCGCCCTCGTCGCCCTTCACGCACTCCGTCGCGCAGCGGTTGCCGCAGGCGCCGCAGTGCTCGTGGGCGCTCGCGCTCGTCTCGCAGCCCGGGGCCGCGGTGTCGCAGTCCAGGAAGCCGGCGTCGCAGGCGACGCCGCAGACGCCCGCCTCGCACGTCGGCGTCTCGTTCTCCGCGGCGGGGCAGTCGTCCGGCGAGGCGCACGCGTCGCCCTTGCCGCCCGCGCCGCCTCCGGCGCCCGCGCCGCCCGCGCCGCCCGCGCCGCCCGCGCCGCCGTGGCCGGCGTCGCCGCCTGTGCCCGTCGCGAAGTTCCGCTCGGAGGGCGAGCAGCCGGCGCAGAGCGCGAGCGTGAAGAGCGCCAGCGAGTTCGTCAGCAAGCGAGGCATGTACGTCATCGAAGCTCCTGAAGCGGCAGGTGTCCCGGAGCAGCAGGTTGCTCCTGGAACAGCTTTTTACGCTGCCGCTGCCCGCGCGCAAAGCGCGTCTCTTCGGCAAGATCCGGACGCCCGCCGGCGTTGGATCGCCCCGCGCCGGAGCGTCGGCGCGCTGGTTTGGGGGAGACGCCTCTGGCGGCGCCGCGTAAGGTCGCTGCGCCATCCGGCAGGAGGGAGATCGCATGCACCGGAGTCGTCTTTGTGCTCTCGTGATTGACTGCAAGGTGGATGACGTCGACGCCGCGGCGGACTTCTGGGGCCGCGCCTTCGGCAAGCCCGTCAAGAAGGCCGCTCCGGACGCGGGCGGCTACCGCGAGCTCGAGACCCGGGACGATGAGCTCATCGTCCTCGTGCAGCAGGTCGAGCACCCGAGCCGGACGCACCTCGACATCGAGACGGACGACCTCGACGCCGAGGTGCGGCGGCTCGAGGCGCTCGGGGCGCGGCGCGTGGAGTTCATCAAGCGCTGGTGGGTGATGGAGGCGCCGACGGGCCAGCGGTTCTGCGTCGTCCGCCCGCAGCGCGGCCCGCTCGAGGCGCACGGCAACGCCAACGTCTGGAGCGACGATCCCGGCAAACCGGGCGCGCAGTGAGCCGGGGCGCGCGGCGCGCCGGGCGCGCGGTGAGCCGGGGCGCGCGGCGGGCGCGGCGCGCAGATCGAGGCTCGGGCGGCGTCCGCCGGAGGAGATCGGGACCTGCTCCGACGGCCGACATGAAGTAACCTTCCCCCCGCGCCGGTCGACGCGGCGCGCTGTGCATGCGCCACGCCGAGATCCCCCGCGACATGACATGCAGCGCATGAGCACCGACGGCCGGGATCCCGGCGCCGCGGCCCTGTTCGACTGGAATCGCGCGGAGCCCGCGCCGGCGGAGCGCCGGCTCCCGCCGGGCGGCGTGCCCGCCGAGGCCTGGGCCGCTGCCCGCGCCGAGGACGAGGCGTGGCTGCCCTTCGAGCGGGCGGCCCGGCCGGTCGAGGTGCTCGACGAGACGCTGCGCGACGGCATCCAGGGCGTCTCCACGGTGAACCCGCCGAGCGCGCAGAAGATCGAGCTGCTCCAGGCGATGGCGAGCGTCGGCGTCGACGCGGTGAACCTCGGCATCCCCGCGGCCGGGCCGCGCCAGTTCGAGGACGCCTGCCTGCTCGCCCGCGAGATCGTCTCGTCCCGGCTGCCGCTCGCCTTGACCGCGGCCGCGCGCACGACCGCCGCGGACATCGAGGAGGTCGCCCGCGTGGCCGAGCGCGCCGGGGCGCCGATGGTGGTCTACGCGTTCATCGGCAGCTCGCCGATCCGGCATTTCGTCGAGGGGTGGGGCCCCGATTTCCTGGCCCGCAGCGTCGAGGCCGCCGGGCGGGCCGCCGCCGCGGCCGGCCTGCCCTTCTGCCTCGTCGCCGAGGACGCGACCCGCGCGCCTCCCGGCATGCTCCACACGCTCTTCCGCGCCGCGGTGGACGCCGGCGCCGCGCGCCTCTGCCTGTGCGACACGACCGGCCACGTCACCCCGCCCGGGGTGGCGGCGCTCGTCGCGTTCGCCCGGCGCGAGCTCGCCGCCCTGGGCGCGCCCGGGATCGAGCTCGACTGGCACGGCCACAACGACCGCGGGCTCGGCCTCTCCGCCGCGCTCTGGGCGGCGGCGTGCGGGGTCGAGCGGGTCCACGCCACGGCGCTCGGCGTCGGGGAGCGGGTGGGCAACAGCTGCCTCGAGCTGCTCCTCGACAACCTTGGTCGCCTCGGCGCACGCGCCCCGGTGCCGCGCGAGCGCCTCGCCGCGTACTGCGCGGTCGCCTCGCGCGCCCTCGCCTGGCCCATCCCGCCGGACCACCCCATCGCGGGGGCGCTCGCCCGCCGCGGGTGACGCGCACCCCGGCGCGGGTGACGGCGCTCCTGGGCCGGGGGTGACGCGCTCCTCGGCGGCGCGACGTCGCCCCTCGGCGGGGCGCGACGGCGTTCACCCGCCGGGCGTGGCCTTGCCGCCGCCGACGCGCGCCAGGGCGGCGTGGACGATCGGCGCCGCGGGCGCGAGCGCGTCCGCGAGCTCGCCGACGCGGGCGGCGGCGCGCTCGGCGCGGGCCCACGCCGACGAGAAGCCGAGCGTGCCCGGCGGGTGGGCCGCGGCCAGGGCGATCGCCTGCCGCAGATCGTCGCCCACCGCCGCGATGGCGTGGAGATCTGCCACGCTCGCCCCCCGCGCGCGCGCCGCGGCGTAGAGCGCGCGCACGATGCCGAGCAGGTCGCGGGCGGCCTCCAGCGGGAAGGGGTCGTGGCGGATCGAGAGCACGCCGGCCGCAGATCACGGATGCCGGGGCGGGGCGTCAAGCCGGGCGCGGCTCGTACGCCGCGGCTCGAAGATTGCACGATGCAGTGGCTCGACGGTTGCAGTGAACGGTTGCTGGAGGAGCACATGAACAACCGCACGCAGGAGCTCGCAAAGACGGACGTACCCGGCGGCGACGAGGAGGTCCCGCTGCCGCCGAACCCGGGTGACCCTGGGCCGGAGCAGCCCGAGCCGCCCTCGCCCGACCCCACCCAGGACCCGCGCATCCCGCCGCAGGGCGACTTCCCGCGCGGGGTCTGAGCCGCGCGCGATGCGCGCGATGGAGAAAGCCCATGGACGAGCAGAAGATCCAGGAGATCAAGAAAGAGGCCGCGCGGCAGGCGGCGGTGGGCGCCTCGGGCGGGATGGAGGGGCCTGACGAGCACGAGGAGCCGAGCGACATGCCCAAGCCGCCGGTGGCCATCGAGGCGGCCACGGCGGCGCAGGAGGACGGCGACCGGCAGCCGAACGGGACCGGGAACGTACCCGCGGCGTCGAGAGCGGCCGAGCGCGGCCTCGGACCGACCCAGGGCGCGCCGGCGGTGAAGCCGCACGGCGGCCGCTGAACGCGACGATCCCGGCCTTGCGGCAGGTCTCCTCCGGGGCCGTCACGCGCCGGCCTGCTTCTTCTTCCCTCTCCGGGCCGCCCGCGGCCTCGCCGGAGGCTTCGGCCGCGGCCCGTACGCGCGGAGGAACATCTCCAGGTTCTCGTCGACGATGGCGTCGATCTGCGACGGCGCGAGCGGCAGCGTGCCGTAGACCGAGACGTCCTGCGCCTCCGCCGAGAGGAGCGCGATGAACTGGCGCGCGGCGCGCTCCGGCTTCGCCACGTCGAGCCGGCCGCGCTCGGTCTCGCGCGCCAGATAGCCGACGAGGCGGATCATGAACCGCAGCGGTCCACCTTGCGCCCACGCGAGGCGGAGCTGCGGATAGCGCGCGACCTCGGACACCACGAGCCGCCGGAACGCGGAGAGATCCTCGCGGAACACCCACGCCAGCAGGCGCCGCCCGAGCTGGCCGAGCGCGACCGCCGGCTCGGCGTCGGTGGCGAAGAGCTCGTCGAACGCCCGCTCCTGCTCGGCCGACGCCGCGCCCTGCACGCCCTCGATCACCGCGAAGAAGAGGCGCTCCTTGTCGCCGAAGTGGTTGTAGATCGTCTGCTTCGACACGCCCGCCTCGGCGGCGATGGTGTCGACGCTCGCGCGCGAGACGCCCTCGCGCAGGAACACGCGCTTCGCCGCCTCCACGATGGCGGCGTGCTTCACGGGCGAGCCCGCGGCGGGGGGAGCCGAGGCGCCCTCGCGCGCAGGCCTGGGGTCGAGCCGCTTCCGGGTTGACATTTGGACTCACCAGTCCAATCTGTTGGACTGCCGAGTCCAACCGTAGACCATCGCCGCCGCGCGCTCACCCGAAAAGCGCGCGCGCGCCGGCCTGGGCTCGCGCTGCGCACCGCCACCCTGCGAGCGAGGTGAAGGCATGGATCACGATCCTACCGAGAGCGAGCCGCCGGTCCCCGTCCTGATCGTCGGCGGAGGCGTCGTCGGCCTCTCGGCCGCGCTGTTCCTGCGCCGTCACGGCGTCGACGTGACGCTGGTCGAGCGCCACGCGGGCACGTCGATCCACCCGCGCGCGCGCGGCGTGAACGCCCGCACGATGGAGCTCTATCGCGAGCTCGGCCTCGAGCCGGCCATCCGCGAGGCGGGCGAAAAGACACCGATCCACCTGGGCTTCCTCTTCGGCGAGACGCTCGCGCAGGCGATCGACGCGCCGGTCGGCAAGCTCTTGCGCCGGCTCTTCCGCGCGCTGCTCGGGCGCGAGATCGGGCTCGGATCGGCGAGCCCCACGCGCGCCTGCCGGATCACGCAGGATCTGCTCGAGCCGGTGCTCGCGGCCGCGGCCCGCGAGCGCGGCGCGCGCCTGTCGTTCTCGACCGAGCTCGTCTCGTTCGAGCAGGACGACGAGCGCGTGCGCGCCGTGCTGCGCGATCGGGCGACCGGGGCCACGCGGCGCGTCTGCGCGAGCTACCTCGTGGCGGCGGACGGCGCGAGGAGCCCGGTGCGGCAGGCGCTCGGCGTCTCCACGAGCGGCCGCGGATCGCTGGGCCATCTGCTCAACGTCCTCTTCGAGGCCGATCTCGCCGACTTCGTCCGAGATCGGGAGTTCAGCCTCGCGATCGTCCACCACCCCGAGGTGCGCGGCCTCTTCGCCGCCATCGACAACCGCGCGCGCTGGGTGTTCCACCTCGTGTACGACCCGGCGCGCGAGTCGCCGAAGGACTACCCGCCCGAGCGCTGCGCCTCGCTCGTGCAAAAGGCGCTCGGCGCGGGCGAGGTGCCGATCCGGATCGAGAGCGTTTTGCCGTGGGAGTCGGCGTCCCGCGTCGCCGATCGTTACCGGGTCGGGCGCGTCTTCCTCGCGGGAGACGCCGCGCACCTCATGCCTCCGTGGGGCGGCATGGGCGCGAACACCGGAGTCGCCGACGCTCACGATCTCGCGTGGAAGCTCGCGTTGGTGCTCCGCGGCGAGGCGCGCCCCGCCCTGCTCGACACGTACGAAGCGGAGCGCCGGCCCGTCGCCGTCGTGGCGGCGGAGGACTCGGCGAACAACGCCGACGAGCAGGGCCTCATGGCGCGCGCCGCGTTCTCGAAGACGCTCGGCCTCGATCGCCGCTCGATCTGGGGGCGCCTGACCGGCCGGACGCCGCCGAGCCCGGGGCGCTGGCACAAGCTCCTCGGCGTCGGATACCGATATGGATCCGCGGCGATCACGGCGGATGGGCGCGCGGCGCGCTTCCGGCTCGACGGCCGCCCGGGCACGCGAGTGCCGCACGCGTGGATCGCGCGCGACGGAGAGCGGGAGTCGACGCTGGACCTGATCGACGGGCGCTTCACGCTGGTCGCCGGGCGCGAGGCCGCGGCGTGGGGCGAAGCGGCGCGCGCGATCGGGGCGACCGTCGGCGTGCTGCGCGCGGGGATCGATTTCGAGGACGAGCGCGACCGCTGGCAGCGGCTCGCGGGGATCGGGCGGCGCGGGGCGCTGCTGGTGCGACCCGATGGCGTGGTGGCGTGGCGGGCGCGGGGCGAGGAGCAGGACGCAGCGTCGGTGTTGAGAGGCGCGCTCGCGCGGGCGCTCGGGGGGTAGAGAGCTCGCGCGGCGGGCCGCCGGGATCGCGCTCTCGTGCGCGGGCCGGCATCGCTGCTGTCCCCACTGTGACAGCGCCGCTCCTGCAAGCGCGGCTGTCCTCACTGTGAGCATGGCGCATTGGCGATTGGGCTGTCCCCGCTGTGACGACGGTGACGGGCAATGAATGCTGTCTTCCAGAGACGGCCCATCGGTAGTAACGTCGTGGCCAGAGGCGACGTGTCCACCGCCGTTGCCTGAAATCAGCCAGCCTTGGGGGGAGTACGATGGATGCTCACGATACGGCGATCCATTCGCATCATGGCGAGCTTGCTGCCCTGCGCGCTCGTGTGTCCAAGCTGGAGCAGATCGAGCGGGATCTGCGCGCCGAGCTGCGTCGTGTGTACTTGATGCAGGAGGCGGCGCCCTACCTGATCCAGGTCCGCGATCCGGTCGAGCAACGCTGGATCTATGAGAATCGCTCGCTGGCCCGCGAGCTCGGATACACAGACGACGGCGCGAACCCCGGCGGCCTCGATGCGTTCATGACGCTGGCGCACCCCGACGACCAGCCCCGCATCCGCGAGCAGCTCAATCGTGCGAGGTGTGGTGTCGAAAGCGACATGACGGAGCTCGAGGTCCGGCTGCGCAGAGCGGACGGATCGTGGTGCTGGCTTACGAGGCGCGACATCGTCCTCGAGCGCGACGGCGCCGGGACGCCGCGACAGACCATGAGCGTGATTCACGACATCACCGACCAGAAGGAGAGAGAGGCGGAGCAGCGCCGACAGGCCGAGGATCTCAGCGTGTCCAAGAGGCTGGTCGATCATGCTCTGGACGGCATCACCCTGACCGCGATGAACGGCGAGGTGGTCTACGCCAACCTCGCCTTCAAGACGATGAGCGGCTTTGGCGACGGTGCGGTCGGCCGCGGGCTGATCGACTTCTACTCGCCGGAGAGCTTCACCCAGCTCTCCACCGAAGTCCTACCGGCCCTGGCGAGGGACGGCGCGTGGCGCGGCGTCCTGAAGATCCGTCGCCCGGACGGGAGCGAGTGGATGGGACAGACCAGCGCCTTCGTGATCTCGAGCCCGGCGGGGGAGCCGACGGGCATGGCGGCGTTCTTCAGGGACATCACCGAGCAGCTCCGGTACGAGCAGGAGACGCTCGCGCAGATGCAGGTGATCCAGGCGCAGCAGGCGGCGCTCCGGGAGCTCGGCACGCCGCTCATCCCGATCGCCGAGGGGGTGATCGCGATGCCGCTCGTCGGGGCGATCGACCGGGAGCGCGCGCAGCAGATCCTGGAGACGCTGCTCTGCGCGCTCGGCGAGAGGCACGCCGCGGTGGCGATCCTCGACATCACCGGCGTGAAATCCGTGGACGGCGAGGTCGCCGCTGCGCTGGTCCGCGTCGCGCAGGCGGCGAGGCTGCTCGGCGCCGACGTGGTGTTGACGGGCATCCGCCCCGTCGTCGCACAGGCGCTGGTCGAGCTGGGCGCCGAGCTCCGCGGCCTCGTCACCTGCGGTACCCTGCAAAGCGGCATCGCCTACGCGCTGAAGCGCAAGGCGCGCCCGAACACCGCATGATCGCCCGCGCCGCTCTCGACGGCACAACGATGGATTCGCGACATGCGTGATCGACCTCCACAGCCCCGTACGTTGCCTGCCGAGGCGGCGCCCGCGCCCGCGCCGTCCCCGCTCGAGCTCGCGACGGATCGCCCCCGCCCGCCCGCGCTGTCGCCGCGCCGCGCGTCGGTGTCGCGGGCGCTGCCGCCCCGGCTGGTCCAGGCGCTCGATCGCATGCGCCGGGCGTCGAGCGCGACGCGCTTCGTCACCCTGCTCTCGGCCTATGCGGCGCTGCTCTACCGCTATACCGGGCAAGGCTGCCTCGCGATCGGCGCGCCCTGGCCCCGCCGCGGCCGCCGGCAGGGCGCTCGCGCGGGGGGAGGGCCCCGTCACCCGCTCGTCGTCCGCGCCCGTCTCGACGACGAGCTGAGCTTCCGAGCGCTCCTCGCGCAGGTCGCCGCGCAGGTCGCCGCGGCCGAGGCCCACCGTCCGGCGCCCCGCGGCGCGTGGCCCGAGGGGCTCGGGGCCGCGGAGGACGCGGGCCGTCACCCGCTGTTCCAGACCACCTTCGAGCTCGCGCCGCCGGGGGGCGGCCTGCCCGGCGCCGCGGCCGCGGCAGACCCCGCGGCGGCGCGCGCCCCGCGCCCCCGCCCGGCCGCGGCGGTCGAGCTCTCGCTGTCCGTGGCGGCGCGCGGGCGGGGGCTCGTCGCGACCCTGGAGTATAGCACCGACCTGTTCGATCCGGAGACCATCGAGCGGATGCTCGTCCACCTGGACCTGCTGCTCGCGGGCGTCGCCGAGGGCGCGGAGCGGCCCATCTCCGAGGTTCCGCTGCTCACGCCGGAGGAGCGGCGCCGGATGACGGTGGCGTGGAACGCGACGCAGACCGCGTATCCGCGCGACGCGTGCATTCACGAGCTCTTCGAGGCGCAGGCCGCGCGGACTCCCGACGCCATCGCCGCTGTCGAGGACGGCGAAGCGCTCACCTACCGCGAGCTGGATCGCCGCGCCAACCGGCTCGCACGCCGGCTCGCGGCGCGCCGCGCCGGCCCCGACCTGCGCGTGGCCGTCTTCGTCGAGCGGTCGCTCCGCGTGCTCGTCGCGCTGCTCGGCGTCCTCAAGGCCGGCGGCGCCTACGTCCCCCTCGATCCGAGCACGCCGGACGAGCGGCTGCGCCTCATGCTGGAGGACGCCGCGGCGAGCGTCCTGCTGGGAGAGCCGGAGCAGGTCGCGCGGCTCGCCTTCTGCGGAGAGGTCCTGTGCCTCGACGACGAGCGCGGCGCGCCCGGCGACGACGAGCGCCCGGCTACCCGGGTCGCGGCAACCGATCTCGCCTACGTGATGTTCACGTCGGGATCGACCGGCCGGCCCAAGGGTGTGGCCGTCCCGCACCGCGGTGTCGTCCGCCTCGTCCGGGACACGAGCTACGTCGCGTTCGGCCCCTCGGATCGCGTGGCGCACGCCTCCAGCCTCGCTTTCGACGCGTCGACGTTCGAGATCTGGGGCGCATTGCTGAACGGCGCGCGCCTCGTCCTCGTCCCTCGCGAGACGCTCCTGTCGCCGGAGGCCTTGCGGGCGTTCCTCCGCCGCGAGGGGGTCACCCTCCTGTTCCTGACCACGGCGCTGTTTCACCAGCTCGCGCGCGCGAGCCCGGGCGCCTTCCAGGGGCTCTCTGCCCTCGTCGTCGGCGGCGACGTGCTCAGCCCGACGCTGTCCGGTGAGGTGCTCGAGCAAAGCGCCCCGAAGCGCCTCGTGAACGGCTACGGCCCGACCGAGAGCACGACGTTCTCCACGGCCCATGTCGTGCGCGCGGTCCCGGAGGGCGCCGCCCGCGTGCCGATCGGGCGGCCCATCTCCAACACGCGCGTCTACGTCCTGGATCGCCGGCTCCAGCCGGTGCCGGTCGGCGTCCCGGGAGAGCTCTACGTCGGCGGCGACGGCCTGGCGCTGGGATACGTGAACCGACCCGAGCTGACCGACAAGGCGTTCATCCCGAACCCCCTGCCCGAGGAGCCCGGGGACCGCCTGTACAAAACCGGCGATCTGGCCCGCTATCTGCCGGACGGCTCGATCGAGTTCCTCGGGCGCATCGACACCCAGGTGAAGATCCGCGGCTTCCGCGTCGAGCTCGCGGAAATCGAGGCGGCGCTCTCCGCGTGCCCCGCCGTGCGCGAGGCCGCGGTCGTGGCCGTGGAGCACGCGCACGGCGACCGGCGCCTCGTGGCCTATGTCGTCGCGCAACCCGGCCCGTGCCGCGCCGCGGGGCCACGGCAGCGATCGGAAACCGACAGCGACGGCAGCCGCTCGCGCGACGGCCTGTCGTCGACCCTGCGCCGATTTCTGCAGAAGAAGCTGCCCGACTACCTGATTCCGGCGGCGTTCGTCGTGCTGCCGTCGCTGCCGCTCTCCGCCGGCGGGAAGATCGATCGCCGGGCGCTGCCGCCGCCCCGCCTGGGTCGGCCCGGCGCCGTAGCGCCGAGGACGAGCGGCTCCCGGAGCGAGCGAAAGGTGGCCGGGATCTGGGCCTCGGTGCTCGGGGCCGGCCGCGTCGAGGCCGGCGACGACTTCTTCGAGCTCGGCGGCGACTCGCTCCTGGCCGCGCAGGTGCTCCTCCGCGTGAAGGCGCTCTTTCAGGTCGACGTGCCCGCGCGCCGGCTGTTCGAGTCGCCCACAGTGGCCGGCCTCGCCCGCGCCATCGACGAGGCCCGGCGCCGGACGTGGCGCGGCGCCGTCGCGGACGCGGTCGACCTCCGCGCCGAGGCCGTCCTCGACCCGGACATCCGCCCGTGCGGGGAGGCCGCCCTCGCCGGCGCTGCGCCGCGCCACGTCTTTGTCACCGGCGCCACGGGGTTCCTGGGGGCTTTTCTCGTGCGCGAGCTCCTCGTGCAGACGCGCGCCACGGTCCACTGCCTCGTCCGCGCCCGCGATGCCGTCCACGGCCTGTCGAGGATCCGGCGAGCCCTGGAGGCGTATTCCCTCTGGGACGACGCGGCCCGCGCGAGGATCGTCGCCGTGCCCGGCGATCTGACGAAGCCGCTGCTCGGCCTCACCGAGGCCGGCTTCGACGCGCTCGCGGAGCGCATCGACGCGATCTATCACGCCGGGGCGGAGGTCAACTACGTCAAGCCCTACGTGTCCCACCGGGCGGCCAACGTGCTCGGAACCCAGGAGATCCTGCGGCTCGCGTGCCGCGGCCGGACGAAGCCCGCACACCACGTCTCGACGATCGGCGTGTTCGGCCATGTCGGATACTTCACCGGGGTCCGGACCGTGAGGGAGCGCGACGATCTCGAGCGCTGGGCGGACTACCTCCCCACGGACATGGGCTATTCCCAGAGCAAGTGGGTCGCGGAGAAGCTCGTGGCGATCGCCCGTTCGCGCGGGGTGCCGGTCACCGTCTTTCGCCCCGGGGTCATCATGGGGCACAGCGAGACCGGCGCCGGCAGCGTGAGCGACTTCGCCAGCCGGATGATCAAAGGGTGCCTCGAGATGGGCTGCGCTCCCGATCTGCCGGAGCAGAGCAAGGAGTTCGTGACGGTCGATTACGTCAGCCGGGCGATCGTGCACCTGTCCCGCCGGCCGGGAGCCCTGGGGAAGGTGTTCCACCTGGTGCCCGCGCCGTCGCATCGGCTCGATCTCAACGGCTTCTTCGACCTGCTCGGCTCGTACGGCCATCCGCTGTCGCGGCTGCCGTACGCGCGGTGGTGCGAGCGGCTGTTGAAGCGGATACGCCGATCGGGCGACAGCCCGCTGCTCCCCCTGCTGCCGATGCTGACCGAGCGGGTCCACGGCGAGCTGACCCGGTGGGAGCTGTACGAGAAGATGCCGGCCTGCGACTCCCGGAACACGCTCGACGAGCTGGCCGGGACGGCCATCGTGTGCCCGCCCATGGACCGGCGGCTGCTCGATCGGTTCTTCGCCTATTACGCGCGCACCGGCTACCTGCGCGCCTCCGCGCCGCCCCGGAGCGGCGTCCGCCCGACCGCGCGCCCCGAGCAGGAGCGGCACGTGGCGCAGAAGCCCTCGCGCCCGCCACGGCGGGGCGCGGGCGGCTGAGGCCAGCGCCGCCCGCCCGTAGACCGTGACCGTCAACGCGGCGCCAGCGCCGCCCGATCGAAGAGCGGCTCGCCGAGGAGCTCCTCCAGCTCGCCCAGGCGCCGGCTCGATGCTGATGTGCCATTTGGAATTGACATGAGTATTGTTAACGTTAACATCGTGCTCCCGAGCCCCTCATGCGTTCCAGCAGATGGCTGCAGCGGCCGGAGAAAATTCGCGCATGAAAAGCATACTTCGATGTTCTCCCGGGCTCATGCCGTGGTGCGTCGCATTCTCGCTCATCGGTGCTCTCGCTTGTAGTGGAGCAGACACCCCGGCCGGAGCGACGGGAGCCGCGGGCACCGGCGGGGCTGGCGCGACGAGCGGTGCCTCTGTCGGCGCTGGCTCCGGGTCCACCTCGGCGGCGGGCACAGGGGCGGGCGGCGCGCCTTCCGAGGCCGCGTCCTCGGCGTCCGCGGGCGGCGGGGGAGGCGGAGAGGCCTCGGGGGCTGGCGGCGCGGGCGGCGCGAGCAGCAGCGCAGGGCCGGCCGAGCCCGTGTTTCACGTCTTCCTCCTCCTCGGGCAATCGAACATGGCCGGGTACCCGAAGGCCTCGAACGCGGACAAGATGGAGAATCCCCGCATCAAGGTCCTCGGCTTCGACGACTGCGCCGCGACCGGGCGCGTCGAAGGCGAGTGGGACATCGCTGCCCCGCCGCTCCACGAGTGCTGGAACGGAGCGATCGGGCCCGGCGACTATTTCGCCAAGACCATCCTCGACCGCTACCCCGCTCAGGACAGCATTGGCCTCGTCCCGTCCGCCCTCAGCGGGGAGAAGGTGGAGACGTTCATGAAGGCGGGGGGGAGCAAGTACACCTGGATCCTGTCGCGCGCGAAGGCGGCGCAGGAGGCCGGGGGCGTGATCGAGGGCATTCTGTTCCATCAAGGCGAGTCGAACTGCGGCGACCCCGCGTGGCCCGGCAAGGTGAAGACGCTCGTCTCGGACCTGCGCGCAGACCTCGGCCTCGGCGACGTGCCGTTCCTCGCGGGGGAGCTCCTCTACTCGGGGTCGTGCGCGAGGCACAACTCGCTCGTCGGCCAGCTCCCAGGGCTGGTCGCCAACGCCCACGTCGTCTCGGCGGAAGGGCTCGCCATCGATCCTGCCGACACGTGGAATCTCCACTTCGGCCACGACGCGCTGGTCACCCTGGGCACCCGCTACGCCGAGAAGATGATCGGCGTCCTGGGTCTCTGAGCGCGGATTTCACATCGTCCCTCGCGGCGCTCGCGCGTGCGGCGCCGCGCGGGTTTGGCGCTTCGATGACACACCGATGACCAGGGGTGATATGAGCTTGGCAGCCTCCCTGTTGCGGATCGATCCCCGAGACGATGTGGCCGTCGCCGTGCGCGGCCTGGCCGCCGGCGATCCGGTGGCCGAGGCGATCACCGCCCGCGCCGACATCCCGGCCGGGCACAAGGTGGCGCTGCGCGCGGTGGCCGCCGGCGAGCCGGTGCGGAAGTACGGCTGGCCGATCGGGCGGGCGACCGCGGACATCCAGCCGGGCGACCACGTGCACACGCACAACCTGGCCACCGCGCTCTCCGGCCTCGACACCTACACCTACGAGCCCACGAGCCCGGAGCCCCTCTCCGCGACCGAAGACCGCACCTTCCTGGGTTACCGGCGGAAGAACGGGCGGGTGGGCACCCGCAACGAGATCTGGATCCTGTCGACGGTGGGCTGCGTCGCGCGCACCGCGCAGAAGGTGGCCGCCGAGGCGGACAAGCGCTTCAAGGGCCGCGTGGACGGGGTCTACGCCTTGACCCATCCTTACGGCTGCTCGCAGCTCGGGGGCGACCTCGACGCGACCCGCCGGATGACCGCGGCCCTGGCTGGCCACCCCAACGCGGGCGGCGCGCTGATCATCGGCCTGGGCTGCGAGAACAACCAGCTCGGCGTGCTCCTCGAGAGCGCCCCGCAGCTCGATCGCGAGCGCCTGCGGTCCTTCGACGCCCAGGCGGCCGAGGATGAGCTCGAAGCGGGCCTCGAGGCCGTCGAAGCGCTGGTCAGGGTCGCCGAGCAGGACCGCCGCGAGCCCTGCCCCGTCTCCGACCTGGTGATCGGCCTCAAATGCGGCGGCTCGGACGGCTTCTCGGGGCTGACCGCCAACCCGCTCGTGGGCCGCATCGCCGACAAGGTCTGCGCCGCCGGCGGCTCGGCCATCCTCACCGAGATCCCCGAGATCTTCGGCGCCGAGCGCCTGCTCATGGCCCGCGCCGAGAGCGAGGGGGTCTATGCCGACGTCGTCGGCGTGGTCAACGACTTCAAGCGCTACTTCATCGCTCACGGCGAGCCGGTGTCGGAGAACCCCTCGCCCGGCAACGTCGCCGGCGGCATCACCACGCTGGAGGAGAAGTCTCTCGGCGCGGTGCAGAAGGCCGGCCGCGCCCGGGTGTCCGAGGTGGTCCGCTACGGCGGCCAGATCCGCGGGGAGCCGGGCGTGGCGCTCCTGGAGGCCCCCGGCAACGACGCTGTCTCGTCCACGGCGCTCGCCGCCGCGGGCGCGACGGTCATCCTCTTCACCACCGGCCGGGGCACGCCGCTCGGCTTTCCCGTGCCGACCCTCAAGCTCGCCACGAACTCCAGCCTCGCCCAGCGCAAGCAGCGCTGGATCGACTTCGACGCCGGCCGCGTCGCCTCGGGAGAATCGATGGACGCGGCCGCCGGCGCGCTGATGGACCTGGTGCTGGCCACCGCCTCGGGCCGGAGTACCCGCGCCGAGGAGAACGAAGAGCGCGAGATCGCGCTCTGGAAGCGGGGCGTCACCCTCTGAGGCTAGGCCGCCTCGCGGTGCTCGACGTCGAGCCGGAGCGGCTCGATCTTGCCGACGATGACGAGGTAGCTGAACGCGCCGAGCAGGCAGAAGCCGCCCGCCGCGACGAGCGGTATCGTGAACGAGCCCTGGGTCAGCGAGACCATCACGCCGGTGAACGTCGTGATGACGATGCCGGCCAGGTTCGACGCGAAGTTCTGGATGCCGCCGATGGTCGCCACGTGGCGCGGCGTGGGCGCGACGTCGCCGGGGAGGGACCAGATGCTGGCGCCGGCGAACGCGAGGCTCGCGTACGAGACGCCGAAGAGGACGAGCATCAGCGTGATGTCGGACGTCAGCGCCGACAGCGTGATCGCCGACGACATCAGCATGCCGCCGACCATGCAGGTCTTGCGCGCGGCGGTGAGGCTGAAGCCGCGGCGATAGAGCGCGTCGGAGACGAAGCCGCCGATCCAGCCGCCCGGAATCGCCATCAGCGCGGGGATCATGCCGAGCGTGCCGAGCGCCTTGAGCGAGAAGCCGCGCGTCTGCACGAGGTAGCTCGGGAACCACGTGATGAAGAAGTAGTTGGTGAAGTTGAGGCAGAAGAAGCCGAGCATCATGCCCCAGAGCGTGCGGTGGCGGAAGAGCGACACCCACGTCACGCCGCCTGGCGCGTCCTTGGCGGGCGCCGCGTGGACGACGTCGGTCTCGCCCGTCATGTCGCCGTGCGCGGGGCCGCGGTAGATGACGACCCAGCCGAGGATCCACACCGCGCCGAGCAAGCCCGTGATGATGAAGGCCGCCTTCCATCCGAGCGCGTCGACGATGAGGGCGACGAGGGGAATCGACAGCGCCGAGCCGACGCGCGCGCCGCTGTCGAAGATGCCCGTCGCGAGCGCGCGCTCGCGCGGCTTGAACCACTGGCTCACCAGCTTCGCGCAGGCCGGGTAGGCGCCGGCCTCGCCGACGCCGAGCAGCAATCGGCAGCCGAACATCCCCGCGACGCTCGACGCGCCGGCCGTCGCCGCGGTGAAGAGCGACCACCAGCCGACGGCGAACGGCAGCGCGACGCGCGCCCCCACGCGATCGATGAACCAGCCGAACGGCATCTGCATGAGCGCGTAGGTCCAGAAGAAGCCGCTCATGATGAGCCCCATCTGGGCAGGGCCGATGCCGAGCGCCTTCTCGATCTGGGGCGCCGCGACCGCCAGGTTGGCGCGATCGATGTAGTTGATGGCGACGGCGAGAAAGCACAGGAAAAGCACGGCCCAACGCATCTTCCTCATCTGCATGTCTCCCTGGGTAGCGGTTCTGTTCGCGCAATCGGCAGGTCTCGCGCGCTGTCCGCCGGGCGGCGCCGCCTCGCGGCACGTTGCGCGCGCGCGGACCCACGGCAACGGCGCCGGGCTCGTGGGGCCCTCCGCGTCGCGAGGGCGGCGGCGCGCGCGGTCGGCCTGCCGCGCGAGCTCGCCTGCGGGAGCCTCACGGGCTCATGCGGGCACGCTCGCGCGGAGCGACCGGTGCAGCCGGGGCTGCTCGATCTTCAAGTCGAGCTCGCGCGCGAGCTCGACCACGGGGGCGAAGCGCCGCCGCTTCTTCTCGCCGTGGTTCTTCGAGATCTCGGACAGCCGGTGATCGAGGAACGGGTTCTCGAAGCGATCGCGCACCTCGTCGAGGTACGCGCGCGCGGCGGCGCCCTTGCCGAGCGCGTCGAAGACGGGCACCACCTCGTCGCGCCACAGCGCCTCGAGGTCGGCGCGCAGGGCCCGATCGCGCATCGCGCTCCGCGTGTTCTCGTCGGCGGGGCGCCCGTCCGTCTGCCAGCGCTCGGCGAGGTAGGTGTGCCCGAGGTTCAAGAGCAGCAGCTTCAGGCGTTCGTAATGCGGCAGGTCGTCCGTCACGATCATCGCCTCATGCCGGCACGGCAGCACCATGCCCTCGCGCCGCTCGATCGCCCAGAGCGCGTAGGGCTCGGCGATCGCGCCGACGGGGCGGATCGGCTCGGAGACGATCCGGTCGACGAGCGAGTTCACCCAGACGCACGTGTGCTTGATATAGCGCAGGAAGGCGGCGTCGGCGCCCCACCGGCGCGCGACGCCGACGACCAGCGCGCGCAGCGTGTCGCCGTTGTTCGACACGAGCTCGCAAGGCAGCAGCGTGAGCGGCGCGGCGCCCGCCTCGAAGCGCGCGCGCAGCAGGACGACGAGCTTCGCGGCGAACCCGCGCGGCGCGCGCGCGCCGGGCGCGAGCGACGCCTCCGTGTCCTCGTGGAAACAGGCGTATCCGCTGTCGCTCGTGTTCGAGAGCACGACGCGCGCGTCGCGCGCGAAGCGCTCGAGCACGAGCGGCCAGTCGGTGTTCGCGTCGAGCGCCTCCGTGATCGAGCTGCACTCGATCGTCGTATCGACGACCTCATCGCGGCGCAGCCCGCGGATCCGCACGGGGTAGCGCGCCCGCGCGCGCAGCGCGTCGACGCGCGCGCGGCTCTCGGGGTTCGACGTGGTCTGCACCACCGTGACCGTCCCGAGCGCGTCGCCGGCGCCGAGCGCCTCCGAGATGAAGAGGTCCGCGTGAGCCTGGAGGAACCGGCTCGTGCCGAATTGAAGGATCGGATTGCCCATGTCAGCCCTCCGGCGGCTCACGATGAGGGGATGTTAAAAGTCGCTGCTCGTCCTCGAGCGGAGGCGTTCGGATCGTCGTCGTCCGAAATCCGCTCGGGGAACGCGCCGAGCCGCGCGCGCTCACGACAGGCCGACCATGATCTTGGCCGTTCGACCGGGGTAGGCAGCCCAGTCGGCGAGCGCCTCGGGCACGCCTTCGATGGGGATCGTCTTCGAGATCAGGAGGTTCGGGTCGAACGTGCGCCGCTCGAAGAAGGCGATCACGTCCGAGAACTCGCCCATGCAGTTGCGCGACCCGAGGATGTCGAGCTCCTTCATCACGAACAGCTTGGTCTCGTAGCTCACCGGCTCTTTGCCGTACCCGATGTACACGACGCGACCGCAGAACTTCACCCACTCCACGGCGTCGCGGTACGTCGCGACCGCGCCCACGGCCTCGATCACGACGTCCGGGCCGTCGCCGTTCGTCAGGTCCATGACGCGCTCGCGCGCGTCGGCGTTCGCCTGCACCGCCTCACGCGCGCCGAGCGCCCTGGCGAGCCCGAGCTTCTCCTCCTGCGTGTCGAGCGCGATCACGCGCGCGCCGCGGCTCACCGCGCCGGCGATGGCGCCGAGCCCCACGCCGCCGCAGCCCATCACGAGGACGGTCTCCTCGGCCTCGACGCGCCCCCTCGCCGCCGCGTGAAAGCCGACGGAGAACGGCTCGACGAGCGCAAGCTCGGTGAGGCTCAGCCTCCGTGACGTGAAGAGCTTCTGGTACGGCACGGCCACGAGCTCGGTGAGCGCGCCGTCGCGCTGAACGCCCATGGTCTTGTTGTTCCGGCAGGCGTTGCGCCGCCCCGCGGAGCACGAGGGGCACACGCCGCACGCCGTGTACGGCGTGAACGTGACGTCGGCGCCGACGCGCCAGTCCGCCTCGACGCCGGAGCCGAGCTCCACGATCGTGCCGGCCACCTCGTGACCCAGCACCCGGGGGTACGTGACCATCGGGTTCTTGCCCAGGAACGTGTTCAGGTCGGAGCCGCACAGGCCGACCCGCTGCACGCGGACCAACACTTGATCGTGCGCCGGCCTGGGCTCGCTGATCTGGGTCACCTGTGCGACCGACGGGCCGGTGATCGTCAGGGCTTTCATGCTGTCATCACCTCGCGGAGCGACCTCGTTCACTCGCGGCTCTCACGGCGCGCTCCGACGCCGGGCCGCTTCGTTCGGCGAGAAAAGTACATGGCCGCGTCGAACGGCCGGATCCGCAGCGACGTGGCGCCGCTCTACGACCCGTGACCGGGGCGGCGGCCGCCGCCACCGCCGTGGCGCTCGGGACGCCGCTGTTCAGGGCCGGCGCGCATAGAACTTCTGCGCGTTCGTGTACATGACCTTGTCGCGCACTCCCTGACCGAGCTCCTTGAGGTAAACCTCGGCGATCGCGATCTCCGAGGCCAGGCTGCCGCCCATGTCGACCACGGGCCAGTTGCTGCCCCAGATCAGCCGGTCTTCGCCGAAGGCGTTCATCAGCACGTCGAAGTGCGCCTTGTACGCCGCGAGGTCGGTCGGCGCGCTCCAGGGATCGTCCTCGGTGGCGGCCGGATTGTACATGTCGAAGAACGACGAGAATTTGATGTAGATGTTCGGGTGCTTGGCCAGCCGCTGCATCGCGTCGACCCAGGCCGGATCCGGCGTCGCGCCCTTCGCGCCCGCCAGGTGGTCGATGATGATGCGGAGCTTGGGCACCGCGGTCGCGAGCGCCTCGACCTTGTCCTTCGGGTTCAAGGCGCCGCGGCTGATGATGTCGAGCGTCATGCCCTTGGCCGCGAGCTCCTCCAGCGAGGCGAGCTGCTTCTCGTCGAGCGTCAGCTTCGGGCTCCAGAGGAAGCCGCGAATGCCGACCACGCGCGGGTCCGCGGCGAGGCGGGCCAGATCGGCGCTGAAGGTCGGCGAGCCGATCTCGAGCTGCGCGACGAGGAACTTGAAGAAGCCGTTGCCCTTCATCATCTCGAGGACCTTGAAGTTGTCCTCGACGACGGGGCTGGCCTCGACGACGCCGGTGCCGACGATGCCGTTCTGCATCGCGATGGCCTGGTATTCGTCGGGCAGCACGTCGCGGTAGATCGGCTTCTGCTTGGCTTCCGGCCAAACGACGCCGCCTGGCCGCGTGACCTGGTAGAGATGGATGTGCGTGTCGAGGATCGGGCCGCGCTGCTGCGCCGGCGCGGTGAGCGGGGCCGCCGCTTTGCTCGTGTCGTCCGCGCTCTCGGGCGGCGGGGCGGTGGTCGAGGAGGACGACGCGCACGCCGCGAGCGGCGAGAGCACCGTCATCAGGCACAACCTGGCGACGGTGGTCCTGATGCTCGTGAGCGCGCTCAGGTGGAGCCTTTCGGAACCGGCGGCGGACCCGATCCCGACGGCGATGATGCCGGTACGCATGACAATCCCCTCAGGGCAAAGCCGAAGTACGAGAGCTATATGTTAACGTTAACATTCAAGATGTCAACATCGATCCGTTCGTCCGCCCGACGAGCCTGGGCGGCTCCCTGGCGCTGGCGATGAGGTGAGCCCACGAGGGTGGTGTCAGCACACGAATGCGGCCGCGGGGGCCTGGAGATCGGTAGATCGCGTAGAATAAGAATGTTCTATCGATCCGGGCACTTCTGCCGGTCGAAGCTTGACGTCCCGGATACGTTTGGGTTTCCTTCTCCACGTGAACACGGGAGCGCCGCGATGACGATGAAGGAGCAAAGCTTCGAGGCCGCCTTCGGCCGCCCGGCGAAGGTCGTGGCCGAGGCGCCGGGGCGCGTGAACCTCATCGGCGAGCACACCGATTACAGCGGCGGGTACGTGCTGCCGACCGCGATCCCGCAGAAGACGCGTATCGAGATGGCGCCGCGGGGCGACGGGCTCGTCCAGGTCGCCACCACGAGCGTGAACCGCGGCGGCCAGCGCTGGTTCCGCGTCGGCGAGGAGTCGCGCGGCGGCCTGTGGCTCGACTACGTGCAGGGCATCACCGCCGTCCTCCGCGGCCGGGGGGTGTCGATCTCGGGCTTCGACGCGAGGATAGAGTCGTCGGTGCCGCTCGGCAGCGGCCTGTCGTCGAGCGCCTCGCTGCTCGTCGCGCTCGCCCGCGCGCTGCGGCAGATGCTCGACCTCTCCATCGACGACGTGGAGATCGCCCGGATCGCGCACGCCGCGGAGCACGACTTCGTGGGCGCGCCCGTCGGGAACATGGATCAGATGGCCGCGAGCCTCGCCGACGAGCACACGGCGCTGTTCATCGACACGAGGACGCTCGCGTTCGAGCGCATCCCGCTGCCCGCCGAGGCCGAGCTGCTCGTCGTGAACTCGGGGGTGGCGCACCAGCACGCGAGCGGCGACTACAAGACGCGGCGCGCGGAGTGCGAGCGCGCCGCGGCCCTGCTCGGGGTCCCGCAGCTCCGGGACGTCGACGCGGCCGCCGAGCAGCGCATCGCGTCGCTGCCGGCGCCGCTCGACCGGCGCGCGCGCCACGTGGTGACCGAGAACGCCCGGGTGCTCGCCGCCGTGGCCGCGCTCCGCGCCGGGGATCTCGGCCGTTTGGGCGAGCTCTTCGACGCGTCGCACCGGTCGATGCGCGACGATTTCGAGGTGTCGGTGCCGGCGGTCGACGCGCTGGTGGAGAGCGCGCGCGCGCAGCCGGACGTCTTCGGCGCCCGGCTGACCGGCGGCGGCTTCGGCGGCTCGATCGTGGCCCTGGTGAAGCGCGGCTGCGCGGCACAGGTGGGCCGGGCGGTCGTCGAGGCCTACGGGCGAACGCCGGGGCGCCAGGCGACGGTGCTGGTGGGAGGGCCCGCCTCGTGACAGCGCGCTACGGCGCCGCGGCCGCTGGCGAATCCACGGCGCGAAGCCTCGGCTCGGCGGCAGTGCTCAAAATTGAACATGAAGGCGGGAAGGCGGGAAGAAAAGCTCAATGAGCTTCCTGCCTTCCCGCCTTCATGTGAGCTCTCTCCGGGCAAATTCGAGCACTACCGGCCCGGCCGCGGGGCTCGTCAACCGGGATACCAGGTGATCCGCGGGTCCTCGGGCGCGCGCACGTGGTCGAAGGCGGCGTCCGTGAGCCGCGCCAGGTCGTACTGCGGCCGCCAGCCGAGCAGGAACTTCGCCTTTGTGTTGTCCAGCCAGGTCGAGCGGTACGGCGTCTTCACCCTCACGCTCGGCAGGCCCCGGGTGGCCTCCAGGTAACGCGCCAGCTCACCGTAATCCACCGGCTCATCCATGCAGATGTTGAAGGTCTGCTGGCGAGCCTTCTCGTGGTCGATGGCCTTGAGGATCGCGGCGACCAGATCCTCCACATGCACGAAGTTGCGCTTCACCGGCGCGCCGTCGGGGTCGAGCATCACGGGGACGGCGCCCGAGCGGACGTAGCCCTCTGCCGCCTGGGCGCCGACCAGATCGCGCCACCTCGGCCCTCCGAACACGTCGTCACCGAAGGAGAGCTGCGCCTTGAAGTCGTCCTTCTCCATGATCCACGGCGCGCGCAGGCAGCATCCGTTCAGACCATACTGGATGTAATACTGCTCGAGCATGACCTCCTCGAGCACCTTGGACAGGGCGTAACAGCCCGGGTAGGCGCTGTGCTTCTGCGCCTCCGTGACCGGGACGGGGTGCGGGTAAAAGAAGTGGCCCATCCCGGCGTCGCCCCCGATCAGGATGAACTGCTCGAACGTGGGGCTGACGCGGCACGCCTCGAGCAGCCAGAACATGCCCTTGATGGCCACGTCCATGATGCTCTCGGGGGTCTCCTTGCAGGTCGCCAGGTGCAGCACGTGGGTCACGCCCTCCACGGCCTCGTCGACCACGGCCCTGCTCTCGATGGACCCGCGCACCACCTCCATGCGCGCCGTCGGCTGCAGCATGCGGTTATGGCACAGCGCGCGGACCTTCCATCCCTCGAACCCGGGGTCGGACAGGAACCTGCGGATGAACGTCTGGCCGACCTTGCCCGTCGCCCCGGCGACAAGGATTCGCTTCGTCTCGCCCATTCTATCGCTCCTCGCTCTCCTGCATCATCGATGAGACCGCGCTTCGCCACCCCTGGCCGCGGGGGCCGAGCGGATCAGGAGCTGCTGCATGACGATGAAGCCGAGCAGCAGCAGCCCGATGCTGATGTGGTGCCACGGCGACGGCAGCCGCCCATCCAGGTTGATCACCGCCCGCACGATGCCCGTGATCATCACGCCCATCGCGGTGCCGACGACGCTGCCAGCGCCCCCGGTCAGCAGCGTCCCGCCGATCACCACCGAGGCGATGGCCTCGAGCTCCAGCCCGGCGCCGATGTTCGGCTTCCCCGCGCTGTCGATCAGCGCCGTGGTGACCCCGCCGAGGCCCGCGCACAGGCCGCTGAGCGCGTACAGGGCCACCGTCGTGGCGCCCAGCGGCACCCCCATGAGCAGCGCGGCCTGCCTGTCCCCGCCCATGGCCAGGACGTTCCGGCCGAAGCTCGTGCTGCGGTGAAGGACCACGCCGAGCGCGAGGACGATCAAGAACAGGAGCGCCGTCGCCGGGACCCAGGTCCGGCCGAGGCCCGGGATCATCGCCGTGAAGCCGAGCTCATCGACGATCCAGTCGAGCGCGGGATGATCGACGGCGATGGGCTGCATGCTGACGAGGAAGGCCGCGCCGCGCGCGAAGAACATGCCCGCGAGCGTCACCAGGAACGGGGGCAACGAGAACTCGTGGATCAGGTACCCCGTGGCCGCGCCGAGCGAGACCGCCACCGCGAGGCCGACACAGAACGCGAGCAGCGGATGACAACCGCCTGTTATCAGCGTGCCCACGACGACCGTCGTCAGCGCGACGACGGACCCGACCGAGAGGTCGATGCCCCCCGACAGGATGACGAACGTCATGCCCACCGCGCAGATGCCCATCGCCGCGTTCCCCTTGATCAGGTCGACCAGGAAACGCAGGCTGCGCGCCGACTCGTAACCGACCAGCACCCCCGCGTAGAGCGCGACCAGGAGGACCGCAGTCGCCACGAGCGGCACATCTCGCCGATCCAAGCTCCGCATCGCTATTGCCCCCGCTTGAGGCCGAGCAGCGCCATGAGCCGCCGGCGCGACTCCTCCGAGACGAGCAGGCAGCTCACCAGCATCACGCCGGCCTTGGGCATCGGCTCGATCTCCGAGGGGACGTGCTGGATGTACATCGTGGTGGAGAGCGTCTGGATGAGCAATGCTCCGATCAGCGTGCCGCCCAGGTAGAAGCGCCCGCCGGTGAGCGCCGTACCGCCGATGACCGCGGCGAAGATGGCGTCGAGCTCCCGCAGGCGCCCCACGCGGTCGGGATCGGCCGTGGAGATGTACGAGGCGGCCACGAGCCCGGCGATGCCGGCGCACAGGCCGGAGAACCCGTACAGCCAGAGCTTGATGCGGCGGTCGCTGACACCCGCGAGCCGGCTCGCGCGCTCGCTGTCGCCGATCGCCTCCATGAACAGGCCGAGCGCCGTCTTCCGGCAGAGCAGCGCGGCGACGACGAACACGGCCGCTACCAGCAGCATGGAGAACGGCAAGCCGCCGACGTGACCGTTGCCGATGAACGCGAACGTCGCGTCCACGTGCGTCACGGGCTCGGCGCGGGTGATGAGCATGGCGACGCCGCGAACGCCGACCATGCTGATCAAGGTCACGACGATGGGCTGGATGTTCAGCGACGTCACCAGCGCGCCGTTGAACAAGCCGACGCCGCCGGCGACCAGCAGGGACAAGAGCGCCGCGACGAGCGGCCCGTGGCCGGCGTCCTTCATCAGGATGACGCAGGTGGCGCCGGAGAGCGCCATGACCGAGCCGACCGACAGGTCGATGCCCCGGACGGCGATCACCAGGGTCAGGCCGATGGCGAGGAGCATCACCTCCGCGCCCTGGTTGAGCAGGTTGATGGGTGTCCCGTAATACGCCCCGTCGCGCTCGACGATGGAGAAGAAGTTCTTGGACAGGAAGAAATTGAACAGGAGGAGCGCCAGGAGGCCGAGCAAGGGCCAGGCTTCGCGGCGCCCGCGCCTGAGCAGCAGGGCGCCGGCGGCGGCGGTGAAGAGGATGATCCCGACGCCCGTTGGGCTCGCGTTCGTGCGCGCGGCTTCAGCGATCTTCTCGAGCATCGCGCGGCGCCTCCTTGTGCTGTGCAATGGCCTGGATGATCGACGAAGGGGTCACCGACGCTCCCGCGAGCTCGCCCTGCTGCTTGCGGTCCCTCAGGACCACCACCCTGGAGCAGTTGCGCGCGATCTCCTCGAGCTCCGACGAGATCAAGAGCGTGGCGACCCCCTTCTCGCCGAGCGACCTCACCAGCGCCTCGATCTCCAGCTTGGCGCCGATGTCCACGCCGCGCGTGGGCTCGTCGAGCAGCATGACCCGTGGCTGCATGGCCATCCAGCGCGCGAGCAGCACCTTCTGCTGATTGCCGCCCGAGAGCAGCTTGACGGGCGTCTCCGGGGACGGCGTCTTGATGCTCAGCGCCTTGATGTAGTGCTGGACCAGGCGATCCTGCTCGCTCCGCGGGAGCACCCGCAGCGCCCCGCGGGAGGCCTGCAAGGCCAGCACGAGGTTCTCTCGCACGGAGAGGTTCGGGATGATGCCCTCCACCTTCCGGTCTTCCGGGCAGTACGCGAGCCCCGCCCGGATCGCGCGCCGCGGCGTCTTGATCTCGATCCCGCGGCGGTCCACCGCGAGCTCGCCGCGATCGGCCGGCTCGATGCCGAAGAGCATCCTCGCGGTCTCGCTCCGGCCCGAGCCGAGCAGCCCCGCCAGCCCCACCACCTCGCCGGGCCGCAGCGCGAGATCGATCGGCCCGACGACCCCCTTTCGCTCGAGGCCGCGCGCGGCGAGCACCGGCTCCGCGGCGCTCGCGTCCTCTCCATCGCCGGCGGGGCTGCCCTTCGCGGGCTTCTCCTCGTCGCCGAGCTCCACGCCGAGCATCGCCTGGACGAGCGAAAGGCGCGGCAGCGCGCTGCTCGCGTATTGCCCGACCAGGCAGCCGTTCCGGAGCACCGTGATCGTGTCGCTGACGGCGTAGACCTGATCCAGGAAGTGGGTCACGAAGAGCACCGCCAGCCCCTGCGCCTTCAGCCTCTGCATCACGTCGAAGAGCCGCTCCGTCTCCGCTTCGTCCAGGCTGGAGGTGGGCTCATCGAGGATCAGGAGCCGGGCGTCGACGGCGAGCGCGCGGGCGATCGCGACCATCTGCTGCAGCGCGGTGGAGAGCGACGCGACCGATCGAGACACGTCGAGGTCCAGCGAGAGGCGCGCGAGGGCCTGACGCGCCTTCGCGCGGACGGCGCGCTGGTCGATGAGGCCGAAGCGCCGGGGCTGCCGGCCCAGCATGATGTTGTCCGCGATGGAGAGGTGCGGGATGAGGCTGATCTCCTGGTGCACCGCGCTGATCCCCAGCGACTCCGCGTGGCGGGGGGAGGTCGGCCGGATCGACGTCCCGTCGAGCCGCAAGGCCCCCGCGTCCGGGAGATACACCCCGGTGAGCAGCTTGATCAGCGTCGACTTGCCGGCGCCGTTCTCCCCCATCAGCGCCTGGATCTCGCCCGCGTGCGCCTCGAGGTGAACGTCGTGCAGCGCGCGAACGCCGGGGAAGGATTTGCTGAGGCCCTCGACGGAGAGCAACGCTTTCGAACCAGGCATGCGGCTGCTACTCCGTGGGTGAGGGCCGCTCGACCAGAGGGCTCACGTGCGTGGGGGGCTCGCGCCGCCGCCTCAGGGCGCCGGCGCCGGCTCCTCTTCCGTGGGTTCAGTAGGCCCGCGAGCCGATGGTCGCCGCCGCCTGCTCGCGCTCGAAGACCTGGCCAGGGACGACCGTGCGCTTCGGCACCGCCTCGCCGCGCACGATCTTCTCGATGGTGTCGAAGAGCAGGGGGCCGTGCAGGGGGTTGCACTCGACCGTCGCGTTCAGCTTCCCCTCCATCATGGCCTCGAAGGCCGGCTTCACGGCGTCGACCGAGACCACCACGATGTCCTGCCCGGGCTTCAACCCCGCCGCCTGGATCGCCTGGATCGCGCCGAGCGCCATGTCGTCGTTGTGGGCGTAGACGGCGTTGATCTCCCCCTTGTGGGCCGAGAGCAGCGTCTCCATCACGGCTTTGCCCTTGGTGCGCGTGAAGTCGCCGCTCTGGCTCGCGATGATCTTCATGTCCGGGTGCTTCGCGATGGCCTCGGCGAAGCCGGATTTGCGCATCACCGCCACGTCCGCCGCCGGCGTGCCGACGAGCTCGATGATGCGCGCCTTGCCGTTCGTCTGCTTCGCCAGCCACTCGCCCGCCTGGCGCCCCTCCCAGACGAAGTCCGCGACCATCACCGTCGCGTACAGATCTTCTTCGGCGTCCACGCCCCGGCTCGTGAGCACCACCGGGATCCCGGCGCGCTTGGCCTCCTTCAGCGTCGGCTTCCAGCCCACGGACTCTTGCGGCGCGATGACGATGACGTCGACGCCCTTGGTGATGAACCCGTTGACGGCGTTGACCTGGTTGTTGTGCACGTTCTGGCCGTCGGCGAAGAGGAGCTGCACGCCGCGCTTCTCGGCTTCCTCCTGGATCGACTTGCTGTGCGCGATCCTCCACGAGCTCTCGGCGCCGGTCTGCGAGAAGCCGACGACGATCTCGGACAGCTTCTTCGGCTTCTTTCCCGCGGGCTCGGTGCCGGATGCCGGCTTCGGCGCGGCGCTGTCGGCCTCGCTCTCCCCGCGGGAGCAGCCGGCGCCGATGGAGAGTGCGCCCAAGATGGCCAGGAGCGCCCTCCGTGACACGTGGTTCTGGCGGTGCATGCTATTCTCCCTTCCTGCTGTCCCTTCGGACGCGGTTCGATGGCCGGCCCAGCGCGGGCGCCGATGCATCGCTGTCGATGCAGCCCTCGGGGCCGAAGGGCCCGGGCGCACGCGAGTCTACCCAGCGCGAAGCGAAAGGATACCAGAAACCGTTGTGAACGTTAACATGGCTGATGTCAACCAAAATGGATCGGCCGCGCCGAGGGCGTCGCGCTCGCCGGCGTCATGCCCGGCGCCGCCGCGCTCGGGGTGACCCGCTGACCCGCGCCGCTCTCGCGCCGATCTAACGCGCCCCCCCGAGCAGCCCCCTCGTGACGCGCCGCTCCGGAGGAGCCCCACCAGTCGCCGGTGTCCGGGCACACCGACTAGGTACACCGACTAAGTAAATAGTGTTGACTTAGCCTTTGTGATCGTTAACATCTCAAATCGTCCTTAAGGCTTTCTCAGCAGGGTCGTTATGCGAACCGGGAATTTTCTGGATCGGTCGCGGCGTCGACTCCGTTCGTTCGGTCGCCGCGGACGCGCGACACCTCGCTCGCCGACGCAGCGGTCAGGCCCTACCCGCGCCGGGCACACGAGCGCTGGTGCGATTGGCACGAGCACTGGCACGGTTCCAATCCGACTGCCCTGAAATACTGCGCCTATCAAAAACTTACCCAATCACTGAAGGGGAAGTCCAACGTGAACAAGAACCGCTCTTCTCGATGGCTTTGCAACTCGGCCTGGATCGCGCTCGGAATCGCGGCGCTCGCTGCCTGCGGTGATGGAGGCGATGGGGGCGACGGCGGCGGCGGCGGCGCGGGGGCGGCGGGCAGCACCGGCACCACCACCAGCGCCAGCACGACCTCCAGCGCGAGCACGACAGGCGCGAGCACGACAAGCGCGAGCACGACCAGCGCCAGCACGACCAGCGCCGGCACCGGCGGGTCGAACGAGGGCGGCGGCGGTTCGGACGCCTCGAGCACCACCTCCACCGGGACGGGCGTCCCCGAGCCCATGGGGAAGTTCGTCGGCAACATCACGACCAACGGCAACGTGCGCGACGGCTTCGCCAAGTACTGGAACCAGATCACGCCCGAGAACGAGGGCAAGTGGGGCTCCGTCGAGAGGTCCCGCGGGAACAGGGACTGGAGCGCGCTCGACCGGATCTACAAGTACGCCCAGGACAACAACATCATCTTCAAGCACCACGTCTTCGTGTGGGGCGCCCAGCAGCCCGACTGGGTGGGTCGCCTCTCCGCGGGGGAGCAGCAGGCGGCCGTGCGGGACTGGATGAAGGCGTTCTGCGAGCGCTACCCCAAGACGAAGTACATCGACGTCGTCAACGAGCCGCCGCCCCACACCACGCCCTCGTACAAGAACGGCATCGGCGGCGACGGCGCCAGCGGCTGGGACTGGATCGTGAACTCCTTCAAGTGGGCGCGCGAGTTCTGTCCGAACGCGGTCCTGATCCTCAACGACTACAACAACATCGAATACGAGAACGACCACAACAACTTCATGCGGATCGCGAGGGCCGTCATCGGCGCTGGCGCCCCGGTCGACGCGCTCGGCGCGCAGGCCCACGACGCGTACAAGATCAACACCAACACGGTGAAGGGCTACATCGACAAGATGGCCTCTCTGGGCAAGCCCGTGTACATCACCGAGTACGACATCGGCATCGGGGACGACAACCGGCAGAAGCAGGTGATGGAGGAGCAGTTCACGATGTTCTGGAATCACCCCTCGGTCCCGGGCATCACCCTGTGGGGCTACATCGTCGGCGCGACCTGGCGGGACAACACCGGCCTCCAGCACCCGGACGGCAGGCTGCGTCCGGCCATGCAGTGGCTGATGGACTTCCTGGACCGCGGTTGACGCCGCGCTGACGCGGTCTCGCGTCGGGGGCGCCGCGTGAGGCCGCCCCCCGGGCGTCGAGCTCCCCCCACGGGAGCCGGGTAGATCCACGAGATCCCTCTACCCGCGATCCTCCTCGCGACGCACCTTCACCGCGCACGCCTTGTACGACGGCTGCCTCGAGTACTGGTCGAACGCCGGAAACGTCAGCTTGTTCGTGATCTCGTAGTGCATCGGGATGAAGATCTCCCCCGGCTGCACCGAGTTCGTGACGAACGCCCGCGCCTTGATCTCCGCGCGGCGCGACGCGATGACCACCCACTCGTTCATCTCGACGCCGAGCTTCTTCGCGTCGACCGGGCTCACCTCGGCGTAGATCTCCTTCGGATAGAGCCGCTGCAGCACCGCCGACTTCTTGGTCCGCGTCTGCGTGTGCCACTGGCTGGAGCTCCCTCGCCCGGTGAGCAGCGTGAACGGATACTGCTCGTCGGTCGGCTCGGGCAGCTGCCGCGGCGCCTGGAACGCGAACTTCGCCCTCTGGTCCGGCCGGTAAAACGCGCCGTCCTCGAACAGCCGCCGCTCGTTCGCCTCGAACGACGCCCCCTCGGGGTACGGCCACTGGATGCCGCCCCGCTCGTCGATCATCGCGTAATCCTCGATCCCCGTGATGTCGCACGGCTGCCCCTTCGAGAGCCGCTTCAGGATCTGGAAGACCGCCTCCGGGCTCTTCCACTCCTTGAACAGATCGCCGCACCCCCAGTACTGCGCGACGAGCTGGAAGATGTGGAAGTCGGCCAGCGCCTGCCCCGGCGCCCGCGCGACCTTCTTCACGAGGCCGATGCGCCGCTCCGAGTTGATGAACGTGCCCTCCTTCTCGGCCCACGAGGCCGCCGGCAGCACGAGGTGGGCGCGCTCCGCCGTCTCGGTCGTGGCGTACATGTCCTGCACCACGAGGAACTCCAGGCGGCCGAGCAGCTCGTGCAGGTCCTCCTGGTTGATCCACGAGTGGGCCGGGTTGGTCGCGATGATCCAGAGGCCCTTGATCTTCCCCTTCAGGATGCCTTCGATGATCTGATCGTACGCCAGGCTGTTCCGGGTCGGGATGACCTCCTCCGGGACGCCGAGGATCCCGGCGATCTTCTTCCGGTGCTCCTCCTTCGTGAAGTCGTGGCCGGCGAACAGGCCCGTCGTGTTGCTGAACATCCGCGAGCCCATCGCGTTGCACTGGCCCGTGATGGAGTTCGCCCCGGTCCCGGGCCGCCCGATGTTCCCCGTCATCAGCGCGAGGTTGATGAGCGACTGCGCGACCCGCACGCCCTCGTGGCTCTGGTTGACGCCCATGGTCCACCAGAACGACACCCGCTTCCCGTTGTGGATCGTCTCCGCGAACGTCGCGAGCTGCTCCTCGCCGATCCCCGTCGCCGCGGCGACCCGCGCCGGCGTGAACTCCTCGACGTGCGCCTTGAACTGCTCGAATTCGACCGTGTGCGCGTCGATGAACTCCCGGTCGATCCACCCGCGCTGGATGAGGATGTGCGCGATGCCGTAGAACAGCGTCAGATCCGACTTCGGCTTCAGCGCATAATGCGCCGTCGCCGCCATCGCCGTCTCGGTCTTGCGCGGATCCACGACGAGGATCGCCGGACGGTTCTTGTTCTTGCACAGCCGCTCCCACATGATCGGGTGGGCGATGCAGAGGTTCGAGCCGACGAGCACCACGACGTCGGACTCCTCGAAATCGCGGTACGTGTAGGGCGGCGCGTCGAACCCGAACGACTCCTTGTAGGCGACCACCGCCGTCGCCATGCACTGCCGGGTGTTGCCGTCCCCGTGCAGCATGCCCATCCCGAACTTCGCCAGCGCCCCGAGGAAGGCCATCTCCTCGGTGACGATCTGCCCCGTGCTGATGAAGGCGACCGACTCCTTGCCGTGCGCCTCCTGGATCGCCTTGAACCGGTCGACGAACGTGCGCAGCGCGACGTCCCACTCCACCCGCTCCAGCTTCCCTCGGGCGTTCCTGAGGAGCGGCGCGGTGGCGCGGTCGCTCGCCCGGAGCGGCGTGAGCGCCTCCCAGCCCTTCGGGCACGCCATCCCGAGGTTGACCGGATAGTCGGTGTTCGGAGAGAGGTTGATCGCCTCGCCGTCCTTGAGGTGGACGTTCAGCCCGCACCCGGTCGAGCAGAAGCCGCACACGACCGTGGTCGTCTGATCGGGCTTCAGCCGCGCGGGCACCCGCCCGAGGCCGAACTCGCCGGGGGTGAGCAAGAGGTCGCGCGTGAGCGGCCCGTTCCGCTGGAGGAGCAGGTTGTCCGCCTTCTTGGGCTCCGCTTCCGTCTTCTTGGCGTCGGGGGTGGTCATCAGGAGAGCCCTCCGGGCATCTTGGACGCGGGCGCGGCGGCGAAGAAGAGGTACCGCTCGAGGAACTCCCCCGCGAGGCAGAACAGGAAGGCCACGACCGCCATGGCCATCAGGACCTCGGAGCTGACGCCGCTGTTCGGCGCCGAGAAGAGGCTGAGCGCCGGCAGGACGATGCCGCCGAGCGCGCCGCAGGCGAACCGCCAGCCCGTCGCGCCCTTCAGCTCCCCCGTCATCAGGATCGCGCTCCGCTTGAGCGTCGAGTGGCTCCGCTTGCGGAGGTGCCGGAACATCGAGAGCTCCACGAGCAGCTTGAGCCCCATCGCCACGCACAGGAACCCGCTCAGCGCGCGGAAGCCGCCGGTCAGGAGCAGCGCCGCGTGCTCGTCGCTGAGGAGCAGCGCCACCATCAGGACCGTCGAGCTCCCGAGCACGGCCGCCGTGCTCGCGAACTTGAAGCCCGTGAGGCCGCCGCTCCAGTGGTCTCGCTGGGTCGCCGCGTACACCATCACCGAGCAGAACACGCCGAGCATCCCGCTCAGCGCGACCGCGTAGGACAGCGGCGTCTGCAGCTGGCCGAGCGGCGAGAGCGGCGCGAGCGCCGGGATCGAGGGCACCCAGAACGAGGCGGCGTAGGCCGTCCCGGCGCCCGCGAAGAGCGAGAAGCCGAGGATCTCCCGGCTGAGCCACGACGTCTTGAGCCCGAGGAACGCCCGGAACGCGAACTGCGGCCGGCCGAGGTGGAGGAGGCTCGCGCCCAGCGCGGCGAGCCCGAAGACGAGCGCGAAGGTGGCGCTGTGGCCGCCGAAGCCCCGCGTCGCCTGTGCGCCGAGGAGCTCGTTCAGGGCGAGGCTCACGCAGAACGCGCCGACCGAGAGCTGCGTGAGCACGAGCATCGCGACGAGCGGAGGGTGGGAGTGCTCCCGGCTCACCTGGTAGAAGTCCGCGGGGAGCATGTTGCGCGGGAGCGATTTCTTCGTCTTGTAGCTGGTCGTCGGGATCGTGATCTCCGGCGCCGCCGCCCCCGGCAGGAAGACGTTGGTCTGGCTCTCCTGCACGGCCTGCGCTTGATCGACCACCGTGATGCGGATGGCGCCGTTCGGGCACGACTGCACGCACGCCGGGGCCTCGTCGTTGGCCAGCCGGTCGCTGCACATGTCGCACTTGCGCACGATCCCCCGCTCCGCGTTGAACTTCGGAGCGTCGTAGGGGCACATCAGGATGCAGTACTGGCAGCCGATGCACTGGTCATCGAGGTGCTTGACGATGCCGGTGACCGGGTCCTTCTCGTAGGCCTTGACCGGACAGCCCGACATGCACGCCGGGTCCAGGCAGTGGTGGCACGCCGTGGTCACGCTCTGCTGCGCCGGCGTCTGGGGCGTGCCGCCGTGGAGGAGCCCGACCGAGCGCCACACCTCGTCCTCGTCGAGGCCGTTCAGGCTGTGGCAGGCGGTGACGCACGCCTTGCACGCGGTGCAGGCGTCCAGATCGACCTCGAAGGCGTACTGCTGCCCGGGCTTCGGCTTCTCGAACGGGATGAGGTCGCGGTAGTACTTCGACTGGGCCGGGAGCGCGTGCTCCTCGTGCAGCTTGGAGAACCGCTCGACCGCCGTGAGCTTCTGCTGGTCGGCGAGGAGCGCCTGGAGCAGGTTCTTGTTGCTGTCCTGGATCTTCGGCGGCGAGTTGACGATGGGCAAACGAAAGTGAGTGTCCGACACCTTTGCAACGCTCATCGAGATTCCCTGTCTACCCGGCGCGGAAGCCCAGCCCGGAGAATTCCAAGAGACACAGAGACAGCGGCGGCGTGCCCGTCGCGAAGCGGAGCGCGGCGCTGCCCAAGAAGCCCATCGGGTCAGCTCGCCACGCCGCGCGGCTGCGCCGCGTCCAGGACCTCGACGCGCCCGCCCCGGATCCGGGTGGGATACACGGGTACGCGCACGGTCGGGTCGTCGAGGCACTGGCCCGTGCGCAGGTCGAAGTTCTGCTTGTAGATGGGCGAGGCGATCTTGGGGACGCCCCCCTTGTCGCCGACGATCCCGCGGGAGAGGACGAACGCCTTGCTGAACGGGTCGAAGTTGCTGATGGCGTAGATCTCCTCGCCCTCGCCGACCCGGACGACGGCGACCTGGCGCTTCCCCACGAGCGCGCAGACCCCCGTGTTCGGGATGATGTCCTCGACCCCGCAGACCTCGACCCAGCCCTGGCCCGCGCCCTCGCTTCTCGGCGATTCCGACATGTGCAGCTCGTTCATGGCGATTTCCCTCGGAAGAGGCCCCTCGGCCCGCGGTCAGATCATCTCCTCGACGAGCGTCGACTTTTCCTTCCAGGCCGCGGGGCGGTGCTGCGCCCGCTCGCTGACGAAGACGATGCTCCGGTCGGGCTCGCCGGCGTTCACGAACGGGCGGAACTGCTTGAGCTTCTCGGGATCGGAGACCGCGGCCTTCCACTCGCACTCGTAGGTCGCGATGAGGTGGGCCATCTCCTTCTCGAGCTCCTCGCAGATCCCGAGCGAGTCCTCGATGATGACCTGGCGGAGGTAATCCATGCCGCCCTCGAGGTTGTTGAACCACGTGGCCGTGCGCTGGAGCCGGTCCGCCGTGCGGATGTAGAACATCAGGAACCGGTCGAGGTACTTGATGAGCGTCGCCTCGTCGAGATCCGCGGCAAACAGCTGGGCGTGCTGCGGCTTCATCCCGCCGTTGCCGCAGAGGTAGAGGTTGTAGCCCTTCTCCGTCGCGATGATCCCGAAGTCCTTGCTCTGCGCCTCGGCGCACTCGCGCGCGCAGCCGGACACCGCGGACTTCAGCTTGTGCGGGCTGCGCAGCCCCTTGTAGCGGTTCTCGACCGCGACCGCGAAGCCCACCGAGTCCTGCACGCCGTAGCGGCACCAGGTGCTGCCCACGCACGACTTCACGGTGCGGAGCGCCTTGCCGTAGGCGTGCCCCGACTCGAAGCCGGCCGCGATGAGCTCGCTCCAGATGTCGGGCAGCTGCTCCAGCCGCGCCCCGAACAGGTCGACGCGCTGGCCGCCCGTGATCTTCGAGTACAGGTTGTACTTCTTCGCGACCTGCCCGAGGGCGATGAGCTGATCGGGCGTGATCTCGCCGGCCGCCACGCGCGGCACCACCGAGTAGGTGCCGTCCCGCTGGACGTTGGCCAGGAAGCGATCGTTCGTGTCCTGGAGCGGGAGGTGCTTCTTGTTCAGGATGTGCTCGTTCCACGTCGAGGCGAGGATCGAGGCCACCGCCGGCTTGCAGATCTCGCACCCCTTGCCCTTGCCGTGGCGCTCGATGAGGTCGTCGAAGGTCTTGATCGCGTGGACCCGGACGAGGTGATAGAGCTCCTGCCGCGAGTAGTTGAAGTGCTCGCAGATGTAGTTCGTGACCGCGACGCCGGCCTTCTTGAGCTCCTTCTTGAGGATGTCGGTGATCAGCGTGGTGCACGAGCCGCAGCCGGTGCCCGCCTTGGTGTGCCCCTTGATGGCGGCGAGCGTGACCTGCTTGTCGTCGCAGATGGCCGAGCAGATGGCCTTCTTCGTGACGTTGAGGCACGAGCAGATCGTCGCGGTGTCGGGCAGCGCCTCGACCCCGAAGCCCGCCGGCTTCGCGCCCTCGCGCGCCGTGACGATGAGGTCCTCGGGGTTCGGCGGCAGGACGATCTTGTTCTGCACGAGCTGGAGCAGCTGCCCGTAGTTCGAGGCGTCGCCGACCAGGATGCCGCCGAGGAGGTGCTTGCCGTCCGAGCTGACGACGAGCTTCTTGTAGACGTTCGACGTCGCGTTCATGAAGCTGACCACGCGCGCGCCCGCCTGCGCCGCGAACGCGTCGCCGAAGCTCGCGACGTCCACGCCCATCAGCTTGAGCTTGGTGCTCATGTCGAAGCCGGCGAAGGTCTCCTTCCCGCCGGTGAGGGCGTCGGCCGCGACCTTGGCCATGTGGTAGCCGGGCGCCACCAGGCCGTAGAGCTGGCCTTGATAGCTCGCGCACTCGCCGATCGCGTAGATGTCCGGATCGGACGTCTGACAGCGCTCGTTGATGACCACGCCGCCGCGGCTGCCGATCGCGAGGTCGCACGCCCTGGCGAGCTCGTCCCGCGGCCGGATGCCGGCGGAGAAGACGATCATGTCGGTCGCGAGGTCGGTCTGGTCGGCGAAGAGCATCCGCGCCACGCGGCCGTGCTCCGCGACGATCTCCGTGGTCGAGGTGTTCGTGTGCACGTGGACGCCGAGCGACTCGATCTTCCGGCGGAGGATCGCCCCGCCGGCGTCGTCGACCTGGAGGGCCATCAGGCGCGGGGCGAACTCCACGACGTGGACCTCGAGCCCCATGTTCTTGAGCGCGTTGGCCGCCTCCAGCCCGAGCAGGCCGCCGCCGATGACCGTGCCGACCTTCGCGCCCTTCGCGTGGGCCGCCATGGCCTCGAGGTCCTCGATCGTGCGGTAGACGAAGCAGCCCTTCGTGTCCTTGCCCTTGATGGGCGGCACGAACGGGTACGAGCCCGTGGCGAGGATGAGCTTGTCGTAATAGACCGTCTTCCCCTTCGCGGAGGTCACGGCCTTCTTGCGGCGGTCGATCGATACGGCCTTGTCGCCCAGGTGGACCTGAATCCCCGCCTCCTCGTAGAGGCCGGGCTTCACCATCGAGAGGTCGTCGGCCGATTTCCCGCTGAAGAAGGCGGACAGGTTCACCCGATCATAGGCGAGCCGGGGCTCCTCGCAGAAGGTCGTGATGTTCCATTCGCGCAGGAACCCACCGAGGACCATGTTCTCGATGAGCTTGTGCCCGACCATGCCGTTGCCGATGACGAGGAGGTCCTTCTTCTTGCTCATGCAAACCCACCTTTGGACCCGGTGAGTCACCCTCACCGTCACTGCCGTACTGCCGTCCGAGCGCGGCGCAGGCCGTAGTCTCGGACAGGATCTTGTCTACTGTGACCTCTGTTTCACAACTGTTTCGCTGGAATAAATTGTGTGTCCGATGGCGCGCTCGAGCCCGGACATCCCCTCTGTTTCCTGCGTGTTTCGCGGCGCCCGGCGAGCGCAACGAGGCTGCGCGCGAGGGCGATCTCGACAGCGTCAATGAAAGGAAACGGGCGATTATCGCGAATCAGGAGGAGTTTGTTTCGCGCGTGTGTCGCGCCGCCGCGGCGACTGCATTGCAGTTCTGAAAGGCGGCGGGCCGGTCACCCGCGTGGGGCGGCCTCGGCGACGAGGGCGAGCAGCTGCGCCGTGGCCACCGGCTTGGTCAGGTGCGCGTCGAAGCCGGCCTCGCGCGAGCGGCGGCGGTCCTGATCCTGCCCGTAGCCGGAGACGGCGGCGATGTAGGAGCCCCGGAGCTCGGGCTCGGCGCGCAGGCGCCGGACGACCTCGTAGCCGTCCATCCCGGGCAGGCCGATGTCGAGCAGGACGAGCTCGGGCTTCGACGCGCGCGCGGCCTCGAGCGCCGCCGGGCCGTCGTGCGCCATCGCGACGGTGTGGCCGTGGAGCTGGAGGATGCGCCGCAGGCCCTCGGCGGCGTCGACGTTGTCGTCGACGAGGAGGACGCGGAGGGCGCCCGCCCCGGAGCGCGGGATCTCGGTCGAAGGCGCCGCGGCGCTGTCCGCCGACGCGCCCGCGAGCGGGAGCCAGACGCTGATGGCGGTGCCCTCGCCGGGGCCGGCGCTCATGGCCTCGACGCGCCCGCCGTGCAGCTCGGCCAGCCGCTTCACGAGCGTGAGCCCGACCCCGAGGCCCCCCTGCGAGCGATCCAGCGTGCGCCGCGCCTGCATGAACGGCTCGAAGACGCGCGGCAAGAGCTCGGCGGAGATGCCGACGCCGGTGTCCGTCACCCGGATCCACGCGTCGCCGCCGCTCGCCGCGCAGGAGAGCGACACGCGGCCGCCCGGGTTCGTGTACTTGATGGCGTTGGTGAGCAGGTTCACGACGATCTGCTCGATCCGCACCCGGTCGCCGTGCACGAGCATGCCCGGCTCGACCGACAGGGCGAGCTCGTGCCGGCGCTGCGCGAGGAGCGGGCGCACCGACTCGACCGCGGTCTCGACCACGGCGCCGACGTCGAACCGCTCCCGCTTCAGCTCGATTTTGCCGCGCGTGATCCGGGAGACGTCGAGCAGGTCGTCGACGAGCCGCACGATCGTCTTCACCTGCCGCTCGAGGGTCGCGAGGATCTGGCTGTCGTCGCGGTCGCCGCGGTCGCCGGTGCTCATGCGCAGGAGCTCGAGGCCGGTGGTGATGGGCGCGAGCGGGTTGCGGAGCTCGTGCGAGAGCATCGCGATGAACTCGTCCTTGCGCCGGTCCGCCTCGTGGGCCTCGCGGTACAGCCGGGCGTTCTCGAGGGCGACACGCCGCTCGCGCTCGATGATGGCGGCGCGCTCCTCGTGCAGGCGGGCGCGCTCGAGGGCCTGCGCGCACTGGCGCGACAGCGCGAGCAGGAACTCCTGCTCCTCGTGATCGAACGGGCGGGGCTCCGCGAAGCTCAGCCCGAGCGCGCCGATCGGCCGCTCCTGGACGAGGAGCGGGAGACAGCAGAGCGAGGCGGTCGTGGAGGTCAGCGCGGTGGCCGCGAAATCGGGGTACCGCGCGGCGCACTCCTTGCGCGTGCGCAGCCAGACGGGCGCGCCGGTCCGCAGGGGCTCGGTGAGGGGGAGGCCGTCGGAGACGGCCATCCTCCGGAAGCGCTCGAGGATCTCGGGCTGGTAGCCGACCGCCTTGAGGCACTCGATCGCGTCGCCCGCCGTGATGACGATCGACCCGGCGTACGCGCCCGCGGCGGCGGCGCCCTGGTCGACGGCGACCTCCGCGACCGCCTCGCAGGTGAGCGCGTCGGCGAGCGCCGCGGTGATGCGCTGGAGGCCGGCCATGCGCTGCGCGGCGCGCTCGGCGGCCCGGCGCGCCTCCTGCTCGGCCAGGAAGCGCCGCCGCGCCTCGGCCTCGGCGTCGCGGGCCATGTCGTAGAGGCGCATGCGCTGCAGGGCCACCTGGATGCACTGCGCGAGCTCCTCGGCGAAGGCGAGATCGGCCGCGGTGTAGGCGCGGCCCGACTCGGCGGAGGCGAGCGTGAGCGCCGCGAGGACGCACTCCTCGCCGCGGATCGGCACGATCACCGCCGAGAGGCAGCCGAGCGCGCGCAGGGCGGCGAAGTGCTCGGCGTCGCGCGCCACGCCGGCGAACACGCTGTCGGGGATCTCGGACAGGAGCCGGCCGGGGCCGCCGTGGAGCACCTCGTGCAGCGGCGTCTCGGCCTCCGGCGGGATCCGGCTGCGCTCGGCCAGCCTGGACACGAGCTCTGCCTTGGCCGGGTCCGCGTGCGCGATGACCCGGGCGCGCAGGGTGCCGTCCGGCTCGATCGTGTGGACGGAGCACCAGTCCGCCACGGAGGTGACCGCGAGCTCCGCGACGCGCCGGTAGCTCGTGTCGCGGTCGAGCACCGGATCGAGCAGGGCGGTCGCGTCGGCCAGGAAGCGGCGCGCCTCCTCGGCGCGCTTCTGCTCGCTGATATCCGCGACGAGCGTGAAGAATCCGGCCACCTCGCCGCTCGCGCCGAAATGAGGAATGTACTGGATGCGGACGTGGCGCCTGCCGCTCCTGCGGTACGCGAGCCGCGACTCGAAGTCTTGCGGCTGCCCGCCGAGCACCGCGTCGATGCGCGGCTTCACGGCGGCGTAGGCGGAGTCGCCGATCACCTCGCGCACGTGCCGGCCGGCGAGGGAGACGCGATCCTCGCCGAACCAGCGCTCGTAGGCCCGGTTGACGATGCGATAGCGCTCCTCGTCATCGATATAGGAGATGAGCGCCGGCAGGGCGTCGAGCAAGAGCTGGATCTGCTCGCCTTCCAGCGTCGCGCTCGGCTCGCCGCCTTCGGTCATGCTGCCGCCGGCTTGAGCCGTGGTGGGGACGTCCGGCCTTTGCATCTGGGCTCATGCATATCCGCAATCCGCGCTGATCGCCACATGTCGGTTCTCTGCGCTCGGTCCTCGGTCCGAGCGTGCTATGGTCGCCGCCGATGCGGATCCTCGTTGTCGGCGCGGGCGCGGTGGGCGGTTATTTCGGGGCGAGGCTCGCCCTCGCCGGGCAAGACGTCACCTTCGTCGCGCGGGGCGCGCACGCCGAGGCGATGCGGTCGCGCGGCCTCATCCTCCGCACGCCGACCGGCGAGGTGCGCACGCCGCCGCTGCGCGTGGCGCCGCTCGACGCGGTGCGCGGGCCGTTCGATCTCGCGCTCGTCGCCGTGAAGTGGCCGTCGCTCGGCGACGTCAGCGCCAAGCTCCCCGGGCTGCTCGCGGCGGACGGCCTCGCTCTGCCCCTGCTGAACGGGCTGGAGTCGGAGGATGCGGTCGCGCGCGAGGTCGGCGCCTCGCGGGTGCTGGCCTCCATCGCGTACATGTCCGCGGGCCTCAGCGGCCCTGGGGAGATCGAGACGCTCGCGGCGACGCGCGCCGGCCTCGCGCCGTACCGGCCGGGGCAGGAGGCGCGGGTCGAGGCGACCGCCGCGCTGCTCGAGCGCGCCGGCATCCCCGTCCGCCGGGGCTCGGACTACCGGTCGATGCTCTGGGAGAAGATGGTTTGGAACGCCCCCTTCAACGCGATCTGCGCGCTGACCGGCCAGCGCGCCGGGGCGGTCGTGGAGCGCATGGAGGACCTGCTCCGGGCGGCGATGCTCGAGGTGATCGCGGTCGCGCGGGCGGAGGGGGCGGACATCTCCGAGGCGACGGCGGACGCGATGATCGCGCTCACGCGCGCGGACTTCCCGCTCACCGAGCCGTCGATGCTGCAGGACGTGCGCGCCGGCCGCGCGACCGAGGTCGACATCCTCCAGGGCGCCGTGGTCGATCGCGGGCGCCGGGCGGGGATCGACACCCCGGTGCTGCGCACGCTCGCGACGCTCGTTCGCGGCCTGTCGCTCCGGGCGAGCGCGCCGCCTGCCGCCGGCTAGGCCCCGGGCCCGCGGCGGGGCCGGGGCGGGCTCACGACGTCCCATGTCGGCTCAGAACACCGTCCTGGCGGCGAGCCCCTTGCCCATGGGGATGATCTGCACGCTCCCGACCTCGGTCACCGTGCGCTTCGCCGGGAAGATGAAGCCGCTCAGGATCTGCAGCGCGCCGATGGCCTGACCGAGCCCGTCGGCCACGAGCAGCACCTTGTTGGTCGCCTCGGTGTTGCACGACCGATCGCCGCCGCATTTGCCGCGGGTCCCGAGATCGATCCAGGGCCCCGCGATGGGCACCCAGAGCGCTCGGTCCGCGGGCCTGTCGCTGAACGTCGCCACGACGGTCGAGATCCCGTAGGTGGTGCCGAGCACGGCGACGCCGCTCCAGATGAGCCCGCGGTTCGGCACGGAATCGGTGATGGTGACCGTGTCGCGCGTCCTTTCCTGAGCGTGCGCGGCTTCGGTGAATCCCATGGTAGCCACCGCCACGGCGGCGGCCGAGGTGAGAAGAGCGAGCTTGTTCATGCGGTCCTCCTGGCCGCATGGCGCATGAGCAAACGGGGTGCCGGTGCGGCGCGCGTCGGCGCGCGCCGAGCGTCGACGCGCCACGCCGGTCGTCTCGTGTGGCGATCTGCCCCGCGTGGGACGGCGCGCCTCGTGGTGCTCGCGCCGAGAGGCGCGATCTACGCGGGAAACCGCGTCGCGCGCTCGCGTTCTCCCTCCTCGGCCGCGGGCTCGACGCTCGCGGGTCCGTCACAGGCCGAACGGCTCGAGCGCTCCAACATCGCTACACCCCCGAACGGATGGGCTCGCGAGCGCGCCGATCTGCGCGGAGAAATGGACGTGGAAGGAGAGGAGGGGAGAGCGTCGCGGGCGTTTCTTCCCGTCTTCCCTCCTGTTCGAGCCCGGCGCTCAACCTTGATGGAGCAGAGAGGGTGACGCGACGAGAGGAGGGGAGTTCGAGGAGCTGGAGAAAGCGTGTGGACCGGAGGGCCTCATCCGCGATGTCCGCGGCGCTCGCTGGGGAGGAGAGGCCCGGGTCCGGGGGACTTGCCGCTCAGGCGCCGCCAGCGCCGCCAGCACCGCCCGCGCCGCCAGCAGCGCCGGTGCCGCCTGCGCCGCCGGTGCCGCCGGTCGCGCCAGTGCCGCCCGCGCCGCCGGTGCCGCCGGTCGCGCCGGTGCCGCCCTCGCCGCCCGTGCCGCTCGTCGCGCCGGTGCCGCCCTCGCCGCCGGTGCCGCTCGTCGCGCCGGTGCCGCCCTCGCCGCCCGTGCCGGCGCCAGCACCACCGCCGCCGTCGCCGCCGGCGCCACCACCGCCGCCGCCGCCGCCGCCCGTGCCGGCGTCGTCCAGCGGGAAGGCCGGATCGAGGCAGAAGAGGCCGTTCGGCGTCTCGCTGCAGACGGTCCCATCCTCGCACTCTTCCCCGACGTCCTCGCACTCGGCCGGCCCGAAGAAGCAGAAGCCCACGACGTTCGTCGCCGTGCCCAGGTTCTCGCAGGAGAAGAGCGGCAGGAGGCAGTCGCTGTGGGCCTTGCACGCATTGACGCAGAGCCCGATGTCGCCCGGACCGGCGTCCCGCTCGAGCGGGTAAGCGCAGAGGCCCTTCTGGGGACCTCCGCAGTCGAGGGCGGGATCGCCATTGAGCCCGCAGAGCTCGGCGCACATGGCGACTTCGTCGGTGACGCCGACGCACCACCCGGCGCAGGGATCGTTGCCGTCCTCGTCGAGCTCGCACTGGGTGCCGTTGGGCAGCCCCTCGTTCGGCTCGTCGACGCAGACGCTCGACCGGGGGTCGCACACGCGGTCGCTGCACTGGACGTCCGCGCCGCAGCCCGGCAAGCAGACCGTCGCCCCCTGGAATGCCTCACAGCGCAGCTCTTCGCGCCCCTGGCACTTGTCCGGATCGACGCTCGCGTCGCCCTCCGTGAACGGGGGATCCCCCGGAATGCAGCCGAGCAGGCAGAGGTCGCCGATGCACGCGCTGCCTTCCCCCTCGCAATCGTCGTCTCCGCCGCACTCCTTCGTGCAGTACCCGCCCGCAGGGCCGCCGCCGAAGAAGTCGTTGGACCCCTCCAGAAAGCAGATCCCGTCCGGCCCGCAGTCGGCGTCCGCTTCGCACGCGGTGCCGAGGAACTTCGCGAGATCCGGGCCGCTGCTGCCGGTGCTCACGGCGACGGGGCCCGTGGTCGACGCGGACGTGGACGAGGCCGAGCCCGAGGCCCCGGTCCCGCCAGCGCCATCGTCCGGATCGTCAGAGCCACAACCGATGAATCCTGCCGAGGTGGCGACCGCGGTGAGCAAAACCGCCGAAATGCGTTGGATTTTCATGCCTGTCTCCGGAGCCAAGAGGCGGTGCCCAGGTCGGGCGCCTGCATGTGGTTTCCGGACAGTAACGGAATCGGTGAGGCTCCGCCATACCTGGGAACCGAGAAGCTCGCGAAATGGAGCCTCCGCAAAAGCGGACGACGCTCCGGGGTGCAGCCGCCGGCAGCAACGCAATCGGCGCGATTCGCGACTTTCTCAGGGGGCGCCCTACCTGGCGATCAGGCATTCTTGGCGGCTTCTGGCAGATACCGCACTGCGCGTCGATCGGCCCCGGTGAGCGGCCAGCGATACCGGAGATCGGTCGCGGGCGCCCAGCCGGCGTGCGCCGGCGGCTCGTCGCGGGCGAGCAGGACCCAGATCTCGCGCCGCTCCGCCGGCTCGCGCGCCGTGAGCGCCGCGCCGAGGGGCAGCCACGCGTCCGGCGCGAGCGTCGCGCGGGAGATCGCCACCTCGAACGACCTCCCTGCCCGCACGAGGTCCTCGCCGCGCGCGCGCTCGACCCGCGGTGCCCTCTTGAGCTCGCCCTCCTGAACCAGCGTGCCTATCGCCGTCCGCAGGAAGGCGACGCGCTTTTGCAGGGGCTCGACCAGGGTCACGTCCAGATCCGGCCGCAGCAGCGCGAGCGGCAGCCCGGGCGCGCCGGCCCCGGTGCCGACGTCGACCACGCGCCGCCCCTCGGGGACGTGCTCCGAGAGGAGCCGCGCGTCCGCGAGCATCAGGTCGGCGAGCTCATCGGGGCTCCGCGCGGCCGTCAGATCGACCTTCGCGTTCCACCCCTGGACGAGCTCGAGCCAGCGCGCGAGCGCCTCGCCGGCGCGGGCAGGCAGGCTCGGCTCGCGGCCGGCGAGCACCGCCGCGATCTTCTCGGTCATTCGCGCCGCGGCGCTCTCCGTCATGGGCGCAGTGGAGCACAAGACCCGGGGCGGATGCACCCGGCGGCGCGGCGCGGCCCGCGGATCACCGCGCGCGGCGCGGGCGCGCGGGCCGGGCCGACGCGGGGGCGCGCCCGGCGCCGGCGCCGCCGAGCGGCAGCGCGCGCTGGGCGCCGACGTCGTAGATGAGGCGGCCGGAGCGGTCGATCCGCGCCGCGGGGTTCAGCGCGTGCGGGGCCCGCGCGCCGGGGCCGAGCAGGTGGACGACCGCGACGCCGCGCGCCACGAGGGCGTCGGCGATGAGGCGGCGGTGGCAGCGCCACCAGAGCGTCTCGGCGCACATGACGGCCAAGCGCCGTCCGGCCCGGGCTTCCGCCTCCACCTCGGCGAGCGCGCGCTGGAACTCGGCCGTCTCCATGTGGTCGGCGTAGGCCCGGAAGCTCGGGTTCTCCCAGGCGATATGGGGCGAGCCGTCCCGCCCGGTCCGCCGGCCGCCCAGCGCGTCGCCGCGGAAGACGTAGGTCACCCCGAGCGGCGGCAGCGCCTCGGCCAGCGCGGGGCGGCCGAGGTGCGGCGAGCGGCTGGATCCCGGGAACCTCCGGACGTCGACGAGCGTGTCGGCCGGCCCCTCGCCGAGCAGCTCGACGAGCTCCTCCACGCTGCGCGTGCCGTGGCCGATGGTGAAGACGGTGTCCACGGAGAGAGCTTTGCGTCCCGGCGGCGGGCAGGCAACGCGCGGCGGAGGCGCGGGGCGGGCTCTGCCGCGCCGGCGCGGGCCTCATGCCCCGGCGGCGCGCCGCCGGCGCGCGTTACCCCATCCAGCGCAGCAGGTGCTCGAGCGCCCGGCGCTCCTCCGCGTCGGTGACCGACTTCAGCGCGCGGTTCACCTCGCCGACGGCGGCCGCCGCCAGCAGCGCGACGACTGCGGGGTCCGGCGCGCCGCGCCCGCGCAGCCACGCGAGCGCCTCGTGCTCGGTGTTGACGACGATGTGGCACCGGCTCGCGTCGTAGCGGACCGGCCGCCCCGAGCGGCTCTCGACGACGGCGCGGACCGGGGACCCCGCGAGGCCCATCCGGGCGATGGCCTCGCCGAGCGCCGCCGCGAGCGGGCTCTCGGCCGGGGCGCCGCGCCGCTCGGGCGAGGCGCCGGGCAGCGCCGCCGCCTCGCCGCCGATGAGGCCGCGGACGCTGCGCCACAGCGCGCCGACCCACGCGCGCGCGCGGCTCGAGTCGGGCGCGCCCGCGGCGGCCTCGGCGCTGGATGCCCCCGCGTGGGATCGCTCCAGGGTCATGCCCGCGGCGGCGCGCGCGCCGCGGGAGCTCGGCGGCGCTTCGGCGTTCGCCGCGAAAGCGACGGCCCCGGCGGCGACCCCGACCTCGGCCGCGCCGGCGCCGGCGCCGGTCGACGCCGGCGGCGCCGCGGGCGCGCCGAGCTCGCGCAGCGCGCCCGGGGAGGCCCGGTGGCGCAGCACCTCGACGAGCGGCGAGCCGTCGTCGAGCAGCACGAACGCCGGCGTCTCCTCCGGGAAATCGCCGTCCGCGCTCCCGCGGCGATCGGTGATCCACAGGCAGCCGCGCGCCGCGAGCTCCGCGCGGACCTCCGCCGGGCCGACGGTCTCCCCGCCGGCGGTCCGCGCGGCGAGCCTGCCGCCGGAGAGGCGGCCGAGCAGGTGCAGGTTCCACAGGTACGGCGCGGCGGCCGCCTCGTCCGAGAGCTCGGCCGCCATCGAGGCCGCCGCCGCCATCGCGAGCTCCGCGACCGTTTCCCACGGCGCCGCGTGGAGCGGCCACACGAGGAGCATCCCCTCGACCGGCGCGAGGCCGCTCACGCCGCCGGCGCCCGCCCCGGAGAGCAGCGCGCGCGGCGCGAAGCCCTCGCCGGGGCCGCCGGCCTCGCCGTGGCCGCTGCCCTCGCCGGCGTCGCTGCCCTCGCCGGGGCCGCCGGCCTCGCCGTGGCCGCTGCCCTCGCCGGCGCCGCGGCCCTCGCCGGGGCCGCTGCCCTCGCCGGCGCCGCGGCCCTCGACGGTCGCCGCGGAGGGCGCGCCGACGAGCACCCGCGGCGCGCGGGGCCACCGCGCCGGCAGCCAGAGCGCGCCGGTCACGAACAGCGGCCGCGGCCCGCCCGTGGCGGCGTCGATCCACCGCGTCGCGAGCGCGTCCCCGGGCGGCGCGAGCCGGCCGCGCAGCCACCGGCCGGCGGCGTCGCGCACCGCCTGCCGGAGCCTCGCCGCGTCCGCGCTCGCCTTGAGCCCGTCGAAGGCGCGGTTCGGCTCGAGCGCGTCGTCGTTGACGGCCGCGCACAGCGGCCACCCGTCGCCGGCGTCGATCGCGCAGAGCGGGCGCCGCCCGACGTGCACCGCGATCCCGGCCGCGCCGGCGTGCTCCGGGGCGAGCAGGCCGATCTCGCCGTGCGCCGGCGGCGCGCCCTCCTGCGGGGCGAAGGGGAAGACGGCGAAGCACGCCGCGCGCGCGGCGTCGTCGAGGCCGACGACGGCGAGCGGCGGCGCCGCGAGGCGCTCCTCGGTCGCGCGATCGCGCGCCACGACGTCGGTGATGTCCTTGACGACCACCGCCGTCGCGAGCTGCAGCCGCTCGGGCGTGCTCAGCGCGAGCACCGGCCGCTCGTAGCGCTGCTTCGGGTAGGGCGGCGGCGTCGAGGTGCACAGCCACGTGGCGCGCGGGTCGAGCCGGAGCTCGTCGAGCGACCAGAGGGTCCCCTCGATGTCGGGGAACAGCGGCGCGCTCGCGGCGCCGGCGACCACGCGCTTGCCCTGGGCGAGCGTCCGCAGGACCGCGCGGCGCGTGTGGCTCCGGACGAACGGCGGTAGCTCGTCGAAGTGGGGCGCGAGCGAGATCAGGTAGCGGCCCGCGCCCTTCGCGAGGCGCGTCAGCAGCGCGTGCACCTCGTCCCTCGGCGGGTCCGCGGCGGAGGCGCGCGCCACGATGCGCAGCGGGATCGGCAGGTCCACCTCGAGGCGCCGCTCCTCGCCGCCCGGGCCGACGAGGCGGGCGTCCGACGCCGGCCCCTCGACGATCTCGATCTCGCCCTCGATATCGCGCACGCCGAGCGCCGCGGGGCTCACCCGGAGGAGCGGGTGCGACGGCGCGCCCGGCTGCGCGAGCGGCGCGCGCGGCGCCGGCGCCGCGCCGGCGCCGGCCCGGCGCTCCTCTTGCGTCTCTTGCGTCTCTTGCGTCTCTTGCGCCCTCTCGGCGCGCCTGCGGAGGTTCTGTTCGATGGCGGCGCGGAGCCGCCGCGCCGGCACCCCGGCGGCCGCCGGGAGGACGCGGCCGCCCGCCCACCGCAGGAGCGCCGCGCGCTCGCGCGGGTCGCGGACGACGAGGGGGTGCCAGGCGAGCGTCTCGAAGCCGGGCGCCTCGTCGAGCACCGGGATCGGCGCCGGCGGCGGGTGCGTCCGGTCGACGGCCTCGAGCGAGCGCGCGACCTCCTGGCCGCGCGGGTCGAGCATCGTGAGCAGCGGCAGGCGCCGGATGCGCGCCGCGAGCCCGCCGGGGCCCGCCTCGGCCGGCGTGCTCCGGGCCCGCTCCGCGAGCGCCCGCGCGCTGTCGAGGAGGTAGGCGGCGAGGCGCGCGTCCGGCCTGCCGCCGTGGCGGAGCGGATCGTCCCGCAGCCCGAGCCGCGCGCGCGCCGCCGCGTCGCCCTCGAGCGCGGCGACGATCGCCTCGCAGAGCGCGCGCTCGACCTCGTGGACCGCGGCGTCGTTGCGGGGCGACGCGACCCCGTTCCACGCCCGGTTCGGCACCGCCGCGTCGTCGTCGATCGCGACGTGGGCGGGGCCGAGGAGCGGCGCGGCCTTCAGGGTGGCGAGCGGTTGCGACGCGTGGTGCCACACCTCGACCATCGCGTCGCCGGGCGTGGCGAGGGCGAGGAAGCCGGCGCCGGCGACCTCGAGGACCGGCGCGCCCGCGGCGCCCTTCGGCGCGAGCTTCTCCAGCGACGCCGCGAGCGCTCGCCGCCGCGCCGGGCCGCGCGCCTCGAGCTCGTCCTCGCCGAAGAGCCCCGGCGTGTAGGGGACGAGCTCGCACCCCGGGATCGCGGCGGCGAGCCAGTCGAGCTCGCGCTGCGAGGCGGCGAGCACGGGCCGCCGGTCGGCCGCGCGCCCCCGCGCCTCGGGCGGCGCGGTGCAGAGGCCGCCCGCGGCCCGCGCGAACGCGGCCAGGCCCTTGAGGCTCATGAGCCGGCTCGACCCGTGCAGCGGCCAGAGCCGCGCCTCCAGGAGGCCGCCGAAGCGCGACGGCGCGAGGTCATCGCCGCCGCGCCGCCCCGGCGCGCCGCGCCGCGCCTGCCTGCCGCCGGGCGCGCCGAGGCGCGGCGGGGCGCAGAACAGCGTCCCGATCGCGGCGCGCAGCGGGCCCCTCAGGCGAGCGAGCTCGCGCTCGGGCGGCGGCGCGCCCTGGTGCGCGGCCCTCGGCCCGAAGAGCCGCCGCGCCTCGGCGTCGGCCGCGGCGAGCGCGACGCCGAGCGCGTGGCGGATCGCGCGGATGAAGCGCGCGTCGCGCTCCACGCCGTCGTACCCGAACCGCGGCCGCACGCGCCCCTCCCACGCGAGCGCGATCTCCACGGGCAGGGGGACGGCGGCGGGATCGAGCGCCACGGTCTCGAGGTGCCGCCCGTCCACGAACACCCGGACCTCGGCGCCGCGGTGGGCCTCGCCGCCGTCGGCGAAGACGGCGAGCTCGCCGCGCAGCCCGTCGAGCGGCCCCTCGTCCACGTGGAAGGCGGCGCGGAAGGCGTGCTCGGGCGAGGGCGGCACCACGGGCTCGCCGGTCGCGTGCAGGAGGAACGCCCTGCGGCGCCCGGCGCCGAGCTTCGCCTGCTCGATCATCGCCTCCGTGTCGGCGAGCGGGAGCCCGGCGAGCGCGCGCTCGACGAGCCCCCCGCGGCTCCAGATCACGTCGCTGGCCCAGGGGGAGAGCTCCTCCGGGAGCCTCGCGTCGCCGCGATGGATGAAGAGGGTCGTCGCGTCGTGCGCGTCGAGCGCCGCGAGCGACATCGGCCGCCCGTGCCCGTCGCGGAGCAGCGGGAGCTCGCGCGCGGCCTGCGCCTCCGGGGGCAGCCGCCCGCCCGCGCGCGCCGCCCCGGTCGCGACGCACGCGAAGGCCGCGAGCGCGTCCTCGATCCGGCCGGGGTCCTCGTCGAGGACGAGCGCGCCCTCGGGGATCGTGCCCTCGCCGCGGGCGACGGCGGTGAGCGCCGCGAGCGCGTCGAGCAGCGCGCCGCTCGCCGCCTCGCGCAGGCGCGCGCGGAGGGGCGCGTCCTCGCGCAGCGCCGAGCGCGAGGCGTTGGTGGGCAGCTCGTCCGCGTCGACGACGAGGCGGACCGGGAGCTCGACGCCCTGGTAGGGCGCCGAGGGGAACCGCGGCTCGAAGTGGAAGCGCTCGCGGACGAGCCGCACGCCGTGCTCGAGGTAGTCGACGGCGGGGAGGCCGGAGAGGGGCGAGGAGAGGGGCATGGAGAGGGGCAGGGGCAGCGGCGGGGACAGCGGCGGGAGGGGAGACAGGGCGTTGGAGAGCGGCGACGAGGGCGCCGCGGGCAGGGGCGTGGCGGCGGCCGGCGCGGCCGCGAGGTCGCGGGGCGCGACGATCTCGATCGCGGCGCGGCGCGCGCCGTGCACGTGGAAGGGCACGCGCACGAGCGCCGCGGGCTGGCCGCCCGGGAGGGCGCGGCGGAGCGGCTCGCCGGCGAGGGTGATCGGGATCGGGAAGTCGGCGGTGGCCGCGGCCAGGTGGGCGAGCTCCGGCGGGGTGTCGCCGGTGAGCGCCCGGCGCAGCACCGACCATCCGAGCCGCCGCCGCACCTCGACGCGCAGCCCGGCGGCGGGCATCCCGGGCGGCCGCGGCACCTCGTCGCAGGCGGGGGCGGTGGCCGGCGCGAGGGCGTCGGCTGGCGCCTCGAGCAGGGCGGGCGTGAAGCGCACGCGCGTGCAGGTCGCCCCGGAGGCCTCGCCGGACGGCCCGCGGGCGGTCGTGATCAGGTCGACGCGCGCGGGGCGCAGCCCGAGCGCCGCGTTCACGCCGAGCGCGAGCAGCCGGAGCCTCCGGGACGACGCGTCGGGCGCGGCGTTGAGCACGTGGTCGAGCAGGCGCGTGAGGGCGGGCGCGTCGGGCGGCGCTCCGTCGAAGGTCACGGCGACGTCGTCGGCGTCGTACTCGAGGTCGATCCGCGTCGCGCCGCCGGCCGCGGCGGCGCGGACGAGCTCGAGCAGGTAGAGGTCCAGGTCGACGAGCAGGTGTTCCCGGAGCTTCTGGACGGCGCGGCGGGCATCGACGCGGATGGCGCCGCGGGCGACGATCCGGCTCACCGCGGGAGCCCCCTCGGCGCGCGCGCGAGCGGCGGCGGGCTCGCCGCGAGGTCGAGGAGCCGGTCGCTGTCGTCGGGGTCGAGCGGCCCCTTGGCCTCGACGAGCAGCGCGCGGGCGAGCAGGTTGCCGGCGGTCACGGGATCGACGGCGGCGCGCCTGCGCGCGAGCGCCACGGTGTCGCTGTCGACGTTGAGGTAGAGGGCGTGCCCTGGCCGGAAGCGGGCCGCGCGCCGCACCACGTCGCGCGCGGCGTGGCAGCTCCGCTCGGGCCCGCCGCGCTCGCGGGCGGGCAGGAGGATCGCGCCGCGCTCGCGGAGGGCGCCCTGGATCTGGCAGAGGCTCACGCGGGCGACGCGGTGCCGGGCGCGGGCGAGGGCGCCTTCGACCACCTGGAGCAGCGGCGCGTCGGCCGCGCGGGCGCTCTCGGGCGATTCGTGCACGAGCAGGTAGGCCGCGCGCGCGTGCTCGATGCGCGCCGCCGGGAAGCACCGCTTGAGCAGCGCGACGGTGGCGGGGTGGTTGCACAGCACGACGGGCAGGCCGCCCTGCGCCATGGCCTCGGTCAGCGCGTCGGCCCGATCGGCGACGAGCAGCGGCTCGCGCCCTGGCGCGAGCGCCCGCAGGCCGGCGCGCGCCCGGTCGCCGGCGACGGGGCTCGCGAGCGGGAACGGGATCTCGTCGGGATCGAGCGCGGTCGGCGGCGACAGCGCCGCCTCGAGCATGGCCGCGTACGTGGCGGCGGCGCGCTCGCTGGCGGCGGCCCTCGCCGCGGCCTTGGGGAGGCGTGCGGCGAGCTTGCGGCGGAGCGGCCCTTTGACGAGCTCGCGCACGCGGGCGAGCGCCTCCCAGAAGGCGTCGTCGCGGCGTACGTTGTCGCGGCTCAGGGTGTGCTGGAGGTGGGGGCTCATCACCTTGAACCGAACGCCCGACAGCCCGCCGAAGAGCTCGTCCGTGGTCTCGAACAGGGTGAGGCCGCGGTTGTAGAAGCCGGCGAAGCTCTGGCCCTGCTCGGCGGCGGGCTCGCCGCCGGTGGGGGGTGGGAGGTGCTGGGCGCCGGCGGACGGGCCGACCACGAAGGTGGTGTCCTCCTCGACGGCGGTCACGGACACGGGCGCCGCGACGGAGAGCGGGGCGTCGATGCGCTCGACGGATGCGCGCGCGTTTCCTTCGTGGTCGGCGATGCTGAGGGCGATCTCGCACTCGGCGTGGCGGCACCAGCGGCGGAGCGCCGCCCGCGCGCGCCGCGCGTGCTCCACGAACGCCTCCCGGCTGAGCCGCTGGATCAGGGTCACGCGGGTGCCGCTGCCCTGTCGGGGGCCGGCGTCGTCGAGCTCGTAGCTCGTGTCGCTGCGCAGGTGGAGGAGCCAGGCCTGGCCGTCGCGCCACGTCTCGACGTCGACCTGCTCTGGCTGGATGGCGAACACGGAGACGAAGCCGACGCCGTATTTGCCGATCTTGCTGGGGTCGCCTTCCTTGGACGAGCTGAAGAGGGTGAGGAGCGGCCCCTCGATGTCCTCGCGGCTCATGCCGCTGCCGTCGTCGGCGACCGAGGTGGCGCAGGCGCCGGGCAGCGTCTCGACGCGCACGGAGATCTTGCGCGCGCCGGCGTCCATGCCGTTCTGCACGAGCTCGCGGAGGAAGGCGTACGGGTCGGCGAACTGCTGCACCATGTCGGCCACGGGGCCTGGGGGCGGCGCCTTCGGCGCGGCGCGGTCCTCGCGGGACGATCGGTAGGGGGCCATGGCGCGTTGCGAGGGTATCACAGGGCGGAGGTGGTCCTCGGGCGTGTCCTGGAAGGCTCATGGGGTATCCCAGGGCGGAGGCGGTCCTCGGGCGTGTGCTGGAAGACTCATGATGTCCCCCTTCCCGGCGCCCTGCAGATGGCCGTCGCGGCTTCGGTCTTTTCGCCTCGCGGCCGGGGCATCAGGGATGGTCGGCGCGACGGCCGCGCCTCGCCGCCGGGGCAGCGGGGATGGTCGGCGCGACGGCCGCGCCTCGCCGGCGGGGCAGCAGGGATGGTCGGCGCGACGCCCGCGCCTCGCCGGCGGGGCAGCAGGGATGGTCGGCGCGACGCCCGCGCCTCGCCGCCGGATCAGGCACTGTTCCGACGGCCGGGGCGGCTTGATCTTCCTGCTCGCCTTTCTACCCTCGACAGGATGCAAAACCTCACGCTGTCCGATCTGAAGCTCGGGCTCACCGACCTGTTCGACAAGCGCAGACCGGCGCTCTTGCGCACGAGCTCCGGCAAGACCTACGAGCCGATGCTCGCGAAGAAGCTGGAGGAGATCTCCGCCCTTCCTCCCGTCGTGATCGGAGGGAAGGCCCTCGCGGCGGAGCTCGAGGAGACCGACGTGGAGCACGATGGCTTCGGCAAGGCGGTCTGGTACATGACCGAGGCTTACCTCCGGCACCCGCAGGTTTCGGCGGAGACGGTCGCTGCTGCGACACGGATCCGCCGCGCGTTCATCCCCGCCCTGTCCGAGCTCAAGGCGAGCTACGCGGACGAGGCCAGGGCGGCCATCGAGCGCAAGAAGATCCTCAAGCAGCACAAGGCCGATCTCGAGCGCTTCCCCGCCGCCGGCGGAGAGACCCTCCATGACTGGATCAGCGGCTTCCTCGACGCCGGCGAGCGGCTCCACTCCATGCTCAGCGATCGCGCCGACATGAAGGAGACCTCGCGCAAGGGCGCGGGCGCGCTCCGCGCCGCCACGATAGGCCTCCTCTCCCGCCTGCGGGCAGGCATCGCCGACGAGCTGGAGCACAACCCGAAGCTGCCGCCCGACCTCGAAGCCCAGGTGTTCGGCTATCTGGACGAGCTCCATGTCCCCCGCGCCGCCGCGGCGAGGGTGAAGAAGGCGAAGAAGGCCGTGCCCGAGGCGCCCGCGCCGCCAGAGATTGCCTGAGCACCGGGGAGGCCGTGTACACCACTGAGCTGGCCTCCCGCCCTCGCGCGCGGGCATGGGTCCTCGATACGATCGTTGGATATCTCGCCGGGGTGCGGCGCGTGCTCGAGGTCGAGTGCACCACGTCGATCTACTCCGGTCTGCTCCGGATGTCGGATCTCCTGTCCCTCCAGCCGAACCTCGACATCATGCTCTACCTGGTCGCTCCCGAGGAGCGCCGCGACAAGGTCGAGCAGGAGATCCAGCGCCCGACCTTCGCGCTGCGCGAGAAGGCACTTCCCGAGGTCTGTGGCTTCCTGCCGTTCAACAAACTGTGCGAAACCATCGAGGGAATCCGTAAGCTCCAGCTCGCATCGTCCCTCAAACTCAACTTTCTCGAGAAGGTGGCGGAGTACTTCGCTCAGGAGCCCGACACCTGACGCCCCACCGTGCACGGCGGCGCCCGCTCGCGCTATCCTCTTCCTGTCGGCTTCGGCCGAGCCACGCCACGACCCGAAGGAGCCCGCCGTGCCCATCGTCCACCACGCCGTCCGCCTCTCCAGCGCGAAGCGCTTCGGCCATCGCGTGCCAGCCGCCCCGCTGGGCGTCGCCCTCCAGCAGGTCGACGTTGCGGTGCGGCGCTCCGTCCTGATGGCCTTCGAGGGGCGGAGCGTCGCGGCCGGACGACCTCGTGCCTGGTTCAACGCCGCCTGCGACATCCGGCTCGTGGACGTCGAGGGCAACGACGACACGACCTTGCACTTCGAGGCCCCGGAGCTCGGCGAGGCCGCCGAGGAGCTCTATCTTCAGGCGGAGATATGGCCGTCGCGGCCTCCTCCCGGTTGGACAGGGTTCGACGTGCTCGCCGGCGTCCTCCAGGACGTCGGCGCCGGCAACCCGGACAGCGAGCGCTTCGATCGCCCCCTGCTCCAGCGCGTCGCTCATTTCGGCCGGTTGCTCGAGGCCGGATTCGACGCGCTTCGGGTCGAGGAGCACCGGACCGGTGCTCCCGGCGAGGCCGTGGTCGACCGAGTGACGGTCGAGACGGCGAGGAAGCTCAGCGCATCCACGCCAAGAGCCCAGGCCGTGCGCATCGCTGGCCTGCTCGACATGGTCCGGATGAGCACCCAGTCCTTCGCGATCAAGCTCGACAGCGGAGAGGAGATCCGGGGCGTGCTCGCTGGGGGGAGCGTCGAGGCCGCCCGCGAGCTCCTCAGCCGTCGCGTCCTGGTCCACGGCCGGGCAGTGTACCGCCCTTCGGGTCGTATCCTTCGGCTCGACGCCGAGCGGATCGAAGATGGGGAGGGGATCTCCGGCTTCTGGTCGAAGGTCCCGAAGCCCATCTTCGGTCGTCGCAGGGAGCCGCGAGCGCTCTACAGACCGCAGACCGCGACGTCCGGCGTCAACGCGATCTTCGGGAAGTGGCCGGGCGACGAGACGGACGAGGAGTTCGACCAGGCCATCAAAGAGCTCTCATGACTGGGCTCGTTCTGCTCGATACTGTGGTCGTCCTCCATCTCGTAAGAGGGAACGAGACCGGCAGGGCGATCGATGCAGCGATGCGCCTCGGCAAGCGCGCGGAGCGCCCGCTGATCTCCGTCGTCACGGTCGGCGAGGCGCTCGCGTTTGCGCAGTACCGCGGCTGGGGCGAAGACAAGACAGAACGTCTCCGAGCTCTCCTCGGGCAGCTCGTGCCGATCGATATCCACGATGAGGCCGTGTTCGAAGCCTACGCCGCGATGCATGCATGCCTGGTGCGAAAGGGAAAGAAGCTGTCCGATAACGATATCTGGATCGCGGCATGCGCTCGGGCAGCATCCGCTACCCTGATCACGACGGACAAGGACTTCGACCCACTTCACGGCGAGTTCATCCAGCGCGTCTGCTTCGAGTGAAAGACAAGGTCCCCTGAACGTGTCGAACCCCTCCGCTCAAATCGTCCAGAAGCTCTGGTCCTGCTGCAACGTCCTGCGCGACGACGGCCTGTCCTACGGCGACTACGTCCGGTCTGCCGATCAAACCAATCCTCGATGAGCTCTCACGTTCCTGTGACCGCCAAATCCCCCGCACCTCTCACCGCCGCTGCGCCGCTCCTGCCCACGCAACTCGCTCTCGGCCGCGCTCCCCGCAATGCGCCGCTGAGCCGGCCCGCTTTCTCTCCGCGTAAGCCGGCACGCTGATGCCGCGCGCATTCTCATCCCGATCGCATCGCGCCGACCCGGGAAGCCCTTCCCCCGCGCGCTTCGTCCACGGTATATCTGGGCTTCTTGCCCTCGAGGAGATGTGAGCCTGATGGAATCTGCCCCCAGCGCGTTGCTCGGCGAGCTCTTCGCCCGTTCTCCCGATCTGCTCTTCATCGCCTCGGCCGACGGGGCGCTGCTCCACGGCAGCGGCGGGCTGCGCGAGGCGCTGGGCCCCGGGGTCGAGGGCGGCGCGCTCCTCGCGGATCTCGCGCACCCGGACGATCGCGCGGCGCTCGCGGCGGCGTGGTCGGCGCTCCTCCAGCGCGGCGAGCCCCTCTCGTTCGACGTGCGCCTGCGCGACGGCGGCGGCGCCTACCGGCCGCTCTCGTGCAACGCCAGCCGGTCGTCGTCCGACCGCGGCGCCGTCCTCGGCTCGCTCCGCCCCGCGTCCGCGGCCGCCGCCGCGCCCGCGGCCGCCGCCGCGCCCGCGGCCGCCGCCGCGCCCGCGGCGACCGAGGAGGAGCTGAGCACGCTGCGGCTCAAGGCGCGCATCCTCGACGGCATCGCCGAGCACGTGGAACCCATCGCGATATGGGCGACCGACGGCGACGGGACGTACGTCTATCACCAGGGCAAGGCCATCGCGAAGACCGGGTTGACGCCGGGGCAGCACCTCGGGCGCAACGTGTTCGACCTCTATGCCGCCTCCCCGGACACCGCCGCCGAGATGCGGCAATGGTACGACGGCCAGGTGCGCCACGGCCGAAGCGAGGCGCACGGCACCTACTGGGACACCTGGCTCATCCCGCTCCGCAGCGCGCCCGGCGAGCGCGTCGACGGCGTGCTCGGGATCTCGCTGGACGTGTCGGACTCCAAGATCGTCGAGAACGAGCTGCGCATTCAGATCGACCGGATCGCGGCGCAGCAAAAGGTGATTCGCGATCTCTCCACGCCCATCATCGAGGTCTGGGACGGCGTGCTCACGCTGCCCATGGTCGGCACCGTCGACAGCGTGCGCACCGCCGAGGTCATGGACAGCCTGCTCCGGCAGATCGTCGAGAAGCGGGCGAGCTTCGCCATCCTCGACCTCACCGGCGTCGAGGTCGTCGACACCAAGGTCGCCTCCCACCTCGTCGAGCTCGTCACCGCGATCCGGCTCCTCGGCGCCGACGGCATCGTCGCCGGCATCAAGCCGACCGTCGCCCAGACCATGGTCTCCCTCGGCCTCGACCTCTCCCAGCTCAACACGCAACGCAACCTGCGCGCCGCGCTCAACTACGCCATCCGGACCATGACCCGCGCCCAGGCCGCCTCGCTCGCGCCGAGCCACCCGGCGCCCGGCAAGACGCCGTCCCCCTGAACGCCGCCCCGGCGCGCGGCCGCGCCGCCCCGGACCCAGCCGCGCCGCCCCCCGCGCGCGGCCGCGCCGCCCCGCGCCCAGCCGCGCCGCCCCCGTGCGCGGCCCGCCGCCCCGGGCCCACGCAGGGGCGCGCCTCGCCCGGGGCGCCGCGCGCGGCTCACTCGTCCACGAGATCGAAGACGATGCCCCCCTGCGTCTTGATCCGGTGGGTCGACCGGTTGGCGCTGTTCACCGGAGAGGGCGTCAGCGGGTTGGGCGCGGCGCCCACGATCACCGGACGATCGGGATCGCCGTTCACGAAGGCGATGAGCACCTCGGTCCCTGGCTTGAGCGGGAAATGCGTGCCGTAGTTCGCGCCGGCGTGGTTCTGGAGCATGCGCACCGGCCTCGACGTCAGGCTCCCGGCCGCCCCCGTGTCGAACAGGAACCGGACCATGTACCTGCCCTGATCGTCAATCTGCGCGTCGTTGCCCCCGCCGCCCGGCCCCGCATCGACGATCCCCGTGACCACGCCGCTGATCCGAGGGACCGGCGTGACGCGCGGCGGCCGATACGTGTTCTTGCTCGGGATCGCCCGGAAGGTGTTCACGTAGCGCTGGGGCGCCTCGCCCCCGCCCCAGCCGCCGGCGGGCTGCGTCGCCTGGTGCTCCACCTCGACGAAGAGCAGCTCGAGCCCCTCGAGGTTCGGGTGCCCCTCCAGCGTCGACCGCGCGCCCGCGCCGATCCCGCACACGGCGCTCCTGCCCGTGTAGACGAGCTGCGTCGCCTGCCGCTCCTCGGCCCGGATCTGCGCCAGCACCTTCCCCTCCGCCGGCGTCTTGTAGTGCCCGCCGAACTCGATCACGCCCCCCGCATACCCGGCGGGCAGGACGTGCTCCGACGTCAGATCGAGCATCGGTTGCCGGTAGTTGTAGTCGCGGGCCACGAACACGCTCGGCACGAGCCGCGATGTCGCCGCGATCTCGAAGACGTCACGGGTCTCCCCCCGCTCGCGGAACTGGACGGATGCGGCGGCCCCGGCCGCGGGCTTGAACCCGCTGGCGTCGTCGGTGAAGACCATCGTGTCCTGACCGTCCTGGTGCTCGAAGAAGAAGCTGATCCCGACGTGCTCGGCCAGGCGGCAGATGAAGGCGAAATCGGTCTCCTGGTACTGCACCGAGAACTCCCGCTGCGGATAGCTGCCCATCAGCCGGAAGTCCACGTCGCTCCCGCTCAGGCCCACGAGCTCCAGCTTCTGCTTGATGATCTCCGGCACCGCCTTGTTCATCGTGATCTCGGTGGTCTCGACGAGCGTGAGCCGGTGCGCGCGCGGGACGATGCGCAGCCGGTACGCCCGGTGGTCGAGCAGCGTCGCGAGGCGATCGTGCACCTCGGCGACCATCCCGTGGATGCGCCGCAGCTCGACGCCGTCCCGCTCGAAGACGAGCGCGACGCTCTCGCCCGCGAAGGCCTGGCCGTCGACCGCCGCCTCGTTCGGGCACGCGACCTCGACGTCGAACGCGAACAGCTGCGAGATCGCCTCGCGCCCCGAGAGGCTGTTGAGCTGGAGGACGTCGGACGACAAGCCGGCGAGCTCGATGCGAATGTCTACGGATTCGTGCTGGGTGGTCATCGTCGCAGCTCCATCCATCGTGCTGTGGGAGAGGATCTCCCGCCTCGGTGCGCCGCCCGCCAGGGCGCCCGGCGCGCCCGTCGAGGCGGGCCTTGCGGGCTATCGTTTGCGCTCGAACCGTTCGTAAAGGCTCCTCCTCAATGCGGGGGACGGGGTCGGCAGCGACGGGCGCTCCGGCGGCGGGGGCGGCGGCCGCCGGGGCGGCGGGGCCGCCGGCGGCTCGTCCGGCTCGAACGACCGCGCGGGCGAGGCGCTGAGCACGGGCTGCGGCGACGGCTCCGGCAGCGCGAGCGCCGGAGGCGGCGGCTCCGCGGCCGGCAGGAGCTCCGGGGACGACGGCTCCGGGATCCGCGCGAGCGAGGGCTCCGCCGCGGCCGCGGGCTCCGGATCGAGCGACGGCGCCGCGGGGACGGCGCCGCCGGGCGCGTCGGCGCGCGGCTCCCAGTCGTCCTCGAACGAGAGCGCGAGCGTGCCCGAGCCCATGCGCTCGTCGGCCGCGACCGGCTCCCGAGCGAGCATCGACGGAGGCAGCCCGGCGCCCGGGGGCGCCGGCTGGAACGGGAGCGCCGGCGCGTCCGCCGCGTCGTCGGCCTCGGACAGCAAGGCCAGCGTCGTGAGGGGAGACCCCGCCGGGGCGTCCTCCGCCGAGGAGAGCGAGAGTGTCCCGGTGTCGAACCGGGGCGCCGGCGCCCCCGCGCCCGCGGCGTGCCCGGCGGGGTCGCCGGGGGGAGGCCCGTCGCGGAACGGCGTCGCCGCCCGGACGAAGGCCGCGACACCGTCCTCCGCGAGGCTCATCGTGCGCGACCCGGCGGCCGGATCGGCCTGGGTGGCGCCGAGGACGCCGTCGTCCGGGCCGAACGCGCGGCCGGCCGCGTCGGCCGCCCGGGCGAGACCGGGGCCCGCGGCGCCCGCCTCGGCGGGCCGCTCGGGCCACTCGAGCGGCTCCCCGGGGAGCTCGACCCCCGCCACGATGGCGGCCGCCGCGAGCGCGGCCTCGTCGGGGACGGCGAAGCTGCCCCGGAAGACGAGGGTGCACCGCTGCTCGTCGCCGTCGATGCGCAGCGTGTCCGCGTGCAGATCGAGCGGCTGGCCCTCGCTCACGCCGAAGGCCGAGAGGCCGTGGATGCGCGCGCGGCCGCGCGCCTCGGGCAGCCGCATCCGGAGGCGCGGCAGCGTGGGGTGCAGCCCCGTGAGCTCGATCCATTCGCCGCCGCGCAGAGGGCGCGTCCGCTGATCGGGGGGCGCGGCCTGGTAATACGCCCACGCGAAGGCGTCGGGGATGTCGGCGATGGGGGCGTCGAGCGCCTTGCGCGGGGTGGCGCCGAGCAGCCGCCTGCGCGCCGGCCAGGCGCGCGCGATCGGGCCGAAGCCGGCGGCGCGCGCCGGATGGAGCGGATCGAGGATGTTGGCCTCGGGATCGGACGGGTCGCCGGTCGCCTGCACGCCGAGGAAGTTCTCGTGATCGCTCTCGCCGCGGAGCGCCCGCTCGTACACGATCGGCATCCGCTGGAACCCGGCCCTGTCCTGGACGAGGAGCTCCTTGTCGAGGAGGACCTCGCCCTCGTCGGAGATCGTGAGTCGCACAGGCAGGGAGTGCACGGGCGCGCCCGGCGGCGGCGCGTGGGCGTGGCCGGTGAAGAGCACGTCGGCCTGGTCGAGGCGCGGCGCCAGATCGCTCGTGAGCCTGACGCTCCGGCCCGGGTTGTTGCCGTGGTGCACCTCCCCGTGGAGGATCTTCTGCGGCTCGACCCTCGGCATCTCCGCGTCCGCCGCGAAGGCGAAGGTGGCCTTGACGATCACGGTGATGCGGAGCTCGCCCCGGTGACGCCAGGCCACCGAGGTCGCCGCGGCTCCGTTCAGCGGCGTGACCCTCTCCGGCGCCGTCGCACTGTTCGCCATTCCACGGGTGTATAGCACAGCCGCCGTCGAGCCCCTGGCCGAACGCGCGCCGCGCCGGGCCGATCTGCCGGCGGTGCGCGCGCGGCGGCCCTGCTGTAGGGCGCCGCGCGGGTCGGCGGCTGCGCCCGAGAGGGTCGATGGCGCGCCGCGAGGGTCGGTGGCGGCGCCGCGAGGGTCGTTGTCGCCATAACGAATGGCTGGAGGCGAGCGTCGTATCGGCCGCTGCGCGGGGCGGAGGCGCGCAGAAACTTGCGGCCGCCCTGCGCCCATGCGACCCACTGCGATCATGAAGCTGGCTGGAACCGCTCGCGCGCTGGCGGCGCTCGCCGTCCTCGTCATGATTGGCTCGTTCGGCTGCGACACGGTGGCCACGCTCGTCGCGCCCGCAGTCCCGGTGGTCATCGAGAAGGCGACCGCGCCCGGGGACCCGGCCGCGCCCCAGGATCCGGCCGCCGCGCCCGAGCCGCCCGAGAGCCGGAAATGCTGCTTCCGGAGCGGCGAGAGCGTCGCGAAGGTGTGCGAGAGCAAGGAGCGCTGCTGCTCGGGCAGGTACGACCGCAGCGAGTGCGAGGATTCTGGCGGCCTCTGGTTCCAGAGCGCCGACGGCTGCGCCGGCGCCTGCTGAGGCGCGCTGGCGGCCACGCCGCCGCGCCGGGAGGCGATCGCGCCAGGAAGGCTGGCGCCCGCACGGGCTGACGGCGTACGAAGGGGCGTGCGCGAGCTCGACCCCGACGCCCTGCACCGGCTCGTCCAGCGGGTCACGGGCCATGTACCGTCGTCGCTTTCGCCCCTGCGCGGCGGCGTGTCGTGCCGGCGCTACCTGCGCGTCGTCACGCCGGCCGGCACGGCGGTCGCGATGTTCGCGCCGAGCGCCGACGGCGATGGCGCCGCGGTCGGCGCGGCTCCCCCGCGGTGGCCGTTCCTGGAGGTGCACGCGCTGCTGCGCGAGCGGGGCGTCCGGGTCCCGGCGCTGCTCGCGGAGGACTGCGAGCACGGCCTGCTCCTCCTGGAGGACCTCGGGGACCGGACGCTCGCGGCCTTCGTCGAGCGCGAGCCCGCGCGTCGCGCCGAGATCTACGCGCTCGCCGTGCGCGATCTGGCGCGGGCGCAGCGGGCGCTCGCGGCGCTCCCGCGCGGCTCGATCGTGGACGCCTGCGCGCTCGACGCGACGCTGCTGCGCTGGGAGCTCGACCATTTCCGCGCGTGGGCGCTCGACGCGCGCGGGCTCCGGCTCGACGACGCCGCGCGGGCCGAGTTCGACGCGCTGGCGGATCGGCTCGCCCGGCGCATCGCCGCGTGGCCGCGCGGCTTCGTCCACCGCGACCTCCAGAGCCGCAACCTCATGGTCGTGGACGCGCCGGGCGGGGGCCTCGAGCTCGCGTGGCTCGACTTCCAGGACGCCCTCCTCGGCCCGCGCGTCTACGACCTGGCGACGCTCCTCAACGACAGCTTCCAGGACCTCGATCGACCGTTCGTCGAGGCCCGGCTCGACGACTATGCGGCCGCCGCCTCGCTCGATCGGGCGGCGCGCGAGGCGCTCGGCCGGGAGTTCGAGCTGGTGACGGTCCAGCGCAAGCTCAAGGACGCCGGCCGCTTCGTCTTCCTCGACCGCATCGGCGCGGATCCGGGCTACCTGCGCTACGTCGAGCCCGCGCTGGCGACGGCGCGCGCCGCGCTCTCGCGGCTCGGCGATGATGCGGACATGCGGGCGCTCTCGAGGATCGTCGCGCGGGCGTGAGGGAGGATTAAACGCAAAGGCGCAAAGGCGCAAAGACGCAAAAAAGATAAGAGAAAAAAGGGAGTTCGTCGAGCGTCTCGATCTGGCGAGCGCTTCAATCTCTTCTTTTCTCATTCTTCTTCTTGCGCCTTTGCGCCTTTGCGCCTTTGCGTTAAATTCTCTCCCTCCCGCGTCGTCCGGCTGGCCCGCGCCCCTCCGGAACCGTCCGGCTCAGAGATCCGACGCCTCGAGGAAGCGCTGGAGGAACGTGACGCCGCTCGTCCCACCGGCCTCCGGCACGCCGCCGAACATCGCGAACTGGTGCCATACCCAGTCGGCGTTCAGATAGGCATCCTTCTCGCCGTCGTCGAGCGAGGAGCACACGTGATCCCAGCGCGGGTTGACCCCGGGGAGATAGCCGCTCTTGTCGGGCGGCAGGCACGAGACGCGGGCCCCGTCCGAGTTGCCCGCGAGCCTCCGCTGGATGGCCGCGTTCGCGTCGAGCTGGTGCCCGCCGGTCATCCGCAGCCGGCGCGAGGCGTCGCCGCTGTACCAGCGGAGGATCGTGGCCTCGCTCTTGGCGATGCCGCGGGCGTCGAAGGCGAACACCTCGCTCACCCGCCGCAGGTTGGCGGCCAGCGCCTGCCACAGCGGCAGCCCGCCCGCGCTGAAGCCCGCGAGCCCGAGCTTCCCGAGCCGCGCCCCGCCCGGCCCGAGCCCGATCCTGCGCGCGCCCCCGAGGAAGCGGAGCGCCGCCTCGGCCAGGCCGGGCAGGCCCGCGCTCGTCGCGGCGCCGAAGCTCGTGCCGCTCGGCCACGGGTGCAGCAGGACCACCGCCCTGCCGCTCGCGGCGAGCGCCTCCTCGAAGCCGCAGCGGAGATACACCCAGCGGGACTGGTCGCGCGGATCGCGCTCGAACACGTCGCGCGCCCAGTACGGGGCGCTCGGATCCGGGTCGGGGCTGAGCAGGTACCGATTCAGACCGAACATCTCGTGGCGCTGGTCGACGCGGGTATACGCGTACCCTTCCGGCCGGTAGAACACGAGGGCCGAGACCCCGGCGTCCGGCGGCGCCTTGCACGCCTCCGGGATGCTCGCGAACCAGATCTTCGGCTCTCCCGCGGTGGCGCCGAGGGCCACGAACTCCGTGCCGGGCCGGTGCTCGCGCTGGTACTCGTCCGAGTACCGCGCATAGGCCATCCAGAACGGGGTGATGTCGACGAAATCGGTCCTGATCTGCGCGAGCGCGAGGCCCGGCGTCGACGTCACGTCGACGAGCGGGTGCGCCTGCCCGAGCGCCGGGTCCGGGGCGGGGCCGAGCGCCGTCCCGCCGCCGGCGACGTCGAAGGCCTGCTCGACCGACAGGACCTCTTCCTGGAGGGCCGGGACGTCCTCGAAGGCGCCGAAGGCCGCGGAGAAGCGCGCCGTGAGCGCGACGCGCGCCGCGCCCGCGGGGACGTCGAACTCGCGCAGCCCCGGGCCCGCGCGGGCGAGCGGCAGCGGCGCGCCGTCGGCCGTCGCCTGCACCTCGGAGAGCGCGTCCGGCAAGAGCGGGCTGCCCGCGTTGCGCCAGGTGACCCGGAGCTTCAGCGGCATGCGGCGCTCCGGTCCGGACAGCGCGCGCGCGGCGCGGCGGCGCGGGTGGCGCGGCTCGGGCCGCGTCCGGCGAGGAGGCAGCGCTGCGGGGCGGGTGGCACGGTGCGCCCAGGATACCAAAAGGCGCGGGGCGCGGGAGAGCGGGAGAAGAGGGGAGTCCGGAGGGCCTCTGCCCCGTGTCGATCAGCCGTTCGGCGGGCCGGCGCGCCGCGCGGCCGTGAGGCGCTCCTCGCCTCCGCGGCCGCGCGGCGCCCTCGATCCGGCCGTCAGCGGTTCGCGCAATAGCCGAAGGTGGTGCTCGAGCCGGCCGAGAGCTTGGCGTTCCACGTTCCAGAGAACACGAAGTTGGTGCTCGTCGCGTCGGCCTTGACGTTCCAGCTGTTGTAGATGGTGCCCTCCCTGGGCACATAGAGCGTCCACGTGACCTCGCGGGTGTCCTTGTTCGTCAGCTTGACGTCCTTGCAGTACCCGCTGGACCACGACGTGGACGTGGTGATGCTGACGTCGACATTGCCGCCCTCCACGCGCACGCCGGTCCCGGTGCCGCCGCCGGAGCCGCCGCTGCCGCCGGAGCCGCCGCTGCCGCCGCTGCCGCCGGAGCCGCCGCTGCCGCCGCTGCCGCCGGAGCCGCCGCTGCCCCCGCCGCTGCTGCTGCTGCTCGTGGTCGTCGAGCTGCTGCTGGAGCTGCTGGAGCTGCTGCTGCTGGAGCTGCTGCCGCCCTTCACCCGAGCGATGAAGCTGTCGTAGGCGCCGACGTCGCCCGTCTGCGACAAGATGAGGATCGCGACCCCCATGTCGACGGCCTTGGCGACGTTGGTCTCGTTGAGCCAGGTGGAGTCGACGTCGATCGGTCCGCCGCCGAACGTGTACGCGTCGACGATGACGAGCGGCAGGCTGAGCTCGCTGGTGATCTGCCGGTAGGTGTAGTTGTCGATCTTGCCTTCCGTGAACGGGAACGGCTTGCCCGTGAGGCCGACGTACTTGACCACGCTGCGGTCCCAGCCCTGGTAGAAGTGGGCGGCGGACTGCGCCCAGGCGGTCTTCTCCTTGCTGAACCACGGGCTGAAGTCGATGACCGCCTTGCACGACGGGCAGCCATCCTTGATGGCGCGGAGGATACCGTTCATGATCTGATCGGACTCATCCTTCGAGAGGGCGTCCGTGCCCTGCGCCTTCTCCGAGAACTGGAAGTAGTCGGGCTCGAGGTGGATCAGCGCCTCGCGCCCCCCGACGGCCCCGGCGATCCCCTGCGCCGCGGTCTTGTAGGCGGACGCGATGGCGGTGGCGTTCGTGCGGACCCACTGCGCGCCATCCGTGCACAGCTTCTCCGAGGGGTTCCCGTCGCAGTCGCGATCGGAACCGAGCGCCTTCTTCGTCATCGACGTGCCGATGTAGCCAAAGAAGTAGGGGGTCTTACCCCTGCTGACGATGTCCGCGGCCTTGGTCCGATGTGTGCTCGTGAACCCGGTGTTGAGGAGCCAGTCGCCGATGACGACCGTGTCCACGTTCCTCGGCCCCGTTGCCGCGGTCCCCGTCCCCGAGGCGGGCGGTGCATACGTCTGGTTCCACTGGGGAGCCACGCCGAAGCGCATCTGCGACGCCGCCGCGGCTGCTGCCACCTCATCGGCGAAAATCTCGTTCTCTTCCGAGACGCTGGAGCCGTCGTCCGCGGCGACGATGCACCCGCCGAGCGCGGCGAGCATGCACGAGACCGCCCCAGCACCGAAAAGCGAACCCTTGATCTTCGTCATTGCGTCAATCTCCAAGTGGCCGAGCGGCTCGGCGCCGCGTCGGATTTTTCTCACTCCCGAGCGCCAGCATCGGCTTGGCGCGGGGCACTCGTTGAAGGTGCCAGGGGGACTGCAACGACCGGGCCATCGATCTCTCGAGATCGGTAAACGCCAATTCATGCGCAGATTTTCGACGGAGCCTGTCCGCGAGAGATGGTGAGTGATCGCGCGAGTGGATCGCCGATCCGGGGCACGGACGATCCACCGCGAAAACCCTGATTCCATTGGGAAAAGCGCGGGAAAAAGCGCGGGAAAGCGCGGGAAAGCGCGGGAAAATTCGCGCAAACACAGGAGAATGCGACCGTGGGAAAGGGCCACATCGGGGGATCACGACTCGGGTCCTCGGCGCGGCTCGCACCCACGAACGTTCGCCGCCTCACCGGGTGAAGCGCCATCTCGCGCGCCGGTAGCGCCGGTAGAAGATTCCACGAAAGAGGCCTTGAGGACGCAGCCTGGTAGTAATATTCAAGCTGACGACCCTCGGTCTCGCCGCATCACATCGCGCATGTCTGACATGCGCCGACATGTAAGACCGACATGTGAGACCGACATGTGAGATCGTGTGCCGCTCGTCAAAGGCGCTTGAATTGCGAGGTGTCGCTGGATAGGATGTTCATCTTTTATCCAGCTAGGCACTCCGGTAGTCTGCGCCGCATGAACGCGAACCGTGGAGTGGAACGATGAGCGCGCCCGCGCTCATCGAGATCGAGGACGCCGAGGTGTACCGCGGCGATACGCGCGTCTTCGAGGGGCTGTCGCTGCGCATCGAGCAGGGGGAGAGCACCGCGATCCTCGGGCCCAACGGGGCGGGGAAGTCGACGCTGCTCCGGCTGCTCTCGAAGGAGATCTATCCGGTCCACCGCGAGGGCTCGGGCGTGCGGATCCTCGGTCGCGAAAGGTGGGAGGTGTTCGCCCTCCGGCGCAGGTTGGGGCTCGTGTCGTACGAGCTGCAGATGTCCTATCCGCGGGAGGTGCGAGGGGCCGACGTGGTGCTCTCCGGCTTCTTCGCGAGCGCCGGGCTGCACGAGCACCAGCCGCCGACCGGCGCGCAGCGCGGGCGCGCCGAGGCGGTGCTCCGCGAACTCGGCGTGGCGCACCTCGGGGGCAAGCCGATCGCGGAGATGTCCGCCGGCGAGCAGCGGCGCTGCCTGCTCGCGCGCGCGCTCGTGCACGACCCGGAGGCGCTCGTGCTCGACGAGCCGACGACCAGCCTCGACCTGAAGGCCGCGTTCGAGCTCGTCGACCTGCTCAGGCGCCTCGTGCGGAGCGGGAAGACGCTGATCCTGGTGACGCACCACGTGCAGGAGATCCCGCCCGAGATCGAGCGGGTCGTCCTGCTGAGAAAAGGCCGCATCTTCGCCGACGGCCCGAAGCGCGAGGTGCTGACCGACGAGAACCTGTCGCGCCTGTTCGACGTACCGCTCTCCGTGGTCGAGCGAGACGGCTTCTACCAGGTCTTCCCCCGCTCCCCGTGACACACGGCGCTCTCGCGACTCACCCGCCGCCGGAAATTACCGATCTCCGATCACATTCATAGAAAGCGGTAGGCCCCCAGAGAGGGTGTTCTCGGGGCGGGGTGGGGGATGGGCCGATGTCTGAGCCTGAACCATGAGTCATCCGGCTTGCCGGATGGCTCATGGTTCAGGCGAGTTCGGCGGGGCCCCCACCCCGCCCCGAGAACACCCTCTCTGGGGGCCGGGCATTTCGTCGAAGCCCCCCGCGCTACCCGATCTCCACCTTGCTCCACATGTCCCTCCGCATCCGCTCCTTGCGCCGGTCGGTGCGGGTCACGAGGCGCGCCGCGCCCCACGCGGCGAGCAGCTGGCCCTCCTGGCCGAGGCCGGGCAGCACGCTCCGGCCGACGAGCAGCGTGCGCTCGATCGGACCGCGGATCGGCTCGCCCGCCAGCCCGAGATAGCCGGGCGGGTCGACCTCGAGCTGGCGCACCATCGGCTCCGCGCCCGGGACCGCGCCCTTCAGGGCGGCGCGCTCGATCAGGCGGCGGCGCTGGCCGTCGTAGAGCCACACGGGCAGCCCGTCGTGCACCGAGTCGACGAGCACGAGGTGACGCTCGAGGAAGGGGAGCTCGGCCGTGAGCGCGTCGAGCACCGCCTGGCGCGCCTCGAGCAGCGACAGCGGGCTCCGGTCGGGCAGCAGGATCTCCGCCACGAGCAGCGTGTCGGTCGACGGCGGCGGGAGGTCGCAGCGCTGGAGGTGGATCACCGGGCGCCCCGGCCCGGACGGCCGCGTGGCGCGCGGCGAGCTCGGCCGCCCGCCGGAGGCGTCGCCCGGCGCGCGCGGCGGCGGCGGGGCGAGCGAGCGGCCGGCGGGCACGGACGGGAAGGGGAGCAGGAGCGACTCGGGGCCGAGCGGCTCGGGCAGGCCCTCGCGGCGCACGATGAGCGACACGACGAAGCGGCCGACCGAGGAGGTGATGCGAGGCCACTCGCGCAGCGCGCGCTTGTGGATGCCCTCGCCGCCCGAGAGGCTCGCGAGCGTCTCGCCGTCCATGTCGGTGATGACGAAGCTGCTGCCGTTCGGGTGGTCGTCGCCGTCGACGACGACCCCCGCGGCGGTGCCGCGGCGGACGTGGACCGAGGCGGCGCGCTCGTCGAGGAGGCAGCGGCCGCCGTGGGCGAGGATGCGCTCGACGAGGAACTCCTCGAGCTCCTCCTCGCCGCGCGGGAGCATCATCAGCCCGCGCGTCCACGCCCCGTGCAGGCGCGCCACCGCGAAGGGGGGCGGGAGCGCCGAGAGATCCGTGGCGAAGAGGACGGACTGCGTGACGATCGAGCGGAACAGGTGGCCGCGCGGGAACTCGACGAGCAGGTCGGCGTCGGGCTCGGCGCGCGCGTACGGGAGCATGGCGGCGTAGCGCGCGGTCTCGCGCCGCTCCCAGAACGTGCCCGGCGGCCAGACGGCGTCGTGCGAGAACGCGTCGTCGGCGGCGCCGTTGACGTGGGCGAGCTCGGCGTAGAGCTCGTCGACGACGCGCCGGAGCTCGGGGAACTCGCGGTCGATCTCGCGGCCGAAGAGGACCATGTCGGGCGGCACGTCGAGGCGCCGGCGCGGGGCGACGACCTGCAGCATGGGCATGGCCGGGACGATGCGGCGCTTCCAGGTCTGCGACTGGGCGAGCTCGACGAGGAAGCGGCGCCACGCGGGCGAGGGCTCGGCGAGCATGGTGAAGGCGCGCCGGCGGAGGACGTGCTGGTCGAGGCGGTAGGTGGGCGGGCGCTCGCCGTGCCCGACGACCATGACGGTGAAGTCGCGCCGCGCGAGGAGCGCCGCGGCGGTGAGCGCGCCGATGGAGCGGCCGAGGACGATGACGTCGTAGTGCTTGTGGATCACGCCCCTTCCCCGACCTGTTCGGGCGCGCGGCCGCCCTGGGCGAGCCCGAGCGCGGTGTCGACGCCGGCGATCGTCGCGCGCGCGCGCCCGCCGGGCGCGGCGGGCGGCGCGACCCGGAGGCGCCCCTCGGCGATCCACGAGAGGGCGCGGACGAGCAGGGCGTGCTCCTCGACGAGGATGCGCGCGGCGAGGGCGTCGCGGTCGTCCCCGTCGAGGACGGGGACGGCGGCCTGCGCGAGGATGGGCCCCGTGTCGGTGCCGGTGTCCACGAGGTGGACGGTGCAGCCGGTGATGCGCACGCCGTGATCGAGCGCCTGCTGCTGGGCGTCCACGCCGGGGAAGGAGGGCAGGAGCGAAGGGTGGATGTTGACGACCCGGTGCGGGAAGGCGTCGAGGAAGGTCGGCGTGAGCAGGCGCATGAAGCCGGCGAGGACGACCCAGGCCGCGCCCGCCTCGCGGAGGGCGGCGACGACGGCGGCGTCGAAGCTGTCGCGATCGGCGAACCCCTGGTGCGGGATGACGCGCGTCGGGATGCCGGCGCGCTCGGCGCGCGCGAGGCCGGCGGCGCCGGGCTGGTTCGAGAGGACGAGCCGCACGCGGGCGTCGAGGCGGCCGGCGGCGATGGCGTCGAGGATCGCCTGGAGGTTCGAGCCGCGGCCGGAGATGAGGACGCCGAGATCGAGGGGGGGCATGGGGGGCAGATACTACGGCGGGGGCGGGCGCGGGAGAGATCCGGGGCGGCAGCGGCCGTCCGGCGCCGGCGCGGGGGCCCGGCCCCGGGGTCATGGCGCGCTGCCTTTCGCGCGAGCGGCGCAAGAGCGCCTCGGCTCGCCACGGAGCGTCGCTTGCGGCCTCGCCGCGGTCGCCTATCCTCAGCCCATGGTCGCCGTCGCTCCGCTGTCCGAGCCCTTGGCACCCCTGTCCGAGTCCTTGGCGCCCCCGTTCGGTGAGGGCGAGCAACGCTTCGTGATGTCCAACGTCTCCTGGGACGAGTACGTCGCGCTGCGCAAGCTGCTCGACGATCACCCGGGGCTGCGGATGACCTACTGCGAAGGGGTGCTCGAGCTCATGAGCCCGTCGGCGGACCACGAGGATGTCAAGAAGCGTATCGCGCGCCTCGTCGAGCTGTGGGCGTTTGCGCGCCGCGTTCGCGTCTACGGCTACGGCTCGACCACGTACCGCCGCAAGAAGAGGCAGCGCGGCCTGGAGCCCGACGAGTGTTACTGCGTCGGCAAGGTGAACACGAAGCGGCCCGACATCGCGATCGAGGTGTTCATCACGAGCGGCGGCATCGACAAGCTCGACGTCTACCGGGGGCTCGGGGTGCCCGAGGTGTGGATCTGGAAGGAGGGACGCATCTCCGTCCACCGGCTGGGGGAGGGTGGGTACGCGCCGATCGAGCGGAGCGGGTTGCTCCCCGAGCTCGATCTGGACGAGCTCGCGGAATGCGCGCGGATCCCCGATCAAGCGGACGCGGTCGACACCTACGGGGCGCGGCTGAACCGCGGGGGATGAGCGGCGAACGCGGCCCCGCCGGGGGTCGGCCCCCGCGGGTCGGCCACCTACCAATGCCGCGCCGCTCGGGTTAGGGTGGCGCCGCCACGATGTCGGAACGCCCGCCCGAGACGACCCTGACCCCCGAAGAGGCCGCGAAGCAGCGGGCGGTGTCCTACCTCGGGCGGGTCATCTCGAAGCGCTACCGCATCGACGAGGTCATCGCGATGGGCGGCATGGGCGCGGTCTACCGCGGCGAGCACGTGCACATGCACAAGCGCGTCGCGATCAAGATCCTGCACCCGGACACCGAGCGGCTCCCCGAGCTGGTGCAGCGCTTCGAGCGCGAGGCGATCGCCGGCGCCCACATCCAGCACCGGAACGTCGCGACCGCGACCGATTTCGGCGAGGCGGAGGACGGCTCGTTCTTCCTGGTCCTGGAGTACGTCCGCGGCACGACGCTCCACGAGATCATCCGGCGGGGGCCGATGCCCGCGGCGCGCGCCGCCCTGATCGCCCGGCAGATCGCGGCCGCCCTCGGGGCGACGCACGCGATGAGCATCGTCCACCGCGACGTGAAGCCGCGCAACGTGATGGTCGTCGAGCCGCAGGGCGACCTCGTGAAGCTCATCGACTTCGGCCTCGCGAAGGTGAGCGTCGATCAGCTGCGCCGCTCCGTCGCGTCGCCGGAGTCGACGCGCATGGAGGGGGAGTCGCGCCCGGTCCGGCTCACGACGGCCGGGGTGATCTTCGGGACGATCGCCTACCTCGCCCCCGAGTCGGCGCTGGGGATGGATTTCGTCGACGAGCGCGCGGATCTCTATGCCCTCGGCCTGATCTTCTACGAGATGCTGGCCGGCAAGCACCCGTTCCTGGCCAAGGATCCGGTCGAGCTCTTCAACCAGCAGCGCAGCGCGCCCGTCCCGGCGATCGCCGAGCACGCGCCCGGCGTCGCGGTCCCGCCGGCCATCGAGGCGGTCGTGCGGCGCCTCCTCGAGAAGCAGCCGCGCGCCCGCTTCGAGAGCGCGGCGGAGCTGATCGCGGCGCTCGACGCGGCGTGCGCGGCGTCGGGGATCGTGATGGACGAGCCCAGGGCGGAGATGGGGTCGAGGGCCGAGATGACGTCGGTGCCCGCGATCGGCGAGGCGGCGCGGGTGCCGAGCAACCGGCCGCCGCCGCTGCCCAGCGCCGCGCCGCCGCGCGAGCCGAGCAACCGGCCGCCGCCGCTGCCCAGCGCCGCGCCGCCGCGCGAGCCGAGCAACCGGCCGCCGCCGCTGCCCAGCGCCGCGCCGCCGCGCGAGCCGGAGGCGGGCTCCGGCGGCTCTTCGGCGATCCTCCTCGGGGATTCGTGCCTGGTTTCGCTGACGGACGTGGCGGACGAGCTGGAGCCGGCCGCGCAGCGGGCAGCCGGCGAGCCGGCGGGCGGCGGCGCGAGCGCGCCGGAGCCGGCGCGCGCGGATGACGACGCGGAGGCGACGGCGCGGGCGGAGGGCGAGGACGAGGACGAGGAGGACGCCGCGAGCTACTCGCGGCCGACGCCGGTGCGCAACACGCCGACCCTCGTCGCCGAGCTGACGCGCGACTCGCGCCCGACCGCGGTGGGCGGCGCGGCGTTCATGGCGCAGGTCGCTTTCTCGCGCGAAGAAGCCGCGCGCGATGCTGCTGCCGAGGTCGAGGCGGCGCCGCTGTCGAGCGACTCGCGCCCGACCGCGGTGGGCGGCGCGGCGTTCATGGCGCAGGTCGCCTTCTCGCGCGAAGAAGCCGCGCGCGACGCTGCTTCCCGCGCGGGCGCGCCCTCGCCGCGATCGGGGGAGCAGCCCGCGTCGCAGGAGCCGGCGCCGCTGGTCTCGACGCCTCCGCCGGAGGAGGCACCGTCTCCGGGGCCAGCGGAGCCGGTACGGTCGCTGGAAGAGCCAGTACCCGAGGAGCGGGAGGGCTCGGCCACCACGCAGCCACCGATGAGGGCGACGTTGCCCGCGCCGTCGGAGCGTGGCCGGTCGGCGCTCCCGCAGGAGAAGCCGTCGCAGCCGGGCACGGCGGAGCTGCCAGCGCACGCGGTGGAGCGGGCGTCGTCGAAGCCGCCGTCGGCGTCCGCAGCAGGGCCGGCGTCATCGAAGCCGCCGTCGGCGTCGGCAGCAGGGCCGGCGTCGTCGAAGCCGCCGTCGGCGTCGGCAGGGGAGCGGGCGTCGTCGAAGCCGCCGTCATCGCCCGCGGCGGGGCCGGCGCCCTCGAAGCCGCCGTCGGCGTCGGCAGGGGAGCGGGCGTCGTCGAAGCCGCCGTCGTCGCCCCCGGTGGAGCGGGCGTCGTCGAAGCCGCCGTCGTCACCCGCGGCGGGGCCGGCGGCATCGAAGCCGCCGTCATCGCCGGCAGCGGAGCCGGCGCCGTCGAAGCCGCCGTCATCGCCCGCGGCGGGGCCGGCGCCGTCGAAGCCGCCGTCATCGCCGGCAGCGGAGCCGGCGCCGTCGAAGCCGCCGTCATCGCCCGCGGCGGAGTCGGCGCCGTCGAAGCCGCCGTCGTCACCCGCGGCGGGGCCGGCGGCATCGAAGCCGCCGTCATCGCCGGCAGCGGAGCCGGCGCCGTCATCGCCGGCAGCGGAGCCGGCGCCCTCGAAGCCGCCCGCTCCCTCCGCAGAGGATCCCGCGTCCGCGAAGACGCCCGTCTCGCCCGCGAAATCGCGGCCGCCGGTGACCGAGCCGCCTCCCGTCACAGCGTCCGCATCGCGGCCGCCGGACGAGCCGCCCCCGGAGGACGACGCGCCCGCGTCGGAGCCGACCTCCGAACGAATGAGCGGCTCGCGGCCCGCCTTCGCTCCCACGCTGCTGCGGGAGCTGGAGGCCGCCGAGGCGGAGCGTGTCGCCCGGGAGCGCGAGGAAGAGGCCAAGCGAAAGCTCGCCGAGGAGGCCGAGCGCGCCGCCAAGGAGCGCGAGGAAAAAGCCAGGCGGAAGCGCGCAGCCCAGGAGGCCCGCGCGTCGCGACGGCGCGACGAAGGCGCCGGCCGCGGCCTGGGCCGGCTCGCCCCGTACCTCGGCGGCGCCCTCGTCGCCGTCGGCGTCATCGCTGCGCTCGCCAGCAGCGGGCGCGCCCCGCCCGAGCCGGAGCCCCAGCTCGGCCAGGCGGCGCCGGCCGCCAGCGCGCTCGCCACGAGCGAGCCCGCCACGGCCGACGCGGCGGCCACCCCGGAGCCCTCCGGGCCCACCGCCGCGGCGCCCGAGGACGCTGCGCAGGCATCGCCCGCGGCGCCCGAGGCGCCCGCCGAGCCACCGCCCGACGAGGCGACCCGGAAGGCGCTCACCGACGCGGCCCGGGCGCGCCGGTGGGTGAAGGCCGCCGAGGCGCTCAACCTGCTCGCGGAGCGCGATCCGACCGCGCTCCGCGAGCGCCCGGTCGCGATCGCGGCGCGCAACCTCGCCATCGCCATCTCGAAGACGGGCGAGGAGCTCGCCGACCAGGTCTTCGACGCGCTCGCGCGCCGGTTCGGGACCGCCGGTCTCGACGTGCTCTACGAGATCGTCGAGACCCGGGGCCGCTCCACCCCGGCCACCCGCGCGGCGAAGCTGCTCCGCGATCCGGAGGTCGCGGCCCGCGGGACGCCGGCCGTCCGGATCTCCTTCGAGCTGCGCGACGCCACCTGCGGCGAGAAGATGCCGTTCCTCGATCGCGCCGTCTCCGAGGGCGACCACCGCACCCTGGTCGTGCTCGAGACGGCGGTGAGGCCCTGTTACACGAAGAACCGCACCATCGATGAGGCGATCAAGAAGCTGAGGGCGCGGCTCGAAGGCGGGTGAGCTCGCGCCGGCGCCCGACTGCCTTCGCCGTCGCGCCGGGCCGCGCGGGGCCCTTGCGTGCGCCGCGCCGGCGCTGTCAGCCGAAGCGGACGCGCTCCTCGAAGGGCACGTCGCCGACGGGGACGATCTCGCCGAGGACCCACGCGCGCTCGCCGCTGGCGGCGAGCGCGTCGATGGCCTTGTCGGCCGCGGACTTGTCGACGACCGCGACCAAGCCGACGCCGAGGTTGAAGGTGCGCCGCATCTCGGCCTCGTCGACGGGCCCGCCGCGCTGGAGCAGGTGGAAGATGGCGGGCCGCTGGTAGGAGCCGAGGTCGAGCCGAGCGCCGAGCCCGTCGGGCAGCACGCGCGGGAGGTTGCCCGGCAGGCCGCCGCCGGTGATGTGCGACAGCCCGCGGACCGCATCGCCGCAGGCGGCGAGGAGCGCGGTGATGGCGCGGGCGTAGATGCGGGTGGGGGTGAGCAGCGCGTCGCCGACGGTGGCGCCGAGCTCGTCGATGCGGTCGCCCATGCGCAGCCCCATCTCCTTCTCGAGGACCCGGCGGGCGAGCGAGTAGCCGTTGGAGTGAAGGCCGCTGGACGCGACGGCGAGCACGGCGTCGCCGGGGGCGATGCGCTTTCCGTCGAGGATGCGGGAGCGCTCGACGACGCCGACGGCGAAGCCGGCGAGGTCGTACTCGCCGTCGGCGTACATGCCGGGCAGCTCGGCGGTCTCGCCGCCGATGAGGGCGCAGCCGGCCTGCTTGCAGCCGTCGGCGATGCCGCGCACGACGGCTTCGCCGACGTCGACGTCGAGCTTGCCGGTGGCGAAGTAGTCGAGGAAGAAGAGAGGCCGTGCGCCGACGGTGAGGACGTCGTTGACGCACATGGCGACGAGGTCGATGCCGACGGTGTGGTGAACGCCGGTGGCGAAGGCGACCTTGAGCTTGGTGCCGACGCCGTCGGTGCCGCTGACGAGCACGGGCTCGGAGAGCCCGCCCGGCAGCGCGCACAGGCCGGCGAAGCCGCCGACGTCGGCGAGCACCTCGGGGGTGCGCGTCGGCTTGGCGAGCCGCTTGATGCGCTCGACGAGCGCGTCCCCTGCATCGATGTCGACCCCCGCTTCCCGGTATGTGACGCTCATGCGAGGCGCCATCCCATACCTCGGCGGCAAAGGGAAGCGGGCTCGCTCCCGGCGGGGGAGCGCGCGGCGCGACAAGTCAACATCAGGCAGTTGGGCAGCGCATGTCGAGGACGCCAGGCCGTTTGACTTCGCGCGCGGTGCTCCGCGACGATGGCCTCCATCATGGCGCGCACGGCCCCCGTCCCCAATCTCCCAGCGATTCCTGGCATGAACCCTGGCACGTTCATCCTGGGTGGCGGAGGGGGCGGAGGAGGTGGTCGCGGTCGTGGAGGGCGGGGCCGCGGCGGTGACCAGGGGGCGGGCGGGAAGGGTGGTGGCAAGGGGCCTAGCGGCGGCGGCAAGAACGCCGGCGCCTGCGGGCCGGGGAGCAGCGGCGGGTGCCCGAATCCAAAGCACGGGCGCGCAGGCGGCACGTCGGCGGGAGATCCGGTCGATCCGGTGACGGGGCGCGTCTATACGGCGAAGACCGTGGACTTGGCGCTCGGCGGGATCATCCTGCCGCTCCGGATCGAGCGGAGCTACTCGTCGGACGCGAGCGACCTGGATCTGGGGCTCGGCTTTGGATGGAGCCATTCGCTGGCGTGGGCCATCGAGGAGCGGCGGAGGACGCTGCGCGTCGTCGAGCCGCACGCCGCGTCGACCGAGGCGGAGATCCCCGAACCCGGGCACCCCATTCCGTTGCCGTGCGGCGTCCTGCGGCGTCATGAGGGGGGCTACACGCTGGAGGCGGACGGCGTGCTTCTTGTGTTCGGCGAGCGACGGGAGAGCACGTGGCTGCTGTCACGCATGGTGGACCGGTACGACAACGAAATCCGGCTCTCGTACGAGCGAGGTCGACTTTCTCATGCGATCGACGCGGTGGGGCGGATGGTGCGCGCGCGGCGGTATTCGGACGGAAGGATCGCCGCGTTCGAAGTGAAGGACGCCTCGGCCGGAGGAGCATGGCGAGCCTTTCGGGTGTACCTTTATGACGGCCGAGGGGATCTGGTGGCGGCGCGCGACGCGGCGGGCCACGAGGAGCGGTACGACTACGATGACCAGCACCGCTTGATCCGGCGCCGCGAGCCCGGGGGGCTCGTGGCGGAGTTCCGCTATGGCGACCACGGTCGCTGTATGGAGACATGGTGCCATCGCGAGGGCAACGACGCGCTCGACCGCGACGTGTCGGACGCGCTGAATGACCGAGAGACGAAGGCGAAGGGGTTCTGCCACGTCAAGATCGACGACTACGACCACTTCGTCGAGGTGATCAACTCGCGCGCGATCCGACGGATCGAGGGGAACCACCTGGACAAGACGGACATGGTCGCGTGGTACGGAGGCGTGCATTCCTACACGTTCGACGCCGCGGGCAACGTGCTCGCGTACCAGGACGCGCTGGGGCACACGTGGCGCTGCGAGCGTGACGCCCTGGGTCGGGTGCTGTCTCGCACCGATCCGATGGGCGCGAGGACCGAGTACGTTTATGACGAACGTGGCTTCGTCGCGGCGGTGCGCGATGCCCTCGGCGGGTTCGCGCTGTACGAGCGCAACGCGCAAGGCGATGTCATCGCCGTGACCGATGAGCTCGGGCTGGTGGTGGCGTTCCGCCATGACGAGCGTGGACTGCTCGTCGAGGCGACCCTGCCGAACGGCGGGGTGACGCGGATGGAGTACGACGACCTCGGCAACCGCGTGGCGGTCGCGGAGCCGGACGGGGCGCGGCGGCAGATCCGTTATGACTTCCTGGGGCGGGTGACGAGCTTCATCGATGAGCGCGGGCAGGAAACATTCTATGGATACGATGCCTGCGGAAGACTCTTGAGCGTCCGGCGGCCAAGCGGCGCGACGGACTGGTACGGCTATGACGTCGATGGCAACTTGTCAGAGATCGCGGACGCGGATGGCCGGGTGACCGAGCTGCGGTGGGGCGGAATCGGGGTGGTGACGGAGGTGGTGAGGCCGGACGGAAGCGTCGTGCGGTACTACTACGATCGCGAGCAGGACCTGGTGCGGGTGATCAACGAAGCGGGCGAGGAGTACCGGTATGCACGGCGCGGGGAGGGGAGCATCGGCGAGGAGCGGACGTTCGACGGGCGGACGATCCATTACCTGCACGATGCGATGGGGCGGATCACGCAGATCCGGGATGGGGTTGGCCGGGTCGAGTTCGCCTACGACCCATGCGGCCGGTTGGTGGAGCGGACTTTCATGGGCGGGCAGAAGGAGGAGATCGGCTATGATCTGCTCGGCCGGGTGGAACGGGTGATGAGAGGGGAGGTGGCGTGCGAGTACACGTATGACGCGCGCGGAAGGTTGGTGCGCGAGACCGTGACGGGGGGCGGGCGGCGGACGGTGGTGGAGACGGCGTACGATGCGCTCGGCAAGGCAGTGCGCATGGGCGGGCCGTTCGGGCGGATGGAGATCGCGCGGGACGTGGTGGGGCGGCCGGTGGAGGTGACGTTTGGAGTCGCCGGCGCGCGTGGGACGATGCAGATGGCGTATGATCCAGCGGGTCATCTGCTCGGCCGAGCGCTGCACGCGGGGGGGCGCATCTCGGAGGGGCTGACGCCGGACGGGCTGCCGGCGCGGGTGCAGGTGACCGGCCCGCGGGCGATGCCTGCGGTGCGGCCGGGCGAGCCGGCGTGGGCGGGGCCGCTGCCTTCCGAGGTGACATGGGCGCAGAGCTACGGGTGGTCAGCGGCCGGGCTGCTCAGCGCGGTGGGCAGCGGCGAGGCGGGCGCGGCTTACGTGGAGTACCCGCGCGACGCGCAAGGGCGGGTGGTGGGGCGGCAGCGGGCGGCGGGGGCGCGGCGGGAGCCGATCGAAGGGTATCGCCATGGGCCCAGCGGGGAGCTCTACGAGAGCGGAGCGCCGCGGGAGTATGCGCCGGGCGGGCAGCTCAAGAGGCGGGGAGGCGTGGAGCTCGCGTATGACGAACGGGGGCGGATGACGAGCAAGAGGATGCCGGACGGGCGGGTCTTTCGCTTTGAATGGGGCGAAGACGATCTTCTCCAGGCGGTGCGGCTGCCGGATGGCGGGGTAGTTCGCTTCGCGTACGACCCGCTCGCGCGGCGGCTGGAAAAGCGGGTAGAGCAAGGGCGCGACCGGGTGCTGGAGAGCGTGACGCGGTATACCTGGAGCGGGGATGTGCTGGTGCACGAGATCCGCGAGCTGTTCGTGGGAGCGGAGCCGATGGTGGAAGAGCGGGCGTATGCGGTGCTCCCGGAGGGCGTGACGCCGCTCGCCGACCGGGTGCGGCGCGGCGATCGCGATGAGGTGCGGTACTACGTCGAGGCGCCGAACGGGATGCCGGCGGCGCTGGTGAGCGGGGACGGGAGGCTCGTCGGCAAGGTCGAGGCGTCGCTGTTCGGCAAGGTCGAGGGAGAGCAGGCGGGGCTGACGCCGGTGCGGTTCCCGGGACAGTACGCCGATGAGGAGACGGGGCTCTACTACAACAGGTATCGGTATTATGACCCGGAGACGGGACAGTACCTGAGCCCGGAGCCCATCCGGCTGGAGGGGAGCCTTCGAGCTTACGCGTATGTCGATGGGTGGCCCCTCGAGTTCTCGGACCACGACGGTCTCTCGAAGATGCATACGGAAGTGACCGGGGCCTACGTAAAAAAGAACGGAAAGCAAGCCAATGTGACAAAGTATGGGCACTCCGGCATGGCGGGGTCCACTGACCTGCACCCCGCAGTGGAGGCTGCGCTGGCGCCGAAGAATGCGCGTCCTGATGGCAACGGCGGAGCGCAGAATGTTTGCTCCGAGCCCAAGGCGCTGAGCGACTATTTGAAGCAATGGGAGCAGGATACAGGAAAGTCGTGCAGGCCAGGCCATGAGAACTGGCAGAATCACCTGGGGGAGGCTCTCGATAGTATTGGTAGCGTGAAGTCGTACATGGGAAGTAACAAGGATCAGCTCGAGCAGGCCTGCCCCAATTGCTCTCAAACGGTCCCGCGCCTTTGGGGGCTCGCGGGCAAACCTCCCCCAGGGGTGGAGAAGGTGCCCGGGGGGTTCACCAGCCGCAGCAATCCGGCTCAGAATACGACAGGGCCGAACTACGACCCGTCATGGACCCCTGACGCGAACAGGGCACAGTCATCGACGAGGGAAGGCCCGTATATGGACAGAGAAGGCAAGGCCGTGGACCCCGGTGCCTGGAATTGGGATGGGAATCGATGGACGAAGCTTTGATGCAACGATGGTCTCCCGCCACGCGCGAGCGGATCGGCCAGGCTCCCGTCTTGCCCGGCGTCGGTCTTCGATCCGATTCGCCGACGCTCGTGGAAGACGAGGAGCTCCTCGAGCTGACAGGGCGCCGTGGGTTCCCGCTCCTCGGAGGGGTAGCCTTCGGCTACCCCGCTGCCCGCGCGCTCGCGCCCAGCACGGTGCCCTCGAAGGGCCGCGGTGAGCGCCGCCTCTTCGCGTGGGATCGTTGGAAGGGCGCGCTCTACCTCGACTCCTTTGGTGGCCTCGGTGTCGGCCTGTGGCGCGAGTACGTGGCGCTGATGGCGTGCGTCGACTGTTTTGACGCTTTCTGGCCTTCGCTCGTCGTGCGCCGTCGTCGGGCCGCGCAGGCGTTCTGGTCACGGCTGAGTGAGCAGTTCTCGCTCTCACCGTCTGGCGAACATGCATCGATCCTTCGCGGGGGCGATATCGTCGTCGCGCAGCCGCGCATCTTCACGCGCACGCTGGCAGCGCTCGGGGACGTGCTTCGGTTCTGCGCCCGCGAAGGTGCCCGGGCGGCGTTCGACGTGGGCGCTGGGGTCGCTGTGCGCGAGCTTCCAGAGCTGTCGGTGCCCACGGCCGCTCCTCTCTACACGGACGAGTCCCCCTTCTCTTCGCGCCGTGTGTGGGTGGCTGATGACCAAGTGATTCAGGGCGATTTCGTGCTGGGACAAGCGGTCGCGCGGCTCGACATCGTGCGCGCAGAAACGACTCAGCACCGCTCCCGCGCGCCGGCGCTCGGCTCGCCTCGGCTCGAACGCTACCTGGAGGACCAAGGGGCCGTCTGCGTCGCTGCGCCGTCGGTCTCCGCGCCGTCGACGCTGGTCGACTCGATTCGCGGACTCGTGGCAGGAGCCTGTGTGGTCATGCGCCGCGAGCACGAGATGCCGGACGGCGCACTGTGGCTGGGGTTGCTTCCGCGCGAGATGCTCCCGGAGCGAGCTCTGGCGCTCCTCGATTTCGAAGGCGGAGCAGAGTCGTTTCCGACGGGCCTTCGCCTTGTACACTGGCCGCTCTGGTCTTGGAAGGACATGGAGCTCGTCGCCGTGGGAGCATGGCACGACTGGAAGCTCATCCTGTGGTCCGGCGAACGCGGACTGTGGGTATACGCAAACATGCCTGAGCAGATGGACTTTGTGGCAGGCGAGCTCCGGACATGGCTCGAGATCCTGGCCGTGGAGGATGGTCTGGCGGAGGCCGAGCGGCTCCGCGTCGAGCTGGCTTTTCCGCTGGGGGCGCACCTGCAGCGGGGGCTCATCGCGGAGCGGCTCGGGCTCCGACCTGTCCCTGAGTGCACGGACCGCCTCGTGTCCAGCTATGAGGGTGAGGACCTCTGGGTCCGCGAGCTGATAGCCCCACTTGGAAGCTCGTTCTGTGTGGTTCGCTGCGACACCAGCGAGCAGGCGCTCCTGCTGATCGAGAATGTACGAGAGGTGATGCGGCTGGAGGCAGTGGCCATCAGCGCCTGGAGCGAGAGCCGGACGCAGCTCTCGCAGACGCTCGCCCGCGAAGGCATACGGACGATCTCGTCAAATCGACAATGGTGGTCCGATTTCAACGATTCCGATGTGCTGGACTCGTAATATCCAGCGGATCGACGGGCTCGCACCCTACTCGTCGCCTCACCCGGCGCCGTCAGCCGAAGCGGACGCGCTCCTCGAAGGGCACGTCGCCGACGGGGACGATCTCGCCGAGGACCCACGCGCGCTCGCCGCTGGCGGCGAGCGCGTCGATGGCCTTGTCGGCCGCGGACTTGTCGACGACCGCGACCAGGCCGACGCCGAGGTTGAAGGTGCGCCGCATCTCGGCCTCGTCGACGGGCCCGCCGCGCTGGAGCAGGTGGAAGATGGCGGGCCGCTGGTAGGAGCCGAGGTCGAGCCGAGCGCCGAGCCCGTCGGGCAGCACGCGCGGGAGGTTGCCCGGCAGGCCGCCGCCGGTGATGTGCGACAGCCCGCGGACCGCATCGCCGCAGGCGGCGAGGAGCGCGGTGATGGCGCGGGCGTAGATGCGGGTGGGGGTGAGCAGCGCCTCGCCGACGGTGGCGCCGAGCTCGTCGACGCGGTCGCTCATGCGCAGCCCCATCTCCTTCTCGAGGACCCGGCGGGCGAGCGAGTAGCCGTTGGAGTGCAGGCCGCTGGACGCGACGGCGAGCACGGCGTCGCCGGGGGCGATGCGCTTTCCGTCGAGGATGCGGGAGCGCTCGACGACGCCGACGGCGAAGCCGGCGAGGTCGTACTCGCCGTCGGCGTACATGCCGGGCAGCTCGGCGGTCTCGCCGCCGATGAGGGCGCAGCCTGCCTGCCTGCAGCCGTCGGCGATGCCGCGGACGACGGCCTCGCCGACGTCGACGTCGAGCTTGCCGGTGGCGAAGTAGTCGAGGAAGAAGAGAGGCCGTGCGCCGACGGTGAGGACGTCGTTGACGCACATGGCGACGAGGTCGATGCCGACGGTGTGGTGAACGCCGGTGGCGAAGGCGACCTTGAGCTTGGTGCCGACGCCGTCGGTGCCGCTGACGAGCACGGGTTCGGACAGCCCGCCCGGCAGCGCGCACAGGCCGGCGAAGCCGCCGACGTCGGCGAGCACCTCGGGGGTGCGCGTCGGCTTGGCGAGCCGCTTGATGCGCTCGACGAGCGCGTCCCCTGCATCGATGTCGACCCCCGCTTCCCGGTATGTGACGCTCATGCGAGGCGCCATCCCATACCTCGGCGGCAAAGGGAAGCGGGCTCGCTCCCGGTGAGGCCGCCGCCTCGCTCCCCGAGAGGGCACCGCGCCTGCTCCCGGCCAGTCCGCCGCGCCGCTCGCCACGGCCGGCGAGCGCGGCGGCCTGCGGCTGAGGCACACCCCGCTGCGCCGCCGCCGCAGGGCGGCGCAGCGCCGCACAGTCCCCCGAGCGCGGCCGCTCCTCGCGTCGAGGGCTGTCGCCCGGTTGCCCACACCGCGGCGCGCATTCTCCTTGCGTGCTATTCCGCTTTCGGGTGCGACTTTCTCGCTGGATCCGACCATCTCCGGCCGATGTCGATTCTTCGCTGCGGTGCTGTCGTGAGCGGCTCTCCGGCCTTGTCTTCTGCGCCGCGGTCGACATCCTAGGCGCCCATGTCCGCCGCGCCCGATCCGCCGCCTGCCCTCGTCCTCGTCGCCGCCGCCGTGGTCATCGAGCGCGGCCGCGTGCTGCTCACGCAGCGCAAGGTGGGCGCCCACCTCGCGGGCGCGTGGGAGTTTCCGGGCGGCAAGGTCGAGGCCGGCGAGGATCCGCGGGACGCCCTCGTCCGCGAGTTGCGCGAGGAGATCGGCGTGGAGGCCCGCGTCGGCGACATCGTGGAGGTGACCTATCACCGCTATCCGGCGAAGCCGGTGCTGCTGCTCTTCTACGAGGCTTCCTTCGCCGAAGGGTCTCCCGCGCCGGCCGCGCTCGACGTCGCCGCCGTGCGCTGGGCCGAGGCGGCCGAGCTCCGGGACGAGCTCTTCCCGCCGGCCGACGTCGCGGTGCTCGCCAAGGTGCGCGCGCGCCTCGCGGGAGCCTAGCCCCGCGTCGCCCGAGCGCGGATCGGCGCGAGCCGCCGCGCTCGTCGCTTCACGTCAGGCGCGCGCTCGCAGCCGTCGTCGGTGGCTCATCAGCGCGTCGACGGAGAACGCGCCTGCGCCGCCGAGCGCGAGGGCGACCAGCCCCGCGATGTACAGCAGGTTGAGCTCGTACCCGGGCGGGCCGAACACAGGCCCATCCGCCGTCAATCCGATGGTGTTGACGGCGCTGAACCCATGCTTGAGGTGAACGGAGAACATCGCCGTCAGCATCGTGGCGATGAGGGGAACGGCGACGATCGCGGTGAACGCGCCCGCGAGGACGGCGACGCCGCCAAGGAGCTCCACGAACGGCACCGCCCAGGACATGAGCTTCGAGAAGGGGACGCCGAGCTGGGTGAGCAACGCCTCGAATCTGGCGGGCCCTCGGCTGAGCTTCACCCAGCCATGCACGATGAACCCATAGCCCATGACCAGGCGCAGGAGCAGGGGGGCCCATTGGCCGGCTCGCGCTTCGGGGATCGATGGTCTGTTAGCCATACTAACGATGTCTCCTGCCCGAGCGGGTACACGACGCCCCGCGAAGCTCGGGTAGCTGGCGGGGCGGATGAGGGAGCGAGCCCCGCGGTTGGCTTGCGGGGCGATGAGGGAGCGAGCCCCGCGGTTGGCTTGCGGGGCGATGAGGGAGCGAGCCCCACCGTGGGGGCTCGCCGTGGGGAGCTCACATGGCAGGGGGGCAAGCCTCGCCGCGTACGTCGCCGAGCAGGCTCGCGAGCCGCTGACGGGGGAGCTCGCCGACGGCGCGCTCCACCTCCTGACCGGCGGCGTCGACGGTGAGGAACGTCGGCACGAAGCGCACGCCGTAGTGGGCCGCGAGGGCCTGCCCGCGAGGATCGTCGACCCGGACGCGCAGGACCGTGCCGGCCTCCTTGGCGCACCGCGCTTCGAGCTCCTTCACGAGCGGCGCCATGCGCTCGCACACCGCGCAGTGCGCGCTCTCGAACTCGATCAGCCGAGGCATCCCCTCGGGAAGGGCGGCGTCGCCGGGCTCGACGGCGCCCTCCGGGGCCGCGCACGCCGACGCGGGGCCGCTGTCGCAGGGCGCGCCTGCGGCCACGGCCGCCGCGGGCGCCGGAGAGAGGGCGTCCAGACGACCGGTCGCGAACGCGATCCCGAGGACCACGAGCAGCGCCCCCGTCACGCGCTGGAGGGCCGGCGTGGCGGGCATCAGGCGGCGCGCGAGCGCGACGGCCGCGGGTCCGACGAAGGCCGCGACGACGAGCGGCGCGGCGAGCCCCGCGGCGTAGGCGCCGAGCTGGACCGCGCCGGCGAGCGGGCTGGCCCCCGCGCTCGCCGCGTAGGTCAGCGCGGCGCCGAGCACCGGGCCGACGCACGGCGTCCACCCTGCCGCGAAGGCGATCCCGAAGAGCATGCCCCCCCAGAAGCCGCCCGCGGCCGGCAGGCGGGCGAGGAGCGGGCGCGCCTCGCGCTCCAGCCACGGGAGGCGCAGCACGCCGAGGAGCTTCGCGCCGAAGAGCGCCAGGATCGCGCCGGATACGAGGGCGAGCGCGCGCCGGTGGGGCGCGAGGGCCGCGGCGATCGCCGACGCGCCGGCGCCGAGCGCGACGAGCACGAGCGCGAGGCCGATCGCGAAGCCGACGCCGGCGAGGCGCACGCTGCGGCTCGCCGCCGCGCGGTCGGGACCGCCGAGCGCCCCGGCGCCGCCGAGGGCCGACAGGTAGACCGGGAGCATCGGGAGCACGCAGGGCGACGCGAACGTCAGCAGCCCCGCGCCGAAGAGCGTCAGCAATGAACCGAGCGTCATGGGTCCTCGTGGTGCACTGGATCAGGGCCTGCCAAGCGCCGGCGCGAGCGCCGCCACGTCCACTTCAGCGACGGCGAGCACCGGCTGCTCCACGCTCCTCGCGCAGATCGCGTTGCCGAGCGGCCCCCGGGTGCACCCCACGCCGCGCCCCGCGAGCGCGCGCGCCGCGGTCGCGGCGTCGGACCCGGGGGGCGGCACGAACACCGTGAGCGGCTTGTCCCCGCTCTCGTACATGAGCGCCGCCGTGCGCGTCTCTCCGATCTGGCAGAGGCGCGCCCCGAGCAGCCGGGCGCCGGACACGGCCGGGACGGTCACCGCGTAGCCGAGCTTCCCCTCGAGCCACCCGGCGACGGCGCCCGGATCGGAGGACTCGAAGTCGCACGGGCGCTCGCGCGCGAAGCCGCGCACGTGGTGGCTCACGAGCTCGTCGGCCATCGCCGCGCCCACGCCTCGGCTCGGGCTGCCGACGAGCAGCGCGGCGGCCGCCGCGGCCGCGGCGAGGGCGCCCGTGATCGCGAAGGGGCGGCGGCGCGGCGCGCGCGAGCTCCTCGCGGCGGCCTCCGCCCGATCGCGCAGGCGCTTCGGGACCTCCCCGTCCGCCTTCGCGACGAGCGCGCGCCGCACGCCGCCGAGGACCTCCGCGGCGCGCCGGCAGGGCCCGCAGCCGGCGACGTGCGCCTCGATGCGCGCGGCGTCCTCGGGCGTCACCTCGTCGTCGTGCCACGCCGAAATGTTCTCGAACCACTCGCGGTTGCACCCTGCCATGACGTCTCCTCGTGCCGTTCGGAGAGGCCCTCGACGAGCGCGAGCCGCGCCCTCGAGAGCCGTGATCGCACCGTGCCCACGGGGCACCCCTGGAGATCCGCGATCTCCTCGTAGGAAAGGTCCTCGACCTCCCGCAGGAGCAGCGCCTCGCGCCACTCCGGCGGCACGCGCGCGAGCGCGCGCTCGACCTCGTCCGCGAAGCCGCGTCCGAGGAGCTCCGCCTCCAGATCGCCCTGCGGCTCCGGCACCGACTCGGCGCCGCGGCCGCCCTCGATGACCTCGAGGCGCTGCCGGGCGCCGCGCGTCGCGTTGAGCAGCACCGATCGCTCGATGCGGAGCAGCCACGCCCGCATGCGGCCCTCGTCGCGCAGGTCCGCGTGCCGCTCGATCGCGCGCACCACCGTCGCCTGCGCCAGATCCTCGGCGTCCTGCTCCGAGCGCGTCAGGCGGCGCGCCGCGCGCAGGAGGCACGGGAGCTCGGCGAGGAGCCGATCGAGGAACGTGGCGTGGGGAAACGTGGGCATGGGCTGGAGGGGGAGCGGGAGGGCTTTCGCCGGCCTCGTTTCCCTGACACTCCCAGGACACGGCGGGGGGCGAGAAAAGTTCCCGACCCCGCCGGAGCTCGACGGTGATCTAGCCCACGTGGCGACCCGACCCGCGCTGAAGGTCCATGGGCCGGGCAGCCCGGCGAGATCTCCCGCGCGACGACAACCCCCACGCCGAGGCCCTTTTCCGGGCGCTCGAGCACCGGTCCGGGGACCCGCGCCCACCGCGGACGCCTTTGCGCTGAACCGGCCAGGCTCGCAGCTGGACGTCCATCGGTCCCGTGACCCTCAACCCCAAACTCACGAGGCAAAAACGCGCATGAGCGCCGTGACCGAAATCAACGGTCAACCATGTTGACGCCTGCTGGCTGCGGGCGCGGGGACCGCCGCCGCCTTGGGCGCCGTCGAGCGCTTGTAGCGGCGGATCGCCGATTCCCCGATCACCTGGGTGACGGCCGTCGCAGCGAGCGCCCCCGTCGCCACGACGAAGACCGGGTTCATCGTCGTCGCGAGGACGGCCACTGGAGCGGCGGCGCCGCCAGCGCACGCCGCCACCACGGCCGCGAGCTCCTTCACGCGATCAGATTCGTCGATGTCCTTCCCGAAGAGCAGCGCGATCTCGAGGACAAGGTACAGGTGCATCCTGGTAAGGATGGATGTGCCTGCGACGAATCCCAGGCCTTCGTACATGATGCCGAACCCAGGGATGATGGCGGGCGTATGGACGATGCCACCGGCGGCGAACGCGATCGCCGCGGTCGATCTGATCAGATGGCGTGCCTGCTGCTCGGGCGACTCGTCCGAATACATGCGCCGCACGCGATCCGCGACCGAGTGGATGCGGGACTTCCGGAGTCTCAGGACAAAGTAGAAAAAATCATCGGTGAACAGGCTCTGCTGACCCGCGTGCCGCTGCGCGATTGCCATGTGTTGCTCCTCTACTGGCCTCTACGCGAAAGCCTCAAACGGATGTTTTCTCACCAGGAGATCGTCGGCGGAGCGCCGTCTCTCTACACGCCGGCGGCTATGGCTGCCGCAGGGCGCCGGGTGGCAGTTTCCGCACTCGCCCTTGCCGAAGGAGGGAACAACGCCACGGCAGACGAGGCTGCGTTCACACATGATGGCCAGCGAGCTCCTCCCGGCGACTTTCTTTACTCATGCTCGGAAGCCAAGCGAGCGCCGTGCCAATCCGCGTCTACCGCTCCTCCTCATTCCCTGGTCACGTGGCAAACGCGATATGCTGGAGTCCCAAACCCTTGGGAGCTAGCTCGTCGCCGCGCCGCGGCCGAGCTGCACGGGCGGCGGGGTCCGCGTGATGCTCCGCCAGGTGTCGACGGCCCAGTCCCGGTCCGACTCCTCCTTGCAGACGATGGTGCAGCGCGCGAGCCGGCCGGCCTCGGGGCACACCATGATGGCCATCAGCACCCAGCACGGCTCCGGCTCGTCATCGCTCTCGCCGTGCATCCACAGCGCGGCGCCCGCGACCTGCCCCTCCTCGTGCTCGTAGCGCAGCCCGGACATCTCGTGCGGCGGGAAGGTGTCCAGCACCTCCTTGGCCGTGAAGGGCGCGCCGTCGTGCCGCCGGTAGAGCATCGACGAGAGCGAGACCTCGCGACGCTCGCCCGGATCGAACATCCGCAGCGTCTCCCCGCCGTACAGGAGCTCGGACTCGAAGGAGGGATCCACCTGGATGGCCCAGCCGCAGTGGAAGTAGAACCGGATCGGGATGAGCTCGCAGGTGGGCGGCATCGCGGCGCTCAGCGTAGGCGCTCCGCGCGGCGAGCGCACGCGAACCTGCCCCGGCCTGGCCGCCGGGGGCGCGGCGCGCCGCCGCGCGGGCGCCCGCGAGGCGGCGGCGATGGGCCGGGGGCCGCCGCGCTCAGCCGTCGGCGGCAGCCGCCGCGCTCAGCCGGCGATGCCGGGCCGCCCGGGCGAGAACGGCGACAGATCCAGCGGCGGCTGCTCTCCCGCGATGAGCGCCCCCACGATCTTCGCGGTCACCGGGGCGAGGAGGACGCCGTTGCGGAAATGCCCTGTCGCGAACACGAGGCGCTGGAGCTCCCCCTCGCCGAGGATCGGCAGATCGTCGTTCGTGTGCGGCCGGAGCCCGGCCCAGGTCCGGCCGATCGGCGCGTCGCCGAGCGCGGGCGCGAGCCGGAGCGCCGCGGTCAGCAGATCGCGCACCGCGCGCGAGGTCACGGCGGGGACGTAGCCGGCGAACTCCATGGTCGCGCCGACCAGCACGCGCCCGTCGTCGCGCGGCGACAGGTAGCACCCGGGCCCGTAGATCACCTGCGTCAGCACCGGCGACGCCGGCGTGAGCTCGACGATCTGCCCGCGCGCCGGGCGCACCGCGGCGGGCGCGAGCCCCGAGGCCTCGAGCAGCGACGACCAGCTCCCCGCGGCGAGCACCGTCCAGCGCGCCTCCACCTTGGTCCCGTCCTCGAGCTGCGCCCCGCGCGCCTGCTGGCGGTCGACGAGGACGCGCCGGACGGTCGCGCCGGTGCGGAACTGCACGCCGGCGCGCTCGGCCGCGATCCGCAGCGCGCGCATGAGCGACGGCGGATCGATCCGCGCCTCGTCGGCGAGCCACACGCCGCCGGCGACCTCCTGGCAGAGCGCCGGCGCGCGCGCCCGCGCCGCGTCGCCGTCGCAGATCTCCACGGCGAGGCCGGCTTCCCGCTGCCAGGCGACCTCGCGCGCGATCTCGTCGCGCCCGGACGGCGTGAGCGCCACGCGCAGCGCGCCGCACTGCCGGTAGCCCACGTCGATGCCCGTCGCCTCGGCGAGGGAGGCGGCCAGCTCCGGGTAGAGGCTCCGGCTCGCGAGGCAGAGCCGCGCGAGGGGGCCGTCGCCCGCGGCCTCGAGCTGGGGGCCGATGATGCCCGCCGCCGCCCAGGAGGCGCCCTCGCCCGGGTTGCGCTCGAGGACGCGGACGGACAGCCCGCGCCGCGCGAGGGCGAGCGCCGACGCGCACCCGGCCACGCCGCCGCCGATCACCACCACGTCGCTCATCGGCGCGTGCATAGCACGCCGGGCGCCTCGGGGAGGCGTGCCGGAGCGCTGCGGGCGGCTGGCGCCGGAAGGAGCGACCCGAAGCGTTGCGCGATCACCTCTTCCGCGGCTTTCGTGGGGGGAGACCGGCCTCGGCCAGTGGCCGCTGCTGCCGCGCGTGGAAGAGGCGCAGCAGCCAGAGGTCAGCGTCGGGGTCGGAGTCGTCCGCGAGATACCAGACGACGTAGGGGAGCTTGCGCAGGAGGAGCCTGCGGACGACGGCTCGGTCTTGGCTGTCCTTGGCCTCGGCGGGGCCGATCGCGGGGAGGCGGGCGACGAGCTCGATGGCCTCGTCGAGGCCGGTCCGCAGGCGCTCCACCCATTCGATCCCGCGGTTCTCTTCGAGCCAGCGCACCTGATCGCGGAGGTCGCGGGCGAACTCCCGGCGAAAGCGGACGCGGCGGCCCACGCGGCGCCTGGCCTAGCGGGCGCCGCGACGAGGGGCGCGACGGAGCGCCTCGTCGAAGATGGAATCGATCTCCTGGCGCGAGGCCTCGTCGTGCTCTCCGGCCTTCATCCGCTCCCAGACCGCCCAGACCTGGGCTCGCTGCCACTCCTCCGCCCGGCTGAGCTGCTCCGCGTCGTCGAGCTCCTGGACGCGCTCGCTGAGGAGCGCGCGGATCGCAGGGGAGAGCTTGAGGCCGCGCTTCTTCGCCTCGGCCTGGACCCGCGCCCGGAGCTCGGCCGGGAGGACCACGCTGACCGGGCCGCTGTCCTCGTCCGGACCACGCCCGGGCGGATCGCGCTCCTCGCCCTGGTTCCGCCTCGCCGCTCCCGCACCTCTCATCTGCGTTCCTCGCGGAGAAAGGATAGTGGAATCCACTATGATGCACAACCGGGCAGCTTGGACCGTGCGAGGAGGCCTCGGGAGATCTCTGGAGAGAGCCGCTGCCCAGCGCCGGCAGGGGTGAGGGGCAGCGCTGCGGACGGCCGGCAGGGGTGAGCAGGGGTGAGGGGAAGCGCTGCGGACGCCCGGCAGGGGTGAGCAGGGGTGAGGGAAAGTCGAGCGCTGATAAAGGCCAGCAGTCCACACGGCGACTTTCGAGGCGTGCCCCCTGGACGCCTCCGAGCTCGCCCGCACTTCAAGGAGGAGTGTGCGTCGCGATGAAGCTACGCCGACGCCCCTCCGTCGCGCTCCTTGATTGTCGCTGTGGGGCCACTCGCACTCGCCTCGGCATCGGAGGGTTCTGCCGCGATTTCCGTGGCCGCTGAGGCGATTTTCGGGGCTTCGTTGGCGGTTTCTTGAGCCGCTGAGGCGGTTTTCGGAGCCTCGGTGGCGGTTTCTTGAGCCGCTGAGGCGGTTTCCGCAGCCGGGGTGGGGGGGGCCCCGGCCGTCGAGGCGGTTTCCGCAGCCGGGGTGGGGAGGGCCCCCGCCGTTGCGCCCCCCTCGGCCGCCGGCGCCGCCTCGGCCGCCGTCGCGGCCCCCTCCGCGCCCGTCGCCGCTGCCGCGGTCCTGGGCGCCTTCGCTGCGGTAGCCTTCGGCGCCTTCGCCGCTGGCTCCGGCGCCGCGGTCGCCGCCTCGCCGCCCGCCGCCGCCTCCGCGGCCTTGGGCGGCGCCCCCGCCGCCTCCGCCGCCTTCGCCGGCGCCCCCGCCGCCTTCGCCTTCTTCTCCTTCGCCGCCTTCGCCTCGAGCGCGCCCGCCGCGATCGGCTCCCGCTTGCCGTGGCCGACCGCGCGCGGATCGCCGTACGGGAACGCCGCGCTGCCGCTCGCGTCGATCGGCTTGCGCGGCGCCTCCGGGTCGGTCGCCGGGCTCGGCGGCGGCGCGATCGGCCGCGGCGCGCGCAGCCGGTTGCCCGGGCCGGCCTGCGTCCAGACCTGCACGTCGCCGAGCACGCGCGTCCGGTTCGCCATCCGCCGCTGGCCCTTCGCGCCGCGCAGCCGCTCCAGGAAGGTCGGCGGCGACGTCGCGCCGGGCTCCCCCTTCACCCAGCACGTGTAGTCGCCGATGCCCGTGCCCCGGAACGTCTCGCGGCAGACCGCGATCCCGAGCTCGGCCGCGATCTCGCTGAGGAGCCGACCCGGCTCGGTCTCGACCGTCCTGTGCTCGTTGACGAAGGTGACCTTGGGCATCGCTGGACGGGCAGCGTCCTGCTCCCCCGCGGCGAGCGCGTCAAGAACCGCCGCTCGCGTCCCTCGCGTCCTTCGCGTTCCTCACGCGCCTTTCGCGTTCCTCACGCGCCTTTCGCGTCCCTCACGCGCCCTTCGCGTCCCTCGCGTCCCGCACGCGATGGAGCACCCGCGCGATCCCGAACAGATTCCAGCCCGCGAACCCGAGGAACAGCGCGAACAGCGCGACCGCCCAGCGCGACGCGCGCGGCGAGCTGCCGTCGATCAGCAGCCAGGCGTCGTCCGTGACGGCCGTCCCCGTCTGCTCCTCGACCTCGGCGGCCAGCCGCGCGTGCCGGATGCCCGCGGCCTTGAACGGCACGAGCCGCCCGGCGAACGAGCTCGGCGGCACGAACCGCGGACCCTCGAACCCCTCCGGCACCCGGATCTCCACCCACAGCCCCGGGTTGCCAGCCACAGGCGCCAGCCGGAACGAGTCGCCCTCCGCGGCGCGGCCGTACCGGATCGCCCCGCGCGTCCCGAGCAGGCCCGCCGCCCGCACGTACCGGTTCGCGAGCTCCGCCGTCGGGCGCAGCGGCGCGAGCTCCCCCACGTCCACGAGCCGGCCGGGCGACAGCGCGTAGCGCGCCTCCCCGAACAGGGCGACCGCCATCCACAGCGCGGCCACCGCGGTCACCGCCATCAGCACCACCGTGACCGTGCGCTCCTGCCGCGGCGGCGACGGCAGCGCGAGCAGCTCCGGATCCGGCCCCGTCACGTCGAGACCAGCGCCGCCCGGACCGCGCGGGCCGTGCGTCATGGATTCCAGGGTCGAGGTCGGGTCGGTGGGCACGCTTCGCCGAGTATACAGCCGGAGCGCCGGCCGCGGTGCAGGGAGCCGCGCCGCGCGCTCCCTCCTCATCCATCCCGCATCCATCCCGCGTCGCGCGCGGCCCGTCCCCATCTCGCGCGACGCGGGATGGGATGAGGGCGCGGGCCTCGCAGCACCCCGTCCGAGACAACCCGCGCCCGGCGCGGTTCCGGTCGACGCGCGCTTGCCCGCCCGCGGCGGCTTGCCTAGCCTAGCCGCGATGGCCTCGAAGAACGACAGCTCCATCGTCTGCCCGTCGTGCGGCGCGAACAACGCCTCGGTGACGGCGAGCGGGCGCTGCGTCGCGTGCGGCGCCCGGATGGGCTCGCTGCAGCCTCTCCGCGACGCCGACCTCGACCGCCACCGCCGCTACCAGCAGGAGGGCTTCTCGATCCTCTGGTGCCTCATCGCCCTCGTCCTCCAGAGCGTGCTCACCGCGGCCCTCGTCGGCGGCCTCCCCATGATCGTGCAGCAGCTCGACTTCGAGGGGTCCAACGGGATGATCGTCGCCATCCCCGTCTGGTTCATCGGCGGCGTCCTCCTCGGCATGATCTCGCCCGGCAAGACCTTCCTCGAGCCGGTCGTCGCCTCGTTCCTCGTCGCGATCCCGACCGTCTTCTACCTCCTGCAGAGCCAGACCGTCCGGACGATGCCGCTCTTCATGTACGTGATCATGGCGCTCATCGGCGTGCTGTTCACGCTGATCGGCTCCTACCTCGGCGAGCGCATCCAGATGGGCCCGCCCCCCCCGAAGCCGGCCGACTGAGGGCGCCCGGCGTGATGGCGAGGCCCGGCGCGACCAGGAGCGCAGGCGCAGCAGGGACGGCAGCGCGGCGGGCCGCGGCGGCAGCGCGGCGGGCCGCGGCGGCGCTCGCCGCGGTCGCCGCCCTGGCGGCCGCCGCCGGGTGCGGCCGGTCGGCCGAGGAGCAGGAGGCGGACGCGCTCCTGCACGCCATCGACACCCTTCGCAACGCCCCCAGCGAGCCGCGCGCGGGGCGCGAGGCGCTGCTCGCCGAGCTCGAGCGGCAGCCCGCGTCGACCCCTCCGGCCGCGAGCGCCAGGGACACGTGCGCGCGGGCCTACCGCCTGCTGCTCGAGGCGACGGCCGCCGAGGCGCGCGTGCGCGCCCTGCTCGAGGCGCCCGAGGGGCCCGCGGCGCTGTCCGATCTGACCGACCTCGCCGCGGCCGACGCCAAGGTCAAGGAGAGCGCCGAGGTCATGCCGAGGTGCGCCGAGGCGCTCGCGGGCCTCCGCCGCGCCCGGCGCGGGATGTGACGGCCCGCGCCGAGGCGCTCGCGGGCCTCCGCCGCGCCCGGCGCGGGATGTGACGGCCCGCGCCGAGGCGCTCGCGGGCCTCCGCCGCGCCCGGCGCGGGATGTGACGGCCCGCGCCGCGGGGCGCGGTGCGTCGTGGGGGCCCGCGCGGTGCATGGGGGGCCCGCGCCGCCGAGAGAGATCGCTTCCGGACCGGGCAAGGGATCCGCGCTCGCGGTCCCCTGTGCTAAGACCGCCCTGCCATGTTCGACACGCTGACACGGGGCTTTCGTCAGGCCAGAAACCGCCTCGCCGGGCTCACGGAGCTCACCGAGAGCAACATCGACGCCGCGCTCCGCGAGGTGAGGCTGAGCCTGCTCGAGGCGGACGTCGAGATCGGGGTGGTCAAGGCGTTCCTCGCCCGGGTCAAGCAGGCCGCGCTCGGCCGCACCCTGGAGACGCGCGTGAAGCACGCCGGCGAGGTCCACCAGGTCTCGGCGAGCGACCACTTCATCAAGATCTGCCACGACGAGCTCGAGGCGATGATGACCCACGAGGGCGACGAGATCGCCTGGGCCGACGGCGGGCCCACGGGCATCATGATGGTCGGCCTCCAGGGCTCCGGAAAGACGACGAGCTGCGCGAAGCTCTCGCGCTACCTCGAGAAGGCGGGGCGCAAGCCGCTGCTCGTCGCCGCCGACATGCAGCGCCCCGCCGCCGTCGAGCAGCTCAAGGTGCTCGGCGAGCAGCTCAAGATCCCCGTGTTCAACCTCCCCGGCGAGTCGCCGGTCGCGATCTGTGCCGCGGCCCGGGGCGAGGCGAAGCGGCTCGGCCGCGACGTCATCATCTACGACACCGCCGGCCGCCTCGCGATCGACGAGCCGCTCATGCAGGAGCTCGCCCAGATCAAGGAGGCGACGTCGCCGGAGAACATCTTCCTCGTGGTCGACGCGATGATCGGCCAGGACGCGGTGAAGACGGCGCGCGGCTTCAACGAGCGGCTGTCGATCAGCGGCGTCGTCCTGACGAAGCTCGACGGCGACGCCCGCGGCGGCGCGGCGGTCAGCATCAAGGAGGTCACGGGCGCGCCGGTCCTCTTCAGCGGCATCGGCGAGACGGCGGACAAGTTCGAGCCGTTCCGCGCGGACGGCATGGCGAGCCGCATCCTCGGCATGGGCGACGTCGTCGGCCTGATGCAGGACTTCGAGGAGGTCGTCGACCAGAAGAAGGCCGAGAAGGACGCCGCGCGGATGCTCCAGGGCGACTTCACGCTCGACGACTTCCTCGACCAGGTGCGGATGATCCAGAAGATGGGGTCGCTGAAGGACCTCGTCGACAAGCTGCCCCTCGGCGGCATGTTCCCGGGCGGCCTGCCGCAGGACGTCAACCTGGACGACCGGGAGCTCGTCCGCATCCAGGCGATCATCCAGTCGATGACGCCCTTCGAGAAGGGCGACCCCTACGCGCTCGTCCGCGAGCCGAAGCGGGTGGAGCGCATCGCCAAGGGCTCGGGCTCGAAGCCCGAGGCCGTGAGCGAGCTCGTCCAGAAGTTCCTCTTCATGCGCCAGATGATGAGCGGCCTCGGCCAGAACATGGGCCTCATGGGCAAGATCCCGGGCATGAAGCAGATGGCCATGGCCAAGAACATGCGCGAGATGCAGAAGCAGATGATGGCCGGCGGCGGCATGCCCGGGATGGGGATGCCGGGCATGGGCCTCCCGGGCATGGGCTTCCCGGGCATGGGCTTCCCCGGCATGGGCATGCCGGGCATGGGCGGCTTCCCGGGCGCCGGCGCCGGAGGCCCGACCCTGACGAAGATGAAGACGCTCAGCGCCAGCGAGCGCAACGCCAAGAAGGCGCAGCGCAAGCGCGAGCGCGACGCCCGCAAGAAGGGGCGGAAGTAGCGGCGGCCGCGATGCGCCGCCCCCGCAGCCAGCGGCGCTCGGTCGACGAGGCGCGCGAGGCGCACGACGCGGGCGCGCGCCGGCGGGCCCTCGGCCTGGTGGCCGCGGTGCTCGCCGCCTCGTGCTCCCGCGGCGGCGGGGGCGAGCAGGACGCGGCGGCCGCCGGGTCCGCAGGCCGGGCGCCGGCGAGCAGCGGCGCGGGCGCCGGCCAGGGCCAGCGGAGGGCGCCCGCGGCCGTGAAGGAGCTCGAGGTGCGCAAGCTCTCGCCCGGCGCGGCGGTCACCATCGACGGCCGGCTGGACGAGCCGGCGTGGCAGGCGGCGGCGAGGACCGGCCCGTTCGTCAACGTGGGCACCGGCCGCGAGGAGCCGTCGCTGCCCACGCAAGGCGAGGCGCGGCTGCTCTGGGACGATGCGTTCCTCTACGTCGGGTTCGACGTCAGCGACGCGACGATCACCGGGGGATTCCCGCAGGACGCGCGGGACCCGCACCTGTGGGAGCGGGACACGGTCGAGGTGATGATCGACCCGGACGGCGACGGGGACAACAAGGACTATTACGAGATCCAGATCAGCCCCCAGAACCTCGTCTTCGACTCTCGGTTCGACGACTACAACGCTCCGAGGGGCGGCCCGAGCGGGCCTTTCGGTCATCAGGAGTGGAGCGCGGGGCTGACGAGCGCGGTGACGCTGAGGGGGACGATCGACGACGGCTCGGATCAGGACCGGGGGTACGTGGTCGAGGCGAAGATCCCGTGGAGCGCGTTCGCGAAGGCGAAGGCGGCGCCGCCGTCGCCGGGGGACGCGTGGCGGATGAACTTCTATGCCATGCAGGACAACGGCGGCGCCGCGTGGTCGCCGATCCTGGGCGAGGGGAACTTCCACCGGGCGCGGCGGTTCGGGCGGGTCCGGTTCGTCGGGGCCGGGGGCGAGGCGGGCGGCGCGGGGGCGCCCGCGCGCGACGCGGGCCCCGCGCCCGTGACGGCGCCCGCGCGCGACGCGGGCCCGGCGCCCTCGGCGGCGCCGCCCGGCGCAGAGGGCGCCGCGGGCGAGAGGCCAGGCGTCGCGGCGCCCTCCGCGCCGGCCGGTCCGAAGCCGGGCTACCGGGCCGATCCGCCGGACCGCTGAGCTGCGGAGCCCGGCAGGCGCTCAGCGCTTCGCGCCACCGGCCGCGGCGCACGCCCGGGGCGCGGGCTCAGGTCCGCGCCGCGTGGCTCGCCGTCGGGCGAGACGCGCCCTGCGGCGTGCCCGCCAGCGCGGCATCGCCCATCGTGCCCGCCGTGGCGGTCGAGCGGGTCGTCGGCTCGATGGCGCGCTGGACCCGGATCCGGTTGTGCACGTCCTCGACGCCCCGCACGCCCTCGGCGACGTGCTCGATGATGCGCTTGTGGTGGCGCTCGGGCACCGTGCCCTCGAGCGTCACCTCGTTGTTCTCCACCCGGACCGTGACATCGCTCACGTCGATGTCGCCGCGGTCCGAGAGCATCTCGCAGATGTCCTCCTGAATGCGCGCGTCCGAGCGCTTGTAGCCCTTCGGTCCACGGCCGAGCGCGCTGCGCACGCGATCTCCGACCTTGTGGAGCGCGTGGCTGACGCCCTCCAGCGCCGAGTGGCCGGACTCGCGTGCCGTGCGCGCGAGATCGTGGCTCTCCCCGTGGTACGGGCCGTCGCGCCACGCCTCATCGACGTGGGCATCGGGGCTCACGACGCGGGTCATGCCGAGGTGATACGCGCCGCCGAGGTTGAAGCTGTACGCGCTGGCCGCGGGGGGAAGGGGATTGCCGCCGAAGCTCCAGCTCGTATCGCGGCCGCCGACGTAATCGCCGCCGCGGTCGTCATGCGGAAAGCCGCGGGCCTGGTCGTCGAGGCCACGGTCGCCGCCGGCGAAGCGACCGTCATCGAGAGAGCGGCCCAGGTCGTCGCGCTGCGTCGTGGGCCTGTACGTGCGACCGTGCTCACGACCCCAGTCGCGGTGGTCGCGCGCGGCGTCCCCGTGATCGTAGATCGGGAGCGCGCGGCGGCGCTCGTCGCGAGCCCAGCCGCGCTCGGTGGAATAGCTCCGGTCGTCCTCGTAGCGCTGCTCCCAGCGGCGCTCATTCCGTCCGTAGTCCGTGTCCCTATCGAATCGATCTCGCATCCTGTGCCTCCTTTCCTCCTTGCGAGCCATGGGCGTCAAACACGCCTCCGACGCGCGACTGCGCTGCGCGGCAGATCTCGCCACCCTGGTAGCGTGGAGCACGAACATGGGTCGCGTCGGCGCCCGTTGCTACCGGGGAGAACCCTTCGTCTCGCGCCGGGGTGATCCCGAGGACGGCAAGTCACCGGATCAGCACAGAAGAGCCTGCTTTGAGGGATGGAGATGCCCGGCGCCGCCGGCAGGACCCCGGGAGCCGCGCCCGAGCACGCGCTCGGTGCCGCGCGGGGTCCTCCTCGAATGGCGACGTCGCTACTGCTCTGCGCCGATCTCGCCGAGGAAGTCGTTGTAGGCGCCGACCTGCTTCGACAGGACCACGCCGACGCCGAGGTCGAACAGGCTGCCTTCGACGAGCTGGGGCGCGAGGATCTGCTTGACCGCGTCGAGGCCGATGCTCTTGATGCCGTAGACGATGTAGGGACCGAGGTATCCCTCGTAGTACTGCCGCTGGACGTGCGTGGCCCTGATGCGACCCTGGCGCATGTACTCGGCGGTCTGCGGCGCGAAGTCGAAGGTGACGATGGGGAGGCCCGTCGCGCGCGCGGCGTCCGCGGCCAGCACGCATCGATACGAGTCGCTGAACATCCCGATCAGGCCCACGACGGGCGGGTCCGCGTCCTCGATCTGGCCCCTCATCACCTCGACGTCCTTGGCTTCGTCATCATAGATCGACTGATGTACGATAACGTCGTAACCGGCTTCCTCGAACACGTCCCTGGCGCCGTCGGTTCGATGGACACCGTCGAGCCAGATCGGGTCGGCCCAGCCGTGGATGAGCACCGTGCCCGGCGGCTTGGGCAGCATCCGGAGCAGGGTGTCCCCCGCCGCCTTCCCGGCAGAATAGCTGCGTATCCCGACGTGGATCGAGCGGTTCGAGCCCGCCAGATCGGTGTCGAGCGTCACCACGGGGATCCCATCCGCGATGGCCTCGTCGAGCGCGGCCGCGTTGCCTTCGCCGAAGGGCGTGATGGCTACCCCCTCGGCGCCCTCCGCCAACGCACGTCGTATCTGCTCCGTCTGGAACTCCGTCAATTGCTCTTGATCTGGCGAAGCATCGGTGGACCCGAGCACGTTCCCCGTGGCCCTCCCGGAGGCCCCGAGCTCACCCATGGCCCGGTTCGCGCCCGTGGCGATCGGCGCAAAGAAGTCGTGGAGGGACTTCAGCAACACCGCGATCTGCATCGGCTGGATCGAGCTCTTGTTGATCTCGGCGACGAGCTCGTCGATCGTCGCCTCGATCTTCTCCGGAACGAACTCGTTCGGAGGGAGCGGTACTCGCTTGATGGGTGCGGCTGCCTGCGCCGCGTCCGTATCGCTCGCGCCGCACGCCGCCGTCATCAGCGCGAGCCCGATGGCGGCTGCCCAACCTCGCCCAGTCATCGTCATGAGTCCCCTCCTGATGCGTCGCCGCTCGTTCGTACGTGGCTCGTACGGTCGCGCGCGCTGCCCTCGCGCCCAGATCAGACCTGCAACGACCTCAGAGACACGGCATCACAGCGAGGAGCGGCCTGTCAAGTGGCGCCCAGGGAAGAAACTTCAGATCTGGATTGGGGATCACGTAAAGCTGCTGTGGAAACCCGTGTGGCCAGGAACCATCCTGGGAGACCGCGGTACGTGTACGTGGTTGGCGGCTCCTCTGCCAGCGTCACGGCGCCGCTCGTGGACACCGCCATGAGCGGCTGAGTCGCAGCGGCGCTCGCCCCGGGCCCCCAGCCGGCGAGCGCGCGGCCGAGCGAGGCGAGCAGCCTGCGCAGCGGCGCGCCGGCGAGGTGCCGCGCCGCCGCCCGCGCTCGCGGCGCGCGGGGCGGTGACAGCGCCCTCGCAGCAAAGCGGGCCCATGCGGCGGCCGCTGCGCTAAGCTCCGCGCCCTGTGCCCGTCCTCACCGCTCACGATCTCCACAAAGCCTTCGGCCCGCAGACCATCCTCGACGGCGTCTCCGTCACCATCCGCACGGGCGAGCGCGTCGGCCTCGTCGGGCTGAACGGCTCCGGCAAGAGCACGCTCGCCCGCATCCTCGCGGGCGTCGAGCCGCCGGACGGCGGCACCATCTCCCGCCGCCGCGGCGCCGAGATCGGCGTCCTCTCCCAGGACCCGGTCTTCGAGCCGTCCGACACCGCGCGCGACGTCGTGCTCGCCGGGCTGTCCGCGTGGCACGCCGCCAAGGCCCGCCACGACGAGGTGAGCCGCGCGCTGGCCGCCGGCTCCGGCGACGCCGAGGCGCTGCTCGCCGAGCAGACCGAGGCCGCGGCCGACGTCGAGCGGCTCGGCGGGTGGGACATGATGCACCGGGTCGACGCCATCATCGGCCACGTCGGCGTCACCCGGCCCGACGCGCCCATGAGCGTGCTCAGCGGCGGCGACCGCCGGCGCGTCGCCCTCGCCCGCCTGCTCGTCTCGCGACCGGCCCTCGCCGTGCTCGACGAGCCCAGCAACCACCTCGACGTCGAGACCGTCGAGTGGCTCGAGCGCTACCTCGTCGAGGAGCACCCCGGCGCCCTGCTCCTCATCACCCACGATCGCTACCTGCTCGACCGGGTCGTCGAGCGGACGCTCGAGATCGACAAGGGCAAGGTCTACAGCTACGACGGCGGCTACGAGGAGTACCTCGAGCAGAAGGCCGAGCGCCTCGCGCTCGAGGCGCGCACCGAGTCGAACCGGCAGAACTTCCTGCGCACCGAGCTCGAGTGGCTGCGGCGCCAGCCGAAGGCGCGCACCGGCAAGCAGAAGGCGCGCATCCAGCGCGCCGAGACGACCAAGGCCGCCCCGCCGCCGAAGGCCGAGCGCACCGCGCAGCTCTCGGTCGAGTCGGTGCGCACCGGCAAGACCATCCTCGAGCTGAAGAAGCTCGGCCTCGCGGTCGACGGCAAATGGCTCGTGCGCGGCCTCGACTTCTCCCTGACCAAGGGCGAGCGCGTCGGCATCGTCGGCCGCAACGGGACGGGCAAGACAACGATGCTCCGGGCGATCCTCGGCCAGCTCGAGGCCGGGGGCGACGGCGCGGCGCTCTCCGACCCGCGCGGGCCCACCATGGAAGGCGAGGTCGTGCTCGGGAAGAACACGAGCGTCGCCTACTTCGACCAGCACCGCAGCGGGCTCGACCTCGACAAATCGATCTTCGAGAACATCGCGGGCTCGCACACGCGCGTCGAGGTCGGCGGTCGATCCATGGACGTGCGCAGCTACCTGGAGCGGTTCCTCTTCGATCCGAACAAGGCGCGGCAGCCGGTGGGCTCGCTCTCCGGCGGCGAGCGGGCGCGGGTCGCCCTGGCGAAGATGCTCACCCAGAGCGTCAACGTGATCATCCTCGACGAGCCCACGAACGACCTCGACGTGATGACCCTGGCCGCGCTCGAGGAGATGCTCATCGAGCTCGACGGGTCGGCGCTGGTCGTGACCCACGACCGCTGGTTCCTGAACCGGGTGGCGACCTCGATCCTCGCGTTCGAGGGCGGCGGCCGGGTGGTGCGGTACGCGGGCAACTACGACGCCTACCGCGAGCAGCGCGCCCACGCCGCGGCCGAGGCGGAAGCGGAGGCGGCGGCGCGGGCCGCGAAGGCGCAGGCCGCGGAGCCCCGGCCCGCGCAGGCGGCGGCGAAGCCCGCGGCGCGGGCCGGCGACAAGCCGAAGCTCACGTTCGCCGAGCGGACCGAGCTCGAGGGCATCGTCGGGCGGATCGACGCGGCCGAGCAGAGGGTCGCCGAGCTCGAGGCCAAGCTCGCCGATCCGACGCTCTACGCGAGCCGCGGCGCGGACGTCGCGGGGCTGCTCGCCGAGCTCGATCGCGAAAAGCAGGAGGCCGCGCGCCTCGTCAGCCGGTGGGAGGAGCTCGAGACGAAGCGCGAGGCCGCCGGCAAGGGGTGACCGGCCGCGCGGGCCATGCGACGGCGCTACACGCGTGAGCGCCCCTCCGCGCGTCGGAGCGATGCATTTCACCGAGATGTCACGCACCGGGTTCGCTAATCGTCTCGGACGCAATTGGGGCTATCTTTCTACAGCGGAATGCTGTATTGGGCGCCACGCCTCGTCGGACCATTCCATGGGCTACCGATAATTCGCGTATCCTCACAGCGAGCCGGCCCAAAATCTCCATGCACGCAGGACTCCGTTCACTCGTGGCGACGATGCCCAGCGAGATCCGCACCAACGACTACTGGAGAGAGAGATTCCCCAGGGTGAGGGAAGCGGAGGAGCGCCAGCGCCGAAAGCGCGCCTCGAGCGGGCAGGAGGCGACGAAGCGCCTCCTGCCATCTCACCGGCTCATCATCGACGCAGAGATGGCGCCCTATCTGGACGATCCGTTCCACGGGGCCGTGGAGCGCCGGGTGCTCGGGCCTGGTCAGTCGACGACGACGCTGGCCCTTGCGGCTGCGCGGCAAGCCATCGAGGCGGCCTCGCTCTCGCCCCGCGACATCGATCTCGTCATGGCCACCTCGATGTTCCCCGATCGGGTGGGCTCCGGAGACGCGGGCTTCATCGCGCGAGAGCTCGGGCACGAGGGCGGCGCCTTCAACGTGGAGGCGACGTGCTCCGGCTCGCTCGTGGCATTCCTGATCGCGTGCGCGCTCGTCCAGAGCGGGCGCAATGAGAACGTGCTCGTCGTCGCGACCTGCAATTTCTCCCGCGCCATCGACGACGCGGAGGCGACATCCATGCTGTGCGGCGACGGCGCAGGCGCCTTCGTCGTCGGCCGAGCGGCGCCAGGCGAGGGCCTCCTCGGCTCGAAGAGCGTCCACACGGGGGAGACCTGCGGCACCTGGCTCATGGACACCGCGCCCGACCCCACGGGCACCACGGCAGGCGGGCGCAAGATCCGGCTGCGCGTCGACGAGAGCATCGCCCATGTCCTCCGGACGACGGCCGAACCTTACCTGCTGAAGGCCTGTCGCGGGGCCCTCAAGGCAGCCAAGGTGGACATCGACGACGTCGCGCTCTTCGTCGTGAACACGCCGACCGCATGGCACGCGTCCTTCAGCGCACGTGCGCTGAAGATCGACCCAGAGCGCATCGTGGATACATTCCCGCTCTACGGGAACATCGGGCCGGCGCTCATGCCCGTCAACCTCCACCACGGCGCGCGCACGAGGCGGCTGAGGCGAGGAGATCTCGTGCTGCTCTACACGTTCGGCGGCCAGGCCGAGGCCACCGCGGCGGTCATCCGCTGGGGCGATGTCCGGCTCGGCGGCGCCGCGCTGCCGAGGGCGGAGCAGCCCGCGACGTGATCCGCGGGCCGTCAACCAAGGCACCGCGACAGCAGAGGATCAGATGACGAAGGAAGACATCAAGTCAACGCTGCGGGATTTCATACTCTCCGAGTTTCTCCCCGGGGAGTCCCCCGCCAACCTCAAGGATGACACCGATCTGCGCAAGACCGGCATCCTCGACTCCATGGGCACCCTCAAGACCGTCTACTTCGTGGAATCGCAGTTCAACATGATCGTGGAGGCCATGGACGCTGGCGCCGACAATTTCGGCACCATCGACGCCATCGCGACCTTCGTGGACGAGCGCCTGCGGTCGCGGTGACGTCGCTCGCGGTGGAGGAGGGCCATGCCCCATCTCGTCTCCTATCTTGAAGAGAGCGCGCGGAGATCCCCGGACAACGTGGCCGTCGTCGAGCCGCTCGGCCGCGGCGTGACGTACCGGGAGCTCGCCGACCACGTCGCTCGCGTCGCAGGATTCTTGGTCTCACGGGGCGTCTCGCGCGGCGATCGGGTGGGAATCGCGCTGCCCAAGAGCGCCGCCGCCGTCGCCGCGATGCTGGGGACCATGAAGGCCGGGGCCGCTTACGTGCCCATCGACTGGCGCGCTCCACCGGAGCGGGGCCGCGCGATCCTGAGCGACTGCGCGGTGAAAGCGCTGTTCGCCGACCCGCGATGCCTGGAGTCGCTCTACGCCGGATCAGCGCGGTGCCCCGCCGAGATCGTGGTCATGGTTCCGCCCCAAGGCAGCCATGCGCCGCCCTCCAGCGGTCCGGGGGACGTCCCGGCGGGCATCGCGCGCCCGGCCTTCGGCTTCGCCGAGGTCCTCGCGCACGAGCCGCTCGGCGGCGAGGCGCGGGGCGAGCACGGCGACGCGCTGGCCTACATCCTCTACACGTCCGGCTCCACGGGGCTCCCGAAGGGGGTCATGTTGACCCACGCGAACGCGACGAGCTTCGTGGAGTGGTGCTCCGAGACGTTCTCGCCGACGGAGGACGATCGCTTCTCCAGCCATGCTCCGTTCCAGTTCGACCTGTCGGTGCTCGACCTCTACCTGCCGCTGAAGCATGGCGCGAGGCTGTGCCTCATCTCCGAGGACGCCGCCACGAACCCGAAGCAACTCGCGCACCTCATCGCCGAGCGAGGCATCACCGTGTGGTATTCGGTCCCGGCTGCGCTCGGGATGATGGCCGAGTACGGCGGCCTCGATCAGGCGGACGCGAGCTCGCTCCGCCTCGTGCTGTTCGCTGGCGAGGTGTTCCCCGTGAAGCGGCTGCGCCAGCTCAGGGAGCTCTGGCCCCACCCGACGTACTACAACCTGTACGGGCCGACAGAGACGAACGTCTGCACCTTCTTCCGCCTGCCCACGCCGCCCGACGACGAGCGCGCCGAGCCTTACCCCATCGGTCGCCCTTGCTCGCACTGCGCGGCGCTGGTCCTCGACGAGGCGGATCGACGCGAGGTGGACGCGGGGCGAGAGGGGCTGCTCTACATCGCGGGCCCGTCCGTGTTCCGCGGCTACTTTGGGCGGCCGGAGCTCGGCGAGAGGTGCTTCATCGAGCGCGGAGGCCGGCGGTGGTACAACACGGGAGACGTCGTCGTCCGGGCTCCCGACGGCGAGCTCGTGTACTGCGGCCGCCGCGACCGCATGGTCAAGCGCCGGGGATACCGGATCGAGCTCGGGGAGATCGAGAGCGGGCTCCATCGCCACGAGCTGCTCCGCGAGGTCGCGGCGGTCGCGCGGAACACGCCGGAGGGCGTCCAGATCGCCGCGTTCCTCGTGCCGCGCGGAGAGGCGCGCCCGACCCTCATCGAGCTGAAGGCGTTCTGCGCGCGCGAGCTCCCCTCGTACATGAGCCCGGACGCGTTCAAGCTCATCGACGAGCTGCCGAGGACGCCGACCGGCAAGATCGACTATCAGGCGCTCCTCGGCGCGCTGCACGCCACGTGAGCGTCATGGATTTCGACCTGTCCGAAGAGCAACAACGCCTCCAGGACGACGCCGTCCGGTTCGCTCGCGCTGCCCTCGCCGGGGACATGATCCGGAGGGATCGAGAGGGCACGTTTGATCGCGACGGGTGGCAGCGCTGCGCGGAGTTCGGGCTGCTGCGGATGCCGGTGGCGCGCGAGCACGCCGGGCTCGGCCTGGGGCTCACGGACGTCATCGCCGTGATGGAAGGGCTCGGCTACGGCTGCCGCGATCAGGGGCTGCTCTTCTCCATCAACGCACACCTGTGGACCAACTCGATACCGATATCCATCTACGGGAGCGAAGCGCAGAAGCAGAGATACCTCGAGCCGCTCAGCGATGGAACCTTGATCGGGGCCAACGGGGCGAGCGAGCCGGACGCGGGGTCGGACGTCTTCTCCATGAAGACGCGCGCGGTCCGGCGGGGCGACGGCTATCTCCTGAACGGGCGGAAGACGTTCGTGACCAACGCCAGCGTGGCTGGGCTCTACGTCGTGTATGCGACGCTCGACCCGGCGCTCGGCCCGATGGGGATCACGGCGTTCCTCGTGGAGCGCGGCACGCCCGGGCTCTCGATAGGCAAGCCGCTGGAGAAGATGGGGCTCAGGAGCTCTCCCATGGCGGAGCTCATCTTCGAAGACTGCCATGTGCCCGTGGAGAACCGCCTCGGCCGCGAGGGGCGGGGCGCGGAGGTCTTCGAGTGCTCGATGGTGTGGGAGCGCGGATCCATCTTGGCGAGCTGCCTCGGCGTCATGCGCCGCCAGCTCGAGGAGTGCCTGAGTCAAGCGCGTTCACGCAGGCAGTTCGGCCAGCCGATCGGCAGGTTCCAGGCGATATCGCACGCCCTCGTCGAGATGAAGGTCCGCCTCGACGTGTGCCGGATGCTGGTCTACCGTGTCGGCGCCCTCAAGGACAGAGGGCGGCCTGCGCTGCTCGAGTCGGCCATGGCGAAGCTCCACGTCTCCGAGAGCTACGTGGCGTCGTGCATGGACGCCATGCGGATCTTCGGCGGGTACGGTTACATGACCGAGCAGCAGGTCGAGCGCGACCTGCGGGACGCGCTCGGCAGCATCTTCTACTCGGGCACTTCCGAGATGCAGCGCAACATCATCGCGCGGAGCTTGAAGCTGTAGAGGCGCAGGCCCGGCACGCGCGCTCGAGGCCGAGCTCGCCGATCCGACGCTCTACGCGAGCCGCGGCGCGGACGTCGCGGGGCTGCTCGCCGAGCTCGATCGCGAAAAGCAGGAGGCCGCGCGCCTCGTCAGCCGGTGGGAGGAGCTCGAGACGAAGCGCGAGGCCGCCGGCAAGGGGTGACCGGCCGCGCGGGCCCATGCGACGGCCCTTGTCGGCGCTCCGCCGCCCGGCGACCATGGCCCCATGATGACCGTGTTCGAGGTGGTCCTCGCCCCGGGGACAGGCAGCGCCGACCTGCTCAGCGCCGAGGTGCTGCGCGAGACCGGCGCGCAGATCATGACGCTCCAGGAAGCGGAGGCGGTCGGCTTCCAGGGCCTCAAGGCGCTGGACGGCGCCGGCGACGTCCGGCTCATCGCCGTGCGCGCGAGCGACGCCCCCTGGATCCATCGCTGCCTGGAGACGAGCGGGGCGGTCGTCTCGTTCCGGGCCCACCAGGTCGACTGAGCCGCCCCGGCGCGACCCGCGCGACCGGCCCCCCGGCACCCATGGCGGCCAGCCGATGAGCGCAGCCCGAGAGCTCCGGCGCTCGCCGCCGGCGTCCCTGCTCCAGACGGTCGATCGCCACCGAGCGCAGGCGTCCCTGCGCCTCGACCCCGCCCGGCGCTCCGAGCTCGGCCAGTTCCTGACGCCCCCCCGCCTCGCCTCGTTCATGGCGTCGCTCTTCCAGCGCCTCGGCGGGGCCATCCGCGTCCTCGACGCCGGCGCGGGCGTCGGCTCCCTCACCGCGGCGCTCGTCGCCGAGGCGTGCTCCCGGCCCGACCCGCCGACGGACATCGTCGCCGTCGGCTATGAGCTCGATGCCGCGCTGGTAAAGCATCTTTCCCAAGGCATGCGCGCGTGCCGCGACGCCTGCCGCGCGGCGGGCATCGCGTTCCACGGGCGCGCCGTCCGCGCCGACTTCATCGCCGCGGCCGTCGAGGAGCTCTCCCTGCCCGGGCCGCGCGCGGGCTTCACCCACGCGATCCTGAACCCGCCCTACAAGAAGCTCGGCGCCCGCTCGGCGGCCCGGCGCGCGCTGCGCCGCGCCGGGATCGAGGCGAGCAACCTCTACGCCGCGTTCCTGGCGCTCGCGGTGCGCGTCCTCGAGCCCGGCGGCGAGCTCGTCGCCATCACGCCGAGGAGCTTCTGCAACGGCCCTTATTTTCGCGCCTTCCGCGAGCTGTTCCTGCGCGAGATGTCGCTCTTCCGGGTGCACGTCTTCGAGTCGCGCACGGCGGCGTTCGCGGAGGACGACATCCTGCAGGAGAACGTCGTCGTCTGCGGCGTGAAGGGCGCGCCGCCGGGCGCCGTGCTCGTCTCGTCGAGCAACGGCCCGGACGACGCGCCGATCGCGGCGCGGGTGGTCCCCCTCGCCGAGGTGGTGCGGCCGGGCGACCCGGAGCGCTTCATCCACGTCGTCCCGGATCAGGCCGGGAAGGACGTGGCGGACGCGTTCGCGCGGCTGCCCGCGCGCCTCGCCGATCTCGGCCTCTCGATCTCCACGGGCAAGGTCGTCGACTTCCGCGCTCGGGCGCTCCTCCGCACGGACCCCGCGGCGGACACCGCGCCGCTCATCTACCCCGCGCACCTCGACGCCGGCGTGGTCCGCTGGCCGAGGCCCGGAAAGAAGCCGAACGCCCTGGTCGATTGCGCCGCGACAGCCCACCTCTGGATGCCGAGCGGGACCTATGTCGTGGTCAAGCGCTGCTCCTCGAAGGAGGAGCGCCGGCGCATCACGGCGGCCGTGTTCGATCCGGAGGTGGTGCCCTGCGCGCGCGTGGGCTTCGAGAACCACCTCAACGTCTATCACCGGGGCGGCGCCGGGCTGCCGCCGCTCCTCGCCCGCGGCCTGCGCGCGTTCCTGAGCTCCACGCTCGTCGACGCGTATTTCCGGCAGTGGAGCGGCCACACGCAGGTCAACGCCGCCGACCTCCGGCGGCTCACGTACCCCGCCGCGGCGTCGCTCGAGCGGCTCGGCGCCCGCACCGGCGATCGCGCCCTCGACCAGCGCGAGATCGATCGCGCCGTCGAGGAGGCGCTCGGCGCGGGCCCGTGAGGCGCCCTCCCCGGCGGCGGCCCGCCGGCATGCCGTGAATGCCAGTCCGGCGCCGGACGCAGAGAACATGGCGTTTCGGCGGGCGCGCCGAAGCCGGCGATCCTCGCCTTCGGGGACATCGACGAGAGCCGGTGTCCATCGCCACGAGGGGAATGCTCTCTCCGAGGAAAATGGCGAGTCTCCTGCGCGCGCGTGGCTCGCTTCACCGCATCTTCTGCTGTGCGAAAGATGCGGTGTGGTTGCTTTATCGACCGGCGATGGTAACAACACCGCATGTTTCATTCCTCTCTGCGTGGTCACGCGCTCCTCGCGCTCTTCGCTCTCTCCGCGCTCGCGCCGGGCTGCGGATCGGAGCGGCCGCAAGCGGGCGATACGAAGCCGCCGGCCTCGGGGCCCGGCCAGGGGACGCCGTTCGAGAACCCCGGCGGGATGTGGATGCCCGAGCAGATGGCGCAGCACAAGGATCAGCTCGAGGCGCTCGGCCTCGAGATCGATCCGGCGTCGCTCGCCGATCCCACGGCGTCCCCGCTCGGCGCGGTGGTGAGCCTCGGCGGCTGCTCGGCGTCGTTCGTCTCGCCCGACGGGCTCATCGCGACCAACCATCACTGCGCCACGCGGGCGCTCCAGTACAACTCCACCCCGGAGCAGGATCTCCTGACGAACGGCTACCTCGCGAGGACTCGCGCCGAGGAGCGGTGGGCCGGCCCCACCGCGCGGGTCTTCGTGACCCGCGCCTTCCGCGACGTCACCGGCGAGGTGCGGCGCGGCCTCGAGGCGATCTCGAGCGATCTCGAGCGGTATGAGGAGATCGAGCGGCGCAAGAAGCGGCTCGTGGCCGCGTGCGAGGAGGGGCGCCCGGAGCTCCGCTGCTCCATCGCCGACTATTTCGGCGGCGGCCAGGTCTCCTTGATCGAGCAGCTGGAGATCAAGGACGTCCGCCTCGTCTACGCCCCGCACGAGGCCATCGGCAACTTCGGCGGCGACGTCGACAACTGGCGCTGGCCGCGCCACACCGGAGATTTCTCCTTCTTCAGGGCCTATGTCGGCAAGGACAACCGCCCCGCGAGCCACGCGGACGACAACGTGCCTTACCGCCCGGCGCACCACCTGAAGCTCGCCTCCGCGCCGCTCCACCAGGGCGACCTGGTGATTGTCGCCGGCTACCCCGGCACGACGAACCGGCTCCGGACCGCGGCGGAGGTGGAGTCCGCCGTGTCATGGCAGTACCCGAAGCGGGTGTCGTTCTACGAGGAGTCGATCGCCCTCCTGGAGGGTCTCGGCAAGAACGACCCGGCGGTGCGCATCAAGGCGCATTCCACCATCCAGGGCTACAGCAATTACCTGCTCAAGACGCGCGGCCTCCTCGAGGGGCTGGTCCAGGGCGGCCTGGCCAAGGAGAAGGAGAAGCTGGAGGGCGAGCTCAAGGCCTGGATCGACGCCGACCCGGAGCGCAAGGCGGCCTACGGCGGCGTGATCGAGAAGATCGCCGCGCTGCACGACGACCAGCGGAAGACGCGCGACCACGACGCGGCCGTGGGGGAGATCCTCTCGTCCGCGAGGCTCCTCGACGCGGCGGTGACCCTGGTGCGCATGGCGGAGGAGCGGTCCAAGCCGGACGCCGAGCGCGAGGCCGAGTACCAGCAGCGCAACTGGGAGCGGCTCGAGCAGGCGCAGGTGTCGCTGCAGAAGTCCTACGACCGCGCGATCGACCGGAGCACCTTCAAGCTGGCCCTGAAGCGCGCGCTGCGGCTCGATCCGAAGGACAGGCCGGCGCTCGTCGGGAGCCTCGCGGGCGGGGTGCCGCCGACCGAGGCCGCCCTCGGCGCGGCGGTCGACGCCCTCTATGAAAAGACGGCGCTCGAGGACGCGGCGACCCGGGTCAAGCTGCTCAAGACGGCGACGACCGAGGAGCTCAAGGCGAGCGGGGATCCGATGATCCGCCTGGCCCTCGCGCTCGCGCCCGTCGACAAGGCCATCGAGGCCCGCGACAAGGCCTACGCCGGGGCGATGGCCCTCGTGAAGCCGCGCTTCGTCGAGGCGCTCCGCGCGTACCGGGGCGGCATGCTCGCGCCCGACGCGAACGGCACCCTCCGCATCACCTACGGCACGGTGCGGGGCTACCGCCCGGAGCTCGACAAGCCGGTCTATCGGCCGTTCACCGTCCTCAGCGAGGTCGTGAAGAAGACCACCGGCAAGCCGCCGTTCGACACCCCGGAGCCCCTGCTCGAGGCCGCCCGCGAGCGGCGCTTCGGCCCGTACGTGGACGACGATCTCGGCGAGATCCCGGTCTGCTTCCTCAGCGACCTCGACATCACCAACGGCAACTCCGGCTCCGCCACGCTGAACGCGCGCGGCGAGCTCGTCGGCCTCGCCTTCGACGGCAACTACGAGGCGATGGCGTCCGACTGGCTCTTCATGCCGTCGATCACCCGGACCATCCACGTCGATCACCGCTACATGCAGTGGGTGATGGACGCGGTGTCCGGCGCGGACGCGGTGCTCAAGGAGATGGGCGGCTCGCCCGTCATCGAGTAACTCAACCCGGGCGGCGCCGGCGCGCGATCCGATGCGACCGCATCGTCACGCGCCGGCGTCGTCGGACGAGATCCGCACCTCGCCCTCGGCCACCGTCCACAGGATCGACGTGCAGCTCCTGCCGAACGCCCGGTCGTGGGTGACGAGGAGCAGCGCGCCCGGGTAGTCGGCGAGCGCGCGCTCCAGCCGCTCGATCGAGGGCAGATCGAGGTGGTTGGTCGGCTCGTCCAGCACCAGCGCCCACGCGTGCTGCCCGAGCCCGAGCGCGATCATCAGCTTGCGCGCCTCGCCCGGCGACGGCCGCGCCGACGCGAGCAGCCGGCCCGGCTCCACCCCGAGCGCCGCCACCAGCGACATCACCCGCCCGCGCTCCTCCGGGGGCAGGCGGCGCGCCCGCGCGAGCAGCGCCTGCTCCTCCGCCTCGCCGAGCTCCTGCGGCACATAGAGCACCTTCTCGGCCGGCACCCGCGCGCCCTCGAGCAGCGCCTTCACCAGCGTGGTCTTGCCGCTGCCGTTCGGGCCCGCGACCCGGATGCGGTCCTCGCGGCCGACGCTGAGCCGCACGTCCCGGAGCAGCGCCCGCCCCTCGCCGCCGGCGCGGATCTCGGGCGCGTCGAGCACGAACAGCCACGGCGCGGGCGACCGCTCGTAATCGACGAACACGCTGCGGCCCACGGCCTTCTCGAACTCGAACTCCCCCGCCTCGGCCGACACCTTCTCGAGCTTGCGCCGCGTCACGCCCACGGTGCGCGACAGCCGCGCCTCGGCCGCGGCCACCCGGATGCCCGCGAGCATGCCGCGGGCGTCGTGATCGCGCGGGCCCTTGACCCGGTTCTTCGTGCTCCGCTCCGCGTCGGCCGCGGCCTGCGTCCGCCGCTCCTCGCCGAGCCGGCGGCGGAGCTGCCGCTCCTCGGCGCGCAGCCGCTGGTGCGCCTCCTCGCGGCCGCGCGCCTCCGACTCCCAGAGCTCCTTGGCCGCGCTGTACCCGCCGGGGTAGAGCCGCGCCGCGGCCCTGTCGACCCGGATCGTGCCGACCGTCAGCGCGTCGAGGAGCTCGCGATCGTGCGAGACGCACGCGCCGATCCCCTGGAATCCGCCGAGCGCGACGACGAGCAGCGCCCGCGCGTCCGCGTCGATGTGGTTCGTCGGCTCGTCGAGCAGGAGCACGTCCGGCTCGGCGGCGAGCGCCGCGCCGATCTGCCACCGCTTGCGCTCGCCCGGCGACAGCGTGGCCCAGCGCTCGAGCTCCGTCGGGTCGAGGAGGAGCTCGCCGCGCAGCCGGCGCGCGAGGCCGTCCTCGGCCTCGGCGAGCGCGCGGATCGCCGCGTCCGCGTGCTCCACGGCCTGCGGGCAGACCGCGATCGTCGCGCCCCGCGGCTCGACGCGCAGGCCCCCGGCGTCGGGCTCGAGGTCGCCGGAGAAGAGCCGGAGCAGCGTGGTCTTGCCGGCGCCGTTCGGCCCGACGATCCCGTACCAGCCGGGCGTGAGGCAGAGATCGACGTCGGTGAGGATCGGGGACGCGTCGGAATAAGCAAAGGAGAGGCGGTGCGCGCGCAACGACGACATACAAGCTCCTGAATCCGAGGGCCACGCGGCCCGGTCACGGGACGGGCGGGCTGCGCCGCGCGCCAAGGCTCATGCGACCTGGCGCGCTCGCGACCCGCGACGGAGACCGATTCAGGAGCTGATCTTCACCGGAGCACTCTCCTCTTGCGTCAGCCGCACTCTGTAACAGACGGACCTGGCTCACGCAACCGCCCGCCCCCTCGCTCAGGCGGCCAGGAAGCCCCCGTCGACCGGGAGCGCGGCGCCGGTCACGTAGCCCGCGCCCTCCGAGCAAAGCCACAGCGCGGCGCCCGCGATCTCGTCCTCGGTCGCCATGCGCCCCAGCGGGTGCTGCGCCACGAGCGCCCGCACCAGCTCGGGCGCGAACGCCTCGGCCTGCTCCATCGCGGGCGTGCGCGTGACGCCGGCGCAGAGCGCGTTCACGCGGATCCCCCGGGGCGCGACCTCGAGCGCCACCGACCGCGTCATCCCGACGACCGCGTGTTTGGACGCGACGTACGCGTGGTGCGCCGCCTTCCCGGCGACGCCGTAGATCGAGCTCATGTTGACGATGGCGCCCCCGCCCGACCCGAGCATGGCCGGGATCTCGTGCCGCATGGCCAGCCAGACCCCGCGGGCGTTCACCGCCATGACGTCGTCCCACACCGCCTGGTCGGCGTCCTCGAGGCGCGCCATGTCGCCGCCCACGCCCGCGCAGTTCGCCGCGACATCGAGCCGGCCGAAGCGCTGCACCGTCTGCTCCACGGCGCGCCGCACCGAGGCCTCGTCCCGCACGTCGGTCGGGATGAACAGCGCCGGCGCGCCCTCCCGCTCGATCGCCGCGCAGGCCCGCCGCCCGGCGTCCTCGCCGCGCGCGGCCACCGCGACCCGCGCCCCGCCGCGCGCGAACGCCCGCGCCGTCGCGAGGCCGATGCCGGAGGTGCCCCCGGTGACGAGGGCGACCCGCCCGGAGAAGTCGTACGTGATCATGACAGCTCCCTTCCTTGTGAAAGCCGCGTGGAACTACGCGGCGTCCGCGCCGAGGCCGCGTGGAACTACGCGGCGTCCGCGCCGAGGCCGCGTGGAACTACGCGGCGTCCGCGCCGAGGCCGCTCCGGATGAACCGCACCGCTTGCTGCGCGAGGCGGCGGCGGCGCTTCGGGCCGAGCTGCTTGCGCAGCGCGTCCGAGGCCAGCACCTCGTGGAGCTCGGCCCCGAGCTCCTGGAGCACGACCTCGGTCAGCCCGGGGCCGACGACGGCGGAGACGAGGCGCGTCGCGACCTCGAGGCTCGTGTCGGTCGCGCGGAGGGCGCCGCTCGCGATGCCCTGCTCGAGCAGGGCCCGGAGCTCGGCGACGCCGGCCTCGCAGATGGCCCGGTGCAGGCCGCGGACCTCGGCGTCCGCCGTCGGGTCCGCGGCCGCGGCCGACAGGCGGGCGAGGCGCGGGTGCTCGACGAGGAACGCCATGCCGCGCTCGATCTGGGCCTCGAGCCGCGCCCAGAGGTCGCCCTCCAGGGCCGCGGCGCCCACGAACTCGCGCTTGCGCCGCGGCGCCTCCTCGGTGAGCAGCCACCTGTACAGATCGAGCTTGTCCTCGAAGTACTGATAGAAGCTGCCCTTCGGGATGCGGGCGCGGCGCGCGATCTGCGACAGCGACGCCTCGGCGTAGGTCCGATCCGCGAACTCGGCGATCGCCTCGCGCACGAGGCGGTCCCGCCGCTCCTCGGGCAGCCCAAAGAACGTGCTCTTCGGCATGCGACCGATCAGTCATATGACCGATCGGTCGCATGGTCAAGGAGGCGCGTCGGGCTGTGGGCGGGATCGCGGACGCGGCGCGGTCGCCCGCCGCGCCGCCAGATGGGCGATGGCGGGCGAGTTGGGCGATGATGGAGGCGTGAGGGCGGCACCCGCCCCGCGCACCCCCTTTCTACCAAGGACCGATCCGTGACCAGCACCCAGCCGATGATCCAAGGAAGCGTGGCCCCTGGCTTCGAGCGCGTTCGCGACGCGTTCGTCGAGAACCTCACGCGACAGGGCGAAGCCGGCGCGTCGTTCTGCGCCTACGTGGACGGCGTCGAGGTCGCCCACCTCTGGGGAGGCGAGGCCCGCCCCGGCGTCCCGTGGACCGCGGACACCCTCGCGTGCGGGGCCGCCGTGGGCATCGGCGTCGCCGCCCTCGTGGCGCAGCGGCTCGCGGACCAGGGCAAGCTCGACGTCGACGCGCCGGTCGCGGCGTACTGGCCGGAGTTCGCGGCGGAAGGCAAGGGCGCGATCACGGTGCGCATGGTCCTCGGCCACAGCGCCGGGCTGCCCTGGTTCCCCGACCCCGAGCTGCGCGTGCGCCTGGACCGCCCCGAGACGCTGCTCGACAACGAGGCCATCCTCCGGCTCATCGAGGCGGCGCCGCCGGTCTGGGAGCCGGGGACGCAGTGTGGTTACCACACGGCCACCTACGGCTGGCTCGTCGGCGAGATCGTCCGCCGCGTCACGGGCAAGAGCCTGGGGACCTACCTGCGCGACGAGATCGCGGGACCGCTCGGGGCCGAGTACTGGATCGGGCTGCCCGAGGCCGAGCACCACCGGGTCGCGTGGATGAGCCCCGATCCGATCACGGATACCGACCAGTTCTACAAGTTCCTCAACGCCGACACGCCGCCCGGCAAGGCGATGTTCATGAGCCCCCACCGGCGCTTCGGAGACATGATCCGGGATGGGATGAACCATCCGACGTTCTGGCGGGCGGAGCTCGCGTCCCGCAACGGGGTGGGGACCGCCCGCGGCGTCGCCCGGCTGTACGCCATGCTCGCCTCGGGGGGAGAGCTCGACGGCGTCCGGGTGGTCTCGGCCGACTCCACGGCTCGCCATATCGAGGTGCAGTACGACGGCAACGACTTCATCTGGGGCAACCCGCTCCGGGTCGGCCTCGGCTACATGCGGCCCTCGGCGAGCGTGGGCATGGGCCCGCACGACGAGGCGTTCGGCCACCCCGGGTTCGGCGGCGCGATCGGCTTCGCGGATCCCGTCTCCCGGGTCGGCTTCGCCTTCCTCCCGAACCGCATGGTCCTCGCGCTCACGACCGACGCGCGGGCCGAGACGCTCGCGTCGGCGCTCTACGCGTGCCTGAAGACCTCCGCCTGAGGGCCGGCGGTGCCGCATTGCCGGCGTGCGCGCTACCATGGAGTGACGGAGATCCATGACCTCCTGTTCCCGCCCTCCTCCCGCTCTCCCGCGATCCTGTTGAAATCTCACCGCCGCCGGTGGGCTCTCGTCCTAGGCGGCGGCGGCGCGCGGCGGCGCGCGACGTCGCGCCACGTCGACGGCCCGCCGCCCCGGCCGTCGCGGCGGCGCGCGACGGCTGCGGCGGGTGCGGCCAGCCGCGCGTGGGATCGATCGCGCCGCGTCACGGCCGCCGCGACCATCGCCGGGAACGGTGATCGCGCTCCGGGACGGAGCGAGGCGTTCATCTTGCATAGCGGGCGAGCTCGACGTCGTGCAGTGCTGTCTCGCTGCAATCCGCGTCACATCGAAAGTGAATTACTTCGCCGCCAGCATCTCTGGAAGGGGCCACGGGCGTTCGATCCAACGCACGCCTCGGGCTCTGTCGTCGACGAGGCGCGCTCCATGGAGCGCGCGCCGAGGCGGTGTGCCCGGGCCGCGCGTCATGCATTCAGAGATGAAACGCGCGGTGAGCGAGGCTTTCATTGCTGCACAGTCGCTCCCGAGAGCTCATGCGGATCATCCGGTCGCCACTGGCCAGGGGTCGCAATGCTTGTCCACCGGACGGCCACTGCAGTGTCGTCCAGGTGCAGTAGGTCTCGCCGGCGCCGCCTCCATGAGGACAAGCGCGCGTCGGGCGCGCAGAAATGTATTTTTATTTACGCTGCCTTGCTGCCGCCGTCGGCCACCGCGTCTGCAGACTCGGTATGCCCGACGCTTCGAACGCGTGACTGAACCCACGCCCGAACGCGCGAACCAACGCGCGAACGTCATCGTGAGGAATTCTCCTACAAAGAATACAGTTGCGCATTTGTCCGCATCGTATATACCACGCTGTCATCAGATGGAGGAGCACCGACGACTCATCGGACGTCCGCAGCAATGAAGAGAGCTTAACGGTTCTCTCGTTGGCTCTGGTCTCATGATGCACCGGGAGATGCCCTCGCTGCAGTCCAGGCGATCGTGAGTCGCGCGCTCGCATCATCGCGAGCGCGACGACGACCGAGGAACGCGGCCACGCCGCGCGGGAGCCGAGCCCATGGCTCGCGCCGCGCGGCGGCCGCGAAGCGCCTTGCAGGCGAGCGATGCGCCCAGGTGGCCACGCACCAGAGTATTGCGGGGTTGCGTCCCGAGTCGTCCGACGGGTGCTCTCTCCAGCGCTAGGCAAGCTGTTCTCGGAGCAGCGCCGACCAACGCCATAGCGCCGCCCAGAACAACATCTGAGGCACCACCCCACTGCACGTTGGTGGACGTGCGCCGTCATGGCGTTGCGGCCGTGTCCTCCCCACGTCACAGGAGAGCCCAATGACTCGACTGAACTTGTTTGCCCCCGATGTGCGAGAGAACCCATACCCCTTCTATGCGGCGCTGCGGCGAGGGTCGCCGGTGTGCCAGGTCGAGCCGAACGGGATGTGGGTCGTCACGCGGTACGACGACGTCGTCGCGGCGCTGAAGGATACGCAGGTGTTCTCGTCGGCGGGGCTGCGCGTCGCCTCCGAGCCGCCTCACCTGCAGCGCCACAACCCCCTGTCCGACTCGCTGATCCTCGCAGACCCGCCGCGGCACAGCCAGCTGCGCAACCTCATCGGCCGCGCGTTCACCGCCGCCACGGTCGGCTCGCTGGAAGCCGACATGCGCTCGACGGCGGCGCGGCTCGCCGACGAGATGTCGCAGCGCCGCGTGGTCGACTTCGTGTCTGATTTCGCACATCCGGCGCAGGCGAACGTCCTCGTCCAGCTGCTCGGCCTCGACCCGGCGCGACAGGGGAGCTTCCAGCGCTGGACGACGGACATCCTCGGCGTCGCGGCGATCGCGCCGGACGACGAGCGGCGGCTCTCCGAGGTGCGCAGGACCATCGACGAGATGGAGACGTGCATGAGAGAGCTGCTGGAGAGCCGCCGTCGCCAGCCGGGGAGCGATCTGGTGAGCGGCCTGCTCCGGTCGCGGGTGAACGACTGCGCGCTGACCGACGAGGACCTGATGGGCTTTCTCTTCCTGCTCTTCGTCGCAGGGCTGGAGACGGCCGTCACGTTGATGACCCACATGGCGTTGATCCTCGCCCGGCGCCCGGTCTGGATGGATCGCTTGCGGGCGGAGCCCGGGCTCAGCGCGCACTTCATCGAGGAGGTGCTGCGGTTCGAGCCTCCCGTGCACGCGACGATGCGGCTCACCCTCGCCGAGGCGGAGCTCTCGGGCGTCCGGGTGCCCGCCCACGCCGTGGTGGCGCTGCTCGTGGGCTCGGCGCTGCGCGACGAGGCGAAGTTCCAGGACCCCGATCTCTTCGATCCGGCGCGCCGCGCGCCGGCGAGCCTGGCGTTCGGCCACGGCGCTCATGCCTGTATCGGGGCCATGCTGGCCCGGGCGCAAGCCCGCGTCGTGCTCGATGAGCTCCTGCGCCGCTACCGGCGCGTCGAGCTCCGCGCCGAGCGCCTCGACTGGAACGTCTCCCTCAACACCCGCTGTCCGCTCGCGCTCCCCGTCGAGGTCATCCCCGCCTGACGACATCGCCGCCCGCGCGCGGCTCACCACCCATGAAAGCAGAAGAAGATTCACGGTTTGCGTTGGAGTGTAGGATGTCGTCCGGTCGAACCAGCGTCGTGGTCAGCAAGAACGAAGCGGACCACTTCGAGTATCCGTTCTCTGCGTCGTGTCACCCCATGGTCGACGCCGCCGAGCGCCGCACGCTGCAGTGGGTGCGCCGGCTGCGGCTGGCGCCCGACGAGCGGGCGCTCTGGCGCATCAAGGCGGCGAGCGTCGCTCACCTGGCGGGGTGGGTGTTCCCCTCCGCGAACGTGCAGGTCTTGCAGGTCGCGTCCGATTTCACGGCCGTGCTGTTCCTGCTGGACGACGCTTACGACGAGGGCTCGCTCAGCGCGGACCCTCAAGGCGTCGCGAGGCTGAACGAGAAATACCTGGGCGAGCTCTTCGGCTATGTGCAGCCGGACATGGACGACCCGCTGACGCGCGGGTTGCTCGATATCCGCGACAGGATCAGGGAAGGTAACCCCCACTTCTTCCTGAACCGATGGCTCTCGCATTTCCAGTACTACTACGAGGCCAACCTGTGGGAGGCGAACAACCGCAGGCGCGGGAGGGTTCCACGCCTCGAGGAGTACGTCATGATGAGGCGCTACAGCGGGGCGGTCTACCCCTACTGTGATCTGATGGAGCTGCTGCTCGATCAGCCGCTGCCCCTGGAGGTCGTCCAGCACCCGCTGCTCCGGAGCGTCCGCGAGATCTGCAACGATATCCTGTGCTGGACGAACGACTACTTCTCGCTCGAGAAGGAGCTGCGGTCGGGCGAGGTGCACAACCTGATCGTCGTGCTGCGAGACAGCGACGGCGTCACGCTGGAGGAGGCCACCGCGCGCCTCAGGCGCATGCACGACCAGCGGGTCTCGGACTACCAGGACGTGAAGGACAAGGTGCTCTCGCTGTGGCCGACGGACGGGATCCGCCAGTACCTGGACGCGACCGACGCGATGATCGCGGGCCATCAGCGCTGGGCGATCGCCGCGCTCCGCTACGCCGAGGTGCCCGGGGTCGCCGCGCACGCCGGCTGAGCGCTCGCTGTACGCGTGCAGCTAGGCGTGCAGTTATGCGTGCATTTACGCGTGCAACCTCGCGGCCGTGCGCCTCATGGCGTACGCGATGCCCGCCTTGAGGTTGGCCCGCGTCTCTATCGAGCCGAGATCCACGCCCAGCGCGACGAGGCTCTGCGCGACGGCGGGACGGAGCCCCGTCAGGATGGCCCGGCTCCCGAGCAGGCCCACGGCGTGGGCCAGGCTCATCAGCCTGCTCGCCACGCTCGTGTCCACGCTCTTGACGCCGGTGACGTCGACGATCACGACCTTCGCAGCGCTGGCCGCGACGCCCTGCATCGCGGTCTCGATCATCTGCGCAGCCCGCTTGTCGTCGATGGTCCCGATGATGGGCATCACCATGATGTCGTCGGTGATCGGGATGAACGGGGTCGACAGCTCGAGCAGCCGATCTCGCTGGCTCCGGATGATCTCCTCCTGCATCTGGACGCGCTCCTCCTGCAGGCGGACGCGCTCGGCGAGCTCCACCTGCAGCCTGTCGTTGACGGCGCGGAGCTGCTCGTTGGACCTCCGGAGCTCCTCGGTGCGCGCGGAGACCTCCCTCTCGAGCCCCTCGTACATCTTCGCGTTCTCGATGGAGATCGCGATCTGCGACGAGAGGATGCCCAGGAGCTCGAGGCGATCCTTCGTGAAGACGCCGGTCGAGAGGTTGTTCTCGAGGTAGAGCACGCCGATCAGCCGACCTTGACGCATGACGGGAGAGCAGAGCAGCGACTTCGGGCGCTTCTCCTGGATGTAAGGATCGGCCGAGAACCGGGTCTCCTCGGCCGCGTTGTCCAGGAGGACGCTCGTCTGCGTGCGCTGCACGTAGCTGATGAGCGAGCGCGGGGCTCTGCCGAACGAGTCGACGGGGACGCTCCTCAGCACGTGCGCTTGCTTCGGCTGGGTGGTCCCCTCCACCTCGACGAAGAGGCCCTCGCCGCGCGCGAGGGCCAGCGCGCCGGACTGCGCGCCGACGTTCTCGAGCACGATCGTCATGAGGCTCTCCAGCAGCTTCTCCAGGACGATCTCGCTGGCGACGGCCTGCGACGCCCTGACGACGCTGAGCAGGTCCAGGGTCGCGCCGTCGTGGCTGGTCACCGCCACCGAGGAGGGCGGCTCGGGCGTCCCCTCGAGCATGAGGTGCGGAAACGCGGACACGAGGCTATGGCACTTCGCGTTCGCCCCCCAGAGCGCGTACCCTCGGTAAGCCAGCGTCATGTAGTGGTGAGCGATCTCGTGCCGGCCGATGGATCGGTAGAACGCCGACGCCAGCTCGCACGAGAGCGCCTCGTGCTGGATGTATCCATGCTTCCGGGCGCCCTCGATCGCGCGGTCGTACAGGGCCATGGCCTCCACCACCTCCTGCTTCACGCGCGCGAGCTCTGCGCTCACGAGGTCGTGCCTGTGGCGGTTGTTCGCCGGGGCGGCGCTCGCCCAGGCCTCGAGCCGCCGCTGGTTCTCCTCGACCCTGGCGAGCGCGGCGCCCTGCTCGCCCTCCGCCGCGCGGCCCAGCGCGGCGAGGATCGAGAGCGAGTAGTAGAAGTTGTGCTCGACGACGATGGCCATGCCGCCGACCGCGTCCTGGTACTCCTCGGCGGCGCGGAGGCAGTCGTACGCCTGCGCCGCGTGGCCGAAGGTGTACAGCTGCATCGCCTTCGCCACGTGAAACGAGAAGATCGAGGTCCTGCTCTGCCCGAGGCGCGGCATCATCGTGGTCTCGTCGAAGCTCTCCCCGACGAGCCGCAGCCTCTCCGCGGACGGATCCTGCAGGCCCTTCACGAGCTGTCGCCAGATGCTGGCGTAATAAAGCGAGTACTGGTTGTTCAGCTTCAGGGAGAGATCGACGGAGTGCTTCAGCCGCCGCTCGGTCTCGGCGAGCTCGTCGCCCACGAGGAACGAGTGCAGCGAGTGGTGAATCGAGCCGTGCAGCGCGTACTCGATGTCGCCCGTGTCCAGGCCGACCTGCACGGCGTGCTGCAGCGGATCGATCGTCTCCCGGAGGTGCCGTTTCCAGTGGTAGATGAGCACGTGCACGGTGGCGTGGATCTTGGATTCCAGATCGACCGCGCCGAACCGACGGGTGAGATCGATGGCCAGACCGCCGAGGGCGAAGGCCCGGTCGGTCTCGTTCATGAAGCACTGGACGACGCCGTAGATCAGATAAGCGAACGCGGCGAGCGGCGAGTTGCCGTGCCGTATGCAGATGTCCACCATCGTGAACGCGAACTGCGGGACCAGGGCCGGCTGCGCGAGGTACACGGCGGGGGTCGCCGTGCACATGATGCGGATCGCCGCCCGCATGCGCTCGTTCGTCATCGAGGGGAGCTTCGCCAGGCTGGCCGTGTCGACGTCCGGCGGCGGCGCGCTGCGCAGCGGGACCTCGAGCAGGGCGAGCACGCTCAGCGCCAGCTCGATGGCCTCGTTCATCCGGTTCTGCGATAGACAGAACTGGATGCGCAGCTCGTAGATCCGGATCTTCTCCAGCACGTCCCTGGCGTGGTCCACGGCGACCTTCGCGCACGCCTCCGCGCGCTCGAAGTCGATCGCCAGGTACTCCAGCTCGACCAGATCCGTGTAGACGGCGAGCGCCAGATCGTGGTTCGCCTCCCACGCGTCCTCCGGCAGGAAGTCCGCCGCCGCGCGGAGGCACTGCACCCCGGGGCCGTACGCGGTGGAGCGCCTCGCCTTCTGGCCGGCCCTCAGGTTGAGCAGCGCCGCCTCGTACCGCTCCCGCCGGTCCACGATCAGCTCTGCCCCCATGTTGAGGTGCATCACGATGTCGTAGATCCGCTCCTCGATCGACTCGATCGGGGTCTCGCTGATGAGGAGCCGCCCGAGCTCCAGGTGCGTCCTCTCCTGCTCGATCTCCGTGAGCAGCTTGTAGGCCGCCTGCTGCACGCGGTCGTGCAGGAACTTGAACGTGACCGGGCCCTCCTCGTCGTCGTCGAGGAAGCGCGCGATCTTGTAGTCGCCGTCGACGGGCACGACGAGCCCCGCGTCCAGCGCGTCCCAGAGATCCTCGTCGGTGGCGCGCACGTCCTTGTGGTGGAGGAGGGCGAGGATCCTCAGATCGAACTGGTTGCCGATGCACGCGGCGAGCTTCAGGACCCGCTGCGTCGACGCGCGGAGCCCCTGGATCCGCCGGACCATGAGATCGACGACGTTGGCCGCGACGTCCATCCGCTCGATGTCGGCGATGTTCCACGTCCAGGCTCCCGTCTCAGAGCTGAAGCGCAGGTGACCGTCGCGACAGACGCTCTCGAGGCACTGGATGGTGAAGAACGGGTTGCCGTGCGTCTTCGCGAAGATGATGTCCGAGAGCGGACGGCACTCCTCGGGAGGCGCGTCGAGCGTGTCGGACACGAGCTGATTCACGTGCTCGGGCGCGAGCGGCTTCAGCGTGATCGTGCGCACGCGCGCCCCGCTGCGCGGCAGCGCGCTCAGCATCACCCGGAGCGGGTGCGCCTCGTCCACGTCGTTGTCCCGGTACGAGCCGAGCAGGAGCAGGTGGCGGATGTCGGCGTCCTCCAGGAGGACGCTGATGAGGTTGAGCGAGCCCGTGTCGGCCCACTGGAGATCGTCGAGGAACAGCACGAGCGCCCGCGTCTTCAGCGCGATCGCGCCGATGAAGCTCCGGAACGTCAGGTTGAACCGGTTCCGCGTCTCCATCGCGCCGAGGGCCGGGACGGGCGGCTGCTCGCCGAGGATGAGCTCGATCTCCGGGATCACCTCGGCGATGACGCGGCCGTTCGGGGCCACCGCCGCGAGGATCCGCGCCTTCCAGTCGGCGAGCTCCTCCTTGCTCTCGGTGAGGATCTGCCGGACGATCTCCCGCAGCGCGGCGATGACGGCGGCGTACGGGACGTTGCGCGTGAACTGGTCGAACTTGCCGGCGGCGAAATAACCCCCCTGCTTCGCGATCGGCTTGTGGATCTCGCTCACCACCGCCGACTTGCCGACGCCGGAGTAGCCGGCGACGAGGACGAGCTCCGACGGGCCCCCCGCGCCGCTGATGCTCGTGAACGCCGAGAGGAGCGCGCCCACCTCCTCCTCCCGGCCGTAGAGCCGCTGCGATATCTGGAGCCTCGTGGGCTTGTCCTTCCTCCCCGGCACGAAGTCCAGCGCTGGCGCGCCGTGCTCCAGCATGTCGAGGCAGGCCTTGAGATCCGCCTTGAGGCCGAAGATGCTCTGATACCGCTCCTCCGCCGTCTTCGACAGGAGCTTCATGATGACCCTGGAGAGCGCCTCCGGGATCTCCGGCCGGAGGAGGTGCGGCGCGACGGGCGTCTGCGCGATGTGATGGTGCACGAGCTCCAGCGGATCCGTCGTCTCGAAGGGGAGCCGCCGCGTCGTGAGCTCGTAGAGCGTGACGCCGAGCGAGTAATAGTCCGAGCGGAAGTCGATCGAGCGGTTCATCCGGCCCGTCTGCTCGGGCGAGATGTACTGGAGCGTGCCCTCGCCGGCCGACCAGGGGTCGTACACCGCCGCGCGCTCCCCCGGCAGGAGCGAGGCGATGGAGAAGTCCGTGAGCTTCGACGTGCTCACGTCGCTGTCGACGATGATGTTGCTGGGCTTGATGTCCTTGTGGATGATGTTCCGCTCGTGGATGGCGCCGAGCGTGTCCGCGAGCTGCAGCGCTATCCGGACCGACTGCACGAGCCCGATGCCCCGGCCATTGCCCCTCTCGCCGATGCCCTCGTCGATGATCGCGCGAAGCGAGCGGCCCGCGAAGTACTCCATGATGAGCGCGGCGTAATCGAGGCGGACCTCGAGGTCGTAGACCTTGACGACGCCATCGAGGTCGAGGTTCCGCGTGATCTCGTACTGGCGCTTCAGGATCGCGACGTTGCGGGTGCCATTGACGCCCTTGCGCGCGACCTTGATGACGCACATCTTGCCCGTGCTCTTCTTCCGGCCGAGGTAGACGCTGCTGCGAGCTCCGTCGTGCAGCGTGTCGAGCAGCTCGTGATTCAGTAGTTCCACCATGACTGCTACCCCCTGGAATGATAAGGCTATCGATCCGGCGCGGCGTTCGGTCTGTGTCGAGGAGGCCCCGGAAAGACGGCAGTCCTCAGGGGCGCGGAGATCGGCTGCGTCGCTGGAAGCGCGCGCGAACCGCGCGAACCGTGCGAACCGTGCGAACCGTAGGAAGAACGGACGTGCTCGGCGGGGCGCATCACCGTAAGCAATCGAAACGAGCGGCTTGTGTCAAGGTCGAACCGCCGCTTCTCCACCGCACGGATCGTGCGCTCTCACGCGGGGCTCCGCGGTCGAGACGCCGCGCGTCACGGCTCCGGCGCGCGAGCCCGTTGGCGCGCCGGAGCGAATGCGACGCCGGCTTCTCGTCGCTGTGCGAGCGCTCACGGCCCCCGCGGCGCAGGCGCGCTCGACGGCGTGTACATCACGTGATGACGGCTTCGCCCCGCGAGAGCCACGATGCTTTGGCCCCGCGCGCAGGAAACGCCATGGAACACCAGGATGGACGGAATCCCTTAGGGGAGCTCCTGATATTCGCGGCGAGTCCGCATGTCGACAGGTCATTGCGTTGGAGCGCAATCGGCTCGTTCGCAATCGGGCGAGGCGCGGCGTGATCCACGCGCGGTCACGGCGGCGACGCCGCGGGCGTGGGCCAGGGGCAGGGAAGGGGGCTGAGCTCGTGGTGGGAAAGGTGGGTGTCGCGTGAGCTCATGTGGGGAGCGCAGGACGACCGAGGGCCCGCTCAGGCGTTGCACCCGCCGGGCCCGCGTGGCTCCGGCAGCGCGATCTCGCCGCGGGAGAGCGCCTCGAAGCGCGCCAGGATGACCTGCCAGCCCTCGTCGTGGCGGGCGCGCATCGGCGCCGCGCGCTCGCCGGCCCGGTCCCAGCCGCGATGCACGACGTCGACCCGCGTCTGCGCCGCCACGAGCTCGACGAACTGCACCTCGACCTCCTGCGCCGCGGCGGGCGCGCGGCCCGGGTGCCACGTGAACGCGAGCCGCCACGGCGCGTCCCAGGCGACGACCGTCCCCCAGAGCGCCTCGGTGCCGTCCCGCGCCCGCTCGAAGACGCGGCCGCCGACCGACGGCTCGATGTGGCACGACGCCGCCGCGCCGCGCCCCACCGAGTGCGTGGCGAGCGGCCACCAGTCGGCGATCCGCCGGACGAACAGGTCGAAGGCGTCCGCCTGCGAGAGCGGCACGATCAGCGAGCGCCGGATCGGCGGGACGACGTCGGCCGACATCGCCGGCTACTTCCCCGCCGCCGCCTCGGAGCCCGGCCGCCGCGGCTCCCGCGCGCCCGCGAACGCCGCGCCCTCGCGGCCGATCGCGGGCGCGTCGGCGATGTGCCCGCGCTCGTCGAAGGCGTGGCCCATCGCGCCGAGCGCGCTCCGCAGCTCGTCGGGGAAGCCGCCCTTCTCGATGAACAGCTTGTCGGGGTAGTCCTGCTGGTGGAAGCGCGGCGCGTTGACCGCGGTGGTCACGTCGAAGCCGAAATCGACCACGTTCGAGAGGATCTGGAAGACCGCCGTGAGGATCGTGGGGCCGCCGGCGGCGCCGAGCACGAGCTCCACGCGCCCGTCCTTCCCCGTCACGATCGTCGGCGACATCGACGAGAGCATGCGCTTGCCGGGCGCGACGGCGTTGGCCTCCCCCTGCACGAGGCCGAACTGGTTCGCGGTGCCGGGCACGGTGGCGAAGTCGTCCATCTCGTTGTTCAGCACGAAGCCCGCGCCGGTCACCGTCACCCCCGAGCCGTACCAGCCGTTCAGCGTCGTGGTCAGCGCGACGGCGTTGCCCTGCGCGTCGACCACCGAGAAGTGCGTCGTGTGCGGGCCGCGGCCGCCCGAGTCCTTGACGCCCGCGCCGCGGGTCAGCTCGTCGGTCGGGGTCGCGCGGTCCGGCGCGATCGTGGCGCGCTGCTTCTCGGCCCACGCGACCGAGAGCAGCTCCTCCACCGGGTTCTTCACGAAGTCGGGATCGCCGAGGATCTCGTTGCGCGCGAGGAAGACGCGGCGCATCGCCTCGGCGACCACGTGCACGTGCGACGGCGAGTGCCAGCCGAGCTTGGCGACGTCGAGCCCATCGAGCTGGTGCGCGATCATCGCCAGGGCGAGGCCGCCCGACGAGGGGAGCGGCATGGAGGCGACGCGGCGCCCGCGGTACTCGAACACGATCGGGTCGCGCCACTTCGCCTTGTAGCCCTTGAGGTCCGCGGCCGACATGATGCCCTTGCCGCGCCGCATCTCGGCGACGACGAGCTCGGCGGTCTTGCCCTCGTAGAAGCCCGCGGGCCCCTTCGCGGCGATGCGCTCGAGCGTCGCCGCGAGCTCGGGCGACTTCCAGGTCGCGCCGACCTGGATGGGCGCGCCGCCCGGCAGGAACAGCGCGGCCGAGGCCGGGAAGCGCGCGAGCTTGCTCGAGGCCGACTTGACCGTGGTCGCGAAGTTCTCGTCGACCGGGAAGCCCTCCTTCGCGAGCCGGATCGCCGGCGCGATGAGCTCGGCCCAGGTCTTCTTCTTGGAGCCGAGCTTGTCGTACGCCTCCCAGAGCCCGGCGACGCTGCCGGGCACGCCGGCCGCGAGGTGGCCGACGCGGGAGCTCTCGGTGGGCTTGCCGTCCTTGCCCTTGTACATGTCGTGGGTCGCCCTGGCCGGCGCGGTCTCGCGGAAGTCGAGCGCGTGCTCCTTGTCGCCGACGCGCGCGACGAGGAACCCGCCGCCGCCGAGGTTGCCCGCCGTCGGGTGCACCACGGCGAGCGCGAACGCCGTCGCGACCGCCGCGTCGACGGCGTTGCCGCCCGAGGAGAGGACGTCGGCGCCCACCTTCGTGGCGAGCGCGGCGTCGCTGGAGACCATCGAGGGCCCCCGCACCGGCGGCGCGCCCTCGGGGTAAGGCCACCCGGCGGGGAACCGCGACACCGGCGCGGGCGGGGGGGCCGGCGCGGCCGGCGCGGGCGCCGAGGCGGCGGCGCTGGGCGGCGGGGGCGGGGGCGGCGCGGGCGGCGGCGGCGGGACGGCGGCCTCGCAGCCGGCGAGGGCGAGGAGGACGACGGCGAGCAGCCGGTGAGAGGCGCGGAGCTTCATCGCGGCGGCTTATAACCCAGGCCCAGCGCCGCTCGAAGGCCGGAGGCGCAGCCGCGCGAGCGCGACCGCGCGCCGCCGGTTCTCCACACGCCGCGCGCCGCCCGCGCGCGGGCGCGGGTTCTCCACACCTCGCGTGCGGGCGCGGCGCGGGTGGATCGCGCGGCGTCTCCATCCGCGCCGCGCGCGGCGCCCGGGGTGCGCGCGTCCCGCGGGTCTCCGCGCCGCGCCGGCGCGCGCGGCGGAGCGTGCGCCGTAATCCGTCACAGCTGTTCGGGTTTCTGCTGATCAGCTGTACCGCTCTCCCGCGAGCGGGAGAGCGACGCGCCGTACAGGGCGCGTGGAGCAGGGCGTCTTACCGAGGCGCCCGGAGACGCCTCTAGGCGCCGCGAATCGATCCGTGTTGGTCGTTGGCTTGGGGGCTTCGCCGCGCTTGGGTATGATCGGCCTCGGATGTTTCCGACGGAGCCCGCTCCCGAGACGATTGGGGCCTACAAGATCCTCCGGCGCCTGGCCGGTTCTGGGCCCACCAGCGTCTATCTCGGGCGGCTGGACGGCCCGCTCGGGTTTCGCCGCGTCTGCGTGCTGAAGCTCGTCCCGAATACGGCCGAGGGCGATCCGCGCTTCGCCGACGAGCTCGCCCGCGAGGCGTCGATCTGCGCGTCGATGAACCACCCGGCCATCGTGCGGATGTTCGACTTCTTCGAGCACGCCGGCCGGCTCGTGCTCGTGCTCGAGCACGTCGAGGGCGTGAACCTCAATCGGCTGCTCCAGCACCTCGCGGCGCGGCAGCACAAGCTCGCCGACGCGGCGGTCTACTACCTGGTCCACTGCATCGCCGGCGCGCTCGCGCACGCGCACGGGCTGACCGACGAGCACGGCAGCCCCGCGCCGGTGATTCACCGGAACCTCCACCCGGAGAACATCGTGATCGGGTGGGACGGGCAGGTGCGCCTGACCGGCTTCGGCATCGGCAAGATCCTCGGGCGCACGCCGGACACCATCGCGGGCGTGGTGAAGGGAGCGCCGGGCTACATGGCGCCCGAGCAGGTGCGCGCCGAGCGGGTCACGGTCAAGGCCGATATCTACGGCGTGGGGCTCCTGCTCTGGTCGCTGCTCTCGGGGCGGCGGCCGCCCGCCGACGGCACCAAGCCGGCTGGGATCGCGTCGATCCGCCCCGAGATCCCGCGCCCGGTCGTGGCGCTGCTCGACACGGCCCTGGCGCTGTCGCCGGACGATCGGAAGACCACCACCCAGGAGATCGAGCAGACGCTCGCGAAGGTGGCCCGCCCGGAGAAGGGGAAGGCGGAGCTCGTGACGCGCGTGCAATCCGCGCACGCGACGATCGAGATCGAGGACGCGGATCCCGAGGAGGACCGGCGGCCGACGATCCCGGTGAAGGGCAAGGGCGGGCAGACGGCGCGGCCCGCGGCGGACGCGGCGAAGCGGCTCGCGAAGGATCTCTTCGCGAAGGATCAGGCCGCGAGGGAGGGCGGGGCCGCGCGGCTCCGGCCCGGCGGCGCGCGGGCGGGGACGACGCCGCCCGCGCCGGCGCCGTCCGAGGCGCTGGCGGCGGCCGCGCGCCCGGACGGCAAGCTGCCGGCGCGCGCGCCTGGGCCCGAGCCGATCACGATCCCGGTGCCGGCGGCGCCGGCAACTCAAGCGCCGCCGACGCCGGTCGCGGCGGCGCTGCCGGCCGCGGTCGGGGTGAAGGGCGCCGACGGGCGGAAGCCGGCGCTGCCGGATCGCGAGACGTTCGGCCGGCTGTACGAGGCGTCGAAGCGCGCGGCGGAGCGCGACGCGGCGGCGGCCGAGGAGGTGCTGGCGGGGGGCGGGCCGGCGACGCTGCCCGAGCTGGAGCCGGTGTTCGAGGAGGACGACGCGACGATCCCGGGCACGGGCGCGCCGTCGGTCCGCTTCGGGACGTCGATCTCGGCGATCCCGGAGGCGATCCGCTTCGGTCCGCCGCCGGCGCTCCCGGCGGATCTCACGCCGGCGTTCTTTGCGCCGCCGCCGCCGAAGCCGCCGTCCAACTCGCCGGTGACGCCGTCGGGGGTGACGGTGCCCATGGGCACGGCGGGCCTGACGCCGCCCGGGGTGACGGTGCCCGTGGACCGCACGGCGGGCGGGACGCCGCCCGGGGGGGTGCCGTACCCGAGCGCGGCGGGCCCGCGCGGCCCCTCGGCGGAGTCGTCGCCGCCGGGCGGGCCGCGGCGCCAGCGTTCGCCCACGCTGGGCTGGCAGGCGCCGCGCTCGCTGTCGCCGGTCGGGACGATCGCGGTTTCGGCGATCACGGCGACGGTGGTGGCGGCGATGTGGATCTACGTCGCGCGCCGGGAGCGGCCCGTGCCGGACGCCGCGGCGCCGGTCGAGCAGGCGGCGACGGCCGCCGAGCCCGTCGTCACGGCCACGGCGGCGCCGGCGCCGCCGCCGAGCGCTGCGACCTCGGCGAAGCGGGCGCCGGGCGCGAAGGCGCCTTCCGCGAAGGAGCTGGCGGCGCAAGAGGCCGCGGCGGCGAAGGAGGCGGCGAGGGAGGCCGCGGCGGCGAAGCAGGCGGCGGCGAAGGAGGCCGCGGCGGCGAAGGAGGCTGCGGCGAAAGAGGCGGCCGCGAAGGAGAAGGAGGCGAAGGAGGCCGCCGCGAAGGAGGCTGCCGCGAAGGAGGCGGCGGCGAAGGAGGCGGCGGCGAAGGAGGCCGCGGCGAAAGAGGCTGCGGCGAAGGAGGCTGCGGCGAAGGAGGCCGCGGCGAAGGAGGCCGCCGGCCAAGGGCGGGGGGTCAACCCCGCCACCCTGCCCAAGGGGCAGGGCGTGCTCACGGTGGGGTTCCCCGAGCCGGGGGGCGTCTACGTGACCGGCAAGTACGCGGGGGACGTCAACGAGCCGCTCGTCATCCGCTGCGGTCGTTTCTTCGTGCGGGTGGGGAAGCCCGGCAAGACGAAGTTCCCCGAGTGGCTCAGCGCGGGCGTGACGGCGCAGGTGCCGTGTCAGGGGGCCACGACCGTCGATATCAAGCCGACCGCCCCGCCGAAGCCGCGAAAGAAGCGGTAGCGCGGCGCCCGGGAGCGGCGCGGGGACGAGGAGGGGCCGAACCGTCAAGGCACCAAGGCGTCGGGTGCATCCGCTGGTTGGGTCGTCTACTCCAGCACCTTGGTCGTTGAACGGCGGCGGAGCCCGTCGGTCGCAGCGGCGAGCGGGAATTTAACGCAAAGGCGCAAAGGCGCAAAGACGCAAAAAGGCAAGAGAGAGGTAGGACGTCATTCCTGCAATCCGTTGACCACGCGATGGATACCCTGCCTCACTCTCACCTCGCCAAAGTTGATGACGATCGCGAGCTTGAGATTCGACAGCCGCAGGTACGTGAGAGCCTGCGCTTCGAATACTCCGTTGTACGCGACCGTTGCCTTGCACTCGACGATGACTCGCTCGCCTACGAGCAGATCGAGGCGCAAGTCGGACGCAAGGCGCTTGCCCTTGTACACGAGCGGCACCGCCTTCTGGCGCACCACGCTCAGCCCTCGCGACTCAAGCTCGAAGGCAAGCGCCTCTTCGTAGACGCCTTCGAGCAGCCCCGGACCTCCAAGGCCGCGATGCACCTCGATCGCCGCATCGACGACGATCTTGGCTATCTCATTCTCGTTCATCCCCCTCTCCGTCGTTTTGCGCCTTTGCGCCTTTGCGCCTTTGCGTTAAATTCTGCTGCTCTTCAGAACATGCGCTGTTCGTGCGGATGGCCGTCTCGGTCCGTTGGTGCCGAATCCGGATCTCAGGGCAGCGTGTCCTCATCAGAGTCCTGATGGTGTGTCAGCGCCCGAGCCGATCGAGCCTGTCCTCGGCCGCTTCGAGGCGGCTCGCGCCCTCGGCCGCCTTTTGCTGCGCCTCCGCCGCGCTTCGCTCTGCTTCGTCGGCGCGCTTCCTCGCGGCCCGCGCGGCCTCCTCGGCCTTCTCCGCGGCGCGGCTCATCCTGGCTGCCTCTTTCGTGAGGCGATCTGCCTCCTTGGCGGCCCGCGACGCCTCGCGGCTCGCCTGATCCCGTCCTCTCTCTGCCGCCGCGAGCTGCGCCTTCTGCTGGCGCTGCTCTGCCGCGAGTCGCTCCTTCCGCTCTCGCCTCTCGGCGGCGAGCTTCGCCTTTTGCTCTCGCTCGTCGGCCGCGCTCCGCGCCTTTTTCTCGCGCTCCTCGGCGGCGAGCTTCGCCTTTTGCTCGCGCGCCTTCGCGGCGCGCTGCTTCTCGCGCTCCTCTCCCGCCCTCTTCTGCCGCTCCGGCGGCTCCTTCTCCGCGCGCCCCCGGCGTCGCGCCTCTGCCTTCGCCCCCTTGCTCCCGCGGCCCGCCCCGGCTTCGGCGGGCCTCTCGGAGGGCCGCCCTCGCAGCAGCCCGAGCATGTCCGAGAGATCCCCCGGCTCGAGCTCTCCCGACAGCCGCCCTCGCGCGAGCAGCTCCAGATCCGACGGGCTCGCGGTGGGGGTCGCCAGCAGCGAATCCCGCAAGCGGTCCATCGGATTGCCCTTCTCCCGATAGCCCCCCTCCGCGAAGAGCGCCGGCGCCGCCCGCAGGAGCTCGTTCACGATCGCGCGGTGCTTCTGGCTCGCGTCCTTCAGCCCCTGCGCGCCGCCCGGCCCGAGCGCCCCCCGCTGGGCCTCGCGCAGCCGCTCGCCCGCGTCGAGCAGGGCCTCCATCCGCTGCGGATAGCGGCGCGCGAGCTGGTTCAAGGTCCAGGCCGCCGCGGTCGGCCGCCGCAGCGCCTTCACGCGATCCGACGCGCCCTTGTCCCCGGCTTGCCGCAGCCGCTTCGCGAGCTCGTCCCGGGCGCGCGTGAAGTCGGCGAGCGGCTTCTTGTAAAGGGCGTCGACCTCCTCCTCCTCGTCGACGATGCCACCCGGAGGAGGAGCACCGCCGCGCGTTCCCTTGGTTCGAGAGGCCATTCCCGCGCAAGCTCAGCCGAGCTCCCGCGAGCTTACTCCGCTCAGGCGGCCTCGGCCAGCGTCGACGGCACCTCCGGGAGCTCCCAGCCGCGCGTCCGGATCTCCTCGTTGATCCAGCGGATGTGGCGCCGCTCGTCCTGCCAGTTCGCCTCCACCATCCGCCGGACCTCGTCCAGCAGATCGCTCGCCAGCGCCGAGGCATAGGCGTCGTTCGTGAGCTCCTCGTTGCCGCGCATGGCGACGAGCGCCGTCCGCTCCTCGCGCGCCGACAGCTCGGTGTAACGGCGAATGCACTGGCCGCGCTCATCGGGCTGGTCCGGCAGCGAGGCGCCGAGCGCGTCCAGGAGCTCGCGCTCGTGCCGCTCGTGATCCGCCCGGAACCCCTCGAGCTGCTTCTTGATCTCCGGCGTCTTGCACACGCCGATCGCCACGCGGTACGCCTCGGCAGCCGCCCTGTCGAGCAGGATGAGCCCCATGATCTGCTCCAGGGCCGTCGCATCGCCGATCTCGCCGCCGCCCGACGAGCGCCGCTTCGTCGCCGAGCCCGGCTCCGCCTCGGCCGCCCCTCCGGCGCCGGCGCCCTTCCCCGAGGCCCCGGTCGCGCCGCCCAGCGAGCCGCTGCGCTGGAGCTTGCCGAGCATCACGCCGTCGATGCCGGGCACCTGGTGCAGATCCTCCCAGCTGCGGAAGGGGCCGCGCTCGCTCCGGTGCTCGATGATGAGGCGAGCCCGCTCGCCGTCGACACCCTCGATCGCGGTGAGCTCTTCTTCCGTTGCCGTGTTCAGATCGATGCGCGGTTCGCGCGATGCCTTCTTGGTCATGGTCGAGCCTCCCCGGGCCGTTTGTAGGGCCGACGGAAGCCCGCCGAAAGCTGGCATGGCTGTCAATCCGGCGCGGAGCTCGAGCGGCCGGCGCGCTGTGGGAGGAGATTGGTCTGCGCTGCGGGGTTGCGTCAGCGCTAGAGCGGAGCGTCACCCGCGAGGGCGACGGCGGTCACGCGCCGGGCGGCGGCTCGGGCGACTGGACCGGCTGCGGCGGCGGCTCGTCCCCGCCGCGCGCGCGGCGCGTCGCGAAGATCTTCGCGAGCGGGGCGGTCACGGTGCGGAGCGCGGGGTTCACCTCCGACGCGGCCTTGGCGACGCCGTAGGCGACGAGCGAGGGGCTCCACGCCTCCGCCGACCAGGCGAGGCGGCTGTCGGCGAGCCGTTGCCAGAGCTCCTCGACGCGCTCGAAGAGCGGCCTGATCACGTCGAGGTTGTTCAGGTCCTCGAGGACCGCGTCGGAAGAGAAGCCGGCCGCGGTGGCCACCGCCGTATGCTCGGTCATCGCGCGGCAGAGCGACCGCGTCGCCTGCTCGAAGCCCTCTCGCGCCCGCGGCATGGCGGCGCGTTCAGCCTCGTTCAGCACGACGAGATAAGGAGCGAGGAGCGCGAAGGCTTCGTCGATCTTCTTGCGGGCCTTGGCGGTGGCGAGCTCGAGCTCTGCCGTGTCGATGCGGGTCGGAGTAGGCACGGGGATAAACCTCCTGATGCGATGGATGTGGAGCGGTGAAAAAAACAACCAATGTGGCGGAACGCCGCCGTATCGATGTCCCGAGGAGCGCATCGCCGGAGCGCCTGTCAAGGGGAGCACATCGACGAATCGACGTGGATCATCGAAAAACCGATGTAGATCATCGAAAAATCGAGGTGCGGCAGCAGAAAACCGACGTGAGGGATCGAGAGGGCGATGGGGGACAGCAAAAAACCGACGTGCGCCATCGGAGGACCGATGCGCGCCATCGGCGGCGCGAGGTGGGGGTCGGGAGAGCGAGGCGCACCTCGCCGCATCGCCCGGCGCTCAGGGATTGGCTATCTCGGCTCGCTCTCGCGCGAGCTCCACGAACGCTGCGAGCGCGCGGGCGTGATGCTTGTAGGCCGTCGAGAGAGGGAGCCCGCGTCGCCTGGCGATCTCCGCCATGGGGATCTCCTCCACGTGGCGATCGAGGAGCAGCGCTCGATGCTCGGGCGCGAGCGCGTCGATCCACGAGCGCACCAGCCGGCGCTGCTGTTCGCGCCCGATCAGCTCCTCGGCGCAGGGCCGCTCGGCCGCGACCGCGAGGTCCGGCGCTTCTTCGAGGAGCACCTCGCGCCGGTGACGCTGGCGCTCATGGTAATGGGCGGCGACGTGGACGGCGATGCGGTTCATCCAGCGCGCCGGCGCGGCGCGCCCCGGGTCGTACCGCGAGAGGCTCGTGAAGGCCGAGAGGAGGATCTCCTGCGCGAGATCCGGCCGATCGTCGCGCGGGACCCCGAGCCGCCTCAGCCAGCCGAGCACGGCGCGAACGCTCTCCTCCCGGAACAGGCGTCCCGGCATCTGCACCTCCGCGGCCGGCTTCGCCGCCGCCGGGGGAGGCCGGCAGGCGAGGGGCGCCGTGTCCGCCCCGTTCGTTCGTGACGCTGCATTCACGGAGGAGGAATCCGGGCGCTGCCTGCGATGCGTGGCGAAATCGACCGGCCCCAACGATCTTCCGGGCGCGTGGCGCCGAGGGGTCGGGTCGACTCGTCAGAGGTTCACGGCGGCTGTAGCGCGGCGTCGAGCGAGGGCAGGAACAAGCTGTCCGGGAATGCGGTACGGAAGCGCTCGGCCCGAGCGGCGGCCTCGTCGCGGCGTCCAGCAACGACCAGGACGCGAACGGCCAGGGCCTCGCGCTGCTCGGTGCTCGATCCGCGCGGGTATCTCCGCGCGTGCCGCTCCAGGAGATCGAGCGCCTCCAACGCTCGCCCGGCCCCGAGCGCGGCATCGGCCCGCCCGAGCAGGCCGATGTCCGCGCCGCCGCCCTGGGTGGCGGCTCCCTGCGCGGCGCGGGGCGCGGCCCTCTGTGCGGCGCTGCGCGCAGCACGTCCTGATGCCGGAACGGCGGTGGCCGGCGTCGGAACGGCGGTCGCCGGCACGGCTGCGGCTGGCGCGGCAGGCGGGCCTCCGGGCGGGGTCGCGCCGGCGATCGCGGGCGGGAGCCCGGCGATCTCGTCGCGCCGGATCTCGATCGCCGCCGGGGGCGGATCCGGACAGCGCATGGATCGCTCCGGCGCTGGCGGCCCCGCCGCTCAGGAACAGCGCGGCTCCCGCGGCGGCGAGCTTCGCGCGCGAGATCGTCACGGCCGCTGTGGCCAGCTGCGGCCGCGCGATCATGGCCACGAGCGCCGCGCCGCCCGGGGAGCGTGGGTGCGGCACGCGCAGCGGATCGCGCCACGCACCGCGAGCGCCGCCGCCGGCGGCAAGAGACGCCTGAAGCCGGGCCCAGAGCGGAGCCGCGAGCGCCTCGGCGGCCGCATCGAGCCCGCGGGCGCCCCCATCGAGCAACAGCGGCGCGGGCGAGAGGACGCCTGGCACCAGGGTGAGGCGCAAGCCGCGCACCCCGAGCGCGTGGCGGTCGCGGGCGTCGAGCCGCCTCGCGGCCGCCTCGAACTCGTCGCGGGCACGCCGCAGCCGGTCCCACGCGGTGTTCTGGGAGATGTGGAACGCCTGCGCGATATCGCGCATCGACACGCCATCGAGATCGTGCAGGATGAAGATGGGACGCCGGCGTTTCTCGATGTGCTGAATGAGCCGGCGGACCAGCCGTCCCGTCTCCGCCTGCGCGTGCAGCTGCTCCACGTCGAGCCCGGGATCCGCGACGTCCACGGCCTGGTCGTCCTCGGAGAGCAGCTCTCGAGCGTTCCTGGCGAGCTGCCGATGCCGCAGCGCGACCCGGGAGGCGATCGCCGAGAGCCACGCATTCAGGGAGCCGCCGGGCTGGTAGTCTGGAAGGCGCCGGTGGACGACGAGGAAGACCTCGTGGGCGACGTCCTCAAGGTCGCGTGACTCCACCCCCAGCCGCCAGAGCAGCCGGAGCACGTAAGCGTGCGAGGAGCGATAGACCTCCTCGAACGACGGCCGCACGGGCTCGGCCTCCGGAGCAGGAGGGGGCGGCGCAGGAACGGCCCCGGGGGGCGCTGGGACGGCGGGGGGCGGGGTCGGCGGGGGCGTGGAGCGGGAGCGCGGGTCGCTCATCACTACAAATTCCGGCGACGGGGCGCGCTTCGTGGCGAAATCGTACGCCGGGGGGAAGAAAAGTGGCGCGGGGGTCGGAAGCGCGCTCGGCGGCGCGCCTCGCTGCCTCGTTCAGGGAGGATCGCACCCCATCGCGGATGCGTGGTGTTGACCCCATCGCGGATGCGTGGTGTCGACCGAGCGCGAGCCACGGGCGCACCGCCTCTTCCCGGCGCGTTCGGGGCGTGGTCCTCTCGCCGCCGGAGCGGCGGCCGCGCTGGGCCGGTGTGCAGGCTCCGTGGCCGGTGAGGGCTCGATGTGGCGAGGTGCTTCGATGGAACGGCGTGCTGTGCGAGCGAACGTGCTGATGGGGAGCCTGGCGGCGGCGCTGATCGCCGCCGGCGTGGGGGCCGGCGGCTGCACCCAGCGCCTCATCGTCATCTGCGACGACCCGAACACGCCCGAGCAAGAGCTGTGCAGCACCGTCATCGACAGGTACCGGGCGGAGCGCTGCGAGGAGGCCGGCCCCGGCGCGGAGGGCTGCGAGGATGCGGGCGCGCCCGGCGAGCCCGACCCGCAGGAACAGCCTGGCACGCCGGAGGATCCGGAGGGTGAGGAGGGCGGCGCCGACGCGAGCACCTGCTCCGGACAGTGCGTGCCCGGCAGGCCGCTCGGGTGGTTCGAGCCGCTGCTGCTCTGGTTCGGGTCGCCGGGCGATGCGCCGCCGGAGTGCCCGCCCCAGGCGTCGGTCTTCGGCTACGAGGGCCACGGGGATCTCGTGGTCGAGCCGCACCGGTGCGCGGCGTGCGCGTGCGATCCGCCGGACGCCGCGTGCGAGCTGCCCGAGGCGTGGGCCGCCTACGACACGCGGGCGTGCGGCGCCACCGCCGGCGCGGAGCGGACGTCCTTCGCGGCGCCCGAGGGCTGGGACGGCGCGTGCACCGCGGCGGGCGCGATCCCGGCCGGGGAGGCCTGCGGAGGTGGGCCATGCGCGCAGTCGCTCGAGATCCAGGCGCCGCGCGTGGTGCCGGGGGCCTGCGCTCCGCGGCGCGCCGAGCCGCCGCCGGCGCCGCCCGCCGTCCGCTGGGGGACGTACGCCAGGGCGTGCGTCGGCGTGGCGATCGGGCGGTGCGCGGATCCCGGGGAGGTGTGCGCCCCGGCGCCGCCGGCGGGCAATGCTGCGCCGCCGGTCGGCTTCTCGACGTGCATCATCCATCACAACGTCGTCGAGGAGTGCCCGTCGTTCTCGCCCTACTCCGAGCGCCACGTCTTCTACCAGGGCGCGGACGACACGCGCGCCTGCACGGAGTGCTCGTGCGGCGAGCCGGCCGGCGGGGCGTGCAGCATCCTCGCCTCGGCCTACAGCGACAGCCGGTGCTCGCAGGTCGTGGTCAGCGCGCGGGTGTCGTCCGAGGCGACCTTCTGCGGCGCGGTCCCGCGCGGGGTGGCGCTCGGGAGCAAGTCGGCCAGCGTCGTCGACATCGCGCCGGGGACGTGCGCGCCGGGCGGCGGGGAGCCGACGGGAGGCATCGCCCCGCGCGAGGCGATGACGTTCTGCTGCCTCCCGGAGTAGCCGCGAGCCGCGGTGCGGAGGAGCGGGCTCGTCGGCGGATGATTTGCGGATGCGGGGGCGGTCCGTTGGTCGCCTCGGTCCCGGCTATGGGCGGACTTGGCGCATCTGCGAGCTGCTCATTCGTCCTCCTTCATTCGCGGCTCGAGGGGCGGATCGAGCGCATCGCCATGGAACTCGCGCAACAGGATCGCGGCGTGCCGAGCTCCGGTCTCGACCGCATCGAGAGGATCTTCCCCGTATGTGGTAAATGGACGTCCATCCACATCCACCGTGACAGCCCAAGGCCACTTTTTCTCCGGAGGGTTTCGCGTCGGCTCGTGGATGCGAACCACGATGTCGCGCGGCTCGCCGTTTTCCGGGGTCAGCTTGAACGTAAGTTCGATCATCACTTGCACCTCTTGTCGCAGTCCTTGAGACATCTCGAATATTCTTGCATGCACCCGTCCTTGCACTTCTTGTCGCCCTTTGGGCAGCTGTCGAGGCACCGCTCCCAGATGTGATCGCACTTTTCCTTGCATGCCTCTTTGCAGTCGGACGAGCTTGAGCCTGTCGCCCACCGGCACGAGTCGCACGACTGCGCTCCGGAGCCGCTTCGGACCCCAGAGGCCACTTCACATCGATCCTTGGCTTCGTCCAAACTCGCGTGCTCGCCCTGGTACCGCGTTGTGCAGCTACCGGCCGCGCCCTGGTTGCTGCAAACCGCCGACCCCGCCTTCCACGTGACCGTGCACTCCACGGTCTGCGAGCACGGATCCCCATCGAAGCCGGTGTGATCTTGCGGCTCCAGCGGCACATGCCACCCGAAGCCCCCGACCCCTCCGGTCGGGGTGATGATGCTGCCGCCGGCACCTTCGTTCCCCGAACCCCGGACATAGCACTCACCTACATCGTAATTGCACGCCGCGAGACCGAAATATAGAACAACAGGCGCTAGCTTGTTCATCTCGAATTTACCTCAAATCTCCAAATGGGTCCAGTGGTCACCATCACGACCAGACTTCCAGGAAGAACGCGACTACTGCCGCTGGCCCAGTCCGCATGGACGCTGGTGGATACGCCCAAGGGCCCGGCGAAGTACCAGTCGGACTGGGCGCGGCCGCCTGGAGCAACCCCCACCACGCGGTGGCAGATCACGGCACCACACACCGGCATCGAGTAGATCGCCAGGGACGGCCCGAGGCTGACGGTGGTCGTCTTCGTGGCGTACCCGAGAGTGACGGCCGTTCGATCGTAGACCCCTACGCCTGCCCCTGGAACGATGCTGAGCATGTTGTGGACGTCGAGCCGGAAGTCCCCCTCGCTGCGCCAGAGCCACCCGGCGAAGGGACTCACCGCAAGCCTGGGCTCGATCCCGACCTGGATGCCGCCCACGCTCACGCCGCCGGTGAACTCGAGTGCAAGTGCCGGCGCAGGAACACTGCTGACGAGCGCACAGGCACAGCCGCAGAGCACGAGCGCGCTCGCTCTCCCCCTCAGCCCGTCCCCCATGCCTTCCCCTGATTCCGGATGCTCCTTCCATCGGAGGGGCGGGGTCAACGGTAATCTAGTTCCGCCCGCCAGAAGTCCGGCCAGGGATCCGGAGGGAGAGTTCAACGCCAAGGCGCAAAGACGCAAAGACGCAAAAAAGATTTGTAGTTTTGCGCCTTTGCGTCTTTGCGCCTTGGCGTTTATTTCTCTATCGCTCGCGAGGCAGATCCCTGGCGGGAGTTCTGACCCGCGGCACGAGGCCCCATGTTACGTCCTCGCTGCCGCTGCATTGGCGTGCCGAGCGCGGCGGGTCGCGTCATGGCGCGCGACCGCCAACGGACCGCGCGGCGCCCGTGGTAGGGGCGCCGCGTGCGGGTGCGGCTCATCCTGGAGAACGGCGGGCACACCCTGTCGTGAGAATCCGGTGCGCGTGTTCGTAATGCTTCGTCGTAGGGAGCGCCGGTCCCGCACGCACGGGGCCGATAAAACGTGGGGCCCAGGTCGCCGGGGACGCTTCCCGGGGCGCTGCGGGTGTGGTTCTCTCGCGCTCGGCGCAGCGGCGCGCGGTCCGTGTCGTCTCCGCTGACGGTGCGCTGTGCCACTTCCCGGAGATCCTTCGATGAATGCGCAGAATTGGCGATGGCTGATGGTGGTGGTGGGCGGCGCGATCCCCGCCCTGCTCATGGCCGGGATCGCAGGCGGCGGCTGTACCGACGACGCCTACTGGTACAGCTGCGACGACGATATCCCGCCGAACATCGACAACAAGCCCTGCCGTGATGCCGGCCCTGCCGCGGACGCCTGTGACGGCGCGGACGACTGCAACGACGTGGGGACCGGTGGAGGCGGCGCGGGAACCGGTGGTGGCGAGGAGGAGGGCGGGGGGGACGGCATCGGCGGCGGCCTGTCGTCCCTGTGCGTGGGGCAGTGCGTGCCCGCGGAGCCGCCGGGCTGGTTCGAGCCACTGCTGCTCTGGATGGGCCCGCCGGACAAGGCGCCGGACTGCCCGGCGACGGCACCGATCCCGGGATTCGAGCTCCACGCGGATCTCGTGGTGGAGCCGTACCGGTGCGCGGCCTGCGCCTGCGATCCGCCGGACGCCTCGTGCGAGGTGCCGGCGACGTGGAGCGCCGTCGACTCCTCGACGTGCCCGGCCGGTCCCGGAGCGCAGCGGACGTCGTTCGCCGCCCCCGAGGCGTGGGACGGCACCTGCACGACGGCGAACGCGATCCCGGCCGGGCAGGCGTGCGCCGGCGGGCCGTGCACGCAGTCGCTCGACATCCCGGCGCCGCGGGTGCGCGCGGGCGCGTGCGCGCCGTCGGTGGTCGAGGAGCCTAGCGAGGAGCCCGGGGAGCCGCAGGGGAGCTTCCGCTGGGCCACGTTCGCCAGGGCGTGCGCCGGCGTCACCCCGCCCGCTCCGTGCGGCGGTCCAGGGATGAGGTGCTCCCCGGCGCCGCCGGAGGGCGACGCGGCGCCGCCGGAGGGCTTCCTCACCTGCATCCTGCACCACGAAGGGGAGCACGAGTGCCCGCCGACGTATCCTTCACGGCGCGTCGTCTACGAGGGCGCAGAGGACTCGCGCGGCTGCACGGCGTGCACGTGCGGCGAGCCGAGCGGAGGGGCGTGCAGCGTGTGGGTCTCTGCGTTCAGCGACGAGGCGTGCTCCGACGGCGTCGTCAGTGTCCTGATGTCGTCCGAGGCTTCGTTCTGCGGCGCGATCGCTCCCGGCACGGCGCTCCGGAGCAAGTCGGCGGCCGTCGTCGACCTCGAACCAGGGAGCTGCACGCCGGGCGGCGGGGAACCGATCGGAGAGGTCGCACCGCGCGGGGCGGTCACGTTCTGCTGCCTGGACCGGCAGCCGCAGCCGCCGGAACCACCGCGCCTGTGGAACCCCGAGCTCGGGTAGCGCCGCCGCCCTGACGAGGGGCGGCGATGCGCGGCGCGAGCGGCGGAGGGGAGGAGCGCCGCCGCCGTCGGGCGCCTCTCGACCGCGAGGCTTCGCGTGAGGTGGCGCTCCTGCCGCCGGCGTCCGCCCGGTGAACGGGGGGCGCTGCTCAGAACGAAGCGACGAAGCGGAACGCGACGACGCCCGAAGCCGCGCCGGCGAAGGCTGCTTCGCCGTCGTCGAACCAGAGCCGCGGCCGCCGGGCATTGACCAGCAGATCTGCGGTGAGCTGCGCAGCAAGGCGAGGCGCCAAGGGCGCCTCTGCGCCTGCTCGGAGCCCAACCCCGAGGTAGACCCGCGTTTCCAGGAAGGTCTTCTTGGCGCGCAGGTCGCTTCGGAGCTGACCGGCCGTGATGACGCCGCAACCGAAGAACCATGTCCCGTGCAGGCAGGGAACGAGGGATCCACCGAGCCACGACGTGTCGACGGTCAGGCCCGGCCGCGGCGCGGTGGTGACCGGGAGATCGCCGCGCGCCTCGAGCAAGAGCGACGTGTCGGGCCAGCGGAGCCCGACGAAGCCGGAGAAGCCCACGGACAGGCCCGGGGCGAAGCCGGCGGCCAGCACGGGGCCGGCGCCGAGCTGGAGCTTCGGCGGAGCCGGCGGGGGCGAGGAGGGCGGCGCCGGCCGCGCCGGTGATGGGGTGCGACCGGGCGCCGGAGGCGGCGGCGGAGCGGCCTGCGCGCGCGACGACGCGGGCGGCCGCGGCGCGGGAGCGGCCGGCGGCGGCCCCGGGGGCGCCTCTGCGGGGGCCGTGGCGTCGGGCGCGCTCGGCGAAAGGAGCGGGCGCAGGGCGACGCTCAGCGTGAGGGAGACGTCGTCGACGAGCGCGCGGCAGTCCGCGGCCGAGCGCTCGTAGTTTCCGCGCAGCTGACCGCCGCCGTCGTACAGCGCGATCGCCGCCTCGAACGCGTGCGCTCGGCGCGCGAGGGCCACCTCCACCCGCCACGCGCCGTCCGGCGAGAACGGGTCGACGCCGCCGAGCCGCGTGGCCAGGGCGTCGCGGAAGCCCTCCTCGTCGGGGCACGCCGCGGCGGCGGGATCGCGCGCGTAGGACAGCCGCGCCCCGCCCGGCAGCACCTCGCCGGCGGCCGACGGCGCCGCGAGGAGCGAGAGCCCGGCGGCGATGGCCCCGGCGATGACGTGGCTGGGCCGCAGCGTCCGCAAGCGGGGTCTATTTACGGGAGACGCTCTCGATGTGGAACCCCCGGCGGCGATCGGAGGCGGCGGGCTCGTGCAAGCGCGGAGCGCGGCCCGTGAGGGGCGGCAGGGGGCGTTCTTGACGTCAGGAGCTGGTGGAATCGAAGAGCGCTTTCGCGTCGGTGATGAGAACGGCGCGGCGGAGCCAGCGATCGAGCTCGGTCATGTCGGTGCTGCGGGCCATCCTTGGCTCGACCGAGGTACGTCACGTCGCCGTCCGCCCGCGAGGGGCATGGCACATTCCGTCTCACCGCATCACAGCTTGGGCCACGCCGCGGGGGTGATCGGCGCCAGAGGCCGTGATCTTGTCGTGTCCGCACTGGCACACGGGTTGCGATCATGCCGCCGCATGAGGCGCACCTCTTCTGCTCTCGCATTCTTGTCGCTCGTCCCCGTCTGCATGGCGATCGCGTGTGGTCCCGTCGAGACGTCGCAACCCGTCATCCCGGACGACGGCGACGACCCGACGAGCCCGGAGCCGACGTCCGCTTGTGAGCCCCGACAGGCTGGGCTCTCGGCGGATTTCGAGCTCACGATCGAGGGCTGGCCGGGCGACACGAACGGCTACTTTCTGTACAACGTCGCCGCGCCCTGCCTGGTGGAGGCGGCCACCCCGACGTCGCGCGACCTTCGCTGCACGGACGGAGACGGCGAGCACAGCGTGACGCTCACCATCGCCGACTCTCGCATTGCCGACGCCATTCCCGCGAGCGGTCCCGTGTTCCTGCGGGCGGCGCGGACCGACCCGGAGTTCGGCGAGAATCAATGGTTCGCGGTGCGCGCCGGCTCCGAGGTCACGGGCGCGCTGCTCGCGGGGGGCATCCGAGCTGGACACGATACGCCAGAGCCCGGCGACGGCTATTTCTTGCCGATCTGGATGGTGCTCGGCCCGGAGGAAGGATGCCCCGTGGAGGTCGAGGGCCAATGCTTGAACCGCCGCAGAGGGCGGATGGGCTTCTGGGTCGACGACGTCCAGGGCGCGTCGATCCTCGACGGTCACGAGGGGGACATCGACGCGAGCGGGACGTATCTTGCGGTCGTGGGGGCAAGCGTGGAGCACAAGCGGGGAGTCATGCTCTCCTGCGCGGGCGACGATCCGCGCTATGCGGATGATCTGCGCGTCTTGATCGGAGCAAAAGCGCAGGGGGGAGCTCCGGGGACCGCTCGATGAGCGCTGCGACCGGGGCGCGGCGGCTGCGCCGCGCGAGACGCTTGTACGCCGATGGTTGAGCCAGATCGACTACGGCTTCAGGCAAACCGCTTCCAGGTTGTTGCCGTCGGGGTCGTGCAGGAAAGCGGCGTAGTAGGTCGGGGCGTAATCCGCGCGCACGCCGGGCTTGCCGTTGTCTCGGCCGCCGGCAGAGAGGCCGTCTCGGTAGAACCGATCGACCGCGGCACGATCCGCGGCGCGCAGGGCGATGTGCGCGCCGGGGCCCCGGGGGCCGTCGTCCGCTTGCAGATAGAGGGCCGGCGCGCCCTCGGGGCCGAAGCTCGCGGAAGCTTCGTCGCGGGAGCAGAGCACGTGGCCGAGCGGCGCGAGCGCGGCGGTGTAGAAGCGCACGCTCGTTTCGATGTCCTTCACCTTCACGCCGATGTGATCGTACATGGTACCTCCGGTGGAGGAGGGCCCAGGATGGGTGGCCTCCACGTCGGGGACCCTAACGACGGAGCGCGGGGCGTTCTTGGAGAATGTTGCGGTCCATGCGCTCGGTGACGTCCCTCCGCCATGTCTGCCCGCCACCGCGGTCCGGCGAGAACGGCGCGGCGACGCCGAGCTCGCTCGCCCTACTCGCACCTCGTATTGAAGGACGTCTCCGGCTCTAGCCGATCATCGGGGGCGAGCTCCGACTTTTCTGCCGTTGGCGGAGGAGTTGGACTTGCTTGGCTCTCGAGCTGCCGCTTTGGGGCTGCGGCTGGCTCCGTTCGCAGTTCTGCTGTTCTGGGCAGCCTCGGCGCGGAGGCGCTCGAGGAGGACGTAGGCAGGTTCGTCGTTCGGGTCCTGGGGGACGAGCTCGCCGCGGAAGGCTTTGGCCAACAAGGACTTTTCTTGAAGGCTGAGTCTTTGCGTCGCTTGTTTGGCTATTGATTCGATGTTCTTGCTTCGCTCTAGTGCTTGTCGCACACGAGTGCTGATTGATGTCTGCTCTTTGAGCGGCGCCAACGGAAACGGAAGCGGCTTCAGGCGCTCAGAGGTCAGATGTGCAATGTTGGTTGTGAGAGATGCGGCGCTCCGGAAGACTTCTGTATGCAAATGATGTAGAAAGACGAGCTGGGCATACTCGGTAGAAGTGCCAGACTTGTATGGTCTGAACCGATGTACCGTTGCTTGGATACACAGGTTTTCATGGCCGCCTTCATACACGGCGCTCTGTCCGACCAGCTCTGGGCTTTGTCCCTCGCTCAGAATGATGTCTCCAGGCTCGAGGCGGTAGAGCGATAGTTCATCGTCGTTGAACGGCATTTGTAGGACATCGGAGAGATCCAACCGATCTCTTTTTACGTTTGCAACACGTACGTACGGCCTGAGTACACGTCCGTCCTCGCCTTCGACATACTCAGGAGCACGACGCCTACCGAGCAGAAGATGCCCGACGGTATCAATGGTGGCCCAGCACCACCCCTCCGGCAGCTCCGGCAGTTCGTTCGGGTCTACCGGCTCCGGCTCCTCGTAGCGCTCCTTCCACCGATCGTCCCCCGGCACCTTCCCCTTCGCCCGCATCTTGGCGAGCTCCGCCTCCTCCCATCGCCGCCGCCGCTCGGCGCGGATGCGCTTCAGCAGCTCCTCGGCCGGCTCCACGTCGGGGTTCTTCTCCCGCCAATCGGCGGTGAGGTCGCCGCGGAAGGCGGCCGCGAGCACCGACTTACGGAAGCGCTCGAGGAGCGGCGGGATGGCGTCGAGCGCCTCCTTTGCGCGGCGGCTTTGCGAGGTGAGGGTCTCGATTTTGGCGACGATGCGGCGCTGCTCCGAGGCTGGAGCCAGCGGAACGCGCAGCGCTCGCATATCCGCCATGTTAATCCGAAGCCGACCGATTCCGTGCGCCGCGTCCTCGGCACGCTTGCGGCCGTCCGGCGAGTTGAGACAGTACATCACGTATTTTCGCTCAATCTCGCTGTGGACCTTCAGTCGCACGCAGTCGGCCTTGACAACGGCTTTGCCGAGATCGACGGGGAGTTCGATGCAACGCCCGACAGGCTCGGCAAGAGCTGCGATGACGAGGTCGCCTGCAAAGGCCCCGTGCTTTTTTAGCGTTTCATATTTGGATGTAGATATGTACGCTCGATCGTTTTCGAGGAATTTTCCAATGCCGAGGTTTCCTAGCCGTATTACGCGAACCCCTCGATCAACGTAGTCAGACGTCTTGAGGTTGCTGCCAAATGGCCCGTCCGTCATGGCATTGGGCTCATGTGCCGCAATCTCCTGAAGTGTTGCCCATGCCCACCCGTTCGGCAGCTGGCTCATGGTGCGACTCCCAACGCAGCCTGCAACCCCTCCATCTCCTCCATCGCCACCCGCAGCTTCTCCATGATCTCCGCCGCGATCTCCTCCGGCTCCGGCAGATCATCCGCCCCGTGCACGCTCTCATCCCTCAGCCACGCAATATCAAGGTTATCCCCCCTCCCCTTGATCTCCTCCCGCGTGAACCTCCGGAACCGCCCCTCTTCCCCCTGATCCTTCCGCTTGCTCTTCCCGTACGGATCGCTCCCGTACGCCTTCTCGAACTCCGCGAAATGCTCGCGCGTCAGCGGCGTGCGCTTGCCGAACGACGGCATGTTCGCCCGCATGTCGTAGACCCACACCGCCCGGGTGTTCCCGGTGTCCGTCTGCCCGCGCGTGAAGAACAGCACGTTCGTCTTCACCCCCTGCGCGTAGAAGATCCCGGTCGGCAGCCGCAGGATCGTGTGCAGATCGCACTTGTTCATCAGGTCGCGCCGCACCTCCGTCCCCACGTTCTCCTCGAAGAGCACGTTGTCCGGCAGCACCACCGCAGCCCTCCCGCCCGGCTTCAGCCCGCGATAGACATGCTGCAAGAACGCGATCTGCTTGTTCGACGTCGGATACGTGAAGTCGTCCCGCGTCGGCAGCCCGCCGCCCTTCTTGGTCCCGAACGGCGGGTTCGTGAGGATCACGTCCGCCTTCGCGAGCCCGGCCCCCAGGTTGGAGAGCGAGTCCCCGAGCTCCAGCGCGGCCTCGATGTCGTGCAGCATCAGGTTCATCAGCGCGAGCCGGTGCGCGTCCTGCACCAGCTCGACCCCGTAGAACGCCTGCTTCTTCTGGAAGCGCTGCTCGGACTCGCTCAGCTGGAACAGCCCGTCCGTCTGCTCCTTGATGTACCGGTCCGCCGCGATCAGAAACCCCGCCGTCCCCGCGGCCGGATCCTGCACCAGCTCGCCGGCCGCCGGCTTCACCACGTGCACCATCGCGTCGATGAGCGGCCGCGGCGTGAAGTACTGCCCGGCGCCCGACTTCTTCTCGGCCGCGTTCTTCTCGAGCAGCCCCTCGTACAGGTCGCCGAGCCCCTCGGTCTTCGCCGAGTACCAGTCCAGCTCGTCGATCGCGTCGACGAGCTTCTTCAGGTTCCGCGGCTGCGTGAGCATCGTCTGCGCGTTCGCGAAGATCGCCTGCACCCGGCCAGAGCCCCGCGTGCCGAGGTGAAGCAGGAGCTCCCGGTAGAACGTGAGCTGCTCGACGCCGTCCCTGGCCTCGAGGTCGCCCCAGCGGTACCCCTTGGGCAAGAGCTTCTCCTGCTCGGTCTCCTTCATCATCTTGAGAAAGAGCAGGTAAGTCAGCTCGGTGACGTACTGGTGGTAGGTGATGCCGTCGTCGCGGAGGACGTGGCAGAGGTTCCAGAGCTTCTGGACGATATCCTGGGTGGTCATGGCGCGGGCGCTCGGAAGCGATTGGTACGCCGAGCCGGCGAAGAGATCCACAGGGTCGTGCAGGCGGGACGGCGCGCCGGGCTCATCGCTCCTGGGGGGCGACGGCGACGCGAGGCGGCAGCGCGACGAGACGCGGCGGGAAGGGGCTGGCCGGTTACGCGCGCCTCGTCGCGCGCAGGACCGAGAGGCGACGGATGTGCGCTGCCGCCCCCGCGGGCGTGCGCGTGCTACCTTCCAGGCCATGAAGTCGGTCGTCGATGTCGCGAAAGACCTGGCCCTGGCCCACAAGAGAGCGGACCCGGACATCCAGCAGATCTGGATGATCGAGGATCCGGCGGGCAGCGAGGTTCGCCTGCTCGAGGTCTCCGGCTCCGTGGGCAACGTCGGTGCCATCATGCCCTTCCGCTTCAACGCTCGTCCCCCGGACGTGCCCTACCCCTCGGTCGTCATCCTGCTCAGCCCCGAGGAGAAAACCCAGCTCGATCGCAACGAGCTGGAGCTCCCCGCGATCTGGGGGGCTTCCCCGAAGCTCGTCCAGATCGCGTGAGCTGAGCGCATGGCAGCAGACATCGAGAAGCTCACGCGCCGGTGGCTCAGCCAGACGGAGGCGGAGCTCAACGCCACACCCGCGGATACCGCGCGCTGTCAGGCCGCCTTCGTCAACCTCAAACAGCACGTCGAAGAGCTCCTGGGGAGCTACTTCCCGCCGATCAAGCTCTCCGCGAGGCTGTGGTCCGATGCGCTGCTCCTGCAGGCGGACGCAGATCTTCGTGCGGCCGAGGCGCTCGCCCGAGAAGGCGGATCGGCCTCGGTGCTCTGCATGCTGCTGCAGATGGTCTTCGAGAAGCTCGCGAAGGCGGCGCTGGCGCGGTTCGATGCGCAGTGCTTCATCGCTTTCCGGGTGTCACATGCCGCCGCATCGCGGCTCGTGAGCACGATCAAGAACCACGGCGCGTTCGTCGACCTTCGCTACAAGTGGAGGGACGTCCTGCCCCTCGTCCAGGCCCTCGAGCGGGCACACCCCGCGCTCGCACGAGGAGGGCCTCACCTCGAGTACCCGTGGGAGGCCGGCGACCGGATGGGCTTACCGGAGGAGCTGCCGATCGTTCGACAGTTCGATGACCCGCTGGATCCCAAGGGACCGCGGCTCCTCCGCTTTGCGCGCGAGCTGCACGACCGCTTCGACGAGCTGTTCCCTTGAGCCCGCCGGCCGCGCACCGCTCACCCCGCGCTCCTCCAGATCTCCTCCCGCAGATCCCCCAGCACCTCCTCGATCTTTCCCTCGAACACCTTGTCGAGGTGCTTGGACCCGCCGTGCGACCGGAACGCCTCGCCCTCGTCGAGCACCTTCCGGTCGACGACCTTCTCCTTCTTGAGCTGCCCCCCGATGCGCCGCAGCCAGTCGCGCTGCGGCGTCGTCCAGCTCCGGCTCGCCAGGATCCGCTGCAAGGCGCGGTCGACCCGCTCGTCGTACGCCACGAGCGCGTCCCCGAGCGCCGCCTGCCGGATGTAGCCGACGATCGACGCGGCGATGTCGGCGTTCGTCCTCTGCCGCCACGCCTGCTGGAGCGCCGCCTCGGTGTAGCCCTTCGCGTCGAGCGCTAGCTGCAGCTCCCGGAGCTGCGCCCGCGTCAGCTCCCGCGGCCGCTGCGTGACCACCACGAGCGCCGGGATCTTGTTCATGTTCTCCCGCAGGAAGGCGGTGAACCCATCGAGGTAATCCTCGGGCCGCTCGCCCTTGCCGTAGCCGATCTCCGTCCGGACCAGCCGATCCGTGCCCTCGTGCACGTAGAGGGGCCGCCCATCGCCGGAGGGGCCGTCGAGCACCGACACGACGTACTGGTGCTCCTGGAACCACCGCGCGGCCTGCTCCACCGTCTGCCGCTTGAGCAGGCCGCACAGCTCCTTCGGCGGCATCCCGGCGATGCCCTCGAACCGGCCGAGCGCTTCGCCCTTCAGCGTGTGGCGCCGCCGCTGGAGCTTGCCGATGAGCTGATCGAGCACCACCTGCCGCGCCTCGGTGTCGGCCAGCGTCGTGAGCTCCCGGACGAGCTGATGAAACGAGATGTTCGGCGCCGGGACGACCGGCTTCATCTCGGTGTACCGCTCCAGCGCGGCGTACAGGTCCACGGCGTCGAAGATGCGGAAGACCGCCTTGTCGATGTCTGGGCAGAGGCGCGTCGCCCGGCCGAGCATCTGCTCGTAGAGGATGCGGCTCTTCACCCGCCGCAGAAACACAATGTTCGCGATCCTCGGCACGTCGATGCCCGTCGTGAGCAGGTCGACGGTGACGGCGACGTTGGGCAAGCGCTCGTTCTTGAAGCGGCGGATGAGCTGCAGCGGCTGGTCGGCCGCGCCCGTGATCTTGAGCACCGCGTCGTCGTCGATGCCGCCGTACCTCGCCGCGAACGCCTCCTTCAGCAAACGCACGACCATGTCGGCGTGCGTGTCGGTGGCGGCGAAGATCAGCGTCTTGCCGTCGCCCCTCGGATCGAGGTGCTGCGCGAGCGCGTCGCACACGACGCGGTTGAACGCCTCGGTGATCACCCGCTTGTTGAACCCCTCGATGTCGATCTTCACCTCGTCCTCGAGGTGGATCAGGTCGAGCTGCTGCGTGGCCGGGTCGAAGACGCTCACCTGCTCGCCCTTCGCCCAGCGGATCCCGTTCTCGGCGAGCTCGGTGACGAGGCGGACCGGCAGCTCGTGGTCGACGAGGCAGCCGTCGATCACCGCCTCGCGGTACGAGTAGCGGAACGTCGGCTCGCCGAAGATCTCCGTCGTGTGCAGGGCCGGTGTCGCGGTGAGCCCGATCTTCACCGCGTCGAAGTGGTCGAGGATGCGCCGGTACTTCGAGATGTAGTCGTCGAGATCGCGGAAGCCGAGCTCCGCGTCGCTCATCTCCCGGTCGAGCCCGTAGCCGCGGTGGCACTCGTCGACCACGAGGCAGTCGTACTGATCGACCGGCGGCGTCTCGCCGGCCTCCGACGGGTAGAGGATGCGCTTGACCATGCCCTGCACGGTCGCGATGTGGAGCTTCGTGTCGGGATCGGGCTTCTGATCCTTGAGCTCCTTGAGATCGAAGATCTGCGCGAACGTCTGGAGGTTCTCGAGCTTCGTGTCCTTGAAGGCGTTCGCGGTCTGCTCGCCGAGGGCGCTCCGGTCGACCAGGAACAGCACGCGCCGGAACCGCCGGGTCTTGAGCAGCCGGTAGACGAGCCCGATCGCCGTCCTCGTCTTGCCCGTGCCCGTCGCCATCGCGACGAGACAGGTGGTCTGTCCGGCCTCGATCGCGCGCTCGACCGACTGGATGGCGCGGACCTGGTAATCGCGCAGCCCGAGGTACTCCGTGGGCTCGCTCCGGAGCCTGTCGTGCGCGGTCTCGACGTCCTGCTTCAGCAGCGCGGCGAGGCCCTCGGGCGAATACCAGCCCGGCAGGGCGCGCGCGTGGTTCTCGTCGCGGCGCGCGTCGCGGAACCAGATGCCGCTCTTCTCGGCGATCTGCTTGAGGTAAGGGCGGCCGTTCGTCGCGAAGAGGAACGGGACCTTGTACCGGTCCTTGCCCCAGGGGCCGCCGGGCGGCGCCGCGCCGTCCGCCGCGCCGAAGCCGCGGCTGTAGCGCTTGGCCTGCTCGATGGCGCCGGCCACGTCCTTGCGCTTGCGCTTCGCCTCGACCACGGCCGCCGCCTCGAGCCCGAGGAAGAGCACGTAGTCCGCCGGGCCGTTCGCGGTCGGCCACTCGGCGATCGCCAGGTTCTTCCCCTTCTGCGGCCTGGCCCCGCGCTCGTGGCTGAGCCGCTCCGAGTCGACCTCCCACCCCGCGTCCCGGAGCTGCGCGTCGATGAGCCGCCGCGTGGCGGCCTCGTCGAGGTGAACCGCCTGCGCCGCCTCCGCGGCGCGGTCGACCGTCGCCTGGAGGACCTCGGGCGGCGCGGCCGCGGCCTGGGCCTGCAGGGCGGCGAGCTCGGTCGCGAGCTGCGCCTTCTGGCGCTCGACCGCCGCGACGTCCTTCGCCCGCTTCTGCTCGACCTCCGTGGCGAGCGCCTCCCAGAGCGCCCGGTCCTCGGCCTCTTTCCGGGCACGCTGCTCCGCCGTGAGCCGCTTCCTGGCCTCCTCCTCGGCCGCGGCGCGCACGGCCTCGATGTCGACCTTGCTCCTGGCCAGCTCGTCCCGGAGCCGCGTGAGCTCCGCGGCGAGCGCGGCGTCGTCCTTCGTCGCCGGGCCGGGAGGCGGCACGAAGGGGCCCGGGTCGAACTTGCGGTTGTTCCCGAACGAGCGCTGGAACCAGACGGCGAGCTCGCGCGCCATCCTGAGCTGGTGCAGCGCCTCGCGGTGATCGCCCTGGAGCTCGTGGGCCGCCCTGTTGCCGGCCATGCGGAGATCGTGAAAGAGCTGCCGCGCGGTGGCGTCGAGCGCGCCCCGGTCGCGGAGCCGGTTGAGCAACGAAGCCTGGCTCTCCTCGGGTGAGAGGTAGAGCCCGAGCCGCGCGGCGGCGCGCTGGGCGAGGAGCTCGCCGAACTGCCGCAGCTTCACCAGGCAGGTGTTCGGATCCTCGGCGAAGTACCGCTCCGCCTGCGTGCCCACAACGACGAGGCGCGGGTCGTGGTGGCCGAGAAAGGCGAAGTTCGGCGATGGAGTGAGCGGTGCGGTCATCGGCTTACGCGTCGCGGGTGGATCCGTTCATGGAACACCAGCCGACAGCTCGATGGGAAGCGCAACAGGCGGGGCGAGACGCCGCCGCGGTAGACTGACACTGACTCCGTGGAGCTACATCAGCGCCGCAGGCGGGCAAACGTACGCATCGTCCAGCTGCACGAGGACGCAGGCATCGATGAGCAGGAGCACCTACCCTGGTCTCCTCGCGTCGCCACGAATCAGGGCGCGGCGGCGCGCTCGTGCCGCCGCGTGACGGCCGCGACGGCGACGGCGATCAGCGCGGCGAGCAGGAAGCCCCCGCCGAAGGCGAGGACGATGATCCAGGGCTGCATCGCCCTCCCCAGGCCGTCCGCGAAGCCCGCGGCGGCGGCGCGGCTCGCGCGCTCGATCGCGGCGCTCGAGCAGCCCGGATCGCCGGCGGGGCAGCCGGCGAGCTGCTCCACGAGCTCCGCCGTCCCCTCGCGCGCCACCGCCCTCGCCGCCGCGCCCGAGCCCTGCTCGACGAGGGTGACGAGCGCCCGATCGTGCTGGAGGGCGCCCTGGACCACGGCGCTGCTCACCGCCTCGCTGGTCTGCGTGATGACCGGCGACAGGCGCTCCGCCTGCCGCCCCATCTCCGCCGCGCCGGCCCGGACTGCGTCGTGGACGAGCTCCCCCACGAGCGGCCGCTCGCGCGCGCCCTCGGCCGGCGTCGCCTCGGCCGATCCGCCGGCGGGCGCGGACCGGCCCTCCGTGCCGCGATCGAGCGCCTCGAGCGTGCCGCGGGTCGCTTGCTTCGCCGCCTCGCGGACGCACCCCGGCGCGAGCGCGAGCAGGAGCGCGGCGAGGAGCGCCGCGGCGACGGCTCGACCGGAGCGCGCCGGCTCGCCCGCGCGCGGCGCCGCGGGCGCGTCCGGTCCACTGGAGAGCGAGCCTTGCACAGCCGCGATGGCCTTCATCAACCGTGCCCGCCGCGCCCTGCGCAACGCGCGTCGCCCCGGCCCCTCGCTCCCTGCCCTCGCCTGCGCCTGCGCCTGACCGAGCGCGCGGCGCCGAACAGGAGGCCGAAAGGAAGGGACAGGAGAAATTCTTCACGTCGCCCCGCCTGCCCGTGGGCTATCTCTCCCGGCGCAGATCGCGAAACTAGGGAGAATCCATGTACGAAAGAATCATCGCTGGGGTCAGCTGCCTCGGTCTCCTGGCCGCGTGCGGCGACGATCCCGACGTGGGGCCGGGGCCGGTCGGCCAGGGGGACTATCAGGCCACCATCCGCTGGACGAGCCACGGCGTCCCGCACATCCTCGCCGAGGACATCGGCAGCGTCGGATTCGGTCTCGCCTACGCCGGGGCGCGCGACTTCGTCTGTACGCTCGCCGATCAGGTCGTGAAGGTGCGGAGCGAGCGCGCGAAGACGTTCGGCCCCGGCGAGGACGACGCGAACGTCGACAGCGATTTCACCTACCTCGCGCTCGGCGTCGTCGACCGCGCCGAGGCCATGCTCGGGCGGCTGTCCCCCGACGGCAGGGCGCTGCTCGACGGGTATGTCGCGGGCTACAACCAGTACCTCGCCGACACCGGCGCTCAGGGCCTGCCCGAGCCCTGCGCCGGCGCGGGGTGGGTCAAGCCGGTCAGCGCCGTCGATCTCGCCGCCTATTACCTCCACATCAACATGTTCTCCGGGAGCCTGCAGCTGCTCGATTACCTCAGCCGCGCCGCGCCGCCGGAGGCCTCCGGCGAGGACGCGGGGTCGTCCGGCGAGGGCGCGAAGGCCCCCGGCGACCGGGCCCGCTCGCGCGATCTCGAGCTCCCCGACTTCACCCGGCTCCACCTCGGCAGCAACGCCTGGGCGATCGGCCGCGATCGCGCCGAGGGCGGCCGGGGGATGCTCGTCGCCAACCCGCACTTCCCCTGGGAGGGAGAGCTCCGGTTCCACGAGGCCCACCTCACCATCCCCGGGCAGCTCGACGTCTACGGAGCTGCCTTGACCGGAATGCCGATCATCAACATCGGATTCAACGAGCATATCGCGTGGACGCACACGGTCTCTCCGGCCAACCACTTCACGGTCTACCGGCTCTCCCTCGATCCGGACGACCCGACCGCCTACGTCTACGAGGGCGAGACCCGGGCGATGGAGCGCCGCGAGCACACCATCGATGTCCTCGGGGACGACGGCTCGATCGCGCAGGTGTCGCGGGTGATGTACCGGAGCCACCACGGCCCGATGCTCGGGGCGTCGGTCCTCGGCTGGTCCACGAAGCAGGCCTTCGCCCTGCGCGACGCCAACGAGGACAACGGGCTCGCCCTCGACCAGTGGCTCGCGATGGACCGCGCGAGGAGCCTCGACGAGCTCCGGCGGGCGCACGAGGAGCTGCGCGGGATCCCGTTCGTGTTCACGACCGCCGTGGACGCGGAGGGGCAGGCCCTGATCATGGACGGCTCGCGCGTGCCCCACCTGAGCGCCGAGGCGGTCAGCGCCTACGAGAGGGCGCTCGGGCGGGACGGGCTGACCGGCGTGCTCGCGAGCTCCGGCATCGTGCTGCTCGACGGGAGCGAGGAGCGCGACGAGTGGGTGGAGACGCAGGGCGCCGGCGCGCTCGTGCCGTGGGGCGACATCCCCTCTCTCTCTCGGACCGACTTCGTCATGAACGCCAACGACACGGCGTGGCTCGCGAACCCCGCCGCGCCGATCACCGGGTATCCGAGGCTGTTTGGCGCGCCGGGCACCCCGATCTCGGCGCGCACGCGCATGAACCTCGTCCTGCTCACCGAGCAGGGCGAGGACGGCGCCTCGGGCGAGGACGGCCTCTTCTCGCGCGACGAGCTCAAGGACGCCATCCTCAGCAACCGCGGGATGACGGCCGAGCGCCTCCGCGCCCAGGTGGTCGAGCGCTGCGACGGCGCGGCGCCGGTCGACGTCGAGGGCGAGCCGGTCGACATCGAGGGCGCGTGCGCCGCGCTCGCGGCGTGGGACGGCCGGGTGGACCTCGAGAGCGTGGGCGCCGTCGTCTGGCGCGAGCTGCTCGGGCGGTTCTCGGCCCCGGACATGACGGACGCGGGCAAGCTCTACGCTCAGCCGTTCGATCCCGAGGAGCCGCTCGAGACCCCGCGCGATCTCGTCGAGCCCCCGGCCGAGGGCGCGGATCCGATCCTCGTCGCGCTGGCCGAGGCCACGCTCGCGCTCGCGCAGGCGGGGCTCGACCCGACGACGCCGCTCGGCGAGGCCCAGTTCACCACGAAGGACGGCGCCATCCCCATCCACGGCGGCATCAACCGGGAAGGGGTGGCCAACGTCGTGCTCTTCTCCACGGCGAGCCTCAACAGCACCCGCCTGCCCAGGCTCAACACGGGCGAGATCGTCTCCGCGACGACCGGCCTCACCACCTCGGGCTATCCGATCAACTTCGGCACGAGCTTCGTCATGGCCGTCGAGCACACGAGCGGCGGCCCCCGCGCCGAGGCGCTGCTCAGCTACTCGCAGTCGACCGACCCCGCGTCGCCCCATTTCGCGGATCAGACCGAGCTGTTCTCGCGCAAGGAGTGGCGGCCCGCGCTGTTCGCGCAGGAGGAGATCGCCGCCGATCCGGAGCTCGTCGTGAAGGAGGTCTCCGGGCGGCGCTGACCCGCGGCGCCGCTCGCGCGGGCCGCTCCGCTCGCGCGGGCGGCGCCGAGGCGCGGCGCGCCGGCCTCACGCGGCGTCGATCGTCCGGAGCAGCGCGTCGAGCTCGAACGGCTTGCTGATCACCTCGCGCGCGTGCGGCGGCATCGGCTGCTTGATGTTCGACGCCGCGGTCATGATGACGACGGGGATGTCCTCCAGCCCGGGGACGGCGCTGAGCTCGTCGCACACCCTCCATCCGTTCATCTTCGGCATCATCAGATCGAGCAGGATCACGCCCGGCCGCGCGCCGTCGTGGAGGCGCTCGAGCGCCTCCCGCCCGCTGAAGAAGGGCGTGGCCTCGTACCCGAGGTCGCAGAGCGCCTCGGCCAGGGTGGTCGCCAGATCCACGTCGTCATCGATGATCAGGACTGACTTGCTCATGGGGGAGGGGGAGTTCGACGGTGAAGGTGGAGCCGGCGTCGAGCTCGCTCTGCACGGAGATGCGGCCCTGCATCCTCTCCACGAGCTGGCGTGTCACCCACAGGCCGAGCCCGAGGCCGCCGTAGTTGCGCACCGAGACGGCGCGCTCGAATTGCTGGAAGATGCGCGCGTGGTCCGCCGGGGCGATGCCGATGCCGTGGTCCCGGACGACCAGCCGAGCGGCGCTGTCGCTCCGCTCGACGGAGATCTCGACGGGCGCCCCGCGGCCGAACTTCCACGCGTTCGACAGGAGGTTCACGATCACCTGTTCGATCCGGAAGCCGTCCCCCTCGCAGACGACCGGGCCGTCCGCGTGGATCTCGACCTCCGGCGCGACCTCCGCGACCCCCTCCAGGAGCCGGCCAACGACGTCGCGCACGGTCTGGGTGAGGTCGACCGGCGCGCGCTCGACCTCGAGCCGGCCGGACAGGAGCTGCGTGGCGTCGAGCAGCTGCTCGACAAGCTTGAGGAGCTTCTTCCCTTGCCGCTCCAGGTTGCCCAGCTTGGGCGCGATCTCCCGGAGGGGCATCGACCCCGCCGCCCGCTGGAGCCGCTCCAGCGAGGTGATCTGCAGGAGGAGGGTGGCGATGGGCGTCTTCAGCTCGTGCGAGGCCACGGTGAGGAAGTTGTCCCGAGCGCGGAGCACCTCCTCGATGCGCGCGGTGCTCTGGCTGCGCTCGATCGCGATGCCCGCGAGATCGCAGGAGATCTCGAGCAGGGCGAGATCGCGTGAGCTCGGCGCGCGCGGCTCGCGGTAATAGAAGGCGAACGTGCCGAGCGGCTCGCCCTGGCCGTCGAGGATGGGCGCGGAGGTGCATGCCCTGAGGTCGTGAGAGAGCGCGAGCTCGCGCGCCCGCGCCCAGAGCGGATCGTGCTCGATGTCCGACACGATGACGGGCTGCTTGCGGTGGACGGCGGTGCCGCACGAGCCGCTGACGGCGCCGATGCGCAAGCCGTCCACGTCCTGGTTGTATGCCTCAGGCAGGCTGGGCGCCGACGCCCAGCGGAGGTGCGTCTTCGACGCGTCGACGAGGAGGACCGAGCAGAGCGCTTTGCCCGACTGGGCTTCCATGAACCGGATCAGCGCGTCGAGCACCCGGGAGAGCGGCTCTCCGGCCGCGACCATCCGGAGAATCCGGTTCTGCCCGCGAAGCAGGGGCCCGGCGCCCCGCGCCGGACCGTCGGCCCGGGCAGGTTCGCCCTCGTCGAGCCCCACCGCCAGGCAGGGATCCATGGATCTCAACGCCTGCATGCGCCCCCGATTCCATTGCGTAGTCGGGCGTCGCGCTGTCGCAAGGGGAAACGCCGCTGCGTAGGCGCCGATTTTGCCCTTACGACGGACGACGGACGACGGCGAGCGCGCGGCCCGCTCCCGCGCGGCGGCCCGCCCCGCGCGGCGCGCCGACGCCGCAATCGACGCGCTCGTCTGGTGTGGCGGCCGGCGCCTTTGCTTTATGCTGCGGCGCCATGCTCGACACGCGGGAGCTGCCCCTCCTCCGCGCCCTCGCGGGCCGGTATCCGACGACCGAGGCCGCGCTCTCCGAGATCGGCCACCTGCGGGCGATCCTGTCGCTCCCGAAGGGGACGGTGCACGTGGTCAGCGACGTCCACGGCGAGCACAGGAAGCTGAAGCACATCATCAACAACGCCTCGGGGAGCCTGCGGCCGCTGGTCGAGCGGGTCTTCGGCGACCGGCTCACGGCGGACGAGGAGCGCGCGCTGCTCTCGATCATCTACTATCCTCGCGAGAGCTACGCGAAGGTAGCCGCCCGCGGCGAGGCGGAGCGGCGGGCCTTCTTGCTCTGGACGCTCGCGCGCGAGGTCGAGATCATCCGCGAGCTGTCGCTGCGCTACACGCTGCGCCAGGTCGAGCAGGCGTTCCCGGACGACATGCGCGGCCTGCTCCGCGAGCTCGTCTCGGCGCGCGCCGCCCTCGGCGAGGGCTCCTATCTCGACGCGCTCATCGACCCGTTCGTGCAGCATTGCCGCGAGATCGAGATCCTGCGCGCCACCGCGCGCGTCATCCGGAACCTGACCGTCTTCGAGCTCGTGGTCGCGGGCGATCTGGGCGATCGCGGCCCCCGGCTGGACAAGGTGATCGAGTACCTGATGCGCCAGCCGCGGGCGCGCGTGGTGTGGGGCAACCACGACGTGAGCTGGATGGGCGCCAGCCTCGGCCAGGAGGCGCTCATCGCCACCGTGGTGCGCCTCTCGCTCCGGTACGGGCGCCTCTCGCAGCTCGAGGAGGGCTTCGGCATCCCGGTCGCGCCGGTCGATCGCCTCGCGCGCACCGCCTACGCGGACGACCCGGCTGAGCGCTTCGCGGTGCGGGGCGAGGGGCTGCGCGACGCGCTGCTCATGGCGCGGATGCAGAAGGCGATGGCGGTGCTGCAGTTCAAGCTGGAGGGGCAGCTCTGCCGGCGGCGCCCGGAATACGCCCTCGAGCACCGGTGCTTGCTCCACCGCGTCGACCCGCGCGCGGGCACGGTGGCGATCGACGGCGAGGTGTACCCGCTGCTCGACGCGCGCTTCCCGACGGTCGATTTCGGCGATCCGTACGCGCTCACGCCGGAGGAGGCGGCGTGCGTCGCGCTGCTCAAGGAGTCGTTCTCGAAGAGCCCTGCGCTGTCGCGCCAGATGCGCTGGATGGTGCAGCAGGGGACGACGTGGCTGCGGCGCGATCGGGCGCTCATCTTCCACGGCTGCGTCCCGGTGGACGGCGAGGGCGCGTTCTTGCCGTTCGAGGTCGACGGCGAGCCTCGCCGCGGCAGGGCGCTGTTCGACGCGCTCGAGCGCGTGGTGCGCCGGGCCTTCCGGACGGGCGCGCCGGAGGACCTCGACATGCTCTGGTACCTCTGGACCGGCCCGCTCTCGCCCATGTTCGGCAAGGACCGGATGACGACGTTCGAGTCCTATTTCGTCGCCGACGCGAGGACGCACAAGGAGACGAAGAACCCGTATTTCCACCTGATCCACGACGCCGGCTTCTGCGGCCGGGTGTGCCGCGAGTTCGGGCTGGACGAGGAGCGCGGGCTCATCGTGAACGGGCACGTGCCGGTGCGGGTCGAGCAGGGGGAGTCGCCTATCAAGGCGTCGCACCGCGCGGTAACGATCGACGGGGCGTTCTCGGAGGCCTACGGCGACAAGGGGTACACGCTCGTGCTCGAGGCGAGCGGGGCGCGGCTCGCGCAGCACCACCATTTCACGTCGGTCGAGCAGGCGGTCGAGGCGGGGGAGGACATCATCCCCGTGGTCTCGGACGTGGAGGTCTACGAGGCCGAGCGCCGGGTGGGCGACACCGAGAAGGGGGAGGAGCTGGTGCGGGAGATCGAGATCCTGGAGCGGCTCATCGCCGCCTATCGAGACGGAGCGCTCCCGGAGCAGCCGAGGTGAGGTGAGGCGCGGCGGTGATCGCCGCGCCTCATGGGGTCACGGCTGCCGGCCGCCATCGATCCACGCCTGGATGACGTCCTGCTCGTCCTGGGTCAGGCAGTAGGCGTTGTCGACGTCGAGCTCCGGGTCACCGGTGCAGGCCAGGGTGGGATCGGACACGCGCGGCATCTGGCCGCTCTTGATGCGCACGAGGGCGCACTCGCCCTTCGTCATCCCCGCGCAGCTCGCATGGACCGCGGGGAGCTGCACAGTTTCCCAGTCGGTGACCCTGAACCCGCGGCTCGGGGTCGTGTTGGTGGTGTGGCAGGGCGCGCAGTAGTGCTCGAGGATGGGCTGCACGTCCAGCGCCCAGCTCGTGAGCCCCGGGTCCTCGCCGCCCTCGCCGCCAGCGCCGCCCTCGCCACCGCCAGCGCCGCCTGCGCCGCCGACGCCGATGTCGCCGCCCGCGCCGCCCGCGCCGGTGTCGCCACCCGCGCCGCCCGCGCCGACCGCCGATGCACCGCCGTCGCCACCAGCGCCGCCAGCGCCGACCGCGGAGGCACCGCTGTCGCCACCGGCGCCGCCAGCGCCGACCGCGACGGTGGTGGACTCGCCGCCCGCGCCGCCAGCGCCGACCGAGACGGCGGTGGACACGCCGCCCTCGCCGCCAGCGCCGACCGAGACGGCGGTGGACACGCCGCCCTCGCCGCCAGCGCCGACGGTGGTGGACTCGCCGCCGGCGCCGCCCGCGCCGACCGCGACAGTGGTGGACTCGCCACCGGCGCCGCCAGCGCCGACCGCGACGGCGGTGGACTCGCCACCGGCGCCGCCAGCGCCGACCGCGATGGCGGTGGACTCGCCACCGGCGCCGCCAGCGCCGACCGAGACGGCGGTGGACTCGCCGCCCGCGCCGCCAGCGCCGACGGTGGTGGACTCGCCACCGGCGCCGCCCGCGCCGACCGCGACCGTCGAGGACTCGCCGCCCGAGCCGCCGACGCCGGCGCTCGCGGTGGTGGTCGTGGGATCGCCGCCCGAGCCGCCGACGGCGGCGCTCGTGGTGGTCGTGGGATCGCCGCCCGAGCCGCCGACGGCGGCGCTCGTGGTGGTCGTGGGATCGCCGCCCGCGCCACCGACACCCGTCGTGGGATCACCGCCGGTGCCGGTCGCGCCGCCCTCACCGCCGGTGCCGGTCGCGCCGCCCTCGCCGCCGGTGCCGGTCGCGCCGCCCTCGCCGCCGGTGCCGGTCGCGCCGCCCTCGCCGCCGGTGCCGGTCGCGCCGCCCTCGCCGCCGGTGCCGGTCGCGCCGCCCTCGCCGCCGGTGCCGGTCGCGCCGCCCTCGCCGCCTGTACCGGTCGCGCCGCCCTCACCGCCTTCGCCGCCCTTACCGCCGGTCCCCGTGCCAGTTCCGGTTCCGGTTCCGGTGGTGCTGCTGCTGGTGCTACTTGAGCCGGTGGTCGTGTCTGAATCGTCGTCACCGCACCCAGCGAGCGCGACGAGCAGCATGCCCGTGGTCATGAACAGACGGATGGAAGTGCGTGGAATAAAAACCATGCGCGGAGAATAGGCGTGCGTTGCGTCGCGGGTAAATGCCGCTGACAGCGAACGCAGGATTTCAGCATTGCCATCTCGGCGGATTACGCTTTCGCTGCATCCGCGCTGCATCCGCATCACCTGGCGCCCGTGCTCGGCCGGCGGCTCGCCCTGCGATGACGGACGCCGTTCGGCCCGGCTGGCCTCGAGCGGTCGTGTCGGTGGCGTGACGCCCGGCTGCGCCCTCGGGGGGTCATCTCCCGAGGATCGCGCTGCGTGGGCGGCGGCGGTTCCTGCCCGCGAGCGCCGGTCCGCCACCGCGGCGCCGAGCCGCGCGGCGGCGCCCTCATGGCCCGGAGAGGGGTCGCGCGACGTCGAATGACATAGATAGTTAGACGTACGAATCGTTCCGCACGCCTTCGCCCGCCCGCCCCCGCGCGCACGGGCGCCGCGCCCGGCCGGGGTCACTTCGCGCGCACGCCCTCCGGAGCCCCCGTCGCGTTCGGGAACCTGGACTTGAGATCGTCCACGCCCCGCTGTGGGTTCGCGATCGCCGCGAGATCGGCGCGATCCTTCCGTTTCTCGGCGGTGTCGATCCCGGCGCGCTTGTCGCGCGCCTCCACGAGGGCGGCCGGCATCTCCCCATCGCGGTTGTACGACCACGCGAGGAGCGGCTGGCCGACCGGGAGGTTGTGCGCGGCGGGGTGTCCCAGGTGTCCGGTGTCCCAGATGTGCCACGTCTTCCCGTAGCTGTTCATCTTCTTCTTGAGCGCCGCCTTCTCGGCCACCGACGGCACGCCGGGCAGCGTCAGCTGGCCTGAGAGGATCTCGTAGTTGTGCGGGTGCCAGCGCCGCTTCTCGTCCTCGGGCAGGCCCTCGAACATCGCCTCGGAGATGATGTACTCGACCCCGATGATGTTCGCGTCCTTCGTGTTCCCGTCGAAGATCACACACTGCGTGAACTCTTCATTGATCCCTTTGCAATAATGATGGGCCTCCATGTGATGGTCCGGGTTCTCCTTCATCACGTGGAACCCGTCCAGGTAGTGGTCGATCGCTCGCACGGGGCTCAGGTCCTGGAGCGCCTCTGCGCCCTTCTCGAGGATCTTCGTGTCGATCTTCTTCTCCTGTCCCGGCGGCGCGCCTCGATTCGAGGGCGGCGCGTCCGCCTGGCCGCAGCCGGCGAAGGGCCCAGAGGCAAGCACGAGCATGGCAATCGCAAGATGAGGACGTCTCGCCATCGTCAGGATCTCCCCGGAAATGCGGCGTGCGCGATCGGCCAATCGGCCAAAGTAGCGTGCAAATCTGCGGCCACCTCCGAAAAAAGCGCGCGCCCCCGGATCGCGGGGGCAGGCCGTGGCCCTCTTGCGCAGGTTGTGGCGTTCTGCCACGGGTGAATTACCGCGCTGCGCCATCATGTTTCCGTATTGCCGCGCGACTCCGGCCATGGTTAACCGGTGAGCGTTCCAGGACGCACCGTGTCATCCAGCGCGCCACCCTCGCTCGGGCGCATCGCAAGGGCGCGCGGGGCTCATCCCAATCGACGCTTTGCTTGACTGTCACGGTTCACCTCGGAGCCCATCCTTCATCTCATTGACAAAAAGGGGAGCACCTATGCGCCTCACACGGTATGCGACATGGATCATGGCGGCGGCGGTTGTCATCGCGCCGGCCGCCTGCGGTGACGACACGTCCGACAATCCGAGCAGCTCCTCGACCGGAGCGGGCGCCGGCAGCGGCACGAGCGCCAGCGGCAGCGGCAGCAACAGCGGCACGGGCGGCAACGGCACCGGCGCGGGCGACAGCACCGGCGGCGGCGGCAACGGCACCGGCGCGGGCGACAGCACCGGCGGCGGCGGCAGCGGCGCCGGCGACAGCGCGAACCTCCTCCCCTGCGACGCCGGCTGGCCCGAGGTGGAGAGCGCGATCGCAAAGGATCCGGAGATCGAGGCGGCCGTGGCCGAGCTCGTCGGCAAGCTGAGCGTCGAGCAGAAGGTCGGCCAGATGGTGCAGGCCGAGATCGGCTCGATCACGCCGGCCGAGGTCAAGCAGTACAACATCGGCTCGGTGCTGAACGGCGGCGGCTCCTGGCCTGGCAGCAACAAGGGCGCGACGGCGGCGGACTGGGTCGCGCTCGCCGACGACTTCTACCGGGCCTCGGTGGACACGTCGGGCGGCCGCCCGGGCATCCCGATCATCTGGGGCATCGACGCCGTGCACGGGAACAACAATGTCCGCGGCGCCACGCTCTTCCCGCACAACATCGGCCTCGGCGCGGCGAACGAGCCCGGTCTGCTCGAGCGCATCGGCGCCGCGACGGCCAAGGAGGTCGTCGCCACGGGCCTCGACTGGACCTTCGCCCCGACGCTGGCGACCGTCCGTGACGACCGGTGGGGCCGCACGTACGAGGGCTACTCCGAGGATCCCGAGATCGTGAACGCCTACGCGGGCCGCGTCGTGAAAGGCATCCAGGGCGCGGCGAACAGCCCCGACCTCTTCGGCGCTGCGCGCGTCATCGCGACGGCCAAGCACTTCATCGGCGACGGCGGCACCGACAAGGGCGATGATCAGGGGAACAACCTGTCGAGCGACACCGAGCTGTGCGAGATCCACGCCCAGGGCTACCTGTCGGCCATCCCGGCGGGCGCGCAGACGGTCATGGCGTCGTACAACCGCGTGCGCGGCGACAAGATGCACGGCAAGGGCGATCTGCTCACCGGCGTGCTCAAGGACAAGTTCCATTTCGACGGCTTCGTCGTCGGCGACTGGAACGGCCACGGGCAGGTGGACGGCTGCACCAACAGCTCGTGCGCGGCCGCGATCAACGCCGGCGTGGACATGATCATGGTCCCGACCGACTGGAAGGCGTTCTACATGAACACCCTCTCGCAGGTGAACTCCGGCACGATCAAGATGGAGCGGGTCAACGACGCCGTGACGAGGATCCTGCGCGTCAAGATGCGGGCCGGGCTCCTCGGCCCGAAGAAGACGAAGGGCGCCCCGTCGGAGCGCATGTTCGCGGGCGAGCAGTCGGTGCTCGGCGCCAGGGAGCACCGGGACCTCGCGCGCGAGGCGGTCCGGAAGTCGCTCGTGCTCCTCAAGAACGCGGGCTCGGTGCTCCCCCTCGAGCGGTCGTCGCGCGTGCTCGTGGCGGGCAAGTCCGCGGACAACATCTCGAACCAGGCCGGCGGGTGGTCGCGGACGTGGCAGGGCACGGAGAACACGAACGCGGATTTCCCGGGCGCCACGTCCATCTACAAGGGAATCCAGGAGCTCGTGTCGGCGGGCGGCGGTCAGGCGACGCTGAGCGCCGACGGCGCCGCCGCCTCGTCGGGCAATTTCGACGCGGCGATCGTGGTGATCGGCGAGACGCCCTACGCGGAGATGAAGGGGGATATCCAGCCCGGGAAGGACGCCGACGACAACATCGAACACGCGAAGACGCTGGAGCACGCGCGCTTCCACCCCGAGGACCTCCAGGTGCTCAAGGCCATCCGCCAGGCCAAGCCGGAGCTGCCGATCGTGACGGTCTTCCTGTCGGGCCGCCCGCTGTACGTGAACAAGGAGCTGAACGCCTCCAACGCCTTCGTGGCGGCGTGGCTCCCCGGCTCGGAGGGCGGCGGCGTGGCCGACGTGCTCTTCGGTGTGCAGGAGTTCCAGGGCAAGCTGTCGTTCTCGTGGCCCGGGAGCGAGTGCCAGCGCGTGAACCGCAACGACGGTCAGATGGCGCTGTTCCCCTACGGCTTCGGCCTGAAGACGACGGACCAGGACACGCTCGGCACGCTCGAAGAGACGTCCACCGGGAACGCCTGCAACTGACCCCCTCCCACCGCGCCGCCGCCGCTCGCCGGAGCGACGGCGGCGCCCCTCAGGGCTTCGCGAGGAGCACCACCTTGCCGGTGGTCGCGCGGGACGCGACCGCCGTCATGGCGGCCTTCGCCTCGGCCATCGGCAGCGCCGCCGAGATGAGCGGCTTGATCGCGCCCTGGCCAACCATCGCATAGAGCGCGTCCTGCGCGGCTCGCGTCACGGCGGGCTCTGCGCGGCTGTAGGTGCCCCAGTAAAAGCCGAGGACGTCGTAGTTCTTCACGAGCATGTGGTTCGCGCGCGGGGCGGGGAAGCGGCCCGACGCGAAGCCGATCACCACGATGCGGCCCTCGAAGGCGACGCATTTGGTGGACTGGTCGAAGACGTCTCCGCCGACGGGGTCGAAGATGATATCGGCGCCTCGGCCCGCGGTCCGCTCCTTGACGATGGCGACGAAGTCCTCGCGCCGGTAGTCGATCGCGACGTCGGCGCCGAGCGCGCGGCAGACCGCCGCCTTCTGCTCGCCGCCGGCGGTCGCGATGACGGTCGCGCCGGCCGCCCTGGCGAGCTGGATCGCCGCGCTGCCGACGCCGCCCGCGCCCGCGTGCACGAGGACCGTGTCGCCGGGCCTCACGCGGGCGCGCCGGTGCAGCGCGAGGTAGCCTGTCTGGTACGTGATGGTCAGCGCCGCCGCGTCCTCGAACGGCATGCCGGCCGGGAGCGCGTAGGTCGTGCGCGGGCCGGCGATCGCGTGCGTCGCGTATCCCCCGGAGCCGGGCAGCGTCGCGGCCACGCGGGTGCCCGTCGGCAGCGACGGCGCGCGGCTCTCGACCACCACGCCGGCGACCTCGAAGCCGGGGATGAACGGCGGAGTCGGCTTGACCTGATGGGCGCCTGCCGTGAAGAGCACGTCGGGGAAGTTGATCGCCGAGGCGGCGATCTCGATCCGGACCTCCCCTTCGGCGAGCGAGGGGTCGTCCACCTCTTCCCAGACCAGGATCTCGGGGGAGCCGAAGGAGTGTCCGCGCCAGGCGTGCATCGTGCGCGGACCTTAGCAGAAACGCCGGGCGACCCCGGCGCTGCTCCCTGCCCCGGCGTTGCTCACTGACCGGCAGCGGAGCGTCGCGCCGGGCGTCCCGGCCGCTGGCTAGCGGACGATCTCGATCGGCAGCTTCGCCGTCACGGAGCCCTGCTCCTCGCCGTCGAACGTCACCTCGACATCGTAGGTCCCCGGCGGGAAGAAGTCGTCTTCCGGGTTGTTCGTGTCGGAGGGCCCGTTCCACTGCCGCCCCGACCAGCGGAACGTCTGGGTCGCCGTCGTCGCGTCGACCTGCACGGTCGCCGCCTCGTCCGGCGCGCAACATCCCACGTCGCACAGGCAGTAGCTCTGCGGATCGCCCGCCTCCGACTCCCCGCTGATCCGGTACGCGACGAACGAGAGCGGATCCGCGCTCGGCTCGACGCAGCGCCCGCACCCGTCGGAGGCCGCGATCGCGATCGGAGGAACGCTGGAGTCGGTCGTGACCTCGTACGTGAACTCCGCCGGCTCTCCCACCCGGTAAATGCACCGGCTCGACGAGATCGATATCTTCACGCCCGGGATCGTGCCCTCCACGTCGCGCACCGCGCACGGCTCGGCCCCCGGCGGCGCCCCGCCGCCGCCGGCGTCGGTCCCGCCGCTGCCGGCGCCGCCCGCGCCGCCCCCGCCCCCGTTGCCGCCGCCGCAGCCCGTCAGGCACACGCCGGACAGCACGGCCACCGCCAGAGCTCGAAGCATGTCATTCGCCATTCGCTCACCTCTCATCCTTCGCGCCACCTTGCTCGTCGGCTGTGGCGCACGGGCATCAGCGCGGCAAAGAAGATACCTCCGGCGAGGGCGCGCGAGATCGGCCGGAGCAGCGCAGGGCCCTGGCCGCCCCGAGCCAGCGGTTGTGCCACCCTGGGCCGCCGCGCGCCGGGAGCGTGCCGGCCGCGCTGGCTCACTCGGCCTCGGGGTACCAGCACGCCACGCGGTGGCCGCTCCCGGGGACGAGCTCCTCGAGCGGCGGGATCTCGACGTCGCACTTGCCCTCTTCCGCCTTCCGGCAGCGCGGGTGGAACACGCAGCCCTCGGGCGGGTTGATCGCGCTCCCGGGCGCGCCCGGGAGCAGGCGCCGCGCCTTGCCCCCGCGCTCGATCGAGGGCGTCGCCTCGAAGAGCGCGCGCGTGTACGGGTGGTGCCGCCGCTCGGTCACGCGCTGCGCCGGGCCGATCTCGACGATCCGGCCGAGGTACATCACGGCGACGCGGTGGCTCACGTGCTCGACCACGCGGAGGTCGTGCGAGATGAACAGGAGGCTGAGCGAGAGCTCGTCCTGGAGCTCCTCCAGCAGGTTGACGATCTGGGCCTGGACCGAGAGATCGAGCGCGCTCACGGGCTCGTCGCAGACGATGAAGTCCGGGCGCACCGCGAGCGCCCTGGCGATCGCGACCCGCTGCCGCTGCCCGCCGGAGAGCTCGTGGGGGAAGCGCTCCATCATGTCCGGCCGCAGCCCGACCCGCTGGAGCACGCCCTCGACCATCGCGGTCTCCTCGTCGCGGCTCCGCGCGAGGCGGTGGATCACGATGCCCTCGCCGACGATCTCGCGCAGCGTCATGCGCGGGTTGAGCGAGCCGTACGGGTCCTGGAAGACGATCTGCATCCGCCGGCGCGTGGCCCGGAGCGCGCGGGCCGAGAGGGTCGTGAGGTCCACGCCGTCGAAGAGGACGCGGCCGACCGTGGGCTCGATGAGCCGGATCGCGAGGCGCCCGAGGGTGCTCTTGCCGGAGCCCGACTCGCCGACGAGGCCGAGCGTCTCGCCGCGGTCGACGTGGAAGCTCACCCCGTCGACGGCCTGCACGAACGCCGGCTTCGCGAAGGGGCCGCGCTGGACCGGGTACAGCTTCGAGAGCCGCTCCGCCTGGACGAGCGGCCGCTCGCCCCGCGCGCTGTCGAAGCGCAGGCTCCCGGGGGGCATGCTCTCGGGGCGCAGGCTCCCGGGGGGCATGCTCTCGGGGCGCAAGCTCCCGGGGGGCATGCTCTCGGGGCGAGCGCTCTCGGGGCGCATGCTCTCGGGCGGCATGCTCTCGGGGCGCGCCGCGCCGGCGCCGTCGCTCGGACCGGGCGGCGGGAGGACGCGGTCGCGCGTCACGCGGCGCCCTCGTCACCCGCGCGTCCCGGGCCCGTGAGGAGAAAGCAGCGCGCCGCGTGGCGCCCCGTGCCGGGCGGGACCGCGTACATGTCCGGCGGCTCGACGCGGCAGCGATCGAACACGGCCTCGCAGCGGTCGCTGAAGCGGCAGCCGCGCGGCGGATCGCGCAGATCGGGCAGCCCGCCCGGGATGGTCGGCAGGCGCATCGAGCGCTGGCCGCGCACGCGGGGCGGGCGGAACCCGCGCGCCGGGATGCTCCGGAGGAGGGCGCGCGTGTACGGGTGCGACGGCGCCGCGAGCACGTTGCGCGCGGGCCCCTGCTCCACGACGACCCCGGCGTAGAGGACGACGATCTCGTCCGCGAGCTCGCCGACCACGGCGAGATCGTGGGCGATGAGCAGGAGGCTCATCGACGTTTCAGCCTTGATGCGCTCGAGGAGGTCCAGGATCTGCGCCTGCGTGGTCATGTCGAGCGCGGTGGTCGGCTCGTCGGCGATGAGCAGCGAGGGCCCTGGCGCGAGGGCCATCGCGATCATGACGCGCTGGCGCATCCCGCCGGACAGCTCGTGCGGGTAGCTGTTCGCGCGCACCTCGGGCTCGGGGAAGCCGACCTTGCGCAGCAGGCTCACCGCGTAGAGCCGGGCGTCGCCGCGGGACATGGGCAGGTGCAGCCGGACGGCCTCGGCGATCTGCGCGCTGACCGTGTAGACGGGGTTCAGCGAGGTCATCGGCTCCTGGAAGATCATGCCGATCTTCCCGCCGCGCACGGCGCGCATCTCGCGCTCGCCGAGCGCGAGGAGGTCCTGGCCGTCGAGCTCGATCGAGCCGCCGTCGATGGCCGCGTAGGGCGCGGGCAGGAGCCGCAGGATGCTGAGCGCGGTCACCGTCTTGCCGCACCCCGACTCGCCGACGAGCGCGACGGTGCGCCCGCGCGGCACGGTGAACGACACGCCGTCGAGGGCGCGGGTGACGCGGCCGTCGGCGGTGAACGAGACGCGGAGGTCGCTCACCCGGAGCAGCGCGGGCGGCGGGGCCTCCTCGGCCACCGGCGGCGGCGCCGGGCGGAGCAGCGGGAAGGGGCGCACGCTCGCCGCCGAGCGCTGGGTGACGGCGGGCTCGTCGTCGTCGAGCAGGCCGCGGGCGAGGGGCGGCGCGCTGGGCGAGAGCGGCGGGGCGCCGGGCGTGAGCGGCGGGGTGCTCGGCGTGAGCGGCGGGGTGCTCGGCGTGAGCGGCGGGGCGCTCGGCGTGAGCGGCGGGGCGCTCGGCGTGAGCGGCGGGGCGCTCGGCGTGAGCGGCGCGCCGGACGCGGGCGGGACGCTGGGCGTGGCGGGCCTCCCGCCGCGGTCGTGCCGGATGAGCGGCAGGGGGAGCGAGTGCCGCGCGCCGGCGTCGTCGTCCTCGTCGTCGTGCCCGGTGCTCACCGTACGTACACCTCGAGGAGAGGGCCGGCGCCCTGGGAGATGCCCATCGACGTCGCGGCCCCGACGGCGTCGCTGCCCGGCGCGAGGATGGCGATGCCGTGGTCGTCCTTGCGCCGCCTGGCCCAGTCGCGCACGAGCGAGGTGACGTCGATCCGCAGCGGCGTCGCTGGGCGGCGCCGCACGATGGCGGCGGCCTCCGGGATCGACAGGCGCGGCTGCCGGCCCCACGTCGCCGTCTCCGAGCGCCACGGCTCGAGGATGCGCGCGACCTCCAGGGTGAGCGCGCGCTCGGCGGGCGGCGCCAGCGGGGCGGGCTCCAGCAGGACGAACGCGCTCGCGATGTCGGCGTCGACGCCGAAGGTCGGCGTGAACCGGAGCAGCAGGACGACGTCGCCCGCCCCGGCGTGGCCGAGCGCGACCGCGTCGGGCACGCCGGGCGCGGCCGCGGCGCCGCCGTCCTCCGCGAGGACGGCGAGGTCCGCCGGCGGGAGCAGCACGCGGCGCGCGTCGATGGGCGAGGGGAGGTCGCTCGGCGGCCGGCAGCGCCCTGCGACGCAGTAGCGGGCCCCGCAGACGCCCGCGCCCGCGCACACGCCCGCGTCCGTCGCGGGGGCGCCGCCGCAGCCCAGGAGCGGCAGCGCCGCGACGAGCAAGGCCACGGGCGCGAGGGCGGCGAGCAGACGCACGGCGGGGGCGACCATAGCAGAGGGCGGCCCCGCTGGCAGGGCGCGGTTCGCTGGGGGCGCGGGGACATCGCGTGTCCGGGGCGCCGCGGGGAGGGCGAAGGGGAGGGGAACGAAGGGGGAGGGGAACGAAGGGGAGGCGGTGAAGAAGCGGAGGCGATGCGAGGCCGCGGGCCTCGCGATTCCTGTTGTCGGGCAGCGGCCGCTCTGCTGGGATCCCGCGTCGTGCGCGTTCGAGCCATCGCCGCCCTGAGAGCGCTCGTGATCCTGGCCACCTTGCCTGTGGCGCTCGCTGCCTGCGGGAAGAAGGCGCCGCTCGGGTCGCCGTGCCGCGCCGACGACGACTGCGCTTCCGGGCTCGCGTGCCACCGGGAGCAGTGCTTGCACGAGGGGAGCGCCCGGCGCCTCCGCGACGAGGAGCAGCGCGCCTCGGGCGGCGCCAGCGCGAGGAAGGTCGGCGATCGCGTCGATGTCGAGTGGAAGGGGGCGTACAAGCCGGCGATCATCACCGGCGTCGTCGCCCCTGGCTCCTACCGGGTCCACTTCGAGGGCTACGACGCGCAGTGGGACGAGGTCGTGACCGAAGCCCGCATCAAGGGCGGCGCGCGCCCGGGTCCGGGGTCGAGGAGGGCGACTCCGGCGGCGAGCAGCTCGCTCGCCGAATGGCGGAACGAGGGGGCCGGGGCGCGAGCAGCTCGCCCGCAGGACCGGGGATGGCGCCGCGAGGGCTGCTGAGCGGCCGTTCGTTCAGCGGGTCTTCGCGCGCGGCGAGACGGCGGCCCTCCGCCGCGAAGCGACGCGGTGACGGGCCGGCCGGCGGCCCATTCGGCGCGCGGATCTGCGCGCCGTGCGGGAGCTCATCCACGAGGAGTGCCCCCGCTGCCGGCGCATCATACGGCACGACGTGAGTGCCAGAGGGGAGGTCGCATGACGAGCGCGGGACTTTACACGGAGGGCGGGTACCTGGAGAACAACAAGACTTGGCACGCGGAGGACTCCCCGTGGAAAGCCAAGCAGATCCTCCGGATCCTGGAGAAGAACCACATCCAGCCGAAGGTCGTGTACGAGGTGGGGTGCGGCGTCGGAGAGGTCCTGAATCAGCTGCATCAGCAGCTGCCGGCGTCGGTGGACTTCCACGGCTACGACATCTCTCCCCAGGCGTTCCAGCTGGCGAAGGCGAGAGAGAAAGATCGGCTGACGTTTCATCAGGAAGACCTCCTGGAGAAGGATTTCCAGTGCGACGTCCTGATGATCATCGACGTCATCGAGCACGTGGAGGACTACTACACCTTCCTGCGGAAGCTGAAGGGCAAGGCAGAGTACAAGATCCTGCACGTGCCCCTGGACCTCTCGGTCCAGGCGGTCCTGCGGATGAAGCCCATCCTCGACGTGCGCAGGAACGTGGGGCACATCCACTATTTCGTGAAGCAGACGGCGCTGGCGAGCTTGCAGGAGGCCGGCTACGAGATCGTCGACTATTTCTACACCGCCGGATCCGTGGAGCTCTCGAGCAAGTCCTTCAAGGCGAAGCTACTGAGGTATCCGAGGCGGCTCTTGTTCGCGCTGGATCAAGACTTCACCGCCCGCGTGCTGGGCGGGTATTCGCTGCTCATCCTCGCGCGATGATCGATGCCCGGGAGGGCCCGGCTCGACGGCAGCGCGGGCGCGCCCGCTCGGCTCAGGGCTTCCGGGCGACGGTGGCCCACATGCGCAGGTCGACGACCAGCGCGAGCTCGCCGCCGCGCTGCCGCGCCATCGCCTCTTCCTGCCGGATCCGGTCGACCCCCGCCGCGAAGGCCTCCGGCGTCAGCAAGGCGAGCTGGCTCGTGTCGCGCGGATCGATGCCCTTCGCGAGGGCCTCCGAAGCGGGGACCTGCCGCTCGATGTGCGCGGCGAGCCTCGTCCCGTCGACGCGGAACCCGCTCTCGTCGAGCCAGCGCCGCACGGTGTCCACCGATGCGTACCGCTTCAGGTCGAGCTCCCGGGTCGAGTCGAAGTAGTCGTAAACGAACCAGCGGTCGATCCCCTGGTGCGGATCGAGGCCGATGTTGATGAGGATGCCTCCGGGGCCGAGGACCCGGTGCGCCTCGGCCATGAACCCGCGCGGCTCACCGAAGTGGTGCAGCGCGTTGACGCAGAGCACGCAATCGAACCCGGCGTCGGGGAAGGGGAGCTGCTCCGCCGAGCCGTGGACGAGCGTCGCCGACGGCAGGCGAGCGCGCGCTTGCTCGAGCATGCCGGGCGACGCGTCGAGCCCGGCCACCTCGAACCCGTTCTTGTGCAAGAGCTCCAGCCAGTGCCCCGTCCCGCACCCCACCTCGAGCGCGCGCCGCCCTCGTGAAGGCCCGAGCACGTCGAGCACCACCTGCTCGGCCCCGGCGTACCTGCCCCCCTGATAACGCCGATCGAAGACCCCCGCGATCTGTTCGTAGTCGGTGCGTGTCATGCCGTGTCTCCTCGGGCCTCGCGCCCGGCCTCGCCGTCGCCAAGCTCGCCTGTCGCAGCCGGGCCGCCGTCGCGCCGGCGCTCGGCAGTGAGCCTGCAATATACCAGATTTGGCCTCCTGTAACTTCGGCTAGCGCCGAGTCAGGCGCGCGGCAGACAGCGATCCGCGCCATGCGGCGATCAGAGGAGCATGCTATGGGAATATGATCCCTGCCCCGAGCAGACGCCGGGGCGCGCACGTACCGCCTTGCTTCAAAAGTGCGCCTCAGACCACGACGCCGCGCATCGCCGAAATGTCTCGGCGTGCGCCAGGTGCGCTCCACCGGAATGGCTGGTCACTCCATGAGCAAGACAATGCCGCCCGACACCGATCGATCGGTACCGTTCCTCCGGCGTTCCCTCGCGGTGGGCATGTCCGCCGTGGCGCTCTTCTGCCTGACGGGGATTGCCTGTACCGGGCAGCTCGGCAACAGCGACGGCAGCCCTGGTGGCGACATCAGCGACCCCATCGATCCCGTCACCGGGCAGCCGACGGCGCAAGACTGCAGCGTCGCTCGAACGAGCCCGAGCGTCCTGCGCCGCCTGTCCCGGCTCGAGTACCAGCTGACGCTCCAGGATCTGTTCCAGCTCGCCGAGCCGCCCGTCGTGGACAGCATCCCGGAAGATACCGGCCAGGGCGGATTCCGGACGATCGCCGCCCTCCAGAACGTCTCGGATCAGCATCTCCGCGCCTATCTGGCGACGGCGGAGTCGCTCGGGCAGGAGCTCATGGCGGACGAGGCGCGCCGGGCTTCGGTGCTCGGCTGCGAGCCGGAGGCCGCCGATTGCCTCGAGCGCTTCGTGCAGCGCTTCGGCAAGCTGGCGTATCGAAAGCCGCTGTCGGCCGAGGAGGTCAGCGACCTGGTCGCGCGAGCGACCGACGTCGCGCAGGACAGGGCGGACGCGTTTCGCTTCGTCATCGAGGCGCTGCTCACCTCGCCCAGCTTCCTGTTCCGGATCGAGGTCGGCGCGAACGGCGCCGAGACGTCGCCCCTGTCGTCGCTGGAGCTCGCCTCGCGGTTGTCGTTCACGCTCTGGGGCCGGTCGCCGAGCGCGGCGCTGCTGTCGCGCGCGGAGGCCGGCGAGCTCGACACGCCCGATGGGCTCCTCGCGGTCGCCGAGGAGATGGTCGAGGACGAGCGGACGCCGCTCTTCTTCAACGCCTTCTTCAAGCAGTGGCTCACCTTCGAGCAGCTCCGCCCGCCGGCCAACCCGGACGCGGCGACGCCCGCCCTGCTCGCGGACATGATCACCGAGAGCGAGCTCGTCCTCGACGAGCACGCCTTCACCCCCGGCGTCGACTTCTTCGACGCGCTCACCGCGAACCACACGTACGTCACCCCGGCGCTCGCGAAGTTCTACGGCCTCGAGGCGACGGGCGACGGCGTGACGCGCGTGGAGCTCCCGGCCGGGCACCACCGGGCGAACACCGGGCTGCTCACGCACGCCAGCCTGATCAGCGCCAAGAATGACGGCGACCTCATCGCCGTGCGCGGCCAGTGGCTCCGGGCGGCCTTCCTCTGCCAGAAGATCACCATCCCCGCCGGGCTGCTCGAGGAGCTGGAGAGCGAGCTGTCCGGCCTGAGCTACCTCGAGGTCCTCGAGAAGCGCAACACCCAGGCGGGGTGCGCCGGCTGCCACGCGCTCATTGATCCCATCGGCGTCGGCTTCGCCCAGTACGACAAGGAGGGGCGGTACGACGGGAGCATCGGTATCGACGAGTTCGGGCTGGAGCCGCGCTTCCAGGGCGCAGCCAACGAGTCGTTCGACTCGCTCGCCGCCCTGGCGGCGGAGCTCCGGCGCAGCCCCGATCTCGCCGCCTGCGTCGCGGAGAAGCTGTTCACGTACACCCAGGGGCGCGAGCCCGCGGTCGAGGATCGCTGCGCCATCGACGCCGCCGCGGAGAGCTTCGCGCAGGACGGCAACCGATTCCGTTCCTTCCTGACCGCCATCGTGCGGTCTCCGGCGTTCCGGCTGCGGAGGGCGCCAGAGTGATGTGCTCGCAACCCGTCCGACCGATGATGGAAGAGGAGTGTCGCCAGTGAAGATCTCGAGAAGAGCTCTGCTCCGCGGCGCCGGCGTCGCGGTCGCCCTCCCGTTCCTCGACGCGATGCGGCCGCAGCGCGCCAGCGCCGCGCCGGCGGACCCGAAGCGCTTCGTGGCCTTCTTCGTCCCCAACGGCACCGATCCCGGCGCGTGGCACCCGCGCACGGCCGGTCCGCTCTCGGCCGAGGGCCTGACGCCGTGCCTCGTGGACATGAAGGGCTTCGACGCCGAGCGCGAGTGGCCGGCGGGGGATCCGATTTGGCGCGATGTCACGATGGTGTCCGGCGTCGATCACCAGGTGATCTGCTCCGACATCCACAGCCCGGCGATGGCGCTCTGCGCCCACACCGACGGCGGCGGGCAGGCGGTCCCGAAGAAGGCGACGCTCGACCAGTACCTGGCCGATCACATCGCGGCCGAGACCCCGTACCGCAGCCTCAACCTGTCTCCGACGGGCGACACGGCGGTCACGCAGGGCTTCATCTCGTTCCGGGACGGCGGTCAGGTCGAGGACGCGTTCCGCGAGCCGGCCACCCTGTTCGACACGCTCTTCAGCAACCTGGGCAGCCCGAACGAGGAGATGGACAACATCCGGCGGCGCCGCGCCAGCGTCCTCGACTGGGTGAGGGAGGACGCGAGGCGGCTGAACCAGCGCCTCGGCGCGGCGGACCGGGCGCGCGTGGAGCAGCACCTCGAGTCGGTGTTCGAGCTGGAGAGGCAGATCCAGTCCACGACCCAGTCGAGCTGCACCGTCCCCGGCAAGCCCGCGCGGGGCCTCGACCTGCACGGCAAGTTCAAGCAGATGATCGATCTCGGGCTGCTCGCGCTCACCTGCGATCTGACGCGGGTGCTCGTCTTGCAGTACTCGAACAGCTGGGGTCTCGACTTCTCCGGCTACGACCTGCCCGACGGCGTGGGGACCTGGAGCGACCACTTCATCTCGCACAAGCTCGGCGACCGCGATCGCGCGACCGACCTCGACAGCCTGCCGCAGGCGGAGGCGATGCGCATCGCCAACGCCCGCGTCGTGCAGACCTCGCGGTTCAAGGTGCGCCGCTTCGCGTACCTGCTCAACGCCATGAAGGCCGCGACCACCGCGACGGGCAACCTGCTCGACGAGTCGCTCGTGCTCTACACGTCCGAGAACGGCGACGGCGACTCCCACGGTCGGAAGAACATGCCCATCATGCTCGCCGGGCACGTGGGCGGCTTCGAGACGGGCCGCGCCGTGCACGCGAACAGCGCGCCCACCGGCGCGCTCCATTGCTCGATCATCAACTACTTCGGCGTCGAGCTGTCGAAGTACGGCGACCCTGCGGGCGGGCCGATCGCCGGCCTGTAAACCTCCCGGCGGCGCGGGCGACGGCGGAACAGGCTCGGCGCGTCGAGGCCGGCCGCCGCGCGGATGGCCTCGGCGGCCTGGGCGCCGAAGCGCTCCGTTGAGCAGCTCGTCCGCTGCCGGCGGGCAGGGGACGTGCATTCGCTCAGGGCAGCGTGAATCCGAGCGGGCAAGAGCGGTACAGCGCACCGCGAGGGAGCGGCAGCGCGCGGCGTGACCAGGCGGCGCGCGTCTGCTGAGAGCGAGCGCCGTGGGCGCCAGAGGAGGGGGAAAGCATGGAGCTGCTGGGGCGGTATTGGTGGGTGATCGCCGTGAGGGGCGTCGTCGGGATCCTCATCGGGATCCTGTTCTTCCTGTGGCCGCTCCCGTCGCTGGCCACGCTCGTCCTGCTGTTCGGCATGTGGGCGCTGCTCGACGGCTGCGCCGCGCTCGCGTCCGCGATCGGCGGCCGGGGCGGGGGGATCACCGTGGTCGAGGGCCTCTTCGACATCGGTATCGCCCTGCTGACGTTCTGGCGGCCCATCATCACCGCGCTCTCGCTCTACGGCCTGATCGCGGCGTGGGCCATCGTGACCGGCATCTTCCGGATCATCGGCGCGGTGCGGCTCCGGCACATGATCGCCAACGAGCTCTGGCTCGGGCTGAGCGGCGTCACCTCGGTGATCTTCGGCGTCCTCATGGTGGCGCTGCCGGCGGCGGGCGTGCTGGCGATCAGCTGGCTCATCGGGTCGTTCGCGATCGCGGTGGGGGCCATGCTCCTGGCGCTCTCGCTGCACCTGCGCCGCGCGGCGGGCCCGGCCGCGCCGGTGCGTGTCAACTGACGCGCCCTGCCCGACCGCGGCGCGTCCGTGGACGCGCCACGGGGAGGCCGGAGCCGGCGACCTGGAGCGGCGGCCTGCTCGTCAGTCGATCTGCAGGTGGTAGTGCGCGGGCGTCGTCTCTTCGATGACCAGGACGCCCCCGACCTCGGAGGCGCTCTCGAGGAACGCGCGCTTCTCCTTCGGCGACATGGTCCTGTTGCGCACGTCCACGGCGCCTCGGCGCAGGTGCGCGGAGACGTAGACCCCCCGGTCGATCTGGTCCTGGATCACGGCCTCCATGGCGGCGACCACCTGCTCCGGCGGCTTGCCCGAGCTCGCCCGGTACGCCTTCGTGATCTCCTGGACCGCCGCCTTGTTCCGGTAGAGCTTGAGGAGATCCTCGCCGAGCCTGAGCTTCGTGAACATGGCCCGGGCCTGTCGGTTCGCGTCGCGTGTCCCGCTCGTGATCACGAGGTGCTCGCGCGTGCGGCGCGCGTAGCCCCGGTCGATCCGCTCGAGCTTGGCGGCGATCGGCGCGGGGAGCGTCACGCCCGGCAGCACCTCGTACGGCGGCGGGGTCCACGGCTCCGTGGGCACCGCCTTCCCGAGCGCCGTCAGGGGCGGCAGCTGCGCGCGCCGCTCCTCCTCCTCCGACGGCAGCTCGTCGCACTCGGGCTGGCTCGCCGCCGCGGCGGCGCGCGCCCCCGGGGGCCGCGGCGCCGCGCTCGCCGCGCCGGCCGCGCTCGCCGCGCCCTGGGCCCGCGGCGCCGCGCTCGACGGCGCCGCGGGCGCGCTCGTCTTTGGCCAATCGAGGCCCGGCAGGTCGATGCCCGGCAGCTCGACGGACTCGAGCTTCTCCGTGCATCCGGCCGCGCAGAGCAGCGCGGCGGCGAGGGCGCACAGGCGGTGCGGCGGCTCCTTGGAGCGTTCCTTTGCGGCGGCTCGGCGTGTCGGAGGCATCGGCAAAGCCGCGCCAGCGTGCCATGGCGCGCGGCGCCGGCGAAAAAAACGGCGGCGCGCGGCGGAGCGCGGCGGAGCGCCGCCGAGCGCCGGCCGGGCGACGCGTCGCCGGCGATCTCGACGCGCGCGGCCCCACATCGGCTACAGAACCCCTCATGCCCCATGTTCCCTTGACCGGCCGTGTCGCCCTCGTGACCGGCGGCGGCACCCGCCTCGGCGCCGCGACCGCCCGCGCGCTCGCCGCCGCGGGCGCCGACGTGGCCGTCCACTACGCCACGAGCGGCGCCGGCGCGGACGCCGTCGTCGACGAGGCGCGCTCGCTCGGCCGGCGCGCCGTCGCGCTCCAGGCCGACCTCCACGATCGCGCGGCGGTCGCCGCGCTCGCCCGAGCGGCGCTCGACTGGTCGTCTGGCCGGCTCGACCTCCTGGTCCACAACGCGGCGAACTTCGAGCGGGTCCCGCCGGCCGAGCTCTCCGCCGACGCCTGGGATCGCGCGCTGGCGCTCAACGCCACCGCGCCGTACCTGCTCACGCTAGAGCTCGCTTCCGCGCTCCGCGAAAGCCGCGGCAGCGTCGTCGCGATCGTCTGCGTGAGCGCCGAGCGCCCGTGGAAGAACTACATCCCTTATTCGGTCTCGAAGGCCGCGCTCGCCCACCTCGTCCGCGGCCTCGCGGTGGGGCTCTCGCCGGACGTGCGCGTCAACGGCATCGCGCCTGGGACGGTCCTTCCGCCGTCGTCGTATGACGAGGCCACGCTCGCTCGCCTCCGCGAGCGCATCCCGCTCCGGCGGCTCGGCGAGGCCGAGGACATCGCGCGCGCCGTGGTGTTCCTCGCGGAAAACGACTTCATCACCGGCCAGATCCTCGCGATCGACGGCGGCGCTTCGGTCGCGTGACGCGCTGCCTCCCCTGCGGGGCGATCCGCGCGCGGGGTCGGGCGAGCGCTTTGGCTTGAACGACCCTGCCCGATCGACCCATAGTTTGAGCCCCATGAGCACCACGCCCGAGACCAGCGCCGCCCCCGTCCAGGCGGATCCTGCCCACAGCGCGCCCACCGGCAGCGGCCCCGCCGAGGCGCCCGCCGCTGCGGCCGCCGGCTCCGAGGCCAAGCCGGCGAGCCACGACTCGACGCTGCCGGAGGCCCTGATCGCGTTCATGCTGGATCGCTGGGCGCCGGCGTCCCGCGAGCTCCCCGAGCCGATCGCGCACGCGGACGCGTTCGCCGCCCGCCGCCGCGCCCTGTCGAAGCTGTTCCCGGCGGAGACGCTCATCATCCCCACCGGGCACGAGAAGGTGCGCTCCAACGACACGCACTACCGCTTTCGCCCCGGCTCGGACTTCTTTTACCTGACGGGCAACCTCGAGCCGGACTGCGTGCTCGTCCTGCAGCCGCAGGAGGGCGGCGGGCACCGGGACATCCTCTTCGTCGAGCCGAACCCCGGGCGCAGCGACAAGACGTTCTTCACCGATCGCGCGAAGGGGGAGCTCTGGGTCGGCCCCCGGCTCGGCGTCGAGCAGAGCCGCGCGCGCTTCGGTGTCGACGAGTGCCGCGGGCTCCCCGAGCTGGACGCGTACCTGAGCGGCCTCGTCGGCACGGTGACGCGCCCGCACCGCGTGCTCCGCGGCATGTCCGATCGCGTCGACAAGCTCCTCGCCAAGCACGATCGCGACAAGCAGCTCGGCGAGGCGCTCTCGGAGATGCGCCTCGTCAAGGACGCGCTCGAGATCGAGGAGCTCGAGGCGGTGGTCGCGTCGACGAAGCGGGGCTTCGAGGACGTCATCCGCGCGCTCCCCAAGGGGCGGAGCGAGCGAGAGCTCGAGGGCGTCTTCAACCTGCGCGCCCGGGTGGAGGGCAACGACGTCGGTTACGGGACCATCGCCGCGGCGGGCCACCACGCCTGCATCCTGCACTGGACGAGGAACGACGGCGCGCTCGAGCCGGGCAAGCTCGTGCTGCTCGACGCCGGCGTCGAGGGCAACGCGCTCTACACCGCCGACATCACCCGGACGCTGCCGATCAACGGGAAGTTCTCCAAGGAGCAGCGCGAGATCTACGAGCTCGTGCTGGAGGCGCAGGAGGCGGCGATCCACGAGGTGAAGCCGGGCAACGACTTCATGGAGCCGAACCGGGCGGCGATGCGGGTGCTCGCCCGGGGGCTCGAGCGGCTCGGCATCCTGAGCGTCTCGGCCGAGGAGGCGCTCAAGGAAGACAAGCAGTTCTACCGCCGGTACTCGCTCCACAACGTGAGCCACATGCTGGGCCTCGACGTGCATGACTGCGCGCAGGCGCGGCAGCAGGTCTACAAGTACGGCAAGCTCAAGCCGGGGATGGTGCTCACGGTGGAGCCTGGCCTGTACTTCCAGCTCGACGACGAGACCGTGCCGGCGCGCTATCGCGGCATCGGCGTGCGCATCGAGGACGACGTCCTCGTCACCGAGACGGGGAGTCGGAACCTGTCGATCGATATCCCGCGGGCCGTGAGCGACGTGGAAGCGTGGATGGCCGACCTCTGGGCGGCGGCGAAGTGACGTGAGCGGCGGGCCGCCCTGAGCGGCGCGGGCCGGGCGGCATTCCACGCGCGGGGGAGCCGCCGGCGGAGGGGGGGAGGGGCGCGGGCGGGCGGCGGGGGTCCCCCCACAAACTCGCGCCTTGTGGGGGGCTATTGCCACTCGGACGGGTGAGGGAGGACTGGGGGCGACTCGCTTCGATGCGGGCCGGCGCTCGGGGTTGTGGGGCCCACCCCCGCCGCCCGCCCGCACCCCTCCCCCCTCCGCCAGCGGCTCTTTCCAGGGGAGCAGCGGGGGCGGGAGAGGGGGAGATTGCCGAGCTCGTCAGGGGGGAATGTGGGGGCGGTTCCAGGATGTCCGTGGTCGCGGGGGCACCGCTGCGCTGCTGATGCCGCGGCCATGGGCGCAGCGGGCGCGCGGGCGCGGCACGGTGATGCGTCGGCGCGGAGTACGTCGACGCCAGAGCGATGGCTGCTCGGGGACGGCGGCGCTACCCTGCCGATGAGGAGACCCCTATGCACAAGTCTCGCCTTCAGCGTGGGTCAGGGACCGCAACTCACCCAACCGGACGCGCGGTCGCGACGTCGTTGCTCGCGGCAGCGGCGCTGGTCGCGGTGTCCGGCGCGGCCAGGGCCGACGGAACGGACAACCGCGGCGCCGGGGTCGCGCTCGCGGCGCGCTCCCCCGGGATGCTCGAGCCTCGCCTCCCCGGATACGTCAGCCCCGCGCTGCCCGGCGACGTCCATCGCTCGAGCGGCTTCAGTGGCCTGAGCGAGCCGGTCGCGACCGCGGGCGAGCCGCTGCACGGGCTGGCCTCCGAGCTCGACGAGACCAGCTACGACATCCCCGGGCAGATCGTCGTCGACGCGCGCGACGACCTCGACGAAAGCGCGCTCGCGGCGCTCGTGCGCGACTTCTCGCTGACCGCCATCCCGACCGCGCTCGCCTCCGAGACCCGGATCCAGATCGCCACCGTGGAGGGCTCGGTCAACGAGACGCTCCAGCGGCTCGCGCAGGACCCGCGCGTGGAGGCCGCCGAGCCGCTCGCGTGGGTGCGCGCCTCGTTCGCCGCGAACGACCCGCTGCTGAAGGACCAGTGGCACATGGCGCGCGTGGGCGCCGAGCGCGCATGGGACTTCGCCACCGGCCGCGGGGTCACCGTCGCCGTGGTCGACACCGGCATCGCCTGCGAGGACCACGGGCCCTTCACCAAGGGGACCGACCTCGCGTCGACCGAGTGCGTCGAGGGATGGAACTTCGTCACCAAGACGAGCCACGCGAACGACGACCAGGGCCACGGCACGCACGTGGCGGGCACGATCGCGCAGTCGACCAACAACGGCATCGGCGCCGTGGGGCTCGCGTTCCACGCGCGGCTCATGCCGGTCAAGGTGCTGAACGAGAGCGGATGGGGCACGACCGCCGACGTGGCCGACGGCATCCGCTGGGCGGCCGAGCACGGCGCCCACGTCATCAACCTGAGCCTCGGCGGGCCCCGCAACTCCAAGGTCCTCCAGAGCGCGATCGACTACGCGATCTCGCGCGGCGCGGTGGTCGTCGCGGCGGCCGGCAACACCGGCGGGCGCGTGCAATTCCCCGGCGCCTCGGACGGCGTCATCGGCGTGAGCGCCACCGACGCGAACGACAAGATCGCGCGGTTCTCCTCGCGCGGCCAGGGCGTCGACGTCGCGGCGCCCGGGGTGAACGTCACCCAGCAGACCATCTGCAACCGCGGGCGCGACAAGTGCGAGGGCTACCCCGTGTACAGCGGCACCTCGATGGCCGCGCCCCACGTGGCCGGCGCGGCGGCGCTGCTCGTGAGCCTCGGCGTGTCGGACCCGCGCGCGGTCGAGGACGCGCTCCGCGCGGGCGCGCGCGTGGTCGACGACTCCGACGGCGGCAAGCTCCTCTACGGGGCCGGCATCCTCGACGCCGCGAGCTCGGTCGTGCGCGTCACGCAGAGCCACATCGCCGTGCGGCTGCTCGCGCTGCTCGTGCTCGCGACGTGGGTCGGCCGCCGCGCCCGCAAGAAGGAGGCGAACGCCACGAGCCCCTGGCAGGCGAGCTTCCTCCTCCCGGCGCTCGCGGCGGGGCCGGGGCTGTTCTTCTTCGCCCCGTGGCTCCTGCCGCGCGTGGACCTCGCCGTCGACGTGCTGGCCCGGCCGATCGCCGACCTCGACCTGCTGATCGGCGCCTCGGTCCACCGCTGGCTGCCGCTCGCCAACGCGCTCATCCCGCTCGGCCTCACCTCGCTCTTCTTCGGCGTGAAGAAGCTCCGGCCGGCGATCGCGGGCCTCGCTGTCGGCACGGCGGCCTACCTCACCTCTGTCGTCGCGCTCGGCGAGGTCGCCGGCCCCCTCGGCCGGATGGCCCTCATCGTCTGGTGCGCGGTCAACGCCGCCGCCTGCCTCTGGATCGCGCGGACGAACCTCTCCACGCGCTGAGCCGGAGCGCCGCGCTGAGCCGGCGCGCCCCGCTCGCCCACGGCCGCGCGCAGGAGCCGGTCGTTATGACCTCCCCCTCAAAACGAGCTAGGATGCCGGCCATGCGGTCCGGCACCTTGCTCCTACCTTTCGCGCTGCTCGTCGGGGCGTGCGGCGGCTCTTCCAGCGAGACGCCGTGGCCCGCCGAGCCAGCACGCCCCGCGCTCGGCCCCGCCGACGAGGCGGCGCCGGAGCCGATCGACTCGAACGCGATCCCCGAAGGCGCGGGCGAGGGCTCGGCCGGCCAGGCCGACGCCGGCCGCTGAATCGACGGCAGAGGACGGCATGACGGACAGCCGGACGGCGGGCGCGCAGCGAAGGGCCTGGCTCTCCGCGGCCCTGCTGTCCGTGGCGCTGCTGGTGGCGCCGCTCCTCTTCTGGCTGCTCGTGCCGCGCCCCGAGCCCGTGATGCCGGCGCGGCGCGAGCCCGCCTCGGCGCTGCTCCCGCCGCAGCCGGAGCACGCGGCGCCGCGCGAGGTCGAGGTCGAGCCGCCGCCGGCTCCGCCGCCGCGCGAGACGACGGTCGCGCGCGCTGAGCCGGTCCGCGGCGTCGTCCTCGATCCGGAGGGCCGCCCGAGCGCCGGCGCCGTGGTCCGCTGCCGCGATGAGCCGGGCATGACCGCGAGCGCCGACACCGAGGGCCGCTTCGAGCTGCCGCCCGAGGCCGACGGGTGCACCGCGACCGCGGCGCAGCCCCCGCTCGGGGACGCCGAGCCCACGCGCCTCGCCGCGGGCCGCGACAACGTCCTCCACCTGGTCGCGGCAGGCGCGATCGCGGGCGAGGTCGTGGATCAGTCGGGCAGGCCCGTCGAGGCGTACCTCCTGGCGATCGAGTCGTTCGTGCCGGCTGGGGACGCGGTGCGCGGGAGCGTCGACGGCCGCGCGCGCCAGGTGACCGATCCGGGCGGCGCGTTTCGATGGAACGCGCTCGCGCCGGGCCGCTACGTGCTGACGGTGAGCGCGGCCGGCCGCCCGCCGACGCGGAGCTCGGGGGTCGACGTCGAGGCGGGCCGCACCACCGAGGGTGTGAGGATCGTGCTGCCGCAGGGGGCGACGCTGAAGGGCAGGGTCATCGACGCCGCCTCGCGGGCGCCGGTCGTCGAGGCCCAGGTCGAGCTCGACTCCGTGACCTCGTCCGGCGCCAACGCGATCTCGCTCGTGCTCACCGACGCGAACGGCGAATACGCGCTCGAGGGGGTGCCGGCGCGCGGCCCGTTCTCGGTGCGCGTGCGCCACGAGGACTACATGTCCAAGATCGTCTCCGGCCTCGACGCGCGCGGCGCGGGCTCGGCGCGCGCCGACATCGAGCTCCGCATGTTGGACGACGGCGGATCGCGCGAGGAGCTCACGGGCATCGGCGCGATGCTGTCGGTCTCGTCGAGCGGCGTCACGATCGCGGGCCTCATCGAGGGCGGGCCCGCCGCGTCCGCCGGGCTCCAGCAAGGCGACGTCATCGTCCGCATCGACGGCGAGAACGCGAAGGAGCTCCCGCTCGCCGATTGCATCCAGCGCCTCCGCGGCCCGGTGGGGACGCGCGTCTCTGTCGGCGTCGAGCGGGACGGGCAGGTCATCGACGTGACAATGCGGCGCGACATCGTGGTTCGGTGAACGTCGGGGCCCCGAGGTGCTAAGGGTCGGTCCATGTCCACGCGCCCTACCGCGCTTCCCCCGGCCGGAGCTCCGGACGTCCTCTACCTGATCGACCTCTCGGGCTACGTCTTCCGTGCGTACCACGCGATCAGCCCGCTCTCGAGCCCGAGCGGCGAGCCGACGCACGCGACGTACGGCACCGTCGCGATGCTCGCGAAGCTCGTGGACGAGCGGAAGCCCGCGTACCTCGGCGTCGCGATGGACTCTCCGGGCAAGACGTTCCGCGACGATCTCGACCCGCGCTACAAGGCCCACCGGCCGCCGCCGCCGCCCGACCTCGGGGTGCAGATGAACCGGTGCCGGGAGATCGTCGAGGCGTACTGCATCCCGATCTTCATCCAGGAGGGGCTCGAGGCGGACGACCTCGTGGCCGTCGCCGTCGAGCGGGCCAAGGAGCGGGGGCTGCGCGTCGTCATCGCGTCGAGCGACAAGGACCTCATGCAGCTCGTCGACGGCGACCGGGTGATGCTCTGGGACGCGATGCGCGACAAGGTCTACGGGCACCCCGAGGTCGTCGCGAAGTTCGGCGTGCCTCCGGAGCAGGTGCGCGACCTGCTCGCCCTCGTCGGCGACAGCTCGGACAACGTCCCCGGCGTCCCCGGCGTGGGCCTGAAGACGGCCGCCGAGCTGCTCGCGCAGTTCGGCTCGCTCTCGGCGATCTACGCCCGCCTCGACGAGGTGAAGAAGCCTCGCATCCGCGAGTCGCTCAAGCAGCACGAGGCCGACGCGTTCCTGTCGCAGAAGCTCGTGACGCTCGACGGCAGCGCCCCGGTCTCGCTCGACCTGGAGACGCTGCGCTACGGCGGCGCGGACACCGGGAGGCTCCGGGAGCTCTTCACCGAGCTCGGGTTCTCGCGCTTCCTGAAGGCCGTCCGCGCGCCCGAGCCCACGGCGCGCGCGTCGACCTACCGGGTCGTCGCGACGCGCGAGGAGCTCGAGGCGTTCGCCAAGTCGGCGCGCGCGGCCGGGCGCCTCGCCATCGACGTGCACGCGACGAGCCGCGAGCCGATGAGCGCCCACGTCTGTGGCGTCGCGCTCGCCTGCGAGCCGGGGCAAGCCGTCTACGTCCCCCTGGGCCACCGCTACCTCGGCGCGCCGGCCCAGCTCTCGATGGGCGACGTCGACGCGGTGCTCGGCCCGCTGCTCGCCGACCCCGAGCTCCCGAAGGTCGGCCACGACGTGAAGTTCTGCGAGGTGGTCCTCCTGCGGCACCGCATCGGGCTCGTCGGCGTCGCGTTCGACACGATGCTGGCGAGCTACCTGCTCGATCCCGAGGGGAAGAACCAGCTCCACGAGCTCGCCGAGCGCGAGCTCGGCGCCATGATGCAGACCCTCGACGAGGTGGCCCCGAAGCGCCGCGGGCAGGCGCAGCGCGGCCTCGACGAGATCGAGATCGGCGAGGCCACCACCTACGGGGCGGCGTCCGCCGACGTCGCGCTCTCGCTCACCGACCGGCTGCGCCCGCGGCTCCGCGCCGAGCGGCTCGAGGATCTGCTCGTGCAGATCGAGCTGCCCCTCTCCGCGGTGCTCGCGGAGATGGAGCTCACGGGCGTCCTCGTCGATCCGCAGGCGCTCGCGCAGCTCGGCGCGCAGATGACGACCGAGCTCGCGGCGCTGGAGCAGAAGGCGCGCGAGATGGTGGGGCACGACATCAACCTGGCGTCGCCGAAGCAGCTCGAGACCGTCCTGTTCGACGAGCTCAAGCTGCGCTCCCAGCGCAAGACGAAGACCGGCCGCTCGACGGACGCCGACGTGCTGGAGACGCTGGCGGAGGACCACCCGTTCCCCGGCGTGGTGCTCGAGCACCGCGTCATCGCCAAGCTCAAGGGCACGTACGTGGACGCGCTGCCGCGCCTCGTGCACCCGACCACGGGCCGGATCCACACGCGCTGGAGCCAGGCCGTGGCCGCGACGGGGCGGCTCTCATCGCAGGATCCGAACCTGCAGAACATCCCGATCCGCACGGAGCTCGGCCGGATGATCCGGCGCGCGTTCGTCGCGCCGCCCGGGAGCGTGATCGTGAGCGCCGACTACTCCCAGATCGAGCTGCGCGTCCTCGCGCACCTGTCGAAGGATCCGGTGCTCGTCGAAGCGTTCCGCACCGGGCAGGACGTGCACGTGCGCACGGCCATGGAGATCTTCGGCGTCGACGAGGCGGGGGTCACCGACGAGATGCGGCGCCGGAGCAAGACGATCAACTTCGGCGTGATCTACGGGATGGGCGAGGCGGCGCTCGCGAAGCGCCTCGACATCTCGCGCGCGGAGGCGGCGCGCTTCATCGACGCCTACTTCGCGCGCTACCGCGGCGTGCACGAGTTCATGGAGCGGACGATGGCCGAGGCGAAGCGCTCCGAGTCGGTGCGCACGCTGCTCGGCCGGCGCAGGCTGCTCCCGGACCTGCGCAGCAGCGACCGGATGCGCCGCGCACAGGCGGAGCGCATCGCCCAGAACACCCCCATCCAGGGGACGGCGGCGGATCTCTTGAAGCTCGCGATGGTGCGCATCCCGCGCCCCGTGGTCCCCGGCGCGCGCATGGTGCTCACGGTGCACGACGAGCTCGCGTTCGAGGTGCCGATCGAGGCGGTGGACGAGGCGAAGGCGAAGGTGCGGGAGGCCATGGAGTCGGTCTTCCCGCTCGACGTGCCGCTCGTCGTCGACATCGGCCACGGCCCCACCTGGGCCGACGCTCATTGAGGGGCGGACACCCGCTTCGGATACGGGCCCATCTCGGCGTTTTCGGTGCTCGGCGTACCGGAGTACGCCTCCGCGCCGAAAACGCCGAGCTGGACCCGTCTCCTGTGCGGGTGCCCGCCGCTGGCGTCGTAGGTGGAGAGAGGGGCGGGGCTACGCTCGCAGCGGCCGCGACGGCAGCGGCGGAATGGCAACGGGCCTACGGTGGTGCGGGGGGACAAAACGACGACGCCCGCTTCACCTTGCGGTGAGCGGGGCGTACGTACGGAGGGGTTGTTGCTCAGCCCGCGGCGGTCTTGGCGGCGACGCTCGCCTTGTGCAGCGCGAGGGCCAGGCGGCTCTTCACACGCGACGCGCGCTTGGCGGGGATCGTCCCCTTCGAGGCGGCGCGATCGAGCGCGCTCACCGCGGCGGTGACCAACGCGGTGGACTCTTGCGGGACGCCCTTCAGCCCGGTGCGCGCCTTCTTGACGACCGTGCGGAGCTCCGACTTGGCGGCGCGGTTGCGCGCGGTCCTGGTGATGCGCTGGCGGTTGCGCTTGTCGGCGGATGCGTGATTGGCCATGAGAAAAGCTCTCCTACTTCTTCGCCTGCGCCTCGGCGGGCGTGGCAGCGCGCTGGGCGTCCGGCGCGTTCTGATCGTAACCCGCCGGATGGATCGGGAACTTGGGGGTGCCGTGAGCGCGCTCGAAGCGCTTGCGGCGGGTGCCCGAAGTGCGCGCCTTGCGCCGACGGATGCGCTGGGTTTGCTGAGTCGCGGAAACCATGGGGGCGCGCATTCTACCTGCGGGCACCCTCATGTCAACCGGGACGTGGGGCCCTCCGGTGCGCGAGTCCGCCCAGGTCCGCCAGGGGGTCGGGGCCCCCTGGATTCCCGAGAGCTAGGGCCGGATCGTGGCGTTCACCGAGAACGAGGGCTTCGAGAACGGGCCCACGTTCGCGGCCTTGAGCGCCGCCTGCACGCAGCTCGACTGGCCGTTCGAAGCCGCCCAGCCGCTGACGCTGACCTTGCTCACCTGGCCGGTCGACGAGAACGTGATCTGCGCCCGCGATACGTCGTCCGCGCCCGCGACGCACGCCTTCGCGTTGCCCATGACCGAGCCGAGCGCGGCCTGGACCGAGCCCTGCGACGGCTGCTCGGGGACGTTCTGCTGCCGCAGCGGGCCCGAGGCCGGCACCGGCGCCTCCGACACCACCGACGGCTGCTTCTCCCCCTCGTCGCCCACGGCGGCCTGCATGGCGGAAGGCAGATCCCCCGGCTTGCCCGCCGGCGTCGGCGCCGCCGCCACCTTTCCCTGCTCCGGCTTCGGCGCCGCGGCGGGCGCAGGCGCCTCGGGCGCAGCCGCTGGCGCCGCCGCGCCGGCGCCGACCGGCGCGGCGGCCGTCTTGGGCGCCGCGGCCAGCCTCTCCGCCGTCACCGTTTCCACCGGCTGCGGCTCGGACTCCGCGTTCTCCGTCGGCGCGGCGGGCGCGGCGGCGACCGGGGCAGCAGGCGTAGCCGGCTTCTCCTCGCGCGGCGCGGCGGGCGTCACGTCCGTGGTCGGCGCCGCCGCGGTGGCGGTCGCCGTCTCCTGCTGCGACGGCGCCTTCGTCTTCACCACGACGGCCACCGCGGCGGCCAAGCCCAGGGCCGCGAGCGCTGCGCCGGCGATCATCCCGCCGGACCGCTTCTTCGCAGCAGGCTGGGCGACGGGCGCGGACGGGGCGCGCGGCCTCCTCGCGGACACCGCCGCGACCGCGTCCTGCCTCTCGCTCTCGAGCGTATCGGCCATGCCGAGAGGCGCCTTCTCGGCGGCCTCCACGTGCTCCGGGGGGACCGACGCGCTGAGCCGGTTGAGATCGATGACGCCGGAGTCCTCGGTCACCCCCTCGGCCGGCCGCAACGCAGGCGACGACGCGCGCATGACGCCGGAGATCGACCCCCGCCCCGGCGGCGACGACACGCGCCCGGGCGGCATCGAGCCGCGTCCCGAGGCCGGCAGCGGCGTGGACAGCGGGCCGCGTCCGGACGGCACCGGCGTGGACAGCGGACCGCGCGCGGACGGCACCGGCGTCGAGAGCGCCGGGCTGCTCCCCGTCGCGCCGCTCGCGCGACCCGGCGCCTGGCTGGCGCGCTCGGCGATCTCCTTCAGCGACTGGCGTTTCTTCTCCGGGGGCCGCGAGGCGCTGCCGCCCGACAGGCGCGCTTCAGACTTCGAGGCCCTGCCTGCTTCCGATCCGTCCGCCATGGTACTGCGCTCTCCTGCGGTGCGTGCTTCTCGCGAAATGTCCCCGGCCTGCTCCTCGCCAGGCTCTGCGGCGAGATCCGGGGCTGCGAGGAGGTCGGCCACCGCCGCCGCATCCTCCGATCGCCGGGATAGAGCGACCTCGACGATGCGAGCTGCCCGCGTCTCCCACGCCGCCTCGTCGACGGTGGGGGCAGGCCAATCGTTGAGCATCTGGTCGAGGTCGAGCTTGCTGGTGACGTTCATTCGGCGTCCCCTCCGAAACCACGCTCCGCGAGGTATGCGCGGAGCTTGCGGCGCGCCTCGTGGACGCGCCAGGCGACTGTTCCTTCCGGACACCCCAGGATCCTGGACGCGTCCTCGTGGGGCACGCCGTCGATGCACACGAGGATGAGCGTCGTCCGCAGCGTGTCGGAGAGCGTATCGATGCCGTCGCAGAGCGCCGCCGCGAGCTCGCGCCGCTGGGTCGTCGCGGCCGGATCGACGCCGTGGCTCGGGCGCGTCTCGAGCAGCAGCGCCTCGATCCGCGGATCGTCCGTGGGGGTCGAGTTCCTGGTCGGCTTGCGCGCCCGGATCATGTTGAGCGAGAGGTTCACGGCGATCCGGTAGAGCCAGGTGAAGGGCTCGCTCCGCCCGTCGAACCGATCGAGCGCCTGATAAGCCCGGACGAAGGTCTCCTGGGTCACGTCCTCGGCCTCCGCGCCCGAGCGGACGAGGTGGAACGCCAGCCGGAAGATGCGCTTCTGATATCGACGGACCAGCACCCCGAACGCCTGGGCATCTCCGCCCCGGGCTTGATCGACGAGCTCACGATCGGTGGTCTTGGCCATCCTAGCCGCCTCGCGGTGCGAATTGTCTCCCGCGCACGGACGACAGCGCAGCCGCGGACAGCTCTTCGCGACGGCCGCTGACCGTCTCGGCGAGAGAAGCCCCTCGCGGCAAGCCCTGCTTCGCGGAGGCGGAGCAGGGCGATGAGGAGGCAAGTTCCACGTTCAGGCGCGCGAAGATAGCCGAACACTCCTCCTAGGACAAACCATGCGCCCTGGACCTTGGGCGTCGCGGCGCGACTTCGACCGGCCCGGCGGCACGCCCGCGCCGGCGCGCCCCGGCCGGCGCTTGCCCGGCGGCGGCGCCCTGGCCGGCGCGGCGCCGGGCGGGCGCCGATCGGGGCGCGGCCGGCGCGCTGGCCGCGCTCGCCCGCGTCGCTGCTATGGTCGGCGGATGCGACGCTTCTCGAGCTGGATGCGCACCCTGGGGCTCATCGCTGCGGCCTTCGCAGGGGGGGCGGCGACTTCCCACCTCGCGGGCGCGAGCACCCAGGCGCAGAGCCCCTACGCGCCGCTCGAGCAGCTCGCGCGCGTGCTCGTGCTCGTCGAGAACAACTACGTCGAGCCGGCGCAGCGCAACAAGATCATCGACGGTGCCATCAAGGGCATGGTCGCGGAGCTCGACCCGCACTCCGCGTACATGAACGCCTCCGAGTTCGCCCAGTTCCAGGAAGAGACCGGGGGGACGTTCGGCGGCGTCGGCATCGAGGTCGACACGAAGGACGACCAGATCACCGTGATCGCGCCGATCGAGGGCTCGCCTGCGGCGCGGGCGGGCATCCGCTCCGGCGACCAGATCATCGCGATCGACGGCCGACCCGTGCGCGGCGAGCGCCTCGACAAGCTGGTGAAGATCATGCGCGGGGCCCCCGGCTCGCGGGTGAAGCTCACGATCCGCCGGCAGGGCGCGGCCGAGCCGCTCACGTTCGACCTCGCGCGGGAGCAGATCCACGTCACGAGCATCGCCGCGAGGCGCCTCGATCGCGACGTCGCGTACGTCCGCGTGAAGCAGTTCCAGGACGGCACCCACGAGGAGATGCTCCGCGCCGCGGCGACGCTGCGCGCCGCATCGAAGGCGCCGCTGGCCGGGGTGATCCTCGACCTGCGCAACAACCCCGGCGGCCTCGTGCACGAGGCGGAGGCCCTCGCCGACGAGTTCCTCTCGTCGGGGACGATCTACTCGACGCGCCAGCGCAACCAGGTCGTCGACGAGGCGAAGGCGCACGACGGCGGCGCGTTCGCCTCGCTGCCCGTGGTCGCGCTCGTGAACGAGTACTCCGCCAGCGCCGCCGAGCTCGTCGCGGGCGCCCTGCAGGACAGCGGTCGCGCCACGGTCGTCGGCGCGACGACCTTCGGCAAGGGGTCGGTGCAGACCATCTACGAGCTCCCCGGGGGCGCCGGGGTGAGGCTCACGACGATGCGCTACTACACGCCGAAGGGGCGCTCGATCCAGGCCCAGGGCATCCGGCCGGACATCGTCATCGAGAGCGCGCAGCAGCCGCTGCCGGCCGCCATCCTCCGGGAGCAGGACCTCGAGGGGCACCTCCCCGCCGAGGGATCGATCGGCGACGGCTCGCCGAAGGCCGTGCTCGTCGAGAAGCGCGCGCAGGCCGCGGCGCGCGGCCCGGAGGGCGACGTGCCCGCCGATCCCACCCGCGGGAGCGATTTCACGCTTGCGGTCGGCTACCAGCAGCTGCTTCGCGCGATCCCGGCGAGGCGCTAGCGCGAGCACACGCGCGGAGCGACGGGCGCCGACGGCCCCTCGCGTCCGCGTCGGCCCTCGGCGCCGGCATCGATCCTCGGCGGCGTCAGGCCTCGGCGCCGGCACGGAGCCCGGTCGTCACCGCGTCGAGCACGGTGCGCGCTCTCCCGGCGATGGTCGCCCCCGCCGCCAGGATCCCGGGGGCGGCGCGGACGCCGTCGCACCGCACGCCCACCGACTCCAGCGCGCCCGGCCGCTCGCCGCGCGGCCAGGCGACGACATCGAGCTCCGGGCCCTGCATCGAGCTCACCACGCCGAACGCGCCGCGCGCGTCGCCCAGCGTGACGGGCGCCTCGACCGAGAGCGCGAACGGCGCGCCGCCGCGCGCCGGGAGGTCGGGACCGGCGCCGCGCTCGGGCGGGGCATACGCGATGCCCCCGCCGGCGAGGCCGCCGATCGCCAGGATCACCGCGTCCGCGGCGAGCGGCACGTCCTCGCCCTCCACGTGGACCGAGACGCCCTCGCCCGGTCCGCCCGGCCCCCCGGGGTCACCGCCCACCGCGCGCACGCGGCCGTGACGCCGCGCCGCCCCGATCGCGGCGAGCAGCGCGTCGCGCGCCGCCTCGAAGCGGAGCCCCGCCGGCGAGCCGGCGCCGATCAGCGCCTCGCCCACGGGGACGCCGAGGCGCGCCGCGAGCGCCTCGGCCCGCGGCGCGCGCGCGCCGAGCCAGGGGCCGAGCAGGATCGCCCCCGCGCCGCCCGCGCCCTCGAGCGCCTGCCGGAGCCGATCGAGCAGCCAGGAGAGCCGCGCCGGATCGTCGTGCCGGGCCGCGAGGTCGCCGTCGGCGATCTGCCGCTCGTCGTCGAAGCGCAGCACCGGCGCGTCGACCGGCAGGAAGCGGAGCCCCCGCGCCCGGGCGAACGGCTCGTCCGTGAGCGCCTCCGCGAGCGCGTCGGCGTCCCAGGCGGCGCGCGCGGCGCGCGGGATGAGGACGCGCGTGCGGCGGAGCGAGCCGAGGTCGAGCAACGCGCGATCCCGGCCGCGGGCCGGGCGGATCCGGCCGGCGACGGTCGCGAGGCGCACGCCGGACGCCTGCGGCACGTCCCACAGGCCGAGCTCCGCCGCGAGCTGCCTCGCCGCCGGCGCGAGATCGCTCGCGGGCAGATCGCTGCCGAGCAGCCGCGCGGCCCGCTCGACCTGCTCCCACGGAACGTCGTCGACCGCGCCGCCCGCGAGCGCCGTCTCCCCGACGCCCGCGGAGATCACGGTGACCTGCGCCCCGCGCCGCCTCGCGCTCCACGCGGCGGCGAGCCCGGCGACGCCGGCGCCGATCACGAGGATCGATCGCGCCACGCCCTCTCCTCCGGCTCCCGCGCGGAGCGCGGCGACCGGCGATCGCTGTCCTCGCACGCCGCCGCGGTCGCCTCGTCGCCCGCGGGCGCGCCGAGCTCCGACCGCACGCTGGCGATCGCGAGCGCCTCCTGCCGCGCCTGCTCCGGGCCGAGCGCGACCGCGCGCGTCATCGCCTGCCGCGAGAGGAACTCCACGGCCTGCCGCATCCCGTCGCGCGGCGGGAGCGAGAGCTCCTGCGCCACGATCTGCCCGCACCGCGCCGCGCAGCGCATGCCCCCGCACGCGCCGAGGCCGAGGCGCGTGCGGCGCGCGACGTCGGCCACGCTCCGCGCGAGCTCGTGCCGGAGGACGTAGCGCACCTCGGCCTCGACGACGGGCTCGCAGGGGCACACCGTCGCCGCCTCGCGCGGCCGCTCGCGCACGCGCTCCTCGATCCGGAGCGCGCGGGAGCCGTGGCGGTAGACGAGCCGCCGGGCGGCCACCGCGTCGATCTCCATCCGCCGCGAGAGCGCGAGCGCGTCCACGGGGCGGTCGCCGCCGGGCAGCGCGGTCGTGTGCGTCACGCAGCGGGCGCCGAGATCGAAGCGCCGCGCGAGGACGTCGGTCATCTCCTGGGCGAAGAGCCGGAAGCTGGCCAGCTTCCCCCCGATCATCGAGTAGAGGCCCGGCGCGCCGTGCGCCGCGTGGTCGATGATCTGGTGCTCGCGCGAGAGCGCGTCCTCGGTCGGCCCGTACGCGTAGAGCGTGGGCCGCACGCCCGCGTACGTGCCGATCGCGCGCGCCTCGTGGATCTGAGGGAACACGCGGGCGATGCCCTGGACCAGGTACCTCACCTCCTCGCTCGTCGCGCGGACCTGATCGAGGTCGCCGTAGAAGTCGTCGTCGGTCGTGCCGATGACGCTCATGTTCTGCCAGGGCTCGAGGAAGATCTGACGGCCGTCGATCGTCCTCGCCATGATCGCGTAGTTGGTGAGGCGACGGTCGAACACGACGTGCACGCCCTTGCCGGGCCGCACCCGCGAGCTCGCGGCGGGGAGGCCCGCGAGCGACGCCGTGATCGGCGACCACGCGCCGGTCGCGTTCACGACCGTGCTCGTGCGGAGCCGCCCGCCCTCTCCGGTCACGCGGTCCCGGTAGCGCACGGCGACGACCTCGCCGGTGTCCTCGCGGCGCTCGACCCGCTCGACCGTGTGCCCGACGTACACCTTGGCCCCTCGCTCGATCGCGTCGACGGCGTTGGCGATGCAGAGCCGCGCGCCGTCGATCCCCCACTCGTCGAAGCTGAAGCCGCCCACGAGATCGCCGTGCAGCCCCGGCTCGAGCCGCCGGAGCTCGTCGGGCGAGAGGCGCGCGTGCGGCTTGCCGCGCTTGAGCGGCTGGTACTTGTCGTACGCCTCGAAGAAACCGTCGGCGAGCGTGTAGAGGATGCGCCCGTGCCTCGCGTCCTCGAACGGGACGAGGAAGGGGATCCGGAACAAGAGGTGCGGCGCGATCGCCTGGATGTGCCCCGAGTCGCGGCACGAGTTCTCGGTCACGTGCGGATCGCTGGTCAGGTACCTGAGCCCGCCGTGGATCATGCCGCTCGAGTTCCCGCTCGCGCCGAACGCGAGATCGTTGCGCTCGAAGAGGGCGACCTTCAGGCCCCGCTGCGATGCATCACGCGCGACCCCCACGCCGTTCACACCGCCGCCGATGACCACGACGTCCACGTCGGTGTCGGCGCGGCGGGCCGGCCTTGCGGCGCTCGAGGGGAGGATCGTCACCTGCGGCGTATTAGCATGCCAGAACTTTTCCACGAGCGGGCCCAGCCTCGCGCGCGGCGCTGCAGATGCTGGCCGAGGCCGCCCGTCCGAGGCCGGCCGTCAGCCGCGGACCCGGATCGCCCAGGTCAGCTTCGCGAGGTTGCGGAGCACGTTCGGGACGCGGCGCGTGAGGTTGATCGAGGGGCGCCGCTTCTCCAGCACGCGGACGGGGATCTCCTCGATCCGCAGGCCCGCCCGGTAGGCGCGGATGACGAGCTCGCTGGCGAAGACGTCCTTGTCCACGACGCACTCGCGCACGATCCCGAGGAGCGGCTCGCGCAGGAACGCCTTGAGCCCGTGCGTGTCCGTCCCGCGGAAGCCGAGCGTGGCGCGGAGGAGCCCGTTGTACATCTGGCTCGCCGCGTGCCGCGCCCACGGGCGATCGTCGCGCGCCCCCTGGATGAGCTTCGAGCCGATCACCATGTCGACGCCGCCCGCCCGCAGCATCGCGATCGCGCGGCGCTGGAAGTCCACGTCGCACAGGTCGATCTCGTCGCAGAGGACGAAGCGCCCGCGCGCCCGCTCGATGCCCGCGCGGAGCGCGGCGCCGTAGTTCGGCTCGCCGATCGAGAAGTGCCGCACTTCCGCGTACTTGCGCTCGAGCTCGCCGGCGATGGCGAGCGTCCCGTCGCGCGAGCCGTTCTCGGCGAGCACGAGCTCCCAGCGCCACCCGAGCGGCAGCAGCCGCTCGCGCAGGTCCACGACGGCGGCGTGGAGGATCGCCTCCTCGTTGTAAACGGGGATGACGATGGAGATCTCCGGCGCTTCGCCCGCGTCCCCGCGGCCAGGCTCGGCGGCGCTCACGGCGCACCTCCGAGGAGGGCCTGCGCGCGGAGCGCCGCGTCGCGCCCGAAGTGGAGCGCGTCCTCCATCGAGGAGTAGTTCCAGCCGCCGTACCGCCCGCACGAGAGGATGCGCTGGCCCTCGAGGAACGGCCGCACGGCCTCCAGCGACCCGAAGTAGCTGTGATCGAACACGACGTACGCGTGATCGATGCGGCGCAGCCGGGCGAAGCGGACGGCGCTCGGGGCGGGGATGAGGCCCATCTCGACGAGGCCCTCCGCGACGCGGGGGAGCAGCGCCGCGAGGTCGGGCTCGGCGCGATCGGCGAGCTCGACGTAGAGGCAGGCCTTGCCCGGCGGGGCCATGGCGGGGGAGAAGTTCGAGTAGCAGCCCACGCGGTAGAACGGGTACTTCGCCTCCGGGACGTAGACCCAGTGCAGCGGCTTCCCGCACGGGGTGTCGAGCGCCACGTCGAGGTAGTGGAGGTGCGTGCAGCGCAGCCGGGAGGCCGCCTCGGCGACGGACCGAGGCGCGTCCGCGAGGAGCCTCACGAGGGCAGGCAGCGGCGCGGACGAGATCAGCACGTCGTACCGGACGATCTCGTCGTCGAACACGAGCTCGCGCGCGCGCCAGTCGATCGCCGCGGGCGCGCGGCCGAGCTCGATCGCCGGGGCGCCCGCGTCCCGCGGCCGCTGCTCGGCGAGCGCCCGCGCGAGCCCGTGCGTCAGCTGGCCGATGCCGAGCCGCGGATAGAGGAACTTCGCGTTGTAGCCGAGCTCGCGGTCGTTCAGCCCGACCGCTCCGGCGAGCACGTCCTCGAGCTTCGGCAGCGGGACGAAGCGGGAGCACCAGTCGGCGGTGATCTCGCTCGGGTGCACCCCCCAAAGGCGGCTGTTGTAGGGGATCATGAAGTGGCGGCTGATCCCCTCGCCGAAATGCGCCAGGCAGAACTCCTCGAAATTCTTGGGCTCGGGCCGGTCCTTGGCGAAGTGCGCCTCGATGAAGCCGCGGAGGCACTCGTAGGCGACGGCGGGCGGCAGGCCGAAGGTGTTCGCCTGGAACGGATAGCGGGTGTACGTGCCGTTCGACCAGATCATCGAGCGCCGCTCGATCTCGAGGGGATCGGGGCCCAGCCAGCCGAGCGCGAGCGCGCGGGTCGCCGGGTCGCGCAGGTGGAGGAGATGCCCTGTCCGATCGAAGCGGAAGCCGTCGTCCTCGAGCGTGATCGCGTGGCCGCCCGGGCGCGGCAGGCGCTCGAACAGCCGGTGCGGCACGCCCGCTCGCCCGAGGTGGTACGCGGCCGCCATGCCCGTCAGGCCGGCGCCGAGGATCGCGACGGGAACGCTGGAAATCGTGGGTCGGGTCATCGCTCGCGGCCCGGCCGCGGCCGCGGCCGCGAAGACACCACCTCCCCGGTGCGCGGTCAAGGCGCGGTGCCCGGCCGGGGCGCTCGCCCATGCTGGATTTCCTGCCCTCGGCGTGAGGCGGCCCGAGCTCCGCGCGCGCCGGCGAAGAGCGCCGTTGGCGCCTCCGCCCAGAGCGACTAAGTGTGTCTAGGTCCCGTCGCGCGCGCCCGGCGCTCCGCGGCGTCCGAGGTATCCGAGGTCGAAGATGCCCATCCCCCGCCGGAAGTCGGTCCAAGTCACCGGGAGGACCCTCTACCTGACCGAGGACCCGGAGCTCTTGAAGCAGCAGCTGGCGGGCGGCGAGCTTCGCTTCGATCCCGCGCAGCACGCGCTGATCGACAACATCTCGACCGACGAGCTCACGCCGGGCTGGGTCTGTTACTACTACGACGAGACGCTCGCCCGGTACTGCCTGGTGGGGCTGCGCGGCGGGCTCGTCGAGCGCGACGCCATCAAGAACGGCGGCTTCGGCGTCATCGTCAGCGGTCGCTCGAAGGGGTGCGGCAGCTCGCGCGAGACGGCGCCGTACTCGGAGCGCGAGGCCGGGATCCAGATCGTCGTCGCGCGCAGCATCGAGAAGATCTACGGCCAGAACTGCCAGAACATCGGGCTGCTCACGACGACCGACCTCTCGCTCCTCGATCGGCTCGCGCGGGGCGAGGAGATCGCGATCGGCGAGTTCACGCGCGGGCTCGACCCGATCAGCGCCGACGTCGTCGAGTACGGCGGCCTCTTCGCCTACAACAAGGCGCGGATGGCCGGCGAGGTCTCGCCGCCGACGCTCGACACGCCGCCGCGGCCCATGACCCTGTGCGAGAAGATCATCGCGGCGCACGCGATCGTGGACGCGAGGGCGGGCAAGATCGGGGTCCCGTCGGTGAAGCCGGGCGACGCGCTCTTCGTCCGCATCGACGTGCGCTTCTCGCACGAGTACGTCACGCCGATGGCCGAGTCGCTCTTCCGGGCGGGCTTCGGGCCGGACGCGGTCGTGACCGAGCCGGAGAGCGTCTTCGCCTTCCGCGATCACCTCACGTTCCTCGATCGCGTGATGCCGGAGGCGCACCTCAAGCTCGGCCTGCGCGAGCAGGCGGCCTCGCTCGCGACCGTGCAGCAGGCCTTCACCGAGCGGCACGGGGTCAAGCTGTACGGCGAGGTCGAGCGCGACGGCAGGACCGTGGGCTCCGAGGCCATCTGTCACAACAAGGTGATCGAGGAGCTCGCGCTGCCGGGGCAGATCGTGGCCGGGACCGACTCGCACACCTGCATGGCGGGCGCGCTCGGGTGCTTCGCGTTCGGCGTCGGCTCGACCGACATGGCGAACGCGTGGCTGACGCGCGACGTCCGCGTCGCGGTGCCGCAGTCGGCGCGCTTCAACCTGACCGGGCGGCTCGGGCCGGGGGTCACCGCCAAGGACGTGATGCTGTTCCTGCTCTCGCAGCCGTTCTGGAAGACCGGCCAGGGCATCGGCAAGGTGCTCGAGTTCGCGGGCGACGGCGTCCGCGCGATGGGGCTCGACGAGCGCGCGACGCTCACGAACATGGCGGTCGAGGCGGGCGGCTTCACCGGCATCATCGAGGCCGACGAGGAGATCGTGCGCTACCTCGTCGAGCAGCGCGGGCTCGCCGCGGAGGACGTGCGCGCGCGCATCGTGCGCGCGGACGCCGGCGCGGAGTACGTGGCGACGTTCGACATCGATCTCGCGGCGATCGAGCCGATGGTCGCGACGCCCGGCGATCCGCGGAACGGCGTGCCGCTGCGGTCGCTCCGTGAGGTCGCGGGCGGCGAGGTGAAGATCGACATCGCGTACGGCGGCTCGTGCACGGGCGGCAAGAAGGCCGACATGGACATGTACGCGTCGGTGCTGCGCCGCGCGGTGGAGCAGGGCAAGCGCGTCGCCGACGGCGTGCACCTCTACATCCAGTTCGGCTCCCAGGACATCCGCCGCTACGCCGAGGCGAAGGGCTACCTCGAAATCTTCGAGAAGGCGGGCGCTGAGCTCGTCGACCCCTCCTGCGGGGCGTGCATCAAGGCCGGACCCGGTGTATCCGACCGCAAGGATCAGGTCACGGTTTCGGCCATCAACCGGAACTTCCCGGGCCGAAGCGGACCCGGCCGGGTCTACCTGGCCAGTCCCCTGATCGTCGCGGCCAGCGCGATCGCGGGGAAAATCGCTTTCCCGGAGTCATGACGCAGAGCGCCTATCGCGGAGTTACACACATAGTGGCCGCAATCGGCATCATGGAAAAACGAATGCTTTCCACGGAAGTGCGCCGTACGCTAAGGTGCTCTTCTGTGGCGGATCGGGAGGAGCCCCAAGAGCGTATGACCGACAAGGACACGCTGGCGAAAAACAACGAAGCCTCGAAGACGGACAAGCGGAAGCAGAGCCTCTACTTTCCGGAGTCGATGCTGCAGGAAATCAAGGAGGAAGCGGCGCGGCTCGATCGCTCGCTTTCTTGGGTCGTGCAGCGCGCGTGGAAGCTGGCGCGGATAGACATCAAAAAGCTTCCGAGTGTCAACGACGTGGCTGACGACGAGGACAGCGGCGACTAACATCGCCGCGAGCCTCGCGTAAGCCGCGTCGCTCGGGGATCGATGGGTCGAGAGCTCTTCGCCGCCGGGAAGGACGGCACGCGGATCTATGTCCGCTACCGGGAAGGTCCCGGCGGCATCGGAAGCTTGGCCAGCGGGGTCGGGGCGGGCTCGGAACGCCTCACCGCGGTGCTCTGTGACGGCATCGCGTGCGACGGCTTCATCTGGAAGTACCTGTGGGACGACCTGGCCCGTACGGTCAACGTCGCCCACTGGAACTATCGCGGCCACGGGCGGAGCAGCCTGCCGGTCGATCCGAAGGCGGTCGAGCTCCGCGACCACGCGAGCGATCTCGTCGCGGTGCGCGCGGCGATCGGCGACGGCCCCGTGGTGCTCTTCGGGCACTCGATGGGCTGTCAGGTCATCCTGGAGCACCTGCGGACCCACCGCGAGGGGGTGCGCGGGCTGGTGTTGATCTGCGGCTCGTCCGGCAGGATCACCCACCATTTCAAGGGCACGGACGTGCTCGCGCAGCTCCTGCCGCGGCTCATCGAGCAGGTTGATGCGTACCCGCACATCGCGCGGGCGATCTGGAGCCGCGTGCCCGCGCCGATGGCGCTGCGGATCGCGCTGCTCGCCCGCGAGGTCGACGCGAGCGCGGTCACCCCGGCGGATCTGCTGCCGTACATGCGGCACATGGTCGACATCGACTTCTCGATGTTCCTCCACATGCTGCGCAGCGCCGGCGAGCACTCGACGCTCGATCTGCTCCCGCAGATCGATCTTCCTGCGCTCGTGATCGCCGGCGACCGCGACACGTTCACCCCGCCGCGCCTCGCCGAGGAGATGGCGGCGGCGCTGCCGCGCGGCGAGCTGATGATGGTGAGCGGCGGCACGCACGTCGTCCCGCTGGAGCGCAAGAAGATGGTCATCGAGCGCGTGGAGCAGTTCCTGCACGAGCGCGTCCTCGGTGGAGCCCCGGTCGGGAGAGGCGCGAGCGTCGGGCCCTCGCAGGCGTCGGCCAGCGGGGAGATGCCGCACCTGCCGACGGAGGATGGATCGGCGCAGCCTTCGGCCAGCGATGAGTCGGCGCAGCCTTCGGCCGAAGGAGAGCCCTCGCCGGGGGATCCGCGCGGGCTGTCGAACGACCGATGAGCCGCCGCGCACCAGACGGACCAGCGCGCGGGCGGCTGCGACGGCGCGGCGGCGCGGCGGCGCGGCGCCTGCTCGTCGCGGCGGCGCTGATCGCGGCCTCGTGCGCACGGCCGTCGTCCGAGCAGGGCGGCGGGGCCGCCGGCGCGATCGCGGCGCTGGCGGAGAACGAGATCGCGCTTGCGCCCGGCGGGGTCCCGGCGCGCTCATCGGGCGAGCCGCCCGCGTCCCCGGCGCCGCGCGTTGGAGCGGCAGGGGACGCGCAGGTCGCGCGCGCGGCAGGGGACGCGCAGGTCGCGCGCGCGGCGGGGGACGCGCTGGTCGCGCGCGCGCTCCAGCGCTCTCCGCTGCGCGCGCTCCGGCTCACGGGCAAACCGACCGACGGTCGATTCGAGGCGATCCTGGCCTTCGGCGCGGGCGTCGAAGCAGCGGCCCCCCGCGAGGTGAAGGTGAAGCTCGCGCCGGCGCAGAAGAAGGCCCCGCTCGCGTTCCGGCGTCCGGTCGCGTTCTACCGGCTGGCGAGGGCGCTCGGCGCGCACGTCGTGCCCGCCGCGACGGCGCGCCGGATCGGCATCGGCGAGCTCGCGGCGCTCATCGGCCGCGAGCCGAACGGGCGCAAGCTGCTGCGCCGCTTCGCGGTCATGAACGACGGGACGGTCGACGCGCTGGTCCTCGCGCCCGCTCCCGGTCCGCCCGGACCGCGCTGGGTGTCGTCCCGGCGGCGGTCGGTCCGGTTCGATGACGCGCCCGAGCTCGACGTGTGGGCGCGCTGGGCGCGCGCTCGATCGCCGGCGCGCGGCGAGCGCGCCTCGATCCTCCGCGATTACCTGGAGGTGCTCGCGCTCGACTACCTGGCCGGCAACGGGCTCCGGAAGGAGATCGTCATCGACGTGAGCGCGGGGGCCCTCAGCCTCGAAGCCAACGCCAGCGCGTTCCCGCTGCACGTGAAGGCGCACGAGCTGGATCGGCAGCTCGATCGCCTGGTGGAAGCCGCGCGGTTCCCGCGGGCGCTCCGCGACGCGCTCGCGCGCTTCGGCCCCGAGCAGGCCGCCGCGGCGCTGCGCCCCGGCGGGATCGAGGACGAGCTGGTGCCGCCGCGCGCCCTCGTCGAGCTCGAGGAGCGGCGGCAGGCGCTGCTCAGCCTCATCGAGGCGAAGATCGCCGACCGGGGAGAGGACGCCGTCCTCAGCCTCTAGCGCGGCGCCCCGGCCCCGCCTCGGCCCAGCGCGAGCGCCTCGCCGCGCGCGCATCTTGATCTCCGGCGGCAGCGGGGCGATCACGGTGAACGTGATCGACGTGGCGACCCTGCAGCGCTGGACGGAGGACATCGGCTACAGCGCCGAGCTGACGAAGCCGTCGACCCTGCGCATCCGCCCCCGCGAGGAAGGCGTCGTCGAGCTCCCGCCGTTCTACGTCCAGTGCACCGAGAACTGGGTCGTGCTCTCGATGTTCGGCGTGTTCGACTCCATCGACATGCAGGGCCGCGACGAGGCCGGGGCGAGGCTGACCCCCCTGGCCGAGGACACCGGCCAGATGCTCGGCCTGCTCCGTCACCTGCTCGAGGCCAACCGCGACATGCGCACCGCCAAGTTCGCCCTCGACGATCGCAACGAGATCCTGCTGTGCGCCGAGCTGCCCACCGAGTCGCTCGACCGCTCCGAGTTCGTCGACGCGGTCGAGCGCATCATCGAGTACGCCACCGCGTACCGGCACGCGCTGCTCGGCACCGACACCTGAGCGGCCGGCGAGGGACGGGCGCCCTGCCAGCGCCCGGCGCGATCACTTCTGCGTGATCACCACGCGGTTGTCGTCCCGGTACGTGATGTTTCCCGACTCTCCGCGGCAATCCCAGCAGGTCGCCCACGTGAGCCGCCGCCGCACGTAACCGTTGAAGCCGAGCGCGATCGGGCCCGGGTCGCCCTTCAGCAGCAGCGACGACGCGATCCGGTACCGGTCCCCGGGGAGCTTCAGGAACGCGACGATGAACGAGTCCTCGTCGGACTTCCCCGTCACCACGAGCACCTCCTCGCCCGGCACCGGGTTCCAGAGCAGCGGCGAGGTGGTGAGCGTCGTGTTCGGGGGCGGGCTCGCCTCGGGCTGGACCGCCGGCGTGCCGCTCGGCGAGAGCCGCGTCCGGCCCCGGCTGAGCACGACGTTCACGTCGTCGGGCTCCTTGAAGAACTTGACCTCCCCGCCGAGATCGCGGAGCTGCGGCACCGACGCGAGCAGCTCCGCGACCTGCTGCGGCCCGATCTCCGCGCGCCGGTACGTCTGCTGCCACTGCGGCGACGGGATCGACGCCGCGTTCGGCGCGCCGTGGCAGCACCGGAAGCCGATGTCGTCGCCCGACGCGCCCGGATCGACCGCCGCGCGGCGCGCGCACCGGTGATCCACGCCGCTCGCGCTCGCGGTGGCCCCGCGCACGGCGGCGGCCTTGGGCTGGAGGTTCTCGATCGGCGCGACGTCGCTCGCGGTCCACTCGCGCACCGCGGCCCCCATGCCGAGCACGCCGAACCCGGACGCGCACGACGCCGGCGCCTTGGCGCACGCCGGGTCCCACGCGGCGCCGCCCGCGTAGGGCGTCCCCTCGGGGCCCTTGCACGCGCGCTCCCACTCGAGCTCGGTGCACAGCCGGCCGCCGGCCTGCTCGCAGAGCTCCGCGGCGCGCGCCCGCGTCACGCCCGTGAGCGGCGCCTGCGCCGGATCGTTCGGGTACAGGTAGCGATCGATGGTGAAGCCGCCCAGCTCGACGTCGAGCAACGCCGGCTCCAGCGCGGGATCGCGCCCCTTGTCCCCGGGCGTGCTGCCCGCGACGAGCTTCCCGGCGGGGATCTCGACGCGCGCGGGCCCCGCGGGCACCGCGCCGGCCTGCGGCCTCGCGCTCGCGGCGGGCGACTCGTTCTCGGCCGCCTCGAGCACCTTCCCGGACGGCGCGGGCGCAGCCGGCGCGCCGCCGTCCGCGCGCTTCTCCCCGGCCTGCTGCTGCTGCTGCTGCTCCGCGCGGTCGCAGCCCGCCCCTCCGGCGACGCCGGCGGCGACCAGCAGGATCAGGGCAGCGGCGGGCGTCCTCGTCGGCACGGTTCCTCGCAAGCGCTCCGCCTTATGTCGCAGGACCCCTCGCCCGTCAAAGTGCCCGCGCTATGCTGGCCGGATATGGGGCAGGGCGTGAGCGACGCACCGGATCCGATGGCCTCGCAGATGGCGCAGCTCCTCGCCGGCAGCGACCTCGACGAGCTGCGCGAGATCGTGAGCCGGTGGGTCGCCGAGGCGCCGACCGAGGGCGTGCGCCGCCACTACCAAGAGCTCGGCGGGCGCCTCGTCGATCTCAAGGCGGCGCTCTCCGAGAACCCCGTGCAGCCCACGGTCGCCGAGCTCGAGCAGGCGCTCACGATGATGCTCCGGCTCGCCGCCGCGAGCCCGAGGATATGAGCCGAAGGTGACGCTCGCCGACTTCCCCCCGTGGTTCCTGCGCGCCTTCGCGCTCTGCTTCGGCCTCCTCTGGGGGAGCTTCCTCAACGTCGTCATCCACCGCGTCCCGCGCGAGCTCAGCGTCGTCCGCCCCGGCTCGCGCTGCCCCGCGTGCGGCACGCCGATCCGCGCCTACGACAACATCCCCGTCCTCAGCTACCTCCTGCTGCGCGGCCGCGCCCGCTGCTGCGGCGCCCCCGTGTCGCCGCGCTACCCCCTCGTCGAGGCGGTCGGCGGCGTCCTGTCGCTCGCCATCGTCGAGCTCATCATCCTCCGGCTCCCCTGGTCGACGCCGATCCTCCACGCGCTCGCCACGTACACCGCCGATCTCGCGCTCGCGCTCGGGCTCGTCGCCGCGACGTTCATCGACCTCGAGCACATGTACATCCCCGACGGGATTACCATCGGCGGCGCGGTGCTCGGCGTCGCCACCGCGTCGCTGCGCTCGATGGGCTTCACCGACGCGCTCCTCGGCGCCGCGGTCGGCTTCGCCGTCGTCTGGCTCCCGTTCGTCGTGATCTACCCGCGGCTCCGCGGCGGCCGCGTGGGCATGGGCCTCGGCGACGCGAAGCTCCTCATGCTGGCGGGCGCCTGGTTCGGCTGGGGGGGCGCGCTGTTCGTGCTCGGCGCCGGCGCCGTCCAGGGCTCGATCGTGGCGATCGCCCTGCTGCTCCTGCGCGGGAGCATCGAGGAGCCCGAGGCGGTGCGCCTCGAGCGCGAGCAGATCCGCGCCGAGCTCGCGGGGATGTCCCCCGAGGAGCGCGCCGCCGCCGAGAAGGAGCTCGCGCAGGATCCGCTCGCGGAGGAGCCCGGCGAGGGGTTCGGCCAGGCCCGCATCGCCTTCGGCCCGTTCCTCGCGCTCGCGACGCTGGAGTGCCTGCTCGTCGGGCGCGACATCCTCGAGGCGTATTTCTCATGGATCGACGCTGGATGAAGGCCCTGCTCCGCCGCGCGCTCGCGCTCCCGCTCGCGCTGACGCTCGCCCTCGCGGGCTGCGGCAGCTCGCTCCCGCTGCCTCCGACGGGCCCTCACTTGCCGAGCGAGCCCGCCGTGGTCGTGCCCTACCCGCCGCCGCCGGCGCGGGTCGAGATCATCTCGCCGCCCGAGAAGCCGGGCCTCGTCTGGATCGACGGCGAGTGGCAGTGGCGGAGCCGCCGCTGGGCGTGGCAGCCGGGACGATGGGAGGCCGTCCCGCCGGGCGGGTATTTCGCTCCCACCGCCACCGTGCGCCGCGCCGACGGATCCCTGGTGTGGTTCGCCGGGGTATGGCACGTGCCCGGCAAGAAGTGATCGACGCCGCGCCCACGCGATGGAAAGTCACCCCGTGCCGAGCTGCCCGACGCCCGCGCTCGCCTGAACGGCGCCGGCGAGCGGGCGCGGCGCGCCGTCACCTGCACGGATCGATGAGCCCAGCCCCATGATGCTTGCCTGGTCGTTCGCAGCGCGCACACCCGACGAAATCGCCCGCCTCCTCCGTGCTCTCGGCAAGCACCGCTACGTGCGCGAGGTCGATCACCGGCTCCACTGGTCCGTCGATCACGCCCTCGCCGAGCTGCCGGAGTTCGCGCCGCACGCCGCGGCCTTCGAGGCGCGCCTCAGGAAGGAGCGGGGCCTCGAGCTCGGCTCGCGCGATCCGTCGCTGTGGCGCGAGGCGAAGACCGAAGAGGTGATCGCGGCGCTCACGGCGTTCTGGACCCCCGACGCGGCGGCGCTGCGCTACCAGGACCGCCTGCTCGAGGCGCTCGCGCGGACGGGCCTCCCCGAGGCCACGCACGCCCCCTTCGCGTCGGCCCCGGACGATCCTCCGCACCCGGAGCTCGTGCTGCTCGACTGGGAGCTGTACCCCGTGGACGAGCTCGACGCGGACCGGCACGCCGGGGCGCTGGCCGCCATGGAGGAGGCCGAGGAGGAGGTGAACGCGTCGGCGCCGATCTACAACGAAGGCCCTGTGCTCGCCGCGCCGGAGCTCTGCGAGGGGGCGCCGGACGGGGCGCTCGAGGACGACTTTCTCGTGTGGTCGGACGGCCCCTACAGCTACTCGGACTACGTGTTCCGCGGGGTGGCGAAGGCGGCCAAGCTCGTGGATCCGCCCACGGGCTACCGCGATCTGTAACCGCGTTCGGCCGCATCAGTACGGGTCGGGCTTCGGCGGCGGGACGGTCGGATCCACCTCGGCAGGGGGCGCGGCCGGCTGAGAGGTCGCGGAGGCCGCGGTCGCGGTGGTGGTCGCTGCGGCGCTCGCTCTGGCCGTGATCGCGGGAGAGGCGGCGGGCCCCTTCGGCGCCTGGTGGAGCGTCACCTCGAGCTCGATGTCCCTGTCGAACACCAGCATCCGTCGCTGCGCGACGTGGCCTGGAGCGGAGACCTCGATCCGGTGCGCCGCGCCGTCCTTGAGGAGCTTGCCGTCGAAGGGGTTCGAGGGGAGCTCCACCCCGTCGACGAGGATCTTCGCGCTGGCCGGGCTCGCCTTGAACGACGCCCGGAGGAGCGCGGCGTCGGTCCCGGGCCGCGGAGGGCTGCTCTCGGCCGCCGATGAGGAGGGCGCGGGCGGCGCTGGCGCGGGCGGCGCGCTCTCGGCCGGCGGCGCGATCGCGCGGGCGCTCGGCCGACCCGGATCGCGGACCTTCAGGTACAGCGTCGCGGCGCCGATCAACGCGATGACCGCGGCCGCCGCGACGAGCGGCAGCCGCGAGCGCCGCGGCCCCGGCTCGGGCCGCGCGGCCGGGGCAGGCTCGGTCCGCACGACGGCGTGGAGCGTCGCCTGCGGAGGGTTCGAGCGGTGGAGAGGGCGCGCGGGCGCGGAGGGCTCGGAGGCCGTGATCGCCCCCTCTTCGGCGGAAGGAGTCGAGTCGAGCGGCTCGCGCATCGGCAGCGAAGGCAGCCTCGACGCGCGGCCGCCGAGCTCCGCGCTCCCCGCGTCGGGGCCGTGCTCCTGCAGCTGCTTCAGCTGGCGATCGATGATCGCCCGGATCTCGGAGCGCTCGCTCGCGAACAGCTCGCTCACGAGCGCGCCGACCTGCTCGGCCGTCACCTGCTCTCCCAGGCGCTCCGCGCAGCGATCGAGCTCCGCGCGGAGGTCGGCGGCCGTCGAGTGGCGCCGGTCGCGTGCGTGGGCGAGCGCTCGGGCGCAGATGCGCGCGAGATCGGCGGGCACGTCGGGGCGCGCGGAGCGCACGTCCGGGATGTCCCGCATCAGGCGCGAGATGATCTGCGGATCCGTCAGCCCGCGCCAGAGGCGGCGGTTGGCGAGCATCTCCCAGAGGATGACGCCGGCCGAGAAGATGTCGGCGCGCCGATCGATCTGGGACGAGTGCGAGAACGCCTGCTCGGGCGCCATGTACGCGACCTTGCCCTTCAGCGTGCCGGCCTCCGTCTCGACCACGCGGTGCGCGGCGAGCGCGATGCCGAAGTCGACGATCTTCACCTGGCCGTCGTACGTGATGAAGATGTTGTGGGGGCTCACGTCGCGATGCACGACGTTGAGCGGCGCGCCGTCGTAGTCGACGAGCTCGTGGGCGTAGTGGAGGCCGGCCAGCACCTCGCTGAGGATCCACAGCCGCACGGTGAGCGGGATCGCGCGCGCCTGCTCGCGCGCGCGGGAGATCACCCGGCTGAGCGGCTGCCCGTCGAGGTACTCCATGGCGATGAAGTACTCGCCGTCCGCGATGCCGACCTCGTTGGTCTGCACCACGTTGCGGTGGTTCAGCCGGGCGGCGAGGCGGGCCTCGTCGAGCAGCATGTCCCGGAACTCGGGCTCGTCGGCGATGTTGGGCCGGAGGCGCTTGATGACCTGCAGCTTGCTGAAGCCTGCCGGCCCCACCGCGACCGCGAGGTGCACGTCCGCCATGCCCCCGCGCCCGAGCGTCGCGATGAACCGATACTTGCCGAGGCTGCGCGCGTGCCGGTCGGGAGGGGACGGCGGCACATCCGGCGGCGCGTCCGGGCCGACGGTGGTCGGCGCGTCGCGGTCCGGGCGCCGCATGGGGATCGTCGGCGGGGGCTCGGAGGAGGCCACGGGGGCGGGCAGCTGCCGGGAGCGCAGGGTCCTGGCGTCGATCGCGGCCTGCACGTGCTCCGGCGGGCCCGAGGCGGCGAGCTCGTTGCTGCGAGCGGAGTCCACCGCCCAGTCAGCCTCGTCGTTCGTCCCCTTGTGCTCGCTCACCGCAGAATGGTCCTGATCCAACGCCGTGCAGTCAAGCCGACGGCAGCGCGCGCAAGCGCTCGCGCAGCAGCGGGCGGACGCGGAGCGGCGCGCCCACGACGGCGCGCCGGCGTCCAGCCCGTAACCGCAGCATGGACCATCGCCCGGCGCCCCGCACCGGAGCGCGCATCCAGCCTCGAGAACCGCCGAGGCCGGCATCGGGCGCCGCTGGACACACGAGCGCGGCGGGGCGTCTCCCCCCGGCAACCCGAGGCGGCTCCTGCTATTGTGAGAAGCGTCACTTTCTGCGAGCTTTCTGTACCTCAGAGGAGAGCGTGAGAAGCTCGCCTGGACGTGCGCACCATGTTTCGTGACGAGGTGGCCGATGCCCTGTGACTCGATTCCGCGGCGCCTGCTGGGTCAGGCGAAGGTGCGGCCCGAGGCTCCAGCCCACTACGTGAAGGAGGGGGGGTTCTGGAGGATGACCAGCTTCCGGGAGTACGCGAGCGAGGTGCAGCGCGCCGGCAAGTCGCTCATCGCGCTCGGCGTCGCGCCCGGCGACGCGCTGAGCCTCCTCGGCTTCAACCGGCCGGAGTGGGTGGTGCTCCACGTGGCCGGCATGGCCGTCGGGGGCGCTCCCGCGGGCATCTATACGACGTGCTCGCCCGAGGAGGTGCGCCACGTCGTGCACCACTCGGCCTCGAAGCTGGTGCTGGTCGAGAACAGGGCCCAGCTCGAGAAGATCGTCCACCAGTGGGATCGGCTGCCGCAGCTCGCGTGGGTGGTGCTGATGCGAGGCGCCGCGCCGACGGGCGATCCGCGGGTCTTGTCGTGGGACGAGTTCCTCGCCAGGGGCAGCCGCGTCCCGGACGAGCTGTTCGAGCAGCGGCTCGACGCGCTCGAGCCGCGGGGGCTCGCGACGCTGCTCTACACCTCCGGGACGGTGGGGCCGCCGAAGGGGGTCATGCTGAGCCACGAGAACCTCACGATCTCGGCGGACGTGGCGGCGCGCATCGTCCCGTTCTCGCCCTGGGACATCGGCCTGTCCTACCTGCCGCTGTCGCACATCGCCGAGCAGATGTTCACGATCCACCTCCCGGCCTCGGTCGGCGCGGCCGTGTACTTCGCCGAGTCGCTGGAGGCGCTCGCGGACAACCTCCGGGAAGTGCGGCCGACGGCCTTCTTCGGGGTCCCGCGTGTCTGGGAGAAGATGCGGGCCGGGATCGACGCGAAGCTCTCCGGGGCGAAGGGCCTGCAGAAGCTCACGCTCCAGCAGGCGCGGCGCGTCGGCCTCCAGCACAGCGAGCTCCGCGCCCAGGGCGAGCAGCCGGGGCCGCTGCTCGCGCTGCAGCACCGCCTCTACGACAAGCTTGTCTACTCGAAGGTGAAGGCGGCCATCGGGCTCGGCCGGGCGCACGTCTGCAGCACCGGCGCGGCCCCCATCGCGAAGGAGCTCCTCGAGTTCTTCGCGTCGCTCGACATCCTGGTCACCGAGGTCTACGGCCAGTCGGAGGTGACCGGCGCGACGACCTACAACCTGCCGGGCAGGACGAAGCTCGGCTCGGTCGGCCCGGTGGTGCCGGGCATGGACGTGCGGATCGCCGACGACGGCGAGCTCCTCGTGAAGGGGCCGACCGTGTTCCTCGGCTACTACAAGGACCCGGAGGCGACGGCGCAGGCCCTGGTCGACGGCTGGCTGCACACGGGGGATCTCGGCCGGTTCGACGAGGAGGGGTTCCTCCACATCACCGGCAGGAAGAAGGAGATCCTCATCACGGCCGGCGGGAAGAACGTCTCCCCCAAGAACATCGAGGAGGCGCTGAAGCGCCACGACCTCATCGCCGAGGCGGTGGTCGTCGGCGATGGGCGCAAGTTCCTCACCGCCCTGCTCGTGCTGGCGCCCGACGCCGTGAAGCGCTTCGCGGCCGAGCGCGGGCTGAGCGGCGACCTCTCGCCCGCGTCGCCCGAGCTCCGGGAGGCCGTGCAGCGGGCCGTCGACGAGGTGAACGGTGAGCTGGCGCAGGTCGAGACGATCAAGAAGTTCTCGATCCTGCCGCGCGGCTTCACCATCGAGGACGGCGAGCTCACGCCGACGTTGAAGATCAAGCGGCGCAGCGTGAGCCAGAACTTTGCGCGCGAGATCGAGGCGATGTACGCCGAGTAATCATGCGCAACGAGCCCGCGACCGCCGTCTCCTTCGATTTTGGTCAGACCCTGGTGGAGCTCGACACCGGGATGCTCTCCGCCCGCCTCGCCGAGCGGGGCATCGCCGTGTCCCGGGAGCAGCTGGACGGCGGGGTCGACGAGGGGTGGCGCGTCTACAACGACGCGATCCGGCGCGGGCTCGGCGGGCACCCGTGGAAGATCATGATGGGCCGCCTGCTCGAGGCGGGCGGCGTTCCGGCCGGCGCGGTCGACGCGGCGGTCGACTGGCTCTGGACGGAGCAGCCCCGGAAGAACCTCTGGCGCCGGCCGATCGCCGGGATGATCGACGTCGTGGTCGAGCTCGGGCGGGCCGGCGTGCCGGTCGCGGTGCTGTCGAACTCGGAGGGCCGGCTCGCGGAGCTCGTCGAAGAGCTCGGCTGGTCAGCGCACTTCGTGGCGATCGCGGATTCGGGGCGGCTCGGGTACGAGAAGCCGGGCCGGGAGATCTTCGCGTGGACGGCCGAGCGCCTCGGCGCGCCGCTCGCCGCGGTGGTGCACGTGGGCGATTCGCTCGCTGCCGATGTCGACGGCGCGCTCGCGGCGGGGATGCGGGCCGTCTGGTTCAAGGGCGATCCGCAGGGCGCCGCAGCGCGGCCCGACGCCGATCGCGTGGCCGTGTGCGACGGCGCGGACGCGCTGCGCCGCGCGCTCCGGGCGTTCGGCGTGCGGTTCTAGGCGGCCCGCCGCCGTCGCGGTCGGCGCGGGCGCCGCGCGCGCGGCGCCCGTCGCCTGGAGGGCGGTGGCCCGCGAGGGCGCGGCCGGCGCGCGAGGCCACCGCGGGCGGCGCTCCCCTGGCGCTCTCCTTTCGGTGAGCACGAACGTCCCGGGAGGCGCCGCCGCCCCGCGCGCGTCCCGCGCGCTCCGCTCCTGGATCTGCTCGCCCTGCTGCCCCGCGCCGGCGCGGCGGTCTCCGGATCGTGCACCCGATGCACGTCTTCCGGATGGTTCGGGCATTGCTGGAGCCGGCTCACGATGGTCGTCAAGGATGCAAGCTTCGAACAAGAGCCCGGGAGCGGAGTGCGGCAAGCGGACGTTCCCGCCGTCGTCCCTCGCGTCCTCAGCGAGGTTCGCCGCGCGGACGAGCGGCTTGTCTCGCTCGTGCAAGAGCGCCCCGTGGCCACGCTGTGCGCGGTGGCTGCGGTGGGATACCTGATCGGACGGGTCGTTACACGGCTGGGTTGAGGAGGTCACCATGACGGAAGGCGAGGTCGAGGCGACACAGGAGCGCGAAGCGCGAGACAAGGCGAACGACGCGCTCGGCCGGCTCGATGCAACCGAGGTCACGCGGGCGGTCTCGGCGTTCGCGCGGGAAAACCCGCACGTCGCGCTCGCTGCGGCGGCTGGGCTCGGGTTCCTGCTCGGCGGGGGCCTGACGCCGCGCGTGCTCAGCAAGCTCGGGTCCCTCGCGACCCGGAGCTACGTCAAGAGCACCTTTGCCCAGGCGATCGGTGCCTTCGTCGACGAGCAGGCGCGGTCCCAGGGCCAGCTCGGCTCGTCGCCCTGATCCCCCGCGCCCGCGCGAGCGCGCCCTGCGCCGCCGGTGTGCGGGATGCGCGTCCGCCGCCGTGCGCGGAGCGCGCGGCCCCACCCTCCGTCCCCCCGATGCGCGCTGCCCCCCGGGAAGCGCGCTGCCCCACCTCGCGCCGTCGCGCTGCGCCGGGCGAGCCCCTTCAGGCCCTGCGGCTGTACGTCTTGCGGATGCGTCGACCGCCGCTCTCGCTCAGCACCTCTTCGACGGTGCGGGACACGTCGGGCAGACATCGGACCGAGAGCACCGCGCCGCCGCCGGCGCCGCTGGCCTCGTCGAGCCGGCGCGCCTCGTACTCGGGCAAGCGCGCGCCGAGCACGGCGCCGAGCAGGGTGCCGGCCGCGCCGGCGGCGCCCGCTCCAGCGAGGCACGCGACGATGGGCCCCGCCAGGAACGCGTCGAGCCTCGGGATGATCAGCGCGCCTCCGGCCGTCATCGCGGCGAGCGCGCCCCCGACGAGCCCTCCGATCACAGCGCCCAAGGCGGCCCCTTCGGACGCCTTGCTGTGGATCGTCAGCTCGAGCTCGTCCAGACGGGAGTGCTGCTTGGGCACCATGCTGATGTCCTCGGCCGCGACGCCCAGGGCGAGGAGGCGGCCAAGCGCGCCCGCGGCTTCCGTGCGGCCTGGGAAGAATGCAGTGAGCGTCCGGTAATACATCATTCGACGAGGACCCCTGTGACGCGCTTCGCGAGGTGTCTCGCTCAATCCATCTGCTCTCGGAAAAGCATCGCTTGTGCCGCTCCGGCTGCGCAGATGTCGCTCGGCCGCCGGAAAGCGCTCGGGAAATGATGGAAGGCGCCGCACCGCGCTGGGACGGTGCGGCGCCTTCGCGCCCTGCTCTGGGGGCTCGCTCAGCGGACGCCGAGGTCGTTGACGAACGAGCGCTCCGCGGTGGGCGCGCTGGTGCTCTCCTGGATCTCTTCCTGGGCCCGCCGCGCGGCGCCCAGGGCGCGATCCTTGACCTTCTCCGCGCGCTCGCGCAGCCGGCCGGTGCTGTCGCGCAGCCGGCGGCGCGCCTCGTCGCCCGACGTCGGCGCGACCAGGACGCCGACCCCGACGCCCACCGCGACGCCGAGGCCGAGCCCGACCGAGACGGGGACGATCCAGTCGAGTGAGCTCCTTCTCCTGTAGGGGAACATGTCGGCCATGTAACTGACGAGATCGGTTGCCTTCATTGTGGCTCCGTCGGTTCACGCAGCGTGCGGGGCGCGAACATCGCGCATCCCTCAGCGTGGATTCACGTTGGTTGGAACGGTGACCGGCGGGACGTGAGGCAGCGCGCATGCCAAGGGCATATTGCGCACGAAGGGAGCAGGGCGCGCGGGCGCCCTGCCCGAGAGGGAGGGTGACGCGGGGGAGCGCCGCGGCGTCAGCGGCAGAAGCCGTCGACGCAGATCCCGCCGTCGGCGCAGGACGTCTCGGGGTCGCACTCGCCGCCGAGGTTGTCGCTCGACCCGCACACCTGATGCACGCCGGAGAACGTCGTCACGGTCCTGCACTCGCTCAGCGAGGGCGACTGGTTGGCGCAGGCGTTCGGGTTCGACGGGCCGCACGAGATGTAGCAGCTGTGGTGCAGGCAGATCGACCCCGGCGCGCAGACGTCCTGCGCCCCATCCTCGCCGCACACGAAGTTGCTCGACTGATTCGGGATGCAGCCGTTCTCGACCCAGACGTCGCCCTCGGGGCAGTCTTCGCCGTCGCTCCTCGGAACGCAGGCGCCGTCGACGCAGACGGCAGAGGGGCCGCCGCAGTCGTCGGTGATGACGCAGGGCTGCGCAGGCTGGGAGCAGATGCCGAGCGTTGTGTCGCAGCGGTAGCTGCTGGGGCAGTCCGCGTCCTCGCTGCAGGCGGGCGTGCATTTGCCCTCGACGCACTTGTCGTTGACCGGACACTGGGTCTGGTCGAAGCACTGGTCCTGAGGCGCGGTGCAGATGCCGCTCACGCAGAGGTAGTCGGCGCCGAGGCTGGCGCAGTCGGCGTCGGCGCCGCACGCGGCCGGGGTCGCCGGGACGCAGGTCGCGTCGTCGCCGGCGCCCTCGCAGACATAGCCGTGGACGCACCCGAGGGGCTCGCCGCTCGGGAGGACCTGATCGCAGCTGCCCGGCTGGCAGGTGCCGTCCGGCGCGCAGGTCTCGCCCTCGGCGCAGTCGTCGGGGTTGCCGCAGTACACCGCGTCGCTGCCGCCGCCGCCGCCGCCGCCGCCGCCGCCCTGCCCGGTGGAGCCGGTCGCGACGCACGAGGCGGTGTGATCGTCGTCGACGACGCACTCGAAGCCGTCGCTACACCCCCAGGCGGTGCAGTCGCCGACGTGGCATTCGTTGTCCTCGCCGCAGGTCTCGTTGATCCCGCAGTCGGCCGGCTCGTCACAGCCGTCCGAGCTCGGGATGCCGGGCCCGCAGTCCTCTGCATCACAGAAGTGGCTGTCGGCGTCATCGTAGATGGGGCAACCCGCGAGGAGGGGCGCCAGCACGCTCGCGAGACCCAGCAGAGTAAGTCGCTTCATTCACCGTCTCCCGAAGGCATTCGGCCGCCCGGCGTCGAGGGGCGGCGCCCTCGCGCGTGACGGTCGCGACCGGACGAGCGTAGCAAGCGACATGCCCCGAACAAGCCCAGCGAGACGCGGCGCATTTCGGCGGCCCGCGCGCGCGCCGTGAAGCCGCGTTCACGTCGGGATGTGGCCCGAGCGCGCGACGGTTCGCGGCGGATGCGCCGCGCCCGGCGGAGGCTGGGGAGGCTGGCTCGCGGCGGGTGGACGCGGCGGGTGGACGCGGCGGGGAGCTCGCGCGGCCGGCGCTCGGCGGCCGGCTCGCGGCGGCCGGACCGGATGGCGCGGCGCGGCGCGGACCGCTTGGGGCATGCAGGGGAACCCGTGCTACCGTTCCGCCGAGTTCCGGGCGGCCACCTCCGAATGAGGGATCCCGGCAGGCTCGCGCCTGTGGGCCAGCCGTTCGCGAGGACACGGGGACCGGTCGAGCCGATGGATGTCACCTGCGAGCGTTGCAGCACCGAGTACGAGTTCGACGACGCCCTCGTGTCGGAGCGCGGTACGACGGTCAAGTGCACGAACTGCGGCTACCAGTTCAAGGTGCGCCGCACCGACGGCGCCCTCCCCGAGAAGTGGCTCGTGCGCACCCTCGGCGGCCGGGAGCTCGAGTTCAGGATGCTCCGGGAGCTCCAGGCGGCGATCTCTCAGGGCCACGTCACCCGCGACGACGTGATCTCGCGCGGGAACGCGCGGCCGCGGCGGCTCGGATCGATCGCGGAGCTGGAGCCGTTCTTCAAGGGCCCGGGGAGCATGGTCATGGCCGGGACCGCGCTGGGCATCGGCGGGCCGTCGCCGATGCCCAGCCGCTCGAGGTCGCTGACGCCTCCAGGGCTCGGCGGCCCGGCGCCTGTGCAGACCGAGGTCTCGGTCGCGATCCCGCTCCCGCGCGCAGAGCCCAGCGCGGAGGCGGGTCCCGGGTCGATCCACGACGACGAGACGGTGGTGCGCGACGTGCGGGAGGTCCAGTCCGCCAAGGAGCGCCCCTCGCCGCGCCGCGCGACGCTGCCCGCCGCCTTCGAGCCCGAGGCCAGCGCTCCGGCGCGGGCGATGCTCAAGCCGAGCGCGCTGCCCGGGGTCGTGGTGCCGCCGGAAGAGGCGCCGCCGCTGCCGGACGCGCACCCCGCGCGCCGGCAAGAGCCGCGGACGCTCCGCGGCGCCGGGGTCGCCGAGGCGCGCCCGGGCAGCGTCAAGCCGGGGGCCGAAGCCGGCGGTGAAGCGCTGGGGCGGGCCTCCGGGCTCGGCCCGCTGCGGATCCCGAACAGCGCCCCGCCGCCGCGCGCCGACCGCGCGGCCGCTCCTGCTTCGGCCGACGGCCAGGGAGACGAGGGCCCCGTGGCGAGGCGCGGGTCGCCGCGCGCGGCGGCCGAGGATCGCGCGGGGCGGAGGGCGGGGGCGATGCCGCTGGTGTCGCCCGCCGACCCGGACGGCGGCCCCTCCTACGCCGACGACGGCGACGGCGACACGCGGATCACCTCGCTGCCGATGAAGAGGACCGGGATCGCGCGGTGGATCGTCGGGCTCGTCGTCGTCGGTCTCGCGGTGGTGAGCGTCGCGACGCTCGGGCCGAGGTACTTCAAGCCGGCCGTCCAGGCCCGTCCGGCGACGAGCGACGATCGCGTCGCGACCCTGCTCGCCGACGGCGAGCGGAGCCTGACCGAGGGAGATCTCGAGACCGCGAGGGACAAGCTCGTCAAGGCGAGCGCGCTCGCCGAGGACGATCCGCGCGTCGCCGCGGCGCTGGCCCGGGTCGAGACGGTGAACGCGGACATGCGGTGGCTGCGGCTGCAGCTGCTCGCCGAGGGCGATCCGGATCTGGACACGATGCGGCACGAGCTCAAGAGCGCGATCGATCGCGCCCGCAAGGCGGTCGATCACGCGCGGCGCGTCGCGCCGGCGGATCCAGAGGTGAGCCGCGCCGCGATCGATCTGCTCCGGGTGCAGGGGGACCTCGCCGCGGCGCGGCAGCTCGTCGCCTCGATCTCGGCCGAGAGCGCGCAACCCGAGAACTCGCTCACGCTGGCCGCGCTCGATCTCGCGGAGGCTCAGCCGAGCTGGGCCACGGTCGTCAAGCGGCTCCGGGCGGCGGCGAGCGTCGAGCAGATCCCCGGGCGGGCGCGGGCGCTCCTCGTCTATGCGCTCGCGCGGTCCGGCGATCTCGCGGCCGCGCGCGTCGAGAACGACCGCCTGCTCGCCATGAGCCCGCCGCACCTGCTCGCGCGCCCGCTCCGGGCCTTCATCGACCGCGTCGAGAAGGCGCCGGACGAGCACGACAAGCCGAGCGGCGGCGCCGAGCCGGCCTCGAGCGCGCGCCCGGAGAGCTCTGCGGCGGGCGCTCCCGTCCCGAGCTCTCCGGCGGCGGGCGCTCCCGGTCCGAGCTCTCCGGCCGCGCCGGGGCGCGTTCGCCGGGAGCCGGACGACGGCCGCGTGCCGGACGACTACGTCGCCCCGGGGGGGACGATCGATACGAGCGACCTCCCCGGCGTACACCCGCCGCCGACCGCCTCGCCGAGCACGACGGCGCCTGTGATCGACACCTCCGATCTGCCCGGGATCAAGCATGAGTAAGCGCCGAGCTCGACGGATGCGGTGGCTCGGTGCGGGCGCGCTCGCGGCGGCGGCGTCGATGGCGGGGTGCACCGGCAGGGAGCGGGCGGCGCCGCTGCCGGCCCCGGCCGGCGGGCGCCTCGACGAGCCGGCGGTCATCGAGATCGATCTCTCGCGCGGGCTCCCCGAGAGCGCGTCGGCGTCGCTCTTCGGCCCGCCGAGCGGCAGGACCCATGCGCAGCTCGTGCGGTCGTTGCGGGAGCTCGCCGAGGCCGAGCGCGCGAAGGGCGTCCTCGTGCGGCTCGGGAGCGCGCGCCTCGCCTTCGCGCGCGCCCACGAGATCGGCCGGATCCTCGGCGACGTCCGCAAGGCGGGGCGACCGGTCGTGTGTCACGCGGACGAGTACAACAACGCGACGATGCTGCTGGCGGCCGCCGCCTGCAGCAAGCTGTGGCTGAGCCCGGCCGGGCAGGTCGACACGGTGGGGATCGCGGCGCAGCTCATGTTCGCGAAGGGGCTGCTCGACAGGCTCAACGTGGACGTCGACTTCCTCCAGGTGGGGAAGTTCAAGGGCGCGAGCGAGCCGTTCACGCGCGAGGGGGCGAGCCCCGAGGCGCGTCAGTCGCTCCAGTCGGCGCTGGGCGGGCTCCGCGAGGCGTGGCTCTCGGGCATCGTGGAGGGGCGCGGCAAGCAGGAGCTCCGCGAGGCCGTCGAGGACGGCCCGTTCGCCCCGGAGGAGGCGAAGGCGCGGGGGCTCGTGGACGAGCTCGGCGACGTCGAGGCCGCGCTCGAGGACGCGAAGAAGCTCGCCGGCACCGAGCTCTCGGTGCCGCGGTTCGGCGGCGCCCCGCGCGACCCGAGCCTCTCGCGGAGCCTCGTGGACGTGTTCCGCTCGATCTCGGGGGCGAGCACGCTGGGCGCGCCGCACGTGGCGGTCGTGCCGGCGATCGGCGGCATCACCATGACCGCCAGCGGGATGCCGCTCGGCTCGTCGGACGGGATCGGCGAGCGCGAGCTCGGGCGGATCATCACGCGCCTGACGAAGGACACGAGCGCGAAGGCGGTCGTGCTCCGGATCGATTCGCCCGGCGGGTCCGCGCTGGCGTCGGATCTGCTCTGGCAGAAGCTGATGCGGCTGCGGGAGGAGAAGCCGCTGGTCGTCTCGATCGGCGGCATGGCGGCGAGCGGCGGCTATTACCTGGCCTGCGCCGGCACCAAGATCCTCGCCGAGCCGACGAGCATCATCGGCTCGATCGGCGTCGTGGGCGGCAAGTTCGCCGTGGGGAAGGCGCTCGCGGACATCGGGATCAACGCGGAGACCGTCGCGGCCAACCCGGATCCGACGCGGGCGGCGCGCGCCGCGTACATGTCGGCGCTCACGCCCTGGGACGAGCCCACCCGCGCCCGCGTGCTCGCCAGCATGGAGGCGGTCTACGATCTGTTCCTGAAGCGCATCACGGCGGGGCGGAACCTCCCGCTGGAGACGATCGCGCCGTCGGCGGAGGGGCGGATCTTCGGCGGGGTCGAGGCCCAGGAGCGCTCGCTCGTCGATGAGCTCGGCGGGCTGGAGCGGGCGATCGCGCTCGCGCGCGAGCTGGCGGAGCTGCCCGAGGACGCGCCGGTCGAGATCGAGCAGGACGATGGAGGCCTGCTCGAGCTCCTGGCCGCCGGAGACGAGACCGGCGAGGACGCCGCGCGGGCCCCGGACCGCGCCGCGCTGAAGGAGCGCGCGCGGGAGGCGATGGCGGGCGCCCTGCTGCCCGAGTGGCTCGGCGTCGCGCCGGAGATCGGGACCTTCGCGGCCTCCATGGCGCCGCTCCTGGCCGGAGAGAGGGCGCTCACGGTGCTACCGTTCGCGGTGACGCTCAGGTAAGGCGCGAGATCGCACCGGAAGACTGGCCTTGTACCACGGTCGTTCTGTTAGGCTGTTCGGGTTCAGCATACCCGAAGCGGGTCGCCGAAATGAGCTCTTCACCTCCGGAACGGGCAGCATCAGCGTCGGGCGCGCGGAGGTCGCTGCATTCGCCGGAGCTGATGGAGCCAGCGGGGCCCGCCTCCGCGGGGCAGCTGCTCATCGGAGGGAGCCGGGCCGTCGCGCCGGTGTCGCGCCACCGCGGCCCGCGCGCTGAGGAAGCCTACTGGCGCGCGCGCGTGGACGAGCGCCGCGCCGCCGGCGACGCGCAAGGAGAGCGCGAGGCGGCCCTCGCCCTCGCGAGGATCCTCGCCGCGCGCGGCGTCGAGCTCGATCGGGCGGCGGCGCTGGCCCGGAGGGCGCTCTCGCTGGGCGACGACGCCGCGATGAGGAGCGAGCTGGCCGGCTGGCTGGCCGGGCTGGGCGAGCCGGCCCTGGCCGCAGCGGCGCTGCGCGGCCTCCGCGACGACGCGCAGCCGCCCGGCGCGACGGCGCGGATGCTGGTCAAGATCGCCGTGCTCCTGGCGCGCGCCAGCGACGTCGCGGGCGCGGTCGACGCGCTCGAAGAGGCGAGCGAGCTGGCCCCGGACGACGCGATGGCGAGCGAGCTGCTCGGCACGATCGCCGCCTGGGCGTCGGAGGAGGTGTTCCCCGCCGCCGCGGCGAAGGCGTACCTGGAGGCGGCCAAGCGGCGCGAAGCGGCGCGCGAGCGGGAGGCGGCGTTCGAGGACCGCCTGCGCGCCTTCGAGATCGCCCCCCACGACGACATGGCCGCCAAGGCCATGGCCGCCGCGCTGTTCGTGCGCAGCCGGCACGGCGCCGCCGACGAGGTGCTCCGGGCGCACGCCGAAGCGCTCGCGGCGCGGGCGTCCAGCGGCGAGGGCGCGTCGGCCGGCCCGCCCGCGCTGCAGCGCGCGACGGAGGTCCACGGCCACCGGCTCAAGGGCGCGACGAGCGAGGGCGACTGGGCGCGCGCGGTCGGCTGCGTGCTCGACGCGGGCCTCGACGGGGAGGTCGACGGCGACGCCGCCCGCGCGATCGACGAGGTGCTCGAGCAAGCAGGGCTCTACGAGCTCGTGGCCGCGCGGCTCGAGATCAGGGCCGAGCAGCGGGCCGGGGCGCCGAGGGCCGAGGCGTACGCGGCGCTCGCGCGGCTCTACGCCGGCCCGCTCGCGAGCCCCGATCGCGCCGTCGAGGCCTGGATCGAGGCCGCGGCGAGCGACTCCAGCAACGCGGCGGCGCGCTCGGCGCTGCGCGAGCACGCGGCGACCTTGCACGACATGGCGCCCCTCGTCGAGGCGCTCATCCGCATCGGCGAGGGCTCGGACGCGCGGGCGAGGGACGACGCGGCGGCGCGCATCGACGCGCTCGCGGAGCTCGCGCGCCTCGCGGAGGAGAAGATTGGCGACCCCGGCCTCGCGCGGTGGGCGTTCGAGGCGCTGAAGCGCGCCGGCGGCGACCCCGAGCGCTCCGCGGCGGGCCTCGAGCGGATCGCCGAGCGGCTCAAGGCGCAGGACGAGGCGCTCGCCGCGGCGCAGCGCGCGCTCCGCGGCGCGGACACGGCCGAGGGGCGGATCGACGCGCTCCGCCGGCTCGTCGTGATCTACCGCGGCCGCCCGGACGAGCGCGCTGCCTACGAGGAGGCGCTCGTGGGGCTCGCCCGGGCGCTGCCGACCGACCGCGGCTGCCTGCTGGCGCTCGATCGGGTGAGCCGGCGGACCGGGGGCGGCGCCGCGCTCGACGCCCTGCTGCGCGCGCGGCTGGCCGACGCGGCGCGGCCGCCGTCCCCGGAGGGCGACGGCGCGCGCTCCGTGAGATCCGAGGCGATCCGCGCGTCCGCGCTGACGCGGGTCGAGCTGGTGCGCGCCCGGCTCCTCCTGTCGGCGATCGCCCGGCGGCAGGGCCAGGACGCCCGCGCGCTCGACGAGGTGTCGCCGCTGCTCGGCGAGGCGCCGGGGCACCGCGGCGCCGCCAGCGCTGCGCTCGTGCTGGCCACGCGGGCCGGGCGCCTGCGGGAGCGCGCCGACGCGATCGTGCAGCTCGCCGCGCCGGTCTGGCCGGCGCTGCGCGCGGTGCTGCTCGCGGTCGCCGCGGCGCTCTACGAGCGGGTGCGCGCCGCGCCGCTCGCGCGCGAGGTCGCGGTGCTCGCCTGCGAGGCCGATCCGTCGAGCACGCGCGCCGTGGCCACGCTCGCGTCGATCCTCACGGCGGAGCTCTCCGCCGCCGCCGAGGCGGGCGAGGCGCCTCCGTTCGAGGTCGACCGCGCGGTCGCCGCCGCGATCGAGCGCTCCATCACCACGGTGTTCCCGCGCGGCGCGCTCTGCGACGGCCTCGCGAGGGCGCTGGAGGCGCTGGGAGAGCTGCCGCTCGCGCTCGCGTGGACCCAGCGGTGGCTCGCGCTCCGGCCCGGGTCCCCCCCAGGCGACCACGGAGCTCATCCGCCGCGCCGCGGTCGCCGGCGACGCGGCCCGGCTCTCGGACGCGCTCGCGTGGATCCTGGCGCAGCCGAAGCCGCTCGGCGAGATGGCGGCCCCGCTGGCGAGCGCGCTGCACGCGCTCTACGACCTCGACCCCGAGCGCGGCACGGCGCTCGCGCGCCGATCGCTCGACGTCTTCGGCCCGCAGAACCCGCTCCTGCGCGAGCGGCTCCTGGAGCTCGCGCGCCGCGCCGGCGATCCGCACCTCGCCGTGACCGTGCTCGAGCGGTGGCTGGCCGTGGAGATCACGGCGTCGCACGCCACGGAGCTCATGTTCATGCTCGCCGACTGTCGCCTCGACGGCGGCGACCCCGACGGTGCGGCGCAGGAGCTCGCGCGCGCCGCCGCGGAAGAGGCCGACCCCCACGAGGTCCTCGCGCGGGTCCAGCGCATCGAGGCGTCGCTGCTCTCCAAGGGGCTGAGCTCCGACGGCGCCATCGCGCTGGCCGACGCGAAGGCCCGGGCGTTCACCGCGCAGGGCGGCGACGCCGCGGCGGAGGCGGCGGCCGCGTGGCGCGAGCTCGGGAGCCTGCTCTGGGACCTGGCGGAGGATCATCGCGGCGCCGAGACCGCCTTCTTCCGGGCGAGCGAGGTCGCGCCGAGCGGCGGGACCGAGCGCTACGCGCGCGACATGTGCGAGTTCGCGGGCGTCGAGGCCGCGATCGACGCGATCGTCGCCCGGGCCGCCGAGGCGCGGGGCGACGGGGGAGCGCAGCCCGCCGCCGAGGAGAGCGCGTGGTCGGGCGACGTCGGACCCGAGCGGCGCCGGCGCGCCAGCCTGCTGATCGAGGCCGCCAACCTCGCGCACGAGCACGGCCTGCCCGAGCGGGCGCTCGCCGCGGCGGCGAGCGCGATCGAGCTCGATCCGCTCCGCGCCGACGCCGTCGCGCTCGTCGAGAAGTCGGCCGACGCCGACGGCGGCGTCGCCGTCCTCGACAAGACCTACCGGCTGCTCGCCGACGCGGCCCTGGGCTGCTACGGCCGCCGCGCCGCCCATTACCGCGCCGCGCGGCAGCTGGAGCGACGCGGCGCCTTCGAGCTCGCGCTCTCGCACGCCGTGGCCAGCTTCGAGGCGGTGCCCACCGAGGGCACCTCGTACGTGCTGCTCGCGCGGCTCGCCGAGCACGCCGGCGAGCCCTCGGAGGCCGTGCGCGCGCTCGAGCGGGTGGCCGCGACCGCCGATCCGGCGTCGCGCAACGCGTGGCTGAAGCGCGCCGCGGCCCTCACCGGCCGCACCGAGGAGGGCCTCCGGCTGCGCCTCGACATCCTGCTCCGCGCGATGGTCGTGCGCCCGGATCCGGCGATCGTCGAGGACGTGGGCGCGGCGATCCGCGACCTCGTCGCGTTCAACGGGCAGCCGGAGGTCGAGGCCATCCGCTTCGATCGCGCTGTCAAGGCCAGCATCGCGAAGCTCGAGGGGCCCGACGGGGCTCGCGCGGGGCTCGCGATGGCGCGCATCGCCGTCGAGGTCCTCGACGCCCCCGCGCTCGCGCTCGCCGCGATCGAGCGCGCGATGCTCGCCGACGGCGACGTCGACGAGTTCCAGACGCTGCTCGACATCGTCGGCCAGCTCGCCCGGCAGACGGAGCCGGCGTCGCACCTCATCGCGGCCGTGTACGCCGCCGCGATGAGGCCGCACTCGAGCGTCGGCCCCGGCCTGCTCAGGTGGGCGAGCAAGCTCGCGGGCGCGCTCAACGTGCCGCCGGTCGCGGCGGCGCTGCTCGTGGAGGCGGCCCGCCGCGCGCCCGAGGACGACGTGCTCGCCTACGAGGCCGAGGCGGCGGTCGAGGCCAGCGGCGACGAGGGGCTGAAGCGCTCTCTGGACGACGCCCTGCCGGTCGCGCGGCGCCTCGAGGCGCTGCTGCACCTCGCCGACAAGCACGAGCGCGAGGGCCAGCGCGCCGAGGCCATCGTCGCCATCGAGCGGGCGCTCGCCGGCGGCCAGCTCCAGGGCGAGGCGCGCGCCGGGATCGTCGCCCAGCTGCGGCGGCTGTACGCGGCCGAGGAGCGCGGCGGCGATCTCTTGGCGCTCCTCCAGGCCGAGCTCTCGCGCGTGGACGTGACGGGCGCCGCCCGCCTCGAGATGACGCGCGAGCTCGCCGGCATCCTCGCCGCGGGCGGCGATCTCCACGGCGCGCTGGAGCTCCTCCTCGAGGCCGCGCAGAAGACCCCGTTCGACAAGGCGCACCTCGACGAGCTCATCCGGCTCGCCCGGCGCGGCGACGATCGCCGGCAGCTCTTCGACGTGCTCACGCGCCTCCAGGGCGCCGCCTCCAGCGACGAGGAGCGGCTGCTCGTGCTGCGCGAGCTCGCGCCGCTCGCCCAGGAGCTCGGCGATCGCGGCACCGCGGTGGCGCTCTTCGAGGCGATCGCCCGGCTGGACCTCACCGACCTGCACGCCCTCGAGGTCGTCGAGCAGGACGCGAGCGATCGCGGCGATCACGCCGCCGTCGCCGCCCTCCTCGCGCGCCGCATCGAGGCGGCCCCGCTGCCGGACACGCGGCGCGCGCTGCGGCTCCGGCGCGCTGCCCTGCTCGAGCAGCGCCTCGGCCTCCTCGACGAGGCGTGCGCCGAGCTCGAGGCCCTGCTCGCGGCGTCGCCGGACGACGTGAGCGCGCTCCGGTTCCTCGCGGACATCTACGAGCGGCTCGGGACGCCGCTCCGCGCCGCCCCGCTCTGGTGCAGGCTGGGCGATCTCGCGACGACCACCGACGAGCGGGCCGAGTACAACCTCCGCGCGTGCAGCAGCTACCTCGGCGGCGGGGACGTCGAGTCCGCGAAGGACACCCTGGAGAGCGTCGCGCGCATCGCGCCGCGCGAGGCCGTGATCGAGCTCCGCGTCGAGATCGCCCGCCGGGAGGGCGACGGCCACGCGCTCGCCGCGGCGCTCGATCAGCTCGCCAGCGCGTCGCGCGACGCCCCCGAGCGGCGCGCGCAGCTGCTCGTCGAGGCGGCGCGCGCCACCTCGATGCTCGGCGACGACGCCACGGCCCTCGAGCGCGCTCGCCGCGCCGTGAAGCTCGCCCCGGAGTCGCCCGACGCCGTCCTCGAGGCGCGCCGCATCGAGTATCGCCTGCGCGGGACCGGGACGCCGCGCGACGCGCAGGCCGCGGTCGAGGAGCTCGGCCGCATCGCGCCGCGCCTGCGCCCCGCGCACGTCGATCTGCACGCGTTCCTCCTGGCCGAGACGCTCGACGTCATCCAGGGCCACGGCGCGGGCATGCGCGAGCTGACCCGGCGCCACGCCGAGGTCGGCCCGAGCACGCTCGTCGCGCTCGGCATGGCGGAGCGCCTCGCGCTGAAGCGGAACTTCTCCGCCGCCCTCCCGCTGTTCGAGCGCGCGCTCGGCGGCGATCTCCAGGGCATGCGCGCGCGCGGCCGCGTCGCGCTCGCCGCCGCCGAGACCGCGCAGAACGCCGGCGAGCTCGAGACGGCGGCGCGCCTGCTCGAGGAGGCCGCGGCGGAGCCGGAGACGCGCGCGCTGGCGCTGCGGCGCCAGCTGGAGCTCACGGCTTCCCGGGGCGAGCCCGAGGCCGCCCGCAAGGCCCTCGAGGAGCTCGTCGCGCAGAGCTCGGGGATCGACCGGGCGCGCGCGCTGACGCAGCTCGCGCGCCTGCACGCGTCGAGCGATCCGGAGCGCGCGGCGCAGATCCTCGCGCAGGCCACGGTGCTGGCGGGCTCGGATCGCTCGCTCGGGTTGAAGATCGCCGAGCTGAACGCCGAGCTGGCCAGCGAGCGGGCGACCTTGCCGCCCGAGGAAGTGCCTCACGCCGGACCGGCCCGGGTCGTCGTCACGGAGCCTGCCCCGGCGGCGCCCGAGGCGCAGCCCGGCGGTCCAGCCCCGTCGGCCGGCGGCGCCGCGCCCGCGAGCAGCCGCGCGCCGTCGGTCGGCGCCGCGCCCGCGAGCAGCCGCGCGCCGTCGAGCGGCGCCGCGCCCGCGAGCAGCCGCGCGCCGTCGAGCGGCGTCGCGCCCGCGAGCAGCCGCGCGCCGTCGAGCGGCGCCGCGCCCGCGAGCAGCCGCGCGCCGTCGAGCGGCGTCGCGCCCGCGAGCAGCCGCGCGCCGTCGAGCGGCGCCGCGCCGGCTTCCGGCAATCCGAACATCGATCTGGTCGAGCTCAACGACCCGCTCGACGAGTCGCTGATCGCGGCCGACGCATCGCGGGCCAGCTCTCCCGCGCTGTCGGACGACGACCTGCTCGAGGGGCCGGCGGTCGCCCCGCCCGCGGGGGCGTCGCCCTCCGGGGCCGCGGAGGGCAACGCCGCGCGCAGCGGCGCCGCCTCGGGCCGCGCCAGCGCCGGCGCGCAGCACGCCTCGCCGCCGGTCTCCGCCCCGGTGTCGCTCCAGCCGCCCTCCTCCGCGACGCGGCTCCTCACCACGTGGCCGCCGTCCGCGGCCGAGAGCTTCGAGGAGGCCGCGCTCTTCCGCGAGCTCGCCGCCGGCTCGTACGAGGCGGGCGAGCGGCTCATGAAGAGCTTCGCCCCGCGCGACGATCGCTCCCGCGAGGCGCTGGCGGTCCGCCGGATGCAGGCCCACCTGCGGCTCGGCGATCGGGGCGCCCTCGAGCGCCTGCAGGCGGCCGCGATCGCCGACAAGAACATGACCTACGCCCGCGCCATCGAGCACGTGCTGCGCGCCTTCGAGGGCGACGAGCCGTCCGACCGGCGCGGCGACGGCGCCGTCCTGCCCCCGCTCCTCGCCGCGCAGCGCGACGCGCCGGAGCTCGTGAGCGCCCTGCTCTTCCGCGACCTGGAGTCTCCGGTCAACGAGGCGCTCGCGCTCGTCTGGGAGACCGGCCTCTACCGCCGCGACGCGGGCCAGTCCGGGCTCGTCGCCTCCGAGCGGGTCCAGCCGACCTCGCCGACCGTGCTCGGGGAGCTCTACGGCGCCGTGGCCGGTCACCTGGGTCTCCTGCGCACCGCGCTCTTCCACCAGCGCGCGCCGTCGCCTGCGCCCCCGTCGCCCGAGGGCCAGGTCATCCGGGTCAACCCGCCGGCCGTGCTCCTGCGGGGCGAGATCCGCGAGGACAGCCCCGAGCTGCGCTACCTGCTCGGCGCTCACCTGGCCGGCGCCATGCCCGACTACGTCCTCGTGAACACCAGCACCGAGGACGAGCTCCGCACGCTCCTCTCCGCGGTCGTCGCCGCCTTCGGCCCGCTGGAGGCGACCGCGCACAGCACGCGCGGCAACCCGGCCGTGGTGCGGCTGGAGCAGAACCTCTGGCAGCTCATCCCTCCGCGCGCCGAGCGCCGCCTCCGCGAGATCTGCGACAGCGCCAGCAAGATGACCTACGAGGCGGCCGTCAAGACGACCCGCACCGCGATGCGCCGCGCCGGCCTCTTCGCCGCGGGCAACCTCGCCACCGCGGTGCGCGCGACCCTCAAGGAGCGCGGCCTCGAGCTGGCCGTCCCGCTCTCCCAGCCCGAGGGGCTCGCCGCCGCGTGCGCGGCGCACCCGGAGGTCGCCGATCTCGTACGCCTCGCGACGCGGATGGAGTACGCCGAAGCGCGATGGCAGCCCGGTACGGTGCCCTCACTCCGGCGGGTCGACACGGGCAGCTCGCGCTTCCGCGCTGGCACGTAGGCGTCGTTGCCGCCGCCGCGCTGCAGCCTTCGCCGCCGTGTCCTCCGCGCCCGACCGCGCGCCCCGCGGCGCCGGCAGCGCCCCTGTTGCACCCCGTCCATCCGAGGTCTCCCGTGTGCACGCCCACGCTTCACCCCGCTGCGACGTTTGCGGCCTGGTCACCTCGGTGCGTCTGTCTCAACGCGACAGCGCTGTCACAGCCTCGCCGCCCGTTGCGCGCCGCCCAGCGGGCAGGATGCACGCCGCGCGCTGCTCCGTCGACGGCACGCACGGCACGCACGGCACGCGCGGCACGCACGCCTCGCGTTGCCCGGAACGCCGGCGGCGCGTTGGCACGAACATCGCCTTCTCTTTCCAGCGTGATTTTTTCCTGCGCCTGCTCGGGTGCGGACCCGTTCGGGCCGCGCGCGTTCCCCTCCTCGGCTCGGCGGCTTCCGGTCGCCAGCGTCCTTCCGGCGCCGCCGCGCGCTCCCACGGCGCCGCGACCGCGCGCGCGCTGCGCCGAGCGCGCCGCGCTCTCGGCGAGGAGGGCGCCGTGAGCCCGCGACCCGCCGTGCGCGCCCTGCTGTTCGCCTGCCTGCCGGCCTCGGTGGCGTGCAGCATCCCCCTCGAGGACGCGGCCGCGGGCCCCACGAACGCCTGCGACCGGTCGGTCGAGTGCGGCCCGGGGGCGACCTGCGCGGAGGTCGACGGGCACCGCGCGTGCGTCTCGACCAGCGCGCACCTCGACGGGCTCCTCCTGGAGATCCGGCCGCGCGTCTCGCGCGAGGTGAGCGCGGAGGTCTCTCATCTCCTCGATGTCGACGCCGGCAGCATCTTCCCCCCGGACGACGCCGGCGGGCAGGTGCATTCCCTCGATCTCCGGATCCCCCCGCCCGCGCGCGTCACGGTCACGTTGCGCCTCGGCGGCTCCTACTGCGGCGACCTCACCGGCGGGGACTTCCCGGTGAAGGCCGAGTTCCGGCGCATCGCACCCCTGCTGGGCTTGCCCGCCCAGAGCTACGCGGCGATCTCGGAGCCGAACGGCTCCGGTGGCCACCGGTTCCAGCTCGCGATCCCCCCCGGGAGCTATCACCTCTACCTGGTACCGCAGCCGCACAGCCGCTGCAGCGGCGACCTCCCCCCGCCGATCTTCCTGCCGAACCAGCAGGTGCCCGAGCAGTGGACGCTCGGCGTCAACGCCGAGGCTCCCGCGGTGCTTCAAGGCAGCCTGCAGGTGCCGGCGGGCCTGAGCGTCGACGGGTGGAAGCTCGACGTCGTCGACCCGCTGACCGGCAGCGTCATCTCGCAGGTCGGCGTCCTCGAGCAAGGCGAGCCCAGCCCGCCGGGGACCGCAGCGCGGGTCGAGTTCAGCGTGAAGTTCTACTGGACCGACAGGGAGAAGAGCCAGAAGAGCCCGCTCATCCGGCTGCGGCCCAAGGACGGCGAGCCGCGGCCCACGGTCTACTGGGAGCTCGCCGCGATAGCGCTCCACGGGTCCACGGCGAACCTGACCCTCTCGCTGCTCCAGCTCGACGCGGCGGCGCGCCGCGTGGAGGGCCGGACGCTCGACGCGAGCGGCAACCCGGTGCTCTCCGCCGTCCGCATCCAGAGCGCGACCATCGACCAGGCCCCGACCGCCGCGTACAAGCTCGACACCGAGACCGACGCGAGCGGCCTCTTCCGGGCCGACCTCCCGCCCGGCGAGTACGTCGTCTTCGCGCAGCCGATCAACGACACCACCAAGGCGAGGGCCAGGCAGTCGCTCAGGTTCGCCGCCGGCGACGACTGTTACTGCGGCCAGTCGATCCTCATCCCGGAGGCCGGGGCGCTGCGCGGCCGTGTCCAGGGGCCCGCGGGCGAGCTGATGGACGGCGCGAGCGTGGTCGCGGTCCCCTCCCTCGGCGACGCCACGAACTACCTCAACCAGGTGCTCAACCCGGAGCCGCTGCTGCCCCGGCAGGCGTCCGGGGTCCTGCGCAACGGCGCGTTCTCCATCGGCGTCGACCCCGGGGAGTTCGACTTCTCGGTCCGGCCGACGCCGGGCTCCGCCTACCCGTGGCTCGTGCGGCCGCGCCTGGTGGTCCCTCCGACCGACGCCGCGGTCATCGATCTGGAGCTCGCCATGTCGTACCCGGCCGTGCTCCAGGGCGTGGTCCGCGACGCGTCGTCGGGCGACCGGCTCGCCGACGCCGCGGTCGTGGCCTGGCTGCCGGTCGAGAGGAAGACCGCGCAGGGGACGGTGACGGGGGTCATCCAGATCGGCGAGACCCGGTCGGAGGCCGACGGCTCCTACGTCCTGCCGCTCCCCCCATCGACGTCCCGGTGAAGTCGGAGCGAAAAAGGGCGGTACCAGCTCAGCGCAGAGCGAGATAGGCTAGCGCCCGTGGCGCAGCCGACGCGCGGTGGGACATCGGAGCCTTCAACAGAGGATGGCTTGACCCTCGCGCCACCTCTGCGCGGCGAACCGGGGCAGCGTACCGAGGAGGAGCGCGCGAGCGCGTCCCTGCCGTCGGCGCAGGAGCTCGCCGTCGCGCTGCACGAGGTCTCCAACGCGCTGACGGTGATCGTTGGCTGCATCGAGCGGGCCCAGGCCGATCGCGGCGCTGAGCTGAGCCGCGCGCTCGGCGTCGCCGTGTCGCGGGCGCGCGACGCCCGCCGCCTGATCCGGCGGGCGATCGGCGCGGACGCCGAGGGGCGTCCGGCCGGCGACGGCGAGGTCGCGTCGACGCCGCTGGGCGAGCCGACGCGGCTGCTCGCCGATGTCATCGACGACGCGGTGACCGGGCTCGAGCCCGAGGCGCGCCGCTCGTCGATCGCGCTCCGCGCCGAGATCGATCCCGACGTCGCGCGGGCTTGCGTGAGCAACGGCGCCGCGGTGGTGCAGATCTTGACGAACCTCTTGCTCAACGCGGTCGCGCTCTCGCCGCGCGGCTCTGCGGTGCGCGTGGATGCCAGGCTGGACGGCGCGGCGGTGATCGTCGGCGTCGCGGATCAGGGGCCTGGGGTGCCGCCGTCGCGGCGCGCGACGCTGCTGAGCTCCGGCGTGTCGACGCGTCCTGGCGGGGCGGGCATCGGCCTGCGCCACTCTGCGGCGCTGGCGAGCTCCGCGGGCGGCGCGCTCGCGCTCGTCCCTTCGGACGAGGGCGCCCGCTTCGAGCTGCGCTGGCCGATCGAGGGCTCCGCGCCCGCGCTCGCGGGCAGCGCGCCCGGCAACGACGGGGAGGCTGGGGAGGCGGAGGCCGGGGAAGGGGATGCCGACGAGGCGCCGCCTGCGCCGCGCAGCACGACGTCGCCGCTCCCCGGGGCGGTCCTCGAGGGCGTGAGGATCCTGGTGGTCGAGGACGACGACGCGGTGGTGGATCTGCTCGACACGGCGCTCACGGCGCGCGGGGCGAGCATCGTCAGCGTGCAGAGCGCGGTGGAGCTCCCGGGCGCGCTCGCGTCCGGCCCGTTCCATGCGGCGCTGCTCGACATCTCGCCGATCGCGCAGGATGTCCTCGGCACCGTCTCCGCGGTGCGCAGCGCCAACCCCGACGTGCGGCTCGTGGTGATGTCCGGCAGCGCCGTCGCGGCGCCCCTCCCGCCGAACTCCGGGGTGTCGTGGGTGCGCAAGCCGTTCGAGATCCGCGAGATCGTCGAGGCGCTCGTCCGCTGACGGGAGGGGCGGCGCGGAGGCTGGCGCGGCGTCTGGAGGCGCGGCGCGGGGGCTCGCGCGGCGCTTCCGTGGGGTGAGGGCGCGCTCCGGGGGCTGCTCCTGGTCGGCCGGCGCGGATGCGTCCCGGCCGCGCGGCGCCGCAGCGGACGATCGGTCGAGGCCGCGCGGCCGCCACGCCGGCCAGAGAGCTGCCTGGGTGCCGCGCCGGCCGTGTGACGACTTCGAGAGGATTAGCTTGACTTCCCTGGCCAGCTGGGTAGGTTCCGTCCCGCGACCCACTCGCGAAGGTGGCGGAATTGGCAGACGCACTAGCTTGAGGTGCTAGCGGGTAACACCGTGGGGGTTCAAGTCCCCCCCTTCGCACTCTGTCTCTCTCTCTCGACGCATCGTTCTCCAATCCTTGTGCGCACCTGGCTGAGCGGGTTCCCATCAGCTGGTGTGCAGTGCCAGCGGCGGCCATCCCGCGTCGCGGGGGCCGCGCGGTTTTGGAGATCGCGTCTGAAGCTCGCCGGCCTTCCCTGACGCCGCGCTGCTGAGCGCTCGTCTGTGCCCAGCGCGACGCACGCGAGCTGCACCCGCCGTGGGGGAGGGGAGCTCCGGGAGCGTGCGACAGGACCAGAACGCCTGTTCTGGGCGGACTTCACGCGAGTGCGCGCGGAGCATGCACGGGAGAGCGAGCTTGAGAGCGCTTCAGGGCTCCTCGCTCGGGGCCCCGACGTGCCATTTCGGCTGCCCTGGCGCGGTCCGGTCGTGTTCGGCATCTTCGTGCGATTGCCGACGAGAATCGGCAGTCATCTCGCTCGCCGCACATTCGCAGAGACGTCGCCGCGGGCTGCGATGCATCGGAGATGGGCGTCAGCCTGCGCGCGATGTCCTCGACTCGTTGGTTGATCTCGGCGCCGACGACGAGCGCGCCACGGTCGATTGAGCCATCTTCGCCAGAGAATTTCTGGCGCTCGACCGGAATGCTTTCGCGGAAGAGGCGGCGCGCGATGGAGACGACGGACGCTTGACCGCCGCGCCACGACAGGGTGCTATGCGCGACAGACGAAACGACGCCGCGCTGGGCAAGCCAGCACGGCGGCAGCTTCCCTCGATGGCGCGACGTGAGCCACGCGTATGTGCATCTGCCGAGAATGCTTGTCGCAGGCTGAGATCGCGCCATCTTGCTTCGTGGCGCTATCGTTTCTAGCCGCGAGCCTGGCTGTCGCCGAGCCAAGCCGCGCCGACCCACCTCGGCTCGACGAGGGCGGGCCTGCGGCGAAGGCGGAAGGCAAGCCCAGCGTCGATGTCCAGGCGCTGATCCGCGTGGGAGACGTCGCCCGCAACCAGGGACGATGGGAGCGGGCAGAAGAGGCCTATTACCTCGCGTACAAGCTCGGCGCAGGCGGCAGGGCTCGCTGCGAATGGGGAATGGCGCTGCTCGCCCTCCGGCGGCACGTCGACGCCGCGATGGCCATCGATAGATGCCTGGAGGATCCCGGGGCGGGAACCGCCGCGCAGCGGCGCAGTTACACGGACGGCCTTGAGAGAGCCCGGCGCGAGGTGGGCCAGATCGACTTCGACCTGAGCCATCCGGGCGCGCTGGTGACGATCGGCGGGGAGGTCCGGGGCAGGGACGCGTCGAAGTCCGGCTATACGTACGTCGAGCCCGGCACGCACACAATCAGGGCCACGCTCCCCGGCTTCCTCGATGCCGAGCAGACCGTCCAGGTGGAGAAGGGGAAGGCGATCAAGGTCGCGCTCCGGTTCGTCGAGGAGCCCAAGGAGGCCCCGGCGCCCGCGCGGGCTTCGATCCGGCCCGCGACCCCCAAAGAGGCCGTGGCCAAGCCCCCGCTCGAGCCGCCGGCCCAACCGGCTCCGCCTGGGCCGTTCGATGGAATGGCGGGCGCGCAGCGGCTGTGCGGGATCGGCGTGACCGCGCTCGGCCTCACGGGAGGTCTCGTCGCCTCGGTTCTCGCGGCGCAGTACGCCGAAGAGGCGGAGCGGCGCGCCGCGCGGCTCCTGCGGAACAACGGCAACAGCCGCTCGATCTGCGCGTCGCCGTCGCCCGAGAACGCCCTGGCATGCGCTGAGATCAACGATTTGTACGATGCGCACGAGGTGGGCCGGGACGTCGCGACGGGCTTCTTCATCGGCGCGGGTGTCGTCGCTGCCGCGACGATCGGCTCGTTCATCATTCATGGGATAGAGCGGCGCCGGCCGCCTGTGCGTGTGGCGCCGGTGATCGCCGGCGATCGGGCCGGCGTGTCGGTCAACGGGGTGTGGTGAGGTGACTGCGATGCCGCGATCCATCCAGCGCGCGCGTTCGTGGCGCTCTGCCTTCGCGGAGGCCGTGGTCCTGATGCTGGCCTCCTGCGCCTTCGGGACCGGGTGCGCGGAGGTCCCCTGTGGGCCTCGCCTGCGCTGTGAGCCGCCGGCCGAGGAGGAGCTGCCCGACAAGGAACCGCCTTGTCCCGACGAACCCCAGGGGGGCCTCGTTGCTACGGACGAGTGCGGCGTCTTCGTCAGCTCGAGCCTTGGCCACGATCGGAAACGGGGAACGCGTGAAGCTCCCGTCAAGACGATCGCCAGGGCCATCGAGCTCTTGGCCCAGGAGCCACAGAGGCGTCCGAGGGTGCATGCCTGTGCCGAACATTTCTACGAGGCCGTGCGCGTCCGCGGGACCCTGGAGATCTGGGGTGGGTTCGAGTGCGATCGGGGGTGGCGTCACGGTGGCGGAGAGAGCAACACCGTGATCGAACCCGGGCCGAACGAAACACCGCTCACGTTCGAAGCCAATGCAACGGCGACGATCTTCGATCTGGAGGCACGGGCGGCGCCGGCCACGACGCCGGGCGGCTCCTCGATCGCGGCGATCGTGCTGGAGGGCGCCGCGATCACCCTGCGCCGCGGCGAGCTGGTCGCGGGTGATGGCGCGCGGGGCCGCGACGGTGCGCCTGGCGCTCCGAAGAACGAGCCGGCCGAGGCGGGGCGCCACGGACGGTTCGGGCAGGACGCGTGTACCGGCGACGTCGTGCCCGGCGGTGACCAGGTGGTGCAGATCGGCTGTGAGCTAGGGGACTCGATCGGGGCCCGAGGCGGGGATGGAACGGTCGACCACGGAGCGCCTGGCGGCGACGGCGAGCTGATGCCGATCCCGAACCCCAGCGGCTTCGGCCTCGGTGGCCAGGGGGCGACCCGCACCGACGATTGCTTGGCCGGGCAAACTGGCGCGAACGGTCCTGACGGCGCGCACGGGCTGGGTGCACGCGGGCTGGGCGCGTTCAGCTCGCGAGGGGATTACCTCGGGGTGAACGGCGGCGACGGCGGCGACGGGTTCCCCGGGCAGGGGGGTGGTGGGGGGGGCGGGACGCGGGCCGGCGCGATGTTCTGCGGCACCGCGCGTAAGGCCGGCGGCGCGGGCGGTGGCTCCGGCGGCTCGGGAGGCTGCGGCGGGCGCGGCGGGCACGGCGGTGGCCATGGGGGCGCGAGCGTCGGCCTCGTGATCCTGAACGCGCGCGTGGAGCTCCACGGCACCGGGGTCACAGCCGCGCGAGGCGGCGACGGCGGCCATGGCGGTGTCTTCCAGATCGGCGGGGCACCCGGGCTCGGGGCGCCCGGCGGGCAGGGCTCTGGCGGCTCACCCTTCGGATGCTCCGGCGGCGACGGCGGCAAAGGAGGCAACGGCGGGCACGGCGGCGGAGGGCAGGGCGGGCCCTCGATCGCCGTCGCCATGGTTGGAGCCTCGCTCCCGGTGGTGACGGAGGCTGAGCTCAAGTCGGGAACGGGTGGCAAGGGCGGGCTAGGGGCGAATCCAAGCGTCGCTGGGTCCGCCGGCGACGATGGGTTGGCCATCGACGTGGCCGGCTTTCCCCAGTGAGCCGAAGGAGGAACGGATGCAGCGGTCGATGCTCGTTGGAATCGCGATGGTCGCGCTCGCGGCGGTCTCCTGCGGCGACGACGCGGGCGATCACCCCCCGGTCCCCGTGGACGTCGCCGAACTGCTCGCGCGAGCCGGGCACAGCAGGAACGATCACAGGTTGGCTTCGGGCCTTTGGGAGCGTGGTCTCCTGTGCAAGGACGACATCTGGCTCCCCGAGCTCTACTGGCCCCCGCTCGGGCCGCCGCGGCTCGAGCGCATCGTGTTCGTCGCATGGGACATGCCCGCTGGCACGCTCAGAGGTTGGGAACTCGTGCGGAGCGAGTCGGACCGCCGCTACTGGTCCGTGGCGCTGTCCGCCGAGGAGGTGGGCTTCGGTTGCGAAGAGCGCTACACGACGAGCTTCTTCTTGCTGGCCAGCTGGCCGGACAACAAGATCTCTCGAGCCATCGGCCTCGAGCGAGCCGAGCAACTTGCGCTCCAGGACGACATTTTTTCTGATGACGCTGTGCTGGTCAACCACGATACCTTGATCGATGTCGAGAGGGCGAGCGTGCCGGTGCCGGACACGGCGACCTATTACCTGCAGAACCTGTTCACGGGCGCCACATTCAGCACCGACGTTCCAACCGAGGGCGACGGTTCTCCGGATTATGTGACTCAGCTCGAGGTCGATTACGGCGAGCTCGGTCTTGGCGCGATGACCGATGTGGCGACCGGCGTGGTGTACAAGCGCGAGGGCGTGGAGCTGACGAACCATTGCCTTACCGTGAGGGACACGACGCTCCCGTAGCGCGCGGTCGAGAGGTTCGACGCGCAGAGGACATTGCCACGACCGGCCGCGCTCGGAGGGAACGGTGGCGCGCGAGCGCCCTCGGCGCGGCCGTCACCGGCCTGTCGATGTCCATCGGTGGTGCCGGCCCCTCTCGGTTCCTGGACGGCGCTGTCCGGTTCCTGGACGGCGCTACCTGGTTCCTGGACGGCGCTACCTGGTTCCTGGACGGCGCTACCTGGTTCCTGGACGGCGCTACCTGGTTCCTGGACGGCGCTACCTGGTTCCTGGACGGCGCTACCTGGTTCCTGGACGGCGCTACCTGGTTCCTGGACGGCGGCAAAAAGGCGCGCGAGGGGCTCGTCTGCGCAACAACGTGATCGGGCTCCTCCGTTCGCGCATGTCGGTCGTGCGCGCGGCAATGCAGTCGGCGCGCACCACCGGGGGATCGAGGCCGCTGCTCCCCATCGGCCGGCGACCGCTTGAGCCGCAGATCAAACGCCGTCAGGTTTTCTCTCTCGTGTCGGAGCAGCGCCAGGCGTAGGCTGAGCGCCATGAAAGAGGCGGCAATCGCGCTCTTGTTCCTGGCGTTGGCAGGCTGCGGCTCTGCCGGCGCGCGTGCTCGGTACGGACAGCCTGATCCCGTAGCGAGGGACGAGGTGGTCGGAGAGATGCGGTTTGGAGAAGAGCTGCACCGGCTCGACCTGCTCGAGGCCGAGATTTACGCTCCTTTCCGTTCCGCGGCCCCCGGGCATCCGGTCGATCGCTGCAATAACGGCGACAGCGAGGTGATGTCCAGGATGCTGGCGTTTGGGCTCTCGGTGGGGAAGCAGGAAAAGAAGGCCGCGGACAGGAAGTACTACGCGCTGTTGCAGACAGGGAACCCGGAGGAGCTCTTTCCGGCGATCTACTTACGGAGGTACTATCTCGAAGGTTTGCTGGAGTGTGTTCGCGATCTGACGGGCACAGGGCCCCGCCAGGCGAGGGAGGGGCATCACGTCTCCATCCTCACAAGGTCGAACTTCGGCGCTGCAACCAGCCACGGGCTCGTTCTGGTGGATTTCACGACCCACTGGTGCGCACCTTGCAAACTCATGGCGCCCGAGCTGGAGAAGCTGGCGCGTGAACCTCGAGGAGAGCTCCGGGTCGGGAGGTTGACCGCCGATCGGCACCAGGAGCTGATCGATAGGTTTGAAATCACGACATTCCCGACGCTGGTCCTCCTGAAGGATGGCGATGAGGTGGCGCGGCTCGACAAGTATCACACCTATCCAGAGCTGCTGAAATGGATCCGTGGTGCGCTGCCGGGCCAAAGCTCGTCCCAGAGCGAGCATTCTGCCCAGGGGGGCGAAGCGGTCCGGGGCAAGCGGCGATGCCGCCAGAGCGTGGAGCGGCCACCTGGAAGCAGCGCTGTCGCGGTCACTCGATAGGTTTGTCGCCCCAGCTCGAGGGCGCAGGGCGCCGGTTCAGCCACGAGACATGACATCCCGGGCGGGAGATCGCGTTCTTGCTGTGGACGTTGCCTGGGAGAGAGCTCGGCCCCGGCGCGCGGCTGTGCCCGCGCGCTCCTTGACGCTCGCCCCATCCTCCTCCACCCTCGCATCGGATGTCCCGCGTCCGGCGACCCCACCGTAACCGCAGCGCGATCCTTCGCTGGATCTGCGCCGCGCTCTCGGTGTTCCTCGTCGTCGGCCTCGTCGCTCAGGGACACACCTTCCAGGCGCTCGGTGTGGCGCTCGCGTGCGAGCACCCGATGCTCGAGCCGTCGTCCTCCCATGACGACGGTGAAAAGAACGCGGCGCCGGACGGCTCGCACGACGACGACTGTCCGCCCGGGTGCAGCGACTGCGCGTGCGGCCGCATCCCCATGACGCTGTCCCTCGAGGTGGTGCTGCCGTACATCCTCCTCGAGGCCTACGAGATCCCCGGATCGTCGCCCCCGGAAAGGCCAGGGCGCTCTCCTACCTACCGCCTCGAACGGCCGCCCCGACGCCCCCGCGCTTGAGGCGCCCGCGTCAGGCATCGCATCCACGAGCACGGCCGCCGGCCCTTGGCGCGTGAGCGCCCCAGCGCCACGCCGCCACGGGCTCGGCCCCCTCGCGCGCTCCTGACCGGACTCAACCGCGGTTCTTCGCGCGAGCGCTCCACGCGCTCGAGGGCTGCCCGTCCATGCTTCGCTCCTGCGTGCCTCGTCCGTTCGTCGTTTCCTCGATTGCCCTTGGTCTCCTGCTGTCCCCGTTGTTCTCACCCGCGGCCGTCCTCGCCGCGGAGCCGCCCCTCGGCCGCGCCCGCGTCGCCGACCTCGCCCGCGCGGCGCCGGGCGCGCGCGTGGCCACGGCAGAGGCCGGCGTCGCCCGCGCGGCGACCTCGGCAGCCGGCGTGCTCTCGCTCGAGAACCCCGTGCTCACCGGGATGGGCGGCGTCCGGCTCAACCCCGACGGAAGCAAGCCGGCGGCCGCGACGGCGTCCCTCGAGTGGCCGATCGAGCTCGGCGGCCAGCGAGGCGAGCGCGTCGCCACGGCCAGAGCCGAGCAGCGCGCCGCCGACATCCGCGCCGAGGACGGCCGGCGCCGCGTCCTGCTCGCCGCCCTGCTCCAGCACGCCCTCGTGCTCCGCGACGAGCGGCAGGTGCAGCTCGCCCGCGCGCGCGTCGCCCTCGCAGAGCGGCTCCACGCCGCGGCGGAGCGGCAGCGCAAGGCGGGCGAGGTGCCGGAGGTCGACGTCGCCCTGGCGCTGCTCCAGAAAGGGCGCGACGTCGCCGCCGCCAAGGCGGCGGAAGGCGCGCGCGACGCCGACAAGGCCGCGCTCCTCGCCCAGCTCGGCCTCCGCTCGCCGGCGGCGCAGGCACTCCCGGTGGAGGGACCCCTCGTGCCTCCCGGCGAGCCGCCGCCGCTCGCGTCGATCCTCGGCGAGGTGGAGCGGCGCCCCGATGTCGGCGCCGCCGACGCCTCGGTCGACGCCGCCCGCGCCAAGGCCGAGCGAGAGCGCGCGGCCGGGTGGCCGACCGTCAACGTCGTCGCCCAGGTCGAGCGCGACGACGGCGCGAACATCGGCATGCTCGGCCTCGCGGTCCCGCTGCCGATCCTCAACGCCAACCGGGCCGGCGCCGCGACGGCCGCCGCCGAGATCGACGTCGCCCGGGCGCACGCCGACGCCGCGCGGGCCGGCGCCGTGGGCCAGATCCACCAGCTCTACGCGCGTTACCGGGCGACGAAGGAGGCCCTCCAGGCCCTCGCGCCGACCGCCGCCCTCATGGAGCAGGCGGCCGCGATCTCGGCGCGCGGGTACGAGCTCGGCGAGAAGGATCTCGCGAGCGTGCTGCTGGTGCGCCGCGAGGTCATCGAGGCAGAAGCGGCGCTGCTCGAGGCCGAGCACGCCCACGCGGCGGCCAAGATCGAGCTCTTCGTCGCCGCGGGGAGGGCCCTCCGATGAGCGCCCCCCAGCGAAAGATCGAGCTCTCGCCGAAGGCGATCGCCGCGACCCTCGCCGCGGTGCTGGCGCTCCTCGTCGGGGCCGTCGCCCTCACCGTGCTCATCGAGCATCGACGCCACGGGCACGACCACGAGGCCGGCCATGGAGAGCGCGACGGGCACCACCACGGCGAAGGCGAGCGAGGGCACGCCCACGGCGACGAGCACGACGAGGGCAAGGGCCGCGCGCACGGCGACGACAAGGACCACGAGCACGGCGACGACAAGGGCCACGCGCACGGCGAAGACAAGGACCACGCGCACGGCGACGACGAGGAGGCGCACGCCCACGCCGGCGGCAGGCTCGAGCTCTCGCCCGCGATGCTCCAGAACGCCGGGCTGGAGATCCTCACCGCCGGACCGGGCAAGGTCGCGGCGACCGTCACGCTCCCCGGCGAGGTGGCGCTCAACGCGGAGGCCATCGCGCACGTCACCCCGCGGGTGCCCGGCACCGCGCGGGAGGTGAAGAAGCAGCTCGGCGACACGGTGAAGCGCGGCGAGGTGCTCGCCGTGCTCGACAGCCGCGAGCTGGCCGAGCTCCAGCGCGAGCTCCTCGCGGCCAAGGAGCGCCTCGCCCTCGCCGAGGCGAGCTTCACGCGCCACGAGGCGCTCTGGCAGGAGCGCATCTCGGCCGAAAAGGAGTACCTCGCGGCCAAGCAGGCTGTCGCCGAGGCGCGGATCGAGCACCGGAGCGCCGCCCAGAAGCTCAGCGCCGCCGCCGGCTCCGGCGCGGCCAAGGGCACCGGCTACGCGCTGGTCGCCCCGATGGACGGCACCATCATCGAGAAGCACATCGCCATCGGCGAGGTCCTCAAGGAGGACACCCAGGTCTTCGTCATCGCCGACCTGTCCACCATCTGGGTCAACGTCACCGTCTACGCCAAGGACCTCAGCCGCGTGCAGGTCGGCCAGACGGCCTGGGTCAAGGCCGAGGGCATCGACCAGCTCGCACGAGGCTCGGTGGCGTACCTCGGGCAGGTCGTCGACGAGCAGAACCGCTCCGCGGTGGCCCGCGTCGTCCTGCAGAGCCCCGGCGCCGCGTGGCGCCCCGGGCTCTTCGCGACCGCCGACATCGCCGTCGAGGAGGCGGCCGCGCCCGTCGTCCTCTCGGACGAGGCCATCCAGCGGGTCGAGGGCAGGGAGGTCGTCTTCGTCGAGGAGGGCGGCGGCTTCGAGGCCCGCGCGGTGAAGGTCGGGCGGCGGGGCACGAGCGCGCCGGGGCTCGGGGCCGAGGGCGCCGACGCGCAGCCAGGAGCCCAGGGCGCCGAGCCGCAGCGCGGCGCGGCCGTCGTCGAGATCCTGGCGGGGGTCGCCGCCGGCGAGCGCTACGTCGGCAAGAACAGCTTCATCCTCAAGGCGGAGCTCGGCAAGTCCGAGGCCGGCCACCAGCACTGAGGAGCGCGGCGGCCCATGCTCACGTTGCTCTCGCGGCTCCTCTCGTTCTCGGTGCGCCACCCCTTCCTCGTCGTCGCCCTGACGATCGCGGTCGGCGCGCTCGGCGCCTACAACTTCACGCGCCTGCCGATCGACGCGGTCCCGGACATCACCAACGTCCAGGTGCAGATCAACACCTCGGTCAAGGCGCTCTCCCCCGTCGAGGTCGAGCGGCAGGTCACGTTCCCCATCGAGTGGGCCATGGGCGGGCTCCCGGGCGTCCAGCAGGTGCGCTCGCTGTCCCGCTACGGGCTCTCCCAGGTGACGGTGATCTTCGACGACGGCACCGACATCTACTGGGCGAGGCAGCTCGTGGCCGAGCGCCTCGGCGCCGCCAAGGAGAGCCTGCCGCCCGGGCTCGGCGAGCCGCAGCTCGGCCCCATCGCCACCGGCCTCGGCGAGATCTACATGTGGACGCTCGAGGCCGCGCCGGACGCCCGGCGGCCCGACGGCCAGCCGTACGATCTGACCGATCTGCGCACGATCCAGGACTGGATCGTGCGGCCCCAGATCCGGACCGTGCCCGGCGTCACCGAGGTCAACTCGATCGGCGGCCACGAGCGGCTCTACCAGGTCTCGCCGGACCCCGCGAAGCTCGTCGGCTACGGGCTCTCGTTCCGCGACGTGCTCGAGGCGCTCGCCCGCAACAACGCCAACGCGGGCGGCGGGTACATCGAGCACAAGGGCGAGCAGTACCTGGTCCGCGCCACGGGCCTCGTGCAGAGCGAGGAGGACATCCGGGGCATCATCGTCGGCAACCACGGTGAGGTGCCGATCCGGATCGAGGACGTGGCCGAGGTCGGCGTCGGCCGGGAGCTGCGCACGGGGGCCGCGACCGAGGACGGCGAGGAGGCGGTCATCGGCACGGCCATCATGCTCGTCGGCGAGAACGGCCGCGCCGTCTCCAGGCGCGTGGACGAGCAGATCAAGGCGGTCAACAAGTCGCTGCCCGAGGGCGTGACGGTCAAGACCGTCTACGACCGCACCTACCTCGTCGACGCCACCCTGAGCACCGTGCGGAACAGCCTGCTCGAAGGGGCCGCGCTGGTCGTGGTCGTGCTCTTCCTCCTGCTCGGCAACCTCCGGGCCGCGCTGATCGCCGCGCTCGCCATCCCGTTCTCGATGCTGATCGCCGTCACCGGCATGGTCGAGGGCAAGATCAGCGGCAACCTGATGAGCCTCGGCGCCATCGACTTCGGCCTCATCGTCGACGGCTCGGTGATCATCGTCGAGAACTGCGTGCGGCGCTTCGCCGAGGAGCAGCGCCGGCTCGGCCGCGCGCTCACCCGGGAAGAGCGGCTCGACCTCGCCTACGACGCGTCGCAGGAGGTCCGGCAGGCGACGATCTTCGGCGAGCTGATCATCGCCATCGTCTACCTGCCCATCCTCACGCTCACGGGCATCGAGGGGAAGATGTTCCGGCCCATGGCGCAGACCGTCGTCCTGGCGCTCGCGGGGGCGACGATCCTGTCGATGACGTTCGTCCCGGCGCTCGTCGCGCTGCTCCTCACGGGCAAGGTGTCGGAGAAGGAGAACTTCCTCTTCCGCCGGGCGATGAGCGCCTACGGCCGGGCGCTCGCCTGGGCGCTGTCCCACAGGCCGCTCGTCGTCGCCGCCGCCGGCGTCGTCCTCGTCGCCTCCGGCCTGGCCGCCGCGGGGCTCGGCCGCGAGTTCGCGCCCAAGCTGAGCGAGGGGGCGCTCGCGCTCCAGCCGGCGCGCATCCCCTCGATCAGCCTCACGACGAGCGTGGCGATGCAGGCGAAGCTCGAGCGCCTGCTCAAGGAGCGCTTCCCGGACGAGATCGAGCACGTCTTCGCCCGCACCGGCACGGCCGAGGTGGCGACCGATCCGATGGGCCCGAACGTCTCCGACACCTACCTGATGCTGAGGCCGCGGAGCGCCTGGAAGAAGGCGGCCACGCAGGAGGAGCTCGCCGAGGCGATCGAGGAGGCGATCCGGGAGCTGCCGGGGCAAAACTACGAGTTCAGCCAGCCGATCGAGCTCCGGTTCAACGAGCTGATCAGCGGCGTGCGGAGCGACGTCGCGGTCAAGGTCTTCGGCGACGACCTCGGCGTGATGCTCGAGCAGGCGAACAAGATCGGCGCGCTCCTGCGGGCGACGCCGGGCGCCGCCGACGTCAAGGTGGAGCAGGTCACGGGCCTGCCGGTGCTGACCATCGACGTGGATCGGCGCATGGTCGCCCGCTACGGGCTCAACGTCGCCGACGTGCAGGAGGTCGTCGAGGCCGCGATCGGCGGCGTGAGCGCCGGCGAGGTCTTCGAGGGCGACAAGCGCTTCGACCTCGTGCTGCGGCTCCCCGACGCCATCCGCCGCGACGTCGCGGCCCTCGAGCGGCTCCCGATCCCGCTCCGGGGCGCGCCGGAGCACGCGGCCGGGCCGAGCGGCCCGACCGTGGCCGCGGCGGCTCGGTCGCCCGAGCGCGCGGCGTTCGTGCCGCTCGGCGCGGTGGCCGACCTCCGCCTGGAAGACGGCCCGAACCAGGTCAGCCGCGAGAGCGGCAAGCGCCGCGTCGTCGTCCAGTGCAACGTGCGCGGGCGCGACCTCGGCGGCTTCGTCGCCGACGCCGAGGAGCGGATCGACGCCGAGATCAAGCTCCCGCCGGGCTACTGGATGTCCTGGGGCGGCCAGTTCGAGAACATGCTCGCCGCCCAGCGGCGCCTCGCCGTGGTGGTCCCGCTGGCGCTCGGGCTGATCTTCGCCCTGCTCTTCCTCTCCGTCGGGACGCTCGGGAACGCCGCCCTGATCTTCACCGGCGTCCCGCTCGCGCTCACCGGCGGCATCTTCGCGCTGTGGGGCCGCGGGCTCCCGATCTCGATCTCGGCGGCCGTGGGCTTCATCGCGCTCTCGGGGGTCGCCGTGCTGAACGGGCTCGTGATGGTGACGTTCATCGAGAACCTGCGGCAGCGCGGCGAGGGGCTCGACGACGCCGTGCTCCACGGCTCGATCGCGCGGCTCCGCCCCGTGCTCATGACGGCGCTCGTCGCGGCGCTCGGCTTCGTCCCGATGGCGCTCGCCACCGGCACCGGCGCCGAGGTGCAGCGCCCGCTCGCGACGGTCGTCATCGGCGGGATCCTCTCCTCCACCACGCTCACGCTGCTCGTCCTGCCGGTCCTCTACCGGCTGACGCACCGAGAGGAGGCGCCGGCCGCCCGCGAAGCGCCGGCGGATCCCGGAGCGAGCCCAGCCAGTTGAGCGAATCGCGCCCGTCGACGCGGCGGCGGGCGCTCAGCTCGCCAGCGGCAGCGAGAAGTGGATCGTCGTCCCCTGGCCCGGGGTGCTCTCGACGGCCACGGTCCCGTGGTGCGCCTCGACGATGCCGCGCGCGATGTACAGGCCGAGCCCGGCGCCGGTGCGCGACTCCTGCGCGGCCTTCCAGTAGCGATCGAAGAGGTGCGGCTGGTGCTCGGGCGGGATGCCCGGGCCCGTGTCGGCCACGGAGAAGCGCGCGAGGCCGGCGATCCGGCAGAGCGACACGCTCACGACCCCGCCCTTCGGCGTGAACTTCAGCGCGTTGCCGAGCAGGTTCGAGAACACCTGCAGCACGCGATCCCGGTCGGCGAGGACCTCCAGGCCCGCGTCGAGCGGCCCCTGCGTCACCCGGCAGCCCTTGGCCTCGGCGAGCGACGCGGCGGCCTCGAGCGCCTCGCGCACGAGCGCCCCGCCGCGCTCCACCCGCGGCGACACCACGAGCCGCCCCGCCTCGATGCGCGACGCGTCGAGCAGATCCTCGATGAGCCGCGTCATGCGCTGGATCCCGCGGTCCATCCGGTCGACGAGCTGGACGGCGTCGTCCTCCTCGCCGTCCTTCCGCTGGAGCAGATCGCTCCGCAGGAGCGACGCCGTGATCGCGATCGTGTTGAGCGGGTTCCGGAGGTCGTGCGACACGATCGCCAGGAGGTCGTCCCGGGCGCGCGTCGCGGCCTGCGCCTCGTTGTAGAGCCGCGCGTTCTCGAGGGCGACCGACGCCGACTGCGCGAGCTGCGTGAGCAGCACCTCGTCGCTCTCCACGAACGGCCCGTCGCGCCGGTCGAGCAGCAGGATGCTCCCGATGCTCTGGCCATCCCGGCCGCGCAGCGGCGCCGCGACGAGCGAGCGCGGGTGCAGCTCCGAAGGCGCGCGCGACAGCACGTCGGCGCACGTGGGATCGCTCGCGATCTCGTCGCCCGTCAGCCGGACGCCCGTGCTCCGCCGCTCGATCAGGCCGAACGCGACCTCGCGGATGCTGTCGCGGTCCTCCCGCGCGGCGTACTCCTCGGACAGCGAGATGCCGGTCATCGACCGCTGCGCCACGCCCCGCGCGGCCAGCCGCGCGACGGCCACGTTCGCGTCGAGCAGCGCGCGCGCCTCGTCGGTGGTGCGCTGGATGAGCTCGTTCAGCGAGAGCGACCGGTGGATGCGCAGCGTCGCCTCGGTCAGCTGCGCGAGCTGGTTCGCGTGGCGCGCGAGCGCCCGGCGCGCCTCGTCCTCGCGGCGCTCCGCCTCGTTCAGCCGGAGCACGTAGCGCAGGCTCTGCACCAGCCGCTCGGGCGTCAGCAGGTTCTTCGGCACGTAGTCCGCCGCCCCCCGCTTCATCAGATCGACCGCCAGCGACTCGTCGCCCTGCCCGGTCAGCATGATGAACGGCGCCGTGAGCTTCGCCTTGCGCGCCGCCTCGATCACCGTGAGCCCGTCGCCCCCGGGCAGGTAAAAATCGAGCAGCACGCAGTCGATCTGCTGCTCGTACAGCACCGCGAGCGCCGAATCGACGGAATCGGCCTCCCTGATCTCGGCGTCGACGCGGCCGCTGCGCAGCGCGCGCAGGATCGCGATCCGATCGACCGTGTCGTCGTCGACGACGAGGAGACGAACCGACCTATGGCTCAAGGCATCTCCACGAGCGTCCAGTACCGGTTCAGTGCCGTCATGAGCTCGACGAAGCTCAGGAAAGTCACGGGCTTGAGCAGGTAGCCGGCGACGTTCAGGTCGTACGCGTCCACCTTGTCCCGCTCGTCGTTCGAGGTGGTCAGCACGACGACGGGCGTCGCCCTCAGCGAGGCGTCGGACCGGAGCTCCCGAAGAAACTCGATGCCGTTCATCCTGGGCATATTCAGGTCGAGCAGGACGAGGCGCCGGTCCCTGGGCACCTGCGTGCCGCGCAGCAGGTCGAGCCCCTCGACCCCGTCACCGGCGACCCAGAGCGGGTTCGTGATCTTGCCCCGATCGAACGCCCTGCGGACGTTCATCACGTCGACGGTGTCGTCCTCTACCAGGATAATATTCAGGATTTTACCGTCCATCCTCGTCCTCGCTGAGGGGCAAAACGCTGGCCCGTCGATAGCATACGAGAGCACCGCTGCACGTGGGCAGGGCGATGGCGACGGAGCTGGAGGCCGGCTCACTCGTTTCCGCGTTACGGAGACACCGCTTACGGCCTGCTTCGCGCGGCTGAAGGTAACGTGGGCCCGCGGCGCCGGGAAGAGGCGATCGGCGGCGAGGTAAGCCCGGGCGCCCCACGACGGCCGCCCGCGCCACGCCGGTGTGCTCGCCCTCGTCGGGGGCGCGCCCGCGCTCGAGGCCCACGGTCGCGCCGCCGGGGCGCGGCCCTCGGGGCTACGGCCAGCTGCCGCGGTTGCCCGCGCGGCCGACGAGGTGCGCCACCGCCGTCACCAGGCTGTTCGGCTCGATGGGCTTGGCCAGGTGCATCTGGAAGCCGGCGGCGATCGCCTGGCGGCGGTCCTCCACGCGCGTGTACGCGGTGAGCGCGAGCGCCGGGATCCCGCTCGCCGGGACCTCGGCCCCCATCGCGCGCAGCCGCCGCATCATCGCGTAACCGTCCTCGCCCGGCATGCCGATGTCGCTCACGAGCACGTCGAACTCGCCCGCGCGGAGCGCCTCGAGCGCCGCGCCGGCCGAGGCCGCCTCGCTCACCGCGGCGCCGGCGCGCCCGAAGATGATGCCGAGCAGCTCGCGCGCGTCGGTCTCGTCGTCGACCACGAGCACCCGGATGCCCTCGAGCAAGCGGCGCGCGGCGCCCCCCGGCGCGTCGCTGCCCCGGCGCTGCGGCGACGGCTGGGACGAGTGCGGCTCGGCGTGGATCGGCAGCCGCACCCGGAAGCGCGCGCCCTTGCCCTCGCCGTCGCTCTCCGCGTTCACGGTGCCGCCCTGCGCCTCCGCCAGGTGCCGCACGATGGCCAGGCCGAGGCCGAGGCCCCCGTGCGCCCGGGTCATCCCGCCGTCCGCCTGCCGGAACCGCTCGAACAGGAACGGCAGGAAGCTCTTCGGGATCCCCTCGCCGTTGTCCTCCACCTCGACCTCGAGCATGGCCTCGACGCGCCGGGCGAAGGCCCGCACCTGCCCGCCCGAGGGCGTGAACTTCACGGCGTTCGTGAGCAGGTTCCACACGATCTGCTGGAGCCGATCGGCGTCGCCGAGGAAGATGCCCACGTCCTCGACGACCCAGGCGTTGACCGTGACGCCCTTCGCCAGCGCCGTCGGGCGCACGAGATCGAGCGCCGCGGAGAGCACCTGCCGCACGTCGACCGGATCGGTGCGGAGCTGCAGCTTCCCCGCGATGATCGTCGAGGCGTCGAGCACGTCCTCGATGAGCTGCGACTGCGCCTTCGCGTTGCGCTCGATCGTGGAGAGCCCCCGCTCGAGCGACTCGGCGTCCACCTCGCCCGTCCGGAGGATCCGCGCCCAGCCCAGGATCGACTGGAGCGGCGTCCTGAGCTCGTGCGACACCGTGGCGAGGAACTCGTCCTTGAGCTTGTTCAGCTGCTCGGCGTGCTGGCGCGCCCGCTGCTCCTGATCGAGGAGCTGCGAGCGCTCGGCCTCGGAGCGCTTCTGCTCGGTGATGTCGTGGAACGAGATGCCGACCCCGTCGCCCAGCGCGACCGCGATGGCGCGGAACGTCTGCGGCGCGCCGTCGTGCGCGCTGGAGAGCTCGACCCGGGCGGCCTCGCCGGCCTCGACGACCTTCGCGTACGTGTCGAAGGCGCTCGCGAGCGAGCTGCCCGGCATCTCCACGAGCAGCCGCTTGCCCTCGAGATCCTTGCCGCGGCCGCCGACGATCGGCCCGGTGGCCGGGTTCACGTAGACCCACTCGAAATCGGCGATCGCCCCCGACGCGTCGCGCACGCTGCGCAGGATCATGAACCCGTCGGGCGACGCCTCCTGCACCGTGCGGAACCTCGCCTCGCTCGCGCGCAGCGCCTGCTCGATCGCCTTCCGCTCGGTGATGTCCGTCGCCGTGCAGGTGATGCCGACGATCTCGCCCGCGTCGTCGGCGAGCGGCTCGATCGAGATGTCGAGGTGCTGCGTGCGCCCGCCCGAGTGCAGGGCGATCTCGCGCCGCTGGCCGACCCCGCTGGAGAGCACCTCGCGCTTCGCCCGCTCGAGCGCCCTCGCGGCGTCCGGGTCCTCCAGCACCTCCGCGTCGGTCTTGCCGAGCACCTCGCGCTCCGACTTGCCGAAGGCGTTGTGCATCCACGTGTAGCGGAGGTCCCGGTCCTGGTTGAACACCATGACCGGCGACCCGCGGAGCGCCTTGCGGAAGCGCTCCTCGTTCACCCGGAGCGCCTGCTCCGCGCGCAGGCGCTGGGCCACGCTCTGCTGGAGCTCGAGCGCGAGGCGCTCCGCCTTGCGGCGCGCGCCGATCTGCTCGGTCACGTCGAACGCCGTCGCCATGACGCCCTCCACGGCGCCGCTCACGTCGTGGAGCGGCTTGCACAGGACGTTGTAGAGCCGCTCCACGAGCTCCCCGGTCCAGTGCATGATCCGCACCGGGATCTCGTTCGCCACGCTCGGCTGGCCGCTCGCCATGACGGCCTCGAGCTGCGCGTGCAGCGGCTGCCCCCGGAGCTCCGGGACCGCCTCGGCGAGCGGCTTGCCGAGCAGATCGTCGCGGCCGACCATCTGGCAGAACATCGGGTTGGCCAGCTCGAACACCAGCCCCTCGCCCTTGAGGAGGCAGATCGGCGCCGGCGCCTCGGCGAGCAGCGAGCCGCTCTTGCCCCGCTCGAGCTCGGTGCGCCTGCGCTCGGTCTCCAGCGCGGCCAGCTGGAGCCGGGTGTGCTCGCCGACCGCCTGCGCGATCCCCGCGTCCACGCGCTCGGAGAGCGCCTCGAGGTCGCTCAGGCTCGGCGTGATCCCCGCCTCGTGCAGCTCGCGGAGGATGGAGCGCCGGAGGAGGCTGTACTCGCGGACCATCACCTCCAGGTCGAACCCGTTCTCCCAGCGCGCCTCGCCGTGCTCGCGCGCGGCCTCGTCGCTGCCGTTCGTGGGAGCGCCCTTCTCCAGGCTGGCGGCCACCTCGTCGAGGAAGGTCGGCAACGAGTTGATGATCAGCGGCTTCGGCATGTTTCGCGCCACCGAGCTTCGCCTGCGCAGCTCGCCGACGAACCGCTCGATGATGGCCTCGCGGCGGGTCCTGATGAGCGTGGAGAGCGGGGTCGTCATGATCGGGTCGTTCGCGGCGCCGGCGCCGTCCCGGCAGCCATCGCCGTCAGGGGCCCGGGCAGCGAGCGGGGAGCGGCCCTGGACGACCTGGGCCGCGGGTGGCGTCGAGCACGACATATTCGGCGAGCTTGCCGAGCGCCACAAGGCGCCCCGCCAGCGCAGCCCGCGCGGCGCCGGGTAGGCGACCGCGCCCTTCGTGGGGTAGCCGTCTGTCGTCCTCCGCCGAGGTCGCCCTCGACATGGGTGTTGAGCCGAGCTCGGCTTCCTTCGCGCGCGCACAGGCCCAGGCGCGGGCAAGCGCTGTGCCGCGCTCGGACGGCCGGTGTTCGCGGCGATGTGCGGCGCACGACGTCACGAACGAGACAATTTGCCGCAGCGCCTGCGTCCGCCCGGGCCGTGCGACGGCCGGTGAAGCGGGCTGTGGGGCGCCCGGAGGAACAACCGTCTTGATCGACTCGCGGGTCAACATGGGACGTCGCGGCACGGCGGCTGCAAGAACGGCGACAACGGCGACAACGGCAACAACGCTGGTTCGAGACGCTGGAACACCAATTCACCCGATCAGGAGGTTATCATGCTCAGTTGGAGTGTTGCGTTCTTTATCGTCGCGATCATCGCCGCCATCTTCGGCTTCGGCGGCATCGCCGCGGGCGCCGCCTCGGTGGCGAAGCTGCTCTTCGTGATCTTTCTCGTCCTGGCGGTGGTCTCCCTCGCGCTCGGCCGCCGCGTCCGGGCCTGACGCCCTCCACGCCGCCCCTCGAGCGCCGCGTGGGCGCCCGTCTCACACGGGCCCACGCGGCGCCGTCGAGCCCGGCGCACGAGCCGACCCGCCGCCCGCGCGCCTTCTCATCCTCTCTCCTGCGAACCCCCCAACTCCATGCCTTCGTTTGCCGCGCGCTCCGCGCTGCGCGCACGCCGTCCGCGCGCGGCGTGGTGACGCGATGCGTTGTTGGTTGTCGCGCCTTGTGCCGGCGATGCCTGCTTGCACGTGCCTGGCGGCCACGATCGGGGCGATATGTCTCGTCGGGCCGGGCGGTCTCCGCGGTTCTGCCTGGCACGCCCGTCGCAAAGGCGGGTGGAGGAACCCATCCAGGGCGCCGCGAGGAACGATCCCGGGCAGCTTCGATGGGGCTTTTCGCGTCGTGCCGGGCTCTCGCCCGGGCGCAAGGTCGGGCCAAGCGGCAGACCGGAGGAGAACATCATGCTGACCGTCCGTACATTCCTTCCTATCGCCATCGTCATGAGCGTCGTCGCGGGCTGCGAGTCCCCCACAGACGCGCAAGCCAAGGCCGAGCGCGCGCAGCGCGAGGCGGAGCAGAAGGCGGCGGAGGTCGCCACCGAGCTCGACAAGAAGGTCGCCGCGATCGACCAGCGGGCCGAGCGGGAGACCGACAACGCGCTCCGGGAGGCCGCGGAGAAGCTCAACAACGCTGCCCTGGAGGCCCAGGAAAAGACCGTGGAGGCCCAGGCGGAGCTCCTGAAGGCGCGCGACGACGTGCGCGCCTCCGCGACGCGCAAGGTCGAGGACCTCGAGAAGGACGTCGCCGAGCTCCGCGCCAAGGCCGAGAAGAAGCTGTCCAAGGCCGAGGTCGACAGGATGGTGAAGGACCTCCAGGACAAGTCGGAGGCGGTCCGCAGGAGCCTGCGCGACCTTGACGCGGCCACGAGCACGAACCTCGAACAAGTGAAGAAGGGCGTCGACCAGCGCGTGGAAGAGCTGGATCGCGCCATCCAGGAGGCGAGGCGGCGCGTCTGACGCGCCCCGCGGCCCTGCCCAGCAAGCTCGACAAAGAGGAGGACACCATGGAGAACCAGAAGGCACCTCAGCAGACCCAGTCGGCGGACATCGAAGGCGAGGGCAACCACACGGCCGATCGGCGCTACCGCGAAGGCGTGCAGAGGTCGGTGAAGGACGGCAAGATCGAGCAGCACGCGGAGGAGGCCGCCGAGGCGCTGGACGGCCCCGAAGGCGACGCGCTGCGAGAAGCCCAGGAGGCGACCCGGCGCGGTCGGCCGAGCTGACCCGGCGAGCGTGCGATGATCCGCGAGCTCCGCTGCAAATCCTGCGGTCGCCGGTACATCTTCGTATCGATGGCGGCCGCGCCCTGCCGGGCCTGCGGCTCGGCCCTCGAAGAGATGGAGCTCGAGCGCGGCGTCTACGAGCTCGCCTCGGACGCCGCGCCGAGCGCCGCCTCGCCGGAGCCGAAGGCCGCGGCGGACAAGATGGTCCCCGAGGATCTCGGCTACGGAGAGTCGCACGGGTACGGGCCCGCGCACGGCGGCCCGACCGGCCCCGGCGACGCGCCGGCGCCCACCCCGTGAGCCCACCGGCCCTCATCTCCCTCGACACGCGATGGCCCGGGCTCCCCGGCTCGGGGCACGGCGTTAGAGCACCGATCAGCTCGAAACGCCCGAGAATGAAGAGATTGGAACCACATAGGCACAGAGAACACAGAGGGATGAAAGGGATGAAGAAGAGATTCCGAGCGCTCTCTTCTCTCTCCCTCTGCGTCCTCTGTGCCCTCTGTGCCTGTGTGGTTCATTTCCGCGGGGTTTCACCCCGTTCGGCGTCCTAGGACATGGCCGGTCGACAGGCGCGCAGGCGCTCGCGGCGCGCGTCGAGCGCCGGTGCCCGCCTGGGCGGTGAACCGAACGTGAGGAGGAGGAGCGCGGCGGGAGGGCCGCCGCCGTCAGGCCGCCGTCGCGGTGCGCGCCGGGGCGTGGCTCTGGCCGTGGGAGCGGCGGGAATGGGCGATGAGCGCGTCGAACAGCTCCAGCATCTGCTGGCCCAGCCGCTCGTTCGCCTCCTCGCTCAGCTCCGCCTCGATCCGAGGCAAGAGCTCCCGCTCCTCCTCGTCGGCGTGGTGCATGATGAGCTCCCTCAGGGTGGATAGCCTGGCCTTGAAGCTCGGGTCCTCTGGCGCCGTGTTGACGACGCGCCGGATCTCGAACCGCGCGACCGTGTGCTCCTCGCAGGCCCCGCCGATGAGATCCGGCTCGATCGCGAGCAGCTCCGGGAAGAGCACCACTTGCTCGGCGAGCATGTGGGCGAGCAGGTGTTTCGTGAGCTCGTCCGTCACCCGCCGGACATCGCCGACGCCCGAGGCCGCCAGATCGAACAGCCTCTCGGCTTCGCGGTGCTGCCCCTTCAAGAGCTGTGTCGCTTTCATGCATTCTCCTCCCGGACACCGAACGTGTGCGTGTTGTCGATGGACGTGAAACAGGGATCTCGTCGCCCTCGCGCCAGGGCCGCTCAGGCGGCGGCGCCGGCCGAGAGGTACGCGAGGCCGCACAGCGGCTCGCCCCTCGGGCCCTCGAGCGAGAAGGTGACGGCGCCGCTCCGGCCGATCAGCTCGCGCATCGTCAGCGACAGGCCCGCCAGCTCATGCGCCGCAGGGGCCAGCGGGTCCGAGCCGGGGCAGAGCACGACGCGCTTCACGCCGGGGAGCGCGCCGAGCACGGCGCGCACGAGCGAAGACCGGACCACGAGCTTGTTCGCGGACGACGCCGCGACGAACACGGCCGTGCTCACCTCGCCGAGGAGCAGGAGCTTCTCCTGCACGCGCGACTGGAATGTCGACGCGTGCTCGCTCGGCAGCTGAATCACCGTGTGGATGTCGCGCGTCCGGGTGCTCAGCCAGGCGGCGCACTCGGTCCAGGGCGCGCCGGGCTCAGCAATCAGCAGGCAGGTCTCCTCTCGACGCTCGCCCTTCCGCCCCCTCTTCTTCATGGGGCATATTCAAGCAACTCTCGTGCCGAATCGTCTTATTCCGGACGTGAGCACGTCCGGGGCGCCAGATGTGATCTGGAGATGTGGAATTTCGCCTCTCACCGCCGGCTCGGACGGACTCGACAGATCGAGCGAGGTCGAGGTGCTCAGGCCAACACCGGCACACGATGGCTGCCGCAGGATCCAGAGAAATGAAGCGCTCAATCGCGGTATCTCGATCCGCGGACGGAGACGCATCGCAACAGACCGCGAATTCCCTGCTCTCCTCGAACGCTCGTTGTTCGATCGCTCAGCCTGCGATCCTTCGCCGCGGGCCGCGCTGGTCCTGCCGGTCGCCATGCCTGGCCGCTCGCCAGCGCGCGGATCGCCAGCCGTCAGCGCGCCCGCGCGCCGCGAGCGAGCTCGCCGCGAGCGCGCCTCGGCCTCGCGCGGACGGCCGGGGGGCCTGCGCTGCATCCACGCGACACCCGACGCTTTTCGTGGCCGCGGCCGCCTGGAGGCGGCGCTCCCCGCCGCGCAGCCTCTCGCCGCGGACGGGCGAGGCGCGCCACGTGCATCGCCGGACGACGTGCTGCCTATCTGTGGAAATCCAGGGAGCTGGTAACGCCATCCGGCGAGGCGCCGGAGAGCGCCGCCGCATCTCGGGGGCGCCTCGGCCGGGGAGGGGGCGCGCCGGCGCCGCGCCATGGGCCGCTGCCGGCATGGTTGAGGCAGGAAAGCCCACCTGTGGCGAAACGTCACGTTGAAGAATCTCAAGGGTGAGCGAGCTGGGCTTGATGGCGCGGTGTCTCCGTGGCACGTTCCCTGCAACTGCAGGCAGCGGTCGACCTAGTGAGCTGCCGGGGAAGGACACGCGATGAGCGGCAGGATACTCGTCGTCGATGACGACGAAGCGACGTGCGATCTGGTCGAAGCCCTCCTCAAGAGGCAGGAATTCTCCGTGGCGGCGCGCACCTCCGCGAAGAGCGCGCTGGAGCTCGTGAGCGAGGACGACTTCGACGTCGTGTTGACCGACGTCGGCATGAGCGAGATGAGCGGCCTCGAGCTGTGCGAGCGCATCCTCGGCGCCCGGCCCGACATGCTGGTCATCGTCATGACGGCGCTCGGGAGCATGGAGACGGCGATCTCCGCGATGCGCGCCGGAGCGTTCGACTTCGTCACGAAGCCGCTCGACTCGAACCTCCTCGGCCTGACGGTCTCGCGCGCCGTCCAGCACCGGCGCCTCCGGTCCGAGGTGAAGCGCCTGCGTGAGGCGGCCCACGACGTCCAGCAGACGAAGGGCCTCGTCGGGCGCAGCCCCGCGATGAAGCGCGTCTACGACCTCATCGGGCGCGTCGCGCGCAGCGACGCCTCGGTGCTCGTGCACGGCGAGACGGGCACCGGCAAGGAGCTCATCGCGCGGGCGATCCACGAGGCCAGCGGCCGCCCCGGCCCCTTCGTCGCCGTCAACTGCGCCGCGGTGCCCCAGGCGCTCCTCGAGAGCGAGCTCTTCGGCCACGCGCGCGGCGCCTTCACCGACGCGAAGACCCAGCGCACCGGCCTGTTCCTCGAGGCGAGCGGCGGCACCATCTTCCTCGACGAGATCGGCGAGATGCCGCTCGAGGTCCAGCCGAAGCTGCTCCGCGCGCTCCAGGAGCGGAAGGTGCGGCCGGTCGGCTCGAACGCCGAGATCCCCTTCGACGCGCGCATCGTGACCGCGACCAACCGCGACCTCGAGACCGAGGTGTACGAGAAGCGGTTCCGCGAGGACCTCTACTACCGCGTCAATGTCGTGAAGATCGACCTGCCGCCCCTGCGCGAGCGCGGGACCGACGTGCTCCACCTCGCGATGCACTTCCTCGAGAAGTTCTCGTCCAGGAGCGGCAAGGGCGTGCTCTCGCTCTCGACGGCGGCCGCGGAGAAGCTCACCGCCTACAACTGGCCGGGCAACGTGCGCGAGCTCGAGAACAGCATCGAGCGCGCCGTGGCCCTCGCGCGCTTCGAGCAGATCACGGTCGAGGATCTGCCCGAGAAGGTCCAGGCCTACCGTCCCGACCGCTTCGTCGTCGCCGTCGACGAGCCGGCCGAGATCATGACGATGGACGAGCTCGAGAAGCGGTACATCAAGCGCGTGCTCGCGCTCGTCGGCGGCAACAAGTCGCGCGCCGCCCAGATGCTCGGGTTCGACCGGCGCACGCTGTACCGCAAGCTGGAGCGCTACGGGGAGCAGGATGGCTCGGGCGGGGACGAAGGCCCAGACAAGGACAAGGCGGCCTCTTCGCCGGGATCGGCGAGCTCTGCGCTCAGCTGAGCTGAGATGAGGCGCGAGGTAAGGCGGAAGGAATGACGGAAAAGGCGCTCCCCGAGTCGGTCTACAAGCTGTTCGCGCGCACGGGGCACGACGTTCGAGGGCCGGCGGGCGTCGTGGCCGGCGCCCTCGACGAGCTCGAGCGCGCCCTCGGCGGCGAGACGACCGCTCGGAACGCGGCGTTCTTCACGATGGCGCGCCGGGGCGTGCGCCGCCTCCTGCGCCTCGCCGACCGCTACACCGCCGCCTCGGAGCTGTCGCGGCAGCTGGACGCCCAGGTGCAGTCGCTCGACCTCGAGCCGCTCGTGCGCCAGGCCGTCTCGGAGGCGTCGTTCGTCTACGGCAGGCGCCAGGTCACGGTGGCGCTCGACCTCGCGCCGCTGCGCGGCTTCGCGCACCCGTCGTCGATGACCGCGGCGCTCGCGGACGCGCTCATGCTCGCCCTGCGCGCCGCCCGCGCGCGGGTCGCCGTCGAGCTCGCGGCCCACGGCGACAAGGCGCGCGTGGTGCTCACGAGCGACGCGGACACGACCTCGGTGGAGGAGCTCTTCGAGACGGCGCTCTCCCCGGAGGCGGACCCGCTCGACGAGGGCGCGCTGCCGGTCCGCGTCATCGACGGCGTGCTCAGGGCGCACGGCGGCACGGCGCGCGTCGAGCGCGTGGGCGCGGAGACGCGCATCACCTTGGAGTGGCCGCTGAACGAGGCGGATCGTAAGGTGGGCGCGCGATGAGCGAGGAGCTGCCGCAGGTCCTGGTCCTGGACGACGATGACGACACCGCGGCGCTGCTCGGCATGGCGCTCCGCCGCCGCGGCTTCCGCGTGGCCGTGGCGCGGTCGTGCGAGGAGGGGCGCGCGGCGCTCGCCGAGCGCCCGGTCGACGCCCTGGTGACCGACGTGTCGCTGCCGGACGGCAGCGGCCTGGAGCTCGTGGCGTCGCTCGAGAACAAGCCGCGCGCGCTCGTCGTGGTGAGCGGCTTCGGCGGCGACGACGACCGCGAGAAGAGCCGGGCGGCCGGGGCGCACGTGCACCTCGTCAAGCCGGTCGACGTGGCCCGGCTCGTGTCGACGCTCAACGAGCTGCTCGGTCGCCCGGGCTGAGCGCCCGGCTCACTTGTCGACGGACGCGTAGAACGAGACGCCCCGGCGGTTCTCGTCGAGGCGCAGCGGGTGCTGCAGCGCCGGCAGCGCCCGCTGGGCGCAGTCGAGGCGCTCGCAGGTCCGGCAGGTGACGCCGACCGGGACGGCCGCGTCGATGTTGTCGAGGTCGATCCCGTCGGCGTAGACGAGCTCGCGGGCGTAGCGGACGTCGCAGCCCATGCCGATCGACTGGACCGTGTGGGGGACGTGGTAGCCGCCGCGGTCGCTGCGCACGGTGCGCGCGATGCAGAAGTAGACCGCGCCGTCGGGCATCTGCGAGAGCTGGATCCGGATCATGCCGGGCGTCATCAGGGCGGCGTGCACGTTCCAGCGAGGGCAGGCGCCGCTGAACCGCGCGAAGCGGATGCCGGAGCCGCTGAAGCGCTTCGAGATGTTGCCCGCGATGTCGATGCGGACCATGTGCATCGGCACCCCCTCGGCGCCAGGGCGGCGCAGCGTCGTCAGCCGGTGGCACACCTGCTCGAAGCTCGTGCCGAAGCGGTGCGCGAGGAGCTCGATGTCGTAGCGCTCGGCGCGCGCCGCCTCCAAGAACGGCTGGTACGGCATGAGGATCGCGGCGGCGAAGTAGTTGGCCAGCGCGACGCGCGCGAGCGCGCGGGACTCGGGGGTGGTGAGGTTCTCGTCGCGCAGGATGCGGTCGATGGCGGCCGACTGCGTGAGCAGCCCGAGCTGGTGCGCGAGCTGGAACCGGCGGCTCCGGGGCGGCAGCACCTCGGAGATGCTGAGCACGCGCCGCTCGGGATCGTAGCGCCGCATCGCCTGGCGCTCGTCCGCGACGCGCACGATGCGCACCTCGATGCCGCGCGTCGCGTGGAGGTACCGGACGAGGCCGCGGTAGACGTCGTCCGCGTCGAGCTCCGCCTCGCGCCAGAGCGCCTCGGCGCCCTCCTCGAGCTCCGGGAAGTGGTTCATCCGGCGCTGGATCAGGTCGCTCACCTCCTCGGACGGCAGGCGCGAGTTGTCGACCGCGACGAACCCGTCCCCCGCCAGCCGCTCTCCCAGCGTGTCCAGCGACTCGCGGGTGGTCGCGTACGTGCGGTAGAGCGTGAGCACCGCGCGCGCCACGTTCGGTGAGGTCGCGACGAGCTCGCGCAGATCCGCGTTCGTGAGCCCGTGGCTCTCGAAGATGGGATCGCCGAACACCTCGTGGAGATCGGCTGTCAGCCGGACATCCTCTTCCGACGCGAAATTCTGGAGATCGAGCTGGAATATCTGGGCGAGCCGGATGAGGAGCGGCGCCGTCAACGGACGCCGGTTGTTCTCTATCAAGTTCAGATAACTCGCCGAGACACCGAGGCGCTCCGCCAGATCGACCTGCGTCATGTGCTCGCGGCGCCGGAGCGCGCGGACTTTGGCTCCGAGTAGAGGTGCATCGGCCATGAGGACCCTCCCGAACGTAGCTGAATTTACTGAACCCACGTGTAGGTGAAGCGCCCCACCGTAGAAATTTACAATAGTTTACACGTTGACTGCCTGTAAAGGCCTTTCGTCGACATCGTTATCCGCCTGCATTTCAAAGCGAAGTTGACGTTGAAACCCCGTCGACAAACATAGTTTCGTTGTAACGACGCGCAGCGTTGCAGGAGATGTGGATGAGCCAGAATCATGCGACCTCGAACCTGAGCCTGCTCGCCCCCCGCGTTGCGGGCGACGAGTCTGTCCTCACGCCAGAGGCCCTTCGCTTCCTCGCGAATCTCGGACGTAAGTTCGCTGACCGGGTTCCCGGCCTTCTCGCGCGGCGGCGCGCGGTGCAGGCGCGGCTCGACGCGGGCGAGCGGTTCGATTTCCTCCGGGAGACGCGCGACGTGCGCGAGGGGGACTGGACCGTGGCGCCGCTGCCCGAGGACCTGCTCGACCGGCGCGTGGAGATCACCGGGCCCGTCGATCCCAAGATGATCATCAATGCCTTGAACTCCGGCGCGAGCGTGTTCATGGCGGACTTCGAGGACGCCACCTCGCCGACGTGGAAGAACCTCATCGAGGGGCAGGCGGCGCTGCGGCTCGCAACGCGGCGCGAGCTCCGTTACGAGGATCCGGCCACGGGCAAGCGCTACGCCCTCGGCGAGCGGCTCGCGACGCTGTTCGTGCGCCCGCGCGGCTGGCACCTCTGGGAGAAGCACGTCGAGCTCGACGGGAAGCCGCTGCCGGGCGGGCTCTTCGATTTCGGCCTGTTCTTCTTCCACAACGCGCGTGAGCTCGTCCGCCGCGGCACCGGGCCTTACTTCTACCTGCCGAAGATGGAGAGTCACCTGGAGGCGCGCCTCTGGAACGACGTCTTCCTCTTCGCGCAGGAGGCGGTCGGCCTGCCCGCGGGCACGATCAAGGCCACGGTCCTCATCGAGACGCTGCCCGCGGCGTTCGAGATGGACGAGATCCTCTACGAGCTCCGCCAGCACTCGGCCGGGCTCAACTGCGGCCGTTGGGACTACATCTTCAGCTTCATCAAGAAGCTCCGGAACGACCCGACCTGCGTGATGCCGGACCGCTCGCAGGTGACGATGGAGCAGCACTTCCTGCGCTCGTACACCCAGCTGCTCGTGAAGACCTGCCACCGCCGCGGCGTGCACGCGATGGGCGGCATGGCGGCGCAGATCCCGATCAAGAGCGACCCCGACGCGAACCGCGCGGCGCTCGAGAAGGTGCGCGCCGACAAGCTGCGCGAGGTCAAGGACGGACACGACGGCACCTGGGTCGCCCACCCGGGGCTCGTGCCGCTCGCCCGCGAGGTGTTCGACGCGCACATGCCCGCGGCGAACCAGATCGAGCGCAAGCGCGAGGACGTCCGCGTGGAGGCGGCCGACCTCCTGCGCGTGCCGCCGGGCGCGCGCACCGAGGCCGGCCTGCGGCACAACATCCGCGTCGGCATCCAATACCTCGAGGCGTGGATCAGCGGCCTCGGCTGCGTCCCGCTCTACAACCTGATGGAGGACGCGGCCACCGCGGAGATCTCGCGCACCCAGGTATGGCAGTGGATCCGCCACAAGGCGACGCTCGACGACGGCCAGCCGCTCACCGCGGAGCGCTTCCGCGCGGCGGTCGACGGCGAGATGGCCGCCCTGCGCGGCGCGCTCGGCGAGGCGCGCTTCGACGGCGGCCGCTTCGCCGACGCGCGCCAGCTCTTCGAGCGGCTCTCCGTCGGGGAGACCTTCGAGGAGTTCCTCACGCTGCCCGCTTACGAGCTCTTGATCTCGCGCGCCGGAGGCCAGGGCGCGTGACGCTCGGCCACCCTGTTTCGACGTCGACACAGCGGCAGCTGCCGCCTGCAACCTCAACGCACTAGGAGCCCAGTCATGTCCGCTGCTTTCCCGCTCAATACGCCGATCTCCGCCGATTCCCTGCACGCGACGCCGAGCGACGTCGCCCCCGGCCGATGGAGCGGCGTCGTGCGCCCGTACTCGGAGGCCGACGTCGCGCGCCTCCGCGGCACCGTCCGTATCGATTACACGCTCGCCTCCCTCGGGGCCAAGCGGCTCTGGAACCTGATGCACAGCGAGCCCTACGTGGCGGCGCTCGGCGCGCTCACCGGCAACCAGGCGATGCAGCAGGTCCGGGCCGGGCTCAAGGCGATCTACCTGAGCGGCTGGCAGGTGGCGGCGGACAACAACGAGGCCGGGACGATGTACCCCGACCAGAGCCTGTATCCGGCGAACAGCGTCCCGACGCTCGTGCGGCGCATCAACCAGGCGCTCCTCCGCGCCGACCAGATCGAGACCGCCGAGGGCAAGTCGGGGCGCTACTGGCTCGCCCCCATCATGGCCGACGCCGAGGCCGGCTTCGGAGGGCCGCTGAACGCCTTCGAGCTCATGAAGGCCATGATCGAGGCCGGCGCCGCGGGCGTGCACTTCGAGGACCAGCTGGCGTCCGAGAAGAAGTGCGGGCACATGGGCGGCAAGGTCCTCCTCCCGACCAGCCAGTTCATCCGCACCCTCGTCGCCGCCCGCCTCGCCAGCGACGTCATGGGCGTGCCGACCGTCCTCGTCGCGCGCACCGACGCCGACAGCGCCAAGCTCATCACCTCGGACATCGACCCGCGCGACAAGCCGTTCATCCCCGGCGAGCGCACGCCCGAGGGCTTCTACGTGCTGAAGGGCGGCCTCGACGCGGCCATCGCGCGCGGGCTCGCCTACGCGCCCTACGCCGACCTCGTCTGGTGCGAGACCTCGACGCCGGACCTCGACCAGGCGCGGCGCTTCGCGGAGGGGATCCACAAGCAGTTCCCGGGCAAGCTGCTCGCCTACAACTGCTCTCCTTCGTTCAACTGGAAGAAGCACCTCGACGACGCGACCATCGCGCGGTTCCAGCGCGAGCTCGGCGCGATGGGGTACAAGTTCCAGTTCGTCACCCTCGCCGGGTTCCACGCGCTCAACCACAGCATGTTCGAGCTCGCCAGGCAGTACCAGCGCCGCGGCATGTCCGCGTACTCCGAGCTCCAGCAGGCCGAGTTCGCCGGCGAGCAGTTCGGCTACAGCGCCACGCGCCACCAGCGCGAGGTCGGGACGGGCTACTTCGACGAGGTCGCCCAGGTGATCTCGGGCGGCGCGGCGTCCACGCTGGCCCTGCACGAGTCCACCGAGGCCGCCCAGTTCTGAGCGCCCGCGCGGGCGCGCGCCCTCCGCCGCGCACGTCCGCGCGCCGTCCTCGCCGCCGCCGGACCGCGCTCCGCCGCCGCGCCCCGCCCCGAGGAGCGGGCGTCCGCGGCGGGCGCGGCCGCGCGGCGCCCTCTTCCACGGTGGTCCAGGGGGGGCCGTTCGAGTAGGCTCCGCTCGGGCGGCGGCGCCCGGCTGCGTCCGGCCGCGGTCGCCCGAGCCGAGGTGAAAGACAGCTGTGACAACGCAGAGCCCCCGACCGAGCGACGCTGACAGCGGCGGCGCCGCGTCCAATTTCATCCGCAACATCATCGCCGAAGACCTCGCCGCAGGGAGGCACACGCGGGTCGTGACCCGGTTCCCGCCCGAGCCGAACGGATATCTGCACATCGGACATGCGAAGTCGATCCTGCTCAATTTCGGGCTGGCGGCCGACTTCGGCGGCGTGTGCCACATGCGGTTCGACGACACGAACCCTGCGGCCGAGGACCTGGAGTACGTCGAGTCCATCCAGCGGGACGTCCGCTGGCTCGGCGGCGACTGGGGCGACAAGCTCTTCTTCGCGTCGGACTACTTCGAGCGGCTGTACGCGTTCGCGGTGGAGCTCATCCAGAAGGGCAAGGCGTACGTGTGCAGCCTGAGCGAGGCGGAGACCCGCGAGATGCGCGGCACCGTCACCGAGCCCGGGCGCGAGAGCCCCTACAGGAACAGGTCCGTCCAGGAGAACCTCGATCTGTTCGCGCGCATGCGAGCAGGGGAGTTCCCCGAGGGCGCCCACGTGCTCCGGGCCAAGATCGACATGGCCGCTCCCAACATGAAGATGCGCGATCCGCCGATCTACCGCATCAAGCGCGCGCGCCATTACCGGACGGGCGACGCCTGGTGCATCTACCCGCTGTACGATTTCGCGCACAGCCTCTCCGACGCGATCGAGGGGATCACCCACTCGATCTGCACGCTGGAGTTCGAGAACAACCGGGAGCTCTACGACTGGATCATCGAGAGCCTGGACGTCCCGTCCCGCCCCCGGCAGTACGAGTTCGCGCGGCTGAACCTGAACTACACGGTGATGAGCAAGCGCAAGCTGCTCGGGCTCGTGAAGGGCGGCCACGTGAAGGGCTGGGACGACCCGCGCATGCCCACCATCGCCGGCCTCCGGCGCCGCGGCGTGACGCCCGAGGCCATCCGCGCCTTCTGCGAGGAGATCGGCGTCGCCAAGACGAACAGCATGGTGGACATCGCGAAGTTCGAGTCGTGCGTCCGCGACGACCTGAACCTCCGCGCCCCGCGCGTGATGGCCGTGCTGCGCCCGCTCCGCGTCGTCCTCGAGAACTACCCCGAGGGGCAGGTGGAGCAGATCGACGCGCCCTACTGGCCCGACGACGTGCCGAAGCAGGGCTCCCGCAAGGTCCCCCTCTCGCGGGTGCTCTACATCGAGCGCGACGACTTCCTCGAGGACCCGCCCAAGAAATGGTTCCGGCTCGCGCCCGGGCAGCAGGTGCGGCTCCGGTACGCCGGGTTCATCACCTGTCGAGAGGTGGTGAAAGACCCGACCACGGGAGAGGTGGTGGAGCTCCGGTGCACCTACGATCACCCCACGAGCAGCGGTGAGGCGCCCGACGGCCGCAAGCCGAAGGGGACGCTGCACTGGGTCTCGGCGGCCCACGCGATCTCCGCGGAGGTCCGGCTCTACGACCGGCTGTTCGCGGCCGAGCGGCCCGACGCGGTCGACGAGGGGCGGGATTTTATGGAGAACTTGAATCCTGGTTCGCTGGTCACCCTGACCGGATGCCGGGTGGAACCGAGCCTGTCCAGCGTGGAGCGGGGCAGCCATGTCCAGTTCGAGCGCCAGGGGTTCTTCTTCGTGGATCCGGTCGACTCCGCGCCCGGAGCGCCGGTGTTCAACCGCACCGTGGCGCTCAAGGACTCGTGGGCGAAGCTGGCCGGCGAGAAGCCCGCTCCGGCCGCGGCGCCCGAGAGCGCGGCCGCGAAGGCGCCGCCGCCCCGGCCGAAGACCGAGCGCAAGGCCGTGGAGGAGCGGCTCGCGCGGCTCGATCCGGCCCGCGCCGACAAGGCCAGAAACCTCATCGAAACACGCGGGATCCCCGGCGACGACGCCGTCGTCCTGGCCGAGGACGACGGCCTCCTGCGGCTGTTCGAGGAGGCGGTGGCGGTCCACGACAACCCGAGGAGCGCCGCCAACTGGGTCATCCACTCGATCTCGCGCGAGCTCAGGGACAGGAAGGCAGGCGACCTGCCCTTCTCAGGTGCGCAGCTCGGCGAGCTCCTCGCGCTGATCGATGATGGGACGATTTCGACGAAGATAGCAAAAGACGTCCTCGCTGAGATAATGCAGCGGGGCGGTAGCCCGCGGGCGATCGTCGAGCAGAGAGGGCTCCGGCAGGTGGCCGACGAGGGCGCGCTGGAGCGCATCGTCGACCAGATCATCGCCGGGCACCCCGGCGAGGTCTCCCGCTTCCGCGCGGGCAATACGAAGCTGATCGGGTTCTTCGTCGGTCAGGCCATGAAGGCCTCCGGCGGCAAAGCGAACCCCGACCTGGTCAATGCGCTGCTGACCAGGAAACTGGCGTAACTCTCCCACCCACACGCTGCTTCGCTTCCCCCCTGCTCAGGGTGCGCGGGAGTGCTGCGCTCTGCGTTGTCCCCCGCCCGGCACCTGACTACGTGATGCGTGTCATGGCAGTGTGGAGAAACATGTCCCGCAAAATGTCTATAAAAAAATTGAACTTATGAGCTGGAGTGGTGTAGATGAAATAGGACTATGGAATCTGCACGCCAATTCGCTCTCATCGTCTGCGTGGCGGTGTCGACCTCGCAGGCCGCTTGTATCGCGTCTACCGAGCTCGATGGTCTCGAGGGTGAGGATGAGCTGGTGGAGGAGGTGCAGCAGGAGGTCGTGGTCTACAACGCGCTGACCCACAACGCGCTGACCCACAACGCGCTGACCTACAACGCGCTGACCCACAACGCGCTGACCCACAACGCGCTGACCCACAACGGTCTGATGGGCAATCCGTTCACCAAGGAGGCGCTCCGTGACCCCGAGTCGCGGGAGCTCCTCAGCTTCATCGTGAGCTGCGCTCTGCCCGAGGACGAGAAGATCACGGTCGAGGTCGACCGCCGCTCCTACACCTTCGTCGGGGAGCTCGGGCTCGCGCCCGAGTGGGGTCGGAGGAACGGCTCGTGTGGTGAAAAGTGCCAGGAGTGGGTGTCGGCCTGCCTCCTCTCCCGCGTGAACTACCGGGGCGAGCACGTGCCGATCTCGCTCCGCGGCAAGAACGACGCGCTCTCGTCCACGAGGAGGGAGCGCGACACGTACGAGGAGGCGGAGGCGACCTACTACGGCAACGTCTTCCTCAAGAACCAGCGTCGCTTCGCCTGCCTCGCGCCAGGGCAGAGGTCGATCCCCCGCGTCTGCGGCCCCTCGATCGACGACTGCGTGGTCGATATCGTGGGCAAGTGTGAGGACGTGTGCGACGGCCCGCGGCACGACGGCAGCTACACGGACTGCCGCGACCGGAAGCCCCTCATCGAGCTCCCGTGCGGGACCCGCATCTTTCCGCTCGGCACCGACAGCTACAAGGCCTCGGTGAGCGTCTTCCTCGAGTAGCATCGAGCAGCGTGGAGTCCGGGGCCGTCCTCGCGAGCCGATTCGTCGTCGAGCAGCAGGTTGCGGCCGGGGGGATGGGGACGGTCTATCGCGCCCACGATCGCCTCGACGCGCGCCACGTCGCCCTCAAGCTCCTGCACAGCCGCGAGGCCTTCGACGTCGAGCGCTTCGAGCGCGAGTCGCAGATCCTCGCCGAGCTGAGCCACCCCGGGATCGTGCGGTACGTCGCCCACGGCCGGACGGGCGCCGGGGACCACTACCTCGCCATGGAGTGGCTGGAGGGCGAGGACCTGGCGGCGTGCCTCGCGCGCCGGCAGCTCTCGCTCGCCGAGAGCCTCGGAGTGCTGCGCAGGACGGCGGACGCGCTCGCCTTCGCGCACTCGCGCGGGATCATCCACCGCGACGTCAAGCCGAGCAACATCTTCCTCGTCGCCGGCGACGTCGCTCAGCTCAAGCTCGTCGACTTCGGGATCGCGCGGCCCGACGGAGAGTCGCGGCGGCTGACCTACACCGGCGGGATCCTCGGGACGCCGGGGTACATCGCGCCCGAGCAGATCGAGAGCGGGAGCTCCCTCGACGCGCGCGCGGACGTGTTCTCGCTGGCGTGCGTGTTCTACGAGTGCATCGCGGGCCGCCCGGCCTTCGAGGGGGCGCACGTCATGGCCGCGCTCGCCAAGCTCCTGTTCCAGCAGACGCCGAAGCTGCGCGACGTCCGTGCGGACGTGCCGGAGCCGCTGGAGCAGCTCATCGACCGGATGATGGCGAAGAACCCCGAGGAGCGGCCGCGCGACTGCGGCGAGGTCGGGGTGCAGCTCGCGCAGCTGGCGGAGGCGCTCGACGCCTGGGCGACGCCGCGGCCCGCCACGCTGGCGTCGCCGCGCGACGCGACGATGCGCTCGGCGCGGCCCCCGGGCTTCCTCACGCGCAGCGAGCAGCGCCTCGTGTCGCTCGTGCTCGCCGGCGAGCCGGACGACGTCGAGATGAGCGTGGCGGCGGCCGGCGGCGTCCCGAGCGCCTCGGACGTCTCGAGCGTGCTGCAGGAGATCTCGAGCGAGGGCCCGGGCTCCTCGGTGCCTCGCTCGGAGGTGCGCGCCGCGGTGGAGCCGTACGGCGCGCACATCACCGAGATCTCGCGCGGGTCGCTCATCGCGATCCTCGCCGGCGCCGGCAGCGCCGTGGACCGGGCGGAGCGGGCGACGCGGTGCGCGCTCGCCCTGCGCGCGCGGTTCCCGGGCATCCCGCTCGCCGTCGCGACGGGGCGCGGGGTGTCGTCGGCGAAGCTCATCGAGGGCGACGTGATCGACCGGGGGGTGCGCGCCCTGCGGGCGGCGCAGGGCGGCGTCGTCCGGCTCGACGACGTCACCGCCAGCGTCGTCGGCGGCCGGCTCAAAATCGACACGGACGAGAAGGGGCCGTTCCTCGCGAGCGAGACGGCGGCCGACGAGAGCACCCCCGTCCTGCTCGGCAAGCCGAGCGTCTGGGTCGGCCGCAGCCGCGAGCTGTCCATGCTGGAGGGCGTGTTCTCCGGCTGCGTGAGCGAGTCGCTGGCGAGCGCGGTCCTGGTGATCGGCCCGGCCGGCGCCGGCAAGTCGCGGCTCCGCCTGGAGTTCCTCACCCGGGTGCGGCGCCAGTTCGGGACGGTGGAGATCCTCGCCGGCCGGGCCGAGTCGGTGGCCGCGGGGTCGCCGTTCGGCCTCATCGCGGACGCGATCCGCAAGTCGGCGGGGATGCGCGAGGGCGAGCCGGTGGAGGCCCGGCGGCGCAAGCTGAAGCGGCGGCTCGGGCGCCACCTGAGCGGCGACGCGCTGAACCGGGTCGCGGCGTTCCTGGGCGAGCTCACGCGGACGCCGTTCCCCGACGGCGAGACGAGCGGGCTGCGCGCGGCGCGCGAGAACGCGATGCTGATGGCCGACGCGACGCGCGCGGCGTGGGAGGACTGGCTCGCCGCCGAGTGCGCGGCGCAGCCGGTGCTGCTCGTGCTCGAGGACCTGCAGTGGGGCGACCCGGCGACCGTGCGCCTCATCGACCAGACGCTGCGGAACCTCCGGGATCTGCCGCTCACGCTGCTCGCGCTGGCCCGACCCGAGGTCACCAAGCAGTTCCCCGGCCTGTGGACGGATCGCGAGGTGCAGACGATCAAGCTCGGGCCGCTGCCCGCCAAGGCGAGCGAGCGGATGGTGCGCAGCGCGCTCGGCGAGGACACGCCCGCCGAGATCGTGGCCCGGGTCGTGGAGCGGGCCGACGGCAACCCGTTCTACCTGGAGGAGCTCATCCGCGCGGTCGCGGACGGCAAGGGGGACGTGCTGCCCGACTCGGTGCTGGGCACGGTCGAGGCGCGGCTCGACGCCGAGGGGCACGAGGCGAAGCGGGTGCTGCGGGCGGCGAGCATCTTCGGCGATCGGTTCTCGAAGCTCGCGGTTGCGGCGCTGCTCGGCGGCGCCTCGCGCGTGAAGGAGACCGAGACGTGGCTCGACGCGCTGGCGGCGCGCGAGCTCATCGCGCCGGCCCAGACGCCGGGGTGGCTCATCCCGACCGACTACGTCTTCCGCCACGCGATCGTGCGCGAGGCCGCGTACGCGATGCTGACGGAGCCGGACCGCGCCCTCGGCCACAAGCTGGCCGGCGAGTGGCTCGAGCGGAGCGGGCACACCGACGCGATGGCGATGGCGGAGCACTTCCGGCTCGGCGGCGAGCCGGCGCGCGCGGTGAAGTGGTACCGGCGGGCCGCGGAGCAGGCGCTGGAGGCGAACGATCTCGCGAGCGCGCTCGCGCGCGCCGAGATGGGCGTGCGGTGCGGGGCGGCCGACGAGGAGCTCGGGCGGCTGCGGCTCGTGGAGGCCGAGATCAGCCTGTGGCAGCAGGAGACGGCGCTCGCCGTGCAGCGCGGCACCGAGGCGGCGAGCCTCGTCCGGATCGGCAGCTCGGCGTGGTTCCGCGCCATCGGGCAGGTGATCGTCGCGGAGGGGAAGCTCGGCCACTTCGATCGGGTCGAGGCCTGGACGACGCGGGTGGCCGAGGCGGCGGGCGCGATGAGCGCCCGGATCATGTGCCTGTGCGAGGGCGCGACGTACCTGGTCTTCGGCGGCCGTTACGCGGCGGCCGACCGGCTGATCCAGATGCTCGAGGCGGTCGCGAGCGAGCCCGCCGGGCTCGAGCCGCAGGCGGTGGGGCTCTACCAGCAGGCGCGCGCGTTCCGGGCGCAGACGAAGGGCGACATCGGGGCGGCGCTGAGCGGGCTCACGGCGGCGCTCGCGGCGTTCGAGCAGGCCGGCGATCGCCGAAACGCCTGCACGGTGCGCGAGAACCTGGGCTTTTTGTACGGCGAGCTCGGCGACTTCGAGGTGGCGGAGTCGGCGCTCCGCACGGCGCTCGCGGCGGCGCAGCGCATGGGCCTCGACGACCTGGAGACGGCGGCGCTCCAGAACCTCGGCTACGTCATCGCTCACCTCGGGCAACTGGAGGAGGCGAAGCTCCTCGAGCAGCGCGCGGCGGCGGCGTTCCAGCAGCAGGGCGACCGGCGGATGGAGGGCGTGACGCTGACGTACCTCGCGAAGATCCTGCTGCTCTCGGGCGACCCGGCGGGCGCCGAGCGCGAGGCGCGCGCGGCGGTCGAGGCGCTGACGGTGGTGCCGCCGCTGCGCGCCGCCGCGGTCGCGGTGCTCTCGCGCGCGCTGCTCGCGCAAGGCCGGAAGGACGAGGCGCTGCCGGCCGCGCGCGAGGCGTTCGCGCAGCTCGAGGAGGCGGGCTCGCTCGAGGAGGGCGAGGCGCTGGTGCGGCTCGCGTACGCCGAGGCGCTGGCCGCCGCCGGCGCCGAGCGGGAGGCGGCGGAGGCGCTCGCCGCCGCGCGCGAGCACCTGCTCAGCCGCGCGGAGAAGATCAGCGATCCGAGCTTCCGCGAGCGCTTCTTGACGTGCGTGCCCGACAACGCGAGGACGCTGGCGCTCGCCGGGTGACGGGTCAGGGGGCCTCGCCCCCGGCCGCGCGCAGCGCGGCGGGCGCGCCGGCGGGCTCGCGCCGCTCGCCGTCCCCGGCCGCTTGCGGGCTCGTCCGGGAGCTCAGGAGGCGGAGGGCCTCGCGGTAGCCGTCGACGGTCCCGACCTCGACGTACGCGTGCCCGGCGGGGACGCCGAGCGCCACGCCCCCGCGGGCGATGTACTCGTTGACGAGGGGGCCGATGTGCTCGTCGCGCCGGCCCCGCTCGCACCAGAGCCCGTAGAGCTCCTGGAGCACGGCGCCGGTCAGCTTGAAGGCGCCCCAGATCCAGCGCGACGCGGCGTCGCGGCGCCTCGCCTGGATCTCGACGATGCGCCCATGGCCGTCGGTGACGACGGCTTCGAAGCGCCCCGGGCGGTCGAACGGGAAGAGGAGGAACGAGAGCGCCTGAGCCACGAGCGCGGACAGCCCGTCTTCGGGGAACCAGAGCGCGTCCGGGAGGCCGACGAACACGAGATCGTCGGGCGCGATGAGCGGGAGCGCGCGGAAGACCGCGTCGCAGAGGCCAGCCGGACGCGGCTGGACGGCGTACGACAGGCTCGCCTGCCCGATGGCGGCGCCGTAGTACTCGAGGAGCTCCGACCTGCCTGGCGAGACGACGAAGCAGATCCGGGTCGCGCCGGCGCGCAGCATGCGCTCGACGAGGTGCTCGCTCGCGGCGCGGGGCTGCACGGCGCCCTGCTCGAGCCGGCTGCCGATCGGGAGGAGCTCGCTCGAGAAGGCGAGCGGCTGAATCCCGGGCTCCCGGCCGGCAGCCGGGATGAGCCCCCACACGGTGGCCTGTCGTCCTCTCACGCGCGCACCCCCGCCGAGAGCGGCCCGCCGCGCGGCGCGGCGGAGCGGCGGTGAGGGGCGGCGCAGCGCTGGATCACGGGCGCGCCGCGCTCGAGATCGCGGCGCCCTCGCTTCGATGAAGCGATGTAGTCCATGTCGAGGAAATCACGTTCATGTCCGGGATTGACACGCGCGGCGCGGTGAGCGGCGTGACGTACGTTGTGCTGCGCGGGGGCGGCGCGGCGGCGCTCCACGGTGAGCGCGGGAGCGAGACCCCGCGGCGACGAGGCGAGCTCACTGCCTTGGGACGAGCGTATACCGAGCTCCAGGTTCACCATCTTCAATGCTCGCTCCGGCGAGCGCGAGCGACGCTTGCTTGTGGGCATTTTGTTCAACCAATTCAAATGGTTGTGCGATCCTTGCGCCGTGGAGACGCCGCTCGCCGCGCGATCGAGGCGGCGCCGCGTGACTGGGTGGCGGACGCCGATGCGCGGGGCGTGTGAATCGGAGTTCAACATCGTACCTGCGGACCTCGAGATCAAGTCGAGCGCGAGACCCGCTTTGTCAAGTTGAGCCCGGATCGCGGCTATCGATTCGTGATGGACTCATGACATGTCAAGCCGATCGCGATCCATCCTTGTCAAGCCGGCGCGGGGCTCGCGCGGCGCGCGCTCGCGCGAGCGAGTGGCAATCGCCTCAGGATTGACGCTCTCACAACGCGCGATCCCGGACAGGAAAGTTGGCAGTCTCTACAGTGAATGCCCGAGATGGCATCAGGCACGGACGTAGCGAGCGGTGGTGTGACGACCCGCGTCAGGTTTCTGTCACGACGGCAGGCGACGACCCCGCGCGGGTGGCCGCATGGAACACATCGACCGCCGAGGTGCTCACGCGGGCAACGTCGGCCGATCCACGGCGGGCTCTGCGGCTTCGCGCTCGGCGATGGCGGCGGCGTGGCGGCGCAGCCGGTCGGCCATCACGTTCGGGATGCGCTCCGCGGCCAGGAGCGCGGCCGAGAGCGCGCTCCGCGCGGCGGCGAGCCGGCCGCGGCGCAGCGCGGTGACCGCGCGGATCTCGAGCACCTCGATGTGCTCCTGGCCGACCGAGCTCTGCGCCGAGCGCTCCACGAGCGCGTCCCACGCGGCGTCGCTCCCGTCCCGCGTCGCCAGGTCGATCATCGCGCAGAGCACCTCCTCCGAGGGGACCATCAGCGCGTCGACGCGCCCCTCGGCGCGCGCTTGCTCCTGCATCTCGCGCATCCGCTCGAACAGCGCGCGGGCCTCGGCGTGCTCGCCGCAATAGAAGAGGAAGCGCGTCTTGAGGAGCAGGGCGACCGGCCGGCACATCCCGCAGAAGCGGTGCTGCTCGATCTCCAGCGCGCGCTCGATGTGCGGCTTCGCCGCCGCGAGGTCGTCCATGAGGTAGAGGTACTCGCCGAGGTTGTACTCGCCGATCCGCTCGAGCCCGCTCTGGCCGAGCTCGCGCGCGAGCGAGAGCACCCGCTCGAGGTCGGCGATCATCCGGGCCTTGTCGCCGCGGCACGCCCAGAGGAGCGCGCGGTTGTTCGTCACCGAGCCGAGGTGCAGCGTGTCGTGGTGCGCCTCGCAGAGCGCGATCGCCTGGCCGAGCGCCTCCTCGGCGTCGTCGAGGCGGCCGAGCCCCTGGAGGACGAAGCCGAGCATGAGCAGCGAGATGACCCGCGTCTCGTAGCCGTCGGCCCCGAGCGAGGCGGAGTCGGCCGCCGCCCGCTCGAGCGCGGCGGCCGCCTCCTCCTCCCGGCTGAAGCGGTGGAGCGAGCGCCCGACGCCGAGCGCGAGGCGCGCGGCCAGCGCCGGCGACAGCGCGAGCCCCTCGGCGAGCGCGCGCGCCTCCTCGACGCGCTCCTCGGAGCTCTTGAACTCGTCCATCCAGTCGAGCGCCGTGGCCTCGTCGAGGAGGATGTCGATCTGCGCCGGGACGTCGCCCCGCGCGCGCGCGATGGTCCGCGCGCTGGCGAAATCGGCGAGCGCGTCGTGGTAGCGGCCGAGGCGGTAGCGCATGAGGCCGCGGCCCCGGTGCGCGGCCGCGCGGTCGGGGCGCGCGCGGCCCGGCGCGCCGGGCGCATGGCCCGGCGGGGCCCCGGCGCTCGGGGCCGTCGGCTCGATCGGCTGCTCCAGCGCGCGGCTGTAGAACGACTCCGCGTCGAGGTAGGCGTGCCGGGAGCGCGCGCGCTCGGCCAGGGTGAGGTAGGCGGCCTCGGCGACCTCGCCGAGCCCCGCCTGGGCCGCGTGGTACGCGAACGGGAGCAGGCGCGCGTCCTTGAGGTGGGGCGCGTCGCGCTCGCCCTCGTCTTCGTCGGCGGCGTCGCGGTGCAGCTTGAAGGCCGCGAGGTGGACGCGCCGGCGGAGCGCCTCGGGCGCGCCGCGGGCCACCGAATCGCGGACCAGCGCGTGGCGGAAGCCGATGCGGCCTCGGCGATCCTGGACGAGCAGGCCCGCGGCGAGCAGCCGCTTCACGGCCACCTCGCCGTCGAGCGGGAGGTCGTCCGCCTCGCCGTGCTCGTCGAGCCGCTTCAGCACGCCGGCCACCTCGGCGACGGCGACGTCGGGGCCGAGGAGCGCGATGAGGCGCGCGTGCGCCTGCAGCGCGGGCGGGAGCGCGTCGATCTCGCCGAGCGCGAGCCAGTCGAGGAGCGGCATGTCCGGCAGGCGATCGAGCTCGTCCGTCGCGAGGTACCAGGCGTCGCCCCGCGGGTGCCGGCGCACGATGCCCTCGCGCTTGAGGCCGCGCACGAGCTCGATGAGCAGGAGCGGGACGCCCTGCGCGCGCTCGACGAGGTGCGCGAGCGCGGGCTCGGGCACGTCCTCGGCGGGCAGGAGCAGCCGCCGGCAGAGGGCGATCGCGCTCTCGCGATCGAGCGCCTCGAGGCGGTAGGTCTCGCGGCGCGCGGCGCGCTCGCCCCAGTCGGGGCGCGCGCTCTCGAAGCTCGGCCGGCCGAAGGCGCAGATGAAGAGCCGCGCATGCGCCTCGGCGAGCGCCGCGTACTCGAGCGCGGCGAGCGCCGCGTCGTCCGCCGCGTGCGCGTCGTCGAGCACCACGAAGAGCGGCGTCCTCCGCGACCGCCGGCGGAGCGCCTCGCCGGCCGCCACGGTGAGCGCGGCGCGGAGCGCGCCGGGCGCCGCGGAGAGCGCGCGGAGCTCCGGGTAGCGCTCCTCGGCGAGCGCGCCGTCGCTGATCCAGCCGAGCGCGAGCGCCACGGCGGCCCCGAGCCGCTCCTGCGCGGCGCCGAGGCGGCGCCGGAGGAGCTCGCTGCCGCCGTCGGCGGGCGGGGACGACGGCAGCGCGAGCGCCTGCTGGAGGATCTCCCGGACGACGCGGTCGGCCCCGCCGGCCACCGGCTCGCCGGTGCGGAGCTCGATTACCTCGGCGCGGCCGTCGATTTCGCGCAGCCGCTGCACGAGGGCGCCGGCGAGGCGGCTCTTGCCGTGGCCGGCCACGCCGATGACGCTGGCGATGGTGGGCGTCGCGTTCGCCGCGGCGTCGCGCGCGCCGGCGACGAGCGCGTCGAGGACGTCGTTCCGGCCGAAGAGCGGCTGGGAGCCGGTGTCGAACGCGGTGTCGGCGTCGGGCCGGGCGGAGGTCGGCCCGGGCCGAACGGAGGACGGCCCGGGCGGGGGGAGGGAGTCGCCCGCGGGCTGCGCGCCGCCGTCGCCGAGCGCCTCCACGGCGGCCGGCGACAGGGTGAGCCCCGGGGGGCGGTCCGGCGCGAAGCGATCCTCCCGGTGGAAGAGCGGGCTCAGGAACCGGCGTGAGCCGTCGGGCCGCGGCTGGACGGACACGGACGCGAGGTCGAGCAGCCCGCGGGCGAGGACGCGCTGCTGCTCGAGCTCTCGGCCGGCGTGCATCGCGCGGCGCAGCGGGCTCGCGCCGTCCGCGTGGTCGAAGACGGCGACGAAGCGGTTGCCGGCGGCGTGCGCGAGCTCGCCGCCGAGCGCGCCGAGCCTCCGCTGGAGGGCCACGACGTCGAGCTCGGCCTCGAAGAAGAGGAGCGCGACCGCGCGCCGCTCGACGCGGCGGGCGCTCGGCGGCGGCTCCGTGGTGAGGCGCCGGAGGCGCGAGGGGCGGCGCTCCTGGGCGCGCTCGAAGGTCTCCAGGGCGGCGCCGAGCGCCGCGGCGGTCTCGAAGCGCTGATTCCTGTCCTTGGCGAGGCACCGGAGCACGATCTCCTCGAGCGACCCGGAGATCGGCGCGATCGAGGAGGGGCGCGGGGGGCGGCGGCTCAGGTGATCCTGCCGCACCAGGGCGGGAGGGCCCCAGAACGGCGGTTTGCCGGTGAGGAGCTCGAACAGCACGACGCCGAGCGCATACACGTCCGCGCGCACGTCGATGTCGCCGTGGCCGTCGCACTGCTCGGGCGCCATGTACTCGGCGGTGCCGGGCGCCTCGCTCTCGGCGGTGATGCGGAGCGACGGGTCGCGGTGCCCCGCCGCGAGGCCGAGATCGATGATGGTGGCGCGGTGCCCGCCGTCCCGGGCGGCGGCGGACAGGGGCGCGCCGGGATGGATGAAGATGTTCTCGGGCTTGATGTCGCGGTGCACGTAGCCGCGCGCGTGCACCGCCTCGAGCGCCCGGAGCGCGGCGCGGACGAGGGAGCACGCCGCGCGCGCCGGCACCGGGCCGGCGACGCCGGAGGCGACCATGCGGTCGGCGAGCGTCGGGCCGTCGAGGTAATCCATGACGAAGTACGGCAGCCCGGAGGGGAGCTGGCCGCACGCGTGGACGGCGGGCACGTGGGGCGGGCCGATGTCGTGGAGGGCCCGCATCTCCTCGACGAGGCGGACGCCGGCGTCGGGGCGGTCTTCGCGCGCGACCTTGATCGCCACGGTCGGACCGCCGCCCTCCGGCTCGGCCGCGAACACGGCCCCGAACCCGCCCGCGCCGGCGAGGCGGACGTCGCGGTAGCCCGCGATGCTGGGCGGCGGCGCCTCGCGGGGCCAGCCGGTGCTGGCGTCGTCCGCGCCGCCCGGGGCGCCGGGCTCCGGACCGGCGTGCCGCAGCGCCGGGCCGTGCTGCGGGCACCCGGGGTCCGCGCGCGCGACCCGCCTGCCGCATTCCCTGCACCGCGCGGCGAGCCCACCCGCGTGGGCGCCGCGTCCGTCTCGACGAACATCGGGCGACATGGGGGCCTCAGGGCAGGAACGTCGTAATCACCGCGGACGACGACTCGCCTCGATCGTTGGTGCAGCTCGGGCGATAGCCGCTGGCGGCGTGGAGCGGGCCGCACACGAGATCGCATGAGCCCACGATGTGAATGTTCGGGCATTCCCGGACGCCGCCCTCCGGGTCGGGGAGCCCCGTAGCGCAGTCCCTGCTGTGGTCGCGCGACCTCTCGGCGTTGGACTCGTTGTAGCAGGCATAGAAGCGGGGGGCGCTCGTGAACAGGTCGCCCCAGAACGCGCCCTCCTCCCTCGGAAAGGACGCCATCTCGCTCCGGTCCGGGTACCTGAGGGCCTGATGCGTCCCGCGCGACGAGATCATCACCGAGACGCCAGCCCGGTTTGCGCGCGAGGCCACGCAGGCCGAGACCCACTGCCTCCGGGAGGCGCTCAGCGGCTCGTCGGCCCAGCTCGGGGCGAGGCCGAGGTGCCCCCAGTAGACCTCGTCGTGCGGCTCGTCGAGCTCGTCGCGCCACGAGAAGCGGAGCGACTGCGACGTGCTGAGCGCGCAGCTGACAATGTATTGAAGGAGCTGCCTGGACATCGCGCCGAGCTCCCCTGGGTCGGTGATGGCGGAGAAGGCGGTCGGCGCCAGGCTGCTCCCCTCGAGTCTGTTCGGGGCGAGCGCGTTGGGGTTGAGGGCGTTGGGGTTGAGGGCGTTGGGGTTGAGGGCGTTGGGGTTGAGGGCGTTGTGATTGCGGAGCGCACTTGAGGCTGCCTCGACCGACCCCGACTCCACAGGAAATCCGTCGCTGCCACCGCAGCAGGGCAGCAATGCGACCAACGAAAGCGTGCGCAGGTGCCGCGCGTGAATTCGCCCTTTCATCAGTTCCCTCCCCCGTTCCGCCAGCAGATGGAATAGGCTACCGTCGGGACAACGATGGATTTACTGTACCACCAGGTGAAGCGACGTGTAGCGACAACACGATCGTCACGTGCTGGTAAAAACGTCGCTCGGGTGAGCCCTTAGTCGTATCGGGGGGGTTATGACATTGGATGGGTTGGCGACGCGCGATAACGAGACGAGGGCGTTTTCCCTAGAGGAGAGGTCGTTCTCCCGAGGAGAGCTCCCGTGCGGCGCGCGCGCGGGCAATTACAGTGTTGTGGCGCCCATCGCCCGGGGCGGATGTGGCGCTGTGTACGAGGCGAGACATCTCCAGACGGGCGCGCGCGTGGCGATGAAGGTGCTGCACGGGACGCTCGCCGCCTCGCCGAAGATGGTGAAGCGCTTCCTGCGCGAGATCGAGGTGGTGAGGCTGCTCAACCACCCTGGCATCGTCGACATTCATGACGCCGGCGAGCTCCCGGACGGCCGGCCGTTTTACGTGATGGAGCACCTCGACGGGCTGACGCTCGACGTGCTCCTCCGGCAGGAGGGGAGGCTCTCGCCGGAGCGGGCGCTCGAGCTGCTCGAGCCGGTCTGTTCGGCGCTCGACGCGGCGCACGCCGCCGGCATCATCCACCGCGACGTGAAGGGCAGCAACATCTTCGTCTCGCGGGGCGTGCCGCGCGCGGTCAAGCTCCTCGATTTCGGGATCGCCAAGCTGATGGAGCCCGAGGAGGGGGCGAGCGGCTTCACCACGGCGGGGAGGGCGCCAGGCACGCTCACGATCATGGCGCCCGAGCAGATCCTCGGCGGCCCCCTCGACGCGCGCGTCGACGTGTACGCGCTCGGCGTCCTGCTCCACCGGCTCCTCACGGGCAAGCTCCCGTTCTACTCGCCGGACGCGGCCGAGCTGCTCCGGCAGCACCTGGAGGAGCCGCCGCCGCGCCCGAGCCGGCGGACCCCGCTGCCGCCCGCGCTCGACGCGATCGTCCTGCGCTGCCTGGAGAAGCAGCCGGAGCACCGCTACCCGTCGGTGAAGAGCTTCCTCTGCGCGCTCCGTGAGGCCGTGGGCGAGCCGACGTCGGGGCGGAGCAGCACGCCGGAGCTCGAGACGGACGCGATCGCGGTGTACCTCGACCTGCGGCTGCGCACCGACGCCGACGATCTCGACGACGCGCTCGCCGAGGAGCTCGGCCTCGTGCTGGACCTCGCGGAGGAGCGCCTCCGCGACGCCGGGCTCACGCTGGTGTCGGTGACCGGCGGCGAGATCCTCGCCGCGCGCTTGCTCTCCTGCGACGCCGGCGAGGCGGTGCGGGAGCGCGCGGCGGTGATCGCGATCGCCGCCGCGCTGCACGAGGAGATCGCGCAGAGGAGCCGCCCGGACGCGCGCGTGCACCCGAACCTGTGCCTGCACGTCGGGCGGGTCGTGGTGCGCTGGATGCCCCACCCGGAGATCATCGGCGGCGACCTGGCGCGGGTCGGCGCGTGGGCGCCGGCCGAGCCGGTGCACGGGCTCTGCGCGACCGAGGAGGCGATCCGGGGAGTCGACGGACTCGAGCTCTCCGCCGGACCGGGCCGCCTCGCGCTGATCGGAGAGCCCTCGGCGCAGTGCTCCTCGCCGGCGCCGACCTTGCGCAGCCGCGCGATCTGAGGCGCCGGGGCGCGCGGCCCTCGCCGCGCGCCGCGCTACGCCCGCCGCGCCGCGCCCGCCGCGCCACGTCCGAAGCCCGGCCCCCTGCGAGGTGCGATGTCAGGGAAGCGACGGGCGCGCGCTCGGCGTGGACCCCCTGGCGGACTCGGGATCTCCCGGAGTCGATATGACGACGCAAAAACGATCAAGAGGCGATTGCCGCCCGACGATAGATGCCATTATAAAGGCGGCCCGCGGGTTGCTCGACCTCGCGTCCGCGCCTCGCCGCTCCGGAAAGCTCTCATGTCCATGCGCCTCCAGCAAGCTATCCAGACCCTCCTCGATTCCGCCCCTCTCCTCCGCGACGCATCGAGCAGCGGCAACGTCCGGGTGCTCGCGTCGCTGCTCGGGCCAGCCTTTCGCGGCTTCGTCCAGCGGCGCGGCAAGGGCGTGGGCTCGACCGATATCTCGGTTGGATACGAGGCCAGCTTTAACTGGAGTTACGGGCGGGACGACCCAGACATGGCGAGGCTCTACCATCTGGCCAAGACGTCCCAGTGGAACGCGACGACCGACCTCGACTGGTCTCGCGACGTCGATTGGCTCGATCCGGCGATGCCGCTCTTGCCCGACAGCTGGATGCCGCCGTCCAAGCTGCCGATCTGGGGGAGGCTCTCGGAGCGGGAGCGGGCGGCGCAGCGCCACGGGCTCCTCTCCTGGATGCTGAGCCAGTTCCTGCACGGCGAGCAGGGCGCCCTGTTCGCGGCGTCGCAGGTCACCGAGTGTGTGCCCTCGCTCGACGCCAAGCTCTACGGGAGCACGCAGGTCGCCGACGAGGGGCGCCACGTGGAGGTGTTCCACGCCTACCTCACGCAGAAGCTGGAGAAGCTCTACGAGATCAACGACAACCTGTATGTCGTCATCGACGCGATCATGAGCGACGGCCGGTGGGACATGAAGTTCCTCGGCATGCAGATCATGATCGAGGGCCTCGCGCTCGGCGCGTTCAGCTCGATTCGACAGGTGACGAGCGAGCCGCTGCTCAAGGACGTCCTCCGGTCGGTGATCACCGACGAGGCGCGCCACGTGCATTATGGGGTCCTCGCGCTGACCAGGTTCTACCGCGAGGGCATAGGCGAGCGGGCGCGGAGGGAGCGGGAAGACTGGGCGTTCGAGCTGTCGCTGCTGCTCCGCAACCGGTTCTTGGCGCACGAGTTCTATGACGAGTTCTATGCCCACCGCATGACGCGGTGCGAGTGGGACAAGCTCATGCTCGAGAGCGACCTGATGGGGTTCTTCCGCCGGACGATGTTCAAGCGGATCGTGCCGAACCTGAAGCGGATCGGCCTGCTCTCCGGGCGGATCCGGCCGCGCTACGCCTCGATCGGGCTGCTCGAGTACGAGCACGGGCGGTCGGCCAGCGAGCTGACGGCCAAGGAGCTGCTCGACGACGCGTGAGGCCGCGGCGATCGAGGCGCGGCGGGGGCGGCGCGGGCGCCCGCGCCGGCCTCCGGGAGCCGGTCAGCAGGTCGCCCCGATGCAGGCCGCGACCTCGACGGCGCACTCCTCCTGGATGCAGTCGAAGTCGCCGTTGCAGACGGGGAGCAACGGGAGGGCGCACGTCATGACCTGATCGACGAAGAACTGGACGTCGGCGCAGCCCCGCGACACGCAGCTCGAGACGCACGCCAGGCTGAAGGCGGGGGGCGACTGCGCGAGATCGATGCACCGGGAGGCGCAGGTGATCACCTCCAGGCAGTCCGCGGGCTCGCACGCGCCGCAGTCCGCCGGACAGTTGGAGCACGTCTCGAAGCTCTCGCAGACGCCGTTCGGGCACACCGAGCACACGCCGCAGTCGCGCTGGCACGACGCGCACGTCTCCGTCCCCGAGCAGGCGCCGTCGCCGCAGGAGGCGCAGGCGCCGCAGTCCGCGGGGCACGAGAAGCAGCTCTCGAGCCCGACGTTGCACACCCCGTTGCCGCAGGAGGCGCAGGCGCCGCAGTCGGGGGCGCACGAGGAGCAGTCCTCCGGCGCCGCGCAGCGGCCGTCGCCGCAGCCGTCGCACACGCCGCAGTCGGCCGGGCACGTGAGGCACGTGTCGGCGCCGCCGCACGCGCCGTCGCCGCAGCTGGGACACGGGCCGCAGTCGTTCGGACAGCTCGCGCACGACTCGCTCGCCTCGTCGCAGGCGCCGTCGCCGCAGCTCGGGCAGAGGCCGCAGTCCGAGGCGCAGTTGCCGCAGTTCTCGGGGGCGGCGCAGGCGCCGTCGCCGCACGCCCCGCAGACGCCGCAGTCGCTCGAGCAGCTCGCGCACGACTCGGCGCCGTCGCAGGCGCCGTCGCCGCACCCCTGGCAGAGGCCGCAGTCCGGGGCGCAGCTCCCGCAGTCCTCCGCGCCGTCGCAGACGCCGTCGCCGCACGCCGCCGAGGGCCAGCCGCCGGACGGTCCGGGATCCTCCCACGCCTCGGTGCGGCCGCAGCCCGCCCCGAGCCCGGCCCCCGCGGCGGCGACGAGCGCCGACCACGCGAGCGCGCGCGCGGAGAAGAAGAAGAGGCCAGGGCGATGCCGCCCGGACCGCAGCAGGAAGCTCAGCCGGCTAGTGGTACCCATACGATCGGCCCCATGCGAGATCGGGTTGTAAGGAGGCGCGGGAGCGGTCCGCGGCTGCGCCGCGCTGAGCCGTCCGCCGACGGCGTGCGGACGGAACATACCTGGAGAGCGCCCGCGCGATGGGGGCAAAGCACGGGCGCGCCGCGTTTCGCCGCGCGATCGGGGCGATGACGGCGGGCGGCGAGCTGCTGGCCCGGCGGCGCGGTCGGATGGGCCGGGGCGGAGCCGCGCGGCACGAGGGCACAAAATGAAAGAGGGCGGCACCTCCGGAGAGGCGCCGCCCAAAGCGCTCCGCAGCGCGCGCTTCACGAAGGAAGCGACGCGCCGCGCAGAGGGCTCACTGCTTGGGGGCCTCGGCCGGGTTCGCCGCCGCCGGGTCGGCCGGAGCCGAGGGGGCCGACTCCGGGGTCGCCGCGGGGGCCGCCTCGGTCGAGGCGGGGGCCGCCTCGGTCGACGCCGGGGCCGCCGACGGGTCGCTCGCGGCCGGGGCGCTGCCGCCGCAGGCAACGGCGAGGGACGAGACGGACACGGCGACGAGCGCAAGAACGAGCTTGTTCATGGGAATCCTCCGAAAAACGGGGCGGCGAGGCCACCCCCAACCAGCAAACGTAGGAGCCGCAGTCCAAATCCGGCGGCCACCCACCCAGACGCCGCAGGGGGACAGAACGGCTCACAGTTTTTTCGATGAGCCGCCCGGGCCCCACCAGGCGTCTAGAAAACTGTGGGAGGCTCGGGGCTCTCCCGACGCTGCCCCGGACAGGAGACCTGGGCGCGGCGCGCCGCGTCGCGCCCAGGGGCCGCTTCCCGCACGGCGTCTCGAACACCCAGGCTGCTCCTTTTCAGGTACACGAACCCATGGCTCTGAGACCTCAGCGAGGGCGCCTGCGCCTTGTCGAACCGGCCGCCCCGGCTGCGGAGGCTCAGGCGGGCGTGGGCGAGGCGGGCCCCGCCTTCGCCCCGGAGGAGCGCGGCCGGAGCGATGTCCGGTCCGGGGGCGCGCGCGCTGGGAATGCCGCGGACAGGCGGGGCGCCGTCGCGGGCGCGCCGGCGGAGCGGGGGGGAGGCCTTACGGAGCTGCCGGACGCGCAGCTCGTGGTGCTCGGCGCGCGCGGGGACGTGGGCGCGCTCGAGCAGCTCTACCGGCGGCACGCGGCCTTCGCCATCCACCTCGCGACGCGCATCGAGGGCTCGGCGCGCGACGTGGAGGACATCGTGCACGACGCCTTCCTGCGCGCCTTCGAGCGCCTCGGCGACCTCGTGGACCCCGCGGCCTTCCGCGCCTGGCTCGGCTCGATCGTCGTCCACAAGGTCCGCTCGCGGATGCGGCGCACGCGGCTGCTCGGGATGCTCGGGATGGGCAAGTCGAGCGAGCCGGTCGATCTCGACGCGCTCGCGAGCCCGGCCGCCTCTCCCCACGCGCGCGCGCAGATCGCGCAGATCTACGCCCTGCTCCAGACGCTGCCGGCCGACGACCGGATCGCGTGGATCCTCCGCTCGGTCGAGGGGCACGATCTCGAGACGGTCGCGCAGATGACCGACTGCTCGCTGGCCACGGTCAAGCGGCGGATTTCACGGGCGCAACACTTCCTCGACGGTCATTTTGTGGATCCCACCAACAGCGAGGCGTCATCATGAGCCGGCGAGGGCTACCCCGGATCGCTCCGGCAGATCTGCGCGACCACGCGACCGAAGAGCGGATCGCGCGCGTCTGGGACCGCATCGAGCACGACCTCGCGGCGCGCGAGCCGTCGTCGCCGCGCCGCGCGGGCGTGGCCGCGATGCTCGCGGCGGCGGCGCTCTCGGCGTTCGCCGGCGGCCTGTGGCTCGGCAAGGCGATCTGGAGCGACGAGCGGGCCGCGCCGCCGCCCACCGCCGTGGCGCCGACGGACGACGTGCCGTCGCTGGTCGACGTGTTCGCCGCGGGCTCGCGGGGGCGCACCTTCCAGCTGCCGGGCGGCGGGACGATCTCGCTCACGGCGGGCACCACCGTCGAGGTCGAGCAGGCGGACGGCGGCGCGCTGACGCTGCGGCTCGTGCAGGGCGAGGCGTGGCTCGACACCGTGAGCGGGACGCGCACGGCCGCGCTCGCGATCGTGGCCGGGGAGGCCCGGCTCGCGGCGGCGGCGGGCAGCGTGCTGCGCGTGAGGCACAACGTCGACGACATCGACGTCAACGTCGCGGACGGGTCGGTCAAGCTCACGTCGCCGGCCGGCTCGCGGGAGCTCGGGCGCGGCGACGCCGAGGAGGGCGTGCCGATCCGGCAGCCCACGGCGGTGGTGGCGCCGCCGGAGGAGCCCCGGCGCGCCCGCGTGGCGTCGCTGCCGCGCTCGAGCGCGGAGGTGGCGCCGGTCGCGCCGCCGTCCGACGCGCCGGCGGCCGCGGCGCCGGCCGCCGCGCCCGACTGGCGCGCGCGGTACAACGCGGGCAACGTCGCCGAGGCGCTGCAGAGCCTGAAGCAGCAGAGCGGCGGCGTCGACGGCGCCATCGCCTCCGCGAAGACGGCGAGGGAGCTGATGGACCTCAGCGATCTCCTGCGCGCGAAGGGCGGCGATCTCTCCGCGGCGATGCGCGCCTTCGCGCGCGTCGTCGAGAGCTTCCCGACCGACGCGTACGCGCCGATCGCGGCCTACAAGCTCGGCGACCTCTACGCCAGCATGGGCGATCAGGCGCAGGCGGCGAAGTATCTGGACCAGGCGCGCTCGCTGTCGCCCGAGGGCAACCTCGCGGAGGACTCGTTCTGCAAGCGCATCCGCACCGAGCTCGTCGCCGGGCGCAAGGAAGAGGCCTCGCAAATGGCCAAGGAGTACGTGGCCAAGTACCCGGACGGCCGGTGCGAGGACGTCCAGCGGCTCGTCTCGGGCGACGCGGCGGCCGAGGAGGGCGAGGAGGAGGCCGCGCCGCCTCAGCCTCCGCCCGCCCCCGACGCCAGCCCCGCGCCGTGATCCGCGCGCGCCGGTCCCCGAGCGGCGCGCGGCGGCCCCGGCTCTCCGACCGACAGGCTTGACATCCCGTAACGGCTCTGTGCTTGCTTGCTGCGCCGGAGAACCGCTCAGGATGACCACCGCCGTCCGCACCAGCTCCCTCCCCGCTCGCAAGGACGTTCTGGCTCTCCCGTCGTGGAAGCTGGTGTTGCCACGAGGCGGCTACGTCTCCTCGATGGAGGCGTTCACCACGGCGATGGGCCTCCCGGGGTTCTCGCTGCTCGACCTCGGCACGCTGGCCGGCGGCAAGGACGCGCACCGCCTCCTCGGGCTGCGGTACCTGATCGCCAACGGCGAGGTGTGGAGAGAGCACTTCGGCTGGCAGCGCGCGCTGGAGGCGGCGCTGCGCCGGGAGCTCCTCGGCGACGAGCGGGTGAAGGAGCTCCTGTCGGCGGCGGAGGGCCTCTTGTCGCGGATCCGGGAGGCGCGCGCGTCGATCACGCCCGAGGACCGCGCCGGGTTCGCCCGGTACCTGGAGGGCGGGCTGCTCCGGGCGCTGAAGCGCCGCGACTTCGAGGAGGAGCGCTTCCTCAAGTTCCTGATCCTGGAGCAGGACGAGCCCTCGCTCCGCGATCAGGCGGCGGAGCTCCTGCGCTCCCGGGCCGGAGAGCTCCAGCGGGACGACGCGCAGGCGCTGGATCTGCTCTACGCCGCCGTGCACCGGCTGGACAGCTACCCCGCCACGACGGTGAGCGCGGGCCAGCTCAAGTACGTCCTCGTGGCGGACAAGGGGGAGATGGGCGTCCGGGCGACGCGCGAGGCGATCGCGCTCGGCAAGGTCCCCGTGGTCCTCTACAGCCTGAAGGACGACGAGAACGCGCTCCAGGTGCGGATCGCGCGCGAGGGCGGCGGGTTCGCGGTGGGCCTCGAGGGGAGCTTCCGCGAGAGCTACGCGAACTACGTCCAGATCGCGGACAAGGTGAGGGCCGAGTTCGAGCGGCGCTTCGGGGACGACTGGGAAGAGGAGCTCTCGCGCGCGGGCCTCTACCCCGGGTACGGCCCGCTCGCGGAGAACGCCGCGGCGATACGGCACTTCCGCCAGAAGAACATCGTCTTCATCGGTCCGATGCAGGACGTCGTGGAGAACGCCGGCGACAAGCGGAAATTCCGCCTGATGGCCCAGGCGTTCGACGCGACGGCGGTGACGCCGGGCCTCGTCATCGACAGCGACGATCCCGACGAGATCCAGCGGGCCATCGTGGAGACGCACGCCGCCGGGCGCTTCACCTTCCCGGGGCGCCTCAAGGCCGCGAACGGCGGCGGGGGGCGCGGGCAGGCGGTCATCCCGACCGCGGAGCAGGTGCCCCAGGCCATCCAGAAGGTCCTCGGCGAGATCAAGGCGTACAACTGGCAGCCGGGCGTGATGTTCGAGCAGAACATCCCGGAGACGATCCACCTGGAGGTGCAGGTGCTGCGGGATCGCTACGGCAACACGCGGCACTTCGGCATGCGCGACTGCAGCGAGCAGCGCGCCAGCCAGAAGATCCAGGAAGAGGCGCCGCCGGCCCTGCTCCGGCGGTACCCCGGCCTCGAGGAGCGGATCTGCGGGCTCGCCGTGCAGATCGCGGAGCGCGTCGGCTACGTGGGCGCGGGGACCGTGGAGCTGATGTTCAAGGACGGGAAGTTCTACTTCCTGGAGATGAACACGCGCATCCAGGTGGAGCACCCCGTCAGCGAGGAGAGCTACGCCATCAAGCGGAAGCGGAGCCGCGTCCCCGTGAACCTCGTCGCGTGGCAGATGCGCATCGCGGACGGGCAGGCCATCGACTTCGAGCAAGAGCAGGTGGTGCAGACGCACTGCAGCCGCGAGTTCCGCATCAACGCGGAGAGCTGGAATCCGGATCTCAGGGACTCGCGGGACGGCGGGAAGGGGCTGTTCCTGCCGAACGCCGGCATCTTCGACCGCATCGTGCTCCCCGACGCCGGCGCGATCCGCGAGGCGCTCGAGGACAAGGGCCTCACCGACCTGAAGATCCGGTTCGACTGCGGCTTCGAGGCCGGGGACGTCCTGGTCAACAAGGACCCCACGTTCGGCAAGCTCATCGTCTCGGTGAGCAGCAAGGACCCGGACAAGGCCTATGAGCTCTTGCGGCTCGCGTCCCTCGAGGTGCTGAAGAAGATGAAGATCGAGGGGCGGCAGGTGCGCCCCGATGGGACGCCGATCGCGGGCTCGCCGTTCAAGACGAACCTCCAGGATCACGTGCGGATCCTGAGGCTGCCGCTGTTCAAGCGCCATTCGAGCTTCGACGATCGAGGCCGCCACGTGAACTGGGTGGTGGCCGCGTTCCGCGAAGAGGCGTAGCCCGGGGAGGTCGCCGCGATCGGGCGGCGGGCGGCGTCGCGAGGAGATGGCGGCCAGTCCGATCCGGAAGCGCTGAAGCACCCAGCCGGTGGACCACCGCGCGCGGTGGGGCCCCGGAGGCTCGGCGCGAGACACGACGCGACGAAAGCGCTGGCAGCGAAATATTACGAGCGCGCGCCGTCGCCCACGCTCGAGGGCGGCGCCGCGGTGGTGTCGCCCGGCAACCGCGGCGTGGGTGAGGCGGTCGCGGTCGACAAGAAAGAGGCAATCCAGACCGCAACGGGGTATGTGGCCAAGTACCCCGATGGCCGGTGCGAGGATGCCCAGCGGATCATCTCCGGCGCGGACGCGGCCGCAGCGGGAGGGCCTCCGCGGCCTCTCCCCGGCGCGCGCCCCGCGCCGGGATCCGCGCGCGCGCGCCCTCGTCGCGCTCGCCCTCGTGCTGGGCTCCGCCGCCCCCGCCGCGGCGGCCGAGCCGCGGGCGTTCGTGGCGAGCAGCGGCTCGGCCCCTGCGCCGAGCGCGCCGCAGCTGCCCGCCGCGGCTGCGCCCATCGAGGTGCGCGTCGCGCTGTCGCGCGGCGCGGCGGAGGAGGTCTCGAGCGTCCGCGTGCGGCGCCTGCTCGAGATCGAGCTCCCGGACGGCGCGGCGCTCGCCGCCGAGCCGGTCGGCCCGCTCGGCGACCGCGTGGCGAACGTGTGGGTCGACCGGCCCACCGCCGCCCGCCTCGAGATCCAGGTGCGCCTCGACGGCCGCGCGGTCGTGCGGCGGCAGATCGCCGTCTCCGGCCTCACCTCGGACGTCGCCGCGCGCCTCGTCGCGATCGCCGCCTCCGAGATGATCCTCGCCGAGATGCGCCGCGCGCGCGCCCCGCGGCGGCCGCCGCCGCCGCGGCGCCCCACCCCGGACGAGGTCGAGCTCGCCTCGCGCGATCTCGACGCGCTGTCCGTCTCGGCCGGACCCTACGCGGCGGTCGTCTCGGGCGGGCCGCACGTGCTCGGCGGCGCCGGCCTGACGCTCGGTCTGCGGCGCCTGCGGCTCACCGAGTCGCTGTTCGCCCGCCTGCTGGCCACCCCGTCCGGCGGCGAGACGCTGCGCTGGCTCGAGGGCGGCTTCTCGGGCGACTACCGCTTCTGGCTCGCCGCCTCGTGGCGCCTGTCGATCGGCGCCTCCGCCTCGGTCGCCTCGGTCCGGCTGCCGGCCGCCGCTTCCGTCGACGGCATCGCGGGCGAGCGCGACACCTGGTCCGCCCGCGCCGGCCTCGGGCTCGGCGTGGAGACCCGGCTGGGCGGCCCCCTGTGGCTCGGGCTCACGCTGGACCCCGGGGTGGTGCTCCGGCCGGCGCCGTACGAGGCCGAAGGCGGCGCCGCGGGCGCCGTCGAGGGGGTCTGGCTGGGGGTCGGCCTGTCGCTCGCCACGGAGCGGCGCTCCTCGCCGCCGCGGTGAGCAGAGGGGCGCGCTCCCCCGCGGCGGTGAGGAGAGGGGCGCGGCGCCGCGGCGGCGAGAGCGGAAGGCGCTCCGCCCCGCGGCGGTGAGGAGAGATGCGCGCCTCGCCGCCGCGGCGCCGCGCCGCCTGCGGGCGCGGATCCGCGGTATCGTGCTCGTCGATGGATGACGAGATCCTCGAGCAGCTGCGCGAGCGCTACGCGTCAGGGAACCTGATCGTCTTCGCGGGCGCGGGCGTGTCGGCCGCGGCGGGCATGCCGACGTGGAAGCAGCTCGCTGAGCGGCTGCGCGACCGCGCGCGGAGGAAGGGCGCCGACCCCGCGGTGGTCGACGAGATCCAGCAGTACATCGCCTCGAACCAGCTCATCAACGCGCTCTCCGCCGCGAAGCTCGCGCTCGGGCCGCAGGACTTCAACTGGACCGTCGACAAGGAGCTCGACGACACCGGCCGCGAGGTGCCCGAGGTGGCGCAGGCGATCGCCGCGCTCAAGCCGAGGCTCAAGGCGGTGCTCACCACCAACATCGATCGCTTCCTGGAGCGCGCGTTCCAGGGCGAGTGGCGCATGGTCGACCGGCCGACGGCCGACATCGCCATGGACAGGCGCTTCATCCTGAAGCTGCACGGCACGCTGCGCGCGTGGGACACCTGGGTGTTCTCGCGCGACCAGTACGACCGGGCGATCTTCGGCTCGCCGCTCCTGCAGGACGCGTTCGGCGCCCTCTACCGCGCGCACTCCATCCTGTTCGTGGGCTTCGGCCTCGCCGACGACAACATCGACCAGACGCTCGCCCGCGTGCGCGCCCTCGCGGGCGGCCAGCCGCCCATGCATTTCGCGCTGCTCCCGAAGGGCGTGCCCCCGTTCCGCCGCCGGCTGCTCGAGGAGTCGGGCATCCGGCTCATCGTCTACGAGAACCAGGCCGGCGATCACGCCGAGGTCGCGCAACTCCTCCTCGGCCTGGAGCCGGCCGCCGCGCCGGCGCAGCCGCCGCCGCCGCCGCGCGTCGCGACGCCCGCGCCGGCGCCGCAGCCGGCGTCGAGCGCGCACCCCACCGCGGTCCCGCCGGCGAACACGCACCCCGCCAAGGCGCGGCCGGTGCGCGTCTTCTTCTCCTACGCGTCGCGCGACGAGGAGCTGCTCGCGCGCCTCGAGGCGCACATGAGCCCGCTCAAGCGCGAGGGGCTGATCGCGCCGTGGCACAGCGGGAAGATCGGCGCGGGCGAGGACCTGGAGCGCGCGATCGGCGAGCAGCTCGAGGCGGCCGATCTGATCCTGCTCCTCGTGAGCGCGAGCTACCTCGCGTCCGAGCAGGGCGACGCGCAGGTGGCGCGCGCCATGGAGCGGCGCGCCGCCGGGCAGGCCGCGGTCGTGCCGATCCTGCTCCGCCCCTGCGACTGGGAGACGACGCGCTTCGCCGAGCTCCAGGCGGTGCCGCGGGACAAGAAGCCCGTGAGCAAGTGGTCGGACGAGGATGAGGCGTTCCTCCAGGTGGCGCGGGAGATCCGCGCGGTGGTGACGAAGCTGCGCGCTTCGCTCCGGTGAGCCGGGCGCCCTCGCCCGGGCGGCGGCTCCGCCGCGGAGCGCGCGTATTCCGCACTCTTCCGCCTCCTCGCCTCGTGAGGGATCGCCGCGGCGCGCGCCCGGGCGAGGCGGGCCGGGCGGCCTCGCCAGCCCGGGCGCTCGGGGTTTTCTCGGGCTCTTCTGGGCCTCTGGCCTTGCCGCGCTGCGGCCCGCGGCGGGCGCGGACGCACGTCGCGACGCGCATGCGGCTTGCTTGGCCCACGGGGCTGACCACGCGAACGAGCGGAGAGGTGGCCATCGTGAGCCCATTGCACAGAGAGCGGATGGTGACGGCGCGCGAGAGCAGCCAGCCCGAGGCGCGGATCGCGGACGAGGAGCCTCCGCCGGAGTCGCGCCGGCAGCCGGCCGTCTACACGGCGTGCGGCGGACCTACCGGAGAGCCCTGGCCGGAGCGCTCGCCCGTGCTCACGCCGGAGGAGGCGCGCGAGCTGTCCGAGCGCTGGAGCGCGATCCAGGCGGGCTTCATCGAGGCGCCGCGCCTGTCGGTCGAGCAGGCCGACGCGCTCCTGGCCGAGGTGATCCAGCGGGTCGCGCAGAGCTTCCGCGAGGAGCGCGGCGAGCTGCAACGCCTGATCGACGGAGCGCCCGGGCAGCCGGAGGCGTCGACGGAGGAGCTCCGGCTCGCCCTGCGCAGGTACAGGTCGCTGCTCGGGCGGCTGCTCGCGTTCTAGCGCTCTGGCGTTCCAGCGCCGCGCGGTCCCGGACGCCCCGCCCGCGAGGGCGTGCGACCGGGGCGTGCGCGCCGCGCGACGTCGACGAGCGGCGCCCTGTAGCGGGGGCTCATCGCTTCTGGCATGGTCGCCGCCATGCTCGTCCGCAGTGCTCTCCCCTCGGTTCGACGCGGCCCGCAGCGCGACGCAGGCCGCCCGCGCGGCGCCGCGCTCCGTCGCCGCGCGCCGGCGCTGCTCGGCGCCGCGCTCGCGCTGCTGCTCGGGTGCTCCGGCGGCGCGCAGGCCCCCGCCGCGCGGCCGGCGCGCGTCGTGAAGACGCCGCCCGCGCAGCCGAAGGCGCCGGAGGGGCCGCCGCTCCTGCCGGCCCAGGTGGTCGCGGAGCTCGAGGACGAGGACGCGACGCCCTACTTCGCCCGGCGCGGCGACGAGGCGCTCCTGCTCTACGCGGCGGGCGGCAGGTGGAGGACCCGCGTCATCGGCGCGGACGGCGCGCCGCGGGGGGACGTCGTCGACGCCGGGCCTGCCGCCGCCGACGTGCCCGTCGCCGCGCTCCGCGCCGGGCCGCAGGGCTACATCGCCGCGTGGATCGAGCAGATCGGGGGGAGCCGCGCGGTGCGCGCGCTCGCGCTCGACCCGGCCGGCAAGCCGGTCGCCCCGGCGAGCGCGGTCGCGCAGACGGCCGAGGAGATCACGTGGCTCGACGTACTCCCGAACGCGAAGGGGGCGCTCGTGCTGTGGGAGATGCCGCGCGAGGCCCAAGGCGACGTGGACAGCGTTGACGTGGTCATGACGGTCCTCGCGCAGGACAAGGGCGCCGCGATCAAGCCGACGGCGCCCGCGTCGGTCGCGCGCGAGGTGCTCGGGTGGAACGCGGTCGCCACCGAGCGCGGCGCGGCGGTCGCCCTCGTGCTCCCGCCGGCCGCGCCGCCGCCCAGGGCCCAGGGCAAGGCCGCGCGCAAGGCGGACGCGGAGGACGCCGGCGAAGCCGCGAAGCTCGGCTCCGTCTCGCTCCTGGAGATCGACGCGGCCGGGAAGGTCTCGGCGCCGGTGGCCGTCAGCCCCGAGCCGACCGCGCAGATCGATCTCGAGATCGCCGAGGTCGGCGGGCGCTACCTGCTCACCTGGACCGACGAGCGGGACATCGACAGCGCCGTGTACCTCGCGGCGGCCGAGCCGGGCGGCAAGGTGGTCGTCGCGCCGCGGCAGGCGACGCCGCCGTCGGGCGAGCAGGCGCTCGTGTCGCTCGTCGCGCCGCCCGCCGGGGCGGGCGGGCGGGCGCTGCTCGCGTGGGAGGACGTCTTGCGCCCCCGCGGCGGCGACGGCGGCGCGGAGGCCGGCGGGGCGGGGCGCCTCATCCACCTGGCGTCGGTCGGACCGGACGGCGCGCTGGGCGCGGAGCGGGCGGCGCTCGTCTTCAGCGCGAGCGGGCCGCCGGATCTCACGGCCGACGGGGACGGCTTCGCCGCGGTGACGCTCGCGCCGGCGACGCTCAAGGCCGCCCGCGACCCGGCGGCCGCGCCGCCGATTTGGCCGACGTTCGTGCGCTTCGGCCCGGATCTCTCGGTGCGGGCGGCGGAGCCGGTGCGCGCCGCGCCGTTCGCGGCGACGGGCGGCGTGCCGTACCTCGTGCGCGGGCTGAGCTGCCACAAGGGCGCGTGCGTGACGCTGGCGAGCGCGGCGGCCGGGGCCGGCGCGCAGCAGGGCGGCGCGCAGCAGGGCGGCGCGCAGCAGGGCGGCGCCGCCAAGGCGGCGGGCGCGGCGGGCGCGCGGGCGCCGCTCGCGCTCGTGTCGCTGCCCGTGCGGGAGAGCGCGTGGCGCGCGCCCGCGTTCCGGGAGGACCGGGATCCGCCGCCGCGCGCGACCGCGGTGCGCGCGCTCGCCGAGGGCGACCCGCTCGCCAAGGTGGCGGCCGCCGAGCTCGAGGGCGGCGCGGCGCTCGCGGCGTGGGTCACGTACTTCGTGGAGGGGGCGTCGGACGGCGCGCCCCGCGGGCAGGACCTGTCGGCGACGCTGGCGGTGCGCGCCGCGTCGCCCGGGGGCCTCGGCAAGCTGAACGTCCTCTCGCAGAAGGCGTCGTCGCTCGGCGGCGTCGCCATCGCGACGGCGCCGCCGGCGCCGGCCGATCCGAAGGGCAAGGGCGGCGCGGCGCAGGGCGAGAGCGTGATCGCGTGGGTCGCGCGCGAGCGGGGCGAGACGCAGGTCTACGTGACCAAGGTCGACGCGACCGGCGCGAAGCTCGCGCAGAAGAAGCTCACCACGGCGCCGCGGAAGAAGCAGGGCGGCGCCGCGAGCGAGGCGTCCGACGTGGCGATCGCCTATGACGGCGCGGGTGGCTTCATCGTCGCGTGGGTAGACACGCGCGACGGCAACGCCGAGGTGTACGCGGCGCGGGTGGACCGCGCGCTGAACCGGACGGCGCCGGACCGGCGCATCACGAACGCGCCGCTCGACGCGGCCGAGGTGCAAATCGCGGTGCGCGGCCAGGAGGCGTGGCTCGTCTGGTCGGACGCGCGGCCGGCGGGCGACGCGGCCGCGGCCGGCGCGGCGGGCGGCGAGGCGACCGGCGACGTGTTCTTCGCGCGGCTCGACGCGAAGACGCTGCAGCGGATCGGCGACGAGACGCGGCTCCACGCGTCGCCCGAGCACTCGCGCAGCCCGGTGCTCGCGCCGCACGAGGGCGGGGTCCTCGTCGGCTGGGTCGACGAGCCTGCAGGCGACGGCGCGGCGGCCGGCGGGGGCGCGGTGGCCGGCGGCGGGGGCGCGGCCGGCGGGGCGGGCGGGCGCGCGCGGCTGGTGCGGCTCGACAACGGCGGCGCGATGCAGGGTCCGCCGGTGACGATCGAGGGTCCGGACGGCGCCTCGGTGTCGTCGATCGCGCTCGCGTGCGACAAGGCCTGCCGCGGCGTGCTCGCGTCGGCGCCGGGGGACTCGGTGGCGCTGAGCGCCTTCACGCTGGCGCCCGGCGAGGCGGCGGCGCCGCCCCTGAAGCCGCTGGCGTGGCTGACGGGCAGCGCGTCGCGGGACGTGTCGCCGGCGCTCGCGGGGCGGTCCGGCGCGTCGCTGTTCTTTGCGGACGACGCGGTGAGCGGCTCGGGGCGCGTCCGGTGGATGACGATCGCATGGCCGTGAGCGGCGCGGGTCGGGCTCGCCCGGGGCGCGCCGCGCCGGCGCGCGCGGGCGCGCTCCTCCTGGGGGTGCTGGCCTCGGCGCTCGGCTGCCCCGGGCCGCCGGAGGTGCCGGCGCCGCCGTCGCGCCGGCCTGGCGCGGCGGTCCTGCCGGCCTGCAAGGGCGGCGGCTGCTCGCAGGCGGGGGCACTGCTCGAGGCCGCGCGGGCGTTCAGCGACGTGCGGCACGACTACCTGCTCGACACCTCGAGCGCGATGGTGCCGGGCCGCGGGCTGTCGCGGAGCGCGGCGGGGGCGTTCTCGCCGGTCGGCGTCGCCTGCGCCCAGCCGAAGGCGGCGGCGACGCCTGCGCCGGCGGTCGCGGGCGCGACGTCGGCGCCGGGCGCCACGGCGGCGCCGGGCGCGACGTCGGCGCCTGGCGCGACGGCGGCGCCGGGCGCCACGGCCTCCGCGGCGGCGCAGGGCGGGCCGGCGCCTGGCGAGGGCGAGCGCGCGATCGACTTCCGCTACGTGGGCATCGCCGTCGACTCGGTCCTCGTGGGGGCCGATGTCGACTTGCCGGCGTACTTCAGCGCCGGCGGCACGCTCGACAAGCGCCGGCTGCGGCTGGTCGCGATGGCGCTGGTCGCGGACGAGGACCCGCAGTTCTTCGAGCCGACCGAGAGCGTCGTGCCGGCGCCGGGCGGCGGCTGCGCCTGCGGCCGCGCGACGCACTTCATCGGGGCGGTGAAGCGCGGCGCGATGGTCGCCTACGAGACGGACGTGACCGCCGGCGAGGCGCACGGCACGGCGATCGGCTTGTTCAAGGCCCGGATCGAGGCGGGGGACCGCCGCGTCACGATGACCTCGGTGGGGGAGCTGGCCATCGAGGGCGTCGAGGGCGCGCCGGTGGCGGGCGCGAAGGGCGGCGGGCAGGCGTTCGGCGCGCTGCGCCTCGAGGTGAAGAAGGCGGTGCCGCTGGCGTACGCGATCTACCCGGTGGCGGACGTGTGCCGTTTCTCGCTCGCCGAGCCGGAGATCACGCCGCAGCCGGTCGATCTCGGCGTGGTGCCGTACGGCGCCACCGGGACGGCGCAGGCGCTCCTCACGAACCGCGCGCAGGTCGACATCCGGGTGACGCACGGCGAGCGCACGGTCGAGGTACCCGCGCACGGGAGCGCGGAGCTCACGTTCTCGTGGGCGCCGGAGGGCGCGACGGCCGGCTGCGAGCGGCAGACGCGGCGCGACACGTTCGTCGTGCAGCCCAAGGACGCGGCCTCCCCGGTGGTGCCGCGCGAGCGCGCGGTCGTGGTGCCGCTCCAGGTCACGACGGGGATGCCGACCTTCTCGAAGCACGAGCCGATCGCGACTGAGACCGGGCGGTCGCCGGACTACGGGCGGGCGAGCGTCGACTGGACGTGCCCGGCCGGGTACGTCGTGGACCAGTGCGAGCCGCAGCTGTCGAGCTGCCTGTCGTCGACGGGGAGCTGCAACGCGGAGGGCTACCGGCTGACGGCCGAGGCGACCGCGGACGGACGCGGGTGCGCCTTCCGGTGCACGGGGCCGAGCTCCTCGATCTGGGGCGACCACGGGTGCGCCTACACGGCGGCGATGGTGTGCCGGCTGGGGTGCAAGTAGGGCGGGAACCGAGCGGCGCTGGTTCCTCAGGTGCGCCGGGCTCGGCCGGATGTCGTGGAGGACGTCGCGGGGAGTGCCTGGGGCTTCACCGGAGGTGGTGGAGGACGTAGCGGGAAGTGCCTGGGCGTCACCGGAGGTGGTGGAGGACGTAGCGGGAAGTGCCTGGGGCTTCACCGGAGGTGGTGGAGGACGTAGCGGGAAGTGCCTGGGGCTTCACCGGAGGTGGTGGAGGACGTAGCGGGAAGTGCCTGGGGCTTCACCGGAGGTGGTGGAGGACGTAGCGGGAAGTGCCTGGGGCTTCACCGGAGGTGGTGGAGGACGTAGCGGGAAGTGCCTGGCGCTTCTCCGGGGGTGGTGATGAGCGTTCCGGGGACGTCGCGCTGCTGCGCACCTCGCTCAGAACATCAGGAGGACACGCATGTCGTTGACATCCACGCCGCGCAGACTCGATCGCGCCACGGCCGCCATCCTTTTCATCGGGCTGGCTTCGTGCCGGACCGGAGGCACCAAGGCGTGCACGGAGGCCGCTTGCGGCGACCACCTCGAAATCCAGTTCGAGCCCGAGCTCGTCGCGACCGGTCGCTATCATTTCAGGATCGATGTGGACGGCGTGACGCGGCGTTGCGCAGCATCCCTGCCCAGCTCCGGCAACCAGGAGACCATTGACGAGTGCAGCATCCGTCAGGGGAACGGCTCCCTGGCGGGCGTTACGGTCTACCGCGTGCGACCGAAGGTGGTCGCTGTCCGCGTGGTGCGCGACCAGGCGGTCCTCATGGATACCCGCGTGGCGCCGTTCTATGACGTCGAGCGACCCAACGGTCCGGATTGCCCGCCCGAGTGCTCGGTAGCTCGTGTCACGGTGGAGATCAAAGAGCCGGCTCCGGGAGTCCAGCGATGACCAGGAGCCGGGCGACGGGCGGGCTCACGGCCGCGGCCGCCGCCATGCTCGGCTGCGCTGAAGCCGCAGGCGCCCGCGTCGACGACGTACCCGCGTCACCTGGCGTGTCGCTGTGGCAAACTGCCTCGCCGTCGCGGCCCGCGCGGCATGGCCTGTGACCGGCAAGTGCTATAATTGCCCCCATCCATGCTCGACAAGCTCGACATCGCCCGGGCCCTCCGCGAGATGGCCATGCTCCTCCAGATCAAGGGAGAGAACCCCTACCGCGCGCGCGCCTACGAGACCGGCGCCGAGGCCCTGGAGGAGCTCACGGACGACCTCGGCGAGCTCATCCAGCACAAGCGCCTGACCGAGCTCAGGGGCATCGGCGCGGCGCTCGCAAGCCAGATAGCCGAGCTCTACAAGACCGGGCGCTCCGAGCAGCTCGAGAAGCTCCGCGCCGAGCTGCCCCCCGGCGTCCTCGAGCTCTCCCAGGTGCCGGGGATGAGCCTCAAGCGGATCAAGGCGCTCCACGACGCGCTCGGCGTCGGCAGCGTCGAGGAGCTCAAGAGGGCCTGTCTCACCGGGAAGGTCCGCGCCGTGAAGGGCTTCGGCGCGAAGACCGAGGCGAGCCTGCTCGAGGGGATCTACCGCTACGAGACGCGCGACGAGCGCGTCCTCCTCGTGGACGCCCTCGAGCTCGCCGAGCCGCTCCTCGCCCACGTGCGCGGGTGCGAGGCCGCCGAGCAGGCCGACCTCGCGGGGGCGATCCGGCGCTGGGAAGAGACGGTGGCCGACGTCGACGTCGTGGCCGCGACCGACGACGCCGCGCAGGTTGTCGACTGGTTCGCCCGGTTCCCGCGCGTCGCCGAGGTCGAGGCGCGCGACGACGCGCGGTGCACGGTGAGGTTCTCGGGCGGCCTCCGGGGCGAGCTCCTCTGCGTGCCGCCCCGGTACTACGCCGCCGCGCTCCACCACAGGACCGGCGCGCCCGCGTACCTCTCGGCGCTCGGCGCGCTCGCGCGCGAGCTCGGGCTCACCCTCGACGAGCGAGGCCTCCTCCGGGGCAACAAACGCCTCTCCGCCAAGGCGGAGGAAGATCTCTACCGGCACCTCGGCCTCCCGTACATCGCGCCCGAGCTCCGCGAGGGCGCCGAGGACATCGTCGCTGCTGCCACGTGCGACGGCCGCGATGACGCGCTCATCGAGGAGGGCGACATCCAGGGGATGGTGCACTGCCACACGGTGTATTCGGACGGCAAGAACACGGTCGAGGAGATGGCCCTGGAGGCCGAGGCGATGGGGATGAAATACCTCACCATCACCGATCACTCGCCCGCCGCCCACTACGCGGGCGGCGTCGGCCTCGACCGGCTCAAGCAGCAATGGGACGAGATCGCCCACGTGCAGGAGAGCGTGCGCGTGAAGCTCCTCCGGGGCACCGAGTCCGATATCCTGGAGTCGGGCAAGCTCGATTATCCGGACGCGATCCTCGAGCAGTTCGACGTGATCATCGCGAGCATCCACTCGCGCATGAAGATGGACGCCGACCAGATGACGCGCAGGCTGGTGAGCGCCATGAAGCAGCCGGTCTTCAAGATCTGGGGGCACGCGCTCGGCCGGCTCATCCAGCGGCGCGAGCCGTTCGCGTGCCACGTCGAGGAGGTGCTCGACGCGGTGGCCGAGTCGAGGGCCGCCGTCGAGGTGAACGGAGACCCGTATCGCCTCGACATGGAGCCTCGGTGGATCAAGGAGGCGCGCAAGCGCGGTATCCGCTTCGTGATCTCGACGGACGCCCACTCGACGAACGCGCTCCACAACCTGCGCTTCGGCGTGGGGACCGCGCGGCGAGGCGGCCTCCGCCGGGGCGAGGTGCTGAACGCGCTCGGCCCCGCCGCGTTCAAGAAGGCCGTGCGGCCCGCCGCCTGACGCGCGCGGCACGGCCGGCCTCGGGTCCGAGCGCGACTCCCCATGCCGATGCCGCGGACGACGCCCGGGACGCGCGCCACGATCCCTGGGAGCGGTCGAGGCATAAGGAGTACCATTTACTTTGTCGCGCCGCGGGCCGCGCGCGCCACAAAGGACAATCCATCATAGCGGACCTTTGTCCGTTTTCCCAGGCTGTCCGCGTTGACGCGCGCGTCATCGCCACCTGCGCGCCGAGCACCTCGACAGACGGTGCGCGCCGTGTGACCGTTGAGCGGTCATGACGCCGATGCCGATCCCTCCGCCCGCCGAGAACATCGTCTCTCTCATCGGCCGCACCCCGATGATCCAGGTCACTCAGCTCGACACCGGCCCGTGCGAGCTCTTTCTCAAGATGGAGAGCCAGAACCCCGGCGGCAGCATCAAGGATCGCATCGGCCTGTCGATGATCGAGGCGGCCGAGCGCGCCGGGCAGCTCGGCGGCGATCGGCGGCACCTGGTCGAGGCGACGGCGGGCAACACGGGCCTCGGCCTCGCGCTCGTCGCGGCGCGGAAGGGCTACCGGCTGACGCTCGTCATCCCCGACAAGATGAGCCAGGAGAAGGTCTTTCACCTGAAGGCGCTCGGCGCGCAGGTGGTGATGACGCGCTCCGACGTCGAGAAGGGCCACCCGAGCTATTACCAGGACCTCGCGGCCCGCATCGCGCGCGAGGAGGGCGCGTTCTACGTGAACCAGTTCGAGAACCCCGCCAACGCGCTCGCGCACGAGACCGGGACCGGCCCGGAGATCGACGCGCAGCTCGATCGCCGCATCGACGCGATGGTGTGCGGCGTCGGCTCCGGCGGCACCATGACCGGGCTCTCGCGCTACTTCGCGGCGGCGCAGCCGCGCTGCGAGATGGTGCTCGCCGACCCGGAGGGGTCGGTGCTCGCGGGCTACGTCAAGACCGGCAACCTCGGCAAGGCGGGCTCCTGGCTCGTCGAGGGCATCGGCGAGGACTTCCTCCCCCCGATCCTCGACCTCTCCCGGGTCAAGCACGCGTACACCATCTCCGACCGAGAGAGCCTGGAGACGGCCCGGCTGCTCCTCTCCAAAACGGGCATCCTCGCCGGCTCGTCGTCGGGGACGCTCCTCGCGGCCGCGCTGCGCTACTGCCGCGAACAGTCGTCGCCCAAGCGCGTCTGCACGCTCGTGTGCGACAGCGGCAACAAGTACCTGTCGAAGATGTACAACGATTTCTGGATGGCCGATCAGGGCTTCACGGACCGTGAGCCCACAGGCGACCTGCGCGACGTGATCACGCGCCGCCACGCCGACAGGGCCGTGGTCACGGTGCAGCGGACGGACGCGCTCCTGGTCGCCTATGCTCGGATGAAGCTCTACGACGTGTCGCAGCTCCCGGTCCTGGAGGACGGCAAGATCGTCGGCCTGGTGGACGAGTCGGACCTCCTCCTCGCGGCCGTCGACGACGTGTCGCGCTTCCGGCAGCCGGTGGAGACGGCGATGACGACGCGGCTCCGGACCGTCGATGTGCGGACGCCGATCCGGGATCTCCTCCCGATGTTCGACGCGGGGCTCGTGCCCATCGTGACCGACGGCGACGAGTTCGTCGGGCTCGTCACCCGCATCGATCTGCTCAATCACCTGCGACGCCGGGTGAAGCTGCACGAGGTCTGAGCCGGGCGAGGGCGCGCCGGTGCGCCTTGTGGCGGGGGCTGGCTCGTGGTGACATGCGCGCCATGCACAAGGCGCACGGAACGGGCGTGGTCGGCTTCCTTCAAGCGGGTGCCAGGGGGGCGGCGGCGTACGCGCTGGGCCCCGCGGCGCTCGCCCTGTCGGCGTGCGCGTCGGCCGCGGGGTCGCCGCCCGCCGCGGCGCCGCCGCCCGCGGCGCACGCGGGCGGGGCGGCGCCGTCGTCCGCGGCGCAGGCCGCGCCCGCGGCGCTCGACGTCGCCACGGCGCGGGTGGTCGACCTGACGCACCCGATCACGCCGCAGATGCCGCTGTTCCCCGGCAACAAGCCCTATGCGTCGGAGACGCTCAGCACCGTCGAGAAGGATGCGTATTACTCCAGCCGGTTCTCGATGGACGAGCACGCGGGCACGCACGTGGACGCGCCGGCGCACTTCAAGACCGGGGCGCCGACCGTCGAGCAGATCGCGCCGGAGCAGCTCGTCGGGCCGGCGGCGGTCGTGGACGTGACGGCGAAGGTCGCGGCGAGCCCCGATCATCAGGTCACCGTGGACGATCTCCGGGGCTGGGAGGCGCGGCACGGGGCGCTCGGCGCGAAGCACATCGTGCTGATCCGGACCGGGTGGGGGGCGCGCTGGTCCGATCCGGTGAAGTACCTGAACCAGGACGCGAAGGGCGTGATGCACTTTCCCGGGGTCTCCGTGGAGGCGAGCCGCTATCTGCGCGAGCGCGGCGTGCGGTGCGTGGGTATCGACACGCTGTCGACCGATCCGGGGCCGAGCCAGACGTTCGAGCAGCACAAGGCCTTCCTCGGCGCGGGCGGCTACCACATCGAGAACCTCGCCAACCTGGAGCAGCTCCCCGAGGCCGGGGCGGTCGTGGTGGTCGCGCCGCTCCCGCTCGCGCACGGCAGCGGGGCGCCGGCCCGGGTGCTGGCGCTGGTGCCGCCGGGGTCCGGGGGCCAGGGGAAGTAGGCGGTGATCGAGGGCGCGAGCCGCTCTGTCGATGCGGAGCCTTGAGGCGCTCTACGGCAGGAAGACGGTGATCACCCGCGTTGTCGAGTCCGGGCTGCCGGTGAGGTGGTTGACGCAGCTCGGGTAGTACATTCCGCGCTGGTTGAGCGGCAGGCAGTAGCTGTCGCACGATCCGAGGATCCGAATCGTCCCGCATTCCTGGACGGCTCCGCTGCTGTTAATGTGACCGGCAGCACACTCTCTGGCCAGCGACCGCGCGTGGTCACGGTTGGCCGCGTTGTAGCAAGCATTCAGGTAAGGAGAGGGGGCGAAGAGATTGCCCCAGAACGCGCCTTCCATTCGCGTGTAGATCGCGAGCTCGGGGGAGTCGGTCTTGTCGATGGCCGGGTGGCTGGCCCGCGAGGAGATCGTCACGGAGACGCCGTACCAGTTCGTCCGCGACGCGAGGCACGCCGAGATCCACTGCTGGTCGATCTGGCCGAGCGGCTTGTCGATCCAGCTCGGCACGAGGCCGATGAGCCCCCAGTACACCTCATGACGAACCGTGCCCGCGCCGTCGGTCCACGAGAAGCGGAACGACTGCGCGGGGGTGAGCGCACAGCCGACCACATAGCTGAGGAGCTGGCGCGACAGGTCGCCCGCCGCGCCCGGATCCTGGATCGCGCTCAGGGCCGCTGGGCTGAGGGCGCTGGGGCTGAGGGTGTTCTGGCTCAACGCGTTGGGGTTGAGCGCGTTGGGATTGAGCGCATTGGGGTTGAGCGCGTTGGGGTTGAGCGCATTGAGGTACTCAAGCGCATTAGGGGCAATTCCTACGGGCCCCTCCTCCTCTCCCTGGTCCGTGACGCAGGACACGAGAAACACGAGCGCCAGCGCTGCGAAATCAGCGGTGCTGATCCGGTACATAGTCGTCCCCCCCCCGGGTTCGTCCCTTCGCGGTCTCGTCGAAGGTCGAATTCTTTCTACCGGTGAATAGCCATCGGTGTCCAGTGCTCAAGAGAGCACCTATGTAAAATTATTGAATCGATGATCGCGAGTCTGCTCTGTCCGGAGCGTGGAGGGCGAGCGCACGGCTGTTTGTCGCGCCGAGCGCCGCCGCTCATCGCGCTTCGTATCGAATCGAACGAAGGGCGATTGATGATCGAAACCTCACAATGAATGAAGGCCTGACAGAACGAGGGCGAGCGGCTTGTGTGCCGCTGACATGCGCTGTGCGACGGCGTGCGCGCCTGACCGGGTCGGCAGCGGCGCGCGAGGGCAAGATTCCGACGGGAGGGCGGGACGGGGAACGACGGGGCGCAGGGATCGGTCGCGAGGACGCGCGCCGGGCGCCGCGAGCCCAGCTCCCCTCGTGCGGCTCGCGGGAGAGCGAGCGCGACGGGGCCTCGGCGCGCTCGTTGCTCGGCGGCCGCCCAGCCAATGTCGACGAGCACCGAAGAGACCCGGGAATACGACGTGATCATCGTCGGCGGAGGGCCGGCCGGCCTCAGCGCGGCGCTCATCCTGGGCCGGTGCCGCAGGCGCGTCCTCGTGTGCGACTCGGGGCGGTACCGAAACGACGCAGCGGTCGCGATGCACGGCTTCCTGTCGCGCGACGGCATCGCGCCGTCCGAGCTCAGGCGGCTGGGGCGCGAGCAGCTCGAGCCCTACGGCGTCGAGATCCGGGACGTGGCCGTCGCCGACGTCCGCCGCGACGCGAGGCGGTTCGAGGTGACGCTGGAGGGCGGCGAGCGCCTGCGCTCCCGCAAGCTGCTGCTCGCCACGGGGCTCGTCGACCGGCTGCCGGATCTCCCGGGCCTTCCCGCCATGTACGGAACGAGCGTGCACCACTGCCCCTACTGCGATGGCTGGGAAGCGCGCGAACAGCCGATAGGCGTCTATGGACAGGGCTGTACGGGGGTCGCGCTGGCGCTGAACATGAAGACGTGGAGCGATGATGTGATCCTGTTCACGGATGGTCCAGCGTCGCTGTCCAGGTCCGACGTGGCACGGCTCGCGCGGCACGGGATCGGCGTGCGCGAGGAGCGGATCGCCCGGCTCGAGGGCAGGGACGGGGTGCTCGAGCGCATCGTGCTCGAGGACGGCAGCGCCGTGGAGCGGCGCTCCCTCTTCCTGAAGACGAAGCAGGAGCAGGGGTCGGAGCTGGCCAGGAAGCTCCGCTGCAAGGTCACCGAGGAGCGCGGCGTGGAGACGGCGGCCAAGCACGAGGAGACGACGTGCGAAGGCGTCTTCGTCGCCGGGGACGCGTCGAAGGACGTGCTGCTCGCCATCATGGCCGCCGCCGAGGGCGCCGACGCGGCGTTCGGGGTCAACTGCGCCCTGCAGGAGGAGGATCTCCTCTGATCGGCAGCCCTCAATCGCCGCGGCCGCCCGGGCCGCGGCCGCGGCCGGGGTGCCCCGGCCCGTGCGGCGGCGGGCCGGGACGCCGCCGCCGCTCCGCCTCGAACTCCTCGTAGCGCGTGAGCTGGTCGGGCGTGAGCACGCTCTTCACGCGGGCGTCGGTGCGGTCGCGGAGGGCGTCGAGCCCGGGGCGGCACTCGGAGAGGAGCCGGTCCCGCTCGGTCTCCGCGTCGGCCAGGGTGGCGCGGAGCTCGCGCACCTGGCGGTCCGTGAGGTCGAGGTGGCGGCGCATCGCCCGGAGGCGGAACTGGGCGCGGGCCTCGGCCGGAGGACCCCGGAACGTGGCCTCGAGGTCGCGCAGGGCCATGCTGCGGCCGAGCGCCGCGCCGGCGACGCCGCCGAAGAGGAAGACGGCGGCGAGCACGGCCAGGGGCTTCCAGCGCGCAGGGGCGGCGGGCGGAGGCGCGGGGGGCGGGGGCGCGGGAGCGGAGGAGGACGGCGTCATTCGATCGCCTCGATGGCCTCCACGGAGGCCATGATCGCGCTGTCGACGTCGCGCTGCGTCTGCAGGAAGAAGAGGACGCTCGCGGCCGCCGCGAAGGCGGTGACGACGATGGCGGCGCGACCGGAGCGGACGATGCCGTCGGCCATCGCGGGCCGCGCGGGCCGGGGCGCGGCCGTCGCGGCGCGGACGACGGCCTCGGTGAAGGCGGCGTCCGGCGCGAGATCGGCGGTCGCGGCCGCGAGGCGGGCCAGCGGGTCGTCGGCCGCCGCGGCGGCGCGCAGCACGGCCTCGGTGAAGCGGTCGTCGGCGTCGAGGCGAGCGGTCGCGGCCGCGAGGCGCGCGAGCTCCCGATCGAGCTCGGTCCGGTCGTCGTCGCGGTCAGGCATGCGGCGCCTCCTCCTCGGTCCGTCGCGCGCGGAGCGCCGCGCGGGCGCGCACCAAACGTTGCTCGACGGCGCCCTCGGAGCAACCGAGCGCGGCCGCCGCCTCCTTCGCGGGCAGCCCCTCGACGGCGACGAGGACGAGCGCGGCGCGCTCCTGCGGCGGCAGCGCGGCGAGCAGGGCGTCGAGCTCGCGGAGCGCGACGCGCGCCTCGGCGGACACGAGGCCGTCGAAGCGCGGCTCGGTCGCCTCGCGCGCCTCGCGCGGGGTGTCGCGGCGGCGCCGGAGGGCGTCGAGGCAGGCGTTCGTCACGATGCGGTACAGCCAGGTCTCCACCTTCGATCTCCCGTCGTAGCGCCCTTCGCGCAGGGCGCGGTAGGCGTCGACGAACGCCTCCTGCAAGGCGTCCTCGGCCTCGGCGAGGTCGCCGACGAGGCGCGCGGCGAGGCGGTACATCGGCGCGCGCGTGTGCTCGACGATCTGCCGGAAGGCCGCGTCGTCGCCCCCGGCGACGCGCGCTGCGACGAGCCTCAGGTCGACGATCACGTGCCCCCGCGATTCTGCGCCCATCGCTCCGCGCGCGCCATCGGGACCGGCGCTCAGCGGCGCTCGAGGTCGCGTTCCCCGCCGCGCTCGCCGCGTTCCCCGCCGCGCTCGCCGCGGAACGGGCCGCGCTCGGGCCTGCCCGCGGCCGGCCCCTGCTCGAGGCGGTCGGCGAGCGCGTTGCGCTGCGCCTCGTCGAGGACCGGGACGATCGCGGCCAGCGCGTCGACCATGCGGTCGAGGTGCGCCCGCGGGCCCACCTTCGCGTCGGCGGCCGAAAGGAGCGCGCTCGCGTCGAAGCGATCGGCGGCGAACGCCTCGAGCCGCGCGCGCATCTCGGCGCGCCTCGCCTCGTGATCCGCGGGCCGCGCGCTCCTGTCGGCGTCGCTCGGCCGCATGCCCTCGAGGGCCCGGTCGATCTGCGCGCGCTGATCGTCGCGCAGGTCGAGCCCGCGGAGGAGGTGGCCCAGCGGGCCGCCCTTCATGCCCGGGCCGCCCTTCATGCCCGGGCCGCCCATCCCGCCGCGCTCGCCGTCCGGGCCGCGGTGGTGCCGGCCGCCCCGCTCGCCGCGCGCGGCCATCGCGCCGTGCTCGTCCATCTTCGCGGCGATCGCGTCGACGAGTTGCCGGCGCTGCTCCTTGGTGAGCGTGGCGTGCAGCGTGCTCAGCGCCCCGGCGACGCGCGCGCGGCGCTCCTCGTCCGCGCGGCCGGCGTCGGGCAGCTTCGCCGCGATCGCCGCCCGATCGATCTTGCCCGCGCGCACGCCCTCGGCGAGCGCCGCGAAGCCGGCCCCGTCCCTCGGGCGCGCCGGCGCGCCCTCGCGCAGGCCCTCGAGGGCGCCCTCGATCGTCGCCTTCTGCGCGTCCGACAGGTCGAGCTCGTGGAGCGCGGCGCCCAGGAGGCGCTCCGGGCCGCCGCGGTGCCCGCCGAAGCCCTTCCGATGACCGGCGGCCTCGCCGGGGCGGCCGCCCCTCGAAGGCCCCTGGGCGAGCGCCGCCGCGGCGGCCTCCTCGCTCGGCGACGTGTCGCTCTGGCCCGTCTCCGCCGTGCAACCGGCCGCACCGACGAGCGCGCCGACGAGCGGCAAGATCCCACCAAGCCTCCACCAACGAGACTGCATCATGGACTCTTCTCCTGGGTCGCCCGCATCGTGCCGAGCGGGTCGTTCGTCCCTGGGACGCCGCCGGGCAGGGGCTCCCTACGGAGGTCCGCTTTTTTTGGAGGCGGGCCCGGCAGCCAGCCGGCTGCCCGCCGACGCGGGCCCGCGCGGTGTGGCCTCACCGCACGCTGGCGATCAGGTAGATGCGCGTCCCTTGCGGCGTGGAGACCTCGGCCTCGTCGCCCTCCGACAGGCCCAGCAGGGACGCGCCGAGCGGGCTCGTCGTCGCGAGGGTCTGCACCTCGACCCCCTCGAACTGCATGCGCTCGCCGCCGCCGGCCGGCAGCAGGAAATAGAGCGCGCGCCGCTTCCCGCTCTCCAGCTCGACGAGCGCCGAGCTCTCGATGCGGGCGCCGGGGCCGAAGTCGCGCACCGCGCAGGCGCCGAGCTTCGCGAGCGCCTGCTCGAGCTGATGCACGCGCTCGCTGTGGCCCCGCGCCACGTACGACGCCTCGGTGGCGCGCATGTCCTTGTCGCCCTCGGCGCGGTTCTCCTCGTGCGTCGCCGCGCTTGCGGCGTCGCGCGCCCGCTCGGTCGAGCGCTCGAGCTCGCGGGCGAGCTGGTCCTTGAGGGCCGCGAGCAGCGCACGCTTGTCGATGGCCGGAGGCATGGACGGCCGACACCCTACCAGACCGGATCGCGGCGGTCACTCCGCTGTCAGCCAGGAGCGCTGCCCGGGACGGGCGGGGGCTGGCGCGCTCCGGAGCGCCCCTCGCCCCGGGGCGCTGAGCGCGATGTCGCCGGTATCGGTGACCGACCCGGCGAGCGGGAGATCGACGCCGAGGTGAGCGTAGAAGTGACGCCCGCGCACCGTGTTCCCACCGCGCTCGAGCCGGGCGAGCACATCGACCTTCGGGCCGACCTTCCCGGAGGAGCCGCGCTCGACGGCGGCCGAGAACGACAGGAGGCGACCGAGGACCGACGAGCGACATCGAGGCGCTCCTTGCGGATCTGCAATGGAGGCCTCTTTCGTGGAGCAGAGTTGAAATCACGCGTTCCTTGCAGAGGTGCAATCCATGAGCGCTGGCTGCAGACGCGCTTATCGTTCGCGTGAATCGAGTGTTTCAAAACGGTGAACAACGCAGTGAGCAAGAGCGGCCAGGAGCAGCCCGGAGCGGCCAGGATCAGCCTGGAGCAACGGGCGCTCCTTTCGCGACGAGGCACCCGCACGATGACGATCGCGCACGAGCTCAGGAATTCCTTTACCGAGTAGGGTCGGTGGTGTAGATTCCTAATCTGCCAACGCCGCTGCTCCGAGGTGGAATGCAGCGGCACGAGGGCGCGAGGCCGCGGCGCGGTTGCGCCGTGAGACCTCGCTCTGGCGAGCGATCCGAGCGGCATGCGGGACATGACGCGAGGGCTCCCGTGATCGCTCGCCAGGCCGGCGTTCCATCCCCGTACGAGCACACAAGAGGAGTATCGTGAGCCTGAATGCCCAGGAGCGGCTGCGCGTGCTCGTCGTCGACGACGAGCAGAGGATGCTGGACAGCATCGCGGCGATCCTCGCCGATGACGTCGACGTCACGACCTGCATGTCCGCCCACCGGGCGCTCGAGCTGCTGCACACAGGCCAGTTCCACGTGGTCTGCTCCGATTACAAGATGCCGGGGATGAACGGCGAAGAACTCCTCAAGCGCGTCGCCGCCCTGCCGCTCTACACGAGCTGCCTGCTGATCACCGGCGCCGAGGAGTTCATCCGCTCCAGCGAGGGCGGCCGTCACTACGTCATCCTCAAGCCGTTCGATCCCGCCCGGACCACCCGGATCGTCCTGGAGCTCGCGCGCCTCGCCAGCACGAGGCGGTCGGTCGAGGCGCTCGCGGGCTCGTCGTCCACGCCGCGCGAGACCGTCGCGCCCCCCTCGCTGCGGAGCGCGCCGTCGCACAGGTCGCCGGAGACCCGCGACGCGCCGGAGTCCTCGCAGCGCGCCAGGGTGAGCTCGTACCCGCCCCCGTCCTCCCGCACGTCGATCTCCCTCGGCGGGGCGCGGCTCGTGGACGCCGGGCTCCCGGCCCGAACCCTCAAGTGACGGCCCGCCGCGGCGTGCACGGCGCCGAGAGGGCCGGCGGAGGTGGCGCCCCGCGATGATGAGCCGAGATCCGCTCGGCGCGGCGGAGCAGATCGCGACGGCCGAGGAGATCGTCGCGGCGATGCGCCACGATCTGCGCAACTGCTTCGGGACGATCCGCAACGCGGCGTTCTTCCTCAAGCGCAAGATCGCCCGGGAGCAGGCCTTCCAGGGCGATCCGCGGGTCGAGCAGTTCCTCCACGTCATCGACGAGGAGGCGATCGCGGCGAGCGCGCTCGTCGACGGCGTCACCGACGCGAGGCCGCACCTCCGGCGCAGGCCGGTGAGCGCGAGCGCCCTCGAGTGCGTCCGCCTGGCCGCGGCGTGCGCGCGCATCGCCGAGCCCGAGGTCCGCGTCGATCTCGACGCGGTGGACGGCGTGGTCGAGCTCGATCCTGCCGAGCTGTCCGTGGCGGTGCGGTGCCTCGTGGAGAACGCGGCGGAGTCGATGCCCGGCGGCGGGGTGGTCACGCTGCGCGGGCGCGTGGTCGGCGCGCGCTACCGCATCGAGGTCAGCGACGCCGGGGCCGGCGTGCCCGAGGCGGAGCGCGAGGCGATCGCGCGCCCGTTCTACACCACCAAGCCCGGCCGCCTCGGCCTCGGGCTCAACATCGCCGGGCGCGTGGCGCGCCGCTACTACGGCACGCTCACCATCGCCGACGCCGCGCCCCGCGGCACGCGGGCGTGCATCGAGCTGCCCCTCGCGGCCACGCCGGGGCCGCCGCCCGCGGCCGGCCCCGCGGAGCCGCCGCCGTGACGGCGGGCGCGCCGGAGGCGCCGCGATGAGCATCCGCGCTACCCTCGCGCTGATCTTCGCCGTGGCCGCGGCGGTCGTCCTGCTCGCCTCGGGCGCGCTCTACGTGACGTCCGACCGGCTCTCGCTGCTCCAGCGGCGCTCCGAGCTGTCGTACGAGCAGCTCACCCGCCACATCACGCTCGCCAACCACGCCGGCCGCTACATGCGGGAGGCGGCGGAGATCTCCCTCGGCGGCGGCGACACCGAGGAGCTCCGCTACCTGACCGAGGTCGTCGCGCGGGACCTCGCCGCGGTGGAGGCGATCGAGCGGGCGTGGGTCGCGGATCCGCGCCTCCGCGAGGAGCCGGGCGAGGCGCAGGAAGGGGACGAGCGGCTGCGCAAGATGCGCGCGAGCCTCGCGACGATCGCCGGGGACGTGGGGGAGGTGACCCGCATGGCGACCGGCGGGGAGCGGCTCGCCGCCCACCGGCGGTTCGTGGAGCGACCCGAGGACGAGTACGAGCGCGGGTTCTTGCCCCACATCGACGCGGCCATCCTCGACGCGCGGCGCGACGTCGCGCGGAACGCCGCCGCGGCGGGCCGCGAGAGCGCGCGGATCCGGATCGCCAGCGTCGCCTCGATGACGGCGGCGCTCGTGCTCCTCGTCGCGCTCCTCGGCGGGCTCCTGCGCGCGATGGCGCGGGGGTTCAGCGCGCTCGCCGAGTGCTCGCGGCGCATCGCCGGCGGCGACCTCGACTACCGCGTGCCCGACCTCGGGAAGCACGAGTTCGGGCGCATCGGCGCCGCGCTCCGCCACATGGCCGAGCGCCTGCGCGAGGCCCAGGAGTCGCGGCTGCGCGTCGAGCGGCTCGCCGCCATCGGGCAGCTCGCGGCGAGCGTCGGCCACGAGCTCCGCAACCCGCTCGGCGCCATCCGGAACGCGGCGTACTACCTCAAGAAGCGCCTCGCCGGCACCGAGCTCGGCGCCGACCCGCGCGTCGCCCAGTTCCTCGTCCTCATGGAGAAGGAGCTGCTCTCGTGCACCCGGATCATCGGCGATCTCCTGGACTTCGCGCGGGAGCGCAGGCTCTGCCGCTCCGCGTGCCCGCTCGCGCCCCTCGTCGACGACGCGATGTCGGTCGTCGAGGCGCCCGCGCACGTGCGCCTCGTGAACCAGGTGCCGACCGCGCTGCCCGTGCCGAGCCTCGACAAGGACCAGTTCCGTCAGGTGCTCGTCAACCTGATCCAGAACGCGGCCGAGGCGATCCCGGCCGGGCGCGAGGGCCGCGTGGTCGCGTCTGCGCGGGTGTGCGACGGCGCGCTGGTCCTGACGGTGGAGGACGACGGGGCGGGGATCGAGCGAGAGCACCTCGCGAAGATCTTCGAGCCGCTCTTCAGCACGAAGCTGAAGGGGACGGGCCTCGGCCTCGCCATCACCGCCGGCATCGTCCGGCTGCACGGCGGCGCGATCGGGGTGGAGAGCGCGCCCGGCGCGGGGACGACGTTCATCATCCGGCTGCCGCTCGCGGCGGCGCCGGAGGTACACTCGGCGCAGCCCGCGTGAGCGGGGAAGGGACAGCCGTCGATGGAAGCGACCAGGCGGGTGCTCGTGGTGGACGACGAAGAGGGGATGCGCGCCACCGTCGCCGCGAACCTCGAGCTCGAAGGGTACGAGGTCGTCGAGGCGCGCGACGGCGCGCACGCCCTCGAGCTCGTGCGGCAGCAGCGCTTCGCGCTCGTGCTGACCGACGTGAAGATGCCCGGCCTCAACGGGGTCGAGACGTTCCGGGAGCTCCGGCGGGTCCAGCCGGATCTCACGGTGGTGCTGATGACCGCGTTCGCGATCGAGCAGCTCATCGAGGAGGGCATCGGCGAGGGGGTGTACGCGGTCATCTACAAGCCGTTCTCGATGGATCACCTCATGCGGATCGTCGCGCGGGCGCTCGGGTCGCGCGGCGTGCTCGTGGTGGACGACCTCCCCGCCGTGGCGGAGTCGATCGTGGCGGGGCTCAACGCGGCGGGGCTGCGCGCCGAGGCCGTGTACGACGGGCAGACGGCGATCCAGCGCGCGCGCGACGAGGCGGTCGACGTGTGCGTGCTCGACCTGCTCATGCCGTCCCTGGACGGGATGAAGACGTACGAGCAGCTCCGGCGGATGAGCAGGCCGATCACGGTGATCGCGATGACCGGCCACGCGGCGCCGGAGCTGATCCACGCGTTCACGAGCCGGGGCGGGTACGCCTGCCTGCACAAGCCGTTCGGCGTGCGCGAGCTGATGCACACGATCGCGCGCGCCAGGAGCGATCCAGGGACGTGCTGAGGGCGGAGGGGGTCGCATGCGCTTGACGGTGCTGCTCGTGGACGACGACGCGTCGTCGCGGATGGTGCTCGCGACGCTGCTCGAGGACGAGGGCTTCCAGGTCGACCTGGCCGGCTCGTTCGCCGAGGCCGGCCGGATGCTCGCGGCGGAGGGCGCGGCGTACGATCTCGCGCTGCTCGATCAGAACCTCGGCGACGGCTTCGGCACCGACCTCTTGCCGGCGCTGCGGGCGCGCCTGCCGGCCGTGAAGGCGGTGCTGCTCAGCGGCAGCGGCGGCGACGACCTCGGCGGGGCGCCGCCGCCCGACGCGGTGCTCTCCAAGGGGATCGGCTTCCCGGAGCTGCTTGAGCGGCTCCGGCACCTCGTCGGCTGACGCCTCGGGCGCGCGGCTTATCGCGCTTCGGGCGGCTGCACGTCGCGGGGGTGGAGCGGGGCGGCCCCGGTCTCGGCGCAATCGCAGACCTGGCAGCCGTTCCGGTCGGTCACGCAGCGGGGTTCCAGGCCCGGGCACAGGGGGCGATACTCGGTCGGGCAGGTGCCCTTCGCGGCCGCCGAGCTCGACACCGTGGTCGCGGGGGACACCGCCGGGCACGGCGAGAAGCCGTGGTTGCACGCGTGGCCGCACCCGAGGGCGCCGCCGGCGGCGAGCGCGGCGAGCGCGGCGAGCAGCACGAGCAGCATGTCGGAGCGGACGGCGCGCGCCGTGACGCAGCGCCGCGCGGGGGCGGGCTTGAGGCGGCCCTCGCCGGGCGGGGCGGCGTCGCGCGGGCCGGCGAGCCGCTCCCGCTCCGATCGGGCCGGAGGGCGCGCCTCGGCGCCGGTCAGCGAGAGGTCGTCCAGCGCGCCTGCCTGTGCGTGTTTGATCCTAAGCATGATCCGCCCGTCCTCTCGAAGCGCGGAGGCTCCGCGAGCCCGCAACCGTTCATGCTATGGGGGGCCGGCTTCGCTGGCAAGCAGGCTCATTTTTCCGTTCGCAGCGCCGCTTCCACCGCCGGACGCGCGGTGCGATGGCCGATGTGGGTGATCCTGGGGCTCGACGGGAGCGGACGCCGATAGGCCGCGGGGCCGCAGCGGTGGGCCGTTTAGACCCGGCGCAGCCTCTCCGCCGCGCGCTCCAGCGTCTCGTCCCGCTTGGCGAAGCAGAACCGCAGGACGGGCCCTGGCTCCACGCCGGAGAGGAACGGGGAGATGGGAATCGAGGCGACGCCGTGCTCGCGGATGAGGCGCAGCGCGAAATCGGCGTCTCGCTCGGCCGTGATCGCCGAGTAATCGACCAGCTGGAAATACGTGCCCTCGCACGGCAGCGGGCGGAACCGCGAGCCCTCGATGAGCCTCAGGAAGAGATCCCGCTTCGCCTGATAGAAGGCCGCGAGATCGGCGGCGAGCGGGTCGCGCATCACGACCTCGGCATACGCGTGCTGGATGGCGGCGTTCACCGCGAACGTCACGAACTGGTGCACCCGCTGGATCTCGGCCGAGAGCTGCCGCGGCGCCGCGCAATAGCCCACCTTCCAGCCGGTCGTGTGGTGCGTCTTGCCGAAGGAGCTGATGACGACGGAGCGATCCGAGAGCTCCGGATACCGCGCGAGGCTCTCGTGCCGGCGCCCGTCGAAGAGGATGTGCTCGTAGACCTCGTCGCCGACGACGAGGACGTCCCGCCCGTCCACCACCTTCGCGAGCTCGCGCATGTCGTCGGCCGACAGCGCCGTCCCGGTCGGGTTGTGCGGCGAGTTGATGAGCAAGAGCCGCGTGCGCGGCGTGAGCGCGCGCCGCACCTCGTCCCAGTCGACGCGGTACTCCGGAAAACGGAGCGTGACGAACACGGGGGTTCCGCCGTTCAGCTGCACGGCCGGCGCGTACGAGTCGTAACAGGGCTGGAACAGGATGACCTCGTCCCCGGGCCGGACGAACGCGGTGATCGTGCTGAAGATGCCCTCGGTCGCGCCCGAGGTGACCGTGATCTCCGTCGCCGGGTCGTAGCGGCGGCCATAGAGCCGCTCGATCTTCATCGCCAGCGCCTCGCGCAGGGCCAGCACGCCCTGCATGGGGGCATACTGGTTGTGGCCGGCGCGCATGTGGCGCGCCACGGCCTCGACGAGCTCCGGCGCGCAGTCGAAATCCGGGAAGCCCTGCGACAGGTTGATGGCGCCGTGCTCGTTCGCGAGGCGCGTCATCTCCGTGAAGATGCTGACGCCGGTCGACGGCAGCTTCGATGGGAACGCGGGCGTGGTCATGAGAGGCTCTATATCACCCCTTCTGCGCGGCCGCGCGCCGCGGAGCGCGAGCGCCGCAGCCGAGGCCAGCCCGCAGGCATCCGTCGCGCTCTCCAGACCGGGCGCGCGTGGCGCGGGAGCTCCGCCGCGCGGCTCCGAAAGTCGCCCGTCGCGCGTCAGCAATCCGCAGCGGGGACCCGGGGCTCCTTTCCGGCGGCCTGCCGGAGCGGGCGTCTCAGCGCGGCGTCCGCATCCTCGCGCTCCGGGGTCGCGTCGATGCGCCGGATGGCCCGCGGGATCATGACACCCAAGAGCGCGACGAAGCCTAGGAGCCCCTCGAGCGCGGAGAGGTGCACCGGCTGCCCGGCGCCCGCGAAGCGGTGGCGCGGGACGGCGTCGACGTCGAACGCCGCGAGGCCCTTGTCGTTGAAGATGAGCGGATAAAAATAGCGCTTCAGCTGCTCGTGGTAGGCGGCGATGCTGTCCCGGAAGGCGAGCTCCGTGGCCATGTCCGTGCCCGCCATCCGGTCGAGCAGGAGCTGCAGCGCGAGGGGCGGAAGGGCCAGGGCGGCCCGCTCGGTCCAGCGCTCCCGGCGCGCGAGCGCCGCGTGGTACGCCTCGACCTCCCGGGCGACGTGCGCGTCGCCCATCTCGTGCATGGCGTAGTACCAGGGCCAGGAGAACCGGTCCTCGGGCACGGGGGTAGAGGCCCACTCGGGGCGCCGCGCGAAGAACGGATCGAGCGTGGCGCGCTTCGGCCGGTCCCATCCGGCGTTCATCTCCTGGCGCTGCGCGAGCGTGAGCTCGACGCCGCCGCGGGCGGGAGAGGCCGTGAGGATCGCGAGGTTGACGAGCGCGGGCAGGAGGACGCAAAAGGCCATCCAGGCGCCCACGAGCGCGATGGCGTTCCACGCGGACGAGCGGCGCAGCGAGGCCACGAGGAACACGAGGACGAACCAGAGCGCGACGTACGCGAGCGAGGCGAGCGCGAAGGCGCCGGCGCGCTCGTCGAGCGGGAGCCGGAGCCAGGCGGCGGCGAAGGCGAGCAGCGCGAGCGCGACGGCCGAGACGAGCGCGGCGCGTAGCGCGAGCCGGACGGCGAGCAGGCGCGACAGGCGCGTCGGCTGCGAGCAGACGAGCGCCTCGGTGCCGAGGTCGTCGTCGCGCGAGCGGACGTCGTAGCTCACGCCGATGATGAACAGCGGGACGAGGAAGATGAGGACGAACCCGCAATCGAAGCTGCCGGCGAGCTGCTTGAGCGGGTTGGCGATGTCCGTCTGGTAGAGCTGGGGCACGAGGCCGATGAAGCGCAGGTGCCGGCTGTAGGGGTGCACGTCGCGCAGCCCGGTCGACAGCGCCGTCCATTCGTTCGGCGCGTGCGCGATAGGCATCGCGAGGTAATAGAGGACGAGGCCGAGATCGTCGTTCGGCGCGTGGGTCTCGCGGAGATAGCGCTCCTCCTCCCGGAGCGCGGGCTCGAGCGCCGCGATGACCTCGCGCTCGGCGGCCACGCGGGCCGCGCCGTCCACGATGGCGGCGGCGCCGGCCGCGAGCAGGAGGGCGGCGGTGACGAGGAGCACCCGCGCGCGGAGCAGCTGGCGGAGCTCGAGGCGGGCCCACGCGAGGAAGGGGCTCATGTCGCCTCTCCGTTTCGGCGGGTGAAGAGCGCGACGCCGAGCGAGAGCGCCGCCGCCCAGGCGAGCACGGCGAGCCCCGCCGGGGCGACGCGCGACAGCGCCCAGCCGGCGGGAGGCCGCCTGTGCTGGAAGGGGGAGAACTCGCCCCACTCGGCCCGATCGACCCGCTGCGCCTTGTCGTCGTGCCAGCGGATCTTGGTGGTGTGCAGGTGATTCAGGTGCTGGATGAAGGCGTAGCGGTGCGCCTCGGCCTGCTGCTCGAAGTCGACGAGGTGGTGGGCGTCGGTGCCCGCGAGCCCCATCGAGAACGACCGGATCGCGAGCAGCGGCGTGAACAGGCCCGCTCGGAGCGCGAGCCCGTCCTGGGCGCGGTGCGCGTCGAACAGGCGCGTATAATACTCATTGAACAGCTCGGTGGTGATCCGCTCCCCCTCGCGCATGACGATGCCTCCGTAGTTCACCGGGAGGTCCTCGACCCGCGCGGCGCCGTGCTCGGCCAGGGTGCGGCGCTGCAGCTCCTGGAAATGGGGGTTCTTGGGATCGTGGCTGTCGCCGACGTCGCGGATGGCGCGCGCGAGGTCGAGCTCGACCTGGGCCCGCGAGGGCGTCGGGTGGAGGCGGCTCGCGGCCTGGGTGGCGAGCCGCGGCACGACGATCCAGAGCGCGACCCAGAGGCCGAGCAGCGTGAGGAGGGCGGCCTGCGCGCGGCGGTGGAACGACGAGACGAGCACGCCGAGCGCCGCGCAGGCGACCAGATAGACGGCGTAGCCGCCCGCGAGGAGGGCGGCGCGCAGGAGCGTGTCCCCGGAGGCGTCGAGGACGCCTGTGAGCAGCGCGCCCGCGAACGCGAGCGCGAGGAGCGGCGCGAGCCACAGCGCGACGGCGAGCAGCGCCCCGAGGGCCTTGCCGGCGATGAGGACGCGCGCGGTGACGCCCTGCGAGAGCGCGAGGGCCCAGGTGCCCGCCTCACGCTCGCCGGCGACGCTGGCGAAGGTCATGCAGAAGAGGAGCAGCGGGAGCAGCGCCTGGAGGACGAAGGCGGCGCTCGGGGTCCCGAACCGCGCGAGCTCGCTCGACTGCGCGGCCTCGCTGAAGCTCAGGGCGTTGCGCTGGTGCGGCTCGAGGAAGATGGATGTGCCGGCGAAGGACTCGAGCCCGGGATCGAAGAAGCCGAGCGGGCTCGGGGGGCGGAAGGCGAAGGACCCATAATGGGCGGCGCGGTGCGGGTGGCGGTCGGGCTGCTCGACCCACTGGCGGTGGACGAGCTCCTGGAGGGCGGCGCGCTGGCGGGCCTCGGCGGTGTGGCGCGCGGCCTCGAGCAGGAACGCCGCGACGAGGAGCGCCGCGACGAGCGCGGCGGCGACGCGGAAGGTGCGGTTGCGGAAAGCGCGGATCGCCTCGTGCCGCGCCGCTGTGAAGAGGGCTCTCATGCGCTGACTCCCTGAGGGTCTCGTCGGACCGCGGCAGCGTCAGAAGCTCAAGGTGCCAGTCACGTACGCCGAGCGACCGTTACCCGGGTTGTGCTGGGACCCTACGGCGCCGAAGTCCTTGTACCAGATGGACGTGTCGTACGACCGGTCGAGCAGGTTGTTCACCTCGGCGCCGACCGAGAGGGCCTCGGTGACGTCGTAGGCCGCGCTCGCGTTGACGACGACGTAGTCGCCGACCTTCCGCGCGCCGTGCTCCTCGGTGAAGTTCTCCTTGTTCAGGTAGTAATCGCCCTGCGCGTAGCAGAAGAGCGAGACGAGCAGATCCTGCACGGGGTGGAGGTCGATTCCCCCCTTGGCGCTGAAGCTCGGGACGTGGTTGAGCTCCTTGCCCTTGTTCGCGGCGAGCGCCGGCCCGGGCTCGACCTGCTCGGAGAGGGTGCGGCTGAACGCGCCCCACACCGAGAGGAAATCGAACGGCCGCAGCGTGAGCTCGACGTCGAAGCCGCGCCGCAGCGTCTCGCCGACGTTCTCGACGTCGCCGGAGCCGTCGCCCTTGTCCCGCACCTCGCCGCTCGCGCGCTGCTCCCAATAGGCGAGGTGGCTCGTGACCCACGGGAAGACGCTCGATCGATGGCCGACCTCCCAGCCGTCGTTGATCGACGGATCGAGCGGCGTGCCCTGAACGGCATAGGCGCCCTTGCCCGTGCCGATCTGGAACGTGCGCCCGTAATTCGCGTACACGCTCTGCCCCTTGACGGGCGTGACCATGACGCTCGCCTTCGGCTGCCAGATGAAGCCGTAGTCGTTGAGGTCGTAATCGACCCTGCGGGCGGCCTCGCCCTCGGGCTGCTCGAGGAAGCTGCCGGCGCCGGCCAGGCGATCGGCCCGCAGCGCGGCGACGAGCTTGATCGGCTTGATCGGGCTCGCGCTCGCCTGCACGTAGGAGCCGACGGCGTGGAGGGCGAAGTCCTCGTCGCGGAACGCGGGGCTCTGCCGTTTCCGCTCGACCGTGGGGATGCGCTGGTATCGACTGTCCTGGAGCTGGTAGTCGACCCCCCACTCGACGGTGAGGCCGAGCGCCCGGGGGTCGCGCGCGCGGTACGTGAGCACCGAGATCGCGCCGTACTGCCGGTCGTCCTCGACCCGGAGCTGCTGGTCGAGGTCGGGATCGAACTTCACCCACCGGTCCCGCAGGAACGCCTGCCCATAGCCCTTCAGCTGCCACGAGAGGCCGTCGGCGAGCTCGCGATCCAGGTGGACGCTCGCGTGGAGGGTCGTCTGCCGGCCGCCGTCGGTGGCCGCGTGGGCGGGCGACGTCGTGGGGCGCGCGCGCGCGTCGTCGCCGGACAGGTAGCCGGGGGCGTCGGCGTCGAGGAGCATGCCGCGCAAGATGAGCCCGACCCGGAGCTCCCTGGACGGCTCGTAAAACCACTTGGCCGAGCCGGCGACCCGGTCGGTCCTCGCGTGATCGCGGTAGCTGTCCGAGCCGCGGTAGCCGGCGAAGTAGGTCTGGCTGAGCGCGTCGCGCTCGGTCGCGACGAGCACCTGGGGCTCGACGGTCCAGAAGCTCCCGGCGAGGAGCCGGGCGATGCGCTCGTTCCCCGTCTTGCGGGTGATGACGTTGATGTTGCCAGCGACGTTGTTCAGCCCGTAGCGCGGGTCGTTCGTGCCCTTGACGACCTCCATCCGCTCGATCTCGAGCGGGAAGACGGCCTTCATGTCGGGGAGGCCGACGTGGTGGTTGCTGGGGATGCCGTCGATGAGGAGCTTCGTGTGGGCGACGTCGCCCTGCGTGTTGAAGCCGCGGAGCCCGATGTCGGCGTTGATGATGCCCTGGTTGAAGGACTCGATGGTAACCGCCGGCACGCGCCGGAGCAGCTCGAGCGGCTCGGCCGCGCTCTGCTCCTGGATCTGTTCGCCGCCGAGGATATCGACCGATGCCACGACGTCGGCGCTGTCGAGCGGGCCGATCCGGTGGCCGACGACGACGACCTCCTCGCCGAGGTCGGCGGGCGCCTCGGGCGCCGCGGTCTCGAGGGCGCCTTCCGGCGGCGCCGCGCCTTCGGGGGGCGCCGCCGCGGCGGCGGGGGTCGAGAGCAGCGCGGCGAGCGCGGCGGCGAGGCCGGAGGTGCGCGCGCGCGGGGTCATGACAGGGCCTCGGGCGCGGGAGCGGCGGTCGCGCCGCTGCGCGGGGGGAGCGGGGGAGCGGCGTCGCCGGGAGGGTCGAAGTGCCGGCGGTACAGCGCGAGGACGTCGGCCTCGGACATGCCGGCGGCGCCCGTGACCTCGACGAGCCGGCCGGCCTTCATGACGCCGATCCGGTGCGCGATGCTCGCGACGGCGCCGAGGTCGTGGGTCACCATCAGCACGGCGGCGCCGCGGTCGCTCTCGCGCCGGATCGCGGCGCAGAGCTCGCGGACGGCGCCGGGGTCCAGCCCGGAGGTCGGCTCGTCGAGGAGCAGGGCGCCGGCGCCCTTCGCCTGCGAGAGGGCGAGGACGACCTTCTGCCGCATGCCCTTCGAGTAGCCGCTCGCCGGGCGGTGCACGGCGCGCTCGGGCAGGCCGGCCGCGGTGAGCAGCCGCGAGAGCTCCGCGGAAGAGGGCACGCGCGCCCGCGACAGGCCGAGGAAATACGCGAGGTTCTCGCAGCCGGTGAGGTGCGGATAGAGCCGCACCTGCTCCGGGACGTAGGCGATCTGCCGCCGCGCCGCGATGGGGTCGGGCTCCACGTGGGTGGAGCCCACGTGGGCGGCGCCGGAGGAAGGCCTGATGAAGCCGAGGAAGAGGCTCAGCGTGGTGGTCTTGCCCGCCCCGTTGGGGCCGAGGAGGCAAAACACCTCTCCGGCCGGGACCTCGAGATCGAGCGCGTCGAGCGCGGGGATTCCCCCGTAGGACTTCGAAAGCTTGTTCGCCGTAAGCATGGCAGGTCCGCCGGGGGCGATCGCCGCCGGCGGCGCACGCTATGCGATCGGCACAATTGAAAGTCAATTGCAAATGTTATGCATTTGTATTCACGTCTTTACTGAGCCTGGCGGTCGACGCGGCGCCGCCGCAGCTCCGCCGACCTCCCCTGGACGACGCGGCCCGAGGCCTGTTCGCCGGCGCCTCGCGGCGGGTCCGTTCGCTCCGGACGATCGTGTGGGTCAACCCGGGGAGCGAGGGCGATCGCGCCCGGGCCTGGCTGGATGGCGGCGCTCCGCCCGAGGTCGCCTACCGGCTCCGCCCCGGCGCCCCGCGCGCGTGATACGGTCCCCGCCGCCGGCGCCCGAGGGGAGCGACGCCTCGCTCGCCTCCGCGCGGCAGACAGGGGGACACATGCGGCTCAAGGACAAGATCGCGCTCATCACCGGGGCGAGCAGGGGAATCGGGAGGGCCAGCGCGCTCGCGCTGGGCCGCGAGGGGGCCGTCGTGGTCGGGGTGGCGCGCACCGCGGCGGACCTGTCGGCGCTCGAGCGGGAGCTCGGCGCCGCGGGCGGGCGCGGGCTCATGATCGAGGCCGACGTCACCCGCGCCGCCTCCGTGGCCGCGTGCGTGGAGCGGGCGATCCGCGAGCTCGGGCGGATCGACATCCTCGTCAACAACGCGGGCATCGGCGGCTACCGGCCCTTCCTCGAGTGGTCCGAGGAGGACTACGACCGCATCATGGCGACCAACATGAAGGGGACGTGGCTGTTCTGCCGCGAGGTCATCCCCCACATGCGCCGCCAGGGCGGCGGCCACATCATCAACGTCGCCAGCGTCGCCGGCCTGCAGGGCTATCCCAACGAGGCCATCTACTGCGCGTCCAAGTTCGCGCAGGTCGGCCTGACGCAGGCGCTCGACCGCGAGTTCTGGCAGGAGAACATCAAGGTGAGCGCCGTCTGCCCGGGCGGCGTCGAGACCCACTTCGCCCTCGGCGACGGGCGCACCGCGGGCTCGGAGCGCATGCAGGGCTTCTCCACCGCGGAGGACGTCGCCGAGGCCGTGGTGCTCGCCGCGCTGCCGCGCGACCGCTCGCGCATCGTGCAGATCGTGATGCGGCCGATGAACGAGGCCACGTAGCGCCGCCCGCTCCGCGTGGACGACGGGCACATGACGTCTTCTTCTTCAGGCGATTGGCCGACGGTCACTCGATGAAGACCACGTGCCAGAGCGCCCTTGAATCCTCCATCCCAGCGGACGGCGGCCCGCGGTGGACGAGCGATCCGTGACGCGTCGCCCGAACCGTTCGATCGTCGTCATCCCGGTCCTGCGGTGCCATAGTGGCTTCCACGTGAGGTCACGCTGCGCCGCGGCACGGCTCTTCCTGGTCTCGGCGGCGCTCGCCGGCGGCGCGGTCGCGCGCGCTCAGCCGCCCGCTGCGCCCTTGCGCGTCGAGTATCGCGCGGAGGCTGGATGCCCGACGGAGGCGGATTTTCGCGCGCGCGTCGGCGCCCGCCTCCGCCGGCAGGTCGGGGAGGGGGACGCGGCGAGCGCGTATGTGGTGACCATCGAGCGGCGCGAGCGCCGCTTCACCGGGCGCCTCGGCGTCCGCGCGGCGGGCGGGGCGGTGTCCGATCGCGATGTCGCGGGTGACACCTGCGACGATGTCGTCGCCGCGCTCGCGGTGGTGACCGCGCTCGCCATCGACGCCCAGGCCGGGGAGGCGCCCGCCGCGGTCGCGGCGCCGATGCCTTCCGCGTCCGCGAGCGCCGCCGCCGCGCCGACGCCGCCGGCCAGCGCCCCGCTGGCAGGTACCCCGCGGGAAAGCGCCCCGCGGGCCGACAGCGCGTGGGCGCGGCCGCCCGCGCCAGCGGCGGACGTCGCGGCGCGCCTGACGCTCGGCGCGCAGCTCCTCTTCGGCGCGATGATCGGCCCGCCGTCCTTCGGCGCGCGCGTCTTCGCGGAGCCCCCGTTCGCCGCGACCGATGGCGGCGTCGGCCCGCTGCGCTTCGGCGCGGCCCTCGAGGCGTCCTCCGACACCCCGTCGACGGGCGGCGCGGCGTCGTTTCTGCTCGCCGCCCTCGCCGCCGACGCGTGTCCGATCGGCGCGGGGCTCGGCCCCGTGCGCCTCTCCCCCTGCGCGCGCGTCGAGGGCGGCCTCGTCGCGGCGCGCCGCCGAGGCGTCGCCCCGGCGCGCGAGGCGACGCGCGGGTGGCTCGCGTTCGCCCTGCCGGTGCGCGCTCGGCTGCCGCTCTGGGGCCCGCTCGCGCTCGACGCCGAGGCCGGGCTCCGCATGCCGCTGCTGCGCGACGGCTTCTTCGCCGAGGGCGCCGAGGTCGTCGCCCGCCCGCCGCCGATCGAGGGCGTCTCCGCGCTCGGGCTCGGGCTCACGATTCCGTGATCCCGGCGCCCGCCTCCGAACATAGCTGCAGCAAACCATGATCAGCGCGATCTCAGCCGACCACCCTGTGCGCGCGGAGGCGGCGCGCGACGCGGCCATGACGGCGCACGCGGAGCGCGCCGAGCAGGGCGCGCCGCCGCCCTCCGCGGAGCGCTACCGCGCGCTGGTCGACGCGCATTTCGACTTCATCTGGCGCTCGCTGCGCGGGCTGGGCGTCCCCGCCGGGTCGGCCGACGACGCCGCGCAGCACGTCTTCCTGATCGCGTACCAGAAGCTCGGCGAGATCGCGCCCGGCCGCGAGCGCTCGTTCCTCTTCGGGACGGCGCTGGGGGTCGCGGCGAACGCGCGCCGGGCCGGGGCGCGCCGGCGTGAGCTCTGCGACGACGAGGCGACGGCGATCGCGGCCGACGGCGCGCCGAACCCGGAGCAGCTCGTCGAGATGAAGCAGGCGCGCGCGCTGCTCGACGAGGTGCTCGACGCGATGGAGGAGGACCTCCGCGTCGTCTTCGTCCTCTTCGAGCTCGAGGGCGTGCCGACGGAGGAGATCGCCGCGATGCTCGGGCTCCCGAAGGGGACCGTGGCGTCCCGCCTCCGCCGCGCGCGAGAGGAGTTTCGGGCGATCGCGAGGCGCGTCCAGGCGAGGGCGCTGCACGGCGGAGGCAAGCGATGACCGATCCGAAGCGGCTCGGAGAAGAGGAGACGACCGAGTTCGAGCGCGCGCTGCTCCGCTCGTGGAAGCGCGAGTCGCCGCCTGCTTCGGCGCGCGCGCGCGCGCTCGCCATCGCCGGGCTCGCTGTGGGGACGAGCGCCGCGCCCGGCGCGCCCGCCGCACCCGGCGCATCCGCCGCGCCCGCGCCGAAGGCGGCGGCCGGCAAGCTGCTTTCGCTCGCGAAGTGGAGCCTCGGGGCGGCGATCGGCGTCGGGCTCGTCGGCGCGGGCGTCGCGCTCCTCCGTCCCTCGGCGCCCTCCTCCGCGGCGGCGACCTCGAGCGAGCCGCCGGCCGTGAGCGCGCCGCCCACCGCGGGCGAGCCGCCGGCCGTGAGCGCACCGCCCGTCGCGCCCGCGCCGGCGCCGGCGCCCTCCGAGCCTGCGACGCGCGCGCCGATCCCGGTCCAGGCGAGCGCCCCGCCGGGCCCAGCGCCCGCTGCCGCCGCGAGCCCGCCGCGCCCGAAGAGCGCGGCGCCGCGCTCGCGCTCCGCCCCTGTCGCGTCGACCGACACGCTCGGCGAGCAGGTCGCCATGATCGATCGCGCGCGCGACGCCCTTGGCGCCGGCGACGCGGCGGGGTGTCTCTCGGCGCTCGACGCCTACGACAGGAGGTTCCCCCGGAGCGCGATGGGCGAGGAGGCCACGGTGCTCCGCATCGAAGCGCTGATCCGCCTCGGCGATCGGGCCCGCGCGGCCGATCTCGGCCAGCGATTCCTCGCCTCGCGCCCGACGAGCCCGCACGCCGCCGGCGTGCGCGCGCTCCTCGGCGCGACGACGGAGCCGTGATCGAGCGGCGCGCGCGGACATGGCTCCTCGCGCGCGCGGCGCGCGCGCCGCCGGCAACGTGCTTTTGAGGGCCCCGGAGAGTGGGCCTATCGTGGTCGGTTCGTCTGACGTGTCGAGCGCAGTCGACACGCGGTAGCTCAGCGGAGAGGTCTCTCATGGTTTGGTCATCATGGATCATGCGCCGCGCGCGGAAGGCAGCCGCGCTCGGAGCGGCGGTGGCGGGCCTCTCGCTGCCGGCGAGCGCCGCGGCGCAGCAGGCGCTCGCTCCCGGGTGGGAAGAGACCGAGCTCCGGGACGACATCGCCGAGCGGCGCGAGCGCGCCGCGCTCCTGGCCACGCACTTCCACGACGCGATCAGGCTGCACTCCATGGGGAAAAGGCTGCCGATCCTCGTCAGCGGTATCGGCGGGGTGAGCCTCGCGATGAGCCTGGCCGGGGACCTGGGTGCGCCGCCGCTCATCGCCTTCGCCTCCGGCTCCGCGACGTTGCTCGCCGGAGGCCTCGCCTCGCTGGCCGTGCCGGAGACCTACCGGCTCAACACCCTCGCGGCCACCACGCTGCTCTCGCAAGGGAGCTTGTGGCTCGGGCTCGCGTTCATCGAGGACGCCCCGTCCGCGAGGGTGACGCCGGTCGCGCTCTCGGCGGGCTGTTACGCGGCCGGCCTGCTCTCCGGTCTGAACCTGGCGCTGTCCGACTACACGCCAGTCTCCCGGCTTCGCGAAGACCACGCGCTGGTGGCGACGCCCGCGTGGCGCGCGCGGCTGTCCGGCGCGCAGATCGCGAGCATCGAGCGGGACCTTTTGGGCACCGCGCCTGCGATCCCGAGCTGGGCGATCTACCTTCCGGTCGCTCTCGGCAGTGTCGCGGCCACCGTGCCGGCGCTCGACGGCGATTTGCCGGTGGGACAGCGGATGTGGAGCTTGTCGCTCGGTCTCCTCAACGCCACCTGGTCGATCGCCGCCATGTTCGAGCGCGAGCATCCGGCGCAGTCCTACGAGCGGGACCTGCGCAGGGCCGGCCTGCGCGTCGCGCCGTCGGGACCCGACGGCAGCGCGGGCCTCACGGCCTCGGGCACGTTCTGATGGGTTGTCCCTCGAGCGCCTCCCAAGCTGCTCTCTCCGGGGCCGGCGCCCGGTGGGCCCCTGTCGTGGCCCGCCATCGCTCCGGGCTCTCCTCGGTCGATTGGGGAGGGCCCAGCGGGGGCTGCAGTGATCGTCACCATTTCGCGCCTCTTTGGGCGCTGATCAAGGAGGATTCGTCATGCGCAACATTCTTATCACCGTCTTCGTGTTCATCGCAGGGTGTGGCGGTGATGGTCAGGTCGCGGGCAAGGTCGCTTGCGACTTCATCGGCACCGCCAGCGGTGTGGCGGTCCATAGCTGCGGTGAGATCGACGACGACGGCACGGGTGAACAGGAGAGCCAGTGCAAGAGCTCCGGAGACGTCGAGGCCAAGCTCGTCGATAGCTGCTCTAGGGACGACGTCCTCGGCACCTGCATCCTCACCCGCGACGGCGAGACGATGACGCTGTATTATTATAGTTCGGAGATAGTCACGGAGGATGTCGTGAAGCCGATCTGCGAAGGAGTGAATGGCACCTGGACGGCGAGCTGACCACCTGTCGCGGCGCCGCCGCTCGGCGCACCTCCGTAGGCGCGAGCCCGGGGGCAAAGTGCAGCGATCCTTTCGGCGTGCACGGGAGGGGTGGACGACCTCCCTCTGACCGAGACGGACGTCGCGTCCGAGGCCCGCCGGTGCGGCGCCCTGCGGCACGCAGATGATGGCGAAGTTCATCGCGGATCCCGAGGCCCCCCCTCTTCGCCTTCCGCATCCGTCGCGGCGAGCCGCTTCCAGTCAGATGCCGGCTCCGCGCACCAGAAGGACCATCCCCGTCCCCATCACGGCGGCGCCGGCATAGCGCAGCCCCCGCGACAGGGACTCTCGACCAGCGGCGAGCTCGCCGAGGACGAGACCGCAGAGATGAAGCACGGTCGTGCTCAGCAGAAAGCCCATGGCATACAGCGCCGGGCTGACCGCATGAGGCATCTCCAGGCCGTGGGCATGTCCGTGAAAGACACCGAACATCGCCACGCATCCGGAGAGCAGGAACGGTGAGGAGCCACGGGTCGTGGTGACGATGCCGAGGCCGAGCGCCGCGACCGACGCCGCGATGCAAAGCTCGCCCAGGGGCATGGGCCATCGCGCCATTCCCAGGAGGCCGCCGACCAGCATCGCGGCGACGAACGTGGCGGGGATCCGGAGGAGGTGCTTTCCGCCGAGCTGCGAGCTGACGACACCAACGCTCACCATCGCGAGCAGGTGGTCCGCGCCGAACACCGGATGAAAGAGGCCCTTCAGAAATCCCGCATCGGCGCCGCCCGGGTGCGCCCAGCTCACGGTGGGCCACGAGACGAGCGTGGCGACGAGCAGGGCGCGCGCGCCGGGACGTGAGGCCCATCCCATCGTCTTTTGGATCGTGGATTTCATGAAGCGCCTCTCCTCGTCAGGCGTTCGCCGCGCGCGCTGCCGTCGATGCAGGATCGCTGTGGAAGAGCTTGTAGGCGAGCGCCGCGAGCAAGAGCTCGGTACCTGCGATGAGCACGTTCGGGTAGAGCGGGACGCCCGCGACGACCGGGAGCGGCACGTCGGGTCCCGCGAGCAGGCTGGTCCCCGGGATGAGCCACGTAATGTAGAAGAAGGGCGTCCAGATGATGACGACGATCCAGGCCGCCACGTTGAACCCGACCTGCGGCTCCATGGACCGCCGCCACATCATCCACAATCCGACGATCGTCACGCCACACAGGATGAGCAGCATGAGGGCGTCATGAAAGCGCGCATGCTCATGCCATGCAGGGTTGAACAGGTGGGTTTTATTCCAGTCCACGCCGACAGCGACGATGGCGCCGCTCGCCAGAACGAACGTGAGAACGACTCTTCCAAGGGTACTTCGGTTCATGGTGGTAGGCTCCTGACTCACGTTGTTTGAAATAGCCCGCTTCCCTCGTCGGCGCGGCCACCTTGCGTTGAAATTCATAGTAACCTCGCCGAGGATCGCGAGCGGACCGGCCCCGTCGGCATTGCCGATCTTGATGAAGCCAGCCCCCCTCGAACCAGGGTCTTCGCAGCTGCACAAGGCCAACGTCCCTGAGATCGATGCGACCGACATGGCCGTGAGCCCGACCTTTCCCTCCCGCACATGATTATTCATGGGCTCTCCGCGGTGAGTCGCGAAGACCATAGCCGTCCATTTGCAAAAATAACAATATATTGATCCAATCGATCGATTTGATCTGCTGATTGATCCATGGTACGGTCGAATGTCGTGGACCTACGACACCTTCGCTATTTCCTGGCCGTCGCCGAAGAACGCCATTTTGGCCGCGCCGCGCAGCGTCTGCACATCGTTCAGCCGGCGCTGAGCATGCAGATTCGGGCGCTCGAAGACGAGATCGGCGGCGCGCTGTTCGTGCGGACGAGTCGGCGCGTGGAGCTGACCGAAGCCGGCGCATTGCTGGTCGTCGAGGCGCAGCGGGCGGTCGCGCAGGCGGAGCGGGCCAAGGCGATCGTCCAGCAATCGCTGCGCGGCGACATCGGCAAAGTTCGCATCGGTTACGCGGGCAACGCGATCCTCACTGGCAAGACGACGGACCACCTGCGAGCGTTCCGCAAAGCCCATCCTGCCGCGGAGATCGAGCTGCGCGAGATGCCACCTTCGAGGCAGGCGGAAGCCGTGCTGACCGGCGAGGTTGACGTCGGCTACTGCCCGGCGTTCGCTCTCAAGGCAGATCCGCGGTTGAGCGTCCAACCGATCGGCGCTTGGTCGCTGGTGGTCGCGATGGCAGAGGAGCACACGCTCGCGGCGCACAGGCGCGTGACGCCGAAGATGCTCGCTGGAGAGCCGCTCATCATGTTCCCATCGGAAGAGGCCGGTGGCGACGTGCTGAAGAGATTAACTCTCATGATAGGACGCGAGCCGCGCCGAGTCCACCGCGCCGACACCACCTTGAGCATGCTGTCGTTGGCCGGCGCAGGCCTGGGCGTGGCGCTGGCTCCAAAACCGCTGATTCAGGTGAAGGTTCCCCGCATCGTCTATCGTCCGTTCGTCGCGCCGAAGAACGTCTTCGCCGAGCTGCTCCTGATCGGCCGCGCTGACGAGACCTCCGGCGCTGTACGCGCCTTCGTGAAGCTAGCATCCGGCTCCTCGGATCGCGCCACCTCACGGTCGTAAGCGCCCTTTCGTCGACGTCGTCACGCACGCACAGCGTGGTGGTGTGTCTTCCTCCGTTCGTTTTCACCGGTCGGTCGGCGGCGCGGCGGAGGCTACCAGGGGCCGGCCCCGTTGGGCGCGGGAGGACCCGGAACGTCGTCGAGCTCGAGAAGGCGAAGATGGTCACCGCTCGATTGACCGGTTTCTCTGGCCGGATTTCTGACGCGCGGAACCAGCGCGGGGCCCGGGGTCGGCGGTCACCTCGCCGGCGTCATCGATCCCGGCGCAGGTCCGGGGAGCTCAGGTGTCGGCTCGACGGCGGCGACGGCTTGGTCCCGGACACGATGTATCCGACGCTGCCGCCGGCGCTCGCGTACGTCTTCTGGGCGATCGCCTCCGCGTTGCTGCGGACGGCGGCCATCGCCGCCGCCCAGCAGTCGTCGAACGCGCGCTCCTCGCCGCCGCCGGCGAGGAAATAGCGATGCGTGTCGGCGCGGCTCCAGATCCAGAAGTCGCGCCGGGCGAAGTCGGCGATCTCCTCCACGGTCGCGCGCTGCTCCGCGGACGCATAGGGCGGCAGGACCGCGCCCGCCTTGTCGTTGAGATAGACCTGGATGTCGATGAGACCGTGCCTGGCGAAGAGCTCGGGGACGAGCTCGCCCATCGAGTTGTTCCCTTCGCCGAGGGCCGCCTTGCCCCGCTCGCACAGGAGCTGGAAGCGGACGAGGGTGACGGTCTGCTCCACCGGCGCCCGCAGCGCGGCCGCGTCGAGCAGGGCGCCGGCCAGGTTGTTCGGCTCGGCCGCGGCCACGAGCCCGCCCGGCCTCGCGACCCGGACCATCTCGGCGATCATCGCGCCCGGATCCGCGGCGTGGATCAGCACCGTCTGGCACGTCACGAGATCGAACGTGTCGGCCTCGAACGGCAGCCGCTCGGCGACCGCGATCTGATAGCGAAACCGCTCCGCGTCCCCGCGCGCCGCCGCGCGCTCGGCGGCCTTTTCGACCCAGACGGGATCGCGGTCCACGCCGGTGATGCGGGCCGCCCTGGGCAGAACGCCGCCGAGCACGCGCCCCCAGTGCCCGACGCCGCACCCGACGTCGAGCACCTCGCGCACGCGGCTCAGGCCCCAGCGCCGCGCGAGGAGCTCGACGTAGTCGCGATTCCACCAGCCGTCGCGCGTGTCGCCGAAATACTCGGCCGAATGCGAGGGGTTACCGGAGAACTCATTTCCCATGACAGCACACCTTGGTCGGGCCTCACGAGCAGGGGAGTCCAAGGTATCGCCTCCGGTGCGCTCTCGGCAACTCGTGGCCGCCGGGAGCGCGCGCGTTGGGGCGGCGCGCGGGAGCGCGCGCGTTGGGGCGGCGCGCGGGAGCGCGCGCGTCGCGACGCCGTCACAGGGACTCGAGATAGGCGACGAGGGCGCGCCGATCCTCGGCCGACAGGTGGGCGGTGTGTCCCATGGAGCCGTCCACCCCCTGGAGCAGCGCGAGCAGCGTCGGGTAGCGGCCGTCGTGGTAGTACGGCGCGGACCTGCCGACGAAGCGCAGCGAGGGGGTATCGAAGGCGCGCACGGCCTCGAAGCGGGTCGCGCTCCGCACGTCGTGGCGCGCGCCGTCGGTGGTCAGCTCGTCGCCCAGGTGGCAGCTCGAGCAGCCCGCCTCGCGGGCGTGGAACAGCGCCTCGCCGCGCGCGGCGAGGGCGGCGCGCGCGCTGGCCGCCATGGCGCCCGCGTGTGCGGCGCCTGCCCCGTCTGCGCCGGCCGGCGATGGCGCCACGAGCGCGGCGCGCTCCTCGGCCGTGAGGTCCTCCGCGCCGCCGGGCGGATCCATGGCGCGGAGGTAGGCGAAGATCGCGTCGCGCTCGCCCGCGGTCAGCCCGGCGCCTCCGAGCCGCGACAGGGTCCGGGCGAAGTGGCCCTCCAGGTCCTTCTTGTCCCCCAACCACCCGTACGGCGCGGTGCCGACGAGCCGCCCCATCAGCATCGGCGTCTGGCGCGGGCCCTCGGGCGTCGACCACGTGAGCGCGTCGTCGCGGCCGTCGGGGTGGCAGCTCGCGCACGCTCGGCCGTCGAACGCGATGCGCCGCCCGCCGGCCGCGTGAAAGAGCCGCTGGCCCTCCGCGCGCTGCTCGTCGAGGCGCGACGCGCGGGGCAGGACCACGACCGGCAGCTCGCCCGAGAGCTCCTTGCTGGGGGCGCTCATCACGGCCGACGCCGGGGCGCGGACGGCGGGCAGGATCGTCAGCTCGCCGTCGAACCGGGTGAAGACCACGGCGCGCCCGCGCGCGCCGTCGACGGCGATGGCGGTGGGCCCGAAGCCCACGCGGGCGCGGTAGAGCTCGCGATCCCGCGCCGACCCGGCCGCGCCCGGCTGGCCGGGGATCGCGGCGCGGGCGTCGTAGGCGATCACCTCGTCGCGGCCGAGGCAGGCGACGAGCAAGACCTCCTCGGCGGGCGCGATCGCGGCCGCGCGCGGGAGCTGGCAGCCGTGGGTCCCGAGGTGGGTCGACACCGGCGGGACGTCCGCGCGCTCGCCCGCCGCGTCGACGACCGCGATCTGATGGATCACGGTCTGGGCGAGCGCGGCCCCGTAGCCGCCGCTGCTCGCCTCGCGCCCCGGGTCCACGAGCGCGATGGGCGCGAACACCGCGCCGCTCGGCGCGCGCGCCAGCGCGAAGCCCTGCGAGCCGCGGCGCTCGACGCGCACCCGCGCGGGCGCGTCGGACGGCAGGAGGCCCTCCAGCCCGCGGGGCGCGCTCCGAGCCGCCTCGCTCGGCATGAGACGCGGAGCCGTGGGCTTCTTCCCGACGACGGCCCGAGGGCGCCACTCCACGCCGTCGGTCGAGAGCTCCCGCGCCGCGGTCGGGGCGCCGCCGTCGCCGAGCGCCACGGCGCTGATGCGTCCGCCCACCGCGTGGGCGACGAGCGCGCGCCGGCCGTCGGCCGACGCGACGACCGCGGCGGGATCCCGCGCGAGCGGGAGCTCGCCGAGGCGCCGGAGATCGGCGGTCGCGAAGCTGGTGAGCGCGGGCTCCCACCGGCTCGCGACGAGCAGCGTCGCGCGGTCCGGCGTCATCGCGAGGCCCACCGGCTCGCGCGCCACGGGCACGAGGCAGCGGCGCGCGAGCGGGGCGGCGGCGCCGATCGGCTCGAGCACCTCGAGCAGGCCGCGATCGCGCAGCGAGGCCACGACGCGGCCGTCGCCCAGCACGATCACCTGGGCGGGCCGGCCCGCGAGCGGGGTGCGCGCGAGGGCGGCGCGGGCGTCGAGGTCGACCGTGTGGAGGGCGCGATCGTCCTCGTCGGCGACGAAGGCGAGGGTGCGGCCGTCGAGCTCGGCGAGGGCGACGCCGGAGCCGGTATGGGTCGGATCGAGCGGCGCGGGCGCGGGGGCAGGGGCGCGCCGGGCGCAGGAGGGGGGAGGGGAGGGCGGAGGCGGCGAGCCGGCGGTGGGGGCGCTCGGTGGGGTCGAGCCGGCCGCGGCGGGGGCGCTCGGCGGAGGTAGCGGCGACGGCGGGGACGCGTCGCGCGGGGCGGGGGTGCAGGCGGAGAGGACGAGGGCGAGGGCGGTCGGGGCGGCGGCTCTCATGCCCGGACCATCGGGGCGGCGGGCGGGAGTGTGACCGGCGTCCCGACGGATCTGGTGTGAACCGCGAGCAGACGGTCCGGCGGCTCATTCCCTGCTGGGTGGCGCGAGGATGGCGATCGCCCTCGCCCTTCGCTGGAGAGGCCTCACATCGTCACGATCACCCGTCCCGAACCGCGTCGTGTTTCGAGGTGCTCGTGTGCGTCGGCGATCTCCGCCAGGGGAACGCGCCTGTCGATGCTGAAACCCGGCCATCCAGCGCGGAGCATCTCGTTCAGGGCGTCAGCCGCCGCAGCCTTCGTTTCCGGCTGGAAGTCATCGCTGCCCAGAAAGAAGACGTGGATGTTCTTGAACAGAAGCTGCCAGAAGGGGATCGCGGGCGTCCCGTTTCCCGTCGCGTACGTGGCAAGGGAGCCACCGACCTTCAAGAGCTTCTCATCGACGCCGATGTTTGCATCGAATGCGACCTCCACGACATGACTTACGCCATCGGGAGCCAGCGCACGAATCTGGTCGACGACCTCCTCCGTGGAAAGGCCGTCTGTCCGAATGACCTCGTGGGCGCCCGCTCGCGCCGCCACCGCCGCATCGGCTTCGGAGCGGACGGTTGCGATGACGCGTGCGCCGGCCTGCCGTGCCAGGCCCACGGCGCAGCAACCGACTGCGCCGGCTCCGCCCTGCACCAGCACCGGACGCCCCGCGACGAGATCGGGGAGGCGTGATGCCTTGCCTCGAGGCAGGCGGGATCCGGAAGCCCCACATACGGCTACATCGGAACGACCAGGAACCGCTCGACGGGAGCACGGTGCTGGCAGCCTCCCCCTGCGGGAGCACCGGAGGTAGATGCACCTCCTCTTGACACGGGACGGCATCTCGGATGGCCTCAGAGCAGGTGGCGCTCATGGGGGGTAGCGGGAGAGGCAGCGAGGCTCGGGCGGGGCCTCAAGCACACGCGTCATCAGATGAGCGCTTCCCCGCTCCCGTTCTCTCCTGTCTGCCTCACCAGCCATGTTGTCCCGACCAGCCCGACTGAAGATTCAAGGGAAAAGGAGCAGTGGATGAGCTTCGTAGTGATTGACGTCGAGACAGCGAATCCCGACCTGTCGAGCATTTGCCAAGTTGGCATCGCTTCGTTTCGGGATGGCAAGCTACACGAGTCGTGGGGTTCGTTGGTCAATCCAGAAGACTTCTTTCATGCGATCAACGTCTCTATTCATGGCATTGACGAGAGCTCGGTTTGCTCCGCTCCAAAGTGGACCTCGGTCTATGAAACGCTGAGACCTTGGCTAGCCCAACGCCTCGTGGTGAGTCATACCGCGTTCGATCGTGCTGCCTTGCTCCGTGCATGTCAGAAACACGGTCTCGCCCCACACCAATGCAGTTGGATTGATTCGGCGAGAATCGCAAGGCGTGCATGGCCATCGTTCGCTAGGTCGGGATATGGTCTCGCCAATGTTGCAAAACAGCTCGGCATAACGTTCCGCCATCACGACGCGCAGGAAGATGCTCGTGCAGCCGGGGAGATCGTGCTCCGCGCAGCCGCGGACACAGGGCTTAGCGTTGAACGCTGGATCGAACGCGTACTCCAGCCAATCAATCTGTCGGCCCCGTTAGAAGCGAATCCTAATGGGCCACTCTACGGCGAGGTGTTGGTCTTTACAGGCACACTGTCGCTTCCACGCCGTGAGGCTGCTGAGGCGGCCTCAGCCGCAGGTTGTGAAGTCACCGACAGTGTGACGAAGCGCACTACACTGCTGGTTGTCGGCGATCAGGATATACGTCGCCTCGCAGGCGAAGAAAAGAGTTCAAAGCATCGGAAGGCCGAAGAGCTGATCGCGAAGGGGCAGCAGATTCGCATCCTGTGCGAGAGCGACTTTAAACACCTCTTGCAGTCTGCTCCATAAATAATGGAGATCCGCTCTGCCTAGGTGAGGGCCGCGTCAGGAGAGATAGACCATTAACGGTTGCGACGCCACCGCTTGAGCACAGCAGCGAGGCGGCGACGGCCCCGGCGGAGCCATGAGAAGGCGGTCTCGAGAGACAGCCCGAGGCTCCGGGCGACCTCGCTCACCTGCTCGCCCTCGCCGATCAGGAGCAGTACACGGCGCTCCTGGGGTTCCACCAACCAGAGCAGCTCCAGGAGGGCGCGCGCCTCCACCTCCCCATGGGGGACGGCACCCGGCCGGCCACGTAGGCCCGCGGGTCCGGCATCGCGACCTCGTGCCGGCGGTAGGCCTCCGTACACGGCCGGTAATGTAGACCCGTGGGTCCGCCGACGGCGACCTCATGCCGGCGATACGACTTTTCGTGGTACTTCGCGCCCTGCTGGACGGCGATCTCGATCAGCCAGCGCTGGAGGATCCGACGTGGGTGCAAGCCGGGCTACGGCCGCTACCCGCCCTCGCGGACGGCCACGACAGCTCCGATGCGGTACTCCTGCAGCATGTCGTCGCGATCGTGGGCGGACACGCCGCACCTGGAGAGCATGGCGCGCAGCAGACTGCTCTCGGCGAGGATTGCCTCAGGCGGGATAGTGGTCGGCGGTGGTTTTGTCGGCACGGCGGGCGGGCACTTAGCCCCCCTCCGCCGCTTGCTCACGCAGCCGTTCCGCGTTCAGCCGGTCGGGCGGGCGTCGAACAACTGTGGGGTTCACTGGGTGACCAGTGCGGGCCCTAGCCCGACTATCGACCCGAGTGTGCTCGCCTCTCTGGTGCTGCCAGTAGGCCGAGCAGTTGCTCCATCGCTTCGTGATTGACCCGCGGTGCCGGGTCATCTCCAAGCGGCGGCTCGGGTGACCGTCTCGGCGAGCGAGGCGACCACCGCAGATCGAGGCGGCAGCTCGATGGGCGCGAGCGCAAGAGGCCCAATGCCTGGCGGCTGGACCCGGGTCGGGTCCGTGCCCTCCGGGGGGGGATCCTGGTTCAGGCGTTCCAAAAAAACGTGGAGAAATGGGACCGTCAGGCGCCGCAAATTCGGCCCAACGGATCGCGCCCGCTCGGAACGGCGCGCTTCAAGCGCCGCATGGGCTCGCGCGGTCGAGCGCTTCATGTGTCCGCATGTGCCCGCATGTGCTCCCATGCCGTCGAGCATGCCGTCGAGCGCTCCACGCGGTCCGACGCGGTCGAGCACTCGCCGCGTCAACTCCGGGTTGACACTGTGTACTGCCGCGCGTGACGACCCCGGGGGCGCCGCTGGTTCCAGGGAGCGTGATAGCGCATTCCTGGCGAAATCATCCAACGATATCGAATATCTGCCGTCATCGCCGGCGAGCTACCGTGTGGACCGTGCCTTGCTAGAAGCACGCTGTGGCGAGCGAAGCGCAGAGCTCCTCCGGACCGGGGGCGCTCGCGAGGCGCCGTCAGATCTTCAACTTACTTGGACAAAGGATTGGAACGATGAACCTTCGATCGACGTTCGCTCGTCATCTGCTGCTCACCCTCGGCGCCGCCGGTATCGTCGCGACCGGCTGCCTCTCCGAAGAGGAAGCCCTGCTCGAGATGGGCACCGTGGAGGGCGCGGCGAGCACCGCGCGCCTCGAGGGCGAGTCGCAGTCGTGGTCCACCTCGTCGGGGGACGGGATCGACGCGAGCTCGAGCTCCGTGCGGCTCAAGGCGAACGCTAGCGGCGACTACTTCCAGTTCTCGAAGTCGGTGGCCGCGGGTGAGTACAGGGTCGTGGTGCGGTATGCCCAGCGGAACATCTACGGCAACTACCGGCTCGATCTGAACGGCTCCTCCGCGGGGAACCTCGACGGCTATTCCTCCTCGTCGAGCGACAGCTGGAAGACGGTGACGCTCGGCACGAGGAGCCTCTCGGGCAACGTCGCGTTCAAGCTGGTCTCCACCGGCAAGAGCTCCAGCGCGACGGACTACGATATCAAGATCGATTACATCGAGCTCGTGCCGACGGGCAGCAGCGGCACCGGCGGAAGCGGCGGCAGCGGATCGACCAGCAGCAGCTCGACGTCGAGCTCCTCGTCGAGCGGCGCGGGCGGGAGCGGCGGCAGCACCACGACCGGGAGCGGCGGGGTCGTGGACTCGACCATCGTCGTGCGATCCGGCCAGGTCTACGACGGCGGCGGCAGGCGGTTCATCGCCGGCAGCGCGCTCGGCGACGGCAGCCAGTCCGAGAGCCAGAAGCCGGTGTTCAAGCTGGAGGACGGCGCGGTGCTGAGGAACGTGGTCCTCGGCGCGCCGGCGGCCGACGGCATCCACACCTACGGGAACGTCACGCTGGAGAACATCGTCTGGGAGGACATCGGCGAGGACGCCCTCACCGTCAAGGCCTCCGGCACCGTCGTGCTCAACGGCGGCTCGGCCGTGAACGGCGAAGACAAGGTGTTCCAGATCAACGCGGCCAGCACCTTCCGGGTCTCGAACTTCCGGGCGTCCAACGCGGGCAAGTTCATCCGGCAGAATGGCGGCACCACGTTCAAGGTCGACGTCGTCATCGATGGTTGCGACATCTCCCACATGGATGAGGCCATCTTCAGGACGGACAGCAGCACCAGCACCGTCACCATGAGGAACACGCGCTACAGCGACATCGGCGACGCGCTGTTCATCGGCCTGTCGTCGTCCCGAATCACGACCTCGAACAACACCGAGTACTGACGCCTCACAAAGGCTCGACGCGCCCCACGCAGGCTCGCGCGTCCCACGGCAGGCTCGCGCGCCCCCGCAGGCTCGCGGCGCTACCGCGAGCGCTGCTCGCCTGCGTGGAGGCCGCGCAGCACGATCGAGAGCCCACCGAAGAACTCCTGCTCCGGCGGCACGCGCCGCGCGTCGCGGGCCGTCGCCGAGAGGAACGGGTAGTCCTCCTCGGAGAGCGCCGCCAGCTGCGTCGTGCCCTCGCCCGCGAGCGGCCCGAGGTGCTCGGCCTGGAGCGCGCCGATGACGTAGCTGATCAGGCTGCGAAAGGCGATGACCCGCTGCGCCCCGGCGAAGCCCGCCTCGGTCAGCACCCCGAGCAACGCCTCGCCGAACCGGCGCACCCCCTCGGAGCTGTGCCGATGCGTCAGCGTCAACGGGACCACCGACGGGTGCGCGCGCACGGCGTCGCGCACGCGCGCGACGAGGAGCGTCACCCGCTGCGTCCACGCGGCGCGCGCCGGCACCTCGACGTCGACGGCGCCGAGCACCAGGTCGAGCACCAGCCGCTCGAGCTGCTCGCGGTCGCTCACGTACCGGTAAAGCGCCATCGTGCTCATCCCCAGCTCCCCGGCGACCGCGCGCATCGAGAGCGCCGCGAGCCCCTCTCGGTCGATGACCGCGAGCGCGGCGGCGGCGATGCCTGGCTGAGAAAGCGAGCGCGGTCGGGGCATGACCTTGACAGCGTACCGCGTACGCGTATGTTGAGTAAGTATACACCGTACGCCTACGGACCGCCGACAAGTGACGAGGCGCGTGCGGGAGGAGGAAAGCTCGATGTCCGAGCGGTTGAAGCCCGGCGCCGTCGTCGCCGGTCGGGATCTCGTGAGCGTCACCGGCGCGCCCGTCCGCGTCCCGGATCCGGCGCGGCTGACGCACCTGCAGTTCCGGCGCTTCGCCGGCTGCCCTGTCTGCAACCTGCACCTGCGCTCCTTCGCGCGTCGCCACGGCGAGGTCACCGACGCGGGCGTCGTCGAGGTGGTGCTGTTCCATTCGCCCGCCGACGAGCTGCGCGCGCACGTGGCCGACCTGCCGTTCGCGGTCGTCGCCGACCCGGACAAGCGGCTGTACGGCGAGTTCGGCGTCGAGTCCGCGCCCCGCGCGCTCCTGGATCCGCGCGCCTACTGGCCGATCCTCAGGGCGATCGCGGCGAGCCTGCCCGCGGTCCTGGCGCGGCGGCAGCCGGCCCCCTCGCGCAATCCGCACGGCGGCCGGCTCGGCCTGCCGGCCGATCTGCTGATCGCGGGCGACGGGCGGGTGCTCGCCGCGAAGTACGGCGAGCACGTCGACGATCAGTGGTCGGTCGACGAGCTCGTGGCCCTCGCGCGCGCGGAGCGGAGCCGCGGGAACTCGATGTGACCCTCGCGCGCCGCGCGACTCTGCAGGTCACGAATTCACGAAAAAATTGCGCGTCAGGGCGGGCTCGCCGAGCCCTGCACCCATGCGACGTGTGACGCCAGGGACCAGCGTGTGGGCTCCTGCGAAAGCAGGAGACCGAGGGCGTGACCGCCGAGCCGACCCCCGATGCCCACATCCGAAATCGACATGAGCGCGAGGAGAACCTCTCAACGATCTCCCACCTTTCGTCGCGCTCCCGGAGCGGGGCGGGCGCCACCCGGGTCGACCGCGCTCCATGGCAATGGATCTAGCGCCCGCGCGCTGTCAAATGGTATCACCGTGTCACGGCTCGCTTGCTGCTAGGCTCGACCGTTCCAGCATCAAGGTATTCACGGTAGTCTCCTACCTGTTCGCACCTGGTGTCTCGACGGCGATCGGCGCTCGTTTCGATCGGCGCTCGGTTGTCCCCCCATCGCGAGGGGCCTGCGGAGGCGCGCCGGGAATCGCCACTTCTGGCCGCCTTGCAAGGAACCGATGGACAACAGGCTCGGCTCGCTCTCGTCGACGACGCTGCTGAACGGCACGCCCACGCCGATGGCCCTGCTCTCCGGCACGGGGCAGGTGATCGCCTGCAGCCCCGCCTGGGAGCAGCGCGTCGGCCCTCCCGGGCTGCTCCTCGAGCGCGTCCACGAGGGCGATCGCGGCGAGCTGTCGGCGCGGATGGCGGCCGCGCGCGACGCGGCGGGCAGCACCTCCGCGACGGCGCGCCTCGTGGACGCCCGCGGCAAGGTCACCTCGATGCAATGGACCCTGTGGCGCGCCGACGACACGGCGCTCTGGGCCGCCGTGAAGCCCGATCGCGAGGCGTGGGAGACGCAGGCGCGCATCCTCGTCGACGTGTTCCAGACCATGGATGCGGTGATCTGGGCCGCCGACAAGGCGGGCGTCCTCCGGGTCTCCGACGGCAACGGGCTCGCGCACTTCGGGATCAAGCCAGGTCAGATCGTCGGAATGGCCATGCGCGATCTCTACGGCGAGGGCTCGCAGGTCCTCGAGCTGTGCAGGCGCGTGCTCGCCGGCGAGACGATCCGTACGGACACCGTGGCCGACGGCGTGCACTGGATCGTGCACTACGCGCCCCACCGCGGCGACGACGGCGAGGTCGACGGCGTCCAGACGTTCGGTATCAACCTGGCCGACCACGTGACCCTCGCCGCGCAGGCGGAGCTGCTCCGCACGTGCATCGACAGCATGCCGATCATCATTTGGGCGTTCGACAAGGACGGCATCTGCATGGTGGCGCAGGGCGGGGCGCTCGCGCAGGTCGACGCCGTGGAGCGAAACGGCGTCGGCAAGCACATGCTCGAGCTCTGCGGCAGCTCGCCCGACGTGCGCGAGGCGTTCCAGCGCGCACTCGCCGGGGAGATCGCGCACACCGAGCAGATCCGGCAGGACAGGATCTGGCGGACCAGGTTCGTCCCGCAGAAGGACGTCCTCGGCGAGATCATCGGCGTCGGCGCCATCAGCGAGGATGTCACGCAGCAGCGCCGCGTCGACCAGCAGCTGCGCGAGCAGCTGCGGCTCACCCAGCAACAGCAGGAGTCGATCGCGCGGCTGTCGAGCCCGATCATCGAGGTCTGGCAGGACGTGCTCATCGTCCCCTTGATCGGCTCGGTCGACGCCGAGCGCGCGGCGATGGTGATGGAGTCGCTGCTCGCGGCCGTCGTGGAGCGGCAGGCTGCCTTCGCCGTCCTCGACCTCACCGGCCTCGATTCGGTCGACACGACGACGGCGCAGCACCTCATCAAGATCACGAACGGGCTCACGCTGCTCGGCTGCCGGGCCGTGGTCACCGGAATCCGGCCGCCGGTCGCGCAGACGATGGTCGGGCTGGGCTTCGATCTCTCGCAGGTATGCACGCTGCGCAGCCTGAAGGAGGCGCTCCGCTGGTGCATGAGCGAGGCGCGCCGCGGGTCGAGCGACGCGCGCCTCGGGTCCGGCGCGGCGCGCCTCGGGTCCGGCGCGGCGCGCCTCGGGTCCGGCGCGGCGCGGCGCGGCTGAGGCCCCGCGCCGCGCCGGCCGGGTCGCGCGCGCGGCGAGGCGCGCGCCGCCCGCTCACCCGGGGCTCGACGGATCCGCCGGATCCGTGCCGGCGTCGCGCTCGTCGCCGTCGCGGATGCCGTCGCCGTCGCGGTCGACGCCGCACCGCGGGCCCGCGCCGGGCGGCATGCACGTGTACGTCACGCGGTGGCCGGTGAGCACCGAGAACCAGCGCAGGCCGACGTCGCCGACCGGCGGGGCCGCGCTCCGATCCGTGATGAACTGGCCACCTCCGACGTAGAGCAGGCCGACCTCCTCCAGGAGGAAGGGGACCTTCGCCACGAGATCGCACTCCCCGGCCTCGGCGCGGTCGACGAGCAGGTCGACGCGCGGCCAGGCCGCCGCCGCGTTGTGCGCGCCGAGCGTGACCTGCTGGCCGACGATCGGCGCGAGGTTCGTGTCGAACGCGAGCATGAACTCCACCGCTTGCCGGCGCAGGACCTCCCCGGAGGGGCCGAGCGGGAAGCCGTTCGGCGAGAACACGCTCTCCTCGAACCCGATCGCCTGGTGGAACCGGAAGAGCGTGTCCATGACGCCATCGTGCATGAACCCGAAGCCGCGGATCTGGTCGCCCATGAAGCCGTTGTCCCCGGGGTGGAAGAGGCTCGGGACCGCGGCCATGCCGAACATACCGACCTTCTGGTACAGGTTGCGCAGCTGGGGGTTCTTGAAGCTCTGGCCGTTCTCCTGTCCGATGCTCGAGCCGTCGGACCCGAAGAAGCCGGGGGACGGCTCGCCGGCGGCGGCGTTCCCGTCGGGGTCCAGCGTGTGGCAGGTCGCGCACGAGAACGTGCCGTCGCCGCCCTCGCGGACGAAGTGATCGCGCCCGGCCTGCTGATCGGGGGTGAGGGAGTTGTCGAGGTTCCGGATCGGGTTCGGCGGATACGTCAGCTGGAGGATGAAGTCGGTGAACGCCTCCATGTCCTCGTCCGGGATGGGCGCGTGCCGGCCGAGCAGGTTCGTGAAGCCGGTCTGGAACTTCTTGAACGCCGCGCGCTCGTCGAACGCCCCGCTGTCCGGCTGCGCCGTGGGCTCGTCGTTGCCGCCCGTGCGGTCGCCGCGCCAGTGCATCGGCCCGTGGTTGGCCATGCCGCGCAGGCTCTGCGTCGTCATCGGCCCCTTCATGGGCTTCAGCGAGGTGTCGGCGGGGAACGGCGGGTTGATGCTCGTGAACGGCCCGGGGTTCGCCTGGGTGGTCGCGTCCGGGTTGCCGAGGTCCCAGGCGATGCTGTCGAGATCGCCGAACACGTGGCAGCTCGCGCACGACGAGTCGCCGTGGCTCGACGAGAGGCGCGCGTCGTGCAGGAACACCCGCCCGCGGACCACGCTCTCCGGCTCGGGGTTGTGGAGCGGGAGGTGCGCGAGCTCGGCGCGCGTGGCCGTGTCGACGATCGAGATGGAGTTGTCGAAGCGCGTGAGGACGTACAGCCGGCCGCGCGGCTGATCGAGCGCGAGCCCGCTCGGCCCGCCGCCCGTGACCTGGATCTGGCTCGCGAGGCTCGGCGTGAAGGTGTCGCTCTCCAGCTGGGCCGTGTCGAACACGCCGACCTTGCTCGACCCGAACGCGGCCACGTAGAGCTTCGAGCCGTCGCTGGTCACCGCCATGTCGACCGGCGTGGCCAGGCTCTTCTCGCTCTCCGCGTTGGGCACGGGGGCGCAGCACGTCGAGTAATCGATGTGCTTGTTCAGGTGGCGCGGCAGGGCGGCGCCGCCGCCGAGCACGGTGATCCGGCTCTCGTGCAGGTGCCCCCGGACGCTCGAGCCGGCGAAGATGCCCGGGCCCTCGAAGCGCTCGAGGTTGAACGCCTCGGTGTTGGAGACATAGACCTTTCCGTTCGCCGGGTTGACGACCATGTTGTAGAGGATGGTGCCCACGCCGGTGAAGTAGCCGGCGCTGCCCGGGCGCTGCTGCGGGGGCGTCGCCATGGCGTCGATGACGAAGACGTCCTTGTCCGGCAGCGAGAACATGACCTCGTCGTCCCAGGCGCGGCCCGCGATATCGACCCAGTGGTCGCCGTCGTGGCGGACGATGAGCGACGTCGACGGCTGCGGCTCGCCGAGGAAGTTGGTGAGCGGCGGCGGCAGCCCGCCGCCCTCCTCCACGAGCACGCGGTGCACGGCCGTGGTGCGGTTGCCGGTGTGGAAGCCCGCGGCGTACACCGAGGCCCCGTCCGGGCTGACGGCGAGCGCCCTCGGGGTGTCGGTGAAGAAGGTGAGGATCGAGAGGGGCGAGCCGCCGAGCGAGGCGTCGTTCACGACCGTGCCGGCGTCGAACACCCAGACGTCCGCGCGGCCGACCCCGGGCGTCGTCAGCTGCGGATCGAACGGCGCGTTCTGGCCGCGGTGGGCGGTGGTGATGAAGGCGCGCGAGCGCTCGGGGCCCGCGAAGACGATGTCGCGCGGCTCGTCCCCGACGAGGAGCGTGCGCACGACGCGCGGATACCGCGGGAACGACACGTCGACGACGCTGACGCTGTCCGAGAGGTGATTGACGACCCACACCTCGTGGTTGCTGCGCGCGGCCACGGCGACGGGCTCGAGGCCCACGCTGACGGAGGAGAGGTGGGAGAGGCCGCCCGAGGTGACGCGAAAGATCTCCAGGCGATTGTCGGGCGTATTGGCCGCGAGGAGCAGGGTGCGGTCGGGCGAGAGCGCGAGCGGCCTGACCTGGCCGCTCTCGAAGAGCGTATACGAAGGCGCGGCCTCCGCCTGGCGCCCGGCCAGGAGGCCCGCGAAAGCGGCGGCGGTGACCAGCAGGGAACTGGGAGAGCGTGCATGACGATGTAGGAGCATCCTGACCTCCTTGCGGGGTTAAGAACGGGATATCCCCTCAGGATAGAACCGCACGGCTGCGCTCTGGAATCAAGTGTTTCGTGCATTCGTCGATGCGCGCGGCCCCGCATTCGTCCCCCGCGGGAGCGGCGCTCCTGGATCGACGTATGCATTGGCGGAATGAGCGCGGGCGCCGATTGCGCCGCAGAGTCGCCCGCTTATCGTGCTCACCCCGGGCAGGACGGGTGGCTCAGGTTACAACTTCGCGCGCGGCGAGCTGCCCCGCGATGAGCTCCGCATACACGCCCTGCTGCGCGACCAGCTCGGCGTGCGTCCCCCGCTCTACGAGCCTGCCCTGGTCCATGACCAGGATGACGTCCGCGTCCCGGATGGTGCTCAGCCGATGGGCGATGACGATGCGCGTGCAGCGGAGGCCCGCGAGCTGCTCTTGCACCTTGCGCTCGGTGATCGCGTCGAGCGCGCTCGTGGCCTCGTCGAGCAGCAGGATGGCCGGATCGCGGACGAGCGCGCGGGCGAGCGCGACGCGCTGCCGCTGGCCGCCGGAGAGCGAGCCGCCCCCGTCGAGCAGGAGCGTCTCGTAGCCCATCGGCATCTTCACGATCTCGTCGTGGATCTGCGCCCGCTCCGCCGCGCGCTGGACCGCCTCGAAGGTCAGATCCGGATCGGAGAAGGCGATGTTGTCCCGGATCGAGGTGCCGAAGAGATAAGGGCGCTGGGCGACGATGCCGAGCTGGCGCCGGACCGAGCGCAGCTCGAGCTCGCGCAGGTTCGCGCCGTCGTAGAGGACGCGGCCCGACGAGGGCGCGTAGAGGCCCAGGAGGAGGCTCGCTAGCGTCGATTTGCCCGACCCGGAGCGCCCCACGACGGCGACGAGCTGGCCGGGGGCCACGCGCACCGAGACGTCGTCCACGACGAGCGGATCGAGCGGCCCGTAGCGGAACGACACCCCGTCGAGCTCGATGGCGCCGCGGAGCCTCTGCGACGCGCGCGCGGCGGACGGCTCCTGCTCGAGCGGCGCCCGGAGCACCTCGTCGATGCGCTCCGCATAGCCGTCGAGGAGCTGGAGCTGCGCGGCGGTGGCGGCGAGGCTCGACAGCGGGCCGAGCAGGCCGACGGCGAAGGTGTTGAGGGCCAGCATCGATCCGAGCGAGAGCTCGCCGGTCAGGACCTGGCCGGCGCCGATCAAGAGCACGACGAGCGGCGCGCCCATGGTCACCGTGGCGTTCACCGACTCGGAGAGCGCGCTGAGCCGGCCGCCCCGCAGCGAGGTGTTGAGGACCTCGACGAAGAGGTCCGACCAGTGGACCTCGGCCCGCTGCTCGCATCCCATGCCCTTGAGCGTCTCCATCCCTGCGAGCATCTCGATCTGATAGCCCTGGAGGCGCGCCTGCTTCGTGAGCAAGGTGGCGTTGATCTCCTTCTGCTTCGGGCGCACCAGCAGCACGGCCGCGATCTGGAGCGCGCCGAGCGCGATCACGACGGCGCCCAGCGTGGCGCTCACCAGGAGCAGGAGGAAGAGGTAGAGGAGGACCATCGCTCCGTCGAGCAGCGCCGAGAAGACGCTGGCGGTGAGGATCTCGCGGATGGTCGTGTTGCTGTTCAACCTCATCATGAGATCGCCCGCGGATCTCCGCTGAAAGAAGGCGTAGGGGAGCGAGATGAGGTGATCGAGGAAGCTCGCGGTCATCCTCGCGTCGAAGATCGCGCGGAGCTTCAGGAGCAGGTGCGAGCGGACCATCGACGCGAGGAAATGGAAGCAAACGATCGACGCCAGCCCGACCGACACGACGAGCAGCAGGTGGCGATCGGCCCGGGGCACGACGCGGTCGACGACGGCGCCGGTGAGCAGGGGAAAGGCGAGCGCGAGCAACTGGAGGAAAAAGGAGGTGGTGAAGATGCGCGCCCAGCTGCCGGAGGCGAGGAGCATCTGGTGGACCGGGCGGCGACCCTTGGCCGCGGCGCCCAGCTCGAACCGCTCCGACGGCTCGAAGACGAGCGCGACGCCGGTGAAGAGCCGGCTCGCCTCCGCGAGCGGCACCCGGCGGCCGCCCACCGCGGGATCCACGATGTCCACGCCGCGCCCGCCGAGCCGCTCGAACACGACGAAGTGGTTGAAGCCCCAGTGCAGGATCGCCCCCGGGGCGAGGTGCGCGAGCGCCTCGAGCTTCAGCCTCACCGCGCGGGCGCGGAGGCCGAAGTGCTGAGCGGCCTGGACCAGCTTCCGCGCGGTCGTCCCGTCGCGCCCGGCCGCGAGGACCGCGCGCACCTCGTCGCGGCCCACGCCCTTTCCGAGGTAGGCGAGCACCATCGCGAGGCAGGCCACGCCGCACTCGGTGTCGGTCAGCTGCTGCACGAACGGGATCCGCCTGGGTCGCGCGGTCATCCGGAGCCCCTTGAGGGCCGGCAGCCGGGCCACGAGCCCGCCGGCGTCGCCGGGGGCGGTCATCGGCCGCCTCGGTCGAGCAGGCGGAGCCCGGGGATCAGCGCGACGAGCAAGCTCTCGGAGCGCACCTTCACCTCGGCGACGCCGCTCATCCCCGGGTAGAAGTCGAGCGACCGCTGGTCCACGCGGAAGCCGCCGAAGGGCAGGCGCGCCTCGACGAGCACGACGGGGCCGTCGATCTTCACCGTGTCGGCGATGGGCTGACGCAGCGACCGGCGCACCTCGCCCGGGCCGATGAGCTCGGTGCCCACCGACCCGATCTCGAGATCCAGGTAGGCGTACTTGTACCCGGTCACCTCGAAGCGGAGCGGCATCCCCGGGCGGAGCTGCGGGCGGTGCTGGCCGGGGAGCATGGCCACGACCGAGCCGCGCGCGTCGTCCCCGAGCAGCGTGAGCACCACGTCCCCCGCCTCGAGGCGCTGCCCGCTGCGGATGCGGAGATCGCCGGCGCGCCCCGCGTGCGGCGCGCGGATCGTCTTCTCCTCGAGCTTCGCGGCGGCGAGCGCTCGCTCCGCGCGCAGCGACGCGAGCGCCTGCTGCGCGGCCTTGTCGGCCGGCTCGCGGAGCAGCTTGACGAGCTGGACGTCGAGCTCGCGCTGGAGGCGGTCGAGCTCGGCCGACTCGCGCGCGGCCTCGAGGCGGACGAGCGGCTGCCCTGCCTCGACGCGCTGCCCGGCGCGGACCTCGATCGCGCTCACCGAGCCGGGCACCGCGGCGGTCACGTCGCTCCTGCCGGCGATCTGGACGACGGCGGGGCCGCTCGCGATATGGTGGACCTGGGCGACGGTGCAGAGCAGGAGCGCGGCGGCGAAGGCGAGCAGCACGAGCCAGTACGCCCAGCCGGTCCAGGGGGAGGCGAGGGCGAGCACCTCGCCCTCGGCGCTCCTGCCGGCGGCGGTGAACTCGAGCGCCTCGGGGCGGAAGATCCTGGCGGCGCGGCTCACGGCGCGCCCGCTGCCGGAAAGACGCGCGCCATCGCGCCGGCCACGAGCAGCTCGCGCGGCGCGTCGCCGGGCTCGATGCGCGCCTCGACCACGACGGCGCGGGACACGGCGTCGATCTCCGGCGCGATGGTCTCGACGGTGCCGCGGAGCTCGACGCCGCCGGCGCGGACGCGGACGCTGGCGTTCTCGTCCACCTCGCCCCGTTGCTCCTCGGGCACGCCGAACCGGACGAGCAGCCCGTCGTCGCTGATGAGCCGCAGGATGGGCAGCGTGGTGCCGACGCTCTCGCCCGGCTCGGCGTAGCGGGCCACGACCCGGCCGGCGAAGGGGGCGCGGATCTCCGCGTCTGCCTCCACCTTGCGGAGATGGCCGACGCGCGCGCGCTTCTCGCGGAGCTCTGCGGCGGCGGCGTCGACCTGGAGCCTCGCCACGGCGGTCTGGTGCTCCGCGGTCGACAGGTCTTCGCCCGAGGCGAGCCCCTCGACGGCCAGCGCCTGCTTTCGACGGTGGCGCTCTGCGGCCTCGGCGAGCTCCTCCCTGGCTCGGCTCAAGGCGACCTCCGCCCCCCGGAGGGCCGCTGTGGCGATGGCGGCGTCGGAGCGGAGGGTCTGGAGATCGAGGGTCGCGAGGAGATCGCCGGCAGCGATCCGATCGCCGAGGCGCACGTGAACGGCGCGGAGGCGCCCCTCGTTGCGCGCCGCGAGGTCGACCGATCGATGCGAGAGGAGGACGCCGACGAAGCCGCGGTGAGCGGGCGGCGGTTCGCTCTTGTCCGGGGGAGATGCATCGATGGTAGGAGCGGCCGGCAGGGCCGCTGCGCGGAAGGCGCCGAGGTGCGGCTCGAGGACCGCGACGTCCGGCGCGCGGAGGCCAGCCAGGGCGAGCGCGCCGGCGAGCGGGACGGCGACGGCAGCGCCGGTAATGGCGAGCTGCTGATTCCTGAAGGGCCAGAGCATGGCGGCCGGGGTTGCAACGCGTGTGCCGGTGTGGGTGGGCTGGGGAGCGCCGCTCGCGCAGGGCGCTGAGCGGATGAGTTGCTCTATCGCGCAACGGATTGCTCTCGTTCACGGGGTACGCCGCGCTCGGCCGGCGGAAGCGATCGCGCGTGCGAGCCAGCCTACTAGGCACTGCGATCGCGGGGATCGGCGGCGCGCGGCGCGAGCTTCGATCGCTGGCACGAAGCTCGCTTGGGGAGCCGCCGCCGGATCGAGGTGATCCGGCAGAGAGGAGATCACCATGGTGGACAAGTCGATTGGAAGGACCGAAGAGACGGTGATTGGAATGGAGGAGGTCGCGGAGATCGAGCTTGAGCTCGACGATCTCGATATCGTGGCTGGTGGCGCGGTCGATCTGCATGGCTGCGGCTGCGGCTGCCCCAATCTCAAGAACCCCAACCGGTGAGATGCGGTATCCCAGCGCCGCCGGGTTCGTCCGGACCTGGCGGCGCTGGGAGCTCCAGCGTCCTGCTCGACGAGCTGCACATCGCGCCTCGGAGGGCGCGGCGCTCATTCGCGCGCCGATCGGGAGCCGCCCGAGCGCCGCACCCGCCGCCGGGGTGCGCCGCGCCGCTTGACGACGCGTAACATATCGGTTACACGTTTGCCGATGGACGCGGTTGCCCAGGCGCTGGCGGATCCGATCCGGCGGGAGATCCTGCGGATGCTGCGCGGCCGTACCGCCTCGGCCGGCGCCATCGCCGGCGCGTTTCCAGTCAGCCGTCCGGCGGTCAGCCGGCACCTGCGGGTCCTGCGCGAGGCGGGCCTCGTGCGCGACGTGCAGCGCGGCCGCGAGCGCGAGTACAGCCTGGATCTCGGCGCGCTCGCCGAGCTCGAGGCGTTCCTGCGAGAGCTGCGCGAGGAGAGCCCGTGGCACCGCCGGTTCGACGCGCTCGAGACTGAGGTGCACCGCGTCGGCCGGCAGCGGCGCATGGCGGCCGCGACCCCGTCCCAGAACGAGACGAAGCGAAGAAAGGAGACAGCATGAGCCCCCGACCCACCGGCCGCGTCCGGAGCACGGCGACAGGCGCCGATCTCGTGATCCAACGAAGCTTCCGCGCCCCCATCGAGGACGTCTGGCAGAGCGTCACCGCGTCGGAGAGCACGGCGCGCTGGATCGGCCCGTGGGAGGGGGAGGCGGGCCCCGGCAAGACGGTGCGCCTCCAGATGGCGTTCGAGAAGGGCGCGCCGTGGTGCGACATGACGATCGACGCCTGCGAGCCGCCGCGTCGCCTCGCGCTCACGGCCAAGGACGATTACGGCGAGTGGCGGCTCGAGCTGTCGCTCGCGGCGAAGGGCGAGACCACCGAGCTCACCTTCATCCAGCACCTCACCGACCCCGCGCTCGCCGGCGATACCGGGCCGGGCTGGGAGTATTACCTCGACATGCTGGTCGCCTCCCGGCTCGGCGCGCCGCTGCCGAGCTTCGCCGACTATTACCCGTCGCAGCGCGATTACTACCTGGGCGACGCGCGAACGCAGGAGTAGCCGGCCGCGCGGGGGCTCGGCGGGTCCGAGCCCTGCTGCGGCGTCGCTCGCCTCGACGGCGTGGCGTCGGCTCCTCCGCGATCTCGCCTGAGCCTGGGTCGCCGCCGCGCCGCCATGGCCAGGCCGAGCGTCGCGAGGATGGCGGCCTCCAGGGCGCCGCCGAGCCCGGGCTTTTGCGCCGCGAGAGCGCAGCCGCTGGACGCCGGAAGCTCGTCCTCTGGAAGCTCGGGTGGCGCTGCCGCGGGCGCGCTCGCCACGCGCGCGCCCGCTTCCCCGATCCTCATCGTCGACAGGGCGGCGCGCGCGCTCGCGAACGACGCGCCGGTGGAGCCGCCCGCCTCGCCGGCGCCCTCGCGCTCGCCGTCGCCTTCGCCCTCGCCGCTCGACCCGTCATCGACCCGGAACAGCGTGTTTCCCATCACGACGTACCAGGCGCCCTCGAACCAGCGTGCGTGTCCCAGCTGCGAGCCAATCTCGCGCGGAGCGGCGCCGGCGGCGCCGAGGTAGCGCTTCGGCGGGGTGAGGAACATCACCTCGCCGGTGTCGCTGATGCCATCGTGTCCCAGGCGCGCGGGCGGATCGTCGAGCTGGCTGGGGGTGCTGGAGCTGAGCTGGTGCTGCGCGCCGCTCGGGGTCCGGAGCCAGACCTGCTCCGCGCCGCGCGAGCCCTTGAGAAACGCGATGTAACCCGCGTGGAGCTGGTAGGCGCCCGTCTGGGCGCCCTCGGGGCGCGCGACAGGGACGACGCCGAGCGGCACCTGCCCGGAGGGCGTGGCCAGGATGCTTTGAGGCTGGCCGGATCTGAGGATCTTCGTGAATACGACATTGATCCCGTCCGTCACGGGGCGCGTTATTTCATCTCCGCTCGTGGCCAGCAGCGTGCTCGTTCCATTCCTGCGCGTGTAGAGCGACCAGCGGCCATTCACATACGCGAAGAGCCCGTCGTCGGCGACATCCATGCTGGGGCGGTCCAGCGCGGCCCCGAGCGCGAGCTCGTCGGTGCCCGACGCGAGATCGCGCACGTACGTACCGCTGCCCGAGTAGGCCATGGCATCGCCGCTCACGAACGCGACGCGGCCGTTCTCCGCCAGCTTCAGCAGGGCGCCGTGGCGCCACTCGTAGACGGCGCTCGGGGGGCGATCGATGGCGGGCGGCGCCGGCACCTCCATCACGGCGCCGGCGCCGGTGAGGAACGCCCTCGTGGCGTCGTTGAACTGGTACGGATAGGGCAACTTCATGACCCGCGTGGTGGCCCGCGTCGCCCGATCGAGCACGAAGAGCTCCTCTCGCCTCTTGACGAACAGGATCCGCGTCCCGTCGAAATCGAGGATGCGCCCGGGCACCTCGTCGATCGGCTCGAGCAGCGGACTGGTCTCGACCTGGATCGTCGGCCCGAGGAGAATCATGCTGCTATGGATGTCCACCATTTGGAATTTCAGATCGAATTTACGGCCGCTGTACGCGCTGAGGTCGACGACGGTGTCGAGCGCCGCGGTGGCCCGCGCGAGCTCGACCGAGGTCGACGGGTTCGTGTCGTAGAAGTTGGCGGTGGCCCGGATGGAGCAGTCCGCCGGGTGGTCGTCGACGCAGGTGGCGGCGAGCCGGAGCGACGGATGGGCGACCGCCTCGTGCGTCGGCGCCAGGACCTGGGCGGTGGGTATCTGGTCCTGGAACACGGTGCGCTGCGCGGACACGCTGGTGCCCTCGACGTCGGTCGCCGTGACGGTCAGGACGTGCTCGCCATAGGGCAGCCCGAAGGTCGAGATGCCCGCCTTGTAGGTGATGCCTCCGGTGTTCGTGAGGATCACCGATCCTGCGCCGAGCTGCGCCTGAACGCGCGCGATCTGGAGCGTGGAGCTCACCTCGACGTGGATATTGACATACGTGTGGCTCCATGCGCGCTGCCCGGGCTCCACGAATGTCACAGCGATGGCTGCCCAGGCCGCGCGCGCAGGCAGCATGGCGAGCGCGCAGAGCAGCGACGCCAGCAGAAAGCGGATGACTCGCATACTTGTCCTTACCTCCCGCACCTCACCGGTGCGTCCCTTCGGATGATCGTTCGAGAATTCCTCTGCTCCGCGGCCGTACGGCGGACCGGGCGCGGTGGTAGCGCCCGCCGCCGCCGCCAGGGCGCTCAGGGGGTCATCGTGGCGACGAAGACGTCGGTGCCGGCCGCGTACGGTATGGGCCCGCTGCCGAAGTCGGTGGCCCCCTCGACAGCGCCGGTGAGGGCGATGGTGCCGTTCGGGGCGAGGGCGATGTCCTTCGCGCTGGCGTCGAAGCTGCTCGTCCAGAGGGCGGTGCCGCTGGGGTCGAGCCTGGCGAGGCCGTCGCCGGCGATGACGATGCTGCCCGAGGGCTCGAGGGCGAGCGCGTCGCCGAAGGGGATGGGGAGGCTGAAGACGTGCTCGCCCGCGGCGTCGAGCTTGATGAGGACGGGCCCCTCGGGGAGCACGCCGCCGCCGAAGTCGACGGTCCCGTCGGTGTAGCCGGTCAGGAGGATGTCATCGTCGGCGTTGACGGCCAGGGCGAGGGCGGACGCTCCGATGTCCGTGTCGGCGGGGTCCGAGGGGCCGAGCTGGCGGCTCCAGACCACGTCGCCGGTCGGGGTGAGCTTCTGGACGGTGAACCGGTGAGCGCAGGGGCAGGACGGGTCCTCGGCGATGGACGAGCTCGCCGTGATCACGAAGCCGGCGCTGTCGACCGCGAGGAGGGCGCTGTCGCTCTGATGCTGGCCATCGACGTGGTACGGGACTGCCGCCGTGAGCGGCTTGCTCCAGAGCAGGTTCCCTGCGCTGTCCAGCTTCACCAGGGTGGGCACCAACCAGCTCGTGCTCTGCGCGATGACCGTCACATAAGCGTTGCCGAGCGCGTCGACGGCGAACGCTTCGAACGGTCGGTAAAGGCGCGCGCCTGGCGTGACGGACCCCCGGCTCCAGAGGTGATTCCCCTCGGGGTCGAGCTTGGCGACGAAGGTCGCGTCGAGGTAGTCCGTGGACAGGAGCTCGCAGCCGCCGAAGCTGATGCCGGACGTCGCGTTCGCCTTGTGGGTGCCGGCCAGCAAGACGTTGCCGCTCTCATCGACGGCGACAGCCCGGCCTGCTTCCGGGAAGCGGCTGCCGAAGCGCTTGCTCCAGAGCAACGCGCCGGCGGGATCGAGCTTGAGGAGGAACACGTCCGTGAGGCCGGCGCTGGTCAGCGGGCCGGCGCCGAAGTCGACGGTGCCTTCGAAGGAGCCGGTGACATAGTAGTTGCCGGCGGCGTCGCTCGCGATCGACCAGCCTGCGTCGGCGCCGGTGTCGCCGTAGCCTCGCGACCACGGCGGCTGCAGAGGACAATGGGGCTCGCCGTCGCAGTCCTCGTCCTCCGGCGTCGCGCAGTCCTCCGCGGTGGGCGTCACCTCGCCGACGCAGGGACCGTAGCCAGCGCCGTCGGGAAGACAGGTCTGCGCGCCAGGAGCGCAGCGCCCGACGCCCCGGGTCCCGGCGGGGCCGGCGTAACACGCGACGACGGAGCCCGGCGCGCACGTCGCAGGCGGGTCGCCGCCGCCCGTGCCGGTCGACCCTGCGCCGTCGCCCTCGTCGCCGTCGCCGCCCTCGTCGCCGTCGTCGCTCTCCTTCGGATTGAAGGTGGCGACGTAGGCGTCGAAGAAGCCTCCTGCATGGGCGATCGGGCCGGTTCCGAAGTCCACGGGGCGGATCGCGCGGCCGGTGACGGCGACCGTGCCGCTCGGGGACCAGGAGATATCCTGCACATCGGCATCGAAGTTGATCGACCAGAGCTCCGTCCCGCCCGCGTCGAGCATCGCGAGGCCGCGCCCCGCAACGACGATGTCGCCTGTGGGATCGAGCGCGATCCTGTCGCCGAACCGGACCGAGCGGCTGGAGATGGGCTCGCCTGCGGCGTCCAGCTTGACGAGCACGGGGCCGACGGGGAGAGTCCCGCTGCCGAAGTCGACGGATCCATCCGTCTCGCCGGTCACGAGGATCTCGTCTGCCGCATTGACCGCCACCGCGTCGGCGGTCGGGCCGCTGTACAAACCGTACGCGCTGGACATGAACACTCGCTCCCAGAGCACATCGCCGGTCGGAGCGAGCTTGGAGACGACGAAGCTGGGCCCGTCATAGGTGGAGCCTTCCCCGGGCAGGTTCACCACCACGACCGGGTTGCCGGCGCTGTCGAGCGCGAGCCGCGCGTCGTGCACGTCGTGGCTGAAGCGCCCGGGCAACCTCCGCGTCCAGACGATGGCCTTGCTCGCGGCGTCCAGCTTGACGAGCGTCGCATGCGACTCGAGGGCGACGATGTAGATATCGCCGGCAGCATCGATGGCCATCTGCGGGACGGAGCGCACCGAAAGAAGATCATAGGGGCCATCGCTCCAGATGTGGTTGCCGTCGGGATCGAACTGGGCCACGAAAAAGGACGTGAAATTGGCGGAGATGGGACATCCGCCCAGCTCGGGGCCCAGGTTCGAGCTGCCGCCCGTGTACACGCCGGTGAGGAAGACGTCGCCGTTCTCGTCGACGGTGACGGCGCCTCCGCGCTCGTCGTTGTCGTAGGTCCCGAAGCGTTGGCTCCAGAGCACCGAGCCCGAGGGATCGAGCTTGAGGAAGAAGATGTCCGACCGTCCAGCGCTGGTCAGCGGGCCGGCGCCGAAGTCGACGGTTCCTTCGAAGGACCCCGAGACGTAGAAGTTGCCTGAGCCGTCGCTCGCGATGGACCAGCCCTCGTCGATGCCAGGGCTGCCGAAGCCCCGCGCCCAGGGCGGCGGCTGAGCGCAGCGGGGCTCGCCGTCGCAGCTCTCGTCCTCCGGCGTGGCGCAGAGCTCTCGAGCGGGCGTCACCTCGCCCGTGCATGGGCCGAAGCCGAAGCCGTCGGGGCGGCAGGTCTGCGTCCCAGAGGCGCAGCGCCCGACGTCCCTGGTCGCTGCAGGGCCGGTGTAGCAGGCGACGACCGAGCCCGGCACGCACGTGCTCGGCGAGCCGCCGCCGCTGCTCGAGCCGCTGCCGCCGGTGCCGGGCGCGCCGCCGTCGCCGCCGGTTCCAGGAGCGCCGCCGGTTCCAGGAGCGCCGCCGGTTCCAGGAGCGCCGCCGGTGCCAGGAGCGCCGCCGGTGCCAGGAGCGCCGCCGTCGCCGTTCGAGCCTCCCGCACCATCGGTCACGCTTCCGCCGCTTACCCCCGGAGAGCCGCCGCTGCCGCCAGTGCCTGCTTCGCCGCCGCCGTCCCCGCCGGGGCCGGTGGGCTCGCACGCTGCGAGGCCGACAAGGGCCGTGACGGTCAGGGCGGACGCGGACCGCAGGCGACCCCTGCGGCTCGAACCGCTACGTTCATTGTACCCGGCCATACCGGCTTCGTTGCCCGGCAGGAGCGCCGCATTCATGCGGCCTCGACGAGAGAACGGTTCGAGTCCTCGTCTGGTCCCGCAGCTGCGAGCATCGCTGTGCAGTCGTATTCCCGTGCTGGAGCTCGACACAGGTCGACGGCGCCGGGGCGCTCAGGGGGTCATCGTGGCGACGAACGCGTCGGTGCCGGCCGCGTACGGTACGGGCCCGTCCCCGAAGTCGGTGGCCCGCTCGACAGCGCCGGTGAGGGCGATCGTGCCGTCGCCGCTCCTTGGCGGGTTGAACGTGGCGACATAGGCGTCGGCATACCCTCCACCATAGGTGATCGGGCCGGTCCCGAAGTCCACGGGGCCCGCCGAGCGGCCGACGACGGCGACCGCGCCGTTCGGGGACCAGGAGACATCCTGCGCATGGGCATCGAAGTTGACCGACCAGAGCTCCGTCCCGCTCGCGTCGAGCTGCGCGAGGCCGACTCCGCCGATGATGATATCACCGGAGGGAGCGAGCGCGATCCTGTCGCCGAAGCGGACGGAGCGGCTGAACATGGGCTCGCCCGCGGCAGCCAGCTTGAGGAGGACGGAGCCGGCGGGGAGGACGCCGCTGCCGAAGTCGATGGATCCATCCGTGTCGCCCGTCACGAAGATCTCGTCTTCCGCATTGATCGCCACCGCGTGCGCCGTCACGCCGCCGCCCATCCAAGGGTCCGAGCTGGATTGGTAATGTTGCAACCAGAGCAGATCGCCCGTCGGAGCGTACTTGGAGACGACGAACTGGCTCGGAAAGAGGTCAGTGATGCTCGAGCCTTCGGTCACGACCGCCACTGGGTTGCCGACGCCGTCGAGCGCGAGCCGCGCGCCGCCGACGTAGTATCCTGGCAGCCCCTCTACCCAGAGGGTGCTCTTGCTCGCGGCGTCGATCTTCAAGAGATAGGCGCTCTCCCACTGGAGGTACACGACGTACATGTCGCCGTGAGCGTCGACGGCGATTTGCTCGACGGAGCGCGTGTCCGAAGAAGGATAGGGGCCATTGCACCAGATGGGGTTGCCGTCGGGATCGAACTGGGTAACGAAGAAGGCGGTGTAATAGTCGTTGACGGCGGGGAGATGACACCCGTTCAGATCGAGGCCCGGCTGCTCGGGCAGGACGCGGTACGTGCCGGTGAGGAGGACGTTGCCGTTCTCGTCGACCGTCAGGGCGCCTCCGTGCTCGTTGTCCTCGGTCCCGAAGCGATGGCTCCAGAGCACCGAGCCCGCGGCGTCGAGCTTGAGAAAGAAGATGTCCGACCGTCCGGCGCTGGTCAGAGGGCCGGTACCGAAGTCGACGGTTCCTTCGAAGGAGCCGGAGACGTAGTAGTTGCCGTAGGCGTCGCTCGCGATGGCCCAGCCCTCGTCGATGCCAGGGCCGCCGAAGCCCCGCGCCCAGGGCGGCGGCTGAGCGCAGCGGGGCTCGCCGTCGCAGCTCTCGTCCTCCGGCGTGGCGCAGCGCTCTCGAGCGGGCGTCACGTCGCCCGTGCATGGGCCGTAGCCGGAGCCGTCGGGGCGGCAGGTCTGCGTCCCGGAAGCGCAGCTCCCGACACCGTTCGTCCCGGCAGGGCCGGTGTAGCAGGCGACGACCGAGCCCGGCATACACGTGCTCGGCGAGCCGCCGTCGCCGCCGGTGCCAGGGGCGCCGCCGTCGCCGCCGGTGCCAGGGGCGCCGCCGTCGCCGCCGGTGCCAGGGGCGCCGCCGTCGCCGCCGGTGCCAGGGGCGCCGCCGTCGCCGCCGGTGCCAGGGGCGCCGCCGTCGCCGCCGGTGCCAGGGGCGCCGCCGTCGCCGCCGGTGCCAGGGGCGCCGCCGTCGCCGCCGGTGCCAGGGGCGCCGCCGTCGCCGCCGGTGCCAGGGGCGCCGCCGTCGCCGCCGGTGCCAGGGGCGCCGCCGTCGCCGCCGGTGCCAGGGGCGCCGCCGTCGCCGCCGGTGCCAGGGGCGCCGCCGTCGCCGCCGGTGCCAGGCACGCCGCCATCGCCGCCGGTGCCAGGCGCGCCGCCATCGTTGATCGATCCACCCGCGCCATCCGCGCCGCCGCCGCTGCTTACCCCCGCAGAGCCGCCGCTGCCGCCCGGGCCTGCTTCACCGCCGCTGTCCCCTCCGCGGCCAATAGGCTCGCACGCGGTGAGGCCCGCGAGCGCCGCGATGGTCAGGGCGGACGCGGCCCACAGGCGAGCCCCGGGGCGCGAGCCACGACGTTCCATGTCCTCGGCCATGGTCGCTTCGTTGCTCGATGGGCGCGCCGCATTCATTCCGACGCCACGACGATGCGCCACGACCGTTCCTGCCCTGGCGCGGCGACCGCGCGCCTTGCTACCCTGCGATATCGTCCCGGGGGCCCTTCAGGCGGATCGGTCGGGTCTGAGCAGGCCAGAGGAATTGCCATGGCGGATTTCATCTCAGTTGCTCTCGAGGAGGCGACCTCGGCCGATGCCCTGCTGCTGTCCAACCTCCTCGAGCTGTACATTCACGATCTCAGCGACGTGTTCCCCGGCCTCGAGCTGGGGCCGGATGGGCGCTTCGGGTACGACAAGCTCCCTCTTTACTGGTCCGAGCGGGAGCGCCGGTTCGCCTTCATCGTTCGATGTGGCGGGCAGATCGCGGGCTTCGTCCTGGCGACGCGGGGCTCGCCGGCGGCAACGGACCCGGAGGTCCTCGATGTCGCCGAGTTCTTCGTCCTGCGTCGATACCGCCGTTGCGGCGTGGGCCGCCGGGCGGCCGTCCTGCTGTGGCAGCGCCTCCCGGGCAAGTGGACCGTGCGCGTCTCCGAGGGGAACGCGGGGGCGCTCGCGTTTTGGCGCGGCGTCGTCGCGGCGCTCACGGGCGGCGCGCTGAGAGAGGCGACGCGCCCTGGCCATCCGCATCCCTGGCGGGTGCTATCCTTCGACAGCGAGCCGCTCGCGCTCGCCAAGGCGCACCTCGGCCAGGATCCGTAGCGCACGGAGCTCGACGCGGCGACCGCGTGAGCGCCCCGGATCCCCGGGCGTCGCCGCGCGCGCGGAGGCACACCCCCGCGCGCTGGGCTATCTTCGAGGGGACATGACCGCCGGCGAACAAGGCACGCCCAGAGGCCCCTCTCTGCGGATCGTCTGCGTGAACGACGTCTACGCGCTCGACAACCTCCCGCGCCTCGCGAGCCTCGTGAGGCATCACGCCGCCGGGCCGGCGGATCGCTTCATCGCCGTGCTGGCCGGCGACTTCCTCGCGCCGAGCCTCCTCTCGAGCCTCGATCACGGCAGGGGCATGGTCGACTGCATGAACGCGGTGCCGATCACGCACACCATCTTCGGCAACCACGAGGCCGACATCGAGCTCCCGGAGCTCAGGGCGCGGGTGCAGGAGTTCCGGGGAACGTGGCTCAACACCAACATGCCCTCGTTCTCTCCGGCGCTGCCCACCCACGAGATCCTCGAGATCGCGAGCCCCGGCGGGCGCGCGGTCCGGGTCGGCCTCCTCGGCCTGCTCGTCCACGCGCAGGGCCTGTACCGGCGGGGCGCGTTCGGAGGATGCGCCATCGAGCCGGCGAACGAGGCGGCCGTCCGCTGGGCCGAACGGCTCGTCCGCGAGGAGCGCTGCGCCTGCGTGATCCCGATGACGCACCAGAGCCGCGACGCGGATCTCGCGCTCGCGCGGGCGCAGCGCGATCCGCCCTTTCCGTGATCCTCGGCGGCCACGAGCACGAGGTGCTCATCGACGACGTGGACGGCTGCTGGGTCGTCAAGTCCGGCACCGACGCCGAGAGCGCGGCCGTCATCGATCTCGCGTGGCCCGCCGAGCCTCCGCCCGCCGGGGGGCCCGACCTGCCCGCGGTCACCGTCCGGCTCGAGGACGTCCGCGCCTATCCCGAGGATCCGGCGATGCGCGCGCGCGTGGACCGCCACATGCAGATCGTGCGCGACCTCGACGCGGCCACCCTCCTCCGGCTCCCCCCGGGGAGCGCGCTGTCGTCGATCGGCACGCGGACGCGGCAGACCTCGCTCGGGACGCTCCTCTGCTCGCGCATGCGGGACGCGCTCCAGGCGGACGGGTGCCTCTTCAACGGCGGCGGCATCCGCGGGGGCCGCGAGTACCGCGAGCGCTTCACCTACGGGGATCTCAAGGCCGAGGTGCCCTTCAGCAACGAGGTCGTGGTGGCCCGCCTGCCCGGCCGCGTCGTGCGCGAGGCCGTCGCCGCGTCGCGGTCGCGCGCCCCCGCCCAGCACGCCGGCTTCCTCCAGATCGACGACCGGATGGCGATCGACGATCGGGGCGTCCTGACCGCGATCGGCGGCCTGCCGCTGGTCGACGATCGCGCGTACCGGATCGCCCTCCCGCGAGCGCTCCTCGGCGGCATGGATGACATCGCCCCGCTGGTCCGCTTCGCCGAGGCGCACCCGGAGGAGGTGCCGCCGGCGGACACCGGGCGCGAGCCGAAGCTCGTCCTCGTCGAGTCGTTCGCCGTGGAGCTCTGGCGCCAGCTCGGGCCCTTCGACGCGATCGACGTCGACCGCGACGGCCGCGTCTCGGCCGACGAGCTGCGGGCGGCCGTTTCGCGGGCGACCGCCGAGACGCCGTCCGAGGTGGTCGTCGGCGAGCTGCTGAGGGTGCTCGATCGGGACGGGGACAGGCTCGTGACGCGCGGCGAGGCCGGCGCGCGCGCCCCCGCGCCGGCCGCGGGGTCGCGCGGTCAATCCGACCAGTGATAGGTCTCCTCGGGCCTCCCGCCGAACGTGGCGCTCGGGGCGGTCCAGGTGCGGAACCGCCGCTCGCCGCGCACGTAGCCGCGGACCCCCTCGGCCGCGAAGAACGACGTCATCGCGTGCCGGAGCTTCGGGAACTCGTCCAGGAGGCCGGGCTGCACGGGCCACAGCGACTCCAGGGCGAACGCCATCGTGGCGTCGGCCAGCGTGTAGCGGCCGGGGAGGGCCCAGTGCTCCGCGCTGGCGGCCGTGCGCGCGAAGTAACGCTCGAGCAGGTCGAGCTTCTGGCCCATCGCCGCCCGGTGCGCGGCGCGGATCTCGTGGAAGCGCGGATCGAAGCACGTCACGCCGAGGTCGCGCAGCATCTCGTTCGCGACCTCGGTCACCTCGTCGATGCGCGCGGCCTCCTCGAGCGTGCCGCCGTAGAGGCCGAGCTTGCGGGCCACGTAGCGGCCGATCGCCTGCGACTGGCAGAGGACGAACGCCCCGTCCTCCAGCACCGGCAGCTGCCCGAACGGCGTGATCGGCAGGAACCGCTGCTTGCCCTGCGGCCCCTGCCAGAGCTCGATCGGGATCGTCTCGAGCTCGTACCGCGCGCCGGCCAGCTCGAGCAGGAGCCGCGCCGGCTCGATGAGCCCGCGTATCGGGAAGTAAATCAGCTTCATCGCCGTCCTTTCGGTGGTCCCAGTCGGGGTTCCCGGGGATCCCTACCGGCAGGGTGCCCGGACCTCAACTTCTCGGGGGGCGCCCTGTCCCCTCGCGGCGCGGCTCAGAGGCCGAAGAGCTCCTGGAGGAACACGCCGCCCTTGCCGGCCCCCGCGTGCGTGAAGAACAGGCGCCCCGCGTCGAAGCTGCCCCTCTCCGCGACCCACTCGGCCGCGTGCGCGCGCAGCCGGGCAACGGGGTGCGGGGGGAACGCGAACGGCGAGCGCGAGCGGTAGACGAACGTGGCGTCGTAGTCGACGGGATAGCTCGTGACCGTCAGGTAAAACCACCCCTTCCGCGCGAACACGAACGGGGACTCGGTATGACCGCTGTTGTTCATCGCGGTCTCCGGCCCGAGCGTGAGCGCCATGGCCGGCGGGCTCCAGTGGACGAGATCCAGCGACGTGCGGTAAGCGACGCCGCTCCGGCGCGATTCCCGCGACGCGCAGCGCGTATAATAAACCACCCACAGATCGCCGAGCCGGACGAGCATCGGATCGCGGGCGACGCAGATGTCCTCGAAGAGCGTACCTCCGTGGCGGGTCCAGGCGATCCCGTCGCGCGAGCGCGCGATCCGGAAGCCGGATCGGTCGGGGTCGGGCGTGCCCACGTGAAAGATCATGACCAGGCTGCCGTCGCGGTCCCGGACCACGTGCGGGGCCCAGATCCAGCGTTCGTCGGGGAGGGCACGGGTGGAGAAGCGCTCGGGCGCCAGCGCGAAGCTCGGCGAGGCGGCTTCGACCCAGCGCGCCGGCCCGGGCCCGGCCGCCGTCGCCAGGACGAACTCGATCTCGGTGTCTGGCCGATAGGGCTCGCGGTTGAAGATGCCCGTGAGGAGCCAGCGGCCGTCGGAGAGCTGGACGATCGCGTGATCGTTCACGTAGGACGGTGCCTCGCGGCGGGCATTGGCGTCAAAGATCTTCCTCGCGGGGCCCTGCGTCAGGTGCGGCGCGGGGGGCCCGGAGAAGAACCGCAGCGTGTAGCCGCGCTCGCTCCACGGCGCGGGGGAGCTCCGCGCGTCGATCTCGAGGACCGGGCGCCGGTCTGCGCCGCACTGGCCGGGGAGCAGCTCGACCCAGAGCGCGTCCTCCGCGAGCGGCCGGACCGGGTTCGCCTGCATCTCGTGGATCACGCCGACCTCCCGCCCGTCGAGCCGCACGCGCGCCGTCTGGGGGGCTTTCGCCGCGGAGTACGCGCGGAGGAGCAAGAGCCCGCGCGCGTCCGGCGGGCAGTCGACCTCGATCCGGGTGATCCCGCGGCCCTCGCGCGACCGGGAGACCCGCCGGAGCTCCGAGCGCTCGGCGTCGAAGGCCGCGCGCGCGCGGCGCCGCATCCCTTCGAGGCGGACCTCCTGCTCGCCGATCTCCCGAGGATCCGAGAAGGCGTAGGCGAGGCCCAGCGAGCGCGCCCGCAGCGGCGTATAGGCGCCGGTCGGGCCGGCCTCGATGCCGAAGCGCAGGCCGGAGCGGCTCACGATCGGGTCGGCCACGTGCAGGCGGTACAAGGAATGGTCGAACAGGGCGTTCCGCCAGCGATTCTCGGGATGGATGACGATGAAGCGGAGCAGGCCGCTGAACGGGTTATGGTGCGCGCCCAGGAAATAGAAGCCGCCGTTGAAGTAATCCTCGGTGCCGGTCCCGATCTGCAGGGGGTATGACATCCTGTCGGTCCGGATCATCTCGTCGCCCTCGAGATAGGTCCGGTCGTTGGGGCGGCCGCCGCTGAGGTGCTCCAGGACGGCGACGAGCTGGAGCGGCCCGTCGCCCTCGAAGAGGGGCATCGTCGTCTCGCGTCCGGGGGCCACCTGATCGCGGTATTGCGCGAGGAGCCGCACGCCGGGGCGGGCGGGCGCGAGATCGACGGCCGCCTCGAGGCCCGCGATGGACGACCCGGGCGCGGCCCCGAGCGACAGCACCTCTCCCTCGGCGAGCGGAATGGGCAGGCGCGTCGCGAGCCTGCCGAACCCCGCGGCGTCGGGCGCCCGCGCGGCGTGCAGCGCGCTCCGGAACGTGGTCCATCCGCCGTCGGCCTCGGCGCCCGTGCTGGCCAGGCCGAAGAAGAACGACGCGGGCACCGGCGGCTGCTCACCGATCCTCACGTCCAGGTCTTTCAGGCTTCCCGCAGGGATCCGGAGATCGAGGCCCGATACCGTCGCTGGGCCGATCGCCAGGACGAGCGGTGCGCCGGGGCTCGGGGCCTGCCGGTGCGTCGGGGCGGGCAGGGCGGCGGTCCAGTCCTCGGTCATGAACCCCGCGAGCTCCTCGGGCGTCGGCCCCGACGCGGCGCCGGGGCCCTCGCGGTAGGTGACCTGGTAATAGATGGGGACGCCCCGGAAGCGGACCTTGGCCTCGCTGGACCAGGCGAAGGGGACGTAGCTGGTGAACGCGCCCGAGCTCGCGTCGACGCCGAGCACGAGGGGCGGCTTCCAGGGGCCGCGGCCCTCGAAGAAGTCGTGGGGTGAGCCGCGGAAGGCCGTGCGCCCGTCGATCTCGATCCAGATCTCCTGGCCCGGCTTGTCGAGCTCCGCGCGCGGGGCGGTCATCCATATCCGCGTGATTCTCCCCTCGCCGCGGGCATGGAACAGGACCCGGTGATCCCCCTCCTGCGCGACGCCAGCGCGATATCCATCGTTGTTGCCACCCGCGGGGTCGTGGGTGGTCACGCTCCGGGATATCCACCCCGGGTGAAAGGAGAGCAGATTCTCCAGCACCGGAGCGATGGACGCGACGCCCGGCGCGACGGCGAGGGCCCCGCCGAGGAGATGGTGGCCCGCGCGCGAGACGAGGGTGTCCAGCCGTGCGCCCGCGGCGCGCGCGATGTGCTGCCCGAGGTTCATGAGCACAACCTAAGGGGGAGACCGGCGCCGGGGGAGCGGGCTCGGCACCTCGCTTGCATTAACGCGAGGCGAAACCAGGCGCGACGCTCCCGGCGCGCATTCAAGGAGTGATTCATGCGCACCCGTGGCGGCCCTCGCCTCCTCGAAGGAACATGCCGCATCGCGCCTTCTGCGCGCTGGCGCGGCCTGCTGCTCGCGCTTCTTTCCATCCCGTCGCTCGCGGGCGCGGGCGGCGCGCCGGCAGGCCCCGTGGAGCGACGCGACCTTCCGGGAATCTCCTCCAGGGCGCGCGGGCAGCTCGATCGCGCCGCCTACGCCGAGCGGCTCCGCGCGATGTGGCTCGGCGAGTGCATCGCCAACTGGACGGGGCTGACGACGGAGGGCGTCCGCATCGAGCGCCCCTTCTTCACCGACGCAGACTGGGGGACACCCCAGGGCCGCAATGGGGCGCGGATCGACTTCGTGCTCCTCGACCCGTGCCCGGCCGATGACGACACCGATATCGAGTATGTCTATTTGCACCTCATGACCGAGGCGCGGACGCTCTTCCTGTCTCCCGAGGCGATCCGGGACGGGTGGCGAGCGCACATCAACGATTTCATCTGGGTCTCCAACCGGAGGGCGCGCGACCTCCTGGAGCGAGGCGTGCTGCCCCCCAGGACGAGCCACCCGGCGCTCAACCCGGACGCGCTCCACATCGACGCGCAGCTCACCACGGAGATCTTCGGCGCCCTCGCGCCCGGCATGCCGGAGCTCGCGCTGCGGATCGCCGACCTCCCCATCCGGACCACGGCGCGCGGGCACGCCGCGCACGCCGCGCAGTTCCATGTCCTCCTCTTCTCGCTCGCGGCGACCGTCGATCCGGAGAAACCGCGGCGCGAGGAGATCGTGCGCATCGTCCGCGAGGCCAGGAGCTACCTGCCGGATGCGTCGAAGGCCGCCGATGTCATCGATTTCGTGCTCTCGGCCTATCTATCGGCGGACGATCCCGAGGATTGGGAGAGCGTCCGCGACGCCATCGCGCATCGCTATCAGGAGCAGGCCCGGGCGCACGGCTTCGTCTATCGAGGGTTCACGGAGTCCGCGATCAACCTGGCGACCGGGACGATGGCCCTCCTGTTCGGCGGGGGGAGCTTCCGGCGCACCGTCCAGATCGGCACCCTGTCCGGGTGGGACTCCGACAACGGCACGGCGACGATGGGCGGGCTCGTGGCGCTGATCGGCGGCATGGAGGAGCTGCACCGCGCCTTCCCGGGGGCGCGGCTCGCCGAGCGCTATCGTATCCACCGCACGCGCCCGACCCTGCCGGACCGGCTGCCGGAGGACCGCGAGGCGGAGGACACCTTCACGGCGATTGCGCAGAGGATGGTCGCGCTGGTGGATCTCGCGGCGCAGGCTGACGGCCCGCGGCCGCGCGGGCCCCGCGCGCGCGGCGCACCCGATCGACGGCCACCGCGGCCACGATGATCGCGCCCGTCGCGATCTCCTGCACCCAGCTCGGCAGCCCGAGGTGGACGCCGCCGGTCCGGATGACCGTGATGAGCAGCGCGCCGACCACGCTCCCCGCGACGCTCCCCTCGCCGCCCGAGAGCGGCGCGCCGCCGATGACGACCGCCGCGATGACCTCGAGCTCGAGGCCCACCGAGTCCGTCGGGTCGCCCACCGTCAGCGTCGAGAACTCCATCACGCCCGCGACGCCGGCGAGGAGGCTCGACAGGGTGTACACCGCGATCTTCACGCGCCCGATGTCGATGCCGCAGAGCCGCGCCGCGGCCTCGTTGCTGCCGACCGCGAACACGTGGCGCCCGAAGCGCGTGAAGGTGAGGACGGCGAAGACGAGGAGCGCGAGCGCCGCGGTCATCCACAGCCCGGGCGCGGCGAGGTCGGCCGAGAGCAGCGCGTCGAGGCCGCGCGGGTCGGCGTCGACCTTCTGCTCGGACGCGAGCCCCTTCGCGGCGCCGCGCAGCGCGCTCATCGTGCCCAAGGTCACGACGAAGGGCATCATCCGCGCCCGCCCCACGAGCGTCCCGGCGACGACGCCCGCGAGGCCCGCCGCCGCCGTGGCGGCGAGCGCCGCGGGCAGCGCCGGCGCCCCCGCGCGCAGGAGCGTCGCGAGGACGACCGTGGTGAACGCGACAAGCGAGCCCGTGGAGAGGTCGATCCCGCCGGTCGCGATGACCAGGGTCATGCCGAGGGCGCAGATGCCGACCACCACCGTCTGCCGCGCCATCGTGAGCAGGTTCTGGCTGCGCAGGAAGGTGTCGGGCGCGAGCGCCGCGAAGAGCGCGTAGACGAGCAGCAGGGCGACGAGCGGGCCGAGCCACGGCGGGCGCTTCTTCACGAGGAGGCCTCCAGGAGGAGCGACGCCGCGGTCCACGACGCCGCGGGCCGCGGCGGATCGAGGGTCCCCCGCCGGAGGACCGCGATGCGGTCGCACGTCGTCACGAGCTCGTCGAGCTGGCTCGACACGAGCACGATGGCCTTGCCGGCGCCCGCGAGCTCGCGGAGCAGCGAGAGCACCTGCGCCTTGCTCGCGACGTCGATGCCGCGCGTCGGCTCGTCGACGAGGAGCACGTCCACGTCCTCGCGGAGCAGGCGCGCGAGCTGGACCTTCTGCTGGTTGCCGCCCGAGAGCTCGCCGGCGCGCTGCTCCGGCCCCGCCGCGCGGATCGCGAGCGCCTCGATCCAGCGCGCCGCCTCCGGGAGGAGCGCCCTCGGCGCGGCGACGAGGGGCGCGCGCGGCGAGAGCCAGACGTTCTCGGCGATCGAGCGGCCGAGCATCAGCCCTTCCCCGCCGCGATCCTCGCTGAGGAGGCCGACCCCGCGGGGAGCGCGCAGCGCGACCGTGCCGCTCTGCTTCGGGTCGAGCCCCGCGAGGATGCGGAGGAGCTCGGTCCGGCCCGAGCCGACGAGGCCGGCGATCCCGAGGATCTCTCCGCGGCGCAGGGTCAGCGACGCGCGCCTCGGCCGCTTCACGCCGGAGACGTCCCTGACGTCGAGCACCACCTCGCCGCCGCCCGACGGCGGCCCCTCGGACGCCGCGCGCTCGCGGGCGTCCTCGAGCGCGCGGCCCAGCATCTCGCGGACGATCTGCGCCGGCTCGGTCTCGCGCGGATCGCCTTCCCCGGCGACGCGGCCGTCGCGGAGCACCGTGTAGCGGTCCGCGTGCTCGCGCACGTCCGTGAGGAAGTGCGTCACGAGCAGCACCGCGAGGCCGGCGTCGCGCAGGGCGCGGACGCGGTCGAACAGGCGCGCGGCGTCCGCGTGGCCGAGGCTCGAGGTCGGCTCGTCGAGGACGAGCAGCCGCGCCGCGAGCCGCCCGCCCTCGCGGAGGCCGCCTTGCGCGAGCGCCCGCGCGATCTCGACGAGCTGCTGATCGGCGACGCCGAGCTCCCCGGCCGGCGCGTCGAGCGGCACGCGGTCCGGGCCGTCGGCGACGAGCGCGAGCGCTCCCCGGGCCATGGCGCGGGCGCGCGCGCGGTCGCGGATCCCGGGCAGCGCGCGCGCGGCCGGCTCGATCCCGAGCACCACGTTGTCCGCGACCGAGAGGTGGGGGCAGAGCGTCCGCTCCTGCGGGACGAGGACGACGCCCGCGCGGCGCGCGCCTTCGGCCGAGGCCGGCGCGTACGGCGCCCCCCCGAGCCGCAGCGAGCCCGCGTCGGCGCGCTCCATGCCGAGCAGGATGCGGGTCAGCGTGCTCTTGCCCGCGCCGTTCTCGCCGAGGAGCGCGTGGACGCTCGCGGGCGCGATCCGCAGCGAGACGCCGCGAAGCACCGCATTGGGGCCGAACGCCTTGGCGAGGCCGGTCGCCTCGAGGAGGGGCGTGCGCGCTGCCATCACGAGCCGCTCACTCCCCGAGCCACCGGGCGAGGTCGGGCCTCACGATCTCCTGCACCGCCGGGTCGTCGAGGTCCTGCTTCGTGACGACGCGCGCGCCCGTGTCGATGCGCTTCTCGACCGGCTCGCCGCGGAGGTGCGCCGCCATCGTCTTGACCGCGACGTACCCCATATAGAACGGGTTCTGGACGACGAGCGCCTCGACGTCGCCCTCGCGCAGGGCGCCGAGGAGCTTCTCCGAGGCGTCGAAGCCGATGAATTTCACCTTGTCGGCGGCGCCCGTCTTGCGGAGCGCCTGCAGCATCCCGAAGGTCGTCGATTCGTTCGGCGTGAACACCCCGGCGATCGTCCCCTCCGCGGCCTTGTGCGCGAGGAGCAGGCTCTCGCTCTTGTTGAACGCCGTCTCGGTGGTGGCGCCGCCGTACTGGTTCTCGCTCGCGAGCGTGATGTCGGGCATCGCGCGCACCGCGTCGAGGAACCCCTTCTCGCGGCCCTGCGTACTCGCCGAGCCCTCCTGATAACGGAGCATGAGGACATTGCCCTTCCCGCCGATCGCCTTGGCGAGGTGCTCTCCCGCGAGCTTGCCGGCGCCGTGGTTGTCGGTCGCGACGAAGCTCACGTGCTCGTCGCCGGCGAGGTCGGAGTCGAACACGACCACCGGGATCTTCGCCTGCGCCGCCGCGCGCACCGGCGACCTCAGCGCCGTGCCGTTCAGCGGCGCGAGCACGATGCCGGACACGCCCTGCGCGACGAAGCTCGAGACCACATCGATTTGCCCCTTGAGGTCGTCTTCCCTGAGCGGCCCCTTCCATACGATGTCGACATCGAGCTCGCGCGAGGCCTTCACCGCGCCCGCGTGCACGCTCTTCCAGAACTCGTGCGTCGTCCCCTTCGGCACGACGGCGATGCGGAGTCGCGCGCCGCTCTTCGGCGCCGCGCCTGCGTCCGTCGACGTCGTATCCGGCGAGGTCTTCGAGCATGCAGCGAGAACGGTGATCGCGAAAACGCACGCGAGAATACTGACGTTCATCGGTGCGCGAGGATAGTCGACGGAGCGCGGTCGCGCTCGCGCTGGAGAGCGCGTCGGTGTCATGAAATCGGCCGCAGGCGCTTCGCGCAATGGCGATGCAGGCCGGGGAGAAACAATGGCGATTCGGGGGAATGCGCGTCGTTTACGAGCGGATCCCGAGGGCGTCGAGGAGATGCGCCGTAGCCGGACTGTCTGCGCCGGAAGCGCCCGGGCAAGATCCAGTTGCGCGAGGGCTGGATGAAAGGCGGCCGCCAGGTCGTCGACGCGGGGCAGAACGCGCGCGAGGCCCGGAGATCACCGGCAGGGCCACCGGCCGCCGTCGAGGTCGAGCGGCATCTCCATGCTGTTGAAGTTCCACGCGTTCGTCTGCTCGCAGAAGAGCGACCTGTCCGTCATGTGCCCCGAGAACGGATCGTCGTACTCCACGTGGAACACGGCCTTGCCGTTCGCCACGAAGGTATCGACGAGGATCTCGCACTCCTCGAACTCGAAGCACTGCTCGTTCAGCGTCCAGTCGAAGTACGGCCACAGGTCCTCCGCCTGGTCGATGTCGCCCTTGAGCCCGACGGACATGCCCATCCCGTGCGCGAGCTCCGCGATGAACCGGTTGTAGGCGATCTGGTCCTCGTAGGTGAGCGGGAACCCGGATTCGTTGGCGTACCCGTCGACCTCGTCGGGCTCGATGGCGTCGAAGCCCTTGTCCTTGCAGGTCTGGAACCGGGCCTGCATGATCGGCCCGAGGACGTCGATCTGCCGGATGTCGAGCCAGAACGAGCCCTCCCAGTGGTAGTCCGGTTCGCCTTTGACCGACTCCGGGAAGTCGCCGGCGTCGGACCGATAGTCCTCGAACGCGCCGACGTCGACATAGCAGATCACCTTGGCGCCCCTCGCGTGGAGCGCGGCGACCGTCTCTGCCGGCGTGAACTCCCAGTCGATGTCGTAGACCACGGGAGGCGGCAGCTCGAGCGCCGCGCCGGTGGGATCGACAAGGCCCATGTCCTTGGGGTCGTCGAGGTCCAGGGGATGGTCGATCATCCAGTGCCACGGCGTGTCGAGCGCCGGGATCCACAGGTCGGAGCCCCCGCCGGCGGCCGACGTCGAGGAGGTGGCCGCCGGGGCTGGCGAGCTCGATCCGCCGCGCGCGTCTCCGCCCGCGCCGCCTGCTCCGCCAGGATCCGCGCCGGCGTCGCCGCACGCGACGTGCATCGCCGAAAGGAGGGGAATCAACCAGGGGACCACCGCAGGCCACGATCGATGCATGATGGCGCTCCTCTCATCGCTCCGGAGCTCGATCGCTCCGGGGTGTGCGCCTCGACGCCCACCCGGCATCGTGATGCCGTGCTCCTGGAGCTTCACCCAGGTCGCGCAGCGACGGAACCACAGAACGCGCAGCGCGCCGGGGCGGCCCCTGCGGCTCCCGCCGACCAGCGTGCCTCGCCGCCCGTGCCGCGGGTCCCCCCGCTCCGCCAGGCCGGGCGACCCACCGCCCAGCCCGGGGATCCACCTGCGACGAACCACGGACGCCCACCCGCGCACAAGATGGACGCCTGCAGTGAAGTCGGGCGGTGCGATCCGAGCGCCCCGCCCGCGCTGCGGAGGCTCGCGGACGCCATCGGGCTCGAGGAGTTCCTCTGGCTCTCTTCCAACGTGCGAAGGGGCAACGTGCGAAGGGGCAACGTGCGAAGGGGCAGCGTGCGAAGGGGCAGCGTGCGAAGGGGCAGCGTGCGCAGCGGCTCACGCCTCCTCCGTTCTCCACGGCCGATCGCGCCTCGAAGATCCTCAATTTCCTGAGGGAGCTCTCGGCGCACCTCGCGACCGAGCGCGACGAGATCCTCTCGGAGGTCACGCGGCTGCAAGAGTACGTCTCTCACCTCAAGGCGATCGTGAACAAGCAGCAGAGCTATGCGACCGCGCTCGGCCGGGAGGGCGGGCGCATCGTCGCCTCGATCCGCGGCGACGGCGGCGCGCGGTTCCAGCTCATGGTCGAGGACAACGGCGCCGGGATCGACGAGCAGCTCGCCTCGAGGCTGTTCACGCAGGGCTTCACGACCAAGCCGAGCGGGCACGGCTTCGGCCTCCACACGAGCGCGCTGGCCGCGAAGGAGATGGGCGGCACGCTCACGTGCCAGAGCGCTCCTGGGCGGGGCGCGACGTTCATCCTCGACCTTCCGCTGCGCCCCCGATGACGAGCGTTCTACGCGGCCGCGCTCCCGCGGCGGCCTGCGCCGAGCGTTCTACGCGGCCGCGCTCCCGCGGCGGCCTGCGCCGTTTCCCCCCTCGGTGAGCTTCGCTTCGTGCTTCGCGATCCACTTGCGGAGCCGTTGCGAGAGAGGAGACCGTCCGTTCTCGTAGTTGGCGACCGAGCTGCGCGCGAGGCCGAGCTTTCCGCCGAGCTCGGCCTGCGAGAGCCCGAGCTTCTCGCGGAGCTCCTTCAGCGACGTCGAGCCCGTCGTCGCTTGCTCGCGCGCCGCTTGCTCGCGCGCCGGTGCGCTCGTCGCCGGTGCGCTCGCAGGGCGAGGCCGCGCGACCTCGATCGCACGCACTTCCCGCGGTGCGGGCTCGGCCTTCACCGGCGGCTGCTCGGCACGGGCGCCTTCCGACGCGGCGCGTCGCGCCACGGTCGCTCGGACGCTCGTCGCGCTCCCCGCGAGCTCCCCGCCGCAAAACGGGCAGTGATCGAACACGAGGACCTTGCCCGAGTCAGCGCGGAATTCGATGCCCTGGATCGACGCCGGGAGCCCTTTCGCGCGGCGCTCCTCGCTCGACCACCCGTAAACGACCGTGAGCCCGGGCCCCTCGAGGTTGACCGGAAGATCGGCTTGACTCATCCGAAGGCAGACCGTCCTGCCATCGCGTGTGCACTGTCGTCCGATGATGGGCATTGTCTTCTCCTCGCTTCGAAGGGGGGGCGAGCGCGGGCCTACCCGGTCGAACTTTGCGCAGTACTGTTCACCTGTCAAGTTAGATATGCACCGAGTGCGTCGGGCGAAGCCTGGGCGAGGGATTTCGGCACAGCGGTCGGGTCTTGGCGCGGGTCTCCTCGGGCTGGACCGTGACCGGTGGGGGGGTGTGCCGGCGCAGGCGGGCACTTGGCCCCCCGTCCGCCGCTTGCTCGCCCGACCCGCGCGCGTTCGGGCGGGCCGGCGGACGTCGAGTCGCTTCCGGGCTCCGGGCTCGTGGGCTACCGGGGCGGCATCGGGCCCGGCTGTCGGGGCCGGCGGCCCGTCATGGTGGCGTCTCTCGTCGAGAGCGATGACAAGGACACGGCATGGCATACGAAGTCTCCGACGATGCCATCGCCGAGCAGGCCAAAGGGGGCGCCACGCCGAGCAATCCCGCCAGGGATCTGTCTCGCGGGCGAAGAGAAGATTTTAACGCAAAGGCGCAAAGGGGCAAAGGCGCAAAAAAGAGCACATCATAATTTTGTTTTGCGCCTTTGCGTCTTTGCGCCTTTGCGTTGAACTCTCTCTCCGGATCCCTGGTCGGACTCCTGGTGGGCGGAACCAGCCAGCAGGCGCGACGGGTGCGCGGCGGCGCGTCGGGCCGCCGGTCGGCACAGCAGGAAAACGACGCCGTCCCGCGCGGTTCGAGCGAAGGATGACCGAGGGCGCCGGCATCCACAGGACAGCCGAGCAGCGACGCTGGGCCCAGCTGGACCTCTAAGGTCGAGCCCGCCGGCGGCCATTCTTCTGATCGAGGCGCCCCGCGCCTCGCGCAGGGGGAGGGACGCCGCGGGCGGCATCCTTGCGGGGCGCCGCATCGACTCGGAATCGTAGCGACACGCGGACAGCTGCGGCCTGCGAGCCGCCGTGGGCGCGCACCGTTCCGCGCGGCACGCGCGGCGAAAGGAGCATCATGGTCGTTGTTGGTATGCGAAGCGCAAAAGCCTTCCTCGCGGTGGCGATGGCCGCGAGCGCCATCCTCGGGTGCTCGAGCCCCCCCGCGGCTGCACTGGGACAGGATCCGGATGGGGTCGAGGCGTCCGACATACCGCTGGCCGGCGATGAGCCGGTGTCCGAGGACGACGTGAAGCTCCTCATCGAAGGCGTCGCGGCAGCCTATGCCCCTGAAGCGCAGGCCCACGGGGCGCAGTTCACCGTGCGCGTCACAGGCTCGTTGACGCGCATCGAGTTCGCCGCGGACCGCACCTGGAGCATCCTCGTGGGGTCCGACCTCTTCCGCCCCGGCCTCACGCGCGACCTCGCGACATTCATCGGTTGCCACGAGGTGGGCCACGCGCTCGGCGGCTTCCCGTTCAAGGACGGCCCGCCGCAGCGCATCCAGGTCGAGGGGCTCGAGCAAGGCCAGTTCGGCACGGTGAGCTCCTCCGAGGGCCAGTCCGACTACTTCGCATCGAAGGACTGCCTGCCCCGGATGTGGGGCGATGACATCGACGAGAACAGCGCGTACCGGACGCGGGTGTCGCCGGCGACAAAGTCCCGCTGCGACGGCGTATGGGCGGGCGGCGCGGAGCGCGATCTCTGCTACCGCATCGCGGCGGTCGCCAACGACTTCGGGGTCTGGCTCGGCCGGGCGCAGGTGTCGACCGACACGCCCTCGACGACGGTCGTGACGGGCACCAACGTCAACAACATGGGGGGTCAATGCCGCGTGGACACCATCTTCGCCGGCGCCCTGTGCCAGGTGCGAAACCCCGGCACCGACATCCCCGGCCTCGTCCCGCCGTACGCGCGCCTGGTCGAGATCGATCCCACGGTCGAGGCGGACGCCGCGTACGCCGCCTGCGCGGAAGGACCCGGCGCCCGCCCGCTCTGCTGGTTCCGGCCGAACTCCACGCCGTACGACTGCTCGTCCCTGCCCGAGCTCGGCGACTGCGCCGTCACCGAGGAAGGCGTGTCCGCCACGCGGTTCTGTTCGCCGCGGACGGGGATCGAGATCTTTCCGTGCTTTGAAGGCACGAGCTGCGCGCTGGACGAGGAGGGCTTCCCGATCTGCGAGCTGCAGACGAACTGAGGCAGCACGCCGAGCGACGCCGCTCCCGGGTGAGAGATACCCGCCCTCCTTGTGCGGGTCTCGGGGCGGTGTGCAGCCATTAACGCTGGACGGGCGCATCGCGCTCCGCGTCTCCTGTAAAGTTTCGGTGTTGCAATCGCGCAGTTTCAGCGTGGCCCTGGCCGGTCTTGACGCCGAATTGGGGTGAGTCCAGCGTCGCGACATGCGAATGCCGTGGTGGATGGGGGTGCTTGCCTCGGTTGCGCTCGCGCCGGCTTGTGGGGGCCGGATCGATCGTCATATCGAGGAACCGCCGGCGGACGGAGGCGAGGTCGGATCGACGACAGGCGCCGACGGTGCCGGGGGCGCTGGCGCTGCCGGGGGCGCTGGCGCTGCCGGGGGCGCTGGCGCTGCCGGGGGCGCCGGCGGCCCAGCGAGCGCCGTGGAAGCCTCCAGCTCAGGCGGCCAAACCTCGTCGACAGGCATGCCGAGCGAGCCGGACGCGGGCGCCGGCGGCGCCGAGCCGGGGTGCGATCCGAGCGTGTACAGCGGCTCATTGAGCGTCACCCACCAGGACGGTCTCGAGGACCTGCGCGGCGTCACCGTGCTCGATGGCACGCTCACTATCGGCGGCGACGTCTCCGACCTGTCCCCTCTCGCGTGTCTGAAGACGATCAAGGGTAAGCTCCAGATCATCGACGCCACGCGGCTCTCCAGCCTGGATGGTCTCGGCTCCCTCTCCTACGTCGGCTTGCAGCTGCAGGTGATGCGGAACCCCTCCCTGCTCAGCCTCGGCGGGCTTCGGAGCCTGCGAGAGGCCGTGGCGGTCCTCATCAGCGAGAACCCGCTCCTCGAGAGCATCGTCGGCGTCGGGGTGAAAGCGGCCGAGTGGCGCATTGTCGACAACGATGCCCTCGAGTCCTTGTCAGGCCTCGAAGACGTCGAGGAAGGCGTGTTCTGGATCGAGGGCAACGACCGGCTCGCGACGCTGGACGGGCTGCGCAGCCTGCGCCGGGGGTGGCTCAACCTTGTCGACAACGACGCGCTGACCAGCCTCGAGGGCCTCGGGGCCGTCGACGGCCTCGAGGAGCTCTTCATCTCCGAGAACGACGGGCTCGTCAGCTTGCAAGGCCTCGAGCGGCTCACGGCCGTCAAGAAGCTCACGTTGCGGGAAAACCGGCAGCTGAGCTCGCTGCGCGGCCTCGACGGCCTCGTCTCCGCAGGCGTCATCGGCATCTCGTCGAACGAGCGGCTCGTGGACCTGACCGGGCTCGCGGCGCTCGAGACCGCCGACGCTCTCGTCGTCAGCGGCAATTCAGCGATGAGCAGCCTGGACGGCGCGCCCTCGCTCCGCGGTGTCCTGCGAGCCACCGTCGACTCGAATCCCGAGCTGGTGAGCGCCAACGCCTTCGCGCATCTTCGCTCGGACCTGGACCGCGCGCCGTCGCTTTCCTTCGCGAACAACCCCAAGCTCACCACCATCGATCTCGGCGACGTGACGCGGCTGGGCGAGGTGTCCGTCACCCGCTGCGGCTCCCTCTCGGACCTGTCCGCGTTCGCCGGCATCACGGAGATGTCGACCCTCATCCTGGGAGAGAACTCCGGGCTCGTGAGCCTCACGGGGCTCGAGCTGGTCTCGGAGCTCGATGGGCTGCAGATCATCGACAATCCTCGGCTCACGAGCCTCGTGGGCCTGGATGGCCTCGTTTCCACGCGCCGCATCGCCATCTACTCGAACGAGCGGCTCGTGGACCTGACCGGGCTCGGAGCGCTCGAGACCACCGACGTCCTCATCGTCAGCGGCAATTCAGCGATGAGCAGCCTGGACGGCGTGCCATCGCTCCGCGATGTCGTCCAGGAAGCCGTCGTCGAAGCGAACCCCGAGCTGGTGAGCGCCAACGCTTTCGCGCGCCTTCGCTCGGATCTGGACCACGCGCCGTCGCTTTACTTCTCGAAGAACCCCAGGCTCGCCACCATCGAGCTCGGCGACGGAGCACGGCTGGGGCAGCTGTCCGTCACCGGCTGTGGCGCCCTCTCGGACCTGTCCGGGTTCGCCGGCGTCACCGAGATGTCAGCCCTCGCCGTGAGCCATAACTCCGGGCTCGTGAGCCTCACGGGGCTCGCGCAGGTCTCGGAGCTCGATCGGCTGGAGATCTACGACAATCCGCGGCTCACGAGCCTCGCGGGCCTGAGCGGCGTCCGCAACGTGCGAAACGGGCTCGATATCTCCAACAACACCGCGCTCACGAGCCTCGACGGGCTCGGCGCGCTCGGCGCGGGCGACGGCGCGATCAGCCATGTGACGCTCGCCGACAACCCGGCGCTCGTCGACATCGACGCTCTGCGCGGCCTGGCTCGCGTGGGCCAGTTGAGCATCCGAGACAATGACGCATTGGTCGGGCTGACCGGGCTCGAGGACCTGACCACGATCGATCACCTCGACGTCGAGGGGAACCGGTCGCTCGCGACGCTTCGCGATCTGGGAGCTCGATCGATCAATATCACGATGGAAATCCGGGACAACGAGAGCTTGCCGAGCTGCGAGGTCGAGGCGCTCGTGGAGCGCCTCGACTGGCCGCCTCTCATGGTGCTCCAGGAGAACAACGGCGCCGGCGCCTGCCCGCCCTGAGCCGGGGAAGCGCCTGACGCGCCAGCCCACCCGTGATAGCCATGCCGGCATGACCGTCCGTTGCGCCGAGCGCTTCGCCATCCGGGGCCGCCAGGGGCGCGGGCTCTTCCCCCCGGGAGCGTGGGTGTTTCCGGCAGATCTCGAGGTCGTGGAGGAGCTCCACGCCGCGCTGCAGGCGACCTTCCGCGAGCGGCACGTGGTCACGCCGGCCGAGCTCGAAGGCCAGGTGCCCCGCGCGTTTGCCTTCGACGACCTGCTCGGGTTCCTCGCGCGGCGGCGGCCGGCGTTCGACCGCGCGCTCGCCGGCATGCGCTCGCCCATCGAGGCGTCGCGGATCGCGACGCTCGCCGCGGTGCTCGGGCTCTCGCGCGACCAGGTGACGGCGGCGCTGCGCGCCCGCGCGACAGGCGCCGACCTCGTCGAGGGGTCGACCGTCGTCGACAACTCCCTGTCGCTCGCAGCGCAGCGCGTCGAGGTGCTGCGCGAGCTCGGTGCCGACGATGCCATCATCGATCTCGAGCTCGAGCTGGCGCGCCTCGTCGCGCAGCCCTCGTGGACGCCGCAGGTCGATTGGAGCGAGCTCGTGCCCGACGCCGTCGAGGTGGCCTCCTATGTCGATCCTGCGTCCGGGGCCGCCGAGGTCGACGTCGACATCGCGCACCTGGTGCTGCTCGCGGCCCAGTGCTGCGTCGACCCGACAGCCCATGCGGTGGGCGGCGACCACGACGGGCTCGTGTGGACGTCGCTTGCCGAGCTCGACGGCGATGCGCCGGCGCCGGAGCGCGCTCCTGGCTCGATTCTGGTGCGACCCTCGGTCGTCGGCGAGGAGGTCGAGCGCCTCGAGTTCGCGGCCGTCCCCGCGGCGCTGCGGGCGATCGCGCCGGCGGGCGCCCTGCTCGCCGTCACGCTGGTGGACGACGAGGCGTAGCGTCACAGCCTGCCTGGGCGGTCAACCGGCGCGATCAGGCGGTGATGCCGCCGTCGATGTTCAGGTTGGCGCCGTTGACGAAGGCGCCCTCGGGGCCGGCCAGGTACGCCACCATGCTGGCGACCTCGTCGCCTTGTCCGTAGCGCTGCACGGGGATCTGGCCTTTCAGCCCGGAGGCGAGCGGGCCGTCGGCCGGGTTCATGTCGGTGTCCACCGGGCCAGGCTGGACGTTGTTGACCGTGATGCCGCGTGGACCGAGATCCCGGGCCCAGCCGCGTGTGAGGCCGGCGACCGCCGCCTTTGTCGCGCCATAGACCGACATCCCGGGCATGAGCGCCACGTCGCCGGAGACGCTCCCGATGTTGATGATGCGCCCGCCCTCGCCCATGTGGCGGACAGCCTCCTGCGCGGCGACGAAGAGGCCCCTGACGTTCACCGCCATGACGCGATCGAACTCCGCCAGCGAGAACTGATCGAGGGGCGCCATGGCGGCGACGCCGGCGTTGTTCACCAGCACGTCGAGCCGGCCGAGGGCCTTCACCGTCTCGGCGACGGCGCTCCTCACCGCCTCGGCGTCGCCGCTGTCCGCCCGCACGGCGATCGCCTTGCCGCCCGCCGCCTCGATGGCGCCCACCACCTCGTCCGCCTTCGCGGGCGACGCGGCATAGGTGATGGCCACGGCGGCGCCCTCGCGCGCGAGGCGCCTGGCGATCGCCGCCCCGATACCCCGCGAACCCCCGGTGACCAGCGCAACCTTGCCCTTCAACGTACCCATGGCCAAGTCCTCTCTTTTTTCTGGAACGATCGTTCCTGAAATGGAAGCTAAGTAGGGTACTGCAGTCCGTCAAGCGATTTATGGAACGACCGTTATGAAAAAAGCGACGGGGGCGCTCCAGCGGGGTCGAGGGCGGCCGCGCAGCTTCGATCAGGAGGCGGCGCTGGAGCGGGCGATGGTCCTGTTCTGGGAGCGGGGGTACGAGGGGACGTCGCTCGACGAGCTGAGCGCGGCGATGGGCATCAGCCCGTCGAGCCTCTACGCGACGTTCGGGGGCAAGGAGCAGCTGTTCCGGGCGGCGGTCGACCGGTATCTCGCCGGGCGGGGCGGGTACATCGACCGCATCGTCGCCGAGGAGCCGACGGCCCGGGGCGCGGTGCAGCGGCTGCTCGAGACGGCGGCCGACGAGCTCACCCGGCCCGATCACCCGCCCGGGTGCATGATCGCGCTGGCCGGGACCCAGTGCTCCCCGGGCGCCCGGCCCGTACAGGGCTTGCTGCGGGGGTACCGAGAAACCTGGCACAGCGGGTTCGAGGCGCGGATCCAGCGAGCCGTCGAGGCCGGCGAGCTCGCGCCCGACACGGACGCCGCCGCGCTGGCCACGTTCTATGTGACCGTCTTGCTGGGGATGTCGGTCCAGGCGCGGGATGGCGCATCGCGGGAGAGCCTCCGCGCGGCCGTCGAGGTCGCGATGCGGGCATGGCCTGGCGCGCCGGGATCTCCGGCGCTCGGGCCGGCGGCTACATCCCGTACGGGTATCGGGCCAGGTTGACGGCGCCGCTCGCGCGGACCTGCTGCAGGGCCTTGCCGTACTGGAGGAGGAGGCCCAGCGCGTACTGGAACCGCTCGCGGATGCGCCCATCGTCGGGCGATTGCGGCGTCGCCGGATCATTGAGGAGCTCGCGGACGTTGCGCACGATCACGTGATCCGGGATGTAGCAGAGGTAGGAGTTCTTGTAGCTGCTCATGCGCAGCTCGGCGATCGGGTAGGCGCCTCCCGGGCCCGCGGAGACCGCGACGATGAGCGCGGGCTTGTGCGCGAGCTCGCCCTTGGTGCAAAAGAGGAAGAAGTTCTTCAGCCCCGCGGGGACCATGCCGTGCCACTCCGGCGCCACGATCACGAAGGCGTCCGACGCGGCGAGCTCGGCGGAGATGGGCGACCAGAGGCGCTCCCATTTCTCCGAGGGCTGCCAGGCCTCCGGGTCCCAGAGCGGAAGCGGGTTGTCGGCGAGATCGAGCTGGTAGACGGAGGAGACGTCCGGCGCCGACGACAGCTGTTGCTGCACGTAACGGGCGACCTTCCCCGATTCGGAGCCATTGCGGTGGCTACCTGAGATGACAGCGAGCTTCATAGGGTTTGCGTGCGGCGGTCGAGCCGCCGCGGGGCGCTCCTTGCTATCGGTGAATTGAGGCGCGCGATGCTACCCCGCGCTCGCGCTGCGCGTCGAGGGCCTCGACGTCGCGCGAACCCTGCCCGCGCGCCGTCCGCGAGCGCCGCGAACGTCGCGACGACCTCGCGGCGCGGGCGATCCGCCCGCTCGACGGAGCGGGCGCCGACCGCGCTGGCCCGGGCGGCGCCCCGTGGAGGTGAGAAGACTGGAAGATCATTGAGCTTTCTCCCTCGCCATCCCACGCCCGGCGCGGCGCCGACCCGCGCAGTCGGCAGGCGCCGTGTCGAGGGAGCGCTGTCGCTGGCGCGTGGCGACTCCCGTCCACGGGGCGCCGCGTCCATGGCGCTTCTGCGACGCGCCGGGCCGGCTCGTTTCGTCACTGTCAGGAGCGCCCCGTTGGTCTACGATGGCCGCGACGCGCGCCGGGCCGCCGGCCCGCTGGCCGGAAACCCGGCGGGGCGTCGCCGGGGGAGGGCGGGTGACGGGGACTCGAGAAGAGCGGAAAGACGCGGAGAATGCATCGTTCTCCGGGGCAGAGAGCTCCGGCGACGGCGCCCTTCGACGTGAGCTCGACCGGGCCCCCGCGGCGCTGTTGAGCGAGCGCGATCTCCACCTCGCGCTCGAGCTGGCCGGCGTGGCCGTCGTCGCGGGCGAGCCGTCGACGACGCGGATCCTCTCCGCCAGCCGGGAGTTCTGCGCGCTGACGGGCTACTCCGAGGCGGAGCTCCTGGAGCGCACCTTCGTCGACCTCACGCACCCCGACGATCGCGCGCGGGATCTCGCCGTCTTCCAGCGGGCCGTCCACGGCGCGAAGCGCGAGTGGCGCAGCGAGAAGCGGTTCGTCCGGAAGGACGGCGGCGTCCGCTGGGTGGTGGTGCGCGGCGCGGTGTTCCGGGACGAGCGCGGCAAGGCGGCGCGGGCGGTCGGCGTGGTCGAGGACATCACCGACCGCAAGCAGGCGGACGAGGCGCTGCGCCGCAGCGAGGAGCGCTTCCGCGCGGCCCAGGAGCTCTCGCTCGACGCGTTCATCGTGCTGCGCCCGGCGCGCGACGAGGCGGGCCAGATCGCCGATTTCCTCTTCGACTTCGCGAACCCGGCCGCCGGCCGGCTCCTCCGCGTGCCCGTCTCGGCGCTCGTCGGCCGGCGGCTGCTCGACCTGATGCCCGAGCAGCGGACGGAGCTCTTCCCGCTCTACGTGCGCGTGGTCGAGACCGGCGAGCCGCACGACAAGGAGATCGCGTACACGGCCCGCGGGCACCGCGTGTGGGTCCGCAACATGGCGGTGAAGGTCGGCGACGGCGTGGCGGTCTCCTTCAACGACATCACCGCGCGCAAGCAGGCCGAGCAGGCGCTCCTCGACGGCGACCGCCGCAAGGACGAGTTCCTCGCGATGCTCGCGCACGAGCTCCGGAACCCGCTCTCGGCCATCCAGTTCGCGCTCCGCATCTCGCAGATGCCCACGGTGCCCGAGCCGCGGCGGGCCTGGGCGCAGGCGGTCATGCAGCGGCAGCTGGGCCAGCTCGGCCGCATGGTCGACGATCTGCTCGACGTCTCGCGCATCACCCGCGGCAAGATCACGCTGAAGCAGGAGCCGCTCGATCTCGGCCACATCGTCTACCAGGCGGTGGCGGCGGCCGCGCCGCTGATCGACGCCTCGAAGCACGAGCTCGCGCTCGACGTGGGGCCGCGGCCGCTGCCGGTGTTCGGCGACACCGCGCGCCTGGAGCAGGTGATCGTCAACCTGCTCACGAACGCCGCGAAGTACACCCGCGAGGGCGGGCGGATCTGGCTCTCGGCGCGCCAGGAGGGGTCGGAGATCGTCGTCCGGGTGAAGGACACGGGGTACGGCATCCCGGAGGAGATGCTGCCGCGCATCTTCGACCTCTTCGAGCAGGCGCACCCGACGCTCGGCCGCGCGCGCGGCGGCCTCGGCATCGGGCTCACGCTGGTGAAGCGGCTGGTCGAGATGCACAGCGGCTCGGTGTCGGCGGCGAGCGAGGGCGAGGGCCGCGGCAGCGAGTTCACGGTGCGCCTGCCCGCTGTGGAGCCGCCGGCCGAGGCCGAGGGCGCGGCCGGGCCGGTCTCCGGCATGCTCGCGCGCCGGATCCTCGTCGTGGACGACAACCGCGATCACGCGCACGCCCTCGTCCTCCTCCTGGAGCAGGCGGGCCACGTGACCGCGCTGGCCCACGACGGTCCCTCGGCGCTGGAGGCGGCGCGCTCGTTCGCGCCCGAGGTGGTGCTGCTCGACATCGGCCTGCCGGCCATGGACGGCTACGAGGTCGCCCGGAGGATGCGGGGCGAGGCGGGCGCCGGTGCCCTGCGGATCCTCGCGTTCACCGGGTACGGCCAGCAGGACGACGTGCGCCGATCCAGGGAGGCGGGGTGCGACGCGCACCTGGTCAAGCCGATCGCCCCCGAGGTGCTGTTCGCGCACATCGCGGGCGGCGAGCGGTAGCGAGCTCGGGCGGGGGTCGAGCGCGCCGGGGCGATGCGCCCGCGTCAGGACGCGGCGCGCACGGCGGCGGGCCCGATGAGCTCCAGCGCGACCATGTCGTCCAGGTACTTGTGAATGAGCTGCTCGCTGACGTGCGGCAGGGTCGCGAGATCGCCCGCCCCGCCGCGCGCCGCGAGCTGCCGCAGCCGGGCGAGGAGGCGCTCCGCGTCGAACACCTCTCCGTCGGCGCGCGCCGGGCGCTCCCACGCGTTGAGGATGGGCAGCGGCGAGTGGCGCCTGAGCGGCTCGCTCAGCTGCATCAGCCGGTCGCGGAACGCCGCGTACCACGCGGCGTAGTCGTCGACGCGCTCCACGGGGTAACCCGCCGATCGGACCCACGAGACGATGACGTCGAGCGAGATGCCATCGTCCCAGTGGGGGTTCACGACATGATAGGTCGCGCGGCTCGCCCTCTCCCCCTCATCGCCCGTGGGGGGCCGTTGCTCGACGGCGACGGTCCCCGTTCGGGGCCGTCGATCGACGGCGACGGTCCCCGTGCGGGGCCGTTGCTCGACGGCGACGGTCCCCGTGCGGGGCCGTCGATCGACGGCGACGGCGGCGATGCTCCGCGCCACGGCGTCCACGGGCAGGCCGTCGTAGTGGCCGTCGCGGTGCGGGCGGCCGCCCTCGTAAAACGATCTCGGGGCGAGGCCCGTGTACACGACGCCGCACAGGAGCCGCGTGAAGAAATCCGGGACGTTGATCTGGGAGCGATACAGGCTGTGCGCCATGATGCCGCTCGGGCGGTAGACGTTGACGGGGAGGCCGAGCGCGTCGTGGGCGTCCTGCAGCAGCACCTCGCTCGCCCACTTGCTCGTCGCGTACCCGACGGCGTAACCGGCGCCGAGCGCGCGCTCCGGCCAGAGCTCCCGGATGTCCTCGTCCTCGCGGATGGGGCCGCTCCGGTCGAGGCCGCCGACCGCGGCGATGGTCGAGATGTAGTTCATCGACTTGACCCGGTGCGCGAGCGAAAGGCGGATCGCCTCCACCGTGCCGAGGACGTTGGGCTCGAAGAGCTGCGGATAGCTCAGGGCGTGGTTCACCAGGGCGCCGTTGTGCACCACGCAGTCGAGCTCCACGCAGAGGTGCGCGTAGAGGTCGTCCGCCAGGCCGAACCTCGGCTCCACGAGATCGCCGGCGAGCACGACCAGCCGGCCGTGCGCCGACAGCGCGTCGAACCGCTCCAGGAGGGCGGGATCGGACTCGTAGGTCGCGCGGAGCCGATCGAAGGCGAGCGCGTCGTCCGGCGAGCGCACGACGCAGTACAGCCGGCCCTCCTCGGGCAGCCGCTCGAGGAGCTCCAGCGCGAGGAACCGGCCGAGGAACCCGTTGGCGCCGGTCAGGAGCGCCACCCGGGCCTGCGCCGGCAGGGCGGCGGCCGGCGTCGCGCGCCTCGCGGCCGCGAGCTCGTCCGGCCCGAGGAACCGGTCGAGCCGCAGGTCCGCCGCCCGGACCACCTCGGCGCCGGCGCCGTGCACCTCGTCGAAGCGCGCGGCGCGGCGGGGGGCTTCGCCCGCCAGGGCGTGCTCCAGGTGATCGGCGATCGCGCGGACGCTGCTCGTCGGGTTGAGCACGAGCCCCACGGGCACGGCCACGCCGGAGATCTCCTCGATGAGGCGGCTCAGGCGGACGGCGCTGAGCGAGTCGCCGCCGAGCTGCGCGAAGCTCCGCGCGCTCCGCGGCTCGACGCCGGTGATCCCGAGCGTGGCTTCCAGGGCCTTCTTCACCACCAGCGCGGCGGACGCCGGCGTCGCCCCGCCCTCGCGAAGGCTGCGGAGCTCCTCGAGCTGGGTGCGCTCGATCGTCGCGTAGAGCGCCTCGAGGCGGGCGCTGTACCTGGCCTTGAGCCGGGCGCGCGCCGGCTTTTGCGTCTCCGTGAGCAGGCCGCTCGCCCGGGTGAACGGGGCCGGCTCGATCAGGAAGTCGCGCGGGATCTCGTAGCCGCGGAGCTGGTTCTCCCGGGCGATGCGGTCGATCTCCGCGCGGAGCAGCTGCCTGACGGGCTCGCCGTCGGGCTTCACGTCGCGCTGCCGCAGGTGGGCCGAGATCTCGCGCATCTCGGGGACGACGACGGCCAGGAGGTACGAGCGGGTGCTGTTGCCGTAAAGGAAGATCTGCTGGATGAAGAGGCTGCCCGCGCTGTAGAGGACCTCGAGCCGCGAGGTGGCGACGAACTCTCCTTGCGAGAGCTTGAGCACGTTCCGCGCGCGATCGATCCAGACGACGGTGTCGGGCCCGCGCTGCTCGACGATATCGCCTGTGTTCATGAGCCCTTCTTCGTCGAAGAGCGCCCTCGTGGCCTTCTCATTCTTGTAATAGCCGGGCACCATGAGGCTCGATCGGACATGCAGCTCGCCGCGCGGGTACGGCTGGTCCGCGGCGGAGTAGCCGAGCTCCGGGACGTCGACCAGCTTGAACTCGGTCACGAACGCCCTATCCATCCGGCCATCGGACGTGAGCGAGGAGGCCTCCGTGGAGCCGTAACCCTCGAAGACGGGCACGTCGAAGCAGCGCTTCAGGAACGAGAGGACCTCTGGCGGCGTCGGCGCCGACCCGATGGCCGCGAGGAGCAGCCGGTCGCCGAGCAGCGACCCGCGCATCTCCGCCATGATCTCGCGCTCGATCCGCCGTCGGGCGGCGTCGTCGTCGCCGGCGCCCTGCGCTCGGGCGCGCCTCAGGAGCTCGGCCTGGAACTGCTGGTGAATCAGCTCCGCGATGCGCGGCACCAGGAACAGCGTTGTCGGCCTGGCCAGGCGGAGGTCCTCGAACAGGGTGGACATGTCGCTCTTCAGCACGAAGTGCGTGATCCCGCCGCGCATGAGGGAGCGGCCGACCTGGCTGCGCCCGATGAAGTGGTTCATCGGGCTGTAGTTGAGGCCCACGTGCGGCAAGAGGTCCAGGCGCGGGTCCTGGCTCCTGGTGAACGCGATCTGCCAGTACCGATGCCAGAGGCTCTCGGGGACCATCGCGCCCTTCGGCGAACCGGTGCTCCCGGACGTGTACATGAGGGTCATCAGCGGATCGGGCTCGCCCCGCTGCGCCGGCAGCACCTTCGGCGCGATGCCCTGCTGCCGGCCGAGGCGCTCCACCTCGTGCATGGCCCGCACGGCGAGGCGGCGGCCTCGCGCCTCCAGCGGTCGCAGGGCTCGCCTCGCGCGCTCGAGCTCGCCCTGCCCGCAGCGATCCCCTTCCAGCAGGTCCATGACGACGATGCTCCGCACGGACGGGCACCGCGGCAGGATGTCCTCGATCCGCGCGAGCTGGCCCACGCTGCAAACGACGCAGGCGAGCTCGGCCTCGGTGACGATGAGCTCCAGGTCGGCGGGGGTCAGGTCGGTTTGCAGCGGCACCGAGACGGCGGAGAGGTACATGCAGGCGAGGCCGGCCACGACCCAGTCGGTGCTGCCGAAGCCCGAGATGCCAACGAAATCGCCCGTGTTCGCGAGCTTCTCGTGCTGGAGGCCGCTGGCGAACGCCTCGACGCGGGACCACACGTCCGCGTAGCTGACGGCGCGGAACTCCGGCAGATAGCGCGGCGCGCTGCCGCCGTCGGCCGCTGTCGCCGCGGTGTCGAGCGGGCGGTGGCCGACGCAGGGGCGGTCCGCGTAGAGCTCGAAGGCCGTCGCGACGCACTCGATGGTGGTGTGACAGCGCCGGATCTTCTCCAGCGCCACCGGGGAGGGCAGCGCCCGGCGGAGCTCCTCGTCCGTCTGCACGAGCCGGGCGCATCGCTCCAGCGACCTCGTGAGGAGCAGCTCGTTCGAATCGTCGTTTTGGGTGATCTCCGATTCTTGAGGATCGCGGGTATCGCTCGACGGGTCCATGCGCCCGCACGTTGAGCGGAGCGCGGCCCCGGGCAAGCCTCGGTCGGACATCGGCCGTCGCGCCGCGCCAGGCGGCGATCGGGCGAGCGCCTGCCTAGACGTATCGCTGCTGCGGGGTCTTCTCGGCCTGGGGGGCGGTGCTCGCGTTCCCCGGTCCGCCGGCGAGGGGCGATGCATCGAGCTGCGCCAGGAAATCGGCCGGGCCGTCGTACACGGCGATGGCTCCCTCGAGGGCGCTGTCGGTCCAGCCGCCCGAGCGGAAGCCGATCGTGCGCAGCCCGGCGCGCGCGGCCGCCTCGACGTCGTAGGGCGTGTCGCCGATCATCACGACCTCGCCGTGCGGCAGCTTCAGGTGGTCGAGCGCCGCCTGCACGATGTCCGGATCCGGCTTGGACTGCTCGGCGTCGCTCGACGACGTGGCGCTCTCGATGACCCCGTCGGCGCCGGTGAGCTTGAGGAGCTCGCGGAGCTTCTCCTTCTGGGCCGAGCTCGCGATGACGATCCTGAGGCCGCGCCGGTGGAGCTCCTCGAGCAGCTCCTTCGTGCCGGGGAAGGCGCGGAGCTCGGGCAGGAGCTGCTTCATGAAGATCTCCGAGCAGCGCCCGCTGATCCTCTTCCCTTCAGGGCTCTCGATGGAGATCCCGGTCACCTCGGGGAGGAGCTTGTCGCCGCCCATCCCGATGAGGCGCCGCACCTCCTCGAACCGGACCTTGTGCCCGAACTCCTCCAGCGCATCGACCCAGGCGCGGGCGTGCGCGTCGTTGCTGTCGATCAACGTGCCGTCGACGTCGAAGATTACGCCGCGAATGGCTGCCATGACCGGGTCCTCTCCTGGTTTTGTCGATTTCTCTGCGTGTGATACCGGTGCTTCGAGCTGGTCTGTCCGGCGGCGGCGCGCCGAGGGCGGCTCGGCGCCGTGGCTCTCCGCTCAATCGCCCTTCTCGTAGCTCCTGATGGACAGCATGTAGGCGATGATCGCGTCCACGTCCGCGTCGGAGATCTCCTTCTCCGAGAAGGAGGGCATCGCGCCGAGCCCGCTCCGGATCTGGAGCCGGATGGCCGCCGCGGGCGCCGGCTTGTTGTTGAGCCCTGGGCCGAGCCCGCCTGCTCCGCCCGGGTGGCACTGGTTGCATTGCTTCATGAAGACCACCTCGCCGCGCCGCTCGGGCGGCTCGTCGAGCGGGGGCGGCCCGAGGATCGGCTCGCTCCTGCGGGAGGAGCCGCACCCGGCGGCTAGCCCGAGCGACGTGGCGAGGAGACCGCAAACGACAGCGCGCAGGACCATGATCGCCTCCTCCTTCAGCCTGCGGCCGCCGCGCGGGTGATGCGGAACAGCGCGCCCGTGCCCTGCTTCGGTTTGGCGCCCTTCTCATCCATGAGCATGACGCCGAAATCGACGACGTAGAGCGACTTCCCCGCGCGATCGAAGCGCACGGTGATGGGCCGCTCCAGGCCGCCTGTCTTGAGCCGCGACGCCGGGCCGTTGTCCTTGCCGCGGTTGACGGCGAAATCGCGGATGACGCCGGTCTTGAGGTCGACCCGGACCACCTTGAAGCCGACGGGGTGCAGGACCTTGCCGACGTCGGGCGCCTGATCGCCGAACTGCGCGACGAACGCGTCGCCGACGAAGCCGAACGACGGGTCGCGCGAGATGTCGATGCCGTTCGACGAGCTGTGCACGGCGAAGAGCGCGACCGGCTGCGGCGGCGGGTTCGGCAGCGTCTCGAGGAGGGCAGGGGGCGCCTGCCCGCCGGGCGGGGCATAGCGATCTTGCGCGACGGGGCGGCCGTCGGCGAAATCGGGCCATCCGTACCAGGTGCCCGGCGTCACGGCCCACAGGGAATCCGCGTTGCCCCAGACCGGGCGGCTGCCGCGCTCGTCATAGCCGTTGTCCGTGACGAAGAGCTTGCCGTCCGGCGAGAACGCGAGCCCGAACGGGTTGCGGAACCCCCAGGCGACAAGGTTGAGCGTGCCCCCGCGGGCGGGCACGCGCATGACGGCGCCGCTGCACGGCACCTTCCCGGGGATGACCTGTCCTTTCTGCGTCTGCGTGCCGAACCGGACGAAGGCGCCGGTCGTGGCCTCGTCGTCCTCGTCCTTGGTGAGCGGGTTCGGCGAGGTGAGCGCGGCGCCGGTCAGCGTCACGTCCTTGCAGGGGACGTCGTGGAACTCGGGGTGTCGCTTCAGCCAGCCGAACTTGTAGTTGTCCTCGCCGACGACACCGGAGTTCGTGGCGGTGCCCTGACCGAAGTAGATGAAGCCGTCGGGGCCGACGACGGGCCCGTTCGTGTGGTGATCTCCGAAGCTCGGGAGCCCTGCGACGAGGGTCTGCTTCTCGCCGCCGGGGGTGATCCGGAGGATCCGGCCGCCCTCGCTCACGCCGCCCTCCGAGACGATGAACGCGCCGTCGGCCCAGGCGACGCCGGTCCACGGCGGGTTTTTCCCGGTCGTGACGACGGTGGTGCGGCCGCCCGGCTCGATCCGGAGGAGCCGTGGCGTGGTGAACACCTCGCCATAGGAGTACCCGGCCTCGGTGACGTAGACCTGCCCGGCGTCGTCGAACGCGACGCCGGTCGGGAACGTGAGGCCGGTGGCGACCACCTCGATGACGTATCCGGCGGGCAGCTCGATGTCCGCGGTGCGGATCGACCGGGCGGGGGACGGCGGCGTCGTCTCGCCGCCGCCCGAGGAGGCGCGGGCGCTGAAGCAGCCGGGCGCCGCCGCGAGCGCGGCGAGCCCAAGGAAGAGGAGCGTCGGTGTCATGCGAGGGCGCGGCGGTGGACGGCTCGTGGCTGGGGTGTTCAAGCGTTCTCCTGTGGGTCGGTGCGAACGAGGGGCGGCGGCCGGCGGCCGCGTTCCCGGACCGTGCTGCCAAGAAGTCGCAGGACTCCGGGCGCGCGTCGAGCAATGCATATGCCGAGCGCGGTGGGCGCAGCGCGGGCGAGCGCCGCGACCGGCGCCGCCGTGGCGACCTGGCAAGGCTGTGGCAGATCGCCACGCGGCGGGCCGGCGGTCGCCGCGGGGGAGCGGGCAACCCTGATTTCTGCGTCGACAGGCGCGTCCGGATCTGGTGGAACGGGAAGGCATGACACGGGCCGCGGGGAGCTCACGAGCTGCAGCGCTGGTCCGATGGAGGGCGGCATGGCGAGCTGGGATCCTGCTCAGTACCTGAAGTTCGAGGACCAGAGGGCGCGTCCGGCGGTCGATCTGCTGGGGCGGGTCGACGTCACCGTCCCGGGCGACATCGTCGACCTTGGCTGCGGGGCGGGCAACATCACGCGCCTCGTGGCGCAGCGCTTCCCGGACCGGGGGATCCTCGGGGTCGACAGCTCGCCGGAGATGCTGGCGAAGGCGCGCGCCGCGCTGCCGGGGGCGCGGTTCGTCGAGGGTGACATCGCGCGCTTCGCGCCGCCCGCGCCGCCGGCGCTGATCTTCAGCAACGCCGCGCTTCACTGGCTGGACGACCACGCGGCGCTGTTTCCGGCGCTCCTCGGTCGGCTCGCGCGCGGCGGCGTGCTGGCGGTGCAGATGCCGCGGAACCACGGCGCGCCGTCGCACACGGCGATGGTGGAGGTGAGCCGGATGCCGCGCTTCCGCGACAGGCTGGCGAGGTTGGTGCGGGAGAGCCCGGTCGCGGCGCCAGCGGCGTACTACGACGTGCTTGCGCCGCACGCGGCGCGGATCGACCTCTGGGAGACGGAGTATCTGCACATCCTCGAGGGCGAGAGCCCGGTGGTCGAGTGGACCCTGGGGACGGCGCTGCGGCCGCTGCTCGCGGCGCTCGACGGCGAGGACGAGCGGGCGGAGTTCCTGGAGGCGTACGGGACGCGGGTGGCTGCGGCGTATCCGAAGGCGGCGGACGGGAAGACGCCGTTTCCGTTCCGGAGGTTGTTCCTCGTCGCGACGGCGCGGTGAGCGGCTGGGCCACGGCGCGGTGAGCGCCTGGCCGCGCCGGAGCGGCGCGGACGCGGCGCTGGATCAGCGCGTGTACTCGATGGCGCCGACGCCCTCGGCCTGGGGGAGGACGGTCACGAGCGCCTGCGCCCCGAAGGAGCTGGACGACAGCGAGGAGCGGACGGCGACGAGCCATGTCTGGTCGCTCTGGCGCGCGACGAGGATGACGCACCGCTCGCCCTGAGGCGAGCCCGCGCGCGCCTCGGCCTCCGGGACGACGCGCGCCTCGGAAGCGGCGCAGCCCTGGATGTCGAACTTGCGGTGCGAGAGCGCGGTGAGCGCCGCGCTCGCCGCCTTCGCGGCGCCCTCGTCGGCCGCCGGTGCGGCGGGGGCCGGCGCGGGGGCGCAGCCGGAGGAGAGCGCAGCGAGGAGGGGGAGCCAGCGGGCGATCGTGCGGGTCACGGCGATGTCGTATCGCGGAGGCGGGTCCGGGGGAAGCGCTGAGCTCCGGGGAGAGTCGCTGGGGCGGTGGGGCGAGCGAGAGGCGAGAGGTCGCCGAAGCTCGTCCGCTGTTTGGGGGGAGGTGTTGACACGGAACGAATCTGCGGTGCCGAACCGTCGCGATCCGTCGCTTCCTCCGGGATTTTGGGGGCACCAGGCCGCTGATCGCACCCGTTTGGAAGGCATCGACCCAACCCGGGCCCAACGAATAGGCGTTTGCGGGACTGCGCTTGAGCAGCAGCGGCGGCGAGGTCCCGGCGCAGTCCCGCAAACGCCTATTCGTTGAACGCGAGCCGTCCCGCAACCGAACTCTGTCCCAACGGGATCGCCATCGCGGGCGGCAGCTTCGCGCGGCGAGAGAGCTTCAGGTCAGGTCCGCGACGTAGAAGCCGTCCCGCTCAGGGCGCCGAAAGAGCCACCAGCGGGCCGCGCCGAATCCGGAGTCTTCGTTCGCCTGCGGCTCACTTCGCCTCCGAAGGAGGGATTTGGGCGGGCGCTCACCGGTCTCGGGGGACCGGATCGTCCTTCACCAGAACGCCGTGCAGCCTATCATGCCGCCACCGGTACAGCGTCCCGGCGCAGACGCCCACGTCAGACGGTCCGGACGGTGCCGCCGTCGATGATGAACTCGGCGCCGTGGATCGCGGCGGCGCGATCCGAGGCCAAGTAGGCAATGAGATCGGCAACCTCTTCGGGCTCGGCTGGACGCCCGATCGGGATACCGCCCAGAGCAACAAGGACTACTTGCCGCGCCTCCTCGACCGTGCCACCATTGGCGGCCTGCAGACGCTTCAGCATGTCGACGGACGACTCGGTCATGATCCAGCCGGGGGAGACGGCGTTGACCCGCACGCCCTTCGGCCCCAGCTCTTTGGAGATCGACTTGCTGTAGGTCCTGAGCGCGGCCTTTGCGGCGGCGTAGGCAGTGGTCGATTCGGGAAGCGGCAGGATGGATTGGATAGAGGTGATATGCACAATCGCGCCGGCACCCCGTTCCATCATCTGCGGAGCCAAGAGGCGATCAAGGCGGACCGTGGCCATGAGGTTCAGGCTCAGTTCGGCGAGCCAGTGATCGTCCGTCAGCGCGAGAAAGCCGCCGCCCGGCGAGGCCGAGCCACCGATCACGTGGGCGAGGATGTCGACGCCGCCCAGACGCTCGAGCGCCGCCTTGGCCAGGGTCTCGCCGCCTTCGGCCGTCGTCAGATCCGCGCGGACGAACTCGACGCCGTCGATGGGCTCCAGGGTTCCGCGGGCTGCGGTGATAACCCGGGCGCCCCCGGCCAGGAAGCGGTCGACGGTGGCGCGGCCCAGACCCTTGCTGCCGCCGCTCACGAGCACACGTTTTCCAGCGAACTCCGCGGGATCAGCTTTGATGTTCATATCGTGATCTCCAGTGCTTTGATAGCGTCGTTTTCGAGCGTGAAGCGATAGGTGAAGCGGATCGGGCTGCCCTTGAAGTCGCCATGGGCAAGACCTTCGACCACGAGCTGACCGTCCTCGTGGCGAACGGCATCCGGCGTGAAGATCGCCTTGACGGCGATCACCTCGTCTTCAAACAAGGTTCGCAGCTCGGCGTGGCCCTCGTGACGTTTTCCGTTGTCCGAGAGGACCGCATCGGCGGCAAAAGGCTTCAGCATGCCGTCCACATGGAGTTGTGCGTTTGCCTCGACATAGGCGGCTATGGGTTTGGGGAGCGCGGGCGTCATGAGTGTTCTCCTCTGCGTTGTTCGCTTCGGAGACACTAGTCTCGCCAAACAAAAAAGAGAACGCGCGGAATCGTGCATGCTATAGGTAGCCAGGCTAAACAATGCGTGACGACCTATCCGGGCTTCGGGCCCTCCTCTGCGTGGCCGAAAAGCGGAGCTTCCGTGCGGCGGCCGCCGAGCTGGGGGTGACGCCATCTGCCGTTAGTCAGATCGTTCGCGCCCTCGAAGAGCGCGTCGGTGTGCGCCTGCTTCAACGAACCACACGCAACGTCGGTTTGACCGAGGCCGGTGAGCACTTCATCGGGCAGCTCAGGCCTGCATTCGACGGCATCGACGCCGCGTTCGAGTCGCTCATGGCCATGAACGGACGCCCATCGGGTCTGTTGCGCCTGACGATGCTCCGAACCGGCTACAACGACGTCATCAAGCCGAAGCTCGCGGCCTTTCTCGCCGCGTACCCCGACATCCGAGTCGACATCTGTCTCCAGGAGGCGCTGTCGAACATCGTAGTCGAAGGCTTCGACGCGGGGATTCGCCTCGGCCACAGCCTCGATCGCGAGATGATCGCTGTTCGCGTTAGCCCGGACCAGCGCCTCGTGGTCGTCGGCTCACGGGACTACTTCGCGCGCCGAGGCAAGCCCACGCATCCGCGCGAGCTTCACGGGCACGAGTGCATTGGTCTGCGTATGTCGACGGGCGCAGTCGCCCGGTGGAAGTTCGTCGAGGGCGACAAGGAGTTCGAGCTGGTCGTCGACGGCCGCGTCGTGACCAACGATGGATCGGTATTGGTAGACGCCGCCGTCGAGGGCGTCGGACTCGCCTACGTCTTCGAAGACATGGTGAGCGGGCTCGTGTCCGAGAAGCGACTCGTGCGGGTGCTCGATGGGTATTGCCCGCACATCCCGGGCTATTTTCTCTACTACCCGAGCCGGCTGAACCTCGCCCCCAAGCTCGAGGTGCTGATCGACTTTCTAAAGATAGGTAGAAGGCGCGGCAAAAAGTACGCGTGACGGGGACCGTCGCGGCGCTCACCCTCCCTCGGGCGGCTCTTCCAACGCCGCCAGCAGCGCCGCGAGCCCCTTCTTCAGCGACGCCATCTGCTTCTCGCCCAGCTTCCGCGTGAGCTCCTCCTCCAGCTCCATGAGCACCCCGAGCCCGTGGAGCAGCGCCTTCAGCCCGTGCGGCGTGAAGCGCACCCGCTTGGCCCGCCGGTCGTCCGGATCGGGCGTCCTCTCCACGACGCCCATGGCCTCGAGCTCCTCCACGAGCTGACCCACCGCCTGCTTCGTCACCCGGGCGCGCTCGGCCAGGTCCGTCAGCCGCGTGCCCTCGAGATCGATGTACGGCATGAGCGCGGTGTGCGCCCGGCGCACCCCCGTCGCCCCGCGCCGCGCGATGCGCGCCACCGCCCGCTCGTCGAGCAGCCGCGCCGAGCGCAGGAGGAGCTGCCCGAGGCTCGCGCGCTTGCGCCGCTCGAGCTCCGCGACATCGCTGGGATCGAGGTCGTTCTTGGTCATGATGGTAAAGCTGCTTGACTAAATGGTCAAGCAGCTTTACCAATTGGAGCATGCTGCGACAACTCGATCAAGCCCTCTGGGTTGCGGAAGACACGTTGAAGCTGCCAGCCATGCATTTCCCGGTGCGGTCTCCGGTCGTGCGGCTCGGGGACGGCGGGCTGCTCCTCTTCTCGCCGCTGCCGGGCGTGGAGCAGGTGGCGGGCGAGATCCGGGCGCTCGGGGAGGTGCGGGCGATCGTGGCGCCGAACCTGTTCCACCACCTCGGCCTCGCGCCGGCAGCGCGGGCGTTCCCGGGGGCGCGGCTGTACGGCCCCCGGCGGCTCCGCGAGAAGCGCCCCGACGTGGCCTTCACGGACGAGCTCGGCGACGCGCCGGACCCGCTGTGGGCGGCGGAGTTCGACCAGGTGACGGTCGGCGGGATGCCCAAGGTCGACGAGGTGGCCTTCTTCCACCGGCCGAGCAAGACCCTCTTTCTCTGGGATCTCTGCTTTCACATCATGCAGAGCGCGCACTTCCCGACGCGCCTCTTCATGCGCCTGAACGGGGCGTATGGGCGGTTCGGTCCGTCGCGCTTCGCGCGCTCGATGATGCGCGATCGCGCGGCGGTGGGCGCGGCGGTGAAGCGGATGCTCGCGTGGGCGCCGGAGCGCATCGTGGTGGCGCACGGCGACGTGATCGAGCGCGGCGGGAGAGCCGCGCTGGAGAGCGCGTTCGCGCGGGTGCTGTGAGCGCTGCGCCAGGCGGCGATCACGCCACCCCGACGCGCCCTTCCCGCCGCAGGTGATCGAGCCGGTGGGCGAGATGCGCGGTCTCGAGCCACTGGCGGAAGGCCGGGTTCTTGGCCACGTAGGCGGCGAAGGCGGCGTTCGTGAACGACTGCGGGTCGCACCCGCGCGCGGCGGCGATGGCGGCGGCTTGCTCCAGGAGGCGCACGGCATCGGACCAGGAGGTCTCGACGGTCTTCTCGCTCCCGGACGGAGCTCCCTCGCCGCCCTCGGCGGTGACGGCGGGGTTGTTCTCGACTTCAAGACGATCGACAGCGCGCATGCGTGACTTCCTTTCCGGTTCCTTTCCGACGATCCGCCTGGGCCCACGCGCGAGATGAGGGCCGGGATCACGCGATGAGGTAAGCCCGCGCGCCGGAGATGCAAGGGCATGGGGCGCCGTCCCGGCGCCGACGCGAGGGGAGCCGCCTACTCGACCACCCGGACCGTGGCGTCGAGCAGGTTGACGCCGCTCGCGCCGTCCCACGCCGCGCCGCTCGAGAGCTGGATCGCGTAGCGCGGGTCGTCGCGAAGGCGCTCGGACGCGTCCGGGAGCCACAGGCCGAGCCGGTAGTCGCCCGGGGGGAGATCCGCCGGGATCTGCGCCTCGAGGCAGAGGTCGCTCTCCTCGCCCGGCGCCCAGCGGCGCGGATCGGCGTCGACCTGGACGACGCGCCGCGCTTCGCCCTGCTGGAGCACGAGGTAGACCGGGCGCGGATTGTAGGCCCGGGCATACCCATCGTTGAACAGGCGCAGCCGCAGCGACAGCGGCTGTCCGCGCTCGACCTGCTCGGGCGACGCGTGCCCCATCACCGCGAAGCGATATCCGAGGCGGCAGGCGATCGTCTCGAAGCAGCCCTCGGAGCGCCAGCCGTCGATCACGTCGGTGTGGTAGTCCGTGTTGATGAAGCTCCAGTGGTGCAGCGAGAGCTCGTCGAGCGCCGAGCGGCACTGGCTGCGCGGCGGATTGGGGGCGCACGTCTCGCCGCCGACGGGCGTGAACGCGGAGTCCGCGATGGCATAGTCCTTCTCGCCGGGCAGCTGGTAGGTGCCGACGTCGTCGGCGCTCGCGAGGAAGCAGTCGTTGAGGTGGCCGACGCGAGAGAGCGGCGCTCCGGAGAACGCCGTCTCCTCGGTCAGCGGGCCGCCGTACGCCTCGAGCTTGTGCGAGGGGCGGCGCGCGAGGGTCATCCGGTCGCTCGGCAGCGCCGCGAGCAGCGCGTCGAAGATCTGCTCGCGGCTGGCAGGGCTGGTGAGGTCGTTCGTCGAGGAGTGCCACTCGCCCCAGGCCCCGACGAAGCCGGGGTGCAGCACGGCGATGACGTCGGCGTTCTGCTCGAGCACGGGCTTGAGCTGGTCGATGTGGGACAGCACGCGGTCGAGCGGCGCGTCCGGCGCGGTGCCCGTGTCCGCATAGTAGAAGCGGGGGAGCACCTTCAGCCCCGCCGCGCGCACGGCGGCGAAGCTCGCGTTGAGCTGGTCGACGAGGTCCTGGTCGATGTCCCGCGTGCGGTAGTCGTCGATGAGCACCTTGCCGTAGATCAGCGTGTAGCCCTCGCCCCGAAGATGCGAGAGCGAGCCGAGGCTCCGGAGATCCGTGAAGCGGAAGAGGCCGCGCTCGGGGTTGAGCACGCCGCTGCACTCGGCGTCCCCGGAGGGATCCGCGCCCGCGGCGAACAGCTTCGGCGAATAGGAGCGCTCCACGGTGGCGCCGCTCAGCCCGCAGGCGCCGGGCGGACCGCCCGCGCCGCTGCTGCCGTCGCTGCCGCCGCCGTTGCCGTCGCCGCCGGTGCTGCCAGGGCCGCCGCCGCTGTTGCCATTGCCCGCGTCCTCACCGCCGCCGCCCGCGTCGCTCACGCCGGAGGTCAGCGCGCCGATCGGGCTGCCGTCGCCGGCGTCTGGACCGCACGCCGGCACGAGCGCCAGAGAAAGGCAGGCGACGCTCCCCCCGCGAAGCAGGCGCGACAGGACGTGACGTGATGACCGGATGCTGGGGTGGCGCATGAAGCGATCTCCTCTCCTCGTGAAGAATGAAGCTGGATCAGCCGACCTCGCGGGCGCGCTGTCCGATGCGCGCGGCTCGTTGCACGGTCGAGGCCAGCGGGGCCGCTCGGCGAAATGCGAGGCAGGGGAGGTGAGGAGCTGCGCAAGGATCGTACACTCGCGCACGAAGCGGACAGCGAACGGGGGCTGTCTACGCCCCAGCCGCCGCGCGCGACACGTCGGCGATGGCCCCGAGCAGCGCGTCGTTCTGCTCGGGCGTGCCCACCGTGATCCGCAGCTTGTCGTGGAGGCGCGGCGCGTCCCAGTAGCGCACGAAGATCGCCCGGTCGTAGAGCGCCCGGTACATCGCCTGCGCCGACAGCCCCCCTGCCGGCGGCGTCGCCAGGACGAAGTTGGTCTGGCTCGGCGCCACCGTGAAGCCCCGCTCGCGCAGCGCCGCCGTGAGCCGGACGCGCTCCGCGATCACCCGCTCCCAGCTCTCGCTCGCCTGGTCCCGCGCGGACAGCGCCGCGGTCGCCGCGGCCTGCGCGAGGATATCCGTGTTGTAGCTGTCGCGCGCCTTGTCGAGCGTCTCGATGAGCCGCGGGTGCCCGAGCCCGTACCCGAACCGGAGCCCCGCGAGCGAGTACCCCTTGCTCAGGGTCCGCAGGAGCAGCACGTTGTCGAGCCCCCGCGCCGGATCGAGCAGCGGGATCGCGTCGGCCTCGGCGAAATCGACGTACGCCTCGTCGATCAGGACCACGCCGCGGAACGCCCGCGCGGTGCGCTCGAGCTTGTCGAGCGGCTCGCGCCGCCCCGACGGCGCGTGCGGGTTGACGAGGAGCGCGAGCCGGCAGCCGCGGTCGTTCAGGCGGCTCGCGAAGTCCTCCGGGACCGACCAGTCCTCCTCGAGGGGGACCTGGGTGATCGTCGTGCCATGGATCTCGGCGAGCACGTCGTAGAGCGAGTAGGTCGGGTACGTCTCGCCGAGGCCGAGGCCGCCGGGCTCGCAGAACACCGTCACCGCCATGCGCAGCAGCTCGTCGCCGCCGTTCGTGGCGATCACCTGCTCGGGCGACAGGCCGTGGAGCCTCGCCGCGGCCTCGCGGAACTGCTGCGCGCGGGGCGGCGGGTACCGGCGGAGCTGATCGGCCGAGACGCCCCGGATCGCCTCCAGCACCGCGCTCGGCGGCGGGTACGGGTTCTCGTTGGTGTTCAGCTTGACCACGTCGGCCCGCTGCGGCTGCTCGCCGGGCGTGTAGGGCGTGAGGCGGTGGATGTTGTCGCGTTCGTACGGCATGGGGATGGCCGTCCTCTCGCCCACCGCCCCGCCGGAGACAAGCGCCTCGTCGGCCGCGGCGCGCGGCCGCTCGATCCCCGCGGACGCGCGCGCGCCGACCTGGACGGCGCTGCCCGGGCGCTCGCCGCCGCGGACGCGCGCCCGCGATGGCCTGCGCCGGTCGCGCCGGTCGCGCCGGTCGCGTCGGTCGCGTCGGTCGCGTCGGTCGCGCCGGTTGCGCGGATCGGACTAAGATGCGCCGCATGACGACGACGCCCGAGCCCGAAGCCTTCCTGGTCCTCTCCTGCCTCGGCCCTGACCGAACGGGCCTCGTCGCGGAGGTGACCCACTACCTGACCGAGCGGGGCGCCAACGTGGAGGACAGCCGCATGGCGGTGCTCGGGGGCGAGTTCGGCATCCTCCTGCTCGCGTCGGGCCCCCCGGGCGCGATCGAGGCGGTGGAGCGCGACACCGGGGCGCTCACCCGGGCGACGGGGCTCACGGTGCAGAGCCGCAGGACCAAGAGCCCCGAGTCGCACCGGCGCGCGGCGACCATCCCCTGCGTCATCTCCGTCGACGCGCTCGATCACGAGGGGATCGTCCGCGCCGTGTCGCGCGCGCTCCACGGCGCGGGCGTCAACATCGTCTCGCTCGAGACCTCGGCCTACGAGGCGCCGGTGACCGGCTCGCAGCTCTTCCGGATGGAGGCCCACGTCGACGTCCCCGTCGGGGTGTCGCTCGCCCAGCTCCGCAAGGCGATGGACGCCGTCGCGGAGTCCGAGAACCTCGACATCGAGGTCCGCTCGCTCATCAAGGGCTGACGCCGCCCCGCGAGAACCGGTATCTTCGTCGGCCATGCCCTTCAGCAATCTGAGCTCCCCCCGCAAGGTGCACGGCCTCGACGCGGAGATCCGCGGCGCCGCGTTCCTCGCGAGCCCCGGCCTGGTCGCGATGGTCTCGACCGACCCCGTGCGCCTCAGCGTCTGCCCGATCGGCGGCGCCGGCGCGAAGACGACGAACCTGTCGCTCTCCTCGGCGCACGACGTGGCGCTGCTCTCGAAGGACGTGGCCGTGGTCCGGAGCGACGACGCGGTCTGGGCGCTGCTCGGCATCACGCACGGCCCGAAGCTCGATCAGGTCGGGCGGGACGCGCGGCAGCTCGCGACGCGCCCGTCCGGCGAGACGGCGCTGTCGCTGGGCTGGGACGGCAGCGCGACGGAGCTGAAGCTCGACAAGACCGAGGTGAACGGCCGCACGTTCGCGGTGCGCGGCGCGGCGCGGGCGTTCGACGTGACCGACACCGAGACGCACGCGGTGATGGACGGCGCCGGGGAGGGGGGCGAGCTCCGCGTCCACCCCGGCGCGACGCCCGAGCCGGGCCCGACGCTGCGCGCCTCGCTGCCGCGCGCGGCCCAGAACCTCGACCGGGTGCGCGGCGGCCCGAAGCTGACGGCGGTGTACAAGCGCGGCGCGAGCGCGGCCTGCGCCGTCGTGCGGTCGTCGGGCAAGCTGGCGGCGAAGATGCTCGCCTTCAGCGATCCGGTCGCCGATGTGGCGGTCCTCGAGTCGAGCCTGTTCGCCTGCTTCGCCGACGGCCGCGTCGCGGTGTTCGACGGCGCCGCCATCGAGGCCGCCTCCGGCGCGCCGCTCGCGCCGACGGCCAGCGTCGCGCTCGGCGCCCGCGGCGAGCCGACCGTGCTGGTGGCCGCCGGCAAGGGGTCGCCGACGCTGTGGGTGGGCACGAGCGCCGGGGAGATCTGGAGCCTCGCGGTCGTGCGCAAGCAGGGCGGCTGAGGAGCGGCCTGTTCCGGCGCCCGGGGGCGTCACGGAGCGCTGCTGGATCAAGATATCGATTCGTCCGGTTCTGCGTCCGCAAGCGCCAAACTGTCTTGCTTGAGACGACCCAGGTTTGCCGCTCCCGGGGCAATCGGCAGATCACAGAGCGACGCACCGCGCAGGCTTGAACTGCACGCCCCCCTCACGCCGCCCGCGCCGCGATCCGCCCCTCGACCACGGCGTCCGGATCGACCGCGTCGAGCGTCGTCACGACCCGATCCGCCCCCGCGGCGGCCAGCAGCGCGTCGTCGGCGAGCCGCGCCACGCCGAGCGCGGTCATCCCGGCCGCCTTAGCGGCCTGCACCCCGGCGGGGGCGTCCTCGACGACGAGGCAGCGCGCCGGGGGCACGCCGAGCGCGCGCGCGGCGGCCAGGAACAGGTCCGGCGCCGGCTTGCCGTGCGCCACCGCGACGCCGCAGAGGTCGGCGTCGAACAGGTCGAGCAACGTCGTGCCGGGCGCGACGGCCGGGCGGCGGATGCGCTGCTGCTCGGCGAAGGCGTCGGCGCGGATCCTCCGGAGGAGCTCGCCTGCGTTCCTGGACGACGACGCCGCCGCGATGGGCACGCCGCGCGCCTTGAGCCCCAGGATCAGCCGCATCGCGTCAGGGAAGACGACGAACTCCCCCGCCTCGATCTTCCGGAGCAGCGCCTCCTGCTTGCGCTCGGCGTAGAGCCGCGCGCGCTCGGCGGCGTCGGGCACGCCGAAGTAGTCGAGCGCCGCGCGCGCGCCGCTCTCGCGCGCCTTGCCGGCGACCTCGCTCTGGTAGACGGCCGTCGTGAACCGCTCGGGCGCGTAGCGCGTCTCGGGCGCGATCGCGCGCCACTCGGTCGCCATCAGCGCCTCCAGCGCCTCGCGCCAGGCGCGCTCGTGCGGCGAGTCGACCACCACTCCGTCGACGTCGAAGAGGACCCCCTCGAAACGCATGCCGCCGACATGGCACCCGTGCGCGGCACCGGGAGCCCCGAGCGCGCCCTGGCGATGCGATGCGCCGCCGTCCGCCCGCGCCGGCCGGCGGCCCGCAACGCCTGACGCGCCGCTCGCCCGCGCCCGCCCGCGCCGCTCGCCCGCGCCCGCCCGCCTCCCGCCGCTGCGCCGGGGGTGCTACGGTCGAAGCTCGTGCCGCCCGTCCGCACCGGAGCCAACCCCCACGCGACGCGCCTCCCGCGCGCGCTCGTCGTCCGCGATCCGGAGCCCGAGGAGCTCCGCGCGACCATCGACTGGTCGGACTGGTACCTCGACGACGCGGACGGCATCGGCGCGTGGGGCGAGCACGACGAGATCGCCCGCCTGCTCCTGTCCTCGATCGCGCAGCTCGCGCGCGAGCGCGGCTGGACCGACCACCACGCCGGGTCGGACCGGTTCTTCGCGTGGGTGCGCGAGGAGCCGCTCGTGCGCGTCTCGCCGGACGTCTACCTCCTCGATCACCGGCCCGCGCCGCCGCTGCCCAAGCAGTGGCAGACCTGGCTGCCCGGCCACCGCCCGCCGCGCTTCGCGCTCGAGATCGTGGCGAGCGACTGGCAAAAGGCCTACGAGGACATCCCGCTCAAGTACTGCCAGCTCGGCTGTCCCGAGCTCGCGATCTTCGATCCGCTGGCCGCCGCGCAGCGGCCGCCCGCCGGCAGGGTGGCGCTCCAGGCCTACCGGCGCGACCCCGACGGCGCGTACGTGCGCGTGCACGCCGGCGCCGGCCCCGCGTGGAGCCCCGCGCTCGACAGCTGGCTCTGCGTCGTGGGCAGCGGGGCCGACGCGCGGCTCCGGCTCGCGCGCCCGGACGGCAAGGGCGAGCTCGTGCCCACCCAGGAAGAGGTCGCGGCGACCGAGGCGCGCGCCAGGGAGGCCGCCGAGGCGCGGGTGCGCGAGCTCGAGGCCCGGGTGCGCGAGCTGGAGCAGCTGGAGCCGCGATAACGCACGTCGCGCCGGGCGCAGCGCCGCAGCGCAGGACAGGAGCGCCGCGCCGATCGACCGCGCCGCTTTGGCCGTGTTTTCGCCGCGCTGGTTCCACCGCGCCGCGTTCGGCGGTACGCTCGCGGCATGTGTCGGAACATCCGTCCTCTATTCAACTTCGAGCCGCCGGCGACGGAGGAAGAGATCCGGGCGGCCGCCCTGCAATATGTGCGCAAGGTGAGCGGCACCCGCAGCCCCAGCGGGAAGAACGTCGCCTGTTTCGAGCAAGCCGTCGACGACATCGCCGCCATCACGCGCCGGCTCGTCGAGTCGCTGGAGACCACCGCTCCGCCCAAGAACAAGGAAGTCGAGGCCGCGAAGGCCCGCCTCCGCAACGCGCGCCGCTTCGGCACCTGACGCGCCGGTCTGCTCCCCTCGGGCAGCGGCGGCAGGCAGGCGGCCGCACAGCCTGAGTCGCTGAACCTGGCTCCGGCGCGGCTGCTACGTTATGTTCGCGCGCATGGGCGACGCCGCCGCCACCCAGCGCATGAGCGCTTCAGCGTATCTCGAGTGGGAGCGCGCGCAGGTCGCAAAGCACGAATATCATCTCGGCGAGGTCTTCGCGATGGCGGGCGGCAGCCCGCGGCACAACTTCCTCTCGAACGCCGTGGGGGCGGAGCTCCGCGCGGCCGTTCGCGGCAGGCCGTGTCATGTCCTGTCACCGGACCAGCGGATCTCCGCGAAGCAGGGGGAGCGCTACGTCTACGCGGATGCCGTCGTCGCGTGCGGCGGTGTGCGGATGGAGCCGGGCACCAGCGACGTGCTCGCGAACCCGAGCGTCGCCGTCGAGGTCCTGTCGCCCAGCACCGAGGCGTACGACCGCGGCGAGAAGTGGGCCGCGTATCAGCGCATCCCGTCCCTCACCGACTACCTGCTCGTCTCGCAGACCTCGGTGCGTGTCGAGCACTTCCGGCGCGAGGCCGACGGCTCCTGGCGCTACCTCGCGATCGAGGCGGGAGGCGCGATCTCGCTCGCGATCGGCGCCGCCGTTCCGGTCGACGCCATCTACGAAGGCGCCTTCGAGCTCGACGCCGGCTGAAGGGGCGCGCTCGGCGCCGCCGGCCCGCCGAAGGGCCGAGGGCGCGCCGCGGCGCGCGGCTCACGACCGCGCAGCGTGGGGCGAGCCGCCGTAGACGAGCCGGCCGCCCGTCTTCGACAGCGCGTAGGCGAACCCGAGCTCGAGGGTCGAGCGGGCGACGACGCCCCCGAGGTCCAGCCCCTGCTCCACCATCAGCTGCGCCGCCGGCGGCGTGATGCCGACGAGCACGACCTCGGCCCCGAGCAGCCCCGCCGCCCGCGCCGCCGTCATGAGGTGATCCGCAGCCGCGGCGTCCACCGCCGCCATCCCCGTCACGTCGATCAGCACCACGCGCGCGTGCCGCTCGGAGATCTCCCGCAGCATCGACTCGAGGAAGCGGCCCGAGCGCTGGCTGTCCATCGCCCCGACGATGGGCATCACCAGGATCTGGCGCGCGACCGGGACGACCGGGCTGGAGAGCTCATGGATCGTGCTGAGCAGCGCCGCCTGCTGCCGGTTCGCCTGCTCGAGCTCCTGGGTCCGCTCGGTGACGCGGCGGAGGAGCTGCGCGTTCTCGAGCGCCACCGCCAGGGTGTCGGCGATGCGCTCGATCAGCTCGAGGTCCTCGGGCGAGCACGCCGCGCGCCGCTCGCTGTCGAGGACCAGGACGCCGAGCGCCCTTCCCCGGGCGAGCAGCGGGACGCCGGCCCGCGTGCGGCTGCCCTTCCGGCGCGCCTCGACGACATCCGGCCAGAGGTCGTGCTCGCCCGCCAGCGTGTCGATGACGACCGACCGGCCGGCGCTCAGCACCCGGCCGACCAGCGACTCCCGCTCGAGCCGGGCGCGCCCCTCGACGAGGCCCTGCTCGTCGGCGTCCAGGCTGATGACGAGGAGCTCGCGCGAGCGATCCACCGCCGCGCCCCCGCGCCTCCGGCTCGCGGACTTGCGGCTCGTCTCCAGGGTCAGCCGCTCCGACAGCGGACGAGACCAGGGCGTGGACTCGACGGTCACGAGGTCCACGCCGGTGTCGATGAAGCGCGGGAGGCGCCGATCCTCGGCCTGCCCCGGCGCCGGGAGCTCGGCCAGCGCCGCCTCCACCCCCCTCGACACCATGTCGTAGAGCAGCGCGACGGCGCGATAGCCCATGTCGTGCTCGCGCTGGACCACGGCCGCATGGATGGTGCCCTCCCGGAGCATCGCGATCGTCTCGGGGATCAGATCGAACGCCACGATCTTGAGATCTCCCGCCCTCCCCAGGGCCCTCGCGGCCGCGCCCCAGGCCGGGCCGTTCTCGGCGCAAGCCCCGAAGGCGCCGGACAGCCCTCCTTCGCGCAAGGCGTCCAGGGCGAGCTGCATCGCCGCGGAAGTATCGTAGTGGCTCTCCAGCGGAGATCGCATCGAGATGGACGTCCCGAAGGCCGCCGCGCCGAACCCCGCGACCCGATCGCAACCGTTCATGGCGCGGAGCGACGAGACCTGCGCGCCCACGACTCCGCCGTCCGGGAGGAGCCGCGCCATCGTCTCTCCGGCGAGCCGGCCGGCAGCCACGTTGTCGGTGCCGACGTAGGCCAGCGCCCTGCTGCCGTCGGCCGGCGGCGTATCGAACGTGATCACCGGGATCCCGGCCTCCGCCGCTCGCCGGATCGCCGGCTCGAGGGCCGCGGCGTCGGCCGGCGCCACGGCGATGCCGCTCACCCCGCGGCGCACGCCCTCGTCGATGAGCGCGCTCTGGCCGCCCTCGCCGCCGGCGCTGCCGCACCGGTGGATCACGCCGACGCCGAGGGCGCGCCCCGCGACGAGCGCGCCTTCCCGCAGGTTGTTCCAGTAGACCACCGGCGCGCGCCGCGGCGCCCGGTAGACGCGGAGCTCACGGTCCGGGCCGCGCTCGCCCGCGGGCGAGGCCCCGCAGGTGTCGTCCTCCACCAGGGCGAGCTCCACCGCGCTCCATTGCGGCCGCAGCTGCACGCTCTTGATACCGCTCGAGATGATCTCCACGAGCTCCTGCGGGCTGGCCTGCGAGGCCACCGCGTTCAGCACCTCCTCGAGCACGCGGTTCTCGTGGGCCGACCGCGCCTTGTCGTCGAAGAGCTCGCGCCGCTCGAGCGCCGCGCCGGCGCTGCCGGCCAGGGCCATCAGCCGCAACCTGCGCTCGTCCGAAAGCGGCTCCGCGGCCGGCTGCTCGACGGCGAGCACGCCGACCGGCCGCCCGCGCATGCGCACCGCCGCGAGGACCACGACCGCGTCCGCGGGCAGCCAGTCGAGCGCGACCGCGCCCGGCAGGTGCTCTCGGTACCACGCGGCCGCCGCCACGGCGCGCGCGCCGTCGCCCGGGTCGAGCTGCGAGACCGCGCTGACCGGCCCCGCGTCCGACGGGATCGGCAGCGGGCCTGAGAGCAGGCTCTCGAGGCCCACGGCGGCCCGGTAGAACAGGCGATCTCCCTCTCGGATCAGCAGGCCGCCGCGCCGCGTTCCAGGCAGGCTGTCTGTGGCGTCCTGTACGATGCGATGCAGCGCTGCGAAGAGGTCCAGACCGGTGATCATGCGTGTTCGACCTACACCCCACCGGCGGAGCGCGGCGCGGGGATCGTGCCAGCAGGCGCGATCGGCCGGTCCGTTGTCAAGCCATCCATCCGGCTCCGCCCCGTCATGCGCTCGAAATCGCGTCGGGCGTCGAGCGCTTCGCGCTGGTCGCTCGAGGCCGTCCGGCAGCGGGGAGCGGGCTCGTCCGAGGCGGCGCGCTGGGCGGCATCGGCTGACGATCGCGGTGCGATAGCAACGGACAGCCGCGCTCCGGCACCGGAGAACATCATGAGATGTTCTATTCCTCAGCTCCTCCTCGTCCTCCCTGTGCTCTTCGCGATCCCCGCCGAGGCGGCGTCTCCGCCCTGCGCCCCGATCCGCCGGGGCGGTCCCGGGGGCGTCGAGGACGCCGCCGTCCCCCCTCGCGGGCCGCGCCGCGACGTGGACGGCGCGGTCCCGAGCCGCGGCGCGCCCCCGCCGCCGTGCCGCGCGGAGGACGCGGAGCCCGCGCGCCGCGAGGCGCCGCGCCCGCCCGCGAGCTACGTGTGCCACCGCTCGTGTCCCGGCGCCGCCCACCTCTTCAGCCGGCGGTACGGCGATCATCGCGAGCAGATCGGGTACTCGGTCGCCGCCGACGGCGCGGGGAACATCGTCCTCGCGGGCTCGGCCGCGGGCACGGTCGACTTCGGCGGCGGGCCGGTCTCCGCCTCGGGGGCGTTCCTCGCGAAGCTCGACGCCGACGGAGATCTCCTCTGGGGCCGCGCCTTCGACGCCCCGTCATCGTTTGCCTCTGCCGTCGCCGTCGACGCCGACGGCGGCATCCTGCTCGCGGGCGGCTTCCGCGATCCCATCGATCTCGGCGGCGGCCCGCTGATGAACCCCTTCGGCGGACTCCAGATCTCGTTCGTGGCCAAATTCGACGCCAGCGGCGGCCACCTCTGGAGCCGCGCCGCGTCCGGCGACGAGCGCCACTCCCCGCGCGCCATCGCCGCGGACGGCGCCGGCAACGTCCTCGTCTCGGGCTCGTTCGAGGGCTCCCTCGACTTCTCCGGCGGAGCGTCGCCGCTCGTCAGCACAGGAGGCCTGTTCGACGAGGATATCTTCGTGTCGAAGCTCGACGCCTCCGGCGATCACCTCTGGAGCAAGGCGTTCGGCACCGTGGATATCGATCGCGGCGAGGGCCTCGCGGTCGACGGCGCGGGCAACATCGTCCTCGCGGGGTTCTCCCTGGGCGGCGGCCTCGATTTCGGCGGCCGGCCGCTCCCGAGCGCCGGGAGCTCCGACATCTTCGTCGCCAAGCTCGATCCGGACGGCCATCATGTCTGGAGCCGGAGCTATGGAGATCCCGGCAGCCAGAACGCCTCCGCCGTCGCGGTGGATCCGCGGGGCAACGTCCTCGTGACCGGGGGCTTCGCCGGCAGCGTCGACTTCGGCGGCGGACCGCGCCGCAGCGCGGGCGACAACGACGCGTTCGTCCTGAAGCTCGACCCGAGGGGCCGTCACGTCTGGAGCCGCCGCCTCGGCGGCGCGCTCCGGCAGGACGGCACGGCGATCGCCGCCGACGCGGACGGCAACGTGGCGGTCGCCGGGTTCTTCCGCGGCGCGCTCGATCTCGCGTGCGGGCGGATCGAGAGCGCGGGGGAGGAGGACGTCTTCCTCGTCAAGCTCGACGCCGCCGGCCGCGCGCTGTGGGGCGATCGCTTCGGCGACGCGCAGAGCCAGACGCCCACGGACGTCGCGTTCGACCCGGGCGGGGACGTCCTCCTCACCGGCTACTTCGACGGCGCCCTCGACTTCGGCGGCGGGCCGCTCGCGGGGCAGGGCGGCCGCGACGCGTTCCTCGCGAAGCTCGGGCGCTGAGCGGGCGGGCCGCGCCCCACCCGCCGAGCTCGGCATGCGGCGCCGCTCCGACCTGCAGAGTCGCCCGCCGCCTTGCAGCGCTGCGCGAGGCGCCGATCCGTGCCACGATGCGGGCCGGATCGGCGCATGGGAAACAACCTGGAGCGGGTCGTCGGGGTGCTCAACGGGCTCCTCGGCGACCATCTACAGCGGACCAGCAATGGCCTCGCGACCGCGATGCAGCTCGTCCGCGACGGACGCCGCCTGCCGCTTGCCCGGGCATTCCCCGCGGCCGCCGCTGCTCGAGCCACACCCCGTGTCGTCGTGCTCGTGCACGGGCTGATGAGCACCGAGGAGATCTGGACGATGCCGGACGGCGAGACGTACGGATCGCGTCTTGCGCGCGACCTCGGGTACACGCCGTTTTACGTGCGGTACAACAGCGGCCTTCGCGTCTCCGAGAACGGCGAGGCCCTGGATGTCCTCCTCGAGCAGCTCGTCTGCGCCTCTCCGGTCGCCGTGGAGGAGCTGGTCCTCATCGGCCACAGCATGGGCGGCCTCGTCGCGCGCAGCGCCGCGCACGCGGCGAGCGACAAGCCTCGAAGGTGGCTGCCCCTCGTCAAGCGGGCCTTTTACCTCGGCACACCGCACCTCGGCGCCCCGCTGGAGCGCTTCGGCAACGCTGTCACGTGGGCGCTCGCGAGCATCGGCAATCCGTACACGAAGCTCATCGCCGATATCGTCAACCTCCGCAGCGGCGGGATGAAGGACCTGGGCTACGCCAACCTCCGCCGCGAGGACTGGGAGGGCGCCGACGCGGACGCCCTGCTCCAGAATCGCCGTCATCCCGTGCCCTTGCTCCCCCACATTCGCCATCACCTCATCGCCGGCGCGCTCACGGCCGACCCGAGGCTCTCCCTCTTGTTCGGCGACGCGATGGTCTCGCTGAGGAGCGCCACGGGCCGGGCGGTCGCCGAGGACCGGTGCTCGCCCTTCCCTCAAGCGCACGCGCGGATCATGCCGTCGCTCGGACACCTGCGTTTGGCCCACGACCCGGACGTCTACGCGCAGATCCGCGCGTGGTGCGAGGAGGCGGTGTGATGGAGCGGTGGCGCGGCTTGAAGGATCTCGTGCAGGAGGCGGTCGAGCACGGCTCGCGGGCCGTGGAGCGCCTGCAGAAGCACGCGGCGAAGCTGCCCTTCGATCTGCTGGAGCAGATTCCCCCGATCCAGGCGCCCGTGAGGGGGATTCGGGTCATCCACGATACGACGCTGTCCGGCGTCCACGGGACGATCCGCCTCGTCAACCGCGCTGTGGGGGCCACGGTGGATGTGGTCCTCGTTCTCCTGGAGCAGAAGGCACGGCCGGCGGAAGCGCCGGACCGCAGCGCGGGCGCCGCGCCGGACGCGCCCTCCGGCGGCCCGGACGCCGAGGCGCCCTGAGCCCGGGGGCTGCCCGCTGCGCGCGGCTCCGCCGGCGCCGAACGACGCGCTGGCACGGCCGGCGGCGCGGGCGGAGCGGCCCCCACGGTTCAGCTCCCGGCCAGGGTCGAACGCCGCGTCACTCCCCGGCGCGCGGCGCGCCCGTGCGCTTCCACAGCTCGCGGCGCGCGGGCAGGGTCGCGCGCCACCGCGCGCGCAGCGCGCTCGGCCTCTCGCCGTAGCGCTCCTTCAGGAACGTGGCGCCGACCACGCGGTCGGTGCGAAAGGAGCGGAAGTCCTGGCGGACCTCGCACCACGCCACGAGGAGGCGCGTCGACTCGCGATACCCGACCACGACGGGCCACACGACGCGCTCGCTCTCGCGGCCCGCCTCGTCGCGGTAGCGGAGCGCGATCTTCGTGCCGGCGCGGATCGACGCGCGCACCTCGGCCAGGTCGAGCCCGTCGGGGACCTGGTCCAGCGCGGGGGGCGTGCCCGTCGTCGGCTCGAGCACGAGCGGGCGCAGCCGCTCGGGGACCGTCGCGGCGATCTTCGCGATGAGGTCCTGCGCCGCCCTCCGCAGGGCGGCGTCCCCGCGGCCGGCGACCCACTGCGCGCCGAGGACCGCGACCTCGATCTCGTCGGGCGTGAGCATCAGCGGCGGCATGTCGAAGCCGCGCTCGAGCACGTAGCCGGTGCCGGCCTCGCCCCGGATCGGGACGCGCTGGGCGAGGAGATCCGCGACGTCGCGGTACACCGTCCGCTTCGACGTCTCGAGCTCCTCGGCGAGCGCCGCCGCGGTGACCGGCGCCCGCTGCCGGCGCAGGATCTGAAGGATCTGGAACAATCGGTCGGCGCGCCGCACGAGGATGCTGACACCAGGTTGTCAGCAGGGCGAGGCTACATCAAGCGCGGTCCACGGCGGACCCAAGCTCCCGGAGGTTCTCATGATCACGCTCTACGGCTTCGGCCCCACGTTCGGCTTGCCCGAAGCCAGCCCCTATGTGACGAAGACCGAGGTCCAGCTCAAGCTCCTCGGCCTGCCCTACCGGAAGGAGCGCGCGCGGCCCGACCTGTCGCCGAAGGGGCAGCTCCCCTTCATCGACGACGACGACGGCGCGCGCGTCGCCGACTCGCACTTCATCCGCGAGCACCTCGAGCGGAAGTACGGCAAGGATCTCGACGCGGGCCTCGACGCGCGGCAGCGCGCCGAGGCGTGGGCCATCGAGCGCATGCTCGAGAACCATTTCGTCGCGACCTCGGGGTACGCGCGCTGGCTCATCCCCGAGAACTTCGAGAAGGGCCCGGCGCACTTCGTCGACGGCGCGCCGGAGGAGCAGCGCCCGAAGCTGCGCGAGGAGCTCCTCGCGCGCGTCCGCGAGAACTACCGCGCGCTCGGCATCGCGCGTCACTCGAACGAGGAGATCGTCGCGCTCGGCGTGCGCTCCCTGACCGCGCTCTCGGCGCTGCTCGGGGACAGGCTGTACCTGTTCGGCGGGCGCCCCGCGGGCGTCGACGCGACGGCCTTCGCGGCGCTGGCCGGCATCCTCACGCCGTTCTTCGACTCGCCGCTCAGGCGCAGGGCCGAGGGCTTCGCGAACCTCGTCGCGTACACCGCGCGGCTCATGCGGGAGTTCTACCCGGATCACCCGTGGGAGGCGCCCCGGCAGGGAGCCTGAGCGCCGCGGCGCCGCCGCGGCGCCCCCGCTCGAGGGGCGGGGCGCCGCGGCCTGCGTTCCGCCGCCCGGCGCTACTCCTCGCCGCGGGGAGCCGGCGTCGGCGCGGGCTCGGCCGGCGCCGGCTCGGCGACGTCGACGCCGCCGCAGGCGGACCCCCACGAGGTCGGGGCGGGCAGGGGCAGCGACGCCACCGGCGTCGCGAGGTCGTCGAGCGCGTTCACGAGCACGCCGCCGTGCGAGATCGAGTAGACGTAGTCCTCGATGAACACGCCGCGCTTCACGTCGGCGCCGCCGTAGTAGTAGCACCCCGACGTCGCGCTGAAGAAGCCGCTGTGGTCGACCGCGCCGAGGTGGCTGAACCCTTCGGCGACATCGACGTTGAAGAGCTCCAGCGTGCTCGCGACCGCGCCGGTCTCCCGGTCGTAGCTCACGACCGGGAAGGCGAGCACGTCGCGTTCACCGTAGTACGTGAACGCCTTGTGGTTGTACTCGGCCTCGGAAGACGTGTAGTCCCCCTCGAGCGACTTCTTGTGCAGGAGCTCCGGCGCCGACGGGTCCGTGACGTCGAAGATCTGCAGCGCCAGGCCGGTCACCACGCCGCTCTCGTCGCCGTCCCTGCCGATCGCCAGGAGGTGCCCGTCGTCGAGCGGGTGCATGTACTCGCTGAAGCCGGGGATCTTGAGCTCGCCCGCGACGGAGGGCGACTCGGGGTCGGAGAGATCGAGCACGAAGAGCGGGTCGACCCGGAGGAACGTCACCACGTAGCCGCGATCCCCCATGAACCGGGTCGAGCGGATCTGCTCGCCCGGGGCCAGGTCGGTGATGGCGCCGATGCGCGAGAGCTCGGCCCCTTGCGCCTCGAGGACGAACACGCCGTTGCGGGTCGTCCACCGCTCGGTCCCCGGCACCATGGCGGTCGTCGAGACGCGGAGCTTGCCGTTGTGCTCGTCGAGCGAGAACTGGTTGAGGATGTGGCCGGGCACCGAGCCCGACGCGACGTACCGGGGCTGGCTCGGGTCGGCGACCAGATCGAACTTGTGCAGGTGCGTGACGTCCGTGCTCGCGTTCACCGCGCTGGGCGCCGTCGGCGCCTGCCAGCCGCGCGCGGCGACATAGAGGGCGTCGTGGCTCGAGTACACGGTGTCGGTCGCGCCGATGATCGAGGTCGACGCCGGCGCCTCGTCGAGGTCGGCGAGGTCGATCGACTCGATCTGCGTCAGGCCGTACGACGTCGTGCCCGCCTCGGGGACGTAGAAGTCCGCGCAGCTCGCGCCGAGCTCGGTGACCGTCTCCCCCTGCTTCTCGAAGCGGTACGGCAGCCACGCCGACAGCGACGAGCCCTCGATGATCGCCGTGTTCTCGGCGCGGAGCTGCTCGAACGCCGCGGTCCACGCCTCGGCGGTCTCGGGGAAGGCGGTGAGGTCGGCGGGCCAGTAGTTGAGCGCGGGGCCGTGGGCGCCGCCGGACAGCACCGTGCGGACGTCGTCGCCCGCGCGCCGCGACGAGGCGTAGCCGCCCTCGAAGTAGAGCTCCCTGGCCACGCTGGGGGCGCCGCCCGCGAGGCTCAGGACGGTGAGCTTCGTGAGCGGGGCGTAGGCGTCGGGCGGCGGGGGCGCGTCGGTCGCCGGCTCATCGGGGGAAGGGACGCCGTCCGTCGGTGTGGGCTCGGTGTCGCCGTCCGGCAGGGGCTCCGCGGGCTTGTCGGCGCCGTCCGGCGGCGGGTCGGCGTCTCCCGGGTTGGGCGGCGCGCCGGCGTCTCCCGGGTTGGACGGCGTGCCGGCGCCCTCCGGGGGGGCCGGCGCATCGTCCTGGTCCGGCCCGCTGCCCGGCGCGCTGCCCGGCGTGCCGGCGGGCGCGCCGGCGCCTGCGGGCAGGGCGATGCCGATGTCGATCCTGTAGTCGTAGTACCCCGGCCGCGGCTCGACGCCCGCCTTCTCGTAGATCGCGGCCCCGTTGACCGACGAGTAGACGACGACCTTGTCGCCCGCCACGAACATCTCGAGCGGGCTGCCCTCGATCGCGAGCGAGCTGCCCACCGCGAGCGACGACGCCGGCCACGCGGTCAGCGTGTAGAAGCTCTGGTCGTGCAGGATGTAGAGGTTGTTCCCGTCGGTCTTGACGATATCGGCCTCATCGACGCCGGCGACCTGGGTGTTCGTGTCCGAGTGGGCGGGGGCATCGCTCTCGCCGCCCGACGCCGCGTCCTCGGGGCTGCCGGCCACGGGCGGCGTCGGGGAAGGTACGCCGGTGGGGTCCGCGGCCCCCCCGGGCAAGGCGACGCCGGGGCCGCCGAAGCCGACGCCGCGGCCGTCGCCGATCGCACCGTAGCTCGCGATCATGGCGTCGATCTGGGCGTTCATCTTGGCGAGCGCGTCCTGCTTCAGCAGCGCTTCGAGGTCGTCGCACGACTGAGCCCGGTGGAGCGCCGCGCGCTGCGACGCGCTCTCGTCGGGTCCGGGTGACGAGGACTCCGTGACGCATCCGACGGCGAGGAGGCCTGTTGCTAGGAGAAGCCAGAGAGAGGAATGGGCGCGGTGGGTTCGCATGGTGCCCGCCGGCGTCGCAAGGCCCGCGCCAGCCGCCCGCTCGCTCGATTCACCGCGAAATGCGGCGGTTCGCGCGCGCGCACGGCCCGCCGCGCGGCGCGAGGCACGACATGCATGCGCTGGCGGGGGCCGCCTGGCACACGTGTGCCATGGATGGGTGATGAGACTGGCTATTTCCGCCAACACGCGATGAGACGGAGGTTCATTGGGCCCGGACGGACGCGCCGTATCGGGGGGCACGTGTCCGAGGGCGGCGGGGGCTCGCTCTCCCGGCCGGGACGCCTGCGCGCGGCGTCAGAGGGGAACGGGCGCGGGGGGGATCTTGAACACGTCCCATGCGGGCGTGTGGTTGCTCGTGTTCGTGGTCTGGTTCCAGAGATAGATCGACGGGTACGTGGTCACCGTCGTGCCCTCCACGACGACGCCGGTCACGTAGAGCTGCGACGCCTTCTTCTGCGGGTCCTTCTGGAGGGTGTAGCCGTCGCGGGACGACGAGAAGATGACCCAGTAATACGTCTTGCCGTCGACGGTCGTGGCCTCCGGCGACCACCTGGGCCAGCTGTTGTGGATCCCCGGGCTCGTGACGCCGACGCAGGCCGGCGGATCGTTGGCCGCGAGCCGCGTCGCCGCGCCGCCGGCCGCGGGGACGACGTAGATGTCGGACGCGGGGTTGTAGTACATCTCCCCCGGGCTCGGCGTCCGGTTGAACGCGATCAGCCGGTCGTCGGGCGAGAAGGCGGGGTAATACTCGTTGAACGCCGGCTCTGCGGCGCCCTGCAGCGGCGTCGCCGCGCCGCCCTGCCGGTCGTTGTAGGGCACCGTGTAGAGATCGCCTGCCCCGGCGGCGATCCGCCCGTCCTTGCCGGCGTCGGTGGACACGTAAACGATGGTGTCGCCGTCGTGGCTCCAGTCCGGCATCAGCGCTCCGCGCGTGTCGCCCTCGCACGTGATGAAGCCGTAAGCGGTCCCCTCCGCGGCCGCCATCTCTTCCTTGACCAGGTTGGGGTTGGCGTCGAGCGGGTAGGTCGGCACCGGCGACTCCAGGTCGAACCACGCGAGGCGCGCGTTCGGCATGGCGCTGTACGACTGGCCGTCCCAGACCGTGCCGCGATCCCGGCCATAGGAGGTGACGACGATCCGGTCTCCCGGGGAGAAGTGCGCTGCCGACATCCTTGGCGCGCCGAGCCAGGCCTGGCTCATCGCCTCCGAGCCGCCCGGCGTGACGTACGAGGGGACCTCGCCCACGGAGTCCTTCTGCACGGAGGCGATGGCGAGCCCCCACGGCCAGTGATCCGTGAAGATGACGGACTCGCCGTCGGGCGTCGACGTGTGGCACCCGATGCACCTCACCGCGCCGTCGTTCCGGAGGCCGCCGTTCTCGGTCCTGCGGCCGCCCTGCTGCACCTGCTCGACCTTGAGCGCGTCGACGACGCCCTCCTCGCCCACGCCGAACCCGGCCAGCCACGCGTCCGCCGGCCCTTCGCCGATCGCCGCCCAGTACACCATGCTGCCGCCGGCCGGGGCCGGCGCGATGGTGATCGGCCCGGAGGTGCCGACGAGCGGCGCGCCCGGCGCGCTCGTCGACACCGAGCGGATCGTGATGGTGATCGGCTCGTTCCGGACATGCGACGCCAGCTTCTCCCACATGTCCTTGGGCATCTTCCATTCGCGGTTCGTCGTGTAGACGACCAGGTCGTTCTTCTCCCGGTCGGCGTGCACGCGGATCTCGAACAGATCCTGCCCCTCGGGCGCGGTCCACCGGAACCTCGGCCGCAGCCAGTTGTTCGGGAAGAGCGCCCCGATCTCCGGCTCGGCGAGGCACGGCCCGCCCGGCGCGCCGCTGCCTGGGGCGCCGAACAGCTCGGGCGCGTTGGCGGGCGGCGGCGTCCCGGCGTCGTCGAGCACCGGGGCCGCGGGGAAGTCCTCGCAGACCTCGCAGGGAGGCGGCTCGACGGGGCCGCCGCTGCCCACGTCGAAGATGTTCCCCGTCCCCGCGCCGAACTCGTCCGGCGCCCCGCCCGCGCCGCCGGCGCCCTGGCCCTGCCGCGGGGAGCCGCTCGGGCTTGCCGAGCAGGCGACCACGAAGGCTGCGCCGATGAAGGCAGCGCCGACAAATCGAGTCCCGATCCGATGTTGCAAGGTTCTCATTCAGGTTCCTCCGTGCGCGCGCTCAGGGCTCGATTCGCCCGGACCACCACGCGGATCGGCGCGCCCGGATCCGGGCAGACGCGATGGTCGCGTGGTCACCGTGGTGCTGTTGTTTGGTCGCGCCGGGCTCCGGCGGCGGCCAACCGCAGATAGCGAGATCGCTCGGCGCGACGCGCCGCCCTTCCCGGCGTGAAAGATGTAAAGAAAGCTCTGAGCAGGTAGGAAGACATGGAACCTTTGCCCCTGTCAAGCGAGCCGCAGGTACATGTCGCCTGAAGGGGGCGCGCAGGGAGCGCTCAGGGGGCAGCCCATGCCGCCCGACGAGGCGCTCGGCGAGGGCGCCCGGGTCGTGAGGCGTCCGCATCCGACGCCGGCGCGCCGCTGCGTTCCCGCGGGACGTGCCGGGGTGCTAGTTTCCCCGCGTGGCCTCGCCGAACCGCATCGGGTACCCGCTCAGCCCCCGGCGGCCGCCCCGCGCGCTCGTGCTCCGCGATCTGTCGCCCGAGGAGGCCAGCGCCGCGATCGACTGGTCCGGCTGGTACTTGCCCGATGATGCGGAGCGTCACGGCAAGGCCGAGCGGTCCGGGATCGTCCGCCTGCTGCTCTCGGTGCTCGCGCAGCTCGCGCGCGAGCGCGGCTGGGTCGACTGGTACGCGGGCGCCGACCACGCCTTCGCCTGGGTGCGGGCCGAGCCGCTGGTGCGCGTCCTGCCCGACCTCTACGTCCTCGATCACCGCCCGTTGCCGCCGCTGCCGCGGCAGTGGCAGACGTGGCTGCCGGGCCACCGCCCGCCGCGGTTCGCGCTGGAGATCGTCACGGGCGACCATCGCCGGGCGTACGAGGTCGCGCCGGCCAAGTACTGGCAGCTCGGCTGCCCCGAGCTCCTGCTCTTCGATCCCGAGGCGGCCTCGGCCCGCGCGCCGCTCTCCGAGGAGCGCGTGCCGCTCCAGCTCTACCGCCGCGATCCGGACGGCACCTACCTGCGCGTCCACGCCGGCGCCGATCCCCTCTGGATCGAGGCGTTCGACGCGCACGTCGTCGTGCTGAAGGACGGCCCGCACCCGACGTTGCGCGTCGCGCGGACCTCCCGCGCGACCGACCTCGTGCCCGCCGAGGAGGAGGCCCTCCGCGCCGAGGGCGAGGCGCGCGCCCAGGAGCAGCGCGCCCGCGTCGCCGAGCAGCGCGCCCGCGCCGCCGCCGAGGCGCGCGTGCGCGAGCTCGAGGCGCGCGTGCGCGACCTGGAGGCCCGGGTCACGCGCAGGTGAGCGCGCTCGCCGGCGTGCGCGAGGCGGGCGTCGCCGCCGAGGCGCGCGCCGCCGGAGGCGCGCGACGCGGGCGCTACGCCGGCCGCAAGATCTGCCGCACCGAGTCCACGTCCGCGACCCGGTGCAGCACCGGCTGGAGGCCGGCGCCCGGGGCCTCGCCGAAGGCGCCGCTCGCCGCGACGGCGCGGGCGCGGGGGCCGTCGAGCACGAGGAACACGTCGCGGAGGCCGCCGGCGCCCGGCGCGTCGATCACGTCGACGATGCGCGAGCGATCGAGGTGCAGCTCCTCGTCGCCCCGCTGGATGAGCACGCGCCGGTCGGTGATGAGGTACCGCGTCCGCGCCGCGAGCCGCGCGGGGCGCACGACCGACACGTAGAGCATCGCCGCGCCCGCGGCGACGAGCAGCACGATCGTGAGCGAGAGCGAGGCGACGAGCGCCACGAACGACACGCTCTCCGGATCCATGCCCGCCGCGGTCACGATGCGGATGCTGCGCACGGCGTGCACCGCCGTGACCACGGCGAAGCCGCCGAGGAGCACGCCGAGCAGCACCGAGCCGACCCCGCGCAGGCCGTTCGGGAGCCACTTGTGCCAGCCGTCGGCCGGGTGCGCCGACCAGAGCACCCGCTCGCCCTCGTCGAGGCGCTGCGAGAGCAGCCGGTGGCCGTCGCCCGCGGGCGCCGACGGGACGACGCCCCGCAGGATCGCCCAGACGCGATCCGGGGCCACGACGCCGCAGAGCACGATCGACAGCCGCCGCCGGAGGGCGCCCGTGGGCACCGCCCTCACGAGCTCGAGGTCGCCCACGCCGGGGTGCTTCGGGTGCCAGTGGATGCGCGCGTAGCTGATCGACCGCCGCTCGATGGAGCGCCGGAGCTTCCCGCGCTGCACCACGATGTGCCGGTCGGTGAGCAGGTACTCGAGCTCCGACCGCCACCAGCGCGGCAGGTAGCTGAACGCCACCGCGAGGCTCGCCATCCAGGCCGCGAAGGCGAGCAGCTGGGTCGGCGACGCGCCGAGCGCCTTGCTCACGACGATGGCGGACGCCGTGCTGATCGCGGAGGTCACGCCGCAGACCACCGCGCCCACGACGTACAGGAGCGGCGTCGCGACGACCTTGGGGCGTCCGGACCAGAGCACGGGCTCATTGAACACCGAGTCGCGCATCTCGACGGATCTCCGTTCGGGGTGAGCTGGCCGGCGCCGCCCCCGCGCGCGAGGGCGACCACGCTAAGGTGAACCCGCCGGGCGGGGTCGTAAAGGGGCGTCCTCGCATCCCGCCGCGGCGCGACGCGCGTCCGCTGCGGCGCGATCGGAGCGCGACCGGAGGCGGCGTGCAGGAACTCCCGGAAGCACCTGCGGGAGCGGCCGGAAGCGCGGCGCGATCGCGACCGGAGCGCGGCGCGCGGCCCGGCCGAGCGCCGCCCGTCAGCGCCGCAGCGGCGCCGCGGGCGCGGGTCAGCGCCGCAGCGGCGCCGCGGGCGCGGGTCAGCGCCGCTGCGGCGCCGCAGGCGCGGGCTTGCGCAGGCGCTTCATCGTCTGCTCCCGCTCCCGATCGCACTGCGCGCGCCGCGCCTTGGCCAGCGCCACCCAGTGGTCGTTTCCGGGGGCGCGCGCGATGTACGACTCCCACGCAGCCACGGCCTGCAGGTAGGCCTCCGCGCGCGCGGCGCCGAGCTCGGCGCTCCGCGCCGCGGCCCAGTGGCCGAGCGCCGCGTACCAGGCGTCGTCGTACGGGGGCACGTAGAACCAGCCGGCGCCGTTGATCTGCTGATCGTTCCGGTCGTAGGTCCTCGCGAGCCGGATGTGCTCGATGGCGCCCTCCAGGTCGCCCGACCGGTCGAGCGCCACGGCGAGCCCCCACAGCGTGGTCACGCCGTAGCGGAACATGTCGAGCGACCCGAGCGTCGAGAGCGCCGCGCGGTAGCCCTCGACCGCGGCGGTGATGTCACCGAGCGCCATGTGCGCCTCGGCCTGGTTGGCCAGCAAGAGCGCCCGCGACGCGGCGTGCGGCTCGAGCGCGAGCGCCTCGTCGTACGCCTTGATCTCCTCCGTGTACCTGCCGATCCGCGCATAGCAGACCGCGAGCGCGTGCCACGCGTCGGCCCGGGAGGGCGCCGGCGGGTGGGCGCGCAAGAGCCCCTCGAGCGTCGCGACCGCGCCCTCCACGTCGCCGAGGTGCTCCAGGATGTCGGCGTAGCGCAGCCGCACCGACGGATCGCGCGAGGCCGGCGCGCCGGCGCGCTCGTACAGGCTGCGCGCCTCGCGCAGCCAGAGCGGGCCGATCTCGTCGACCCGCTCGAGGAGCGGCGAGCGCCGGAGCCGGTCGTACCGGGCGAGGAGCGCGTCGGCCTGGGCGATGAGCGCCGCGCGCTCGTCGGCCGCCGGATCCAGCGCGCGGGACCAGACGGTCGGCGCCGCGCGGAGGGGCGCCGCCGCGAGCGCGAGCGCGAGGAGCGCCGCGAGGCCGGGCAGGAGCGGCGGCCGGGGCGAACGAGCCCGCCCGGGCGAGCGAGCCCGCCGGGGCAGCCGCGGCTCCTGGCTCATCGCGCGCCCCCTGCGCCCGGCGCGGGCGCCGCGCCGCGCTCCTGCGGGGCGCGCCCGGCCGCTCCCGTCGCCGCGGCGCGCGCGGGCCGCTGGCCCCCGCCGCCGCCTCTCCGGAGCGCGTCGAGGCGCGCGCGCGCCGCCGCGGCCCACGGCCCCTGGCCGCCGGCGCCCGCCAGGTACGCCTCCCAGCGCGCGATCGCCGCCGCCGTCATGGTCCGCTCCAGCGCGAGCGCCTCGAGGGCGAGCCTGTCCTCCGGGACCGCGAGGTAGTCGAGGCTGCGCAGGCGCGCCGCCGCGCTGGCGAGATCGTCGGCGGCGTGCTCGCGGGCGGCGGCGCCGGCGTGCTGGTCGGCCGCCCGCGCCGCCGCCTCGGCGCGGTGGTCGGCCGCGCGGGCGCGTGCGGCCTCCGCGCGGGCGCGCGCCGCTGCCTGGGCGCGGGGGTCGCCCCCGGCGCCCGCGTCGGCCGCCTCGCCGTCGAGCGCGGCGTCGGCCTGGGCCTTGTCGCCGGCGCGGTCCAGCGCGAGCGCGAGCGACAGCGTGACGTCGCGGGCGAGCTGCGTCTGCGCGCGCTGGCGCGCCTCGCGCAGGTAGGCGATCGCCTCGTCGAGGTCGCCGCGGGCGCCCTGCGCGGCCGCGCCGGAGGGCGGCTTCGCGGCCGCGCCGGCGGCGGCCATCGACAGGTGCGCCGCCTCGAGCAGCACGAGCGCGCGCTGATCGGCGGTGCCGAGCAGGTCGATGCGCGGGACGAGCGCGCGGTAGATCGCGATCGCCTCGTCGTGCTTGCCGGTGCGGGCGAGCGACCGGGCGAGATCGTGCATCGTGTGCGGGTCCTCGACGCTGCGCGGATCGATGCCCCGCGCGCGATCGAAGGCGCGCGCCGCGTCCTCGGGGGAGCCGAGGGCGAGGGCGGCGCGGGCGAGCAGGACCTGCGGCGCGGCGTGCCCCGGGAGGAGCTGGTCGGCGAGGCGCGCCGCCTCGCGCGCCGCCTCCGGGTTGCTGCCGAGCTGCGCCTGGCCGCGCGCGAGCAGGTCGCAGTAGCGCGGGAGCTCCGGCGCGCGCGCGCGCTCCCAGACCGTGGGCCCCCGCGCGATGGCCCGGCTGGACCGCGCCGAGCACTCGGGCGGCCGCCCCGCCGCGGCCGCCGCGGCGACGAGCTCGCCGCCCGCCTGGCCGGCGTGGGCGGTGAGCGGGAGGGCGAGCAGGGCCGTAAGCAACAGCGGGCCGGGGTGCACGGCCGGAGTGTACCAGCGACGCGCCCCGGAGGCCCACGTCGGGCCGGCGTCGGCGGGCTGCGATCCGGTTGATCGGGCGGGCGATGGTCCGTTATGGTGCCCGAGGTGACAGCGCCGACGGGGGGCGTTCGCGGGTCGTGCTTCGATGGACTCCGCAGCCTTGGAGCCTCGTGAGGCCAGAGGAGGATCGACATCATGGGCGAGGTGATTCGCAAGGATGCGCCGGCGGACGACATCATCGGTGACGTGCGCGCGACGCTCCAGAGCGCTTCTGCGAAGGGGGGGTCCCTCCGGGAGCTCGCCGAGCAGCGGCTCGTGCCCGTGCTGACGCTCTTCGACGGGGTCGAGGCCCAGCGCAACGCCGCGCGGTCGGAGGCGGAGCCGCTGCTCGCCAAGGTGGAGGCCGAGTCCGCGCGCGCCGACGACGCGCTCGGCAAGGTCGCCGACGACGTCTGGAACGCCGTGGGCCGCCCCTCGGCGGATCCTGCGCTGTCGATCCTGTTCCCCGGCGGCGCGGCGTATTTCGCCGACTACGAGGACGGCGACATCACGGGGCAGCCGGATCGGCTGGAGGTGCTCGCGCAGCTGCTCGGCTCGGGGATCCACCCCAAGCTCAGCCTGGACAAGGCGCAGGCGGCGGCGGCCGAGGTGAAATCGGCGGCCGCGGCGCTGCGCTCGACGGTCGAGGCGACCCGGCTCCCGCTCGAGCGGCTGAGCGTGCTCGACCGCATCCGCGCCGCGGTGGCGAAGAGCGCGCACATCGAGCTCGTGCACCTGAAGCGCCTCTACAAGGCGGCCGGCTTCACCGAGGCGGAGATCCACGGCGTCATCCCGGATCGCGGCCGGGCGCGGCGCCGGCTGTAGGGCGCCGCGCCCGTCTCGTCGACGGATCGGCGGAGCGGCCGGCGCCGCAGCTCGTCAGACGGCGTCCGGCGCGGGCGAGCGCGGCGCCGGCGCCCTACGCCGGCTCACGGGCGATGGCCGGGGGAAGGGGGATACGGGCTGGGCGTGCCCGAGCCGAGCGACGTGCTGCGCCCGTAGCCGCCGTAGGGCGGGTAGGCCGGCATGTAAGGCCCGTTGGCGCCGTAATAGACGGGCCCGTAGTACGGGGCGCCGTTGCCGTAGTACGGGGCGCCGTTGCCGTAGTACGGGGCGCCGTTGCCGTAGTACGGGGTGCCGTTGCCGTAGTACGGGGCGCCGTTGCCGTAGTACGGGGCGCCGTTGCCGTAGTACGGCGCGCGCGGCGGATTGCCGTTCTCCGGGACGTACGGTGTGCCGATGAGCGAGGTGAGCGACGTGGCGAACGAGAGGTGCCGCGACGTGGCCTCCCGGATATCGGGGATGAGGTGAGAGATCCCCGGGTGCAGCTCGGGTCCGACGACGACGAGCTGCTCCTTGAGATGGGCCAGGAACTCCTGGTGCCGGACGATCTGGAGGTTGACGTACGTCCAGTCGAAGCTGAGTCCGCTGAGCCCTTCGAGCGTCTGTTGATCCGAGGCGCCCTGCTCGATCAGCGCCCGGCTGACCTGGTTGTCGTCCGGCGTCACGCCGGTCTGCGCGAGCGCGGCCCGGAGCTGCTGGTTCGCGGCGGTGTGGTGATTGAGCAGCTCCTGGGCGAGCTCGACGACGTGCGCGTCCGTCGCGCGGGTCAGGGCGGTCTGCGCCTCGGCGATCTGGACCGTATCGAAGGCGTCGATCACCGAGGCGAGCTCCGGGATCGAGAGCGTGAAGGCCAGCGATGCGGATTCGACCGCCTCTTCCGCGCTGTCCTGGTCCGCCGCTGCGAGGCCGCCGTCTCCCGCAGCGACGGAGCAGGCGCTGGTCCCCGCGAGCGCCAGGGCTGCGATCCATGCAAAACGAAGAGAGTCGATTCGAAACTTCATACTTCCCCCCATGTCAATGACGGAAGCGGCGCCGGCGCCGGAGCGCTTGGCGGTGATGCCTGGCCCGCCCCGTCACGTATCTTGAACTGCTCTGGGGATATGCAAGCGCGAGATCGTCAAATCGATGATGCTCACGAGCGCACAGGATCGGTTGAATCGTCGGCGTCGCGCGACGGACCGGCGCGCGGGTGCCACCTCTCGATGTGGCTGAACGGACGAGGGCGCTGCCAGGGCGGCGGCGCCCGCGTGGTCACGGGAGGTCGAAAGGGGCAGGGGAGCGGCGCTGTCGGGGGATCGGCGAGGTGCCATGTCCAGCCGCGGCGGAGGCGGCGGGACGGACATCGATGCTTTCCTGGAGGAGGCCCGCGCGCGGGCGACGTGCTCCCGGCAAACCGTGCGTGAACGGCGCGTGAACGGCGCGCAAACGGCGCGCGAACGGCGCGTCAGTCCGCGGCCTTGGCCGGTTTGCGGGCCACGACGCCGACGGTGCCGTAGTAGATGCCCCACGCCGCGGGGTCGGCCGCGAACCTGGCGTATCCGGCGAGATCTTCCGCGCTGATCCGCCCGGTCGCGAGGTACTTGTCCTGGAGCTGGGTGGCGGAGAGGCTCATGATCTCGGACAGCGGGTGGCCGCCTGGGCACAGCGGCACCTCGTTCTCGACGGCCTCGATGGCGAGCCCTCGCGACGCGAGGATCGCGGGCAGGCGCAGGCCCAGCCCCGGGTCCTTGCCTTCGGCCTGGAACATCGCGAGGATCGACTGATTCACCCGATCGAAGGCCTCGATATCCGGGCCGGACGCGCCCCGGGCCGCGGTGAAGTCGGGCTCCTCGAGCACGAGGCGCCCGCCGGGCTTCAGCGCCGCGAGCATGGCGTCGAGGAGATCCTGGAAATGGGCGTTGTGGATGAGCACGTAGCGGGCGTGCACCAGATCGAAGCGCGCCGCGTGAAAGTCGAGCTGGCGGATGTCGCCTTCGATGATCCGGACGCCCGGCAGCTGAGAAGCATCCATGAACCCGACATCGAGGTCGACCGCGACCACCTCGCCTTCCTGGCCGACGCGCTCTGCCATCCAGGAGGCCATGGACCCGGCGCCGGCGCCCACCTCGAGGCAGCTCCAGCCGGGACCCATCCCGGACGCCTTGAGCAGGCGCCAGCTGGCGGGGTCGAAGAACCCCTCGATCCGCCGCAGGCGCTCCAGCTCTCGCGCGCGCTCCGAACCCGCAAACGTGTAGCTGTCCTCGGCCATAGGGATGGACATAATAGTCCATTCCGCCGAGGAAGAAGCGAACTTCTCCTCGCCCGGCCCTCCGCCGATTCGTGGAGTGACCTACACGGGGAGCTGTTCGGCCCAGGCTGGACAGCCGCGCTCGTCGCGGCGATATGTCCAGGCGTGAGCCTCCCCGCGGACGCCGCAGGAGGTGGTGGGCCCGCCGACCCGTACGTCCGCCTCGCTCACGTCACGCGAGCGCCCGGCGCAGCGCGAGCACCGCCAGCCCGCCCACCCCGAGCGTGGCCGCGGTGCTCAGGAACTTCCTTGCCGTGGAGGGCGGCGGCAGGAACGCCGTGGCGCTGAGCGCCGCGAGCGGGGGCGACGTGCGCGCCGGCGCCGACTCGGCGGCCAGCGGCGACGTCGCGGCGTGGATCGGCGCGGTCTCGGCGAACAGATCGAGCATCTCGCGCACGAAGGCGGGCAGATCCTGCGGCCCACGGCTCGACAGCCAGTTGCCGTCGCGCACCGCCTCCTCGTCGCGCCAGACGCCGCCCGCGTGCACGATGTCGTCGCGGATGCCGGGCCAGGACGCGAGCTGCCGCCCGCTCACGAGCTCCGCCGACGCGAGCACCCAGGGGCCGTGGCAGATCGTCGCGATCGGCTTGCGGAGGTCGTCGAACGCGCGCACGAACCGGCGCGCCTCCTCGCTCTGGCGCAGGAGATCCGGGTTGATGAACCCCCCCGGCAGGAGCAACCCGTCGTACTCGGCCGGATCCGCCTCGCCGAGCGTCCGGTCCACGCGCACCCGCGCGCCGGGCTCGTGGAGGTTCATCCCGCGGATCTTGCCGTGACGGAGCGAGATGACGTCCACCGTCGCGCCCGCGGCGCGGAGCGCCTTCATCGGCACGGTCAGCTCGATCTGCTCGAACCCGTCCGCCACGAGCGCCGCGATCCGCTTCCCTGCGAGCTTCTTTCGTTCCTTCATGCTGCCCTCAACGGTTGTCGGGTGGGTTTCATGGCAACAGACCATGGCAACAGGCGCGCCAGGACGTGCCTGTTCCTGCTGCCCTGTTGGTCGTCCGGAGACATGTCCCCTCCCACGCACCTAGAGCCGGCGCCCCGCTCCGCAACCGAGGCCAGCGCAGATCCCGTGGGGGCCGCGAGCCCAGCTGCCCGTGTCGCCGCGGCCGACGATGAGGGTGTGTCGTTTTGCGACAGGCGGCCCATGGCGCAGGGGCGGGGCGCGCCGTCACCTCGACGGGAGCAGCCTCGGGCGGAGCCACAGCAGGCCCAGCACGGCGGGCGCGAGGGCGGAGAGGCCGACGATCACGGCGCGCAGGAGCCGCTTCTTGCCGCGCGGCTTCCATCCGCCGCTCACGGCGGTCCCTTCCGGCAGCGGGGTGAACAGGTTGCCGTTCGTCGCGTAGGCGGTGCGGTCGTGCTTCAGGTGCAGCCGGTCGACGCCCCGCGCGAGCAGGCGCTCGGCGAGGCCCGGCGCGACGAGCGACAGCAAGGACAGCTGCCGGGCCGCGCTGCCCACGAACACCTCGCGCCGCGGCCTCCGCGCCAGACGAACGATGGCGCGCGCCACGCGCTCTGGCGGGTACACCGGCGGCATGGCCTTCGGCGTGCGCCCCGTGTAGTTGCCCGCGTGCTGGAAGAACGGCGTGTCGATCGTCGCGGGCAGCACGGTGGAGACGTGGATGTCGCGGGCCCGGAGCACCTGGAGCTCCTGCCTCAGGCTCTGGGACAGGCCGCGGATCGCGTGCTTCGAGGCGACGTAGGCGCTGACGTAAGGCTCGGACAGCCTCGATACCATCGAGCCGACATTGATGAGCACGCCGCTGCCCTGCCGCCGGAACTGGGCCAGGGCGGCGCGGGCGCCGTGGATGTAGCCGAACAGGTTGGTCTCGATGACGCGCCGGTAGGGCTCGGAGGGCGTCTGTTCGAACAGGCCGAAGAGCGTCACCGCCGCGTTGTTGACCCACACGTCGATCCGGCCGAAGGCCTCGGTGGTGCGCCGCGCGATCTCCAGGACGGCGGCCTCGTTCGTCACGTCGGCGGGCACGACGAGCGCCTTGCCCCCGGCCTGCTCGCACTCGGCGGCGAGGTCGCGCAGCGGCTGCTCCCGCCTGGCAGCGAGCGCCACCGCGGCCCCGCGCCTGGCGAACTCCAGCGCCGTCGCGCGGCCGATGCCGCTCGATGCGCCCGTGATCACGACGATCGTATTCCGGAACTTGTCGCGCATGCCTCACCCCCTCTTCTGCGCCCACCCGCGTTGCACGTATGCCCACGCCGTGTTGCGAGCGGCCGCGCGCGGGCGTGGCGTGCGCCGCGGTCACAGGTGGTCGTGGCCCCATGCAAGCGCCGGGCGCGCCGCGTCGAGCCGTGAGGGTGCTTGTGCCGCGCGAGCACCGACGCGCCCGCCTGCGCGGTCGCGTGCCGTCGAGCGCGCCCGCGAGCGCCGGCCGGCGTGAGGAGGCCAGTCTGCGTCCGAGCGCGCAGCGGTGCTCGATCGGGCGCGGCCCGATGCGCCGTTCCGGCGGCGTCTCGATCCCGGCGGCTGGATACGGCTCCAGCATGTCGAGGGTGGGACGCTACGCCGCAGGACCCTCGGGGGCCTCGTGCGCACGGACGCGTCCGCATCGCCGGCGGCTCGGCACGGGCCGCGAACGCAGACGACCTGGGGGACACATCATGCGAAGCATGTTTCTGGTAGTGGTGGCCGCGGTGCCGCTCATGGCTTGCGGGGGCAGCCACGGTCGCGGACAACAGACCTCGCCGGGGACCGGGCACACCGGCGGAGAGACCCCCGGCGGTACCGAGGGAATGGGAACTCCCGGCACGGAGACGACGCCTGGAGGGGAGATGGGAGCTCCGGGAGGAGGCGCCCATGGCGGGGCAGGCACGCAGGGCGGCACGCATGAGTGGGGCAGCGGCACTGGGACGCCGGGCGGGACGACGGGCGGAACCGGCGGGACGCCGGGCGGAACCGGCGGGACGACGGGCGGAACCGGCGGGACGACCGGCGGCTCGGGCACCCACGGGGGCGGCTCTTTTGCGCCGCCGAGCGGCGGGACCGGCACGCCGGGCGGCAGCGGCACCCACGGCGGCAGCGGCACCCACGGCGGCAGCGGCACCCACGGCGGCAGCGGCACCCAGGGAGGCGGCACCCGCACACCGGGCAGCGGCACCCAGGGAGGCAGCGGCACCCAGGGCGGTACGCGCACGCCGGGCGGCGGATGAGCTCGGTGAGCCGGCGCGCCCGCTAGCCCGCACTCCGCCGCACCTGTCGCGGACCGAGACGCCATAGCGCGCTGCTATGCGAACGTGCTCGCTCCGCACGAGGGTCGCGCCGCGATCGCGCCGGCCGATATCGCGTCCGCGGGCACGCCCTTCTCCATCCTCGACCAGAGTAGTGGTCAAATTTGAACATGAAGGCGGGAAGGCGGGAAGACAACATTGATGATCTTCCCGCCTTCCCGCCTTCCCGCCTTCATGTGGACTCTCTCTGGGCAAAGTTGACCACTACCGGCCGCTCGGTCAGGATGCTTTCATATCGCAGGGTATCCTGAGAGCACACGCATGCTGCGCTGCCCTCCATGTTCGTCCCCGAGCTTGGCTGTCGACGACGGATGGCTCTTCGTGCGCGCGGTGGCACGCTGGCACGCTGACACGCTGGCACCGCTGGCACGTGCGTCCGTGGACTCTCACCGTGGCACGGTAATCGGCTGAGCGCCTGCGCGGAACGGATGGCGATCAAGCGCGTCGATGCCGGGCGAGCAAGGGTACGCAGGCTGGTACGTGGGTTGCTCGGGTGCGTGCGCTGGGTGCTCGTAGGTCGCTCGTGTGCCCGTCGCACGTCGATGCGGCGAAGCGCGGCTGACCACGCGAGCGTGGGGCGCAAAGCGAGGCCGGCGCGTGCCTTTCTCGTTCCTGCTTGTAACGCGCGCGCTCCGAACAGAGGACGATTGGGCTGCTGGTGACGGCGAGGAAATTCGTATGGTTCGTATCCGGAAGCTCGTGGGTCTCTCTGGGTCGGCCGTGCCCAGCGCGACGCTCCCGTCGCTCGCGGCCGATATCAAGGACGACGCTGGGGTCGGCTGCGCGGCAGCGCATAGCAACAATACATACGGCCTGCTGCACAACGACTTCGACTTCTTCTCGTGTCTCCTACCCCAGAACAGCCGCATCGATTCGTATCGGGTCGTCGAGAACGACCAGATGGGCTGAGGTGCGGTCATGCGCGCGGGTGCGGTGGTACTTGCAGCGGCGCTCTCGGGCGTCGCGGTCCTGGGCGGCCTGGCTCTCGTGAGCGGAGGTCCCGGTGGAAGAGCTCTTCCACGCGGTTCCGCGGGACCGCATCGGCGGGGCCGCCGCTCGGCGCGTCGGCGAGCCGCTGGGCAACCGCGTCGTCGCCCACTTCGTCCCCAAGGGTCACGACCTGCCCGTGACCGAGCAGCTCGGCACATCGGTGGCAAGCGCATGAGCCCTGGATCGCGTTCTCTCCCTCTCGGCCGAGCTGCCGCGCGCGCCCTGCTCGTCGCGGCCGTCATCGCGGCGCTGTGGGCTTATTTCTTCATGTGGAGGACGGTGAGCATCCGCAGCCACGCGGCGGACAAGACGCTCGTCGTATGGCTAGAGATGGATGGCTCCGCGTCCAGGCAGCTGGTGCTCGACGCTGGCACGCGCGGCTCCACGTTCGTCTGGGGGCGCCCGTCGCGCGATACGTCGCTCGGCGTGTTCGCGCTGCAGAGCAGCGGCTCGGGCCCGATCGGCTCCTGCGGTCATCAGGGCCGGTGGTCACCAGCGTCGGACTATATCGTCATCGTGACAGAGCCGGAGGAAGGGGAGCTGATCGCGTGGTGCGAGCGCGCCTCCACGCTGGACGCGGTGCTCTCCGTCTGGTGAGACGCCGAGAGCCCGCGCCGTCGGGGAGCCGCCCGCTCCCCCTCACGCGAACGCGTTGCGCCGCACGATGGTCGCGTCGCGGTCCGCGCCGACCGACACCACGTCGACCGGCACCCCCGTCTCCTTCTCGACAAGCTCCACGTACTGCCGCGCCGCCGCCGGCAGCTCGGTCATCGAGCGGGCCGCGTCGATCGGCTCGCTCCACTCGGCCACCGGCTCGAGCACCGGCTTCGCCGTCGCGATCTCGTCGATCGGGAACTCCCGCGTCCGCCCCGACGGCGTGTCGTAGGCGACGCACACCTTGAGCTCCGGCATGCCCGTCAGCACGTCGAGCTTCGTCAGCGCGATCCCGTCCAGGCCGTTCACGCGCGCCGCGTAGCGCAGCGCCGGCAGGTCGAGCCAGCCGGTCCGCCGCGGGCGCCCGGTCACCGAGCCGTACTCCCCGCCGACCGACCGCAGCCGCTCGCCCAGCGGGCCGCCGAGCTCGGTCGGGAACGGGCCCTCGCCCACCCGCGTGCAGTACGCCTTCGCCAGGCCGAGCACCCGGCGGATGCGCGTCGGGCCGACCCCGGCGCCCACGCACGCGCCGCCCGCGATCGCCGACGACGACGTGACGAACGGGAACGTGCCGTGGTCGATGTCGAGCAGCGTCCCCTGCGCCCCCTCCAGCAGCACGCGCTCGCCGCGGCGGAGCGCCCCGTCGATGAGCTGCGACGTGTCCGCGAGCAGCGGCGTGATGCGCTTCGCCAGCGGGGTGAGCTCCTCGATGATCGCGTCGAGCGACGGCGGCTCGCCGCCGAGCGCGCGCAACGTCGGCGTCCACGCCTCGAGCGACCGCGAGACCAGCTGCGCCAGCCGCTTCATGTCGCGCAGGTCGCCGAGCCGCGCCCCGCGCCGGGACGCCTTGTCCTCGTAGCACGGCCCGATGCCGCGCTTCGTCGTCCCGAGCCGCGTCCCGTCCGCCGCCGCCGCCTCGCGGAGCGAGTCGACGAGCGGGTGGTACGGCAGGATCAGGTGCGCGCGATCCGACACGAACAGCCGCCCCTGCGTCGAGCAGCCCCGCGCCTCGACCGCGTCGATCTCGGAGACGAGCACCCCCGGGTCGACCACCATGCCCTGCGCCATCACGCACCGGGCGTTTGCGCGGAGAATTCCGCTCGGGATGAGCCGTACGATCAGCTTCTCCCCGCCCACCACCAGCGTGTGTCCGGCGTTGGGCCCGCCGGCGTAGCGCACCACGAGGTCGGCGCTCTCCGTATAAAGGTCGACGACTTTACCCTTGCCCTCGTCGCCCCACTGCGCGCCGACGATCACGATCGCGGTCATTCCGAAGCTCCTCCCGAATCACCTGGCCCGTCCTCGGCCCGCTCGTCCCTCCGAGCGGCTCCGTCCGGGTCCACGTCCGCCTTTACCCCAGGCTCGCGTGCCGAGCGAGCGTCTACTTGCCGCCCGGACGCGGCCCCCTCGTCTTCAGCACGATCGCCTGGGCGGCCGCGGCGTCGTCCAGGCCCGCCGGGACGACGCCCGCCTCGGACCCCGGGCCGCCGGCCGCCCCGCCGCCGCCGGCCGCCGCCTCGACCACGAGCGCCCCGTCCCGCTCGCGCACCAGGTGCGAGAACCGCCAGGACAGCGCGTACCCCTCCGGATCCTGGTCCGGCGCGTGCGTCACGACCGGGACGCCGAGCCCCCGCAGCGCCGCCGCGAGCGGCTCGGCGCGCTCCGCCCGCATCGCGAGGAGCACCCGCAGCGCCGGCTCGTCCGCGGCGCCAGCGACGTCGCGCGCCCACGCCACCGCGTCGAGGTTCAAGCCGAAGCCGACGGCCGGCATCGGCAGCCCGAACCGCGAGAGCAGCATGTCGTAGCGCCCGCCCGCCGCGATCGGCTCCCCCGGGCCGTCGGCGAGCACGTGGAAAATTGCGCCCGTGTAGTAGGCGAGGCCGCGGAGCTCGCCGAGGTCGACGCGGAGCGCCGGGCCGAGCTCCGGGCTCTTCCGCGCCGCGTCCCACAGCGCGCGCAGCTCGGCGAGCGGCGCCTCGGCGGGCGTGCCGGCGAGGAGGCGGCCGGCGCGCTCGAAGACCAGGGCGCCGTCCGGGTCGGCCTCGCCGCCGCCCGCGAGGTCCGGGAGCGCGGCGATGGCGGCGACGATGCGGCGCGGGACGTCGGTCGCCCGCGGGCCGGCGAGCACGGCGGCGAGGCGCGACGCGTCCTTCAGCTCGAGCACCTCGGAGAGCTCGGCCGCGAGTCCCGCCGGGACCGCGTCGAGCAACGCGCGCGCGATCATCGCGTGGCCGAGGTCCACCACGACGTGCTCGAGGCCGGCCTCCCGCACCGCGGAGGCGGCGAGGCGGAGGATCTCCAGGTCGCCGCCGAGCGCGCCGACGCCGTACAGCTCGACGCCGGCCTGCGGGATCTGCCGGTGGCGCCGCGCGCGGCCCTGGCGCCGCCTGAGGACGGTGCCCTCGTAGCAGAGGCGGATCGGGCGGGGCGCGTCGGCGAGCCGCGTGGCCACGAGCCGGGCGATCTGCGGGGTCATGTCCGGGCGCAGCGCGGCGACCTCGCCCGACTCGGGCTCGATGAAGCGCAGCACGTCCGCGGCGTCGAGGGTGCCGAGGCCGCGCTCGAGCACCTCGGCGAACTCGAACGCGGGCAGCGCGACCGGCTCGTAGCCGTGCAGGACGAAGTGATCGAGCACGCGCTTCGCGAGCGCGCGGCGGCGCCGCGCCTCCTCCGGGAGGAGATCGCGCATGCCGGCGGGCAGCGGGTGCGCAAGCGCGCGGGGCGGCGCGGATACGGACGGCGCTGGCCGGTCCATTTCGGGCGTCGGAGCGTGGCGGTCTTCCCCTCGGGGGGCATCCCATCGCGGAGCGTCGCTGGACATGGTGGCCCCGCTTATACCGGCTGAGCACGCGGTGCGCACGCGGCGCGCACGTCCGTTGAGCTTGCCGTGGCAAGCGGTTTGCTGATCGGAGCGCACCACCGGGCCCGTGGGCCGGAAGCGCACGCGGCGCCCTCGACGGAGAGATGGCTCATGGCTCTGACCGCCGTTCCGACCGATGTTCCGAGCGCCACCACGAGGCCCGAGACTCCTCTGGTGCCGTGCGGTCTCACCCCGCCGGGCGCGGTCGGTCCGCGCCCGGCGCCGCGGGCCGCGAGCGCGGGCCCGCTGGCCGAGGTGATCGGCAGGGCGAAGGAGGGGGACCGGGAGTCGCTCGACGAGCTCACGCGGCTCATCCGTCCGCACGTGGAGCGGCAGCTCGCGCGCTACCCGGTGTCGGACGAGGATCGGCTCGACCTCGTGCAGTCGACGCTGCTGCAGGTGGTGCGGACGATCCGCTCGTTTCGCGGCGACTCGAGCTTCACGACGTGGCTGTTCCGGGTGACGGCGAACGAGGCGCTCATGCTGATGCGGTCGCAGCGGCGGCAGCGCGCGCGCATCGTCGAGGGGCTCGATTTCGAGGAGCTCGGCCTGCTCCCGACGATGCGCAGCACCATCGGCGAGGACGACGCCGCGTCGGCGGCGGAGCGGGAGGCGTACGTCCGCGAGGCGCTCTGCGAGCTGCCGGAGGACTACCGCGACGTGGTGCTGGCGCACTACCACGAGGATCTCGGCCTGCAGGAGATCGCGCAGAAGCTCGCGGTGAGCGAGAGCGCCGTGCGATCGCGGCTCCACCGCGCGCGCGTGCGGCTGCGCGCGATCCTCAACGCGACCGCGTTCGGCCGGGAGATCGCCGAGGGCGTCGCGGCCTGAGGGGCGGCGCGGGCGGAAAGGCCGCGCGGGCGGAAAGGCCGCGCGCGGGCGGAAAGGCCGCGCGGTGGAAAGACCGCGCGGGCGGATAGGCCGGGCGGGCGGAAAGGCCGCGCGCGGCGCTAGCGCAGGACGGAGATCCGGGCGGTCGCGTCGCGCCAGCGGCGGAGGACGTCCCAGAGCTCGTTCAGCGTGCGGAGGATCACATCGGGGTGGGCGCTGAGCAGCTCCTGCTCCGAGGCGAAGCCGCCGAGGACGGCGATCGACCGCGCGCCTGCGCGGCGCGCGCACTCGATGTCCTGGGGGCCGTCGCCGACCATCACCATCCTGCGCGGCTGGATGCCGAGGAGCTCCGCGAGGTGGAGCAGCGGCGCGGGCGACGGCTTCTTGTCGGCGACGTCGCCGCCGGCGACCACGGCGTGGAAGCGCGCGCCGACGCCGAGCGCGGCGAGCACCGCGTCGGTGGTCGAGCGCGGCTTGTTGGTGCAGACGCAGAGCGAGAGATCGCCGACGTCCGAGAGCTTCTCGATGATGTCCTGCGCGCCCGGCATCCAGCGCGTGAAATCGAGCGGGTGCCGCTCGTAGTAGGCGAGGAAGTGCCGGAGGACCTCATCGGCGTCGTCGGACGACTCGGGGAGCCTGGCCGCGCGCGCGCACAGCGCGCGGGCGCCGTCGCCCACGTACCGGACGATCACCTGCCCCGGCAGCGGGGCGCGCCCCGTCGCCTCGAGCGCATGGTTCACCGCCGCCACGATGTCGCCTCGGCTGTCGATCAGCGTGCCGTCGAGATCGAACACGACCGCTGTAGGAGCCATCATCGCCCCGGAGCCTACGCCGGCGCCCTCGCTGACGGAAGGTGTGGCGAGCGCCGAGGTCACAGCTCCCGGGAGTGAAATGTGGCGGGACGATTCGAGCGCAGCTGCCGCGCTACGGCTGAGCTCGCGGGGGGGCCGCACGGTCCCGGCGCTCAGGGGTCCCAGCCCTGGCGCGCCTTGATCCGGGCGAGCAGCGCCGAGAGCCCCGCCGCGTCCAGCGCCGCCATCTCCTGCCGCCGCGCCTCGGTCAGCGCGATCCCCAGGACCTCGCAGAGGGCCTCGATGCCCTGCCGGAGTCCCTCCTCCTGTCCCTCCCTCCGGCCTTCCGTCCGCGCCAGCGAGAGGGCCCCTCGCTCGTCCTGGAGCGCCATGCCCGCGCGGAGGTAGGCCTCCCACTCCTCCTCGGTGAAGCCGGCGGTCCTCGCGGCCTCGAGCGCGTCGACATAGGGCGGCTGCGCGAGCACCTCGGGGACCATGGTCAGGTTCTCCGCCTCGCGGAAAAAGTAGGCCCACCTCTCGACGACCGTCTGCGGCGGCCGGCTCACGTCGTACTTGGGCAGCTCGAGGAACACGAACTGGAGCTGCCCGAGGCCCCGCTCGCCGCCGTGCTGTTCCTGCATGCGCCAGCGGCTCAGCATCGGAACGCGACGGCCCTCGCCGCTCGGCCAGAGCTCGAAATCGCAGATCGTGATCCCGATGATGTCGTTGAGCTCGGGGTAGAGCTGGCCCCGGCCGAGCTGGCCGACATAGGCCTTCGCGACGTTGTACACCACGCGCTTCTCGAAGCCCTCCACGTTGAGCACCTGCATCTCGACCATGTACGTGACCCCGCGCGCGTCGCGGCATTTCACGTCGACGATCGAGTGCTTGAGCTCGGCGACCGCGGGGCGCTGCTCCGGGGCGAGCAGCTCGACCGACACGATACGGTGCGGCTCGTCCAGCTCGAGCAGCCCGTTCAGGAGCGCGACGATCAGGTCCTTCTGCTCCTCGCTGCCGAACAGCCTCTTGAACACGAAGTCGGTCTTGGGATCGGCGAAGACGGGTCGCGCCATCGGGCACCTCGGGCCGGCCGCGCCGCGGGGCACGCCGGCGGCGAAGGATACCGCGTCCTCCCGGGCCCGGAAGCAGGTCGCGCGGGCCTTGGGCCGGCGCCACGTCGGGGCGTAGACTGACAGGCACCATGGACGGTGCGGCACGCCTGCTCGCGTGGTTCCACGAGGCCCTCGCGCGCCACCAGCCGGACGACGCGGTCTCGTTCATGGAGGCGCAGGCGCGCTTCACCTCGGTGCTGCAGGGCCTGATCGCGGTGGAGCGAGGCGGCGGGATGCTGTTCGGGATGGTCCTCGTCGGCGAGCACGTCGACGCGCTCGTGCGCGCGGCGCTCCCGGCGCTCGGGGAGACGGCGCAGGCCTTCCGCGCGCACTTCGAGCGGCGCTACGGCGAGCGCGGCCGCAAGGAGGTCGCCCGCATCGCCGCCGACCTCCGCTACGCGCCGTTCCTCGACCGCGGCCCCCTCCGCCCCGACCCGGCCGTCGACGAGGCGCTCGCGCAGCTCATCGACGCTTGCCTCGACCCGCGCCGCGCCGCGCCCGACGCGGACGGGCGGGGCGCGGCGCCCGCGGACGACCGGCTGGAGGACACCCTCCGCAGCGCCCTGGTGCGGGGCAGCTTCGCCTCCTCCGCGCCGCGCGCCGGCTGGTCCGTCGCGGTGAAGACCCCCTCTCCGGAGCGCCGGCGCGAGGTGGCCGAGGTCGAGGCGCAGCGCGGGGCGCTTCACCCGCAGATCGAGGCGCTCTATGCCGCCATCGACGGCCTCGCCCTCCTCGACGCGGGCGGCGCGCCCTCCCGGGTGCCGTGGCCCGCGGCGCTCCCGCCGGCGGCGATCGTCGTCCTGTCGCCGCTCGCGCGGGGGACCGTCCTCCGCAAATCGACCTCGTCGAGCAGGATGGGAGCGATGGAGCTCCTCACGCTCGCCCGGCTGCCGGGGCACATCGTGCACACGGAGTCCGACCGCGGCGTCGAGATCGAGCTCACGGTGGCCATGTACCTCGCGGTTCGCGCGGGGACCGCGGAGATCTACCTGACCGCCGGCGACTACGCTTCTCCGGCGCACTTGCTCGCGCCCGATCTCGTGAGCTTCCTGCGCGCGCTCCGCGGCGCGGGGCCGCGCCTCGACGGCGTCCTCGTGGCCCTCTCGGAGGTGCTCGGCGGCGGCGCGTCGGCCCTCGCGGAGGTGCTCCGCGGCCGCGCGCCGGCGGTCGAGTGAGCCCCGGCGGCGGGTAGTGGTCAACTTTGCCCAGAGAGAGTCCACATGAAGGCGGGAAGGCGGGAAGATTATTAAGGTTTTCTTCCCGCCTTCCCGCCTTCATGTTCAAATTTGTCCACTACCCGGCGGCGCGCCCTCGCGGCACCGCGGGATCTCCGGCCGGACAGGGCGCCGGCAGATGCCTTATCCTGCGGGGGCGCCATGACGATCGACGCCACCCCCGACGCGCCCATCCCGTCGGTGCTGCCGAAGCTCGACGAGATCCGGCAGCGCATGGCCTCGCACACCGACCGGCGGGACGAGCGGCGGATCCTCGAGATCCTCGCCGGAGCGACCGCCGCCGAGCTCGACGAGCTGCTCGTCCTGCTCGACCTGCCCGCGCTGCTCGGCGACCTCGACGATCGCCTCCTCGGCCCCGACAACCGCACCGCGCTGCTCGAGCTCTTGACCGCCGAGCGCCTCGGCGACCTCGGCGTCCCGGCGCGCGCCGCGCTCGCCTCGGCGCTGCAGCGCGGACGCACGGGCCGCCGCGACGAGCAGGCGCTGCGCCGCCTCTGGCTCGGCACGCGCGGCGCCGACGTCACGCGGCTCAAGAACGCGCTCGACGGCCGGGGCCGCTACCACGACCTCCACCAGCTTTTTTATCACGACATCGACGACGACGACCTGCGCGAGGAGCTCCTCGCGCACGTCGCGGCCGAGGCCGTCCCGACGGGCGAGGTGAAGATCCTCTCCGACATCGACGACACCTTCTATGCGAACTGGATGGACGCGCGGTATCCGAAGAAGACCGTCTATCCCGGCGTCCTCCAGTTCTACGCGGAGCTCGACCGCGGGCCGGGCCCGGAGCCCGGGCGGGCCGGCGACCTGACCTTCGTCACGGCCCGCCCCGGCGACCGCCTCGGCCTCGTCGAGGACGCGACGCTGAGGGCGCTCGCCGCGCGCGGCCAGCTCGCCGCGACCGTGCTCGCGGGCTCGTTCACGCGCCTCATCGGCAATCGCGCGATCGCGGAGAAGAAGCTCGAGAACTTCCTGGAATACCGGCGGCTGTACCCCGAATACGGCTTCGTCTTCGTCGGCGACAGCGGGCAGGGCGACATCCATTTCGGTCAGCGGATGCTCGAGCTCGCGCCGGAGTCGGTCCAGGCGATCTTCATCCACGACGTCGTCGCGACGCCCGAGCGCGCGCGGCAGGAGCTCGCGGTCTCGGGCGTGCACCTGTTCGACACGTACGTCGGCGCGGCCGCCGTGGCGCTCGAGCGCGCCCTCGTCGGCCCGGAGGGCGCGGCGCGCGTGGCCGAGGCCGCGCTCGAGGCGTTCGCCGCGATCCCGTTCCCGTCGCACGACGGCCGCGAGCCGCGCCGCCTCGAGATGGCGCGCGACCTCGCGCGGCTCAACGAGCTCCTGCCGCCGTCGCTGCGGATAGCGACGAGCCTGTGAGCCGCGCTCCGAGGGACTCGAGCTCGACGCGAGGAGGGAAGACGGCGACGTCGTCCTCCTCGAGGTGAACGATCAGGGGATGTTGAAAAACTCCTGACAGCAGCCCTTCTTTACCCCGCACGGGTCGGGCAGGGCTTCTTGACAGGTCCCGACCTCCACGCTGTTGACGAGGCAGACGCACGTCGTCGTGCCGCCAGCGGGCGTGTCGCACCGCATCTCGTGCCGCTTGCCCAGGCACGTGGCCTCGCACGAGCACGTCGTCGCGCCGTCCTCGCCGCCTCCGCCGGAGCACAGCTCGCCGCCGGCGCATCCGTGCGTCTCCATGCACGTCTCCAGCGCGACCATCTGCTCCTGGCACGAGGGGGGCACGTCGCGCGGACACGTGGAAGCGTAGGGCAGGGCGCACGTGAAGAGCACGGCGGCCTTGTCCTCGCACAAGCCGCCGGCGTCCTCGATCCGGTCGTCGCAGAAGTCCTCGCAGTCCGACTCCTGAGGTTCGCAGCCGCTCGCATTGCGAGCGTTGCAGAAGTTCATGCACGCTTGCTTGGCATCCAAGCCGTCCGAGCCGCCCGAGCCGGCGCCACCCGACCCCACAGGCTCCTTGTCGTCATCGGCAGAGCCGCACGCCGCGAGCAGGCCCATCGCGCTCACGCACAGCGTCATCCCAAGGTCATTCAGAAGGTTCCGCATCGCGCGATGCTAGCCGGGGCCGCGCGCGCGGAGAACGCCGAGCAACAAGCGGACGCCGCGCCTCCCCCTCAGGCCGCGCCGACCGCGGCGACGAAGCGATCCACCTCGGATTCGTCGTTGTAGTAATGGACCGAGGCGCGCACCAGATCGGGAATCCCGCGCGCCTCGAAGTCGAGCAGCGTCCCCGCCGCGGTCGACACGCTGACGTGGATCGCCTGGGCGCCGAGCCGCGCCTTGACGGCCGCGGCGTCCTCGCCGTCCCGGGTGAAGGTCACGATGCCGCAGCGCTGCTCCCCGAGATCGCGCACGGCGACCCCGGGGAGCTCGGCCAGCCGCGCGCGCAGGCGCTCGGCCAGCGCGCAGACCCGGTCGCGGATCGCGGGCAGGCCCAGCCGGAGCGCGTACTCGGCCGCCGCGCCGAGCCCGAGCCGCCCGGCGACGTAGCTCTCCCAGTTCTCGAAGCGCCGGGCGTCCGGCCGCAGCTCGTACCGGCCCGGCGCGGTCCAGGTGGCCGCGTGCAGGTCGAGGAACGGCGGCTCCAGCCGGTCGAGCAGCGCGCGCCGCACGTAGAGGAAGCCGGTGCCGCGCGGCCCGCGCAGGTACTTGCGACCGGTCGCCGACAGGAAGTCGCAGCCGATCGCCTCGACGTCGATCGGCAGCTGCCCCACCGACTGGCAGGCGTCGAGCAGGAAGGGCACGCCCGCCGACCTGGCCCGGCGGCCGATCGCCTCCGCCGGGTTGACCAGCCCGCCGTTCGTCGGCACGTGGGTGATCGCGATCAGCTTCACCCGCTCGTCGAGCAGGCGATCGAGCGCGGACAGCGAGACCGCGCCGCGCTCGTCGCTCGGGATCGGGACGATCTCCGCGCCGGTACGCCGCGCGACCTGCAAGAACGCGATGTAGTTCGAGGCGTACTCGGCCCGCGCGGTCAGGATGCGATCGCCCGGGCCGAAGCGGAGCGAGTAGAACGCCATGTCCCAGGCGCGCGTCGCGTTCTCGACCAGCGCGATCTCGTCCGGCGCCGCGCCGATGAGCCGCGCGACCGACCCGTACACCGCCGCGAGCCGCTCGCCCGCCTCCGCCTCGGCCTCGTAGCCGCCGATGGCCGCCTCGCGCCGCAGGTGCTCGACCACCGTGTCGACCACCGCGGCCGGGGGCAGCGACGACCCCGCGTTGTTGAAGTGCAGGACGCTGGCGCAGGCCGGGGTGTCGCGGCGCAGCGCGGCGATATCCATCGTCATGACGTCATCTCCTCGCCAGGCCGACACGCTGCCGGCGGCAGTGCTCAAAATGGAACATGAAGGCGGTAAGGCGGGAAGAAAAGATCAATGATCTTCCTGCCTTCCCGCCTTCATGGGAACTCTCTCCGGGCAAACTTGAGCACCACGCTGCCGGCAGGGCAGCACCACGTCAATCGCAGAGGCCGCCGCCGGGCGCGGGCTCACTGCATCAGCCCGGTGCGCAGCTCGGTCGGGGAGTAGCCGAGCATGCGGCGGCAGGTCCGCGAGAAGTGCGCGAGGTCGGCGAACCCCGCGGCGTGGGCGGCGCCCGTCGCGTCGAGGCGGGCGAACGCCGCCAGCGCGACCAGGAGCCGGCGCCAGAGCTGGAAGGTGCGGATCGGCACCCCCACGTCGCGCACGAACAGCGCCTGCAAGTGCGCCTCGGAGATCCCGGCGTGCGCGACCGCGCGCCGCCGGTCCCCCGCCGGATCGCGCAGCGCCTCGAGGACGCGGGCGACGCGCCCGTCCGGGGCGCGCCTCGGCGACTCCTGCGCGAGCCAGGCCGCGATCTCCCGGGCGAGGCCGTCGAGGACGTCGGGGCGCGACAGGGACGCGCGGTGCGCCGCCACGGCCCCGTCGACGCGCGCGAGGAGGCGGCCCTCGAGCGGGCAGGCCCCGCCGCGCTGGCGCGTGTAGCCCGCCACGTACGGCGTCACCTCGGGGTCGTAGAGGAGCCCGATCGTGGGCCCGGGGCACGAGGCGGCGTGCCACTGGTCCGGGGGCACCACGACCACGCGCCCGCGCACGACGCCGCCGCCCGGCTCCGGCGCGGTCACCGTGACGTCGCTCTCCAGCCCGACCAGGACCGCCGCGCCGTGCTCGGCGTGGAGGGACGACGCCATCGCCGTCGAGGCGCGCACCGCGAAGGACTCCGCGATCACGGCGCCGATCCGGGATTCGTTCAAGCGGCCCACGCCCTCGAATCCTACCGTGGCTCGCGACGGAGGTCGTGAGCGATGAACCTGTTCTCGGACGAGATGCGCCGAAACCCTTACCCCCTGTACGACCAGCTCCGGAGCAGCTCTCCCGTGCTCCACTATCCCCCCTCGGACACATGGATGATCTTCGACTACGACGGGGTGAAGCGGGCGCTCCACGACCATGAAGCGTTCAGCTCCGTCGTGTCGCCGCCGGGCAACAGGACCTCCGAGTGGCTCCTCTTCATGGACCCGCCGCGCCACGCGAAGCTGCGCGCCCTCGTCCAGCGCGCCTTCACCCCGAGGGCCGTGGCGGCGCTCGAGCCGCGCGTCCGCGAGCTGTCGCGCGGGCTCCTGGACCGCGCGATCGAGCGCGGCGAGATGGATCTGGTCGAGGGCTACACGGTCCCGCTCCCCCTGCTCGTCATCTCCGAGATGCTCGGCGCGCCGATCGAGGACCAGCCGCGGTTCAAGCGCTGGAGCGACGTGATCCTCGACCTCAGCACCACGGTCTCGGGCACCGAGGCGGGGGCCCGGGCGATCGCCGCGTTCACCGCGGTGAGCGCCGAGATGCAGGCCTACCTGAGGGGCCTCATCGCGGAGCGGCGGGAGGCGCCGAGGGACGATCTCCTGACCCGGCTCGTCGACGCCGAGGTCGACGGCGAGCGGCTGGGCGAGGACGAGATCCTGGGCTTCTTCCAGCTCCTCCTCGTGGCCGGCCACGAGACGACCACGAACCTGATCGGCAACGCCGTCCTGTGCCTGCTCGAGGACAGGGCCGCGCTCGCCCGCGTCCGGGCCGAGCCCGAGCTCCTGCCCGCCGCGATCGAGGAGGTCCTGCGCTACCGCTCGCCGGTCCAGGCGATGTTCCGCGTGACGAAGCGCGACGTCCCGATGCACGGCCAGGTGATCCCGGCCGGCAAGCCGGTGCTGGTGATGATCGGCTCGGCGAACCGAGATCCGCAGCAGTTTCGCGATCCCCACCGCTTCGACATCGCGCGCGATCCGAACCCGCACGTCGCGTTCGGGCACGGGCTCCACTTCTGCCTCGGGGCGCCGCTCTCGCGCCTCGAGGCCAGGATCGCGCTGTCGGATCTCGTGACGCGGCTCACGGACCTCCGGCTCGCGAGCGACGCGCCGTGGGAGCCGCGCCGGGCGATCCACGTGCTCGGCCCGACCCGCCTGCCGATCCGCTTCGCGCCGGGGCCGCGCCTCGACCGGTCCGAGACGTAAGCGCCCCTCCACGCGCGGAGCGTCCGGCAGACCTCAGGTCTGCCGGCCTGATGCCTGCGGGCCGCACCCGCTCCGCCGCGCGGTCCGGCCGGAGCGGCCGCGCCTCGACGGCCCGCCGGTCCGGCGGGCCGCCGGGCGCGTCCAGCGCGGCGCGTGGCGCCCGCGGCGGCGACCCATGCGCCGCCGACGGCACGATCGCGGGTCGCTCGCGACGCCTCCCACCCCTGGCACCGCCATTGCTCAACCTCGCTGACGCCGGTGCGGCGCGCTCGACGCGGCGGCGACGGCGCGGCCCTCGGCGGCGCTCTCGTCGCGCGCGGCGCGAGGGCGCCGGCGAACCGCCGTCCCGTCGCCGAGGCGGCCGACAGGACAGGCATCGAGGAATCCATGAGCGAGCAGACCTCCATCAAGGTCGTTGTTCCACGCGAGATGACGCCGGACGAAAAGCAGATCCTCGTCGACGAGCTCTATGCCCTCCGCCGCCGGATCTTCGAGGGCGCGCAGCGGAAGCGGAGCTTCGCCAGCCACGTCGTCGAGGCCGGCGCGGAGCACGGCGCGATCGTGCTCCACCGGGGCGCGGGCGGTCAGCTCGTCGGCTATTTCGCGGTCGAGATCCTCGAGCGGGAGTCCTCCGGCGCGACGGTCGCGATCTTCCGCGGCGAGTCCGGCGCGCTCGGCGGGCGCTCCGGCGGCGATGGCGCCCTGCGCCTCGTCGGCGATGTCGTCCTGCGGCTCGTCCTGGAGCGGCTGATCCGCTACATGCTCGCCCACCCGGGTCGACCGGTCCATTGCCTGTGCTCGCTCGCGCACCCGTCGAGCTACGCGCTGTTCTCGCGGTTCGTCGACATCACCCACACGGGCCCGGTCGAGAGCCAGGTGGCGGGCGCCGACGCGCTCATGGCGGAGCTCGCCGCCTCGTTCGATCTCGAGTCGAGCGAGCATGGCAGCCCGCTCGTCTTCGAGGCCGGGCGGGCGGACGAGCCCGCCGACGACTGCGGCTTTCTGCACCTCTACGAGAACCCGTCGGTCCGTTGCTTCGTGTCGGCGCACCCCGGCACGGCGGAGGGGCGCGGGCTGGTCACGCTCGTGCCGCTGAGCCTGGGCGGCATGGTGCGCGCGGCGGCGCGCTATGCGGGGCCGGCGTCGAAGCGCGGGTAGGGGGCGCCTCGCCGAGCGCGCTTCAGCGCGCCCGGCGGGCCGGCGCTCCCGAGGGCATCACTTCAGCGCGTCCGCCAGGCTGTCGAGGAAGCGCTGGTTCTCGCGCTCGGTGCCGATGGTGACGCGCAGGCTGGTCGGCAGGTTGCCGAACGGCCGCACGATGACGCCCTTGCGGAGCAGGGCGTCGTAGACGGGGCGCGCTGGCCGCCCCACGTCGACGAGCACGAAGTTCGCCTGGCTCGGCGCCACCGACAGCCCGAGCCGGGTGAGCTCGCGCGTGAGCCGGTCGCGCTCGCGGAGGTTCAGCGCGCGGCTGTTCCCGACGTGCTCGGCGTCGTCGAGCGCCGCGATGGCGGCCGCCTGCGCGATCGCGCTCACGTTGAACGGCGCGCGCGTCCGGTTCATGTAGTCGATGAGCTTGGCCGGGCCCACGGCGTAGCCGACGCGGAGGCCGGCGAGGCCGTAGATCTTCGAGAAGGTGCGCACGACGAGGAGCCGCTCGCGGAGGTGGCGGAGGCGCATGGAGTCCGGGAAGTCCGGCGCGTCGGTGTACTCGATGTACGCCTCATCCATGACGATGACGACCTCGGGCGGCACCTCCTTGAGCAGGCGCTCGACCGCGCCGCGGCTCACGTGCGTGCCGGTCGGGTTGTTCGGGTTCGCGACGAAGAGGAGGCGCGTCTTCGGGGTGACGGCCGCGGCCATGGCCTCGAGGTCGTGGCGCAGGTCCCGCAGCGGCACGGCGGTGAACGGGACGCCGTACGCGAGCGCGGCGAGCTTGTAGACGACGAAGGCCGGATCGCCGAAGACGATGTGCGACCCCGGCGTCGCGAAGGTGTGCACCATGAGGTCGAGCAGCTCGTTCGAGCCGTTGCCCTGGACGACCTCTTCCATGGCGACGCCGTGGATCGCCGCGAGCCGTTCGCGGAGCCGGTAGGCCGACGCGTCCGGGTAGAAGTGCATGTTCGCGATCTCCCGGCGCGCCGCCTCGACGGCGCGCGGGCTCGGGCCGAGCGGGTTCTCGTTCGAGGCGAGCTTCACGGCGTCGGTCACGCCGAGCTCGCGCGCGAGCTCCTCGATCGGCTTTCCCGCTTCGTAGGGAGCGAGCATCTCGACGGTAGGCAGAACAAGCGCAGACATGGGTCCGCACGGTATCACACCTACGACGCGCCGCGCGAGCGTGCGGCGCCATGCGCCAGCCCGGCGCGGTCGCCGAGGCGGCTGCCGGGAGGTCGATGAAGGGCGCTGAGATGTGCGAGGGAAGAGCTCAACGCAAAAAATGCGGAGGCGTGAAGGCGCAAAAAAGAGAGGGGAGATTTAACGCAAAAGCGCAAAGGCGCAAAAAAAGAGAGGGGGATTTAACGCAAAGGCGCAAAGGCGCAAAGGCGCAAAAAAGAGAGAGGGGAGATTTAACGCAAAGGCGCAAGGGGGCAAAAGGGAGTTGCTTGCCAGAGCGGGGAGCATCGGGGCTGGTACGGCCATCCTGGTGAAGGCATCTCCAAGGACATCAAGGGCGCATGCGATGAGCTCCCAACATCCAGGACGACCGTGCCTGTCTCGTCGTCGCTCATCCCATCCCGCCTTTTTGCGTCTTTGCGCCTTTGCGCCTTTGCGTTGAAATCTCTCCCTCTCGACCATCTCAGCGGCACGGTGAGACCCTCCGCGGGAGCCCTCCGCGGGAGATCGAGACCACTCAGCTCGCGACGGAGCCCCCCGCGCCGACCCCGGGACACCTCGGAAGCCGCTCCACACCCCGATCCGTGAGCACCGGAGCACACATAGCGTCATTTTGTAGGCCGCTCTGTAAACGGCGGGGCACACGTAGTGTCATTTTGTAGGCCGTTCTGTAAACGGCGGGGCACACGTAGTGTCATTTTGCAGGCCGCTCTGTAAACGGCGGGGCACACCTGGCGTCCCTCCCCGCAGCCCCGCGGTGTTCCTCGCCGCTCCTCCCACCTCCCCACGGCTCCACCGCCCTCCGCTCCCCGCGCGCCAGGGCCGCCGGCGGCCCCGTCCCGCGCACGGGCGCCGGGATCTCGCCTCTCGGTCCGCCCTCCGTGTGATACTCGCCGTCCCGATGAAACCCGGGGACATCGTCGCCGACCGCTTCCTGATCGAGCGCCTCGCCGGGTCGGGCGGGATGGGCTCCGTCTACCGCGCCCTCGACCGGCACACCGGCGAGACCGCCGCCCTCAAGGTCATGTCCGGCCGCGGCCTCGAGCACAGCGAGCGCTTCGCCCGCGAGGCGCAGGTCCTCGCCGAGCTCAGGCACCCGGGCATCGTCCGGTACATCGCCCAGGGCGCCACCGAGAGCGGCGAGCCGTGGCTCGCCCTGGAGTGGCTCGAGGGCGAGAGCCTCGCCGACCGGCTCCGCCGCCGCGGGCTCACCGTCGCCGAGAGCGTCACCCTCGGCCTCCGCGTCGCCGAGGCCCTCGCCGAGGCCCACCGCAACAACGTCGTCCACCGCGACCTCAAGCCGAGCAACCTCTACCTCGTCGACAAGTCGGTCGAGCAGGTCAAGCTCCTCGACTTCGGCATCGCGCGCCTCACCTCGCTCGCGCCCCTCACCATGACCGGCGTCGTCATGGGCACCCCGTTCTACATGGCGCCCGAGCAGGCGCGCGGCGAGCGCGCCGTCGGGACCGCGGCCGACGTGTTCGCCCTCGGCTGCGTCCTGTTCCACTGCCTCACCGGACGCCCGCCGTTCGTCGGCGACGACATCCACACCGCCCTCCTCCGCGTCGTGCTCGACGAGGCGCCCCGCCTCCGCGACATGCGCGCCGACATCCCCGAGAGCATCGACGCCGCCGTCGCGCACATGCTCGCCAAGGACCCGGCCCAGCGGCCCGCGAACGGCGCCGCCGTCGCCCTCGAGCTGCTCCGCGTCGGCGAGATCAAGAGCACCCCCCCGGCGCCCGTGAGCCGGCGCGCGAGCGCGCTCACGACCGGCGAGCGGCGGACCGTCTGCCTGATGCTCGCCCGGGTGGGCCAGCCGGAAGCGCCGGCCTGGCAAGGGCCCACCATGCCGATGACCCTCCCGATGACCATGCCCCTCGCGCGCACCGTCTCGGAAGACGAGGTGAAGCGCGTGGCCACCCGCTTCGGCGGGACCCTCCAGACGCTTGCCGACGGGCTCCTGCTCATCACCCTCGAGGGGCGCGGCCTCATCACCGACCAGGCGGCGCGCGCGGCCCGGTGCGCCCTCGAGGTGCGCGACCTCCTGCCCGGCGTGCAGATGGCCCTCGTCGCGGGCCGCGGCTCCGCCGACGACCGCCTCCCGATGGGCCCGACCATCGACCGCGCCGTGCGCCTGCTCGACCGCGCCGACGGCGGCTCCGTCCGCCTCGACGAGGTGATGGCCGGCCTGCTCGACGCCCGCTTCGACGTCGGCGGCGACGCGACCGGCCTCGTGCTCCGCGCCGAGCGCGACCTCGTCGAGGCGGCGCGCACCCTCCTCGGCCGGACGACGCCGTTCGTGGGGCGCGACCACGAGCTCGCCATCCTCGACGCCGTGCTCGACGAGTGCCTCTCCGAGCCGACCGCGCGCGCCGTGCTCATCACCGCGCCCGCGGGCCTCGGCAAGAGCCGGCTGCGCTACGAGTTCCTCCGCCGCGTCGAGGAGCGCGAGCAGCGCGTGCAGGTCTGGCTCGGCCACGCCGACCCGATGAGCGCCGGCTCGCCGTTCGGGATGCTGCGCCAGATGCTCCGCCGCGAGGCCGGGCTGTCCGGCGGCGAGCCGCAGGAGGTCCGCGAGCAGCGCCTCCGCGCCCGCGTGGGCCGCACCCTCTCGGGCGGCGACCTCGCCCGCGTGACCGAGTTCCTCGGCGAGGTGGCGCGGATCCACTTCTCCGACGAGGGCCGGGTCGAGCTGCGCGCGGCGCGCAGCGACCCGATGCTCATGGGCGACCAGATCCGCCGCGCCTGGGAGGACTTCGTGCTCGCCGAGTGCCGCGACGAGCCGGTGCTCCTCGTGCTGGAGGACCTCCAGTGGGGCGACGTGCCCACGGTCAAGCTCATCGACGCGGCGCTCGCGCTCCGGGACCAGCCGCTCATGGTGCTCGCGCTCGCGCGGCCCGAGGTCGAGGCCGTCTTCCCGAAGGTGTGGGTCTCGCGCGGCGTGCAGGAGATCCGGCTGCGCGAGATCGGGCGCCGGGGGAGCGAGCGGCTCGTGCGCGAGGTGCTCGGCGACGCGGTGACGCCCGACCTCTGCGCGCGGCTGTGCGAGCGCGCCGGGGGCAACGCGTTCTACCTGGAAGAGCTCATCCGCGCCGCCGCCTCGGGGCGCACCGAGGCGCTCCCCGAGACCGTGCTGTCCATGGTGCAGGCCCGCCTGGAGTCGCTCGACGGCGAGGCGCGGCGCGTGCTCCGGGCCGCGAGCGTCTTCGGCCAGAAGTTCTGGCGCGGCGGGCTGATGGCGCTGCTCGGCGGCGAGCGCCGGGCGCCGCAGGTCGACGGGTGGCTCGCGGTGCTGGTCGATCGCGAGCTCATCGCGCGCCGCGGCGAGGGGAAGTTCAGGGGCCACGACGAGTACGCCTTCCGGCACGCGCTCGTGCGCGAGGCGGCGTACGCGACGCTGACCGACGCGGACCGCGCGCTCGGCCACCTGCTCGCCGGCGAGTGGCTGGAGGCCGCGGGCGAGCGCGACGCGGCGCTCCTCGCCGACCACTTCGAGCGCGGCGGCGACGCCGAGCGGGCGGTCATCTGGTTCCGGCGCGCGGCGGAGCAGGCGCTCGGGGCGAACGACTTCCGCGCCGCCATCCAGCGCGCCGAGCAGGGCGCCGCGAGCGCCGAGGTCGACGGGGAGCTCTTCGCGGCGCTGCGCCTCGTCCAGGCCGAGGCCCACAAGTGGCTCGGCGAGGCCGCCGAGGCCGAGCGGTGCGCCGTGATGGCGATGAACGGCTTCCCGCGGAAGAGCGCGCTCTGGTACGCGGCGGCCGCGGAGGCGGCGTCGATGCGCGTGCGCCTCGGCATGGGCGAGAAGCTCGCGGACCTCGTCGACGAGCTCCGGGGCGGGCGGCCGAGCGGCGAGCGCGGCGGGCCGCCGGAGCTGCTCGACGAGGCGACCGGCGCCTCGGTGAGCGCGCTGGCGCGCATCGCCGGGTCGCTCCTGCACGGCGGCCAGTACGCCGCCGCCGAGGAGATCGTGCAGGAGCTCGCGCGGGTGGCGATGCCGCTCGCCGAGCGGGACGCGGCGGTGGCGGCGCGCCTCCACGCGCTCCGCGCGTCGCAGGCGCTCTGCTACGGCGACCCGGCGGCGTCGCTGGAGTGGACCGAGCAGAGCATCCCGGCGTACCTCCAGACGGGCGACATCAGGAACGCGTGCCTGAGCCGGGTGAACGCGGCGCACTGCCTCGTGCAGCTCGGGGCGTACGGCCGCGCCGAGGCGGAGCTGCGCGACGCGCTCGCCGAGGCGGAGCGGCTCGGGCTCTACAACGTGGCGGCGTTCGCGAAGCAGAACCTGGGGCTGCTCTGGATCCAGCAGGGCGATCTCGGCGCGGCGCGCGCGGTCACGGCCGAGGCGGTGGAGGCGTTCGCGGCGCAGGCGAACCGGCGGCAGGAGGCGCGGTCGCGCGCCTACCTCGCGGCGATCCTGACCCGGCTCGGCAGCCTGGGGGCGGCGGACAACGAGGCGGGCGCGGCGGTGGCGATGCTGGCGCACGTGCCGACGCTCCAGGCGCTGGCGCTCGCGGTGCGCGCGCGGGTGCTGCTCGAGCAGGGCCGCGCCCACGAGGCGCTCGAGGCGGCGCGGCGCGGGCTCGGGCTGCTCGTGTCGGTCGGCGGGACCGAGGAGGGCGAGGCGCAGATCCGGCTCGTGTACGCCGAGTCGCTCCGGGCCGCCGGCCACCACGACGCGGCGCGCGAGGCGATCGCGGTGGCGATGCAGCGGCTCGTCGCGCGGGCGCAGTGGATCCGCGACCCGGCGCGGCGGCAGAGCTTCTGCCAGGCGGTGCCGGAGAACTCCAAGACGTTCGCGCTGGCGGCGCTCTGGCAGCAAGAGGCGGAGCCCACCTTGCAATGAGGCGCCGAGTCGCGGGCCGCGCGCCGCGCGCCGCGTGCCGCATCGACGTGCGACGAGCCCGCTCGCCCGTCCCCGCTGCGCGGCCGGCCGCGCGGTGTTGGCCGGCCGCGCAGCGTCGACGGAGCGCCGCCCGTAGCGGGTGTGTGGTTTCGCCGGCGCTGGAACAGCCGTGATCGGAAGTCCATCCACGACACCTCCGTTACCCTCGTGAGAGCGCACGAAACGCGCGCGCCGCGGCGGCCGCGGCAGCTTGACTGTTTGTCGGAGCTCCGAAAGAATCGTCCGTCGGTAGATATGTATTCAGTACTCTTCCGGAACGTGCTGTTTCCCGTTTACGAGACGAAACTCCGAAGGAGGGCGACGCTGACATATCTCGATGAGCTGAAGCGGTCCCAGTGGCGGCCGGAGAGCGAGCTGCGCGAGCTCAACTGGCGAAAGATGCTGGCGACCCTCCGCTTCGCCGAGGAGAAGGTGCCCTTCTACCGGCGCCGCTTCGCGGAATACGGCGTGCGGGTGAAGGACGTGCACGCGCCCGCGGATCTCGTGCGCTTCCCCGTCCTGACCAAGGCCGATCTCCGCGCGCACGGCGGCGAGCTCATCGCCGAGGGCTGGAACGGCAAGCTCTTCAGGAGCGGCACGGGCGGATCGACCGGGGAGCCGGCGCAGTTCTTCTACGATCACACCACGTACGAGTGTCGTCAGGCCGCCGCCCTGCGCGCTGACGCGTGGGCCGGCGGGCGCATCGGGGACAAGGAGCTGTACATCTGGGGCATACCGACCCACGAGCCTCGATGGAAGAAGGTGAAGCGCACGCTGCACGAGGCGTTCCTCCGGAAGAAGACGGTCAGCGCGTGGAACCTGGCGGAGGCGCGGCTCGCGGGGGTGGTGGACGAGATCCTCCGCTACCAGCCGAACCTCATCGTCGGGTACACGAGCCCGCTCTACTACACGGCGCGCTACGCGCTCGAGGCGGGGCGCAGGCTGCCGACGCCGAAGGGGATCATCGCGACGGCGGAGCGGCTCTTCCCCCACCAGCGCGAGGTCATCGAGAAGGCGTTCCAGGCGCCGGTCTACGATCGCTACGGATGCAGGGAGATGATGCTGATCGGCGCGGAGTGCGAGCGCCGCGAGGGCAAGCACCTCAACATCGAGAACGTCTTCGTCGAGGTCCAGTGCGGCGGCCGGCTCGCGCGGCCCGGCGAGCCGGGGGAGGTGATCCTGACCGACCTCCTGTGCCGGTCGATGCCGCTCATCCGCTACAAGAACGAGGACGTGGTGGTCGCGGCCGACAAGTCCTGCTCGTGCGGCCGCGGGCTGCCGCTGCTCGCCTCGGTCGAGGGGCGGGTGCTCGACATGATCGTCGGGCCGGACGGCCAGCTCCTCTCGGCCGTGTTCTTCCCCTACTTCTTCAAGGACAACCCGACGGTGGAGCGGTACCAGGTCCACCAGGACAAGTCGCGGGCGATCACGATCCGGATCGTCCCCAGCGCGGGTTACCAGCCGGAGACGTCGCAGGCGATCGAGCGCGATCTGCGCCGGTTCCTCGGCGACCGGGCGGACATCCGGGTGGAGCTCGTCGACGAGATCCCGGTCACCTCGGGCGGCAAGTTCCGCTTCACGGTGTCCGAGGTGCCGATCGAGTTCGGGCGCGAGGCCGCGGCGTGAACGGTGCCCCCGAGGTCCGGCCGGCGGGCGGCGAGGGGCCGCGCGCCGCGCCGGGCCAGCCCGCGAAGGTCGCCCACGTCGTCCTTTCGCTCAACGTCGGCGGGCTCGAGCGGGTGGTGCTGCGGCTGCTCGAGCGGACGGCGCGCGACCGGTTCGCGCCGATCGTGTGCGCGCTGGAGGAGCCCGGCGCGCTGGCCGAGGAGCTCGCGCGGCTCGGCGTGCCGCTCGTGGTGCTGCCGCGGCGGCCCGGGCTCGACCCGGGGCTGCCGGTGCGGCTGTCGGCGTGGCTGCGGCGCGAGGGGATCCGGCTGGTGCACACGCACAACCCGGGGCCGCACCTCTACGGCGCGCTGGCGGCGGGCCTCGCGCGGGCCGCGAGCCTGCCGGGGCGGGGCGGGGGGCCGCGCGTCATCCACACGAAGCACGGGCGCAACTACCCGAAGCAGAAGCGGAAGGTGCTGGTCAACCGGCTGGCCGCGGCGCTCACGGACCGGGTGGTGGCGGTGAGCGACGACGCGCGCGCGGTGGCGCTCGAGGTGGAGCGGGTCGATCCGGCCAAGGTGGTGACGATCCTGAACGGCGTGGACACGGACGTGTTCCGGCCGGGCGACGCGGGCGCGGCGCGGGCGCGGCTCGGGGTGCCGGCGTCGGGCTACCACGTGGGGTGCGTCGCGCGGCTGTCGCCCGAGAAGGACCACGCGACGCTGCTCGCGGCGTTCGCGCGGCTCCGGGAGGTGCGGCCGGACGCGCACCTGACGCTGATCGGCGACGGCCCGCTGCGGCCGGCGCTCGAGGAGCAGGCGGCGCGGCTCGGGCTCGGCGGGGCGGTCGCGTTCACGGGGACGCGCGGCGACGTGGCGGAGCTCTTGCCGGCGTTCGACGTGTTCGCGCTCGCGTCGCTGACCGAGGGGATCTCGCTGACGCTGATCGAGGCGGCGGCGGCGGGGCTGCCGATCGTGGCGACGCGGGTGGGGGGCAACCCGGAGATCATCGAGGAGGGGTCGACGGGGCTGCTCGTGTCGCCGGGGGCGCCGGAGCCGCTGGCGGCCGCGCTGGAGGCGGTCGCGGTGCGGGAGGACCGGGCCGCGATGGGGATGCGCGGGCGGGCGGCGGTGATCGAGCGGTTCGGGGTGGACCAGATGGTGCGGGCGTACGAGGAGCTCTACGCCGAGGTGCTCGGGGGGTAACTCCGCAGCGCACGATACCGAGCGTCTGCTTCATAGGAGAACGCCCGGGTCGGTTTCGTCCTCGCAGAAAGAGGTTGTTGGTGGTGGTGTGCAACGGCTCGTCGCTGAGCCTGGTGATTGCCGGCGCCGCCGCAGGCGAGGGGACCACGAGGGTCGACGTTGCGGGCGCCATGCTCACAGGATGCCTTTCGCTTGTGCTCCGTGGCCCGAGGGACGTCTTGTCCGGCGATGCGGCGCGGTATAGCCTCCGTCACGCTCAGGAGGGAGGCGTATGAGACGTCTGCATGTCGCCGTGCTCGTTCCGCTCGTCGCTGGCTGTTCGATCCTGGACCCAGAAGATCGCGCGGAGCTGAGGCGTCAGATTGCGGCGATGCCGCACGACGAGCTGATGGAGATGAAGCGCTGGACCATGCACGAGCTGGCGAAGGAATGGTTGGAGACAAGGGACGAGAACGACCAGGTGGGCAAGGTAGTGTGCCGCGACAACGAGGGTGGCTATGGAGCGGATGGTACGATCGTCCGAATAAGTACATCACCGTGGTAGATATGCTCTCCTGTCTCAGGGGGAAGCCCAATCTTCCGAACTATCTCTTTTGCGCTGAAGAATTTGCGTCGTGGGTCGTCCCTGACGCGAAGAATGAGATCGAGAAGTTGCTGCCCGCGTATACCGAAATCGAGTGCAAGTACGTGTGGGATTCTCGATATGAGCCCGAGAAGGTGGATCCGAAGATGGTCGATATAGATGCGATCGAGTCGGATGATATCATCCAAGCCATGATCAGCCTTCCGGGGCCGCCTCCAGGGTGGGCCATTCCTCGGTTCGCGCCGCTCCTCTGCCCGCTCGGCGCAGGGGAGGGCTGGGGATGCCCTCCCAGACCGTCCGACTCGTTCCCCACGGGCGGAGAGCCGACAGACCCTCCTGGCGGGGATCAACCGTGAAACGTTATCTCGTCGCGCGCGAGGCGGGCAATGGGGCGGTCATGTTCATGACCAAGGATCCACGAAAATGGAAGTCTTACCTCCAGAACCTGGGCGAGGTGTGTGGCACGGCATGGCGAGACGATCTGTCAGAGGAGGAGCGCGCGTGGGCCGAGGCGCACCGGAGAGAGTTCAACCACTGGGTCGACGGCAGAGCCGCCCCGCCGTGGCCGATGCTGATCGCCGCCGTGAAGCGCGCGTTCGTTGCCGGCTATGGGGCTCTCGAGCGAAAGCCCACCACAGAGGCCGAGGCGCTCGCGCGCCTGGACAGGACCTATCTCTGGAAGCTGCTGACGGCCGAGGATGTGGCCCAGGGCCACGGCCCCGAGGCGCTCCGCGCCTTCCAGCGGGGCTTCCGGCTGGGACGAAGCGAGAGACCCTTCTCCACGAAGAGGAACATCCCCCGGATGGTGGATCCTCCCTATCACTGGTACCGCCAGCAGGCGGAGGCGAACTTGCCGGGACCGAGCGCAGCTCGCGAGCGAGCCCTCGTGGCCGCATGGCGCGCGAGCGGCGCGAGTCGCGAGGACGTGGAGGCGAGCCAGCGAGCACTGCGCGAGCTCCACGCGAGCGCCTGGCGCAGTGATGTGCCTGAGGAGGATCGCGCGTGGGCCGAGGCGTACCGCGAGACGTGCGCGCACTGGGTCACCGTCCACCGGCGCGACGCGGTGGCGCAGAGCGCCTACGAGGCCTATCTCCGGAGCAGCGACGGAATCCTCGACGGGGAGCCTGCGCCCCCTTGGTCGAAGCGGCGCCACCGCGACTCGGAACCGTGGCGGTTCGTTGCAGATCGCGTCGAGGACGCGCCCGAGGGCGAGAGCGAGCTCGCGACGGCCGAGGCGGCCGCGCGCGAGTTCTGGGACGCGCGCTGGCGGGAGGCGCCGCCGTGGGACGGCGACCCGGCCCAGGCGCACTGGCTCGCGGCGGTCCGCGCTGCGCGGATCACGTCGGCGGCGATGGCCGACCATATCCCCAAGCCCTATTAGGCACGCGAAGATGCCCGTTGTCGCGGTCTTCCGCCTGCGCGACGATGGGCGAGCCGGCCGCCTGGTGGGAATACGCGAGCTTCTTGAATGTGCTGCCGGGGGATATCGGAGCGCGATCTCCGGTAGACGTCACCGCAGCGAACGCGCCGCGCCGGCGCCGGGCGCGCTCTCTCCGCCGCCCCGAGGTGAGCTCACCCCTCGGCTTCCTCGTCCCCGCCCGCCGCGCGTCGCGCGAGCCAGCGGCGGAGCTGGTTCCTGTGCATGCCGAGCGCCCGGGCCGCGCGCGTCACATTGCCCTGCTCACGGCGCAGCGCCGCCTCGATCTCCTCCTCGGCGGGCCACGACGCGGCCCGTCGCGAGGGCCGCTCCTCCGCCGCCGGCCGCGGCGCCCGCGCGGCGTCCTTCGCCGCCGTGCCGGTGGCGCTGCCGGACACGACCGCCGGCGTCCCGGGGAAGGCCAGCTGCCCCGCCGACGGGGAGAGGTGATGGTCGTGCACCACCGAGCTGCCCGCGAGGTGCGCCTCCTGCGCCGCTGCCCGGATCTCCGCGGTGAGCTCTCGAATGTTCCCTGGCCACGCCCGCAGGAGGCACGCCTCGATCAGCGACGCATGCGCCCGAGGGGGCGCGCTCGCCTCGGCGCGCGCGCCGGCCGCCGCATGTCGCAGGGCCGCATCGACGAGCCACGGGACGTCCTCCGGTCGCTCCCGGAGCCGCGGCATGCGGACCGAAGGCCGCGCGATGCGGAAGAAGAGATCGTCGCGCAGCTTCCCGGCGGCCACCTGCGCCCGCAGGTCCTTGTGGGTCGCCGAGACCAGCGCGAAATCCACCTGCACGGGCCGTGACGCCCCGAGCGGGAGCACCTCCTTCGCCTCCAGCGTCCTCAGGAGCTTCGCCTGCACGCCGAGGTCGAGCTCGGCCACCTCGTCGAGGAAGAGCACCCCGCCGCGCGCGGCCTGCACGTACCCTTCGGCGTCCGCCGCGGCGCCCGAGTACGCCCCCTTGCGGGCGCCGAAGAGCAGCCGCTCGGCCAGCCCCGCGGGGATGGCCGCGCAGTTCACGGGGACGAACGGCCCGTCGCGCCGCGGGCCGAGGGCGTGGAACGCCCGCGCCGCGTGCTCCTTGCCCGTTCCGCTCTCGCCGGCGACGTGCAGCGTCGCCCCGAGGCGCGCCGCCCGGTCGATCGCGTCCCACGTGCGGGCGAGGGTCGCCCCGAGGATCGTGCCGCCGGTGCGCGAGACCCCCGCGCGGAACGGCTCGACGTCGGCCAGGAGCAGGAACACCGACCAGCCCGTGCGCACGATCCGGAAGTCGGCGCCGGCGCGCGCGCCCATCAGTGGGACGCCGTCGAGCCAGGTGCCGTTCCGGCTGTCGAGATCCTCGACCCGCCACGCGCCGCCGGTCCAGCGCACGCGCGCGTGCCTTCGCGACATCCGCTGGTCGTTCAGGTGCACACCCGCGACCTCGCACCGCCCGAGCTCGATTTCGCCGTCCTCCAGCGGGAGCACGTCGCAGCGCGGGCTGTCCACCGAGAAGATGAGCAACAGCCCGGGTTTCGGCTCCTTGGGACCGAGTTGCTCGGAGGGGAGGCCGGGCGCGTCGTCCAGGGTCGTGTTCCGTGCGGGGAGCACCACGTCCCCGCGGAGTGTAACGCGGGTCTCTCGTCCGGTGCAGAGGGCACCGGCCGCGATCGACGAGCCTCCGCGCCGTTGCTGCAATGCGGCGCGCGCGCAGGATGCCCGGTGGCCGGCCCGTGTGCCCGCCCATGTGCCCGGCCCGTGTGCCCGTGCCCGCGCGCGAGCCATCCGACGTGCCAGCGCGCGGAACGCGGCGCTCGGGGCTCGTTTCTATGCCGGCATCTATGGCACATGGATTGCTTTGGACCTGGGCAGGTCCATGGAGGGGTATGTCGTCCGCGCGGCGCCGGGCCAGCGGAGGCTCGCCGGTCCTCGAAGGAGCTTTTCTTGCGAGCGCAGCTCGAGTGTTGGCCGCCGGGCGCGGCGAATGATCCAGCGCGACGTTCCCTCGCGTGCCAGGGGCGCGTCGGGTATCCGGCCTTCGTCGGCGTAGAGCATGGAGGCCGGCTCGTAGAGGCACATCACCGGAGGCGTTCTGAGCCATGAAACGACATCTGTTGTGGATGTGGAGCATCCTCCTCGCAGCGCTCGCGGTCGCGTGTGCGAGCGACATGTCCACGCCCTGTGGAGACGGCTACTGCCTTGCGGACTACACGTGCCGCACCCCGATTGTCGGAGCGCCGCGGTGCGTCTCGCCCGACACGCCGCGCGACGCCTGCGGCAACGGGATCCAAGAGCTCGGCGAGGAGTGCGACGAGGGCGATGTCGAGCCGGGTGACGGATGCGGCGCGAGCTGTCGTTGGGAGGTCTGCGGCAACGCGATCCTCGATCCCGGTGAAGAGTGCGACGAGGGCGATGTCGAGCCGGGCGACGGGTGCAGCGCGAGCTGCCGGCGGGAAGTCTGCGGCAACGGGATCCTGGAGAGCGGCGAGGAGTGCGACGAGGGCGATGTCGAGCCGGGCGACGGATGCGGCGCGAGCTGCCGGCGGGAAGTCTGCGGCAATGCAATCCTCGACCCCGGTGAAGAGTGCGACGAGGGCGACGTCGAGCCGGGCGACGGGTGCGGCGCGACCTGCCGGCGGGAGGTCTGCGGCAACGCGATCCCCGATCCCGGCGAGGAGTGCGACTGTGGCGCCGATGCGGTCGCGCCCCGGGACCCGTTATGCCGCGACCGCCAGAACGCGCCCGCTGGTGGGCTGTGCCGCCCGGACTGCCGGCTTCATTGCGGTGACGGCGAGAAAGCAGAAGAGGAGATGTGTGATCCCGCTGCTCCAGCGACCGTCTCCTGCGTGGATCTGCGTTTTGACTTCGGTCGCCCCGGCTGTGCGCGTGCTTGCGACTCGCTGGACGTCGAGGGCTGCGGCGAGTTCGGGTGGCGCTTCATGCATACGCCGTCCGAGTTGCCCCTTACAAGCGTGTGGGGCAGCGGGCCCAAAGATATCTACGCCGTCGGGTGGCACTCCCTGCTGCACTACGACGGCACCTCTTGGACACAAAACTTGTTGTCGCCCGGGATGCACCTGTTCGATGTGTGGGGCAGCGGTTCGAGGGACATTTTTGCCGTCGGATCCTCCGATTCCGGGAGGTTCGTCGCTGGGCTGCATTATGACGGAAGCTCCTGGACACCGATGAATTTGCCGGTCACTTGGCCTGGGGAGCTTTACGGCGTGTGGGGCAGCGGTCCGAGCGACGTCTTCGCCGTCGGATTCTCCGGTCTCGAGGCCGCCGGCGCTGTGCTGCATTATGACGGCAGCTCCTGGACATCGATGGATTTGCCGGTTGCTTTGCCGGACTACGCGGCTCTCCTAGGCGTGTGGGGCAGCGGTCCGAGCGACGTCTTCGCGGTTGGGAATGCGGGGATGTTGCTGCACTATGACGGCAACTCCTGGACGCAGATGGCTCTGCCGGTCACTTTGCCGGACAACGTGAATCTCTCCGGTGTGTGGGGCAGCGGTCCGAGCGACGTATTCGTCGTCGGGGATCCGGCCATCGCGCTGCACTATGACGGTAGCTCCTGGGTACAGATGGATTTGCCGGTCGATGCGCCTCTTGCTGACGTGTGGGGTGGCGGGGCCAATGTCTTCGCCGTCGGACACCCCGGTGTCGTGCTGCACTATGACGGCAGCTCCTGGACGCGGATGGTATCGCCGATAGATAGCCCTCTTCGGGGTGTGTGGAGTGGCGGCGCCAATGATGTCTTCGCCGTCGGCGGGGACGGCGTCGTGCTGCATTTTGACGGCATGGCGCGGATAGAGCTAGAGCTGCCTTTCTCGGCCCCTGCACTGTACGGTTTGTACGATATGTGGGGCAGCGGTTCGAGCGACGTCTTCGCCGTCGGGAACTTGGGCATGGTGCTGCACTATGACGGCAGCGTCTGGACCTCGATGGCTCCGCCGGTCGATGTTTCGCTCAGCGGCGTGTGGGGCAGCGGTCCGAGCGACGTCTTCGCCGTCGGGGACGGGGGCACGGTGCTGCACTATGACGGCAGCGCCTGGACCTCGATGGCTTCGCCGGTCGATGTACCTCTTCACGAGGTATGGGGAAGCGGTCCGGGCGACGTCTTCGCCGTTGGAGATTCGAGCGCCTTGCTGCACTATGACGGCAGCGCATGGACCTGGACCTCGATGCATTGGCCGGTCGCTGTGCCTCTTCACGACGTATGGGGCAGCGGTCCAAGCGACGTATTCGCCGTCGGAGATGCGGGCGTCGTGCTGCACTATGACGGCAGCGCCTGGACCTGGATGCCTTCGCCGGTCACTGTTTCGCTCAGAGGCGTGTGGGGCAGTGGTCCAAGCGACGTATTCGCCGTCGGGGACGGGGGCACGATGCTGCACTATGACGGCAGCGCCTGGACCTCGATCGCTTCGCCGGTCTATGCGCATTTCATGGACGTGTGGGGAAGCGGTCCGAGCGATGTCTTCGCCGTCGGGGACGGGGGCACGGTGCTGCACTTCGACGGGGTATCCTGGCTGCCCGTTGACTTGGACCCTCTGGATGTGGTGGCTATATGGGGCACCTCCACCAGCGACGTGTTTTTCCTCGGCGAGCAGGGGCGCAGCTATCGGCTCGTCCGGACGCCGCTCCGTCCTTGAAGGCGGAGGACGGAGGCTCGCCTCGGCCGGCTTCGTTCAGCGATGGACGCCCTGGAGCATCCCCCAACGCCCCCGGGCGTCGCCGCAGCCGGTCCATCGCCTCCGCAAGGGCCACGTTCCCGGCCCACGGCCCTGGACCTGTGAGGCGCGCGCAGCGACATTGGCATGAGCCCGGAGAGCGGAATATCCTTCGTGCCCGTGATGGACGCCCGCGGCAGCGGTTCCGACGACGAGGAGGCCGTCACCCCGCCGCCGGGCCGGAGGGGGCGTCCGCAGGCGAGACAGGGAGTCGGCCTATCGATGACCCTGGTCACCGAGGCGCCGCCGCGCACGGCGTCGACCGCCTACGAGCCGCCCACCGACGAGCGCCCCGCCGGGACGAGCGGCGCTCCGCGACGAGCGCCGCAGGCGCCGCCCGTCGCCGCCGGGACGTTCCTCGGCCACTACGAGCTCATTCGCGAGCTCGGCCGCGGGGGCATGGGCACGGTCTTCCTCGCCCGCGACGTCCGGCTGGGCCGGCTCGTGGCGATCAAGCTCGTCACCACGCTGACCGGCCACCGGCTCGACCGGTTCCTCGTCGAGGCCCGCGCCACCGCGCGCTGCAAGCACGAGAACATCGTGACCATCCACGATGTCAACGAGCACGGCGGGCACCCCTACATGGTGCTCGAATACATCGAAGGCCAGAGCCTCCGCGCGTGGATGACGCAGCGGCGCCCGGCTGGCGCGGCGAGAGGCGCTGCCGCCACCCCGCTATCGACGAGCGCGGCGGTGGAGGTGATGGTGCCCGTGGTGCGCGCCCTCGCGTGCGCCCACAAGCTCGGCATCGTGCACCGCGATCTCAAGCCGGAGAACATCATGCTGGAGGCGTCCGGCGCCATCAAGGTGCTCGACTTCGGCATCGCCAAGCAGCTCGACGCCGACGCCGCCTCCGCGCGCGACGAGCGCGCTCCCCACGCGCCCACCGATGCGATGGGCGCGCTCCCCCTGACGCGCGACGGCGCGGTCATGGGCACGCTCGCCTATATGTCCCCCGAGCAGCGGGCCGGCGAGGAGATCGACCACGCCACGGATATCTGGGCCGTCGGGATCATGCTGCATGAGCTCGTGACCGGCGCGCACCCGTTCGAGGAGGCGGGGGCGCCCGGCTCCGCGCGTCCCGCCGCGCTCGACGCGCCGGTCCGGGCGCTCGGCGGGGCGCGGGGCGACCTCGGCCCGCTCGGCCCGATCATCGAGCGGTGCCTGCGCTGGCAGCGATCCGAGCGCTTCGCCTCGGCCCAGCAGCTCCTCGCCGAGCTCACGCCGCTCCTGCCCGGGCGTCGCGAGATCGTCCTCGGCGCCGCCGAGAGCCCTTTCGCCGGCCTGTCGGCCTTCCAGGAGGTCGACGCCGATCGCTTCTTCGGCCGCGAGGACGACATCGCCGGCATGGTCGCGCGCCTGAAGAGCCAGCCGCTCCTCGCCATCGTCGGCGCCTCGGGCGTGGGGAAATCGTCGCTGGTGCGGGCGGGGATCATCCCGGCGCTCAAGCGCTCCGGGGCCGGGTGGGCGTCGCTCGTCCTGCGGCCAGGCCGCGAGCCCATGGCGGCGCTCGCCGATCTGCTCGGCCATCCAGCCCTCCGGGAGGAGGCCGAGGCCAAGACCGAGGACGACGCGCCCGCGGCGCTCGCCCGCGATCCCGCGCGCGGCCAGCGGATCGAGCGGCTGCGCGCCGAGCCGGGCTACCTCGGCGCCGCGCTGCGCGCGTGGTCCGCCCGGAACCAGCGCCGCGTCGTGCTGTTCGTCGATCAGTTCGAGGAGCTCTACACGCTCTCGTGCGACGCGCGCGATCGCGCCGCCTTCTTCTCGTGCCTCGAGGGCGTCGCCGACGACGCCTCCTCGCCCCTGCGCGTCATCCTCTCCACCCGCTCGGACTTCATCGAGCGCGTCGCCGAGGATAGGCGCTTCATGGCGGGGGTGACCCGCGGGCTCGTGTTCCTCTCGCCCATCGGCCGGGAGGGGCTGCGCGACGCGCTCCTGAAGCCGATCGAGGCGGCGCGGTACGAGATCGAGGACCCGGCGATGGTCGACGGCATCCTCGATGTGCTGGAGACGACCCACGGCGCGCTCCCCCTCCTGCAGTTCACCGCGGCCAGGCTGTGGGACATGCGCGACCGCGAGCGGCGGCTCCTGACGCGGGCGAGCTACGAGGCGATCGGCGGCGTGGCCGGCACGCTGGCGAGCCACGCCGACGCGGTGCTGGCCGGGCTCGGCGGCCGCCAGGCGAAGCTCTGCCGCGCCATCCTCGAGCGCCTGGTCACGCCCGAGCGCACGCGGGCCATCGCCAGCCTGGAAGAGCTCCGCGAGCTGCCCGGAGACGGCGATCCCGGCGAGCTCGAGAGCGTCGTCCACCTGCTGGCCGACGCGCGGCTCCTCGCCATCGAGACCGGGCGCGACAACGCCGGCAGCCGGGTGGAGATCGTGCACGAGTCGCTCATCGAGCGGTGGCCGACGTTGCTGCGCTGGCTCGACGAGAACCAGGAAGACGCCGTGTTCCTCGACAAGCTGCGCGCCGCGGCCCGGCAGTGGGCGTCGAGCGGCGGCGCCGACGACCTCCTGTGGCGCGGCAAGCTCGCCGAGGAGGCGCGCCGCTTCCGGGAGCGCTCCGAGCGCCGGCTGCCCGAGCGCGAGCAGCGCTACCTCGACGCCGTGATCGGGCTGGCCGGCCAGGCGCAGCGCAGGAAGCGCAACCTCATCGTCGGGACCATCGCGAGCCTGGCCCTCCTGGTCGTCGGGGCCACCGCGGGCATCGTCACGGTGGTGCGCCAGAACCGGGTCATCAGCGCGCAGCTCGCGGACATCCGCCGGACCGAGGACAGCCTCGAGGAGGCGCTCGCGCGAGAGACGGCGTCCCGGCAGGCCGCCGAGCACGCGAGGATGAGCACGGAAGAGCAGCGGAAGCGGGCGGAGCTGCTGCAGCGAGAGGCCGAGGAGGCCAGGGACAGGGCCGAAGCCGAGGCCGAGCGGGCGCGCGCCGCGGCCGGCGAGGCGCGGACGGCGCGCGACGAGGCGCGGACATCCGAGGTCGAGGCGCGGCGCGCCAAGGCCCAGGCCGATGACGAGCGGGCCAGGGCCGGCGTCGAGGCGCGGAGGGCCAAGCAAGCCGCAGACGACGAGCGACGCAGCAAGGAAGAGCTGGAGCAGCTCATCCAGCGCTCCGTCGGGCGGATCCGGGACCGCTTGAGGTAAAAAGCGCTCCGGGGGATCATCGAACCATCCCCCGTGCAGAGGACGCCGACGAGCACGCGCGCCGCGATCTGTTCATGGCTCTCGATCGCGGTGCTCGCGTCCCGGGCCGCGCCCGCGTGGGCTCAGGCCGAGGCGGCGTTGCCCCCCTGGCATGAGGGCGTCCCCGAGGAGCGCAAGCAGGCGGCGCTGGAGCTCTTCATGCAGGGGCGGGACCTGCACCGAAGGATGGTGCTCGGCGACGCCAAGAAGAAGTACGAGGAGGCGCTCGCCCTGTGGGAGCACCCGGATCTCCGGTTCTATCTGGGCAGGGTGCTCAAGATGATGGGGATGCCGCTGCTCGCCTACGAGAACCTGCGCCTGTCCCTCCGGTGGGGGCCGGCGTCGCTCGATCCGGAGGACCTTGAAGAGGCGCGCGCGCTGATGAAGGAGCTCGTCGAGCGGGAGCTGGCCGTCGTCGAGATGCGCTGCGATGAGCTCGGCGCCGCGGTGCTGCTCGACGGGAGGCCGTGGTTCGTCGGCCCGGGGTCGGCGCGCCGGTTCGTGACGCCGGGAGAGCATGTCATCAGCGCGCGGAAGGAGGGGTATTTCCCCCTCGTCGAGCCCGTCGTCGTGCTCGCCGGGGCGCACGCCTCGGGCGCGCTCACGCTGAGCGCCGACGGCCTCGTCACGGTGCGCCGGTGGGCCGCCTGGAAGCCGTGGGCCGTGGTCGGGGCCGGCGCGGGCCTCGGGCTGGCGGGCGCGGTGTTGCGCTGGCAAGCCGACGAGCACATGGAAGCGGCGGAGCAGCAGTTCGAAGACACGTGCACGTCGAGCTGCGCTCCGACGACGACGGACACGACCAGCCGGGGGCTCACGGAGAGCCGCGTCGCCACCGGCCTGTTCATCGCCGGCGGCGCGACCCTGGCGGCAGGCGCGGTCCTCGTGTTCCTCAACATGCCGCGGACGTATCGCAGCGAGGATCGAGGCGGCGTGGAGCTCCGGATCGAGCCCGCGGCCTCGGGCGCGATCGCCGGGCTGTCGGCGCGGCTCTCCTTTTGAACCGCTTTTGAACCGCCTAAATGCCTATTCGCTCGGATCGAGCTCGATCCCGGCGGTCCACGCGCCGCCCTTCCCCTCGTCGCGCAGGGTCGCCCGCCCCGCGGCGACGTCGAGATCGAGCGCCGGATCCCCGCCGTTCTGGGTCGTGTTCCCGTCGTGGACGCGGACGACCCGGCCCTCCTCCACCGCGCACCCGGACATGCCGGTGGTGCCGGCGCCGTAGAGCATGCGGCCGCCGCACTCGATGCGCGTGCGGCACTTGTCGGACCGTGGAATCCACGAGGAGCGCAGCGCGCATTTCGCGCCCGCCTTCACCGGGCTCGGGCCCGTGGTCTCGGTGACGCGCGCCGACCGGCGCAGCGCCTTCCCGGTGGCGTCGAGGAGCGGCTCCCCGCCCACGGGCGCGCTCTGGGGAGACAGCGTGAGCTCGACGCGGTACGCGGGCGCCGAGTCGCGCCAGACCGCGCCGGTCCGGCCGAGGCTGTCGAGCGACACCTCGGCCCGCTCCCCCGCGCGCGTTCCCTTGTCGTCGTAGGAGAGCGCATAAACATAGGTTCCGGGCGCCGCGCCCCGGTCCTCCTCCACGCCGCTGCGGAACATCGACATGCCATTGAGCGGATCGCTCGATCGATAGATCGCCCTCCCGCCGCAGACGACGTCGAGCGCGGGCACGCGGAGGTCGTCGCCCGAGCTCGTGAGCTTCGCCTCGACGGTGCACGGCGCGCCGGCCGAGAGGGGGAGCCCCGTGGCGCGCGCCACGGTCGCCTTCCACGTCGCGGTCCGGGTCGCGAGCGGCTTCTCCGGGGCGGGCGCGGCCGGCTCCGGCGGCGGCGGCGCGGGCTCGGGCGGGGGCGCCGGAGACACGGGGACGGGCTCCGGCGGCGGGGCCGCGACCGGCCGCGGCGGGCCGTTGATCGCGTAAGACTCCGGCCGCCTCATCGCGTAGCCCGCGACCATGGCGCAGAACCCGACGCCCGCGATCGTCGCCAGGACCGGCACGATCAGCGAGCGCTTCGGCCCGCCCCGCAAATCGTCGAGCTCGCGGCCGAGCTGGTCGAGCACGCGGCGGGCCTCGTCCATCTGACGCTCGAGCTGCTCGACGCGCGCCGCCCGGCCTTCGTCCCCCTGATCCTCGAGCTCCTTCCTGGCCGACGCGAGCTGCTCCTCGAGGCTGTCCACGCGCCCGCGCAGCGCGTCCCGTTCGTCGCGGTACCGCATCGCACAACGATAGCACCCGCGGCTCGCCCGACGCGCGGGCGCGCGGCTCGCCCGACGCGCCGCCGGCGGAGCGCCTCGCGCCGCGGGGCGCTCCGCCGACGGCGCGGCAATCGTGGGGCGGCGGTGTCCGCGGTCTGACGGTTCGCCGCGGATTCCGCGGCAGAATGCCAGACTTCTCGCCCGGGCCCCCGGTCCAGCGTGTACGCTGGAAGGGTCCGCAGCCGTCGTGGGGAGGGCGACCAGGGGTTGACAGCAGGAGGCCGTCAGAAATGGGTCAGGGTCGCCAGCGCAGTGGAGTGCCGTTGCCGGAGCAGTGGGGTGATCTGCCCGGCACCGCGTCGCGGCGGGCCAGGGGAACCTCCGGCGCAGCGGGCCGGGCCGACGTCCCGCGCGGAGCGGCCAGCCCTCGCACCATCGGCGTCGTCGCCCCCTTCCTCTCCGGCGCGTTCTGGGGCCCTGTCCTGATCGGCATTCACGAGGCGGCGCAGCAGCGCGGCCATCGCACGCTGGTGCTGCGCGGCACGCCGTCCGAGGTCCAGGCGCCCTCGCTCGGGGGGGAGCAGGTGGACGGGTGGATCGTCATCATCGAGTTCGACGGCCTCTCGGAGCTCGCGCGCGCGGGGGTCCCGTTCATCACGCTCGGCGCCCGTCCCGCCGACATCGTCTGCCCGGCCGTGCTCCCGGACAACCACGGCGGCGTCCGGAGCGCGGTGCTCCACCTGATCGAGCACGGGCACCGGCGCATCGCGTTCGTCGGCAATTTCGCCGCGTACGACGTGCGCGAGCGCCGCGACGCCTACAAGGACACGCTCGCCGAGGCGGGCATTCCCTTCGATCCCGATCTGGTCATCCCGTGCGATAACAACATGTACAGCGGCGGCCGGGCCGTCGCGCCCGAGCTCCTCGCGCTGCTGCCCGGGTGCACGGCGGCGGTCTTCGGCACGGACAAGAACGCGCTCGGGATGATGTCCGCGCTGAAGGCGGCGGGCGTCCGCCTCCCCGAGGATTTCGCGATCATCGGCTTCGACGACGTCGCGGAGGCGCAGAGCGCCGATCCGCCGCTGAGCACCGTGCGCCAGCGGTTCGAGATGATGGGGAGCGCCGCGTGCGAGCTCATCTTGACGATGATCGCCGGCGAGGCATTCCCGGCCGAGGGCGTGCGCACGGCGAACGCGCTGATCCAGCGGAGCTCGTGCGGATGCAATGTGATCCAGAACTTCCTCGACGCGAGGGACGAGGCGCTCGAGGACGGCGACGTCGACGCCGTCGCCCGGCAGCTGGTCGAGCTCTTGATCCTGCCCCGGCCGCTCCCGCCCGACACCCCGCCGACCGACGTATGGCCGGCGGTCACGCGGGTGGTCGACATGTATTTCTCGGCGCTCCGCGGCGCCGCGCCGGCGCCGGCTGCCGAGCTCGAGCGCGCTTATCGGGAGGCGGTCGACATCACGCCCGATCTGGGCGCCCTGCTGGCGACGGCGCGGCTCCTCGGCCAGCTCCCCGAGCGGCGCCGCGCGCCCCTGGACGCCGCGGCCAGGCGCCGGGTGGACGACTTCCTGGAGCTCGCGCGCCTCGCGATCGCGCGGGCCCGGCTCGCGGCCGAGACGCAGTATGTCCACCAGCTCGGGGTGCTCGCGAGGACCAATTACGAGGTGAGCTTCGCCCTGCTCGGCGGCACTCAGCAGGAATACCGGTCGCTCTCGTGGCTCGAGACGACCACGGTGGTCTGGGGCTGCCTTGCCTTATGGGACGATCCGGCGGCGCGCGCGGAGCTCGTCATCGCCGGCGCGTACAGCCGCGACGGCGGCCCCGTCCCCCCGGACGGCAGCCGCTGCCGGCTGGAGGCGTTCCCGCCGGAGACGATGCTGCCGCCCTCGGCGGCGGACGGCACGTATTCGGTGTTTCTCTTGCCGATCCGCTCTGCCCAGCGCGATTGGGGGATATTGGCGCTCGTCGGCCCGACGATCGTCGCGATGACCGGCGACGAGGGCACGGTCGCGATCTGGGGGACGCTGCTCGGCGCGGCGCTGGAGCGCGACGCGCTCGTGGCGTCGCTGTCGGCGCAGCACGTCGACCTGCAGAAGGCCTATGCGAGCGAGCGCGCGCTCTCGGAGACGGTGCGCGAGCTGGGTTGTCCGCTCATCCCGCTGCTGCCCGGCGTGCTGCTCGTGCCGCTGATCGGGATGATCGACGGCGGCCGCGCCCAGCAGGTGCTCGAGAAGGTGGCCGAGGGGGTGAGCCGGCACGAGGCGCTCCGCGTGCTGCTCGATCTCACGGGCGTGCCGTTCGTGGACGCCCAGGTCGCGCATTCCCTCGGCATGACCAGCCGCGCGGCCGCCATGCTCGGGGCGCGGGTCTATCTGGTCGGCGTGCGGCCCGACATCGCGAGGAGCCTCGTCGACGTCGACCTCGGCGCGCTGGCCACGTTCTCGTCGCTGTCGGCGGCGCTCCGGGAGCTCGCGCCCGCGGGGGGGCGCTCGCTCAAGACTTGGCGGGGCGCGCGCTAGCGCGCAATCTCGTGGTGCGACCGGACGCCGGGGCGGCGCGCGGGTCGAGCCATCCTCAACGAAACGCTGAAACTGTTTCCGCGTGCCGTCGCTTGTCCGGCAGGGCGCGCTCCTCAAGCATGGAGGACCACCACGACGAGGAGACAAGCATGCATCGGTTTGCCCATCTCAAGCTCGAGCTCGCGAGCCTGACCCTGGCCGCGGGCGCGGCCCTGGTCGCGGGCGCGGCGGCCTGCGGCGCCAGCGCCATCCCGGCGCGGCCGCCGCAGCCCGCGCTCGAGGTCTATGCTCGGCTCGACGCGACCGGCGTCGGCGGCATCACCCAGATGCCCGACGGCCGGGTGATCATCGGCTTTCACCCGCTCTACAAGCCCGAGGTGCAGGTCGCGCTGCTCAACCCAGACCGGGAGTCCACCACACCGTACCCGAGCGCGGAGTGGCAAAGCTGCAAGAACGCCGACGGCAGCTGGAAATCCGAGTTCAACGCCTGCCTGGACTGGGTGCTCGGCCTGCACACGGACCAGAACGGCGTCCTCTGGCTGCTCGACTCGGCCAAATCCACGGACAAGGCGGCGGGGCGCCCGGCTGGCCTCGTGCCCAAGCTCGTCGGGTGGAACACCCACCAGAACAAGCTCGAGCGCGTCATCCCCATCTCACCGGAAGCCACCCTCACCGAGTCGCAGCACAACGACTTCGTGGTGGACCTGAAGCACAACGTGATCGTGGTCGCCGATGAGGCCATCGGCGAAGGCTCGGGCGGCGTCGGCGACAAGGCGGCGCTCGTGGTGGTGGACCTCTCCACCGGCGACAGCCGGCGCCTCTTGCAAGGCCATCCCAGCGTGATGCCCCTGAAAGAGCCCATCCGCTGGGACGTGGGTCGACCGACGAGCGGCGCCGTCGACCTGTACGTGGGCGTGGACGGCATCGCCCTCGACACGAAGAGCGAGTGGCTCTACTTCGCCCCGCTCAACGCTTACAAGATGTACCGGATCCGGATGAGCGACCTTCTGGACACGTCGCTCACCGCCGCGCAGCTCGGGGCGAAGGTGGAGACCTATGCGGACAAGCCCTTCAACGGCGGCCTGACCATCGACCGGGACGACAACCTGTACCTCACCGAGGTCGGCGAGCGCGCCGTGGGCGTCATCCCGTCGGGCACCCGCAAATACGAGCGTCTGGTGAGCGACCCGGGCATGGTCTGGCCGGACGGCGTCACCTACAACAGCGACGGCGCCATGTACACCGGCGCGGCGCAGCTGTCCCTCACCGGCGCGCTCCAGGCCGACGGCGTGGCCAGGAACAAGGCGCCCTACCTGGTCTATCGCTTCAAGCCCCTGGCGCCGGGCACACCGGGCTTCTGAGGCGAGAGGTCGCGGAGCTTCGCCGCGAGGAAGTCGACGAGGGCGCGCACCCGCGCCGGCACGAAACGATGGCTCGGCAGGATGGCGTTGAGCGGATAGGGCTCACCCTGCCAGCCGGGCAGCAGGCGCACAAGACGGCCCTCGCGCAGATCGTGCACCAGATCCAGCTCGGATTTGTAGAGCAGGCCGGCGCCGGCGAGGGCCCATTGGTGGGCGATGGCCGCGTCGTCGGCGTCGCGGTCGCCGTCGACGCGCACCTCGGTCCATGCGCCGCCCTTCTCGAAGCGCCAGGCCACATGCCGCTTGTGGTTGACGTGGAAGGTCAGGCAGTTGTGCTGGGCCAGATCCTCGGGCGAGCGCGGCGGCTCGTGCCGCGCGAGGTACGCGGGGGAAGCGCAGAGCACGCGGCGCGTCGTGGAGAGCGCCCGGGCCACCAGCCGGGAGTCGCTGAGCTCGCCATAACGCAAGGCCAGGTCCACCACGTCGCGCATTACGTCCTGCACGCGGTCGGTCACGGACAGGGCCAGGCGCACGCCCGGATGGGCCGCCACGAACTCGTCCAGCCAGGGCAAGAGCACGCTGCGCGCGAGATCCGACGGCGCCGCCACGCGCACCGTGCCCACGAGCGAGCGGCGCTGCGACGCGAGCTGCGCCTCGCCTTCTTCCAGGAGCTCGAGCGCGCGGGAGGCGTAGTCCAGGAGGATCTGGCCCTCCGGCGTCAGGCGCAGCGCGCGCGTGGACCGCTCGAACAGCCGCTCGCCCAGCTGCGCCTCCAGCCGCTTCAGCATGGCGCTGGCCGCGGCCGGCGTGACGCCCAGGACCCGCGCCGCCGCCGTCAGCGTCCCGCGGCGGGCCGTCTCCACAAGCACGCGCAGATCTTCGATGTTCTCGATGCTCACGTGGATAGTTTCGCCCGAGGAGCGCTCCGGGGCGAACCCCAAGCTGGCCGGCGGGAACGCCAGATTTTGCCTTGACCGCGCCGATAGCCGAAAGTACGTTGGTCTGACCAAAGGACAATATGACCAACGTGCCACGCTTCCGGACCGTGTCCCGTTCGGCGATCTACGTCGACGTCGCCGACCAGATCCGTGACGCGATCCTCAATCGCTCGCTCTCGTCGGGCGAGCGCCTGCCGCCCGAGCGCGAGCTCGCTCAGCAGTTCGGGGTCAGCCGCGCGACGATCCGCGAGGCGCTCCGCCACCTCCAGGCGCAGGGGCTACTCGCGTCGCGCGGGCGGACCTCGCCGATGCAGGCCGCGAGCCCTGACGCGGCGGTCGATCGCTTCTGCGAGGCGCTCACCCACGTGGTCCAGCTCCGGAACGTGTCGCTCCCGGACCTCATCGAGCTTCGCGTCGCGATCGAGACCGCCGCAATGACCCGCTCGGCGGCCGCGCCTGTCGCCGCTCACCTCGATGAGGCGCGCGCCGCGCTCGAGGAGATGGCGCGGGAGCATATCTCGCCCACCGATTTCTACGACGTCGATATCGCGTTCCACGCCGCGCTGGTCGCGGCTTCTGGCAACCAGGCGCTCTCCCTCGTGATGGTCGCGGTCAAGGACAGCATCCGGCTCCACCTCGAAGAGGCGCTGCGGGCGCGCTCGTTCGCGGCGATCCGCCCGCGGGTGGTCGAGGAGCACCGGGCGCTCTTGCGCGCGATCGAGCGCGGTAACGCGAAGTCGGGCGCGACGCTCCTCAGGGCGCACCTCTCGGAGTTCTACGGCACATGAGCCCGCTCGATGAGCTTGCCCTCACGCTGCGCGATGGCCTCGTCACGGATCGGGACGTCATCGAGGGGTATCGCCACGACAAGGCCCTTTGGGCGCCGGGCGGCTGGCCGCTCGCCGTGGCGCGGCCGTCCTCGACCGCCGACGTGCAGGCGCTGGCGCGGTGGGCGACCAAGCACCGCATCGCCCTGGTGCCGCGCGGCGCCGGGACCGGGGTGGCGGGCGGGGCGACCGCCACCGACGGCTGCGTGGTGGTGAGCTTCGAGCGCATGAACCGGATCCTCGTGATCGACGAGGCGGCCATGCTCGCCGTCGTCCAGCCGGGGGTGCTCAACGGCGAGCTCAAGGCCGCGGCGCAGGAACGGGAGCTGTGGTATCCGCCCGACCCGTCGAGCTACGCCATCTCGACGATCGGCGGCAATGTCGCCACCAACGCCGGCGGCCTGTGCTGCGTGAAATACGGTGTCACGTCCGACTACGTGCTCGGCCTCGAGGCGGTGCTCGCGGACGGGACGGCGCTCCGCACCGGCGGCCGCAGCCGCAAGGACGTCGCCGGCTATGATCTGACGCGGCTCCTGGTCGGCTCCGAGGGCACCCTCGCGCTGATCACCGAGATCACGCTGCGCCTGCGGCGGCGGCGCCCGCCGGCGACCACGCTGGTCGCGACGTTCGGGTCGCTGGAGGCTTCGGGGCGGGCGGTCGCGGCGATCGTCCGGTCGGTCGACGCGTCGATGCTCGAGATCATGGACCGCACGGCGATCCGCGCCGTCGAGCGCTTCCGCCCGCTCGACCTCGACACCGAGGCTGCCGCGATGCTCATCGCGCAGAGCGACGCTCCCGGGTCCGCCGAGCTCTCCTGCATGCAGGCGGCCTGCGAGGCCGCCGGCGGGACGGTGATCGCCACCACCGAGGACGAGGGCGAGGGGCAGATGTTGCTCACCGCGCGCCGCCTCGCGCTCACGGCGCTCGAGCAGCTCGGCACGGTGCTCGTCGACGACGTCGCCGTGCCGCTGCCGCAGCTGCCGGAGATGTTCCGTCGAATCGAGGCGATCGTCGCCGCGAGGCAGACCACCGTCGCGACGGTGGCGCACGCGGGCGACGGTAACCTTCACCCTCTGGTCGTGTTCGATCGAAGCGACGCCGCTGCCGAGGCGCGCGCGGTCGCGACCTTCAACGAGGTGATGGCGCAGGCGCTCGATCTGGGCGGCACGATCACTGGCGAGCACGGCGTCGGCACGCTCAAGCGCGGCCTCCTCACACGCCAGCTCGGCGCGGCGTCGCTCGCGCTGCACCACCGCATCAAAGATGCTTTCGACCCGGGCGGCATCCTCAACCCCGGAAAGGTGATCGCGCCCGCCGGAACGCTCATTTCACGGTGAACTTCGCCGTCGTGAACTTGACCGTGCCGCTGTTGTTCTGGGCCTCGACCAGCAGCTTGATCTCGTGCAGATTCCCCAGGGGGAGGCCGAGCGCTTCCCACTTGGTGAAGTGTTCGGAGACGGAGATGGTGCCGCACGTGCGCGCCGTCCGCCGGATGCTGAAATACTGATCGAACGTCGCGCTCGGACCCGTGATGGCCGGCTTGTTCACGCGGGTCTTCTTCCACACGTCGTAGGTCTCGCCATCGGCGGTGAGCGTGCCCACCTCGTCCCGCGGCGTCCCGTCGGAGGAGAAACCTGCCGGCTTTTCGCTCCCCCAGTCGTCGAGGATGTAGAACTCGCGCAGCGGGTTGACGGTCCAGCCGTAGATACCGATGTACGTCAGGCCGCCGTCCTCCTCCGTCTTGGTATGCGCGAACTCCGCCGAGATGGTGCCGATCTGGGTGTGCTTCTGGGTCTGGTTGTAGTCGAGCCCGACGCGCGCCAAGAAATCCTCGACGTTGTTCCATTCCGCGCTGAACGTGGCGTCGACGCTGTGCACGGTCATGCAGCCCGACCCGCCGCCTTCCGCCCAGAGCTCGAAACCGTAACCATTGCCCGCATCGCCTCGGCGGTTCGAGCAATACTCCATGCCTCCGGTCAGGGGGGGCGCCGGCGGGCAGGCGTCCACGCTGCCGCCCGTGTCCCCGCCGCCGTCGCCGGCGGAGCCACCGCCGCCCGTCGCGCCGCCCGCGCCACCGAGCCCACCGCTGCTGCTGCTGCTCGCGTCGCCGCCCCCCGTGACGCCTCCGGTTGCGGCGGTACCGCCCGCGCCCCCGGCGCCCGGTTGACCACCGCTTCCGCCTCCGCCGGTGGATCCTGCGATCGATCCGCCGCTCCCGCTTGCGTCCTTCCCCTCCCCGGAGCCGGCGCAGCCCGTGAAGGCCGCGGCAGCCAGGCAAGCGGCGAGGGTACCCTGCGACCAACGGGACGGGACGATAACGTTCATGTGCGGAGCATGCCGGTTATGCACATTTTGATCAAGCGAGGCGAACCGTCGAAAGAATAGCTCGTCGTCGGGTTGCCGCATCGGGCAGAAGTTTCCATGTGAGCGCGAACATCACTTCACTTCGTCGCTCCCGACACTGCCGAGCGAAGACCATAAGGTCTGTCTGAGCAAAGCATCGTTTCCACCGGCGGCTACAACGGAGCCGCCGCGAAGCGGCGCGGGAGCCCGGCCATCCCGGCCGGACTTCGGGCGGGCGAAACGAGGGCACCGCTGCGTTCCACACCGCCCACCCGAGATCGGCTAGGGATGGCGCTGGCCTCCGGGCCGGAGGCTCAGCGGGATGGGGTCAAGCAGACCCGGGGGGGAGCGCGACGATGGGTCAGGGCGGGCGGGACAGCGGCGTCGCGGTGCCGGAGCAGTGGGGCGAGCTCCCCGGCGACCCGGGGCAGGGCTCGGGACGAGGGGCCAGCTCCCTGCATCCGGCGCGCAGCACCCACCCGCCCGCGCGCCGCACGACCGCGCCGCCGGTCCAGGGCGCGGCGCCCGCCGCCGCGGGCCGCCCGGTCACCGTCGGCGTCATCACCCCCTTTCTCGACGGGTCGTTCTGGAACCCCGTCCTGATGGGCTGAAGGCGGCGGGCGTCCGCATCCCCGAAGATCTCGCGATCGTCGGCTTCGACGATGTGGTGGAGGCGCAGGGCGTCTGGGAGGACCCGGAGGCGCGCGCGGGCCTCGTCGTCGCCGGCGCCTACAGCCGCGACGGCAGCCCGACCCCGCCGATCGGCAGCCGCTGCCCGGTGGAGGCGTTTCCGCCGGCGGACATGCTGCCGCCCTCGGCCACCGACGGCACGTACATGGTGCTGCTCTTGCCGATCCGCTCCGCGCGGCGCGACTGGGGGATCCTGGTGCTCGTCGGCCCGACGCACGTCGCGATGGCCGGCGACGAGGGCACGGTCGCGATCTGGGGGACGCTGCTCGGCGCGGCGCTGGAGCGCGACGCGCTCGTGGAGTCGCTCTCGGCGCAGCACGCCGATCTGCAGAAGGCGTACGCGATCGAGCGCGCGCTCTCGGAGACGGTGCGCGAGCTCGGCTGTCCGCTCATCCCGCTGCTGCCCGGCGTGCTGCTCGTGCCGCTGATCGGGATGATCGACGCCGGCCGCGCCCGGCAGGTGCTCGAGAAGGTGTCCGAGGGGGTGAGCCGGCACAGGGCGTTTCGCGTGCTGCTCGACCTCACGGGCGTCCCGTTCGTGGACGCGCAGGTCGCCGACACGCTGGGGTTGACCAGCCGCGCGGCCGTGCTGCTCGGGGCGCGGGTCTACCTGGTCGGCGTGCGTCCCGAGATAGCGATGAGCCTCGTCGGCGTCGACCTCGGCGTCCTGGCCACGTTCTCGTCGCTGTCGGCGGCGCTCCGCGAGCTCGCGCCGGCGGGGAAGCGCGTGCGCAAGGCGGCGCGGCGGGCGCGGTGAGGGCGGCCGCGGCCACGATGTGGTCGAGGCCGCGCGCTCCCGCGCCGCTGTGCCTGGCGCGCGGCGGGGCGCCTTGACGCGGCGAGACGCGGCTGGCGTAATCGAGCGATGCTCGCCGTGCACTGCCCGCGTTGCGGGCGTCCTGCGCCGGTATCGCTCGCCAGCCCGGATCTCATGGAGTGCGCGGCGTGCCACTACCGCGGTCCGCCGCCCGCGGAGGCGGCGCAGGGCCTGCGCGCCGCGGCGCACGTCGTCTTCCAGACCGACGCTCGCCGGCGCCAGCTCTCGGACGCGCTGCGGCGGATGCTGGTCGCGGCGTCGCGGCGGCACGCGCGGCTCCTCGTGGTGTTCTCGCTCGCGTCGGTGCCGATCACGGCGCTCGCCGCGATCATCCTGCTGGGGGTCTGGGTCAGCCCCGATACCGAGGGGAACCTGGTCACCGGCGGCATGGTGGTGGCGGCGTGGCTGGGCACGGTCGGGACGGGCGCGGCCGTGCTCGCGCTCGTGCGCCGGCGGCAGCGGCGGATCGAGGAGGCGTGCGCCGCGCGCCCGCCGGCGGCCCCGGGCGAGCCGGCGGCGTGCCACGTGTGCGGCGCGCCGCTCGGCGGCGGCGACGGTGCGATCGCGCGGTGCGGCTTCTGCGCCGCCGACAACCTGATCGCGCCGGCGGTCCTCGAGCGCGTGCGCGCGCGGCAGGTGGTGATCTTGCGGTCGTTCCAGCAGGCCGTGAGCGCCGAGCTCGCCTCGTTCGACCGCGCGACGTCCGGCGCCGCCGCTGCGGTCGTGGCGACCGCGGTGGTGGTCCCGATCGCCGCGTTCGTCCTCGCCGTCGCCGCCGTCCTCGTGGGCGAGTCGCGGCGGCGGCCGATCGACGCCACCGTGCGCTACGCGGCCGTCAGCACTCCGGTTGGGCAGTGCATCGGTAAAATTGTGCCAAAAGCGGATGGCGGTACGGTTGTGCGGTTCGGGGGGTTCCGGCGCGCGGAGCTGCCCGAGGAGCAGGCGATCGCGCCGGGGGCGCCGGTCGAGGCGGTGTCGCCGGGGGCTCTCGTTGGCCGCTTCGTGACGGCGAAGCAGGGGGCCGGGGTCGTCGAGGGGGTGTTTCTGTCGCCGCTCACGGGCAACTCCGCCGAGGTGAAGCGCGACGACGGGACCTCGTTCACGAGCAGCGTCGCCGGGCTTTGCCTGAGCGGCGTGCTGTCGAGGTGATCCGTCACCGTTTCGTGCTCTTCCGTCTCGTGCTGTTCCGTTTCGTGCGCGTGTCCCGCAATGGACCTCGATGGGGCGATTGCCGTCCATCGAGAGATGCCCTGCGCAATCCGTCGTGACGGCGCTGCTCGCAGTGCCGGCAGGCTTTCGACGGTCGATCCTGCGCGGCGGTGCGGGGGGCTACGGCGCGCTGGCTACGTAGGGAGAAGTTAGTTGTTCCGTGCCGGCGCCCTCCACGTATAGTGGGGGTGGTTGGGTCGGACATCGTTGGGATTCACACCCGGTGGAGACAAGATGAGCCAAGGTGGCTGGGGCGGGGGATCAGGAGGCGGTCAGGGCGGTGGTGGTTACGGTCAGCCACCGGGCGGCGGCGGTTACGGCCCACCGCCGGGGCAGCCGGGGGGTGGTTACGGCCAGCCGCCGGGCCAGCCTGGCGGCAGCTACGGCCAGCCGCCGGGGCAGCCGGGGGGCGGCTACGGTCAGCCGCCGGGCCAGCCGGGGGGTGGTTACGGCCAGCCGCCGGGGCAGCCGGGGGGCGGTTACGGTCAGCCGCCGGGGCAGCCGGGGGGTGGTTACGGTCAGCCGCCGGGGCAGCCGGGCGGTAGCTATGGCCAGCCCCCGGGCGGCAATTACGGTCAGCCGCCGGGCGGTAGCTACGGTCAGCCCCCGGGGGGCGGCTATGGCCCGCCTCCTGGCGGCGGGCCTCCTGGCGGCGGGCCTCCTGGCGGCGGCTACGGCCCGCCGCCCGGCGGCGGCGGCTACGGCCCGCCGCCCGGCGGCGGCGGCTGGGGCCCGCCTCCTGGTGGCGGCGGCTGGGGTCAGCCGCCTGGCGGGGGGTTTGGTGCGCCTCCTGGCGGTGGGGGCTACGGTCCGCCGCCGGGCGGCGGCCCTTACGGTGCGCCGCCTGGCATGGGCGGCCCGACGTCGTGGGGAGCGGGAGATGCCGCGTCCTTCGGCTGGGAGCGGGTGAAGCGCGATCCCGCGGTGATCATCGGCGCTGTGGCCGTCGTCGGGCTCGCGGCGGGCTTCCCCAACTTCATCGGTGGCGGCCTCCAGGCGGCGCTCGCGAGCGACGCGCCGGCCGCCGGATCGGCCATTCAGGTCCTCATGCAGCTCTTCGGCTTCGTGGTGGGCAGCTACTTCGCCGGAGGTCTGTCCAATCTCCTCCTGAAGGTGGCGCGCGGCCAGCCGTACGCGTTCAACGACATCCTCGGCGGCGGGCGGTGGTTCATGTCCATCCTGGGCGCCCAGATCTTGACCTCTCTGGCCATCGGCGTCGGCATGGTCCTCCTGGTCGTCCCCGGCGTCATCCTCGCGCTCGGCTTGAGCATGACGAACATGTGCATCGTCGATAAGAACCTGGGCGCCGTCGACGCGATGAAGGAAAGCTGGCGAATCACGACCGGACACAAGGGCGGCATCTTCGTCTATGGCCTGCTCGTCTTCGCGCTCGTGGTGGCGGGCATGCTCGCCTGCTGCGTCGGCACGCTCGTGGCCGGGCCGATCGCAGCCCTCGGTTACACGTACATCTACCTGCGCCTGACCGGCCAGCCGACCGCAAGCTAAGCCTCGGCGACGCCCGTCCGCCCCTCCCCGGACACCCCGAAGCCCGCTCTCCTCCAGCGCAGTCCCCGTCGATGTTCGGAATGCCGGACCCTGGCCGTCCGGGCTGAACGCCCCGCGCTGGGCGCTTCAGCTCCGCTTCACCCGAGCTCATCGCCGGTTGCGTGACGGCGGTGGGGTGAGGAGCGGGTTGGACCCGCCTGAAGCGAGCAGAGTTTCGAACCGCCAAGGGGCCAAGGACGCCAAGAAGAAGGCAATGTCTTGGCGTCCTTGGTGCCTTGGCGGTTTATTTCTCGCTCGAACAGGTGATCGGTGTTCTCGAGAGGTTTTCGCTCGGGCTCCATGCAGACGTCGTCCGCCTCTCGTCCCACATCTCCCGTCTCCCGTCCCCCGTCCCCCGTCCCCCGTCTTCCCTCTTCCGTGCTCGTCCTTCGTGCGCGTGCGCGTGCGCGTGCGCGCTGATTCCGGGGGAATCGCGCACGGGTAGTGGTCAACTTTGCCCAGAGAGAGTCCACATGAAGGCGGGAAGATTATTAAGGTTTTCTTCCCGCCTTCCCGCCTTCATGTTCCAAATTGACCACTGCACGCGCACGCGCACGCGCACGCGCACGTGCACGGAAGAGGGAAGACGGAAGAGGGAAGACGGAAGAGGGAAGACGGAAGAGGGAAGAGGGGAGACGGAAGGCGGAAGACGGAGGGCGAGTGAGAGGCGAGAGACGGGGGACGGCGTACCCTCCGGCGCCTCCGGACCCCCGCTAAGGCCCGCGCCGCCCCGAGTTCCCTCTCGAGACAAAGCACCTCCGATCGGTTTGCGACCCCAGAGACCGCATGTTAATCGGTGTCCCCTCGGAGACTCCAGCGCAGCGAGGCGCGGAGCCGGGGGGAGATCGCGGCGCGCGGACGCTCTGTCCGCCGCGCCGTCCTGCGCCGCCCGCTCGCGAGGTGCTCTCTCTCTCGCCGCCCGCTGCTCGTCCAGACCGGAACGGAGCATGATATGCCTGACCATGTCCTGATCACGGGTGGCGCCGGATTCATCGGCTCCCACCTCGCCGACGAGCTGCTCCGCGCAGGCCACCGCGTCCGCGCCCTCGACTGCCTCGTACCCCAGGTCCACGGCCCCGACCGGCGCCGCCCCGCGCACCTCGACCCGGCCGTCGAGCTCATGGTCGGCGACGTCCGCGACCGCGACGCCGTGAGGCGCGCCCTCCACGGCGTCGACGCGGTCGTCCACCTCGCCGCCGCCGTGGGCGTCGGACAGAGCATGTACCGCGTCGAGCGGTACACGTCCGTCAACACCGTCGGCACCGCCGTGCTCGCCGAGGCCCTCGCCGAGCAGCCGGTGCGGAGGCTCGTCGTCGCCTCCAGCATGAGCGTCTACGGAGAAGGCCTCTACCGCCGGGCCAGCGGCGAGCTCGTCGCCCCGCGCAGCCGGCCCGTCGAGCAGCTGAAGCGCGGCGCCTTCGAGATCTGCGCCGCGGACGGCGAGCCCCTCGTCCCCGTGCCGACGCCCGAGGACAAAATACCCGCCCTCGAGTCCGTCTACGCCCTCTCCAAGTACGATCAAGAGCGGCTCTGCTTCATCGCCGGTCGCGCCTACGGCATCCCCGTCGTCGCGCTCCGCCTCGCCAACGTGTACGGCCCGCGACAGGCGCTCTCCAACCCCTACACCGGCGTGATCGCCATCTTCGCCTCGCGCCTGCTCAACAACCGCCCTCCGCTCGTCTTCGAGGACGGGCTCCAGCAGCGCGACTTCGTGAGCGCGCGCGACGTCGCCGAGGCCTGCGCGAAGGCGCTCGCCGAGGACGCCGCCGCCGGCAAGGCGCTCAACATCGGCACCGGCCGCCCGCGCTCCATCCTCGACGTCGCCGAGGCGCTCTGCAAGGCGCTCGGCAAGCGCGAGATCGAGCCCGAGATCACCGGCCGGTGCCGCGTGGGCGACGTCCGGCACTGCTTCGCCGACACCCGCGAGGCGCGGCGCGTCCTCGGGTTCGCGCCGTCCGTCCCGTTCGAGCGCGGGCTCCTCGAGCTCGCCGGCTGGATCGAAGGGCAGATCGCGCGCGACGGCGCCGCCCAGGCGCGCGCCGAGCTCGAGGCGAGGGGGCTCTCGCTGTGAAGCCGCCCGTCCTCATCACCGGAGGGGCCGGCTTCATCGGCTCGAGCCTCGCCGATCGGCTCCTCCGCGAGGGGGAGCCGGTCCTCGTCCTCGACAACCTCTCGCGCGCCTTCGTCGAGCGGAACGTCGATCTCCTCCGGGAGCGCCACGCCGACGGCGTGGAGGTCCTCCTGTGCGACGTCCGCGACGAGCAGGCCGTGAGCGACGCCGTGCGGCGCGCCTCGTTCGTCTTCCACCTCGCCGCGCAGGTCGCCGTCACGCGCAGCGTCGCGGACCCGGCGCTCGATTTCGAGGTGAACGCGCGCGGCACGCTCAACGTGCTCGAGGCGCTCCGGAGGCTCGATCGCCCGCCGCCGCTCCTCTTCGCCTCGACCCACAAGATCTACGGCGCGCTGGCCCACCTCCCGCTCGAGCGGCGCGAGGACCGGTACCAGCCCCTCTGCGAGCGCGCGCGCGACCACGGCATCTCCGAGGCGCAGCCGCTCGATCTGCGGAGCCCCCACGGCTGCTCCAAGGGCGCCGCCGACCAGTATGTCCTCGACTACGCCCGCACCTTCGGCCTCCGCGCCGCGGTGCTCCGGATGAGCTGCATCTACGGCCCCCGGCAGTTCGGCAACGAGGACCAGGGGTGGATCGCCCACTTCGTCGCGCGCGCCATCCGCCGCGACCCGATCACCCTCTACGGCGACGGGCTGCAGGTCCGCGACGCGCTGTTCATCGAGGACCTCGTCGACGCCCTCCTGCTCGCGCGGCGCGAGCTCGAGCCCGCCTCGGGGTGCGCCTTCAACATCGGGGGCGGCCCGGAGAGGGCGGTGAGCCCGGTCGAGCTGCTCGATCTCATCGCCGAGCTCGACGGCCGCCGCCCGGTCGTCTCGCTCGCCGCGTGGAGGCCGGGCGATCAGCGCTACTACGTCTCCGACTGCCGCGCGTTCCAGGCGCTCACCGGCTGGACGCCGCGCGTCGCGCTCCGCGACGGGCTGCGCGCCCTCTATCAATGGCGCCTCGGGGTCGAGGAGCGCCTCGGGGCCGTCTACGGGGACGTGCCCGCGTCCGTCCGGCTGAGCCGCGCGGACCGGCGGCTGGGGGTCGCCTCGTGAAGGTCGCGCTGGTCAACCCGCCCTGGCGCTTCGAGGGCAGCGTCTACGCCGGCTGCCGCGAGGCGCACCTGCCGCTCGAGCTCGGGTACGCGAAGGCGCTGCTCGAGCGCGCCGGCCACGAGGCCGCCCTCATCGACGCGCAGGCGCGCGGGATCGACCTCGGCGTCGTGCGCGCCGAGGTCGCCGCGCTCCGCCCGGACATGACGGTGATCACCACGGCGCCGAGCTACCTCCTCTGGCGCTGCCCGCCGCCCGAGCTGCGCGTGCCCATGGCGGCCGCCGCCGCGCTGCGGGGCCACGGCGGCCTGCTCGTCGCGGTGGGGCCCCACGGCTCCGCCACGCCGCGCGCGGCGCTCCGCAAGCTCGGCGTGGACGTCGTGGTCCTCGGCGAGTGCGAGGAGATCCTCGTCCTGCTCGCGGGCGCGACCGAGTCGCGCTTCTGGCAGATCCCGTCGATCGCCTACCGCAGGAACGGCGTCGATCACGTGCAGGGCGGCCCCTACGCCGCCTGCATGAGGGCGCTGCCGCCCCTGCGATGGGACGCCGCGACGATCGCGCGCCACGCCCACCACCACCACCGCTTCGACGCCGTGCCCGACGGGCCGAGCGCCGAGATGGAGACCTCGCGCGGCTGCCCCCACCCCTGCGCCTCCTGCGCGGCGGCGCGCCTCCGCGACAAGCCCCGGCGGCGACCGCTCGCGACCGTGCTCGACGAGCTCGACGCGCTCCTCGCCCAGGGCGTCCGCCACGTCTACTTCATCGACGAGCTCTTCCTGCCCGACCGGGCGCTCCTTGAGGCGCTCTGCGCGCGCGACGTCGTGTTCGGCGTCCAGCTCCGGATCGACGCCTGGTCGCGCGAGATGCTCGACCTCCTCGGCCGCGCGGGCTGCGTCTCGATCGAGGCCGGCATCGAGCGCGCCTCGGCGGACGGGAGCGACGCGCCCGGAAGGCGGCGCGGCGCGTCGGTCGAGGAGCTCACCGGGCTACTCGTCCACGCCCGGCGGAGCGTGCCGTTCGTCCAGGCGAGCCTGAGCCACGCGGACGCCGACGACCCGGCCGAGGCGGCGTCGTGGCGGCAGCGCCTGCTCGGGCTCGGCGTGTGGGCGAACGAGCCGGTCCCGATGTTCCCGTACCCCGGCTCTCCGGCGTACGCCCGGCGGTGGGGCGCGCCCGACGACGGCGCCTGGGAGCGAGCGCACGCCCATTACATCGCCGAGCACCGGGCGCTCAGCGACCTGCAGGACGGCCCGCCGCTGCCGCTCTCGGAGCTCGAGCATGGCGCGTGGTGACGGCGACCTCTCCGGCGCGGCGGCGCCGCGGCCCGGCCGGGTGCTCATGACGGCCGACACGCAGGGCGGCGTGTGGACCTACGCGCTCGAGCTCGCCGCCGGGCTCGCGCGCGCCGGCGTGGCCACGGCGCTCGCGGTCATGGGCGGGCCGCTGGCGCCCGCGGCGCGCGCGGCCGCGGCCGCGATCCCGGGGCTCGAGCTCGTCGAGAGCGCCTACCGGCTCGAGTGGATGGACGACCCCTGGGACGACGTCGCGGCCGCGGGCGACTGGCTGCTCGACCTGGAGGAGCGGACGCGCCCCGACGTCGTCCACCTGAACGGCTACTGCCACGCCGCCCTGCCGTTCCGGGCGCCGCGCGTCGTCGTGGCGCACGCCTGCGTGCTGTCGTGGTGGCGCGCCGTCCACCGACGGCCGGCCCCGGTCCGGCACGACGTCTACCGGGCGCGCGTCGCGGAGGGGCTCCGCGCCGCCGAGGCGGTGGTCGCGCCGACCGCGGCCATGCTGAGCGCCCTCGCGGGCGAGTACGGCGCGCTCGGCCTGGGGCGCGGCCACGTCGTCCCGCACGCGCGCGACCGCCGGCGGTTCGCGCCGGCCCCGAAGGAGCGGTTCGTCTTCGCGGCCGGCCGGCTCTGGGACGAGGCAAAGAACCTCGCGGCGCTCGAGAAGGTCGCGCCGCGCCTCCCGTGGCCCGTGCTCGTGGCCGGGAGCGACGTCGCCCCGGGCGGCGTCGGCCGCCGCGCCGGGGAGAGCCTCTGCTCGCTCGGGTGGATGAACGAGGGCGAGCTCGCGTGGTGGATGGGCCGCGCCGCGATCTACGCCTTCCCGGCGCGGTACGCGCCGTTCGGCATGTCGGTCCTCGAGGCCGGCCTCTCCGGCTGCGCGCTCGTGCTCGGCGACCTGCCCAGCCTGCGCGAGCTCTGGCGCGACGCCGCGGTCTACGTCCCCGCGGACGACCCGGGCGCGCTCCGCGGCGCCCTCGACCAGCTCATCCAAGACGCCGCGCGCCGCGAGGCGCTCGGCGCGCTCGCCCGCCGGCGCGCGGTGCGCTTCAGCCCGCACGCCATGGCCCGCCGCTACCTCGAGGTCTACGCCGTCGCGCGCGCGGCCCGGCCGGAGGCCGCCTCGCGGGCCTGCCCTCCCTCGACGCCCACGCCTTGCGGGACACCATGCGAATAGCCCTCTTCTGTCACTCCTTGCTCTCCGACCGGGACCACGGGCACGCGCACTTCCTCCGCGGGATCGCGGCGGAGCTCGACGCCCGCGGCCACGACGTCCTCGCCTTCGAGCCGGAGGACGCCGCGGGCGCCGAGCGCTTCGAGGCCGAGAGCGGCCCGGCCGCGCCGTGGGCGTCGGCCGCCGTGTACCCGCGCCTCTGCCCGCGCCGCTACGCGCCCGCGGCGCTGGACCTCGACGCCGCGCTCGCGGGCGTCGACGTCGTGCTCGTCCACGAGCGGAACGACCCCGAGCTCGTGCGGCGCCTCGGCGAGCACCGCGCGCGCACCGATCGCTACCGCCTGCTCTTCCACGACACGCACCACCGCCTGCTCACCGATCCGGCCGCGATCGTGCGCCGCGATCTCTCGGGGTACGACTGCGTGCTCGGCTTCGGAAAGAGCCTTTGCGATCTCTACCTGCACCGCGGCGTCGCGCGGCGCGCCGTGGTGTGGCACGAGGCCGCCGACGCGCGCGTGTTCCGGCCGCTGCCGGGGGTCGAGAAGGAGCGCGACCTCGTGTGGATCGGCAACTTCGGCGACGGCGAGCGGACGGCGGAGCTCCGCGAGTTCCTGATCGAGCCGGTGAGGGCGCTCGGGCTGCGCGCGCGCGTGCACGGGGTGCGCTACCCCGACCACGCGCTCGCGGCGCTCGCGGACGCCGGCATCGAGTACGCCGGCTGGCTGCCCAACCACCTCGTCCCCGACGCCTACGCGCGCGCCCGCGTCACGGTGCACGTCCCGCGGCGGCCGTACGCCGCGCTGCTCCCCGGCATCCCCACGATCCGGCCGTTCGAGGCGCTCGCGTGCGGGATCCCGCTCGTGAGCGCGCCGTGGACCGACGCCGAGCGCCTCTTCTCGCCCGGCCGCGACTACCTGGTCGCGCGCACCGGCGCGGAGATGACGGAGCACCTGCGCGCGCTCCTCGCGGACCCCGGCTTCGCGCGCGGCGTGGCCGAGCACGGGCGCCGGACGGTGCTCTCGCGCCACACGTGCGCGCACCGGGTCGACACGCTCCTCGACGTCGTCGACGAGCTGCTCCTGCGGCCGTCGCCCTGGCTCGCCGGCGACGAGGAGGACGAGCTCGAGCGGAGCGGCGCGGCGTCCGGGGTCCGCCGCTGCGACCCGGCGCATCACCGGAGCCCGCTCGCGTGAGGCGCGGCGCGGGCGGGCGTGGTCTCGGCGCCCCGCGAGGGGCGGGCTTGCGACAACGGAGGTGTTCCGATGGTGGACGCGAACGGGAGAGCGGTGGGGAGGAGCATGCGCATCCTGGTGACGGGGGGCGCCGGCTTCGTGGGCTCGCACCTGTGCGAGCGGCTCCTCGCGGATGGCCATGAGGTCATCGCGCTCGACGACTTCTCGACGGGCTCGCCGACCAACGTGGCCCACCTGATGCGGAGCAGCCGCTTCTGGCTGGTCGAGCGCGACGTGACGCTGCCCTTCGACTACGAGATCGACCGGGTCTACAACCTGGCGTCGCCTGCGAGCCCTGCGCGTTATCAAGGCGATCCGGTGCGCACCACGATCACGAACGTGATGGGCACGCTGCACGCGCTCGAGTGCGCCGAGCGGCACGGCGCGCGGCTGCTCCAGGCGTCGACGAGCGAGGTGTACGGCGACCCGGACGTGCACCCGCAGCCGGAGAGCTACCTCGGCCGGGTCAACCCGATCGGGGTGCGCGCCTGTTACGACGAGGGCAAGCGCTGCGCGGAGTCGCTGGTGATGGACTTCCACCGTCAGGGCCGGGCGTCGGGCCGGATCGCGCGGATCTTCAACACGTATGGTCCGAGGATGGCGATCGACGACGGGCGCGCGGTGAGCAACTTCATCGTCCAGGCGCTGCGCGGGGAGGAGCTGACGATTTACGGGAGCGGGGCGCAGACGCGGAGCTTCTGTTATGTCGACGATCTCGTGGAGGGGTGTGTGCGGCTCATGGAGCACCCGGTGGAGGTGGGGCCTGTCAACCTGGGGAATCCGGTGGAGGTGACGGTGCTCGAGCTGGCGCAGGAGATCGTGCGGCTCACGGGCAGCGCGAGCCGGATCGTGTTCCGCCCGCTGCCGGAGGACGATCCGCGAAAGCGTCGGCCGGCGATCGATCTGGCCCGGCGGGCGCTGGGGTTCGAGCCGCGGGTGGCGCTCCGGCAGGGGCTCTACGCGACGATCCAGAGCTTCCGCGCGGCGCTCTCGGGGGCGGGGGAGGGGCCGCGGCGGGGCGAGGCGGCGCTGGCGAGCTGACGGCTCGGCTCGTCGAGCGCCGGCGGAGGCGGCCCTACTGGGCTGGTCTGCCCTGCGGCTCCGCGCCGCGCACCGCGCGGAAAGCGTCGGCGGTCGCCTGCGTGTTCTGCGTCGTCACGAACTGGAGCCGGTCCCCCTCGAGCCGCGCCACGTGGACCAGGATGCCCTGCATGTCGGGCGCGGGTTTGCCGTCGGGCGTGAGGACGCCTGTCAGCACCCATGCCCACCGGACCACCGCGACGTCCGGCGCGACGAAGCGCGTCTCGACGCGCACGCTCTCGAGGCGGCTCTGCCGGAAGACGGTCTTGTGAATGCCAGCGTGGTTTTCCCGGATGGTCGCGCGCCCGTGCCACCACATCCCGAAGATGTTCACGAAGTCCGCGTCCTCGGCGTGCAGGGCGGCGAACGCATCCATGTCGTGTCGGTTCCAGGTATCGTTGAACGCGGCGACGAGCTGCTCCCCGAGCGCCTGCTGCGCGCGCGCGTCGGGCGCTGCCGCGGGCGCCGCCGTGGGCGCGGGCGCCGCCGGCGCGGGCGCTGCCGGCGCGGAGGGCGGCGGTGAGGCGGTGGCGCACGCGAGCAAGAGGAGCGGCAGTGCAGCGGTGGCGAGGGCGCGATGCATCGCGTGCCATTACATCCAGGCGACGCGAGACGTCAACCTGCGGCGCGCCCCGCGGCGACCGACCTGCAGGCGACGGGGGAGGCGCTCGCCGCGCTCACCAGCGCTTCTGGATGTTCCCGATGAAGTTGTAGGGATATCCGATCTCGAACGCGCTCGCGTCGTCCAGCCTCTGCACCTCTTCGGCCGAGAGCTTCACGTCGGCGGCCTTGAGGTTGTCGTCGAGCTGCTCGAGCGAGCGCGCGCCGAAGATGACGGACGTGACCGTCGGCTTGGCGAGCAGCCAGGCGAGGGCGATGGCCGCCGGCGTGGTCTGCTTCTCCTTCGCGATCGCGTTCACCGCGTCGAGCGTCCGCCAGCCGCGGTCGTTGTCGTAATCGGCGAAGCGCTGCTTCCATTTGTCGAGGCGCACGCCCTCCGGCGGCGGCTGGTCCTTCACGTATTTCCCGGACAGGAAGCCGGAGGCGAGCGGCGACCACGGGAGGACGCCGATGCCGAACCGCTTGCACACCGGGATATGCTCGCGCTCGAGGTCGCGCACGAGCAGGCTGTATTGCATCTGCAGCGCGACGAACCGATGGAGGTGCTCGGTCTTCGCGATCCACTGGCTGTCGGTGAGGCGGTACGCCGCGTAGTTGCTCGCGCCGAGGTAGAGGACCTTGCCCGCCCTCACGAGATCGTCGAGCGCGCGGAGGGTCTCCTCCTCCGGCGTCTCGATGTCTTGCATGTGGATCTGGTAGAGATCGATGCGATCGGTCTTGAGGCGCCGCAGGCTGTCTTCGACCGTACGGACGATGCGGTAGCGGGAGGCGCCGGAGGAGTTCGGCCCTTCGCCCATGCGGAAGCGGAACTTGGTGGCGAGCACCACGCGATCGCGGCTCTTGGCCTCCGCCATCCACGCGCCCACGATGCGCTCGGACAGCCCGTCTTGGCCGTAGACGTCGGCGGTGTCGATGAAGCTCACGCCCCGCTCGAGCGCTCGGCTCATGATCGCAAACGACGTCTTTTCATCACAGCCGACCTTGTGCATGAACGACTTCTCGTCCGCCTCCCCGAAGGTCATGGCGCCGAGGCAGAGCACGGGGACCTTGAGCCCGCTGGTTCCTAGCGACCGGTACTCCATGGCGAGCAATCTCCTTTGAAATGCGCGGGAGTATAGCGCTGGGCCACGCGGCGTCGACGCGCGCATCGAGGCGCCCGGCCTCTGCGCCTGCCTCTGCGCCTGCCAACCGCTCACCTCGAGCTTCGCCGCCCGCCCCTGCGGCCGCGCCGGTACGGCAGACCTGCGCCGCATCGCGTCGGTGTGGCTGGCGTCGGTGACGCGAGCAGGAGGCTCGAGGGCGCGTCATGCCGCGCCACTAGATCCGTTCGCCAGGCGCGGACTTCGCGCCCGCGGGCGACCGCCGCGCGCCAGTTTGTGATTGACGTCGGCCATGTGAACGTTCACATTCCGCGCTGCGGAGCTCCTCTCGCCTTGCCCTGAAAGGCCCTCACGCGCACCGGGCCCTGCGCCCTCATGCGCGTTCACCTCGACGGTCGCGCCATGGCTCCAGACGAGGCGCACGCAGGGGGAGGAGCAGCAGTTGGGCTCGGCTGGGACGATATCCGGGCGCACTCCATGCGTCCAGCGACCTGCGATCGTGGCCTGGCTCCGTTGCTGGATCTACAACGACACCGGCGGGAAGCATTATTCTACGGCGATATTGCGTCATGTGCACCTCGCCCTGGGTGAATCCCCAGCGCAAGAACTGGGAGTGATCTCGCGTGGAGGGGGGCTGGAGCGCCAGCTCCCGGCACCTCCGCGCTGCCAGGGGCGAGCTTGTACTTCGCGGCGGACTTCGGTATCCATGTCGTTCATGAACTGCTTGCAACTCTGCCGCTCTGCGGCCACGTCCTGGCTCAATCTCACTGCCCCCTTGTTGATGCTCGTCGCACTGGGGTGCTCCTCGGAGAGCAGCACGAGCGGGAACGCCGGCGGCAGCGGCGGAGGCACGGACACGAGCGGTGTCGGCACGAGCGGTGTCGGCACGAGCGGTGTCGGCACGGGCGGCGCCGGCACGGGCGGCGCCGGCACGGGCGGCGCCGGCGCGGGTGACGCGGGGACGGGCGGTGCCGGCGCGGGGGGGACCGGGGGCTCCGGCGGGAGCGGCGGATCGGCGACGCCGGTGGACGCCGCAGCCATGGTCCCCGACATGGGCATCGGGACCAACATCGGCAACACGCTGGAGAACACCACCGCGTGGGAGACGGGCTGGGGCCAGCCGCTGATCACGCAAGCGTTCATCAACGGCATGGCCAGCCATGGAATCAAGACGGTGCGCGTGCCCGTGGCCTGGGACACCTACGCCGTCAACGGCACGATCGACGCCGCCAAGATGGCCCGGGTCAAGGAGGTGGTGGGCTGGATCGAGGCGGCCGGCATGTATTCGATCGTGAACATCCACTGGGACGGGGGCTGGATCTTCAACGAGGAGAACGCCAACAAGTACAAGCTCACCGACGACGTCAAGACCAAGTTCGCGTCCTACTGGACCCAGATCGCCACGGCCTTCAGCGACGTCGGTCACAAGCTGATCCTCGAGGGAATGAACGAGGAGGGGAACTACTGGGTCAACGGCGTTCGCGACGGGGGGACGCCGGACTACGCCGCCCTGAACGAGATGAACCAGCTCTTCGTCACCACCGTGCGCCAGCAGGGCGGCTACAACGCGAGCCGCGCCCTGCTCATCGCCGGCTTCGTGACGGACATCGACAGGACCTGCGTGAGCGATTTCAAGGTGCCGACCGATCCCGCCGGCACGGGTAGCCTCTTCCTCTCGATCCACTATTACACGCCCTACACCTTCTGCGGCCTCGACACGGTGGAGTCGTGGGGCTCGCCCAAGACGACGTGGGGCACGGACGCCGAAAAGGCGGAGCTGAAGGGCCTGTTCGACAAGCTCGGCGCGTTCAGCGCTGAGCGGAGCATCCCGATCATCCTCGGCGAGTTCGCCGTCACGCTGGGCGAGAACTACCCCCGCGAGCCGGCGTCGCGGAGGCTGTGGATGCAGTCGGTGGTGGAGGCGGCGCAGTCTCGCGGCATCGTCCCCGTGCTGTGGGACACAGGGTCGGAGATCAAGCGCACCGACGGCTCGTTCTCGCCGGAGTGGCAGGCCGTCATGGACGCCGTCGACCGTTAGCGCGGCTGCGGAGGTCGCCCCGGAACAGCAGAAAGGCCGCCAGGGCGCCGAGGCGAGAGGGGAAGACGCTAGGGCCCTCGTCGGGCGGCGAGGCGCCACACGAGCGTACGCCACGCGCCGCGCTCGAAGATCTCCGGCCTTCGTCCGGCGAGGAGCGGCGCATACCGCGCGACGATCTCCGGGACGTCGGTGGACACGAGGCCCGAGAGGATCAGCGTGCCGAGCGGCGCCAGGCGGGCCGCGATGAGGGGGGCGAGCTCGGTGAGCACGTCGCGAAGGATGTTGGCCACGACGATGTCGAAGCTCCCATCCGGCCACGTCGTCGCGAAGCGCACGCGCGCCTCCACGGCGCTCCGCCGGGCGTTCTCCGCCGAGATGGCGATCGCGGCGGCGTCGATGTCGACCCCGATCGCCTCGCCGCCGAGCTTCGCGGCGGCGATCGAGAGGATGCCGGTCCCGCTCCCGACGTCGAGGAGGCGGAAGCCGCCTCGCGGCGCGAACGCCGCGAGCGCCTGAAGGCACATCCGCGTGCTCTCGTGCCGGCCGTCGCCGAAGGCGTGGCTCGGGCCGAGGACGATGGTGCGCTCGTCGGCCTCCGCGTCCCACGGACCGGTGACCACGCGAAAGCGCGCCGGTACTTCGACGATGGTCGGACGGTCGCTCATGCGTCGCCGAGGCCTGCCGCCGCGCGGACGGCCCTCCCGCCGTTCATCGACCTCGCTCCTCTCCGCCCGCCCACCGCTCGAGCCCGACCCGCCTCGCCCCCTCCGCCTCCGCCGGCCAGTACACCTCTTCCCGCGGGATCACGAGCCTCGAGGCGCCCTGGCCCTTCAGCGCATCTCGCTGCTCCGCCACGAGCGCCGAGATGTCCTCCACGCCCACCGTCCACTCCTCGGCGAACCGCCGCAGCGTCGCGCCGCGCAGGCCGAGCTGGATCGCCCTCCGCGCGACCGGCGCGCCCGAGGGATGGTGGTCCGGGTCCCACTGGAGGCGCACGTCCGAGCGCTTCAGATCTCGATTCCACGCCTCCTGGTCCGGGTACAGCTCGGGGACGAAGCTCGACGGCACCGCGGCGGCCAGGATCGCGTCGAACCCCGCGCGCCGCAGGCGGATGGCGAGCACCGCCTCCTGGTCGGGCTTCGTGCCCCAGCCCGAGCGGTACATCATCCAGAGGAAGTTCGGCTTGATCCAGCTCATGCGGCCGAAGCTGAACTCGGGGCCCCCGAGGCGCTGGTGCAGCGCCGCGTGGCGGGCGATCGAGGGCCGGTACGCCTGGTAGACCACGATGGTCTCGGCGTCGAACTGCGCGAGGATGTGGCGCCCCGCGGCGGGCCAGCGGGCGGCCTGCGCAGCGTACGGCTCGAGGACCAGCTTCTCCATCGCTCCCTCTCTCGTCCCTCTCCGGCTTCCCCGGCGCGCCGACGTCGGTCGCGCGAGGCCGCCAGCATAGCGCGCCCGAGCTGCGGACGGCGCCGCGCACGGCAGAGCTGGCGGACCGAATCAGCGTCGCCGCGGAGAGCCGACCTCGCCGCGCTCGCCGGCGGCGGCGCGTCAGCCGGCCGCGACGCGCACCACGAGCTTGCCGAAGTTGCGCCCCTCGAGCAGGCCGATGAACGCCTCCGGCGCGTTCTCCAGCCCGTCGACGAGGTCCTCGCGCAGCTTCACCCGGCCATCGGCGACCCACTCGCCCATGTCGCGGCGGAAGGCCTCGAAGCGGTCGGCATAGTGATCGAGGATGACCAGGCCCTGCATGCGGATGCGCTTCTGCAGCACGGCCGTCATCAGCAGCGGCAGCCGGTTCGGGCCGGGCGGCGGCGTCTCCTCGTTGTAATGCGCGATCAGCCCGACCACCGGCACGCGCGCGCCGACGTTGAGCCGCGGCAGCACCGCGTCGAACACCGCGCCACCGACGTTCTCGAAATAGACGTCGATGCCGTCCGGGCAGGCCACAGCGAGGCGCTCGGCGAGCTGCGGATCGCGGCGGTCGAGGCACACATCGAAGCCGAGCTCCTCGACGGCGTAGCGGCGCTTGTCGGCGCCGCCGGCGATGCCGACCACGCGCGCGCCCTTCAGCTTGGCGATCTGCCCGACCACCGCGCCGACCGCGCCGGTGGCCGCGGCCACGACCACGGTCTCGCCCGGCGCGGGCCGGCCGATGTCGAGCAGGCCGACGTAGGCGGTGAACCCGGGCATGCCGAGCACGCCCAGCGCCAGCGACGGCTGCGCCAACTCGCCGAGCTGCATCAGATCCTGACCGTCCGAGAGCGCGTAGTCCTGCCAGCCGGCGTTGCCGAGCACCAGGTCGCCGTCGCGGAACTGCGGATGCTTGGAGGCGATGACGCGGTTGACCGTGCCGCCCACCATGGGGTCGCCCAGCCGCACCGACGGGGCATAGACAGGTCGGGTTTCGTCCATCACCTGACGCATGTACGGATCGAGCGAGAGGTACAGGGTGCGCAACAGCACCTGTCCTTCGCCCGGCGTCGGTACGGCGACCTCCTCGAGCCGGAAATCCTGCGGCGCCGGCAGGCCGCGCGGACGCGCGGCGAGGAGGACACGGCGGCTGACGCTATCGCTTCGAGGCATGGGCTACTCCGGGGGTGAGGTGTGGTTGACGTGGGGTGGAACAATGTTCTGCTCGCTCGCTCCGGCGCGCCCTCGGCGCACTGGCACTGGCACGGGCGAGGCGAGCGCGGCGTGGACCTTCGAGTAGACCGGTCGTCTAGAAGGCGGGCGCGACGAAAGGCGGGGATGCATGTACCTCTCCCGCCTCAGGCCGTCTGCGCCAGACCCAAGAGCTGCCGCGTGCCGGCCATGGCCGTGTCCAGCGGCGCGCGATCGCGGGCGATCTTGGCCAGCAGACTGGCGCCGAGCCAGCTCTGGTAGAGCGTGACCGCGACCGCGTGCGCGTCCGGCGCGGCCGCCAGCGAGCCGTCCGCTCTGCCCGCCTCGATGCAGCGCGCCAGGCGCTGGATGATGCCGCGGGTGCCGCGCTCCAGCGCCGCGCGCATGCTCTGGGACAGATCGGAGACCTCCGCGCCGAGCTTGACCACGAGACAACGGCTCTGCGCCTCCTCGCCGGTCTGCGAGTCGAGCCAGTCGTGGAAGTAGGCGACCAGCCGCTGCGCGGCCGTGCCCGGCTGCGCCAGGAGCGCGTCCATCCGCGCGAGGTAGCCGGCGAAATAGGCATCGAGCACCGCCTCGCCGAAGGCCTCCTTGGAACCGAAGTAGTGATAGAACGAGCCTTTCGGCACCTGCGCCGCCGTCAGCACCTCGGCCAGGCCGACGGCGGTGAAGCCCTTACGGAGCAGCAGCGGCTGGGCCACGTCGAGGATGTGCCGGCGGACGTCGGTGGCGGCGGCAGTCCCGTTCATGACGTCGCAGCGTAGCATCTAGTAGACCGGTCGTCTAGAAGGGCGAACCTCGCCCAGGCTGGGCAGCCCGGCCGCTGACGAGGCGCGGGCCCAGTTGGGAGCCCGGGGCGCAGGTGGAGCCCGGGGCGCACGTTGAGGCAGCCCGGGGCGGCGACCCGCGCGTCAGGGCGAGGCGTCCCCCTCCTGACAGCGGCCCGCAGTGCACTCGAGCGGGCCGGGCGCGACGCACTCGTACGCGCAGTACCGCCCAAAGCGCTCGTAGTCCTCGATGAGCGCGCGCGCCTCCTCTTCCACATACGCCTTCTTGGCGCTGTTCACGGCCACGAAGCACCCGAGCGGGCAGCCGGGCGACGCATAGACGCATTCCGAGGCGTCGTTGCAGGCGCTCGACTCGGCGACGATCGCGTCGAATTCGTCCTGGATCTCTTCCTCGCTCTTCGCGCAGCTCGCGCAGACGAGGCCGATGATCAAGAGCACCATCCCTTTCGCGCGCATCGACATGCTCCACCTCCGGCAAGAGACCGCGAGCCCCGCGCCTTCAAGGAGCGTTCGCTGCGGCGCGCTGTTCGGGATACCTCACCCTTCCCAGCCTTGGCCTCGCCAGCACGAAAGCGGCACGGGGACGTCCGCGCCTCGAACCCCAGCACGCCCGCCAGCGGCGCACCCCGGTGAGCACCGAGAGCACGTGCGCCGCCCGCGGCGAGCTGCGACGGGTCGAGGGGATGCTGCGCGAGCGGCCGAAGCAAGACACGCGTGTCGCTCGCCCCGTGCGCGCGACCCGCCGCGCGCGCTGCGCCGCAGCGCCGCGCCGGACCGGGCAGCCCGCGTGCTAGAGCTCCGGCCATGGAAGCGCTGGATGTCCGCGCGGATCAGCTCGCCTCGGCGGTCGGCGCGCGGCCCGTTCTGCTGCTCGCGTTGCTCTTGGCCGGGACCGTGGGGGCCCTCCTCGGGCTGGTCGCGGTCGCGCGCCTCTCCGAGCGCCACGCCCGCGCGCTGTGGGGGCGGGCCGCGGGGGCTTACCGCGCGGCGGCCGAGCACCCGATCACGCAGCGGCTCTCCGCCCGGTTCCCCGCGATCGCGCGGGTGCTCCGCGATCTCTCCGCGTCCGAGTACCTCGTCATCCACCTCGGCCTCGGCCTCGCGCTCACCCTGGCCGCGCTCGTGTTCGTCGCGATCGCGCAGGCGGTGAGCGGCGACGCGTGGATCGTTCAGGTCGATCTCGCGCTCGCGCGCGCCCTCCACGCGTCGTCGAGCAGCGCCGGCGTGACGGCGCTCGGCGCCTTCACCCACCTCGGCAGCGGCTGGGCGCTCACGGTGCTGGCCCTCGTCGTGGCCGCGCTGCTGCTGAGCCGACGGCAGCGCGTCCTCGCGGTCGGCTGGCTGATCGCGCTCGCCGGGGGCGGGCTCCTCAACCAGGCCCTCAAGGCCCTGTTCGCGCGGCCGCGGCCGCTGTTCGACGAGCCGCTCGCGGTCGCCGCGGGGTGGAGCTTCCCGAGCGGACACTCGATGGGCACGTTTGTCACGTTCGGCATGCTCTCGTACCTCGGTCTCCTGTTCCTCCGGACGCTCCGCGCTCGCCTCGCGCTCGTCGCGTTCGCGCTCAGCTGGACCGTGGCGATGGGCTTCAGCCGGATGTACCTCGGCGTGCACTACCTGAGCGACGTGCTCGCGGGGTTCGCCGCGGGCAGCATGTGGCTGGCCGTCTGCATCTCCGGGATCGAGGTCGCGCGGCGCCGGCCGGGCAGGGCCGGCGGCCAGCCGCTCCCGGCCTGAACGGTCGCGGCGCCTACGGGCTCTCGGCGCCCGCGCGGAACAATCAGTTCGCCACACTAAGTTACTCCTCGTGGCTGTGAGACTCTCGGCGAACCACGCGGGGACGATCGGACCGCTCGGCACTACGATCCCCCGGGTGAGGGTGGGGATGCAGATCAGCGGCAGGAACAAGATTCCCGGGAAGATCACGGAGATCGTGGTCGGCGACGTGATGGCCAAGGTGGTGATGGAGGGGCCGGGCGGCACGGAGCTCGTCGCGGTGATCACGAGCGACGCGGTGAAGGAGCTCGGGCTCTCGGTCGGCAAGGAGGTGCAGGCGCTCATCAAGGCGACCGAGATCATGGTGATCGCCGAGTGACCGGCGCCGGCGGCGGGCCGGCGCGGGGTGCGCCGCCCGGGCTCACCGCTCCACGAGCACGAAGCGCGTCCGCCCTTCCCGCCACGCCAGGAGGAGCACCGGCCGCTTGTCCGTGGCGTCGACCTCCTGCTTCAGCTGCTCGGGGCCCGTCAGCGGCTTCCGGTTCACCTCCAGGATGACGTCCCCCGGGCCGAGCCCCGCCCGCGCGGCCGGGCTGCCCGGGCTGAGCCCCACGACGAGCGCGCCCTTCACGTCGCCGGGGATCTCGAACCGCCGCCGCAGGTCGTCCGAGAGCGCGGCGACCTCGATGCCCAGCGCGCCCGTCGGCGTCGGCGCGGGCGTGGGCGCCTCCGCCTTCGGCTCCGGCAGCTCGTCGAGGGTCGCGGCGAGCTCCAGGCTCCGGCCGTCGCGGAGCACGCGCAGCTCGACCCGGGTGCCCGGCTTCGTCTCGGCGATGCGCATCCGCAAGTCGCGGCCGTCGTCGAGGTGCTCCCCGCGCAGCGCGACGATCACGTCGCCGCGCCGGAGGCCGGCCTTGTCGGCGGCGCTCCCCGCGGACACGTCGCTGACCACCGCGCCGCGCGTGTCCGGGGGCAGCCCGAGCGCCTCGGCGAGCCCGGGCGAGACGTCCTGGATCGCGACGCCGAGCGCGCCGCGGATCACGCGGCCGTGCTCCACGATCTGGTCCATCACCGCGCGCGCGAGCTTCGAGGGCACGGCGAACCCGATGCCCTGGTTGCCCTGCGCGCCGCGCGCGAGGATGGCCGTGTTGATCCCGATGAGCTCACCCGCCATGTTGATGAGCGCGCCCCCCGAGTTGCCCGGGTTGATGGCCGCGTCGGTCTGGAGGAAGTCCTCGTAGTCGACGATCCCCATGTTGCCGCGGCCGACGGCGCTGATGATCCCCTGGGTGACGGTCTGGCCGATGCCGAACGGGTTGCCGATCGCGAGCGCGAAGTCGCCCACGCGCACCGCGTCCGAGTCGCCGAAGGGCGCGAACGCGAACTCGCCCCCCTCGAGCTTCAGCACCGCGACGTCGGTCTTCGCGTCCACGCCGACGACCGTCGCCTTCATCTCCTGCCGCCCCGGCACGGCGACGCTGACCTGAGTTGCGCCCTGGACCACGTGCGCGTTGGTGATCACGTGGCCCTCGCGCGACACGATCACGCCCGATCCGAGGCTCTGCTCGCGCTGCACGAGCGGGCCCGGCGCCTGGCCCTCCTGGCCGCCCCTGTCGTCGCGCCCGTCGCGCCCGTCGCCGCCCATCCCGAAGAACTCGTGGAAGAACGGGTTCGAGAAGAACGGGACGCGCTCGGGCGCCGGTGGGCGCACGAACCGCACCGAGGAGACGTTCACGACCGCGGCGCTCACGCGCGACACGATCGGCGCGAAGCCCTCCTGGAGCGAGACCGCCTCGCGGGCAGAGGGCGGCACGTCGAGCGGCCCCGGAGCCGGCGGCGGGGTCGCCTCGGCGATCTGCTCGACCCGGCGCTCCGACCGATCCAGGCAGCCGAGCGGAAGCGCGGTGATCATGGCGAGAGGAACGACCCAGCGTGCGCGCATGCCGGCGCGGTATTCATCTCCCGTGCCCTCGCGCGCCGCGCCCGGCCGCCGGCGCGGAACACGGCTGAGGTGGCCAGCCGCGCGAGGTGGCGGCGTATGCATGTCCCTCCGCTCCGGAGCGAGCCGGAACGCCGAGGCCCACGGCCGACTCCGCCGCGGCGATTTGTCTCAAGCTCCCCCCGCCGCTCGCGGCACTGTGGCGCGAACGCCGCGCCGCGCGCGGGCGCGCTGGAACGCCGGCGCTGTCAAGCGCGAAGCCCTGCCGCGCTCGCCTCAGCAGCCATCCGCCAACCCCCGCCAGCACCCTGCGTCGCGTCAGGTGCGTCATCCCTTCGCGCGGCTCTCGGCCTACGCGGGTAGGACGCACGCACGCACGCACGCACGCACGACGATCCCGACGACCAGGAAAGGCCGAGGGCAGCGAGGCGCGCCGAGCACAGCCGCACGGGCACGGCGAAACGGCGAAACGTCGAAGCGGCGAAGCGTCGAAACAACGAGGTGTGATTTAACGCTAGAGGTGTGAGGCGCGTTTACGATATGGTGCATCCTAGCGCCGTTGGCCTCTGCTGAGCGCAACGTGCGTTATCGAGGTGGCTGTGGGCGTGAGAACCTCTTATCTGGCTTTGGCGTTGGGATTGCTTCAAATCACGGCGGGTTGCGGCGGGGGCGTCTCGTCCCCGGGCGACGCCACGGGCTCCGGGAGCGGCGCGGGCTCCGGCACCGGCGGGCCCGGCTCCGGCGGCGCCGGCGGCGAGCCGGAGTTCACGGTCGGCAGCGGCCCTGGCCTCGGCGGCAGCGGCGCGGGCGAGCCGGATCCGTGCGACGTCGATGAGCCGCCGCCCGAGTGCTTCCTGCCGCCCGATCCCGCGTGCGGCGACGGGGCGAAGAACCAGGAGGCCGAGACCTGCGACGACGGCAATACCCTGCCCGGCGACGGCTGTTCGGGGCAGTGCCAGGTCGAGCCCTACTGGGAGTGCACGACGCCCGGCCAGCCCTGCCGGCTGACCATCGCGTGCGGCGACGGCATCCTCCACCCCGGCGAGTTCTGCGACGACGGCAACACCGCGGACGGCGACGGCTGCAGCGCCGATTGCCTCTACGTCGACTCCTCGTACGTGTGCCCGAGGCCGGGCGAGCCGTGCCTCCTGCTCTACGACTGCGGCGACGGCCGCGTGAACGGCTCCGAGGAGTGCGAGGACGGCGACGACCCGCCCGCGTCGGGCGACGGCTGCGACGCCGAGTGCAAGCGCGAGCCGGGATATCAGTGCAGCCGGCCCGGTCAGCCGTGCACGCCGCTGCCGGTCTGCGGCAACGGCGCCAAGGAGACCGGCGAGGGGTGCGACGACGGCAACACCGCGAGCGGCGACGGCTGCTCGAGCCTGTGCCGGCAGGAGCCTTATTACTACTGCCCGACGCCCGGGTCGCCCTGCGAGCGGCTGCTCGAGTGCGGCGACGGCGAGGTGCAGCCGGGAGAGCTCTGCGACGACGGCAACGCCGCGGACGGCGACGGCTGCAGCGCCGACTGCCAGGTGCGGGACGCGTCGTACGTGTGCCCGAGGCCGGGCGAGCCGTGCATCCTGCTCTACCGCTGCGGCGACGGCCGCGTGAACGGCAGCGAGCAGTGCGACGACGGCGAGGCGGTGCCGAAGAGCGGCGACGGCTGCTCCGCGGACTGCCGCCTCGAGGAGGGCTGGGTCTGCAGGCCGGGCCAACCCTGCACCGTGAGGACCTTCTGCGGCGACGGGGTCGTGCAGGTCGGCGAGCAATGCGACGACGGCGGCGGGGCGTCGCCCGCCGGCGGCGACGGCTGCACCGCGCAGTGCAAGATCGAGCTCGGCTGGACGTGCCCGCCGGCCGGCGGCGCCTGCACGCCGCCCCCGCCCCCGGTGTGCGGCGACGGCGTGATCGGCGGCGACGAGGTGTGCGACGACGGTGAGGAGCCGGCCAGCGGCGACGGCTGCAGCGCCGATTGCCGGACCATCGAGAGGGGGTGGGACTGCTCGCGCGTTGGGTTCCCCTGCAAGACGGTCTGCGGCGACGGGATCAAGGTCGGCGCCGAGCAGTGCGACGACGGCGATCTCGTCTCCGGCGACGGCTGCGACGATCGGTGCCGGATCGAGCCCGGCCGGGTGTGCGACAATCGCGAGCCCCAGGACTGCACGGGCCGCTCCGTGTGCGGCGACGGCGTCCGCGAGGGCACCGAGGTCTGCGACGACGGCAACGGCAACTGGCGCGACGGCTGCACGCCGGACTGCAAGCGCGAGCCCGACTGCAGGGCCGGCGCGTGCCTCTCGATCTGCGGCGACGGCATCCTCCTGCCCGGCGACGCCACCGAGCAGTGCGACGACGGCAACACCGAGAGCGGCGACGGCTGCTCCGCCGACTGCCGGATCGAGCCGGGCTACGTCTGCACCGTGGCGCCCACAGAGATGCGGCTGCCGATGGTCCTCCGCGACTTCATCGGCTGGTGCCCGAGGGAGACCAGCGCGAGCAATTCCCAGTGCGACGCCCGCCTGACGGACCGCCTCATCGGGCACTTCGACTTCGAGATCACGCCCAGCGGTACCACCTTGCAGACCGACGGCACCGTCGAGTCGACGCTCGACGCCGACGGCAAGCCCGTGAACGCCCACGGTAACGGCTACTTCGAGCCGGCCAGCAGCAACGGCTGGACCACGGGGCAGGAGAACTTCCAGTGGTGGTACCGGGACAACCCGATCTTCAACAGGACGCTCGTCACGACCATCCAGCTGACCGAGACGGGCGCCGGCAGCGGCAGGTACGTGTACCAGCGGAACCCGTTCTGGCCGTTGGACCTCGACCCGCCCGGCGCCGATCCCGCGCTCGACAGCCTCGTCGCCGCCGGGCTGGAGCGGGCGCAGGACAACGGGCACAACTTCTACTTCACGAGCGAGGTCCGGTACTGGTTCCAGCACCGCTCGGACGGCAACGCGAGCAACAACCCCGTGCTCACCTTCTACGGTGACGACGACGTCTGGGTGTTCATCAAGAACACGCTGACCGCGGACATCGGCGGCATCCACGGGCAAGCCCAGGAGAGCGTGACCATCCTCGACAACGGCGACGCCCAGGTGACCCCCTGCCCCACCTCTTCCGGCTGCCCGAACCGCGCGGCCTACACCGTCGACCTCAACCTCGAGCACGGGAAGGTCTACGAGATCGCGGTGTTCCAGGCCGAGCGCCACGTCACCGGATCGAACTACCAGCTCACGCTGGCGGGCTTCAGCGCCGGAACGTCGGTGTGCACGCCGCAGTGCGGGGTCGAGCCGCCGGTCGTCACGCCGGGCGAGGAGTGCGACGACGGCCGCGCGAACGGGACCGGCTATGGCCAGTGCAACAACTGCCAGCTCGGCGCCTACTGCGGCGACGGCGTGAAGAACGGCCCCGAGGCCTGCGACAACGGCGTCAACAACAGCACCTACGCCAACGCCTCGAACGCCTGCGCGCCGGGGTGCGTGGCCCCGCCCCGCTGCGGCGACGGCCTGGTCAACGCGCCGTACGAGGCGTGCGATCTCGGCTCCGGCAACACGGCGAACGGCTACGGCGGCTGCACGACCGCGTGCGAGATCGGGCCGTCCTGCGGCGACGGCGTGGTCAACGGGCCCGAGCAGTGCGACGACGGCAAGAACGACGGCTTCTACGGCACCTGCAACCCGAACTGCACGCCTGCGTCGAGGTGCGGCGACGGCCGCGTGGACGAGGAGTGGGGCGAGGAGTGCGACGACCCCACCGACCCGAACTGCGTGGGCTGCCAGCTCGGCGCGCATTGCGGCGACGCGGTGGTGCAGTCGAATTACGGCGAGGAGTGCGACGACGGTCGCAACGACGGCGGCTACGGCGAGTGCGCCCCGATGTGCCTCTACGGCCCGCGGTGCGGCGACGGCGTGGTGCAGCCCGACGAGGAGGACTGCGACCTCGGCGAGGGGATGAACACCGGCGCGTACAACGGGTGCAGCGCCTCCTGCACCTACGGTCCGTACTGCGGCGACGCGACCATCAACGGCGCCGAGACCTGCGACGACGGCGTGAACGACGGCTTCTACGGGAGCTGCTTCCCCGACTGCACGCCGGCGGCCCGGTGCGGCGACAGCCGCATCGACGAGGAGTGGGGCGAGCAGTGCGATCCCCCGAACGAGGCGACCGGCTGCAGCAGCAACTGCCGCCTCGGCGCCCAGTGCGGCGACTCCGTCGTGCAGGCCCACCTCGGCGAGCAGTGCGACGACGGCGTGAACGACGGCGGCTACGGCGAGTGCGGCCCGCTGTGCAAGTACGGGCCGCGCTGCGGCGACGGCGTGGTCAACGGCCCCGAGCAGTGCGACGACGGCAAGAACACCGGCGGCTACGGCAAGTGCGCGCCGGGGTGCAAGTACGGGCCGCACTGCGGCGACGGCATCCGGCAGAGCCCCTACGAAGAGTGCGACGACGGGAACAACACGAGCGGCGACGGCTGCAGCTCGGCCTGCAAGTACGACAACCAGCCGCTCTAGTCAGAGAGCCCCGCGACGGGGGCGCGCGCCCGCGGGCGGCGCCCCCGTCACGGCACGTCCGGCGCCCTCGGCCGCACCGTGGTGTCCCCCGGCGGCTTCTCCAGGAGCGGCGGCCCCCCGACCGGCAGCCAGATCTCGAAGACCGCGCCCCCCTTCTGGGCCTTGCGGTAGGCGATCTCCCCCCCGTGCTCGAACACGATCCGCTGCGCGATCGCGAGCCCGAGCCCCGTCCCCTTCTCCTTGCTCGTCGCGTACGGCTCGAACAGGCGCGGCACCATGTCCTCGGCCACCCCCGGCCCGTTGTCGCGCACCACGATCCGCACGCGATCGTTCGGCAGCGGGCCGATCGTCACCGAGACGCGCGGGTCGCGCCGGACCGCGCCCGCCGCCTCCAGCCCGTTCTGGACCAGGTTCGTGAGCACCTGGATCAGCTGGTCCCGGTCCGCCGAGACCTTCGGGATCGGCTCGGCCACGAGCTCGACCCGCGGCGACGCCGCGCCGCCCGTCGTCCCGCCCGTCTCCTCGCCCGCCGGCGCCGCGTGCAGCGTGACCACCCCGCGCGCGATCGCCACGAGATCGACCGGCTCCGGGTTGGGCGCCGGCAGCCGGGCGAACCGCGTGAACTCGGTCACGATGTTCGCGATCCGGTGCACCTCGTTCAGCACCGTCGACGTCGCCTCCTCGAAGTAGTCGTCGAACGCCGGGTCCTCGCGCTGCCGCAGCCGGCGCAGCGTCTCCACCGCCGCCCGGATGGGCGCCAGCGGGTTCTTGATCTCGTGGGCGATCTGCCGGGCGACCTCGCGCCGCGCCGCGATCCGCTCCGTCGCCGCCAGGCGCTTGCGCATCGCGGCGAGCTCGTCGATGGTCGCGTTGAACGCCGCCGCGAGATCCGCGATCTCCCGCCCCCCGCGCCCCTCCACCCGCCGCGGCGCGCCGCTCATCACCTCGCGCGTCTCGCGGGCCAGCGCCGCGATCGGCCGCGACAGGCTGCGCGCCAGCACCACGGCGATCCCGAGGGCGATCGCCAGCACCGTGGCGCCGGTCAGCGCGATCGAGCGATCGAGCCGGGCCAGCGCCTGCCTCAGCGGCTCGCGCGACACCGAGGCGACCACGTCGAGCCCCGGGATCTCCGGGAAGTCGAGGACGCGCACCACCTCGGCCTCGCCGCTCCGGGGCGCGGGCCCCCCCTCGGGCGTCGCCGTGAGCCGCACGTGGTACGCGTCGCCGATGCGCGCGAGCACCGGGCCGATCCGCCGCGCCCCCACGAGGCCGATCGTCACCCCGTGCCGCGACAGGGCGCAGTGGACCTCCAGCGACGGCTCGCCGCCCGCCTTCGCCGGCCGGAGCCGCGGCGCGCCCCCCGGGGCCTTGATCGCCTCCGCGAGCCGCGGGTCGCGGGCGCCGATGCGCGAGGCGTCCTCGGCCGCGAGGACGCTTCCGTTGGCCGCCACGAGCGACAGCGCGTCGAGGCGCAGCGCCTTGGCCTGGCTCGGGACCAGGCGGCGCAGCGCGATGCGGCTCGTCGGGTCCATCGCGTCCGGGTCGCCCTTGGCCCGCTCCAGCTCGACGTGGGCCTTGTCGACGAACGTGTCGTGCTGGCAGAACGGCGGCAGGAGATCGCGCAGCGCCTCGGCCTCCCACGCGAGCTGCTGCCGCACGCCGGCGTGCGCCGCGTCGATCCGATCGGCGAAGCCGCTCTCGATGATCTCGCGCGACGCCTCGCGCAACGTCAGGCCGACGAACGCCGTCGCGATGATCGCGACGAGCCCGAAGGCGAGCAGGAGGCGAGCGGCGAGGGGCATGGCGGGGCGGCCACGGCCGCCCGGCCGCGTGGCCACCCCGGCGGCCAGGACGGCCGGGCGGCCGCCGCGGTCTGCGGCGGTGTTCAGGGTCGAGCCTGGAGGAACCGGCGCCCGCGCCGAGCCCCCGCGGCGGTCCTTCTCCGCCGCGTCTCCGTGCATACGCCATCGGGTCGAGGTCGTCCAAATTCATCGCGACTTCCCCACACGCCGGCCCTGGCCGCGCGGCCGCCCCTGCGCCCCTGCGCCCCTGCCCAGGCAGCGCTCCGGTCCGCGGCTCGCCTGCCCGCGGCCCCTCACCGCGCTTCTGCCGCGCGCTCTCCTTGCACCGGGGGGCACTCGCCTCTTACGCTCGGGCGTCCTCGGGGTCGTCGGGTGCGCGCTGGCCCACGCGCGCGCCGCCGCTCGACCGCGCTGGAACGCACGAAATGAACTCCAAGCAGCTCTCCATCCCCATCGCCGTAGTCCTCGCGCTCGTCGGCCTCGGGTTGAGTTTCGCGTCGAGGTCGCTGGCGGAGTTCTCGGGCCAGCTGTTCATGTTCTTCGGCTTCTCCGCGGCGGTGGCGGTGGTGTACGCGAGCCTCGCGGGCAAGGGCGGCGTCCCCCTCGGGGGCCTGCGCGACGCGCTCCGCGCGGCCGCGCGGGGCAAGCGGCCCAAGCTGCCCGAGGGCGCCCCCGCCGACATCGCCGAGACCTACGAGCAGATCGCCGAGCTGGCCGGCCGGCAGGCCGAGCTCGCGGAGGAGCGCCACGCGCTCGCCGAGGAGCGCGACAAGCTCGCGCGGGAGCGGGACGGCCTGAGCCGCGAGCGCGACGGGGTCGAGCGGCAGCGCGACGCCCTGGAGCGGGAGCGGGACAGCCTGAGCCGCGAGCGCGACGGGCTCCTGAAGGAGCGCGACGGGCTCACGAAGGAGCGCGACACCCTCGAGCGGGAGTGCGCGAACCTCACCCGCAAGGTGAACGACCTCGCGCAGCGCGGCCCCGACATCGACGTCGACGCGCTCGTCGACGCCGTGCTGCGCGCCACCGCCGGCGAGCGGGTGCGCGTCCCGCCGGGCGCGCCGCCGGAGCTCTCGCGCCTCTACTCGGAGCTCACCGGCATCGCGGAGCGGGTCACCCAGTCCGAGCTGCGCGATAAGCAGCGCCGGTCGGAGCTGGCCCAGGCCACCGTGCTGCTCGACGAGCTCCTGCCCAAGCTGAGCGACGGCGTGAGCAGCGTCATGCACGCGAGCGAGCAGGCGACCGTGTACATCCGCGACATGACGACCGCCCTCGCCAACATCGCCCAGTCGGTCGAGTCGCTCGCGTCGAGCGCCGAGGAGTCGAGCTCGAGCATCCTGGAGATGACCGCCACGAACGAGGAGGTCGCCGAGAACGTCGGCGAGCTCGGGTCGAGCGTGCGCGAGACGGTCTCGTCGATCGAGGAGATGGCCTACTCGATCCGCGAGGTCGCGAAGAACGTCGACGCCCTGGCGCTGACGGCCGAGGAGACGAGCTCCTCGATGAACCAGATGGACGTCTCCATCGATCAGGTCCAGTCGAACGCGAACGAGACGGCCCGGCTCTCGGAGGAGGTGGCGACCGACGCCGAGAAGGGCGCCGAGGCCATCCTGAAGACGATCGGCGAGATCTACCGCATCAAGGAGTCGAGCCAGGAGGCCGTGGCCGTCATCTCGAACCTCGGCTTCCGGATCGAGGCGATCGGGCAGATCCTGGCCGTCATCGACGACGTCGCCGAGCAGACGAACCTGCTCGCGCTGAACGCCGCGATCATCGCCGCCCAGGCCGGCGAGCACGGCAAGGGCTTCGCCGTCGTCGCCGACGAGATCAAGGACCTCGCCGAGCGCGCCGGCGGCAGCACGAAGGAGATCGCGGAGCTCATCAAGACGATCCAGTCCGAGTCGAAGAACGCGATCGCCGCCGTCGAGCGCGGCGCGCACAACGTCGACCGCGGCGTCGAGGTGTCGAACGAGGCCGAGCGGGCCCTGAAGAAGATCCTGGAGAGCTCGCAGAAGTCGACGAACATGGTGCGCGCCATCGCCCGGGCCACGGTCGAGCAGGCCAAGGGGTCGAAGCAGGTCACGGACGCGATCGGCCGCATCGCCGAGACGGTGCAGCAGATCGCCGCCGCCACGGCGGAGCAGGCGCGCGGCTCGGAGCTCATCATGAAGAGCGCGGAGAAGATGCGGACCATCACGCAGCACGTCGAGCGGTCGAGCCAGGAGCAGGCGCGCGGCGGCCGCCAGATCACGAGCGCGATCGAGCAGATCTCGAACCAGGTCCACAGCCTCAACGCCTCGCACCGCAGCCAGACGCGCGGCGGCGAGCAGCTCATCGAGGCCGGCAAGCGCATCGAGGAGGCGGCGCGGCAGCAGGATCAGGCGGTGCGGCAGCTCGTCAGCGCCACCGAGCGGATGCGTCGCACGGCGGCGATTTGACCCCCCGCGGCCCTTCCGCGCAGAGGCAGCGTCGATGGCGCTAACGATCGTGGTGCTCTCGCCCGGCGGGGCGGTGAATTCGCCCGGCGGGGCGGGGAGGGAGGGCGAGCTCTCGCTGACCCTGGACGCGCCCCGCATCATCCTCGGCCGCGCCGAGGGCTGCGAGGTCCGCCTCCCCGACACGAGCGTGAGCCCCCGGCACGCGTCGATCCGGCAGCGCGGCGCCACCTACCTGCTCCTCGACGAGGGCAGCGAGAACGGCACCTTCCTCGGCAAGACGCGCATCGCCCCGCGCACGGCGATGCCGCTGCGCACCGGCGACCGCATCCGCATCGGGCGCGTGTGGCTCGCGCTCCGGATCGAGCCGGCGGTCCCGAAGGCCTCCCCCGCCGCGGCCGCCAAGGAGCTCGCCCTCGAGCTCGTCGCCCGCGGCCTCGCCGCCCAGGGCGAGGATCCCACGCCGCGCGTCGTCGTCGTGGACGGCCCGGACCGCGGCCGCGCGCTGCACGTGGAGGCGCCCGGGCGACCCTACTTCGTCGGGCGCGCCCAGGACGCCGATCTCACGCTCGACGACCCGGACGTCTCCCGCCGCCATGTGGCCATTACGCGCAGAGGCGACCAATTCTCAGTTCAGGATCTCGGGTCGCGCTCCGGCGCCTCGCTCGACGGCGTTCCGGTGCCTCAGTTCGATACGATCTGGCGGCCTGGACAGGTGCTGGCGATCTCGGCCGATCGGCTTGTGTTCGAGCATCCGGCCGCCGAGGCGCTCGCGGAGATCGAGCGCAGCCCGTGCGAGCCGCTCCCTGCGGACTCGGCCGTCGAGCCTCCTTCGGCCGAGGAGCCGTCCGCGGCGTCCTCCGCGCCGTCATCCTCGCCGACTTCCACGCCGACGCCTTCGCCTGCCTCCGCGAGCACGTTATCGCCGCTCGCGCGGCCTGCCGCGGCGGCGCCGCGCGTTGCGCAGGGTGGCGGGTGGGGGTTCACCGAGGCGCTGATTGCGTTGCTCGCGCTGGGTGTGCTGGCTCTCAGCATCGCGGGTCTGATGTGGCTGCTTGGACGCGGTTAGCGTCTTGACGTCGCGCGCGCGCAGAGGTCGAAGAGCCCAGTCCCGGAGGGTGCGCATGCGTGCGATCCGAATGAGCGCTGAAGGCGAGATCGAGTTCACCGAGGCGGAGCTCCAGGCGGAAGGGATCCGGTGCGGCACGTTCGACCCGGGCGCAGCTGCGCTGGCCTTGCAGCGCGTGAACGCGGAGCGCGGGTGGACGGAGCACGACGAGGTCCGACGCGACACGAGCAATCCTCGCGATGAGGCGGAGAGCGCGCGGGAGGCCGACGAGCACTGCCACCTCGGCGACGAGGTGCGGCTCTTCCTCGAGGGGCAGGCCCTGTACGACGTCCGCTGCATGAACGACGAGTGGTTGCGGATCTGGGTCGGCGCGGGCGATCTCGTGGTCGTGCCGGCGCGGCGCTACCACCGCTTCGTGGCGAGCAAGGCCGCTGCGCTCCGCTACTTGCAGCCGTACGGCGGCCGCCACCTGCTCATGCAGCTCTACCGCGTGTCCGACGATCGGACGCGCGCGTTCTGATCTGGAGGTCCTCGATGGCGCGCCCTTACCGTCTCGTCACGTCCGCCACGCGCATCCCGGTGCCTGGCGGCAAGCTGATCGAGGAGCTCTTCGGCCGCGTGAACACCGGCACGGACGGCTTCAGCCTGGCGCACATGGTGGCGCCGCCCAGGTGGAGCGAGCCGGCGCAGACGCCCGCGTTCGGCGAGCTGACGCTGATGATCCGCGGCCGCATGCGCGTCGAGATCGCGGGCGAGACGGTCGACCTCTCCGCCGGGCAGGCCATCTGGACGGAGCCCGATCAGCGCGTCCGCTACAGCAACCCGTTCGACGAGGAGAGCGAGTACTTCGCTCTCTGCATACCGGCGTTCGCGCCGGACCTCGCGCGGCGCGACGCCGGGTGAGTTGCGCGCGCGGTGGCGATGGCCGCGTGGCGATGGCCGCGTGGCGATGGCCGCGTGGCGATGGACGAGAGCGCGCGCGCGGCGCAGATCCTGGATCCCGGGTGCGCGCCGAGCGCGTACTATGGCCTATGCTCTTCGATCCCGCGGAGTTCCGGAAGGTGCTGGGCCAGTTCGCGACCGGAATCACGCTCGTGACCACGGTGCAGGACGGCACGCCGCACGCGATGACGGTGAACTCGTTCAGCGCCGTCTCGCTCGATCCGCCGCTCGTGCTGTTCTGCGCGGACCGGCGCTCGCGCACGAGCGCGGCCATCGAGGCGTCGGGCGTCTTCGCGGTGAACATCCTGCGGGAGCAGCAGCGGGACATCTCGGATCTGTTCGCCGGCAAGGGCACGGACATCGATCGGCAGGCGGTGCTCACCGAGGCGCACGTGGCCGAGTCCGGCAGCCCGATCCTCAAGGACGTGCTCGCCTTCATCGACTGCAAGGTGGAGCACGCGTACGACGGCGGCGATCACATCATCTATGTCGGCCGCGCGCTCTCGTCCGGCCGGGGCGAGGCGGGCGCGCCGCTCCTGTACTACCGGGGCACGTACCAGGCGCTCGACGACGTCTGGCGGTGGCGCGACCGGTACGCGGCGAAGGAGCAGGCGACCCCGTTCCACGAGCTCGTCGACTTCTTCGATCGCATGCAGGCGGAGGGGCCGTACGCGACGCTCATCGACGAGCTCGTCACGCTGGCCGATCCTGGCGTGGAGGAGCGGTGCCTCGACCTCGGTTGCGGCACCGGCCGGCTGACGCGCGAGATGGGGCGCCGGTGCCACGAGGCGGTCGGGATCGACGCGACCGCGGCGATGGTCGAGCGCGCCGCGCAGCGGGCGAAGGCGCTCGGCCTGGACAACGTGACCTTCCGGGAGGCGCTCGCGACGCGGCTCCCGTTCCCCGACGCCTCGTTCGACGTGGTGACCGCGTCGAACCTGCTCCTGCACGTGCCCGAGCCGGGCCCGGTGCTCGCCGAGGCGGCGCGCGTGCTCCGCCCGGGCGGCCGCCTCGCGCTCCTGGAGCCCGCGCCCGGGATGAACCGCGTCGCCATGGCCGGCTACCTGCGCGGCCACCGGTACAACCCGCAGACGGCCCACGCGATGCTCGCGTGGGCCGACGCGGCGGAGGTCACCTACCGCCACACCGAGGACCGGCTCACCGCCGATCTGAGCGGCACGGGCTTCGAGATCGAGCGCCGCGAGCGCCGGATGAACGGCCTCGCGCTGCTCTGGATCGCGCACAGGGGGTGAGCCCCCGGCCGGAGGGGCTCACGCCGCCCGCCGGCTCACGCCGCGCGGCGGAGCCCCGCCTCCTCGACCAGCCGGGGCACCCAGTCCTCCGCGCCGATGGAGCGCATGTGGATGCCCGAGAGCCCGGGGACGTCGCGGAGCCCGCGGATGAGCTCCAGCGTGATCCGGTAGCTCTCGCCCTCGGCGTCGCCGCTCTGGCGGACGCGCTCGATCAGGTGCTCCGGCACCACGAGGCCCGGCACCTTCTGCAAGAAGCTCAGCCGGTCCACGCCGGCGAACGGGAAGATCGCCGCGATGAAGTGCGCGCGCTCGTGGAGCCCGCGCTCGACCACCGCGGCCATCCAGCGGCGCATCGGCGCGAGCTCGAACACCGCCTGCACCTGGATGAAGCTCGCGCCCGCGTCGATCTTCGCGCTGAGCCGGTCCATCGCCCCGGCGATCGCCTGCTCCCCGCACGGGAAATCGATGGTCCCGACGTGGAAGTAGGGCGCCGGCGAGATGACGTCTCCATTGTAGAGCCTCCCCTCGCGCGTCATCCGGCGGGTCAGCTCGATCGCCGCGTAGCTGTCGACGTCGCTCACCTCCTTGGCCTCGGGATCCGAGCCGATGGCGCACGGATAGCCGCCCAGGATGATGATGTTCGAGAGCCCGAGCGCCGCCATCCCGAGCAGGTCGCCCTGGAGGGCGATCCTGTTCTTGTGGCGGAGCGAGAACTGGAGCACCGGCTCGAGCCCCTCCTGCTTGACGAAATGGCCGACTGCCATGTTGGCGCAGCGCGCCTGGGAGAGCAGGTGATCGTTGATCTGCACCACGTCGACACACCCGGCCATGTTTCGGGCGTGCTTCAAGAGCTTCTCCAGGTCGTAGTGCCGCGGGGGCGTCAGCTCGGCGGACACGAGGAACTGGCGCTCGCTGAGGAGGCGCTCCATCTTCGACTTCGACACCATACCGTGCTCCTTCCGTCACTCGACGAACTTGAGGACCCGGACCTTGGCCCCGCTCTGGCCGTGGAATCGCGCGGCCGCGCTCGCGATGCGCGCCGCCTCCGCCCGCGCCAGGCTGCAGGGGAACCCGTACTTCTTGAGGACCCGCTCGCTCGCGATCTCGAGCGCCTTCCGGCAACGCGACACGAAATCGTCGATGGAGTAGCTCTCCCCGACGTCGAGGTGCTCTTTCACGACGAGCGACGGAGAATAACAGACCTGCTGCTCGCCGCTCGGCCACTCGATCACGAAGCGCATCTCCGGCATACGTCGCTCGTCCTAGTTATGGCGGGATCCGAGGAACTCGCGGTAGACGCCGGCCGCGATGCGCGCCGAGCGCTCCCACGTGTACCGCGCCGCGGCCTCGATCGCCGCCGCGCGCAGGCGCCGCCTCACGCCTCCCTCCAGGATAGCCTCCATCGCGGCCGCGAGATCCTCTGTTCTCGAGGGATCGACGAGCAGCGCGCTCTCCCCGTCTCGGAGGAACTCGGTGAAGGGAGGTTGAGCAGAGCTCACCACCGGCGCGCCCGACGCCATCGCCTCGAGCAGGACGAGCCCGAATCCCTCGCGGACGGACGGGAATACGAACGCGTCGGCGAGGCGGTAGAGCGGCGGGATCAGCGCGTCGGGGAGCACGCCCGCGAGGACGAGCGGCGGCGGCGCGCCCGCGGCGCCTGCCGCCGCCGTACGCGCGCCCGCGGGCGCCGGAAAGACGCCGTGTTCCCGCGCGATCGCCTCGAACTCGCGCTGGTAGGGCGCGTAATCGAACAGCGTCTCTCCGCCCGCGATGATCAGCTGGGCTCCGGGCAGCCGCCTCCGGACCGACAGGAACGCCTTGAGCAGACCGATCGAGTTCTTGCGCGGCTCGACGCCGCCCACGGTCACGTAGAGCGGCGACCCGGTCGCGTTGAGCCGCGCCCGGAGCTCCGCGTCGCGCGCGTCCGGCGCCGGCGAGTACCGCCGCAGGCTCACGCCGTTCGGGACGATCGCCGCGTCGACGCCGAGATCGGCCCGGAGCGTCCTCCGCCACGCCTCGCTGACGACGAGGCACGCGTCCGCCTCGCGCACCGAGCGCTCCTGGCAGGCGCGCAGGTAGGGGCTGTCGTAGTCGTCGAGGTGGTGCACGGTCCGGAGGAAGTGGGGCACGCGCCCCTCGGCGCGCAGCGCGGCGAGCGCGTTCGCGCTGATGCAGTCCTGGGAGTGCCAGATGTCGTGCCGCGCCCCGAGGCGGCGCAGCCCGGCCTCGAATTCCGCGATGCGCTGCCGCACGACCGCGTCGATCCCCTCCGGCGGGGGCGCGGCGGGCACGAGGACGGCGGGGCAGCGCGGCGGCCGGTAGAAGCCGCCCTGGTCCTTGTTCAGCGCGTAGATGCAGACGTCCACGCCGAGGTCGTGGAGCGCCTCCGCGAGCTCGACCGTGTGCACGACGCCGCCGCGCGGCTTTGTCGAGTAGGTGAGCAGCGCGACCGAGAGCGGCGCGCCGGGCGCGGCGCCGGCGCTCATCGCGCGCCCTCGCCCGCGAAGCCGGTGAGCGGCTCGGCCGACAGGTCCCAGAGCGTCTGCCGCTCGCCGGCGGCCTCCAGCGTGAGCCGCCGCGAGCCGTCGACGGCGCCGACCGCGGCGCTCGCGATGCCGCGCCGGGCGAAGGCCGCGAGGACCGCGCCGGCGGCGTCGGGGCGCACGCTGAGCAAAAAGCCGTAGCTCGGGAACGCGAGCAGCCAGCGCGCGATCGAGAGATCGCGCGCGTCGCCCGGCCGCGGGACGGCCGCGACGTCGAGCACCGCGCCGACGCCGGACGTCTCCAGGAGCATCAGCAGCGTCCCCGCGACGCCGCCCATGCTGATGTCCTTGCCCGCGTCGCACAGGCCCGCCTCGGCGAGGGCGGGCAGGACCTCGAGATCGCCGCGGAGCCGCGCCGGGTCGGTGCCTGTCGAGGCGTTCCAGAAGGGGTGCTCCGCGTGCATCCTGCCGCGCAGGTCGATCGCCGCGACGAGCACGTCGCCGGGGCGCGCGGCGAAGCTCGTGATGAGCCGCCGCGCCCGCCCCGCGATGGCCACGGCGAGGGCGTTGTAGGGGCTGCGCGCGCTCGTATGACCTCCGACGATCGGCACCCCGTAGGCGCGCGACGCGGCGACCATGCCCTCCCAGACCGGCTCCAGAGCGCCGGCCGAGGTCCCCCAGACGACGTCGACCACGGCGATGGGGCGGCCGCCCATCGCGTAGATGTCGCTGACGTTGACCATCACGGCGCTGTAGCCCGCGAACCGCGGGTCTCCTTCGAGGAACGTCGGCCAGATCCCCTCGGCGGCGAGGAGCAGGTAGCCGTCGCCGTCGGGGATGGCCGCGCAGTCGTCGCCGAGCGCGGCGGGCCGATGGACCGCGCCGATCGCGCAGGCGGCGCCGCTCGCGCCGGCCGCGTCGCCTGCGCCGCCCGCGCCGCCGGCGCCCGGCTTGCCGGACAGGTACCGCGCCGGGATCTGCACGTCCCGCTTCGCGAGGATCCCGAGCGCGCCCCGCAGCTCGGCCGTGATGCCGGCGAGCATCAGCGGAACCTCTGCCCGGGCGGCGGGCGGGGCTCGTCGCCCGGCGGGTAGCTCGCGAGGTCGGCCTCCATCAGGTGGTGCGGGCGATCGCGGAACGACCGCTCCTCGAGGGAGCGCCAGTGAATGCTCTCGAAGAACGGCACGTTGGCCGCCTGGACGAGCGCGAGGAACCTCTGGCACCCCCAGCCGTGGGCGGAGGTGACCGCCTTGTGGACGAGGCCGCGGCCGACCACGCCCTGCTTGCGGTGGGCGCGCTCGACGGCGAGCCGGCCGCCGTACCAGAGGCCGGGCTCCGCCTCGTAGATGCGCACCGTGCCGACGACCGCCTCGCCCCCCGGCGCCCCGCGCAGCACGGCGGCGATGGGGAGCGCCGAGGCGTCCCAGTCGTCCTCGTCGGTCGTCTTAAACAGCCCTTGCTCGTCGCAGAAGGTGGCCCGGCGCAAGCGGAGGTACGCGAGATACGTGTCCCGCGTCTGCACAAGCTCGAAGCTGTACTGAGGCGTCATCGGAGCTCTCCGAGGTTATCGTCCATGCCGCGCCCGCGTCCGGCGGTGCCGCGTCCGGCGGCGCCGCGGCCCGGCCCTCCGCCTCGAAGCCCGAGAGCCCTGAGCAGGCGCCGCAGCGGGCGCAGCCCGCCTTCACGTCGTTCGATCGCAGCCCCGCCCGCGCGAGCAGCGGGCCGATGTGCGCGTAGAGCGCCCGCATGAGCTCCCCCGAGGGCGGCGCGCGATCGGCCGCGGGCGTCCCCGGGATGGGCACGAGCGGGACGAGGAACGGATAGACCCCCATCGCGATGAGCCGCTCGCTCGCGTCGAGCAGCGACGACGGCGAGTCGCCGAGCCCCGCGATGAGGTAGGTCGACACCTGGCCGCGGCCGAACACGCGCACGGCCGCCTCGAACGCCTCGAAGTACCGGGCCACGCTCACCTCGGCCTTGCCCGGCATCGCGACCGCGCGCACCTCGTCCTCGACCGCCTCGAGGTGCATGCCCAGGCTGTCGACGCCGGCCGCGCGCATCCGCTCGAACCAGGCGAAATCGTCGGGCGGCTCGCACTGCGCCTGCACCGGCAGGTCGACGCGCGCCTTGATGCCGCGCGCGCAGTCGGCGAGGTGCGCCGCCCCGCGATCGGGCGACCGCGGCGTGCCCGTGGTGAGCGTCACGTGCCGCACCCCGTCGAGCCGGGCCGCCGCCTCGGCGACCTCGCCGAGCTGCTCCGGCGTCTTCTTCGCGGTGGTGCGCCCGGCCGCGAGCGACTGCCCGATCGCGCAGAACGTGCACGCCTTGTCGCGCTCCGAGTACCGGATGCACGTCTGGAGCACCGTCGAGGCGAGGACGTCCGCCCCGTGCAGGAGCGCGATCTTGGGGTAGGGGATGCCGTCCCTGGTCGAGAGGGCGTAGAAGCGCGGCGCCTTCACGAGGGCGATCGGCGCGAGCTCCCTGCCGTCGCGCTCGACGGTCCCCGCGCCGTCGCGCCCGATCCGCGCCACGAACGGCGACGCCGCGGCCTGGTCGGTGTGGATCGGGATCATCACCGTGGCGCCGCGGAGCGTGGCCGCCACGTGCTGGGTCGGCCCCGCCCCGCCGCGGCGCGAGGTCCACGCCGCGCGGCGGCCCTCGTCGCCTTCCGACGCGGGCGACATGGGCGACGCGGGCGACGCGGGCTCGCTCGGGGCCGCGGCGCCCGCGCCCGGGGCGCCCTCGGGGGCCTCAGCCAGCCTCAGGCCGAACGACTGGAGCTCGGTGATCAGCGTCTGGGTATCCATGGTCCACCGCCGCAGGATCGAGGGAGGAGGCCTTGGGGCTGCCCGCGCCGAGCACCATCGGTCGCTCTGCCGTGTCCATCCAAAGCCGCAGCAAGTCGGGCCGGGCGTAGTGCCCCGCCGCATCCATCATCCGTTTTCGCTTCGTGATCAGGGCGAAGTCGAGGTCCGCGACGGCCATCCCCTCGCCGTCGGTCACCGGCGGGCACGCGTGCGCGCCCTCCGGCGTCACGATCGCCGTCATGCACCCGCCGCGCAGCACGCCCTGGAGCTGCTCGTTCGGCGCGACCTCCCGGACCTGCTCCGGCGTCAGGAAGGCCGTGGCGTTCACCACGAAGCACCCCGACTCCAGCGCGTGATGCCGGATGGTCACCTCCATCTGCTCGGCGAAGATCGACCCCACCAGCGAGCCGGGGAACTGGCTGCAATGGATCTGCTCGTGCTGCGCGATGAGCGCGAACCGCGCGAGCGGGTTGTAGTGCTCCCAGCACGCGAGCGCGCCGAGCCTCCCGACCGCGGTGTCCACGGTCCTGAGGCCCGAGCCGTCGCCTTGCCCCCAGATCATCCGCTCATGGTAGGTCGGCGTGATCTTGCGCCGGTGGAGCACGAGCGCGCCGTCCCTGTCGAAGACGAGCTGCGCGTTGTACAGCGTGCCGTGATCGCGCTCGTTCACGCCGAGCACCACGACCACCCCGTGCGCGCGCGCGGCGGCGGCCACGGCCCGCGTCACCGGGCCGGGGACGGTGACCGCCTCGTCGTAAAGGCGCATGTGCTCCTTCCCCATGGCGGGCGGCGGGAGCACGAAGGAGAAGTAGGGGTAATACGGGACGAACGCCTCGGGGAAAACGCAGAGCTCGGCGCCCTCCTTCGCGGCCCTGGCGATCGCGGCGACGACGCGCTCGGTCGTCCCGTCCCTGCTGCCGAGGACGGGACTGGCCTGCACCGCGGCCGCCCGGACTTTGCGGTTGTACTCCATGGACGGCGCTCGGGTCAGAGCGTCCAGGAGTGGACCATGAACGCGTTCTCCCGGCGGTGGATCAGCTGGATGTCGAGCACGTCGAGCGGGCTGATGGGCTTGATTCCCGGGATCAGCGCGTGCTCGCCGTGGCCGTAGAGCGCCTGCAGCGCGAACCGACACGCGTACACCTTGCCGCCCTCCTCCATGAACCGCCCGATCTGCTGGTTCACGGCGAGGTGCCCGGAGAACGCCTCGCTGCCGAGCTTCGGAAAGCCGCGCTGCAGCCCCAGCGTGACGCCCGGCCCGTACAGCAAGATGGATGTCTCAAACCCTTTACGCTGAAGGCGGATCGCCGTCAGCACGTTGACGAGGCCGATCGAGCCCTCGAAGGCCACGGTGTGAAAGGTGACCAGCGCCTTCTCTCCCGGCTTCGCCTTGACGTCTTCGAAGACCTTCTCCTCGTAATCGACCAGGAAGTCACCAGCGTTGTAGGCGGGATACGTCGGCTTCGGCATTGGTTACCTCTCTCCTAGAATGAATAAGTTGAGACCATAGTGGTTTTCTGAACGCAAGGAAAATGCAGGAGCCCGCCCTCTTTTGATCGAAGCTCGATCACCAAGGAGGCGCGAAGAGGCGCGGAGGAGGTGCGATTGTGGATCTCGCGTCGACGCGCGCTGCGGGCGAACCGAGCAGCGCGCGGCGCGGGCCGGCCTCGTTGGTTTCGAGGGTCTATCTCAGCGATTTCGAGGAGGTTTCGCGCGCTTATCGGCGCGCGCGAGCGCGGCTGATCGGTGTCGCGCGCTCGTGCGTCCGAGCGGCAAAGGCCGGCGGGAATGCCGGCGGAGGGTGGCGCCCCCGGGCGCCCTGCTATCGCTGCTTCTTTCGCCCCTTGGCGCTCTTGCCGCTCTTGCCGCCGTTGCCACCCTTGCCGGCCTTCAGGCCCTTGGCGGGCTTCGTGCTCTTGCTGGTCTTGACACGACGAGTTGTCCGTGCGTCCGCCGCGTCGCGCCGCAGCCGGCGCGGCTTCGACTCGTCCGACATCCCGTCTCCGGCGAGCCGCCGGCCGTAGATGGTGCGCCGGAGGATCGCCACGTCCTCGATCTGCACGAGCATCGCGTCGCCGATCGCGATCCGGTCCCCCGACCGGCGGCCGATGACGCGCAGCCCCTCGTCGTCGATCTCGTAATCATCCCGGCCGAGCGACTCCATGCGGACGAGCACGTCGACGAAGGGATCCTCGATGTTGACGTAAACGCCCGTCCCCACGATGCCCGTCACGGTGCCCTCGAAGGTGTCCCCGAGCCGGGAGCGCATGACGAGCGCGCGGTGCAGGTCGACCACCTCGCGCTCCACCTCCATCGCCTTGCGCTCGCGCTCCGACGCCACGATGGCCGCCTCGCGCAGCCGCTCGAGCGCCGCCTCGCTCCGGTCGACGCGCTCGCCGCGCAGCACCGCGCGGATCGCGCGGTGGGCGGTGATGTCCGGGTACCGCCGGATCGGCGAGGTGAAGTGCAGGTACGCGCTCGAGGCCAGCCCGAAATGGCCCACGTTGGCCACGTCGTACACCGCCTGCTTCATGGCGCGGAGCAGGAGCATGTGCAGCACCTGCTTCTGCGGGTGCGCGTCGAGCTTCTTCAGGAACGCCGACAGCCGCTTCGGATCGGCCGCGTCCTCCGGATCGAACGCGAGCCCGAGCTCCCCGCACATCGTCGCGAAGCGCTCGAGCTTCGCCTGGTCCGGGGGCGCGTGGTACCGGAACACGGTGGGGATGCCCTGGTCGACCACGAACTGCGCGCAGGTCTCGTTCGCCAGGAGCATCATCTCCTCGATGAGCTGGTAGGCCTTCGCCACCCCGGGGTCGTGGCTGCGCTTCTGCACGTCGACGGGCGCGCCCGTCGACGGATCGAGCACCACCTTCGCCTCGGGCAGGTCGAGGTCGAGCGCGCCCCGCCGCATCCGCCGGCCGCGGAGCAGCCGGGCGAGGTCCCACATCACCTGGAGGTCGTTCCGCAGCGCCTCGGCCTCCGGGCTGCGCGGCGGATCGGGCGTGAAGCCGAGCGCGCGCGCCACGCCGGGGTAGGTGAGCTTCGCGATCGACCGGATGTACCCCTCGATGACGCGGGCGCGCCGCACCGTCGCGGTCGCGTCGAGCTCGACCTCGACGCACAGGCAGAGCCGGATCACGCCCGGCAGGAGGGAGCAGAGGTTCGACGACAGCGCCCGCGGCAGCATCGGGATCGCGCGATCGGGCAGGTAGATCGAGTTGCCCCGCCCGAGCGCCGCCTGGTCGAGCGCGCTGCCCGGCCGCACGTAGTGCGACACGTCGGCGATCGCGATCCAGGCCCGGTACGAGCCGTCGTCCTCGCGGATCACCCAGACCGCGTCGTCGTGGTCGCGCGCGTCCTCCGGGTCGATCGTCGGCATCGGCAGGTGGGTGAGGTCGGTGCGCCCCTCGAGCGCCTCGGCCGGCACCTCGCCCCCGAACGCCTCGGCCTCGGCGATCGCCTCCTTCGTGTGCTCCTCCTCGATCCCCTCGCGCAGCAGGATCTTGGCGACCTCCACGTTCGGGTCGCCGGGCGTCCCGAGCACGGCCTCGAGCACGCCCTCCGGGTTCTCGTCGGGCAGGTCCGGGAAGCGGGCGATCGACACGACCGCCGCGGCGCCGTCCTCCGCGTCGGGCGGCGCGAGCGGCCCGCCCGGCTCGCGCGGCACGATCACGATCGGCCCGCGGACGCGCCCGTCGTCCGGCTCGAGCCAGGCGCTCCTGCCTCGCCGCCTGAGCACGCCCGCCACGCGCGCGTGGCGCCGCTTGACGACGCGGACGATCTCCCCCTCCACGCCGCGCCGCGAGCGCGTCGCGATGCGCACCGCGACGGTGTCGCCGTGGAGCGCGCCGCCCATCGCCTCGGGCGAGATGTAGACGTCCTCGGCCGCCCCTCCGAGCGACACGAACCCGAAGCCGCGCGGGTGCACGGTCAGCGTCCCCTCGTGCTCCGCGCCGCGCGCCTCGACCTGCTGGCGGCTCACGCGGAACCGCTGGCCGGGGAGGGCGACGATGCTGCCCTCCGTCGACAGCTCCTCGAGCAGCCGCTGCAGCTTCGTGTAGCGGCTCGGCTCGACCCCGAGGCGCTCGGCGATCTCGTTGGCGTGCAGGGCGCGCTTGAATGACGACAGCAGGCCGACCACGGCCTCCCGGCGGCGCGCGCCGGAGCCGGTCGTCGGGGAATCTCCGCGAGATGAGGAACGCATGAAACTCGACTAGCACGAGTCTCCTCTCGCTGGCTGTCGCCGCCCGGGTCCGGTATGCCTCGAACCCACGCCTCTGGCGCCGCCACGGACCGATGCTGCTGAACTCGATCGCCCTGCTCCTCGCGCTGATGCTCCTCGTCTTCCTCGCCGGGAGGGGCAACGTCTTCGCGGTGCGTCCGGCGCGCGACAGACGCGACGCGCGTGAATCCTCGGAGGCGCATCGGGCCGGCCCCGAGGGGCCCGCGACTCAGGCGGCGGGGCCCGCGACCTCGACCGGCGAGGCGCAGGCCGGGCGCGCCCGGTTCGTCGTCACGCTCTTCCGGCTCGCGCTGTTCGTCGCCATCGCGGCGAGCGCGGCGCTCGTCGTCGAGTACCAGAACGCCGGCGACCCCGCGTTCTGCGGCGTCAGCTCGGGCTGCTTCGCCGTCCGGGTGTCGCCGTACAGCCGGCTGCTCGGGGTCCCGCTGCCGAACCTCGGCCTCGCCGCCTTCAGCACGCTCCTCGCCGCCTCGCTGCTCGCGCGGGAGCGGTGGCACCACGTCGCGATCGCGGCGGCCTCGGCCGCCGGCGGCCTCGCCGCCACGGTGCTCCTCGGCCTGCAGGCCTTCGCGATCGGCGCGTTCTGCGCGTGGTGCGTCGCGGTCGACGTCGCGGCCATCGCCGCCGCGGTCACGTCCGCGCTCGTCGCCTGGCAGGCGTGGCGCATGCCGCGCGCCGCGTTCGAGCGCGCCGCGCAGGGCGGGCTGCCCGGCACCACGGTGTGGGGCGCGGCCGCCGTCGCGGCGATCGGCCTGCCGTTCCTCTGGGGCAGCTACCCGGTCATCCCGCCGCTCCCGCCGGAGCTCGCGTCGCTGCAGGAGCCCGGCAAGATCACGGTCGTCGCCTTCACCGACTTCGAGTGTCCCTTCTGCCGCCGGCTCCACCCCGAGCTGAGCCAGATGGAGGAGCCCTACGGCGACCGGCTGCGCCACGTGCGCAAGATGGTGCCGCTGCCCAGCCACCCCGGCGCGCTCCCCGCGGCGAAGGCCTACGTCTGCGCGCCCCCGGACAAGCGCGAGCAGGCCGCGGCGCTGCTCTACAGCGCGTCGCCCGGCAAGCTCACGGACGACCGCGTCGCCTCCGTCCTCGCGCCGCTCGGGCTCCCCGCCGACTTCGAGGCCTGCCTCGCCGCGCCGGAGACCCAGGCCACGATCGACGCGGACGTCGCGCTGTATGGGCGGATGGAGGCGCGCGGGCTCCCCGCCACCTACGTCGGGCGGCGGCTCGTGGTCGGCTACAACCCCGATCGCCTCCGCGATGCGCTGCGGCGCGAGGCCGCCGGGGATCCGCTCAGCCTGCCGCTCCCGCTGCTCTTCGTCGCCCTCTTCGGCGTCTCCGCGGCCGCCGTCGTCGTGGGCAGCCGGGATCGTTCGCGCGGCGCGTCGGGCGGGTCCGCGCCGCCCCCGTCATCGGCGGCGGCGGCGGCACCGTAAGCCGCGCCGCGCCCGCCCGCCGCCTTTCGCGGCCGGTCGGCGGGTGACAGAATAGCTCATGAGTGATCATCCCGAGCTAGCCGGCAAGCTCCCGCTGGAGTTCTTCCGGCAACTACCCAAGACCGATCTGCACGTCCACCTCGACGGCTCTTTGCGCCTCGAGACGATCATCGATCTCGCCCGCAGCAACCGCGTCGAGCTCCCGACGTACGAGCCGTCGGAGCTGCGCCGGGTGATGAACCTGGGCCAGAACTGCGGCTCGCTCGTCGAGTACCTCAAGGCGTTCGACATCACGCTGCGCGTCCTCCAGACCGAGGAGGCGCTCTACCGCGTCGCCTACGAGCTCGCGGAGGACGCCGCGCGCGAGAACGTCCGTTACATGGAGGTCCGCTACTCGCCGATGCTGCACACCCGCCTCGGCCTGCGCCTCACGAGCGTCGTCGAGGCGGTGCTCTCGGGGCTCAGGGCGGCGCGCGACGCGCTGGGCATCGAGAGCAACGTCATCGTCTGCGGCATCCGGAACATCTCGCCGGAGTCGTCGCTGGAGATGGCGGAGCTCGCGGTGGCCTACAAGAGCCGCGGCGTGGTCGGGTTCGACCTCGCCGGCGCCGAGTACGACCACCCGGCGAAGCACCACAAGGCGGCGTTCCAGCTCGTGCGCCAGAACAACATCAACTGCACCATCCACGCCGGCGAGGCCTACGGCCCCGAGTCGATCGCGCAGGCGCTGCACGTCTGCGGCGCGCACCGGATCGGCCACGGCTGCCGCCTGCGCGAGGACGGGGGCCTGCTCCACTACATCAACGATCACCGGATCCCGCTCGAGTGCTGCCCGTCCTCGAACGTGCAGACCGGCGCCGTGCGCGACCTCGCCTCGCACCCGCTCAAGCTCTACCAGAGCCTCGGGCTGCGCGTGACCGTCAACACCGACAACCGGCTCGTCACCGACACGACGGTGTCGCACGAGCTCTGGCACTGCCACACGAAGATGGGATTCGGCCTGAAGGAGATCAAGTCGACCATCGTGGCCGGCTTCAAGAGCGCCTTCTTGCCGTTCCACATCAAGCAGGGCTACCTCCGCCGCGTCACCGAGGAGCTCGAGCGCTTCTCCGCCGACGGCTCGATCCGCCCCGCCCCGCCGCCGGCGCCCCCGGGCCACGAGATCCTCGAGCTCACCCCGATCGACGGGAAGGACGGCCGACAGGCGGCGCAGACGCCGGTCGAGAAGGCCCCCAACTGACGCGCTGGCCGCCCCGCGCGGCGAGGGCGGCCGCGGGGCGCGCCCGGGCGGGGCTCAGCCGCCCTTCCACTCGGTCCGCTGCACCACGGGCAGCTGCAGCGCGCGCTCCCGGTCGAGATCGAGCGAGCCGAGGTGGATCGCGATCGGCGACTGCACCCACTTGAAGATCGATCTCGAGAACAGGGTCGCGAACTTCTCGGCCCACGCCGCGAGCGCGGCGGGGTCCTTGTCCGGGAACAGGCTGGGGAGCGCGGCGGCCAGCTCGTCGGCGGCGAGCTTCTCGGCGCCGTAGAGGTAGAGGCACGCGTCGAGCACCTCGAACGGCATGAGCTCGGCTTCCCCCGACTGGTTCTCGGCGAGCTCCGGCCCCGCCGTCGTGGCGAGCGTCTGCTGGATCCCCTTGAAGCCGAAGCGCTGCGAGAGGCGCTCGATGAGCGCGATGACCACGGTCTTCGGGAGGTTGGCGATCACGCTGAACGCCCCCTCGAGATCGCCGCCCACCGTAGTGTAGCCGAGCGCCTTCTCGCTCATGTTCCCCGTCTGCAGGAACAGCGCGCCGCTCGTGTTCGCCCAGTTCCACATGCGCCCGCCGCGGATGCGGGCCTGCACGTTCTGCCGCGTGAGCTCGGTGAGCTGCCGGCCCTCGCCGACCATCGCCTGGGCGGCCTCGAGCTCCCGGGGGAACGCGTCCTCGATCGGGATCACCGCGAACGAGGCGCCGAGATCGTCGGCGATCTGCGCGGCGGCCCGGTGCGTCGCGTCGCTGGAGTAGCGCGACGGCATGAAGAACGCGTGGAGCGACGCCTTCATCTGCGCGCGCAGCGCCTCGCCCTCGAGGCCCGGGTGGAGGAGCTGCACCGCGCGCCAGGCGACGAGCAGCGTGAGGAGCGAGTCGCGGCCGCCCGAGAGCGCGAGGCCGATGCCTTTGAAGGCGCCGATCTTGCGGTAGTAGTCGGCGACGCCGAGCGCGAGCACCTCGTAGAAGTCGTCGAGCAGCTCGTCGCGCGCCGAGATCGCCGGCAGCGCCGCCGAGGGCAGGAACGGCGTCGTGCCCGGCGGCGGGGCGGGGTAGGCGAGCCGCGAGCGGTCCGCGGTCTGCCCGGTCGCCCGGAGGACCTCCACCATGTGCGGGGAGGCGCGGCGGAACTCCTCGAGGTCGCTGCGCCAGGTGCTCGCCTCGCGGCGGCAGCGCGTCGTCCGGTCGAGGTCGACCACGGCCGCGGCGTACCCCTCGCGGAAGCGCGGCGCCTCCAGCATCGGGCGGCCGTTCTGGTTGATGAACCCGCCGCCGTCGAAGACGAGGCCGTCGTTGCCGCCGACCAGGTTCGCGTAGGCGATGGTGCACTGGTTGTCGGCCGCGCGCGTCGCGATCATCTCGCGCCGGGTGCCCGTCACCCCGGCGCGGAACGGCGACGCGGAGATGTTGCAGACGATCTCGGCGCCCGCGTAGCAGCGGCGCCGCATCGGCCCGTCGGGCGACCAGATGTCCTCGCACACCTCGACGGCGATCGTCCCGAAATCGAAGGCGAGGATGCGGTCGCCGCAGATCACGCCGTCGGCGTCGAGCTCCATGAACGGCATGCCGCGCGAGAACGTGCGCGCCTCGTAGAAGATGTTGTACGTGGGCAGCTTCTCCTTCGGGGAGAAGGCGAGCACCTGGCCGGCGTGGACGATCGCGCCGGCGTTGAAGAGGTCGCCCCCCACACCGACGGTCACGCCGATGACGAACACGGTGCGGAGCGACGCGGTCTCCTCGGCGAAGCGGCGGAGCTCGCGCTGCTGGCTCGCGACGAACGCGGGCCACTGCACGAGGTCCTCGGACGCGTAGCCGCCGATCACCTGCTCCGGGAAGACCGCCAGGGTGACGTCGTCGCGCGCCATCGAGCGGGCGAGCGCGAGGCACCGGTCGGTGTTCGAGCGGACGGCGCCGACGGTCGCGTTGACGTTGGCGATTCCGATCTTGACGAGTCGCATCGGGCGGCAGCCTAGCGCGGCAGCACGGCGCTGAGCAGGGCGAAGAGCTTGTCGATCTCCCCGGGCGTCACGCGCCGGTTCGCCTTCACCCGGTCTCCCTCGGCGAAGAACTCGACCGGGTCGACGACCCGGACCGTCACGACGGCGATGCGGAACGAGGTCGCGCGCTCGATCTCCGCGTTGAGGAAGGCCGCGTCGCGGGCGGCGTCCTCAGGGCTCTGGCTCGCCCCGTCGAGCGCGACCGTGGCGCCGCCGTCCTTGGTCAGCGTCACGGCGGCCTCGAGCGATCTCAGCGTCGGCGGCACGCGGGGCGCCTCGCGCGGCCCCCGCAGCGTCCGCGCCGGGTCGATGGCCGCGGCGAGCGCGGCCTCGTCGCCGACCGGCTCGGGGAAGCCGCCCGTGCCGATGAAGCGCCGCGCCTCGCGTGCCCGCGAGACCGGCAGCACCACGAGGAAGTTCGGCTCCACGGTCGCCACCACGCGCGTGTGCCCCTTGAGGGTCACGCGCACGGCCGGCACGCCGAGCCCGCTCTCCTCGGCGCCCGGCGGCTGGCTGCGCGAGAGGAGCGTGTCGAGCCCCGTCTTCAGCCGCTCCGGCGGCACGTTGTGCTCGAGGACGATCACCGCCTCGTGGGCCGCGTCCGTGCGCGGCGCGGTGATGAAGGCGCGCTCGAGGTCCCGCTCCGGATCGAGCCCCGTGCCGGTGAGCACGGGTCCCCACAGATCGAGCGCCGCGAGCCGCGCCATGATCGGGTGGCCTCGGGTCCGGTCGGCGAAGACGAGCACCGAGACTTTCCCCCCGGCGATCGACTGCGCGATCGCGGCCGCGTTGCGCGGCTTCGGCGGCGGCGGCGCCTCCACGCCGACCGGCGCCGCCGAGGGCGCGGAGCCGCACGCGACGGCGGCGAGGGCGAGGCCGAGCGCGAGGAGCCGCAGCGGCAGGAGGCGCACCGCGGCGAAGAGCCCTTGACGAACGGACGGCATCACCCATGCGACGTTACCGGCACCCACCCGATCCCGCCAGCGGGGCAGGCCTCCCCCGCGGGCGCGCGCCGCTCGGCGAGGCGGCCATCCCTCTTCCTCGCGACGGGACCTGGAGTAGGATGCCCCTCCCGCGGTCCACGCCGAGCTCGTGCGCGCCGCATGGATCCGTGTCTCGCAACGCGGCGGACGCGGAGCCCGACCCACGTTGAAGAGGAGTGTCACCCCATGGCGGTCCGTCCATCCGACCTGCACGCGATCCCCCTGTTCGAGAGAATCACGGAGGACCACCTCGACGAGCTGATGAGGGCGTTCCAGCGCCAGGAGGTCCCGTCCGGCCACGTGCTCTTCGAGGCCGGGAGCGCGCCGGCGCACCTGTTCCTCCTGGTCCAGGGCGAGGTCGCGCTGCTCGAGGGGGGCGAGACGCGCTTCCGCCTGAGCCCCATCTCGCCGATCGGCGAGCTCGGCGCGCTCACCGGCTTCCGGCGGACGACGACCGCGGTGACGACGCAGCCCTCGGAGATCTGGCGCATCGGCGTCGCCGAGCTGCAGGACTTCTTCGAGGGGCACGGCGACGTCGCTTACCCGTTCTACAACAACCTGCTCAACGTCGTGGCCGGCAAGATCCGCCGCGACGCGCGGCGGCTCGAGGAGGTGCGCGCGAACCTCATCCGCACGCAGCGGGCGATGAAGCGGCTGCTCGAGCTCGTGCTCGACAGCGAGGAGACGCCGCTCAGCAAGGTCATCTGCGCGACGCTCGAGGAGCTCATCGAGAAGAACCGGCGCTCGCACTACATGGTCGAGCCGGCGCACACGCTGAAGAGCTCCGTCCGCCTGGACAGCGGCGCGCTCGTCCCCGTGGTCGAGCTCTCCGACGGCTGGCTGCGCCTCGCCGGCCTCCGCGACGCCGCGAAGGGCGCGCACTGGAGCGGCGTGCTCATCCTGCCCGCGCGCGAGATCCCGGTGAGCGGGACCATCGACGCGATCGACGATCACGGCGCGCTGGTGAGGCTCGATCTCCTGATCGACGAGTACGCCGCCGCGCTCCAGGACTACCTGACGCGCCTCCAGATGCTGGATTTCGTGGTGTGATCTCGCGCCGCGCGGCCGCGATCCGCGGCCGCCGCGCGCCTTCGCCGCGCCTCGCCCGCCGCTCCCCCGCGCGCGTCGCCGCGCCTCTACCGCGCTCCGATCGCCCTCAGACCGCGATCGGACGGTCGACGACCGTTGCCAGGATCGCGCCGGGTGATCTACGGTTCCCGGAGCGCACGCTCCTCGGAGCGCTGAGCCGAAGTGGCGGAATGGCAAACGCGGCGGATTCAAAATCCGCTGTCCTCACGGGCTTGTGGGTTCGAGTCCCACCTTCGGTACCGATGCGGAATCCCTGGACGAGGCGCCTCTGCGCGGATCTCGTCCTCTGCGGGCGAGCGCGCTTGCGGCTCCGGGCCGTTCCGGCGGGGTGAGGCGCCTGCGATCGATCGTCGGCTGTCCTGGTCGCAGGGCGGCGGGGCGGGGCCAGCGCGCGGCGGGGGCCGGCCGTCCGCGACGTCGGGCGAGTCGGAACGCCGCGGTCCGCCGGAGCAAGCCGCCGTCGGGCTGCTACGCTCGGCGCGCATGTCGCGTCGGAGCGGAGGTATCGAGCGGCTGGGCGCGCTGATCCAGCGGGCGTCGTCGCTGGCGGCGCCGACGGAGGTCGACACCGCGCCGATGCCGTTCCGCGATTGGGAGGCGGCCGTCGGGTCCCGGATCGCCGCGCGCGCGCGGCCGCTCAAGCTGGAGCGCGGCGTCCTTCACGTGCGCGCGGCGAGCTCGACGTGGGCGCAGGAGCTCTCGATGCTCGGCGACGTGATCACCGCGCAGCTCCGCGCGCGCGGCCTCGCGGTGCAGTCGCTCCGGTTCCGCGTCGGCAAGGTGGAGCCGGTCGCGCGCCCGCCGTGGCGCGAGGAGGTCCGCCCCGCGCCGAAGGAGGCGCCGCTCCCGTCCGAGGTGCGGCGGGAGCTCGGGAAGGTCCCGGATCCCGAGCTGCGCGACGCGATCGCGAAGGCCGCCGCGAGGAACCTCGGCTGGCAGCAAGCCGAGGGGCGCGCGAGCGCGAGCGCGCGCCCTCGCAACGAGCCGCCGGCCCCCGCCGCGGCCCCGCCGCAGCCCTCCCGGGCGCCGGCGCCGCCGACGTCGTCGCCCTCTCGGTCGACCTCGCGCGCAGCCGCTCGCGACGCCGCGCCGCCCGCCCCGCGCGCGTCGCCGCGGGCCGCCGCGCCGGCGACCGCGGCGCCGGACGACGAGGCGGCTACTTCGCCGCGACCAGCCGCTCGAGACCCTCGATCCGCTGCATCAAGAACCGCTCGGTCGGACCGAACGAAGGAGCCATCCGGCGCAGGTCGTCGAGGTAGATCCTGAGCGGCTGGATATCGAGCGACTTCACGCGGCGGACCACGGTGTAGAGCTCGTCGACGACGGGGCCGGGCAGCGGGCGGCGCGCGATCGTGAAGAGCTCGAACGCGTAGTTCACCCACGTGCCCTTGGTCGTCGCGCCCGCGAGGCGGGCCGCGTAGCGCGCGGCGAGCTCCGCGGCCGGCATCTCCAGCGGCACGTTCGTCCGCGCGCGGCTCAGGATGTCGATCAGCACGGTCTGCAGGATGCGCTCGGCCTCCTCGCTCCGCCCCATCGCGAGCGCCTTGTCGGCGAGGCTCGCGAGCAGGCGCAGCGACTGGAAGCCCTTGGAGCCGCCGTCGCCCGTCGGGCTCGTGAGCTCCGTCGGGTCGTCCGACATCTTGCGCATCTCGGTCAGCGCCATCGCGCCGAGCGTCGCGGTCGCGCGCCGGAACTCGACCCCGTAGGCGTCGTGGGGCCGCGACTCCTCGCCGCCGTAGAGCAGCATCTCCTGGCTGCCGATGATGATGCGGTCGCCGTCGACCAGCTCGCGCTGGCCGGAGATGCGCGTGCCGTTCACGTACACGCCGTTCCTGCTCTCGAGATCGAGCACGGCCACGCCGTCGCTGCGCACCTGTAGCGTGGCGTGGCGCCGGGACACCAGCGGATCGTCGAGCGAGAGCTGGCAGTCGCCGCTCCGGCCAATCACGAAGGGCCCTTCGGGGAGCTCGAAATCGTGCGCCAAGTACCGGAGGCGGAAAGGCATGGTCTATTTCAGTGCGCCGAGGCGCTCGAGCCCTTCGATTCGCTGGAGGATGAACCGCTCCGCCGGGGTACGTTCTCCCGCACGCTCGCGGAGCCGCTTCGCGTAGCCACGAAGGATGGACATGTCGACGGCCTTCACCTTGCGCAGGACACTATACAGCTCATCGACGAGGTAGGCGGGGAGCAGGAGCTCGAGCCGCGTGTTCAGCTCGAAAATATAGTTGATCCACGACCCCCGGCCGGTGGCGGCGGCGAGGCGGGCGGCGTACGTGCTGGCCTTCTCGACCAGCTCGGGCTGGACGGCCCCGACGCCCTCCTCCCGCGCCTTGGTGAGGATGTCGTTGAGCGACCGCTGGAGGATGCGCTCGGCCTCGTCGACCCGCCCGAGGGCGAGCGCCTTGTCGGCGACGCTGCCGATGAGGCTCAGCGCGTGCACGCGCTTGTCGGGGTGCTGCGGGATCAGCCCGGGCAGCGACCTGCGCGAGGCGATCGCCGTCGCGCCGTCGTCCTCGCCCGAGGACATCTCGCTCATGTCGACCGTGCGCGCGTTCGGCTGCCGGGTCCAGATCGGCGCGCTCCGCGGCGAGTGCGTCGAGCTCGGCTCGATCGCCCCGAGCAGGAACATCTCCTGCCCCCCGATCGCGATCTTGTCGCCGTCCGACAGGATCTGGCGGCCCGTGATTCGGGTCCCGTTGATGAGCACGCCGTTGCGGCTGCCGAGATCCTCGATCGCGACGCCGCCCTCGCCGACGGTCAAGAGCGCGTGCCTGCGCGACACCAGCGGGTCGTCGAGCGACAGCTGACAATCCGCGCTCCGTCCGATGAAGAACTCGCCGAGCGGCACCTCGAGATCGTGGGCGAGGTAGCGCAATCGGATGCCCATGATCGAGCCATACCAACAGCCCAACAGGCCGTCAAAAGCCAGCTTCTGGGCCGCGTTGCAAAGGTTTGCAAGCCCACAAGAACGCCCGTCGGACGCGGACGGCGAAGTCCGCTTTCGTCGTACAGTATCACACCGACGAGGCCCTGCGCGATCGGCCTGGTCGGACCTCAGGGGTGGCTCGAGAGGACCCGGAGCAGCGTGAGGATGAGCCGCGGGTGCGCGAGCAGGCCATAGATCTTGAGGTCTCCGCTGGCCACGAGCCGCGCGAGCTCGCGGAGGGGGCCGCTCTGGCGGCGGTGCAGGAGGCCGAGCTTCGGGAGGCTCAGCCAGCGGTGGAACGCGATGTCCGGAAGCCGGAGCAGCGCCGCCTCGTCGCCGCAGAACGTGACGGAGGGGATGCCGATGGCGCCGTCGTGGATGGTGAGGCGCCCGTGATCGAAGCGCATCGTCATCGACGTGCCGGTGTCCTGCGCGACGACGAGCACCGAGCCGCGCAGCGTCCGGAAATCGGACACGCGCCTCCGGTCGCGGCCGAGGTGCTCGCGGATGAGCCGGCCGAAGTGGGCGGCGAGCGCGTTGTCCTCCGCGCCCGGGGCAAGATCGACGATGGGCTCCATGGTGTCGCGCTCTCGGGTCGGGAGCGGCGCAGCGCCGCCCCCCGTCTCTCTGTCCCCGTCTCTCTGTGGCCGATGCGCTCCCCGGCAAGCCGCGTCGCCGCGCGCACCCGGCGGACGGCCTGGGCGGCGGTGGCGCGCCCTCGTGAAACGATAGGCACGACCGGCGGCCGAGGGTCAAGCGCGGCGCCGCGCGGGCCGCGCCTCACCCGGCGGCGCGCGCTCCGTCCACCCCGATGTCGCGGCGGAGCACCTTGCCGTCGAAGTCGATCGCGCTCACGGCGCGGAACGCGCGCTCCCGCGCCTCCGCGAGCGAGTCGCCCGCGGCGGTGACGGCGAGCACGCGCCCCCCCGCGGTCACGATCGCGCCGTCCCGCTCCGCCGTGCCCGCGTGGTTCACGAAGGCGCCCTCGACCGCGGCCGCGGCGTCGAGGCCGCGGATGACGTCGCCGGTCACGGGCGCCGTCGGGTAGCCGCGCGCCGCGAGGACCACGGTGAGCGCGTGCCGGCCGGGGGCGACGCGCGCCGCCCCGGGGTCGAGCGCGCCCGCCGCGGCCGACGCGCAGAGCTCGGCGACGTCGCCCTCGAGGAGCTCCATCAGCGCCTCGCACTCGGGATCGCCGAAGCGGACGTTGTGCTCGAGCAGGATGGGGTCCCCCGCGGGCGTGATCATCAGGCCCGCGAACAGCACCCCGCGGAAGGGCCTCCCCTCCGCCCGCATGCCGTCGATCGTCGGCCGGAGGATCTCGCGCTCGACGCGGGCGGTGAGCTCGGGGGTGACGCGGGCGCTCGGGGCGAACGCGCCCATGCCGCCGGTGTTCGGCCCGGTGTCGCCCTCGCCGACGCGCTTGTGATCGCGCGCCGCCGGCAGGACGAAGATCGCCTCCCCGTCGCTGATGGCGTGCACGCTGGCCTCCTCGCCGACGATCGCGTCCTCGAGGATCACGGTCGCGCCGGCGTCGCCGAAGCGGCGATCCACGAGCATGTCCTTCGCCGCCGCGAGCGCCTCGTCGACGGTCGCCGCGACGACGACGCCCTTGCCGGCGCAGAGCCCGTCGGCCTTCACGACGATGGGCGCGCCGCGCTCGCGGATGACGCGGGCCGCCTCGTCGAAGGAGCGCGCGATCCGGAACGGCGCGGTCGGGATGCCGTGGCGGGCGGCGAACTCCTTGAGGAACGCCTTCGACCCCTCGAGGCGCGCCGCCTCGCGGCTCGGCCCGAACACGGCGACGCCCGCGGCGGCGAGCGCGTCGGCGGCGCCGGCGCAGAGCGGCGCCTCGGGGCCGACGACGACCAGGTCGACGCGCTCGCGGACGGCGAGCCGGGTCGCCTCGTCGGGCGACAGCGAGGCGAGGTCGGCGCGGCGGATCGGGGCGCGGCCCGGGCCGCCTTGCGCCGTGGTGCCGGCGTTCCCGGGTGCCACGACGACCTCGGCGACCGAGGGCGATCGGGCGAGCGCGCGCGCGAGGGCGTGCTCGCGCCCCCCCGAGCCGAGCACGAGGATGCGGCGATCTGACCGGCGTGGTTTCGCAGTGGAGCTCACGCACGCGCGCTACCACGCGGCGGCCCTCGCTGTCGAGGCGCCTCGCGCGGTCGCCCGTCCGGGAGGGGCTCCGCGGCGCCCGACATCGTGATAGAAGCGCCCGCAGGGCGCGCGGCGCGGCTCGGCCAGGGCCGCGAGCGCGCGCCGCCGGGCCCCCTCGCGCGGGGACCGGAGGGCGGACCCCTGAACATTCTGGAGGGGACAGCGGGCGCGGAGCCTCGGCGTCGATCGGCGTCGAGGGGGCAGCGGGCGCGGATCCCCGCCGTGGAGACGAGCGATGACTCACCGGGCTTCGTGGGATGAATACTTCATGCGCATCGCCGAGGTCGTCGCGTCGCGGGCGACCTGCGACCGGAAGCACGTCGGCGCGGTGATCGTGCGCGACAAGAGCATCCTCGCGACCGGGTACAACGGCTCGATCCGGGGGCTGCCCCACTGCGACGAGGAGGGGCATCTCATCGAGGACGGCCACTGCGTGCGCACGATCCACGCGGAGGCGAACGCGATCATCCAGGCCGCGCGGAACGGGGTGCGGATCGACGGCGCGATGGTCTACGTCACGGCGTCGCCGTGCTGGGGGTGCTTCAAGATGATGGCGAACGCGGGGATCTCGCGGGTCGTCTTCGGCGAGTTCTACCGCGACGAGCGCATCTTCCGGTTCGCCACGGAGCTCGGGATCGAGCTCGCCCCGATCACGCGGCGCGAGACGCCCGCCTGAGGCGTTGCGCGCGGCGGCGCGCGGTCGAGCGAGCCCTCGCGCAATTTGCGCGGCGGCTCGCGCAACGCGCGGGCGACGCTCAGGCCTTGCGCGGCCGCGGCAGCCCGTACACGCGGATGCGCTCCACCAGCGTGCGCCGCGAGATCCCGAGCAGCGCCGCGGCGCGCGTCTGGTTGCCCATGCACTGCTCGAGCGCCTGGACGATGCGCTCGCGCTCGTGGGCCTCCATGGCGTCGCGCAGCCGCGTGGGGCCGGGGCCCGCGCCGTCGAGCGCGCCCTTCGCGCCGTCCGGCACGCCCCTCGCATCCCCGTGCGGGGAGCTCGGGGACGCGGCCGCCGGGGCGGGCGCCTGAGACGGTTGCACCGGAAGGGTAGGCTCATGCGAGGGACGGGTGGGATCGGCCAGCGGGGAGAGGAGCAGGTGCTCCGGCCCGATGGGCGCCCCGTTGGCGAGGATCACCGCGCGCTCGATCACGTTGCGCAGCTCCCGGATGTTGCCTGGCCAGCTGTGGCGCTGGAGCGCGGCCAGGGCCGCGGGCGAGAGCGGGACGGCCGCGGCGCTCGCCTCGCTGGGGAACAGCTCCTTCGCCGTGCGCTCCGCGAAGAGCTGCGCCAGCGCCGCGACCTCGCCGGGGCGCTCGCGCAGCGGCGGGAGGGTGAGGGTCACGCCGTTCAGCCGGAAGTACAGGTCCTGCCGGAACGCGCCGCGGCTCACCTCGGCCTCGAGGTTGCGGTGCGTCGCCGAGATGAAGCGGACGTCGATCTTCGTGGGGGTCAGGCCGCCGACCCGCATCACCTTCCGCTCCTCGATGACCCGGAGCAGCTTGGCCTGGATCGAGAGCGGCAGCTCGCCGATCTCGTCGAGGAACACCGTACCCCCCTCGGCCGTCTCGAGCAGCCCCGGCTTCGCCCGGACGGCGCCGGTGAAGGCGCCGCGCTCGTGGCCGAACAGCTCGCTCTCGAGCAGCGACTCGGAGAGCGCGACGCAGCTGAGGCGCAGGAGCGGCCGGCCCGCGCGCGGCGACGCCCTGTGGATCGACTCGGCGAGCACCTCCTTGCCGACGCCCGTCTCGCCGAGGAGCAGGATGTTGATGGGGCCCTTCGCGACGCGCTCGGCCAGCGCGTAGACGGCGCGCATCGCGTCGTCCTTGACGATGACGTCCTTGCGCGCGCCCCGCTCGCCGTCCTTCTGCCGGAGGATGACGCGCGCGGCGCCCAGGTAGATCACGTCGCCGGGCGCGAGCTCGACGGCGCCGCGCGCGGGCGCGCCCTTGCCGACGTCGATGAGGCGCTCGGTCGCCGCGCTGCTGTGCCGGGAGCGCACGCGCGTCCCGTTGCTGCTGCCGAGGTCCTCGATCCGGAGCGGCGGGCCGAGGTGCAGCACCGCGTGCCGGCGCGACACCGACGAGTCCGGCACGCAGATGCCGGCGTCCTCGTCCCTGCCGAGGACGACGCTCCCGGAGCCCGGCAGCTGCCGCGTGCTCATCGAGCTCTGCGTGATGATCAGGACCTCGAGCGGGCCACCATCGCGGGAAACAAACTCCGGCTCAGCCACATCGCACCCCAGAGTCGCGCCGGGCGCCCGAGGGCGCCCTTCCACTGCATGCGTGCGATCCGTCCCGGGGACCGTTGCGGCAGCTCGCGCAGGACGGCGGCCAGGACCGAGGGCGCGCCTTGCAGGCGGCTGCGTAGCATGGACGCGCGCGCAGGGCGACTGCCGTCGCGCTCGCTTCGCCCGCTCGACCTCCGGCGGCGGCGCAGGGCGACGATCGTCGCCCCGCCGAGGCGGCGCGCTCCCGGCGTGGCGTCGTGGGCGGTAGAATTTGCGCGGATGATCGCGCGAGACCCGTTCGGCTGGGTGGGCAGCACCATCGGCGGCAAGCTGCTGGTGGACGCCGTGGCCGGGGAGGGGGCGTTCGGCGTCGTCTACCGGGCGACGCACCTGGGCTTCCAGGAGCAGGTCGCGGTCAAGTGCTTGAAAATACCCGCGGATCTCTCGCTGGAAGAGCGGGGAGCGCTGCTCGACACGTTCGAGCGCGAGGCGCGGCTGCTGCACCGGCTCTCGCGCCGGACGACGGGCATCGTCCAGGCGCTCGACGTCGCCGCGGCGACCTCGCCGGAGGGCCACTGGACGCCGTACCTCGTCATGGAGTGGCTCGAGGGGGAGACGCTCGCGCAGCACATCGACGCGCGGAGCGCCGCCGGGCGCGGGCCGTACCCCGTCGACGCGGCGATCGAGCTCCTCGCGCCGGCGGTGTCGGCGCTCGCGATGGCGCACGACGAGCGCGTCTCGCACCGGGATATCAAGCCGGCGAACCTGTTCCTCGTCGGGTCGCCCGGCGCGACGACGATGAAGGTCGTCGATTTCGGCATCGCCAAGGTGATCGACGCATCGATGCCGCTGTCGAAGGCGCTCGTCGAGACGGCGCGCTCGGCGACGCCGGCGCCCAGCGGGGCCGCGACCGAGACGACGCAGGAGCTCGCGGCGTCGCGGACGCTGCACGCGTTCACCCCGCTCTACGGCGCCCCGGAGCAGTTCAACCCGAGGCTGGGCGCGACCGGGCCCTGGACCGACGTGTTCGCGCTGGGGCTCATCCTGCTGCAGCTCGCCTCGGGCAAGCAGCCGCTCGACGGGAGCGACTGGGCCGATCTCTACCTCGCCGCCGTCGACCCGCGCAGGCGGCCGTCGTTCGCGGGGCTGGGCGTCGCGGCGAGCCCCGCGCTCGAGGCGGTCATCGCGCGCGCCGTCGCGGTCGAGCCCGCGGCGCGCTTCCGGGACGCGCGGGAGCTCGGCGAGGCGCTCGCGCGCGTCCCGGAAGCGCGCCGCGGCGCCGCGCCGAGGCCCGCCGATGCGCTCTCGGCCACGCTGCCGGACGCCGCCTCCGCGCCCGCGCCGGGGCGAGCGCCGCCCCCGGCCTTCGCGGCGCCCGCGCGCGCCGCGAGGGCCGCGCCGCCGGCGGGCGAGCACCGCGTCTGCACCGTGCTCTCGGCGGAGATCGTGGCCGGCGGCGATGGGCAGGCGCCGCTCGATCCGGAGCAGGAGCTCGAGCTCCGCGAGGCCTGCCTCGCGCTCGTCCGCGCGCGGGTCGAGGGCCTCGGCGGCGTCGTGGACGGCCGTGGCAGCGGCGCCATCTCCGCGCTGTTCGGCGCGCCGCGCGCGAGCGACAACGACGCCGAGCGGGCGGTCCGCGCCGGGCTGGAGCTCGCCGCGATCGACGCGGCGTCGCTCGGCGCAGAGCTGCCGCCGGGGTGCCGGCCGAGGCTGCGCGTGGGCATCAGCACGGGGAGGCTGTTCGTGAGCGGCGCGGCCGCGCCGGGCGCCCCGGTCGACGCCTCCGGCGAGGCCCTGCGGGCGGCCGCGCAGCTCCAGCAGGCCGCCGCGCCGGGCGCGGTGCTGATCGCGCAGCCCACGTTCCGGCAGGTCGCCGGCCTCTTCCAGGTCGAGCCGCAGGGCGGCGACGCGCCGAGCTTCCGCGTCCTCAAGGTCGCGAGCGGATCGATCGCCGGATCCGATTTCCTCGGGCAGGGCACCCGCTTCGTCGGGCGGACGGCGGAGCTGCAGCGGCTCTCCGAGGCGCTGGAGACCGTCGTCGCGGAGCGGCGCGCGATGTTCGTCTCCGTGATCGGCGCGGGCGGCGTCGGGCGCAGCCGCCTCCTGTCGGAGATCCGGTCGATGGCGCCGCCTCTTGCGGGCCCGTGCGTCGTGCTCGGCGCGGCGTGCTCCTCGCTGTCGATGGACGCGAGCTACCACCTCGCCGCGTCGCTCCTGCGCGCCCACTTCCGCGTCCAGGACGACGACGCGCGCGACGTCGTGCTGCGCAAGCTCAGGTCCGGCGTCTCCGGAGCGGGCGCGGGCGAAGGCGCCGGCGGCGCGCCTCATCCGCTCGCCCTGGAGGACGCGCTGGACGAGATCGCGGCCGTGCTCTGCCCGCGCCGCGCGGCGCCGGCCGCGTCCGCGACCGCGATCGTCCCCGACGAGGGCGGTGCGGACGTCAAGAAGCGGGTGGCCGCGGCCGCCGCGGTGCTCCTGCGGGCCGTGGCCGCGCGCGGGGCCGTGGTCGTCCTGCTCGACGACATCCACTGGGCGGACGACGCCAGCCTCGACCTCTTCGACGACCTCGTCGTGCGCCTCTCGGACGCGCCGCTGCTCCTCGTCGGCGCCGCGCGGCCCGAGCTCTACGAGCGGCGGCCGCACTGGGGCGAGGGGAAGGCGAGCCACGCGCGCCTCGATCTCGGCCCGCTGTCGCGGCGGCACGTCGAGGACATGGCCCGCGATCGCCTGCGCCTCGCCGCGCCCTGCTCCGCGGAGGCCGTCCGCGCCCTGGCCGAGCGCGCGGAGGGCAACCCGCTCATTCTGACCGAGACGCTGTACCTGCTCATCGACGTCGGCGCCCTCGAGCGGCGCGCCGGCGAGCCGTGGATCCTGCACGAGGAGAAGCTCGCCCGGCTCTCGCTGCCGGCGACGATCCAGGGCGTCGTCCAGGCGCGGCTCGATCGGCTCGACGGCGAGGCGCGGGCCGTCCTGGCGCAGGCGGCCGTGATCGGCAGGACGTTCTGGAAGGGCGCGATCGACCACCTCCGCGGCGTCGCGCCGCTCGATGGCGGCGCGTCGAGCACCGCGGACGTGCTGCGCCGGCTCCGGGATCAGCAGCTCATCCGCGCGCGCGACGCGTCGACCTTCCCCGAGGACTGCGAGTACGTCTTCGCCGAGGCGGCGACCCAGGAGATCGCCTACGACACGCTCAGCCTCAAGGTGCGCCGCGCGATGCACCGCGCGGTCGCCGCCTGGCTCGACGGCATGTCGGCGGCGCCCCGGGGGCCCGGGGAGGTCGGGGCGGCGCTCGCGGCGCTGCACCACGATCGCGGCGGCGACGCGCGGAGCGCCGCGCTCGCCTACGCCCGCGCCGCGGCGAGCGCGGCGTCGCTCGGGCAGAACGCCGAGGCGCTGCGCCACTTCGAGCGCGCCCGGGAGATCCACGCGCGCGCCGAGGGCGGCCCCGAGGCGAGCGCCGCGTCGGCGGGCGGCGAGCGCCGGCTGTTCGCGTGTCACGAGCGCGCCGGGCTCCTGCTCGACGCCGGCGACGCGCTCCGGCGGGCAGGCCGCCTCGACGAGGCGGAGCGCGCGTACCACGAGGCGCGGGCGCGGATCCTCCGCGTGGAGCGGCGCGCCTCCGCGCCGCCCGCGCGCGACCCGAGCGCGGCGCTGCTCTGGGACGCGCGCGTCGATTACCGCCTCGCCCTCGCGCTCAAGGTGCGCGGCGCGACGGCCGAGGCGCGCGCGCTCGTCGAGCGGGCGATCGCGCTCGCCGAGCGCGGCGGCGCCGCCCCGGAGGCGCTCCCGATGGTCGGCTTGCTCGCGGCGCTCCACCGGCGCGACGGCGATCTCGACGCCTGCCGCGCGGTCGCGCTCCGGAGCCTGCGCGTCTGCGCGACGCTGCCGCCCGGCGACGGCCGCCGCCGCGAGGCCGCGTCGCAGCTGCTCCTCGCGCTCGGGACGGTGTTCTACTCGCGCGGCCGGCTGGTGCAGGCCGAGCGCTGCTACCGCCAGGCCGCGCGCGCGGTCGACGAGCGCGCGTCCCCAGAGGCGCTGAGCTTCGCGCTGAACGGCGTCGCGGCGGTGCTGTTCGCGCGGGGCGACCTCGGCGGCGCCCGCGAGGTGTTCGCCCGCGCGCTCGCGCTGAAGGAGCGGCTCGGCGATCTCCAGGCGATCGCCTCCGGGCACAACAACCTCGCGGAGGTCGAGCTCCGGCTCTCGCGCCCGCGCGCCGCGCTCGAGCACGCGCGGCGCGCGGTGACGCTGGGCGAGCAGGCCGGCGCGGGCGCCGACCTGCCGGACGCGTACCGCAACCTGGCCGCGGCGCTGCTCGCGGTCGGCCACGTCGGCGAGGCGCTCGAGTCCGGCTGCGCGGCGCTGCGTCTCGCCGAGGTGGGCGGCGGGCGCGTGTACCTCGCCGACGTGGCGCTCGGCCTCGCGACGATCTGCCGCGCGGGCCTGCGCGACGCCGCGACGCGCCCTCGCGCCGAGGCCGCCGTCGCGCAGCTCTCCGCCTCGCTGGCGGCGCATTTCGTGGAGGGCGAGCTCGCCGCGCGGGCGCGCGAGTGCCGCGCGGTGCTCGCGGGGTCCTGAGGGGCCGCGCCTCTTCTCGTTGGGCAGCGCGGCGTGCCGCGCAGGAGACGTTCGTCATGATCAAGGCTTGGAATCAGGCAGCTCTCGTTTTGACCGCCATGGCCGCGCTCGGCCCGGCGGCGCTCGGGTGCGCGTCGGACCCTGAACCGACGAAGGGCGCGTGCCCGGGCGCGCTCACGGCCTCCGGCGCGTGCATCGGCGTCCCCGCCGGCGCGCTCTGCGGCGGCGACTTCTGCGCCGGGTCCGTCGATTGCGCCGAGGTGATCGAGGTCGCGAGCCCCGCGGCGCTCTCGCCGGCCGCCGCGGCGGCGGAGCCCGGGGCGTGCATCGCGCTCGGCCCCGGCACGTACGGCGCCGTCGATCTGCCGCCCGGCGTGAGCCTGCTGGGCAGGGGCGCCGGCTCCGTGACCGTGGCGGCGGTCTCGCTCGCGGCCGGCGACGGCGCCGTCCTCCGCGGGCTCACGGTCGGCGAGGGCGGCGTCGTGGTCGCGGCCGGCGCGCGGGCGCGGATCGAGGCGGTGCGCGTCGCCGGGAGCGCGGCCGACGGCGTGACGGTCGGCCTCGGCGCGACGCTCGACCTCGTCGACGCGGCGATCGAGGGCTCGGCGCGCTACGGCCTGAGCGTGTTCGACGCCGACCGCGTCTCGGTGGTGCGGTCCGTCGTCTCCGGCTCGCGGGGGCCGGGGCTGTGGGCGCAGTGCACCGGCGGCTGCGACTGCGAGGCGACGGTGGACCTCGAGGTCGAGGACGCGGTCCTCCGCGACAACAAGGTGGTCGGCGTGTCGCTCGTCGGGGCGCGCGCCTCGCTGTCCCGCGTCGAGGTGAGCGGCAACGGCCTGACCGGGTTCGACCCGAGCGGCGGCGTCTCCGTGTCCAGCTGCTCGAGCCTCGAGGCGACGTCCCTCAAGGTGGCCGACAACAGCGGCTTCGGTCTCCTGATCGACGGCGCGAGCGCGGCCATCGGCGGGGACGGCGCGGGGTTCGAGGTGAGCGGCAACCAGCCCGGGATCTGGATCCAGAACACGACGCCGGAGCAACCCGTCGCGCTCCGCGGGGGCGTCCTCGAGAAGAACAGGGCCATCGGCCTGGGCATGAGCGGCGAGGCGCGCGGCATCATCATCGACGGCATGCGCATCGCCGGGACCTTCGCCGACTCGGCGGTGGTGAGCGCGAGCGGCGAGCAGGCCCAGGAGGTCGTGGGCGACGGCGTGAGCTGGCAGGAGCGGGCGCAGGCGGCGATCCACGGGCTCGTCCTCAGCGGCAACGGGCTCGAGTCCATCAACCCGTCCATCGAGCCGTCGCGCCGGGCGAGCATCCTCATCGACGGCGACGTCGGCCGGGACAGCCGCCTCGGGGCCATCACGCTCGAGGGCGGCGACGAGGAGGCGGGCATCGTGCAGCAGCGCCTGGCCGCCGGCGGCGTCAGCCCGCTGCGGAGCACGGATGTCCCGCGCATCACGACCAGCCCGGACGCGCTCTTCTCCGTGCCCGTCGCGCCCATCGCGCCGGCGGCGCTCGAAGCGCCTTGATGCGCCGGTCGTGCCCGCGGCAGCGACCTGGCACCGGGCTCCGCGACCGCGCCCGAGGTGGGTGCGGGAGCGCATCGAGCCCACAAAAAGCAAGTGGGCCCGCCACACCCGCTTTCCGCTACCGTTGCTCCCTTCCGGGCCTGGCGGGGTTCACGGCGCGCTGTCGGCGGACCCATGAGGTCCAGGCGCTTTCGCCTGACGCACGGACTACGTAGTCGAACCTCGGCGCCGTGTCGAGCCTTATGAAGCGCGCCGTGACGCGCTCGTGAGCGCCACGGCGTCTCGGCCGCGCGACGAACGCCCGAGGGCCTGCCTCCCCGCGTTCTTCCGCCGAGGGCCATCCGGATGCAGTCGGAGCGCAATTCCCCCCGCGCGCGCGGGGGGGAGGATGGCGGGGGGGAGGATGGCGGGGGGGAGGATGGCGGGGTGGGTGGAGCCGGAGCGCGCGTCGCCCGGGACTTGCCTCGTTCGGGAAGCCCCGTACGCTTGGAGGTGTCGTGGATCCGTTCGATTCCGAGGACGAGGGGCGGAGCAGCCGGCTGATTCCGGTGCTGCTCTTCACCGGCTCCGCAGCGCTGGCCGCGGCCGCGCTCCGGTTCGCCTGGCAGCAGCCGGTGATCATGGCGGCGGTGCTCGGCCTGGTCCTCGCGTTCGCGGCGGCCCGCTGGCTCGCTCGCCGCAAGCTGCGCCGGCTGCTCCGCTCGGGCGACGTGCGCTCGGTGCTGCAGCGCTGGTCGCCGACGCTGCATCGCATCCCGCACCCCGCCACGATGGCGCCGCTCATGACGGCGACGGCGTTCGCCGCCTACGGCTGGGTCGAGAAGGCGCGGGCGGCCATGGCGGCGGCCGAGCGGGGGCCGGCGTGGGACGCGGCGCTCGAGCACCGGCTCTTCCTGGACACGCTCCTCTACACCTTCGAGGGCGATCGCGACGCGGCTCTCGAGCGCGCCGGTCGCCTGGAGCGCCTCCCGCTCCCGAACGTCAGCTCTCCTTTCCGCAACCGGGTGGTCACCTTGCGTGCGGCGGCCGGCGCGCTCGCCCGGGCCTTCGCGCACACGAGCGTGCCGGGCGACCGCGCGCTCCTGGAGCGCGCGAGCGAGGTCAGCCCGCTCGTCTTCTGGGCCATGCGCTACGCCGCGGCCGTCATCGCCATCGACGAGGGCGAGCTCACCCGCGTCGGGGAGCTGCTCGCCAACGCGCCGTCGTGGCCGCAGGAGTCGACGTTCCGCGCCTTCCACGACGAGATCGCCGATCGCGCCGGCCTCCCGCGCCCGGCGAGCGCGTAGCGCGCCCGGCCGTCGCGCGCGGGGCCGCGAGGGGCCCCGCTCGACCGAGGGGCCCGCTCAGCCCTGGAACAGCGTGCGGATGTAGCAGTACGCGCGCGCCTCGGGGGCGGCGCTCTCGGCGCCGTGCGGCGGGTCCGGCACGAACGCGCCGAGCGCGCCGAGCGCGCCGTCGATCGCGAACGTGCGCAGCACGATCCTCGCGCGCGCGCCCGCGAAGCACGGCTTGCGGTAGGCGACCTCGACCCTGCGGGCGAGCACCGCCGTGCCGTGCCCGTGCTGCGCGAGCCGCCGGAGCGCCGCCTCCGCGAAGAGCCGCGGGTACACGAGCGAGTTCACGTGCTGGTTGCCGTCCGTGTGATCCAGGCCGAACGCGATCGGGATCGGATCCAGCGTCGGCTCCGGGTCGAACGGCTCCGCGCCCGCCGGCAGGCCCATCAGCGCCTCCGGCGAGCGCCAGGCGTAGCGCTCCGGCGGGACCGGCGGCAGGTCCGGCGCGTCGAAGCGCAGCACCTTGCGCGCGCCGGGCTCGGCGAAGGGCCGCGTGAACACGTGCTCCGCGAACACCCGGCCGACCTGGATCGGCTCGCCGGCGCCGGGCGGCGGCGGGCCGTAGGTCCGGCTGCGGCGCGCGCTGGCCGAGAGCCACATGGCCAGGATCAGCCGGTTCACCTCAGACGCGGCGTCCTCCGTGCGCGCGAGCTGGTAGCTGCCCTTGAGCGCTAGCGGCTCCCGCGCCGCGACGGGGCCGTCGCCGCCCTCGATGATGAGGCGGGTGAGGATCGGGATGATCCCCTGCGTGGTCATCAGCGCCTCGACGGGGCTCGCTCGCAGGAGCTTCACCCAGATCGCGGGCCCGAGGCCGTGCGGCAGCGCGTCCAGCATCACCCGTCCGTTTTGGCTGACGTCTTCGAAGCGGAGGTGCATGACGGCGGTCGCCTGCTGCTGCTCGGGGACGTGGGGCTCGTCGGGGAAGTAGTGCATGGCTCCTCTCCATAGCTGACGCAAAAGCGCGCCGCATGGCCGCGCGCGTGGTCGACGATCGCGCGGCCCCGCGGGACGGGGGCGGCGGCGCGCGCGTATGGTACGATCGGCGCGTGACGCTCCTGAAAATCGCCCACATCGGCAACCCCGTCCTCAGGCAGCGAGCGCGCGAGGTCACGCCGGAAGAGCTCTCGTCTCCCGCCATGCAGGCGTTCATCGACGACCTGGTCGAGACGATGCGCGACGCGAACGGCGCGGGCATCGCCGCCCCTCAGGTCCACGCGCCGCTGCGCATCTTCGCGGTCGAGGTGCAGAACAACCCACGGTATCCGTACAAGCCCAACATCCCGCTCACGATCGTGGTCAACCCCGTGATCGAGCCGCTCACGCAGGAGACGTTCGAGAACTACGAAGGGTGCCTGAGCGTCCCGAACCTGAGGGGCGTCGTCGATCGGTACACCGAGATCCGCCTGACCGGCCTGGATCGCGACGGGAAGCCGATCGACCGCGTCGTGCGCGGGCTGTCGGCGGGCACCTTCCAGCACGAGAAGGACCACGTCGACGGCATGCTCTTCGTCGATCGCGTGAAGGATCCCCGCACGCTCTGCACGTGGGCGGAGTTCGACCGCTACCACAAGCAGCCCTTCGTCGAGCGCATCGTCCCGTTCATCCAGCGGATGGGCGGCTGAGGTGCCTCGCCGCGCGGAGCCTGCGCGATGCCCCTGAGCGCGGTGCCTGCGCGACGGCCCCGCGCCGCGCGCGCGCTCGCCGCGCTCTCGCTCGGCGCGCTGGCGCTGCTGCCCCTCTCCGCGTGCGATCCCAGGGAGGCGGCGACGGCCGCGAAGGCGTCGGCTCCGGCCGAGCGCGCTCCGGCGGCGGTCACCCTCCTCTACACGACCGACGAGCACGGGTGGCTCCTGCCCACCGCCGAGGGGGGCAAGGTCCTCGGCGGCGCGGCCGAGGTGCTGGCCGTGTGGCGCTCGCGCGAGGGCCATTGCGCGGGCCCGGCGCCCGGGGCTCCGCCCGATCTCCCGCCAGCGCCGGCCTGCGAGGACCCGTCGACGCTCGCGCTCTCCGGCGGCGACAACTGGACCGGCCCCGCGATCTCTTCCTATTTCATGGGCGCGCCGATGGCCGACGCGATGGCGCGGATGGGCTACGCCGCGTCGGCCTTCGGAAATCACGAGTTCGATTTCGGCACGGACGCCTTTCTCCAGAACCGGACACGGTCTCGCGCCACCTACCTCGCGGCGAACCTGCGCGTGACCGATCCGGCGCTCTCCGCCTTCGCGTTGCCTTCCTTCGCCGTGTTCGAGCGGCGCGGGCTGCGCATCGGCGTCGTCGGCCTCTCGACCTCGCGCACCCGCGAGGCCGCGACGGCGAGCCGCTTCGAGGGCATCGATTTCGAGGGCGAGGAGGCGGCGCTCGCGCGCGCCATCCCCGAGGCGTGGCGCGCCGCGCCCGACGCGCTCGTGCTCGTCGCGCACCAGTGCCAGGACGTGCTCGAGCCGATCCTCGCGCGTCACCCCGAGTGGCGCCTGTCCTTCGTCGGCGCGGGGCACTGCCACAAGAGGGCCGAGCTGCGCGTGGGCGGCGTGCCGCTCGTCAACCCCGGCTGGCGGCTGCGCAGCTACGCCCGCGTCTCGCTCGAGATCGACCCCCGCCGTCCGCTCCAGCAGCGCGTGCTGTCGGTCGCCGCGGAGGTCGTCGACGTGGCCCACCCGGAGGGCGCGCCCGCGGCCCCGCCGGACGAGCCGCTCTCCAGGGCCGCCGCAGGCTGGCAGCGCGCGCTGGACGCGGCGCTCGGCGAGCAGATCGGGTATTCGAGCGACGGAATGGAGCGCGACTCCGCCGAGATCCAGCGCTGGATCGCGGGGTCGTGGCGCGAGCAGCTCGGGGTCGACGTCGCGATCCTCAACAAGGACGGCATCCGGCAGGCCGTCCCCAGGGGGCCCATCACGAAAGCGACGGTGTTCTCCGTCCTCCCGTTCGACAACAAGCTCGTCATCTGCTCGCTGCGGGGCAGCGACATCCTCGAGACGCTCCGCCACCGCGACGCGGTGCTCGTCGGCCTATCGCCCTCGACCGGCGGTCGTTATGTCCTGCACGACGGGCGCCTCTTGGACGAAAACCGCCGCTACACCGTCGCGACGATCGATTTCCTCTACTACGGCGGGGACGGCTTTCGCTTCCAGGCGCAGGACCCCTCCCCGCAATGGACCGGCCTCGACTGGCGCGCGCCGGTGATCGCGTGGACCAAGGCGCTCGGCACGAGCGCGAGCGCCCCGCTGGACGCGCGCATCCGCTAGCGCCCGGCCGCACGCCCGCGCTCGGCGCGGGGCGTGCGGCGCGCTGGCGTTCGGCTCAGGAGCCGCCGCCGGTCCGCTCCTCGCGCTCGATCTGCTCCTGGTAGGCGACGCTGTAGCGCGCCCACGGGCGCAGCTTGAGGCGGCGGTACCCGATGGGCTCGCCGGTGCCCTCGCACATCCCGTAGGTCCCTTCCTTCATCTTGGCGAGCGCGCGATCGATCTCGGCGAGCACCCGGACGTCGCGCTCCAGGAGCTTCGACGTCAGCGAGGTTGCGCCTTCGGCGTTCGCCTCGTCCATCTCGTCGCCCACCTCCCGCGAGACGTCGCGCTCTGCGTGCTGCCGCTCGTCGATGTTGGCGACGAGGCTCGCCCGGCGCTCCTCGAGCGCCTGCTTGAGCTCGCTCAGCTGCTCCGGCGTCAGCTCGGGCAGATCGGAGTCGTCCGCATCGGGCGCCGGGCGGCGCACGGGCGGCCTCGGCATGGGGGGTGCCGTCGTGGCGTTCCCGGACGTCTCCGGTCGCGCCGGGCTCGTTCCGTCGCGACTCGCACCTTCACGGTTGTTCATGGTTTCCTCTCATCTCTTCGGGGAGCTGGGCAATTCGCATACCGGTCTTGAACGTGGGCGGAGGGCGCACGCGGCGCGTGCGTCCTCCGGAGGACACGACCGAGCAGGAGCGGCCACGCTGGGCTCCCGCTGTGATAGCGCATCCGCGGGCTTATGGCTTCGTGATGCCGGCCATCTGGAGCCCCGCCGCGAGGAGGGCGCCGATGTCCTCGAGCACGGGCTTGGACACGTTGATGGCGATCTCGGCGCGCGGCGCGGCGCCGCCCTGCTCCTGCGTCGTGATGAACATCAGCCCTTCGCCCTTGTGGGGGAGCTTCGCCAGCGCCTCTCCGAACCGCCGCGCCTCCGGCGGCAGCGCCATCGGCGCCGCGCCGGGGCTGTCCAGGGTCGTGAGGACGCTCTGCAGCGTGCGGGTGATCGGGGCGAGCGTCGAGAATCCACCCGAGACGAACTTCCCGGTCTTCAGCTTCTCGAGCCCCGGACGCGACGCGAGCGTGTCGGTGTCGGGGGCGCCCGCTTTCACCATGGCGAGCCGCCTCAGCAGCTCGCGCTTGTCGTGGCCGAACGCGATCCACGTCGTCTTCTCGTCGCCCATGAGGAGGAGGTGCAGCGTCACCGTGGCCTTGGGCTTCGGCTTGGCCTTGCCGGCGGGGGCCTGCGCCGCGTCGGCGTCGGGCGACGGCAGCTCGCTCGTGATCTGGATCTCGACGGCGAGCGACGTCTTCCCGAGCTCCTTCGGCGCCTGCACCGTCTTGACCGTCGGCAGGTCCTTCGGATCGACGTCGAGCTCCGGGAGCCGCTTGCGCAGCGCGGGCGTGTTGTAGGCGGCGACGGCGTTCTTCAGGTACTTGATGAGCGCGTCCGGCGCCTCCTCGAACCCGAACAGGTTCCAGCCGACGAAGCCGCCCATCATGCCGTCGAGGATCTCGTTCGGCGAAGGCTTGCCGGTCTTCGCGGCGGCGGGCGGCGCGTCGACGTACCCGTGCGCGGACACGCTCGGCGTCCGGTTGATGGGCAGCGACAGGACGTCGGCGAGCGCCTTGCGATCGGCGGGCTTGCCGATCTTCTCCTTCTCGAGCCACCCCTCGAGCATCTCGCGCAGCGTCTTCAGGATGCCGGTGTAGTGCGCCGGGTCGTAGCCGTGGTCGAAGAAGGCGCCGTGGCTGTCCTTCGGCACGCGCCAGTAGAGCGCCGGCGCGGGGGCGGCGCGGCTCGCGCCGTCGGCCATCGTCTTCGCGAGCCACGACGACTGGCCCCGCAGCTCCAGGGCCGCCGTGAGGTTCACGCAGGTCTGGTTGTCGACCTTCAGATCGACGATCGCCTTGCTCGCGTCGTTGATCAGCGCCTCGAGCTCCGCCTGGACGGCGGTGGTCGCGTCGGTGAGCGCCCGGTCGAACTGGGGCTGCCCGATCGAGAGCTGGCTCTGCGCGAGGATCGGGAGGCCGCCGAGCTGCTGCTTGGCCATGTCGCCGTACTTCGTGCTGAGCGGGACGAAGCGGACCTCGCCGTGGAGGTCGCGCGCCTCGGGCGAGAGCGTCGGCAGCGTGCGCGCGAGGTACGGCCCGAGCGTCGTCACGTCCCGGTCTCGATCGCCGCAGAGGAGCCGCGCCGGCGTCGAGCCCGCGGACGCGGCGAGGAAGCAGCTCGACGACGCGGGCTCCTTGCCGCCGATCTTCCACATGCCCGGCTTCACCTCGGTCAGGGTGGCGCCGGCCTCGAGCGCGCCCCTGGCCCGCTCCAGCGACGTGAGCCCGAGCGACACGGCCGCGACCGGGTTGCCTCGCTTCGAGCTGTCGTCGAGCGCGACGACGAGGTGGACCGGCGCGTCGAGCGCGACCACCGCGGCGAGCTGGTTCGCGTCGATCGAGGGGCTCACGAGCTCGCTCAGGACGCCCGCGGAGAGCCCCTGCGCGCCCGCCTCGGCGAGCGCCGGCGGCATCCCGGCGCAGGCGGCGACGCTCGACAGCGTGGCCGCCGGGTTGCTCCAGCGGAGCACGCCCACGATGTCGGCGGGCTCGGCGACCGGGGAGAGATCGAACGCGGGGCTCGCGGGCTGGGAGGGCCCGGCCTTGACCTCGCCTTGTGCTCCTGCCGGCGTGGCAGGCGTGGGGGCCGGCCCGCAGGCGACGGGACCGGCCATCAGGACCAGGGTGGCGAGCGGCAGGAGAGTTCGCATGAGCGCCGGTTATACGGCCCCCGGACATCCGAGTCGACGCCCAAGGAGCGCGCGGCGGGGGAGATGGCGGTCCGCGCCGCCTCGGAGGGTGAGGCGCGGCCTCCAATGCAAACGAGCGCGGACGAAGCCGCGCTCGTTGCTCGTTCATCGTTGTGCCAGCCGCGCCAGCACCCTCGGGGACGTCGGTCGCGTGAGTCGCGTGAGCCGCGTCGGTTACGTCGGTTACGTCGGTTACGCCGGTTGCGCCGGCGTAACCGCTCGAGGAGCGCTCACGCCGCGGCGATCAGTTCGACTCCTCGAACTCCGCGTCGATGACCGAGTCCTTCCCCTTGCCGCCGGCGGGGGGCGGCGGCTGGCCGCCCGCGGCGCCGGGCGCGGCGCCCCCGCCGTCCTGCGGCGGGCCGGCCTTCTCGTACATGACGCTCGCGATGCGGTGCGCCTCCTTCTCGAGCCGCTCCAGCGCCGCGGTCACGGCCGCGTCGTCCTGCTTCTCGATGGCCGACCGGCTCTCGGCGATGATCCCGTTCAGCGCCGAGACGTCGCTCTCCGGCAGCTTCTCCTTGTTCTCGCTGATCGTCTTCTCCAGCGTGTAGCAGAGGTTGTCGAGCTTGTTGCGCCGCTCGATCTCCTCGCGGCGTCGCTTGTCCTCGGCCTCGTGCGTCGCCGCCTCGCTGACCATCCGGTTGATCTCGTCCTCCTTCAGGCCGCCCGACGCCGTGATCGTGATCCGCTGATCCTTGCCGGTGGCGGTGTCCTTGGCGTGCACCGACAGGATGCCGTTCGCGTCGATGTCGAAGGTCACCTCGATCTTCGGCACGCCGCGGGGCGCCGGCATGATGCCTTCCAGGTGGAAGCGGCCCAGGGTCCGGTTGTAGCGGGCCTCGGTGCGCTCGCCCTGGAGGACGTGGACCTCGACGCTCGGCTGGCTGTCGGTCGCGGTCGAGAAGATCTCCTTCTTCTGCGTCGGGATCGTCGTGTTCCTCGCGATCATCACGGTCATCACGCCGCCGAGCGTCTCGACGCCGAGCGAGAGCGGGGTGACGTCGAGCAGCACGAGGTCCTTCACGTCGCCCGAGAGCACGCCCGCCTGGACCGCGGCGCCGACGGCCACGACCTCGTCCGGGTTCACGCCCTTGTGCGGCTCCTTGCCGAAGAACTTCTTGACCGTCTCCTGGACCAGCGGGATGCGGGTCGAGCCGCCGACCAGGACGATCTCGTCGATCTGCTGCGGCGTCTTCTTCGCGTCCGCGAGCGCCTTGCGGGTCGGCTCGAGCGTGCGCTCGATGAGCGGCCGGATCATCTGCTCGAGCTTCGCCCGGGTGAGCTGCTTCTGGAGGTGCTTCGGCCCCGAGGCGTCCGCGGTGAGGAACGGCAGGTTGATCGTCGTCTCCTGCACGTTCGACAGCTCGATCTTCGCCTGCTCCGCGGCGTCCTTGAGCCGCTGCACGACCATCTTGTCGTTCGAGACGTCGATGCCCGTGTCCTTCTTGAACTCGGCCGCGAGCCAGTCCATGACGAGGTGGTCGACGTCGTCGCCGCCGAGGTGGGTGTCGCCGTTGGTCGAGATGACCTGCACGACGTTGTCGCCGACCTCGAGGATCGAGATGTCGAACGTGCCGCCGCCGAAGTCGTAGACGGCGATGACCTGCTCGTTCTTCTTGTCGAGCCCGTACGCGAGCGCGGCCGCCGTGGGCTCGTTGACGATGCGCTTCACCTCGAGGCCGGCGATGCGGCCGGCGTCCTTCGTGGCCTGCCGCTGCGAGTCGTTGAAGTACGCGGGCACGGTGATGACGGCCTCGGTCACCTTCTCGCCGAGGTAGTCCTCCGCGGCCTTCTTCAGCTTCTGCAGGACCTTCGCCGAGACCTCGGGGGGCGACAGCTGCTTGCCGCGCACCTCGATCGATGCGTCGCCGTTCTTGCCCTTGCTGACCTTGTACGGGACGCGCTTCGTCTCGTCCTGCACCTCCTCGGCGCGGCGACCCATGAAGCGCTTGGCGGAGTAGATGGTGTTGGTGGGGTTCGTGACCGCCTGGCGCTTGGCGATCTGCCCGACGAGCACCTCGCCCTTGTCGTCCCAGGCCACGACGGACGGCGTGAGGCGCGAGCCCTCCTCATTCACGATGACCTTGGGCTCCTTGCCCTCCATCACCGCGACGACGCTGTTGGTCGTGCCGAGATCGATGCCGATGATCTTGCCCATGACGTTGAACCCTCCGAGGAATGTTTGCGCGACGGCTTGGTCGCCGCCGGGGGGGCGAGAAGACCCGACCGGCCAGCAGGGCCCGGCTGACAGCTGCCGCGAGCCCCTGCTCCAGAGCCGTCAAAAACCGCTGGGAATTCGGATACTTTCGCCGGATTTCGCGAGCTCGCTGGCTCGCGACCGCGAAACTAACCATGTGCATCCGAGCGTCAACGCCGCCTCTAGCAATTGTCGTGCGCGCGGGCCAGCCGGGCCGGACGCTTGACGGGCGCGCCCTCGGGCCACACGTAGAGCGTCCGCGTTCCGCGCCGTCGAGCGCCTCGAGCCGGCGCTCCGGTTCGAGGTGCCGCGTCGGTGCGGAGCGGCGGGCTCCGCCGGCCACGCCAGGACCTCTCCGGCCGCGCGATCTCCTCACGCAACCCGCGCCGAACCCCCGTCCCGGCAGACTCCGGCGCGGGAGCACGCCGCGGGAGCACGTGAAGACGCGGCGCGCCGGAGGGGCTTCTTGCGGTCCGAGACGCCCTGAGCTATAGGCGCCCTCCCTCGCAACACCCGAAGGACTCACCATGAAGCCCGGCATCCACCCCGAGTACAAGGCCTCCACGATCACCTGCGCGTGCGGCGCCGTCGTCGAGACCCGCTCCACCCGCGGCAGCTTCACGACCGACGTGTGCTCCGCCTGCCACCCGTTCTACACGGGCAAGCACAAGATCATGGACGTCGCCGGCCGCGTCGACCGCTTCCGCAAGAAGTACGCGACCGCTGGCAAGTAGGCGGGCGGCTCGTCCCCTCCTCGACATCCCTTCTTTACAGACACGCCCGTCACGCCGCCCCGCCCGGGGCGTGGCGGAGGCCCGCGCTCGTCCCGAGCGCGCTGGCCGGCCCGAGCGGCCGACCCGCGCAGCGCGAGCGGCCGAGACGGCGCGCGCCGGACGACGACGGACGACGGACGACGTCGCCCATCCACCTTTCGCGGCGCTGATCGGCCAGGCCGATGCGAAAGCCGTGCGATGCGCTAGATTGGAACGCGTATGAGCGATCAGCCTGCACGTCCGTATATCGGCGGCCAAGCGGTGATTGAGGGGGTCATGATGCGATCGCCGAGCTCGGTCGCGATCGTCTGCCGGCGCCGCTCGGGGGAGCTCGTGGTGCGCGAGCAGCCGATGACCGCGGTCTCCAAGGGGCCGCGCACGTGGCCGTTCGTGCGGGGGGTCGCGACGCTCGTGGAGTCGCTGCGCCTCGGGTCCCAGGCGCTCCGCTGGTCCGCCGATCTCTACGAGCAGGATCTGGCGGCCGAAGAGGCGGCCTCGGCCAAGGGGCCGGCCTCCAGGCGCTCGAGCGCCGGCTCGGCGAGCGGAGCGAGCCTCACCTCCCTGGCGCTCAGCATGGCCGCGATCGCGACGCAGGACGGCGAGCCCGCGCAGGTCGCGGGCGGCCCGGCGCCCGGCGGCAGCGGCGCAGACGGAAGCGACGGAAGCGACGGAAGCGACGGAAAGAAGAGAGGCGGGGGGATGGGCATCATCCCGATCCTCTTCGCGGTCCTGCTCTTCGTGGCGGCGCCTCAGGCCGGCGCCGAGCTGGTCAACAAGGTCTTCGGCCTCGGGCTGGAGGTCACGTCGCCGGGGTTCCAGGCGATCACCGGCGTGGCGAAGCTCGCCATCGTCGTCACCTACCTCCTGCTGATCCGCCAGATCTCCGAGGTCCGGCGCGTTTTCCAGTACCACGGGGCGGAGCACAAGGCGATCTCCACCTACGAGGCGCGCGAGGCGCTCGAGGTCGAGAACGCGCGCCGCAAGACGGCCATGCACCCGCGCTGCGGGACGACGTTCCTGGTGATGGTGGCGCTCGTGTCGATCGTCGTGTTCTCGGTGGCCGGGGCGTCCCTCGGTGCGTTCCTGCCCAAGCTGCCCGGCGGCCGGCTCGTCGAGAGCGTCGGCTTCTTCTTGATGAAGCTGCCGTTCCTCCCGCTGATCGCCGCGGTGACCTTCGAGATCCAGCGGCTCTTCGCGCGCTATTGCACCACCGGCCCGCTCCGCGTGCTGCTCTGGCCGGGGTTCCTGGTCCAGAAGATCACGACGGCGGAGCCGGACGACGCGCAGCTCGAGATCGCCCTCGCCTCGCTCCGCGCGACGCTCTGGCGGGAGGCGTCGGTGACCGCGCCGGTCCAGCCCGATCGGGTGTTCGCGGACTACTCCAAGGTGCTGGCCGACCCCGGCTACGCTGGCGCCCACGGCTAGCGCGCGCCGGCGCCGCCGCACGCCGCCGCCGTCCAACTCCGCGTCGTCTTCGGATTGCAGATGCTACCTATCGCGAAACTCGAGGCGGTCCAGCGCCGCTTTCAGGAACTCGAGCACCTCATGTGCAGCCCGGCGGTGCTCTCCTCCCCGGCCGAGCTCCAGCGGCTCAACCGCGAGCGGACCGAGATCGAGCCCGTGGTCGTCGCCTTCGCGCGGCTGCGGGACGTCGACCGGCGCATCGCCGAGGACCGCGAGGCGCTGAGCGATCCCGACCTGTCCGAGCTCGCCCAGGCGGAGCTGCCCGAGCTCGAGACGGAGCGGGAGCGGCTCGCCAGCGAGCTCGAGGTGCTCCTCCTGCCGAAGGACCCGAACGACGCGCGCAACACCGTGATCGAGATCCGGAGCGGCGAGGGCGGCGAGGAGGCGGCGCTCTTCGCCGCCGACCTCTTCCGCATGCTCTGCCGCTACGCGGAGACGAAGCGGTGGAAGGTCGAGGTGCTCAACCTGAGCGAGGCCTCGGCCGGCGGCTACAAGGAGGTCGCGGCGCTGATCTCGGGGCAGGACGTCTACTCCCACCTCCGTTACGAGGGCGGCGTGCACCGCGTGCAGCGGGTCCCCACGACGGAGACGCAGGGGCGGATCCACACCTCGACCGCGACCGTGGCCGTCCTGCCCGAGGCGGACGAGGTCGACGTGCACATCGACGACAAGGACCTGGAGATCTCGATCGCCGCGTCGGGCGGCCCCGGCGGGCAGGGCGTCAACACGACGAACAGCGCCGTGCAGATCAAGCACCTGCCGACGGGCATGATCGTGAAGTGCCAGGACGAGCGCTCCCAGCTGAAGAACAAGGCGAAGGCGATGAAGGTGCTCCGGAGCCGGCTGCTCGAGATCGAGCAGCGCCGGCAGGAGGAGGCCCAGAGCGCGGAGCGAAGGACCATGGTCGGCACGGGGGAGCGCGCGCAGAAGGTGCGGACCTACAACTTCCCGCAGAACCGCGTGACGGATCACCGGATCGGCCTCACGCTGCACAAGCTCGACAAGATCATCGAGGGGGATCTCGACGAGCTCATCGGCGCGCTGCGCACGCATCGTCAGGCGGAGCTCCTGCGGCGCGGCGGGCTCTCGGGGCCCGCGGGCGGCTCGTTGGAGCCCTTGACGTGAGGGGGACGCCGCCCATCGATCTGGAGGCGCTGTTCGTCGCGCTCGTGCTGGCGCCGTCCACGTTCTCGCGGAACCGTTTTTATTCGCTCTACGCCGATCCCGAGGCGCGCCGGGTGCGGCGGCGGGCGGCGCTGCTCAGGAGCATCGTGCGGCAGCTGGTCGGCGGCGCGGGCCGCGCCGGGCTCGCGCCCGCGGCGAGCGGCGGCGCGCTCCTCACCTACGACGTGCCGTCGCTCGGGCTGAAGCGCACCGCCGCGCTCGACGACCTCGAGCTCGCCGTGCTCCGCATCGCGGTCGCGCGCGGGACGGTCCCCCGCGCCGTGCAGCAGGACGGCGGGGGCGCCGCGCCGAGCCCGCCGTCGGGCGCCGCGCTGCCCGACGACCTGCTCCCCGAGCCGGCGGACTCCTCACGGATCGAGCGAGCGCTCGCCCGGCTGCTGCCCAGGGAAGGGCAGGGCGGCGCGCTGGAGGCCCCCGGCCAGGGAGAGCCGGGAGAGCCGGACCCGGCGACCCGGGCGCTGCCCCGCGACCGGGAGCGGCGCGATACGCAGGCGCCGTAGTACCGCGGGTCGGAAATCCCGCGGGGGATCTGCCTCGCGAGCGGAGGGAGATTTCAACGCAAGGGCGCCAAGGGCGCAAAGACGCGAAAATATTCGTCTTTTTGCGCCTCTGCGTCTTTGCGCCTTTGCGTTGAGATCTCTCTCCGGCTCCCTGCCCGGACTGCTGGTGGGTGGAGCTGGCGCTGCGTGATAGGGGTTCCTGACGCGCGGTACGACGCGGTACTAGGAGGCGACCATGTGCATCTTCTGCAAGATCGCGAACAAGGAGATCCCGTCGAAGGTCGTGCTCGAGGACGAGCACGTCCTCGCCTTCCACGACCTGAACCCGCAGGCGCCCACGCACGTGCTCGTCATCCCGAAGCGCCACATCGCCGGGATCGCCCAGGCCGCGCCCGAGGACGAGGCCGTCCTCGGGCGGCTGCTGCTCGCCGCGCGGCAGGTCGCAGAGAAGACCGGCATCGCGGAGGGCGGCTTCAGGACCGTCGTGAACAGCGGCGCGAACGCCGGCCAGACCGTCTTCCACCTCCACGTCCACGTCATCGGCGGCCGGCCCATGGCCTGGCCCCCCGGCTGAGACGGCCAGCGCCGGCGCCGCTCAGCGGACGTCGCGGGCGGCGCTCACCACGGCGTCGAGCCACGCCGCCTCGGCCTGGCCGAGCGGCGGCTGCCGCGGCAGCGAGGTCGGCAGCGCGCGCGGCCGCGACGCGCCGTGGGCGCGCAGGTGCACGGACGTGACGGCGCCGACGCGCCCGCCCACGCCGAGGAACAGCGCGAAGAGATCCGGGCCGACGGCGCGCCGCGGGGCGGGGCGCACCGCGAGCTCGGCGCCCGACGCGAGCCGCGCGGTGAAGCCGGCGACGAGGTGATCGACCGGATCGCTCCACGGATCCGGCGCGCCGGGGGCGCCCGCCGCGATCCACGCGTCGAGCGTGAGCTCGCGCGAGGCCGCGTCGAAGTCGAGCCCCAGCGTGAGGCCGCGCTGCTCGAGCGCGCGCTCGACCTCGCCGAGGCGAGCCTCGCCGGCGGCGTGCACGAGCAGCGCGTCGCGGTCGATCACGGGCGACGGGGGGGGCGGCGGCACCGGGCGGCGCGCGGCGCGGGCGGCCTCGCGCGGGAGCAGGTTGCCCGGGTTCATGATGCCGGCGGGGTCGAAGACGCCCCGGAGCGCGTGGACGACGTCGGCGCCGAGGCCGAGCTCGGCGCCGAGCCGCGGCGCCTTGCTGCGGCCGACGCCGTGGTGGTGCGAGAGCGTGCCGCCGGCGTCGATCGCGGCGTCGAGGGCCGCCCGCCAGGCCGCATCGTACTTCGCCTCGGCCGCCGCCACGGTCGGCGCGCTGCCCGCGAAGGTGAAGTAGATGCTGCAGCCGTCCGGGTAGGCGTGGGACAGGTGCGCCATCACGAAGACGTGGCGCCCGAGCGCCCCGCGCACCGCGCGGTAGAGCGCGTCGAGGCGCGACCAGGGCGCGGCGACCTCCATCGTGTCGCTGAACGCGCCGGCCATGAAGACAGGCGCCTGGCGGTAGCTCACGCTGTAGCGGTGCGCGAGCCAGTGGCGCGCCGGCTCCTCGCCGAGCGGCCTGGCCCCGGCGCGCCCGGCGATCGCCGCGGCGCGGGCGAGATCCTCGGCGCTCGCGCGCGCGGTGCCTTCGAAGATGAGGATGAGCGTCGCGCCGCGGAGCACGCGCGACCCGACGGCGTCCACGGCCTGGTTGAGGAGCCCCGGCGCGCGCAGGAGGCCGCGCAGCACGGCGGCGCCGGTGCCCGGGCCCCGCGCGCCGCGCGCTCGCGCGGCCGGCCCCTCGGTCGGCTCGTCGCCCGCGCCGGCGTGGCCGCGCTGCCGGCGCACCGCGCCGAGCCGGGCCATGAAGGAGTCGAACGGGTCGTAGAGCCGCGAGACCGCCGGGCGAAGGCCGGCCTGGAACATCTCGCGCATCGCGTTCCACCCGGCCTCCAGCGTGGGGAAGGAGAAGGCGGCGAACGCGCGCGCCGGCGGGGCGGGGTGCAGCCGGAGCGTCGCGGCGGTGACCACGCCGAGCACGCCCTCGCTGCCGATGAGGAGCGGCGTCAGATCCGGGCCGCGCGTCCGCCGATCGAAGCGGACGACCTCGCCGCGGCCGACGACGCACTCGAGCGACGCGACCATGTCCTCGATCTTGCCGTAGAGCCCCGAGCACTGGCCGGCGCTGCGCGCCGCGACCCAGCCGCCCACGGTCGAGCAGAGGATCGACGACGGGAAATGGCCGAGCGTGAAGCCCTCGGCGTTGAGCTCCTCCTCGAAGCGGATGCCGAGGGCGCCGGCCTCGATCTCGACCGAGGGGGCCTGGCGATCGAGCGAGCGGCGGCGGGAGAGCCGCTTCAGATCGAGCACGACCGTGCGGTCGTCCGGCAGGACGCCGCCGCACACGCCCGAGCCCGCGCCGTACGGCACGAGCGGGAGCCCCTCGTCCGCGCAGAAGCGGACCACCCGGGCGACCTCCTCGGTCGACGCCGGCCAGAGGATCATCCCGGGCCGGTGCTCGGCGATGCGGCCCTCCGTGACGGCGAGGTGGTGCCGCGGCCAGAGATCGCGGGCGTAGGCGATCTGATCGACGGGGGAGGCGCTGGCCGGGATCCCCGGCAGCGCGCGCGAGATCGCGGCCTCGAAGCGCATGCGTCAGGAGCCCCCTAGCGCGTCAGCTGCGCTCGGCAAGGATGATGAGCCGCGGCGACTCCGAGCCGAAGAAGACGCCCGGGTGCGCGGGGTGGCCGGTCACCTCGGTGACCTTGAAGCCGGCTTCGTGGAGCATCTTGCCGAGCTCGTGCAGCCCGTAGAGGCGGATCGAGTAGTCGATCTCGCGCGAGCGGCCGTCCTCGAACATGACCGTGCGCTTCACCTTGAGCCGGCTCGTGAAGAAATCGACCTGCATCTCATCCATGCAGACGCAGCCGTCCCCCTCGAACCAGACGAGGCTCGGCTGGCGGGACGCGACGTAGTCGCGGTTCACGATGTCGAGCAGGAGCATGCCGCCCGCGCGGAGGGCGCGGCGGATGCGGGCGAGCACGTCCGCGTTCTTCTCGTCGTCGAAGTAGCCGAAGCTCGTCGACCAGCAGTAGACGCCGTCGAAGGTCTCCTCGAACGTCATCTCGCGCATGTCGCCCTGGAGGAAGTTCAGCTTCTGGCCGCGGTCCTGCGCGTCGTCGGCGGCGCGGGCCAGCATGGCGAGCGACAGGTCGAAGCCGACCACGCTGTAGCCGCGGCTCGCGATCTCGATCGCGTGGCCGCCCGCGCCGCACGCGAGGTCGAGGATCACGGCGCCCTTCTCGACGCCGAGCCGCTCCTCGATGAAGTCGACCTCGCGGCGAACCACCTTGCTGTCGATCTTGTCGAGCGTGCGCAGGAAGTCGTCGCCGAAGAGCTCTTCCCACCACGGGCGCTTGCGGCGCGCGGCGGGCTCGGTCGACGGGCCGGAGTTCGACTCGAGATCGAGCGGCTTGGCCGCGGGCTGCGCGGGCGGAGCGGAGATGCGCGCCGAGGGATCGCCGTGCGGCGGCGGCACGGACACCGGCGGAGGCGGCACGGACGTGAACGTCGCGAGATCCGGCGAGGCGAGCGCCTGCGCGCGCGGGCGCCGCGGCGGCGGCGGCGGCGGGGGCGGCGGCGGCGGCTTCTTGGGATGCGCCGCCTGGGCGTCGGCGCGGGCGGCCCGGCCCTCGTCGGTCAGCTCGGGCTCGACCTCCTCCAGCTCGACCTCGCTGCTCTTCGGCGGCAAGGTGATGCGCGTCGGGTCGGCCGGCTGCTGCTCGCCGCCGCCTGCCCCGGGCGGGGCGCTCGTCGCGTTGGCCCTGGCCTCGTCGGCCAGCTCGAGCTCGGGCTCGACCTCCGTGAGCTCTTCCGGGCTCGACCCGGGCCGCCAGTCGAGCGGGCGCGCCTCGATCTCCGGCGCCGACGGCTGGGGCCGCCGGGGCTCGGGCTGGAGGGCGTCGAAGGCGGCGTCGCGCGCCGTCGGCGGGCCCTCCCCCGGGCCCTCCTGGTACGGGTCGAGGCCCAGCACGGTCTGGCGCGAGTCCGGCCCGCTCCGGAACTGGAGCGGCGGCCACTCGTGCTCGGTCGGGTCGGTCAGCAGCGGCGGCCTGGCGGGCTCGGGCTGCGGCTCGGCCTGCGAGGTGACCGGCGGCAGGTTCGACTCGATGCTGAGGATCTGGAGCGGCCGGATCACCGCGACCGAGTCCGGGTCGATGATCAGCCCCGGCGTCGGCATCGGCGGCACGCTCGAGGACTTCGGCGACGGCCGCGGGACCGCCCGCGGCGCGACCAGCTCCGCCAGGTTCGGCGGCGGCGCCGGCTTGCTGGCGGTCTTGGGCACCTCGATCGCCGGCTCGCTGGGGGGCCTCGCGGCGGCGCTCAGCCATCCGTCGTCCTCCACCTCATCGAGCCCCAGGGATCGCGGCGTCGCCGTGTCCGCTTGCGCGACGCCCGAGTCGAGCGCGGCGCCCGAGTCGAGCGCGGCGCCCGGATCGTCGCCCTGCTGCGCCGCGTCTCCGGGCACGTTCACGAGCCGCCGCGAGCGGCGGCGCGCGATCTTCGCGCCGTCGCCGCGCTCTGCCTCCGTGGCCCGCTCCACCTCTGCGGCCAGCGATTGCCAGGCCCGCCTCGAGGTGGGCGTGGCTGGCAGGGGGGTGCCGTGGCGCGAGCGCTCCGTCGGCGGCCCGGCGATGCGCGGATCGAGATCGAGGTCCGGGATCTCCGAGGGCGGCCGGCTGGAGCTCCCGTCGGCCATGCCCGGGATGACGTCGAGGCGCGGCAGCGGCGTGGTGGTCGCGAGCTGCGGGCGCACGCTGGGCGTGCGCTCGGGCCGCGGAGCGACGGACGAGCGCGCGGGGAGCGAGCCCTCTCCCTGCGGCGCGAGCGCGGCCGCGTTCCCTGCCTCGCCCGGCGGGGGCGCGCCGGACTCTCCGGAGGCGCCGCCTTCCTGGGCGGCCTGGGCCAGGGGGTTGCGCGGCCGCTCGCTCGTCATTGCCTGCCCCCTCCGTCCATCGGCTCACCGTAGAGGACCGGCCCCGGAGCCCTGCTCCAGGGGGGCGACACCCCGCGCTCGACGAACAGGACCGCGGTGGAGCCGAGGTGGAACTTGCCGATCTCCTCGCCGCACGCGACCGGGAGGGCCGGCGAGATCGGGTGCACGCCGAGCGGCACGTCGCGCGCGTCGACGGCGCTCACCGTGATCCGTCCGACGATCATCGCGCCCACCATCACGACCGTCACGCGCCCCTGGCGCTCGGTGTCGATCACGATCGCGACGCGCCGGTTGCGCGCGAACAGGCCCGGGATGTGGCGCTCGCCGATCGCGTTCACCGGGAACAGCTCCCCCGGCATCGAGCGGATGAGGCTCACCTGGCCGGCGACGGGCGAATGGACCCGGTGGTAGTCGCGGGGGGAGAGATAGACGACCGCGAACTGCCCGCCGTCGTAGCGCGACGCCTCCGCGGGGTCGCCCACGAGGTCCTCCACGCGGTAGGGCTGCCCCTTGATGAGCAGGCGCCCGCCCTCGGTCACGGGGCCGAGCGACTCGATCCGGCCGTCGGCGGGGCTGGTGATGGCTCCGGGATCGGAGCAGACAGGGCGCATCCCCTCGCGGAGCTTGCGCGTGAAGAACGCGTCGAAGCTCTCGTAAGGGCTCGTCAGCACCTCGGCGGCGTCCATGTCGACGCGGTACGCGCGCGCGTAGAGCTTGACCACCGCGTTCAAGACGGCGGCGGGTGCTCTGGCGTCGCAGAGGCGGCCAACGGCCCGGGTAATGCGCTCTCGCGGAAGCACCCGCAACAGCTGTGCGGCGGCGTAGGTGGCAACGGTCATTGTGCGGAGCGGCGGTAACAATGCGGGAAAGAGAGCGGTGCAGGAATGCTAGGCCTCGGGACGGACCTCGGTCAACGCTCGGGTCAGGCGAACCTTTCCGCGCCGGCGCGGTCCCCCCATCCAGCGAAGGAGCTCAGCCTTGACGCGACGCGCGACGCTCAGCGCGATCCGTGGCGCGACGAAAGGCCCGTCCCCCGCGCTCCACGTTTCTCCACGTCGCCGCGAGGGCGTCAACCGCGAAGCGCCGCCCCACGCAAATGGCGGCGCGAGCGCCGACAGACCGCGCCGGCCGCGCGCTCCATTCTGAAGCGCCGATCCGGACCCGGCGCTGCAACTTCGATCGGCCCGGCCGGGGGCAGCAGAAAAGCGAAGCGATTTCAAGTCCCTGCGCCCTGGCACGCCGCTCGCTGAAGGGAGCCCAGGAGGCACGCGACGACGATGGAGATCAGGTTCTGGGGGGTTCGCGGGAGCATCGCTTCGCCTGGGCCGGAGACGGCGGCGGTGGGCGGAAACACCAGCTGCGTGGCGGTCCGCTGCGGATCGACGCGGCTCATCCTCGACGCCGGGACGGGCGTTCGCAAGCTCGGAGATGCCCTGCTCCGGGAAGGGCCGGTGGAGGCGACGGTGCTGCTCTCCCACCTGCACTGGGACCACATCCAGGGCCTGCCGTTCTTCGTGCCGGCGTACCTGCCGAGCTCGAAGCTGTCGATCGTGGGCAGCGCGCACGGGGCCGGGACCCTCCGCGAGGCGCTCTCGGCGCAGATGGCGGCGCCGAGCTTCCCGGTCCGGCTGGACGAGCTGGGCGCCCAGATCGCCCTGCGCGAGGCGCGGCCGGGCGAGGCGTTCGACGTGGGCGAGGTGCACGTGCGCACCGCCAAGCTCAACCACCCGGGCGGCGTGCTCGCCTACCGCCTCGAGCACGCGGGGAAGAGCCTCGTCTACGCGACCGACACCGAGCACTACGCCTGCGTCGATCCGGCGCTGCGCGCGCTCGCGGACGGCGCCGACGTGCTCATCTACGACGCGCAGTACACCCCGGAGGAGTACCGCGGCGACGCCGGGCGATCGAGGGTCGGATGGGGGCACTCGACGTACATCGCGGGCGCCGAGATCGCGCGGGCGTGCGGCGCGCGTCAGCTCGTACTCTTCCACCACGACCCGCAGCGGACGGACGCTGGCGTCGCCGAGATCGAGCGCCTCGCGCGTGAGCTCTTCCCTGCCTCGGTCGCCGCGCGCGAGGGGCTCTGCATCGACGTCGAGGCCGTCGCGCGGGCCGCGTGATGACGCGGGTGACGACAAGGGCGGCGACCTCTATGCTGGATCCTGCTCCGCTATCCATGTCGCGCCTCTCGCTGCTCGTCGATCTCGCCTCCCTCCTCGCCCGGGAGGTCGACTTCGACGCCCTCCTCGGCACGGCGTGCGAGCGGCTCGCGAAGGCGCTCCGCGCCGACCGCGCCACGATCTGGCTCGTCGACGCGGAGCGCGGCGATCTCGTGACGCGCGTCGCCGTCCTGCCCGAGCTCCCCGCGCTCAGGCAGCCGCTCGAGCGCGGCATCGCGGGGCACGTCGCCAGGACCGGCGAGGTCGTGCGCGTCGACGACGCGGCGCGCGATCCGCGCTTCGATCCGTCGGCCGATCGGGCGACGGGCTACACGACGCGCTCGATGCTCGTCGCGCCGATCCGCGAGGACGCCGCCGCGCCGATCCGCGGCGTCGTGCAGCTGCTGAACCGCGCGGGGGCGCCCTTCGACGAGGAGGACGAGCGCTACCTCGTCGCGCTCGCGACGCAGCTCGCCCGCGCGCTGCTCTTGACGACGCTCCGCGCGGCCGAGGGCGGCGGGCCGGGGGTCGTGCTGCAGGGGCCGTTCAACCGGATCGTGGGCCGCAGCGAGCGGCTGGCCGCCGTCTACGAGAAGGTCCAGCTCGCGGCGCAGACCGACGCGACCGTGCTCCTCCGCGGGGAGACCGGCACCGGCAAGAGCCTGTTCGCGCGGGCGATCCACGTCAACTCGCGGCGCCAGACGCGGCCCTTCGTCACGGTCGACTGCACGACGCTGCCGGCGCAGCTCGTCGAGAGCGAGCTCTTCGGCCACGAGCGCGGGGCGTTCACCGGCGCGGACCGGCGCGTGCCGGGCAAGGTCGAGCTCGCGGAGGGCGGCACGCTGTTCCTGGACGAGCTCGGGGATCTGCCGCTCGACATCCAGGGCAAGCTCCTGCGCTTCCTGCAGGATCGCTCGTTCGAGCGCGTCGGCGGCCGGCAGACGCTCCGCGCCGACGTGCGCGTCGTGTGCGCCACGCACTGCGACCTCGAGCGCGCGGTCGCCGAGGGCCGCTTCCGCAAGGATCTCTACTACCGCGCGCGCGTCGTCGAGATCGACCTGCCGGCCCTGCGCGAGCGCGGCCCCGAGGACGTCGAGACGCTGGCCCGCCACTTCGCGGACGTCTACGCGACGCGGTACGGCAGGCCCGCGCCGCGCTTCGATCTGGACGCGCTCCGCCACATCCGCGCCCACACCTGGCCGGGCAACGTGCGCGAGCTCGAGCACTGGGTGGAGAGCGCGATCGCCCTGGCGCCGGACGGCCGCATCTCCGCCGGGCACCTCCCGGCGCGCCGGCGCGGGGGCGCCCCGCCGCAGGCCGCCGCGGGGCCCGAGGGCGACGATCAGGTCGCGCTGCCGCTCGGCCTCACCCTCGACGAGGTGACGCGGCGCTACGTCGAGGCGATGGTCCGCGCGTGCGAGGGGAACAAGACGGAAGCGGCGAAGCGGCTCGGCGTCGGCAGGAACACCCTGGCGCGCGCGCTCCGCACGAAGAGCTGAGGCGGCCGCGCAGGCGCCGTCGGTGAGCCAGCCGCGCCGGCGCCGCCGGCGAGGCGCCTGCGCCGGGCGAGGGCCCGCGCCGGGGCGCCTCGGCGCGCCGGGAGGCCTGCGTCACTCCGGGTTCAGGCGGAACCAGAGGCCGACGCCGACGATCCCCGCGACGTAGGACGCCCGCCACCTCTCGATGGAGTCGACCCTCACGTGAGGGCGCTCCAGGACGGCGTGCAGCTCGAGGAAGCTGCGCAGCTCCAGGTGGCGGGCGAGGCGCCACGCGGCGCCCCCGCGCAGGCCGGAGGTGATCATCCAGGAGAGCTCGCCGCCGTACGTCGGCTTCAGGCTCCTGTCGACGTCCGCGGCGACGGCCCCGGTCTGAAAGGAGGTGCACACGAAGACGGCCTCCTCGTGCCTGCAGATCGACATGAGCCCGAGGCCGGCGGTGCTCTCCGGCCCCACGAGCGAGGCGGCGCTCGGGCCGCGGCCCAGCGCCCGGAGCACGCGCGCCTCGACCGACAGGGACGCGTCGAGCCAGCGGAGGGAGGCCTCCACCGAGGGGCCGATGCTCGCCGCAGGCAGCAAGCCGAACGCCAGCACGGACGACGCGCCGAGCTCGCCGACCCTGCGCGGCGCCGAGGAGGGCGGCGCGTCGTCGGCGCGCGACCGAGCCGGCAAGGCGAGGCTCAGCGCGACGACGAGGGCGATGCGATCCAGGTTCGGCACGCGTGCGACCGTAGGGGCGCGCTCCAGCGCGACGGAAGCCGGAGCGCGCGCGCTCGCGCAGAAACCGGTGAGCGCGCGCCATTGCGTCGAGCGGCGGCTTTTCCTCGCCTCCGCGGTCTTTTGATCAGCGCGCCCTGCGGCGCGCGGCCTCGCAGAGGGCCGACCGGGTGGGGTCGCTCGGGAGCTCCGGCGGCAGCTTCTCCTCGCAGGCCACCTCGGGGCTCAGCGGGTCGAGCGCGACGCCCGCCGAGAAGGCGCTGCCTCCGTCGGCGCCTCCGTGGAGCAGGCCGTGCAGCGACCACCACCGGCCGTGGCGGCTGTTCACGTCCTCCACCCGCTCGACCAGCGGGGCGGCGCTCGCCCGCTCGCCGGAGGCCAGCAGGGCGGCGGCGAGGAAGCAGCGCACCGCCGGCTCGTGCGGCGCGAGCGCCTGCGCGCGGGCGTGCTGGACCGCGGCGGCGGCGTGGTGGCCGCGATCGTGGAGCAGCTGCCCGAGCCGCACCCGCTTGGCGACCTCCTGCCGGTGCGGCATGTCCCCGCCCGGCGCGAGGTCGGGCGGCACGCTCGCCGGCACCGTGGCGAGGTAGGCGCGCCAGCGCTGGTCCCAGGCCGCGAGATCCGCGCCGGAGATGTCGGCGATCGCCCGCTCCAGATCCGCGTCGCTGCTCGCGTCCTTGAGCCGGCGCAAGAGCTCGGGCAGCGCCGTGTCGCCCGCCTCCCTCGTCCAGTACCGGATGAAGCTCGCGACCTCGGCGAACACGATCGCCGCCTCCTCCGCGCTCGGGAGCATCGCGATCGAGGGGCCGATCTTGTCGAGCGGGCGCCCGAGGCCCTTCTGGATGCCGACGAAGGCGACCGCGTCCGCGGACGGCACGTCGTCCAGCGGGTCGGGCTCGCGCCAGCGGACCTCCTCGCGCTTGGCCACGCCCTCCTGCAGCCACAGCGGGGCGTTGTCCCGCGTGCCGCGCGAGAGCGCGAGGTGCGTGATCTCGTGCGCGAGCGTGTCCAGCCAGGGGTAGCCGTTCGGCGTCGCGCGCGGCGAGAGCATCGTCACCCGCCCCCACTTGGCGATGGCGACGGTGCCCGTCGTCCGCGCCGCGTCCTCGGGCAGCCCGGTCATCGCGGAGAGCGTGAACTGATCGCGGACGAGATCGATCCGCAGCGGCCGGAGCAGCTCGACCCCGAGGTCCTTCGCGAGCACGTCGCGCGTCTTCGCGGCCACCTCGACGAGCAGCGGCACGAGCGCGCGATCGTCGTCGTCCTGGAGCCGCACCCACACGCCGCGCGCCTCGTCGTTCACGACGACCGTCGCGGCGGTGGCGCGGGCGCAGCCGCGCGCGATGTCGCCGAGCGCCGCGCCCTCCGCCGTCGCCGCGAGATCGGGGCGCGCGAGGATCGCCGCGGCGGCGTCGCAGTCGCCCTCGTAGATGGCGAGCCGGCCGCGCTCGAGCGCGAGCGCGAGATCGACGGGATCCGCGCCCTCGAGGATGCCCCGCGCCGCCGGGGCGTCGATCTCCAGGATCGCGGCCCGCGCCCGCGCCGCGCGATCGAGGTCGCCGACCGCGATGCGGCCGGACGCGGTCGCCGACACGGTCGCGAGCGCGGCGAGGACCACCGCCCGCAGGCCGCGCCTCGCGAGGGCCGTCGCCCCGCGCGGAGCCCTCGCCGGGGCCGCCGTAGCGCCGGCGCGCGTCATTTCAGGAGCCCCTCCGCGTAGCGCTTGACCGCCTCTCGCAGCCGCGGCTCCGAGGCGCTCCCGAGCCCCTCGAGGACGCGCCGGCGGAACTCCTCGGGGCCCTTGTGCTTGTCCTTGTCCGGGATGTCGGCCTTCCTCGCCATGTCCCTGTTCCCTTCCGACTCGGCGTCGCCGTCCTGGCTCTGGTCGTCGCTGCGCGACATCTCGAGCAGCCGCTGCGCGTCGCGCTGGCGCTCGTTGCCCTGCTCGCCTTCCCCCTCGGAGAGGGCGCGCTGGGCGTCGCGCATCGCCTGCTCGGCCTCCTCGAGGCGCTCGAGCATCTCCTCCGGCATGCGGCCGTCGCCCTGCTCGCCCCGCCTGCGCAGCTCGCGCGCGCGATCGGCGAGCGAGCCCTCGCGCTGGCTCGAGCGCGCGAGGCCCTCCCGCGCCCGCTCCGACGCCGCCTGCCGCAGCTGGCGCAGCGCCTCCTCGGCCCAGGCGAGCTCCCGGGCGAGCGCCTGCTGCGCCTCGCCCGCCTCGCGGCCGGCCCGCTCCTCGGGGAAGAAGCCGCCGCCCTGCGCGCCGAGCCGCTTCGCCTCGCCCAGCGAGCGCGCCGCGCCCTGGCCGCTCTCGACCGCCTCCTCGAGGCGGCCCTGCTCCAGCGCGCCGGCCATCGCCTCGGCCTGCTCCCTGCCGGCCGCCGCGGCGGACTCGGCCGAGCCCGGCGCCCCGCCGGGCCGCGGCAGCTCCTGCACCGCCTCGCGGATCGCCTCCGCGCGCCGCTTCGCCTCCTCGCGGAGCGCCGCGACGTCCTCGGGCCGCGAGGCGCGCATGAGCTCCTCGGCGACCGCGTTCGTCTCGGCGGCGTGATCGCGCGCGAGGTCCTCGAGCTCCCGCTCGCTCTGCGCGACGCTCTCGTCGGCGCGCGAGGCCTCTCCGGGATCGGGCCCGCCGCGCGGCGCCCCGGACTCCACCCCGCCGCGGCCGCCGCCGCCGAACGAGGGATCCGGCCGCCGGAGCCGCGCCGCGAGGTCGCGCGCCGCGAGCTCGGCGTGCGCCCAGTCGCCGGCGCCGCGGGCGCGCGCGACCCTGCGCAGGTCGCTCGCGACGATCTCGCCGAGATCGAGGCCGAGCTCGCCGAGCTTGCGCAGCTCGGCGCCCCCGCCGCCCAGCACCGTGACGGCCGCCTCGAGGCGGACCTCGCCGCCCTCGCGATCGCCGCCGCCTCGAAGGAGCTCGGCCGCGGCCGCGGCCTCGTCCGCGACGTCGGCGAGCCGCTGCGCGACGGCCCGGGCGTCCCGGACGCCGAGGCCCCGCAGGCCGGCGTCGAAGGCGAGCAGCACGCCCTCGGTCTCGTCGAGCAGCTTCTGGTGCGCCGCGCGGGTGGTCGTTTTGCGCTCGGCGCCGAGCGCCGCGTCGAGCCGGGCGAGCTGGCCGCGCGCGAGCGACGCGACGCGCCCCCGCACCCGGAGCCCGCCGTAGTCGGCGGAGAGCGCGCGCTCGACCTCCGCCTTCGCGGTCGCCTGCGCCTCGGCCTCGTGCGCGGCGTGCGCCGCGGCGCCGCCCGCCTCCGGCGTCTTCTGGCCGATGCGGTCCGCGAGCAGGTCGGTGAGGGCGTCGCGCGCCTTCGCGAGCGCGGCGTAGCGCCGCGCCTCGGGCTCGCCCACCTGCGGCGGGATGACCACGATCGCCTCGCTCCTGCCCCACTTCGGGCCCTCGATCGGATCGTTGTCGCGCGCCTCGATCCGCACCTCGACGGGCACGTACGTCCTGCGGAAGAACGGGTCGCGCGCCTTGAGCTCGTAGCCGCCGCGGTCGATCTTCGCGTCCCCCGCCGGCCGCGAGAGCACCCGCCGCTCCTCCTTCGCGCCGGCGCGCAGGACGAGGTCGACCTCGCGCAGGCCGTGATCGTCGGTGATCTCGTAGCGGAGCGGGATGCTGGGCTCGTCGAGGAGCCTGACCGTGCGCGGCGCGCCCTCGAGCGTGACGCGCGGCGCGTCGTCCGGGATCGACACGACGCGCTGCGCGTCGGCCTGCCGGACGCGGACCTGCCCGAAGCGCGCGGCCGCCTGGAGCGTCGTCGAGTCGCCGAGGGTCCAGTGGGCGATCACGCCGCCCTTGCCGTCGTCGACGAACGGGACCTCGGCGCCGCCGTCGGTCAGCACGAGCGCGCGCCCCGCCCGGACCGGGCGGCCGCGCACCGTGATCACGGTCCCCCGCGGCTGCATCGTCGTCGCGAACGGCAGGAGCACCTCGGCGCCCTCGTGCAGGTACTCGGGCGGCGTGGCCGTCATCTCGACCTCCTCGAGCCACAGCAGAGCGAGCGGCGCCTCGCCGCCGCGGGCGGCGAGGACGTCGAGCCCCTCGACGACGCGCGGCGGATCGATCGCGGCGGCCGCGAGCGCCGCCAGGCCGAGGCCGAGGCCCGCGCTCGCCCACCGCGCGGCCGACCGCTGCGCGCGCGCGAGGATGCGCGCCCGCGAGGCGCGGCCGAGCAGCCGCCGGAGGTGCAGGCCGGCGAGCTCCGGCGACCCGACCCGATCGTCGGCCGAGGCGCGATCCACGAGCGAGAGCGCCCGCAGGGTGGCCGCGCCGAGCGCCTCGTCCGTGCGACCGACGATCTCGCGCACGGTGCGCCGGGCGTCGCCGCGCCGCCGCCGCGCGACGACGACCCGCGCGACGATCGCCGCGAGCAGCAGCGCGAGGCCGGCGCCGGCGAGCCCGCGGGCGAGCGGGGAGCCCACGCGCGCCACGTGCGCCGCGCCGAACAGCCCCGCGAAGGCCGCGGCGGTGAGCGCGCGCCGCGCGGAGGGATCCACCTCCGCGTCCCAGATGGAGCGCAGCCGCGCGATGGACAGGGCCGGCGCCTCGTTATCCATGGAGAGGCAAGGGTAACCGGCGGCAGCAGGTGGTCCAGCGGATCGGTGGGATCCTCCGGGGGGCGGGCGCCCGGGCGGTCAGACGTCGAGCTCGCCGTCGGTCATGAACCAGCTGTCCGGGTCGAGGAGCACGCGCCGCAGCTCGTCCGGGAAGCTCGGGTCGAGGTGTACGATGAGCCACCGCGAGCCCACGTTCGGGGGGTGGGGGCGCGAGAAGAAGCCGAGCGCCCGCAGGCGCGCGCTGAACGCGGGCGGCGTCACGAGGAGCATCCCCACGGAGACGTGCCCCTCGCGCCGCATCGCCCGGCAGAACTCGAGGAGCAGTGCGTCGAGCAGGGGGCCGCTGTCCTCGCAGAACACGTCGGTCATCTCGACCTTGTTGTTCCGCACCGAGTAGACGGCGTAGCCGAGCAGCCGCCCGTCGTGCCTGTCGAGCATGCAGAAGAAGCGGTACCGGACGTTGCCGAGCTGCGCGTAGCGCCAGTTCAGGAACTGGGCGCTCCGCTCGCCGGCGATCGGCGACGGCTTCGCCCGCGACCACAGGTCGTCGAAGCGGTGGTCGGCGGCGTCCACGAGCTCGGTGCGCACGCGGCTCCCCCGCGCGAGCAGCGCCGCGGCGTCCCGGAGCGCCATCGAGGTGTCGACGGCGCGCCCGGCGGCGCGCACCAGGGCGTTGTCCGGCTTCACCGTCGCCCGCTGCACGGCGCGCTCGGCGGCCGTCGACAGCGCCCGCGTCAGGGGGGCGGGCGGGGCGCCCGGCGCCGCCGGCTCCCAGAGCGCGCGCCAGCGGGGGTGGGGGACCGCCGACGCGGCCCGCTCGGCGACCCGCTGCACCACCGCGGTGACGATGCTCTGCTGATCGCCGGCCGACGAGGCCGCGAGCTCGTTCAGCTTGTACGCGGCCATGAGGGGCCGCACCCAGATGGTGGAGTCCGCGATCTTCTTGTAGCCGGCGCGCTGGAAGATCGGGAACGAGGCCTTGTTGGGGAAGCCGAACAGGAAGTCGACCCCGGCGTCGCGGCAGCCCTTCGCGAGCTCGCGCTGGATGCTCATGGCGGCCCCGGCGATGCGGTGCGCCTTGGTCACGCCGAAATCGCCGAGGACGCCGGCCTTGAGCTTCCGCCCGCTGACGTAGACGTCGCGCGGGTAAAACGAGCCGCTGCCGATGATCTCCCGCGCCGGGCCGTGAAAGCCCATCCAGGTCCGCGGGGGGCCGGCCGGGTTCTGCTCCTGGAACCAGCGCATCCGCCGCTCCACGAAATCCTGCGAGACCTCGCCGTGGGCGAGGTTCTCTTTCCAGAGCTGCGCGAGGACGTCCCTGTGCGCGTCCGGCTGGACGCGGGCGGCGCTGTAGACCTTCTCCATGGCTTCCGGTGCGCTCTCCTGGCGCGGCAGAGCGGCGCGCCGGGCCCGTCATGGCCGAAGGCCGCGAGGGCGTCAATCGTGCCTGGCCCGGCCGCATCCGCGCGCTTCGCCGCTCCCGGGGCGACGCGCGGACGCATTCCGCGCCGGGCGCAGCGAGGCCGCGCGGCGACGGCCGGCGTCATCGCGGAACGCGAGTACACTCGCGCGATGCTCCGCCGCGCCCTCGCCGCCGTCGCCTGGCTCTCGCTGATCTTCGCCCTGGCCTGCAGCTCCGCGCTCCCGCCGTCCGCCCCGGGCGCGTCGCAGCCGGCGAAGGCCGCGCAGCCGCCGGGCGCGGCCGCGCGGTCTGCGACGCGCCCGACGCTCGATGAGCTCATGGTCGCGGAGGGCGAGCCAGGTCCGGTGCCGGTGACCCGCGCCGATCCGGCGCGCGGCAGCCGGCTCGCGCCCGTGACGATCGTCGTGTTCTCCGATTTCGAGTGCCCCTTCTGCAAGCACCTGGGCGGCACGCTGCGGCAGCTGGAGCGGAGCTACGGCCCGGAGCAGCTGCGGATCGTGTGGAAGAACTTCCCGCTCGCCTTCCACAAGCAGGCCCGCCCGAGCGCCGAGGCGGCGATGGCGGTGTTCGCGCACGCCGGCCCCAGCGCGTTCTGGGCGTTTCACGACGCCATCTTCGGGGCGGACGAGCGGCTCTCGCCGGAGCTCGAAGCGACGGCGCTCCGGCGCGCGGGGGTGACGCCGGGCCAGGTCGAGCAGCTCGTCGAGCGGAGCGGGGCGGCGCGCAAGGTCGACGCCGACATGGCGCTCGCCGCGCGGCTCGGCGTGGACGGCACGCCGGCTTCGTTCATCAACGGCGTCCTGCTCGTCGGCGCGCAGCCGGCGGAGCGGTTCGCCGAGATCATCGACGCGCAGCTCGCCGCGGCGCGCGCGCTCCGCGCCGCGGGGACGCCGCCGGAGCAGATCTACGCGGCGCTCGCGGCGAAGAACTTCGCGGCGCCCGCCGCGGATCCCGAGGAGGCGGCGGAGGAGGAAGAGCGCCGGGTGGTGCACCTCGTGCCGGTCGGCGACTCGCCCGTGCGCGGCAAGGACACGGCGCTCGTCACGATGGTGCTGTTCAGCGACTACCAGTGCCCGTTCTGCAGGCGGGTGACGCCGACGGTCGAGAAGCTCGCGGCGCAGTACGGCGACAAGCTGCGCGTCGTCTGGAAGGACAACCCGCTCCCGTTCCACCCCCGCGCCGAGCCCGCGGCGGAGCTCGCGCGGGAGGCGCGGGCCCAGAAGGGGGACGCCGCCTTCTGGCGGGCGAACGACCGCCTCCTCGCGCCCGAGGCCGGCCTCGACGACGCGGCGCTCGAGGCCCTCGCCGCCGAGCTCCAGCTGAACGTAGCGGCGGCGAAGCGCGCCGTCGCCTCGCGCAAGCATGCGGCCGCGATCGAGGCCGACATGGAGCTCGCCGACGATCTCGGCGCCGCGGGGACGCCGCACTTCTTCATCAACGGGCGCAGGCTGGTCGGCGCGCAGCCGATCGAGGAGTTCCAGGCGCTCATCGACGAGGAGCTCGCCAAGGCGGAGGCCATGGTCGTGGCGGGGACGCCGCGCGCGAAGGTCTACGAGGCCATCCAGAAGCAGGCTGTCCCGCCGGCGCTCCCGCCGAAGGTGTCGGTGCCGCCGCCGCCCAAGGGTCACCCCGCCAAGGGGGCGGCCGCCGGCAAGGTGGTCATCCAGATGTTCTCCGACTTCCAGTGTCCTTTCTGCGCGCGCAGCGCCGCCACGATGGATGAGCTCCTCAAGGCGTTCCCGGGCAAGGTCCGCGTGGTCTTTCGCCACCTGCCGCTCCCCTTCCACCCCGAAGCGCAGCTGGCCGCCGAAGCGGCCATGGAGGCGCTCGCGCAGCAGGGGCAGGCCGGCTTCTGGAAGATGCACGATCGGCTCTTCAAGGCCCATGACGCCGCGAACCTCGATCGCCCTGCCCTGGAGCAGCACGCCGCGAGCATCGGGCTCAACGCGGCGCGCTTCGCCCGAGCCCTCGACGAGCGCACCCACCGTGCCGCCGTCGAGGCCGACGCGGAGGCCGCGCGGAGCGCCGGCATCACCGGGACTCCGGGGTTCGTGATCAACGGTTACCTGGTCAGCGGAGCCCAACCGCTCAGGAAATTCAAGAAGGTCGTGCGCCGGGCCCTCAGCGAGGCGAACTGAACGCGAGCGACGCAAATACAGGCAGCTGGGCGCAACAAACGCAACAAACGCAACAAGACGGGCCCTGAACGCAAACGCACCTGCGCTGAAGGCGGCGTGAGCGCGCGGGGCCGGGGAGGTGCGAGCTCGGGTGATGGGCGCCGCGACGGAGCGCTCGATTGCGGGCTCCCGGGCGCGGCGCTCGGTGGACCGCCTTTCCGTTCGACATGCGCGTTTCTCGGGGCGCGTCTGTCGGTATCGCCCGCCGGGCTCGTGATACGCTGTCCCAATGCCCAAACCGCGCGGTCGAAGGACATCGGCCGAACCCAGGCGCACCGTCAAGGCATCGAGCGGGCGCGCGCGCGCGCAGCCTCGTGACAAGGCGGGCCAGCGCGGCGTCGCCGAGGCGGGCTCGCCGGCCGCGCTCCGCGACAGGCACGAGCGGCCGGCGGCCAGCGCGCGAGCGACGCCCGGGAAGGCGAAGGCAGCCGCCGCGCGGTCGGCCGCGCCGGCGAAGCGATCGGCCACGTCGCGGAAGGTCGGCACGACGGAGCGCGCGGCGGCGCCGAGGAAGGGCGCCGCGACGGAGCGCTCGTCGGCGCGGAAGGGCGCCGCGACGGAGCGCTCGTCGGCGAGGAAGGGCGCCGCGACGGAGCGCTCGTCGGCGAGGAAGGGCGCCGCGACGGAGCGCTCGTCGGCGCGGAAAGGCGCCGCGACGGAGCGCTCGTCGGCGAGGAAGGGCGCCGCGACGGAGCGCTCGTCGGCGAGGAAGGGCGCCGCGACGGAGCGGCCGGCGGCGCCGAGGCTCCGCCCCGCGAGGGCGCGCGCCGACGAGCACGCCCGGGCGACGCCGCCGAAGCGGCGACCTCGCAGCGAAAAGCCCGCGAGCGAGGCGGACGACACGGAGCTCTCGCCGCCCCGGCCGCCGGAGCTCGACTGGGACGACACGCCGTCCGACAGCGCCGAGGAGGCGCTCGCCCAGCGCTGGGCGGCGCGGGGCGAGGCGCTCTTCCAGCAGCTCGCCGAGCACGGCGCCTCGCAGCACGAGCACCGCGCCGACCTCAAGGACGGGCGCTTCGTCTGGATCGCGCCGGGCGGCCGCGTCTCCGCCGAGGCGAGGGCGCGCCTCCTGTGCAGCTGGTCGCGCACCACGTCGGTCGTGGTCATGGCGTGGGCGGATCCGCTCGTCAGCAGCGCGGGCGTCGAGCGCATCGACGGGATGCCCGCGGAGCAGGACAGCGTCGACGAGGAGGGCGCCTGGCAGGTCGCGATGAGGGCGGCCGACGCCTGCGGCGCGGCGTACCTCTACCGCGTGTCCTCGCCGCAGGCCTGGTACTTCGTCGCGCTCGACGATCTCACGTTCTCGCCGAAGCGCGCCTCGTTCCACCCCGGCGCGCCGGTCGGCCTGGTGCTGCGCGCCATCGGCGAGGTCCGCGAGGCGATCGCGTCGCGCGCCGAGCCCGCCGACGTCATCCGCGACAGGATCTCCGCGCTCAGCGACTCGCTGTTCCACCAGGCCAGGTACGCCTACCGCGACACCGACTGGGTCGCGCGCCTCGATCGGACCGGCTCGTGCCTGATGCACCTCGCCAAGCGCATCCCGCGCGCGTGCTTCAGCGCGGTCGCGGCCGGCCAGCGCGTCGACGAGTGGCTCGATCGCGAGCTCGCGATCGAGCTGATCAACGCGCTGTCGCTCATCGAGGACGAGTGGAGCCTGTTCGGCTGACGGTCCGCCGCGGCGCGCCGCGCGGTTGAGCCCGCGCCGGCGCGGCCCCCCGCCGCGCGCCGCGCGCGGCACCGCTCTTGAAAGATCGACACGATCCAAAAGGGAGCGGTGGTGAGGGGAGGCGGCGATGGGTCGAGCGAAGCTGTTCCAGGATCGCAGGGACGCCGGGCGCAGGCTCGGGCAGCTGCTCTCGGGGTACAGGAGCGAGGCGCCGCTCGTCCTCGCCCTGCCCCGCGGCGGCGTCGAGGTGGGCTACGAGGTGGCGCGTGCCCTGGGCGCGCCGCTCGATGTGTGGATCGTGCGCAAGCTCGGCGCGCCCGGGCAGCCGGAGCTCGGCGTGGGCGCGATCTCCGAGGGGGGCGAGGTGTACATCGACCGGAGCCTCGTCGCGGCGCTCGGCATCGCCGACGCGGAGCTCGCCGACATCGCGGAGCAGCAGGCCGCCGAGGTGGAGCGCGGGGTGCGGCGGTTCCGGGGCGACAGGCCGATGCCCCGCGTCGAGGGGCGGACGGTCATCGTCGTGGACGACGGCATCGCGACCGGCGGCACGGTGCGGGCCGCGCTGCGCGACCTGCGCAGGCGCTCGCCGAGGCGGATCGTGCTCGCGGCGCCGGTCGCCGCGCCATCGAGCCTGTCGTCGCTCGCCCGCGAGGTCGACTCCATCGCCTGCATCGAGGAGGACCCCGGCCTCCAGGCGATCGGCGCCTACTACGAGGACTTCTCGCAGACCTCCGACGACCTGGTCGCCTGGCTCCTCGCCGAGGCGCGGCGCGAGCTGCCGCCGCCGGAGGGCGCGGAGCGGCCGCTCCTCGTCCAGGCGGGCGCGGCGGCGCTGCCCGGGGATCTCGCGATCCCGGAGCGCGCGATCGGCCTCGTGCTCTTCGCCCACGGCAGCGGCAGCAGCCGCAGGAGCCCTCGCAACCGCTCGGTCGCGGAGGCGCTCTGGCGGTGGGGGCTGGCCACGCTGCTGTTCGATCTGCTCACCGAGGAGGAGGCCGCCGAAGATCGCCGGAGCGCTCGCCTCCGCTTCGACATCGACCTGCTCGCCCGGCGGCTGCTCGGGGTGACGGACTGGGCGCTCGCGCGCCCCGAGCTCCGTCACCTCGGCGTCGGCTACTTCGGCGCCAGCACCGGCGCGGCGGCCGCGCTCGTCGCCGCGGCGGCGCGGCCTCGCGTCGTGGGCGCCGTCGTGTCGCGCGGCGGCAGGCCGGATCTCGCGGGCGCGGCCCTGACCCGGGTGCGGGCGCCGACGCTGCTCATCGTCGGCAGCGCGGACACTACGGTGCTGGCGCTGAACCAGGGCGCGCTCGAGCGCCTCGCCGGCCCGCGCCGCCTCGCCGTGGTGCCCTCCGCGACGCACCTGTTCGAGGAGCCGGGCGCGCTCGCGGCGGTCGCCCGGCTCGCGGGGGAGTGGTTCGCGCAGCACCTGTCCCCGAGGGGCGACGAGGCGCGGGCGTGATACGCCGCGATCACCTCGAGAGCCAGACCGTGTACGCGTGCGGCATGAACGGCGCGTCGTCGGGGTCGAACGGGCGGCTCCGGATCATGCTCCCCGCGTTGACGCCCACGATGAGCAGCCCCGCGAGGCCGTCGAGCCCGACCACGGTGCGCTGCGCGCGGCTCTCGCCGAAGATGCCGGCCACCTCGACGCGGCCGGCCTCGGCGCCCTGCCGGTCGACCTTCACGATCGCCCAGCGGAACAGCGCGGGCAGCTCCCAGTCGGCCACGAGGGTGATCTCGGCCGCCTCGAGGTCCGGCCCGCCGGCCGCGCCCTCCGCGGCGAGATCGAGCCAGAGGTAGGTGGCGCCGGTCGGCTCGATCGGGCGCAGGGGCGCGACCCGCCGCGGGAGCGTCGCGTAGGGCAGCGACCACTCGAAGCGCACCCGGCCGAAGTCGCCGAAGCGCTCCACGTCGGACAGGTGGGCGCCGTCGCTGCGGCTGCCCACGAACGCCCGCGCGATCGCGAACTCGAGGAGCAGGTCGTCGAGGTCCTTGCCGCGGGACCGGAGCGACGCCCGGAGCGCGTCGAACGTGTCGGGCTCGGCGCGGAAGCGCGCCGCGCCGCCGGGCGTGGGCTGCGCCGCGATGGCGAGCAGCGACATCGCGACCTGCGCCGGCGTCCCGGTGCCGTAGGCGTCGTCGAGGTACCACGGGAAGAGCAGGGCGCCGTCGAGGGCGCCGAGCGCCGCGCCCGTGAGCGCCCGCTCGGGCGCGCGCTGGAAGGCGTCGATCGCGGCGAGCTCCTCGGCCGGGCAGGGCGCCGCGATCGCCGCGAGGTAGCTCGCCGTCATGGCGAGCGCGCCCTCCTCGGCCCCGGCGTCGAGGCGCGTCGCGACGGCGTGGCCGAGCGCGTACGCCGCGTCGGACGCGCTCGAGCACCCGCCCCGCCCCGGCGCCGCGATGATGGCGAACGCGCTCGCGGCGTCGAACCGCTCGCCGATCGCCCTGAGGTCGTGCCCGACGCGCGCCGGGCGGCGCGGGCCGCGCTCCAGGTAGAGGTCGTACGCCGGGCTGCCGCCGCGCGCCCCGTCGGGGAGCGGCCGCGGCAGGCCGAGCGCGTCGTAGGCGCGCATCGCGGCCTCGAGGTCGGCGATGCTCTCCAGGAGGGCGCTGCCGGGGACGCCCGCGGGCGCGTGCGCGCAGACGGGCAGCGCGAAGGAGCAGGCGCGCTGCGGGGCATCGCGCTCGTCGGGGCGCTGGACCGGCGAGACCACGGGGCGGCCCTCGGCCGGCGGCTCGGCGGCCTCATCGGCGGGCGCGCCGGGCTGCGCGCCCGGGGCGGGCGGCGGCGGACCGGCCGGCGCCGCGTCCGGCGCGCGCGCCGCCGCGGCGGGGGGGCCGCCGAGGGCGGCGGCCAGCGCGAGCAGCGCGAGCGCGCAGGCCGCCTTGCGCCGCGGCCGGCGCGGCGAGGGCGCGCGCTCCCGTCGCCCGGGTGGGGCGTGCGCGGGGCACGGTCTCGACTGCTCTTGGCGTCCTGGCGGTCTTCGCTCTGTGTGACTGGATCGGACACGCACGAACATCGCTGCATCGTCGTATTCTCCAGGCGAGGAGATGTCGAGCGGCCGAGGTACAAAGGATGCCAGGAGGATAAAATTGTGGCTTCTCCTCGCGTTCCTGGCGTCCTCCTGATGCAGCGTGAATGTGCCAGGCATCACCAGCGGCGCTGAGACCCCTTAAGGCATTTCCGGACGCCCGCGGCACGTGCCTTGAATATCCGCCGCTGAATGAGGGCCTGCGTCGCGCGTTTCGCGGATGAGCCCGTGCTGTGCCGCAGAGGCTCACGCATTGTGCTGAATGTGCGCCGAACTCGTTCCGGTTCAGGATCATCCTCCAAATCGACTGGATCTCGCGCCCAGAACCGCTCCGGGTTCAGGCGACATGTGGCACCCTCGCGAGCGCGATGAATTCGAGTGCTCAGGCGCCGATCGCCTCGCGGGCACGGCCTCTGCAAAGCACGCTCGCATGAACCGCATATCCCGACGTCGCTTCGCCGCCGGCCTGGGCGCTGGTCTCCTCGCCGCTCCGTTCCTCGGGAGGATCAGCCAGCTTCGCGCCGACGGTGGTACTGCGCGCAACCTCGTCATCTTTTTCTCCCCCAACGGGACTCATCATCACCTCTGGCGTCCGACGGGCTCCGGATCGAGCTTCTCTTTCCCTGCGGGCTCGATCCTCGAGCCGCTCGCTGCGCACAAGTCCGATCTCATCATCTGCGACGGCATCGACTTCAAGGGCGTCGACAACCATGAGCCCGGCATGATCAACATGCTCACGGGCGGCGGGAACGCCGGCAGCGCGAGCCGCGGCCAGAGCGTCGATTGGTACGTCGCCCAGGAGCTCGGCGTCCGGCCGGTCAACCTCGGCATCTACACGAGCCCGTGGGGGACCGGCGCCCAGACCCGCATGTCCTACAGCGCGGCGGGGCAGTTCGCGCCCGTGATCGACGAGCCGCGGACCGCCTACAACCAGATCTTCGACGGCTTCACCGGCAACGGCGGCTCGACCGGAACCGGAGGTGGCGAGATCGATCCGAAGATGAAGCGCCGGCAGAGCATCCTGCGCGTCACGAACGGCGAGATGGAGGCGCTGCGCGCCGGCGTGCCCGCGCGCGAGCAGGCGAAGCTCGACGCGCACATCGACGGCCTCAAGCAGATCGCGCCCGGCGCGAGCACCGGCGCCGGCCCCGTCGCGGCGAGCTGCGGCACGGCGCCCCCGCCGCCGCCCTCGTTCAACCCGACCGACGAGGACGCCGTGCCCGACATCGCCGTCGCGCAGATGGACCTCGTCGCCGCGGCGCTCGCCTGCGGCCGGACCCGCGTCGCGACCGTCCAGTTCTCTCACACGGTCTCGCCGCTGCACCTCCGGTGGCTCGGCCTCTCCAGCCAGGATCATCACTCGCTCTCGCACGCGAGCTCGGGGGAGGACGTCGACAGGTTCCGCATCGCGGAGCGGTGGTTCGCCGAGCAGTTCGCTTATCTCCTCAAGAAGCTGAAGTCGACCGCCGGCTCCGGCGGCGGCACCCTGCTCGACGAGACGCTGGTCGTGTGGGCCAAGGAGCTCGGCGACGCGCCGCTGCACCGGTGCGAGTCGGTCCCGTTCGTCCTCGCCGGCGGGGGAGCCTTCACGCCCGGCCGCTACATCAAGTTCGGCGGCGCTCCCCACCAGCAGCTCCTGGTCTCCATCTGCCAGGCCATGGGCCTCAGCAACAGCACCTTCGGCGACGCCTCGAAGGGCACCGGCCCGCTGGACGGGCTCGCGTGACGCGCGGTCGTCCGCACGTCCGTCCACTCAAAGCACTTGGGATTACGAGGAACAAGCTTATGAACACACACGCGAAGGGACCCTTCGACACGGCGGACGCGCCCGTCTCCCGGCCCCCGCCGGCGAGCGACCCCCCGCGGCGCCGGCGGACTCCGCGCCTCGGCTACGCGCTCCTGCTCTCGTGCGCCGCGCTGGGCGCCGCGGGCGCCGGCTGCAACGGCATGTTCGGAGGCGGCGACGAGACGAACGGCGGAGACGACACGGGCTCGCTGGACTCGGGGTGCGCCGACAACATCGAGTTCTTCAAGGCGAACCTCTGGGACCCGATCATGTCCTCGAAGTGCACCGTCTGCCACACCGCGAGCGGGCTCGCGAAGGGGACCCGCATGGTGTTCGACACCTCGGGCACCGACGAGGCGCTGCAGGCCAACTTCGAGGCGGTGCGCGCCATGGCCGCGCTCGAGGTGAACGGCGAGTCGACGCTCCTCCTGCGCCCCTCCGGACGGCACCCCGACGGCCACGCCGGCGGCGCGCTCATCCCGTTCCAGAGCGAGGAATACCAGTCCTTCGAGAAGTTCGTGAACCGCGTCAACCTGGGCGAGGGGTGCGAGGACCAGCCGACGGCCTGCGAGCCCAACATGGTGTCCGGGCGGCGCGTCCTGCGCCGGCTGTCGCGCGTCGAGTTCGACAGGACCGTGGCCGACCTCCTCGGCGTCGACACGACCGGCTACATCCTCCCGACCGACGCGAACGTCGAGGGGTTCGACAACAACGCCGACGCGCTCCTCTACGCCGGGGCCGACGTCCAGCTCATGCGGAACGCCGCCGAGGACATCGCCGCCAAGGTGGCCGCGGCGCCCGGGTCGCTCGTCCCCTGTCCGATCGAGACCGGAGACGACGCGTGCGCGACCGAGTTCTTCGAGGGCTTCGGGCGCCGCGCCTTCCGCCGGCCGCTCACGCAAGAGGACCGGTCCCGGTACATGGAGCTCTACCGCGGCGTGAAGGCCGACGAGGGCTTCGCCGGGGGCGTCCAGGCGATGATCGCCGCCGTGCTCCAGTCTCCGTACTTCCTCTATCGCCCGGAGCTCGGCGTGGCCGCGCAGGACGGCACTTACCAGCTCCTGCCGCACGAGATCGCGTCTCAGCTCTCCTACATGATCTGGAGCTCGATGCCGGACGACGAGCTGCTCAGCAAGGCGGAGTCGGGCGAGCTCGCGACGCCGGCGGCCATCTCCGCCGAGGTCGAGCGGATGATGCAGGATCCGCGGGCCGACGCCGGCGTCCTCAGGTTCTTCAGGACATGGCTCCAGCTCAGCGCCAAGCCGTCGAAGGACATGACCGCGTACCCGGAGTACACCGAGGAGATCCGGCAGGCGATCGAGAAGGAGACGGCGGCCTTCGTGCACCACCTCCTCCAGGATGGCTCCGGCTCGCTGGGCGAGATGTACACCGCGAACTACTCCTACGTGACCCCGGAGCTCGCGTCGTTCTACGGGCTCCCGGCGCCGGGCGGGGCCGCGGATCAGTACGGCACGACGCGCGTCGACCTCACCGGGTCGAACCGGATGGGCATCCTCACGCTCGGCAGCGTCCTCAGCACCCACGCGCACGCCGGCGAGTCGTCTCCGGTGCACCGCGGCAAGTTCGTGCGCGAGCAGCTCCTCTGCCAGCCGCTGCCGCCGCCGCCCGCGGGGCTCGACGTCAAGCCGCCCCAGCCCGATCCCACGAAGTCGACCCGCGAGCGGTTCTTCGAGCACTCGAACAACGAGGCGTGCGGCAGCTGCCACTCGCTCATCGACGGGATCGGCTTCGGCTTCGAGCACTTCGACGGCGTCGGCCGCTACCGCGACACCGACGACGGGCACCCGGTCGACGCGAGCGGCAACATCGTGGGGGCGGAGGGCACGAGCGGCCCGTTCGACGGCACCGGAGAGCTCGCCCAGAAGCTCGCGGAGAGCCCCGACGCGCAGGCGTGCTTCACCCTCCAGTGGCTCCGCTTCGGCTTCGGCGCCATGGACCAGGCCGAGCTCTCCTGCATGGCGGACCAGATCACCGGCCAGCTCGGGCCCGAGGACCTCACGGTCGCGGGCGTCATCAAGGCGATCGCGCAGTCGCCGCGCTTCACGAGGCGCCTCGCCGAGGCGGCGACGCAGCCGGATCCGTCGGAGGATCCCGGCGGCGGCGAGGAGGAGCCGTCGGGCACCGACAACGATCCGCCGCCCGTGAACTCGGACTTCGACGTCAAGGAGACCGTGGACACGGTGTGGGACGGCGGCGGCTGCAAGTCGGTCGACGTCACCAACGTGGGCGACGCGCCGGCGACCTGGGTGATCACCCTGCAGACCGACGGCACGCCCACCGACGTGTGGAACGCCGTGGCCGAGGCGGGCAACGCGGGCGTGAAGTTCTCCGGCATGAGCTACAACGCCGAGCTCCTGCCGGGGGCGTCCGCGCGCTTCGGGTTCTGCTGGCGGGAGTGAGCCGCGGCGTGGCGCGCGCCACGTCGCGCGCCAATTTGCCTGGAATTCTGCTATCCTGCGCGCCCCTCGTCCACACCCAGGGCGGGGCGAAAGCCCAGGACGCCTCAATGACCCATCCGCTTCACGACATCCTGCTCCCCGACAGCCGGCACGACTTCTTTCCCGTGGTGATCGAGATCCCCAAGGGGTCGAAGTGCAAGTACGAGCTCGACAAGAAGACCGGGCTCTTGATGCTCGATCGCGTGCTCTACTCGTCCGTTCATTATCCGGCCAATTACGGCTTCATCCCCCAGACGCACGCGGGCGACGGCGACCCGCTCGACGTCCTCGTCCTCATGCAGGAGCCGGTCGTGCCGCTCACGATCGTGAGGGCGCGCGCCATCGGCGGCTTCTTCATGCGCGACGACAAGGGCGTCGACGACAAGATCATCGCCGTCGCCGTCGACGACCCCTCCGTGGCCCATTACCTGACCCACGAGGAGCTGCCCCCGCATGTGACCAAGGAGCTCATGCGGTTCTTCATCGACTACAAGACGCTCGAGAACAAGCTCGCCGAGGTCGAGACGATGTACGACAGGAACCGCGCCCTGGAGGTCATCGAGGAGTCCGTCGCCAGCTATCGCTCGATCAGCGCCTGGTCCAAGGGCTGACGCGGCCGGGGTGGGGGCCCGGCCACCGATGAGCATGGATGGATCGCGACCGGGGTGGATCACGCTTCCTGGACTTTCCCGCGTCCACCCCAGCGAAACCTCCGAAAAAATCCAGAAATTGGCCCAGGACCCCGGGTTGGCATCGAGGGACGACGCGGCACAGGGGTTGCAGTTCATCTCGCCGTGGATCGCTTTTCGACACTCACGGGAAATGGCCAGCTCGCCCTGCGGCTGGCCGCGGGACCCGAGGTCGAGGCGCGCCTGGCGATCCAGCGGCTCCGGGTCGGCTCTGGGTTGGCGAGCCGGCCGAGCTCGCCCGCATGGCGCACGACAGCGTGAATCGGCTCGACGCTCTGCGTCGAGCGAGACTCCCTCTCTGGAGAGCGAACTCGGTCCTGTGACGATCCTGTGAACGATGAGGCCTGCGGAGACAGGTAGAAGCGCTGAATCAACCAACCGACGAATCGAGTCAGGGCACGTGGAAAGCACGTGAGCTCGTGAGTTATCAAGGCGACACCGCTTGATCGGGGCTTGACAACATGAGAGACATCAGCTTTTCTCAAGCAATGATGAGCACGCTTAAGAGCTTGGTTTCGGCGAAGGCGTGTCGCCGCTATTCCGCAGTGGCACTGCTCCTCGCCGGCCCGCTCGGTTGCTTGGGCAATCTGGGCAATGTCGACGGCACGCCCTCCGAGGACGATCCGAGCGATACTCCGGGCGATCAGCCGCCGATCGACGAGCCGCCGCCGCAGCCCCACGACATCCCCAAGGTGTCGGAGTGCGAGGTCGCGGACCTGAGCACCCCCGGCCCGCGCACGGTGCGGCGCCTGACGGTGGACCAGTTCGAGGCCACCGTGCGCGATCTCTTCCGGGATCCGAGCGTCACCCTGCCGAGCATCTTCAACGATCCGCAGGTGCTCGGGTTCACGGCCGACGCGAACGCGCTCGTGATCCGCGACCTGACCGCCCAGCAGATCATGGACTGGGCCGAGGCGACCGCGGACTGGGCGGTGACGAACAAGCTCGACACCCTCACCTCGGCCACCTGCCGGACGACCGACGCGGCCTGCCGCGGCCAGTTCATCCGCGACTTCGCCCGCCGCGCGTTCCGCGAGCCGCTCCCGGAGGACCGCTTCCCGTCCTACGACGGCCTGTTCGCGGCGGAGACGACGTTCGAGGACGGCGCCAAGGTGGTCGTGAGCGCCATGCTGCAGTCGCCGTACTTCCTGTACCGCCACGAGATCGGCAGGGAGGCCGGCGGCGGCGTCTACGAGCTCACCCCGCACGAGATCGCGAGCAACCTCTCGTACCTCTTGACCGGGACCATGCCGGACGCGGCGCTGCTGCAGGCCGCCGACGAGGCCGCCGCCGCGGGCACCACGCTGAGCAGCGAGCTGATCGCCCAGCACGCGCAGCGTATCCTGGAAGACCCGGCGACCCGGCCGCTCGCCGAGGCGGAGATGATGCGGTTCATGCGCGGCTGGCTCCAGCTGAACCGCCTGGTCACCGCGGTGAAGGACAACACGGCCTTCAGCCTCAGCGACGATCTGCGCAGGGACATGATGTCCGAGACGCAGGCGCTCATCGTGGACACCGCGTTCAACCTGAACGGCACCTTCGCCAACCTCTTGCAGGCGGACTACACGTTCATCAACAGCAGCCTGGCCACGCACTACGGCCTCGGCGGCGCCGGCGGCACCGAGCTCACCCGGGTGACGCTCGCCCCTGGGCAGCGCGATCGCGGCATCCTGGCCCACGGCAGCTTCCTGACCGGGCACGGCGGCGCGAAGCTGTCCTCGCCGACCCAGCGCGGCAAGATGGTCCGCACGCGCCTGCTCTGCCAGCCGCTCGCGCCCCCGCCGCCCGGCGTCGATCCGAACATCAAGCCCCTGGGGACGCCGGCGACCACGCGCCAGATGGTCGAGCAGCACACCAGCATTGAGGTCTGCAGCTCCTGCCACAAGCTCACGGACCCGATCGGCGTCGGCTTCGAGCACTACGACACGCTCGGCCGGTGGCGGAACGACGAGAACGGGATCCCCGTCGACGTGACCGGGATGATCGTCGAGCCGCCTTCCGGGGAAGACTTCAATTTCAACGGCGTGACCGAGCTGACCGACTACCTCGCGGCGAGCGACGACGTCAAGGCGTGCATGGTCCGTTACTGGTCGTACTACGCGTTCGGCGACACCTGGGAGCAGGACGGCTGCACGTACGAGAAGGTCCAGCAGGAGGCGTCGGCCGACGAGTACCGCCTGAAGAGCGTGTGGCTCGCGCTGACGCGCACGCCGCACTTCACCCGCAGAGTTCAAGGTCCGTGACCCCACGGCTGCAAACAAAGAAGAGATCGGTAGCAAGTGAAAGGATCGGTCATGCGCAGCCACAGTCGTAGGAACTTCCTTAAGGGTGTTGGGGCCAGCCTCGGGGCTAGCCTGCTGTTCTCGCCCTTCTATGACTCCATCGCCAACGCGGCTCCCGGGAAGAAGCCGAAGCGGCTCCTGATCTTCTTCACCATGGGGACGGCCCCCGAGGTCTGGAAGCCGAAGAGCGTCTCGGGGGAGACCCCCACGTTCAGCGAGGCCACCTCGCCGCTGGAGGAGGTGAAGGAGCACATCGTGATGCTGGACGGCCTCCCCAGCGCGAGCCCCGGCAACAACCACGGGTCCGCCGACGGCCTCACCGGGATGGGCTACTTCAGCAACGGCCCCTACGGGCTCATCTCGGTCGACCAGTACATCGTCGAGAAGCTGAAGGGCGCCGGGCTCGCGACCCCCATCCCCTCGCTCCTGCTCGGCGCCGACACGAGCGGCGGCAAGACGGGGTTCTACAAGAACACCAACCTGGTGCCGATCGGCTCGCCGATGTCCGCCTACTCGACCGTGTTCTCGGGGGTGACCCCGTCGAACCCGACGAACCCGAACCAACCCGACCCCGCCGCCGAGGCTCGGCTGCGCCGGCGCATGAGCATCCTCGACAACCTCAAGGGCGAGATCACGGCGCTCAAGGGGAACCTGGGCCAGGAGCAGAAGTACAAGCTGGATCTGCACCTCGAGTCGCTCCGCCAGATCGAGAACCGGCTCTCGGGCTCGATGACCGGCGGGCCCGGCGGGCCCACCGGCGGCGGCTGCTCCGTCCCGACGAGCCCCTCGGGCGACATGTCGAACCCGATGAAGGCCAACCAGCTTCACCTCGACATCATCGTGGGCGCCTTCGCGTGCGACATCACGCGCGTCGCGGCGATCCAGTGGGGCTCGGATCAGATGATGAACGTCAACCTGCCGGAGATCGGCCTGGCGGACGAGGAGCACAACGGCCTGATCCACGGCAACGACCCCGGCCACGTGAAGCTGATCAAGCTCGAGAAGTGGCTGCACGAGCAGTTCGTCGGCGTCATCAAGAAGCTGAAGGAGCTGCCCGAGGCCGACGGCTCCGGCTCGCTCCTCGACAACACGCTGATCGCCTGGTGCCGCGACATGGGCGACGCGCCGGCGCACACCCAGAACGAGATGAAGTTCGTCCTGGCGAGCGGCACCGGCGGCTACCTGAAGACCGCGCCTGGCGGCCGCTTCATCAAGAGCCAGGAGCGGCACGAGCGCGTGCTGCTCAGCCTGTGCGACGCGATGGGCGTCACGGACTACTCCGGCTTCGGCGATCCGGCCCTGGGGGCGAAGTCGCCGCTCCCGGGCCTGGCGGCTACCTGAGAGCACGGGGCGCGAGCCCCCCCGCCGCGACAGGCGCGCCCCCACGCGCCTGTCGCGGCGGTCTCCGGACCGCGCGCTTCACGCGGCACGGCTGCAAGCTGCAAGGAAATCGGTAGCGAGCGAAAGGTCGTTCATGCGCAGCCTTCATCGTCGAGCTTTTCTTCAAGGCCTGGGCGCCAGCGTCGGGGCCAGCTTCCTGTTCACGCCGTTCCTCGACTCCATCGCCCACGCGGCGCCCGGGAAGAAGCCGAAGCGGCTGCTCCTGTTCTGCACGATGGGGACCGCGCCCCAGATCTGGAAGCCCACGAGCGTCTCCGGCGAGACCCCGACGTTCAGCGAGTCCACGTCGCCGCTCGCGGACGTGAAGCAGCACGTCGTGCTCGTGGACGGCCTCCCCAGCGGCAACCCCGGGAACAACCACGGCGCCCCCGACGGCCTCACCGGGCTCGGCTTCAGCGACCCCGCCAGGCTGATCTCCGTCGATCAGTACATCGCGGACAAGCTGATCGCCGCCGGGACGAAGACGACCATCCCCTCGCTCCTGCTCGGGGCCGAGAGCACGGTGAGCGGCGGCAAGTCGCCGTACTACCGCAAGGACAACCTGCCGACGATCGCGTCCCCGAAGTCCGCCTACTCCACCCTGTTCGGCTCGGCGATCCCGGCGAACACCACCTCGGACGAGGTGCTGCGCCGCCGCAGGAGCGTGCTCGACAACCTGAAGAACGAGATCAAGGCGCTCGAGGGGAACCTCGGCGCCGAGCAGAAGTACAAGCTCGGGCTGCACCTCGATTCGATCCGGCAGATCGAGGAGCGGCTGTCGAACGCGTCGTCCGGCGGAGGCGGCGCCTGCACCGCGCCGACGGCGCCGAGCGGCGATCCGAGCAACCCGCTGGAGGCCAACCTCCTGCACATGGATCTCATCGTCGGCGCGTTCGCGTGCGACATCACGCGGGTCGCCGCGATCCAGTGGGGCTCGGATCAGGCCATGAACGTCGAGCTGGCGGACATCGGGCTGCGGGGCGAGGAGCACGGCTCGATGATCCACACCGGCGCTCCGGCGCACCTCGACCTGATCAAGCTGGAGAAGTGGCTGGCGCAGCGGTTCGTCGATCTCATCAACAAGCTGAAGGCGATCCCCGAGGCCGACGGCTCCGGGACGCTCCTCGACAACACGCTGATCGCCTGGTGCCGCGACATGGGCGACTCGCCGAACCACAACCAGAACGAGATGAAGTTCGTCCTGGCGAGCGGCGAGGGCGGTTATCTGAAGACGAGCCCCGGCGGGCGCTACGTGCGCAGCTCCGAGCGGCACGAGCGCGTGCTGCTCAGCCTCTGCGACGCGATGGGCGTCACGGACTTCAGCGGCTTCGGCGATCCGAACCTGCCGGCCAAGTCGCCGCTCCCGGGCCTCGCGGCCACCTGAGGCGGCCGGCGCGCGGCGCCCCGGCGCGGGCGCCGCCGCCATCACGCGACCGCGCCGGCGGTGACCGCGCCGGCGGTGACCGCGCCGGCGGTGACCGCGCCGGCGGTGACCGCGCCGGCGGTGCGGTCTTTCCGCGCCCCGCGCCCGGCGTACACTCGTGGCCATGACGACGAGCGCGGCGGCGGGGTACGAGGCGGATCAACGGCGAGACGACCTGTCCGCGTACGCGCGGTACCTGTCGGCGATGGACGCGTCGATGCGCCAGAAGGTCGCGCTCACGGCCGCGCACCTCCTGTGCGAGGGCCGCGTCGCCGACATGGGCATGGGCTCGGGGCAGGGCAGCGCCGCGCTGGCGCTGCTCTACCCGCGCCTCGAGGTGATCGGCGTCGACATCGATCCCACGGTCATCGAGCTCGCGCGCCGCGCTCACCGGCGCCCGAACCTCAGCTTCCAGCTGGGCGACATCGCCACGGCGGTCTTCCCGCCCGAGAGCCTCGACGGGATCTTCGACTCGTCGGTGCTGCACCACGTGACCTCGTACGGCGGCTATCGCCACGCGAACGCCGCGGACGCGCTCTCGGCGCAGGTGGAGCAGCTCGCGCCGGGCGGCGTGCTGGTGGTGCGGGACTTCGTCGACCCGGGGCCGCAGCCGGTGCTGCTCGACGTGCCCGCCGACGACGGCGACGGCGGCCCCGACCCCCGCAGCGCCTCGACCGCGGCGCTGCTCGAGCGGTTCGCCGGCGAGTTTCGCGCGCTGTCGCCCGAGCCCGGGTTCCCGCTGGAGCGGCTCTCCCCCGGGCCGTCCGGCGCGCTTCCCGCGCCGCGCCCCGGGTGGCGGCGGTATCGGCTCGCCCACAAGCACGCGGTCGAGTTCGTGTTGCGGAAGGATTACCGCGTCGACTGGGAAGCCGAGGTCAAGGAGGAGTACACCTATTTCTCGCAAGCGCAGTTCGAGGCCCTCTTCGCCCGGCTCGGCCTGCGCGTGCTGTCGTCCACGCCGCTGCGCAACCCGTGGATCGTGCGCAACCGGTTCGCCGGCCGCTTCGAGCTGCGGGACGCCGCGGGCGCGCGGCTGCCGTATCCGCCCACGAACTACCTCATCGTCGGCGAGAAGGTGAAGGCCGGTCAGGGGGTCGCGTTCCGGCTCTGTCCGGCGGAGGGCCCTCCACGGTTCCTGCGGATCGAGCACCACCAGGATCGCGCCACCGGCCGGGTGTTCGACCTGGCGGCGCGGCCCCACCCCACGCTGGACATCGTGCCGTTCTTCTTCGCCGGCGAGACGGCGTACGTGCTGGCGAGGACGAGCTACCCGCGTCCGATCGCGCGCGCCTGCCGCGAGGAGACGCCCCCCCTCGACGGCAGCGGCCCGGCCGACTACCTGGCCGAGCCGATCGCGGTCGTGCAGACCGAGCTCCCGGTCGGCCACACGGTCGAGCGGGCGCTCGGGCGCGCGGCCGGCGTGCGGGCGGAGGCGATCCAGCGGATGATCCCGGGGACGACGTACTACCCGTCGCCCGGCGGCATCCTCGAAGAGGTGCGCTCGATGCTCGTGGAGGTCGAGCCCTCGTTCGTGAACGCGCCTTCCGAGGACGTCTCCGGGTTCGGCACCTCGGGCCGCATCCGCGCGATCGAGGCGCGCCAGCTGCTGCGCGCCGCGCAGGTCGGCGGCCTGCCCGACGCGCGGCTCGAGCTGAACGTCTACGACCTGCTGGCGCGCTTCGGATTGTCGTTCGGGCCGTGGATCGGCGACGACATCGCGCTCCCCGAGGGCCCCTCCGCGCCGCCCGGAGCGGGCGCGGCAGGCGCCGCGCTCGCGAGCGCGGGCGGCGGCGCGGTGGCCGTCGTGGAGCCGACGTCGCTGCGCGCCCTGCTCGAGCGCCCGAGCCGCCGGCGGTACGCGCGGGTGGATCCGAGCGCCAGCACCGGGTTCCTCGAGGTGCGGCGGGCGCGCTTCGAGGAGCTGGCCGATGGCGGCGCCGTGGTGGCCGCGCGCGAGCTCGAGTACGTGGTGCCGCGGCCGCTCGGCGCGCTGACCGTCTCGACCGCGCTGCTCGCGCGCGCGCCGTCGGGAGAGGTGGTGCTCGGCGTGGACGACCACGACCTGCCCGCCGCCCAGAGCTTCTCGGGCAACAGCGAGCTCCTTGTCGCGCCGGCGTGGCGGCTGCCGCGGAGCGCGCGTACCCTCGCGGAGGCGGAGGCGTTCGTGCGGGCGCGGCTCCTTGTCGAGTACGGCGTTGACGCGGGCGAGGCCGTCGAGCTCGGAGGCGCCTACCGCCCCTCGGCGGGGCTGACGCCGGAGCTGGTCCATCCCATCGCCTTCGTGGTCACCGGGGTGGCCGCGGAGGCGCCGCGTGCCTCGTCGGCCGCCACGTCCCCGTCGGCAGCCACGTCGCCCTTGGCAGCCACGTCCCCGTCGGCAGCCGCGTCCCCGTCGGGCGCCGCGCCCACGGCCGCGCCGGTGTCCGCTCCGCCTCGGCGGCTTCACTGGGTGCCGCTGACCGCGCTGGTCGCGGGGCGGGAGCACCTGCCCGACGGTCATCTGCGGGTCGTGGCCCTGCGCGCGGCCCACGCGCTCGGCGCCGCCGTCTCGCCGCCGCGCCCGCAGTGATGGATTCCTCGCTGCCGAGCGGGTGAGCCGACGGCGGCCACGCATCGGGTGCTCTCATCACGATATTTCGGGGAGCTACCGGCGCGATCTCGGGGCGTCGCGGGCGGAAGATCGCCTGCGTGCCGCGCCGGCGCGCGAAACGGACCTGCTTTATCGAGCCGCGGATGACCGCAGGACGCGCGCCGAGCGCAGCTGTCGATTGCGTTCCAGCTGCCTGATGCCTGGACGCAGCAATCGCGCGCGATGGACGGCGGTCTCGAGACCTCAGCTGCATGCGCGCGCCGCGCTCTTTTGAGCGCAATCAGCGCGTCTTCGCGCGATGCGGCGCAGGGCTGACGCATCGAATGGCTGGCACGCGGGGCGCTTACAGCGCCGCACATCGCCGGCGATCGGCCGCCCCCCGCAGCGCACAGCGGGACGGAAACCCCATGGAACTTATGAGCAATTCCCTCAAGATCGCGATGGCGGGCCTCAAGCCCGCGAGCCGCTCCGTCCGACGCGAGGCCCTCGGGCAGGGCGTTCGAGCCGGCGCGGGGCGGGCCGGCTCGTTCGTCGCGCTGCGGGCGCGCCTGCTCGCGAGCCCCAGCCTGGCCGGCGCGCTCAGCTTCATGCAGGTCACCACCCGTTCGTGGGAACCCCACGAACTCGCGGCGTGGCTCCACGAGCACGTGGTCGAGCCCGGTTGGATGAAGGCCCCTCGCGCGCTGCGCGAGCCGGGCGCGGCGACCGTGGAGCTCTGCGAGCTCGACGAGCGGCACCGCGAGGTCGCGGCGCTCACCGGATGTGCGCGCCGGCGCGTGGCGCTCGCGCTGCTCGATTTCGTGGCGCCGAACCCCGATCGCGGGTTTCTCCGCGCGGCGCTGTACAGCGCGCGCGTGCGGTGGAGCGTCGTCGAAGGCCGCTCGGGCTGGATCCCGGCGCCGCGCGAGAGCGACCTCCTGAGCGACATCGTGCTCAGCCTGTTCGCCGCGGAGATCCTCTCCGACGCGGAGCTCTACCGGAGCCACATGACCGTCTGCGCTGGCTGCGGCCGGGTCGCGTTCGCGCAGGAGCCGCGGCCGCGCGGCGCGGGCTGCCCGCGCTGCGACGGCGAGGTCAGGTGGCAGTCGCGCTGACAGCGAGGAATCGGCGCCGACGCGGCGTCCTAAGGACATCGAACAGGACCTCCGGAGATTGAACGGGATGAGAGCGCTCGTCCGTCCCGCGCGTGCTCCAGCTCCCTGACGCGGCGACTTCTCTTTCGAAGACGACGATTCCGGGAAAGGTGGGGTCGTCACGAATCGGCAGAGGGCGAGTGATGAGCTTGACGACTCGGCGTGAGCCACTCCAAGCTTGGCGCCGAGCCATGAACCTCGCCCGCCGCACCAGCGCCGAATTGGATGAGCTTGCCCACGCGGCGCAGCGCGATGGGTTTTGCTTGATCAAGAGCCTCATCCCGAAGAGCCTGCTGCTCTCGTGGCGTGAGGCCTTCGCGCCGCTCCTCGACGCGCACATCGCGCGCGAGGGGCACCTCAAGAACCGGGGGCCAGGGCGGTATTACGTCACGCTCCCCTTCAAAGCCCCCTTCGCGGAGCCGCGCATCTACGAAGACGAGACGATCCTGGGCGTCGTCGAGCGCCTGGTCGGCGCCGACATGACCATGGTCCAGCTCGCGACCGACACCCCGCTCCTCGGGTCCGATTACCAGGACGTCCACCGCGACACGCCGCCGCTCTTCCCGGAGACCGGCAAGGAGACGCCTGCATTCCAGCTCGCCGTCAACTTCCCCCTGGTCGACGTCACCGCCGAGAACGGCCCGATCGAGATCGCCCGTGGCACGCACATGCTCTCCAAGGCCGAGGGGATGCGGCGCCTCGAGCAGGGCGAGGTCGCGCTCGAGCCGATCCCCATGGAGCTCGGCGACGTCATGGTCCGCGACGTTCGCGGCCTGCACCGCGGAACCCCGAACCGCTCGCGCGAGCCGCGGCCCATGGTCGTCATCGGCTACAGCCGCCGCTGGCTCTTCCGGCCGGAGGTCTCGATCCGGGTGCCCCGCGAGAGCCTCCCCCACCTGTCGGAGCGGGCGAAGCGCATGCTCCGCTTCAACCCGATCGTCGAGTCGCTCGACGGGCCCGACGAGACCGAGGTCTACCAGGCCTTCGCCTATTGACCCGCGCCGTCGCGCGCCGGACCGCCCGTGCCCGCGACGCCCTGTGGCTGCCTCGGGGCTCGTGGGGGGGGCCGCCGCGTCGGCTCCATGCGGTTCGTTAGCCTATCTAACTATCGACGCTCCGCGCGCGTGACATACGCGAACGAATGATCCGTCGACTGCGCGTGGAGGGGGCTTCCACGGCGCGATATGGATCGTTAGTCTATCTAACTATCAACGCCATCTGCGAGCGTGGCTTGCGCGACGGCCCGCTCCCTCGACCGCTCCTGGAGAGGCCGCCTCGCGGCGCGATATGGTTCGTTAGCCTATCTAACTATTCCCGCCGTCTGCGAGCATGACGCGTGCGGCCGCCCGCTCCTTGGACCTCGCCTGGAGGGGCCGCCGCGTAGTGCGATATGGTTCGTTAGCCTAACTATCAACGCTGTCTGCGAGCGTGACGTGTGCGACCGGCTGATCCCTCAGCCAGGTGCGCTGCCGCCGCACGAAGACGCGCGTGGAGCGCACGATGGCCGGCGCGAGCTCCGCGGCCGGCAGGCCACCTTCCAGGTGCTCCCGCACCTCGCGGTAGCCCACCGAGCCCATCGCTCGCGCGCCGCCGTAACCGCGCGCCAGGAGCGAGCGGACCTCGTCCACCCAGCCCTGCTCCAGCCACCCGGAGACGCGCGCCTCGATGCGGCGGTCGAGCTCGGCGCGGTCCCGGTGCACCGCGAGCAGGCGCGAGGCGTGGCGGCGCTCCCGGAAGCCGTGCTCGGCGTGCCACGCGCTCTGCGTCCGGCCCGAGCGCTCGTAAATCTCCAGCGCCCGGCTCACGCGCACGAGATCGTTCGGCGCGAGGCGCGCCGCGCTCGCCGGATCCACCTCGGCCAGGCGCGCGTGGAGGGCAGCGCGCCCCTCGGCCTCGGCGATCGCGCGGTGGCGCGCCCGCACCTCGGGGTCGGCGGGCGGCGCCGGCGACAGACCAAAGAGCAGCGCCTTCACCCACAGGAACGTGCCGCCGCAGACGATGGGCACCCGGCCCCGGCCGCGGATATCGCCGATCGCCGCCTCCGCGAGCTCCGCGAAGCGCTGGGCGTCGATCGCCTCCAGCGGATCGGCCGCGTCGATCAGGTGGTGCGGCGCGCGCGCCCGCTCGGCGGGCGTCGGCTTGCCGGAGCCGAGGTCGAATTCCCGGTAGATCTGCACGCTGTCGGCGCTCACCACCTCGCCGCCGAAGCGCTCCGCGAGCCGGATCGCGAGCTCGGTCTTGCCGCTCGCCGTCGGGCCGACCACGACGAGCAGCTCGCCCGGCGACGGCGGCGCGATCGTCTCCCACGACGGCGGCGCGGCGGCCGCGCACGGCGGCGCAGCGGCCGCGCACGGCGGCGCGGCGGCCGCGCACGGCGGCGCAGCGGCCGCGCACGGCGACGCGGCGGCCGCGCTCGCCTCCGGGGCGAGCCCGCGCTCGGCCTCGATCACCGCCGCCCCACGCGGTGCTCCAGCTCCGGCCAGCCGACGCGCATCACGATCGGCCGGCCGTGCGGGCAATGGCCGGCGAAATCCACCTCGTCGAGCGCCGCGAGCAGCGCGCGCGCCTCGTCCGGCGCCACCGGGTCTCCGGCGCGCAGCGAGCCGTGGCAGGCCATCGTCGCCAGCGCGAGGTCCACCGCGCCCGAGAAGGCGCGCTCGCCCGAGTGGCTCAGCTCGTCCACGAGGTCGCGCACGAGGCGCTCGGGGGCCGCGCGGCGGAGCAGCGTCGGCACCGCGTGCACCGCGAGCTGCGCCGCGCCCGCCGGGCGGACGTCGAGCCCGAGCCGCGCGATCGCCTCCTGCGCCTCCTCGACCAGCGACACCTCCGCGGGCGCCGCCGGGACCAGCACCGGGAAGAGCAGCTTCTGCGTCGCGACGTCGCGCCCGTCGTACGCCGCGCGCAGCCGGTGGAACGTCACGCGCTCCGCCGCCGCGTGCTGGTCGAGGAAGTAGATCCCGTCCGGGCCCTCGCACACGAAGTAGGTGTTGCGCACCTGCGCGAGGAAGCGCAGCGATTTCCAGGCGAGGACGCGCTCGGCCGCGGCGAGCACGGACGCGCTGCCGGTCGGGTACGGCACGTTCGCCGGCCCGCCCGGCACGTTCGCGGGCGCGCCCGGCACGTTCGCGGGCGCGCCCGGCACGTTCGCCAGCCCGCCCGGCACGTTCGCGGGCTCGTCTGGCGCGATCGCCGGCTCCACCGCCCCGCCGCGCCGTTCGGCGAGCGCGATGTCGTCCCACACCCCGAGCTGCGCCGGCGCGCCCGCGCCGCTCGCGGCGGACCCGGGGCGCGCGGCCTCCGGGCGCCCCGGCGGGATCCCGACGAGGTCGCCGCCGAGGCCCCACGGGTCGGCCGGCGGCTCCCGGCGCTCGCTCGGCGCGCCCGCCGCGGGGGTGCCCGCCGCCGCGGGCGGGCCCGCCGCGGGCGCCCCCGCGGAGGGGCCGCTCGACCATACCCAGGCGTCTCCGGGCGGCGAGGCCGCGTCCTCGAAGAGCTTGCCCTTGCGGCCCTGGAAGCCGCCAGGAGCCGGCGCGGGCAGGCCGAACGCCGCGGCCACCTGCGCGGCGACGATCTTGTAGAGCGCGTCGGCGACGGCGCGGCCGTCGGCGAAGCGGACCTCGGCCTTCTGCGGGTGGACGTTCACGTCCACGAGCTCGGGAGGAAGATCGATGAACACCGCGCCGATGGGGTACCGGCCCGGCTCGAGCACGCTGCCGTAGGCGAGCGCGATCGAGCGCGCCAGCGACCGGTCGCGCACGTGCCGCCCGTTCACGAACATCCACAGCCAGCCGGCGCCCGAGCGGGCGCGCTCCGGCCGCGACACGAACGCCTCGACCGTGAGCGGCCCCCGCTGCCCGGCGCACGTCGCGAGCTCCTCGCCCGCGAGCATCGCGCGCACCCGCTCCGCGCGGCTCGCGGCGCGCAGCCACTCCCGCGCGACGCGCCCGTCGCGCGAGAGCACCACCGTCACGCCCGGCTCGCCGAGCGCGACCGCCTGCGCGATCTCGGTCACGTGCGCCGACTCGGTCCCGACGGCGCGCAGGAACTTGCGCCGCGCGGGGACGTTGTAGAAGAGGTCGCGCACCTCGACCACGGTGCCGGCGGCGCACCCGCAGGGGACCACCTGCGCGGCGCCGCCGCCCTCGATCCGGATCTCCGTCCCCTCCGACTCGCCGTCGCGCCGCGTGCGCAGCGAGAAGCGGCTCACCGAGGCGATGCTCGGGAGCGCCTCGCCGCGGAAGCCGAAGCTCTGGATGCAGCGGAGGTCGTCGATCTGCGCGATCTTGCTCGTCGCGTGGCGCAGCACCGCGAGCGACGCGTCCTCGCGGCTCATCCCGCACCCGTCGTCCGCGATGCGCACCAGGCCGACGCCGCCCCCCTCGATGTCGACGCGGATGCGGCGCGCGCCCGCGTCGAGCGCGTTCTCGACCAGCTCCTTGACCACGCTCGCCGGCCGCTCGACCACCTCGCCGGCCGCGATCTGGTTGGCGAGGTCGTCCGGCAGGACGGCGACCCTTCGCGCCTCGGGCTGGGCGGGCTTCGATCGAGGATCCGCGCCGGCGATCCTCTCCGCGGAGCTCATGGCTCTTCGCCGGAGTCGACCGTCGTCCGGGCGACCGCCTGAAAGTAGAGCTTGGTGCGCTCCCGCGTCAGCGCGAGCGCCGCGGAGCCGAGGATGGCAAGCTCGAAGATGACGAAGCGCACCCGCTCGGCGGTCCACCAGAGGTCCGGGTTCGTGAGGCCGGCGCGCTCGGGGACGTCCGGCGGCAGGAGCGCCCCCGCCTGCGCCACCATGTCGATCCACGCGCCGCGGACGCCCCGGGTGAGCGCGTAATCGACCGCGGCGAAGGCCAGGTTGGCGAAGAGGACCTGGAGCACGAAGCCGCGCGTGCCGGGCCGCCCGCCGAGCGCCAGGCCGCTCGCGACGACGAGCAGCCCGCCGAGGAGCACCTTGCCGATGCTGAGCGGGAAGGAGACGTCCTGGTGCAGGCTGAGGGCGCGCGCCTGGGCCGCCTCGAGCACCAGGTACGTGAACTGGAATGGCTCCCCCTGGTCGCGTGCTTGCTGGGCGACGGCCATCACGTCGGGGGCCATGCCGCCGCGCAGGTACATGGCCGTCCCGCACCCCGCCATGAAGCCGCGCACGCCGATGAGCCAGGTGAGCAGCATGGTGGCCACCAGGTACCAGGGGCGCAGCGAGCGCGGGCGCGGGGGGCGGTGCGAGTCCACGTGGAGGCTGGCGTGTAGCACGTTCTCCGAACCCGCGCGCTCTCTTCCATACCTGCTTACCTGCGGATCGCGGAGCGGGTAGCCTCGGATCGCGAGGTGCCTGCGCGCCGGCGCAGGTGGCGCGGTGCGGCGGGCCTGTACTAGAACTTCGAGGACGAGGTCCTGGTGGCGAAGAGCAAGAGCGAGCCGCGAACGAAGCGAACGAAGGGGACCGGTGCGCCGCAGCCCGCGGGGGCCGCGGAGGCGGGCCCGCTGCCCGAGCCGGAGGACGAAGGCGCGGACCGGAGCGCGGGCACGGACGAGGTCGCGGGCGCGGCCCCCCGGCCCGCCGCGAAGCGCCGCGCGCGCTCCGCGGCGAAGAACGCCGGCGGCGCGCGCGCCGAGGCGCAGCCCGCGGCCAGCGACGACGACGGCGCGCGCGACGACGAGGACGAGGGAGACGCCCCGCCCGAGAGCGGCGCCGCGCCGGCCGGCGACGTCGACGAGGGCGACGTCGTGGAGGTCGTCGGCGAGGTCATCGACGACGCGAGCCTCGATGTGAACGACATCGAGCTCCCGCGCGCCGCGCGCGCCGGCGCCGCCGGCGAGGGGCGCGGCGGCGACGCGGCGCTGTCGCGCACGGACCCGCTGCAGGCCTACCTGCGCGAGGTGCAGCGCCACCCGCTGCTCACGGCGGACGAGGAGAAGGAGCTGACGATCAAGTACTCGAAGACGCAGGACGTCGCGACCGCCGCGCGGCTCGTGACGGCGAACCTGCGGCTCGTGGTCAAGCTCGCGTACGAGTACCGGCGCGCCTACAAGAACATCATGGACCTCATCCAGGAGGGGAACATCGGCCTGATGCAGGCCGTGAAGCGCTACGACCCGTACCGCGGCGTGAAGCTCTCCTCGTACGCGGCGTGGTGGATCCGCGCGTACATCCTGCGCTTCATCCTCAACAACTGGCGCCTCGTGAAGCTCGGCACGACGCAGGCGCAGCGGAAGCTCTTCTTCAACCTCAACAAGGAGAAGGCGAAGCTCTCGGCGATGGGCATCGAGCCGACGGCGGCGGAGATCGCGAAGCGCCTCTCGGTCGAGGAGAAGGAGGTGGTCGACATGGACCGCCGCCTCGCGAGCGGCGAGGCGTCGCTCGACGCCCCGGTCGGCGATCTCGAGGGCCGGACGATCCCGCGCGTCGAGCTGCTCGTCTCGTCGGGGGCGAGCCCGGACAGCGCGTTCGAGGCGAGCGAGATGGGGATGCTCGTCCACGACCGGCTCTCGAAGTTCCGCGAGACGCTGAAGGGCAAGGACGTGATCATCTTCGACAAGCGCATGGCCGCGGAGGATCCGCTCACGCTCCAGGAGCTCGGCAACGAGTTCGGCATCTCGCGCGAGCGCGTGCGCCAGCTCGAGGCGCGGCTCCAGTCGAAGCTGCGGACGTACCTGCAAGAGGAGCTCGGCGACGCCGTCGAAGCGGACTAGGCCTTGTCGACCGTCGGCGAGCAGGGCGGGGCGAGCGATCGCGGGTGCCTCTACGTGGTGGCGACGCCGATCGGCAACCTCGGCGACATCACGCTGCGCGCGGTCGAGACGCTGCGCGCGGCGGACCGGATCCTCGCCGAGGACACGCGGCGCGCCCGCGCGCTGCTCGGCCACCTCGGCGTCTCGGGCAAGCCGGTCGACCGCTTCGACGCGCACGCCTCCGAGGCGGACGCCGCGCGGGCGGCCGCGCGGCTCGCGGCGGGCGAGTCGATCGCCTTCATGACCGACGCCGGCACGCCGGTCGTGAGCGATCCGGGGACGGCGCTCGTGCGCGCGGCCAAGGACGCCGGGGCGCGCGTCGTGGCGATCCCCGGGCCGAGCGCGGTGATGGCCGCGGTGAGCGCGTCGGGGCTCGTGACCGGGGGCTTCCGCTTCGTGGGGTTCTTGCCCCGCGGCGGGCGCGAGCGGCGCGAGGCGCTGGCCCTCGTCACGTCGACGCCGGAGGCGGTGGTGCTGTTCGAGTCGCCGCGGCGCTTCCGCGAGACGCTGGCCGAGCTGGTCGAGCGCATGCGCGGCCGCCGCGCGGTCGTCGCGCGCGAGCTGACGAAGGTGCACGAGGAGATCCTGGGCGGCACCGTGGAGGAGCTCGCGGCGCTCGAGCGGGAGTGGCTCGGCGAGATCACGCTGGTGCTCGCGCCCGCCGAGCCGGCCGCGGAGGGCGCGCGCCCGAGCGACGAGGAGCTCGACGCGCGCATCGACCGCGAGCTCGCCCAGGGGAGGCGGGCGAAGCACATCGCCGAGGAGCTGTCGGTCGAGCTCGGGCTCCCGCGGCGCGAGCTCTACGCGCGCGCGGTGGCGCGGCGAGGCTCGCCGCGCGAGTAGGGCGGGCGGCGCGCCGTCAGGTGTGCCGCCCCTGCCCCCGCGCCTTGAGGGCGTCGACCACGCGCTTCACGTCCTGCGCCCGGTCGCGCGGCACGATCAGGAGCGCGTCGTCGGTCTCGACCACCACGAGGCCCTCCACGCCGACGAGCGCGATCACCCGGCGATCGTCCGGCGCGCCGCCGGACCGCGCGCGCAGATCGACCACGTGGTTGCCCTGCGCGTCGACGAGCACCGACCCCGCGGGCGCGCTGTTGCCGCGCTCGTCCTTCTCGGCGAGCTCCCAGGCGCTCTGCCAGCTGCCGACGTCGCTCCAGCCGAAATCGCCGGGCACCACCGCGAGCCCGGCGACGTGCTCCATCACGCCGTGATCGACGCTCACGGCCGGCAGCCGCGGGAACACCCGCAGCACCGCCTCGGCCTCGGCGCCCTGCGCGGCGGCGCGGTCGATCTCGTCGAGCCCCTCGGCGAGCGCCGGCAGGTGGGCGCGGATCGCCGCCCGCATGTCGCCCGCGCGGAAGATGAACATCCCCGCGTTCCAGAGGAAGCGGCCGCTCGCCACGAACTCCTCGGCGCGCTCGCGGCTCGGCTTCTCGACGAAGCGCAGCACTTTGCAGGGCGCCGCGGGCGCCGCAGGCGCCGCGGGCGCCGCGCTCCCGGCGCCGTCCGCGCCGTCCGCCTCGATGTAGCCGAAGCCCGTCTCCGGGTGCGTCGGGCGGATGCCGATGGTCGTGATCGCGCCGCCCCGGGCCGAGGCGACGGCGGCCTCCAGCACCTCGAGGAACCGCGGCACGTCGGCGATGTGATGATCGCTCGGGAGCACGACCACGACCGCCTCGGGATCCTCGCGCGCGATGGTCGCCGCCGCCCAGCCGATGCACGGCGCCGTGTTGCGCGGCGCGGGCTCGACGAGCAGGCGCCGCTCGGAGACGTCGGGCAGCGCGGCCCGCGTGGGCGAGAGGAGGTGCTGGCCGGTCGCGATCCAGATGCGCTCCCAGCCCGCGCCTCCGCACAGCGGGAGCACCCGCCGCGCCGTCGCGGTGATGAGCGGCTCGCCGCCGAGCAGCGGCAGGAGCTGCTTCGGGCGCGCCGCGCGCGACGCCGGCCAGAAGCGCGTGCCCGCGCCGCCGGCGAGGATCAGGACATGGACGGGGGTCTCGGTCGAGCTCATGGGCGAACGTCGAGGGTTACACGCTGGAGGGTACCGCAGGGACGCGGCGCCGGGGCAGGGGGCCGCTCAGGTGGGGCCCGGCAGCGCGTACGCGTAAGCCACCATCGCGAGGCCGAGCGGGACGACCCACAGCGCGAGCGCGCCGGTGCGCCGCCGCTCGGCGAGCGCGCGGAGCGCGGCGGCCGCCGCGAGGGCGCTCAGGAAGGCGGCGAGCAGGCTCAGCGCCGCGGCGCCCGCCCCGGGCGGCGGGGCGCGGAGCGCGGGCGCCTCCGCGAGCGCCGCGGCGGCGAGCGCGGGGATGCTCAGCGCGAGCGCGAGCTCGACGGCGCGCGCGGGCCGGACGCCGAGCCAGAGCAGGAGCACGAGCGCCGCCCCGACGCGCGACCCGCCCGGCAGCGCCGCGGCCCCGTGCGCCGCGCCGACCGCGAGCATCCCGACGAGCGACGGCGCGTCGGTCGCGTCGCGCCCGTCGCGCCGCGGCGCGATCGCGGTGCTCGCGAGCGCCGCGCCGGTCGCGAGCAGGCCGAGCCCCACCGCGAGCGGATCCTGCCCCCACCGCGCGACGTACGGCCGGAGCACCGCCGCGACGATCAGGCTCGCGGCGGCGCCCAGCGCGAGCAGCGCCGCGTCGCGCGCCGGCGGCGACGCCCGGAAGAGCGACGGCCGCCCGAGCGCGCGGGCGCCCTCGCCGAGCGCGCGGAGGAGCCGCCGCCGCGCCGCGACCGCGAGCGCCGCGGCCGCCGCGAGCGCCTGCGCGGCGGCGGCCCAACCATCGCCGTCGGTCGCGCGGAGCCAGAGCCGCGCCGCCGCGGCGTGCCCCGTGGCCGAGATGGGCAGCGCCTGCGCCGCCCCGTCCACGGCCGCGAGCACCGCCACGTCCACGAGACCCACGTCCGACCGATACCCCAGCGCGGCGCGTCCTGTCGATCCCGAGCAGCGGCCCCGCGAGCCGCCTCCCCCAGCGCGGCCCGAGGCACCGCGCGAGGGAGCGGGCTCAGCGCGCGCTCGCTCCCGGGTCTGCTGGCTTGCCGCGCTTCATCTTTTCACCTACATACCGCCCCTGATCTGGCGCTCTCTCGCCCGGAGCGAGCGAGGGCGAGCCGAGCGAGGTTCCGTCCGATGTTGATGGCATATGCCAGCGTTGCCGCGTTCTTCCTGGTGGCGATCGGCTTCGTCCTCGGCTCTCTGCTGTTCGGGAAGCTGCTGCGCCCGAGCAACCCGTACCCCGAGAAGGTCGAGACGTACGAGTGCGGGGAGGCGCCCGTCGGGCCCGCGTGGTTCAACTTCAACCCGCGTTTTTACATCATCGCGCTCGTCTACATCGTCTTCGACGTCGAGATCGCCTTCATCTACCCGGTCGCGGCGGTGTTCAAGCGCTGGGTCGACCAGGGCAGCGGCCTCTTCGCGCTGATCGAGATCTTCCTCTTCGTGGCCATCCTGATGCTCGGCTTCGCCTACGTCTGGGCGAAGGGCGATCTCGACTGGATCCGCGCCATCAAGGGCGATCCGCGCGGGGCCCAGAACGTGAGCAGCCGGTCCCGGGCGCGCGCGCCGATCGCGGGCGCGGCGGGCGAGGGCGCGCCGGTCGGGGCGGCCGCGGTCGCCGACGGAGGTGCGGAGTCATGACATCGAACCTGAACCTGATGGCCCCGCCCCGCGGGTGGGAGGCGAAGTACGAGAGCGACGGCGGCGGCGTCATCACGACGAGCGTCGACCAGACGGTGAACTGGCTGCTCAACTGGGGCCGGTCGAACAGCGTCTGGTACATGCTCTTCGGCCTGGCCTGCTGCGCCATCGAGCTCATGCAGACCGGCGGCCCCCGCGGCGACCTCGAGCGCTTCGGCGCGGCCCCGCGGCCGAGCCCCCGCTCGAGCGATCTCTTCATCATCGCGGGGACGCTGACGTACAAGATGGCGACCCGGGTGAAGCGCCTCTATGACCAGATGTCGGAGCCCCGCTACGTCATCTCCATGGGCAGCTGCTCGAACTGCGGCGGCCTCTTCCAGTACGCCTACTCGGTCTGCAAGGGCGTGGATCAGATCATCCCCGTCGACGTCTACGTGCCCGGCTGCCCCCCGCGCCCCGAGGCGCTCCTCGAAGGGCTCCTGAAGATCCAGGAGAAGATCAAGAGCGAGCGGGCCCTCGGCCGCCGCGGCGCGCAGGGCGGCTGAGCCGCCCTATCGTGCTCGTCTCCATGCTCGTCCCGCGCTCCCGCACCCCATGACACCCGAAGAGATCTTCCAGGCGCTCCAGGCGAAGCTCGGCGAAGACGCGGTCTTCGACCTCCACCCCGTGTCCGCGAAGGATCGCGACGCCTGGTTCCAGGTCGCGCCGGACAAGATCCAGGCCGTGGGCCAGCACCTGCGCGAGGCGCCGGAGCTCGATTTCGATTACCTGGAGTGCATCACCGGGGTCGACTACCCCGATCTCAAGAAGATCGTGGTCGTCTATCACATCTATTCGTACGCGAAGAAGCACCGGGTCGTCCTCAAGGCGTTCCTCGACCGAGAGAGCCCGGCGATGCCGACGCTCGTCGACGTGTGGTCGGCCGCGAACTGGCAGGAGCGCGAGTGCTTCGACCTGCTCGGCGTGCGCTTCGAGGGGCACCCGGACCTCCGGCGCCTGCTCCTGCCCGACGACTGGGAGGGGCACCCGCTCCGCAAGGACTGGCAGGAGAAGGCCGAGTACCACGGCATCCCGACGCAGCGGCCGAACCCCGTCGAGCTCTTCAAGATCAAGCTGCCGAAGAAGGAGTCGGAGGCGACATGAGCCAGGTCATCTTCAGCGTCGACCGCGGGGGCGCCGGCCCGGGGAGCGACCTCGACGACGAGATGACCCTCAACATGGGGCCTCACCACCCGTCGACCCACGGGGTGCTCCGCTTCGTCATCTCGACGGACGGCGAGATCATCCGCAAGGCGGTGCCGGACGTCGGCTACCTGCACCGGAGCATCGAGAAGATCGGCGAGCGCTGCACCTACAGCGGCTTCATGCCGTATACCGACCGCGTCGATTACGTCGCCGCGATGTTCGCCAACGAGGCCTGGGCGAGCGCCTGCGAGAAGCTGATGGGCATCGAGGTGCCGAAGCGGGCGCAGTACCTGCGCGTCATCTCCTGCGAGCTCAACCGGATCGGCAGCCACATGATCGCGCTCGGCGCGATGGCCATGGACGTCGGCGCGGTCACCCCCTTCCCGTGGGCGCTGCGCGAGCGCGAGCACGTCAACGATTTCATCGAGGAGCTGTGCGGCGCGCGGCTCACCTTCAACTACCACCGCATCGGCGGCGTCTCGTTCGACATGCCGACGGGGTGGGCCGACAAGGTGAGGCGGTGGCTCGACCGCTTCGAGCCGATCATGGTCGAGTTCGACCGGCTCATCAGCCTGAACGACATCTTCATCAAGCGGCTCGCCAACGTCGCCGTGGTGACGGCCGAGGAGGCGAAGGACTGGGGGCTCGTCGGCCCCAACCTGCGCGCGTCCGGCGTGCGATGGGATCTCCGCAAGGAAGACGGCTACTCGGTGTACCCGGAGCTCGAGTTCGACGTGCCGGTGGGCCGCGGGCGCTACGGGACGGTGGGGGACTGCTGGGACCGGTTCTACGTGCGGGTCGAGGAGTGCCGCGAGTCGGCGAAGATCCTCCGCCAGGCGCTCGACAGGATCGACGAGCACCCGGAGGACGACATCCTGGGCAAGCTGCCCAAGAAGATGAGGCCCGACGGCGAGGCCTACGCGCGCATCGAGAGCGCCCGCGGCGACATGGGGTGTTACGTGATCGGGCGGGGCGCGGAGGAGGCGTACCGGGCGCGGTTCCGGACCGGGAGCTTCACCGCCATGGCGATGATCGAGGCCAAGAGCCCGGGGCTATTCTTGGCCGATCTCGTGGCGCTCATCGCCAGCTTCGACGTCGTGGCGCCCGAGATCGACCGGTAGCGGGCGAGCGGGGAGCCTCAGGGCTCCTCGCCGCCGGTGTCCGAGCCGAACAGCTCCGGACACTTCTCGTCGACGGCCTCGCACTCCGGAGGCAGCTTGAGGGACTCGAGGTCCGACTCGCACGTGAGCGCCTTGATCATCTCGAACTGGCTGTCCGTGCAGGCCTTGAACTCGGCGACCGTGGCGGCGCACCCCGCGAAGTCCTCCGCGGTGCACGACTCCTCTTCCGCAGGCTCGTCGGGCTCGGCGATGCACTGTTCCTTGGCGGCCTCGCAGTCGAGGCCGGAATCGGGCGTGGCGGCGGCGATCAGGCCGACGAGCTCGCACGCGTCCTCCTTCGTGACCTCCGCGGCCGACGCGGCGACCGCGTCGCACACCGCCTGCGCCTCCTCGTCCGTCAGGTCGCCGAGCTGCTTGTCGTCGAGGTCGCCCCCGGTCTCGCCGCCGTTGCCGCCGGTGCCGTCCGTGCCGCCGTTGCCGCCGTCGCCGCCGGTGCCGCTGGTGCTGCTGGTGCCGCCGGGGCCCGACGTGCCCTCCTCGCCATCATCGCCGCACGCAACGAGCGCGAGCCCCACCATCAGCATCCCAAGAACCTTCATCCGTGTCATCGAGCGCTCCATCATCGAGAATGTTCACCTGAGAGTCCGCGCGGCGCTGGAGGACGGCTCCGTCGAAGGAAGCGAACGGGCTGAATCGTCGACCCGGCAGGCGCGCGGCGCGTGAACATACTACGACCCCGATCGAATTTTCCTTCCCCGTCGGAAAAAAAAGACAGCGCCCTCCGGCGCCGGCATCGCCGCGCGCGGCCGAGGCGCTGTCCGTCTCCGCGCCGCGCGTCCCGGCGTCCGTCACGTCGCGCGCGCGCGTCTCCGCGGGCGTGAGGGAGCCCCCGGCGGCGCCGCCGGTTCCAAGCTGCGACCCGCGTCCCGCTGCGCGACCACGCGCTTCGGCGCCACGCGGCGGAAGGCCCCCACGAGCAGCTCCTCCAGGAGCGCCGGGTCGACGCGACGGAGCTCCACCCGCGTCCAGCCCTGGTGTCCCCACGGCGTCACCGAGAAGACGTCGGGCTGCGCCCGCACCAGGCTGTCCTGCTCCTCCAGCGACAGCTTCAGGACCGCCTGCTCCTGCGCCACCCAGTGGGTCGCGAAGATCTTCCCCCGCACGCGGAACGACGGCTTGCCGAAGTGATCCTGCTCCTCGGCCTCGGGCAGGGACAGCGCGAGCGTTCGAAGTTCGTCGGAAGAGACCACGGCGATGCACCTCGGCAAGGGGGGATGGGTCGCGCTCGTGAAGGTACCTCAGGCCCGCGCCGCCTCGAAGATCCGGTAGAAGCTCGGCGTCTCGCGCACGCCCTTCACGGAGAGCCCGGCGGCCTCGAGCAGCGCGCGGTACTCGGCCTCGGTGCGCTCGCGCCCGCCCGTGTTCACGAGCATGTTGATGTCGCTGAACGTGAGGACCCACTCGAGCGCCGCGTTCCCGCGCTGGGCGGGGGCGGGCGGCTCCACGACGAGCAGGCGCGCCGCGCCGTCCATCGCCTCGCGGCACTTGCCCAGGATCGTCAGGCTCCGGGCGTCGTCCCAGTCGTGGATCACGCTCTTGAGCACGTAGACGTCGGCGGCCGGCGGCGCCGCGTCGAAGCAGCTCCCCGCGACGAAGGAGGCGCGGGCGGCCACGCCGCGCGACGCGAACAGCTGGAGCGCTCCCTCGCGCGCGTGCTCGAGATCGAAGACGACCCCCTCCACGACGGGGTGGGCCTCCAGGATGGCGCAGAGCAGCGCGCCGTAGCCGCCGCCCACGTCGACCACCCGGCGCGCGCCGCGCAGATCCGCGGCCCCGACGATGCCGGGCGCGACCCCGCGGGTGAGCTCCACCATCGCCTGGTGGAAGATCGCGGCGGCGGCCGGGTCGCGCCCCATCTCGTCGAAGTGCTCGGTCCCGGACGGCGCCGCCGCGCCTCCGTCGCCCCACGCCATCCGGCCGGTGCGGACGCAGTCGGTCAAGCGGCCCCAGGCCGTCCACACGCCCGCCCCGCCCATGAGCCGGGACCACGCGCGCCGCGAGCTCGGGGAGCTCGTCTCGAGGCATCGCCCCATCTCGGTGAGCTCGAAGCGGTCCCCGCGGGGGGCGAGCAGCTCGAGCGTGACGAGGGCCCGGAGCAGGCGCTCCGTCGCGTCGGGGTGCGTGCCGAGCCGCGCCGCGACCGCGCCGCTCGGGAGCGGCCCGTCGGCGAGGACGTCGGCGACGCCGAGCTCCGCGGCCGCGTGGATGACCTGCGGCACCCAGAGGCTCATGATCATCTGGTTGAGGCGGACGGCAGGGGGCAGATTCGTGGGAGACGCGCTCGACATGGTGTTCGCTCCTTCGGGGCCTACCTTGGGGAGCGCGACGCCGGGGGTATTGTAAAGATTTTACCTTGCCCCCTGCCGGGTCGCCGACCGCGAATTTGCCGTGCCGAACCGTCGCGAGCCATCGCCGTCGCCGGGAGCTCGGGGGGTGACGACGGATCGCACATCTCCGAAGCCATGGATATGCGTGCGCAGGACGGATCCCGGCCGGTAAGCCCTGCACCTCGGCGGCGGCGTTCCTCGATGTACAGACTCGCCATGATCTGGACGGTAAGGAAATAGTCTGAACAAGGCCGCTCCGCTCGTCCGCCTGGCTCCTTCCTGATACGCTATCCTCGTGTTTCCTGCGCCTCTACCGATCGACGTCTTCATCTCGCATGCAGCCGCGAACGAGAAGCAGAAGGACGTGCTCAGAAAGCACCTGTCGGCCCTGAAGCGCGAAGGGAAAGTCCGCACCTGGCATACCGGGCGCGTCGGGGTCGGCAGCGATCGGGAGGCCGAGCTCGCGGCTCGCCTCGACGCGGCTCACCTCATCGTCCTTCTCGTCAGCGTTGATTACCTCGCCGCCGACGCGCAGTGGCGAGAGATGGAACGGGCGCTCGGGCGCCACAACGCCGGGCGGGCGCGGGTCATCCCCATCCTCCTCGACGCGTGCGACTGGGAGGGGACGCCGTTCTCCGCCCTGGCGCCGCTGCCCCCCAACCGTGTGCCCGTGATGTCGTGGAAGCGCGAGAGCGAGGCGTGGACCTCCGTGACGCTCGCGATCCGGGCCGCCATCGCCGACTGCGCGCACAGGAGCGCTGCGCCGACCCTCATGGACACGAGCGAGCCGGCTCACGCGGCACGCACGGAGAGGACACTCGACACGTCCCCCGGCGCTGCGACCCTGCCCGCAGCTGGGAAAGGCAGCGCCCCGCCCGCACGACAGCGAGGCAGCTCCAGGGCCTCTACGGCGGCTCGCGCGCTGATTGCCATCCTCGCGCTCGGCCCGGTCGCGGCGATCGCGCTCTTCATCGCGCGATTCACCACGGCAGGTCAGCCGGCAGGCGCGGCGGCGGCGGACGCGGGGCCGGCAGACGCGGGACCGACGGCGCGACCGCAGATCCCGCCGCCGAGGACCGTGACCGTCGGCGAGCCGGAGCCGCGGCCGCCGCGCAGGCCCTAGCGACACGGCGTGCGCGGCGAGGGATCACGGGCTCATGCCGGAGAGCTCGATCAGCGTGGCGCGGGCCTTGGTCGGGGTCGTCCCGGTGAACTGCTTCACGTCCCGCGCGAGGTGCGCCTGGTCGTAGTAGCCGAACCGCTGCGCGAGCTCCGCCCACGTCCCCGAGGCGCCCGCCTTGAGGTGCTGCACCAGGCGCTCGAAGCGCACGAGGCGGGCGAGGAGCTTGGGGGGGACGCCGACGTGCTCGCGGAACAGGTCGATCACGTGCTTCTGGCTGTAGCCGAGCTCGCGCGCGAGCGCCCGCATGTCGACCGCGCCCCCGCGCTCCTCGATCCGCCGGAGCGCCCACGGCACCACGCCGAGCGCGTGCCGCGCCTCGTCGACGCGCTCGCCGAGCGCGCGCTCGATCAGGTCGAAGCGCGCGTCCCAGGTGGGGAGCTCCTCGAGGCGCTCGGCCAGGTGGGCGTGCTTTTTCGGCAGGAGATCGCGCGCGGAGATCACGCGCCCGGTGAGCTCCGCCATCGGTACGCCGAAGAGGAGCCGCGCCCCGATGGGGGTGAGGTTCACCTGGATCCCGCGCTGGAGGCCGTCGTGCTCGGTGACCGTGAAGCTGTCGTCGAGCCCCGCGACGAAGCCGCCCGGGTACGACGCGTGGCGGCGATCGCTCCCGGCGTCGAACACGCGCAGCGGCGGCCCGAACTCGATGATGACGACCACCTGCGGCATCGGGAACTCGGCCCGCCGCAGCGGCCCAGGCGCCTCCTCCGTGTAACCGCAGTAGTCGCGGAGGTAGGGGCGGAGGCGCGGCGCCGGGGGCCGGGTCGCCATCTCCCAGCGGCTCTCACCGGACGTGCCGCGCGCGATCCGCGCGCGCTGAGCCAGCGCTTGCATCGAGGGGCAAGGCTACCCCTCGGCGCGGGCGCGATCCAGCCGCGGCGCCCGGGCGCCTCAGTGGACCGTCTTACAGCACCTGAACCCGAGGTGGTAATTCACGTGCCAGGCGTTCTCCATCGGCTCCACGTGCCAGCGCGGGCTGAAGGAGCAGTGATCGGGATACGTCTCCTGCCCCTTCGGCCGGGGGGCGTCGTGCGCGCGGGCGACCTCGACGTAGAACCAGGCGCTCCCCTTGAGCTGGCTGTACAGCTTGCCGTCGTCCCGGTCGCGGCGGGTCATGATCTCGGCCACGTTGCCGTGCTGATCGAAGACCCCGAACCGCGAGCGGCACGCCGGGTAGGCGCCCGCCGGCTCGGTGTCGGTCGCGCACGTCTCGTAGGCCGAGCGCGCCGTGTCGGCGTCGCAGGGCTTGCCGTCGATGTCGCGGTGCCGCGTCTGCGTGTGGCAGACGGCGAGGTCGAGCTCGTCGCCGTAGGCGTACGTCCGCGGCGCGCCGCCCTCCGGGTCGCCGCGGCACGCGAGGCTCCACTCGTCCTCGGTGCAGAGGCGCTTGCCCTGGAGGCTGCACACCGACGCCGCCTGCGTCGGGCCCGCCCACACCATCGGCAGCTCGCACGGCTTGTTGGGGAACTCGAAGATGTCGATGCAGAACTCGGCCGGCCTCGCCTTCCCCCGCACGGTCTTGAAGACGGGCACCATGTTCTCGTGGCCGCCGCAGCGGGCGCGCTGCTCCTCCGTCTGGAGGACCACGCCGCGCAGCCCCTCGAGGCACTGCTCCTTCGAGCGCGTGTGCCGCGCGAGCGCCCTGTTGCCCTGGTTGATGCGCGACGGCCCGCCGCCGCCGAAGTTCTTCTCCAGGAAGAGCTCGGGGTTCCTGAACTTGCGCTCCCGCGGCGTGAGCTCCTTCAGCGAGAAGAGCCGCACCAGGTCCTCGCGCGCCTCGTAGTGGATCGCCATCGGATCCCCGGCCGGCGGCGGCGCCTCGCCCCCGGCCGGCGGCGGCGCGCCGGCAGACCCAGCCGCCGGCGGCGGGGCCGCGTCGCCCGGGCCGGAGGCCGCCGCGGGCGCCGCGGGGCTGGCCGCCGGCGCGGCGGCGTCGCCGGGGCCGCGATCGGGCTCGCCGCGGGAGCAGGCGGCCGCGGCCGCGGTGAGCGCCGCGAGCGCGACGCGCGAAGGTCGGGAGGGCCGTGACACGTGGAGCGAGGTCAGAGGGTCGCCGCGATGATCTCGGAGAGGCTCGCCTCGTCGACGATGCCGGTCAGGTAGGCGGCGACGTTCCCCTGCCGGTCGATCACCACGAGGCTCGGCAGCTTGTCCACCCCGTACCGGACCGACGCCTCCTTGGCGTCGTCGATGAGGATCGGGTACGAGAGGCCCTTCTTGAGGGCGTATTGGCTGGCCACGTGGGGCGGATCGTCCACGTTGACGCCGAGCACCACGAGCCCCTTCTTCTCGTACCGGCGCGCGATCCGGTCGAGGATCGGCGCCTGGACCGCGCAGGGGCCGCACCAGGTGGCCCAGAAGTCGAGGATCACCGGCTGGCCCTTGAGCTCGGCGAGCTGCATGCGCGCGCCGGGCTCGCCGTTGGCCGCGACCGGCAGCGTCACGTCCGGGGCCACCGCGCCGACCATGCCCCCGACCCCAGGCGCGAGCCGCGGCAGGATCGCAAGGCCGAAGAGCGCGCTCAGGGCGATGAGCACCGCGACTGCAGGGTAGAGAATCTTACCGGAATTGGACTCGGGTTCGGCCATACGGGGCCCTGGGCTTCATAGCAAATCTTTGGGCCTACGTCCGAGCGGCTCTGGTACGGTCCGGCGCCTCGACCGGCCAGGCGCTGCGCCGCCTGGCCCGGGGTCGGGGGCGCAGCGCGGCTCGCCGCGCGACGCCGCCGCCGCCGCCGGTGGGGGTCGGGGGCGCAGCGCGGTTCGCCGCGCGCTGCCACCGCCGTCCGGGTCACGTCGTCGCCCGCGCGCTGGAGGAACCATGCTGGATCGTCCGAATCTTTCACGAGAAAATCCCGCGGGGCCCCGCGGGCGGCGCCCGCCGCCCGGGCTCCCCCCGGCCAAGCGGGCGGCCAAGTGGCCCCCCGATGACAACGACCTGCCCGGAGCCCCGCCGGCGCCCGCCGGCGGCGGCTTCGCGGACGACGGCAACTTCAAGCGCGGCCGGTTCAGCCCGGTGTCGATCGTGGTCGGCCTCCTCCTCGCGCTCGGCGCCGCGGGCGCCATCTGGTTCGGCGTCAAGCAGGACAGCCAGAAGATGACGGTCGACGCCATCTCGAAGGAGAAGAAGAACATCTTCGTCCTGCCGAAGAAGGACCAGCTGCCCCTCTGGCGGAAGTGGGCCGCCTCGAACGCCGAGCCGTCGCTCCAGCAGGAGGCGCTCATGCAGCTCGCGTGGGCCGGCGACCCCGAGGGCGTCACGCACGCGACGACCGCGCTCTCGCTCCAGGACCACCGCGTGAAGGGCGTCGCCGCGCAGGTGCTCGCCTACTACGGCTCGCCCAAGGCCGACGGCGCCAAGCCCGCGCTGCTCGAGGCGCTCAAGGTCGCGGACGAGAGCGACCGGCCCCAGATCGTCTGGGCCCTCGTCGAGCTCAAGGAGCCGGCCGCGTTCAAGGACGCGATGGACCAGTACCGCAAGGGGTTCCTCTCGAAGGTCGAGCGGCTCGGCGGCGGCATCGCCTTCGATCCCGAGAAGCTCGCCGGCCTCGTGTCGCTCGACGAGCTCGCGAAGCTCGCGACCGACGAGAGCGCGTCGGTGCGGCAGCTCGTCGCGACGGTCCTGTCGCGCAACGCCGAGCCCAAGTGGACGAGCGCGCTGATCACGCTCGTGAAGGACAAGGACGTCGAGGTCGCGCGCGAGGCCGCGAACGGCCTCGGGCGCATCGGCGACGAGACGGCGCGCGCCCCGCTCCTCGAGGCGCTCTCGAACGCCGACAAGGACAGCCGCCAGCGCTTCCTCGAGGCGCTGCGCGACGGCATCGGCGGCGAGGGGCTCGTCCTCGCCCTCGACAGCGTGAAGTCGGACCCCGAGGAGACGACCTGGTTCCAGACGAAGCAGATCATGGAGATGCTGCGCGAGCTCGCCGATCCGCGCGCGGCCGACCCGCTCGTGAAGTGGATCGAGGCGAAGAAGCCGCCGCTGCACTGGCAGGGCGAGGCGGGGACGCGGCTCGCCGAGGTCGGCGACATCCGCGGCGCCAAGTACATCGGCGAGCGGATGCTGGCCGACCCGCTCAAGCTCTACAAGCTCGAGAAGTTCTGGGAGGCGGACGAGGGCGGGCACCTGTCGCGCACCGACCTGCCGCGCGTCGTCGGCGCCCGCATGCTCGCCGACCTCGCCACGATCCACGCGGACAAGGCCGCCGAGCTCAAGGCCGCGGCCGAGTCGCCGGTCATCCTGTGGCTCAAGGATCGCCCGCAGCCGCACGCGAACGGCCTGCGCTTCCTCGCCACGATCCGCTCCGAGAAGATCCTGAAGGACATGCGCGACTGGGCCTTCCCGACGGACCCGCTCCCGAAGGAGGGGCAGCAGCCGCCGTTCCCGGCGGCGTTCGAGACCGCGCAGAGCGCGCTCCGGTACATCGGGCGCATGAAGGACGAGCCCTCCTTCCCGCGGCTGCTCGAGCAGTTCAAGCGGAAGAAGGACCCGAAGATGGACATCACCCAGGACGGGCTCCAGGGCGCGGGGCTCGCGATGATGGGCATGGCGCTCCGCGCGGTCGCCTACGGCGCGGCGCAGGGGCTCGCCGAGTGGGGCGACCCGCGCGCGGTGGAGCCGCTGACGAAGCTCATCGAGGACGAGACGTGGCACGAGGAGGCCCGCCAGGCCGCGTGCGAGGCGCTCGCCTGGTGCGCCGACGACAAGACGATGGTCGAGGTGGCGAAGAAGGCGAAGGATTTCGCGAGCAAGAAGGAGCCGCGCAAGCAGCTCATCGGCGCCTGTTACGCGTCCGCGCTCGCGCTCCGGCCGGTGCCCAGCGCCGCCGGCGAGCTCGTCCCGCTGCTCACGGCCGACGTCGAGCCCGGGGTGCGCATGGCCGTCGCGCGCGCCATCGGCATCGGCGGCTTCGACGAGGCGGCGCAGAACCAGCTCTTCGAGAAGCTCAAGGACGTCGAGGTCCGGAACGCGGCGGCGCTCGCGCTCATCCTCGGCGGCACGAGCGACACCGCGGCGCGGACGGTCGCGATGTACGCCGACTTCGACAAGGGCGCGCTCGACGACCTCAAGGACCACTACTACCGCGCGTTCGGCTACTGGTCGGACGAGGACTTCAAGCGCGGCAACCTGTACCGGTACGTCGCGAACGCCGAGGCGGTCACGCGGGTGAAGGTCGCGGACGCGCCGCAGGAGTGGGCGCGGCAGCGGCTCCAGGCCCAGTTCGACAACCTGAAGTACGACAACGGCCCGCACTCCGAGACGCGCGTCGTCCTGCGCTACCGGCTCTACCAGGCAGCCAAGAGCGGCGACGGCGAGCAGAAGAAGGGCGCGATCGACACGCTCAAGTTCATGAAGGAGAAGGGCGCGCTCATGGCGCTGCGGCACGAGCCGGGCGACACCGGCGCGCTCGCGAAGCGCGCCTTCCACGAGCTCATGAACCCGAAGGCCACCGTGGCCGAGGACCTGAGCGCGCTCGCCCCGGCCAAGGGCGGGGGCGCCGACGTGCAGTAGCGGCGCGCGCCTGCGCGATCGGGCGAGGGGCCCGGGAGCTCTCGAGGGAGGCCGTCCTCCCCCGGGGATCCCGGGCTTCCTGTTTTTGTCGAGGCTGCGCGGACGAGCCCGCGCCCGGCGCGTCGGGGGGCCTGGCGACGGGCGGCGGGCGCGTGTCGGGCTGGACAAAGCGCGCGTTTCGGAAGAGTGTTCGCGCCGAGGTGCACTGTGGCTACCTGGCGTGATGAGCTCAACGAGGCCGTGAAATCGAAGGCGGAGCGCGAGTCGGAAGAGCTCGCGCGGCACAAGAAGCGGGTCGCCGAGGCGCTCGCGGCCGCGGAGTCGGCCGTGTCGCAGGGGGCCGAGTCGCTGAAGTTCGCGCACGAGAGGCTGCAGGACAAGGGGCAGCCGGTCGTGCTCTCGCAGGAGCAGGACAAGCACCGGCTCGCGCTCGGCGAGTTCAGCCTGGCGCTGGAGCTCCTGCGGGAGTCGGCGATCGTCCGGGTGACCTTCGGCGACGGCAAGCCGCGCGAGTTCGACTTCGCGAAGGACAGGCACATCGCGCCCGCCGACGTGGAGGAGTACATCGGGCGCCGCGCGCTCGAGCTGGTCCGCGCGGCGCAGAAGGCCGCGCCGTGGTGACCGCCGGGCGCGCCGGGGCGCGCGCGCCCCGCGCGGCGGGGCTCCGCCCGGGGCTCGTCGCGGGGCTGCTCGCCGCGCTCGGGGCGTGCGCGCCTCCGGCCGCGCCGCCCCGCGAGGCGGCCGCGCCGCCGGCCTCGGCGCCGGCCGCCGCCGCGGCGCCCGCCGCGCCGGCCTCGATCGATCTCGACCCCGCCGCGGAGGCGCGGATCAAGGCGGACGTCGCGTACCTCGCGTCGCCCGAGCTCGCGGGGCGCGCCACCGGCGAGCCGGGCGCCGAGCTCGCGGCCGACTTCATCGCGCGCCGCTTCGCTGAGCTCAAGCTCGCGCCGCTGGGCGGGCAGGGGGGCGACGCGAAGGCGTACCGGCAGGCGTTCGAGGCGCGGGTCGGCGCCGACGTGGCGCCGGCGGCGCTCGTGGTGCAGCGCGCGGGCCGGAAGCAGAGCGTCGAGGCCGGCAAGCTGGTCACGGCCGACGGGAGCGCGAGCGGCGCGGCCTCGGGGGCCGCGGTGCTCGTGGGCCACGGCGTGACCGCGGCGGCGCTCTCCTGGGACGACTACGGCGGCCGCGACATCGAGGGGAAGATCGCGGTCGTGCTCGACGGCGTGCCCACGCTGGGCGGCGGCGCGGAGGCGGCGCCGCAGGCGGGGGCGGCGAAGGCAGACCCGCATGGCGGCGCGGCGAAGGGAGACCCGCACGGCGGCGCGGCGAAGGCAGACCCGCACGGCGGCGCGGCCGCAGGCCCGCATGGCGGCGCCGCGAAGGCAGACCCGCATGGCGGCGCGGCGGCAGGCCCGCATGGCGGCGCGGCGCACGCAGATCCCCACGGCGGCGCGGCGCACGCGGACCCGCACGGCGCAGCGCACGCGGATCCGCATCACGCGCCGGCGTCGCGGCCGGCCGACGCGCTCCGCGACTTCGGCAGCGTCCGCTACAAGCTCCGCACCGCCCGCGAGCACAAGGCCGCCGGCGTGATCCTCGTCGCGGCGGGCGACGAGCTCCCGCGCGTGTCGGACGACGCGGCGAGCATGGGCATCCCGGCCGTGGTGATCACGCGCTCCGCGGCCCGGGCGCTGTTCCCGACGGCGGGGCTTCCGCCGCCCGCGAAGCCCGAGGCCGCGAAGCAGGCCGCCGCGAAGCCCGCGGCCGCGAAGCAGGCGCCGGCGAAGGCCCCTGGGCCGAAGCCGCTCGACGGCGTCACCGTCGAGATCACGACCAAGGTCACCCCGCGGATGGCGCCGGCGTCCAACGTGATCGGCCTGCTCCCGGCGCGGGACGGCTCCCCGCACGCCGGCGAGTACGTCGTCGTCGGGGCGCACTTCGATCACCTCGGCCACGGCGGCAACTCGTACTCGCGCGCGCCCGGCGTGCACGCGGTGCACCCGGGCGCCGACGACAACGCCTCCGGGACCGCGATGCTCCTGGAGGTCGCGCGGCGGTTCGCCTCGCTCCCCGCGCGGCCGGACCGCAACCTGCTGTTCATCGCGTTCGGCGCCGAGGAGCTCGGCACCCTCGGCTCGCGCCACTTCGTCGATCACCCGCCGGCGCCGCTCGCGGGGACGAAGTCCGTCGTGGCGATGATCAACGCGGACATGGTCGGCCGGATGCGGGAGGACAAGCTCCTCGTCGACGGCCTCGGCACCTCGCCCGACTGGAAGCCGATCGTGGACGACGCCGCCCGCGGGCTCGGCCTCGCGCTCCAGTTCGGCGTCGAGGGGTTCGGCGCGAGCGATCACACGTCGTTCACCGCGTCGCGCGTCCCGGTCGCCTTCCTGTTCACGGGCGTCCACGAGGACTACCACCGGCCGAGCGACACGGCGGACAAGATCAACGCCGCGGGCGTCTCGCGCTGCGCGGTGCTCGCGGCGCGGATGGCGCTCGCCCTCGCGCAGCGCGACGCGCGGATGGCGTTCACCGACCCGCCGGCCGACCCTCACCGCAGCATGCGCCGCGGCTTCCGCGCGTCGCTCGGCACGATGCCGGACTACGCGTACCAGGGGCCCGGCGTGAAGCTCACGGGCGTGCGGCCCGACGCGCCGGCCACGCGCGCCGGGATGCAGGCGGGGGACGTGATCGTGCGCATCGGCGCCCACGCGATCACCAACATCCACGACTTCATGTTCGCGCTCGGCGAGCTCGAGCCGGGCCGCGAGGTCGTGATCGAGGTGGAGCGCGGCGGCACCCGGGTGCCGCTCAAGGTCATCCCCGCCCCCGGCCGATGAGCCGGCGCCGCCGCTGCATCGCGCCGCCGGCCGCTCCGCGCCGGCGGCGCAGGGCCCTCTGCCGGCGCTGCGCGGGGGGCCTCGTCCTGCTGTGCGGCCTCGCGGCGGCGCTCCTCGGCTGCGATCGCCGCGAGCCCGCGGCGACCGACGCCGCGGCCCCCGCTGCGCCCGCGAGCGCCGGTGCAACGGCGGACGCCGAGCCAGCGCCACCCGACGGCGCCGCGGCGGAGCTGCCCGACGCCGCGGGGCTGCCCGACGCCGCCGCGGCCCTCGACGGCGCGACCGCGTCGCCGTCGCCCGACGGCGGCGTGTCGGACGCCGGGCTGCCCGGCAGCTCCGCGGGGTGTCCGGACGACATGGTCCTCGTCGACGGCGACTACTGCCCCCTTGTCGAGCAGATCTGCCTGAAGCACCACAAGGAGTACGAGAAGGACCAGGCGCGGCGGGAGAGCCCGTACGGCGGCGTGGAGGGCTCGACCAGCGTCAGCGAGCGCTGCCTCGAGTACAGGCAGCCGACCGCGTGCCTCTCGAAGAAGCGCGCGCCGATGCGTTACTGCGTCGACCGGTACGAGTGGCCCAACAGGAAGGGCGAGCTCCCTGCGCTGCTCGTCTCGTGGCGCGAGGCCGTCAAGGCGTGCGAGGGCGTCGGCAAGCGCCTCTGCACCGAGGACGAGTTCAACTTCGCCTGCGAGGGCGAGGAGATGCTCCCGTACACGTACGGGTTCGTGCGGGACGCGACGAAGTGCAACATCGACCGGCCGTTCCGCCAGCGCGAGCTGACGCTCTACCGCTACGAGCGGTGCATGCGGCACCCCGAGTGCAAGGCGGAGCTCGAGCGGCTCGATCAGCGCGTCCCGGCCGGCTCGATGCCGGCGTGCGTGTCGCCGTTCGGCGTCTACGACCTCAACGGCAACATCAACGAGTGGGTCGTGCGGCCGGGCCGCAAGTCCCCGGATCGGAGCGGGCTCAAGGGCGGCTGGTGGGGCCCGATGCGCGGCCGATGCCGCCCGACGGTGGGGTTCCACAAGGAAGAGGATTACGGCTACGAGCAGGGGTTTCGTTGCTGCAAGGACGCTGCGCCGCGGTGAGCGCACGGTGGCGCCGTCATTTTGGCGGGCGCGTGGCCGCCGACCGGGGGTACGCTCGCCTCCAGCGGGCCCGCGACGCGGCGCTCGCCGGCGAAGGGCCTGCGGTTGCTCCTCCGGGGGCCGGGGCTCAGATCTCAGCGGCGGGTCGGCACCGGCCCGCTGCTCACGCGGGGAAAGCCCCGCATCTGCGGGAGACCTTGATGAAGCGATCCATGTGGTTCACCAGCGTGCGCTCGGCCGCGGCGGTCGTCCTTGCTCTCGGAGGCCTCGGGCTCCTGTCCTCCGCGTGCCGGGGCAGCGAGGCCGAGGATCCCTCGAGCCAGCAGTACAACGCCTACAACCAGCAGCCTGGGTACCAGCAGCCCGGGCAGTACCAGCAGCCTGGGTACCAGCAGCCTGGGCAGTACCAGCAGCCGGGGCAGTACCAGCAGCCTGGGTATCAGCAGCCGGGGCAGTACCAGCAGCCGGGGACGACCGCTCCGGCGACGACGGCGCAGCCGAGCCCGCTCGCGCTCCCGTGTACGAACGACATGGTCTGCGGCACGCACAAGTGCAACACGGCGGTGGGCAAGTGCGCCTTCCCGTGCGCCGCGAACACCGACTGCGCGGCGGGCTTCTCGTGCATGGGCGCCGGCTCGGCGACGGCGATCTGCGTGCCCGGCGGGCAGTAGGGGGCGCGTGGTCCTGCGCTGATCTGCGCCTTTCTTTGGTCGCGTGCCCTGGTTTTGTGAGGGTGGCGCCTTCTCCGGCGCCGCCAAGGCGATCGGCGCGTGCCGGGGCAGCCGATCATGGCCTGGGGGTTGGTTCGTCCAGTCCTCGGGGGCAGCTGAGCTGCCTGCCGCGACCGGATCCGGTCTGCCGGGATAGTCGAGCTTGAGCTGAGGGACCGGATCCGGTCCCGGCGGGATAGCTGAGCATGGCCCGGGGAACCGGATCCGGTTTCTCAGGGGCAGCTGAGCATGGCCCGGGGAACCGGATCCGGTTTCTCAGGGGCAGCTGAGCATGGCCCGGGGAACCGGATCCGGTTTCTCAGGGGCAGCTGAGCATGGCCCGGGGAACCGGATCCGGTCGCCCGGGGCAGCTGAGCATGCCCGAGGAACCGGATCCGGTTTCTCAGGGGCAGCCGAGCATGGCCTGGGGACCGGATCCGGTCTCAGCGGGGCAGCTGCGCTGCCTGCCTCCCGGCCCGCAGCACCGCGCGGAGCCGGGTGGCGTCATCCCGCAAGCGATTGCGCACTTCCGCAATGGAGCACGTCCCGGGCGACGCCGCCTCGCCGCCTTCGAGGCGGTGTCGGCTGCCTCACGCCGCGCGGCGTGGTCGCCACGCATTCTGGCCCCGCCCTTGCCATAGGCGCGCGTCACGCGGCCGACGGCCCGTTCGGGGCGGCCCGGGGACGACGAGGCGAGACGCTCGACCGCGGAGCGGACGGGGTGCGGCGCGGGTGTGCCTCACGCCGCCGGACGCCAGCGAGAAACCTTAAGAACAGGCATATCTCATGAGCATTCACAGGAGACGGCGCACACGTGCGCCTTCGGCCACGCACGATTTCGCGACGTCGCGCCGTGCCACGGCCCGGCGAAAGCATCACTTTTCGCTCGCGGGGGTATGCCTCGCCGCTTGCGTGCTCGCCGTTGCGGCGTGCTCGGACTCGCCGCGCGAGCCAAGGCTCTCTCCCGGGCCAAGGCTCTCCCTCTTGAATGGAGACCTCGACATCGAAGGGCCCGTCCACCCCGAGGACGACCTGCTCGGCACGATCTGCCCGGGCTACGACGCCACAGAGCTCCCTGTCGACCTGCCGCGCTCCGAGACGGTCGCAGCAGGCGCGATCGGCGGGACCTTCTCGGCCTCGAGCACTGGCGAGGCGACGTACACGATGCCGCTCGCCGTTCCTCCGGGTCGCGCCGGCATGCAGCCGGAGCTCGCGGTGAGCTACGACAGCTCGGGCGGAGAGGGCGTGCTCGGCATGGGGTTCTCCGTGACGGGGCTGTCCGCGGTGACGCGATGCCCGCGCACGATCGCGCAGGACGGCGAGATCCGGGCCATTCATTACGATCAAGACGATGCGCTCTGCCTCGACGGGAAGCGTTTGGTCGAGGTGGGTAGGGCGGGGGATCTCGTGGAGTACCGCACGTTCCCCGATACCTTCACCAAGGTGATCGCCAGCTATGAAGGCTGGGATTGGGAAAAGGGCCCGATGTACCTGCGCGCGTACACGAGGTCAGGGCGGATCATCGAGTACGGGAACGAGCCGAGCGGCCGGGTCATGGCCAAACTCGGTGTCGTCCGCGCGTGGTGGGTGACGCGCGTGAGCGACCGCTACGGAAACACGATGGACACGCGGTACAAGAGCGCGGAGCACCCGACGGAGAAGTACACCGTCGAGCACGCGCCGCTGCGGATCGATTACACCGGTCATCCATCGTCCCCGGCGACGCGCGCCGTCGAGTTCGTGTACGGCGAGCCGCAGTGGGGGGGCCGCGTGCTCTACTCGCGTGGGATGGAGCTCCGGAGCTCGTGGCGCCTCGACGAGATCCGGATGCTCGGGCCGGGCGACGCGCTCGTCCGGAATTACCGCTTCTTGTTCGACGACGCGCCCGCGACAGGGCGGCGGCTGCTCCAGCAGGTCGAGGAGTGCGCGTCGGACGGCGTGTGCAAGCCGCCGACGCGCTTCGGGTGGCACCACGGCACGAAGGGGTTCACCTGGCTGGCGACGCCGCTCGACGTCCCCACCTCCGATCGCGGCAGCAGCATGCTGATGGACGCGACGGGTGACGGGCTCGACGACATCGTGATGTCCGACGACGAGCTCGCGATGTACGAGGACGTCGAGGTGCCGTTGACCACCTGGTTCCTCGCTCCGAACCGGCTGTCGGAGGGGGTCTCGACCGCCTTCAACGTGGACAGGCTGGTGGCCGAGGTCACTCACCTGGATCCGGACACGCCCTTCCAGCCCGAGGTCGGCACGCCGATCGACTACAATCAAGATGGGCTCACCGACATCTTCATGCACGACCTGCAGGGTCGATGGCCGAACTGGCACGTCCTCCTCGCGGAGCGCGAGGGCAACTTCACGCGCCTCGACACCGAGGTCGCTCGCATGTACCCGCTGGCGTCGCCGTGGACGCCGGGCAGCACGCGTTCGGCGCGCGCCGCAACTCCTGCATCTCGTACGACGAAGAGCGCATCTTCCCGTACGCGCGCTCGAACGCGGAGGGGCACGTCACGCGGATGAAGTTCGATCCCGGCCTCGGCGTCAGGACGGCGCTGGTCGATCCGAACCACCTCGTCACGCGCTGGGCGATCGACGGCTTCGGGCGGGTCACGAAGGAGATCCGGCCGGGCGAGGAGGACGAGGTGATCACCACGTTCACGCGAACGAAGGACGGCGGCGCGTCCGGCACCGAGTGGAACGTGAAGGTGCGAACGCAGGAGACCGGCGGTCGCGATGACACTGTCGAGCTCGACAGCCTCGGGCGTCCGGTCCGGTGGTGGACGCATCGCCCCGACGTGGGCGCCGGCGCCGACGAGCGCGTCATGCAGGAGATCGTCTTCGATGCGCTGGGCGAGCGCGTGGCGCGGCGATCGCTGCCCGCCGGCGAGGACGCGCCGCGCGATGCGCTGCGCTACGACGACTATGCCTACGACGGCATGGGCCGCATCAAGACGCACCGGACGCCGTGGGGCACCACGACGAGGTACACGTACCTGAGCACGACTGTCGAGGTGAACGGTCCACGCGGCGTGACGACCACGATCAAGAACGACGCGCTCGGCCGGCCGGTGTCGATCACCGACGCGATGCTGGGGGAGACGCTTTATAGCTACGGACCGTTCGGCGGGCTGTGGACGGTGACCGATCCGGGCGGCGCGGTGACGACGACCGAGCGCGATGCTTACGGCCGCGTGCGAAAGCTCACGGATCCCGACCGCGGCGAGACGATCACGCACTACAGCGGGTTCGGGCTGCCGACGTACGCGAAGGACGCGCTGGGGCGGGAGCGCTGGTTCGAGTACGATCGCCTGGGCCGCATGACGGCGCGCATCGACAAGGAGGAGGGCAGCGATAGCACCTACCGCACCACGTGGACGTGGGACCTCGGGGCGACGGGGAAGGGCAAGATCGCCGAGGTCGAGAGCCCCGAGCATCACAAGACGACCTACTCCTATGACCCGCTCGGGCGGCTCGAGACGAAGCGGCTGACGTTCGAGGGCGAGACGTTCACGACGACCTTCGGCTATACGCCCTCGAACCAGCTCAACCTCATCTCGTACCCCGCGGGCGACGGCGGGGAGCCGTTCTCGGTCCTCTACGAGCTCGATCCGCACGGCCACGTCCTCGAGGCGCGGAACGCCGAGACCGGCGATCCGTACTGGGCGCTGAAGGAGACGGACCGGGCCGGGCGGATCCGGACCGAGGAGTTTGGCAACGGCGTCGTCACCGAGCGCTCGTACCACGCGACGAAGAACCGCCTGGAGAGCCTGCGCACGACGAAGGGCGCCGTGGAGCTCCAGAACCTGGCGTACACGTACGACGACAGGCTCAACCTCGAGACCAGGAAGGACCTACGCCAGACGAAGACGGAGTACTTCTTCTACGACAAGCTCGATCGCCTGAGGTGCTCGCAGTTCCGCGATCTGCCCCGCTGCCTGTTCGTGGACACGTACGCGCCGAATGGCAACATCGACTCCAAGGTGGGCATCGGCACGTACGAGTACGACCCCGACCAGCCGCACGCGGTGGTCCAGGCGGGGGACAGGTTCTACGGCTATGACGCCGTCGGCAACCAGATCTCGAGGCCCGGCGCGACGGTCTCGTACACGCCGTTCGACAAGCCGGAGACGTTCACGCTCGACGGTGGCGCGACGATCGAGCTCGACTACGACGGCGATCAGAACCGCATCCGGAAGACGACGCCGGACGAGGTGACCCTCTACGTGGGCGACCTGTACGAGCGGGTCACCCGGCTCGCTCCGGGCGCTGGCGAGCCGAGCGTCGAGCACCGGTACTCCGTGCTGGTGAACGGGCGGCAGGTGGCGCTCGTGACGCGCGCCGCGGGGGCGCCGGGCACGACGCTGTACCTGCATCGCGACAACCTGGGCTCGATCGACGTGATCACGGACACCACCGGCGGCGTGCACGAGCGGCGCAGCTACCAGGCGTGGGGCAAGCGCCGCTGGCCGAGCTGGGAGAGCGGGGCTCCGGGCTGGTTCGGCAGCTCCCCTGTCCGGCAGGGGTTCACGGGGCACGAGGGCGACGGCGAGCTCGGGCTCATCAACATGCGGGGACGGATGTACGATCCCGTGATCGGGCGCTTCTTGACGCCGGATCCGCTCGTTGCGAATCCGCTGTCCGGGCAGAGCCTCAATCCGTACAGCTACGTCCTCAACAACCCGCTGGCGTACGTGGATCCGAGCGGTTTTCGAGCAGAGCCGGAGGCGCCGCCCGTCCATGCGGTCCGCTGGGAGGTGGACGTGGCGCGGAATACCGTCCATCTCTTCGGTCCGAAGAGCGCGAGCCAGCGAGAGAAAGAGCCGCGCGAGAAAAGAGCGCGCGAGGAAGAGCCGCGCGGGGCCGCGGAGGTCGGCGTCGTCGCGCCTCCCGTCGACGTGAACGTGTACGGAACGAGCTCGGGGTACGTGCCCGAACCGGCGGCATCCACGCCGGATCAAAGCACGGTCGGCAGCGCGGTGGGCGAGGGCCTGCTCGGCGTCGGGGAAGGCCTCGGCGAGCTCACCGTCGAGCTCGGACGGTCGCTGGTGCTCAGCGCGCTGACGTTCGGCGGCTACGGCGCCTACGAGTTCGGGACTGCGATGTGGGACGGGTACAAGGAGGACGGCGTGGTCGGGGCGCTGAACGCCGTGAACCCCCTGTACCACGCGCTGAGGGCGGGAACGGACACGGTCCTCGCCGCCGTGGAAGGCGACTACCGCGCCGCGGGCGCGGCGGGGACGAAGGCGGTCGTGCTCACCCTGGGCGCGGCGGTCGGGCTCGGCGAGGGGCTCACGGCGGTGAGCGGAAGAGCCTTGGCGACGAGGGCGGCAGCGGGAGAAGGTTGGCTCGTCAGCAAGGGGGTCTTCAGGAACAGACACGGGCAGCTGACGAACGGCCGTTACATTCTTGACGAGCCGGGGATGGCTCCTCATACGGCAGGCAGCCTTGCCGACGGCAGGAGCCAGTTCTTATACGGAGTGAACGAGAAGCAACTCGTCCTTGATGCTGCGGCTTACGCCGACGAGGCAAACCTGTGGACGGCAGGCAATGGAAGAAAGGCAAGAGTTGTTTTCGACGACTTCATCGGCGTGCATTATAAAACAGGCCAGAGAACCAACGTCCTGAACATCTACCGCACCGACACGGGTTTCGTTCACGGTGCGCCGGGGAGTCCTTTGTGAAACAGGATCTCAGTGATGTATTCCGGCACAGCCGCGCGCCGTCGACGACTTGGACGCACGAGAAGGTCCAGGATGTCCTTCAGGCGTTGGCGGCACACTCTCCAGGCTCCTGGGTGGACTGGGAGCCTTTCGACGAGCAGTGGGGGCGGGTGCTCGACGCTGACAATCAGGTCTTGGGATTTGTTTGTGCGCGTGTCCCGATAGGCGCAGCCCGGGACGACGTCCCGCTATCGGAGCTGCCGAGCGCCGTGGCGTGGATTCGATTCAAGTCCGCGGACGATCATGATTACCGAATTGTTCCGGAACTTCTTGAGGAGGTTTTCGGACGTGAAATCTCGCGAAACGTCAACTACGAAGACCTGTCGATGAACGATCTGTGGTGGGCAACCGTGTCCTGACCGGAATGGGTCTCATCCACGATGCGCGGGGGCGTCCTCGATGAAGCAGGATCTCAGCGATGTCTTTCGGCACGGGCTCGCGGTATCGGCGGCATGATCGCACGAGAAGGTCCACGATGCCCTTCAGGCGTTGGCGGCGCACTCTCCAGTCTGCAGCTTGGATTGGGAGCCTGGCGACGAGGATTGGGGTTGGGCCCTCGTCGCCGACATGGAAATCGTGGGATTTGTCTGTGCGCGTATCCCGATAGGTGTAGTGCGGGACGACGTTCCGCGTTCGGAGCTGCCGAGCGACGTCACGTGGATTCGTTTCAAGTCCACGAGAGAGCGCAACTATCAGGTTGCGCCAGAGCTTCTCGAGAAGGTGTTTGGGCGCGAGGTCTCGGGGAGCATCGACTACGGGGCCCTGTCGCTGGACGAGCTGTGGTGGGCGACGGTGATCTGACATCCACCGCACCAAGTCCGACAGTATCCACGGTGCGTCGGGGAGTCCCTCATGAAGATCGTCGCTGTCCCCCGTCTGAGCCGAGCGCCGACCGGCGATCGCGCGCCCCGGCCTCGTCAGGGCCTAATGGCCAGCAGCGCCGGCGTCTGACCAGGCGCCGCGGCGGCGATCGCGTCGATCAGCGCGCGCGGCTCGGCGGGCCCCGTGGCGCCCGTCTTGCGGAGCGCCTCGACCCGGCTGAGCGTCCACACGAGCGCGGCCGCCGCCGGCGTGGGCAAGCGGCTCAGCGCCGCGATCGGCGCCGGCGTGAGGGTGTTTCCGAGCTCGCGCACCACGCGGAGCCCCTCCTCCAGGGCGCGCGCCACGTCCATCGCTTCGGTCCAGGACACGCCCGCCTGGCGCGCGTGCGCGGTGACGACGGCGACCATCACCGGCGCGACGAGCGCCGCATGCGTGCGCAGCCAGCTCTCCATGTCGGGCTCCACGACGGCGGGGATGCCCGCGTCCGTGAAGACCTTCGCCCAGGCCGCGTCCGTCACCGGGGTGACCATGCCTCGGGTGACGATCCTCGACGTCAGCTTGCCGTCATCGAGGGTCGCCAGGATCGCGGGGAACCCGAAGGCGACGCGCGCCGCGCCCACGGCGTCGCGGAGGCGGCCGAGCGGCTCGAAGGTGTTGAACATGAACATCACCGTCTTCGCCGCGCTCGCGGACAGCGCGGGGAGCACCTCGTCCACCTGATGCGCGAGCACCGTCACGAGCACGAGGTCCCACGCCGTCGCCTCGTCGAGCGCGGCGCTCACGCCGACCGCGGCGCGCTCCCCCGCGGCGGTCACGATGGCCTCGTCCCGCCGCAGCTGCGCGAGCCGCGCCCCACGAGCGACCACCGTCACCTCGTGCCCCGCCCGTGCGAGCTGGAACGCGAACGTGCTTCCGATCCTACCAGCGCCCACAATGGCAATCTTCATGATCCACCTCAGAAGTAAGTGCCGAGGCTCTCCCTCGTGAAATTCGACAGCTCGGCGGTGCGCCCCGCCTCGATCTTCTCCACCCAGGCGGGGTCGCTCAGCAAGGAGCGCCCGACGGCGACCAGATCGAAATCCCCGCGCTCGAGGCGGCGCACGAGCTCACCGAGCCCCCGGGGCACGGAGGCTTCGCCCGCAAGATTCCCGAAGAGATCGCCCGACAGACCCACGGAGCCCACCGTGATGGTGGGCTTGCCGGTGATCTTCTTCGCCCACCCCGCGGTGTTCAGGTCGGAGCCGGCGAACTCGGGCTCCCAGTAACGCCGCTGGGACATGTGGAAGATATCGACGCCGGCGTCCGCGAGCGGCGAGAGCCATTGCTCCATCTCCTGCGGTGTCTTCGCCATCTTGTGATCGTAGGCGCCGACCTTCCACTGCGAGAGGCGGAGGATCACCACCATCTCCGGCCCGACGGCCTCGCGAACGGCCTTGAGGACCTCCACGGCGAAGCGCGTCCTCTCGCCGAGGGTCTTTCCGCCGTACTCGTCGGTGCGCTGGTTCGTCGCCTCGTAGAAGAACTGATCGATGAGGTACCCGTGGGCGCCGTGCAGCTCGACGGCGTCGAAGCCGAGGCGCTTCGCGTCCCCCGCCGCCCTGCCGAACGCCCGCACGGTGGCCTGCACGTCCTCGCGGGACATGTTCGCCGGACCCTCCAGATCCGCGGGCTGCTCGTAGCCGTTCGGATCTCGCGTCGTGAGCCCGACGTGCCACAGCTGGGGAGCCATCTTCCCCCCTTCGCTGTGCACGGCGTCGATGACCTTCTTCCAGCCGTCCAGCGCCCGATCCCCGTAGAAGTGCGGGACGTCGCGCAGGTGGAGCTTGCCCGGCCGCTCCACGACCGTCCCCTCCGACAGGATCAGCCCGACGCCGCCGGCCGCGCGCCGCGCGTAGTACGCGACGTTCGGCTCGCCGGGCGCGTTCCCCGGCGATTTCTGGCGCGTCATGGGCGCCATGACGAGCCGGTTCTTGAGCGTCAGCCCCTTCAGCTGAAATGGCTTGAAGAGCGCGCTGACGTCCTCGTGCTTGTTCGGATCCCGATCCGTCATCTCTCCGTCCTTCCTCCGGTCCCCCGCCCCCGCCGCCGCGCGCCTGGAGCTGCGCCCCGGCACCTCGGCGGCGGCCGCGCCTGCGATCGCGACGCTCCTCGGCGCCGCGGCCGGCGTGCTTCGGGTAACAAACCAACTGGATGGTTGAAAACCTAGGGAGCGGCTCCGGCCCTGTCAACGGGGGGGCGACGTCGCCGCTGCGCGCGCCGCTCGCTTGCCGCTACACTGCCCTCGTGAACGGCGGTCCCGCGCCCTTGCACCGCGCCCCGGCGTGGGCACCCTGAAGGATCGACTCATGCCCTACGATTCGGCGGCGACAAAGAAGAGGCTCCTCGACGCCGCGCTCGACGAGTTCGCCGAGCGAGGCCTGGCCGGCGCGCGCGTGGACCGCATCGCCGACAAGGCGTCGGCGAACAAGCAGGCCATCTACGCTTACTTCGGCTCGAAGGAGGACCTGTTCCGCAGCGTGCTCGAGGAGCGGTGCAAGAGCGTGTTCGACGCCGTGCCCTTCGACCCGACGGACCTCCCGGCCTTCGTCGCCGGCGTCTTCGACCACCTGGTCGAGAACCCGAAGAGCGTGCGGATGATGATGTGGAGGCAGCTGGAGCTCCCCGACGAGGCGGAGCACGAGGCGGCGGCCGCCAAGGTGTGCGCGCTCGGCGCGGCCCACGAGCTCGGGGTGGCCTCGAAGCAGTGCGCCGAGGACCTGTTCGTCCTCCTCCTCGGGCTGCCGATGGCGTGGTTCACGTTCGCCTCGAGCCAGCCGGCGGCGCGGGGAGCGGCGGCGCAGCAGCGGCTGCTCGCCTTCAGGCGCTCGATGGTCGCGGCGGCGGAGGCGATCGTGAAGACGATGGCGGAGAAGAAGCGGTAGCCCGCTGCGGGCCGGGGGGGAGGCTCAGGCGGTGACGCCCGGCTGGATGCCGTTCATCGCCATCATCTTCTGCCGCTCGGCCTCCTTGTTGAGGCCGCGGTAGCGCTCGTCGAGCTTCGCGATGTCGAGCTTCAGGATCCGGCCGTACAGCTCGAGGGCGATGCCGACGATCGACGGGTGGCACGCGGACTTCACCCGCTCATCGTAATAGGGATACGCCGCCACGTGGAAGCGGCGCAGGTTGTAGAACGGGATGCCCGGGAACTTGTGGTGCTCGTTGTGGTACGTGACGTTGTTCCAGAGGAAATTGGTGAAGTGCGCGCTGGTCCCGTACGTGCGCGAGCTGTACGCGTCCTCCCCCGGGAGCATCTCGTAGTGCTCGATCATCGAGGTCACGCTGGCGAGGATCGCGCCGAAGATGAACGGCAGGGCATAGAAGAAGAAGAACACCTGCCGCGGCATGACCCAGAAGAAGAAGGCCATGAGCCCCCAGAAGCCGAGGATCTCCAGGTTCATCTTGACGCGCTGGAGCGCCGACAGCCGCTTCACGTAGCGCGCCATGCAGCCGAGGAAGTACAGCGGGTAGGCGAACGTGTAGACCGCGAGGAGCAGGAGCTTCGCGAGGACGGGGTTCCGCGTGTAGTCCGTGACGACGAAGTTGTCGACGTCAGGGTACGTGTTCGCGATCTTGTGATGATGAAGGTGGTAGTTCGTGTACAGCGTCACGCTCATCCCGGTCGGCGCCCAGCAGACCAGGGCGATGAGGTACGAGACGAGCTTCGATCGCGAGCAGCTGCCGTGGACGGCGTCGTGCGCGACCGCGCCGAGGCCGCGGACGAGGTTGGCAATCGCGAACGAGACGACGATCCCGATCGGGATGGCGAGCGGGTGGTGCTGCGTCGCGTACAGCACCCACGTGAGCGCGGCCCAGATGCCGAAATGAAGCGGAATCTTGAGCAGGTAAATCGGGTTGCGCTTGTAGGCAGCCTGCAGCAGCTCCCGCGGTACCGTGTCCATGCCGGCCATACTGATCTCCGTGTTTCTCGCGCGTGCGCGGCCCGGAACTTCGCAAAAAACAGGCGAGAAAACAAGAGCACGCCCGCTTTTTACCCCCGCTCGCCCCCGCGGCGCGAATGCCGTTACGCAGGACGCCGGGAACCGGGGGTCGCGCCGCTTGAGGGGCGCGCCCACTGCCGCTAAGACGCGGCGATGGGGACTCGCATCGAAAAGGACAGCTTCGGGCCGATCGAGGTGCAGGCCGACCGCTACTGGGGGGCGCAGACGCAGCGATCCCTGGAGAACTTCCGGATCGGCGGCGAGCGCTTCCCGCGGGAGATGATCGCCGCGCTCGCCACGGTCAAGAAGGCCGCGGCGCTCGTCAACCGCGACCTCGGGCTCCTGCCAGCGGACAAATGCGGGCTCATCGTCGCGGCGGCCGACGAGGTGATCGCGGGCAAGCTCGACGACCACTTCCCGCTCGTCGTCTGGCAGACGGGCAGCGGCACCCAGACCAACATGAACGTGAACGAGGTCATCGGGAACCGAGCGATCGAGCTCAGCGGCGGCGTCCTGGGCTCGAAGTCGCCGATCCACCCGAACGACGACGTGAACCGGTCGCAGAGCTCGAACGACGTGTTCCCGACGGCCATGCACGTCGTCGCCGCGCTCCAGATCGAGCGCCGCCTGCTCCCGGAGGTCCGGCGGCTCCGCGACACCCTGGCGCAGAAGAGCGCGGCGTTCGCGGACATCGTCAAGATCGGCCGCACGCACCTCCAGGACGCGACGCCGCTGACGCTCGGGCAGGAGTTCTCCGGCTACGTCGCGCAGCTCGACGCCGGCGTCGCCGCGATCGAGCGGGCGGCGCCGCCGCTCTACGAGCTCGCGCTCGGGGGCACGGCGGTCGGGACGGGGCTGAACGCCCACCCGGAGTTCCCGGCGCGCGTCGCGGCGAAGATCGCCGAGCTCACCGGGGCGCCGTTCGTCACCGCGCCGAACAAGTTCCAGGCGCTCGCGTCGCACGACGCGCTGGTGGCGGCGCACGGCGCGCTGAAGACGCTCGCCTGCAGCCTGATCAAGATCGCGAACGACGTCCGCTGGCTCGCGAGCGGGCCGCGGTGCGGCATCGGCGAGATCACCCTCCCCGAGAACGAGCCGGGCAGCTCGATCATGCCGGGCAAGGTGAACCCGACCCAGGCCGAGGCGATGACGATGCTCTGCGCGCAGGTGCTCGGCAACGACGTCGCGGTCGGCGTCGGCGGGGCGAGCGGCAACTTCGAGCTCAACGTGTACAAGCCGCTCATCATCCACAACGTGCTGCAGTCGATCCGGCTGCTCGCCGACGGCTGCGCGTCGTTCGACGAGCACTGCGCGCGCGGAATCGCGCCGAACCGCGAGCGGATCGCCCGCAACGTCCGCGAGAGCCTGATGCTGGTGACCGCGTTGAACCCGCACGTGGGCTACGACAACGCCGCGAAGATCGCCAAGAAGGCGCACGCGGACGGGACCACGCTGCGCGAGGCGGCGCTCGCGCTCGGGCTCCTCGACGCGCGGACGTTCGACGAGGTCGTGAGGCCGGAGCGCATGATCGGTCCGTCCGCGGACAAGGAGTGATCGCGGCGCGGGGCGATCGCTCGCGGCGGAAGAGCGCGCGCGCCTCGCGCCGACGCGCCGCCCGCGCGTTGACACCTCGTCGCGTCCTGCGATAGACGAACAGCGCCTGCCAGCGGCGCCCGCTGCAGCTTCGCAGCGATTCCCACCCTCGCCGCCGGCCGACAGGGGATGCCGATGACAGCTTGCGCATGGACGCGCCGCGGCGCGGCTCCTCGGTGGTGCAGGGCGACGCGGCGCTCGGGCGCCGCCTTCGTGGCCGCGGCGGCGCTCTGGTGTGCGCCGGCGGGCGCGCAGCCCAGCCGGCCGCTGCCGGTCCAGCCTCCGGCCGCCGACCCGCTCCCCGTGCCCCTGCCCGCGGCGCCGCCCGCCGCCGCGCCGCCCGCCGGCGCCACCTCCGTCGTGCCCCCCGGCGAGCCCGCGCCCGCCCCGCCGTCGGCCGCCCCCGCGACGCCGCCCGCCGCCACGCCGCCCGCCGCCGCGCCGCCCGCCGCCGCGGCGCTGCCGCCCGCCGGCGCCGCCTTGCCGCCCGCCGGCGACGCCTTGCCGCCCCCCGCGGGCGCGGCGCTGCCGCCCGCGGGCGCCGCGGCCGCCACGCCGGGCGCGGCGGCCGCGCCGTCGCCCGCCGGCTCCGACGCCGCGCCGCCGTCCGAGGGCGCCGCGGGGCCGCCGTTCCAGCTCAGCATCGGCCGGCTCCTGCTCTCGCCGCTCGTGCTCGTGCAGGCGCAGGCCGTGCCGTACGTCGGCGACGACGCCTACCTCCAGGCGGGCGACGTCGCCGAAGGGCAGGGGTTCCGCGTCCGGCGCGCCCGCGTCGGCTTCGCGGGCACGCTCGCCGGGTACGTGCCGTTCGCGGTCTCGGGCGAGCTCGCCGCGGGCGCGGACGGCGCGCCGCGGCTCTCCGAGGCGTGGATCGGCTACGCCCACTTCCCGTTCGCGCACCTCTATTTCGGCGCGCACGACGTGCCGTTCAGCCGCTCGGCGATGACGGGCGCCGGCGAGGGCGCGCTCCTCGAGCGGCCGTTCGCCGTGCGCGCCATGGCGCCCTTCCGCCAGGTCGGCCTCCACGTCGAGGGGCACTTCCGGGACAGGACGTTCAGCTACTTCGCCGGCATCTTCAACGGCTTCCAGCGCTCGGATCAGCTCTTCGCCGGCTACGTCGAGAACGCCGCGATCGCCGGCAACCGCTTCGACCACGTCGCCTACGTCGCGCGCCTCGCCACCGAGCCGCTCGGCCCCCTCCCGCGCTCGCTGCAGGACCTCGCCGTCTCGCGCCCCCGCCTCGGCGCGGGCGCGAGCTACTTCTTCAGCGACGGCGGGACGCGCGACATCCACGGCATCGGCGCCGACGTCCTGTTCCAGGCGGCCGGCGCGCACGCGCTCGCCGAGCTCCTCTGGAACCAGAGCGACCCCGAGCGCGCCCCGACGCAGCCGCTCGGCCAGCTCGCCCCGGTCACCTCGCTCGGCCTCGTCGGCGAGGTGGGCTATCTCGTGAAGCGCATCAAGCTCGGCGTGACCGCGCGCTTCGAGTGGCTCGATCCCAACCTCGATCTCGACGACGAGACCGACAGCTGGGCGCTCACCGCCGGCGCGAGCTACCACTTCATCGACAACGTGCTCAAGGCGCAGGCCGACTTCACCCACCGGCAGGAGATCCACGGCGTCGCGCTCGACAACGACGCCGTGGCGCTAGGGCTCCAGCTCAACCTGTAGCGGCCCGCCATGCGAACCCGCCGCTCCGTCCCCGTTCTGCTCGCGCCGCGCTCCGCCGTCGGCCTCGCCGGCCTGATCGGCCTGGTCGGCCTGGTCGGTTGCGACGCGCCGAACCTCCTGCGCGCCAAGCCGATCGAGAACCGGTTCGAGCTCGTCGGCGGGCCGGTGGCGATGGCCGATGTCGGCGATTTCCTTCTGGAAAACGACGAGATCCGGGTCGCGATCCTCGGGGCGCGCCACTCGCCGGGGCCGGGCGTCTACGGCGGCTCGCTGGTCGATGCCGACCTGCGCCGCCCCGATCCGCGCTTCGCGAGCGCGTCGGGGCGCGATCGCTTCGCCGAGTCGTTCCCGGTGGCCAACCTGCTCGTGCCGGATCCGGGCGCCACAGAGGTCTTCGTGGCGAAGGACGGCTCCGACGGGCAGGAGGCGATCGTCCGCGTCGAGGGCGACGGCGGGTTCCTCTTCCACGCGCTCGGCGTGCTGAAGACCCAGGAGGACCTGCTCGGCCTCCTGTTCGACGGCCTGAAGCCGGAGATGCGCTTCCGCACCGACTACATCCTCCGCCCGGGCGAGCGGTTCGTCACGATCCGCACGACGCTGCTGCTGCCGGACAGGGCGGTGGGGTGCCCGAGCGTCGGCGCCTGCGCGCTCGAGTGCGAGGACGGCCTCGCGGCGGGCGAGGACGGCTGCCCCACGTGCGCCTGCGGCGAGCCGCTCTCGCTCGACAACTACGCGGGGCCGTCGGACATCTTCCGGGGCATCCTCGGCGACGTCCGCGGCGAGGATCCCGAGCGGAAGGGCGGCATCGTCGCCGGCGATTTCGTCTTCTTCGGCAACCAGAACGACATCTTCGGCCCCGGCATCGGGTTCGACGAGGAGAAGGCGGTGTTCGACGCCCTCTTCTCCGGCCGGGACACGTTCCAGCGGCCGCTCAGCTTCGACTTCGTGGCCGCGGCGGGCGGCGACGTCAGCTACGGCTACTTCACCAAGGCGCGCCCGGGCGACCCGCCCTCCACGGTCAACGTCCCCGTGTTCACGAGCGCGGCCACCGCCTTCCTGAGCGCCGGCAAGAGCTGCCTCGCCGCGGGCGACGACGACGAGGCGTGCGACCACAAGCGGTCGTTCACCTACGAGCGCTACTTCGCCGTGGGCGAGGGCGACATCGCGAGCGTCGCCGAGGTGGTGTACGGCGCCCGCGGCGCGCCGACGGGCGCTGTCGAGGGCGCGGTCCTCTGGCGGTCGACCGGCGAGCCCGTGCCGAACGCGCGCGTCCACGTCTTCCGCGACCCCGACCCGGCCGCGCGCTTCGAGAGCGTCGACGCGCTCGTCGAGGCGAGCCTCGCGCGCTCGGGCGACGTGGGGCTCGTCAGCTCCATCGACGCCGACCTCGGGCTCGATCCGGTGGAGGACGGCGATTTCCGCGCGCGGCTCGAGCCCGGCGGCTACCTGCTCGTCGCGGAGAGCCCGGGCGGCGCGGCGGTGTCCGCGCCGATCCGCGTGGCGCTCGGCGCCGGGGCCACGGTGTCGGTCGCGGCGGAGCTGCCGAGCCCCGCGCGGGTCGCGTACCGGGTCGTCGACGAGGGCGGCCGGCTCTCGCCGGCCAAGCTGACGTTCGTCGCGCTCGACGCCGCGGGGCGGCCGCGCGAGGGCGACGGGACGCGGCGGGTCTACCTCGGCCACGGCCGGCTCGGCAGCGGCGTCCGGCAGATCGAGCGCTCGGCGACGGGCGAGGGCTCGGTCGAGATCGAGCCGGGCCGCTACCGCGTGCTCGTCACGCGCGGGCCCGAGTTCGGCCGGTTCGAGGTCCCCGATCTCGAGGTGCGCGCCGGGGAGATGCGGCGGATCGAGGCGGTCGTGCCGCGCGAGGTCGACTCGACGGGCTGGATGTCGATCGACATGCACCTGCACCAGCGCCCGAGCTTCGACAGCGGCATGCCGCTCGAGGAGCGGGTGACCTCGGCGGTCGTCGAGGGGCTCGAGGTCGCGGTGGCGACCGATCACGACGTGCACACCGATCTCGAGCCGGCGGTGCGGCAGCTGGGGCTCGAGCCGCTCTTGAAGACGGCGGTCGGCGCCGAGGTATCGACGCTCGAGCTCGGCCATTTCATCGGCTTCCCGCTCCGCTACGACGAGCTCGCGGTGCCGGATCACGGCGTCTTCGACTGGGTCTGCCGCCCGGGCAGCGACGTGATCGACGGCGTCCGCGGCGCGGCGGCGGACGGCGAGGACGCGCTCGTGATCGTGGCGCACCCGCGCGACGGGTTCATCGGGTACATCGACCAGCTCGGCGTGGACCCGTTCACGCTGGACCGGACGATCCCCACGCTCGAGGCGAGCAACCCGCTGTTCCAGGCGGGCAGCTGCGATTTCGACGCGATGGAGGTCTTCAACGCGAAGCGGTTCGACCTGCTCCGGACGCCGACCGTGCAGGAGGTGGTCGATTTCAACCGCTGCCTGTCCCGGATCGACGCCGCGCGGGACGAGGCGTCGCTCGGCGCGGCGTGCGGCGGGATCCCCGTGGAGCTGCCGGCGTGCCTGCCCGGCGAGCGGTACGCGGTGTGCCAGCAGCGCGCCCGCTCGGCGCTCGCCTGGCAGGTCACGAAGCGGATCCTGACGAGGACGCCCGAGGAGCAGGACGCGATCTGGCGGTTCGACCGGACCGCGGCCGAGGGGGAGGCGCTCTGCCTGGTCGGCGAGGGGGGCGCGGTCCCGGAGGAGGACGCGGATCGGCCGTGCACGTTCCATGCGGGCCAGGTCGACGATCTGTTCCGCTACCTCGACCACGGCTTCTCGCCGACGCAGCTCGGGAGCAGCGACAGCCACGGCGCGTCGCCGGAGCCGGGGTTTCCGCGCACCTATTTCCGCTCGCCGACCGACCAGCCCGCGGCGATCGATCTGGGCGGGGTCACCGGCGCGCTGCGCGCGGGCAGCGCGTTCGCGACGTACGGTCCGTTCGTCCGCGCGGGCGTGGGCGGCGCGACGTACGGCGGGGTGGCGCGGATCGAGGGCGACACGGTGCCGCTCGATCTGCGGATCGAGACGGCGAGCTGGTTCGGCGTGGATCGCGTCGAGGTGTACGTGAGCGGCCGGCTGGTCCGGGTGCTCGAGCCCTCGGCGGGGCCGTCGGCGATCGTGGACGTCGACGAGCGGCTCGAGCTGCCGGCGCCGGCGTCGGACGGCTGGGTGGTGGTGGTGGCGATGGGGTTGCGCGACGAGAACCTCCTCACGCCGGTCGCGCTGCCGGTCGCGTTCGGAGAGCTCCAGCTGCCGCGGGTGGCGAGCCTCGCGTTCACGCAGGTCGAGGCGCTCTCGCGGTTCTTCACGGCGTCTCCGCCGGTCCCCGACTGGTACCCGGTGGCGCCGTACGCGGTCACGAACCCCATCTTCCTGGACCGCGACGGCAACGGCGTTTACGACGCCCCGCTCGGCCCGCCTCCGTTCTGCGCGAGGCCCTGCGATCCGAGCGTGATCGACCCATCGCAGTGCCCGAAAGGGCAGGAGTGCCTGCTGGAGGAGCGGGTGTGCGGGATCTTCGTGCTGGGCCGCTGCGAGGACAAGCAGGCGTCGCAGCGTGACTAGCGTCCGGGCGGGGGCGCCCGTCCGCGCGCTCCGCATCGGGCGGGGGGGCGATGCGGAGCGCGCCGCACGCTCAGTGGACCTGTCCGGTGCCGGACGGCGCGAGCGCGTGGGCCACGGCGCTCTGCAGCGTCGAGCGGGTGACGATGCCGCGGAGATCGATCCCGCCCTGCACGAGCGCGCGGGCGATCTCCGGCTGCATCCCCGTCAAGATCGCCCGCGCGCCGAGCAGACGCAGCGCCGAGGCGGTGCGGATCAGCGTGTCGGCGACCCCGGCGTCGACGTGCTTCAGGCCGGTGATGTCGATGATGACGACGGACGGGTTGTGGCGCTGGACGCCGGCGAGGGTCGCCTCCAGCACCTGGGCGGCGCGCGCCGCGTCCATCGTCCCGATGAGCGGCATGACCAGGACGCGATCGGTGATGGGGATGATGGGCGTCGCCATCTCCGAGAGGCGCAGGCGCTGCACCTCGATGATCTCCTCCTGGAGGGCCGCCCGGGCCCGCTCGGCGCGCTCGCGCTCGAGGAGCTCTTCGAGCAGCCGCTCATTGGCCTGGTTCAGCTCGTCCGCCTTCTGTGACAGGCGTTCGTTGACCGAGGAGAGCTCCTCGGTGCGCCGCTGCACCTCGCTCTCGAGCCGGTCGCTCATGGCGCGATGTCCCTCGGAGATCTCCTGCAGGCGGCTGTAGAGCAGCGCGTTCTCGAGCGCCGCTGCGATCTGCGCGCCCAGCAGGCGGAGCAGCTCGGTTTGCTCCGGCGTGAAGGCGCCGCTCGCGAGCGCGTTCTCCACGTACAGCACGCCCGTGAGCCGGTTCTGGTGGATGAGCGGAAGGCCCATCACCGATTTCGGCCGACGCGCGGCGAGGTAAGGATCCGCCGCGAAGCGAGGGGTCGCGGCGGTGTCGTCGAGGATGACGAGCTCTCGCGTGCGCGCCACGTAGTGTACGACGCTGACCGGAAGATCCGAGGACTCCTCGAGCGGACGCCGGAGCTCCACCTCGATCGATTCAGGGTCGATCGTGATGGCCGCCTCGATGACCAGCCGGTCCTCGCGCGCGAGCACCAGGAAGCCGCGCTGGCCGCCGGCGCTCGAGAGGACGGCGCGCATCACGCGATCGAGCGCCTTGCCGAGCACGAGCTCGCTGGAGATCGCGTGCGTCGCCTGCAGCACCGCCGCGACGTCGACGAGCTTGTTGAGGAGCGGGTGGTTCACCGAAATGGTGCTCGATCTGGAGATGGCCTGATCGCGCTCCGCGGGCGCTCTGTCCGCGGGGAGCGCGTCGAGCCCGTGCTGCCGGATCAGCGCCGCGGTCTTTCGCTCGGCCCCCCACTGCCGGTAGGCGTGCATCGCCGCGTTCAGGTAGAGCGCCGCGATGCGCCGCCGGCCCTTGCGGGCGTAGTACAGCCCGGCCAGCTCCGACGCGAGCGCCTCGTACTGGATGAACTCGCTCTGACGGGCGGCGTCGATGGCGTCGTCGTAGAGCTCCATCGCCTCGGCGTCGCGGCCGGAGGCGCGCGCCATCTCGCCGAGCACCAGGAGGTGCTTCGCGCGGAAGTTGTCAGGGCACTGGGTCGCCCAGAGCTCGAGCTTCTTGAGCGACGCGGAGAGCGCCTCGGCGTGCCGCTCGCGCTCACGCGGGTCGCGCTCGCCGAGCGCGACGAGCGTGAGCGCGAGATAGAAGTGGTATGTCGCCTCGATCGGCATCGCCATGACGGCCCCGAGGACCGGGCGCGCCGCCTCCGCGGCAGCGAGCGCCGCATCGGGCCGGCCGTGGGAATAGAGCAGGATGAGCCGGATGATATGATAAAAGGCGATACCGCACCCGAAGCTCGCCCGGGTGAGGGCGGCCAGGTACTCCTCCTCGGGGAAGCCCTCCTCGCTCAGCGAGACGTCGTCCGCGGTGAGCCCCTTCAGATTGCGCAGGAATTGCTGCTCCAGCCGGATGGTCTCGAGGACGGCGCGGTTGCCTGTCTTTCGCGCGAACGAAGCGAAGCGCTCGGCGACGCGATGGACCTCCTCCAGCGGGTCGCCCTTCTCGTACACCTGCCAGACGGTCTCGAAGGCCAGGTAGCTCGCGTACACCAGGTCGCCGGCCTCGAGGCAGGCGAGGAACGCCCTCTCCAGGATGGGCAGGTCGTTCCGGATGTGCTGGACCCAGACGTTGATGTGATCGCCGTGGAGGTGCAGCAGCGTACCGCGCAGCGAGACGTCCCCGAGCTTCTCGTTCAGCCGGATCGACATCTCCGAGAAGCGGAATCCCGAGGGGATATCGCCGAACGCCGAGACCAGCATCAGCCCGTACACGCTGTACGCGAAGCACGACGCCTCGGTGTTGCCGTGCCGCAGCGACAGGTTGAGCATCTTCAGCGCGATGAGCGGGAACACGCCCGGCCGCCCGATGTACGCGCAGGGGGCGCAGTCGGCGAGCAGGTTGATGGTCGCGCGGATGTGCTCATCGGCGAGCAGCGGCGCGTGTAGGATGTCCTCGATGCTCCTGCCCGCCATGCTCTCGGGGATCTGCGCGATCTCGGCCGAGACGGCGGCGCCGATCTCCTCGCTCGCCCCGGGGATCTCGACGCCGAACAGGCGCAGCGCCTCCTGTCCCACCGTGACGCCCTCGTCGTAGCGGCCGGCCACCTGATAGAGCTTCATCCGCAGGCTCTGCACCCGCGCCCGATCGAGGTTGGACCGCGCCGTGTCGAGCAGGCGCTGGAACAGCGCCTCTGCCTCGGCGAAGCGGCCGCACAGGTACTCGCACTCGGCGGCCTCCAGCGTGAGCGCCCAGCGCAGCGCGCGATCCCCGGAGGCGTCGTCGTCTCCGATCGCGCTCCGTCCGGCGCTGAGGTACTCCGCCGCGGCCCCATAGGCGGTCGCGCTCTTGGCCTTCCTCCCGGCGCGCAGGTTCAGGCGCCCGAGCAGCTCGCGCTCGCCGGGATCGGAGACGAGGGGGGCGCCGTAGTTCAGGTGGTTCACGATATCGAAGAGCTGCTCTTCCGGCGCCTCGCCGCGCTGACTGGCCAGCATCAGGCGGCCGACGCGCAGGTGGGCAGCGCGCTTGTGCTCGTCCGCGATGAAGGCATACGCCGCCTGCTGGACGCGATCGTGCAAGAACTGGTAGGAGACGGCCAGCGACGCCTCGCTCGCGGGCTCGCCCTGCGATGGCTCTCCCGGCTGGACGAGCCGGTAGTCTGCGTCGATGGGGAGCAGGACCCCTTCCTGCATGGCCTCCCACAGGTCCTGCGCCACCTGCGCGGCGGTCTGCTCGGAGATCGTCGCGAGCGTGCGCAGGTCGAACCTGTGCCCGATGCACGCCGCGAGCTTCAGGGCGCGCTGGGTGGGCGGCGAGAGCCTCTGCAGCTTCGCGATCATGAAATCGACGACGTTGTCCGTCACGGCGCGCGACTCGATGGCCGCGAGGCTCCAGGTCCATCTGCCGGTCTCCGGCTCGCAGCGGAGGAGCCCGTCGTCGCTCAACATCCGCAGAAATTGCCCGATGAAGAACGGGTTGCCCTGCGTCTTCCCGTGAATGAGCTCGGCGAGCTGCGCGACGTCCTGCGCCGCGCGGCCCAGGGCGTCCGAGACGAGCGCCGTCACGTCCTCCGGCGAGAGCGGCGCGAGCGGGATGTCCGTCACCGCCGCGTCCGCAGCGCGGACGGCGTCGAGGGTGATGATGAGCGGGTGCGCCGGGCTCACCTCGTTATCGCGGTACGCCCCGACGACCAGGAGGTGGCTCGTGTCGGGGTCGGTGAGCAGGAGACGCAGCAGCCGGAGCGACGCCGGATCCGCCCATTGCAGGTCGTCGAGGAACAGGACCAGCGGGTGTGACGGGGCGGCGAGCACGCCGAGGAGGCTCCGGAAAACCATGTCGAAGCGGTTCTGCGACTCGGAGGGGCCGAGCGCCGCGACCGGGGGCGCGTCGCCGATGATGAGCGCGAGCTCGGGGATGAGCTCGGTCAGGACCCCGGCGCTCGCGCCGAGCGCCGCGCCGAGCTCTGCTCTCCAGCGGGACAGCGCCTCTGTCCGCTCGGAGAGGATCTGCTGCACGAGGCCCCTGAACGCCTGGACGATCGAGGCGCAGGGCACGCCGCGGTTCAGCTGGTCGAATTTCCCGTGCGCGAAGTGCCCCCCGACCCTGGCGATCGCTTTGTAGGTCTCGTGGACCAGCGCGCTCTTGCCGACGCCGGAGTATCCGGCGACGAGCACGAGCTCCGCCGCGCCGCCCCGGACCCGCTCGAAGGCGGCGAGGAGCCGGTGCCGCTCCGCGTCCCGGCCGTAGATTTTCTGCGGGACGCGCAGCTCGTAGCTGCGATCGCTCCGCCCGATCGAGAAGGGATGGACCCGGCCCGTCTGCTCGAGGGAGCGCAGGCACTCCGCGAGGTCGGCCTTGACGCCGTACGCGCTCTGGTACCGGTCCTCGGGGGTCTTGGCGAGGAGCTTCATGACGATCTCGGACACCGGCTGAGGCACGTCCCCGCGGCGCTCGTGCGGCGGCACGGGCGGCCGCGCGATGTGGCTGTAGAGGAGGTCCATGGGATCGGCGTCCGAGAACGGCAGCGCGCCGGTCAGCATCTCGTACAGGGTGACGCCGAACGAGTAGAGATCCGCGCGGTAGTCGATGCCCCTGTTCATGCGTCCGGTCTGCTCGGGCGATATGTACGCGAGCGTCCCTTGCAGGGTGGAGACCGAGGTCGGCTGCTGGAATTCCTGCTGGAGCCGCGACGCGGCGCCGAAATCGATGAGCGTGGCGCGGCGTAGGTCCGAGCCGATGATGATATTCCTGGGATTGATGTCCTTGTGCGTGATGTGACAGCGGTGCACCGCGCCGAGGGCGTCGGCGATGGCGACCGAGAGCGCCAGCGCCGTGCGCAGATCCAGCCGGCGATCGTGGAGGAGCGCCCTCAGGGTCGTGCCCTCGACCGCCTCCGTGACGAGGGCGAGGCCGCCGCGGGTCCTCTCGAGCGAGCACACCCGCACCACGGCGTCGAGGTCCAGATCGCGGAGCAGACCGAACTCGTGCCGCAACAGGGCGAGATCGCGGACGCTCGGGTGCTCGCCCTTCAGCGTCTTGATGACGACCGGCCGCTGATCCGCGGTGCGGCGGCCGCGGTACACATGGGTCTTGCTGCCTTCGTGGATCAGCTGCTCGACAACAACTCCTGGCAAATCGATCGACGCTGTGGTGCCCATATGTGCATGTGCTCGAGTTCGTGATGGCCCTGACACTCTGTTTTGTCTGGTCGATCGCGAGCCGAGAGCATGAATATAGAACAATCTTCGTCGGGATCGCGCGAAGAACGCACGTGATGAAGACTCGACGTGTGCCGGGTCACGCTCTCGCGTCCGGCGCATTTTGTGCGCAGGGCAGGTCCTCTTCTTGCGCCGTTGCGCCGTTGCACCGTTGCGCCGTTGCGCCGTTGCGTTAAAATCTCTCCTCTCTCTCGCTCGCTCCACCGGGAGGCGCGAGGCGGCGCAACGCCTGATCGAGCCCGTCCAGGCCTGAAAGGTCGAGCCCGAACTCCCCCTCGAGCACCTCGCGCAGCGCGCCCGCGCTCGCGAGCGTGCGCTGCTCGACGCCTCCGTCGCGGCGCCGGTACGTGAGCTCGCGATCGAACAGCGTGACGCGCCCTTCGGCGGTCGGCCGCGCCACGACCAGGCTCCGCACGAAGAGCGACGCGGGGTTCGTCGAGACCCACCAGTTGAACAGGTCGTAGTCGGCGGGGAGCTGCTCGGTGAGATCGAACCAGTACAGCGCGCGCCAGGCCTCACCCGACTTCACCTCGAGCGCCTGACCGCCGTCCTCTCCGCGCAACCGGAAGGTCTCGAGCGGCGTCTCCTGCTCGACGTCGTGCACCAGCCTGAGCGGCGCGACCGGCGCGAGCGCCCCGAACCCGACGTCGGCGAGGTACGTCCCCTCCGCCAGCTCGACGCGGAGCAGCATGTGGCTGCGCGGCCTGGTCTCGCCCTCGGGCACGTTCCACCGCACGCGCGCCGCGAGCCCGCGCACCTCGAACCCGAGCGCGCGCAGCGCGTGCGCGAGCAGCCCGTTCTGCTCGTAGCAGTACCCGCCGCGGCGGCCGCGCACGAGCTTGCGCTCGAGCGCCGCGGGGGAGAGGTCGACGCGCCGCCCCGACCACGGGTCGAGGTTCTCGAACGGGATCGCGCGCGGATGCAGGGCGTGGACGGCGCGCAGCGTATCGAGCGTCGGCGCGCGGGGGCCGTCGTAGCCGATGCGCGCGAGGTAGGCGTCGAGCAGGGAAGGATCGTTCATGCGATCATCCTGCTACGTGGACGATCTGGCCGGTAGAGGCCTCCATTTGAACGTATCGTCCACCACGTGGTACGATTGTCCGGCCGATGGACGAATGGGACGACCTCGCGCTGTTCGTGCGCATCGCGGAGCACGGCGGGCTGTCGGCGGCGGGGCGCGCGCTCGGCGTGCCCAAGTCCAGCCTGAGCCGGCGCCTCCAGCTCCTCGAGGAGCGGCTCGGGGTGCGGCTCGTCCAGCGCACCTCGCGCAAGTTCATCATCACCGACGTGGGCGAAGAGGTGCTCGAGCACGCGCGCGCGATGCGCGTCGCGGCGGACGCCGTCGAGAGCGTGGCGCGCCGTCGCGTCGCGGAGCCCAGCGGGATGATCCGGCTCACCTGCTCGATCGGCATGAGCAAGCACCTCGTCGCGCCGCTCCTGCCGCGCTTCATGGTGCGTCACCCGAAGGTGGACGTGTTCCTTCACGCGACGAATCGCCTCGTGGATCTGGTCGAGGAGCGCTTCGACCTCGCGCTCCGCGGCTATGGCGGCCCGCTGCCCGACACCGGGCTCGTGCAGCGGCTGCTCTCGCCGACGCCGTGGGTGCTCATGGCCGCGCCGCGCTACCTCGACGCGCGCGGCGCGCCCGCGACGCCGGACGAGCTCCGCGCGCATCCCGGGCTGCTGCTCGGCGGGCCGAGCTCACGCGCTGTCTGGCGGTTGCGCTCCCGCGAGGCGACCGAGGAGATCCCGTTCGTGCCGCGCCTGCGCACCGACGACTCCGTGACGCTCCTCGGCGCGGCCGTGGCGGGCCTCGGCATCGCCGCGCTGCCCGAGTACTCGTGCCGTGACGAGCGCGCGCGCGGGGAGCTGCGGCGCGTGCTGCCCGAGTGGCAGGTCGGCGATCACCGCGTGACGATGCTGATGCCCTCGCGCCGCGGCGAGCTCCCGGCGGTGCGCGCGCTCGCGGACTTCTTCGCGGTCGAGGTCCCGCGGCTCGTGCGGCGCGGAACCCCCCGCGACGGCGCGAGCGCCGAGCCCGCCCGCCGGCGAGCCCGGGCCCGAGCGCCCTCGGACGCGAGAGGAGAGGGCGGATGACGCCGCAGCTCCCCGGGCTCGCCCCGATCGCCGCGGCGGCGCCGCTGCCTCGGCCCGGGGCTGCCTACCAGGCGCTGCTCACCGCGTGAGCAATGCCGCTTTGCAAGGTGCCCTTCGTCACGAGGCCGCTCAGATCGATGCCCAGGTGAACGAGCGTCTGGGCCACTTCGGCGCGAATCCCGGTGAGCACCACCTGCGCCCCGAGGAGCCGAACCGACCTCGCCGCCCGGAGGACGGCGTCCGCCGTGTGGCTATCGACCTCGCGGACGCCCGTGATGTCGATGATGGCCACGCTCGCGCCGGTCCTCTCGACCCCTTGCAGCAGCGCGTCGATCACCCGCTGCGCGCGCTCGTGATCGATGCCGCCGATGAGCGGCATGACCATGACCTTGTCCGTGATCGGAATGCACGGCGCGGACAGCTCGTCCAGCCGCGCCGCCTGCATGCGGATGATCTCTTCCCTGAGCCGCGCCGCCGCTTCCGCCTCTGCTGCTTGCCTGCGGGAGGTGACGTCCACGGTCACGCCGCGCACGCCCACGACCGCGCCGGCCTCGTCCTTGATAGGGACCATGCCGATCTCCACGTGGATGGTGCGCCCGTCCTTGGTGATCCATCGAACGGAGCAGACGCCCCCGCCGGCAGCCAGCATCGCGCCGGTCTCGGCCAGGGCCCGCGGCTTGTCGTCGGGGTGGGTGATGGTCAGCCAGAACTCGCTGGTCGAATACCAGTCGGCCGCGCTGTATCCGGTCAGCACCTTGACGTAGTCGCTGACGAATTGAGCGCTCGGCGTCGCAGCGCCGTCGCCGAACCGCGTCTCCCACACGAGCGCCGGCACGTTCGCCAGGATGCTGTCGAGCCTCTGGCTCAGCGCTTGCGCCTGCTCGAGGACGCGGGTCTTCTCGGCGTCCAGCGCCGCGAGCTCGGCGAGCCGGACCTCGAGCTGGCCCGCCTGCTTCTCGATGATCTCCTCGCGCTGCGTGACGAACCATAGCCCGATTTGAAACGTGGCATGGGACAGCAGCTCCTCCAGCGCGCGCGTCGCGGACGGCGGGATGTCGCGTTCGTTGTCCAACCTCGCGAAGAGCGCCTTGCGCAGCGACGTGATCAACAGGCGCAGATCGTGCCAGCCGACCTGCACGGGCTGAGGGACATCGAGGAGCTCCGTCACGGCCCTCCGGGTCTGCTCGGTCGCGCCGCGCTCGACGTCGGCCGCGAGGGCGGCCAGGAGCCTGGCGACGAGCCGCCGTGCGGCCGGGGCACCCATGCTGGCGAACGCCCCCCCGCGCCGCTTCACGAGCTGATCACAGAGCTCCGCCGAGAGCTCGTCGGACGCCCGTTCGATGTGCTCGCTCACCGATGTCGTCATCAGGTTGGCCATTTCACCATGTGATGTGAAACGTGCACAACGGCGCGCCTCTGTCCATGCAGCCGTCCGTGCCGTGCTCGAGCAGCGCTCTCTGGCCGAATTTCTTGAAGCACCCTTGGACGACGCCGCGGCACGCCGCACATGGAAACAACGGGGTTGCGTAGTGGATGATCGCGCTGTGCTCGTCCTCGAAGGTGGTGGCGATGTACCCGATGCCGGGTCCTCGGACGTTCATGCGGTATGCCGTGTCGAGGCTGGCCAAAGCGTCCTTCGGGCCCTTGATCTCCGGAGGGAGCCTCGCCGATTCCATGATCTTCATCCCGACCGCATGGAGGACCACGTCGCCGACCTGCTCGCCGACGGCCATGAAGATGGATCGAGCCGTCTCCAGCGGGTACCAAGCATCCTCGTCGATTCCATCCAGGCCATGAGCCTTGAGGATCCGGTCGATGAGCGTTTGTGACCGCTCGAGGCCGCGGATGAAGGAGTGCAGCGCAGCACCAGAGTATTGCCCATCGAGCTCCGACACGGATCACCTCCCAAGACACGTGGATGGTGCTGCAATCCTGCAGCGATGACAAGCCGATTCGGGGTCGTCGTCGCGCCCAGCCGGTCGGCGGGCACACGAGGCGCCGAGGGACGCGTGCAGCCCAGAGGCTGTAGAGCGACGACAACCTCTTCTACGGGCAGGATTGTCGCGCGGGTTACTCTTCAGGGGTGCTGTGACGATGGGCGGAGGGCCGCCGCTCTCGGCAGCAGCGAGGCGGCCTCTTCGTCGTGGCACGACTTCCAACCAGGCTCGTCAGCGAACGGCGGCTCCGGAGCTCAGCGCCGGCGAGCTGGAAAGGGCGACCGGCTTTTGCCCTCTCGTCCGTGCCTCTGGGGTTCAAGCTCTTCCGTCACCGGGCCAGCGCCGCTGGGCGGCGCGGGGCTAGGGGGGCTGCACGACCGCGAGGACCCCTCTCGGCTGCGACCCGAGGTCCAGCGTCGGGTCGACGAGATCGCGGTACGGCCCTCCGTTCAGCGACGCGACGACCCTGGCCGTGACGATCGGCCTCACCCCGAAGTCCTCCCGCCAGCGGTCGGCCACGTGGTGCGCGAAGTCGACGATCATGTCGGGCCGCGTGCTCATCTCCCCGAGCTGGCGATCGGTGAGCCACGCCTCGAGGTCGAGCGACTCGCGCACGCCGGTCCTCGGATCCAGCACGCGGATGTCGAGCTCGCTCACGTTCTTGTCGCGCAGCTTCATCCGCCACGAGAACCGGTGTCCGGCCTCGTTCCAGGCGACGTCGCCCGGATAGGCCCAGTGGCGGAGCGGCACCGCCAGGTGGACCAGGAGGTACCCGTGGAGCAGCGCGAGCGGCAGGCCGCGCCGCCGCCCCGCCGCGGGCGAGGGGACCTCGGCGCCGTCGCCCGGGCGGTCCGCGCGCCGGAACCGGAAGAGGAGCGGCAGGCGCCGCCTCGGCCACGAGGGATCGGCGAAGAGCGCGAGCGAGGCGATCATCGCGTAGGGGAAGATCCCGATCTTGAAGAGGAGCGCGTTGGAGAGGTTGAAGACCACGGCGAGCGCCGCGCCGATCGGGAAGGTTCGTCGAGAGAAGAGCAGAAAGCCCATCGAGAGGTCGATGAGCAGCCCTGCCCACGAGAGCGCGAGCCCCGCGGCCGGCGCGGCGAGGAGCGGCCCGACGAGGGGCGCGCCGCGGCGCTCGGCGAGCCACATCGTGAGCGGCTGCCCCGCTAGCCAGTCGCCGTTCAGCTTCGCGACGCCGCCGTAGAAGTAGACGATCGCGATCTGGGCCTTGAGGGCGAACAGGTAGAGGCGCGGCGCCGTCTCGGCGGGCGCGCCGGCCGGCGAGGCGCGGCGCGCGCGGAGGCGATCGAGCGAGAGGGCGCGGTGCGCCGGGGCGACGGCGAGCAGCAGGCCGAGGAGGCAGAGGAGATAGAGGTGGTTGAGGTACTGGGCCTTGTCGAGGAGGAAGACATACGTGAGCGCGGCGCAGAGGAGCGCGGCGCTCACCCGGTAAAAGAGCCCGGCGGCGCAGAGGAGCGAGAGGACGAAGACGGCGGCGAAGTGCCAGTACATCCCCGTCCCGCCCCAGGGGCGGATGAAGGGGACGAAGCTGAAGTAGAAGCCGGGCTCGATGTAATAGCGGTAGATCCGATCGTGGAGGACGTACCGGACGACCTCCCACGCGATCAGGCCGCCATAGGCGACGCGGAAGACGGCGAGCGAGGCGGCGTCGACCTCGGTTGAGAGGTAGGCCGCCCAGCGCCGCGCGAGGGCCCTAGTGGCGGTGGTGGGGGTGGTGGTGGTGCTTGTGCTTGTGCTTGTGCTTGCCGTGCACGTGGATGTGGACCGGTCGCCCGTCGTCATCGTCGTCGTCGTCGTCATCGTGGACCACCACCACGCCCGGGGCCGCATTGACCTTCACGCCCACGTTCCACGTCGTCGCCACGATCACGTTCAGGGCCGGCGCGGCCGGGCCGACCACGACGTGCACGCCGGGGCGGTAGCCGACGAGCACCACGTCGGCGTGGGTCGGGTGCGCCACGACGACGGTGAGCTTCACGGGGTTCACCTTGGCGGCGACGGTGCCGACGACGTAGAGGCCGCCCGGGCCGGGGGTCAGCACGACGACCTCGGAGCTCGAGCCCACGAAGCCGAGCTTGATCTTGCGGTCGCCGACAGGGATGGGCTTGAGGTTCGCGTCGAGGACGTACACCCGCACCTGACCGGAGGCCTTGTCCGCGACCACCTCGATCGTGTCGTCGCCGACCACCTGGATGATCCCGCCGTTCGGGCCCGTCTTGCCCGCGGGGATGGGCCTCTTCTCGGCCTTTCGCGCGCCCTCGACGATGACCCTCGTGCCCCCTGCGGGCACGTGGAGCGTGCCAATCCACGGCTTCCCGGCGACGACGATGTCGTACCTCACCGGAGTGAGGTCGGCCTCGAGCTTGGGCCCGGCCGCGACGAGGAGCCCTGTCTTCGCGTCGAGCGCGAGCGGGATCTTCTCCTCGCCGCTCGGCCCTTTCCAGGTGAGCGTGCCGCTCACGTCCTTGTCGATGGGCTTGCCGTCGGGCCCCTTCACGATCGCGCGCACGGCGCCGTCGGGCGCGATCTCCCAGCCGACCGAGCCGCCGTCGTGCTCCTCGGTGAGCGGCTCTTCGAGCGCGACCGGGGCCGCCTCGACCGACTCCTCGGTTACGCTGGCCTCGGCGGTGCTCTTGCAGCCGGCCGCGAGGGAGCTGCCGGCGATCAGGGCGGTCAGGGCGACCGCGGAAACGACGCGCGTGGCGTACATCAAAGCCTCCAAGCGGAGGAGGTTATCGCAAAGAGCGCTGCCGCGTCTCCGTGAACGCTCTCACGCCGCGGCGATCAGGGGGCAGGGGCGACGACATCGGAGGCGCGGTGACCACCTCTCCCGCGCTCCTCGGTCGCGCGGGACTCTGCGGTGAGATCGTGCGCGTCGGAGGGGCCTTTGGCGGTGGTGGCCCAATTGCCCCCGGAGTGATTCCCATGAAGGCGGGAAGGCAGGAAGATCATTGATCTTTTCTTCCCGCCTTCCCGCCTTCATGTTCGAATCTGGCCACCACCCCTTTGGCGGTGCGACACACGGAATCACGATCGCTGTGGACGCTCGTGGCGGTTCGCCCGTCGCGATCGCGAGGGGTGCGGATGTGCTGGGCGGCTCGCCCGTCGCGATCGCGAGGGGTGCGGACGCCCCTGGCGGCCCGCCTCCTCCGGCGCGCCGCGGCCGTACGCGCGCCGCCGGGCTTCCCCCCAGTGGCTCTTCGGGCTAGCGTCCGCGGCGAGCTCGCCCAGCCATGTCCCAGCGCGTCTATGTCGGCCTCGTCGGCTACGGCCTCGCCGGCGCCGTCTTTCACGCCCCGCTGATCCGGGCCATCCCGCGGCTGCGCCTCGCCGCCATCGCGACCCGACGGGAGGGCCAGGTCATGACCGACCACTCTGGCGTCGCCGTGCATCCGACGCCCGAGGTGCTGATCGCCGAGCCCGGGATCGACCTCGTGGTCATCGCCTCGCCCAACGAGACCCATGTCCCGCTCGCGCGCGCGGCGCTCGAGGCGGGCAAGCACGTGGTCGTCGACAAGCCGTTCACGATCACGAGCGCCGAGGCGGACGAGCTCATCGCCCTGGCCGCCCGTCGCGGCCGGCTCCTCTCGGTGTTCCAGAACCGCCGCTGGGACGCGGATTTCCGCACGGTGCGCCACTGCATCGAGCAGGGTCTGCTCGGCGAGGTGGCCTCGTACGAGGCGCACTTCGACCGGTTCCGCCCCGCCATCAAGCAAGGCTGGCGGGAGGAGGCGGCCCCGGGCTCGGGCATCCTGTACGACCTCGGCGCGCACCTGATCGATCAGGCCCTGGTGCTCTTCGGCCCGCCGCGCGCCGTCACCGCCGACCTCCTGGCGCAGCGGCCCGAGGCGCGCACCGTCGACTATTTCCACCTCACGCTCGACTACGGCAGGCGCCGGGTGATCGTGCGCTCCTCGACGCTGGCGTGCGAGCCCGGCGCGCGCTTCGCGGTCCACGGCGACGGCGGGAGCTTCCTCAAGTACGGCATCGACGGCCAGGAGGATGCCCTCAAGGCGGGCAAGCGCCCCGGCGCGCCGGAGTGGGGCCGGGAGGACCCGCGCTGGTTCGGCACGCTGGTCACGGCGACCGGCGAGCGTCGCGCGATCGAGAGCCTGCCCGGCGCCTACGAGGCCTATTACGAAGGGATCGCGGACGCGATCCTCGACGGCGCCCCGCCGCCGGTGCGCGCCGAGGAGGCGCGCGACGTGATCCGCATCATCGAGGCCGCGATGCAGAGCTCGTCCGAGCGCCGGACGATCCCGCTAGAGTGAGCGGCCGCGACCGGATCAACATCAAATAAGTATTAGCGTAGGCCCCCGGCGAGGGGGCTCGTGGCGCGGGGTGGGGGTGGGGGATGGGCCGATGTTTGAGGCGTGGACATGGCTCATCCGGCTTGCCGGATGAGCCATGTCCACGCCGAGTTCGGCGGGGCCCCCACCCCCACCCCGCGCCACGAGCCCCCTCGCCGGGGGCCGGCCGTCAGCGCGCTGCCGCGAGCGCCGCCTGCATCGCGACGCCCATCTCGGCCGGCGTGGCGGCCACCTTGGCCCCCGCCGCCTCGAGCGCCGCGATCTTCTCGGCCGCGGTGCCCTCGCCGCCCGCGATGATCGCGCCGGCGTGGCCCATGCGCTTGCCCGGAGGCGCCGCGCGGCCGGCGATGAACGCGGCCACCGGCTTCTTCATGTTCTTCTTGATCCACGCCGCGGCCCGCTGCTCCGCCGTGCCGCCGATCTCGCCGATCAGCACGACCCCGTGCGTCTCGGGATCCTGGTTGAAGAGCTCGAGCACGTCGATGAAGTCCATGCCGCCGACCGGATCGCCGCCGATGCCCACGCAGCTCGACTGGCCGATGCCGAGCGCGCTCAGCTGGCCGACCGCCTCGTAGGTCAGCGTCCCCGAGCGGGAGAGCACGCCGATGTGCCCCTTCTTGTGGATGTGGCCCGGCATGATCCCGATCTTGCACTCGCCCGGCGTGATCACCCCCGGACAGTTCGGCCCGATGAGGCGCGCCGGCTTCCCCTCGAGGAAGCGACGCACCCGCACCATGTCGAGCACCGGCACGCCGTCGGTGATGCAGATGACGAGCTTGCAGCCCGCGTCCACGGCCTCGGTGATCGCGTCCGCGGCGCCGACCGGCGGCACGAAGATGCACGAGACGTCGGCGCCCTCGTTGCGCACGGCCTGCTCGACCGTGTCGAAGATCGGCACCTTGTCCTCGAAGCGCTGGCCGCCGCGACCGGGCGTCACGCCGGCGACGACCTTGGTCCCGTACTCGATGCAGGCGCGGGCGTGCTGCGACCCGTAGGCGCCCGTGATGCCCTGGAAGACGACCCGCGTGTCCTTGTTGACGAGGATGCTCATCGCTTGATTACTCTACCTTCAACGTGGACAGGAGCTCGGCAATCGCCGGTCGCTCGCTGCTCAACTGGGTTCGGGGCTCGGTGCTCGCGGGCGCCCTAGGCGCCGCTCTGGGCCTTGCCGCGCGTGGCGGCGACGATCTTCTGCGCGCCGTCGGCCATGGAGCTCGCCGACTGGATGGTCAGGCCGCTCTCGTCGAGCAGCTTGCGGCCGGCCTCGACGTTGGTCCCCTCGAGGCGGACCACGAGAGGCACCTTGAGCCCGAGCTCCTTCGCCGCGGCGATGACCCCGGCCGCGACGACGTCGCAGCGCATGATGCCGCCGAAGATGTTCACGAAGATGCCGCGGACCCGCTCGCTCTTGAGGATGATCTGGAACGCGGTCTTGACCTGCTCCTGCGAGGCGCCGCCGCCGACGTCGAGGAAGTTCGCCGGCCTGCCGCCGTAATGGAGGATGATATCCATCGTCGCCATCGCGAGCCCGGCGCCGTTCACGAGGCAGCCGATGTCGCCGTCGAGCGACACGTAGGACAGCCCGGACCGCTTCGCCTGGAGCTCGACCGGGTCCTCCTCGTCGACGTCGCGCATCGCGTTCCACTCGGGGTGCCGGAACTCGGCGTTGTCGTCGAAGCTCACCTTCGCGTCGAGCGCGAAGACGTCCCCCGCGCCGGTCACGACGAGCGGGTTGATCTCGAGCAGCGAGCAGTCCTCCGCGGTGAAGCACGCGTAGAGCGACGCCACGAGCTTGAGGAACTGGCGCTGCGTCTCCTTCGCGGTGAGCCCGAGCGCGATCGCGAGCTGCCGCCCCTGGTACGGGGCGAGGCCGAGCACCGGATCGACGAAGAGCTTGAAGATCTTCTCCGGCGTGCTGTGGGCCACCTCCTCGATGTCCATGCCGCCTTCGGTCGAGGCGATCACCGCGATGCGGCGGCGCTCGCGATCGACCAGCATCGCGAAGTAGAGCTCGCGCGCGATGTCGAGGCCCTGCTCGATGTAGAGCCGGCGGACCTTCTGCCCCTCGGGGCCCGTCTGCTTGGTGACGAGCTGCATGCCGAGGATCTTCTCGGCGAGGGCGGTCGCTTCGGCGCTGCCGCCCTTCGCGACCTTCACGCCGCCGCCCTTGCCGCGGCCGCCCGCGTGGATCTGCGCCTTCACGACGACGACCGGGTTGCCCGTCTGCGCGATCAGCCGGTCGGCGATCGGCGCCACCTCGCTCGCCTGGAAAGCGGGCTCCCCTTTCGGTACCGGCACCCCGTAGCGGGCGAAGAGCTGCTTGCCTTGATACTCGTGGATTTTCATGAGAGGGGCCGCAACCCTATCACAAGGGCGAGCCCCGCAAGGCGCGAAAAACAGGGTCGCCCGCGTCGGTCGCGTGTTGCGTGGTTACATGGTGACGTGGTTGCGCGCTCGCTCCGTTTCGAGTGTTTCGCGCCGGCCGCCGCATCGATGGAAAAGTGCGACGCGCGCGGCGCTCGACGCCGTCTGCCTCCGTCGCTGTCAGGCGCGCGGTGACGGGCGCAGACGGCGCGCTGACGGCGCGCTGACGGCGACGGCGTCAAGCGCCGCAGCGCCGCTGCCGTCGTCTCGTCACTTGGCGGCGTACGGGGGCGGCTCGGGCCGGCGGAGGGCCACGAGGGCGAACAGGCCGGGCAGGATGTCGTCCTCGACCTTGGAGGCCTTGCCTTCGAGGCTGATCTTCAGCTCGTCGAACGGCGTGAAGGTGAGCCCGGCGCTCGCGGAGACGCTCGGCTGGGGCGCGAACAGGAACGCAGAGAGCGCGCCCTCGTGCTCGTGGAGAGCCTGGACTCGGAAGAGCGGATGGATTGGCAACGTCGGAAGGACATTGGCGATGACCTCGCCGCCCACCCACGGCTTGAGCTCGATCGCGCCGGCCTCGTCCGCCACGCCGACGAGCCCGACGCTGCCGTCGAGCGACACCGACAGCGCCTCGGCCGGGTAGAGCTCCAGGGCGACGACCGCCGAGTAGAAATCGATCGTCGGATAGAACGCCACGCCCGACCAGGTCGACCAGAGCGCCTGCATCGTGGTCAGGCCGGCGCCGAACGTCGGCGCGTCGACGTCGAGGTCGAAGCCGCCGAAGACGTTGATCTCGTATCCCTCGCCGAGGACGAGCCCGGGCTCGACGCCGAGCATCCGGCCGGGGACCGTGCTGATCATCGTCGAGAAGGTCGGGAAGTAGTTGGTCCAGCTGTCCCAGTCCTCGATGCCAATCGCGTGCGAGACGATGCCCAGCCGGAGGTGGTAGTCCTCGCGGCCGATCTGGAGCATCGCCCACTCGGGCGGGCCGATCTTGAGCTCCGGCGCGGGCAGCGACCACGCGGGGTAGACGAACGCCGGCAGGCCGAACGCCGGCAGGCCGAGCGGCGCCGAGGCGGCCTGCACGTCGAGATCGAGCCGGAAATACAGCGACTCGGTCGCGAGCCGCAGCCCGACCTCGGCCTGGGCGACGGCGTCGAGGCGGAGGGCCCCCGGGGGATCGCGGTGCACGCCGGCGACGATGCTGGTCCCCCCGCCCACCCACGCGTCGATGTCGGCCGGGAGCGCGGCGAATAGCGGTAGCAGCTGGGCCTCCTCTCTCTCGTGTCTCGGGTGGGCGGCGGGCTCATCCTCGTCCGCGAGCGGCGGCGGCGGGCGCGCCCGCCGCGGTCACCGCGCCGCGCCGGCCGTCGCGGCCCGCAGGCGCTCGACCAGCGGGCGCACGGCGTCGCTCCGCAGCTTGTACGACGCGCGGTTCGCGATGAGAAGGGTGCTCACCTCGGTGACCGTCTCGAGCACCTCGAGGCGATTTTCGCGCAGGGTGGCGCCCGTCTCGACGATATCGACGATCAGGTGGGAGAGGCCGACGAGCGGCGCGAGCTCCACGGAGCCGTGGACGGGGATGATCTCGGCCACCACGCCCTTGCTCGCGAAGTGATCCCCGGCGATCCGCGGGTACTTCGTGGCGACGCGCGGCAGGTCGGGGATCGGCGTCCCCTCCGGCCCGGCCACGACGAGGCGGCAGCGGCCGATCCCGAGATCGAGCGGCGTGTAGAGATCGTGGCGGCGCTCGAGGAGCGTGTCGCGGCCGGAGACCCCGAGGTCGGCGGCGCCGTACTCGACGTAGGTCGGCACGTCGTCGGGCTTCAGGAACACGTACCGGAAGGCGCCGTCCGCCGTGGGCCGGACCAGGCGGCGATCGCTCTCCTGGAGCGGCGTGCTGTCGAGGCCGGCGCGCTGCACGAGCGGGATCAAATCCTTCAGGATCCGCCCCTTGGGCACGGCGATGGTGAGCGGCTTGGTCATCCGGCCCGCCCCTCGACCCGCACCGTGTCGGCGCCGAGCTGCGCGAGCTTGCGCTCCATGAACTCGTAGCCGCGATCCAGGTGGTAGACGCGCAGCACCTCGGTCTCGCCCTCGGTCGCCACGAGCCCGGCGATGACGAGCGAGGCGCTCGCGCGCAGATCCGTCGCCATCACGGTCGCGCCCGACAGCGGCGCGCCGCCGTGGACGTGCGCCGTGTGGCCGTCCACGTCGATGTGCGCCCCCATGCGCGCGAGCTCGGGCACGTGCATGAAGCGGTTCTCGAAGATGGTCTCGACGATGCGCGACGTGCCCTGCGCGAGGCACATCAGGACCATGAACTGCGCCTGCATGTCGGTCGGGAAGCCGGGGTGCGGCGCGGTCGTGACGTCGACGGCGCGCAGCGGCCGGCCGTCGCGGCGGACGCGCACGCAGTCGCCCTCGCGGCCCACCTCGACGCCCGCCTGGCGGAGCTTGGCCGCGACCGCCTCGAGGTCCTCGAGCGGCGCGTTCTCGATCAGCACGTCGCCGCCGGCGGCGGCCGCCGCGACCATGTACGTGCCGGCCTCGATCCGATCCGAGATGATCGCGTGGTCGAACGGCTCGAGCTCGTCGGCGCCCTCGATGTGGATGACGTCCGTGCCGGCGCCGCTCACGCGCGCGCCCATCTTGTTGAGCACCCGGCCGAGCTCCTCGACCTCGGGCTCGCGGGCGCAGTTCACCAGCGTGGTGCGGCCCTTCGCGAGCGCGGCGGCCATCATCAGGTTCTCGGTGCCGGTCACCGTCGGCAGATCGAACACGACCTCGGCGCCGCGCAGCCGCTTGCACTCCGCGACGATGTAGCCGCGCGACAGCCGGATCGTCGCGCCGAGCGCCTCGAGCCCCTTGAGGTGCTGGTCGACCGGGCGCGTGCCGATCTGGCAGCCGCCGGGGAGCGACACCTTGGCGCGGCCGAAGCGCGCGAGCAGCGGGCCGAGGACCATCACGCTCGCGCGCATCTGCTTGACGAGCTCGTACGGGGCCTCGGGCCGCACGTTGTCGCCGGCGCCGACCTTGACGAGCGGGGCCGCGACCTCGACGTTGCGGCCGAGGAACCGCAGCAGCGCGGAGGTCGTGTCGATGTCGCGGAGCGCGGGCACGTTGCGGAGCAGGCTCTCGCCGTCCGAGAGCAGCGTCGCGCAGAGGATCGGCAGCGCCGCGTTCTTCGCGCCGCTGATGCGGATCTTGCCGGAGAGCGGCTTGCCGCCCCGGATCCGGATGGAGTCCATGCCCCCGCTATCGCACAACCCGCGGCGGAACGCGATGTTTCGGGGGACGCCGCCCGCCGCGCTGGCGCGCCGCCCACGCGCGGCGGGCGACTCGGGCCCCACTTTCCCCGGCGCTGGTCTAGTCTCCTCCGGCCATGCGACCGAGCGCCATCGCCCTGTCCTCGCTGCTCGCCGTCTCCGTGGCCTCGGCCGCCGCCGCCCAGCCGTCGGCGGACCTCCGCGGGTTCCGCGCCTCGATCGACCCCGGGTCCGGCGTCTACTCGGAGCCCGCCGCCACCCCGGACACGGGCGAGTGGAGCGCGAGCCTCTGGGCCTCCTACGCCTACCGCCCCATCGTCCTCCGCCATCCGTCCTCGAGCGAGGCCCGCTTCGACGTCCTCCGCCACCAGGTCAGCGCGGACTTCGCGGCCGGCGTCGGCGTCGCGCGGCGCCTGCTCGTGGGGCTCACGCTGCCGGTGGTCCTCTACCAGTCCGGGGACGAGCCCACGTCCGACGCCACGCGGGTGCTCGGCGACACGTGGGTCCCGGCGCAGGCGCTCGGCGATCTCGGCCTCGTCGGCAAGCTCACGCTGGTGCAGCCCACCGCCGGCGAGCTCGGGGGGTTCGCGCTCGCGCTGCACGAGCGCTTCACGCTGCCGACGGGCGACGAGGCGTCGTTCGTGGGCGAGGGGAGCGTCACGAACGAGCTCAGGCTCCTCGCCGAGTACCGCCTGATCGCGTTCGGCGCGCACCTCGCGGCCGGGCTCAAGCTGCGCGCCGACGAGGCCCGCTTCGGGTGCCGGGCGACGCCGGCCACCGCCGCGGGGGACCCGTGCCCCACGGTGTTCGGCCACGAGCTCCCCTTCGGCCTGGGCCTCTCGTTCCGGCCGCAGATCCTGGGCATCGACCCGGAGGGGCGCGCCACGTTCTTCCTGGAGGCGTACGGGCACCTGCCGCTCTCGCCGATCGCGCCGTTCGAGAACCAGGAGACGGCCGCGCTGGAGCTCGCCCTCTCGGCGCGCTACGCGCTCGGCGACGTCTCGTTCCTGGGCGGCGTCGGCACCGCGCTCGTCGGCGGCGTCGGCACCTCGCCGCTGCGCGCCGTCCTCTCGGTCGCGTGGACCCCGCGCGTCCACGACGCCGACGGCGACGGCGTGGACGACAAGGCCGACCAGTGCGGCGAGCTCGCGGAGGATCGCGACGGCTTCCAGGACGAGGACGGCTGCCCCGAGGGGGACAACGACGAGGACGGCGTCTTCGACGACGAGGATCGCTGCCCGACGCAGAAGGAAGACGAGGACGGCGTCGAGGACGAGGACGGCTGCCCCGACCCGTGACGGCGCCGCTACGGCGCGCGGGGGCGCGCTGCACTAAGCTTGGGGTCTCCGCATGAGCGACGACGGTTTCACGAAGCACGGCGGCGGCCGCCACGAGGGGCCCGCCCGCACCTCGCCGTACCCCCTGAGCCGGCTCTCCGCGCCGCACGAGCTCGTCGACGTGGCGCGCGAGATCCAGCAGGCCGACGCGCTGCTCGGCGCGGTCACCGGCGGCAAGCTCGCGCAGATCGCCCGGCAGATCCGGTCGCTGCAGGAGCAGGCGCGGCAGGTCCTCGAGGCGGCGCAGCGCGACAGCGAGCTCCACCGGGCGGCGTGCAACTTCAAGAAGCGGCCCGGCCACGTCTACCACCTCTACCGGCGCGGCGACGGCGTCCGCTACCTCTCGATGCTCTCGCCCGAGGAGTGGGGCGGCGCGCCGCCGCACGCGTTCGAGGGCTCGTACCGGCTCGAGCTCGACATGTCGTGGACGCCGGCCGACGAGGCCGACGCGCACGACGCCGAGGCCGGCGCGCTCGCGAAGCTGCTCGGCCCCGGCGGGTGACGCGGCGCCCGCGCGCTCACGCGCCGATGCGGAGCAGCACCTTCCCGAACGACGCGTTGCTGGCCATGTAAATGTGCGCCGCGGCGGCATCGTCGATCGAGAAGACCCGGTCGACGACGGGCCGCACGGCGCGGCGCGCGAGCCACGGGGAGATGTTCCGCTCGAGCGCCTGGGCCGCCGCGATCTTCTCCTCGAGCGGGCGCGAGCGGAGCACGGTGCCGATGAGCTCGACGCGCTTGCGCAGGAGCTCGCGCAGGTCGAGCTCCGCGGACGCGCCGGCCGTCAGCCCGACGAGCGCGATGCGCGCCCGGGGCGCGCACGCCTTGAGGTCCTCGGCGACGTAAGCGCCGCCGACGAGGTCGAGCACCACGTCGACGCCCGCGCCGCGCGTCGCCTTCAGCACCTCGTCGGCGAACTTCCCGCCCGGCGCCGCGACCCCGGCGTCGAGCCCGAGCTCCCGGCAGCGGTCCAGCTTGTCCTGCGTGCGCGACGTCCCCACGACGAAGCACCCGAGCGCGCGGGCGATCTGGAGGCCGGCCGTGCCCACGCCGCTGCCGGCCGCGTGCACGAGCACGCGCTCGCCGGGGGCGAGCCGCGCGCGCGTGACGAGCGCGTCGTAGGCGGTGACGAACGCCTCGGGGACCGCCGCCGCCTCCTCGTCGGAGAGGCCTTCCGGCACCGGCGCGACCTCGCGCTCGTGGGCGACGATCCGCTCGGCGTAGGCGCCGCCCGGGACCAGGCCGAAGACGCGATCGCCGGGCGCGAAGCGGCGCGCGCCCTTGCCCGCGGCCTCGACGACGCCGGCGTACTCGAGCCCCGGCACGTCGGGCGGCGCGCCGGGCGGCGCCGGGTACATGCCGAGCCGCTGCAGCAGATCGGCGCGGTTCACGCCGGCGAAGCGGACGGCGACGCGCACGTGCCCCTCGGGCACGTCGGGCGCGTCCACCTCGCGCACCTCGAGGACCTCGGGACCGCCCGGCTCGCGGATGACGACGGCTCGCATGATCGCCGCTCAGTCTTCCATGGGCGGCGGGAGCACGCTCTTCCGGTAGAAGTACTCCACCTTCTCCGAGTCCGGATCGACCGGCTCGCCCGCCGGCTCGGTCGGCGCGCCGCCGCCGATCGCCGCCTCGATCTGCACCTGCTCGAGCGCGTCCATCATCGAGGCCGCGCTCGGGAAGCGCTCGTCGCGGTCGAGCGCGAGCGCGCGCATCGTCGCGACGTCGAGCGAGTGCGGCACCTCCGGCCGCAGCATGCGCGGGCGGATCGGCTTGACGCGCTGGATCTCGGCGAGCAGCGCCGCCGGCGTCGGCGCCTTGAACGGCAGCTGCCCGGTGAGCATCACGTAGAGCAGCATGCCCACCGAGTAGAGGTCCGCGCGCGCGTCGAGGTCGCGGACGCCCTGGGCCTGCTCCGGCGCCATGAAGGCGGGCGTGCCGGCCACCGAGTGGCTCCCCGCGGCGCCCGTCGAGACCAGGATCGACGCCGCGGGCCCGGTGCTGAACGCCTCGGCGACGCCGAAGTCGAGCACCTTCACGGTGAGCGGGCCGCGCTCGCCGCCGACGAGGCAGATGTTGTCCGGCTTGAGATCGCGGTGGAGGATGCCCTCGTTGTGCGTGACGACGAGCGCGCTCAGGACCTGGACCGCCACGTCCAGCACGACGGGGATGGGCATCGGGCGCTCGCGCCCGAGCCGCTCGGTGATCGTCTCGCCCTCGAGCCGCTCCATCACGAGGTAGGGCGTGCCGTCCTCGAGCACGCCGAGATCGTAGACCTCGACGATGTTCGGGTGGCCGAAGCGGCCGGCGACGGCCGCCTCGTTGTGGAAGCGGGCGATCGCCGTCTTGCTCTGCGCGTACTGGGCGCGGAGCGTCTTGATCGCGACCCGGCGCCGCAGGCCGATGTGGATCGCGTCGTAGACCATCCCCATCCCGCCCTTGGCGATGACGCCGAGGATGCGGTAGCGATCGTGCAGCAGCCGGCCGACGAGCGGGGCCTCCTTCGTCGGCCGGGGCTGATCTGGATCGATGTCGGGCGGCAGCGGGCCGTCCACCGGCCAGAGCGACTCGCCCCTGCTCGTCGGCGGCACCCGCGTCGAGGAGGGCGGGGCGACGCTCGGCGTGAGCGCCGTGCCGTGCACCGGGCACCTCTCGGTGTCCGACGGGTGTGGCAACCCGCACGCCTGGCATCGGATGAAGTGCTGCGGCGGCATCGGGGACCCGGTCAGAGTACGGGTACATCCGCCCATGCAGCAAGCTCGTTCAGGGACCCAGCGTCCCGGCCGGGGGCGCCCGCCCACAGCGTGTGGTCGGGTAGCCAACGAATGTCATCTTCAGCAGCTGGGTTGGATCGGCTCGCAGCTTACGGTAGGCTGAGCTCAAACGTGCCGCAGCCGGTCCGGAAGCCAAGCCGACGAGCGCGGGCGGTACCGCAGCGAAGGCAGGTCCCAGAATTTGCGCCAGAACGGACACCAGGACGTAAGCCAGGACGTAAGCCAGAACGTAAGCAGCACGTAAGTCGCGCATAGGTCGAACGTCAGCCGAACGTAGGGCGGCGCGGGACGGGCACGGGGTACGCTTTCCCCGAGTGCCAGCAGTGGGGGCCAGCGGGATGGGAAGGGGAAAGAGACAGAGGCCATGAGCACGGCGGAGAAGCTTTCGGACGGTGCCTCGGCCAGCGGAGAGTCCGACCCGCTGCTGGGAAAGGTCTTGAATCAGAAGTTCAAGATCCACTCCCTGCTCGCGACGGGCGGCATGGGCGTCATCTATCGCGGAGAGCAGATCGCCCTCGAGCGCCAGGTCGCGATCAAGGTCCTGACGCCGACGAACTCATCCAATCAAATCGACCCCAACTTTCATAAGCGCTTCTTCCTCGAGGCGAGCATCCTCGCCCGGCTCCAGCACCCGAACATCGTCACGGTCTTCGACTACGGCCGAGTCGAGAACATGGAGCCCGAGCGGTACTTCATGGCCATGGAGTTCCTCGAGGGCGAGACGCTCTTCCGGCGGCTGCGCAAGGCCGGCCGCCTGTCGGCGCCCGACGCGATGGGCGTCGCCCGGCAGATCGCGCGCGGGCTCCGCGAGGCGCACAAGCACGGGGTGGTGCACCGCGACCTGAAGCCGTCGAACGTCATGCTCGTCCCCGGCGAGGACACCGGGGAGCTCGTCAAGATCCTCGACTTCGGCCTCGTCAAGGTGCTCGCCGACGACTCGGAGGAGCTCACGCAGCAGGGCTCGTTCCTCGGCTCGCCGCGCTTCATGTCGCCCGAGCAGATCTCGCACGGCAAGGTCGATCTCCGGACGGACGTCTACTCGCTCGGCGTCATCGTGTATCAGATGCTCTGCGGGAAGGTCCCGTTCGAGGCGCAGAACTCGGTCCAGATCCTGATCGCCCACCTGCAGCAGCCCGTCCCGCGGATGCGCGAGCGCAACCCCGAGGCCGACGTGCCCGAGCCGCTCGAGGCGTTCGTGCTGCGCTGCCTGTCGAAGGATCCGGAGGGCCGCCCGGCCAACATGGAGGCCTTCATCCGCGGCCTCGCCGAGTGCGCGCAGGCGATGGGCCTGTCCCCGGCGTTCGGCTCGACGGGCCTCGTCACCATGGACTCCACCGGCACCGGCAGGATGCCGACGCCGATGCCGCCCGTGCGCGTGATGACCGCGATCCCCGCGAGCCCGTCGCCGCCGTCGTCGTCCGGCGGCGCGGCCTCGCAGGTGGACGACGCGTCGCTCGGCGCCGCCTCGCGCCCGGCCGACGCGGCGCCGCAGGGCCGCAAGGGCCTCGTGCTCGTCGCCGTCGGCGTCCTCGCCGTCGCGGGCATCGGGGTCGCGATGTCGCAGATGCGCCCGAGCGAGCCGCCGCCGGCCCCGGCCCAGCCGGAGAAGCCGCAGGTCGCCCCGGCCCCGCCGCCGGCCGACGTCGGGACGTTCGTGCTGATGGTCGAGTCCATGCCGTCCGGCGCCGAGGTCCTCGAAGACGGCAAGCCCCTCGGGACCACGCCGCTCCAGCTCTCGATCTCGAACAGCTCGGTGCGCGCCAACCCCCGCCGGCTGACCGTCCGGCAGGAGGGGTACGAGCCGTACTCGATCGTCCAGGGCCCGTCGGATCAGTCGGTTCGCCTGGTCGCCACGCTCACGAAGCGCGCGGCCGCGCCGACGAGCTCGCCGGCCGCGCCCACCCCGCCGCCCCCCATCGCCCCGGCGCCGCGGCCCTACTCCGGGCGGCCCGCCGCGAGGCCCACGCCGACGCCCGACGCGCCGCCCCCTGCTGCTCCGTCTCCCCGGCCGCTGGACATTCAAATCGAGCGATGACCCGAAAGCGCCCCGCACGCCTGCTCGTCGTCTCCCCGTCTGTCCTCGCCGCGCGACCGCTTCGGGCGGATGTCCCAGCCGACGCGGAGGCGCCAAATTCCAGGCTCTCCGCGGCCGGGCGCCGCCCGCGAGGCGCCGGTGTGCTGCGCTCTGCGGAACGGGCGCACGCTCGTCGCGCCGGCACCGCGCAGGTAGGCAGCAGCCGCAGCGTCGTCGCCGTCGATCGAAGATCCCGGTATTCATCTGTTCCCGCCGGCAGTAGACTCCAGGCTCTGCGTCCCGCAGACGCGCTTCCCAGGCCGATTCCAAGCGGGATCCGTTGCTGAGGAGCAAGGAAATGAACCCGCTCGTCCCCGACTTCATCATCCAGCAAGACGCTCTCGGCAACACCGAGGGCAGCTTCACGGGGGCGGTGTTGATGATCGACATCCCCGGCTTCACCGAGCTCACGGAGAAGCTGATGCAGCACGGGCGCGCGGGCGCGGAGACGCTCGCGGGCACGCTCCGGTACTACTTCGACCCGCTCATCGCCGCGGTCCACCACGCCGGAGGCTTCATCACGAACTTCGCGGGCGACGCGTTCACGGCGCTGTTCCAGGACACGCCCGACCGCAAGGTCGCCGAGTACGTGCTCGGCGCGGCGCTCTCGATGCGCGACCTCTTCGCCGAGCACCCCGAGCGCGACACGCCGTTCGGCAGCTTCCCGTTCTCGTTCCGGATGGGGCTCGCGTGGGGCTCGGTCGAGTGGGGCATCGTCCGCATCTCCCCGGAGCGCGCGTACTACCACTTCCACGGGCAGGCGCTCGCCGCGTGCGTCGCGATCGAGCGGCAGGCGCAGAAGGGGGACATCCTCCTCGACCGCGCGCTCTGCGATCGCATCCCGCCCGCGAGCGCGAAGTACCACGGCGAGGGCGTCTACAAGCTCGGCGACGTGCCCGCGCCCCGGCTGCCGCAGGTCCCGCGCAACCCGCCGCGCGGCGACGGCGCCGCGTTCGTGGCGAGGGGCGTCGCGGACATGCCGCCGGAGGGCGAGTTCCGCAACGTCACGAGCGTCTTCCTCTCGTTCGAGCAGATCCCGAGCTTCGCCGAGCTCACGCGCCTCCTGCACGAGCTCTCGGAGCTCTACGGCGGCACCTTCACCGGCATCGACGCGGGCGATCTCGGCATCGCCGCGCTGATCCACTTCGGCGCGCCGATCACGCACGAGAACGACAACGATCGCGCGCTCGACTTCGCCCTCGAGCTGAAGAAGCGCGGCCTCCGGCAGATGCGCCTCCGCGCGGGGATCACGCGCGACGTCCGCTACGCCGGCTTCAACGGCGGCACCGAGCGGCACGAGTTCGCGTGCATCGGCCGCGCGACGAACCTCGCCGCGCGCCTCGTCGCGAAGGCCCCCTGGTCGGCGATCTGGGCCGACGAGCAGGTCTTCCGTGCCGGCGAGACGAGCTACCAGTGGACGACGGAGAACATCTTCCGGTTCAAGGGCTTCGACCTGCCCATCCTCGTCTACTCGCTCGAGCGCCGCCGCATCTCGGTCCAGAAGGAGTTCTACGACCTCGGCCTCATCGGGCGCGAGGCGGAGATCGAGCAGCTCGCGCGCTACGTCGGGCCGATCTTCGAGGGCAAGCCGGCCGGGATCATCTACATCGACGGCGAGCCGGGGCTCGGGAAGAGCTACCTCGTGCAGCGCTTCCGCCACCGGTGCGAGGAGCACCAGAGCGACCGGCCCTTCCTGTGGATCGACGCGCGCTGCGACCAGACGCTCCAGAGCTCGCTGAACGCGTTCGAGTTCGCGCTGAAGGAGTAATTCTGGGAGTCCTCCGCGCTCGGCAAGGAAGAGAAGCTCACGAACTTCGACGACGCGTTCGAGTACCTCCTCGAGCGGCTGCCCGAGAGCCAGAGCGCGCTGAAGCGCGAGCTCGACCGCGCGCGCTCGGTGTTCGCCGCGCTCATCGGCATCCGCTGGGAGGACTCGCCGTACGAGCGCCTGCACCCGAAGCTCCGGTACACGAGCACGCTCTCGGCGCTGTCCTTCGTCTTCCTCGCCGAGGCGTCGCTCCAGCCGGTGATCCTGCACCTCGAGGACGCGCACTGGGCCGACGAGGACTCGCTCGAGGCGGTGCGCGTGATCGCGCGCGCGTGCCGGGGGCTGCCCATCGCGATCATCTGCACGACGCGGCGCAAGGACGACGGCACGCCGGTGCGCATCCCGCTCGACCCGGGGATCTCCGAGAAGGTGATCGAGCTGAAGCCGCTGCCGCGCGAGCAGCTGCTCGCGCTCGCGGTCCCGTTCTTCGGCGGCCCGATGCCGGACATGCTCGCGACGCTCCTCTGCGAGACCGCGGGCGGCAACCCGTTCTTCGCGCAGGAGATCCTCGCCTACTGGCTCGAGGACGGGCGCTACGGCTCGAGCTCGAGCTCCATCTCGATCTCGAACACGTTCATGCCGCCGAAGAACGTGAACAGCCTGCTCATCTCGCGGCTCGACCGGCTCGACGCGAAGGTGAAGCAGACGATCGTCGCCGCGGCGGTCCTCGGGCGCGAGTTCGACCTGCGCGTGCTCGCGCTGATGCTCCCCGACGCCTCCGTGCTCGAGGAGCACGTGCGCATCGGCGAGGCGCAGTGCATCTGGTCGCAGATGACGGAGCGGCGCTTCCAGTTCAGCAACGCGCTCCTCCGCAACGCGGCGTACGAGATGCAGTCGCGCGCGCGCCTGCAGGAGCTCCACCGGCTCGCCGCCGAGGCGATCGAGAGCCTGTACGGCGACGACCTCGAGGACCAGCTCGTGGCGCTCGGCCGGCACTGGCGCCGCGCGGGCAAGGTCGATCACGCGCGCCGCTACTTCCTCGCGGGCGCCCGCAAGGCGGCGGCGCGCTACGCCCACGAGGAGGCGACGCGCCTCTACCGCGTCTACTTCAAGCTCTCGCCGGAGCCGACGCCCGAGAGCGTCGTCGTGCGCTACGAGTTCGCCCGAGACGTCCTCGAGGCGCGGGGCCGGTACCAGGAGGCGCGGCAGGAGCACATCCGCGTGCTCACCGACGCGCAGAAGCTCGGCGATCGCGCGTCCGAGTCGCTCGGCTTCCTCGGCCTCGGCCGCACGCACTGGGCGATGCAGCAGCCGGACGACGCGCGCACGTACTGGGAGGAGGGGCTGCGCGCCGCGCGTGAGGCGGGCAACCTCCCGGCCGAGGGGCTCACGCTCGCGAGCCTCGGGATGGCCTACGCCGTCCAGGGCCGGTACGACGCCGCCCGCACGCTCTACTCGCGCGCGATCGCCATCGAGCGGCAGATCGGCAACCGGCGCGAGGAGGCGAGGCTCCTCGCGGAGTTCGCGAAGCTGCACCGGCTGAGCGGCCACCTCGGCGAGGCCGAGGCCCTGCAGGAGCAGGCCGCGGCGATCGAGCGTGAGCTGGGCGCCTCTTGAGCCGGGGCGGGGGGCCACGGCGCCCCCCGCCCGCCACGCCGCCACCATCGTCGTCGCGACCCTCGCTGCCGCATACCTGCCCGGCTGCAGAATCGCTATGCTCGGCTCGCCTGCGGGTCGACGCTAGCGCCCCTCGAGCCTAGCGCGGCGCGGATTTCGCCACATCGTCCGAGAGGTCTCTCAAGAGCATGACACAGCAGGAAGCAGGGGACGTTGCGGAGCCGGCGCGTGAGGAGCAGCGCGGGTCGGCGAAGCGGCTCAAGCTGGTCCAGGCGGCCCTGGCCGCCGCGGTCTCGGGGACGCTGGTCGTCACCTTCGACATCTCGCTGGCGGCGCTCGTGTTCACGCACGACTTCGCGGACCGGCTGTCGAAGGGGATCGGCATCTTCCTTGTCAGCTCCGTGATCGTCGGGGTGATCGTCGCCCTCCTCAGCTCCTTCCGCCCCGTCATCGCCGCGCCGCAGGAGGACGCCGCCGTCATCTTCGCCTCGATGGCCTCGGCCATCGCGGCCGGCGTCCACAAGGTCGACCCGAACGCCGACGCGTTCCCGACGGTGATCGTCGCGATCGCGCTCACGTCGGTCGTCGCCGGCGGCTTCTTCCTGCTGCTCGGCATCCTCCGCCTCGGGGTGCTGGTCCGCTTCATCCCCTACCCGGTGGCCGGCGGCTTCCTCGCCGGCGCCGGCTGGCTGCTCGTCCAGGGGTCGCTCTCGGTCATGTCCGGCAAGCCGGCCACGCTGCCGATGCTGCCGGAGCTGTTCGCGAGCTCGCTCGACAAGGTCCTCACCGGCCTCCTGTTCGGCCTGCTGCTCGTGGCGCTCCTCCGGCGCTACACGAACCTCTTGCTCCTGCCGATCCTGCTCGTCGGGTCGACCGGCGTCTTCTACCTCATGCTCACCCTCGCCGGCTCGAGCGTGACGCAGGCGTTCGCGGACGGGTGGCTCCTCGGGCCGTTCCCGCGCGAGGGGCTCTGGCCGCCGGTCGAGGTCTCGGATCTCCAGAAGGTGAACTGGCCCGTCCTGTTCGACAGCGGCGGCAACATGGTGGCGGTGACCGTCATGGCGGCCATCACCGTGCTCCTGAGCGCGTCCGGCGTGGAGCTCGCCACCGAGCAGGAGATCGACCTCGATCGGGAGCTCAGGGCCACCGGCGTCGCGAACATCGTCGGGAGCATGTTCGGGTGCGTCGTCGGGTACATGTCGATGCCCGAGTCGTCGATGAACTTCAAGACCGGCGCGAACACCCGGCTCGCCGGCCTCTTCGCGGCGTCGGTCAGCGCGCTCGTGCTGATCATCGGCGCCGACGCGATCAGCTATTACCCGCGCCCGGTGCTCGGGGGGCTCATCGCGTACCTCGGCTTCCACTTCCTGATCAACACGCTGTACGAGGGCTATTTCCGGCTGCGCCGGACCGAGTACCTCGTCGTGGTGGTCATCCTCCTCGTCGTCGCGGTCTGGGGCTTCCTCCTCGGCGTGGCCGTGGGGCTCGGCGTCTCGCTCATCCTGTTCGCGCTCAGCTACAGCCGCATCGAGGTTATCCGCAACGCCATCTCCGGCGTGCACCTCCGCAGCAACGTGGCCCGCAGCGACGGCGAGGAGATGACGCTGATGGAGCGCGCCAAGCAGCTGTACATCCTCCAGCTCCAGGGCTATGTGTTCTTCGGTACGGCTTACAACCTCCTCACCAGCGCTCAGCAGCGCATCCAGAGCACGGACGCGGAGATTCGGTACCTGCTCCTCGACTTCCGGCACGTCAACGGGCTCGACTCCTCGGCCATCGCCAGCTTCCTCCGGCTCCGCCGCCTCGCGAAGGCGAACGGCGTGAGGCTCATCCTCACCGAGGTCCCGGCGGACATCAGGAACCACCTCGAGCGCGGCGAGGTCGTGATCGAGAACGACGACGTGTGCCGGATCTACCCGGATCTGGACCGCGGCCTGGAGGCGTGTGAGAACGAGATCATCCAGGAGGCGCCCCCGAGCATGCTGCCGCCGCCCATGCTCTTCTACGACCTCCAGGACGTCTTCAACGGCAGGGAAGATATGCTGCGCTTCCTGGGCTACCTGGAGCGCGTCGAGGCCCCGGCGGGGTTCGACCTGTTCCGGCAGGGCGACGTCTCCAAGGACCTCTACCTCATCGAGAGCGGTGAGCTGACGGCGTGGCTCGAGATCGACGGGAAGAAGATCAAGCGGCTCCGCACCATGGGGCCGGGCTCCGTGGTCGGCGAGTCCGGGCTGTACATGGGCGAGAAGCGTTCTGCGACCGTGACCGCGAGCCGCCAGGCCACGCTCTACAGGCTCTCGGAGGAGGCGCTGCGGCGGCTCACCGACGAGGCGCCCGAGCTGGCGGCCGCGTTCCACCACTTCGTGGTCACGCTGCTCGCGCGACGAATCGTCCACTCGACTGGTCCTGTCAAATCATTGTTCAACTAGTGCGAAGAACGTCCAGTCATGCCGCGTCCCCGCGAGATGCCTTGAACAAGAAGGAGAAAGGACGGACTAATGCAATACCGACGTAGACCCCTGGTGCTTGCTTCGCTGCTGCTGGGGGTCCTTTCGCTTATGGCTTGCGGCAAGAAGGAGTCCCCGGCTCCGGGGCAGGGGCCGGCCGCCGGCGCCAAACCAGCCGCGCCCGCCGAAACAGGCGAGCTGAACTTGCTGATCTTCCCAGATTACATCGACGAGAAGATCATCAAGGAGTTCGAGGCACAGACCAAGGCACAGGTGCGCCTGACCCGGTACGACTCCACCGAGGAGATGGAGAGCAAGCTGGCGTACGCGGGCGCCGACAGCCAGTACGACGTCGTGATCATGGCCAGCCAGATCCTGCCCAGGATGGTGCGGCGCGGCCTGGTCAGGGCGCTGGATCACGCGCAGATCCCGAACCTCAAGAACCTCGAGTCGCGGTTCGCCGGGCCCGGGTTCGACGACGGCAACAAGCACGGCGTGCCGTACCAATGGGGCACCGTCGGCATCGTCTACAACAAGAAGAAGCTGCCCAACCTCGACCCGTCCTGGTCGGTGCTGCTCGATCCGCAGAAGCTGGCGGGGACGTTCGTGCTGCTCGACGAGCAGCGGGACATGCTCGGCTCGGTGCTCAAGTACAAGGGGTACTCGAGCAACACCACGAACGCCAACGAGATCCGGGAGGCCGGGCGCGTCCTCAAGGAAGTGAAGAAGCAGCCGAAGTGCCTCGGCTTCAAGGGCGGCGTGGGCGCCATGGAGGACGTCAGGGCGGGCTCCGTCGACATGGCGGTCGTCTGGAACGGCGACGCGCAGAAGCAGATCGAGCAGGACAAGGAGCGCCTCGCGTTCGTGATCCCCAAGGAAGGCTCGGTCATCTGGGTCGACGTGATGACGATCGCGGCGAAGGCGCCTCACCCCGAGCTGGCCCACAAGTTCATCAATCACGTGCTCACGCCGGAGGGCGGCGCGCAGCTCTCGATGTACACGAAGTACGCGACGCCCAACGCCGCGGCGCAAGGGAAGCTGCCCGACGCCGATCGCACGAACACGCTCATCTACCCGACGAAGGAGGTGGCGGATCGCCTGGAGCACCACCGCGATCTCGGCGAGGCGGCGAAGGTGTTTGACGAGGTCTGGACGGAAGTGAAGTCACAGTGACGCCATCGTGGCGTCACCATCGATGGTGGCGCGGCGCGCGACCGCGGGCTCAGGGAGGCACCTCTGCCCACGTCGGCGGACACGCACCTGCCGTGAAGTCGCCTGTCTGACCCTGCGTGGCCGGCGGCGCGCTGGCTCTCCCCTGGACACTCCCGATGTGAGGCGGAGCGCGACCTCGTGTGAGGCGCGATGCGCGGCGCGTCAGCACGCGCGGCGGACACAATCCGCTCGCGCGCACGCCAGATTGCTGCGCGGAGCGCCGCGGAACGATGATAGGCTGGGCGTTATACCTGGGAGAAGCCCCTGATGAGTAGCCCTCTCGACCTTCCGTTCGCCGTTCATCCTCGACTCGAGACAGAGCGCCTGATCCTGCGTGAGATCGTGGAATCCGACGCGGAAGCCCTGTTCTCCGTCTGCTCCGACGATGAATGGTTGAGGCTGTGGGGCGCTCCCGTCCACAAGACGGTCGCCGACACAAGGAAGATGATCGGCATGCTCAAGCGCGCGCACCAGGAGGGGTCGCAGCTGCGATGGGGCATCAGCGTCCGGGGGTCGGACCACCTGATCGGCGCCGCCGGGTTCTTCCGCTTCCTGACGCCGCACTACCGCGCCGAGATCACGTACGAGCAGGCGAAGACGGCCAGCGGCAAGGGGTACATGACGGAGGCGCTGCGCGCGGTCGTGCGGTTCGGGTTCGAGCAGCTCGATCTGCACACGATCGAGGCGGGCATCGACCCCGAGCACGGCCCGTCGCTCCGGGTCGCGGAGCGGGTCGGCTTCCAGCGCGAAGGGTACCTCCGGGAGAACTACTTCTTCCAGGGGAAGTTCTACGACACGATCCTGTGTACGATGTTCAGCCCCAAGCCGGCGCAGCGGCCGTACAACAAGTGACGGGGCTCTCGCGGGTCTCGTAGGCTTCCAGGTCGTCCCGAGCTGTCCGGCCCCCGTAGCGGGCGGTCGTCGCGCGGGGCGGGGGATGGGCTGAGCTCGCCTGGGGCGTCCTGTCCCTGTCGTGCGCCGCACGACGGAGACAGGACGCCACTCGGGCTCAAACATCAGCCCATCTCCCACCTCGCGCGACGACCCCCCCGCCCGGGGGCCTTCGTTTGTCCATGAATCGAGGCGCTTCAGCGCCGGAACGCATCGACGAGCGTGAGGCCGCCTGACGGTGCGCGCCGCGTGACGGAGCGCGCCGCCTGACGGTGGGTGTCATTGGGCGGCGGCCGCCTGACGGTGCGTGCCACCTGGCGGCGGACCGCTGGACGAGCTCGGGGGGACAAAAGGACAGCGCCCCTCCGCCGAACGGGGAGGGGCGCTCTGCGACGCTGGCAGCCGCCAGCGCCGGCGCTGCTCAGAGGCTCATGTTGAGCGAGGCGAGGAACGTACGGCCGCTCTGCGGGAACTTCGCGATGGTGTACTGCGCGGCCGTGGGCGCCGTCCAGCGCCAGTCGCCGACGTTGTAGACGCCGACGTTGTACCGGAGGTTGCCGACGTCCAGCTGCCCGGAGACGACGATGTCCCAGATCACGGCCGGCTCGGTCTTGGTCTGAGGAGGAAGCGCGGGATCCTCCTTGATATTGCGGTCGTACCGCGGCGCCTCGACCGTCAAGCGCGATGCCAGGACGACCGCCTTGCCGAAGAGCGGGGCCGCGCCGCGGGCCGACGCCATGTGCTCCGGCGAGTTCGGGACGTTGCGGCGCTCGTTCGCGTCGCCCTTCTCGAGGTACCGCGCCTTCGCATAGGAGTACGAGAGCGACGCCATCCACCCCTGGCGCCACTCGCGGCGCAGCTCGGCCTCGCCACCGACGACCAAGATCGGAACATCGGTGTTGTTGTAGTCGGTCGGGTCGTCTACGGTGTTGCTCCCCTCCTGGAAGATCAGGTTGCTCAGGTGGTTCACGTACCCCGCGCCGAGCGCCGAGACGGTGGAGGAGAGCCGGTGGGTGAACTCGACCTCGCCCGACCAGACGTTCTCGGGCTCGAGATCCGGCGAGGGCCTGTAGGTCACGTGCGGAGTGTCATTCGCCACCAGCGGATTCGGAGGAAGAGCGTACCCGTAGAACAGCTCCTGGATGGAGGGCGCGCGGAACGCGCGGCCGCCGGTGATCTTCAGGTTGCCCTGCTCGTACGGCTTGACGATGAGCGCGATCCTGGGGCTCGGGACGGGCGTCGCGTCCTCCAGCGTCGAGTAGTAATCGAAGCGGGAGCCAGCCGAGATGCGGAGCCGCTCCGACGGCGTGATGTCGACGAGCGCATACGCCGCGAAGATCCGGTAAGGGTGCTTGTCGAGAGCGGTCGTATCAATTTGCTTCGCAGGATCGTCGCTCAGCGGGAGGTAGACGAAGTTATAGCAACCGGTGGGCGTGCCGTCGCAGGCCGTGTCGACGCCCTGCTGCGCGGCGGTGAAGTGCAGCTGCGCCTCGGCGCCCGCGGTGATCTTCAGCTGCTGGATCGGGCTGAACTCGACCCGTTGCTCCGCGAGCAACCAGACGTCGTCGAACTTCTCCTTGTCATAGACCTCGCTCATGCCCGGCGCGGCAAACGGCGCGTAGTACGAGAGCTTGTCTCTGAACTGGTACATGTTGATGCTCGCGCGGGTCAGCGTCGCGAGCTTGTCCCCGAAGCGCGGCGAGAGCGAGAGCTCGAGGAACCCACGGGTGTCCTTGTAATAGGTCTTGTCGACGCCGAGCTGCGTCGTCGCGACGCCGTTGGGGACCGTCTTGTCGCGAGAGTTCAGGTACCACTGCGCCGAGAACGATTTCAGCCAGAGCCGCCCCTGGAAGGTCCCCACGGTGAACTTGTCGTCGTCCCGGGAGTGACCGTCGAACTTGTAACGAAGCGGGTCGTCCGGGGGCATGGGGTCTCCCGGCCTCTCAGGCTGCGGCCGAGGATCACTGGAGGTGAAGTGATCCTGGTAGCCATCGAAGAAGTAATCCCGCCCGAGGCTCCGCGCGGCGCCGACGGACGCCCAGACGCCCGAGTCGCGACCGAGCGGCAGCTGGAACGACGCGCGCCCGCGGACCAGCGAGTTGTCGGCCGTGCCCACGCCGAAGCCCACGCTGCTCGCCGTCGGGCGGCCCTTGGTCACGATGTTGACGACGCCGGAGAACGCGCCCGTACCGTAGAGCACCGAGCCGGGGCCCCTCACGATCTCGATCCGCTCCACGTCCTCCAGGTCCGTCCGGGCGAGGTAGTCGAAGTACGACAGGTTGACCCAGCTGTCGTTCATCGAGTGGCCGTTGAGCAGCGTCAGCATGCGGTTGCCGAAGTCGCCCGGCAGGTTGATGCCGCGGATGCCCGCGAAGGTGTACACGCCGTCGTACGTCGTGTAGACGCCGCGCACGCCCCGGAGCGCCTCGGCGACGGTCGGATAACCCATCGCGCGGAGCTCCTGCCCCGGGATGATGGTGACCGAGCCGGGGGCGTCCTCGACGGCCTCCGTCGAACGAGACGCGGCCTCGACCTCCTCGAGCTGCCGGAGCGAGATGTCGATGCGGGTCTGCTGGCTCGCCACGACGGTCGCGACCTGCTCCACCGGGCGGAAGCCGCGGAGCGAGACGCGCACGCGGCGCTGGCCGCTCTGCACGTTGAGCACCGCCGGCGTGAAGCCCATCGGCTTGCCGTCGACCTCGACGAGCGCGTCGCGCTCGTCCGCGTTGACCACCAGGCTGCCCGTGAGCGGGTTCAGGCGGTAGCGCGCGGTCACCGTGCTCGCGGCCGCGACGTTCACGTCCTGCTCCGACGGCTGATACCCCTCCTGCGAGAGGTACAGGCGGTGCCGGCCCGGAGGCAGCGTGAGGTCGCACGGCGCGGTGCACGCCGGCGGGCCGCTCGCGTCGTTGACGCGCACCGTCGTGCCCGCCGTCTCGCCCACCACGCGCACCGTCCCGATGATGCGCTTCAGCTTGACCTCGACGTTCGTCTGCTCGCCGAGCTTCGCCTCGACGTTCTCGACCTCCGCCGGCTCGTAGCCCTCGAGATCGACGATGATCTTGTGCTTCGTGTTGGGCGGGAAGCCGAGGAGGCGCGGCGTGTTGCCGCGGCCGCCGAGATCACGGCGGTTGATGTACACCGTCGCTCCCGGCGGGTCCGTCGTCACCTTGATGACGGCGACGTTCGGGCGTATGCGCGCGAGCGCCTCCTCGATGGCGGGCCGGCGCGCCGCGTTGGGCTCCTGCTCGAGCGCCTGAACGTAGTAGCGGAACGCGTCCGGGTACTCCCCGAGCGCCTCGTACGTTCGTGCGATGTTGAAGATGACGTTGCGGTTCGGCACGAGCCGGTTCGACACCAGGAAGTGCTCCAGGGCGCTCCGGTAATCGGCTTTGGCGTAACGCTCCGTGGCGATCCTGAAGTGTAGATCGGCCTCATCGGCCAGATCGTCCGCCCAGGCAGGCCGACCGGAGAATGTGAGGAGTGAAACGAGTATGAGTAGGAGTGCGGAACGACGAAAGCTCATCTTTCGATCTCGATTCCCAGCGGTCGTAGTGGAGCGCAAGGCGCCGTCCGCCGGGGCCCAGCAGTCACGCTGAGACACGGCGAGCTTCGGACGAACAGCCGCATTGCCGGGTCAGCTTACCGTAAGCCGTGAGCCGATCCAACCTGTTCGCACAAGCGGCGGACGCCCCCACGTCCACGTCGCCGCCGCTGTGTAGGCGCTTCTGCGCGGGCCGCGTGACAGCGTGAGCGGGCCGCGGTCGAGCCCAGCGCGCGGAGCTCGCCGCGCGCGCGGATCTCGCCGGAACCGCTCGCGCTCCCGCGCGCCGGGAGGCAAGCGCCCGAGCTCGGGCTCGCTCGCGCGCCGCGCCGCGCCCGAGCCGAGCCGCAGCGCGCCGGCTCGCGCCGCCGCACATCCATAAGCGATCGTGAGGCGCCGGCGCTCGCGCGGCGCGGGCCCTCAGCGGTGGAGCGACTCGAGCTCGGCCGTGGAGCGGGGGCGACCGCTCAATCGTTCCGCCAGCGGGTCAGCCGCTCCAGCACCATGATGAACACGATCACCCCGAACACGAGGATCGTCGAGATCGCGAACAGGTCCGTCCGCATCCCCCGCACCTGAGAGTGATAGACGAAGAGCGGGAGCGTGACCGAGCGGGGGCCGGACGTGAAGAAGCTGATCACGAAGTCGTTGAGCGACATCGTGAACGCGAGCATCGCGCCCCCCACGATGGCCGGCCAGAGGAGGGGGAGCGTGACCCGCCGGAAATGGATCCAGGACGAGGCGTAGAGATCCATCGCGGCCTCGCTCAGCGTCGGTCCGATGGAGATGAGGCGGCTGCGGACGATGAGCGTGACGAACGCGATCTCGAACGTCACGTGGCCGATGATCATCGTCGTCATGCCCAGGTCGAACCAGTCCACCACCCGGCGGAGCAGGTTGAACGCCATGACCAGCACCGCCGCGAAGGTGATGTCCGGCGCGACCGCCGGGATGTCCACGATCGACTCGAGCAGCCGGCTCACGGAGCTCGTCCACGGAAAGCGCATCCCGAGCGCGAGCAGCGTCCCGAGGACGGTCGAGACGAGCGTGGAGGCGCCGCCGAGCAGCAGGGTATTCACGGCCACCTCGCGGATCTCCCGGGCGCGCCGGCTGGTCTCGGGATCGGCGAAGAGATCGACGTACCAGCGCACCGAGAAGCCCGTCCAGACCAGGCCCCGCTCCGCGGCGTTGAACGAGTACATGGCCACCGCGAGCAGCGGCACGTAGAGCAGCCCGAAGCCGAGGAAGGCGGCGACCGTCGTCAGCGCGCGCCAGGGACCGCGATCGCTGTTCACAAGATCTCCACGGAGCGCCCGTTGCGGCGATACAGGGAGACGCCGCCCAGGGTCATGACGATGAGCAGGAGGCTCAGCGCCGCGCCATAGGGGATGTTCCGGCCGGGGCCGAACTGGTGCTGGATCAGGTTGCCTATCAGCCAGTGCTTCGCGCCGCCGAGCATGTCGCTCACCACGAAGACGCTCATCGCGGGGACGAACGTCAGGATCACGGCGACGCTGAGGCCGGGGAGGGTCTGGGGCAAGATCGCGGCGAAGAAGACGCGGAGCCGCGAGGCGTAGAGGTCCTGCGCCGCCTCGACGAGCGACCAGTCGAGGCGGTCGATGCTCGTGTAGAGGGGGACCACCGCGAACGGCAGCGAGGCCGCGACGAGGCCGAGCGAGACCGCGACCCAGCTCGGGTAGATGTCGCGGCCGGGGTCGACCCAGCCGAGCGACGCGGCGAGCTTGGCGGGGGGCAGCTGCGCCGAGAGGAGGAGCTTCCAGCTGAACGTGCGGATGACGAGGTTCGTGCAGAGCGGGACGAAGACGAGCGCCAGCCAGAAGAACCGCCGGCGCTGCGAGCCGCGGGCGATGAAGAAGCCCATCGGATATGCGAGGAGCACGGAGGCGCTCGTGGCGACCAGCGCGAGGACGATGCTCCGGATGAGGATGCGCGCGTTCTCGCCCGACGCGGAGCCGAAGATGCGCGCGAACGACTCGAGCGTCAGCTCCCAGATCAGCGCGCCGTCGGCGTCGCGCTTCACGAACGACACGACGAGGAGGGCGAGGCTCGGCAGGAGGAGGAACACGGACAGCCACGAGACGCCGCCCGCGATGAGCATGAAGCCTCGCGCGAGCAGCCGCCGCCGCGTCGTCAGCTGGCCATACCAGACCGTCGGCTCAGTCACTGAGCACCTCGAGCCGCTCGGCGGGGAGGGCGAGCCAGACGGACGAGCCGGGCTTGAGCATTGAGCGGGGGCTGAGCTGCACGCGCAGCGGCCCGGGCTCGATGATGAGCTCGACGTGGTCGCCGCGGTAGAAGCTCTCGCGCACCACGCCGCGCACGCCGTTCTCCGGCGGCTCGCTGTCGCAGAGCTCGATCCACTCGGGGTGGATCGCGAGCGTGCCGAACTCCCACTGAGGCGTGGTCTGGACCCTCAGCGCGCCCACCGTCGTGAAGACGAGCGTGGCGCCGACGCGCTGCGCCGAGATGAGGTTGGCCGCGCCGAAGAACTCGGCGGCGAAGCGGCTCTGCGGCCGCTCGTAGACCTCGGCCGTCGCGCCCTGCTGCTCGATGCGGCCCTTGTTCATCAGCACGATGCGGTCCGAGACGGTCATCGCCTCGTCCTGATCGTGAGTGACGAGCACGAACGTCTTCCCGAGCGCGCGCTGGAGGCGGCGCAGGTCGAGCTGGACCTCGGCGCGCAGCTTCGCGTCGAGGGCCGACATCGGCTCGTCGAGCAGCAGCACCTCAGGCTCGTTGACGACCGCGCGCGCGAGCGCGACTCGCTGCTTCTGACCGCCCGAGATCTGGTGCGGATACCGCTCCGCGAGATCATCGAGCTTGAGCATCGAGAGGCTCGAGCGCACGCGCTCGCGCACCTCGGGATCAGGGATGCTGCGCGACCTCAGGCCGAAGGCCACGTTCTCGAACACGGTGAGATGCGGGAACAGGGCATAGTTCTGGAACACCGTGTTCACCGGCCTGCGGTTCGCCGGCAGGTGGTCAACCGCCCTACCCGCGAGGAGGATGCGCCCCCGATCGGAGCGATCGAGCCCCGCGATGATGCGGAGCAGCGTGGTCTTTCCGCAGCCGGACGGCCCGAGCAGCGTGACGAACTCGCCGGCCTCCGCCTTGAACGACACGTCGTTCAGTATCTGTGTCTTCCCGAAGCTCTTGCTGACATTCTCTACAACGAGGCTGCATCCCGGGTTGCTCTCGGCCGCGCTCTCGCTCGGGGGCCTCGTGATGCGCCGCGCCGACGACGAGAAGAAGTCTCTCAACCTCTGGATCACCCCAGCAAACCCTTTGCGCGTGGCGCTCTCGGAACCGCTTCCGAAGCCTCGGAGCGTACTACGCAGACCATGATGCCCTCCCGTTGTCAACTGGGTGCGCGCCGGGCTGACCGGCTGAGCGGCGCGCCCCGGACCGGGTTCTTTTCGCTCGCAGGCCGGGTACGCTACCGCCCTTCCCCTGGGCGTGCCACCTTTCTGCCGATCCTGCTCGCTGCGTGACGCGCGCGTCACGCAGGCCGGACGCGCGCCGCGCAGGGCCTGCGCCACCGCGCGGGCCCGGCGCGCGCCGCGCGGCTCCTGCGCCCTCGCCGCGCCGCCCGCGCGCTGCTGGCGCGCGCATCCTGCGCGCTCCCCGCCCGCGTCCCGCGCGCTTCCCACCCGCGTCCCGCGCGCATCCTCCGCGCTTCCAACGCGCTCCCAACGCGCAGCTTGCCACCGCTCGGCGCCGGTGATTTCTTGGTCCACGCATGGGCCTGAGGAACGCGAGACCCGAGTTCGGAGGCACGCGTCGCTTCCAGGTCGTTCGCGTCGTGGGCGTCGGCGGGATGGGGGTTGTCTACGAGGCCTTCGACCGCGAGCGGAAGGGGCGCGTCGCGCTCAAGATCCTCCGCAATCTGAGCGCCGAGGCGCGCCTCCGGTTCAAGAACGAGTTCCGTTCGCTGCAGGACATCCAGCACCCGAACCTGGTCAGCCTCGGCGAGCTCCACGAGGAAGAGGGGCAGCTCTTCTTCACGATGGAGCTCATCCGGGGCGTCGACTTCGTGGTGCACGTGCGGCTCCACGAGGAAGGCGACGGCGGGCCGCGGGGCGAGCCCGCGGGCGGCGGGCGGCGCTCCACCCTGCCGTCGATCCCCCTCTGGCACGGGCAAGGCCCCGCGCCCGAGCAACTGCCCCGCATCAAGCGCCCCTTCCACGAGGCCCGCCTCCGCTCGGCGGTGGCCCAGCTCGCCCAGGGGCTCGCGGCGGTGCACGCGGCCTACAAGGTCCACCGCGACATCAAGCCTTCCAACGTGCTCGTCACCGCCGAAGAGCGGGTGGTCCTCCTCGACTTCGGCTTCGTCGCCGACGCGAGCGGCCCGGGGCGCGAGCAGGCCGTGGTCGGGACGCTCCACTACATGGCGCCCGAGCAGGCCGAGGGGAAGTCGGCCGGGCCCGAGGCCGACATCTACAGCGCGGGCGTCATGCTCTACCTCGCCCTGACCGGCGTCTATCCGTTCCAGACGGCGCCCAAGGCGACGATGGACATGATGCGGCGGGCCGAGCCGCCGCCGCCGAGCCGGCTCGTCGAGGACATGCCGGCGGACATCGACGAGCTCTGCGTGGACATGCTCCGCATCGACCCGGCCGCCCGCCCGACCGCGCGCGACGTGCTGCGGCGGCTCCGGGTGCAGGAGCTCATCGAGGAGCCGCCGGTCCTCTCGCAGCGCATCGGCTTCGTCGGCCGGCACAGCGAGCTCGCCGCGCTCGAGGGCGCGTTCGCCGAGGCGCGGATGGGCCGCTCCGTCACGCGGTTCCTCGAGGGCGAGTCGGGCGTCGGCAAGAGCGCGCTCCTGCGCCGGTTCCTCGAGCGCATCGACAAGGACGCGCTCGTCCTGGCCGGGCGCTGCTACGAGCGCGAGGCGGTCCCCTACAAGGCGGTGGACGAGCTCATCGACGCGCTGAGCCGGCACCTCGTGCGCCGCCCGCCCGAGGAGGTCAAGGCGCTCCTGCCGCCCAACGCGGGCCTGCTCGGCACGGTGTTCCCGGTGCTCCGCACGGTCCCCGCCATCACCGAGGCGCGCGCGCGGCGCAAGGCGATCGACCCGCCCGAGATCCGCGCCCTCGTCTTCGCCGCGCTGCGGGAGCTGCTCGGCCGGCTCGCGGCCGAGCGGCCGCTCGTGCTCGCGATCGACGATCTCCAGTGGGCCGACGCCGACAGCGTCGCGCTGCTCTCGGAGGTGATGCGCCCGTGGACCGAGGCCGATCTCAGCGCCGCGGCCAGGCCGGGCTCGTTCGCCGGCCTCGACGGGCCCGCGTGCGCGGGCGCGCCGCCCGTCGTCGATCCCGCGCGCCCGCGCGCGATGATGCTCGTCGCGGCGGTGCGGACCGCCTCCGAGACGGCGCCGCCGGTCTCGCGGCAGCTCGGGGTGCCGGTCGACGCGCTCGGGCACATCATCCTCCACCGCCTGTCGCTCGCGGAGGCGCAGGAGCTCTGCGCGCTCCTGCTTCGGGGCGCGCCGGCCGGCCGGCCGCTCAGCATCGAGGCGATCGCGCAGGAGGCCGGCGGCCACCCGTTGTTCATCGACGCCCTGCTGCGCCACCGGATGGCGCAGGACAACGACGGCGGCCCGGTGCGCCTCGACGACGTCCTCTGGGCGCGGATCAGCCGGCTGGACCCGCGGGCGCGCCAGCTGCTCGAGCTCGTCGTCTGCGCCGGCGCGCCGGTGCTGACGTCGGTGGCCGCGCACGCCATGGCGGCGGATTTCGCGGAGCTCACGCGGGTGCTCTCGGTGCTGCGCGCGGCGAACCTCCTGCGGACCGGCGGCTCGGGGCAGGACGAGTTCGTCGAGCCGTTTCACAACCGCATCCGGGAGACGGTCACGACCCGGCTCGACGAGGAGACGGCGCGCAGCTGGCACGGTCGGCTCGCGCTGGCGCTGGAGGCCTCGGGGCGCGCGGAGCTCGAGGCGCTGGCCGAGCACTGGCGCGCCGCCGGCGACTCCGAGCGCGCCGCCGGCTACGCGGTGCGCGCGGGCGAGCAGGCCGAGGCCGCGTTCGCGTTCGACCACGCGGCGCGCCTCTACCGGATGGCGATCGATCTCCACCTGCCCGGCGGGGCGGAGCGGCGGGTCGTGCTCGCCAAGCTCGGCGACGCGCTGAGCAGCGCCGGCCGCGGCGCCAAGGCCGCGGAGGCGTACATGGCCGCGAGCGACGGCGCCCCCGAGGCCGAGGCGATCGATCTCGGGCGCCGCGCCGCCGAGAACCTCCTCCGCGCCGGCTACGTCGACGCCGGCATGGCGGGCCTGCGCTCGGTGCTCGGCGCGGTGGGCATGCAGGTGCCGAAGACGCCGGAGCTCGCGGTCGCGTCGCTGCTGCTGCGGCGCGCGCAGGTCCGCCTGCGCGGGCTGAATTTCGTCGAGCGGCCGGCCGACGAGGTCGCGCCGGAGGACCTCATGCGCATCGACGTCTGCTGGTCGGCCGCGATGGGGCTCGCGATCGTCGATCCCACGCGCGGCGCCGACTTCCAGGCGCGCAACCTGCTGCTCTCGCTCAAGGCGGGGGAGCCTTACCGCGTGACCCGCGCCCTCGCCTTCGAGGCGACCTACCTCGCGATCGACGGCGGCCCGTCCGTCTCCCGCGTGACCGACCTGCTCTCGACGGCGAGCGCGATCGCGTCGCGCATCGGCCGGCCTCACGCGCTCGGCCTCGTCGGCTTCGTCAGCGGCGTCACGTCCACGCTGTTCGGCCGCTGGCACCAGGGCGTGGCGGATCTCGATCGGGCGGACGTCATCTTTCGCGAGCGTTGCACCGGCGTTACGTGGGAGCGGAGCTGGGCGCACACGTTCTCGGTCTGGGCGCTCTGGTATGGCGGCGAGACGCGCGAGTTCATGCGTCGGGTCCCGATGTACCTGCAGGCGGCCGACGAGCGCGGCGACCGTTACCTCGCCACGAGCCTGCGCTCTTCGCAGAGCAACGCCTACTGGCTCGTGCAGGACGACCCCGACGCCGCGCAGCGCCAGGCGCAGGACGCGATCCGGAGCTGGTCCAAGGCGGGCTTCCAGCTGCAGAGCTATTTCGACCTCGTCGCCCGCGCGCACATCGGCCTGTACCGGGGCGACGGCGAGGCCACGCACCGCCTCTTCGCCGAGCAGCGGGCGGGCCTCGAGAGCTCGCTGGTCCTGCGCATCCAGGCCGTGCGCATCATCATCACCCACCTCCGGGCCTGCGCCGCGCTGGCCGCCGCCGCCGCCGTCACGCCGGCCGAGGCGGAGCCGCTCTACGAGGAGGCGACGCGCGCCGCCCGCAAGATCGAGGCCGAGCACATGCCCTGGGCCGACCCGTTCGCCGCGGCGGTGCGCGCCGCGGTCGCGGCCGCCCGAGGCGAGGCGGAGCCGGCGGCGCAGCAGCTCGCCGAGGCCGTGCGCGGCTTCGAGGCCGCCGGCATGGCCCTCTACGCCGCGGCGGCGCGCCGCCGCCACGGCGAGCTGCTCCAGGGCGACGAGGGCCGCGCCGCCGTCGTCGCCGCGAACGGCTGGATGCAGGAGCAGGGCATCGTGAGCCCCGACCGCATGACGAGCATGCTCATCCCGGGCTTCGCCAGATAGCCCTGGGACAGGCGCTCGCCCGTCAGGGCTTCACGCGGAGGACGGCCGTGCCCTTCTGCTTCCCGTAGAGCTGCTTGATCTCGATCTTGTACTCGCCCGGGGACGACGCGCTGAACTCGACCGGCGACGCGCTCTGCGGCTTGCCCGTGGGCAGGTCGCGCAGCACGCGCTCGATGATGATCTTCCCCGAGGGGGAGCGGATCTTGATGTTGAACGGCGGCGTCGCCTCGTCGTAGGCGCGGAACACCAGGCGCACGGTGTCTCCAACCGAGACCGGGGTGGTCTGGCTGATCGTCTCGATGTCGCCCTCGTTCTCAACGGTATCGGCCACGCGTCGCTCGTCCCGTGAGGTACCGCACCACGGACCCTCGGCGCTCATTGTAGACGCGACCGGCGCAGATTCGCGAATTTGGAGCGCTTGTCCGCCCGGCGCCGCCCGCCGGAGGCGGCCGCGCGCCGGCCGCCTCCTCCGGGAGGGTCACGTCCTCGACCACCGCAGGCGCGGCTGGCGCGCGGCCCGGGCCTCGTCGAGGCGGCCCACCACCGTCCCGTGCGGGGCCTGCTTCACGACGTCCGGCGTCTCCTGCGCCTCCTTGAGGATGCTCAGCATCGCGGCCGCGAACTCGTCGAGGGTCTCGCGCGTCTCGGTCTCGGTCGGCTCGATCATCAGGGCGCCCGGCACGACCAGCGGGAAGTAGACCGTGGGCGCGTGGAAGCCGTAGTCGAGCAGCCGCTTCGCGATGTCGAGGGTCTTGACCCCGGTCTCCTTCTCGATCTGGCTGTCGGAGAGCACCACCTCGTGCATGCACGGCTGCGGCACCGGCGCGAGGTAGTGGTCCTTCAGCTTGGCCCAGAGGTAGCGCGCGTTCAGCACGGCCAGGCTGCTCGCCGCCGTGAGCCCCTCGCCGCCCATCTCCCGGATGTACGTGTACGCGCGGATGAACATCCCGAAGTTGCCGGTGAAGGCCCGGAGCCGCCCGACGCTCTGGGGCCGATCGCGGTCCCACGCGAGCCCGTCGCCGCGCCGCACGAGGACGGGCGAGGGCTGGAACGGCTCCAGGTGCTTCTTGAAGCAGACCGGCCCGGAGCCGGGGCCGCCGCCGCCGTGCGGCGTCGTGAACGTCTTGTGCAGGTTGATGTGGATGACGTCCATCCCGACGTCGCCCGGCCGCGCGTGCCCCATGATGGCGTTCGTGTTCGCGCCGTCGCCGTAGACGAGCCCCCCCTTGTCGTGGATGAGCTTGATGATCGCCGGCAGGTGCGTCTCGTACGCCCCGAGGGTGTTCGGGTTCGTGATCATCAGCCCGCAGACGTCGCCGTCCGACCCCTCGCGCTCGATCGCGGCGAGGACCTGCTCGGGGTGGGTGATGCCGTCGGCGGTCTTCTCGATCCTGACGGCGACCAGCCCGTTGAGCGCGCAGCTCGCCGGGTTCGTGCCGTGGGCGCTCTCCGGGATGAAGACCTTCCGCGGCGAGCGCCCCTTCGACTCGTGGAACGCCCGCATCATCATCAGCCCCGCGAGCTCGCCCTGCGCGCCCGCCGACGGCTGCAGCGAGCAGCCGTCCATCCCGCTGACCTCGCAGAGCGCCTCCTGCAGGCGCCACATCACCTCGAGCGAGCCCTGGCTGAGCTCGTCGGGCGTCATCGGGTGCAGCTTCGCGAAGCCCGGGATCCGCGCGGCCCACTCGTTGATCTTCGGGTTGTACTTCATCGTGCACGACCCGAGCGGGTACATCTGCCCGTCGATGCAGAAGTTCCACTGCGAGAGCCGGACGAAGTGCCGGAAGGCCTCCGGCTCGCTCACCTCCGGCAGGCCGGCCGGCTCCTTGCGCGCGAGCGCGCCGTAGTGCGCGCCGGGATCGACGTCGGGCACGTCGAGCGGGGGGAGCGACGCGCCGGTCCTGCCCGGCGTGCCTCGCTCGAAGATGGGGGGTTCGCGGAACTGAATGCCTCGCGGCTGCGGCTGGGTCATCGGGGGCTGTTATGTCAGAGGCCGGGGGGCTCGGCAGGTGCTTCTTCGGAGGGGGAGGCGGGCGGCTCGGGCTTCCCGGACTCCTGGTTGTCGCTGTCCCAGTCGCCGCCGCCGATGTCGGAGCTGTCGGAGCCCCCGATCGACTGCAGGTCCGGCATCATGTTGCGCTGCTTGACCGCTTCCCAGGGCTCGCCGACCTCATCCTTGTTGCGGCCGATCTGGCCCACGATCTTGTCGTCGACGTTCTCGCCCTCCGGCCGCGTGTACTTGAAGTACCCCCGGCCTTCCTTGGTCGAGTTGGGCCCGATGGCGCCGATGACGCGCTCGGTCCACGTGAACTTGATGAGGTCGCCCGCCACCGACCCGTGCAGCTCGCCCCACCGATCCTTGACGGGCCGGAGCCAGCGGCCCTCGATGGAGTCGGAGTTCGGGTCCCGCACGAGGTGCAGGTACCCGTAGAGCTCGCTGTAATAGACGCCCGTCCAGTCGCCTCCTTCGGGCATGTCCCCGGCCTCCACCTTGGCCGTCTTCGGCGCGGGGTTCGAGCTGCAGCCCAGCGCCGTCGTCCCCAGCAGCAGGGCACAGGCGGCGCCGGCAATCCAAAGCCGTCGCGATACGTTCATGGCGGCGGAGCCTAGCACAGCACCTACCCGCACCCATACCGGCAACCCGCAGGTCCACCAGCGCGCGCCACGTCGGGGACATGCAGCCTACCTCCCCTCCTGAAGGAGGAGCGTAACGCACCGTTCAGCGCATCCGCGACCGCGTCAATTTTCCGCTTCACCTCTTCTTCGGCCGCGAAGCGCTGGTAAGCTTCCAGGCCATGATGAAGTCCTTTGTCTGCAACCGAGGTTTTGTAATTCCCGGTAGAATCGCTCTCTTGACCAGCGTCCTCGCTCTTGCCGCCTGCGAGGGCCAGCTCGGCAACGTCGACGGCACCCTCCCCGACGACGACGGCGGCGGCAGCAGCGGCTCCTGGAGCCACCCCCGCCCGGTGCCCGGGGGCTCCAAGCCGCTGCCGGCGGTCGCGTCGTGCGCGCCGGCCGGCAGCGGCTCCGCCGACGTCGCGGAGCCGGAGCTCCTCCTCCAGCTCTCCGACGACGACGAGAGCGCGTGGCTCGGGTCGCCGGCGGTCGCCGATCTGGACGGCGACGGCGAGAACGAGATCCTGGTGACGCACAACGGCAACATCGTCGCCTGGGGGCCCGACGGCGCCCAGAAGTGGCGGTTCGACGAGTCGCGGGCGCACGGCCGCATCTGGGCGAGCCCGCTCGTCGCCGATTTCCGCGGCGACGCGCAGCTCGAGGTGGTCATCGCGGCGCGCACCCGGATCTACATGCTCGACGCGAGCGGCCGGGTGGTGGACGGCTGGCCCGTCGTCTGGAACGACGAGATCCGCGCCCTCGCCGCCGGCGACGTCGACGGCGACGGCCAGCTCGACGTCGTGGCCGCGAGCACCGACAGGACCCCCGACGTCCTGATGGCGTTCCACGCGAGCGGGGCGCCGGTCGCCGGCTTCCCGCCGATCGCGAGCAACACGATCGGGTGCGACGCCCGCCGCAGCGACGACGCCGAGTGCTGGATCGTGGGCGTCTACGACCAGAACCTGGCCATCGGCGACCTCGACGGAGACGGCGCCCAGGACATCGTCTCGCCGATGGACAACTCCTATGCGGGCTTCTACCACGGCACGGGGGAGGCCTTCGACGCGAATCCCATGTTCAAGGGCCGCCCGAAGACGCCGGGCGTGCGGTACATGCACGACCTCGCGCTCGCGCAGCAGGGCTTCGGCGACAGCAGGGACCTGCAGGCCTATTTCAAGAACTCGGCCCCTGCGATCGCGGACGTGGACGGCGACGGCGCGCCGGAGGTCATCATGCTCGCGGCGGCCGAGGACGTCGACATGTCGGACCAGTCCCAGGGCGTCGGCCTGTGGGTGGTCCGCAACGACGCGAGCCGCATCCCGGGCTGGGAGAGCCCGTTCTACGCGCCGGACTACCTGTCCGGCGGCGAGGACCTCGGCGGCAACATCGTGGCGGCGACGCAGCAGGTGACCGTCGCCGACCTCAACGCGACGCACCCCGGCCCCGAGATGATCTTCGCGGGCCTCGACGGGCGGATCCACGCGGTCTACGCCGACAAGAGCGAGTACTGGGACGTCGAGTACACGGACGACACGCAGGTGCTCACGGGCGGCGTCGTGGTCGGGGACCTCTCGGGCGACGGCATCCCCGAGGTCGTGTTCAACACCTACTCGACCGAGGAGAACAGGAGCCACCTCTTCATCCTCAACGCGGGCGGTAAGCTCCTCCACAAGATCCCGCTGCCGCGGCTCGGCGCGATGCCCGTGCCCACGCTCGCCGACGTGAACGGCGACGGCACGATCGAGATCGTCGTGTCGCTCCGCGAGATCGGCTGGATCGACGGGCAGACCCCGGAGCCGAACACGTACGTGTACACGGTGCCGCGGTCGTCGACGAACTGCCTGCTCTGGCCGACCGCCCGCGGCAACCTCTATAGAAACGGCTGGGTGCGCGCGGACTGACTGACGCGCGCCGCGGGGCCCGCCCGCGCGGGCGCTCGCGGGAGGGGCCGATCGCTGCGGCGGCCGGCCCCTCGCCGTTCCGGCCCGCCCGGCCTCAGGCCGCGAGCGCCTCGCGGCAGGCGGCGACGGTCCGCTCGACGTCCTCCTCGGTGTGCGCGCCGCTCAGGAACGCCGCCTCGTACTGCGACGGGGGCCAGTAGACGCCGCGCGCGAGCATGCCCGCGTGGAAGGCGCTGAAGCGCTTCGTGTCGGAGGTCGCGGCGTCGGCCCAGGAGCGGACCGGGCCCTTCGTGAAGAACAGCGTGATCATCGAGCCGACCCGCTGGACGCACGCGGTCGCGCCGGCGCCCTCGGCGGCGGCCCTGAGGCCCTGCTCGAGCGACGCGCCGAGCTGCTCGAGCCGCGCGTAGAGCTCGGGCGTGAGGCGCTCGAGCGTCGCGAGCCCGGCGCTGACCGCCAGCGGGTTGCCGCTGAGCGTGCCGGCCTGGTACACGGGGCCGAGCGGCGAGACGACGCGCATCACGTCGGCGCGGCCGCCGTAGGCCGCCAGGGGCATGCCGCCGCCGACGATCTTGCCGAGCGTGGTCAGGTCGGGCCGGAGGCCGAAGCGCTCCTGCGCGCCGCCGCGGGCGAGGCGGCAGCCGGTCATCACCTCGTCGAAGATCGAGAGCGCGCCGTGCTTGCGGCAGAGGTCGATCACGAGGGCGAGGAAGCCGGGCTCCGGCGGGACGCAGCCCATGTTGCCGACCACGGGCTCGAGGATGACCGCGGCGATGTCGCCGCCGCGCGCCGCGAAGGCGGCCTCGAGGGCGGCCGGGTCGTTGTAGGGCAGGGAGAGGGTGGCGCGGGCGACGCTCTCGGGGACGCCGGCGGAGTCGGGCGCGCCGAAGGTGGCGAGCCCGCTGCCCGCCTTGACGAGCAGGTGGTCGGCGTGGCCGTGGTAACAGCCCTCGAACTTGATGATGGCGTCGCGGCCGGTGAAGCCGCGCGCGACGCGGATGGCGCTCATCGTGGCCTCGGTGCCGCTGGAGACGCAGCGCAGCATGTCGATGCTCGGGTAGAGCTCGCGGATCTTCTCGGCGAAGCGGACCTCGAGCTCGGTCGGGGCGCCGAACGAGAGGCCGCCGAGGGCCGCCTCGCGGACGGCCTCCACCACGGCGGGGTTCGCGTGGCCGAGGATGGCCGGCCCCCAGGAGCCGACGTAGTCGATGTACTCGGCGCCGTCGGCGTCGAACAGCCGCGCTCCCTGCGCGCGGGCGATGAAGAGGGGGTCGCCGCCGACGGCGCGGAAGGCCCGCACCGGGCTGTTCACGCCGCCGGGCAGGACGGCGGCGGCGCGGTCGAACAGGGCTTTGGAGGCGGGGGCTCGGCCCCCGCGGGCAGGCGGGGGGGCGCTCTTCTCGTTCGTCATCGTGCTCCGGGCCATAGCAGGGGCAGGGCGGGGGAGCGACGCGGATCGAGGCCGCCGGGCGCGGGCGAGTCTGCCGGGCGCGGGGGCGTCGCGGGCGCCGGGCGCGCGGCGTCGCGGCGCGTCGGACGCGCGGTGCGGGGCCGGAGGAGGGACGGCGCGACGGTCCGGGGGTGCCGCGGGCGGCCTTCGATCCACACGATCCTTTGCGGCGCGGTCGCGCTTGGCTATGGTGAGCGCCTGGAGAGAGGGGGCCGCGACCCGCGGCCCGAGCTGCTCCTGGGGACCGCGGGCGCGGCTCCCCGAGCACAAGCGTCTGGTGAGCCATGCGGATCTCCGAGGACCCCGCTCCGGGGCAGCGTCTCGGGCGATATGAGCTTCTGCGCCTCATCGGCGAGGGCGGGATGGCCCAGGTCTGGGCCGCGCGCATGGAGGGCTCCCGCGGCTTCCACAAGGTCGTCGCGCTGAAGACGCTCATCCCGGCGCTCGCGCGCGATCCGCAGTTCCAGCGCATGTTCCTCGACGAGGCGAACCTCGCCGCGAAGATCCATCACCGCAACGTGGTCGAGATCCTCGACCTCGGCGACACCGACGGCGTGCTCTTCCTCGTGATGGAGTGGATCGACGGGCAGACGATGCAGCGGCTGCTCCGGCCGGGCCTGCGCCCGATGCCGATCTCCCCGGCGATGGCGGCGCGCGTCGTGGCCGACGCGGCGCACGGGCTGCACGCGGCGCACGAGCTCCACGACGAGCGCGGGGTGCCGCTCGGCATCGTGCACCGGGACGTCTGCCCGCAGAACATCCTCATCGATCGCGACGGCACGGTGAAGGTGGCCGATTTCGGGATCGTGAAGGCGTTCGAGCGGCTGGGCGACACGACGCAGACCGGCGAGATCAAGGGCAAGGGCGAGTACATGTCGCCCGAGCAGGCGCAGGGGCACCCGGTCGACCGTCGCTCGGACATCTTCTCGCTCGGCGTGGTGCTCTTCGAGGCGGTGACGGGCGCGCTCCCGTTCCAGGTGCTGCACGACCTCGTGCTGCCGCAGACCGGGTCGTCGGAGCCGCCGCGGCCCACGCTGATCGCGCCGCAGTGCCCGCGGGATCTCGAGGAGATCATCCTGAAGGCGCTCGCGCGCGACCCGGACCAGCGCTTCCAGACGGCGGGCGAGATGGCGAGCGCGCTGGAGGACTTCCTGATGCGCAGGTCGGGCGTGATCACGACCGCGCACGTGGCGGAGCTCCTGATGGCGCGCTGCGGGGACAAGCTCGAGGAGGAGCGGCAGCGGATCGCGGACGCGATCGTCCCGCAGCAGCGCCCCGGGTGGCGGCCGAAGCCGGGGGCGACGCTGAGCGTCGGGCCGCCGTCGGAGGGCCGCTCGCGGAACGCGCGCACGGCGCCGCGGCGGGGGATCGGCGGGCTGATGCGCGCGGGCAGCGACGCGCTGCGCCCGGTGGCGCTGCCGTGGCTCGTGGCGTCGGTCTCGACGGGCGTCGCGGTGGCGTCGCTCATGTTCGTCGCGCTGAGCCGGCCGAGGGATCAGCGGCCCATCGTGGATCCGATCGCGGTGCAGACCCAGCCGAGCGCCGCGGTGGTGAAGCTGAACGGCGTGGTGCTCGGCGTGGGCAGCCAGGTCATCGCCCGGCCGAAGCCGGGGGTGTCGCTCGTGGTGGAGGCGCGGTCGAGCGACGGCGTCTCGCAGACGGTGGAGATCACGTCGGAGTCGCCCGCGCGGATCCAGATCAACCTGGACCCGAAGGGCGAGCCCGGGGCCGCGGCGCCGCCGGGCAGCGGGCGCGCGCCGGCGGCGAGGTAGCCGCGGGGGCGGAGGCCGGCGGGCGCGGGTCACGTCGGGGCGTCCGCGAGCTCGCCGCGCAGCAGGCCGTAGAGCGCGGTGTCGGTGTACCGCCCGTCATAGTACCAGTTCTGGCGCTGCCGCCCCTCGAGCGCGAAGCCGAGGCGCTCGAGCACGCGCGCGGAGGCGCGGTTGTCCGGATCGATCTGCGCCTCGACGCGGTGGAGCTCCATGGACTCGAAGCCGAAGCGGATCACGGCGCGCAGCGCCTCGGTCATGATCCCCCGGTTCCAGAACGCGGGCAGGAGCTCGTAGCCGATCTCCGCCGAGCGATGGGGCTTATTCCAGCGCCAGAAGCCTCCCGTGCCGACGAGCTCTCCGCCCTCTTTGAGGGTGATGCCCCAGCGGATCGAGGTGTTCTCTCGGACGCCGGCCATGAGGGTGGCGATGCGCCGCTCCGAGTCCGCGAGCGAGCCGTCCGGCCCGCGGCCGGCGTAGCGCACCACCTCCGGATCCGACTGGATGCGGAAGATGCGCTCGACGTCGCTGGGCGTGATCGCGCGGAGCGTCAGGCGCGGCGTCGTGAGGACGGGGAACGGATCGAACGTCGTCATCGGCCGATGGCATCAGCGGAGGTCTCGGGGCGTCAAGCGCGGGGCACGGGCCGAGCGGCCTTGACGTCGCCGTGCGCACGGCCGACACCGCTCGGGGAGGACTTCGCATGGCGCCGCTCGAGGAACTGGGTGCGGAGCCGCTCGCCGCGCTCGAGGAGGCGGAGGGCGCCGGCGGCGAGCGCGGGGTGGAGGGCGCTGGGGCGCCGGGGCGTCGGGTCCGCTTTGCGCGCGGGGTGTCCGAGCTGCCCGGCGATCTGCCGGTGGTGGTGCTCCACGAGGACGCGATCCTGCGCTGGCGGCCCACGCCGAGGCGGCCGGACGGCGCGCCCGCGCGGCTCTCCGACGTGGCGGTGGGCGCGGCGATCGCGGTCGAGCACGGCGGCATCTGGGACGAGGGGCTCGTCCTCGGCCGCGTCGTGCGCCCCGCGCGCGCGGGCGGCTTCCGGGTCGACGGCGACGTGGAGCTCTATCCGTCCATCGCCGAAGCCGAGCGGGCGCACGGCCCGCTCGAGCCGGGAGAGCCGCGGGAGCTGCCGGCGGGCGACGGAGATCCGGCGTTCGAGCTGGGCGAGCCGATCGGGCGGGACGCGCGCGGGATCGGCCGCAGGGCGAGGCGCTAGCCGCCGGCGCGCCGCGCCTGTCGCGTCGCTCAACCGAGGTCGCTGACCGCGTCGCCGCCCGCCTCGGCCCAGCTGTCGCGGCTGCGCAGCCGCTCGCGGTAGGCGATCACCTTCGGCCAGCGCCCGGCGTCGTCGAGGTGCGATCCGCGGAGCAGCGAGAGGGCGGCGCCCACGGAGCAGTCCGCGAGCGACATCGAGCTCTTGAGCAGGTACTGGTCCTCGAGCTCCGCCTCGAGCAGATCGAGCGAGCGCGTCGCCTCGTCGCTGGCCCGCTTGACGACCGCCTCGGCGAGGGCGGGGAGGCCCGTCTTCGGCGCGACGACGTTGGTCCACCAGATCGCGCTGCAGTGCGGGGTCAGGTGCGCGCTGTCGAAGAACAGCCACTGGAGCGCCCTGGCCTCGGACGTCGCCACGTCGGGCCAGCGCGTCGTCCCGTGCGTGCGGCCGAGGTAGGCGATGATGGCGTTCGACTCCCGGAGCGCGAGCGGGCCGTCCTCGAGGACGGGCACCTTCCGGTGCGGGTTCAGCCGGGCGAACGCCTCGGCGCGCTGCTCGCCGCGGAACAGGTCGATCTCGACCGGTTCGTAGGCGAGCCCGAGCTCGGCGAGGGCGAGGCGCACCTTGAGCGCGTTGGGCGAGTGGCGGAACGTGTAGAGGCGCATGCCGGCGCAGTAGCGCATGAGGCCGGAGGGCGCGAGCGATTCGCAGCGGAGGCCGAGGAGAGGAGACGAGCGCCGCGAGGATGCCAATCTCGTTCTCGGTTGAAGTCATGCGATGTGAGTCCAGCGGTCATGCCGCGCCGGCGGTCCTCAGGGCGGTTGGCTGCTGATGTCCGGAACGAAGCATCCACGCTTGAGTCCCGGAGTCGTGGTGCAAACGCGCTTGGCGTCCACCGCTCTCTGCTGTTTCTCCGATTCGTGTTCTCTTTGCCGCTGTAACCGCCTTGCCGGCGCATACCGAGCCGACGCGCTGGCCGTGGGACACCCGTCTCTCTGCTACCCTCGCGGGATGGACCGCCACCGCTCGCTCCGCATGACCCTCCTCCTCGCCGCCGGCGCCGCCGGCTGCTCCAGCGCGAAGAGCCGCGACATCGCGGTCGTCACGCTCGCCGAGCCGCAGGCCACGGCCGACGACGCCGGCGCCGCGGACGACCCGGCGGCGCCCGCGCCCCGGCCGCAGCGCAGCGCGGGCTGGATGCAGGAAGCGGACGGCACCGTCCACCGCGCGTCGACGGTCCGCTGCGACGCGACCATCGCGCAGCGCGCGTGCGCCGGCACCGAGCGATCGTTTCAATGCAGGACCGACGCCGACTGCACGCAGGGGCCGCGCGGCAAATGCGTGAGCTCCTTCGGGCAGATTGGCCCCTATTGCGGCTGCGAGTACGCCTGCGAGACCGACGCCGAGTGCGGCCCGTCCGAGGTGTGCGTGTGCAAGGGGACTGGCGCGCTCCGAGAGGAGCACTCCGTCTGCGCGAAGGCCCTCTGCGCGGTCGACGCGGATTGCCCTGGCAGCACCTGCGGCCTGTCGGCGTACTTCAACGGGTGCTGGGAGCAGGTCACGCTCGCCTGCAGGACCAAGGACGACGCTTGCCAGAGCGACGCCGACTGCGCGTCCGACGCGAACCCGGGGGTCGCCTGCGTCGTCCCCGACATCGAGGGCGAGAGCGCGCGCTGGGAGTGCGCCGGGATCTCCTGCGCCATCGGCCGCCCCCTCGTCGTCGAGGGAGCGCCGCGCGCCGCGCAGCGCGCCGCGCGCGACGACTGGCGCGCGCCCGCGGCGCCCACGGAGCTCGACGTCGCGTCCCTCCCGCCCGAGGTGCGCGAGCGCGCGGCGGCGCACTACGCCGCCGTCGCCGCGCTCGAGCACGCGTCGATCGCGAGCTTCGCCCGCTTCTCCTTGCAGCTCCTCGCGCTCGGCGCGCCGGCCGCCCTCGTCGGCGAGGCGCACCGCGCCGCGCTCGACGAGCTGGAGCACGCGCGCCTCGCCTACGACATCGCCTCGCGCCTCGCGGGCCGGGCGATCGGCCCGGGGCCGCTGCTCGAGGCGGCCACGGCGCCCGTCGGCGCGGGCGTCGCGGAGGTGGTGGAGGCGCTCGTCGAGGAGGGCTGCGTCGGCGAGACGCTGGGCGCCGCCGAGGGCCGGGAGCTCTCGCGGATCGCCGCGGACCCGGCGCTCGCGGCCGCGCTCGCGCGCATCGCCGCCGACGAGGAGCGGCACGCGGCGCTGTCGTGGAGGGCGCTCTCGTGGATGCTCGCGGCGTTCGGCGAGCCGGCGCGCGCCGCCGCGGAGCGGGCGTTCTCCCGCGCCGCCGCGCGGTTCGCGGTCGACCCGGCGCCGGGGCTCCTCGCGCACGAGGCGCTCGGCCTGCTCCCGGCGCACGCGCTCGGGGCGCTGCGCCGCGAGGTGCTCGCCGAGGTCGTCGCCCCCTGCCGCGCGGCGCTCCCGGGGCTGTCGCGCGACAACGCTCCTGCCGCCCCGTCGAGCTCGCCGCGGGGCGCCTCGATCTGACGGACGCCGAGCGCGCGCGCCGCCGCGACGGGAGCTCCGATGACGCGCGCCGCGGGGCGACATCATGAGTCGCCTGACAGCGCTGTCGCCGGAGCGGCGATGTCGCAGCCGCGACGGCAGAATGGAGCGCGCACCGGCGAGCAGGCGTGCGCGTCGGCCGGGCGAACGCGCTTCTCAAGCGAGACGGGCCTCTGCTACAACGCGACCTCGTCGCTCGCGTGCGCTGGGAGGGAACGTGGCGGACCAGGGATCATCCAAGGATTCACTTCAAGCATTCTTCGCTTCCTGCCCGGACATGCTGTTCGTCGCGGGACGGGACGGCATCCTGCAGCAGGTCAGCGGAGCGCTGCGGCGCACCCTGGGTCCGGCGGCCGCGCCGGGGGCGGCGCTCGCCTCGCTCGTCGACGAGGCCGATCGGGGGCCGCTCGCGGCGGCCTGGTCGCGGCTGCAGCAGAGCGCGGAGCCGCTCCGGCTCGCCCTGCGCTTCCGCGACGCGCGCGGCGCCGAGCAGGCCCTGACGTGCAGCGCGACCCGGTCGCCCGACGGCGACGCGATCTACGGCTCGCTCCAGGGCGCGCCCGCGCCGGAGGCGAGCCGCTCGCTCAAGGAGCGCATCCTGGATCAGGTGATCGCTCACCTTCCCATCGCGCTCTGGGCGGTCGATCGCGAGGGCAGGTTCGGCTACCAGGAGGGCAGGGCGCTCGAGAAGCTCTGCCTCACGCCACGCCAGTGCGAAGGCGTGAGCCTCTTCGAGGCGCAGGAGGGGAGCGAGCTCGTCGGCGAGGTGAAGCGCGCGCTCGCCGGGGAGCCGATCCACACCTGCGATGAGGTGCAGGGCGCTCACTGGGACAGCTGGATCGTCCCGCTCCGCGGAGGCGACGGCGAGATCGAGGGGGCGGTCGGGGTGGCGCTCGACATCTCGCCGGCGAAGTCTGCCGAGGAGGAGCTCCGCTCGCGGCTGCGGCAGATCGAGAAGCAGCAGGAGGTGATCCGCAATCTCTCGACGCCGATCATCGAGGTGTGGAGCGGGGTGCTCACCCTGCCGATGGTCGGCATCGTGGACAGCGTGCGGACCGCGGACGTGATGGACAGCGTGCTCCAGCGCATCGTCGAGCAGCAGGCGCGCTTCGCCATCCTGGACCTCACCGGCGTCGAGATGGTCGACACGCGGGTGGCGAGCCACCTGATCGAGCTCGTGACGGCGATCCGGCTCCTCGGCGCGGAGGGTATCGTGGCCGGCATCAAGCCGAACGTGGCCCAGACGATGGTCGCGCTCGGGCTCGATCTCTCGCAGATCGTCACGCAGCGGAACCTGCGGGCTGCCCTCAGCTACTGCATCCGCAAGATGAACCCGCCGCAACTCACGCCCTCCCCGAGCCCCGCTCTGGCGAGCGCCAAGCAGAGCTCCGCGACCGCGGAACGCGGTTAGAGCCCGCTGTGCGTGCCGGGGTCACCCATTCGGTGGGTTCGGCATCATGTGGGATGAGCGAGGCGATCCTCGAAACGGCCTTCTAAAGCAGATTCGCCACGGCCGTAGCAAGTTGCCACAGTGCGGGCGGCCACGTTCCCGAGGATTTCGGGGAAAAGCGTGCTGTCGTCTTGTGCACCGATCTTGCACACGGGCCGGCACCTGAACACACCTGAGGAGGTCCTTACCTATGGTCGTATCGCGCAACGTTCTCGTCTTGACGGTCGGTCTTGCTCTCGGCGCCGGTTGCTCCAACCAGCCTGCGGCAAGCGACCCGAGCACGGTGAACGCACCGCCGCCGCCGGCCCCGACCCCGGCTCCGACCACGCCGCCGGAGACGGCGCCGGCCCCTCCGCCGAGCGCCGACGCGCAGGCGGGGACGACGCAGCCGGACGCCACCACGAGCACGACGCCGAGCGCGCCCGCCGAGGCGCCGCTCACCGACGAGCAGATCGTCGCCGTGCTCGACGCCGCGAACAAGAAGGAGATCGACGAGGCGCAGGTCGCGCAGACCAAGGCCAAGAACAAGGACGTGAAGGCCTACGCCAGGGTCATCGTCCAGCACCACAACGACGCGAAGGCGAAGCAGGCCAAGCTGGTCAAGAAGCTCGGCATCGCGGCGGCCGAGTCGGACAAGAGCAAGCAGCTCGCCACCGAGACGCAGCAGGCGGTCGATCAGCTGAAGGCCCTCCAGGACGCCGACTTCGATCAGCAGTTCGTGCAGCTCATGGTCAAGGACCACCAGACGACGCTCGACCTCATCGACCGTCGCATCCTGCAGGACGCGAAGAACGCCGATCTGAAGGCGATGCTCGAGAAGGATCTCCGGCCGACGATCGAGAAGCACCTGAAGGACGCGGAGGCGCTCGCGCAGAAGCTCGGCCCAGCGGGGGCCACGGGCGCGGCGACCGGCGCGACGGGCGCTGGCTCCCAGGGGGCCGCGAGCGGCGGCCAGCACGCCGCCGGCGCGCAGTCGGGGCACCAGGCCGGTCAGACCGGCGTGACGGCGGGGAGCCCGGGCGGCCAGGGCGGCGTGCAGCCGCCGGCGGCGACCCCGGCCGCCGGCGCCGGCGCGGGCACGAAGGGGGCCTCGCCGGGGATGAAGTAGTCCCCCGCGGCCCACGGCATCGCGAAGGCGGGCGCGCGGTCGATCGCGCGCCCGGGGTGGCGATGCAGAGACGCGCGCAGCTGGTCCTGGGACCGGCTGCGCGCGTCGCCGTTTCTGTGGCACCGGGTCAGAACAGCCTTGAGGTCGAATCGTATCGTCTCCCGTCTCCCGTCTCCCGTCTTCCGTCTTCCGTCTCCCGTCTCCCGTCTCCCGTCTCCCGTCTCCCGTCTCCCGTCTCCCGTCTCCCGTCTCCCGTCTCCCGTCTCCCGTCTCCCGTCTCCCGTCTCCCGTCTCCCGTGCGCGTCCTTCGTGCGCGTGCGCGTGCGCGATTCTTCGGAATTAGCGCGCACGCGCACGCGCACGAAGAGGGGAGAGGGAAGACGGAAGAGGGGAGAGGGAAGACGGAAGAGGGGAGAGGGAAGACGGAAGAGGGGAGAGGGAAGACGGAAGAGGGGAGAGGGAAGACGGAAGAGGGGAGAGGGAAGACGGAAGAGGGGAGAGGGAAGACGGAAGAGGGCAGCAGGCAGAAGGAAGGCAGCTTCAACCCATTATCGCCCTAGGCTCAGCCCAGCGCCACCCACACCGACTTGAGCTGCGTGAGCTCGTCCAGCACCGCCCGCCCGTTCTCCCGCCCGAAGCCCGACTGCTTGTATCCGCCGTACGGGCTCGCCGCGTCGAACCGGTTGTACGTGTTGATCCAGATCGTCCCCGCCGCGAGCCGCGCCGCCAGCGCGTGCGCCTTGCCCACGTCGCGCGTCCAGATGCCCGCCGCCAGGCCGAACTCGGTCGCGTTCGCGACGCGCGCCGCCTCCTCCACGTCGTCGAAGGGGATGACCGCCAGCACCGGGCCGAAGATCTCCTCGCGGGCGATGGCCATCGACGGAGACACCGCCGAGAACACCGTCGGCTCCACGAAGAACCCCGGCCCCTCGCGGCGCCCGCCGGTCTCGCGGCGCGCCCCCTCGGCCGCGCCCCGATCGATGTAGCCGAGCACCTTCGTGAAGTGCGCCTCGGAGACGAGGGGGCCCAGCTGCGTCGACGGATCGAGCGGATCGCCCGGCACGAGCCGGCGCGCGCCGCTCGTGACCGTCTCCAGCACGCGATCGTGCACCGACCGCTCCACGAGGAGCCGGCTCCCCGCCGTGCAGAGCTCGCCCTGGTTGTAGAAGATCGCCGTCACCGCCGCCTTCGCCGCGCTCTCCACGTCCGCGTCCGCGAAGACGATGTTCGGGCTCTTGCCGCCGAGCTCCAGCGACAGCTTCTTCAGCGTGCCCGCCGCCGCGCGCATGATCGTCCGGCCCGTCTCCGTGCCGCCCGTGAACGAGATCTTCGCGACACCCGGGTGCTCCACGAGCGCCGCGCCCGCCTCCTCGCCGTGCCCCGTGACCACGTTGACGACGCCCGGCGGCACCCCCGCCTCCGCGAGGATGCGCGCGAGCTCCAGCGTCGTCAGGCTCGCCTCCTCCGGCGGCTTGACGACCACCGTGTTGCCCACCGCGAGCGCCGGCGCCACCTTCCGCGCCGCGAGCAGCAGCGGGAAATTCCACGGGATGATCGCGCCGATGACGCCGAGCGGCTCGCGCACCGTGTAGTTCAGGAACGGCCCCCGCACCGGGATCGTCTCGCCGCCGAGCTTCGTCGCCCACCCGGAGAAATAGAAGAACGTGTCCGCCGTCCGCGGCACGTCGATCGTCCGCGCCGCCGTGATCGGCTTGCCCGTGTCCACGGCCTCGAGGCGCGCGAGCTCCTCGCACCGCGCGAGGATCAGCTCCCCAGCCTTCCACAGGATGCGCGCGCGCTCGTTCGGATCCATCGCCGCCCAGCGCGGAAACGCCGCGCGCGCGGACGTCACGGCGGCGTCGACGTCCTCCCGTCGGCCGCGGGCGAGCCGCGCGAGCGAGCCGCCGGTCGCGGGGTTGGCGGTCTCGAACGTCTCGCCGGAGAGGGCGTCCCTGTCGGCGTTGTCGATCCAGAGCTTCTTCACGGTCTCGCGCGTCTCGGGCATGCTCTCGTCGTAAACCCGCGCACCCGGGCGCGGCAAGCGGCGATGACACGGGCCCTGCCGTGCGGGATACTCGTCCTGCCCATGGACCTCTCCGACCGCCCCACGCTGCCGTCCGTCCCTCCGCGAAGAGTCGTCACCGAGCTGCCGGGGCCGAAGGCGCGCGCCTACATGGCGCGCGGCGGCTTCGACATGCAGTCGCGCTACCGCGCCGTCGTGATGGACGACACCGCGAGCCGGGGGTGCTCGCTCGTCGACGTGGACGGCAACGTGTTCCTCGACCTGTTCGCGAACTTCGCGCTCGGGGCGCTCGGCTACAACCACCCCGCGCTCGTCGAGGCGGCCCACGGCGAGGCGTTCATCCGCGCCGTCGCGAACCCGACGTCGACGCCGTTCGTGACGACGCCGGCGTGGTTCGAGTTCGTGGAGGCGCTCGAGCAGCGGTACGCCCCGCGCGGCATGGCGCGCGTCTTCTGCGTGGACGCGGGGGGCGAAGGCGTCGAGTCGGCGCTCAAGGCGGCGTTCATCCGGCACGGCGAGCGCCGCCGGGAGGCCGCCGGGCTGCCGAAGAACCCGCTGGAGCTGCCGGAGGAGCAGCAGCAGCGCATCCTCGACAACGCGGGGACCGACGCCGTCGTCGTGTCATTCGCCGGCGCGTTCCACGGCCGCGGCCTCGGGCCGATGTCCGCGACGCACTCCAAGGTCATCCACAAGGCCGACCTGCCCGCGTTCCCCTGGCCCACGGCGCCCTTCCCCGCGAGCCGCTTCCCGCTCGCGCGCTTCGCTGACCAGAACGACCGCGCCGAGGTCGAGGCGCTCGCCGCCCTGGAGCGGATCCTCGACGCGCACCAGGGCAGGGTGGCGGCCGTGATCGTCGAGCCCGTGCAGTCCGAGGGCGGCGACCGGCACGCGAGCCCGGTCTTCTTCCGCCGCGCGCAGGAGCTCGCCGGCAAGGCGGGCGCGGCGTTCATCCTGGACGAGGTGCAGACGGGCCTCGGGATCAGCGGCACGCTGTGGGCGCACGAGCAGCTCGACCTGCCGCGCCCGCCCGACCTGATGTGCTTCGGCAAGAAGATGCAGATGGGCGGGTTCTTCGCGACGTCGGCGTACGACGTCGCGCAGTTCGGGCGCATGTACCAGACGCGCAACGGCGACCGCGCGCGGGCCGCGGTCGCGCTGGCGACGCTCCGCGCGATCGAGGCCGAGCAGCTGCTCGCCAACGTGCGCGCGACCGGCCGCCACTTCCTCGCGCGGCTCGAGGAGCTCTGCGAGCGCTACCCCGCGCTCGCGACCGAGCCGCGCGGCCGCGGCTTCCTGCTCGCGTTCGACCTGCCGACGACCGCGGCGCGCGACGACTTCCTCGCGCGCGCGCTCCGCCGCGGGGTGTTCGCGAGCTACACGGGGACGCGATCGGTGCGGCTCCGCCCGCACCTCATCACGACGACCGCGGACGTCGACGAGGCGGCCTCGGTGTTCGACGCCGTGCTGCGCGAGATGGCCGGATGATCGTCGACCCGCGCGACGTGCGCCCGGGGGAGGGGCCGGAGAAGGTCGCGCGGGCGCTCGCGCGGTTCTCCGTGGTCGAGGCGCAGGACGACGCGGCGTTCGACGAGGGCTACCGCGCGCTCGACGAGGTCTTCGGGCCGAAGGGCGAGCTCGAGCGCCGCGAGGTGCTCGCGGCGTGGTTCGCCGGGCAGCACACGGACCCGGCGGCGCCGATCGAGGCGAGGTACCACATGCTGCTCGCGCGCAGCGTGGACGACGGGCGCCTCGCCGGCGTGCGCGACGGCTACGTCACGCTCGACCGCGCCGCGCGGCGCTGCGTGATGCTGCTCTCGCACGCCCTCGTCCTGCCGGCGTACCGCCGCTCCGGCCTCGCCGCCCTGCTGCGCGCGGCGCCCGTCGCGCTCGCGCGCCGCGCGCTCGAAGGCGCGGGGCTCGGCGGCGGCGGCGCGGAGGTGATGCTCGCCGCCGAGATGGAGGCCGTCGACCCGGACGACCGCGACACGGTGGTGCGGCTCATCGCCTACGGCCGCGCCGGGTTCGCGATCGTCCCGCCGGCGGTGCTCCCGTACGCGCAGCCCGACTTCCGCGACCTCGCGGCGCTCGGCGTGGCGCCGGTGCCGCTGCCGCTGCTCGCGGTGGTGCGCCAGGTCGGCGAGGAGGGGCGCGACGACATCCCGCGCGCCCGGGCCGCGTCGTTCCTGCGCCACTACCAGGCCGTCCACGCCGCCGAGGTGAGCCAGGGCGAGCTCGCGCCGATCCGCGAGAACGCGCTCGCGCGGCTCGCGGCGTTCCCGGGCGAGCGCGTGCCGCTGATCCGGATCCCGCGCGATAAGGCCGAGATCGCCGGCTTCGCGCCGGTGCTCCGGAGCGCGGTGATGCCGCTGTTCCCGCCGGCGTGGCGCGGCAAGGCGCCGCTCGACGCGCCGGACCGGGAGCTCGAGCGGCTCGTCGCCGCGTGGGCCGGCGGTGGAGAGCGCTAGCGCGGGCGGCGCCGGCGCCGCAACGAGCGTTCGACGAGCGCCCTCTCTCAGCCGCGGTGTTCTTGATGGGACAGCGCCATCATGCTAACTGCCTGAAATGGCCCGCACCTTCATCGCATCCGACCCGCGCTCCGGCAAGCACGAGGCGTTGATCGAGGTGCGACCCGACCTGCTCGACGGGGCGGCTCCTGCCGACATCGAACGGTTCAAGTGCCGGCTCTACGAGCGTCACATTCACGCGGGCATGCTCATCACGCCCAGGACCGCGCATCTTATTTCTGACTCGTTTACATCCGTTGAGTTTTCCAGCGAGTCGTACGACGTCAAGGTACTACCGACTGGCAAGCTGTTCAGTCGAGTCGATAATGGCGTCGAGCATGGCGAAGGGCTCTACGTTCAGGTCAGGCGGTGGCTCGAGGCGGTGGGGCGCTCATGGTGGAGCTCTGTGCCGGACGAGGCGCTTTCGATGATGCTCCCCGCCATGATCGGGCTCGCCGAGGCCGACCTCGAGGAGTACGAGGATTTGTCTGACGCAGCGTGACGACGTTTCATGAGCACGTTCTTCGTGTACCTGGAGACAAATGGCTAATTTCGTTCATTTTGCCGCACCACCAGTGGAGGGGCGAAGCCCGCTCTCTCCTTGAGGCGGCAGAGCAGGGCGAGTGCCAGTTGCGCATCCCAGTCGCCGCATTTCTCGAGGCGCGACATGTGGTTCAGAGGGAGACGGAGGATCATGCCAGGGCGGTGAAGGCCGTGTCCGAAGGTCTATCCGCGGCCGCACGGAACCTGAAAAATCCTGCGCTCCTTGCCGTCGCCAGAGAGGTCGTCAGCGCCGAGTCCTCCTATCACCTTCCCGACCCGCAGCGGGAGCTGGAGAATCTGAGCGCCAGGTGTAAGCGCTTCATGATTCACCATCCGCAAGAGGAGCAAGCGGCAATGGATGCGCTCCTCCCCAGCGTGGGAATGCGGGGAACCGACGTCGTCGATCTCCACATCATCAGCGCCATCCCGATCGTGATCTCAATCGCGTGCCAGAGGCAGCCGTGCTTTCCACAAACTCGAAAGAGTTCGATGTCGCTGGCACAACCAGCAAGCTGCCGCGCGACGTGTACTCCAAGCGGCGACTCGTCTATCTGTCCAAATTCAACCTCGCTGGCGCGAAGGCGCTGTGGAAGCGTGATGATGAGCGAGGGTGGCCAACGCCGCAGCCAACGAGCCCCGACCCGCGGCGGAGGGAAGTCCAGAAGCTTCTCTCTGGACTGGATGACAGCCAGATTGATCCCTTGCTCGAGCAGCTTCGCAAGCTCGTCTCGCCGCCGCCCTGATGGCGACCCGCAGCGCCTTGAGGATAGCGAGACGATGAGCCCCATCGTCCGCATGGGGACGTCTCGACCCCTCAGCTAGGATCAGGGGAGTCGCCCGCCGTTGCATTTCAGCCGGAACGTCGCCCCAAGGGCCGGCACCGAGCGAGCGCGGCTTCGCGGGGGTCTGCTCGACCGGGCGCGGCGCGGTAGTATGGAGCGCGGAACGACCCCGCATGCCGTCCACCACGACCCCCGTTTCCATCCGCAGGATCACCGACGAGGGCGCCTCGGACGTCGAGGACCAGCTTGCCGTCGAGGCGCCGCTCGAGATCGTCGTCGTCGCGCGCGCCGCGCACGCCGCGCACGTCGACAGCGCGCGCCCCCCGGCCTTGCAGGAGCGCGCCCCGCGCCGGCTCGGGATCACGATGCGCACGCCCGGCAACGACCGCGAGCTCGCGATAGGGCTCCTGTTCGCCGAGGGGATCATCTCCCGCGCGGCCGACGTTGTCGGCGTCGACGAGCTCTTCGGCCCCTCGGGCGACCTCGTGCGCGTCGCGCTCGCCGAGGGCGTGACCGTCGATCTCGGGCGCAGCGAGCGCGCGCTCGCGGTCGCGAACGCGAGCTGCGGCGTCTGCGGCAAGGCGTCGATCGACGTCGCGTCGTGCGCGCCGCCCGCGCCGCTCGCGCGGGGCGTCCCGCGGATCGCGCCGGGCGTCGTGCACGGGCTCGCCGCGCGGCTCCGCGGCGCGCAGCCGGTGTTCGGGCGGACCGGGGGGTTGCACGCGGCGGCCCTCTTCGACGCGGGCGGCACCCTCGCCGACCTTCGCGAGGACGTCGGGCGCCACAACGCGGTCGACAAGCTGATCGGCGCCGCGCTGCTCGCCGGGCGGCTGCCCGACCCGGGCGCGGTGCTCATGGTCAGCGGGCGCGCCGGGTTCGAGCTCGTGCAGAAGGCGCTGCGGGCCTCGATCCCGGTGATGGTCGCGGTGGGCGCGCCGTCGAGCCTGGCCGCCGAGCTCGCGGCGGCGCACGGGATGACGCTCGTCGGCTTCGCGCGCGACGGGCGGTTCAACGTCTACGCGGGCCGGGAGCGCATCGCGGCCCTTTCGGAGGCGGCGTCGTGACGGCGCGGGACGCGCTGCGCGACGTGCAGGCCGAGCCGCCGCTCGAGGCCGAGGCGCCCCGGCTCGGCGAGCGCAGCGCGGCGGCCGGCGGGCTCGCGGCGGTCGGGGCGACGCTGCAGCACGCGGTCTCCGAGATGGGGGTCGCGCGCGCCGTGCGCACGCTCCTGCACGTGAACCAGGGCGAGGGCTTCGATTGCCCCGGCTGCGCGTGGCCCGAGCCCGAGGAGAGCCGCTCGGCCGCCGAGTTTTGTGAGAACGGCGCGAAGGCGGTCGCCGAGGAGGCGACGCTCCGGCGGGTCACGCCGGAGTTCTTCCGCAAGCACAGCGTCGAGGAGCTCTCGCGGCAGTCGGACCACTGGCTCGGCAAGCAGGGGCGGCTCGTCCACCCGATGCTGCTCGACGAGGGCGCGTCGCACTACCGCCCGGTGTCGTGGGACGAGGCGATCGAGCTCGTCGCCGCGTCGCTGCGCGCCCTCCGCTCGCCGGACGAGGCGGTCTTCTACACGTCGGGGCGCACGAGCAACGAGGCGGCGTTCCTCTACCAGCTCTTCGTGCGCGAGTACGGGACGAACAACCTGCCCGACTGCTCGAACATGTGCCACGAGTCGAGCGGCGTGGGCCTGCGCGAGGCCATCGGGGTGGGCAAGGGGACCGTCTCCCTCCACGATTTCGAGCGGGCCGACGCGATCTTCATCGTCGGGCAGAACCCGGGGACGAACCACCCGCGCATGCTCTCGACGCTGCGCGAGGCGCGGCTGCGCGGGTGCGAGATCGTGACCGTGAACCCGCTCCCCGAGGTGGGCAACGAGCGCTTCCAGCACCCGCAGCACCCGCTCGATCTCGTCGGCGCGGGGGTGCCGCTCTCGACGCTGTTCCTCCAGGTGCGCATCAACGGCGACGTCGCGCTCTTCACCGGCATCATCAAGGAGATGCTCGAGGAGGAGGAGCGGCGGCCGGGCGCCGTGCTCGATCGCGCGTTCATCGAGCGCCACACCCACGGCTTCGAGGCGTTCGCGGCCGCCGTGCGCGCCGCGCCGTGGGACGACATCGTGGAGCAGAGCGGGATCCCGCGCGACCGGATCCGGGCGGCGGCCGAGGTCGCGATGCGGTCCGAGCGCACGATCGCGTGCTGGGCCATGGGCATCACGCAGCACCAGAACGGCGTGGCCAACGTGCAGCAGGTGATGAACTTCCTGCTCCTGCGCGGCAACGTCGGGCGGCCCGGCGCGGGCCCGTGCCCGGTGCGCGGGCACAGCAACGTGCAGGGCGACCGGACGATGGGGATCTGGGAGCGGCCGCCGGCCGAGCTGCTCGACCGGATCGAGGAGAACTTCGGCTTCTCGCCGCCGCGCCGCCACGGCCTCGACACCGTCGCCGCGATCGCCGCGATGGCCGAGGGGCGCGCGCGCGTCTTCTTCGCGCTGGGCGGCAACTTCCTCTCGGCGACGCCGGACACGGCCTTCACCGCCCGCGCCCTCGCCCGGTGCGACCTCACGGCGCACGTGTCGACCAAGCTGAACCGGGCGCACCTCGTGACGGGCCGGCGCGCGCTCATCCTGCCCTGCCTCGGGCGCACCGAGCGCGACGTGCAGGCGCGCGGGCCGCAGTTCGTGACCGTCGAGAACTCGATGGGCGTCGTCTCGAGCTCGCGCGGCAACCTCCCGCCCGCCTCGGAGCTCTTGCGGAGCGAGGTGGCGATCGTGGCGGGGCTCGCCCGCGCGACGCTGGGCGCGCGCTCGCGCGTGCCGTGGGAGGCGCTCACGGCCGATTACGATCGGATCCGCGACCTCATCGAGCGCACCATCGACGGGTTCGACGACTTCAACGTGAGGGTCAAGGACCCGCGCGGCTTCGCCCTGCCGAACGCCGCGGCGCGGCGCGAGTTCCGCACCGCCACCGGCAAGGCGAACTTCCTGGTCCACCCGCTCCCGCGGCACGAGCTCGAGCCGGGCGAGCTCTTGATGATGACGATCCGCAGCCACGACCAGTACAACACGACCATCTACGGGCTCGACGACCGCTACCGCGGCGTTCGCGGCGGGCGCCGCGTCGTGTTCATGAACGCCGAGGACGCGGCCGAGCGCGGGCTCGCGCAGGGGGACCTCGTCGACATCACGAGCCGCTTCTCCGACGGCGAGCGCGCGGCGCGCGCGTTCCGCGTCGTGCTCTACACGATCCCCCGCGGCAACGTGGCGGCCTATTTCCCCGAGGCCAACGTGCTCGTGCCGCTCGGCAGCATCGCCGACAAGAGCAACACCCCCGCGTCGAAATCGATCGTGGTGCGCGTCCGGCGGGCCGTCGCGAGCGACGGATCCGCGTGACGCTCCGCCGCGCCCTTTGCATTGGAGTCCGACCATGAACGCACCGCCCAGCATCTCTCCGCCCATCCCCGGTGAGCCCGAGCGCGCTTCCATGCGCACCGCCGTCCCGGGGCCCGCGTCCGAGGCGCTCCGCGCCCGCCACCATCGCTACCAGGACGCGCGGCCGATCCACCTCTATCAGGACGCGCGGAAGAGCCTGGGCAACTACATGGTCGACGTGGACGGCAACGTCCTGCTCGACGTCTACGGCCACATCGCCGCCGTGCCCATCGGCTATAACCACCCGGATCTGCTCGCCGCGTGGCGCGACGGCCGCTTCGACTGGTGCGCCGGCTACCGCTCGGCGCTCGGGGTCGCGCCCGCGCCCGAGTGGGTCGACATCGTCGAGAAGACGCTGATGCGCGTCGCGCCGAAGGGGCACTCGCACGTGTTCACCTTCACCACGGGCGCGGAGGCGGTGGAGAACGCGCTCAAGGCCGCGTTCATCCGGCTCGCCCGGCGCCGGCGCGGCGGCGCGCAGCCGAGCGACGCCGACCTCGCCGCCTGCATGCTCAACCGGCAGCCCGGCGTGAACGCCTTCAAGGTGATCTCCTTCGAGGGCGGGTTCCACGGCCGCAGCATGGGCGCCCTCTCGGCGACGCGGAGCAAGCCGATCCACAAGCTCGACATCCCGGCGTTCGACTGGCCCGTCGTGCCGTTCCCCGCGGTCCAGTTCCCCGAGGCGGCCCACGCCGAGCAGAACCGCGCCGCCGAGGCGCGCTCGCTCGAGGCGGTCAAGGCGGCGATCGACGCGCACCCGGACGAGGTCGCCGCGGTCATCGTCGAGCCGATCCAGGGCGAGGGCGGCGATCGCCACGCGAGCCCGGCGTTCTTCCAGGCGCTCCGCCGCCTCACCGCGGAGCGCGGCGTCGCGCTCATCATCGACGAGGTGCAGACCTGCGGCGGCGGGACCGGCGCGCTGTGGGCGCACGAGGCGTGGGACCTGCCCGAGCCGCCGGACATGGTGACGTTCTCCAAGAAGATGCAGCTCGGCGGCTTCTACTGCTGCGAGGAGCTCGCGCCGATCGAGCCGCTGCGCATCTTCAACACCTGGCTCGGCGATCCGCTCCGCGGCGCGCAGCTCGAGGTGATCCTCGAGGTCATCGAGCGCGACCGGCTCCTCGAGAACACGCGGGCGACGGGCCAGCGCCTGGTCGCCGGGCTCGAGGACCTCTGCGTCCGGTACCCGGGGGTGCTCTCGGGCGCCCGGGGCAGCGGCACCTTCGCAGCGGTCGACTTCCCCCACGCCGCCCGCCGCGACGCGGCGCTCACCGCGCTGCGGAACCGCGGCCTGGAGGTGGGCGGCTCGGGCGAGCGCACGCTCCGCTTCCGGCCGGCGCTCGTCTTCGCCCCGCGCCACGTCGCCGAGGCGCTCGATCTGCTCGAGTCGGTCTGCAAGTGACCGGTGCCTCGCCTCCGATCCGGGTGTTCCACTCGCCGCGCTATTTCGCGGACATCGGCGAGCACGTCATGCCGATGCGCAAGTTCGCCCTGGTGCGCGAGGCGATCGAGCGGAGCGGCCTCTGCGCGCGGGTTGAAGAGCCCGAGCCGGTCGGCGACGAGGACCTGCTCCGCGTCCACACGCCCGAGTACGTCCGGGCGATCGCGACCGGCGAGCCCCGGGCGCTGGCCGAGTCGCAGAAGTTCCCGTGGTCGCCGGCGCTCGCCGGGGCGGTGCGCTTCACGAACGGCGGCTGCGTCGCCGCGGCCTTCGCGGCGCTCGAGGACGGCATCGCGGGCAACCTCGCGAGCGGCTTTCACCACGCGCACGCCGATCACGGCCAGGGCTTCTGCACCTTCAACGGCCTCGTCGTCGCGATGGAGCGCGCGCGCGCCGAGGGGCGCATCCGCCGCGCCCTGGTGGTCGACATGGACCTCCATTACGGCAACGGCACCGCGTCGCTGCTCGCGTCGCGGCCGTGGGCGTTCCAGCTCTCCATCTACGGCAACTGGTACAAGCAGAACCGGGCGTACCGGGACGTCGATGCCGAGCGCGCGCCGGACACGGAGAACGGCTGGTCGGTCCCGGTGCCGGGCGGGAGCGGCGGCGCCGCCTATCTCGAGATCCTGGAGCGGCACCTCGGCCCCGCGATCGACCGCGCCGCGCCCGACCTGATCCTGTACCAGGCCGGCGCGGACCCGTACCGCGAGGACCCGTATTCGCCGCTCGACCTGACGCACGACGACCTCCGCGCGCGCGACGAGGTCGTGTTCCGGGCCGCGCTCGAGCGCCGCATCCCGATCGCGTGGGTCCTCGCGGGCGGCTACACGCCCGACGTGAGCCGGGTGGTCGACGTGCACCTCGGCACGTTCGCCGCGGCGGTGCGGGCGAGGGAGGCGCAGGCGGCTCGGGGATGACGTCTGCGGGGTCGGGCTCCTGTGCTCGGAAGCTCAGCTCAGCCCATAAGCCCTATCCGTAGCTCTGCCGAGCCGCTGGCGCCGCGCGCGCTCCCGGCAAATCCGCGCCGCGCAGGTGAATGCTCCCGCGCCCCGGGTTCCGCGGGGCGCGACGCAGTGCAGCGCCGGGGCGGCAGTCTTTGCTGGTAGACTTTCGCCATGGCCGACCTCAACGACCCCGTCCGCCTGGCCGAGCTGCACGGCGCCATGCTGCGCACGGACGCGGACGCCATCCTCGACGCCTGCGTGACGCGGGCCGCCAGGCTCGCGCGCGCGCCGATCGCGTTCGTGAGCCTCGTCGTCCGCCACATCCAGCTCCTGCGCGCCCACCACGGGCTGCCCCTGGAGCTCGCCGTGAGCTGCGCGACCTCGCGGAGCAACTCCTTCTGCCAGCTCGTCGTGCGCGACGAGGCGCCGCTCCTCGTCGAGGACGCGCTGCGGGACGAGCGCGTGCCGAAGGAGCTCGTCGAGCACTACGGCATCCGCGCCTACGCCGGGGTGCCGGTGCGCGTGCGCGGGCACGCGATCGGCTCGCTGTGCGTTCTCGACGTCGTGCCCCGCCGCTTCGACCCGCGCACCATCGACGGGCTCGATCAGCTCGCCATCGAGGTCGCCGGCCGCCTCTCCGACCTCGTCGAGCGCGACGCGCCGGTCGGCAGCGCCGACGTGCAGGAGCGCCTCGTCCGCATCGAGCAGGCCACGCGCGTGCTGGAGCGCGCGCTCCTGTCCCTCGCCCCGGTCATCGCCGCGGCGCAGAACGCGGCGGGGGTGCGGCCGCAGGCGCCCGTCGACGCGATGCACGCGACCCCCTCGGCGCTCGTGACGATCGCCAGCCTGCGCGCGGCCGTCGGGTGCTGGCGCGACATGGGCTCCGTGGCGGACGAGCTCTGCGACGAGGCCGCGGCCGTCGCGAGCTCCGCCCCCGCGGCGTCCGGGCTCGTCGCGGCGGCCCGGGCGCTCGCGCGCGGCATGGCCGAGGTGGGACCGCTCGTCCGCCTCGCCGAGGGCGTGCTCGAGGGGACGCTCGAGGAGACCGCCGCCGAACGGGGGAGGTCGCTCGTGCTGCGCGGCGCGATCGACGCCCACGAGGCCGCCTGCGCGGCCGTGAACGAGATCCGCGCGGGCGCCCTGCGCGCGCGCGCGGCGACGGGCAGCGGGGCGGCGCCGTGATCTAGATCGCGCCGAGCGCATGCTCTACGCTCGGCATTCCGTCCATGTCGCGCCTCTCGCTCTCGTTCGCGTCCAAGGAAGAATCGCTCTCGGTGCGACGGTTCTCGGTCCGGGAGCAGATCTCGTCGCTCTTCGAGGTGTCGATACTGGCCGTCTCCGAGATCGAGGATCTCGATCTCGACAGCCTCGTGGGCAAGGCCGCCGCCTTCAAGGCCGAGTCGGCCGTCCTGCATTCGGCCGTTCCCGCCCGCGTCTGGGCCGGGCTCTGCGCCCAGGTGGAGCAGGTGCAGGTCGAGCCGACGGGGCTCTCCACCTACCGGCTGCGCATCGTGCCTTTGCTGTTCCGGGCGACGCTCCGGCGCAACAGCCGCATTTTCCAGCACATGACGATCCCCGAGATCGTGCTCCAGGTGCTCAAGGAGTGGGAGATCGAGCCGGAGGTGGCGCTGGGCGCGAAGTACCCCGCCCATGAATACCGCGTGCAGTACGGCGAGACCGATTACGCGTTCATCTGCCGGCTGCTCGAGGAGGCGGGCATCTCCTTTTACTTCTCGCACCGCGCGGACGGCGGCCGCATGGGCGCCGAGCTCACCCGCCTCGTCCTGAGCGACGCCCCGCAGCGGCGGGAGCCGCGCCCCGGCGCTCCCATCGCCTACGTCGACAACCCGAACCAGTCGTCCGGGCGCGAGTACGTGAGCGAGCTCGTCGTGAGCCACGAGGTGCGGCCCGGCCACGTCACCCTCCGCGACTTCGATTTCAGGTCGAGGCCCGATGTTCAGCTCTTCGCCGAGGCGCGGGAGGGGCTCGAGGAGGAGCTCCGCTACGAGCAGTACCACTACGTGCCAGGGGCGTTCGTGGTCGAGCCGGGCAAGGGCGGCGACACGCCGGTCGCCGACGACAGGGGCGTCGCGCGGGTCGACATCAAGGAGGCGGAGGCGCTCGCGGCGAGGAGCCTCGAGGGCGAGCGGGGCGGCCGGCGCGCCGTCCGGTACCGCACCAACGCCCTCGACCTGTGCCCCGGCGTCGTCCTGTCGCTCGGCGGGCACCCCCGCAAGGAGCTCGCCCCGGACCAGGCGCTGCTCGTCGTCGCGTCCACCTTCGAGGGCGATCACAGCGGCGAGTGGACCATGACCGGCGAGGCCGTGTTCGCGCAGCAGCCCTACCGCCCCGCGCGGCGGACGCCGAAGCCGCGGGTCGTGGGCGTGCAGAGCGCGATCGTGGTCGGCCCTCCGGGCGAGGAGATCCACACCGACGAGTTCGGGCGCGTGCGCGCGCAGTTCCACTGGGACCGCGAGGGGCGGTTCAGCGACGCGAGCTCGTGCTGGATCCGCGTCAGCCAGGGCTGGGCCGGGAGCCGCTACGGGCTCGTGGCCATCCCCCGCGTCGGGCAGGAGGTCCTCGTCGATTTCTTCGACGGCGACCCCGACCGGCCGGTGATCGTGGGCCGCGTCTTCAACAGCACCACGCGCGTGCCGTACACGCTGCCCGCCGAGAAGACCAAGAGCGGCTGGAAGAGCGACTCCTCCCCGGGCTCGGGCGGGTTCAACGAGCTCTCCTTCGACGACGCCGCGGGGCGCGAGCTCATCCACGTCCAGGCGCAGCGCGACTACACCGAGATCATCAAGCGGGATCAGCGCTCGACCGTGCTCTCGAACCGCTCGGCCAGCGTGACCGGCGCCGACGCCGTCACCGTCGGGGGGAGCCAGAGCGTCAACGTCGTCAAGAGCCAGAGCCACACGATCGGCGAGCAGCAGATCAACCACATCGGCGAGGGCCGCACGTCGATCGTGCGCACCTCCGACGCGGTCGACGCCGGCGACAGCCAGAGCGTCACGGTCGGCGACGGCGTCGGGTACACGATCAACAGGGACAAGACCGTCCAGATCACGAACGGCGTCGCGTCGATCAAGATCACGCCGGAGGGCATCTTCATCGACGCGCAGGGCAAGCTCGAGATCTCGGCGGGCGGGTTGCTCAAGCTGTCCGGCGCGGAGGTGCAGATCGACGGCGGGCCGAACGTGCTCATCAACACCACGTCCGCGAAGGCGCCCGCGGTGGCGACCATCGGCAAGGCCAGGGCGCCGAGCGCGCCGGGGCGGCCGGGCGGCGGCGGCGAGACGAGCGCGCCGGCCGAGGTGATGCGCGGCGGCGGCGCCGTCGAGGCGCCGGGGGGCATCGAGGACGTCGAGGTGGAGGGCGCGGCGCTGCGGCTCGACCGCGCCGTCGCCTCGCCGCCGCTCACCCCGGCCGCGGCCCCGGCGTCGCTGCAGATCGGGCCCGCCGCCGGCGCGGCGATCCAGGAGGCGGTGCGCGCGCCCTCCGCGTCGCTCGCCGCGCTGGTGGCGGCGGGGGGCGGCGCCCTGGAGCTCTTCCGGCTCGCAAAGGGGGAGAGCCTCGCCTCGCTGCCGTCGACGCTGGACGTGCTCGGTCCGGTGCTCACGGCGCCGCTGCCGGCGCTCGGCGGCCTGAGCGCGGGCGACCTCGGGACGCTCGTGAACGCGGGCAGCGCGGCCGGCATCTTCCACGTCGGCGGGGCGGGCGGGCAGGTGGCGCAGTTCCTGGCGCTGCGGACCGCGGCGGCGCCGCGGTCGGTGAACGGCGCGGCGGTGAAGACCGCGGCGCAGGCGACCGAGGCCTCGGGCGTGCCCGCGGAGCGGGCGTACGCAGGGGCGCTGTCGGCGCAGGGCGTGGCCCTCTACCGGGGCGACCTCCAGGGCGGCTTCGCCAAGGTGGAGCCGTGACGCCCGGGGCCGGCTGGATGTCGGAGAGCGAGCGCTGCGCCTCGCAGCGTGGAGACGGAGACGATGCCGCGTTATGACCACACCGACGTGTCCTTCGACGTGCCGCGCGACTGGGAGGACCGCTCGGTGGTGGTCTTCGCCGCGCCGGCGAAGCCCGGCCAGGGGATGATCTCCAACCTGGTCATGACGCGGGACACGCTGGCCGCGGGCGAGGACATCCGCGGTTACGGCGACCGGCAGCTCGTCGAGATGGCCCAGCGGCTCGACGGCTTCCAGCTCTACGCGCGGCAGGAGATCACGCTCGGCGGGCAGCCGGCCGTGGAGATCCGGTTCGCGTGGAGGGGACAGAGCGGGCCGATCGAGCAGCGGCTCGTGTTCGTCGGGGGGCGCAAGCCGACGGTGCTCAGCTTCACCGCGACCATGCCGAAGAGCGAGGCCGCGCGGCTGAACCCGGTGTTCGATCGCATCCTCGCGAGCGTGAAGCTGGGCCAGGGCTGAGGGGCTGCGAGGCCGTGAGCGCCCTCGAAGCGGCCCGGATGGGCGATGAGATCGGCCACTCGTCCGCGTGGGCCGGCCTCATCGCGGGGGCGTGCGTCGGGCTCGCGATCGGCGGGGCGATCCTGTTCTCCGTGGTCACCGGCGGCGCCGGGGCGGTCCTCATCGGCGCGGCGGTCGCCGGCGGCGTCGGGCTCGGCGCCGGCGGCGCGCTGGCCGGCGCCGAGATCGGCAAGATGTTCGAGGGGTCCCCGTGCGGGGAGATCGCGACGGGATCGCCGGACACGCGCATCGAGGGGCGCGCCGCCGCGCGCGCGGAGCTCGACGTCCTCGAGCACGGCGGCAAGAAGGTGGCGCAGGGCAGCGCCACGGTCTTCGTCAACGGGAAGCACCTGGGCCGCAGGACCGAGAAGGCCCAGTGCGGCGGCGTCGTCAGCCAGGCGGCCGTCTACACGTTCATCGGCGGCGAGACGCTGACGCTCGTGCCCGTCGAGGAGGAGGTGCCGTCGTGGCTCCTCACGACCCTGCGATGGACCGCGCTGATCGCGGGCGGGGCGGCGCTCGTGCTGACGGGGGTGGGCGCCGGCGTCGTCGTCGCGGGGCTGGGGCTCGCCGGCTCGCTGGCCGGCGCGTTCGTCGGCGCGCACGTGGGCGAGGCGGTGGGCGGCCTCTTTGGCGAGCGCGCCGCGCGCGTCGGCGAGATCCTCGGCGAGTTCGGCGGCGGCCTCCTCGGGGGCATCGGCGCCGCGAAGCTCGGCGAGCGGTTCGGGTGGATCCGCCCGCCGGCCGCGGAGGAGGTCCCGCTCGGGCGGAAGGGGCCGCCGAGCCCGGAGGAGGTGGCCCGGGCGCGCGCCTGGACCGACGAGCAGATGGCCGCGGGGCCCGCGGCCGATCCCGCGGCGGCCGCCAAGCTCGATGCGAGGATCGCGGAGAACCGCGCGGCCTACGAGCGGGTGCAGCGCGGCGAGCTGGAGCACCCGAACACGACCCCCGAGCGGCTCAAGATGGCTGTCGAGGGCGACGCCGACGGCCAGCGCGTCCCGCTCACGTACAAGGATCGCGCGCAGTTCGACAGGCTGCAGTCGGACATCCGGAACGTCTTCGAGTCGGAGGGCATCACGGACGCGACCGTGAAGCAGCTCGGCTCGGCCACGGACGGGTTCAAGGGCAACCCGGACAAGCCCTTCGGGTTCTGGTCGCCCAAGTCGGACACCGATTTCGCGATCCACAGCGATCAGGCGCTGGTCCAGGCGCAGCAGGCGGGCGCGCCGTACAACGCCAAATACGGCATCTTCAAGAACGGCGAGGCGCCGAGCGCGCTGAACCCGGAGGGGAAGCCGGGGCTTTCGAACACGTCGCTCGGGAGCAAGCTCAACGCGCTGGCAGAGCGGTGGAACGTGGAGATCTACGGTGAGCCCAACCCGAGCAACGGCGGCTTCGACTTCAAGCTCAACGGCCCGCGCGAGCCGAACGGCGACTTCCCGACGATCTATCGAGGCCCCGATGCGGTCGGCGCGGCGCCCCCCGCCGCGCCGCAGGCGCCGGCCGGCAGCGCCGGGACGGCCGGCGCGGGCGGGGCGGGCGTCTCGACCGATCCGCGGGACGGCGGCCGCTGAGGAGAGGTGATATGGGCAAGACGGCAAGCACGACGCTCGCGTGGTCCTTCAAGAGCGAGCTCTCCCAGGACGAGATGCTCCGGCGGCTCGACGAGCGGTGGCCTTCGGTGTGGGCGATCTCGGACAGCCACCATCACGGCGACTACGTCGCCGGCAAGCTCACGCCGGAGGCGGCGGCGCGCATCTACGAGGACGGCCCCAGGTTCGTTGTGCACCTGCGCTTCGCCTCGGCGGGCGGCGACGTGAAGCGGCAGCTCCTCGAGGCGCAGCAGCGGCTCATCGTCGAGGTGCTCCCGCTCGTCGGCGCGAGCGACGTCTGGCCGACGGAGCCGCTCGACTGACCTCAGTCCGACGTGCGCGCGGGCCGCAGCTCGTCCGCGGTGAAGACCCTCCCGAGCGCGACCGCCTTGAGCGCGTAGCGGCTCGGCTCGAGCTGATCCTGCCGGAGGTGCGCCTCCGCGAGGACGCGCACCTTCAGGCTCGTCATCAGGGGCAGCCGGTGCTCCAGGGCCTTCGGCAGGTAGAGCGGCAGCGCGCCCTGCCCGCCCGCCGCGAGCAGCGCGCGGATCCACGCATCGCCGAGCACCTTGCGGGTCTGGTAGCGCCGCTGCTCGAGCAAGAGCCGCTCGGTGTGCGCCTCGATCTGGCCCGCCGGCAGCGAGCGGCTCGACTGGGCGAGGAGCTCCTTCAGCTGCTGGTTCAGCCGGTCCACGACGCCGGTCGAGCTCTGGAGGTACGGCGACTTGAGCAGCTCCCCGATGGAGTCGAGGGCGTCCTTCAGCTGCTTGTCGGGGCCCGCGAGCGGCGCGACCACGGCGACGGTGGCCTTGAGCGCCTCGACCTCGTCGAACGGGAACCGCGCCTCGCCGGTCACGAGCACGAGCGGCGGCGTGAACCGCCGCCTGTCGCCGATCGACGCGAGGAGCGCCTGCGGCACGCCGCCCGGCTCGATCGGCGACCCGTCGGTGAGCACGCCGAGGACGTCGTGGCGGTCCTTGGCCGCGTCGTCGGCCGGCAGGTCGTAACGCGGGTCGAGCTCCTCGAAGTCGAGCTCGAGGATCAGGTCGCTCCACCGAGCGCGGACGCGCGGCAGCGCGGCGGGGTCGAACCAGAGCAGCTCGACGATGTCGTCGGCCGCGGGCCTCGGCGGCGACGCCCTGACCCTCGACGGGCGGTCGTCCTCGGCCGGGGCGGGCAGCGAGGCGCGGGCCGCGCTCTCGGCCGCCCCGAACTTCTGGCCCACCGTCATCGCCGGCGGCGCGTCGTTGGTTCCCCAGAGGCCTCGGCTCCCGGCGGGCGCCAAGGCGGGGGGCGGCGGCGCCAAGGCCGGGGGCGGCGGCGTCGCCGGCGCCTGATCGAGGAGGCCGGCCGGCGGAGACGGCGCGGACCACCGCGCCGGCGGCGCCGCCATGAGCGCCCCGAGGTCGCCGTGGGCCGCGGGCGCGCGGAACGGGAGCCCGCCGCTCGGGGGGCTCGAGTGGGGCGCGCTGTCGGCCCCGCGCTCCTCCGTTTTCCAGGGCAGCACCGGAGCGTGCTCGGAGCGGAGCCCGGGGAGCTGCGTCTGCGACGTGCTCGGGGGGCGCGGCGCGACGTGCCCGGAGCTCGGCGGCACGGACCTCTCGGCCTCGCCGCGCGCGGTCTGCGGCGGCTCCAGGCTCACCACCACGCGCCCCTGCTCCTCCGGGTGCTCCAGCGCGATCTGCGCGCGCCAGGTCAGGGAGCAGCGCCCCCGCGCGGTGTCGACCCAGAGCGTGTCGCAGCGCAGGGGCACCGGGCGAGCGCCGCCTCGCCGGCCCTCGAGGGTCGCCGTCGGGCGGAGGCCGGGCAGCTGGGTGACGAGGCGCGGGTGCTCGGGGTGGAGGTTCTCGAGCACGAGGCGCTCGTCCTCGCGCAGCGACGGGAGCTGCTGATCGGGCGGGGCGATGTTGAAATAGCCGGGGTCGAACCCGGCGGGCAGCGGCTTGCGGCTCCAGTCGCGGTGCGACCAGCCGGCCGCGTGGCGGCCGAGCTTCTCGACGCGCGACGGCCACGTCGGGGCGATCGGACCGAAGCCCGTGGGCTCGATCGCCTTGCCCGGATCGGAGACGAGCAGCCCCGGCGGCTGGAGGTTGGGCACGGCGATCTGCCCGTAGGCGTTCCGCGCGCCGGCGCTCACCCCGGCCGGATTCCACGAGCCCGGCCCTCCGGCCGCGCGCTCGTAGACCAGCGGCATCTGCGCGAACGGCGGGCCCTCGTGGAGCGTCCCGTCCTGGGAGAAGATGCGGTCGCACCACACCTCGATCGACTTGTCCAGGTCGCCCACGGCGAGCCTGGCGACCAGCGAGCGCGCCGGCGCCTTGCCCGGCGCGTACGCGAAGCCGACGAGCACGACGTCGGCGCGCGGCTTCGCGGGCGCGAGATCGCTCGCCGACTGCAGGCTCCTCGACGGCGCGTCGTCCCACGCCGCGTCGTGGGGGGTCGGCGCCTCCTGGTCGGGGGCGAGCGGCGACTCGCCGGGCCGGAGCAGGAACGTCGCCTTGCAGACGACGGTGAGCACCCAGGAGCCCGCGGAGGGTTGCCAGAGGATCGACGCGACGGGGACGGGCGCGGCGGCGAATACGTTCATGGGGGAGGGGGAGTCTCCGGGGCGCGCTCGCGCCCGCTGGTTCACTGCGGCGTCGCGGCCCCGGGCGGCGCCGGCAGCTCGCGGGTGATCTCGCCCGCGTCGGCGCTCTCGGACGGGGGCGGCTCCGACCCCGGCGAGAGCGGCGTGCCCTCCCAGGTCGCGCTCTTGTCCCGGCTCCCGTAGACGTACGGCGGGCGCGCCTCCAGCTCCCGCGCGATGCGGGCGAGCTCCTCGTCGAGGTAGCGCGGGTTCGCGGCCAGCCGCTCGCGGATGCCGCTGTTCAGGTAGCCGCGGATGTCGGGGCTCTCCGGGTAGTACTTCGTGAACACGTTGTACCGGAAGAGCGGCTTCAGCCGGTGCACGTCCTTCGGCCCGCTCGGCAGCGGCAGGAGCTCGACGAAGCTCTTCCGCTTCGCCCGCTCCTCCAGCCGGTCGAGCACGAGCTGGAGGCTGTTCTCGAGCAGGTGCGGCGCGCAGTGATCCGCGAAATCGTCGTAGAGCAGCCGCATGAGCGCCCGCGCCTCGTCGATCGGCAGCTGCGCCTGCCGCTCGCGGCCCATGCGCCGGACGAGGACCATGAACGGAGAGGGCTGGTTGCCCGTCGCCCGGATCTCCTCGGGATCGCGGAAGTCGGGCTGGCGGTAGGGGAAATGGCGCGGGTTGATCGCGTCGAACCCGCCGCGGCCGTAGAACAGGATGCGCTGCCACGACAGGCGCTCTTCGGGGGTGAAGTACTCGACCTCGGCCGCGAGATCGAGGTTCATCCCGAAGTACTTGCCCGGGGCCGAGGGCGCGGGGAGCATGATCTTCCCCATCGCGTGGAGGTCGGCGAGGTACTGCATGGCGAGCTCGACCGGGGCGATGCGCAGCCAGTACGACAGCACCGTCCCCCGCGCCTCGGGGATCATGAAGATGTGGGCGAGGTAGATGACGCAGAGATCCGGCGCGTACGCCGGATTGACGAGCACGGTCCCGTCGCGCACGCCGCGCACCTTTCCGTCCGCGTCTCGCGCCACGAGCAGGAAGTAGCGCATGTATGTGCCCGACGGCTCGGGCGTGAACGGGTCGTCCCGCAGGAACGCGTGGATCGCCTCCTTGCGCTCCATCTCTCCATGAGGCCCGAAGCAGTCCCAGAGGATCTGATACGCCGTGTCGAAGTCCGGGTCGGAAGGGTCCTCGATCGACCAGATCTGGTATTTGCGGGTTTCGCGCTCGATCATCTCCACCACGTCCTGGTGGAAGAGATCCTTCATGCAGAGCCGGACACGTCGCTTCAAGCAGGGCTCCTGGGGTCCATGGTGCCAGACGGAGCGTTCCTCTGATAGATAATCATCGTGACCCACGCAGCTCTCGTCGACACGCGCACGCAGATCGATTCCGCTCGCTCCGTGTGGAGCGAGGCGGGGCCGGTCTATGAGCCCGCCCCGCCGCTCCGCGGGGACGCGGTGGCCGACGTGGCCATCGTCGGGGGCGGGTTCACCGGCGTCTCCACGGCATACCATCTAATCCGCAGATTTCCGAGCCTCCGCGTCATGATCCTCGAGGCGCGTCACCTCGCCAACGGCGCGAGCGGGCGCAACGGCGGGATGATGCTGAACTGGATTAACGGGGTGAGCTACCGCGAACCGGAGCTCACGCGCCGCGTCTACGAGGCGACGCGCGCGGGCATCGACGGCATCGTCGGGATGATCCAGGAGCACAATCTCCCGGTGCGCTACCGGCGCGACGGCTGCATGGAGGTCCTCACCGACGCGCGCCGGGCCGAGGCGGCGCACGCGCGGGCGGAGCAGCTCGCCGGGTGGGGCATTCCGCTACAGTACCTGGACGGCGCGGCGCTCGCGAAGCGGCTCGGCGTCCACGGGGCGGCCGGGGCTGTGCTGGACGCGACCGAGGGGCAGCTCAACGGGGTCGACCTGCTGCGCGGCCTGCGCCCGCTGCTCCTCGGGTGGGGGGTCGCCCTCCACGAGGACACACCGGTGCTCCGGATCCAGGAGGGGCGCACGATCGAGCTGACCACGCCGGGCGGGGTCGTCCGGGCGTCGGCCATCGTGCTCGCCACGAACGGCTACACGCCGCGGCTCGGCTACTTCAAGACCGGCATCTTCCCGCTGCACTCGCACGTGATCGCGACCGAGCCGCTCGACGTCGAGGCGCGCGCCGCGCTCGGCTGGGGGCAGGTCGCCGGCTTCAGCGACGACCACGACAGGATCGCGTACGCCAGCATGACCCCCGCCGGCGAGCTCGTGTTCGGCGGGGGCAGCAACGCGGCGTACGCCTACCTCTACGGGAACCGGACCTCCTACCCCGGCTCCCCCGACTCGGCCGGGAAGGCGTTCGAGGCGATCCGGCGCCGGCTGGTCGGCTACTTCCCCGCGGCCGAGCGGGTCCGGATCGCGCACCGCTGGACGGGCACGCTCGGCATCACGATGAGCCGGATCTGCAGCATGGGGGTGCGCGGCGAGCACCGGAACGTGTACTACGCGCTCGGCTACAGCGGCCACGGCGTGACGCTCGGCAACCTCGCGGGCCGCGTGCTCTGCGACATCTACGCGGGCGACGACGCGCGGTGGCGGGACCTGCCCTTCTACATGTACCCGCTCGGGGGGGTCCCGCCCGAGCCGATCCGCTGGCTCGGCTATCACGCCTACACCAAGCTGACGGGGCGCTCGCCGCGCAAGGCGGCGTGAGCGCGGCGCCCGCGCGGCGCACGCGCAGGCGCGGGGCGCGCCGCGCCAGGCGCGCGCGCGGAGCGCTTGCGTGGCCGGAGCGCGGGGCGCTATTCGAAGCGGGGCCATGTTCTGCGCGCGCTGCCACCGGGAGTACGACGCGGGCCATCGCTTCTGCCCCTACGACGGCGCGGAGCTCGCCGAGGCGCGGCGCGTCGACCTGTTCCGGTACAAGCCGACCCGGCTGCGGGGGACGATCCTCGGGGAGCGCTACGAGGTGCGCGGCTATCTCGGCAAGGGCGCGATGGCGCGCGTCTACCTCGCGATCGAGATCGAGACCGGGCAGCCGGTCGCGATCAAGGTCCTGGAGGCGTTCGCGGCCCGGGCGGAGCGGACGCGCGAGCGGTTCGTGCGCGAGGCGCAGAGCGCCGCGAAGATCGGGCACCCGAACATCGTCAAGGTGCTCGACGCCGGCACGCGCGCCGCCGACGGCGCGCCGTACATCGTCATGGAGTACCTCTTCGGCGAGTCGCTCGGCGACTGGCTACGGCGCGAGCGCCGCATGGAGGCGGACCTCGCCGTCCCGGTGCTCTCCCAGGCCGCGTCCGGGCTCGCCGCCGCGCACCGGGTCGGCATCATCCACCGCGACGTGAAGCCCGACAACCTCTACCTCGTCGGCGCGCAGGGCGACCCGTACGCGGTCAAGGTGCTCGATTTCGGCCTGGCGAAGATCCAGGACGCCGATCACATCACGGCGACCGGCACCGCGGTGGGCACGCTCGAGTACATGGCGCCCGAGCAGGTCGTGAGCGACAGGCCCGACGCCCGCACCGACGTCTACGGGCTCGGGGTCGTCATGTTCCGGACCTTCACCGGCGAGCTCCCGTTCCCGCGCTCGGAGCAGTCCGAGCTCCTCGCCCGGCAGCTCGTGACCCCGCCGCCCCGCCCCTCGGAGAAGCGGAAGAGCATCGACCCGCAGCTCGAGTCCGTGATCCTGAAGGCGATCCGCAAGCGCCCGGAGAACCGCTATCCCTCGATGGAGGCGTTCCTGGAGGACCTCGAGCGCCTCGCGGGCGAGCGGGACGGGCCGCTCTCGGCGGACGAGCCGCTCCCCGAGCCGGACGACGTCTACGTCCCGCAGGGATCGTTTGCCAGGAACGCGGCGATCTACTTCTATAGGCGGCTCGGCATGGAAGCCCCACGCTTCGACTGAACCGAACACCACCTCCCGCGGGCGCTTCCCGCCACCCAGGAGATCCGTATTGCCATGGCCTACTCTGCTGCATTCCGATGTCTGACCGGCTGTCCCGGCAGCTACCCGCTGACGCAGCCCCTCTACCGTTGCCCGACCTGCGGCGGCCTGCTCGACGTCGCGCACGACATCGACGCGCTCCGCGACCGGAGCCCCGCGACGTGGATGAAGCTCTTCGACGAGCGCTACAAGCGCACGGTGTGGCCCTACGGCTCCGGGGTCTGGGGCAAGCGGGAGTGGGTCGCGCCCCAGGTCCCGGACGAGGCCATCGTGTCGATGGATGAGGGCGGCACGAACCTCTTCTGGGCGGACCGCTACGGCCGCTCGCTCGGGCTCGACGACGTCTGGGTGAAGCTCTGCGGCAACAGCCATACGGGGTCGTTCAAGGACCTCGGGATGACGGTGCTCGTCTCGGTGGTGAACAAGGCGATCCGCGAGGGCCTCGAGGTGCGCGCGATCGCCTGCGCGTCGACGGGGGACACGTCGGCCTCGCTCGCGGCGTACGGCGCGGCGGCCGGCCTGCCCGTGGTCGTGCTGCTGCCGCGGGGCAAGGTGTCGATGGCGCAGCTGGTGCAGCCGATCGCGTCGGGGGCCCTGGTGCTCTCGCTCGACACGGACTTCGACGGCTGCATGGCCATCGTGCAGCGGCTCTCGGCCGACGGCGTGGTCTACCTGGCGAACTCGATGAACGCGCTGCGCCTCGAGGGCCAGAAGACCGTGGCCATCGAGATCGTGCAGCAGTTCGACTGGACCTTGCCCGACTGGGTCGTCCTGCCGAGCGGCAACCTGGGCAACGCCTACGCGCTCTACGCCGGCTTCAAGATGCTGAAGGACCTCGGCCTGACGACGCGCTTCCCGCGCCTGTGCGTGGCGCAGTCGGCGCGTGCCAACCCGCTCTACCGGGCGTGGGCCGAGGGGCGCAGCGAGGTCGTGCCGATGAAGGCGGGCGAGACGCTGGCGAGCGCGATCCAGATCGGCAACCCGGTGAGCGCGCCGCGGGCGATGATGGCGCTCCAGGCGATGAACGGGGTCGCGGAGGAGGTGACCGAGGACGAGCTCTGCGACGCGGCGGCGCGCGCCGACCGGACCGGGATGTACACCTGCCCGCACACGGCGGTCGCCCTCGCCGCGCTGGAGAAGCTCGTGAAGAAGGGCCTCGTCGAGAAGCGCCAGCGGGTCGTCGTGGTCTCGACCGCGAACGGCCTCAAGTTCACGGAGTTCAAGGTGAAATACCACGAGCGCGCGCTCCCGGACGTGACGAGCCGGCTCGCCAACCCGCCGGTCGAGCTGCCGCCCGACTACGACCGCGTCCTCGCCGCGCTGGACAAACACGCGAAACACACCGCGCAGACCGGCAAGAAGGGTTGACCGGCGCCGGCCCGCGGAGGCGCTGAGCCGCCGCGGCGTGCGAGGATCGGCGCGCCCGCCGATCGGGGGGCGGCGGGGGCTGGACTGGAGGCTGGACGGAGGGCTGGCGGGCCCGCGCGGGACAGCGGCGCGGGCGCGCCTTGACGCGCTCGATCCCCCCGGCATCCTCGTCCGGCAGAGGCCTCCGTGGACATCCGCCACCGCACGCTGCTCTCGTTCGCCCCGCTCCTGACGGTGGCGGTCGCGCTGGCGGTCTTCCTCCCCCTGGTCAACGCGACGCTCTCGCGGATCTCCGCGCAGCAGCTCGCTCTCCTCGGCGATCTCGTCGACCTGCAGGACATGGAGCTCGCGGTGATCGCCCAGCGCGAGACCGTCGGCGAGGCGCTGCGCGGGCTCGACGTCTCGCCGTACACGACCGATGACGCGTCCCGCCGGGACCAGACGCTCGTCCATTTCAACCGCGCGCGGGGCGAGCGGGGCTCGCCGCAAGAGCGGCTGTGGCAGCACCTCGGCGCGGTGTACGCGGAGCTCGACGCGCAGCACGCGGCGATCTTCGACGCGATGCAGGAGGGCGACGCGGCGCGGGCGACGTCGGTGTTCTACGGCGAGGCCCAGGAGCTGACCTTCGTGCTCCTCTCGAGCGCGCGGGCGGGCCAGGCGCAGCACAAGGAGGCGCTGAGCGAGCTCGAGGCGAGGGGCCGCACGCTCAAGCAGCGCGCCCTGATCGGGCTCGCCGCGGGCGTGGGCGGCAGCATCCTCCTGGCGCTGACCTTCGGCTGGCTCCTGAGCCGCGAGATCGTGCGCCCCATCGAGCGCCTCGCCGCGGACGCCGCGCGCTACGCCTCGGGCGACGTCTCCGGGGAGCTCAGCCCCGCCGGAAAGATAAAGCAGATCAAGCGCTTGCGAGACGCCTTCCAGCACCTGCTCGGCGTCACCCTGGCGCGGCAGGACCGGCTCCAGCAGGCGTACGCGGACGTCTCGGACCGGGCGGCCCGCGAGCAGCAGCTCCGGGAGACGGTGCAGGCCCTCAACGAGGATCTGGAGCGCGCCAAGGGCGAGCTGGAGCGGCGCGTGGCGGAGCGGACCGCGGAGCTGCTCGTGGCCAACGAGCGGCTCCAGGTCGAGCTCGCCGAGCGCGGCCGCGCGGAGGCGGCGCTGAAGGCGAGCGAGGAGCAGCTCAGGCAGCTGAACGAGGCGCTGGAGCAGCGGGTCGTCGAGCGGACGGCGGAGCTCGCGGCGGCCCAGCGCCAGGTCCTCGACACGGCGAGGCGCGCCGGCATGGCGGAGATCGCCACGAACGTGGTGCACAACATCGGCAACGTGCTGAACACCGTCAACGTGTCCGCCAAGCTCATCGGGGAGGAGCTCGGCGGCCTCAAGCTGGAGAAGCTCGAGCGGGCGGCGCAGCTCCTTGCGAGCCACCGGGAGGACCCCGGGCGGTTCCTCACCGAGGACGAGCGCGGGCGGCACCTCATCGCCTACCTGGAGGCGCTGTCCGCCGCGCTGGAGGGCGATCGGCGGCGCATCCTGCGCTACGTGGACCAGCTCGAAAAGAGCGTCGACCACATCAAGGACATCGTCCGGACGCAGCAGACCTACGCCGGCACCACCGCGGTGGTCGAGCCGGTGCAGCTCTCGGAGCTCCTGGAGGACGCCCTCCGGATGAACGACGCGGCGCTCTCGCGCCCGCACCTCAAGGTCGTGCGAGAGCTCGCGTGCCCGCGCCCGGTCTACGTCGACAAGCACAAGCTCTTGCAGATCCTGATGAACCTCATCAGCAACGCGAAGCACGCGATGGACGAGCTGCCCGGCAGGGAGCACGAGCTCACGCTGCGGGTCGAGGCGCGCGGGGCGGGCAGGGACGGCGCGGTGCGGATCTGCGTGCAGGACACGGGGGTGGGCATCGCGAAGGAGCACCTGACGCGGATCTTCTCCCACGGGTTCACGACGCGCAGCGGCGGCCACGGCTTCGGGCTGCACAGCTGCGCGCTCGCCGCCGAGGAGATGAGCGGGGTGCTGTCGGTGACGAGCGACGGCGCGGGGCGCGGGGCCACCTTCACGCTCGAGCTCCCGGTGCGGATCGGGGGCGCCGCCGCCGAGCGCGCGGCGGGGCCGTGAGCGGCCGGCGTCGCGCGGCCGCCGCCGCTACCCGCGCCGCCGCGCGCGGCGCCGCCTCGGCCTGCCGCGGGCGCCCGCGGACGTCATCGCCTCGGCGATGCCGTTCTGCAGGGTGTTGTGCGTGACGATCCCGCTCAGGTCGACGCCGAGCTCGACGAGCGTCGTGGCCACGTCGGGGCTCAGGCCCGTGATGATCACCTCCGAGCCGAGCAGGCGCACCGCGGTGGCGGCGCTCAGGAGCTCGTCGGCGCACTGGCCGTCGATCTGCGGCACCCCGGTGATGTCGAGGATCGCGACGCGCGCGCGGCGGGACGCGACGCCGCGGACCAGCGTCTCCTGCACGCGGCGCGCCCGCTGCGCGTCGAGGGCGCCGACGAGCGGCATCACGACGATGTCGTCGCTGATGGGGATGAGCGGGGTCGACAGGGCCGCGAGCATCTCGTTCTGCGCCCGCAGCGCCTCCTCGCGGGCGCGCCGCGCCTCGGTCTCCGCCGCCGCGCGCTTGCGCTCGGTGACGTCCCGCACGATCACGACCGCCTCGGCGCGGTCGCTGCCGGCGATCCGGACCTCGTAGTCGCGCGTGCCCTCGCGGACCTGCTCCTGGTACTCGAAGACGTGCGTCGCCTCGTCGGCGAGCGCCCGGCCGACGAGCCCGGTGATCTGCTCCGCCACGCCGGCGGGGAACACGTCGGCGACGTGCCGGTGCAGGAAGTCCTCGGCGCGGAGCGACGGCCTCGACTCCCGGGACGCCTTGAAGTCGAGGCAGATGCCGTCGCTGCCGAGCCGGAGGATCGTGTCGGGGATGGCGTAGAGCAGCGCGCGGTTGTTCGCCTCGCTCCGGCGCAGGGCGGCCTCGACGCGCTTGCTGCCGATGAAGTGGCCGGCCTTGGCGGCGATCGCGAGCAGCACGTCGAGCAGCCCCGGGTCGGGCTCGCGCGGCTCGGCGTCCATGAGCTCCAGCACGGCCGCGACCTGCGCGTCGGCGCGGACCGCGATGGGGAGCTCGACCGCGAAGCGGAGGCCGGCGCCGCGCGCCGCCCGCGCGCGCGGGTCGTCCTCGACCGCGTCGAGGTCGCAGAACCAGGTCGGCTCCCCCTGGGCGAGCGCGCGGCCGGGCAGCCCCGCGTCGAGGGCGAGCTGCGCGCCCCGGGTCGCCGCCTCGAGCGCGGCGGCGTCGTCGGGCGCGGCGCTCCACGTGTGCTCGCAGCGCAGGCCGCCGCTCTCGCCGTCGCCGAGCCAGAGGGCGGCGAACCGGAAGCCGAGCGTCTCCCCGAGCGCGCCGAGGAGCGCGAGGATGCCCTCGGACAGCGTCGTCGACTCGACGAGGATCCTCGTCACCGTGTACTGCGCCGACACCTTGTGGTTCGCCTCGGACAGGGCGCGGCGCTGGTTCCACTTCTCGGTGAGCGCGTAGGCCATCTGCCGGACCTCGTTCGGGTCGAACGGCTTGGCGAGGATGAGCAGGTTGTCGGTGTTCCCGAACCGGGTGGCGATCTCCTCCCAGGAGTAATCCGAGTACGCCGAGCAGATGACCGCCTGGATGGCGCCGTCCTCCTGCCAGATGCGCGAGAGCGTCTCGATGCCGTCCCACCCCGGCGGCATGCGCACGTCGACGAAGGCGAGGGCGTACGGCGCGCCGCGCTGCCGCGCCTCGCGGACCTTCTCCAGCCCCTCGGCGCCCTGGGTCGCGGTCGTGAGCTCGAACCTCACCGGCCGCCGGCCGGGCGGCTCGCGGAACAGCGCCGACTCGAGGCGGTCGAAGGTCGACGCCTCCGCGTCGGACCGGAGGATCCTGCGGAAATCCTCGTGGATGGCCTCGTTGTCGTCGATCAGCAGAATGCGCCGGTTCTGCTGACACCTGGGGTCCCGCATGGCCTCGTCCTCGGAGCGTGAATCCAGGTCCTACCCGTCCCTGGAGCGTGAGGTCCAGGTCCTACTCGCCCCTGGCGCGTGAGGTCCAGGCCCTATTCCGGCGGTGGCGGATCGCCCTCGGCCGGCGGAGCGGGCGTCGGCCGCGCCCGCGGCTCGGGCGACTCGTCCTCGGTGGACGGCGGCGGCGGCATCGGCGGGGGCATCGCCGGCGGCGGGCTCCCCTGCTCCTCGCTGTCCCGCGCCGGGGCCTCCGAGGGGCCGAGGGGCAGGTTGACGCCGCCGGGCTTCCTCGTGGTCGCGGCCGAGCTCGGCGCGTCGGCCTTGCCGCGGCCCCGCGCCGCGGGCGAGTCGGCGGCGTGCGGATCGAACCGCGGCCGCTTCAGCACGCCGTGGACGTGCCAGCCGTAGAAGCCGTCCGAGCGCTTCGACCGCTTCATCTTGGGCTGCTGCATCTCGATCAGCCCGGGCACGTTCGACCCCGGCGCGCCGAGCAGCGACTTGGTGAGGTCGTTCTTCGACCGGTAGGCGTCGGTGAACTTGAAGCGCACGTAGAGGTCCGCCGTGGAGTTGTTCCACGGCTCGCGCATGGTGACCTTGCCGTCGCCGTCGAGCTCGAGGTCCTGGCCGTTCGCGGACATCTTCGTGACCTTGAGGACGCCGTCCTTCGCCTCGGCCGACAGGACGAGCTCGCCCAGCTTGGCCTCGGGCAGCGCGATGAGCCCCTGGATCTTCGTCTTGCCGTCGCCGACCGAGACCTCCTTGGCCGAGACCTCGAGCGCGCCGCTCGCCTTGTTGAACTTGCCGTCGGGCGCGCTGAGATCGAGGTTCGCGCTCAGCGTGCCGGCGATCGGCAGGCCGAGGATGTCCCCGAGCGGCCCCACCTGCGCGAGCTCCACGTCCGAGACCTCGACGTGCACGTCGCCGCCCGACTTGCCCATCGGGACCACGCCCTCGACCTCCCCGCCGAACACGCTCGCCCAGAACGAGACCCGCATCCGCCCGATCAGGAGGGGCAGGACCTTCACCCGGGCGTGCGCCTCCTCGATCTCGATGACGCTCGGCTTCGGCGCGCTGTCCTTGGCGGCGTCGCCCGAGGTGGAGGTGAAGGCGGCGGCGCCGGTCGGCCTGCCCGAGCCGGGCTCGTTCGGCGGCAGGATGAGCCGCACGCCCTTCATCTCCACGCCCGTGAACCAGTACGCGTCGAGCTCGTCGATCTCGAGGCGCTGCGGCGGGCCGGAGCCCCGCTTCTGCTGCGCGCGATCGAACTCGGCGATCAGACGGTCCTTGAGCCGGTCGTACGGGAACGTGAGATAGCCGAAGAGGCCCAGGCAGAAGAGGTAAAAGAGCGGGTAGGCCGCCCACTTCGCGATCTTGACGAGCCGCGCCTTCATGGCTCTTGCTCCTCCTGCTCGTCGGCGGCCGGCGGCGCGGACGGCGCGGGGCTCGCCGGCTGGGGGTCGCCCTTCCGGTCGAACGCGGAGACGCCGAGCTCCACCTCGTACGAGTCCGGCTCGCCGGCGCGCGGCTTGATGTTCAGCTTCGTCACCGCGACCGGGTGGCCCGAGGTCTCGATGCGCTCGAGCATCTTGGCGAGGCCGAGCATCCCGATCCTGTGCATCTTCACCACCGTGACCCGCTCGGTGTACTTCTTGCCGTGCGGGACGTCGGGGCGATCCTGCGACTCGGCCGCGGTGAGCCCCTGCTGCTTCGCCGCGTCCTCGATGAAGCCGGCGAGGGCCGGCGCCGGCCGCGCGTAGCGCGCGAGCAGCGCGTCCTTCTGCGCCTTCCGCTCGCTGACCTTCCCCGAGGCCTCGTAGATCTGCTGGAGCAGGTCGCGGATCTCATGGTTGTCGGCGCGCCTGCCGGAGGCGATGCTCGCGAGCCCGATCGGCACGGCCAGGAACACGAGCACCCCCAGGAATCCGACGAGGAGGGTGAGGAGCCGGCGCTCGCGCGGCTCCAGCTTGTCGAGTCGCTCGCGGAGCGTCATCGCGATCCCTCTGGCTTCTCCGGCGCGCCCGCCGAGGCGCTGTCCGCCGCGTCGGCGCCGGTCTTCTTCTTCTTCTTGTCCTCGCACTTGAGATCCAGCTCGAGGACGTACTTGTGCTTGCCCTCCGTGAACTGGCTCGTCCGCCCGACCTTCACGTCGCGGAAGCAGCGGTGTTCCTTCATGTGATCCGCGATGATCTGCGCATCCGACACCGACGGGACGACGCCCTGGAGGGTCACGTGCCCGCGGTTCACGTCGAGCTCGAGCACGTCGTGGGTGATCTCCTTCGGCACGGCCTTCGAGAGCTGCACCATGACGTCGAAGGCGTCGACGCGGGGCATCGGGTCCTCGTCGGCCGCGCCGGGGCCCTGGTCGAGCAGCTCGCGGGCCCTCACCGGGTCGCTCGTCTCCTCGCCGAGCACGTCGTGCGAGGCGGTCGCGAGCGAGGCGAGCAGGAGCTCCCGCTCGGCGCTCAGGGTGCGCAGCTCCGCGACGATGGAGAACCCGAAGCTCAGCGCGATGACGGTGCCGAGGCCGGCGAGGATCGGGATCTTCTCGCGCAGGAACGGGTAGCTGCGCTCGGCCTCGAGCGCGCCCTTCCTCAGGTTGAACCCCTTGGTCTTCGGCGTCAGCCCGAGCGCCAGCCCAAGCGCCTTGGCGAAGCGGGGCAGCGCCGCGGCCTGCTCCGGCGTGAGCCCTTCGACCCGAGGGGCCGGCAGCGGCAGGATCGTGAGGCCGAGCTGGGTGGACAGGAACACCTCGGCGCCCTGCGCGCTCGCGCCGCCGCCGACGAGGTACATCCCGGCGAGCGGCTCGCCGCCGAGGTTGCGCCACGCCGCGAGCGTCTGGCGGAGCTCGCGCGCGAGCGCCGGCGCCGTGCCGGGGAGCCCGGCCGTCCCCCGCGACAGCGTCCGGGCGAAGACCGGCTCCCCGGCGGAGAGGATCACGATCTCGGACGTGAGGTGGTCGAGGTCGAGCAGCGCGATCGGCACGCTCGCGCCGGCGGGCGACGGCGAGGCGAGCTCCGGCATCACGGCCTCGAGGTTGGCGAGCGCCACCGCGCCGAGCGCGACGCGCTCCGGCTCGAAGCCGAGCGCCTCCTTCACGACGGTGATGCGCTCGCGCACGTCGTCGGCGCGCGCGATGGCGGCGAAGACCGGCAGCGTCTCGACGCTGGGCGGCCGCTTGAGCAGGCGGTAGTCGAAGACCGCGTCCTCCATCTCGAACGGCACCGTGGCCTCGAGCTCGAAGCCGAGGACGTTCTCGACCTCCTTCTGCGCGGCCGCGGGCAGGTCGAGGCGGCGGTAGAACGACTTCTCCCCGGAGATCGCGATCGCGGCGGCGTCGGGGCGGAGGAGCCCCACCGCGGCGCGGATCGCCTCGGCCTCGGAGACCGCGTCCGTGATGGGCGCCTCGCCGAGGGCCTCGACGAAGACCTTCCTGTACGAGGTGCGGATGAGCGCCGTCCGCACCACGGATTTCCCAGCATCTATCCCGAGCAGCCTGTGCATTTCCGCGCTTCTTCCCGGAGGGGTGTCCTATTCGATGCGATAGTAGATGATCGTCCCGGCGGGGTTCGACCGTACCTGTTGTTCGTACGATTCCGGCGTCGGGGGGGCGCCGGTCGAGCCGCCGTTCCGCGGGTTGGGGTTGCCCCCACCGCCAGCGGGATCCTTGTTCGGATCGGTATCGGTGATCTTCGTCGCCCCGGTGAGATCGACCACCGCGTGGATGCGCACGCGCGTCTCACGCTTGTTCCCCGGGACGACGCCGTCGGCATAGATGCTCAGGAAGTTGCTCCTGTTGCCGAGGGCCTTCGTGGCGTTCGGCTTGAACTTCACCGCTTCGACGCCCATCGCCTTGAGCTGCTGGCCGAGCATCGCCCCGAGCGTATTGCCGGCCTTCTGGGTCATGGCGTCGACGAAATCCTTGGGGGTGGGGAAGAGGATGCCCCCGGTCATGCTCTGCACGAGCGACGCCACGGTCAGGAACGCCGTCTGCTGGTTCACGTCGGTGCAGAGCGGCGTCGCCGCGACGTCCACGAAGTCGGCGCCGCAGGTGAGCGTGAGGAGCATCTGCGCGTTCGCCGACGTCACGTTCACCTTCTGCTTCCGGTTGCCCCAGACGGTCAGCACCCGCTTGTCCGGGTTGTTCGGGTCCGGATCGACGAACGTCGCCCAGAAGTCGTCGCCCATGCCCCGGATCAGCCGCAGCTCCTCGAACGAGTCGAGGGGGGCGTTCTTGCGCACGTAGGGGAGGCCGACCGTCTGGTAGAAGCTGTCCTCGGCGCCGGTGGAGCTCGGGGCGTTCGGCGACGTGTCGCAGACGAACGTCTGGTCGCCGGGGTCGGCCCAGTCGACGAGCGCGCTGCAGATGGTCGCGCGATCCGAGAACTGGCCGTCGCCGTCGCGCTCCTCGAAGAGCGCGTTGTACTGCGGGGGGCTCATCAGGCTGATGAGCTGCGCCCCCACGGCGAGCTGATCCGCGATGCCGCCCACGTCGTCGGCGGCGCGGTTGATGTTGATCTTCGAGTCCTCGTCGACGATCTTGAGCTCGAAGCGGCCGCCGCCGGTGAGCCCGAGGTTCTTGCCCGCCGCCGCGCTGCCTGCAGCCTCGTCGGGCGGCGCCGCGCCCGGCTCGGTGAGCTGCGCGTTGAACGGGCCGAGGAACATGTCGGTGAACTTCCAGACCGGCACCTGGAAATTCCCCTTGAGGCCGATGATCGCGAGCATCGGCCCGATCGTCTGGCTGACGCTGGGCTCGGAGGCGATGAGCATCCGCGACAGGTTCACGGCGCTCCGCGCGTAGTACTCGGCCCGGAGCGCGTCGCGATCGGCGAGCGCCGCCGAGAGCTCGGTGGAGGTCTCCTCCTGGAGCTCGGTCAGGAACACGGTGAGCACCGTGATCGCGCCGAGCACCATGACCAGCGCCACGCCCCGCCGGTCGCGCCGCCTCCGGAGGCGGCGGCGCGCGCGCCCGCCCGGCGGGGTGGGGGCCGCGCGCTCCTCGGCGTGGGGGCTCTCCGGGTGGCTCATGGCTCAGTTGGCCCCGAAGGCGATGGGGACCTGCATGGCGATGGGCACCTTCGTCTCGAACTTGATGGGCTCCCCGCCCGGCCCGCCGTTCAGGACCAGCGTCACCCACACCTGCGACGGGAGCCGCTCGAACTGCGCCGCCGGTTGCGTCGAGTCCCACGAGTCGACCCACTCCCCGGTGACGGGGTCGAGGTACCGGACATTGAAGCTCTCGATGTCCTCGGCGAGCACGTTGACGACGCCGCCCCGCGTCGGCTCGAGATCGATGAACTTCGCCTCTCGGCGCACGAGATCGAGCTTGTCGCGCTCCGGGTCGCGCGAGCCGAAATAGCCGATCTCGCACTGGTCCGACTCGTGCGCGTTCCTGAGCAGCCTCCGGTGCGCGAACGCGGTGAAATCGACGCGATCCGCGGGCGACGAGTCCTCCCCGGTGAAGGCCGTGAGCCGCACCGCGATGTTCTTGTCGGCCGGCTGGTGCCGGGACAGAAAGGCCGCCTGGAGCTCGCGCGAGATGCGGGCGATCGCCCCGCGGCCCTGGTGGTAGCGGTCGCTGATGCGCGAGATGCCCGCGCGCGACCGGCTCATGCCGTCGAACGCGCCGTAGATGAGCGTCCCGATGATCGCCAGGATGGCGACCGAGACGAGGACCTCGAGGAGGGTCACCCCGCCCGCGCGCCGGCGGCGCCTGCGGAGCGAGCTCGCCGTCCGCGCCGTCGCGGTCATTGCCCGCCTCCCTGGCCCGTGCCGCCGCCCGCGCCGGTGTCCTCGGGCTGGCCCATCTGCGGCACCGTGACCCACTGCACGAGCTCGAGCGCGTGCTCCTGCGCCCCTTGCTGCCACGTCAGCCGGACCGTCACCCGCCGCGCGCTCGCCTCGAAGATCGGCTGGAGCGTCGGCGCGAGCATGTCGATGAACGGCTGCAGGAGCCCCGCGATCCCGCCGGCGGGCTCGCCGCCCCCCGCGCCGCCGGGCGCGCCGACCAGCGACTGCGCGAGGTCGTCGAGGCTGCCGCTCGGGGCGGCGGAGCCGCTCGACTCGGCCGGCTTGGTGAGCTGGCCGAGCCCCTCGAGGTTGGTGTCGAGATCGAGATCGCCGTACTTGGGCTCGGGCATCTCCGGCTTCTCGATGCGCCAGGAGCACTTGATGGAGGTCGACTCGTCGCCCTCGCAGCACGGCCCGTTGTCGGCCTCGTCGAGCATCGGCAGGCCGTCCCGGGCGAGCCGCTCCTCGATCTCGGTCATCTTGCAGCGCGCGAGCCCGTTCGCGAGGCTGATGTTCCGCGCGTGCGCCGCCGCCGAGAAGGCGCCGGCCTGGGCGGAGAGGATCGCGGTGAGCCCGAGGCCGAGGATGGCCACCGCCACCATGATCTCGAGCAGGGTGAAGCCGCGGGCGCGCATCAGAACCCCGTGTCCTCGCGCTCCGACTCCTCGGCGTCGTCGCGCGGCCGCGGCATGCTCACCTTGCCCCGCCGGATCTCGGTCTTGCCGGTGAGCGGCGAGACGAGCACCGTCATCACGGAGTCCTCGGTCTCCTCGCCGCCGAGCGAGAGCTGGATGGCCGCCCGCTCGGTCTGGCCGCCGGGCCAGAAGTAGAGGTAGGCGCGCCCCTCGGTCGCGGCCTCGTCCTGGTGCCCGGTCTCCACCTGGAGGAAGCGGACGCCGCTCGAGAGCTCCTTGCCGGGCTTCTCGCTCGACGGGTCGAAGCCGAACGCCTTCGCCGGCTGGAACGACGGGCGCGGCGCGCGCGGCCCCTTCAGGATCGCCTCGGCCTCCGCCACCGCCGCCTTCTCGGCCTCGGTCGCCGCGGCGGCGCCGCCGGTCCGGTCGTTCCTCTCGACGACGAGCTCGCCCGTGGACTCCTCGAGCACGATCATCCGCTCCTCGAAGTCGAAGACGAGCCGCATCGGCTTCGACTTCGCGTTGGCGTGGGCGTAGGCGACCCGCACGGCGCCCGCGAGCAGCGCCGCGCTCCGCTTCAGCCGGGCGCTCGTGACCGCGCCCATGCCGAGGACCACCGAGCCGCTGATGAGCGCGATCACCGTGACGGCGATCAGCACCTCGACCAGCGTGACTCCCCTCGTGCGCAGGCGGCGTGTCATGGGCGCTCCCTCCGCGTCGGCGTCACATCTCCGCGATCTTGTTGATCTCGGACTGCCTCATGTTGTCCCGGATGTCGTCCGGGGTGTTCTCCTTCTTGTCCTTGCCGAGCGAGTAGACGCGGATCTCGCTCTCCTCGCACTTGATCCGGTACGGCTGGCCCCAGGGGTCGTCCGTCTTGTTGGCGTCGATCTGCTTCGCGCTCACCAGCGCTTGCAGGGTCGGGCAGCCCTCGCCGCCCCCGCCGAGGTTCTGGTACTGATCCGCCGCGGTCTTGATGACCGACGCGCCGGTGTAGGCGCTCCTGACCTTCGCGGCCTCGAGCTTCGGCCACAGCACGAGCGTGGCGCCGCCGGCGATGATCGCCATGATCGTCACCACGATCAGGACCTCGACCAGGGTCACGCCCCGCGAGAGTCCCCGGCCCAACCTTCGAATCATCTTCGCCCTGTTCGCCCTGTTCGTCTCCATGTCCCTCACTCCACCCTGTCAAGCCCGCCGATTTCGCCGTCCGGACCGTCGCTCATCAGATCGTATCCCTCCGGGTCCCTCCTGCCAGGGCAGGTGAGCCGGAGCGGCCTCCCCCAGGCGTCGACCGGATCGATCGCGAGGTATCCCTCGCGCTTCAGCTCTTCCAGCGATGCCGGGCACCGCCGCTCGTGGTCGGCGCGGTACAGCGTGATGGCCCCGTGGACGACGGACAACGTGGCGCGCGTCGATCGAATTCCCACGAGCCGCCGCTCGCGCGCGCCGAGCAGCAGGAGCAGGACCGCCATCCCGAGGCCGGCCGCAAACGGCCGCACGCGCGCCATGCCGCTCCTGCGGAAGAGCCCGCCGCCGCGCTCCCACGGGAAGAAGATCGTGCTCTCTCGCTGCCTCCTGCGCCCCATGGAGCCCCCTACCCGACGAAGTTCGACATCTGCATGAGCGGCATGAGGATGGATATCGCGATGAACGCGACCGTGCCGCCCATGATGACGATCATGAGCGGCTCGAGCAGGCTCGTGAGCACCTGGACGCGGGTCTCGACCTCGGAGTCGTACGCGTTGGCGACGTTCTCGAGCATCGCCTCGAGCTGCCCGCTCCGCTCGCCGATGGCGATCATGTGGATGACGATGGGCGGGAACCGGCCGCTGCGCTTCAGCGGATCGGCGATGCTCTGGCCCTCGCGGATCGACCCGATCGCGTCGGCGATGACCTTCTCCAGGGCGGCGTTGCCGAGCACGCTGCGCACGATGTCCATGGCGCTGAGGAGCGCGACGCCCGACGAGAGCAGGGTCGCGAGGGTCCGCGCGAAGCGCGCGATGGAGAGCATCTGGATGAGCTTGCCGAAGATCGGCGCGCCCAGCACGAACGTGTCCCAGCGGAGGCGCCCCTTCGGCGTGCGCAGCCAGCGGCGGAAGCCGTACACCGCGCCGACCAGCATGACGATCACGAGCCACCAATAGCTCGCGGCGAACTCCGAGGTGCCGATGAGCGCCGAGGTGTACCAGGGCAGCGTCTGGTCCATCGACGAGAAGATGTCCTTCACGTTCGGCACGACCGCGATCATGAGGACCGAGATGAGCCCGATGCCGATGATCGCCATGAGCGCCGGGTAGGCGAGGGCCGCGGTCACCTTGCCCACGAGCTTCGCCTGGTTTTCCATGAAGACGGTCAGGCGGAGCAGCACGCCCTCGAGCGTGCCGGACGCCTCGCCGGCGCGCACCATGCTGACGTAGAGCGGCGGGAAGACCGTGGGGTGCCCCTCCAGCGCCTTCGCGAAGCTCGTGCCCTCGCGCACCTGCTCGCGCACCTGCGTGAGGGTCCGCTTCAGCGACTCCTTCTCGACCTGCTCGATGAGCGCGTTGAGCGACTCGAACAGCGGGATGCCGGCGCCGATGAGCGTCGCGAGCTGGCGGGTCATCATGGCGACCTCGGACGTCGAGGGGCGGCCCGCGAACGCGAAGAGCTTGAGATCCCGCTTCGCCTTCGCCTTCGCGGCCTGCTCCTCGGTCGCGCCGGTGAGCATGATGCCGTCCTTGCGCAGGGCGGCCCGCAGGGCCTTCGCGTTCTCCGCGTCGCGGACCCCTTTGACCGGCTTGCCGGTGCCGACGAGGATGCCTTTGTATTCGAATACCGCCACGGCCTTCCCTACTCGTCGACGATGACGTCTTCCTGCGTCGCCGCGAGGACCTCCTCGACGGTGGTGATGCCCAGGAGCACCTTTCGTGCCCCGTCGTCGCGGAGCGTATCCATCCCCTGCGAGATGGCGACCCGCTTGATGGTCTGCGCGTCCGCGCTCTTCAGGATGAGCGGGCCCACCGCGTCGTCGATGACCATCAGCTCGTAGATGCCCCGCCGGCCGACGAAGCCCTTCTGGTTGCAGGCGTCGCAGCCGCCCGGTTTGTAGAACACGGCCCGGTCGATGTCCTGCCCGATGTAGTCGTATTTCTGCCCGTGCACGCTGTAGCGGTTCGACAGCTTCCGCCGCGCCTTCCAGGCGAGCCGGTCCTGGTCGAGGCCGAGCTGCTGGAGCTCGTAGTCCGACGGGCGGTAGGGGACCTTGCACGCCGAGCAGAGCAGGCGCACGAGGCGCTGGGCGAGGATGCCGATCACGCTGCTCCGCACGAGGAACGGCTCGATCTCCATCTCGACGAGGCGCGTCACGGCGCCGGCCGCGTCGTTCGTGTGGATGGTCGAGAGCACGAGGTGGCCGGTCAGCGACGCGTGGATGGCGATCTCGGCCGTCTCCTTGTCGCGGATCTCGCCGACCATGATGACGTCCGGATCCTGGCGGAGGAAGGCGCGGAGCGCCGAGGCGAAAGTGAGCCCGATCCCGGGGTGGACGTGGATCTGATGGATGCCGCCGATCTCGTACTCGACCGGGTCCTCGGCGGTGAGGATGTTCCGGCTCGGCTCGTTGATCCGGTTGAGGCAGGCGTAGAGCGTCGTCGTCTTGCCGCTGCCGGTCGGGCCGGTGACGAGGATGATGCCGTCCGGCCGCTGGATGAGCCCGTCCATGAGGGCGTACTCGCGCGGCGCGAAGCCGAGGTCGTCGAGCCCGAGCAGGACCGACGCCTTGTGCAGGATGCGCATCACGATCCGCTCGAAGCCGCGGCTCGTCGGCACCGTCGAGACGCGGATGTCGACGCTCTTGCCCGCGATCTTCAGGGTGATGCGGCCGTCCTGGGGGAGCCGCTTCTCGGCGATGTTGAGCGACGCCATGATCTTCACGCGGGCGATGATCGGCGCCATGAACTGCTTCGAGGCGCGCTTCGCGACGTAGAGCTCGCCGTCGATCCGGTAGCGGACGACGACGTCGCGCTCCTCGGGCTCGATGTGGATGTCGCTCGCCCGCTCGCGGACCGCCTGCGCGAAGAGGCCGTTGACCCAGGCGATGATCGGGGCGTCGTCGTCCGAGTCGATGATGTCGACGAGGTTGTCCTCCTCGAGCGCCTGGTCGCCCTCGAGCTTCGTGCCGCCGTCCTCCTTGCGCTCCCAGATGCGGTTGATCGCGTTCAGCACCGCGTCGCTCGTGGCGACCGCGATCTCGACCGGCTTGCCGAACAGCGCCCGCACGTCGTCGATCGCGGTCGTGTCGAGGGGGTCGGCGACCGCGCAGTAGACGACCCCGTCGTGCTCGGAGAGCGGCAGGATCTTGTGCTGCTTGGCGTACGTGATCGGCACCCGGCTCGCGAGCTCGAGCGGCACCGCGTCGATGTCGATGCGCGGGAGGAGGCCGACCTCGCACTCCTCCGCGAGCGCCCTCGCGATGCTCGCCTCGTCGGCGATGTTGGACGAGACGAGCAGGTCCGCGAGCGGCTGACCGCGCTCGCGGACCGTGTCGAAGAGCGGCACGAGCCGCTCCGCGGAGACGACGCCCCGCCGCACCAGGATCTCGCCGAGGTACTGCTGCTGCTGCATGCTCATTCGACGCGCTCCATCTGCCGTCCGCCGGGCGGGCGTCGCACGGGGCGCGGCGGCGGCGGCGCTCCGTTCTGCGGCGGGGGCATGTCGCCGTCCATCTCGACCATACCAGGGGCCATCGGCCCTGCGGCCGCGCCGGCCTTGCCGCCGAACGTCGGCAGCCCGACCGGCTCGACCGGCGTGTGATCCTGCGGCCTCCTCGGCCGCGCCTCCTCCTCGAGGCGCGCCCGCTCCTCCTCGGTCAGGATCGACTGCCGGATGTCCTCGACGAGCCCGTTCGCCCGGCTGAAGTCGCGCGGCGGCTCCCAGGCGGCGCTGTCGCTGAAGACGAAGTAGCGGTCGATGAACTCCTGCCGCTCCTGCATCTTGCGCTCGAAGATCGCCCGGAGGTCCTCCTGGTCGCGGATGACGTACGGCGTCAGGACGAGCAGGAGGTTCGTCTTCGCCACCTCCTTGACCCGCTGCCGGAACAGGAACCCGAGCACCGGGATGTCGCCGAGCACCGGGATCTTGGTCTCCCGGGTCTGCATCGAGTCGCGCACGAGGCCGCCGATCACCACGGTCTGCTGATCCCGGACCACGAGGGTCGTGCTCGCGGTGCGCTTGTTGATGGGGATCGCGCCGAGCGCCCCGAGCGGCGCGCCGGCGTCCGAGATCTCCTCCGTGAGCTCCAGCCGCACCTGGTCCGAGTCGTTGACGTGGGGGATGACCTTGATCTTCGTGCCGACGTCCTGGCGCGCGGCCTGGCCGCCGAGGCCGCCGAGCAGGCCGCCGAGGCCCCCGAGGCCGCCGAGCGCGCCCGCGGCCCCCGCCGCGCCGCCCGCCAGGCTGGCGAGCTGGTTGAGCCCGCCGCCGCCCACGTTGGTCTGGAGCGGGATGTTCTGGCCGATCGAGATCTCGGCCGCCACGTTGTCGGTCGCGAGGATGTGCGGCGTCGCGAGGATGTTGGAGTCGCCGTCCTGCGCCAGCGCGTGGAGGACGATGCCGAACGCGGGGATCGACAGGCCCGTCCCGAAGATGTTGCTCGAGCCCGGGATCTCGGCGCCGCGGACGCCCAGCGCGAGCGCGCCGAGCTCGGTCGGCAGGCCGCCGACCGAGGGCACGACGTTGTTCCCGCCGTAGATGATGCCCTGGCCGTTGGCGGCGTCGAACGGCGCGCCGGCGTGGTAGCCGATGCCGAAATTGAGCGAGCGCTTGACGTCCACGTCCATGATCACGGCCTCGATGAACACCTGCCGCCGGGGCTCGTCGAGCTGGTCGATCACGGTGCGCAGCTGGGCGTAATCGTGGGGCGACGAGGTGATGAGGAGCTTGTTGCTCGCCTCGTCGCAGGTGACCTTGACCTGGCCCTCGAAGATGTCGTCGGTCGAGCCGGGCACCGGGGGGGCGTTGCGCGCCGCGCCCCTGCCGCCCACGGCCGCGCCGCCGCCGCCGCCGGCGCTCCCGCCGAGGACCTGGTTCAGCGTCGCGGACAGCTCCTTGCAGCCGGCGTGCTGGAGCGAGAGCACGTGGACCTGCCCCTCGCCCGTCTGCGGCACGTCGAGGCGCTTCAGGATGCCGAGGACGCGCAGGTAGTCCGGCTCGCTGGCGGTGATGATGAGCGAGTTGGTCCTGTCGTCCGCGATGATGCGCGCGCCGGTGCCGCCGCCGCCGGGGGCGCCGCCCCTGCCGGGCCTGCCCCCGCCGCCGCCGGCCCTGGGGTCGACGATCTCGTTCAGCTTCGTCGCGACCTCCGCGGCGGAGCCGTAGTGAACCGGCTGCACCCACAGCTGATCGCCGGCGCCGCCGACGTCGATCTCCTCGACGATCCGGAGCATGCGCTGGATGTTCGTGCCCGTGTCCGTGATGATGAGCAGGTTGCCGGGCGGGTAGACGGTGACGTCGCCGTCCTTCGACTTGAACTTGGTCAGGACGCCGCCCGCCTCGTTGGCGTCGATATGGGACAGCCGGTACATGCGGGTGACGAACCGGTCCTCCGCGGGCACGGGCGCGGCCGTCCCGAACACGGGGGTCGTCTCCGACACCGCGCCGGGCGTCTCCACGATCTTGAGGAAGCGGCCGTGGGGGATGACGGTGAGGTCGTTCGACGCGAGGATCGACAGGAACGCGCTGTACGCCTCGGCGACCGTCACCTTCTCCGGCGCGTACACCGTGGCCTTGATCTGCCGGAGCTTGCCGCCGTAGATGAACCGCCGCCCGGTGATGTTGCTGATCGCCTTCACCAGCTCGGGCAGGTCGGCCTCGTCGAGGTTGAAGCTGACCTTGTAGCCGCCGGGCTTCGGCTTGAACTCGATCTCCTGGACCCCCTGCTTGACCGCGGCGAGCGGGTCGTCGCCGGTGTCGCCCGGCGCTGCGCCCGGCGCCCCCGGCGCGCCTGCCCCGGGCGCGCCTGGCGCGCCTGCCCCGGGCGCGCCCGCGCCCGGCGCGGCTGCGCCCCCGGCGGCCGGCGTCCCCGAGGGGACCCCGGGGCGACCGGGCGCCGGCGCGCCCTGGCCCGGGGTGCGCAGCACGGGGGCGTTGCGGTTCGCGGGCTGCGCTGCGGCCGGCGGGGCCGCCGCGGCGAACACGAGCGCCGCCACCGGCGCGGCGAGGAGCCTCCTCCGGAGGCAGCAGGATCGCTCGAGGGTCGTCATCACCATCAGTCGACTCGATATTCTCTGCGTTGGTTTTGGGGTGGGGGAGGCGGCGCCGCTCAGTCGGCGCTCGGCGCGCTCTCGCGCTCGGCCGGCGAGGGGGGCCGCGGCCGCTTCGAGCGGGATGTCCTGCCCAGGGCGGTCTTGCTCGCCCCGGCGGTGGCCTCGCCTTCGGCCTCGTCCGCCGCGTCCGCGGCGCCTTCGGCGCCGTGGGGCGGCAGGACGGTCTTGGCGACCGACACGAGGAGCAGGCTCATGACCCCGACGAACGTGAGTGAGCCGAGGACGAACGTGCCGACGTACATCAGCGTTCGCCGCAGCAGGCTCCCCTCGTCCAGTCTACCTATCCATCGCGCCATGCCACTACCCTGCTTTCATCCCTGGAATTCAGTCCGCAGCGCTCACTTGATGTTGAAGTCGATGTTCATCGGCTTGCCCTTGCGGTTGATGCTCACCGTGAGCCGGTCCGCCGTCCGGAGCCGCGCATAGGCCTCGAGGGCCTTCTGCGGATCGCTCATCTCAAACCCGTTGATGCTGGACAGCCGGTCTCCGTTCTCCAGGCCGAGCGTCCCGAGCAGCGAGTCCGGTCGAATCCCGAAGAGACGGATGCCGACCACCTTGTCGCCCTCCTTCTCGGGGACGATGCGCGCGGAGCGCATCAGCTCGCCCTGGTTCTCGAGGATCTGGTCGACGGCGCTGCGCTCCACGTTGAACTCCGTCTCGCTCACCCGCTGGATCTTCGAGGCGATCTCGGGCGGGACCTTCTTGCCGCCGCGGGCGGTCGACTTCGACGTGCTCGTCGGCGCGGGCGTCACGGGCGTCGGCGCCGCGGCGGCGCGCGCGACGGCCTTGCTGCCGCCCACGATGGCCTGGCACCGCGAGCTGCCGGACGTCAGCCAGACCCGGTCCCACCCCACGTAGTAAACGGTCTGCCCGCTGATCTCATCCCCCTGCCGCCGCAAGATCGCCTTGCCGTCCGAGCCGGCCATCGCCGCGAACGACCACGCGGGATCGTCGGCCTGCGTGATGAGCAGCACGCGGGCGCCGTCGCACGACGGATCCTCGTACGGATCCTTGTTGCTCATCTCCTGCTGCACGCTCGGGATCTCGACCGGCTTGCCGTCGAGCGGCCCCGTCACCGAGTCGAACGGGTTGCGCGAGAGGATCGGCCCGGCGTGCGTCGCGTGGTCCGTGCTCGCGGTCGACCCGAACGACGCGGGGCGCGGCGGCGCGGCCACCGGCGCCGGCGGCGCGTCGATCGCGACGCTCGAGGCCACGAGCTGACCCATGCCCGACGCCTGGAAATAGGCGGCGAGCGCGATCAGCGCGCCCAGCACCCAGGGGAAATACCGCTTCAGGATCGCGTCGATGCCCATGCGCCCGTGCTCCTCTAAGCGAGTTTCGTGCCAGGGGTCAATCGCTGGCCGTTCCCCCGCCTTTTCTCGGAAATACGGAAGCTGCCCCGCCAAGGTGACGCACCCGAGGCGCGCGGGGCGGCCTCCTTTGCCAAAGTGACAAATGGATTTTCGCCGGGGGTGCCGGCGCGCCGGGGCGCGCCGTGTCCGCCGGACGGCGCGCGCGCGATCACTCCAGCTCGCCGAGCTTTCGGTAGATCGTGCGGGTCGAGATGCCGAGCAGCTGCGCGGCCACGGATTTGTCCCCGCGCGCGTGGCGGAGCGTCTCGCGGATGAGCCTGCGCTCGACCTCGTCGAGGGGGGTGCCGACCGAGAACGTGAGCGAGCTCGGCTCGGCGGGGGCGGCCTCGCGGATGAAGTCGGGCAGGTCGTCGACCGAGAGCTGGTCGCCGCGGCAGAGCACCACGGCGCGCTCGATCACGTTCTCGAGCTCGCGGACGTTGCCCGGCCAGGTGTAGTCGGTCAGGCGCGCCAGCACGTCGCGCGGCGCCTCCAGGCGGGGGCGGTTGTTCTTCGTGCAGTAGACGCCGAGGAAGTGGTCGACGAGGAGCGGGATGTCCTCGCGCCGGGTCCGGAGCGGGGGCGCGGTGATCGCGATCACGTTGAGCCGGTAGAACAGGTCCTCGCGGAAGCGCCCCGCCGCGACCTCGGCGCGGAGGTCCTTGTTGGTGGCCGCGACGAGGCGCACGTCGGCGCGGACCGTGTCGCCGCCGACGGGCTCGTACTCGCCCTCCTGCAGCACGCGGAGGAGCTTCACCTGCACGGCCGGCGAGAGCTCGCCGATCTCGTCGAGGAACAGCGTGCCGCCGGCCGCCTTGGCGAAGCGGCCGTCGCGCTTCGCGAGGGCGCCGGTGAACGCCCCGCGCTCGTGGCCGAACAGCTCGGCCTCGAGGATGGTCTCCGGGATGGCCGCGCAGTTGACCGCGACGAACGGCCCGCGCGAGCGCGCGCTGCGCTCGTGGATGAAGCGCGCGAGCAGCTCCTTGCCGGTGCCGCTCTCGCCGAGCACGAGCACCGTTGCGCTCGAGGGCGCCGCCTGGGTCGCGATGTCGAGCACGCGGCGGAGCGTCGGGCTCGAGCCGACGATCTCGCGCTTCGTGAGCAGCTTGATCTCCTGCCGCAGCGACCGGTTCTCGGCGACGAGCGACTGGCGCTCGGCGGCCTTGCGGACGCTCTTGATGATCGTCATCCGCTTGAGCGGCTTCTCCACGAAGTCGTAGGCGCCCTCGCGCATGGCCTGGACCGCGGTCTCGACGGTCCCGTACGCGGTCATCATCACGACCTCGGTGTCGGGCGCGAGCTGCTTGAGCGCGCGGAGCAGCTCGAGCCCGCTGACCCCCGGCATCATGAGGTCGGTGAGCACCACCTCGACGCGGCGGCTGCGCACGATCTCGAGCGCCGCCTTCGCGCTGTCCGCCGTGATGACGCGCATGCCGTCGCGCTGGAAGATCTTCTCGATCGAGGCGACGTTCGACGGCTCGTCGTCGACCACGAGGACCGTCGGCGCGCCGGGCGGCGGCGCGCCGCCGGCGGGCGGCGGCGCGCTCGGGGGGGCTCCGACTTGTGCCAGATCGTCAGCCATGCGTCACTGTGTCACGAACGTCAGCGGCGTGTCCAGAAGAGCACGGGTCTGACAAAGTCCGAGCCGGCGGCTGCCAAACTGACACGGCGACCTAGGCGCCGCGCGGCCCGCGGAGATCGCGGCGATCTCAGCGGATGAGCTTCGACAGGTGCTTGAAGTCGTCCGTCCCGGCGACCTTGAGCCAGTCGAAGACGACGGTCTCGGCGGTGGTGATGGTGGCGCCTGCGGCGCGGCAGAGGTCGAGGCCGGCGAGCCGGTGGTCGTCGCGGCGCGAGGCGACGCCGTCGAGCGGCACGTGGACCGCGACGCCGCGCGCGGCGAGCTCGCGGACGGTCTGGAAGACGCAGACGTGCGCCTCCATGCCGACGACGATGGCGGTGCGGGGCGCGCGCTCGCCGAAGGCGCGCTCGAACTCGAGCGCGTCGCAGGCGGAGAACTCCATCTTGGGGATGACCGGCGCGCCCGCCTGGGCGAGCTTCTCGGCGAGGGGCGCGACGGTGCGCCCGAGCCCCGCGGGGTACTGCTCGGTCGCGAGGACGTGCGCGCCGAGCCGCCGCGCCGCCTCGATCAGCAGGGTGGCCGCGCGGGTCAGCGCGGCCATCTGGGGCGCCGGCATCGCGGCCGCGAGCTTCTCCTGCACGTCGACGACGATGACCGCGCTCGCGCTGGGCTCGAGCCTTCGCATGGCTACCTCGCGGTCCGGAAGCTCTTGAGGAACCGGAGCAGGTCGCTCCGCAGGTCGAAGCGGAGGAGCGCCTCGCCGATCACGGCGCCGCCCTCGCCGACGAGCACGCCGGGCAGGACGGTCATCGACGCCAGCAGATCGCTCGGGCGCACGGTCTTGCGGCCGGCGAACGCGCAGCGGCGGCCGTCGTTCGCGGTGAACTCGAAGGAGTAGGGGAGGGTGCCGGTGCGCGCGAGGTCGAGGCCGAGGCGCCCGGAGAGGTAGCGGTGATCGGCGAACCCCTCGGCGTCGATCTCGCCCTCGATCTCGACCTCGGGCTTGCGCAGGAAGGCGAGGAGGCCGCGCGAGCGCGCGCGGATGGTGAACGACATGGGCCGCTCGTCGGCGGGGGACTCGACCAGGTGGAAGCTCCCGGCCATGGTCTCGCAGAACTCGAAGCCGCGCATCACGCCTCCGGCGGGCGGCGGGGCGGCGCCGGCAGCGGCGGGCCGGCCGTGGCCTCGGTGAAGTCCTCGGGCGGGAGCACGAGCCGCTCGACGCGGCGGCCCTCGGCGAGGGCGTCGACGATCTCGGGGACGTCCGCGGGGGTCACGCGCCCGTAGAAGTAGCCGTCCGGCTCGACGGCGATGACGGGGCCGGCCCAGCAGACGTCGATGCAGCTCGCGGTGCAGGCGCGCGCCTCGGTCTTGGCGAGGCCGCGCTCGGCGAGGGCCGCCTTGAGCTGCGCGTGGATCCCCTCGGCGCCGCGCTGGGCGCAGGAGCCCTTGGGGACCCCGTCCGGGCGGCGGTTGACGCAGACGAAGAGGTAGCGCTTTCGCTGGGGCACGGGGCGGATCCTCGTGCGTGGCGGGCTCCGGGTCAAGCTGGCGGGGCGGAGGGGCGCGCGTCGCGGCCGGCGGAGGCTGCCGGCGCGCCCGATCTGTCCCTCAGGCCTCGACGCCCGCGGCGCGCCGCGCGCGGTGCCGGCGCAGCGCGAGGCTCACGAGCCCGATCGGCGTCACGACCAGCACGAGCGGGAGCCCCGCGACGCCCACCACGAGCCCCCCTAGGGTCGCGAGCGCCAGCCAGAGCGCGTCGCTCACCGTCGGGCCGGACGAAGGCGCGTCCGCGCGCATCTCCCGGCGGAGATCGCCGACGGTCCGATCGAGCAGCGCCTCGAACGGCCGTCCATACAGGCTCTCGCTGCGGCGGCCGCGGAGGAACGCGCGCACCGTCCGGCGCGGGGCCGAGAGCAGCCCGGCGAAGAGGCCGCCCAGGTTGAGCTGCCACGCCGCGACGAAGTCCTTGCAGCCGGCGCCGAGCTCCCAGGCCGAGATCTCGAACTCGCCGATCGTGTTCGTGTCGTAGCCCGTGAGCACGTGGTGCAGGTCGTGGTACCGCACCGCGCGCACGCGCGCCGGGGTGTTCGGGAACGGCACGGGCAGGGGGCCGAGCTTGAAGTCGACCCACGCGTCCCCGTACCCGCCGTCCGCGCCGAACCCGTTCACCTCGAAGTAGATCGCCCGCGCCTCCCGCATCGTGAGGCCCTCGTCGTAATGCACCAGCGCCATGGCACCACCCTCCGTTGGTGAGTACAGTCAATGACCATGGTCATTCTTTGGGCCAGCCCTGTCAAGTCCACCCGGCTTGACTCGTAACGGCGCGCGGCAGCACAGTGCGCAAACGATGAGCAGGGTCAGTCGTCAAGGTGCGGCGAGGCGCCGGAAGGGAGCCGCGTCGCCCGCGGCGTCGGACGCGCCGCCGTCCCCGGACGCGCCGGCGCGCGAGCGCGGCGGCCGCGCCCAGCAGAAGCTCGACACCCGCCGCCGCATCCGGGACGCGGCGTGGGCGCTCTTCACCGAGCTCGGGTACGACGGCACGACGACCAAGGCGGTGGCGGAGCGCGCGGAGGTCGCGGCGGGGACGGTGTTCGTCCACGCGCGCGACAAGGCCGACCTGCTCATGATGGTGATGCACGACCGGCTCGCGGCCGCGGTCGACGCGGCGTTCGAGACGCTGCCGCGCAAAGACCCCCTGCTCCCCCAGCTGCTCCACGTGTTCCAGCAGCTGTTCGCGATGTACGGCGAGCAGCCGCTCGTGTCGCAGGCGTTCGTGAAGGCCTTTCCCGGCGCGTCGGGCCCGAACGGCGAGCGGCTGAACGCCCTCACCTTCGCGTTCCTGCACCGCATCGCGGGCCTCGTGCGCGACGCCCAGGCGCGCGGCGAGGTCGACGGCGACATCGACCCGCTCGCCGCCGCGCACAACATCTTCGCCCTCTACTTCGCGGCGCTCCTGTCCTGGCTCAGCGGCTTCGCCACGCTCGGCGCGGCGCTCGATCCGGTGCTGAAAAACTCCCTCGCCCTCCAGTACCGGGGGCTCCGGGCGTGACGCCTGCGCCGGGCGCGCCTCCCCGGCCCCGCCCTCGCCGGCCGTCCCCGAGGCGCGCCGGCGTCAGCGCGCCTCGCGCTCGGCGAGGCCGGCGCGGAGCGCGGCGAGCACCTCGGCGTGGGCGCGCGGATCGCCGGCGGCCACCACGTCGCCGGCGCTGGCGGCGTCGAGCGGGCGACCCTCCCAGTCCGTCATGAGCCCGCCGGCGCCGGCGATCACGGGGACGAGCGCCGCGAAATCGTGGAGCTTGAGCCCGTGCTCGACGACCACGTCGATGCTGCCGCTCGCCACGAGCCCGTACTGGTAGCAGTCGCCGCCGTAGCTCAGCAGCTTGGCCCGCGACGCGACCGCGCCGAAGGCGCGCGCCGCCGCCGGCGGGAAGTACTGCGGGCCCGTGGTGGAGAGGCGCGCCAGCGAGAGCCCCGCGCAGGCGCGGACGCGCGCCGGGCTGCCGTTCCAGAGCGTCGGCCGGCCCAGGGCGCCGACCCAGCGATCGCCGAGGACGGGCTGGTCGATGACGCCGAGCACCGGCCTCCCCCGGTGCAGCAGGGCGATCAGCGTGCCGAAGAGCGGCTTGCCCGTGATGAACGCCTTCGTGCCGTCGATGGGATCGAGCACCCACACGTGCTCCGCCCCCTCGTTCTCGCGGCCGAGCTCCTCCCCCACGATCCCGTGCCCCGGCGCGCGCGCCGCGAGCAGCTCCCGGATCGCCGCCTCGGCCTCGCGGTCCGCGATCGTGACCGGGCTCGCGTCGGCCTTGTCGTCGGCCTCGATGCCCTTGCGGAAATACCGCCGGATCACCGCGCCGCTCGCGTCCGCCAGCCGCTCGGCCAGATCGACAAGGTCTTGGGAAGGCGTCATCGTCTCCGTCCTCCTCGAGGTCCCCGCGGAGCGCGCCCCGAGGGCCCGATCCAGTACGCGCTGCGCGCGCGCACCGCAACGGGCGCGGAGCGCGGCTCAGGCCCGCCGCGCGGTCGCCGCCTCGCCCGGGCGGCGGGGCGGCGCCGGCGGATGCGGCGCGCGCGCGGGCTCGGACAGGCGCGCCCGCAGGTACGCCCCCAGGGTCTCCGCGCCCCGGGCGCCTTCCGGGTGGACCTCGGCCAGGACCGGCCCGTTGTGCGGCATGTCCCGCAGCACGTCGAGCGTCACGTCGACGCCCGCCTCGCGGGCGCGCCGCGCGAGCTCGAGGCCCTCGTCCCGGAGGCGCTCGGCGTCGCCGACCTGGACGAACAGCGGGCCCAGGCCGTCGAGGCGCGCGCGCAGGGGGGACAGCCGGGGGTCCTCGAGCGGGATTGCGCCGGCGAAGTCGCGCGCCTGGCGCGCGAGCCCGTCCCGGGTGCCGTAGTCGGTGGGGTCGTTCTCGCGGGTCGAGGCGCTGCTCGCGGTGAGATCGAGCCAGGGGGAGATGAGCGCGGCGCAGCGCGCCTGCTCGCCGCGATCGCGCAGCGCGAGCTGGGCGACGAGCGCGAGGTTGCCGCCGGCGGAGTCGCCGGCCAGCGCGATTTCGCCCGGCGCGTGGCCCCGCTCGACGAGCGCGCCGAAGGCGGCGAGCGCGTCCTCGAGCTGGGCGGGATACCGATGCTCCGGCGCCAGCCGATACTCGATCCCCACGACGCGTGCGCCGCTCGAGAGCGCGAGCCGCGCCATGAGATCCGCGTGGGTCTTCGTGGATCCGAACAGGTACGAGCCCCCGTGGAGATAGAGCACGACGCCTCGAGCCATCGCGCCTGGCGGCTCGAACCACACGGCGGGCACGCCCCCCAGGACGTCGGCCGTGCGTTCGACGCGGCGGACGGCCTTGTCGGGAGACAAGCGCGCGTCCAGATCGGCCCGGACCTTCGGATACGGCCAGTCGAGCATGTCGATGAAGTCGCGGCGGAACGCGCGGACCACCCATTCGAAGCCGAAGCCCCAGGTCGGCCGGGCGGGGCCGCGGCGGGCGCGCTCGACGGCCGTCTCCACGAATGCGAGACTGAAAATCTTCATGAGACGCAGCACCATGGCGAGGAACCTAGCCCAGGGCCCCTCCGGGCGCGGCGGCCGGACACGCCACATCGCGCGGCCTCGCGCGCCATCCCGGTCGCCCCATGAACGCGCCATCCCGGTCGCCCCATGAACGCGCCATCCCGGTCGCCCCATGAAGCCGCGCGGTAGCGGCGGCGCCGGCATCTCGGGCGCCATGGCCCTGCGCCTCGTGCGGTTCTTCGCGGACCGCGCGCTCGACACGGCGCCGCTCCTCGACGTGCTCGGCGCCACCGAGGGCGAGCTCCGGCGTCCTGCCTGCCGCGTCCCGTACGCCGCGCTCGACCGGGCCATCGAGGCCGCGGCCTCGCGCGTCGGGGCGGCGGGCCTCGGGGCCGCGCTGGCGCGCGTGCGGGACGAGGAGACGTACGGCGTCGCCGCGCTCCTGCTGCTCGCGGGGCCCTCGTTCCGCGACGGGCTCGCCCGCGCCGTCGCCTACCAGCGCGTGTGGGGCGACGGCGAGCGCTTCGCCCTGAGCGCGCTCCGCGGCGGGCTCGCCGTTCGCTTCGAGCATCCCGGGCGGAGCGCCCTGGCGCGCGCGGTGCTGGCCGAGTGCGCGCTCGTGGAGATCGTCGACGCGGTGCGGCTGCTCACCGGCAGGCCCGCGGAGGGCCACGCCGCGCGGCTCCGGCACGGCCGGCTCGGCCCCGATGACGCGCTGTGCGCGGCGCTCGGCGTCGCGCCGGCGTACGGCTGCGCCGAGAGCGCGCTCGCCCTGCCGGCGGAGGTGGCCGGGCGCCCGGTCGCGGCGCCGCCGGAGCTCCTGGTGCGCGCGCTCGAGCGGATCGCCCTCACGGCCGTCGCCGCGCTCCCCGCCTCCGCGTCGCTCGCCGACCGCATCGCCTCGATGCTGCGCGCCGAGCTCGACGTCGCCGCCCCGCGGCTCGAGAGCGTGGCGCGGCGGCTCCACATGAGCGCCCGCACGCTGCAGCGAAGGCTGCAGCGCGAGGGCACGAGCTTTCACGATCTCGTCGACCGCGAGCGCCGCGCGCGCGCCGTCGACCTGATCGACCGCGGGCGAGCGCCAAGGAGGCGGCGCTGCTCGTCGGCTTCGCCGAGCCGGGCAGCCTCGCGCGCGCCCGCAAGCGCTGGAGCGCAGGCGCGCGCGGGGCGTGAGCGGCGTCGTCCGGCGGCGCTGCTTCCGCGGATCGCCGCGGGGGATGGGATACGCCATCAAGAGGCTCAGCCACACGACAGGAACTTCGGATCGGCCAGCGTCTCGAACGGGATCGCGAAGCGCTCGTTTGCGGGCTCCACCTCCCGGCCGTTCTGCGAGAGCGGATGCCCACCCCCGGCCCGTGCTCGGCGCTCCGCGCCTGCGCGCGGTCCGCCCCTCCCAAATCGCGCGCTCCGCGCGCTCAGGGAGGGGGGCGTTGCCCAGCATTTCCAGGTGCGGAACCTGCAAGGGAGAGTGGGCGGGCGCCCCGCGTCACGACGTGATGCCCAGCAAGAAGAGGGCGTCGGCCCAGAGCGGCCACAGCGTGCGGTACGGGTGGGTCGCCAGCATTACACCGCCGCTCGGGAGACGACGGACGTGGTAGGGGGCGTGTTGCTCGAGAAACCGGACGTGTTTGCGCGTGGTGAGGTCCACGTCGTGCACGGGCGCGCCCTCTGCGATCATCTTCATGATCTCGCGGGCGTAGGGCTCCACGGCGCGCCAATCGTCGTCCGGGAGCGCCGACGCCTCAAGCGCGTCGAGAAGCACTGCCGGTGCAGTATCAATGGCCTGCAGAACCGCTTCCCGCGATACCTCAGCGCCGCCTTTGATCGCGATGCGCGCCCCGTGCGGAGCAGCGTCGACGCGCGCATGCAGCGCGTCCATCGACAACCCTGCGGCGCGTTCCACCTTGTCGTCGTCGTGCAGGTGCACCCACGAGAGAGCAAGATCACGCACGACGTCCGTGGCCGTCGCGTGGTAGGTCGCGCCGATTTCGATCGGGGCGCCCCAGTGCCCGAGCTTCGTACATCCTCCGGTCGTTACGCGTCTGCTCGCGCCCGGCGCACATAGGCGGAGCAGGAGATCCTCCACGTCCTCCTGGACAACGAGTGACGCCATGGCCGCCTCAACCTCGATCGATCTCGCGCTGGCGAGCAATCCGACGGGCAGGTGAAGCGGGAGCAGTTCCTCCTTGTCGAATGGCGACATGCCGAGAGGACCTGAGGCGCCGCGGCGGAGCTGCCCGTCGCCGCAGCAGTGGCTGCTGAAGCCCAGCGCACGTCCGGAGCGTAGCGTCACGCCGAAAGACGCCCAAGCGTACGCTTCCGTGCCGAACTGGGCATGCAGCGTCGCAGCGACTTCATCGACAGGAATCTCATCGCGCCATGTCGAGAATATCGACAGGCTACCGCAGCTCCGCCGCGGGTGAATGAGAGCCGACAGCGCCGCTGCAAATGCGTCGATTCTGTCCGACTCGTCACACCACGCGAAGAATGAAGGGGTTGATTCCCTCAAAACCCGCTGACCGCTTGGCTCGCTCATATCTCGATGATCCTGACAAAATGCTTGAAGCCCTCTCCGGAAATCTGAACGGTCTGGCCTGTGGCCTTGTCGAATAAATATCCGTTCTTGATGATCTTGTTGTGATCGTCGAAGGCCACGCCCTTCTTGATGATTATCTCGACTCTTGCGACGTCGCCGGCGAGTCCCTTCTCTTTCAGCGCCTTCAGGCCGTTCGTCAACTGCTTGATCGCTTCCTGGACGTGCGTCCCACTTTTTGCCTCGCTCACTGCGAGCTTATTCCATCTGGTTACCGTCACGAAATCGGGCGCCTTCGCGGCATCGCTGTAGGCAGGAGCGTTCCTCGGGATACCCAGCACCGTGCGCACTCCGTCATCGCCAACGCCGATCAGCGCCCGCCCATCGTCCAGAAGGAGCTTGGCCGCCTTCCTCTCGAAGGGGTCGATCAGCTTGGTGGTGACCGCCCCGCGCAGCGTCTTGTACGATGTACGCCGCGATGCGCGCAGAGCTGTCGCAAGCTCCTCGCCCATCTGCGCGATCTCCTCGGCGACCCGGATCGCTTCCGGCGTCATCCCGCCGGCGCGGCCGACCGCGCGCCACATCGGTCCGACCGCCCCGAGCCCGAACCCCACCCCCGAGAAGATCCGCTCCTCGTCACTGAGCTCCTGCCCCGACGGCAAGCAGAACGCCTTGCCCGTCACCGCCTCGCACAGGTCGAGCGCCGGCCCCACCACCGGCACGAACCCCACCCCGATGCGCGTCGTCGCGTGCACCAGCGTCTGCATCACCCCCGCGTACGCCTCGGCGCCTTCCCCGACCGTCGACATCGCCCCCGCGAACGCGCTGATCGTCTGATAGAGCTGCGTCTGCTCCAGATCGAGCGCCTCCCCGGTCCACAGGTTGAGGCTGTCTTTCAACTGGTCCGCGAGCGCGTCGAACCGCGGCTTCAGCACCGTGTCCACCTGCGCCCGCAGGTCCGCCGGCACCGGCGAGTCCACGAACCAGTCCGACGCATCCATGAACCGCCGCACGTACGCCGTGATCCGGTTCTGCGCCTTCAGGAACGCGTTCGTCTCCGCCAGCGACACCCCCATCCGGTCGCGCAGCGCGATCTCCAGCGCCGCGCTGTTGTCTCGCCACGCCCGCACGTTCGCCACGAAGTCCGCCCGCGCGACCACGACCCCGCCGCTCACGTCCGCCTCCAGCGCCGCGATCACTGCGTCCGCGTACGCCGCGTACGGGTCCCTCCCCTCCTCGAACGCCTCGTCCACCTCCGCGATGTCCGGCACCTCCACCCACGGCACCTCGCTCTCCCCGAGCGCGTAGTTCCACGGGTCGTCCGGATTCCACCCCTCGGCGCGCGCGTCCTGCGTCGCCAGGTCCGCCACCTCATCGGCCTGCGCGCCGAACTCGTCGAGCAGCCGTGCGAGCTCGCTCTCCAGATCGCTGACGCTCTTCTTCAGGTCGTCGACGAGCTGCTCCATCGCCGCCCGCGTCTCCGCGTCGACAACGTCCCTGTACCGGTCGAGGATCGCGTCGAGGTCGGTCCGCGAGATCTCGTCCAGCGGCCGGCTCACCAGGTCGTGCAGCTCCGTGTCGAGCTGCCGCAAGAGGTCCATCCGCGCCCGGAGGTCCGCGACCCTCGCTGCGTTGCGGAGGAGCTCCGCCATCAGCCGGGCGACCCTGACCTCCAGCTCCGCGATGTCGCGCGCGAGGTCCGGGTTGATCTCCGAAAGGCTCAGGTCGACCTCAGTGCTGCCTTCGAAGCCAGTCCCATCGCGGCGGAGATTGAAGAGCGGTTTGTGGAGCCCGAGCGGCTCCGACACGAGGTGCACCACCTCGTGCGACTGGGTACACCAGTCGTTGCCGTTCACGGTGTGGACCACGAAGTGAAACTCGTTTCTGCCCGTGCGCAGCAGCACCGAGTCGAACTCCGCCTCGAGCGTGTTGCTCCGCGAGCCGTCGTCGTAGGTCTGCAGCGCGCCCGGAACCCCGTAGGTGGGCAGCGGCGTCTGGTTCACCTCGAACATGGCGTTGCCCTCCGTCGTCAGCACGGGGATCCCGCACGACTCGACGTCATGGTGGCTGCTCCACAGCACGGTGTACGGCGTGCGCGTGCCGGCCCACGCCAGCGACGGCGCCAGCATCGCCAGCACCGTCGTGAGCGCGATGAGCTTCTGGAACACCGCGGCGCAGAAGCCGCGCCGCGCGACGTCCTTCGAGCCTCTCATGTCCCCTCCGCGCCGCGCACCGCGGCGTCATACGCGATCGCCGCGCCCTTCACGTCGCCCGCGTCGAGCCTCGCCTGCACCGCGTCGAGCGCTGCCGCGGCCATCCCCTTCTCCCGCAGCGCCGCGAGGCCCGCTGCGATCTTCCGCGGCAGGCCGGTCCTGAGCTCCGCCTCCGCAGCGTCGAGCTGCCCGCGGAGCGCCGCGCACCCGGCCTCGCGCCACGACGCCCCTGCCGCCTCGCAGAGCGGCCGCATCTGCACGAGCGCCACGAGCACCCCGCACCGCTCGGCGAGCAGCGGCAGCCCGAGCTTCTCGCTGACCGGCGGCGCCGCCGACAGCGCCGCCACCCGCGCGCGCGCCCCCTCACCGAACACCTCGGACGCCCTCTCGATCCGCGACCGCGCGATCGCCTCGCGCGCCCCTTCGTCCCCCTCCAGCACACCGAGCGCCTGCCGGCGCAGCGCGATGCCGCCGAGCAGCGCCGTCGCCGTCGCGTCGCTCCGGGCGACGCGCCGCTGCGCGTAGCCCAGCATGGCGCTCAGCGAGCGCAGCGCCCCCGAGGCCATGTCCGGCACGACCGCGCCACGGGTCGCGAGTACCTCCTTGTGCGGCGCGATCGCCTCCTCGAACCAGACCGCGAGCGCCTGGAGCTCCGCCGACAGCGTCATGATCTCCGCGGCGAGCTCGTTGGGCGCCCGGCTCGCCTCGCGCGCCGCCGCGAGCACCGCCTCCGCCGCGCCGTCGAGTCCGTCGATGCCCGACCGCGACGCCTGCTCCGAGAGCGCCGCGTACGCCGCCGTCTCCGCCGCCTCGGTCGCGCGGTACGCGGCGAACCGCGCCGCGACGCCCGCGTACCGGGATTGCAGCGGCGCGGCGTCGCTCCGGGCCTGCTCGAAGCTCGCCTGCGCGACCGCCATCGCCTGCTTGTCGGCCGCGAGCGCGGCCACGAGCGGCTCCTCCTTGGCGCTCGCCTTGTCGGTCATCGCCTGCCGGAAGTTGTCGGCCGCGCGGACCGGCTCCTCCTCCAAGATCGCCTCCTGGCGCTGCCTGGACTTCAAGAGCAGCCCGAGGAGCCTGCCGTGCAGGGTCGCCCGGAGCGACTCGGCGTTCTTCTCCTCGTCGCGCACATAGGCCACCGCCCGATCGATCTGATCGAACCAGGCCCGGAGCGCCGCCGCGTTCGCGGCGAGATCGTCGAGCATCGCGCCGCTCGGCTCGACCGCCCACATCTGGATCGGCAGCTCCCCGTCCTCCTCGGCCTCGCGCCACGCCCTGCCCGGGCCCTCGCGCGCGTCCACGCAGTGCTCGACGACGCTGGTGTTCGATTGCGCGCAGAACCGGCCGGGCGCGTGTTCCTCGCGCTCCCACAAGCACCCGCACGCCGTCGCGCCGAGCGCCAGGGCAGCTACGGCCGCCACGAGGATCGCCTTCCGCCTCGTGTTCCTTTTCATCCTCATTGCCTCCACCCCGCGATCTTTCTCGCCGCGCACGCTCGCCTGCTCGCGCCGGCAGAAGCAAGCGCCCACACCAAGGCGGTAGGACATTGCTCGGCCGAGGCGCCCGACCCGAGCGCCATTCCGTCCGCTCGACACGCGGGCCATCGCTGGACGGGAAGGCCGTCGCCTCGCGGGAGCAGTCCTGGTGGGTCCGACGGGAGACCTCGATGACGCCAGGGCCACCGACCATTGGAGCGCAGGGGACGTACCGGGTGTGGCGCTCGACGCAGCAGCCGCTCCGCAGGCGACGAGCGCAGGGCGAGACGCCGCCGGAGCCGCTCCGCGGGCGACGAGCGCAGGGCGAGACGCCGCCGGAGCCGCTCCGCGGGCGACGAGCCCAGGGCGAGACGGCGCCGGAGCCGCCGGAAAGGCGAGGTCCGGCCGCGCCGGAGCTGCCGAGCGCTTCGGAAGGGCTTCGCCCGCGGCGACGGCCGAGGGGAACGGCTCGGACCGCGGCTCGCCGCGGGATCATCGCGTTTCCCGGCCGTGGCAGCGCGATTTCGGGCGTGAGGGCCGCTCTCAGGCGCGGCCGGCGGTCAGCCGCCTTCGAGCGGCAGCGGAGATTCGGGCGAGGCGGGCTCCTCAAGGGGCAGCGCTTCGTCCTCCTCGGCCGCGGTCCGGCCGGGCCTGCGGCCTGACGGGCGCACCCTGGCGGCGAGATCCTCGAGGCCGGCGAACGTGAAGCTCGCGGCGAGCAGCGCGGCGCCCTGGCCGAAGCTCTTGTCGCTCTTGCGCATGGCATTCTGCTTCGCGCGCAGCGTCGCCTCCTTCTCGCGCTCCTCGGTCGCGACCTTCGCGAGCGCCTTCTTCAGCGCCGGCAGCTCGGCCGCGATCTCGTCGGCGAGCGCGGCGCGATCGAGCTTCATCGACGCGCGCCTCGGCTTCGGAAGCTTGATCTCCGCGTCCCGCAGGGCGCCCACGACCCGCTCGCCGGTCGTGACGAGCACGGAGGGGTCCTCGGGAACGGCCCCGTCCAGCCGCAGCTTGCGCAGGCCCGCCGGCCCGAACGCCGCGTCGACGGCGGCGCGCCCGTCGACGAGCACCGAGCGCAGCCGGGCGGCCGCCTCGTCGCGCGCCTCGCGGGGCGCGGCGTCGTCGGCGAGCTCGCGCTCGTGCGCGTCGTCGGCCGCCACGAGCGCGGCCGTGTCCGCGGCGAGCCGGCGCGCGACGAGGCGCACGAGCAACGCCATGTCGGGCATCTTCTCGCCGGACCTCAGGCAGGGCGCGAGCTCCGCCGCCATCCCCTTCGCGATCTCGTCGGCGTGCGTCTCGGCCGACGCGGCCACGGCGCGGCTGGACTTGTCCCTGTCGGTCACCAATTTCGACGCCATGCACCCCTCCTTCTCAGGGAACGCGGCCGCAACGGCCGCAACATGGCCCGGCAGGCTCGTCGATGCGCGAGCGCATCGCAAGACGCCGGCACGTTCACCGCGGGCCGGCAGCGCCGCTTCCACGCGCGGCAGCGCCGCTTCCACGCGCGGCAGCGCCGCTTTCACGCCCGGCAGCGCCGCTTCCACGCCCGGCGGCGCCGCGTCAGCGCCGCTTCCGCGGATCGCCCCGGAGGATCGGATACGCCATCAGGAGGCTCAGCCACACGACAATGAACTTCGGATCGGCCAGCGTCTCGAGCGGGATCTCGAAGCGCTCGTTCGTGGGCTCCACCTTGCGCTGCTGCGCCTGCGCCGTCGCGGGAGCGACGACCTCGGGCAGCCGCCTCCCGCCCATCTCGACGCTCGTGCCGACCGCCCCGGGCAGCGTCGGCAGCAGGGCGCCCTCGGCCGCCAGCGCCTGCTCCTCGGGCGTCCGCCGCGTCGCGAGATCCGGATCGACGATCACCGCCGCCGGCTCGAGCGCCTCCGAGCCCTCGCCGCCGCGAGGCTCCGCCGTCGCGACCCGCGCGTCCTGCTCCGGATCCTCCGGGCGGTCCACCGGGGCGTAGCGCGGCGCGACCTCGCCGGGCCTGCGGGCGCGGAGCTCGACCGTCACCCGGGTCGGGAGGTACACGCGCCGCACCTCCTCGGCCGGGACCACGGTGTCCTTGACCGACGCGGGCACCCCGGCGAGCTCGGGCACCTTCGCGCGCGCGGCGTCGATCGCCGCCTGCTCCGCGTCGATCGCCGCCTTGCAGCCCGGGAGGGACGGATCGAAGTCGAGCCCGACGGCGCTGGCGCCCCCCTTCCTCGCGTCCGGGTTGGCCGTGCACTCCCGGAGCACGCGCTCCGCGACGGCGTCGTCCTCCCGGTGCAGGACCGCGAGCGCGAGCTCCTTGCGATCGTCGATGCCGTTCGCGACCTCCGGCCGGGCGACGAAGCGGTAGCGCACGCGGAGCGCGAGGTTGCGCTGCCCCGCGGCGTCGACGACGGTCACGGCCTCCTTGAGGAAGCTGTCCGTGGTCGCGCCCTGGACCTCGCGCCGGCTCACCATCACCCGGGACCGCCGCAGCCCGGTGAACACCGAGCGCGTCTGCGCCCGCACGCGCTCGAGGATCTTGAAATCGCTCGTGTCGGTCGGGACGTAGACGTAGCCCTCGAACTGGAGCAGAGCGGGCGGACGCTTCATGTCCTCGTTGCCCGCCGCCTTGCCCCGATCGCCGCACCCCGCGAGCGCCAGCACCCCGATTACCGGGAGAACACGGACTACTGCACGGAGAAGTGCTACCACAACGGATCTCCCCGACGGCGAGGGTGCAACCCGGGTGAATCTAGCGCCGCCGCCCTCCTGACGAAACCCTTACCCTCCGGAAAAACCGAGCGAGGATGCAGGGATCGCGGGCCCGGCGACCTGAACGTGAGGACCCGGCCCGCGGCGTCCGACCTCGGGTCAGGTGTCGACCCGTGAACGCACCCGTGAACGCGTGAGCCCCCACCCTGGCAGCGCGCGTCGCCGCGGGTGAGCCACCCTGGCGCCGCGCATCGCCGCGGGAGGGCGGCGCGTCGAGCGCGGCGATCGCCCCGCGGCGCGGCCCGCGCGTCGCTCTGCTGCGCGGCGGGGGATTGCCCTTTCGAAAATCGGATCCATTTGGTCGCCGAGATGAACACGGAAAGCCAGAACCCCGAAACCAGCGGCGCCGCGCCCTCTGCCGAGCCTTCAGGCGCGGCGCCGGGCCAGCCGCCCGCGTCGACCGCGTCCGAGGAGGCCAAGGCCGCCGGCGCGGTCGAGCTCCCCTTCCAGGCCGAGGTGCAGCAGGTCCTCGCGCTGGTCATCAACTCGCTCTACGCGAACCAGGAGGTCTTCCTGCGCGAGCTCATCTCGAACGCGTCGGACGCCCTCGACAAGGCCCGCTTCCTGGCCCTCACGCGCGAAGGGGCCGCCGAGCAGGTCGGCGAGCCCGCGATCCTCATCACGCTCGACGACGCGGCCCGGACCCTCACCATCGAGGACAACGGCGTCGGGATGACCCGCGACGAGGTGGTGCAGAACCTCGGCACCATCGCCCGCTCGGGGTCGCTGGAGTTCCTGAGGGCCAACGCCGAGGCCGCGATGAAGCAGAAGGACGGCGGCAAGCTCCAGCTCATCGGCCAGTTCGGCGTCGGCTTCTACGCCGCGTTCATGGTCGCCTCGCGCGTCGACGTGCAGACCCGCTCGATGCTGCCCGGCGCCGAGCCCGTCCTGTGGCGCTCGTCCGGCGCCGGCTCCTTCACCGTGGCGCCGGGCGACCGCGAGCACCCCGGCACGAAGATCGTCCTCCACCTCAAGGACGACGCGCGCGAGTACACGAAGGCGTGGCGGATCAAGGAGATCATCCGCAAGTACTCCGATTTCGTCCATTTCCCCATCAAGGTGAACGACGAGGTCGCGAACCGCTCGGCCGCGCTCTGGACGCTGCCGAAGTCGCAGATCACCGAGGAGCAGCACGCGGAGTTCTTCCGGCACGTGACCGGCGGCTACGAGGGGGAGAAGCCGCTGCTCACGGTGCACCTGTCGATCGACGCGCCGGTGCAGTTCCACGCCCTGCTCTACGTGCCCGAGAAGGCGCCGCCGGACATGTTCCACAAGGACCGCAGGGCGGTGCGCCTCTACGCGAAGCGGGTCCTCATCGTCGAGGAGTGCGACAAGCTCACGCCGATGTACCTGCGCTTCCTGCGCGGCGTCGTCGACTCCGAGGATCTGTCGCTGAACGTCTCGCGCGAGATGCTCCAGGAGAACCGCACGCTCTCGCAGATCGAGCAGCAGATCGTCAAGCAGGTGCTCAAGTCGCTGAAGGACCTCTCCGAGTCGGATCCCGAGCGCTACGCGACCTTCTGGAGGGAGTTCGGCCGGGTCGTCAAGGAAGGGGTCACGAACGACTGGAAGAACAAGGACGCGATCGCCGAGCTCTGCCGCTTCGAGTCGATGAACACGGAGGCGGGCAAGCTCATCTCGCTCCGCGACTACGTGGAGAAGATGCCGGAGCAGCAGAAGGAGATCTATTACGTGACCGGCCTCGGCCGCCGCGCGGTGGAGCAGAGCCCGCACCTCGAGGCGTTCCGCAAGCGCGGCTACGACGTGCTGTTCCTCGTGGATCCGGTCGACGAGTGGCTGGTGAAGGCGCTGAACGAGTTCGACAAGCGCCGCCTCAAGAGCGTGACGCACGGCGACGTCGACCTCGGCAGCGAGCCGGAGAAGAAGGACCAGCCCGAGGAGGCCGTGGACGCCGCCGTGGCGGCGGTCAAGGCGGCGCTCGGCGACCGGGTGAAGGACGTGCGCGTCTCGCGCCGCCTCACCGACAGCGCGAGCTGCCTCGTCGCGGCCGAGGGCGACCCAGGGGCGAACCTCGAGCGGATCATGAAGCTCATCGACCAGAGCACCGAGGAGTCCAAGCGGATCCTGGAGCTCAACCCGAGCCACCCGGTGGTGAAGAACCTCAACATCCTCGCGGGGCGCGAGCCCGGCTCGGAGCGGGTGAAGCAGTGGTCCGAGCTCCTCCTCGACCAGGCCCTCCTCGTCGAGGGCGTGGTGCAGGAGCCGGCGCAGCTCGTCCGGCGCATCCAGGACCTGCTCGCGCAAGTCAGCTCCGCCGCGGTCAGCAACCAGGCCTGAGCGGCGGTTTGTTGGCCCGGATCGGGGGCCTGCGGTACGCGCGGAGGCGGCATCGGACGAGGTCGCCAGGATGTCCCGCTTCGCAGCACCCCCGCTCAGCCGTCGGACCTTTCTCCATGCGCTCGGCGCCGCGGGCGGCGCCGTCGCCGCGCCGGGGCTCTTCCGGCCGGCGCCGGCGCTCGCCGGGGGCGCCTCGAAGGTCAGGCGCGTCGACGACTCGGACATCGGCGTGACGCTGAAGCTCGAGCTGTCGCACGCGCCGTTCCCCTGCGCCGGCGCCCCGTACCGGGACGCGACGGTGCTGGTCTTCGTGCCGGACCATTACCGCGCGCCGGAGAGCGGCGAGCTCGACCTGGTGATCCACTTCCACGGTCACGTCACGACCGCGGAGCGGGCCATCGCGGCGCACAAGCTCCGCGAGCAGCTCCACGAGAGCAAGCAGAACGCGGTGCTCGTCGTGCCGCAGGGCGCGGTGAACGCCGCCGAGTCGCCCCCGGGCCAGCTGGGGCAGCAGGGCGGCCTCCGGCGGCTGTGCGGCGAGCTCGCGGCGGTGCTCGCGGGCCCCGCGGCGCGGCGGGCGCTCGGCGACCGCGCCGTCCCGCGCAAGGCGAAGCTCGGGAGGCTCTGCCTGTCGGCGCACTCGGGCGGCTACCGCGTCGCGGCCGCGTGCCTCCGCCACGGCGGCTGCGAGGTGAGCGAGGTGTACCTGTTCGACGCCCTCTACGGGGAGGTCGACGCGTTCCGCGACTGGGTGCTCGAGCGGAAGGACAGGTCGGGGCGGGACCGGCACAAGCTCATCAGCCACTTCGTCGCGGGCGACCCGCGGCGGCTCAACCTCGAGCTCGAGCGCGCCCTCGAGGCGAAGGGCGTCGCCTGCCTCCACGAGCGCCGCCCGGGCGAGCTCACGCGCAAGCAGCTCGTGGACGGCCGCGCGATCTTCATCGAGGCCCCGCTCGCGCACAGCGCGGTGACCTTCCAGCAGAACGCGTTCCGCGACTGCCTGTTCGCGTCGGGCCTCCGCCGCTCGCTCCGATCCAGCTGGTTCGAGGACAAGGACGAGCCGCGGAAGATCGACGTGCGCCCCCCGTCCTGAGGCGCGCCGCCCACGCTGCGCCGCGCGTTGCCGCGCGGCGCAGCACGTCGCCGCGCGCGCCGCTCGCCGACGCGCGTCAGTGCCGGAGCGAGACGTCGGCCAGCGCGAGGCGCGCGTCGTTGATGTAGGCGCTGTCCGGGAAGCGGCGGATGAACGACCGCAGCGTCGTCTTCGCGTCGTTCCAGGCCTGGATGTCGAGGAGGCACTCGGCGAGGAGGAAGGTCGCGTCGTCCATGACCTCGCGGTCGGGCGACGCCTCGGAGAGCGTCATGAGCAGCGGGATCGCGTCGCGCTGGCGGTTCAGCCTGCGGTAGGCGCGCGCCAGGTTGAGGCGGGCCGACGGGGTGTGCGACGCCGTCTCCTTCTGGCGGATCGCGTCCTCGAAGGCGACCGCGGCCTCGTGCCAGCGGCCCGTCCGCATGTGATCGAGGCCCGTCTGGTACGATTTGATCGACAGCTCCGAGCGCGCCTTGTCGACCGAGTCCGTGAAGAAGGCGAGCTCGGCGCGGGTGAGCGGCGCCTTGCGCAGCGCCTCGAACCCCTCGATCACCTCCTGCCGCCGCTCGGCACGGATGAGCTCGTAGAACGCCGCGGCGTCGCTCTCGGCTTTGGCCCGCGCGTCGCTCCGCTGCTGCATCTCCTTGAGATCCGCCTCGTGCTTCGCGATGCGGTCCCGGGCGCCCTTCGTCTCGGCCTGGACGGCGTCGACGCGCGCGTCCCAGGCGAGCTTGACGACGCCGATGACCACGATCACGAAGAGGAGGTTCGCGCTCGCGCTGTTCCAGAAGGCGCGCCGCTCGTACGCCATCTGGCGCTTGGAGATGCTCTTCAGGTCCGCGGCGAGGGCGTTCGTGAGGTTGTTCGTCTTGATGATGAGCCCACGGGATTCCACGATCTCACGCTTGATCTCCCGGAGCTCGTCGTCGAAGTCGTGCATTTTCAAGTCCTGAAACCGCGCCCTGTGCAGGAGGCCGCGCTCGTGCTAAGGGGGCCGCGACGCGGGCCCCCGAACCGCGCCCGGGAGGCCGCTAACGCGGACTCGCGGGCCGCGCAAGGGGGACGCTGACGCGGATCCCCGGCCTCGCCGACAGGCCGCCCTTACGCTACCAGGAAGCTCTGCCCATGGACACAAGCGACATCCGAAAAGGCCTCAAGATGATGGTCGACGGCCAGCCCTACTCGGTCATCGACTTCCAGTTCGTCAAGCCGGGAAAGGGGCAGGCCTTCACCCGCGTCAAGATCCGGAACATGGCGACCGGCGCGGTGCTCGAGCGCACGTACAAATCCGGCGAGAAGCTGGAGCCCGCGGACGTGGAAGAGCGCAGCCTCCAGTACATTTATCCCGAGGGCACGGACTACGTGTTCATGGACCCGGCGACCGGCGAGCAGCTCACGGTGCCCGGCGAGAAGATCGGCGACGATTCCCAGTGGCTGAGCGACGGGATGTCGATCGACGTGACCCTGTTCAACGGGCAGCCGATCGGCGTCAGCATGCCCCCGCACGTGGTGCTCCAGATCGTGAGCAGCGAGCCGGGCGTGAAGGGCGACACGGCGAGCGGCGCCACGAAGCCCGCCACGGTGTCGACCGGCGCGACCGTCAACGTCCCGCTCTTCGTGAAGGAGGGCGAGTGGATCAAGATCGACACGACCGACGGCAAGTACCTGGAGCGCGTCAACAAGGGCTGAGCCCCGGTTGACCCCCTGGCCTCGGCCGCGGGGGTGACCCCCGGGCCTCGGCCGCGGGGGTCACTTCGCCTCGAAGATCACCGCCGCCGCGCCGACGACGCACGCGACGCGCGCCCCCCCGTTGGCCGGCGCGCACGCCGTCGCCTGCGCGAGGTCGCCACCCGACCAGAGGCGCGCGGCGCCGCCCGCGGTCGCCACGAGCAGCCCGCCGGCGGCGGGGACCGCGAGCGTCGCGCCGTCCGGCGACCGCGCCGCGCCCCGCGGGGCGGGCGTGGCGAGCGGGAACGACAGCGCGGACGCGGTCGGCGCGGCGGCGCGCAGGTCGATCGAGACGAGCGCGGCGCCGAGGGCGATGTCGAAGCCGCCCTCGGACGCAGCGAGCGGAGAGAACGGCAGCCGCTCGGTCCCGGCGCAGCGCTCGGGCGCGGCCGCGCCCGGCCGGGCGCGGGGCCCCTGGCCGCGGAGCAGCGGGAGCGGGACCTCCATCTCGCCGACGGCCTCGGGCGAGCTGCGGAAGAGCGCGAGCAGCGTGGGCGCGTCGCAGCGCCGCTCGACGGCGACGAGCTCCGCGGGCCCGGCGTGGACGGCGGCGGGCCAGGGGGGGATGTCCGTCGCCGCCTCGGTCGACGCCGGCGCCGCCGCGGGGTCGACGCGGACGACGCCCTGCGCGGTGCGGACGAGCAGCGCGCCGCTCGCCTCGAACGCGAGCGGGCCGAAGGCGCCGGGCCGGGTCGGCTGGGGGGCCGCGGCGGTGCGGTACACGGCGGTCGCGGTGGCCGGCGGGGCGAGCTTCGCGAGCAGCTTGCCCTCGTCCTTGCCGCGCGCCTCGGCGCCGCCGCGGTCGAGCGCCGCGACGGCCGCGAGCGGCGCCCCGCGCGTCGACGCCGCGACCGCCTCGGCGTGATCGATCGCCGCCGCGAGCCCCGGCTCTCCGCACCGCACCGGGCCCGCGCCCGTCCAGACGAGGGCCTCGCCGGCGCGCGTGGCGTCGCGGCCGGCGACCGCGCCGCCGCCGCCCGCGGCGTCGGCGCAGAGGGCGGCGTGGAGCCGGCGCAGCCGCTGGGCGGAGGCGGCCACGGCCGGCGCGGTGGCCTTGCCGCGCGCGTCGCGGAGCAGGGCGGCGGCGAGCGCGCGCAGCGTCTCGCCGGGCTGGGCCGCGTCGCGCGACAGGCCCGCGGGGCGATCGAGGAAGACCAGCGGGGCGCCGAGGCCGGCGGCGGCGGCGCCCGCCGGCGCCGGGAACGGGCGCAGCGCGCCGGCGAGGCCGACGGAGACGACGAGGTCGTCGCGGCCGTCGGCGTCGCGGTCGGCGACCTCGAGGGCGGCGGAGAGCGCCTCGTCGGGCGGCGGCGTGCGGAGGCGGAGCTCCAGGGCGAGCTCCGGCGCCGCGCCCGCGCCCGCGGCGGGGCCGGGGAGGCGGATCACGGCGATCCAGCGCGTGGCGCCCGCGCCGGCGGCGCGCTGCTGATCGGGGCACTGCGGCGCGAAATCGAGGGCGAGCGTCGCGGGGCCGATCTGGCTGAGGCCCACGCGCGGGGTGCACCCCTGCGCGGCGAGATCGCCGGGGAGGGCGGCGAGCGTGCGCGGCGCCTGCGGCCGCGCGGCGGGCGCGAGCAGGAGCTCGCCGCGCAGGCCGTCGGGCGCCCGCGCCCACGCGACGAGATCGCGCGCGCCGTCGCCGTCGATGTCGAGCAGGAGGCCGGTCTCGAAGGTGCGCCCGGTCGGCGCGGCGGCCACGGCGCCGCCGTCGAGGGGCCACCGCTTGCCGCCTTCGGGCGCCGGGACGCTCGGCACGGCCGCGAACCGGGGCGCGGCGGCGTCCGGAGCGTCGGCGTCGGCGTCGGGGCCCGCGTCCGGCGCGCCGGGGGCGACGGCGCTCAGCGGGGGCGGGGAGCCGGAGGGCGCCGCCGAGCCGAGCGTGTAGGGGGTGTAGGGCTTGGAGCTCGGGCAGCCGTCGCAGCCGGTCGCGGCGAGGAGCGGGAGCAGGGCGCGGAGGAGCTTCGGGCAGGATCGATCGGGCATCGCGAGCGGACCCGCCCGAGCACCGGCGCGCGGCGGGCGGGGCAGGCGTAGCACGGGCGGCGGGCGGGCGTCGCGGCCCCGCCGCGCCCCGGGGCCGGATGGCGCCGGTGCGCGTTTCGGAGTAGCTTGATCGAGGGCAGATGCGCGGGCCGAAACCTCCTAAGGCCATCGAAGGCGAAGACTATTACCTCGAGGGCGGCCGGGTGGTTTTCACAGCGGAGTATCACCTGAAGCGGGGATACTGCTGCAACTCGAAATGTCGTCATTGCCCTTACCGTGAGAGCGCGCCGGCGGAGTCGGTAACCATCACGGTACCTCGCGTGAAACTTCCCTGAAGCGATCGAGCGCCCGCGGCGGAAGACAGCGAAGGAGCCCGCGGCGTTCCGTTGTCGGCGCATGAGGCGACGGGCGGCCGCTGCTGTGCCGCCGATCGCGGTGGCCAGTGCGCCGCAGTCCCCTGGGCTGTCGATGGGGTCGGGCGCTCGCGCGCGCGATCACGCGATGGCGCGATGGAATGCCGGTTGTCCGGGTTGTGCGGAGCGTCTAGGATTTCGCACCCACTCGCGCAGGAGTTCCTATGCGTCGTAGTTTTCGTCCTCTGCTCTACTGCCTTTTGCTCTCCGTGCCGGTCGGATGCACCGCGGCGTCGAACGACAAGGCCCCGCAGCCGCAGCCGCCGGTCGATAATGTGCCGGCGATCGAGGACACGGATAAGGACGGCATCAGCGACGCGGACGAGGGGCGCGACGAGGAGATCGACACGGACAGCGACGGCGTGCCCGATTTCGAGGACGCCGACTCCGACGGCGACGGGCTGCCCGACAAGCTCGAGGGCGCCATCCCCGCAGGGCAAACCGCGCTTCCCGACAGCGACGGCGACGGCGTGCCGGATTTCCGCGACGAGGACTCCGACGGCAACGGGATCCCCGACGAAGAGGAGGGCGACGGCGACCGCGACGACGACGGCACGGCCGATTACGCGGACCTCGACGACGACGCCGACGGCCTCTTCGACAGGGACGAGCTGGGGCCGGACCCGCTCGACCCGGTGAACACCGACGGCGACAGATGGCCTGATTTCCGCGACACCGACTCCGACAACGACGGCATCCTCGATCGGTTCGAGCGAGAGATCGACGCCGACAGCGACAGGATCCCGGCGTTCCGCGATCTCGACTCGGACGGCGACTGCCGGCCCGACGCGGCCGAGCGGGGCGAGGGCGAGATCACGAAGCCGCCCATCGACAGCGACAACGACGGCGCGGGCGATTTCCTCGATCTGGACAGCGACAACGACGGGTTGCTCGACAAGCTCGAGGACGTCAACTGCGACGGCGTGCTCGATCCGCTCGAGTCCAGCACCGCGAGCGAGGACACGGACGAGGACGGCGTGAGCGACCTCATCGAGGTGTCCGCCGGCACGAACCCGAACGACGACCTGGACAACCCGCAGGCCAACGGGGACTTCGTGTTCATCGTGCCCTACCGGGACGATCCGAGCCCGGCGCAGGATACGCTCGACTTCTCGACCAACATCTCGCAGGCCGACGTGGTGTTCGCGATGGACACCACGGGATCGATGAGCGGCTCCATCAGGAACCTGCAGGGCGCGCTCCAGGACATGATCGATGTGCTCGCCGAGGAGATCCCGAGCATCGGTATCGGGGTGACCCACTACAAGGACTTCCCGACCGATCCGTACGGCGGCTCCGCCGACCAGCCGTTCTACCTGGAGCACCGGGTGATGAGCGTGCTCACGCCGGAGGGGCGGGAGTCGGTGCAGGAAGCGGTGGACGAGCTCTCGGCCTCGGGCGGCAACGACGAGCCGGAGAGCGGCTGGGAGGCGCTCTTCCAGATCGCCAGCGGGCGGGGCACGGACGAGGGACGCTCGAGCGTGCCGGCGTTCGACCCGGCGACCGCGCCGCCGGGCGAGATCCCGCCGGGCGAGTCGGTCGGCACGATCGGCGGCGTGGGCTTCCGCACCGGCTCGCTGCCCATCGTGGTGATGATCACCGACGTGCCGAGCCACAACGGGACGATTCCGGGGTACGGCTACTCGAGGATCGAGTCCCCGAACTACCAGCAGGCGCTGAGCGCGGTGACCGGCTTGGGCGGCCGCCTCATCGGCATGGTGGCGACGTCCAACGGGAGCGAGGCGAAGGCCGATCTGACGGCCGGCGCGCTGGCGACGGGCTCGGTGGTTCCGCCGACGGCGTGGGGGCCTGAGGGCATGCGCCCGCCGAGCTGCGCGGTCGGCCAGTGCTGCACCGGCGAGAACGGCAGGGGCGTGGCGGCGGCGAACGGCAAGTGCCCGCTCGTGTTCCAGACCTCCAGCAGCGGCACCGGCCTGAACCTGGCCGTCGTGCAGGCGATCAAGGTGCTCACGACCTACGTCACGCTCGACATCTCGGCGGCGGCGGAGGACGACGAGACCGACACGGTCGACGCCGTGAGCGCGTTCATCGACAGGATCATCGCGAACAACCTGGCGCCGGAGCCCTGCACCTCCGGCCTCAGGGTCGTGGACAAGAACCGCGACAGCGTCGCGGACACGTTCGCCAACGTGTTCCCGGGGCCGACGGTCTGCTTCGACGTGCTCCCGAAGATCAACGTCTCGGTGCCCCCGACGACGGAGCCGCAGGTCTTCACGGCGAACATCGTCGTCACCGGCGACGGCGTGACCACGCTGAGCACCCGCAAGATCTTCTTCCTCGTCCCGCCGGAGATCCCGGACCTCCCCATCGAATGAAGGGCGAGCGGGCGCCCGCCGGCGGGCGCCCGGAGCCGCGGAGGGGGGCTGCCCCGGCGGCGGCTCCCTCGAGCCCTTTGGCGGCCTTTCCTGGGCCCGTTTCTGGTAATACACGGCCGCACGGTCATGGGCGAAAGCTCGATCAGCGGGGGGGGCCCGGCGCCCGGCGAGGCCCGGGGCGCGGCGCTCTGGGAGCTCGCGCGGCTCTTCTTCCGGCTGGGCGCCACGGCGTTCGGCGGCCCTGCGGCCCACGTCGCGATGATGGAGGACGAGGTGGTCCGCCGGCGCGGCTGGATGACGCGCGAGGACTTCCTCGATCTCTACGGTGCGACGAACCTGATCCCGGGACCCAGCTCGACCGAGCTCGCGATCCACATCGGGCACCGCCGGGCCGGGTGGGCGGGGCTGCTCGTGGCCGGGGCGTGCTTCATCGTTCCGGCGGCGCTCATCACGCTCGGCTTTGCGTGGGGGTATGTCCGGTTCGGCGCCGTGCCGGAGATGTCGGCGCTCCTCTACGGGGTGAAGCCGGTGATCATCGCGGTGGTGGTCCAGGCGCTCTGGGGTCTCGGCCGCGCCGGCCTGCGCTCGAAGCTCTCGGCGGGCCTCGCGGCGCTCTGCGCGGGCGCGAGCCTGCTCGGCGTCCACGAGCTCGCGCTCCTGGCCGGCGCCGGCGCGCTCGCGGTGGCGTTCCGGCTCGCGGCCGGGCGCCCTCGGGGCTCGTCGCCCGGCGTGGCGGGCCTCGTCGTCCCGCTCGCCGGCGGCGCCGCGACGGCCGCGGCCGCGGGGGTGCCGTTCGGGCTCCTGCCGCTGTTCCTGTTCTTTCTCAAGGTGGGTTCGGTCCTCTTCGGGAGCGGCTATGTGCTCCTCGCGTTTCTTCGCGCGGATCTCGTCGAGCGATACGGCTGGATGACCGAGGCGCAGCTGCTCGACGCGGTGGCGGTCGGCCAGGTGACGCCCGGCCCCGTCTTCACGACGGCGACGTTCATCGGGTATTTCCTGGGCGGTGGCCCGGGCGCCCTGGTCGCCACGCTGGGCATCTTCCTCCCGGCGTTCTTCTTCGTCGCGCTGAGCGGCCCGCTGATCCCCCGCGTCCGCCGCTCCGCCGTGGCCTCGGCCTTCCTGGACGGCGTGAACGCGGCGTCGCTCGCGCTGATGGCGGTCGTCTCCTACCGCCTCGCCCGCGCCGCCGTGGTCGACTGGCTCACCGGCACCCTGGCCGTCGTCGCAGCGCTCCTGCTCGTCCGATACCGCGTGAGCTCGCTCTGGCTCATCGTGGCTGGCGCCGCCGTCGGCGTTCTGTCCGTGCACCTCTAGAGCGGTTTTCGATCGGGGTTCGCGCAGACGTATTTCGTCTCTCGTCTTCCATGCTCGTCTTCCGTCTCCCGTGCTCGTCTCCCGTCTCCCGTCTCCCGTCTCCCGTCTCCCGTGCTCCTCTTCGTGCGCGTGCGCGTGCGCGATCCCTGGAATCAACGCGCACGCGCACGCGCACGAAGGACGCGCACGGAAGACGGGAGACGGGAGACGGAAGAGGGGAGACGGAAGAGGGGAGACGGAAGAGGGGAGACGGAAGAGGGGAGACGGAAGAACGCGTGTGTCCCGCGCCTCACCGCGCCGGCGATCGCACCGAAGCCGGCTCCTCTGCGGCCACCAGCTCCGACCCGGCCCCGATGTAGAAGGCGTTCCCCCGCCAGGCGACCCGCCGGTTGGAATAGGCGTTCAGCCAGCAGAAGAACCAGCACAGCGTCCGCAGCGGCTCCGCCAGGACCAGCGCCAGGTTGGAGCGCGCCGGCCGCAGCGCCCTCAGGGCCAGGAACGTCCCCAGGCTCTGCAGCGCCCAGGCGAACAGCCAGACATCCAGGGCGAGGCGCGTCGGGCTGAGCAGCAATGTCAGCCAGGCGATGAGCAGCGGCGCGTTGAACGGCTCCACCGCGAAGCAGCGCGGGACGAGCGCGCGCCGCATCTTCGCCCAGCGGGTGTGCCGATCCAGCGTGCGCATCAGCGAGCAGCTGGTGTTGCGGTTCTCGATCGGATCCAGGCAGAGATCGACCACGAACCCGCGCGCGCTGAAGCGCTGCCCGAGCACGTCGTCCTCTGCCAGCACGCTGGCCACGCTCTCGAACCCGCCGACCCGCTCGAGATCGGCACGCCGCATCGCCATCGACTTGCCCACGCTGATCGACCGCCCCGCGAGCTCCGCGGCGGCGACGATCCCGGGCGCGATGAACGCCCCGAGCTGCGCGTTCTCGACCACCGCGCCGAGCGTGCGCTCCCCCGTGCCCGCGACGAGGCTCGAGACGAGCCCCACGCCGGGCCGCATCAAGCGCGACAGGAGCGCGCGGAGGTAGTCCGGGCGAACACGCACGTTCGCGTCCGAGATGACGAGGACGCTGCCCTCCGCCCTGCGCGTGAGCTCGAGGAGCTGCGCCACCTTCGGGTTCAACGCCTCGCCCGGGTCCGTCACGCAGAGCCGCGCCTTCACCTCGGGGTGCGCCTCGATGAAGGCCTGGATCACCGGCACCGCCGGGTCCTCGCGCGAGGCGACGCCGAAGACGAGCTCGTAACAGGGGTAATCGAGGCGGGCGAAGGAGTCGAGGTTGCTGGCGAGCTCGTCATCGACGCCCGCGACAGGCTTGAGGATGCTGACGACCGGTGTCGCCGCGAGCGGCCGCGGCGCGCCGCGCGCCGCTTCGAGGCGGTGCCGGGCGATCCTCAAGAGGAACGAGGCCTGGAGCGTCACATAGATGGTAGATGACAGCGCCGTCGGCGCGACCGTCGCCAGAGCTCCCCAATCCATGGATGGCGATGCTGGACGAGGCGCGTGGCGTCTCGATGGCCGGACCGCAAATCCAGCGCTGCCTTTTCGCGACCAGGGCGTGACAGGAGCTCATCGCCCCCGCGCCGCCTGGCAGCGACTCGCCACGATACGCCCCGACCGCCGCCGGCGACATCGCCCTTCGCCCGGGGGATCCGTCTCCGACGCACGCGCGCCGGCGCCGGGCGAGCGGGGCCGCGCGACGTGCGGCGTGCGGTGTCAGGTGATGCGGCCGATCAGCTCTCGCGTGATGTTCTTTTGATGGGACTCGAGCGTGCCGCCGCCGATCTCGAGCAGCTTGGCGTCCCGGAAGAACCGCTCCACCTTGTACTCGGTGCAGTACCCCCAGCCGCCGAGCACCTGCATGGCGTTGTCGGCCACCTCCTTGCCCACCGGCGCCGCGAAGAGCTTCGCCGCGTCCGTCCCGAGGCGGTTTCTCCGGTCGGGGCTGACGTTGCGCGCCACCGAGTAGATGAGGGCGCGCGCCGCCTCGGTCTTGGCGTAGCTCTCCGCGATGTAGCGCTGGATCTGCCCGTGCTCGGCGATCGGCTTGCCGAAGCTCCTCCGCTCTCCGGCGTACTGGATCATGATGTCCAGACAGCGATCCGCGATTCCGAGGCTCATGGCAGCCAGGGTGAGGCGCTCGAGCTCCAGGTTCCTCATCATGTTGCGGATCCCGCCGCCCTCCTGCCCGAGGACGTTCCGGGCGGGCACGACGCAGTCGTCGAAGATGAGCTCGCTCATCGTGCTGGCGCGCATCCCCATCTTCGGCGTCTTCTCGTCGGTCGAGAACCCGGGGAACCCGCGCTCCACCACGAAGGTCGTGATCCTGCCCTCGATGGTCGCATAGACCAGGAAAATCTGGGCCTCGGGGGCGTTCGTGATGAGCGCCTTGCGCCCCTTCAGGATGTACCGATCCCCGTCGCGCCGGGCGAACGTCTTCATGCCGAGCACGTCTGTCCCGCTCGTGGGCTCGGTCATGCCCATCGCGCCGATCCACTCGCCGGAGAGCACCTTCGGCAGGTACCGCGCGCGCTGCTCGTCGCTCCCGGCGTGGAAGAAGTTGTTCACGAACAGCATCGCGTGGGCGAGATACGCGAGCGTGAACCCGGGATCGCTCTTCGCGAGCTCGTGGTGGACGATCACGGCGGCGACCGCGTCCATGCCCGCGCCCCCGTACTCGGAGGGCACGGTCACGCCGAGCAGGCCGAGCTCGCCCAGCCGCTGCATCAGGGGGACGTTGAGGCTGGCGCTCCGGTCGTGCTCGTCGGCCTGCGGCTCGACGACCTCACGGGCGAAATCCCGCACCATCTGCCGCAGCATCCGGTGCTCTTCCGTCGGGTTTTCCAGGTCGTTTTCCATGGCGGAGGATGACGCGCTCATCACCGCCGAACGTAGCACGCGGGAGCGCGCGACCGCGACGGCGTGGCACGCGATTCGCTTCGTCCTCGGGCGAACCGTCTCGAAAGGGCCGTGTATGAAACGCTGGACCGACGTGGTGCTCTGGAGCGTGGTGCTAGTGTCGCTGCTGATGTGGCTGCTCGGCGTGCTCGGCGTGCTGCCCGAGGACGGCTGGCTCAACGTGCTCCTCGTGATCTCCGCCGCTTTCGCCGTCACCGGGATGCTCCGGCAGATGCCCGCTCGGCCCCACCGCTGAGCCGGCGGGCGCCGCCTCGGGCGACTCCGTCTCTGTCGCCGCCGCCGCGGGGCCGTCCTGGCAGCAGCGGACGCCGGTCGAGTAATCGAGGTAGCTCCTCGGGTGGGCCGTGATCAGCGCCTCGCAGCCCGCCCGGGTCGAGCGCGCGTAGAAGCCGCCGGCGAAGGCGCCGCCCGGCTCGTTCACCCACTCATCGAGGTTGCCCACGAGGTCGTAGACCGCGTCGCTGCCCCAGCGGCTCCGGCACCGGGGGCTCCCGCCCGTCTCGCGGAGCAGGGGCTCTCGGGCGCTGCGCACGCGGTTGAGCCGGGGATCCAGGTGGCCCATCGACGCGTTGCCGTGAAGCAGGGCGGCGGGGTGCGCCGGCCGGAAGACATTGCACGCGCCCTCCTCGAACGTGTCGCCGTACGGGTACAGGGTGTCGTCCTCGCCGCGGCACGCCGTGACGAACTCGTCGACCGAGCAGAGCCGCTTGCCCGCGGCCGCGCAGGCGCTCTCGGCGACGAGCCCGGTCACGTAGCCGCTCGGCCGCACCCCGAACCTGGAGCGGGCCAGCGCGGCGGTCGCCCGGCCGCGCTGCCAGCCAGGGAGCAGCGGCAGCGGGAAGGCGCGGGCGTGGACGTCGCCGATCCGCCGCCGGCCGGTCGACCACTCGGCGAGCGTGATCTCGAGGAGGTTCGGGGTCGACGGGTAGTCGGGCGAGAGCGCCTGCCCGGTGGCGCCGTCGACGAGCATCCCCTCGAAGCGATCGATGCAGAAGCGCCCGCCCGCGATCGCGACCATGTCCGAGGGGCACGCGGGCGCGGCCGGCAGCGCGGGGGCGGGCGCCTCCGCCGGCGCCACCGCGGCCGGGCGCGCCGCCGCGACCGCGGTCGCCGGCAGCGCGGGGCGCGCGACGCCCGCCTCGGCCTGCGCGTCGAGCCCGCGCGCCGCGCTCCCGAACCACCGCAGGCTGCCGTCGGCCGCCCAGACGACGTCGCCCACCACGCAGGCGCCGGGGGCCGCGAGCTCCGGGACGGTCACGAAGGCGCCCGGCGAGGGCGCCGGGACCGCGCGCCGCGCCGGCTGGCCGTCGACGCAGAGCGCGCCGGTGTCGTCCGTGGGCCACGGCTGCGACGCGAGCTCCGCGCCGTCGTCGTCCAGCCAGACCACGTGGCTCCGGGCCGCGTCGCTGAGCAGCGCGCCTCCCTCGGGCAGGGCGACGAGCCGCACCGTGAGGTCGCCCTCGGCGAGCGGCAGCGACGTCTCGCGCGCGGGGCCGGGCCGGCCGAGCGCGTCGATCGAGAGCGCAACGACCTTGCGCGGATCGGCGGCGCTCACGCCGGCGACGAGGGCCCCGCCGCCCCGGCGCTCGCACGCGTCGAAGCCCGCGCGCACCGGCGACGCGATCGCCACGGCGGGCGCCGCCGGGCCCGCCGCGGCCGCGTGGGGCGCGCGGGGGTCGACGCGCGCGAGCGCGGCCTGCGCGCCCGGCGCGGTGAGCGCGCCCGAGGCGTCGACCCCGGTGATCTGGAGCCGGTCGCCGAGCACCTCGAGGAAGAGCCCCCGCTCGCTGCCGCCGACGAGCGCCGCGCCGCCCTCGTGGGCGCGCCCCCGCAGCGCGGGCACCACGAGCGGCTCGGGCGCGATCCGCACCACGTCGGTCCTCGCGAGCCACCAGGACGCCCCGATGCGCGCGGCGCGCCGCCGGTCGGCGGGGCGCTCCGGCTCGTCGATCGGCGCGCCCGGCGCGCCCCCGGGCGGCGCGGCGCCGAGGCCCGCCGGCGCGGCCGACGCGGAGATCAGGCCGCGCGCGTCGAGCCGGTGGAGCTGCCCCGCGGCGAAGGCGAGGCCCTCGCCGTCCGCCGCGAACGCGCCCCACGCGAGGCGCGCGCGCCGCGCCGGGAACGGGTCCGGCTCGCGGCGCGGCTGCCCGTCGGCGCGCGAGGCCGAGAAGAGCTCGCCGGCGACCGTCTGGAAGTAGGCGCGATCCCCCGCCCACACGGCGAGCCCCGGATCGTACGCCGGCTGCCCCGCGGCGCGGCGGGCGCCGCTCGCGGCGATGCGCTCGAGCGCGCCGATCTCGGCCGGCGCGAGCGGCGTCGGGTCCGCGAGGCGCGCCGGATCCACGGCGCAGACCGCCCTGGGAGCGGCGCCGGCCGGGAGCCGCTGGAGCGAGGGCGCGACGCGCGTCGCCTGGCAGGCCCCGTTGCGGCCGGTGACGTCGACGGCCACCGCGCCCGCGCTCGCCGTCGCGAGGCGCGGATCCAGGTGGCCGCGCAGCGCGCCGTAGTCGAGATCCCCCTCGGCCACGACCGCGCGCCGGCTCGCGTCGAGCTTGCCGTCCTCGCCGAGCGACGCGAAGGCGATCTGCGCGCTCCCGAGCCATGACGTGCTCGTCTTCTTCGCGCTCGCCGCGTAATAGAGGAGGTCGATCGCGCCGGGCCTCCCGGCGGCGTCGATGAGCCCCATGCCGTCGAGGGGCGGCCGGAACCGCAGCCCGGTGGGGGACGACGCGGCCGCGATCCCCTCGGCCGGCGAGAACCAGCGGATCCGCACCTCGACCTCGGGCAGCGGATCCGGCCGCTTCGGCTGGGGCGCCGCGCGCGGGGCCTTCCTCGGGCGGCCTTCGCGCCCGCGATCCGCGCCGCGCTTCTTCTTGTCGGCCGGGGCGCCGCGTCCGCCGGACGCCTTGTCGGGCCGCCTCGCCGCGGGCGCCTTGCGGGCGGGCGCCTTGCGGGCGGGCTTCGCCGCGGCGGCGCGCTCGCGCGCCGCGCGCTGCGCCTTCGCGGCCACGTCGCGCTTCGCGGGATCGGCGATCTCGAGCTCGAGCAGCGCGACGCGCTCGCCCACGGCCGCCGCCGCGTGCGCGCGGCCCCTCGCGCACGCGCGGGACGCGGCCGAGTCCTCGCCGGGGAGGAACGCCGTCGCGCAGATCTCGCCGTCCTGCGAGGTGAGCAGCGTCGTGCTCCCGCTGGGCGAGGAGAGAGCGCCGGCGAGGTCCTCGTCGACGAGCAGGAGCGGCGGTCCGAGCTCGCCGGTCGCGGCGTTGAGCCGTCTGACCCAGCCGAACCGGTCCGACGACGTCTTGGAGAGGAACACCACCGAGCGGCCGTCGAGCGACGGCTCGACGGTGAACGCGAGCGGCTCGAGCTGCGGCGCGCCGAGCGGGGTGCGCCCGGGTTGCGCCGCGGCGTCGGCCGCCTCCGCGGCGTCGGCCAGCGGCGCCGGGGCGGCGGCCGGCCCGCGGGCGGGGGCGCGCGCCGCCGTGCCGGCGGGCGCGGGCGCCGCCGTCATCGGGCGGCCGGAGCAAGCGCCCGCGCCGCAGGCGAACGGCACGAGCAGGGCAGCGAGGAGGGAGAGGGGCGATCGGGGACGTCGCATGCTTCGCGCGCTCGGCCCCGCTCGCGGCGCGGCCGGGAGGGGGCGGCGGCCGAGCCTAGCGCAGATGGGCCGGCGATCGTCGCCAGAGGGCGCACGCGCCGCGCGCCGTGGGCTGCGCGCACGCCGGAGCGTGCACCGCGGTGCCGCTCTGTACGGGCCGCGATCGTCGCGGGGCGCGCGCCCGCGGGCACGGCGGCTGCAGCCCGGCAGGGCGGAGAAAAGCCAGGAGGCCTCCATGAACGCGTCGATTCACCGCATGCACGTAACTCTGGGCGCCGCCGCGCTCCTCGCGCTCGTCTCCTCCGGGTGCGGCGGCGAGCGGCGGCCGGCCCAGCCGATCGGCAGGACGCCGACGTTCGAGTCCGAGATGCCCTACGCAGCCGACAGGCAGCCGCCGGGCGCCGGGCACGGGCACGCGCCGCCGCCGTCGGACTCGAGCGAGTTCGGGCGGAGCCCCGCGGAGCAGGGCCGGATGGGCCAGGGCGCGCCGGGCGAGCGGCAGGGCCAGGGCGCACCGGGCGGCCGGATGGGCCAGGGCGCGCCGGGCGAGCGACAGGGCCAGGGCGCGCCGGGCGAGCGGCAGGGCCAGGGCGCGCCGGGCGAGCGGCAGGGCCAGGGCGCGCCGGGCGACCGCGAGGAGCGCGAGCTCTGCGACGAGATCTCCGCGTCGACGAGCGTCAGCGCGCAGGACATCCCGGGCGGCGTGCAGATCGTGCTGACGCCGGTCCCCGGCGCCACCGCGACGTCGCTCGAGCGGCTCGCTCGCCGGCTCGACGCGCACCTCGCCGCGCTCGACCAGGAGGAGCAGCCGCCGCCGGGGGACGGCGAGGCGCGCTGCCGCCTGTTCGACATGGCCCGGGCGGGCGCGCGCGGCAGGGTCGTCGAGGCGGCGGACGGGCTCCGCGTGCTCTTCACGACCGACGACACCGCGAGCGTCTCGACGCTCCGCGAGCAGGCGCGCCGGTTCGTGCAGTACGCTCGCGAGGGACAAGTCCGGTAGGGCTGTCCGAACCCTGGGGCGCCTTCGAGGCGGCGCACGGGGGCGTGCAGGTGGCGCTCGACCGGCCGTGGAGCGCGGGCTAGCCTGTGCCTGAAGGGTTCCACGATGAGCAAGAAGCTGGATGAAGAGTTGGCCCAGGCGCTGTCTCTCGTAGAGCAGCAGGACACGCCCGCGGTGGTGAAGCCGGCCGCGGCGAGCCCGCCGACCAAGCGCCCGTCGCGCAGCCTTGGCCTGCTAGCGACGCTGCTCGTCATGGTCGGCGCGCTCGTCGCGCTGTTCCTCGTCGGCTTCAAGGAAGCGGCCGTCTACGCGACGCCGGTCGATCAGCTGCTCGCCTCCAAGGAGAAGCTCGCCGGCCGCAAGGTCCGCGTCGAGGGCGAGCTCGTGCCCGGCACGCTGGCCAAGCGCGACACCCCCTGCGAGTACCGCTTCGAGATCCACGGCACGCAGGCGTCGCTGCCCGTGCGCTACGCCCAGTGCGTCATCCCCGACACCTTCCGCGACGTGAAGGGCGGCGGCGTCCAGGTGACCGTCGAGGGCACGCTCAAGCAGGACGGCAACTTCGAGGCGAGCCTCGTGATGGCCAAGTGCACCTCGAAGTACGATCCCAACACGCACGAGATGAAGGGCGGCGCCGAGGCCGGCGAGGGCCCGCTCTCCCTCAAGTGAGCGAGCGCGCCCGCCCGCGGCGCCCGCGCGCGGCGCATCGCCGGCGGGTCGGGTAGCGCTCGCCTTCTCCCCTGCATCCTCCACACTCCGCCGATGATCTCCCGTGACCGCCGGTTGCTGAGCCCCGTCGGCGACGGACGCAGCTCGCCCGTGCCGGGCGAACCGCCCTCGGACCGCGCCGGCGCGTCGAAGCCCGTCGGCCCCATCCTGACGGCGCAGCACGCGCTCACCCTCCTGCCGGGCATGGAGGCGGTGCTGGGCTCGATCTTCCGCGACGTCGAGCGCGCCGAGCGGCGCGTCGACATCGAGACGTACATCTACCGCGACGACCTGCTCGGGAGCTCGTTCGCGGACGTCATGGGGCGGGCCGCGGCGCGCGGCGTGCGCGCGCGGCTCCTCTACGATCCGCTCGGCTCGCACGAGACCGACGCCCCGTTCTTCGACGAGCTCCGGCGCCGCAACATCGAGGTCCGCGCCTATCGCCCGATGGCGTCCAGCCTCGGCCGCGGCGGGCTCCTGCCGCGGGATCACTCGCGCGTCATCGTGATCGACGAGCTCGCTTACACCGGCGGCGCCGCGTGGGGAGACGAGTGGCTCCCCACGCGGCGCGGCGGCAAGGGGTGGCACGACGTCTGTATGCGCCTCGAGGGCCCCTGCGTCGAAGACTTCGCCTTCCTCTTCGAGCAGCGCTGGCGCGAGGCCGACGGCGGCTCCGAGGGGCTGCGCGACTACGCGACCGGGCGCAAGTACCCGGATCTCGAGCTCGTCGCGGACACGCCGGACGACAACGCGCGGGTCTACGGCCGCTACCGCGCGGCGATCCGGCGGGCGAGGGAGCGCGTCTGGATCGAGAACGCCTATTTCTTCCCGCCCGCCGGGATGCTCAAGGATCTCGTCGACGCGGCCTCGCGCGGCGTCGACGTCCAGATCATCCTCCCCGGCGAGACCGATCTGCCCATCATCCAGCGCGCCGCGCGCGCCGAGCACGCCGCGTGGCTCGATCGGGGCTTCAAGCTCTTCGAGTACCAGCGGGACGTCATGCACTCGAAATTCGCGCTCATCGACGACGACTGGTGCACGATAGGCACGTTCAACGCGAACCCGAGCAGCCTGAGCGCCGTCAACGAGGTGAATCTCTTCGTGTTCGAGCCGGCGTTCGTCGCGCAGGTGGCGGACCTGTTCTCGAGGGACAGGGCGGCCTCGCGGCCGGTGACCCGGGGCACGCTCGCGGAGCGGTCGCTCCAGGCCAAGGCCGCGGACTGGCTCGCTCACGGGGCCTTGAGCCTCCTCGACAAGCTGGTTAAGACATCCCCGGACTGACGCCCGAGGAGGAGGCATTTGAGCCAGGATCGCGACCTCGTCATCTTGACCCAGAACATCTGGGGGGGAGTCGCCCTCTGGGAGCGGCGCCGGGCGATGCTGGCCCGGCTCATCGGCGATCTGCGCCCCTGCATCATCGGGCTCCAGGAGGTGCACGCGCAGGGCGCGAGCGGCGACCTCGGCCAGGCCGGCGAGCTCTCGCGGCTCGTCGGCGGATACCGGGCCTGGTTCGCGCCGGGGCGGGTCGCCGCGGGCGGCGAGTGCGAGGGGGTCGCGCTGCTCTGCCGGGACGACATCGAGGTGCTCGATCACTCCGTGGAGGCGCTCACGCTCGACCGCGACGACCCGTTCGAGCGCGACAGCCAGCGCGTCGTCCTGCGCGCCGCGATCCGGCGCGCGGGCGCGGTGATCGACGTGCTCGTCACGCACCTCTCGCTGTCGAAGCGCGCGCGGGCGCGCACCGTGCGCGAGCTCGTGAGCTTCGCCGCGCGCGAGCGCGAGAAGTCGAAGAGCCTCGGCGCCGTGCTGATGGGCGACTTCAACGCGCTCCCGAGCGAGGAGGCGGTCTGTTACCTCCAGGCGAGCGCCGGAGAGGGCTCCTGGCTCGACGCCTGGTCGCAGACGCACCCCGGCAAGACCGGCGGCACCTGGCCGGCGGGCCTCCCGCTGCGCCGCATCGACTATGTCTTCGTCCAGCCGGGGGAGGGGTGGACGATCACGCGCTGCGAGCGGGCGCCGTTCTCCGGCTCGGATCACCACGGCGTGGTCGTGGGGCTGCGGCTCGGCGCCTGACGGGCGGAGCGCCGCGCGCCCGGACGATCCCCCGGCGGCGCTCGACGGATGAGGCCGGCGTCCCGCCCAGGGCGGCGCGCGCCTCGCTCCACAGCGCAGAGCGAGATTCGGGGCATGCGTAAGGAGCGTAAGGATGAATCGCGCGTATTGAACCCGCCGCGGCAGACCGGGTAGGCTGGCGGTTCATGAGCAGACTGCTGATCTTGGGGGCGACTGGGGGCACGGGCGCCGCGTTGGTCCGTCAGGCCCTGGAAGCTGGCCACGAGGTCTCCGCATTCGCGCGGACGCCGGCCAGCATCCCTGTCCCGCACCACGAGCGGCTGCGCGCGCTCCGGGGCGACATCATGGATGCCGAGCAGGTGTCGCGCGCCGTGTCCGGCCACGACGCGGTCCTCTCCGCCGTCGGGTCGCGCGGCCTGGGCCCGACGCGCGTCTACTCCGAGGGCGTCGCCAACGTCCTCCGCGCGATGAAGGAGCACCGCGTCCGCCGCCTGATCGCGGTCACCTCGGCGGGCGTCGGCGACGATCAGCAGAGCGCGCTGTGGTTCCGCGTCCTCGTGAAGCCGCTGCTCCGCAACCGGTATTCCGACATGCAGCGCATGGAAGAGGCCGTCCGCCAGAGCGATGTGGCCTGGACCGTCGTGCGCCCGCCCAAGCTCACGGACGGACGGCTCACCAAGGATTACCGCGCCAGCGTCGATCACCTGCCGATGGGCGGTTACTTCTTTGCTGGTCCCACCATCTCTCGCGAGGACGTCGCGCATTTCATGCTCTCCCAGATCGACAGCGACGAATACCTGCGCAAGACGGTCGTCGTGACGTACTGAGGCTCGGCGCGCGCGCTGTCCCTTGACGCAACGGTGGGGCTTGGGTCTGCTGCCGGCCACGCCGCCGCGGCGAGCCTGCGGCGCTCCTAACGTGATGGTCGCGCTCGCCATGATGTCCGCGACCGCGCCCAGCCGAGGCCCGAGCTCCATGATGTTTTATCGCAGGACCGCGCTCCCGTTGTTTCTCGGTCTGGGGGCTCCGGCCCTGATCGGGTGTGAGCTGCTCGTCGCCGTCGACCGCAGCAAGATCGATGCGCCCGCGGCCGGCAGCGGCGGCGAGGCCGGCGGCGGCGGCGAGGCCGGCGAAAGCGGCGAGGCGGGCAGCGGCGGCGGGGGCGGCGCGCCAGGCGCGGTGTGCGGCGACGGGGCCGTCGGCGCGCCCGCCGAGGCGTGCGACGATGGGAATCGGACGGCCGGCGACGGGTGCGATCCGGGCTGCGCGATCGAGCCCGGGTTCGCCTGCGCCGGGTCGCCGAGCGCGTGCACCGCGGGGTGCGGCGACGGCGCGCTGGGCGGCGCGGAGACGTGCGATGACGGCGGCGACGAGGACGGCGATTGCTGCTCGCGCGCCTGTCAGGTGGAGCCCGGGTGCGAGGTCGAGCCGAACGACGGCTTCGCGTCCGCCAATGACGCCTTCGCCATCGCGCCGGACGGCCGCATCCGCGCGTTCATCGATCCCGAAGGGGATGTGGACATGTTCTCGGTGACCGTCCCCGACGGCGCGCTCGGGCGCCTCGAGGCGGAGACGCGCGACGGCCCGCTGGGCACGACGTGCAGCTCGCTCGGCGTCGACACCTACCTGACGATCGTCGACGGCAGGCTCGAGACGATCGCGGACCACGACGACATCGATGAAGACAACTACTGCTCTCACCTCGTGCTGGAGAAGCTGAGTCCCGGCGAATACCTCGTCAGCGTGCAGATCTCCCCTGCTGCGGAGCCCGCGACCTTCGACTACACGCTCTCGCTCACGCTGGACACCTCGGTGTGCGGCGACGGCGCGCTCGAGGGCCCGGAGCTCTGCGACGACGGGAACACGGTCGGCGGCGACGGCTGCAGCGCCGCGTGCGAGCTGGACACCCCGCGCCCCGAGGTCGAGCCGAACGACACCGCGGCGGAGGCCGACGCGCGCGCCGCGCTCCGGCCGAACGCGCTCGTCTCGGGGGCGATCGCGCCGCTCGGCGACGTCGATGTCTTCGCCTTCGAGGTGCCGAGCGTCGCGGAGATCCTGCTCGCCACGTTCAGCCCAGGGAGCCTGAGCGCGTGCGTCCAGGGGGTCGACACCTTCCTTCGGCTGCTCGACGTGGACGGCGCGACGGTGCTGGCGAGCGACGACGACAGCGGCCCCGAGGCCTGCTCGCTCATCGACGCGAGCGTCGCCCCGTGGGCGACCCAGCTCCAGCCGGGCACGTATTACGTCGCTGTCGAGGAGTTCTCCAACGACGCCACGATCCCCGGCTACAACCTCCTTGTCGTGTTCACCGCGCTCTGCGGCGACGGCGTGGTCGAGGGGGCGGAGGCGTGCGACGGCGGCGAGGGGTGCTCCGCGGCGTGCGCGCGCATCCAGGTGTGCGGCGACGGCGTGGTCGACGGCGCCGAGACGTGCGACGACGGCGACACCGAGAGCGGAGACGGCTGCAGCGCCGCGTGCGAGCTCGAGGGGACGCTCCCGGAGGTCGAGCCGAACGACGCGCCGGACCAGGCGACCGCGGGGCAGGCGACCGCGACGGGCGCGCTGTTCACCGCCTCGATCGATCCGCCGGGCGAGATCGACTATTTCGCCGTCGAGGTCCCCGGCGTGGCCGACCTCGATCTGGAGACGTTCGACGCGAGCGGCCCGCGCTCGTGCCGCGACGTCGACACGGTGATGCAGCTCCTCTCGCCGGAGGGCGCCGTGATGGCGGAGGACGACGACGGCGGCGAGGGCGCGTGCTCGCGCATCCAGGCCGCCATCCCCGCGCCGGGCACGTATCTCGTGCGCGTCGAGGACTACGGCAGCGGCTATGTCGGCGGATACACGCTGCGCGCGCGGACGACGGCCGTCTGCGGCGACGGCCGCGTCGAGGGCCTGGAGGAGTGCGACGGCGGCCCCGCGTGCGGGCCTGCGTGCCAGCGCGTCCCCGTGTGCGGCGACGGCCTCATCGACGCTCCCGAGGTCTGCGACGACGGCAATACCGACGGCGGGGACGGCTGCGACGCCGCGTGCCGGCTCGAGGGGGCGACGGCCGAGATCGAGCCCAACGCGACGCCCGCCGAGGCCGACGCCAACGGCGCCGTGGCGCCGGGAGCGCTCGTGTCCGGCGCGATCGAGCCGGAGGGCGACGTCGATCTCTTCGCCTTGCAACTCACCACCATCTCCGACCTCCGGCTCGAGACCTTCGACTCGAGCGGCCCCGACCGCTGCGCCGGCGTCGACACCGCCCTCGCGCTCCTCGCGGCGGACGGCGCGACCGTGCTCGCGTCCGACGACGACGGCGGCGTGGGCGCCTGCTCGCTCATCGACTCGACGAGCCCGGGCGGCGCCGCGGCGCGCCGCCTCTCGCCGGGGACGTACTATGTCAGTGTCCGCGGCTTCCCCGAGCTGCCCGGGGCGCGCTACACGCTGCGCGTCTCGCTCGACGCCTCGTGCGGCAACGGCGTGACGGAGGGCACGGAGGAGTGCGACGGCGGCGCGCTCTGCGATCCGCGCTGCGAGCGGGTCGCGGTCTGCGGCGACGGCCTCCGCGACGCGCCGGAGGGGTGCGACGACGGCAACGTCGCGGGCGGGGACGGGTGCAGCGCCGCCTGCCAGCTCGAGGCGGTGACCGCGGAGATCGAGCCGAACGACACCCCCGAAGAAGCGCGGGCGAGCGATCTCGTGATCGCGGGCGACGCGCTCGTCGCGGCGAGCCTCGCCGCGGGCGACAGGGATGTCTTTCCCATGAGATTGCCTGTCGCCTCGGTCGTGCGCCTCGAGGTCTTCGACGGCACCGCCGCGGGGTGCGCGGGGGACATCGCCACGACGCTCCGCGTGCGGGACGCCGAGGGGGCGCCCGTCGCGACCGACGAGGGGCTCTCCGACGCCGAGGTCGCGGGCGGCATCGGCGGCTGCTCGGCGCTCGTCCTGGCGCTGCCCGCCGGTGACTACGATATCGAGGCGGCGTCGCGGGACGGCGGCGCGGCGATCCCGCTCTACCTCCTCCAGGCGAAGATCCTCGAGCCCGCCGGCGCCGAGGCCGAGCCGAACGGCACCATCGCCGAGGCGAACGGGCCGATCGGCTCCGACGTCTTCATCGCCGGCGCGCGGACGAGCGACGACTTCGATTTCTACGCCGTGGATCTCCCGGAGGGCCGCTCGATCCGCGCGGAGATCGTCGAGGGCGGCGCGGAGACGTGCGAGTCGCTCGAGATCGACAGCCGGCTGTCGCTGCTCGACGCCGAGGGCGCGCTCATCGCGGACGACGACGACGGCGGCCGGGGGCGCTGCTCGCTCCTCGACGGCACCGGGGACACCCCGCGCCACCCCGGCGCGCACGCGCTCCCGGCGGGAACGTACTTCCTCCGCGTCCGCGCCGCGTCGGGCGCGTCGGGCTCCGCGGCCCTCTTCGAGTACCGGCTGGCCGTCACCCTCCGCTGACGCGCGGCGCCCCCGCGCGTCCGGGGTCGCTGCGCCCACGTCCCGCCGAGACGCGGCGCGCCCGCTCCGGGCGCCGCCGGGGGGCCGGGACGAACCCGGCCCGCCGTGGCGACTCGATGTCTCGATATCCCATCATCGCGAGACTGCCGCGCTCCGTCGCGCCGCGCCGCCGTGTGGCTCCGCGGTGCTCAGCGGCGTCACATGAGGGGTCAGGACCCACAAGCATCCTCGGGAGTCGCTCGTGAGCGTTCGCGCGCATTCCGCGTGTTCCTTCCTCGCGCGCCCGCGCGCGCCCGCCGTCACACGCGGCCTGGACCGCTCTTCGCAGCGCCGCCGCACAGCGCCTCTCGCGGCGCAGGTGCGAGATACTTCGGCTGGATGTGGGAGCCCATGGGGTGCGTTCGAGGCAGAGGGCATGAGAGCATAGTCGAGGAGTGCCGGTATTCTCCCTGGTTCTATCTCCGTCGTGTTTTCGAGCGGAAGACTGCCAGTCAAAAGTGCTTGCGCGAACGCGCGGGGAGAATAGTCTCCTGTTGTTCGCTTCATGACCTCGGGGCGGGTTCCTCCGGGAGCGTGGCCATGACGGGCCGACGACGACGCGCGTCGCGCCCGCCGGGCCACGGATCCCCTGGCGCAGGCCCCGGGGCATGAATCCCTTGGGTGACGATCTGGATAGGTATCTGCATCAAACTTCACCACAGATTCGATTCCTCGGAGGTATTTCTCATGAAGAAGATTGCTCGTTGGGCGCTCGCTTTCGCTGCGGTGATGTCGGTCTCTGGCAGCGCCATGGCCATCAATCAGGCTTGCGGTTACGATGTCGTGCTCAAGAACGGGCTGCGGTCGATCCCTGCCGGTAAGTTCGCTTGCGGCCTGGCCGAGCAGAGCGGGGATTTGTGGAGAGACGAGTGCGTCTACGCGTGCAAGTGGGGCGTCATGGCGGCCCCGGGCGCCGCCGTGAGCGCCACCTCCGTCATGCGCCAGGCGACGACGCTCGGGAATTTCGACTGCGACATGATCTCCTATCAGTTCACGGACTCGGACATCTGCATGGACACCTTCGGCCCGAACTACGGCATCGACACGAAGTGGCAGAAGTCGGTCCTGGCCAGCTTCATCGCCATCGAGGACGGCTACAACGGCGTGATGAAGTCGGTGTTGCGGTACCACTCGCCGCTGTCGTTCGCCCTGACCGGCACGTTCACGCCGAGTGGTGGCTGCTGATGCCGGTGCGTCGCTGAGACCGGTCTCCATCGGGCTCTGAAGCGACGCCCAGCGCTCGACCGATCGGCGAGGGTCTCCCCGCAGAAAGCCCTCAGTAACGGCCCCGGGCAGGACGGGGAGGCGTTCGTCGATCGCGTCGTGCGGAGCGAGGAGGGGACGCCGGCAGCCGCCGGCGGCCCCTTCTCTTTCTCCGCCTCCATCGAGCGTCCGGCGCAGAGCTCTAGCCAAGTCAACTTGTCTGGAGGAACAATGATGCAACCGAGTACGTCGCAACGGCCCCCGTCGCGCCGGCGCCTGTGGATCGCCGTCGGACTTCTCCTGGCTGCCCTCGCCGGCGTGGCCCTCTTCCTCGCCCTCCGTCCGGCGGACGAGCCGACCGGCGGCGCGAAGGCCCCGGCCGCCGCCGCGGACAAGCGGGCTCGCTATCGCAACAGGGCGGTCCTCCGCGGCAGCGCGCCCGCGGCGCAGCCGGAGGCGCGGCCCACGATCAGCGGCCTTGTCTACGGGAGCGACGGGAACACCATCGCGGGCGCGACCGTCGTCGCGTCGACGTTCGAGGTCGCCGGCAACGTGCTCTCGACGGCGGGCTCGGTGAAGAGCGACGAGCGCGGGCGGTTCGAGCTAGGGCTCCCGGACGGCACCTATCAGCTGAACGCGAGCGCCGAGGGGTACGGGACCACGTCGACCACGGCGCACCCCGGCGAGGCGGTGAGCCTCGTGCTGTCGAGGAGCGGCGTCATCGAGGGGCGCGTGCTGGACGAGCGGGGCGAGCCCGTGCGGCGCTTCGCGCTCGACGTCCTCTCGGCCGTGACCGCGGAGACCCCGGCGACGCCGCCTCTGTTCTCGCGCACGTTCGACAGCCCGGACGGCTCGTTCCGCATCGATCAGCTGCCCTCCTGGCAGTTCACCCTCAGGGCGACCGCGGCGGGGTTCGCGCCCACGTTCTCTCCGATGATCGCCGTGGCAGCCGGGGACGTCGAGAAGATGGATTTGACCCTCTCCCAGGGGTGTATTCTGACCGGGCGCGCGGTGGACCCGTCCGGCGCTCCGCTGCCGGGCGTGTACGTCGACGCCGAGTCGCTGATCGCCGTGGGCGAGATGAGCCCCGTCGCCATGGAGGCCGCCGCCCAGGCGCAGACCGAGGACGACGGCTCGTTCAGCTTGCCGCACGTGCCGAAGGGCACGGTCGTCGTCCGCGGCTATGACGGGAGCAACGCCGTGAGCTCGATGGAGATCGAGGTCTCGAGCTGCGACGGCCTCCCGCCGGTGAAGCTCGTGATGTCGCCCGGCGGCAGCCTCTCCGGCGTGGCGCGCGACGCCGACGGCAAGCCCATCGCCGGCGCCCGGATCACGCTGGCGCACCGGCCGATCGGCTTCGTGAACACGGTGAGCGACGCCCAGGGCCGCTTCGAGTTCGATCAGGTCCCGTCCGGCGCGCTCCGCGTGATCATGCAGCGCGGCGAGCAGGTGATGATGGCGGGCGTCGAGATCGCGGAGGGGAAGACAACGCAGCAGGACATCGCCTTTCCGCCCCAGGGCACAGGGGAGATCCGCGGCCGCGTCACCGTGGGTGGCAAGCCGCTCCCGGGGGCTCGCCTCGTGCTGGCCACCTCCGTGGGGGACGAGGGCGCCATCGGCATGTATTACCCTGTCACGGCGGAGGACGGCTCGTACCGCGCGTCCGGGCTCCCGCCCGGCCCCTACATCCTGAACGTCGAGTCGACGAGCACCGGGGCCGGCCTGCGGGTGAGGCCGGGCGAGGTCGCGACGATGGATCTCCAGGTCGTCGACCCGCCGAGCATGAAGGGCAAGGAGGCCGTGCTCCCGCCGCCCCAGTGACTTCGGCGCCGGCGGCGCTCCCCGGCTGTCCGGAGGCCGAGCCTCCCGGACGGCCGGTTCGCGTTTGTGGCGGCGGCGCGCGCCGACCGCGCGCGCCGCCGCGAGATCGAGGCGGCGGCGCCGCTCAGCTCCAGGTCACTCCGCCGGCGCGATCGTCAGCGTGAAAGGCCCGACGTCGCCAGGTCCGTAGCTGTCGACGAAGATGTCGATCGGCGTGTCGGCGGTCACCGCCACCGTGATCGACTCGGGGAACTCGGCGTCGATCGGATCGTCCGCGCACGCGAGCTCGCTGTCCCGGTCAGCGCATTCGGTCCGCGCGTAGAGGACGATATCGGTGCCGACATCCGGCGTGGCGGTGATCGTCACATCGCCGCTCGCCGAAGGGGTGTACCGATACACGACCTCCCCACCGGCGCCCCCGCACGACCCCGTGAAGCCCTGCGTGCCGTCGGACGAGTCCCCCGTCACCTCCGGCTCCGTGAGCGCCACGGCGTCCGCGCACAGGACCTCCGCGTTCACCACGCACGTGTTCTTGCACGCGTCGTCGTCCACGGTATTGCCGTCGTCGCACTCCTCCGTGCCGACGATCTCTCCATCGCCGCAGATTTGCTCCACGAAGGTCACGTCGAGCTCGTACGAAGCGTCCGCCTCGCTCAGCGCCTCGATGTAGATGAAGTAGCTCTCGCCGGCCTCGACGGGGAGCTCCACGGGGGGGTCGCCCGGCGCGAACGCCTGGAGGCAGCCGAGCAGCGTGGCCGCATCATCGCAGCTGGTCCGGACGTACCAGTCGAACAGGCCCTCCGGATCGTCCGAGTACGCGCCGAACCGGACCACGCCCTTCGCCGGCGCGACGAACTGGAACACCTTCTCCTTGAGGCCCGAGCCGGCGGGGTACGTGCCGAAGATGTCCGAGCAGATCGCGCCGAACGCGTCGCTGCCGTCCTCCGTCGTGCCGGAGAACGTCCCTCCCTCGGACACGTCGGTCGCCCCCGTGCACGCCGCGGTGATGCGGTCGGAGCACGCCCGCTGCGCGGAGCAGTCGAGCTCCTCGCAGTCCTGCAGGGCGTCGCCGTCGTCGTCTTTGCCGTTGTCGCAGGTCTCGCCCTTCGCGACGCAGAACCCGGAGTCGTCGTCGCAGGAGCCCTGGCACTGCTCGTCGGCGTCGCAGCCGCCGACGCACATCTGCCAGCCTGCCCCGTCCACGTCGACGCAGGCCTGCGCCACGCCCCCGCAGTCGTCCGCCGATGCACAGGACTTGAGGCAGAGCGAGTAGCTGCCCTGGGGAAGACACTCGGAGCCCTCCTCGCAGGGCAGCAGCTCCTCGTCGCAGAGCGAAGAGCAGTAGCCGCCCGCCCAGCCGAACGACTCCTCGGTCAAGCAGAGCCCGCCGAGACACTCCTCGTTGGCCGTGCAGGCCTCGCCGTCCGCCTTCGCCTCCGGGGCGCCCTCGCCGTCGCCGCCCTGGCCGCCCTCGCCCTGGCCGCCGTCGCCGCCCTCGCCGCCCTGGCCGCCGTCGCCGCCCTGGCCGCCATCACCGCCTTCGCCACCCGTGCCGGACGTGGTCCCTTGCGGGCTCGGGTCGTCGTCGCCGCAGGCGGCAAGCGACAGGCACATCGCTGCAACCGCTGACAGGGGAAGAGCAAGTCGCATCTTGTTTCTCCTTAGTAGGGGGTACAGCGCTCGTAGCACGGAATACGCCAGTACGTGCCACATCAGGAGAAAAACACAGCAATAGCTGTAATTGTTACGTCCTTGGTAGAATACGTTGGTAAGAAAATGGTCCTTACAATCGTGCAACGCTGAGATTGTGGCGTTTCAGAATCGAAACCTGGCGAGGATGTCCCCGACGCACTGCCGCAATTCTTGGCCGGTTCTAGGGATCCTCCGGATGGCATGGTCGGTGCTTCATGGGAGGCCAGCGCCGCCGGCGCGGCCTTCGCCCCCCTGAGGCCCCGGCGGCGCTGTATTTTTGTCCGTTGCCTTCCCGGCCGGTGCGTTCTGCCACGCCTGCGCGCCACGGCTCACGTCGCCCGGCAGGCCGGGACGGTGACGCAAGGCGCGGCCGGGGATCGGGCGCGGACCGCCGTCGCGTTGTATCGTCGGCCGCCCCATGGCGACGAAGACGAAGCACGCCTCTGCGGCGAAGAAGCTCCCGAAGCTTCCGGCGGAGAAGCTCTCCTCTCCCCCGGATCAGAAGTTCGCGTGCCGCGACTGCCCAGCTCGCTGCTGCAGGCTGCCCTGGAACATCCGCTTCAGCAGCGACGAGGCCAAGCGCTACCTCGAGGAGCCGTGGGTGCGGGAGCGGGCCGGGGAGGAGGGGGCGCTCGTCATCGCGCGCGGCGTCCTGCCGATGCGGGAGAAGGACCGCCGGCTCCAGTGCGTCTTCCTCGACGACGACCTGCTCTGCAGCATGCAGAAGCAATTTGGCCACGAGTACATCCCCAGGTCGTGCCAGGCGTTCCCGTTCGGGTTCGTGCGCGACGAGAAGGACGTCGTCGTCGCGCAGCTGTCCCATCTCTGCCCGTCCATCCGCGACAACTACGGCGAGCCCGTGGACCGGCAGCTCAAGGACAAGCTCCAGCAGCGAGGCGACACCGAGCGGATGTCGAAGGCGCTCGCCACGCTGGGCGGCGTCATCCTCGCCCAGCCGCAGTACCTGCGCGCGGCGGCGCACTGGGACGCCGAGCTCGCGACCGACGCCTCGCCGGCGGCGACCCTGGCGCGGCTCTACGACTGGACGACCGCCTTCGAGCGCGCCCTCCCCCCGGGCGCCGAGCGCGCCGCGGACGTCTCCATCGACGCCGCCCTCGCGCTCGCCGGCGCCGAGGCGCCCGCGCCGCTCGAGCCCCGCAAAAAGCCCTCGTTCTACGCCCGGGTGCTGTTCGCCTATCTCCTCGGCAACCTCTGTTATCCGTCGCGGGTCCGGGAGGCCCACCGCGTCGGAAAGGCCTCGTGGACGGAGCTCCACGCGCTGCGCAGCTTCGGCAACAAGGCCGCCTGGATGCTCGGCCGCGGCACCGTCGATATGCTGTTCATCCCCAAGCCGTTCAAGCTGCAGCGGGTGAGGACGGTCGACCGCTTCCTCGCCGGGGACGAGGGGGCCCTCGTCAAGGACTACCTGCGCCTCGTGCTCCAGCGCCGGCACATCTTCTCGGCGCCCCGGCACCTCCTGGCCGCGGTCCTCGACCTGTCGCTCGCCACCGTCATCATCTCTCGCTTCGCCCGCTGCCGCGCCGCGGCGGACGGCCGGGTCAAGGTCTCCCCGGAGGACGTGCGGGAGGGCATCAGCGTGGCCGAGCTCGTCCTCCTGAGCCACGCGGCCCTGTCCGAGCAGGGCAAGCTCATGAAGAACCTGCGCTGGCTCCTGCTGACGAAGCGCGAGAGCTTCCGGGCCCTCCTGGCGACCGAGGCGTAGCCCGGCGCGTCAGACGTGCGGTGGGGCTCGCCTAACCGCCGGTCCTGACTATCCTTCCGCGCCCACCGGGCCGGCAGGCCCATGGAGGCACGCGCAATGATCGTCATGAAGTTCGGCGGCAGCTCGGTCGAGAGCCGCGCGCAGATCGAGAAGGTCCTTCACATCGTCCGGGCCCGTCTGGACCGCCGCCCCGTCGTCGTGAGCTCCGCCCACAAGGGCATGACCGACGCGCTGATCAACGCCGCCAAGCTCGCCGCCACCGGCAAGTACGACCCCTCCATCCCGTTGAGCAAGCAGCGCGCCGTCGCCGAGGCGCTCGGCTGCGCGCCCGAGCTCCTCGCGCCCTTCTACGAGGAGATCGCGGACCTTTTGCGCGGCATCAGCCTCGTCAAGGAGCTCAGCCCGCGGAGCCTCGATTACATCGCGAGCTTCGGGGAGCGCATGGCCGTGCGCTGCATCGCGGACTTCTTCGCGCGGAGCGGCGTAGAGGCCCGCGCTTACGACGTCTGGGACCTCGGCTTCATCACCGACTCGAGCTTCGGCCGCGCGCGTCCGCTGCCCGGCTTCGACGCCCGCGTGAAGGCCATGTTCGCCGAGCGCGTCCCCGAGGGCGTCGTCCCGATCGTCACCGGCTTCGTCGGCCGCAACGAGGCCGGCGAGATCACGACCGTCGGCCGCAACGGGAGCGACCTCACGGCCACGCTGCTCGCCGCGGGCCTCGGCGCCGAGGAGGCGCAGATCTGGAGCGACACCGACGGCGTGATGACCGCCGACCCGAGCGTCGTGAAGACGGCCCGGAACATCCCCACGATGCGCTTCGACGAGGCCGCCGAGCTCGCGTTCTTCGGCTCCCGCGTCCTGCACCCCTCCACGCTCCTGCCCGCCATGGAGAAGGGCATCCCGGTGCGGGTGCTCAACACGAACCGGCCGGATCACCCCGGCACCGTCATCGACTTCAACACCGAGGCCGGGTCCCCGGCCGTGACCAGCATCGCGTACCGCGAGCGGCAGGTCGTGCTCAAGATCAGCTCGAGCCGGATGTTCGGCGAGGTCGGCTTCCTCGCGCAGGTCCTCGCCGTGCTGGCCCGGCACGAGGTCGTGATCGACGTGATCACCACGTCCGAGGTGTCGGTCTCGATGACCACCGACGACCTCGGGAAGCTCAGCGGCGCGCTGCCCGAGCTCGAGGGGTTCGGCGCCTGCGAGGTGCTGCCCAACCGGACGACGCTGGTCGTGGTCGGCAAGGGCCTGCCCAAGCAGAAGGGCGTCGCCGCGCAGGTGCTCGAGGCGATGGCCGAGGCCGGCGTCAACGTCGAGATGCTGAGCTACGCCATGGGCAGCATCAACCTGTCGATGGTCATCGAGGACGCGAGCGTCGCGGCCGCGGTCGGGGTGCTGCACCGCTCCCTCTTCGAGAAGGCGCGGTGAAGGCTCACCACGGCCGGCCGCCGGCCGCGTGACATCGGCCGCCGGCCGCGTGACAGGACGTTGACAGGCGTGACGCGACGCGCGCGCCGCAGTAGGCGTAGCCCTCGGCCGGACCCGGCGTCCGGCCTCGGGGAGACCATGACAGCGGCACACCAGGGCGGCAGCGCGGCGCCCATCCCTCGCCAGAGCACGAGCGACATCCTGCGGCGGATCGAGGCCGCGCACGCCGCCTTCGGTCCGGGCGCCGCCCTCGCGTTCGACGCGGACGGCACCCTCTGGGAGGGCGACGTCGGCTTCGACCTGTTCGAGGCGTTCCTCGCCGGCCGCTGCGCGCGGCCCGAGGCCGAGGCGGCGCTGCGGCGCGAGGCCGAGGCGTTCGGCGTCGCCGCGGAGGGCGGCGCGCACGAGATCGCGAGCGCGCTCTACGCGGCGTTCGCCGCCGAGCGCTACCCGGAGGACCGGGCCTTCGCGATGATGGCCTGGGCCTTCGCCGGGTGGCGCGAGGACGAGCTCGCCGCCCTGATCGACCGCGTGCTCGAGGAGAAGGGCCACGCGGGGCGGATCCGGCCGGCGCTCTTGCCGATCCTCGACTGGGCGCGGTCGCGCGGCGTCGCGGTCTATGTCGTCTCCGCCTCCCCGCGCGCCGTGATCGAGCGCGCGGTCCGTCGGCTCGGCATCGCCCCCGAGCGGATCGCGGCGATGACCCCGGCCGTCCGCGAGGGCCGGCTCGCCGCGGAGCTCGCCGCGCCCCCGACCTACGGCGACGGCAAGACCCGCGCGCTCGAGCGCCTGTTCCCCGAGCTCGCCGTGCTTGCGGCGTTCGGCGACAGCGCGTACGACGCCGCCCTGCTGAGGACGGCCCGGGTGCCCGTCGCGGTCGCGCCGAGCCCGAAGCTGCTCGCGGTCGCGGGCTCGATCCCGGGGCTCGTCCTGCTCGACACCTGAGCTGCCGCCATGGCCAACCTCTCGCTCCGCGGCCTCCTCCGACGCTTCCCGGGCGCCGAGCGCCCCGCCCTCGCCGGCCTGGACCTCGAGGTCGAGGACGGCGAGCTGCTCGTCCTCGTCGGGCCCTCCGGCTGCGGCAAATCCACGGCGCTCCGGCTGATCGCGGGCCTCGACAGCCCCGACGGCGGCACGGTCTCGATCGGCGGGCGCGACGTCAGCCGCGTCGCGCCCGAGGACCGCGACGTCGCCATGGTCTTCCAGGGCTACGCCCTGTACCCGCACATGACCGCGCGCGACATCATGGGCTTCCCGCTCCGGATGCGCGGGGTCGCGAAGGCGGAGCGGGCGCGCCGCGTGGAGGAGGCGGCGGCGCTGCTCGGCATCGGCCACCTGCTCGATCGCCGCCCCGGCGAGCTCTCGGGCGGCGAGCGCCAGCGCGTGGCCATGGGCCGCGCGATCGTGCGCGCGCCCGCGGCGTTCCTCTTCGACGAGCCGCTCTCGAACCTCGACGCCGCGCTGCGCGCCGAGCTCCGGGTCGAGCTCGCGGCGCTCGTGCGCCGCCTCGGCACGACGTCGGTCTACGTGACCCACGACCAGATCGAGGCCATGACCATGGGCGACCGCATCGCCGTGCTGCGCGCCGGCGAGCTCCAGCAGGTCGGCCCGCCGCGCGCCATCTACGAGGCGCCGGCGAACACGTTCGTGGCCGGCTTCCTGGGCACGCCGGCGATCAACCTGGTCCCGCTCGAGCGCGATGGCGATCGGTACGCGAGCGCGGCGCTCTCGCTGCCCGCGCCGCCGGGGGTGGCGCTCCCGGACCGGGTCATCGCGGGCGTGCGGCCCGAGCATCTGCGCGTCGCGCCGGGGGCGCAGGGCGACGCGGGGGCGTGGGGCGACGCCGGGGCCGTGGGCGACGGGGCGCGGGGCGAGGTGGAGGTCGAGGCGCGCGTCGTGGTCGCCGAGCCGCTCGGCGCCGAGACGTTCCTGTACCTCGAGGCCGGCGGCGCGCGGCTGCGCGCGCGGGCGCACGGCTTCGCGACGCCCGCGCCGGGGGAGGCGGTGCGCGCGCGGCTCGACCCGGGCGCCGTGCTCTGGTTCGACGCGGGCTCCGGCGCGCGGATCGCCCCGCCGGGGGGCGCGTCATGAGCGGAGGGGGCGGCGCGGTGCGCGGAGCGGTGCGCGCCCGGCGCGGAGGGGTCGGCGTCATGCGCGGGGCGCGCGGGGAGGCCGCGCCGTGAGCGGGCGCGCGCGCGGCGCGGCGCGGTCCTGGGCGAGCGCCGCCTGCTCGCGGCGCGACGCGATCCGGGCGCTCGCCGCGTCGATCGCCGCGGCCGCGGCCGGCGCGACCGGCTGCGCGCGGCGCGCGCCGGACGGGCGCATCGAGGCGTCGCTGTGGTTCGCCTACGGCGGCAAGAACCGCGAGGTGCTCCTGTCGCTCGTCGACAAGTTCCACCGCGAGCAGGGGCGCTACCGCATCGACGCGGTGTACCAGGGCGACTACTTCGAGGCGCTCGCCAAGCTGCGGACCGCGCTCGCGGCGCGCGCGGCGCCCGCGCTGACGCACGTGGTCGGCGAGGTGGTGCCCTACCTGGCCGAGGCGGGCGTGCTCGAGCCGCTCGAGCGGTTCCTCGGCGCGCCCGGCGCCGGGGACGGCGGCCTCGACGTCGTCGAGGCGCTCGGCCAGGCGGGCACGTTCGTCGGCGGGGGCGAGCGCCCGCTCGTGTGCCTGCCGTTCAACCGCTCGACGCCGATCGCCTACTACAACCGCGACGTGTTCCGCGAGCTCGGGCTGTCGCCGCCGTCGACCTGGGACGAGCTCCGCCAGACCGCGGCGCGGCTCGTCGTGCGCGACGGGGGCGGGACGCGGCGCTGGGGCTTCGAGTGCCCGATCGACTGGTGGTTCTGGGCGGCGCTCGTGGGGCAGGCGGGCGGCGAGCTCCTCGGCCCGGACGGCGCGCCGGCGTTCGGCGGCGAGGCGGGCGTGCGCGCGCTCCGGTTCTGGCAGGCGCTCGTGCACGAGGACCGCACGATGAAGCCGCCGCCGGGGCGCGACTACAACGCCTGGCAGGTGACCAACACCGACTTCCTCTCGGGCCGGGTCGCGATGATCTGGACCTCGACCGCGTTCCTCCGGTACCTGGAGGACAACGCGGGCCAGACGGGCGCGGGGAGGTTCGAGGTCGGCGCCGCCCCTCTGCCGCGCGACGTGCGCGCCTCGGTGCCCACCGGCGGGACGATGTTCGTGATGCCGCGGGGCGCGGCGCCGGCGGCGCAGGAGGCGGCGTTCGCGTTCCTGCGCTGGATGATGGAGCCGGCGCAGGCGAACGCGTGGGCGACGCGCACGGGCTACATGCCCGTCTCGCGGCGCGGCCTCGCGGCGCTCGCGCGGGACGGCTACTACGCCGCGCACCCGAACGATCGCGTCGCCGTGGACCAGCTCGCGCACGCCGCGCCCTGGCCCTGGTCGCCGGACCTGTTCCGCGTCCAGCGCGAGGCGGTGCAGCCCCGGCTCGAAGAGGCGGTGCTCGCCCCGCGCGACGCCGCCGAGACCCTCTCCGAGGCCGTCCGCGCGGCGCGCGAGCGATGAAGCCCAAGCACCCCCTCTCTCCGTACCTGCTCCTCCTGCCGACCGCGGCCTTCCTCGGCGTGTTCTTCCTGGTCCCGCTCCTGCTCGCGGCGAAGAACAGCTTCTACGCGTGGGATCTGCTCACGCCGCCGCGGTACGTCGGGCTGCGGAACTACGAGGTGCTCGCCGAGAGCGGCGAGCTCGCCGGCGCGCTCCTCCGCACGCTCGGCTACAGCGCCGTCGTGGTGACGCTCTCCGGCTCCCTCGGGCTCGCGCTGGCGGTGGCGCTCGATCGGCCGGGGCCGGTCTACGCCTTCGTGCGGGGCGCGGTGTTCAGCGCCTATGTCGTGTCGTGGGTCGCGGTGGCGCTCCTCTGGATGTGGATCCTCGACGCCGAGGGCATCTTCTCGGCGGCGCTCCGCGGGCTCGGCCTCCCGGCGATGAGCTGGCTCGGCGATCCCCGGTCGGCGCTGCTCGCGCTGGCCGCGGTGAGCGTCTGGAAGATCACGGGGTATGCGATGGTCATCTTCCTGGCGGGCCTGCAGGACATCCCCCGCGCGCTGCACGAGGCGGCGGCGCTCGACGGCGCCGGCCCGTGGCGGCGGTTCCGCCACGTGACGTGGCCGCTGCTCCGCCCGAGCGCCGCGTTCGTGGCGACGACGAGCCTCATCCTCTCCTTCCAGGCGTTCGACGTGATCCGCGTGATGACGCAGGGCGGTCCGGTCAAATCGACGACCCTCTTCGTCTACGCCATCTACGAGCACGTCTTCGTGAACCTGCGGGTCGGCCGGGCGAGCGCGATGATCGTGGTCTTCTTCGGGTTCTTGCTCCTCTTGACGGTCCTGCAGCTCTGGGCGCTCCGCGCGGGCGTGCCGCGCGCGGGGAGGCGGCCGTCGTGACGGCGGGGCGCGGCGGCGGCGCGGGCGCGGGGCTCTTCAGCGCGCGCGCGCGCCGGCTCGTCTCGGATCTCGTGCTCCTCGCGGTGGCCGTCGTGTGGCTCGGGCCGTACGTGTGGATGACGATCACCTCGCTGAAGACCCTGCCCGAGATCACCCGCGCTCCCGCGTACCCGTTGCCGCAGGCCATCCAGCTCGGCGCGTACCGCGAGGTGCTCCAGGCGGTGCCGGTGATGCGGTATTTCGCCAACACCGTGTTCATGGCGACGGCCATCGCGCTCTTGCAGATCGCCCTGGCGCTCCCGGCCGGCTATGCCCTCGCGAAGCTCAGGTTCGTCGGGCGGGGCGCCGCGTTCGTCCTCGTGCTCTCGTGCCTGCTCATCCCGGCGCAGGTGACGTTCGTGCCGGTCTTCACGATGCTCGGCGCGGCCGGCCTCGTGAACACGTTCGCGGCGTTGATCCTCCCCTTCGGGGTCAGCGCGCTCGGGACGTTCCTCGTGCGCCAGGCGCTGCTCTCGGTGCCTGACGAGATCATCGAGGCGGCCAGGATGGATGGGGCGGGCGAGCTCAGGATCGTCTACCTGATCCTCGGCCCGATGCTCCGGCCGACGCTCTCGGCGCTGTTCCTGTTCAGCTTCGTCTTTCACTACAACGATTACTTCTGGCCGCTCGTCATGACGACGGACGATCGGGTGCGCACGTTGCCGCTCGCGATCGCCCTCCTGCGGGAGCAGGGGACGGGGGTCCGCTGGCACCTCGTGATGGCCGGCAACGTGATCCTGAGCCTGCCCGTGCTCCTCGTGTTCGCGGCCGCGCAGCGGCAGCTCCTGCGCGCGGTGACGGCGCGGGTCTGAGCGGGTCGGGCGCCCCGGCCGGGCCTGCGCTGGAGGCAGCCGGGCCGCCGGAAGCGCGGTTTGGCCGGCCGGCGTGTGCACCGGCGTGGCAGTGAGCGCGGGCGCGATCGCGCCCGCCAGCCACGTTGGTGCGGCGGCCGTGCGCCTCGCCGGGCTGGCGATCGCCGCGAATCGCGGCGGGCCGGGCGCCGGATCGAGGGGAGAGCTCTGCGCGGTTTGTTCTCGTCCGGGCGCCCTCGTTTCTGGCCCGGTCGTCGCACCGGCTCGCGGCGGCAAGCGCAGCGCCGGCCCGGCGCCGCGGAAGGAGATCCACGATGACGACGACCGAACCCATGATGCAGAAGGAAGAGGGCAAGATCACCACGAAGATCGAGGAGCGGACTGGCAGGGTTCCGTCCGGCGCCTATCTCGGGCTGGCGATCGGCTCGATGCTGATCTCGGCCGGCTGCATGCTGGCCGGCAAGAGGCAGGCCGCGAACTTCATCGGCCAGTGGGTGCCTTCGCTGCTCGTGATCGGCCTGTACAACAAGCTGGTCAAGATCGAGCACGAGATGGGGTTCGGCGGCGCCTACCGCTGACGGCGGCCTGCGGCGGGCGGGGGACGGCGGCGAGCTCGCCCCCGGGCTCGTCGTCGGCGACGTGCCCGAGCTCGGGCCAGGGGGAAGCGAGTGCCGTCACGCTCCTGGCCGGATGACGACGGGTCGCCCCACCGATGACGACGGGCTCTGGCCGGATGACGACGGGTCGCCCCGCCGATGACGATGGGCTCCGGCCGGATGCCGATGGGCTCCGGCCGGATGACGACGGGTCGCCCCACCGATGCCGATGGGCTCCGGCCGGATGCCGATGGGCTCCGGCCGGATGACGACGGCTCGCCCCACCGATGCCGATGGGCTCCGGCCGGATGACGACGGCTCGCCCCACCGATGCCGATGGGCTCCGGCCGGATGACGACGGCTCGCCCCACCGATGCCGATGGGCTCCGGCCGGATGACGACGGCTCGCCCCACCGATGCCGATGGGCTCCGGCCGGATGCCGATGGGCTCTGGCCCCGGCGCGGCGGCGAGCAGCCCTCGCCGCCGCGGTCGCCGTCCCCCTTCCATAGTTCCGCCCGCCCGAAGTCGGCCAGGGATCCGGAGAGAGAGTTCAACGCCAAGGCGCAAAGACGCAAAGACGCAAAAAAGGTTTGTAGTTTTGCGCCTTTGCGCCTTTGCGCCTTGGCGTTTATTTCTCTATCGATCGCGAGGCAGATCCCTGGCGAGAGTGCTGCCCCGCGGTACTAGGCACTAGGCCCGGTCTCCGACGCGCAGGATCCGGTCCGCGACGACGAACCCGAACGGGACGACGGACAGCGCGACCACGCGGAGCACGGCCCGGCCGGACAGCGCGCGCTCGAGCGCCGCCCGGAAGGCGGCGGAGAGCATCGCCAGGAAGAGCACGCCGTGCACGCTCCCGGCGATGCGCACCGCGACGGGGTAGCCGAGCGCGTATTTGAGGGGCATTGCCACGAGCAGCAATATCAGGAGAGACGCTCCCTCGACGATGCTCGCGATCCGGAGGGTCCGGCGCTCGTTCATGGCCGCACCTGCGCCCAGGTCGGCTTGACCACCATCAACGCCACGACGCAGACCACGGGCAGCGCGGACCCAAGGAACGCAGAGAGGTCCCTTCGCTCTCGGCTGACGCAGTAGACCAGCGCGGCATTGCCGACGAGCGACAGGAGCAGCGCGCCCGCGACCCAGAGCTCGAACAGCGGCCAGCCGTTCAGGACGAGGAGCGCGTATCCAGACAGCCACGTCGCCAGCAGGCTGGGCGACGCGACGCGGTGCACGGCGCGCTTCCTCGCGGCTGGATCGTCGCACAGGAAAGCGCCGGCAGCGCCGCCGGCGTACCCCATGACGCTCAGGAACTTGAGCACGAGAATGCATCGATACGCGATCATCGGTACGCCTCCCGCCGGAGGTCCCTGCTCCAGTGTTCAAGCATCGTAAGCAGCTCGGGGTCCAGCATCTCCGTGGCACGTGGCGGCGTCCGGGACTGACGTCCGGGACTCCACGCGGACGCCAGTCTGGAGGACGGTCGCCCTCTGCGCGAGCGGCAAAAACGACAATGATCGCCAGGATCTGGCCAGCGTCGTGTCCTGTGAGCGCGAGAACACCGCCGCATTGCGAGGTCGTGGGGCCACCCCGTCGCGGGGTCATGGGCCCAGGGGGAGACGATGCAGCTGCGATCCGGCAAGGATTGCTGCCGTCGCGGCCGCTGCGGTTGTCGGGGAAAGAGGAGCGCGCCATGATGGCGCCATGCATCGGGTGGTGATCGTCGCGCTGGACGGGGTGGTCGCCTTCGATCTCTCGACGCCGATCGAGGTGTTCGAGCGCGTACGCCTCGCGAGCGGGCGCCCGGGGTACCAGGTGCAGGTCTGCGGCGTGCAACGCGATATCGACGCCGGGCGCTTCCGGATGCGGGTCCGGCAGGGGCTGTCGGCCCTGCGCAAGGCCGACACCGTCATCCTTCCGGGCATCGCGGACATCGCTCGGCAGGTCCCGGAGCCTCTGATCCGCGCCGTCCGACGAGCCGCCAAGGAGGGAGCGCGCGTCGCTTCGATCTGCAGCGGCGCGTTCCTGCTCGCCGCGACGGGGCTGCTCGACGGCAAGCGGGCGACCACGCACTGGCTCGCCGCCGGGGAGCTCGCAAGGCGCTTTCCGCGGGTGTCCGTGGACCCCAGCGTCCTCTATGTCGACGAGGGGAAGGTGCTGACGTCGGCCGGAGCGGCCGCCGCGCTCGATCTATGCCTGCACATCGTGCGGCGCGACTACGGGGCAGCCGTGGCCGCCACGGCGGCGCGCCTGTCCGTCATGCCGCTGGAGCGCGACGGCGGGCAAGCGCAGTTCATCGAGCAGGCGCCCGCTCCGACGGAGCATGTCTCGTTGAGCCGGGTGCTGGAGTGGCTGGAAGAGCACCTGCATGACGACCTCTCCCTCGGCGACATCGCGCGGCGAGCGGCGATGAGCGTCCGCTCTCTGAGCCGCCACTTCAAGGAGCAGACGGGCACGACGCCGCTCCAGTGGCTGCTCAAGGCGCGCGTCCGCCGGGCGCAGGCGCTGCTGGAGACGACGCCCCTCTCCATCGAGCGGGTCGCGTCCAGCGCCGGGTTCGGCTCGGTCGCGGCGTTCCGGCAGCACTTCCACCGGGTGGCCGGGATCAGCCCGCAAGGCTACCGCCGCGCGTTCCAGAGCCGTCCTCGGCACGCCAGCTGATCTCGACCGCGCCGGATTGTTCCCGGCAGGGGAGCTCGCAGCCCTCGCGGCCGCGATCGATCCCGCCCTCCTCGTCCCCCTTCTCCATGCTGCTCGTGCGCGCTGGCGCCTCACAGGCGCCCGCGTTGCGCCTCACCGTCGAGCGAGCCGGCCATCGTCGAGCAGCACCCAAGGGGCAGAAGCCGAGTACGCCTCGGTCCCGGCGATGGGCAGGCTCGGCGCATCCGTGAGCTCGTCGAGCCCCTCGTCTCGGAGTCGCTCTCCGCGCTCGGTGAGGCGATACACCGTCGAGAGCAGCGGGTAGCCAGCGTTGGGCGGCTTGGGGCCAGGAGCGCGCTCCACAGCGGCGCTCACGTCGTGCTTTGCCCATTGTGCGAGACGGTCTCCCAAAAACAGGTCTCCGGTACAGGACATCAGATCTCTCAAGTACAGCCCAAGCTGCGATTTGTTGCAGATCACCTTCACCGGAGTCTGCCATTCCTCTACGGACAGAATGGTCAGGAGGAGGTCGTCGTACCGGCTGAGGCGCAGGGCACCTCCGGCGGTCTTCCGTGGAAAGAAGCACGAGAGGAGCGCCCACAGCGAAGCGAGCTCTGGAAAGCCTTCGACACCAGAGATGCAGCTTTCGACGAACGACAAGGGGTTCTCATCGGCGTAGCTCTCCCAGAGCCGAACGGCACGTTCGTAACGTTCCACCGGCCAGGGGCGCGCCTTGCCGAGGCGGTCCAGAAGAACCTCGTCGGGGTGGTGGGCTACCGATCCGGTGCAGTCGAAAGGCGGGATCCTCGGTGGCTCGGGAAACCTTTTCATCGTACCGTGGACACGCTCGAACTCGACGATGAGGACGTCATTGCTCCGGATTCCCAGGCTTCGCAAGTAGCTGCAGGTTCTCCAGAGATTCACTCGATCGTCGAGGCTCTCCGTCGTCCACATGACAACGGGCGGCTCCCAGCGTAGATCGGGTGAATAGAGCTGATCCCACTTTTCTCCATCATCGCCTCTGTCCGAGCATTCTTCGCATGAAGAAGACCAATCCTCACGCGTCCGGACATGCTCTGCGGCGCCCGGGCGACAAGGTCCGATGATAAGATGCTCGTGCGCACGTACGATGTTGGTCGCCCCGAGCTGCACCAGGCGCTCCGCGGCTGGCGTGTCGAAGGTGACGTGCGTCGCATCCAAAAGTGTCACGGGGGGCGTCATGCTCATTTGAATCCGCACTGAAAGCAGAGCTCATAGGTGTAGGGCTTGTCTTGCTGACATTCGTCGCGGCAAATCTCGCAGTAGGTATAGCCATGACTGTTTCTGCGCGTACAACGTCCGCCAATGTCTTGGCATTTTTCGTACATGTCGGTACAGTCGTGGACTGGCGTGCATCCCGCCATCGCAAGTGATGCGTTGCCTACTGCTTCCTCGCCTCCGTCGCCATCGCCTTCGTCGTTATTCGGGTAATCTCCCGCCCCTACGGATTCTGTCGGGTATCCAGCACCCACGCCTCCGGACTGTGTTGTCTCGCATGTATAAGCAGGCAATTCGCACGCCGACGCGAGCACTATCGCGAGCCCGCCGCATGGCATGATCGCGCTCACCTTCGCTGTCGCTCGGTGTCCCATGCCTTCCTCCCCCCTTTCCGGATGCGCACCGATCTCCCGGAGGACGAGCGGCGTCAACAGGCGGTCTAGCTCGCGTTCCGTCCCCGCGGTCCGCGCACCCTGTCTCTCGCGCACCAGCCCCACAGCTTCGTCTCCGGGGGCGATTGCCCGCGCCTCTACCAGAGAGCCGCCGCTCCTCACCGCCACCGCCTGCCCGGTCGTGAGACCAGGTCGGTATCTCCGCTACCTCACAGACCGGGTGCCACGGGATAGAGGCGCCAGGGCGACGCGAAGGAGCGCCGGGGCACTCCCGAGGCTCCTCCCGCGGCGCGCTCCTCTCCGCCCACGGCGAAGGACGATCCCGCACGCAGCCCCGCCGGTCGGCCCGCGCTCCCCGCGGCCCAGCGCGCGCCCCCCTTCTCACCCCGCCTGAGAACGCTCCTTCCCGCTCCGGCTCCCGCTCCGGCCTCCCACGCCGCTCGGCGCGCGCCGCGCCCGGCGATGACCGCCGTCCAAATCTCGACATCTCCCTGGAATCCTTCTTGCTGAGCTCGCGCGCGCGGCGAACGGAGGACCTCATGCGTCAGCGACTTTCTCGTTCTCTTGTCCTGGTAGGGCTCTTCTCGACGAGCGTTTTCTCGTCGCTCCTCGCGGCCTGCGGGCCAGAGGACCCCATGCCGACGCCCGGCTTCGGCGTCGACGGGTCTGATCCGCGGATCACGGTAACGGAGGTCCCGCCGCCGGCCATCAGCGGCGGAACGCTGCTCATCGCCGCCGACGGACGCACGGCGGTCGCGGCGGACCCCGACCGCGATCGCGTCTGGATCGTGGATCTCGACGGCGGCGAGCCGGCGTCGGTCGCGCTCGCGCGCGGGGACGAGCCCGGGCGCCTCGTCGAAGACGCGAACGGCCAGGTCCACGTGGCGCTCCGGCGCGCCGGCGCCGTGGCGACCGTCGACATCGCGTCGCGATCGATCGTCGAGCGCCGAGAGGTCTGCCGCGCGCCCCGCGGGGTCGCCTTCGACGCATCGCGCGACGCCATCTACGTCGCCTGCGCCGGCGGCGAGCTCGTGACGCTCCCCGCCGCCGGCGGCCCCGCCGTCCGGAAGATCCGACCCGCCCCCGACCTGCGCGACGTCGTGGTCGAGGGCGACCGGCTGCTCGTCAGCCGCTTCAAGTCCGCCGAGACCCTCGTCGTGGGCCCCGAGGGCGAGGTGCTCTCGCGCCGCGCGCTCCCCGCATTCCGCTCCAGCGGGTTCAGCACCTCGGATTACGCACCTTCCGTGGCCTGGCGCATGGTGCCGCGCGCCGAGGGCGGCGCGCTGATGGTGCATCAGCGTGCGATGGCGTCGCAGGTCACCCTCAGCCCGGGCGGCTATTACCAGGCAGGCGATTGCGATGGGAACATCGTGCACGGCGCGATCAGCCGGATCGACCCGGCGGATACTCCCGACACGGCGGCTTCCCCGCCGCCCGCGGCGGCGATCCCGAGCGTCTCGCTGCCGGTCGACATCGCGGTATCGCCCGACGGCGCGCGCGTGGCCGTGGTCGGGGCCGGCAACGACGTGGTCGTGACCGCGGCCACCGGCGACCTGGCGCGCGACTCCGTGTCCTCCAACTGCAACCCCGAGGTCACCTCGCGGCCGGTGGATGGGCAGCCGGTCGCCGTGGCGTTCACCGCCCGCGGCGCCGTCGTCGTGCAGCTGCGCGAGCCGGCCGCCCTGGTCGTGCTCGACGGGCCCATCATCGCGCTTCCGGGCGAGAGCGCCAGAGACACCGGCCACGACATGTTCCATCGCCCGCCGAACGGCTTCAGCGCCGTCGCGTGCGCGTCGTGCCACCCCGAGGGGCACGAGGACGGACACACGTGGAACTTCGACCCCGTGGGCCTGCGCCGGACGCAGACCGTGGGCGGCGGCATCCTGCAGACGGCGCCCCTCCACTGGAGCGGCGATATGCCGGATCTCTCCGGCCTGATGGGAGAGGTGTTCGTCTCCCGCATGGGCGGCCCCAAGCCCGGCCCCCGGCGGCTCGACCTGATGGCCCGCTATATCGACAGCCTGCCCGCCTTCCCGGCGTCGCCGCCCGAGGACGAGGCCGCGGTCACGCGCGGCGCGGCGCTCTTCCACGACAAGAAGGTGGCCTGCGCCGACTGCCACAGTGGCCCGATGCTCACCAACAACCGGAACGAGGATGTCGGGACCGGTGAGCTCTTGCAGGTGCCCTCGCTCATCGGCATCTCCGGGCGCGCGCCGTTCATGCACGACGGCTGCGCGGCGACGCTCCGCGATCGCTTCGATCCCGCCTGCGGCGGCCGCGATCACGGCGACGTCTCCGGTCTGACCTCCGCGCAGCTCGACGATCTCGTCGCCTACCTCGAGTCCCTCTGAGCCCTCGCCCCGCCGCGCTCCCCGCGCGGCGCGATTGAGGCGTTCCTCATCACCCGGGGCCGATTGCCACGATCGCGCCCCGCCGCCGTCCGGCCGGCGCGGCGCTAGCTCCACAATAGACGGGAAATCCGGACCTGCGTCAGGGGACGTCGCGGCGCTCGCGGACGGCACAGCGGTTGCTCCTCGATCGACGCAGACACCGCGGTTCGATGGATCCGGGCCACAGGCACGGTCTTGTCTTCTTCTCACGACAGGGCGCGCCGGGCTTCCAGCGGAGAAGCGGACCCGCGCGGCGGCGCGAGCTCGCCAAGGAGGACACCATGCCGAGAGGCGACAAGTCGAGCTACACGAACAAACAGAAGCGGCAGGCCGAGCACATCGAGGAAGGGTACGAGAAGCGCGGCTTATCGGAGGGCGAGGCCGAGCGGCGGGCCTGGGCGACCGTCAATAAGATGACCGGCGGAGGGAAGAAGTCGGGCTCGGGGGTGGGCAAACCGGTGAACAAGGAGCCGGCGAAGAAGGGGGGCCGCAAGGGCGGCGCCGCCTCGAAGGCGCGGCCGGCCTCGGCGCGGAGCGCGGCGGCGAAGAAGGCGGCCGCGACCCGCAAGCGGAACGCCGCGGCCGGCGCCGGCCAGGGAGGGGCCGCGAAGAAGGCGGCGCCGAAGAGCGCGGGGTCGAGCGCGCGCAAGAGCGCGGGGTCGAGCGCGCGCAAGAGCGCGGGGTCGAGCGCGCGCAAGAGCGCGGGGTCGAGCGCGCGCAAGAGCGCGGGGTCGAGCGCGCGCAAGAGCGCGGGGTCGAGCGCGCGCAAGAGCGCCGGGTCGAGCGCGCGCAAGAGCGCGGGGTCGAGCGCGCGCAAGAGCAGCGCATCGCGCAAGACGACCTCGCGGCGGACCGGGACAGGAGCACGGCGCGCCGCGAGCGGATCCTGACCTCGGCGCGAGGAGGGGAGAGGGGACGACCATGCACGAACTTCAGGGCAACGGGGCGCCGGACGGCGAGGGCCGCGCGGCGAGGGACGAGTCCGGGCCGCAGGAAGAGAGCCCGAAGGGGCGTGCGTTCCTCGCGAACCTCGTGCGGGAGCTGTTCCAGACGGAGCACTCGGCGAAGGCACACTCGTTGGTAGAGGCGGAGCGCCTCGGCGATGTGCCGCCGGCGCACGCCATGCGGGCGGTCTCGGCTCATGCGGAGGCCGTGCTGTCGGAGCTCCCGTCGCTCTTCGCCGAGCGCGGGCTGCCCGTCAGCGCCGGCGGGAGCGCGGTGGGCCACATCTTCTCGGCGCTGCGCGATCACCTCGCCGATCACCTGCTGAACGCCGAGAAGTCCTACCGCGGCACGCTCCTCGGGATGCGCCACGGCATCGACCTCGTCGAGCTGATCCAGTACGTCGCCACGGCGGAGGGCGACACGCACCTCGCGGCGTGGTGCGCGCGCTGGCTCTCGGCGCGCAGACCCCTCGTCGAGGCGGCCGCCGGCGAGCTCGCGTGGTTCGCGGCGCGCCCGGCGCGCGCCACCCGCGCGGCGAAGGACAGTGTCGTCGCCCACCTCCTCCAGGGCCTCGTCAACGGCGCCGAGCTCGCGGCGCAGCGGCTCCGTCGCCTCGCCGCGCTCGCCGGTTGACGCCCGACGGCCGCGCGCCGACACAGCCCGGCGCAGGGCGAGCCGGCGCGCATCGTCGAGGAGGAGAGGCAGCGTGGAGCGGGGGATTGCGACGTGGGGCACGCCGTTCGAGCTCCTGAAGAGCCACGGGCCCCACGTCGCGAGCGCGTTGCTCATCGCGATCGTTGGCTGGCGCCCGCCCGCGCCGGCGCCCCGGCGCACGGCGTGGGTGCTGTCTTTGCACACGCGTTTGCACACGAGCGCTACGCTCGGGCGAGGACAGGCCCAGGTTCCACGAGGTCCATGGAGAACACGCATTTGAAGAGCGGGAGTGGGGAGCACGCCGAGCCGGTCTCGTCTCCGGGCGAGGGCGCGACGGCAGAGCCCGCGGCGGCGCCGCGCGGCGCAGCGAGGGCGGCGCCGCTCGACCACGAGCGCCACGCGCTGCACGAGCCGTCCGCGGACTGCGCGCTGATCGACGCCTTCTTCCAGGCGACGACCGCCGGGCTCGGCGTGATCGACCGCGAGCTCCGCGTGGTGCGGCTCAATCAGGCGCTGGCGGACATCAACGGGATCCCCCTCGAGGCGCACCTCGGCAGGACCGTCCCCGAGCTGCTCCCGGAGATGAGCGACGCGATCGTCGCCCACCTCCGGCGCGTCCTGGAGACCGGGGCGGCCTTCACCGGCGAGGTGACGGGGCGGACGCGGGCCTCGGACCTGCCGCGCTCCTGGCTGGTCAATTACGCGCCCGTGCGGGCGAAGGACGAGGGCGTCATCGGCGTGGGGGTCGTCGTGCTCGACATCACCGAGCGCAAGCGGACCGAGGACCGGCTCCAGGAAGAGGGGGAGACGCTGGAGGTGCTCAACCTCACGGGCAAACAGCTCGCGGCCGAGCTCGATCTGGAGAAGCTCGTGCAGGCGGTGACGGACGCGGCCACGCGGCTGAGCGGCGCGCAGTTCGGCGCATTCTTCTACAACGTCACGAACGCCGAGGGGAAGAGCTACATGCTCTACACCATCTCGGGCGTGCCGCGAGAGCACTTCTCCGCGTTCCCGATGCCGCGCAACACGGATGTGTTCGCGCCCACCTTCAACGGAGAGGGCGTGGTGCGCCTCGATGACGTCACGCAGGACCGGCGCTACGGGAACAACGCTCCTTACCACGGCATGCCGAAAGGCCATCTGCCGGTGGTCAGCTACCTGGCCGTGCCGGTGGTCTCTCGGTCCGGGAGCGTCATCGGCGGGCTGTTCTTCGGGCACCCGGCGCGGGGCGTCTTCACCGAGCGGGCGGAGAAGCTGGTGGTCGGCCTCGCGGCTCAGGCCGCCATCGCGATGGACAACGCGCACCTGTTCCGGCGGGCGCAGCAGCTCATCCAGGCCCTCGAGCAGAGCAACAAGGAGCTCGATCGCTTCGCCTACGTGGCGAGCCACGATCTGAAGGCGCCGCTCCGCGCCATCGCGAACCTGTCGCAGTGGATCGAGGACGACCTCATGGACAAGGCGTCGCCGGAGACGCGCCAGCACATGGTCCTGCTCCGCTCGCGCGTGGTCCGGCTCGAGGCGCTCATCGAGGGCATCCTGCGCTACTCGCGCGCTGGACGCGTGCGCGACAAGCCCGAGAGCGTGGAGGTCCGGAAGCTCCTCGACGACGTGCTCGCGCTGCTCACCGTCCCCGAGGGCGCGTCGATCGAGATCGCGGCGGGCATGCCGACGCTCCTCGCGGAGCGGGTTCCGCTCGAGCAGGTGTTTCTGAACCTGATCGGCAATGCGTTGAAGTATGCCGATCGCCCCGACCCGCGCGTCGAGGTGCGGGGGCGGGAGCTGGGCGAGCTCTGGGAGTTCTCGGTGAAGGACAACGGGCCGGGGATCGCCCCGCAGTACCACCAGAAGGTCTGGGAGATCTTCCAGACCCTGAATCCGCGCGACAACGTCGAGGGGACGGGCATCGGGCTCTCGATCGTCCAGAAGATCGTGCTCAGCAAGGGAGGCCGGGCGTGGGTCGAGTCGGAGAAGGGCGCCGGCGCCACGTTCTTCTTCACCTGGCCGCGGAGCGAGCCGGACGTCGGGGGCGGCGTGCGCTGAGCAGGGTCGGCCGCGGCGCGCCGCCGCGCGGGCCGCGGAGGCGAGCGTGGCGATCCGCCACGCTCCGCGCCGGGTGAGGCACGCCGCTGGCGGCGCGGCCGGCCGGAGGCGCCGGCGCGACGGGCCGGAGGTCGGGCGCGCGGATTGCTTCACCAGGAGGAGCGCTCTGCGCGATCCGTTTCATCGAGGAGCGGTGAGCGCGAGCCCTGGCCTCTTGCTGGAAGCTCGACGGTAATGCATCGATCCGTGGCAGTCCTGTTGAATTGCTCTTCCCGATCGAACCGCGCGGCGGAGCAGCGCGCGCGGCTCGGGGAGCTCCTGAAGGAGACCGGCTTTGACGCAGATCTGCTGTGCGCCGAGAAGACCCGGCACATGGGGGAGCTCGCCCGCTACGCGGCGCGGGAGCCCTACGATCTCGTCGTGGCGGCCGGCGGCGATGGCACGGTGAACACGGTCGCCGCGGCGGTCGCCGGCACGGACAAGACGCTGGGGGTGCTGCCGCTCGGGACGGTGAACCATTTCGCCAAGTACCTCGGTGTTCCGCTGACCCTCGAGGGGGCCGTGCGCACGCTGGTCGAGGGGCGGCGCGCCCGGGTCGATGTGGGCGAGGTCAACGGGCGTGTGTTCGTGAACAACTCGACCCTGGGCATCTATCCCGGCATCGTGCGCGACCGCGAGGCGCTCCGGAAGCGAAGCGGGCTGAACAAGTGGGTCGCCCTCGCGCTGGCGACCGTCTCGGGCATCCGGCGGCACGAGCGCGTCCGACTCCGGCTCTTCCTGGACGGGCAGGAGCTCCAGCTGGACACGCCGTTCGTGTTCGTCGCGAACAACGATTTCAAGCTCGGCGACGTCGACCTCGCCCGGCAGCGGCCGCCGGGCTCGGGCGAGCTCGGGGTGTGCGTCGCGCACGCGGAGAGCCGGCTCTCCAGCGTCCGGCTCATCGCCAGCGCCCTCGCCGGCCGCATCCAGGATGCGAGCGATTTCAGCGTTTTGCGCACGACGGAGCTGCGGGTGGAGGCGCCGGGGCGCCGCCGCCTCCACGTGGCCGCGGACGGCGAGGTCCTGAAGATGAAGTCGCCGCTCTGCTATCGCACGCGGCCTGAGGCGCTTCGCGTCATCGTGCCCCTGTCGTCCCAGATCAGCGCGGGCTCACGACGGCGGGAGGGCTCGACGGCTCACGTCGCCGCGCTGGGAGGATGATTCATCATGCGCACGCTCGTGCACCTGTCGGATCTGCACTTCGGCCGCGTCGACAAGGCCATCCTCCGCCCGTTGATTGACAGGATCTGGCGGATCGAGCCGAGCGTCGTCGTGATCTCGGGCGACCTGACCCAGAGGGCGCGGAGCGCCGAGTTCGCCGAGGCGCGCGCCTTCCTCGACGCGCTGCCCGCGCCGCAGATCGTGGTGCCCGGCAACCACGATGTCCCGCTCTACAACCTGTTCGACCGGTTCCTTCGACCGCTCGACAAGTACCGGCGCCACATCACGGACGACCTCTCGCCGTTCCACCTCGACGCGGAGCTCGCCGTGCTCGGCATCAACACCGCGCGATCGCTGACCATCAAGGACGGGCGCATCAACGCGCGGCAGATCGAGGGGATCAAGGCGAGGATGTGCGAGCTCGGGCCCGAGATCACGAAGATCGTGGTCACGCATCACCCGTTCGATCTACCCGAGAACTCGCCGCACGCGATCGTGGGGCGCGCGCGGCAGGCGATGGCGGCGATCGCGGCCTGCGGGGTCGACATCATCCTGTCGGGTCACCTGCACCTGAGCCACACGGGGCACTCCGCGGAGCGCTTCGAGGCCGGCGGGCACTCGTCGCTCATCATCCAGGCCGGCACGGCGACGTCGACGCGCGGGCGCGGGGAGCAGAACGCGTTCAACGTGATCCGGATCAGCGGGCACAAGATCGATATCGAGCGGAACTTCTGGGAGGCGGAGAGCGGTATTTTCAGGATCGCCGGCGCGGAGCATTTCGAGGAGACGGCGCGGGGGTGGGTGCGGGCGGCGTGAGACGGGTCGAACGAGGACGAGAGGACGAACCACAGAGGCATAGAGGGCACAGAGGCGAGAAAGAGAGATGAGGCGATGCCTCGTTCTTCCTCTCTCCTCTGTGCCCTCCGTGCCCTCTGTGGCTCAAACTCTCTATCTCAGGTCCGCATCACGCCAGCTTCCCGAGCTCCCGGAACCGCCCCTTCAGGTCGCTGTAGAGCCCGCGGTACACCGCGTGGATCTCCCGGTACCGCGCCGAGCGCGCCTGATCCGGCGCGACCCGCGAGACGACATGGACGAACGCGTCCGCCGCCTCCTCGACCGACGAGAACAGCCCAGCGCCCGCCGCGCCGAGCAGCGCCGCGCCGTAGGCCGGGCCCTCCGTCGACGTCGTGATCGCCACCGGGGCCTCGAACACGTCGGCCATCAGCTGCCGCCAGAACGCGCTGCGCGCGCCGCCGCCGGTCAGCCGGATCTCGTCGATCGAGACCGCCGCCGCGCCGTTCGCCTGCCCCACGCCGCGCATCAGGTCCAGCGAGTCCGCCAGCCCGAACGTGATGCCCTCCAGCACCGCGCGCGAGAGGTCGGCCTTCGTCGTCCGGGCGCTCAGCCCCACGAACGCGCCGCGCGCCGCCGCGTCGTTGTGCGGCGTCCGCTCGCCCATCAGGTACGGCAGGAAGACCACGCCGCCCGCGCCGGGGCGCGCCGTCGACGCGGTGTCCGAGATGATCTCGTACGGATCGACCTTGCGGATCTCCGCCGCCATGCGCTCCCCGTCGCCGAGGACGTCGCGGTACCAGCGGAGCGCGCCGCCGGCGGCGAGCATCACCCCCATCAGGTAGAAGCGCCCCGGGACCGCGTGGCAGAAGCTGTGCAGCCGCATCTCGGGCTCCACGACCCAGGTGTCGGTGTGCGCCAGGATCACGCCGCTCGTGCCGACCGACGCCATCGCCCGGCCTGGGCGCACGATGCCGAGCCCCACCGCGCCCGCCGCGTTGTCCGCCGCGCCCCGCACGACCAGCGTGCCCGCCGGCAGCCCCGTGGCCGCCGCGACCTCGGGCGTGAGCTTGCCGAGCGGCGCGTTCGACGGCGCCGACTTCGGGAACACCGCGCGCGGCACCCCGACCGCGTCGAGGAGCTCGGCGCTGAAGGCGCGATCCCCCGGCGAGAACGCCAGCGTGCCGCTCGCGTCGCTGTCGTCGGTCCCGAGCTCGCCCGTGAGCTTGAGCCCCACGTAATCCTTCGGCATCAGCACCGCGCGCACGCGCGCGAACGCCTCGGGCTCGTGCTGCCGCAGCCAGAGCAGCTTCGGCAGCGTGAACCCCTCGAGCGCGCGGTTGCCGACCAGGCGCGCGAGGCCCGCGTCGCCGACCTTCGGGTTCGCGTGGATCGCCTGGCACTCGGCCGTGGTGCGCGTGTCGCACCACAGGATCGCCGGCCGGATGACGGCCTGCGCCTCGTCCAGCAACACCGCCGAGTGCATCTGCCCCGTCAGCCCGATAGCGCGCACCTCGTCCCGGCGCGGGCCGAGGGCGCGGGCGAGCTCGCCGAGGGCGCTCAGCGCCGCCGCGGCGAAGTCCTCGGGCTCCTGCTCGGCCCACCCGGCGTGCGGCGTGGAGAGCGGGTATTCGCGGTGCGCCGACGCGACCGCCGCGCCGCGCTCCGTTTCGACTGCGATGGCCTTGAGGCCGCTGGTCCCGACGTCGATTCCGATCACGATGGCCATGAAGAGCGTCCTTTTCCTTGGAAGAGAAGGTGAGCGGCTGGAACTTTGAAGAGAAGGTGAGCGGCTGGAAACTCTGAAGAGAAGGTGAGCGGCTAGAACACGACCTGGAGCTTCATGGGCGCGGTGCCCTTCTTCATCATCTCCAGCCCGCGCGGGAGCTCCTCGACGGGCATCGCCTCGGACAGGAGCCGCTTCACGTCGACGGCCCCGCGCTCCATCAGCTTGAATGCCCGGTCGTACGTCCTCCTGATCGCGAAGCTGCCGATGATCTCGAGATCGCGCCGGTAGATCTCGAACGGCGAGACCTCGACCTTGTCCTCGGGACCACACACGCCGAACACGAGGTACCGGCCGCCGTTCTTCACGTACTGGAGCGCGTCGCCGAGGACCCGCGCGATGCCCGTCGCGTCGATCACGACGTCGAAGCCGTAGGGCGCGATCTTCTTGAGCTTCGCCGGGAGCGCGTTGTCGGCGACGACCACCTCGGTCGCGCCGTGCTGGCGCGCCAGATCGAGCTTCGACTCGACGAGGTCGACCACGGTGACCGCGGCCGCGCCGTTCGCGCGGCTCGCCTGGAGGTGGAGCTGGCCGATCGGGCCGGCGCCGAGGACCAGGACCTCCGAGCCGATCTCGATGCGCGCGCGATCCTGGCCGAAGACGACGCACGCGAGCGGCTCGCAGAACGCCGCCTCGCCGAACGAGACGCGCTCGAAGCGATAACAGTTCTTCGCCGGGACCCGGACGAGCTCGGCGAAGCCGCCGTCGCGGGTCACGCCCACCGCGTTCCACCGAAGGCAGTGGTTCTGCCGGTTGATCATGCAGAAATGGCACTCTTCGCAGGTCACCGTCGGGTCGACCATGACCCGGTCGCCGGGCCGGAGGCCCTCGACCTCGTCGCCCACGGCGGCCACCTCGCCGGCGAGCTCGTGCCCCGGGATCAGCGGGAAGGTCGGGAAGAAATCGCCCTCCCAGATGTGCACGTCGGTCCCGCAGATGCCGCACGCCTTCGCGCGGACGAGCACGTCGCGCGGGCCGATCTGCGGCGGCGCGACGTCGTTGCGTACGGCGATCTTCTTCACGGCTTCGAGAACGGCTGCCTTCATACGAGACCCTCCTCGGGGCATCGCAGGGGCAGCGCGGCCGCTTCCTGCGAAGCCCTCCTCGTTGGGGTCGCATAGGCGGGCCGCGGCCGGGCGTCGAGGGCCGTCGAGCCGCGCCCCGCGCGGCGACGCGCGGGGCGGGCTGACGCGGGACGTCAGGACTTCGCGGAGACCTTGGGCGGAGAGATCGTGCGCCAGAGGAAGGCGTAGACGTCCATCAGGTCGCGCGGGGCGAGGCCGCGCTCGCGCAGCCGCCGCTCGAGCTCGCGCGCGAGCGCTTGCATCCGGCCGTAGCCCTCGGCGCCCGGCACGCGATCGTAGGCGAGATCGAAGCCGAGCACGGACGCCTGCTTCTCGAAGAACGAGGGCTTCACGAAGACGTGCTCCTCCGGGTAGACGAGCGCGCTCAGGATCGTCGCGAGCGGCCAGGTGGCGACCTTGGCCGCGGCGAGCACGCCGGCGAGCCGGTCGAAGCGCGCGGCGTAGTCGCCCGCGCCGTAGAGCACGTCGACGACCGCCTCGGCGTAGGCGCGGTGGTGCTCGGCCGGCATCTTGTTGAACGGGATGAGGTCGCCGAGCGGGTGCAGGAGGCCGGTCGCGGCCTTGTGGACCTTGGCGATCCGCTCCATGAAATCGGCGAGGTTGCCCGCCGCGAGCAGCGCCTCGAGCTCGCCCTTGCCGAGGAGCGCGCGCGCGGTCTCGATGGCGCCCTGCTTGAAGGCCTTGCTCTTCTTCTTCCCGCCCTCGGCCGCGACGGCCCCGGCGGCGCCGCGCTCCTCGGCGATGAAGTGCGGGCCCCCGAACCCGCCCTCGAACTGCGACTCGAAGCTCGCGACCTGCTCGTCGAAGCTCGTGAGCGGCGGCGCGACCACGCGCGCGCGCTGCTTCTTGGCGGCGGCCGACGGCCGGTCACGGAGACCGCGGATCCTGGCCTCGAGCGCGCTCGCCTCGTCGTCGCCGAGCTGCACCGGCTCGAGCTTGGACCAGAAAGCCTTGGCGATGGAATGATTGAGGCCGTCCTCGAAATCGTAGAAGCGCTTTTCGTCGCGCTCCTCGACGAGGTATCCGAGTCCCCACTGGGGACACCCCGGGTGCTTGACGATGATCGGGGCCGAAGGTTCCGTTGAACGAGAGGTCGCCATAGGCGGCGCAGCCTACTCGATCTTGGGACGGCCGCACCCGCTCCAGCCCCGCTCCGGCGCCGCTTCTGGACCCGTGTTCAGGTGCGCCGCGCGGTCGGCGCGCAATCGAGCCCATCCGCCCGGCGCGGCGCGCGGCGTCAGCGGGCGTCGCGCCGAGGGGTCGTCGGCGTCGCGCGCCGCCGATGCGAGCGCGAGGCGCTAGTTGACGTCGCGCGCCGCCGAGGCCAGCGCGAGCTGCTGGAGCGCGAGCGCCTCGGTCACGCGGCGCACCCGCGCGACGACGTCGAGGGTCTCCAGCACGGCCTGCCGCTCCCGCGCGTCGAGGATCAGGTGATGGGCGCAGAGGTCGGCGACGAGCGAGGTGGCCGCGTCGCGCGGCAGCCGAAATTCGAAATTGCTGTCGCGCTCGCGGACGAGCGAGGCGAACGAGGCCGCGGTGGAGATGAGCGCGGCGTGGTCCTGCGCCGAGATCTCGCCGGGCTGGTCCTCGAGGACGGTCGCCGCGGCCGTGCGGTACGGCGGCACGAACGGGCGCTCCGCCAGGCGGACGCGGGCGCGGCCCCGCAGCACGATGTTGTAGCGGCCCCCCGGCAGCTCGGCGTGATCGATGATCTCGCCCGCGCCCGCCACCCCCGCGATGGCCGGGTGGCCGTGCGCGTCGATCGGGTGGGGGTCCGTGATGAGCACGACCGAGAGGATGCGGTGCGTCTCGAGCGCGTCGCGCACGAGCGCCCGATAGCGCGGCTCGAAGATGTGGAGCGGCAGGAGGGCGCCGGGGAACAGCACCGTCTGCGGCAGCGGGAACAGCGGGAGCTCGGGCAAGGCCGCGTTGAGATCGCCCGGTCGCGGAGGCGTCGTTTCCACGAGCCTCAGGGTAGCACGCGGGGGGGTCGGGTGTGGCGGCGCCACGTACATCGAGCGCGGCACCATTCCTGATCCGCAGCGCGTGCCTGGCCGCGCGCTGCGCGCCTGGCCCCGCGCAGCGCACACCTGGCCGCGCGCGGCGCGCCGGCCGCCCTGCCGGCCTCGTCAGCCGAACATCTCGAGCGCCGAGCCGGTCACGGCGTCGGGGGCGTCGAGCGCGGCGTACACGATGAGCTGCGCCACCTCGTCGGCGCTCATCTGCGGGGGGAAGCCGCTGCCGGCGAGCATGTCGGTGTCGACCGAGCCGGGGAGCACGGCGATGGACTGGAGCCCCGTCCCGCGCAGCTCCTCGGCCAGGCTCTTCGAGAAGCCGACGAGGCCCCACTTGGAGGCGGCGTACGAGGCGTTGCCCGGGGACGCGATGGTCGAGGAGATGCTGCCGACGTGGACGAGCCGGCCGCGGCCGTGCGCCAGCATGGCCGGGAGGAAGGCGCGCGCGACGAGGTAGGGGCCGCGCAGGTTGACGGCGATCACCTCGTCCCAGGCGGCGGGGGAGGTCTCGTGGACCCGCGTCCCGCGGCGCACGATGCCCGCGTTGTTCACGACGACGCGGGGCGCGCCGAGCCACGCCACGACCTCGGCGGCGGCGCGCGCGACCTGCTCCTCGGAGGCGACGTCGCAGGGGACGGCCAGCGCGGAGACGTCGAGCCGGCGGACCTCGTCGGTCACCTCGTCGAGGCGCGGGCTCGGCCGGCCGAGCAGCGCGACGGACAGGCCGCGGCGCGCGAGCACGAGCGCCGTCGCACGGCCGATGCCGCGGCTCGGCCCCGTGACGACCGCGACGCCGCTCACCGCCTGCCCCCGGAGAGCGCGGCGGCGAAGGCGAGATCGCGCTCCGGGCCCGGCTCGGCGAACACCCCGGCGACCGCCACGGTCTCGATGACCGCGCCGGCCTTACGCTCGCCGCGGGCGATGAGGCACGTGTGGGTCAGCGTGAGCTTGCACAGGGCGCCGCGGGCGCCGAGCTCGCCGACGAGCAGGTCGACGAGCTGCCCGCCGATGCGCTCCTGCAAGGTCAGCCGCCGCGCCAGCGCGTCGAGCACGTGCGCGATCGTGCCGATGCCGGCGACCCGCGCCCCCGGCAGGTAGGCGACCACCCCGGCGCCGTGTCCCGGCAAGAGGTGGTGCGGGCACATCGTCGTCACCGAGAGATCGCGGGCGACGACGAGGCCGCGCTCGAAGGGGCCCGTCTCCATCGCGCCCTCGCGGAGCACCGCGGCCGCGTCGATGGCCTCGCCCTCGATCAGGTCGTCCGCCCACGCGTCGGCGACGCGCTCGCCCGTGCCGGCGAGCTCCCCCTCGACGTCGCGCCCGAGGGCGCGGAGGAACTCCTCGATCGCCCGTGCCGCTCTCTGTCGATCGATCACCGGGGCCCCGTCAGTTGAGCAGCTGCCGGCGCTTGGCCGCGGTGATCGGCTTTCGCCCGGCGTAGCCGGCCTCGAGCCCGTGGTAGTGCTCGACGGCCTGCTCGCCGTAGCGCCAGCACAGCCAGACGAGGGCGCCGTCGAGGCGCCCGTAGAAGTCGCAGAGCCCGATGCGCTGGTCCTTCACGACCACGCCGAGCTCCTCGACCTCCTGCCACCCCGACTCGTACGCGGCGATCTTCTCCGAGAGCTCGCGCTCGCGGGCGCGCGCCAGCTCGCTGCCGCCGCGCGCCAGCTCGAGGAGCTGATCGGGCGTCGCCGCCGGGCTCTCGACGGCCTTCACGAGCGCCTGCCAGCAGCGCTCGATATCGCTCGCCAGGGCGAGCTGCCGGCCGATCAGCGACGATAGCCGGGGGACGAGCGCGTTCGCCTCTTCGATCGTCCAGATGCGGGGAGTGCTCACGGGACCTCACCTGAAGGGCGGCGCGACAACCCGGTCATGCAGGGCCGGTAAGCGGAGGAGAGTGCGGTGTCAAGGGCTTCTCCGGAAGGATCCGCCGCGGCCGGGCGCGGGGCGCCTTCGTTGAGGATGAGCCACGCGGGCTCGGCGGCAGCCGGGGGCCTCGCCTGGCCGCGCGCCCGCGCCGCCCGCGCCGCCCGCGCCGACCCGGGCGCCGGCGGGCCCGCGGCCGCGCGCGAGCGCCCTCGCGCCGCGAAGCATGTCAGCCAGCGTGGTCGCGTCGCCGTGCGCCGTGTCGGCCTCACCACACGGCAACGGGTTGCAACCGGCGTTCCGCAAGCGATAAGCTCGCGCGGCGATCGTGGTAGATCGCTAGGCCGCCGCATGCGACTCCGGACGATATCGGGCATCAAGCTGTCGAATCTGCTCCTCTGCGGCTGGAGCGGGCTCGTCCTCGTTTACCTCTATCTGCCGATCCTGCTCCTCGTCGCCTACTCGTTCAACGACTCGCGGATGAGCGTGGTGTGGGAGGGGTTCACGTTCAAGTGGTATCGGCAGCTCTTTGACGAGCTCGTCGCCCACATGAGCGACGAGCGCCGGTCGCCGCTCATCGAGTCGATGAGCAACAGCGTGATCGTCGCCGCGATCACCACGGCGTTCTCGGTCGTCCTCGGCACGGCGGGCGCCTTCCTGCTCTACCGGTACAGGTTCCCCGCGCTCCGGTCGATCAGCACGCTGATCTTCATCCCCATGATCATCCCGGAGATCATCATGGGGATCAGCCTGCTCATCTTCTTCAAGACGGTGGAGCTCGAGCTCGGCTTCACGACGGTCATCATCTCGCACATCACCTTCTGTTTCCCCTTCGTGCTCATCGCGGTCCAGGCGCGGCTCGCGGGGCTCGATCCGTCGCTCGAGGAGGCCGCGCTGGACCTCGGGGCGACGCCGCTCAAGGCGTTCTTCCTGGTCATGGTGCCTTACCTTCTGCCCGCGATCGTCTCCGGTGCGCTGATGTCGTTCACGCTGTCGATGGACGAGCTCATCGTCACTTATTTCACGCGCGGGCCCAAGTCCGAGACCTTGCCGATCAAGGTGTTCGGCATGGCGAAGGTCGGTCTGAACCCGATGCTGAACACGATCTCGACCGTGTTCATCGTCGCGACCGCGATGCTCGTCGTGGTCGCCGAGTCGCTGAAGGGCACCGCGAGGCGGCCCCCCGACGAGAGCTGAAGGGGACCGACGCGCGGCGCGAGCGCCTGCGCCGGCGCAGGCAAGACAAGGAAAAGTCAATGAAACGCATCTCAGCGCTCCTGATCCTGGTGTTCGTGCCCCTCGTGGCCCTGCTCGGCTGTGGGAAGAAGGAGAGCCCGGCGCCCCAGGCGGCCGCCTCGGGCAGCGGCCCCGCGCCCGAGCCGAAGGCCGGCGGCGAGCTCAACCTCTTCGGGTGGTCCGAGTACGTCCCGCAGGAGATCCTGGACGGCTTCACGAAGGAGACGGGGATCAAGGTCAACTACGAGACCTACGCCTCGAACGAGGAGATGCTGTCGAAGCTCCTCGCCGGGGGCACCCGGTACGATCTCATCCAGCCCTCGGAGTACGCGATCGAGGCGCTCATCAAGCAGAAGAAGCTCCAGCCGCTCGATCACGCCCGCGTCCCGAACCTGAAGAACATCGCGCCCGCGTTCAGGAACCAGCCCCACGACCCGGAGCTCAAGTACACGGTCCCGTGGATGGGCACGACCGTCGGCATCGTCGTCAACACCGCGAAGGTGAAGGAGCCCATCAAGGGCTACAAGGACGTGTTCCAGCCGAAGCACAAGGGGCGCATCGTGGCCCTGAACGACAACCGCGAGATGGTCTCCTGGGTGATGGTGACGATGGGGATGAACCCGAACGACGTGACCCCGGAGAACCTCGCGAAGGTCAAGCCGACCCTGGCGGAGTGGATCAAGCTCGTGAAGGTGTTCGACTCCGACAGCCCGAAGACGGCGCTGCTCAACGGCGACGTGGACATCGGCGTCGTCTGGAGCGGGGAGGCGGCCCTGCTCTACCAGGAGGACAAGAACAAGTTCCAGTTCGTCCTGCCGGTCGAGGGGACGCACAAGGCGATCGACAGCCTGGCCATCCCCGACGACGCGCGGAACAAGATCGGCGCGGAGATGTTCATGAATTACATCCTCCGCCCGGAGGTCAGCAAGCTCATCTCGGACAAGTTCCCCTACACGAACCCGAACACGGAGGCGCGCGCGCTGCTCACGCCGGAGCAGCTCGCGAACCCGGCGAGCTACCCGCCCCTCGCCGGGATGGAGACCTTCCACGACATCGGGAAGGCGGCGGCGGACATCGACAAGCTGGTGACGGACCTCAAGGCGTCGCAGTGAGCGGCGGGGCGTCATGAACACGGCCACCGGGCAGGTCGTCGAGCTCCAGGGCCCCCAGCGCAAGCCGGGCGTCCGCGGGTGGCTGCTGCTCGCCCCGCTCTTGCTCTGGCTCCTCGCCTTCGTCGTGGCGCCCACCGCGATCATGCTCGTCTACAGCTTCTGCGAGCGGGACGAGCTCGGGCAGGTGGTCTTCGAGCTCTCGCTGTCGAGCTACGCGCGCGTCCTCGACGCGACCTACCTCAAGATCCTGGTCAATTCGATCAAGTACGCCGCCATCACCACGGCGATCTGCCTCGTCGCGGGCTATCCGGTGGCGTACTTCATCGGGCGGGCTCGGGAGGGCATCCGGAACAAGCTGCTCATGCTGGTGATGGTGCCGTTCTGGACCAGCTTTCTCATCCGGACGTATGCGTGGATGTCGATCCTCAAGTCGGAGGGGCTCCTCAACGGGCTCCTGCTCTACCTGCGGATCATCTCGGCGCCGCTCGACATCATGTACACGCCGACGGCGGTGGTCATCGGCCTCGTGTATTCGTACCTGCCGTTCATGATCCTGCCGATCTACGGGAGCGTCGAGAAGCTCGACAACGCGCTCATCGAGGCGGCGTTCGATCTCGGCGCGGGGCCGGTGTCCGCCTTCTCGCACGTCATCGTCCCGCTGACGCGGCCGGGGATCCTCGCGGGGGTCCTGCTCGTGTTCATCCCGGCGCTCGGGATGTTCGCGATCACCGATCTCATGGGCGGGTCGCGGGTGCCGATGATCGGCAACGTCATCCAGAACCAGTTCGGTCAGGCGCGCGACTGGCCGTTCGGCGCCGCGCTCGGGATGACGCTGCTCCTCTTGTTCTCGCTGTTCTTCCTGCTCGGGATGCGCAAGGAGCAGGACCGGTGACGCGGCGCCGCGCCCCTCCGCCGCCGCGCGTCCCGCTCTCCCCGCTCCCTCTCTCCCCTCTATCTCTCCCCCTCTGCTCCCGGCCCCCCAAGGTAAATTGATGGACGTCATGGTCGAGCTCCGCGCGGTCACCAAGCGATTCGGCAGCTTTCAAGCGGTGAGCGAGGTCGATCTCCAGATCCAGGCGGGCGAGTTCATCACCCTCCTCGGCCCCTCGGGGTGCGGCAAGACGACGCTCCTCCGGATGATCTCGGGGTTCGAGACGCCGACGAGCGGCGCCGTCCTGCTCGCGGGGAAGGACGTCACGCACGATCCGCCCTACCGGCGCGACGTGAACCAGGTGTTCCAGAGCTACGCGCTGTTCCCTCACATGACCGTGCAGGAGAACATCAGCTTCGGCCTGCGGATGAAGAAGGTCCCGAAGCCGGAGATCGCCGAGCGGGTCCGCGCCGCGGTCGCGATGGTGTCGCTCGAAGGCATGGAGCAGCGCAAGCCGTCGCAGCTCTCCGGCGGGCAGCGGCAGCGGGTCGCGCTCGCGCGCGCCATCGTCTGCCGGCCGAAGGTCCTGCTCCTCGACGAGCCGCTGTCCGCGCTCGACGCGAAGCTCCGGCACGCCATGCAGGTCGAGCTCAAGGAGCTCCAGAAGAAGCTCGGGATCACCTTCGTGTTCGTGACCCACGACCAGGAAGAGGCGCTCACCATGAGCGACCGCATCGCCGTGATCAACAAGGGCCGGATCGAGCAGCTCGGCGACGCGTCGCAGATCTACCACCGGCCGAAGACCACGTTCGTCGCGAACTTCATCGGCCAGGCCAACATCCTCCGGGCGGCCGTCCTCTCGCGGAGCGGCGAGCGCGCGCGGGTCCGGCTCGCCGGCGGGATCGAGCTCCTCGTCAACGCCGAGCACCTCGCGGGCGGGGCCGAGAGCGCGCTCATCTCGATCCGGCCCGAGAAGATCGCGCTCCGCAAGGAACGGCACGGCGATCTGGAGAACTGCTTCGACGCGCACGTCGAGGACGAGCTGTTCAAGGGCGCCACCGACCAGCTGCGCCTCCGGACCGGCTCCGGCCTCGAGCTCACGGCCGTGGTGGCCAACGAGAGCTCCGTCCAGGCCGCGCTGCACGTCGGCGACAGGGTGTTCTGCCACCTTCACCCCGACGACATCGTCATCGTCCACGAGGGGTGAGCCGCTGCAGGCCCGTCGGTGTGGTGACGGAGCGTCGTGAACCGCGGTTCTCATCCGGACGCGGCAGCGTGGAAGTCGGGCTCGAAGGCCGCGTAGGATCGAGGGCATGCTGCTTGCCAATCGGCCTCGCATGCCCCGACGGTCGCTTGCGCTTGTCGTTCCTGCTGCGGTCCTCTTCTCTTTTTCTGCCGACGCCCTCGCCGCGGGGGCGTGGCTGCCCGGCGCCGGACAGGCGTCGGTCGAGCAGCGCGTCGCCGTCGCGGCGGGGCCGGAGCGCACGACGCTCTGGACGAGCCTGCGGTTCGACGGCGCGCGCGGGCCGGTGGCCGTCGTCGTGCCGGTGCCGCCGCTCGCGGCGCTCGACGCGAGCTCGGACGCGTGGTTCGAGGCGCTCGAGGCGGCGACCGCGCCGCGCGTGCTCCCGCCCGAGGGCGCCGCCCCCTACTGCCCGGGGGACGAGGGCCCGCCGGGCCCGTTCGAGACCGTCGGGCAGCTCGCGCACGAGCCGACGCTCGAGCCGATCGAGGTGGCGGTGCTCGAGGACGCGGGCGCGGTCGCGCGCTGGGCCGAGTCGGCGGGGCTCGCGCTCTCCTCCGAGACGGCCGCGCAGCTCGGCGCGCTGCAGGGGATGCGCTTCGCGGCGGCGCGCTTCGAGGCGCCCGGCGGGCCCGCGGTGACGCGGACGCTGCGCGTCGTCGCGGGCGGCGGGGAGCCGCGCCTGCCGCTGTCGCTGGCCAGGGCGGGCGCGAGCGACGTGCGCGTGACCGCGTGGCTCCTCGGCGACGGCCGGGGCGCGCTGACGGGCGCGACGCCGGTGACGCTGCCGCCGGCCTCGCTGAGCTGGGACGCGGGCGCGCAGCGCAGCGATTACGAGGCGCTGCGCGCCGAGGCCCTCGGCCAGGCGGGGCTCGACGGGGCGCTCGTCGAGGCCGCGGGGCACGAGGCGCTGAGCCGGCGCATCGCCCTCGGCAGCGACAGCGTGGACAGCGTGGTCGCGGCCTATTTCGCGCGCGCGGGCGCGTACGGCGACGCCGGCGACGGCCCGGGGGCGTGCGCCGCCGTGGCCGCGGCCGCGCTGGAGTCGGGCCTCGCGGTCGCCGCGAGCTGCCCGCGCGCCGCGCTCGGCGTGGTCGACGGCGCGCTCGACTGCGCGGAGTCGCCCCGCAGGGACGAGACGGATCCCGACCTCCTGCGGTGCGGCCCGATCGCCGACGATCTCGCGGTCGGACTCTCCGGGCTCGCGCCGTCGTCGGTGTGGCTCACCCGCGTGGCGCTGCGGCTCGCGGCCGGGCAGTCCGGCGCGGACTGGCCGCTGACGTTCGGGGCCGGCGCGTCCGTCTCGCCGGTCGCGAGGGCCGGCGCCGTGCGCCTGGACGCGTGCTCCACCGAGACCGGCGGCGGCGGCGCGGGCGGCGATCCCGGCGGATCGTCGGGCGTGGGCGGGCCCGGGGGCCTCGGCGGCGGGCCGAGCGCGGGCGCGTCGAGCACGACCGGCGGGCCGTCGGGCGTGGATGACCCGGATGACTACTACGACGACGAGCCGGCCGCGGACATGGGCTGCGGCTGCGCCGGCACCGCCGATACGGTCGTCGTGGACGACCCCGAGCCGCAGGACGAGGACGAATATTACGCGGGGGAGTACGAGGACGACGGCTGCAGCGGGGACACGAGCGAGACGGGATCCGAGGACGAGTACTACGCGGAGGACGACGGCTGCAGCGGCGATACGAGCGAGACGGGGTCCGAGGACGAGTACTACGCGGAGGACGACGGCTGCAGCGGGGACACGAGCGACGAGTCCGAGGATGAGTATTACGCGGAGGACGACGGCTGCAGCGGAGACACGAGCGACGAGTCCGAGGACGAGTATTACGCGGAAGACGACGGCTGCAGCGGGGGCTCCGACGACTCCGCCGAGTCGGAGGACTGCTCGATCGCGGGCGAGCGGCAGCCGGGCGCCCGGAAGAAGCGGGGGCCGAAGCTGTCGGTCATGGCGCTCGGGGTGTTCGCGCTGATCGCGCCGCTCCGGCGCGCGAGCCGGCCGCGGAGGGGCGGCCGGCGGTAGGGATCGGGCGGGCCGCGCCGCGGCGGGCGCGGGCGGCACCGGAGGGGGGCTTCCCGTGCCATACTCCCGCGGGAGGCCACGAACGTGAACGCACCCGCCCGCAAGCTCTCCTTCACCTACGCCGAGTACCTCGAGCAGGAGCGGGCGAGCCCGACCAAGCACGAGTACCTCGGCGGCGAGATCTTCGACATGGCCGGCGGCACGCCGGAGCACGCGCGGCTCGCGGCGCGGGTGACCGTGGCGCTCGGCGCGCAGCTGGCGCGGCGCCCCTGTGACGTGTTCTCGTCCGACCTCCGCGTGCGCGTCCTCGCGACGGGCCTCGCGACGTACCCGGACGTGAGCGTCGTCTGCGGCAAGCTGGCGCACGATCCCGAGGACGAGCACGCGGTCGTCAACCCGCTGGTGCTCGTCGAGGTGCTGTCGGACTCCACCGAGGCGTACGATCGGGGGGAGAAGTTCGCGCACTACCGCCGCATCCCCTCGCTCAAGGAGTACGTCCTCGTCTCGCAGGCGCACCCGCGGATCGAGGTCTTCCGGCGCAACGAGGACGACTCGTGGACGCTCTACGAGGCCGGGCCCGGCGAGCGCGCGAGGCTCGCGTCGATCGACGGCGTGCTCGACGTCGACGAGGTCTATCGCGGCGCGCTCGAGACCTCCGCCGCCGGCTGAGGGGCCGACGGTCCACGGAGCCCCGATGCGCGACGTCCGGATGCGAGGTTTCCGCGAGCAGACGACGGTCGAGCGGGCGCTCGAGGTGCTCGGGCAGCGGATCCGGCGGCTCGGCGACGAGCCGGTGCCGATCGCCCGGGCGGCGGGGCGGGTCACGGCCGAGCGCGTGCTCGCCCGGGCGAGCGTGCCGCACTTCGCGCGCGCGGCCATGGACGGGTACGCGCTCGCCGGCGAGGCGACCTCCGGCGCGGCCGCCGGCGCGCCGGTCGAGCTCGCGCTCGTGGGCGCGTCGTTCCCCGGGCGGCCTCACGCGGGGGCGATCCGCCTGGGCGAGGCCGTGCGGATCACGACCGGCGCCCCGGTGCCCGAGGGGGCGGACGCGGTGCTCATGGCGGAGCACGCGGAGGAGGCCGCGGGCCCGGCCGGGGCGGCGGTGCTGCGGGTGCGCGCGCCGGTGCCGGCGGGCAAGCACGTCGCGTCGATCGGCGAGGACGTGATCGAGGGCGCGGAGGTCGTGCCGGCCGGGCGCCGGCTGCGGCCGCAGGACGTCGGCGTGCTCGCGTCGACCGGGGTCGCCGAGGTGCGCGCGGTGCGGCGGCCGTCGGTGCGGATCCTGATCACGGGCGACGAGCTCCTGCCGCCGGGGAGCGCGCCGAGCGGGGCGTGCATCGTGGACGCGAACAGCCTGGTGCTGTCGGCGCTCGCGCGCCGCGACGGCGTCGAGGACGTGGAGGTCGCGTATGTCCCCGACCGGCGCGAGGCGGTCCGGAGCGCCCTCGCGGCGGCAGGCGAGGACGTGGTGCTGGTCTCCGGCGGGTCGTCGGTCGGCTCGGAGGACCATGCGCCGCTCGTGCTCGCGGAGCTCGGCGAGGTGGCGGTCCACGGCGTCGCGATGCGCCCGGCGAAGCCCGCGGGGTTCGGGTTTCTGGCGGGTGAGCGGCCGGTGTTCCTGCTGCCGGGAAACCCGGTGTCGTGCCTGTGCGCCTACGAGTTCTTCGCGGGCCCCTCGATCCGCGCCCTGGGCGGCCTGCCGCGCGCGTGGCCGCACCGGCGGCGGCGGTGCGTGGTGGCGCGCGAGATCGCCTCGCTGCCGGGGCGCGTCGATTACGTGCGGGTGCGCGTCGAGGGAGACCGGGTGTTTCCGATCGCGACGAGCGGCGCGTCGATCCTGTCGTCGACCACGCGCGCGGACGGCGTGGTCATCGTGCGCGCCGAGGACGCGGCGGTGGGAGAGGGCGCCGAGGTCGAGGTGCTGCTCTACGACGCGTGAGGCGAGGCGGGGCCGCGCTTGGTGCCGCCGCGGAACGGCAGTACCCTCCGCCAACACCCATGATCCTTCGCTTTCCCTCCTCCCTCCTGCTCGTCCTCGTCTCGGCGGGTTGCCTGGCGAGCTGCGGCGACGGCGAGCGCGATTCGACCCCCGGAGGCTCCGCCTCAGGCGGGGGCGCGGGCGGAGGCGGCGCGAACCTCGGCGGCGGCGGGACAGGAGCGACCAGCCCCGAAGCCACCGGCGCGGGCGGCGGCGCGACCGCGAGCGGCGCGACCGCGAGCGGCGCGACCTCCGGCGGCGGCGGCGCGGAGGCCGTCGCGCCCGGGATCGTCAAGCACGCCGAGGGCAAGCTCGCCGAGTCGGGCCTCACCGTGGTGTCGTACGGTGGTTACCTCAACGGCGAATCCTTCCAGCAAGACGCGATCGTCTCGTTCGGCGGTTATCAATACACGGCCTTCTGGAACACCAATCGCAATGTCGTCCTCGCGCGACGGCAGCTGCCGGCCCGCCCGGGCGGCGCCGCCGGGGAATGGCAGAAGTTCGACTTCAAGGACTACCGGCTCAGCGCCGACGACGCCCACAACACCATCTCTCTCGGGATCGCGCCCGGCGACGGCACGCTCCACCTCGCCTTCGATCACCACGGCAGCACGCTCCACTACCGCCGCTCGGTCACCGGCCTCTTGACCGACCCGGAGGGCACCGCCTGGGCCGCCGCGAGCTTCGGCGCCGTCTCGAGCGCGCTCGTCGGCTCGACCGCCGTGACCCTCGTCACCTACCCGCGGTTCGTCACCGAGCCCGGCGGCGACAAGCTCCTCTTGAGCGCCCGGATCGGCGAGAGCGGCAGCGGCGACGAGCACCTGTGGGAGTACGACACGACGGCGCACGCCTGGAGCGCGCTCGGCGAGTACATCGAGGGCACGGACGCCAGCATGAACGCCTACCTGCATGGGCTCGCGTACACGCGCGGCGGCGCGCGCCTCCACGCGGCCTGGTGCTGGCGGGACACGCCGAACGCGACCACGAACCACGATCTCCTCTACGTCTACAGCGACGATCACGGGCGCACCTGGCACAACAACGCAGGGGAAAAGGTCGCGACCACCGGCGCCGCCTTCGTCACCCGGAGCACGGCGGGCCTGTCCGTGTGGGCCATCGGCCAGAACCGAGGGCTCATCAACCAGGAGCACATGACCGTCGACGAGAGCGGCCGGGTCCACGTGCTGCTCTCGCACCTGCCCGACGCCGAGGCCGACGACGCGAATTTCACGAACGCACGGGCGCGCAGCGAGTTCTTCCATTACGTCCGGGATCCGGAGGGAACCTGGACGCGCCACGGCCTCGGCCTGCGCGCGATCGAGAACTTCCGGGGAAAGCTCGCGATCTCCTCCACCGAGAACGTCTACGCGATCCTCCCTGATCTGCGCATCGCCGGCGCCTCGCCGAGCGACGGCTATGCGACCTGGACGCTCCTCGACGCCTCCGACGCGGGCCGATTCTTCTCCGATCCCCTGATCGACGCCGCCCGCCTCGAGGCCTCGGACGAGCTCACCGTGTACTATCCCGAACGGGGATCCGTGAATATCTGGGGCCTCGAGTACTCCCTGAAGTGAGCCGCGCGAACAGCGCTCCTCCCCGCTGAGCGCGCGCCTGTCCGGGCCAGATCCCGCCCGCGCCGCGGCGATGACCCGCGCGCGGGCACGCTCGGTGCTCGCCCTGACGCGCGGTCTTGCCGGTGGCGAGGGCGTGCACTGCCGCGACCTCCGCGGCGGCAAGGGACACGCGCGCCGCGAGCCCCGGCGCGCTCCCGCCACGAGGAGCGTTACCAATGAGCCCCGACGCGTTCGTCAAGCGCGGATTCGCATTCATCGTGGGAGGCATGGTCGCGGTCTCCGCGTATTATCAGGCCTCCGGGGTCGCTCAGCTCATCGCCCATCAGATCGCGCGGGACGGCGCCCCTCCCGCCCTCCCGGAGCGAGCGCCCGCCCCGGCGCCGCCCGCCGACGACCGCGCGACGAGCGCGGCGCCCATCCTGGAGCGCAATCCGTTCGACTCCACGACAGGGCCGCTCGTGCCTCGGCCGAGCGCGGCGACCGCCGGCCAGGCGGATCTCTCTCAGCGCGATCCCTACCTCGCGCCGCCGTGCGATACGGGCCGCGTCGTGCTCATCGCGGTGTCCGAGGACCCGGAATGGTCGTTCGCCGCCGTCGAGGCGGAAGGCGGACGCACGGCCCTCGGGCGGCGCGGGGGGGAGATCGGCGGCCGGAAGGTCGAGCACATCGCCTGGGATCGGGTGTGGATGACGTCGGGCGGCGCGCGCTGCCAGATGCAGCTCGGCAAGAAGAGCGACAATGGCGGCAAGAAGGCGGCCGAGCCGCAGCCCAGGGCGCCGGATCCGCCCCGCGCGACCCCGTCGCGCGCGTCCGGCAGGAGCGACGTCCCGCCCGAGATCGCCTCGCGCATGAAGCGCGTGAGCGACACCGAGATCGACATCGATCGATCGGCCGCCGAGAAGATCTTCGAGCAGCCCGAGATCGTGACGACCACCTCGGCGGCGATCCCGGAGATGCGGGACAACCAGGTGGTCGGGCTGAAGATGATGATCAAGCCGGGCTCGGTGCTCGAGTCGCTCGGGCTGCAGAGCGGCGATCTCGTGAAATCGATCAACAGCATCGACCTCACCGACCCGCAGAAGGCGATGATGGCCTACACGCGCATGCGCTCCGACAAGAGCCTGTCCGTCGTCGTCGAGCGCGACGGCCGCCCGGTGAGGCTCAGGGTCAACATCCGCTGACGCGAGCCGCCCCCGCGGCCGCGACGGGCCGCGGCGCTCCATTCTGGAGCGGCGCGCGCTCCATCGCGGATCGCGGCGGCGCGCGAGGCGGCGGCGCAGCGCCCCATTTCCCCTATCTCCCGTCTGGCTCGGTTCCTGCGAAGCCCGTCCTCACGAGGGAGAGGCCATGACGCACATCGATCGACGCAGGGTCATCACGAGCGACGAGGGCAGCGCGGGCGCCATCGTCCACGCGGGCGACCGCGGGGCCGGGGCGGCCGGCCGCGAGCGATACGAGCAGGGCTGGCGCGCCGGCAAGCCGGCCGAAGATCCGGAGAAGCTCAAGAGGTGGGGGCGCATCAGCGCGAAGCCGAGCGAGTACCTGATTCACATGCGGCGAGGCCACCTGCGGCCCACCTCGGGACAGGGCGCCTCGTGCTTCAAGCTGCCCGGCGACAGCGTCGCGGTCGTGCCGACCACGATCCAGAAGCTCCAGTTCACGGCCGACCAGGTCACCCTCGAGAAGGTGGGCGTGGAGGTCACGGGGCTCGCCGTCTATCGCATCGCGGACCCGCTCGTCGCCTTCCGGATGCTGAACTTCTCGTTCCCGGAGCGCGCGCAGGAGAAGCTCGAGGCGCTGCTCGTCGACATGTTCGCGGGCGCCGCGCGCCGGCTGATCGCGAACCTGTCGGTCGAGGAGTGCCTGACGCGGCGGAAAGAAGGGATCGCCGGAGAGCTGATGCGGGAGATCGTGCCGGTCGTCTCGGGGCGCGGCAGCGCCGACGACACGACCGACAAGGGGTGGGGCGTCCTCGTCGACTCCATCGAGATCCAGGACGTGCGCATCCTCTCGCCGGCGGTCTTCGGCAACCTGCAGGCGCGCTACCGAAAGGAGCAGGAGCGGATGGCCCGCGAGGCGTCGCTGCTCACCGAGCGCGCCGTCCAGCAGGGCGAGGCCGAGGCGCAGCGGGCGATCGAGCTGACGAAGCTCGCCGCCGAGGTCGAGCTGCGCACGCGCCGCCAGGAGACCAGCGAGAAGGCGCGCCTCGAGGAGATCGCCTCCGAGGCGCGGATCGAGGAGGCGCGCCTCGCGCACGAGCAGCAGATCGCGGCGCGCTCGGCGCGGGCCGAGATCGAGAAGACCGCGCTCGAGGCGGAGGCCGCGGCCGCGCGCCACGCGGCGGAGATGGCCGCGGGCGCCCACGAGATCGACCTGCTCCGGCAGCGCGCGGCGATCGCGGACGCGCGGCGGCTCGCGGCCGAGGCCGAGCTCGCCATCGCCGAGATCGAGGCGAGGAAGGCGCGGCTCGCGCAGGAGCTCGAGCTCGGGCGCGCGCGGGCGCTCCGCGAGATCGAGAACGCCGTGTCCCCGGAGATCATCCGGCTGACGGTGGCGCAGCAGATGCCGGCGCTCGCGGCCGCGTTCCAGCAGCGGATGGGCGAGGTGCACGTCACGGCGGTCGACGGGGCGAACCCGTTCGGATACATCGCGGCCGCCGTGGAGGGGGTGATGGGGCTGGCCCGCGCGGCGGGGCTCGAGGGGCCCCCGGCGCGGGCGCAGAAGGCGGAGCCGCCCGCGGAGGGCGCGCGCGGCGACGGCCGGCCTTGAGGCTCGCCGCGGCGACGCGAGCGCGCACGACGCCGTCGCAGCGGGAGGCTAGGCGGGCCGCGGCAAGGCTGCTCTACTCGGCGCGGCGAGACGCGACGTGCCAGCACCATCCTTGACATCGAGGCGATCGCTCCCGACGCCGTCACCCCTGCTCGCGGCCGCGCTGCTCCTCGGCGGCTGCGGCGCGGAGCCGGAGGACACGTCCGCCGCGGCGCTGCGCCTGCGCTTCCCGGAGCACGCGGACGTCGTGCTGTCGGCGCGCGAGGCGTTCGCCCCGGCGGCGGACGGGTTCCGGCTGGCGGCGACCGAGCCCGGCGGGGCCTGGATGCGGGCTGCGCGGCCGGAGGTGGAGCTGCCCCGCGACGGGAGCGGCGCGATCCGGTTCCGCCTCGCGGACGGCGGCGAGATCCGGGTGAGGGAGCTCGGCGCCGAGGGCGAGGGCGCGATGGCGGAGCGCGCGGTGAGCTACCGGCGCGCGGGTGGGACGTCGTTCTGGACGGCGACCGACGGGGGCGTGGAGGAGTGGCTGCTGCTCGAGGCGGGGGTCGCGCGCGCGGGCGAGGTGGTGGCGGCGTGGGCGGTGGAGGGGGCGCTGCTGCGCGAGCGCGGCGCGGCGGTGGAGCTCGTGGACGAGGCGCGCGGCGCGCCGGTGCTGCGCGTGACGGCGCCGCGCGCGTACGCGGCCTCGGGGCGGCCCGTGGCGGTGGCGCTGCGGGCGCGGGGGGCGCGCGTCGAGCTGTCGATTGATGCGGGCGACGCGGGCGACGCGGGCGGCGAGGCGGTGCTCGTCGATCCGGTCTGGGAGCCGGCGGGGCGAAGAATCGTCGAGGTCAGGCGAGATCACACCGCGACGCTGCTGTCGCAGAGCGGCAAGGTCCTTGTGGCGGGCGGTCTCGCCCGGCTCGAAGCTCTCGCCAGCGCGGAGCTGTACGACCCGGCAGACGACACCTGGAGCCCCGTGAGCCAGACGATGCTCGTAGCACGCTACAATCACACCGCGACGTGGCTGGAGAGCGGCGAGGTCCTCGTGCTCGGGGGGCAGCGCGACAACATCAACGCCCCCGCGGTGGAGCCCGTCGACACCGTGGAGCTGTACGATCCCGAGACCGACACCTGGACGCCGAGAGCATCCATGGCCACGTCGCGGGCTTATCACACCGCGACGCTGCTGCCGGATGGCGAGGTCCTCGTGACGGGCGGAATGGCGGGAATCCGCACCCTTTCCAGCGCGGAGCTGTACGACCCGAGGACCGACACGTGGACCTCCGCGGCGCCGATGAACGACGCTCGCCTGGAACACGGCGCGGCGCTCTTGCGGCCGAGCGGCAAGGTCCTCGTGGCGGGAGGATGGGGATTCAGCGGCGAGCTCGGGAGCGCGGAGCTGTACGACCCGGAGACCGACACCTGGACGACCACGGGGGCGCTGCCCGGAAGCGGTTGGTTCCCCGTCGTCATGGCGCCGCTGCCGAGCGGCGAGGTCCTGGCCGTGGGCACGCTTCGAGCGGCGCGGTACGATCCGACAGCCGGCACCTGGTCCGCCACGGGCCCGATGTTCGGGCTGCGCCAGTCGCCCAGCGCGACGACGTTGCACAACGGCATGGTCCTGGTCGCGGGTGAGCCCTACGCCGCCAGGGGCGGCGGGGCCCTCAGGAGCGTGGAGCTGTACGACCCGACCGACGACACCTGGAGGCAGACGGCGCCCACGAACGGTTCGCACAGCTATCACTCCGCGACACGGCTGCTGAGCGGCGATGTGCTGCTGGTCGGCGATTCCGAGTACGCAGAGCGGTATTCGATCGTCGGACTCCGGTGTGCGTCGGACGCCGAGTGCGGGCTCGCCGCCTGCGTCGATGGCGTTTGCTGCGAATCGCGGTGCTCCGAGCCCTGTCACTCGTGCGCCATGCCCCCGTCGCTCGGCCGCTGCGTGCTCCAGCCGAAGGGCTTGGATGCTCGCGGCGAATGCGCGCGCGAGGGCTGCGATGGATCGTGCGATGGGCTCGGCGCCTGCTTCGCCGTGCCCAAGGACGGCATGTGCGCCCCGGCGCAGTGCCGCGACGAGACGCACAGCATGGCGCAGGTCCTCTGCCCTGCCGATGGAGCCAGCTGCGCGGGCGCGAGCAGCGATGGCCGGGAGGTCGTGGATTGCGCGCCGTACGATTGCGATCAGGTCAGCGGCACCTGCAAGGTCGAGTGCACCTCGTGGCAGGACTGCGCGCCGGGCCATGCATGCGACTTCTCCGGGCGCTGCGTGCCCGCTCCGCCCGCCGAGATCCGGGGGTGTAGCGCCGGGCCAGCCCTCGCGGCGGCGAGCGCCTCCAGGGCCGGCCTCGGCGCCGCGTTCCTTGCGCTCCTCGCCGTCGCGCAGCGGAGCGCCTCGGTCTTCCGGGGCCGATTCACACGACGGCGGAGGGACTCCTGATGTCACCGCGCGGCTGCCTCAGCCGCGTCCAGCCGCGCTTCACCGCGCTGCTCTGGGCCGCCGCATGGCTCTCCGGCTGCAGCGGCGAGGTGGATCCGCCTGCGTCCGCCGCGGCCCTGCGCCGCCAGTTCCCGGACCAGTCCGCGGCCGTGCTCGAGGCGCGCGAGGCGTTCGTCGGCGACGGGGAGGGGTTTCATCTGGGCTCGGCCGAGGTGAGCGGGAGACCCTCGCGGCCGCACGTGGTGCTGCCTCGCGAGGGCAGCGATCCGATCCGGATCCGCACGCCGGCAGGAGTCGAGGTGCGGGTGCGAGAGCTCGGGGCCGCGGGGGAGGGCATGGCGGTGGAGCAGGCCGTGGCCTACCGGCGGAGCGGGGGGACGTCGTTCTGGTCGGCGACCGAGCGCGGCGTGGAGGAGTGGCTGCTGCTCGACGAGGGCGTGGCGCGCGGCGGCGAGGCGGTGGCGGCGTGGGAGGTGGAGGGCGCGACGCTGCGCGAGCGCGGCGAGGCGGTAGAGCTCGTCGAGGAGGGGAGGGGGACGGCGGTGCTGCGGGTCTCGGCGCCGCGGGCCCACGCGCTCTCGGGGCGGCCTGTGGCCATGGCGCTCAGGGCGCGGGGCTCGCGCATCGAGCTCACGGTGGACGCGGGCGGCGAGGCGGTGCTCGTGGACCCGGCGTGGGTGCTGACCCACGGCGCGATGAACGTCGCGCGGAAAGGTCATACCGCGACGCTGTTGCCGAGCGGCTTCGTCCTCGTGGCGGGCGGCTTCGAGGACGACCTTCTCGACGGGACGGTCGTCACGTTCGACAGCGCGGAGCTGTACGACCCGGCGGCCGACTCCTGGAGCCTCACGGGGAGCATGAAGCACGCGCGCGCCTGGCACACGGCGACGCTGCTCTCGAGCGGCGAGGTCCTCGTGACGGGTGGTGTGCTGAGGAATCTCCAAGAGTTTGACCTCATGCTCGAGACCGCGGAGCTGTATCATCCGGAGACGGGCACATGGACCGACGCGGCGCCGATGCATCTCGACCGCGTCGGTCACACGGCGACGCTGCTCCGGAGCGGTAAGGTCCTCGTGGCGGGCGGGGGCCAGAACGCCTTCTTCACCGACAGCGTGGAGCTGTACGACCCCGCGTCCGACCGGTGGGAGCTCATGGCTCCGATGGACGACCCGCGCGCTGGGCACAAGGCGACGCTGCTCTCGAACGGCGAGGTCCTCGTGGCGGGCGGATCTTACGTTCCCGGCGCGTACGCCACGGCGCAGCTGTACGACCCCGAGACCGATCGGTGGGAGTTCACGAAGGAGCCGATGAACCACGCGCGCAGCGGTATCACGATGACGTCGCTGCCGAATGGAGAGGTCCTCGTGGCGGGCGGCTGGCTCGCGAGCGCGGAGCGATACGATCCGGGGACCGGGCGCTGGACGCTGACGAGCCCGATGAACCGCCGGCGGGGGGGCTTCACCGCATCGCTGCTACCCGACGGCATGGTCCTCTTCGCGGGCGGATTGACCGACAACTCTTTCTACCTGAGCAGCGCGGAGCGGTACGACCCGGCAGCCAATACCTGGGCCTTCACGACCTCCATGAGCTCCCCGCGCGTCGGGCACACCGCCACGGTGTTGTCGAGCGGCGAGGTGCTGGTGGCAGGGGGGAATTACTCTGACTACGCGCTCGCCGAGACCGAGCGGTTCGGTCTGGCCCGGGGGGAGGCGTGCACCGCGACGACCGCTTGCTTGTCCCCCGATATCTGCGTCGACGGCACCTGCTGTGACGTGCCGTGTCCCTGCGGCACTTGCGGCGCCCCGGGGACCGAGGGGCGCTGCGGCGAGGCAGGCAGCCCGGAGAAGGCCGGCTCGATCTGCGCGCCGTCCAGGTGCGAAGGCGACCTCAACACCTTCGCGGCGGTGCGGTGCACGACGGCGTCCTCGGCGTGCCCCGAGCAGGTGAGCGTGCCCTGCGTCGCCTACCGATGCGATCCGCAGAGCGGCACCTGCAGGCAGAGCTGCGCCTCGATCGACGACTGCTTGTCGGGCTACGTCTGCAACCTGCGCGGCCACTGCGTCCCGGCGCCGCCGGCGCCGGAGGCCGCGTCCGGCTGCAGCGCCGGGCCGGGCCGGGCCGCCCCCGTCGCGGCGTGCGCCGCCGGCGCGCTGCTCCTCGCGCTCGGCGTCGCGCGCCGTCGGCGACGCCGCGCCGGAAGGCCCGCCGCGACGACGGCTCGAGCGCGCATGACGCTGTCGCAGCCGGAGGCTAGGCGGGCCGGGGCAACGCTGCTCTACTCGGCGCCACGAGACGCGCCGTGCCGGCAACACCCGCTTCCTTGAGACGATCGCTTCCGACGCCGTCACCCCTGCTCGCGGCCGCGCTGCTCGTCGGCGGCTGCGGGGCAGAGCCCGACGACATCGCGGCGGCCGCCGGGCTGCGACGGCGCTTTCCGGCGCATGCGGACGCCGTGCTGTCGGCGCGCGAGGCGTTCACCCCGGCGGCGGACGGGTTCCGGCTGGCGGCGGCCGAGCCCGGCGGGACGTGGGCGCGGGCGGCGCGGCCGGAGGTGGAGCTGCCCCGCGACGGGAGCGGCGCGATCCGGTTCCGGTTCGCGGACGGCGGCGAGATCCGGGTGAGGGAGCTCGGCGCCGAGGGCGAGGGCGCGATGGCGGAGCGCGCGGTGAGCTACCGGCGCGCGGGTGGGACGTCGTTCTGGTCCGCGACCGAGCGCGGCGTGGAGGAGTGGCTGCTGCTCGAGGAGGGCGTCGCGCGCGGGGGCGAGGTGGTGGCGGCGTGGGAGGTGGAAGGGGCGCTGCTGCGCGAGCGCGGCGCGGCGGTGGAGCTCCTGGACGAGCGGAGCGCGGCGCCTCTGCTGCGCGTGACGGCGCCGCGCGCCTATGCGGCCACGGGGCGGCGCATGACCGTGGCGCTCCGGGTGCGGGGGGCGCGCATCGAGCTGTCGATCGACGCGGGCGACGCGGGCGACGCGGGCGAGGCGGCGCTCGTGGATCCCGCGTGGGAGCCGGCGGGGCGCAGCAACATCGCGCTCAGGCGAGATCACACCGCGACGCTGTTGCAGAGCGGCAACGTCCTTGTGGCGGGCGGTAGCGACTGGCCCGAGGCTTTCGCCGACGCGGAGCTGTACGACCCGACAGACGACACCTGGAGCCTCGTGGGCCAGATGTGCGCAGGGCGCTACCGTCACACCGCGACGCTGCTGAAGAGCGGCGAGGTCCTCGTGCTCGGGGGGAACTACGACGACGTTAACGGGGCCGTGCCCGTCGACGCCGTGGAGCTGTACGATCCCGAGACCGACACCTGGACGCCGAGAGCATCCATGGCCACGTCACGGGCTGAGCACACCGCGACGCTGCTGGAGAGCGGCGAGGTCCTCGCGGCGGGCGGAGCGGCGGGAATCCGTACTCTCTCCAGCGTGGAGCTGTACGACCCGAGGACCAACGCGTGGACCTCCGCGGCACCGATGAACGACGCTCGCGAAGGCCACGCTGCGGTGCTCTTGGGGCCGAGCGGCAAGGTCCTCGTGGCGGGAGGATGGGGGACCATCGGTCGGCTCAGGAGCGCGGAGCTGTACGACCCGGAGACCGGCACCTGGACGACCACGGGGGCGCTGCCCGGAAGCGGTTGGTTCCCCGTCGTCATGGCTCCGCTGCCGAGCGGCGAGGTCCTGGCCGTGGGCACGCGGGGAGCGGCGCGGTACGATCCGGCAGCCGGCACCTGGTCCCCCACGGGCCCGATGGTCGGACGGCGCCCCTCGCCCAGCGCGACGGCGTTGCTGAACGGCATGGTCCTGGTCGCGGGTGAGCCCTCCTCCTCGGACAGCGCGTCCTACAGGAGCGTGGAGCTGTACGACCCGGAGACCGACGCCTGGACCGAGACGGCGCCCACGAACGGTTTGCACAACGACCACTCCGCGACACGGCTGCCGAGCGGCGATGTGCTGCTGGTCGGCGAATCCGTGTACCCAGAGCGGTATTCGATCGTCGGACTCCGGTGTGCGTTGGACGCCGAGTGCGGGCGCGGCGCCTGCGTCGACGGCGTCTGCTGCGAGTCGCGGTGCTCCGAGCCCTGTCACTCGTGCGCCATGCCCTCGTCGCTGGGCCGCTGCGTGCTCCAGCCGAAGGGCTCGGATGCTCGCGGCGACTGTGCGCGCGAGGGCTGCGATGGATCGTGCGACGGGCTCGGCGCCTGCTTCGCCGTGCCCAAGGACGGCGTGTGCGCCCCGGCGCAGTGCCGCGACGAGACGCACAGCGTGGCGCAGGTCCTCTGCCCCGCCGATGGAGCCAGCTGCGCGGGCGCGAGCAGCGATGGCCGGGAGGTCGTGGATTGCGCGCCGTACGATTGCGATCAGGTCAGCGGCACCTGCAAGGTCGACGAATGCAGCTCGTGGCAGGACTGCGCGCCGGGCCATGTATGCGACTTCTCCCGCCATTGCGTGCTCCCTCCGCCCGCCGCGAGCCCGGGTTGTAGCGCCGGGCCGGCCACCGCGGCGGCGAGCGCCTCCAGGGCCGGCCTCGGCGCCGCGCTCCTTGCGCTCCTCGCCGCCGCGCAGCGGAGCGCCTCGGTCTTCCGGGGCCGATTCCCACGGCGGCGGGGAGGCTCCTGATGTCCCCGTTCGGCTCCCTCAGGTGCGTTCTGCCGCGCCTCACCCTGGTGCTCTGGGCCGCCGCGTGTCTCTCCGGCTGCAGCGGCGAGGTGGATCCGCCTGCGTCCGCCGCGGCCCTGCGCCGCCAGTTCCCGGACCAGTCCGCGGCCGTGCTCGAGGCGCGCGAGGCGTTCGTCGGCGACGGGGAGGGGTTTCATCTGGGCTCGGCCGAGGTGAGCGGGAGACCCTCGCGGCCGCACGTGGTGCTGCCTCGCGAGGGCAGCGAGCCGATCCGGTTCCGCACGGCGGCCGGGGTCGAGGTGCGGGTGCGAGAGCTCGGGGCCGCGGGGGAGGGCATGGCGGTGGAGCAGGCCGTGGCCTACCGGCGGAGCGGGGGGACGTCGTTCTGGTCGGCGACCGAGCACGGCGTGGAGGAGTGGCTGCTGCTCGACGAGGGCGTGGCGCGCGGCGGCGAGGCGGTGGCGGCGTGGGAGGTGGAGGGCGCGACGCTGCGCGAGCGCGGCGAGGCGGTGGAGCTCGTCGAGGAGGGGAGGGGGACGGCGGTGCTGCGGGTCTCGGCGCCGCGGGCCCACGCGCTCTCGGGGCGGCCTGTGGCCATGGCGCTCAGGGCGCGGGGCTCGCGCATCGAGCTCACGGTGGACGCGGGCGGCGAGGCGGTGCTCGTGGACCCGGCGTGGGTGCTGACCCACGGCGCGATGAACGTCGCGCGGAAAGGTCCTACCGCGACGCTGTTGCGGAGCGGCCTCGTCCTCATGGCGGGCGGCTTCGACGACGGCGCTGTCGACGCGGCGATCGTCACGTTCGACAGCGCGGAGCTGTACGACCCGGCGGCCGACGCCTGGAGCTTCACGGGGAGCATGAAGCACGCGCGCGCAGGGCATACGGCGACGCTGCTCTCGAGCGGTGAGGTCCTCGTGACGGGTGGTGTGCTGGTGAATGTCCAAGAGGCTGACGTCGTGCTCGAGACCGCGGAGCTGTATCATCCGGAGACGGGCACATGGACCGACGCGGCGCCGATGCATCTCGACCGCGTCGATCACACGGCGACGCTGCTCCCGACCGGTAAGGTCCTCGTGACCGGCGGGGGCCAGAACGCCTTCTTCATGGACAGCGTGGAGCTGTACGACCCCGCGTCCGACCGGTGGGAGCTCATGGCTCCGATGGGCGACCCGCGCGCTGGGCACGAGGCGACGCTGCTCTCGAACGGCAAGGTCCTCGTGGCGGGCGGATCTTACGTTCCCGGCCCGCACGCCACGGCGGAGCTGTACGACCCCGAGGCCGATCGGTGGGAGTTCACGAAGCCGATGAACCACGCGCGCGGCGGTATCACGATGACGTCGCTGCCGAATGGAGAGGTCCTGGTGGCGGGCGGCTGGATCGCGAGCGCGGAGCGATACGACCCGGAGGTCGGGAGCTGGACGCTGACGAGCCCGATGAGCCGCAGGCGGGTGAGCTACACCGCATCGCTGCTACCCGACGGCACGGTCCTCTTCGCGGGCGGAGTGAACGACAGCGCGTTCTACCTGAGCAGCGTGGAGCGGTACGACCCGGCGACAGATACCTGGACCGTCACGACCTCCATGAGCTCCCCGCGCGTCGGGCACACCGCCACGGTGTTGTCGAGCGGCGAGGTGCTGGTGGCAGGGGGGAGCTCCTCTGGCATCGCGCTCGCCGAGACGGAGCGGTTCGGCCTGGCCCGGGGGGAGGCGTGCACCTCCACGGCCGCTTGCTTGTCCCCCGATATCTGCGTCGACGGCACCTGCTGTGACGTGCCGTGTCCCTGCGGCACCTGCGGCGCCCCGGGGACCGAGGGGCGCTGCGGTGAGGCAGGCAGCCCGGAGAAGGCCGGCTCGATCTGCGCGCCGTCCAGGTGCGCCGACGAGCTCAACACCTTCGCGGCGGTGCGGTGCACGACGGCGTCCTCGGCGTGCCCCGCGCAGGTGAGCGTGCCCTGCGTCGCCTACCGATGCGATCCGCAGAGCGGCGCCTGCAGGCAGAGCTGCGCCTCGATCGACGACTGCGTGTCGGGTTACGCCTGCAACCTGCGCGGCCACTGCGTCCCGGCGCCGCCGGCGCCGGAGGCCGCGTCCGGCTGCAGCGCCGGGCCGGGCCGGGCCGCCCCCGTCGCGGCGTGCGCGGCCGGCGCGCTGCTCCTCGCGCTCGGCGTCGCGCGCCGCCGTCGACGCCGCGCCGCCAGCGCTCTCGGCACGCTCGTCGCGCTCGCCGCCGCCTTCGGCGCGCAGGCCGCCGCGCTCGCCCAGCCGGCCGCGGCTCCGGCCTCCCCCGCGCCGCCTGCGGCCTCGCCGCCCGCCGCCGCGGCTCCGGCGCCGCCGCCCGCCGCGGCTCCGGCGTCGCCGCCCGCCGCCGCGCCGCCCTCGGTCGCCGTCGAGCCGCCGCCCGCCGCGGATCCCGTCGCCGAGGCGCGCGCCCACTTCGAGCGCGGCCTCGATCTGTATCGCCAGGGCGCCTGGGAGGCCGCGCTCGCCGAGTTCCTCGCCTCGCGGCAGGACTATCCGACCTGGAGCGCCACCTCGAGCGCGGCGCTGTGCCTCCAGCAGCTCCGCCGCTACGACGAGGCGCTCGCGCTCTTCGAGACCCTGCTCGGCGACTTCGCGCAGCGGCTGCCGCCGGAGACCAGGAACGCCGCGCAGCAGGCCGTCGTGCGCCTGCGCGGGCTGGTCGGCACCGTCGACGTCGCCGACGCCGAGATCGGCGCCTCGATCATGGTCGACGGCCAGCGCCGCGGCGACTACCCGCTGCCCGCGCCGCTGCGCGTCGGCGCGGGCAGCCACGTGATCCGCGTCTACAAGGACGGCTTCGAGCCGTTCGAGACCCGCGTCGACGTCGCCGGAGGGCAGGTGGTCCGCATCCTGTCGCGCCTCCAGAAGCTCGTCGAGTCGGGGCGCCTGCGCGTCATCGAGCGGAACGGCAAGGCGCTCGACGTGCTCGTCGACGGCTACACCGTCGGCAAGACGCCGTGGGAGGGGCCGCTCTCGCCCGGCCATCACACGGTGGTGCTGCGCGGCTCGGGCGACCTCGGGACCATGCCCGCCTCCGTGATCATCCGGCTCAAGCAGACGACGCCCCTCGCCCTCTTCGCCGAGGAGCTGAGCGCGACGCTCCGGATCGAGCCCACGCCGGTGTGCGCGAGCGTCACCGTCGACGGCGTGGCGCTCGGCAGCGGCATCTGGGAGGGGCGCCTGAGCCCCGGCCGGCACCGGATCGAGGTCGCCGCGGGCGGCTTCGTCACCGCGCAGCGCGAGGCGGTCCTCGCCCGCGGCGCGCGCACGGTCGTCTCCGTGCCGCTCGAGCGCGTGCGGCTCGGGCGCCCTCCGGGGCGGTTCCTCGTCGAGCTCGACGCGGGCCCGGCGTTCCTGCCGTCGTTCGGCGGCGCCGCCGCGGTCCAGTGCACGGGATCGTGCTCGATGGGCGTCGGCGCAGGCGGCCTCGGCGCGATCCACGCCGGCTACGAGCTCTGGTCCGGCTTCGGCTTCGGCGTGACGACCGGCTACCTCCAGGTGCACCAGACGGTGGCCGCCCGGCGCATGTCGCTGCAGATCCAGGACAGCCTGCCGGACAGCTCCGGCGCGGCCGACGACGCCCTCGTGCTCCGCGGCTTCCTGGCGGGCGGCTGGGCCGGCCTGTCGCTCGGCGACCGCCACCGCTTCTCGGTCCGGCTCGGCGCCGGCGCCCTGCTCGGCACCGTGCGCGACGAGCGCACCGGCACGTTCACCTCCGCCAGCGCCATGGAATTCCACCTCGATCCCACGGTGGCGCAGGACCCTGCCAGGTTCTTCGTGATGACGCCGGAGATGCGCGGGGGCCTGCGCTTCGGGGATCACCTCGCGGTGACGGCCGGCCTCGCGGCGGCGGTCCTGGTCCGGCTGAAGGAGCCCGTGTGGACGAACCCCCCGGAGGGCGCCTACGGCCGGATCGACCTCGATCGCGGGTACTTTGCCAGGTTCGAGCAAGAGTCGCTCGCCGGCACGGTGATGGTCGTGATCGCGCCCAAGATCGGGATGCGCTACACGTTCTGACGTGGCGTGGGGGGGCCGGTCTGGCTGGCCCGACCCGTACTGTGGGAGCGCAACAATCCGGCGTGGCAGCACGGATGCCCTGGGCTCGCGGGTCGAGGTAGCATCGCGATTGAGGCCCCGCCTACATCTTCTAGAGTAAAGCTTTCTTGTGGACGGCAAGACCTTGAGCGGACGGTACACCCTGGTCCGCCTCCTCGGCCGAGGAGGGATGGGGGCTGTCTACGAGGCCGACGACGCGGAGCAGGGGTGCCGCGTGGCCGTGAAGGTCATGAACGGCGAGATCGTCCACAGCCGATCTGCGCTGGAGCGGTTCGAGCGCGAGGCGAGGGCCGCGAGCGCCATCCAGACCGAGCACATCGTCCGCGTGCTCGACACGGGCGTGGACCGCGAGACCGGCTCGCCGTTCCTGGTGATGGAGCTGCTCCGCGGCGAAGATCTCGCGCAGCTCCTCTCGCGCCTCGGCCCGCTGCCCCCGCGGGTCGCGCTCCGGATCGTGGCGCAGGCCTGCGTCGGCCTGCAGAAGGCGCACGAGGCCGGCGTCGTACACCGCGACATCAAGCCCGCCAACCTGTTCCTCGCCCAGCGCGAGGGGGGCGCCGGGCTCATCGTGAAGCTGCTCGATTTCGGCATCGCCAAGATCAAGCCGGCCCACGAGCCGCGCCGGGACACGACGGGGCTCACCCGGTCCGGGAGCATGCTCGGGACGCCCCGCTACATGTCCCCGGAGCAGGCGCGGGGCATCAAGGACATCGATCACCGGACCGACATCTGGGCGCTCGGGATCGTCCTTTACCACGCGCTCGCGGGGCGCACGCCGACCGAGGACGTCGAGGCCTTCGGCGATCTCATCGCCACCCTGGTCGCCGACCTCCCGGCGCCGGTCCAGGACTTCGCGCCGTGGGTCGCGCCCGAGATCGCCGCGGTCGTCGACGGCGCGCTCCAGTACCAGCCCGTCGCCCGGTACCCGTACGCCTCGGTGATGCTCGACGCGATCAGGCCGCTCCTCGGGAACGACCCGCTCTCGCTCGACGAGGGCATGCTGGTCCCGCTCTCGCCGTCGGAGCGCCAGACCGCGGCGCCGAGGCTCGAGGTCCGGGCGAGCCCGCGCGTGCACCGCCGGGGCAGCGTCGCGGGCGCGGCGGCGGGGAGCGCCGCGAAGCGCTGGCGCGACCAGTCGACCGACTGCGCGACGGTGCCCGCGCTCGAGGCGGACGAGACGCCGCGGGTGAGCGAGGAGGCGCGGGCGCCGCAGCGCCCCCGGAGCAAGGCGCACGTGGCCCTCGCCGCGTTGCTCGTGGCGGGCCTCGGCTGGGGCGTGACGCACCGCGCGCGCGCCCCGGCGGGCGCGGCGATGACCGGCATGCACCTCGTCTCCCGCGGGCTCTCGAGGGCGCTCCCCACCGTCCAGTGGGCGGCGCCCCCGGCGGCCGTGCAGGCGCCCGTCCAGCACCGGGTCGAGCTGGCGATCGTCCCCGCGGACGCCTCGGTCGAGGTCGACGGGGTGCCCGCGCCCCTGAAGGACGGCACCGTCGAGCTCACGGGCGCGCTCGGGAGCAGCCACAAGGTGCGCGTCTTCAAGGGCAGCTCCGAGATCGAGCGCGAGGTCGCCATCACCGAGGCGGGCTCGCTCCCCCCGAAGCTGCAGCTGCCGCTGCCCCGGAAGCGCGCTCCGGAGAGGCGGCCCCGGCCCGCGGCGGCGAGCGCGGTCCCTGCCGTCGCCCCCGCCGACGCGTCGAGCGCGGCGCCCTCCAGGGGTGCGGGCGCCGCGCCGGCGGGCGCGCCGAGCGCCGCGCCCACCGCCCCGCTCGCGCACGACCCGCTCATGCCCCCGCGCTTCATCGAGTAGCCACCGCCCTCGTCCGGCCGGGCCGCGTGCCTGCGGCCCTGCGGCGCCCCAGACCGGCGGCGGCGCGCGTCGCCGCGGCGGGCGCCTGCGCGATCGGGCGAACCTCGTTCGCCCGGCGTTGTCTGCCCCGGAGCTCCTCGCCGCCCCCGCGCCGGCGCCGCGAACGGCGGCGTGACACAACGGATGCGGCGCTGGCCCGCCTGACCGAGCACCCGCTCGGTCCGCGGGGAGGGAGAAGAGCATGGGCGAACTCGGGATGGTGTGGGCAAGGCGCGCGCTCCTCGGCGGCGCGCTGCTGCTGGGGCTCTCGTCGGGAGGGCTCGCGTGCAGCAACAGGGGGGTATCCGAGTCGACGGCGTCATCGACGGTGTCTCCGGCGTCGGCGTCGGGGGAGATCGCGGACGTGTCGCTCGGGGCGCCGGCGGTCGGGGCCAAGCGCGAGGCGGCGCCCTCGACCGCCGCGCCGGGGGACGGCGCGGGGGTCCGGAAGGGGCGCGCGGGCACCGGCGGCCTGCCGGCGCCCGCCGCCGCGCCCCCCGTCGCCGCGGCGGTCGAGGGCGCGGCCCGGGGCGCGGCCCCCGAGGCGGCCCTCGACCCGAACGGCCGCTTCGCCACCACGTACCGCCCCGGCGGCGGCCACCTCGCGGCGTTCGAGTCGGCCGTCGCGCGCGGCATCGTCCCGGCCGGCGAGCGCGAGCTCGTGAGCGACGTCGGCGCCCGGTACGCGCCCGCGATCGACGTCCCGAAGGGCGTGACCCTCGCCCTGCGCACCGACCTCGAGCGGGCGAAGGTCCCGCCGGGCGGCGGCCCGGTGCACGTGCGCGTCGCGCTCCGCTCCACGGCGCAGGCGCCCGCGGCGCGGCCGCACCTGTCGGTGCACCTCGTGCTCGACGTGAGCGGCTCGATGAGCGGCGAGCCGATGGCGCGGGCGCGCGACGCGGCGCAGGCGCTCGTCGACAGGCTCGACGCGAGCGACGATTTCTCGCTGGTCACCTTCTCGAGCGACGCCGCGGTGAGGATCCCCGACGGCCCCGTCGGGCCCCGGCGAGCGGCGATCAAGGCCGCGATCGCGGGCATCGCCGAGGGCGGCGGCACCAACATCGGCCGCGGCCTGGAGCTCGGCTACGCGCAGGCCGCCCAGCCGGGCATCCCCGACGGCGCCGTGCGGGTCGTGCTGCTGCTCTCCGACGGGCGCGCGAACGCCGGGATCATGAGCTCGGAGCGGCTCTCGAGGCTCGCGCTCGACGCGTTCCAGGCCGGCGTCCAGACGAGCACGTTCGGGCTCGGCGCCGACTACGACGGCGCGCTGATGAGCGGCATCGCGAGCGACGGGGCCGGCGGGTACTACTACCTGCGCGATCCGGATCAGATCGCCCCGGCGCTCGCGACGGAGCTCGACAAGCGGCTCGATCCGGTGGCGACCGCGGTCGAGCTCCGGGTGCGGCTGAAGCCGGACGTGAAGCTGCTCCAGGTCTACGGCTCGCGCCGGCTGAGCGACGCCGAGGCGGCGCGCGTGCGGGCGATCGAGGTGGCGGCGGACGCGCAGGCGGCGCGGCGCGATCGCATCGCGAGGGACCGCGAGGACGACGCCGAGGGCGGGATGCGGTTCTTCATCCCGGCGTTCTCGCGCGACGACGGCCACGCGCTGCTCTTCAAGCTCGGCCTCCCCGCCGGCGCGGAGGCGCGGACCGTCGCGTCCATCGAGCTCAAGTACAAGGACCGGGTGACGAAGAAGAACGTCGTCGACGAGGCGCCGCTCAAGGTCGCGTACGCGACCGGCGACGCCGACAGCGCCGCGAGCGTCGACCTGTCGGTCGGCAAGACGGTCCAGGGCTTCGCCGCCGGCGAGACGCTGGCCGAGGCCGCCCGGCAGATCGCGCTCGGCGATCGCGCCCGCGCCGTCGCGCTGCTCTCCGAGCGGGAGGGCATCCTGCGCGCCGCGGCCGGCGCGCTCGGCGAGCCGCTGTTCCTGAAGGACGCGGACCGCCTCGCGCGCCTCCGCGGCCACGCGGGCGCCGCGGACGGCCTGGGCGACCCGCTCGTGCTCGCGATGCTCCTCGAGACCGCCTCGCGGTCGCACCTCCGCTGAGGGCGCATGACCATGGCCATGATGCCCCGAGCGCGGCGAGCCGCCGGCACCTCCGAGGCGCGGACATGACGCAGACCTTCCCTCTCCGGCGCGATCGCGCGGCGCAGCACGTCGACGTGCCGCCGGGCGGCGAGATCGTCCTTCGCGGCAAGCTCGTGTGCTCGACCGACGCGTCGGTCGTCGACGCGGCGACGACGACGTGGCCCGCGGGGGCGCCTGGCGGCGCCTCGGTGGACAGCGGCGGGCTCGTCGATTTCGCGCAGGGCGGCTTCCACGTGACGAGCCGCGACCCGGTGGCGCACGAGGTCCACGCCATCGCGACCGGCGACCCGGCGCCCGCGTGCGCGCTCGCGGGCGTCGAGGCCCCGTGCCTGCCGCTCCGGCTCCTGCCGCTCGCGCGCGCGCGGCTCCAGACGGCGCAGGAGCTGACCAGCTGCCTGCAGGGGGGCATCACCGTCGAGGTGCCGGACGCCGTGATCCCGCCCGTCGCGCCCGCGGCCGTTCCCTATGTGCAGGGCGCGGCCGTGCTGGTCGGTCTTGGCGCGCTCGCCGCGGTCGGGTGGGCGGTGCAGCGCCGGCGCGCCCGCTCGCCGCTCGGCCAGCTGATCGGGCTCGCGAACCGCACGCGGGCCAAGCTGAAGGCGGCCGATCCGGTCGTGGCCGCGCCGCTCCTGCCCGCCGTGGACGCCGCGCTGGGCGCGCTGAAGCGGCGGCGCGTGGACGCCGCCTCGGCCGAGGGCCAGCGGGTCGCGGAGGTGCTGCGGCGGGTGGAGATGCGCCTCGACGCGTCGGCCCTGGAGGCGCGCGCCGACCGGGAGCAGCAGGCGGCGGACGAGATGGTCCGCGAGATCGAGAGCGCGCTCGAAGCGGTCGACGAGGTGGGGGGCGCGCGGCGGGAGGCGGGCGTTAGGCGCGCCGGGGGCTCATCCGGGTGAGCTGGCCGACGGCTCGCGCTCCAGGTTCTCGCGCAGCTTACGCAATCCGTCGCGCGCTCGGCCGCGCATCACGGGGCGCAGGAGCGGGACCACGAGCCAGCGAAACCACCACCGCTGATTGCGGCTGACCATGCGCCACTCGACGCGCGTCGAGCCGTCGGAGAGCGCCGCGAAGCCCACGCTCATGCGGGGCAAGAGGAAGCCCTCGCCTTCGGTCAGCAGACGCTCCCCGACGCGCGCCTCCTTCACCTCGATGTCGATCGTGCCGGTGCGCCCGAAGGGCATGCGCACGGTCTCCCGGTAGCGCTTGCCGACCTGCCCGTGCTCCAGCGTGTCGAGCTCGCGCATGGCTGCGACGCCCGGGAACCAACCCGGGAAGTTCTCCAGGTTGGACACGTACGCGAACGTTTCGTGCAGGGGCCGGCCGATCTCCACCGAACCCTGCGCCAAGAGCTCCGGCTGCGCGCCGCTCACGAGCGCCTCCTCGGTGCCGTCTTGATCTCCATCGGCCTGAGCAGGCTCTGCTCCACGCTCCGGCGCATCGCGCGGACGTAGCGCGGCCGGGACCAACTCCGCTCCTCGATGAGCTCCTGCCAGTTCCCGATCGACAGGAGGGTGGCCAAGAAGTCCGCCGCATCCGACGCCGACCATTCGTCGGCCAGCGCGCCTTCGGCCTGAAGCCGCGCCACGAAGCCCGCGCAGACGCCCGTGAAACCGCGCATGCGGTCGCGCCACGCGAGCTCCGCGTCCTCGTCCGTGGCCCGCGCCGCCTGCATGGCCCGCGCCACGTCGGTGATGTGGGCGACGTAGCCCGCCCACGCACCGATGAACTCGGAGAGGATCGCGCGCGCGTCGGGGAGGCGCTCGCACTTTCGGACCAGGTCGGCGAACCCATGCACCTCGTCGACGTGACGCACCAGCGCGACCAAGAGCTGGGTCCTGGTCTCGAAGTGCAGATAGACCGCTTGGCGCGACACCCCGGCTGCCGACGCGATCTCCGCCATCGAGACGCCGCGGCGCCCCGGCTCGGTCACCAGCCGGCGCGCGGCCTCGAGGATCACGGCGCGGGTCTCCCCGTCCTTGCTTGACACGGTGTCAACTTGAGGCACAGTTTACACTGTGTCAAGTTCGACGGGCGCGCCGGCGTCACGGTGCGCGCGGGCGACGGGCCACCGGCCCTAGGACAGCGAACCGAAGAACTCCCGCACATCGACGGTCAGGGCCATGGGCGTCTCCGTCGCCAGGAAATGCCCGCCGCGCTCCAGCTCGGTCCAGCGCACGATGTGGTGATCGCGCTCGGCCAGCCGGCGCACCGCCACGTCCTGCGTCAGCGACACGGCCACGGCCATGGGCACGGTGCCGCGCGGCTTGGGCGCCCAGGCGGATGGGTCGTTGAAGGCTTCATAATACAGGTTGGCCGAGGTGCCGCTGGTGCCGGTGAACCAGTACAGGCTCACGTTGTCCAGCAGCGCGTCCAGGCCCACCGCATCCTCCGGCAGCGCGGCCGCGGGATCGGTCCATTCCTTGAACTTCTCGACGATCCAGGCCAGCTGGCCCACCGGCGAATCGTGCAGCCCGTAGCTGAGCGTCTGCGGCCGCGTGCCCTGGATGTGCGCGAAGCCCATCATCCGGTCGCGGAAGCTCTGCAGCCGCTCCAGGCGCTGCTGCTCCGAGGCCGTCAGGCCTTCCAGCTCGGTGGGGTCGCCGGAGGGAAACGTCACCAGCGCATTGCAGTGCAGGCCTCTGACATGCTCGCTGTCGACGCGGCCCAGCTCCACCGCGATGAACGCGCCCACGTCGCCGCCTTGCACGCCGTAGCGTGTGTAGCCCAGGCGCTGCATCAGCGCCGCCAACGCACGGGCGCAGCGGCCGTGGTTCCAGCCGGCGTCGGCCAGCGGCATCGAGAACCCGTGACCCGGGATCGACGGGATCACCAGGTGGAAAGCCCGCGAGGGGTCGCCGCCGTGGCGGCGCGGATCGGACAGCGCGTCCACCACGCGGTCGAACTCGGCAAAGCTGCCGGGCCAGCCGTGCAGCAACAACAGGGGCTGCGCGTCCGGCTCGGGCGAGCGCAGGTGCACGAAGTGGATCGTCTGGCCATCGATCCTGGTGGTGAACTGCGGGCGGCTGTTCAGGTGGGCCTCGCAGCGTCGCCAGTCGTACTTGTGCTGCCAGTGCGCGGCCAGCCGCTGCAGGTAGGCCACCGGCACGCCCCTCACCCAGTCGCCGCCCGGCAGTTGCGCCGGCCAGCGCGTGCGCGCCAGGCGTTCGCGCAGGTCGTCGATGTCGGCTTGCGGAATGGCGATGCGGAAGGGGTGGATCTCGGCGTCGCGGTGCATGGGGCTCCTCGGGTTGGTCGAACTCGCCGGTGCGAGCCGGCGGAGCCACCGTATCCACCGGGGTGGGCCCGGTCTTGGAAGAATACGACAGGCGCAGGCCGCGACGGACCGTCTCGGCCCTCAGCGCCTGGGCCCGGGCCGGGCCGCGGCCCGCGCCACTTCGCCGGGCGTCCGACCCATGATCCGCTTCAGCGAATTGCCCAGGTGCGCCTGGTCGGCGTAGCCGCAGGCGGCGGCCACGTCGGCCGGCGCATCGCCATGCATCAGCTGCTGCAGCGCCGCCTGCGCACGGTGGATCTGTGACAGCTGCTTCGCCGTGAGGCCGGTGGCGCTCAGGAACCGGCGCTGCACCGAGCGCAGGCTGGTGCCGGCGGGATCGCCTTGCAGCACGCGGAACACCACCGGGTCCGCCACCAGCAGGCCGGCCCCGATGAGGCGTGCCACGAGATCGTCGGCGTTCTCGAAGTCGGGCACCTCGAAGGCTCGCGGCCCCAGCAGGAACGAGCGCGGGTTCGGAAGCGGGCGCAGCACGCCCTGGTCCAGCATGCCCATCGCCGGCACCCCCGGCATGAACACGCCTGGCCGGAAGGCGATGCTCAGGTATTCGTCGCCGATCTCGTAGCCCAGCGTCACCGGGTGCGTGATCAGACCGGTATGCAGCACCTGCAGCCGGCCGCGGCGCTTCATGAACACCAGGTCCCAGCAGCCGTCGGGCAGGGACTGGTCCTGCGTGTCGTCGCCATAGGCGACGCGCGTGATCCGCTGCACCAGCGCATGGTCGCTGCCGCGGATGGAGCGCGTGGTCCTCATGGGCAGCTTCCCTTCGTCATGCTGCGCAGTATGGCCGGCCCGCGCCGCAAGGGGAATTCCCACGCCGGGCGGGGGCGGACGGCTCGGCCCGACCCCAGCAGTAACGCCACCTACCTGGCGTCGCTCCGCGATGAGGAGGCCTGTCGTCGCCGGAGGGCGAACGCGGCGAGGACCGCCGTCAGGAGGCCAAGGGTGTCATCCCCGCCGACGCCCGCGACGCGGCAGCCGCAGCCCTCGCCGTCGCTGGAGGCGTCGTCACCCCCGCCGGCGGCGCCGGTGCCGCCGCCCGCGCCGCCTGTGCCGCCCGCCTCACCCCCGCCCGCGGCTCCGGTGCCGCTGCCCATCCCACCCGCGGCTCCGGTGCCGCTGCCCATCCCGCCCGAGCCGGTGGTGCCGCCGCCCGCGCCCCCTTCGCCGGAGGGCCCCGGCGGTGGCACCGTCGCGCAGTCGCCGAGCGAATGTTCGAGCGCGCCGAGCGTGAAGCCCCCGCTGCCCGGCCGCCCGCGCGCGCAGTAGTCGTCGGTCACCGCGGCCTCGGCGGGCGCTTCGCCGACGAGCGACGCCACATCCCCTTTGATATGAAGGTCGCCGAGACCTGGATTTTCGTACCACGTTTGAAACGTCGCGAGCCCTACCTCGGCCAGGTTGTCACTCTCCTGATGCGTGGCCCCGTCGCGGTCGCGGATCTTGCCCGTGAGCACGTTGCCGCGCGCGACGCCGCTGGTCGTCGCGAAGCGGAAGTCGATCCCGCTCGTCGCGATCAGCGTATTGAAATGAAGCCGCGTGTCCGTCGCGCGGTTCAAGTAGATCCCGACGTCCGAGCAGCTCGCGATGATGTTGTTTCGCATGGTGCCGCCGGTGTGCTCGATCTCGCAGGGCACGTTGGGGTCGTAGGCCGGGGCGCAGTACTGCGCGCCCGTGCCGCCGCCGCCGAACGACAGCCCGATGCGCACACCGTCCGGCGAGCCGGCGGTCGTGCAGACGACGAGGTTGCGCTCGAAGAGCCCGTCCGAGCCGCCGCTCTTCATGAACGCGGCGTAGCTGACAGCGTCGCCGCCGTCTTTCTGGAAGTCGTGCAGGTAGCTGTCGCGCACGCGCCAGCGCTTGCCGCCGTCGATGTTGATCTTGGTGACGGGATTGCTGGTCCTGCGCGGGTGGGTGTCGAACAGCTCCGATCGCTCGATCAGCCCGTCGTCGGGGGCCGTCCAGACGCCGTCCACCTGCGCGGCGTTGATTTTGAGCTGGGCGTTGAAGTCCCGCACCTTCGAGCGGCGGAGGGCGAAGCGGCTCGCGGCGCCGACGACGTGGAAGGCATGCTCGCAGTCCGAGTCGTCGGCGCAGACGCCGCGGATGTCGAGGTCTTCGAAGTGCCAGTTCGGGCCGCTGACCTTGAAGCCTTCGAGGCCCGACAGCTCGAGGATCGCGCCGAGCGGCTCGGCGGCGCGCACGACGATCGGCGCGGCCTCGGTGCCTGCGGCCGCGCAGGAGACGCCGTCGAAGGCGTAGGTGCCCGAGGCGAGGACGATCTCGTCGCCGGCCTTGGCTGCGCCGATCGCGGCGACGAGCTCGTCGGTGGTGCTGACCGGCACGACGGCCGCCGCGGCGGGGGCGGCGAGGAGGAGGGAGGTGAGCAGGGCGAGCGGAGCGATGGGCGCGCGGCGTAGCGTCATGGCTGTCAGAATGCGCCGGTGCGCTCGTCGCCTCCAGCAAAAGATGGGTGATCCCCATCTCCCGGCGGAGATGGCCAGGCCGAATGGTCCCGACGACATGGACATGTTCAGCCAATCCCGGTATGGCTGAACCATGAGAGCCGCCCGACGGGAACGGTACGGCACGCCTTCCGTCATTCGGATCGAAGACGTGGCAGTGCCCACGCCGGCCGATGGCGAGATGGTGGTTCGGGTCCACGCGGCGACGGTGAGCCGCACCGACTGTGCCTTGCTCTCGGCCAGCCCGTTCATCCTGCGGTTCATGACCGGCCTCCGCAGGCCCAGGAGCAAGGCGCTCGGCACCGATTTCGCGGGGCGGGTGGAGGCGATCGGCTCGCGCGTGCGCGGCTTTGCGGTCGGCGACGACGTCTGGGGAATCAACGATCTCGGGGCCGGGTCTCATGCGGAGTACCTCGTCATCTCCGCAGACGACTCGGTCGCGCGCATGCCCAGCGGCCTGAGCTTCGAAGAGGCCGCAGCCTCCATCGAGGGCGCCTGGTATGCTTGCAGCATCACCCAGCGAGCGGCCCTCGAGAAGGATAGCCGCGTGCTGATCAACGGGGCCACCGGGGCGATCGGATCCGCGCTTCTGCAGATCTGCGTTCACCTGGGCGCCTCCGTGACCGCGGTGGGGAACACCAAGAACCTGGAGCTGTTGAGGTCGCTCGGGGCGGCCCGGGTCATCGACTACGAACAAGAAGACTTCACCCGGGACGACCAGGTCTATGACTACGTGTTCGACGCGGTCGGAAAGAGCACGTTCGGCGCCTGCAAACGCCTGTTGACGCCCCGGGGCGTGTACGTCTCCTCGGAGCCCGGACCTGGGTGGCAGAATCCATTCCTGGCGCTCCTCACGCCCGCGCTCGGCCGACAGCGGGTCGTGTTCCCGATACCCATCGACCGAAAGGTGTTTCTCGAGGTGATGGGCCGGCTCGTTACGGAGGGGCGTTTCCGGCCCGTCATCGACCGAACCGTCTCCCTGGATGCGGTTCAGGAGGCTTACGCCTACGCCGCGTCTGGGCAGAAGACGGGCAGCGTCGTGCTGAAGCTCGCGGAGTAAGATGCCTGTGCGCGCGGGCCGCGCCCGCTCCGCTTGGCATGGTCGCGTGCAGGTTGAAGCTTCACGGCCGCCATGCTTGGACATGGCGCCGAATCGGAGAACATCCAATGCCTGATCTCCACTTCCGCCATGCCCGCCCCGAGGACGCGGCCCGCCTCCAGGCCATCCGTCGCGCCGCCTTTGCGCCCGTGTTCGCGTCGTTCCGCGCGATCCTCGGCGACGAGATCTACGAGCTGGCGCAGCGGCGGACGGACGAAGCGCAGGAAGGGCTGCTGACGTCGCTGATGGCGGCCGGCTCGGGCTGGGAGGTGTACGTGGCGCAATCCGGCGACGAGGTCGCCGGCTTCGTGGCGGTCCAGCTCAATCCGGAGACGCTCGTCGGCGAGATCGGCCTCAACGCCGTCGACCCCGCGCAGGCCGGCAAGGGCATCGGCACGGCGATGTACGATTTCGCGGTGGCGCACATGAAGCAGGCAGGGATGCGGGTCGCCACCGTCGGCACCGGCGGCGACCCGAGCCACGCCCCGGCGCGACGCGCGTACCGGAAGGCGGGGTTCGACGTCGAGATCTCCAGCGTGTGGATGTGCCGCAAGCTCTGAGCTGGCCCGCACCCCGTCCGCTGCGCGACAGGACCGCGGTCGCCGCGCGCGCGGGCCGGCCAACGGTGAGGGCGTCGCTCAGCGGATCGGCCCGGCGACCTTCGGCGGCGAGGCGGGGGCGGTCTCCGCGGCGGGCTCGAGCCGCGCGCAGCCGCCGTCGTCGAAGGGGCCGATCGCCGGCTCCCCCTTGACGAACGCCGAGACGCGGCGCATCCGCTCGGCGAACGCGGCCTCCGTCTCGGCGCGCCGCGGGTCGGCCGCGAGCGGGACCGTCCCGAGGCCCTCGCTGCGCACGGGGCAGATCTCGGCGAGCGGCGGCGCGCCGCGCCGCAGGCGCAGGCGCGCGAGCATCCCGAGCTCGACCGCGGGGCCGGTCCGCTTCACCTTCATGATGAAGTTGCCGAGGCTGTAGAAGATGGGCCGGCCGCGGCGGAGCTCGATGCCCTGGAGCACGTGCGGGTGATGGCCGAGGAAGGCGTCGGCGCCGGCGTCGATGGCCGCGGCCGCGAGCGCGCGCGCCGGGGGCAGCGGGGTGTCCAGGTACTCGGTGCCGCCGTGGTAGCTCACCACGACGGCGTCGACGCCGGGCTGCTTGCGCGCGGCGCGCACCGCGGCGGCGAGCCCGTCCCGCTCCGCGGCCGCGACGAACGCCCGCGCCGGGTGCTCCCAGAGCGAGCCCTGGTTCCAGATGCCGGTCACGGCGAGCACCGCGACGCGGAAGCCGCGGCGCTCGATGACGACCGGCGCGTAGGCCCTCTGCCGCGTCCGGCCGGCGCCCACGTAGGCGACGCCCGCGCGCTCCAGGTGGTCGAGCGTCTCGAGGAACGCCTTCTTGCCGTAATCCCACATGTGGTTGTTCGCGAGCGACACCACGCTGATGCCGGCGCGCGCGAGCGCGTCCGCGCCGGCCGGCGGGCCCGTGAACACGAGCGGCTGGAGCCGGTGCTGGGTCTCCCCGCCCTGGTCGCTGAGCTGGTTCTCGAGGTTGACGAAGCGCACGTCGGCGGAGGCGAACAGCGCCGCGACGGGGGCGAACGGATCGTGCGCCGGATTGCGGAGCAGCTCCTGGCCGAGCGCCTTGCCGAGGCAGACGTCGCCGCCCGCGACGAGCGTGATCGCGTCGGCCGGCGCGGCGGAGGCGGCCGGCGCGGCGGCGGCGGCCGGCGCGCCGGCCGCCGGCGCGGCCGAGGCGGCGGGCGTATCGCGAGGCGCCGCGGCGTCGCGGGGCGCGACCGCCGCGACGGCGGGCGGCGGGGCGAGACCGGCGCCCACGTTCGCGGGCCGCTCGCAGCCGATGTGCGCGGCCGCGGCGCACATCGCGAGGAAGAAAGGGGCGGAGCGCATCTCGAGCGGCTTCTCGGCGCGCATTATCCACGGGCGCGCGGCCGCGCCCAACAATCCGGGCGCGCGGACCTCCCCGGGCAGGGGATGCCCAGCCCGGCGAAACCGAGGCGCAGCCATCGGGTCGCCGCCGCGCAGTGCTCAAAATTGAACATGAAGGCGGGAAGGCGGGAAGAAAGATCAATGATCTTCCTGCCTTCCCGCCTTCATGGGAACTCTCTCCGGGCAAATTCGAGCACTCCCCGCCGCCGTCGCCGCCGTCGCGCGCGCCGCGGCGATCCCGGTGGCCGGCGCCCGCGGGCGCGCCATGCTGCGGCCGAGGTGACCATGCAGCGGGAGCAGCTCCTCGTGGCGCAGGGCGCCGAGCCCGGCGCGGCGGGCCGCGTGGCCGGGCTGGCGGGCGTGGTGCTGTGCGGCGGGCAGAGCCGCCGGATGGGGCGCCCCAAGGCGTGGCTGCCGTTCGGGGGCGAGGCGCTCCTCCAGCGGGTCGTGCGGCGCCTCGGCGAGGCGGCCTGGCCCATCGCGGTGGTCGCGGCGCCGGGGCAGGCGCTGCCGCCGCTGCCGGACGGGGTGCTGCTCGTGCGCGATCCGGTGGAGGGCCGCGGGCCGATGCAGGGCATCGCGGCCGGGCTCGACGCGGTCGCGCCGCTCGCCGAGCGGGCGGTGGTCACCTCGACCGACGCGCCCTTCCTGCACCCCGCCTTCGTGCGGCGCCTCGCGGAGCTCCAGGCAGGCGGCCATGCCATCGCCATGCCGCAGGCGGACGGGCGCCATCACCCGCTCGCCGCGGTGTACGCCTGCGCGGTGCGCGCCGAGGCGGCGGCCCTGCTCACGGAGGACCAGCTGCGGCTGACCGCCCTGCTCGCGCGGGCGCGCACGCTGGTCGCCGGGCCGGAGCTGCTGCTCGAGGATCCCGCGCTCCGCGCCGCCGATCCGGAGCTGCGTTCGCTGCGCAACGTGAACACACCCGAGGAGTATGCGGCGGCCCTGCGCGAGCTCTCCGGCGCAGACGCTGCGGGGTGACGCGCGCGCCTCCGCCCGGGCGCCGCGGGCGCCGCCGAGCCGGCTATCTCCGCTGCGGCGCCGGGGCGCTCGCCCCCGCCGCGTCGCCGGGATCGCCCCTCGCGATCAGGACCCGCTGCTCGCCGTGCCTGGGCACGATCACCCGATCCGGCCCGAGCCCGCGCGCCGCCATGACGCACCGGAGCTCGCGGGGCGCCTGGCCGAACGTGTCGGTGCTGTTGATGAAGGTGTCGAAATGGATGGCCATCATCCGCCGCGCCCCGAGGTCGAAAAAGGCCTGGACCGCCTCCGCCGGGTCGACGTGCTTGGGCTCCATGAAATCGCGCGGCCCCACCGGCGCGATCGGGATGAGGGCCAGATCGATGGCGGGGAACCGGGCGCGCGTGTCGACGAAGAGATCGCGATCATAGGCGGTATCGCCGCCGAAATAGACCGTGATCCCGTGGTACTCGACGACATAGCCCGTGAAGCTCTCGGTCATCCAGTCCCGGTCGAGCCCGTAGCGATAACCGGAGTGCCGCACCGGGACCGCGGTGATCTTCAGATCGCCCTGCCGCCATGTCGTCCAGGTCGGGACCTCGACCGAATCGAAGCGGTAATCGGGCACGTAGACGAGCCCGCCCCGGGGCACGAGCAGCGTCCGGACCTTCGGCTCGATCTGGGACAGCGATCCCAGTGAGAGGTGGTCGAAGTGCATGTGCGAGATGAGGACGGCGTCGACGGGCGGCAGGTCCTCCGGATCGAGCCCCGGCTCGACGAGCCGTTTCACGATGAGCCCCACGGTGTCCGTGAAGACAGGGTCGGTCAGGATGAGCTTGTCGTCGATCTGGACGAGCGCGGTCGCGTGGCCGACCCAGAGGACGGCGAGCCGCGCCTCGGGGCGGTAAGGCGCGCGCACCTTGTCCGGCGCCGGCCGCGGGCTGTCGAACAGGACCCCCATGTTGCCCGCGAGGATGCGCGCGGGCACGCACGAGAGGCCCGCGAGCGCGAGGAGCGCCGCGGCGAGCAGGCGAGCGGGCGTCGAGGAGGGGCGCGGAGCCATGCGCGGCGTCAGAAATAACGGATGCTGAGCGTGATCGTGGTCGATCGCAAGGCGGCTGTCGGCGTGGTCGTCACCTGGGCGCCCAGGGCGCCGAAGAGGGTATAGATCCCCGCCTCGTACGCGGCGCCCAGCCGCTCGCGCGCGTAGATCGCCGAGCCGCCGAGCGAGCAGGACAGGTAATCCCCCCGGTGAAGGAGCGGGAAATAGGCGCGGACGCCGCCCCGGAAGATCCAGCGCTCTCCGAACGCGCCCGGACGGGCGATGTACTCGGGAGAGCCGAAGAGCTCGAGCGAGCCGGCGTGGCGCGTGAGCGGCTCAACGACGAACGCGCGCCACGGCGAGAGCTTGCGGTTCATCCCGAACGAGTAAAGAAGCGGGGTCACCTGCCAGCGGACCCCGAAATGCGCCTCGCCGGAGCCGATCCACAGCTCGGGGCTCGGCACGAGCTGGACGAGGAGCCAGGGCACGGTGAGGCGGATATCGGGCTCCGTGGCGCCGGCCTCGCGCGGGCCCTCCGGCGCCGCGCCCGCGGCGGCCTGGCGCGGGCCTTCCGGCGCCGCGCCCGCGGCGAGCGGCCCGCCGAGGAGGGCGGCGCAGGCGGCCAGCGCGGGGGCGCGGCGTCGTGCGGAGCGGCGCGATCGGGGCATGTCGCGGCTACGGCGCTGCGCCGTACACCCCGCCGAGCTGCTTGTACAGGAACCGCGCCGCGTGCTCTCCATACGGCGTCTGCGCGGCGTACACGTCGGGCGAGGCGATCGGCGCGTCCGCCGCGAGCGCGCCCGGCCGGCCGAGCCGGCCGAGATCCTCGACGAGCGCCTCCATCGAGGCATACCGGTTCTCCGGCCGCTTGCGCAGGCATTTCAGGATCACCGCCTCGAGCGACCTCGCCGTCGGGCTCGCGCCCAGGTTGGGCGGCGGGGGCGGCGTCATGAGCTGATTGGCCAGCACCATGGCCTCCTCCATGGCCGGCGAGAGCACCGGGGAGGAGCCCCGCGTGACGCTGAAGGGGAGCCGGCCGGAGAACATCCGGTACATGAGCACGCCAAAGCCGTAGACGTCCGTGCGCGCGTCGGGCGGGTCGCTGATGGTCTGTTCCGGCGCCATGTACTCCAGGGTACCGACGGTCACCCCGGCCTGGGTGAGCCCCGAGTGCTCGTACAGCTTGGCGAACCCGAAGTCGACGACCTTGGCCGCCCAGGCGTCGCCCTTCTCGCCCACGAGGAACACGTTGGCAGGCTTCACGTCGCGGTGGACGATCCCCGCGCGGTGCGCCGCGCCGAGGCCCGCGGCGGCCTGCAGGAGGATGGGGAGGCCGGCCTCCGGCGACAGCCGCTTCTCGCGCAGGAGCAGCGAGCTCAGCGACTCTCCGAAGAGGAACTCCATCACGAGGTACGGAGACCCCTCGTGAAGGCCGATGTCGAGGACCTCGACGATGTTCGGGTGCGCCACCGTGGCCGCGGCCTTGGCCTCGAGGAGGAACCGCGCCTTCACCTTGGGCTCGCGGCGCAACCTCGGCTCCAGGAGCTTCAGCGCGACCGGCGCGCCGCCCTGCGTGTCCTCGGCCAGGAACACCTGCGCCATGCCGCCGCTGCCGATCAGCCCCCGCACCCGGTACCGATCGGCGACGACGGTGCCCACGTGCTCGGTGGGCTTCGCCCGGATCCGCCGGATGTCGAGGCTCTGGACCAGCCTCTCCCCGTCGTGCGGGCAGAAGCGGTGGTCGTCCGCGTACCGCCGGTGGCAGCGAGGGCACAGCATGGAGGTCCCGTTCCGGGCATAGCCCCACCGCGGCCCTCTTTGCAAGGCCCCACCTCCGCTACGACGCGCGCGGCGCCGCCGACGGGAGCTTCGCCGCGGGCTCGTTGATCCGGACCGTGTCGACGCAGCCGAAGTCGTCCAGATCGTGGGTGACGCCCGAGATGCGCCAGCCCCGGCAGCGCCGGGGCAGCCCGTCGAGCCGATCGACGAACGAGCTCACCCACGCCTCGACGCTGTCCGGGCGCTCGGCGGGCGAGAGCGCGAGCGCCCTGGCGAACGCGTCGTCGACCTCCGGCGGCGTCCCCGGGAGGAGCGACGAGACCGGCGGCGGGACGTCGCGCGCGAGGCTCGACAGGACCGTGGAGATCTCCTCTCCGCCGGCGACGCGCCGCCCGGTGAGCGCCTGATAGGCGACGGACGCGAAGGAGTAGATATCGCAGCGCGCGTCCACCGGCCTGCCGCTCGCCTGCTCGGGCGCCATGTAGAGCGGCGTCCCCAGGAACATGCCCGTCGACGTCGCGAAGGCGTCGGCGGACATCTCCTTGGCGATGCCGAAATCGAGGATCTTCACGCGGAAGCCGCCCGGAGACGTCGACGGCACCAGGTGGATGTTCTCCGGCTTCACGTCGCGGTGCACGAGCCCCGCCGCGTGCGCGGCCGCGAGCGCCGACGCCCCCTCGCGCAGCAGGAGCGCGACCTGAGGCGGCGTCCCGGGCCCGTTGTGCCGCATGGCGTGCGCCAGATTGCAGCCGTCCAGCCACTCCATCACGATGTAGCGCGAGCCGTCCTCGAGCTCGCCCGAGTCGTACACCTCGACGACCGACGGGTGCTGGATGCGCGCGACGAGGCGCGCCTCCCGCTCGAAGCGCGCGCGCACGTCGTCGTTGTGGAAGTGCTCTGTCCGGATGGCCTTGATGGCGACCTTGCGCCCGAGCCGCTCGTCGTGGGCCTGGAACACGCGGCCCATACCGCCTTCCGCGACGACCCGGGTCAGGCGATATCGCCCCGCGACGCGGTAAGGGAACGGCCGCGGCATGGTCAGCGGGGCGCCGTCGTCGCTGCACTGCTGCGCGTTCTGGTCGTAGCAGCGGTGGCAGCTCGGGCACATGTGCAGGACGTCGATCCCGCGGCCCACCATGTCCTCGAGGGTCGCCCTCCGCCGCTCCGCCGCGCTGGCGAGCTCCTTGCGCAGGCGCGACAGCTCGAGCGCGCTGCCGAGGTGGTGAGCGAACGAGTCGACGAGGCGCCTCGTCGTGTCGCTCCACACGGCCCTGCTCCCGACGACGACCAGGGCGCCGTGGACGTCGCCCGACAGGCCGACGACGGGGACCACGACGTCCGACGACCTCGGGAGCAAGCGCCTCGCGAGCGCGGCGCTCCGGAGCGCCTCGGCCGGCGGGGCCTCGGTCGCGGTCTCGGTGAGGCTGACCATCCGCTGCTCCTCGGCCTTCCACACCGCGACCTCGCGCGCCCCGATGGCCTGCGCGACCTGCGCCGCGGCGGCGGACGACCACGTCGCCACGTCGTCGAGCGCCTGCGCCGAGGAGGCGACGAGCTCCGCGAGCTTGTCCTGCTCCTCCGCGAGCTGGCGCGCGAAGTACTGCACCGCGGCGTAGGCGATGGCCGACACCGTGAGGATGTTCATCGCGAAGAAGCAGGCGATGAGGGCCGGGGGCGTGGGCGGCGCGTGCGCCGCGAGCAGCGGATCCACGGCGCCGGCGAGCACCACGAGGAGCGCGTAGGCGGTGAACCACGGGATGGACGCGCGCGACCCGTGAAACAGCAAGAAGGTCAGCGGCGCGAGGAGCGCCCACAGGACGACGCCGCTCGAGGCGACGAACCCGCCCCGGCTCGCGTGCATGAGGAACGGCAGCACGAAGATGAGCAGCGCCTGGCGGAAGCGGAAGCCCGAGAACGCCTTGGTCCGGGCGAAATGGACAAGGCTGAGGACCGTGCAAACCACGTAGCCGAGCGGGATCGCCCCCGAGCGGACATCCCCGCTCGCCGCATAGGCGATCGCCCAGACGGGGCACGCGCCCGCCTTGAGCGCGGCCGTGACCGTGAGGATCACCTTGTGCTGGCGCAGCCCCGGATCGTCCCCCGGCTGCAGCCCGATCCGCGCGACCGCCTCCGAAAACATCGTTCTGAGCGAGTGTACGACATCGTCCCCGAGGGGCGTCGAGCAATCGGACCCACACGCGCGAGGGGGTTGAATACACCCAAATTGGAATGTTCCTCTTCCTGAAGGGACCGTTCCGGCTGAAGTGGGCCGCCCTCTCGCGTGGGCCGCGGCGGCGATCGAGCGGTGCATCGAGTCCTACGCGACTGGCCTCGACCCGTGTCTGCGGGTCGCTCGTGTCGCCGGCGATGACGCCTACGCGAAGGCGTTCGCGGGTGCCTATGGCGGGCCTCCCGGCGAGGAGTCCTTGCGCCAGGCCATCGCCAGCTTCGTCCGTTCGATCGTCAGCGGGGCTTCCCTTGGGGCGCTCTGGCCGGATAGCTATAGATCCCCAACCGCGATCACGGGCAACCGCTACCTTGGGCTCCGGGGCAGCGGAGCCCGCAGAAGGAGGATCCTACCATGGCCGTCAGAGCGTTCGAGCCCAAGTTCATGAAGATGAGCGTCCTCACCGCCGCCCTCCAGGAGCTGACTCCCCGGGAGGCGCGGGACGCGGACCCGGACCGGGCCATCGAGGACTGGCTGCAGTTTGCCCGCGAGCTGGACGTGGAGAACATCCAGCTCTCCGCGGCCCTGCACCCGACCGAGAGCGACGTGCCCGCCGAGGCCATGCTGGACCCGGTGGCCAACACCCTCGACCTGCGCAAGCCCCTCGACAGGAAGCGCGCGGACCGCGTGCTCGCCGCCATGAAGGAGGCGCGCATCGGCATCACCGACGTCGCCTACTTCGACAACCTGCTCACCGACGATGACGCCAACCGGAAGAAGAAGCACGACTTCATGGTCAAAGCCATGGACGCGGCGGTCCTCCTGGGCGCGAGGGCGGTGTGTGGCTTCGTGGGCCGGAACATCAAGCTCAGCATGGACCAGAACCTGGTCATGTTCGAGAAGGAGTTCGTCCCGCTCCTCAAGGCGGCCAAGGACCGCGGCTTGCAGTACCGGGTGGAGCAGTGTCCCATGCCCGGCTGGAACACCACCGATCTCTGGGTCAACAACATCGCACACGTGCCCGGGGCCTGGATCGCCCTCCACCGGATCGCCGAGAAGCACGGGGTGGGGGACCAGCTCCGCATCCACTACGATCCTTCCCACGCCGTCCTCATGGGGCAGGACACCCGCTCCGTCTTCCAGTACCTCAAGGACGCAGGTTACGCCTTCCTCATCGCCGGCTTCCACGTGAAGGGCCAGGTGATCGATGCCAAGGGCGTGGCGGCCTGGGGCTACCAGGGCCAGGTGATGCAGCGCGGCGACTGGAAGCAGGGCGAGGTCTCCGGCGACGCGTCCGACCTCCTCAACGCCTGGAAGAAGCAGGTGGCCTACAGCATGCACGAGCTGCCGGGCACGGCCAGGCACGACCCGCTCGGCTACCTCCAGAACCGCACCGTGGACTGGCTCGACCACCAGCTGGCCGCCCGCGAGCTGCTCGAGCTCGACGTCGCCAACACCCCCCTCGTGGTCGAGCACGAGTTCCCGCCGGCGCGCGTACAGGACAAGGAGAAGCTGAAGCCCATCCTCAAGGGCTCCCTCGCGTTCACGCGCAAGATCGACGAGGCCGCGGCCTGCATGTTCGCGCTGCAGAACGAGGTCATGCCGGCCCAGGGCATCCCGGTGCAGGGCTTCGGGCGGCAGGCGTACAGGACTTGAAGATTCGCCGGGAGCTGCCGGCCCTCGGTCCTCAGAGATAGTTTCTCGGGACGCAGTCGTTCATTCCTGGTGGAAGAGCGGCCCGCGAGGCCACGGCGAAGAGCCGAGCACCAAGGACGAAGAACCCTCGAAGAATCGAAACCAAGGAAAGGTCCTTCCCATGTCCGACATCACCAAGCGACGTCTCCGGGCCGGCATCGTCGGCGGCGGCGCCGGGGCGTTCATCGGCTCGGTGCACCGCATCGCGGCCCAGCTCGACAGCCAGGCCCTCGTGGTGGCCGGCGCCATGTCCTCCGACCCGGCCAGGGCCAAGGCCAGCGCCGAGGCGTGGTACCTCGATCGCTCTTACGACGACTTCCGCACGATGGCGGTGGAGGAGGCCAAGCACCCCCACGGCATCGATTTCGTCATCATCGCCACGCCCAACCACATGCACTTCCCCGTGGCCAAGGCCTTCCTCGAGGCCGGCGTCCACGTGGTGTGCGACAAGCCCCTCGCCTACAACCTGGAGGAGGCCCAGGAACTCGCCACGCTCGTGGAGAAGAGCAAGCTCGTCTTCGGCCTCACCCACAATTACACCGGCTATCCCGCCGTGCGGCAGGCGCGCGAGATGGTCCAAAAGGGCGAGATCGGCGAGATCCGCAAGGTGCTCGTGGAGTACATCCAGGACTGGCTGATGGACCCCATCGAGCAGACCGGCCAGAAGCAGGCGGCCTGGCGCACGGACCCGGCCCGCTCCGGCGTCTCCAACTGCGTGGGCGATATCGGCACCCACGGCGAGAACCTGCTGGAATACATCACCGGGCTCAAGATCACGTCCCTGTGCGCCGATCTCACCTCCTTCGTCCCGGGCCGCACCCTCGACGACGACGCCAACATGCTGCTGCGCCTCGAGAACGGCGGCAAGGGAGTCCTCACCTGCTCTCAGGTGGCCTGCGGCGAGGAGAACAACCTGAACATCCGCATTTACGGCACCAAGGCGGGCCTGGAATGGCACCAGCAGAACCCGAACTACCTCGTCGTGAAGCCGAAGGGCAAGGGATGGGAGACCTGGGGACGCGGCCAGGGCTACATGGGCGAAGCCGCCAAGGAGTGCACCCGCACGCCCTCGGGCCATCCCGAGGGCTACCTGGAGGCCTTCGCGACGATCTACAAGAACGTCTGCGCAGACATCCGCCGGGCGAAGTCCGGGCAGGCGCCCCAGGGCGGCTATCCCACGGTCCACGACGGCGTCCGGGGTATCCAGTTCGTCGTCAAGGCGGTGGAGAGCTCCAGGAAGGGCGCGATCTGGGTTGATCTGTAGACGGAAATACCCCGGTGGGCACCGCCCCAGCGAGGATTTTCTCGATCGCTCCCTTCGCTCCCGCCCGGGAGCTCGGCTGTCCGACCTTCACCGAGCGCCGCTCGACGAGGTGGCGCCCGGGGTCATTCCACGCCTCCCTCAGCCCACTGGCCGCTCCCCCGCCTCCAGATCGAGCTCCGCCAGCCTCCCCACGAGCGGATCGTCCGTGCCGAGCTGCTCGAACGTCACCGGATCGCTCTTCTCGAGCGCCGCCAGGAGCTGGCCCAGCCCGCGCCGCGAACCGTAGTAGTTCGACATCTCGTGATCCTCGTCGGTGATGCAGGCGCGCACCGCGCTGCGGGAGACCTCCGGGAGCCGCAGCGCCTTGAGCGCCATCGACCACAGGCCGTCGATGAAGTTCTGATCCGCGGGGAACTCCAGGAGACCGGCCATCGTGAGGAGCATGGCGCAGCGCTGGCCCCGGGGCGTCGACAGCGCCTCTCCGCCCGAGAGGTAGCCGAGATCGAAGGCGCGGCGCATCGCGTCGGCCGCGCAGAGCAGGCGCTTCAGCTCCTGGGCCGCGTGGCTCAGGTGGCTGTGGAACATGACCTCGACCGAGAGGCCGCCGAGCGCGTCCTTGGTCTCCTGATAGCGGGTGACCGCCGGGAGCCGCCCGAGATCCTGCTGCGCGGCCTTGCCGGTGGGCACGTCGTGCGGCGGCTCGCGGTGGCTGTAAAAGCCGCCGGACTGGAAGACATAATAGAGCTCGCTGTGGCCCGCGAGCCCGGCCCAGATGTCCGAGTACTGCGCCACGCGGTTGATGCTGCCCGCCGCCCAGTTGAGGCCCGCCGCGGCGTCTCCGCTGATCTGCGACGCGCTCACCCCCGGGTCGCGCGGCGTCATCGACGCACCGATGTCCTCGGCGATCTCGGTGAGCTGGAAGTCGAGGAAGCCGTCGTAATAATCGGCGCGCCCGTCCCGGTTCACGTCGGAGTAGCGGGCGACGACGAGCGGGTGCGAGGGCCCGACGAACTGCGAGAACCCGGGGACCTGCGCCTGCGGATGGTGCCACTGCGCCTGCCGGATGCGCGCGTCGAGCTCGGCGTGCGACGCGCGCTCGCTCATCCCGCGCAGCGCGGCGACGAAGCAATCGACCCCCTCGGAGGAGCTGACCGCCCCGTCCGACCCGACCCGGAAATACGTCGAGTCCCACGATGAATAGATGTCCGCGTCAGGGAACATCTGGGAGATGGCAAAGCGCGTGGTGAGCCCCGCGCATTGCGAGTTCATCATCAGCTTGTAGCCCTCCTGCCGCACCTTCACCGCGGCCGCGCGGAGATCGAAGGCGCCGAGCTGGGCGTGCCGGTTGATGAGCAGCCCGATGAAGAACTTCATCCCCATCTCGAGGTTCTCGTCGCGCGGCATGGCCGTGCGGGCAAAGACGCGGATGGGCTCGCCGGCGGGCGTCTTGAAGGGGGCTTCGAAGGCGCGGTAAGGGCTCCAGCCGCTCGGCGGCGGGGGCGCCTCGGGCGGGAGCGGGATCTGCTTGAAGCCGTATTTCGACACGAGGATGCGGCACTCGCCCTCGTGGAACTCCGAGGCGCTGCAGATGGCGAAGCTCCACGGGCCCGTGAGCTCGTCGTAGGGCGGCGCCTCGCGGAGCAGCCCGCGGACGAGCCCCCGCGCGCGCTCCTGCTGGGCCGCCGTGAGCGCCGGGGCGCGCAGCTGGAGCAGGTGAATCGCGTGGGCGCGCAGCGCCGGCCGGGCCGTCTCGTCGCCCGCCTCCTTCTCGATCAGCGCGAAGATCTCCTCGGCGGCGCGCTCGGCGACCGGCGCGAAGCCGCGGTCGTCCAGCGACGTCGCGATGAGGTGCGACAGGACGGTCGCCGCCGCCGAGCGCAGGGTCGCGGCCCCGACCGGATCGCGCTTCGCCTCCTCGCCGCCCACGGCCGCCACCTCGATCGCCGCCCGCGCCTGATCGAGCAGCGCCATGCCCCGGCCCGCCGAGAGCCGCTCCTTGCGCACCGGCTCCTCCGGATGGAACGCGCTCGGCGGGAAGAGCTGGGTGAAGGTGCTCGTCCGCCGCGACGAGATCCACCGGGCGGCGGTGACGAGGGCGTCCCGGGCGGCGGCCCCGTCGGGGCCGAGGGCCGGGCTCGTGCTGAACGCCCCGACGGGCAGGAGCCAGAGCGGCGCGGCGCCCTCGCGCCCGGCGGTCAGATCGAGCGGGGCCGCCTGCGACGCCACGCCCGGATCCGGCACGACCTCGACCGTCGAGACCGACACGGCCTGGAGCCGCCGGCGCACCGGCGTGCGCCCCGGGAAGATCACGAGCACCGCATGGCCCTCGCGCTCCCGCAGCGCCGTGAGGCTCTCGGCGGGCACCGGCGCCTGGAGCGAGATGGCATAGTCGTTGTCGCTCGTCGCCGCCGCCAGCAGGTGAATGCCCGGCGTGGATTTGCGCTCTTCGAACGCGGACGACGCGGCCGGTCCGACGGCGTCCACCGTGCCAGGCAGGTCGACGATCCCGCGGGGGGAACGGATCCGGACGATGACTTCGGTAGGCATGCCTCTCTCCTAAGAAGGTGAGAGAGCGTCGCCCTGTTCAGGAGCGCGGCGCAACAGGAATCCGACCCTGCCCGAACGCCGTCTCAACGCGTCACGACAGCAGTCAGGACGAGCCGTACGCGCGCGATTCGGGTGTTTCCTTTAAGGCATCTCCGGCTGATCCGTAGTTGGCTTGCGCACCTCGGCGCGCGGCGGCGCGTCCGTGCCGCTCGGCGCGCCCGCGGTAGTGCTCAAATTTGCCCGGAGAGAGTTCACATGAAGGCGGGAAGGCAGGAAGATCATTGGTCTTTTCTTCCCGCCTTCCCGCCTTCATGTTCAGTTTTGAGCACTGCCGCGCCCGCGGCCGGCGCGACGAGGCGCGGCGCGTCCTCGGCCCGGGAGGTCGAACAGCGCAGCAGCGACAGGCCTGCTCCTGCGGCGATGAGCACGCCGGCGGCGAGCAGCTTGAGCCCCGCGCTCTTCGCGGCGCGCGCCCTCGCCGGCGAGGCGGCCGCGCTCGCGCCGGCGAGGGCGGCGTCGCCGGCCGCAGGCGGCGCGGAGGGCGACGCGCCGCCGTGCGCCTCCAGGGCGACCGCCGCGGCGCGGCGCGCGGACATCGGAGCGCTCGACGGCGGCGCCGGCAGGAGGCTGCCCGCGCGCAGCGTCGCGGTCGACGCCTCCCCGTCCAGCTCGGCGGCGCCGGCCGAGAGCGCGTCGCTGTTGCGGGCGCTCGGGGCGAGCGCGTCGCCCTCGGGCTCCCTCGGCGCCGCGGGGGGGCCGAAGGGGCGGAGCGCGACGCCCGCGTAGCGCGCGAGCAGCGCGCCGACCTCGCGGAGATCCGCGGGGCGCTGCGCGCGGTCCGGGCGCAGCATGCGATCGATCATCGCCGCGACGTCGGCGGGCAGCGCGGGCGCGATCTCCCCGATCGGCCGGATCGCGCCGGTCAGGATCCGCTTCAGCACCTTGCCCATGTTCTCGGCCTCGGTGGGCCGGACCGAGGTGAGGCACTCGTAGAGGATGACGCCGAGCGACCAGAGGTCGGCGCGGTGATCGACGTCGTGCTCGCCGAGGATCTGCTCGGGCGACATGTAATACGGGGTTCCGAGCATCTCGCCGGTCCCGGTGCGCCCCGAGGTCCAGCCGGTCACGCCGTGCGCCGTCGTGAGCTTGGCGATGCCGAAGTCGAGCACCCTGACCCGAGCGCCCGCGTCGTCGTCCGGGACGCAGGGCGCCGGCGCGACGCTGCAGCTCTCGTCGGCGGCGCCGGCGCCGGGGTCGGCCTCGGGCGCGCCCGGCGGCGCGGCCACGTCGGGGGCGAGCAGGAAGATGTTGTCGGGCTTGAGATCGCGGTGGACGATGCCCAGGGCGTGCGCGGCGCCGACCGCCGAGATGACCGGCAGCAGGATGCGCGACAGCTCGGGGAGGGGGATCTGCGACTCGCGCACGAGCCTGTCGCGGAGCGACTCCCCCTCGAGCAGGTCCATCACGAGGAGCGGGGTCCCGTTGTCGAGCTCCAGCACGTCGTGGATGGACGGCACGCTCGGGTGATCGACCGCGGCGGCCACGCGCGCTTCCCGGAGCAGGCGCCGGCGGGTCGAGGCGTCCTCCGTCGCGCCGGGACGCAGCAGCTTCAACGCGACACGCTCGCCGCTCGCGAGGTGGGTGGCGGCCCAGATGACCCCCATGCCTCCCTCGGCCAGCTGGCGATCGACCCGATAGCGACTCGCCACCAGGGCGCCCGGGACCAGGTTGTTGGTCACGCGGAGACAGGATACCACGCGCCGCCCGCGCGGCCGGCGCCGCGCGCCTCGGACGCGATAACGCCGCTCACGTCGGACAAATACGCGAGAGACGCAGCGGGCTTGTTCGAGAGGGGCGCAGCGCCCGTGTGCGCCGCTGTCGTCGGAGATGAGGTGGTGAGGTCTAGACGGCCGGCCACACCGAGCCCGCGCGGCGGCGCTCGGCGTAAGCCTCGGCCGAGAGCGCGTAGCGCAGGAGCTCGTTCGCGACCGGGTGCTGCAGGAGCAGGCGCGGCTCCTCGGTCGAGCGGGCGATGTCGCGATCGTAGCGGCGGAGATAGTCGATCGCGGCGAGCGCGTCGCCGGAGAGCAGGTAACCGATGCGGTACTCGCTCCGGCGCAGGCCGATGACGAACGCGCGCGCGTCGTAGGACACGTTGACGGTCGACGCGACCTCCTCGAGCATCTTGCGCTGCCGGCGGCCGATCGCCCGCTGCACGCCGGGGAGCATCTGCTGGGTGGCGTGCTCGCGCGCGGGCGAGACGGCGCCCGAGCCGAAGCCGGGGTCGATCGTGCGGAGCGACGCGAGCAGCAGGCCGTCGGTGGCCTCGGCCGGGATCTCGTCGAGGAACGTGAAGCCGACCGCGACCCGCGCGAACAGGCGCGCGAGCGCGAAGGTCTGCTCCAGCTCCGGCAGCTCGGTGAACGACGTCGGCGCGACGATGGCGGGGGGATCGCCCGGGAAGACGCGGGCGGCGCCCTGCCACGACGGGACGAGGTAGAGCTCGAACGCCTCGATGCCGAGCGCGCGGCCGACCCGCTCGGCGAGCTGCCGCGTCGGGTGGTTGTCGCGCGGGCTGACCCGCTCGCGCGAGCTGATGCCGAGGTTGCTCAGCTCGAAGCGGATCGCCTTGGCGGCGATCGGCGCGATCGCGAGCGCCACGTCGATCCACGGGCTCCGGGCCTCCGGCAGGAGCAGCCGGCCGATCTCGGGGCCGGCGAACGCCCCGGCGTACGGCGCCTCCGAGGGGACGCGCCTGCCCCTGAGCCGGGCCATGCGGTCGGGCGACACCTCGCCGAGGCAGGCGCGCACCTCCTCCACGGTGACCCGCTCCTCGGCGCGCCCGTCCTTGGCGAGCGCGGCCTCGAGCGCGGCGAGCGCGGGGCCGAGATCCGGGAGCCGGGTCAAGACCTCCGCGTCGGACGTGAGGACGTCCCGCAGCACCTGGACCGCCTCCGTGTTGCGCCCCGCGGCCTCGAGGCCGCGGCCGAGGGCGGTGCGCGACTCCGGCGGGGCGCCCGGGAGGGCGACCGCCTGCTGGAGGTGCGCGAGCCCGTCGCGCGGCCGGATGAGCAGGGTCGACTCGAGCAGGCCGAGCGTCGTCAGCCAGCGCGGATCGGGCGAGACCCGGCGGGCGCCGGCGAGCTCGATCAGCTGCGCGAGCGCCTTGGCGTACGCCGCCGCGCCCTCGCTCGTGTCGACGCGGTAGAGGCGGGCGAGCGCCGTCCACCCGCGCGTGTCGCTGCTCGGCGAGCTCACGATCGCCTCGCAGAGCGTGCGGACCATGCCCGCGTTGTCGCCGGCGTCGCGGTAGGCGTCGGCGAGGCGCAGGGCGGCCTCGACGCGCGCGCCCGGGTCGGTCGAGAGCTCGACGAGGCGCCCGAGCGCGCGCAGCGCGAGCGCGTGATCGCCGCGCGCGACGCCGAGCTTGTGCAGCCGCTCCAGCGCGGGCCGGTTCTGCGCGTCGATCGACAGGACCGCCTGGAGCGCGTCCTGGGCGAGCGCCGGGTTCGCGAGCGGCCCCTCGTACAGATCGGCGATCAGGAACTGCGCCGCGATCTTCGTCTCGGCGTCGGCCGCCGCGCCCACGGCGCGCTTCAGGGCGTCGCGCGCCTCCAGCCAGACGCGCTGCGCGGTGAGCAGCCGGGCGAGGAGGAGCTGCGCCGACGCGTCGTTCGGGATCGTCGCGATGACGCGCCGGACGGCCGCGATGCCCACGCCCGGGTCGATCGCGCCCGGGCGCCCGTGGTGCTGCAGCACCGACCGGGCGATCTCGGTGCCGAGCAGCGAGATCGCCTCGCGGCTCGTGGCCTTGCCGAGCGCCTCGCCGAGGCGGTCGGTGAGCCGCTGGGGGTCGCCCGCGAGCCGCTGGGCCAGCGCGCGCGCCGCGGCGACGCAGCCCGGGTCCGCGCGGAGCGCGCTCTCGTACAGCTCGAGCGCGCGCGCGGCGCCCTCGGGGGACGTCTCCTCGGCGGTGAGCTCCGCCGCGCGCACGAGGTGCATCGCCCGCGCGGGCTCGCCGAGGACGAGCTCGGCGAGCGCGAGCTGCGCGGCGATGACGCTCGCGCGATCGCCGAGGCGCTGCGCGAGCCGGTCGAGCCCGCGGGCCGCGAGGAGGCTCTCCGGCCAGAGCGCGAGGGCGCTCTGGAAGCCGGCGAGCGCGGCGCGCGCGGCGGCGGGGTCCGCGTCGGCCTGCGCCTCCGCGAGGAGCGCCTCCTCGATGAAGTAGAGCGCGCGGGCGGTGGGATCGGCGGTCAGCTCCCGGCTGTCGCGGATGGCGCTGGCGAAGAGGGCCTCGACCCGCGCCCCGGCCGGATCGGACGGGCCGTTCTTGCCGGCGATGCGGAGGATCGACAGGTGCGCGGCCGCGTCGCGCGGCGCCTCCTTGACGATGCGCGCGAGCGCCTCGAGCGCGGCGCCCGGCCCGAGCTGCTCCTCGAGCGACGCGAGCTCCCAGAGCGCGCCGCCGCGCGCCGACGCGGAGGTGAACACCTCGGCCTCGGCGCGGAGGACGGTCGCGAGCGACGTCGGCGCCTCGAGCAGCCGGTAGAGCTGCTCCAGCATGCGGAGCGCGGGGACGTGGTTCGGCACGACGGCGACGAGCCCCTCCAGGATCTCGATGGCCTGGCGCGGGCTGTTCTCCGCGAGGACCAGCGCGAGGGAGATCCGGAGCGCGTGATCGACGAGCGCCGGCGGCTTGCGCTCGAGCCAGCGCGCGTAGAGCCCCGCGAGCTCGCTCGCGATCATGGAGTGGGACATCCCCGGCAGGCTGGGCGCGCGCGCGCCGGTCGTCGGCCGGTGCGCGGCGGGCGCGCCGATGCCCACGCCGAAGCCGGCGCCCCCGGCGCGCACGTAGATGCGCTCCATGGCGTCGAGGATCGCCGGATCGGGCTGGCTCCCGGCGAGCGCGGCGTCGGCGCGGGCGAGCAGGCGCAGCGCGTCCTGATCGCGGCCGAGCGCGAGCTCCTGCACCTCGGCCGCCTGGAAGAGCAGCCGGGCGTGGTCGTCGGGCCGCTGCGCCTCGTCGGCGAGCGAGCTCAGCACCTCGACGAGCTTCTCGTAGTTGCCGGTCTCGCGGAGGAGCCGCGCGATCTCGATCCGGGGCAGCGGGTGCGACGGCCGCTTCCGCGCCGCCTCCCGGTACGACTCGACGGCGCTGTGCGGCCGCTTGAGGCGCCGCTCGTCGAGCGACGCGACCTCGATCCAGAGGCTGAACGCCGCGTCTGCCGCGGGGTCGCGCTGGATGAGCTTGACCAGCGCGCGCCGCGCCTCCTCGTACCGGCCGGCGCGCTCGTCGAGGCGGAAGCGCGCGCGGAGCGCGTCCGGATCGGCCGGATCGATCGCGAGCGCGCGGTCGACGAGCGACGAGGCCCGATCGCGGTCGCCGAGCTTGAGCTCGGTGACCTCGGCGGCGCGCAGGAGGAGCCGGCGCTGCTGGACCGGGCTGCCCGTGAGGTTGGCCTCGGCGCAGAGCGCCCGCGCGAGCCGCTGCGCGTCGCCCGCGCGCATGGCGTTGCGCTGCAGCGCGAGGATCGCGGCGCGCCGCTCCGGGTCGATCTCGAGGATCTTCTCGATCTCCTCGATGGCGCGGGCGGGCTGGGCGAGCTCGTCCTCCCAGATGGAGACGAGCTTCTCGAGCAGCCCGATCTTGCGCGCGGGGTCGTCCGTCGCGCTGGCGGCCTGCGTGTAGAGGTCGAGCCGCGCCTGCACGCCGCGCGGATCCTCCTCGACGGCGAGCGGATCCGGCGCGAGCAGCGCCGAGAGCGCGTCGAAGACGGAGCCGTTGCCCGGGTCGATCGCCCACGCGGCGCGCAGGATGGCGAGCGCCTCGTCGCGCCGCTTCAGGTGGTGCTCGGAGATGTCGGCGGCGCGGAGGAGCGCCGCGACGCGGACGTGCGTGGGCCGGTCCGCGTTGGCGACGGCGGTCCACACCTCGACGCGCTCGGCGTGGTGGCCGAGGCGCTGGAGGGCGCGGTCGAGCCGCTCCCGCGTCGAGCTGTCCTCGGGGTCGAGCGCGAGCGCGCGCGTCGCGTGGAGGGCGGCCTGCTCCGCGTTGCCGAGGGTGTCGTAGAGCTCCGCGAGGCGGACGTGCTCGTGGACGATCGCCTCGTTGTCGGTGAGGAGCGCGAGCTCCTTCTGGCGCACGCTGGCGGCGAGCTCGAGCGCGCCGCTCGCCTCGAGCAGGCGGATCAGCTCGCTGACCACGCGCCGCGCCGTCGGCGAGCCGGACGGGGCCCGCAAGGAGGCGCGCGTCAGGAGGGGCACCGCGTCGGCGGGGGAGCGGATCTTGTCGATGAGCAGCCGCGCCGCCGTGTAGAGCAGCCGCGACGCGCGCTCGTCGTCGCGCTCGTGCTCGGCCTCCATGGAGAGCGCGCTGACGAGGCCGACGATGCCGTCGTGGTGCACGAGGTGGCGGCGGAGCGCCTCCCGCACGGGGCCGGGCCCGGGATCGAATGCGATCGCGCCCTCGAGGGACGCGAGGGCGAGCTCCGGTTTGTGGAGCTTCCGATCGAGGACGGCGGCGCGCTCGACGTGGACCCAGGCGGTGAGCTGGGCGTCGCCGTCCGGCCGCCCGCGCCCGGGGGCGTAGGCTTCGGCGAGGCGATCGAGGTGCGCCGCGAGGTCCTTTCCGGCCTGCTCGGAGCCGCGCGCGCTCTCGCGGCGGAGGGCGATCTCCAGCCCGCGCAGCGACGCGGCGTGGAGCGGGACGAGCCGCAGCGCCTCGGTGAAGGCGTCGCAGCTCTCCGACGTGCGACCGAGCGCCTGGAGCAGGCGCGCCCGCTCGGCGAGGAGGTCGGCCCGGAGGGCGTCGGTGTCCGCGACGCGGAGCTTGTCCTCGACGACCTCGAGCGCGAAGGCGAGCTCGGTGCGCGCGTTGAGCAGGCGATGGACGCGCGAGACCGCGGGCTCGAGCGTGCGGGACAGCTGCCGCGCCTGCTCGTAGGAGCGGCGCGCGGCGGCGGTGTCCCTGAGCACCCGCTCCTCGTGGATGCCGAGCTCCACGAGGGCGCGCGCCGCGCCGACCGGATCGCTGGCCTTGAGCCGCTCGGCGCGCTGCTGGAGCTCCGCGACGGGGTCCGGCGCGGCGATGTGCGCGGCCTGAGGGCTCTGCGGGGCCGGCGTGGGCGCGCTCGCGGCCGAGCGCGGCGTCGCGGGGGCCGGCGGGCTGGCGGCCGAGCGCGCCGTCGCCGGAGACGGCTGGACGGGCGGGGCGGGGGGCGTGGGCGCGGCGGCCGGCGCGGACGCAGTCGCGGGCGGGATGGCCTGCGCGGGCGGGGCGGCCGGCGCGAACGCGGCGGCTGGAGCGGACGCAGCGGGGGGCGCGGCCGGCGCGGCCGGCGCGGACGCAGCCGACGGCGCGGACGCAGCCGACGGCGCGGCCGGCGCGGCCGGCGCGGGTGCAGCCGGGGGCGCCGGCGCGGCGGCCGAGTCGGGCGCGGGCTCGAGCACCGCGATCGGCTCGATCGACTCGACCGAGATGGGCGTCGGCGACGAGCTCGGCTCGACCGAGATGGGCATCGGCGTCGCGGTCGGGTCGACCGAGATGGGCATCGGCGTCGTGCTCGCGTCGAAGTTGACGGTCGCCGGCGACGTCTGGGTGGGCGCGCCCGGCTGCGAGCCCGGCGCCGGTTTGCCGGGGGGGCGGTTCGGGCTCGGCGGCCGCTGGCCCGGGACGCGCGGCACGCGGGCCGGCGGCGGCACGTCGCCGCGCGGCGCGGGCGGCGGAGCGCCGGTCCGGGTGGAGCCCGGCGCCGACGCCGGCGCCTTGGGGGCGCTGCTCGGCAGCGGCGGCGGTGGCCTCGACGGCGGCGCCAGCGGCGGCGGCAGCGGCCCGGTCGCGACGCTGCCGTCCTTGCGGCGGATCAGCGGCGGCGGCCGGCTCGGTACGGGCGGGGGCGCGCTCGGGACCGGCGTCCGGTTCGGTCCCGGCGGCGGCACGCTCGGCGGCGGCAGCGGGTTCGGCGGCGGCAGCGCGCCCGCGCCCGCGTTCGGCAGCGGGCTCGCGGTCGCGGGCGCGCTGGCGTTCGGCAGCGGGGTCGCCGTCGCCGGCGCGCTGGCGCTCGGCAGCGGGGTCGCCGTCGCGGGAGCGCTGGCGTTCGGCAGCGGCGTCGCCGTCGCGGGCGCGCTGGCGTTCGGCAGCGGCGTCGCCGTCGCGGGCGCGCTGGCGTTCGGCAGCGGGGTCGCCGTCGCGGGCGCGTTCGCGCTCGGCAGCGGCGTCGCCGTCGCGGGCGCGCTGGCGTTCGGCAGCGGCGTCGCCGTCGCGGGCGCGCTGGCGTTCGGCAGCGGCGTCGCCGTTGCCGGCGCGCTCGCGCCCGGCGACGGCTCACCGCCCGGCGGCGCGTTCGCGTTCGGCAGCGCGCCGAGCTTCGGCGTGCCTGTGCCGACGAGCAGCGTCTTCGCGCCGGACAAAGGTTGCGCGCTCGCGCGCGTCATTTGAGCGTTGTCGGCGTTGGCTTCCCAGCCAGCTTGGTCCGGCATTCCGGGCAAGCTGGGCAAGCCAGGCCGGCGCGACGCTCCCTCTTGCGGATCGTCCCCGTGGGCCACCGTCGCGGATGCTACACATCCGCGCGCCCTCAATCCACAGTCCAGGTGCCTGCGCGAGCCGCGCGCGCTCCTCTTTCGAGCGCCGGCGCGCTCCCCGATCCGGCGCGGGTTTACTTGTTGGATGGGGCTGTCAAGCCGCAGCGCAGCAGGCCGAGCTTCATCGCCTTTCCGGCCGGGTGCGCCACGAGCAGCGCCTCCTGGGAGGCCGCGATGGGCTCGCCGCGCCCGAGCGCCGGCTCCGCGTGCAGCCCGCCGGCGAGCTCGCCCCGCGCGGTGAGCGCCGCGAGCTGCGTCGGCCCCGAGGCGTTCGCGATCGCGAGCCACGCGGCGGCGCCGTCGCCCTGCCCCCGGACGCCGGGGAGGAGCGCCGGGACCCCGGCGCCCACGCCCAGCGCCGCCTCCGGCGGGGCGTCCTGCTCGCGATCGCCGCCGACGAGCACGCGCGGCTCGCTGGCGCCGCCGAGCCGCGCCAGCACGGCGCTGATGCGCCCGCCGATCGAGCCGCTCGGGGTGTCGTCGTCGCGGAAGGCCAGGAGGAGGCCGTCGTCGCCGGCGAGCGTCAGGTCGTACGCGAGCACGTGCCCGTCCTTGGGCGTGATCGCGCGCGGCGTGGACGTGAGCGCGCCGGCCTCGTCGAGCGGCACCACCTCGAGCCACTGGTGGGTGATCGTCTCGCCCGCCGCCTCGGTGTCCTCGTTGCCGTCGGTCGGCTTCTCCGCGGCCTTTCGCGCCGGCTCCTCGGCGCGCGCGACGTACGCGAGCCAGTAGCCGCCGGGCCGGCCGATCACGCGCGGCATCTCGGCGTCGGTGCTCGGCTGCGAGACGGGGCGGGCCGAGGTGACCGAGCGCAGCGTGCCCACGTCGGCGGAGGCGAGCATGATCCGCGACCGCTTGCCGTCGCGGGTCACGTCGTCCCAGACGATGACCGCGCGCTCGCCGGACGCCGCGATGTCGAGCGCGAGCGACTCGTCGCGCCCCTCGGCGAGCTCGGCCCCCCAGGTGACGTGCTCCCCTTCGATCCTGGCGACCTTGATGGCGCGCCCGCCGGCGTTCGGCTCGAGCATCGCGGCGAGGATCGCGCTGCCCGCGCCGGTGACGACCGGCGGATCCATGTCGCCGCGCGATCGCGCGAGCCGGACGAGCTTCCCCTGCGCGCCGTCGGCCGACAGCGTGGCCACCATCGCGACGGTCCCGCCCTCCGCCTCCCGCTGCGCGCCCACGGCGAACCCGCCGGAGAACGTCGTCCCGCGGCCGACCTCGACGGCGAACGGCGCGAGGTCCTCGGCGCCCTCCGCCTCGCCGCCCCCCGCGCCGTCGGGCGCGCGCGGGGCCGGCGGCGCGTCGCCGATGACGAACGGCGCCGCGCCCGCGGCCGCGCAGCGCGGCGAAGGCGGCTGCGGCGCCGCCGCGGGGTCGGCCGGATCGCTCGCCGCGGGCGCCGCGGCGCTCGCGCCGGGCCTCGCGGCGGCGTCGCTCGCGGCGGGATCCGGGGTGGAGCAGGCGCGCCACACGACGAGGCCACCGACGACGAGCGCGACGGCGAGCGCCCCTTTCCAGGCGACGCCCTCGGGCTCTTCCTCCGCGTCCGGCCGCCGATCCCCCGTCGGCGTGGGCGGGCGTCGATCCTGCGTGGGCGGGCGTCGATCCGCGCTCGTGTTCCCCTGGGGGGCGCGGTGGTTGGGCTCCATGGGCGGTGGGTGTTAGCGCTGATCGCGGCGTGAGGGCAGGGGGCGCGCGCCGGACCGGCGCCGCCCCTGCTGCGGCGCGCGCCGGACCGGCGCCGCCCCTGCTGCGGCGCGGGTCCGGCGCCGCCCCTGCTGCGGCGCGGGACCGGCGCCGCCCCTGCTGCCGGCCCGGAGTGCGCGGGCGCGGCGGGCGGGGCCGCGTCCTCGAGAACTTTCCCTCCGGCGCCGGCGAGGGTATCGCGGCAGGAGCGACGCCGGGGCGTCGCCGCGGGCCGCAAGCGCGGGCCGGCGCGGCGGGGGCCGGCGGCGCGCCCGATCGTCGTCTCGTCATGCGAAGCCGTGCCCTCCTCACCCTGTTCCTGCTGGCGCTCGTCGCGCTCTCTTGCGCGGCCTGCGTCGGCGCGTCTCCCACGCCGCTCGCCCCTGCGCTCCGCGGCTCCATCGGCGTGCCGCACCACGGCGTCATCACCGACGCCGTCGAGCTCCCGAGGCAGGGCGAGGGCTACCGGCTGCTCCGCAGCAACGGCGTCCGGTGGGGGACGGCCGGGCTGGTCGCCGCCGTCCAGCGCGCCGCCGCCGAGGTGGCGCGGGCGCGGCCGGGCGGCGAGCCGCTCCTCGTCGGCGATCTCTCCGCGCGCTACGGCGGCGCCGCCCGCGGGCACCGGTCGCACCGCACCGGGCGCGACGCGGACCTCTTGCTGTACGCGCTCACCCCGGACGGCCGCCCGGTGCGCTCGCCTGGCTTCATCGACTTCGGGCCGGACGGGCTCGCGCGGATCGCCGGCGGCGCGGCTCCCGGGTCATCCGGCGCGGACGAGTACGTCCGCCTCGACGTCGAGCGCGAGTGGCTGCTCGTGAAGTCGCTCGTCCGCTCGCCCGACGCGCACGTCCAGTGGCTCTTCGTGGCCCGCTGGCTCGAGGCGCTGATCATCGAGTACGCCCGCGCGCTCGGCGAGGACCCGGAGCTCGTCTGGGTCGCCGAGAGCGTGCTGCTCCAGCCGGGCGACAGCACGGCGCACGCCGATCACCTCCACCTCCGCGTCGCGTGCACGCCGGACGCGTTCCTCTCCGGCTGTCTCGGCGGCGGCCCGTACTGGCCGTGGCTGCCTGCGGTCCCGCAGCTCGTCCCGCCGCCGGACGTCGACCTCGCCGCCGCGATCCTCGACGACCTCCTGCCCGGGGGCGCCGCTGCGGGCTCCCGCGTGGCCGCCCCCGACAGCGCGCTGTGAGCCACCTCCTCGCCCTGGGCGACGCGGCCGACGTCTGCGCGGCGCTCCCTGCCGACGTGCGGTTCGATCTCGTCTACCTCGACCCTCCCTTCGGCGTCGGCACGACGATGGCTGCGCGGGCGGCGCGCGGGCAGGCGCGCGGGCGTCGCCGGCCGGAGAGCGGCCCGGACGCCTACGACGATCGCGCCGGCGCCGAGGCGCTCGTCGCGACGCTCGCCCCGCGCCTCGAGGCCATCCGCGATCGCATGTCCGAGGGCGCGACGCTCTACTTGCACCTCGATCACCGCGCGGTCCACGACGCGAAGGTCGCGTGCGATCGCCTCTTCGGCCGCGGCGCGTTCCTCGGCGAGATCATCTGGGCGCCGGGCAACGGCGGCCGTGGCGCGCGCGGGTTCTCGGTCACGCACCAGACGATCCTCCTCTATGCCCGCGCGGCGAGCGAGCGCGGCCAGGTGGTCTACAACGCCGCGGATCCAATGCTCCGCGAGCCGTTCGCCGAGACGAGCCTCGCGATGCATTTCAAGCACCGCGACGAGGACGGCCGGCTCTACCGCGAGCGGGTCCTCGGCGGGAAGGCGTACCGGTACTATGCCGACGAGGGTCGCCGGCTCGGGAGCGTGTGGACCGACATCCCCGGGATGGTCGCCAACACCCCGCTGCGCCGCGAGGGCACCGGCTACCCCACGCAGAAGCCGGAGCGGCTCCTGGAGCGCATCGTCCGCGCATCGTCCGCGCCTGGCGCGACGGTCGCGGACCTCATGTGCGGCAGCGGCACCACGCTCGTCGCGGCGGCGCGGCTCGGCCGCCGCTTCGTCGGCGGCGACCGCAGCCAGCTCGCGTTCGCGACGGCGCGCGAGCGGCTCGACCGGGAGGGGATCGCGTACAGCCTGCTCGAGGTGCCCGGCGAGCGGGCGGCCGAGTCGACCGGGATCGAGGACACATGACGTGGGCGCGCGACCGGGACGCCGCTGTTGGCTCGGCGACGGGGTGGAATGTCGCGCCCCGGGGAGAACGATCCGTGGACCGTCGCGATCGGCTCTCCGTGCGCTCGGGCGGTGGGCTGACCGCCGCGTGCTAGGCTCCGCGCATGGTCGCTACGGCACCCAGGGCGCAGGTCGACGAGTTCAGTGTCCGGGTGTTCGACGCCCAAGGCGCACCGATCATCGCCGGCGAGATCAAGAGCAGGCCGCAGGATCGACGGAGGGAGATCCAAGAGCTCCGGGAGCTGGCGCGCGCCGCAGGCTTCCACTACGCGCTCTTCGTGGATCTGAAGTCCGCCCAGCTCTTCGATCTCTCCGAGGCGCCGGATGCGCCGCCGATCCTCGAGCTGCCGACCCGCGCGCTCCTGGACGCCTATGCCTCCGGCATCGGAGAAGAAAAGGTTCTAGGACAGTACCTTCAGAGGATCGTCGACACCTGGTTCCGGAACCTCTTGTTCCCGATCCCCGACTATCCGAGGCCGCCCGGCGTAGAGCGCCTGCGCGAGCTCGGTCTCCTCTCGCGCATCGACGGGGGGGAGGCCCGTGTTGCGCTCGGAGATTACTTTTGATCCTCTACGTCGAGACGCACTGGATTTTGAGCTGTGTACAGGCCGAGGAGTGGGAGGCTACCGACCTCTTGCGCTTGCGTCCGGATCACGCGGCGCTCTCGGTCTACCTTCCGGCTTTCTGCATCGCCGAAGCGATCGCGCGGTTCCGGACCATCGAGCGAAGCGCCAACGAGTTCCGGGACCAGCAGCTCAAGAAGCGGCGGCATGACGTCAGGTCGATACAGCACGGCGAGGCGAAGCGACTCATCGCCGCGCTCGAGAACGCCATCGAGGAGCAGGATCGCCTCATCGGCGTGCTGTCCTATGAGTTTGACCACTTCATCGAGGCCATCTTCGCCTCCGACGTCGCGCTGATCCCGGAGAACCACGACGCCGTCAAGCGTGCCCACGGGTATGTGAGATCGCTCGACATGTCCCGCGGAGACGCGATCGTCCTCGGTACGATCGTCGAGCACGCCGCCCGGCAAAGCGAGCCGAGGAAGGCGTTCGTGAGCGGCAACTCGAAGGATTTCGGTCCGCGAACCGCTGCGTGCAGGGAGCTCGAAGGGCAAGGCATCCGGGGCTTCTCGCGCGTGAGCGATGCCCTCGGCTGGTTGTTCAAGGGCGGCGAGTAACCAGCGCCGCGTCCCCCAAGTCCGTCCCTGGTTCATCGCGCCATCACGCGCGCGGCGCGTTGCGTGCTTTCCGCGTGCCATGGGCGTCCTCGACGGCGTGGGGCTCCGCGGCGTCGGCCTGGCCGACCGCGCGCGGAAGCCGCCTCCCCATGTCGCGCGTCAACGGATGATCGGACCCGAGCTGAGCGCGCAGCGTCTCGTAGGCTCGACGGTGCAGCGCGATCCCGCGCTCCGTTTCGCCCAAGGCGAGGAGCACGGAGCCCAGGTTCCCCTCCATGGCGGCCACCTCGGGATGCTCGGCGGTCCCGTGAACGCGCTCGAGCAACGGGACCGCGCGCTCGAGCGCCTCGCGTGCCCCAGCGAGGTTGCCCTGGGACAGGAGCACCATGGACAGCGACGCGAGCGAGGCGCTGATGTCCTTCGGAGTGTCCGCCCCCTCGACGTTCGTCCTGATGCGCAGCTCTCGCTCCAGCAGCTGATGCGCGTTCGACAGGTCGCCTTGCGCGAAGAGGACCCGGGCGAGCAGGTGGAGCGAGTCGGCGATGCCGGGGTGCTCCTCCGTCCCGTAAACCCGCAGCTGGATGTCCAGCGCCCGCTCCAGGAGCTCGCGCGCTCCCTGCGAATCCGACTGCGCGAGGAGGACGCGCGCGAGGTCGCGCAGCGAGGCGGCGATGCGCGGGTGCCAGTGTCCGTGGGCCTTCGTCTCGATACGGAGCGCCCGCTCCAGGAGCTCGCGTGCGCGCGCCGCCTCGCCCTGCGCGAAGAGGACGCGGGCGAGGTCGCGCAGCGAGGCGGCGACGCGCGGGTGCTCCTCGGTCCCGTGCATGCTCACGAGGAGCGACGATGCCTGCTCCAGGTGCTCGCGCGCGCCGGTCAGATCACCGGCGGCGACGCGCATCTGGGCCAGCCAGCGAAGCATGTTCGCGTCTCCTGCGAGGGGCTCGCGCTCGTCCAGGATCGTCAGCGCGTCTTCGAGCTGCGGGCGGGCTCCCGAGAGGGCCATCGACTGGATCACGCCGGCCAGCTCGTCCATCAGCGCGCCGTGCTCCTCGATCTCGCGCTTCTCGGCAGGTTGGTACTGGGCGACGGTTCCGCGCAGGATCTCGCGGGCTCTGCCCAGCTGCCCTCCTTCGCCCAGCGCCACACCCAGCATGCGAGCGGCATCGACGCTGCCGCGGTCCTCTGCCAGCGCGCGCTGTGCCCAGTGAACGGCCACGAGCGGATCCCCCGACGCGATGGCGCCGCGAGCGGCATCGATCCAGCGGCGCTCGGAGACGAGCTCCTCGCATGGGAAATGGAGATCCCGGCGAGGTGCGATGTTCGTGCGCAGCAGGAACGTCCCCGGTCCTCCCGCCGGCGAGACTCCATGCGCGCTGCAGAGCGGCCACAGCCGCTTCACGGGATCACCTGCTGCGCGCGCGACGTCGTCGAGCCGCGCCTGCGGGAGCCCCGCCTTGAGCAGCCGGAAGGTCGTCGCGACCGCGTCGCGCTCCAGATCCAGCAGCGCCGCGAGCCGTCCGGCGCTCTCGGCCCCCGCGGCCTCGAGCTCCTGGATCGCCTGCGCGAGCGGCATCCGACGCGAGTCCACCTCCAGCAGGCCGATCCCGCCGGTGCCGGGCGCCACAGCGCGACCGCGCGCCACGACCCGTTCGGTCACGAGCGGCGCTCGCCGCCCAGCCTCCACGAGCGCCCAGCACAGGCGGCGCAGCTCGAAGAAGCTGTCGACCTCGCATGCCTCGATCCAGGCGTCGCCCGCCGCCCGGATCGCCTCGACCAGCGCCGCATAGGGCGCCGCCGCGGACACGCGCACCCGCGTGCTCGAAGGCAGCGCCGCCGCGAACGCCTCGTCGAGATCTCCTTCTTCCCAGAACATCCCCCAGCCCCGCTCGTCCGCCGCCCGGATCGCCCAGACCGCCGGCGGCCACGGCCCTCGCGGACACTCCAGCCGATGGGAGATCCAGTGGAAGAAATCGGGCGCTCTCCTCGCCAGCGCCGCCGACGTCGCCGCGTCGCTGAACAGGATCACCCTGAGCGCCCGCTCCGCCAGGATCGGCCGTTCCAGGTTCAGCCACCCCGCCTGCGCCGCGTCCGGCACGAGCACGACCGCTGCCCCCTTCGGAGCGCGGGCGAGCTGCGTCGCGTCCGCGTGCACCAGGAGCTCCGGCTCCTCCGCCGCGAGGGCCCGCACGAGCGACCCGAGCCGCTCGGGCCGCGCCCCGTCGACGAGGACGAGGACGCCCGCCTCGCCCAGCCGCAGGATCAGGCGGAGCCGCTCGTGGAGCGCGCGGTCGGCCGGAGCAGGTGCATCGTCAGGAGCGGGTGGGGGTAATACCATTCGGACTCGTTCGGGTAAGGCAGGAGGTGGCCGTACGTGAGGAGCTCCCGCGCCCTTCCGTCGGAGGGGATGCGGTGCCGCGAGTTCGCCATCACCGCCTCGAGCACCTCAATATGGCCTTCATCGAGCCCGGTCTCCAGCAGCCGGCGCATGCTGTCGAGCACCGCGTCGACGAGCGCCGGCGTCGCGCTCGGCGCGTCATCGAGCCACGCCTGCTCGGCGAGCGCCCGGATCAGCTTCACGAAATCGCGCGCCCTGCCGCCGGAGTAGTAGGCGAGCCGCTCCAGCTCCTGCCGAGGAACGAGATCCGGCGCGCCCAGGTCGGCGGTGCGCCGCGCGTAGAGCTCGCAGAAGAAATCGAGCCCAGGCCCGCGCTGCGTCGGATCGCGGTGATCCATGACCGGCTCGTTGACGAGCGGCAGGATCAGGTTGAAGCGCGGGATCGCGCTCGCCACGGGGCTCGATCGCAGCGCGAACGGGCCGCTCACGACCACGCGGCACTCGAGCTGCGCGATCATCTCCGACTCGATGAACAGCGCCTCCGCCCGATCGAGCTCGACGATCCGGTCCAGCCCGTCGATGAGCAGCAGGATCCGCATCGCCTTCGATTGCACGTGTCCGATGAGGACGTTGACGGCCTGGAGCAGCGTCTGCATCTCGGCGTCCTGATCGCGCCTCCGCCGTGCCGCCTGGCCGATGGGCAGGTTCCACTTGAGCGCGCCGGACGCGGCCTCGAGCACCTTGAGCCCGACCGCTCCTGCGGCCGCGGCGGGCGCGCCGAGCAGCGGCAGGCCTGCCGAGGCCAGCACGACCATCGCCTTCGCCAGCGCGCCCGCGTCCACGACGGCCTGCGCTCCGGGCGTCTCGGTCGCGCGCGCGACCTTCTCCCAGGCGGCCGAGAGGTCGGCGACGTACGAGGGGGGGATGGGGTAGGGGAGGAGCTCGCTGGCCGCCCGGACCAGGGCCAGGCCCGCGAGGAACACGACCTCCCAGGCGCCCACGTTGCGCAGGGCCTGCTCGTCGCCGACGACCTCGGCGAAATGCCGGTGCAGGTCGAGCACGATGACGAAGTCCTGGCCGCTGCGCGCCTCGGCGATGCGGAGGAGCTCGGTCGACTTCCCGGTGCCGGTCGTGCCGGTGACGAGCGCCCGCGTGTCTCCGAACGGCATGGCCACGCGCTGGACGATCCGGTTCGCGGGGCTCCGCACCCGCTCGGCCCGCCACGCCGGGTTGTCCGCCGGACGGAAGGGGTCGAATCGCTTGTAGAGGGTCTCCCAGATAGCCCGGCGCGACACGGCTCGACCTTAGCAGAGCCGCCTTCGGAGCACCTGCGCTGCTCCGGTGCGCCCGACGGCTCGCTCAGGCCGCACGGCTCCCGCGCGACGGGAGCGGTGCGCAGCGCCTCGTCTCTTTGGACGCAACCTCGCCCTTGGGCGCCCGGCAACGCCGCACGGACCGCGCCGGATGCAGCCACGCCCTTGAAAGGCCCCGCCCAGAGGCGCAGCGGCCTCCTTCAAGGCTTGAAATGGCCAACTCGGCCGCCCAGTGACCCATCTCAAGGCTTGAAATGGCCAGCTCGGCCGCCCAGTGACCCATCTCAAGGCTTGAAATGGCCAACTCGGCCGCCCAGTGACCCATCTCAAGGCTTGAAATGGCCAACTCGCCCACCGAGAAGCCCGTTTCAACGCTTGCATCAAGGTTTGCAGCCGCCCTGCCCGGCTTCCCCGTAGACCGCAGGCCCCCTGGGAGGGAGGCGTTCGCGCGGCACGGCGCGGGGGATGGGCCGATGTCTGAGCCTGGAACCTCATCCGTCCGGCGCTCGCGCCGGACGGATGAGGTTCCAGGCGAGTTCGGCGGGGCCCCCGCGCCGTGCCGCGCGAACGCCTCCCTCCCAGGGGGCCGATCCGCTCGGATCCCCGCGCGCCCCCAGGCTCCGCCTCAGACGAGCTCGTCCGTCGGCCCCGCCCCCTCGCGGACGATCTGCACGTCGCCCTGGCTCAGGTCGATCACCGTGGTCGGCACCGACCCGCCGGTCCCGGCGTCCAGCACGAGCGCGAGCCCCGGGAACCGATCGTCGATCTCGCCCGGATCGATGATCGGGTCCTCGCCCGGGGGCGCCGCGGTGGTGCTGATGAGCGGCCGCCCGAGCGCGCGGACCAGCGCGAGCGCCACCGGGTGGTTCGGCACCCGGATGCCGACCGTCTTCTGCTTGAGGTGCACGTACTTCGGCACCTCGCGCGTCGCGGGCAGGATGAACGTGTACGGCCCCGGCAGGTAGCGCTTGAGGAGCCGGTACGCCTGGTTCTCGACGATCGCGTAGCGCGCGATGTCGCTCAGATCGGGGCAGATGAACGCGAGGTTCTTGTTCTGCCGCATCCCCTTGATCTGGTACACGCGCTCGATCGCCTGCTTGTTCATCAGGTCGCACCCGAGCCCGTACACGGTGTCGGTCGGGTAGCCGATGACCTCCCCCTTGTTCAGCAGGTCGACTGCGCGCGCGATCTTGCGCGGCTCCGGATGATCGGGGTTGATGGGCTGGAGCACGGGACCGACACCATGGGGTCGCCCGGGCGGTTCGGCCAGTGCTGGCCGCGAGGAGCGACCAGCGCTGCCGGGCCGACGAGCGGTTGCTGAGACGGAAGAGGGCGGGGCGACGCCCCGAGAGACCAGCCGGCCGCAGGCCGGCGACGGCCGCGAGGCAGCCGTCCCGGGCCCGGCAGGCCCGGCGGACGCGCGGCGCTACTCCTTGAGCGCCTCGCTGCCGCCGATGATCTCCATGAGCTCCTTGGTGATCGCCGCCTGACGCGCCTTGTTGTACTCGAGCGTCAGGGTGTCGATCATCTCCTTGGCGTTCTTGTTCGCGGCGTCCATCGCCGTGAGCTTCGCGCCGAGCTCGCTGGCCATCGACTCGTAGAGCGCGCGCAGGATCGAGATGTCCACGTACATCGGGACGAGCCGCTCCAGGAGCGCGCCCTTGTCCGGCTCGTAGAGGAACTCCGCGGCCGCCCCGGGCGAGGCGTGATCGCCCGCGTCCGCCTGCTCCTGCGCCGCCCCGCCGGCAGGCAGGAGCTTTTCGACGACGACGGTCTGCGTGATCGCGCTCTTGAACTCGTTGTAAACGAGGTAGATCGCGTCGATCTCGCCCTTGTTGAACGGGGCGAGGATCTTCGCGCCGACCGCCTGCGCCGTCTCCAGGCTGAGCTTGTCCCAGACGCCGGGCAGGTACTCGAGGATGGGCGCGTTGCGGCGGTTGAAGTAGTCGCGCCCCTTGCGGCCGATGATCGCGAGCTGGACCTCCTGGCCGGCCTCGGTCCGGCTCTTCCACTCGCGCTCGGCGCGCTTGTTGATGTTCGTGTTGAAGGCGCCGCAGAGCCCGCGATCGCTCGTCAGCACGAGGAGCAGCACGCGCCGCTCCGGGCGGGTCACGAGCAGCGGATGCGCCGCCCCCTCCCGCCCGGCGAGCGCGCCCGCCTCGCCTTCCGCCCCGGTCCCCGCCGCCGCGGCCGCTTCCGCCGCGGAGGCCGCGACCGCATCGCGCGTGATCTGCCAGAGCACCTCCTGCACCTTCACGGCGTAGGGCCGGAGCTCGGTGATGCGCTGCTGCGCCTTGTTGAGCTTGGCGCCCGCGACCATCTTCATGGCGCGGGTGATCTTCTGCGTCGACTTGACGCTCGAGATCCGCTTGCGAATGGCCTTGAGGCTGGGCACGGCTGCCTACTTTTCCTTGGCCTTCGAGGCGCTCTTCCCGTTCTTCGACTTCGCCTTGGGCGCCGGCGCCTCCTCGTCCTCGTCGCCCGCGGCCTCCGCGGCGGCCCCGGTCGAGGCGCCGCGCGCGTCCACCACGAACCGCTTCTTGTAGGCCTCGATCGCCTTCGTCATCCGGGACTTGAGGTCGTCGTCGAGCGCCTTCTTCTCCCGGATGTCCGCGAAGATCTGCGGGTGCTTGCCCTCGACGAACTTGTAGAGCTCGTCCTCGAAGCGCGCGAGCGAGCTCACCGGCAGGTCGTCGAGCAGCCCCTGCGTGCCGGCGTAGATGATGAGGATCTGCTTCTCGACGGCGAGCGGCACGTACTGGCCCTGCTTCAGGATCTCGGTGAGGCGCGCGCCGCGCTCGAGCTGCGCGCGCGTCTTCGCGTCGAGGTCCGAGGCGAACTGCGAGAACGCCGCCATGGCGCGGTACTGCGCGAGGTCGAGGCGGAGCGTGCCGGCGATCGACTTCATCGCCTTGATCTGCGCGTTGCCGCCGACCCGGCTGACCGAGATGCCGACGTTGATGGCCGGGCGGACGCCGGAGTAGAAGAGGTCGGCCTCGAGGAAGATCTGCCCGTCCGTGATGCTGATGACGTTCGTCGGGATGTACGCCGACACGTCGCCGGCCTGCGTCTCGATGACCGGCAGCGCCGTGAGCGAGCCGCCCGACTTCGGATCGCGGACGATCTCGTAGTCGCTCGCCTTCGCCTTGTCCGAGAGCTGCTGCTCGAGCTTCTTGATCTCGTCCTTCTTCTCTTCCTTGCGCGCTTGCTCGAGCTTCTCGAAGAGGGCCGCGTCGACCGTCTTCCAGAGCGAGTCCTTCGCCGAGTGCATCCCGTGCGCCCCGACGTGGGACTTGCCGTCGACGCCGCGGTACGCCGGGTCGCCGCCCTCGATCTTCGTGCCCTTCGTGACGACGTAGAAGATGTCGGCCATCTTCGCCGCGCGCTCGAGGAGCCGGGAGTGGAGGTAGAAGACGTCGCCCGGGTACGCCTCGCGGCCCGGCGGGCGGCGGAGCAGGAGCGAGAGCTGGCGGTACGCGACCGCCTGCTTCGACAGGTCGTCGTAGATGCACAGCGCGTGGCGCCCGGTGTCGCGGAAGTACTCGCCGATGGTCACGCCCGTGTACGGCGCGATGAACTGGAGCGGCGCGGTCTCGCTCGCCGTCGCGGCGACGATGATCGTGTACTCGAGCGCGCCGTGCGCATCGAGCTTGTCCACGACCTGGCGCACCGTCGACAGCTTCTGGCCGATCGCGACGTAGACGCAGATGACGCCCTTGCCCTTCTGGTTGATGATCGCGTCGACCGCGACGGCGGTCTTGCCGACCTGCCGGTCGCCGATGATGAGCTCGCGCTGGCCGCGGCCGACCGGGATCATCGCGTCGATCGCCTTGATGCCGGTCTGCATCGGCTCGGTGACCGGCTGGCGCTGGATGATGCCGGGCGCCTTCACCTCGACGCGGCGGCGCTCCTTCGCCTCGATCGGCCCCTTGCCGTCGATCGGCATGCCGAGCGCGTTGACGACGCGCCCGAGGGTCGCCTCGCCGACGGGCACCTCCATGATGCGCCCGGTGCGCTTCACGGCGTCGCCCTCCTTGATGACGCTCGTATCGCCGAAGATGGCGGCGCCCACGTTGTCCTGCTCGAGGTTCAGCACGAGCCCCATCAGGCTGGCGCCCTCCGAGCCGGTGAACTCAACGAGCTCGCCGGCCATGGCGCGGCTCAGGCCGTGCACGCGGGCGATGCCGTCGCCCACCGTGAGCACGGTGCCCGTCTCGGTGACCTGGGCGGCCTTGTCGATGTTCTGGATTTGCTTCTTGATGATCTGAGAGATCTCTTCGGCGCGGAGCTGCATGCGGAGTCCTCTGTCCGGAGACGCTTGGGCTTCGGAGTCAACGTCGTCAAGGTCAAGGGGTCGGCGAACGCCGAGCCCCGACCTCGTGGGAAACAGGGGTGCGTGTTCGCGTCCCCTCAGGTTCGGAGCAGGTTGTCACGGAACGCCGACAGCCGGGTCCGGAGGCTGCCGTCGATCACCTGATCGTCGATCTGGGTGACCACGCCCGCGATGAGCGAGGGATCCTGCTTGTGGGTGATCGAGATCTTCCGGCCCGTCGCCCTCTCGAGCTCGGCCCGGAGGCGGTCGAGGTAATCGCTGGTCAGCGGGCCCGCGCTCGTGACCACGGCCCGGGCGACGTTCTGCTCCTGGTCGACGAGCAGCGCGAGCTGCCGGGAGATCTCGGGCAGCGCCGCGAGCCGCCGCCTGCGCGCGAGCAGCAGCAGCGTGTTCTTGGTCACCTCCGAGAAGCCGGCGCGGGCGCCGATCTCGCGGAGCAGCTCCTCGCGCTGCGCCTCGGGGATGAGCGGGTTGTCGAGGACCAGGCGGAGCTCCTCGCTCGCCCCGTAGGTCGCGCTGGCGTCCCCGATCTCCCTGGCGAGGGCCGCGAGGGTGCCGGTTTCCTTGCCGATCTCGAAGATCGCGCGCCCGTAGCGTCGGGCGACGGCCTCGTAGCTCATATCGCTGCTCCGGTGGTCTGGGCCCCGCGGCGGGTCGCGCCGGCGGAGACGGCCGCGGGGATGGCCTTCAGGTACTCTTCGTTGGCCCGATCGAGGTCCTCCCGGCCGACGCGCTGCCGGAGCAGCTCCTCGGCCGCGGCCACGGCGCTCTGCACCGCCTCCTGGAGGAGCAGGACGCGCGCCGCCTTGAGCTCCTGCTCGATGCGGAACTCGGCGTCGCGCCGCATCCGGACGCGGCGCTGCTCCGCCTCGGCGAGCACGTGGGCCTTCTCGCGCTCGGCCTGCGCCGCGTGCTCGGCCTTGAGCTCCGCGAGCGTCTCCTCGAGCCGCGTGAGCTTGTCCTCGTACTCGTCGAGCCGCGTCTCGGCCTCCTCCTTGAGGCGCGAGGCGTTGTCGAGCTCCTGCGTGATCGTCTGCTTGCGCTTCTTCAGCGCCTCGGCGATCGGCTTCCGCCCGAAGCGGTAGATGATGAACGCGAGGAGGCTGACGTTGAGGACCGAGGCGAGGAACGGCGGCGGCTCGTTCTTCGGATCGCAGGGGTTCTGCTCGTTGTGGTAGCGCCAGAGCAGCGCGTTGATGCCGCCCTTCGCGGCCGCCTCGTTGTTCACGCCGATGAGGCCGTGCCACCAGTTGACGTGGGGCGGCGGATCGGTCGGGCCGTGGCCGGGGCAGTGCTCCTCGCCGTGCGAGGCGTGCTCCGTGGTCTCCGGCGGCGCGGTGCGCGCGCGCTGCATGCCCGGCTGCGGCCGGAGCCCGTGGCCCGGGACGAGCGGGCGCCCGCCCGGGCCGAGCGGCCGGCCGGGCTGCGCCTCGCGCGGGCGGGGCGTCGGCTGGGCCGCGCCGGGCTGGGCCGCGCCGGGCTGCGCCGGCTGCGCGCCGACGGGCGGGTGCCCGGGCGGCAGCCCGGGCTGGGCGGCGGGCTGCGGCTGCGCGGCCGGCTGCTGCGCGAGCGCCGTGCCCGCGGTGAGCGCCGCGGCCAGGCCGAGCGCGAGCGATGAGCGGCGGAGCGTCTTCTTCACTGGCGCACCTCGCGGCCGAGCATGCTGGCGGCGATCTCCGCCGCGAGCGCGGGCTGGGCGGCGGCGAGCTCGCCCCGCATGCGGGCGACCTCGGCCGCGATCTTCGCCTTGCCGTCCTCGAGGATGCGCGCCGTCTCGGCGCGGGCCTCGGCCATGATCTGCGCCTCGATCTTCGCGGTCTCGGCGCGGAGCCGCTCGCGCTCGACCCCGGCCTCGCGCCGGACCTTCTCGATCTCGGCCTCGTAGCGGGTGAGCAGCTCGCCCGCGCGCTCGTCCATCTCGCGCGCCTCCCGCTTGGCGCCGTCGGTGCGCCGCTCGCGCTCCTCGAAGACGCGGAGCAGCGGATCGAACAGCAGCGGCTTGAGCACGACGACGAACGTCGAGAACAGGACGACCTGCGCCAGGAACGTCAGATCGAAGTCGACGGAGATGGCGCTGGCGCCGGACGCGAGGAGAGGGTGCATTGCGTTCGGATTCACGGGTGCTTGTTCGGCGACGAGGGCGGCGCAGCGGGAGCTGCTCGCCGCGCGCCCCGGAGGGGGGCGATTTCGCGAGCCGGCACCTAGCACGTGTCAGTCAAAGCTGGAAGGGCTCTCGGCAGGGCCGCCGGGCCCGCCTCTTCGCGGCGCGCAGCGCTTGCGCGCCGCTCGCGTTCGCCGCTCGATGCGCCCGCTCGTCGGCGCGATCGGGCCGCTCCGAGCGCGCGTTTTTTGCGCGTTGGACCGGACGCTAGAGGCTCGCGAGCGCGCGTACGAGCTCGCCGAGGCCCGCCTCGAGATCGGCTTCGCTCGCGCGCCGCGACGCCGTCGACCTCGGCGCGCCGTCGTCGTCGCGGAGGGCCTCGGCCGCGCGCGGGTTGCGGAACCAGTCCTCGTCGAAGCGCTCGATCAGATCGCGGCGATCGCGCGCGGCGAGGACCGCACCGGCGAGGCGGGCGGCCGCGCCGGGATCGAGCGCCGGCAGGACCCCGGCGAGCGCTCCCGGGATCGGCGCGCCGAGCGCGCGCGCGGTCACCTCCTCGAAGCGATCCCTGCGGTCCCGCGCGCCCCGGAGCAGCACGTGCCCGCCTCCGTCCTGGCCGGAGCGGAACACGAGCGCCACAGTCGCGGCGTCGAGGCGGAGCGAGAGGAGGAGGCTCCGCGCGGTCGCGCGCGCCTGATCGAGCGCGCGGCCCCGGCCGAGCCCGAGCGCGCGGGCGCAGAAGACGGGATCGGCGACGAGGCCGCCGAACAGCGCGGCGCGGCGCGCCTCGCGGAGATCGAACGGCGCGCGGGCGAGCGCGAACGGCCCGCGCCCCGACGCTCGCGCGAGCGCCGCGCCGAAGCGGGCGAGCGCGCGCGCGAACGAGGCGGCGCCGAGCGGGCGCGGCAGCGGCCCGAGATCGATCGCGAGGCCCTCGGTGAGCTTCGTCGCGCGGAACAGCTCCTCGATCCACCGCGGGCCGAGCCGCGCCGGCCACCCCGACGCCGCGTCGCGGCCGACGGCGCGCCCGAGCGCGCCGTACCAGGTCGGCGCGCGCTCCATCATCGACTCGGTCCGGCGCAGCAGCGCCTCGGCGGCGGCGATCGCGGCGTCCGGGGGGTCGCAGGGGATCTCGATGGCGCGCAGGCCCTCCTCCGCGAGCAGCCGCGCCGCCTCGTGCCGCCGCTCGACGAGGATGCGCGCGGCGTCGGCGACCGCGCCGGATCCGCGGGCGAGCACCTCCGCGAAGGTCTGCCGTCCGGCGTCGGTCGGATCGGCGAGCAGCCGGAGCCGCGCCTCGCGCGGCGACACCCGCGCCGGCTCGGGCAGGTCGATCGTGAGCGACGCCGCGTGCCAGGCGGCGGCGAGCCGGACGCGGTCGGGCCAGACGACCCGCTCCAGCGTGAGCGTGTAGACCCAGTCGGCGAGCGGGGCCGCGAGGCCGGTCGGGTCCGGCGCGGCGGCCGCCGTCGGGCTCGCGAGCCCGAGCTCCGCGCCGAGGCCGGGGGTCTTGCCGGTGAGCTCGAGGTAGGTCGACCGCGCGCTGGCGCGCCGGAACGGCTCGAGCGGGTTCTCGAGCCGGGCCCGCGCCTCGGCGGCGCTCGGGCCGCCCTCGTCCTCGGCGGGCGGGGCCGTACCGCGCCGGGTGATGTCGCCGAGCGCCGCGCGGAGCGCGCGCGCCCCTCGAGCGACGTCCCGATCGAGGCGGAGCAGATCGATCTCCATGCGCATCTACCCCCGTTACCCGTGCACCGCGGGTGCCGTCCCGAGCCGCCCGGCGATCTCGCCCTCGGCGCGCGCGAGCTCGGCCAGCCGCGCCCGCGTCGCGACCTCGTCGCCGGCGACCTCGACGGCGAGATCGACGAGGGTCCGGTAGTGCCGCGCCTCGGACGCGAAGAGCTCCTCGTAGAGCGGCGCGAGCTCGTGCGCGCGCGCGGCGAGCCCGTCGGCGAGCAGGCGGAAGCGCTCGCAGGAGCGGGCCTCGATGAGGGCGCCGACGAGCAGCCGATCGACCAGGGCGGCCTTCGCGTTGCGCGCGCAGGTGGTGGAGGCCGCCTTGCGCAGCTCGCTCGCGTAGACGTCGGTCTCCGGCTTGCCGAGCGCGAGGCCGCGCTGCTCGATCACGTCGAGCAGCGCGCGGAAGTGCCGGAGCTCCTCCTCGGCGAGGTCGACGAGCGCGCGCGCGAGGCGCGGCATCGACGGCCAGCGCGCGGCGAGGGACAGCGCGTTCGACGCCGCCTTCATCTCGCAGTGGGCGTGGTCGGTCAGGAGCGCCGGCAGGTCGGCGAGCGCCACGTCAGCCCAGCGTGGATCGGTCGGTAGGGTCAGGCACAGCACGCAGGGCCGACCTAGAGCAGGCGCGGCGCGGCGAGAAGGGGGAGGCGGGCGTCGGCGGCGGCCAGCCGTCGCGCCCCGGCGCGGCGCCCGCCGTCGCGCCCGCGGCGGCGCCCTCGCGACGGAGGCGGGCTACAGGCCCTCGGACTGCGCGCGGGTCAGCCCGCTCGACTCGAGGTGGTACGAGAGCCCGACCACGAACGTGGTGGGTCCTCCGCTGGCGAGCGCCCGCCGCACGGTGCCCTCGATGGCGAACTGGGTGCCCACGTAGCCGGCGCCGAGCGACAGCGCGTGCTGGCCCGCGCCCTGGTCGAAGCGGTAGCCGGCGCGGAGCGGGAAGCGATCGGCCACGAGGTACTCGCCGCCCGCCATGAGGCGGTACGAGGTCTCGCGGTAGGAGTGGAGGTCGGCGAGCCCGTCGACCTCGATCGAGAAGTCGTTGGTGCCGAACCCGACGCCGCCGCCGACGGTCGTGGGGAGCAGCCCGTGGTCCGGGAAGGTGAGGTTCTGCCCGACGGCGGCGATGTAGAGGTTGTCGGTCGCCTTGACGGTGAGCGCGGCGTCGAACGTGAACGCGTTGACGAAGGAGTGGCGCCCCACCGGGACGCTCTCGGCCTCGCCGGCCGCGTTCGTCCTCACGACGGCGTCGTCCTTGTCGCGCAGGCCGCCGGAGACCGGGCCGGCGTCGAGCCACCGCCCGCCGAGGGTGCCGTCCTGCGTGATCTTGGCGTAGCGGCCGGTGACCCCGACGAAGATGCGATCGGTGATCGGGTAGGCGAGGGCCGCCCGCGCGTCGAGGTAGGAGCGCCTGAGCCCGCCCTCGCCCATGTCGACGTAGCCCCCGACGAAGGAGAGCGCGCCCGCGAGGTTCCCCGTGACCGAGTCGACGACGACGCCGCCGTAGGCGTGGCGTTCGGCCTCCGGGCTGCCCTGGAAGAGCGCCTGGAGGTGGTAGACGCGGGTCTCCACCATGGCGGACGGGTTCAGGAAGATGGCCGACGTCCCGTTCCCGAGGGCGCGCAGCGCGCCGCCGAGGGCCGCGGCGCGGGGCGTCTCGTTCTCTCCGTAGGCGTAGGCGAGCTGCGGCGGCAGCTCCTCGGCCGCCGCCGGCCCCGCGGCCGCCGCCAGCGCGAGCGCGCCTGCAGCGGAGAAGGCCATGGCCCGCGCGGCGGTCGTCGACGCCGCCCGGCGCGACGGCCGCTGCGCCAGGAGGGCCCCCCTTGTCAACCGGATCCCCGACCGCATCGCTTCGCCATACCTCAGACCGAGGCCCTGGGGACAAATTCTCGGCCCCCCGAGAACGCCTCGCGCCGGTCGGTCTGTGCTGGACGACCTCCGCGTTCCCAAAAAAGCTGGAAAATCAGCTACCTTTCGCCTCTTGACGACGAGATGAGCGGGTTTTGCTCTGCAATCGTGAGCGCGTCGTGAAAATCACCGACCCGCGTCGGGAGTTTTGGCGCCTGGTGTCCGGAGGGCAGAGCGCGGGGGCCGCGAAGCCGTTTTCGCAGTGCGCCAGGGACTGAAATTAAGCCAATGAAGTTCGATACTTGAGTCAGGTTTCGCAGTTGGGCATAGACGCCCGGACTCACCCGGTGCTACCTCGGATTCGTCCTCGGGGCGGTCCTGCGCCGCACCGGGTCCTCCAAAGGGTGGCCCCGAAAGGGGCGCTGCGGGCTACCGAGCTCTGTGAGGCGGTATGGGGGACGGCTGTGCCGATCTGTCTTCCAATGCAATGGACCTCGACGCGACGGTTGCACCCCCACCTCGATCGGTGTGCTCGGCGGATGCCGAGCCGAGCGCCGGTGCAGTGGGGCCGTACCATCCCCCCGCATTCCATGGAGGCATGCGGACGGTTTCCCGAGGGCGAAGCGGACGTGGGCGGACTGTTGAAAAGTCGACACGCCGTTCGATTACATTCAGAATAACACAGTGATCTCCAGAAGTTAGAGGCGAGTCCTCGCTGGGAGACCTGTGGATAAGTTGGGGGCGACGGTTTCTTCGGTCGCCTCCGAAACCTATTTTCGTGGAGCGGACTTCAGAGCAGCGATGACGATTCCGAAACACGAGCCGCGCGAAGTCTTCGATCGGGCGATCGAGCATACGCGGACGCTTTCCCCCGCGACTTTCGACCAGTGGTTCGGGGGAGTTCAGTTCGATGATCTGACCGACGGCGTCCTCACGCTGCGCGTCCAGAACGAGTTCGTCCTCGAGTGGGTCAGGGACAACTTCCTGCCGGCGCTGACGGACAAGATCCGAGAGCTCACCGGCTGGTCGGTCCAGGTGGCGTGGACGATCGATCAGAACCTCGACTCGCCGATCGCCCAGCGCGTGGAGCTCACCCCGGTGCGTCCGCGGGCGCTCGTGGTGCGCCCGACGAGCGCGGCGCCGGCGCCGGCGCCGCGCCCCGAGCCGTCGCTCCGGCGCGTCCCGTCGATGCCGGACGACCTCAACCCGAAGCACACCTTCGCGAGCTTCGTCGTCGGCCCGTCGAACCAGCTGGCGCACGCGGCCGCGATCGCGGCGGCGGGCGGCGGGGGCCGCCGGTACAACCCGCTCTTCATCTGCGGCGGCACGGGGCTCGGCAAGACGCACCTCATGCACGCGATCGCGCACCGCGTCTTCGAGGGCAGGCCGGAGGCGCGCATCATCTACGTCTCGGCCGAGAAGTTCACGAACGACTTCATCACGGCCATCCAGCACCACCGCATGGACGAGTTCCGCGCGCGGTACCGGTCGAGCTGCGACGTGCTGCTGGTCGACGACATCCAGTTCCTGGCCGGGCGCGAGCAGACGCAGGAGGAGTTCTTCCACACCTTCAACGCGCTCCACACGCTCGACCGGCAGATCGTGGTGACGAGCGACAAGTACCCCCAGAACCTCGAGCGCATGGAAGAGCGCCTCGTCTCGCGGTTCTCCTGGGGGCTCGTCGCCGACATCCAGGTGCCGGAGCTGGAGACGCGCGTCGCGATCGTCCGGAACAAGGCGGCGCTCGAGGGCATCGCGCTCACCGACGACGTCGCGCTCTACCTCGCGCAGATGGTCCGCTCCAACGTCCGTGAGCTCGAGGGCACGCTGATCCGGCTGGCGGCCAAGAGCTCGCTCACGGGCCGCCCCGTGGACCTCCCGTTCGCGCGCGCCGAGATCACGGCCACGTCGCCGCCGCGGGCGCAGATGATGAGCGTCGAGGACATCCAGCGCGCGGTGTGCCACCACTTCCACCTGCGCTCGATCGACCTCACGTCGAAGGACCGCCACAAGAGCGTGGCCTTCGCGCGCCACGTCGCGATGTACCTCTGCAAGCAGCGGCTGAAGTGCAGCTTCCCGGAGATCGGGCGGGCCTTCGGCAACCGCGATCACACGACCGTGATGAGCGCCGTCCGCAAGATCGAGGCGCAGCGGGACTCCGATCCGCAGGTCCGCGCCCACCTCGAGGCGCTCGAGAAGAAGCTCGCCGACGAGTGAGCCGCGCGCGCCGCGCGGCGGGGCTCCCGCCCAGGGCGGCCATCCCCGCGGCGCGGTCGGCGCCGCGGGGGCGCGCCGTCGCGGCGGCGGTCAGCGCCGCGGGCGATCAGCGCTCGGACAGCGCGGCGCGCGCGTCGTCGGCGACGAGCTTGTTGCCGTAGGCGGAGGCGAGCTCGAGCACCTCCGCGAGCTCGCGCCGCGCCTCGTCGACCTGGCCCCGCTGCTTCAGGAGCGCGCCGAGCAGGTACCGGCTCTCCAGCGCGTCCGTCCGGTAGGAGCGCGCCTCGGCGTAGCGCGCGAGCTCGCGCAGCAGATCGCCGGCGGAGGCCGCGCCGTTCAGGCCGTCGAGGTAGGCGAGGTGCGCGCGGTTGATCGCGGCGAGGCGCTCGTGGCCGCTCTCCTCGGCGAGCTCCCTCGACTCGGCGAACGACGCGTAGGCGCGCGGTAGATCGCCGAGCCGCCGGCTCGCGTCGCCGAGGTTGTGCAGCGCGGCGGCGGTCTCGAAGCGCAGGCCCGCCGACCGGGCGAGGTCGACAGCCCGGGCCGAGCTCTTCACCGCCGCGGCGAAATCGCGGAGGAAGAAATGCACGAGGACGCGCTGCTTCTCGCGCTCGCTCGCCGCCGCGAGGTCGCCCGGATGGCCGAGCGCCTCCGCCCGGTCGAGCGCGCGGAGCGCCGCCTCGAGGTCGCCCGTCGCCGCGCGGGTCTGGGAGATGGCGAGCAAGAGCCGCTCGTCGTCGATGTCGCCCATCGCCTCGAGCTGCTCGACCGCGCGGACCGCGCGGGTGAAATCGCCCGTCCTCACGCCGATCTCCGTCTCGCACGCGATCGCCTTCCGGCGGAGGTCCTCGCGGTCGCCGGCGAGGGCGTACGCCTCCTCCAGGCGCGCGTACGCGTCGGAGAAGAGGTCCACCGCGCCGAGCGCGCGCGCCACGTCGACGCGCGCCGAGAGCTTCTGCTCCGGGGCGCCGGCCTCGTCGATGCGCCGGAGCGCGCGGGCCGCGATGTCGCCGAGATCGGGCGCGGAGCGCACGCGCACCACGACGTCCGCGAGCGCGCGGAGCCACGCGGCGAGCTCCGCCGGCGGGCGGTTGGCGTGGTCGCCGAGGTCGAGCGCCTGGAAGATGAGCCGGAGCGCGGGGTCGAGCTGGCTCGCGCGGATCTTGTGGAGCGCCGCCCGCGCATAGAACGTCGCGGCGCGGTCGCGGTCGCCGGCCTGGTAGAAGTGCTGCCCGATGCGCTCGGCGTGCTCGGCGCTGTCCTCGCCGACGACCGCGACGTACGCCGCCGCCGCCGCGGCGTGCAGCTCCCGGCGCACCTCTGGCGGGATCGCGTCGAGGACGATCTCGCCGTGCATGGGCGACGCGAAGCCCGCCTGCGCGGGGCCCTTGAGCCGCAGGAGATCGCGGGTCGCGAGCCCGGAGATCGCGCGGTTCACGAGCGAGAGCTTCTGCTGGAGCAGCGCCGCGAGGACCTCGGTCGGCACCGGATCGCCGAGGATCGCCGCGGCCTGGAGCACGGCGCGGTCGCTCGGGTCGAGCCGCCGCACCCGGGTGGCGATGAGCGTGCGCAGCGAGCGCGGCACCGCCGACGCGCCGTCGAGCCGGGCCTTCACGGCGCCGCTCACGACGGTGAGCGCGCCGGAGTCGCTGAGCTCCTTGATGAGCTCCTCGAGGAAGAGCGGGTGGCCGCCGGCGCGCTCGCGGCAGAAGCCGACCACGTCGGGCGGCAGGAACGTCGCGCCGATGCGCGCCGACATGAGGCGCGCGCTGTCGCTGTCCGAGAGCTCCCCGACCCGGATCCGATAGAAGTGGGGGTGCGCCTCGAGCAGCGGCGGCGGGTCGCTGCGCGTCGCCAGGATCAGCACGGCGCGGAGCCCGCCGGCGCGGCCGGCCGTGGCGAGGAGGGTCTCGGCGGTGAGCTGGTCCATCGCCTGCGCGTCGTCCCAGGCGAAGCAGTGGAGCCGATCCTCGCAGAGGCTCTGCACCATCCGAGGGAACGCCGTGCGCAGGATCGCGGTCGTCCCCTGCGGCGCCCGCGGGTCGACGAGCGCCGCGCCGAGCTGGCCGAGCACGGCCGCGGACTCGTCCTCGCGCAGGCCGAGCGCGCGCAGCCGCGGCAGCACGGCGCGGATGCGCTCCTCGTCGTCGCCCTCCTGGATGCCGCAGAGCACCTGCAGCATCGCGGTGAGGCCGCTCCACGGGACGTCGGCGCCGTTGTGCGGGCACGACGCGACGTAGACGCCGACGTTGTAGTCGCCCTTCGAGAGCCGCCGCTCCATCTCGGCGAGCAGCCGCGTCTTGCCGATGCCGCGCTCGCCCTGGATGACCGCGATCTGCGCGCGCTTCCTCGTGCCGGCGGCGAGGATGTCCCCGAGCTGCTTGAGCTCGTCGCGGCGGCCGACGAAGCGCCCGTACGCGCCGTCCGGGGGCTCCGCCGAGGTGACCACGCGCCCCCCCTCGGGCGCGGTCCGGCCCGCGCCGGGCAGCTCCTCGGTCGTGAAGGCGTTGCGGAGGACGCGCCAGGTGAGGTGTGACACGGCGACCTGGGACTCGGTCGCGCGGGCGAGCGCCTGGGCCGAGGCGATGAGCGAGGTGAGGCGCTCGTCGCGGATCGGGGCGCCGGCGCCGTCGACGAGGATGCGGGCGAGGTGGATGCCGGCCGAGACCGCCGCGCCCCCGCCGCGCGAGCGGAGGATGACGAGGGCGGCGCGCACCGCGGCCTCGGTGTCGCGGCCGTCGGCGTCGCCGAGCCCGAAGACGGCGACGAGCTGCGACGCCTCCTGCTCGAGCAGCAGCGCGCCGTAGCGCGCCAGCACCTCGCGCGCCCGCGCGATGCGCTTCGCCGCGTCGGCCTCGGGCCCCGTGAAGATGAGCACGAGCGCCGTGACCTCGCGCCGCTCGCCGAGGCCGCGCGCGGCCGGGCTGCTGTCGGCCTTCTCGAGCAGCTGGAGGAGCCCCGACGCCGTGATGCGGCTGCGCGTGCTCGTCGTGTGCGGCACCTCGACCGGCGTGCGGTCGTTGGCGCCGAGCGGCTCCTCCTCGAGCGCGGCGCTCGCCTCGCGCTCGGCGCCCGCCTTCTCCTCGTGGAAGGGCTCGAGGAACTCGGCGAGGTCGTTCGCCCCGAACCGCTCGCCGGTCGCGTAGAAGAAGCCGAGGAGCGCCTCGTGCAGCCGCCCGGCGTCGGGGAACCGATCCTCGACGTTCTTCGCGAGCATCGTGCTCACGATGTCGACGAGCGGCCTCGGCACGTCGGGGCGCACGAGCGCGAGCGGCGGGTACTCGCTCGCCTGCAGCCGCCGCATGACCTCGAACGCCGTCGGCGCCGCGAACGGGTTCGAGCCGGCGATCATCTCGTAGAGCACCGTCCCGAGCGAGAAGAGGTCGCTCCTGCCGTCGATGGCGCCGGCGCGCGACTGCTCGGGGCTCATGTAGGCGAGCTTCCCGCGGATCCTGCCGGCGCGCTTCTCGCCGACCTCCTCCTCGGTCATCGACTGCGTCGCCTTGGCGATGCCGAAGTCGGTGACCTTCACCTCTCCCTCCCAGGAGAGCAGGATGTTCTGGGGCGAGATGTCGCGGTGGACGATGCCGAGGGGGCGCGACTGCTCGTCGCGCCGCCTATGGGCGTGGTCGAGCGCCTTGGCGATCTCGGCGGTCATGAAGACGGCCATGGCGAGGGGGATCGGCCGCTTCGACCTCCGGCAGCGGGCGAGCAGCGTCGCCAGGTCGAGCCCGGGGACGTACTCCATCGCGATGAAGTAGCTCGTCGGATCGCCGTTCGGGTGGTCGACGCGGCCGAGGTCGAACACCTGCACGATGTTGGCGTGCGAGAGGCGGACGGCGAGCTTCGCCTCGTGCACGAACATGTCGACGAAGCGCCCCTGCTCGGCGAGCTTGGGGAGGATGCGCTTGATGACGAGGACCTTCTCGAACCCCTCGACGCCGAAGCTCTTGGCCTTGAAGACCTCGGCCATGCCGCCTTCGCCGAGGCGCTCGAGCAAGCGATAGCGTCCGAAGGTCTCGTTCAGCATCGTCGCGTCGAAGCCCCGCGCAGCCCTGCGCCTAGAGCGCGCGCGGCGCGCCGGAGGGGACGGCCTCGGCGCGGCGCGCGCGCCGGCGCTCGCTCGCCGGCCCCGCCGCCAGGCCGCGCGTCACGTCTCGACCGCCTTGTTCGCGCCGGCGTCATCGTCCCCTCCATACATCGACTCCGCGATCCGGAACGCCGCCCCCTCGAGGCGCGCGTACGCCGCCCGGAGCGCGTCGAGATCGCCGCCGCCGTCGAGCAGCTTGCGCAGCGCGGAGCACTCGGCCTGGACCTCGCCGAGGAGCTCGGCGTCGAGCAGATCGCTGTAGCCGTCGAGGGCCTGCTCGGTCGTGTAGACGAGGGTCTCGGCCTGGTTGCGGAGCTCGGCGAGCTCGCGCCGGAGCGCGTCGGTCTGCTTGAACCGCTCGCCCTCCGAGACGAGCCGGTCGACCTCGTCCGGCGTGAGGCCGCTCGTCGGGGTCACCCGGACCTCCTGCACCCTCCCCGTCCCGAGATCGCGCGCCTCGACGCGGACGATCCCGTTCTCGTCGATGCGGAAGGTGACCTGGATCTTGGGCAGCCCGCGGGGCGCGGGCGGGATGCCGGTGAGCTCGAAGCGGGCGAGGCTCCGGCAGTCGGCGGCCATCTCGCGCTCGCCCTGGAGCACGTGCACGGGGACGAAGCTCTGGTTGTCGACGCTCGTCGTGAAGATCTCGCTCCGCTCGGTCGGGATCGTGGTGTTCCGCGGGATGAGCTTGAACATCACGCCGCCGCCGGTCTCGACGCCGAGCGACAGCGGCGTCACGTCGAGGAGCAGCACCTCGTCGACGTGCCCCGAGAGCGCGGCGCCCTGCAGCGCCGCCCCGACCGCGACGACCTCGTCGGGGTTCACGCCCTTGTTCGGCTCCCGGCCGAAGAACTCGCGCACCGCGGCCTGCACGGCGGGCATCCGCGTCATGCCGCCGACGAGGACCACCGTGTTGACGGCGGAGACGGGGAGCTTGGCGTCCCCGAGCGTCGCCCGGCAGACGTCGATGGTCCGCCGGATGAGGCTCTCGCAGAGCATCTCGAGCTCGTTGCGCCGCATCGACCGCTCGAGGTGGAGCGGCCCGCCGCCGGGGCCGACGGCGATGAAGGGGATGTTGATCTCGGTCTCGAGCGACGACGAGAGCTCGTGCTTCGCCTTCTCCGCCGCCTCCTTGAGCCGCTGCAGCGCCATGCGGTCGCGGCGCAGATCGATCCGGTGCTTGGCCTCGAAGTCGTCGGCGAGCAGGTCGATGATCCGCTGGTCGAAATCCTCGCCGCCGAGGTGCGTGTCGCCGCCGGTCGCCTTGACGCTGAAGACCCCGCTCGCGATCTCGAGGATCGAGATGTCGAACGTCCCGCCGCCGAGGTCGTAGACCGCGATCGTCTCGGCCTTCACCTTGTCGAGGCCGTAGGCGAGCGCCGCGGCGGTCGGCTCGTTGATGATCCGGCGCACCTCGAGCCCGGCGATCCGCCCCGCGTCCTTCGTCGCCTGCCGCTGCGCGTCGTCGAAGTAGGCCGGGACGGTCACCACCGCTTCGGTCACCGGCTCGCCGAGGAACCGCTCGGCGACCTGCTTCATCTGGCCGAGGATCATCGCCGAGATCTCGGGGGGCGAGTAGCTGCGCCCCTTGACCTCGACCCAGGCGTCGCTGTTCGGCGCCTCGACGATCTTGTAGGGGGCGAGCAGGATCTGCTTGCTGACCTCGGGCGCGCTGAACTTGCGGCCCATCAGCCGCTTCACCGCGTAGATGGTGTTCTGCGGGTTCGTGACCGCCTGGCGCCGCGCCACCTGCCCGACCAGGCGCTCACCGCTCGCGGGGAAGCCGACCACGGAGGGGGTCGTGCGCGCGCCTTCGGCGTTCGGGATCACCCGCACGTCGTTGGCCGAGGCGACCCCTGCCCCTTCGACGACCGCCACGCACGAGTTCGTCGTCCCGAGATCGATGCCGATCACCTTCCCCATATGCGGCGAAAGATACTACAGGCCTGAATGCTCGCTGGGTGGGGAGACGACCGTGGCGCCCGCGATATTTGGGGAGATCGTGCGGCGAGGTGGCGGGGCACAGCAGAGTGGGCCACCGCCACGATGCGCATGAGGCAGGCGATGTGCGCCGGAGGGAGCCGGCGCGCGGAGCGGCGGTGAAGCTCAGTTCGCCGCGGGGGCGGCCTCGCCGGGCGGGCCCTTCGAGACGACGACCATCGCCGCGCGGATCAGGTAGTCGCCCAGCATGTATCCCGGCTGGACCTCCGCGATGACGACGCCGGCCGGGTGCTCGGTCGACTCGATCTGCTGGATGGCCTCGTGCACGCTGGGATCGAAGGGCTTGCCGACGGCGGCGATGCGCTTGATGCCCGTGCGATCGAGCGTGTCGACGAACTGCTTGGCCACGATGCGCACGCCCTCGGCGACCGACTTCACGTCGGGCGCGCTCTCCGCGTGGGTGGCGGCGCGCTCGAGGTTGTCGAAGACCGGGAGCAGGTCCTTCAGGATCGACTCGCGCCCGCGGCGCTGCGCCTCTTCGACCTCGCGCCGGGAGCGCTTCCGGAAGTTGTCGAAATCGGCGGCGGTGCGCAGCAGCTGCTCGCGCAACCGCGCGGCCTCGGCCTGCGCTTCGCCGAGCTTGTCTTCGGGGGTGGGGGCTCGCTGCTCCGCCGGCTCTGCGCGTTCCGCCTGCGCCTCCGCCGTCTCCCCGGTGTTCTGGCTCGACCCATTTTGTTCCGAATCGCTCATAGGACGGCCGGCACTATAACCAGCCGCGATCCGCTGGCAATCGCCAGGCCGAAGGTCGGTCCGCGGCGGGCGAGCGCCGGCGCCGCCGGAGGGCCGCGCCTCACCGGACCGGCCAGAGGCGCTTCGGGACCGGCCCCGGGCGCCTCGGGGCCGGCCGCGGGCGCTCGCGGGCGCTCGCTCCGGACGCGCTCCGGACGCGCTCCGGACGCGCTCCGGACGCACGTTTTGCCCGGGTCGCAGCAATCCGCGGCCGGCGTGCATCCACCGTTTGCTCCGACCCCCTGCCCGGCGTTAGATCGGCCCCATGAGCATCGCCCCCAGCCCCGCCGGCGGACCAGCCCCGGCGAACGCCTCGACGCCCGCCAGCTCGCCGCTCCTCGCGGCGCAGAAGCACCTCCTCGGCAACTACCGCCAGCCCGCGTTCGTCCTCGACCGCGGCCGGGGGTGCGAGCTCTTCGACACGGATGGGCGCAGGTACCTCGACATGTGCGCGGGGGTGGCGGTGGCCTCGCTCGGACACGCGCACCCGCGGCTCGTGGCGACCATCGCCGAGCAGGCGGGCCGGCTCATGCACGTCTCCAACTATTTCTTCAACGCGGAGAACCTCCGCCTCGCCGAGGAGCTCTGCGCGAAGACCGGCTTCGACCGCGCCTTCTTCTGCAACTCGGGCGCGGAGGCGAACGAGGCGATGCTCAAGCTGGCACGCCGCCACTTCTTCAACCGGGGCGAGACCGAGCGCTACCGGATCATCGCGTTCGAGAACGCCTTCCACGGCCGCACCCTCGGCGCGGTCGCCCTGACCGGGACGCCGAAGTACCGCGAGGGCTTCGGCCCCTCGCTCGCGGGCGTCACCCACGTGCCCTACGGGGACGTGGCCGCGGTGCGCGCCGCCATGGGCCCGGACGTCGCGGGGATCCTCGTGGAGCCGGTGCAGGGGGAGGGCGGCGTCCTGCCGGCCCCTGCCGGGTTCCTCGCCGAGCTGCGGCGCATCGCGGACGAGCACGGCGCCCTGCTGCTCCTCGACGAGGTGCAGACCGGCATCGGGCGCACGGGGCACTGGCTCGGGGCGACGTACGACGGTGTCCAGGGCGACGCGGCGGCGCTCGCGAAGGGGCTCGGCGGCGGCTTCCCCATCGGCGCGCTGGTGCTGCGGGAGCGGCTCAACGGCGCGCTGCCCCCGGGATCGCACGGCTCGACCTACGGCGGCAACGCGCTCGCCTCCGCCGCGGCGCGCACGGTGCTCGCGGTCGTCGAGGAAGAGAAGCTCTGCGAGGCCGCCCAGAAGCGCGGCGAGCAGCTCGGCCGCGGCCTCGCCGCGATCGCCGCGCGGCTCCCGGGCGTGTGCGCCGGCGAGCGCGGGCGCGGCCTGCTCCGCGGGCTCATCCTCGCGCCGGGCGTCGACGCGCGCGCCGCGCTCGGCCGCGCGCGCGACCGGGGCGTGCTGCTCACGATCGCGGGCAGCAACGTGCTCCGGTTCACGCCGCCCCTCATCGTGAGCGAGGCGCAGATCGACGAGGCCCTGGCGGAGGTCGAGGCCGCGCTCGCCGAGACGCCGGCTGCGGGTTGAGGTGGCCGCCTCGCGCGCAGCCGGGCCCGCCGTCGCGCCCCTCCCGTGCTCGGGCTGCAGCAAGCTGATCGATCCGCTCCGCGCGGGGCACGTCGCGATCTTCGATCAGCGCTTCCATTACTTCTGCAACGCCCGGTGCCGCCACGTCTTCCTCGGCGAGGCCTCGCCGGCGCCGGGCGACGCCCGGCCGGCCGGCCCCGCCGCGCACGGCGCGCCGTCCCTCGGCGCCCCCGCGCGCGGGATCTCGCCGGTCGCGCCGCCGGTGGCCGCCGGACCGCACGCCTCCGCGCCGCGCGCCGAGCCCGCGCGGGCGGGCGCGGACGACGGCGCCGCGCGCCTCGCCGAGCTCGACGCGCCGATCGTCGACGCGTTCCCGCCCGTGTCGCTCGACGAGCGGCTCCCGGACCTGCCCGTCCTCGACGACGACCGCGCGCTGCTCGAGCCCATCGGGAACACCATCCTGAGCGAGGAGCCGCAGCGCTACGAGGCGGTCGAGGCGCGGGACATCGGCGCGCTCCTGCTCGTGCTCGCGATCATCGCGGGGACGCTCGCGGTCGCGCTCACGCTCGCCGGCGACGCGAAGCTCGTCATCGGCGCGCGCATCGTGCTCGCCACGGTGAGCGCGGGGATGCTCCTCGGCCGCGCCGCCACGACCGCGCGCGACGCCACGGATCCGCACCCGGCGCCGATGCTCGCCCCCGTCCTCGGCGGGCTCGTGGCCGCGGTCTGGGCCCTCTTCGGCGACGATCGCGCGCTGGCGGCCGAGGCCGCCTCGCTCGCGGGCGTCATCGCCACCGCCAGCGCGATCAGCGCGTGGCTCATCGAGAGCGCCCGCCACCGCGTGTTCGCGGAGCGGGGCTGGATCGCGTCCGTGCTCTCCACGCCGGCGCGCCGGCCGCCGGGCGCGTGGGCGCCGAGCCCGGCGCCCGCCGACCGAGCCCTGCCGCGCGGCGACGACGGCGCGGCCGAGGGCGAGCTCTACGAGCTGCGGCCGGGCGAGAGCGCCCAGGTCGACGCGGGGGACGTCGTCCCCGTCGATCTCGTGGTCACGGGCGGCGACGTCGAGGTGCTCCCCTGGATCGGCGCGACCACGCCGGCGCGCCGCCGCGACGGCGACCCGGTCATCGCCGGGGCCACCGTGGTCCGGGGTCGCCTCGTCGGCGCGTGCACCTTCTCCGGCGGCGATCGCGCGGTCGCGCGCGTGCTGCTCGACGCCCGCCGGCGCGCGGACGCCCTCGCGCCCATCGCGCAGGCCTCCCGCGCCCTGACCGAGCGCTGGGCGATCGGCGCCGCGGTGATCGGCGCGCTCTCCGCCTTCGTCGCCGGCCGGACGCCCGTCGAGATCGCGATGACCGCGGCCGCCGTGCTCGCCGCGCTCGCCACGGCGATCACGGCCTCCATCGCCTCGGTGCACGTCGCGCGGGGCATCCTGCTCGGGCTCCGCCGGGGCATCGTCTACAAGAGCGCCGACGCCTGGGATCGCGCGGGCAAGGTCTCGGTCGCCGTGTTCTGCGCCCGCGGCACGCTGCTGCTCGGCGAGCCCGAGCTCGCGGAGCTGGAGGCGACCGGGCAGAAGCTCACGCCGGGCGACGTGCTCGCGCTCGCGGCCGGGGCCGAGCGCACCGAGGAGCACCCGGTCGCCACGGCGATCGTGCGCGCCGCCCGCGCCCGCGGCCTGCGGCCCGACGGGGTGCGCAACCCCAACTTCCACCCGGGCCTCGGCGTGACGGCCGTCACCTCGTCCGGCGAGGAGCTCTGCGTCGGCAACCGCGCGCTCATGCTCGAGCAGCGGATCTCGATCGCCGCGGCCGAGAGCCGCGTCGCCGAGCTCGAGGCGCTGGGGCGCACGGTGGTCCTCGTCGCGGTGGGCGCGCGGCTCGTCGGCCTCATCGGCCTGCAGGACGGGCTGCGCCCCGGGGCGCGGGCCGCCATCCAGCACCTGCTCGACGCGCAGGTCGAGCCCGTGCTGATGTCGGGCGACGCGCGCGAGACGTGCGAGGCGATCGGCCGCTCGCTCGACATCGACCACATCCGCCCCGAGGTGCTCCCCGCGGATCGCGGCGCCGAGGTGCGGCGCCTGATCGACGCGGGCACGAGCGTCGCCGTCCTCGGCCACGCGGGCGTCGACGACGCCGCGCTCGGCGCCGCGGACGTCTCCGTGGCCCTCGGCGCTGCCGGCGCTGCCCCCGCCGACTTCTCCGTCGTCCTCGCCTCGGACGACGTCCGCGACGCCGCGCTCTCCCTCGCGCTCGCGCACCGCACGCGCCTCGAGGCGCGCGTCGGGCTCGCGCTGAGCGTCGCCCCGGCGCTCGTCGGCGCCGCGGTGATCTCCGCGTTCGTGCTCCCGCCGGCCTACGCCCCCATCGCCTCGCTGCTCGGCGGCGTCATGGCCGTCGTCCACGCCCGCGCGCTCGACGCGAAGAGCTGAGCGCGCGCCGCCGACGGCGCCGCGCCTCGGGCTACGAGACGCCGGACGCCGCGTCCTTGGAGTCGCGGCAGTCCAGGCAGACGCCGTACATCTCGTGCTTGTGCCAGGTCACCTCGAAGCCGTACTTCGCGGCGATCTCTTCCTGGAGCGCCTCGATGCGCGGCTCCTCGAACTCGATGATCTTCCCGCAGCTCACGCAGATGAGGTGGTCGTGGTGCGCGCTGGCGTCGTCGGCCAGCTCGTAACGGCTGAGGCCGTCGCCGAACCGGCGCTCGGAGGCCACGCCGCACTCCGCGAGCAGCTTGAGCGTCCGGTACACCGTCGCGTACCCGATGCCGCGGTCGTGCGCGCGCACTTCCGTGAGCAGGTCCTCGATGGTCATGTGCGGCGCGCCCGAGAAGAACGTGTCGACGATCAGCCGGCGCTGCGCCGTCGACCTCAGCCCCTTCTTGGCCATGTACGCCTGGAGGCGGGCGCGCAGCCGGTCGAGGGCAACTTTGTCGACGTGGGTCACGTTGTCCCCCTCTCTCGCAACGACGGCCATGACGAGTTTATCCCGTTCGCGGCGAACCGCGTCAAGGCCGGCGACCGCGCCTGCTCGACGTGACCCGCCCGTTGCCGCCGTTCCCCGTCGCTATGCGCTCGTCACTCGCCGACCTGCGCCATGTAGCTGACCTGCGCGGCCGAGCCTCCCAGGGGGCTCAGCAGCGTGACGGGCGGCGCCACGAGCCCGGCCGCCGCCGTGTTGTCGATGACGACGTAGTAGAGGCCCGGGCGCAGCTTGTAGCGGCGCGTCTCGACGATCCCGGGCTGCAGCGGGCCGCCCGCCTGCACCGGGCCGGGCGGGGGGCCGAGCGGCTTGCCGGTCTGGTACGCCTCGCGCCACGCGTCGCCCGTCAGCTTGTCGACGATCATGATGTCCACCGGCGCGCCCTGCACGCTCACCTTGAGGTAGAGCGCCTGGTCCACGTCGGCGACCTCGAACGGCCCGAGGTAGTCGCGCTGGTGCGCGTGCACCTCGACGACCTCGTTCGCGAACGTGTACCGCTCGTCGTCCTCCACCTCGAACGGGTGGTGCGGCCGCTGCGGCGGCATGAGGATCCCCAGCGTGAAGTCCTTCCCGGTCTCCTCGTTGTAGAGGACGGTGAACCCGCGGGTCATCTCGCCCGCGACGAGCTGGTTGCCGATCAGGTTGGCGATCCCGCCGAACGGCGCGACGTTCGCCATCACGTCGATGACGGGGTTCTCGACGTAGCCGAGCTGGAAGCTCGGGCCTTGCACGATCCGGTTCAGCCGGCCCCACACGTAGATGTCGTCGCCCGCGATCTGGAAGTCGGGCCGGTACTCGACGGAGGTGGTGAGGGAGAAGCCGACCCGCTTGGCCGGCTGCATGTAGCCGTACCCGGTGCCGGCGATGTGCACGGTGACCGTCTGGGCGGAGTCGTTGACGTCGTACGAGCACTGCATCGGGAAGAACCGCCCGATGCTCGACGATCGGTCCTGGAGGCGCAGCGAGACGCCGCTCTTCAGCATCTCGGGGCAGATCTTGCTGGCGCCGAAGTTCGAGAACAGAAACCAGCGGAGGCCGGGGCTCGCGTTCACGGGGCCGCTGACGCAGGGGCAGCCGACGAACGTGAACGACAGCGCGACGGCGGCGAGCGTCAGCGCCGCCGATGCGGCGGAGGCGCGGGGGCGCGGGGAGCTTCGTGCGGGCACGCGGGGTAACATAGCGGGTCGACCTCGGGGCGAGAGCGGGTTTGCGCCCGGGAGGGCCGCCCCTCCCGGATCAGCGCACGAGACGCCATTGGACGCCGGGGGTCACCTCCAGATGCAGGTGGTTTTTGTGCGCCCGGTCGTAGTTGGGCGTGAGGATCGACGTGAAGATGTGCTGATCCGCGGCCTCGCACACGATGGAGCGCAGCTCGCGCGCCGCCGCGTCCGCGGGCGGGCCGCCGCTCGCGCCCTTGCCGGCCGCCCTGGGGCGCCCGGTCGCCTTGGCGCCCTCGCCGCACACCGGCGCGCCGCGCCTGCCGACGAAGTCGCGCTCGACGTCGAGCCACTCCTCCGCGAACCCGTCGCCGGCGCGCTCCTTGACGAACCTGTAAGGATCGATGGCGAGCCCGCCCGGGTGCCTCGTGGCCAGCTTGCCCTCGGGCCACACCTTCGACGGAGGGCGCCAGGCCGAGAACATCAGCACCTCGACGACGTCGTGCACGCGCAGGATCCGGCTGAAGTCCGAGAGCGCGAGCGCGAGGCGGCAGTCGAAGACGTCGTACGGGTTGTCCGCGCGCTGGTGAGCCGGCAGCGCCGTCCGGTAGAGGACCCCGCCCACCCCCTGCATCAGCCGCACCGGCGCGAGCACGCCCGGCGCGCGCGGCACCGGCTCGAACGCGATCTTCCGCCGCGCGAGCGCCGCGCGGCACTGCTCCGCGCTCATGGCCGCGTAGCGCGCCGACGGGCGCTTGGCCCAGTCCTGGTCGAACCGCACCTTCGGCTTGCCCTGCGCGCTCGGCGCGGCGGCGAGCGGGCCGAGCGCGAGGGCGAGGGCGGCGGCGGCAGCGGCGTGGCGTAAGGACGGCATCGTTGGCAGGGACGGCCTCCGGCGCGGCGTGGTGCCCGCTGGAGCTGAAGAAATGAAGAAGGAGGAAGGCCGGAGGGCCGGAGGGCCGGAGGGCCGGAGGGCCGGAGGGCCGGAGACGGAGCGCCGGAGGGCCAGCCACCGGCAGCGGCGATGCTGGACCCTCGGGCGCGGCGGTCGCGTCCATCCTACCGTGCCATTTGACCGGGCCGCGCGATCGCCTCAAAATAGGTCTCATGCGCATCCGTGGGCCCAGCGCCCGCACGCGCGTCTTGACGTATGGGAGCGAAGGTCCGGCCCGCATGGCTTCCCGGTCCGGGCGGTCCCTGGTCCAGGTAGCCACAGCGGCGCGCACCCGCCGCCTGCAGTCGACATGGGAGATGTTTCCAATCGCGCTCGAAAGATCCTTTTCGCCGCGGTCACCGAGTTCATCGCGACGGGCGACCCCGTAGGCAGCAGGACGCTCGCGCGCAAGTACGGGCTGGATCTCTCGGCTGCCTCGATCCGCAACGTGCTCGCCGACCTCGAGGAGGCCGGCTACCTCCACCAGCCGCACACCTCCGCGGGCCGGATCCCGACCGACCGCGCGCTCCGGTTGTTCATCGACGCGCTCGTGGAGATCCGGTCGCTCTCCCCCGAGCAGCAGGCCGAGCTCAGCGCCAGGTTCGCCGAGATCTACACCGTGGCGAGCGACCCGCTCCGCGAGACGGGGCGCTACCTGTCGGAGCTGTCGGGCGCCGCGGCGGTCGTCGCGGCGCCGCGGGCGGAGATCCGCGCCCTCGGCCAGCTGCGCTTCATCCCGACGAAGCCCGGGCAGCTGCTCGCGGTGCTCGTCTTCGCCGACGGCTCGGTCGAGAACCGCTTCATCTCGATCGACGAGGCGATCAACGAAGGGGAGCTCACCCGGATCCACAACCTGCTCGCCGACGTCATCGAGGGGCGCACGCTGGGCGAGATCCGGGATCTCTTCGCCCGCCGCCTCGCCGACGAGCGCCTCCAGATCGACGCGCTGAGGCGCCGCGCCTTCGAGCTCGGCAGCAAGGCGACGGCCGACGTGACGCGGCGGAGCGAGGTGGTCATCGAGGGGCAGAACCGCCTCATCGATCTGCCCGAGTACGCCGACGTCGACCGGCTCAGGAAGCTGATGAAGGCGCTCGAGGAGCGCGAGGAGCTCGTCGATCTGCTCGACCGCACGCTCGCCGCGGGCGCGGGCGAGGTCACCGTCTTCGTGGGCAGCGAGGCGGGCGACCTCGGCGGCGGCCAGCTCAGCCTCGTCGCCGCGCCGTACATGGAGAACGGGCGCGTCGCCGGCACCGTGGGCGTGCTCGGCCCGACGCGGATGGACTACGCGAAGGTGATGCCGCTCGTCGACGCGACCGCCGCGGCGATGAGCGAGGCGCGCGGCAAGGTCAGGTAGCGTCCTTCGGGCGCCGCTCGCGGAGCCGCTCGAGCACCTCGTCGAAGTCGGGGGGCGGCGGCGCCTGGAAGCGCATCGGCCGGCCGTCGGCGGGGTGGTCGAAGCCGAGCTCGACGGCGTGGAGCATCAGCCGCGGGGCGGGGATCTTCGGCCCGCGGTAGTCCCGCACGTAGACCGCCTCGCCGACGAGCGGGTGCCCGGCCTCGGCGAGGTGGATGCGGATCTGGTGCGTGCGCCCCGTCTCGAGGCGGCAGGCGACCAGCGTCGCGGCCGCGGCGCCGGCCCCCTCCTCGGGCCCGCGGAGCGCCTCGATCGGCTCGACGTGCGTCACCGCGAGCTGCCCCTCGCGCCGGCCGTCTCTGGCCGAGCCGCGCAGCCCGTCGCCCCGATCCTCGACGAGGTAGCTGCGGTACGTGCCGCGCGCGACGGCGCCGTGCGCGACCGCCAGGTACTGCCGGTGCATCGCGCGGACGCGGAGCTGCTGGGCGAGGTGCTTCTTCGCGGCGAGCGTCCGCGCGAAGACGAGCAGCCCGCTCGTCCCCTTGTCGAGGCGCTGCACCACGCCGAGCGGCGCCCGCCCGCGCAGGCGGTCGCGCCGGGCCAGCACCTCCCGCACCAGCGCGTCGAGCGTCGCGGCCTGCTCCGCGGGGTCCTCGTCGCCGTAGGGGATGGTGCTCACCCCGGCGGGCTTGTTCACCACCACGACGCTCGCGTCCGCGTAGACCACGAGCTCGCCCTCGAGCTTGCGCCGCCGCACCGTCTCGGGCCGCGGCGCGTGCAGGCGGACCTCGATCTGCTCCCCGCTGAGCACCCGCCGCCGGGCGCTCGTCGCCACCGCGCTCCCGACGAGCACCTTGCCGGTCTCGATCAGCCGGCGCGCGTCGGACCACGAGACCGACGAGAGCGCCCGGACGGCCCCGTCGAGCGGCCGCCGGTCCAGCGCGGCCGGCACGGTCCAGCGGCCATCCTGCGGGGGGCGCACCGGGGCGGCCGGGCCTTCGTCGATCGGATCGGCGGCGTCGCGGGGGTGGGGGCGGGGATGGGGGCGGGGGGTCGGGGCGGCGGGGCGGCGCGGGCGCATGAGGGGTCGTGGGGGGCGCCTCGGCTCCGCCCACAGGCGTGGGACCGGGCTCTACCGGCGCGGAAAACGCACATCCGCGGGGCCCGCGGGGGCGAAATACACCGCGAATGTTGACACATCGCGCGACCGGAGCCGAAGATATCCAGAGCCGTCATCGCTTTCTCGCCATCTGAGAGGAGACCCGTTCGTGGCCAGCACCCTTCTCGCCGTAGACGACAGCGTGACCATGCGCAAAGTGCTCGAAATCACCTTTGCGGGTCAGGATTTCCGCGTCGTGACGGCGAGCAGCGCCGACGCTGCGCTGCAGAAGCTCAAGAGCGATAAACCCGACCTGGTGATCGCCGACGTCACGCTCGAGCCGAAGAACGGCTACGAGCTGTGCAAGGCGATCAAGCAGGCCTCACCGGCGACGCCCGTCCTGATCCTGTCGTCCAAGCAGAACCCGTTCGATCCCGCGAAGGGCTCGAGCGCGCAAGCCGACGACCACATGGACAAGCCGTTCGACACCCAGCAGATGATCGACAAGGTCAAGAAGCTGCTGGCGTCGCGCGGCGAGGCGAAGCCGGCCGCCGCCGCGGCCCCCGCCGCTGCGACGCCTGCGCCCGCGCGGGCTCCCGCCGCGGCGCAGCCCGCCGCCGCAGCGCAGCCGGCCGCCGCGGCGCAGCCCGCCGCCGCGGGCGCGAGCCCGCTCCAGCGCGCGAAGACCCTCATCTACACGCCGAACGCGCCCGCCACCACCACCGCTGCGCCGGCCCAGGCCTCGGTCAAGACGGCGCCCGGCGGCGCGGCGAACGTGCCGGTCACGACGACGATGGCCTTCTCGCCGACGCCGGTGTCCGGCGTGCCGAAGACGGCGTCCGGTCCTGCGGCGGTAGCGGCCACCGCCTCCGCGCAGGTGAACGGCCAGATGGCGAGCAAGCTCGAGGGCCTCGGGCTCAGCGCCGAGCAGGTCGAGGCCGTGATGGCGCTGTCCCGCGACGTCGTGGAGCGCGTCGTCTGGGAGGTCGTGCCGGTCCTCGCCGAGACGATCATCAAGGAAGAGATCGCGCGCCTGACGAAGTAGCCGCGCGCCGCGCCGGCCGTCCCGGCGCGGCGCGCGATCCCGGGCGGCGCGCCGCTCATGAGCGGCCGCTCTCGGGTTGAGCCCGTGCAGACCTCGAGGAACGCCCGCGCGCGCATGCGTCCATCGATCGGCGTGCGCTGCGCGAGCGCGCGCGACCGCTGCTTTGCCCGGCGACGCAGAGTTGCTACGTCAGGGCCGCGCCTCGTTCCGCGTTCGGCGCAGCCATGAACGACACGCACGACAAGAGCAGCGGCGCGCCCGCGGACGCCCGCGACGGGACGGCCGCGGCGGAGGAGACGACCGAGGGCGGCGTGGCGCCACGCGCCGCCACGCCGGAGGACGAGACGGCAGCGCGCGACGGCGCCGCCGGCGCGGACGAGACGGCAGCGCGCGACGGCGCGGCCGGCGCGGACGAGACGGCAGCGCGCGACGGTGCGGCCGGCGCGGACGGGGCGGCAGCGCGCGACGGCGTGGCCGGCGCGGACGAGGCGGCAGCGCGCGACGGCGCGGCCGGCGCGGCCGGCGCGGACGAGGCGGCAGCGCGCGACGGCGCGGCCGGCGCGGACGACGCCGCGCCCGACACCGACGAGGTGCGCCTCGTGCCGCAGGGCAACCCGCTCCGCTGGCGCGGCGCTGCCGTGTCCGCCGCGGGCGCCCTGCTCGCGTTCGTCGTGATGGCGCTCGCGCCTCAGCTTCGCTGGGGCGTCCCGCTCGGCGCGCTCGGGATCGCCGTCGCGACGCTCGGCCTGCTCGACCTGCTCGGCACGTTCGACGATCCGCCGGAGCGCGTCGCCGCGCGCGTCGGGATCCGGGATCTGCTCGGCCCGCTCGCCCTGCTCGCTTCCGGGCTCGCCGCGTTCTTCGTCCTCGTCACGCTCAGCGTCGCGGGCTACCTCTCGCCGAGCTCCCTCTCGCGGGGCGGCGCGCCCACGCTGCTCTCGCTGGCGGTGCCCGCCGTCGCCGTCCCTGCCGCCTTCCTCACGGCCGTGATCGGCGCGTTCCGGCTCGGCGAGCGCCTCGGCCCCTGCCGCGCCGACGAGACCGGCGCTCCGCGCCCCCTCCTCCGGCGGCACGGCTTCTGGCTCGTCGCCCTCGTCACGCTGCTCTACCTCCCCATGCTCGGGAGCCACGCGCTCACCGACCCGTGGGAGACGCACTACGGCGAGGTCGCGCGCGAGATCCTCGCCAGGAACGACTGGATCTCCCTCTGGTGGGCGCAGGACGGCTGGTTCTGGTCGAAGCCGGTGCTCGACTTCTGGATGCAGGCGCTCGCCATGGCGGCCTTCGGCGTCCGCTACCGGTCGGGCGAGATGCTCTCGGCCGTGGCCGAGGGACGCACGCCGTGGCCCGAGTGGGCGGTCCGGCTGCCCATCTTCGCGCTGACGCTCATCGCCGTTTACCTCCTCTACAAGGCCGTCTCGCGGATCTTCAGCCGCCGCGCGGGGCTGCTCGCGGGCGTCGTCCTCACCACCATGCCGCAGTGGTTCATGGTCTCCCACCAGACCATGACCGACATGCCCTTCGTCGCGACGATGGCCGCGGCGATGGCGCTCCTCCTGCTCGGCATCCACACCGACGACGCGGAGGAGGCGCGCGTCTACGAGGTCGATCTCGGGGCGCTCAAGGTCGGCCTCTCGCTCTACCACCTCGTGCTCGGGGCGATCGTCGCCTGCGCGCTGCCGCAGCTGCTCTACCTGCTGTCGCGCCACGTCGAGATCCACACGGCGCCCTTCGGCCTGCGCCTCCACGGCGATGTCTTCAGCTCCGGCTCGCCGGGCAACTGCGGGCTCCCCGGCAACGAGGCCTGCCGGTCGGTGCTGCCCGTGCTCCCCGGACTGCAGCCGGCGCTCCAGGCGATCATCTGGGCGCAGACGCTCGGGATCGTCCTGTACGCCAGCTGGGGCGAGCGGCGCGTCCAGCGGCTCCTCTTCCTCGCCGCGTGGTTCTTCGCCGCCCTCTCCACGATGGCCAAGGGGCCGGCCGGCTTCGGGCTCCCGGTGCTCTGCGCCCTCGGCTACGTCGTCGTCTCGCGCCGGTACCGCGACCTGCTCAAGATGGAGATCCCCGTCGGGCTGCTCGTGCTCGCGTGCGTCGCGCTCCCCTGGTTCGTCGCCATGTACGCGCGGCACGGCCAGCCGTTCACCGACCGGCTCCTGTTCCACGACATGTTCAAGCGCGCCTTCACCCACGTGCACGACACGAACGAGGGCGACGACGTGAGCTTCCGCTACTACGTGTGGCAGCTCGGCTACGCGACGTTCCCGTGGACGGGGCTCGTGCCCGCCTCGCTCGTGTGGTGGCTCCGGCGGCGCGAGGGCGGAGCGCCGGACGAGCCCGGCTCGGCCGAGGTCCGGAAGAGCGACGCCTCGGTGTTCCTGGCGATGTGGTTCCTCTTCGGCTTCGCGCTCTTCTCGCTGATGCTGACGAAGTTCCACCACTACATCCTGCCGGCCGTCCCGCCGGCGGCGATGCTCACGGGGATCCTGCTCGACGACATGCTGCGCCTGGAGGCCCGCGCGGGCGCGCTGGGCTCGGGCGCGGCCTCCGCGCCGGCGCCGCCTTCGCGCGCGCTGGCGACGGTCGTCTACGAGCGCGCGATGCTCGGCGCCGTCGCGATCGGCGCCGCGCTCCTCGTCTTCTTCGTCGGGCGGGATCTCGCGATGGCGCGCGAGGGGCAGCCGAGCCAGGCCAGGCTGCTGCACCTGTTCACGTACAACTACAAGCGCCCTTGGCCGCAGTCGCTCGACTTCTCCGCGACCCTGTGGGCCTTCACCGCCGCGGCGGCCCTCCTGTGCTTGCTGCTGGTGGTCGCGCGCCTCCGCCGCCTCGCCCTCTACGCGCTCGCCTCGCTCGCGATCGCGTTCACGGCGTGGGGGCTCGACGTGTACTTCGTGCGGACGTCGCCCCACTGGGGCCAGCGCGAGACCTTGCTCGCCTACGCGCGCGCGAGCCAGGAGATCCCAGGGCCGCTCGTCGCCTACCAGATGAACTGGAAGGGCGAGAACTTCTATGCCGGCAACAAGCTGGCCGCCTTCGTCTCGAGCGGAAAGAAGTTTCAGGACTACATCAACGAGCAGAAGAAGAAGGGCGTGAAGACCTTCTACTTCGTCACCGAGCACGGGCGCATCAACTCCCTGTCGAACGAGCTAGGCAGCCCCCGCATCTTCGAGCGGCTCACGACCATCGAGCTCAACAACAAGTTCCTCGTCGTCCGCGCGACCTTCGAGTGACCGAACAGCGACCGAAGGTCTTTATCTCACCACCGCTGTCCGGATGTGAGGCTGTACGCCCGCTCCCATCCGCGGAACGCGGTTGTCGATTGACGACAGCACGCGGACGTCGCGAATCCCTTGCAGCTATGTCCATGCGGTAACGCAAGGGCGCAAGACAGGTCCTGCCCGGACGCTCTAAGTGCCCGAATTCACTCCAGGAAGGCGCGGGCACGCCTCCTGCTCTCTCCGGACCCGAGCGTCGCGGCGGAGACCTTCCCCCCCCCCAGGTCCGCCGCGGCGCTCTTTCTTTGCGCCGTCGAGCGCGGAGCTCGCCGCACGCCGTGCGATCGGCTCCTCAGTCGGCGGCGCTCGTCGGTGCAGCTTGCAACGCAGCGAAATATCGATCCAGCGCGTCCAGGAGACCTGCTGTGGTGCTCACCTCCGCGGTCACGCCGACCCGGAGCCCCCGCTTCTCGGCGGTCGCGGTCGTGATCGGGCCGATGCTCGCCAGGAGCACGCGCTCGAGGCGCGCCGCGGCGCCCTCGCCGAGGAGATCGCACAGGCTGTCGACGGTGCTGCTCGACGTGAGCAGCACGACGTCGATCTCGCCCGCCGAGAGCGCCCGGAGCAGCTGCTCGCGGCGATCGCTCGAGGCGGGGCGGGTCTCGTAGACGGGCACGACGTCCACCTCGCAGCCGGCGGCGCGGAGCCGCTCGGGGAGCACCTCGCGGGCGACGAGCGCGCGCGCGAGCAGGACGCGGACCGGGGAGCGCGCCGCCCTGCGCTCGGCCAGCGCGGGATCGGCGAGGATGGCCTCCGCGAGCTCCTCGCCGCGGAACTCCTTCGGGACGATGTCGGCGCGGACGCCGCGCGCGGCGAGCGCGGCGGCCGTCCCGACCCCGATCGCGGCGAGGCGGGCCGAGCCGAAGGCGCGCGCGTCGAGGCCGAGCCGATCCAGCTCCTCGAAGAAGCGCGAGACCCCGTTCTCGCTCGTGAACACGACGGCGTGGTACCCGGAGAGCCCGCGGACCGCCGCGGTGACGCGCGCAGGGTCGGGCGGCGGGTGGATCTCGATGGTCGCGAGCTCCACCGCCTCGCCGCCGCGGAGGCGGATGAGCCGCGACGTCGAGCGCGCCTGGTGCCGCGGGCGGGTCACGAGCACGCGCTTGCCGAACAGCGGCTTCCGGTCGAACCAGCGCAGCGCGTCCCTGAGGCCGGTGACGGCGCCGACGACGATGACCGCGGGGCTCTGGAGCCCCGCCTCCCGGGCACGGCGGGGCAGCGCGTCGAGGCGGCTCGAGACGACGCGCTGGTCGGCCCGCGTGCCCCACTGGATGGCCGCCGCCGGCGTCGCAGGATCGCGACGACCCGGCCCCATCAGCCCCGCGACCACCGCGTCGAGGGCCTGCATGCCCATCAGGACGCAGATGGTCCCGCGGACCGAGGCGAGCTCGCTCCAGTCGAACCCCTTGCCCGCCCGGGTGACGCCGCTGACGATCATCACGCTGGAGGCGATGTGCCGGTGCGTCAGCGAGATGCCGGCGTAGGCCGTCGCGCCGAGCGGAGAGCAGACGCCCGGCACCACCTCGAACGGCACCCCGGCCCGCGCGAGCGCCTCCGCTTCCTCCGAGCCGCGCCCGAAGAGGAACGGATCGCCGCCCTTCAGGCGGACGACGCTGCGGCCCGCGAGCCCGAGCGCGACCAGCTCCGCGTCGATCTCCGCCTGCTTCGCGTCCTTCACGACCCGATCGCCCCCGCGCTTGCCGACCGAGCGCACCTCGGCGCCCTCCCGCACGCCGTCCAGGAGCGCCGGGTGGACCAGCTCGTCGTGCAGCACGACGTCGGCCGTGGCGAGGAGCTCCGCGCCGCGCAGCGTGAAGAGCCCCGGGTCGCCCGGGCCCGCGCCGACCAGGTACACGACGCCCGGCCTGGCAGCGCCCGGCCCCCCGCCCGCGGCCCGCGGCGCCGCCGCGCCGTGACCCTCGTCGGAGGGGTCGTCGCGCCTTGGAAGCGCCGTCAAACTCCCGTCGTTCTGTCGTTCACTCATGGCAGACGTTGATTGTCATAGCGAATCTGCAGTGATGTTGACTCGGTGCGTTAAGGGGATAGAATCGCACCGGCTCGATTCAACATCCGGCGGTTTCTGGAGTCCATTCAATGAGATCTGTGAAACTGTCCCAGGAGCTGCGGAGCTCGGAGCGCGGCTTTACGGACCGATGGTACGTCACCAACGGGGAGCGATCGGTCGGCCCGGTCAGGCTCGACCAGCTCGCGCGCGGCATCGAGAACGGAGTCGTCCCGCTCGATAGCTTCATCCGCAATGAAGCATGGACCGTGTGGTGCCCGCTGTCCGACATTGCAATGGTCACGGTCGCCGCCACGGAGACGCCTGCAGAACAGCCGGACGAGGCCTTGGCGCTGGACGCGGACGACGACGATACGGTGCCGCTGTCGTCCCAGCAGACGCCCTCTCCGGTGACCCCGCCGCGTCCGGCGTCGGCGGCGCGCCAGACCTTGCGCCCTGGAGCGGCCCAGCGTTGAGCCATGTCCGCGCGCGCGGCGGGGCGGGCGCGGCCGGCAGAAGGAAAGTGGAGGGCCGGTCTCATGCGGGCGGTTTCAGGCGAACACTAGCCGATTCCAGCGCTCGGGCGATCCACGGATCGCGCGCGGCGAGACCGGAGCGGTCCCCGCGGGCGAAGGGCTGCTATGCTCCGCCGCCGTGTTCCCCACGAAGCGACCGCGCCGGCTCCGCCGCACGCCCGCCCTCCGCGCCCTGGTGCGGGAGACGTCCCTGAACCCGGGGGATTTCATCCTCCCCCTCTTCTTCAACGAGGCGCTCGACGCGCCGCGCCCGGTCGGGACGATGCCGGGCGTCTCGCAGCTGCCCGTGAGCGCCGCGGCGGCGCAGGCGCGGCTCTGCAAGGAGCACGGCATCGGCGGGACGATCCTGTTCGGGCTGCCGCGCACCAAGGACGCGTCGGGCTCGAGCGCCTACGACCCCGACGGCCCGGTCCCGCGCGCCGTGAAGGCGATGAAGGACGCGGTGCCGGAGCTGCTCGTGATCACCGACGTGTGCGTCGACGAGTACACCGACCACGGCCACTGCGGCCTGCTCCGGCAGGACGCGTCCGGCGCGATGGACGTCGACAACGACGCGACGCTGGAGGTGCTCGCGCGGGCGGCGGTGGTCCACGCCAAGGCGGGGGCCGACGTGGTCGCGCCGAGCGACATGATGGACGGCCGCGTCGCCGCCATCCGGCGCGCGCTCGACGCCGAGTCGCTGACGGGGACGGCGCTCCTCTCCTACGCCGTGAAGTATGCGTCCGGCTTCTACGGGCCGTTCCGCGAGGCGGCGGACTGCGCGCCCAAGTTCGGCGACCGAGCGGGCTACCAGATGGATCCCGGCAACGCGCGCGAGGGCCTGCGCGAGGCGGCGCTCGACGAGGAGGAGGGGGCCGACATGCTCATGGTGAAGCCCGCGCTCGCGTACCTCGACGTCATCGCGCGCGTGCGCGAGGCGACGACGCTGCCGCTCGGCGCCTACAACGTCAGCGGCGAGTACGCGATGATCAAGGCGGCCGCCGAGCGCGGCATGATCGACGAGAAGCGGGCGGTGCTCGAGCTGCTCACGTCGATCCGGCGCGCCGGGGCCGATTTCATCCTCACCTACCACGCGCTGGACGCCGCGCGCTGGCTCGGCTGAGCCATGCGGAGCCAGAAAGCGGGCAGGGGGGCTGCGCGGCGCGCGGGGTGGGCCGCCTGCGCGGTGGGGGCGGCGGCCGCCCTCGCCGCGGGCTGCGCGCCGAGCCGGTGCGACCGGTCCGAGAGCGCGAACCCGCCCGTCGAGTTCACCGAGGCCACGCCGGCGGGGGGCATCTACGAGACGTCGGCGCCGGACGGTGAGCTCCTCTATTTTCCGGGCGGCATGCGGTACGCGCTCAAGCACGGCCTCGGCGCGCGGCCGCGATGGTGGCAGGTGTACCTGTCGTTCGAGAGCGACGGCACGAGGCGCGGCGGCACGCTGGCGCACGCGGCGGGCAACCAGGCCGAGGTGACGTGCGCGGACGACCAGCACCTGATCGTGATGAACGACAGCTGCTCCGAGTACTGGCTGCGGGTGGTCGCCGGAGGCGCGGACGTCGCCGACGAGGGCGCGTCCGGCGCCGACGGAGGCGCGGACGGCGCCGACGAGGGCGCGGCGAGCGCCGCCGGCAAGTGCTACGGCGACGACGATCCGGCGCCCGCCGATCCCTAGGCGTGCGCCGCCGCCTGCCGGGCGAACTGGAGCCGGTACAGCTTGCTGTAGACGCCGCCGGCGGCGAGCAGGTCCTCGTGCGTGCCCTGCTCGACGACGCAGCCCTTGTGGAAGACGACGATGCGATCGACGGCGCGGATCGTCGAGAGGCGGTGCGCGATGATCAGCGCGGTGCGCCCCTCCATGGCGCCCTCGAGCGCGCGCTGCAGGCGCGCCTCGGTGTCGCTGTCGACGTTGGCCGTGGCCTCGTCCAGGATGAGGAGCGGCGGATCGCGGTAGAGGGCGCGGGCGAAGGCGATCAGCTGGCGCTCGCCGGCGCTGAAATTGCTGCCGCGCTCGAGCACCGGGGCGTCGAGGCCGCCCTCGCGGCGCTCGAAGAGATCGAGCGCGCCGATGCGGTTCAGCGCGTTCACCACCTTCGCGCGATCCGGGATCGCGTCGCCGGCCGCGATGTTCGTGAGCACCGTGCCGGGGAACAGGAACACGTCCTGCGGGACGACGGCGAACTTGCGGCGCAGCTCGTCGCGCGCGTACGCGCGGACGTCGCGGCCGAAGACCCGCACGGTGCCCTCCTCCACGTCGTAGAGGCGGAGCAGCAGCGACGCCACGGTGCTCTTGCCGGCGCCGGTCGCGCCGACCAGCGCGACCTTCTCGCCGCTCCTCGCGGCGATCGAGACCTGCCGCAGCACGGGCGCGCCCGGCTTGTAGCCGAACACGACGTTGTCGAGCTCGAACGCGACGCTCTCGTCCGCGGCCATCGCCGCGTCGGTACAGCTTGCCGTGGCCGTCGCGTCCTCGTCCTTGTTGTCGAGCAGCTCGAAGATGCGCTCCGCGCCGGCCATCGCGGACTGCAGCAGCGTGTACCGGGCCGAGAGATCGCGGATCGGGACGAAGAACATGTCGATGTAGGCGACGAAGGCGAACAGCGTCCCGAACGAGATCTCCTCCTTGAAGCTCTTCACGCCCGCGTACCAGAGCACCGCGGCGATGCAGACGCTCGAGACCATCTCGATGGCGGCGTCGAGCGTCGCGTCGAGCACGATGGAGCGGTTGTTCGCGTTGCGGTAGGCGGCGTTGATCTCGTCGAACTCCTCGGCCGAGCGCTCCTCCCTGGCGTAGGCCTGCACGACGGCCATGCCGGAGACCTGCTCGTTGAGGTACGCGTTCATCCGGGCCGTCTTCGCCCGCACCTCCCGGAAGGCGTCGCGGATCCGGCGCCGCGTCCAGTTGACGCCGAGCGCGACGGGCGGCACCGCCGCGAAGGCGAGCAGCGACATGCGCCAGTCGAGCGACACCATCACCACGACGATGACGGCGAGGCGGAGCAGGTCGCCGAACGCGTTGAGCGCGCCCGACGCGAACATCTCGCCGATGGCGTCCACGTCGTTCGTCACCCGCGTGACGAGCCGGCCGACCGGCGTGCGATCGAAGAACCCGAGGCGCCGGGTGTGCAAGAACCCGAAGACGCGCGCGCGCAGGTCGGCCATGGCGCGCGCGCCGGCGAGCTGCATCAGGTAGAGCTGCGGGAACGCGAGCGACTGCTCCGCGAGCATGACGCCCGTGAGCAAGAAGCCGTTGCGCGTGAGGCGATCGAGCCCGCCGGGCGCGTCGAAGGCGTCGAGCGCGTCGCGCATGATGAGCGGGCGGAGCAGCGCCAAGAGGGCGGTGACGATGAGCAGCGAGAGCGAGAGCGCGAGGTGCTTGCCCTGCGGGCGCACGAACGGCCACAGCCGCAGCAGCATGCGCGCGTCGTACGCCTCGCCGAGCTGCGCCTCCTCGTGGAAGCGGCTCAGCACGTCCTCGGTGCGGCTCGCCTTCTTCGCCGCGCGGCCCCTGCTCGCCGAGGACGGCGCCGGCCGCCGCGGGCCCGCGCCCGCCTCTCCAGCGGCCGTGGCGCCGCTCGGTTTCGCCTGCATCGTCGCGCTTTCTCCTGAGCCTGGCTGCGTCACGAGAGCTCCACCGGCCGCGAGGACGGCGTCGCCTCGAGGGTCGCGAGATCCTCTTCGAGTTGCTGCTCCTCGGCGAACGACGCGTACAGCCCGCCAGCGCGGACGAGCTCGTCGTGCGTGCCGCGCTCGATGACCTGGCCCTGCTCCAGCACGATGATCGCGTCGCACCGCCGCGCGGCCGCCACCCGGTGCGTGATCAGGATGACGGTCCGCCGCGCGGCCTGTCGCTCGATCGCCGCGAGGATCGCCTGCTCGGTCTTCGCGTCGACGGCGGAGAGCGGATCGTCGAGGACGAGGACGCTCGGCTCGCGCACGAGCGCGCGCGCGAGCGCGACGCGCTGGCGCTGCCCGCCGGACAGCTGCACGCCCCGCTCGCCGACCACCGTGTCGAAGCCGTCCGGCAGCGAGAGGACCTCGTTCAGCACCTCGGCCTCGGCGGCGGCGGCGCGGATGGTCTCGAGCGCGGCGGGCGAGTCCGGATCGTCCAGCGAGTAGCCGATGTTGCGCGCCACCGTGGTCGAGAAGAGGAACGCGTCCTGCTGCGCGTAGCCGATGCTCGCGCGCACGGTCTCCAGGGGCAGATCGCAGATGTCGACGCCGTCCAGGAACACCGTGCCGCGCGGCGTGGGCATGAGCCGGGCGAGCAGCGTGGCGATGGTGCTCTTGCCCGAGCCCGTGCGCCCCACGATCGCGAGCGAGCCGCCCGCCTCGACGTCGAAGCTCACCCCGTCGACCACCTTCCTCGCGCCGTGGGAGAAGCTCAGCTCCTTGACGGAGATGGCGCCGCGGACGACCTCGGGGGCGGGCGTCGGGCCGCTCACGACCTCGGGGATGGCGTCGAAGATGGCCTTGAGCCGCACGTAGCCGGCGCGGCCGCGCTGGACGATCGCGGCGACGAAGCCGAGGGCGAGCACCGGCCACGTGAGCCGCAGCAGCGCGAGCCAGAAGGAGACGAAGTCCCCCCTCGTCATCTGCTGCTCCAGCACGAGCCGCCCGCCGTACCAGAAGACGATGAGCACGCCGACCGAGCTGATGGCCCCCATGAGCGGCCCCATGGAGCCGCGCAGCTTGGCGAGCGAGAGGCTCCTCTCGAGGTACGCCTGGTTCGTGCTCGAGAACGCGGCCATCTCGGACGCCTCGAGCGCGAACGAACGGACGACCCGGACGCCCGCGAGGCTCGCGAGGACGCGGTCGCTCATGGCGCCGATCGCCTCCTGGTTGTCGCGGGTGCGGATGAAGAGCTTGGTCGAGAACGACCGGGTGACGAGCATCAGCGCCGGCATCGTCAGGAGCGCCGCGAGCGTGAGCCGCTTCGAGATGTTGAGCATCACGTACAGGGCGCTCGCGAACGCGAAGAGCGAGCCGACGACGTTCAGCAGGCCGAAGCCGAGGAGGAGGCGGACCTGCGTCAGGTCGTTCGTCGCCCGGCTCATGATGTCGCCGGTCGGCATCTTGCGGAAGAAGGCCGGCCCGAGCTTGTGCAGGCGCGCGAGCAGGATCGCCCGGAGCTCGTACTCGACGTTGCGGCCCGCCGTGAAGATGGTGACCCGCGAGAACACGCGCATGACCGCGGCGCCCACGCTCACCGCGAGCATGATGAGCGCCGCCCGCGAGGCCTCGCCCGACTGGAGCTGCACGGCGGCGTCGACGGCGTCCTTGACGAGGAAGTCGCGCTTGGCCATGAGCAGCTGCTGCGTCGCGAGCAGCGCCGAGCCGGTCAGGTAGAGCGGGAGCTTGCTGCGGAACTGGGCGCCGAGGCCCACGGGGTAGGTTGAAGGATCGCGCTTGACCATTGAGGGGGAGTGCCGCGCGGCGACGCTCAGCGCGCCTTGCGCGGCGTCGGCGCGAGCGGCTTGCGGTGCGATGTCGAGAGCGCGGGTCGATCCCGCCCGTCGACCACGAGCTCGAGATCGTCGAGCTCGAGCCTGGTCGCGAGCAGGCCGAGGAGGACGCGCGCGCCTCCGCGGCCGTCGAGCTCGCTCACCACGCCGATCTTGTCGCCGAACGGCCCTCGGCGCACGCGGACGCGGCTCCCCTTCTCGAGCGCGCCGCCCTTGGCGGGCTCCGGCGCGGGCTTCGCCGCGGCGTCCGGCTCGCCGGACGGGGCGCGCTGCGCCCGCGGCGCGGGCTCGGCCGGCGGCCTCTGCGGAGCTTCGGCCTTCGCCTGCGGCTCCGCCTCGCCGTGCGGCGCTCGCCGGGCCGGGGCGCCGCCCTCTGCGCCGTGCCTCGACGCGGGCCGCGGCTCTCCTCCGCGACCGGCGCCGCTCGTCGATTTGAACAGCGTCGCCAGGGTCGGCCGGCGGGCGGGGAGGGCGGCCTCGACGCGCTCGTCGCCGCGGGCCCGGGCCTGCTCCATCGATCGCTCGCGCGCCCGGGCCTGCTCGGAGCGCCACCGCTCGTTCTCGGCCTCGAGCTCGGCGTGGGCGCGCGCCCGCTCCTGCTCGATGCCCTCGAGCTTGTGGTCGAGCGCGATGCGATCGTTCTCGCGCGACCACGCGACGAGCCGGTAGATGGGGGCCAGCGCGACGAGCGCGTCCTCGAGCTGCTCGTCGAGGATGTCGGCGTGCTCGATCGCGGTCTCGCGCGGGACCGACCAGCCGATCCAGAGCGGCACCTGACCGTCGGCGGCGCGGCGGAGCATCTCCGTGATCGCGTCGCGCGTGGCCGCGCTGCAGGCCACGCGATCGCCGCCGCCGGCGCCGAAGGAGAACTGCTCCGGGAGCGCGTGGAGCGCGCTCGTGAGCTCGGCCGCGAGCGGCGAGGCCGGCTCGCCGGTCGCCTCCTCGGTCGTCGAGAGGCGGGCCCGGAGGTTGTCGACGTCGACCTTCGCGTCCGGGTGGACGGCGAAGCACACCTGCACCTCGCCCTCCGAGATGCGCAGCGCGAGGAACGCGTGCCGCGTGTAGGGGCTCGGATCGTCGATCGCATCGGAGATCGAGCGGCCGCGATCGAGCAGGCGATCGAGCTCGTCGCGCGCGGCCTGATCGCGCCAGAAGAAGACCCACTGGCAGTCGGCCCGGTGCTTGTTGCGGATCGACGGGTGCTCGTCCGAGCCATGGACGTCGACCGAGATGCCGAGCTCGCTCAGCCGGGCGACGACGCCGCGCGCCCAGGCGAGCGCGCGCTGCTTCACCTCGAGGCGGGGGCGCGAGTAGGCCTTCGAGGTCGCCTTTTCGGCGGCGTACGCGTCGAAGTCACGAGCGGTGAGGTGCAGGGAGGGATGGCTCATTGCTTCGACTGGGTGCGAGGCGCGGCGTGGCGTGGCGTGGCGTGGCGTGGACGGGCGCAGCCCGCGGTCGGTCACGGGAGGGGCTGAGCTCCTCGTGAAAGTCGCGCGGATGGTATCGTGAGGAGCTTCGAAATCAAAGCCTCCACGCCGCGCGATCGATCCCGGCGATGCGTGGAGGCGGCACGCTTGACCGCCATGACAAGCATGTCACCGTAGGCACTCCCGTGCCCCCTCAAGAGGGCGATCCCACCCAGTTCATCGAGATCCCCGCGTAAATTGCGCATCTCCAGCGCAGCGGGGCCGCTCCCGGGCGCTCCCGTCTACCTCAGTCACCCGAGCACCCGAGCCCGTGAGCCTGCGAGGCCCGTCGGCCTGACGAAAGAGGAATCATGGAACAGCATCGAGACGAGCACATTGTCTGCGCGAGCTGCGGCACGTCGTTCCTATTCTCGGCCGCGGAAGCCGCCGTCTACGCCGAACGGCGGCTCGCGGCCCCGCCGAAGCGGTGCCGGACCTGCCGCCGCGCGCGCAAGGACAACCGAGGGGAGCACGAGAGCGCGTCGACCGCCCGCGCGGCGCAGCACCAGCGCCCTGGGCCGGCCCGGAGCGCCGGCGGCGGGTACCGCGGCGCGGCGCGCGGCGACGGTCGGCCTCGGAAGCCCCACTACACGGGCGACGTGAACGAGTACCGCAGCCCGATGCAGGACGCGTACTCGGGGCTCGCGCCCGCGTGGACGGTGCCGAGCCAGTACCCGCGCCGTCCGCGCGGCGGTGCGCCCGCCCGTGACGACGGCAACTACCGCGCGCCGTCGTTCGCCGGCGAGCGACGTGCTCCCGCGCAGGGCCGCGCCGCGGCGCAGCCACCGCGCGCGCCGCGCAACCGTCCGACGTTCTCGATCACCTGCAAGTCGTGCGGCTCCGAGGGCGAGGTCCCGTTCAAGCCGGTCGAGGGCCGCGACGTGTTCTGTCAGGCGTGCTACCGCGCGCGCAAGCCTGCCTGAAGACCCCGCCAGCGCAGCCGCGAGCGCGCAGCAGCCCGGCCTCCCCAGGCCGGGCTCTCTCGGGCGGAGCAGCCCCGCACCTAGCTAGAGGCTGATCTCGCAGGCGAGCTCGGAGGTGAAGCCGAGCTCGCCGAGCGTGATCGTGACCTTCACGCCCCCGCCGGACGCGCGCCGCGCCGTCTCCTCGACCATCCCCACGACCCACAGCCGGAGCGGCAGCGAGGCGGGGTCGAAGTCGCCGATGTGGAGCGTCACCCGCCCGGTCGGCCCGGTGGCCACGCGCCACGAGCCAAACGTGAAGAGCCGCGACCAGATCGAGGTCCCGCGGCGCATGAGCGACGCGATGTCGGTCAGCGGCCGGGCGAACAACGTGCGCACGAGGCTGTGCAGCTCGCCGCCCACGCCGAGCCTCCCGATGTCGCGCCAGCGCTCGAGATCGCGCAGGACGAGCGACGTCGCGAGCTCCATGTAAGCGTCGAGCGCCTCGAGATCGTATCCGACGAGCGCGTTGATCGAGTCGTGCTTGAAGTCGTCGGCGTAGCGGAGCGGCATCTGCGCGACGACCTCGTCGCGCGCGCTCCTCCCGTACTCGTCGACGATGGTGCGGTCGACGCTCCGCAGGACGGGGCCGCGCACCTGGTACTGCCCCCCCGCGAAGCGCGCCGGCAGCGGCCGGACCGGGGTGACGTTGGGCCGCCGCGTGTCGCGCTGCCGGTTGATGAGGGCGCCGAAGTCGGCGCTGCGCACGGTCGGCTCGGACCGGAGGCCGAGGTCGGCGCTGCGCACGGTGGGGAGCGACTCGCCGCGCTGCGAGAGCAGGGTGGGCTCCGAGCCGCGGCTCCGCAGCGCGTTCGAGAGCGTCGCGCCGGGCGCGGGCTTCGCCGGCTCGGACGACGGCCGCATCATGGGCGGCGCCTCGGTGACGCGGCTGCCCGACACGAGCGGCGGCGAGATGCGCATCGGCGGCGCGGGGCTCACGTCGAACGACGTGCCCGCGCGCGAGCGGTCGCGCGAGGACGAGAGCCGATCGCGCTCGTTCTCCGGCGCGTTCCCGAGGCTCAGCGCCATCCGCCGCTGCACGTTGATGAGCCGGCCGAGCGCCGCCGTCCGCCGCGGCGGCTCGGGCGCGACGCGCTCGAGCTCGCGGACAACGTCGCCGGCCGTCTGGAAGCGCTTCGCGGGATCCTTCTGCAAGAGCCGCTGCACGATCGCCTCGAGCCGCGGGTCGACGGTCACGCCCGCCGAGGCGAGCGTCGGCACCTCCGCGTGCACGACGCGGAACGCCGTCGCCACGGCGGTCGGCGCGCGGAACGGCCGCGTGCCCGTGAGCACCTCGTACAGCAGGACGCCCACCGAGAAGAGATCGCTCCGCCCGTCGAGCGGCGACTCCCCCGTGGCCTGCTCCGGCGACAGGTAGTCCGGCGTCCCGAAGACGACGCCCGTGCGCGTCCGCGGCGAGGGGCCGTCGGAGTCGAGCACCTTGGCGATGCCGAAGTCGAGCAGCCGGACGACGGCCGAGCCGCGGCTCGGATCGAAGGCGATGAAGATGTTCTCGGGCTTGAGATCGCGGTGGATGATCCCGGCGCGGTGCGCGGCGTCGAGCGCCTCCAGCACCGGGATCGCGACCCCGACGGCGGCTTCCATGTCGAGGCGGCCGAAGCGCGCGAGCGCCATGCCCAGCGACTCGCCGTCGAGGTGCTCCATCACGATGTACGGACCGAGCTCGCCGACGCCCGCGTCGATCACGTCGACGATGTTCGGGTGGCGGATCCGGTTGACCGCCTGCGCTTCCTGGAAGAACCGGTGCGAGAGCTCCGAGTTGTCCGCCAGCTCGGGGTGGAGGAATTTGATCGCAACGGCGCGACCTGCGAGCACGTGCTCCGCCCGGAACACGTCGCCCATGCCGCCCCCGCCGATGCGCTCCGCGAGGCGGTACTTGTTGTCGACGAGGAGGCCGGGGGTCGGGGGTCGAAACGCCATCTGCTGCCGCTGGCGGGCGAGGGACCAAGGTCATGGTCCCCGAGAACACGCGCCCCTGTAAAGGGTTGGGAGGCACGCCCCTCCCGAAAGCTCGATCCTATTCCTTCGGGTTGCGTCGCGGCTAGGCTACCTGCTCCAGGTGTGGGGCGGATCGCACGCGAGGCCCTTGCGCGCGGGCAGATCACGGTTCAGGTGCATTCTTCCGCAGTTCGGCGATCCGGCCGGCGATCTCCGCGAACCCGCGGCCCATGGGCAGGGAGGCCACGAACCGCGGCGGCACGGAGAGCTTGCCGAGGTGGGCGCGCACGTTGGCTACGCCGAAGGTCAACGCAAATGCAGCGAAGGCGACGCCGTCGTTGCCGCTGTCGCCCACGAAGGCGTAGCGGTACCGCGCGCGGGTCGGATCCTCGCCGAACCGGCTCGAGAGCAGGCGCACGGCGCCCGTCGCCTTGTCGGACGGGTCGCGGGTGAGGTGGAGGTGGACGCTCGAGACGAGCGTCCTCACCCCCCGCTCGCGCAGCTCGGCGCGCATCCTCTGCACGTCCTCCGGCGGGACGCGCCGGTGCTCGCCGATGTCGATGGTGACATCGGTCACCCTCTGGTCGTTGTCGTCTGCGAGCGCCGCCGCGGGAAAACGACGCACCATGTCATCGGCGAGCGCGACGAGCTCGGCCCGACGGGCCCGCCGCGTGCCGCGGTCGAGCGCGTCGAGCGTGACGACGCGGCTCGCGCCGGCGCTCGGGGCGAGCCCTTCTCCGGGGCCGGCCTGCTCGCGGACCAGCGCGACGGCGCCGTTCTCGACGATCGTCGCGTCGATCGGCCATTGCCGCTGGATCACCTCGCCCCATCCGGCGGGCCTGCCGGTGCAGGCGATCAACGCGAGCCCGGTCTCGCGCAGACGGAAGAGCGCGCCGTAGGCGGACTCGGTCAGGGCGCCGTGATCCAGCACGGTGTCGTCGAGGTCGAAGATCACCCCGGCGAGGCCGCGCGCGGCGTCGGGGGTCAGCAGGGAGAGCGGGTCCATCGGGCGATCGTCAGAGCGCGTCGATGCGCGCGATGAGGCTCTTCAGGTAGAGCCCTTCGGGGAAGGCCGCGGGGACGGGGTGGTCGCCCCCCTGGAAATGCCGGTCGAACACCGCCGCCTGCATGCGGGCGTCGCGCGCGCCGAGGGCGAGCACCCGGGTCAGGTCGTCGAGGCTCACGGCGCTGGAGCAGGAGCAGAGCACGACGATGCCGCCGGGCCGCGTGGCGCGGCACGCCCCGGACGCGAGGCGCCGGTAGGCGGTGAGCGCGGCGTCCTTGGAGGCGCGGGTGCCCGCGAGCTTCGGCGGGTCGCAGATGACGAGGTCGAAGCCCCCCTGCCTCGACGCGTTCTGCAGCGCCTTGCGGGCGTCGTCGCGCGTGAACTTGATCCGGTCGAGCAGCCCGTTCTCCCGCGCGCACTCCGCCCCGACCTCGAGCGCCGTCGCGCTCTCGTCGATCGCGAGGACCTCGCTCGCCCCGCCGCGGGCCGCCGCCATGGCGAAGGTGCCGACGAAGCAGAACGCGTCGAGCACGCGCCGGTTGTGGGCGAGCTGCTCCACGCGGGTCCGCAGCGTCCGCTGGTCCAGGTAGAACCCGGTCTTGTGGCCGAGCGCGAGCGGGATCGTGTACCGCAGCCCTCGCTCGACGAACCGCAGCTGATCGAGCCCGAAGTCGCCGCGCACCACGCCGGCGTCGGCGGTGAACCCCTCGAGCTTCGCGAGCGACTCCGGCGTCCTGTCCACGATCGCGCGCGGCGAGAGCGCCGCCTGGAGGGCGTCGAAGATCACGCCCTCGCGGCGCTTGATCCCGATCGTCCCGAGCTGCACGACCGCCGTGTCGCCGAACAGGTCGACGATGAGCCCGGGCAGCCCGTCCCCCTCCGCGTGGATCAGCCGGAAGGCGTCGGTCTCGTGGCCGGGCGCCCGCGCGGGCAGGCCGAGCTCGCGGCGGTGCGCGATGGCGCGCTCGATCCGGTGCCGGAACAGGGCCGCGTCGATCGGCCTGTCCTCGCGCGTGTACATGCGCACCGGGATGGCCGAGCGGGGGGTGTAGAGCCCGCGGCCGAGCACGCTGCCGTACGGGTCGGTGACCACGACCTCGTCGCCGGCGACCGCGCCGCCCTCGATGCGCGCGATCGCCTGAGCGAACACCCAGGGATGCCCCGACCACACCGGCCGAACATGACCCTGCTTCAACGTAACCGTAGGCATGATGAACCCGATTGCTCTCGATGGTGGCGGGGCTGCCGGCGGGGCGGCCGCGCCGTGACGTTTGCCGTGGGAGCTAGTACCCTGCGGGACGGCGCGCGTGTGAACCTTCCGCCACAGCGCGCCGTGGCGGCCGATGCACGCCGGCGTGCTTCATGGCCATGGTGACGACAATCCAGCGAGATGGTCGATGGCATCCCGGTTGCTAACTTCCCTGCACCGAAGAGGAGTCGCCCGATGCGCCGTTGCTTGACCCATGTCCTTGTTGCCGTGGCGATGACCGCGCCGATGAGCGCGCTCGCGCAGGAGAACAACAACTGTCCTCCCGGCGCGTGGTTCTGTGAGGAAGTGGAGCCGCCCGGCGACCCCGCCGCTGAGCCGCCGCCCGCAGCCGCTGCCGAGCCCCCCCCAGCCGAGGCGCTGCCCCCCCCACCGCCGGCCCCACCCCCGCCGCGGGGCAGGCGCGCGACCCGCCCGGCCCCGCCCCCGGTCGTCGTGTACCAGACCTCGCCTTCCGGCCCGCCGCCGCAGGTCATCGTCGTGACGCCCGGGTCCGCTCCCCCGCCACGCGTGATCGTGCGCCGCATGACCCCGCCCGTTCCGCCTCCGCCGCCGAAGCTGCGCTGGCGCCGGCAGTGGGGCGTCAACTTCCGCGTCCAGGGTCTCATGATGGGCCGCGAGCACGGCGGCGCGGAGGAGGCCGGCATGGGCGGCGTCGGGGTCAGCCTGCGGTACCGGCCCGTCCCCGCGTTCGCGCTCGACCTCGGCGCCGACCTCCTCGCGGGCACCGACTACAACGGCTACGAGCGGACGGAAGTGCCGCTCTCGCTGAGCGGGATGCTGTTCGTCAACCCGCGCAGCCGCACGCAGTTCTACTTCATGGGCGGCCTGAACATGTCGCACGCCGAGGTCGAGCGGCCCTGGGGCGAGGCCGCGGCCAGCGGCGACGAGTTCGTTCCGAACACCGAGTACGACTACTTCGGCGCGCACGGCGGCATCGGCCTCGAGTTCCGGCTCTCCCCCCGCCTCGCCCTGAACATCGATGCGCTCGGGTTCGTGCGCAGCCGCACGGACGACGGCGTCGTCCCCGAGTTCAGGGATCCCGAGACCGGACGCACGACCGATACGTCGGGCGGTGGGCTCTTCCGCGGTGGGCTCACCGTTTACTGGTGAGCATATCGCTCCAGGCCCTCCCTGGCGAACGTCGCGAACGGGCCCGAGCGTAGACAGAGCGAGCGGGGACTGCTGCTGGCCCACGAGCGAGCTCGACCGGCGTGTCGAGCCGTGCAGCAGCTCGTTTGACAGGGCCTCGCCTCCTGTCCGCCCTGACCGTGCGAGGCTCGCGGCGGCGTCGATCTCCTCGGGCAGCCGCCGGGCTCCCGGCGGCTCCCGCGCGGTATAACGCCGCATCGTGCCCCAGGCCTCGACCCGACGCGCGCTCCGCGGCTGCGCCCCGCTGCTCCTCTCCGTCGTCGGCGGTGCGACGTTCGCCCTCACGGCCCCCCCTACGGATCTCTATCCCGCCGTCATCGCCGGCCTCGCCCTGCTGGCGGCCGCCGTGCACGACGCCCCGACGTTCTGGCGCGCCTTCGGGCGCGGCGCTGCCTGGGGAACGGCGGCGGGCATCGTGGGCCTGCGCTTCGTGCCGGAGGTCATCCTGCGCTTCACGTCGCTCGGCACGGCGGCCTCGTACCTCGCGCTGATCCTGCTCGCGGCCGCCCAGTCGCTGGTCTGGGCGGTCTGCGGCGGCGTCACGAGCGTGCTCCTCCGGCGCGTGCGCGCCCCGCTCGAGCTCGCCTTCGCGACGGGCGTGTTCGCCGCCGTGGTCCTCCCGACGGTCTTCGGCTGGACGCCGGCGGGCCTCATGAGCCCATGGCCGGCGCTCGTGCAGCTCGCCGACCTCGTCGGCGAGCGCGGCGTCTCGGTCCTGTTCGCCGTGGGGGCCGCCCTGCTCGCCCGCGCGGGCCTCGCCGCGATCGGGGTGGCGCCCGGCGGGCGCCCGCTCGCGCCCGCGCCGGAGCCGCGGTCCGCCCGCCGTCGGCCGCCCCGCGCGATCCTCTCCCCGGCGCTCGCGAGCGCCGCGCTGTTCGGGGGGCTCGCGGCGCACGGCGCGCTCCGGATGGCCGCCGTGGAGCGCGCCAGCGCGGGCCTGCCGACGGCGCGCGTGGCGCTCGTCAACCAGGCCGTGGGGCCTCACGAGCGCTGGCAGCCGAAGAACCACCCGCGGATCCTGCGCTCCTTGCACGAGCTCACGCGGAAGGCCGAGGCCGGCGGCGCCGAGCTCACCCTCTGGCCCGAGGCGGCGTATCCGTACCCGCTCCCGCACAGCGCCCGGCAGGCGCCGCGCGGCGGTCGAGCGATCCTCGGCCCCGGCGTCCGCGGTCCGGTCCTCGCCGGGCTCATCACCCAGGCCCCGCCCGCGAAGGCCGACGACGGCGTGGAGGAACGGAACAGCTACAACTCCGCGACCGTCGTGCTCCCCGACGGGAGCATGCAGCCGACCCAGGACAAGCTGCAGCTGCTCTGGTTCGGCGAGACGGTGCCGGGCGGCGCTTACCTGCCCTGGCTGCGGCGCATCTTCCAGAAGAGCGGCGGGCTCGTCCCGGGCGCGGAGCCGCGCGCGCTCACGCTTCCCCGGGAGCAGGGGCCCGCGCTCCGGATCGGGGTGCTCAACTGCTACGAGGACACGCTCACCGGGGTGGCGCGGCGGATCACCGGCACGCTCGCCCCGAACCTCCTCGTCAACATCACGAACGACGCCTGGTTCACCGGAAGCGCCGAGCCCGAGCTGCACGCCCGGCTCGCGGTCATGCGCGCCGTCGAGCTGCGCCGCGACCTCGTGCGCGCCGTGAACCTCGGTGTCGTGTCGTGGATCGACGCCCGCGGCGTGGTGCGCAGCCGGGACGAGAGCACTGCGCCTGGGGTGACCTTCGCGACCCCGGCGGTCAGGGATACGCCGCTGACGCTCTACACCCGCCTGGGCGACGCCCCGCTGGCGACGCTGCTCGCCCTCGCGATCGTCGCGTGCGCGCTCAGGGCGCGACGCTCCACGGCGAAAGCATCGCCCGGAGCTCCGGACGTCGCCGCGGGGGCGCGCCCAGCCGCTGGACCTCCGGAGCTCGCGTCGCCGGATGCGGCCGCGCAAGCCGCGGCCACCGACGCGCCGCTCAGCCGTCCTTGAGCGCCTTGACGGGCGCCGCGCGGAGCTTGCGGCTCGCCGGCTTGCCCTTGATGGTCATCGGCTGCTTCGTGAACGGATTGATGCCTTCCCGGTCCTGCGTCGCCGGGATCTCCTTCGCCTTGATCTTCACGAGGCCCGGGACCGTGACCTCGCCCGGCCCCTCCGGACCGAGCTCCTTCTTCACCAGCTCGCTGAGCGCATCGAGCACGCTGGCCACGGACTTCTTGTCGAGGTTGGTGGCCTCGGCAAGACCGACGATCATCTGCGCCTTGGTCAGCTTGTTCGAACCGGGCATGTTTCCTCCAAGTCGAAAGGGGGCGTCCGTTTAACAAGCGAGGTTTCGCATCGCAAGGAATAAGTCATTGCGCCCCCGTCTTATTCGGTCTCGCGACGCCGCTGCGAGGCCGGATTCCAGTGGGACTGCTGCCCCGCGACGCCGCGGCGGCCTCGAGCTCCCGGGTCAACGCCGTCATCTCTCGCTCCTCCGCGTCGGTTTTGTGGTCGTAACCGAGCAGGTGGAGCAGGCCGTGCCCGAGCAGCATCGTGATCTCGTCGAGCAGCGGGCGGTCTCGTTCGGCGGCTTGCCGGGCGGCCGTGTCGATCGAGACGATCACGTCGCCGAGCAGGCCGTGCCACGCCGACGGATCCACAGGACCTCGCCGGCCGCGCTTGCGCGACGTCGCGCCGTTCTGCTCCAGCATGGGGAAGGCGAGCACGTCGGTCGGCTTGTCCTTGCGCCGGTACGTGCGGTTCAGCTCGTGGATGGCCTCGTCGTTCACCAGCGCCACGGAGAGCTCCACGCCCTGCAGGGCGAGGTGGGCGAGCATCTTGCTCGCGCGCCGGCGCACGACCGCCGTCGACACCCCCTTGAACGGCCCTCCTTGGGTCGTGATGGACACGACCGCGGGGGCCGCCGGGCGGCTCCCGCGTCGCTTCGTTCCCGGGCTTCCCTTGTCCTTCTCGGCCACGAGGTTCGCTATACCAGCTCCGGGATCTTCTTCGCATCCGCCAAGAACTGCGCGAGGCCGACGTCGGTCAGCGGGTGCTTGGTCAGCTGCTTGATGACCTTGAGCGGCATCGTCGCGGCGTGCGAGCCGATCATGGCGGCCTGCACGAAGTGGACGGGGTGCCGCACGCTCGCGGTGAGCACCTGCGTCGGGAAGCCATAGTTCCTGTAGATCGTCACGACCTGCAGGACCAGGTCCATCCCGTCCCCCGCGGCGTCGTCGACCCGGCCGACGAACGGCGAGATGTACGTGGCCCCAGCCTTGGCCGCGAGCAGCGCCTGGGCAGCCGAGAAGCAGAGGGTGACGTTCGTCCGGATGCCCTCGGCGGCGAAGATCCGCACCGCCTTGAGCCCCTCGTTGATGAGCGGGACCTTGACCACCACGTTCGGGTGGATCTTGGCGAGCTCGCGCCCCTCGCGGAGGATCGCGTCCCGCTCGACCGCCACCACCTCGGCCGAGACGGGGCCGTCGACCACCTCGCAGATCTCGGCGATCACCTGCCTCGTCGGCCTGCCCCCCTTGGCGAGGAGCGACGGGTTCGTGGTCACGCCGTCGATGACCCCCATCGACTGCGCCTCCCTGATTTCCGCGATGTCCCCTGAGTCGATGAACACCTTCATGGTCCTGCCTCCCCGAGCCGACGCGTCGGCCCTCAGGCAGTGTCCATGCTGGGATCAGGCGCCGGAGCAAGGGCCCGGCGCGGGCCCTCGCCGGCGCGCCGCAGGCGCCTTGCGAGCGGGGCGAGCGGGGCGAGCGTGGCGAGCGTGGCGAGCGTGCAGGATATGCGCCGGCTCAGACCGTCGCCTCGTCCTCGGCGCCGTGGCAGGTGTTGAACGGCTTGCCGCTGCCGCAGGGGCACTCCTGCTCCTGCGTGACGGCGGGCTGCGGCAGCGCCGCCGCCGGGTTCGCGCCGATCGGGAGCGACTCGTCGTGCTGCGCGACCGCGTCGAGCAGCGCCGCCGCGTGGCGCTGGCGATCCGCCGCCTCGATCTGCGCCTCTTCCTGCTCGGCGCGCCTGACGTTCACGCTGAAGAGCTTCGTGACCACGTTCGAGGAGACGCGGGCCACCATGTTGACGAACATGTTGTAGCCCTCCTTCTTGTACTCCTGCTTCGGGTCCTTCTGCCCGTAGCCGCGCAGGCCGATGCCGTCGCGGAGGTGGTCCATGTCGGTCAGGTGGTCGACCCAGGCCTTGTCGAGCTCCTCCAGGTAGAGGTGCCGGAAGATGCGGAGCGACAGCTCGACCCCGATCTCCTCCTCGCGCTTCTCGTACGCCTTCTCGGCGCGCTCGTAGAGCTCGCGCGCCAGCGTCTCCTGATCGCCGATGTGCGCGACGTCGTCCGGCAGCTCGACGCCGAAGTGCTCGCGGAAGCCCTGGAAGATGCCGCCCCAGTCCCAGTCCTCGGGCGGCTTGCGCGCCGGGCACGACTCCTCGACCATCGCGCCGATGATCCGGTCCATCAGATCGAGCAGCCGCTCGCGCTGCTCCGTGAGCGCCTGGGGCACGAGCTCGGCGCACTCGTCGTAGATCGCGAGGACCTTGTCGGGGCGCGACTCGAGCTCGACCTTCACGCCCCAGCGCGTGTAGAGCTCGCGCTGCAGGTTCTCGAGCTCGACGAACCGATCCGTCTTCTCGAAGTCCTTCCGCACGATCTCGCGGCGGTTGCCGTCCTCGTCGAGCGGCATCACCGGATCGTTCGCGAACATCCCGAGCAGGTAGCCGACGTCCGGCCGGACCAGCTCCACGATCGACGCGAGCGGCTTGATCGTCCGCTTCTCGCCCGTCGGCTTCCCCTCCTCGTCGAGGATCTCGGGGGAGTAGCGGCCGAGGAGCAGCGACTGGCGCATGTCGTAGATCGTCTTGCGCTGCGCGCTCATCACGTCGTCGTACTCGAGCAGGTTCTTGCGGATGTCGAAGTTGCGCTCCTCGACCTTCTTCTGCGCGTTCTCGACGCTCTTCGTCACCCACGGGTGCTCGATGGGCTCGTCGTCCGGCATGCCCATCCGCTCCATCAGGTTCTTCACCCGATCGCCGGCGAAGATGCGCATGAGGTCGTCCTCGAGGGACAGGTAGAACTTCGACGTGCCGGGGTCGCCCTGGCGGCCGGCGCGGCCGCGCAGCTGGTTGTCGATGCGGCGCGACTCGTGCCGCTCGGTGCCCAGGATGTACAGCCCGCCGAGCTCGCGGATCTCGTTGCCCTCCGCGGTGCACTCCTTCTTGAGCTCCTCGACCAGGGCCTCGAACGCCTCGGGCTCCGCCTCGGGCTGGCGGTTCTGCTCCTTGAACTTGAGCTTCGCGAGCATCTCCGCGTTGCCGCCCAGGATGATGTCCGTCCCGCGCCCGGCCATGTTGGTCGACACCGTGATGGCCCCTTTGCGACCCGCCTGCGCGACCACGTACGCCTCGTTCTCGTGGTGCTTCGCGTTCAGCACGTTGTGCTTCACGCCGCGCTTGGTCAGGATCCGGCTGATCGCGGTGCTCTTCTCGACGCTCGTCGTGCCCACCAGGATCGGCTGGCCGAGCTCGTGCTTCTCGAGGATCTCGTTGATGACCGCCGTGAACTTCTCCTTCTCGGTCTTGTAGACGAGATCCTCATAGTCGACGCGGATCACCGGCTTGTTCGTGGGGATGATGACGACGTCGAGCTTGTACGTGCTGTGGAACTCCGCCGCTTCGGTGTCCGCGGTGCCGGTCATCCCGGAGAGCTTCTTGTACAGCCGGAAGAGGTTCTGGAAGGTGATCGTCGCCATCGTCCGGCTCTCCTCCTGGATCCGGACGTTCTCCTTCGCCTCGACGGCCTGGTGCAGGCCGTCCGACCACCTCCGGCCCGCGAGGACGCGGCCGGTGAACTCGTCGATGATGAGCACCTTGCCGTCGCGCACCATGTAGTTGACGTCGCGCTTGTAGAGCGTGTGCGCGCGCAGGCACTGGTTCAGGATGTGCAGCGTCTCGAGGTTGACCGGGTCATAGAGGTTCGTGCCCTTGAGCACCTTGAGCGCCGCCAACAGCCGCTCCGCCGTCTCGACGCCCTCGTCGGTCAGCGTCACCGAGTGACCCTTCTCGTCGACGGCGAAATGCTCCTCGTTCCGGAGCTGGGGGATGACCTCGTTGATCGTGCGGTACTTGTCGCTCGAGCGCTCGCCCTGGCCGCTGATGATGAGCGGAGTCCGCGCCTCGTCGATGAGGATGGAGTCGACCTCGTCGACGATCGCGTAATGAAGCGGGCGCTGCGCGTACTCGAGCGCCGAGAACTTCATGTTGTCGCGCAGGTAATCGAAGCCGAACTCGTTGTTCTGGCCGTACGTGATGTCGCAGCGGTACGCGTCGCGCTTCTCCGCGTCGCCCTGCTGGTTGACGACCACGCCGGTCGACAGGCCGAGGAAGCCGTAGAGCTTGCCCATCCACTCGGCGTCGCGCCGCGCCAGGTAGTCGTTCACCGTGACGACGTGGACGCCCTTGCCCTCGAGGGCGTTCAGATAGCAGGGGAGCGTCGCGACCAGGGTCTTGCCCTCGCCGGTGCGCATCTCGGCGATGCAGCCGTTGTGGAGCACCATGCCGCCGATGAGCTGCACGTCGTAATGGCGCATCTTGAGCGCGCGCTTCGACGCCTCGCGGCAGACCGCGAACGCCGGGACCAGGATGTCGTCCAGCGTCGCCCCGTTGGAGAGCTTCTCCTTGAACTCCGCGGTCTTCGCCCGAAGCTCGGCGTCCGAGAGCTTCTGCAGCTCCGGCTCCATCCTGCCGATCGCCTCGACCCGCGGTCGCATGCGGCGGATGGCGCGCTCGTGCGAGGTGCCGAAAATCTTCTTCATCGCCCAAGTGAACATCTTTACGTGCCTTGGCTCCGCGGCGGTCAGGTGGGAGGAAAAGGTCCGGCCGAGGAACGCGAACGTAGTCGCGCCGCGGGCGTCGCGCAATTCCGGGACCGCGCGCTCCGTCGACGACGCCGCCGAGGCGAGCCCTCCGCGGCCCGGATGGCGCCAGCCTCCTCCGCCGTCGACGCGCGCTTCCCCCCCGCGCGCCAGCGGACCACGCCCGCGCACCGGCGACCACGCCCGGACCGAGCCGCCCCGGAGAGCCGCCCCCTCTGAAGCGACGGGGCGCGTCGCGCCGCTGGGCGGTCGGGTCGTCCAGGATTCAAGCCATGGTGCACGAGGGGGGACTCGAACCCCCAAGCCTCGCGGCGCCGGAACCTAAAACCGGTGCGTATACCAGTTCCGCCACTCGTGCGCGCGGACGCTTGTGGCACCCTACGCCAGCCTCATCAAGCGGGAAATTCAGTTTGCCGCGGTGCGCCGATCGCGTCAGGGCGCGGTGCACGAGCGGCCCGGACGTTGGCACCCGCACTGGACGCGGAGCCGGGAGCAACGGGCGGATCGGCGGAGCGCGCCGCCCTGGAGGGGCCGCAAACCTGGGCTGGCCCGTGCGCACGAACCGCGCACCGGCGTTCGTGGGCGGGGTAGGCGAGCCGACAGCATGGGGGCGCGCTCGTCGTCGGGGCGGAGGGGCGCCGCGAAGGGAGCGCGAAATGGGCACAGCGGCGGCCCGGGCGCCGGCGAGCCGGCCTCACCGGCGGCGACGCGCGAAAGGGCCGCGTTGACGCCGAGAACCGCGGCCGACGGGGGCCGGGCGGCGCCGCCGCCGCGCCCTCGGCACGTGCGTTGCGAAGACCGGGGCCGTCCGCGGACGCGGATGCTGCCGCCGAGCGGTGGGACGCGCGCGCGTCGCCGTCCCCGTCGATGCGGCGCACTTCGACTGCAAGCCGCAGGGAACCCCGATGACGTACCAACCGAACGTTCTCCTCTTCGATCAGGACCCTGTCCTCCGGAGGGCCACGGCGCTCCTCCTTGGCAACCGCGGCGCCCTCGTCAGCCCGGCCGCGACCCTGGAGGAGGCGATCTCCCTCTCCCGCGAGCGCGTCTACGACGTCGCGCTCATCGATCTCGCCCCCGGGACGAAAGGCGCCCGGGAGATCCTGGGCCGCCTGCGGCGCGAGGGCGCGCTGCCGCGGCGGATCGTCTTCTGCGCCGAGGAGCCGGTCTCGTGCGACGGCGCGGACGACGTGAGCGAGGTCCTGCTCAAGCCGTACGCCTTCGGCCGGCTGCTCAGCACGATCTTCGTCGAGCAGAGCCCCCGGCCGTCGACGAGGTCCGGGGTCTTCCCTCGCCTCCGGCTGGTCCGCGGCGGCCTCGCCGGCCCGGAGCGCGGCGCGCCGGGCGATCGAGGCGCGCGCGCCTCCGACAGAGCCGCGCAGCTCGATACGGCGGCCCGGCCGGCGGAGCCGCGCGAGGGCGCCGTCGCGGGGGCGAGCGGCGCCGCCGTCGTCCGGCTCCAGCGCAGGGCCCGCAGCGGCGCCTCCGGGCGGACGATCAGGTCGACGCGGCGCGCGCCGCGAGGTGCGCGCCATCCCGGATGACGATCCGCCGCCGGTCGAAGGCGATCAGGCCGGCGCGCTTCAGCTTGCCGAGCAGCAGGGTGACCGTCTCGCGGGTGGAGCCGATCAACAGCGCGATGTCGGCGTGCGTGAAGGGGGCCGACACCAGCTGACCCGACGCGTGCGGCCGCCCCCACCGCCGGGCAGCGGCGCGGAGAAAGTCGAGCAGGCGCACCTCCACCGTGCAGAGCAGCAGGGAGCCGAGGCGCGCCTCGGTCTCGAGCTTGCGCGAGACGAGCGCCGCAGCGAGCGCCTCGCGGAGCGCGGCGTCGGCGGCGAGCAGCCGCGTGAGCCCGGAGAGCGGCACCACGAGCCCGCTCCCCTCGTCGAGCACGATCGCGCTCTCGGACGCGACCGGCGCGCCCGCGAGCGCGCTCTCGCCGACGAGGTCGCCGGGCCCGCGGTGGCCCAGCGGGACGAGCCGCCCCTCGGCCGTGCGCTCGACCTTCACGCGGCCCGCCCCGAGCAGGATCAGGTGCCGCGGCGGCGCGCCCTGCTGGCAGAGGCACTGCCGGCGCGGGAGCCGCTCGATCCTGCCGAGATCGAGCAGCGCGCGCCGGCTCGGTGAGGTCAGCTGCGCCAGGGGCGAGCAAGACAGGATCCGCTCCTTCTCGAGATCCTGCGAGGCGTCGTCGCGCACGCCCTCGTTCCCCAGCGCAGGTCCGCGCACCTTCGGCTGTCCCATCGCGGCTTCGCCCAATCTTTCGGGATTTCAAGCCTCCCGATCGGGAGCCGATGGTGCAACGATCCGTTGACGGGGGCCACGCCGAACAGGCCGAGGACAGCGCTCCGCAGAGGGCGGAGAAATCCCGCCATGACGGCGCCTGATAACGCGTTCAGCGGCGCAGGACGCAGGGCCTGCGCTATTTTTTGGTACAGACGTGAAAGCAAGACCCGGGCCGCTGCCCCGTTCGATGCTACGTTGGGGGTGAGGCCACCAATGAAACACTCGATGGCACGAACCTCGCGCAATGCCCCGGCCCCCGTTCGGCGGGTGGCGCAGGCGGCGAACTGAGAGAAGGAGCTCCTCATGGGCATGGAGATGAAGCTCCAGTTCAAGCTGTCCCAGCAGCTTGTGATGACCCCGCAGCTGGTGCAGGCCATCCGGCTGCTGCAGCTCTCGCGGCTCGAGCTGGTCGACGAGATCAGGAAGGAGCTGGACGGCAACCCGGTCCTCGCGGACGACATGACCGACCCGAAGGCGCGGGACGGGGAGAAGGGGGATCAGAGGGGGAGGAACGCCGATCTGCCGACGGAGCAGCGGCTGGAGAACGGCGAGCGGTTCGACCGAGACACCGACATCGCGGCGCGCGAGACGGAAAAGCGGGTCAAGGAGGTGGACTGGGAGCAATTCCTGGAAAACCGCCAGCTGCAGCAGGCGATGCCCGCGCACCGGGGCGGCTTCGAGGAGCTGCCGCCGATCGACCAGAACCTGACGAAGCCGTCGAACCTGCGCGACCACCTGCTCTGGCAGCTCCAGATGAGCGATTTCGTCGAGAACGAGCGGCAGTTCGCCCTGCTCGTCATCGGCAACCTCGACGAGAAGGGGTACCTCGACCTCAAGGGGGGAGAACGTCCGGACGGCACGAAGGGGCCGGATCTGAGCCTCGCCGATCTGGCGCGGGAGGCGGAGCTGCACCCCGAGGACGCCGAGGAGGTGCTGGCGATGATCCAGCGCTTCGACCCGGTCGGGGTCGCGGCGCGCGATCTGTCCGAGTGCCTGCGGGTCCAGGCCGAGGTGCTCGGCTTCGACGAGATCGAGATGGCGATCATCAAGGACCACCTCCACAACGTGGAGCGGCGCAACTTCCCCGCGATCGCGAAGGCGCTGAAGATCTCGCTGGAGGACGTCTACGACGCGGTCCAGGAGATCCAGAAGCTGGAGAGCGTGCCGGCGCGCAATTTCGCCGAGGTCGACGAGAAGACCATCGCCATCACCCCGGACGTGTACGTCATCAAGGACGGCAACCAGTTCGTCGTCACCGACAATGACAAGGGGCTCCAGCGGCTGTACATCAACGAGAACCTCGCCCAGCGGATGCTCAAGGACCCGAAGGCGAAGGAGTTCATCAGCGAGAAGCTCCGGAGCGCGCAGTGGCTGATCCGGGCCATCGAGCAGCGGCGGCGCACGATCATCAAGGTGACCGAGTGCATCGTCGAGAAGCAGCGCGAGTTCCTGGAGCGCGGCGTGGGCTACCTGAAGCCCATGATCCTGCGGGATGTCGCCGAGTCGGTGGGCATGCACGAGTCGACCATCTCCCGCGTGACGTCGAACAAGTACGTGCACACGCCCCAGGGGCTCTTCGAGCTCAAGTACTTCTTCAACTCGTCGATCCACAGGGTGGCTGACGAGGACATCGCCTCGGAGAGCGTCAAGCAGGCGATCAAGAAGATCATCCTGGCCGAGGACAAGTCGAATCCCTACAGCGACCAGGCGATCGTCAAGATCCTCGAGGAGACGGACGGCATCAAGATCGCCCGCCGCACCGTGGCCAAGTACCGCGAGATGCTCGGCATCCTGAGCTCGTCGAAGCGCAAGAAGATGTTCTGAGCGGCGCCGGACGCGCCCGCCCGACCCCCATCCCCGGCCTCTTTGCCGGCCCAACGCCATGCCCGCCGAACCGATCACGGCCGCCCAGCTCTTCGAGCGCACCTTCGCGCCGCACTACCCGCCCGACGCGCTCGCCGACCTCGCGGCCGCGCGCTCCACGGACGCGAACCCGGCCGGAAACCCGTCGATCCTGGCCCAGATCGACCACGCGGCGGAGGTGTTCGCCCGGCTCGCGCCCGGAGCGTTCGGCGCGCCCGACCTCGGGCTCGATTTCTCCGACGCGTCGGTCCACCGGCTGGGCGCGGCGCTGACGCGCGAGCGGCGCGACGCCTGGCTCTCGCCGGCCGAGGGCGCCGCCGGCGCGCGCGGCGCGGGCGGTACGTCGGCCGAGGGCGGGGGCGGGGCGCCGCCCATGCTGGTCACCCTCGTGACGCACGGGGCGCTCTACGTCGGCGCGTGCGTGGCCAGGAACCACGGGGGAAAATGGCAGGTCCGGAGGCCGCTGTGGGAGTCGCTGGTCCGGCTCGAGTCGCGCGCGGGGACCGGCGATCTCGCGATCTTCCAGTGGTGGCTCAAGGCGCTCAGCGACGAGGAGATCGGCCGCGGCAGGCTCGCGGACCGCTACCGCACCCACGTGGAGGTGCCGACCTTCGACGCGGAGCGGCTGCCCGTGATCGCGGCGGGCGACCGGCGGATCCCGAGGCTCGCGAAGGTGCGTTACGACACGCTCTACAAGCACCTCCGCGCGCACCTGCCGGAGCTCAGGTCGGTGGGAGAGGATTTCCCGTCCCCGGAGCGCTTCGAGGAGATGGCCTTCAAGAGCCTGGAGTTCGCGCTGCTCGGGGGCGGGCGGATGCTCCTCATGCACGGGGCGACCGCGGAGGGGGTGCACCTGTTCTGGCTCGACGCGAGCGGGTTCGTGAAATCCGTGTACTACCCGGCCGACAGCTTCCCCGCCCACGTGGTCCAGATCGAGGGCCAGAAGATCCGGGTGATCGTGCCGGTCCGCGGCGAGACCCAGGCGCACGAGATGCTCTGGTGGGGGGCGTAGCCGGCCTCGCCCGCGCGCGCCGAGCGCCGGGCCGGAGCGCGCCGTCAGCCCGGCGCGCTCCGGCCCGGCGCTCGCGCACGGAGCGCGCCAGGAGTAGGCTCGCCCCGTGCTCTCGCCCGACGTCCGCTTCGAGGGGTTCACCGCGACCGACTGGGTCCGCGTGCTGTCGTTGTTCCGGCCCAGACGCACGGGCATCGACGAGCGCGAGGTCGATCGGCCGCGCGGCGGCGTCGTCGCGGTCCGCGCGGGCGGCAGGCTCAGGAAGCTCGTGCACACGGACGCCGGCCGGCTCCGGATCGACGACGCGCAGCGCGCCGCCCGGCTCTCCGCCGAGGAGCTCGCCGCGGGCCACCACGCGAGCTGGGCCGCGGTGATCGAGGCGGGCGCCCTCGAGGCCATCGTGGAGCGGTTCGGGGCGCGGGTGCGGCGCGGCGACGACCTCGTCGCGCAGACGCTCCTCTTGCTGCAGCTCGCGCGCGAGGAGCTCCTCGCCGGGAGGATCGATCTCTGGCCGGCGCGGCTGCGCGGCGTGCCGATGCCGTCGCCGGGCGTCGTGCGGGGCACGCTGGAGTCGCTCGCCGGGGCCGGCAAGACGATGGTGATCGGCCTGTTCGAGGGCGGGGAGCTCTGGACGAGCGTCGCGCTCCGCCGCGACGCGCGCGGGATCAACCTGATCCTCGGGCCGGACGAGGTGCGGGAGGACATGGGGCTGCTCGCCGGCGACTGGCGGCGCGACTACCGGCACCTCTCGCGCGCCATCGAGGAGCGGGCAGGGGAGCTGTCGCTCGGCTGCTTCGCCGAGGCGGAGACGATCCGGAAGCTCGAGGTCGACCCGAGCCCGGGCGCCTGGGCGCGCGCGGTCGCGGTGCGCGACGTGATCCTCGCGCCGGTGCCGGCGGCGCTCGCCATCCCGCTCGGGATCGACGCGGGGCGCGCGGCGCTCAGCGCCCTCCGCGCGATCGCGGAGCGGATCGATCCGATGGGGATCGTGGCGCCCGCGATGCGGGCGGTGCTCGAGCGGGCCGGCACCGACAGCGAGATGGCCGCGATGCTGCCGTTCCACCCGCTGGAGCTGCTCCGCAAGCTCATCAGCCGGGATCGCTGACCCGGCGCGCGCATCGCCGCGCCGGGAGGATCAGGGGTGCGCGGTGCTCGAGTCGCCGCCCTGGACCGCGGGCGCGAGCTGGAAGCGGCGCTCCTCGCACGCGTACGCGGTGGGGGTCAGCTCGATGACGGTGTGCAGCGGGATCGGCAGCGTCGGGCACGAGGGCGCGGGGCGATCCACGAGGTAGGCGTAGAGCGCGCGCAGCACCGCCTGGTGGCCGATCACGAGCACGGGCGAGCGCTGGCGCTCGAGCTGGATGATCAGCGGGTCGAGGCGCTGGATGACGTCCTCGTACGACTCGCCGCGCGGGTATCGGTAGCGGAACTTGTCGGCCGCGCGCGCGTGGAAGACCTCGGGCATCTGCTGGCGGATCTCCTCGTAGGTCATGCCCTCGCAGACGCCCGCGTCGATCTCGTCGAGGGCGCGCCACGCGACGTGGTTCTGCGTCATCGGGCGCGCGGTCTGGATGGTGCGGCGCAGGGTGCTCGTCCAGACGTTGACGTGCTCGTCGCCGGCCCGCTCGCGGATGAAGACGCCGAGGTTCTTCGCGTACTCCTCGCCGCGCGCGCTGAGGTCCGAGTCGCCGCCGAGCAGCCCCTTCTCGTTGAACACGCTCTCGCCGTGGCGGGTCAGCCAGATCGGGTGCGGCGTGAGGTGCATGTTCATCAACAGCGGGACGAGCCGCGCCGGCAGGTAGCCGTGGATGCGGTTCAGCACGACCTGGCGGCCGACGTCGATGATCTTGATGTAGCTCTTCTCGGGCTCGCCGAGCGGCTCGTACGCGCGGGCGTAGTGCGCGATGCGCGCGCGGAAGTCGCGCAGCGCCGCCTCGGGATCGACGCCCTGGTAGTCGGGCGAGCGGAGCTTGGTCTCGCGGACGTTCGTCTCGATGATCGACTCGTCGTTGCAGATCGACTCGATGAAGACGACCGGGAAGCCGTGCGCCTGGCAGCGCTCGGTGACGAGGTTCCGGCGGGCGCGGGTGCTGTTGGTGGCGTCGTAGATCGCCACCTCGCCGCCGGAGCTGAGCCAGCCGATGAGGTCGTCGAGCGCCGTCATCGCCATGCCGAGCAGCGCCTGGCGGCCCTGGCTGTTGTCGGGGTCGAAGAACTGGTGCGGCTGCGCGGTGCCGAGGTGCGCGCGGCGGTAGTTGCCGACGTTGAAGAGCCGCGTGGGGTGGCCGAGCCACGAGAGGTACCGCGCGATCTTGCGGGCGATGGATGTCTTCCCCCGCGCGGGCAGGCCCACCATGGCGAGGACGATCGGCGACGAGTCGCGCGCGAGCGAGACCATGAGAGCGTTCTAGCCGATGACGGTACCGCCGGCGACGATGACGGAGAGCAGCCGGCCGCTCCGCTGTCCGTCGCGCCGGTACGAGAAGAAGCGGGCGGGGTCACACGCGGTGCACCCCCGGACGTCATCGACCGACGTTGCGTCGAGGCCGGACTCGGCGAGCTGGGCCTTGAGGATGCGGCGGACGTCGGCGTGCGGGCGCGCGCCGGGGGCGCCGCGGACGATGGCGGCGTCGCCGGCGCTGGAGCAGGCGGCGAGTTCGGCGGCGACGTCGTCGCCGATCTCGAAGCAGCAGGCCTCGATGTGCGGGCCGATCGCGGCGACGAGATCGGCGCCGGGGCCGGCGAGCGACCTGAGCGCGCGGGCCGCCTCGACCACGACCCGGAGCGCGGTGCCGCGCCAGCCGCTGTGGACCGCGGCGACGGCGCCGCTCCGGCGATCGGCGAGGAGGATCGGGGCGCAGTCGGCGCTGCGGACGCCGCAGCCGACCCCGGGCACGCGCGAGAGGGTCACGTCGCCGACCTCGCGGACGACCTCGTCGCGGTCCTCGTCGCCGGTGAGGACGCGCGCCGCCACGCCGTGGACCTGGCTGAGGTAGTAGAGCCGCGCCGCCGGGATGCCGAGGCGCCGCGCGGCGCGCTCCAGGTTCTCGCGGACGGCGGCGGGGTCGTCGCCGAGCGCGATGGCGAAGCTCAGCGTGTCCCAGGGGGGGGCGCTGACGCCGCCGCGCCGGGTGAAAAAGGCGTGCGAGAAGCCGGCGGCGGCGAGGAGGGGGCTCTCGAGCGCCTCGGCCGCCCCGGGGGCGTCGGTTTTTACGGTCATTTTCGGTGCCACGACGGATCCGATGCGTCCGCTGCTTCGGTCATAGACGATACGGGTGGGTTGCGTGGTATTTTCCGGCTCCACGCATGGCCGCCGGTCCGGACCCGAACATCGGTCGAGATCTGCTCGGGGGGCAGTTCCAGATTCTTCAGAAGATCGGCTCCGGCGGCATGGGGTCGGTCTACAAGGCCGCCCAGCCGGCGATGAACCGGATGGTGGCGGTGAAGATCCTCCACCCCAAGCTCGCGAACCGAAAGGATCTCGTCTCTCGCTTCCGCCGCGAGGCGCGGGCGATGAGCCACCTCACCCACCCGAACACGGTGAAGGTGCTGCTCTACGGCGAGCTCGAGGACGGCTCGCTGTACATCGTGATGGAGTACCTGGAGGGCAAGAACCTGAACCAGGTGGTCCGCAAGGAAGGGCCGCTGCCCGTCGAGCGCGCGATCCCGATCCTGATCCAGGTCTGCGGCGCCCTGCAGGAGGCGCACATCCAGGGGATCGTGCACCGCGATCTCAAGCCCGAGAACATCTTCCTGTCGACCAACGGCGGGCTGAAGGACTACCCGAAGGTGCTCGACTTCGGCCTCGCGAAGGTGACGGAGCGCGAGCTCCGGCCGGGGTCGGTGATGCTCACGCAGGAGGGCATGGTCTTCGGGACGCCGGAGTTCATGTCGCCCGAGCAGGCGCAGGGCAAGGTGCTCGACGCGCGCAGCGACATCTACTCGCTCGCGACCATCCTGTACGAGGTGCTCACGGGCAAGCTGCCGTTCGAGGCGCGGACGCCCATGGAGTACATCCAGCACCACGTGACCCGGAACCCGATCCCGCTCGACGAGCGCGTGCCAGGCAAGCAGTTCCCGCCGGGGCTCGGGGTGGTGCTCGCCAAGGCGCTCGAGAAGCGGCCCGAGGATCGGTTCGAGTCGGCCGCGGAGTTCGCCGACGCGCTCAAGCCGTTCGCGGGCGGCGCGGGCAAGGGCTACACGGCGATGATGCCGAAGAGCGCCAACGCGGTGCTCGAGCAGGCGGCAAAACAGCACGCCGCCGCGCTCCAGGCGAGCAAGTCGCCCGCGCCGTCGCCGTTCAAGTCGCCGGCGAAGACGGTGAAGATGGTCCAGCAGCCGCCGGCGCCCGCCGTGAGGCCGGCGCCCGCGCCCGCGCCGCTCGCCAAGGCGCCGGCCAAGGCGGAGGCCAAGCCGCTGCTCCTCGTCGGCATCGCAGCGGGGTGCCTGATCGCCGGCATCCTGATCACCATCGTGGCGATGCGGCTGTTCCAGGGCTGAGCCCCCGCGGCCGCGCCCTGAAACGAGGCGTGCCACCGCGGGCGTGCTAGCGTCGCCGCTCCGGCGCGCCGGGCGCTCTGGATGCGCATCGCATGCGCCAGCGTTCACGGGGACGACGTCATGGCCTCGGAGCAATCAGGGAACCCAGGGGGAAACGACAACGATCCGGCCAGGAGGGCCGATCCGCCGCGGCGTGCGTCGGAGCCGCCGCGGCGTGCGTCGGAGCCGCCGCGGCAGGTGTCGGAGCCGCCGCGGCAGGTGTCGGAGCCGCAGTGGCGTGCGTCGGAGCCGCCGCGGCAGGTGTCGGAGCCGCAGTGGCGTGCGTCGGAGCCGCCGCGGCGGGCTTCGGAGCCGCCCGCGCGGAGATCCAGCGCGCCGGTGCGAGGGAGCGAACCGCCGCAGCGGATCAGCTCGGCGGCGCGCACGGCGAGCGCGCCGCGCCTCGAGGGCCCGCCGCCGGCGCCGCCGGACGACGCGGCCGGACAGGACCGGGGCGCCAGGATCGCCACCTGGGCGAAGCGCATCGGGATCGCGCTCGCGGCGCTGCTCGTCCTCGCCGCCGCGAGCGTCGTGCTCGTCGTCCGGCACTACGAGGCGGATCTCCCCTCGACCCGCGAGCTCAAGGATTACCGGCCCCCGCAGGTGACGCGCATCCTCGCGCGCGACGGGACGCGCCTCGGCGAGCTCTTCACCGAGCGGCGCACCGTCGTGCGCATCGGCGAGATCCCGAACCAGGTGAAGCTCGCCACGCTCGCCGCCGAGGACGCGGGCTTCTACGAGCACGCGGGGCTGAACTACCTCGGCATGCTCCGCGCCCTCGCGGTGAACCTCCGCTCGACCCAGACCAGGCAGGGGGCGAGCACGATCACGCAGCAGGTCGTGAAGAACGTCCTGCTCACGCCGGACCGGACCTACAAGCGCAAGGCGCGCGAGATCATCCTGGCCCGCAGGATCGAGCAGGAGCTCACGAAGGACGAGATCCTGGAGCTCTACCTCAACAAGATCTACTTCGGCCACGGCCGCTACGGGGTCGAGGAGGCGAGCCGCTACTACTTCGGCAAGAGCGTGCGCGACGTGACGCTCGCCGAGGCGGCGCTGCTCGTCGCCGTCGTGAAGGGGCCGTCGGTGTACTCGCCCCGCGCGAACCTCGAGCGCGCCGTGGCGCGGCGCGACTTCGTGCTCGACCAGATGCACAGGAAGGGCTTCGCGGACGAGGTCCAGGTCGAGCAGGCGAAGCGGGAGCCGGTGGTGCTCGCCATCGAGACCGAGTCGCTCGCCGAGCTCGCGCCCGAGGTCGTCAGCGAGGCGCAGCGCGTGCTGCGCGAGGTCGTCGGGCCCGCCGCGCAGCAGGGCGGATACACGATCACGACCACGATCGATCCGGCGCTGCAGGCGGCGGCGCGCGCGGCCGTCCGCAAGAACCTCGACGCCTACGCGAAGCGGCACAAGCTGTTCGGCCCGCTCGCGCGGACCAAGAAGGAGCCGCCGCCCTTCGAGGGGACGCCGGCCGGCCACAAGGTCTTCCGGGGGGTCGTGACCGGCGCCGACGACGCCCGAGGCACGCTCTCGGTGCGCGTGGGCACGCTGGACGGCACGGTCGCGCTCCGCGGCGCGCAGCGGTACAACCCGAACGGGCTCGCGCCGAGCAAGTTCGCCGACGTCGACAAGGTGGTGCGCGTCAGCCTGATCGGTCCCGCGCCGGAGCCGGTCGTCGAGGCGGCCGCGACGGGGCAGGACGAGGACGAGGACGCCGCCGACGGAGAGGCGAGGCGCGCCGCGCCCGCAGGCAGCCCGGCGAAGCCCGCGGCCCCGGTGCCGCTGCGGCTCGAGCTCGGACCCGAGGGCGCGCTCGTCGCGATCGACGTGCGGACGCGCGAGATCGTCGCCCTGGTCGGCGGCTACGAGGCGGTGCGCGGCGGGCTCGACCGCGCGACGTTCGCGCGGCGGCAGCCGGGGTCGACCTTCAAGGCGTTCGTCTACGGCTACGGGATCCACGCGCGCACGCTGACGCCGTCGACGATCCTCGAGACGAACCCGCAGGCCGTCGCGGGGTACAAGCCGCAGAACCACGACGAGAGCGAGGGGCAGTCGCCCGCGCGGCTGCGCGAGGCGCTGGCGCACAGCGTGAACGTGGCCGCGGTGTCGGCGATGTCGCGCGTCGGCCCCTCGAACGTGGTCGCCTTCGCCGGCGCGCTCGGCATCCAGTCGAAGCTCGGCGCGGACCTGTCGCTCGCGCTCGGCGCCTACGAGGTCACGCCGCGCGAGATGGCCGCCGCGTACGCGAGCATCGCCGCGGGCGGCGTCTACGAGCCGCCGATCCTGATCACGAAGATCGTCGGGCCGGGCGGGGCGGAGATCCCGCTGCCGCCGCGCCCCCCGGCGCGCCGCGTGATGGAGGAGCCGGAGGCGTACGTGCTCACGAGCCTGCTGACGTCCGTCGTGCAGACCGGGACCGCCAAGCAGGCGCGCTCGCTCGGGCGGCCGATCGCCGGCAAGACGGGGACGACGAACCAGTCGAAGGACACGTGGTTCGTCGGCTACTCGACCGACATCGCGTGCGCGGTGTGGACCGGCTACGACGACGCGGCGCCGCTCGGCAAGGGCGAGGCGGGCGCCACGGCGGCGCTGCCGGCGTTCGTGGATTTCATGAAGCAGGCGCACGCGAAGCGCCCGGTGGCCGACTTCCCGGTGCCGAGCGGCGTGGTGCGCGTGAAGATCGATCCGCAGACGGGCCTCCTCGCGCGCGAGGGGCAGGAGGACGCCGTCGAGGAGGTGTTCGTCGCCGGAACGGAGCCGGCCGAGGAGGCGCCAGTCCCCGAGGCGGACGCGGGCGCGGAGGCGGCCGACGCCGGAGCGCCGGAGGAGCTGCAGGGGGTCGTGCCGGCGCCGGGCGAGGGCCCGGCGGAGCCGGGGACGGCAGCGCCGGGGACGGCGCCGGCCGAGTCGGAGCACGCGCCGGAGCCGGGTCCGCTGCCGACCGGCGAGACGGCGCCGCCGCCGTTCTGAGCGGCCGCTCGGGCCGGTCGGCGCTCTGCTCTACCTGGCGCTCTCCCCGGCGCTCTACCCCGGCGCCCCCGCCCGGGTCGGGCTGCCGGCGCCCGCGGCGATCTCGGGGAACGGGCCCGTGACGGCCAGCGTGAGGCCGTCTTCCTGCATGTTCACGAAGAGCGCCTTGCCGTCGGGCGAGAAGCACACGCCGGCGAGCTCGCTCGGGCTCCGCGCGTTGCGCGCGAAGTCGAAGATCTGCCCGTCCCTCGTCACGCCTCGCAGGTAGTTCCCCCGGCTGCCGTCCTCCGCCATGAAGAGCTCTCCCCAGGGGGCGACGGTGATGTTGTCGGGCGCGTCCAGCTCGTCCGTGCTCGTCGCGTGGGCGAGGACCTCGAGCGCGCCGCCGTCCCCGGCAGGGGCCAGCCGGAAGATCTGCCCGGCGCCGGCCGGGCCGCCGATCGTCGCGGAGACGTACACCGCGCCCTGCGCGAGGCAGACGCCCTCCCCGCGCCGGAACAGCGCGGCCCCCTTGGCCTGCGCCTGCTTCCGGACCGTGTCGTCCCGCGGATCGGGGTCGTCGATGTCGACCCACGCGATCTCGCGCGGCTCCCGCAGCGCCCAGCCCGAGGTGTCGGCCTTGCGGGCGCCGACGACGGCGAGCGCCTGCAGCTTGCCCTCGAACGGCGCCGCAGGATCCGCGGGCTTGAAGCGGTAGAAGCAGCCGTCCGCCCGATCCTCGGTCAGGTAAGCGATGTTCGTCGCGGGGTCGACGACCGCCGCCTCGTGGAAGAAGCGGCCGTATCCGGTGAGGCGCTGCGGCGGCGCCACCCTCGATGCGTTCGCCGCGCACACGAAGACATAGCCGTGGCGAGGATCGACGTTCTCTTCGCACGTGAGCCAGCCCCAGGGGCTCGCGCCGCCGGCGCAGTTCCGGTTCGTTCCGGCGAGCACGAGGTTGCTCGAGCGGCGCTCGAGCGTCGCCGCGTCGACCACGAGCCTCGTGACGCCGCCCATGCTCGCCGCGTCGTACGCCTCCGCCGGCGCGCTCTGCCCGGCCCGGTAAGGCCCGATCTTCCGGTCGGCGGGCCCGTTCTCATGATTCCTGAGCAAGATCCACGTGTTGTCCGGCCCAGGAAAGCACCCCATCCCGTCCGGCCGGCCGGGCACCCGGTAGCCGTCGTCCATGTCGCCGCCGGCGCGCTCAAGGATCCGGTAGGCGAAGCCAGCAGGGAGATCGAGGATGCCCGCGGGATCGGGGAGGAGCGGCCCGAACCGGCCGGCCGCGTTCTTCGTCCTCGGCCTCCGCGCGAAGATCAGGGAGAACGGCAGGGCCAGCGCCGCGGCCGCAGCCCCGCCGATGCGCAGGAACGATCGCCTCGGGACGCGTCGCTTCATGACGAGGATCTATGTCGATCGGCCACCGCCCGAAAGCCGTCGGCGGCGAGCGCCGCGAGGCCGCCGCTCGGCCGATGCACGGAAACAATGCCGATCCGCGCGGGTGGACGCCTCGAGGCCGCGACAAGCTCGCCGGCACGGATGCCGCGGCGCCGCGTCACCCCGCTTGGCTTCCGTCGGGAACGGGGCGACCAGGATCTTCGAGGAAACGCGGCCCACGAGCCGCCGCAGGACCTGCTTCGCGCCGATCGCGCCGCCGGCGCCCACCGCGAAGACGAGCGGCGCCGCAGCGCCGCCGGTGACCGCGACGAGGCCCGCCGCGAGCAGCACGCCGGCGCCGGTCGCCACCGCGCCTGTCGAGGCCTCCTGGGCCGCGTGCACCATCGCCTCCTGCCTCGTCATCTCGCCGCGCTGGAAGGCCGTGACCCCCTCGTACGCACCGAAGGCGCCGTCGATGACGAACCCGATCCCGGCCGCCTTGCCGGCGCCCTTCAGGATCTCCCGGCCCGCGGTCTTCATCACCTCGCGGGTCAGCGTCTTGGCCACCGCGGCCGACGCGCCGTCGGTGAGCGCCGCCTGGCCCGCCTGCCGCGCCGCCGCCTGAGCGACGAGCGCCCCCGCCTGCTTCCCGCCGTGATCCACGATGATCTTCGCCGTCGCCTGCGCCCCCACCGAGAGCCCCGGCGCGAACGCGTCCACGACCGCCGTGGTGTTCTCGACCATCGCGCGCCGCAGGCCCTCCCGCGCGCCCTCGTCGAGCAGCCCCTTGCCCGCCGCCGAGAACAGCGCCTCGGCCGCCCCGCGGACGGCGACCGCGCCGCTCCCTGCCACCGAACCAAGGATCTTGTTTCGTCGTGAGCTCATCTCGACCTCGCCGTCTGCGCGCGCCCCCGCCTCATCAAGGGGTAGCGCCCTGGGGCGGAAAGACAAGCTCAGCGCCGCGCGCTCCTTCCGTCGCTACGAGCGAGATCCGTTCCCGGCCGCCCCTGCACAGATGCGCTCGGCCGGCGCCGCGCAGAGGCCGCGCTCGCCGGCCCGCAGGTCCACCGTCGCGGCGCCGATCGCGCCGCCGCCGCGCGACGGCGGCGCCGACTCAGGCGCTCGCCGCCGGCGTGAAGACGGCGCGCACGCAGCCATCCTGCTTCTTCTTGAAGAGCTGGTATCCGCGCGGCCCCTCCTCGAGGCTCATCGGGTGCGTCACGAGGAACGAGGGATCGATCTCGCCGCGCTCGAGGTGCTCGAGCAGGCGCGGGATGTAGCGCTGGCCGTGCTGCTGCCCCATCCGGAAGACCAGGCCCTTGTTCATCGCGGCGCCCATCGGGAACTTGTCGATGTGCCCGCCGTAGACGCCGACGATCGACACCGTGCCGCCCTTGCGGCACGCCATGATCGCCTGGCGCAGCGCGATCGGGCGATCGGTCTCGAGCCGCATCGCCTGCTTGGCGCGGTCGTAGGCGTACTCGAGGCCTCGCCCGTGCGCCTCCATGCCGACCGCGTCGATGCACGCGTCGGGGCCGCGGCCCCCCGTCATGTCGCGGAGCGCCTCGCGGACGTCCACCTCCTCGTAATTGAGCACCTCGGCGCGGCCGCGCTCGCTGGCCAGCCGGAGACGCTCGGGGAGCCGGTCGATGGCGATGACCCGCTCCGCGCCGAGCAGGTACGCGCTGAGGATCGCCATCTGTCCCACGCCGCCGGCCCCCCACACCGCGATCACGTCGCCGGGGCGGATACCGCACATGTCCACGGCCATGTAGCCGGTCGGCAAGGCGTCGGCCGCGAACACCGCGCGGTCGTCCGGGACCGCCTCGGGGACCTGGAAGGCGCCCTGATCGGCGAACGGGACGCGCACGTACTCGGCATGGCTGCCGGCGATGCCGCCAAAGGCGTGGCTATAGCCGAAGATGGCGGCGGTCGTGTCGCCAAAGGCCGCGTCGAGCACGGCGTGGCTCGGGTTCGAGTTGTCGCAGAGCGACCAGAGCGCGTGCTCGCAATAAAAGCAATGCCCGCAGCCGACGATCGAGCAGACGACGACGCGGTCGCCCTTCTTCAGCTTGCTCACGTCCGGGCCGACCTCGACGACCTCGCCGACGAACTCGTGCCCGAGGATGTCCCCCTTCTTCATCGTGGGCACATAGCCGTCGATGAGGTGCAGATCCGAGCCGCATACGGACGACATCCGCACGCGGAGGATGGCGTCGTGCGGGGCGAGGATCCGCGGATCCGGCACCGTCTCGACCCGGAGATCGTTCACCCCGTTCCAGCAGAGAGCGCGCATGGCCTCACCTCCCCAGCACGGCCCCGCCCAGCACGGCCGATCTCCGGCCGCTGGGCTGTCCGTCGATCGTCGGTATCTCCCCCGCCTCCATCAGCTGCTTGAAGTGGCGGAGGTCGTCCCTGAGCTGCTGATCCGGCTCCTCGCCGAAGACCTTCGCGATCGCCCGGCCGAGCGCGCCGGCCGGCGCCTTGTAGTCGAGCGTCACGCGGACCTCGGTGCCGCGGCCGCCCGGCGCCGGGACGAACCGGACCGAGCCCGCGTTCTCGATGTCCGCCGGCTCGCAGGAGCGCCACGCGATGAGCTCGTTCTCCCGGTCCTCGACGATCTCGGCCCGCCACGACACCGAGCCGCCGCCGGGCGCCCTCGCCGCCCACCGCGAGCGGCGATCGTCGATGACCTCGACCTCGGCGAGGTGCTCCATGAAGCGCGGTAAGTTCTCGAAATTGCGCCAGAATCTGTAGAGCTCGTCCGCGGGCTTCGCGACGGTCACGGCGCGCGCGACGCGCGTCGTCGCCGGTGCCAGCCCGCCGAACAGGCGGCCGACGCGCTGGCCGGCGCGCAGGAGCCGCGCGCGGGGTGGAGCGCGATCGTCGGGCGCGCCCGCGGCGCCGCGGCGGCCCGAGACGCCGTGCTGGATCAGCGCCCCGCCCGCGAGCGCGAGGACCAGGCCGGGCACGCTGCGGCGGGCGAGCCCGTACGCCACGAGGGCGCTGCCGCCGATCGTGGAGACCAGGCGCTCCGCCCTGCCCGCTGTTCTGCCCGCCCCGGCCTGGTCGCGCTCGACCAGCGGCGGCACCTCGGAGATCGGTTCGAGCATCGTCATGACACCCCTCCTCGCAACCTGGGCCGCAGCCCGGGTTCGCGGCGAGATCAGGCAAGGCGCGCGCCTGACCCGATCAGAAGCGCACGAGGAGGCGGGAGCCGAGGCCGGCCGGCGACGGCGTGAGGGAGAGCTCCGCCACGGGAGGCTTGCCAGGCGCCGGCGAGGCGGCCTCGGAGGGGCTCAGCAGGAGCAGCGTGACGCCGGCGCCGATGCCGACCAGCCCGACGCCGGCGAAGACGCCCGCGAGCGTCGTGGCGGTCTTCCCCCTGTCGTAGTCCCCCTGCAGCGATCGCGGGCACACGTAGCCCCCGCCGCCGGCTGGGGAGCACCCGTCCTCGACCTTGGACAGCGCGCTGGCGCGCACGGCGAGCGCCACCGCGGTCGCGATCGCGCCCGCGCCGCCCACGCCGAGCGCGATGTAGCCGCCCGTGCGGACGCCGCTGGACGACGGCGGCGCGGGCGCGGCGTCCGGGGGGCGCGCGTCGCGCGCCGGGAGCGGCGCGGGCACGGTGAGCGTCACGTCCCGGCTCGCGCCCGGCGTGAGCTCGACGCGCTCCAGGATCGGCGCGGCGCCGCCGTAGAAGAGCTCGACCGTGTGCGCGCCGAGATCGCGCTCGAGCGCGACGCCGAGGAGCCTCGGATCGAGCGGCTTGCCGTCCAGCACCACCTGCACCGGCGACCGCCCCTCGGCGCCGTGCAGGCGGACGGTCAACGTCCCGACCTTGTTGCCGAGCGCCCGGTACCGGAGCTCGGCGTCCTCGCTCCACCCGGCGTACTTCGCTTCGTTCGACTGGAGCGCGGCGCGCCGGAGATCCCACCAGTCGCGCCGCGCCGAGGCGTAGCGGCCCATCTCCTCCTCGCACTCGGCGATGTTCCGCAGCGCGCCGAGCCCCTCCGGGTAGATCTCCAGCGCGCTCCGGAAGGCGATGACCGCCTGCTCGCACTGGCCGGCGCTCCGCAGCTCGCGCCCGCGCGCGAACAGCGTCTTCGCGTCCTCCTCGGCGCCGATGGCGAGGGCCGGCGCCGGCGCGGCCGCGAGCAAGGCGGCGCCGCACAGCGTGATGAGCTGTCGCTCAAAGGATCTCACTCTTGTCGATCTCCTTGCGGCGCCGGGGAACGGTGGGCGGCGCGGGCTTGGCGGTCGCGGTGGCGCGGGGAGCGCCGCCTTCCGCCCCAGGACGCGGCTGGACCCCGCGCGGCCGCGCGGACGCGGTCGCCGCGGCGGAGGGAGCGGGCTCGCCCGCCGGGGCGACGGCGACCGGCGGCGCCGTCGCGGCGGGCGGCGGGGGCGGCGGCGGGCGCAGCGCGAGCTCCTGGAGCGCGCCGCGCACGCCGGGGGACAGGTGCCGCGCCGCCTCCGGCTCGGCGCGCGGCCCGCCGAGCAGGCGCCACGCGAGCGCGGTGGCGCCCGCGAGCGTGCCCAGGGAGGCGACCGCCACGGCGACGAGCGCCGCCGGCCGCCGCGCCGGCGAGGCCTTCGCGGGCGCGGGCGGCGGCGCCGCGAGCGCGTCGCGGTAGGCCCGGACCATCTCGCGGATCGAGGTGAACCGCCGCGCCGGCTCCTTCGCGAGGGCGCGCGAGAACCAGCCGTCGAGCCCCCGGGGGAGCGACCGCCGGACCTCGGTGGCCGGCTCGAAATCGCGGGTGCTGACCGCCACGATGAGCTCGGCGATGGTGTTGCCCTGGAACGGCGGCCAGTCGGTCAGCACCTCATAGGCGAGGACGCCGAGCGCCCACACGTCGGCCCGCGCGTCGACCGCGAGCGGCGAGGAGAGCTGCTCCGGGCTCATGTAGTTCGGCGAGCCCAGCATGACGTCGGCCTCCGTCTCGCGCGGCCGATCGAGGCCGAGATCGCCGTGCAGCGCCTTGGCGATGCCGAAGTCGGCGACCTTCACCGTGAGCTCCGCGCCGGGATCGTCGAGGATCATCACGTTGGAGGGCTTGAGGTCGCGGTGCACGATGCCCATGTCGTGCGCGACGGTGAGCGCGTCCGCGATCTGATCGAGCATGTCCGCGAAGCGCCGCGGCTCGATCGGCCCCTTCTCGCGCACCTCGGCGAACAGCGTCCGGCCCCGGATGTACTCCATCACGAGATACGGGATGTCGTCGTGCACGCCCGCGTCGTGGACGGCGACGATGTGCCGCGTGCGCGCGCCCAGGCGGGCCGAGATCTGGGCCTCGAACCGGAACCTCTCCAGGACGGTCCGGCTCCGCGTGGGGTCGCCGGTCAGCGAGACGCTGAGGAACTTGATGGCGAGCTCGGTCTTGAGCGTGACGTGGACCGCGAGCCAGACCTCGGCCATGCCCCCGCGCCCGAGCGGCCGGACCAGCCGGTACTTGCCGTCGACGATCTCGTCGGCCTCGTGCTGCCAGATGTCGGACTCGTCCGCGCCGGGCGCGCGCTCCGCCGCGCTCAGGCTGACCCTGACGGTCGTCGGCAGGCGGGGCGAGTCAGCGTCCACACGCGAAGGATAGTGGATGCCGCGTGCGAGACTGGCACTTTTTGTCCGCCGGCGTCCGGCCGGTGTGGGCGGCGGTCAGCCGGTGGCGGCCGCGCGCGCGGGCGCATCACTCGGCGGCGTCGGCGAACAGCTCCGCCGGCGGCTCCTCGAGGCGCGGCGGCGCGTGCGGGGCCGCCCGACCCACGCCGCGGTCGAGCGCGTCGCCGAGGAGCGCTCCCACGCCGGGGACGACGTTCTCGATCGCCGCGTCGGCCTCGAGCGGGTTGAGCCACCAGAACGGATTGAGCAGCCGGCGGAAATCGCGGAACGAGCGCGCGGGGCGGCTGACCTCCACGGTGAAGGCGAGCGTCCCCAGGTTGGCGTCGAGCCAGTCGTCCATGTCGCCGACCGTGGGGTACCAGTGCGCCGCCTGCCGGATCTCGTACGGCTCGCGCGGCAGCGCGCGGCAGAAGGCGTCGCCGAGCGCGCGGTACAGCGAGGCGCGCGGGTTGGGCGCGCCGGTGTGCGCCCAGGGGTAGAGCAGGAGGTTGCCGCAGCTGTGAAAGCCGAGCGCGAGCGCGGGCCGCGTCTCCAGCGCGACGTCGCGCAGCGCGCGCGACTCGGGCTCCGAGAACGCGTGCGGCCCGGTGTAATGCGGCGACCACCGGAGCCGCGACCCCGCGAACGGGTGCAGCGGCCGCGACGCGGACAGCGGCGCGAAATTCCGGTTCAGATCCACGCCGCGGGCATTGCACCGCTGCGACGCCCATCTCTCGTCGCGGAGGCGCTCCAGGTTGTCGGCGAACGCGTCGGGGTTGACCACCGGCATCACGACCAGCCGCGCGTGCGCGGCGATGCTGCCCCGGCCGCCCGAGAGGAGCGACCGGACCGCGTCGAGCAGCGCGAGCCCGCCGATCACCTCGACCCCGTGCATGAGCGACGTCAGCAGGAACGTCGGGCCCAGCGGGTTGCCGAAGTCATACCGCCGTAACGGTCGTCCCTGGGTGGACGTCCCCACCGTCATTTCATGTCCGCCGTGCGCGCGCGCGAGGCGCGCCCAGGCGGCGTCGAGCTGCGGGAGATCGGCGTAACGACCGGAAAGATCGGGCGAGCGTGTCATCCCAGTGTCTCTTATGTGACACCGGAATGGCGATGGGCGCCAGCGGATTGAGGCGCGGCGCGGTGCGGCGGGGCGGCATTTCTCTCGTCGTCTTCGCGTCCGCGTCCGCGCTCGCCGAGATCAGGTGTGCGTCACCCGAGCGGCCGGTTGACCTTCCTCGTCGCGAGCAGGGCGAGGCCCTCGAACAGGAGGTGCGCGCCGAGGTGAAGGGTGATGTCGGCGTGGTCGAGCGCGGGGCACACCTCGACGAGATCCATGCCGACGAGGTTGATCCCCGCGAGGCCGCGGAGCAGCTGGATCGCGTCGCGCGAGGTGAGCCCGCCGGGCACGGGCGTGCCGGTGCCCGGGGCGTAGGCGGGGTCGATGCCGTCGATGTCGAACGAGATGTAGACGGGCGCGTCGCCGGCGGCGGCGCGGATGGCGGCCGCGATCGTGGAGGCGCCGTCCCGGTCGATCCGGTCCATGCCGTACAGGGTCGCCCCGGCGTGCGCCGCGAAGGCGCCCTCCTCCGGGTGGCCCCAGGTCGCGCGGACGCCGATCTGGTGGAGCGCGCCCCGGCCGAGCAGTCCCTCGTCGATGGCGTTGCGGAACGGCGTGCCGTGGTGGAACGGCTCGCCCCACACCTCCGCCGTGCTCGTGTCGAGGTGGGCGTCCACGTGGACGACCGTGACGGGGCCGTGCCGTCGCGCGAGCGCGCGGAGCACCGGGAGCGCGATGGAGTGGTCGCCGCCGACGACGAACGGCACCGCGCCGGCGGCGAGCACCTCGTCGACCGAGGCCTGGACCAGCTCGCGCACGGACTCGGCGTGGAACGGGGGAAACGGCACGTTGCCGCCGTCGAGCACGCGGAGCGCGCGGAACACGTCGACGCCGTGGCCGGGGTGATAGGACTGCACGAGGGCGCTCACGCGGCGCAGCTCGTAGGGCGCGAACCGGGCGCCTGGGCGGTAGGTGACGCTCCCGTCCCACGGGACGCCGAGGAGCACGGCGTCGGCGCCGGCGTAGGCCGACGCGCCGGCTTCCTGGAAGCTCGCGGTCGGGAGGCGGAAGAAGGGAGTCTGCCCGTGCCGCAGGTACGCGGCGGCTCGTTGTTGCGACATGAGATCTCCTAAAGGCTCAAGAGGTCCAGGATCACGGCGCGGGCGCGCTCCGCGAGCTCGGCCGCGCCGCCGTGATCGCCGAGCGGGGGGCCGAAGGTGATGTGAGCGCTCGCCTCGCGGCGGCTGGAGAAGCGGAGATAATGGGGGACGAAGGTGTCGTCGCCCGCCCAGCAGAGCTCCGGGGCATCGTAGGTGATCGCCGCGGGCACGATGGGGACGCCCGCGATCCGGGCGAGGCCGAAGATGCCTTTGCGGAAGGGGAGGACCTCCTCGCCGCGCGTCGTGGAGCCCTCCGGGAAATTCAGCACCGGGACGCCGTGGCAGAGGGCGCGGAGCGCCGACCGGAGCACGCGCGCCCCGCTCGCCGGGCGCTGCCGGTCGACGAGCAGCACGCCGAGATCGCGCGCGCGCTCGCCGATGATCGGCCAGCCGCCGATCTCCTGCTTGGCGATGGCGGTGCAGGGGGTGAGCGAGGCGAGGGCGATCGGGTCGAGGTAGCTGACGTGGTTGGCCACGATCACGAACGGCGGCGCGGGGAGCGCGCCGGTCACGCGGACGCGCAGGGCGTGCATCGCGCAGAGCTCCCCGGCGATCGCGTGCAGGAGGCGCGCCCGCTCGCGGTCGCGCGAGGCGGGCAGCTCGGGCAAGAGGCTGGTCCGGAACACGGTGTCGAGCGCGAGCCCCATCACGCCGGAGACCCGGGTGACGACGGAGAGCGCCTCGGTCCACGGCCAGTCGCTCGCCGCCCCGGGGCGGCGGGCGGCGTCCAGCGGAGCGGTGGTCGTCATGAGGTCCGTCCGCCTCAGGCCACCGCGGCGATGCCGCCGTCCGCCGCGCGCGGCTCCCTCGCCTCGGCGGCGCGATCGACGAGCCCGACCCGCTCGAAGCGGGCCCGGAGCGCCATGAACGCGTCGCGATCGATGCGCGAGATGATGCGCGGGTGTCCGGTGCCGTAGAAGTCGGGGCGGACCTCGATCTCCTTGGCGCCGAGCATGGCGTGGAGCGCCCGCGCGGCGTGGTTGTCCTCCTCGACGGTGAACCAGCACGACTCCGCCCAGCCGAGGATCGACCCGACGAACGCCCGGAGCAGCGTGTGCGTGGCGCGGGAGCCCTGGTACTCGGGCAGGACGGCGAGGGTCGTGCAATAGACCTCCTTGCCGCGCGCGAAGGAGAGCAGGTAGCCCGCGGGCTTGCCCGCGGCCTCGACCATGAAGCAAGAGTCCCTGAAGAAATCGCAGCAAAGACGGATGTAATACCGCCCGAGCTCGCCCTCGCCCGCGCTTCCGAAGAGCGCCGCCTCGAGGTCCATCAGCGTCGAAAAGTCATCGCTTCGGAGCGTGCGCGCCACATAACGGCTCATCGTTGCGCCTCCTTGATTCTCAGTGAATCGTTGTTCGGCGCGCAGCATGCCGGCCGACGGTGGAGAACGCGTCACAGAATCCCCGAGGTTGGGAGGCACGCCGGGGACGACAGCGCGTCAGGACCGATGGGAGATCGCGTACGGAGGGTGCCAGATGGGCGAGCTCACCGTGGCTTGAGGCGCTCGAGCGCCGCGGACGGGATCTCGAGCGCGAGCCGGGCGGCGGCCCTCGCCGTGTCGAGGAGCGCGGCGAGGCGCGAGGCCGCGCGCCACCCGCCGGTCACGCCGGTCCAGCGCTTCATGGGCGAGAAGATGTTGCCGTCGGTGTGCGGCGCGGCGCGATCCAGGAAGGTCGCGCTCGTGATGTACGCCGCCAGCACCCGCTCGGTGAGGCCCGGGAAGGCGGTGTACGCCGCGGCGGTGACGCGGCCGCCGACGCCGACGTGCACCTCGCGCCGCGGCCGCTCGGCGAGGGAGACCATCGCGGCCGCGACCCGCTCGGGGTCGAGGACCGGCTGGATCGGCTGGACGGCGCGGCCGGTGTAGTTGCCGGCGTGCTGGTAGATCGGGGTGTCGACCGCCGCGGGCAAGAGGGAGCAGACGTGGATGTCCGGGGTGCTGACGAGCTCCTGCCTCAGGCAGGACGCGAGGCCGAGGACCCCGAATTTGGCGCTCACGTAGGCGCTCATCGTGGGCCCGCCGAACTTGCCGAGCGCGGAGACGTTGTTGACGAGCACGCCGGCGCCTTGCGCGCGGAAATAGGGCAGCGCGGCCCGCGCCCCGTGCACGTAGCCGAGCAGGTTCGTCTCGATGACCTGGCGGTAGGTCTCGTAGGGCGCCTCGTCGGCGCGCGCGTAGAGGAACACCGCGGCGTTGTTCACCCAGACGTCGATCCTGCCGAACACCTCGACCGCGGCGCGGGCGAGGGCCCTGACGGCGCACTCGTCCCGCACGTCCGTCGGCACGGCGAGCGCCCGCGCCCCGGCGCTGGCGCACTCGGCGGCGACCTCCTCGAGGGCCGACGCGTTCCGCGCGGCGACGACCACCCGCGCCCCGCGCCGCGCGAACGCGAGCGCCGCCGCCCTGCCGATCCCCGACGAAGCCCCGGTGATGACGACCACCGAATCGCGCACGCACTTCCGCATGACTGAACCCCTCCCGCGCGGTCTGTCCCGCACCGGGAGGGGAGCAACCCGCGGGCCACCCTGGCCCGGGGCGCGTCCAGGGATTCCGGGGCCGGCGCGCGGCGCGCGGCGCCGGGAACGCCGCAACGGGACGCGCGCCGCGCCGGGCCGCCCACGCGCGCGGCTCAAAGAGCTCCGCGCCGCGCGACCGAGCAAGCCCGCAGCGCGACACCAGCGCTCTCCTGGTGCTCGGTGCGCATTCCGAGCGCGGCGATCATTCTCACTTGCATTCTTTGGAGACCCGGCAATTCCTTCCCCACCGCCTCAGGCCAGTACACAGGCACCTTCACGTGACCTCCGGTGGAAGAGAGCAGCGCCCGCAATCTCATCTGCCCCATCACCAGCCTTTTCTGGAAATGCCTGTGCTCGAGCAGCGCCCGCTCCGCGTGCGCCTCGATCGTCCTCGCCGGGACCACGCGATTCTGACCCAGCGCCTCGCGCAGCTGCCCCGTCAGCCCCTCCACCACGCTCGTCGCCCCCTGCACCCAGGGCATCTTGAAGACGTCGTGGATCGCCTCCACCGTTTCCTTCAGCTTCTTGTCCGCCATCACGAGCGGGCTCGCCGCGGCCACCAGCGCCTTCAGCGTCTCCACCTCATCGAACGGGAGCTCCAGCTCCCCGGCGACCAGCACGAGCGGCGGCACGAACGCCCCGTCCTCGCCCACGGCCTCCATCATCGCCTGCTCCAGGTCCTCCACCCGCATCGGCTGCCCGCGCGCGAGGATCGCCAGCACGTCCCGGCGATCCTTCGCCGACGGCCGCTTGCCGGGCGGCATGTCGTCGTCGAGCTCCTCGTCGTCGGGCCGCGGCTTCACGTCCGCGAGGATCTCCTTCCACGCCGGGTGTTTCCGGATCCTCGGCATCGCCGCGGGGCTGAACCAGAGCAGATCGACGATCTCACGCCCGCCGCGCCTCGGCGTGAGCGCGGGCGCGGCCGCCGCCGGGGTCGGCTCCGCCGGCGGCGACGCGGGGCTCCTCGGAGCAGGGCGCGAGCCCGCCATGGATTCCACGACGGACTGACCGATGGAAGGCCTCCCGCCCGCCTCCAGCCGGCTCCACGGCCCCGCCGTCGCAGGCCCGGCGATGGGCTCCGCCGGCGGCGGCAGCACCACGAGCGGCGGGGGCGGCGGGCTCACGGCGAGCGGCGCAGGCGGCGGCGCCGGCTCGGCGGTGTGCGGCGGGCGACCACCCGGCCGGAACGGCAACGCGGCGTCCCCCGGCCTCGACGTCGGCGGCGCGGGCGCCTGCCGCGGCTCGCCCCCGCCCTGGAACGGCATCACCGGCGCCACCGCCGCGCTGACCTTGTCCCCCAGCTGGAGCGTCCCCTCCGCGTCCTCTTCCACCCCGCGCTTCTCCGCCGCATCCCTGGCCTCCGGCGGGGACGGCTTCGCCTCGTCGCTGGAGACGCGGCCGCCGGCGTCGCCCTCGAGCGTCACCGCGATGCGCCCCGCCTCGCTCGGATGCCTGAGCCCGATCCTTCCCCGCCAGACCACCGTGCACAGCCCACGATCGGCGTCGATCCACAGCGTGTCCGCGACGAGCGCCACCTCCTCGTGCTCCCCCGTGGCCCGGTGCGCGACCGCCCTCGGCCGGACGCCCGGCAGGTTCGTCACCAGGCGGGCGTGATCGGGGCTCAGGTTCTCGAGGATGATGTGCTCGTTGGGTCGGATCTGCTCCACCTGCTGGTCCAGGGGCGCCGCCAGAAAGTACACGGGATCGAGCCCCTCCGGCAGCGGCCGCTCCTCCCATCCGGGCTGCGGGAACTTCCCGGCCAGATGTCCGAGCCACGATGTTCGCCCTGGCCAGCTCCGCCCGATCGGGGCGAAGCACACCGGCGCGAACGTGTCCGACGGATTGACCACATGCATCCCGGGCGGCTGGAGGTTCGGGAGCGTGACCCTGCCATACATGTCCGGGGGCGCGTCGAACCGCACGCCGACCGGGTTGCTCGTGTCGGGGCCGCCGGCCGCGCGCTCCCAGCAGAGAGGCATCTTGGTGAAGCCCTGTCCTTCGAGGAGCTGGCCGTCTCGCACCCGGAAGGCCCGGTCGCACCACACCTCGATGGACTTGTCGATGTCTCCGACCGCCACGCGGACCATCATCGATCGCATGGGACGCTTGCCCGGCGCGTACGCGTGCCCTACGAGCATCACGTCGGCGCGCGGTTTGTAGGGCACCCTGTCGCTCGGCGCGACGACGCTGCGCGCCGGATCGTCGTTCCAGTGCTTGTCCTCCTCGTTCGGCGCCTGCTGCTCCGCCGCGAGATACGACCTCCCAGGCACGAGCACGAACGTCGCTTTCACGACGACGGTCTGCGCAGCCCTCCCGTCCTGCGACTGCCAGACGAACCCCGACGCCGGCAGCGGGCACAGCGACACCACGTCCATCGGACGCGAGCGTACGAGGATCGACCCGATACTTTAAGACTTGAAATTCTACACGTCGCCCCCTCGTGCGTCGTCCCCCGGAGGGGACGCGAGGGGTGTGGCATCGTGGCCGCAGGGCGCCATTCTCGCTGCCACGCGCGAGGTTCGTTCGTGGAATGGTGTAATTTTGCAGATTTGATGATGTGTTGCTTCCGCCCCGCCATCGTCCACGGAGCGGCGCAATGCGCACACCCTGGCATCGCCTCGCGTCCAACGACCCTCGACGCCGACCCTCTACGCCGAACGGACCGCGCACGGCCATCCAGCGCCGTTCGCCTGCACAGCAGGCCCTGGACAGTACACCAGATCTCGTGAGACGCTCCCCGGCGTATTCCCAGCCATGATTCGACTTGCCTGGTTCGACAGGAGCCTTGGACGCTCGCGAGCAGACGGAGCGGGCCGGAGCGCAGGAGGGCGCGAGGATGACGTTCGTGAAAAGCCATGGTGAGGATCCCTCGCAGGCGACCGCTGGTGGTTCGGTCAAGGGCGTCGGCAAGGCGGCCGGCGCCGCCGCGAGCCGCATCGGCGGGAAGAACCTCGAGGTCGAGGTCGCTTCGGGCGACGCGCTCGACGTGCGCAACTTCTCCGTACAAGAGCGGCTCTCGTCCCTGTTCGAGGTCAACCTGGTCGCGGTCTCGGACAACGCCAGCATCGACTTCGACGCCGTCGTGGGCCAGCCGGCGCGCTTCACGCTGCGCGCGGGCGCGCACGACAGGTCCTGGTCGGGCCTCTGCAACCACCTCGAGCTGGTGCGGGTCGAGCCGGGCGGGCTCTCGACCTACCAGCTCACCGTCGTGCCGACGATGTGGCTCCTCACGCAGCGGAAGAACTACCGCATGTTCCAGCACACCTCCGAGCCGGACATCGCGCTCAAGGTGCTCAAGGAGTGGGGCATCGAGCCCGAGGTGCGGATCGACGGCGGCGCCTACAAGAAGCGGAAATACCGCGTGCAATACGCGGAGTCGGACTTCGCCTTCGTGAGCCGGATGCTCGAGGACGCGGGCATCGCGTACGCCTTCGAGCAGAGCGGGGACGAGACGAAGCTCGTGCTGTCGGACGCGCCGCACGCGAACGTGAAGCGCGGGGCGCCGCTGATGTTCCTGGACGACGCGAGCCTCTCGCGCAGCCACGGCATCTCGTTCGTGACCGACGTACGGATGGGCAAGCGCGTGCGGCCGGGGAAATACACGCTGCGGGACCACGACTATCGCCGGCCGCCGGGCTACAAGCTGGTGGGCAGCGCGTCGGGCGGGCAGGGGCTCGAGGCGAAGCTCGAGCGCTACCAGTACACGCCGGGCGCGTTCCTCTTCGGCACGGATCAGGGGGACGCGACGCCGAGCGCCGACGACAAGGGCAAGGCGCGCACCGACGAGAAGGAGGCGGCGAGCCTGGCGCAGCGGCGGCTCGACGCGAAGCGCGGCAGCGCCAAGGTCTGCACCTTCGAGACGAACGCCCATGACCTCGCGCCAGGGAGCGTGGTGAGCATCGCGGGGCATCCGCACGAGGCGCTCGCCGAGAGCCGGACGCTGCTCGTCGTCGAGTCGTCGATGAGCGGGACCCATCACGGCGAGTGGTCGCATCGGTGCAAGGCGCGGGGGACGGACATCCCCTTCCGGCCGGAGCTCGTGACGCCGAAGCCGAAGGTGAACGGGGTCGAGAGCGCGACCGTGGTGGGGCCGCCCGGGGAGGAGATCCACACGGACGAGTTCGGGCGGGTCCGGGTGCATTTCCACTGGGACCGCGAGAGCCAGATGGACGACAGCAGCTCGTGCTGGATCCACGTGAGCCAGTCGTGGGGAGGCGCCGGGTACGGCGGGGTGACCTTGCCGCGCGTCGGGCAGGAGGTCCTGGTGGACTTCCTGAGCGGGGACCCGGACCGGCCGGTCATCGTGGGACGGGTGTACACGAACCTGCAGAAGGTGCCGTACAAGCTGCCTGACAACAAGACGCAGAGCGGGTGGAGGAGCAACTCCACGGGCGGGACGGGCGGCTACAACGAGATCATGTTCGAGGACGCGGCGGGGAGGGAGCTCGTCAATGTCCAGGCGCAGAAGGACCTGAACAAGCTCGTCAAGAACAACGAGACGGAGACGACGGGCGTCGATCGGACGCGCACGGTCGGGCACGACGAGGCGATCACGGTGGGGAACGACCAGACGATCGCGGTTGGGAACAATCAGACGATCACGGTCGGGAAGGATCGGGCCGCGGCGATCGGCGTCCAGGACTCGACGCTCGTGGGCAAGAAGCACACGGTCACGATCGAGCAACCCGCCGAGCCGCCGCCGAAGATCCCGCCCACCGGGACGGTGATGACGGATCGGTTCATCTCGCAGACGACGGGGCGGTCCACGCTCACGATGAAAGGGCCGGACGTGAGCCTGACGGCCGAGGGGAGCGTGTCGATCAGCGCGGGCGCGAACATCAGCATGAGCGCGGGCGCGAACATCCAGATCACCGCCGGCTCGACGATCCAGACGTCGGCGGGCGTGACGATCGCGAACGCGGCGGGCGTGACGATCACGACCACGGCGGGCGCCGTCGTGGAGGTCAAGGCGGGCCAGCGCGCCACCGTGGACGCCGCGGCGGTGGAGGTCAACGGGGATACGGTCCTGATCGCGGCGTCGGGGGTGGTGGACATCGACGGCGAGTACATCGACCTCAACTGATCCGCCGCTGGACGGGCGCTGCCATGATCGTACGGAACTACACTCGCTTCTGGCCTTTTCACTTCGACAGCATCGATCCGCAGGGGCGCGAGTTCGGCGTGTTCGTGCTGCGCGGTGCCTTCCGCATCGTCCCTGGCGGCGTCGCGCAGCTCGATCCGGAGCAACCGGAGGTGTCCGGAGGGGACGTGTTCCACGGGGACGCGGCCTCGTCGAGCCTGCGCATGGAGGGCGATCTCGCGCCGTTCAAGCAGCGGAGCGACATCCACATCAACGCGACGGCGCACGCGCCGGGGGGCTGGCCCGCGCCGGCGTGGTTCGTCCGCGCGCGCATCGGCAAGGTGGACAAGACGCTCCGCGTGACGGGGCCGCGGCGGTGGGTGCGCGAGGGCGACGAGTACCGCCTCACCGACCCCGAGCCTTGCCGCGAGGTGCCTGTCCGGTACGAGCACGCGTTCGGCGGGACCTTCCAGGACGCGTGGGGGGCCCGCCTCGCGTTCGAGCAGAACCCCGTCGGGAAGGGCTATCTCCCCGAGGGGAAGACGCCGAACGACGTCACGTTCGAGGCGCCGCAGATCGAGTCGCCCGACGACCCCGTCACCGAGCTCGGCCGGATCCACAAGCCGGAGGGGCTCGGCCCGATCCCAGGCGTCTGGCTGCCGCGGCGCGCGTACGCGGGGACCTACGACGAGGCGTGGCAGGCGGAGCGCTGGCCGCACGCGCCGCTCGATTTCGATTACCGGTTCTACAACAGCGCTCATCCGGATCTCGTCTATCCGGGCTATCTCCGCGGCAACGAGGAGATCGTCCTCGAGAACCTGCACCCGGACGGGGCGCTCGAGCTCCGGCTCCCGGGGTACGAGCTCGGGTTGCTGGCGCTGCTCGAGACGGGCTCGCGCGCGGTGGTCCCGATGCTCCTCGACACGCTGATGATCGACGTGCCGGAGGGGCGCCTGTTCATGACGTGGCGCGGCGCGTACAGCAAGAGACGCAGGATTGAGGCGCTCGAGGCGTGCATGGCGGCGCCGGGAGGGACGACTCGTGGCCGAGAATGAAGGGCTCCGCAAGACGGGCAACGCGTGGGTCGTCTGCCTCGAGCCGGATGTCTGCAAGACGCCCATCGGCGACGAGATGAAGCCGGTGCCGTACCAGATCCGCGCCTGCCTGGCCGCCGGCGTGAACGAGGCGAGCACGGTGAAGCTCGGGACGTTCGACACCACGACGATGGCGAGCCGGATCACCACCGTCGAGGGCGATGAGCCGGGGACGGGCGGCGGCGTCAAGAGCGGGGTGAACCTGGGGTACTGCCGGCCGATCTCGCACAGCACGACGGTCCAGGCGCAGGGGAACAACATCATCTATCACACATCGCTGTACGCGATGAACTGCGCGGGCCCGGACGGGCCAGAGAACACGATCGGCAAGGCGGTGTTCATGGCCCACGGGTCGGCGCCCTATGCAGGGCCGCTCGTGGACCTCGACAAGATGCGCGAGGAGGCCGAGAAGAGCTGGTGGGAGAAGGCCTCGGACTGGGTCCACACCGGGCTCGATATCGTCGGCTTCATCCCGGGCCTCGGGGAGATCGCCGACGGGCTCAACGCGGTCATCTACCTCGCGGAGGGCGACTATCTGAACGCGGGCATCTCCGCGGCGGGGATGATCCCGTTCGCGGGCGCGGCGGCCACGGGGGGGAGGCTGGCCGTGAAGGCGGGCAAGGCCGTCGCGGAAGCGGTCGGCAAGGAGGGGGCGCAAGAGGCCGCGCAGCAGCTGGGGAAGCAGGGGGCGGAGCAGCTGGGGAAGCAGGGGGCGGAGCAGGCGGGGAAGCAGGGGGCGGAGCAGGCGGGGAAAGAGGCCGGCGAGAAGGCGGGGAAAGAGGCCGGCGAGAAGGCGGGGAAAGAGGCCGGCGAGAAGGCGGGGAAAGAGGTCGGCGAGAAGGCGGGGAAAGAGGGCGCCGAGAAGGCGGGGAAAGAGGGCGCCGAGAAGGCGGGCAAGAAGGGCGCTGACGACGCCGCCGACGGAGGTGCGAAGAAGCCGAAGAAGAAGGGCAAAGACGGGGTCGTGGTCAAGGGGACCCCCGGCAAGGGAAGCAAAGCGGGGAGCGGGAAACGGAAAGGGGGTAAGCACCGCCGGAGAGGATCGCCGAAGAAAAAACATAAGAAGAAGGAAAAATGCACGACGGTGGGACACCCCGTCAATGTGGCGACGGGCGAGGTCGTCGACGAGGCGACGGATATCTCGTTGCCCGGCGTCATTCCGCTCGTCATCGAACGCCAATATGCATCTTCGCGCTGCGACGACCGAGACGCGGCGCTGGGACCGGGCTGGTCTCACAGCCTCGAGCAGTGGATCGAAGAGGGCGAGGAGACGATCGACCTGCACGATGACGAGGGTCGATGGATCTGCTTCGACAAGGTCGGCGTCGGCGAGGCATCATTCGAGCGCGGCGAGCGGCTCGAGCTCCGCGTCGGCCGCAACGGGAGCTATCGCGTTTATGACCTGGAAAGCCGCATCGCCCGCGTCTTCGCCGGGCCGGGGCGCAAGGCGCTGCTCCGCTCGATCGAGGATGCGAGCGGCAACGCGATCACGCTCGACTACCAGGAGGGATTGCTCTCGCGCGTGGTCGACACGGCCGGGCGCGAGGTCCTCTTCACGTGGGACCGCGGCCGGCTCGTGCGGCTCGATGTGCGCGTCGACGGCCGCGTCGAGCAATGGGTGGAGTACCGGTACTCGAAGGCCCGAAACCTCGCCGCCGTGGTCGACGCGCTCGGGAGCGTCGAGGAGTACGAGTACGACGGCGCAGATCGGATGATCGTCGCCCAGCTCAAGAATGGCGCGCGCTTCCAGTACACCTACGACGATGAGAGCGGGCGCTGCGTGCGGACGTGGGGACCCGACGGCCTGCACGAGGTGGAGCTCTACGCCGACGAGCGGACGCAGACGACGAGGGCGGAGAGCGAGGAGCCGAGGATCTATACATGGGACGACGATGGGCTCGTCACGCGCGAAGAGACGACGACGGGCGTCCTCTTGGGGGAGCGCGAGTACGACGAGGATGACTTCGTCCTCGAGGAGCGCAACGGCGCCGGGGACGCGACGCGCTTCGAGCGCGATGCGCGCGGCAACCTCGTGCGGGTGGTGGATCCGGCGGGCAACGTGACGGCGTGGACGTACGAGGGAGATCTTCCCGTCAAACGGACGGAGCCCGGCGGGCTGGAGACGCTTTATACACACGACGCGCGCGGAAATCTCATCGAGATTCAGTACCCGACGGGCATTACGTACAAGCTATCGTACGACGACCGAGGGCGCCTGTGCTCGATCGAGGGGCCCGAGAGGCCCGTCGTGCGATACGAGTACGACGCCCGGCACAACGTGATCGCCGAGACGGACGCGCGCGGCGCGCGGACCACGTTCGAGTACGACACGCTCGGGCGCCCCGTGTCGATGACGGACGCGCTCGGGAGGGTGACGCGGCTCACGTACGATCAACTGGGAAGACCGATTGAGATCCAGCGTCCGGATGAAACCGTCACGCGACAAGCCTACGACGCGCAGGGCAACGTCGCGCGCGTCACGGATGCCCTCGGGCAAGCGACGGCGATGGAGTATGGCGGCACCGGGGTGCTCTCGCGTGTTACGCAGCCCGATGGGCAGACGTGGTCCTTCCGGTACACGTCCACGGAGCGGCTCCGGGAGATCGAGAACCCGCGTGGAGAGGTGTATGCGTTCACCTATGACGTCGCAGGTCGCATCGTCGAGGAGCTGACGTTTGACGGGCGGGTGCTGAAGTACGGTTATTCGAAGGCCGGAAACCTGGCGCGAATCGACTACCCGGACGGGAGCTTCCGATCGTTCAACCACGACCGGCTGGGCAATGTCGTCTTCGAGCAGTCGACCGACGGGATAGCGACCTATCCGCGCGACACGCTCGGGCGGCTGCTCGCCGCGGTCGTGGAAGAGGGGGAGAGCAAGGTCGTTACGATGTTCGAGCGGGACAAGCTCGGGCGGATCGTGACGGAGCGGCAGGGAGACAAGGCGCTTCGGTTCGAGTACGACGCGCTCGGGCGACGGACGAAGCGGGTGCTGCCGAACGGCGCGACCACGAAATACGTGTACGACGCGCTGGATGCGCTGATCGCCGTGGAGCACGACGGCTACCGGATGGAGATCGAGCGCGACGCGCTCGGACGGGAGGTCTGCCGCTGCTCTCCGGATGAGCAGGTGTCGATCCAGAGCGGCTACGACGCAATGAATCGGCTGATCGAGCAGCGGGTATCGGCGTCGGCGCCCGGGACAGCGGTCACGAAGGACCTGGTCGAGCGGAAGTGGAGCTACGACGCGCTCGGGCGGGTGACGCGGATCGAGGACAGCCGATGGGGCGCGACCACGTACCGGTATGACCGGATCGACCAGCTCCTCGAAGCACAGCGCGGCTCATTGCGCGAGGTGTTCGCGTATGACGCGGCGGGCTCGCTGCGGAGGATGATCGAAGGGCTCGAAGCTCACGCGAGTTCGCGGGAGTGGGAGATTGCCCCGGGGAACATGCTGCGGCAGACGAGCGAGGCCAAGTATACTTACGATAAGCGCGGGCGGCGCGTCGTCAAGCTCGACCTCGGGGCGCGCGCAGGGGGCGCTGAGGGCGCGGCGACCGAGTACACGTGGGACTGTCGCGACCGGCTGCGCGAGGTGCGCCGGCCGGACGGGGCACGGGTGCGCTTTTCGTACGACGCGTTCGGGCGGCGGGTGCGCAAGGAACTCGTGCCAGCCGGAGCCGAGGCGGCGGACGGTACGGTGGAGTTCCTTTGGGATGGGGATGAACTGGCGGCGGATCTGGAGCGGACGCGAGGGGCACGCGTGTTCGTCCATGATCCGGGGACGTTCGTGCCCCTGCTGCACGCGGAGCAGGGGCAGGTGTTCGCGGTGGTGAGCGATCACCTCGGGATGCCGAAGGAGCTCGTTGGGCCGGACGGGCGGGTGGCCTGGTCGGCGGTGCACTCGGCGTGGGGGCGGGTCATCGATGCCTGGAGGGACCCGCCGGCGCAGAACGCGCGTCCGATGGAGAGCCCGTTCCGGCTGCTGGGGCAGTACGCGGACGAGGAGACCGGGTTGTGCTATACGCGGTTTCGGTACTTCGATTCGGAGGTGGGCCGATGGTGCAGTCCGGACCCGCTGGGGCTCGCCGGCGGACGAAACCTGTATTCCTATGCACCAAATGCTCTCGGATGGATCGACCCGCTGGGGCTGAAGTGCGAGGTGTTCGTCAGGTTCGTGTCGGAGGCCGAGGCAAACGCGATTCGGAGTGCTGGCGGCCTCGTGCCAAGAATGCATGGGAGCACACCTTCGAGGGCGGCAAAGTGGATATCCGAAGCAGCGCAACCGCGGAATCCTAGGGATCTGGGCGCCTCGTCGAACTACACTCACCGGGTAGAGTTCAAGATGAAGGAGGGGACGAAGCAGTGGTTGAATGACCCTTCGCGCAAGATCGATTACGAGAGCATGGCGGGGGCAGAGAAGGACAACGCGGATAAAGTCATGGTCAAGTCCAACGAGCCGGGGTCGTATGGCGTTGGCTCCAAGTTGTTGGATGCATTCAACGAGCGTATCGCCCAGGGCGGCATCTCCGTGACCCCCCTCTCGCAGGGCACCGGAAGGAGGAGACGATGATCTCCACTCATCACGAGTTCGTTGATTGTCTGATCGAACTTGCGGACAGGCTGAAAGTCGGCGCGGCTTCGGCCGAAGAGCCTGACGAAGTCGTGAAGAAGTCGTTTTTGAAGTACGCGTCGGAGACGCCGGACAATATGGCGTGCTCGGAGCGGATAGAATATGGCAAGGTGCCAGGTTACGAGGGCGAGCCTGAAGAAGTTTACGGCTTGAAGGTGCGCGGTAAAGACTTCCTGTTGTCCGACGTTATGTGGCAGCTCGAGAGCGTAGAAGGTGCAGAGCTGATCCGATCCAAGCACCCGGAGCTCACGACGGAGGATGCCAAGGCGATCCTTCGTATGTGCACGTTCATCCTATCCAGCCTTGAGGCGAGGGTCTTGAGACCGGAGCTCGACGACGACCGAAACGCTTCGGCGCAATCGTGAAGGCTCGCGGCGCGAGATCGCGTCGTTGCTATAGAGCCAAGGTGAACCTAGCGGAGCGGGAGATCGCTCCGAACGACCTCGATGAGCACATGGAGGGGATCGTCGACGCGGCGCTCGCCGCCGCGCGTGTTCGGGCCCGAACGCGATGAGCGCTGCCGCGATGGGAGAGATGCTCGCAGGGATTTTCCCGCGGTATCCGGAGGCGCGCTGCGGCGAGCCCGTAACCGGCTGGCGCATCACCGCGTGATCCCGGCCATGCGCAGCGGTGGACAGCCTCCGCGCCGCGGCGGTAGAACGAGGACATGGCGAAGGGCAAGCTCGCGGCATGGATGTGGGCGGCGTGGGCTGTCATGACCGGCGGGTGCGGGACGCTCGTGGGGCTGGACGACGGCTATTACCTGCACGAGGGATCGGGCGGCGGGAGCGGTCCCGGAGCATCCAGCGGGAGCGGCACCGGAGCATCCAGCGGGACCGGCGCTGGAGGGGCTTGCACCGGCGGGGGATGCCCCGCTCCGCCGAGCTGCGCCGGGCTGGACGAGACATGCGGCCCGAGGGGCGACGAGAGCTGCTGCGCGACGCTGGAGGTGGCCGGCGGGAGCTTCAAGCGAGACAACGACGAGAGATATTCCGCCAGGGTGAGCGGGTTCTCGCTGGATCGGTTCGAGGTGACGGTGGGGCGGTTTCGCAAGTTCGTGGAGGCCTATCCCGGCAGCAAGCCCCAGGCGGGCGCGGGGAAGCACCCGCGCATCGACAGGAGCGGGTGGGATGACGGCTGGAGTAACAGCTGGCTGCCCGCGAACGCGGCGGCGCTGAAGGAAGCGCTGACGTGCGATTCGACCTTGTCGACATGGACGGACGTGCCCGAAGCGCACGAGCATCTACCGGTGAACTGCCTGACCTGGTACCTGGCGTTCGCGTTCTGCGCGTGGGACGGGGGCCGGCTGCCCACGGAGCTGGAGTGGAACTACGCCGCGGCCGGCGGTGAACAGCAGCGAGAATACCCGTGGTCGGAGCCCCGGGACGCGACCATCGATGAGAGCTACGCGGCGTACGACTGTACCGGAGATGGGTCTCCGGCCAGCGACTGTGCGTTCAGCGATATCCTGCCCGTCGGGGCCCGGCCGAAGGGCGACGGGCGATGGGGGCAGGCGGACCTGGCGGGGAACATGTGGGAGTGGGCCCTGGACTGGCACGCCGATTATCCGGAAGAAGAATGCGAGGATTGCGCCAACATGGCCGCTGCCTCGGGCCGGGTGGTCCGCGGCGGGGCGTTCATCAACGATGCGTCGTACCTGCTCACTTCCTACCGCATCAAGGACGATCCGGCGAACAGCGGCAATGACGCCGGCGTCCGTTGTGCGAGAGACCTGTAGTGGAGAGCGGCGCCGCCGGAGCTCCTCGACGAGCGCGATGTCGGCGCCCCGCCGTCCCGGCGCGCGATCGCCGCGCGCCGGGCCTCACATGCAGCGCGGCGGCGCGGCGCGGCGATGCGTGACGACGGGCATCGAGGGAGACCGCCGTCGCGCTCGGTCGCAGCCGGCCGCCGGCTCCCTGGATCCTTGACGCCGCCAGCCCGGTAAGAGAGCCTCCCGCCGTGTCGGCCACACTCGCGGAGGGGACCGTCTTCGCGCGGCGCTATCGCGTGGTGCGCCTCATCGCTACCGGTGGAATGGGGAGCATCCACGAGGTGGTGCACCTGGAGACGGCGCGCCGCCGGGCCCTCAAGGCCATGCACCCGCACATCTTCGCCGACGAGGAGATGCGCGAGCGCTTCAAGCTCGAGGCCCGCATCGCGGCGGACGTCGAGAGCGAGTACATCGTCGACGTCTTCGACGCGGGCGTCGACGAGGCGACCGGGACGCCCTTCCTGGTCATGGAGCTGCTTCGCGGCGAGGAGCTCGGCCAGCGCCTGAAGCGCGCCGGCCGCCTGCCGCCCGCCGAGGCGATCACCTACCTCCACCAGACGGCGCTCGCGCTCGATCGCACCCACGCCGCATCCATCGTGCACCGCGACCTCAAGCCCGCAAACATCTTCCTGTCGGAGCGGGAGGACGGCTCGGTCCGCGTGAAGCTCCTCGACTTCGGCATCGCGAAGCTCATCGCCGAGAGCACGGCCGCGGCCGGCGCCACGCGCAACCTCGGCACGCCGATCTACATGGCGCCCGAGCAGTTCCAGGTCGGCGCGAGGCTCACGGGGGCCGCGGATATCTATGCTCTGGGCATGATCGCCTATACGCTGCTCGTGGGGGTACCCTACTGGAGGCAAGAGGCGAGGAGCGCCGGCGACATGGTCGCGTTCGCGCTGCTGGCCGTCCGTGGTCCTCAGGAGCCGCCGGTGCAGCGCGCGCGAGCGCAAGGTGTGATGTTGCCGCCGGGCTTCGATGCGTGGTTTGCGCGGGCCACCGCCGTCGTGCCGGCGGCGCGGTTCGGCCGGGCGGTGGAGGCGGTGCAGGCCCTGGGCGAGGTGCTCGGCGTCCCGGTGGGCGGTGACCGGTGGTCGATCTCCGGGACGCCGTCCCGGCCCGGGATGGTCGCCGCCGCCACGGCGATGACCCCGGCGCACGAGGCGGCCGAGCCGGCGACGATCCCGGACCCGGAGCGCGACTCGCGCTCCCACGGGCTGACGCTCGCGAGGACCCAGACCGAGGCGGCGGTGTCGGCCGGGCCGACAAGGGCGGCGAGGCCGATGCGCGGGCCGATCGCCGCCGGACTGGCGGTGCTCGGGCTCGGGGTCCTCGGCGCCGGGAGCTGGCTCCTGCTGGGCGCTCGCGGCGGAGGTGGTCCGGAGGCGGCGGCTCCGGACCCTGTTTCCGAGGCGTCGGCAGCGCCCGGGCCGACCGCGGCAGCGCCCGGAGTGGCCGCGGCAGCGCCCGCGACAGCGTCCGAGCCCAACGCCGCGCCGCCCGAGCCCAGCGCCGCGCCGCCCGGGTCCAGCGCCGCAGCGGTGCCTGCGACCTCGGTGCCGGCCTCCTCGGCCCCCGTCGCGGCCTCCCGCCGCCCGAGCGCACATCCGCCGGCGCCTACCAGCACGTCTGCGCCCTCGAGGTCCAAGGCGCCTCCGGCGTCGTCCGCCAACAAGAAGCCGCCGCCGCGCGAGCCCGCCTCGACCCCCGACCTGTATGGGCGGCATTGATCTGGCGCTCCGCCGCGCCGCCGCCGCGCCGCCCGCGCGCTCCGTGACCGGCCCGATGCGCCCCCGCGAGGCTCGCTGGAGGGGTGATCTTTCATCTCGCCTGCCTGCCCTCCGGCCATCATGCTCCGCGTCGCTCGTCCCCCACAGGGGCCCGTGTCCCGAGCTCCCTTGCCCGCTGAGCGCCAGATCATGACTCGTTGGTTCCGCCGGCCCACGCAGCTCCTCGCCGCCCTCGGCATGCTCTCGCTCTCCGCGCCCGCCGCGGCCCAGGACATCGCGGCCGCCGAGGCGCTCTTCGACCGAGGGCTCGCCGACATGAAGGCAGGTCGCTACGAGACGGGCTGCAAGGCCCTCGCCGAGAGCGAGCGCCTCGACCCTCAGCCGGGCACGCTGTTCACGCTGGCCTCCTGCGAGGCGAGGTGGGGCCGGGTCGCCACCGCGGCGGCGCGCTTCAAGGACTACATGGCGCTGTTCGATCGGATGACGCGGGCCGAGAAGGCCCGGCAAGGCAGGCGGCCGCAGGTCGCGGCCCAGGAGATCGACGCGCTGTCTCGGCGTGTCCCGCGGCTCTCGCTCTCCCTGCCGCCGGGCGCGCCGGCCGGAACGGTCGTGCGGCGCGACGGCCACGAACTGGGCGACGCCTCGCTCGGCGTCGCGTTGCCGGTGGATCCAGGAGAGCACCGGATAGCGATCGAGATGCCGGGAGGGGCTGTCCAGGAACAGCGCATCACGATCGCCGAAGGCGAGTCGAAGGCGCTGGTGCTGGACATCAAGAAAGGAGCGCCGCCGCCGACCTCCGGCGCGCCGGAGGCCCCGGCGGGCCGTCGCACGGCGGCCTACGTCGCGGGCGGGGTCGGCGTCGCGGGGCTCGCGCTGGGCGGGATCGTGGGCGCGCTCGTGCTCGGCAAGAAGGGCGTCATCGACCGGCACTGCGGCAGCGCCATCCAGGCCAGCGACCCGAAGGCCTGCGATGCCACGGGGCTCGACGCCGCGAACAGCGCGAACGCCATGGCTGTGGTGAGCACCCTCGGCTTCGGGGTGGGGCTGGCCGGGCTCGGAGCGGCGGCGGTGCTGCTGTGGACCGAACCGACGCCGGCCGGCGCGGCGACCGGCGCGCGCCCGAGGTGGGTCAGCGCGGGGGTGCTGGAGGCGGGGCCGGCGGGCGCGGTCCTCGGCGCGCGAGGCAGCTTTTGAGTCAGGCCGCCGCCCGCCGCCGCGCCCCGGCGCGTCAGTCGTAGAAGCGCTTGCCCGTCCTCGCCGCCTCGACGAGGGCCGGGGCGGGCGTCCAGCGCTTGCCGAAGCGGCGCTCGTAGATCTCGATGCGGCGGAGCACCTCCGCGGGGCCGAGGGCGTCGACGTAGCGGAACGGACCGCCGCGGAAGGGCGGGAAACCGAGGCCGAAGATGGCGCCGATGTCGCCGTCGCGCGGGCTCCGCAGGACGCCCTCGCCGAGGCAATGCAGCGCCTCGTTCACGAGCTGGAGCGAGCACCGCATCTGGATCTCCTCGACCGCCACGGGCGGCTTGTCCTTCGCCTTCGGCACCGGCAGCCCGAGCACGGCGTACACGCTCTCGTCCGGGTGCTTCCCCTTGCCCTTCTTCTTCGCCGCCGCGCCGTACAGGTACATCCCGCGCTCGTTCTTGCGGCCCTTGCGGTCGTCGGAGACGAGCTTGGCCATCGTGGGCGGCGGGGACATGCGATCGCCGAACGCCTCGATCATGATCGGGCCGATGTGCGCCGCCACGTCGATGCCCACCTCGTCGAGCAGCGCCAGCGGGCCCACCGGCCAGCCCCACGCGACGAGCGCCCGGTCGACCTGCTCGATCGACACCCCCTCGGCCAGGAGCCAGCTCGCCTCGTTCATGTACGGCCCGAGGATCCGGCTCGTGTAGAAGCCGACTCCATCGTTCACCACGATCACCGTCTTGCCCTGCCGCTTGCCGACCGCCACCGCCGTCGCGACCACCTCGGGAGACGTCGCCTCCGTCCGGATGACCTCGAGCAACGGCATCTTGTGCACCGGGCTGAAGTAATGCATCCCGACCACGTTCTCCGGCCGCCTCGACGCGGCCGCGATCCGGGAGATCGGGATCGACGACGTGTTCGACGCGAAGATCACGCCGTCCTTGCCGTTCGCCTCGACGTCCCGCACGACCGCGTGCTTCACCGCGAGATCCTCGAACACCGCCTCGATCACGAGGTCGGCGCTCTTCAGGCCCGAGCTGTCCGTCGTCGTCGTGAGCAGCGCGAGCTTCTGGTCCCGCTCGAGCGGCGTGAGCTGCTTCTTCTTCACCCGGTCGCCGAGGATGTCGGTCACGTACTTGAGCCCGCGGCCGAGCGACGCGTCGTCGCGATCCCGGAGGCGCACGGCGATGCCGGCGTTCAGGCTCACGTAGGCGATGCCCGCGCCCATCAGGCCGGCGCCGACCATCGCGATCTTCTCGACCTTCCTCGGCTGCACCGACGGGTCGTCGACGCCGGTGTCCTTCTTCATCGCGTTCGTCGCGAAGAAGAGCTCCATCAGCCGGTGCGCCGTGCTCGACACGACGAGCTCGCCGAACGCCCGCGCCTCGACCTCCCTCGACGCGTCGAACCCCCGCTCCGCGTAGGTCCGCAGCACCTCGATGATCCGCTCGGGCGCCGGATAGTGCCCGCCGGTCTTCTCGCGCGTCTGCTTCTGGGCCTGCTGGAAGAGCAAGGCCCGGCCGATCGGGTTCTGCTCGAGGGCGGCCCGGGTGAGCGCGGCGGCGTCGAGCTTCGGCCCCTTCTTGCCGGCGCGCGCCGGCCGGAACGGCGGGCCGGCCGCAGCGAGCTTCAGCGCGAGCGCCGCGGCCGTCTCCTTCAGGATGGGCGCGGGGACCACGTCGTCGGCGACGCCGAGCTGCCGCGCCTTGGAGGGGCGCATGTTCTTGCCGGTGAGGCCGTGGTCGAGCGCCGCCTGCAGGCCGGCGCGCTCCGCGAGCCGCTGCAGCCCGTTGATCCCGGGGAGCAGGCCGAGCTGCACCTCGGGCAGGCCGAGCACCGTCTTCTTGTCGTCGCTCAGCACCCGGGCGTGGCAGGCGAGCGCCACCTCGAGGCCGCCGCCGAGCGCGGCGCCGTGGATCGCGGCCACGATCGGCTTGGGCGAGCGCACGAGCCGCAGGACCGCCTCGTGGCCGGCCCGGCACATCGCCTCGGCCTGGGCCGCCGTGGTGACGCTCTTCAGCATGTCGATGTCGGCGCCCGCGATCCAGGTGTCGGCCTTGCCGGACACGAGGATCGCGGCCTTGATGAGCGGGTTGCTCGCGATCTGGCCCATGATCCGCTCGAAATCGCCGGCGAACGTGGGCTTCAGCGTGTTGACCGCCTCGCCCGGGACGTCGTACGTGACGACGGCGACGCCGTCGGGGCGCACCTCGAGGGAGACGGGGCTCTTGGCCGCGGGGGACTGCGTCGCGGCGCTCTCGGTCGTCGTCATGCTGCCTCCAGGACCACGGCGGCGCCGAGGCCGCCCGCGGCGCAGACGGTGAGGAGCGCGTGCTGGCCGCCGCGCTTCTTGAGCTCGCGGAGCGTGGAGAGCACCATGCGCCCCCCGGTGGCCGCGAACGGGTGGCCGAGCGCGATCGAGCCGCCGTTCACGTTGAGCTTCTCGGGGTCGACCTCGCCGACGGCGGCGGACCGGCCGAGCTTGTCCGCGGCGAACGACGGCGACGCGAGCGCCTTCAGGTTCGACGCGACCTGCGCGGCGAAGGCCTCGTGCATGTCGACGAGGTCCATGCGATCCAGCGACAGGCCGGCGCGATCGAGCGCCCGCGGCGCGGCGAGCACCGGGGCCATGAGGAGCTGCCAGCCCGGGTCGACCGCCGCGTAGGCCCACGACTTCACGTACCCGAGCGGCTGGTAGCCGAGCGCCTTGGCCTTGCTCTCGCGCATCAGGAGCAGGGCGCTCGCGCCGTCGGTGAGCGGCGAGGCGTTGCCCGCGGTGATGGTGCCGTGGCGGCGATCGAACGCGGGCGACAGCTTGGCGTAGGCCTCGAGGGTCGAGTCGTCCCGGACCACGTTGTCGCGCTCGACCGGCTTGTCGTACGGCGGGGGGATCACGTGCATGACCTCGGCCGCGTACGTGCCGTCGCGCCAGGCGCGCGCGGCGTTCGTGTGCGAGCGGTGGGCGATGGCGTCCTGCTCGGCGCGCGAGATGCCGTTCTGCTTCGCCATCTTCTCGGCGGCCTCGCCCATCTGCTCGCCCGTGGTCGGCTCGCGCGAGAAGCCCGGGATCGGGGGCACGATGTCCTTCAGCGAGAGGCGGGAGAGGATCTCCAGCCGGGCGCCGAGCGTCTTGGCCTTCTGGAGGTCGGTCAGCGCGGAGGCGAGCTTGCGGGAGACGCCGAGCGGCACGTCGCTCATGCTGTCGGCGCCGCCGACGACGGCGACGTCGTGCTGGCCGGCGAGCATCGCCTCGGCGGCGCTCGTCATGGCCTGGAGCGACGTGGCGCAGGCGCGCGAGACGCTGAAGGCGTCGATGTCCTTGGGCATGCCCGTGCGCAGCACCACCTCGCGCGCGACGTTGAGCCAGTCGAGCGTCGGCACCACCTGGCCGTAGACGACGAGCGTGACGTCGCGCGGGCTCACCTCGCTCCTCTGGAGGAGCTCCTTGACCACCGTGGCGGCCAGATCGACGGTGCGCATCGCCTTGAGCGCCGTCCCCGCCTTGGTGAACGGCGTGCGCAGCCCGGCAACGACCGCCACCCGGTCCTTGCCGCCCTTCCCATTCTTGCCTGAAGCCATGTCGACTCCTCTGCTGCCGGAGGGCCCGCCGCGGGCCCGCCCCGCGCGCCCCGCGCAGCCCCCCCGGATCCCGGCTCGCCGGTTGGAGGGATCCCTTAGGTGCGCTAACGCGGCGTGTCAACCTCGCTCGGTGGAGGCGAGGCGGAGCGCGCGCTCGGCGCGGCGAGGAGGGTGGAAGATCGGTGAAGCGGCCCTGAATGCCAATTGGGCCCACACGGGATCTTCTCCACAGCGTTATCGGCCATGCGGAAGCTCATTCGATTCAGCGCCTTGCTCTGCAGCGCTTCGGCGCTCGCGGGGTGTGCGACATTTGCCAGCGGCTCGGCGCCGGGAGCGCTGCTCCGCGCGGTGTGTCTAGATCGCGGTCGGCCAAAGAAAGACTGAAAAAACAAACACAAAGACCAAAGGTGCAAAGGCGCAAGGGAGAAGAGACGAGAGAGAATTTTTTTTAACTATCTCTTTTTGTCTTTGCGTCTTTTTTTCTTCTTCTTCACCCCCGTCGCGGCAGGCAGCCACGCCCGCTCACGCCTCGCGCAGGAACGCCTCGAGCAGGGTCGCCGATACCTCAAGAAGGTCGCGCTCCGTCACGATGCCGACGAGCCGCTCGCCCGCCACCACGGGCAGGCAGCCGACGCGCTGCTCGCGCATGATCCGCATCGCCTCCAAGGTCGGCGTCTCCGGCGTGATCGTCACGGGATCGGCGTGCATGACGGACGCGACCGTGGGCGGCGCGGACCCGTTCGACGCCGCGGCGCCGCGGGCGACGAGCCGGAGCAGCGCGCGGTGCGAGACGACGCCGACCAGACGGCCCCGCTCGTCCTCGACCGGCACGTGGCGCACGTGCCGCCAGTCCATCACGCTCGCGGCGAAGTCGACGATGTCGGTGGGCCGCACCGTGAAGAGATCGGTCGACATGAACTGGCCCACGGTCCGGTAGCTGTCGCGCAGCAGATCCAGGTCCGCCTCGAGCGCCGCGGGCTCCCAGGTGTGCACCGGGCGGCCAGCCCCGCCGCTCTCGGACTCCTCCTGCTGGCGGGCGAGCATCGCGGCCGAGAGCGCGCGGCACTGCAGCTCCGGGGTGCCCTGCCCGGCCATCGCCGCGAGCGAGCCGAGCGCCCACTGGGCGCCGGTCTGGCCGCGGCGCACGCGCTCCTCGACGACGCCGAGGTAACGGTCGATGTCGGCGGCGTCGATGCCCGCGGCCGCGAGGCCCTCCCGGGCCGCCGGGAGGAGCTCCGTGAGGATGAGCTCCGGCGCGGGGAGGCTCCGCCCCCCGGTCCACGCGAGCTGCGCCTTGAGGCCGTGGCGGGCCGCCGCGAAGAAGTTCGCCTTGGCGTCCTCGAACGGCATCTCCAGGTCGATGCGCGGGAGCCGCTCGGCGAGTCCGGACATGAGGCCGAAGAAGAAGGCGGCGTTCGCGACCTCGTCGAGGAGGGTGGGCCCCGCGGGCAGCGCGCGGCTCTCGATGCGCAGGTGCGCGACGCCGTCCGCGACGCCGTAGCAGGGGCGGTTCCAGCGGTAGACGGTGCCGTTGTGGACGCGCAAGGCCCGGAGATCCGGCGCCTCGCCGCGCGCGAGCGCCGCGAGCGGCGGCTCGCCGGTCTCGGCGGTCATGATCACGCGGAAGCGCGCGATGTCCTCGCGGAAGATCTCGAGCGCGCCCTCGCGCACCCAGCCGTCGCCGAAGTGGACGCGGGGCTTGTGCTGCCGGCCCTCGCGGTCGCTCGGGCGGGTGTCGACCGAGGTCTCGAACAGGGCGATCCGCGTCTCGTGCCAGAGCCGCTGCCCGAGGAGCAACGGCGAGTTGACCGCGGCGGCGAGGACCGGCGCGGTCACCGCCTGCGCCAGGTTGTAGAGCGGCGCGAACTCCCGCGCCCCGACCTGGAGGTGGACCTGGAAGCTCGTGTTGCACGACTCGAGCAGGATGTTGTCGTGGGTCATCTCGAGCTCGTCGAGCCCGTGGATCGACACGCGGAAGTCGCCCTGGCGCAGCTCCCGGAGCGCGCGGTTGAGCTCGTGGTAGCGCGGCACCGGCGTGAGGCTCTCCAGCCGGAGATCGCCGGCGCGCAGCGTGGGGAGGATGCCCGCGAGCAGCACGTCGGCGCCGACGGCGCGCGCGGCCTCGGCGGCCCGGCCGACGACGTCGGCGAGCTCGGCCTCGAGGCGCCGCAGGCAGCCGCCGCCGAACGGCAGGGGGGTGAGGTTCGCCTCGAGGTTGAAGCGGGCGAGCTCGGTCGTGAGCCGGCCGTCGGCGGCCCGCTCGAGCACCTCCAGCGCGACCGGCGCGGGCCGGAGCGCGCGGTCGACCAGGAACATCTCCTGCTCGGCGCCGATCCGGCGCACGCCCGACTCGATGCGATCCTCCTCGAGGAGGCGCTCGAGCGCCGCGACGTCGTCGAGCAACGCCCGCATGAAGGCCTGGAGCTGCTCCTCGTTCGCCCGCTCGGAGACGTGATGCTCGCCCATCGTGATCCACCCGCCCTTTCGCCCGGTCCGCTCCCGCTCCGAAGCCTACGACGGGCGGCGGCGGCGCGCGCGGAGCATTCCCGCGGCGCGCCGGCGGACGTCACGCCGGTGGACGTCAGAACCTGTGGCCGACCGCGAGCCGCAGCGTGGCGACCTTGTCCTCGGCGAGGCCGAACCCGAGCGGCGCGTCGAGCGCCACGAGCAGCCCCGCCCGGCCGTAGAAGCCGGGCTCTGCCGGCGTGTAGCCGACGAACGGCTCCAGCGCGAGCTGCGCCAGGTCCTCGTGCGCGAGCGTCAGCGCGGCCTGGAGCCGGAGCCCGCCGCCAAAGGCGCCCTTGCCGCGCAGCTCGAGCTCGCTCCCCTGCTCGAGCACGAGGTCGACGTCGCCCCCGCTGGTCGGGAAGGCGACCATCACCGCGGTGTCGGCGCGGTAGACGAGCCGCGTGGCGATCTCGGCCTCGACGCCGCCGCGGGCCCGCAGGGGGAAGTGCTCGGGGATGAGCCGGTGCAGATCGGCGTAGGCGCGCGCCGGCAGGGTCGCCTGCAGCGCGGCGCGCGCGTCCGCGTTGGGATCGGTGATGACCGGGATCGAGAGCGCGCCGCCGCCGAAGACGGCGAGCTTCTTGGACATCGTACGCGCGTAGTGGGCGCCGACCGTGGGGTTGCCGAAGAGGAAGCTGCCGGCGCTGCTGCTCTCGTCGACGTCGAGCCGCGACGACCGGAACGTGGCGGAGACGCTGCCGTAGGCGAGCGGGAGCTCCGCATCGAGGAGGAGCCGCTTGCGCCACGCCAGCTGACCGACGAGGGCGAAGCTCAGGCCGAACGTGCTCACCTCGGACTCGACGTCGGCCATCGACCATCCGGCCGACTTGCTCAGGACGTCGAGCTCGAGCGCCGCGCGGGAGCCCTGGGATCGGATCCAGCTGGTATTCTCCGCCGATGCGGCGGTCCGGGCCGCCAGGGCGAGGGAGAGGAGGACGGCGGCGGAGAGCAGCGGTTTCGCGTTCAAGCGGTCCCAGCTGCGATGACTAACACGGTCCGGCTCGCCCGTGATCACCGAACGGCGCGCTCGGCGCCCGCGGCCTCCTCGTCCTCTTCCTCGTCCTCTTCCTCGTCGTCGCTGTCGTCCTCGTCGTCCGCCTCGCTGTCGTCCTCGTCCTCGTCGTCCTCGTCCGCCTCGCTGTCCTCGAAGAGGAGCGAGGGGGCGCCGCCGGCGCCGTGCTCCGCGAAGATCGCGTCGGCGGCCACCACGAGCTCCTGAAGGCGCTCCGCGTCCACAGGGCCGTACACGGCGATCGCCATGACGCGGTCCTGCACGAACAGCCACGCGTCGGGGAAGTCGCGCAGGGCGTCGCGGACGCGCGCCGAGAGCCACCGGCCGATCGACTTCGCCTCCGGCCCCTCGACCAGGAACTGCTCCATGAAATCCGGGTCCTTCTTGAACTGGACGCCGGTGTTGGGGGCGCGCCTGCCGTCGATGATCGGCAGCGGGCACACGGTGAGCCGGGGCGCTGGCTTGGCCAGCTTCGCGACCACCACCTGGTACTCGCTGCCGTTCTTCGCGTCCGGCCCGGCGACCGCGACGTAGGCGAGCTTCGGGACGAGCTCGTAGCGGGAGACGACCGCGCCGCCGCCCGCGTCGTCGAGCATCCGCTCGAGGCTGCCCGGCATCGAGCGCACCGGGCGAGGGCCGTCGATGTCGGCGACCGTCTTCCGGGAGTCGCGCTGCGCCCCGGCCCGGCGCGAGGCCGCCTTCGGGGTCATCAGCACGCGCCAGCGCACGAGCTCGGCGTCGCGCCGCGCCTCGTGGCGGCCGCGCAAGCCGGTCAGGTACCAGACGACGAGCAACGCGAGGGGACCTACGTACCAGAGCCAGGGCATGGGGCGGCGATGCTAGCAAACCTCGCGGAGCCGCGGTGGGGTTGCGCGCATCCGAGGTAGGGGGGCGCGCGTCCGCGGTGGGGATGCGCGCATCCGCGGTGGGGCTGCGCGCATCCGAGGTGGGGGGGCGGGCCTTCGCCGCGGGGACGCACGCCCGCGGGCGGCGGCGCTCAGGGCGCGGCGGCCGCGGGCGGCGGCGCGTCGTCCCGCCGCTCGAAGATGCACCAGTAGCCGTTCTTGCTGTGGCGGATCATCCCGGCCACCTCGTAGATGCCGCGGAAGCGCCGGTCCTTGCGGAGCTTCTCCTGCGCCGGGAACGGGAGCTTGTCGCACGTGTCGGCGCCGCCGACGAACACGAAGTACCGCGGCGACTTGTCGAACACGCGCTGCACGTAGCCGGGGCCCGTCTTGCGCGTGTAGCCGCCCGGGAGCTTGGAGATCACCGGATCGACGAGGCCGAGGAGGTCGAGCACCGGATAGTCGGTCGCGTACCCGATGTACCCGATGTCGCCCACCGCGACCTCGCCGGGCTTGTTGTGCTCCTGGAACCACGCGGCCGTGCCGCCGGCGGCGGTGTCCCAGAACCGCTTGTCGTCGTCGAGGATCCGGAACTGGGCGCGATCGAGCTTGTGCGCCCGGAAGACGCCCAGCGCGACGATGCAGCCGACGGCGAGCGCGCCGGCGCCCGCGGCGAGCGCGATCGCGCCGCGCTCGCGCGACGCCGCGGCGCGGGCCGAGAGCGCGGTGAGCAGCGGCTCGAGCAGCGAGCGGGCGCCGAGGCCGGCGAGGAGGAAGCAGAACGGCTCGAACGGGCTCATGAAGCGGTAGAACGGCATCCAGTCGCCGCCGACGAGGAGCACGTAGCCGCCCACCGCGAGCGCCAGGGCCGCGACGCACAGCGCGTCGCGGTGGCGCGCGACGATCGCCACGCAGAGGCCGAAGAGCGCGAGCAGGAGCACCGGCGAGGTGTGCGCCGCGTACTCCGCGAGGTAGCGCTGCCCGCCGGCGAGCTGGTCGGTGAGGCTCCCGGTCTTGGCGCTCAGCGTGTTCGGCAGCCACGTGCCGTAGTAGCTGTGCCGCCAGAGCATGTGGCACGCGATCGGCGCGGCGAAGACGACCCCGCGGAGGAGGTTCTGCCGCCCGAAGAAGCGCAGGCCGAGGAACAGCATGGGGATGCCGAGGAACATCGGCGCTTCGGGGCGCGTCAGGCCGGCCAGGCCGAAGACGAGGCCCGAGTACGGGAAGCCCGTCCCCCGGTCGCGCTCGCGGAACATCATCTCCGTGCCGGCGAGGACGAGCAGGACGAAGAGCGGCGTCTCCAGGCCGAAGACGGCATATCCGCTCTGCACGATCGAGGTCGCGAACAGCCACGTGGCGATGCACGGGATCGCGCCGTGCGGGCGTAGCCGCGCCGAGAGGAGGTAGATCGCGCCGAGCGAGCCGCAGGCGGCGAGGCCGCCGAGCACCTTGGCGACGACGTCGGGGTCGAGGCCGACCTTGATGAAGGCCGCGAGCAGCACCGTCCAGAGGAAGTTCGTGTACCCCTCGATGCGCTCGCCGGCGTTGTAGACGAGCCCGAGGCCGCGGGCGAAGTTGCGCGCGTAGCGGTAGGAGATGTACGCGTCGTCGATCGTGAACGAGCGCACCCGCACCATGTTCGCGACGAGCACGATCGCCGGCAGCACGAGGCCGAGCGCGAGGTGCAATCGACCGGAGAGCGGCGCGCCGCGCAGCCAGTCGCGCAAGCCCCGGGCAGGCGGCGCGTCGTGCTCGCCTTCGGCCGCGTCGTCCACCTCGCCGCCGGCGTCGCCGCCCGCCGCCGCGTCCCCGACGCGCCCGCGCACCTCTTCGTCCAGTTCCAGGGAAGCCATGTGATGCGTCTCCCTAGCATGGATGGTCCATGAAGGGGTTGTTTCTTGGTCGGGGCGGTCATCCCAGCTATGCTCGAAACATGCGTGCAGTCATTGTCGCTCTTGCCGCCTCCTCCGCGCTTTCCCTCGCGCCGCCCGCGCTGGCCGCGCGGGACATGCCGTGCGCCTTCTATGGAATCGACCCGGGGGCGCCCGTCGACGCAGGAAAGGTGTTCCTCGACGAGGAGCGGGCAGAGCAGGTGGCGCGCGCGGGCGCCGGCGCCGTGCGCGTCGAGTTCCTGCTCGACGGCGCCGAGGCGTGGGACGAGGACAAGCTCGACGAGTACGAGGCCATCATCGACGCCGTGCGCGGCGCCGGCCTCGAGCCGCTCGGGCTGCTGTCCCACCGCACGCTCGCAGAAGGACAGGCACGCTGGAACGACGACCCGGACGGGGACGGCAACAACGCCTATGTGGAGGCGTTCGCCGCGACGGCAGAAGCGCTGATGACGAGGTTCGCCGGGGACGTCGTGCGCTGGGAGATCTGGAGTCAGCCGAACTGCTTCGAAGACCCCGATTACGCGCTCGATCCCGAGAACGCCGGCTGCACCTACATCCTGCCGCGCGTGCTCGCGCAGATCCTCGCCCAGATCCGCATCCGCAACGAGGCGCTCTTCAACGTGGGCGAGCTGTCGCTGATCGCGGGCGGCCTGCTCGCCTCGGACGACGCCGCGGCGCCGTTCTCGGGGGTCGACTACCTGCGCGAGCTCTACGAGCAGCCCGTGCTGGAGGAGCTCGCGCTGCGCTACGGCGAGCGGACCCCGTGGTCGTACCTCGGCCATCAGCTGTTCGTGAGCCAGTTCAGCGAGGTCGACCCGGTGGCGTTCGGCGGCACCCTCGACGAGGTGCGCGAGCTTGCCGAGCAGGCGGGGGACGAGAGCCCGTTCTTCGTGACCGGGATGGCGTGGTCGTCGGCGCTCGTGGGCGAGGAGCTCCAGGCGGCGAACCTGACCACCTCGCTCGAGCTGCTCTCGCAGCGGGACGACGTCGCGGGCGTGGTCTGGGCCAGCTTCCAGGACGCGCCGGGCGCCGAGCGGCTCTACGGCCTGGTCGACGAGGCCGGCGCCGCCAAGGTCGCGTTCGCCGCGCTCCGCGACGAGGCCGCGGGCTGCGAGCCCGAGCAAGGCGGGGGGACCGGGAGCGGCGGGGACGGAAGCGGCTCGAGCAGCGGCGGCGTGAGCGGCGTCCCGTTGCCCGGCACGAGCGGTCAGGGAGGGCGGCCGATCGATGGAAAGCGGCGCGAGAGCTCCTGCAGCTATGCCGCCGGCGCGCCCCAGGGCCGCGGCGCGCTGCCGGATGTGGGCTGGCTCGCGTTGCTCGCGGGACTGGCGATCGCGGCGCGTTCCCGCCGCGTCATCTGAAGTCAATACGGGTGAGCGCGGGCATCGCCTACACTGGCGCCATGCCTCACCGATCGATGCGCGTCGCGCGGCTGATGGCCGTGCTCGTGGGCCTCGTGTTCTGGAACGGCTGCGGGGACGACGACGGAGGCGACACCCCCGCCGGCGTGTGCGGCGACGGCGTGGTCGACGCGGGGGAGGTGTGCGACGACGGCAACACGGCGGAGGGCGACGGCTGTTCGCCGACGTGCCATCCCGAGGAGGCGCCGCGGCCCCGCTGCGGCGACGGCGCGCTCGACGCGGGCGAGGCGTGCGACGACGGCAACGCGCACGGCGGCGACGGCTGCTCGGCGGAGTGCGAGATCGAGGTGCCGCCGCGCTGCGGGGACGGCGTCGTCGATCCGGGCGAGCAGTGCGACGACGGGAACGTCGCGGCCGCCGACGGATGCGAGGTCGACTGCACGAAGTCGAAGCTCCTGGAGATCGCCTGCGGGGAGCTCCCGCCGGTCGCGCACGGGACGTGCGAGGTGGTCCCCGGCGCGGGCGCCACGCTGATCCAGGGCGTCGTGCTCGCCCCGGGCGCGGTGTACCGCGGCGGCCGGGTGCTCGTGGACGAGCGGGGCACGATCGCGTGCGTCGGCTGCGATTGCGAGGCGGCGGGCGCGACGGTGATCACGTGCCCGAGGGGCGTCATCTCCCCTTCGCTGATCAACACGCACGATCACCTCACGTTCACGCAGAACAGCCCGTATACCCCGACGGAGGAGCGCTACGAGCACCGGCACGACTGGCGTACCGGCCGTGACGACCACACGAGGATCGACACGCCGGGCTCGGCCACGCAGGCGCAGATCCGGTGGGGCGAGCTCCGCTTCCTGATGGGCGGCGCGACGTCGATCGTCGGCTCGGGGAGCGCGACCGGGCTCCTCCGGAACCTGGACCGGGGCGATCAGGAAGGCCTGGCGCAGGATTCGGTCCTCTTCGACACCTTCCCGCTCCGCGACTCGAGCGGCCGCGAGCTCGTGAGCGGCTGCGGCTACTCGAACGACATGGTGAGAGGGGAGGACATCGAGGGAGAGGCCGCCTATTGCCCGCACGTGGCCGAGGGGATCGAGGCGTCGGCGCGCAACGAGTTCGTCTGCCTGCAGACGGCGCCGAACGACGTGCTGAAGCCGCAGAGCGCGTACATCCACGGGATCGGCCTCACCGCGCCCGACTACGCGGCCATGGCGGAGAACGGGACGGCGCTCATCTGGTCTCCGCGCTCCAACATCACCCTTTACGGCGACACGGCCGTGGTCACCGCCGCCGCCCGCCTCGGGGTGCAGATCGCCCTCGGCACGGACTGGATCGCGACCGGCTCGATGAACCTCCTGCGCGAGCTCCGGTGCGCGGCGGCGCTCAACGAGGTGTATTACGACGGCTTCTTCACCGACGAGGAGCTGTGGAGGATGGTGACCGGGAGCGCCGCCTCGGTCACGGCCACCGACGAGGTCATCGGCGCGCTGTCGCTCGGGAAGGTCGCGGACATCGCCGTCTTCAACGGCGCGGAGCGCGCCGATCACCGCGCGATCGTCGCCGCCGATCCCGAGGACGTCGTGCTCGTGATGCGCGGCGGGAAGGTCCTTTACGGCGACGCGGCCGTGGTGGCCGCGGTCCGGGGCGCGGAGGCCTGCGACGAGCTCGACGTGTGCGGTGTCGCGAAGCAGGTCTGTCTGCAGGACGAGATCGGGATGGGGCTGGAGCAGCTCGAGCGGGAGGTGGGCGAGATTTACCCGCCCTTCTTCTGCGACGAGCCCGATCGCGAGCCGCTCTGCACCCCGTCGCGCGCGGCGACCGCACCCGTGAACGCCTCGGTGAACGGCTCGACCGTCTACACCGGGCAGCCGACGGACGAGGACCTCGACGGCGACGGCATCGAGAACGGCGCGGACAACTGCCCGAGCGTCTTCAACCCCATCCGGCCACTCGACGACGGGGCGCAGGCCGACGCCGACGGCGACGGCGACGGCGACGCCTGCGACGCGTGCCCGGTCGACGCGGGCAGCACCCTCTGCTCGGCGCCGAACCCGCATGACAGCGACGGCGACGGCGTCGAGAGCGGCGCGGACAACTGCCCGAGCCTCGAGAACCCCGACCAGGCCGACATGGATGGCGACGGCAAGGGCGATCCGTGCGACCTCTGCCCGGCGGATGCGAACTTGGGAGTGCAGGGCTGCCCTGTGTCGATCTACGACATCAAGGACGGCACCGTCGCCGAGGGGATGGTGGTGGCCCTGGAGAACGCGCTCGTGACGGCGAAGCACGCGAGCGGGTTCTTCGTGCAGGTCAAGCCCGGGGACCCGGAGTACGCGGGGCCCGCGTACTCCGGCGTTTACGTCTACAGCCCGGAGAACGCCGTGGTTGCGGGCGATCGCGTGCGGATCGCGAGCGCGGCGGTCACGAACTTCTACGGCCAGATCCAGCTCGGATCCGCCGTTGTCGAGGTGATCGCGTCGCTCGGCGAGGCGGCGCCGGCGCCGGAGCTGGTCGCGCCGGCCGACATCGCCACCCGCGGGCCGCGCGCCGCCGAGCTCGAGGGCGTGCTCGTCGAGGTGGCGGACGTCAGGGTGACCGGGCTCGAGACCATGTACAACGAGTTCTTCGTCACGGGCGATCTGCGCGTGAACGACCTCCTGTACCTGGCCGACCCGTTCCCGGTGGTCGGCGACCGCTTCGCGAGCATCCGCGGCATCCTCGATTACCGGAACGACAACTCGAAGATCGAGCCGCGCAGCGCGGAAGACCTCGTGCCGGGCCCGCCGCGGCTCGCGGCGTTCGGGCCGGCGGCGTCGTTCGTCTACGCGGGGCAGACCGGGGCGCAGACCGTGCCGGCGCCGCTCGAGGTGACGCTCTCCAGGCCGGCGCCGGCCGACATGTTCGTGGCCGTGACCTCGGGCGACCCGGCGGCGCTCGCGGTGGTGGGCGGCGGCGTGACCGTGCCCGCCGGCGCGACGAGCGCCCCCGTGCTGCTCGACGCCGTCGCCGCGGCGGAGGCGGTGACGCTCACCGCGGCCCTCGACGTCGTGAGCCTCACCGCGACGGTGCGCGTCCTCGACCCGGCCGAGGCGCCGGCGCTGGCGGCGCTCGACCCGTCATCGGCCACGGCGGCGCCGGGCGGCACGGCGTCGTTCACCGTGGCGCTCGACATCCCGGCGCCGCCGGACGGCGCGGTCGTGGCGCTCGCGCTCGACCCGCCGGACGCGGGCACCCTGCCGGCGTCGGTCACGATCCCGGCCGGGCAGCAGAGCGCCACGTTCGACTACGTGGACGGCGGCTCGAGCGCCGGCGTCACGGTGACGGCGACGCTCGGGGAGAGCTCGCTCACCGCGACCGTCGAGGTGGTGACGGTGGCGGGAGCGCTCGTGATCAACGAGGTGGATTACGATCAGGAGGACACCGATGGTGCCGAGTTCATCGAGATCTACAACGGCACGGGCGCGCCGGTGGACCTCGCGGGTCACGCGATCGTGTTGATCAACGGCGCGAGAGCGCCTGGCTCCGTGTACGAGACGCTCGACCTGAGCCCTGCCGGGACGCTCGCGGTGGGCCAGTACCTCGTGGTTGGCAGCACGGCGGTGGTCGGCAGCGACACCCAACCGGGGGTGGTGCCGGAGGGCGCGCTGAAGATCGCGTTCTCGGGCGAGCAGAGCAACCGGGTGCAGAACGGAGCGCCGGACGGGATCGCCTTGGTGAACACGACGACGGGCGCCTTGATCGACGCCCTCTCCTACGAGGGGAGCATCACCGCGGTCACGATCGGGGAGGCCAGCGTGAGCCTCGTCGAGGGCGCGCCGCTGCCTGCCTCCGTGGCGGACGTCAACGATGCTCCGGGCTCGCTCTGCCGCCTGCCCGACGGGACGGACACGAACCAGGCCGCCGCCGACTGGGCGTTCTCCGAGACGATCACGCCCGGCGCGGCGAACGTGCCGTGAGCGAGCCTCGGCCGAGGCGCTGCGCTCTCCGGCGCAGCGCGCCTCGGCGGCCGCCATGACCCCGGTTCCGCCGCGCGGCCCGCGCCGCGCGGCCTGCGCCGGTGTCGTCATCCTGTCAGCGGGTCTGGAGGGGGAGGGGCCGCGAGCTTTTGCTCACGGAACAGGCGGCGCGCTGCCGCTCACGGGACAGGCGGCGCGCTGCCGCTCACAGGCAGCCGCAGAGCGGGTCGCCCTGCTTGCACACGCACTTGCCCTTCTTCGCCACCCCCGCGCGGGCGCTTCGCGCGGCTTTGGCCGGCGCCGACCGGCCGCCCTTGACCGCGGCCGCCTTGGGCGAGAGCTTCGACGTCTTCGCGTCGGCCTCGTCTTCCTCGGCCTCGGCCGCAGCCTTCGCTTCCTCCGCGGCCTTGTACGCGGCGAACGCCTTCTGCGCCTTCTCGGCGTCGCTCTTGGCCGTGTCGAGCGCGAGGGTCAGCTCGGAGATCTTCTTGTTGCGCGCCTCGAGCTCCAGGTTGAGCTGCGCGATCCTGTCCTGCTCGGCGATGCGCGCGGCGACCGCCTCGGCCTGGGCCGCCTCGGCCTCCTTCACCTTGCCGGCGAAGGTGGTGACCGCGACCGCAGCCGCGGCCGCGATGATCAGGCCCATGCCGACCGCGAGCCGGCTCCGCCGCTTCTGCCGCACGCCCTGGGCGAGCGCCTCGAGCTCGCGGTCCAGGTCCCCCGAGGAGGACGACATGGGCGGCACGCTGGCCGCCACCGGCGCGATGCTGGGGCTGGCCGCCACCGGCGCGATGCTGGGGCTGACCTGGACCGCCGCGTGGACGCCCGTCCTCGTCCCCTGAGCATGCGTGGCGGGGGTATAGGGCAGCGCCCCTGGTGTGACGGGGGTATAGGGCAGCGACCCCGGCCTCTCTTGAGTGTTGATCATCGCGCGAGACCTCCTCCTCCGTGAGCGGTTCCTCGGCAGGCAAATGTGGTGCCCGGTGCGAGGAGCTCGCCACCGCGCCGCGCGCGCCCCCGGAAAGCGCTCGAATGCGAGCGACGCAGGAGATCTCGAGAGGATCCAGAGGCGGGTCGCGCTCGATCCGGTGGATCAGTTGTTCTGGTACATGGAGCTCTCACCGGACCTCCATGTGTCCCCCTGGTCCACCGGACGTCCTGCCCCGCGCGTCGGACGCTCGTGCTGCTTGCGGGTACGGAGATCCGCCTTTGCTCAACGCAGCGCGAGGAGGCCTCGCGCAAGTGTGATCAACGATCGAGAGATGTCAATGGATGTGTACCGGCGCATCTTCACTGGAATGCCGGTCGGCGCATGCTCAGGGCCACGCCATCACTTCATGGGCGTTCCCGTACGGTTCCCGCGATTCGAGCTTGGCTGCACGAGCATGCGGCGGCGAGCAGACCTCGATCCGCAGGAATGCAGGAAGGGCGCCAGCGGGGGGGCGGAGCGCGCGTCGCCGCGGGGCGGACGTCAGGGCTGCAGCTTCGCGACGAACGCGTCGGGGCCCCCGACGCTCGCCAGCGGGGCTCCCCCGAGATCGATGCTGCCTTCGAAATTGCCCGTCAGCGCGATGACGCCGAGCGCGCCGACCGCGACGTCCGCTGCGCTCTGCGTCATCGAATCGCCGAACGAGATGGCCCAGACCGTCGTGCCGTCCGGTGTGAACTTCGCCAGGAAAGCGTCCCTGTCGCCGCGGGACTCGAGGTGCCGAGAGTCGAGATCGATCGAGCGCGCGAATTCTCCGACCACGACGACGTTGCCCGCCTGGTCCACCGCCACCCCGAGCGCCTTCTGATCCTCCTGATTCCCGAATTGACGGCTCCAGCGAGGCTTGCCCTCGGCGTCGAAGGCAGCGACCACCGCGTCGGCCCCTCCGCGATACTGCGACGTGGATCCATCGATGTTCATCGTTCCGTAGGTATCCCCCGCGACGACGATGCCTCCCTGGGCGTCCACCGCGACCGACACGAACGCCTGCGCCATGTCATCGCCGAAGCTCTTGGCGAAGCGCGGCACCCCGTCCCTGTCGAGCTTGACCAGGAAGGCGTCGTAGCCGCGGGGGCTGACGGGCTTGTCCCCGAAGCTCATGTCCCCCGCGAGGCTGCCGACCAGGACCACGCCGCCATCGGGCGTGGCCGCGGCGTCGAGGACGACCTGTTCGCTCCGATTGCCGAAGTTGACGCTCCAGACGTGGTTCCCCCCCGCGTCGATCTTGGCGACGAAGATGTCCTCTCCGCCGGAGCTGACCAGGTTCTCCACGCCGAACACCGTCGCCCGATCGACAAAACTGCCAGCGACGAAGATGTTGCCCTCGGCGTCCACGGCGAGCCCCTGGACCGTGTCGTCCGCGGAGCCGCTGATGCTATTCATCCAGTCGAGGCCGCCGTTCGCATCGAGCTTCGCCACGAACACGTCGTCTGTGCCGGAGTCGTTGTCGAGCGGCGTCCCGTCGATACGGAGGGTGTTGTCGTGGGTCCCGGCCACGATCACGCCGCCGTCCTTCGTGTACGCCAGGCGGGTGCAGGCATCCGAGCCGTTCCCCCCGAACGCCTTGCCCCAGATCCTGGCCCCGGTCGGGTCGAGCTTGACGACGAAGGCGTCGGTCGAGCCCTGGTCGGTGGCGAAGCCCACGTTCCCGGTGAACCGCCCCGCGACCAGGAGGTTTCCCTCCCTGTCGAAGGCGATGTCATGGCCGTACTGCGCGCCGTTCTCCCCGATCTTGCGGCTCCACTCGAGCTTTCCGGTGCACTTCGGCTCACCGTCGCAGCTCTCGTCCATGGCCTCCGTCGCGCACCCCTCGGCCGTGGGGACCACCTGATCGACGCACACCCCGTCGCGCAGACAGCCGTCCTTGCACTCGCCGACATTCAAGGTGAGGGGGGGGCCGTCATAACAGGACACACAGGGCTGCTCGTCGCCCGTGGAGGCGCTCGTCGTCGCCCCGCCGACGCCGCCGCCCGCGCCGCCGTCGCCGCCCAGGCCGCCCAGGCCGGCCGCCCCGCCGGCGCCGGCCGCGCCGCCGCCGTTCATCGCGATCACGCCCTTGTCGAAGCATCCGCCGAGCGCGCCGGCCACGCCGAGCGCGCCGAAGAGCACCAAGTAGCCGCTGCGTCTCATCAGAACACCCCTGTGATCCCAGCGCCCCACGGCGATATCCACGGACGCACCGCCGCGTCCCTGGGCTTCGCCGCGGCCGGCAGCGTGAGGAGCAGCGCCGCGCCGCCAGCGGCGAGCGCCCCGCCCACGATGAACGCCGGCGCGGGGACGAGGCGCGTGCTGTTGTACGAGCCCAGCTTGTCGCGCGTCTTCGGCGTGTCCGGGCACTCGACCTTCTCGGTGCACCCGAGGTCGATGAGATCGCCGCGCAGGGCGAGGGTCACGCCGAGCGTGACGCCGCCGACGACGAGCGCCGCCGCGCCCGTGCCCAGCGCAGACCAGCCGAGCACGCGCTGCGCGACGCCCTGCGACGCGGGGCCGGCGGGTGCGGGGGCGGGGGGACGGCGGACCTCGGGGAACGCGAGCGCGATCGACGCCTCCTGGCGCTCCGCCAGCGTGACCTCCTGCCGGACGACCCGGCCCGCCCACGCGCCCTCGACGAGGTGCTTGCCGGGATCGACAGGCCGGCTCACCCCCACGAGCGCGGGCGGCATCGGCTTGCCGTCGACGGTGATTTGCACCTCGCGCTCCGGGGCGCCGCGCACCCCGACTGCCAGCTTGGGGATGCGCGGTTTGAGATCGCGATATGCCCTCTCGGCGTCGGCGACGGCCGCCTTGAAGACGTCGCTCGCCGAGGCCTCGAGCGCCGTGCGGCTCACCTGCAGGTAGCGCTCGGAGGCCTCGATGAGGCGACCGAGCTGCTCGAGGCACCGCGCCGCGTACAGGCCGATCGTGGGGGCCTGGATCAGCTCTTCCGCGCGCCCGAGCTTGTCGAGCGCCGCCGCGTACTCGCCCCGGTCGTAGAGCTCGAGGCCCTCCTCCGCGAGCGCCCGGGCAGCGTTGACGGTGGCCGGGTCGACGTCGGCCGCGCGCGCGGGGGGCGCGGCGGCGAGCGCGAGCGCGAACGCGACGGTGGCGGTGCCGAGGGCCCTCAAGCGCGGGTGCATGCGTCTCCTCAGAAGCCGAGGCGGTCGGCCTTGGTCCGCGGCGGGCTGGAGCCCGAGGGGCGCGCCGTGCTGGAGGCCGAGGGCCGCGCCGCGCTGGAGGCCGAGGGCGCGGCCGCGGCCCTGGTCCGCTGCGCGGACGGGGCGGCCTTGCTCGGCCGATCGGGCGCCGACGCGGCCCACGATGCGGCCGCGGCGGGCGCTCGGGAGGCCCGCGCGGGGGCGGCGCTGTCGGCAGCGGCCGGGGGCGCCGCGGCGGCCGTGGCGGCCGTGGCCGAGGGCGCCGCGGCGGCCGCCGCAGTCGCCTCGCGGGAGGGCGCGATCTCGGGCGCTCCGCTGGCCGGAGCTGCCTCCGCCGGCGGCGCGTTCGCCGGAGGAGCGGCCGCCTGCGCCTCGAGCGCGGGCGCCTTCGACGACGCCGCGCCGGACGGCTGCTGGCGCGCCGTCGGGTCGCTGCCCAGCGCGCGCCAGCCTACGAAGAGCGCCACGCCGAGGACCGCAGCCGCGAGGGCGAGCACGAGGGCGGTGACGGGCGCGACGCGGCGAGGCGGCCAGTCGACCTCCGCGCCCTCGTCGACGACCGGCGGCGAGGCCGCGCCGCCGCCCGGCGAGACGGAGACCGGCGGGGCGGACGCCGGCGCGGCGGACGCCGGGGCGGCAGATGCCGGTACGGCGGACGCTGGGGCGGCAGACGCCGGCGCGGGAGATGCCGGCGCGGCGGATGCCGGCGCCGCGTCCGCCGGCGGGACGGAGCTCGGCGCGGCGCCCGCGGCGGCGGGGGCCGGGGCGGGGGCGGAGATCAGCGACGCCCTCCCGGCCTCCTGCGCCTCGCCGCCCGGCAGGAGCGCCTCGCGCAGCGCCTCGACCATCGCCGTCGCCGAGGGGAACCGCGCGCTCGGATCGCGGCTGCACGCGTGCAGGAACCAGTCGTCGAACGCCGGCGGCACGGGCACGCGCGCCACCTTCGAGGGGACGGGGAGCGGGTCACTGCATATCTCGAGGATCATCGCGCCGGGCGCCTCGGCCGTGATCGCCGCCCGGCCGCACACGCACTCGAAGGCGATGACGCCGAGCGCCCACAGGTCCGATCGGTAATCGACGTTCGCGCCCTGCGCCTGCTCAGGGCTCATGTACGGCAGCGTCCCGATGAGCACGCCGGCCTGCGTCCCCAGGCCCTCGCTGCCGTACAGGCGCGTCTTCGCGACGCCGAAATCGAGGACCTTGGCCACCTCGCGGTCGTCGTCGCGGGCGAGGAAGATGTTGTCGGGCTTGAGGTCGCGATGGACGATGCCGGCGTCGTGGGCCTTGCGGACCGCGCGCGCGACGTCGGCGAAGATGCGCGCCGTCTCGGCCGGCGAGAGCGGGCCGACGCGCTGGAGCCGGTGCGCGAGGTCCTCGCCCTCGAGCAGCTCCATCGCGATGAACGGGACGTCGTTGTCGACGCCGTGATCGAGGATCTGCACGACGTGCGGGCTGCGGAGCGCCGCCGCCGCCTGCGCCTCCTGGTAGAAGCGCGCGCGCACCGTCTCGTCCTTCGCGTACAGCGGGCCGAGCATCTTGATCGCGACCGGCGAGCCCAGCGTGAGATCGTCCGCGCGCCAGACGGTGCCCATGCTGCCCGAGCTGAGCGGGCGGATCAGCCGATACCGGCCGACCAGCACCTGTCCCTCCAGCCCGAACGCCTTCGTCGTCATTGTCGCAGGACCTGTCGTGCGCGCGTGGCCTACCCTACGCTGGTAATTGTTCAGTGCTGATCAACAAGAACAACGGATAGACCGGAAGTCTACGGGCCATGGCGCGGAGCGTCAATCGACGCCCGTACCTCGGGCTCGCAGGACGCTGCTAGACCACCGAACAGGTTGAAACGCCGCGCAACAGAGAGTTTGAACCACAGAGGCAGAGAGGGAACAACAACAAAAACTCTGCCCAACCATGGCGCATTTCTTCGTCTCTCGAGCGGTTCGGCGCCCTAGATCAGCACGAAGTCCTCGGCCACGGAGACCTCCTCGGCCATGATGCTCGTGGTCTCCTCGTCGCGCTGGACGGCGAGCTTGTAGAGTTGCGCCAGCACGGCCGGGTGATCCTCGACCAGACCCATGAACTCGGTGGCCGGCAGGTACAGCGCCACGGTGGGGTGGACGGCGATCACGTCGGCGTTCGCCGCGCGGCGGAGGACCATCGCGATCTCGCCGGCGACGTCGCCCGGGCCGAGCGTGGTGAGCACGAGCGGCTCGAGGTGCGCGTCGTCGGCGGTGTCGCGCCGGACCACGGCGACCTCGCCGGAGGCGATGAGGAACAGGCCGGGGGGCCGCTCGTCCTGCACGAGGAGCCGCTCGTTCTTCTCGAATGTGCGGGTGCGGAACCGCTTCACGAACGCGGGGCGGTCGGCGTCGGGGACGACGCGGAGCACGTCGCTCATCCGGACGAGGTTCTCCACCATGCGGTCGCGGCAGTAGGCGGCGAGCTCCAGGCCGACCTCGGGCTCGCGCTGGGCGATCTCGTCGATCGCGTCGCGCTTCACCTCGAGCACGATGGACGGCCGCGTGGCGACGACGCTGCCGGTGCGCGGCGCCCGCGAGAGCAGCGCCATCTCGCCGAACATGGCGCCGTTCGTGAGCCGCGCGAGGACGATCGCCTCGCTGCCGCGCCGGCGCCGGGCCTCGAGCTCGCCGCGCGCGACGAAGTAGGCCTCGCTGCGCGCGGCGCCCTGCTCGATGACGGTCGTCCCCGCCGCCACCCAGATGGGCGTGAACGCGGCGCACAGGGCGCGGAGCGCGTCGCGCCCGACGGACGAGAAGACCGGCTGGGGCGCGATCCCGGGGTGGTCGGTCTGGGCGGCGAGCCTGCGGGTGGCGTCGTGGATGATCTCCGTCGCCTTGTTGAGCAGGAGCGCGCCGGTGAGCACGGACGCGAGCGGCTGGAACGCCTCGGCGGTCGGCAGGGGCGGCGGCGGCGGCGCGCCCTCGCCGAGCCGCGGCGAGTCCCGGCAAAAGGCCTCGGCGATGAGGTCGAGGCCCGGGCCGGGATCGCCGCCGAAGCGCTCGCTCTCGCGCGCGGCGGCCACGGCGAGCGGCAGGTTCTCCAGATCGATCGCGCGGACGACCGCGGTGGCGCACGCCTCGCGCGCGGCCTCGTGCCGGTTCAGCTCGCCGAGGAGGCGGCCGCAGAGGCAGAGCGCGGACGGCATGGTCGGGTCGTGCCGGACCAGCGCCGCGGCCCAACGGAGCGCGGCGTCGCGCTCTCCTGCGAGCGCGAGCGAGAGCGCTCGGTCGATCGGCGACTCCGCTTGGTGGGTCGAACCCGGGAGCACCGGGGGGAGGGCCATGTAGGCGTCTATATCAGGGTTCGTTGCGCGACGGCAAAGAAGGCCGACCCGGTCGCAATGCGGCGGCTCGGCGGTCCGTGTCTGACCAGCGCGGGGCGCGGAGCGCGGCGAGCCGCCTCCGGGGCGGCGCCGGGGCGCAGCGCTCAGCCGAGGTGCTGCTTCAGGAACTCGATGCTCCGCTCCCACGCGATCTTGGCCGCATCGGCGTTGTAGACCTCGGGGCGCGTGTCGTTCGCGAACGCGTGGTCGGCGTCGTAGACGTGGAGCTCCATGGACTGGCCGCGGGCGGTGAGCTCTCTCCGGATCGCCTCGGCGGCGGCGGGCGTCGCCCACCCGTCGCGCGCGGCGAAGTGGGCGAGGATCGGCGCCTTGACGCGCGTGTAGTCGGGCGCGGGGCTCGGGACGCCGTAGAAGGGCACCACGGCCGCGAGCTCCGGGATCGTCGCCGCGGCGGCGAAGCTGAGCGCGCCGCCCATGCAGAACCCGATGACGCCGACCTTGCCGTTCGACCGCTCGTGCGCCGACAGGAAGCGGACCGCGCCGGCGATCTCCTCGAGGGCGCGCGGCTTGTCGAGCTCGGTCATGAGCCGGTTGGCCTCGGCGGCGTCCTTGGTGACCTTGCCGTGGTAGAGGTCGGGCGCGAGGGCGACGAACCCGGCGGCGGCGAGCCGATCGAGCAGCGAGCGGACGTGGTCGTTCAGGCCCCACCACTCCTGGATCAGCACGACGGCGGGCGCCTTGCCGCCCTGCTTCGGCCAGACGATCTCGCCGGTCGCCGAGGACCCATCCTTCACGGGGAACGAAACCTTCTCGGACATGCGACTCCTCCCTTTCAAGGCGGGGCACGGCCTCCGCCGGCCCCAGTGAACGAGCGGGGCACGGCCTCCGCCGCCCCCTCGGGCGCGGCGCAGGATAACCGCGCCTCGCGTAGTGCGCATCGCGCATCGCGCATCGCGAGATGCTGGGCACGCGCTGCACACCGGGCCGGCGGGGAGTAACATGAGCGCGTGGATCCGCTGGCGGAGCGATGGAGGCGGGCCGTCTCTTCCGTGAAAGAGCTCCGGCTGCGGGTCGCGTTCCTGCGGAGCGAGATGCTGCGCGCCGAGCCCGCCGCCGTCGCCCGCGCGCTCGACGACCTGTGCCGCGACGCCGAGCAGGCCGACCCCGCCGCGCGCGACGTGCTCGGCGCCGTCGTGCCGGTCCTCGCGGATCCGGCGCTCTCCGCGCGCGTCGCGCAGCTCCGGGAGCTCGCCGCCTCCCTCGCCCTCCTGTCGCTCTCGCGGCTCTTGCGCCGCAAGGCGGGGCGGCGCGAGGCGCAGCCGGCCTCGCCGGCGCCCGACGAGCGCCAGGTGGCCACCTCGGGCGCGGGCCGCGCGCTCACGCTCGGCGAGCGGCGCGCGCTCGCGCGGCGGCCGACGCGCGCCGCCTTCGACGCCCTGCTGCGGGATCCGCACCCGCTCGTCATCCGCAACCTGCTCGCGAACCCGCGCCTGACCGAGGATGACGTCGTCCGGCTCGCGGCGCGGCGCCCGGCGAGCCCGGAGGTCATGACGGAGATCGCGCGGCACCCCGAGTGGCCCCAGCGCGCGCGGGTGCGCATGGCGATCGTGCAGAACCCGGGCGCGCCGCCGGAGATCGCGGTGCCCATGGTGCGCCTCCTCCTGCGGCCCGAGCTCCTGCAGCTCGCGGCGGCGGCGGACGTGCCCGCGGTCGTCCGCGCCGCGGCGCGGGAGCTGCTCGAGCGCCGTCCGCCCGTCCCGCACAAGCCGGGCGGCGCGCTGGAGCAGTGAGCGGCGCCGCGGCGACGCCGGCCGCGGCGCCGGTCACGGCTCCGGCCCGCCGCGGCGCCCCGCGCGCTCGCGGCGGCGCGCGCGCCACGCCGCGGCCACGGCGAGCGCCGCCGCGAGGCCGGGCAGGGCGCCGCGCGCAGGGCCGGCCGCGTGCGCGCAGGCCGCCGCCGAGGCGCCGTCCCCGGGCCGCGCGGGGCGACCGGGCGCGCAGGTCGCGCCGAGATCGGGCGCCGTCGAGGGCTGGTGGAACGCCACCGCGCGCTCCTCGGGGTCGTCCACGTTGCTGAGCTCCTCGCTCGGCGCGTCGCCGAGCGCGATCCAGAGCCGCACGCGGCGCGCCTCCGGGCTCCACGCGACCAGGTGGTAGCTCCCGGTCTCCGGCACCTCCGTCCGCAGCTCGAGCAGGAGCCAGGAGCGGGCGCCGGTGACGGGCTCGCGGACCACCTCCGGCGCGCGGGCGCTCCCGGTCGAGAAGAGCCGCGCGCCGAGCCCCGCGGGCGCCGCGAAGGGCAGCGCCGCGGCCCGGGGCAGGCCGGGGCCGAGCAGCGCGAGGGAGGGGCGCTCGCGGCGGAGCGCGTCCATCTCCGGCACGCCGAGCTGCACGCGCAGCGTCTCTCCCTGCGTGGCGTCGAGCGTCAGCCATACCGGGCGGCTCGGACATCCAAGCTCCGAATAGACGATGCGAGAAAGGTGGAGCCCGGAGAACTCGAGCGCCTCCTCGGCGCTCGAGTGATCTCCGTAATCGAAGAACATCTCGCGTGCGCGCGCGGGGGGCGCGGACGCGAGCAGGGCCGCCAGCGTGAGGGCCAGGAGGGCGAGGCGCTCGAGGCGCCCGCGGAGCGTCGCGCGGCGGGTCCAGGTGATCATGTCCTCGACGCGATCTCTGGGGCCGAAGATCGGTCTGTCGACGCCGGACGCGCCGCGCCGCGAGGCGGGAAATCGCCCGCCGCGGGGGAGACGCCGGAAAAGCCCGGGAAGGGGAGGACGAGGGCGATGCGCGGCGCTGGCCGCGATCGCGGGCGCGTGCGGCGCTACGCGACCTCGGCCCAGCACCGCGCGAGGCGGCGGATCCCCTCGTCGAGGTCCTCGTCGCGCTCGACGGACGAGAAGCACAGCCGGAGGGCGAACGGGGTCACGGCGCCGTTCGCGCGGAACAGCGACCCCGGATCGAAGGCGACGCCGTGCTCGATGGCGGCGGCCAGGAAGAAGGCCTCGTTCGGCTCGGCGTCGGGCTCGACCCAGATCGCGAAGCCGCCCGCCGGCGGCTCGAACCTCCAGCCGGGCAGGTACCGGCGGAGCGCTTGCTCCATGCGGGCGGCGCGGCGGGCGTAGAACTCGCGCAGGCGCACGAGCCGCTGATCGAAGTCCTCGTTGCGGAGGTAGTCTTCCAGGATCGCCTGCGGCAAGCTGGCCGCCTGCAGATCGGCGGCTTGCTTGAGCTTGAGCACGTCGGCACGGAGCGCGCGCGGGGGCACGAGCCAGCCGACGCGGAGCCCCGGGCACAGCGTCTTCGAGAACGTCCCGACGTGGAACACGCGATCGGGCGCCTCGGCCAGGAGCGGCCGCGGGGCGGGGCCGTCGAAGCAGAGATCCGCGTAGGCGTCGTCCTCGATGACGGGCCGGAGGGTCGACAGGACCTTGGCCCGCTCGCGGGGCGACATCCTGCGGCCGCGCGGGTTCGAGACGGCGGGCATGAGGTAGTGGGCGTCGACGTGGCGCCCGTCGTCGACGACCGTCGCGCCGAGCGCCTGGAACAGCTCGAGCGCCCCGGGGTAGCTCTCGGGGTCGACGCCGATCCTGGCGCCCGGCCCGCGGAGCATCTGCGCGGCGAGCGACACGGCCTGCTGCGCGCCGCTCGTCACGATGACGTCGTCGGCGGCGACGCTGGCGCCGCGCCGCCGCAGCTGCCCGGCGATCCAGGAGCGGAGGTCCTCGTCGCCCTCGGGCCAGCCGTACTGGAGCGCCGGGCAGCTGGGGGTCTGGAGCGCGCGGACGAACGACGCCGCGAGCTTGGTGCGCGGGAACTCCCCCGGCGCCGGCAGCCCGCCCGCGAAGCTGACGAGGCCCGGCGTGCCTGCGGCGCGCCGCTTCAGCGTCTCGAACCGGCCGAGGCCGAGCCGCGGCCCGCTCCGCGGCGGATCTTGCGAGCTCGGGGCCTGCGACGGCCGGATGTGGGATGACGGGGGCGGATGGGGGGCGAGCGCGGTAGCGTCCATAGATTTGAGAGTCCGGACGCTGCTTATTCAAGGATGATGCCGCCAGCGCTGTCCGTCTCCAGACGGAGCAGAAACCCTCGGGGCCCACGGCAGGACGTAATTGCCTGGAAATTTGGTTACATCGCGGCAACGCCGGAGAGGCGAGGGCGCGTTGCTGGGTGTGGCGTGCTCGCGCGGCGTGTCAGGCTGCCACAGCGCAACGACGGGCGTGCAGGGGTGTCCCCGAGACGGACATGGTCTGGAAATACGGCCGTCGTGGTCCGGGCGGCGAGGGATCTGCCAGGAGATCCGTGTCCGGCGCGCCGGGCGAGAGGAGCGCGCTCGCGAGGTGTTTCGCCCGGGCCGGCCGTCGGGGAGGAGGTGTCGTGCTGACTAGGGCTCTACGCCCCAGGCGAGCTCGCCGTCGTGGTAGACGGTGATCTGCATCGAGGGTGTCCAGGCCGTCGTCGCCTCGAAGGAGTAGTCGTCGGTCTGCGTCATGCGGTCGTAGACCTCTCTGTTGTAGATGCGGATCTGCGACTCTCCGGACGTGGCGCCCGCATCGATGTTGCCTGCGGCGGCGCTGAAGCCGAGCTCCAGGTAGTGATCCGCGTCCGTGCCCGACGCCGCGCGGAACGCCCTCGTGACGTTGGCGCACCCGCCGGTGACCCCGGAGAAGTCGCATTCGCTTTTGAGATCCACCATCTCGACGTCGGCCGTGAACCAGTAGCGAATCGTCAGATCGCTGAGCGCGATGCGCTCAGCGCCCGTGTTCCTGATCCGGACCTTGAACGACAGCTGCTGGGCCTCGGCGCCGGTCTCCCTCGCCGCGTACTGCAGCTCGAGCGCCGGCGTGGTCGCCCCGCCGGTGGTGGAGCTCGCGGTGGTGGAGCTCGTGGCGCTGCCGCCGCCGACGCCCGTCGTGGCGCTGGTGGTGCTGCTCGCGGTGGTGCTGACCGAGCTGCTCGCGGTGGCGCTGGTGGTGCTGCTCGCGGTGGTGCTGACCGAGCTGCTCGCGGTGGTGCTCGTCACGCCCTCGCCGCCCTCGCCGCCCGCGCCGCCGGCCCCGCCGATGCCGCCGGCTCCGCCGTCCCCGCCTGCCGAGCTGCTCACCGTCGTGCTCGCGACACCGCCGCCGGAGCCGGACGTGCCGCTCGTCGCGGAGCTGGTCGTGCTGCCCGAGGTCGACACCGAGGCGCCCACGCTGCTCGAGCTGGTCACGCCGATCGAGGTCGAGGTCGGGCTGCCCCCGCCCCCTCCGCCGTCGCCGCCCAGGCTGGAGCCTTCGGCGCACGCCGCGAGCATCAGGAGGGAGGCGGCGGAGAGAGCCCTCGAGTCCCTCAACCAGGAGCGCGATTCTCCGACTCGATGGCTGCAACTGCCCGGCAGGAGCGGCGCTCCTGCCCTCGTTGACATCTTCATCGGAAAACCTCGGCTACAAGCTGCTTCGGACGCCTTCGGGCCGAGCAGCGACGCACACCTTGCCGTCGGTCGCATCTTGAGTACTCCTGCGAGCGCCCAACCATGTCCGAAGGTCGAACGGAAGGAAGTTGAGCTCGGGAGTTTAACCAGATCCCCTGGTCTCCAGCAAGAAGTTTGGGCGCAGGGACAGGGCTACCCCGGTACATTTCTGCTGATGTCGTAGCCGGCTTTGGCGTTTTCGGCGTTTTTGGAGTTTTCGGAGTTTTTCTGTGCACAGATATGCGCACAGGTAGGCGAACAACACGGGCCGATGCCGGGGGAGCCCTCGCGTCCTCGCCGCCTGTGGCCCGGCCCGCGGGGCTGCCTCACGCGTCCTCCAGCGGAGGCGGCGCATGGAGCCAGTTGAGCTCGGAGTCTTCCATGAACCGCGTCTGCCACTGGGCGGGTCTCTCCCAGTCACGAAACGAGAGCACCGCGCCGCAGAAAGCCTCGCCCGTGCGCTTGCCCGGCGCGCCGATGAGCTCGTCGGCGAGGCGCAGGAGATCCGCCGGCTTGTCGGGCGCGTCCGCCACGAAGGCCCTCACCCACTTGTGGTATGGATACAGGATGCGGTTGTGCGCCAGGATCAGCCGGTAGCCGAAGAGCACCGCGCGCGCCGCGGCCCAGGTCAGGAGATAGCGGTTGTCGTGCTGCTCCGCCGACTCGAGATAATACCGCATCGCCTCCAGCTGGGCGATGAAGCCAAGCATCTTGTGCGCGCGCTCGTGCTCGGGATAGGCCGAGATCGCGCGCACCAGGCCGTCGATCTCCGGGAGCCGCGACCAGGCGACCGTCGCGCCCAGGAACGCCGAGCGCGCCGGCTCGCTGCCGCGCTCGCGGGTCTTCTGGAGCAGGTCGAGGCTGACGATCTTGCCGTCGACGTACCCGCCCGGATAGTCCACGAGGCCCTCGTCCGAGGCGACGTAGACGAGCTCGCCGGTCGCGTGACGCCGCCTCTGCTCCTCCTCGGTGACCACCCAGAAGAAATCGATGTCGGACGTCTCCTTCGCCAGCCCCTTCGCCTGGGAGCCCCCGACGATGACGGCCACGGAGCACGGGTCCGCGCTCAGCCGCTCGACGAGGCGCGATACGGTCCGGAGATGGTGAGGTCGATAGTTCGGTTCTCGCATTGGGTCATCCACGCTTTCTTGCCCCGAGGAGCTCGCTCCCGGAGGGCCGTCGCACGGTAGCGCGGCCGCTCGGAGACTTCCCGCTCAGAGGCGCCCGCTCGACGCGCTCGGCGAGACCCGGTTCGGCCTCGCCGAGCGCGGCCCCTCCCCGGGGGCCAGCGGCCATGGACGGCACTCTCCAGTGAGGGTATACGTCGGCCCTGCCGCAGTTTGTGTACATGGGAAAAGTTCATGAAGGCTAAAGGACGCCTCGCAGCAGCAGGCGCAGGCCGAAGCGGCGCTGACGAACGGCGCGAGCGTGCTCGTCCTCGACGCGGTCGACAGCGCGTCGGCGGCCGTCATCGCGAACAAGGCCAAGGCCCAGAAGGTGCCTGTCATCGCCTACGACCGCCTCGTCCCGGGCACGGACGCGATCGATTCCTATGTGTCGTTCGACAACGAGGCGGTGGGCAGGCTCCAGGGCGAGTCGCTGCTGAAGGCGCTCGACAACAAGCCGACGGCCCGCGTGGTGATGATCAACGGCGCGGCGACCGACGACAACGGGCTGACCTTCAAGAAGGGGGCGCACGGCGCGCTCGACGGCAAGGTCCGGGTGGTCAAGGAGTACGACACGCCGGACTGGAGCCCAGACAAGGCGCAGGACCAGATGACCCAGGCCCTCACCGCGCTGAACAACCAGGTGGACGGCGTGTACGCGGCCAACGACGGGACCGCCGGCGGGGCGATCGCCGCGATGAAGGCGGCCGGCATCAAGCCGCTGCCGCCCGTGACGGGCCAGGACGCCGAGCTCGCCGCCGTCCAGCGGATCCTCCTCGGCGAGCAGTACATGACGGTGTACAAGGCCATCAAGCCGCAGGCGGAGGCCGCGGCGGTGATCGCGTACCACCTCGCCACGGGCAAGCCCGTGCCCACGGACATCACCGGCGGCAAGACGGTCAGCAACGGGACGAAGGACGTCCCGTCGGTGCTGCTTGGTCCCGCTGGCGGTCACCAAGGAGAACCTGAAGGACTGGGTGCTCGCGGACGCGTTCTGGACCCAGGAGCAGATCCGCACGGCCCAGTACGCCGAGGCGTGCAAGGCGGCGGGCCTCTAGGTCCGGAGCTCCCCGGCTTGCCGGAGGGGCCGCGGGCGCGTCATGCGGCGGGCTTGGGCTGCGAGGCCTCGAGGCGCGCCTTTTCGGCGAGGAGCAGCTCGGTGAACGCCGCGGTGAACAAGCGCCTGGCGAGCGAGCCGAGGAGGTCGCCGACGAGTGGCAGCGGGACCTCGAAGCGCGATGTCCAGTCGACCTCGGTGCCGTCGCCGCGCGAGGTGAAGCGGAGACGCGAGCCGTGGTGCCGGAGCGGCTGGCTGCTCTCGAGGATGTGGTAGTCGAACGAGGCGGGGCGCTCGAAGGCCGTGATCTCCTCGACGTAGCGGATCCGCTTCCCGACGCGCACCTCGCGGAGGGCGCCGAGGCCGTTGCGCTCGGTGAGCCCCGGCCGGATGAGCGTCGTGCGGGTGCCGTCCCCGGAGCGAAGGAAGCTTTCGTGATCGGCCACCGCGTCGAAGACGCGCTCGATCGGGGCGTGGATGTAGACGTTGACGTGGACCTCTGCCATGCGGCGACCATCGCATGGATCCCGCGGAGCAAGCACGCGGGGAGGGGTGGGGGGAGAGGGGCTAGGGGAGAGGAGAGAGAGCTTGCGGGGCGGTGGATCCGCCCTTGACGGGATTGCTGGGGGGCGAGCGCAACCTGGGTCGGTCGGTAGAGCGCCGGCAGAGCGCAACCTGGGTCGGTCGGGCAGAGCGCAACCTGGGTCGGTCGGCAGCAGGGTGGACGAGCTCGGACGAGCGCAACCTGGGTCGGTCGGGCAGAGCGCAACCTGGGTCGGTCGGCAGAGCGCAACCTGGGTCGGCCGGCAGAGCGCAACCTGGGTCGGTCGGCAGCAGGGTGGACGAGCTCGGACGAGCGCAACCTGGGTCGGTCGGCAGAGCGCAACCTGGGTCGGTCGGGCAGAGCGCAACCTGGGTCGGTCGGCAGCAGGGTGGACGAGCTCGGACGAGCGCAACCTGGGTCGGTCGGCAGAGCGCAACCTGGGTCGGCCGGCAGAGCGCAACCTGGGTCGGTCGGCAGAGCGCAACCTGGGTCGGTCGGCTGCTCGGCTGCCTCAACCTGGGTCGGGCCGCTGCCACCTCAACCTACGTTGTGGTCGGCGCCTTGCGGTCGACATCAGCGACGGTCGCCTTGCCAACCCGCTCGCCCTGCCTTAGTGAGTGAGTACTCACTCACCAAATCGGAGGCGGGTTATGGCGGGAGCACTGGACGCGCTGGTGGTCGGCGGAGGGCCGACCGGGTTGACGATGGCCGGGGAGCTCGCCCGGCGGGGGCTCACGGTGCGGATCGTGGACAGAGCACCGGAGCCGCCCTCGGATCACTCGCGAGCGCTCGCAGTTCAGACACGGACGATGGAGCTCTTCCGCAGGATGGGGATCGTCGATCTCGCCATGGAGCGCGCCGTGCGCGTGGGCGGCATCAACGTCCTCCTCTCCGACGGGCAGCGCGCCCGGCTGCCGATCTTCGACTTCCCGGAGCTGTCCACGCCGATCCCGGGCATCTTCATCCTCCAGCAGTTCGATACCGAGCGCGTCCTGGCTTCCCGACTCTCCGGGCTGGGCGTGACGCTCGAGCGCGGCATCGAGCTCGCCTCCTACACGCAGGACAGCGCCGGCGTCGCGTGCTCGCTCCGCCGAGCCGACGGGAGCAGCGAAGAGGTGCGCGCCAGATGGCTGCTCGGCTGCGACGGCGCGCACAGCGCTGTCCGCAAGGGCGCCGACATCGCCTTCGAGGGCGATACCTACGACGATCACTGCATGCTCGGCGACCTCATCGTCGAGTGGCCGCTGCCCGACGGCGACATCTACATCAGCCCCTCGCGTCGGGGCGTCGCCGCAGCGTTTCCCGTGCCTGGCAGCCACCGGTTCCGGGTCATCCTCATCCGGCCCGAACCTCCGCCGATGCACGGCGCGCAGGTCTCGCTCGAGGAGTTCGAGGCCGCCATGCGCGAGATGATCCCGGTACCCTTCAAGGTCCAGCAGTCGATCGTCCTCTCGCGCTACCGGCTCCACCACCGCGTGGCCGCGCGGCTGCGCAAAGGACGCGTGTTCCTCGCCGGCGACGCGGCGCATATCCACAGCCCAGCCGGCGGGCAGGGCATGAACACCGGAATCCAGGACGCCTACAACCTGGCGTGGAAGCTCGCGGCCGTCGAGCAGGGCCGGATGCCCGCGTGGCTGCTGGACACCTACGAGGTGGAGCGGCTCCCCGTGGCGCGCAAGCTGATCGACTTCACTGACCGACTCTTCGGCCTCATGGCCGGACACGGGCCGGTGGGCCGGACCCTGCGCGCGATCGCGCCGCGCCTCGCGTCCCGCGCCCTCGGCATCTCCGCCGTGCAGCGCCGGATCCTGGGATTCCTCTCGCAGCTCAAGATCCGTTACCGGAAGAGCCCGCTCTCGGTGCAGATCGGGAACCCGCCGGAGCACGGGCCCCGCGCGGGGGATCGCGCGCCGGACGCCGTGGTCCGCAGCGCGGCGGGAGAGCACGTCCACCTCTTCGACCTGATGCGCGACGCCGAGTTCACGCTGCTGTTCTTCACCGGCCCGCAGGCGGACGGAGGGGCGCGCGAGCACGCCCGAAAGCTTGCAGCGCAGCTCGGCAGGCCAGACCTCAAGGTCCTCGTCATCGGCGCGCTCGAGGGCGGAGGCTTCGCAGATCCCGACGGGCACGCCCACGCGGCGTACGGCGTCGCGTCCTCGGCCGCCGTCCTCGTCAGGCCGGACGGCTACGTCGGCGTGCGCAGCGACCCGCTCGACGAGGGCGCGCTCCCGCAGGCCCTCGGCCGGCTCTTCACGCGCAGGGCCGAAGCCGCCTAGATCGCCGGCCGCTCGCGGCGCGCCGGGCGCCAGGGGGACGCGACGAGGCGCGCGCCGCTGGAGCGCGCAGCGCCTCGCGCGCGACGGCGGGCGCCGCTCGCGGTCCGTCCCGCGGCGGCGGCCGAAATCCGTCGGGATCGCGGCCGGGCGGTACTAGAGATGAGCCGAGGGAACGCCGATGAGCCGACGACCGCGCTCGAACGACACCTTGACCGAGGCGCAAAGAAAGATCGTCGAGGCCGCGGTGGCTGCCTTCGCAGAGCATGGCTTCCGCGGGACCGCGACCAGGGACATCGCCCGGCGCGCAGGGGTCGCAGAGGCGACGATCTTCAAGTACTTCCCCACCAAGAGGGATCTCCTCCTCGGGGTGATCGGTCCCGCCATGGAGCAGCTCGTGGGGCCCGCGCTGGCGCGCTCGATGGACCCGCTCTTCAACGCGACGTACCCGACCTTCGAGGCTTTCCTGCGGGCGCTCCTCGCCGAGCGCACCGCGTTCGTGCGCGCGCACCCGCAGCTCGTGCGCATCCTCGCGCAGGAGCTGCCGTTCGACGCCGAGCTGCGGATCGGCATCGCCAGCCGGGTGTACGCGCCGTTCCTCGCGAAGGGGATCGCCCAGATCGAGCACTTCCAGCGCGAGGGGCAGATCGTCGGCTGGCCGCCGGCCCTCGTCCTCCGCTGCATCGCCTCGACGTTCGCGGGGTACATCCTCCACCGCGTGTTCATCGCGCCCGACGCGGCGTGGGACGACGAGGCCGAGATCGAGCGGGTCATCGCCTTCGTGCACCGCGGCCTCTCGCCCGACCAGCCAGCGTGACCTCGCGCGGCCCGGCGCGCCGGACGCGCGCCATGGGCGGCGATCAGCTCGTCGTCAGCAGCGAGCGGAGCTGCGACGGCGACACCTGGTAGTCCTTGCCGCAGTAGTCGCAGCGGATGTCGAGGACCTTCCCGTCCTCGACCATCTCCTCGATGTCGGTCCGCGGCAGGCTCGCCAGCGTCGTCATGACCCGGAGCTCGCTGCAGCGACAGCTGAAGCTGAGCGGTGAGTCGTCGAGCCGCGAGAACGGCATGCCGTAGAGCAGCTCCTCGAGCAGCACGTCCGCCGAGGCGCCCTCATGCGCGAGCACGTCGTCGAGGCGCTCGAAATCCTTGAGCCGCTCGGTCATCACCATGAGCGGGCCGCGCTCGACCTCCGGGAGCAGCTGCACCAGATATCCGCCGGAGGCGCCGACGCCGTCCTCGCCGATCAGCGTGGCCACCGCGATCATCGAGACGACCTGCTCCGACTCCTGCATGTACGTCATCAAGCCGCCGGAGATGCCGCCCTCGGCCGGGACCTCGACGACGCCTTGGTGGAGCATGCCGTTCGGCAGCGTGCGCATGACCTGCAGCAGCGATCCTTCGCCGATCTCCACCGCGCTCTTCTCGGCGGCGCCCTTGCCCAGGTTGACCAGGCCGCGGCTCGTGCCGTCCGGGTGCGAGTCGGCCACGAGGGTCCCGTGGCCGGTCGCGCCCTTGACGATCGCCTGGACGCGCAGGTTCGGCGCCATCGCCTCGCGCACGAGGATGGCGCCGGTGATCAGCTCCCCCAGCCGCTGCGCGGTCGAGCCGGTGGCCGATTGCACCGCGATGGCTCCGCGCACGGTGTCGGTGGTCAGCGCCGTGATGACGCGAAAAGCGCCATCGATCGTGATGGCGCGGACGACGGAATCAGAAGGTCGGAGCAAGATGGACTCTCCCGTGAGGAAATATCGTTAAGCCACGGACGGCAGATGGCAACCCGCGGCGCGTGCGACCCGGGCGGAGGGGTGGCGATCGGCGGACCTGCTGGCCCCGTCGGCAGCCCGCGGATCCGGCGCAACGTGGGTCGGGTCCGCGGGGTGGGGGGGGCGGGTCGGGGCGGCCGCAACCTGGGTCGGGGCGGGCAGCCGCAACCTGGGTCGGGGCGGGGCGGGCAGCCGCAACCTGGGTCGGGGCGGGGCGGGCAGCCGCAACCTGGGTCGGGGCGGGGCGGGCAGCCGCAACCTGGGTCGGGGCGGGCAGCCGCAACCTGGGTCGGGGCGGGGCGGGCAGCCGCAACCTGGGTCGGGGCGGGCAGCCGCAACCTGGGTCGGGGCGGGCAGCCGCAACCTGGGTCGGGGCGGGCAGCCGCAACCTGGGTCGAGGCGGGCAGCCGCAACCCCGGTCGGGTCGGCGGCCGCAACCTGAGCCGGGTAGGCGACCTGGGTCAGGCCAGCTGCTGGCCGCCCGCGTCAGGCCGGCTGGCCGCTGGCCGCCGCAACCTGGGTCGGACCCGCTGGGTCGGATCCGCTCCACCTGCTCCGGGCGGGGGCGCCGTCGTGGAGGGGCTCATCCGCGCCGACGGCGCCGGTGCAGCGCCGCGGCGCAGGTGCCGACCGCGAGCAAGGCCCACGGCACCGAGGGGCTGCCGTGCTCGTCCGCGCCCGCCGTGCAGGCGCAGCCGCCGCCCTGCACCACGATCCCGTCGCCGGGCGGCGCCGTGGGGCACGGACCGATGCTGTCGTCCTCGTTGCGGCAACCCGGGACGCACTGCTTCGTCGCCCCGTCGCACACCATGCCGGCGTCGCAATCGCTGTCCTGCTCGCACGTCATGGGCCGATCGTCCGCAGGATCGTTCGGATCGCGCTCGCCCGCGTCGACCACGCCGTCGTGATCCTCGTCCTCCTCGCCGTCGGTGGCGCCGCCGCCGTCGGTGTCGGCCTTCGTCGGATCCGTCGTCGTGTCCCCGTTGTCGCCGTCGGGCACGCAGGTCGCCGCGTCGGCCTCGGTGTCCTCGTGCGAGCAGTCCTTGCCCAGCTCGGTCCCATCAAAGAGCCCGTCCCCGTCGCTGTCGGGATCGAGCGCGTTGATCTTCCCGTCGTCGTCCGTGTCGGCGCCGGGCTCGCGCTCCTCACCGTCGATCACCCCGTCGTCGTCGCTGTCCGCGTCGTCCGGATCGGTGCCGAGCGCCGTCTCCTCGGCGTTCGAGAGGCCGTCGCCGTCACGGTCGCCGCGGTCATCCCCAGCGTCGTTCGGATCGGTCTCGTCGCTCCCCTCGTCGACCATGCCGTTGTGGTTCTGGTCCTCCTCGCCGTCGCTCGCGCCGCCCCGATCGGTGTCGGGGTCCACGACGCTCGTCGTCGAGGCCCCGCCATCGGCGTCCGGCGTGCACGTCCCGGCGTCGCTGGCGGTGTCTTCGTCCGCGCAGTCCTTCCCCGCCTCGGTGCCGTCGAAGAGCCCATCGCCGTCGCTGTCCGCATCCAGGACGCCCGGCTGCCCGTCGCCGTCGCCGTCGTCGCTGGGGTTCGGCTCGTCGCCGTCGAACAGACCGTCGTCGTCGCTGTCGCGATCTCCCGGGTCCGATCCGAGGTACGCCTCGAGGTCGTCGCCCAGCCCATCGCCGTCGCTGTCGACGTTCTGGTCGTCGTCGTCGCCGTGGCCCGCGGTCGGGTCGGTCTCGCCGGCCTCGATCGCGCCGTTCAGGTTCGCGTCCTCGGAGCCGTCGCTCGCGCCACCCCGATCGCTGTCACGGCGCACCGCCGACGTCCTCGTCGCCCCGCCGTCGGCGTCCGCCGTGCAGTGCCCAGCCTCCGCGTCGGTGCCGAGGCCGTCGCAGGCGAGGCCGAGCTCCGTGCCGTCGAAGAGCCCGTCGTCGTCGCTGTCCACGTCGCGCACGTTGATCAGCCGGTCGCCGTCCGTGTCGTCCGATGGGTTCGGCTCCTGCCCGTCCTGCACGCCGTCGTCGTCCGAGTCCGCGTCGCCAGGATCCGTGCCCAGCGTCTCCTCGAGATCGTCGCTCAGCCCGTCGTCGTCGCTGTCGTCGTTTTCGCTGTCGTCGTCGCCGTGCCCGCGGGTCGGGTTGCTCTCGCCGTTGTCCGCGACCCCGTTCAGGTTCGCGTCCTCGGAGCCATCGCTCACGCCGCCGTCGTCCGTGTCCGCGTCGAGCGGCGACGTCTTCGTGGCGCCGGCGTCCGCGTCCGGGGTGCAACGCCGCGACGGCGCGTCCGTGCCGGCGCCGTCGCAGTCGAGGCCGAGCTCGGTCCCGTCGAAGAGGCCGTCGTTGTCGCTGTCGACGTCGAGCGCGTTGATGAGCCCGTCGCCGTCGTTGTCGTCCGCCGGGTTCGGCTCGAGCCCGTCGCGCACCCCGTCGTCGTCGGAGTCGGCGTCGCTCGGATCGGTGCCCAGCGTCTCCTCGAGATCGTCGCTCAGCCCGTCGTCATCGCTGTCGGTGTTCTGCCGATCGTCGTCCCCGTGGCCGGCCTGAGGCGCGGTCTCGCCCGCGTCGACCGCGCCGTTCAGGTTCGCGTCCTCGGAGCCGTCGGTCACGCCGCCGCGATCGGTGTCCGCGTCGAGCGGCGACGTCTTTGTGGCGCCCGCGTCGCCGTCGGGGGTGCAGTTGCCCGCCGCCGCGTCGGTGCCCGGACCGTCGCAGCCGAGGCCGAGCTCGGTCCCGTCGAAGAGGCCGTCGTTGTCGCTGTCGATGTCGAGCGCGTTGACGAGCCCGTCGCCGTCGTGATCATCCGTCGGGTTCGGCTCATGCCCATCGCGCGCGCCGTCGTCGTCCGAGTCGGCGTCGTTCGGATCGGTGCCGATATGCCCCTCGAGGGCGTCGCCGAGCCCGTCGCCGTCGGTGTCGGCGACCTGCCTGTCGTCCGCGCCGTGCCCCGTCGTGGGGTCCGTCTCGCCCTCGTCGAGCACGCCGTTCAGGTTCGCGTCCTCGGAGCCGTCGAGCGCGCCGCCGTTGTCGGTGTCGGCGTCCAGCGGATCGGTCGTCGTCGCCCCGGCGTCGCCGTCGGGCACGCAGTGCCTCGCGAGCGCGTCCGTCCCCGGGCCGTCGCAGTCCGTCAGCCCCACCTCGGTCCCGTCGAACAGGCCGTCGTTGTCGCTGTCGACGTCCCGCGCGTTGACGAGCCCGTCGCCGTCGGTGTCGCGATCCCAGAGCTCCTCGTCGCCGTCGCTGATCCCGTCGTCGTCGGTGTCGGCGTCGTTCGGGTCCGTGCCGGCGGCGATCTCGTCGCCGTCGCTCAGCCCGTCGCTGTCGCTGTCGACGAGGATCGACGTCGGCGGCGCGCCCGGTTGGTCCGTGCCGTTGCCGTCCGTCGGGTAGTTCTGCGAAGATCCGCCCGCCGGGCTCTGCGCCGCGACGGTCGCCTGGTTCGCGATCTCGCCGTTCGTGCCCGGGTCGATGGTGACGCGGAACCGCACCGTCGTGGTCTCGTCGACGCCGAGCGAGCCGCCCTGGGCCGCACTGGCGTCGCTGCCGAGCCGGATGCGGACCGTCCTCGTGCCGGCGATGTACTCGCCCTCGTCGTCGCCGGCCGCGTCGGTCACGCCGCCCATGTTCGGGCCCGCGGTGATCTCGAGCGAGCCCGGCACGTAGGTGACCCCGGTCGGCAGCGGATCGCTCAGCACGACGTTCGCGGCGCTGTCGTCCCCGGTGTTCGCGACGATGATCGTGTATTCGAGCGTGTCGCCCGGCGCGACGCCGCCGCCGTTGAGGTCCAGGACCGACTTTGTCGACCTGGTCAGATCCGGCAGGCGCGTCGGCACCGACGTGATGAGGCCGCCGAGCAGGTAGCTGTCGTTGCCCAGGACCACCGCCCCGACCTCCGCCGACGTGTCGCCCGGCCTGAGCAAGTTGGACGGGACCTGGACCACGTCGACGTCGATGCCGCTCATGCTCAGCGGCCCGCCGGTGAGCCGCGGCAGATCGCCCACCGCCGACGCCGGCGCGCCGAGGAACGACCGGGAGCTGTTGAAGAAGTCGTTCACCGGGTTCACCGCGTCGAAGAGCCCGGTCCCGTTCCACTCGATGCCGTCGCCGGTCGTGCTGTCGCCGTCGTAGCCGATGACGCCGAGCTTCGCGAGGCCCGCGCCCGAGGGGACGACGAACCCCGAGATCGTCCACTCCACCGCCTCGCCGTCGAACACCATGTCGAGCCCGTCGAAGATGGCGAGGTTGCGGGCGGGCGCGGTGGTCAGCTCGTAGAGCACGACCATCCACCAGCCGGCGAACACGAAGGACTTGTTCACGTCGTTGAGGGCGATCGCGTTGGAGATGCCGCCCAGGCGGTAGGCGCCCGCGCCGCGCGTCCGCACGATCTCGGTGACGTCAGCCACCGCCTGGGCGTGGATGTCGCTGGAGGACACCTCGCCGGAGAGCGTGCCGGTCACGCTGTTGCTGAAGGTGCCGGGCCGATCCAGGGTCACGGTGAGATCGGCCGAGCCCGCGGCGCGGCTCGCCGCCCAGTAGAGATAGGCGTGGGTCACCCGCGCGCCCGTGGGGAGGTTGAGGACCGCGGTGGTTCGGGCCGCCGAGGGGGCTACCGTGGGGCTCGCCTCGGCCTGCCCCGCGAGCGGGCTGTCGGCCCGCCAGTAGACGTCGGGCGCCGTGTCCACGAGCGTCCCCGACGTGCCGCAGTTCTCGGCGACCGAGCCCACCAGGGGCGTGGCCGCGGACGGCCCGCACTCGTGCGCGAGCGTGTTGCCGATGAGGACGAAGTCGCCGCGCTGCGCCACCTGGACCCGGCGCACCGGATCCGCGCCCGCCGTCCCCGAGAGCGCCCCGAGCAGCGCGGCGCCGGTCAGCCCCGTGATTGCCAATCGCTTTGCCATCGACGCCTCCAGCCCTATGGCTGCTTCTTTGCCTTCTCGATGATGTTGAACTGGACGCGCCGGTTCTTCTGGCGCCCCGCCTCGGTCTTGTTGTCCGCGATCGGGACGTCGGGGCCGTAGCCCTTCGCCTGCATGCGCTCGGGCGCGATGCCGCGCTCGACGAGCGCCATCAGCACCGACTCCGCGCGCGCCTGGCTCAGCTTCGTGTTGAACTGGCGCGCTCCGCGGTCGTCCGTGTGGCCCTGGACCTCGATCTTGAGGATCTCCGGATGGTCCTTGAGCACGCCGGCGACCTCCTCGAGCAGCTCGTGGCTGACCGGCCGGATGGTCGCCTTGCCGGTGTCGAACTGCACCTGCTGCAGGATGACGATCTCGGTCTCGGTCACCCGGACCGAGGCCGGGCACCCGTGCTGCTTCGGATCCTCGTTCGGCTTGCCCTTCTCGTTCGGGCAGGCGTCCTGATCGTCGCGGATGCCGTCGCCGTCGGTGTCGCCCGGGCAGCCGTTCGTGGCGGGGTCGGTCGTGGCGATGCCGGGCAGATCCGGGCACGCGTCCGACGGATCGGGGATCTTGTCGCTGTCGCGATCGGGCGGCGGCGGGCAGCCGTGCTGCTTCGGGTCCTCGTTGCTCGGGCCGGCCTGGTCCGGGCACGCGTCGACGTCGTCGGTGATGCCGTCCTTGTCGCGGTCCCCGGGCGGCGGGCAGCCGTTCTTCTTCGGGTCCGGCGAGGCGACGCCGGCCACGGCGGGGCAGGCGTCGACCGCGTCGAGGATGCCGTCGCGATCCGCGTCCTTGGGCGGCGGACACCCGTTCTTTGCGCGGTCCGTGCTCCCCACGCCGGCGACGTCCGGGCACGCGTCGGCGTCGTCGGGGATGCCGTCGCCGTCCCGATCCTTCACGGGCGGCTTCACCTCGGGCGAGTAGGCGACCATGGCCACCGCGCGGAACGAGGGCGTGCCGACGCCGGCGGTGAGGCCGGGGCCCACGCCGAGCCCGGCCTCGAAGTCGCTGGCGAAGCGGTAGCGCCCGCCGAGCAGGGCCTCCAGGTTGGTCGTGCGCGGCTGGACGTCGGAGATCGTGATCGAGCCGGTGATCTCCGGCCCGATCTGCAGCCGCCGCTCGTCGTCGAGCAGCAGGCCGACGCCGGCGCCCCAGTGCACCATCATCCCCTGCTCGACGTTGGCGAACTGCCTGGTCGACCGGAACTCAGGCCCCGCGGCGAGCGACCACACCGCGCGATCCAGGTGGCCGCCGAGGATGAGCTGCGGGCTGCCGCGCACGTCGCCGTCGCCGGAGTACGCCTCGGGGTCGCCGGTCGGCAGCCACACGTAGCCGCCGAGGGCGATCTGGAACGGATCGAAGTAGTCGCCGAAGAGGGTCGCGCGCGCGCCGAGCCGGAGGTCCCCGAGCGCACTCGTGGCCGGCTGCGGGAGCACGGCCCCCGAGGCGACCCCGCCGTCGCCGGACTGGAACGCGAGCGGCAGATCGACGTTCACCGTGAGGCGCTCCCAGAGCGAGAGCGAGGCGCTCAGGTGGAGCAGGAGCTGGCTGCCGACGACCTTGCCGTCGCCGATATCCTCGTTCCCTCGGAGCCTCCGCAACACGAGCGGGTCCTGGGCGTAGTCGCCGAGGATCATGATGTGGGGCGACGCGTCTCCTGCTGCGTAGGCGGACTGGACACCGAACATCCGGTCGCCGGCCGGCGCGGGCTGGAACCTGTCGAGCGCGAAGCCCTCGGGTCTCGCGGGCTCCTGCGCTTCGGCCTGAGCCGCTGCCCCGAGCAGGCACAGCGCCGCCGCGAGCGCGGCCGTCGGATGGGTCCCCTGTGTACGAGCCGGCATGAACGAGGTCGCCTCCTTGCGCGAAGGAACAGCAAGCCCCCGGAGTATCGACCGAAATGCCCGCGGCGTTCAACGTTTCACGAGGTTTTTCCCGGCGAGGCGGGCCATCGGGCCGGCTCGAGGGAGGCGCTGTGCGCGCGGCGGCGCGGGCCTGGTCGCCGCGGTTCCGACGCGCATTCACGGTGCGCCTCGCGCGCCTGTACGGAGTTTCCTGCAAGGGCGGTCGGGTCCGGGGCAGGTCCGCTTGCGTCGTGAGGTCGCGCCGTGGAGCCTCGCACGCCAGGGTTGCTACCGGAGTGCGGCAGCGGTAGAGCGGCGCCCTGACCCCGCGGCACGCGTTGCTTGCGGCACTCGTTAGGAGGCACCATGGCCCGCGAACCGAAGAACTTCGATCATCTCCTCGGCGGCAACGCCAAGGGCTTGAGTGATCTGCAGCTCAAGGCGCATTTCACGCTGTACCAGGGCTACGTGAAGAAGCTCAACGAGATCTGGGAGCAGCTCGGTAAGGCGGATCGCAGCGCGCCGAACTACTCGTACAACGCGTACAGCGAGCTCAAGCGCCGCGAGCCTGTCGCGTTCAACGGCACGGTGCTGCACGAGCTGTACTTCGAGAACATCGGCAACGGCTCGACGCAGCCGAGCGCCCAGTCGAAGCAGCTCATCGAGGCCTCCTTCGGCAGCTTCGACAACTGGCTGGCGGACGCCAAGGCGGCGCTCCTGAGCGCGCACGGCTGGACGGTGCTCGTGTACGACTACCAGGAGAAGAAGCTCTTCAACAACCTCATCCGGACCGAGCACGATGTCGGCCTGTTCGCGAACACGCATATCATGGTCGCGATCGACGCCTGGGAGCACGCGTACTTCGCGGACTACCAGACCAAGAAGGCGGACTACGTGGCCAACGTGCTCTCCGGCCTGAACTGGGACGTGATCAACGCGCGCCTCCAGCAGATCGGCCCGCACACCGCGGCGTAGTCTCGCGGTTACACGGCGGGGGCACGCGCCGCAGTCTCACGGCGGGGGCACGCGCCCCCGCCGCCCCACCGAGCGGAGCTCGGTGGGGCCCCACCACCCCGCGATCCATTAGTGCCGCCTGGGGCGTGCTGCCGCTGCGGGCCTGACGTTGGTCGACGTCTGAGACGAGCGCCCTCGATGGCGTGATGCCTGCCTGAGGTGTGCGCCTTCCCATCCTCCGTACTCGCGCTCACGCCCTCACCAGCCGCGCGCTCCCCGGACGAGCGAGCATCGTGTTCGCCGCGATGTGCCCGCTCCGCGTTCGTCCTGTAGACTGGGCGCGACAATGACCAAGGCCGAGTCGAGCTCCCCCGGCGCCGGGGAGGAGAGCCTCATCTACGTCCGCCGGATCCACCGCCGCGACCTGAACCGAGTTTGGGAATTTCTCAAAAAGGTGTTCCGCGACGTGAACCGGGAAACGGTCGAGTACCAGCGTCCTCGCTCGAAGAAGCGGTTCCTGGAGGTCTACGAAGAGGAAGGCGTCGAGCAGCTCCTCTTCGAGGTCCGCCAGGGCGATGGGCAGGAGATCGTCGGCTACGCGGAGTGCGCGTTCGAGATCACCGGGACCGACAACTGGATGAACGAGCGGTACTTCACGAAGCACGACATGCGCCCGCTCTTCGTCGAGGAGCTCGCGGTCCACCCCGATTACCAGGGTCGCGGCGTCGGCGCCTTCATGCTCGAGCAGCTCGAGCACCTCGCGCGCATCCACGGCTGCACCCACCTCGTGCTGGAGGTGGCCGAGAACAACATCGGCGCCCTCAAGTTCTACCGGAAGCGCAGCTTTTACCGGCTCGACGCCGCGATCTTCATGGCGAAGAAGGTCGCTGTCGACTCGGAGCTCCTGCCGCCCCGGGCGCTCAAGAAGCCGCGCCCTCCGGAGGCGTCCTCCGCGTCCGCCAAGCCGAAGCGCTCGCCGCGGCGAGCGCCGAAGGCGCGCACCGCCGAGAAGCGGACGAGCGCCCCGCCGCCGGCGTCGCTCCCGCCGGACGCTGCGGCCGACCGGGAGCGCGCGCCCCTCGCACGGGCGGGCGCCGACGGCGACGACGACCCGCTGTGAGCCCGGACCGAGGCGCGACCCGCCGCGAGCCCGGGCGCGGCGCGGCGGCGGGAGCGGCGGCGGGCGCGCCGGGCTCGGCGGCGCGGGGTCAGAGCTCGACCGTGCCGTGCTGGCGCAGGGTCGCCGGCAGCGACAGCGCGTGATCGATGCAGGCGCGGATGTCGTCGAAGCTGGACAGGCCGTACCAGAACACCGTCCAGTTCTCGTTGCGGTAGCTGCCCTCGGCCTGCTGGAAATACCAGGGGTTGATCTCGTTGCCGTTCCGGGCGCGCCAGAACAGCTTCGGGTTCTCGTTCTTCATCCGCGTCCAGAGCGAGCCGCCGATCCCCACGCCCTGCGCCTCCGTGGTCACCGCGAACTTGTCGAGGTACGGAGTCAACGGCGCCTTGTCGCCCGAGTCGAGCGTGAGGATCGCCGTCGCCCGGTACGAGTCGGACAGGTAGATGCGGTAGAACGGCTTCTTGTCGAAGTAGTGCTCGTCGAGCTTCCGCTGGAAGCACGCCTCGAGCAGATCGCGCAGCCGGCCGCGATCGATGCCGTCGAGCGTGTCGTGCCGCACGATGCGCTCGCCGCGTCGAACGAGCGTGCCAGAGCCCGTGTGCGTGAACAGCTCCTTCGCCAGGTGATCCGGCGCCGTGATCGACACCGAGGAGGTCGGCGGCAGCCCGTCGAGCAGGAGCTTGATCTCCTGCAGCTTGAGCCGCATGCCCCCGGTCAACCAGGGCTGGGCGATCAGCCCCGCGTAGTCCTCCTCGAGGTTGATGGCCGAGATGATGCGCCCGTGCTCGTCGAGGAGGCCGCCCGCGCTCGTGAGGAAGATCATCTTGAACGGCTGCGTCGCGAGCGCGAGCTCGCGCGCGGCCACGTCGGCGTTGATGTTGACGATCTGCCCGCCCGGCGTCTCGCCGAGGCAGGCGAGGATCGGCAGGTGCCCCGCGCGCAGGCTGGACCTCACCGCGTCGACGTGGACGCGCTCCACCCTGCCGACGAGCCCGAGGCGGCCCTCGTCCATCAGCGACGCCTCGAAGACGCCCGCGGTGATCGGCCGCGTGCGCGTGCCCATCTCCTCGAGCGCCTCGACGAGCCGCAGGTTCTCGCGCAGGAAGACGCGGCGAGCGATCTCCAGGACGCGGGGCGTCGTGACGCGCAGCCCGTTGACGCGCTCGGTCTGGATGCCCGCCTCGGCGAGCGCCCGATCGAGCTGCGGCCCGGCGCCGTGGATCACGATGGGATACAGGCCGACCTGGTTCAGGAACACGAGCGAGGTCGCGAGCGCCTCCAGGTCCTCGTCGAGGATGGCGCCGCCGACCTTGATGACGGCGAACTTCTGCTGATCGACGGCCGCGTACTGCTTCAGGTACTGCTCGACCTCCTTGCGGCTGCCGAGGTTCCTGAGCAGGCGGACGATGACGTCTTGTGTCGAGCCCATCGCGGTCACCACCCGTTGGCCAGCACGTCCATCACGGCCTTCTGAACATGCAACCGATTCTCGGCCTCGTCGATGACCATGGAGGCCGGCGAGTCGATCACCGCGTCCGTGACCTTCACGTTGCGCCGGACCGGCAGGCAGTGGGAGAAGAGCCCACCCGCGGTGAGCGCCATCTTCTGCTCGTCGACGATGAAGTGCTTGTGCCGGTCGCGGATGGGCTTCTCCTGCTCCCAGCGCCCGAAGTAGGGAATCGCGCCCCAGCTCTTCGCGTAGACGACGTGCGCGCCCCGGTAGGCGGACTCGATGTCGTAGGTGATCGAGAGCTTCCGCCCGTTGTCGGCCGCGCTCTTCCTGGCGGCGTCGAGGTAGCGCTCGTCGAGGTGGTACTCCTCGGTGGGGCAGAGGAGGGTGACGTCCATGCCGAGCTTGGAGGCGATGAGGACCGCCGAGTTGGCGACCGCGGTGTTGAGCGGGCGCGGGTGGTACGTCCAGGTGAGCACGAACTTCTTGCCGTCGAGGCGGCCGAGGCGCTCCTTCATGGCGAGCGCGAGGGCGAGCTCCTGGCAAGGGTGGGTGATGGTCTCGAGGTTCACCACCGGCACGGTCGCGTGGCGGGCGAACCCCTGGAGCACCTTGTCCTGGCGATCGTCCTCCCAGCGCTGGAATTTGGGGAACGCGCGCACGCCGATGAGGTCGGCGTAGCGCGAGAGCACGCGAGCGACCTCCTGGATGTGCTCCTCCGGCTCGCCGTCCATCACGGCGCCTTCCTCGAACTCGATGGGCCATGCGCCCCGGCCGGGCTCCAGGACCACGGCGTGTCCGCCGAGCTCCCGGATGCCGACGTCGAAGGAGGTGCGCGTCCGCAGCGAGGGGTTGAAGAACACGAGCGCGATGGTGCGATCCTTGAGGCGCGGCTCGATCGGCCGGCGCTTGAAGCGCTGCGCGCGTTCGAGGAGGCCCTCGATCTCGGCGCGGGTATAGTCCATCGTGGTCAGAAAGTGCCGCATCGAATGCCTCCTCGTTGGATCAGCGCGGAGCGGGCGCTCGCATTGGAGCAATCCTGGCGGCGATGTCAACGATGCGCGCGTGCCGGCGCGGCGCGCTCCGTCGGACGGAGTCGAGCGGCCGCTCCGCGCGCGGCGGCCGCGCTCCCTGGCGCGGCGGCGACCGTGGTCCCCGCGGCGCCAAGCAACGTGGTTCCGGCGGCCCAACCAACGTGGCCCCGCGGCCTCAAGCGACGTGGTCGCCTCGGCTAAGGTGTGATGCGCGCGACGACGTCCTCCGCCCGAGCTGGCGGCGGGGCCCGCCGGCGTCGAGCGTCTCGCTTCGGTCGCCGGGCGCCGGCGTCAGGTGTGGCGCCGCACCGCCCCCGTCGCCAGCAGCGACCGGAGGATGTCAGGATTGCACGCGTCGGTTTCAGGATCGAAAGGGGTACGCAGTCCCCTTAAGGAAAATGCGCGGAAAACCAGGGTGCAGCGCTTGGTCCGCATCCTGCTAAACCTGGAGGCAGAGCGCCCGTGACGGTTTCCCCCCCCCCACCGTCGAATGGGCGCTCTTTTTTTGTGCTTCTGCGGCGGCGTGGCGTGGATGAGGCGACGTGCCGGTGACGCTGGTTGTGATCCTCACGGTGCGCTGCGAGGCGCTCGACGCATTCCGCGCGTATGAGAGGAAGGCCGCGGCCGTGATGGCCCGGTACGGCGGCGCGATCGAGCGAACCGTGGTGACGGCGCCCGACAGCGCTGGGCTGAGCCTGAAGGAGATTCACATCGTCACCTTTCCCGACGAACACGCCTTCTCGGCGTACCGTCGCGACGGCGAGCTCGGAGCGGTGGCGCACCTGCGGGACGCATCGGTCCTTCAGACCGAGATCCTGCGCGGGGAAGAGGGGCCGGACTATCACGCCGTCTCCGGCTGACCCCTCTTGCCGTCGATGACTCGGTGGGACGATCTCGCCGGCCTCGCACCGGTCACGGGGTGAGGTCCTCGACGCGCTCCGCCTGCTCGGGCGGCTCGGCGATGCACGCGGTGGCGACGCGCCGGAATCCGACCCGTTCGTAGACGCGCGCGACATCGTCGTTCTGCGCAGACAGGAACACGGTGCGCATCCCGGCGTCCAGGGCGTGCCGGGCCAGGACCGCGGTGACGGCGGCGGCGAGGCCCCGGCGCCGGGCCGCAGGCAGCGTCCCGACGCCCACGATCTCGGCGACGTCCAGCGCGTGCTGGTAGCTGCCCACGCAGAGCGGCCCGGTGAGCGCGCCGCCGCGGCCCCGGGCAGCGGCGTGCACCATCGTTCCCTCGATCTGCGACGCGTGCCAGGCCGCCGCGAGCCCGGCCGGGAGCGTCGCTGCGGCGGCGTCGCGCTCGGCCGGACCAGCAGGGCCCGCCGCGGTGCTGAGCGCGCCGAAGGCGACGTGCGCGACGGCCTGCACGGCGGCGAGATCCGGATCGTGCGCGGCGACGATCGAGAGCGCGACGTCCTCGGGCAAGGCGGCCGGGATGGGCTCGCCGCGGAGCACGAGCAGCGGGCAGCGGCGGACGTGCAGGCCCGCCGCCTCGGCGGCCGCGTCGAGCCCGGGGGTCGTCTCCAGCACCCACTCGAACGCCTCCGGGATCGAGAGCTGCCGCTGACGCGCGCGCACCGCGGCCACATCCTCGGCCGACACGGCGCCGCGAACGCCGAGGGCGGGGCGGGCATAGTAGGGCCAGCCGTCGCCGCGGCGAATGAAGAGGGTCAGCGGTCCGTGGTCCTCGGCGTCGGCACGACGGCGAGGGACGGCGTCGTAGAACCGCTCGATCTCGGCAAGGAGGGGGCTCATGGGCCGGATGATGCCACCGCGGCTGCCGGGGTGGACGCCTCCGCGGGGCGTTCCTGGAGGCGTCCGTCGGGGCCGCTGGCAGGGCTCGGACTGGCAGCGGGGCAGTCGCTCGGACAGTTGCAGTCGTTCTCCCCCGCGCCGCAGGCGCCGTCGCCGCACTTCGTGCAGAGGTGCGCGCCGAGCCCCATGGTCACGCACTTGCCATCGATGCGCTCCATCAGGGGAATGCGCGCGAGCTCCGGACAGCAGACGGTGAACGATTTGCTGGATGCCATCGCTCCCTCTCCCGAGCAGTGCGTGGCGAGCTCCGCGCACGAGCCATCGGCTTGCTGGACGTAGCCAGGCAGGCAATCGCACTGCGGCTGTCGCGGGCGCAGCACCGGCACCGTGCCGGCCGGACCTCTCGGCCCGAGCTCGACCCCGGTCTCCTCCGGGGATGGCGCCGGCGCGGCGCCGCCCGGGGGCGCCGGTGCGGCGTCGTCCGGGCGCCTCGGCGGTGGGGGAGGGGACGCGATCTTGCCGTCGGGGGTCTGGGATTCGATCGGGATCCAGTCGATGACCTGTCCGCTCGGCGTGACCGTCGTGGCCACGATGTTCCGGCGAGGAGGCCGCGGCGTTCCACCCGGCGCGCAGGGGTTGTCGGCCCCCGCGCGAGGGGGCGCAGCGGGGGCCGGCTCGCCGGCGACGCAGCCCATCACGAGGAGCAGCAGCGGGCAGAGGCGCAGGGCAGGTGCGTTCATGGGGGCATGGACCACGGGAAGCCACTGTATCTTACGGCGCCGCGCCGCTGACCGTCATCCGTCCTGTCAGGTGTAGATGATGTGGGCGGCAGCCTGTTCGACGCCCGCCCGACATCGACCGAGCAGGCTGACGTACGCGCGCTGCATCACTTCGCGGGGGACCGGCGCTCCACGGTCCGGGGCGCCGGCGCGCCCGTGGCGCCAGCGCCCGCATCGGCGCTGCCGGCGCCGGGCGGCATCGGCGCCGGCCGCGCTCCCTGCACGTCGGGAGCGGCGGCCGCCGCCGGCGCAGGCTCGTCCGCTTCCTGCTCGTCGGTTGCGCCGGGGAGCATCTCCACCCCCAGCCCCAGCCCCTGCTCTGCAAGCTTCCCGGCCACGTCTTCGGTGGCGCTGCCGGGCTGCACCTCGAGCACCTTCGGCGCGTGAGCGCCATCGCCCGCGTGCGCCGCGGCGCGCGCAGGATCGCCGAGGGCCGCCGCCTTTCCCGCGCCGAGCAGCGCGTCGTCGCCGAGGGCCGCCGCCTTGCCCGCGCCGCGCAGCGCGTCCCCCGCGGCCGCTGGCGCGGCATGCTCCGCCGCCCCGAGGCCCTTGAGCCCAAGGCGCCCGCAGTCGTCGGCGCCGCGCGCCACCATCATCCCGATGGCCGCAATGGCGGCACCGATGACCCCCAGCTTCTTCCCGCCCTCGTCGCTCGTCCCCATGCCGGCCTCCGCGCCGGCGCGCATCGTACCAGGAACGATCGCCTCCTCGCGGACATCGCCGCTTCTCGACGTCGCTCAGCCGAGGGGCCGCGATGGCTCTCGCTCCGCCGAGGGCGCGCGATGGCTCCTCCGACGTGTCGCCGCCGAGCGCGCGCCTCGACGTCCCCGGGGCAACCCCGGTGAGCGCCTCAGCTGCGAACGATCGAGATCCGGGGATCCGAGAGCAGCCAGAAGTACGTGCCCACCTGAGCCGCGGCGAAGGCGAGCGCCACCGCGAGCCCGATGGGCCCGACCTCCTTGAAGACGTCGCGCCCCACCGCGGCGATCAGCCCGATGCCGATCATGGAATACGACTGAAATCGCTGCACTTTCTGCGCATGCTCGACGAGCGCGTCCCGGGCCAGGTACGGGATCGCGAACCCGAGCGCCACGCCGGGCACGGTGGGCCAGTAGGACTGCGCGTACGCGGTGAGTATCACGGCGCCCGTGAGCGCGAGGGCGAGCGCCACGACGGTGCGCACCACACCCCACTTCCCTGCGTTGGTACGGAATTGCCGCCATCGGTCGAGCATGGCGCCATCCTAGTGGACTGTTCGATAAGTTTTTTAACATATTCCCCGGGGTGGCGTAAGCTTCGGCATGCGAGGACGACCACCCAGGAAGATCGAGCTGTCGCAGGAGGATCGGGCGTACCTGGAGCGGCTGGTGCGCGATGGACGGACCGAGCAACGCGTGGCTCGCCGAGCTCGGGTGCTCTTGGCCATGGCAGACCCGGCGACGGTCGTGGAGGAACTGGCGACGCACGTGGAGCAGAGGCGCGAGAGCATCTGGCACCTCTGCCGTCGGTACGAAAAGGTGGGGGTTCGGGCGGTCGAGGACGCCCCTCGCGAGGGTCGGCCCCGGGCTTTTTCCCCCTCTGCAACGCGTCGGCCTCGAGATGCTCGCCTGTTGTGAGCCCGCAGGGCTCGGGCTGCACATGACGCACTGGTCGACGCGCAGCCTGGCGAAGGTGGCGGCTGAGCGTGGGCTGGTGCCGAAGATCGCGCACTCGACCGTCTCGCTGATCCTGCGTACCGCCGATCTGCAACCCCACCGTTCGCGGTACTGGAAGACGCCCACGATCGATGCCGACTTCGAGAGGAGGGTGACGCGCATCCTGTGGTGCTACGAAAGAGCCTCGGATCTAGCCGCGCGCGGCGAGCTTGTACTTTGCTTCGACGAGAAGCCGAACATCCAGGTGCTCGAACGCCGGCGACCGACGCGCCCCGTGAGGCCCGGCCAGGCCGAGCACCAGGAGTTCGAGTACATCCGGCACGGGACGGTGAACTTCGCCGCGGTCCTCGATGTGCACACGGGCAAGATGCGCGGATGGTGCCCCAACCGGAACGATAGCGAGCACCTGCGCGCGATCCTGCCCGAGTTACTCCACGAGTGCTGCGATGCGCGACGCGTGCACCTGATCTGGGACGGAGCCCCGTCCCACGTCGCACAGGAGACCACCACCCTGCTGCGTACCCTCTACCCGCACGTCCGCGTCCTCGTGACGCCGGCGCACGCCTCGTGGCTCAACCAGGCTGAGTTGCTGCTCCGCGCGTTCAGCGAGCGCTACCTGAAGCGCGGCAGCTGGAACAGCCGCCAGCAGCTCGTCGAGCACCTGGACGCGAGCTGGCGAGAGTACGACCAGCTCTACGCTCACCCGTTCAGGTGGTCCTGGACGCGGCAGAAAATGCACCGCTGGGTTGAGCGGCATGCCGCGTGATTATGTTAAAAAACTTATCGAACAGTCCACTAGCACCAAACGCCCCCGATCCCTTCGGAGCGTTCACCGACGACTTCCGCCTCAACGTATGATCATCGCCCGAGCCTGGCTGCTGCAGGCTTTCGTCGCTGTGGGATGCTCGTCATGGGGAGGGCATCATGACGACGGACACGGCGACGACACAGGCGAGCGAGGCGCCGCAGCAGGCGTGGGTACGCTGGCAGCGCAAGCATGCGGACGTGCTGGAGGGGGCGACACGGTCGGAGCAAGTCCTGCTGGAGGCTGCGGTGCGGTTTGGGGCCGCCATCGCGGCCCAGCCGATCCTGCTGCGCGTCGCAGCCTTTTTCCTCCTGCATGCGGACATGGGGCTGACGGCCGCGCAAGTGGGCGCGGCGGTCGGTCGCACCGACCGGGCCATGCGCACCGTGCGCACGCTCTCGGCCCACCAGATGCTCGAATCGATCTGGTCGGAGCTCGGGCGACACCGGCAACCGCGGCTGCGCCCGGAGCATGCCGGTCCGATCGCCAAGTACCTCGTCGACCATCCACGATGCACTCAGCCCGAGGTGGTCGCGTTCATCCAGCGCGAGCTCGGGATCGACATCGAGCAGCAGACGCTCCGCCGGTTTCTCGACGCCTACGGCCTGTACGTCTTTCGCCCGGAGCACGATCGCGCGGAGGCGCATGTCGCGCGCCCCACCTGATCGGGCGCACCCATTTCGGGGGCGCCTTCCTCCTGCTGCCGGCCGCGCTCGCTCTGAGCCGCGCCGCGGAGCGCACGCTGGCCAGGGCGCTGGGGAGCGCGGACAAGGCGCAGCGCCTCGTGCTGTCGCTGTTCTTCCGCGCGAGCCTGGGCATCGAGCGCATCTTTCACTTCGAGACCCTCGACGATCCGGGCTTTGCGATCCTGTCCGGCGGCAAGAAGGTCATGTCTCGATCCCGCCTTGGCGGGCTCGTGCGCGCGGTGACGACCGAAGGGGTCAAGAGGCTCACGCGCATGACCGAGTCGTGGGGCGCGCTGCGCCACCGCAGGGTGACACTGAGCCTCGACGAGCATGTCGTCGCCCGCTTCACGCGCAAGTTCAAGATCCCGAAGGGCTTCCATACCCTCCGCAACAAGAAGATGCGCGCCGAGAAGCTCTTCTTCCTGCACTGGCCCCAGGCGCGCCGCTTCCTCGGGCTTGTCGTCACCCGCGGCAACGGCAAGCTCATCGAGCGGACCCTCGGCTTCCTCCGCGCGGTGCGTCGGCGCGTCCGGGTCCGTCAGCTTCGCTTGATCATCGACGCGGGCGCCTCCGCCACCAACGAAGGCCTTCGGCGCCTCAATCGCTTCCGCAAGACCGTGTTCTTGATCCGCGCGCCTCGTCGGCCGGGCTATGTCAACGCGTGGAAGCGATTGCCACGAGCGCGGTTCACCCCCTATGAGGAGCCCGGCCGGTACACGGGCGCCAAGCCCAAGAGGATCGAGCTCGCCGAGACGACCACCACGATCCGCGGCATCGCTCGGCCCCTGCGGACCGTGGTCGTGCGCGAGCACGCGATGAAGGGCAAGGACCGCTGGCACGCGCTCTTCGTCTTGCACGACACCACGACGCCGGCCCTGGAGCTGCTGCACGAGTACCGCACTCGCCAGCACCACGAGCAGGGCCACCGCATCGGCGTGCACGACCTCTGGCTCGACACCTCGGCGAGCGGTTATCCCAAGCGCGGTCGGCCCGACCGCCCCGGATTTCGCCAAGGACCGCTCGCGCTCTGCGCCTGGATCGCTGCGCTCGCCTGGGACGCGCTCCGCGCCTTGGGCGACGCCCTGCCCCCCCGCTTCCACTTCGCCCACCCGCGCACGCTGCGGCGCTGGGTCCTGATGCGCGACGCCGACCTGATCCTCACGCCCTCGCACCTGCTCGTCGTGCTGGCCTTCCTGCCGCGTCGAGCCTGGCTCCGCCCGCTGGTCCAACGCTTCAACGCGGCAGAGATCGGCTTGCCGTGGCTCGGCGGGCGCCGCGTCGTGATGGGGTTCGCTGCCAGGGGTCGCACGCCGTCAGACGCACGGCCTGTGCTGCCAAATACCGCGGAAGCGGGTTCTGGCAGCGCGAAGGGCTGTGGGAGCGTTTGGTGCTAGCGCAGCCGCGCCGGGATGTGCATGCCTGGCGCCTGCGCCGGCAGCGCTCGGCTCCAACGCGCGTCACGTTGCCGTCCACGAGGGTGCGCATTCCGAGTGCGTTACTCGTTTATCGGGGCAGCGGTCGTCTCGCCTTTGGCGTAGACGCTTTCACGTCGGGGGCAGCGGCTGACGCGCTCGCTTCATCCGGTGCCAGGTAAACATCGGCCTTACCGGCGAGATAGAAGCGTGTGATGTTGCCGTCGCTGTCGAGCGAGACGGCAACGGCGTTTCGCCGAGCATCGGCAGCATTTGACGGCGCAATTCTCGGCAGAACGCTGTTCTTCGGTTTGAAGCTCTTACGTGTTATCAACCTCATTCCGACGGGATTACACATCGCGCTTGGCCACTGCGGTGGTGACGTGATGGCGACGACCGACGTGCGTGCGAGCGAAAGAATTCGATCCGGGCGAGGAGGATTATCTCCAACGCCATATTTGAACGGCGTCACGATGGCGAGATCCGGGGCCATGGACGTCCACAGCATCTCGTCATGGGCGCCTTCGGACGCATGATGAGCCACGTTGACGATCTGGACCTTGCACTTGATCTGCTGTCTGGCAAGCTGCCACCCCGATTGGGGCCCGCTGCCGCGGAGGAGATCGCCGGCTAGAAGCACTGCGGAGCGACCCCAGCGAAGGAGCAGGGCGCCGCTCGTCAGATTCGGATCGTGCTTGCGTGATACCGTTCCGCTCTCCTCAGCGTCCTTCAGGAGGGCTACTAACTCGTTTCCAGCGTTATCTATGTCTACGTCCGCTGGTCCGCAGGATTCGATGGACAGCTTGTGTCCCTTGACTCGTCGCGTTGATGTGAACAGATTTTTATCCTGTCCGAGATGCTTGAAGCCATTGGGGCACACCTTTTTCGCTCTATCAAAGCGATCGATGACCCGCTTCAGGCCGTTTAACACCTCCGCGTCCGGAGCGCCTCCAGCGCGGGTCAGATCGAGCCATTCCACTAACGCCTTTTCATGGTGCGGGGTAAGGTGGGTGGCCTTCCAAACTCTATTGATCCTACCCTCGTATGCTTCGAGAAGCCTCCCGAGCCCTCGATAGTGATCGGCATGTGGATGGGTGAGGCACACGAATTCGATTTGAAAGCCGCTTGCGTCCGGCTTCTCGGTGGCGAACTTTTCGAGGAGTTCCCGAACCGGGTCGCCCCATCCGTCTGCGGCTCCGCCTTCAGGCTCGCGGCATCCATCTACGATCCCGACCGAACCGTCGGGGAGGCGTATGACAATGGCTTCTCCCTCGCCTGGACCGAAGATGGCAATGCTCAACATACCGGTCGGCATGTGCTCCGGGAGAATCTCCGTGACGATCCCGGGCTCCGGCACCCGGCTCGCGCCGCCTGGCCTCATCCGTCGTCCTTTGCAAGATCAGCGAGCAACGAGCGCAGCCGTGAGCGGTCGTTGGCGTCGAGCGCGCGGGTCTCTGCCTCGACGTGAATCCGCGCTTGGGGGGTATGTGCCTCCGTTGTTGCATCGAGCCAAGTCCAGATCCATAGTAGATCACCCATGGATGGTGTCTTGCCGCCAAGATGCTCATTCACGGATAGCGAGGTCATGCCCTCTCGCCCGTTCGGACGCTCCCACACCGTCACCGTTACCTCATTGTTTTCGCTCACTTCTTCGACTCGGCCGAGGTATGCGGCCACCGATAACGCCGTTCCCTCCACCTTCTCCGGCGGAGGGAACAATGGCCTTTCCGGCTCGTCGAGGCCCACCGGGAAGCGCGCCGGCCGGACAGGCACCTGGCGAACGAGCGACAGCGACGGCTCAGATTCTGGCGCACACGTCTTGGGGTAATGTGGTGGACGGCGCCGGCGGAGCAAGTCCCGATCCGCCATAATTACTAAGACTTCTCCTCGAGTTTCTCAAGCAAGTGACGTAAGACAGGTGGTGATTTTTCCGAGCGGAAAATGGCTTGTAAATCTGCATCTTCCTGCACCCATATGGGCGACGCGACGAGAGGGTTCAGGCTGGCGATCGGCGCAGGAACTACCATACCCCGCGATTCGACCCTATCCGAGCGCTCCCGCAGCGCCTCGAGGAGCAGCTCGCGTCGCTGTTGTTCGTCGCCGCCGACGCGGTTCAGGACCAGGCGGACAACGTCGAGATCCTCCTCGCCGACCAGATCGAGCCAGCGCACTGCGGCACGGATATCTTGGTAGTCTTGGGTGGCAATCAAGAACGCTCTCCAGTCGATGTGCGCCTCCTGTAGCTCTTGCGGCATGAATCCATCCTCGGATAGCGGCGTCTTTGGCTCGTGCGATAGGCGGAACGCAAGATTCAACACGGACCGAGACAGCCCAGGGATCGTGGGAGGTGTATCGAACACGACGAACGTCTCGTCGGTACCAATATGGAGCGCGGTAAGTAGGTACTCGAGCCTGCCTTCGAGGAACGCCGCGTGCTCCTCGTCGTAGATGACGGGCAGCGCCCGAGAAAGATCCCGAGGTAGCGCGCTGCTCGGGAGTACGCGTAGATTTTTCGGGCCGTATTCCAATCGCCAGCAAATGGCTACTGGAGGCACGTCGCGCTCTTCGTCCCAATCGGGAGTCTTAAAGAGAAGATAGTCGTTGAGAAAAGGCACTCCGACTGGGTTGACAGAGTCGGCTAGCGCATCGCCTCGCTCCTCAACGCGGTCGATTGCGTCGCCTCGCTCGTGGAATCCGTCCGGTAGCTGAAGCAGATCGATCGGATCGCGGGGCCCGACACCGGCCCAGCTCGGTGCCTCCAGCGGCAGCACGTCGGCGAGGCTTGTCCCGGTGAGATCCATGTCAATCAGGTACACCTGCGCTTCCGGATGCGTCTCGGCTAGGGCCACCGCTGTCAGCGCCGAGAGCGTGGACTTGCCCACGCCACCCTTGACCGAGTGAAAGGAGTAGCATCGCAGGTGTCGCGTCATCTCTTGAAACCGGCAGCTGCTGGGGGTGGAAGGCCGAGGCGGCGGATCTCGCGACGGAGGCCAAGGTGGTCGTTGAACGGCGGAGCGGTCGCGACCGCGGCGATGCGTGCGAGCAGGGCATCACGGCCAGCGATCTTGGAGGCGGACGCGCGTCGCAGCGCGAAAAGTGCGGCGTTGAGGCGCACCTTCTCGTCGAGAAGGCCGTCCTCCATCAAGGCGAGCAGGTGCTCGATGGCGCGCGCCCAGGTCGCGCCGCGCTCGATCCGCTCGGCAGCGCCGGCGAGGGCATCGATCACGAACGGTCGCCAGAGCGGCTCGGCGTTCATCGCGAGGCTGACGATGACGTCCGTTTCGCTTTCCGAGAGCCCCTCCAGGAGTCCCGTCCCGAACGTGCCGAGCACGTACGCCTCGGCTCGGCACGCGCTTGAGAGCGCGCGAAACACGTCGATGGCGAGGGTGCGTGCTCCGGGACCGAGGTGCTGGCCCTCGCGGTGCACGGCGAAGGCGAGCCACCCGTGGCGAACCGGATCCTTGGCGAAGCGCTCGATCGACTCGCTCTGCGCTGCCTCGCCGATCTGCGCGAGCCAACCGATCCGCAGGTCGGTCATCAGGCGTCGCGCCGCAAGCGGGGGCGCGATCGAGTAATCCTCCGGCCAGCCGAGCGCGTTGTGCCCCGCGATCAGCGCAGCGTCGGCGTCCTCCTCTGCTGGGCGGATAGGGCGCCGTGCGATCTGCTGCAGGGCGTGGACCAGCGGTACGGGCGTGGGCAGCAGCGTGTGATCGTGAGGGCGCTGGTAGTGCGCGAGCACGCCGGCCATGAGGGCGATCTCCGCGACGTTGAGGCCAGCACCATCGAGGGGGAAGCGGGCAGGATGCAGGGCGTCAGCGGCATCGGGTACGGGAAGTGGCGCTGCAGGCAAGCGCGCGCGGAGGTGCGCGGCAAGCACCTCTTCGTCGGCGCCGAAGAACGGGCTGCGACGCAGGCAGCCCTGGAGCCAACGCGCGAGGGCCCACCCGCGCGGCGCGGCATCGCCAGCTGGACCTGCGGCGATGATGCGCGCGGCGTGCTGCAGCGTCAGCACCTCGAGCTGGCGCGGGACGGTCGTACGGGGATCGTCGCCGACCCAGGCGGGCAGCGCAGTGCTGAGCCGGATGGGCAGGTCGTCGCGGAGATCGCGGCGGATGCCGTTGACGGTGTAGAAGGGATCGTCCGCCGCGCTGTTGAGGAGCCATGCGAGCGCGGCACCCCTCAGCCCGAGCGGGCTTCCATCCTCGAGCAGGTGCAGGGCTCGCAGCACCTGTTCGGCCTTATCGCTGGGCTCGGGCTCCCAGTCCTCCAGGTGCGCCCCTGGGACGGCGAGGTGGAGCTCGCGGTAGCCGCGGTGCTCGTCGAGGGGGCTCGCCGCCTTCCCCGGCGTGGGACGCCAACCGGCGGCAGCCTCAAGGCGCGCGAACGAAAGATCCGTAGCACCGAGCGGCTCTCCAGCTGGCATGCTGGTGAGAACGCGGAGATCCTGGACGAGACGGCGACCCGGGCTCTCCAGCCAGAGGCGCGCCAGCTCACGTACATCGGCGCTGTCAAGGCGATTCCAGAGCGCCGCGTCGAGGGCCCACAGGTCCGGGAAGCTCTTGCGCAGGCTGCCGCCGCTGCCCAGCGCCCCGGCGAACGCGGGCAGCGCACGCGCCTCGCCGTCCGGGGCGCCTTCGAGCGTGTAGCCCGCGCGCGGGCGTGAGGGGGGCGGCTCGGGCGGGGCGCACTGCAACGCCTGGAGCAGGCGTCGCAGCTCGGCCGAGGAGCGCCGGCCCTCCGACGGATCAATGGGCGGAGGCTGAGGGTAGAGCTGCGGGTCTTGCTCGGCCTGGGCGATCGTGACGAGCAGCTCGGCGATGCCGGAAGCACCTCCGTCGTCGCGCAGCAGGCCGAGTAGGCGTGCCTCGAGCACGTCGAGCGCGTCGGGGCGGCTGGAGGGAGGCGCGGCGGAGGGGGCGGGGGATTCCATCGGTGGGGCCCGTCAGGTAGATACTACCAGACGGCGGCCGGAAGGGACCGGATCCCAGTGTAGTCCGGGGCCGGAGGAGAGGACCAGTTCATGACGGAGAGCGCAGGGGACATCGGAGAGCGGCTCAGCGAGCTCTGGACGAGCTGGGGCCTGTCGCCGGATGTGGCGCTGGGGGACGTCCAGCAGCGAGCGTTGGGCGCGGTCTCCGCCTGGCTCCAGCAAGGCGAGACAGATCCCGAGGTCGCGATCAGGGCTGTGCAGGTCCTCCTCGCCGATCCGGAGCGACCGGGCTGGAACAAGCGCGCGAGCTGGATCGCGCTGCGTAGGGTGCTGAAGGAAGCGTGGGCGAACGCCGGCACGGGCCAGGATCACCTCTTGTACGGGCAAGCCTTGCTGCTCGCGGCATGGCCGAACGATGCGCTGGCGGGGTGGCTATCGCTGGCGCAGCTGATGGACTCCGCGTGCGACGAGGTGATGCGGGGGAGGGAGCGGCAGAGGGAAGACCTTGCTCGCTGGCGCACACACATCAGATCCCCTAGACACGCCGACGAGCAAGGCGACGGGACTGAAGCCCCGAACTCGGAACCACAGTCCGAGTTTACGGTATACAAAGGGATTTCGCTGACCACGCAGTCTGCCCTCCAGCAGGTGCAGAATTATCAATCAAGTGGTCACTTTCCACACGTTGGACCCCACATCTCGCAGGTGCTCCATGAGCATAATACTGCCTTGAGCACGCTGGATGCCGCCGTAGTACGCACGTCGGAGGAGATCGCTCAGTACGGCCAAGACTTGGCTGCGTACGTCGGCCAGACCGTGCAAGGCGAGATGTGCCGGATGCGTGACGAGAGCACGAGGAGCCGAGCTGAGCTCAATCTGCTCTGGTGGGGCCAGGCCCGTTACTGTCGAGCCTTGAGATCACCTTACCGCCGGCTGAAATCCGGAGATGGGGTGTTGCTCTGGTGGGCAGCGCGCGAAGCCGCGCAACTGTCATGCTCGCTGGAGGTCGAGCCCGCGGCTGCCTATCTCGTGGAGACCCTGCACGCGCTGGGTGAGGATATCTTCGAGAAGAAGCCGCTTTTTCACTGGATGGAGGGGCTCCTTGCCGCACTGCGGGATGCTCGACCTGCGGTGCCGCCTCTCTCTCGGCGTCTGGAACAGCTTGCGAAAGACGACGCACTCGGCCTCCCGGTGACCTGGGTCCGCCTCCAGGCTGCTGCCAACGAACCGCTCACCGGTGCTGCCGGCGCTGTCGGCCTCGACCTCGACGCCGAGATCGACCGCGGCCAGTGGGCCTCGTGGCTCTTCCGGGAAACACTCCTCGACCTTCGCATCGCGGACAGTACATGATGCCTCTCCCGCTCCAGCCGTTGCGCTGCATGCACCCGGATTGTTCTCTGCCCGAAGGCGGCCGCTGCGCCCGGGCTGCCGAGTTCGCGGATCCGCTGGCCGAGTGCCCGGAGCTCGCGCGCGTGGACGCTGGCACCGTGACTCCGCCCTCGCCGGTGCTCCTCAAGCCCGCGATGCCGGCCGTGATCGGCGCAGAAGTCGAAGACGCTGCGCCCTGGAAGGGAAGGCACCTCGATTTTCAGGAGGCAGAGGCCATCGTCCAGCGTTCGCCGGCCCGGCTCATCTCCGTGCTGGGGCCCTACGACGCGGGGAAGACCAGCCTGATGGCCTCGTTCTTTCTCCAGATCGCGAATGGCCAATATGGACTTTTCCCCTACCGTTTTGCTTCCAGCCGAACGCTGTACGGGTTCCAGGACCTCGTCGATCGGGCCAACCGGTGGTCCGGGAAGCAGGGCGAACAGGTAGTAGATCATACGCCCAAGGAGGAATCAAGGGACCCGGGCCGATTCCTCCATCTCGGGCTGCGACCTTCAGACCCGACCGACGACCGGCATCTCGATGTCCTCCTGACGGATGTGGCTGGCGAATGGATCGAGGACTGGACGCGGCGGGTCGATGACGGAGCTCGACGCCGGCTGGCTTTCATGCCTCGAAGCGACGGCTTCCTTGTAGTCGTCGACGCGTCCGCATTGCTCGGTACGTCGGGCGCGAAGATGGACGCTGCCGTGGGGAGGCTCATCCGGCGGATCGTCGCCTCGGCGGGGAACCGCCGAGGCCGCGGCCTCGCGCTCGTGTTCAGCAAGTTCGATCGTATCATCGACCAGATCGAACCGCCGGAAGAGAAAGCCTGCCAACAGCGCGGTGCATGGGGACGTCTCGGGAAACTCACCCCTGCCATCTGGAGCGCGCTCGAGCATGGGTGCAACGCCGGTTTTCTCACCGCGCCCTTCGCGGTGAGCGCGTTCCCAAAGTCCCTGAAGCAAGGACAGCCCGCCGGCGTGCTAGCTCCGTTCTCCTATGTCATGAGGTGGGCCGATCGCCGGGAACGCTGGCCGCGGCTATGCATTCCTATTCGCGACGGGGGAAGCCAGTTCGAGGCGATGCGCCGATGGGATGCTGAATCATGAACACGCGATCCACGGTAGCACTACTAGGCGGCCAAGAGAGCGGCAAGACCACATACCTCGGCGCGATCGTCCGTGCGCTGGAAACGGATAGCCTGTCGAACCTCCGCCTGAGCTCACTCCCCGACGATGCTACAGCGTACGACCGATTGAGCGAACCGCTTCTGGATGGAAAGTACCCGCAACGAACGAAGGCTGAACGGCACGTTCTGGACCTCCCTCTACGGGCGACGCGGGACGGCCGCGTCGAGGAAATCTCGCTTCACATGGGCGATTATGATGGCGAGGAGGTTGAACGCCTGTTCAAGGACCGAATGCAGGGTTTTTCGCCGGAGTGGAGAGCCCGGTCCGGCGCGCGCGGGCTACTGCTCTTCGTTCGCCCCACCGCGATGATGCCGCTCCCACGCTTGCGGGTTGACGAACTCCCCACGGACCGCGAGCGGATGCTCGCACTGAAAGCCAATAAGGAGCAGAAACCGCGAGCGCGCACGCGAAAAAAAGCGGATCCTGAGGCTGCGTTCGGCCCCGGAATCCAGGACCAGAGCCGGCACCCGCGAGTGGCAGCGCCGGACGAGCCCGTGCGGGTCCCCACCGTGCTGGCCGTTGTCGAGTTGCTCCAGTTTCTCCGCCACGAGCGCGGCCTTGCGCCTGGTGAGCGGTCCAGCCGGGGCGAGATGCGCATCGCCCTCCTCGCCTCGGCGTGGGACGCTGTCGATCCAGTGTGGCAGCGGAGTGGGCCTGCGGTGCTCTTCCGCGAGCGCGCGCCGTTGCTCGACGACTTTCTCTGGAGCAACTACCATCCCGAGGATCTCTTGCACTTTGGCCTCTCGTCCACGGCCGGAGACCTGTCCGACAAGCGCTACCGGGAGCAGTACCGCGAAGACCCGCACGGCTTCGTCGTGTGGTCGGACGCCAGCGGCCGTATCCTTCGCACCCGTAATCTCGCGTTGCCCATTGAGTGGGCGCTCTTCGGCGACGAAGCGCTCACCGGCAACGACTTCGAGCTCGTTCATTCGTAGTCGAGCGGCCCGTCGCGCCCGCTGAGCACCTGGGCAATCGGCGCAGTCCACCGCTCCGCGAGCCGGGCATCCTCGGCCAACGCGCCCGGCAGGCTAAAGAGGAGCTCGCGGCCGCGCCAAGTCTTCGCCGCGCGGTGTGCGAGCCGCCGGAACAGCACCTCGTCCTGTCCCATACAGCGAAGGAAGGCCGCTGGCGGCCACCTCTGCTCCAGCCAGCAGTCCAGGAGCCAGTGCCGCCAGCTCTTGGCCAGATCCCAGCTGTACCATCGGAAGCCGCCCAATAGCGCTCGAGGGCCGGGCGCCAGCCGATCGCGTTCGAGGTAGTGGTAGAGCACCGGGAATGTCAGCTCCACGAGCTGGTGCGCCGCCGGGCAGCCGGTCCGCCGGACTGCGGCCAGCACGTGGGCGGCCAGCAGCAGCCAGCCGCGCCGCTCGTGCGGGAGAGCGAGGACGCTGGCCAGGTCCCCTGCCGCGACGGAAAGGCTGTTCGGCCTCGCCTCGACGAGCGGGAGGCCAAGCAGGGCGGGGATCCAGAACATCTGGGCAGACGGCTCGCTGCGCACATAGCCGGCGACCCCTCGTGCAAGGTTGGGGAGGCAGTCGCGATCTGCCGCGTCGACACCGCTCGCGGAGAATAACGCCGTTGGATTCGAGCGCTCTAGGGAGTCCTGGATGGCAGCCAGGCGCAGCCAATCGGATGCATCACGCGATGCCCAGGCATCGTCGGAGAGCTGACGTACCAGTCGCGGAGTGAGGTGGTCGACAAGCCGCTTCGCATCTGGTGAGCTGGCCGCGTCCGTCGCGAGCATCTCGGCGACAGCTGGGCTCAGGAGCTCCTCGTCGCGAAGCTGGGAGGACGGCAGCGCGCTGAGGCACGCCAGCAGGACGCGGGCGCCGTTCGGCGCGCCGCGGCAGCGTTCCAGCACCTCGTGCACCGGAACCCGCAGCTCCTGCGCCGCTTCGGCGCCTCTCGCCCCGGCCCATGCCGCCAGCTGTGGCTCGGCGGTCGCGAGCGCCCAGGCGAGGCGAACCTCCGCGCTGAATCGCGCGAGCACGGGCCGGAGGAGCTCCGGGTCGACCTCCGGTGCCGAGAGCACAAGGCCTGCGGCCTCGCGCATACCGCGCATCGGTTCGTCCTTCGCGAGCCACACCTCGGCGACCAGGAGCGGATCCGCGAGCTGTCGCGCGGCGTTGAGAAGGCTGTCGATGAGCCATGGCCGAACCTCTCCAGGAACAGTCTGGAGTGCTCGGAGAGCGGTGCGCGCTCGGAGAACCTGCGGCAGTGCGGCGAGGACGGTGTGCACGAGGAGAGATTCGCCAGCTTGAGGCGAGGCAAGAAGGACCGCACTGGCGCGGGCCTCGGTCACCTCTCCCGGCGGCATGCCTTCGAAAGCAGATGCGACCGCTTCCAGGATGGCACCGCGAAGACCATGTCCTGGCTCGTATGCTGGCAACATCGCTACTCCGCTCACTGTGTCCGGCGGCGCTGCGAGGAGGCGCCTCCGCACTTCGTTCGCCAGCGTCTCGGCGAGCGCGGACGCAAACCTCGCGTCCGCGCTGGCGAGGGCGCGGACCGCAGGGCGCTCCAGCAGATCCCCGAGCTCCCAAAACGGGCGCGGCGACAGTGGCGCATCGACCTGGCGCTCCAGGAGCGTTTGGAGCGTCGCCTGGACCAGAGGATGCCCGGGCGCCAGCTCAGGCCACAGGCGGTGAAGCAGGTCGGCGCGGGCGCGCGCGGCGGTCAGCCGGGAGCTCGCGGGCCGTTCGAGCTCCAGGAAACGGCGGAAGACCGGAAACTGCGCCTCGTCGAGCAACGGGAGCGCATTCACCGCGCAGAAGCGCGGCATGCTCAGCGTCACCTCGGCTCCGCGTTCCAGGATGGCGAGCACCCAGGCCTGGCGGGACCGCTCTCGGAGCTCTGCGCCGCTGAGATGACCGTCCTGCCACCACGCGGCGCTGCGCACGCGCTCGTGAAAAGCCCCGCGCGCCGCGGGAGGAAGCGCCAGGAAGCCGAAAGGCTGACGGCGGAGGTGCCGCACCTGCAGCGCGAAGGTGCAGAATGAGAAGCGTTCTCGTGCTTCTGGCCAGAGGAGCCCCCAGAGATAACGGACCATATCGTCAGGCCGCCCGTCCTCGACCCAGAGGACAGGCCGGTCGGACTGCCCGAACCAAAGCGCGATGGCCGCGCGTGCACGCTCCGGATCAGGGTCCGGCGGGGTCGCTGCTTCCACCTTGAGATCCGCCGGGATCGCTGCGGTGTAGCTCTCGCGATCTACAGCAAAGTGAGGCCGGCGATGCCAGCGAGTCAGCGCCCATAGGTCGTCGATGCCGTTCAGTCCGTCACGTGGGACAAGCAGGGTGTGCGTCAGCACGGTGCCCGCGCGTACGGCGGCCTTGTCCGGCCAGGTGCATGCGAAGGCGTAGTATCGCCCGCAGGCAAAGCCTGTATGATAGTGATCGAACTCCGTGTCGAGCGGGACGTAGCCGGATAAATCGCTCAAGCGATCCAGCAACGAAAGCTCGGTGTCATCCAGGTCTCCGCCGCTGGCAAGCAGACGGTGCCCATGGTCGTAGCCGTGGAGGGTCTGCGCGATCACCGTGCCTCGAGGTCCGCTCTAGGATCTAGCATCGGACGGGCGTACGCTCGCGTCTAGCTCCGCACCCAGGGGTACCTATGGCAGACGCTGCCGGGTCGCCCGCCAACCGAGCTGACCAGCCGGGCCGGGCGATCCTCTGAACGCTCGGTGCTCGCACCACGCGACCGGCCATCGAGAAGGCCGAGCTTGGCTTCGATGTTCCTCGCTCCCGATGTCGAACCGTCGCCTAGGTCGAGGTTCATCGACTCGGATCGCTGAAACCCTGGCCAGGTTTCGACGTTCGCGACCGCCGCTCGCCGAAACGCTGCCCGGGTTCGCCGTTCCACGCCGCGCTCGACCGCGACCCGGCTCCGTTTCCGCTCGGGTCGCCCCTGAGCTGCGGCTTCCAGCGGTGGTTCAGCCATGCCGCGACGACGAACAGCGCCACATCCGGTGTCCCCGGTCCGCTCGTCGGGAATTTGCTGCTGCTTGCGGTTCGCGCCCTCGTCGTGACAATTCCTGAATCCATCATCCCATAAACCCTTCCGCGAAGGAGCGCTCGCATGGGCAAGACCAACATCGGAGAGAACCGCAGCTATGGCGCCGCCATCCTCGATCGGTTCGGCGACATCGCCGTCCCTGCTGGGGTCAAACCGCACCTCGCGGCGTTCAAACAGGCGCATGCCGAGTACGAGGCGGCAGCGGCGCTCGCCGATGCTGCTCGCGACAGGCGCGACGCCGCGCTCGACGCGGTGGGGGCCGCCGACGACGCGTTCGACGAGAGCGTGGGTACGCTCGCCGACAAGACCGTGGGGGCCGGTCTGGGCAAGCGCCAGAACCCGTTCGCCGGCTATTCCAAGCACTCTCCCAGCCAGCTCACGTCCCTGGCATACGCGGCCGAGCCCAAGGCCGCGCGCGACCTCGTCGCCGCGCTGCTCAAGAAGAAGCCACCGAGCGATGTCGCCAGGGCCGCCGCCAAGCTCGTCAAGGACACCGCGGCGCTCGAGACGGCGCTCTCCAGGCTCACCAAGCCGCAGGCCGCGCTGACAAAGGCGCTCGCCGCCCGTGACGCTCTGCTTCCCGCATGGACCAAGGCGCTCCGGCGGCTGAAGAAGCACGCCGCTGCCGCCTGGGACGAGGATGAGGGGACCTACAGAGCCCTGTTCGCACCGCTGGGAGCCGTGCAGGCGCCGACGAAGCGGCGCGTCAGGGCGAAGCCATCGGCCGAGGCGTCCATCGCAGCCCCAGCTCCGACCTGACGCGCTGCCGTTCGTCATGCGCTGTGCTGCGTTCGGCCCCCGCCAACCAGTCGTCCATGAGCGATGCCACCTCGGCCACAGCGCATCGAGGTCGAACTCCAGCTTCTTGAGGCCCTCCACACGCATCATCCACTCCGCGTCGGGCAGCACCTGCACGTCATGTCCCTAGGGGTCGAGTTCGCCCAGGTCGAAGAAGTGCGCGTCGGGATCCAACAGCCAGTAACAGCGCACCCCGAAGCACGCATACTCGATCGCCTCCGCCAGCCGATCACGCCGCGCATCGTACGGCGCTGTGAGAGAACCCCGATCGCCACCGCCGGGGAAGGATACACCCATGGCGGGTCCGGTGGCATCTGGACGGCGCCCCTCATACCCGGAGCACCACCCCTCTCGCCCGCTCGCCCGTCGCCTCGGCGATCGCCTGCACGTAGAGCCGCACCTGCGCCTCCTGGGCCGCGTGCGCCGTGCCCGCGTCCGAGCCGGTCTTGAAATCGACCACGGTCCAGACGCCCACGTCGCCCACGCTCTCCCGGAACGAGAGATCGACCACGCCCTCGGCGATCGTCCCGTCCTCGAGCCGCAGGAGCAGCGGCGTCTCCCGCTCGCACGCGCCGCGCGCCGCGCTCTCCGCCGCGCGCCGGAGCAGCGGGTGCTCGAGCGCCGCGATCGCCGCCGCGACCGCCGCGTCGACCTCCTCGGCCGGCGCCCCGAGGAGCCGCGCCTGCGCCGCGGCCACCGTCCTCACCTCGTCCTCGCCCGCCCGGAGATCCACCTCGGCGAGCACGGCGTGCACCAGCGTCCCGAACCGCTTGCCGTAGGGCCGGCCCTCGCGCGCGATCGCGGTCTGCTCGAACGAGATCACCGGCAGCGCGTCCGCGCGCGCCGCGCCGGCCGCGCCGCTCCGCTGCTGGGCCGGCCCCGCCGCGCCGGCCGCCGCCGCTGCCGCCGCTTCCGCCGCCGCCTCGTGGCTGATCTGCGTCGCCGTCTTCACGCGGATCGCCGCCACCGCGCCGTCCCGGATCGCCCGTTGCCGCGCCTCCAGCCACACCTCGTACCCGCGCTGCCCGATCTCCCCCGCCGTCGCGCCCGCGTCCGCCGTCGCGCCCGCGCCCACCGCCATCGCGCCCGCGCCCACCGCCGTCGCGCCCGCGCCCGCCGTCGCGCCGGCCCCGCTCGCGTCCGCCTGCAGGATCCGCTGCTGCCGGAGCCCCGCCTCCGGCTCGCGATCCAGGTCGAGCGTGCTCGGATCCCACCACACCACGCGGTGCGACCCCGCCATCGGCGCGTGCTCCCCGGGCGCCACCGCGTCGCGCTCGTCGGCCTCGCACCGCGCCGGGCGCTCCAGCACCGTGTCGGTCCCGAACGGCGGGCAGCCGAGGTCCTCGCAGCGCCGCGCGCTGCGCCGGTCGCGCGGCGCCGGATAGAGCACCGGGTGCAGCACGTCCAGCCAGCCGTCGCTCGAGCCGTCCCCCGGGCGCGCGTCGCCCACCGCCGGCACCACCAGCAGCTCGCGCGCCCGCGTCGCCGCCACGTACGCGAGCCGCACCGCCTCCTCGCGATCGCGCCGCAGCACCTCGTCGCGGCGCTCGACGAGCTCCGCGGGCACGCAGCCCGCGAGCGGCTCCGCCCACAGCCCGAGCTCCGGATCCACGTGACGCGACGGGTGCTGGTGCACCGCCGGCGACGCCGGATCCGCCAGGATCACCACCGGGAACTCGAGCCCCTTGGCCCGGTGCACCGTCATGATCCGCACCCCCTCGGTCCCCTCCTCGACGACCGGCGCCTCCGCGACCTCCCCCCGCTCCGCGTCCGCCTCGAGCCGCTCCACGAACGCCCGGAACGACGTCGCGCCGCCCGCCTCGAACCGCCGCCCGAGATCCATCACCCGCAGCACGTTCGCGAGCGCCTGCTCCCCCGTCGGCCAGATCGCGATGCCAGCGTGCGCGCGCGTCTCGTCGAGCAGCCCGCCGATCGTGTCCGCGATCGGCCGCCGGTTGCGCTCGCGGTGCAGCCGCCCGAGCACCGCGAGCGCCTCCGCGACCTCCGACAGCGGCCGCGATCCGCCCTCGACCGCGAGATCGAGCGCCGCCTCGTCGGGTTGAGCCAGCGGGTGCAGGCGATGGAACCGGTCGCGGTAGAGGAGGAGCACGTCGTCCGTCAGCGCGAACAGCGGCCCGCGCAGCGTCGCGTAGACGCTGAGCTCGTCGTCCGGCCACTCGATCGCGAGCAGCGCGCTCCGCACCGCCATCACCTCCTCGCGATCGTGGAACGACCGCCCGCCCACGAGCACGTGCGGGATCCGCCGCGCCTCGAGCGCCCGCACGTAGGCGCGGGTCGCGTCCTCGCCGAACGTCTGGAACCGCTTGAACAAGAGGCAGATGTGCCGCGCCTCGAGCGGCACCCGCTGGCCCGGGCGCTCGCGCTCGGTCACCGTCCACCGCCGCCCGCCCGCGGCGCCCCGGCCGCCGTGGATGAGGTGGTGGACGAAGGCGCCCACCGCGTCCGGGATCGACTGCCGCACCCGGAAATCGGAGATCTTCCCGAAGTCGCCGTAAGGCCGCGGCACCGGCAGCGCGATCACCGTCGGCTGCCCGACGGGGTCGTCCCGGAACGGCTCGAGCGCGACGTACCGCGCCTGGCTCGCCGCGCCCTCGCCCGATCCCCCCTGCATCAGCGGCGCGAACGCGGCGTTGACGGCCTCCTGGATCGACGGGGCGCTGCGGAAGCTCGTCGACAGGTACAGCACGCTCGCGCCGCACGCGACGAGCCGGGCCTTCGTCGCCTCGTAGAGCGCGACCTCGGCGCGGCGGAAGCGGTAGATCGACTGCTTCGGATCGCCGACGACGAAGAGCTTGCCGGGCACCGGGCGCGCCCGCATCCAGTCGGTCTCTGTCGGGTCGTCCGCCGCGAGCAGGAGCAGGATCTCCGCCTGCAGCGGGTCGGTGTCCTGGAACTCGTCGACGAAGAGGTGCGAGAAGCGGAGGTTCAGCTCCTCGCGCACGGCGCGGCTCGAGCGGAGGAGGTTCCGGGCGCAGAGGAGCAGGTCGAGGAAGTCGAGCTTGCCCGCGCGCGCCTTGAGCGCGTCGTACGCCTCGATCGGAGGCCGGAGCTCGCGCGAGAGGCAGGCCGCGAGGTCGGCGCTCGCGGCCGTGAGCACGGCGTCGAGCTCGACCTTCACCCGGTCGCGCTGCGCGAGCACCTCGGCGCGCGAGAGGTCCCCGCCGAACGCCTTGCCCGAGCCCTTCCAGCGCCACTCCTTCCAGCGCGCGAGCTCGCCGAGCTCGGCCTCGAGCCCGTCGTGATCGCGCCCGCCCGTGACCTCCTCGCGGCGGCGGAGCTCCGCGAGGTACCGGTCGATGTTCCGGAGGCTCTGCGCGAGGTAGTCGCCCTCCCGGTCGGCCTCGGCGCCGAGGTCCGCGAGGGCCGCGAGGCGGTCGAGGAGCTCGTCGATGGCGCGCTCGCGATCGAACGGATCGCGGCGCCAGGGGCGCGTGAAGTCGCGGTGCTCGGCGAGCCGCCACGCCGCGCTCCGGAGCAGGTCGCGCGGGCCCTGCGCGCCGTCGCGCGGGCGCCGGCGGAGGATCCGGCGCACGCCCTCGGGCGGGTCGTTCAGGGTGCGCTGGAACCAGGCGTCGAAGGCCTGGTCGAAGAGCGCCTCGGCCTGGTCCGCGGCGGCGACCTGGAACAGCGGGTCGACGCGCGCCTCGACCGGCCACTCGCGCAGGAGATCCGCGCAGAACGAGTGGATGGTGCCGATGCGCGCCGCCTCGAGGTGCGCGAGCGCCTCGTCGAGCCGCGCGCGCTCCGCCGGGCCGGACGCCGCGTCGCCGCGCGCCCGCTCGATCTCGGCGCGGAGGCGCAGCTTCATCTCGCCGGCCGCCTTCTCCGTGAAGGTCACCGCGACGATGCGATCGAGCGTCCCGCCGCCCTCCTCGGGCGCCTTCCGCAGCACGGCGACGATCCGCGACACGAGCGCGGTCGTCTTGCCGGTGCCCGCGGCCGCCTCGACGACGAGCGTCGTCCGGAGGTCCTCGCGGATGCGGCGGCGGGCGGGCTCGTCCGCGAGCTCCCGCGCGCCGCGCGCCCGGGCCGCGTCGGCGCTCATGGGCGCCCCCGCCGGGGATCCGGGCGCTCGCCGGGGCCGCGCCGGCGGGGCGCGCCGGCCGGGCCCGGGGAGGGGCGGGGCGAGGGGGAGACGACGCGCCGCGCGGCGGCGCCGCCCTCGGACCGGGGAGGTCGCCCATGAAAGCGGGAAAGCATGAAAATCATTGGGCTTTCTTCGTGTCTTCCCGCCTCCGCGCCGCCGCCGCGCGAGGGTCGTGCGGCGAGGCCGCCGGGGCATAAGGTGGCTCAGATCGGCGTGGAAGGAAACGCCGCACGGCGCGCGGCCGACACGCCGCGGCGTTGCCCCGGCGCGCCCGAGCGGCGAGCTTGCCGAGCCCGGGCGATCTCGTGGGGCCCATGAGCGCGCATGTTCTTGTGCTAGCAGCAGAAAGACCTGAGCCATGCGCGTCGAGTCGATGAGCCCTGGAGCGCGGTGGTGGTACGCGCTCAAGCCCGCGAGCTGGCCCAAGGTGCTCGTCCCGGCCGTATGCGGGCAGGCCGTGGGCGCGGCCGTCGCGGGCCGGCTGTCGGCGGGCGCGCTCGCCTTCGGCGCGCTGTGGATGGTCGCGGATGTCGCGTTCGTCGTGTTCCTGAACGACTGGGGCGATCGTGAGGTCGACGCCCTCAAGCGGCGCATGTTCCCGGAGGGCTGCTCGCCGAAGACCATCCCGGACGGCATCCTCCCGGCGCGTGCCCTGCTCCTCGCCGGCCTCGGCGCCGGCGCCGCCGCGCTGCTCGTCGCCTGGGGGGCGGGCGACGCGCTCGATCGCCCGCTGCTGCTCCCGCTGGCCGCGCTGGGCCTGCTCGTCTTCGCCGCGTACACGCTGCCGCCGCTCCGGCTGAACTACCGCGGCGGCGGCGAGCTCCTGGAGATGATCGGCGTGGGCGGCGTGCTCCCCGTGATGCACGCGTATGCCCAGTGCGGCGCGTGGGCGCCGGCGTGGCTCGCGGCGCTCCTGCCGGGCCTGCTCGCGCTCGCGCTGGCGAGCGCCCTGGCCAGCGGGCTCTCCGACGAGCAGAGCGATCGCGCCGGCGGAAAGCGCACCGTGACGGCGCTGTTCGGCAACGCGATCACGCGTCGGGTCACGGAGGCCCTCGCCGGCCTCGGCCCGCTCCTCTGGCTCGCGGCGCCGCTCCTCGCCGCGGGCGCCCCGCCGATCGGGTCGGTCGCGCCGGCGGCGGCCGTCGCACTCTACTTCCGGGCGCGGCTCGTCGGGAAGAGCGCGGGCGCGGTGACGAACGCCTTCGCCGCGCAGGCGGCCTACAAGCTCGAGCTGCACCGCGCGATCTGGTGGGGGACGGTCGTCCTGTCGGCGGGCGTGCTCGCCGCCGGGCTGTGCGCCGGCGGGAGGCCGAGGTGACCGGCGCCCCCGTCGCGTGCGCGATCCCCGCCGAAGCGCGCGACGAGCTCGCGCAGCTCACGCCGCTGCTCGGCGCGCGTGCCTCGGTCGCGCCGGGTCGGCCGAGCGCGCCCGCCCCGGTCGCGCTGGTCGAGCAGATCGTGGGCGGCAGCGAGGACGCCGAGCGCGCGCAGGCCTTCGCCCGCGGGCTCGGCGAGGTGATCCGCGCGATCGTCGACAACTTCCCCGACAACATCTTCTGGGACCTCGATTACCTGGCGTGCTGCCTGTGGCAGGCCGGGAGCGCGCCCGCGATCGGCGACTTCGCGTGCCGCGTGGTGTCGCTCTGCGTGGGCTTCGGCAACAAGTCGAAGCTGCGCTTCCGCTACGCGCACGACTTCCTCTACGGCTACGACTGGGCCCGCTGGGTGACGCGCAAGCCGGACGAGCGGGCGGGCGTCGGGCCGTTCGATCTCGCGTTCTTCGACTACCTCGACGGCCGGCAGAAGGCGCTCGTCGAGCTCGTGGCCAGCAACGATCGCAAGTACTCGCAGCTGAACGGCCGGGAGTACCGCAACCCGTTCAGCTTCATCCGTGAGCCGCGCGAGGAGTCGCAGCTCCATTACCTGCTCGCCCAGGTGGACCTCCTCCCGCTCAAGGCGTGGCGCCTCGACGGCGAGCGCCGCTGGGACCTCCCGTTCACCGACCTGCGCGCCAAACTGGCCGAGCGCCTCGGCCTGTCGCGGGGCGGCGGGCGATGAGCGCCCGGCCGGGGGCGCTCCGGGCCTGGCTCGCGGCGTCGCGGCTCGCCTCGCAGCCGACCATCGCGCTCCCGCTGCTGCTCGGGCAGCTGCTCGGCGCGCGGGCGGCGGGCCGCCCGCTCGATCTCGGGACGCTCGCGGCGGTCCAGCTCTTCGGCCTCCTCGACCAGCTCTTCATCGTCTACGCGAACGATGTCGCGGATCAGGAGACCGACCGCCTCAACCGGACCGCCACGCCGTTCTCGGGCGGCTCGCGCGTGCTGGTGGAGCGGCGCCTCTCGCCCCGCGCGCTCGGCGCCGCGGCTGTGGCTTGCGCCGCGGCGCTCGTGGCCGTTTCGGCGGCGCTCGCCGCGGCGGTCGGCGCGCCGCTCCTCGTGCTCCTCGCGATCGCGGCGCTCGTGCTCCTCTGGGCCTACAGCTATCCGCCGCTCCGCCTCTCGTACCGCGGGGGCGGGGCGCTGCTCCAGATGGTCGGGGTCGGCGTGGTGCTGCCGCTCTACGGGTATCTGGCGCAGGGGGGCGACCTCGGGCGGTTCCCGTTCGCGCTGCTCGCGTGCTTGCTGCCGAGCCACCTCGGCTGCGCGATCGCCACCGCGCTCCCCGACGAGCCGTCGGACCGGGAGAGCGAGAAGCGGACGCTGGCCGTGCGCGTGGGCGGAGAGCGGGCCGCGCTGTGCGTGGCGCTCCTGAACGGGCTCTCGCTGCTGCTCGCGCCGATCGGCCTGGGCGCGGTGGGCCTGCGGCCGGCGCCGGGCCTGCTCGTGCCGGCGGCGGCGACGCTCGTCGTGCTGCTGGCCCGCCCGGCGCCGCCGGGCTCGCGCCTGCTCCTGGTCCGGGTCGCGGCCGCGGGGGCGGCGACGCTGTCGCTGCTGGCCGCAACCGCCGTCGCGCTCGCCGCGCGCTGAGGAGGAGGGCGGGGCGGTGACCCACGAGTTCCTGCTGCTCTCGCTCCTCTTTCTCCTGCCGGGGATCGCCATCTGGGTGGCGCGCCCGGATCTGCGCTCGCTGATGAAGCGCGCGGCGGTCGCCTCGCTGCCGTTCGCGGCGACCGAGCGGCTGTTCTATCCGACGTACTGGACGCCCAAGTTCCTGTTCGACCTGGCCGATCGGGTCGGGTTCGGCGTCGAGGACGTGCTGTTCATCGTCGGGCTCAGCGCGTTCTCCTCCACCGCGTACGCCGTGGCGTTCCGCCGCGCGCTGGTGCCCTGCGCCGCGCCGGGCGCGCCGCGGCGGACCCGACCGGGGTTGGCGGCGGCGGCGCAGGCCCGACCGGGGTTGGCGGCGGCGGCGCAGACCCGACCGGGGTTGGCGGCGGCGCGGACCCGACCGGGGTTGGCGGCCGCGGCGCGGACCCGACCGGGGTTGGCGGCGGCGGCGCAGACCCGACCGGGGTTGCGGGCGGCGGCGCGACCGTGGTTGCGGGCGGCGGCGGGGGTCGCGCTCGCGCTCGCGACGGCCGGGGCGCTCCTCGCGGCCGGGGTGCCCGTCCTCTACGCCGCGGTGGCGGCGATGATCGCGGTCACCGCGGCGCTCGTCGGAGCGCGCCGCGATCTGCTCGTGCCAGGCCTGCTCGGAGCTCTCCTGTCGGCGGCCCTCTACCTCGGCCTGTGCCTCGCCTTCGCGGCGCTCGTGCCCGGCGTGTTCGAGCGCACCTGGCGGCCCAGCGTGCTGCTGCCGGGCCGGACGCTCCTCGGCGTGCCGGTCGACGAGATCCTCTACGGGCTCGGCGCGGGCCTCGCGGCCACGGTGTTCCCGGCGTGGGCCTTCGAGCTCAGGTACGCAAAGGCGCCGAGCCCCGACCGACCAGCGGGCTGACCCGGAGACGCGCCCCTCCGCGCCGCGGGCGGCTCAATCGATGGCTTCGACGCACTCGACGTTGAGCGCGGTCTCCAGCAGGAAGACCGAGGCCACGAAGTTTCGCTCGGCGTAGAAGACCTTGAGCTTGTGGGACGACCCGGGCTTCAGGTGGAGCGCATCGGCCCACGCGTCCAGACGGACGATTCCCCCGTTCACCCCGTCGCTCACGGAGTGCTCGGCCACGATCGTGTCGTCGACGGAAATCCAGACGTCGTCGCTCGATTCGTAGGAGAACGAGCTCCCCTGCGCGTAGATGAACGGCACCTCGAACTCGACGGTGAAGCCGAAGTTGTGCGCGTAACCCTCGTTGCCGAAGCCGCGGCCATCGACGTAATAGAAGCTCCGGTTGCCCAGCTGTCCGCGGCCGTTCCGGATATCGAGGTGGATGATCTGGTGGAGCGTCTTGTTGACGGCCGGATCGTCCTGGAACCACTCGTCGAAGCTGTCGCCCGCGCTGGCGCCTTGCTCGGGCGGGTCCGCGACGACCGGCTTGCCGTTCTGGAGCTCGGTCTCGGGCTCGAATTTCTTCCCGCCGGTGGTCTGAGAAGGACCGAAATCTTGATGTTTTTCGGAGAAGTCGCGCACGGTCATGGGGAAGCTCGCCGTGCAGAGGCTCGCGTCGCGGGGAGGCGGTTTGGCCGAGGCGCTGCCGCCGTCGCCGTCGTCGATGAAGGCGTCGGCACCGGCGCTGCCGCTGCCGCCGTCGTCGTCCTCGGGCGGACCGCCGCCGACGTTCGGCGTCTCGCTGCCGATCTCCTGGTCCGATGGCTCGGGCGTCTCGACGTGCGAGGCATCCTCGTTGCGACGGCCGATGGAGGCGGTCTGGAGGGGGCACCCCGCGAGCGGCAGCGCCGCGCACGAGAGGAGCACCAGGGCCAGGGGCCGTCGAAAGGCCGGGCAGAAAGATGCTTCTGGGTGGGCCAGGGTCATGGAGCCGCCTCCTGCTCCCCTGGATGCGGTCGGGCCTGGTTGCCCTTCGCGAAATCGTACCGGCCGGCGTCATTCGCCCGCCGCGTCACGGCAGCATCAGGACACACTCGGTCCGGCAGACCGGGGGTGAGCCGCCGCCGGCCGGCTCCTCGCAGATGGTCCTCTTGATCGCCTCGGGGGGGCAGATGGAGCCCTCCACGCACGTGGTCCAGCACTCGCCGGGGTACGCGGCATCGTCCATGCCGGTGCCGGTGCTGCCTGCGCCGGAGCAGACCTTCTGCTCGAGGGTGCCCGGCGGGCAGTAGGGCTCCAGCGGGATGCACTCGGTCCGGCAGCCGCCACCGGGGTACGGGCTGGCGCCGCCGCCGTAGCCGGTGCCGCTGCTGCCGCTCGTGCCGGGGAAGCTGTCCTCGCAGACGGTCTGCGGGATGGTGTCCGGCGGGCAGTGGGGCTCCGCGGGCACGCACTCGATGAAACAGCCGCCCCAGGCGCCGCCGCTGCCGTAACCCGTGCCGGCGCTGACGGTCGTCTCGGGGATGCCGTCGTAGCAGATCTCCTGCGCTTGCGTGCCCGGCGGGCAGTAGGGCTCCACGGGCACGCAGTCGGTCCTGCAATCGCCGGGGTCCTCCCAGGCGCCAGCGTCGCCAGCGCCAGCATAGCCGCCGGAGCCGCCGACGCCGACGCTGCTGCTGGCGGCGACGGTGGTGCCACCGCAGACGGTCTGCGCCTGCGTGCCCGGCGGGCAGTAGGGCTCGACGGGCACGCAGTCGGTCCAGCACTCACCGGGAGGCATCGGCATGGCGACGCCGCCGTCCATGCCGCCAGCGCCGCCGACGCCGACGCTGCTGCCGGTCCAGCCTCCGGAGCCGACGGTGGCAGTCGTGGGGGTGACGCCGCCGCTGCACGCGGTCTGCTCGATGGTGCCGGGCGGGCAGAGCGGCTGCGGCGGCACGCAGTCGGTCCAGCACTCATCGGGAGGCATCGGCATGGCGACGCCGCCGTCCATGCCGCCCTGGCCCGCGGAGGTGGTGATGCTGGTGCTGCTGGCGCCGCAAAAGGTCTGCTGGCTCCATCCAGGAGGACAGACTTTATCGGGCACACACTGGTCTTCGCACACATCGCCGATCTCGCACGGGGAACAGACCGTCTCCCAGTGGAAGCCAGGCCCACAGTCGGGCTCGGGCGGCGTCGTTGGCACGTCCGCGGAGCCACAGCCCTGCCCCTTTGCGCCGGTGAGCACCACCAACGAAGAGAGCGCGACGAGCCCCTGGAGCGAGGAGCGAGCGGTCGACGAACGCAAGATAAGAGAAGAGAAGAATGCGAATCGCATGGGGATACTCCGTCCTGCGCGCCTGTGAGAGACACGCGATCAAGGAACGATGGCGCTGCGCCGCGGCATGCGGAGCGCTGCTGCTCCGCGGCTCCTCAGCGCCAGTCCGAGAGCTCGAGGGGGGATAGAGCACTGGACATGCCATGCCCGTTCGGCTGCTCGGTGACACCTCCTGCCGGCCGGAGCGCGGCGTGAGGCGGGGAGTTCTGGGGTTGCGAGAGGGGTGGGCTGGCCTGTGTGTCAACGCCGAGCGCGGTAGGGCCACAGTGTGACGGACGGAGCTGGAAGCGTGCCATCTTGGGCCAGATGCGCCGGCGGGCATTCTGCGGAGCGACCCGACCCAGGTTGCGGTGGCGACCCGGCGAGGCGACCCGACCCCGCGGAGCGACCAGCGACCCGACCCAGGTTGCGGCGACCCGACCCAGGTTGCGGCGGCGACCCGACCCAGGTTGGACGCGGAGCGACCCGACCCAGGTTGCGGCGACCCGACCCAGGTTGCGGAGCGACCCGACCCAGGTTGCGGAGCGACCCGACCCAGGTTGGACGCGGAGCGACCCGACCCAGGTTGGACGCGGAGCGACCCGACCCAGGTTGCGGCGACCCGACCCAGGTTGCGGCGGCGACCCGTGAGGTGCCCGACCCAGGTTGAGGTGCTCGGCGGCAACCTGGCCCAGCGACCCGACCCAGGTTGAGGTGCTCGGCGGCAACCTGGCCCAGCGACCCGACCCAGGTTGAGGTGCTCGGGCCCAGCGACCCGACCCAGGTTGAGGTGCTCGACCCAGGTTGAGGTGCTCGGGTTGAGGTGCCCGCAGGTTGAGGTGCTCGACCTGCTTTCAGCTTGAGGTGCTTTGCCGGCGAGCCGCCAGCGCGGCGGCACCGGTCGAGCGCGCGGGCTACTGCGCGGCGGCGCGCTGCACGTACGGCAGCCGTGCCGCCACCTTCTGGACCTCCTCGGCGCCCTCGAGCAGCTGCGCGATCGGATCCCACGTGCCCCGGAGCAGCGACTCGCGCGCCCCCGGCTTGATGGTGAACGGCACCGCGAGATCGCCCCCCGCCCGCACGACCTGCTCCTGCAGGTCCACCGTGACGAGCGTCGACGGATCGGCGTTCACGCGCGCCGCGAGCGCGGCGCGGTGCTCGCGGCTCACCGACACGCAGGGGATGCCCAGCGTCGTCGAGTTGCCGAAGAAGATCTCGGCGAAGCTCTCAGCGACGACTGCCTTGAACCCCGCCTTGGCGATCGACTGCGGCGCGTGCTCGCGCGACGACCCGCAGCCGAAGTTGCGGTCGGCGATCAGGATCGTGGCCCCCGCGAAGCGCGGGTCGTTCAGCGGGTGCTCCCGCTTCTCGCCGCGCTCGTCGAAGCGCACGTCCCGGAAGAGGTGCTCGCCGATGCCGTCGAAGGTGACGCACTTGAGAAAGCGCGCCGGGATGATGCGGTCCGTATCGATGTCGTCCCCCGGAACATGAACGGCGCGACCGGTGACGGTTTGGATCAAGTCGAGTGCCATGGAAATCTCCCTCGGGTGCGAGCGTCGTCAGATTCCGAACACGTCACGAGCATCCGCGATCTCGCCGCGGACTGCGGCGGCGGCCACCATCACCGGGCTCATGAGCACGGTGCGGCCCGTGGGGCTCCCCTGCCTGCCCTTGAAATTGCGGTTCGACGAGGACGCGCACAGCTCATCGCCGATGAGCTTGTCCGGGTTCATCGCCAGGCACATCGAGCAGCCCGGCTCGCGCCACTCGAAGCCCGCCTCGCGGAAGATCCGATCCAGCCCCTCGGCCTCGGCCGCCCGCGCCACATCCATCGATCCCGGGACCGCCAGCGCGCGCACGTGCGGCGCGACCTTGTGCCCCTTCAGGCGCTGCGCCACCTCCCGGAAATCCGAGAGGCGGCCGTTCGTGCAGCTGCCGATGAACGCCACGTTGATCTTCGTCCCCTCGATCGGCTTGCCCCCCTCGAGCCGCATGTACTCGAGCGCCTCGCGGATCAGCGCCCGCTCGGACTCGTTCGCCACGTCCTCGGCCGCCGGCACCTTCTCCTTCACCGAGATCGCCTGGCCCGGCGTGATGCCCCACGTCACCGTCGGCGCGATCGCGCTCGCGTCGATCCGCACGACATCGTCGTACCGCGCGTCCTCGTCCGACGCGATCGAGCGCCAGTACTCGAGCGCCTCCTCCCACGCCTCGCCCTTCGGGGCGTACGGACGACCCTTGATGTAATCGAACGTCGTCTGGTCCGGGTTGACGTACCCGACCCGGGCGCCGCCCTCGATCGACATGTTGCACAGGGTCATCCGCTCCTCCATCGAGAACCCCTCGATGGTCGAGCCGCCGTACTCGTACGCGTAGCCCGTGCCGCCCGACACGCCGAGCCGGCGGATGATCTCGAGGATGATGTCCTTCGCGTAGACGCCCGGGCCGAGCTTGCCCTCGACCTGGATGCGCCGGACCTTGAGCCGCTGGAGGCTCAGCGTCTGCGTGGCGAGGACGTCGCGCACCTGCGTCGTCCCGATCCCGAACGCGATCGCGCCGAACGCGCCGTGCGTCGACGTGTGCGAGTCGCCGCACGCGATCGTCATGCCAGGCTGGGTCAGGCCGAGCTCGGGGCCGATGATGTGCACGATGCCCTGCCGCCCGGACTCGAGATCGAAGAAGGTGACCCCCTGCTCGGTGCACGCCTTCTTGAGCGCGTCGACCATCCCCTCGGCCAGCGAGTCCTTGAACGGCCGCTTGCGGTTGTCGGTGGGGACGATGTGGTCGAGCGTCGCGAACGTCCGATCGGGCATGCGCACGCGCAGGCCGAGATCGCGGAGCATCCCGAACGCCTGCGGGCTCGTCACCTCGTGGATCAGGTGAAGGCCGATGAAGAGCTGATCCTCGCCGTTCGGCAACGTGCGGACTTTGTGGAGGTCCCAAACCTTGTCATAGAGACTCTTACCCATGATGGCCTCTCGCGGTGCAACTGAACGCGGCTGAAGGGGACGGCGTGCGAAGCGGACCGGCCCGAGCGCCGGGGCGCGCCAGCTGGCTCCAGGGAGGCGGCCGGCGCGCCCCCGATCCGGCGGTCCGGCGTCGGGCGGCGGTAGGACTATGCGGGCCCGCGAGCATTAAGTCGAATGAAACTTTTTTCACGATGGGTTAAGTAACGCTACATGGATGCGTCGCTCCTCCCCGCGCTCGAGGATGTCCTCCTGGTGGCCCGGTCGGGCTCGGTCGCCGAGGCGGCGCGGCGGCTGCACAAGACGCCGTCGGCGATCAGCCAGCAGGTGCGCCGGGTGGAGGAGCACTTCGGGGTGGCGCTGTTCGAGCGCGACGGGCGCGGCGTGCGGCTCAGCCCGGCCGGCGAGGCGGCGCTCGGCGCGATCACGCGCCTGTTCGATCAGGCGGAAGGGGTCTTCGAGCTGCTCTCGGAGCTGGCGGGGGAGCCGTCGACGACGCTGCGCCTCGCGGCGAGCGACTACCTCGGCAAGGGGCTGCTCGTGCCGGTCATCCGGCAGATGCTCGAGCAGCGCGCGCCGGTGCGGTTCGCGATCACGACCGCGAACTCGATCGACGCCGCGCGGTGGGTCGAGCGCGGGGAGGTGGACCTGGGGCTCGCGTCGGCGTCCTCGGCGGGCGGCGATCTCGTGAAGCAGCCGCTGTTCGTGCAGCCGTTCCTCTGGGTGGGGCCGCGGCTCAAGGGCAAGGCGCCGCCGCTGCGCGAGCGGCTCCGGCACGAGCCGCTGCTCCGGCTGGCGCCCGGCAGCGTGGGGCGGCGGCTGCTCGACGCCTACCTGGATCGCGAGCGGATCCGGCCGATCTCGACGATCGACGTGTCGAGCGTGTCGCTCCTCGTCTCGTACGTTTCGGGTGGGCTCGGCGTCGGCCTCGCGCCGGCGCTCGCGCTGACCGAGGTCGCGCGCTCGCGGCTGGACGTCGAGGTCGCCGAGGAGGTCGAGCCGCTGCCCGTCGAGCTGATGATGCGCGAGAACTTCCGACGCAATCCCATCATCGAGCGCTTCATCGAGCGCCTTACGGCCGAGGGGCGTCGCGCGGAGCAGCGGACGCGGGCGCTCCTCCGGGCGTAGCGAGATCGCAGCGCGCGGCGATCGCGCGGCGAGCGTCGCCGCGGCCCGGCCGGGGCACAGCTCGTCCGCCGAGCGCCGCCGGGCTCCGCGACGTTCCGGAGGTCAGGCCTCGCGCGGGCTGCTGCGCGTGTCCTTCAGCATCACGTCGTGGACGCCGCCCTCGTGGATGCTGACCGCCGAGGCGACGGTCAGGCGCGCGCGCATGTACAGGTCGCGCAGCGAGATGGCGCCGCAGTTGCACATCGTCGAGCGCACCTTGGCGAGCGTGACGTCGAGGTTGTCCTTGAGCTTGCCGGCATAGGGAACGTAACTGTCGACCCCCTCCTCGAACTCCAGCTGGTCCTTCTTCTTGCTGGAGTCGCCGTGATCGTAGCGTTGCCAGTTGCGCGCGCGGTTGCTCCCTTCGCCCCAGTACTCCTTCATGAACTGGTTGTTCACGCGGACCTTGCGCCCGGGCGCCTCGTCGAAGCGCGCGAAGTAGCGGCCCATCATCACGAAGTCGGCGCCCATCGCGAGCGCGATCGTGATGTGGTAGTCCTGGCTGATACCGCCGTCGGAGCAGATCGGCACGTAGACGCCGGTGCGCTGGAAGTACTCGTCGCGCGCCTTGGCCACCTCGATCACGGCCGACGCCTGGCCCCGGCCGATCCCCTTCTGCTCGCGCGTGATGCAGATCGAGCCGCCGCCGATGCCGACCTTGACGAAGTCGGCGCCGGACTCGACGAGGTAGAGGAACCCCTCGCGATCGACGACGTTGCCGGCGCCGATGTAGATCGGCTTGCCCTGCGACTTCACGAAGGCGATGGTGTCGCGCTGCCACTCGGAGTAGCCGTCCGACGAGTCGATGCAGAGCACGTCGGCGCCCGCCTCCACCAGCGCCGGCACGCGATCCCGGTAATCGCGCGAGTTGATGCCGGCCCCGACGATCAGCCGCTTCTCGTGGTCGACGTTCTCGAGCGGGTGCGCCTGGTGCGACTCGTAGTCCTTCCGAAACACCAGGTATTGCAGGTGCTGCCGCTCGTCGATGACCGGGAGGGTGTTGAGCTTGTGGCGCCAGATGAGCTCGTTCGCCTCCTGGAGATCGATGCCGACCTTGCCGCAGTGGATCGACTTGAACGGCGTCATGATCTCGCGCACCGGCGTGCTGAGCGGCGTCTTGCCGAGCCGGTAGTCGCGGCTCGTGATGATGCCGACGAACCGACCCGTGGGGGTGCCGTCCTCGGTGATGGCGATGGTGGAGTGGCCCGTGCGATCGGTCAGCGCGAGGACGTCGCCCAGCGTGGCCTCGGGGCGCAGGTTCGAGTCGCTCACGACGAACCCGGCCTTGTAGTTCTTCACGCGCCGCACCATGGCGGCTTCCTCCTCGATGCCCTGCGAGCCGTACACGAACGACAGGCCGCCGCAGCGCGCGAGCGCGATCGCGAGATCGGCGCCCGAGACCGACTGCATCATCGCGCTGGTGATGGGCACGTTGATCGTGAGCGGCGCGAGCTTCGGGTCCGGCGGCCCCGCGCCCCGATCGGCCTTGAACCGGACGACGGGGGCCGTGAGGTCGACGTTCGCAGGGACGCAGTCCTTCGTCGTCAGATTCGGGACGAGCAGGTACTCGCCAAAGGTCCTGCTCGGCTCATCGTAGATGAATGCCATGTCGGCTCGTAGTGCACGCGTTTCGCGCTGTCAAATGCAGCCGGGGCGGGTGCCGGGTGAAAAGTGAGCAAAATCGGTCAGTTATGGGTGCGCGGAGGGGCGGCGGGCCCCGACCGGGCAGGGCCGGCGGCGCCCGCGCCCGGCGCGCGTGGCGCGGCGCAGAGGTCCGGCCAGGAAGCGCCGGGCGTCGGGCGAGCACAGCTAGAGCGGGCGCACGGGCAGGCAGAGCTCGCAGCGGTAGGTGTTGGTCTTGGGATCGTGGAACTCGCCCTGGTAGAGCTCGAAGCAGGGCCGGTGGTCAGGCTGATAGCCGCTCTGCGGGAGCCACTCGGCGAAGAGCCGGTCCCACGCGGCGCCGATCGTGCTCGCCTCGTCGACGAACAGGCTCGCGGCGTACTTCCCGCCGGCGATGTCGGTCACGTTGACCTCGCCGTCCGCCTTGAAGCCGTCCGGGATCACGATCGAGGCGTCGTGGCGGCACTTGGACGGGTCGGTGACCTTGGGGTTGTCGTGCGCGATGCCGAGGCAGATGCGGTCCGGGGTCCACAGATCGCGCGCGCTCGCCCAGCGGACGAGGCGCTGCCAGGCCTCGGCGACGCTCCTTCCGGGGCCGTAGGGGCCGACGCTCCTGACGTAGGCCACGTGGTAGCTCGGCAGCGTCTTCACGGTGACGTTCATGATCTTCTCCTCGTCTTGGCGGGCGTCCGTGCCCGACGAGGCGTCATCCTGGGCGACCGCGCACGCCGCTGCTTTGCCGGGGTTGCGGTCGACTTCACCCGGCTTGCGATCCGCTTGCCGCGCCTTGCGCGCGGCCGCGGCGCCGCCGTTGCGCCAGGCGGAGGCGCTCATGCCGAAGCGCTCCTTGAACGCGCGGGCGAAGGCGCTGGCCGAGCTGAAGCCGTTCTCGAGCGCGATCTCGAGGACGTCGGCGCGCGGCCGCAACGTGAGATGGCTGGCCGCGGTCTCGAGGCGTGTCCGCTGGATGAACTCGCGGAGGTTCTCGCCGGTCATGGACTTGAAGACGCGGTGGAAGTGAAACGGCGAGAACGCCGCCACCGCGGCCAACGTCTCGAGGGAGAGCTCCTCGCCGGGGTGGGCCTGAATGTAGTCGATGACGCGGTTGACCCGCTTCTGGTACTCGGCTCGGCTCCTGTCGCTGGTCGCCACAGGGGGAGGTTACCTGATGGCCGGTTTGAGAAGAACCGCGACCGGACCCAGGTTGAGACCGCGACCGGACCCAGGTTGGGTGCCGACGGCGACCGGACCCAGGTTGGGCGGGTTCGCGACCGGACCCAGGTTGAGACCGGACCCCGCGCGACCGGACCCAGGTTGGGCGACCGGACCCAGGTTGGGCGCGACCGGACCCAGGTTGGGCGACTCGACCCAGGTTGGGGTGGATCACCCAGGTTGGGGTGGATTCAGGTTGGGGGATTCAGGTTGAGGTGGATTCAAGGACTATCCAGGTGGCGGACCACCTGGCGCCCCTGGCGGCGCCACCCCAAGGAGCGAGCCAATGCCTTGAAATCATTCACCCCACCCGCCGGCACGGCGTTTGCCATTGCACGCCAGCCATGAGCCAGCCCCGCGAAATTGCCGCAGGCGCCACCTACCTCATCACCCGTCGCGTCCTGCGCAGGCATCTGCTCTTCCGCCCTGACGCTGCCATCACCCAGCTCTTGGTCTACACCCTCACCGTCTCGACGCGCCGCTTCGGCATCGAGGTCCACGCGCTCTGCGCGATGTCGTCGCACCTGCACCTCGTCGTGACCGATACGATGGGCGTCCTGCCGCGTTTTTTGCAATTCTTCCATCGCATCGTCGCGCTCGGGACCAAGGTGCTCCGCACGTGGGAAGGGCCAGTGTGGGACCACGAGGCTACGAGCGTGGTGCGGCTGCTGACGCGGACGGCGGTGGTGGAGAAGATCGCCTACGTGCTCGCGAATCCTGTGGCCGCCGGCCTGGTCCGACATGCGCGCGAGTGGCCGGGCGCCAAGGTGGATGTGAACGAGCTCGGCTGCGGCGTGCTGCGCGCGACGCGACCCGCGGCATATCTCGATCCGAAAAATCCGCAGTGGCCAGAAGAAGTAACGCTCGCGCTCGCGCTGCCGCCTGTCATCGAACAGGATGGCGGCGACGGCTTTCGCGGCGAGGTCGCCGCCGAGCTGGAGCGACAGGAAGCGCAGGCCCGTGAGGAGGTGGGGCGGCGAGGGCAACACGTCCTTGGCGCGGAGGGCGCCAGCCGGGTGTCCCCCTACGAGCGTGCCACGAGCTTCGAGCCGCTGCGCGGCTGCAGTCCGACGTTTGCGGTCGGCCGCGAGCAGGGTGATGCATGGCGAATCGCTGCTGCCGCCGTGCGCGCGTTTCGTGCGTCGTACCGCGCGGCGCTCGAACGGTGGCGCAGCGGGGTGCGCAGCGCCGTATTCCCCGCGGGGACGTGGTGGATGCGCGCGTTTCACGGGGTCGCCGTGACGGACGCCGTGCTCACGGTGTAGTTGCTGCGCCGGCGGCGCACGGTGAGTCGGTCGGAGAGGCCACCGGGGGCGACACGTCGCCGGAGGGCACGTGCGTCTCAAGATGTCGGAGCGAGGCGACTCAGGACGCAGGTTGTTGCTGGCTCGGCTTGACCGAACAGGAGCGTACCTATGGGTGGCTGGGTCCAATCGCCAGATCGACCCGGATTGGGCCGCTCCGCTAACCGGGGAGCAGCCCGACGCGCGTGGAGTGGCGCGGATGGGGTGGCGCTCGGCCAACCCGGGTCGGGTTCGCTGCTGGCCGTCAACCAGGGCCGGATCGTCTCAGATTTTCCGGGTGGCGGCCCGGTCAGCTGGGTTAGGTCGTCTTGTCGGTCAACCGGGGCCAGGTCGTCTTCTCGGCTAACCCGGGTCAGGTCGTCTCCGAGCCGGGTTAGGTCGTCCCAGTCAACCGGGTTCCGGTCAACCCGGGTCAGGTCGTCCGGTCGGTCAACCCGGGTCAGGTCGTCCGGTCGGTCAACCCGGGTCAGGTCGTCCGGTCAGTCAACCCGGGTCAGATCGTCGGGTCAAGGTCGTCCGGTCCCTCACTCGAGCTCTAGCTCCACGAGTCGGAGCTCTCCTTCCAAGAAACCCGTCTCCCGGAAATAGGTCACGTACTCCACCCGGCCTCCTTCCTGAGCGAGCTCCGCGTGCCCCAGGCCAGCGTACGGCCATGCCTCCGGGGTTGAGGGCGCCTCCGCGGTGAACGCCACCTCACTGTCCGACCACGGGCCCTCCGGCGCCGGGGCCGTCCGCACGGAGATCTCCGACGACATCGGCTCACTGTAGATCGCGACGTACCTGCCGGCGTGCTCGTTCCAGTGCACCGACATCATCGGCGCTCCCGCCATGACCGGCTCCGCCTCGTCATGACCCTCCACCCAGCTGCCGTCCGAGAAGAACCGCCACGCCCCGCGCTCCGTCGCCTGCGCGAGCGGCACGCGCGCGATGAGGCACGGGCACGTGAGCCCCGAGCACGCGCAGGCATATGCATAGAGCAGCCCCTCGCGGACGAGCGCCGCCGCCGTGAACGACGGCTCGTCCGCGCCGAAGATCAGCGTGGGATCCGTGGCGCCCGGGCGCGCCGCCGGACGCACGATCGGCGCGTCGAGGCCCTCCCAAACCGCGATGGACGAGCCCAGCGCGTCGATGTTGAACCCCCCGGCACGCCCCATCAGCTTGCTGTAGAAGACCAGCGCGCGGCCCGTCGCCTCATCGACGACGATCGGCCCCGGCCACAGCGCGTAGCGCGCCCCGCAGTCCTCCTTGCACGTCTCCTCCGCCTGAGGGCCAAAGTGCGCGGCGTTGAACTCGAGCTCCTCCGCCGTGAACGGCAGGAACTCCCCAGGCGCGCCGGCCGCGTCGAGCGGCTCGGTCAGCGACGAGAGCCCGTCCGACGCGTCCATGTCGTCGGTTGAGCAGAAGGTGCTCGATCTCCAGAGCGAGCCGTCCGCCCCCGGCGCCTCCAGGGTCGTATCGCCGAACACCCACACCGAGCGATCACCCCACCGCGCGCTGTACCCGCCGTCCCGCCCTCGAATCGATGGCTCGAACGTCAGCGCGCCCAGGTCGCGCACCGCGCGCACCCGAACCTCGGGCGCGTCCGCGCCGCACCCGACGCACAGGAGTGCGACCCCGGCCGCCCCCGTCGCCCTTCGATAACGCATGCGCGCGAGGATATCACGGCAGCCGAGGGCCGCCGCCACATGCGTCGCGCTCCGCGGCCGGACCGCGCGCGACCGCGAGCGCGACCCGGCCGCCGCGCGCAGAGGCCGCGTGCTCAAGGGATGGGGCGATGAGGAACGACTGGGGCCGCAGGGAGGCCAGGAAGCGATAACGCTGCTCGTCTCAAGGGAAAGACCGCCAGGGCGAAAAGAGCATCCAACAACCTGTTTCGTCGAAGCGCTCCGGTGATCAGAGCCGTAAGTCAATTCAGGTGCAGCACCAAAAAAGTCGATGGTATCCGCTGGCCGCCCTGCTGTTCCCGACAGTGCATCGCGCGAGCGCGCATGCGCCGGAAGGCGCGACCCGCGCGGTCAGAGCGATCCGACGCCCCGTCGCGTCAGATCTGCCGGCACGCAGCGGCGCAGCGGCGGCACTCGTCCGCGCACGTCTTCATCTGCGTGTCACCGGTGAACTTGTCGCAGCTCGCCGCGCACAGGTCGCAGAGGCTCGCGCACACGCTCGTGATCTGGGCGCGCTGCGGCGAGCTGCGCAGGAGGAGCTTCGAGGCCGCTTCGCAGATGTCAGCGCAGTCCTGGAGCAGCCGCACGTGCGTGGCGTCGGCGTGCCCGCCCCCCATCTCGAGGCAGTACTGGCTTGCATGGGTGCAGATCGAGCCACAATCCTGGGTGAACCGAGCCACCTCCCGGAACGATCTGTCCCCCGGAAACCTGCTCATGACAATCCCCCTCGGTCAACTGGGCCGCTCTTCGCCTCGAGGATATCTCGCGACAACGAGGCAACCTTGGTATCCAGAGGTTGAATGGATTGAGAGATCCTCGCACGTCGGGCCATCCCGCATATAGGCCTCGGAGCAGCGACCGACGCGCGCGAGCCCTCGTGTCCCGAACGCGCCGCGCGAACGGCTGGGACGCCCAGGGGGGCGCATGCGAGCGCGCGACCGAACGGCCGCGCCCGCCCTGGTCGCCCGCTCGGCGCGATGGCTGACGCGGCGCCGTTCGAACGACGTCCAGGCGTCGACCGGGAGAGCCTGAGCCCACCCTCGCGTTCGCGAGTTCGCCGCGGGCGGCGAGAGCCCGCGGGGTATCCGCCAGAGCCGCGTCGCGGGCTGGGCCGCTAGCACCCGGGCGCGCGGCAGATCCCCATCTTGATGCGCGCGATCTCCTGGAGCTCCTCGGCGATCTCGAGCGTGCGCATCGCGGCGGCGCGCGCGAGCGCCTGGGCCTCCTCGGTGGTCGCGAGGCGCGCCAGGAGCCGCCGGCCCATCTCGTGGTGATGACCCTCGTCGGGCTGGATGACGTCGCGGTAGAGGCGCGCCGTCTCGGCGTCCCCCTGCGACTCGCAGTACTCGATGAAGGCCTGGTTGTGCACCTTGGCGAGCGCCTCGCGCGTGAACTGGCCCGCTGCGACGCGCTCGACCGTCGAGCCGAGCCCCTTCAGGTACCCGAACATCGGCGTGGGCGGCCCGAACCTGGCCGGGATCGACGCCGGATCGACGCCGAGCGCGCGGAGGCGCTCGGCGATGAGACGGTAATGCCTCGCCTCATCGCCGCACTGGCGAGCGAGGGCGAGCTTCACCTCGACGTCCGTCTCGGTGGTGAGCCAGAGCGCAGCCTCCTCGGTCGCCTCGAGCTCCTTCTTGAGCGCGGTCGCGAGCAGCTCCGGGACGCCGATCCCGCTCCCTGGCTCCGCCGCGCCGGCCGCGGCCCCGATGCGGGCGAGGCGCTCTCCCACCCTGCGGTCGAGCTCGCCCAGGAATTCCTCTGGCTTCATGGGTGGCATGATGGGCGCGCCCCGGGCGGCAGGTCAATAGGCCGCCCTCCCAGGGGCGAGATGGGTGTACCCTCCCTGAATGGCCTGGCGCTTCCTGCCCCCGTGGCTCGATCTCGAGTCGGTCTCGATCTCGTTCGACCTCCCCGCGCGCACCGTCCTGAAGCGCACCGGGATAGCCGCGCTCGCCACCTCGAGCGCCACGGCGCTGCGCCTGACGCTCGCGCCGACGCTCGTGCGCGTCGCCTTCGAGCCCTACCTCGTCATCGACCTGCCGCCGCCGCTCGGCGACATGGGGTTGCAGCAAGTCGAGTACGACTTCCGCACAGGCGTCATGACGCCCAACGTGTTCTACACGGGAGGGCTCGTCCGGGTCGGGAAGGACTCGGCCGAGGACGAGGCCCGCGCCTTCATGCGCGGACTCGTCACCTCGACGCCCATGGCCATACCCCCGTACGACCCGACGAGCGATCCCGATCTCGTCGTGACCGTGCGTCAGGTGCTCCTGAACCTGGAGTCCGACGGCGGCGGCCCCGCTGTCCGCGGCGCCCGCGTGTCCGCGCGGCTGACGCTGCGCGAGGCGCTCGCGGGCGCGGTGGGCTCGGACGGGTTCCGCATCCCGGCGGGCGCCACCATCGCGGCCAGCGTCGACGTCGAGGGCACCCGGCAGGAGATCGAGACGGCGCCGCGCGTGCAGCGCATCGAGGTCGACTGCTCCTCGGCGGTGCTGCTCAAGCGCGGCGTCGAGCAGGCCGACCTCCGTCGCTTCGTCGTGAGCCGCGGCGGGGAGATCGCCGTCGAGCGGGTCGAGCCGCTCGGCGCGGCCGGTCAGGCCGCGGGCGTCGAGTCGCTCGTGCGCCTGTTCAGCGCCCTGGCCGCGGGCGGCGGCGTCGCGTTCGACCCGAAGCACCTCGGGCCCAGCGCCGTCGAAGGGCTCGTCAAGGAAGAGATCGCGCGCGCCCTGCGCCCGGCGCTCGTCGACTGGGTGCGGCAGAACGCCGAGATCATCGTGGGGATGGACCTGCGGCAGGTGCTCGGGATCCCGGAGGACGGCGGCGTGGCGTGAGGGGGAGCGGCGGAGGGAGCCGCTCCCGACGCGCGGTCGCCGCGGAGGGGGCCCGTGAAAGCGCCGCCGAGGCTGCGCCGGCCGAGCGACGCCGCCGTCCGAGGAGGGCGTCGCCCGCCGGCGCGGGGGCGCGCGACGCCCGAGCCCTCGGCGGAGCCGAGGAGTGTTATAAGTCCTGAATGCGCCTCTCCGCCATCCACATCTATCCCGTCAAAGGCTGCCGTGGCCTCGCGCTCGACGCGGCGGCCGTCGACGAGCTCGGCCTCGTCGGCGACCGGCGGTTCATGATCATCGACCCCGAGGGCAAGCCCCTCACGCAGCGCCCGCTGCCGCGCATGGCGCTCATCGAGACGCAGCTCTCCGAGGGCGAGCTCACGCTCGGCGCCGCCGGCCGCTCGCCGATCTCCGTGCCGCGCGCGTCGCAGGCGGCGCAAGGCGCGCGCCTGCTCACCGTCGAGGTCTGGAGCAGCACCGGCCTCCTGGCCGAGGACTGCGGCGACGAGGCCGCCGCGTGGCTCAGCGACTTCCTGGATCACCCGGCGCGGCTCGTCCGGGCCGGCGAGGCGTTCCGGCGGCCCGTCCTCAAGGATCCGGTGGCGCGCCCGGAAGATGTGGTGTCGTTCGCCGACGAGTTCCCGTTGCTGGTGATCTCGGAGGCCTCCCTCGCCGACCTGAACGCTCACCTCGAGGACCGGGGCGCCGCGGCGTTGCCGATGGATCGCTTCCGTCCCAGCCTCGTCGTGAGCGGCTGCGCCGCCTTCGACGAGGATCGGTGGGGCCGCGTCCGCATCGGCGAGCTCGTGCTCCGCGCCGGCGGCCCGTGCGGCCGATGCGTCGTCACCACCACCGATCAGCTCACCGCGGAGCGCGGCCCGGAGCCGCTCCGCACGCTCGCCACGTACCGGCGCGATCCGCAGAAGCCCGGCGACGTGAATTTCGGTCAGAACTACATCCACGAGACGAAGTCCGGCGCCTTGCGGGTGGGGGACGAGGTGACGATCGTATGACGGGGAGCGTGGGCCGCTCGCGCGGCTCGCGCGCGCCCGCACCACGGGCGCCCGGCGGCTCGAGCGACGGGAGGCGGCGGGCTCGCCGGGGCGACGCGGACCGCGGCGCGTCCGTGATAGACATGGATCATGAGAAAGCACGCGTCGCGTTCCTGGATCGTCTCGCTCGCCTTCGTGACCCTGTTCTCCCTCGTGTCGCTCGGCGACGCCCACGCCGGTGAGGCCGAGAAGAAGCTCGCCCTGGAGCTCACGCACCTCGTCATGCCGAGGGAGGTCTACAACGCCCTCATCGATCAGCTGATGACCAACATGGGGGCGTCGATGCAGCAAGCGGGCGCGAAGATCTCGGCCAAGGACACCGGCAAGCTGAAGGCGGTCGTCGCCGAGGTCCTGCCGTACGACGAGCTGGTCCAGTGGAATGTCGACATCTACGCGGGGAAGTTCACCGCCGATGAGCTGAAGGAGCTCATCAAGTTCTACGGCACGCCGGTCGGCAAGAAGGCCGCGAAGCTCCTCCCCGAGATCAGCGGGGAGGTGGGAAAGAAGGTCGGGTCGGTCATCATGCAGCGGATGCCCGCGGCGATGAAGAAGGCTGGGATCCAGTAGCGCGCGCCGCGCTCGGCGTCATCGACCGTGCTACCGCCTGTAGACCAGGAAGCCAGCGATGGCGTCGAGCAGCGCCCGCGGCTCGTCGGCGCGCACCGAGTGGCCGCTGCGCTCGAAGATACGTAGATCGGCGCCCGGGATGAGGCGCGCGATCTCCTCCGACAGATCGGGCGGGCAGATCCAGTCGTGCCGGCCGGCGATGACGAGGGTAGGGACCTTGATCTCGGGGAGGCGCGGCGTGAAGTCGAATGTCCGCATGAACCGCTCCAGAGCCACGTTCCACGCCTCGACGTTGTAGATGGCGCGCGCGCTGGCCTCGGCCGCCTTCGGCGGGTCGAACGTGGTCGAGTAGAGCGGCCCCATGATCCGGAGGAACTCGGCGAACTGCTCGTCGCTCTCGAGCTTGCCGGCCCAGAGGCGCTCGCATGCGTCCCTCTGCTGGTCGGTGCCGCGGCTCGCCACGATCTGTTTCGATCGGTCGATGAGGCGGTGGCTGGCCGCCGTGGCCACGAGGATGAGATGCGAGATGTGCTGCTGGTACCGGAGCGCATAGGCCATGGCCACCATGCCGCCATAGGAGGTGCCCATCACCACGATGCGATCGAGGCCGAGGTGCTGGCGGAGCGCCTCCATGTCCTCGACGTTGTTCTCGAGGGTATATGTCTCCTTCGGGCCGCGCGCCGAGCGCCCCTGGCCGCGGTGATCGAAGTAGACGAGCTGCGCCCGGTCGGAGAGCGGGGTCATCCCGCCCTTGTGCGAGGAGTGATCGGCGCCCGGCCCGCCGTGCACGACGAACATCACCGGCCGTTCGCGCATCTCGGGGCCGTCGGGGACGAGGCCCATTCCCTCGACGTCGAAGTAGATCTCGGTGTCTCGGACCTTCGCGCGCACGGCGTCAGGGTAGCCGATCGGCGGCGCGCCGGGGGCGCGGGGACGTCGGAGCGAGGGAGCTCGGGTGCGTGCGGAGGAACAGCGGAGGCGCAGCGTGGTGCCGGGGCAGCAGCGGGCGCCGAGGCGCGGTCGCGTCTGGCGCGCGGTCAGGCGACGCCGTGTCGGGTCAGCCAGTCGAGCTGGCGCTCCCAGCCGTCGGCGGCGGCGTCGGGACGGTAGCTCGGGCGGTAGTCGGCGTAGAAGGCGTGCGGGGCGTCGGGGTAGACGTGGATGTCGGAGCGCGCGGCGCCGGGCGCGCCGCCGGCTTCTGGGGCCGCACGGAGCGCTTGCTGCAGCTCGGTGACCGTCGACAGGGGAATGCCCTGATCCTGGCCGGCATAGAGGCCGAGGACGGGGACTTGCAGCGCGCTCACCACGTCGATCGGGTGCTTCGGCTGCGCCTCGGTCCGGTCGCCGGTGAGGCGTCCGTACCAGGCGACCGCTGCCTTGAGCGCGGGGTTGTGCGCGGCGTAGAGCCACGTGATGCGCCCGCCCCAGCAGAAGCCCACCGCGGCGGCCTTGGTGGCGTCGGCCTGGCCGGAGGCGCGGGCGAAGGCGATGCTGGCGTCGAGGTCGGCGAGCACCTGCTGGTCGGGCACGCGGCCGGCCAGCGCCCGGAGCTCGTCGATGGTGCTGAGGCGGCTCGGGTCGCCCTGGCGGACGAACAGATCCGGGGCGAGGGCGTAGTAGCCGCGCTTCGCGAAGCGGCGGACGACGTCGCGGATGTGCTCGTGGACGCCGAAGATTTCCTGGACGACGAGCACCAGCGGGAACGGCCCGCCGGAGGCGGGGTGGGCGCGGTAGCCGGGGAGGTCGCCGGCCGGCGCGGGGACGGTGACGGCGCCGGCGATGAGGCCGGCGTCGTCGGTGCGGATGGGGCTCGGAGCGTTGCTCTCGGCGATGGGCGTGGAGGCGGTCATGGCCTGGGCCTGAGCAGCGGCCGTGCCAGAGGTGGGAGCGACCGACCCAGGTTGAGGTGACCGACCCAGGTTGAGGTGACCGAGCCGGGTTGAGGTGACCGACCCAGGTTGAGGTGACCGACCCAGGTTGAGGTGACCGACCCAGGTTGAGGAGCGGCCGACCCGGGTTGAGGAGCAGCGACCGACCCAGGTTGAGGTAGCCGACCCAGGTTGAGGTAGCGGACCCAGGTTGAGGTAGCCGACCCAGGTTGAGGTAGCCGAGGTAGCCGACCCAGGTTGAGGTAGCCGACCCAGGTTGAGGTAGCCGAGGTAGCCGACCCAGGTTGAGGTAGCTAGCTAACCGAGACAGCCGCCCTACGTCCGAGGCGGCATATCCTCGCGGCCGCGCTCCTGTGCAGCTACCCCGCTGCCCGGACGCCCTCGCCGGCGACCGCATACGGCCGCAGCTGCGCGGCGACGCCGCCGCCGATACGCTCGGCGAAGAACTCCCGCGTGCGCCGCCACGAGAGCTGCGCCGCATCGGCGTGGTACGCCGGCCGCGTCTCGTTGAAGAACCCGTGCCGCGTCCCCGGATACACGAACGAGATCAGCTCCCGCCCCGCAGCCCGGAACGCCTCCTGCACCGCGCGCGCCTTCGGCGTGATCGCCGGATCCTCCTCCGCATAATGCACTTGCAGCGGAAAGCGCACGCTCGTCACCTGGTCCAGCGGCGGCGCCTGCCCGTAGAAGACCGCGCCCGCCGCGAGCTCCACGCCCGCAACCGCGAGCTGTCCCACCAGCCCTCCGCCCAGCGAAAAGCCGACCGCCGCGATGCCCCCCGGGCGCACGTCGAACCGCCCAGCCAGGTGCGCCGCCGCCGCCCTGGCGTCAGGCAGGTACGTCGACGTATCGCGGTCGCTGAACCAGGCGAACACCGCCTTCAGCCGCTCCTGCTCGTCCGCCGGCAGCCGCGCGACCACCTCGTCGCGGTCCGGAGCGCGCAGCAGCCCGACGCCGCGGGCCACCTCCGCCTCGGTGAAGGTCCGGTGAACCACGTCGTGCGAGTACAGGTTCGGCGCGAACGCGAGGTAACCCTCCTGCGCGAAGCGCCTCGCCAGCTCGACCGTGTGGGCGGTGAGCCCCAGCCCCTCGTGGAGGATCAGCACCGCCGGCGCCGGCGCGCGCCCGGCCGACGACGGGCGGACCTGCACCGCCTCGACCGGCCCGTGGGGACCCCGGAACGACGTCCTCTCGACGCCCGCGCTCGCGGCGGTCACGCCTGCACCTCCGCCTCGGGCGCCTTCTCCTTTCGGACGGGCTTCAGCTTGCTCGGGGGCCGCGTGCCGAACGGCTCGCCGGCCACGAGCTCGGAGCGCACCCCGTCGACCCCGACCGGGATGTCCCCGGTCAGCGTCACGCGGTAGAGCACGCGCTCGACGTCGAGGTGCCCGAGGTCCTGCGGGCCGAGGTGCGCGGTGGCCCGGTTGTCCCAGAACGCGACGCTGCCCGGCTCCCACCGGAACCGCACGGTGTACGCCGGGCGGCTGATCTGCTCGAAGAGCAGGTCGAGGATCGCGCTGCTCTCGCGCGGCGACAGGCCGACGATGTGGCTGGTGAACCCGGGGCTGACGAACAGCGCTCGCTCGCCGGTCTCGGGGTGGACGCGCACCACGGGGTGGATCGAGATGAGCGGGTTCTCCCGCACCTTGCGCAGGTACGGGCTGTCCTGGTCCTGCGGGGCGAACCTCAGCCCGAAGCGGTGCTCGGCGCGCAGGCCGTCGACGAGCGCGCGCAGCGGCGCGGACAGCCCCTCGTAGGCCGCAACGAGGTTGGTCCAGGTCGTGTCGCCGCCGTAGGGCGGCAGGATGTGCGCCCGCAGGATTGACGCCGCCGGCGGGTTCACGGCCGCGGTGACGTCGGTGTGCCAGCGGTTCTCATAGCTGAAGCGCTTGCCGTAGCGGCGATCGTAGCGGCGGCTGTCGATGGCGAGGATCTCCGGGTGCTCGTCGAACGGCTCGTCCTCGTGCGGGTGCGCGTAGGTCACCTCGCCGAAGCGAGCGGCGAAGGCGATCTGCTCGGCGTGGCCGAGCGGCTGGTCCCGGAAGAAGACGACCTTCCACTTCAGCAGCGCCGCGCGGATGGCCGCCACGGACTCGTCAGACAGCGGCCTGGAGATGTCGACGCCGTGGATCTCGGCGCCGATGTGCCCTGCGAGCGGCTTCACCTGGATGGATGAATCGGATGGTCTCTGGCTCATGGGTTTCCTCCGCGTGGTCCCCCCCGTCGCGGTTACGGGGGTCGGGTATGCGTGCGCCGTGCCAGAGGGAGCGAGCCGCGGCGTACGCGCCTGGAGACGGCGAGGCGAGGGCACGCACCGAGCGCGCAGCGTGAACGTGAGGACGCGCGACGCGGATGGCGGCTTCACGCAGACCATCGCGCCTCCCGCTCGCGTCCTCACGCTGCGGCGACCGCGTCCCCCTCACCGTGCGCTGCGGCCCAACCTCGCGCGAAGACGATTCACGTGAGCCTCATGTTGCTGCAGGGCCGTGTGGCCGATCGACCGGAGATACTCCACGTAATTGCGCATTGCACCGGCGGCTCGAGGGATGTTGCCCAGCGCCTCATACACGATCCCCATGTTCCAGCTCGACGCAGCTTCCGCCTCCCGATCGCCGATCTCACAGGCGATCGCCATCTGTCGGTCGTAATGCTCGATGGCCAGCAGGGGATCCCCGAGGCCGGCATGGGCGTTCCCCAGGATGCCGAGCGCCTCCGCCTCGCCCGAGCGGTCGCCGAGCGCTCGGAACACGCGCAGCGCTCGCTCGCACAGCGCGACAGCCTCGTCGAGCTCGCCGCGCAACACGTACATGCTGCCGAGGCCCGAGAGCGCGTTGCCCTCGCCGCGGCGGTCGCCGAGTTCCCGGGTGACGGCCAGCTGCCGCTCGTAAAACGAGATGGCAGGCTGCGTGTCGTCGAGCGCCGCGTGGGCGCCCCCGAGGCTGCTCAGCGCGCTGGCTTCTCCCCTCCGGTCGCCGATGTCGACGAAGATCCTCAGCGCTCGCCAGTGCAGCCGGATCGCCTCGCGCGCCTCGCCCAGGCGCGCGTACGCGTTGCCCAGGTTGCAGAGCATCTCGCCTTCACCGCGTCGATCCCCGATCTGCACCAGGATCGAGAGCGCCTGCTCGCTCAGCGCAATGGTCCTTCGCAGGTCGCCGATCTCGACATAGGCGCTTCCGAGCAGGCCGAGGTGATAGGCTTCCTCCGCGCGTAGCCCGAGTCGTCGGGCCGCTTCGGCGCCCGCCGTATGCCAGCGGATCCGCTCTGCAGGCAGCTGCCGGAGAGCCAGGCAGCGCCTGCCTGCGAGCGGAAGCTCGGCGCAGAGCCTCGCCGACGCATCGTCCTGTGCGGCACGGCTCGAAGCCCACTCCTGCGCCGCGTTGACGTTGCCCCATTCGCGTTCGAACAGGGCGAGGCCGCGCATCATCGACTCTCCACCTCGCTCGTACAGGCTGTCCGCCTCCCTGAGGACGAGGAGGAAATGCTCGGCGAAGCGCGCCTCCACCGCCCCGCGATCCCCGGCGTCGAGGCGCGATCGCGCGTACTCGCGGGCGAGGTCGTGCATCCGGTAGCGCGCTGTCGCCTCGTCCCACTCCAGGAGGCTCCGCCTGACGAGCTCGCTCGTGAGGTCGACGGCGGCGCCTTCGTCCAGCCCGCCCACCCGCGCGGCGGCGGTCGCCTCGAAGCTCCCCGAGAAGACCCCGAGACGTGGCCAGAGAGCCCGCGCCGGGTCCTCCAGCAGCTCCACGCTGGACGCCAGCACGGCCGTCACGAGCTGCTGTCTCTCCTGGGTGAGGCGCAGCCGCTCAATGTACCTGGCCGTCGGCAGCGCCACCTGGTCCGCGAGGGTGGCGGCCGCTGTGCGCAGGGCCAGCGGGAGGTACCCACACAGCGCGGCGAGCTCCGCGGCTGCGGCTTCGTCGATGCGTGGCGCGACGCCGCGGACGAGGGCGATGGCGTCCGCGGGATCCAGACAGCCGAGGCGCTGCGCGCAGAGGCCGGCGAGCGTGAAGTGCTGCCGGGACGTCATGATCAGGAGGCAACCGGGAGGCGGGAGCAGCGGCTCGATTTGCTCGCGGCCGCGCGCGTCGTCGAGCAGGAGCAGCGCGCGCTTGTCCTGCAGGATCGAACGGTACAGCGTCCCGAGCTCGTCCTCGTTTTCCGGCAGCTTCGCCTCGGGCTCGAACGCGCGGACGACCCGGGCCATCACGGCCGCTGCAGCGAGCGGCTCACGGCTCGCGCCGCGCAGATCGATCTCGATCTGCGCATCGGGGTAGTCGGGGGCGAGCGCTTGAGCGAGCTTCAGGGCGAGCGCCGTCTTCCCGACGCCGCCCTGGCCGGTCAGAGAGACGAGGGTGGCCCCGCCCGGGCCGAGCTTCGCGCGGAGCCGCGCGAGCTCCTCGGCGCGCCCTGTGAAGTCGCCGGGGGGCGCGCGGAGCTGGTGGAGGGCGGTTCGGTGCGTCGTGATCTTGTGTCGAGCGCTCGGCGCCTGTCCGTGCCTGCGGTGTCGAGCGTCTGCGCGCTCCTCCACCGCAAGCCGAATGCCGCGCGCCACGTCGGCCCACGCCTCGCTCTGGTTCGGCCAGCTCGTCACCGGTCGTCCGTCGCTCGGCAGCGGCTTCAGCCTGCCGAACGGCGCGAGATCCCAGTCGCATGCTTCGACCAGGACGGGGATCACCTGAGCGTTCGCGGCGTCGTGACGCGAGAGCGCCTGCTCCATCTCGTTCCAGTACAGGTCGGCGGCGAGGTAATCGACGCTGACGAGGAGCACGATGATCTCGGCGGCCTCCAGCCGGCCGACGGTCTGCCGGACCTTGTCCTCGCCGGCTCCGACGTGCCCCTGGTGCCACGGGCGAATTGTCCCATGGCGCTGCAGGACGGCGAGGCGCCTCTCGAGCTCGTCCCGGTGGCGGGCGTCGGTGGGCGCGTACGAGATGAAGACGTCGACTGGCGTGGACTTCGCGACCACGGGCGTGAGCGTAGCAGGACCGGCACGAACGGAGCTGCCGTTCCGCCTCCGAGAAGCTGTTTCGAGGGCGCTGAGCTGCCCCGAGCCCCTGTGTCGCCGCCCTTTCCGAGCATCATTCCTCCTGCCTCAGGGTATTGACACCGTGGCTGCTTACGCGACCATCGCCTCATGGCGCGCACGGCACCGGTCCCCAACATCCCCGCCATCCCCGGAATGAACCCCGGTGTCTTCATCATGGGCGGCGGCGCCGGGGGCGGAGGCCCTGGCGGGCGCGGCGGCAACGGACGTGGGGGAGATCAGGGCGCAGGGGGCAAGAACGGCGGCAACGGCGCCGAGGGCGGCGGCCGCAACGCGGGTAGCTGCGGCCAGGGCAGCGGCGGCGGCTGCCCCAACCCGGCGCACGGGGGCGGCGGAGGAACGCAGGCCGGACACCCCATCGATCCGGTCACGGGCCGCGTCTACACCCTCGCAGTCACCGACATGGCGTTGCCGGGAGCGTTTCCGCTCGTGATCGAGCGCGCCTACAGCTCCGCGCAGCGCGACTTCGACTACGGACTCGGCCACGGCTGGAACCACTCGCTCGGCTGGCGCGTCATCGAGCTCCGGCGCCGCCGGGTGCGCGTCGTCACGGCCACCGCGCTCGCGTGCGAGGGCCGCTGCCCAGACGAGGGCGAGACCGTGAAGCTCCCGATCGGGCTGCTGACGCGAACGCGCGAAGGCTACTTCCTCAAGGCCGACGACGGGATCACGCGGGTCTTCGAGGACGGCTTCGCCATCGACAACGAATTCCGCCTCAGCGCGCTCCTGGATCGCAACGGCAACCAGGCCCGGCTCTTCTACGAGAACGGGACCGGTCCGCTCCAGTTCGTGAACGACAGCGTGGGCCGGCTGCTCCGCGTGCGCCGGCACCGCGACGGCCGCATCGCCGCGTTCGAGGTGAAGAACGCGTCCGCGAGGGGCGCCTGGACGTCCTTTCGCACGTACGAATACGACGAGCGCGGAGATCTCGTGGCCGCGCGCGACGCCCTAGGCCACGCGATGACCTTCGCGTACGACGCTGACCACCGGCTCGTGCTGGAGCGCTGGCCCACGGGCCTCGAGGTTCACTACCGCTACGACAACCACGGTCGCTGCGTGGAGACGTGGTGCAACGATCCGAACGAGCGCGCGCTCTTGGCCGAGGGCGTGCCCGAGGTGCTCGCGGACGGCAGCCGCGCGAAGGGATTCCTGCATGCGAAGGTCGAGTACGGTGCGGGCGAGAACAACGTCATCACGTCGCGCGCGCTGCGGAGGGTCGAGGTCAACGCCTTCGGCAAGGCGGACCGGATCGTCTGGGCTGGGCAGGTGCACGACAACGCGTTCGACGAGTCGGGCGAGCTCGTGGGATACCGCGACGGACTCGGGCGCGCGTGGAGGATGGGCGAAGCCGACGGCGTGTACCGCGTGGTCGACCCGCTGGGGCGGGCGACGGAGTACGTGTATGACGATCGCGGCAACGTCGTGACCACGCGCGGCCCCGACGGCTTCGAGACGCAGCACGCGCGCGATCCGAACGGCAACCTGATCTACCTCTCGGACGCGATGGGGCTGGTCGCGAGCTTCCGCTATGACGAGCGCGGCTGCTTGATCCACGCCGAGACCGAAGGCGGCGGCAAGACGTCGATGAAGTACGACGCGCTCTGCAACCGCGTCGAAATCGTCGAGCCGGACGGCGGCACGCGCGCGCTGCGCTACGACTTCCTCGGGCGGCTCGTGGAGATGCGGGACGAGAAGGGCGAGGTCCACCGGTGGATCTACGACGCGATGGGGCGCGTGGTGGAGCATCGCTCGCCGCTCGGCGCCCGCACGTTCATGAGCTACGACGAGGCCGGCCGCTTCAACGGCGAGCGCGACGCGGACGGCCGCTGGTTCCGGCTGGTCTACGCGGGCCTCCGCGAGGTGATCGCGGTCGAGCGGAGCGACGGCTCGCGCGTGTCGTACGCCTACGACCGGGAGCTCGACATGGTGCGCATCGTCAACGAGGAGGGAGACGTGCACACCATCGAGCGGGATCTCGAGGGGCGGATCCGCTCCGAGCGCACCTTCGACGGCCGCACGCTGCGGTACAGGAACGACCAGGCTGGGCGGCTGTCGAGGATCACCTTCGACGACGGCGAGTTCGTCGAGCTCACCTACGACGAGCTCGATCGGGTCATCGGCCGCGCCTTCTCCGACGAGACGTTCCACAAGCTCGAGTACAACGAACGCGGGCGCGTCCTGCTCTTCGAGACGGAGGCGGTCCGCACGCAGTACACGTACGACGCGCGAGGGCGTTGCACCCGCGAGGACACGGAGCTGGTGAGCGATCCATCGTCCGCGACGTCCATCCGGCACCTCTACGACGCCGGGCTGAACCGCACGGCGATGAGCGTGACCGGCGACTTCTCGATCGCCACGCCGCGCGACGCCGCGGGGCGGTGCTCCGCGCTCTTCTTCTCGGATGCCAGCGGCGCGCATCAGCCGATCGCGGCGTTCGCGTACGACCCGGCGGGCGCCGAGGCGGGGCGCCTCTTCGCGGGCGGGGGCGGGCTCGAGGTCACGAGGGACGCGCACGGCAACGTCGTCCGCTCGGCCGTCGTCGGCCGTGGCGTCGCCGCCGCCGTCCGCCCGGGTGAGCCCGCGTGGGTCGGGAAGCTCGGGGGCCCGGAGACCCTGCGGTTCGACTACCGGTGGTCGCCCGCGAGCGAGCTCCTGGTGCTCGCGGATCGCGATCGCGGGGCGCAGTCGTTCGCATACGACGCGCGCGGCCGCATCGCGCAGAAACGGCACGAGCGGCGGGCCGGGACCGAGGACTACGTGCTCTCGCCGCGCGGCGACGTCCGCTGGATCGACGGCCGCGCGCAGTCCCACGTGGGCGGCGGTCGGCTCGTGACCGCGAACGGCGCGACGCTCACGTACGACCCGCGCGGCCGGCTCGTGAAGAAGGTGGAGGGCGCCGCGGTGACCACCTACGCATGGACCATGCTCGGCCTGCTCTCGGGCGTGACGTTGCCCGACGGCACCCGGGTCGAGGTCGTGTACGACGGGTTCGCGCGGCGCCTGGAGAAGCGCGTCGTGCGGCGCGACGCGGCGCTCGTGAGGCACCGCTACCGCTGGGACGGCGAGGACCTCCTGGAAGAGACGGTGGAGCGCGCGGCGAGCACCCTCGGCGCGGCCGCGCCGTTCACGCCGCCCGGCGCGGCCGCGTCGTTCACGTTGGTAGAGCGTCGGCGCTACGCGTACGCGCCGGGTTCGCCGGCGCCGATCGCGCAGGCGATCGATACCGAGGCCGGCCCGGGCGCGTGGAAGTACCTCGTGCACCGTGACGGGGCGCCTGTTCCGCTCGCGCTCGTCGATGCCGACGGGACCGTCGACCAGGTCTTCGAGACCGGAGCGTACGGCCGGGTCATCGCGGGCGACGCGACCGCCACGCTGAGCCGCTTCCCGGGGCACTGGTACGAGCCGGAGACGGGGCTCCACTACAACCGGTGGCGGTACTTCGATCCAGAGAGCGCGACGTACCTGAGCCCCGAGCCGCTGGGGCTCGAGGGAGGGCTCGAAGCGTACGGGTATGTGAACGGGCGGCCGCTCGCGTTGGTCGACCTCGATGGTTTGATGGGCTCCACCCTCAGCACCCGGCGCCTCCCCCGATCTCAAGGAGGTGGCACACGAGACTTCACGGGGCAGTCAGCCAGCGAGCGCAACGCGGGCGGCAGGGGGCCGCTGTACGATCTCCACCCGGCAGTCGCCGCCGCGCTCCCCCAGGACTCCGGGCGCGGCCAGGGCAGGGATCCGTCTTGGTGTTCCGAGCCCCATGCTATCAGCAATTATCTCCACGACTACGAGGATCGAAACGGCGTGAGATGCGATCCGGGCACACCCGAAGGCCAGCGGCATCTCCGCCGCGCCTTGCGCCGCATGGGGCCGATCGGAAGCACCGATGTCAATGGAACCGCGTGCGCGCCGTGCCCGAATTGCTCGCAGACGCTGGCTCGCCTGCACGCCCTGGCGGGTACGGGCCAGCAGCCCGAGACGATTCCCGCGTCGCCCCCTAGAGGCGGACCGCCCCTCAACTTCCGGCCTGCCGGCGCGGGCGCACCGCTTGACCGGGCGCGACAACAGGCCACCCACGGGAACACGGCGCCCCTGGGCGACGCGCGCCGGGCGAACACGGCGCGGTACCGACAGCAGCTCGAAGCGGATCGGGCGGCAGGGCGGAACAATCACTCGGATTCGGAGATTGAGCGCCGCGCCAATCGCGTGGCCGGAATGACTCCGGGCGTCTTCGGAGGTACCGGCCAGAACAACGACTGGGGCCCGACGTGAAGACTCGATTCAGCCATCCCCTCCTCGGTACAATCGAGAAGGGCATGTTCAACCCCGAGCTTCGATCCATCTGCGGAACCAAACAGCTCACGGCGTCCATCTCCCAGTTGAACGAGGTGGCGGAGAGGCTCGAGCGGTGGCGTGCCCCGGGGTTCGAACTGCGGGCCCGCGTCCATCTCGGCACCTTCGAGCCGGAGACGGGGCCGATCGCTGCGCTCGACAAGACGAACGCTCTCGTCAATGGTGTTGCTCGCCGGGTGGGCCAGTCGAGTCGCCAGTCTCGCCTGCACGGCTTCGTGTGGCACGTCTGCGACGGCGTGCTCGCCCTGCGCGACGACGTGTTCTTGCGAGTGCTGGGGCCCACGGCGAGCAGCCTGCGGCCCTGGCTTGAAGAGTGCGCAGCGCTGCGTTTACAATGCGTCTTTCCGGTGGTTCGAGCCGCCGGAGCGTCGCTTGTCGCTCCCCAGTCTGACTGGATCGAGTTTCGCGACGATTACGTCGACGCGACAGGGCGTGCCGCGCTGGACAACGATGCCGTGCACCTCGATCTCCCGCTCGAAGAAGCGAACGAAAGGTTTCGACAGGGCGTGATCGGATTCCTCTGCGCAACGGTGGATCCAGCGTCAAAGACGCTTCCGCTGTCGCCTCGCGCGAGAGCGGCGGCGTCGCGCTGGCTCTGCCGGCTGCACGATCCCGGTGACCCTTCGCGGCTCGCCTCATGGGTGCTGGAGAACGGCGGCAGCGAGGCACTCGCCAAGACGGCCGCAGACGCGGAGCGCTCGTTCGGCGGTTTGCGCAGCGTCGACCGGGTCCAGCGCTTCGGGGGCATCCAGATGCTCGATCGAGCCCTCGCCGAAGGAAGCGTGGCGGAGTGGCCACTTCAGCAGACGCCGGACGGATCCGCGATCCTGGTGAGCGTACGAGATATCGACAACCCCGACACCCTCGCGTGCATGACGGAGGACGGCAGGATGTGGGCCTATGGGTTCGGCTGGGACGAGTGGGAGCGAACGAGCGACTCCGCGCGCGTGTTCGTCACCCGCGTCGCGCTGTGGGGACACCCCAAAGAAGTGCCGATTCATGTCTCGCGGTCGTCGCACGGTCGTGCGCTCGCCCAGGCGCTCGGCTTGGACGAGGTTGAAGAGGCCACCGACTCCACCGGCACCTTGTACGCCGGCGACGCGGCGCTGGTGTTCGAGCGGAGGCTGTCCGAGGGGCGCGCCGTGACATGGCTGCGCGAGCTGCGCCCCGAGGCGGTGGTCGCCTGGAACGAGCTCATCTCCCTTGCCTGAAGTACCGTGCATGCTTCCCGGCCGGTCCCTGCACGGGACGGGCTCGGTAGCGGGGCTCAATCCAGGGGTCTTCGACAACTCGTCCGGAACTTGGGGACCCCGTTCATGAGCATCGCAATGCGCGACGATCTGCCGAGCGCCCCGGGGATCGAGGATCTGGGGCCTCTGGGCTCGCTCGCGCCGCTCGCGGGGGCGGTGGTGCGCATTCCACGCTCCGGAAACCCGTTCGAGCCACGAGCTCCGCTGCCTGCCGACGATCCTGCCGCCCTCCGCGAGGCGGCGCGGCTGGTCGGCGAAGGGCTCGTCCTCCGCCAGCGTCACAACCACGGAGCGCAGGCCGCGCTCCTGACCGGGTGGGTCGAGGGGGCGCTGGGGCCGCCGCGCGTGGCTCGCGCGATCGGGCCTTCGGAGCAGCTGCTCTGGTTCGACGGCGCGATCGTCCTGCTGCTGGCCGACGCCTTGACCGTGGCGTGCGCGACCGCCGAGCGGCTCCGGGCGTTGCTCGCACATCCTCTGCCGTCCGGGCTCTCGCCCGCGCCGGCCAGGTACTCCTACGGCCCGGTCGCCGGCCTTCCGCAGCCCGGAGCGCCGCTCGGGTCGTTAGACTCCATGGACCGATACTTCCCGGAGGCGTTCGCGCTTCGCGAGGCGGAGGGCGGCTGCTGGGTTCGCGGGGTGCTCCAGGGCGCTTTCGAGACGCAGTTCCAGGTGAAGCCCGGCGGGTGCATCGCCACGGCTCCGCGTCACCCCGATCGGTTTGCGCGGGCCAGCTCGTTCGGCGAGTGGCAGCCGGGGTTGCGGGAGCAGGATGGCCTACGCGCCCAGCTCGAGAGATTCCGGGCATCGGAGGCGCTCACGAACGCGGTGCTCGCCGTGGACGAGCTCGTGGGCGGGTTCCGCGGGCAGCGGGGGATTTCGATCCTCGCCCCGTGGGCGGCGAGCGTGATCCGTGAACGGACCGCGTCCGGCATCTGGTCTGCGCCGGTTCACCCGTACAACGGAGCCTGGTTCGTCGGCTGGATCGAGAACACGTCTGTGCGCACGGGCATCTACGTGGACGAGACGGGTGGGGTGTGGGCCTCGTGGCAGGAGCCAGACGACGACGAGGTGCAAATGCGTCTGGTGGGCACGAGCGTCGATCGATGGTTCGAACGCCAGATTTACCTCCTCGAGAACGGCTATGCGTCGGAGGCCACGTGCCAATCGGAGGAGGCGTTGCCGTCCGGGCTCAATCTCCGCGAAGACCTCTCCGACGCCGCTGCGCAGGTCTTCGTGGACGGGGATGCCGTGTGGCTCGTGGAGGAGTGCGGCATTCAGCGGATGTCCCGCCGCGTGCCCAGCGTTTCGGACGTGCTGGCGATCGCAGGACGCTTCGGGGGATGACCTCAGACATCTCGGACCTGCCGGACGGCCGGAGCCCACGACGTCCCCCTCGCATCTGGGTGGGCGTGTCGCCACGAGCAGCGCCGAACCAGCCCGCCGCCGCGCCCCCGCCGCCGCACCCCCGCCGCCGCACCCCCGCCGCCGCGCCCCCGCGCGCCCACGGCGCGATCTCGACGCGCACCGCGATCGCGGCCCGCCGCGCGACGGGGTCCGTCGAGTAAGCTGCGCCGCATGAAGGTACCCCGACTCACGGGCCGCGCGCTCACCGCAGCGCGCCTCGCGGCCGAGGCGCCCGGATCGTCCGCCGCGCTCCGGAAGGTGCTGAAGCGCACCCTGGGCATCGACCGCCTTGCGTCGCTCCCGGAAGCATGGCGCGACGAGATCCCCGCGCAGGCCCGGCCGATCCAGGCCGCGGCGCCGCGGCGCTGGGGCGACGCCGCGCTCGGCGCGCTCCCGCGCCGCGACTGGCCCAGGACCTCGCTCGCCTACGCGGCGGCCTACCGCCAGGGCGCCGCCGACCCGCGCCGCGTGGTCGAGCGCGCCCTGTCCGAGATCGACGCGCTCGCCGCGCAGCGCCCGTGCATGAACATCGCCGTCGCCGCCGCGCGCGAGGCGGCGCTCCGCGACGCCGACGCGGCGGCCGCGCGCCACGCCGCCCGCCGGGCGCGCGGCCCGCTCGACGGCGTGCCCTTCCTCGTCAAGGACGAGTTCGACGTCGAGGGCCTCGCGACCACGCTCGGCTCGCGCTGCGGCCCGCTCGCGCCCGCGCCGCGCGACGCCGCCGTCGTCGCCCGGCTCCGCCAGGCGGGCGCCGTGCTCCTCTGCAAGACGGTGCTGACCGAGTGGGGGATGTCGCCGCTCGGCAACAACGTCCACCAGCGCATGCCCCACAACCCGCACCACAGCGAGCGCGCGGCCGGCGGCTCCTCCACCGGCTCCGCCGTGGGCGTCGCGCTCGGGCTCGCGCCGCTCGCGGCCGGCGGCGACGGCGGCGGCTCGATCCGGACGCCCGCCGCGCTGAACGGCGTCTTCGGCCTCAAGCCCACCTTCGGCCGCGTGAGCCGCGCCGGCGACGGCTTCAAGGGCTCGGTCGCCCACGCCGGCCCGATCGCCTGCAGCGCGGCCGACCTCGCCCTCTTCCTCGACGCCGTCGCGAGCGAGCCCGACCCCGACGACGACCTCACCGCGTGGGCGCCCCCGCCGCCGCCCGGCGGCTTCGGCGCGCTCCTCGGCGCCGGCGTGCGCGGCCTGCGCATCGGGGTGGACGAGGCGGAGTGGCGCGACGCCAGCGTCCCGATCGCGAGCGCGTGCCGGGGCGCGCTGCGCGCGCTCGAGCGCGAGGGGGCCGTCCTCGTGGACGTGCAGATCCCGATCGCCCGGTACGCGGCGCAGATCGGCTACCTCGTCATCGGCCCCGAGTCGCTCGAGGCCCACCAGCGCGCCTTTCGGGAGCAGCGCGACCTCATCAGCGAGGACCTGCGCGTCACCTTCAGCGTGCTCTCGGGCGTCACCGAGCGCGAGCGGCGCGACGCCGCGCGGCTCCGCGCGGGGCTGCGGCGCGAGGTGGCGCGGGCCCTCGCCGGCGTCGACGTGCTCGCGCTCCCGACGACCGCGATCACCGCGCCCCGCTACCAGGAGGCCGAGGAGGGGCGCGCCTTCCTCGATCCCGCGGCCCTCGACGGGGTGTGCCGCTTCGCCTTCCTCGCCAACCTCACCGGCCTCCCCGCCGGCACCGCGCCCGTCGGCATCGACGCCGAGCGCCTGCCCATCGGCCTGCAGATCATCGGCGACGCCTGGGACGAGGCGGCGGTCCTCGCCGTCCTCGCCCACCTCGAGCGGTCCGAGCTCGCCGTCGCCCCGCGGCCCCCGGGAGGCATCGACCTGCTCGGGTAGCGGCACCGCCGACGCTGCTCGACCGTGATAGAGTGTCGCCTCGTTCCATCGAGTCCACGGAGATCCGGAATGGGTCAGAGCGCCGGAAGTCATCCTCCTGACGTCAAGAGTGCTCCGGCGCCGTGGACGCTGACCGGCGACGCCTACATCGCGATGCTCGAGCTCCCGGAGCGCCTGCTCCGGGAGCGGTGCTTCATCCCGGAGGCGCTCCGCCCGCGCTTCGAGGGGCGCTACAGCCTGCTCATGGCGCTCGACTACACGTCGTCGAACGTGGGGCCTTATCGCGAGCTCCTGTTCATCCCCGGGCGCTACCGCACGCGCCGCGGCCTGCGCTGGTCGATCAGCAAGATCTACGTCAGCTCGTGGGAGAGCGTGGTGAGCGGCCAGGTCAACTGGGGTATCCCGAAGGAGCGCGCCGACTTCGATCTCGCGCGCGAGGCCGACGGCGCCGAGCGGCTCCGGGCGTCGCAGGGGGGCGACGTCTTCGCCGACGTGCGCTTCGCGGCCGCGGGCCCGAGCCTGCCCGCGTCGAGCGCGCTCGTGCCCGCGCGCCTCCGCGGGCTCGTGCACCACCGGGACGGGCACGATTACTTCTGCACGCCGACCGCGTCCGGGCGCGTCCGCCGCGCGCGCCTGCTCGACGCGCGCGTCGATCCGGCGCGCATGCCGCCCATCGACGCCGGGCGGGTCGTGTTCGCCGTCCGCCTCTCCGGCTTCCGGGCCGAGTTCCCGGCGGCCGACGTCGAGCTCCCCGACGCTGCCTGAGCCCGAGGGCGCGCGACGTTCGCGCCCGGCGCGGCGCGCTCAGCGCCCCGGCGCGGCGCCCACCTCGGCGGGGTAGTGGTCAACTTTGCCCAGAGAGAGTCCACATGAAGGCGGGAAGGCGGGAAGACCATTAAGGTTTTCTTCCCGCCTTCCCGCCTTCATGTTCAATTTTGACCACTACTCGGCCCCGGCAGCGAGATAGTCACCTCAAAACAGGATGTTGGATGCAAGGAGGGGAGTGTCCGCCTCGCCCCGCCGTCACTCCGCGGCTGCCGTCACGACCCACACGGCGCTGCCCATGCGCACGCCCTCGGGGCCCGCGTGGGGCGCGATGGCCTCGCGCAGGTCGGCGCGCACGCGCTCGACGAGCTCCGGCGTGGCGTTCGCCTCGCGCAGCGCGGCGGACGCCGGACCCATCTTCAGGAGGAAATCGACGGTCTCGTCGAGCGATCTCCCGCCTGCGACCGAGAGCTCCTGGTCGATCGGCTCGCAATGCACCCGGACGAACCCCGCGCGCGAGAGGACGTCGACGACGCGCGCCGCGTCGGCGAGCGCGAACGGGCCGGGCGCGTGCGGATCGGGCTGCGGCAGCGGGAGGTGCCGGCCCACGGTCAGGGTCGGCACCAACAGCCAGGGGTTCTCCTGGAGCGGTCGCCAGCAGACGAACGCGAGCCGCGCGCCGCGCCGCAGCGCCTTCCGGAGGTTCGCGAAGGCCGCCGCGGGGTCGGCGAAGAACATCACCCCGAAGCGCGAGTAGAGGACATCGAACGGACCGGGCAGCACCGCGGTCTGCGCGTCCGCGTTCTCGAAGGCCACGTTCGCGGCGCCCGCTGCCTGCGCCGCCGCGCGCGCCCTGTCCAGCATCGGCGCCGAGACGTCCACGCCGAGCACGGCGCCCGAGGGGCCGACGCGACGGCCCAGCTCGAGCGTCGTATCGCCGATGCCGCAGCCGACGTCGAGGACGCGCTCGCCCGCGGCGATCCCGGCGCGATCCATGGCGAGGGCGCCGAGCGGCCGGATCTGCGCCGAGATGACGTCGTGGAGGGCCACCCACTTCGGCCCGCCGACCTCGTTCCAGTACTGGATCTGATCGGCGTTCGGCCCGGAGACCGTGATCATCGCTCGAGCTCCTTTCGATGCGCGCGCGGCGGCTTTGCCGGCGGCCGCCGAGAGGTACCTCCGATCTCGGTCAAATTCCACACCGCCACGGTTGCGGCTCCGCCGATTGGCCGCCGCGCTCCGGGCCAGGTGTGGCTGCATGGATGCAGGGATGAGCGCCGCGCGCTCTGGCCGGGCGGGGCGCGCGCTCAGCGGCCGAGGGCGAGGAGGAGCTTCAGAGAGCCCAGGATCTCTTCGTTGGTCAGAGCGCAGTGGCCATAGCGGTGGACCGGGAGAGGGACCACGACGCCGCGGTCCGAGGTGTCGACCTTGAGCAGGTAGAGCGGCTCGTGCCAGTAGGGGACGATCGGGTCCAGGGTGGTGTGGAGCGTCACCAGCGGGAGCGACACATCGCCGGTGGTCTCGTGCTCGGCGACGCTCCGGAGCGCGCGCGCCGAGGCGGCGAAGCGCTCGACCCGCAGGTTGAGCAAGAGATCGTCGTGCGAGCCGAAGTAGAGGCGCCCGCGGTTGTCGTAGGGGTTTCCCCCGAGCTGCTCGACCGCGTCGTTCGTGGCGAAGATGTTGAACTGGAGCACGCTCACGATGGTCGTCGCGATGGTCTCCGGGGCGTCGGGGTCGAAGGCCGCCTTCGCGGTGCGGACGAGCTGCCTGGCCGCGCTCGGGTTCGCGGCGATGGCGGCCTGCACCTTGGGCAGGTAGACGGTGAACCAGCCGGCGATCACCTCCGGGGGAATCTGGATGGCGCTGCCGGGGAGCACGCCGGGAAAGAAATAATCGAAGAGGGCCCGGAAATCGCCGAAGTAGTTGAGCTGCTCCCGGAAGCTGCCGATGGGCCCGCACATGGCCAGCCCGCCGCTGTACAGCTCCGGATACCGCTCGAGCGAGAGCGTCGTGACGAGGCCGCCTTCGGAGACGCCGAACAGGTACGTGTGCGCCGGAGCCGCCCTCGCGCGGAACGCCGCGACGAGCTGCCGGACGTCCTCGACCCCCGGGAGGATCGCGAGCCCGTTCCGCCGATAGCTCGTCGTCGCGAAGGCGAAACCGCGGCTCAGCGCGGCCTCCTGCGGGTTGAACCCCTCGGGGAACGAGAAGCTGTAGAAGTCGAGGGGCTGGAGAGGGGAGACATACCCGTGCGCCCACACGAGGAGGTCGCCGTTCCATCCGCGACGGGGAATGCAGAGGCGGATGCGCGCGCCGCTCGGGAGGACCTCGTCGGTGCAGCCCTCGGGCGCCGGCCCCAGCACCTGCGCCTCGGCCGGGGCGGCGACGGCGCAGAGCAGCGCCGCCGCCGCGATCGCTCGCGCGAATCGAAGGAACGTTTGCATGGTCGACTCCGTTGCTGCGCCGCGCGGCGGTGAGGCTCGCGCGGCGGTGTGCGGATGCTCGCCTGTTGCGCGATGACCAGGGTAGCTGTTGTCTCCAGCGAGTCAATGCTCGCGCGCGCGCTCACGCCAAAGATGGCTTATCGTTCCTGCCGCGAATTTGTGTGGTGAACGCTCGCGCCGGCCGTCGTGGGCGCAGGAAGACAGGTTGTGTGGCGAACGGGCGTGCGAGGCGCCTGTCGACGCGAGGGGCGATGTCGCCGCGCGCAGGCGGCCGTCTCGCGAGGGGCGATGTCGGCCCGCTCGCCTGCGCGCCGATCAGCTGAGCGCGATCATCGCGGCCGTCGCCGCGTAATCGACGCGCTGCGCGCGGTACGGGTAGGTCGGCGGGAAGCGCTCGAGCGCCGCGCGGAGGCGACGGCTCGACGCGCTGTCGAGCGGATCGAAGCGCAGGCCCACGGCGCGGCCCGGGTCGCCCTCGCGCCGGCCGTGCAGGGTGCGCGCGATCGTCGCCGTCGCGTCGATCCAGACGTCCGTGTCCGGGAGCCGGAACGAGACGATCACCGGCTCGCCCGTGAGCGCGCGGGCGCTCGTCAGCACGAGCATGCCGTCGACGGACAGGTCGATCGCCCGGGTCCCGAGCAGCCGGAAGCCCCGCTCGCGCACGGCATGGCACTCCACGATCGCAGCGCGGCGCGTGACGCGGCGCTCGCTGGCGAGCAGCATCTCCATGGTGGTTCTCCTCGGCGCGGTACGCTACGGAGGAGCGCTACAGGTGGGCAAAAAAACTACATGAGAGGGCCCCGCGCCGCGGCGGGGCCCTCTCGCGTTCGCTAGCGACCCGTGCGGCGCCGGCGCAGGGCGAGGCCGGCGAGGGCGGCGAGCATGGGCAGGAGCGCTCCCGCGCTCCGGGCGTTGCCCGCGGGGCCGGGCCGCGCGGTGCAGAGGCCGTTGCCCTCGGCGAAGATGCCGGTCGGATCGTTCGCCTCGGCGGGCCCGCAGGTGCCCGGCGCGCTGTCGGTCGAGCTGCACACCTCGCCGGACGGGCAGCTGTTGCCGTCGGCGCCGCGGCAGCCGTCCACGCAGGCATGATCCACGCAGATCGACCCGCTCGTCGGGCCGCCGCAGTCGCTGTCCTGCCTGCACGCGTCGGTCTGATCGTCGTCGCCGTCGTTGGGATCGGTCTCGCCCGCGTCGATCGCGCCGTTGTGGTTCGCGTCCTCGTCGCCGTCCTTCACCCCGCCGTCGTCCGTGTCCGCGTCGAGCGGGTTCGTGGTCGTCGTCGGGTCGGCGTCCGGGATGCAGGTCCCCGCTTCCGGGTCGGTCGCCGCGTCGGCGCAGTCGTGCCCGAGCTCGGTGCCGTCGAACAGCCCGTCGTTGTCGCTGTCGGGGTCGAGCGCGTTGATCAGCCCGTCGCCGTCGTGGTCGTCGCTGAAGTTCGGCTCGTCGCCGTCGAGCACGCCGTCGTCGTCGCTGTCCGCGTCGTTCGGATCGGTGCCGATCTCCTCCTCGAGCGCGTCGCTCAGCCCGTCGCCGTCGGTGTCCGCCGGCATGCCGTCGTCGTCGCCGTTGTTGGGATCGGTCTCGCCCTCGTCGATGGCGCCGTTGAGGTTCACGTCCTCCTGGCCGTCGGGCACGCCGCCGTCGTCCGTGTCCGCGTCGAGCGGGTCGGTCTTCGTCGCGCCGTTGTCCGCGTCAGGGCGGCAGTGGCCCGCGTCGGCGTTCGTGCCCTCGTGGTCGCAGCCCAGCCCGAGCTCGGTGCCGTCGAACAGCCCGTCGTTGTCGCTGTCCACGTCGAGCACGTTGATGAGCCCGTCGCCGTCGGTGTCCTCACCGGGGCGCGGCTCCTGCCCGTCGGGCACGCCGTCGTCGTCGCTGTCGGCGTCGTCCGGATCGCTCCCGATCATCTCCTCCACCGCGTCGGGCAGCCCGTCGCCGTCGCGATCGTCCGCCACGGGGTCGTCGTCGCCGTTGTTCGGATCGGTCTCGCCCTCGTCGATGGCGCCGTTGTGGTTCGCGTCCTCCACGCCGTCGGGCACGCCGCCGTCGTCCGTGTCCCGATCGAGCGGGTGCGTCTTCGTCTCCGGGTCGGCGTCCGCGATGCAGCTCTCCGCCTCGGGATCGGTGGCCTCGAGGCCGCAGGGCAGGCCGAGCTCGGTGCCGTCGAACAGCCCGTCGCCGTCGCTGTCGGGGTCGAGCGCGTTGATGAGCCCGTCGCCGTCGTGATCGTCGCGGAAGTTCGGCTCGTCGCCGTCGATCACGCCGTCGTCGTCGCTGTCCGCGTCGTTCGGGTCGGTGCCGATCTCGGTCTCGAGCGCGTCGCTCAGCCCGTCGCCGTCGGTGTCGACCATCGGCAGGTCGTCGCCGCCGTCGTTCGGGTCGGTCTCATCCGCGTCGATCACGCCGTTGCGGTCGATGTCCTCGTTGCCGTCGGTCACGCCGCCGTCGTCGGTGTCCGCGTCGAGCGGCGAGGTCTTGGTCGCCCCCTCGTCCGCGTCGGCGATGCAGTGGCCCGCTTCCGTGTTGGTGGCCGGGTTGTCGCAGCCCAGCCCGAGCTCGGTGCCGTCGAACAGCCCGTCGTTGTCGCTGTCGACGTCGAGCGCGTTGATGAGGCCGTCGCCGTCCGTGTCGTCGCTGAAGTTCGGCTCGTCGCCGTCGATCACGCCGTCGTCGTCGCTGTCGGCGTCGTTCGGATCGGTCCCGATCGTCTCCTCCAGCGCGTCGCTCAGCCCGTCGCCGTCGGAGTCCACCGGCGGGGTCGCGTCGTCCTCGCCGCTGTTCGGATCGGTCTCGCCCTCGTCGATGACGCCGTCGAGGTCGACGTCCTCGTTCCCGTCGGACACGCCGCCGTCGTCGCTGTCGGCGTCGAGCGGGTCGGTCTTGGTCGCCCCCTCGTCCCCGTCGGCGCGGCAGTGGCCCGCGGCCGCGTTGGTGGCCGGGTTGTCGCAGGGCAGGCCGAGCTCGGTGCCGTCGAACAGCCCGTCGTTGTCGCTGTCCGGGTCGAGCGCGTTGATGAGGCCGTCGCCGTCGGTGTCCTCGTTCCAGCGCGGCTCCTGCCCGTCGGGCACGCCGTCGTCATCGCTGTCGGCGTCGTTCGGGTCGGTGCCGCCCTCGAGCTCGTCGGGATCCTCGATCCCGTCGTTGTCCGAGTCGCAGCCGTTGTTGAACACGCCGTCGCAGTCGTTGTCGATCGAATCGCCGCAGACCTCGGCGCCCGTGGGCTCGCAGACGCAGGTGTTGCCCTCATCGCACGTCGGGGTGAGCGGCCCGCAGTTGGCGTCGGTGAGGCACTCGACGCACGTGTTGGGCGTCCCCGTCGTCTCGCAGTACGGCGTCGGCGCGGCGCACTGCGCGTTCGTCTCGCACTCGTCGATGACGCTCTCGGTCGGCGGCACGCCGTCGGTCGGCCCGTTGCCGTCGGTCGGCGTCTCCTCGGCCGGCGCGCCCTGCTGCCCGGCCGCGCTGACGATCGCTTGGTTGCGGATGAGGCCCGAGGCGCCGGCGTCGACCCTCACCTGGAAGGTGACCGTCGATGACCCGGTGGCGGCGGGGAGCGAGCCTCCCACCGTCGCGTTCGCGCCGGTGCCGAGCCGCACGCGGACCGTGCGCGTCGCGGCGTCGTACTCGCCCTGGTCGTCGCCGGTCGCGTCCGTCTTCACGCCCATGTTGGCGCCCGCCGTGACCGAGAGCGACCCCGGCACGTACGTCACGCCCTCGGGCAGCGGATCGGTCATCACGGTGTTGACCGACGCGTCGTTGCCGGTGTTGACGACCTGGATCGTGTACTGGATCAGGTCGCCCGGGAGCAGCAGCCCGCCGTTCACGTCGACGGCCGACTTCGTGGAGGACGTGAAGTCCGGCTTGAAGGTCGAGATCGACGTGACGAAGCCGGCGAGGAAGTACAGGTCCATGGTGCTCGACGCCTCGATGGGCGCCGAGGTCAGGCCCGGGGTCACCATATCCCTGATGTTGAAGACGTCGATGTCCATGCCGGCCATGGTCCCGGGGGTCCCCGCCAGCTGGGGGAGGTCGCCCTCGTTCGACACCGGCACACCGAAGTAGGACCGCGTGCCATTGAAGAAGTTGTCGACGGGGTTCTGATCGTTGGCGAGCGCCACCCCGTTGAAGCGGAACGCGTCTCCGGGGATGGACTGGTCCCCCTCGAACGTGACCATGCCGATCTTCGCGTCATAGCCCGCGTTCGGCACCACGAACCCCGACAAGGTGGCGGTCGTGTTCGTCCCGCTGGCCACCGTGTCGAGCCCGTCGAAGAGCGCGAGGTTGCGCGGCGGCTCGGAGGCGAGCTCGTAGAACACGACAAGCCACCACCCGGCGAAGTGGTTGTCGAAGAGGTTGTTCGTGAAGCTCGCGGTGTTGACGCCGCTCACCCGGTACGCGCCGGACCCGTGCGCCTGCACGATCGAGGTGATGTCCGCGACCGACTGGTAGTAGAGGCGATTCGAGCTGACTCTGTCGACGCTGTCATCGGCCGTCACCTCCTCGGAGAAGCCGCTCGCGCCGGGCCGCTCCAGGGTGATGGCCTCGTCCGCGGTCCCGGCGCCCGCGACGGGCCCGAGGTGCGCGGACCAGTACAGGTACGCGTGGGTAACCGTCGCGCCGGCCGGCACCTGGAGCACCGCCGTGGTGCGCGCCTGGGCGGCGGTGATGCTGCTGCTCGCCTCCGCACCGCCCTCCGCGGGCGAGTCGGCGCGCCAGAAGATGTCGGGCGCGCTGTCGCCGGTGTTGCTCCCGCACGGGCCGACGTCGCCCAGCACGGGCGGCTCGATGCCGTCGCCGCCGCACTCGTAGCCGAGCGTGTTCCCGATCAGGACGAAGTCGCCCCGCTGATCGACCTGCACGCGCAGCGCGGGCGCGGCGTGCGCGGCGCCGCTCTGCCCACCCATCCAGGCGAGCCCGACAAGACCACCTATGAAATAACGTCGCTTCACGGCGCCTCCTGCTGCTGCTTCGGCTTCTTCTCGAGGATCTTGAACTGCACGCGGCGGTTCTTCTGGCGTCCCTCTTCGGTGTCGTTCTCCGCGATCGGGACGTCAGGCCCGTAGCCCTTCGACGCGAGCCGCTCGGCCTCGATGCCGCGCTGGACCAGCGCCTTCGTGACCGACTCGGCCCTCGCCTGGCTGAGCCGGATATTGTACGCGCGTCCGCCGCGCGGGTCTGTGTGCCCCTGCACCTCGATCTTGGTGATCTCCGGGTGCTCCTTCAGCACACCCGCGACCTCGTCGAGGAGCTCGTCGCTCGCCTTCTTGATGGTCGCCTTGCCGGTGTCGAACTGCACCTGCTGCAGGATGACGATCTCCTGCTCGGTGACGCGCACCGCCACGGGGCAGCCGTTCTTCGCCGGATCCGGGTCGGGCTTGCCCCTCTCGTCGGGGCAGGCGTCCTTGTCGTCGCGCACCGTGTCGCCGTCGCGATCGCCGGGGCAGCCGTTCGTCGCCGGATCCGAGGTGCGGAGCCCGGGGATATCGGGGCAGGCGTCCTCCGCGTCGATCACGCCGTCGCCGTCCTTGTCGGGCGGCGGCGGGCAGCCGTGCTTCTTCGGGTCCTCGTTGCTCGGGCCGGCCTGGTCCGGGCACGCGTCGACGTCGTCGGTGATGCCGTCCTTGTCGCGGTCCCCGGGCGGCGGGCAGCCGTGCTTCTTCGGGTCGTCGTTCGCGATGCCGGGCGTGTCCGGGCACGCGTCGACGCGGTCGAGGATGCCGTCCTCGTCGCGGTCCGACGGCGGGCAGCCGTTCTTCTTGGGATCGGGGTCGCCGACGCCGGGCACGTCCGGGCAGGCGTCCTTCTCGTTGACGATGCCGTCCTTGTCGCGGTCGGGGTCCTCGCGCCGCACCTCGGGCGAGTACGCGAGCATCGCGACCGCGCGGAAGTCCGGGGTGCCGATGCCCGACGTGAAGCCGGGGCCGGCCGCGACGCCGATCTCGAAGTCGCGGACCGCCGGCGCGAAGCGGTAGCGCAGGCCGAGCAGCGCCTCGACGTTCGTGTTGCGCGCCTCCGGCTCCTCCAGCACGGTCGACACCGTCACCTCGGGCCCGATCTGGAGCTGCTCCTCGGGCAGCAGCAGCAGGCCGACGCCCGCGCCGCCGTTGAACATCAGGCCCTGCCGCACCTGCGCGAACGTCTGCGCCGGGCGCAGATCGACGCCGGCCGCGGCCGACCAGACGAAGCCCGGGATCCGGCCGCCGGCGATGAGCTGCGGCATGCCGCGCACCGAGTCCTCGCCCACGAACGAGCCTTCGCCGCCGCCGGTCGGGAACCAGACGTAGCCGCCGACGGCGAGCTGGAACGGGTCGAAGTAGTCGCCGAGCAGGCGCAGGCGCAGCCCGACCCGGAGATCGCCGAGCTGCGCGCCGCTCGGCGAGGCGAACGAGAGCCCCTCGGCCGCCGGGCTATCGCCCTCCTGCAGCACGGCGAGCGGCACGTCGACGTTGATGTGCAGCCGGTCCCAGAGCGACAGCGAGCCGTTCAGGTGCAGGAACAGCTGGTGCCCCACGATGGCGCCGAGGTGGTCTTCGGTGCCCACGCGCGTGAGCACGAGCGGGTTGTGGGCGTAGTCGCCGAGCAGGGCGAGGTGGAGCGTGGGGCTGCCGTCCTGGCGCGGCGAGGCCGCGTACGGCGACGCCACGCTGAACATCCGGTCGCCGGCTGGCGCTGGGTTGAAGCGGTCGAGCGCGAGGCCGCGCGCCGGTCCCGCCTCCTGAGCGGACGCTGGCGCGGCCCACGCCGCCGCCGCTAGGGCGGCGGCGCCGCAGATCCATCGAGGGGGGAAATGGACTCTCATGCGCAGGATCACCTATGGGGGCGTGGGGCGAGCGGCCGTCGACTGCACCGGCGCGCAGGCACGTTGGGGGAAACACCGCGTCCTCGACGTGGAGGAGCGGCCAGCTGCCTCGAATCCCGGGCCGTCTTATATTCTCCGCCGGCCGTCATCGGTGGACTTTTCGATGGGCGGCCGGCCGAATTCGCATCGGCCTCGACAGGTCGGCTCCTGCTGCGACCCGGGCTTCGCAGCGATGTCGCTGCCGGGCCTATGCAAGCGTTGTGCACGCCTCGCCGCGCGCGCGGCGCCGGCGAGTCCGCGCGCGCGGCGCCGGCGAGCTCTGGCGACTCTGGGCCTCATGGCGGCTCGGCGGCGGGGCGATAGAGGTCTACAGACATCAGCGCTGCGGCCCACGCGCATCGGGGGGCGCCGTGCAGCCACGCGTCATCCGGTCGCGCAGTCGCCCGCACTGGCGCCCGCACTGGCACCGATGCTTGGCGGCGTGACGGGCTCGAGGGGGCGGCGCGCCGGCGCTGGCGTGCTTTTCTCACGGTCGCGGCGGCCTCCGTGCTACGCCGCGTTCGTGGAGCCGCACCCATCTCGCCAGCCGGCGGAGCGCCCCACGGCGCCTCCCGACGAGCCACGCCTCGGCAAGCTCCGCTCCGGTCACGCCGTGCACCGGTCACGCCGTGCACCGGCGCTATGCGCTGTTCCACGCGGGGCGTGGCGCGCTGCTCCTGTCGTTCACGAGCATCTTCGGCGCATTCATCGCCGGCTGGCAAGGCTTTTGGGGGTCGCTCCGGTTCGGACTGGCGGGCTCTACCGTGCTCGCGGCCCCGGCGCCGCGCCACCCGGGCCTGCGGATCGCGCTCCGTGTTCCCCTGGCGGCCGGTGCGCCTCGACCGCGTCCCGCACCCGACCGTGTTTGCCAGGCTGGTGGTCGAGCGCGCCCCGCGCGTGGAGCGCGACGAGGTCTGGGCGGCGTGGACCGGGTGAGGGGGCGACAGGCGGGAGAGATCGGCGTCGCGCGCTGGGCGGTGCGCGTTCGAAGGCGACGCTCGCGCGGATCGTCCAGTCCACCCGTGTCGGCGTGACGTTCCGCATCGGCGCATAGGCGGGTATGCCTATGCCTCGCGCCAGAGCGCTCGGGTACGACGTCGTTGCGGTCACCCGCACCGGGTGGCGCGGCGACGGACGGTGATCTCGGGACAGGGAGGCGAGGGCGAATGGAAACGCTTCGAAATTGGGGCGCGATCGCTCCAGGGCTCGTCGCGCTCGCGGCGCTGGCCTGCTCCACCAGCCAAGGAGATGGGACGACCGACGGCGGCGGCAGCGCTGGAGGGCTCACCGGGCCTGGCGCGAGCGGCTCCGGCACGGGTGGCTCGTCGGCGACGGTCGGCTCGTCGGCGACGGTCGGCTCGTCGGCGACGGTCGGCTCGTCGGCGGGGGTTGGCGGCAGCGGCGGGCGCCCGGGCTCGGGGGAAGCTGGCGCGGGCGGCTCTGGCTCGGGCGGTTCCGGGGGCGAGACGCAGAGCGCCGGTTGCGGCAGCGCGACGGCGCCGGCGAGCGGCCGCTTCAGCATCGATGTCGGGGGCACGACGCGCGAGTACATCCTCGCCGTACCGGACGGCTACGATGCGAACCGTGCTTACCGGCTGATCTTCGCCTGGCATCCCCGCGGCGGCTCGGCCGAGCAGGTCGCGACCGGGTTCGGCGGCGGCTACTACGGCCTCCAGAGCCGCGCCGCCGGCTCGGCGATCTTCGTCTCGCCCGAGGGCATCGACCAGGGCTGGGCGAACACGGGGGGCCGCGACATCGCGTTCCTCCGCGCCATGCTCGACCGCCTCCGCGGCGAGCTCTGCATCGACGAGAGCCGGATCTTTTCGACGGGGTTCAGCTACGGCGGCATGATGTCCTACGCGATCGGCTGCGCGATGGGCGACGTCTTCCGCGCCATCGCCCCCATGTCCGGCGCGCTCTACAGCGGCTGCGACGACGGCGACCACCCTGTGGCCATGTGGGGCGCCCACGGCGACGCCGACAACGTGGTTCCGCTCGACAATGGTCGGACCGCTCGCGATGTCTTCCTCGAGCGAAACGGCTGCGGTTCGCAGACCACGCCGGTCGACCCGAGCCCCTGCGTCAGCTACGAGGGCTGCGACGCGGGCTACCCCGTCGTCTGGTGTGAGTTCAGCGGCGGCCACGCCATGCCGAGCAATTCCGGTGAGTCGATCTGGCGCTTCTTTTCGCAGTTCTGAGCCAGAGCTCGCCCGGATGACATGCCCTTGCCTGGATAGGTGGATCCGATGATGAAGATCGGGAATGTATCGATAAACCTCTTGCTGATTGGAGTCCTTGGCATCTGCTCTGGCGGGTGTGGTTCGTCCGGCGAGGATGGCAGCGCAGGAACGACGAGCAGCGGCTCTGGCGGGGCGGCGCCGAGCGGTCCTGGTGGAACGACGGGCACCGGTGACGGCGCCGGCGCGGGCGGCGCGGGCGGCGGAGTCGCCGGGACCGGTGGAGCCATGGAGACCGCCGGCAGCGGCGGCACCGGCGGGACGGTCGGCAGCGGCAACGGCGGCGGCGGCGGCGGCGGCGTCGACGAGGCGACGATCGTCCCCGATCCTTCGTGGACCTGCGGTATGCCCGGCGGCATTCCGCTCCCCACGCGCGGCGAGCTCGTCTTTCGGGCGACGCTCCAGCTCGGCGAGATCCACGATGTCGGGACCACCCAGTTCGGGCGCCGCCGCCTCCTCGACGTGAAGGGCGGCACGCTCGAGGGCGACAAGATCCAGGCCACGTTCCTCACGGGCGGCATGGACCTCGAGCTCACGCTGTCGAACGGATCCGTCGAGCTCGAGGAGATCAACATCCTGAGGGCGAGCGACGGCACCCTCATCTATCTGCGGAGCTGCGGCGTCGCCGCCGCCGGCGATTCGGTGGTCCGGGTCGTCCCGGACTTCGAGGTGGCGCAGTCGAGCTCGCTCGCGTGGCTCAACACCGGGAAGTTCGCGGGCACGCGCGTCGTCGACGCCGAGGCGGGCACGCTCCAGCTCGACGTTTACGACATCTCCAAGGTGGCCGCCGCAGAGCCGAAGATCCAGCTCAAGGATCCCGAGGGTGTCCCCCATCAATCGTGGGAGTGCTCGACGGCGACCGGCGCGAGGGGCTCGAGCGTGTTCACCGAGTCCGTCACGCTCGGCTCTTCCATCTCCGTCGGCGCGAGCAAGCGCGGCACGCGCAACATCATTCCCATCACCGGGGGCACCGTCACCGGTGGCATGCTGCTCAGCGGCCTCTCGGGCTCGGTGCTCCCCGGAGGCGCGGACTACCAGCTCATCGGAGCGAGCACGGTCCTGGACGCCAGGTACGCGCTGTCGTCGAGTGACGGCGAGGTCATCGTGGTGAGGAACTGTGGACCGTTCGGCGCGCTCGTGCCGGTCTTCGAGACGCGCGCGGACGGCCCTTACGCGATCCTCAACACGAAGTCGTATGTGAGCTCCGATCCCGGCGGGGCGGCGGGTGGGGTGAGCCTCACCTTCTACGAACGCAAATAGAACAGCAGGCCGGCGACGCCGGCCGGAACTGCTCGGGCTGGGCCGGCGGGGCGCGATCGCGCGGCCGGCTTCTCGTGGCGGGGGCGGGCGAGGCGCGAGGTGCCTGCCGGCGCAATGCTCTCGCCGGTGGAGATTTACGACCCGACGAGCGATGCCTGGACGGCCGCGGCGCCGCTGCCGATACCCCTCCACGCCCTCGATGCATGCGGGGAGGAAGGGGATGTCTCCCCGTCTCCCCGTGACGAGGGCTGCCAGCGCACCACCGCAAGATATCGCGCAATGCCGCAAGATATCGCGCGCCAGCGCAACGGCTGGCACGCTGCCGTCAGCGTACAAATCTAACGACGGTTCCTTTGGGCGCCTCCCGATCGCACATATTCCGCGGAATATCCGGAGCTGCGTCGCGCGGACTGTCTGATGGAATACCCATTGCCCATGCTTGGGTGCGGTACCTGATCAGGCGAGAGGCTCGAAAAGCCCGATGGCAGAGCTCTACCGCTTGCGCTGTGAGAGCTTAGCGAAGGCCCGATGCTCGCTGCGGTCCGTTCGACTGCTCAGGCCGAGGGTATCCATGTCACGTGGTTGCTCCTCCATGTTCGCCGCTCGGCGGCAGAGGATATCTCGCCGCCGAAGTATGCGATGCCATCGATAGTCCACCAGACACGAAGGGAAGCGTTTGATGACAACACTCCGTATGATCGCAATGTCGGGCGCGCTCGGCCTCATGGCCCTCGCCAGCGCCTGTGGCTCCGCGGAAGAGCCGGCCGCGGACGGCGCCGAGCCCGCGCCCGTCGCCCGCGGCCTCAGCATCGTCGAGATGGATGAGCCGGCCGGAAAGCTCGTGCTGAAGTTCGAGAAGGACGGTCGCGCGATCACCTACGACATGCGCCTCGGCCCGAAGATGGACACGCCTCCGACCGCCGAGGAGCTCGCGGCGAACCCCGAGCTCCCGACCTACCAGGTTGACGCTCAGGTCCTCGACGCGAAAGGGCAGCCGTTCCACATGCAGATGGGCGGAGACTCCTTCATCGACGTGAGCTGGGCGATGCCGCATGTGGAGAACTTCGATGAGGCGGGTCGCCTCAAGGACATTCGTCTCATGCGCGACGCGATCGGCGCGTTCCGCGCGCTGAAGCTGCCGGAGGGCCTCGCGGAGCTCCGCCTCACGGGCATCCAAATCGGCCTCGGCGTCGAGGAAGTTCCCGAGAAGCCGGGCCTCGAGGTCCCCGTGAAGGCGCAGCCGGTGATCGGCGAGGGCGCCCTCGCTCCGCAGGGGGATCTGGCGAGCGGAGGGTCCTCCGTCGTGAAATGGGATTATCAGATCCGGAACAAGAGCATTGCGCTCGGGCTCGGCGACCACACCGCGGTCCTCCTCCGCGGCTGGTCCTCGTCGACCTCGGTGGTCTTCACCGCGGTCAGCTGCAACCACGGCGCCTGCGCCGACGCGTCGTCCATGAGCACGCACTGCACGATGAGCGGCTTCCTGACCGACGACGGCACGCACACCCGCTGGTTCTACGCCGAGCCCTCCACCACCCTCAGCCAGCGGAGCGGCGGCTGCTCGACGGACTACAGCTGGTCCAGCGGGTCGAACAAGCACAATTGCAACGACGACGCCGAGCTCCAGCGGAACGCGATCGTCACCGACTCGACGCAGTCCACGACGGGCGGCTCTTGCGGCACGAGCGGGTTCCACAACTCGTCGCCGAGCTGCATCTGATCGAGGCTGATCCGGAGCCGGCCTGCCTCGCGAGGGGCGGGCCGCCCTCCCTCCGGACGACCGCCATGCCACCCCGCATCCCATTCCTCGTCCTGCGCGGCCGCGGCCGCGGCGCCGCGCTCGCGGGGACCGCGCTTGCGGTCGGCTGCGCGCTCCTCTTCGCCGCGCGTCTGCCCGAGCCGCTCGGCCCGGACCAGGGGCTCTTCGCGTGCTTCGGCCGCTGGGTGCCGCACGGCTTCCTGCCGTACCGCGACCTGTTCGACAGCAAGCCGCCCCTCTTCCTCTACTGGTTTTCGCTGCTCGCGCTCGTTCCGGACGAGCTCCCCCGCGCGCTCTGGTGGCTCGAGGGGGCGTGGCTCGCCGCGACGCTCGCCTTCACCTTCACCTGCGCCTCGCGGGCGTGGGGCCGCGCCGCGGGCGTCGCGTCGGCCGCGCTGCTCTTCGCCGGCCTGTGGGCGCCGGGGTTCGGCGGATTCTGGGCTCGCGCGCAGGCGGAGGAGATCCTCGCGCTCCCGATGCTCGGGTCGGCATGGCTCGCGCTGCGCGCCGTGGGGCGCGAGCGGCTCGCCTTCTCCGCCGGCCTCCTCGCCGGCGTCTGCGGCGTCATGAAGGTCCCTTCGCTCGCGATCTCGGTCGCATGGTCGCTCGTCTTCGCGCTGGAGGACCGCGGCCCCGGCGTGCTCCGGCGGATCGCGTGGCTCCTCGCTGGCGTGGCGGTCCCCTGGGCCCTCGCCTTCGCGTGGTTCGGCGCGCATGGCGAGGTGCGGCGCTTCGTCGACGCGGTCTTCACGTACCAGGTCGCCTACGCGGCGCTGATCGCGCTGCCCTTGCCCTCCGTCCTCACGGGGTTCGCGGCGAGGATCGCCGACGCGGCCGCCCTCCCGCTCGCCGCGGCGGTCGTGGGGCTCTTCGTGCTCTTCCGCCGGCGCGCGCGCGAGGCGTCGTGGCTCGCGGCGTGGCTCGGCCTGACCTCCGCCGCGGTCATCGCGCAGCGGCAGCTCGCGGGGTACCACCACCTGCTCGTGATGCCTCCCCTCGCGCTCGCGGGCGGGTATGGCGTCGCCGCCGCCCTCCGAGCGGCGCGCCGCGGCGGGCGAGCCCGCGTGGCGTCGCTCGTCGCGCTCGCCGCGATGACCCTGCTCGCGCTGCGGAGCGGCGCCGCGTGGGCCGCGGCGTACGCGCCCGGCGCGGCCCACCTCGCGGGCCGGATCAGCCGCGCCAGCTACCTGCGGAAGATCCAGGCCGGCCCCTACGCGACCGTGATCGAGGAGGAGGTCGCGCGCGTCATCCGCGAGCGAACGCGCCCGGAGCAAGGCATCCTGGTATGGGCGTGGTCTCCCGGGATCTACGCCCTGGCCGACCGGCGCCCGACGACGCGCTATGCGTTCCACAAGCTGTTGCTCACCGAGGCGCCGTTCTCGATGCAGATCGCCGGCCTCGAGGAGCGGCGCGCGGAGCTCGTCCGGCGGGTCGCGATCGATCCTCCCGCCTACGTCGTCGTCGCCCACGGCGACGACGACGCGTTCGAGCCCATCGATTCGCAGCGCTCCTTGATGCGGTTCGCCGAGCTGCGCGAGCTCCTGGCCCGCGAGTACGTCGTCGAGCGGCAGATCGGCCGGATGACCCTGCACCGGCGGAGACCTTGACCCGCGGGGGACGCCCGAAGCGCGCGCGCCCTCACCGCGAGAGCGCGTCGAAGGCCGCCCAGAACGCCGGGTCGGCGAGCGTCGCGCGCCGCGCGCGCGCGAGCTCCCTCGCCCGGGAGCGCGCGTAGCCCGGGTTCGCCGCGAACGCGGACCGCAACGCGCGGAGCGCGGCCTCGCGATCGCCGTCGTCGAGGTGCAGCGCGGCGAGCTCCAGGTGCTCGATCGCGTACTCGGCCGGCGCGCGCTTGCCCGCGGCGACGTTCGCCTCGAGCGCGCGGATGGCGCCGGCCCGATCGCCCGCGCGGACGCGCGCATCGGCTGCCATCCGGCCCGGCCGCAGGTCCGACGGATCGCATGCGGTGGCGCGCTCCCAGGCGTCGGCCGCCTCGACGGGTCGGCCGAGCGCGTCGAGCGCGCTGCCGAGCTCGAACCACGGCCGCGGGTCATCCGGGTCCGCCTGCGACGCACGACGGAAGTGCGAGATCGCCACATCCGGGGCGCCGAGCCGGCGCTGCGCGAGGCCACGGTAGAGCTCTCGCTCGGCGGCGAACGTCATCGTCGCCTCGCGGGCGGGGAGCGCGCAGGCGATGGCGAGGGTGACGACCGCCGCGATCAGGGCCGCGCGCGCCTGCGGCGCGGCGCGCGCGATCGTGGCGACGCCGGCGGCCGCGAAGATCGCGAGGACCGGCACGCACGGGACGCGGTAGCGGGCCGACGCGAAGAAGAACGCGTAGACCGCTGCCTGCGAGCCGATGAAGGCGAGGGGCAGGGCGCGTCGCGAACGGTCGCGGACGCTCGTCGCGATCCCCACGAGCGCGAGCGGGACGAGCGCGCCGTCGGGCCACCCGGTCGCGCGCGGGCCGACGAGCACGCGGAGCACGCGCGACTCGGCTCGCACGGCGTAGAGATCGGTGTCGCGCGGGATCTCGACGGCGTGGAAGAAGAGCCAGAGTTTTCGCGCGTAGAGGCCGAGCGCGTCGAGCGGGTGGGCTGCCCAGAACGCCAGCCCGCGGCGGAAGAACCACGAGGACGCCGCGCCCGGCTCGGAGATCCGGGCCGCTCGCAACGGCTCCTGCGTGAGCTCGGTCCAGCGCGGGCCGGGGCGGATCGCGAGGGTCTCGAAGTATCGCTCGTTGTTGCCGACGAAGAAGTTCAGGCCGCCGTTCGTCGAGACGAGGATGAGCTCGCCCGAGCGCAGGGTGTTGTACGCCGCGACCGGGAGGATGGGCACGAGCACCGCCGCGACGAAGACCCACGGGACGGCGCGGCGCTCGCGGATGCGTGCGAGCACGAGCGCCGCGATCGCCGCGAATGGGAGGATGACCGGTGTGAAGAGGGCGGAGAGCCCGAGCAGGACGCCCGCCGCGGCCGCGCGCGCGATGCTCCTCGGCGCGCCGTGGAGCAGGACGAGCGCCGCGAGGTCGAGGCCCCCGGCCCATGTCGCCGGGAGGAGCTCCCCGCCGGCGAACACGAGCAGCCCGTGCAGCGCGACGACCGCAGCTGCAGCGATCGCGACCGGCGCGCGCAGGTCGAAGATGCGCCGCGCGAGGAGCCAGACCAGCGCGCACGCGGCCGTCCCGGCGAGCGCCTGGAGCAGCCTGGGCGCGAGGAGCCCGCCCCCAGCGACGCGGAAGGTTGCCGCGAGCACGAAGAGGATCCCCGGCGGCTGCCAGAAGGGGCGGCCGTCGTCGGGGAGCCCGCTCAGGCGCTGCCGCGCCTCGTCGACGTAGCGCCCTTCGTCGAGCGGCGGGTTCTCGAAGAGGACGTCCCCGCGTAGCTCGTCGAGGTAGAGGAGCCGCACGACGAGCGCGACGGCCAGAACGGCGCCGAGCGCCACGCGCTCCCGGCGGCTCACGCCGGTCACGCGCGCCCCATGGGTCGAGCTCGGCGGCGCTCCGGAGGGCGGGACGGCGCCGCAGGACCATGCGGCTGCGCTGGCGGGTCCGCCGGGCCTGCGGCGCGCAGGGGCTGGCTGCGCGGGTGACCGTTCAACGAGAGCATGGGAGGGCGGCGCGAGCGGCGCGTCAACCCGTCGCCATGTCCGCGGGCTCGGCTCGACGCGAGCGGCCCCTGGCGGCATACCCTGGCATCGTCTCTCGGCGGGCGGCAGCTCCCGGCGGCTCTACACGACGGAGGTCCTGGCGATGAACTTGTTTCCGGACGAGATACGGCGCGATCCCTACCCCTTGTACGAGCAGATGCGGAGCAGCTCTCCCGCGCTCCACATCGCCCCGTTCGATCTCTGGATGATCTTCGATTACGAGGGTGTGAAGCGGGCGCTGACCGACCACGACGCGTTCAGCTCCGCCGTGACGCCCCCGACCGGCAAGGCCCCGGAGTGGATCGTCTTCTCCGACCCGCCGCGCCACACGAAGCTCCGCGGGATCGTCCAGCGGGCCTTCACGCCGCGATCCATCGCGGGCCTCGAGCCGCGCATCCGGGAGCTGTCGCGCGAGCTCCTGGACCAGCGGATCGAGCACGGGACGATGGACCTCGCGGCGGACTATGCGGGCCCGCTGCCCACGATGGTGATCGCCGAGATGATCGGCATTCCCGCCGAGGACCGGGCGCGCTTCATGCGCTGGAGCGAGGCGATCGTGAACCTCAGCCACACCCTCTCGGGGGGCGAGGAGGCGGCCAGGGTCGTGAGCGAGCACGCCGCGGTCAAGGAGGAGATGAAGGCCTATGTCGCGGACCTGCTCGACGCGCGCCGGAGGGCGCCGGAGGACGACCTCTTGACCCGGCTCGTCGAGGCCGAGGTGGACGGCGAGCGGCTGAACGAGGACGAGCTCCTGAACTTCTTCCAGTTCCTCCTCGCGGCGGGCACCGAGACGACCACGAACCTGATCGACAACGCGATCCTGTGCTTGCTCGAGAGCCCGTCGGAGCTGGCGCGCGTCCGGGCGGCGCCCGATCTCGTGCCCTCTGCGATCGAGGAGGTCCTGCGCCATCGCTCGCCGCTCCAGATGGTGTTCCGCGAGACGAGGCGCGCGATCGAGGTGCATGGCCAGACGATCCCGGCCGGGAAGCTGGTGTTGCCCGTGATCGGCTCCGCGAACCGGGATCCTAAGCAATTCCGCGACCCTGGCCGGTTCGACGTCGCGCGCGATCCCAACCCGCACGTCGGGTTCGGGCATGGCATCCACTTCTGCATCGGGGCGTCGCTGGCGCGCCTGGAGGCCCGGATCGCGCTGCCGGATCTCCTCACGCGGCTGAGGGGCCTGGAGCTGGCGAGCAAGGAGCCGTGGGAGCCGCGCAAGGCGCTCATCGTGCACGGCCCGGCGCGCCTGCCGGTCCGCTTTGAGCCGGGGAGGCGCGCCGGGGGGCGCGCGGCGGGGGCGCACGCGGCCAGTCCATGATGCCGCCACGTCGACAGGCGCGGAGGCGCTTCGGCACGGCCGCGACGGCGTAGGCCGGCAGGGCTCAGCTCAGCCCGTCGAGCACCTCGGCGAGCGACGCTGCGACGATGGCTCGTTCAAGCCACCGTTCCAGCGTCTCCGGATCCTTCTCGGCCAGGATGCGCTCCCGCGCGACGTCCGGTACAGCGATGCCGCGAACCCGGAGCGCGGTCAGAACGGCACGCGCCGCCTCCTCGGCACGCCCTTCGTTAAGGCCTTCGTTGCGGCCTTCCCTGTGGCCTTCCGTTCGCGCCTCGGCCCGAAGCTTCTGCTCGTACTCTTTGACCCACGCCCGGATTTCTGCGCTCACCTCGTCCTCCTTGTCGATCGCCGGCTCCTGGGTGCGCCGGCCGACCTCGATGGCGGCGAGCAGCCGCAGCAGCGTCGTTCAGCTCAACCCGTCGAGCACCTCGGCGAGCGACGCTGCGACGATGGCTCGTTCAAGCCACCGTTCCAGCGCCTCCGGATCCTTCTCGGCCAGGATGCGCTCCCGCGCGACGTCCGGTACAGCGATGCCGCGAACCCGGAGCGCGGTCAGAACGGCACGCGCCGCCTCCTCGGCACGCCCTTCGTTGCGGCCTTCGTTGCGCCCTTCGTTAAGGCCTTCGTTGCGGCCTTCCCTGTGGCCTTCCGTTCGCGCCTCGGCCCGAAGCTTCTGCTCGTACTCTTTGACCCACGCCCGGATTTCTGCGCTCACCTCGTCCTCCTCGTCGATCGCCGGCTCCTCGGTTCCGAGCCGGAAGTGTATCAGCAGCGGCGTGGCGATGCCCTTCTCCCAGGCATCGTCCGGCAGCGCCGCGAGATCGGCCAGCGCCTCGCGCAGGACGCGGCCTGAGCCGAGCAGCCGGAGCATCAGCGTCGCGCGCGTCCGGGGCAGCTCCGCGAGCACCACCACGCGCGTCACGAGGCCGGGCACGGCGTGGTAGACGCCTGGTTGCGCCGGCTCGCAGCGGTAGGCGTCAAGCACCGTCTCCGGACGGCCCGGGCTGATGACGACCAGCGCAGGGAACGCCACCGGCGACTGCGTCGGCGCGTCGGCGTCCTCGTCCGGCACGACGGCACCGGCAGCGACGCGGGCGCGGCGTTCGAGCTCGTGATGCCACGTGAGCTGCTTGCGCAGGCACCGCCGGACCTGACGGAGGCTCGGCGTACCGTGGAACGGCTCGAACAGGCTTGGCTCCGCGGCGAGCTCTCCGAGCAGGCCCATCCTGGCGCGCTCGGCGTCGCGCGCTGGATCAGGCACGCTGTAGACATCGATCTTCTGGGTCGCCGCCAGGACCTCGACCTCGGTCTCCGCCGCCGAGACGAGGCTGAGCCCGTCGCGCAGCAAGCTCTTCGCGAACTGGTCAGAGCGGTTGTGCATCGGGGAACGACCCTAATCCATTATCGCGTCATGGGCCATCTCGAATCGATGAGAAGGCGCGAGCTGAGGCATCGTCGCGCCGCCGCGCATCGAACGACAAGCGCTTACGGGCATGGGGCGCCAGTCGTGTGAAAATCGTTGTCGATCGCTTTTTTTTAGCGGCGTGGGGAACGAGCGAGTCGCCGGACCGGGGGCAAGGCAGAGAGACTGCAGGGGTACGCGCGCCCGACCGCTGCCATGACATCAACTACCGTGATGGGGTGGCGTTGGCAGCGGTAAGAAGGTATCCGCAACGGCGGCGGCCGACCTTGGTTGGCGTCGCGCAGGACCGGCGGCAGGTCCGGGCCGGCGTCAGCGGCGGAGCACGGAGGAGAAGCGCCCGGCGGGCGTGACGATGACGTGATCGGCGAGGGGCACGCCGATGAGGTGCGCGGCGTGCTCGACGGCGTTGGTCAGCTCGACGTCCTCGTCCGTGGGCTTGGGATCGCCGCTCGGATGGTTGTGGCAGAGCACGAACGAGGCGGCGGCCATCTCGAGGGCGGCGCGCAGCACGTCGGTCTGCTGGACGACGGTGGCGGTGAGGCCGCCGCGCGAGAGCATGCGGACGCCGCGCACGCCGCGGTGGACGTCGAGCGCGTCCATCCAGAGCTCCTCGTGGACGAGCGGTGCGAGCGTGGGCTCGAAGAAGCGGGCGATGTCGCGCGGCGAGCGCAGGCGCCTCGGGCGGCGGGAGCGCGCGGCGTGGGCGCGCCGGCCGAGCTCGAGGGCGGCGAGCAGGCGCAGCAGCGTCGCTCAGCTCAGCCCGTCGAGCACCTCGGCGAGTGACGCTGCGACGATGGCCCGCTCAAGCCACCGTTCCAGCGTCTCCGGATCCTTCTCGACCAGGATGCGCTCCCGCGCGACGTCCGGCACGGCGATGCCGCGAACCCGGAGCGCGGTCAGCACGGCACGCGCCGCCTCCTCGGCGCGCGCCTCGGCTCGCGCCTCGGCCCGAAGCTTCCGCTCGTACTCCTCGACCCACGCCCGGATCTCTGCGCTCACCTCGTCCTCCTTGTCGATCGCCGGCTCCTCGGTTCCGAGCCGGAAGTGTATCAGCAGCGGCGTGGCGATGCTCTTCTCCCAGGCATCGTCCGGCAGCGCCGCGAGATCGGCCAGCGCGTCGCGCAGGACGCGGCCTGAGCCGAGCAGCCGGAGCATCAGCGTCGCGCGCGTCCGGGGCAGCTCCGCGAGCACCACCACCCGTGTCACGAGGCCGGGCACGGCGTGGTAGACGCCTGGTTGCGCCCGCTCGCAGCGGTAGGCGTCAAGCACGGTCTCGGGTCGCCCCGGGCTGATGACGACCAGCGCAGGGAACGCCACCGGAGGCTGCGTCGGCGCGTCGGCGTCCTCGTCCGGCACGACGGCGCCGGCAGCGGCGCGGGCGCGGCGTTCGAGCTCGTGATGCCACGTGAGCTGCTTGCGCAGACACCGCCGGACCTGATGGAGGCTCGGCGTACCGTGGAACGGCTCGAACAGGCTTGGCTCCGCGGCGAGCTCTCCGAGCAGGCCCATCCTGGCGCGCTCGGCGTCGCGCGCTGGATCAGGCACGCTGTAGACATCGATCTTCTGGGTCGCCGCCAGGACCTCGACCTCGGTCTCCGCCGCCGAGACGAGGCTCAACCCGTCGCGCAGCATGTTCTTCGCGAACTGGTCAGAGCGGTTGTGCATCGGGGGACGATGCTAATCCATCATCGCGTCATGTGCCATCTCGAATCGACGAGAAGATGAGAATGGAGGCGCCGTCGCGTCGCACTGTGGACAATCGAGCTGCACTGCATCGAAACATCGAACGGCAACCGATTGCCGACATGAGGAGCCAATCGTCTAGGAATCGTGTCGGTCGCGTGAGAATTACGGCGGTATGGAAGGAGTGAGCGGTATGCCAAGCCGGGGCCAGGCACCGCGACTGCGGGGCCATGTGCGACCCACCGATGCCGTGGACGTCAGTTATCGTGATGCAGTGACTTTGCTATCGGTAAGGAGATCTTCGCAACGGCGGCGGCGCCGACCTCGGTTGGCGTCGCGCAGGACCGGCGGCAGGTCCGGGCCGGTGTCAGCGACGGAGCACGGAGGAGAAGCGCCCGGCGGGGGTGACGATGACGTGATCGGCGAGCGGTACGCCGACGATGTGGGCGGCGTGCTCGACGGCCTTGGTCAGGTCGACGTCCTCGTAGGTGGGCTTGGGGTCGCCGCTCGGGTGGTTGTGGCAGAGCACGAACGAGGCGGCGGCCATCTCGAGGGCGGCGCGCAGCAGGTCGGTCTGCTGGACGACGGTGGCGGTGAGGCCGCCGCGCGAGAGCATGCGGACGCCGCGCACGCCGCGGTGGACGTCGAGCGCGGCCATCCAGAGCTCCTCGTGGACGAGCGGTGCGAGCGTGGGCTCGAAGAAGCGGGCGATGTCGCGCGGCGAGCGCAGGCGCCTCGGGCGGCGGGAGCGCGCTGCGTGGACGCGCCGGCCGAGCTCGAGGGCGGCGAGCAGGCGCTGGGCGTCGTGGAGGCCGAGCTCGGTGCGCTGCGCGATGGCGTGGGGCGAGAGGCGCCCGAGCTCGTGCAGGCCGAGCAGGCGCGAGGCTGCGCCGGGGATGCCGAGCACCAGGTCGACGAGCGTGGTCTCCGGGGCGGTGAGCACGTCGACGAGCGGGACGGCGGTGGGGAGGCTGTCGACCGCGTCGCTCATGGCGCCCCCGTGGCGGTGTCGATGGGCGGCGGCGCGAGGACCGCGGGGATGTCGGCGAGCGCGGTCGTGGAGGCGCGCTGCGCGGCGCGGCTCATCGCGGCCACCTCCGGGAGCGGGTGAGAGCGCGAGCGAAGAGGCGGCGCGCGAGGCGGAGGCGGGTGGCGACCGTGGGGCGGGGGAGCGAGAGGGAGGCGGCGATCTCGTGCGACGTGACGCCGGTGGCGGCGAGCGCCAGGATCTCGCGCAGCTCGGGGCGGAGACGGTGGAAGGCGCGCAGGAGGCCGCGCGCGACGAGGCGGGCCTCGGGAGAGGGGGCGGCGAGCGTGGAGAGGCGGTGAGGATCGAGCGGGGGCGCCTCGTGCCGGCGGTAGGCTTCTATGGCACTATCCAGACTCCAGACTTCCTCTGAAGAAGTCATGAGCAGCGCGAAGGTTGGTGAGCCTACCGGGTCGCGACGCAGCGCACACGCTCGGACGCCTTACCGAGAAAACGCGCGCCCCGCGGGCGCCGGAGCTCCCGGGCGCCGCGTGGCGGCCTTTTGCCGTGACGCGCGGCCGAGCGCTCCCGCTCGAGCGCGCTCATGGTCTTCGGCGCCGAACGGGCCGAGCTCGCGATCTGAATGTCGCCAGCGGCGACCACGCACGCTCGCCTCCTTACCCAATTCTTGCGCAACGCCGCAATCCATTGCGGTTCATGACAGGCGGTTGCGCTCACCTGGTCGCCGTCCTCATCCCCTGCACCAACACATCACCGTATCTCGCGCCGGCACATCTGTTGCCGTGCTGCCTCCCCGCAATGAAACCATGGCATGTCGCCACCGCGGCAGGCCAGATCCATATGACATCACAGGAGGTTTACCCCGTGAGTGAATCCCCGATGTTTTCGACCATGGCCCTCCCCCCGGATCTCGTCGCGGACGACGTGATCGGTCTCCGCGATCAGATGAGCGCGCGCATCGCGGCGGTGCTCCGGCCCAAGGGCGGCAAGCGCAAGGAGGCGGACGCGCCGCTGCCCAAGGGGCTCGAGCCCCTCGCGGCGCTGCCGCCGCACATCGACAGGCCGTGGAGGCGCTTCGACGCGGCCGCGACGGAGCTTCAGGGCTTCCGCGGCCTGCGGGCGAGCGCGCAGGCCGACGAGCGCCACATGGCGGCGAGCGAGGCCGAGCGGAGCGCGGCGAACACCGACAGCGACGACCGGTGGCGCGCGTTCGAGCAGTGGAACGCGGGCGCCGCCGGGCTCTCCGACGATGGGCAGACGCCGGCGCCGTCCGAGGCGCGCTGGCTCTACGCGCAGCTCTTCCCGGCGCCCGAGGGGCTCCGCTTCATCACGCGCCGGCCCCGGGTCCAGTGGGCCGCGATGGTGCAGCGGATGAAGACGCTGGAGGAGGAGCGCGCGCAGGCGGTGATCGAGGGGTTCGGCGGGACCCGGCATCACCGGCAGCTCGTCGCCGCCCACGCGCGCTTCGGCGAGGCGTACGGCTTCACGAACGTGGTCCTCGCCAAGGAGGGAACGCCGACCGATGGCCGGCCGCAGTGGAGCGCCGCCCGAGATGCGCTGCGGAGCCTGATCCAGAAGATCGAGAGCCACGCCGATCCGGAGATCCCGGGGAGCGAGGCGCTGGCCGCGTTTCTGTTGGCGCCCTACGTCGAGATGGTCGACGATCTCGCGAGGACCCGTCGAAGAGCCCCCGCCAGGAAGCCCGAAGCCGTCCCGGCGCCCCCGCCCGAGGCGGGCGGGACGCCGTGAACCCATCCGGGTGACCTGGCTCGTCCACGCGGGAGATGGGTGGCACCCGTCTCCCGGTGGACGTGCCTCCAAGACTTCCCTGGTGCCGCGAAGCGATCGGCGTGAAGGTCAATGATTTCAATAGGTTCGGGGCGAGGCTCGACCGCGGTAGCCTCCGGTGTGGCCCAACGCGGGCCCAACCGGCCGCTTTCGGGCGCTTCAAGGTCCGCCTCGAGGGGCCCGGCAACGTCGCACGCGGCCGGCGGCTGGCTGGGCAGCGCAGAGGCGGCTTCGTTCGCCGCTCGTGCTTCCGGTGCTGCGCCCACGGGGCCGCCTGCCCCTACCGAGCCTTCGTCGCCTCGCAGTTCCGGGATCGCCTCATCCAAGGGGGCAAAGTCGCTCAAGCCGAGCTCCGCGACCTTGCGAGCGGCGCGCTTGTAGTGGTGGATCTGGCCGCTCGACCTATGCCCGGTTCGGTCGGAGATCCACGTCTCCGTGCGGCCGTTCGCGAGCTTGATCGTGATGAAGGTGGCACGCGTATCGTGCAGGCGGATGTTCAGCCTCGAATCCGTGGTCTCGAACAGCTCAGGCCGAGTAATTCCCGCGCGTCGAAGGTGGTCTCTGAAGCGCGCCGCCCCGTTCTGCCCCGGCAAAGAGTTGCTGCCCCACTTTCCTACGAAGACGCGTACCTTGTCAGGGCAGACCTCGCGCCACTTCCGGAGCGCGCGCACCACGTCGGGTGAGAGCGCCCAAGCCCGGGGATCGTCGGTCTTGTTCTCGTCGAGAACCACTGCGCCGCGCTCGAGATCTACGTCCGACCATTCCAGCTGTCCGGCCTCTTCGGCTCGCATTCCCTCGCGGATGAGGAAGCCGTAATAGATCCGGAAGCATAAGGGGACCGACGTACTCTCCATGAGGAGCTGATCCTCGTCAGGGTACAAGTATCCTTTTGCTTTGTCGGCGTCTGCCTTAGGGGCCCAGCCGCGTGGCAAGGGGTTACTGCCAATGACGCGCGCCGGATATGCAGCCAGCGCCAGGATGCGGTGAATGAAACCTGCAATATTTCGACGCGATCCAGTCCCCAGATGCCTTGGCAGCAGGGACATCGCACGGTCCGCATGGTCGAGAGTGAGGCGCGCGAGAGGAACAGGGCCGAGTACGTCGAGAAGATATTTTAGCTTTCCTCGATAAAGATCCGGGCGACGAATCACCTTTACATGATCCGGATACTGCTCGGCCAGCTTTCCCGAAACAACCCGCTCAGCGAACTCGGCGAAGGTGGTTTCCCCGGAGGCGCGGGCGCGCGCTTCGCCCCTGCACAGGTGGTCGATCGCGAGCCGGACGTCACGGAGCGCGGTTCCCTCGCGCGCGGCAGCCTGCTCCAGCAGCGGCAGGCCGAGCACGATCTGACCGGCGGCGAGCAGTCGCCCTGCAAGCTCGGACAGGACCTCTAGCCTCGCGTTGGCTTCTTGCTCCGTGCGGCACGTCGGCAAGCTGAACGTGGGTCGACCGGCCTCGCCGAGGCTGAGGCGTGCGGTCCACGTCTTGCCGCGCAGCCGGACGGAGCCGGAGCCGTTGGCGCGCTTCTCTCCTGCGGACCTGCCGGCGCTACGGACGGTCGGCTTCGGGTGCTCCGTCGAGCTGACCGAGCCCGGCGGGCTCGCGTCGGGCGCGGCAGGCTCCGCTGGCAGCGAGGGGTGGCTACCGGAGCGGCGCGAACGTGTACGCCGGTCGGTCGACGTGGATGCGGGAACGGACGATGAAGGGAGGGCAGGCGAGCGCTTGGCACGCGCCCGCCGCTGGGATACGTCGGTCATGGATCGGTCTCCGGTGACTCGGGGGTCGATCAAGGGCCCGTCCGGTGTTGCAAGCGCCGAGCGGGCCCGCTCTACTTCGGCGGCAGCCTACCATGGCGTGCGCCTTCGGGAGGGACGCTCGCGCGGCCCGTACGCGTAGCTGCGACAGGTTCGAGGCCGGCGGCGGCCAGCACAGCGGCAACCCGCGTGCGCTCATCCGCCTCCGCGGTACGACGCGAGGCCGGCTCACCGGCCAGCGCGCGCAGGTACGCCACGAATGCCTCGCGCTCGACCAGACGCAGCTTGCCGAGCTTCGTGACCGGCAGGCGAAAGCCCGGCGCACGGAGCGTGTCGAGGAAGACGCGCGCCGGGATGCCGGTGACTGCCTCGACGTTCTTCTGCGAGAGCATCTCCGGCTGCGGCGCCGTGATCGTCAGCCCATCCAGCGGGATCGCGAGCGTTGCGGTTGCCGTCGCCGTCGCAGGCTGGTCGATCACCTTCGGGCTGGACCATCCGCCGGTGGGCGTCTCCAGGCTCTCTCTGTCGATGGCGCGCGTGCCGTTACCAGCTTGACGAAGAGCAAGCGGTGCCGATACACGCGCGAGAGCCGCTCGTGTCATGCCATACCTCCATCCGTGTTGGGTTCGTGCGCAACCGTGAGCGACGCTTCTGGAAGGAGCACGAAACGGTAATTCTGTGTCGCTGGTAATCCGACACGGATTACCCGGAGACCTGCCTGGGGAAAACACCCTGTCGCATCGCGTGGTTGGGTGTTCTGGAAAGCCCTGCCGAGGGGCCGAAAGTGGGGGCTGCGAAGGGCTCGATTTGGTAATTTCGCGCGCTCCGGCGACGCCGCGCGTGGAGGCGACGTAGAGCCACCCATCGGGCCTTGTCCACCCCGGGCGAGCACGACGCCGTCGCAGAGATCGAGGCGGACGTCGGCGAACGTTGCGCCGTCGGCCTCGTCCATCGGGCCGGGCGCGGCGCCATACCGGCGCCGTGACAGCGCTCCTTGACGCACTTGGAGCTGCACGACGTCGCCCATGCGCCAGCGTCGCCTGCTCCCTGAATTAGGATCGGCGAGCGGGCGCGATAGGCACGCATGGGAGAGGTACGCGGCCAAAGTCCAACGCGACGCCGCTTCATGTGCTTGACTGGCGCGCTTCCCGCCGGGCAGCGCTTCACCGCAGACGAGCATGCCGATCACCCGGACGTGGGCTTGAGACCGCGGACGTCCCACGCTCCGCCGCCTCCCACGCGGCTCGTATGCTGCTTGCAAGTTTTCCTTCCCCCTCCATCGGCGGTCCCATTCGCTTAAGCGCCTCCAGGCGCACAGCCTCCAGCCTTGACCGGCGCGGCGCCGTCGCCCGGCGCTTCTCCACGAGCTCACCGAGCACCTGCGCCGCGCGCTCCCACTGCTCCGCCGCACCCGGCGCGTGCGCGATTCTTCGCACGGCGTTCCAGGGCGCCTCAAGCTGATCGCAGAGGTTGCCGATCTCGGGGTGCAGCCGCGCGATCGCGCGCAGGTGGCACCGGGTCTGCTTGTTCATCTGGAAACACTCTTCCAGGACGTGGCTCGGCGCGCGGACAACTCCGCACGCGAGCTCGTACCAGCGCCGCGAGCTCATGCGTCTACAAAAGCACCGAACCACGAACCTGCCAGAGCGAAGCCTTCATTTTCCGTTCAGATTTAAAGAGCGTTAAAGCACAGTACCAGAGTCGGCTCCAGCGAGGGCGACGGCATTAAAGTCTGATGTAGCGTGCGACCAAGAGGACGCCGGCTCTCACGTGGCACCGCGACCTGACTGGCATTCGCAGGGGCCCGATCACGTGACCTCGGTGTGCGCGGTGACCCCTCCGGCGATCCCACGGCCCGGCCGTCGAGCGGGGCCAGCCCTCCCGGCGCCGTGTCCGCGGGCGGCGCGTACGTCCACCTGGACGAGCTCCGCCTGCCGCCAGCCTCCCGTCTGGACGAGCTCCGCGGCCCAGTGCGCCGAGTTCGCGCCCCGCCGCGTGCTCGCCTCCAGGCTCCAGCCCCAGGCCGCCCCGACGTCCGCCAGGACGAGTTCGCGCCGCGCCGCTCGGGCCGGCCCGCGGTCGTGCCCGCCGCGCGCCGCCCTGTCGCATGCGACAAGACGGAGGTCGGCGGCTCGCCGGAGACGCTCAGCCGACCCCGGGCAGAATTACCAAATCGACCCCTTCGCGCCCCCTAAAATCGGCCCCTCGGGCGCTCCCTCGAAACGGCCTAACTGTGCGTCACCAGAGCGGGTTCCCCGCCTGACTAGATCCCGGTAACTCGCGACGAGATACCGGGTCGTCAGAATTACCATTCGGGCCTCCTCACGGGTTCTCGTTCAGGCTCCGCCCCGAACCCGAAACACCGCAACAACGGAGGTTCGGATGTGGCAGGAGCAGCCGCCAACGCCGAAGCGCGCCTCGCCCGGCCCCGTGCCACCTCGCGCGGAGCGGACATCCGCGCCGGGGGGCGCCGCCGTACCCTTCAGTCCGCAAACGTTCTCCTCACCGCCGCTCGCAGCAGCACCCGCCGGGCCCGCCGTGATGCCCGCGGCTTGCTGCGCGGTGGCCGCTGTTGCCGGCGACGTCGTGATCACGGACTTCGGCATCTCCGTCCGCCACCTCGACAGGCTTCTCGGCGGCCTGCTGCTCGCGACCTCGCCGCGCATCGACTGGCCAAGCTCATCCGTCGAACCTTCGGGCTCGACGCCCTCCGTTGCGCGCGTTGCGCCGGCCGCCCGCGCCTTCCCGCCGCCATCACCGAGAAGGCGACCGCCAGGAAGATCCTGGAACACCTCGGCCTGCCCGCCGATCCGACCTCGCCGCGATCCCGGACCCGCGACCCGGACGACCCGGCCCCCTGGATGGACGGCGCCGCCGAGTAGCGAGCCGCCACGAGACCGCCGACGGTCACCCGACCACACGCCGGGACGAGGCGAACGTGTGGGCATGTGGCACGCCGGCGCCCCCGGTTGGACGAGCTCAATCTGGGCGGCGCGTACAGTAGAGTGGTAACCGCTGAGCCCAACGGGGCACGCTTACCTGCTAAAATTACTCGTTTTTTCTGGATGGCACGACCACGTCGTGGTTGTGGCGTTAGGTTAACTGGATGAGCGGGGCAAATTTCCTCTTCACTTCGGGCGCCCTATCCGCTCCACTTGGCTCATCGTGGGCGCGTACCTTGCTGCCGCTTCGGACGCCGTCACGCGTGGTGGAGAGCTCGGCAAGCTGCAGCAACCTGAACAGCCCCGCCCCTGATCGGCCGGGTCGTTGCAGGGGCACCTCTTCGCTTCGGAGGGGGGAGGGCCCGCGCGCGCCGTCGTCCGGTGTAGAGACCGCACCGTCCTCCGCTGGTGTCCTTGACAAGGTGGGGCAGCCGTCGGATACGCTAACTTCCCACGATGCGTGGGGGCGGTACGAGAGGAAGGTGTCGGGGTTCAAGGCGATCCACGCGGAAGCGGCGGTCACCGGTCGAGAGGGCTGATCACGCCGAGAGGGCCGCGGTCGACGACGTGGGTGAGGATCATCGTGGTCCGCACATCCTTGTGGGCGAGCAATGGCCGAATCGTCCGGATGTCGGTGCCCGTCTCGAGCAGGTGGGTCGCGAAGCTGTGGCGGCGGGTATGGCATGTCGCGCGCTTGGTGAGCCCCGACGCGCGTCCGGCATCGTGCACGGCCCTTTGCACCGCCGATTCGTGCAGGTCGTAGAGGACCTGTCGACCGGTCGCTGGATCGGTGCAAGGGCGAGAGGCGGGGAAGAGGTACTGCCAGGCGAGGCTCGTGGCTGCTCCTGGCATCTTCGCACGCAGAGCGTGGGGCAGGTCGACCTCGCCGCGGCCAGCCGCGAGTTCCTTCTCGTGCCGTCGCGCCACGGTGTCGAGCCGGGCCTGCAGCTCGTCGCGCGCCCGAGCGGGGAGCAAGGCCGGCCGGTCGTGCGGTCCTTTCCCGCGGCGCACCATGATTTGCCGTCGATCGAGATCGACATCTTTGACGCGAATCGAAAGCGCTTCGAGGAGGAGGAGGCCGCTTCCGTAGAGGAGCTCGCCGATGAGTCGAAAAGGTGGGATCAGGTGCTCGAGCAAGGTGGGAGCGCACTGTCGCGAGAGGACCGTGGGGAGGTGCTCCGGCCGGCGGGCACGTTCGAGCGCTTCAAACCGGGGTATATGCAGGTCGAGGACCCGTTTGTAAAGGAAGAGGAGCGCGCACAGCGCTTGTTTCGCGTGGACGCCGCGCTGCGGCGCGCGACCGCAAGATCGTTGAGAAAGATCGTGACCTCTTCCGCGCCCATCTGCCGTGGGTGCTTGCCGTGATGGAAGCAGATAAATGCCCGGATCCAGTGGACATACGCCTCTTCGGTACGCGGAGAGTAATGCAGGCGTCGGATGGTGGCGCGTACGGCTTCGATGAGGGTCATGGGGATGGTTCTGAGTGGTTGGGGCCGGTTCGTCGGACCCGCACTGCCCTTAATCGGCGCAGGGCGGGCGCCAGTTGCGGCGGCCGGCGGATACCTCGGCCGCACAGCAGTCGCCCGAGGCGATCAATACAGGCGCGCATCTTGCTTCGCGGTACGCCGTCCGAAGCCCATCAACGTCGATACGTAGTTATGCAGCGGCGGCCTATCTCCGGAGATGCGAAGATAGCTTGCGGAAGATCGCGAGTTGTCCTCGGGAATACGAAGATTTGTCACGAGGTGCCGCGGCTCATCCGTGCGAATACGTTGATCGGGCACCACGGTTCGCAGCCTACATACAAGAGCGCGAAGGTATGTCGCGCAGCACAACTGATTGCGACGTTAAGCGCCTAAGGAGAAGCATCATGGATGCCAGCGAGATAACACGAATCCGAGATCAGTTTCAGGGCGGACTCTGGCCACAGTTCCTCGAACGCGTGGAAATCAAAGGCCTCCGTGGCTGGAAAGGGCAATCAGTTCACTTCAAGTTTCCCGTTGTCGCCATCGTCGGTGAGAACGGGTCAGGCAAGAGCACCGTCCTCAAGGTCGCGGCTAGCGCGTACGATCCGAAAGCCAAGGAGAACGCATACTACCCGTCCGCCTTCTTCCTCGAGACGCACTGGGACAAGATCCAAGGTGTTGACCTTGGTTTTCAGCTTCGGACCGGGGATCAAAGCCAGACGTTCAACATACGCAAGCCTACGGAGCGCTGGAGCTTTCCAGATAAGCGCTATGCGCGAAACGTCTTCTGGTTTGACGTCGCGCGTACGCTACCGCTCGATGGCACGGCCGGCTATGCCAAGGTCGCGCGCCTTGCAGCAGGAGAGATCGCTACTGAAGATCTCAGTGAAGAGTACCGGCAAAGGCTTTCGTATGTGCTAGGACGTTCGTACTCCAACGCGAGATTCGCGAAACCCGACGTCAATGAGAAGCGTGTGGTTGGACTGTTGAAGCGCGACTTTGGTGAGATTTCCCAATTCCACCAAGGAGCTGGCGAGGACACGACGCTTGACCTGCTTCAGGCTCTCCAAGAGGTCCCCAATAACTCACTTGTGATAATCGACGAGGTGGAAGCTTCGCTTCATCCTCGGGCGCAGCGCCGTCTCGTGAAGTTCATCTTGGAGTTCTGTCGGTTGAAGCGCACTCAGGTAATCCTGTCGACACACAGTCCCTACGTCCTCGAGGAACTCCCTCCCGAAGCCCGTGTGCTACTGGTCCCGACGCCGGACGGTCCCGACGTACTCTATGGGATCAGCCCCGAATTCGCCCTCACAAGACTGGACGAGCTTGTTCACCCGGAAGCCTACGTCTACGTCGAAGACCGTACTGCAGAGGCATGGCTTCGCGAGATCATTGCACAGCATCCTGAGGGCGCCTCGTTGCTCGCAAGGATAAGGATCTCGCCCGTCGGGCCCGCAAATGTCGTCCGGATGATGGGTGGACTTGCGCAGGCCCGCAAGCTCCCTCACAAGGCGATCGCAGTCGTAGATGGGGATACAGACGCGAACTTGGGTTGCATCAAATTGCCTGGCGAACACGCACCAGAGAAAGTCGTCTTTGGCGGACTCAAGGAAAAATCTTGGTCTCGACTCCATGAACGTTTTGGCATTGGCGCCGGCGATCTTCACACCTATCTAGATGACGCGCTGCTCAATCCGGACTTTCACCGATGGCCAGCTCTGGTTGGGGACCGCGTCGTGAAGAGCTCAGTCAGCGTCTGGGAGACGGTAGCGACGGAGTGGTGTCGGGTTTGCCTCAGCCCAACAGATCGCGATCGCATCGTGGATTCAATCAGAACGCTTCTTGGAGCAAGCGCCTGACTTGGCGTTGCACCCGACGATCTCCGTCGGTCGCGCTTCGCGCTCCCTCTAGCGCTTGCGGGTGAACGCCGATACGTTGAGCAGAGGAGCGTCAGTCAGTTACATGAGGTGTAGGAACGTAAGGTAATCTTATGCGAACGACGCGTCTTCCTGCATCCAAGAGGCTGGCCATCAAAATCCTCGCTGCACGTAAAGGCAGGCAAACGCTCTCCGACTCCGTGGCATTCTTGTTGGCGAAACGAAGCGCGATGGCAACGTTCGCGGGGATCAGCAGCTTTGTCTTGGCGGAAGGCCCCGAACGTATCCCCGGCCACTCGGGTTGTGAACACCACATGCTCGCACTTCGCTCGCATCTCGCGCGCGAACTGTGGTCGAGGCAGCTCTATATCGGGGTCAGTGTACTCGATGATCTGCTTTTTGACTCGGTCGCCCACGACACTACGACAAATCCTGTACTCCGCGTTCTTGAGATTATCCGCGACGAAGGCCTCCATCACCCCGGCATGGTCGTCTTCCCGATCCATTCATTCGGGATGCTTAGCGCCGGCTTCGTACAGTGGCTCACGGGAGCGCGGCTGGAATACATATCCAGCGACTTCGGCATTGCTATTTCGCCGCAGACGAACGACATGACTAAGACGCTCGAGTTCCTGGAAAGGGTTCGGGCACGTTTCGGTATCAAGAAGCCCATCAACGAGGAACTCATATACCACTGGTACCGCAGCCGCTCTACCCGCTGGATGGCATCGAACCCGCTGCTGGTGGTGAAAGCGCAGTCGTTTCCAGGCGGGTATTACGAGAATCAAGTACTCCTGGTATCAAAGCTTCGCGCCTGCGCCGCCACCGTCTCGATGCTCGCGTGCCTGCAGCCCCGGCAGGACCTGATAAGGCGCCGGGCAAGCGACTTTTTAGCTCCGCGAGCGTCAACAATTTCCAAACTCTTGACTTCAAACACTACTTGGTACTGTTCAACGCGCCCTCCAAGCGGAAGCTGGCTGGGGACTGTGTGCCAATGCACCTGCGCGGTCCGGCCCTTGCCGAAGTGAGTGACCTCGGCGTTGAACTGGATCCTCGGTTTTGGACCCGCCGAAGCGCGATGGCCGTCCGAATCCATAAGAGCGTTTCACATGTACACGATGGCTACATTCGCCACTCAATGAAGCGGTCCGAGAACACTGAGAAGGCCAAAATCTACAGAAAGCTCTTCGAGGCACTGGTATTCTTTCGTAGGTCTTTTCAGAAGACCGACAACAATTGGGGAGCGATCGTAAGCCTTGCAATTGCCTTTGAAATGTGCCTTACGGATACCTACGCTGGTGGCGTTCATGCTAGGGTAGTGCGGCGAACTGGGTTACTGCTTCGGGGGGTTCGCGGCGTTCGTGCGTACCGACAAACGGTGCAAGATCTCTACTCGGCGCGGAGCAAGGTCGTCCACGCGGGAGACACCGATGTAGGAGTGGATCTTGAACACGCACGCCGGGCGTTCGTCACCATGTTTGTTGCCCTCGTCGAGCGCCTGCCTCGCCTGAAGGCACGTAGCGCAACCCCTATCAAAGATCTAACCGGAGACAGCGACGACCAGTGATTGATGCAGCGCGTTATAAATGCCAATCTGGGCGGCGCGTGCAGTAGATTGGTAACCGCTGAGCCCAACGGGACACGCTTGCCTGCTAAAATTGCTCGGTTTTTTCTGGATAGCACGACCACGTCGTGGTTATGCGACTATGTCAACTGGCGCAGCGAGGTAAGCGCGCTCAGGAAGGTTGGAGGAGCCGGTCAAGAGGACGGAAGGACGCGACGCATCACGCTGTGGTGCTCGCCAGGCGATGGGAGAGGCGGATCGCGCGATCGGCGGGGTCCCCGTCTTCACGGGCCGGCGTTGGGTCAAAACGGAATCTCGTCGTCAGCGGCGCCGTCGGGGGAGATCGTGTCAGGTCGGCGCTGTAGATCTTGATGGCGTTGTGCACCGCGCGAACGGGGTCGATGATGTGGTGGGCGGCGCGTGTGCGGGGTGGAGGCCGAGGTTCGGTACCACTCTCCGGGGGCGCGTAGAGCTCGGGGTGCATGGCGAGGAGAACCTGGACGAGGAAGAGGAGCGTCGCGTCGGTGAGCGCGAGGGGCTCGGCGACGGGCAAGGACACCGCGGGGGAGCGGAGCATGGCGTGCATCTCCTTCAGCGCTTGCGCGGCTTGGGCTTGGGAGACTGGCCAAAGACATCGAGGTAGAGCTTCTGGTCGAGGCGCGGCAGCTCGCGGTCCGCGGCGACGGTGAGCAGCTCGTCGGCGAGGTTCATCATCACGCGGTAGTTGCCGGCGGCGTGATCGGGGAGCGTGGCATTGAGCTCGGTGGTCATGAGGCTCGGGTTGCCGGCAGCCTTGAGCTGATGATCGATGCACGCGAGCAGCTCATTGCGGGAGGCATAGCTGGGGACGAGACGCCGACGGATACGGGAGCCGAGGGGCAGTAGCTCGGCCGAGCGGAGGCGCTCGAGCAGACGGGCGTCGCCGGCGTGCGAGGGCGGTGCACGGGCAGGCCGAGCGCGGTTGCCGCGGAGCCTGTGACGCAGAAGAGCGGCCGCAAGCGGGGCACCGCGGCGGATGGCGCAGAAGCCTCGCCGCCTCGCCAACGCCGGCGAGCGGTGCCCGCGGCCAGCGCGACGTCGCTGGAGGCGAGCGGCGGCGCCGAACAGGCGCCGAAGCGCTCAGGCAGCCAACGTGCTCGGCGCCGCCCAGGTCCACGGGCAGGCAGCGAGCCGCTGCCTGCCAGTCGCCACCCACGGAAGCGACGCCGAGAGAGGCGCCACGGTCGGCGCGGCGCGTGCAAGGCGTCCTCCGCACTCCCGCCCCGAACAACACCAAGAGCAGCAGGATCTCGTCGTGACGCGTCTGCGGCGCCCGGGGAAGACGCATGGCCGCCTCAGTACCGAAGGTCACGGCGACCCGCGGGCCGCTCTCGTCGGTCCTCGCCTCGCCGTCGACTGCCGGTAGCGGTCGTCCCGCCGACGGTCGTCCCGCCGACGGTCGACATCGAGCCCGCGGCGGTCGCTTCGCTCGTTGCGCCCCTGGGCTTGGCGGTCCCATCGCGGTGGTCCCGCGACCGGTTCGGCCGGCGGCTCCACAGCACACTCAGGCGCATGGGCGACGTCGTCCAACTCAGAGCGCGACCGCCGGCGCGCTGTCGACCGCGGCGGCCTGCCCAGGGCGTCGCGGCGGGTCGTGCTCGCTCGTGGCGCTGCCACACGGGCGACGTCGTGCAGCCAGGGCGCACGGCTGTCCGTGCGCTCTCACGGCTATGTGGACATACCGCCGGTGCCAGCAGCTTGACGAATAATGGCGCCGCCGACATCTGCGCAGTGGGCCACGCTCTGGACGGTACCACTCATGTCCATTGTGACGCTCTCCTCTAGGTTGCGTTAGACGCCCAATCCTGTCATCAGAAGAATTGGTTGCATCGCCACGTTTTCCCGGCGGTGCCAAAGGGGGGAAGTAACCGATGAGAACGGAATGCCGACGGGTCGCATCGGCGGCGGTGTTCGCTCTCGTGCTCGGTGTCGCTTCGACGCAGGCAGAGGCGTCAGAGCTGAGCGCCGGTGTAAGCCTCGGCTGGATCCAGGCTGGCACCGCCCCGCGCCTCGCGGTGGGCCCGCATGCCGGAATATCGTGGCACATCAAGAAAAACCTCCTGTTGAAGCTTCACGATCTGTGCAGCCTCGTGCCTCCGATCCAGGTAGGCGGGGCCGGTGTTTACAATCACACCTCCGTTTCCCTTGGTTATCGTTGGGAGGATGGTGATGTTGGTGCGGGCCCATCGGTTGCGATCTACCTCATGCCGGCCTGCGGAGACACCTTGTGTGGACAGGTTGCCGGGGTGGCAGTGGGCGGACACGCGCAGGCCAGCGCGTACGTTATGGGGCCGCTGGGCATATCGGCGAGCGCCAATGTGGACTGGATCGGCGGAAGAAGTCTTGTGTTGCCAGGTTACGCATCCGTCGTTGTCGTTGCCGGCCCCGCGATTCGATGGAGTGCCAGATGAGCTCAAGAAGAAGCCTACTTTTCATAGCAGCCATCGCGATCTGGGCATTGGCGGCATGCAACTGGACGGTGGGAGACTGCTACCCTCGCGAGGAATGGACCTCGGGAGCAGGTGCGGGTCCAGGTTCGGAGCCAACCCCGGTATTCAGCTCCAGCGCATCCGGTGACTTCGGAGATGCGCCATCGGGAGAGCGGCGAGGCGACAGTGAGCAGGAGATCCAGTGCAACAAGACGGATAGCTCAGAAGAAGAGGATGAAGAAGAGCGCCCGAGAGACAGCTCGGAGAGCACGATAAATAGCACATGTTCAGGTTCCGGTGACACCACCGGAGACGGCCAGACTTATGTGTTCTGTAGCGATGCCTGTAGTTCGAAGTGCCCGCCGGCCGGGGTCAACGGCTTCTCACCAACTATCTTCAAATTCGTCACGACGATCCCCGACGACGGAACAGGCGAATCGGGCGGCTGGCAACAGGCCTCCGTTCGTCTGAAGGTCAAGCGGTGGGTCGAGGTGTATCCGGAGTTCTGGGAGTGTCCGCAGATGACGTTTGGAATGCCACTGCGGAACGCGGCCCAGGGCCATATCCCAGCGGATGAGGCCGCGCGCATCAGCGCCGACGTGGCGACCAAAGCTTCGCGTAAAGTCATGAGGGCAAACCTCACTATTCCGCAAGGGATCTACTGCGTCAGGTTGAAGGATGAGATGGACGTCAGCCTCCGCAAGCGTGTAGCTGGATCCAGAGTCACACAGCCATGAAGCACGCGATCGAGGAATTGTTCAGCGTCGTATACCGCTACTACCCTCGGCGGGTTCCATACGAGGATCCTGGCCGCGTGCAAACAGAAGAGGATCGGCGGCTGGTGGACGCCCGTCGTCGAGCCGGCGCCGATTGCGAGAGGTGGCTTGGCATGTTGCGGCGCCTACGTGAACAGTTTCCCGAGAACAAGATCGATAATCTATCAGCCCATCTCCTGACGGGAAGTCACGACGCCTGTTATTCTGGCTCGCTCTATCTTCCGAAGACCACCGGCGAACACCGGCATACAATTGAATTGAGAGTGAGTTTTTTGGTTCCTTATTACATCGTCTACAGCTCGCGCCTCGTTGAGGATCGCGAGGAGATCGAGAGGGAGAAAACGCTCCGCGCGACGCCGCCTCGCGCCGTCACGATCTTCGTACATGATACGGCCTATGTCCTACCCGCCTGGGTTGGCAAGCTGATCAGGCTGATCAAGCCCGAGCTTGTTGAGCCACCTTCCGTGGAGGACGAACCCACGCGGCAGGTCATCTGCTTCGATCCATCGCCCGATGAGCAGCCGTACGCTGCGGGGATCGCCGAAGAGATCGAAGCGACATGGGGATACGAGCGCATGCCGCGGGAGATCGGCGCCGTGGTCGTGCCGGACGTGGCGACCAATCTACGACGTTTGGGAGAGGCCAGGTTATACGACTGCCTGTTTTCAGACGCGCGATAAGGCGGTGATGCTCTCAACCTCGACGCTCACGACACCCCAGACGATCTGGCAGGGCCGGAAGCGCAGCGGACCGGGCTCGAACCGTTCAGAGCGGGCCGAGCCCGCCGACGTGACCCTCACCTTCGCGCCCGGTCTTATCGAGCCGGATAGCTCGCTGGGGAAGCTTCAATCCAGTTCTTCGGGGAAGCGCAGCGTCTCGACGGCGATGCCGTCCTCCCCCGTGATCTCCTCGCCAGACCATTCCCAGCTCGTACCGCCTTGGCCCGGCAGCCCGATCTCGAAGGTGACGTTCTCCAGCGTGAGCTGGTCCTCGTCGAGGTAGGCGATGCCGATGGAGTCGCCGCCGCGCCCGGGACCGCCGTAGCCGCCGTCGCCTCCGAGGCCGCCGCTGCCACCCTCGCAGGACCACGTGCCGTCCCCCACGGCGCCACCTGGAGCGCCTCGGCCGCCTTTGCCGCCTTCCTCCGGCTCCCCGCCGTCGCCGCCTGGGCCCCCGTCGCCGATGCTGATGACGCTGTCGCGCACCCTCACCTTGGCGTGGAGCGCCACAATCGCGATGCTCGGGTAGCCGTTCTCGCCCCCTCGGCCGCCCCGCCCCCCGCAGCCGCCCGCGCCTCCGGAGCCGCCGCCGGCGCCCCCCTTGGTGGCGACGCCGCACACCGCAAGCCCACCGCGACGCCCGCCGCCCCCGCCACCGCCTTGGCCCGGCATTCCCCGGGCGCCGTCGCCGGCCCAGTCGGCGCGCCATCCGGTCTCATCGATCCGCCCGCGGCCCTTGCCCGCTGCGCCGGCGGTGCCCCACATACCGCTTTCCCCGGGGGCGCCACTGCTGCAACCACCGTCTGTCCGGTTGCCTCGCCCTCCTTCCCCATTGTGGTTGGGGTTGGGCTCGGGTACGGGCTCGCCGTCCTCCCCATCTCCAGCGCCGTCGGCGAGCCCGTCGCCTCCCTTGCCACCGACGCTCGGGAGCCCTCCCTCGCAGGAGTTCACCGCCCGAAGTCCACCCGGGACCGTCGCCGCGGAGCACGCGTCTCCCCCATACTGGCCGTCCGGCCCCGACGCTGCCCGGCCCGGCCATTTCTCCCCGTCGCGGCCCCCCGGTCCCGAGTAGGCTTCGATCGTGCTCCCGATGATCTCCACCGCGGCGCCCGACCGAACGATGATCCCGATATGCGTCGGGCTGCGGACGTACATGTGATCGATGATCGAGACCCCGTCCGCAGCCCCCGTGTCGCCTTCCCGCGCCGGCTCGATGGTCAGGGGGATGTCCCCGACGGGGCCAACGATCTTGGCCGTGCCGTACACCGGATCTGAAATCTCGGGCGGCCGTTCCCATTCCAAGAAGTTGAAGCCTCCATGAAGATCCACCCCGGAGGGCAGCGTGATGGACTCCACGAAGGCGTTGCGGGTGAGGAACACCCGACCTCGCCCGGTGCGCGCCAGCTCGATCGCGTGCGGCAGGGTAGTCACCGGCCTGTCCTTCGTGCCGGGGTTCGCGTCGTCACCGCCGAGAACCGGATCGTTGACGAACACGCCACAGCCGTCCATCGCTCGCCCCGCGGCGAGATGCTCCAGGCAGACCGACTCGGGGATCGGATCACCTGCACACGTCGATGGACTGCCGCACGGCGGCGCGCCATCAGGGTCGTTCACCCCCGGCGTCGTACCGCAACCGGCTGCGGCGAGCGGCAGAAGAGAGACCAAGAGGATCGCGGAACTCAGGCGCATCGGCATCCCTCGCTGGCAGCGTCTCGCGAAGCGCGAGTCAACGGGGCGGCTCGCTTGCCGCACCGAAACGATAGAGCTCCCCCCACGGGCCGTCCGCGCCTTTGCCCGCCTGGTCCTTCTGGCCGGCGTTCCCCGCGGAGCCGCCTTGGCCGGCGCCTGCGGCAACAATGTTGGTTCCGGGTCGAATGGCGAAGTTAGGCACCACGTAGGCGATGCCGACCGACGCGCCGCCGAGCCCGCCGCCGGCATCACCGCCGCGACCGCCGTTGCCTCCGTCGCCTCCACGGCACGCGTCCCACATGTCGCCTCCAGTATAACCGACGCCGCCGTGGGCGCCGCGCCGCCCGACGCCGCCCCGTTGGCCCGTTCCGCCGACCCCGCCTTGGCCGCCCTTGCCCGTAAGCACGTCGGTGTTCGCGACGGTCAGGTCCGTGCCCTCGAGCGCGACGATACCGATGCTCGCGCCGCCATAGCCGCCGCCCTTGCCTCCCTTGCCGCCGCAACCCCCGCTTCCCCCCGAGCCGCCGGCCGCGCCACTCTGGGGGAGACCTACGGGGCACGCAAACATGGGCCCGCGCGACTTGCTGCCGCCACCGCCGCCGCCGCCGTAGCCGACGCCGCCCTTTTTGCCGTCCTCACCATGGACACCGATCCATCCATCGTCGCTGAGGATGCCTGGGCCAATGGCGCCACCCGCGCGACCGGCGTCGGCGCCGTCTGCGCCATCGTTCCCGTCCTTGCATCTCCTGGCGTCCGCGCCGGCCCCTCCGCGGCCATCGCGCTCCGAAATCTCCGCGGGCGCCGGCTCTCCCGGGGCGCCATCGCCGCCGGCCTCGAGTCCGCCGTCACCGCCGTAGCCGCCCGTCGACTCGATGCCGTCGTCGCACACGGTGACCACCGGAAGGGCGCCCATGGCGGCATCTGCGGTGCAGGCGGATGCGCCATGGTTCCCCTCCACGCCATCCGTCGCCCGCACGCTGGGCGCATCCCCGCCCGGCTCCCCGTCCTTGCCGTCGCCCGCGACGATCACGCTGTCCTGCACGTTCGCCCTGGCGCCCGTGCTCAGAATCACCGCGATCGACGACTTGCCATCGGGCGCCGAGGCGGCCGCCGCGACAACGCGCACGCCGGAGATCAACGACGCCGTGTCGTCCCCCGCGAGCTCTGTATCCTCCGCCCCGAGGACCCGCAGCGGGATCCCCCCAGGCGGAGCGATGATCGTCCGGTGATCCGGCCCGCCGAATGCCCCCTCATACGACCAATCCCCGCCGTCACACAGACGGCCGCCCCAGAGGTCGACCCCCGAGGGCAGCGTGATCGTCTCCGCGAACTCCCCGCCGCACGCGTACACGCGCCGGGTCGCTGCCTCGCCGTGGCCTCGCCCGTGCGCGGCGAGCCCGATCGCGTGTTGCAGGGTCTTCACCGGAGCGTCCTTCGTTCCGGGGTGGTTGTCGTCGCCGTGCTCGCTGACGAACACCCCGCACATGTCGAGCGCTGCCGCCGACGCCGGGCTGCCATCACAAGGAGATGGCTTTGGAGGAGAGATCTCGCACAGATAGCCCTCTGCACAGCTCTCGGAATAGCAGCCGGAGACGCCGGCGACGCCCGTTGAGCTCAACGCAAGGAGTGCGAGGCAACGCGCAATCCCGCGATATCGACCATCAGAACCACCACCCATGAGCTGCCCTCCGCCCCTCCGCCTCACCACGAGCCCCAAAGGCTCAGTCCCGCTTGCTCGGTGGTCGCCACTGGCGCAGCGCGGAGGCCCCCCGCTGCCGGCTTGGTCCTGAAGAGCGCGATCTCGGTGAAAAAGGATGCGGCTGTCGCTATGCCGAACACGGCGCTCGTCGCCAGTGACACCTTGCCGAGGGTGGCGAGCAGATTCCGCTCCTTGATCTGGCCATGGATGTCGGCGCAGGCCGCGGGCGCGCTCGGCTCCCGGCACGTCGACGACGTCCACCCCTGCGCGCGACGCCGGACATCCCCCTCGCGAAGATTGCCATGCACGACATTGGCCCGCAGGAGAAAGATCGCGCCTGCCGCCGCCGTCGCCGTCGCCACGGCGATGCCGCCGACTCGCACCTTTCCTGGCCAAGAAGCCGACGGCGCCGGAGCCTGCGTGGAGGTCCTCGTCGCCTGCGCGTCCGTGGCCGCTTTCTTCGCCGGGGCCCCCAGTTCGGCCTCGCCCGTACTCCTCACCGCGGCGCGCGGTAACTCTATCGTCATCCTCGGCTCCGTCCCCGCCTGCGCGTCCAGCGTCTGGAAGCCTTCCTCACGGCCCGGTGCTCTGGCCCGCACCATGTGCATGCCAGGCTCGAAGAACAGTGTGTAGGTTCGCCTGGGTCGGCCGATGAGCTTGCCATCAACGAGCACCTCAGCATCCGGCGGATCCACCGACAGATAGAGCGTCGCGACGAACGGAACGGCCTTAGCCAGTCCATCGGCGAATCTTTTTTGCTGCTCAGGAGAGAGCGCCTTGCGCCGCTCAAGGCTCCAAGCCAGGTGCTCCGCCGCGTCACGGAACTTGCGCAGCTTGAGCTCGCAGAGGCCCAGCTCGCCAGCGATCTCAGCGGATTCTCTCTCTGTGACAGATGTCGAATCGATCGCCTCGAAGGCCGCCTTGTAGGCGGCGTGTGCCTCGGTCCACCGTCCCTTTGCCTGAGCGCTCCGGGCGCGGCGAAGATGGTCCTTTACAATCGAACCGTCGCTTGGTGCGGGTGCCGGATTGCGGTCCTCCGCACGGACCGGGTGCGTAGTGGCGGTGGCGACGCCAAGCATCAGGCATATCCAGAGCGATTGCGCAACGATACGCATGCATGAACGGTACTTACGCCAGCCGCGCGGCGTCAACGGCTAGGAAAACGTCGTGATGTGAACGGTTGGACGACAAAATCCCGTCGGACGGCGGAATGTGGCCATCTACGATTTATGAGCATGTGCGTCAATGTCGCATATGTCGCACACTGTGCGGCCGGCGCTGGCGCCGCCGTGCGTTTTTTTGAAGCCCTCCAGGCGACTCAGGTGTTTTACCGGTTATGGGCGAGCCAGCCTTGAGTCCCACCGGCTTCGAGTTCCTCCGGCGCCTCGCGCGGCGTTTCGGTGTCCCTGCGCGAGATGCCGAGGACCTTGCGCAGGACGCCTTGCTGCGGGCACTGGAAGCCGATCAGCGGATCGATCTCGGGGAGGCTCGAGCCTCCTACGGTGCCACCATCGTCCTGAACCAGGCGCGGAACCACGTCCGGAACGCACGCCGTCGGGGGGAGGTCCTGACCTCGTTCGACGACCACGAGCTTCGGGCGGAGGGCCCGACGCCGGAAGAGGTGCTCCGCAGGCAGCAGCGGGAGGCGCTCATCCGCTACCTGATCAACCAGGTCGACCCCAAGTACCGCGACGTCTTGATCAAGCACGGGATCGAGGAGGTGCCGCTCGTCGAGATCGCCTCCGAGCTGGGGCTCAACCCGAAGACGGTGAGGACGCAGTATCGCCGAGCGCTCGAGGACCTCGCCGCGGCCGTGGAACGCTGGAGGGCGCGGCAACGCTCGCGCGGATGGGACGACGCTGCATGCGTCCCGTTCGCCTTCGATCTGCGCGGCCGCGACGGGTGGGTGAGCAAGCTGGGCCGCCTGGGCTTCAAGCTCGTGGTGCAGGGGGCGGTCGTCGTGCTGACCGGCGCCGTCATCGCGACGTTCCCCGACTCGTTCAGCCCGGAGTCGTGGTTGGGGTCGGCGGTGGTGCGCGCTCCTGCGCCCGCACTGGCCGTGGAGGAGATCGCGCAGCCACCGGCTCAACTCCCGATGCGCGCGCCGGCCGCGACGGCCGAGAGAGCGGCGCTGGAGTTCGCGCAGCCGGATGAAAATGGAGACGCACGCGTACCAGCTCCGTCAGGCGCGCCGGCTCGTCGTACCTCGCTGCACGCCCGCGCCGTATTCCCAGCCGTCAGCGAGCGCGAGCGGAGCCTCATCGACCAGGCCCGCAGAGCCATCGAGGCCCACAGCGCAGTCGCAGATGCCGAGGCGCGACAATTGCTCGAGACGCATGCGCGGGAGTTCCCGCAAGGGCAGCTCGCCGCGGAGCGCGAAGGGCTCCTGATACAGATTCGCTGAATCGTCGGCTGTCCGTCGACGGCGAAGCAATTGGTGAGGACGGTGCTGTCGTCGGGCGGCACAAGGCCGAGATCCGCCTTACGCCGGACAGGATTGCTCACGTCGAGGAGGAGAAACTCATGGAGGACATGCTAACTGCGATGTGGCTCGTCTCGCCGCTCGGGCTCGCGATGATATGCTGCGTCGCGATCGGTTTCGCGGTCACGGCGCGCGAAGCGCTGGGACGCGAGCGCGGGCTTCGCGAGGCGCGCGAGCATGCGCACGATGACGAGACGTCGGCCCTGATCGATGCGAAGGAGCAGGCAGCGGAGGAGCGGGACCGATACCGGCGCCTTCTGGACTGTCACGTCGACGCGCTCGCCGAGCAGACAGACGCGCGCGCGCGCCCGGTACCCTGGCCCGGCAGGGTCCTCGAGTCGCTCTGCGCGACGATTCCTTCGTGGGAGCGAAAGCTGGCCGAGTGCACAGGGCTGGAACCGGGGGAAGTGGAGCGACTGCTGCGGAGCGACCTGTCGATAACGCCCGGCCTCGCGCGGAAGCTGGAGGCCTTCACCGGCGCGCCGGCGCGGTACTGGGAGCGCCTCTGGCGGCTGCACGACGACTACCGGACGGAAGCCGAGGAGACCGTCGTGATCCAGGTCGGCGAGCCCATCACCAGGCGCGAGAGCTCAGCGCGTCCCGCGTCGTCACCGGCGCCGAGCTCGGTGCCGCCGACGCCGCCCACGATACCCCCTCGCGCGCTCGACATTCCTCCGCCCGTGGTGCCGTCTCCCGAGCTTGCGGACAGGAGCCCGCGGGCGAAGCTCCCGCCGCCTCCGCAGCCGCGGCGTCGTTCGCCGCTTCCTGTCCGCGGCGCCACCGGGGCAGAGCTCGCCCTTCGCGCTGCCACGCTGACGAGCTTCCCGCTACAGCGCGACGAAGGGGGGGCGAGCTCGGCAATCGCGTCCGATTGGGAGGAAGCGGAGCGCTCTCCGCTGAACACGACACTTCCGGGAGTAGGGAGTTATGGGTGAGCGCATCCGTGCCTCGCATTCGGTGGACGTGGGCAAGCGACCGGAGGTGCGCAGTTCATTCGATGCCATCGTGCAGCACAGGTCCATGATCATGGACAGCCTGCGCCGGCTCAAGGTTCCAGAGTGCGACCGCGCAGACGTGTTGCAGGACATCCTGCTCTCTGCATGGAGGACCGTCGAGGCAGGGGGATTCCATGCGCCCGAGCACCTGTCGATGAAGGATGCTTTGAGACGCTGGCTGCATGTGGTCGCTTGGCATCACACGACACACTACAGGGCGAACCAGGAACGGTGGGAGAGAGGTCGCGATTCGTATACGCGTTCGGCGATGGATGGCCACGCGCCGCCGCCGTCTGCACAGGTGGAGGCGCGGCTCGACCTCCGCCACTTGGATCGGATAGATCCTGCGCTGCGCGACACCGTGGTGGACGCCGCTCTGGGACGCACCGCGGAGGAGATAGCGGCCGAGCGTGGTCAGAACCCCAACACGATCCAGGGGCGCCTGGCGCGCGGTAGAGATCAACTCCGGAGGGCGCTGCGCTTGAACGATGCCCCGACGCTGCTCGCCCTAAGGAGCAGGCTGGCCAGGATGGCACCGCTCCGGCCGCTGAAGAGCTACAGCTGACGCCTCCGTTTGGTAGCGGACCATCTGGGGGGAGGACCAGACCGATGCCGCACAGATGCGCTGGCGAGCCACGATCATAGGACGGGAGATTGCCCCGGGGGGCGTGAATCTATGTGTCGTCCGCCGAATGAAGACGAGCGCGCTGCCGCGCGTGCGCGCCTGTTTTGCCCGACGATGGTTCGTGCCGTGCTACGCTGGCTGGAGAGGCTAGGGGTCCCACGGTGCCATCGTGGCGACGTCGCAGGTCAAGTTTGGCTCACCGCCTGGGAGAGCTGGACCAGGTTCGATCCGAAGCGCGGCAGGCCGGAACGCTGGTTGAACGCGATCACCGTACACGTTGCCTCGCACTACCACGAGCGTGCGCAGCTCCGGAGGGAGGAGTTGGTCGACTTGATCGAGGTGCTCGATCCGGCGCCGGACGTTGCTGCTTTGATGGAGTGCGACATCATCAGGAACAGCGCCATCGACGCGGTGAACGAGCTCGATCCGGAGCTGCGATTTGTGCTCGTAGCACACGATCTAAACGGAGTCCCTATGGCCAAGGTGGCCAAAGACGAAGGGCTACCTCTCTCTACGCTCTACAAGCGACGCACAAAGGCCATCAGCGCGCTACGTGACGCCGTCAGGCTTCGTGAGGCCAGGCAAATAGTTTAGATTTGTTAAGATTTCCGCGGAGCGGTTCCTTGACGTGAGCGAGCCCCGCGCCGCCCTCCTCGCGGGGTCGGAGCGGGGTTCGCCCGCGATCCGCTTGGCCGGTCCGCGCGATCCGATGGGGCGGTCTGTGACAGCTCGCCCATGCACCCAACGGCAGATCTTGTTTCATGTTCGTCAGAGAGTGACTTCCAGGATAAGGGTGCTCTCCGACTCGTTCTTTCGGCTTAGCGACTGGGGAGCTCAGCGTTCCAATCTGGAATCGGGAAAGCCGTCAGCTCGGAGTCCACGCTTGAACGGTCTACTGGCCAGTGTGGAATTGCTGTACTATCTTCGACTCATGTTGCGCGGCGGCAGTGAAGGGCCGTCTGGCAAGGCGTACGCCCCGTCCGATCTCATGCCGAACGTGTAGTACGCCGGTAGAAGTTGGCGTCCCATTGCGTACCACCTGCCAGCGTCTTCGAACATGGCCTTGACGATCGGACCGAAGTCCAGGTTTAAGCGATGCACGCGCGTGCCAGCCTGTTCGTTTACCGTGACGTTTGGCAGCCGCACTGCGAGCCCTTCCTCGCCGTCGCGCCGCGGAGGCAGACCTGGAACACCTGCCGCGCGACACTCCGCGATCGACGCCTCCTTCCACCCAAGGTTCACCACTAAGTACCGGCCAGAAGGCAGTTCAGGAAGTGCCATCCACTCTTCGACTGTCGTAGGCAGCTTGACCATATAGCGGTAACTACCACACCGCCGCCGGTGGGAGAAGCTGGCGGTTGGGACCGAAGGGCGCGGGTATCGGTGATCCTTGCGTCCCGCGTCCGAACGGTGAGGACGTGAGGAGATCTAGTGCCGACGCGGCGTATCCGAGGCCGCGTCTGGGCGAAGCTCCGCCTTGACGCCGCGGCCACGCGCGGGAGGTTCCTCCGCCGCGCCACTGCGCGCGGATGATCCGCTCGCGTTCTCGGTTCTGCGCGTAGAGCGAGACCTGGGCGGGATCTGTGCTCTGCGGGACACGACGTCAGATTCAACGACCCCAGCGCGCGAGCACGGCGGCGAGGCGCCTGCGCCCACGTCGCAGCCGCGTGAAGGCGGTCCCGACCGGCACCCCCAGGACGCGGGCAACCTCCGTCACAGCCTCGCCGGTCCCGACGAGGACGAGCACCGCGCGCTCTCGGGGTCCACCAGCCGCAGCACCTCCAGAACGGGGCGAGCCTCGCCGGGACCATGAGGGAAGGCTCCTCGCCCGTGACGAGTGGCAGCGGATCGGCGACGGGCGACCTCCCTGCGGCGGTACGTCTTCTCGTGGTCCGAAGACCCGCATGCGCCTGCACTGCCGCTCGTTGTATGCTCTCGCGACATGAAAGCAGCCCGGCGTAAGGGTAGAGGGCGGCCACTGCTCAGTACGTACGCCGATACGGGCCCCTGCGACGGCTTCGGTGCGCTGCGCCAATTACAGCAGGGGCGGAATACCAGACGATGAAGCGAAGCGACAAGAAGCGACGGACGCGAGCGCTACCAGCGGCCGAGTTGCGGCTCCCGAAGGCCCTCTACACGAGCGGCTGGAGCGAGATCGTCGAGCTCTGGCACAAGAAGGCGGCGCCGGAGCCCCCGGGCACGCTTGAGGCCGTGCGGATGGCGATGGCCATTGAGGGACTACGCACCGCGGAGGCGCTGGTGATCTCCCCGGCCGTCTGCAACCACGTCTACGGTGAGAACGTCGTGCTCTGCCGCCTCATTGATGGGTTCGGGATCGCGGGCGTCGAGCAACTCCTTGAGGAGGGCGCGCTTCAGTTCCTCTTGTGGAGGCCGATGATCCTCTACTGGAACAAGGGTCAGCTGATCGACGCGCAGATCGACCCGTTGACGTCCGGCAACTTCGAGACCCCGGCCCACAGTGATCCTCAGGCGTCCGTCGAGATGGGGCTTAAGGGCGGCTGGCTCGACCAGGCTTGGCCAAAGGTCGAGCGACTGGCGAAACTAGCGATCGAGCGCACGCACCTGCCTGCGCAGAACGTGTCCCACGACGCCGTGGCCGCGGTGCGCGTAGCCTACGACAGCGGGGCGCTGCGTCGGCACGGCTTCGACCCGAGTCGCCCGCGATGGGAGCTCGACGACGACGAGCGCGCGCGGCTTGTACGGATCGCGGAGGACATCGCGAAAGGCGTGGTGCTGTACGATTGCGAGTTCGACTTCCACGAGAGCGGCGCGAGTTGGGAGCAACTCTTGCGCTTCCGCGAGATCGTTCGGGCGCCGAACGCTGCACGGGCGGTAGAACGCGGTCTGATGCTCGAAGGCGTGCCGAGCGTTCCGGCACTCATCACAAGCGGCGCGATAGGAATAAAAGAAATCGCGAAGCTCCGCAACCACCCTGCAACACAGGAGCTCCGCAAGTGGCTCTGGTCTCAGCCCGACCCGCGCGACGCAGAGTCGGTCGCCCGCGCGTGGCTCTCGCAGATGACGACGACGCCGCTCAAGGACCGCAAGTGGTTCAAGGCGGTGCGGTTGACGACGTTCAGCGTTCTTGGCGGAGTGCTCGGCGCCGTCGTCGGCGGTCCGCCTGCTATCCTCGCGGGGACGGCCGTCGGCACCGGGCTGAACCAAGCGCTCGGCATGCTCGACAGCTACGGCCTCGAGAAGCTGCTGACGCGACCGGGGCCGCGGCGGTTCGCGGAGCTCGTGCGTGCGCAGGCCGCGCAGCACGCCCAAGGCAGGCAGACTGGCAATCGGAAAGCGCGTCGCGCGACCGCGGCGAAAGCAGGCCGTCAGTAACCTGTCGGACAAGGCACCTTGTGAACGCGGTGTCCGCGACGTTGTTGCGTATTCCGGGCTGACGTGACGGCCGATTCCGAGAGCACGTGACGGCTCGTTCCGACGGGACGTGACGGGGCGTTCCGGGCCACCCGACGGGGGGTTCCGACACACCCGACGGCTCGTTCCGACGCACGTGACGGGCCGTTCCGAGGGACGTGACGGGCCGTTCCGACGGGGGTGACGGCCCGCAGGCGGCGCTCGCGGTCGCAGCCTCATCGCGTACATGGGCGCGATGTCGGAGCGGCTATCGATGCGGAAGGTTCGAGAGATTTTGAGGCTCAAGTTTGAGTGCAAGCGCAGCCGAGCGGAGATCGCGGCGGCGGCCTGCGTCGGCGAGAGCACGGTCAGCGGCTACCTGGCGCGCGCGGAGAAGGCGGGGCTGACGTGGGAGGTCGCCCGAGAGATGACCGAGGCCGAGATCGAGTCGCGGCTGTTCCGCGACGTCGGTCGCAACGAGCCGCCCGCGCGCGTGCCGATCGACTTCTCCTGGGTGCACCGCGAGCTGTCGAAGCCGTGCGTAACGCTGCAGACGCTCTGGCTCGAGTACCGCGAAGCGAGCGCAGCACAGGCTCCGCTGAAGCCCTACGAGTACAGCCGGTTCTGCGACCTGTACGCGGGCTGGAAGAAGAAGCTCGGCGTCGTGATGCGTCAGGTTCACCGCGCCGGCGAGAAGGTCTTCATCGACTACTCGGGCAGGAAGCCGCACCTCGTCGATCGGACGACCGGCGAGGTGATCGAGGTCGAGCTGTTCGTCGCGGTGCTCGGCGCGAGCAACTACACATACGCCGAGGCGACGCGCTCGCAGAAGCTCGCCGACTTCGTCGGGTCGACGGTGCGGATGTTCGAGTACTTCGGTGGCGTGCCCGAGGTGCTCGTCCCGGACCAGCTCCGCAGCGCGGTCTCCGGGCCGGATCGGTACGAGCCGGACATCAACCCGACCTACCTCGAGATGGCGCGCCACTACGGCGTGACGGTGATCCCGGCTCGGCCCCGGAAGCCGCGCGACAAGGCGAAGGTCGAGGGCGGCGTGCTCATCGCGCAGCGCTGGATCCTCGCCTCGCTGCGACACCGGACCTTCTTCAGCCTCGCCGAGCTCAACGAGGCGATCGCGTCGCTGCTCGAGCGGCTGAATGCGCGGCCGTTCCAGCGGCTCGACGGCTGCCGGCGCACGGCGTTCGAGACCATCGACAAGCCCGTGATGCGGCCGCTGCCGGCGCGGCGGTACGAGCTCGCCGACTGGAAGCACGCCAAGGTCAACATCGACTACTGCGTCTGCTACGACGACCGGCTCTACAGCGTGCCGTACACGCTGGTCGGTGCGCGCGTCGAGATCCGAGCGACGGCCTCGGTCGTGGAGCTGTTCCATGACAGCGTGCGCGTCGCGTCGCACGCGCGCAGCTACGGCCGGAAGGGGTCGGCCGTGATCGTCGACGAGCATCGCCCCAGAGCCCATCGCGACTACGGCAAGTGGCCGCCGGAGCGCGTGGTGGCATGGGCCGAGACGATCGGCCCGAACGTCGGCGAGCTCGCGCGTGCGGTCATGCGCCACCGCACCCACCCGGAGACGGGCTACCGGACGTGCCTGGGCGTGATCCGGCTCGCGGACAAGTACGGTCGCGAGCGCGTCGACGCTGCGTGCGCGCGTGCGCTCCGCATCGGCAGCCCCACCGCCAAGAGCGTGACCGCGATCCTGAGGAACGGCCTCGACCGCGCGCCGCTGGTCGAGCCGCCGCCCCGGGGGGCGCTGGCTCACGAGAACATCCGCGGTGCTGAGTACTTCGACAAGGAGGAGAGGAGTGATCTTGGAAGAGACGATTCAGAAGCTGGTCGAGATGAAGCTGAACGCGATGGCGGTGCTGTTGAGAGAGAGGGCGGCAGCGCCGTCGACGGAGCCGCTCTCCACTGAGGAGGTGATCGGGCTGCTCGTCGACCGCGAGTGGACGGCGCGTGAGAACAAGCGACTCCATCGCCTGCTGAAGGATGCGCGGGTGCCGGGTGGCGCGTGTATGGAGGACTTCTCCTGCGAGGCAGGGCGCGGCGTGGACAGGCCCTTCGCTCGGGTGCTGGGCTCCTGCCAGTGGGTCCGCGCGAAGCAGAACGTGATCGTGCTGGGAGCGACCGGAGCCGGGAAGAGCTTCCTCGGCGGCGCGCTCGCGCAGGCCGCCTGCAGGCAGGGCTTCCGCGCCCTCGTCATCCGCACCCCGCGCCTGCTCCAGCAGCTCGCGGTCGCGCGTGCCGACGGGACCTACGCGAACGCCCTCGCGCGCCTCGCCAAGGTCGCCGTGCTGGTCCTCGACGACTTCCTGCTCGCACCCATGACCGACGTCGAGAGGCGCGATCTGCTCGAGGTCCTCGAGGATAGATATGACAGGTCGTCAACGGTGATCACTTCGCAGATCCCGACGAAAAGTTGGCATCAAGCCATCGGAGAGGCGAGTATTGCCGACGCGATCTGCGACCGCGTCGTCCACAACGCGCACCTGGTGACGCTCCGCGGCGGGTCGATGCGGAAGAAGAAGGCGGTGGCTCCCGAGGTGACCGAGACGAAGACCTGACCGCGCTCGTCGCTGCGCTCCGGTCCACGTCACGCCGGACTGGGCCGTCGCGTCGCTCCGGAACGAGCCGTCACGTCCGTCGGAATACGCAACGTTGTCCCTGATGTCTGCTCCTGCACATCGGTCGCGCGACTGGATACATCGGAGGAGTTTCCTCCTCGTGAGGTGAGCGAGGCACCGTTGATGCGCGGGCGGTGGGCGCCACTACATCGATGGGACGCGCGGTGGTCACAGGCGGCTCAGGAGCCGCGGGAGCGGCGCGTCGACGCCCCCTCACGCGGCTGGGAGGCCCGCGTGGTCTTCGACGCTGCCCGAGTCTTCCCGGCAACTCGGGTAGCGCCTTCGCGCGCCTTCGTCTTGGGCGTACGGCGCTCGCGCTCGTCCTTAAGTACCTTCCGCTGGCCACGCCAGCGCGTGGTCATGTCGAGCACGTAGGACGCGAGCGTGACTTGGCGCTTCTCCCCCACACTTCGCCGCCTCTCTTCGAGCGCCGCCGCAAAAGCCGCCTTGTCGCTCCAGGCAGCGGGGTAGTCGTACCGATCGCACTTGAACCAGAGGACGATGAACGCGCCGTGGCGCGCCCCGGTCGGGAGCATGTACTTCTCGACGAGCTGCTCTTCTAGGCGATCGATCAGCTCGCGCTCTCCGTAGCCTTCGTGTGCGACCTTCAGCTCCAGGACGACGCGGAACGGCGGACCTTCGCCCATGGGGCGCTGGATCAACAGATCGCAGTAGCCCTCTCGGATCGGAATTTCGTCGTCGATGGTGGCAACAAGCCCGGCGCTCTGGAGCTCCTTCCTTAACAGGGGCCAGAGGACGTTCTGGCAGTCCGTCTCCTGTTTCGGGCGCTGGTCGTTCCAGAAGCCTGCGACCGCCTCGGCGCGCTTCTCGAATCCTTCGGCCAGGCGGTCGAGGGCGTCGCAGGTCCACTCGAAGAGGTCGCGCTCGGTGTGCACAGCGCCGACGCGCTCTCGATTGATGAAGTCGAGCAGGTCTCCGGCCGACCAAGCCGACATCGACAGGCGGCTCTCGACGTCCTCGCTGACGTGGCTCAGCCAGCGGGCATCCACGTAGTCGGCGGCTGCGCGCAGGCGCGCCAGCTCGCTGATAGTGCATGCGCGATCGATGGCCTCCATGATGCGGAGGAGGAACGCTTGCAGCGAGTCCGACCGAGGCCAGCGGCTCGTAGTCGGGGTCGCTCGAACGAGGGCGTACCAATCGGCGAGCATGCGCACGGCGTTCGCCGAGGCGCCGGCAGCGGCCGACATGAAGAACGACGCACCGCCTTTCTGCGAATGGCATCTTGGAAAGAGAATGTCGTCATCCAGCAGCGGGACGCGTCCTTGCGAGATCCGCTCCTCCAACTCGGACCAGGCCCAGGCGTCGCCAGCCTCCAGCAGGAGGAGCAACGTCAAAAAAGTGACGGCGTTGTGATGACGCGGGTCCATCTCATCGCTGCGGATGACCTCGCGACGATAGTGCTGTTTCAGCGCCCCTTCATACCCGGAGGGCTTGAAGCGCTCCAGATAGGACACCATCTCGTGATCTCCAAGGGGCCGGACGTCTCCTCGCTCCAGCCGCTCCAGGCATCGGTGCACATAGAGATCGCTTCCGAGATCGCGCAGGTAGGTGAGCACGGTGCCGGGCATGAAGAAGTAGTCCTCGCCTTCGAGGATGTGGAAGATACATCGGCGCCATAGATCCGGGTCGGCCTCCCGCAAGTCGTCGAGGACCACGGCCCGATTCTGACCGCTACCGCTGGATAGGAGCTTTCGACATATATTTTTGATCTTCGTTCGCTCGTTCGCATTGGCTCGAACCACCTTCGCGAGCTGTGCTCGCCATTCGAGCAACTTTTGCTCCGATGACCGCGTGACATGCTGCGGGATCAACCGGAAGTGTGACGAAAACGCGGGCGCACGAGAGCGAGCAAGGCTTACGGCCTCCGCGGTTCGGTGATCCTCCAGCCATCGATAGATCGCATGAAACAAAAAACTATCCTGAGCTTCTGTGAGCCCATCGCAGGAGCCCGGCAGCAGCTCGACCAGGGCATCGCCGGCCGCATCGGCGAGCCTCGACGATACCTTGTAGACCTCGAACGAGGCGCTCCCCGTCGAAAGGGATTGCATCGCATGATCCCACACGCGGCGAAGTAAGGCCGGGTTTGCTTGAAGAAGCCGGCTCGCGGTCGCGTCACCGAACTCGGAGCCGTAGTCTGCCTGAGACCAGTCCTTTAGGATCAGGTCTATAGGCACGTCGTAGAAGTCGATGTTCTGAGCGCATCGGTACAGTCCTTGGAGGGCGCGCCGCCACAAGTCGCCCATTCGCTCCTGAACGGAGGGCATGACGGAGAGCGCTTCTGTTAGCGCTTCGCGCGTGAGCCGCAAGCAGTAGCGGTAGATCTCTCCTTCCAGCGGACCGTGAGTCGTCGTATCTCTTCTTCCGCGGCGAATCTTCGAGAAGTAATCAGCAGGCGAGGGCGCCTCCACGAGAGCATACGCCTCGAGAGCCGTGGCGCGGATGTCATCGGAGTCGTCGTCGAACAAGCCGTGCAGCCGACGCACCGACGCAATGTCCCTCGTCGCGGCGACCACCCGGAGCGCTCTGTTTCGTACGTTGACGTTCTGCGTCGTGTCGAGCGCGAGTTTCACCATGATCGGGTTCAGATCCAGTGCCCCACCCCACGTTTCCGCGACGGCCACGCCCCAATCTCGCGCTCGGGGATCATCGCTGCTCAGGTAAGGTGCGAGCAACGCGGCAACATCATGCGGCCGGAACTTTCGAAGAGCATCTTGAGGCGATCGACCATGAGGTCGCACGCCGGCCCAGGGGATGAGATCCTGGGCTATGCCCCGATCGATGATCTTCTTCGCCAGGGTGTCACGCACCTCTTGAGGTAGAGCCGCGGGCTCTGCGAGGCCTGCAATGAGAGGCTCGTCTTCAAGCAGATGGTCACGGTAGCGGTCATTGCGCTCCGCCAGCGCCATCGCGACGCCCCGAAGATTGACATGCACGCGATCCGGGCCGTCCGCCGGGACGCGCAGGAGTTGCCGCTGCTTGCGCAACGGCATCTCGTTCAGCGCTTCGGCGGTTAGGTGCTCGCGATAGAGCTGGTGCGCGAATCGGCATCGCCCGTCCTGCTGCACGAAGAGGGGCTGCTGGACCAGCGCACTCACCGCCTCCGCCGACGGTCGGTGCCGGTGCTCTCCGAGAGAGCGCGAGTCGTCCAGCCAGTCGACGATCTCTTGCTCGGAGAACTCCGCGTTGACGAAGGTTGCAAGACAGGCGACCTGGGTGGCCAGGAACCGGAGTTGCTCAATGGAAGGCCCGAGGGCACGCGCCACATCCTTCGGCTTCCGTCGGAGCATTTCCATCAAGCGCTGGTCGACGCAGATCCTCCTGGAAGGAGGGAGCGGACGGCCGGCGGCGAACTCGCGGGCCAGGTAGAAGCCGTCGAAGGGCGTCTCCAGCAGCCCTTCAATCCCGCGCTCGTAGCACTGTTCCCTGAAGCGACGCAGCTCTGCGGCGTTGGGCACGATCTGCGCGTATGCTGCGTTGTCGAGGCGGTCCGCGCCGTAGGTGACGAATCCCTCGTCGACCAGCCAGCGCGGATCGTACGCCACGCGCCGGCAGGTCACGCTCACATGGGCAAGCGTGGCCGCATGCGTGCCGAAGAAGTGTTCGACGTCGACGATGCGCCCAGCGTCCGGCCGTGCCTCATCAAGGGCGTCGAGGAAGAGCGCGCATCCGGCGGAGTGCTCCTGCCGTGCGCGCCGGAAGAGCCCGCCGCTCTTGCGGTCCAGCACCTCTTCGATCGGCGTCTGCGAGCTGAGCAGCTTCAACCACTCACCGAAGAGAGGAAGCGGCGCCGTCTCGTCGGCGAGAAACCGCTCCGCAGCCTGCTCGAACGCGAACTGGAGAATGCGGCTCTTGCCTGCCCCGGAATTCCCGAGCAGTACGAGCCGCCTCTCGCGGTGCAGTTCGTCGTCCGGCAGCACGCCCAACGCCCGGGCCCTGTCACGATCATGCGGCCACCAGAGGAGTGGGTTGCTGCTGCCGTACTCGTCCACGGGACGCTGCTCCTTGAGCACCAACCGGCGGACATAAGGCTCCCGGAGCCTGACAAGTTCGCGTCGCACCTCGGCCAGGCGATCACGCACGAACTGCCGGGCGTTGTTTAGGAAGGTCATGACCGCGTCGGGGATCCCGGATCCAGTCGAGCACCGAAGGAGCGCCCACGCTTCCCTTGTCCAGTACCTGATGCCACGGACGTGTCGAAGAGCTTGTCCATATGCCTGCCTGCCGCATGTTACTCGTCGCGATGCGCCGGCCGGAAGCGTCTTCTGAGGACGAGCGATCCGCCAAGTGCCGCCCGCTGCGGGGCAAAACGCTGCCAGCGGGCGTCGATCGCGTTCCGTGGTGCGGCGAGGGGCCGGCTACGATCGACGATCGCCGCAGAAGGTGCGCCGATCAGCCGTCCACCATCGACGACCGTTGAACCCGGGGCGACACTCGCCGCCCCTCCGCCGACGATCGCTCGACCACCGCCCACAATCGCCTGTCGCCGACGCGCGCGCCTTCGCGGGCGGCGTGCCGAAGCGAGTCGGTGGGATCTCAAGTGGAAACTCAGGCATGGCGGCGCCAAGGCGGAGCGCGGCGCCGTGACCTGGGACGCCGAGCAAGGTGATGGATCCGACGGGCGCTGCGTGTCGGTGATCGTCGCGTCCCGCGTCGGATCGGTGAAGACTGCGGCCCCGTGAGCGCCGGCGTTCGCCGTTCACCGCCGGCCCCCGCACCGATCTGGGCCGCGCTCGCCCGCGCGGCGTAGACGTAGCGCCCGCCGAAAAGTCGAAGGCCCGAGGGCTGCCACCCTCGGGCCTTCTGGAGCTCCGCCTACCGGAGTCCCCCACCTTCATCACAAGCCGGGCTCCACGTCCAGAAAACGGCGGCAGGGAGCCCGTTGCCGTCGTCCGCCTACCGCCTCGCCCTCTGCACCCGCTGCCGCGTCCAGCTTCGCCTCTGCCGTCGCTGTGATTGAGGCCAGCGTCTCTGCCTCGACTGCCGCCCGCTCCAGCGTCGTGAGTCGCTGCGCCGCGCCGGCGCCGCCTACCGCACCCGGCCTCGCGCTCGCCGCCTCCAGGCCGCTCGTCAGGCCCGCTACCGCGAGCGGCAGCGGCAGCGGCAGCGGGACAAGTTCTCCGCGCAGAAAGTGACGCATCACGAGGTGACGCAAGCCGCGGCCGCGTCGACGTCCCAACTCGCGCCGGAGCTCTCCTCCGGCCGAAAGGACGACGATGACGATCGAATCCGAGATGTCGGCCGCTGCTCGCTCTGCAAAGCGCAGCTTCCGCCCTGGGCCATGCGCGAGCGGCGCGCTCGGCCAGCTGTTCAACCACGCGCTCCCCGCGTTCCACGAGGGCCTCCGCGGTGACGGGAGGCGGCGGTGATCGCAAAAGAAAAGGAGGCCGAGATCCTGCGCCTCTACCACGGCGAGAAATGGCCCGTCGGCACCATCGCCGGCCAGCTTGGGCTGCACCACACCACCGTGCAACGCGTGCTCGGGCAAGCGGGCGTCGACCCGAAGGTCGTCGCGCCGCGCCCGTCCATGGTCGACCCATTCGTGCCCTTTATCGTCGAGCAGCTCGGCAAGTATCCCTCGCTGCGCTCCAGTCGCCTCTTCGTCATGCTGAGGGAGCGCGGCTATCCGGGCGGTCCCGATCATCTGCGCCGGGTGATCGGCCGTCTGCGCCCCAAGAAGCCGGCAGAGGCATTCCAGCGGCTCCGCACGCTGCCTGGCGAGCAAGCGCAGGTCGACTGGGCGCACTTCGGCAAGTTGCCCGTCGGCCGGGCGCTTCGCCCGCTCTGGGCCTTCGTCATGGTGCTCAGCTACTCGCGGCGGCTCTTCCTGCGCTTCTTTCCCGGCGCGGCGATGCCCTTCTTCGTGCGCGGGCACGTCGAGGCGTTCGCCGACTTCGGCGGCGTCCCGCGCGTGCTGCTCTACGATAACCTCAAGAGCGCCGTCGTCGAGCGCCACGGCGACGCGATTCGGTTCCACCCCACGCTGCTGGCCCTCTCGGCGCATTACCGCTTCGAGCCGCGCCCCGTCGCCGTCGCCCGCGGTAACGAGAAGGGCCGCGTCGAGCGCGCCATCCGCTACGTACGCGAGGCCTTCTTCGAGGCCCGGAGCTACGCCGACCTCGACGACCTTAACCGACAAGCGGCCGAGTGGACCAGCTCCGCGGCGCTCGATCGCTCCTGGGTCGAGGACCGCGCCTGCACCGTGCGCCAGGCCTTCGACGACGAGCGCGGCATGCTGCTGCGACACCCCGACACGCCGTTTCCGGCCCACGAGCGCGTCGAGGTCGAGATCGGAAAGACGCCCTACGCGCGCTTCGATCTCAACGACTACTCGGTCCCCCACGACCGGACGCGCCGCACGCTCGTCGTCCTCGCTGACCTCGATCAGGTGCGCATTGCTGACGGCAACGAGGTCGTCGCGACCCACGTCCGCTCGTGGGACCGCGGCCAGCAGATCGAGCAGCCCGAGCACCTCCAGCGCCTCGTCGACGAGAAGCGCCGCGCCCGCGAGCACCGCGGCCTCGATCGTCTCGCTCGCGCGGCCCGCAGCAGCCAGGCCTTCCTCCGCATCGTCGCCGAGCGCGGCGACAACATCGGAAGCGCGATCGCCCGGCTCCTGCAACTGCTCGACACCGTCGGCGCCGCCGAGCTCGAAGAGGCCCTCGTCGAGGTGCTCGAGCGCGACACGATCCACGTCGGTGCCGTCCGCCAGGTGCTCGACCGCCGCCGCTTCGAGCGCTGCCTGCCGCCCCCCGTCTCGATCCCCGTCGCCCGCGGCCAGCACGCCGACCTCGTCGTCAGGCCACACTCCCTCGCTACCTACGACGCCCTGAAGAAGGACCCGACGCCATGACCGATCTCACACCCACCGAGACCAAGGACCGACTCAAGAGCCTCGGCCTCTTTGGCCTGCTCGCCTGCTGGGAGCAGCTCGCCGACAAGCCCTGGCTTCGCGAGGTGCTCGCCATCGAGGAGCGCGAGCGCCACAAGCGCAGCCTCGAACGCCGCCTCAAAAATTCCCGCGTCGCCGCTTTCAAGCCCATGACCGACTTCGACTGGTCTTGGCCCAAGAAGATCGACCGCGAGGCCGTCGACGACCTCTTCGGCCTCGGCTTCCTCACCACCGGCCACAACGCCGTGCTCGTCGGTCCCAACGGCGTCGGCAAGACCATGATCCTCAAGAACCTCGCCCACCAGGCCGTCGTCCGTGGCCACACGGTCCGCTTCTCGACCGCGAGCGACATGCTCGCCGACCTCGCCGCGCAAGAGTCCTCGGCCGCGCTCGCGCGCCGGCTCCGCCGATACACGATCCCCACGCTTCTCTGCATCGACGAAGTCGGCTACCTCTCCTACGATAGCCGCTACGCAGACCTGCTCTTCGAGGTCGTCACCCGGCGCTACGACGCGCAGAAGCCGCTGCTGCTCAGCACGAACAAGGCCTTCGCCGACTGGGACCAGGTCTTTCCGCACGCCGCGTGCGTCGTCACGCTCGTCGACCGGCTCGTGCACCGCGCCGAGGTGATCGAGATCGAGGCCGAGAGCTACCGGCTCAAGGAGGCCAAGGAGCTGAGCGCCACCCGCAGCAAGCAGCGCCGCGCCAAGAAGCACTGAGCGGCCTCTTCACCGGTGAACTTCACCGGCATCTGACGCGGACTTCACCGGCATCCGGCGTGCTCTTCACCGGCATCGGGTGCGGATTTCACCGGTGAACTTCACCGAATTACCGCGGGTCGCCGCGATCATCTACACTGCGCGCCCGCGGCTCATCGGCCGAACGTTAACGCTCGGGTGCTGCGCCGGTCAGCACGACGCGCCGGAGCTCCGCCCGTGGCCGGCATCGTGCCTGGGGTGTGTCGATTCGTTCGGGCTAGCGGATGGCCGCGATGAGGCGCGAGCAGGCGTGCCTTGTGTCCCCTGCCCGGTGTGTGCTCCGCGTTACCTTCGAGTGAACCGACTCCGCTCGTGGGTGGTCCTGCCATCGGTGCGGGCTCGCCGCCATCGACGGACGCCGCGGGCCCGACGAGCAGCCGGCCGATCGCCTCGTGGACGACATGAGCCGCGACGTGATCCCCGAGGGCGACCGCGCGGCTGAGGGCGCTAGCGAGCGAGGCGACCACAGCGGCGCGCGGCGACGGGTCGGTCCGCGCGAGCTCTCCGATCCCGGGGCTCGCCGGTTGGGCCCACGTTGGGTCCATGCCCCGACGATGAGGGTGCGATCCATCGTCACGCTCTCCCCAAATTCCGGAGGAGCCGACGGATTTCCATGGAGCTGAAGAGCGCTCCGCGCAAAGCTCAATGAGCTCGATTGGTTCCGACTGAGGCTAGACCGCGCGAGCTTTCGGCGTGGCCCAATGCGGGCCCAACTGCGCTGTAGAAATAAGAATCATTACTGGCGAGGTGGCGACCGTGTGGAGGAAACTAATCTATCGTGACTAGCAATAATATGAGCCAGGTTTCTCTCCTCCCCCAGGGTCATCGAATTTCCCGGATGGGACGGTCTTTCAGCAATGCCTTATTGGGTATCCTTCCTTCCCGCGACCCGCCGTGATCAACTCATTCTCCACACCGATTCGTGAATTCTCGGTCCTGCTGGTCAATACTTTGGAGGTATCCAAGGTTCGGGCCACACGAATCGACTGCCACCGATGACCCAGGTTCCGACCACTTGCGGCTCGCCAAACCGCTCCTTGTGTTCCTCGCCACGCGTAATCGATAGTGTCGCTAACCAACAGAGCGTCGCCCCAGCGGCGAGCTGGGGTTCCAGCCATTCTCGACGGACCAGCAGTTCTCCGCCTACTCTAGAGTTCGCCCCGATATAGCGCCGTTCGCGCAGTTCGTCGTTCCAGTAGCGATAGCGAGCAACCCGCCGCTCGCCGAGCGTGACGCTCACCTGATCCGGCTCGATGTTGATGGTGGGCGATCCTGGCAGGAGCCATGTCGCGGGCATGTAAAGGCCACGGGCTTGGAGATCTGGCATAAGCCAAGCGTGGGCGTCAGGCTGAAGCCACCACGCCAGGGGAGCAACCATCCAGTCGCGGATCAGGAAAGCATATTCCTCGAATGTCATGTAGGTTCCCGGCAACGACAACCGGGGCGGAATCGGTTGACAGCCTACCCACAGCATCTCCTCCATCTCCTCTTGAAGCGGCTTCATCGACCCGTGGGCCGATTGAAGAAATGACCTGATCGTCAAATTCGCTCGGAAGTGCGGTCGGTTTCCGACCGGTCCGGCCGCGAACAGCAGAATCTCCCTTTCGTCGGGGTCCCGCTTCTCCAGGTGATTCCTTATCGCCCAACCAACCTCCTCACACAGCGCGTTCAGCTCATCTGCCTCGCCCGGGTCCCCCGGCCACCAATCTGGGCGCTCCGCCGGCCGGACAGCCCATAGCGCAGGGTCAGCCATGGCTGCGACCCGCCGGGCGTGAATCTCGGCTAGATCAACTTCGAGGGCCGCCTCGTCGATCGACCAGTGCAGCGCCCGCAAGTACGCGGAACGGAGCAACATCGAGAGTCGATCATTAATTGCCAGCACCGGCTCGTCAATACCACCTCGATAGTGATGGTCGAAGTACGCGTTCGCTCGAAGCGACAGGCATTGCTGGCGGGCGAGCACGACCGCCTCCCACTCCCACTGACGCGAGAACTCAATGCCATACTTGTTCAACTCGTTGGCCCAGCGCAAGAAAACGGGTGCGAGGTGCGCCTTCACAGTATACGCGAAGTCGTCGATGCCCGCGAAGCCAGCTGCCGGACCCCCCGAATGCCGCTTGCGGAACGTGTATGTTGCCGCGAGCGCCTCTCCATCGTCCCTGAACTCGCGTAGCAGCAGGTCTGCACCGACGGACGGCACCAACTTGGCCTGGCGTGCGATGGCCACGCAGGCACCTGGCGACATGCCGTGCGCGGTGCGCGCAAGGTGCAGCACCATCAGAAGTGTGCACGAGCGAAGTTCGACGTGTTCCGTTGCGTGCCAATCCAGCAACGCCGTCATCGTGGCATCGGAGGTATCCGCGTTGGCCAAAAGCCCGGCCAGCGACGCGCCGGCTCGCTCCTGCACCATTCTTGACGGGCAGTCGAGACGGTCTACGAGCAACCGCAGAGCCACCGGAAGCTCAGGCCGATCGGGAGTCAAGGCCGGAGCGGGAAGCGGCATGTTTGCCGCCAGCCCCGCCCCCCAGCGAACCGCTGCGTCGAGAACGTCGTCCACTCGATCCGCTTCTCCAACCATTGGGAGAAACCGGACCATGCGCTCGATGCTCCAACGAGGGGCTCCCCCCGCCGCTCCCCATCGCGGGCGAGACGTTGCGGCAATGAACTCGAGCCATTGGTCCCTGAATCGAGAACGAAGGAACTTCCAGATCCACTCCACGTCGCTCAGCGGGTAGATATGCCAGATCCAGCCGTACACGACCTCATGGTAGGCAATCAGCCAATCCCACGCGGCTCGTCGACCTGAGCGCTCGACGGCCAGTTCGACCACCGATCTCGCGGTCTGTTTCTCATGCGGGTAGCCGTGCGTCGCTCGGTAAGTCGTCAGGGCAGCAAGCAATCCGTCGGGGTCCTTAGAGCGCCAATGAGTCGTCCAGGCAGCCAGGTGCTCATCCCCGTAGATGCGCGCGTCCCGTAATTCGCCTACGAACTCAGGCAGCCGTTCTGGCGGATAGTCCTCAACCAAGTGTGGGTTCTTATCACTGCCCTCGCTCGAGTATTCCGACCGAGCGTCCGACTGCTTCGGAGGGATCGCCTGCCGACCGCAGTAGGCCAAGGTGCTGGCGAGCACCGACCTAGCCTCGATGTCGTCACTGTCCGCGCGTTCCTGCAATGCCGTCAGTGCCTCCTCGTGAACCAGCGTGCTCGCGAGTGCCCTCTCGTACACAGTCTTCAGCGGAGCGGACTTTGCGAGATCGGTAAAGCAGGACTCGACGATCCAGTGGTGATGCTCTCGCTGGAGAGCTCTAAGGTACGGCGGGAGCGCATTGGGCGCGATTTCGCGGACAACCCCGGCGAGTTTACGCGTGAGATACCTCGTCTCATCACCGTCCGTGATCTCGCCCACTACTTGAATAATGGGAGAGATCGAGCGTAGGCGCGCCAGGGAACGAGCCTTGCTCGCGTCGGGGGCAGCGAGGATCGCCGCGAGCACATCGAACAGGGTGATATCCTTGTGGTATCCGTGTCCCAGGAGGTTCGTTGCGGCGAGGCGCGCCAGAGCGTGCACCTCATCCGATGACCCGTTATGTAACTGGCAGAACTGCGCGAGAGATGCATATTCCGCAGCCCTCGTGTGAAGGTAGTCCCTGCTCCCCTCCAAGCGGGCTCGCTCGCGGTCCATTAGAAGGCGCCCAGCCTGGAAATCGCCCATCGTGAGCCGCCGCGTCACCCGGTCCTCAATCCAGATCCGCTCCCAAGTCCAAGCGCCATCGATCGCTGCCATCACCACGTCGCGCGTCAGTGAGGGCCTGCCGGTTTCGCCGATGTGAAGTTCCTCGAGGTCCTGCGCAATGGCAACCGCTATCCGCGCTACTGCTCCTCGCCTTACGAGGTGATCGTTGTAGTCGTTTGGCTTCACCTCGGGCGGCTTGATCATCGCAAGCCGTGCAACAAGCCATGCACCCCCCACGGCCTCGTCGCCCTTCTTGGAGGCAGCGGCATCGGCTGCGAGGTTGCGCAATACGGAAAGGAAGTTCCGGACCGCGGAAGCGCGGATGTCCAGCCCGACGGCTTCGGCCGGTTCGCCGCCCTCTGCCGCGCAGGCGAGGCAAGAGAAAAAGTAGGAACGTGCCAGTTCGATGAATGTGTTCTCGTCGCGGCCGAAGCGAACCTGCGAGACTGGCAGGAACGATACTTCTCGGGGCGTATCGTGCAGCGGCTCCGGACCTCCTCGACCCCACAAGCGAGCGCACCGGAACAGCCCGGACCGACGCGCTTCGGAGTCCTCAAGCCATCGGCTTGGATCGAAGCCGTCTCTGCAGGCAAGCCGAACGATCTCGTCAACGGCTTCGAATGACACTTGGTCTGCGTGATTCGCCAGAAACCGCAGCTCCTCACGGATGGCGGATGTAGTGTCTCCGATAACGCAGAGCCGAGCGAGTGCCCGCGCATAGGGGCCGCGCGAGCACCAGCTGGGTAGATCGTGGTGTTCCGATACGTGGCGCTGATACGCTCCTTCGGACGGAGTCGTTAGGCTCGCGGCGATCAGGGATGGCAGGCATTCTTCCAGCGACGCGAAGCGGTCGCCCGTCTGGTCGGTTCGCCGCGCAGCGGTATTCCATCGCTCACTGCACTCCCGGAGTAGTTCCCGACAGATCCCATTCTGCCCCACCGAGAATGCCACCTCCGCGACAGCCTCGATTTCCTCCTCGGTTGCGCGCGCTTTGCGCGAAAGAAACAGGTTCAATTCAAGCTCGCGGTTGCGTGGATCACGATTGTGGAGCGCCAGCCACAACAGACTCGATAGGACGCCTTCAGCGCTGCCCGCTTCTTCAAGATACGCGTCGATATAGTGGCGTTCCGTCGCCACTCCGAGGTGGCGTGCCCGAAGTGCAGCCCATCCACTCGCGGCCACCACATCCGCGATTTCCGTTCGGCTCCGGCCCGCCGCAAGGGAATCCACACACCAGTCCAACGTCGCTGACGAGATGAGTGGCGCGGTTTCTCCGTTCTTGGCGCGCTCTTCCCACTCGTGCCTCCACCGCCAGTACTCGGGTGCGCGATTGGTGAGCCAATCCACGACTTGGGGTCGAAGCGATTGTGCGGCGGTCTGGTGGTCGGGCAACGCTTGGACGAAAGCCAGAAGGCTCTCGTGGAACGCGGTTACGCCGGCTCGCGAGTTGCCGAGGACGTGTCGGATGGTTCGTTCCGCCTGCTCAAGTCGAACAAGGTCGGCCTGCGGAGCCAAACATCGCACCAGGCCGTCGCGGGGCCACGCCCAGTGGAAACCGGCAAGCAGATGGAGGAGCTGATGTCCCTCCGGACTGATATCCTCCCAGAGTGCCCGGTAGTAGGTCGCGACGCTGCTGTTGGGATCAAAATTCGGCAACGCCCGCACTTGGTCCGGGCGAACCGTGGCGCCGCCCTGTCGGGCCGCGCTCAGAGTGTAGTGCAGGACCAGCGGATGCCCGCCGCTCACATCGCGGAAGGCGTCTGCCAATTCGTCGAGCACCCGGTAGGCGTGCTCTCTATCTTTGGGTAGTCCGAGTTCGTGCTCGTGGTATTTGAGCCACTCATGAACCCCTTCTCCATCGAGAACCGAAACCTCTAGCCATCGATCGCGGGAGCACAAGTCGCGGAGCTTCCGTGGAATTCGAGCGATGTCGATATCCTGGGTACCTACTACGACGACAACACCATCCGGTGCGGGCAGGAGAAGGTCGAACAGCTGCCGAAGTCCTTCCTCGCTGCCGGTGTCACGCCACACATGGTCGAGGCCGTCCACGATGACCACGAGCGGGGCCATGCCTGCACGCTCGCGGCCCGCCGCCATGAGGAACTCACGCAGCGTTCCTGGTAATGGGTTTTGGCAATCGGCGGTTCGTATGAGTTTTTCGTACGAGGAACGAAGCTGTCCGATGATGGCGTCTGCGGCCGTCTTCCAGTCCGTCCGGAGCGGGGTCGCGTCCGTCGTGGACAGGAAGTAATGATGGCGCACAACGGGTACGTCCGCGTGACGGAGGTGGCCCACAAGCCAGCTCAGGTAGGTGCTCTTGCCGGTTCCGGGGCGGCCGGTCACGACGAGAAGGCTCTCACCGCCCGCTCGGAGCCGCGGCTCTACCACCCTGTCACTCCAGACTTTGGGAGCGACGTAGTCTTCCGGCACAAGGAAGCCCTGTGGAATCGGGGAGGGAAGGTGCCAGAGGGCCGCCGCGCGCAGATCCGCCAGGGTGATTGTCCCGTCGGATGTGGGCTCGTCTTTGCGGTTGATCCAGCGACGGATCTTTTCCATCAGGCTCGACCAGCCTTCCGCGGTACCGCCAAGACGCTGGAATCGTTGCCGAAGGGCGGTGTCGAGCGCTTCGAACGACCGCTCCTTAAAGAAGAAGTGGAACGATGCGAAGAACGAGGAAGCGGCAGCCGGCCCCCCCAGTTGCGCTGAGATGGTGGCCTGCAGAGAGGCTGACAGCCCATTGAAGTCCACGAGACCGGAATCCGATAGGTGGGCTCGGATAGCGGCGCTCGCAGCGCGGTTGGTGAGGAGCGCAGCCTCGCTCACCGCAATGCCCGAGGCAACCACGTTGTCGAACGACGTCTTCCACTTCTGGAGCAGGGAAGGTTTCGGCCCTTTCTTCCCTCTCTCCTGCTCGGTCAGATGGTCCCACTCCCACTCGACGGCGGCGTCGGTGCCGAACTTCACCTGTAACAACCGGCGGGTCCCATCGGTGCGCTCCGCCTGAATGTCATCGAGCGAACCGTCCATGGTCTCCAGGCGGACCCAGTGGTAGGCGTCCTGCTGCTCGAGCCATTCGATAAGCACCTCTGCCGACTGGAGGTCCTGATACTGGTCGCCCGTTCGACGTGCGCCGGATGCGGTGTAAGAGGTCACGCGTCCCTCGCCCAGTCCAGGCACACGTGCTCGACCTGCTCGATCACCGTCAATACGTGGCCATCGCTCCATGATATTGGCACAGCCGAGCCGAACTCGGCGTGCTTATTGGCTGGCTTGGTGGCATGCCGAGTTTCCTCGCAAGCACAGATCCGTGAAATTGTGGTTCTATACGGCAAGGGCGCCTCCCTATGACTGTTGAAACGTTGCTGTTTCCAAGGCTGGCAGTATCGGCGACTCGAACATTCTCGTCAGGATTCGGAGACCATGAGTACTACGAGAAATGACGAAGTTTCCAGTTCAGTGACGGCGTTTGTTCGTCGGCGACCACCCACAGACGGATGCTGCAACGAGGTTCAGTATGTGTCAATGGCGATCCAGCCATCCGTCCATCGATGGGGCCATGCGACCCGCGCAGCTTGATCACGAGGGTGCATGTGGAGCTGCGCCGGGCGGGCATGGCGCCGGAACTGATCTCGACCGAGTACCCGCAGGCGGTCGTCGAAGCTCACCCCCGCGAGCGCACACCAGAGCTGCCGCCCCGCTCGCATCCGGCACCCGCCTTCCACACGGATAGAGCTCACGGAATGGGGTGGAACGGCATGGCCGTGCGAGCCTCGGGCATGCCTCGTCCAGCGACAGCAGCGGCGGGCACACCCGGAGGGGCCTGGGCTCCCCGGCCCCTCGCAAGCCTAGTACCTCTGACCCATCGGTTCGCTTCAAGCACCGCGTACAGCTGGCACGGAAGGCCGTCTCGATCGCCACATGGATCGAGGCGGAGAACGCGAAGGGGTACACCTGTGCGTGCGGGTGCGATAAGCCCATCCGGGTGCTGCGCCAGCACCATTGGGAGGGCATATCCCGCTACCTTCGCGCACACCACCCCATGGCGATGCCCATGGAGACGCACCGGCTGAAGGAAGCGGGGCTCCTCACCTCGGCGGTCGTCACCAAGGAGCTCGGCCTCAGCGCCACGACGCTCCGTCGCCTTGAAGGGAAGCTCTTCGAACCCGTGCCGAGGCAGGGGAAGCGCCAGATGCGGGTCTTCACCTCTGAGCAGGTGGAGGTCCTTCGGGAGGCGCTCTGGGAGAAGACCCGGCTCGGCTCGAAGCCCGAGCTCGTTGGACTGTCGAGGTGGCGCGTCGGCTAGGTGCAATGCCGGTCAGTTAGCTAAAGAACGAGGCCACGAACGGCTGGGAGCCGCTCGGCCATCCTACGGTCGACATGGACGCCAGCCTGGTCTGCGAAGAGACGCCGAGCTTCTCCGTGTTCGCGGTGATGATGTGCGACGACGCTGATGGCGACGGAGTGTGCGACGTCGAAGACAACTGTCCCGGCACAGCTAACGGCGATCAGCAGGACCGCGACGGCGGCGCCATCGGGAGCGCCTGCGACGACGAGGAAGAGACGGCGTGCTCGGGCGATGACTGCTGATCAGGCGCCGGTAGTGCCGGAGGAGCCGATGGCACCGGAGGGAACGAGCCGACAGGAGCGGGAGACGACGCGGCTGCGGGCTCCAGCGGGAATACGATGGTTCCCGAGGACGGAGCCCATCCCATCCACGTCGATGAGGCCGGCTGCCAGTGCCGGTTCGCCTCGGCGCCGCCGGCGCAGGGGCCGAGCTCGCTCCGTGGTGCGATGGGAGCCGCCTTGAGCAGCCTGCTCCCCGCGGGGCGCCGCTCGAAGCGTCGCACCGCCCGCCCATCGCCATAGGCGTGGCCCCTTGCGGCTCCCGCCGGGGTCGACGATGCTGGACGCGGGCGCCGCTGGCCCGCGACGCGCGTGGGCGCGGGAGGACGCCCGACGAGGGCGTCTTCGCCTGCGTTGGAGACGGAGGCCCGCCGTTCAGCGCGCGTCGGCGTCGCGAGCGGCGGGCTCGACATCCGGCCCAAGCTTGCTCACCCCGCCGGTATCGCCGACAGCCCGAGAAGCCGACCGATCGCCTCGTGGACGACACGGGCCGCGTCCTCATCGCCGAGGGCGACGGCACGGCTCAGGGTGCCGGCGAGCGAGGCGACCACGGCGGCCCGAGGCGACGGGTCGCCTGACGCCAGCTCTCCAAGCCCAGGCACCGGCAATTGGGCCTGGGTTGGGTCGATGCCTTCCGAACGGGTGCGATCGGTGATCTGGTGCCCCCAAAATCCCGGGTGAAGCGACGGATCGCGACGGTTCGGCACCGGAAATTCGTTCCTCCAACAAAAGATGCGTGACACCCGTCTCCCAGTGGACGTGCCTCTAGCAAAAGATGGGCGGTACCCGTCTCTGCGCTGGAGAGGCCTTCCTCCGACCCCACGATCCCTGGCCAGCACTTCCCGCCAGCGCTCTGGTGCAAGCCTCACCCGCGTTGCGGCGGGGGCCCTCGACGCCCCGGCCAGGCTCGCGTGTGCTGGCATTCCGGCCCCGCTGGTGCAGGATCCACCCATGGACAAGCCCACGCTCGATCTGCCCAAGCTCACCGCCGATGAGAAGCTCGAGCTGAGCGATGACCTTTGGCGAAGCCTTTCCTCGGACGACCTTCCGCTGAGCTCCGAGCTTCGTGCTGAGCTCGACCGCCGCCTGGACCGCCTCGAGCGCGAGGGCCCCCTCGGTCTCCCCTGGGAGGACGTCCGAGCCGAGATGACCACCCGCGAGTCGTGAGCCGCGTCGTCTTCCTCGCCGCTGGAGACTGATCGGATCCTCCCGAGCCAGCGACCCGCGAGACGCTCGCCTTCCGCCGCCGCGCCGCGGCGCGGAGCCTCTTCCCATAGCTGGACGCCCGGGTAATCTCGGACGCTCGGGAGGTGGGCCACGAACACGAACAGCGCATCGAGCCCGCGCGCGCGGGCGACGACCACGAAGTCCACGGCAGCCAGGAAGAGCAGCGCCGAGAAGCCGAAGAAGGCTGCCGTGCCCCGCACGGCCGCAGCGTCGAAGAAGGCTGCCGCGCCCCGCACGGCCGCAGCGTCGAAGAAGGCTGCCGCGCCCCGCACGGCCGCAGCGTCGAAGAAGGCGCCCGCGAGGCAGAAATCTACGGCGAGCAAGAAAGCTCCGCCGCCCTCGCCCCTGCCGAAGCTCCTCGGCATCCTCGAGTCCCAGAAGCAACTCGGCGGCGCGTCGTACCCCCCGACGATCGCGCGGCTCGCGGAGCTGGCCGGTGACAAGCCCACGGCGACCATCAAGGCGCTGATCACCGAGGAGGCGAAGGCGCGCGTGCTGCTTTCTCGCGACGCGGAAGGTAGGAAGAAGCCGGCGCCCGGCACCACGCTCGTGCTGCTCGCGGACGACCTCCAGGCCGTCGCGCAGTCCGACCGGCTCCTGGAGGTGCAGCTCCAGTCGGCGCGCAAGCCCGATGCGCCGGCGGTCGATCTAGCGCAGCTCCCCAAGGGCCTCCTGCCTGCCCTGGGCCGCGCGTTCAAGGCGGCGCTCGATCAGCGCCTCGCCGAGCGCCGGATTCCCCGGACCATCGGCGCCTTGACCGGCAAGAAGCCGCTGTTCTTCTTCCTCGCCGACGCCGTCCTTCCGGCTGCCGACTCGCCCGCGCGCCCCGCCACGGCCCCGACCGACGGCGCTCCCCGCCCCACGGCCCCTCGCGGCGCCCGCACAGCGCCTGCCGAGCCCGCCGACGCGGCGCCCACCGACGCCCCCGCCAACGGCGTCCCCGCCGCCTCGCTTGCCGGCACCCCCGCCGCCTCCCTTGCCGGCGCCCCCGCGGCCTCCCTTGCCGGCGCCCCCGCCGCCTCCCTTGCCGGCGCCCCCGCCGCCGCCCCCACCCCCTCCGCCCCCTTCGCCGACCGCTTCGACGCCGCCTTCACCGCCCTCGACCGCCACGCCGGCGGCCACAACTACGTCACCCTCCGCGCCCTCCGCGCCGCGCTCCCCGACGTCCCGCGCGCCACCTTCGACGCCGAGCTCGCCGCCCTCCGGCGCCAGCGCCGCTACTCGCTCGACCCCTCCGACGGCCGCCACCACCAGATGGCCGAGGCCGAGCGCGAGGCCGGCATCCTCGAAGCCGGCAACCTGCTCGTCTACGTCGCGCGGAGGCACGACGCATGAGCGCCGAGGAGCCCACGTTCGAGCGCTTCCTCCAGGCGCTCCGAGGCACCAACCCGTTCCGCAGCCACCGCATCACCGACGTCGGGGGCGGCGAGGCCACGGTCGAGTCGATCCACAAGAACGCCTTCACCAAGCTCACGCGCGTCGTGCAGGACGCCGCCAAGGAGCCGACAAGCATCGGCGCCCTGCTCATCGGCGCGCCCGGCGTCGGCAAGAGCCACCTGCTCGCGCGCCTCTTCCAGTGGGCCGGCGAAGACAAGGCCACCGTCGTCTACCTGCACAACATCCTCGCCTCGCCCGAGCGGATGCTCCGGTACGTGCTCAACGCGACCGTCAGCGACCTCGCGGGCCACCGCGGGAGCGACTACACGCAGTCGCGCCTCTACACCATCCTCAACCGCGCCCTCATCCGGACCGGCGCGTTCAAGGGCCGCAAGATGATGACCGGCCCCAAGGAGATCGAGGCGCGCAAAGAGGCGCTCGCCCGCCTCGGCGCCAAGATCGACCCCCAGAACGCCGTCATCCCCGTGCTCAACGCGTTCCTCACCGGGACGTCGCACGCGAGCCTCGGCGACCCGAGCGCCGAGAAGCGCGCCCTGGCCGCCGTGCTCTGGCTCTCCGGCGAGACGCTCGGGCCCGACGAGGCGCGCCTGCTCGACCAGACGCGCCTGCTCGATCAGGCCGCCGGCGACGAAGGCCTCTCCCTCCCGGACGACGCCGCGGTGGAGCGCGTCCTCCACGTCCTCTCCCACCTGTGCGCGCTCGCCGAGCTCCCGCTCGTGCTCTGCCTCGACCAGGTCGACAACCTCGATCCGGACGCCGTGCGCGCCCTGATGTCGTACGCCCACGCGCTGCTCGACCGGGCCAAGCACCTCGTCGTGATCGTCTCCGGCGTGAAGCAGTCCATGCTCTCCCTGCGCACCGGCGAGGTGATCCCGGCCGCCGCGTGGGACCGGATCGCCGAGCGGATCCTCGAGCTGCACATGATCTCGCCCGAGGAGGCCCGCGCCATCCTCGCGGGGCGGCTCGACGCCGCGCTCTCCGGCTTCGAGGAGAAGGAGATCGAGGAGGTCATCGCCGCCCGCAAGCGCGATCGGCTCTTCCCGCTCGGCAGCGAGTGGCTCGAGCGGCGCCTCGACGGCGTGCAGGAGCTCCGGCCGCGCGACGCGATCCTCTGGGCGCGCGACCGCTGGGAAGCGCAGCAGGACCGGCTCGCGGCCGTCGGCGGCAAGCGCTGGCTCAAGGAGTGGCCCGGCCCCGAGGACGGCGGAACGAAGCCGCCGCCGCCGAAGCTCGAGGACGTCATCGACGCCGAGGTGAGAAAGAAGGTCGAGGAGGGCAAGAACCGCCGCCGGCTGCAGCAAGCGTCGCTGCCGCCCGACGAGGACAACCTCGCGAGCCTGACGCAGCGCCTGCTCTCCAGGTGCGCCGGCAAGGCCAACGCGACGCTCCTCGGCATCGAGCACCTCACCGCAAAGAAGCGGGGCAAGGCCCCGGCGTATCACCTCCTCGCCAAGGAGAGGCGCGCCGACGGCGTGATCGTGACCACGGGCGTGACGTTCCTCTGCGCGCCGAGCGGGCACGGCGCGCGGACGCCGCTCCAGCGCATGGCCGAGGACACGAAGCACACGGACAAGCGCATCCTGGTCACCGACGAGGAGCGCCGGCCGCTGCGGCTCGGCGGCGCCGGCAAGGCCGCGTACGACGCGCTCGGCAAGCTGGGCCGCCAGCGCTTCCTCCACCTCCACCTCGACTTCGCCGGGCACGCGGAGCTCGACTCGCTGGTGGGGCTCCTCGGCGCCGCGAAGAGCCAGGACCTCGAGATCGAGCACCCGCGCGGGCAGTACCGCAAGGTGACCGAGGACGAGGTGATCGCGTCCTTCCAGCGCCAGAGCCTGCTGCTCGCGCACCCGCTGCTGCGCGAGCTACTCACCGAGGAGATCGTCAAGGGCGGCACGGACTCGGTGCCGCCCCCGCCGTGGGATCCGCAGCAGACGCGCGAGCACGTCATGGCCGAGCTGTCGTGGCGCCTCGGCCTGATGGCCAAGGAGCTCGCGCAGATCTTCGCGGGCCGGAAGAAGGTCCCGGAGAAGCGCTTCCCGGAGGTCTGGTCGCACATCAAGAAGACGGCGCAGGCGCTCCACGACGAGGGGCTCGTCCACGCGACGGCCACCGACGACGACCTCTTCGTCCAGCTCCGGGGCAGGAAATGAGGCTCGTCCACGTCAACGTGACCCAGCTCCGCGTCGCGGCGACGTGCCCGAGGCTCCACTGGTTCGACACGCGCGCCACGGCCGAGCGGCAGGACGGGCGAAAGGTGGTGAGCCGCATCTGGCGCAAGGGCGGGGAGGCGCCCGGCTGCGGCGCGCTGTTCCACACCGCGGTGGAGCGCTTCAACGCCGCCGCCGCGAGCTCGGACGAGGTGCTGGCCGCGCTCGAGGGCGCCCGCGACGCCGCGGCCCTCCAGCAGGCGCTGATGCGCTGGTTCAACGCGAGCTGCCTCGACCTGGACGCCTTCGCGGCGCGCCCGGTGCCGCTGCGGCTGGGCTTCATCGCCGCGGTCCAGGTCTACATGGACGAGCTCGCGCGCCTCGCGGTGCACGCCCGGGCGGCGGGCCTGCCGGCCGCGGAGCTCAGGAGCCAGCTGTTCGGGGACTCGCGCAAGCGGGTCGACGTGACGTTCCACGTGGGGGAGGACGTCCACGTCCACGTGACCGGGGCGATCGACTACGTGTACTTCGATCCGCGGCTCGGGAAGCACCGCATCGTCGACTACAAGCTCACGCCGGCGACCTCTCCCAACAGCGATCTGTTCCAGGTCTTCACGTACGCGCTGATGCACCACCACCAGCACGGCACGAAGCCGGACGTGGCGGTGTTCTACCTCCACCCGACCCGCAGCGTGCGGGAGGCGCGCTGGGAGGAGGTCGAGGCGAAGCGCGGCAAGATCCACGAGCTCATCGCCAGCATGGTGGCCTGGTCCGACCACGCGCTCGGCGCCGGGGGGCTCTCGCCGCCGGGCGACCGCACCTACTGCGACGGCTGCAAGCACGAGCGCTCCGGGGCCTGCGTCGCAGAGCTCGGCCACAAGGACAGGGGCGCGTGGGACCGGCGCTGGGCGGCGCTCGAGGCGACGCGCGGCGAGGCGCCGGAGGAGGGCGCGCGCGTCGCGGCCGGCGCGCCGCTCGAAGACGAGCCGATGGTGGAGGACGATCCCGAGCTGGAAGAGGCGTTGGCGGTCGTGAAGCCGGCCGGCGAGCGCCCGAGGCCGGCGCCGGGCCGAGGGAAAAAGGCGCCGGCGGAGGCGCCGCCGGGCGGCGCGCGCTCGACGCCGGCGGAGGCGCCGCCGGGCCGTGGGAAGGCGCCGCCGAGCGGTGAGCGCTCGACGCCCACGGCGCTCGACGCGGGAGCAGGGCCGCCGGCGGCGCGCACCGCGGACGTCGCCGGCATGCTCCTCGGATTCGACGACGGCGGCTCGCCCGTCTGCATGGATCCCGCGGTGCTGCGGACGCACGTCTCGGTGGTCGGCGCGGCGGGCAGCGGCAAGACGTGGATGGCCAAGATCATCGCGGAGGAGGCGCTGCGGGCCGGCGTCCCCGTCCTCGCGATCGACCCGCAGGGCGATCTCGTCCAGATGATGGAAGCGCGCCCGCGCTCCGACGTGCCGCCGGCGCTGCTCCGCGCGTGGGAGGAGCTCCAGGAGCGCATGGAGCCGCGCATCCTCACCCCGGGGTCCTCGCACGGCCAGCGGCTCTGCCTCGACCCCCTGAGGCTCCCGAGCGCGAGCGAGCTGTCGCACATCGCGAACCCCGCGCTCCGCGCCGAGGAGGAGGAGGGATTGCTCGTGGCGGTGGCGGCCAACCTCGTCAGCCTGTGCGCGTGCGGCGGTGAGGAGGAGTCGCAGCGCACGTTCCTCTACCAGGTGCTGCAGCGCCTGCCGCGCGCGGCGCCGGTCCGGCTGAGGGACATCGTGGCCGCCGTCACCGCCCCCGAGGACCTGGGCATCGACGAGGTGGACAGCCTGATCCGCAAGTCCGAGCGCGAGCGGCTCGCGCGCCGGCTCAACACCTTTGTGCAGGGCCCGTCCGCGCGGCTGTTCTCGGGAGGGACGCGCCTCGACTTCACCGAGCTGCTCCGGCCCTCGAGGCCGGGGCGCGTCCCGCTCAACATCGTTTACCTGAACGCGCTCAGCAACGACGACGAGAAGCACTTCTTCCTCGCGGCCCTCGCGACGGAGCTGTACCGGTGGATGATCACGACCGTGGACGCGACCTCCGGCGGCGTGAACCTGCTCTTTTACATCGACGAGGCGCGCGACTGGATCCCGGCCGGCGGCAGCAAGCCGCCCGCGAAGCAGCCGCTCATCCGGCTCTTCACCCAGGGCCGGAAGTACGGCGTCGGTTGTTTGCTATGCACCCAGAGCCCTCGCTCGGTGGATTACAACGTGTTCGGCAACACGAGCACGAAGCTCGTCGGACGGCTGGAGGCGGCCCAGGACGTGGAGCGGGTGAGCGACTGGTTCACGATCGAGGGCGGGGCCCCTCCCTGGGTCGCCGCGCGCAAGGGGGCGCCGAAGGGGAGCTTCGTCGCGCGCTGGCCCGACATGCCCGCGGCGCTCGCGGGCCGCGCGTTCAAGGGGCGAACGCTGTTCACGCGCCACGCCGGCGCGTGGTCGCCCGACCGCGTGGAGCGGGCCGTCACCGAGGCGGGGCTCCGCGGCCCGGGCGGGTGACGCGCCCGGCGTTTGCGGGGGTCTCGAGGCTGCTGGGTCGAGATGGCTTCCCAAGGTGAGAAGTTCGCCGAGCTCGCCGAGCGAATCGAACGCGAGCTGAAGCGCATGAATGATGCTGCGGCCGCCGCTGCTCGGCTCGGCCCCGCGCGGGCACGGGAAACGGCGATTCCCTGGTTCGCCCGCGTCCTTTCGAGATTGCGACGTCGTTCGAAGGAACCACCGAACGCCGGGGATGAGGAAGCTCGCCGGTTCGACGAGGTGGAACGCCGCCTGGAATCCCTCGAGAAGTACGGCGCGGCGCTGGCGCGAGAGGCTGAACAGCATGCCGCGAACGCCGGTGAGTGGGAGCGACGCGCGGAGCTCGCGGTCCTGGCGGGCGATGATGATCTCGCGCGCGATGCGCTCTCGCGGCAGCGCGAGGCGCTCCACCGCGCATCGTCGCTCGAGCGGCAAGCCGCGACGATCTCGGCGGCGATGGCCGAGTACACGTCCGCTCTCGCCGCCCTCAAGGCATCCTCGCGTTGAGGGGGGTGTGACAGACACCGCGATCCGGGCCAGCTCTGCCCGCCTGCGCGAACTCGGGGCCCGCGGCGAGTAGCCCCGCGCCACCCGCGTTCGAGTCGTCGATCGTGGGAAGGCTGCTTACGGCTGGACTCTCCTCCGTCCTCCGTCCTCCGTCCTCCGTCCTCCGTCCTCCGTCCTCCGTCCTCCGTCCTCCGTCCTCCGTCCTCCGTCTTTCGTCTTTCGTCTTTGCTCTTCCGTGCGCGTGCGCGTGCGCGATTCCCGGAATCAGCGCGCACGCGCACGAAAGACGCGCACGAAGACGGGGGATGGGGGACGGGGGACGGGGACGGTGTCTCAGCCCCAGCCGAGAACCGCTCTAAGCCCGCTCCGCTCCGATCGGCCCACGCCGCTCTCGTCGCCATCGCCTCTTTCGTCAGCGATGGATCTGGTAACGGGCGCCGCGCAGACGGTCACGTTCGAAGCGAAGCCTCAAGGCTGCTGCTTCTTCTTCTTCCACTTCTTCTTCGGCTTCGGCGGCGGCTTCGTCTTCTTCGGGTCCTTGGGCGCCCACGGCACGCGCGTGTCGATCGGCAGGATGTCCTCGTGCGGCAGCGCGCGCTCGCCCTCGCGCTTCACCGCGAACGACGCCGAGACCACGTTGATCCTGTGCGCCCCGACATCCGACAGATCCCCCTTCATGCGGAGCCCGATAGGGATGCAGAAGAGCCGCTTTCTCTCTTCCTCATCCATGTCGGCCGCCGCCGCCGCCCCGCCGCCCAGGCCGCGCCGGTCGCCGAGCATGTTCGGGTTCTCCATCGCTTGCTGGAGCTGCTCGAGCACCTCCTCGGCGCACACGAGCTCCGGCTTGGGCTTCTTCTTGCTGCCGGACGGATACTGCACCTTGGACTGGACCTTGACCGTCACGGTCACCGGCTGCCGGTCGGGCCCCATCTGCAGCGCGCTCCCCGCGAGCGCGCCCTTGGCCGCGTCCACGATGCGATCCCACGTGGGGCCGTCTCCGGCCGTCGCGCTCACCAGCCGGACGCCGAGGACCTGGCCGTCGGCGCCGAGCTTCACCTCGAACGTCGCGCGCGCGTCGAGCGGCGCGGCCGAGGCGCGCACCGTGTCCGCCAGGGTGCTCGCCACCACACCCGCGGCCGGGACGCTGATCCCAACGCTCTTGTCCTTGCTGTGCAGCGTCTCGTTCAGCACCTTGCCCGCGATCGCCGGATCCAGCGGCTGGGCGCGCGGGGCTGCCGTCGGCGCCGCGCGCGGCGCGTCGGGGCCGGGGAGGAGGCCGGGCACGCTCCAGAGGGGCGTCCCGATCCCGGGCGCGAGCGCGACGCCCCCGCCCGCCGCGGGGGGCGGGCCGCCGTACTCGCCGCCGGGCGGCGCCGCCGCCGGAGGGCGCGGCGCCTCGGCCACGGGCCCGGGCGCCTCGGCGGGCGCCGGCGACTCGGCCACTGGCCCGGGTGCCCCAGCCGCAGGCGCGGCGGCCTCGGCCGCGGGCGCCGCGGCCTCCGGCGGCGCGGAGTCCGGCACGGCGCCCTCCGGCGCCGCGGCTTCCGGCGCCTCCTTCGGCTCGGCGGCGGGCGCGGCCGGAGCCGGCCTCGCGCGCTCGGTCGAGGCGACCTTGGCGGCCGCGGCGCCCGGCGCCGGCGCCGGCGTCTTCTCCGCCGGAGCGGCCTTGCCGACCTCGCCGGCCTCTTCCGACGCGCTCGCGACCGCCTCGCCTCCGGCCGGCGCCGCCGCGGCGCCCCGCGGCGCCGGCGGCTCGAGCTCGATGTCGATGCCGTCGACGGCCGCCTGCGGCCCGGCCGGGGCCGCGGGGGGCCGCTCGGGCGTCGGCGCCGCGAGGATCGCGAGGTGCGCCGCGACCGCCATGGCCAGGGCCACGGCCTCGCGTCCCCGCAACGAGATGCTCACCGCCTCCTCGATGCAAGGCGACTACGCATCGAGCGAAGCTAGCATGTCCCCCGGCGCGCGGACCGGCTTCCCCCTGCGTCCCCCGCCCGCCGCCGCGAGAAGCACGATTGCGGCGGCGGCCACGCCGGGCGGCTGCCGGCGGCTGCAGGGACCGGCATCCGCCGGTGGCGACGTCATCGGCTAGATAGGTAAGTCATATTACGAAGCCGCGCGCCCTGCCTTCAGCCCCTCACCGCGCCCTCTGCCCTCGACGGCCCTTCACCCCGAGGCCCCGGAGCGCCGCCGGCCCGAGCGGCCCCGTCCTCGGGCAGCTTCATGGTCTGGTTCACCTCGGGGACGACCTGGAGCAGGCGCTTGAAGAGCGTCCCGTCCGCCTTCTTCTCGACCACGGTCAGGTACGAGTCGGAGATGGCGTTGCGGTTCTTGTCGAGCTTCACCTTGCCGCTCGGCGCCTCGAACTCGAGCTTGCCCAGGGCGTCCTTGAGCTTCTGCTGGCCGTTCGAGAGGTCGCCGCCGGCCTGCTTCAGGGCGAGCAGGGCCGCCTTCATGTTCGTGGAATACGAGTGGAGGGTGCCCGAGGGGAACTTGTAGGCGTCGGGGAACTTGGCCCGGTACGCCTTGACGAACGCCTGCCACCCCTCGCTCGGGTTGTCGTCCGCGATCGGCACCCCGGAGATGGTCCCGACGAGGTGCTCGGCGATATCCCCCTTCGAGTCGAGGACCATCTGGTCGACCGTGCTCGAGCCGCCGATGAGCGGCGCCTTCCCGCCGAACTGCTTGTATTGCTTGAGGAACGTCAGGGCGTCGGCGCCGCCGAGCGCCACGTCGATGGCGTCGATGTCCTTCGGCAGCGACGAGATCACGGAGCTATAGTCCTTGGTCCCGAGCGGCACCCACAGCTTCTTCGGCACGCGCCCGCCCACGTGGCAGAACTCGGCCATGAACCCGCCCACCAGGGTGTACGGGTACGAGCAATCCTCGGCGAGGGTCGCGACCCGCTTGTAGCCCTTCTCGTTGAAGGCGTAGCTCCCGACGCCGGTCATCCACTGCGCGCCGTCGGGCGAGAACCGATAGAAGTTCGGCGCCTGGTCGCGGAGCGTGATGTCCTGCGCCGCGGCGCTGCCGTTGACGAACACCCGCTCCGGGTGTCTCTTCGCGAGATCGCGGACGGCGAGCCCCTCGTCCCCCGACAGCGGGCCCACGATGAAGTCGACCTTCTCCTGCTCGATGAGCTTGCGGGCGGCGTCCCGGGCGACTGTTTGGAACGGACGGGTGCGGGCTGGTCGGAACGCCGCGGCGGTGACGCCGGGGCGTTTGCCGTGTGCCGGTAATGCAGTAAATGTTACAAGTTGGATCGTGGCTTCAGAGCACCGGCGTGCCCGGCGCCGCGTCCTCGACCGTGATGGTGCGGACTCGCCCGTCGACCTCGGCGGTGAGCAGCATGCCCTCGGACACGAGCCCTTTGCCGAAGTCGCGCGGCGGCAGGTTGCAGAGGACGACGACCCGCTTGCCGACCAGCTCTTCCGGGGCGTAGCTCGCGGCGATGCCCGAGATGATGCGCCGGGGCGCGCCGTCGCCGGTATCGACCCGCAGATCGAGCAATCGGTCCTTCTTCTTCACGCGCTCGGCGCTCGCGACCACGCCGATCCGGAGGTCCAGCCGGGCGAAGTCGTCGAACGGCACGGGGCCCTTGCCCTGGCGCGCCGGCTGGGCGGCCGCCCCGGCGCCGCCGTTCGCCTCGGGCGCGGCCTTGACCTCCGGCGTTGCCTTCGCCTCGGGCGCGGCCTTGGCCCCGGGCGCGGCCTTTGTCGCCTCGGCGTCCGCCGGCGGCGGGGCGAACCGGGCGAGCAGCTCGGCCTCTTTCTCCTTCTCGAGGCGCGGGAAGATCGGCGAGCCCTTGCGGAGCTTCTCGCCGGGCGCTCGGGCGGCGGGGAGCAGCGGCCACTGGTCGTTGCCCGGCTCGGGCGCGAGCGGCTGTAGCCCGAGCTGGTCGCGCATCCTGGCCGCCACCACCGGCATCACGGGCGAGATCATCACGCTGATCGCGCCGAGCTGCTCGACCAGGGTCGCGACGATCGTCCCGAGGCGCCGCGGATCGGTCTTCTTGGCCACCCACGGAGCGGCCTTGTCGATGTAGAGGTTCGCCGCCGCGATCACCGTCCAGATCGCGTCGAGCGCGCGCGTCGGCTGGTGCGCGTCGAACGCCGCCGCCGCGGCCGCCGAGGCCTGCTGCTGCGCGGCGAGGAGCTCCTCCTCGAGCGGGCCGAGCTCCCCCTTCTCGGGGACCTCGTCGGCGAACGGGAGCACCCGGTTCAGCAGGTTGCCGAGCGCGTTGCCGAGCTCCGAGCCGTACCGGGCCAGGAGGTCCTGGATGCTGAAATCGCCGTCGTGACCGAACGAGATCGCGCGCATGAGGCAATAGCGCACCACGTCCACCCCGACCGGCGGCGCGCCGGCCGCCGCGCCCGCGCCGCCGGGGAGGGCCGCCGCCGCCTCGGAGAGGGCCTCCGCCACCTCGACGGGGCTGATGGTGTTGCGGAGCGTCTTCGACATCTTCTGGCCGCTGTAGGTGAGGAACCCGTGGGCGAACACCTGGCGCGGCAGCTCGGCCTCGCCGTAGCCGGCCGAGAGCAGGAACGCGGGCCAGTAGACGGCGTGGAAGCGGAGGATGTCCTTGCCGACGAGGTGCACGTCGGCCGGCCAGAAGCGCGTGTTGTCCTCGGGCTCCTTGAGCGCGGTGAGGTAGTTCGCCAGCGCGTCGAACCACACGTACATGACGTGCTTCGGGTCGCCGGGGACGGGGATGCCCCACTGGAACGTGGTGCGGGAGACCGACAGATCCTGGAGCCCCTCGCGCACGAAGCTCGTCACCTCGTTCAGGCGGCTCGCCGGCTGCACGAAGGTGGGGTTGCGCCGGTAGTAGTCGAGCAGCGCGTCTCCATACTTGGAGAGGCGGAAGAAGTAGCTCTCTTCCTTGACGCTCTCGACGGGCCGGTGGTGCAGCGGGCAGACGTTGCCGGGCTGCTTCAGGTCCTTCTCGGTATAATACGCCTCGCACCCGACGCAGTAGAGCCCCTCGTAGTGGCCGAGGTAGATGTCCCCGCGCGCCTGGATGCGGCGCCACAGCTCTTGCACGGCCTTCTTGTGGCGAGGCTCGCTCGTGCGGATGAAGTCGTCCGGAGCGCAGCCGAGCTTGGGCCACGTGGCGCGGAAGGCCGCGGAGATCTCGTCGGCGTGGACGCCCGGCGCGAGGCCGCGCGCCTCGGCGGCGCGCTGGATCTTGAGGCCGTGCTCGTCCGTGCCGGTGAGCATGCGGCTCTCGTGGCCGCGCACCCGGTGATAGCGGCACAGCACGTCCGCGGCGATCGTCGTGTAGGCGGTGCCGAGGTGCGGGACGTCGTTGATGTAATAGATGGGCGTCGTGACGTAGAAGCGGCTCGCCATGGGAGCGCTCTCTTACCACGGGGCGCTCTCCCGCGGCGAGCGCCGCGCCGCGGCGCGGCGCGGACGTCTGGGGCGCGCGGGCCCTCGAAGGAGCGGCGCGCCCGGGGCGCGTTCGAGGAGCCAGAGGGCCCCTCATCGAGGCGCGGGAGGACCCCACGGCGGCCTGCGCCGTGGCGCGTCGCGCTCGCTGCGCGCGCGCAGGGCGCCTCTCAGATCAGCGCGTCTTCAGGGAGCTCCGCCTGGTGCAGGATGGCATCGGTGAACACCTGGCCGTCGAGCTCATAGTACAAGCGAAACTGCACCTTGCGCGCGTCCGGCCGCGGCGACACCGACCCTGGCGTCGCCGTGGATCCCTGGAAGATCTTGCCCGTGAAGATATACTGCTGGACCGGGCCGAACCCGGCATAGGCCAGCGGGAACGTCTCGGCGTGGATGAGCGCGTCGCCGCCGTCGAACACGTGGACATCGATCCACGCGTTGGCGCCCCAGGCCGTGTGGCTGACCCACGCGACGAGGTTGAGGTTCGTCTGGATGTCCTTCCCGACGCTCGGCCCGTCGGCGGGCCTCGGGAACGCGTTGATCTTCGAGACCTGGGCGGTCTGCACGTTCGCGATGTCGGCCCGCGCCTGCGCCCCCGCGCGGTAGACGACCGGCTGCGCCGGGCTCCGCGGCGGCGGGCCGCCGACGTCGAACCAGTAGTTTTCCCCGAAGCGGCTGTCCCACGCGTCGCAGCGACGGCTGGTCTGGGAGAAATGGTGAAACCACAGCTCCACGCCCGTGGCGTCGTCGGGCACCGCGAGCTCCAGCGGCGCGGCCCGGTGCGCGACCACGGGCCCGGGCGGCCTCCCCTCGGCCCGCACCTCCTCGACGACGCTCCCCTGCACGATCTCGCCGCGGGGGTGGAAGCGGACGTAGGCGACGATGTCGCCGATCTTGGCGCCGCGCCAGGTCGTGAAGCAGCGCGATAGGCGGCTCATGTCGTATTCGATCCTGAGCGCTCCTCGGCGCTCGATCTCGCCCTGCTGCGCGTGGATCCAGTCGGGGAAGAACTGGAGAACAGCGGCCTTCGTCATGGGATCCTCCTCGGATCGAGAGGTACAGAGGACCGGGACGGGGACGCAAGCGCGGCGCGGTCATCGCGGGTCATCGCCGGTCATCGCGCGGTCATCGTACGGGCGTGGGCTCCGCCGGGTCGTTGCTCGTCATGCCCGCGGTCGCGCTCGGCGTCGCGAACACGCCGTTCACCTCGTCCGCCGGCGCCCACTGACCAGCGTTCATCAGCGCGCCCCCCGTGATCTCGGGCGGCGGCCCGGGGCGCGCCTGCACCTCGTCCGCGTGGACGCACACGTTGACGTGCACGCGCGGGTCCGCGTCGGGGCGCTGCGCCAGCGCCTCGTGGAGCGACGCGGCGGCGTCGAGCGCCATCCGCCGCGCCCGCCGCTCCTCGGCCGCGGTGGCCGGGAGGAGGCGCACGCCGAGCACCTCGTTGCTGGTGAGCGACGCCAGGATGAAGCCCGCGCGCGAGAGCCGCGCCTCCGCGAGGTCGAGCACCTGCCCGATATCGGCGGCCAGCGCATCGTCGAGTTCGTCGGCGCCGCCGCGCGTCCGCACCTCCAGGTAAACCGCCACCGCCGCGTGCGTCGGATCAGGGCCGCCCGGCGAGACCGATGCCGGCCCGCCGATGGCGTCCCGGAGCGCGCTCATCAGCTCTTCGACCGAGCTGTAACGCCGCTCACGCATCTTCTCCATGCACCGCAGCACCACCGCGTCGAGCTCGAGAGGCAGCGGAACCCGCACGCTCGGGGGCAGCGGCGTCTCCTCCAGGTGCTTTCGCACCATCTCGTCCGTGTCGGTTGTGTGGAATGGTAATCTACCTACCAGCATGCGATGGAGAAGTACCCCGAGCGCATAGATATCGACCCGCGCATCGATGGGGCCGCCCAGGATCTGCTCAGGCGCCATGATCGATGGCGTCCCGGGCATACGTCCGGCGGTGGTGAGCCAGGTCGAGCTCTCCTCGGGGGCCATCATCTTGGCGATGCCGAAGTCGAGCAGCTTCACGGTGCGCGGCTGGCCCGAGCAGATGAAGATGTTGCTCGCCTTGACATCCCGGTGGATGATCCCTGCAGCGTGCGCCGCCCCGAGCGCGGCGCATACCGGCTCCATCAGCTCCAGCACGTCGCGGAGCCCGAGCCGCTTCTCGGCCTTGATGAGCGCGTCGAGCGTCTGGCCCTCGAGGTGCTCCATCGCGTAGAAGGGCCGGTGATCGTCGATCTCGCCGACCTCGTAGATCTCGACGATGTTCGGGTGGGAAATCCTGCGCAGGGCCTCGATCTCGCGCGCGAACCGGTCGAGCACGCGGGTGGAGTGGGCCACTGCCTCGTTCAGCACCTTGACAGCGGCCCGCTTCCCCGTGTGGAGGTGCCGCGCCGAAAACACGGCCCCGCAGCCGCCCTTGGCGATGAACTCCTCGAGGATGTACTCGCCGGCCATCGTGCCTGGCGGGAGCTCGCTGTGCGCGATAAGCCTTTCAGCATACAACAACGTCCTGGTTTCGTCATCTTCGTCCGTCATGTCGCCTCTTCGCGTGGTGCGTCGATATCTTACCACCTGCGCGTGCGTTGCGTGCTCCCAGCCGCCGACGCGGCGCTCGTTCGTGTTCGTTCAACCAAACGATATATTTTTGATCGAGCGACACGTTTTTTATTAACTTTTACGAAGCCATATACAGGGGCGTTTCCAAATGGTAACTTAAACTTTCCCATAGCTCGACCTCGCTTCGAAAACCCTGAGATGAAAGGGGGAGACGATCATGGAACTTTCCTGCGCGCGTCTCGCTGCATTGTTCGTCGTACCTCTGGTTACCACTGCCTGCATCGGTGCTGAGCTCGACTCCGACCCGGAAGCGCTGCTCGAGGAGGCGGAGGGCGCGCTCGAGGGCGACAACGGCTACCTCATCAACGCGCTGAGCCAGAACGCGCTGAGCCAGAACTCGCTGACATTGAACGCGCTGAGCCAGAACGCGCTGAGCCAGAACGCGCTGAGCCAGAACTCGCTGTCGGCCATCCGGGACCCGGGAACGAACGGCGCCATGGCGCGGGACCTCCTGCGCTACATCGTGAGCTGTGCGCTGCGCGCCGACCAGACGTTCTCGTTCTCATGGATCGACAGCGGCGGGGTCTCCCACCCGGAGGTCTACCGCGGCGAGCTCGGGTACGCGCACTGGTGGGCGACCACCCCCATCGGTCCCAACACATACGTTCAGCGTCAGATCACGGCCTGCCTCGCCGCGCGGATAAACTGGTACGGCGTCTCGGTGAGGATCTCCCTGCGCAACAACGAGATGTCCTCGTCCGCCGCGGAGCGTACGGCCTATCCGGTGAGAGAGGGCGCGTTCTGGGGCAACATGTTCGGCACGGTGGAGGCGCCCTTTCTGCGGGCCTGCTACTCACCAGCAGGCGTCACGCGCGCGCGCCAGCTGCAGCGCGACTGTGCGGCCGGCCACCTCAGCGTCGACCCGGGGACCGGGGCCACGACCGTTCAGCAGTGTGGTCCGATGACGATCGTGGGCTCCTGCGATACCATCTGCAACGGGACGGACACGGTGAACGGCTTCTACAGGGGGTGTCTCAGGAATCCTTCGGTCTCGCCGTGGGAGCGCATGGACGAGGTGATCACCACGTTCTTGCCGCCCGCCCCCTAGGAGCGTGAATGCGCTCGGAAGCCCTGCGAGGCGAGGAGCCGGAACGCGCGGCCCGTGAAGCGGGGCGCTGTCCGGCCTGCGGGCGGCGGAGCCAGGGCGCGTGCCCCGAGTGCACGCAGTCCGCTCGGCCGCCGTCCGGCCAGTCGTCGATCCCGCCGGACATCACGGAGATCGTCCCCGTCTCCTTGCCTCGCTTCCCGGGCTTCTGGACCCGGAGGACGCTGGGGCAGGGCGGCTTCGGCCTCGTCGTCGAGGCCGAGCCCGAGGGCGGCGGGGCGCGCGTGGCCATCAAGCTCGCGCGCGCGGACCGGCGCGGCGCGGCCCAGCGCCTCCGGGGTGAGGTCGACGCGCTCTCGTCGATCGGCGCCCCCCACGTGCCCGCCGTGCACGCGTGGGGCGTGCTGGACGACGGCTCGCCCTACGCGGTGATCGAGCACATCGCCGCGCCCACGCTCGCCGCCCGGCTCGCGGCGCGCCCCGCGCTGCAGCTCGAGGAGGCCGCCCGGCTCGGGCTCGCGACCCTCGCGACCCTCGAGGCCGTGCACGCCCGCGGCTACGTGCACTGCGACCTCAAGCCCGAGAACATCCTCGTCGATCAGCACAAGGCGACCCTCATCGACTTCGGCATCGCCCGCGTCGTGGGGCGGCGCTACGACGGGCAGGACGAGGACCTGGCCGTCGGCACGGCCGAGTACATGGCGCCGGAGCAGTCCGCCGGGTGGGCCGATCTCGACGCGCGCGCCGACATCTACGCGATGGGCGTCATCCTCTACGAGCTCTTCGCGGGCCGGCCCCCGTTCTGGGGGCCGCGCGCGGCGGTGCTGGAGGACCACCGGAGCCGCAGGCCGCCGCGCCTGTCGGCCAGCGCGGCCGTGCCGCGGGCGGTCGAGGAGGTGGTGCACCGCTGCCTGGCCAAGGAACGGAGCGAGCGGTTCGCGAGCGCGACCGAGCTCCGCGCCGCGCTGGAGCGCGCGCTCCGGGACGAGCGCACGGCGGGCGAGCGCGAGGCGCCGCGCTCCGTGGCCGGCATCGAGCGCCGCGTGATGGGGCTCCTGTTCTTCGAGAGCGCGTCCGATCGCGTCGCCGTGCAGCGCCGGCTCCGGGCGCTCGGGGGCGAGCTCGCGCACGCCTCGGGCGCGCGTTACGTGGGCGTCTTCGCCCAGGAGGGCGCGGCCAGCCCTGCCCGCCGCGCGCGGCGCGCGGCCGACGAGCTGCTGCGGCGCGGGGTGTGCGCGCGGGTGCTCATCGATCTCGCGCCGGTGTCCATCCAGGGGCGCGCGGACGGGACGCGGCGTCTCCTGAGCCCGCTCTTCTCGCGCGCCGAGCGGTGGCCAGCCGCCTCAGGGCCGACCGGGCCCTTCCTCACGCCCGAGGCGTCGGCCGCGCTCCCGGAGGCGCCGCACGCCCCGGCGGCCGACGAGCTGCCGCCGGGCATCGAGGACCAGTCGCGGGAGGCGACGCGGCCCGACGCGTTCGTCGGCCGCCGCGACATCCTCGATCAGCTGCTGCAGAGTGCCGAGGAGGCGCTCCGCCTGCGGCAGCCCACGGTCGTCTCCCTGACGGGCGGGCCCGGCCACGGCAAGAGCAGCCTCTTCGCCGAGCTCGTCAGGCGGCTCCGGGAGCGCCTGCCGCACGCCCACATCATCGATCTCCGGGGGCACGAGCCGACGAGCGCCGCCTCGGACACGACGCTGCACGAGCTCGTGCGCGAGGCGCTCGGCGTGCCCGAGGAGCCCCCGGAGAGCGGCGTCCGCGCGGCGCTCGCCGAGCGGCTCGGCCCCGCGGTCGGCGAGGAGCTTTGCTCCGGGCTCGCGATGGCGCTCGGGTGGGTGGACGAGCAGACGGGCGTCGAGATCTTCCCGGAGCTCGAGGCGCTCCGGGCCGCGCCCGGCGCGCTGCACTCGGCGCGCGTGCGGGCCGCGGGCGAGTGCCTGCGCCGGAGCGCGGCCGCGGCGCCCGTGCTCGTCGTCCTCGACGACGCGCACTACGCCCGCGACGCGACGCTCGCGGCGCTCGAGTACGCGGCGCTCGCGGACGAGGCCACGCCGCTGTGGATCTGCGCGATGGGGCGCCCGGCGTTCGCCGAGGCGAACCCTTCCTGGGGCGAGCGCGCCGCCCGGCGCGAGGCGCTGCGGCTCGAGCCGCTGGACGACGAGAGCGCGCGGGCGCTGTGCCGGCGGCTGCTCCTGCCCGCGCGGGACGTGCCGGAGCCGGCGATCGATCGCCTGCTCGAGCGCTCCCAGCGGGTGCCGCTGATCCTCGTGGAGCTCGTGCACGGGCTCAAGCGCGAGGGGATCCTGCGCCGGCACCGGCGGGGCGACGCGTGGTACCTGGCGACGGACGAGCTCGACAGCCTGCCTGCCTTGCCGGAGCTCGATCCGCTGGCGCAGGCGGAGATCGAGGCGCTCGGGCCGGCGCTCGGGTCGCACGCGCGGCTCGTCTCGCTGCTGGGCGCCGACGTGTCGATCGACGAGATCGCGGGCGTGCTGCGCCAGCTGGATCTCCGCGGCGACGGCGCGGCGTTCCCGCTCGACGCGCGCGTCGGGACCGAGCGGCTGCTGAGGGCGGGCGTGCTGGTCGACGAGCGGAAGGGCCGGCTACGCTTCCGGCACGCGATGGTGCGGGAGGCCGTCGCGCAGGACGTCGCCGAGGCCGAGCGGCGGCGGATCCACCTGGCCGCGTACGAGCACCACCGCGAGGCGGCGCACGAGGGCCGGGACCAGCGGCGGCACAAGATCGCGCACCACGCGGCCGAGGCGGGGCTCGCCACGGTCGCGGAGGAGGTCTACCTGGAGCTCGCCGAGCGGGCGCGGGCGCGCCACGCCTACGTGGAGGCGGAGCTCTACTACAGCCGGGCGCTCGCGCAGCCGGCCCCGGAGCGCGGGGCGCGGCGGAGGGCGGCGTACCGGGGCCGCGGGCTCATGCGCTACCGGCTGGGCCGCTACCACGACGCGCTCGGGGATCTCGATCGCGCGCGCGCGATGGCGGTCGAGGAGGGCGACGTGACCGAGCAGGTCGAGATCCTGCTCGACGAGGCCACGGCGCTCGACTGGATGGATGACTACGGGCGGTCGAAGCAGCGGGTGGAGGAGGCGGGGGCGCTCGCTCCGGGCGAGTTGCCGCCGGCGCTCGCGGCGCGCCTGTCGATGGCGGTGGCGCGCTCGCTCCACCGCGACAGCCGGGAGGAGGAGTCGGCGCAGCAGTTCGAGCGCGCGGCGGCGCAGGCCGAAGGGCTGGGCGACGACGGCTACGAGACGCTGGTGGTGTCGCTGCTCCTGCTGGGCTTCATCTACCCGGGGCTGGGCAAGCTGGACGAGGCACGCGCGGTGCTAGATCGGGCGATCCACATGTGCGAGGAGCGCGGCGATCTCCTGCACCTCGGGCCCGCGATCAACAACCGGGCGATGCTCCGCGCGTGCCTCGGGGACAACGAGGGGATGGTCCTGGACCTGTGCCGTTCTCTCTCCATCTCGCGCGAGCTGGGGCTCGGCACCATGGAGGTCGTGGGGGAGTTCAACCTGGGCGAGTACCTCTACCTGATGGGCGACCTGGACGCGGCCATGCCGCACGTGGAGCGGGTCGTGTCGCTGGAGCGCCAGCTGCGCGGGGAGGAGGCGCGGCCGGTGGTGCATCTCCTCCTGGCGAGGCTGCTCCTCCATCGCGGCGAAGAGAGCAGGGCGCGCGAGATCATCGAGGCGATCCGGGCGCAGCAGGCGAAGGCCGCGGCGGCGGGGCGCGAGGATGCGGCGATGGCGCCCGCGGAAGAGGTGCTCTGGTCGATGATCGACCTGGCGACGCGGGACGCGAGCGACGAGGCGTGGGACGAGCTCGAGGAGCGGTCGGCCCGCCACTCGGTGGGGCAGGAGCAGATCGAGGTGATCGAGGCGCGGGCGCGCGCTCTCGCTCGGCGCGGCCGCCACGAGGACGCGAAGGCGGCGCTCGAGAGGGCGATCGAGGCGGCGGGGAGGATCCCGAACGTGATGCGGGAGCGGCTCGAGCGGCAGCGAGGGGCCTAGTTCCGCGCGTTCAGATATCCCCCCAGAGATCTCCCGCCGCGGGCTCCTGGTGCGTGGGACTCGTCGAGCGCCGGTTGCGCCCCGCCTCGCGGCTGCTACCGTGGTCCGCGGGTGCGCAGGGGCGCCCATCCCGCCGAGAAGAAGCCTTCACCCTGCACGCGCGACGAACGCGGGTGTCCCATTGCGATGTCCTCCGGCCGAGGGGAGCGGGTACGGCCACGACGAGGAGAGCGCATGACTGGACCCAGTTCGCCCGAGACCCTGCCCTTTCACCTGACCGGCAACTTCGCCCCGGTGCCCGACGAGATCGCCGTTCACGACCTCGACGTGACGGGGACCCTGCCGCCGGAGCTGGCGGGCACCTACGTCCGCAATGGGCCCAACCCGAGGAACGGCCCCTCGCCCACCTGGTTTCTCGGCCAGGGCATGTTGCACGGGGTTCGCATCGAGGGCGGTCGGGCCCGCTGGTACCGGAACCGCTGGATCGACGCGCCCACGACGTCGAACACGAACATCGTCCGTCACGCGGGAAGGCTGCTGGCCCTGGTCGAGACGGCGCCTCCGGTCGTCGTCACCCGCGAGCTCGCGACCGTCGGCGCGTTCGACTTCGCGGGCGGCCTGACCCGCGGCATGACCGCGCATCCGAAGATCTGCCCCTCGACCGGAGAGCTGCTGTTCTTCGCCTACGGCCTGCAGGCGCCGTTCGTCACGTACTACCGCGCGAATGCGTCGGGTGAGCTGGTGCAATCGGAGCCGATCGAGGTCGGGAGCCCCACCTACATGCACGACTTCGCGATCACGCGACGTTACGCGGTCTTCCTCGATCTCCCCGTGCTGTTCCATGGCTGGCGTACTCCCGTGCCGATCCAGTGGAGCGACGACTACGGCGCGCGCATCGGCGTGCTGCCGCGCGACGGCCGGGGCGACCAGGTGCGCTGGTTCCCGATCGCGCCTTGCAGCGTCGTTCACACCGCCAACGCCTACGAGGAAGGCGGGACGATCGTGCTCGACGTCATGCGCGCCTCGACGCTGGACGCGCCCTCACGGCTCCATCGCTACACCGTGGATCTCGAGGAGGGCGTCGTCCATGAGGGCGCGCTCGACGCGCTGCACGCCGAGTTCCCGCGCATCGACGACCGCCGCACGGGGGCGGCGCACCGGTACGTGTACGCCCTCGAGCTCCGCAACCTGGTGAACGGCATTCCGACCCATACCGCGCTCCGCAAGTACGATGTCGCCACCGGCCGCTCCACGGTCCATGACTTCGGGCCCGATCGCTTCCCCGGCGAGTGCGTCTTCGTCCCCAGGACGCCCGGCTCCGACGAGGACGACGGCTATGCCATCGGCTATGTCTACGATCGCAGACGGAACGCGAGCGACCTCGTCGTGCTCGATGCGGCCGACTTCGCGGCGCCCGCGCTCGCCACCATCGCGCTGCCCAGGCGCGTTCCCTTCGGGATCCACGGGAGCTGGTTCCCGGATCTCGGCTGAGCCGGTCCCGAGTTAGGTCGCGCGCCTCGCCCCGGCGCCGCCGGTCTCACCGGCGCTCTGAGCGGTCCGCCGGAGGCGCGGACGACGTGGTTGTCAACTTGAATCTATAACCGCGCACGCAGGGCTCGTATGCGATACGGGCGCTGCGCGTCGTGCTGGTCGAAGAGTCGCTGATGCCGCGCCGTCCGCTCCGCGGGCGCGAGCAGCCCGATGTGCTCGTCGTCCTGAGGACACGCGGTCGACCCTGGCCGAGGAGCGACGTCGTGGCCGGGGTGCTGTCGATGCGTGCAAAGTCCGAGCGACCGTGCCACGGTAGGCCTCCGCCGCGCAAAGCTCGATGCTGAGGACCCCGCGTACGACAGGCCACCTCCTCGCCCTGTTGCTCCTCCTCGTCGCCGCGCCGACCCAGGCCGGGGAGGGCAAGGGCGCGCCGGGCTCCCCGGCCGTGCCCGCGCCGAGCGGAGCGCCTGCGGCCGCCGCGCCGAGCGGAGCGCCCGCGGCCGCCGCGCCGGCGAGGGAACACGTCTCCACCGGGCGGCGCGCCCTCGCCGCGGCCGGCGCGGTGGTCCCCGGGGTCGTCGCGCACGGCACCGGGCACTTCCTCCTGGGCGAGGCGCGCACGGGCTGGATCCTCCTGGGGCTCGAGGGCGCAGGGGCCGGGCTCGCCGTGGGCGGCCTCGCGGGCGCGGCGGTCTCCGGGGCCTCGCGGCGCGTCATCGCCCCCATCGTGCTCACCACCGTGACGGGCGCAGGCCTGTTCGGGATCTCCCTCCTCGCGGACCTCTATGGCGTGCTCGCCCCGGAGGGCGGCACCGGCAGCCCTCCTCGGTCGCTGCCCTGGGTCGAGACGCAGCTCGGCGTAGCCTACGTGTACGACCCCACGTTCGCCTACCGCACGTTCCTCGTGTCGGGCATGGATCTGCGCCTGAGCTCGCTCCGCCTCTCGGGCTCAGGCTGGTTTTCCCTGAACGACGACAACGCCCGCCTCCGCGCCGAGGCCGCGTACCGCTTCCTCGGCCCCCGCACGCCGGAAAGCCCGCGCGCGGCCGACGGCTCGTTCCTCGAGCTCGAGGGCGCGATCACCCATCATCGCTACACCTCCGACGACTTCTCGATCACCACCGGCGAGGTCACCCTCCAGGGCCGGCTCGACCTCGCCCACATCGGGCGCACGCTCCGGGGCTCGTTCGCGGAGATGGGGTGGGGGATCGCGGTCGAGGGCTACCGCTACGGCCGCCGCCCGCTCGAGGGGAACGAGCTCTTGATTCCCCATTTCGCCTTCGGCATGTACCTCGGGCACGCCGGATATCCGCGCGGCGAGGCCAAGGTGGTTTACGACCACCGGCACGACGGGTATGCCGGCGGCGCGAAGATCCCCGGCCTCGGCAGCGGCGTCCCGGGCCACCTCGGCCTCGAGGGCCGGCTCTACGCCTCGCCGCGCTGGGGCCTGCTCGCCGACGTGGAGGCCGGCTCCGCGTACGTCGGGCGCCTGTCGCTGCTCTTCCGCCCTGGAGACTCGCCATGATCCCGAGACACGCTCTCCTCGCGCTGCTCGCCCTCACCGCGCCGCTCACCCTCTCTTGCCTCGACGTCGCCGAGGGCCGCGCGCGCCGCGACCTGGAGGTGGGGAAGGCCTCGCGGGGCCAGGCGCGCGTCGCCGTGGACGAGGGGCTCGCGGCGATCCGCCGCCTCGAGCCGGGCGCGCTCTCGCTCTGGGCGAGCGCGCCCGCGCTCTCGGTGCGCCTTACCGACGAGGCGGGCGGGCCGTGGACGATCACGATCGAGAACATGCTCGCCGACGCCGAGCTCTCGGCCCGCGTCGGCGACGAGCGCGTGCCCGTGGAGCTCGTCGAGGCGCCGCATCCGACCCAGCGTACCTTCCGCCTCTCCCTGCCGCCCGGCGCCGAGGCGGCGCTCTCGCTGCGCCCGCCGGACGAGGCGCGGCTCGAGCCGTGGCGGTTCGCGGTGTTCGCCGACGTCCAGGAGAAGATCGACAGCGTTCAGGACATCTACGCGAAGATGAACGAGGCGGAGGGGGTCCGCTTCGCGCTCATCAGCGGCGATCTCACCTCGCGCGGCTCGCCCGAGCAGCTCGAGCGGTTCCAGCGCGAGATGAAGACGCTGCGTTTCCCGTGCTATGCGACGCTCGGCAACCACGAGCTCGGCACGCGGGACGACCTGTATCACGAGTGGTTCGGCCGGGGGAACTTCAGCTTCGCGTTCCGGGGCGTGCAGTTCACGATGCTCGACTCGGCGAGCGCGACGATCGATCCGCTCGCGTACGGGTGGCTCGACGGCTGGCTCGCCGAGGGGCGGGAGCGCTTGCACGTGGTCACGATGCACCTCGCGCCCCTCGACCCGGTGGGCTCGCGCAACGGCGCGTTCGCGAGCCGCGCCGAGGCGAACAAGCTGCTCACGATGCTCGCGGACGGGCGCGTGGATCTCACGTTCTACGGCCACATCCACTCGTTCTATGCGTTCGAGAACGCGGGGATCCCGGCGTACATCTCGGGCGGCGGCGGCGCGATCCCCGAGCGGCTCGACGGCATCGGGCGACACTTCCTCACGGTGGACGTCGAGCCTCCCGGGAAGGTCGCGCAGGTCGCGGTCGTGCGCGTGGACTGAGTCGGATCGCCTCGCAGTCCATGGCCCGCCGCGTCGATGCGCCGCGAGGCCATCGACCGGCGCGGGCGCGAGCGCCGGCGCCCGCGCTATCCTCGGCCCCATGACCTCTCCCGAGACGCTCGCCGCGCAGGCGCGCCACTTCATCGACGACGCCACCGGCGCGGTCGTGCCGCCGCTCCACGCGAGCACGACGTACGCGCGCGACGAGGGCTATCGCCTGCCCGCCGCCCACGAGTACACGCGCGACGACAACCCGACGTACCGCGCGCCCGAGGCGCTGCTCGCCGCCCTCGAGCGCGGCGCCGACGCGCGCCTGTTCGCGTCGGGTATGGCCGCCGCGACCACGGCCGTGCAGGCGCTCGTGCGGCCCGGCGCGCGCCTCGTCGCCTCGCGCGCGATGTACCACGGCCTCCGCCTCTGGATGACCGAGTGGTGCGCGACGTGGAACGTCGATCTCGAGCTCGTCGACGCGACCGACCTCGACGCGCTCCGCGCGGCCGTCCAGCGCGGCCCGACCTCCCTCGTCTGGATCGAGACGCCCGCGAACCCCACCTGGGACGTCGTCGACATCGCGGCCGCGGCCGAGATCGCCCGCGCGCGCGGCGCGCGGCTCGCCGTCGACTCGACCGTCGCCACGCCCGTCCACACGCAGCCGCTCGACCTTGGCGCCGACCTCGTGATGCACGCCGCCACCAAGGCGCTCAACGGCCACAGCGACGTCCTCGCGGGCGCGCTCGTGGCCGCGCGCGACGACGAGGCGTGGCAGCGCATCCGCCACCTCCGCCACGTGCAGGGCGCGGTCCCCGGCCCGTTCGAGGCGTGGCTCCTCCTGCGGGGCATGCGGACGCTCTTCGTGCGCGTCGGCCGGGCGAGCGCCACCGCCTTGGAGCTCGCCCGCCGCCTCGCGGCCCACGCCGGCGTCGAGCGGGTGCTGTACCCGGGGCTCGAGTCCCACCCCGGTCACGCGGCGGCAGCGCGGCAGATGCAGGGCGGGTTCGGGTCGATGCTCTCCATCCTCGTGCGCGGCGGCGCCGAGGACGCGCTCCGCGTCGCCGGCCGCGTGAAGGTCTTTCTCCGCGCGACCTCCCTCGGCGGCGTCGAGAGCCTGATCGAGCACCGGGCGACCGTGGAGGGCCCGCGGACGCTGGCGCCCCCGAACCTGCTCCGGCTCTCGATCGGCCTCGAGTCGCTCGACGACCTCTGGACCGATCTCGACGAGGCGCTCCGGGCGCGCTGACGGCCGCCGACGGCGCGGCGACGGCCGCGGGGTGAGCTCGGCCGTCGCGTCGGCGTCATTGATGAACTGCATTCACAGATCTTCGTCTCCGCGGGCCGATTGTGCGCTGCGGCCGCCGGGTGCACCTTGCGATGCGTGACGGGGACCTCTGCCGGTCCCCGCGAGGAGAAGCCATGCGCGCCGTAGGACTCCACCGTTACCTCCCGATCGATCACCCCGAGAGCCTGCTCGACGTCGAGCTTCCGGAGCCGGAGCCGGGGCCGCGCGACCTGCGCGTGCGGGTGCGCGCGGTCGCCGTGAACCCGGTCGACGTGAAGGTCCGCTCGCCGAAGCCCCGGGTCGAGGACGCGCCGCGCGTGCTCGGTTGGGACGCCGCCGGCGTCGTCGAGGCGGTCGGCGCGGAGGTCACCGCCTTCCGCCCGGGGGACCGCGTGTACTACGCGGGGAGCATCGCGCGGCCCGGCAGCAACGCCGAGGTGCACCTCGTCGACGAGCGCATCGCCGGGCCGATGCCGCGGACGCTCGGGTTCGCCGACGCGGCGGCGCTTGATGTCGAAGAGCGCGAGCTTCTCGTGGGAGCTGATGTTCACGCGGTCGCTCCACGGCACCCCGGACATGGTCGCGCAGCGGGAGATCCTCACGCGCGTGGCGGCGTGGGTGGACGCGGGGCGCCTCCGCTCGACGCGCCGCGAGCACCTCGGCCGGATCGACGCGGCGAACCTGCGCGCCGCGCACGCGCGCCTGGAGTCGGGGCAGACCGTGGGGAAGGTCGTGCTGGAGGGGTGGGGCTGACCGCGCGGCGCGCCGGGCCGCGCGCGGCCGACGGCGCGGGCGAGCTCGGCCGGCCCCGGCGGCGCCGCGCGCCCGCGGCGAGGCGGTGCGATCCCGGGGCGCTGCTACGCTGAAGGGGCATGTCCGAGCCCGCGTGGAAGAAGCTCGTCGATCAGCTCAAGGACCAGGGGCACAAGAGCCCGTACCTCGACCGCCTCCGGCAGCGCCTGCCCGCGGCCGCCCCGTCGGATCTCGCCGGCGAGATCCTCAGGGAGATGGCCTCGGCGCTCGGGAGGTCCGAGGACAAGATCAACGTCGCGCTGCTCGAGCTCGAGCTGCAGGGCAAGGCGCTCGATGAGCTCGCCCGCGGCCAGGGCGCCGACGCGCGGGAGCGGGCGGCGATGATCGCGGCCTACAACCGGCAGCGGGAGGTGGCCGCGCAGGCGCTCTGGGAGCTGCGCGTGCACCGGGAGGCGCTCGGGTTCCGGCGGAACGACGACCTCGCCGCGATGTACCCGATCCCGCCGAAGCGGGCGTAGCGTCTCCTGTCACAGGGTGTCACCGGACACCCCTGTGACAGTGTGTCACCCGCAGAGATCCGCGGAGAGGGCGCATCGGCGAGCCGGCCGTGCGGAGCGCGGGCGTCTCGGCGCCTCCGCGGCAGGCGGCGCGCGGCCGCGAGACGGCTCGATCTCCGGGGATCGGCGCGATCTCTCGCCTGGCCTGCCGGTTGCTGAGCCTGCCCCCGCGAGCGCGCCGTCGCGGTGAATCGACGGCCGCAACCAGAGGAGGACTCACCATGAAGCTCGATCGACGTGTGCTCATCCGCCGGACCTTGATCGCCGCCGCCGCCGTGTTGCCCATCGCCGCCGCGGTCGCCGCGAGCGTGCCGAAAGACGCCGTGGCCGGGTGCCAGATCACGGTGCGCGTGCACAACTCCGGCAGCCAGCCGTTCGCGGTCGACTGGGACGAGAGCAAGGTGAAGGCGAGAGGCGGCACGTGGGACAAGCTCGCGAAGAGCTCGTCCGAGCAGGTCGACCCCGGTGAGACGAAATCGATCGTCTATGGGGCGCTCTTCAACTGCGGAGCGAATCGCCGGTACCAGATCCACACGACCCGGGGCGGCGACGAGGAGACGACCTACTTCCCAAGCCCCGACGGCTGGACGACCGACCAGACGCCGACGATCAACGTGTCGATGTGAGCCCGCGGCGAGCGCTGCGCGGGCTTCGCCCGAGGCGGCCTGGCGTCAGCGCGAGCCGAGCGCGATCGCGTCCTGGATCGCGGTCATGGGCAGCCGCACGCGGGCGGTGACGCGGGCCGCGCCGGAGCCGAGCACCTCGGAGGTGACCGCGACCGGGATCGCGACCTCGCCGCGCGCCGGCAGCGTCGCGAGCCCGGCGAGCTGCTCGGCGGCTTCATCCAGCGCCTCCTTCGTGTCGCCGGTCGCCCCCAGCAACGTGAGGCCCGCCAGCGAGAAGAGCCCGCCGGCCAGCGCCCCGGGCTGTCGCAGCGCCTCCAGGCCCGGCGCCGCGCCGAGCGTGCGCTCGTCGCGCCCCGGGTCGGTCGCGGCGCGCAGCCGGGCCACCACGGCGGCGTCCTCATCGCCGATCCCGAACCACGTCCGCTGGCCGGCGGGCACGACGTAGAGGTGCGTCGTGCGCGGGGCGTTCGCGGGCGGGGCGCCCTTCGTGAGCGGCGTAGAGCGCAGCTCGACGTGCAGCGTCCCCGCGGGCAGCGTGGCGGGCGCTCGGACGATCACGGACGTGGTGCGCTCGTTGTCCTCGTCCTTGCTCGCGCGGGCCTCCGGCGCGCCCGCGGCGCCCGGCGCGCCTGCGCCCCCCGCTGCCTTCGCGCTCGCCTTGAGCTTGTCCAGCTCCTCGCTGAGCAGCAGCAGCTCCTTCACCCCCGGGATCCAGGTCTGGGCCGGCTCCTCGACCGCGACCAGGATCCACGGGTGCAGCGCGCGGCGCGCGGCCTTCTGCGAGCGCGCCGCGCCCTTGCCGCTCCGGTAAGCCGCGAGCGCCCGCTCCGCCGCCGCGCGATCTCCGCCCGCGCCCATCACCAAGGAGCCTCCCGTGAGCACCATCGTGTCGAAGCGCTGGAGCAGCCGATCGAGCACCGCCGCGTCGTAGCCGTCGTCCACCGAGTCGTCGCGCACCGCCCGGAAGAGGGCCTCGCGCAGCGGGGTGAGCTCCGCGCGCGACGCGCCCTGGGTGTAGAACGCGACGGCCGTGTCGCTCGGCAGGCGCAGGAAGGCCGGCGGGGGGGCGGCGTCCGGCGCCACGGCCGGCGCGAGGGCCAGCGTGAGCGGCGAGCGCCGGCTCGCGAAGCGCAGGCTGACGCCGACGTCGACCTCCGCGTGGCCCCACCGGAGGTCCATGCTCATGCTCTCGAGGTCGCGCATGAGCGCGTCGCCGAGCTCCCGGCCCAGCGCCCCCGTGTGGCCGTCGTCATCGGCGCCGTCCTCGCTCTTCATCACCTCGCGGATCGCCCACTCCAGCACCTCGATCCGCGCGTCGGCGTCGACCGGCTGCGGGCCGACGACCTCCACGAGGTAACGCGCGGCCGCGTCGATGTCCTTCGCGTCCTGGGCGCAGAGCAGGCGCGCGCTGCCCCTGCGCGCGCCGGGCTCGAAGGCGCAGAGGTGGGGCGGCGTCTCCTCGTCGGGGTCGGCGTCGCGCGCGCGCTCGACGCGCAGCATGCCCCGGTGCTCCTTGAGCACGAAGCGCTCGTGCAGCCGCGGCACCTCCTGCTCCGCGACCGGCAGGGAGACCACGACGCGCGACTCCGTCTCCGTGATGCCGAACCAGGCGACGTCGATCGGCCTGTCCAGATCGACCACCTCGGCGAGCGCGGGACCCAGCGCGTGCTCGAGCAGCATCTCGGGCCTCATCGTGCCCGCGCTCCACAGGAGCGGGCCGAGCGGCGTGCTCGCCAGAAACCGCGTGAGGTGGCTCCAGGTCCGCTGCGGGTCGGCGATCCGCAGCACGGAGGAGAGCCCCTCCGGCGCGGTCGCGGGCTGCGCCGCCGCGAGGGCGGGCGCGGCGCGCGCCGGGGGCGGCGCCGGAGGCAGCGGCGCGACGGGGCCGTGCTGGGGAGCCGGAGCGCCGGCGCACGCGGCGACGAGGGCGATCGGCAGCAGGAGGGCGGCTCGCTTCATGGAGACCCGGATCGTCGCGCCCGAACGGCCCGCATGGCAAGCGGCCTCGGCAAGAGCAGGCGCCTGACGGCCCGCGAGGGCTCATTTCGGGAGCTTCATCACCGTGCCGGCGGCGCTGTTCGTCCAGTAGACGCTCGTGGCGTCCACCGCGATGCCGAGCGGATGATCTTGCCCTGTCGCGAGCGTCGTGATGTCGCCGCCTCCGACAGGCACCTTCTTCACGGTCCCGTCATCGTTCGTCCAGTAGACGCTCTCGGCGTCGATCGCGAGCTTCCGCGGGTTGCGCTGCCCGTCCGCGAGCGCGAAGGGGCCGCCACCATCGAGCGTGGCCTTCATGACGGTGCCTCCGTCGTTGGTCCAGTAGACGAAGGCGGCGTCCACGGCGATGTCCTTGGGCTTCGTCTGCCCTTCTGCCAGCGTGACGACGTCGCCGCCCTCGATCGGCACCTTCATCACGGTGCCCCCTTCGTTCACCCAGTAGACGTGGGTCGCGTCCACCGCGACGCCGAGGGGCGACTCCTGCGCTGTCGCGAGCGCGACGGCGTCGCCGCCCTGGACCGACACCTTCATGACGGTGCCCTGGTCGGCGCTCGTCCAGTAGACGTTCGCGGCGTCGGCCGCGATGCCCATGGGGTACGTCTGCCCATCGGCGAGGATCTCGAGATCGCCCTCGATCGACGACTTCATGATGATCTCTGTGCCGGAGTCCGAGAAGTAGACCGTACCGCCGTGGACCGCGACGCTCCGGGGAGAGAAGGGGGGATCCCCCGAGACGAAGACGGAGGCATTGCCGCCGCCGGCCGGCACCATCATCACCGTGCGAGCGACGGCATCGGCCCAGTAAGCGTTGGTGTCGTCGACCGCGATGTCCACCGGCTCGGTTCCGCCCGACGCCAGGAGGAGCGGCTCGCAGCGCCCCTGCGCGCACGCCTCTCCGAGGCAGTAATGGTCGCAAGCGCCGCAGTGCTCCGGATCGGAGCGCAAATCCACGCAGAGACCGGAGCAGGAGACCTCACCCTCGTCGCAGCCGGGCAGGTCGACCCCGCCGCTCCCACCCCCGCCGGAGGTCCCCGCGCTCGTGGCAGAGGAGCCATCCGGCGTGAATTCTCGAGGCTCGGGGGCACACGCGACAACCAGAGTCAGCAGGCTCAGCATGAGGAAGCGGTTCATGGCGCGCATTGTACACGGAACGCGGACGCCGTCCGGCCCGCCCGCCGGCGGGCGCGGCGCCGCGACGACTCCACGGTTGCCGGCGCGCGGGCGCCGCGGGATGGACGCAAAATAACCAACGAGATCGAACGGTTGTGCGTCGCGATGCTACCTCGCGCCCAGGGCCGCCGCGATGCCGGAGCGCAGGGTGCTGAAGGTGGCGATGCCGCGCAGATCGATGCCGAGCTGCACGAGGACTTGGGCCATGGCCGGCTGAATCCCGGTGATCAGCACGCGGGCCCCGAGCAGTCGCACGGACTGCGCGGCGCGGATCATCGCGTTCGCCGCCTGCGTGTCGATCGTCTCCACGCCGGTCACGTCCAGGATCACCGTGGAGGCGCCTTCCTTCGCGACCCCGTGGAGCAGCCCTTCCATGATCTGCTCGGAGCGCCGGGTGTCGATGGGCCCGACGAGGGGCATGGCGAGCACGCCGGGCGCGAGGGGCAGGAGCGGCGTGCCGAGGGCGCGGATCGTCTCCTGCTGCGCCGCGATGAGCTCGGCGCTCCGCCGCAGCTCCGCGGCCCTGGCCTCGGCGGCCTGACGCGCCCGCACCTGCTCGGTCAGCTCGACGCTGAAATGGCACACCCCGACGATCGCGCCCGCCCCGTCGCGAACAGGCGCGTACACGACGTTGAACCAACGTTGCTCGTCGCGGCCGGTCGTGGGGTCGCGGACCGCCACCGGGAGCTCGCTGGCGATGAAGGGATTGCCCGTGCGATAGACATGGTTGAAGAGGTCGAGGAGCCCCTGCTCCTTGGCCTCCGGCGCGACCTCGACAAGCGGCCTGCCCAGGAACTCGCGGCCCGGCAGGGCCGCGCAGTAGGCCGGGTTCACGAAGGTATACGTGAAGTCGTCGCCCTGCCACATGGCGGTGGATGCCGGCGACTGGTTCAGCACCTCGACCAGGCCCTGGTACCCCGCCCGCGCCTCGTCCAGCGCCGCCCGCGCCGCTGCCAGCGCGGCCTGCGCCTCGGCCAGCGCGCTCTCCAGCGCGCCTATCTGCTGGCGCGCCGCGGCGAGGTCGGAGGTGGACGCGTCACCATGAACCACCTCTCCGTTCATTCGTTCTCCCTCAGCGGACCGATGTCAGGTCCTCGTTCCACGATTCACCAGCGCTCGATGTGTCGTGCGCTACAAAGCGTGACGGCGCGCTCCGGCGAAATATCGAGTCTATACCGCAGCAAGAGCTCAGCGTACAGGCTGAGGTGGCAAATCGGCGGGACACCGCGTCGGCGCGTCTGTGGTGCGTCGCGCGACACCGGCCTGCATGGCCAGACCTGCGCTATCCGCGGAGCAGCACGTGGCGACGATCCCGACGATCATGAAGAGCGCGCTCGTGAATCCGGAGGCGACGGACCTCGCGACCACCGCGATGTCGCCGGGGCCCGGGACCATGGCCAGCACGAGCATGGTGCCGAGCGATGCCACGATGTTGCCAGGGGTCGTGGGTCGCGTCCGGAGCAACGGAGAGGCGTCGCGAGGGCGCGCGCCTCAGCGCGCCGGCGCGGTGTCCTCGTCGTCGAGCGCCGGCCACGCCGGCCGGAGCGGGAGGACGAGCGCATCGAACGGAGCGGGCAGCGACACGGGGGCCCCCGCGTGCACGCAGAACTCCCGGCCAGGCCCGAGCACCATCTGGCGCATCCACAGACCGGCGCCCGCCTGGTCCAGGACCGGCGCGAGCTGGGCGAAGAGCTCACCGTAGGACATGCCGTCGGGCTTGCCGAACCAGTGGGCGTAGCCGGGCGCGCGCAGCGCTGCTCCGCCCCGCAGGCGGTACAGTCCCCCGGCCCCGCCGCTGGCCACGGCGGCGGCGGCGTCGTGCGGCGCCGAGCGGCTGGCCGAGACCGCGGCCTCGTTCAATGCGCCGAGCGCACCGAAATCTTGCACGAGGTACCAGTCCTCGTAGACGTCGCCGCCGCCGGCCGCCCAGGGAGCCCCGGAGAGCCCGACGCTGAACGACCGGACAAAGCCTGGCGACGGCGCTGCGGCGAGCGCCGCATGAAAGGCGCGCTGCCGGCCCTCGTAGTCCTTCGCGGCGGCCTGTGGCTGTCTCCAGTGCCAGAACACGTAGGCCAGCATCTCACCCCTTTTCCGAGGCTGGGTGTTTCATGTTCATGTAAACGCCGCCCGCCTCGAGCTCATCCAGCATCTGAAGAAGCCGCTTTTCCTTGGTCTCCTGGCGCTTCGCCTTGTCGATCCACCCGATGTAGTCGTTCTGCTGGTAGGCGGGGCGCTGCCGGTAAGCATCCATCAAGCCACGCTCGTCCAGCGCATTCTTGACGAAATCCGGCATCGGGTACCTGGGCCGCTTCAGGCCTGACGAATCGGCGCTCATGGCCTCATCGTTATACCGATGCCGGGCGTGGACGTGAAGGGCCCCGTCCGGTCCAGCGGCGCCTCCGGCGGCCCGGCGCCCGCGCGTCTGCGTGGGGGCGGTGCGCCGCCGCACGGCGCGTACGGAGACGCGCGTGTCGGCCGGTGGCGACGCCATCGGCTCGCGGTCGCGCGAGGGGCCGGCCGACCGGGGCGCGGCCGGCCCCTCCGGGGCGCGTGCGCGGGGACCGCACCCCCGACGCTCACGGGAGGCTGACGTTGATGCTCGTGAGGATCTGATTCTTCGGGAGCGAGCAGGTGACCAGGTATGATACGAACGGCCCCTTCATCGAGTCGGGCACCGTCACCGACTTCCATTGCGCTCCGGGCGCGATGCTGAAGTTGAGGTTGCCGACCTCGGTCCCATTCCAGTTGGTGGCCGTCACGGAGCAGAGGGTGGCCGGCCGGGTGGTGTCCCTGACGTTGACTTCGACCTCATTGATCTGCTCGCCGGTGGTGACGAGCGGGCAGGCCACGTTGACGCTTTGCAGCGCCTCGATGCCCATGGCCGGATAGTACACCCGATTGGCGTGCTCCGGGGCCTGGGCGCGGCAAACCCCGCCGTGATGGTTCTGGACCGCCGCGTCGGCGACGGCGGAAACGCTGAAGATGGTCCCCAGAAGTGCGATGCTGTGAATGGTCTTCATGATGTCTGTTCCTTGCTCCGTATCGCTCTCGTGCGACGCGCGGCTCGGTCAGCCTCTCGGTCAGCTCGTGCCGCCCGGGCGCCTCACCGTTCGTCGATGGGGGTTTATGCGAGGCACGAGCCGCGGCTGACATCCATCGAAGAGCACCGCAGAGCGCCGCCGCGGGGCCGATGCCCGAGCGACCCAGGGGCGGAGCCGCCCTCCGGCGGTCGGAGCGACGTTGGCCCCGCCGGTCGGCCGTTCCCCCTTCCGCGGCCGAGGCGACCCCGGCGAGGTCGTCGCCCCGGGGGACGCGGCCCTGGTGGGGCGATGGAACTTTCGATGCCGTGGCGCGTCTCAGCTCGCCGGAGGTTCCGCCCGATGCCCGGACGTCGTGGTCTCTTCCTTGTGCTGCCCCTTCTTGGCCCGGCGCCGCTCTCCGCCGGGTGTGCCCGGCCGATCGACGCCCCGGACGGCACCGCGTACGTGCTGCTCGATCCCGCGGCGCGCGCTCGCTGGACCGTGGAGAGCGACGGCTGGCGCGGCGCGCCGGTCCTGCCGGTCGCCCTCGACGCCGCGGAGCCGGCCCTGCTGCGCGGCCCGGGGGGCGCGGAGGTGCTCGAGCTGCGCGGGGGCATGCTCGCGCACGTGCGCGGCGGAGGCGGCGAGGTGCGCTGGCTCGCGGTGGGCGACGAGGCGCGCGACGACCGCCTGACCGTGCGCGCCAGCGAAGCGGCCGCGGCGGCGCTCGCGGCCCTCGTCGATGGGGAGATCACCGCGCGGCGCGACGGCCTGTGGACGCTCGCCGCGCCGGACCTGCTCGATCGCGGCTCCTTCCTCGAGCCGCCCGCGGGCGTGATCGAGGCCCTGCCCGACACGCCGCGCGATCGTGCCTCCTTCACGCCCTCGGCCTCGCAGGAGGCCCTCGACGCGCTCGCCGCGCCGGCCGCGGCCGCCGCCGGCAGCGCGGCCGGCGCGCAGGAGCCTGGCAGCGCGGAGGCGGAGCTGGTCGGCCTCTACGCCGCGGGGCTGCGGACGCTCCTCCTGGACGCCTCCGGCGGCTTCACGATCGAGGACGGCTGCACCGGCGCGGTGATCGCGACCGGCGAGTACGCGGCCGCGGGCGATCGCGTGACGCTGCGATCCCGCGGGGCGGCGCCGATCGTGCTGGGCCGGGATCGGGAGAGGCTGCTCCACCCGGACTGGGCGGAGTTCGCGCCGCTCGCGCCCGAGCCCTCGCGGCGCGCCGAGCCCGAGAGCGAGTTGATCGACGATGCCGGCGCGGTCGCCGGCGAGGAGTGACCATGAAGCGCAGGCATTTGCTGGGAGCGACTGCAGCTGGGCTCGCGGCCACCGCGTGGCCTGCGTTCCTCCGCGAGGCGTTCGGCGACGGCGCCGCGTGCGACGAGACGGGCAAGCCGGCGGCCGCCGCGGGGTCGCTGGTCCAGGTCTCGGCGGCGTTCCGCCGCGCCCGGCAGGCGAAACGAGCGCTGCTCGTCTTCGTCATCCCCGCCGACGACGGCGCCAAGTGGGAGCGCGGCCACGCGTTCGGCGAGCTGCTCAACTTCGGCGCGGACAGGGATATCGCCCCGCTCGCCGGCGTCGAGGTCGTCTGCGCGACCATGGCCGATCTGAAGAAGCTCGTGCCGAGCGCCGGCGACGGGGAGCCGCTCCTCGTGGTGGTCAGGACCGACAAGGTGCCCGTCGCCGCGACGCAGCTCGACGTCGCGCTCCCGATCTACGACCGGATGCGCCTCATGACCGAGAACCGGGAAGAGCTGCTGAAGCGCGACGACGCGATCGCGGCGAAGCGGATCGGCGCGCTCGGCGCGCTGCTCCGCAAGGGCCTCGGCGCCGGCGCGGACAACCTCGAGGCCCGGGCCGCGAGCGTGCGGGCGCGGCTCGTGAAGGCGCCGCCGGCGGGCGCGCGCTGGGCGATCGCCAGCGGATGCGGGACCGAGGTCGAGGGGGTCGACGAGACCGGGATGATGGCTTGCGGCATGGGGCATGTGCCCTCCAAGTCCAGGCGCTTCCTCTACTTCTTCGCGGTCGAGGGGCGAGGGGCACCCCCGCGTTGATCCCGGTCGGCCTCACGCTCCAGCCCGACGCGGCGTTCCTCGATCTGCTCGGCGAGGCGATCCTGCGCGACGCCGACTACTACGAGGTGGCGCCCGAGACGCTCTGGCGCGCGCCGGACGAGGCCGGGGCCGATCTCCAGGAGAACGGCTTTCACCGCCGCTTCGCCGAGCTCGCGCGCCGGTCGGATCGGCCGTTCGTCGCGCACGGCGTGGGCTTCTCGATCGGCGGCGGCTCGGCCGCGGACGCGGGCCGGCGCGCCCGGTGGCGCGCGGCCCTCCGGCGCGATCACGCGATCTTCCGCTTCCGCTGGTACACCGATCACCTCGGGGTCAGCGCGCCGGCCGGGCTCTCGGCCGGGCTGCCGCTCCCGCTGCCGATGAGCGCGCACAGCGCGGCCGTCGCCCGCCGCGCGCTCCGGGAGATGCAGGCCGTCGTGGAGGACGTCGGCGTCGAGAACAGCGTCAGCTACTTCGTGCTCGGCGATCCGCTGGAGGAGCCGCGCTTCCTCGGGCGCATCCTGAGAGCGCCGCGGACGCACCTGCTGCTCGATCTGCACAACGTCTTCACCATGGCGCAGAACTTCGGCTTCGATCCGGCGGAGTATGTGGCCCGGCTCGATCTTGCGCGGGTGATCGAGATCCACCTGTCCGGCGGCGGCCCGAGCGATCCGGGCTGGCTGCCTTCCGGCCGGGTGATGCGGCTCGACGGCCACGACGACGCGGTGCCGGAGCCGGTGTGGCGCCTCCTGGAAGAGGTCGCGCCGCGGTGCCCGAACCTGCGCGGGGTGACGCTGGAGCGCATGGAGGGCACGGTGCACGGCGCGGCCGACGCGGCCGCCGTGCGGGAGGAGCTGCGCCGCGCGCGGCGCGTGCTCGGCCGGCGCGGGAGGCGCAGGTGACGGGGCGCGCGGGCGGCGGGAGGGCAGGGGAGCGCGCGGCGGCGCGGCTGACCGGGGCGCAGGCGCACGCGCGTTACGAAGCGCTCGTGGCCCGCGCGATGACCGCCGAGGACCCCGTGGCCGCGCTCCGCGCCGCGGCCGGAGATCCGGCGCTCCCGCCCGCGCTCCGGCGGGCGCTGATCGCCGCGGACGAGGACGGCGTGCGGATGTCGGCGCTGCTCGTGGCGCGGCTCCGCTTCGAGCGGCTCCTGCGTGGATCGCCCGAGGCCGAGGCGTGGTTCGACCGCGATCCTGCGGAGTTCAGCGCCGCGTTCCGGCGCTACCACGCCGAGGTGCCGCCCACGGCCTTCTTCCCTCCGGGCGAGGCCGGCCTGTTCCGCCGCTGGATCGAGGCGCAACCCGGCGAGCAGGCCGACCCCGGGCACGGGCAGATGCAGCCCGCCTCGAATGCCGTCGTCCAGACGCTCGCGGGCGCAGCGGCGCCCGCTGGCCCTGCGAGCGACCCCCGATGGCGAGCTCGGTGAGCCGGTCTATCTACTATCTAAATAGCCGGAATTGCGCGATCGGACGAGGCACGCTTCCGGGCGTGCCTCGAGCGGCGCTCAGAAGTTCCAGCTAATCGAAGCATCGTCCACGTAGACCTGCTCCCACGCTCCCGGGCTCGTCCCCATCGTGACGCGCACCGTGATGTTCTTGGTGCACGCGTACGTATTGTTGACCGTGTACTTGACCCAAGCCGCAGTGCCCACGCCCGAGTACGGCGTCGAACCGATATAGGTCCAGGTTGCAGTGTCGATCATCTCGACCGAACCATGATTGGCAAAGCCGTTGCCCCGCAGCCAGACGCTGGCCGAGCACGACGTCGGGGTCACTGTCGTCGTAAACGCCTTGTAAAATTGCAGCCAATCGGACGAGCCGGCCGAGGGCGAATAGTACAAATAGGCTATCGTCGATGGCGAACGGGCCGAGCTCCAGCTGGTTAAGAATCCTCCGCCTTGAGCAGAATTGCTGGCCCAAAATCCCCAGCCGCCCGACTCCAGATCGTCACTGATGGTGACGGTGGCCGCCTTCGCGTCGTGCGCGCTGCCGAGCAAGCTGCCGATGAGCGCCAATGCTCCAAGCCCCACCCGAACGCCGTTCTTCGTGTTCATAACGATCGACATACTCGTGAGCCCTTCCATTTTGATTTTCTTTAGCCGTGGCGCGGACACGAAAACATAGAAATTTTGCCTGTGTCAAGCCTCGCGGAAATGGCGCCGGGCGAGCCGTCTTTCGCGCATCCGAATCTATGAGGGGACCCGACCGAGCCCGTCCTTGCGCCGGCGATGCTCGCGAGCCGCGTGGTCACGCGGGCGATTTTCTCCGCGAAGATGCGTTCCATACTCCGCGAGGACGTCGGATTTTTGTTGTTTGCCGCAAGCGCACGCAGTTCGAGCGGAAGCGACACGACCCACTGCCTGACAGGCGCGTTGGGCAAGATCCGATCGACGAGCGTCGCCGCCTCATTGCATAACCGGCGCGATGCGCAGGTGGGGCAGGGGCTTGTTCGCTACGTCGCGCTACGTCGAGTGGGCCGTGCTCATGAAAGCACGTTTCGATGCTTTGCGATGCCCGAGATGCGAACGGAAGATGCGCGCGCTTTCGACGAACACAGACCCTACGGTTTCCTATCCGCTGGCCGCGTCGCGGCATCGACCTGGCGCACGCCTACCGTGAGGATCCATGCACCGGATTCGTGATCTCGAGGAGCGACCGCACGAGCGGTGGATCCTCTGTCGAGAAGCGCAGCGAACGCGCGGGCCGCGACGTCGCGCGCCCCCCCGCGCTCACGGCGTCGTGACGGCCCCGCACGTCTGGCGCGCGAGCTGCTCTTGCGTGAGCGTCCGGAGCACGTCGGCCAGCGCGGCCACCCCGTCCGGAATCGGGACGCAGGCCGGCGCTTCCCCGCATTCGTACCCGACATCGACGACCGCGCCGTCGACCTGGATCCGGAACAAGCTCCCGTCCACGGGTCGCGCGTCTCTCCCGTACAGCACAGGCGCCGCCGCGAGCGCCGCGACGACATCGGGATGGCCGAGCGCATTCGCGACGTCGCCGGCGCTCACCCCCTCCTCGCAGGCTTCGAGCTCCTGCGAGCACGTCATCAGCAGCGTGTCGCCCCGGATCGCGCGCCGCTCGAACGAGAAGTCACGGCACGGCGAGAGCGCGCTGGTCTCCTCGTTCGGGGTGAACCCACCGAAGTATCCCCAGCGGATCGTGTCCTCCACGCAACCGCAGCCGTCCGAGCCGCCGCTCCCGTCGGAGCTCGACCCGTTGCTCCCGCTGGAGCTCGACCCGCCGTCCCCGGGCAAGCACCCCATGGCCCATCCCCCCAGAAGCCCGCTCGCCACAAGCAGCAATCCCCAATAATTCCGCATTTCAAAGCCTCCGGCTGCGGCCCCGGCAAGATCCGGACCGGGGCGTGCTGTGTCGACGAAGAGCCCGTTCGATCGCTAGGTCGTATGACATCGGCGCCCTGTCGGCCAGATCGTGCCGTCACCCCACGAGCCGGTGGAACGCGTCGACGACCCGTCGCTCCACGCTTCCGTGCGCCGCTGCTCGAACCGCGCTGCGCGCCGTCGCGCGCGCCGGTGTAGCCTGACCGCATGCGCGCCCGCCGCCTCCGCCACGCCCTCGCCTTCGCCGCGCTGGCGGCCGGCGCCGGCATCGCCGGGTGCTCGTGGCGGGCGTCCGAGCGCCCCTCCGCGCCGCGCCAGGACGCCGCGGGCGCGGCGGTGCAGCCGTCCGCCCCGCCGCCTCCCTCCGCCACCTCGGCCGCGGGCGAGCCGGCGCCCGGCGTTGCGCGGCAGGAGAGCGCGCCGGCGGGGCGGCCTCTCCTGCTCATCACGGATCGCGCGGCGCTCGCCGAGCTCGAGGCCGCGGGCCTCGACTTCGGCGCGGTGCTCACCGGAGCGCCGCGCGCGCCGGTCGCGCTCTCCGCGTTGTCCCGCACCCCCGAGCTCGCGTCGGTCGCCGGCGTGCTCGCGGAGGATCTGCGGCAGGTCCAGCGCGCCGATCCGAGGAGCGGGACGAGCGTCGCGCGCCACGCCCACCGCCTCTTCGACGAGCGGTGGCTCTCCGCGGAGGGCGCCCGCTTCGAGCTCATCGGCGTGGTGAACCGGATGGATCGCCGCCCGTTCCACGCCTCGGCCTGCGGCGAGACCCGCCTCGTGTACCGGCTGGCCTACGCCGCGAAGACCCCGGACGGCGCGACCGCCGCCTCGCGCCTCCCGATGACCGCGGCGTTCGAGCTCCTCGCCCCCGGCGGCGACGCGCCCTCGTGCCGCCGCCTCGCGCAGGCCTGGTCGCGCGCGGCGGAGCTCTCCGGCCCGGCGCTCGCCCGCTGGCTCACCTCGGCCGACGGCCCGCTCGCTCCCCCGGCCGTCGATCGCGCGAACCTCGCGCGGCTCGTGGTGAACCTGCAGAGCGTCCGCTGGCCGTCCACCGTGCGCCCGGACCTCGGCGGGCACGCGGAGTACGTGCTCCGCGCCTTCCGCTGGGACGCGCGCGCCGGTCGCTACGCGCCCCTCGCCCTCGAGAACACCCCCGACGTCGCCCGGATCGCCCGCGACCCGAAGCAGCGCGACCGGCTGCGCGCCTGGCTGTCGGCCCCCGAGAACCTCGCGCGCATCGACGAGGGGACCGCGCTCCTGCCCGTCGAGTTCCTCGCCACGAAGGCGCTGTCGGCCACGCCCCACGGGCTCGCGCGCCGCGCCAACCGGCCGTTCCGCGTCCTGTTCGAGCCCCGCGATTTCGGCGGCGTCGATTTCGGCGGCCTCACGCGCGTCCGCTCGCCGGAGGGGCTGCTCCGGCGGCTCGACCAGATGACCTGCCCCGGGTGCCACCAGAGCGGATCGATCGCCGGCTTCCACCTGCTCGGGCAGGAGCCTCCCGGCCGCGCCCTCGACGCGCTCGCCGCCGCCGAGTCGGCGCACCTCGCGGGCGATCTCCCGCGCCGGCAGGCGGTGGTCGAGGCCGTCGCCCGGGGCGCGGCGCCGGACCACGGCGTGCCGTATCCCGAGCGGGCCGACGGCGCCCGCGCCGGGTACGGCGCCCGCTGCGGGCTGGGCGATCCGAGCTTCGCGGACTGGACGTGCGCGGAGGGGCTCGTGTGCTCCGCGTACGACGCGCCGCGAGAGGACCGGACGACCGTCGGCGTCTGCCTGCCGGCGGCGCCGGAGGTCGGCGACCCCTGCCAGGTCGGCGCCGTCGTCCCCCACGCCGACCCGCACCGTGACCGCGCCGCGGCGGCGCAGCCCGGGGCGTGCCCCCCCGCCGCGGTGTGCAACACGAGCCCTGTCGGGTTCCCGGGCGGCATGTGCACCGGCAGCTGCGGCGCGCTCCCGGCGGAGGGCGTCTGCGGCGCCATCGCCGTGCTCGATCCGTTCAATCGCTGCCTCGCCGGCGGGACACCGTTCACCGAGTGCTTGAGCCGCCACGTCGCGCCCGCGGGCCTGCGCCGCTGCTCGAGCGAGGCGCCCTGCCGCGAGGACTACGTGTGCGCCAGGACGAGCTCGGGCGAGGGCGCCTGCATCCCGCCGTACTTCCTGTTCCAGCTCCGGGTCGACGGCCACGCGGTGCCGTGAGCCGCCCGGCGCCCGCCGCGCCGGGGCCGAGGAGGCAGCCCACCTGGGCACCGAGCCTCCGGCCGCGCGCCTCGCCTCCGGCGAGGGCAAAGCGCCGGCGCGATGGCAGCGGGGACAGGTCGCGCCGGTCAACGATGCATGACGCGCGAACCCCTGGATGGGGATGGGTCATCCGGTCGTCTGCCAGCTCGAGCTCGCCGCCATGCCGTGAGCGGCCGCAAAGCCGCGATCGATCAACGCGATGAACGCGGCGTTCGCCCTCTTCGCCGAGCCTCCGCGCTCGAACACGCGGATCGCCTCGCCGTACGCCGTGCGCCACGTCAGCACGACCATGCCGGCGACGAGCCGCGCGAGGCCATCGGGCTTCGGACCAGCGAGATCGATCGCGAGCCCCTCGACCACCTCGTCCCCGATTTCGCGGAGGCGCGCCTTGAGCGACGGGCTCGCCGCGACGACGCGCCACCAGCCGACCGTCTGGCTATCGACGCGCGCGAACGGGTGTTTCTGCTCGCACAGCCTGTCGACGAGGCCGCGGAGCGCGTCGATCGGCGACTGCCCTGGCGGCCTCTCGCCGATGGCCTCGCGCAGGAGCAGCTTCACCTCGTCCTCGCGATCGAAGAGGAGGTCTTCCTTGCGCGCGAAGTAGTTGAACACCGTCATCTTGGAGACATCGGCGGCGGCGGCGATCTCTTCGACCGTCACCGCGTCGAAGCCGCGCGCGAAGAACAGCTCCGTCGCGACGTCGGAGATCCGCTGCCTGGTCTCGCGCTTCTTCCTTTCGCGGAGCTCGCCCATGGATCGAATCTTAGACTAAGACAAAAATTATGCTTGCACAAATATTTACCGAGTATAAGTTTTGCGTCATGGCTCAGGACGTGGTCATCGTAGGCGCTGGTCCGGTCGGGCTCTTCCTCTCGATCGAGCTCGCGGTCGCGGGCGTGAAGCCGCTCGTCCTGGAGCGGCTCGTGGAGCCCGACCGCACGATAAAGGCCGCCGCGGTCGGCGCGGTGGCGGCCGAGGCGCTGGAACGACGCGGGCTCGCGGGCGCGCTCGACGACGAGCAGCGCGCCGCCATGGCGCTGATGATGCCGGCGCTGAAGGCCCGCTTCGGACCTGGACCGGTGAAGAAGCCGGGAGGCCATTTTTCTGGACTGTTCTTGATCGACCAGGGCCTCCAGCGCGACCCGGAGCGCCGCATGCGCCCCGTGCCGCAAGAGGCGCTCGAGAAGATCCTGATCGCGCGCGCGACGGAGCTCGGGATCGACATCCGTCGCGGCATCACGGTGGAAGGTCTCGAGCGGGACGACGACGGCGCGACCGTGCAGACGAGCGCGGGCCCGCTGCGCGCGAAGTACCTCGTCGGCTGCGACGGCGGCCGGAGCCGCGTCCGCAAGCTCGCCGGCTTCGAGTTCCCCGGCACGGATCCGACCATCACCGGCTATCAGGCTGTCGTCGAGCTCGATGCGCCCGAGAAGCTGCCGACGGGTTGGCACCGGACGCCGCGCGGCCTCGTCGCGTCCGGACCGACGCCGGGGCGCGTCTTCACGGCGGAGTTCAACGGGCCGCCGCCCCACCGCGATGCGCCGATCACGCGAGCCGAGGTCGAGGCGGCGATCCAGCGCGTGAGCGGCACCGACGTCAAGATCCTGTCGATGACGATGGCGACGCGCTGGACCGACAACGCGCGGCAAGCGACGACCTACCGGATGGGCCGCGTCTTTCTCGCCGGTGACGCCGCGCACGTCCACTCGCCCTTCGGCGGCCAGGGCCTGAACCTCGGCCTCGTCGACGCCGCGAACCTCGGTTGGAAGCTCGCCGCGGCGGTGAAGGGGCGCGAGCATCTCCTCGACTCGTACACCGCCGAGCGCCATCCCGTCGCCGCGCGCGTCCTCGAAAACACCCGCGCGCAAGTCGCGCTCATGCGTCCTGACCCGCTGACGAGCGCGCTCCGCGCCATCGTGAGCGACCTGATGAAGCTGCCCGCAGGCAATCGCTACTTCGGCGAGATGCTCACGGGCGTCGGCATTCGTTACGACCTCGGTGACGACGACCCGCTCGTCGGCACGCTCGCGAAGGACCAGCTCCTCACGCTCAAAGGCGGCAGCGAAGAGCGGCTCTACACGCTGATGGAGAACGGAGGCGGCCTCTTCATCTCGCCTTTGGAGCGGTCACTCCCGCAAGGCGTGCAAGTTGCACGCACCCAAGGCGGCCCGTCGATGCTCGTTCGCCCCGACGGCTGCATCGCGTGGACAGACGCGTCGTCGACGTCGCTCGACGACGCGCTCGCGCGCTGGTTCTGAATCAGAGCGACGCGCCCGTCGCCGCGCCGCCAGGCTCGAGGTCCCGAAGGGGCCATCTCCCGCGCCGGGATGAGATCGCGGGGTCGTAGGTGGGATGCGCTGACGTGCGCGTCTGTGGCAGGAGCTGCCGGCGCCCCCATCGGCTCCAGCGCTGCCGGTGCCAACGTGACAGCGGGTAGGACCTCCGTGGTTTTTTTAGGATCCCTGGCCGCACGCCTGGTCGGTGGAACCAGGCCAGGTGCTAGGGCGCGCCCGCGTGCGTCAGCGTCTCCCAGCCGATGTGGTTGCCGAACCGCGTGGAAGCGCTGCTCATCGCCCTCACCCGTGCGATGAGCGCCTCGGTCTTCGGCATGCTGATGCCGCGCCGGTTGTGGAACTCGTTGTACCCGATCTCCCAGCCCATCACCGCCGAGTGGCCGCCGGCGTTCTTGGAGAAGCTGCTGCAAGGCCAGCTCCGCGCCGGCATCCAGCCCGCGGGGGAGACCTCCACGCCGACCCGATTGCGCGTGTTGTCGAGGTACTGCAGCACGTAGTCGGCGTTCAACTCGAGCGACTCCCGCAGACGGTTCTCGTCATGCTCCGGGTCGTCGCCGTAGGCGCTGCGAGGGTCGCCCTGGATGCGGAGGGTCTCTGCCATGTTCGCGAGCGAGCTCATGCCCATCTGGGTATGCCCGAGGTCGCGGCAGGTCTCCTTCCTTGCTGACCAGGATGCCAGGATGTACGAAGGGGCTGGCGGGGGCCGCGCTGCCGGCGATCTGAAGCTCCGTCACGCTGGCGTAGTCGTTCACGGTGTTCCCGTTCACCGTGAGACGGACGTAACGCGCGTTGACGGGCTGGAATTCAGCCGGCTGGAGCGACGTGCTCGGCAGGCTCTTCCCCGAGACGAGCGGCGAGAAATTGCGACCGTCCGTGGACGTCGAGAGCGCGTAGTCATAGATGCGTCCATCGACTCCGCCGTTGTACCAACCCAGAGAGATGCCGCAGATGCTCTGCGTCGTGCCCAGGTCTGCGGTCACGTAGGCGCCCTTACCGCGGCCCGACCAGCGGGTGGCCAGGTTGCCATCCGCGACGTTCGCTGCCGGGTTCTCGGCCTGCGCGACGCTGGCGACGAGGCTCGCCGGCGTGAGGCGAACCGTGCAGCCCGGCGCCGCGAGCGATGATGGCTTCTGGTCGATGACCTGATCGCCGTCCGTCATCGAGCCCTCGCCAGCGCCCGTGTCGGCATCTCCAGCGCAGCCCAAGAGAACAAGCGCCAAGGCGACACACATTGTGGGAGCGGTAGTGCGTAAGCTCAAGGTATTCTCCTTCGGGCGGATTGTTGCCCGCCTCAAGACACAAGTGTGCGTAGTGATGCTACCAAGTAAGAGTGAAAGTCTCAAAGAGATAAGGTGCGATTTCTACTGGGAATGTCAAGCCCTGCCGCGCGATCGGCTCCGGATGACAGCCTCATGCTTTGCTTGCGCTTCCACCTTTCTTCAGGATAAAGGATGCATGTCAGTCGTGTGTTGGCCGTGAGATGGGCCGTTTCCGATTCCTGGATTGCGATCCAGACATGCGCAGCTCGTAACCGCCTGGACGAGGGATCTCCTATGAACGCAGCAGGGCACCGGACCTCGGTTGGCGTCCCCGAACGGCGCGCCGGCGTGACATGAGCGCCGCCGGCACCTCGCCCCGGAGCGCCTCGATCCACCGCCTCGTCCGCGCCAACAACGCGGTCTGGGCCGCGATGTACTATGACGAGCTGGTGGACACGGACGACTACCAGCTCACGTACATGGCCGACGCCGACGCGGGCTACTACAACTGCGCCCAGGCCGTGTCGCGCTCGGGCCCCGACGTCCTCGCGGCCGTCGAGGCTTTCTACGCGGCGCGCGGCCTGCCCCCCGCCGTCTACCTCGATCCCGAGAGCGCTCCCGGTCTGCGCGCCCAGCTCGCCGCGGCGGGGTATGCCGAGATCCCGGGCGAAGCCGAGAATTGCCACCTGCTCGACCTGCGCGGCCCCGCGCCCGACGGCTCCCCGCCCGAGGCCGCGCTCCGCCTCCCGGTCGAGCGCGTGCGGGCCGTCCGGCTCGCCGGACCGGACGACCCTCTCTTTCCCGCGTTCGTCGACGTCGACGGCACGTCCAACGAGCTGCCCGACGCGGTCCGGCGCAAGCTCGCGCAGAACCTCCGCGACCGGTGTCTCCCGGGCGTCGAGGTGCACTGCTTCCTCGCGCTGGTCGACGGCGTCCCGGCCTCGTCGCGCGTCGTCGGCTTCTGCGACGGCTGCGCCCTGTACGCCGAGGGCGGCACGCTCCCGGCCTACCGCCGGCTCGGGCTGTACGCGTTCCTGATGCTCCACGGCCTCGCGTTCGCGCGCGCGCGGGGCGCTCGCTTCGCGTTTCAGACGGCCGCCGCCAGCGCGCACTCGAACCCCGCGGTGCTGAAGCTGGGGTTTCAGCGGGTCTGCACCCGCTCGTACTGGCGGCGCTCGCTGGTGTAGAATCCGCCGGCGAGGCCGCATGAGCAGCATGCTTCTCGATACGACGGACGCTGCGGTCCTGCAGTTCTACGCGAGCAACGGGGGCGCGCAGAACGGGTACGCCGCGCTCGACACCTCGGTCACCGATCGCGGCGTGCTGTTCACCTCGGCCGAGGGCCTGCGCTCGTTCGCCTACGATCGCGGCCACCTCGAGCGGATGTTCGCCTCCGCCGGATACGCCCTCGCGCGCGCCTTCGCGATCGGGCCCATCGCCGCAGGATACATGTTTCGCCCGCGCGACTTTCGCGCGCCCACCGACGTTCGCGGCGAGCGCTAGTGGACTGTTCGATAAGTTTTTTAACATAATCACGCGGCATGCCGCTCAACCCAGCGGTGCATTTTCTGCCGCGTCCAGGACCACCTGAACGGGTGAGCGTAGAGCTGGTCGTACTCTCGCCAGCTCGCGTCCAGGTGCTCGACGAGCTGCTGGCGGCTGTTCCAGCTGCCGCGCTTCAGGTAGCGCTCGCTGAACGCGCGGAGCAGCAACTCAGCCTGGTTGAGCCACGAGGCGTGCGCTGGCGTCACGAGCACGCGGACGTGCGGGTAGAGGGTACGCAGCAGGGTGGTGGTCTCCTGTGCGACGTGGGACGGGGCTCCGTCCCAGATCAGGTGCACGCGTCGCGCATCGCAGCACTCGTGGAGTAACTCGGGCAGGATCGCGCGCAGGTGCTCGCTATCGTTCCGGTTGGGGCACCATCCGCGCATCTTGCCCGTGTGCACATCGAGGACCGCGGCGAAGTTCACCGTCCCGTGCCGGATGTACTCGAACTCCTGGTGCTCGGCCTGGCCGGGCCTCACGGGGCGCGTCGGTCGCCGGCGTTCGAGCACCTGGATGTTCGGCTTCTCGTCGAAGCAAAGTACAAGCTCGCCGCGCGCGGCTAGATCCGAGGCTCTTTCGTAGCACCACAGGATGCGCGTCACCCTCCTCTCGAAGTCGGCATCGATCGTGGGCGTCTTCCAGTACCGCGAACGGTGGGGTTGCAGATCGGCGGTACGCAGGATCAGCGAGACGGTCGAGTGCGCGATCTTCGGCACCAGCCCACGCTCAGCCGCCACCTTCGCCAGGCTGCGCGTCGACCAGTGCGTCATGTGCAGCCCGAGCCCTGCGGGCTCACAACAGGCGAGCATCTCGAGGCCGACGCGTTGCAGAGGGGGAAAAAGCCCGGGGCCGACCCTCGCGAGGGGCGTCCTCGACCGCCCGAACCCCCACCTTTTCGTACCGACGGCAGAGGTGCCAGATGCTCTCGCGCCTCTGCTCCACGTGCGTCGCCAGTTCCTCCACGACCGTCGCCGGGTCTGCCATGGCCAAGAGCACCCGAGCTCGGCGAGCCACGCGTTGCTCGGTCCGTCCATCGCGCACCAGCCGCTCCAGGTACGCCCGATCCTCCTGCGACAGCTCGATCTTCCTGGGTGGTCGTCCTCGCATGCCGAAGCTTACGCCACCCCGGGGAATATGTTAAAAAACTTATCGAACAGTCCACTAGCCGCCACAAGCACGAGGGAACGATGACCTACCTGCTGCACGAGGCGCTCGCCGGCGCCTTCCGGGACCACGCGACGCGCACGGCGATCCGCGAGGAGGGCGCCGACGTGACGTATGGCGCGCTCGAGGCGCTCGCCGCCAAGGTGGCGCGGCTGCTCTCCGCCGGCGCCCACGGCGGCGCCGGGCTGTGCCGGGACGCCGATCGCCTCGTGGGGCTCTCGGCCGCCGTCACCCGCGACTCGGTCGCGGCGGCGATCGGGATCCTCTCAGCCGGCCGCGCCTACGTGCCGCTCGACGTGCAGTCCCCGCCCGCGCGGCTCGCGGAGATCATCGCCGACGCGCGGCTGCGCGTGCTGCTCGTCGATCCGGTCGCCTATCCCGACTGGGAGCAGCTCGCCCGCTGCGAGGGCGTCGAGGCGCTGGTGCTCCTCGGCGCGGAGCCGCCGGCGTCCGCCGCCGCCCCGGCGGCCGCGCGGCTCGTCGCCTGGTCCGAGGTCCTCGCGCTCCCGCCCGCGGCGCCGCCGCGGCGGCCGATCCTGTCGGACGACCTCGCCTACATCCTTTACACCTCGGGCTCGACCGGCGTGCCCAAGGGCGTGATGCTCACGCACCGCAACGCGCGGACGTTCGTCGACTGGATGGCCGCGGAGTTCGAGATCGACCGCGACGATCGCGTCGCCTCGCGCGCGCCCTTGAACTTCGACCTCTCGGTGTTCGACGTGTTCAACACGCTCGCGGCCGGCGCGACGCTCCTGATCAAGGACCGGCGCAAGGCCCGCGAGGCGGGCAAGAGCTCGGCGCAGCGCCACCGCGAGTACGTCGCCATGCTGCGGGACGAGCGCGCGACGGTGCTTTACACGACGCCGTCGACGTTCGTGACCCTGCTCGAAAAGGGCGGGCTCGACGCCGCGGTGCCGCTGCGGGTGATCATGTACGCGGGCGAGCCCTTTCCGCCGGCGCTCCTGCGCAAGCTGATGGCCGCGCTGCCGCGCACGCGGGTGGCCAACATCTACGGTCCGACCGAGACCAACATCGTGACGTGTCACTGGGTCCGCGAGCCGCCCCAGGGCGACGCCCCGATCCCCATCGGGCGCGAGGTCGACGACACGGAGATCGAGGTGGTCGGCGAGGGCGGCCGGCGCTGCGCGCCTGGCGAGCCCGGCGAGCTGTGGGTGCGCGGCGGCACGGTCTGCGTCGGGTATTTCGGCAAGGACGAGCTGACCCGGGAACGGCGGGTCGAGAGCCCCTTTCACCCGTACCCGGCCCATTTCTGGCGCACCGGGGATTACGGGCGCCGCCTGCCCGACGGCACGCTGATCTACCATGGGCGCCTGGACAACATGGTGAAGACGCGCGGCCACCGGGTCGAGCTCGGCGACGTGGAGACCGCGCTGTCCGAGCACGCCGAGCTGGCGCAGGCCGTCGTCGTGCCCATCCCGCACCCGCGCTACGGCAGCACGCTGCACGCCTTCGTGCTCGCGCGCGAGGGCGCGACGCGGGTGCGACCCGAGGACGTGATGCGCTTCCTGGAGGGGCGGCTGCCGCATTACATGCTTCCGTGGGAGATCATCGTGGTGAGCGAATTCCCTTATACGTCCACCGGCAAGGTCGACCGTCAGCTCCTCATCCGCACACGGAGCGCCAGCGATGAACAACGTATTTGACGCGATCATCCGCGAGAACCTCCAGAGCCAGCGCGCGAGCATCCAGGAGGTGATGCAGCGGAGCCGGATGTTCGACGCCGACGCCGCGCAGATCGACGGCCGCATGATCCGCGTCGGCGAGCGCTGGATCGCGGACTTCGCGTCGTGCAATTACCTCGGCTTCGACCTGGACGAGGACATCATCGCTTCGGTCGAGCCCGCGCTCCGGGAGTGGGGCGTGCACCCGAGCTGGTGCCGCCTGGTGGCCAGCCCGCACCTCTACGCCCGCTGCGAGGAGGAGCTCGCGCGCCTCGTCGGCGCCGAGGACTTCTTGATCCTGCCCACCGTGACGCTGGTCCACGTGGGCGTGATCCCGGCGCTCATGGGCAAGGACGGGGTCATGTTCCTGGACAAATTCGCGCACATGACGATGTACCAGGCCGCCAAGATGGCCCGCGACAGCGGCTGCAAGCTCTTGAGCTTCCCGCAGGACGATTTCGGCAGGCTCGAGGAGCACCTGCGCGCGCACCGCGCCGCCACCAAGAAGCTCATCCTGGTCGACGGGGTGTACAGCATGACGGGCAAATACGTCGACCTGCCCCGGCTCGCGGCGCTCGCCAGGGAGCACGGCGCGGCGGTCTACGTCGACGACGCGCACGGCTTCGGGGTGGTCGGCGAGCGGCCCACCGCGGAGATGCCGTATGGATTCCGCGGCAACGGCGTCGTCCGGCACCACGGCCTCGGCTACGAGTCGGACGGCATCATGTACGTCGGCGGCTTCTCGAAGGCGTTCTCGTCGCTGGCCGCCGGCGTCGCGTGCAGCAGGACGACCAAGGCCTTCCTCAAGGCGTACGCCACGCCGTACGACCTCTCCGGGCCGTGCCCGACCGCGTCGCTCGCCACCCTGCTCGCCGCGATCCACGTGAACGCGGCGCGCGGCGACGAGCTCCGCCGCCGCCTCTACCGGCTGACCAGGCTCGCGGTCGACGGGCTGCGCGCGCTCGGGTTCCACGTCGACAACGACAATTACTTCCCCATCGTGAGCGTGTGGTGCGGGGACAACGAGCGGCTGATCGAGGCGTCGCGCATCCTGTTCGACGCTGGCGTGCTCCTGACCCTCGGGCCCTACCCGATGATCCCGAGGGGCAAGGAGGAGCTGCGGATCACCATCACCTCGGCCAACACCGAGGAGCAGGTGCACGAGCACCTGCTCCAGGGCTTTGCGCGCGTGCGCGACTACCTCACGCGCACCGGCGCGCCGCTGCGCCCCGCCGAGGCCGGTTGATCGACCGCGCCCCTCGACCCTGGGAGCGCGCCGCCCACCCCTCGACCCCAGGCAGGCTCACCTCAGGTAGCCTTCGATCGCCTCGTACCAGACGCGCGCCATCCGGGCGTAACCCGCCTGATTGGGGTGGACGGTGTCGCCGAGCTCGGACGTGGGGAAACCCGTGAACTGATCGGCGAAGACGATGTGCGCGCCCGCGGCGGCCCGCTCCTCGACCATCGGGGGGATGGTGGCGTTGAACGTATTGACCGCGTTCGCGGCGGCCGGCAGAGGGATGATGTTGCTCACGACGATCAGCGCGTCGGGCGCCTCGGCGATGAGCTCGTCCAGGAGAGCGGCAAGGCGGGTGTTGGCGCCGTTCGCGCCTTGCACCATGTCATTCGTGCCCGCGTGGAGCAGCACGATGTGCGGCATCTCGTTGAGCGCCGGGCTCGGCACGCGACCGGCGATCTGCTGGATGGTTTGCCCGCTGATCCCCTCGTGGTTGCGGGGGAACGTCACGCCGTCGACCATCGCGGGGCCGTTCTTCTGCTGCGTGCCAGTGAAGGTGATCTCGTGGTCGTCCTGCAAGGCCAGGCGGAAGAGCTCGACCCGGTACCCGCCGTCGAAGCCGAGACCGAAGGTGATCGAGTCCCCGAGGGGCAGGACCTTGCAGGGGCCCGTCGCGGGGCAAGGCTGGAACCCCGGATCGGGAGCGCCCCCACCGCCGCCCGAGCCGCCGGAGGTCGCGCTCGTGGAAGAGCTCGCGCCGCCCTCGCCGGCGCTGGTCGTCGCGCCGCTCCCCGTGGTCGCCCCCCCGCCGGATCCACCGGTTCCGGTCGCGCTGCCCGCCCCGCTCGTTGTCGACGCGCCGCTTCCGCTCGCCGGAGCGCCGCCGGAAGTGGCCGTTCCAGACCCGCCCGAGCCCGCGGACGACCCGTCAGAATCGCTGGAGCAGGCCAGTGAGCCGACGAAGAGGAGGCCCGCGAGGGGAATCGCGCGGGCGAGGGCGCCGAATGCACCACGGCGGACGAGAAGCGGAGACGTCGAAGGCGACATGTGAGCAGCGCTCCCGGTCGTAGGCGACCAAGTGGTGGAAAATTATGTTTATGGCCTATATTCGGCGGGCTCGGCGCATTGCCGCACCGCCCGCGCAGCCTCTGCGAGAAGTGGCGGAAGGGTACGAGGCGCTCGCAGCGATGTCGTTCAAATTCCCGGCGAAGGTTTTCAGGATCTCGACGTGCTGGGTCCGATCCGCTCGGCGCAAGCGAGCAGAGCTGCGCGCTGGCGGCGCGGCCCGCGCACGAAGGGCTTGACCGCTGTGTTCCTCGATGCCGACGATGCTCCGGGCGACCCCGAGCATGACCGCGAAGCTTCCAGCAAAGTACGGAGTGGCGCTCACCGGATCGGACTGGGTGGGGCTGCCTCTGCGGATCGGGCACGTGCCCGAAAGCGGCCGGTTCGAGGCGCTCTCCAACGAATCGGATGCGGTCCTGGTCTGGACGGGAGGCCCCTCGCAGGTGCACATTTGCTTCGCGGACCCGACCTCGGGAGAGGTCCGGGAGCACTCCTTCGAGCGGCTCTCGGGCATGATGGACCTCTTGCCGCGGAGGACCAGGCTCCACAGCGTCGAGTGGCGGGGGCGGCCGTCCGTGTGCACGGCCGTGAACTTCCCCGAAGCATCGATGTTGGCCCTCTGCTCGTCTCCGTCCCCCGGCCTGGTTCCGGAGCGGGGCCCGCAGTTCGGCCTGGTCGACGCCCACGTGGTCGATCTGGTCCTCCGGCTCCAGGCGCAGGCCGAGGGGCAGGAGTACCTGGGAGCCGTGTACGTCCAGTCGCTCTCCCTGGCGCTGGCCTCCTATCTCTCGGCGCGGTACGGCGCGGGGGCGAAGGCGGAGAGCTCGCTGCGCAGCACGAGCCTCTCGATCAGCCAGCGCACCAAGATCGAGAAATTCGTGGACAGCGAGCTCTCCTCGAACTTCGGGCTTGTCGACCTGGCGGGGATGGCGGGCTACTCGCCCGACCATTTCTCGCGCCTGTTCAAGCACGCCTTTCGCCAGACTCCCTATCAGTACGTGCTCTCGCGCCGCGTCGAGCGGGCGATGACCATGCTCCGGGACGAGCGGCTGTCCATCGCCGAGATCGCTCTGGCTTGCGGCTTCTCCAACCAGGGGCACCTGACGACGGCGTTCAAGCGCCGTACGGGGATGACGCCCGGCGCGTATCGAAAGAGGTGACGGGCCGCTCGGCGCCTCAGGGCACGGAGCTCGGACGACACGCAGCAGCTCGGCCGCGACGCGCGCGCGGTCGCGCCGATGAACGGATCGCGGGCAGCTCGCTGGCGCTCCAGCGAGGTCCGCCCCTGCCTTGACAAGGAAATCTACCAAAGGTAACTTACCAAGAGTAACACGCCTTCGCCCGTGATCGGCGAGCAGGAGGTTCTGCATGCACGCGCTCATCGTCGTCTCGCACCCCGAGGCCGGGTCGCTCACCCATGGCGTCGCCGCGCAGATCGCTGAGGAGGTGTCCCTGTCCGGCAATTCGTTCGAGATCGCGGACCTCGCGGCGGAAGCGTTCGATCCGAGGTTCACCGCGGCGGATCTCGCCGTCCACCGCAGGAAGGCGCCGCCGCCCGCCGACGTCGCCGCCGAGCAGGCGCGGATCGACCGCGCGGACGCCCTCGTGCTGGTCTATCCTGTCTACTGGTGGTCGATGCCGGGGCTCCTCAAGGGGTGGATCGATCGCGTGTTCTCCAACGGCTGGGCCTTCGACTTCGGCCTGGATACCGGGCTGGTGAAGAAGCTCGGCCGCCTCCGGGTGCACCTCGTCGCCATGGCCGGCAGCGACGCGCGGCTCTACGCGCGGCACGGCTATCTCGGCGCCATGAAGACGCAGATCGATCACGGGATCTTCGATTACTGCGGCGCGCGCGTCGCGACCTCCGAGCTCCTGTTCGACTCGGAGACGCGGGATCCGGCCGCTCATCTGGCCGCCGCGCGCGCCATCGGCCGCGATGTCTTCGAGGCCTCCAGGCGAATCGAGGCCACCGGGACGGCGTGAACGCGGAGGGCGCTGGGCCGGCGGCCTACCTACGGCGGGCGCCGGGGCCTCGGGCGGCGTTCAGGGCGCCTGGCAGGACACGCGGTGGATCGGCTCCTTTTTCCCCTCGCCGATCATCACGTAGTCCCAGCCGCCGGGCATCCACGCGATCGCCTCGGCCTGCTCCTCGTCGGCCGACGGCAGCATGCAGGGCGAGCCGGCCAGCGCCTGCGCCACCGTCTGATCCGGCGTCATCGGGTAGTAGAGCACGTGCGACGAGGTCCGCAGCAGCACCCCCGCGCCGTCCGGGTGCACGTCGCCGCCCGTGAAGCGCGCGCTCCCGGCGGGCGGCTGGATCGAGCCCGCGTGGACGAGCGTCGCCGGCGCGCCCGCGGCGGGGAGCGCCGGCAGCTCGTAGACCTCCGAGATGCCCTTGTTGACCTTCGTCACCACGGTGAGCGCCCCGGTGGTGGGGTGAACGAGCAGCGTCTCCGCGTCGTGGCTGCCGTCGGGGTACGAGATCACGAACACCTCGGCGGTCGAGGCGCGCGGCGCGCCTCCGAGCGCGTCCGGCTCTTGCACGCTGTAGACCGCGTAGCTGTCGCGCTCGCTGTCGTTGTCGCCGATGTCCGCGAGGAACAGGCAGCTGCCCCCGCCCGTGCGGCAGGGGCCGCGCGCGATGTCCTCCCAGTCGATCGCGGCCGCGCCGGCCACGTCCACCTGGGCCCGCAGCGCGCCGCCGAGCCCGATCGCGAAGAACCGGGGGTCGTCGCCGTGGTCGTTGTGCACGTAGAGCGCGTCCGGGTGCAGCGCGCTGGCGACCACGCCGGAGCACTCGTCGATGTCGCCCTCCGGGAGCGCGCCGACCCGCGCCACCCCGGCGCAACGAGGGCAGCCCGTGACCCGCACCTCCGGAGGCGGCGGATCCGAGGCTCCGCAGCCCGAAAGGAGCAGCGAGAGCGCGAGCGCTGGCGGCGCCGAGCGCCGCGCCAGGGCCCCTCTCGCAGGCCCGCCGCGCGGGCGGGGCGCCCGGAGGGGGCGCGGCGGCAGCAACGGGGCGCGGAGGATGTCGGTCGCGGGCATCGGTGACATGAGGTTCCCTGTGGGGTGATATTCTCGCATACTTCGCTGCCGCGCGACGCGGCGCGATCGGCGCCTGACCGGGAGGAGCCGCCGGGGGCGAGGCGGTCGGCCCGCGCCCGCGCGAGCCGACGTGACGAGGCAGCGCACGGCACGAGCCCGGCGGGGAGCACGAGCTCGTCAGCCCTGCGTCCCGCAAGGCCCGAAGCCCTCATGGTAGGCTGGATTTCATGAAATGTCCTGCTTTCATCCTCGCCGGCTTGCTCCCCCTGAGCTTGCCGAGCGTGTCGTTTGCCGCCGCGTGCGACTCGGTCTTCTTCGCGTCGAGCGCCACCGAGCTCGACCTTCCTCCCGGGGGGGAGAGGGTGCTCTTTGCGGACATGGACGGTAACGGCGCCTACGACTGGCTCGTGAGCCGTCCCTTCGAGCTCACGCTCCAGCTTCGCAACCGCGACGGCTCGCTGCTCACCAGCACGACGTACACGCACGACGTGGACCGCGAGCGGTCCATGCGGCAGTTCGCGGTCGCCGATGTCACCGGCGATGGCCAGCTCGATGTCGTTGTCAGGGACACCCAGCGCGTGTTCGTCCTCCAGCAGACGTCGGGCAACCTGACGCACCTCGGATACCTCGATGTCACGCCGAGCGATCCCGGATCGCAGCTGCTGCTCGCCGCCGGGAATTTCCTTAGCCCGAGCCAGGCGGACATCGTCGTCGAGACGGCCCCGAGCGAGATGCAGCTGTTCCACGCGTCGGAGGGAGTGTTCCGCGCGGTCCACACGCTGACCGACGTCGCCGCGCTCGATGAGTTCGTCACGCGCACGACCGAGATGGTCGCGCGGGACGTCGATGACGATGGTCTACAGGACTTGCTGTATCCGGCCGCGGGCGGCGTCGCCATCGCCCAGCGGACCGCCTCGGGGAGCTTCCAGCCGGTACATCGGCTGGCGATGGACGGAGGCTACCAGCTCGGGGCGTTCGGCGACTTCGACGGCAACGGTCTCCAGGATGTGGCCGTGATCGCGAGGGAGGAGGTTGCACCGGCGGACTACAAAATGCTGCTCCATACGTGGCTCCAGGCGCCCGCGGGGACCTTCACCCCGCTGGAGCCCGAGGAGAGGGCTCGCGGCAGCGGCCGGATGCTCACGGCCGATCTCTCGGGGGACGGCGCAGACGAGCTGGTCGTCGGCTCGTTCATCGGGCAGCTCGTCGAGCGGCAATGGACGTTCACCGAGCGCAATCGGTCGGAGTACGCGCCGGAAGCGCTGATCGACCTGACGGGCGACGGGTTGCTCGATCTCGTCAACTCCACCTACTACGACCCCTCCGTGGCCCCCGGCATGCGGACCGATCTCGCGATCGAGATCGTGGACGCGCCCGCCCTCGTCAGGTCGGGCGACGACCCCCGGCTGATGCTGTCGGTGACGAACCGGAGCTCAACACCGTCGCAGGGCATGACCCTCTCCGCAGACGGTGGAGAGAGCGGCCAGATCGAGCTGAGCTGCGGCGTCCCTGGCGAATGTTCCGTACCCGGGCTCGGCGCCGGGGAGAGCAGGCAATTCGTGGCGACCCTCAACGTCGGGGAGGGCGAGCACGTGGACCTGAGCGTCTCGGTGTGCAGCCGTCTGGTCGACGCCGACGCGAGCAACAACCGCGCGACGCTGCGGATCCCCATCGACAACGAGGTGCGCGCCGACCTGCACGGCGACGTGAGCATCGTGATCGAGGACTCGGACATCATGCTCATCGAGCATGTGTGGAACGACGGTCCCTCGACGGCGAGCCGCGTGCGCCTGGAGCAGGACCTGCCCGAGGGCATGGTCGGTGTCACCTGGACGTCGGACGAGGGGGTGGACTGCGCCGCGCAAGCGGGCAAGCTGTCTTGCGAGGTCGCGGAGATGCCGAAGTTCAATGGCTGGTCCATCACCGTGCGTGGCAAGCTCGATTATCGAGGGCAGCGGGTCGAGACGTGGGCGACCGTCACCAGCGACGCAAAGGACCCGGACGAGAGCAACAACAGGTTCGGTCGCGTCATACCGGAAGGCTTCCTCGGCGGGGTTCCGCGCACGCCGCCGGACGGCGATGGCTCGAGCGGCTGCGGCTGCCGCCTCGTGGCGTCCCCGTCCAGCGCCCCGCCCCAGGCCCTCTGGCTCGCGCTCGCGGCCGCCGCGGCCCTCGGGCTGCGGCGGATCCGCCGCAGCTGACGCCGCTCTCGCCGCTCCCTCCTGCGGCAGGTCTGGTAGCCCGATGCGGCGACCCAGGCGCGCCAACGGCGGATGAGCCGCCGAGCATCGCTGGCCGCGGACCGGACGCGGAGGTCCGCCCGCGCGAGGCCGCCGAGGAGCGGCGCAGAGGTCCGGCCATCGCTGGCCGGTCCTCCGGCGGGCGGCGCTAGGGCGCCGCGTTCGCCTCCCCCGGGGTCGGCGCGGTGACGGCGCCCTCGCCGGTCAGATCGGGCAGCCTGCCCCACGTCTCGCCGTCCGCTGCCGCCTCGATCGGATACTCGAGCTGGGCGAGCACCTGGTCGTTCGCCGAGATGAGGTGGACGGTCTCGCCCCTGGAGGCGCTGACCTTCCAGGTCGCATAGAAGCAGCTGCTCGGGCCGCCGTCCGGCAGACACGTGGTGTGGGGCCCGGGGCCGGCCTCGGCGGCCTGATCGCCGAGGACGAGCAGGTATGCCCCCGGGGCGAGCTGCGTGCCCTCGGGGAACCTGAGCGCGTCGGCCGTGTTGCACGCCCCGCTGTCGTCGGAGTCGCAGAGGCCGAGCCCGCTGAGATCGGCCGACCCCGGGCCGGGGTTGCCGAGCTCGATCCAGTCGCCGCCCTTGGCCGAGATCTCGTTCACCACGACGGTCGTCGACGTGGGCCCGCCGCCGGTCCCCGTCCCCGTTCCCCCTGACCCGCCGCCGCCGGAGCCGCTCGTGGCCCCGCTGGTGCCGCTCGAGGCCTGGGACGACGTGGCCGTCGTGGTGGCGTCCCCCGGCTCGTCGCTCGAACCGCAGCCTCCCGCGCAGAGCGCGGCAAGACAAAGCATGATGAATCGACCTTGTGCCATCGCGATGTTCTCCTCGGCGCACAGCACACGGCGGCCCCGGCGGTGCGTCAATGGGGCGGCGCGCGCGCGGCTCCCGGCCGCGGGTCCTCCTGCGCGTTCCAGCGCCGCGCTCGAGTCGGCGGGATCACCAGCGCGGCCGCGCTGCGCCGTCGCGGCGCAGCGCCGGTGGACGCGCCCGGCGCGCCATCGGCTCAGGGGGCAGCGCCGCGGAGGTGGGGTACCATGCCCGGCGCCGTGTTGCGGCGAGAGCGGTCCGAGAGCGGTCCACGCCGCTGCCAGCATGCTCTCTCGGGGTGAGGAGGACCAGATGCGACGATCGCTGGAGCTGATGTTGTGCCTGTCGATGGTGACCGCGCTCGAGGCCTGCGCGGACGACTCGAGCGGAGGGGAGGGGACGACCGGCACGGGAGGCACCGGAGCGGCGAGCGCGTCGGGCAGCGGCGCGGGCGGCGCCGGCGCGGGATCGCCCGCGCACGAGGGCGGCGGCCCGGCGGCGGGCAACCCCGACGGGAGCTGCGCCGTGCCGGCCGAGGCGCGGGCCGCCGACTCCTCGTCCCCGACCACGGTGATCGGCGACGGCACGCCGGAGAGCTGCACCTCGGAGGCCGTCGTCAGCGGCGTCGCGGCCGGCGGCATCATCACCTTCGACTGCGGCCCCGACCCGATCACCATCACGCTCGAGGAGACCGCGAAGATCTTCAACGACACCGGCCCCGAGATCGTGATCGACGGCGGGGGGCTCGTGACGCTGAGCGGCGGCGGAAAGCGGCGCATCCTCTACATGAACACCTGCGACGAGGCGCAGGTGTGGACGACGCCGAGCTGCGACAACCAGGATCACCCGCGGCTGACCGTCCAGAACCTCACCTTCATCGAGGGCGACTCGACCGACGATGACGACGAGGGCGGCGGCGCCATCTTCGCGCAGGGCGGGCGCCTGAAGGTCGTCAACGCGCGCTTCTTCAACAACGCGTGCGACGCCACCGGCCCCGACGTCGGCGGCGCCGGGATCCGCGCCTTCATGCAATACAACGGGCTGCCGGTCCACGTGGTGAACAGCACCTTCGGCGGCGCGGAGGGTTACGGCAACGTGTGCGCGAACGGCGGCGGCATCAGCAGCATCGGCGTCTCGTGGACGGTCGTGAACAGCCTGTTCTCCCACAACCGCGCGATCGGGAACGGCGGCAACCCCGCCATGGCGGGGACGCCGGGCGGCGGCAGCGGCGGGGCCATCTACAACGACGGCGACACGATGACGCTCACGCTCTGCGGGACCCGGATCGAGCGGAACGAGGTGAGCGCCCACGGGAGCGCGATCTTCTTCGTGAGCAACGACCACACGGGGAACATCGTCATCGATCGGTCGGTGATCACCGAGAACATCGGCGGATCCTGGTACCCCACCTACCCGCAGATCTCGAACCACGACGACACGCCGATCGCGGTGACGGACTCGGTCATCCAGTGAGCCCCGCGGCCCGCGCGCGGGCCGCTTCTCCGGCGGCGTCCGGTGCCTTGGTGCATTATGCTGAAGGCATGCCCCTCAGCGACGACGTCCCCGAGTGGAAGGCGCTGCGAGACACCCTGCGCGATCTGGTCGCCCGCGCTGGAGCCGCCGCGGCGGCCGTGATCGACGAATCGAACAACATCTGGTGTGCCTGGCCGGTCGCGTCGACGGTCCCTCCGCTCGCCGCGCGCTTCGCCGAGCGGGAGCTCGCCGGACGTCCGGGGCCATCCCTCCGCCGAGGCGGGCGGCTCCGCGTCGCTCATCCCGCGGGTTCTCCTGACGATTCGTACATGGCGGAGTCGTTCGGAGGCATCTACGTGCTGGTGCTGTGGTTCAACGGCCCGTTCGACCCCGACTTCCAGCGGGCTCGCCTGCGGCGCGAGCTCCCCCGGATCGAGGCGCTGACGGTCGCGCTGCCGCCTCCGGACGGCCCGGACGCGACCGAGGGCGCCGCGAAACAGCGCGCCTGACGCGCCGCCCGCCGACCGGGCGCCTGGCCGAGCGAGGCCGGTTCGACGCCCGCGCGCTCAGAACATCACGTACATGGTGTCGGACACGACCTCCCGCTGCGCGCGGTGAGGCACGCGGCCGACGATGCGAACGCCCTTTGCGATGACGGGGGCCAGGGCGCGCGCGAGCTCGGGTGAGCTCCAGCCGCTCGTGATCGCGCGCCCGAAGGCGTCCGGCTGCGCTGGGCGCCTCTCCAGGACGCGCGGATAGATGGTCGCCGGGTCCATCCGCTCCCACCGGCCATCCGCCGGAGAGAGCGTGGCCGCCCCTGCCTCGGCGAGCCCTCCCGCGATGTCCACGAGCGCAGGCAGGAAGTCGCGGTCGAAGAGGCGCTCGAGCGGCCGTGTCAGCTGCTCGGGCGCCGGAGCCCCGACGGACGCCCACTCGTCGTATGCGCCGCCCTCCTCCGGCCACGGCGGCTGCTGCTCCTTGAGGAACAGATGATCCTCGATGAAGAGGGCGTCCATGTCGGTCCGCATGAAGCAGCGGTAGGCGTCGTAGGGCGTATTGACGATCGGCTCGCCGCGCACGTTGAACGACGTGTTGACGATCACCGGGCAACCCGTCTTGTCGGCGAACGCGTCGATCACGGCCCGGTAGGTGGGGTGCGCCTCGCGGGTCACGGTCTGCACCCTGGCCGAATAGTCGACGTGGGTCACCGCCGGCACATCGCTGCGGGGCGCCCGGACGACCTCGAGCAGATCCTCGGAGCTGCCGCGGGAGAACGGCTTGCGCTTGTCCTCCACGAGCGGCGCGACGAGCAACATGAACGGGCTCTCGCCCGCGCAGTCGAAGTACTCGCTGGCTCGCTCGGCCAGAACCGATGGCGCGAACGGTCGAAACGACTCGCGGTACTTGATCTTCCGGTTGAGCGTGACCTGCATCTCGCTGCTGCGCGCGTCGCCCAGGATCGAGCGCGCGCCGAGCGCGCGCGGGCCGAACTCTGCGCGCCCGCTGAAATGCCCGACGACCCGACCCGAGGCCAGGAGCTCGGCGACGCGGGCAGCCCGGCTGGACGGATCGAGGCGCTCGCACGGAAGGCCGTGGGTCTGCGCGAAGGCCTCGACCTCACTGGGCGAGAACGCCGGCCCGAGATAGGAGCCGCGCTGCGCGGAGCCGGGCGAGCTCGCGGGGCGCCGCGGCTGTCCGAAGTAGCTGTGGGAGGCGTCGAGCGCTGCCCCGAGCGCGCCCCCCGCGTCCCCGGCGGCGGGCTGGATCCAGATCTCGTCGAACGGCCCTTCCCGCAAGATGCGCCCGTTGGCCACGCAGTTGAGCGCCACCCCGCCGGCCATGCACAGCTTGGAGGCCGAGGTCAGACGATGCGCGTGCGCCGCCATCTTGAGGACCGCCTCCTCGATCACGACCTGCACGGAGCGAGCCAGATCCATCTCTCGGCGCGTGATGCGCGCGGCGGGGTCTCTCGCCGGCCCGTCGAAGAGCGCCGCGAACCTCGCGTTCGTGATGGTGTCTTCCCCGAAGAAGGTGAAGTACTGAAGGTTCAGGCGGATCGAGCCGTCGTCGCGGATCTCGACCAGATTTTGAAGGATCCTGTCGACATAGCGCGGCTCGCCGTAGGGGGCCAGGCCCATCATCTTGTATTCGCCGCTGTTCACCTTGAAGCCGGTGAACTGCGTGAAGGCGGAGTAGAGCAGCCCGAGCGAGTGGGGGAACCGCATCTCCTGAAGGAGGCGCAGCTCGGAGCCTCTGCCGAGGCCGATGCTCGCGGTGCTCCACTCGCCGACGCCGTCGATGGTCAGGATCGCCGCCTCCTCGAACGGGGACGGGAAGAACGCGCTCGCGGCGTGCGAGCGGTGGTGCAGGTTCTCCAGCACGAGGCCTCTGTAGGCGAGCTCGTGCTCCAGCACCTCGGCGATCCGGAGCTTGGTGGACAGCCATGACGGGAGCATGGCCGCGCACTGGTCCCGCGCGGATCGGCCGGCCGCCGCGGCGCTCGAGAGGACGCGCTCGAAGGCGAGCGCGCTGTCATCGTAGTAGGCGATCGCGGCCAGATCCGTGAGATCGACGCTCGCCTCCTCCAGACAGAAGTTGATGGCCTGGCGCGGGAAACCTCGGTCGTTCTTGACCCGTGAAAACCGCTCTTCCTCGGCGGCCGCCACCACCTCGCCGTCGCGCACGATGCACGCCGCGGAATCATGGTAGAAGCACGAGATGCCGAGGATGTACTTCTCGCGCGGGCGGGCGTGCCGCGGCTGCGCGACGACGCCTCCGGCCGCCGGCGCGCTCCGCGCCGGGAGCAGGCCACGATCCTGGATGTGCCGCGCGAGGACCCTCGCGACCTGCTCGTGACCTTCCGGGCTGAAGTGCGGGTCGATGGGGAACGAGATGCGCTTGCGCTCGTCGAACGGGAGCCGCGCCAGCTCCCCGAGCAGGTCGAGGTGCTCGCAGCCGAGATCGCGCGCCGCGTCGGCGAAGAAGGCCTGATAGCTCGCCGCGCTCGGGATCTGGCAATAGTAGCGGACCGGGATCGGCATCAGGAGGACCGGACGAGGTCGAGCGGCCTCGACGAACCTGGCGATGATGGCTCGCAGGAGCCTGGACCCGTCCGACGTCGGCTGATCGTAGTGCGCCGAGCAGGGGCGAAAGCCGAGCATCCGCTGTATCCACGGCCGGAATGGCCTGATGTCGTCCCACGATCGCGGCGCGGCGAATCGAACGAGCTGATCGAACAGGGGCTGCCCCTGCAGCCGCTCCATCACGTCCGAGGCCGCCCGCGTGATGGGGGTCATGTTGGCCGGCTCGACGGGGACGCCGCGCAGCTGGCTGTACAGCATGGCCAGCCCGGGCATGCTGGGGAAGTGGTGCTCCCACGCCAGCCCCGCGTCCGGCCTGTCTCGCGGCACCGGCTGATGGCGAACCGCGAGCTCGCCATCGACGAGCTCGAAATAGGGCTTTGGCACCAGGAGCTTGCGTCCGGTGGCGCTGTCGACCGAAACGCGGTGCGTCGAGAGCACGCGCTCGACGTTGTCGATGTACACGGCGAGGACGATCAGGTCGGCCTCGACCCCGGCGGCGAGCTCCTCGAGGATGAGGGTCTGTTGGTCCGTGCCCGACCCGGAGAGCCCGTAATTGTAGACCTCCGCGGAGAGGAGGCGGCCGAGGTGCTCGGTGTACCGCTCGTGGTTTTCGCAGCCGTCGCCGGCGGTCATCGAGTCCCCGAACACGAGTATCCGCGGCTTGCCCTGCCGCTGCGGCGCGTAGTCGACATCGGCGCGGAAGCCCTGCGCGTTGGTGCGGACCAGATAGCCGCCGCGTTCATGCGGGATGCGCGCCTTCTGGTTGGGGACGTACAGGTGGCCGATCCGAGGGTGATACGAGACGAGCATCCGGTGGGTCTGTTGAGCGAGAAGAAACATGGCCTTGCCCTTCGGGGTGCTGGCACCTGTGCTGGCGCTGGCGTTGCCCGGCTCGTGCTGCGGCCCTGCTGGAGGCGAAGGAATCGTGCTGATCCGCTCGCCGCGGGCGGCGTGGTGGACGTAGGCGCTCCCCGCGCCAGACGCCTCCGATGCGCGGGCGGGTCGCGACATTCACGGACCGCGGCAGCGGGTGACCGGCGGGCCGAGCGGAGCTCGAGTCGTCCGCTCCTGCGCCCGGTCGGCCGCCGGGTCATGGCTCGCGCGTGTCCCCTGTGGCGGAATTGTGTCCGTTATGGCGGAAAATGTCGGCGGTCGCTGATCATCGCCGCGGTTCGATCTGGAACACGTCCCGGGCCGGCGTGTGGTTGTTCTCCTCCGGGACCTGCGACGTCGGCGTCGCCCGGCGAGATCACCGGGTAATGGTCCAGATACGCCGGCTCGCTCGCGCCCGGCAGCGGCGACACGAAGCCGCGATGCAGAGGCGAGCGCGCGAGCGACAGCGTGCTACTTCGTCCGCGCGGCCTTCTGCGCCCGCGCAAGGTCGTCCTCCAGGCGCGCGATCACGGCGACGATGCGGTCACGCGGCGCGGCGTTGAGCCACATCTCCAGCCCGTGGCTGCGCGCGAAGTCGACGAGCGCGGGCAGTACGCGACCCGGCTCTGCGGTGCTCACCGTGGCGAAGGGGTGGCTCCACCCCTTGTCGGTCGCGAGCTCGTCCTCCGCGGTCAGATAAGGCCGCAACGCCACCTTGAGCGCCGCGGGCGTCATGCACGCCGTATTCTCCTGGGAACGCCGCTGGAACGTGGCGGAGAGTCGGACCGGGCCGCCGTCCATCCACTCCGCGGCTCCGCCGGCGCGCTGGATCTGGAAGCCGTAGCGCGTCGGGATCCGCGCCGACGTGGCGATGAGGTAGCGGTCCGCGATCACCGCCCTGCCGTCGAGCGAATCGGCCACGGAGGCGGCCTTTGCGGCGTCCGGGAACGAGGCCCAGAGTCGCGCGCGGTCGGCGCTCGGGGGGCGGGCGGCGAGCCATTGAGGCCAGCGGGCGTCACCGGGGAGCGGGGCCAGCTCGGCGGCCAGATGGGCGCCGTGCCGCTCGGCGATCGCCGCGAGCTGCGCGATGGTGCCGTGGAGCGCTCCCAGATCCGGCGCCCCGGCGGAGAGCGACTCGTGGCGGACCGGGACGGGGCCGTACAGGTCGAGGCCGCGCCTCTCGAGGACGGCGACGTCGTCCACCGCCAGCGCGATCTCCGCCGCCTCCAGCGAGGCCGCGTCCTCGAACCGCAAACCCGCCACGATCTCCACCGGATCGTGCTCGTGGACGCCGGAATACACCGCTCGTCCGCCCCGCTTCCACAGGAGCGCTCGCAGCGAAGGGAAGTCGTCGTCCACGGCCATGCCGGTGTGCACCATCACGCTCCCCCCGACGCGCGCGATCGAGTCCGGCGCCACCTCTCCGCCCTCCAGGCGGATCCCCTCGCGCTCCAGGAGCGATCGCCACTCTTTCCCGAACGGCTCGCCCGGCGTCCATCCCGGCAAGAGATCGTCGATGTAGCGGCGCGCGTCGTCGAGCTCCTCGAAGCGCCCGACGAGCACGCAGTCGCCGCTGTTGTTGCCGGAGAACCCCTGCCAGATGCGGATACCGTCGGAGAGCGGCGGCTTGCGCCGCGCGGGCCGGGCGCAGCCCGGGAGCGGCGCGGGCCCGAGGAGCCGCGCGCGCTCGGCAGACCAGGCGGCGAGCACGTCGTCCGCCGACCGGACCGGCGCCCCCCGCTTCTGGAACGAACAGGCCTTGAGCGTGCGATCCGAGGTGATCGTCACGAAGTCGAGCCCGGCCCCACAATCGCCGTCCACCCCCTCGAAGAGGCGCGGCACGGGCTCCAGCCGGTCCCCGAAGCAGACCGACAGCCGCGCGCGAACAGGGCTGTCCGCGATGATCTCGGCGAGGCGCCGCTCGCCCTCCGGGCCGAGGTGGTTGTCCGGGTCGAGCCCTACATACCGCAGCAGCGCCACGTCGCGGCACCCGAGCTGGGCGAGCCGCTCGAGGAGCGCAGGCAGCGAGGGGAGCAGCGCGGGCGTCGCGAGCACGTTCACGCCGAACGTCACGCCCGCGGCCGCGAGCAGCTCCAGCCGGTCCTCCCAGGGCGTGTCTGGGTACACCGAGACGCGGATCTCCCCGACGTGCGGCGCGAGCGCGCGGAGCCTCCGCTCCGTGAGCAGCGTGCCGTTCGTGGTGAAATGGAGAGCGAGCGCGGTCCGTTCGGCGAGGCGCGCCAAGAGCTCGTCGAAGCCGGCGAATGCGAGGGGCTCTCCTCCGCCGAACGCCACCTCGAGGAGGCCGCGGCGCGCGAGGCCCGAGAGCACGTCGAACGCCCCGTCCACCGTCCACTCGCTCCCCGCTTCCAGGTCCCGCGAGCAGAACGAGCACGCGAGGTTGCACCGGTTGGTGATGCCGAACAGCGCGACGCGCGGGGCCCGCCGCGTCAACCGGCGCGTCTCGGCGCCGTCCCAGCGCACGTTCGTCCCCGTCCGCGGGTGGAACCAGAGGAGCGCCCCGTCGAGCGCGTGGGGCCGGAGCTCATCGCGTGACGGCAGGGGGATCGCGTCTTCCATGGCGCGAAGGATACTCCGTTTTGCAGATTTGTGTACGACCGGGGCGCACGCGCTCGTCAGCGCACCGGCCTCGATGAGCCGCATTCGTTCCAGTCGTGATCAAGCGCGCTCGCGACGGCGCGCCAACTCCATCCTTTCCTATTGACCGTGGAGCGGGTACCGTTCAAGAATTAGCGACACTCGCGGACGCTGGGCTCTTTGCGTGCCTCGTTCGCCCTCGTGCGTTCGAACAAACCATGTCGCTCGGCGTTCGAGCTCGTCTGTTCTGGGTGACAGGCGAGCCACCCCGTACGCAACGTACGTGGTCGCCTCGGCAGGCGCGGCCGGAGCACGCGGCTCTTCACGAAAGGTACGAGAACTCCCGTCGAGGTGCCTGTCGCCTCGGACGGTCGGAACGGAGGGGCGCATGAGGCGGCTGCGCGTCTTGCTCATCACCAAGGTCTTTCCCAATGCGATGCAACCGGAAGAGGCGCCGTTCAACCGGCACCAGTTCGCCGCTCTGTCGCGGTATTGCGACGTGGAGGTCCTGGCGACGATCCCCTGGTTCCCCGGCGCCGCGCGGTTCTCGAAGTGGCCGATCGCCACGGGAGCGCCAAGAGAGGAGGTGATCGACGGGCTGCCGGTCAGGCACCCGCGCTTCCTCTACGTCCCTCGCATCGCGCAGGGGTTGAACGGTGCCCTGTACGCCGGCTCCCTCGTCCCGGAGGTCGCCCTGCGATGCACTACGCCAGACGTCATCGTCGGGGCGTTCGCGTACCCGGACGGCTGCGCGGCCGTGTGCCTCGGCCGGCTCTTGCGGATCCCGACGGTCATCAAGGTGCATGGCACGGACATCGACGTCTTGCCGAGCCGGCGCGCGGTGGCGCGATCGCTGCGCTGGGGGCTCCAGCGCGCGGCGAGGATCGTGGCCGTCAGCCACGAGCTCGCCGCTGGGGTCGAGGCGCTCGGCGTCCCGCGCGAGCGTATCGATGTCGTCATGAACGGTGTTCACTCGCACGTCTTCCGTCCGCAGGACCGCGTTGATGCGCGGCGTCGCCTCGGTCGCGCCCCGGAGCGCCGGACGATCCTCTTCGTCGGACAGCTCGTCCGAGACAAGGGCATCTTCGAGTTGATCGAGGTCTTCCAGGGTCTCGCCTCCGCGCACGCGGATCTGGATCTGGTGCTCGTGGGCGACGGCGCCGAGATGAAGGCGTGCAGAGCGGCAGCCGAACGGCTCGGCGGTCGGCTCACGGTGATCGGCGCTCGCCCGCACCACGAGATCGCCGACTGGATGGCGGCCTGTGACGTGCTGGCGCTGCCGAGCCGCCATGAAGGCACCCCGAACGTCGTGATCGAGGCGCTCGCGAGCGGGAGGCGCGTGGTGGCGACGAGCGTCGGCGGGATCCCCGGCCTCCTCCACAGCGAGGCGCTCGGAGAGCTCGTCCCGCCCAAGGACCAGGCGGCGCTGGCCGCGGCGCTCGCGCGCGCCGCCTACGAGCCCTATGACGCGGCGCGGGTCGCCGCCATCTCTGGCTGGCGCGACTGGGACCATAGCGCGCGGAGGCTGTGTGAGGTGCTCGAGAGCGTCGCGCGTCCGCGCCGCGAGCAGAGCGCGCCTGCGCGCGAAGACGACCAGGACTCTGCCTCCCGCTCGCACCTCTCAGGAGCCGTGCTGTAGCGCGCGCCGGGCGCCTCGCGCCGGCAGCAGCCGCGCGAGCTCACGTCACCCCGATCGTCCCTCGACGGCGCGGGTTCAGCGCCTCGCACCCGAGCGCGCCAGAAAGCCGGTCTTCCGGCTCGGGAGGGAGCGGCGCGTCCTCCGGGTGGAGATCGCGATAGAGCTCCAGGACCCCAGCGAGATCCCGCGCCTCGGCCGTACGCACGACGCCGTCCAGCATCGCGGAGCCCGCCCCCTCCTCGCCGCGCTGTCGCATGCGCGCCCGATACCATCGCGCCCCGGACGACAGAAGCCCGCAGGTGCGCCGCAAAACAAAGTCCTTGCTCGACGCCATCCGTTATAGTAGACGTTGCATCCTATAAAACGGATGTGAGGACGGAGACCGCTGCCTGTCCCCTCCTGGTCTCGTCAGCGCTCGGAGCGCGCGCCGCCGGAAGCCCGTCTTCTGCATTCACCCTCTCCGCTTCCTGGACGAGACGCCTCCACCCGAGCTCACGGGCCGGATCTCACGGGCGCTCGGCCGCGGACGCCGCGGCGAGCGGACGCCGACCTCCATGCAACGAACGGAGCTGAACGCCATGACCATCGATTCTCACGATCGCGATCCCCGGAGCGATGCTTCGACGCCCGACGCCGCGAGCCCCGAGGGCGCCGCGAAGGGACCGAGGGCCGACAAGGCGGCTGGCCGGCGCGCCTTCATGGGCGTCGCCGGCTCGCTCGCGGTGGGCGGCGTCCTCGCCGGGAGCCCCGGCGTCGCGCAAGCGGCGCGGGGCAGAGGTATCGACGACCTGCTCGACGGGATCGGGTCGCTGCGCCGCGATCCGCGCGTCTCGCCGCTCGATCACGAGCTCCGCCTGCGCGCGCTGCGCGTGCGCGTGGAGGCCGCGGTCGACCAGTTCGAGGAACCCATCGCGCCTCACCCGGACAACGGCGACGAGGAGCGCTATCCCAACAAGATCGGGACGGACACGCGCGGCCTGCCCCACGACGCGCGAGGCGAGGTGGATCGGGCCGCGTACCGCGTCGCCGCGCGCGCCCACGCGTCGCGCGAATGGGACGATTTCGAGGCCATCCCGCTCGCCGGCACCCGCAAGCTGGTCAGTCCGATCGGCACGCTCGCCGTCAGCCTGATCGGCACGACCCCGGCCCAGATCGGCGTGCCCCCGGCCCCCGCGCTGGCGAGCGCGGAGAAGGCCGCCGAGGCGGTCGAGGTCTACTGGAAGGCGCTGCTGCGGGACGTGCCGTTCGAGAGCTACGCCGACAGCAGCGACGTGGCCGACGCGATCGCGGAGATCGATCGCCTCTCGGGCTACACCGGCCCCCGGGCCGGCGGCCGCGTCACGCTGGAGACGCTGTTCCGCGGCAGCGTCACCTACGCCGATCCCCGGGATCGCTCGGGCAGGACGGCCAAGCACGTGGTTCCTCCCGGCGTGCTCGACGGCCCCTACATCTCGCAGTTCCTCCTGCGCGACATCCCCTATGGCCCGCAGGTGCTCCAGGGCGCGTTCCGCACGGCGCTGCCGGGCAACGACTTCCAGACCGATTACAACGAGTGGCTCGCGGTGCAGAACGGGCTCAGCCCCACCCGGTCGATCGCGTACGACCCGGTGCGCCGCTACCTCTCGACGGGGCGCGATCTCGCGGAGTACGTGCACGGCGGCGCGGCCAGCTTCTGGGGCGCGGCGCTGCTCCTCGGCGCGGCGCGCAGCGCGAACCCGAGCGTGCCGGGGGGCATCGCGGCGCCCCTGAGCCCCACGAACCCCTACCTCACGTCGGAGACGCAGGCGTCGGCCGCCGCGACCTTCTCGCTCGCCTACCTGCAGGGCCTGCTCCCCTTCGGGACGTCGCGCGCGATCCGCGCCGCCTACTGGCAGAAGTGGTTCGTGCACCGCAGCATCCGCCCCGAGGGGTACGGCGGGCTGGTCCACCAGCGCCTCGCGAACGGGCGCGAGTACCCGCTGCACGACGACATCCTCGGCTCGCTGGCGGTCGAGCTGACGTTCGACACGTTCGGGAGCTACCTCTTGCCGCAAGCCTTCCCGGAGGGCGCCCCGCTCCACGGGTCGTACCCGGGCGGCGCCGCCGCCATCGCCGGGGTCAACGTGACGCTCCTGAAGGCGTTCTTCGACGAGGACCACGTCATCGAGGATCCGTTCGTCCCCGATCCGGCCGACCCGACACGGCTCGTCCCCTACAGCGGGCCGCCCCTGACCGTGGGCGGTGAGCTGAACAAGCTGGCGACCAACGCCTCCTTCGGGCGCAACTGGGCGGGCATCCACTGGCGCACGGACGCCGCGGCGTCGCTGGCGCTCGGCGAGGCGGTGGCGATCAGCCTGCTCCGCGACGAGCGCCGGACCTTCCGCGAGCCGTTCGACGGGTTCACGTTCACCCGGTTCGACGGCACGCGAATCACGATCTGAGCCGGCCTCACCGCCGTGGGCGCGGCCCGCGGCCTCCCAGGCCGATGGTTTGCGCCGCGCCCGCGGCGTGAGATAGGATGCTCGCCGGGTCTCAGGTCCATCCCCGGCGGCACGCGGAGCGGGCATACTGCAGGGGAGGTCGCGCGGCGGTCGCCGGTCGGGGGCGCCGCGCGGGCAGCCACGGAAAGCTCCGCCCGTCGTCACGCCTTCCTATGCCGGATCCGAAAGATAGAAAGCGCACGCCGCCGTTCCTGCCGGGGCCGCAGCAAGAGCAGCTCTTACGGCACATCATATCGACGTTTCCTTACAGCATCTGGTGGAAGGACCGCGACTGCGTCTACCTCGGCACCAACGAGATGAGCGCCCGGGGAGCGGGGCTGAGCCGCGCCGAGGACATCATCGGCCTCACCGACTACGACCTGCCCTGGACCCGCGAGGAGGCCGAGCACTACATCCGCCTCGACAAGGCCGTCATGGAGTCCGGCGAGCCGATGCTGAACATCGAGGAGACCCAGCGCCAGGCCGACGGCAGCACCCGCTACCTGCTCACGTGCAAGGTGCCGCTCAAGGACGAGCGCGGCGAGGTGTTCGGCATCCTCGGCTCCTGGACCGACATCACCGACCGCAAGCTCACCGAGATGGCGCTCGCCCGCGCCAAGGACGAGGCGGAGCGCGCCAAGGACGAGGCGGAGCGCGCCAAGGACGAGGCGGAGCGCGCCAAGGACGAGGCGGAGCGCGCCAACAACGCCAAGAGCGACTTCCTCGCCACGGTGAGCCACGAGCTGCGCACGCCCCTCACCCTGATCCTGTCCCCCCTGGAGCGGCTCCTCGAGGCCCAGCACGCGGCCCTGCCGGGCGACGTGCGCGACGAGCTGGAGCTCATCCGCCGCAACACGGCGCGGCTCCTCAACGTGGTGAGCGACCTGCTCGACTTCTCCAAGGCGGAGGCGGCGCGCATGGAGGTCGACTGGGAGCCGGTGGATGCTCACCGGTTCACCGCGCTGATGCTGAACGACATCCGGCCGAGCGCGGTGGCCCGCGGCCGCACCCTGTCGATGAGCGGCGACGCGCTCGGCGTGGTCCTCCTGGACCGCTACAAGTACGAGCGCATCCTGCTCAACCTCATCAGCAACGCGCTGAAGTTCTCTCACCCGGGGGGGCACGTCGAGGTCTCCCTGCGCGCGCTCGACGACGCCTCGTTCGAGCTCAGCGTGCGCGACGAGGGGATCGGCATCCCGCGGGACGAGCTCGGCAAGCTGTTCTCGAAGTTCACCCAGGTCGACGGCTCGGTGAAGCGGAGGTACGAGGGCACGGGGCTCGGGCTCTCGCTGGTCAAGCAGTTCGCGGAGCTCATGCGCGGCGCCGTCGCCATCGAGAGCGAGCTCGGCCGGGGGACGACGGTCCGCGTGCGCCTGCCCCGGTCGGCCGAGGACGGCGGGCCCGAGAGCGACGAGCCGAGGTCGCGCAGCGAGAACAGCGCCGCGCAGACGCGGCGCTGGCTGAGCTCGCTGCCGCCCGTGGGCGCCGCGCCCGAGGGCCAGGGGCTGGAGGCGGACGCCGGGGCGCCGCGCGCCGCGCGCACGTCGAGCCGCCCGCCGGGGGCCCCGCGCGCCGCGCGGCCGGCCGCGGAGGCGGAGAGGCCGCTGCTCTTGCTCGTCGACGACAACCCGGACATGCGGCAGTTCATGCGCGCGCTGCTGTCGCCGAGCTACCGCCTCCTCGAGGCGCAGAACGGCATCGAGGCGCAGGAGCTCATCGAGCGCTCGCCCCCGCAGGTCATCGTCTCCGACGTGATGATGCCGCGGATGTCGGGGATCGAGCTCACCGCCTGGCTGAAGGCGCACCCCGTGCTGCGCCACGTGCCGGTCATCCTGGTCACGGCGCGCGCGGACGACGAGGCGATCGCGTCGGGGCTCGACGGGGGCGCCGACGAGTACCTGGTGAAGCCGTTCTCTCCGCGGGAGCTCCTCGCGCGCGTGCGGTCGATGGTGCGGCTCTACCGGTCGTACCAGCAGCTCGGCGCGGAGCAGGCCGAGATCGCGCGGCACTCGGGCATGGCGCAGGTCGCGATGGACGTCCTCCACAGCGCGGGCAACACGCTGAGCAGCGCCGGGGTCACGGCCGATCTGGTGCGGGATCGCCTCGCGAGGTCGCGGCTGCCGCGGCTCTCGAGGGCCCTCGGCGAGCTGCTCGCGGGCGGCGGTGCGGACCTCGCGGGGCCGGCGGACGAGCCGCGCAGCGAGAGCCTGCGCCGCTACGTGGAGCTGGCGCTCGCCGCCCTGGAGCAGGAGCAGGCGGAGACGGTGGCGGACGTCGAGCGCCTGCGCGAGCAGCTCGACGTCATCCGCGACGCCATCCGCGCGCAGGAGCGGTACGCGTACAGGAACGCGTACCGCACGGAGCGGCTCTCCGTGAGCGAGGTGATCCACGAGGCGCTGCACGCGCACGGGGTGGCGCTCGTGAACGCGCGCGTCGCGCTGCAGCTCGATCTGCGGCCGGTCGACGACGTCGTGGCGAACCGCCACGACCTCCTGACCATCCTCTACAACCTGCTCGACAACGCGCGGGCGGCGCTCGGCGACGCGGAGGCGCGCGAGCCCTGGATCGAGATCTCGACGTGGCAGGACGGGGCCGAGGTGTGCTGCGCCGTGGAGGACAACGGGCCGGGCATCCCCGAGGCCGCGCGGATGCAGGTGTTTCAATACGGGTTCACGACCCGGGAGGGCGCGAACGGCATCGGGCTGCATTTCTCGGCGAACCGGATGAAGAGCTTCGGCGGGTCCATCCGGATCGAGGAGGGCCGCGAGGGCGGGGCCCGGGTCGTGCTCACGTTCGCGGCCGCCCCCGGCGCGGGCGCGCGCGGCCGCTGAGCGCGCCGCGGCGCCGAGCCCGCCGCGGGCCGCTCAGCGCGGCCGCGCGGCGTGGTCGGCGATCACGCTCGCCACGCAGCAGGTCAGCTTCTTCCCCATGCCGAGGTGCAGGAACTCGTTCGGTCCGTGCGCGTTCGATTGCGGCCCGAGCACGCCGGTGATGAGGAACTGCGCCTCGGGGAACTTCTCCCCCAGCATCGCCATGAAGGGGATCGTCCCGCCCTCGCCGATCCCCATCGCCGGCCGGCCGAAGAACGCCTGCGACGCCTTGCGCACCGCCGCCTCCAGCCAGGGCGCCGTCGCCGGCGCGTCCCAGCCGGGCGACGGCTCGCTCACGCGGAACCGGACCTCGGCGCCGTACGGCGGGTCCTGCTCCAGCGTCTGCTGCAGGGCCGCCGCCGCCTTCTTCGGGTCGACGCGCGGCGGGATGCGCATCGAGAGCTTCGCCCGCGTGAACGGGCGCAGCACGTTGCCCGCGCTGGCGATGGGCGGGAGGCCGTCGGCGCCGGTCACGGAGAGCGCGGGGCGCCAGGTGCGGTTCAGGAGGAGCTCGGCCACCTCGCCGGTCACCGGGCGCGCGCCCTGCACCCACGGCAGCTCGCTCACGACCGTCGCGCCCAGGACCTCGGCCGCGGCCCGCGCCTGCTCGACGCGCTCCCTCGGGATCTCGACGTGCAGCGCGTCCACGAGGACGCGCCCGGTCCGCTCGTCCTCGATGCGCGACAGGAGCTGCCGCAGGATCCGGAAGCTCGAGGGCACGACGCCGCTGCCCACGCCCGAGTGGATGCCGTCGCGCAGGATGCTCACCTCGAGCGTGCCCTGGAGGAGCCCGCGGAGCGACGTCGTGGTCCAGAGCTGGTCGTAGTTGCCGCAGCCCGAGTCGAGGCACACGACGAGGCTCGGCTTGCCGATGCGGTCCGCGAGCGCGTCGATGTAGGCCGGCAGGTCCGGGCTGCCGCTCTCCTCGCAGCCCTCGATGAGCACCACGCAGCGCGCGTGCGGGACCCGCTGCTCGTGCAGGAGGCGCAGCGCGGCGAGCGACGCGAAGCCGGAGTAGCCGTCGTCCGCGCCGCCGCGGCCGTAGAGCCGGTCGCCCTCGCGCACCGGCTCCCAGGGGCCGAGCCCCTGCCGCCAGCCCGTCATCTCGGGCTGCTTGTCGAGGTGGCCGTAGAGGAGCACCGTGTCGTCGCCCCTGCCCGGCACCTCCATCAGGATGACCGGCGTGCGGTTCTCGAGGCGCACGACCTCCACCGTGAGCCCGGGGATCGGCTGCGCCTTGCACCAGGCGGCGAGGAGCGACGCCGCCTTGTCCATGTGGCCGTTCTCGCGCCAGGCGGGGTCGAAGGCCGGCGACTTGTTGGGGATGCGGATGTAGTCGTGCAGCGCGGGGACGATCTCCTGCTCCCAGCAGCGCTCGCAGGACGCGACGGCTTCACTCTCGTCGAGCTTCGTCAGCATGGACCTCTCCAGGGTTGAGGACGGCGGTGATCTCCGGGGCCGACTCTACAGCGCCGGTGGGGCGGGTGTACCGCCGAGAGGGGAGGTCTGGCAGATCCTGCGCGCGGCGGCGCGGCGGCGTGGTGCACGGACAGGCGGACGGGCTCCGCGCCGCGCTTGGAGAGCCGCCGTCCGGGCGCGCCGGGCGAGCGTGGGCGCGCCGGGCGCGAGGCGCTCACCACAGGCTGTCGATCCCCGGCATGCCGCGGCTGCGCCCGTCGAGGCAGTCGAGCACATAGCAGGCGAGCCCGGCGTCGCCGGTCAACAGGCTGTAGCGCCACTGGCCGACCCGGTGGTGCTCGGCCTCCGACTGCGCGATGGCCCACGTGGCGAACGCGCGGGCGCGATCGAGCCAGGAGGCGTCCTGCGTGCGCCGGTAGATCTCGAGCAGGGCGGCGCCGTTGCCGTCGGTGCCGTGGCACAGGGCCACGCCCTTCGCCAGCGGCCCGGCGGCCACGATCGACCGCGCGCCCTTCAGGAGCAGCGGCAGCGCCTCGGGCAGCGCCGCGTGGCGCAGCGACGTGATGATCCCGGGCGCGCCGTGGCACCACTGCAAGAGCGGCTTCGACGGCGGCCCCGCGTGCGCGGGCCAGTTGGCGAGCTCGCCGTCGATCGTCGCCAGGCGGCCGAGCCCCTCGAGCGTCCGCGCGCGCAGCTGCGATCGCTGCTCCGGGCTCAGCAGGGCATGGGCGCGCCAGAGCGCGTAGAGGTTGCCGGCCCACCCGTGCGCGGCCCCGAGATAGCGGACCCGGCGGCCGTACAGGTCCTGCTCCCACAGCCAGACGCCGAGGGCCTCGTCGTGCGTCCAGCTCTCCCACAGCGCCGCCGCGCTGTCGCGGATCAGCGCTGCCCAGCGCTCGTCCCCGGTCGCCTCGTGCAGGAACAGCGCCGCGAGCATCGTCCCGGGCGCGCCCCACAGCGCCTCGCGCGCGGGGTTGTCGCGGTTGTCGCGGACGATCTCGGCCAGGCGATCGGCCTTGCGCGCGTCCGGTCGGGCCAGACAGCACACCGTCAGCAGGGCGCTCTCGCCGAGGAACCACGACGGCACGCGCTGGCCGTCGTCGGGCGAGCGGAGGTACTCCTCGAGCACCTCGTCGAAGATCTCCGGCAGGCTCATCGGCAACCTGCAGAAGCCCGCCACCGCCGCGCGGGCGAGGGCGAGCCAGACGCCGCACGCGCCGAGGTACAGGCCTTGGTACGGGCGGGGCGCCCCCGGGCCCGGGGCGCCCTCGGCGTCGCGCGGATGCACCGGCCAGCCGTGCCGGCCCCGGGCGGCCAGCGCGTCCGCGGCCCATCGCTCGAGCCACGCCCGCGCCCGCCCGGGGTCCCAGGGCTCGGGCGGCAGCGTGACGTGCCGTGTCGGATCGTAGAGGGTCATGCGGCCTCGGGCGCCGCGACGGCGCGGCGGCCCGGCCGAGGATAGCAGCGAAGCGGAGCGCGACACGCGGGACGGCGGCCGGGATCGCGAGCGCGGCCGCCGTGCTCCCTCGCCTGCGCGACCCCCGTCATCGGTGAGGCTTCATCGCGCGGAGCGCCGAGGGGGAGGGACGCGACCGCGGCTCAGGGACAGCAGGTGAAGAGCGCGCTGGTGACCCAGGCCTCGGGGCAGAGCAGCACGCCTGTGCCGTAGCCGATGTGGAAGAGCTGCTGGCCGGTCTCCGCGCACAGGGTGGTGGCCTCTTCATCGAGCGTCTGCGCGGGCTGGCACACGTCGCCGTGGTCGATCTTGCTCGTCCAGCACGCGGGCGAGGGCAGGGGCTCCGCCGCCGGGCAGCACTCGTAGAAGGCCCTGGCCGTCGTGACGCCGGTGCAGCCAGGGCTGTCCCTCTCGTAGTCGAACATGGCGAGGTCCGCGCCCTGGTTCCTGCACGTGATGTAGGCCTGATCCTTCAGCTCGACGCCGTAAACGCACGTGAGCCCGTCCCCCAGCTCGCCGCCCCAGCACGTCTCCGGCGGAGGAGGGGGAGGCGGAAGCGGCGCCGGCGCGGAGCTGCCGGACGGCGGGGGAGGCGGCAGCTTGTCGTCATCGCAGCTCGATCCGTGATCGGCGTCGGCGCTCTCCACGCCCGCCGAGACCGTATCGCTGTCAGGGGCCGGAAGCTCGGGGCTGATGCAGCCTGTGCCGGCGAGGAGGCTGGGAATCGATAGGGTGAACAAGAGACCCATCGTGCAGAAAGAACGCATGGTATCCTCCGTCAAGCCCGGCTCTGGCCGGGCAGCGTCGACGCGCGCGCCGCCGGAGCTCCGGTCGCCGCGCTCTCTTCGTCGTTCCGCGCTCTATCAACCGCGGCCGGGCTGCCGGTTTCCTCCGTCAGGCCATCTTGCGACCGCGGCTCAGGGGCAGCAGGTGAAGAGCGCGCTGGTGACCCAGGCCTCGGGGCAGAGCAGCACGCCTGTGCCGTACCCGATGTGGAAGAGCTGCTGGCCGGTCTCCGCGCACAGGGCGCTGGCCTCTTCATCGAGCGTCTGCAGGGGCTGGCACGCGTCGCCGTGATCGATCTTGCTCGTCCAGCACGCGGGCGAGGGCAGGGGCTCCGCGGCCGGGCAGCACTCGTAGAAGGCCCTGGCCGTCGTGACGCCGGTGCAGCCAGGGCTGTCCCTCTCGTAATCGAACATGGTGAGGTCCGCGCCCTGGTTCCTGCACGTGATGTAGGCCTGATCCTTCAGCTCGACGCCGTGAACGCACGCGAGCCCGTCCCCCAGCTCGCCGCGCCAGCACTCGGTCGGCTCGCCGTGGGCGCACGTGTGCTCGATACGGCCATAGCCGCCGGCTCCGCACGGATCGAGCAGCCTGACCTCGCCGAGGGCGAGGCCCTGCGCGCCGCAGCTCGCCTCGGCCTCGCGCCACAAGGCCTCCGCCGTCCGGCAGCTCGTTTCCTCGTGCGGGGGCTTCGGCTCCGCTGCTGCAGATTCGTCCGGGCCCGCGGCGCTGCTCTCGTCGCCGTGCTCCCCGTCTTGTCCGGCCGCCTCCGCAGGGGCGGCTGCGCCGCCGGAGCTGCGGTGCCACGAGGGGGGCTGTCCGCGCGACGCGTGCGGGGACAGACCTCTCTCCGGCGCGTCGACCCATCCCCGGCTCGACGGGAGCGCGACGGCCGGCGGCTGGGTACGCGCGCGTGGCGGCGGGGGCGGGACGCGGTCGACGGGGAGCTCGCTGCGGCGCCGCCCCGAAGGCGCCTCGCGCAGGTCCGGCGGCGCCGCGGAGCTGTGCGGCGGAGGGGGCGAGGTCCTCGGCGACGGGGCGATCGGGCGGGACGGGCCTCGGAGGAGCGGGGCGTGGATCCGGGGCGGCGCCGCCTCGTGGTTGTCGGCGGGCGTGCGCTCGGGGAGCCCGCCGTCTCCGTCAGGGCGATCGCCGGTGATGCCGACCGCCGGATCGGCGGGGCTGCGCGTGGAGACCTCGGGGGGCGCGGGGCGCTGGACGGTGGCGCCGAAGACGACCGCGGCCGCGCCGGCGGCGACCGCGAGCACGAGCGGGCGTCCCACGCGCCCGACGAGCGAAGGGCGCCCCCCGCGCAGCCGCGCGAGGGCGCGCGCCTTTCGTAGGGGCGGCGGCGTCGCCGCCGCGAGCCGCTCGTCCACCTCGCGCAGCAACGCGAGCAGGTCACGGTCTCGCGTCATGGCTTCACCTCCCATCCGGCGTCGCGGAGCCGCGCGACCGCCCTCTGAATCAGCTTGCACACGTACCCTTTGGAGTGGCCGAGGACGCTCCCGATCTCCTCCTGCTCCTTGCCGTCGAGATAGAACATCGAGAACGCGACTTGCTCCTTGGGAGGCAGCTTGCCCAGCGCCTCGAACGCCCGGCGAAGATCGTCGCGCGCGATGGTCACGTCTTCCAGCGCCGGGCGCGGATCGGCCTGGTCCTGCCCGAGCAGCCAGCGGATGGGCGGGAGGGCGAGGAACCGGTCCCGCCGCAGTCGGTTCAGACATCGATTCGAGGTCGCCCGGTACAGCCATCCTTCGAGGTTGTCTCGATCGCTCAGCGTCGCGAGCGCCTTCATCAGGTCGAGGAACACGTCCTGCGTCACGTCCTCTGCCCAGGCCACGTTGCCGTGGCCGTAACGGAGGGCGAGGCGGTACACCAGGCGATGGTGGCGGCGGTACAGCGCCTCGAGCTCCAGCGCCGCCGCGCCCGAGGTCCGCGCCGTGGCCGGGGTACCCGGCGGCGGCGCCGGACCGACGCGCTCGGTCGGGTCGTCCCGCTCGTCGTCGCCCGGATGGGAGAGCATCTCTTCGGTCCGGGCCTGTGGGCCGAGCTGAGATCGCGCGGCGAGGTTCATGGGAGCCTCCGCGCGAGGGACCCGTCCGCCGCGACGCACCATGAGCCGACCACGAGCTCCGCCATCTCGCCCTCACCACAACCGAGCTCGCCATCGGTTTCCTCTCCGCGCGCCGGCGGCGACGATCGCGCAGCCGGACCTGGGCGCGCTCGCGGCGCGCGCCCCCTCGCGGAGCGCGCGCCCGGGTCGCGGCGGTCCGATGCGCGTCGAGCGCCGGCCGCCGCCGCCCTCCTCGGCAGCGCACGCGCTGCGCCGCTCCGATCGCCCTGCGACGTGCTTCTTTGATATACAGGGCGGAATAGGACCGGGGGAACGGATGGCATTTGAGGCGGATTGCAGCGGTATCGTCGCGGAGAACCAGCAGCTGAGGCAGCGCGTCCGGGAGCTGGAGCAGGTCGAGGAGGAGCGGGATCACATCCGGGAGGCGCTGCGCCGGAGCGAGGAGCATGTGCGCCTCTTCGTTACCTACACCCCGGCCGCGGTGGCCATGTTCGATCGGGACATGCGCTACATCCTGGCCAGCAGCCGATGGTTGGCGGATTACGGCTTGAAAGAGCGAGAGATCATCGGCCGGAGCCATTATGAGCTCTTCCCCGACATCCCCGAGCACTGGAGGGCGGTCCACCGGCGGTGTCTCGTGGGGGCCTCGGAAGGCAATGATGGGGAGGCCTTCCCGCGGAGCGACGGGCACGTCGACTGGGTGCACTGGAAGATCTTCCCGTGGCACACGACGAGCGGCGAGATCGGCGGGATCATGCTGTTCACGGAGGTGGTCACCGAGCGAAAGCGGCTCGAGGATACGCTCCGGATGCAGGCGAAGACGCTCCAGGAGCTGTCGACGCCCATCGTGCCCATCAGCCAGGGCGTCCTCGTGCTGCCGCTCGTGGGCGTGCTGGACGCGGCGCGGGCGCAGCAGATCATGGAGAACCTGCTGGGCAAGGTGGTCGAGCGGCAGGCGCGGGTGGCGATCATCGATGTCACGGGTGTGCCGCACATCGACACGGCCTCGGCCGCCGGCCTCCTGCAGGTGGCGCGGGCGGTCCGGCTGCTCGGGGCGCAGGTCGTCCTGACGGGCATCCGACCCGAGGTGTCCCGGGCCATCGTCGGCCTCGACATCGAGCTCGGCGGCGTCGTGGTCCGACGCGATCTGCAGAGCGGGATCGCGTTCGCGAACGCGGCGGGCTCGGCGGCGGCGTCGCCGGCGGCTTGACGCTGCCTGCCGAGGGGGCTGCTGCTCGCTCACCGCTCGGGGGCGGAAGGATGCGAGAAGTCCTCGCGGTAGCTGCCCTGCTCGATCACGAGCGCGTCGAGGAGGGGGCGGGCCGCCGGACGCCGCCTGCGGCTCACAGGTACACGACGATGTGCGCGACGTTGAGGTGGTGCTTCGGATCGGTCCCGGTCCAGCCGATCATCAGCTTGTCCCCGAGCCACGCGAGCGACGGCACCGCCGCGCTGGTATCCTCGAAGGTCGCCTTGCTTCCCCACGTCCGGCCACCGTCGCGCGACGCCATCATGTTGAGGTGTCGCTGCGCGTCGCGCCCGGTCCATGCCATGTAGGTGACGTTATCGCTGGCAGGCGCGAAGACCGGGGCGAGATCGCTCGACTCCCCGAGCGTCACCTTGTTGCCGAAGCTGCGGCCGTCCTTCGATTGCAGGATGTTGAGGCTCCGGTTCGCGTCCGTGCCGCTCCAGCCGAGGTAGATCGTGCCGTTCATGAACGCCAGCGAGGGCGCGGCGCCGCTGGTCTCGCCGAGGGTCACCTTGTCGGAGAACTGGCGGCCGTTCGTCGAGGAGACGACGTTCAAGCGGCCGTCCGTCCCCGTCCAGGCGAGGTAGAGCGTGCCGTTGCCGTAGGCGAGGGCCGGCGCGGCGTTGCTTGTCTCTCCGAGCGTGACCTTGGTCGCGGGCGGGAAGGTCCGCCCGCCGTCGGACGAAGCGATGACGTTCAGGTGGTGCGGGTCGTCGGTGCCGGTCCACGCCACGTAAAGCGCCGCGCCCCCCGACGCGACGGCCGGCTGCCCGATGGACGTCTCAGGCAGGGTCACCTTGCCGCTGATGGAACGGCCGTCCTTGCTCTGAGCCACGTTGACGTGGTGCTCCTGGTCCGTCCCCGTCCACGCGACGAGCAAGGGCGAGGCGCCGCCGAGCGTCGTCCCGCCGAGCGCCGTGTCATCGAGAGTAACCTTTTGCTGAAGCGTGATATTCATGTCGAGCTCCTGTCTGTGTTCGTGAGTTGCCGCCGTCGCTGACATCACCGCGTTTCGCGGATTGCAAGCGCATGAGATGACTCGCCTCATCGGGCATGTGGCATCGTCGGATGCGTCGACCGATGAGGAGCGCTTCCGCGAGGCTGTGACTCAGCGGCGTCGAGGTTGGGTCCTTTGCCGGGCCTCGATGCCCGCTGCGATGACCCTGAGACGCTTCATTGCAGTGCTCGTGCCACGCGCGCGAGCAAGGAGAGCCGCGGCGAAAGCAGCGTTTGCGGCGCTCGGGACGGCCCCCGAGCGCTCGCGGGCCTGCGCGCGCCGGCAACGATTTGCCGGCAACAAGCAAGTACTTGCCAGGTTGCCGGCGAGAGCACCCTGGCCATCGACGGGTCCAGGACAGGCCGCGAAGCAGGCCTGCTGAAAGCGCCCCCGGGACGGATGCGCCCCTGATCGATCGAGACCTCGGCCAATCAGGCACCTCCCGCGTTTTTCCCGTGCAGACCTCCGGGGCGGCTCGCCCTGCGCGCGGGCCCTGGCCCTGGCGGCGCGGGCCCTGGCACAACGCGGCGCACGGGACGCTGTGCCAAGCGTATAAGTGTATGAAATCTATGGTTTTCTTCGCCCTGCCAGGCGCCCGCCGGCGTGGCATACGGCATGCTGGCGGGGCGGGTATGACGGCGAGCTCATCCCACGATCGCCGCCCGCGTCGCGCGCTTCGTGCGCGCGCGGGGGCGGGCCTGTTGACGTTGGCCACCTTCGTCGGTTGTTCGGGCGAGACGCCCGCTCCGCCGCCGGAGCAGACGTCGACGAGCTGCGACTTCGTGCTTCCGGCGGGCGGCGCGCCCGCGCCGAGCGGCGATCTGCGCATCAACGAGGTGATGACCGGCAACGACGGCGCGTGGGTCGATGAGATCGGCGAGACCGACGATTTCATCGAGCTCGTGAACATCGGCGATCGCGCGCTCGATCTCGGGGAATACGCCCTGGGGGAGAAGCTCGGCGAGGCGACGCGGTTGCCGCAGCAGACGCTGGGGCCGGGCGAGACGGCGCTCTTCTGGGCCGACGACGCGCCCGAGCAGGGCCCGCGGCACCTGCCGTTCAAGCTCTCGAGCTCGGGCGCGCGCGTGCTGCTCTGGGCGCCGTCGTGCGCGCTCGCCGACGCGATGGACGTGCCGGAGCTGCCGCGCTCCGAGAGCTACGCGCGCTTGCCCGACGGGACGGGCGAGCCGTCGATCTGCCGCTACGCCACGCCCGAGCGCGAGAACGGCGAGAGCTGCGATCCGCCGGAGCCGCCGAGCCTCGGCGACAACGTCAACTTCGCGCCTTACCCGTGGCCCGAGCCGTTCCCGGCCATCGCCGGGCCGCTCGTCATCTCGGAGCTGTCGCTGCGGCCCGCGGGGTTCGTCGAGGTGCTGAACGCGAGCGACGAGGCCGTGGCGCTCGACGGCTTCGCGCTGCGCCTGTCGGCGCTCGCCCCGGGGCAGGCGCTGCCCGGCGACGGCGCGGGCGCGCCGCTCGCGTGGCCGACGCCGTCCGCCACGCTCGCGCCCGGGGAGCGCGTGAGCGTCCCGGTGAGCGCGGCCGACACCGCCGAGATCGAGGCTTCGCCGGACTTCGAGGGCGTGGTGACGCTGTGGCAGGCCGGCCGGCCGGAGCCGAGCGATCGGATCGACTTCATGGCGTGGCCCGAGGGGGCGTCGCTGGCCCGCGTGCCCGACGCCACCGGCGCGCCGCGCTTCTGCGAGGCGGCGAGCCCCGGCGCGGCGAACGAGGGCTGCGCCGAGCTGTCCAGCCGCCCGCTCGCGAGCGGGCGCGCGCGCCGGCTCGAGACCGCCGGCGATTTCGACGCGCTGTCCAAAGGTGGCACCGAGGTCGGCGAGGCCGGCGTGAAGTTCGTTGTCGACATGGCCGCGAACGACACCGTGCACCTCCTGAGCACGGAGAAGTGGGCGCTCCACTACACCTTCATCCGCGAGCAGATCCAGCGGGAGCCGCACCTCGATCGCTGTGATCCCGCGCAAGCCGCGGAGTTCAACACCGGCTGGGGGCTGTTCAGCCAGTCCGAGTACTTCCGCGTCGAGGGGCGTCGCTTCCTCCTCGGCACGCTGGTGCAGCACACGAACGGCGCCAAGACCGTCGAGTTCGCCCCCGGCGACAAGATCGTCGGCGCGCAGATGCGGCGCGCGTTCTTCGCGGCGATGAAGGCGGTGCCCGACCCGGAGGCGTGGTCGATCCGGCCCACCGAGGCGCGGCAGATCGCCGAGGCGCGCGCGATCGAGGGGACCGCGCCGCTGGTCGGGCCGAACGCGCCGTACCGGGGGCTCACCTACCAGCCGCTCAACCCGGCCGAGGGGTTCGGCACGCTGACGTTCGTCCCGGGGCGCGAGCTGGAGACGGCGGAGCTCGGCCCGAACGTGATCGTGGTGACGGACGACGTGCCGAACGAGACGGCGTTCATGGGCGGCCTCATCACCGAGGCGTTCCAGACGCCGCTCTCGCACGTGAACGTGCTGGCGCGCGGCCGGGGGACGCCGAACATGGCCCTGCGCCGCGCGCGGGAGGACGAGCGCCTGAAGGGCCTGTTCGGCAAGCTGGTGCGGCTCGAGGTGCGCGCGACGGACTTCGACCTCCGCGAGGCGACCGCGCAGGAGGCCGACGCCTACTGGGAGGCGCGCAAGCCGAAGGGCGAGCGGCTCTCGCCGGCGCTCGACGTCTCCGTGCGCGGCGTCGTGTCGCTCGACGCCGCGAATTACGCGATGAGCGACAGCATCGGGTCCAAGGCGGCGGGCATGGCCGAGCTGTACCGCGTGAGCGGCGTGGGGGCGTATTGCCCGCCCGACCTGATTCCGCTGTACGTGCCGCCCGCGGCGTTCGCGATCCCGTTCTCGCATTACATGGATCATTTCGAGGCGAGCGGCGCGGCGGAGCTCCTGGCCGAGCTCGAGCAGGACCCCGAGTTCCGCGCGGACCCGCGCGCGCACGCCGAGGGGCTGGCCGAGGTGCGCGCGCGGATGCTGGAGCACCCGGTGGATCCCGCGCTCTTGAGCGAGGTCGAGGCCGCAATCAAGCGGCGCTTCGGCGGCGACCGCGTGCGGCTGCGCAGCAGCAGCAACACCGAGGATCTGGCGACCTTCAACGGCGCGGGGCTGCACACGTCGACGAGCAGCGATCTGGAGGCGGAGTCGAGCTCCATCGAGGACGCGCTGCGGACGGTGTGGTCGAGCCTCTGGAACACGCGAGCCTACGACGAGCGCGAGTTCGGGCACGTCGAGCAGGCGCGCGCGGCGATGGCCGTGCTCGTGCACCAGGCCTGGCAATCGGAGCGCGCGCAGGGCGTGGCCATCAGCCGCAACGCGCTCGACGCCACCCGCGACAGCCAGTATTACATCAACGCGCAGATCGGGGAGGCGTCGGTCACCAACCCCGCGCCCGGCGTCACCAGCGACGAGATCGTGTACACGCCGCCGCCGCGCACGATCAAGGCGGAGTACCACGCTCGCTCGAGCCTGACGCGCGGGCGCGACGTGCTGTCGTTCCCGGAGGTCCAGCGGCTCGGCTGCGTGCTCGGGTCGATCCACGACCATTACCGGCCGCTGGTGGACCCGGAGGGGGAGAACCGGCTCTACGCGATGCAGATCGAGTGGAAGCTGATCGGCCCGGAGCGGCGGCTGCTGGTCAAGCAGGCGCGGCCCTACAGCTTCGGCGCGCTCGTGGCGCCGGGCGACTGCCGCGAATACTGAGACCGAGTTGCCCGAGCCCGCCCCGCGTTGAGGCGTGAGATCTCGTCGAGCCGCCCGGCGCCCGCGCGCGGCTCGTGCGAGACGCCTGCGCCAGCGGACCTCCCTCCTTCCGGAGAGCGCAGGGCCGCCGGACGTGACCGGACGCAATTCACCCGCCATGTGAAGAAATGCAAACCGATCGCGAGCCGTCGATCGCGCCGATGTCGTGTCCAGGGCAGACCGCCACGCCCCCTCTCCGGCAACGAACGTTCTTATGCGTTCTGCTATCCTCGCGAGAAGTCAATGATATCTATCGACGGTCCATCGATGTATTGATGAGCCTGTTGCCGCTATGCGGCCTGCGACGCCTCAGGCTGAGTCTGCCGTGTGACCGCTCGTGGCTTCATGTCGCGCTCTGCCTTAACCAAATCTTATCAATGCTTCGTCTTGCACGTTGAACGAGGCTCTTCTATGTTCGCGGCGTCGCAGGCGCGACGCGCGCATTCCGCGCCCTGGACGACGGCCTGCGATACAGGAGCTATGTCATGAAGATGCGACGAGCGTTCGCGGCCTTTGGCATCATTGCTGCTGTGGGCATCACCGGGTGCGTGGGCTCCGAAGAGCCTGCGGAGCCGGAGATCGTCCGCCTGGACCCGAGCGAGGCCGCAGAGAACCCGCTCGGCAGCTGGAGCGGGCCCTCCTCTGGTCCTGCCGCAGAAGCGCAGTCGGTCGGCGAGACCTCAGATTCCGCCGCATACTGTTGGGTGTGGCTCGACTACTGCGTCGATCCGCGTACCGGGACGGGGACCTGCCACGATAACGGCGGCTGTAGCTGGGAGCAGTTCATCGATGCGTGCATTAGCCTGTACGAAGACATCTGCATCTGAGCGTAGCGGGGAGTCCCGCCGCGCGTCTTGAGACCGCTCCCAGCTCGGGTGCGCGCGCCGGCACCGCCGGCGAAGGCCGGCGCGCGCCCGGCGCTGGCAGGCGTTCCCCTGGGTCGCCCGCGCCCGATGCCGGGCCGGCGCGCGCCCGCCCGGTGGTAAGGTGGGCGCGTGGTCCTGCGTCCGGCAGCCTGGGTGGGTCGCGACCGAGAGCTGAACCTGCTCGACGACCTGCTCGGCGCGGCGCTCGCCGGCCGCGGATCGAGCGCCCTCGTGGCCGGCGAGGCCGGCATCGGCAAGACGCGCCTGCTCGAGGAGCTCGCCGAGCGCGCGCGGGCGCGCGGCTTCGCGGTCGCGTGGGGGCGCGGTTGGGAGCTCGGCCAGGCGCCGAGCTTCTGGCCCTGGCTCGAGATCCTGCGCGCGCTGCTCGGGCGGCCGCGGGCGCCCGCGGCGTTCGCCGGCCGGCTGCGCGGGCTCTTGCTCGAGCTCGCGCCCGGGGAGCCCGCGCGCGGCGCGGACGTGTTCCAGCTCTACGACGCGGTCGCCTGCCACCTCGCGGCGCACGCGCGCGAGGAGCCGATCGCGCTCTTCTTCGACGATCTCCACGCCGTCGACCCCTCGTCGCTCGAGCTCATGGAGTTCGTCGCGCGGGGCCTGCGCGCCGAGCGCGTCGCGCTCTTCGGCAGCCGGCGCGACGTCGACGGCCGCCGGCCGGAGGTCGACGGCCGCCGGCCGGAGATCGAGCGGCGCCTCTCGCGGCTCGCGCGGCTCTGCGAGCACCTCGGGCTCGAGCGCCTGTCCGAGGGCGACGTGAGGGTCTGGATCCAGCAGACCACGGGCGACGACGACCCGGGCGCGGCGCGCCGGATCCACGCGGCCAGCGACGGCAACCCGCTCTTCGTGAGCGAGCTCCTGCGGCTGCCCGCGCCCGCCGCGCGGCGCTCCTCCGCCGACCTGCCGGGCACGCTGCGCGCGCTCGTCGGCGAGCGCCTCGCCGCCCTCGAGGCGGGCCACCGCGAGGCGCTGCGCGCCGCGGCGCTGGTCGGGCGCGAGTTCGGGCTGCCCCTCGTGGCGGCCCTGCTCGAGCGGCCCGCCGCGGAGCTCGAGGCCGCGGCGCACGAGGCGTGCGCCCTCGGCGTGCTCGCGCCGGTGAGCCCGGGCCGTTACCGCTTCTCGCACGCCCTCGTGGCCGAGACGCTGGTGCAGGAGCTGCCCCCGGCGCGGCGAGCGCTCCTCCACCAGCGCGCCGCCGAGGCCCTGGAGGCCCGCCACGAGGGCGACCCGTCCGCGCCCCTCCACGAGATCGCGCGCCACTGGCTCGAGGCGGGCGTCGCGTCGGCGCCGCGGGCCGCGCGCGCCGCCGAGCGCGCCGCGCGCCTCGCCATGGCGCGCCTCGCGTTCGCGGACGCCGCCGCGCTCTACGAGCGGGCGCTCGCGGCCGAGGCCCTCGCCTCGCCCGTCGATCCGGCGCGGCAGGGGGAGCTGCTCGTCGCGCACGTCGAGGCGCTGGCGCGCGCCGAGCAGCGAGCGAGCGCCGAGGCCGCGTGCGAAAGGGCCGTCGCGCTCGCGCGGGCCCGCGGGGACGGCGCGCTGCTCGCGCGGGCCGCGCTCGCGCTCGGCGCGGAGAGCCGCGCCGGCGCCGCCGATCGCGAGGTCGCGCGCCTGCTCGCCGAGGCGCTCTCGCTCTTGCCGCCGGGCGACAGCCCGCTCGCGGCCCGGGTCAGCGCGCGGCTCGCCAGCGCGCGCCAGCCCGAGCTCGACCCGCGAGGGCCGATGGACCTCGCCCGGAGCGCCATCGCCATGGCGCGGCGCTTCGACGATCCGGGGCTCTCGCTCTCGGTCATCCACGCCGCGCTCGGCGCCCTGATGGACTTCGCGCCGCCCGGGGAGCGCGCCGGCCTGAACGCCGAGGCGCTCGAGCTCGCGGTCTCGCTCGGCGACGGCCCGCGCGCGCTGCTCGCGGCGCAGCGCCTCGCCTTCGATCGCGCCGAGCTGCTCGACGCGGGCGGCTTCGAGGGCGCGCTCGGCCGCTGCGAGGCGCTCGCGCGCGAGCTCGGCCAGCCGCGCTACGGCTGGGTGCCCGCCATGTTCCGGTCGATGCGCGCCGAGTGGCAGGGGGACCTCGAGCGCGCCCTGCGCTGGGAGGACGAGGCGCGCCGGATCCGCGATCAGGGCGCCGCGGAAGGCGCGAGGCTCGTCCCCTCCCGGCCGCTCGCGCGGGCGCTCGGGCGCTACGACCCCGAGCGCCTCGAGCGCTTCCTGGGCGAGCTCTCGAGCCGGGCGCCCGACAGCGCCGCCGTGCCCCTGTTCACGGCGCTGCTCGCGAGCTGGCGCGGCCAGGAGGGGCCCGCGCGCGCGGCGCTCGACGCGCTGTGCGCGCGCGGCTACGCGGGCTTCCTGCGGCGTCCCGAGCCCCCGCGCGGCGGCCCCGGGCCGGACGATCCGACCGTCGCCGGGTACATCCACATGCCGGAGCTGGCCGTCGAGATCGCGTGCGCGCTGGGGGACGCGCCCTGGGCGCGGGCGCTCTACGACGAGCTCGCCCCGTCCGCCGGCACGGCGTTCGTGCTGACCACGACCGCGTTCTCCCTGCACGGGCTGGTCGATCTCGCCCTGCTCAACCTGAGCGCCGCGCTGTCGCGCTGGGACGACGCCGAGCGGCACGCCCGCGCGGCCCTCGCCGCCGCCGAGCGGCTGGGCGCGCGGCCCCTCGCGGCGCGCGTCCACCACGATCACGCCCGCGTCGCGCTCGCGCGCCGGCGCACGGCGGGGGCCAGCGAGCGCGACGCGCTCGCGGCGAGCGCCCGGGAGCGGCTCGAGCGGGCCGCGGCCCTCGCGGGCGAGGTCGGCCTGAGCGCGCTCGAGGAGCGCTGCCGCCGGGCGCTCGCCGGGCTCGAGGGCGCGCCGGCCGCGCCGCCCGCGCCGCCCGCGCCGGCCGACCCTTCGCCGGCGCCGGCCGACCCTGCGGCGGCGCCGGCCGACCCTGCGGCGGCGCCGGCCCGCCCTCGACCCGGGCGCGCCGAGCCGCTGCGGCTCGTCCGGGAGGGCGAGTACTGGACCGTCAGCGCCGCGGGCGCCCTGTGCCGCGTGCAGGACAGCCGCGGCATGCGCATGCTGGCGCAGCTCGTGGACGAGCCCGGCCGAGAGCTCCACGTGCTCGAGCTCTCGGGCAGCCCCGCGGGCGTCGATCCCGGCGACGCGGGCGAGATCCACGACGCGCGGGCCCTCGCCGAGTACCAGGCGCGGGTGCGCGAGCTGCGCGCCGAGATCGAGGAGGCCGCGGCCTTCAACGACCTCGGCCGCCGCGAGCGGCTCGCCGCGGAGCTCGAGGCGGTGACCCGGGAGCTCTCGCGCGGCCTCGGCCTCGGCGGCCGCGCGCGGCGCGGCGCCTCGGCGGTCGAGCGCGCGCGCGTCAACGTCCGCCGCCGCCTGACGCTCGCGCTGCGCCGCATCCGCGCCGCGAGCCCCGCCATCGCCGACGAGCTCGAGGCGGCGCTGCGCACCGGCGTGCACTGCGTCTACACCCCCCCGACCTGAGCGCCTCGCCGCTCAGCCGCTAGCACGGTCGAGCTCCGCGCAGAGCTCGGGCGAGAGCTCCAGGTTCACGGCGCGCAGGTTCTGCTCGAGCTGCTCGAGCGTCCGCGGCCCCACGAGCGGGACGACGCGGGGGGCGCGCTGGTGCATCAGCCACGCGAGCACCAGCTGGTGCGGCAGCACCTCGAGCCGCCGCGCGATCGCGGCGACGGCCTCGAGGCGCGCGTCGCTGTCGCTGCCGAGGTAGGGCTGCATGGCCCAGTGGCCCTGCCGCTTCTCGGCGCTGTCGTAGATCCCCTTCAGGATGGGCGAGTACGCGACCAGCGTCAGGTCCGGGTGCTCGCGCAGGTAGTCGAGCTGCTCGTCGTCCACGATCGACGTGTGCTCGAGGCCCTGGCGCCGGCGGAGGTAGCTGTGCTGCTGCTGCAGCGCCACCGGCGCGGGCCAGCCCTCGGCCGCGCAGCGCTGGCGGATGCGCTCGAGGCGCCAGGTGCGCACGTTCGACCAGCCGATGAACCGCGCCTTGCCCGCCTTCACCAGCTGGGCGAGCGCCTCGAGCGTCTCGTCGAGCGGGGTCACCCGATCGTCGACGTGCACGTAGTACAGGTCCACGTGGTCCGTCTGCAGCCGGCGCAGGCTCGCCTCCAGGGCGCGCTCGAGCGTCTCGCGGCCGGCGCCCTCGAAGTCGCGGCGCGCGCTCGTCCAGTCGACCTCGCCGCCGCGCCAGTGCGCGTCGGGGGTCCGCACCATCGCCGCGCCCTTGGTCGCGAGGAACACCTGCCCGCGGTTGCCGCGCTGCGCGAGCCAGCGCCCCAGCACCGCCTCGCTCTCGCCGCCGTGGCTGCCCTGTCGCAAGAACCAGCCGTAGCAATTGGCGGTGTCCAGGAAGTTGCCGCCCCGCTCGACGTAGCGATCGAGCATCTGCCGCGACTCCTCCTCGCTCGTCAGCGTGCCCATCAGCATGCAGCCCAGGCTCAGCTGGCTGACTTTCTGGCCCGTGTTTCCCAGCTCGACGACCTTCATCGTGCGCTCTCCTGGCTCGAGGTGCCGCATCGGGACCGCGCCCGGCGCATGCCGTCTCCCGGGCCGCCCGCCTCGAGCCGCGCGGGCGCCACCCGAGGGGCGTAACTTGGCGAGGAACGGACGTAACCCGGGCGATCTCGCGGCGCCGGCCGCGCCGGAGGGCCCGCCGTTCCCCGGCGAGCCCGCCGTTCCCCGACGGGGCCGAGGCCTCTCGGGCCAGCGCCGCGTCGCCCAGGCTCGTCCCGGCGCTCCCGGCGACGGAGGCTCAGCGCTTCCGCAGGTACTTGCGAATGTCGACGGAGACGGCCGCCACGATGATGATGCCCTTGATGATCTGCTGCCAGTAAGGGGACACCCCGAGGATGACGAGGCCGTTGTTGAGCACCTCGAAGATGAGCACTCCGGTGAGGATGCCGCCGACGGTCCCGACGCCGCCTGACGTCGAGACGCCGCCGATGACGCAGGCCGCGATGGCGTCGAGCTCGTACATCAGGCCATAGTTGTTGGTGGCGCCGCCGGTCCTCGCCGCGAGGAGCGCCCCGGCCAGGCCGTAGAGGGCGCCGGCGAGGAGGTACACGAGCAGGAGCGTCTTCGGGACGTCGACCCCCGAGACGACCGCCGCTTCGCGGCTCGAGCCGATGGCATAGATGTTCTTGCCGAGGCGGGTCTGGTTGAGGAGCACCCAGATGAAGAACGTGATCACCGCCGCGATGATGACGAGATACGGCAGCGCCCAGTCGCCGCCGAAGCGGATCGCGCCGGTGCCGATGGCGGTGAAGTCGTCCCGCAGGCCGCCGATCGGCTGGGCGCCGAGCGGCGGGCGGTCGACGTAGAGCGACGCGGCGCCATAGGCCATGATCATCGTGCCGAGCGTGGCGATGAAGGGCGGCACGTTGAGGAAGGCCACGATCGACCCGTTGACGAGCCCGACCGTGGCGCCGACGCTGACGGCCGCGGCGACGCACAGGAGCACCGGCTGGCTGGCGAGGTGCGGGTACATCCGGCTCGCGTAATCGGGCCGCTGCAGCAGCGAAGCGGCGACGCAGGCGGCGAGCCCCACCGTGCGGCCGGCGGACAGGTCGGTCCCGCGCGTGATCAGGACCCCTCCCTCGCCGAGGGCGATGATCACCCGGACGGAGGAGATGATGAGGACGTTGATGAGGTTGGCCACGCTCAGGAAGCTGGGCCGCAGGACGCCGATCACGAGGACCAGGAGGAGGAGGACCAGAGAGATCGCCTGCCGGCTGGCGAACTCTCGAACTGCCCTCATGCGATCGCGGGCGGCGCCGCCGGCGCTGCTGGTTGCCATGGAGTGGTCCCTCTGCTTTCGATCGATCCGGTGGCTCAGCGGAACTGCGTGGACAGCGACATGATCTCCTCCTGGGTGGCGCTCTTGCCTTCCAGGATGCCCGTGACCCGCCCCTCGCACATGACCATGATGCGATCGGACATGCCGAGCACCTCGGGCAGCTCCGAGGAGATCAGGATGATGCTCTTCCCCCGCCTCGCGAGGTCCGCGATGATCGTGTAGATCTCGTATTTGGCGCCGACGTCGACGCCCCGGGTCGGCTCGTCGAGGATGAGGATGTCGGGGCTCGTGAGGAGCCAGCGCGCCAGGATGACCTTCTGCTGGTTGCCGCCGGACAGGTCCTGGATGAAGGCGCGCGTGCTCGGCGTCTTGACCCGCAGCGCCTCCACGAGCCGCCGCACGTCCGCCTCGGCGCGGCCGAGATCGAGCAGGCCGGCCCTGCGCTCGTAGCTCTTCCAGCTCGCCGAAAGCGTGTTGTCGGCCACGTGGAGCATCGGGAAGATCCCCGTCGAGCGGCGCTCCTCGGTGAGGAGCGCCATCCCGCGCGCGATGGCCTTGATAGGGCTCCCGAGCTGCGCCTCTCTCCCGTCGACGACGACACGACCCTTCGCGACGGAGCGCAGCCCGAACAGCGCTTCCATCACCTCGGTGCGCTGGGCGCCCACGAGGCCGCTCACCCCGAGGATCTCGCCCCGCCGGAGCTCGAAGCTCACGTCCTCGAAGGACCCCGGATCCGCCGAGGTCAGCCCCTCGACCCGCATCACCACCTCGCCGGGGTCGTTCTCGCGCGGCGGGAACCGGTGCGTCATGTCGCGGCCGACCATGCGCTGGATGATGAGATCGGTCGTGAGCTCGGACGACGGATAGGTCCCGACGAGGCGCCCGTCGCGCATGATGGTGACCTCATCGGAGATGCGGAGGATCTCCTCCATCTTGTGCGAGATGTAGATGATGGCCACCCCCTCGCCCCGGAGCCTGCCGATGATCTCGAAGAGGTGCTCCACCTCGTGCTCGGTGAGCGACGAGGTCGGCTCATCCATGATGATGATCCTGGCGCGCCGGGAGACCGCCTTGGCGATCTCCATCGACTGGAGCTTCGAGACCGGGAGGTCCACGGCCCAGGCGGTCGGGTCGATGTCCATCCGGAGCTCCTGGAAGAGCGCCTGCGTGTCCCGCAGCATCTTCTTGTGATCGACCAGCTTGAGCGGCCCGAACCGACGGATCGGGAAGCGCCCCAGCCAGAGGTTCTCCATGACGCTCCGGTAGGCGATCGGCTGCAGCTCCTGGTGGATCATGGCGATGCCGTGATCGAGCGCGGCGCGCGACGACGACAGCGATACGGTCTTGCCGGCCAGCGCGATCGTGCCGGCGTCCGGCGTGTACATGCCGAACAGGCACTTCATCAGCGTGGACTTGCCCGCGCCGTTCTCCCCCATGAGGGCGTGGACGGTGCCCGGACGGACCCGCAGGGTCACCGAGTCCAGGGCCTTCACCCCCGGGAACACCTTGGAGATGCCGCTCATCTCGAGGGCGTAATCGGCGCCGGCCATGACGATCTCCTGTTGCTCTCGGCCGGGGGAGGCGGCGCCGGCCGCTCCCCGACCGACGCGCGTCGCCAGCGCGCTGGCCTCACTTGTACTGCTGGTGGTTCTCCTTCGTGACCTTCCGGTAGGGGACCCAGACGTACCTGCCGTCGAGCGGCGCGACGCTGGTCTTGACCTCGGCGCCGGTGGCGAGCGCGAGGGAGATGTCGAAGATCGCCTTGCCCTGGCCCTTGGCGTCGTTGAGGACGGTGCCGAGGAGCGTGCCGCTCGCGATCGCGTCGAGGGCGGGCGGCGTCGCGTCGACGCCGACGACCGGCATGTACTTGCCGCCGGTGAAGTACCCGGCCGCCTTGAGCGCCTCGATCGCGCCGAGGGCCATGTCGTCGTTGTTGGCGAGGACGACCTCGATCTTGTCGCTGTGCGCGGCGAGGAAGGCGGCCATCTTCTCCTGCCCCTTGACGCGCTCCCACATGGCCGTGTCCTCCGCGAGCTTCTCCACCTGGAGCCCGGCGCCGGTGATGGCCTTGATGGAGTACTCCGTGCGGATCGGGGCGTCCTGGTGCCCGGGCTCGCCGGTCAGCATGACGTACTGGATCTTTCCATCCTTGTTCCGGTCGGCCTCGGGGTGGGCCTTCCAGTAGTCGACGACGATCTCGCCCTGCATCGTGCCGGACTGCTCGGCCTCGGCGCCGACGTAATAGGCCTTGTCCCACCTGGCCATGTCTTCTTTGAGGGGCTCGCGGTTCCAGAAGACCACCGGCACGTCCTTGGCCTTGGCCTTGTCGATGATGATCGGCACCGCGGTCCGGTCGACCAGGTTGATGGCCATGACCTTGAAGCCCTGCACGAGGAACTGGTCGACCTGATCGTTCTGGATGGGCTGCTGGTTCTGGCTGTCGACGATGTTCAGCTCCGCCTTGCCCTTGGCGCTCTCCTCGATGGTCCGCCGTATGTACGACATGAAGGTGTTGTCGAATTGATAGACGGCGACCGCCAGCCTGGGCGTGCCGGAGGCGGCCGCGCCGCTGCTCGGGCCGCCTTCCTGACAGCCGGACATCATGACGGCGACGGCGGCCGCCGCGAAACAAAGCGCCCTCATATGGAGATCTCCTTACGCATCAGCCGTCGAACGAGCGAGGCTCGTCGTGGTCTCTCTGGATTACCGCTGGTGAAAGGACGAGCGCCGTCGAGCGGCGATCGCTTCCACGACGACCGAGCGACGGAGTCGGTGCCTAGACCCGGAGGTCTCGGCGCGCAGGACGGCCCGCCCGTGGCGAAGCAAAAGCACGCACTTCGTCCACATGTTAACGATAACATATGGGGTGTCAACGCGAATCGAACGGCCTGCGGGCCGCCTCGATCCCGGGGAGGGCGCGGCGAGCGGGGCTCCTCCGAAGCGCCGCGTCAGGCGGGGAGGGCGCCCGCCCGCGGTCGCGGCGGCCGGCCGCCGCTGCGCGCCCGTCGAGGATGGCGGCGTACATCGGTCGATTTGGATTGACGCCCGTCATGTTAACGTTAACATATGCGTCCTGAGCCGCGATCTCGCGGCTGAGCTTGCCCTTACCTGACAGGAGACGTCGCATGTCGATGAGCATGAAGCTGATGGGTGCCATGTTGATGAGCGTCGGCATTGGCTTTGCGGGGGCCGCGTGGGCCGCGGGCGGGGCGGCGGACGTCCCCGCTTCGGTGGCCGAGGGGAAGGATTTCGGTTGTGGTGCAAAAGGACAGAAGGCCTGTCCGATGCAGGGCTGGATGAAGACGGTGATGCAGTCGGCGACCACGAGCGGTGACGGCGCGAAGATCGCGTCGGCGCTGGATTACGTCGCGTCGAAGCCGCCGCCCGGGATGCCCAAGTGGGTAGCCATCTCGAAGGAAGGCGCGGAGAAGGCCAAGAAGGGCGACATCGACGGCGCCAAGGCGAGCTGCAAGGCGTGCCATGATCTGTACAAGGCGGAGTACAAGGCGAAGCTCCGCGACGCCGCGTTCTGAGGCGCCTTTCACGGCGCTCCCCCTCTCCGCAGCTCGCGCCGGGCGCGCCACCTCCTGGCAGCCCTGGCCGTACCCGCCGGGGCTCAGGCCAACGCTGGCCCGGGAGAGCTCCGGCCGATCCCGACGACGTTGCGTTTACAGACGCGCCGCTCGCCACTAGCCTGGCGAGCAGTGAGGTGCCCATGTCCACATCAGCCCAAGGTCCAGAGTCCGACGAACAACTCACCCCGGTGCGCTGGGGCGTCCTCGGGGCGAGCAACTTCGCGCTGACGGTCAGCCTCCCCGCCATGAAGCGGGGGCCCCTCACCCAGCTCGCGGCGCTGGCGTCGCGCGACATCGGCAAGGCGACCGCCGCCGCGCGATCGCTCGGCATCCCGAGGGCGTACGGCAGCTACGACGAGCTGCTCGACGATCCGGAGATCGACGCCATCTACAATCCGCTGCCCAACCACTTGCACGTGAAGTGGACGGCGCGCGCGGCCCGCGCCGGCAAGCACGTCCTCTGCGAGAAGCCGATCGCGCTCAGCGCCGAGGACGCCGAGGCGCTTGTCGACGTGCAGCGCGAGACGGGCAAGCTGATCGCCGAAGCGTTCATGATCCGCAACCATCCGCAGTGGCAGCAGGCGAGGGACTGGGTGCGCCGCGGCATGATTGGCGAGCTGGTCAGCGTCCAGGCGGCGTTCTCGTACTACAACCGCGACGCCGCAAATATCCGCAACAAGAAGGCGGTCGGGGGCGGCGCGCTCTACGACATCGGCTGCTACGCGGTGAACACGTCGCGCTTCCTGTTCGGGCGCGAGCCCGTGCGGGCGATGGCGCTCGTCGACCACGATCCAGAGTTCGGCACCGACCGCTTGACCTCGGGCCTGCTCGACTACGGCGGCGCGCACCTGACGTTCACGTGCAGCACGCAGGCGGTGCCCTACCAGCGCGTGAACGCGTTCGGCACCAAGGGCCGCATCGAGCTCGAGATCCCGTTCAACGCCCCCGGCGACCAGCCGTGCAAGGTATGGCTCGATGACGGCTCGACGCTGAACTGCAGCTCGGCCAAGGTCATCTCGTTTCCCACCGTCGACCAGTACCACCTGCAGAGCGAGGCGTTCTCGCGCGCCGTCCGCGCCGGGGGGCCCGTCGAGAATTCGATCGAGGTCGCGGTCGGCAACATGCGCGTCATCGACGCCCTCTTCCGTTCCGCCGAGAGCGGGCGCTGGGAGAAGATCTCGCCCGCGACAGGCGCGGGAGGGAGACCGCTCAGAAGCGTGCGTTGAGCGCGGCGAGCTCGCCCGGATCGCGGGCTGCCCCGCCCGTTCCCGGCGCGCCGTCGCCCCCCACGGCCAGGCGCCGTTCTTCACGAAACCTGCACGCATCGCTCCACCAAGCTCCACGAGCTGCTCATGCCGCCCACCCGTCACGTGAGCTAGGGTGAAGCCATCACTCAAGCACGGCGGTGAGGCGATGACAGGAACGGCGCACAACGGTGGCGGACGGCGCGGAAGCCCCTGGAGGGTAGCGGTCTGGGGCATTGCAGCGCTCGTCCTGCTGCTGCCCTTGCTCGCGATGCAGTTCACCGAAGAGGTAGCCTGGGATCTGGCGGATTTCGTCATCTTCGGATCCATGCTGGTCGGCGCTTGCGGCGTCTACGAGCTGGCTGCGAGGGTGACGAGCAACACCGCGTACCGAGCCGCCGTCGGCGTTGCGCTCGCGGCGGCGTTCGTCCTCGTCTGGATGAACCTCGCCGTCGGCATCATCGGGAATGAGGAGAACCCCGCCAATTTGATGGTTGGCGGGGTGCTCGCCGTCGGGATCCTCGGGGCCATCATCGCGCGCTTCCAGCCATACGGAATGGAGCGCGCGCTGGTCGCGACGGCGATCGCTCAGGCGTTGGTCGGCGTGATCGCGCTGATCGCCGGATGGGGCTACACCTTGATCCTGACAGGGGTCTTCGTCGCGCTGTGGCTCACCTCGGCCCGGCTGTTTCGGAGGGCGGCGCGGGAGCAAGCTCACGCGGGCGCAGCGCCGTAGGCGGACCCGCGACGTGCGCCATCGACCCCTGCGAGAGCTTGTCCGTGGGTCTCCACGATGCGTCCCGAGCCGCTCGCCGTCGTGTCCGGTTGCGCGGCCAAGGTCGGCAGGCGCGGGAGCCAGGAGGATTGACCTTGCGGACGCCACGTTCCCTGCTGCATTCTCCCGTCTGATGCGTGGATCCGCGCTCTCGAGGGGCGCTACCCCGCTCAGGTCGATGCCATGATCGCGGAAGCTCACCTGACCCTGCGAGGGCGCCGGTTCTCGTTCCTCGACTTCGGCGGTGCCGGGAGCTTCATCCTCGCGCTGCACGGTCATTTCGGGCGCGCTCGCATGTTCGCGCCGCTCGCCGCCGCGCTCGGACCCGGACACCGGCTGGTGGCGCTCGACCAGCGTGGCCACGGGCTCAGCGACCACGGCGGCCCGTTCACCCGCGAGGACTACGTCGAGGACGCCGCCGAGCTCCTGCGCGCGCTCGGCCTCGGTGCGGCCGTGGTGCTGGGCCACTCCATGGGCGGCGTGAACGCCTACCAGCTCGCCGCCCGGTACCCCGAGCTCGTACGCGCGCTGATCATCGAGGACATCGGCGCCGTCGTGCGCGAGCCGGAGGTGCCGCACCCGGTCCTCGACGTGAGTCGGTGGCCCGTGCACGCCCCCACCCGGAAGGCGCTCGCGGCCGCCATCGAGGCCCAGGGCATCCCGGACGCGAGCTACTTCATGGACAGCGCGATCGAGGACGCCGACGGCTGGCGTCTGCTCTTCGATTACGCCGACATGATGGCCTCGCAAGAGGCCCTGCTCGGGGACTTCTGGGATGACTGGCTGGCGTCCTCCTGCCCGGCCCTGCTGCTGCACGGGCAGGAGAGCCCGATGCTCTCGGCGTCGATGGCGCGGACGATGGCCGAGCGCAGGCCGCGGACCCATTGGACGACGTTCCCCAGGTGCGGCCACTGGATCCACGACGACGACCCAGCCGGCTTTGCCGAGGCCATCCGGGAGTTCCTCGCCCGGATCTGACGAGGTGCGCGGCGCTGACGAGCCGCCGCCGTCTCGCTGCCGCGGTCAGCCCGTGCTCGGCGGCGGCGCTCCTCGCCGTCGCCGGCACGGGCGGCCCGGCGCCGTTCTTCCACCGCCCGGCGAGCCTCGAGGCCGGCCGGCAGTATCCGCTGCTCGTGTTCCTGCACGGAAACCACGCTACGCGCGGCACGGGACAATATCCGCGCGTGGACGACACCAACGGTCACCTCGACAAGACGTCGCTCGCTCCGCGAGTCGATGGCGGCCGGAGCGTATCCCCCGGCTCCACTGCACGCCGCCAGATCCACGACGACAAGCGCGCTGCGCGCGAGGCCGCAGAGCTCGCCTCGGCGACGCCGAGCGGGTCACGGCCTTGCGCTCGCTCGGGGCCATGAGGTAGCTGACGACCCTCATGGACACGCTGACGCATGGGCTCCTCGGGCTGGCGGTCGGCGCGACGCGTCGCCCCGACATGAGGCCCGGCGAGGGGCGCGCGTCGCCGACCGACCGCGCCGTCCTGCTCTCGTGCGTGATCGCCGCCGAGCTGCCGGATCTCGACTATTTCTGGCCGGCCGGGGACGCGGTGCTGCGCACCCTTCGCGCGCACCGCGGGCCGTCGCACGCGCTCCTGTTCGCGCCGGTGGTGGCGGCGGTGGCCGCCGGGGTCGCCTGGCTCGTCCTGCGGCGGCGGGCTCGGTTCGGCCCGGTCTACGCGTTCAGCGTCCTCTCGGTCGCCCTCGCGCACCTCTTGCCGGATCTCTGGACCGGGTGGGGAACGCGCCTGCTCCTCCCGTTCTCGGACGCGCGCCTGACGCTCGACTGGACCGGCGTGCTCGACCCGCTGGTCACGCTGCCGCTCGCCCTCGGCGCGCTCGTCGCGTGGCGCCGGCGGGCGCGCTGGCGGCGCGCGGTCCTCGTCGGCGCCGCCGTCGCCGCCGTGTACGTCGGCGGCCGGGTCGCCATGCAGCAGGTGCTCGTCGCCCGCGTCGCCGCCGCCCACCCCGGAGCGCAGCGCGTCGCCGTGTTCCCCGCGATGCTCGGCGTGACGACATGGCGCTTCATCGCGGCGCACGAGGACGCTTACGCGGCCGGCACGGTCGACCTGCTCGGCGGCGCGCCGACCGAGGAGCGCCGGGTCGCGCGCGCGCCCAGCGGCCCTGTCCCCGCCCGTGTCGCCGCCGTCCCGACCGTGCGTGAGGCGCTCGCCTGGGCTCGCTTCCCCGTGGTCCGCCACGCGCCCGCCGGCGACGGCGGGACCACCGTGCGCGTCGCCGACCTCCGCTACCACCTGCGCGGCGACCCGACGCTCGAGTTCATCGTCGACATCGCCCCCGACGGCGCGGTGACGCGCGCCCGCCTCGAGCGCGGCGGCTCCGCCCGCGAGCTCCTCGACCGCTGGCGACAGTAGCGCTTCGCGCCCGCCACGAGCACGAAACGCACCCGCGTCGCCGCTTGCATTTGCCAGAGGCTTTCATCGTCGACGCAGAGGGCCCGAGAACCAAAGGAGACAAACCACAGAGGCACAGAGGGCACAGAGGAGAAGAGGGGTACCTACTTCACGAGTGTGTCTTGTTCGATCCCGATCGGCAAGTCGTACATCACCGCGTTGACCATCGACGAACAGTGATGATGAGCTGACCCGAGCAGCCGCTCGCCAGCGGCGCGCCGACGCCATGGGCGCGCATCGGCGCCTCACGCCCTCGGGGCGCGTCGAGCCGGCGGAGCCTGGGCTCGAGGCCGAGCGCCTGGCTCAACGCCAAGATCGCTCTGGCGCGCGTGCTGCTGGCGACGGTAGGCCCCCGGCGCCATGCCCGACCACTGCCGGAACGCGTGGCCGAACGAGGCCTCCGACGCGTAGCCGGTGAGCTGAGAGGTGAGCGCGAGCGTCGCGCCTTCGCGCAGCAACATCGTGGCCTTCTGCATGCGCATCCGCGTGAGGAAGCCGAGCGGCGGCTCGCCAACGAGGCTCGTGAAGCGCGCCGCGAAGGCAGACCGCGACAGCCCGACCTCCTCGGCGAGCGAGGCGACCGTCCACGGATGCTCCGGCCGACGGCTCATCAGGCCCATGGCCGTGGCCACGCCCGGGTCGCGCAGCGCGCTGACCAGCTCGAGCGATCGACACGAGTGCGAGGGCCCGTCGCCGAGTGTCTCGACATACGCCCGCATCACGTGGACGAACAGCACGTCTGCCATGCGAGCGAGCACGAGATCGGCGCCGAACGGCCTCGACTCGATCTCGCGCGTGAGGAAGCGGAGGTGCTCCACGAGCGACGTCTGACCCGCGCCCGCACCCGCGAGCCGGAACGCGGGCGGCAACGACGACACGATCGGGACGGAGAACGGGTCCTCGAGCTCGACGAGCGCCGACGTGGTCCGCGTCTCGGTCCCCGCGCCGCCCAGGGTCAGGTGCCACACGCGACTGTCGCCGCTCTCGCGGACCCCGGGCAGCTCTTCGAGCGCGACGACCGGCGTGCCTTTGCGATCCCGGAGCGAATGCGCCCGGCCGTGCGGCACCACGGCGACGTCGCCGGCCGTCAGGTCGAGCGCGTGGCCGTCGTCCTCGGTCGAGAGCCAGGCCGCGCCGCTCACCACGTGGTGGATGCAGAAGGTCGAAGGCCTGCTTCGAAGCGCGACGCCCCACGGCGTCCTCGCGTCGAGGCAGGCCCACGACGTCGCCCTCGCTCGAACCGAGGACAGGAGCTCGCTCAGCGGGTCCACGAGCGGCCCCGGATGGACGATTTCGCAAGCAACCTGGACGCGCTCGACTGGTCGCCTCCGCGCGAGCGCCGCATGGTTGGGGGGTAATTCGAGGCCTTCATTCGCCTCTGAAAGGATAACTCATGTCCACCGAAGCGACCACCGAGCCGGTGCTGGTCACCGGCGCCACTGGCAGGCAAGGCGGAGCCGTCGCCGCTGCGCTGCTCGAGCGAGGCGTCCCCGTGCGTGCGCTCGTTCGTGACCCCGGCGCGGCCCCTGCGATCGCGCTGCGCGCCCGCGGTGCGGTGCTCGTGCGGGGCGACTTCGACGACCCCGGCTCGCTGCGCGCCGCCTGCGAGGGAGCGCGGGCGGTGTTCTCCGTGCAGCACCCGAACATGGCCGACCTCGAGTCGGACTCCGAGCGAGCGCAGGGGAAGAACCTCGTCGAGGCAGCCCGGGCGACCGGCGTTCCGCAGTTCATCCATACGTCGGTGTCCGGAGCCGGCGCGCACCACCGGCGAGCGCCGGGCTGGGAGCTCGAGCGGGGCGCCAGCCGCAACTACTGGGAGAGCAAGGCGTACACCGAAGAGCTGGTGAAGAATGCCGGATTCCGTTTCTGGACCCTCATCAAGCCGTCCTTCTTCATGGAGAACTTCGTCCGCCCTTCCATCATGTTCGAGGGGGGCACGGGCGACCGCCTGCTCACCACGATCGCGCCTGACACGGAGCTCGCCGTGGTCGCCGTGCAGGACATCGGGGCAGCGGCCGCGGCCGCCGTCCAGGAGCCGTCACGGTTCCACGGTGTGGAGCTCGAGCTCGCCAGCCAACGGTTGACGATGCGCGAGATCGCTCGTGCGCTGTCCCGTGCGCTCGACCTCCCCATCGAAGCTCCGTCGCTCACGGCCGACGAGGCCGTCGCCCGGGGTCTGATGCCCATGATCGCGCGCCCGCACGCGCGGCTGAACCACTACGGCAGCCCGGCCACCCCCGAGGCGGCGCGCGCGCTCGGCATTCCGCTCACCGACTTCGAGACCTGGCTTCGACACCACCGTGTGTGAATCTCAACCCGGAGGCCCTCGGCAGCCGTCGTGTCGAACGATTCAGGTGACGCTGTAGCGTCCGCGCTCCTGAATGGCTCGCGGCAAGCCGATCACGATCCGGGCGGACGGAGCTGCTTGCGGACCTTCTTGATGAAGGTCTGCGTGCACTTTCCGTGGGTGGCCTCATGCTCGATGATCTCGAGCGTGAGCTTGGCCTTCGTCCCGCTGGAGAGATGCGCAGCCGCGTTCACCTCCCTGGCGAGCTGGATGCCCTCCAGCGACGCGGGTCCCTGCGGCTTCTCGACGGCCGCCGTCTTGTTCGGCTGCCGGTAGTGGGAAGGCTTCGTCTTGGTGACGTCGCGGAAGCGGGGGTCGTCCGAGCGCCGGCCGGTGCCGTGGCAGCCCGGGCAGGTGGCGGTGCTGCCGGAGAACGAGTTGGCGATGCGGCCGTCGCCGCCGCAGACGCCGCAGGATTCACTGGTCATGAGCCAGGCCCTCGGGTCGGGGTAGGTGCTTCGGGTCCTTCATGCCGAGAGCATACAGGCGATCGTGGCTCGTGGGAGCCTCGCCTGGGGCGATCCTCCGTTTTGCGCGTGGTTCGCTGCGAGCGCAGCGGCGCGCCCGCCCCCTCGGCACCGAGCCGCCCGTCCGCGGGTGACTGCGCCGATCGGCGGCCCGGCTCTCCGGGTGATGCTCCGCGAGCGCCACGGTTGGGGCGGAGACGTCAGCCCGGCCGGACCCGCTTGACCGCAGGACGGCTCGTGCAGCGGGCGATCCACGCGTTCACGTTCGCGAACGGCGAGAGATCCACGCCGAAGCGGGCCAGGAACGGCAGGGCCGTCACGAGCGCGACGTCGGCGAGCGAGAACTGGTTGCCCACGAGGTACTCCTTGCCCTCGAGCGCGCGGTCGAGGATCCCGACCCCGTCCGCGAGGTCCTGCTTCGCGCCCTCGGCGACCTTGGGGTTGCGCTCGTCGGCGGGGAAGCGCTCCAGCGTGTTGCGCAGGAGGCGCGTCGTCGCCTCGTACAGCGTGACGTTGGCCCAGGCCATCCACTTGAACGCCTCGGCGCGATCGGCGCCGAGCGGCGGGAAGAGGCCCTTGTCCACGCCGTAGCGCTCGCCGAGGTAGAGCAGGATCGCGAGCCCCTCGAAGATGGGCTTCCCATCGACGACCAGCAGCGGGACCTTGCCGTTCGGGTTGAGCGCGAGGTACTCGGGCTTGCGCTGATCTCCCGCCGCGAGGTCGAGCTTGACCTTCTCGTAGGGGACGCCGAGCTCCTCGAGCGCCCAGTGCACTCGGTCTGCGCTCGTCATGGGGGCGTAATAGAATTTGAGGTCGGACATGCGGCGAGCAGAACCCCGCCGCGCGCGCTCCGCAAGGGGCTTCGTTCGTCGCGCATGAGCTCGATCTCGGTCGGCGGCGCTCGACCTGAGGCCGTCACGCCCGCGGCGCCGTGAGGCGGCAGGGATCGCGCGCTACGACACTCGCTGCTGGATGATCCGCGCAAGGCTGTTCAAGGGGCTTCGCGCGGGCACCATGAAGGTCGGCTCGCTCTTCGCCGATGTTCGCGACATGCCGAGCGATCGTTGCGTCTATTGCGGCACCACGCCCCCGCCAAAGCTCCATGGCGATCATCCGATCCCCAGGCATCGAGGTGGCCCCGAATCGGCGCCGGCTGGATGCGCAGGGGCGCGGCGCGCCGCGATGGCCTGCTCGTGGACGGCGGCGTAGCGGCCGCCGGGCGCGACGATGACGTAGGCCGTGAGCGGGACGTGCAGCTCCGTGGACACGTGGCGCAGCTCCAGGCCAGCGCGCCATCCTCGCGGGTAGGCGTCGGGCGGCTCACTCCGACATGGCGCTGGCCCCGAGCAGGCTCTGGGTGAGCTTTCCGCCTTCGACCGCGAGCTCGCGTAACGCGGTGTCGATGTGCCGGTCCTCGACGACGCGCCCGGCCCCCTCGTCGGCGGCGAAGAGCGCGGCCTTGCGCAGGAGCTCGCGGAGGAAGGCCGCGCTCACGCCCTTCGTCCTCGCCACGAAGGCGTCGAGCTGCGAGAGGCGCAGCTCGAGCCCTCGGCCGTAGAGCTCGAAGAGGCGGCGACGGCAGCCCTCGTCGGGCAGCGGCACCTCGAGCGCCTGATCGATGCGCCCCGGCCGCGCCGCCAGCGCCGGCTCGAGGATGTCGGGCCGGTTGGTCGTCAGGATGAAGAGGATGTCGGCGTCGTCGGAGAGCCCGTCCATCTGGTTCAGCAGCTCGAAGAGGACCGCGTTGCTCCCCGCGCACTGCCGGGTGCGCTCCTCCGCGACGAGATCGACGTCCTCGAGGATCACCGTCGCCGGCTCGAGCAGGCGCGCGAGCGCACACGATTGCTCGATGAGCCCCATGCCCCGCCCGGTCAGCAGGATCACCGTCCGATCCGGCATCTGCCCCGCGAGGTACATCGCCGTGAGCGTCTTGCCCGTACCAGGAGGTCCATGCAGCAGCATGCCGCGCTTGAGGTGGCGGCCCATCGCCCTGAGCTCGCCGCGGAGCTCGGCGAAGCGGACGGCCTGGCGCTCGATTCGCTCGAGGAGACCTTGCGGCAGGATGATCTCATCCTTGCCGATGGCCGGCAGCCGATGAAACCGCACGTCGATGGTGCCTTGCTGCGGCTGCTCGAGGGAGATGACGTGGCCCCGGTAGATGCTCCGCGCGCGCATCGTGTTCCGCACCTCGGCGAGCACCGCCTCCGCTTCGGCGCGCTCCGCGGCCATCACCTCCAGCGTGAGGCTCTCGCGCCACCCCGCTGACGCGCTCACGTACACCACCAGGCGCTGCTCGCCACGCCGGACGAGGTGCACGCCGCTGCGGACGCAGGCGATGACCCGGCCCTGATCGAGCGGCAGGTTGACGTACTCCACGGGCCCGACGTCGATCCCTGCGCCGGGCATCGCGCTCCGGGGCGACGCGATCTGCGAGAGCCTCGCCGTGAACATCTCGTGCGTCGAGGTGATCCCGAAGAGCTCGGCCTCGCGCTCCGGCTGACCGAGGTAGGCCTGGAGAGCGAGGTGCAGGTTGGGGTGCTCGTACTTCGCAAACTGCTCGGACACGACGGGCATCTGCGCCGGATCTCCGCCCAGGTGCTCGCGAATGCGCCGCCGTATCTCCGGCTCCTGTGCGGGCGCCTGCGCTGCCATCTGCTCGAGGAACGCCTGAAAAGAAGCGCCGAACGTCGACGGGTCGAGCTTGGGGTCGGTCATCTTCGTCACCACCACCGCCGAGGCTACACGAGCCGCAGCGGCCATGGACCTCTCCTTCGGCGGCGCGGCGCAGGGCGCACCGGCTCGCGTGCCCGCGCCGGACCCGGCGGACCGCTCGGCCGCGCGCCCATTGACCGCGGCGCTCGGCGGCGCGAGTTATCCGTCATGAACGCGCCCACGTACGAGCTGTATTACTGGCCGGGCATTCAGGGCCGCGGCGAATTCGTGCGCCTCGCGCTCGAGGACGCCGGCGCTCCTTATGTCGATGTCGCCCGCCTGCCCGCGGCGAAGCACGGCGGCGTCGCCGCCATGCAGAAGCTCATGAAGAGCCACGCGCTCGCGCTCGAGCCCTTCGCGCCGCCGTTCCTCCGCTCCGGCGACCTCGTGATCGCGCAGGTGGCCAACATCCTCTTCTACCTCGGCCCGCGCCTCGGCCTCGCGCCGGACGACGAGGCGAGCAGGCTCGGCGCCCATCAGCTCCAGCTCACCATCACCGATCTGGTCGCCGAGGTGCACGACACGCATCACCCTATCTCCGTCGCGCTCTATTACGAGGACCAGAAGCCCGAGGCCCTCCGCCGCAGCCAGGCCTTCCTCGCCGAGCGTATGCCCAAATTCCTCGGCTATTTCGAGCGCGTCCTCGAGCGCCACGGCGGTCGTCACCTCCTGGGAGGCGCGATGTCCTACGTGGATCTCTCGCTGTTCCAGGTGATCGAGGGCCTCCGCTACGCGTTCCCGCACGCCATGGCCGCCTTCGCGCCCAGGATCCCTGGGCTCGTCGCGCTGCGCGACCGCGTGGCCGAGCGCCCGCGGATCGCGGCCTACCTGGCCTCGGATCGGCGGATACCCTTCAACGAAGACGGCATCTTCCGGCACTATCCGGAGCTCGATCCGGCGCCGTCGAAGAGACGATAGCCTTCATGATCCGTCCTTGAAGCCTCGTCGATGAGGGTTTCCCGGCGCGGCCGGGAGCTCCGTCAGGGGGGGGCCGGCGTGTGGGCGCGACCCGAGTCGCTTACCGCGCCGCGTACTTCATGACGAACGGGGGATACCGATCGCCGACGATCGCGCCCGGCGCGAACGCAGCGTCGAGCTGCGCGAGCTCGTCCGGGGAGACGCGCACGTCGAGCGCCGAGAGGTTCTCGTCGAGCCGCGCGCGCCGGCTGATGCCGACGAGCGGCACGATGTCGTCGCCGCGCGCGCGCAGCCACGCGATGGCCAGCTGGGCTGGCGTGCAGCGCTTCCGGGCGGCCATGTCGACGAGCGGGCGAGCGGCGCGGACATTCTGCTCCAGCGCGTGTCCCTCCATCCGCGGCGCCACGAAGTGCGCGCCAGGGCTCGGCGCCGTCGCGCCGCTGAGCAGCCCGTCGGCGAGGACGCGGTAGGCGACGATGCCGATCCCGAGCTCGCGCGCGGTCGGCAAGATCTCTGCTTCGATGAAGCGGCACGCGAGCGAGTACTCGATCTCGAGCGCGGCGATGGGGTGCACCGCGTGCGCGCGGCGCAGGAGCTCTGCGCCGACCTCGGACACGCCGACGTGACGGACTTTGCCCTCGCGCACGAGGTCGGCGATGGCGCCGATCGTCTCCTCGAAGGGCACGTCGGGATCGGGTCGCCCGGGCTGGTAGAGGTCGATCTCGTCGACGCCGAGGCGCTGGAGCGAGTAGGCCGCGAACGTCTTCACCGTGGCCGGGCGGCCGTCCATCCCGAGGAACTTGCCGCCCGGGCTACGCAGCATGCCGAACTTCACGCTCACGAAGGCCCGGTCGCGCCGGCCTTCGATGGCGCGTCCGATGAGCGCCTCGTTGTGCCCCATGCCGTAGAAGTCGGCGGTGTTGAGCAGGCTCATCCCGGCGTCGAGCGCCGCCTGGATCGTGGCGATGCTCTCGGCGTCGCTGCCGGCGCCGCGGCTGGGCGACATCCCGCCGCAGCCGAGGCCCAGCGCGCCGACGAGCGGACCGTTCTTGCCGAGATGCGTGCGCGGTATCATGGGCATCGTTCGATCCCCCTCCTCAATGTTAGAGCGAACGCTCTAACAATGGTTCGCCGCATGCGCACTGTCAACCCCGACCAGCACGAGAAGAAGCGTCGCGAGCTCCTCCGCGCCGCCCTGCGTCGCTTCGCCGCCGAGGGCGTGCAGGCCTCCATCGCGAGCATCTGCGCCGAGGCGGGCGTCAGCCCTGGGCACCTCTACCATTACTTCCCGAGCAAGGAGGCCATCCTCGAGGGCATCTTCCAGCTCGTGCTCGACGAAGCGACCGCGCACCTGTCGGGCGACGTGAAGGACGCGCGCGACCTCCCCGCGCTCGTGGCCGACCTCTACGGCGGCAAGGGGCCGGCCCTCCTCTTCGACGTGCTCGCCGAGTCGCAGCGCAACGCCGCGATCGCGGATCGGCTCCGGCGCCACAGCGCCGAGATGAAGCAGCTCCTCGCGGGCGCGATCGCGCGCGGACAGGCCGCCGGCCTCGTCGACGACACGCTGCCGGCGGCGGACCTCGCGACCATGGTGCTCGCCGTGCTGGACGGCAGCAAGGCGATCCGGCTACGCGATCCAGCCGTCGACCGCGACCGCGCGCGCGAGATGCTGCTCGCGCTCGTGTCGCGCGTCCTCAGCACGTCCGGTGATCGACCCCTCCGATGATCACGAATTGCTGACTCAGCTGCTGCGGTTACTCCGACTCGCCCTCGGCGAGCGCGACGGGCTGGTCGCTCTCGGTGAGCACGCCGCGCCCGTGCCACACCATCAGCACCGCATAGAGCGCCGCGAGCACGCGAAAACCGCTGAGCAGGCCGAAGCGCTGCCCGAGCGAGCCGCCCGCCACCGCGCCGATCAGGCTCCCGGCCGGCCCCGAGAATCCCGACCTGCCCGCGCAGGCGCTCGACGAGCGGCGTGGCCGAGCGCCCGCGGCCGGGGGGAGCCCCGGAGAGCACGCGATCGCCGACGACGACCGTCGCCAGCAGCCGCCGCTGCTGCGCCGCGATCTCTCGATCCACGCGGGCCATGGTCGCGAGCAGGGCGCGTGGCGTGTCGAGGAGCAGGTGCCGATCCCGCATGTGCGTGACGACCATGTTGTACGCCTCGACGCCCGGCGCGAGGCGGTTCACCGTCGCGATCTCCTCGGGCACCGGACCGGCGCTCGTGAAGGGGCGCCACGAGAGATCCGCGCGCGCCATCCCGATCGACGAGTCCAGGGGCCCGGCCGGCCGGCGCGCGAACGGCGGAGCACGCTCCCGGCGTCACGCGGGCGCCACCGGCTCGCTGCGGGGTCAGGTGGCCTGATCGGCGCGACCCTACGCGCTGGCCTGGTGGCGCGCCCAGCGCGCGCGGGGACTGCGCCGTCAGCGCCGCGCGGCCCTTCCCTTCGGCGGGCGCCACGCGCGCAGGCTCTCCACGAGGAGCTCGAGCACCGCGCGCACGCGCGGAATGGCGCGTGCGCTGCGCGGGCAGAGCAGGACGAGCGGGCGTCGGACGGGTGGCAGGTCCACCTTCAGCGCACAGAGCGGCGGCCGCCTGCCGAAATGCGGGTGCTCGCGCGGGAGCAGCATCGCGCCGAGACCTAGCTCGCACGCGCGGATCTGAACGAGGTAGTCGTCGGATGCGAAGGACGGGCGCCAGCCCGGGATCCGGCGTCTGAGGACGCTGTTCGGCGAGAGGTCGTCGAACGGCGGCGCCCAGCCGATCCAGGCAAGATCGGCCGGGTCGGTCTTGCCCGCCACGCGCGCCGCGTACTGCTCCGACGCGAAGGCGCGCAGCTCGAGGTCCACCGAGGCGACGCTGGTCTCATCGGCGGGGGCGCCCAGCCGCAGCGCAAGATCCGCTTCCCGCCGGATCAGATCGAGCGGGCGCACCGTGGACACCACGTGCAGCTGGATGCTCGGCGTGCTTAACGAGATCGCTGCGGCGAAGGGGGCGAGGAAGGCGTGCGCGACGCCGGGGGGCGCCGTCATCCGGACCACGCCCGCGGGCGCGTGTCGCCGCTCGGCCGCGCGGGTCAGCTCGGCGGCCCAGTCGGCCATCCGCTGCGCGGGCTCGAGCAGGCCGGCCCCGTAGGCCGTCAACGCGGCGCCAGCGACGCCCCGGTCGAACAGGGGCTCGCCGAGGACCGCCTCCAGCTCGGCCAGGCGCCGGCTCACGGTCGGCTGGGTCATCTGCAGCTTGCGCGCGGCGGCGCTCAGGCTGCCTGCCTCCGCCACCGCGAGGAATAGCCGTGCGTCGTCCCAGGAGATATTCATCTGCGTATATCTACATGCTGGTTTCGTCAGTTTTTATCCATTTTTTCGAGAGCACACTGGCGGCATGTCCATCCACGCCACCCCTCTCGTGTCCCGCACACTCCTCGCCTCGGCGCTGCTGCTCGGCGCCTGTACGGAGCCATCCCCAGCGCCGAAGGCCCCACCCGCGTCGACGCATGACGCGGGGAAAGCCACCCTCGGCGAGCCGACCACGCTTCAGGCGATGGAGGCGCTCCTCCATGACGCAGGCCCCATCACCGTCCAGACCGTCGTCAGCGCGCGGTGGGAGTCGAGCCGCAGCGGGCTCATCAACCTCGAACACGAGCGCGCCGCCGCCTTGACCGACGGCGCTGAGCCGGTCGAGATCACCTTCCACGCGCTCGCGCACCCGACCCGGGGCCTGTACATCATCGACACCGGTGCGGCGCAGTCGCTCGCGGCGCACGACCATCCCCTGAGGACTGGCGCCGTCGGGCAGGCGTTCAACTTCGGCGCGTTGCGGGTGGAGGCCGGCCTCGGCGTCTGGCGCGGCGACCGGTCGCTGGCCGGAGTGCTGCTCACGCACCTGCACTTCGACCACGTGCTGGGCTTGCCCGACGTGGCGCGCGACGTCCCGATCTTCCTCGGCCCCGGCGAGTCCGCGTTCGAGAGCCCCTTCCATGCGCTGACGCAGCCTGTCGTGGACCAGCTCCTCGACGGCCGCGCGGCCCTTCAGGAGTGGGAATTCGACGAAAGCGGCGCGATTGACGTGTTCGGCGACGCCTCGCTCTTCGCTCTCGCTGCGCCGGGACACACCCCGGGCTCGGTCGCCTACGTCGCGCGAACACCCGAGGGATCCGTGCTCTTCACCGGCGATGTGTGCCACACCGTCTGGGGCTGGCGCAACGACGTCGAGCCCGGGACGTTCTCGTACGACCGCGCCGATAGCGCCAGGAGCCTCGCCTTTCTCCGCGCCCTCGCTGCCCGCCACCCGTCGATGCAGGTGCGCCTCGGGCACCAATCCCTGTGACCGCGCCCGGCTGCGCGGCGTTGTCGGCGTCCGCCGTCAGGACCCCCCGTCCGCAGGAGGGTGAAAGCCTGGCCGTTCGCGGTGTTGCCGAACCCGTGCTGGAGGCTTCCGGCTCACGCGGATTCGAGCTCCGTGACGAAATCACGCAGCGCGGAGGCGAGCGCGACGGGCGCCTCGAGGGGCGACAGGTGCCCTGTGCCCGGCAGGACGCGCAGGCCTGCGCCGGCGATGCGCGGCACCACCTCGCGCCGCAGGACGTCGAGGCGCTCGACCTTGTCGAGCTCACCGGCGATCACCAGGGCCGGCGCGTCGATCGACGCGACGTCTGCGGAAATGTCCTCCAGCGACGCGACGTGCGGCCAGGCGGCCTTGGCGGCGGGCGCGCCGCGCAAGCTGTCCTCGATCACCTGCTGGCGCAGCGCGGAGCTCAGCGGACGCGCGGTCAGCACATGATCGAGCACAGAGCCGATCGATTCCGGCGAGTCGTAGGCGCGGGCCATGGTCGCGCGTTGCTCGTCGCTGAGCGGCATCGGCGTGGGCGGCGCAGGGGCGACGAGGACGAGCCCCCGCAGTCCGGCGGGCCGGCGGGACGCTAGCAGCTGCGCGACCTTGCCGCCCATCGAGTGGCCCACCAGCACGTGGCGCTCGAGGCCGAGCACCTGGATCACGGCCTCCGCGTCATCGGCCAGATCGCCGATGCGATAGCCCTCTTCCGGTGCGTCGGAGTCGCCCCAGCCGCGGTGGTCGATCGCGACCGTGCGGCACCTCGGGGAGAGGGCCTCGGCCACCGCCGCCCACGTGCGCGATGAGCCGCCCCAGTAATGGAGGAAGACGAGGGCGATGTCGCCCTCGCCTCGCTCCCGGACATGGATCTGGATCCGGTTCGCCGTGATCTTCATGAGCGCTCCGTCCAGCTCAGCTGTCGAAGGGGGCGCCCTCCAGGAGGGCGCTCGCGTCGAAGGGCTGAAAACCCGGCACGTAGCGGCGGCCGAAATCCGAGAGGAAATTGCCGGCCGTAGTGTGCGGCTTCCGCTCCACGACGCCGCAGAGGGCGCGCCGGAAATCCTGCTTCATCTCCAGCCGCGGATAGGCCCTCAGGATCTCCTCGACCGCTCCGCGCGGCAGCGCCTCCAGCCCGACGCCGCCGTAATCGATCCCGATCCCGAGGTGGGCGATGGCGACCTCCGGCTCCTTGTGCGGCGCGATGCCCAGGCTCGTGTGCAGCGCGATGGCGTCCCATACGAGGGACGCCTTTTCCCGGGGCAGACCGCGGTCGGCGAGGAAGGTCCGGGCGGCGTTGGCGCCGTCGACTTCGAAGCGCTCGGGGCCGGCGAAGCGCTCGGTCAGGCCGAGGTCGTGCAGCACCACGGAGAGGTAGAGCAGCTCGCGGTCGCAGGCGAGGCCGCTTTGCCGGGCCGCGAGCTCGCCGAAGTAGTACGAGCGCATCACGTGGTGGAAGAGGTAAGGGGCCGAGACCTCGCGCGCGAGCGCGGTCGCGTCCTGGGCGAGGCGCGTGTCGGGGGCGTGGATTCCTGCGATCGCTGTGGTCATGGCGGGGGCTCCTGTCTGCCGGCGAAGGCCGAGCGAGAGGAGGGTGCGCGCTCGCTGGCCGGGCGCCCCGCCGAAGTGCGGTCATTTCCTGCCACGCGCGCGGGCGTTCCCGGAGAAGCGCTCCCGGTACTCGAGCGGTCCCACGCCGAGCCGGCGCAGGAAGGTGCGTCGCAGGTTCTGCTCGTCGCCGAAGCCGCACTGGTGGGCGATCCGCTTGAGCGGGAGGTCCGTGCCGGCGACGGCCTGGCAGGCGGCCTCGAGGCGCATGGCCGCGACCGTCTTCGCCGGCGTTTGCCCGAGCGCGGCCGTGTACGCGCGCGCGAAGGTGCGCGGGCTCATCCCCGCCTGCGCGGCCAGGCGCTCGACGCGGAGATCGCCGGCGAGGCGGTCGGCCATCCAGGCATGCAGGTCGGCGAAGGTGCCGCCCTCGGCGGCCTGCGCCGCGAGCGGCGCGCTGAACTGCGACTGTCCGCCAGGCCGCTTGAGGAACACGACGAGCAGCCGGGCGACCGCCATCGCCGCGCGGTGCCCGAGGTCCTCCTCGACGAGCGCGAGGGCGAGGTCGATGCCCGCGGAGATGCCGGCCGAGGTCCAGATCGAGCCGTCGCGCAGGTAGACGGAGTCCGCGTCGACGCGGACGCGCGGGTGGCGCTCCGCGAGGAGCGGCGCGGAGCGCCAGTGGGTCGCCGCGCGGCGACCGTCGAGCAGGCCCGCGGCGGCGAGGAGGAAGGCGCCCGTGCACACGGCGCAGGTGCGGCGCACGCGCGGGGCGCGGCGGGCGAGCCAAGCGACGAGATCGGGCGGCACGGCCGGGGCCTCCGGCGGCCCGCTGCCCGGCACGATCAGGGTGTCGATGGCCTCGTCGTCGAGCGCCGCGAGCGGCTCGGCACAGGCCGCGAGCCCGGTCGTGGTGCGCACCGGCCCGCCGGCCGTCGCGGCGACGATCGCGCGATACGGCGGAGGAGCGCCCGGCGCGCGCAGGGTGTTCGCCACGGTGAAGGCCTCGAGAGGGCCGGCGAGATCGAGCAGCGCGACGCCCTCGAAGGCGAGCAGGACGACGAGGCGGGGCTGGGTGAAGCTCGGTGGCATGAGGGGAGAGTAGATAGATCGAGGCGGGCCGGGCGGGGGCGCGGCAGAGCGGGAATGCGCGCGATCCCGCGGGCGCCCGCGCCACGATGCTGCCGCCGTGCCCATCGCCGGCCGATGGTCGACGTCGACTGGCGTGGCGCTTGCGATGACCGCGGCCCCGGCTCGGCCGGACGGCGTCGCAGTGCGTGGTTCGTCGTCGGCGCGGATCGTTCTCGACTGCGAGGGCCGTGTGCTGCGCCGTCGCGGTACCTCGTTGTATCTTGCGGCTCATGGAACGAGCCATCCAGGCCCCGCCGCCCGGCTTCGACGATCTCACCGTGCACGAGCAGATCGAGTACATCCAGGCGCTCTGGGAGCGGATCGCGGCGAGGGAGGACGAGGTGCCGGTACCCGAGTGGCACAAGGCCGAGCTCGATCGCCGGCTCTCCGAGTACGAAGCCGCACCGGAGGCTGGCCGGTCCTGGGAACAGGTCGAGGCCGACCTCCGTGCGCGCCTCGCGACGCGTCGATGAGCCGGCTCCTCGTTCGCCCGTCTGCCGAGCTGGACATCCAGGAGGCGGCCCCCGCGCTCCTTTCCATGCGCATCTCGACCTTTCCACCGCCGGGCGCTCGCGATCGTCGGCGCGCACAGCCCGGGCATGTCCCAGCTTCTACCCGCCCGCGGCCGGCACGCAGGCAAGGCACGTGCGACGCGCCGCAAGTTCTCGCGATCATGCTACGGAGTTCGAGCTGTCCTGCGCAACGACGATGCTCTCATGCAAGGTAGGAGAGGCCGGCCGTTGCCCCGGTGCTCCCGGCCTGGTATGGCTAGGGTGGCTGTTATGAGCTGGACCAAGGATGACCAGAGCAAGCTCGACCGTCTCCGTGGCAAGGAGCTCTCCGGCACGCTGACGGAACCCGAGCAGGCGGAGCTAGCGGCGCTCATGGCGCGGATCGAGGCGGAGGAGGCGGCGCTGCTTGCCCCGGAAATGGCTCGGCTGCATGCCGAGGCCGGAGACGTGGCGGCCGAGCTGGCTCGGGTCGAGAGCGAGAACGAACAGCTGGCCCAGCTCATGGCGCAGCAGCAGGCCCTCGTGGCCGACACGCGCAGGTTCCTCGAGGAGTTCGACCGGCGCCGCGCCTCCATCCTCGACGGATTTGCCCGTATCGCCGGCGGACCGCTGCACGCTGCGTGAATGGCCGTCTCGACGGAAGCGCGCGCCATCGTCCGGGTCGCCTTCGGTGGCCAATGTGGTTACTGCGGCGTTTCCGAAACGTCCGTGGGGGGTGAGCTGTAGATTGATCACTTTCACCCGCTGGCAGCGGGTGGGTCCGATGACATCGAGAACCTCGTCTACGCTTGCACCGCGTGCAACCGGTTCTAGGGCGACTATGCGCCCGTACACGATGCACCTGAGAGCTTGCGGCTCCTTCGCCCTCAGCGTAACGATTTCGGCGTGCACGTCGAGGAGACGGTCCACGGTAGGCTGATCGGGCTCACGCCTCGTGGCTGGTTTCACATCCAGCGACTGCACCTCAACCGCCCGCAGCTCGTCGAGAGGCGCCATTGGCTCCACGTCCTTCAGGCGCAGAGAGCCGATCTCTCGCGTTCACGGGAGGCGGAGGCGCGTCTGCGGCGGGAAAACGAGGCGCTCCAAGGCGAAATCACGCGTCTTCGGGCAGCCGTGGCCGCTTTGCTTGGTGGAAGCGAGCGCTGAATCCGGCGCCGTGCGCAGCACGGTGGAGCGGCCGACGTAGAGGGCGTCGTCGGAACCGCGGGCGAGCAGGCGCGTCTCGCCGACGCGGCCGTGGGCGTCGAGCGCTGCGATCCAGAGCTCCTCGTGCACGCGCGACGCGAGAGGTGCCAACGGCATCCGCGCTCAGCTCCGTCTCCGTTCGTCGAGCGTGGCGCGGAGCACCTGTAGCATGACCTGATCCTTGGGGCGGGTGAGCTTCTCCTTGATCGCGATGAGCCGTTCGAGCGTGATGACACGTATCGAGATCTCACCGAGATCCAGCTCCTCGCTGTCGGCCAGGAGCTCCTCGTACGATGTCCCTTCCTCGATTGTGCCCAGAAGGTCCAGCGTGCCCATGTTGGTCGCCAGCAGCTGGTGCCCAGTGGAGGCCAGATGGGAGGCGGTTGGTGAAAGCCTCCTCTGGAGATCTATCCGGTAGACGGCGTCGAGCTCACGCAGCGCAACGAGCAGCCGTTCGATATTGTCCGGCGTGCGAGCGTGTACGACGTCCAGATCGAACGTGTTGACGGGGGCTCCCTGGATCACGGCGGCGACGCCACCGACGACGATGAAGTCGACTCGATGCCGGGCGAGCACCCCGAGGAGGTCAGCGATCTTCGTCGGAGCGGGCATGCGGTTCTCGCGCGCGCCTGCTCTCACGGGCGAGCGTGACGAAGTCGATGTGGGCCTGGAGGGTGGCGACCCGGTCTGCTGGCGTAAGGCTCAGCATCCAGCGGATGAGCGTGAGGTCGACGCCGTCCTCATTGTAGACCGGAGGTGCCTCTTCAGGATCGACCATCTCGGGTGGAGCGTATCACGCACGGATGCGACGGACGAGCACCCGCGTCGCGGCGGGCTGTGCCGCACTCCATCCAGGCATGCGGCGCCAAGCGTCTCGCCGGCCGTCATTGCGCGGATCCTGCCCGGGTCTTCACCAGGCCGGACCAGAGGGGGCGGGGGCGCCATCCGCCAGCCTGAGCCGCCGCTGCCGGAGGCTTGCGGAGCAGCCGGTCGGGGCGATGCGTGGGACGTTGGCGGCTGGATGCGCAGGGGCGCCGCGCCCCGCGAGGGCCTACTCGTGGACGGCGGCGTAGCGGCCGCTGGGGGTGACGATGACGTGGGCGGTGAGCGGGACGTGCAGCTCCGAGCCGAGGTGGCGCAGCTCCAGGGTCATTGCTTCGTCCTCGCGGGTCGGAGTCGGGTCGCCGCTGGGGTGGTTGTGGGCCAGGACGAAGCTGTGGGCGGCCATGTCCAGTGCCGTGCGCAGGACGGTGGAGCGGCCGACGTAGAGGGCGTCGTCGGAGCCGCGGGCGAGCAGGCGCGTCTCGCGGACGCGGCCGTTGGCGTCGAGCGCGGCGATCCAGAGCTCCTCGTGGACCAGGGAGGCGAGTCTCGGGCCGAAGTGCCGCGCCACGCGGGCGGCGTCGGTGAGGAGCGCGCCCCGGCGCGCGCGGGCTGCGTGGGTGCGGCGGCCGAGCTCGAAGGCGGCGGCGAGCCGGGTCGCGTCGAAGAGGGCGATCTGGGTGCGCTCGGCGAGCGCCGCGGGCGAGAGGCGGCCGAGGGAGGGGAGAGCGGCCGTGCCGAGGATGCGCGGGCCGACGCCGGGGAGGCCGAGCACCATCTCGAGGAGGGCGGCCTCGGTCGCGGTCGGCAGCTCGGTCGCCGTCTCGGCGGGGGCGTCGACGGGGGGCGCGGCTCATCGGGGGCATCGGGGCCACCTCCGAGAGCGGGTGAGGGCGCGGCCGAAGAGGCGGCGAGGTGCTCCTCCGGGGCGGGGCTGCAACCGAAGCGGGGTTGCGGACTCTGACCAGTGAGGACCGACCAGGGGGTGTCGAATCCTTGCGGTACGCCGCTTCGCGGTCGTGTGAGAGACGGCTATTTTCTCCGTAGCGAGCTTCGCGTCGACGCTGACAGCAGCCGCCATCAGGTTATCATCACCGCCATGGCCCGCACCGCACCCGTCCCGAACATCCCCGCGATCCCTGGCATGAACCCCGGCGTGTGGATCATGGGCGGCGGCGGCGCGGGCGGAGGGGGAAACGGACGGGGTGGCAATGGACAGGCCGATGGGCAAGGGGCCAATGGGCAGAGTGGAGGCAACGAGGCCAATGGCGGAGGCAAGAATGCCAGCGGCTGCGGCCAGGGCAAAGGTGCCGGTTGCTCCAACCCCGTGCACGGCGGGGGCGGCGGCGCTGCCGCGGGTGACCCCGTCGATATCGTTACCGGTCGCGTCTACACCGAGCCCGTCGTCGACCTGGCGCTGCCTGGCCCTCTGCCGCTTATCATCACCCGCGCGTACTCGTCGACAGCGCGTAGCCGCGATGTCGGCCTCGGCTTCGGGTGGACACATTCGCTCGCGTGGGAAGTCGAAGTGCGGCGCCGCTCGGTTCGTGTGTGGCGCCCTGAGGGAACTTTCCTCTCCTCCCGCCGCCTTGAGGCTGGAGACTCCACCGTGCTCGAGGATGGCGCCCTGCTTCTCCACGACGCGACCGGCTACACCCTCATCACCTCGGACGGCCGACGACATGAATTCCCAGGCACTCCCAACCCGGGTCAGCGCCTGCTACTGAGCCGCATCATCGACCGCAATGGAAATGCGATCAAGCTCAACTATCGTGATGGCGTACTCGAGTCGATCATCGACAGCGTGCAGCGTGTCGTCCGTGTACGCCGCCACCAGGGCGGCCGCATCGCGGCATTCGAGGTAAAGAACAGCCCGTCGCAGGGCCGGTGGATCGCCTACCGGACCTACACCTTCGATACAGCTGGGGACCTCGTCTGTGCGACGGATGCAGAGGGGCACGCATCGAGGTTTTCTTACTCCGAGCATCTCATGACGTCTCACACGTATCCGGCGGGCCTGCGCGTGGTGTATCGTTACGATGCACAGGGGCGCTGCGTCGAGACGTGGGGGGAGCACCCGGGCGCGCGTGATCCAAGCCTCGCGGACGACGTACCGGCATTCCTGGCAGACAGGACGACGGAAGCGAGGGGCGTGTATCATTGCAAGCTTGAATACGGTGGTGATGGATACACCGAGGTCGTCGACTCACGGCAGGTGCGCCGCTACTTCGGAAATGGACTTGGCAAGATCGACAAGGTCGCCTGGGGTGTCGGCGTTCACACGTCTTCCTACGATCAGTACGGTAACCTGCTCGCCTATACGGATGCGCTTGGCGCGACCTGGCGCTGGGAGCGAGATGCGCAGGGAAATGTCGTCCGCGCCGTCGATCCCATGGGCGCCACGACCGAGTATCGTTACGATGAGGCCGGAAACTTGGCCGAAATCATCGACCCGCACGGGGTCTGGACGCGCTACGAGCACGACGCACGCGGAAACCTCCTTGCCGTCCATGACGCGTCAGGCGACGTGATCCGTTACGCGTACGATGATCGCGGCCTGCTCGTGGAGGCCACCCTCCCCAACGGGGGTGTGACGAGGATCCACCGAGATGCGCACGGCAATCCAACCGAAATCGTCGAGCCGAGCGGTGCCTTCAAGCGCATACGCTACGACTACCTGGGGTGCGTGCACGCCATGACGGACGAGCGCGGGTATGAGCGCCGGTATGTCTACAGTGCCCGACGCGAGGTCGTCGTGGTGCATCTTCCGGACGGTGGTCAGTACTCGTTCGCCTACGATGCCGACGGCCGGCTCGAGCGCCTTACGGACCCCGTCGGGCGCGTCCACGAGCTCCGCTGGGCCGGTCTCGGCGCGGTGCACGAGCTCCGAAAGCCGGACGGATCGCGCATCCGCTACCGCTATGATCGCGATGGGGCGCTCACGCTCGTCATCAATGAGAAAGGCGAATGCCACCGGATCATCCGGAACTCGGCGGGCTGGATCGTCGAGGAGCAGACCTTCGATGGTCGACACGTCCGCTACCAGATGGACGTCGCCGGGCGAATCACCCTGATCGAGGGCGACAGCCGTGACAAGACAGAGTTCGTCTACGACGCCTGCGGACGCATCGTCGAGCGTATCTACTCGGACGCAACGAAGGATAAATTCGCATACGATGCCTGTGGTCGCATGATCTCCGCCTCGAACAATGCCGTCCAGTGCGAGTTCACTTACGATGGCCGCGGACGGATGACCCGCGAGACGCAGATTTTCGGAGGAGCAACGAACGTCGTCAGCAGCGCCTACGACGCGCTCGGCAAGCGCCGGATGAAGCTCACCTCCCTCGGGTACCGGGAGGTGGTCGAGCACGACGCCATGGGCCAGCCGGCGCGCGTGCTCCTCGGCGGAGTCGATCCCATCGAATTCCGCTGGGATGCGCAGGGGTTCGAGACCGAGCGCGTGCTCCCGGGAGGCGGTGCGGTCCAGACGAAAGTGGACCCCCTCGGACGCGTCGAGCGACGCCGCGTGATGAAGCAATCCGGCGGTGCCGTGGTCGGTCCCGGGCAGCCCGAGTGGGTCGGTCCGTTGCTGCGTATTCCGACGGACGTGACGGCTCGTTCCGGGGCGACGCGACGGCCCAGTCCGGCGTGACGTGGACCGGAGCGTAGCGACGAGCGCGGTCAGGTCTTCGTCTCGGTCACCTCGGGAGCCACCGCCTTCTTCTTCCGCATCGACCCGCCGCGGAGCGTCACCAGGTGCGCGTTGTGGACAACGCGGTCGCAGATCGCGTCGGCGATACTCGCCTCTCCGATGGCTTGGTGCCAACTTTTCACCGGGATCTGCGAGGTGATCACGGTCGACGACGTGTCGTATCTGTCCTCGAGGACCTCGAGTAGATCGCGCCTCTCGACATCGGTCATGGGCGCGAGCAGGAAGTCGTCGAGGACCAGCACGGCGACCTTGGCCATGCGCGCGAGGGCGTTGGCGTAGGTCCCGTCGGCACGCGCGACCGCGAGCTGCTGGAGCAGGCGCGGGGTGCGGATGACGAGGGCGCGGAAGCCCTGCCTGCAGGCTGCCTGCGCCAGCGCGCCGCCGAGAAAGCTCTTCCCGGCTCCGGTCGCTCCCAGCACGATCACGTTCTGCTTCGCTCGGACCCACTGGCAGGAGCCCAGCGACCGAGCGAAGGACCTGTCTACGCCGCGCCCTGCCTCGCAGGAGAAGTCCTCCATGCACGCGCCCCCCGGCACCCGCGCATCCTTCAGCAGGCGATGGAGCCGCTTGTTTTCACGGGCTGTCCACTCGCGGTCGACGAGCAACCCGATCATCTCCTCAGTGGAGAGCGGCTCCGCCGACGGCGCAGCCTCCCTCTCTCTCAGCATCGCCGCCATCGCGTTCAGCTTCATCTCGACCAGCTTCTGAATCGTCTCTTCCAAGATCACTCCTCTCCTCCTTGTCGAAGTACTCAGCACCGCGGATGTTCTCGTGCGCCAGGGCCCCCCGGGGCGGCGGCTCGACCAGCGGCGCGCGGTCGAGACCATTCCTCAGGATCGCGGTCACGCTCTTCGCGGTGGGGCTGCCGATGCGAAGCGCACGCGCGCACGCAGCGTCGACGCGCTCGCGACCGTACTTGTCCGCGAGCCGGATCACGCCCAGGCACGTCCGGTAGCCCGTCTCCGGGTGGGTGCGGTGGCGCATGACCGCGCGCGCGAGCTCGCCGACGTTCGGACCGATCGTCTCGGCCCACGCCACCACGCGCTCCGGCGGCCACTTGCCGTAGTCGCGATGGGCCCTGGGGCGATGCTCGTCCACGATCACCGCCGTGCCCTTCCGCCCGTAGCTGCGCGCGTGCGATGCGACGCGCACGCCGTCGTGGAACAGCTCCACGACGGCCGCCGTCGCTCGGATCTCGACGCGCGCACCGACCAGCGTGTACGGCGCGCTGTAGAGCCGGTCGTCGTAGCAGACGCAGTAGTCGATGTTGACCTTGGCGTGCTTCCAGTCGGCGAGCTCGTACGGCCGCGCCGGCAGTGGCCGCAGCACGGGCTTGTCGATGGTCTCGAACGCTGTCCGCCGGCAGCCGTCGAGCCGCTGGAACGGCCGCGCATTCAGCCGCTCGAGCAGCGACGCGATCGCGTCGTTGAGCTCGGCAAGGCTGAAGAAGGTCCGGTGTCGCAGCGAGGCGAGGATCCAGCGCTGCGCGATGAGCACGCCGCCCTCGACCTTGGCCTTGTCGCGCGGCTTTCGAGGCCGAGCCGGGATCACCGTCACGCCGTAGTGGTGCGCCATCTCGAGGTAGGTCGGGTTGATGTCCGGCTCGTACCGATCCGGCCCGGAGACCGCGCTGCGGAGCTGGTCGGGGACGATCACCTCGGGCACGCCACCGAAGTACTCGAGCATCCGAACCGTCGAGCCGACGAAGTCGGCGAGCTTCTGCGAGCGCGTTGCCTCGGCGTACGTGTAGTTGCTGGCGCCGAGCACCGCGACGAACAGCTCAACCTCGGTCACCTCGCCGGTCGTCTGGTCGACGATGTGCGGCTTCCTTCCCGAGTAGTCGATGAAGACCTTCTCGCCGGCGCGGTGAACCTGACGCATCACGACGCCGAGCTTCTTCTTCCAGCCTGCGTACAGGTCGCAGAACCGGCTGTACTCGTAGGGCCTCAGCGGAGCCTGTGCCGCGCTCGCTTCGCGGTACTCGAGCCAGAGCGTCTGCAGCGTGACGCACGGCTTCGACAGCTCGCGGTGCACCCAGGAGAAGTCGATCGGCACGCGCGCGGGCGGCTCGTTGCGGCCGACGTCGCGGAACAGCCGCGACTCGATCTCGGCCTCGGTCATCTCTCGGGCGACCTCCCACGTCAGCCCCGCCTTCTCCGCGCGCGCCAGGTAGCCGCTCACCGTGCTCTCGCCGACGCAGGCCGCTGCAGCGATCTCCGCTCGGCTGCGCTTGCACTCGAACTTGAGCCTCAGAATCTCTCGAACCTTCCGCATCGATAGCCGCTCCGACATCGCGCCCATGTACGCGATGAGGCTGCGACCGCGAGCGCCGCCTGTGGGCCGTCACCCCCGTCGGAACGGTCCGTCACGTCCCTCGGAACGGCCCGTCACGTGCGTCGGAACGAGCCGTCAGGTGTGTCGGAACACCCCGTCGGGTGGCCCGGAACGCCCGGTCACGTCCCGTCGGAACGAGCCGTCACGTGCGCTCGGAATCGGCCGTCACGTCGGCCCGGAATACGCACCGTTGCCGCTGAAGATCACAAGTGAACGCGCCTATCGGTACTCGCCAGCTGGTGATCTCCTGGAGGAATGGGATCTCTCCAAGGGGCGTGTCATCTACACGTACGATCCAGCCGGGCAGATCCTCTCCAAACTCCCGGAGCAGGCGCGCGCCGAGGTCTATGCCTATGATGAGGCAGGAAACCTCTTCGAGCAGGGCGCGGGCGCAGAACCAAGGACCTACGAGCTTGGAGGAAAGCTCGTGCAGCGCGGGCGCTCGGAGCTCCTTTACGACCGTGATGGACGCCTCGTCGAGAGGCGCATCACCGAATCCGATGGGCAGCGACGCGTGTGGAGATACCACTGGGACGCGCGCGGGCTTCTTTCACATGTCGTGACCCCGGACGGGCAGCGCGTCGGCTTCGTGTATGATCCCTTCGCGCGCCGGGTCGGCAAGCGCACGGTCGCGAGCGACGGCGTCGTGTGGCTGACTCGGTTTGTCTGGGATGGCGACGTGCTCGTGCACGAGATCCGCGAATCGGCCGGTGCTATCGGCGCCCCCGTGGTGGAGCAACGGACCTACTGCTTCCGGCCGGGGACGGTCTTCCCGCTGGCCCATGTTGACGCCATTCCGGATGGCTCGCGCAGCCTGGCGGCCGAGTGGGTTCATTACGTGAACGATCGTACGGAGCGGCCCTCGGTCCTCGTCCGCGGCGACGGCGAAGTCCTCGCGCGGCTCGAGACCCGGGTGTGGGGCGGCGTCGAGCAACAGGAGAGCGCCCTGGCCACCACGCCGCTGCGCTACCCGGGCCAGTACGAGGACGAGGAAACCGGGCTGTGTTACAACCGTTATCGGTACTACGACGCGGAGAGCGGGCGGTATATCAGCGCCGATCCGATCGGCCTTCAAGGCGGCCTGCGGCCGTTCGGCTACGCGAACAACCAGCCGTTGCTCGTGGTCGATCCGGATGGGCTCGACCCGGTGCTCTCGACGGTGAGCGGCAGCTCCGGCTCCTTCACGAGAGGTAGCCAGGAGTCTCCGGCGGAGATCGGGGGCGGGACGAACCCGGATTTGCATGACATTATCAGGCAATCGCTCCCGCCTACCGTGAACAATAGATATCCCGGCGGTCCCGACCCAAAATCGTGCGCGGAGCCCCGTGCGCTCACGGCTTACATCCGGAAATGGGAGAAGGTCAATCGCGATGGCAAGCCGCTCGATCCGGACAATCCGGAAGATCACGCAGACATCCGGAAATGCCTCGGCTCGATCACGAGCGTCAGCGCCCAGAACCCGGCGAACGGGAGCCAAGAGGCCGTCGACCGCGCCCCCTGTCCCAATTGCAGCCAGCTCCTCGCGGATCTGCACTCGAAGTGGGGTGGACCTACACCAGATAAGATCCAGCGGGGCTATCCTGCGCTGACTGGCAAGCGGGGAGCGAAGAGGGGGATCGGCGAGCCCACGAACTTCTCTAGCCCGAAGGATCCGAGCTGGCTCAAAGACCCGCTTCCCAAGGACGTGAGCTACCAGCGGCATGAAGACTACGGAAGGCCGGTGTGATATGAGCATGCAGGTGGCAGAGGTGCTGAACGTCATCCTGGAGAATTTGTCCGAGCACTCACGACGCACGCTGACTGCTGGGGGCGCGTGTATCGAAGAGGCTGGCCGTGTGGACGAAGCGTCGCTCCGGGCCGTCCTGCGCGGCAAGGGGCTCCCGGAACTCGACACCGCGCTCCAGTTCCACCGTGACGTCGGCGGCCTCTCTGTGCTTGGACTCTCGCTCACCTTCTCGTCAGCGCGCCAGATAGTGCACTGGCCGGCCAGGCGAACGCCCGACGGAGAAGTTGCTGTTCCGGTCGGCTGCAGCCGAGGAGCCGTGTACTTCATCGATGCCCGTGGCGTGCTCTACCGGATGCGCGCCGCACCGCGAGACAAGGAGCTCACCCCGGTCGCGACGGACCCCTGGACCCTGCTCGAGAAGATCGCCCTCCTCGCCAGCCTCGAGCCACTTGCGAAAGGGGCGCTGCGCTTGCGATTCCGCCCGTACGTGGGCGCGGCGCTCGCGGGAGCGCTCGGTGCGGAGCCTGTCGTCGAGGCCACGGACAGCTTCCACCGCTTCTTCCGCCGGGGCTCGCTCGTCATCGCTGACGGACACCCGCTCCGGGACGAGGGGGAGCGCGACACGCTCGTGTGGACCCCCGTCCTGGAGGACGCGGTCGCCGCGCTCCGCGCCGCGGGCTCGGCGTGCAAGGCGATCGGCGCGGAGCTCACGACAGCCGCCGGCGAGTTCCAGATCGAACCGCCGAGGAGCGCGCCGGTGGCGCCGTCACCCGAGGTGCTCCGCGAAGGCGGCGCGGTCGCGCTCCTCGCGGGCGCTGGGGAGGAGGGCACCTCCGGCCATGTGTGGGCGCCGCCAGGGCCTCCGCGCCTGGAGCAAACACGGCTCTTCGCGGGCACGCTGCTGTCCTGGGAGACCGTCGACGAACGGGGTGCGCGCATCCGTGATTTCACCGGCGCTGAGGAAACGCTGGGCCCGCTGCTCACGCCGCGCGCCGTCCGTGGGCTCTTGCGGCTCGGCGCGCGCGTCGACCCCCGGCGCAAGGGCGAGCGGGCCTCGCTCGAGCACCTGCTCTCCTGCTGGGAGCTGCCGGCGCACGAGGCGGCTTTCGACTTCGAAGAGCGCCTGGGCGGCCTTCGCTTCGCCAACTTGCAGTGGGGGCCGTTCGGCATCGTCGGCGCGTGGCCGGACCGGCCAGCCGCGAAGGAGGCCGCGAGCGTGGACGAGGGCCAGCTCGTCCCGATCGGCGCCGAGATCCTGGGCAGCGTGAGCTACGCCGTCGACGCCGAGGGCGCGGTGCACCTGGAGGACGAGCACCTGGAGCCCACGCCGATCGCCGTGTCCTGGCCGCTGTGCCTCGAGCGCCTCGGCGCCGCCAGCGCGGACGAGGGCGAGCTTCCGTGCTCGTGCCAGATCAAGGCGCGTGTCGGCCTGGCGATTGCGGCTGCGCTCGGTGCCGCGCCGGTGCCGGAGGGCACGGACCAGCATGCCTCGATGTGGTACCGCGACGGCATCTCGGTGCTCGACGTCGCGGCAGACCCCTACAGCCGCGAGCCACGTACAACGGTCGCTGCGCGCAGCGATGGGGATTTGGTGATCGCCCTCCAAGTGGCGCTCCAGGCTGCCCCGGATGCCGCCGTCGAGGTGTTCGGAGTGAAGGGAGATCCTTCGCCGCCCGCGCCGGAGGAGCCTGTCGTGGTGCGCGCGCGCGTCTGGGGCAACACGTGGGACAAGGCGCAGCGGGAACTCTGCATCTACGGTGGGCCCGAGCGCTACCGCTTCGTCTGGCGCTGAAGCGTCCTCGCGGAGTTCAGCGAGTTTCCGTGGGCAGGATCCCCTCCAGCACCTGGAACCCGGATGTCTTTGAACATCTGGGTGACGTCACCGGAGCCGTGCGCGGGCGTCGTGAAAGACTTCCTCGGCCGGTCGCCCCCGGGACGGATCTGCGTCAAGCTCTGCGTCCCGGCGCGTCGCTTCCTCGGTCCAGAGGCGCCTGTGCTCGTCCTCGGAGAGCTCATCCAGGCTTGCCAGAAGCGTCTCTGCGAGACGTGCGCGCTCCGCGACGGGCAGCTTCAGGGCTTCGGCTTCCAGCTCGGGAAGGTTCACGCGGGGATTGTACCGCGAGGCTCGGAGGCTGCCCAGGCGCGCTTCCCCATCGGCGAGGAGGTGCCGCGACGACGGCGAGGGCCGACGTCGACTGGCGTGGCGCAGGCACGGAGCGACCTGACCGAGCTCGGGCTAGCCAAGCCCCGGTCGGTTGCTCCCGGGTGAGGGCGCGGGCGAAGAGGCGGCGCGCCGCGAGCCGGCTGCGAGCAGCGGCCGCCCAGAGCTGGTTCCGGCATACCCCTACGGCCGGCTGAGGGGGAGCCCCGAGCGGTTTTTCCACCTTACTTTCCGCGTGGAAAGACATTCCACCGTCGCCTAGCATCAGGGCGCGGAGGCACCTCATGTCGAAGAGCAATCTTCCAGGCAGGCTCGGAGCTCTCCTTGTCTTCGGCACCGTCAGCGCGATCATGATGCCGGCATGCACGATCCGGATCGGGAAAGGCGGGGAAAGGGAGGACAGCTGGCCCACGCCAGACGAGACGCGGCCCACGCCAGACGAGGAGCAGCCCGCACCGATGGACGATGGCGTCGAGGATGGCACGACGTTTACTCCGGAAGAGGAGGCTGCGATCGATGCGGCCTACAGCGCTGACCCAAGGGAACTTGCACTGGTGAATGCAAGGGCAGCTTATGCAGCCTATGCGCTCTCTGGCCTCACCGAGTCGCAGTTCACCGATCCAGCCGTGGTTGACCAGCAGGCACTTGAACAGTTCATTCAGCAGAACACAGAGCTGGCCTGGCAGCTGGCCGAAGAATGGGTCGCATCCATCGACCCGACCTTGCTGTCCGCCGGGTACCCGATCAAGGTCGAGTGTATGGATCCACCGCTTCGATGCCAGTCGAGCGTGAAGTGCTCATTCGCGAAGATATGCGTGCTGAACGACTGCGGCGATGGTCGTTGCAGGACGTGCCCTGACGTCTGGAACCTTGGCAATCTGATCGTCGATGGATGGTGCACTTATACCTGCTACGACGCTGCTGACGTCGTCGGCGCTGCCATCACACTGAAGCCCGCCATCGGAAGCAGCATGGTCCCCTGGATTCAGCTCTGTCGACCGAAGTGATCGAGGGACTTGCCATGGACGCTGATGACGCCTCGAAGCGCGCTGCCCGGGTGGCGCAAGTTGTCTCAGGAGCCCTGAACCTGGCAGGCTTGCTCGCGTCGTCGCGCGCAGCGCGCAAAGCCGGCGCGATGCCGTCACGCGAGCACGTCCTGGAGCTCCTGAGCGAGCTCCTGGCCGTCATCGGCCAGGGCCCCGAACCAGGGCTCAGCGCCGGTGGACGGCCGCTGGACATTGCGCCACAGGTGGAGAGACTCCTCGCGTTATGCCAGGGCTGGTCGCCATCGGCGGAGATCCCGGCCGAAATCCAGCGTGCCGCGCGTGACATGCTCGCTGTGTTCGCGGTCCCGGAGCCGCCCGGCGGGTGGGACGGCTGGGAAGGCGCACCGCCTGAAGCGCAGCCTGGCCCGGAAGACCCCGACCCGGGCCTGCCGCCTACCGCGGCGGAGCTGGCAGCGATGCCCGATACGGTCACCTTCGCGGCAGCCATCGTGTGGTGCGGCTATCTCGCCTCGCCCAAGATGGTCGCGAAGATCCCTCCCGCGGATCTGCGGCGTCCGGCGCTCGCGCACATCGACAGCTTGCTCGCGACATTCCGGCCTGTTCGCCGGAATCATCCGGAGACACGCGCTTGGTGGCGAGCGCTGCTCGAGCGCTTGGAGAGCTTCCGAGCGCTCTGCGAGGCATGGGACGGCACCGAAGCACCGCCCCTCGGGTTGCAGGAGGCCGCGCGGGCGGTCCTTATGCAACTCAATCACACGTCGAGCTCGGAGGATCTTGAAGCGCTCGATGAGGAGGTGAACCCTTTTTACCTCCGCTCTCCCAGCCCACGAGACGCGTAGGCTCTACGAGCCGGCGCTGCGCGGGCGGGTGCCAGCCCACCTCGGCCCAGCGCCGGCGTGCGGCGACGACGCGTGGAGGGCGCGCGCTACGGAGAAGCGACGGCGTGCCCGCGCCATCGCAGGAGCGCCGCGGCGTGCGCCTTGCGGAGCATGGACAGGTCGCTCTTGTGGCGAAGACGCTCGAGCTCGATGCGCTCCGTCGGCGTGAGGAGCCCCTGGGCGTTCCGGTCGAGCAGCTCGTCGTAGCGCGCGAGCTCTGCTTCGGACCTGTGGCTCCTTGCGATCTGCTAGAGCGCCTGGTCGTCCATCTTGTCCAGGCAGGCGAGGTCGATCTGGAACTCCGGGGGGGCGTCGTCCCAGGCGGGAGGGCTGCCGAGGCTCAGCGCCCGCCGCATCACGGCTTCGAGCGGCTGTCGGGTCGCAAGCGCAGTCCCCTTCAGTCGCTGGTACAGCGCTTCGGGGAGAGCGAGCGTGACGGTGGCGGTCGACATCGCGCTGGGGTGGACGCTGGAGGCGAGCCCGCTTCGCCGTCGAGCCTAGCACGAGGAGCCCCCGGCTCCTCCCCGGCCAGCCGCGATGACGAGAGCGAACGCGCGGCGGGGCGGCCGGCTGGGACGGTGCGCGGGAGGCTGGCGGCTGGATGCGCAGGGGCCGTGGGGGCGCCCTACCGCAGCGGCGCGGCGCGCCGGCGACGGGGCGGGGCGCTGCGCCCCGCGAGGAGACCTACTCGTGGAGGGCGGCGTAGCGGCCGCTGGGGGTGACGATGACGTGGGCGGTGAGCGGGACGTGCAGCTCCGAGCCGAGGTGGCGCAGCTCCAGGGTCATCGCTTCGTCCTCGCGGGTCGGCGTGGGGTCGCCGCTGGGGTGGTTATGGGCCAGGACGAAGCTGTGGGCGGCCATGTCCAGCGCCGTGCGCAGAACGGTGGAGCGGCCGACGTAGAGGGCGTCGTCGGAACCGCGGGCGAGCAGGCGCGTCTCGCGGACGCGGCCGTGGGTGTCGAGCGCGGCGATCCAGAGCTCCTCGTGGACCAAGGAGGCGAGCCTCGGGCCGAAGTACCGCGCCACGCGGGCGGCGTCGGTGAGGAGCGCGCCGCGGCGCGCGCGGGCGGCGTGGTATCGGCGGCCGAGCTCGAAGGCGGCGGCGAGCCGGGTCGCGTCGAAGAGGGCGATCTGGGTGCGCTCGGCGAGCGCCGCGGGCGAGAGGCGGCCGAGCGAGGGGAGAGCGGCCGTGCCGAGGAGGCGCGGGCCGACGCCGGGCAGGCCGAGCACCATCTCGACGAGGGCGGCCTCGGTCGCGGTCGGCAGCTCGGCCGCCGTCTCGGCGGGGGCGTCGACGGGGGCGCGGCTCATCGGGCTCATCGGGGCCACCTCCGAGAGCGGGTGAGGGCGCGGGCGAAGAGGCGGCGCGCGAGGCGGAGGCGGGTGGCGACCGTGGGGCGCGGGAGCGAGAGGGAGGCGGCGATCTCGAGCGAGGAAAGGCCGGTGGCGGCGAGCGACAGGATCTCGCGCAGCTCGGGGCGGAGACGGCGGAAGGCGCGGAGGAGGCCGCGGGCGACGAGGCGGGCCTCGGGAGAGGGGGCGGCGAAGGCGGAGAGGCGGTCCGGGTCGACCGCGGGGAGCTCGTGGCGGCGGTGGGCCTTGTCGCGGTAGTGCGAGGCCTGCCGCGAGGCGATGCCGGCGAGCCAGCGGCGGAGGGCGTCGGCGGGAGGAAGAGCGGGGGAGGGGCGGAAGCGGCCGGCGCGCAGGCTGCGCCAGGCGCCGAGGAGGGTGTCCTGGGTGAGGTCGTCGAGATCGGCGGGGAGAACGCCGCGGGCGCGGAGGGTGCTGCGGATGAGCGGGCGCTGTTCGAGGAGCGCGGTGGGGTCGAGGTAGACGGCGGGGTGCGGTGGCTGGTGATGGAGGGGTTTGGGCGGGCGGGCGAGCCGGCTGCGAGCAGCGGGGCGGGGGCAGCGGCGGGAGGGCGGATCGATCTCTTGGCCCTGGTCAGGGCGTAGACGTACGGTTTCCATGTCGGACCTCGTTAGAGCGGGGTTCGGCCACGCCTCCGGACGGTGCCAGCCGTCGCGGGGGCACTTTGTGTTTTGTTCAGGGTACGTGCGAGGCGCGATCCGAGTCAAGGGAAGCCGTCGTTCACGACCATTTTTTTAGCCTGCCCAGGTTCAGCCAGCGGCGATGGAACCCATCGAAACTGATACGGTTTTTCGGTACATCGCGGCGAACGTGCAGCGGCTTCGGGTCAGGCGAGGGCTGACCCAAGACGAGCTGGCGGCAGCGGCGGACGTGAGCCTTACCCTTCTGCATCGCCTCGAACGCGCCAAGACCAACGTCAGTGTCGCGGCTCTTGTAGCGATCGCCAACGCCCTCGGCGTGACGCCAGCAGCACTGTTTCGGCCGGCCGCGATGCCGGAGACGACGCGCGGGAGGCCCCGCAAGCGTCCCGCCGGCCCTTGACGGCCATCCCTCGCTGCCCGCAGCTCGCCGCCTGCGGCTATCGCCGGTGCTCCTCACCTTGACGCAGAGCTGGCGCGTGCTTTGCGCAGACGCTGCACAGCGCCGCGGCGAACTCTACAGACCGTCGCAACTTGAGGGTCCCAGCCGATAACTGGCCGGGCCGTTGCAGGGCCACTTCTTCGCTTCGGAGGGGTAGGGCATCAAGGAACCGCTCGCGCCTTCATCCGGTGTAGAGACCGCACGGTCCTGCGCTGGCCTCCTTGACAAGATGGGGCAGCCGTCGGCTAGGCTACCTTTCCACGATGCATGGGGGCGGCACGAGGGGGTGGGGGCTGAGTTCAAGGCGCTCCACGCGGAAGCGGCGGTCAGCGGTCGAGAGGACTGATCACGCCGAGAGGACCGCGGTCGACGATGTGGGTGTAGATCATCGTGGTCCGCACATCCTTGTGGCCGAGCAATGTCTGAATCGTCCGGATGTCGGTGCCCGCCTCGAGCAGGTGGGTTGCGAAGCTGTGGCGGAGGACATGGCATGTCGCGCGCTTGGTGAGCCCCGCCGCCCGTCCGGCATCGTGCACGGCCCTTTGCACCGCCGATTCGTGCAGGTGGTAGAGGACCTGTCGACCCGTCGCTGGATCGGTGCAAGGGCGAGAGGCGGGGAAGAGGTACTGCCAGGGAAGGCTCGTGGCTGCTCCTGGCATCTTCGCTCGCAGAGCGTGGGGCCGGTCGACCTCGCCGCGGCCAGCCGCGAGCTCCTTCTTGTGCCGTTGCGCCACGGCGTCGAGCTGGGCCTGCAGCTCGCCGCGCGCCCGAGCAGGGAGCAAGGCCGGCCGGTCGTGCTGTCTTTTCCCGCGGCGCACCATGATTTGCCGTCGATCGAGGTCGACGTCTTTGACGCGAATCGAAAGCGCTTCGAGGAGGCGGAGGCCGCTTCCGTAGAGGAGCTCGCCGATGAGTCGAAAAGTTGGGAGCAGGTGCTCGAGCAAGGTGAGAGCGTCCTTTCGCGAAAGGACCGAGGGGAGGTGCTCCGGCCGGCGGGCACGCTCGAGCGCTTCGAGCCGGGGTATCTGAAGGTCGAGGACCCGCTTGTACAGGAAGAGGAGCGCGCACAGCGCTTGGTTCTGCGTGGACGCCGCGCTGCGGCGCGCGACCGCAAGATCGTTGAGGAAGTCCGTGACCTCTTCCGCGCCCATCTGCCGTGGGTGCTTGCCGTGATGAAAGCGAATAAATGCCCGGATCCAGTGGACGTACGCCTCTTCGGTACGCGGAGAGTAATGCAGGCGTCGGATGGTGGCGCGTACGGCTTCGATGAGGGTCATGGGGATGGTTCCGATTGGTTGGGGCCGGTTCGTCGGACCCTCATTGACCCTTATCGGCGCAGGCCGGGCGCGAGTTGCGGTGGCCAGCGGATATTTGGGCCGCACATCAGTCGCCCGAGGCAATCAATTACAGGCACGCATTTTGCTTCGCGGCACACCGTCGCCGTCCGAAGCCCCTCAACTGCGATACGTAGTTGTGCAGCGGCGGCCTATCTCCGGAGATGCGCAGATAGCCTGCGGAAGATCGCGACCTATCCGCGGGAATATCTAGATATACTGCGGGGTGCCGCGACTCATCCGCGAGAACACGGTGATCGGGTACCACGGTCCGCAGCCTACATGCAAAAACGCGGAGATATGTCGCGCGGCATAGATGATTGCGACGTTAGACGCACCAGAGCTACTTGTGTTACGAGTTCATGGTTCACGACGGAGCCTGCAAACATGAGTACGTTTGACGACCTTGTGCGACAAGTGGCCCACAGTCTATGGCAGAGCCGCGGCTGCCCGATCGGCTCCGACCAGGACGACTGGTTCACTGCCCTCTCCATCGTTAATGGGATCGTCAATGCCCGGTCGGAGGGGCCGTCGGCCTTTTTCCACTGTTTCACACGCAGCCGAAACATCGATGACGCATTCGAGACGCTTCGCATGATGCTCGATATAGGCATTCTCCTGACACCAGAGCAACTTACCTTCTATCCAAGTCCCAGAGTTACCCAGTCGCGATTGTCAATGGCGTTTATCCCATCACACGAATTGTATCGACATTCTCTCAGGTTCGGACCGTTCGCCCTTAAGATGGCATCGTACGCCACCCTGGCCGGAGACTTTGGCGCGTCACCGGTATGGTATATTCCATCTTTCATCAAGAAGGATACAGGCGCGAACATGTTCGAGCATGGCGCTGAGGTGGCTGAAGGCTTGGCCAAGACGCAGCAGTGGATCCACGACATGCGCAACGACCCCTTGCGCGCCGATGAGCGACACGAACCCCATCGCATTATGCGGCTGTGCTTGCGGTTGATATATCCCACTCATTATAAGGACTCGACGGACATTCGTGACCTGTACTTCTTGCAGCGGGAATGGCGTATCATTCGACGCGACTCACAGCTTAACCGTTGTATCGAGCTCAATCATGCCGAGCGCAACAGGCTTCTGAAGCACAATCCGTCCTTCTTTGGCGCCGACGTAAGCGTTTGGTCTGAAAGTGCAGGAGCTATGGTTGCCAAACCTCGCGTGGACGCGACATTCAAGCTTGATGTATCGTTCGCCGATGTCGTGTCCGAGATCATCGTTCCAGGGAGCGTGACGCGCAGGGTCAAGGATGAGTTGAAGCCGCCGGTGCCCATTGTAGAAGCCGAACGCTATGAATACGGCTATCACCAGTGAAGCGGCTGGCGCTTGTCGGGCGCCTAACTCAGCGATGGATCCGACGAGCGGGCGAGGCGCGCCTGCGGCGCACCTCGCCCGCTCGCGGCTCATCGCCAGTCGTTAGGCGCACCTCAAAGCCCGAATTCGCCGCGTCACAATCACCTCTCCCCGATGAGTGAATGATGAGTACACCACCGAACCCCGACCAGCCCGTTCCACCCCCGGCGGCGCCTCACCAGTACCTCAAGTACATCGGCCAAGCTCCGGACAAGGCGATTGTCCGCGAACTTGCGGTTCAGCTTGCGAATCACTTCTTCCGGCACGAACAGCTAAGTCTCTCCCGCAACCAGTGGAGCAAAGAGCCGAAACGAGTGTGCGACTGGGAACTTCTCGTTCGAAACGAAGATGAGTCTGTCACACCGAGTCCCCGCAAGTCGACACCGCTGCAGCTGAGCGACATCGAGCGCCACCTCTCGACGAACGGAACACTTCGCTTCGCGGATTTGGGACTACCCGATCCGATGTGTCGGTGGCTCGACGCATCAATGAAGATTTCGCCAGGGTTTCATGCGCTACCTGCCAAGGGTTCCCACAGCAAGGCCGCTCAGGCCCTTACCTTTTACGCAAAGTCCAACTTAGGGCCTCGGTTTCCGCTTGTACCCACACTCGACCGTGAAGGAACGGCTTACACTTCATTTCAGTCGAGCTTGCTCACACGGCTGGGCACGCTGCGAGCCAAACTGGTGGCAACAAGTGACGTTCCACACGAAGACACTTGGTTCGAGGACTTTCGCGCCCTAGTGGGTGAATGCGTGGCGCTCATTGAAAACACGCTTCATCAGGCATACTTCAAGGCACAATACGATCCTCTCCCGGGTTGGACCTTTGACCCGGCTGCGTTGGGTGAGCGCCATGGTCGAAGAATCCTGGACAAGATCAAGTGGATATACCAGATAACGGGACACGAGTTTCATGCTGATAGTGAGATAAAGGCGTTCGTCGTTATAAAGGGGTTGCGCAATCACCTTCAGCATTTCGATCCGCCCAGCTTCGCGTGTACTTGGGAAGAAATGGCGGACTGGCTGAACGCGGCCCTCGGAGTTGCGCAGCTTGCGTGGCGCATGCGAACGGCCTTGGGTGCAACACCATCAGTCCCACTCATTGCACTGCTGCTCCAGCGCCGTGTCACTTTTTCTCCAAAGGACCCGACGCGCCCGCGATTCAAGCAGCCCGCCTACGTAGGATATGCGAGCACGAGCGAGCAAACCCTCGCGAAAGGCGCGAAACCGTCGCTGCTGCCGGGACACATACTCATGCACGGCTCGTACGAGACGCGCATCTTGCGGTCGGAGACCTCATGAGCAGGGCCGACTCGTCGGGCGCAACTACGGCGCCTAACTCGCGCATGGATCTGACAGTCACCGTTGCGGCGCAGCGCGCCCTCCGGTCGCGCTGCTTGCTCACGGCGACTGCAGCTCATGCGCACGTTGGACGGGCGGGCGGCGGCGCCTCCCTTCGTCGGACTCGCGCCTATTGTCGTTGCGGTGTATACTTCTCGAAAGTACGCAACGGCGAACACCCATATGGCTGAACCCACCATCCACGCCCATTTTCTCGCCATTTGGCGGCGGGCGTTGAACCAACCTTCGCTCGAGACCCTCACACCATCCCTGATCGCATCGTGGGCGAGCGTGAGGGGGCTCCAGGTCCAACACGTCGAGGAGCGTGATGTCGGAGCGTTTGCCCCAACGACCAGCATCGTCTTGAGCGTACCCGACGGGCGGGCGTGCTTCCCGAAAGTTAGCCCGAGCGGCGATCAGGCATGGCAACGTCGACGGGACCACGCGAATCGCGATGCAGCCACGTGGGCGAAGATGGAGTGGTTTTCGCCCTTGTGGGTTCCGCGGGGGAAGGTGGAATCACTCTTGAAGGAGACAGCGAACTGCTCGCAGCAGCGGGCCGTGGAGTTGTTCGACTATCACACGTCGACCATTTACACGCTCGCCTTTCAGGCCACATGCATTGCGCAGTTGCTACCACAGGCACGCAGCCTGCGGGAATTCTGTCCTCTCGCACGAGAGGCGTACCTGGCGTTCTACAGTGGGTATCGTGCCTCAAGCATCGCAGCGCTGATCCCGGTTATCGAAGGCTCTCTCACGAGGATTGTCTCTGGGGCCAACCTATCGGTAGGCGATAGAGTTGACCGAGCCGTGGCTCCTGCAATCGAGCTTGCCGCGCAACTCCACTTCGAGCGAATGTGGGTTCCGCGCGAATATAAGACCGTAGAATATCTGCTCGGCCAAGACGAGCGGGTCTTCTTTTTCGAGACCTTCCGACGCTGGCTGCGCAGCTCGTTCTTTCGCCGTACCGACGAGTATGATGGCGCCACGTGGCTGAATCGCCACATGTTTGCACACGCGACGTCCTCATCGTGGCAGCAGTCCGCCAATTTTGCACGGCTGGTTGTCGCACTCGTGAGCCTTGGCGTTGTCGAATCGTGGCACGATGAGTCAAACCAAGTGTCGCTCTTCTTTCCAGACATGAACGAGGACAGTACACTCCTGTGGCAACAGGCACTGTTCTACGGCCAGGCACAGTCTATTCTAAAGCAGATGGAAGCGCAGCGTTATCACGATCATGGCCGCCTCGTCCCCGAGCTGCCAACGGACAACGGTGTCTTGCTGCGCAAGGCCATCCTGTCTGAGGACTGCATCAACGACCTCGTTCGGCCGCTGCGCGAAGCAGGGTGGAATGTAGCTGTGGGCGAGCCGGATGAACGCGCTCTGTACGTGACTGTAGCTGCTACCGCTGGTGACGAGCGTCTCCGCGTCGCGCTCCTTTACAGCTGCGCCACCGCGAACGAAATCTATCGTCAACTAGCACTCACATCGGACGCCATTCTCTACCGGGGGGGCCCTTACCGCCAGGATCAGTACGCGTATGGGGTTACGATTCACGTGGGGCCTGTGGCTGGATGGCAACCGCCGACGGCACCTGACCGCCGCAGGGATTAGGTCCCGTGGAGCCGCCCAACCAGCCAATGGATCCGACCGCGCCTGCGGCGCGGCGGCTCATCGGCGAGCCGTTCGGCGCCGGAGAGCGTAGCCGACGGTTGTTGTCGCCCGACGTCCGATGCGGGGCGGGAACGCCGCGGGGCAAAGTACGTCGTGGCCGATGTCACCGCGCCGCGCCACGAGGTCGCCGGCCGGCGACGGTCGTGGTAGCGCTGCTCCTGATGGCGAAGGGCAACCGCATGGCGACGACGCGCGAGGTTCGCTCCTCGCAGCGACAGCGGCGTGTTCGCGTCTACACCGCCTGGCACCCGGTGCTCGTCGCGCTCCTGGAGCACGTGCTCCCCGAGGGCTGGTACCAGTGCATCTCGGAGTTCCAGCTCGCCCGCGAGCCGCTCCGCGTCGACATCGTCATCCTCCGTCGCAGCCGTCGCGGAGCCCCACCCCGGCCGCGCCTGCTCACGAGCGTGGTGGGCGAGCTGGCCGAGCACACGCTGGTGCACTTCAAGGGGCCGACCGACGAGCTCGAGCGCGACGACGCGCGCATGCTCCTCGCGTACGCGCTCCAGTACCTCGTGGTTGCCGAGATCGACGATCCCGGCGCGGTCGCCCTCCGCGTGCTCGCGCCCCGCCTGACCCCGCGCTTCACCGAGGCGCTGAGGTCGCTGGGCTGCACGCTCACACCGACCGGGCCGGGCACGCATGAGGGGCGGCTCGGGGTCTTCCCGCTGCGGGTGGTGGAGACGGTGCCCGCCAACGCTCGCGAGGGCGAGCATCTGCTGTACACTGTGACCCCTGGGATGGTCGCCGACCCCGGCGGCATCCCGGCGCTCTCCCCGGCGGAGATCGCGGTGTTCTGGGCGCTCCTGGAGCATGTCGAGCAGGTTCGACACCCCCTCCCGGGGCAGAGGAAGCGGCACATGAAGGACGAAAAGCGGGTCGTCGAGAGCTTCGAGCAGGCGCTGGCACGCCTCGTTGCGCGGCTGCCGCCCGAGCAGCGCCTCGCGGGGCTCGCGCCCGAGCAGGTGCTGCAGGCGTACGCGCCCGAGCAGGTGCTGCAGGCGTACGCGCCCGAGCAGCGCCTCGCGGGGCTCGCGCCCGAGCAGCGCCTCGCAGGGCTCACCGAGGCGCAGGCGGTGCTCGCGTTGCCGGACGCGATGCTTCGTGCGCTGTCGGAGGAGTACCTCGCGACGCTGCCCCGCCAAACGCAGGCTGCGATTCAGAAGCGCCTCGGGGCGGCATCGGGGCGGCAGCCCGCGCGCCGACGAAAGACGCGCGGCCCTTCAAAATGACGACGGGAGAACGCAAGCTGCGGTGGCGGTCGCGTGATTCGTTCTTCCTGACCGGGTGCCGAACATGCCAATGCGGCTGACGGTTCGGGCAACCGCGCTTCGCTCGGCAGCCTGCCCCGCAGCAGATTGGCAAGGCGTTAGGCACACGGACGACAACGGAACGAGGACGCGACTGAGGACGCACATGTGGAGATGTCGGTGATCATCCCGTCCCGCGCAGGATCGGTGAAGACCGCGGCCACGTGATCGCCGGCGTTCAGCGGGTCTTCACCGGCATCGAACGCGGATTTCGTCGGTGACCTCCCGCGAATTCCCGCGGATTGCCCAGATCATCGACAGCTCTCGGATGTGACGCGCTCCTCGACGACGTAGGCCCAGTACCGCGACCGATCGAGGAACTTCTCCTCGTCCGCGACGACCCGCTCGCGGGTGCCTGGCGCGAAGATCTTCCCGAGCCACGCCTGCAAGGCGGCCCTGTCCGGAAACACGGTCTCCGTCACGACGTCGAAGCCGATCGCAGCATCCTCCATGTTCAGCGCGTCGCCTCGCTTCAGGTAGCTGCGCTTGTACACCGCGGGAACGGGCGCCAGGCTGCAGATGAACGGCACGTGCCTGTTCTCGTAGTAGTCGACGAAGTCGCGCACATCCATGCCTTCCCTCCTGGTGAGAAAGGCGAATAGCTTCACCATGTCGTTCCTCCTCTTCGCCGTCTTCGCCGGATCGAGCCCCGGCGACGAGGGCTCTCCGGCCGAGCTCATCGGCACCCGGGCCAGGTGAAGACGTGGCCAGCTCAGGCCTCCGGCCGCGCGGCTCCGGGAGCGACCGGATGGTTTTACAATACAGAGTGTATCCAGTCAATCCAGTTCGCCTCGATCCGTCCGTCTCGGTGTAGGATGCGGGCGATGCCGAAGCTCTGGAACGACACCCTCGAGTCGCACCGCCGGGAGGTCCGCGACGCCATCCTCGATGCGGCCGCAGCCATCGCGACCGAGCGCGGGGTGCCCGCGGTCACGATGTCGGAGGTCGCGGAGCGCACGGGCATCGGACGCGCGACGCTCTACAAGTACTTCCCCGACGTGCAGGCGATCCTCGTCGCGTGGCACGAGCGGCAAGTCGGCCGCCACCTCGCAGAGCTCCTCGCCGCGCGCGACAAGGCGGGCGATCCAGAACGCCGGCTCGAGATCGCCCTGGGCACCTACGCCCGCATCACCCACGAGGAGCACGGGACCGAGCTCGTCGCCCTGCTGCGCCACGGTGAGCACGTCACCAGGGGCTATCAACAGCTCAGCGAGCTCCTCCGCGACCTGATCGCGGAGGGCGCGAAGCGCGGAAGGCTCCGCGATGACGTCCCCCCCGCCGAGCTCGCGAGCTTCTGCCTGCACGCACTCTCGGCGGCCAGCAGCATGCCTTCGCTGGCGGCGGTCCGCCGGCTCGTGTCCGTCACCATGGCCGGCCTTCAACCTCCGAAGCGCTGAGCCGCCGCCTCGTCGTACCCGCCCGCCAGCGCCCACCGCCGCGCTCCCGCGCCCGGCGAGAGGACACCGAACGGATCGCGGCCGCGTGACCCCCGGCGCCCTCTTGGACGCCGCGCCGCCCTTGCCGCCGACGCTCGGGAGCCCGCCCTCGCACGGGTTCACCACGGCAGGCCCACCCCTGCGACAGGACGACACGCCGCCTCGCAGCTCGCACGGCCGCGACGACGATGCGGCCGGTCTGCTGGTCCGCAGGCATGCTGCCGACTTGACGTAGACGGGCGGCTCGACGGCGGCGAGGAATGCTCCCAGCTCGGTTACGAGCGGGCCTGCCCAGCGGCTGGGCTGCACGGCCACAGGGCCGTGGCGGACCTTGAACCGACGGCAGACCGATGACATGCTGACGCGAGGCGTTGAAGACGGAGAACCTCATGGAGAAGCGAACCATCGAGCAGCTCGAGGCGGCGCTCGACGCCGTCAGCAAGGACCTGGCGCCCCGCGTCGAGGAGCTCGCTCAGAAGAGCACAAGCGGCGTCCTCACGCCTGAAGAGCACAGAGAGTATGCCGAGGTCGTCCGTCTGAACGACATGCTCAGCCTCCTCAAGCTTCAGGCAGAGGAGGTATGGACCCTGCGCGCGGCCTCGTGAAGCTGCCGAGCGACACGCGAGAGCTGGTCCAGCGGCGCGCCCAGGGGGCATGTGAGTACTGCCATCTTCCGCAGGACGCATCGATCTTGCCCCACCAGGTAGACCACATCATCGGAAGGCAACATCGTGGTTCGGATGATGTCGACAACCTGCGTCTATGCTGCATTCGCTGCAACTTGAAGAAGGGGCCGAATATCGCGTCGATCGACCCCGAGAGCAAGCTTGTCGTACAGCTCTATCATCCCAGGCGGCACGCGTGGCGAGAGCACTTCGTCACGGAATCGACTGGAGTCATCAACGGGCTTACAGCGGAGGGGCGCGCGACTGTCCAGCTCCTGGACATGAACGATGAGGATCGAGCTCGCTTGCGCGCGTTCCTGCTGCGCCGAGGCCGGCATCCGTGAGGTCGCGGCGAGGCTCGACACGGCGCGGAGCGGGCCATCCTCCTGCGCGAGCGAAGAGCGGCCCCCACCTATCATTGACCGGGAGCGTCGACCTCGCCCAACGAGGCAATGCGCCCGACGGCGCTCCACGCCGCAGGTGATTGCCAAGGCGTCGATCACCCCACGGCCGCCGCCGTCCCCGCGCCTGTGGACGCGCCGGCTTCACCGACGCGGCTCGCTTGCCGGGCTCCCGTCCATCTCGCCCCCCTTGCCGCCTCGTCCACCGAAGCCGCCGGCCCCGCCCGAGCCTCCCCCGGCGCCCCCCTTGCGACGCCGCGCCGCACTCGCCGAACCCGCCCCTGCGGGCCGCCGCCTCGCGATGGCGGCGCGCTCCGCCGGAACCTGAACGAGCGATGCCGCACCGGTTCGTCCGACGCCCCGCTCGTGGGGGCGAGGGGTGTCCGCCGGGGAAGAGCACGGCGGCGGCCGAACGCGCGGGCCGCGACCGAGATGCTGTGGCATGCCACGTCGCGGTGAGCAGCAGGTTCACGCTGCGACGGAAAAACTTCGCTCCGGCAATATCTGCTCTCGGGGTGAGCCGGTCCGATGGCCATCTGCTACTGCCATTGGTGAAACCGTTGATTCGCCAGAACGATGCTGGAGTTCTCTGCGCTGCCGGAAGCTCCGTTCGTGGCCTTCGCTAACCTCGAACTCCTCATCAAGAATGCCTGTGGTTCGATGAGGGAGCCTCCGTGCGTCCGGAGCGGACGAGGCGTGACAGCAAAGCAGGCGCGTCCTCTCGGGGGCCTCGGTCGGCCATCCCGACGACAGGAGAGAGGGGTATGTCGAAATTCCGCTTGAGCCGACGTGCCATGCTGCGAGGCGCCGGCGCCATCGCCGTCGCTCTCCCGTGGCTGGAGATCATGGGAACCGAGCGCCTGGCGCGCGCGCAACCCGCCCCCGCCCGGCGCTTCCTCGCCGTCTACACGCCCGGCGGGACCCTGATCGATCGCTGGCGTCCGACCGGCACCGAGACGAGCTTCACCCTGGGCCCCATCCTGGCGCCGCTCGCGCCAGTGCAGGACCGGCTGCTCGTCGTCGACGGCCTCGACATGAAGAGCGCGCGCGGTGAGCAGCACCAGAGCGGGATCATCGCCTGGCTCACGGGCACGTCGCAGGAGGGCGCGAACAACGGCGGCTACGGGAGGGGGCCGTCCATCGATCAGGTGATCGCCTCCCGGATCTCCGCCGGTCGGACGGCGGAGGCGAGCATCCAGCTCGCGGTGCGCTGGGCGACGGGCAAGTCCCACGGCCTGATGACGCCGATGAACATCGCCAACTTCGAGGAGGCCGCGCCGTACAGCCCCATCCAGCCGCGCCTCGATCCGGTGGAGATCTTCACCGCTCTCTTCGGCACGCTAAACCCCGGCGCCAGCGACGACGCCGCCCGTCGCCTCGCGCGGAAGCGATCGATCCTCGACTTCCTCGACCGGCGCTACGCCGCCCTCTCCGCGCGCCTCGGCGCGGCCGACAAGCAGAAGATCGACCAGCACCTGACGAAGATCCGCGAGATCGAGCAGAGCCTCAGCAGCACGCCGACTGCGACGAGCGCCTGCCGGGTCCCGACGAGGGTCGACACGTCCGACTACAACCCGAGCGCGGGGCTCGACTCGGACGACGCCGGCTCGATCAAGGACACCTCGACCGACGCGGCGATCCCCAAGGTGGGCAAGCTGATGACGGACATGCTGGTGATGGCGCTCGCCTGCGACATCACCGCGGTCGGCACCCTGCAGTGGAGCGACACCGAGGCGAAGTACACGTTGCCGTGGCTGAACCTGACCGAGCACCACCATTTCTACCAGGAAATGGGCGGCTTCAGGCCGGCCGAGTGCGAGCTCATCTACACCTGGTACTCGGAGCAGCACCTCTATCTCTTGCAGGAGATGGAGAAGGTCGACATGGGCGGGCACTCGCTGCTCGACGAGAGCGTCGTCTTCTTCGGCTCCGAGATCTCGGATCCGCCGACCCACATGAAGACGAACATGCCGTTCCTGCTGGCCGGCGGCGGCGGGGGCCTGCGCACCGGGCGCTGGGTCCGGTACCCGAACCTCCCGCACAACAACCTGCTCGTCTCTATCCTGAACCTGTTCGGCGACACCCGGACCACGTTCGGCGCGCCGGCGTACTGCACCGGGCCGCTCACGAACCTCACGTAGGCATTTCCCGCGATGCCTGGCTGAAGGCGAGCTTCGCCGCCGGCGCGAGCGGCGGGCGCGAGCCATCCTCGACCGCTGAGGTCATCGCCGAGACCTCCCATTCGCCATCACGCCCCAGCCTGCGGGCCGCCGCCTCGCGACTGTGGCGCGGACTTACCCGACTTCACCGGCGATGTGGAGCGCCGTATCCAGCGGTGCCCCGCGTCTCGGGGCGCTCGTTGACCGACTGTGGTCGATGGCGCGCGTGTTGCGGCATGCGCGTCCGCCTACCTGGACGACTGGAGAACATCACGCGCCCGCCGCGATCGCGTCCTGGAGGCGCGGGAACTCGGGCTTGAAGCCGAGATCTTCGCGGATGCGGCGGCCGTCGAGGAGGACGTCGAAGGCTCGGGCCGCTTCGCCGGCCGAGCCGTCGGGCGGTGGGGCGCCGACCGACGCGAAGACGGTGGCGAGGTCGGGGGCTTCGTCGTCGACCACGTTGTAGATGAGGTGCGAAGGCGATGCGGTGTCGAGCACGCGCGCGACAGCGTGCGCGACGTCGGCGTGATGAATCAAGGCCATGCGCTGCGACGGCGGCCAGCCGCGCATCATCGGGATCGCTTCCTCGATGTGCGGATCACCGTCGCCGTAGACGAAGGGGAGCCGGAGGACGCGCACATCGAGGCCCTCGAGGGCGAGGAGCGCGCGTTCGGCGGCGAGCTTGCTCGCGGGGTAGCCCGGTGGCGGCGCGCAGTCGTCGCCCTCGCGGGCGAGGCGGCCGCCGCTCGGTCCGTAGACCAACCCGGTGCTGGTGAAGACGAAGCGCTTCACGTTCGCGGCGCGGGCGGCGGCCGCGAGTCGTTGCGTGCCGAGGTCGTTGACGGTGTGCGCTTGTTCCGGTGTGGCGCCGCGGAAGAAGGCGGCGCAGTGGACGACCGCGTCGATGCCGCGCACCGCGGGCGCGAGCGAGGCTTCGTCGAGGAGATCGCCCTTCACGGTCTCGATCCGGTGCTCGCGCAGCTCGGCGGCGCGGTTCGGATCGCGCACGAGGGCGCGGACATGATCGCCCCGGCGGGCGAGGCGCTTTGCGAGACGGCTTCCGACCTTTCCGGTCGCTCCGGTGACGAGGATCTTCATGACCGCGATGCTAGCGACGCGCGCGGGTTGGGAATTGGAAGAAGCGGACAATGTCACGCGCGGGCATGCGCGATCGGCGCGCACGTTCGTCCTCCGGTCCTGCACGCGAGCCCCCGCCGCCATCGCCTCGCGCCCAGCGCCTCGATTGCGCCGGCCGTCGAGGCGCTGTTCGCGACCGAGCGCACCGGCGACGCGCCGCACGTCTCGATCCCGCGCCCCGAGATCGAGCTGATGTTTCGCTTCGGGCCGGCGGCGCCACGCGGGCTCGACGCGCATGTGTTCGGCGCGCAGCAGCGGGTGCGTCGCTTTCCATATCTCGTCGTGTACCGAGACGAGCCAGCGCGCATTCGGGCCGCCGCCTCACGATTGCAGCGCGGTGCGCCGGAACCTGAACGAGCGATGCCGCAACGGTTCGTCCGACGGGCCGCTCATGGCGACTGCGATGGGCTATGAGCTATCTTCGCCCGCACGCTCAGCCCACCACGAGCGCCGAACCGAAGCACGCCGTCGCGACCAGCATGGTCACGATCGGCGGCGGCGGAAACGCGCGGACGGCGATGGCCAGCAGCGCCAGCGACACCGCCGCGTTCAGCGCCACGACAGCAGGGAGCGCGGCGAGGGCGGGCGCGGCGAGCACGCAGACGGCGCCGTGCAGCGCGAGCACCAGGCCCATGGCCATGCTGAACCCCCTGAAGAGGCCGAGCAGGTCGCGCGACACCCCCATCATGGTCATCCGGTGCGCCCGCATCGCGTCCAGGACCGCGGTCTCCGCGGCGGGCGTCGCGGGGCGACCGAGCAGCAGCGCGGTGATCGCGAGGTGCCCGATCCCGGTGACGACCCACGCCCACGCGCCCACCTGAAACAGCACCTGTGCACGGCTACTCATGACAGCCCTCGTTTCTTTGCCGCCGGTCCCTGGCGGGTGCGCTCCACATGCTGCCGTTCGGATCTGGAGCACGGCCCTGGAGATCTCAATACGGCACCGGCTGGCCTCCGGTGCGATCGTCGCCGTGACCGACAGCTCCGCTGAATCCTCCGCGGGCGTCGTCTGGCGTCAGCTCGAACCGCGCGATCCGGACACCGCCGCCATGAACGATTCGGCCCTCTTCGACTGGTCTTTCACCGAGAAAGTCGATCTGGGCCAGCTCCGCCACCACCAGCGCTTCGCGTTCGGCGCCGGCGAATCGAGCAGCGGGCTGATCTCGGACGTCGAGGGACGCCGCGGAGTCCATACCCATTGGCAGCCCACGTCGGCCACCTCCCGCTTCCTCGCAGTCCGTATTTGCCGGGGTTCGGCGTCGGGGTCGGCTCGCCGTCGCGCCCGTCCTCCGCGCCGCCGGGCAATCCGTCACCGCCCTTGCCGCCGACCCTCGGGAGCCCGCCCTCGCACGGGTTCACCACGGCAGCCCCGCCGGTCACGGTCTCCGCCGAGCACGCGTCGCCGCCAACCCTCCCATCGGCGCCGTCGGCTACGTCGCTCGGCCCGGGCAAATCCTTGCCGTCATGGCCCCGCCCGTAGGTGGGGCGAAACACCTGCCTCGGAGGATCTCGACCGGTGTTTGCGCGGCCCGGAGAAGCACCGGCATGCCGGTACCATCGCCTGTTCTGGTCCGCGAGCAGACCAGCCTGGCGCGGGTGCGGCGGGCTGTCGAGCTGGAGGCCGCATCGCCGTGCGTGGCGGACCCGAGCCATGCTACAGTTCCCCTATGTCCACCGAGGAACTTCTCGCGCAGGTGCTGCTGTTGCCCCGCCACGAGCGGGCCCGGCTGGCAGAAGAAGTGCTCTCCAGCCTTGAGGAGCCCGACGCCGAGGAGGTCGCTGCAGCGTGGACGGGTGAGCTGACGCGCCGAGCGCGCGAGGTCGAGGAGGGTAAGGTCCAGACGGTCGACTGGGGCACGGCGCGAGCGGAGATCCTGAAGGAGCTCGAGGACCGGCGTGCGGGTCGAGCTTCCTCCTGAAGCGCGCGCTGAGCTTCGTGCGGCGGCCATCTGGTACGACGAGAGGCGGCCCGGGCTGGGCGACGAGTTCATCGCCGAGGTCTCGTCGATGCTCGATAAGATTGGAGAGGCCCCGACATCTTTTCAGATCTGGCCAGGGACTTCTCCTGCACCACGGAGCATTCGCAGAGCGATCGTCGACCGTTTTCCGTATGTCATTGCGTTCGAGGTGCACCCCGAGCACACGCTCGTGCTCGCCATCGCGCACGCAAAGCGACTTCCGCTGTACTGGCTCACTCGTGCCTTGTGAATAGCCCGCCCACTACGGCAATGCCCGACGCCGCTTCGCGCTGCGGGTGATTGAAAGCGTTGTGCGGGTGCGGGCGAGCTCCACTCCAGCGATTCAGCAAACCGGCGCATCTCCAGGGCGACGCCATCCTCCCCCGTGATCGTCTCGCCCTGCTCGTCCCAGCGGATGCCCCCCTTGCCCGGCGGCCCCAGCGTGAAGGTGACGCCCAGGGCCGTGAGCCGGTCCTCGCCGAGGTAGGCGATGCCGATCGAATCGCCCCCGCGCCCCGGGCCGCCGTAGCCGCAGTGAAGCACTGTAAGGGGGCAAGAGGCTCGACCGTTCCCCCGGAATGCATACGAGCTTGGGTCGAGGAGCTGGTCGTCTCGTGATCGCGATCGCCGCGCTGCTGGCCGCGTGCGGCGACGCACACCGTCCGGGTGGGCCCCCGCGGGGCGCGGAGCAGCCGCCCGAAGCCGCCGTGACGCCGACTGCGGCATCGACGGCGACCGTCGCCGGCGGGCCGACGGGGTCGCCCCTGCCGCCCGGCCCGGCGACCTGCGCTGCCGCGTCGGACTGCGTGATCGTGGCCGCGGCCGACCGCTGCTGCTCTTGCGGCACGATCTCGTCGAGGGCGGTCGCGAGTGCGTCCAACCTGGTGATCTACGACGGCAGCGGAGACTTCTTCCGTGAGCTCAACGCCCGTAGCCCCCCCGCGTGCCGGAACCTCCAGTGCGCCCCGTGCCCGCCACCGCCGCAGCTCGCGTGCGTGGCCGGCACGTGCCAGGCCGCGCCGCAGCCAGGCTTCTGATGGGAATAGGTGACCGGCGCCGCGCGGACGGTCACGACGCCCTTGGCTGGGCGGTCACGCCTCGTCCGCCTCGCTGGGGCTCGCCGCCGTCGCCGCCCGGGCCGCCGTCGGACGTCTCGATCTCGCCGTCGCGCCGGGTCACCCTGGCGTGCAGCGCGACGATGCCGACGCTCGGGGAGCCGTTCTCGCCCTCCTTGCCGCCTCGGGCGTCCTCGCCGTCCGTAGTTGCTGGGGTTCGGCGTCGGGGTCGGCTCGCCGTGGCGACCGTCCTTCGCGCCGCCGGGCGATCCGTCACCGCCCTTGCCGCCGACGCTCGGGAGCCCGCCCTCGCACGGGTTCACCACGGCAGGCCCACCCCTGCGACAGGACGACACGACGCCCAGCAGCCCGCACGGCCGCGATGACGATGCGGCCGGTCTGTTGGTCCGCAGGCATGCCGCCGACGCCGACTCGACGGGCGGCTCGCCGGCGGCGGGGAATGCTTCGAGCTCGGTTACGAGCGGGCCTGCCCAGCGGCTGGGCTGCACGGCCAAAGGGCCGTGGCGGGCCTTGAACCGACGACAGAGGGATGACATGCTGACGCGAGGCGTTGAAGACGGAGACACTCATGGAGAAGCGAACCATCGAGCAGCTCGAGGCGGCGCTCGACGCCGTCAGCAAGGACCTGGCACCCCGCGTCGAGGAGCTCGCTCAGAAGAGCACAAGCGGCGTCCTCACACCTGAAGAGCACAGAGAATATGCCGAGGTCGTCCGCTTGAACGACATGCTCAGCCTCCTCAAGCTTCAGGCAGAGGAGGTATGGAGCATGCGCGCGGCCTCGTGAAGCTGCCGAGCGACACGCGGGAGCTGGTCCAGCGGCGCGCCCAGGGGGCATGCGAGTACTGCCGCCTCCCGCAGGACGCATCGATCTTGCCTCACCAGGTAGACCACATCATCGGAAGGCAACATCGTGGTTCGGATGATGTCGACAACCTGTGTCTATGCTGCATTCGCTGCAACCTGAAGAAGGGGCCGAAGTTCGCGTCGATCGACCCCGAGAGCAAGCTTGTCGTACAGCTCTATCACCCCAGGCGGCACGCGTGGCGAGAGCACTTCGTCACGGAATCGAATGGAATCATCAACGGGCTTACAGCGGAGGGGCGCGCGACTGTTCAGCTCCTGGACATGAACGACGAGGATCGAGCTCGCTTGCGCGCGTTCCTGTTGCGCCGAGGTCGGCATCCGTGAGGTCGCCGCGAGGCTCGACACGGTGCGGGCTCGATGAACCGAGAGACCTGCTGCTGTGCGATAAGCTGGTACCCCGAGGTTCACGTGAAGGCCCGTTCGGTGATGTCGGCGGCTTCTCGCCGGGGACAAGATCTTGGCGTCCTTGGCGCCTTAAAGGCGCGCGAGACGACGCCGGGGCTGCACAGGAGACCCATCGGGCCTGCGCAGGAGCCAGACGATGATGACGAAGGACCCCGACGGGGGCGCGCAGGAGGGTCGCGAGGGCCGCGCAGGACGGCGGCTCGTGTAGCGCAGGACACCAACGGGGGTGCGCAGGAGGGCGCCCAGGCCGCGCAGGAGAGCCTGCGGGGCTGCGCAGGAGACCCACCGGGGCCGCACAGGAGGGCGCCGGGGCTTATCCAGGAGAGCCAATGGGCTGCGCAGGACGGCCGACGGCGCTGCGCAAGAGCGCCGGCGGGGCTGCGCAGGAGGGCCAATGGGCTGCACAGGACGGCCGGCGGCGCTGCGCAGGAGGGCCTGCGGGGCTGCGCAGGACGGCCGGCGGCGCTGCGCAGGACGGCCGGCGGCGCTGCGCAGGAGGGCGCCGGGCCTGCCCAGGAGGGCCGACGGGGCTGCGCAGGACGGCCGACGGCGCTGCACAGGAGCGCCCAGGCTTGTATTGTCCACGAGCGCCGACGGGCAGCACAGGAGGACCGGCTGGCCATGGGACTGTTCGACGTCGTCATCGCCCACGCCCGCTGCCCCGGCTGTGGGCATTCCCCGGAATGGCGCATCCAGGTTCGGTACGGCTATTGCCGGCAGCACGAATACAGGATCGGCGACCCGATCTGCTGGTTCGATCCGCCTGGACGCCCGGCGCCGCTCGACGATCACGGAGAGAACGTGGGTGGGCTCGTCGCCGTCCCCGGGCTCGTCGAAGCCGGCTGTCCCGGATGCGGCCAGGGCGACGGCGCGGTCCTCCTCTTCCGGGACAATATCGTCTCCAGCGTCGAGATCACGCCCTCGGAAGGCGGTGACGCGTGCGAGCAGATCGAACCTCCCTCGGGCTGGATGCGCTTCTGGTCACGCCGCGTGGCAGGTAGCGCGAACGAGGACCGTCTCGAGCTCTCCTGCCGCGGCGACCGGTGGACCGTGGCCGTCGCCGACGGCGCGGGGGGGCTCGCTGGCGGCGCGGCCGCGGCCCGCACGGCGGTGAGCGCGATGGTGGCGCTCGGCGCAGAGAGGGAGCTCGATGCCGACGGCTGGTGCGAGCGCCTCCGTCGGCTCGACGGCGAGCTGGAAGCAACGCCCACGTGCGGCGAGACGACGCTCGTCGTCGTCCAGATGCGCCGAGGCGAGCTGTGGGGCGCCAGCGTGGGGGACTCGGGAGCGCTCCTCGTCGAGCCCGACAGGGTGATCGATCTGACGGCGGCGCAGAGCCGGAAGCCGTTGGTCGGCAGCGGCGCGTGCAGGCCCGCCGGCATCCGACGCCGTCCGCTCTCGGGGCGCCTCCTGGTCGCCACCGACGGCCTCCTGAAGTACGCGTCGCGCGCGACGATCAGCGCGCTCGCGCGCACCGGCGACGTGCAGACGGCGGTGGGAGCGCTGATCCAGGCGGTGACCCTCCCGTCCGGCAACCTGCACGACGACGTCGCGGTGGTCCTCGGCGAGCACGTCGCCTAAGTCCTTGAATAGACGGTGCTTTCCTGTGACGACCGCCCAGCGAAAGAAAATCTCGTCGGCGTGTCGATCCGCCCCTGGCTCGTTCGTCGCCCCTTCAGAAGACGGCGGTCACGACGGTCGCAGGCGATGCCTGCGCCGCAAGGAGTTACGCTCATGTCGAGGCTTCGGGTCAACGCATTTTCAATCTCCATCGATGGTTACGGCGCCGGTCCCGACCAGGATCTGGACAATCCGATGGGCATCGGAGGTATGGCGCTGCACAAGTGGGTCTTGGGCACGAAGACGTTCCAGAGGATGAGCGCCGACTTTGCCGGATCCCTGCTCGGCGACCAGGTCGGCAGAGAAGGCGTTGACGACGACTTCGCCGCTCGCGGCTTCGAGAACGTCGGCGCCTGGATCCTCGGCCGCAACATGTTCGGGCCGATGCGGGGCCCTTGGTCCGACGACGGCTGGAAGGGATGGTGGGGCAACAACCCGCCCTACCACGTACCCGTCTTCGTGCTCACGCACCATGCTCGTGCGCCCATCACGATGGAGGGCGGAACGACGTTCCACTTCGTGACCGATGGCATCCATGCCGCGCTGAAGCGCGCGACGGAAGCGGCGCAGGGAAAGGACGTCCGACTCGGCGGCGGCGTCGCCACCGTTCGCCAGTACCTCACCGCCGGGCTGATCGACGAGATCCACCTCGTGATCTCCCCCGTGCTCCTGGGCAGGGGCGAGCACCTCCTCGCCGGCATCGATACGGTGAGCCTCGGCTACACGTGCACGGAGCGCGCCTCCTCGGACGACGCCACTCACGTCGTCTTGACGAAGTAGCCTTACCCAGGGATAAGCGCGCTATGAAGGTCATGGTGATCGTCAAGGCCACGAAGGAGTCCGAGGCGGGGGTGATGCCGGACGAGGCGGTCATCGCCGAGATGGGCAAGTTCAAAGAGGAGCTCGTCAAAGCCGGGGTCATGCTCGCCGGAGAGGGGCTGCATCCGAGCAGCAAAGGCAAGCGCCTCCACATCTCGGGCGGCAAGAGGACGCTCGTCGACGGTCCGTTCGCCGAGACCAAGGAGCTCGTCGGCGGATACTGGATCTGGCAGGTGGCGTCGCTGGACGAGGCGGTCGCGTGGGCCAGGCGCTGCGCCGACTACATGCCCAGCGGGGAATGGGTGCTCGAGCTTCGACCGATCTTCGAGGCCGAGGACTTCGGCAAGGAGTTCACGCCGGAGCTGCGCGCGCAGGAGCAACGCCTGCGCGCCGAGATCGAGCGGCAGCGGAAATCTTGAACGAGAGGTAGGCACCCGCCCCACGTCCAGCATCGTCGACCCCGGCGAGAGCCGCCATGGGCCACGCCCATGGCGATGGCCGGGCGGCTAGCCTCGGGCGTCGCTTCGGGTCCCCTCGGTCCGGTCTCGCCGTCGTTGCCCGCGCCCTGCCGTCGCTCTCGCATCGCACGGGCGAACCGATGTCCGCAGCCCGCTCCGCCTCAGGATGCAGGTCGCCGAACGGACACGGAGGCGCTGCGTCGCCGCGGCGGCGACGCCGGGCTGCTGACCTGACACACCGGAGTTCTTGCGGTGGCCAGCCTACAGGGAGGACAATCGGGTGCGATGGTGACCACCTCCTCGTCGGTGCAGGTCGAGCTGCTGGAACGGACGGACGTGTACGTGGTGGCGACCTGGCGGCGGCTCATGCTGCTCATCTGGCGCGGGCAGGAGAGCGTCGCCGGCATCGAGCGTTCCCGGGCGCACTTCCGGGCCTGGGCGGAGCGTCAGCCGGGAGGGGCAGCCTTCCTGATCGTGGTCCCCCGCCAGCACACCGGGCCGCCCAACGAGGAGAGCCGGGCGGCGATGCAGCGGGCGGCGAGCGCTCCAGGGGAGTACATGAAGGGCGTGGCCACGCTCGTCGAGGCCGAGGGGTTCATCGCCGCGTCGGTCCGCGCCATCATGATGCGGCTGCAGCCCCGCGGGTCGCAGGCGCCCGCGCCGAACATCTTCCGGACGCCGGCCGAGGTCGCGGCCTGGGCGGCGATGGTGCTGCAGGACCGGGAGATCACGCCCGAGGAGCTCGCGGAGGCGCTCCGCGTGGCGCGCGAGGGCTGAGCGCGCGCCCGCCGCCCGCTCGCCCTCGGGCCGGCCCGATGTGCCCGGGCCGGCCCGGTGTGCCCGGGCCGCCCCGTGTCGCCAGCCGTCAGGCTCCGTCGAACACGGCTCCGTTGATCTTGTCGCAGAGCGCCGCGTCGTAGCCGAGCTTCGCGTCGTGGAGGCTCACCGCGGGGACCGCGCCCATCAACGAGTTCGTCAAGAACACCTGGTCCGCGGCCATCAGATCCTCCACCGTGAGGCGCCGGTCCTCGACGGCGAAGCCCCACTGCGGCAGGAGCCGCCGGACCTCGGCCGCCATGGTGCCCGGCAACGCGTGCGCCGACGCGGGGAAGCACGCGGTATCGCCAAACACGCAGCACACGCTCGCGGTGTTCGTCTCCGACACGGAGCGATCCGCGTTGAGGATCAACGCCTCGTCCGCGCCGTGGCGCTTGGCCCAGTCCCCGGCCAGTTTATAGTACATGTAATTGAGGGTCTTGTGGCCGGCGAGGTGCGTGTGCCGGCAGTGCGGATACACCCGGAGGGCCAGCCCAGGCTTCGAGCTCAGGGCGGGGCGCGGCGAATAGGGCCTGGCGCTCGCGAAGAGCACGGGGGACGGCCGCGCGCCGCTCGGCTTGCCCGCGGCCGCCACGAGCTTCACCACGGCGATCGCGCTCGACAGCCCGTTCCTCTGGATGAGCTGGGCGATGACGTCGGCCCAGGTGACATCCGGCGGCGCGGACTGGAAGAACTCCCGCCAGGCGAGCTCGAAGCGCTGCAAATGGGCCTGGAGCAGGATCGGACGGCCCGCCTGGACGCGCAAGGTCTCGAAGAAGCCGAAGCCATACGCCAGCCCTTCGGCGTCGAGCGGCACCGAGGCGGCCGCGCTGGGTTTGAAGGCCCCGTCCTGCCAGACCGTGCTGGCGCTCCGCTCGTCGCCGCCCGTCGCGGCCAGGGCGTCCATCAGCGTGCGCCCCTTGTGGAGCGTCTCTTCGAACTCGCTCGCTGGATCCGAGTCGAAGACGATGCCGCCGCCGACGGAGAATACGACCCTGCCGCCCGTGAACGTCGCGGTCCGGATCGCGATGGATAGATCCATCGTGCCGTCGAACCCGACGTAGCCGATGCTGCCCGTGTAGATGTGCCTGCGGACCGGCTCGAGCTCGTCGATGATCTCCATCGCCCGGATCTTCGGGCACCCCGTGATCGAGCCGCCCGGGAAGGTCGCGCGGAGCAGATCGACGGCATCCATGCCGGGATCGAGCTCGCCCTTCACGATCGAGACGAGGTGATAGACGTTCTGATAGGCCTCGAGGCGCTTGTGCTCGAGCACGCGCACCGACCCCGGGCGGCAGACCTTGCCGATGTCGTTGCGGAGCAGGTCGACGATCATCGACAGCTCGGCGTCTTCCTTCGCGCTCTCCAGGAGCTCCGTCCGCAGGGCATCATCCTCGTCCGGAGTCCTCCCGCGAGGCCGCGTGCCTTTGATGGGTCGCGTCTCCACGCCGCCGTCCCTGAGCTCGATGAACCGCTCGGGGGAGGTCGAGACGATCTGGTGGTCTCCGGCGTTGATGTATGCGAAGAAGGGCGCCGGATTGGCCGCATACATCGTGGCGAAGCAGTCGAAGGGGTCCCCGGCGAACGGCGCCTGAAAGCGCTGGGACATGTTCACCTGGTACACGTCGCCGTCGACGATGTACCTGCGGATCGCCTCGACCGCCGAGAGGTACTCCTCCCGCGAAACGATCGAAGCACATCGGCCGCTCGCTCGCGGCGCCGGCTCTCGGAGCGCCGCCGCCGGCGCGCCGAGCGCCTCCTTGAAGCGCGCCACGTCTCGGCGAAACGCATCGTCGTGCTCTTGCAATCCTCGCAAGCGCATCGCCAGGAGCGTCGTCGCTCCCGAGACCCGGTCGTGGATCACGAGGATGGCCGGCGCCACGAGGTGCATCAGCGGCAGCTCGAGATCGTCGATGCTCGTCCTCGGCAGCTGCTCCAGGCAGTCCTTCAAATCGTACGCGAAGTAGCCGAGGAGCCCGCTGGACAGCGGCAGCGGCGCTCCCAGCTCCGGCACGCTGCAGTGCTGAAGCAGGCGGCGCAGCGCGGTGAACGGGTCCTCGTCGAGCTCGACGCGATGGTCGCCGTCGGCGAGCGTGGTCCGCGCGCGGTGACCGCTCAGCGACAGCCAGGGATAGACGCCGAGGATGTGGTGACGGGCGGAGTCGAGCTCCCCGCCGCTCATCAGCGCCACGGTGCCGGGCAGATGCGCGAAGCGGCGCACCACGTCCACGAACGGCTCCTTCAGGTCGAGGGGCTCGGAATGCACCCCCGTCACCCTCCGGAGCCAGGGCAGGCTGACGTCGACCACAGCTGTGCTCATGACAGCGCTCCTTTCAGCGGACCCGAGCGCAGGAAGTTCTCGACCAGCGTGAACCCGTGCTGGGTGAGGAAGCTCTCGGGGTGGAACTGGACGCCGAAGAGCGGATGGCGGACATGTTGGAGCGCCATCGGCACGCCGTCCGTGGCCCGGGCGTTGACCCTCAACTCCCCGCTGATGCCCGTGACGGCGAGCGAATGATAGCGCGCTACCGTGAACGGCTGGGGGACGCCTTCGAAGAGACCGGTCCCGTCGTGATGTACGGCGCTCGTCTTGCCGTGCATCGGCACGGGCGCGTGCACCGTGCTGCCGCCGAACGCTTCGTTCATGCACTGCATGCCGAGGCACACGCCCAGGATGGGGACCTCGCCCTGGTAACGACGGATGAGCTCGGTCGAGATACCGGCGGCGCTCGGGCTCTTGGGGCCAGGGCTCACGAGGACGTAGTCGGGCCGCTGGCGCGCGACGTCTTCGACCGAGAGCGCGTCGGCGCGGAACACCGAGATGTCCAGGTCGTAGCTGCGGAACATCTGCACGAGGTTGAAGGTGAAGGAGTCGTAGTTGTCGATGACGAGAAGCTTGGCAGGCATGCTCTAGCCTCGTGTTTTCGTGTGAGAGAGGGCGCCGCCTTCCTCCCCGGCGCGGCCGCTACAACATCGTGAGCCCACCGTCGACCGGCAGGTACGAGCCGGTCATGAACCGCGACAGGTCGCTCGCCAAGAAGAGCACGGCGCCCGCCATGTCCTCCGGCAAGCCGTTGCGGCGCAACGGGGACTTGGAGGCGATCGCCTCCTTGACCGCGGGCGCCATCGGCATGGCCGCGTCCGTCAACGTGAGCCCGGGCGCGACGGTGTTGACGCGAACGCCAGAAGGACCCAGCTCGGCGGCGAGCGCGCGCACGAAGGCGTCGACCGCGGCCTTCGCCGTGCTCTGCGCGAGGAACCCCTCGTTGCTGCGCCTGGAGAGGCTGCTCGAGACCGCCACGATGCTGCCGCTCTTGCGCCGGAGCATCTCCGGGACGACCGCCTGGCACGGGAGGAACACCGCCTTGAGCTCATCGCTGACCTTCCGCTCGAGATCGGCCCAGTCGTACTCGACGAAGGGGCGATGACGAAAGTTGATATGAGCGTTCGCCACCAGGACGTCGATGCGCTCGAAGCGCTGGTGGACGGCCTTCACGAGGTTGGTCACGTCGGCGGCGTCGGTCACGTCCGCCCCGAAGACCTCGGCGATCCCGCCCTCCGCCTCGATCTGCTCCTTGACGCGCCGAGCCTGCGCCTCGCTGTCCCGGTAGTTGATGGCGACCCTCGCGCCGTGCTCCGCGAGCAGCAGCGCGGTGGCGAGCCCGATACCACGGCTGCCGCCGGTGACCAGCGCCACCTTGTCGTGGAGCAGCCCCGAGCCCGCCCGCGTCTTCGGCGCTCGTCGAGCCGTGGCGGAGGGCTGCGCCTTTCGCTCGCTGGGAGGCCGGCGCGCGATCTCGCGGTCGACCGCGGCGGCCATCGCGTCGAGCTTGGGCGCATCGAAGAGCTCCGACACGACGAGCTCGACCTGGAATACGTCCTTGATCCTCGCCAGGACGCGCATGGCAGAGAGCGAGTGCCCACCGATGCCGAAGAAGTGCGATCGGCGGCCGATGCGCGCGGCGGGCACGTTCACGACGAGGGACCAGATGTCGGCGAGCGCGCGCTCGGTCGGGCTCGCCGGAGGCTCGTACGGGTCGCTCTGTTGCAGCTCGCCCTGCGCCTCGAGGAGCGCGCGGCGATTCATCTTGCCGTTCGGCAGCTGCGGCATCGCGTCGAGCAGGACGAACGCGTCCGGCACCATGTACGCCGGCAGCCTGCTTTGCAGGAACGCGCGCAGCTCCAGGAGGCGCACGGCGCTGCCGGGCGCGCTGGTGTAGAACGCGATCAGCCGATCGCCCTTGCCCACGACCGCCCGGGCGCGGATGCCTTCGAAGTCGCCGAGCACCATCTCCACCTGGCGCACGTCGACGCGAAAGCCCCGCACCTTGACCTGAAAGTCCCAGCGACCGATGTAGTCGAGCGTGCCGTCCGGGAGGTGTCTGACGACGTCGCCCGTGTTGTAGAGGCGATCGCTCGGCTCAGCGCCGAACGGGTTGGCCACGAAGCGCTCGGCGGTCAGGGCGTCGAGGCCGTGGTACCCCTCGGGCAAGCTCACGGAGGCGACGTGCAGCTCCCCGGGGACGCCTTCGGGCACCAGCCTGCCCTGGCGATCGAGCACGTAGACCTTTGTGTTGGCGATCGGCGTGCCGATCGGGACGAAATCGCGCTGACCGTCGAAGCTCGCCGTATCGTAGTAGCTGATGTCGTTGAGCTCGGTGCAGCCATAGTTGTTGAGCAGGCGCGCGCTCGGGAACACCTCGCGGAAGGCGAGCACCAGGGCCTTCGGCAGCGGCTCGCCGGCGGTGATACATATCTTCAGCGCCGGCAAGCGCCGCCCGCTCGACTGCAGGTGCTCGATGACGCTCGCGAGGTGCGAGGGCCCGATGTTGAGGCGGCTGACGTGGTGCTCGGCCAGCGCGGCGACGAAGGCCGCCGCATCTCGGACGGCGTCGTTGCCGATGAACACCTGCGGGCACCCGTTGAGCAGGCCCGCGAACAGCTCCTTGACCGCGACCGCAAAGACGAACGTCGTCTTCTGGGCGACGACCTCACCCGCCTCGAACGGCAGCCAGGTCTCGAGGGCGCTCAGCCAGTTGTTGAGCTGGCGATGGGGCACCCGGACGCCCTTGGGCTTGCCCGTGGACCCCGACGTATACATGACGTAGGCGAGCGCCTCGGGCTGCGCGCGCAGCTCCGGCGGCGTATCCGGGGACTTCGACGCGGCGTCCCAGACCTGCTCGAGCCTGAGGCACCGGGCGTCGTCGAGCTCGAGCTGGGCCTGGTGCCGGGCGCCGCAAACGACGGCGCTCGGGCGCGCGTCCTCAAGGATTTGCCGCACGTAGGACTTCGGGTATGCCGGGTCGATCGGCACGTACGCCGCCCCCGCCTTCCAGATACCGAGCAGGGTCGCGAGTAGCTCGCCGCTGCGATCCAGACACACGGCGACCAGGTCCCCTCGCGCGACGCCCCGCGCCGCGAGCGCGTGCGCCACCTGGTTCGCGTGCCGCGCGAGCTCGAGGTAGCTCCAGGCGCTCCGCGCGTCCCAGCACGCCACCGCGCCCGGCGAGCGCTCGACCTGCGCGTCGAAGCGCTGGACGAAGGACCAGGCTGGCGCTGGGGTCGCCGGCGCTCGGTTGTACTGCTCGAGCAGCTTCTGAACGTCGGTGTCGCGCAGCAGAGGCAGCTCGAGCACGCGCCGATTCGCGTCGCTGAACATGCCTTCCAGCACCCGCTGATGGTGAGCGAGCAAGCGCTCGATGGCCTCGCGGTCGTACAGATCGGAGGCGTACACCACCTCCACCTCGAGCTCGTCCGCCCCCCCCGAGTACGACAGCTCGATCTCGCATCGCGCAGGGACGTGCTCTCTCACGAGCAGCCTCCGGACCGCGTCGTCGCCCTCGTCGGGATCGGGGTAAGCGTAGAAATTCACGTCACCCGGCAGCGGAGCGCCCAGCGAGGTCTCAGGGAAGTTTTGATGCCTCATGACGATGGGCACCAGCGGGTTCGCGCCGCCGCGACGCGCGACGTCGGTCGCCTGCAGGATCCGTTCGAAGGGCACGGCGTGCTCGAACGCGGTCAGCACCTGCGCGCGCACCGCCTTGAGCAGCGCGCCGACGCTGGTCTGTTCGTCGATGTGCAGCCGGAGCGGCAAGATATTGATGAAGAACCCGATCAAGGGCTCGAACTCGACGTCCGTTCGGTTGGACGTCGTGGTGCCGATGCAGAGGTCGTCCCTGTTCGTGTACCGGCCGATCGTGACGCCGAGCGCCGCGAGCAACGACATGAAGAGCGTGCAGCCGTGCTGGCGAGACAGGCGTTCGAGGTTTCGCGCAAACTCGCTCGAATAGCGATGCACGAAGCTCTGGCTCTTCGTGCCGGATTTCGCCTGCCGCGTATGCGTCGTGGGGAGCTCGAGGCTGTCCTCGTAGCCCTCGAGCGTTCGACGCCAGTAGTCGAGGCGCGCGGACGACTCCGAGGCCCGCTGCGAGCGTGCGTAATCCTTGTATTGTACGGTCAGCGGCGGCAAAGCGGGCCGCTCCGCGCGGCAGAACGCCGCGTAAGCGCTCTGGAGCTCCCCCAGAAAGACGGCCTTCAGCGACCAGGCATCCGCCGCGATGTGGTGCACGTTGAACAGGAGCAGGTGCCGGTCCGCCGCCAAGCGCAGCAAGCTCACGATGAAGATCGGACCCCGGAGGAGGTCGAAGCGGTGCTCGAGGTGTCGCTCGAGGTGCTCCAGCATCCGAGCGCGGTCGACGGCGATGACCGGCAGGCGCACGCGCTCCGGCGGCGCGACGAGCTGCACGGGCTCTCCCTTGTCCGTCTGCCCGTAGCAGGTGCGCAAGCTCTCGTGACGGGCGACGATCTCGCTCAAGCTCTGCTCCAGCGCCGCGACATCGAGGTTGCCTCGGACGAGCAGCAGGAGGGGCAGATTGTAGCTCGTGTTCTCTGGACTGCGCTGGTGGTGGATCCACAGCCGCTCTTGGAACAAGGACAGCGGGCTGCCCTCATCGCCGGGCGCCGGCGGCGCCTGCAGTTCATCCGCCGCCGCTGCTGGTGACGCTGCCATCGTCGAGGGTGACATCACGACGGGCTGCACGCTCGCTGCCTCCTCGCGAACGATGCCTCCCTCGTCGTGCACGAGCCCCGAACGACCCGTGACGTGAACAGACGAACCCTCATCGACAGCCATACCTGCTCCTCCAGGGAGTGGAACGTTCAAACGCATCGGCGATCCGCAGAGCCTCGGTGATACCTGGGCTATATTTGTGCAGAGCTAAACCCTGGCTCAAGCTTCTTGCGTGATCGCCCGTATCCCAGTGATGCCCAGTTGGGCCGCCTCTTTCAGCACGCGGTCGGTCAGAGGGGGACTCACAGCTCGGCAGGCCGCCGAGGCCGGTCAACCGCCGCAGGTCCTTCTCAAGGTTACAAAGAACGGTCGATCATGCGCGTTCGGGCGTGCACCGCATCGTTCATCCCCGCAAGGGAGCACAAGGACCTTACCACGATCTGGCCCTGGTCGGAGGGTTTCGTAGGTTCGCGCACACGAGTCCACGCTCATGTTGGTCGCGTGGACGTAGTGATGACTGCAGAGCGTGTCAACGGATTTGAAACAGCGGGAACGTGGATTCCAGAGGGAAGCAGCTTACCGTCTCGAGAAAATGGCGCGGCGCGCTGAGGTGCGGAAGGCACCGGTGCAGACGGTGGCTCCGGGCTCGGAAACGCTGTCAACGTCCAAATAAGCGGTTTGTTTCATGGAAGTTTCTGGTGGACATGGAAATGGCAATCTGACCCTAGTCACCCGGTCAGTAGAGCAGGCCTTGCCTTCAGTCGCGCACGGTCGCCTTGGCGTACAGCGCGACGAGGGCGATGCTCGGGTAGCCGTTCTCGCCCCCTTGCCGCCTCGGCCGCCGCAGCCGACGGCCCCGCCCGAGCCTCCCCCGGCGGCGCCCCTTGGACGCCCCCGGCGCCCCCCTTGGACGCGGCGCCGCACACGCCGAGCCCGCCCCTGCGGCGGCCGCCTCCGCCGCCGCCCTGGCCCGGCCCGGCGCGCCCCAGTCGCCGTCGCCGGCCCGGTCCGCTTCCCACCCCACGACGCTCGGGAGCCCGCCCTCGCACGCGTTCACCGCTGCAGGCCCGCCCTGCGCGGTGGAGAGCTCGGCGAGGTGCGACGACCTGAACACCCCCGCCGCAGATCGGTCGGGCCGCCGCGGGGGCACTTCGCGGCGGAGCGGTAGGGCATCGAGGGCGCGCTCTCGCCTTCGTCCGGTGTAGTGCCGCACGGTCCCGGGCCGGTCTCCTTGACAAGGTGGGGCAGCCGTCGGATACGCTACCTTCCGACGATGCGCGGTGGCGGCACGAGGGGGTCGGTTCGGAGCTCAAGGCGCTCCACGCGGAAGCGGCGGTCAGCGGTCGAGAGGGCTGATCACGCCGAGTGGCCGCGGTCGACGATGCCGCGAGACGGGCGCGGGCTCGCACACTGCAGGAGAGCTCATGTTTGACCACGTCGTCTTCGGAGTCAGCGACTACGCAGCGAGCAAAGCGTTCTTCCTCAAGGCGCTCGAACCGCTCGGCGTAGCTGTCGTCCTGGAGGGGCCGCTCGGCCTCGAGCTCAGCGCAGACGGTAAGTCGTCGTTGTGCATCTGCCAGACCGAGGAGAAGCCGGCGCGTCTTCACCTGGCCTTCACGGCCGAGAATCGCCAGCAAGTCGAGGCTTTCTATCGCGCGGCGCTGGAGGCGGGCGGCAAAGACAATGGCGCGCCTGGTCTGCGCCCGCAATACCACGCGAACTACTATGCAGCGTTCGTCATCGGCCCGGACGGGCACAACATCGAGGTGGTTTGCCACGACCCCGAGGCCTGACCTTTCCATCGAGGGGACGTCCACGAGCGGGCTTCACCCACCCGCGGCCGCCCCCCGTGTCGACCGTCGGGCGACGCCATCCACCGGAGCACCATGATGAGAAATCGCCTCGCGAGCTGCAATTGCGGCAGGTTGTCGGCCGAGGTCGAAGGCGAGCCGATTCGCGTGTCCGTCTGTCACTGCCTGGCCTGCCAACGACGGACCGGAAGCGTGTTTGGCGCTCAGGCCAGGTTCAATCGCGCGAACGTGAAGATAAAGGGGCAGGGGAAGGACTTCGTTCGAATCGGAGACGAAGGGACGAAGAGCACCTTCACGTTTTGTCCTGAGTGCGGCGCCACCGTCTATTACGCGATGGCCGGGCACGAGGACGTGATCGCCATACCGGTGGGAGCCTTTGCGGACCCGGCCTTCCCCGGTCCAACGTTTTCGGTCTATGAAGAGCGAATGCACGGCTGGGTGGTCATGCCGCAAGACATCGAGCACATGCGCTAGGCGCTGTCGACCCTTGGCCCGCTTCAGGAGCAAGTCATGCGACCGCTTCGGTATTCCATCAACGTCACGTATAGTACTGCTCGTCCGCCCTGCAGGGGGCTCGCCGCCGTCGCCGCCCTGGCCGCCGTCGAGCGGCCGGATCTCGGCGCCGCGCGCGGTCACTCTGGCGTGCAGCGCGACGATGCCGATGCTCGGGTAGCCGTTATCGCCCCCGTCGCCGCCTCGTCCGCCGCCGCCGGCCCCGCCCGATCCTTCCTCGGCGCGCCCCTTGGACGCCGGACGTCCTTGGGTCGAAGGCCGCCACCTTGACGGCTCACGCATGCGACCCAATAAGGCGGTGAATCAGACGGGGTTTGTCCGCTGATCGCCGCCATGACGCTGGGTGGCGATAATCAATTCATCTACAGATTCAACTTGATGGTCGAGGTGCGAATGAGCGCTGAAAGAACAAACGGGCCGATTCTGCTTCGCAACACCATGGCCTTCGACCGGCAGCACGCGGCTGAATTCAAGAGAGCCATCGTCAACGCGGTCGAGTTTGCCAACAAGCACGCTCCACAGCTGATGGTTCAGACCTACGTCGACGATGAGAAGGGCCTCTGCTACAGCTTCCAGTTGTTCCAAGACTCCGACGCGATTCTTCGCCACTGGCAGGTGTCTGATCCAAATATTGCTGAGGTCATGAAATATTGTGTGATTCGCAGCATGGAGGTGTATGGCAGCCCCAGTAAAGCCGTGCGCGACGGTATTCTGGGCTCGGTCGGTGAAGCCAACGTGTCGTTCACGCCAGAGCTCGTCGGGTTTTCCCGTCTTGGCTAAAGCCGCCCGACGACGCGCTGCACCCGAACCCCGCGCCGCAGCGAAGCGGAGGCGCGAGGTCGGGTGAGCTGGAGCGTCGTTAGACCGACCGGTGGCCGCCCTGTCGAGAAATTGCGGCGGCTGGTGCACGTTGGTTCGTAATTCCTCGCGCCGTCCGCCCTGACCCGCGGTGACGAGGGCCCGCGCTCTAGCGGATGTCGTCGACGCTCACGCCGAGTCGCTCGGCGTAGAGGCCGAGGGTGCGCTGCCACGCCGGGCGGGCCTGACAGCGCTCGAAGTAGGCCTTGAGCCTCGGGAAGGGCTCCATCAGGTCGGTCTTGCGGATGCTGCGCAGGACGCCGGCCATCATGATGTCGGCCGCCGTGAAATCGGCGCAGGCGATCCACTCGCGGTCCTCGAGGCGGCGCTCGACGTCGCCGAGCCAGCGGCGGGCGAGCTTGGGCACCTCCGCGTGCAGCGTGCGTGCGGCTTTGCCGCTGTCGAAGATCCCGATCATGTCGAGGCACACGAGGGTCGGCTCGACGGTGCCGACCGCGGCGAAGCACCACTGGACGACGCGGGTGCGGCCCTGGACGTCGCCCGGGATCAGCTTGCCGGCCTTCTCCGCCAGGTAGAGCACCACCGCGGCAGATTCGGCCACCACGAAGCCGTCGTCGTCGATGACCGGCGCCTGGCGGAAGGGGCTGATGCGGCGGTAGGCGTCGCTGTCGAGCTCGCCGGCGGTGTGGTCGAGCGCGTGGACGCGATACGGCAGCCCGGTCTCCTCGAGCGCCCACTGCGCCCGGAGGTCTTTCGTCTCGCCGATCCCCTCGGGGAAGATTCTACCGAAGCCATAGAGCGTGATCATGTCGTTCTCCGATCGGTGGCCGGATCCCCCGGCCGGCGCCGGAGCGTGCCATGCCGCGGGCGGCGGCGCGAGCTCCGGCGCCAGGCGGTTGACCCAACCCGACGCGGCCCAGCGAGCCGACCCGGGTCGAGGCATGAGCGATCCAGGTTGACGCGTGAGCGGCCGCTGCTCCTCGGCGTCGATTTCACACATCCTCCTCCCGACGATAGTGGGCCGCTCTACTGTGCTCCTCCACAATACGCGGCTTGATCGAGGCCGCCGAGGAGGAATTCAGGGCGTCACTCGAGATCGACACGCGCGTTCCGCGCAGCGGTGTGGTCCTCTGGAAGAAGGGCCGCCGCGCGCGGGGCCTTCGCCGCCGCGATCCGCTCCCGCGGCGTCGCCGCGGTCGGGGGCGCCGAGAGCCCGGCGGACCTCGCACCCGACAGGTGAGAAGGATGAGGAGGACAAGGATGCCCACCATCGCAATCGTCGGCGCCGGCATGGCCGGCCTGCACCTCGCGCTGCACCTCCAGAAGGAGGGCTTGGGCGTGAGCCTCTATGAGGAGCGCACGCCGGACGAGATCCGGGCGGGGCGCCTGCCCAGCACCGTCGCGCTCTCCCCGCCGACCCGGGCGCGCCAGCGGGCGCTCGGCGTCGCGCACTGGGAGGGGGCCGAGCACGCCACGGGCGTCGTCCGGATGCGCGTGGCGGCCGATCCGCCGCTCGGCTTCGTCGGCCACCCGCCGGATCACATGCTCTTCATCGACATGCGCGTCTATCTGCCCCGGCTGCTCGAGGACTTCGCCGCGCGCGGCGGCCGCGTGGTGAAGGCCTCGCTCGACGCGGGCGGCGTCCGCGACCTCGCCGCGGGGCACGACCTCGTGGTCGTCGCCACGGGGCGCGCGGGCCTCTCGGACCTCTTCCCGAGGGTCCCCGAGCGCAGCCCGCACGCCGGGCCCCAGCGGCGGCTCTTCGCGGGCATCGTCCGCGGGCTCCGCATGCCCGAGCGGCTCGAGTTCATGTTCCAGCTCTCCCCGGGGCACGGCGAGATCTTCGAGAACCAGTACCTCACGCTCGGCGGGGTCGCGCCAGCGCTGCTCATCGAGGCGATCCCCGGCGGCGCGCTCGAGCCGATCACGCGGATGCGCTACGAGGACGATCCGGCGAGGTTCGACGCGGCGCTGCTCGACGCGGTGCTCGCGCACGCGCCGCTCACGGCCGAGCGCGTCGACCGGGCGCGCTTCGGCGTGGCCAGCCCGCGCGACTACCTGACCGGCGCCGTGACGCCGCTCGTGCGGCGCGCGTACGCGCCCCTCGGCGGCGGCCGGTTCGCGCTCGCGCTGGGCGATCTCCACATCACCCACGATCCGATCATGGGCCAGGGCGCGAACATGGCCACGCTCGCGGCGTGGCTCGCCGCCGAGCGGATCGCGGGGCAGGCCGCCGCCGGCGCCGCGTTCGACGAGGCGTTCTGCGCGGACCTGGAGGACCGCCTCTGGGAGGCGCTCCGGCCCGCCACGGAGTGGACCAACGCCTTCCTCCTGCCGCCGCCGGACCACGCGCTGGCGCTCCTCGCCGCGGCCTCGCGCAGCCAGTCGCTGGCCGACGCGTTCGCCACGAACTTCTCCTACCCGGATCGCCAGTGGGCGATCCTCTCGTCGCCCGACGCGACCGCCCGCTTCATCGCGAGCCACGCCTGACGCGGCGGCTTGCGCGGCGCGCAACGAAGCGCGCGATGGTGCGCCGATCAAAGGGCTGGACTGACTTAGTAAATAGTGCTAACTTACTCTCGGACCACGTGATGCAGGCCGGTGGAAGGCCGCCGTGATGATCCGTCAACCCCGTGGTGCGCCTGGTCAGGGCCTGACGAAGGCGCACGCAAGCCACGAGCAGGAGAGCCGCCATGACCGTCGTGATTGGAAACAAAGAGTACTTCCCCGGTGTCGGCAAGATCCCCTACGAGGGGCCTGAGTCCGACAACCCCCTCGCCTTCAAGTGGTACGATGAGAGCCGCGTCGTCGCTGGCAAGCCCATGAAGGACCACTTCAAGTTCGCCGTGTGCTACTGGCACACCTTCTGTGGTCGCGGGCACGACCCGTTCGGTCCGGGGACGATCAACTTCCCCTGGGACGAGGGGAAGGACCCGCTGACCCGCGCTCGCATGAAGATGGACGCGAACTTCGAGTTCATCACCAAGCTGGGCGCGACGCACTACTGTTTCCACGACATCGACCTGGTGGAGGAGGGCGACAGCCGCGCCGAGACGTCGCGCCGCCTTCAGGGCATCGTCGAGTACGCCAAGCAGAAGCAAGCGCAGTCGGGCGTCAAGCTGCTGTGGGGCACGGCGAACCTGTTCTCGAACCCGCGCTACATGAACGGCGCCTCCACGAACCCGGATTTCTCCGTGGTGGCCTACGCCGGCGCTCAGCTGAAGGACGCCCTCGACGCCACCATCGCGCTGAACGGTGAGAACTACGTGTTCTGGGGCGGCCGCGAGGGGTACATGAGCCTCCTGAACACGGACATGAAGCGCGAGAAGGAGCACTTCGCGCGCTTCTTGACCATGGCGCGCGACTACGCGCGCGCCCGGGGCTTCAAGGGGACCTTCTTCATCGAGCCCAAGCCCATGGAGCCGTCGAAGCACCAGTACGACTTCGACGCCGAGACCGTGATCGGGTTCCTGCGCCAGCACGGCCTGGACAAGGACTTCAAGCTCAACCTGGAGACGAACCACGCGACGCTCGCTGGCCACACCATGGAGCACGAGATGCAGGTGGCCGCGGACGCCGGCATGCTCGGCAGCATCGACGCGAACCGCGGCGACTATCAGAACGCGTGGGACACCGATCAGTTCCCCTACAACATCAACGAGACGGTGGAGATGATGCTCATCCTGCTCCGCAGCGGCGGGTTCCAGGGCGGCGGCGTCAACTTCGACGCGAAGCGCCGCCGCAACTCGACGGATCTGATCGACACCTTCCACGGCCACATCGGCGGCATGGACGTGTTCGCCCGCGCGCTCATCATCGCCGACGACCTGATCCGCAAGTCGCCGCTCGAGTCGATGCGCAAGGCTCGTTACGCGTCGTTCGACGGCGGCAAGGGCGCAGAGTTCGAGCAGGGCAAGTTGACGTTGGAGCAGCTGGCCGAGATCGGCAACGCTGGTGGTGAGGTCAAGCTCACGAGCGGTCAACAGGAGCTGTACGAAAACATCGTCAATCGGTGGATTCGGTAATTCGATAGGGCGCGCGAGCGAACGGCATCTTAGGCGCCGCTTCAGCTCGCCCCCCACCCTCGCCGCCGCTCTTCGAGAAGATCGCGGCGGCGAGCTTCATCCTACCGTTACAGGTCGGCTCCGAGAGCCTTGACGCTGCGGAACACGGTTGGTTGTCCCATCCGCCGCGGACGTGCGCCAAGCCCCTGCGCTAGGCGGGCGCGCTCGTCCATCGTCGCGGGTGGCGGCAGGTACAGGGGAGTTGGACAAACCAAGGGCGGTCCGCGGACCGCGTCGGACGTGGAAAGAGGTTGGCGATGGAGACGCGCAAGCCGGTCATTCTGGGTTTCATGGGCAACCGGGGGTTCTTTCCCACAGAGTTCGCGGTGGAGGGCGCGCGGGCGACGGCCGGGGTCGTAGAGGCGCTGCTCGGAGAGCACGTCGAATACGTCGATCTAGGCAATGTGGAGTCCTACGCGGACGCCAAGCGCGCTGCGGGGGCGGCTCAGGAGTATCGGCAGGGAGTCGATGGCGCTGGCGCCATTGGCGTGATCTGCTCCATGTACAACTTCTCGGATGAGAACGGCATCCGGGACTTCCTGCGCCTCGCGGATCTGAACATCCCGGTCTTGATCCACACGGAGCCGGACGTGCGTGGCCAGGGGAGGATGGGGGAGCGGGGCCGTCGCGACGGCGCTTGTGGCCGTTTCTCCGCGGCCAACGCCCTGCGCCACATCGGGTATCCCTACACCTTGACGACGAAGCACTGCGAGTCGGTGCGCTCCGCCCAGTTCGCGCGGGATCTGCACGCGTTCTATGCCACGTGTGTGCTGGCCTCCAAGTTCCGGCGTCGCGGCCGCGGCGTTCGCCTGGGGCTGGTGGGGTCGGGGCCGGACGCCTTCCAGACGGTCACCCACGTCTCCACGGAGCTCCTGGGGCACATGGGGTTGAGCACGGTGGGGCTGGAGCTGATCGCTCTGGATCGGCAGATGCGCCAGGTCGACGCAGCGCAGCTCTCGGACAAGCGCGACGAGATCCGCGCCCACTTCGGCGCGGTCGATGTCCCGCCGTCGTCGCTGGACGCCATCGCGCGCATGGGCGTGGTCTTCGACCGCTTCATTCGCGACAACGACCTGGACGGCATCGCCGTGCGCTGCTGGACGGAGATGCAGAAGTACCAGATCGGCGGGACGGTCGGGGTCATGCCGTGCACGTGCATGAGCATGCTCTCGGACAAGCTCTTGCCCGCCGCGTGTGAGACGGACATCGCGGGCTGGATGGGGATGTACATGCTCCAATGCGCGTCCGGCCTGGTTCCGGTCCTGGGGGACTGGAACAACATGTTCGACGACGACCGAGAGGAGGTTGACCTCTTTCATTGCGGCGTCTGGGCCAAGAGCGTCATGCACCCCGGGGCCAGGATCACGGAGCATCAGATCCTGGCCAAAGAGGTGGGCAAGGACAACAGCTGGGGCGCGGTCGACGGCGATCTCAAGCCCGGCACGTGCGCTTTTCTGCGCCCGTGCACCAACGCGCGGGAGGGCAACATCTTCATGTATGGCGGCGTGGGGCGCGTGACGGAGGAGCGCATCAAGACCTTCGGCACGCGCGGCCGCGTCCACATTCCGCGTATCCAGAAGCTCTTCCGCCACGTCACCGACCCCAAGCGGGCGGTGGAGCACCACACGGCCCTCGTCGTGGGTGAGGGCCAGGCCATCGCCACCACCATGAAGGCCGTGCGAGACGCCCTGCCGTACATCAACGCCCAGGCGGGCCTGAGCCAGACAGGCCGCGAGTTGATCGAGTACTACGAGCACAGCACGGTGGAAGAGCTCTAGCGGCTCGAAGGCGGCGCGCGTCGACGAGCCAGCGCGAGCGCCGCGTCGAGCGATCGGAGGCCGAGCGCCTCGTGCCGACGGCAGGGTCGCAGTCTGGGCCCCGCCTCGGCCGGCCACCGCAGCCGCCGGCCCTGCCCGAGCCTCCCCCGGCGCCCCCCGTGGACGCCGCGCCGCGCACGCCGAGCCCGCCCCCGCGGCCGCCTCCTCCCGCCCTCGCGAGCCACGGACCCTCGCCCATGACCCGCGCCGAGGCGGGTCCCGCTCGTGACCCGGCCGAATTTGCGGTACGCTTCCCGCATCATGAGCGACGTCGAACCCCTTGGTGAAGCAGAGGACTGATGACAACGATCAACTACGTGGTCGGCGACGCTACCAGGCCGGTCGGCGAGGGCTCACGGATCATCGCCCACGTGTGCAATGACGTCGGCGGGTGGGGGCGGGGCTTCGTGACCGCGTTGTCGGCGCGCTGGGCTGCGCCAGAGGTAGAATACCGCCGCTGGCACCGAGGTGAGCTGGCCGATCCGCCGTTCGGGCTTGGCCAGGTGCAGCTCGTGGAGGTCGAGCCCAGGTTGTGGGTCGCGAACATGATCGGCCAGCACGACGTGAGAGCGCGCGGCGGGGTCCCACCGGTGCGCTACGAGGCGATCGACGCTGCGCTCGCGGCGGTCGCCGCCTTCGCGCGTCGGCACGACGCGTCCGTGCACATGCCTCGCATCGGGGCAGGCTTGGCCGGAGGCAGCTGGAGCGAGATAGAGCCCCTCATCGAGCGGAACCTGTGCTCGGCGGGGCTTCGCGTCAATGTCTATGATCTCCCGGGTCAGCGGTGAGCCGCCGCCCCGCCTAGCCTCAGGTGCATTCGTGTCGAAAGTTGATCTCAAGAGAGAGCTCAAGCATCTGTACCAGGCATCCGCGAAGGAGGTGGTTCAGGTCGAAGTGCCGACATTCAAGTTCCTCATGATCGACGGCGAGGGGGACCCCAACACATCACAGGCGTACGTCGAGGCAGTGGAGGCGCTGTTCTCCGTCTCCTACACGGCGAAGTTCATGGTGAAGAAGGGGCCGCAGGGGATCGACTATGCGGTCATGCCGCTCGAAGGCCTCTGGTGGTCGGATGACATGTCCGTCTTCACCGCCAACGATAGGTCGAGATGGAAATGGACGATGATGATCATGCAGCCTCATTTCGTGGAGGATGCGGTGATTCACGCGGCCATGGCGGAGGTGAGGCGAAAGACGGCGCTTCCCGCGGTAGACGCCCTCAGGCTGGAGAGCTTCACCGAAGGATCCTGCGCTCAGATACTTCACGTCGGCCCCTTCACGGAAGAAGGGCCGACCATCCAGCGAGTCCACGATTTCATCGAAGCGCGCTCGGCGCTCGCAGGAAAGCACCACGAGGTGTATCTGAGCGACATACGGCGCGCCGACCCAGCCAAGTGGAAGACCATCATCCGCCAGCCCATGGAGTGATGGCTGGCAGAGCGCTCGCGCCGACGCCGCTTCGCGGCGCGGCTCGACTCAGGCTTCGCCCGCAGAAGACACGCGCTCCCTCACCACCACGACCCGTCCTCGGAGGTTCTATGAAGCGAGTTACCGGCATCGGGGGCATCTTCTTCAAAGCCAAAGACGCTCCGGCGCTGCAGGCTTGGTACAAGCGGCACCTCGGGATCGATGTCCAAGCGTGGGGCGGCACGGCCTTTACCTGGACCGACGGCGAAGGGAAGCCGGTCGCCGGCACGACCGTCTGGTCCATCGCCCCGGCAGAAGGCGATCAATTTGCGCCCAGCGCCGCGACGTTCATGGTCAATTACCGGGTCGAGGACCTCCACGCCCTCGTTCAAGTCTTGCGCGAAGAAGGCTGCGACGTCCTCGAGAAGATCGACGATTCCGAGTACGGAAAATTTGCCTGGGTCATCGATCCAGAAGGAAACAAGGTAGAGCTTTGGCAGCCGCCTGCCGGCCAATGACCAGGGCGATCGGCCTCAGCAAGAATCTGCGGCCTGACAGATGCTCCCCGTCATGTCTGGCGGTCGTTCAATCGGAGGTGCGCTGCATGCGCTGGAGGATGGTGTCCAGGTTCCACGTCTCCGGCTTCTGCCGGGGCGGGAACTTCTGGAACGAGGCCAAGAACTTCCTGGCGAAGGCGAGGGCCGGGATGAGCGCGAAGGCGTGGTCGATGCGCCACTTGTCGTAGAGGATGCTGCCCTGATCGGCCCTCTCGAAGGGATCGGCCCGGAGGTCGAAGAGCTTGGGCAGGCGGAGCGGCACGAAAGGCTCCTGCCAGACGAGGAGTCCCTGGGCGCGCTGCTCGGCGAAGACGACCTTCCAGCGATCGTAGCGGAGGGCGACGACCTGCCCCTCGTCATTCACGTAGAAGAATTCGCGCCGCGCGCTCGGGCCGGCGCCGGAGAGCAGCGCCGTCTGATCGTAGCCGTCGAGATGGACCCGGAACGTCTTGCCGCCGGCGCGGTAGCCGGTGAGGAGCCGCTTCTTCGCGTCGCGCACGCCCGCCGCCGCGGCCAGCGTGGGGAGCCAATCCTCGGACGCGACGATCGAGGTGTCGATCCGGCCGGGCGCGATGACGCCGGGCCAGCGCGCGAGACAAGGCACGCGATAAGCGCCTTCGTACTGCGTGTTCTTCTCGCCCCTGAACGGCGTGGTCCCGCCGTCGGGCCAGGTGAACGACTCGGCGCCGTTGTCGGTCGTGTAGATGACGAGGGTGTCCCCGGAGATGCCGAGATCGTCGAGCGCCGAGAGCAGCCTACCGACGTGCCCGTCGTGCTCGACCATGCCGTCGGCGTAGACGCCGAGCCCGGTCTTGCCCGCGGCCTCGGGCTTGAGGTGTGTCCATACGTGCATGCGCGTGCTGTTGAACCAGACGAAGAAGGGCCGCTCCGCCTCGTGCGCGCGCTCGATGAAGCCCAGCGTGGCGGCGAGGACCTCCTCGTCGATGGTCTCCATCCGCTCGCGGGTGAGCGGCCCCGTGTCCTCGATCCGCTGCCCGCCGCGGCCATCGGCCCAGCTGTGGACCACGCCGCGCGGGCCGAACTTCTCCCGGAACCTCGGGTCCCTGGGGTAGTCCGGGTGCTCGGGCTCCTCCTCGGCGTTCAGGTGGTAGAGGTTGCCGAAGAACTCGTCGAAGCCGTGCATCGTGGGCAGATGCTCGTCGCGGTCGCCGAAGTGATTTTTGCCGAACTGCCCGGTGGCGTAGCCGAGCGGCCGGAGGATCTCGGCGATCGTGGGATCCTCGTCGCTGAGCCCCCGCTTCGCGCCCGGGATGCCGATCTTGGTGAGGCCGGTCCGGAGCGGCGTCTGGCCCGTCATGAGGGCGGCGCGCCCGGCGGTGCAGCTCTGCTGTCCGTAGTAGTCGGTGAAGAGGATCCCCTCGCGCGCGATGCGGTCGATGTGGGGCGTCTCATAGCCCATCATTCCCCGGTTGTACGCGCTCAGGTTGAACCAGCCGATGTCGTCGCCCATGATGATCAGGATATTCGGCTGCTCCCTGCTTCCCTTCCTGGTGCGAGCGCCGCCGCGCAGACGCCGTGCTTGCCGTCCCATGTCCGGATCATGCGCGCGGGCGTCCAGACCGGGAGCAGGGCGGCGCGTTGTTCATCCACTTCCGGTGTCGCCCGCGGTTTCGGGGGCCGGCGTCTCCGTCGCCTGGGTCGCGTCCCGGATCTCTCGGAGCGTCCGCTGCAAGTCGGGGTACGCCTCGATCCGCTCGAAGGTGCCTGCGTCGGGGAATCCGGCTCGCTGGTGAGATGACTCTGGGAGCGGCACGCTGTCTGACGCCACCACCGGTAAAAGAGCGACTCACCGGGAAGCCGAAGGCGCTGCCCGTCGGGGGTCTCATTGGCCCTCGCCGAGCATGGGTTCTCCTCCAAAGAACGTAAGCAGGTGCGTGGCCCCTGGGCTCCGGGTATACGCTTCCCGCGCGATCGTCCGCGTTGCCGAGGCGCGCGCTCGCTCGCCTCGCAGCGCGCCCGAGCCAGACCGAACCCCTCTCGCCCAAGGAGATGCCCCATGCAGATCACCCTGTCGCCCCAGGACTACGCCACCGCGTTCCGCCTCCTCTCCGCGACCTCCAGGCATCCGGAGAACATCGCGGAGGGAATCCGGCAACGCATCGTCCCCCACCTGCCCGAGGGGCCGTCCTTGCTCGACGTCGGCGCCGGTCCCGGCGCCATCGCGGCGCGGCTCGCGCCCTGGTTCGGCGACATGACCCTGATCGAGCCGAACGAGGCGCAGCTCGGCGCGTCCGCGCCGGCCGGCGCCGAGATCTTCCGCGACACCTTCGAACGGTTCGAGTCGCCGCGCCGCTACGATCTCGTCCTCTGCTCCCACATGCTCTACCACGTGCCCCTCGCGGACTGGGGCGGCTTCATCGACAGGCTGCTCTCGTTCGCCAAGCCGGCGGGGTACTGCGCCATCGTCCTCGGCGCCGATCGGGGGCAGAACTACGAGATGCACCGCGATTTCACGTCGATGGTCATCGACAGCTCCGTGCTCATCAAGACGCTGCGGGACAAGCAGCTCGCGTTCGACGTGGTGGGGAGCCACAACGCCTACACGGCGGAGACGCTCGAGGAGATGGTCACGCTCTGTCGCTTCTTCGTGCTCGCGGACTGCATCTCCGCCGAGCAGCTCGCCGCGATGACGGAGGGCGAGGCGCGCGCGCTCGACGAGAAGATCCGCGGGCACGCCGCGCGGTGTAGGACCGAGGACGGCGCGTACCGGCTGAGCCAGGACGACGACATGGTCATCCTCCGCCGGGCGTGACCGTCCCGCCGCGCGTCGACGGCGTCCTCCGCGTCAGCGCGCGACCGCGCCGAGATCCACGAATGCCTGGTCGGTCATGATCACGAAAGGCCGCTCGTCGAAGCTCAGGCCGCCCTTGCCGTCGTGATCGACGATCTGCAGCTTGCCCATGCCGTAGCCCATCGGGCCGCGCGCATAGTAATGCGCCTGCAGGGTGTACCGGCTGGCCCGCCGGTCCCGGGGCGCGCGGATGGTGAAGCACTCGGGCCCGTAACCGGTGGTGACGTCGGCGTAGAGACGGCCGCCGCTCGGCAGCGTCGGGCTCTCGTAGTAAGCGTGGCCGCCGCGGTCGTCCCGGATGTGGAAATCGACGTCGTTGGCGTCGGTCTCCCAGGTCAGCACGAAGCGGAGCGACGGCGCCCGGTCGAGGGCGGCGCCCGCCTTCGCGAGCCGGGCCAGGACGGTAGGCCGGCGCGCCGGCTCCGCCTTGAGCCACGCGGCGGCGACGAGGCCGAGGTCCTCGCGCAGGATGCCCTCGACGCCGGCGAAGCGCCCCGACGGGTAGCGGCGCGCGAGGCCCGCCGCGAGCGCGTCGAAGGCGGCGGCGTGCTCGCCCCGCTTGAGGCGCGCGAACGCGAGCAGGCGGTGGCTGGAGGGGTGATCGGGGCGCTGCTCGCGCGCCTTCTCGTAGGTGTCCACCGCCAGATCGAGGCCCACCTCGGCCGGGAGGCGCTCGAGGCGCGCGCCGGCGAAGCGGCGGAGGTCCGCGCGCGCCGGGAACAGGTCGATGAGCGAGCCGTACGCGCGGGCGGCGCCCGGCGCGTCGCCCGCGGCCTCGAGCGCCTCGCCGAGCGCGACGAGCGCGAGCACGTCGCCAGGCGCGTCGGCGTGCCAGGCAGACGCGTCGCGCGCCGCGGCCTGCGCGTCGCCGTGGGCGAGGAGGTCGTGGACCCGCGCGAAGCGGCCGGTGTACGGCTGGACCGGCGGCTCCGGCGGCGGCGCGGCGGCGTGCGGCGCGGCGGAGGCGCGCGGCGCGGCCGCGGCGTGCGGCGCGGCCGCGGCGTCCGGAGGCGCCAGCTGGAGCGGGTACACCACGTCGACGCTCCCGACCTCGGGCCGAGGGAAAGTCAGCCCGTAGAAGGCGCGGATCACGCAGGAGACCACGGCCCCGTCGGGCAGATCGGATCCGCCGTCGCGCGCGTTCACGACCGCGCCGCTCGGGTCGATGGTGAAGCGCACGGCGACGCGGCCCTGCAGGCGGGGGCTCCGCTCTAGCCCGCGCTCGTAGCAGAGGCGGAAGCGGCCGAAGCTCTGGCGGACGATGCGCTGGATCACCTCCGGCGGGAGGCGGCCGCTCACCTGGGTGACGCCCATGCGGACCGAGGGCGCCGCGGCCCGGTGGTGCCCGCCGAGGCGGCCGTGCCCGCTGCCGAAGCCCTGGCCGGCGCCCGCGGACGGCGCGGGCGCGGCGGCACCGTGGCCCAGGGTGCCGATCGAGCCGAGGCCGATGCCCTCGCCGCGGCCGCCGCCGCCCTCGCCGATGCCCGACAGCCCGAGCCCGCCCGCGCCGAAGGACGCCTCGCGCGCGCCGGGAGGCGGCGCCGGCGGCGCGGGGGGCGGGCGCAGGGCCGCGGCCTCGCCGGCGTCGTCGTCGGCGCGCGGGCCGGCGGGCGGCGCGGCTGCCTGCGGCTTCTCGGCCGGCGGCCACGAGCGCTTCTGCACGGCGATGCGGCCGCCGTCCACGGTCAGGATGTCGGCGAGGCCGCGCCGGGGGATGTCGAAGCGCTCGTAGTCGCCCTCGGTCTCCAGCACGAGCAGCGCGGTGTACGGGCTCAGCACCCGGTGCGCGATCGAGAGGTCGACGACCTGCTTGCGGAGGGCGTCCTGGCCGCCGGGCGCGACGTCGCCGGCGAGGAGGCCGTCGATCTTCGCGCGGGCCCAGGCGCGCTCGAGCAGGGGGCGCTCCACGCCGCGGAGGTCGGGCGCGGAGGTGTGGCCGTCCACCGTGATCCGGACCGGCAGCTCGGCCGGCACGTCGGCGTAGACGAGCGCCTCGTCGCCGGGCTGCACGCCGTCCAGCGTGCGAGGCCAGACCCAGCGCGCGCCCTCGACGCTCACCGCGATCCCCGAGCGGGTGGCCGAGGAGAGGCGCCGATCGAGCTCGGCGACGCCGCGGGCGCCGTCGATCACGGCGCCGTCGCGGGGCAGGCCCGCCGTGACGAGCTGCCGGAGGACGGCCTCGTCGCGGAGGCCGCCGAGCGCGACCGCGTCGAGCCGCTCGACGCCCGCGTCGCGCAGGGCCGCCGCGGCGCCGCGCAGGGCGCCCGGCGCGACCTCGCCCGCGGTGGCGACGCCGTCGGAGAGGAGCACCACGCGAAGCGGCCCGCGGGCGCGCGCGCGCTCGCCGGCCCAGCGGAGCGCGCGGCCGAGATCCGAGGCGCCGAGCGCCCTCCGCTCGCGGATGCGCCGGAGCTCCGCCTCGCCGAACGCCGAGGCCGCGCCGTCGAAGACGGGGGCGACGGTCTGGTCGTAGCAGGCGACGGTGAGCGGCGCGTCCGGGCCGCCCGCGCGCGCGGCCGCCCGCGCGACGGCCGCGAGCAGGCCGAGCTGCTCCTCGAGATCGAGCGCCCGCGAGGCGCTGGTGTCGACGAGGACGACGGCGGAGGCGAGCGGATCGGGCCGCGACTCCACCGTGGGGCGCACGCGGGCGAGCGCGAGCTCGCCGCTGCGCAGGCCGCCCCGCGCCTCCATCGGCGCGAGGCGCGCGGGCGCCACCACGAAGTCGGCGTCGGGCGCCTCGTCCGTCCGGTGGAGCGCGTGGATCGGCGCGGCGGCGCCCGCGACGGTGGCCTCGAGATCGAGGTAGCTCACGACGGGCAGGCCGCGGAGCGGGACGGTGAAGGGGGCGTCGGGGCGGAGCTCCTGGGAGTACGCGAGGACGATCTCCTTCACGCCGCGCGGCGGGATGGGGAAGACCCGCGCGGTCACCTCGTTGCCCGACGCCTGCTCGAGCAGCGCCGGATCCTGTTTGCGGTGGAGGAAGTCCTCGTACGCCTCGCGCGCGCGCTGTCGCTCGACGACCTCGCCCTCTTGCCAGCGCTTGCCGAGCCGCATGGCGAGGCGGCCGAGGCTCGCGCCGGGCGGCAGGGTGACGCGGAAGGTGCCTTCGAGCGCGCGGTTTTCGGGGTTCTCGAAGGTGAGGTGCAGCTCGGTGAACGCGAGCGGCGCCTCGATCACGGCGCGGCCGGTGAGGGCGACGAGGCGCAGCCCCGTGCCGTCGGCGGCGGTGAGCCGGATCGGCGCGGCCGGGGGGCGGCCCGGCGCGGTGGCGGGGGCCGGCTCGGCGGGCTGGGCGCGCGACGCGGCGGGGTCGGGCCCGCGCCGGTGCGCGCCCGGGGCGGCGGGCGGCGAGGCGCTGTCGGCGCAGCTCGAGAGCGCGAGGACGAGGGCGGCGAGCGCAGCGCGGCCGCGGGGGAGGGAGCTTCGCACGAGGGCCTCCGGTCGTGGCGCGGCGGGCCGCGCCTGAACGCGCAGGACCGCCGGCGTGGGATGGGGCGATCGACATCGGGGTGGGCCGGAGGTTCCCGGCCGCGTCGCTCGAGCCGGGGTCGCCGCCGGTGCCGGCCCGCCGCGCCGGGTGGCGGTCGTGGCGAGGAGATGACTAGAATCGTCGGCATGAGCTATCCCACCAAGCCGCGCTCGCGATGCGCGCCGGCCGTCATCGAGGCTGGTCCGACGCCGCTGCGCGGAGGGGCGCGCCTCGCCGCGCCGGCCGAGGCGACATGAGGGCCATCGTCTACGACCGGTACGGCGCGCCCGACGTGCTGAGGCTCGCGGACATCGCCGTGCCCGAGATCGGGGAGGACGAGGTGCTGGTGCGCGTCCGCGCGGCGTCCGTGAACTCCTGGGACTGGGATCTCGTGACCGGAACGCCGGTGTTCTTCCGCTTCTGGGGCCTGTTCAAGCCCAAGCACAGGGTCCCCGGCGCGGACGTCGCGGGGCAGGTCGAGGCGGTGGGCAAGAACGTGACCCGGTTCCGCCCGGGCGACGAGGTGTTCGGAGATCTCTGCCAGTGCGGCTGGGGCGGCTTCGCGGAGTTCGCGCGCGCCCGCGAGAGCGCGCTGGCGCTCAAGCCGGCCGGGATGACGTTCGAGCAGGCCGCAGCCATCCCCCAGGCGGGCGCCATGGCCCTGCAGGGGCTCCGCGATGAGGGGGCGATCCGGCCCGCGCAGACGATCTTGATCAACGGCGCGGGGGGAGGGGTCGGCACGTTCGCGATCCAGATCGCGAAGTCGTTCGGCGCCGAGGTCACCGGCGTGGACCGGGCGGGAAAGCTCGAGACGATGCGCTCGGTCGGCGCGGATCACGTCGTCGACTACGCGAGAGAAGACTTCGCGGAGAACGGGAAAAGGTACGATCTGATCCTCGACGCCGCGGCGCATCGCTCGATGTTCGACTATTCGCGCGCGCTGAGCCCGGGGGGAACCTACGTGATGCTCGGGGGCTCCGTCGGTCGGATCCTCGAGCTCTTGTTGCTCGGTCCGTGGATCTCGAGGAGCGAGCGAAAGAAGATGCGCATCCTGGCGGCGAAGGCAAACCACGAGCTGGCTGTCCTGGCGGAGCTGTTTCAAGCGGGGAAGGTGAGGCCCGTCATCGATCGCTGTTACCCGCTCGCCGAGGTCGCCGACGCGTTTCGCTATTTCGGGGAGGGAAGAGCGTGCGGGAAGATCGTCATCACCCTGTGACCCCGAGGGAGAGGCATGCTCGCGTTCCTCCACACGGCCCGCGTCCACGTCGAGACCTTCAGCCGCCTCGTCCGGGCGGTGGACGACGCGATCCCGGTTCGGCATGAGGTCCAGGAGCGCCTCCTCGCGGACGCGGTGGCGGCCGGCGGGATCACGGACGGCGTCAGGTCGGCCACGGCCGCGGTCGTCGAGGCCCTCGCCGGCGGCGGCGCGCGGGTGATCGTGTGCACCTGCTCGACCCTCGGCGGCGTCGCGGAGGCGGCGCCCGTCGACGGCTGCGTCGTGATGCGGATCGATCGCCCGATGGCGGAGCAAGCCGTCGCGAGCGGCCGCCGGATCGTCGTCCTGGCCGCGCTCCAGAGCACATTGCAGCCGACCGTGGCATTGCTGCATCAGACAGCGTCCGACGCGGAGCGCTCGATCGACGTTGTCCAGACGCTGTGCGAGCGCGCGTGGCGGCTCTTCGAGGCGGGTGACCACGCCGGCTATATCGGCGAGATCGCCAGGACCATCGAGACCACCGCGCTCCCGAGCGATCTCGTGCTGCTGGCGCAGGCGTCGATGGCCCCCGCTGCCGAGCTCGTTCGACATCTCGGGATCCCTGTCCTGAGCAGCCCGAGATCGGGCGTGGAGGCGGCCGTGTCGAGGTATCGCTCCACTGCTGTCGGTGGAGCACCGCGCGCGAGAGGATAGGCGGGGAGCTCGGGCACGCCCGAGCTCGTCGCGAGGCGTCGCGGGGCGCCTCGAGGGGACATCGCCGCGCCTGACGCCGGCGAGGAGGCGAATCGATCTTCGCCGTGTCGCCCGCGCGGCCACGCCGCCATGACGGGCTTTACCGCGCGCGCGCGCCGTGATGCAGTCACGCCGTGACCACACCGAGCAAACCCAAGGCGCCCGAGGGCGATCTCGCCACCTTCCAGCGCGAGCGCGTCACGCACTACGGGGAGACGCGCGACGTCTATCGGAAAGGGAAGGGCCCCGCGGTCCTCGTGCTGACCGAGATGCCGGGCATCTCTCCCCAGGTGCTCGGGTTCGCCGACCGGGTCGTGGCGCTCGGCTGCTCGGCCGTGCTGCCGAACCTCTTCGGGACCGCCGGCCGCGACCCTCTGCAGCCGTCCAGGCTGTCGGCCGCGCTCTACGCGCTCTCGACCATGGCCAAGGCCTGCGTCAGCAAGGAGTTCACCGTCTTCGCGACAGGCCGTTCCTCGCCGGTCGTCGACTGGCTCCGGGCCCTCGCCGCGTCAGAGCACGAGCGCTGCGGCGGGCCGGGCGTGGGCGTCGTGGGGATGTGCTTCACCGGCGGGTTCGCGCTCGCCATGGCGGCGGACGCCCGGGTGCTGGCGCCCGTCATGTCGCAGCCGTCGCTCCCGCTCGGGCTCAACGAGAGCCGGCGGCGATCCGTCGATTGCGCTCCTGCGACCCTCGACGCGGTGGCGCAGCGCTGCGACCGGGAGGGCCTCCGGGTCATCGGGCTCCGCTTCAAGGGCGATCCCCTGGTGCCCGAGGAGCGGTTCCAGTTCCTGCGCGAGCGCCTCGGCGACGGCTTCGTCGCCGTGGAGCTGGAGCAAGCCGACGGGCACCCCGAGGGCCCTCTCAAGAAGCATCACTCGGTGCTCACCGGCGCGTTGATCGATGCTCCGGGCGAGCCGACGCGCGCCGCGCTCGACCGCGTCCTCCAGCTCTTTCGCGACAAGCTCCTGGCCGCATAGCGCGCCGTCTGGCTCGCCCGCGGCGCCGCCGGCGTCTCGATCGCCCCCTGCGCTCAGGCGCCCCGCGAGCGCGCCGGCGGCGCCCGTCGATTCAAGGGATCGCCGCGGACGTGAACGGTATCGGAAAGATCTGACCCGTCCTCCACGCCTCCGCGTGATCCGCATAGCGGCACGTCCGCGGATCACCGCTCATCCCCGTGCTCATCACCCCGAGCGACCCGTCGAGCGGCGCGAGGTTCCAGATGATCCGCGTCGCGCTCAGCGAGTCCTGATCGAGCGCGGCGCGCACCCCGCCTGCCTCCTCGAGCTCGCCAGGCGGGAGCGCCAGGATACCGACCTTCCCGAACCACCCGCCGATATTCACCGTCTCCACGTCGCCGGTCGCGGGGAAGGTGCCGATGTCGAACCGCGCGTCCGCCCCCGCGAGCGGGTGGTTGTAGGTCAGCTGGTGGATCCCGCCCCAGGTCCACGCGCTCACGTCCGAGCCGAGGGACGCGCGGAGCATCGCGTCCGCCTCGGCGAGGGCTGCGCGGACGGCCTGGTCCCGCGCGGCGCCCGGGTCGACGCCCGCGCTGATGCCGAAATAAGGCGCGCGCGGGTCCTCGAGCACATCCATCAAGCCGCCGAGCTGGTTCGTGAGGAACACGCTCGGCGCGAAGAACGCGTACTCGTCGGGACCGATCACGTCCCTCACCGTGTTGCGCAGCAGGATCAGCGTGAGCATCTCGTACACCGCTGCCCCCTGGCTGCCCGCCGCCGCGTTCCCGTCCCACTGCGCCAGCGCCGCCGCGGCCGCCGCCGCGCTCGGATCGTCCGCCGGCAGCCCGGCGCGCCCGAGCGCCGCCAGGTAGCTGTCGCGCAGCGGCAGCCCGATCGTGGTCTGCGTGTCGAGCTGGATCGAGGCCATGTCCTGCGGCGTGAGCGGCGTCGTCGCCGTGGTGAGGCGGGTGATGATCCGCTGCGCGCGCCACGGCATGTCCCAGTAGTTGGCCAGGTGGACCGGCCGGCCCTGCGGCGCATAACCGCGCGGAACGATCCGGTGGTTCGCCGTCACGAGGAGATGCGACGGCGGATCGTAGACCGAGGGCAGCTCGGCGTCGGTCGCGTATCCGGTCCACTCGTGCCCGCCCGTCCCCGGCACCGGATAGAGCGAGTTCAGCGGGCTCTCGCGCTGCGGCGCGAGCCCCGAGAGCTGGTAGCCGATGTGGCCGTGGGTGCCCGCGTAATCCGCGAAGATGAAGTTCCACCCGATGCTCTGCTTCAGCGCCGCCGCCCGGAACTGCGCAAAGGTCTGCGCCGCCGGCATCTCGAAGTAGCCGTCGACCCTCCACGCCGGTTGACCCGCGGTCGACTTGAGCGCGAGGGTGCCGAACGCCTCCAGACCCTCCAGGCCATCGTTGAGGATCGGCCCGTGGGGCGTCGCGCGGAACGTCCGCTGCACGTCCGGCTGCCCCTTCACGCGGAGGGTCTCCGTGCGCGTGGTGACGCGCCTCCACTGGCCGTTGACGAGCACCTCCTCGCCGCCTCCGTTCGCGGGGCGGAGCGTCTCCACGTACAGGTCGACGCTGTCGAAGAGCGCATACGTAGGCACCCAGGCGATGCTCTCCGTGTGGCCGCTGATGAACCCGGGGAAGCCGGGCACCATCCAGCCTGCAACGTCGTACTGCCCGCTCACCTTGAGCTGAGCCACGTAGACGGAGGACGGGGTCGCATGGGGGAAGTGCGGGTCTGTCGCCAGGAGCGGCTTGCCGGTCGAGGTGAGGTGCCCGTCGACCGCCCAGGCGTTGCTCGCGCGCCCGCTCGCGGGCGTCATGCCCAGGGACCGCCCCGCGAGCCAGCGCGCGCCCGCGAGGCACGCCGGCGGGGGCGGATTGATGATGGTCGCGGCCGGCCCGCTCGGGCCGGGCGGCACGAGGAACTGCGAGATCGGGCTCAGGTTGCCCTGCGCATCAAACATCGATACTTCGTTCCCCGCCTCCTTGATCAGCGTCGTCGCGACCTCCGTCCCGGCGACGGATGCCACCGCGGCGCGTTCGAGCTTGGTGAACCACGTCAGCGTGTCGAAGGTGACCCCCACGTAGATGTAGGCGAGGACGCTGTCCTCGGGCGTCCAGGGATCCGGCTGAACGCCGAGGGCTTGGAACTCGAGCGGCAGGCCGGTCATCGACGCTCTCGCATCCGCGATGTACTGGTTCACGCCCGCCGCGCAGCCCTGCAGCGCGCGCTTCGTCCGCGAGGCCGCCGCCGCGTAGCGCGCCGCGGCGAACGCCGAGAGGTTCTGCGCGCGGGCGAGGAGATCCTGATCGAGGATGCTGTCGCCGTCGCCGGGCCCGTAGATCTCCGCGAGGCGCCCCTTGGCGCTCCGGCGCAGCACGTCCATCTGGAAGAGCCGGTCGCGCGCCATCGCATAGCAGAGGCCGCCGTAGCCCGTCGCTTCGTCCTCTGCGGTCACGTGGGACATCCCCCGAGCATCCACGCGGATGGACGCGACCCCGCGCCCGCTGATCTCGACGGCGAGCTGCCCTTCCCCCGCTCGCTCCGCCAAACCCCCACCATCCCGGGTGACGCTGCACGCAGCAGCGGATAACAGGAACACCACGCCGGTCATTCGTCTCATCGTGCGCATCTCCTCCTGGACGTTTCACGAAGGCCGCGCTCCACAGACGATGTGCGCCGCGCTCACCTGCGCCACCAAGCCCCCTTCAGCGCGCGCGTGCGGAGAGCGGTCGACATTGCAGCATGCCGTCTCGGAAGAACTGGACGGCTGCCAAAACTGGCAAACTAGCACTTCCACGGTGTACGCGCCATGCGCGGAACCCATGGTGAACCGAGCTCTTCAGGACGCCGACCACACCGTTCGCGGAGCTCGCACACGGTACGTCCGGGGCTCGGGCGCGCGGTGCAAGGAGGTCGTCGCCGCAAGGTCAACCCCAAGGCGCCCCTCGGGTCGATGCAGCGTCACCGGCCAGTTAGGCCACCCACCAAGGAAGCTTGGTCTGGCACGATGCGCCTGCTGCACCAAGCGCATGAGCTCTATGCATTCGAGGCGAGCTGTCGGCTGATCCAGCGTGCTGAGCCCCCGAGCGCCACGGCAGAAGGGGAGCGCTGCTCACGATTTGGCGCCATCGGTGCGCGTTGGTTGGGGCCATGGATCGGAGCGTCAGATGAAGAAGAGCACGAGCTTGCGCGTGCTTGTCGTCGGCCTGGCCGCTTCGAGCTGCGCGCCGGCGGATCCTCCGAAGGACGCTGAAGCGCTCCTCGCCGGGGTCAGCGAAGATCCGGCCGCGCGAGCGCTCTCTGCCCCGGTGGGCGGCGCGCACGGCGTGCCGGACGACACCGCGCGGACCATCGGCGCGGACGAGGCGGCGCTCGTGGCGGAGGAGGTCGCAGACATCTACCGGCCGTTCGCGGCAGCGCGGTCGGCCACGATCACGATCGCGCCGGAGCGAAAGCGCGGCCCGCCGGGCGGCGCCGCTGAGCGGAGGCGAGGACCTCCTCGTCGCGCGCCAAACGTCTCTTCCGTTCGATGCGCACGCGCCTACGCATGAGGCAGCACCAAGGCGGGGATCCACGCGACGAGGAGCGGCCCTGTCCTTGCACGAGAGGGCCGGGCATGAGGTTTGGCATCTATCAGCTGGTCTCCTGCGCCGAGGGCCAGGACGTGCACCAGCGCTATCGGGACACGTTTGCCTCGTCGCTCGCCGCCGACGAGCTGGGATACGAGTCGATCTGGCCGGTCGAGCACCACTTCGATCCGCGCGTGTCGGTGCTCTCGTGCCCGGCGCTGTTCCTCGCGGCGGTCGCGTCGCGCACGAGCCGCCTGCGGCTGGGCACGGGCATCGTGCAGCTGCCCTTGACCCATCCGCTGCGCGCGGCCGAGGAGCTGGCGACGCTGGACGTGCTCAGCGAAGGGCGCGTGGAAGCGGGCGTGGGCCGCGGCGTGCACCCGGCGCACTTCGCGGGCTTCGGCGTGCCCATCGCCGAGAGCCGCGCGCGCTTCGAGGAGGGCGTGGCGTTGCTGCTGCAGGCCTTTCGCGAGGAGCGCGTCTCGTTCCGGGGGCGGCACTTCGACGTCGCCGGCGTGCAGATCGTCCCGCGCCCGGTGCAGGCGCGGGGCCCGACGGTGCGCGTGGCGGCCAACTCGATGGAAACGGCGGTGTTCGCCGGGAGGATGGGGCTGCCGGTCTTGACGGCCTCGCACGTGACGCCGTTCCCCAAGCTGGAGGGGCTCCTGGGTGCGTACCGCGAGGCGCGCCGCGAAGCGGGCCACGCGCCGGCGGCGCCCGACGACATCTCCGTGGTGATGCCGCTCTTCGTGGCCGAGGACCGCGCCGGGATCGAGCGCCAGCTCGCCCCGGGCGTCGCGAGCTACGTCGCGATGGTGTCATCGGCGCTCGCGCCGCAGGTGGAGTCGGCCTCCGTGCCGGCGGAGCGCGAGCGCTTGCTGGCGCTCCTCGCCGGGATGCGCGCCACCACGCTCGCGAGCCTCGACGCGTCGATGGGCGTCTTCGACACGCCGGAGGGGTGCGTGGAGCGCCTGCGCGCGCTGGCCGCGCGCTTCGGCATGGGGCGCATCATCGCCTGGTTCAACTTCGGCGAGATGCTGCCGCACGCCGACGTCACGCGCGCGATGGCGCTGTTCGCGGCGCGCGTCATGCCGGCCTTGCAGGACGCGTAGGACGCGTAGACGGATCGCGCGCCCGTACCACGGCGCGCGCGCCACGCGGCGTCGCGGCGCTCGTCGCCGGGCGCTCAGGCCGCGAGGGCCTCGGGGTGGCGCCGTCGCCAGAGGGCGAGGCGCCAGCGCATCACGGCCGCGAAGAGGCGCATGGACAGGCTGTCGGACGGGGGCAGGGGCCGCACCCGGGTGTTCTGGAACGACGCCACCCGAAAGCGCCCGTCGTCGCCCCGCACCACCACCAGCGTCTGCCGCGACCGCCGGCTCGGGGGCGCCGTCTTCTGCCAGGGCCACAGCACCGCGCCGGTGCTGACGACCACGGCCGCGTCCGGGCCGAGGAAGCGCACGCTCTCGATCTCGCCGACCAGGCGCGTGCCGGCGAGCACGCCGGCGAAGAGCTCCTCGTGCGCCCTCCGGTTCGCCTCGCGGCCGCGCAGCCACGAGCCGTCGAACGTCACGTAGTCGGAGTCGGGCGTGTAAAACGCATCGACGGCGCTCGCGCCCTCGCGCGCCCACGCCTCGCACAGGGCCTCGAACAGGCGCCGAATTGCCGCCTCGTCGGTCGAACGATCCATGGGAACTCTCCTTGCGATGTAACTCTCTTAGTAAGTAAGATAGTTAGCGCGGATTGTCAAGCCCGCGGCGGCTCGGCTAGAGTGCGGGTAGAGTGCGGGTGGATCGAGGCGAGAGGCGATGGCCGGGAAACGGGCGAGCGCGAAGGAGGTGAGCGAGCTGATCGACAGCCTGGGCGACCGGCTGGGCCGCGAGCTGAGCACGCAGTCGGTGCTCCTTCACCAGGCGATCGCCGAGCGCCTCGGGCTGAAGGGCACCGACCACAAGTACCTCGACGTCCTCCGGCGGGCGGCGGAGGCGGGGCCGGTCACGCCGGGCGACCTCGTGCAGCTCACCGGGCTGACCTCGGGCGGGGTGACGGGGGTGCTCGATCGGCTGGAGGCGGCGGGGTTCGTGCGCCGCGTGAAGCACCCGAGCGACAGGCGGCAGCTGGTGGTCGAGCCGGTGGTCGAGCGCTACGCCGAGATCGGCGCGCTCTTCGCGCCGTTCCGCGAGCGCTGGGCGGTGCTCTGCTCGCGCTACTCGCTCGACGAGCTGCGGCTCATCTGCGACTTCTTCGAGCAGGCGACCGCGCTGATGGCCGAGGAGATCGCCCGCATGCAGCGCCCGGTTGCGCCCGAAGCCCCCCCGGCGAGCGCCGCGCCGCGCGCGGGCGCGCGCGCCGAGACGGGCGCGCGCGCCGGGAGGGGCGCGAAGGCGCGCCCGCGCCGGACTTCCTGAAGGGGCGGCGCCTCCCGCCGCCCCTTCAGGGCGCGCCTTAGAGCATCATGCCGCCGGACGCCTCGATGCGCTGGCCGGTGATCCAGTGGCTCTCGGGCGAGAGGAGCACGGCGACCACGCCGCCGATGTCGTCCGGGAGGCCGACCCGGCCGAGGGCGGTCTGGGCGGCGATCATCTTGTTCAGCTCGGCGTTGTCGCGCACGGCGCCGCCGCCGAAGTCGGTCTCGATCGCGCCCGGCGCGAGCACGTTGACCGAGATCTTCCGCGGCCCGAGCTCCTTCGCCATGTAGCGGGTGAGCACCTCCACGCCGCCCTTCATCGCGGCGTAAGCGGCGTACCCGGGGAACGTGAACCGCGCCAGCCCCGACGAGACGTTGAGGATCCGCCCCCCGTCCGCGATGAGCGGCAGGAGCTTCTGCGTGAGGAAGAACGTCCCCTTCAGGTGGACGTTCACGAGCGCGTCGAACTGCTCCTCCGTCGTCTCGGCGAAGCTCGCGTGGACGCCGATGCCGGCGTTGTTCACCAGGAAATCGAGGCGATCGCGCCCGAAGCGGCCGGCGAGCTCCGCCCTCACCGCCTCGGCGAACGCGCCGAAGCCGCGCGTGTCGGCGACGTCGAGCGCGAGGGCCGCCGCCTTGCCCCCCTTGGCCTCGATCTGCTTCACCACGTCCGCCGCCTCGGCCGCGCCGCCGCGGTAGGTGATGATGACGCCCACGCCGCGATCGGCGAGGTGGAGCGCCATGCTCTTTCCCAGCCCGCGGCTCCCGCCAGTGACGAGGGCGACGGGGCTCTGCTTCGATGTGCTCATGGTCGGGTCCTTTCGGTGGAGACGCGGCCGCTCGCCGCTGTCTGCGGTAGTGAATAGCGACCCGATCCCGGTTGAGAAAGGCCCGGGGTTCCGACACACTGTTTCGCTAGCCGAAACAATGAGCGTCGACCTCGAATCGCTGAAGATCTTCGTGAAGGTGGCCGAGCTCGGGAGCTTCACGCGCGCGGGCGAGCACCTCGGCATGCCCAAGGCGCGCGTGTCGCTGCGGATCTCGGCCCTCGAGGCCGAGCTCGGCACCCGGCTCCTCCAGCGCTCGACCCGCGTCGTGCGCCTCACGCCCGACGGCGAGGAGCTCCTCCCGCGGGCGCGGCGCCTCGCGCTCGAGACCGACGAGATCGGCGCGATGTTCCAGGCGGCGAGGGCCCTGCGCGGGCGGGTGCGGATCGACCTGCCGGTGCGCTTCGCGTGCGACGTCATCATCCCGCGCCTGCCCGAGCTGCTCGCGCGCCACCCGGGGCTCGAGGTGCTCCTCAGCACGACCGATCGGCGCGTCGAGCCGCTCCGCGAGGGCTTCGACTGCGTCCTGCGCATCGGCGCCCCGGGAGACCCGGGGCTCGTCGGCCGCAGGCTCGGCGCCCTGCGGATGGCGAACTGCGCGAGCCCGTCGTACTTGCGCGAGCACGGTACGCCTCGCCGGCTCGAAGATCTCGATCGGCACCTCGTCGTCCATTACGCGTCGACGCTCGGCGCCGACGCGCCGTCGTTCGAGTACCCTCACGAGGGCGGGTATCGCGAGCGGCCGATGCGCAGCGTGGTGACGGTCAACAGCGCCGACGCCTACCTCGCGGCGTGCGTGGCGGGGCTCGGCATCATCCAGGCGCCGCGGGCAGGGAGGATCGGAAGCAGCCTCGCCGCAGGCGCGCTCGTCGAGGTCCTGCCCGCCCTCACCTGCGCACCCATGCCGGTCTCGCTCCTCCACACGCACGGCAGGAGCGTGCCGCGCCGCGTGCGCGCAGTGATGAGCTGGATCGCCGAGGTGCTCTCTCCGCACGTCGACGCGCTCGACCGCTGACCCGGGCCACCGCTTCCGCGAGCTCGACCCTGCGTGTTCGAGCGAGCTCACCCGATCGGCGTCGATCGTCGCGGGCCGAGGGGCGCGCGCAGCAGGAAAACGACGCGGTCGGGGCGATTCGCGCGAAGGACGACCGAGGTTGCCCGCATTCACCCGGATAACCGTCCTGTCCCCCAGGGGAGCCAGGCTCCCGTGGCGGTTCGTGTCGCGCATGCAGGGAGAGTGAATCGATGAGACCGTCATATCTTGCCTTGACGAAATTGTTCTGTGTCGCGGCAATGGCCCTTGGCCCCGTGGCCTGCGGCGGCGACGAGGGCGCCGATGCCGCGCCGGATCTCGACATCGAGCGCTCCGATGGGACGGCGCCGCTCGAGGGAAGCGAGAGCTGCCCGCTGCTGGACGGTGCACACTCGTACAACGAGCTCAAGGGCCCGCTCGCGAACGTGCCGGTCGACTGCGTGCCCAGCTGGACCGAGGCGCAGCTGAGCTCCGGGTTCGCCCTGATCCGCGACACGCGGTTCGAGGAGCTCACCGTGCCGTCCCAGCCCGGCTTTCCGCGGCGGATCCCCTGGCTCGACCCCGAGAACGGTTGCGAGGAGCGGGCCCCGGCGGCGACCTACTTCCTCCACGAGGCGAATTACCCGACGCCCTGGTATGCCAGGGTGACCGGGAATCTGACCTTGCAGACCGAGAACGAGCCGGACGGAGAGGTGTCGTGGAGCCACCACGTCGCGCCCGTGGTCCGGGTCGGCGGACAGCTCATGATCCTCGACCCCGCCATCGAGCCGGCGGGGCCTCTCCCGATCGCGCAGTGGATCTCTCGCTTCGCCCCCGGCTCGTTCGACACGGCGGTGTGCCGCGACCACGCCAAAGACAGCGGCTGCGTCGACGCGGTGCCCGCGGCGCCGTCGCTCCCCAGCATGGCGTCCGATTACGACGGGATCCGCATGCGGCTGGTCTCCGAATGGCGCGTTCAGGAGCTGCTCGGGCGCGATCCGTACCGCTCCCTCGGCGACTGCCCGCCGTGGGTCACCACCTGCCCCCCCGAGCCCGCGCCCAACCCGAACCTGCCGCCGAGCATCCTGCGGTTCGCGTCGGACCGGACCGACATGCCCGTCTGGTATCCCATCTACGTGATCGGCGACAACTTCGTCCCGGGCTTGACGACCGTGCGCATCACCGGGAACGGCATCGACGTGATCGCCCCCATCTCCCAGATCAACAAGCGCAGGATCCTGATCGAGGAGGAGTATCCGTTCGGCGTCTATGAGGTGACGGCGTCGAACGGAGCGCACACAAGCCAGCCCGTGTCGCTGACGATCGCGTGGTGATCCGGAGGACCAGGCACGCGCGCCGGAGCCCGGCGCGCGTGCCGCCGTCCGAGCGCGACGCTCGGCCGGGCGCAGGCGCCGCGGCGGCGCGCTGACGCGGGCCTCCGGGGCGAGGCGCTGTCGCGGCTACGCGGACGCGATGGTGACGCCGATCCCCGGCAGCGCCTCGATCCAGAACACCGACGAGAAGCCCGCCTCGAGGAAGAGGCGCTGGAACTCCTCGCCCGTCCGGTGCCGGACGAAGCCGGGATCGGCGAGCATCGAGATCGGGCGCGCCAGCTCGACGAACCACGCGGGGCCGGCGTCGGCGACGAACGCCCTCCCGCCGGGCGCGAGCGCGCCGCGGAACGCCCGGGCGGCGGCCGCGCCGTCCGGGTAGTGGTGGAACGACAGGCAGCAGAAGATCGCGTCGAAGTACCCCGCGAACGCCGCCGGCGGCCGCGCCACGTCGGCCTGGAAGAAGGCCATGTTGCCGCAGCCCGCGCGCCGCGCGCCCTCGTGGGCCTGCTCGATCATCCCCCGCGACAGATCGGCCGCGACGACCTCCCCCTCCGGCACGAGCCGCGACAGCCGGATCGCCGCCTGCCCCGTCCCGGCGGAGGGATCGAGGATCCGGGCGCTCGGCGCGAGGTAGGGCCGCATCAGCGCCACCGTCTCGTCCACGATGGGATCCGAGAACGGCCGCACCACGGCCTCGTACAGGTGGGCCACGTCGTCGAACGCCCGCACGCTCTCGTAGCCCTCCGGCTCGCCGGGCAGCAGCACCGGCTGCGCGTGACGCAGCGAGAGATCCGGCCCGCCGCCCCGCGGCGCGCCCGCCTCCGGCCGGTCGCCGAGCGTCGCCGGCCGGTAGAGGCCCAGCCGGCGGAGCGCCAGCGCCGGCTGGAACACGTGCAGGTTCCACGAGAGGAGCGCCATCGCCAGGCTGTGGTTCAAGAGGTGCCGCTCTGGGCTCGGCGCGACCATCGATTTTCCTGCCACCCTGCCCGCGCGACTGCGTGGACGTCCGCTTCTCCTCTATACTCTCCGACCCGCGGATGACGAGCAAGAGCGCCTCGTTCCTGGGCACCGGGCGTTTCGAGCTCCGAGCCCACCTCGGCCACGGCGGGATGGGGACCGTCTACCGCGTCCACGATCGCGAGCTCGGCCAGGACGTGGCGCTCAAGATGATGCGCCAGCCGGGGCCGGAGCAGGTGCTCCGCCTGAAGAGCGAGTTCCGCGCGCTCGCCGGCGTGACGCACCCGAACCTCCTCCAGCTGCACGAGCTCTTCGTCGACGACGAGCGCTGCTTCTTCACGATGGAGCTCGTCGAGGGGAAGGACCTGCTCCGCTGGATCCGCGACGACCTCGGCATCCCCGGGGCCTCCGTCCAGGCGCCGACCGCCGAGCGCGCGACGGCCACCATGACCCTGACCCCGGCCACCCCCGCGCCCGGCGGCGACACGACCGCCAGCGCGGCGGGGAAGACGCCGCCGCTCGCGCCGCGCGCTTCGTCCAGCGTGCCGAGCGCGGCGGGCGCGCCGCCCGCGCCCGGCGCGCTCGACGAAGTGCGCGGCGCGCAGGCGCCCGTCCCCGAGCAGGCCTGGGCGCGCCTGCGCCAGGGGCTCGCAGGGCTCGTCCGGGGGCTGCACGCCCTGCACGCGTCCGGCCGCGTCCACCGCGACGTCAAGCCCGCGAACGTCCTCGTCTCCGCGGGCGATCGGATCACGCTGCTCGACTTCGGGCTGGTCACGGCGTTCCGCGGCGCGAGCGAGCGTCCGCCGGGCGAGATCGCCGGCACCCCGGCGTACATGGCGCCCGAGCAGGTCCGCCACGGCGCGATCACGCGGGCGGCGGACCTCTACGCGGTCGGGGTCATCCTCTACGAGGCGCTCACCGGCGTGCTCCCGTTCCGCGGGACGATGGACATGATCCTCTACCAGAAGGTCCAGTACGTGCCGAAGCCCGCGCTCGCCCTCGCCCCCGACGCGCCCGAGGACCTCCTCGAGCTCGCGATGGCCCTCCTCGCCCTGGATCCCGATCGGCGCCCGGGCGCGGAGGCGTGCCTCGCCGTGCTCGCGCCGGGGCAGGGCGGCGCCGCGGCCGCTGGCGCCGCGGAGGCGGCGCCGGGGCCGCCGTTCGTCGGGCGGGCCGCCGAGATGGCGGCGATCGCGCGGGCGCTCGACGAGGTCGCCGGAGCGCGGCGGCAGATCACGGTGCACGTCCACGGCCCCTCGGGGATCGGCAAATCGACGCTGGTGCGCGAGCTCCTCGAGGCCCAGCGGCGCGCGGGCGACCTCCTCGTGCTGCAGGGGCGCTGCCACCCGGCGGAGAGCCTGCCGTACAAGGCGCTCGACGCGGCGATCGACGGCCTCGCCGCCCACCTCGAGACGCTGTCCGCCGAGGCGCTCTCGGCCCTCGTGCCCGCGGGGGCCCGCGCGCTGACCCAGCTCTTCCCCGTGCTCGCGCAGTTCCCCGCGCTCCTCTCCGGCCCCGAGCCCGCCGCCCAGCCCGACCCGATCGCCCTCCAGCAGCAGGGCGCCGCGGCCCTGCGCGACCTCATGGGCCGCCTCGCGGCGACGCGCCTCGTCGTGCTGTGGCTCGACGACGTGCAGTGGGGCGACGTCGACTCGGCGCCGCTGCTCGACGAGCTCACCCGCGCGCCGGCGCCGCCGCTCCTGCTCCTGCTCACGTACCGCAGCGACGAGCGGCAGCGGAGCCCGCTCCTGCGGCACCTGCTCGAGGGCGCGGACGGCGGCGGCGGGGCGGCGCGCACGATCGAGCTCGGCGCGCTCGCCGTGGACGACGTCGCGGCGCTCGCGCGGGCGATGCTCGGCGCGGACGGCGCCCGGCGCGCGGGGCAGATCGACGCCGTCGTCGCGCAGGCCGAGGGCAACCCGTTCATCGCGGCCGAGATGGCGCGCTACCTCGGCGCGCGCGCCGCCGAGGGCGGCGCCGGGGACGAGCGCGCGCCCCTCGACGTGGCGGCGCTCGTGATGGCGCGCGTCCGCGCGCTCGACCCCGGGCCGCAGCGCCTCCTCGAGATCGCCGCCGTCGCGGGCAAGCCGCTCGAGCGCGGCGTCGCGCTCGCGGCCGCGGGGCTCGACGAGCGGCAGCGGCCCCTCGTCGCCCGGCTCCGCGACGCGAACCTCCTGCGCGAGATCGCGGGCGACGGCGCGAGCGGCGTGGCGATCTACCACGACCGGATCCGCGAGGCCCTGCTCGCGGCCCTGCCGGCCGAGCAGCGCGCCGGCAGGCACCGCGCCATCGCGGAGGCGCTCGAGGCGCAGGGGGCGCGCGACCACGAGGCGCTCGCGTACCACTGGGAGGGCGCGGGCGAGCCCCGGAGGGCAGGGGAGCACGCGCTCCGCGCCGCCGACCGCGCGGCCGCCGCGCTCGCCTTCGAGCACGCCGCCGTCCTCTACGAGAGGGGGCTCGCGCTCTCGGGCGACGCGGCCGGGCGCGCGGGCATCCTCGAGAAGCTCGGCGACGCGCTCGTGAACCTGGGCCGCGCGCCCGAGGCGGCGGAGCGCTACCTCGAGGCCGCCGCGCACGTCGGCGGCCCGCCCGCCGCGGAGCGGGCGGTGGCGCTGCGGCGGCGCGCGGCCGAGCAGCACCTCAAGGCGGGGTTCATCGACGCGGGGTGGCGCGAGATGAGGAGCACGCTCGAGGCGCTCCGCGTGCCGATTCCCGGATCGTTCGCCGGCGCGCTCGCCGCCGCGTCGTGGCGGCGCCTCGCCTTCTTGCTCGGGCGCTCCGACGCGCGGCGGCGGGCCTTCCCCGCGGCGCTGCCGGCCGCGGAGCGCCCGCGGCTCGACGCGCTGTGGACCGCCTCCACCAGCATGTCGATGCTGAGCCCCCACCTCGCCGACGCCTTCCGGATGCTGCACCTCCGGCGGGTGCTGAAGGTCGGCGACGCCTCCACCGTCTGCCGCGCGCTCGCCTACGAGGCCTCGATGGAGGCGCACCTCGGCGGCGCCCTGCTCGACCGCAGCGTCGAGGCGCTGCTCGAGCAGGTGAGCGCGCTCGCGGTCCGCACGGGGGACCCGTACGACGCGGCGTGGCGCGAGCTGGCCCTCGTCAACGTGGCGTTCACCCGCGGGGAGTGGCGGAGGACGGCGGAGGCGTGCCGGCGCGCGGACACGCTCTTCCGCGAGCGCTGCCCCGGCACGGCCTGGGAGCGCGTCACCGTGGCGATCTTCCACCACTTCGCCCTGGCCTGGCTCGGCGAGCTGCGCGAGCTGCTCCCGCGCCTGTCGGAGCTCGCGGGCGACGCGCGCCGCCGCGGCGACGTGCACGCGCTCTGCGAGGCGCACGTGGGCGAGCCGATGCTCGCGTGGCTCGCCGCCGACCGCGGCGACGAGGCGCAGGCGAGCGCGGCGGCGGCGCTCGGCCGCCAGGCGTCGCGGTCGCGCCGCTGGCCCGAGCACGGCTACCGGCGCCAGGAGTACGCCGCCATGATCGCGTCGGGCTACGCGGCGCTCTACCGGGGCGACCCCTGGGCGGCGTGGGCGGCGGTGCTCGATCACTGGCCTCGCCTGGAAGCGTCGTTCCTGCTGCCGCTGCGCGGGACGGGCCTCGAGCTGCGCTGGACGCGGGCGCGCGCCGCGCTCGCGGCGGCGGCCACGCGCCCGCGCGCGCGGCGCGCGGGGTGGACCGAGCGGGCGCTGCTCGACGACGCGCGCGCGCAGATCCGCCGCATCGAGCGGGATCCGCTCGCGGCCGGCGCGCCGATCGGGCAGCTGCTCCGCGCCGGGATCGCGCGCGTCGAGCGGCGCGCCGGCGAGGCGGCGCGCGCGCTCGAGGCCGCGATCGCGGGGTTCGATCGGCTGGAGATGGCGCTGCACCGCGAGGCGGCGCGGCTCGCGCTGGGGCAGCTCGCGGGGGGCAGCGCCGGGGCCGCGCAGATCCGGCGCGCCGAGGCGTGGATGGCGGCGCAGGGGGTGGCGCGGCCGCGGGCGCTCGCGGCGGCCGTGGCGTCGGGGCTCGATCTCTCACCGGAAGGAAGGACCCATGCAGCAGCGACACACCGATCCGCGCCGTAGGCCCGTGCAGGCGCCCGTGCACCTCTTCGACGGCGGCGAAGGGCGCGCGCCGGAGGCCGCGCCCGCGCCGCGCCCGGAAACGCCCGCTCCTCCCGCGCTGGAGCGGGCGCTCGGCGCCTTCCGGAGCGACGGCGTGAAGGCGAGGGCGGCCAGCTTCGCGGCCGACCTCGAGCCGCCCAGGCTCCGCCGCGCGCTCAACGATCCGGATCTCTTCCCGGACGAGGGCGGCGCGCCGGACGACCCCCAGGCGATCGCCGGCCTCCTCCTCGACCGGGCGCGGGACGGCGGCCGCCTCGCCCGCGCCTTCGAGCACGGCGCCTACCGCCGCTTCGACGCGTCCGCGGGCGAGGCGTGGGCGCGCGCCGTCGCCGAGCACCTGACGGGCGTCCCGATCGCGGACCCTGCGCGCGTCTACGCCGAGGGGCGGCCGGCGATCGCCCGGGCGCTGTTCATCGAGGGCCGCGTGCCGCTCGCGGCGCTGTCCGAGGACGCGGTGACGGCGGCCCTGTGCGTGGGCGGCTGGGACGGCGGCAGGCACGGCGACATCGGGCGCGGCCTCGTGGGCCTCGAGCGCTGCCGGGAGCTCGGCGAGGCCATCGCGCCGGCCGACGCGCCGGAGCTGCTCCGCCCCTTCCGGGAGTGGGGCGGCGCCCTCTGGGATCGCGTCGCGCCGGGCGCCTGCCTCTTCTGGGCGGGCTCGGCGGCCGGCGCGGGGCGCGTCGCGCTGGTCCTCCGCAAGCACGAGGACGGCGAGCAGCGCGCGCTGCAGCTCTGGGGCACCCCCGGCCTCGACGAGGTGCGGCAGGACGATCCCGCCGAGCCCGAGGCGCTCGTCGAGGGGGCGCTGTGGACGCGCTTCCCCGACCCGCTCGAGACCGAGACCGAGTCGCTCCGCTTCTGCGGCGTCGGGCTCCTCCCCGACCTCGGCGGCGTGCGCGCCGATCTGCGCCCGCGCGGGCGCGCTCGGCTGCTCCTCCGGCGCAGGTCGGACGGGGAGCTCCTCTACCGCTCGGCGTGGCTCTCGATGGAGGCCGAGGGGCTCTCGATCGCCCGGCTCCTCGGCTCGCTGCGCGGCGGCCCGGCCGCCGCCGAGATCGAGGCCGTCTGGCGCGTCCACTCCCTGTGCCTGACGCCCACGCCCGACGTCCCCGACAGCCAGTTCCTGCTCGAGTGCGCGTCCACCAAGCGGGGCCGCGTCGAGCTCCGCGTCGGGCCGGGTCGCGGCGCCGGCGCGCTCGCGGACGAGCCCGGCGCGTACCTCCACGGCGGCGGAAAGGCGGCGTTCTGATGGGCGGCGGGAGCGACGCGGGCCGGCGGCCCACCGTGAACGTCTTCGGCGCCGGGATCGCCGGGCTGACGGTCGCGCACGAGCTCGCGGAGCGGGGCTTCGTGGTGCGCGTCGTCGAGCAGGACACCTGCCTCGATCGGCACGGCCGGCGCCGGATCGCCATGGGCGGCGTGGCGCGGACGCAGTACGCGATCGGCCGGCAGGCGCGGCCGGGCGGGGCCGAGGGGCCCTGGTCGGCGCGGTTCTGCCGCAGCGACGTCGACGGGATGAGCGCCGTCGCCGAGGCGCGCGACCTGCGCCTCGTCCCGATCCACGTCCCGTTCGCGCGCGGGAGCCACGACGCGCCCGGCGGCGAGACGCGCGCCGACGTCGAGGCGCGCGTGCGCGCGCTGCTCGCCTACCTCCGCGGCAAGGACGTCGATTTCCGGCTGGAGATCACCGGCTACGCCGACGCCCACGACGACGCGCCGCCGCCCGGCCCCGGCTCGCGGCCGCTGACCAACCCCGAGGAGCACCGCGAGCTCTGCGTCGAGCGGGCCGAGGCGGCGCGCGCGCTGATCGCCGCCGCCGCGGGCGGCGCCGCGTGCACGATCGCGGCCAGCAGGCAGGGCGAGCGGGCGCCGCGGCGCTCGGACGGCGAGGCGCCGGACCACAACCGCTGGGCCGTCGTCGAGGTGTGCTTCACGGTGCTCCCTGGCGAGCACGGCTTTCGCTTCTTCCCCTCGTATTACAACCACGTCTTCGACACGATGCGCCGGATCCCGCTCCTCGACGAGGACGGCAACGAGAGCGGCAGGACCGTTTACGACAACGTGGTGCCCACCCCGAACCAGGGCATCGTCAGCGGCGGGCTCAGCCCGCTCATCATGCCGCGCTCGCCGCCCGGCTCGGATCACGAGCGCGCCGAGCGCCTCGCGGCGCTCCGCACCATGGGCTACACGGCGGCGGATCTCACGCAGCTCATGCTGCGCGTCCTGCGGTACATGTGCACCTCCGCCGGGCGCCGTGCGCTGGAGATGGAGCGCATCTCGTGGTGGGAGTACCTCGAGGGGTACGATCCCGCGACCGGCGCCCGGCTCTACCATTACAGCGAGCGGTTCGAGCGGGACGCCAAGACGCAATCGCGCGTCCTCGCCTCGTTCGACGCGGTGTGGGGCGACGCGCGGACGTGCGGGAACACGTACGTGCAGCTCTTTTACAACTGGGTCCGGACGCTGCCCAAGGTCGACGGCACGCTGAGCGGCCCGACCACCGAGGCGTGGCTCGAGCCCTGGAGGGCCTACCTGGAGCGCCGCCTCGGGGTGCAGTTCATCCTCGGCGGGCTGGAGCGCCTCGAGCTCGAGGGCGGCGAGATCGTGCCCCACGGCTTCCTGATCCGCCTCGCCACCGGGGAGCGGCCCGCGGGGGACGACCTCACGCCGCGGGAGCGGGAGCTCGCCGAGGCCCTCCGGAGCGCCGATTACCACGTGGTCGCCACCGACGCGTGCTCGGCGGAGGCGGTCACCGAGCCGCTGCGCCGGGCCGGGGTCGCCGCGGGCGTGCCGAGGGATCTCGGCGGCTTCACCACGAAGGTCCGGCCGGCGCCGCCCGAGGAGGGCGAGGGGGCGCCGCGGCCGGCGGCCGGCGCGGGGCACGCGTTCGGCGTGACGGCCTGGGATCGCTTCCAGACGATGTCGGGTCTCCAGTTCTTCTTCACCCAGGAGCTGAAGATCAACAATGGATATGTCTATTACAGCCAGGCGCCCTGGGGATTGACCTCGATCAACAGCGCGCAGTTCTGGCGGCGGCGCCCCACGCTCGAGCGCGACGGGTTCGTCTCGCTGCTCAGCATCGACCTCTGCGACTGGAACACCCGGGCGCGGGAGGGGGCGGCGGCCGGGAGGACCGCGGCCGAGTGCGGCCCGGTGGAGATCGCCGAGCAGGTCTTCGCGCAGATCGTGGCCGAGATGCGCCCGGCGGGCGCGGCCGAGGCGCCGATCTACGATCCTCCGGCGCCGACCTGGTTTTACCTCGACGAGTACCTCGAGTTCGACGATCGCGGCGTGTTCACGCGCGCCCGGGTCCCGTACCTCGTGCCGATCAAGGCCGATTTCCAGAGCCGCCCCGGCCCGCCGCCGTGGGATCCGACCCCGCGGGTGGTGAGCACGCCGCCGGCGAAGGCGCCGGACGCGGCGCTGTGGCAGGCTCCCCACGGCGGCTATCTCGTGCACTGGGGCAAGCTGGTCTTCGCCGGTGTGTACCTGAAGACCTTCACCCGCATGTCGACCATGGAGGCGGCGAACGAGTCCGGGCGCCACGCGGTCAACGCGATCCTCGACCACCTGCGGCTCGTGAAGGCGCCCGCGACGGGGGCCGCGGCCACGCCGGGCGCGCCCGCCGGGGCGCCGGCGGGCGCGCCCGCCGGGGCGCCGGCGGCCTCGAGCGTCCCCGCCGGCGCGCCCGCGCCGGCGCCGGGCGGGGGCTACCCAGGCGCCGCGCCCCAGGCGGCGCGCCACATGCGATCGGAGGTCTTCTACCGCTCCACCCCGGCCGGCGATTACTGCGCGATCTGGGACATGGAGCACTGGGAGCTGCCCGAGTTCGCGCTGGCCAAGCAGTACGACGCCTGGTGCCTGGAGCGCGGCCTCCCGCACCCGTGGGATCTCCTCGGCATCGAGCGGATCCCGTCGCTCGTCTCCAAGCTCGCCCATTCGGCCGGGGCGCAGGCGGGCGCCGGGCCGGCCGGAGCCGACGGCGCGTCGCTCGACGCGCTGCTCGAGGGGACCCTGCGGATGGCGTACCCGTGGGGCGGTGCGGACGCCGTGCTGGAGATGCTGCGGGGGATCCGAAAGGCGGTGGAGGAGGGGAGCAAGCAGGCCTGAGCGCGCCAGCAGGGGGCAACGTCCAAAACGCCAGTATCTGTCAGGAGGTTTCGCAACGGCCAGCCTCGGTCGAGAGAAGCGCGGTCCTGCGATCGCGTCCGCGTTCTGTGATCCCGTGAACCCATCGTGAGCAACATCGGAGCGATAGGATTGCCATGAACGTCATCGACGAGCCGCTGTGCCCCAAGTGCAAGACCCTCACCACGTTCTACGGATGCTTCTCTTGCCAGGGGCGGACCCAATGCCGTCGTTGCTTCGCCTGCACCAACCCGGGCTGCGCGCGGAACGCGCACGAGCGGCACATGCACGAGAGTGAACGCCTCGTCGGGTTCGACTTCGGATCTCCGTGGCTGTACCCGCAGGTGCCGAACGTGCAGGAGCAGTGGCTCGATTGGAGCTCCTGGTCGGTCAAGTTCGATTCGACGAGCACGGAGATCCCGACCGAGAAGGACCCGCCCTCCAGCAAGACCAAGAGGGCGCGCGTCAAGGAGGGAGAGGGGGCGACCTTCGATCCGAACAAGAGATTCAAACCGGATCCCAAACTGCTCAAGGTCGCCAAGGCGGGTAAAGGGCACCCGAAGAAGCTGTCCGACAACACGCGAAAGCTCCCTCCCCTCAGCCTCGGCGTGGCGACGTGGAACCTCAACCACATCAATCAGGCGGAGGAGAAGACCAGCACCATCGCCTGGATCTTCATGCGCCATCTCTGGATCGACGTCCTGGCCCTCCAGGAGGTGAACCTCGCCGGAAGAGACGTGCTCGAGAAAGACACGTTCGTGGCCACGCTCAAGGAGAGCGGCCTCGAGTGCCGCTTCGGCCCGCTCATGCGATCGTTCTCCGCGGTCGGCCCCGAGATCGAGGTCGACGAGGAGGAGGAGGACGAGAGGCGCACGAAGGGCGAGGACGACGAGACGGACAACGAGGGCGAAGACGACGACGGCTCCCCCGAAGAGGACGCCCCCGAGGCCTACGATCCCGGCTCCGTGAGAGAGGAGACATGGTCCATCTGGGGGACGGCGCTCAAGGTCCGAGTGACGGGCGAGGGCGAGGGCGTGAAGCTCCGCGAAGTGGAAGTGGACATGGGGTGGTTCAAGACCTGGAAGAGCGTGCGGCTCGGCCAGCCGGAGTACTACCCCGTCGTCGTGCGATCCCGCATGTTCAGGAAGGCTCGCGAGGGCGACGCCTGGGCGTCCTACGACGGCAATCGCCTCGCGCCCGGGGTCCACTACTGGGCAAAGAAACCCTGTGCCCTCAAGCTGTGCGAGCTCCCAGCCGAGAAGGCCCCGCCCATCGTGGAGAGGCTCCCGCTGAAAAAACCGTCGAAGGACGGCTCCGTCTACCTGCCCGTGGCGCTGCTGGAGGAGCTGAACGAGCAGCTCAACAAGAACGGAGGATCGCCCGTACGGACCAACGCCGGCACCTACGTCCGCTCCATCAAGAGCACCGCTCGCTCCAGAGGAGCGCCCTGGGTCCGAAAATGGGTCTTCACGCTCGACCAGCACCCCGAGGTCCAATTGCTGCTCGTGCAGATGAAGCCCGCGGACGACCTGAAGCAGGTGATCGCCGATTATGAGAAGACGAGCAACACGGCCAAGCCGGACAAGAAGCTCGTTCGCCAGTTCAAGAACTATGAGAAGGCGTGCCGGCAGCTCGACGCCCACCCCGAAGGGCAGCTCGTCGCCTATCTGCAAACGCGCTTCTGGCCAGCCTACTGCCGGCCCGTCGTCGTACACGACCTGGAGCTCCTCGATCCGCGGGGCGAAAAGGTCTCCGTCGGCGTCGTCCACACGACGCCCGCCGGACACGGGCTCAAGCGACAGGGAGAGTACGAGCAGCTCGAAGGGATGTTCGCCTACGTCGGCAAGGCAGGCGGGCACTGGGTGCTCGCCGGCGACTACTACCTCGACCCCGAATCGACGGTGGTCAAGTCGACCAAGCTGAATCATTGCAAGAGCCAGCTCTTCGAGTCCCATCTGACCAACGCGAACCTCGACCTCGCGATCTCGGTCTCCGCGACGAATCAAACGCGTTTGAAGGGAAACGCCCAGAATATCCAGGACCGCACGACCCGGATGATCGTCGCGAAGCAGGAGGACGGGAAATCGGGAGAGCGGACGGTCGTCGTCCTCAACAAGCGCGCGGACTTCTTCGCGCACTCGAAGACGTTCGTCTTCCGGCAGGCGGGGATCGTCGCCCAGGGCGGCGGCCTCTTGCCGCTCGACTTCGACCATCGCGCGTTGAACTGGTGGTCGGACATCAGCGATCATTGCCCGGTTGGCGCCCTCCTCAGCACAGGGGAGCGACCCCAAGCCTGGCGCCGGTTCGAGATCCAAAAATTGCCGAGGGGCTTCAGGTCGAAGATCGAGGAAGCCTGCGACAATGTGGCGTGCATGCGGCGGGACGCCGTTCGAGGGATCAGCGAGTCGCTGGCCGACCTCTGCGAGCTCGCTAAACAGCGCCAAGCGATGAGCGACGACTGGACCGCATGCCTCAAGAGCTTCTGTGTCCTCCTCTCGTGCGTGCTCAACGATCCCGATCTGTCGGATCTCGCGCCCAAGGTGCCGGAAGCGGACTATGAAGCGTTCGCCAAGGAGTCCCAGGGGTTGACCAGCGAGTCCCTGCTGCGGTGGCTCTCGTACTGTCACGACGTCCGACGTCCGACCGACGAGCGGCTCAGGGACTTCATGATCGCTCGATTGAAGGCCGATCCCATCGACGCGGGGCTGAGGGCCGTGCTCGAGCTCGGCCCCGCTCCCGTGAAAGCGGAGAAGAAGAACAAGAAGAAGGCGAAGAACGTCGGCCCGACGAGCATGGAGCTCGAAGAAGAGAGGCTGTCGGACGACGATCTCCGCAAGGTGGGCCAGGGGTGGATCGACAGGGGCCCGGCGTCCAAAGACTCGTGGGATCGAAGAGCCCGCGGGTACCTCCTCGACTGCTGGGTGGCGGGGCAGCCTGAAGGCTTCGAGAAGCTCGTCGGCGACGGCATGGCCCTTTGCAACCGCGTCCATAAGGCCAATCGCTACCTGCACCTCCTCAACTACGTCCTCGGCGATCTCGATCTGGAGGACGAGGACGAGACGTACGGCTCGATCACGCCGAGGGACGAGGAGAGCCGCTTCGAGCCGATTCCATACATCGAGGTCGGTGAGTTCCAGGCGCAGCTCCTCGGATTGCGCGACAAGTCGAAGGTGGTCTCGGGAGGCGAGGAGGAGACGGGCTCGGACGACAAGGAGAATTCGTGATGGGTTTCAAGCACGTCGTGAGGCGAGGAGAGTGTCTCTCGAGCATCGCTTTTCGTTATGGGTTCTATCCCGACACGCTCTGGAACCTGCCAGAGAACGCGGCCCTCCGCGAGAGGCGCTCGAACCCCAGCGCCCTCTCGCCGACCGAAGATGTCGTCTTCATCCCCGACAAGCGTTTGAAGATCGAAGAGCGGCCCACGGGCGCTCGTCACACCTTCCGCCGCCGCGGCGTGCCTGAAGAACTGCGACTCCGGTTCCTGGACGCGAAATCCGAGCCGCGCGCCGGCGTCCCTTACGTGCTCGAGATCGACGGCGCGACGTTCGAGGGCGAGACGGACGGCGACGGCTTCATCGTCGTGCCGATCTCACCCGCCGCGGCGAGCGGACGGCTCCTCCTGGGCGACGGCGAGGACCAGGAAGAGATGGCGCTCTCGCTCGGCCATCTTCCGCCCCTCGATGCGGCGGAAGGGCCGCTGGTGCGGCTCGTGAGCCTCGGTTATCTGGAGAGCGAAGAGCAGGGCCGGGAGGAGGGCCTCCTTCGGATCGCCCTTGAAGACTTCCAGAGCGACCACGGCCTGCCGGTGACGGGAGAGGCCGACGGAGCGACGCTCGCAAAGCTCGCCTCCGCGCACGGCTCGTAGCCCGGGGGACCCCGCGGATCATCGTCTCCTGCCGCAGCGCATGACGACACATCGGGGGCCGGACTCCCAAAGCGCTTCCCGGAGCACTTTTCGGGCGTGATTTGCGCCGACCAGCGCCGGGAAGTGCGCGATCCTGAGTCGTCCGCGGCCCCCAGCGAACCCGCACACGAAGGTCAATCATGCTCAAAGCAAGCTCGATGCATCGCGGCTTTCTCGTCCCCGCGTTCGCGCCGCTGCGCGCCTCGATCTGGGCCGCCCTGGGCCTCACGGCGTCCGCATGCGGCGGCCACGTCGCGGTGGACCCCGCGAGCAGCGGCGGCGAAGGCGGCAACGCGACCGGCTCGACCGGCGCGGCGGACGCCGCCTTCGTGTGCGACGGCGCGGTGCCGCTGCTCCGGCCGGACGGGGCGCACAGCGGCTACGCCAGGTGCCCTGACGGCACGATTCACCGCGTCGAGGCCGTCGCCTGTGAGGGCTCGTTGCCGGCGTGCCAGGGCGTCGAGGACGAGATCTCGTGCAAGACCGACGCTGACTGCACGCAGAAGCCCGGCGGGAAGTGCGGCTCGTATCGTGTCGACAATTTCGACGGCCCGGTGTGGCACTGCGGTTGCGTGTATCCCTGCGCCATGGATCAGGACTGCAACCCCGGTGAGGCCTGCGTGTGCCCCGGCGTCTTGCCGAGCGGCTCTCCGTTTCCGACGTGCGTTTCCGCGGGCTGCCGCACGAACGCCGATTGCGCGAGCGGCGAGTGCGGCGTCTCCTTGTACGACGACGGGTGCGGCGTTGAGCTGGATCTCGCCTGCCGCGCCCCCGGCGATGCGTGCCGCGCCGCGGCCGACTGCAGGGCCGGAGACGAGCAGTGCGTCGCGCCTGACGGCGAGGGCGAGTGGGCGTGCCGGCCGCCGAGCTGCGCCATCGGCCGGCCGCTGGCCGTCGAGGGCCGAGCGCGCACCGCCCGCGGCGCGGCGCGCTCCGACTGGACCTCTGCCTCGCTCACCCCGGAGACCGCGGGGCTTCGCGGCGACGTGCGCGCCGCGCTCGCCGCGCACTGGCGCGACGTCGCCGCGCTCGAGCACGCGTCGATCGCGAGCTTCGCGCGGTTCTCGCTGGAGCTGCTCGCGCTCGGCGCGCCGCCGGCCCTGCTCGCCGGCGCGCAGCAGGCGGCGATGGACGAGGTCGCCCACGCGCGCGCCGCGTACACGCTCGCGAGCGCGTACGCCGGCGCCGCGCTCGGCCCGGGGCCGCTCGACGTGACCGGCGTCGCCCCGGCCACCTCGGCCGCGGCGATCGTGGCGGCGCTGGTCGAGGAGGCGTGCGTCGGCGAGACGGTCGGCGCCGCCGAGGCGCGCGCGCTCGCCGGGCTCGTGCGCGATCCGGCGCTCGCCGGGACGTACGAGCGCATCGCGGAGGACGAGGGGCGTCACGCGGAGCTGGGATGGCGCGCGCTCGCCTGGCTGCTGCGCGGCGCGGGCGACGATCTGCGGGCGGTGGCGGCGAGCGCCTTCGAGCGCGCGGTCGCGGGGATGAGCGCCGATCCGGACGTCGCGCCCGGCGCCGTCGCCCCCGAGCACGGCCTGCTGTCGCGTGAGATGATGGGCGCGCTGCGGCGGCAGGCGCTCGCCGAGGTGGTCGAGCCGTGCCGCCGCGCGCTGCTCGGGTAGCCCGGGGGCGAGCGGTCGTGCTCAAATTTGCCCGGGGAGAGTTCACATGAAGGCGGGAAGATCATCGATCTTTTTCTTCCCGCCTTCCCGCCTTCCCGCCTTCATGTTCAATTTTTAGCACTGCCCGGCGAGCCGGGGACGAGCGGGTTTCGCTCGAGGATCATCCGGCGACCAGGCCGCGCGTGCGGCCGCACAGCCGCGCCAGCCCGAGCAAGCCGTCGATGGTCGGCGTGGGCACGCCGGTCAGCTTGCCGATTTCATGCACCACGGTCACCAGCGCGTCGATCTCCAGCGGCTTGCCGGCCTCCGCGTCCTGCAGCATCGATGTCTTGAACGCGCCGAGCTTGCGCGTGACCTCCATCCGGTCTTCTCCGCTCTGCGCGATCGGGCAACCGATCCTCGCACCGATCGCCGCCGCTTCCTCCATCGCCTTGAGGCAGAAGCCGCGGACCAGCGGATCATCGAGGATCCGGTCGCACGTCGCGCCGGTGAGCACCGACACCGGGTTCATCGTCATGTTGCCCCACAGCTTGTACCAGATGTCCGTCCGGATATCGGCGCTCGCCTCGGCGTCGAAGCCGGCGCGCCGCAGCAGCGCGACGAGCGCGTCCACCCGGCCCGAGCCTCCGCCGGCCGGCTCGCCGAGCAGCAGGCGATTGCCGAGGCCCACGCGCACGAGCCCCGGCTCCGGGCTGGAGCCCGAGAGATGCACGACGCAGCCGAGCACCTGGCGGAGCGGGATGGCGCGCGGCAGGACGCCGCCCGGGTCGAGCGACCGGAGCCGGGCGCCGGCATACGGCACGTTCTCGGGCGCGAAGAACCACCACGGCACGCCGTTCATCGCGGGGACGACCATCGTGTCCGGGCGCAGCAGCGGCGCGATGCGCGCGGCGACGTCGGTCAGCGCGGTGGCCTTGACCGCGATGATCACGACGTCCTGCGCGCCGAGCGCGGCCGGATCCGGCGCGGCGCGGATCGGCACGCTGGTGATCTCTTCCTGGATTTGCAGCAGCAAGCCGCGTCGCTGCACGGCGGCGAGGTTCTCTCCGCGCGCGACGGCGCTGACCTCGCAGCCGGCCGTGGCCAGCCGGGCGCCGAGCAGCCCGCCGATGGCTCCGAGACCGTAGACGGCGATCTTCATGATGTTCCGGCATCATAGCCCTTGCTCGGCCCCCTCGCGGCCGGCTCCGGGACGATCGCCGGGGAACCTCGCGTCGCCGAGCCGCTGAGCTCGCATCGGCCCTACGGGGCGACGCGCTCGGGGCGGCGCGCGGCGGACGACACCTGCGCGAGCGCATCGGCGAGCGCGCCGCGCGGATCCGCCGGCAGGTCGATCGAGCGCCACGCCACGTAGCCGTCCGGGCGCACCAGCGACGCGCCCCCGGCCCCGAGGCCGAACGCCCTCCGGAACGCTCCCTCCTCGACCGGGCGCACCTCCGCGCCGATCCGAACGCATTCGAGCGCGACGCCGAGCCGCTCGACGGCATGCGCCGCGGCGGGGCCCCACCGCGCGTCCTCGGCGAGCAGCACCCAGGTTCGCTGGAACAGATCGAGCGTGGACAGCCGCTCGTCGCCCCGCGCCACCCACGCGTGCGGCGCGCGCGTGCCCGGCTGACCCGCCCATTGCTCGGGCCGCATCGCCGGCGGGAGCCCGTCGCCCGCGCCGAGCACCGCGGTCGATCGGTACAGCTGACCGAGCTCCATCGCATCGTCGTCGATGATCGGCACGCCCGCGGCGGTCCCGCCCGCGTATGCCTTGTAGTCGGCCCGGGCGAAGATCTGGTCGTGCCGGAGCCACGCGATCGGGCGTCGCTCGGCGTCGTAGGTGTCGAGCAGCGCTTTCGTCGACGCGCCCGACAGGACCGCGGACAGCTTCCACGCGAGGTTGTGGGCGTCCTCGATGCCGGTGTTCGCGCCATAGCCGCCGCGGCTCGGCGGCAGGGTGTGCGCGGCGTCCCCGGCGAGGAATACCCTGCCGGACGCGAAGCGATCCGCGATCAGGCCGCTCATCTCCCATCGTCCGGTGGTGACGATCTCGACGTCCAGGTCCGACCTGCCGATCGCCCTCGATATCAACGCCCTCAGCGCGCCCGCGTCGCGCTCCTCGTCGTCCCAGAACATCAGGACCCAGCGGCCATCGCCGTAGGTGGTGAGGAATGCCTTGAACCCCGGCTGCTCGATCGCGAACTGCGTGACCCCCGTCCGGCGGTACTCCTCGAGCGGAGCCCGGAACAGGACGCTGCGCACCGTCTGGATGTGGCCCCGCCCGGAGCGGCCGATCCCGAGCGCCTCGCGGATCGGGCTGCGGTGGCCGTCCGCCGCCACCAGGTAGTCCGCGCGCATCGCGTACGCTCGCCCGCCGCGCTCGCGCAGCCACGCGGTCACCCCGTCGGCGTCCTGCTCGAAGCGGACCAGCTCGGTCTCGAGCCTGACGTCGGCGCCGAGCTCGGCCGCCCTGTCCCGGAGCATGGGCTCGAGGCGATCCTGAGCGAGCGCGGCGCCCGCGCACGGCGAGCGCTCGATCGAGGGCGCCCCCTGCTCCCCGGGCGTCCACGGGAGCTCTTCGAACCACGCCCCGGCGAGGCTCTCGACCCGGGCTCGGCGCAGCCGGAAGGTGGGCGGCACCTGCGGGATGCGCGGGCCCAGCCCGACCGCGCGGTAGAGCTCCAGCGTCCTCGGCGTGTAGCCGATCGCGCGCGGATGCGGCGAGCTGCCCGCGTGCCGCTCGACCACGACCGCCCGCACACCTCGCCAGGCCAGGAATACCGCGGCCGACAGGCCGACCAAGCTGCCCCCGACCACGAGCGCCGACGTCGATTCTACGTGCATGATGACCGTCCTTTGATACAGTGTATCATGTCGATACAGTGTATCGCGCCCGATTTGTTGTCAACCGCGCTCCGATGCGAACAAGACCGGGGCATGACCGCACGGCAGAAGAAAGCGCGAGCGACCGGCGCCCCCCTCCTCTGGGAGCGTCCGGAGCCCGTCCCCCGCCCCGCGCCCGGACCGCTGAGCAGAGACCGGATCGTGCGCGCCGCCATCGCGCTCGCCGACGCGGAAGGCCTCGCCGCGGTGTCGCTGCGCAAGGTCGGGGCCTCGCTCGACGCCGGTCCGATGCGCCTCTACGGCTACCTGGACACGAAGGAGGAGCTGCTCGAGCTCATGGTGGACGCGGTGTACGGGGAGATGGCGTCCGCCGGGCCGATCCCCGGCGGCTTTCGCGAGGCGCTCCGGGCGATCGCCCACCGCACCCGGCGGGCCGCCAGGGAGCATGCATGGTTCATCGATCTGCTGGGCGGCCGCCCGCATCTCGGTCCGAACGCGCTCGCGCACCTCGAGGCCTCGTTCGCCGCGCTGAGCGGGGCTCCGGGCTTCGAGGACATCGATGCCGTCATGCTGGCCGTCGGGACCGTCAACGCCTATGTGATCGGCGCCATCCGCGGCGAGGCCAACGAGCTGCGCGCCGAGCTCGCGAGCGGCATGAGCCAGGCCGAATGGCAGCGAGCGTCGGACGCGTACATCCACCGGATGATCGCCACCGGCCGCTTCCCGACGCTCGCCAAGGTGGTCCGGGACGCCTCGCACCCGCCGGCCGACGTCGTGTTCGACGGGGGCCTCGATTGCGTGCTCGACGGCATCGAGGCGCGGCTCTCGCGCGGAACGAAGGCGGGAGCAGGCGCTCGCGAGCGGCGGTAGCCGCGGCCTCTTGCCCTGCGATCAGCTGCCCTTGCAGACGTCGGCGCAGGTGCCCGTCGCAGCGGCGCACGCGGATGACGCGCAGTCCGAATCGGCGGAGCAGGGCGCGCCGGCGGCGCCGAGCGGCGCGCACGTGGCGCCATCGCACGCCGTACCGGCCGCGCAGTCTCCGTCCGACGCGCATGGACCGCCCGCCGGCTCGCGCGCCTGGCACGTCCCGTCCTCGCCGCAGCGAAGCTCCTCCTGGCAGTCGAGGGTTCCCTTGCACGACGCGCCCACGGCGAGCCGTGGCGCGCACGTCCCCTCGTCGGACGGCGAGGGCTGGTCGCATCGGAGCGCCTCGTCGCAGTAGAACGCCGAGGAGCATGGCTCTCCGACCGCCGCCCTCGCCCTGCACGCCGACGTCGTCTGCCCGCTCGCGTCGGTGCTGCGCACGCAGCGGTCCCGGGCGCAGTCCCAGTCCGTGGCGCACGTCCCGCCCTCGGGCACGGAGCCGTCCCACGCATCGAGGCAGGACGGCGTGAACCCGTCGTTCACCCCCAAGAGCACGCCCAGGATCTGAAGCTCGGCGCAGGGGGCCGCGTCCACCTCGGCGAGGCACGCCTCCGCCTTTTCCGGGACGAACGTGCCGTTCACCTCGCCTCCGCCGGTGACGGCAACGAGGATCGCTTCGAGCGTCGAGGCGCACGCGTCGGCGGAGCTCGCGTCCAGGTCATGCGCGGCCCGGGTCGCCGCGTCGCAGCACGCGAAGGTGCGGTCGCAGAGGGCCTTCGCATACCTGGAGAAGAAGTCGCCGCCTGTCGGCTCCGGCCCTCCGCTGCTCGCCCGCGTCTCGTCGTCCCCGCATCCGGGCACGGCGGACATCAAGGCGGCGACGGCCGAGAGGAGCGTCGCGAGCAAGACGGGTCGATGCGTGCGCATGAAGAACCTCCTCGGCCCGATCTTAGATGGATTCGCCGGGGCCAAGCCAGCGTGAGCTCCATGACAGGCGTCATCCTCCTCGCCGAAGCGGGGGAGGACCAGATGTCGAGATGATGCGCGAGCGCCTCAGGGAGGCGGAGATCGTGGGAGGTTGTGCCGACCGCCCCTGGCCTGGCGCGGTTTGTCGCTGGTGGCGCGATTTGTCGCCGCGTGGCGCGGTTTGTCGCCGCGTGGCGCGATTTGTCGCCTTCGCGATCGGTTTACAGCCGAGTACACAAACATTCGCAATGGGAGAGCGCCTGTGTCTGCGCGTGCAGGCCGGGCGAGAGCGGATCCGCTTCGTCTCCTCCCATCAACAACGGCGTCGAGGGCTTATTCATGACGAGTCTAAGATCCATACTGCTACGTCAGGTCGCTCAATCGCGCGCCGCCCCATGGCGCGCGGCGCGCTTGCCGCTCCTCGCGTGCCTGGGCGCGCTCACGACCGCCTGCACGGCCGGCGCCGACGATCCGGTCGAGCTGGACGGGCCCGTCGGTCAGGCGGAACAGGCGCTCTGCGCGCCGGACGACGTGGCCTGCAACGACACGACCATCCACGACTGGCCGACGTGGTCCCAGCAGCCCGACCGGCCGGACCCCGTCATCGAGGGAGAGGCCCCGGACGCCGGCACAGGCACGTTCCAGGTGCAGGCGTGCGATCCGAGCCAGCTCGGCAAGCTGCCGGAGAACCCGAACCCGAAGGGCGCCGACCTCCAGAACATCACCACGAACTTCCACGTCCTCCAGTCGATCCAGCTCCTCGCGTCGATCGTCAACAAGACGGCCGAGGCGATCAACGGCCTCAAGACGGAGCCGGCCGCGGACGCGGACAAGGGCACGTGCGTCTGCAGCCAGCAGGTGTCCTCCCAGTGCCTGAACGTCATCCAGCAGGACAAGACCACGTACGAGGAGTGCCTCGACTTCTGCGACCCGAGCTCGCCCTCGGCGGACCCGTGCAGCACCGGCGTCCTCGTGTGGCTCTCCAACGACATCCAGCAGACCCAGGCGGGCAAGGCCAAGTGGGCGCTCAGCACGGTGAAGTGGCTCGACAAGATCGCCGACCAGATCGGCGGCGGCCAGTTCGCCAACTTCCTGAGCCAGTTCGGCGGAGAGCTCGACAACATCAGCGAGGTGATGTCGAAGATCCAGTGCTACATCGACCAGTACACCGAGGGATACCACCTCGGCAGCTACTCGGACCAGCGGCCCGACCTGCACATGTGCATCCCGTGGGCCGGACACGGCGCCTACGCCAACCTGTCGGACAGCGACCGGTGGGGCATCGGCGGCCGCTACACGTCGCACACCCTGAGCAAGGAGCGCCGCGCCCAGATGCGCACCGGCGGCTTCGCCGTGACCGCGTTCGGCGAGACGCTGAGCATCCTGCCAGGGATGGAGTTCAACATGCAGCTTGACGGTTACAAGTGGTTCAACCGTGAAGCTCCCCTCGGCATCGAGGAGCTCGGCCACCTCGCCGGCGGCGGGGTCAGCCTCGACGCCGCGAAGAAGCTCGGCGTCTTCTACCTCGCGGACGAGGACCAGATGACGTCGCTCGACTCCGACGGCGACGGCCGCGTCTCCCCGCAGGAGTTCCTGATCGGCACGTACATGCCGTTCGACTACACGCCGACCGACGGCGTCCCGGCCCAGCTCACCTGGCCCCGCGAGGGCGCGGACGCGATCGAGGACTGGGAGGGGAAGTCGGCCGCGCTCCTCGCCGCGGCGCTCAACCTCGACCTGCGGCTGAAGCCGATCGAGAAGGAGCTGACGCCGATCCCCCTCCCGCCGGTCCCCGGCGCGTACCTCATCCCGTACTTCAAGCTCGGCGCAGGGGTGAAGTGGTACGACGAGGCGTATTTCATGCGCAAGCGCCTGCAGGAGGCGCTCAACAAGAACACGTCGCACAAGATCTCCGACCTCGACTTCAACCGCGACATGCACGGCTTCCAGGCGCCGGACGTGACCGCGGAGGCAGGGACGCAGGTGTCGGTGAGGCCGGAGGTGGGCGCGAAGCTCTTCCTCGGCGTGCCGATCGGCAAGCTCCTGAAGGTGGGCGTGGAGGCCAGCATCGGCTTCTCGGTCGATCTCAAGCCGAAGGGCTCCGGCGGCGTGGTCGACCTCAACGCCTCGCTCGAGCAGGCGCTCGTGAACAGCAACCCGAACGAGGACCTCGAGTGCAAGCCCGTCTTCTCCTACAAGGATGAGGCGTCCTGCTCGAACAAGTACATCCCCGAGTCGTCGCTGGATCTCGCCTGCTCCCCGCTCGACACGAAGAACTCCTGCTGCATCACCTTCATCAACGGCAGCCGCGCCTGCCTCGACGACTGGACGGGGATCACGCAGGATCAGTGCAGCCCGTCGAATCTCTCGTACGCGCTGTTCTCGACCTTCCTGAAGGACAAGGACGCGAAGACGTACAAGAGCATCTTCCAGCAAGGCTTCACGACCCAGTGGAGCGCGAACAAGTCGTGCGAGGAGTGCGCGAACGACGGCTCCTGCCCGAACAGCCTGCGCGCCCCCGCGCTGCCCGAGATCTCGGCGTGCGCCAAGCACGGCGTGTGCTGCCTGCCCGCGGTCTCTTCGCCCTACGGTCTGGCCTACTCGCTGTCGATCACGGACGGCACGTTCGGCGGCTCCCGCTTCCTCCAGCCCGCCGACCTCGCCTACGATCGCGGCGGAAACCGCCTCTTCGTCGCGGATCGGACCGCCATCCGCCGCATCGACCTGCAGACCGGCCAGGTGACGACGATCGCCGGCTCGGCCGCGGCGGGCAACGTCGACGGGGTCGGGACCGCCGCGCGGTTCAACACGATCTCGGGGATCACGTACGACGCGGGCTCGCTCTACATCGCCGATCGCGGCGCTCGCTCGGTCCGCAAGCTCAACCTGAGCACGAACCAGGTGACCACGATCGCGGATCGGACGGTGTTTCTGACGCCGCGGGACGTCGCCGTGCACGATGGCGCCCTGTTCGCCACCGACAGCGGCGCCCGCACGCTGATCCGCATCCCGCTCCCGTCGGGCGCGGCCACCACCGTGGCCGGCACGTCGGGCCAGACCGGGGGCACCGACGGCATCGGCTCGGCGGCCCGGTTCTCGGAGCCGACCAACATCGTCGCCGACGGGCGCGGCAGGCTGTACATCAGCGACACGATCAACAACACGCTGCGGCGGTTCGACGTCGCTTCGGCGGCGGTCACCACCGTGGCCGGGACCAGCGGCTCGGCGGGCTCCGCGGACGGTATCGGCTCGGCCGCGCGGTTCACCGCGCCGAAGGGGCTCACCGTCGACAGCGTGGGTCACGTGCTCGTCGTCGACGGCAACAAGCCCGGTCGCGTGCGGCGCTTCGACCCGGAGACCTCCGCCGTGACGACCGTCTCCGGCGCTCCCGGCACCGTGGCGACGGACGGCCTGGCCGACGACGCGATCTTCGAGCTGCCCGCGGGCGTGGCCGTGCTCCCGACCGGCGACATCTACGTGAGCGACACGACCCCTGCGACGGTCCGCAAGATCAGCGGCGACTGCGACTCGGGCATCCCCGGCGCCGTCGTGTTCGACGTCACCGAGGCCGAGTGCCCCGGCAACTTCGACGCGTACAGCTGCCTGTCGGAGACCAAGGCCGACGCCACGGAGTGGCAGGGGCCCGGGTGCCACCCGCTCCAGACGGGCTTCCCGTCGGCGTGCGGCTGCACCTCGAACGCCGATTGCGCGAGCGGCGAGACGTGCGATGTCCAGGCGAAGGTGTGCACCGTCGGCGGGACGCCCGTCGACTGCGTCTGCACCGCGCAGAGCACCTGCCCGAACCAGCCCGGCCGCGCCTGCGTGAACGGGGCGTGCGCCCGGCACTGCACCTACAGCCCCTCGACGGCGAACACGGCCTGCGGCCAGAACGAGGTCTGCACGCCGGGCGGCACGTGCGAGCCGAAGGCCGGCCCGAACGTACCTTATGCCGAGGAGGTGATCTGGGGCATGAAGAACGGGGATGACCCGACCCACGCGATCGCGACGTACGGCCTGACCGAGATCGAGCTCATCGCCGCGCTCAACGCGGGCATCCACGTGGGCCTCGAGGCGAAGCTGTTCAAGAAGTGGAAGAAGTTCACGCTGTGGAAGTGGCGCCGGACCTTCGATATCGGCTCGGTCTCGAAGTACAAGTTCCAGCCCGGGCTCGAGGCCACCTACCAGTGGGACACCTCGCCGCTCGGCGACATCACCAACTACCAGCCCGGCGAGGTCACGCGGTATGCGCAGGTGAACGCGTCGACGGCCGACTTCCTCGCGTGGTGCAAGGACGAGATGCCGCTGCACGCGGCGGACCCGCTGCCCCCCACCACCGATGACGTGGTCGGCGGCGTGGAGGACGTCGTGAACTTCGGCTTCGACGTGGGCGAGACGGTCTCGTCGGCCGAGAACCTCTGCATCAACGGCCAGCCCATGACGGACTGGCTGCAGGACCAGGACGCGCTCACCCAGACGTTCGTGACCGGGACCTGCTCGTACGTCGGCCCGCAGACCGGCTCGCGCGGGAGCCTCACCTTCCCGTGCCAGGAGTCGCATCGCCACCTGCTCAAGCACTGGGGGTGCCTGGACACGCAGCGCACGGCCCAGTCCATCCAGCTGGCCATCGGCGACTTCAGCGGCGCGGTGGTCAACCCCGGCACGGCCCACTTCGACCTGACCAAGGTCCTCGTCGACCCGGACGCCGGCCTCGAGGCCGAGAACCTGGTGAAGCGGACCGCCGCGTCCGAGGCGTGGCTCGCCGAGGTGGAGACCTGCTTCGACGACCACTACGAGGACACGATCCCCTGCGCGTGCCAGACGGACGCGGACTGCACGACCGGCCCCGGGCAGACCTGCGTGAGCGGGACGTGCCAGACGCCGGAGAACACGGTGGCCGAGTGCTCCGTCGTGGAGAACACGGGCGTCACCGTCGAGCGGTGCTGCGGCGACGGCGTGCAGCAGGCCTCGGAGCAGTGCGACGACGGCAACACCGTGAGCGGCGACGGCTGCTCGGCGCTCTGCAAGCCGGAGTCGAAGGGCGCGTGCTGCCGGTCGGGCGGCTGCACCGACCTCGGCCAGGGCGGCATCAGCTCCGGGCAGAGCTGCGCGAGCGCCGGCGGCTACTTCATCAGCGGCTACAGCTGCGCCGAGGTCGACGCGTGCGGCAGCGAGCCTGTCGGCGCTTGCCACGAGGCCGACGGGACCTGCCACGACCCGACGACCCAGTCTCAGTGCGCGGCGGTGCCGGGGGCGGTGTTCACCGTCAACGGGGCTTGCGAGAACCCGGTCCAGACGCTGACGCTGCAGCCCGGCAGCGCCGGCGTCGACGCGCACATCACCAACATGACCGGGGCCAGCGGGAACAACTACGGCAACACCGTCAACCTGACCGCGGGGTCCTGGACGGCGAACAGCGTCTGGTACCGGAACCGGAGCCTGCTCCGCTTCGATCTCTCGCCCATCCCGGCGGGCGCGACGATCGAGCGGGCGCGCCTGAGCCTGTACGCGGACCCCGACGCGCGCCTCTACGGCCAGGGGAACTACAACCCGTATTCCCCGGGGCACCTGACGGTCGGCGGCTCCAACGCCTTCCTGGTCCAGCGCATCACCGCGGCCTGGCAGGAGAACACGGTGACGTGGAACAACCAGCCGGCCGTGTCGACGGCGAACCAGGTGCTCCTGCCGCAGAGCACGTCGAGCAGCCAGGACTACGAGAACATCGACGTGACCGCGCTCGTGCGAGACATGCTCAGCCCGTCGTCGAGCAACAACGGATTCATGATCCGGCTCGACAGCGAGGCGAACAGCTACCGAGAGGTCTCGTTCACGTCGAGCGACTACGCGACCGCCCACAGGCGTCCGAAGCTCGAGGTCCTGTACCGCAACCCGTGAGAGCCGGCGTCGCCGGTCCGGCCAGATAGGCAGGGTGGCGGGCCGCCGTCCGCAAGGCGGCGCCCGCCACCCCGCCCATCCGGACGCCCTCTACGGCGCCGACGCGTCGGCCCGGTGACGCCGCTCCCGTTCGCTCTTCAGCTCCTGTTCGTGTCCGAGAATGCAGAGGAATTCAGAGGAATTCAGAGGAAATAGCGACGATGAGAACCGCACTTCGAACTTTCGCAGGCATCACCGGCGGCGTCCTCGCGGGCGTCTTGGGGCTGTCCACGGCGCTGGCTCAGGTCACGCCGCTCGACACGAACCACGTGGTCATCATCGACCGCTCCGGCAGCATGTACGGGACCAACCTCGCCCTCGCGCAGCAGGCGGCGAAGATCTACAAGAACACGATCGCCTCGAGCAACGTGCCCGCTTCGCAGTCGTTCACCGAGCAGATCGGCCTGGCGAGCTACTCGGACACGGCCTCGGAGTCTTTCCCGATCACGCCGCTCCCGGCGTCCGGCTACGACGCGGCCGTGGACGCGCTCGTCGCGGACGGGTCGACCTCGATCGGGGCGGGCCTCGAGCAGGCGCTCGACATGCTCACCGCGGAGAACCCGACCAAGGGGCCGCGCGAGTGCGTCGTCCTCCTGTCCGACGGGCAGCACAACACGCCGCCGGCGCCGAGCGACTTCTTCACGGATTACTTCACTCGCGTGGACGAGGTCCACTCGATCGCGCTCGGGGCGGGGGCGGACGAGCCGCTGATGGCCGACATCGCGACGAACTACGGAACCTCGCCCGGGCTCTTCATGCGCGCCGACGTCAGCTCCGACATCGACCAGCTCGAGCTGCTCGGCGCGTTCAACCGCATGGCGAACGACTGCCGCGAGGGCGGCATGATCGATCAGGGGCTGAGCCGGCTCGCGCCGGGGACCTCGCCGCAGGATCCTCCGCCGTGCGCTGAGGTGTACGTCTCGGCCGCTCAGGTCGTGGATTTCACGATGATCTTCCAGGGCAGCGCCGCCCCCGACGTGTACCTGATTCCGCCGTCGCAGCACCCGGAGCACCTTAGCCACATCACCGAGGCGAGCTACGGGTCGTCGAGCTCCGACCTGACCTTCTTCTCGGCCGACAACTTCAAGCGCTTTTCGCTGAACCTCACGCAGTCGTACGAGGAGGGCTTCTGGAATGTCTGCGCCGTCAACAACACACCGTCGGACATCTATATCTATTCCGCCGTGTCGACGCTGATCGACGATATCCAGCTCCAGGTCACCACGAACGGCCTGAACGTCGGGTCGCAGCCGCTGGTCGTCGAGGCCGCGGTGACCCACCTGGGCGCCCCCGTGACGGGCGCCGCGGTCATCGCCGAGATGGAGGCGCCGAGCGGCGCGGGCACGTCGCTCACGTTCTATGATGACGGGCTCGCCGCGCACGGCGACACCACGGCCAACGATGGCGTCTACTCGACGAAGTTCAGCCAGTTCGCCGAGGGGGGGAGCCACCAGATCACGGTCTTCGCGGACCACGCCGGCAACTCCGCCGTCCCGATGTTCACGCGCCAGTACAAGTTCGGGGTTTACAAGGATCCCACGACGGTCGTGACCTGCCAGAGCCTCGGCCAGGCGGGCCCGGCGACCACGGCGACGGTGAACGGCACGGCGTGCTTCCAGATCGACCCGGCGAACTACCCGACGGGGTGGACGCCGGCGAACCTGTGGCTGCAGGTGACCGCGATGGACGGCCTGCCGCTGAACGGCGTCAGCGTGTCCGTCAACGGCGGGGCGGCCCAGAGCCCCGCGGCGAACAGCTGGGGGATGCAGCTCTCGACGCCGTTCCCGGGCGCGGCGAGCCCCGTCGTCTACCAGGTGAGCACGACGTCGAGCCGGCAGCTCCAGCTGGCGTGGCATCCGTGATCGCCGCCGCGCCCCCGGCGCGGGCCTGCCGCGGCGCCAGCGCGGGCGGCCGCGGGTGACCACGCGGCCGCGGCGCCGGTGGGCCTTGGCCTTCCGGCGCCGCGGCGGGCCTTGCCGGCGCCGCGGCGGGCCTTGCCGGCGTCGCGGCGGGTCTACCGGCGCCGCAGCGCGCGGGACGCGGAGCGGGCGCTCGCGTAGCCGAGCTCGGCGGCGAGCGCGTGCCGCGAGGGGGTGGCGATGGCCAGGTACCGATCCACGAGCGCGGCGCGCGTCTCCGCGAGGAGCGCGCGGTGCGACGTGCCCTGCTCCCGCAGCTGCCGCTGGAGCGTGCGTGCGCTCACGCCCATGCGCTCGGCCACCCGGTCGATGTTCGGGTTGCCCTCGGCGATGCACTCGCGGAGCGCGTGGCGGACCTCGTCGACGAAGCCGGACGGCGGCGCGGCGGGCGGCGGCGCGTCGACCCGATGTTGCTGCTGGAGCCGCAGCTGCGCGAGCTCCTCGAGGATCTCGCACAGCCGGAGGTCGGGGGAGCGGAACGGAATCTCCAGGTGCTCCCGCCGGAAGACCAGCTCGTCGCAGGGGGCGCCGAACTCGACCGGCGCGTCGAAGATCTGTTCGTAGGCGCCTGCGCTACCCCGGCGGGGGTGCCGGAAGCGCACGGCCAGCGGGCGGACGTGCTCGCCGGAGAACGTCCGCGCCCGGAGCACGGTCATGCCGGCGAGGAGCTCCGACACGGCGGGGAGGCCGTTGGGCGCGACGTGGCGGAAGCGCGCGCGGCCGCCGTCCGCGCTCAAGCTCAGCTCGCCGGAGTCGGCGAGCAGCGGGGCGAAGCGGATGAAGCGGGAGAGCGCCGCGCCGAAGCTTTCGCTGTTCCGCGACAGGTAGTCGAGGATGTCGAGGGTGCCGACGTCGAGCGTCTCGGCGATGCGGAGCCCGAGCAAGGGGTCGCCGCTCACCCGTTCGGCGGACGACCAGACGTACCGCGCCGCGCTCAAGGGGATCGGCACGCCGCGCTGGCTGAGGGCCCCCGGCGGAAGCGCCGCACCCCGCAGGACCGCGTCGAGCGGCAGGCCGAGCTTCGGTGCGGCGGAGATGAGGAGCAAGATGAAGTCGGAAAATGCAGGCGGAACCGGCTCTTTGCGCACATTTCCTCACAAGTCTAAGGACCTAGACGATAGAGGGACGTGGGCCGCCTTGCAACCTGGGCGGGCGTCGGGAGCGTGCGTTCCCGTGGATGCCGCGCCCTCGCCATGCGCTCGCCACGCCCGCTCGCCGTCGGAGTGCCGTGGCCACCTGATGGCCGGCCTGCGGCGTCGTCCGCGAGCGCGGGGGGAGCCCGCGTGGTCACGCTCGTCGGGGTGGCGGCCGTGGTCGTCGGCGCTCCCGGCTCGGACGGCGACAACCTCGACCTCAACGACCTCCCGATCCTTCAGGCGGGGAGCTGTGGGGGTTGTTTCGAGGTGGATCAGGCCGCGAACGAGGAAGACGGCTGCGCTGACGTGACCCCCGGCAGCAGCGCGGCTGTTTGCGGGCCGGGCGACACGGAGCTTGGCATCGCGCGCGACCTGCCGGCGCTCGACGACGGCGCATCGCCCGATCCGGGCGTGTCACCTCGCGGCGACTTTGTAAAGAATGTTTAAAAACGAAGCCCCGACCGCGCTGGACATTGAACGTCGGGTGTCATCCGCTACATCATCGCTCGCCTGAGGTCGCTCCGAGCAATGCTTGGTCGCCCCCTGGGCGCGGCATCGCGCGCTGGGCGGCGAAGGCTGTCTCCCCGGCGGTTTCCTGCGGGGGAGTGGGGCACGAGGCCCGGGCTGCGCCGCTGGGCGGCTCGGGCCGAGCGGCGACCCTGCTGAACGATGGATGGAACGCGCCGCTCGACTGCTCGCAACCATTCGCGGCGGTCGGGGGCCGCGCTTGTAACGGAGAATACCTGGATGGGAAGCTCGAAGATGGGGCTGCTATGGGCGTGCGGGGTCGGAGCGGCCCTGTTCGCCGGGGGGTGCTCGGATGCCGGGGAGGAGATGCCGGAGCGCCTCGACGAAGTTTCGCGATCGCTCACCCTGGCGGATCGGCTCGATCAATGCGCGCAAGATCCGCGCGTGGTCGCCGGGCTCGTTTCGCAGGACATCTGCGCGGGCGCGGGGGTCTTCTTCCACGAGACGTTCGAGGGCAACGGCCGCACCTGCGGTACCTGCCACCCCGTGGCCAACAACACGACGCTCGACGTGCAGTTCATCAGGGCCCTGGACCAGACCAACCCCGATGACCCGCTCTTCGTCTTCAGGGAGGTGCCGGAGCTCGCCGAGCTCGAGACCTCGGACCTCCTGGACGACGCGGCCATCCTCGAGAACGTGGACGGGTTCATCGATCCGACGCACCGGTTCGTCTCGCGCGGGGTGAACCACGTCCTGTCGCTGAGCACCAGCATCCGGGCGGATTCGGGGGACGGCACCACCAATCCGCCCGCGGAGCGGACGGGCTGGGGCGGGGACGGCTCGAGCGACGGCACGCTGCGCGGCTTCCTCAAGGACGCGGTCACCCAGCATTTCCCGAAGCGCCTCGCCCGCGAGCCGGGCGTCGATTTCCGCTTGCCGACGCCGGAGGAAGAGGACGTGACGCTGGCCTTCCAGCTCAGCCTGGGTCGGCTGAACGAGCTCGATCTGGCGAGCGTGCGCATGTTCGACGCGGAGGCGGAGGACGGCCGGCAAGCGTTCATGGACCCGGACCGCGGCCGCTGCAACGTGTGCCACCACAACGCCGGCGCGAACTTCCAGGACACCGGCAACAACCGCAACTTCGACACCGGCACGCGCAACAGGGGGTCGTCGCTCAATGGGGGCAGCTTCGGGGGCGAGTTCCTCGCGGACGGCGGCTTCGGGGGGCGAGACCTGCCAGCGCCCAATTTCGATGGCACGGGTATCGGTTTCCCGAATTCGTTCGGCAACGGTACGTTCAACCCGCCGCCTCTGATCGAGGCCGCGGACACGCCGCCCTTCTTCCACAACAACCTGCAGATCAACGACAGGGCGGATCCGGGCATCAACGATGCCGTCACGTTCTACGCCTCGACGCCCTTCAACTTGTCGCCTGCCGCCCAGGAGCTCGAGCAGCGCTTCGGGACGCCGCTCAACCTGGTGCCGCTCGACGCGAACGCCATCGCTCGTTTCTTGCGCGCGCTGAACGCCGCCTTCAACGTCGACATCGCGAAGCAACGGCTGGACGCCGCGCGGGTGCTCGTCGACAGCTTCGCGAACACGCGCGCCGACGTGCAGCAGAGGCTGATGGAGCTCGCCCGCGTCGAGATCGACGACGCCATCGAGGTGATGGCGCCGATGGCGCTGTATCCCGCTGCGTCGCAGCAGCTCGACCTCGCGCGCGCCGAGATCGCCCAGGGGATCGCGGCTAGCTCGGCGGTCGAGCGCCGCAACCGCATCGTGAACGCCGTCGCGCGCGTGACGACCGCGCGGGCCCAGTTCGGGCAGAACATCACGTTCGTGCTCGGTCAGGGCAACCTGATGTACTGAGCGCGGCGGTGCTCGCCGAGCGCCGCGCGAACGGTGTTCGGCTGAGCGGCGCCGGAGGCGGTCACGAGAAGAGCATCTCGGAGCCGTGGGCCGTCAGGAACCTGAGCTGGCGCGCGCCCGCGGGGCAGCCGCTGCGCGTCGAGCTCCGCCCGCGGGGCTAATCTGGGTCCGCGGGACTAACCTGGGTCCGCCGCCCGCGGGGTCCGCCGCCGCCCGCGGGGCTAACCTGGGTCCGCCGCCCGCGGGGCTAACCTGGGTCCGCCGCCCGCGGGACTAACCTGGGTCCGCAATGAATAACCTGGGTCGGCCTCGGGGGATGGCGGGGTGGGTCGGCCTCGGGGATGGCGGGCTACGTCCGCCATGGCGCCGCCACCCCCCTACGCAGATGGATCATCGTACTTCCCGCACGATTTTGCGTGCATGTCACGGTACGGTTTGTGCTGGCAGGAGCCACATGTCCGCTCCTCGGAGACTCATCGCCGGCGCCACCTACTTCGTGACGAGGCGCTGCACCCAGCGGCAGATGATGCTGCGGCCCTCCGTGGAGACGAACCAGGTGTTCCTGTACTGCCTCGCGGTGGCCGCCGAGCGCGCCGGCATCGAACTCCACGCCTTCGTCGTCATGTCCAACCACTGGCACGCTGTGTTGACCGACCCAGAGGCCCGCCTACCTCAGTTCCTGCAGCTCCTCCATCGGCTCGTCGCGAGCTGCATGAATGCCTTCCTGGGCCGAACCGAGAACTTCTGGTCGGCGGAGCACGCGAGCATCATCGCGCTCGAGAGCGCCGAGGACGTGCTTGACAAGATCGCGTACGTCATCACCAACCCGACCGCCGCCGGCCTCGTGCGGTCCCCCGAGGAGTGGCCCGGAGCGATCACCACAAAGCTTGGCCAGCGCCACGTCGCGACGATGCCTGAGGTCTACTTCCGCCGGCATGGCGCCAGGCTGCCCGAGCGGGCGCGCATCGACTGCACCGTGCCGCCTGTCCTCCGCGAACTGGACGCGGAGACCATCGATCGACGCCTTCGCGTACTCGTTGCGCGCAACGTTCGGCAGGCACGATCCAAGGTCCGCGCTAGCAGACGCACGTTCCTCGGCGCGGACGGGGCGCGGACGATGTCACCTTGGCAGCGGGCGGCCACACCGGAGCCGCTCCGCCGTCGCCGGCCAGCTGTCGCGGTGAGCGATCCCCACGATCGCAAGGCAGCCCTAACGAGGCTCCGCGCCTTTCGGAGCATGTACCGGATCGCTCTGAGTCGCTGGAGGAGCGGCGATCGAGCAGCACGCTTTCCAGAGGGTACGTACATGATGCGTGTGTTCCACGGTGCCTGCTGCGACCCCGCGTCGTAGAGACGGCCACCAGGAGTAGTACTCAGGAAGCGGCCTCAAATCGCGGCCAGAGCGCGGCGCGCTGTCTACGGGGCAGTGAACGGCGCGATGTCGTGCGACGCGGCGGTCAAAGACTCGCCGCCGGTTCCAGGTCGGCGCAGCCGAGCCGTGAAGATGCTCGGTAGCGCCGCGCGGCGCGACCGCCCGTGCGGCCTCCGGACGCCTCGTGCAAGCGATCGGGGAAGTAGTAGCCTGGGTTCGATTCACGCCGGGTTCGATTCACGCCATCATGGAATTATAGGAAATTAGTAACCTGGGTTCGATTCAGACCGACGCCATCAGGGAATTAGTAGGGAATTAGTAACCTGGGTTCGATTCACGCCGCTGCTGCAGCCCTCGCCGCCGCGCGTCCACGGACCAGGGGGTCGCGCTGGTCGGGGTGTCGCGCTGGCCGATCTCGTCGAGGGGATGGGGCTCGCGACCGGGGGCAGACTTCACGACGCTCCGATTCCACCACGATCGGAGCTACGTCTGGATGGCACTTCACGAAAGAACGTCGTGCTCGCGCGGCTCGCGAGCGACGAGCGCGGCAGGATTATCGCGGCCAGCGCGGAGGTGGCACGCTCGGAGGTGCCACGGGGGGCAAGGACGTGTACCTGATGCAGCTGCCGTTCAATAAGGAGGCCCCGGTCGCGGCCGGCGCGGTCCCGATGCGCAACCTAATCGAGACCTCTGCGATCGCACGCCAGATCACGGACGAGATGTCGCCGTCGATGTGGCTCGTGTGCGTAGACGTCGCCTTCTCGGATCTGGCCCGCCGGTCTGGCGCCGCCGGAGCTCGACCCGGGCGCGGCTGCAGGGGCCTCCACGTATTTCGGCGTGTGGATTTGCCGCGCGCCCTAGCTAGCGCGCGCCGACGAGCACGCTGGCCGACGCCGGCGGGCCGTCAGAGGCAATCGACGAGGCCGTCGTAAATCGACCTGTCCGTCCCGGGGAGCGCGGCGTCGATCGCCCGAACTCCCGGCGCCGAGAGCGCCGCCAGGAGGTCGACCACGGCGGTCTCCGGGGCGACGGGCACCTCGCAGAGGAAGATCCTGGCGTCCACCTCCACATCGCCCGTGGAAGCCAGGACCTCCTCGTTGCTCGCCGCGAGGACCCACACGCAGCGGCCGATCGTCCCGGCGTGCACCTCGACGGAGCAGCGGAATCGAAGCGGCTTGTAATTGCTGTACTCGCCTTCGCAGAAGGTGTCGCCGCACACGGCGTCGAAATCGTCGTCCAGATCGCGGCGCAGCGCGTACCATGCGTCGATCTCAGCCGAGCTCGCGAAGTACGACTCCGCGTCGATGAAGCTCTGCGCGCCGGGCGAGCCGGCCGGAGCCCCGGTGCCGCCTGGCTGCGGCGCGGTGTCCTCCGGTTGCTGCGGGACGGCGCTGTGCGCGGCAGAACAGGCGAGCGCGAGAACCGGGAGAAGCGTGGTCAGAGAGTGACGAACCAACATGCGTGCCTCCATCGAGCGCGACGCGCGGCGCCGGCTCGAGCTATCGCCGCTTCCGGGCCTCCGCGCTGCCCCGCGACGGCGAGGCCAGCGCGAGGTCGGACCTCGCGGCGTTTCGGGAGGCGCTCTTTGCGAGCGGCGTGCCTAGGCTTTTTGCCGCATTTCGAAGCCCGCCCCGCTCTCCGGGGCCTGGCGGCCGCCAGGCGTACCGCCAGGTCCGCCACCTCGGAGCGATGCTACCCGCGCGTCGCGAGCCCCCGCCGCCCCCATTCCCGGTACGTCTCCACCCACCCCAAGAGCTCCTCGCGCGACGCGCCGTGCTGCGCGGCGACCGGCTCCGCCTCGCTGCCGCCCAGGTAAGCGAGCACCGCAGCCTCCATCTCCCGCGGATCCCGCGCCGCCGCGCCTCCGGAGCCCGCGCTCCCCCCCGGCGCGGCCCCGCGGATGGCGACGGCGACCCCCGGCGGGACGCGCGCGACGGGCAGCCGCGCCGCCGGATCGCCGAGCAGCACGTACGCCGACAGATCCTGCCGCTGCATCCACAGATCCGCCCGCCTGGCCCTCCGCGCGCCGTCGTCGGCGCCGCCGGGCGAGGCCGCGTCCTTCTCGTACATCGCCGTGAGGTTCCGGTCGATCTCGCCGAAGAAACTCGCGATCTCGTGGTGCACCACACCGAAGCGGTGGCCGTTCACCGCCGACCGCAGCGCCTCCTGGAAGCGCTCGTGCCGGGGTCGCGGGGCCCCGCCGCCGGCCGTCGCGATGCCGTCCTGGAAGCTCCACGTCCAGCTCAGGTCGACGTGGCCGATCACCCCGAGCGGCCCGTCGGGGTTGGCGAGCGCCTGCTGGGGCAGCGCCGCCACGAACGGCCGTTCCCCCTCCCGGGGCAGCGCCGAGAGCACGGTCCGCGCGTGGCCGTCGTGGAGCCCCAGGGCCGCGAGCTGCTCCAGCCACGGCAGGTAGGCGCTCCGCGCGGGCGCGCCTCCGCCGAAGCACGCGAAGAACAGCCACAGGCCGCCGGGCAGGAACTTCCGTCCCCGGAGATCCTTCGCCGCGATTCGATCGTTGCTCCGGCTGATCTTCATCGCCCCCTGCAGCCGGCGCTGCTCTTCGGGCGAGGTCCAGCGCCCGCTCGCGGGCAGGCCCAGGCCGTGGCTCATCGAGAACAGCAGCCCGGCCTCGGCGCGCTCGGCCCGCGCCAGCAGGGCGTGCGCGTGATCCAGGAGATCGTCGTCCGAGAAGCGGCCCTCGCCGCCGCCGATCTCGACGAGGTCCGCCGCGGGGAACCTGCCCTTCCTCCGGAGCGCCTCGGCGGCCGAGCGGAGCGGCTTCATCAGGTGCTCGTGCCCCTCGGCGATCGCGCCCGTGCCGTCCCGCGCCATGTAGAGGATGGCGGGCGCACCCCGGGCGAGCTCCTCCTCGCCCTGCCGCTCCCAGCGGAGCAGCTTGGCCACGTACGCCTCGTAGGCCTGCTCGTCGACATCGCCCCGCTCGTCGGTGAACGCGAGCCGGCCGACGAACGCCTCACCTCCGAGCATCTGCTGGAGCTCCCACGAGACCAGGTCGGGGCCGCCGAGGATCAGGAGATAGCGGGGCAGGTCGGCGAGCTGGCGGCCGACCTCATCCCGGTAATCCTGGCCGATCCAGCGGTTCGCCGCCTCGGCATCCATGCCGGGTTCGACCTCGTAGATCTTAACCTGGGCATGTTGATCCTCGTGCCGTTTGTCCAGGAGCGGGGCGATTCGGTCGACGAGACGCCTGCCGGCGTCGCCGCGGGGGATGACCAAGCCCCAGCGCTGGGCGGGCAGCGCGTCGGGCAGGCCGCTGCGCTCGGCCAGGTGGGTGGGCCTGCGCGACCGCGCCGCCGGCCTCGGCGGCGCGTCGACGGCGTCCTGCGGGAGACCGCCGGAGAGCACAGGCTCCTGGGTGTCGGCGTGGGCGAGGAAGAGGTGGAGGGGCATGGGGTCAGGGTTGCGGGGCGGCAGGCGCTCCGGGGGTGCGGCCGTGGGATCGCTCGCAGGCCTCGTGCTGCGCGCGGGCCTCGGCCTCGCTCTCTCCGGCGTAGAGCGCGCGCATCTCGGGCGGCAAGCACGAAGGGGTCGCCTCCTGGAGCCGCCGCCGCACGCCGCGGAGGGTAACGGGCCAGAGGCGCGCGCTGCCGTCCTCGGAGACCGTGACCACGCGCTCGCCGTCCTGGCTGAACCTCGCGCCGCGGAGCGGGCCCGCGTGCCCTCGGAGCTCGAGGACCTCGCCCGGGCGCTCGAGCTCCCAGACCAGCGCTCGCGCGTCGCTCGAGGCGGTGACGAGGCGCCCGCCATCCGGGCTGAACGCCGCGGAGGTGACCACGCCCGTGTGCCGCTTCAGCTCGAGGATCTCGCCCGCGCCGTCGAGCGTCCAGACCCTCACCGTCGGCTCGGCTGCCACGGTGACGACGCGCTTCCCATCCGGGCTGAACGCCGCTTCGTAGACCGGGGCGGTGTGCCCCCTGAGCTCGCGGGGCCTCGCCGGGTCGTCGAGCTCCCAGACCCGCGCCGTGCGATCCTCGGACGTGGTGACGAGGCGCTTGCCATCCGGGCTGAACGCCGCGGAGGTGACCGTGCCCGCGTGCCCCTTGAGCTCGCGCGACCGGCCCGAGCCGTCGAGCTCCCAGACCCGCGCGGTCCCGTCGCGCGACGTGGTGACGAGGCGCTTGCCGTCGGGGCTGAACGCCGCGGAGTAGATGCTGCCCGTGAGCCCCTCGAGGTCGAAGAATTTCCCCGAGCCGTCGAGCTCCCAAATCCGCGCGATCATCCCCGTGGGGTGGGGGTCGGTGACGAGGCGCCTGCCATCCGGGCTGAACGCCGCGACGTGCGCGGGCCCCGCGAGCTGCAGCGCCGCGCCCGCGCCATCGAGCTCAAGCACGTGGACCGCGTCCAGCCCGACCAACACCGCGACGCGCCGGCGGTCCGGGCTGAACGTCGCGAGGCGAGCCATCACGGGGAACGCCTTGGTCGCGAGGATCTTGCCCGCGCCGCCGAGCTCCCGGACCTGCACCTCGTTGTCGTGCCGGCCCGTGACGACCAGGCACGCGCCGTCCGCGCGGAACGCCGCGGCGTGGATCACGAGCCCCGGCGGCGTCCTCCAGGGCGCCGTGGCCGAGAGCGCGTCGAGCGCGAGCTGGGCGAAGCCGCGCGCCCGCTCCGGCGCCGCGACCTCGAGCAGCAGCTCGCTCACCCGCGCCAGCTGGTCGCGCGAGGCGAGCTCCCGCACCCCGGCCATCAGCGCCGCGTCCCGCGCCTCGATCGTCCTTTGCCTGGCCTCCTCCGCGGCGCGCTCGGCCGCCATCGCGGCCTCGGTCGCCGCCGTGCTCTTCGACCACGCCACGAACGCCAGCACGCCCATCACCACCGCGAGGACGCCGGCCGCGACCCCCGCCGCCCGCGCTCGCCACCGCCGCCGCGCCTCGGCCTCCTTGCTCCGCGCGATGAGCGACAGCGCGCCGGGCTCGATCTCGTGCTCGTGGCGGCTCAGGAGCTCCTGCGCGGCGGCGAGCCGCTTGCCCTCGAGCAGGTGATCGTACGCGCTCGCCTCGGCCGTCCACGACGCGAGCAGCTCGAGGTCCGCGGTCATCTTCCGGTCCTCGCTCACCCAGCCGCGCAGCCGGCCCCAGCTCCGGATGAGCTGCTCGTGGGCGATCTCGGCGCTCCGCTCCTCGTCGCCGCCGACGACCACGAGCCGCTCGGCCGCGAGCAGGGCGAGCACCTCGTCGAACACCGCGGCCTCGGCGTCGGGCCCGCGGCGCAGCTCCTCCAGCCGGCGCCGCCGCCGGGTGTTCAGGGCGGCGTCGTCGCGCGCGTCGACCAGCTGGACCAGGAGGCGGCGCGCGGCGCGCCGGCGGACCTCGTCGAGCCCGTCGAGGATCGCGTCGGCCCTCCGGGCGAGCGCGCCCGTGACGCCGCCGAGCCGCTCGTACTCCTCGCGGGCGAGCCGCCGGCCCCTCCTTCGCTTCCACAGCTCGTCGAGCGTGTACTCGAGCAGCGGCATCGCGCCCGGCTCGTCCCCCGCGTCATCGACGAGCTGCGCCGCGAGCCCCTCGTCGAGGGCGAGGCCCACCTGCGCCGCGGGCCGCTCGACGATCGCCGCGAGGTCGTCGCGACGCATCCGCCGCACGAAGATCCGGTGCGCCTCATCGTAGGCCACCTGCTCCAGGTCGGGCTCGCCGTCGCCGAGCCGGAGCTCGCCGCACCGGCCGAGGAAGTCGACGCGCAGCGTGGCGATCACGCTGACGCCGGAGGCGGCGTCTCCCGCGAGCCGCCAGAGCTCGCGGAGGAAACCCTCGCGCGTGGCCTTGTCCGGCAAGATGGTAAAAATCTCCTCGAACTGATCGACGACGAGCAGGAGCGGCGCCGCCGGATCCTGTCGCGCGGCGAGGGCTTGCGCGAGGCGCTCGCGGAAGTCGGGGGTCGGCCGCAGGGCTGGCGGCGCGACCCACCGCGGGTCGCGCGCCCCGAGCGCCGGGACGACGCCGGCCAGCACCAGCGAGGATTTGCCGGTGCCCGAGGCGCCGGTGACGATCAGGAAGCGCCGCGCCCCGCGGTCCGTCGCCTCGACGAGCCGCATCAGGTCCGAGACCGCCTCCTCGATCTCCGCTTGCCGGCCGTGGAAGTAGCGCGCGTGCTCGCGCTGGAAGGCGAGCAGGCCCCGGTAGGGGCGGAGCACCACCGGCCGGTGGTCCGGCCCGTCGGCGGCGCGGGCGTAGAGCTGCAGGGAGGCCCAGTCGACGCCGCCCGCGTCGGCCGCGAGCGCGGCGAGGCGCTCGCGCGCCGCGACGAACGCGCCCTCGAGCGAGCCGTGCGCGACGAGGAGCTCCCGGTAGAGCACCTCCGTGAGCGCGCCGGCGCCGTCCCACGACAGCGGGTAGCGCGACGCGACCACCGCGGGGATGCCGGCGCGGTGGAGCGCGAGGGCGACGCTGCCGAGGCGGCTGTCGATCTCGCCGGCATCGCCGCCGTGGCAGGCGCAGAGCACGACGAGCCGCAGCACGCCCGCGTGCGGCCGGAGCTTGTCGGCGAGCCGCTCGGCCTCGACCACCTCGTAGCCGGCGCCGTCGGTGGTGCGGAGGCGCAGCCCGTAGGCGGCGCGCTCCGACGCCAATGACGCGCCGTGGCATACGAGGTGCAATATGTGCACCGGGGCGTGCGCTGCGAGCGCCTCGCCGAGCGCCCGCAGCGACGCGTCGCCGAGCTCGATCACGCTGCCGCCTGCGTCCGGGTGGCCGCCGTCCCGGTAGGCGCCGCGGATGGAGGCGAGCTGCTCCTCGTGGGGGACGCCCATCCCGCCCGCGGACCAGGCGACGAGGATGCGCCCGTGCTCGGGCGGCGGATCCGGCGCCCGCGGCGCTGTTGCGCTGCCCGGCCACGCGTACCGGATCAGGCAATGCGGCAGCTTGCCGAGGCGCGCGCCGGACGGGAGCTCCACGGCCTCCCACGGCAGGGCGAACAGCTCCGCCGCGCCGAGCTCGAGGGTCACCTGCACCGGATGGCGCGGGTCCTCGAGCAGCCGCTCGTCGGCGTCCCACCCGAGGCGCCCCAGGAAGCGGCGGAGGCGAGCTCCCAGGTTAGGAAGACGCCCCGGGTCCGGCGTCGGGCTGCGGAGGTCGAGGAGGTCGGCGAAGACCCCCTCGTCCCACGCGAGATGCGCGTCCGCCGAGGTGCCGTCGGCGCGGGTGCGGAGGTACCCGACGGTGCCGTGGCGGCCGGGGCCGTAAGGGAAGGAGAAGGGATCGCCCGCGTCCTCGGTGCGCGCGAGGTGGACCTCGATCTCGAGCGGTTCGCGCAAGGGATCCCCGGCGGCGCTCGCGGCGCGCGCGTCGCCCGCGCTTCCGGCGCGCTCCCCGCCGGCGCTCACGGCGCGAGCCTCCGGAACCGCTCGAGCAGCGCCGGGAACGAGGGGCACCGCACCGCGCCGTGCACGTACGCGAGCAGCGCTTCGCGCGCCTCCACCAGCCGCTCGAGCGCGCCCACCACCTCGACCTCGTCCGCGAGCACCGCCTCCGCGAGCGAGCGCCGCGCGTCGAGCACGTCGAGGATCGCGCGCCGGCTCGTCGCGACGCGCACCGCCGCCGCCTCCTCGTCCGCGCCCGCCGCGCGCACCTGCGGCGCGCCGCCGTCCGCCTCGACCACGAAGCGCTCGCCGTCGACGCGGATCGCCACCGCTCGGCCGGCGAGCCGCGCGCTCACCCGGGCGTGGGCCTCCGGCAGCTCGGCGGCGAGCGCCGCGAACGACTCGGCGAGCAGGCGCGCCACCGGGCCCCGATCATCCGTCGCGGAGGAACTCGAAGACACCTGGGCCCTCCATGGCCACCTCCACCCCGCGGACGCGCCCGGAGAGCGCCGCCCGCCCGCTCACCTCGTTGAGCACCGTCACCGCCTCGAGCTCGCGTTCGCTCGGCATCACAACCTGGGCTACGGCTTCGGGCGCGAAGCGCAGGCGGAGCTCGTCCCCGTCGCCGCGCGCGACGACCTCCATCCGGCGCGGCACGTCGCTTGCTGCGCCGGAGGCGAGCAGCGCCATCACCCGCGGCACCCGGAGCGGCCGCCCCACGTCGAAGCAGCCGTCGTACGCGACGCGGATCTCCTCGTCCCGGAAGACCCGCAGCGGCTCGCTCCCCCGCCACAGGAACAGGCCCTGGTAGCGCGCCGCCGACCGGCCGCGGTCGGTCATCCGCACGTGCACGACGCTCCACGCGTTCGCGGGATCCCAGGGCAGCGCCGAGCCCCACTCCCACGAGAAATCGTCGCCCCAGAGGAAGTGGCCCCAGTTGTGATCGTGGTACGCGGGCGCGGCCTCCACGCGGCGGGTCACGCCGCCGGCCGTGATGGTGCCGCGCGCGACCAGGCGCGGCACGAACAGCCACGAGAGGCTCCGCTCGGGGGAGAGCGGCTGGTTCGCCGAGAGCGCCGGGGTGGTGGTCGGCACGAGCTCGAGCTCGGCGGCGAGGGGGCGGTCGCGGAGCGCGATCGAGAGCAGGTAGCGTCCCCGATCGAACCGCAGCCAGCTCTCCCCGAAGCGCGCGTCGACGCGGCCCGGGACCACCTCGACCTCGCCGTCCGCGAAGCGATCGACGCCGCCGTCCCACGCGTCCGTGCGCGCCAGGGCGATGAGGCGCGCGACCTCGGCGCGCCGCGGGTCCGGCGCCCAGCGATCGTCGACCAGGTTGAAGTTGACGAGCAGGTGGGCGCCCTCGGTGTGGACGAGGAAGTGCTGCCACTCCTTGTGGTCCGCCCGCCCCCGGAGCCGCGCGGGCGAGCGTCGGAAGTAGTCGGTGGCGGCGAGCGTCGCCGAGACGCGCGGCGCCGGGGAGGGGAAGGGGAGCGCGGCGATCACCGGAGCAGGCTCCGGAGGCCGCGAGCGGCCGCCGCGGGATGGGGGGCACCGCGGTCCTGCCGCCGCGCCTCTTCCCGGCGCGCCTGCTCCTGGCGCGCCTGCTCCTGGCGCGCCTGTCGCAGCGGATCGAGCTCCGCGAGGAGCGTGCGCCGCACCGAGATCGCGCCGAGCAGCAGGTAGATCAGCGCGTCGCTGCGGGCGTCAGTCGCCGCGCCGCCCGGGGCCGCCGCCGCGCCCGTCGGCGGTGGCTCCACCGACCCAGGTTGCGGCGGCGGCGCCGGCGCGCCCGCCACCAGCCCCGGCGCGCCCGCGACCGACCCAGGTTGCGTCGCCGGCGGTGTCGCCGGCACCCCCAACCCGGGTTGCTTCGCTGGCGCCCCCAACCCCGCCGGCGCCCCCAACCCGGCCGGCGCCCCCAACCCAGGTTGCGTCGCCGCCCCCAACCCAGGTTGCGTCGCCGCCCCCAACCCAGGTTGCGTCGCCGGCGCCCCCAACCCAGGTTGCGTCGCCGGCGCCCCCAACCCAGGTTGCGTCGCCGGCGCCCCCGGCGCGCCGAGCAACCGGTCGAGCTGGCGCGCGAAGGAGACCAGCCCGAGGAGCAGGTGGAGCGGCACGTTGCCCTCCGCGGACGCGTCCCGGACGCTATCGAGCAGCGCCAAGCGGATCTCCTTTCGCCGCATCGTAGAGCCCACGGAGCGCGGCCTCGAGGTCTGGCGACCGCGCCGCCCGCAGCAGCGCCTCGAGGTACGCCGACGGGAGGATCGCGTCCGGATCGTCCTCGAGCATGTTCATCCCGACCGCGTCCCAGACCTGCCGGCCCCGGCGGACCAGGTCCGACCCGGCGAGCGCCGCGGCCCACTCCGCCCCCTCGGGCGTCGCCGCGAACCGCCGCCCCTCCGCGATCAGCGCCGCGAATGCGGCCTGCGCGGCGACCGGGTGCTTCAGCACGAGCAGCTGCGCCCGGCGCAGGATCGCGGGGATCGCCCCCGCGCCGGCCCCCGCGCCGGCCCCCGCCCCGTCGCCCCCCTCGGCTGGCCGGGCGGCGGGCGCGAGCAGGCGCTCGAAGAGCAGGTCCTGAAGGCGCCTCGACTCCTCGTAGATCATCGCCTGCAGCCGGATCAGATCGAAGAGGGCGGGCCGCTCGCGGTCTTCGCCGTCCTCGGCGGCCGGCGCGGGGTACAGCGCGGGGAGCATCCGGAGCAGGTCGATCATCGTTCGTTCACCTCACGCGCTCGAGCACGTACTGGATCAGGCTCTGGAGCAGATCGCGGTGGACCCCGGGCAGGAGCCACGCCGCGCATCCGTCGAAGGCGCGCTGGGCCTCGCCCGCCCAGGCGCTCGCCACGGCCCGGGCGTGGTCGATGCTGCCGGTCCGCTCGATCAGCGCCCGCAAGAAGCGCACCTCGTCCGGCGTCTTGACGCGGGCCCCCGCTTCGGCCGCCGACCCGTGCCGGGGCAGCGCCAGGATCCGGATCGCCTCGGCGCGATCCTCGGCCGCCGCGTGGCGCAGCGCGTGCAGCAGGATCAGCGTTCGCTTCCCTTCCCAGAGGTCGCCGCCGATCTCCTTGCCGTACTCGCCCACGTCGCCGGCGAGGTTCAGGATGTCGTCCTGGATCTGGAACGCCACGCCGAGCCGCCGCGCGAAGCTCGAGAGCGCCTCGATCCGGCCTGGATCTAGCCGCGCCGCGATCGCCCCGATCGCGACCGGGGTGATGAAGCTGTACCAGCACGTCTTCTGCTCGACCATGGTGACGTAGTCCTCGTCGGCCAGGTCCCACGCCGCCCGCCGGACCCAGTCGAGCTCCAGGGCCTGCCCCTCCACGGACTCGCGCGTCATCCGCGCCACGGCCTGCAGGATGCGCAGCGCTGGGCCGAGGCCGAGCGTCTCGATATTGTCGAGGAGCGGCTGGAGCGAGAGCGCGAGCATGGCGTCGCCCACGTTCACCGCGACCGGCACGCCGTACGCGCGGTGCAGCGTCGGCCCGCCGCGGCGCAGGAGCGACTCGTCCTCGATGTCGTCGTGGATGAGGAAGGCGTTGTGATAGAGCTCGAGCACCGCCGCCGAGCGCAGCACCGCCTCGAGCTTCCCGCCGAGGGCGCGGCAGGCCGCGATGCACAGCGCTGGGCGGAGGCCCTTGGCCTCCCGCAGCGGGTAGTCGAGCATGAGATCGTAGAGCGCCGCCCCACGGCGCGGATCGGCGGGGATGATCCGGCGGATCTCGGCCGTCACGAGCTCGCGGCATTCGTCGAGGTAAAGGTGCAGCTCCGCCGGCGTCATCGCGTCCCGGGCTCGGCGCCGCCGTCGCCCGCGCAACGCCGCCGGATCCGTCCATTCTGGATGGCGCCGAGCACGGGCGTCAACGCGCCTGCGCTCCCCGCCGTCGGCCGACGCGCGCCGGCGCGCGTCGGCCGACGGCGCCTCGTCCCCCGGGATCCCCGCCGGGCCGGCGCTCGAGGGGAGCCGTCCGGCCCCAGGACCCTGCGGCTGCGATCGGCTGCCGGCTGTAATCATCGGGCATCACTGTAACCAAACTATCGCCGCAGCAACATTACCATCACGCGGTCGAGCGGAGGGGCTTAGGAAACCCCAGCAAAATAATGTGAAGGCTCGTCCGCCGTGGCGGCATCCAGTCCGGTGAGCTGCCCGAAATCGGGCGGAGGGCTGTCGCTCGTGTGCTCTGGGCCGACGCGCGTCTCCCTGGCTGCTTGCCGACGGCGCTTCTTTCTCTCGAGCCAGCGACCGACCATCTCCTCCTGACGAGGGCCTGCCTATGCACATGAAGTTTGGCTTGAGGAAACCTGGACACCACGGCGCTGCCCCAGCATCGCTCATCCCCGGGGCCACGCTGGCCGCGGCCGCTCGCCTTGCAGCGATGCTCCGGGCGAAGCGCGGGCCCGCGCCGCGGAAGAGGGCTGGGTGGTGTGCGGTCGACTGACTAGCTCCGCGTCGTTCAGGAAGCGGAGGCCTCGACGAACACGCGCCCCTCGGTCTACCCTCCTCCAGAACCAGAGAGAGCTTGAGGCGCCGCTCGACGAAGCGCATCTCGGCGTCGAGGCGCGAGCTCACGCGCGGGACTCCGCTGTAGCGCGCCCAGCGGCGCTCGGTGAATCTCCGGTGGCGTTTTGAAGAGAAGTTCGCCTCCGGAGTTGAACGATCCTCACGAGTCCGGGAACAGAGCTCCGAAATCGAACGGCGCCCTTCAATCCACATGGCGACGCCCGGCGCGAGCCGCGAGCGAGCGCCGGTGATCCGGGGACGCCCGCACACGACCAGGAGCCGATCATGAAATCCATCGACCATTACTTCACTTCTCCGACAACGCAGGGCGCCGGCGCGGCAACGAGGTGCTTGCGAGGGGTGTTCTCGATGATCCTCGCCTCGTCGCTGCTCGGCACCTCGACCCTGCTCGCGGGCTGCTCCGACGCTGGCGGGACCCCGGCGAGCACGGACGTCGCGAGCGGCACGGCCGGCGGTGGCGGCGAAGGCACCGGCGGCGATGCGAGCGGCGGTGGCGGCGATGACGCCGGCGTCGGCGGCGGCAGACCGCCGGTCGAGTGCGCCGGTGACTCCACGATCGAGGCCAACACCGATCCGGACGATCCGGTCCAGCGAGCCATGGACCGCCTGGTGCGCGACGACAAGTTCCCTGCCGTGCTCGTCGCCGTCCGCGATCTCGACGGGAAGACCCGTCACTACACGGCCGGCGTCGGCGACCTGGAGACGCAGGCGAAGGTGCCTGTCGACGGGCAGGTGCGCATCGGGAGCAACACCAAGCCCTTCACCGCCGTGGTCGTCCTGCAGCTCGTCGGCGAGGGCAAGGTCGACCTCGACGCGCCGATCGAGACGTACCTGCCGGACCTCATCCGCGGCGAGGGCATCGACGGCCGCGAGATCACGGTGCGGCAGCTGCTGCGGCACGAGAGCGGGCTGCCCGATTTCGTCGGGTTGCTCCTGGGTGACGACCTCTTCAAGGCCATTCGCACCTACGTCCAGCCCCGCGCGCTGCTCGACCTGGCGCTGACGCAGCCCGGGACAGCTCCCGGCACCGAATGGGCGTACAGCAACACCAACTACATCATCGCTGGCCTGCTCGTCGAGAAGGTCACCGGCCGCCCTCTGGCCGAGGAGGTCACGCGCCGGATCATCGATCGCATCGGGCTGCGCGACACCTACGTCCCCGAGGTCGGCGAGCAGGGCATTCGGAGGTGCCATCCCAGGGGCTATCACGCGAACCTCGGCGAGCCGCTGCGCGACGTCACCGAGCTGGACCCGTCCATCGCCGGGGCCTCCGGAAACATGATCTCCACCCCGAGCGACATGAACCGTTTCTTCACCGCCCTGCTCGGCGGCGAGCTGCTCGAGCCGGCGGAGCTCGAGGAGATGCGCGCCACCGTCGACGCATCCAACCAGTGGCCCGGCTACCGGTACGGGCTCGGGCTGAGCAGCCTCCCGCTGCGCTGCGGCGGCGTCGTCTGGGGCCATGGCGGCGACATCTTCGGCTACGAGACCAGCGGCGGCGTGGCCGAGGACGGCCGCGCCGTCACGGTCGCCGTCACGGCGCTGCCCTCCGCCGTGCCCGGCGTGCAAACCCGCGAGCAGGCCTACGCCGTCTACGAGAACGTCCTCGCCCTCACGGACTCCGCCCTGTGCGATTGAGCCTCGAGCGCGCCCTCGCGCCGGTGGTCACGACAGCCGTGCTGGCGTGATCCGCAGCGGGCATCGAAGTAAAAATCGTATCGAGGCGTGAACGATCGTCGCGAGTCCGGGAACAGAGTTACGAAATCGAGCGGCGCTCTCCCATGAGACGCAGCGAGGCCCGGCGGCGCGAGCCGCAGGCGCGCAGCGGTGAGCCGAGGGCGCCCGCAACCGAACAGGAGCTGAACATGAATTCCATGCACCATCGTTTGACCTCTCCGAGGACCCGTGTCGCCGGCGCCGCTGAGAGGCGCTTGCGCAATGTCTTCTCGGCGGCCCTGCTCTCGGCGCTGCTCGGCTCCTCGGCCCTGCTCGCGGGCTGCGACGACGACGAGGCCCCGGCGAACACCGACGCGACGAGCAGCGTGAGCGGCGGCGGCGAGGGCGGCAACGACGGCGAGGGCGGCAACGACGGCGAGGGCGGCAACGACGGCGAGGGCGGCAACGGCGGCAACGGCGGCGAGGGCGGCAATGGCGGTGATGACACCGCGCCGGGCGAGTGCTCCGACGGCTCCACGACCGGCGCCAACACCGATCCTGACGACCCCGTGCAGCAGGTCATGGACAGCATGGTGAGCGACCGCAAGTACCCCGCCGTCCTGGCCGCCGTCGTTGACCCCGACGGGAATACCCATCACTACGCCGCCGGTGTCGCCGACCTGGAGACGCAGGCGAAGGTGCCCGTCGATGGGCTGGTGCGCTTCGGAAGCAACAGCAAGACCTTCACCGCCGTGGTCGTCCTGCAGCTCGTCGGCGAAGGCAAGGTCGACCTCGACGTGCCGGTCGAGACGTACCTGCCAGACCTGGTGCGCGGCGAGGGCATCGACGGCCGCGAGATCACGGTCCGGCAGCTGCTGCAGCACACGAGCGGGCTGCCCGACTACGACGATGTGCTCCTGGCCGAGGGCGTCTTCAAGATCCAGCACACCTACTTCGACCCCTACACCCTGCTCGACATGGGGTTGTCGCAGCCGGGGAAGGCCCCCGGCACCGAATGGGCGTACAGCAACACCAACTACGTCCTCGCCGGGTTGATCGTCGAGAAGGTCACCGGCCGCCCGCTCAACGAGGAGATCACGCGCCGGATCATCGACCGCATCGGGCTGCGCGACACCTATCTTCCCGACGTCGGGGAGCAGGACATCCGGGGATGCCATGTGAAGGGCTATCACACGGACGTGCCTCGTGAGCCGCTGCAGGACGTCACCGAGCTGGACACGTCCTGGGGATGGGCCGCCGGACAGGTGATCGGGACCCCGAGCGACCTCAACCGCTTCTTTGGCGCCCTCTTCGGCGGCGAGCTGCTCGAGCCGGCAGAGCTCGAGGCGCTGCGCACCACCGTCGACGCCCCCGGCATGTGGCCCGGCGCCCAGTACGGGCTCGGCGTGATCAGCACCCCGCTGAGCTGCGGCGGCGTCGTCTGGGGCCACGGCGGCGACATCCCCGGCTACCACACCCGCGGCGGCGTTACCGACGACGGCCGCGCCGTCACCGTCGCCGTCACGGTGCTGCCGTACTTCCTGTATGGCGAAGAGGGCGCCGAGGAGGCCTACCTGGAGATCCTCGACCTCGTCGACACGGCTCTGTGCGAGTGAGCCCGCGCCGCCGGCGCGGGCGGCGCACCCGGTCCTCCGCCGGCGCTCAGCCCTGCTTGCGCGGCGCCTTGAGCGAGAGCTTGAGCAGCACGTCGTCGCGGATCAGGTCGTCCTGCTTGCCCGGATAGACGATCCCGAAATCCTTCCGGTTGATCACGAACTCGGCGTTCCCCGACACGGCGTCGGCGCCCTCGGTAATGGTCGCGGGGAAGGTGATGGTCTTCTTCACCCCGTGCAGATCGAGCTCGCCGGTGACGGTGTGCGTCGCGCCGTTGTCCCCACCGGCCTTGATCTCGGTCGAGGTGAAGCTCGCCTTCGGGAACTTCTCGACGTCGAAGAAATCCGCCGACTTGAGGTGGCCGTCGAGCTTCTCCGCGTCGGTCTTCACCGACGCGGTGTCGGCCTCGATGCTGAGCTTGCCGCCCGCGGCCTTGCCGCCGGCGAGCGTGATCGAGCCCGAGATCTTCTCGAACTTGCCCTCGTGCTTGCCGGTGACCTTCGAGCCGACGAAGCCGATGGTCGACGCGGCCGCGTCGATGGGGAACGTCTCGGCGGCGCCGGTGGGCGCGGCGGCCTGCGTCTGCGCCGGCGCGGCGGACGAGACGGTCGCCTTGGGCTTGTCCTTCGTCGGATCCTCGCAGCCCGCGAGCGAGAGCAGGAGGGCGGCGGGGAGCGCGAGGCGAACGATGCGGGTCGTGATCATGAGAGACATTCTCCTTGTCGGTCATCCAAACTGCACAGAACGCTTGGTGAACGAGCCGTAGGTGAGCCCCGTAATGGGGAACGCCGCCGCCTCGCTCACGTCGATCGACGCCCCGAGGGCGGCGACGACCGGTACGAAATGCTCGTGCGTCGGGAGCGCCATCTTCACGCCCGGCGCGCGCCTGCGGTAATCGAGCAGCGCGTCCACGTCCCGGCGCCCGAGGACCTCGGCGCACCAGGCATCGAACTCCGTGGCCCAGGGCTGCGCGACCGCATCACCGCGCCAGTCTGCCGCGCGCAGGTTATGCGTCAAGAAACCGCTGCCGATCAGCAGCACCCCCTCATCGCGCAGCGGCGCGAGCGCTCGGCCCATCTCGAGGAGAGGGGCTGGAGAAAGCGTCGGTAACGAGATCTGGAGCACGGGTATCTCCGCGTCCGGGTACATGCAGACGAGCGGCACATAGGCCCCGTGATCGAGGCCCCGGCGCGGATCCTCGGCGACCGGCCCGACGCGGCCGAGCAGCTCCCGGACGCGCCGGGCGAGCGCGGGGGCGCCAGGCGCGGGGTACGTCACGCGGTAATACTTCTCGGGGAAGTTGTAGAAGTCATAGACGAGGGGCACGGTCTCGGTGGCGCCGAGGGTGGCCGGCGCGTCGACCCAGTGGGCCGAGAGCATCAAGATCGCCTTGGGGCGCGGCATCGCCTGCGCCCAGGCGCGGAGCTCGGCCACCCACGCGCGATCGTCGAGCAGGAACGGAGAGCCGTGCGCGAGGAACAGGGCCGGCATGCGCCCCGCGTGGGCCTTGTCATGGGTCTCGGACATGGAACCTCCCTCGGTCGCGATCGACGTCGCGCCGGTTGTCGAAGCCGAGCTCGATGTCGTCGGCGTCGAGCGCCCGCAGGCGCCCGCGATGGGCGCGGCCCCGCCCGCGGCGAGGAGGAGCTTCAACGCGGCCCGGCGATCCATGAGCGAACCCTAGGACGTTTCCGAGAATGGTACAATGCCCCCACAATGAAACGCCAGGTTGTCAAAAAGGAAACCATCGACGCAGATTTGCTCGATCTGCGGGCTTTTTGCCTGGTCGTGGATCTCGGGTCGATCACGGCGGCCGCGAGGACGCTGGGGGAGACCAAGGGCAGCGTCAGCCGCCGCATCACCCGCCTGGAGCACGCGCTCGGCGTGGAGCTGCTCCGGCGCAGCCCGCGGCGCGTGCAGGCCACGGAGGACGGCCTCGCCTACCGGATGCGGGTGGGCCGGGCGCTCGAGCTCCTGGAGGACGCGAACGCGGCGCTGCAGCAGGCGCGCGCCAAGCCGAGCGGGCACCTCCGGGTGACCGCGCCGTTCGATCTCGGGCTGAGCCTGCTGGCGCCGCTCTCCGCGGGCTTCGCGGAGCGCTACCCGGAGATCTCGGTGGAGATGCTCCTCACCGAGGCGCTCCTCGACTTCGACGCCCACCAGATCGACGTGGCCCTGCGCGCGACCGCGAGCCTCCCGGACTCGTCGCTCATCGCCTACAGGCTGCAGCACATCGAGATGGGGCTGTTCGCGGCGCCGGCCTACCTCCGCAAGCACGGGCCCGTGCGCAGGCCCGAGGACCTCGCGGGGCACCGGCTGCTCCTGGCCCAGACCACCCGCGGGCACGCGACGATCGCGCTGCAGCCGCGCGACGGCGGCGACCGCGCCGAGCTCCGGGTGCGCGCGGCGATCGCGGCGTCCGACTACTCCTTCTGTCGCGAGGTCGCGCTGGCCGGGGCCGGGATCGCGCTCGTCCCCGCGGTCAACGTGCGGAGCGATCTCGACGCGAAGCGGCTCGTGCCCGTGCTCAAGGATCACGCGATCGACGGCGCTGCTCCCCTCTACCTCGTGCATCCGGGGACGCGCTTCCTGCCGTCGAAGATCCGCGCCTTCCGCGACTACCTGCTCGACGCGTTCGGCGTCCAGGGGCGGCGCGAGGCCTCCGCCGCGCGATAGCGGGCTCGTCCGTCGCCGCTCCCGGCCGCGTCTCCCGGTCGGACCGGACCGTGGCCGCGTCTCCCGATCGGACGGACGCCGGCCGTGCTCGCGCCCGAGCAGCGGATCACCACCGGCTGCTTCTGGGGAAGCAACGCGCCCGCAGCCCCGCCGCCGGGCGCCGCGCGGCGGTGGGCGCGGGCCCAGGGACCGCCGCCGCCAGGGGGCGAGTCGCAGGGCGGCATGGGTGTTGCTGTTCTGAGACCGCGCGGCGCTCCCGCGGAAGGGTCGCATCCACCGCCTTCACCGCAGCTCCTCTCAGCGTCTCTCACGGAACCCCCTCCGGCGGCGGGGCGGCGCCCGGACGCCCGAGGAGCGGCCCCGCTTCCAGCCGCGCACCGAGGTCCATCTGCGCACGTTCATCGACAGGAAACGCTTTCTTCTGGTGCTCGCGGCGCTGCTCGCCCTGCCCGGGTGCAAGCGCGAGGGCGAGGCGAGCGCCGGCGCCCGGCTCGCCCTGGACGCCGCGATCCCGGCCGAGTTCCCGCGGGAGACGCGGCTCAGCATCGGTGATCCGACCGTGCAGAAGCAACTCCAGCTCTCGGGCGACATCGACCGGCTGCCGTTCCGCGTCGACTGGCAGAACATCAGCGGTGGACCGCAGACGGTCGAGGCGTTTCGCGCCGGCGCCCTCGACGCGGGCGCGGTCGGCGACACGCCGCCCATCCACGCCACCTTCACCGGGCTCGACGTGAAGATCATCACGGTGCAGGTCCGGGAAAAAACCATCTACGAGCTGGCCACGGCGCCGGGCGTGCGGCTCGCGTCGGTCCAGGATCTCCGCGGCAAGAAGATCGCGTATTCGCCGGGGCAGGCGCAGGGCGCGCTCGTCCAGCGCGTCCTCAAGAAGGCCGGGCTGTCGCCGCAGGACGTCACGCTCGTCCAGCTGAGCAGCAGCGAGTTCAAGGAGGCGCTCACCAGCCGCCAGGTCGACGTCGCGCCGCTGTCCGGCATCATCCTCCTGCGCTACCTGAACGAGTACCGCGCCGAGGGCGCCTCGTCGATCCCGCACGGGGTCCGCGACAACCTCAGCTTCTTCTACGTGCGCAGGGCCGTGCTGGAGAACGCCGACAAGGCGGCCGCGCTGGCCGAGTACGCCAAGTGGCGGACCAGGGCGCAGCTGTGGGCGTACGAGCACCCGGAGGCGTGGATCGAGGCCTATTACGTCAAGGATCAGGGCCTGACGGCCAGGGAAGGGCGCTTCCTCATCGAGTCCGCCGGCAAACCGCAGTATCCGGCCGACTGGACCGAGGCGATCGCGCTGACCCAGGAGACCGTCGATCTGCTCGCCGAGGCCTCTGGCCAGAAGCGCTTCGAGGCCAGGACGATCTTCGACCTTCGCTTCCAGACGATCGGGGCGGAGGTGGCCGGCGCCGCCCAGGGCGCCGGACCGACGGACCGGCCGGCGACGGCCGGGAGGAGCACGCCATGACCACCGCACTGCCCACGAGGGCCTCATCGCCGCGCCTCGTCAGCATCCCGGATCTCACCGCGACGGCCGAGATCTCCTCGCCGCAGCTCGGCGCGAGCGCGCCGCCGGCCCGCGGCCCGTCCGCCGTCCGCCGCTCGCCGCGCCGGCTCGGCCCTGGCCGCCGCATCCCGTACGGCCTGGCGCTCGGCCCGGCGCTGCTGATCGCCGTCTGGGCCGCCGCGTCGGCGACCGGCGCGCTCGACGCGCGCGTGCTCTCCGCGCCGTGGACCGTGGTGAGCACGGCGCGCGACCTGATCGCCGACGGGCGGCTCCTGTCGAACCTCCTCACGTCGGCGCAGCGCGCGTTCCTGGGGCTCGCCCTCGGGGTCGGCCTCGGTACGGTCCTGGCGCTGCTCTCCGGGCTGACCCGCGTCGGCGAGGCGCTCGTGGACGGGCCGGTGCAGATCAAGCGCGCGATACCGACGCTCGCGCTGATTCCGCTGCTGATCCTGTGGTTCGGCATCGGCGAGCAGATGAAGGTGCTCACCATCGCCCTCGGCGTGGTCATCCCGGTCTACGTGCACACCCACGCCGCGCTGCGCACCATCGACGCGCGCTACGTGGAGCTGGCCGAGACGGTCCGCCTGACGCGGTGGCAGTTCATCCGGAAGGTGGCCTTGCCGGGGGCGCTGCCGGGCTTCCTCATGGGCCTCCGGCTGGCGGTCACCGGCGCGTGGCTGGCGCTCGTCGTGGTCGAGCAGATCAACGCCACGAGCGGCATCGGTCACATGATGTCGCTGGCCCGCTCTTACGGCCAGACGGAGATCATCCTCCTCGGGCTCGTCGTGTATGGGCTGTTCGGCCTGGCCTCCGACTCGGCCGTGCGGCTCATCGAGAGAAGGACCCTGTCATGGCGTCGCATCCTGGCCGGCTGACCGCGCCGCCGCCCACGGTGCGGATCCGCAACCTGGTTCGCCGCTTTGGCGCCCGCACGGTCCTCGACGGCATCGATCTCGAGATCCAGCGGGGCGAGTTCGTCGCGCTGCTCGGCCGGAGCGGCTCCGGCAAGAGCACGCTGCTGCGGGCGATCGCCGAGCTCGATGTGGAGGTGACCGGCTCGGGCGAGCTGCACGTGCCGGAGAATCGAGCGGTCGTGTTCCAGGACACGCGGCTCTTGCCGTGGGCGCGGGTGCTCGACAACGTGATCCTGGGGCTCGACGCGCCGTCGGCGCGGGCGCGCGGGGAGGCGGCGCTCGCGGAGGTCGGGCTCGCGGGGCGGGAGCGCGCGTGGCCTGTCGAGCTGTCCGGCGGCGAGCAGCAGCGGGTGGCGCTGGCGCGGTCGCTGGTGCGCGACCCGGAGCTCGTGCTGGCCGACGAGCCGTTCGGCGCGCTCGACGCCCTGACCCGGATGCGCATGCACGATCTGCTGCGCGAGCTGTGCGCGCGGCACCGGCCGGCCGTGCTGCTGGTCACCCACGACGTCGACGAGGCGATCGCGCTCGCCGACCGGGTGCTGGTGCTCGAAGGCGGCCGCATCGCCGGGGAGCAGCGCATCGATCTGCCGGCCCCGCGCCCGCTCCGCGATCCCCGCTTCCTCGCGTACCGCGAGTCGCTGCTGGCCGCGCTGGGTGTGGCGCCGGCCGCGGCCTCGACCGAAGACACCGATTCGAGCTCTGAACTGGAAGGGAGTGCCCCGTGACCCATCGGCCCGGACGACTGCATCTCAACGCGTTTCTCATGAGCGTAGGCCACCACGAGGCCTCGTGGCGCTTGCCGGAGAGCGATCCGTTCGCGAACACGAACATCGAGCATTTCAAGAACCTGGCCCGCATCGCGGAGCGGGGGAAGCTCGACTCGCTGTTCCTCGCCGACAGCCCGGTCCTCTGGAACAACGTCGGTCGCAGGCCGGCCGGGACGCTCGAGCCGACGGTGCTGCTCGCGGCGCTCGCGGGCGTGACCGAGCACGTCGGGCTGATCGCCACCGCCTCGACCACGTACAACGAGCCGTTCAACCTGGCCCGGAGGTTCGCGTCGCTGGATCACATCAGCGGGGGGCGCGCCGGGTGGAACATCGTCACGACCGCGGGCGTTGATGCGGCGCGCAACTTCAATCTGGACGAGCTGCCGGCGCACAGCGACCGGTATGCCCGGGCGGCGGAGTTCATCGATGTGTCGTTGAAGCTGTGGGACAGCTGGGACGACGACGCGCCGCTCGGCGACAAGGAGAACGGCGTCTGGGGCGACGACCGGAAGATCCATCCGCCGCGGCACGTGGGCAAGTACTTCAAGGTCGAGGGGGCGCTCAACGTGCCGCGGCCGCCGCAGGGGTATCCGTTGCTGGTGCAGGCCGGATCGTCGGAGGACGGCAAGGAGCTGGCGGCGCGGTACGCCGAGGCGGTGTTCACGGCGCAGCAGACGCTGGACGACGCGCAGCAGTTCTATACCGATCTGAAGGCGCGCGTGCGGGGGTTGGGGCGCGATCCGGAGTCGATCAAGATCTTGCCGGGGATCGTGCCGGTGATCGGGGCCACCGAGGCGGAGGCGCAGGCGCTCGACGCGGAGCTCGAGCGGCTCATCAAGCCGGAGTATGCGAAGCGGCAGCTCGCGCAGACGCTGCGCGTGAAGCCGGAGGAGCTCGATCTGGACGCCGAGCTGCCGAGGGATCTGCCGAGCGAGGATCAGATCGAGGGGGCCAAGAGCCGCTACACGCTGATCGTGAGCCTGGCGCGGCGGGAGCGGCTGACGGTGCGCCAGCTCATCGGCCGGCTGGGCGGCGGCCGGGGGCATCGGACGTTTGCCGGCACGCCGGAGCAGGTGGCGGACGCGATCCAGCACTGGTGGGAGCAGGGGGCGGCCGATGGGTTCAACGTGATGCCGCCGGTGCTGCCGTCGGGGCTCGCGGCGTTCGTGGAGCACGTGGTGCCGATCCTGCAGCGGCGCGGGCTGTTCAGGACGGAGTACGAGGGCAGGACGCTGCGCGAGAACTACGGGCTGCCGCGGCCGGCGAACCGCAACCACGGTCAGGAGCTGGTCGAGGCGGCGGAGTGAGCTGAGTTACGGTTGGCCGCAACCTGGGTTGGCGGGCGGAACGTCAACCCCAGTCGGGCGGGCGGAACCTCCGCCGGACCTCAACCTCGGTCGGGCGGCGGAACCTCAACCTCGGTCGGGCGGCGGAACCTCAACCCCGGTCGGGCGGCGGAACCTCAACCCCGGTCGGGCGGCGGAACCTCAACCTCGGTCGGGCAGCGGAACCTCAACCTCGGTCGGGCCGGAACCTCAACCCCGGTCGGCGATCGGACTCGCAACCCCGGTCGGGTGAGCAGCAGCCGGCGAGCCGCTCAAACGAGCCATAAGTAAATTAAAATACAAAATGCCCCAACCCCGAGCGGGTCAGCGCAACCTGGGTCGGAAGAATGCGGCATCCCGGGAGCTCAACCCCGGTCGGGTATGCCCCGTTAACTCAGCCACAAATGCGCGATTTTATTATCAAATCCGGAGGAGTCGAGCGCCGGTTCATGTAGCCTGCGTCCGACATGCGCATTCTTTTTGCTACATGGTTTGCTGTCACCCTGTCCGCCTTGGCGGCTGCCGCGTGTGGAGACGACGACGGCAGCGGCCGGCCGTCCGAGGGCAGTGGCGGTGATGGCGGTGCAACTGGCGCGGGCGGTGGCACCGGCAGCGCGGGCGCTCAGGGGGAGGGCGGCACCGGCGACGGCACCGGCGGCACCGGCGACACCACCGGCCCCACCGGCGGCCCCACCGGCCCCACCGCCCCCACCGGCCCCACCGCCCCCACCGGCCCCACCGGCCCCACCGCCTCGCGCGACCTCCTCGATCAGCTCCACGCCCTCGACGGCCTCACCGCCGTCGAGCACGACTCGACCCTCCCGGGCTACCGCTACTTCGTCCTGGAGCTCGACCAGCCCGCCGACCACGACCACCCCGACGCCGCGCGGTTCCAGCAGCGCCTCGTCCTGCACCACCGCGATCCCGCCGCCCCCGTCGTCCTCGTCACCGAGGGTTACAACCTCTACCCCGACGCGCAGTGGCTCGACGAGCCCGCCGAGCTGCTCGCCGCCAACCAGATCCGCGTCGAGCACCGCTTCTTCACCCCCTCTCGCCCCGCGCCCGCGGACTGGTCGCTGCTCACCATCGAGCAGGCCGCCGCCGACCTCCACCGCGTCATCGCGTCGCTCCGCCCGCTCTACGAGGGCCGCTGGATCTCCACCGGCGCAAGCAAAAGCGGCATGACCGCGATCTACCATCGCCGCTTCTACCCCGCCGACGTCGACGGCACCGTCGCGTACGTGGCCCCGCACAGCGCCGGCGTCTCCGACCCGCGCTACCTCGACTTCGTGGCAGAGCGCGGCGACCCCGCATGCCGGCAGGCCCTCCAGCGCTTCCAGCGCGAGGTGCTGCTGCGCCGCCCCGCCATGCTCGACCTCATGGAAACCGAGGCCGCCGAGCTCGGCGTCACCTATGACCTCCTCGGCATCGACAGGGCCCTGGACATCGCCGTCATCGAGTCCGTCTTCTCCCTCTGGCAATACAAGGACTCGAGCTTCTGCGCCCGCGTCCCCACCTCCGCCTCGGACGACGCCGCCGTCTGGGCCTTCCTCGACGAGGCGAACGCCCCCCGCCTCTGGTCCGACTCCTACCTCTTCGCCATGGAGCCGTACTACTGGCAAGCCGCAGCGGAGCTGGGCTATCCGAGCTTCGCCGAGGAGCACATCGCCGATCTGCTCCTCTACCCGGGCGCGAACGTGCCCACCTCGTTCGTCGAGGCCGGGCCCGGCAAGACCCCGCTCTTCGATCCCACGGCGATGCAGGACATCTCCGCCTGGCTCACCACCGAGGGCGAACGCCTGCTGTTCATCTACGGCGAGAACGATCCGTACACCGCGGCCGCCTTCGACATCGGCGCCGCCCGCGACTCCCACCGTTTCATCGCGCCTGGCGGCACCCACGGCGCCGTCATCCTCTCGCTCGCGCCGGCCGACCAGGCGCTCGCCCTCGGCGCGCTCCAATCCTGGACGGGCGTCGCGCCGACCCACCGCGACCCGTCGGCGCTGCGGCCCCTGCTCCGAGGCCGTCGCTGGATGACGCGCGACTAGAGAGCGCCGCGTCGCCCAACGACAAGACCTCTCCCATCGCTCCTCCCACGGCGTCACCCCCGCGCCGCCGACGCCGCCGCGCACCGCGCCGCGTAGGCGGCGGGCGTGAACCCGACCTGCGCCTTGAAATCGCGGATCAAGTGCGCCTGATCGTGATACCCGAGCTCGGTCGCGAGCGCCGCCCACGCCACCGACGCCCCCGACGCCACGCGCTCCGCGGCCTCCTGGACCCGGGATCGCCGGATGATCCATTTGGGCCCGACCCCGATGTACCGCTCGAACGCGCGGTGCAGCGTGCGGACCGAGACCCCCGCGATCCGCGCGAGATCCTCGGCGCGGTGGACGTCGCGATCCCCCTGCGCTCGCGCGGCGAGCGTCATGGCCTCGTCGAGCCCCGGATCCGAAGGACCCCTGTGCTCCCGGAGGAGCGCCTCGATCGCCCGGACCCCGAGGAGGTCGTCCGGTTGATCGAGCACCTCGCGCTCCAGCGCGTTCGCCGCGTCGCCGAACACCTCCGCGAGCGGGACGGCCCGATCGACCAGCCGGCGCATCGGACAGCGCGCGAACGGGAAGAAGCCCCCCGGCTTGAACTTCGTGGCCACGACGCGCCCCGTCCCCTCGAGCCGGGAGACCTCGCGCCGTGTCCCGAGCCCGTTCACGATCGACCCGTTCACCTGGATCGCCAGGTTGACGCAGGGGTGCGGCAGGATCTCCTGCTCGAACGGCGCGGGGAGCGTCCACCGGACGACCCAGTGCCAGTCGACGAGCGCGGCCAGATCGGGCGCGGGCGCGTGGCGGCGCAGCTCGAAGCGCCTGAACCCCGCCGCGGGGTTCAGGATGCCGAGGGTGCGGCCTCCGGGGGGGATGCTCGAGCTCATCGCGTGGCGCTCTTTTACAATACGGGGCCCATCCCGGGCAGTAGGGTCCGGCCCGGAGGCACGACATGGCTGATTCGACCACGCCCACGCGGGGGAACCTCGTCTTCTATCATTCACCGCACACGCGCGCGTCAGGCACGCGCATCCTCCTCGACGAGCTCGGCGCGCCGCACGAGCTGCGCGTCCTCAACATGAAAGCCGGCGAACAGCGCAAGGCGCCCTACCTCGCGGTGAACCCGCTCGGGAAGGTCCCCGCCATCGTGCACGACGGCGCGCTCGTCACCGAGCAGGTCGCGATCTTCATCTACCTCGCCGACCTCTTCCCGGAAGCGGGCCTTGCCCCGGCCCTCCGCGATCCGCAGCGAGGCCCCTACCTCCGCTGGCTCGTCTACTACGGGTCTTGCTTCGAGCCGGCCATGACCGATCGCGCGATGAAGCGCGAGCCCGCGCCGCCGGCCATGTCGCCTTACGGCGACTTCGACACGATGTTCGGCACGCTCGTGGAGGCGCTCCGACAGGGCCCCTACCTGCTCGGCGAGCGGTTCTCCGCGGCCGACATCCTCTGGGGTGGGGCGCTCCGGTGGATGACGCAGTTCAAGCTCATCCCCGAGCTGCCGGAGATCGCCGCCTACGTCGCCCGGATCTGCAGCCGGCCCTCGTTCGCGCGGGTCACGGCCGACGACGCGCAGCTCGCCGCGGCGCACGAGGCGGCGGTCGCGGCGGCGGCGCAAGCGAGCTGACCCGCCGACGCGCCGGCGGCCGGCGACGGCGCGCCGGCGCGCCGTCGCACAGCGCGCGAGCGAGCCTCGCCGCCCAGCTCGTCCGCGTCGGGACGAGCGGGAGCAACGCGGCGCTGGGCGCGATCCGGTCCCCACATCGGCATTGCCCGCCCCTTGCCTTCGTGATGAGCTGGGCGGCATGGTCGCTTCGAAGCTTGTTGCGGTCCTCTCCACATGCACCCTCGCGCTGGCGGCCTCCGTGACCGGAGGCTGCACCGCTTCAGGCGCCGCGGAGCCCGACGCGGACGACTGTTCGACGCCGGGACAGAACCAGTTCCTCTTCGACCTGATGCGGGACGCCTACCTCTGGTACGACCGTGTGCCGGACCTCGATCCCCGGTCCTACCCCTCGCCCGAGGCGCTGCTCCGGGATCTCGTCGACCCGTCGCGGGACCGCTGGAGCTACATCTCGAGCAAGAGCGATTACGAGGCTTATTTCCGGGAGGGGCAGACCCTCGGGCTCGGCTACCGGTGGAGCTTCGACCCGCAGGGCAGCCTCCGGCTCGCGCTGGTCCACCCCGCCTCGCCCGCCGGAGCGGCCGGCCTGCGGCGCGGCGACAGGGTGCTGGCGATCAACGGGATCGACGTCGAGCAGGTGGCGAGCGACAACCTCTGGTCGGAGGTGACGGGCCCCAACGAGGAAGGACACGAGATCTCGCTGACGATCGAGCGCGCGGGCAAGGAGGTCTTCACCGTCGCCGTCCGGAAGGCGGTGCACGGCGTCACCACGGTGATGAGCCCGCGGATCCTGCAGGCGGGGTCCGCGACGGTGGGTTACCTCATGCTCACCACGTTCATCGAGCCCACCGCGAAAGAGCTCGACGACGCCTTCGCGATGTTCCGGGCCAACCACATCGACGAGCTCGTCCTCGATCTGCGCTACAACGGCGGCGGGCGCCTCGCCGTCGAGCGGCACCTCGCGAGCCTGATCCACCGGCCCGCGGACAAAGGCGCGCTGCTCGACATCACCGCGCACAACGACAGGCACGTCACGTGGGACAAGCGGGCTTCGTTCGAGGACCTCGACCAGCCGGCGCTCTCCCTGTCCCGGCTGGTCGTCATCACCACCGGCGGCACGGCCTCCGCGAGCGAGACGCTGATCAACAGCCTGCGCGCGTACATCGACGTCAAGATCGTCGGCTCGACGACGCACGGCAAGCCCGTCGGTATGCACGGGTGGGACTATTGCGACAAGATCGTTCACCCGATCTCGTTCCGGGTGCTCAACGCGAAGCAAGAGGGCGACTTCTACGACGGCTTCGCCCCCGACTGCCCCGTCACCGACACGCTCGAGGCGGAGCTCGGCGACGAGGACGAGGCGTGCCTCGCAGAGGCCCTCCACCTGCTGCAGCACGGCGCTTGCTCCACCCCGGCGCAGCCAGCCGAGGCAAGCGAACGGCGCGCCGCCCCGCCGCCGGAGATCCCCTGGGACGGCTTCCGGCGCGAGGTCGGCGCGCTCTGAGGCGATCTCGCCCTCACCGGATTCCCGCGCCCTCACCAGAATTCCCGCGCGCCGACCCAGGGCCCGTACGGCTGCCCCGGCCGGCGCCGCCCGCCGACGCAAAAGACGGCAGCGACCGGCTTGACACGCTGCGCGGCTTGGCGGACATTCCTCCGCCATAGCGGACATTTGGCCCGCGGCCAGGAGGGACTGTCATGAGCCTGCAACTCGGAAGCATCGCGCCCGACTTCGAGCAAGCGTCCACGCACGGGACCATCCGGTTCCACGAGTGGGCCGGGAATTCGTGGGTGATCCTGTTCTCGCACCCGAAGGACTTCACCCCGGTCTGCACGACCGAGCTCGGCGCGGTCGCCAACCTCAAGGCGGAGTTCGACAAGCGCGGCGTCAAGCCCATCGCCCTGAGCGTCGACGACGTCGACTCGCACAAGCGCTGGTCCGTCGATATCGAGGAGACGCAGCGCACGAAGCTGAACTACCCGATCCTCGCCGACGTGGACCGGAAGGTGTCCTCCCTGTACGGGATGATCCACCCGCAGGCGAACGACACGCTCACGGTCCGGTCGGTGTTCGTCATCGATCCGAACAAGAAGATCCGCGCGACGTTCACCTATCCCGCGAGCACCGGGCGCAACTTCGACGAGATCCTGCGCCTCATCGACTCGCTGCAGCTCACGGACAGCCACTCCGTGGCGACGCCCGCGAACTGGAAGGACGGCGACGACGTGGTGATCGTCCCCTCGCTCCAGGATCCCGAGGTCCTCAAGCAGAAGTTCCCCAAGGGCTACAACGCCGTTCGCCCGTACCTGCGCCTCACCCCGCAGCCGAACCGCTGAGGCGGCGCGGCGCGGCGAGCGCAGAGGACTGCATGCGATCCGCGACGCGGCCCCTCGCGGCGCTCGCCGTGACGCTCGCGGCGTGCTCGCGCGCGCCGGCGCGCGACACGCTCGGCGCGACCGGCGACGCCCCGAAGCCGGCGGCGCCGGCCGCCGGCCGCGGATGGCGGCTCGTGCACCACGAGACCTTCGATGCCCCCTTCCAGGAGCCGGCGGCGTGGACCGAGGACCCGTACGGCGACGCGAGCCCCTACCACGTCGACGTCTTCGACGACGACGGCGCGTTCTTCGCCGCGCGCGGCGGCGAGGCGTTCCGCGAGGGCCTGAGGAGGTTCCGCTCGTTCCGGAAGTCCTTCACGTACGGCGAGGGAGGCTGGCTCACGGTCGAGCTGTACGGCCGCGACAGCGACCGCGACGGCGTGCCCGAGACGGGCGGCCGCTTCGAGGCGGCCTCCGGCAAGGCGAGGCTCGTCTCGACGCGCCATTACGACGGCGCGATCCTCCGCTCGACCGCGCCCCTGCCGGCGCGGTACCGCGTCGAGGTGACGGTCTCCAACATCGACTTCGGCGGCCAGCGCGAGGGCAGCTGGACGCACGGCGGCAAGATCAACGGCTATGACGGGGACGAGGTGGCCGACCCGTGGCGGTTCACCGATCGGAGCGCGAAGCCGCTGTCCGCCACCTTCGGAAACGGCGTTTACTTTCTCTGCATCACCGATTACGCGCGGCCGGCGCCTCACAACAACGTCTTCATCCATCATCACCGGAAGGTCGTGATGGACACCGACAGCAACTTCGGCGACGACGGCCCCTGGTCGGAGGTCTGGAACCCGGTGACCGGCCGGGCCGAGCCGGACGGCTCGCGGTACGTGAGCATGATCTGGCTCCGCGGCGACGCGTTCGGGAGCCCCTGGACGGGCAACGGGTTCACGTCGTACACGGCCGGCGGGTGGAAAGACGGCCCCGTCTTCGTGGACAAGTACCTCGACAAAGAGACCTATGTGTTCACCATCGAGCGCGACGGTGAGGGGTATGCGATGTCCGCGGCGGGCAGGTTCCACCACGGCGGCCTCACGACGTACGCGGCGCGGCGGGGGTTTCGCGAGCCGCCGGTGACGTGGCATTTCAACCAGCGCCCCGACGAGCTCGCGGGCCAGGTCCGTAACGAGACAGTCGACTTCGGCGAGCCGTTCGAGACCTGGCCGGCGGGGTCGGCGTACCCGGATCACTTCTTCTTCGGCGACCCGCACATCAACTATTACGAGGGCACCGCCGAGTTCGACGACGTGAAGCTGTACCTGCCGGACGAGGGGTAGCCCTCGTCCCGGCCAAGGCGCCGGCGGGGCGCGCCTCGGTGGAGCCCCGCCCGCCGACGCCGGGCCGGTCGTGTGCGGGACGACCCGTCGCGGGAGCAAGTTCTCGACGGCACCGCCGTGCGATCACGGTGATAACTCGGCCACGCCTCGTTGAATGAATCACGGCCGGCGTGCACCAGAGGCGGATGAACGAGACACATGCGATTCAGCGCCGTGGCCGCGGTCGCGCTGATCTGCGCGCCTGCGACGCTGCGTAACGGGCGAGGTCTGGGCGCCAGGTCCTCCCTGGGGAGTCGTGTCGCTGATGCAGCCTGTGTCCGTCGAAGTGGCTTCTGTTGCTGATGTGCCCTGACTGGCCGGTACGCCCGGCCAGGGAACCCGAATTCTCGACACCTGAGGAGAAAACGCGGTGCAGACGAAACTTCGGCGCTCTTTCTCTGGCCTCGCCAAGGGAAGGAAGCTCCAGCTGGGACCTCTCGAAGATCAGCGCTCGCTGGTGCTGGGGAACCTGAGCCACCCTGCCTGGCAGGCCAGCGCTCCCACCATGGCCTTCCGTGTCAAGCCGCTGTCGGGCGCTGACGCCGACAACCTCCGTTCTCTCGTCCACGTCAACTATGACGAGACGAGCCCTGCTGGGAGCTACAGGGAACGGCCCTTCGCCTGTCCGGACGGTGTGACAGCCATCGTCGTCGAGCTGGAGGACGTGCAGCTCGCCGGGGGCGACTCGAGCACGGAACCCTTTCTGTTGCAGGTCCTGGACGCCTCCGGGATCACGCAAGTCTCCTCTCAGAGCTTCACGCCTGGCTCCGCTGCCGCGCTCGTCGCCACCAGCCCGATCGCGCTCACGGCCGGGGCGGAGTACCGCGTTCGGCTGGTGTGCAACGCCGCCGGCCAATCGTCTTTCTTGTGCGGCAGGCTGCGCGTCAGGCCCGTATCAGCCACCGCTGAATTCTGGTTGAAGCCGTTCACTCGCCTGGACGCAGATCCGACCGTGCTCCACGGGAACATGGGCCCGGCGTACCCGACGGTCGCGACGTACGCGAAAGATCCTCGGTTCGCCAGCCACACCCAGCTTGCGTACCTGGAGCTCAGCACGACGGCGGCCGAGATCTACGCGCAGTACTGCAACACCATCGCGCTCGTCTCCGGCAATCGAGGTCAGCCGAGCGTCTTCATCGACCAGCGGCCGCTGGACCCGCCGCTCCAGCCTGCCGGCAACACCACGAGCTACGTCCGAGCGGCCTTCCCGAGCCAGCCGCTCGCCCGGAAGAACGTCCGCGTCTTCTCGGGGCCGCAGATGTCGCCGGTCTACCCGAACATGACGGAGCACCACGGCAACCACCTCTGTGCGGTGTACGTCCCGAGCGGCGACGACACCGAGGTCGTCCCTGTCCCTGCGCGTAGGCCTATCGTTCCGTACGGCGACTCGAAGATCGCCGGGTTCTGGAGCCTCAGCACCGGCAGGGACTCCATCACGTTCCTGCTCCGCGAGAGGGGCATCCCTGTCGTCTCCTTCGCCGCAGGAGGGTGGACGCTGCACGCCGAGACAGGCTCGACGCTCTCTGTCGACGCTTGCCTGCCGCTGGCCAGGAAGCTCGTCGAGTGTCTCCCGTCGAAGATCATCCTGGAGATGGGCCGGAACGACTTCAGCAGCGTCAAGTTCGCTCCGAGCGACCTCATCGCCCAGCTCAACAATCTGCTCCTGGCCATCCACCAGGTGGCTCCGTGGATCCCTGTAGAGCTGTTGAGCTGGACGCGGGAGGTCACGGAGAGCGACAGAGCGGGCGTCTCCTGGGCTGCCATGCGGGCGAGCTTCCTCGGCCTCGCGACCGGCAAGCCCTGGGTCAGCGTCCTCGACGCCGCGAGGTATTGGACCCAGGCGGAGGCCGGGTCGTTCACGTCCGATGCGGTGCACCCGAACGATCGCGGACAGGAGCTGATCAGCTCGGCGATCGCGGGAGATGAGTTTCCTTGGACGCCCAAGAGGCTCGGCTCACTGTTCGCGTACTACAGCGCGGAAGGCCGCCTCGGCGGGAGCAGCCTCATCGGGGCCGTCACCGCTTCTGGCACGTCACCCCCGTCGATCACCGTGTCCGGTACGGCCCTGATGGCCTGCCGCGTGCGCGTCGAGGTCAACACCGGCGGGACGCCCGGCGGGGCGATGAAGATCAGCTACTCGTTCAACGCGGGTCGGCAGCGTATCCGGCAGAACGTGGCCGTGCCCGCGAACGGCGTCGTCGAGCTGGCGCCCCTCGGCGTCTCCGTCACGTTCTCTTCTGCGACCTACAACAACCTGCATGCGTACGAGTTCAACACCTGCGTCGCCCAGTGGTACGACTTGAGCGGCAACGGAAACCACATGGTGGTCCCCGCCGGAAACAACGCGTATTCTCCTGAGTTCAACCCCTCCTCGTCGGCGTTCGGGAGGAGGCCGGCTCTGGCGTTCACGCCGACGCGGCGGCTCCGGCTGACGGGGATCAGCCTCGCAGCGCCCTACACCCTCTTCCTCGTCGGCAGGTGCGCGAGCCAGGCCAGCGTCCGTGCGTTCTTCGGTAGAACCGAGGTGGGCTCAGGGTTCCTCTTTTACGCCAATACGCCCACGTTGGTCGCGATCAACGACGAGACCAGCCAGATCAACGCGACCGTGAACGCGACGCTGCCGCACTGCTACATCCTCGAAGTGAACGGGGCCTCGTCGAAGATCATCGTGGACGGCGTGTCCCTCCCGTTGACCCCGAACAGCACGTTGAGCAACAAGACCCTCACGGGTTTGTCCATCGGATCCGATGCTATCGAAAACTGGGGTCTGGACGCGGACGTGATGGAGGCCGGCGTCTGTAGCGGCGTCCTGTCCCAGGACGAGATCGACGCGATCGTCGCGAGAGCACGCCACCGGTATCGGCTCCCGTGAGCGCCCGCGGCGAGCGGGGCGAAGCGTCCTGCTCGCCGCTGACGGAGGGGCCCGAGCTCCTCGCCTCGCCTCCCCGGTCAGCCGGTCACCTCGCGGAGGAACCTCCGCACGTGCGTCAGCACCATCTTCACCTTCGGGATCTCGGCCAGCGCCTCCGGCACCGTCACCCGCACGGCCAGCTCGCGGCCTACGAGCGCCGGCAGGACTGTGACGAGCTCGTCGCCGGTGGGCTCATCGATCATCGCGTCCGGGATGAGCGCGATGCCCAGCCCGGCCAGGCAGCAGTGCCGGACGAGGTGGATGTCGGTCGCGAGCAAGGCCGGCTCCACCGGGAATTTCCCCCCATTGCGGGTGGGCCACGCGGACGCGTCCTCGCCCGGCGCTCGCCAGGAGAGGAGCTCGTGGCGGGCGAGGTCGTCGATCGAGGCCGGCGTCCCCCGCCGCGCGAGGTATTCCTTGCTCGCGCACAACCGCTCTTGAACGCGCAGGATCACGAGCGAGAGCCAGGGCCCTCGCGGCGCGCCCTCGCCGAAATGCACCGCGACGTCGACGTCGACGAGCGACTCGGAGAGCGGGTCGTTGCTGAACTCGTAAGAGAGGCGCAATCGCGGGTACGTGCTCCGGATCGAGGCGAAGATCGGCGCCATGAGGTGCGGCGGCAGGCCCACGGGCAGGACCAGGCGCAAGAGCCCCGAGGGCTCGCGCCCCATCTCGCGAATCGACGAGATCAGCGCGCTCGCCTCCTCGACCATCGCTTGCCCCCGGTCCGCCAGCGCGCGCCCCGCCTCGGTGAGCACGACGCCCTGCCGGCTGCTCTCCAGGAGGGGAACGCCGGAGCGCGCTTGCAGGGACTCCACGCGGCGCCGGAGCGTCGTGCGCGGCGTGCCGGTCACCTCGGCGGCGGCGTGAAACGAGCCTTGCTTGACGACGTGCAGGAAGGCTTGCAGCTCCTCGAGATCCATCGGGTCCCCTCGTCGGCCGGAACGCGGCCCACGGCGGGCCACCCGCGGTCATTGTACGCGTCCCACCGAACGCATCCCCGCCCACCGAGCGCTCCCCGGAGAGCTCGACGGCGGCATGGTTCGAGGTGAACCCTGGCCGTTCGGACGAGCTCCCGCGGGCCGTGGAGTCGAGGCCGCCTCTTCGACGCACGGCTAAGTTCTTGATATAGCGCCAATTTTCCAGAAGGGCCGGACCGCCTTGAAGGAGGCTCTACCAGCCCGAGGCGGGCTCCGCAGTTGGGGCTTGACGCCTGGAAGCGGTTGGAATTCCTTCCTCCTCCGCGGCGTCATCCAGATCGCGGCGTCCTGCGCCGCTCCAGCTAGGGACCCGACCTCGCGAGCATAACACACGTGAACTCGCCAACGATGTTCACGTCGAGCACGTCTCCGATAGGGCGCGAGCTCGCCAATGAGGACAGTGATGAACTTGCGAATGCTAACGTTTCCGGTCGCATCGTCGTGGTTTGCGCTCACGGTGCTCGCCTGCGCGCCCAGCAACCAGGGCAGCCAGGTCGGCTCGCCCGCTCAGGCGAGCGCGGTCAATCAGGCCAGCAGCGCCGCGCCTGCCAGCACCTCGAGCCAGACCGGCGCGGCGGAGACGCCCCCGGCGGCGGAGCCCGCGCCCCAGGGTCCCGCGCTGCAGCCCGCGGCCAAAGGAGCGTACTTCACGGGCGAGTATCGCAACCTGTTCGCGGAGCTGGGACACAAGCCGGCCGAGATCGAGGCCAAGATCACGAAGGCGTACACCCAGCTGTTCCACGGCGACCCCAAGGAAGAAGCCGTCATGTTCGCGGCGGGGAAGAACGCGAACGGCCCCAAGGCGTACATCATGGACATCGGCAATAACGACGTCCGCTCCGAAGGGATGTCGTACGGCATGATGATCGCCGTTCAGGTCGATCGAAAAGACGACTTCGACGCCCTGTGGAACTGGGCCAAGTCTCACATGTACCACGCGGATCAGCGTCACCCCGGCTTCGGCTATTTCTCGTGGCAGATGCGCCCGGACGGCACGGCCATCGACGAGAACCCCGCTCCCGACGCCGAAGAGTATTTCGCGACGGCGCTCTTCTTTGCGTCCCACCGCTGGGGGAACGGCAAGGGGATTTATGACTACCGGAAGGAGGCCCTGGGCCTGCTCGACGCGATGAAGAACCGCAAGGCCATCGCGGGGGCGGTCAACGCGAACAAGCGCAAGACCACGCTGCACGCGCTCTTCAATCCCGAGCACAAGATGGTGCGGTTCACGCCGGACGCGGATAACTTCGCGAAGAACGGCGACCACACCGATCCATCGTATCACCTGCCCGCGTTCTACGAGCTCTGGGCGGCCTGGGGCCCCGAGGCGGATCGCGCGTTCTGGGCCGACGCGGCGAAGGTGAGCCGCGATTTCTTCGTCAAGACGACGCATCCGAAGACCGGGCTCGCCCCGGATTACGCCAACTTCGACGGCACCCCCAAGGCTGCCTCCTGGGACGCGGGGACCGCCAACTTCCGTTACGACGCGTTCCGCACCGCGATGAACTGGGCGGTGGATGCGGCGTGGTGGGCGAAGGATCCGCGGGAGATTGAGCTGAGCGACCGCATCCTCGCGTTCTTCGACTCGCAGGGCGCCGAGTACAAGGCCAACTTCACCCTCGAGGGCAAGCCCATCGTCGACCACGGATCGCTCGGGCTCGTGGCGATGAACGGCGTCGCGGCGCTGGCTGCGAGCCAGCCGCGGGGCTGGCGTTTCGTGAAAGACGTGTATTCGCGCGAGCCGCCGACCGGCAAGTGGCGGTATTACGACGGCATGCTGTACACGATGTCCCTGCTGCACTTGAGCGGGAAGTTCCGCGTCATCATGCCGCAAGCGCAGCCCGCCGCGCCTGCCGCTGCTGCGGCGGCGGCTGGTAAGCGCTAGCTCGGCGGCCAGCTCGCGCTGCTGCTCATCTCTGCAGCGACCTTCCGCATCGCCTGCTCGTGCGGGTCGAGAAAGCTCACGAGACGCTGGGTCAGCTCGGGCCCGGCCGCTTCCGGCGTTCCAGCGCGGAACGGCGGGGCGGGGTCGTATTCCAGCATCAGCTGCGTCAGCTTCGCGACGTCCTCTCCGCGCAGCAGCGCGAGGAGCGTCAGCCCGAAATCGATGCCTGCGGTTACCCCGCCGCCCGAGATCCGGTTGCGATCGACCACCACGCGCGCATGGACGCACTCCACGCCGAACGCCTCGAGGATGTGGCGCATGGCCCAATGCGTCGTGGCCTTGTATCCTTGCATCAACCCTGCTGCGGCCAGGATCAGCGATCCCGTGCATACGGAGGTCACGTACCTGGCCCGAGGGCCTCGGTCCCTCAGAAATTGAAGGATCTCCCGGTCCGCCATCGCCTCGGCCGTGCCGATGCCGCCCGGCACGAACAGGATGTCGAGGTCGTCCGGACAGTCGCTGAAGGTCGCGGTCGGCTGGATGGAGACCCCCGTGTCGGACGTGACCAGGGCGCGCGTCTTCCAGAGCAGGTGGGTCTCCGCGTGAACGGCCAGCACGTTCTGCGGACCGATCAGATCCAGCGTCGTGAGACCCGGATAGAGCACCATGCCGATCTGGAGCGGCGGCTGCTGAGCGGGCATCTTGAGCTCATGCGTTTCGGTCATCTCTCGTCCCTCTTCCTTTCGCTCGTTCATCCGTTGACCGTCCCGAGCGCGTCCGATCACGATCGACCGGAGCGCGGCCGATCGTCCTCCGGCGCGATGCGGGAGCGCTCTTCGATCGGTGGGGGGCGGTGCACGCGATAACGCTATCCGTCGCGCGCATGGCAATGACGACAACGTGCCTGCATTTCCTGCCAAACGCCTTGAGGCGCGCAGGCGCGCGCGCCGAGTCGCCGCGCGCCCCGGGCAGAGACGCGCGGCGCCGCTACCGCGCCGGCGCGATCTCGGTGAACAGCCGCTCGTGCGCCGCGAGCATCGCCCCGAGGCTGAAGCGCGCGTCGAACGCCTGCGCGTTGCGCGCGCCCATCGCGGCGGCGGCCGCCGGATCCGACAGCAGCGCGAGGAGCCGATCCGCGAGCGCGCGGGGGTCCTCGGGGGCGACGAGGTAGCCGCCGGCGCCGTCCTCGATCGCCTCCGGCACGCCGCCGACGCGGGTCGCGACGATCGGCTTTCCGGCGGCCATGGCCTCGAGGACGGCGAGCGGGAGCCCCTCCCAGCGGGACGAGAGGACATAGGCGTCGAGGCCGGCCATCACGTCGGGCACGTCGCTGCGCAGCCCGAGGAAGTGCACGCGCTCCCGCGCCGCCATGCCGGCGCGCCGGGCCTCGAGGTCGGCCCGGGCCGGCCCGTCGCCGGCGATCACCACGTGCGCGCGCGGGTCGCGGCCGAGGACCTCGCTCGCGGCGTCGAGCAGGACGTCGATGCCCTTCTGGCGCGACAGCACCGCGACCGTGCCGAGCACGCGCGCGTCCTCGGGCAACCGCAGCTCGGCGCGGAGGCGGTCGCGGCGGCCGGCGCGGACGCGCGCGCCGTCGATGCCGTTGCGGATCACGTGGACGGGCCGCCGGACGCCGAGATCGCGCCGGAGCTTGGTGGCCAGATCGCCGGAGACCGCGATGATCGCGTCGGCGAGCCGCACGTAAACTCTGAATTTGCGCAGCGAGCGGGGGCTCGCGCTGTTGATCTCGTTGTGCTCCGAGTAGACGACCCGCGGGCGCGGCAGGAGCAGGCGCGACGAGACGCCGCCGAAGATGAGCGGGGCGAAGTTGTGGACGTGCAGGACGTCCGCCCGCACGTCGCGCAGGAAGCCGCGGATCGCGAGGGGCAGCTCGGGATCGACGCGGGCGAAGCCGAGGTTGAGCCGCGGGCGCCGCCGCAGGACGAGCCTCCGCTCGGGCGGGAGGTCGACCTGATCGAAGAGCTTGCCGGGGGCGTCCAGGCAGATGAGCGACGGGTCGAAGCGGGCGCGATCGAGGCCGTTCAGGAGGCTGACGGCGACCTTCTCGAGGCCCCCGACGTCGAGGTTGATGACCACCGTGCACACGCTGATCTTCCGCATACGGCCCGCCTCCCGCGCTCGTACCACGGCGCCCCGGCGACGGGTAAACCAGGTGCGGCGCGCGCGGCGATCGTGTAGAGCGGAGGCTCTGCGGCGGCTCCGGCTCCTTCACCTGATGCCTTGTCGCTTCTGGGGCGGCCCGGAGCGGCAGACCGTGCAAGCGGCGAGGATCCTGCGCGATCGCGGCGCGTGCGAGGTCTCGTTCGCCGTGATCCCGCACCGGGAGGCGAAGGTCGCGGACAACCCGCTCGTGGTGGGGGCGCGCGCGGAGGGGTTCGAGGCCGAGCCGCTCGCGCTGGAGCGGGGCTACGACCTGCTCGAGGGGGCGCGGCGGCTCCGCGCGATCGCGGCGCGGCTCCGGCCCGACGTGGTGTGCACGGTGGGGTACAAGGCGGACCTCCTGGCGCTCGGGCTGCGCGGGCGCGGCGCGCCGCGGGTGCTGGCGGTGGCGCGCGGGTGGACGGGCGAGGACCTGAAGGTGCGGCTCTTCGAGTGGGCCGATCGCCGGACCCTGCGCTGGCACGACGGGGTCGTGGTCGTGTCCGAGGCGCAGCGCGCGGCGGTGCGGGCGTGCGGGGTGAGCGAGGCGCGGATCTTCCACGTGCCGAACGCGATCGATCTGGATCGGATGCCGCCGCCGGTCCCCCGCGCGCGGCTGCTCGCGGAGCTCGGGCTCGACGCGTCGGCCCGGCTCGTCGGCGCGGTGGGGCGGATCAGCCCCGAGAAGGGGCAGCGCTCGCTCGTGGAGGCGTTCGCGGCGGTGGCGCGCGCGGACCCGCGGGCCGCGCTCGTGCTGGTCGGGGACGGGCCGGACGAGGCCGCGGTGCGGGCGGAGGTGGCGGCGTGGGGGCTCGGCGACCGCGCGCGGCTGCTCGGCCTGCGCCGGGACGGCGCGCAGCTCATCGGGGCGCTCGACGTGCTGGCGCTGCCGTCGCGCACCGAGGGGCTGCCGAACGTGGTGCTGGAGGCGTTCGCCTACGGGACGCCGGTCGTCGCGAGCGCGGTCGGCGGCGTGCCGGAGCTCGTGCTGGACGGCGAGACGGGGTGGCTCGTCCCGCCCGGGCAGCCGGGCGCGCTGGCGCGGGCGCTGCTCGACGCGCTGGGGCGGCCGGAGGAGGCGGGGGCGCGTGCGACGCGCGCCCGGGCGCGGCTCCTGTCGCGGTTCACGGCGGAGCGGCAGGCCGACGCGTGGCTCGAGGCCATCGTCGCGGCGACCGGCGCCGCCGCGGGCAGTGCTCAAAATTGAACATGAAGGCGGGAAGGCGGGAAGAAAAGATCAATAATCTTCCTGCCTTCCCGCCTTCATGGGAACTCTCTCCGGGCAAATTTGAGCACTACCCTGCCGCGGGGGCCTGATCGGCGTGGGCGGCGGGCGGCGCGCTTGCCGTGGAGGGCGGCAGATCTCCCGGGCGGCTCGGGTCAGCAGGCAGGCGCGGCGAGGCTCGCGGGCGCGGGTGCGAGCGCTTCCGGGGCGCCGCGGCGCTGCTGGTGGAGCTGCTGGTAGATGCGGGCGAGCGTGTCGCCCACCACGGTCCAGTCGTACCTGCTCTGGACGAGCGCCCGGCCGGCCGCGCAAAGGCGCGCCCTGAGCGCCGGATCGGCGTCGAGCTCGAGCAGCGCGCCGCCGATCGCCTCGGGGCTCCGGGTGATGAGCGCGTGCTCGCGGTCGCGCAGCGCGAGCCCCTCCGCGCCGAGCTCGGTGGAGACGACGGGCACGCCGGCCGCGAGCGCCTCCAGGATCTTCAGCCGCGACCCGCCCCCGATGCGCAGCGGCACCACGGACGCGAGCGCGTCGGCATAGTAGGGCCGCACGTCGGGCACGGTCCCGGTCACCTCCACGCCGGGCAGCGCGCCGAGCGCGCGCACCTCCGGCCCTGGGTTCCTGCCGACCACGGTGAGGCGCCACGCGGGCCGCGCGGCGCGGATGGCGGGCCAGAGATCGCGCGCGAAGGCGACGATCGCCTGCGCGTTCGGGCGATAATCCATCGAGCCGACGAAGACGATGCGGCGGCGCGGCCCGGACGCAGCGCCGCCCGCGCCCGCGAATTCGTCCACGTGGACGCCGTTGTCGACGGCGAAGGCGCGCAGGCCGGGGCGGAGCGCGAGGAGCTTCTGGCGATCCCGCTCGCTGACGGTGAGGTGCGCGTCGAACTGCTCCAGCACCTTGCGCTCGAACCCGGCGAGCTGCGACGCCAGCGCGAACGCCGCGAGCCCGCGGAGGCGATCGGGCGCGTTCTGGCTGTAGCGGGAGAGCACCTCCGACTCGATGTTGTGCCAGTCGCAGAGGAGCAGCGGCCGATTGCGCGCCGCCCGCAGCAAGGGCAGATACCCGGCGAGGTGGACGCTCTCGACCTGCACGGCGTCGAACTGCCCTTCGTCGAGGACGCGCGCGAGCTCCTGGCGCATGGCGCTCGTCGTGTAATTGAGGACGACGAGCGGCAGCGGCCCCACGGCGCCGCGCAGGATCTTGCCCAGGGAGTTCGGCTTCTCCTGCGTGAGCGTGAGCACTTGATCGGTGATCTGCGCGATATCGTTCATCGGCTGCGGGGCGGGGCCGGCCGCGCCCATCCGCGCCCGCCCGTTACGGACGGCGCCGTCGTCGGCGAAGCTCAGGTACGTCACCCGCGCGAACCGCGAGAGCTGCCGGACAAAATGCCAGTTGCGTAGCTTGGCCCCGGTGTCGAGCGGCCAGCAGGCGCGAGGCGCAAAATAGAGAATACGCATCTGTCGCATCGAGGACATGGACACCTCCAGCTCGCGCGGACGTGCAGGCAGGTTGCACCGAGGCCTCACGCGTCGCGCGGCACGTTCAGGGTGATGAGCGATCCGAGCCTCCGGCGCCGGCCCGGTGATGGGATTGCATGGTCGACGCCCGAAGAGCGGCGACCATGACCTGGAAAGGTAACATGGCTCTTTGGCACAATGTAAAGAAATCAGTGCGAAGCGGCGCGCGTGAGCGTCGTGAGCGTCGTGAGCGTCGATTGCGGCGGACGGAGGCGGCAGGCGCCTCGCGTCACGTCCCACCACGGGAGGCGCGCGCGCGGAAGCGTCCTGAATTTATCGATTTCGTGAACGCTTCCGGGGCGATGCGCGCGAGCGGCGCGCGCGGGCGGAGCGCGCTGACCTTATCGATTTCGTGAACGCTTCCGGCGCCATGCGCTCGTCGCGCCGATGCGGGCTATCGCTGGGCGAGCCCGCCTTTCCTCCAGGGCTGGAATCGCCCGGACGTCCATTTCCAGTCCGCGGCGCATCCCCCGGATGCCTACCCTGCCTTCGGCGCCGGCAGGCAACCGCCCTTCCAGGGAGGAGCGACCGCGATAGCGCACAAGAATGATATGCCTGGACGATGCATGGGCCCAGCGTGAGCCGGGTGGTCGCCGAGCTGCTCGCCCTCGGCGTGAGGCAGGGCGGCGTCCTCCTCGTCCACACGTCGTTCAGGGCGGTGCGTCCGATCGAGGGCGGGCCGCTCGGGTTGATCCGCGCCTTGCGCGCCGCGCTCGGGGACGACGGCACGCTCGTCATGCCGACGATGACCGACGGACAGAGCGTGTTCGATCCCCGGTCCACGCCGACCAGCGGCATGGGGATCACCGCCGAGACGTTCTGGAGACAGCCGGGCGTGCTGCGCAGCGGCCACCCTGGCGGCTCCTTCGCTGCGGCCGGCCACTTCGCCGAGCGTATCTGCGCGCCGCAGCCGCTGTCGCCACCGCACGGGCCGGACAGCCCCCCGGGCCGCGTCCACGAGCTCGGAGGCCAGGTGCTGCTGCTCGGCGTCACGCACGCCGAGAACACGACCCTCCACGTCGCGGAGGCCATCGCGCGGGTCCCCTACTCGGTCGCGCACCCGTGTGTGATCGAGGTCGACGGCGTGGCCCGGACCGCGATGATTCACGAGACGGATCATTGTTGCCGGCGGTTCGGGCTCGTCGATGGCTGGTTGCGCGGACGGGGGCTCCAGCAGGAGGGGAGGGTGGGCAGCGCCCACGCGCGCCTGTGTGCTTCACGCGATCTCGTCGCCGTGGCGGTCGAGCACCTCGCGAAAAGCCCGCTCGTGTTCCTCTGCCCGCCCGACGAGGGCTGCGACGAGTGCGACGCGGCGCGCGCCAGCGTGCCGGCCGACGCGGCCCGCGGAGAGCATGCATGATGGCCGGCGCCGGCGCGGCGCGGCGCTGGGGCCCTCGCCAGCACCGTGACTCCGCTGGAGAGATTTAGTTAGACTTGCTAACTATTCGACCGGCTCCGGCGCGGCGCTGGGGCCCCCGCCAGCACCGTGATTCCGCTGGAGAGATTTAGTTAGGCTTACTAACTATTCGACCGGCTCCGGCGCGGCGCTGGGGCCCCCGCCAGCACCGTGATTCCGCTGGAGAGATTTAGTTAGAATTACTAACTATTCAGCCGGCTCCGGCGCGGCCGGGGGGCCTCGCCAGCGCCGCGATACCGCTGGGTAGCTTTAGTTAGTCTTACTAACTATCACGGTGACGCTCGCTGACCGCCAAGCTGCGGCTCGCGCGCTCCGGGCCAAGCTGCGGCTCGCGCGCTCCGGGCCAAGCTGCGGCTCGCGCGCTCCGGGCCAAGCTGCGGCTCGCGCGCTCCGGGCCAAGCTGCGGCTCGCGCTCCCCGGGCGCGGCGCTGGCCTGCGTATCGGAAGAACGCGCCGGTCCGCCGCCGCGACTTCGTCTGGGGACTTCGTCTAGAGATCGAGCGCCAGCGTCAGGCGCATGGCAGGCCCTCTCCACGCGAACGCGGTCGTCCGCGCCGGCTCCCCGGTGGACACCGTCGCGGAGGGACCGAGATCGTACCCGCCTGAGGCGTCGATAACGACGATGGACGGCACGCGCCATTTCACGCCCGCGGCGAGGCCCACGAAGCCGAACGTCTCCGCGTCGCCTCCCGCGCGCACGGAGCCCACGCCGCCATGGCCGCGCATGTACAGGCCGAGCCTCGTCGGGACCGGCCAGAGCACGTAGCCCGCGTAGAGGTGTCCTCCGAAGCCGCCGACGCCGGCCGGGCCGGACGTCCCGACGACTCCGTGCACGCCGAGGCCGAGGAGCGGCCCGTGATGCGCGCGATACGCCTCGAGGGCGACGCCGGCAGAGACGGCGTTGCCCACGGAGACGCGCGCTTCCGGGACGAACGCGACGCCCCAGAGCGGGCCGCCGAAGACGACGCCGTCCTTCGGCGCGAACGGCCGATCGGGCCAGAGGCTGCGGACCTCGGCGCGATCCCCGGTCACCTCCGTGACGACGCCGGTCTTGGCGGCGTCGCCCTCCCGCGCGGGGACCCGGGCCTCGGCGCCCACACTCGGCGCAGATCCGGGGATCGCCTGCGCCCAGGCGCGCTCGCCGCGCGCCTCGACGACCGCCGCGCGCGGGAGCAAGTCCGCGAGCTGCTCCCGGATGCGCTCGGGCGTGCCGGACAGCGCGGACGCGCTCGCCCCCAGCGCGGGCGGCCTCTCGCAGCGCGCCGGCGTGACCAGCTGGACCACCGACGTGAGCTCTCCGTACCTGGCCCGGCGCGCCTCGTACTTCAAGGAATCCTCGTGCTCGACGCACACGCTGACCAGCGGATCCGCCTCCGGAAACGGCTTCCCGCTCGGCACCGTCTCGCGCCGGAGGCACTCCCGCTCCGGGGCGCCGCCGGCGAACGCCAGCTCGTCCGAGGCGACGAGCAGCAGCTCGGCGCCCGAGCGCTCGAGCAACGCGCACAGGTCGCGCCCCGGATCGCGCTGCGCCGAGTTGTCCTCGACGACCTCCTCGCTGTAAACGAAGCGCGAGCCGCGGAACGCGTCGCGGATCACCGAGGTGACCGCCCGGGAGCTCGTGATCGCGTGGACCCGCAGCGCGCCGTCCGAGAGCCCGCCGGCGATGTCGGCGGCCGTGGGGCTCGGCGCGTACGCCGACAGCCGCGTGTAGAAGACGCAGCCCACCGGCGCGAGACAGACCGCGGCGGCTGCGCAGGCGCGGAGGAGGCGGCCCAGCCGACCGGCAAAACGCATCGCAGCCTGTCTACGGCCCGGCGCTCGCTGCGACAAGCCAGCTCGCGCCGCGGACGGCCCGCGGCGTCGGTCTCCGCCGGGTCAGTCGGATGGCTGAAGGCGGAGTCGAGCAACACGGCCTCGTTCTTCGCGCCCTCACGGATCTGCGGCCGCGCCGGGTCCTCGGTCGAGTACTTGTCGATGAGCGCCTGGAACTCCTTGTGCCACGCGTTCGCCGGGACCTCGGGGTAGGTCTCCCCGCTGCGAGCACGAGGCCGGTCAGCGAGGGCGGCGCCGGAGCGCTCCATTGACGCCGGCATAGGGCACGCGGCGTACCAGCGCGGAAAGCTGCGAGCGGCGGGCGCGGCGGCGCGACGCTGCTGCTCCTGGAGCAGCCGCTCAGCAGCGCAGCTGTCCGAGGCGCACGGCGGCCGCCCGCGAAGGCGCTCGGCAGCGGCGCCCGGATCGTCCGATGACTTAACCGATTTAGCGCCGGCTCAGCTCGCGGCGACGATGTCGCGCACGAGCGCGACCACGTCGTCGGGCCGCGACAGGAACGGAGAGTGGCCCGCGTCGAGGCGCCGCACCTGCCGCGCGCGCTGCGACATCGCCTCCTGCGCGAACACCGGGATGGCGTTGTCGCGCTCGCAGATCACGTACGTGGACGGCAGCTCCTGCCAGGCGGCGGCGCTCAGCGGCTGCACGAACGACGCCCTGGCCTGCGGCAGCAGGGCCGCTTCCGCGGCGGCCGCGACCTCGTCCGCGCAGTCGTTGTAGAAGATGTTCCGCGCGTCCGCGGTCCGCAGCGTCAGGCCGTCGGCGGAGGTGATGCACCACGGCGGCTCCTTGCCGCCGATCGACGAGAGCAGCGACTCCCCCGGGCCGAGCTGGAACGCGCACAGGTAGACGAGGTGGGCGACCTTGCCCGTGCGGGCCGCCACCTCGGTGACCGGCAGCCCGCCGTACGAGTGCGCGACCACGACGGCCTTGCCCGGAACCTCGGCGAGCGCCGCGCGCACCACCTCGGCGTCCGCCGCGAGGCCGCCCAGCCGAGCCGCGTCCGGCCCGGCGCTCGGCAGCGCGGGCGCGCGGACGTCGAGCCCGGCCCCGAGCAACCGGCACGCGACCTGCGACCAGCACGCCGGGCTGTGCCAGGCGCCGTGAACGAGTACGACCGAATCGACCTTGCTCATGAGCTCCTCGCCTCCTCGGCTCGCGACGTTGTCTCGACCTTGATCGAACGGACGCTATCCGAGGCCCCCCAGCGACACCAGCGAGCGCTTCGCCCGCGCGCCGGCAGGGGTCGAATTGGAACATGAAGGCGGGGAGGCGGGAAGAAAACATGAATGATCTTCCCACCTTCCCGCCTTCATGGGGACTCTCCCCTGGGCGACGTCGACCACGACCCACGGCGCCCGATAGGCGCGCCCTGGACGGCGGCCCAGGAACGGAGTAGATCAAATATCGGAACTGGATTCCGAATAATGGAACGATCTGGGACGGTCGACAAGGCGGTGCGCGCCCTCGAGGCGCTGCGCGAGGGCGGCGGCAGCGCCTCGCTGGCGGAGCTCGCGGCGCGCCTCGGCATGCCCAAGGCGACGCTGCACCGGCTGCTCGCGTCGCTCGCCGCGCACGCGCTGGTCGAGCAGGACGGGGAGGGGCGCTACCGGCTCGGCGTCGGCCTCATCCGCCTCGGGCTCGGGGCGCAGGGGCTCGACCCCGTCGCGCGCGTGGCCAAGCCCGAGCTCGAGCGGGCGGCGCGCGCCTTCGGCGAGACGTTCTTCCTCGTCGCCGCCCGCGCGGGGCGGCTCGTCGTGCTCGACAAGGCCGAGGGCACGGGGCTCCTGCGCGCGGCCCCGACGGTCGGGGCCGAGGTCCCGGTCGACGTCACCGCGAGCGGACGGCTCTACCTCGCGCACGCGCCGGAGCTCGTCGGCGCACAGGGCGCGGGCCCCGCCGCCGAGCGCGCCGCGCAGCGCGCCGCTAAGCGCGGCTACGACGTCAACGAGGGCGAGTGGATCGACGGGCTGACCGTCATCGCGGCCCCGGTGCTCGCGCGCGGCGGCCTGCACGGCTGCATCGCCTGCGCCGCCGCCGCCCAGAGCCTGCGCGGCGATCGACGCGACGCCGCGGTGCAACACACGCGCGACGCCGCCGAGCGCGTCGCGCGCGCTCTCGAGGGGGACAGCAGGAGGTGAACGTCATGAAGACATGGATCGATGGGCGAATCGTCGACGCAAAGGACGCGACCGTGAACGTGACCGATCACGGGCTGCTCTACGGCGACGGCATCTTCGAGGGCATCCGCGTCGCGGCGGGGCGGCTCTTCCGGATCGACCGCCACCTCGCGCGGCTCGAGGCCGGCGCGAAGGCGCTCGGCATCGCGCTGCCGCGCCCGATCGAGGGGCTCCGCGCGATCGTCGAGGAGACCGCGCGCGCCAACGCCGAGCGCGAGGCCTACGTCCGCCTCGTGGTGACGCGCGGCGTGGGCCCGCTCGGCGTCGACCCGACCACCTGCGAGCGGCCGGGGCTGTTCTGCATCGTGGGGTCGATCCGCCTCTTCGACGACGAGCAGCGGCGGCGCGGCCTCGAGCTCATCACGTCGAGCTACCGCCGGCCGGACGCGGACGCGCTCGACATGCGGATCAAGAGCCTGAACTACCTCGGCTCCGCCCTCGCCAAGCTCGAGGCCAGGCAGCGCGGCGCCGACGACGCGCTGCTCCTGAACGCGCGCGGCCACGTGGCCGAGGCCTCCGTGGCCAACGTGTTCGCGCTCCGCGGCGACGTGCTCGCGACGCCGCCCGCCACCGACGGGTGCCTCGAGGGCATCAACCGCGCGGCCGTGATGGAGCTCGCGCGCAGCGTCGGCCTCACCGTGGTGGAGCGCTCGCTCGGGCGGCTCGACTTCTTCGCCGCCGACGAGGCGTTCCTGACCGGCACCGGCGCCGGCGTGATCGCGATGCGGAGCCTCGACGGGCGCACGATCGGCCGCGGCGAGCGCGGCCCCGTCACCGCCCGGCTGACCGCGCTGCACCGGCAGCTCGCCGAGCGCGAGGGCGTCGAGCTCATCGCCGCGCCGGGCGCCCATACCTGAACGGACGAGCAGATGGAAGAGGAAAGCGACTTAACCGGTACATAGGCCCGCTCCCCGCCTCGCCGGCCCAGCCTCCGGGCGACACGGGCGCGGCGCGCGCGGCAGGTCGAACGAGGGCGCGTCAGCTGTCGCGGGCGATCTCCGCGAAGATCCCGCGCAGCCAGATGTGCGCCGGGTCCTTCGCCTGCCGCTCGTGCCACACCTGATCCAGCGAGAACCCGCCGAGCTCCACGGGCGGCTTCATGATGCGCAGCGCCTCCATCTCGGCGAACACGCGCGCGATGCGCGCCGGCACGGTCAGCACGAGATCCGTCTGCGCGACGATGTGGGCCGCCACGAGGAAGTGGGGGATCTGCAGCGCCACGCGGCGCGAGAGCCCCCGCTCGGCCAGGACCTCGTCCACCCGACCGCCGCCGTCGCCGCGCGGGCTGATGAGCGCGTGCGGCAAGCTCGTGTAGGTCTTGAGGTTCAGCTTGCTGCCCACCACGGGGTGATTCTTCCTCACCACGCACATGTAGTGCTCCTCGATGAGCCTTTGCCGGTAGAACCCCGCGGGCACGGTGGGGAGCAGGCCGATGGCCAGGTCGACCTTGCCGGTCTCCATGGAGCTCCACATGTCGTTGTCGTAGGGGCGCGCGATGAGATCGACGAACGGCGCGTCGGTGAAGAGTTTTTGCACGAGCCGGGGCAGCAGGATGAGCTCCACGTAATCGACCGTGGCGACCGCGAACGATCGGCGCGCCGTCGCGGGATCGAAGCGGGGGCGACGCGCGACGGTCACCTCGATCTGGGCGAGGGCCTCGCGGATGGGGCCGATGAGCTCCTGCGCGCGCGGCGTCGGGATCATCCCCCGCGGCGTGCGCACCAGGATGGGGTCGTCGATCAACGTGCGAAGGCGCCCGAGGGCGTGGCTCATGGCCGACTGGCTCAGCCCGACGCGCGCCGCCGCGCGCGTGACGCTCCCCTCCGCCAGGAGGGCGTCGAAGACGACGAGCAGGTTCAGGTCGATCGAGGCAAGATGCACGGGATGCATGTGGCCCATGCTACTAATGAGTTGGAGAGGCGCCACCGGCCGGTCTAGACGTTCTCCGTTGGACCGGAACGGTCGCAGACCCCGCCGAGGGAGCGGTCGGAGGGACGCCGCCGGTCGTCACGCCCATGTCTCGCTTCGATCCCCCGAGCACGCCCGCGGAGCCTGGCTTCCGGCCCCTCCTCGCGCCCGAACCGCCCGTGATCGCAACCCTGTTGCAGATCGAGCCGCCGGTGCGTACCGTCTCGAGGTCCTCTGTGGTAGGTCATGATGTAGTCGGAATCGTGCTGCGAGCGCCGGTGAGGGTTGATGTGCCCGGCCCGGTCCGCTAAGTAGTCGCCCCCCGAGATCGCCCTGGCGCCGGTCCCGCGCGGCTCACCTGACCGCGGGGCGGCTAGAGCGCCCTTGCCGCCCGGGAGCGGATCAGGGGTCTCCGGTACGCCGCGAGGGCGGCATGGGTGACCGAGAGAGGCCATCTCGTCTACGGCTGAGCCCGCATGGCCGGCCCGGGTCGCGCCGACGGCCGACGCTCGCCGAGCCGGTTTCCACCGCGTTTCCCCGGTGCTGCACGCGCGATGGACGCGCAGCACCCATGAGCGTCGCGTTTCGGCAGCTGTACGGAACAACGGTCACAGGAAGAGAGAGCGCTATGCCAAGTTCGAATTGGGGTTCCTTGTTCGTCGCTCCGCTCGTCGCCGTCACCCTCCTCGCCTCGTGCGCCCCTTCCGCGCCGCAGGACGAGCGTCACGCCGCCCTGTCGAGCGCGCTCACCGCCGCGGACAGGCTCGCTGCTTGCGAACAGGATCCCCGCGTCGTCTCCGGGCTCGTGACCAGGGAAATTTGCGCAGGCGCTGACATCTTCTTTCGCGAAACTTTCGAGGGCAACGGCCGGACTTGCGGGTCGTGTCATCCTGTCGAAAACAACTTCACGATTGACATTCCCTTCATCGACGCTCTCCTCGACATCAACCCTTTTGACCCGCTGTTCGTCTACGAGGAAGACTCCGCGCTGACGGACCTCGAGACGTACGAGCTGAAGACGCTCGGCCTGATCCGCGAGAACATCGACGGCTTCGACGATCTCGACGGCAAGTACGTGATGCGCGGGGTCCCGCACACGCTCTCGCTGGCGACGACCATCGCGCCGGACCCGGCGCAGGAGGGGGAGGGCATGCCGCTTGAACGCACGGGCTGGTCGGGCGACGGCGCCCCGGGCAGCGGGTCGCTGCGCGACTTCCTCACCGGAGCGGTCACGCAGCACCTGCCGAAGGATCTCAGCCGTGAGCCGGGGGTCTCGTTCCGGCTCCCCACCGAGCAGGAGCTCGACCTCACCCTGGCTTACCAGCTGAGCCTGGGACGAACGAACGAGCTCGACCTCACCCGGGTGAAGCTCACCGACCCCGCGGCGAACGACGGGCGGCTGGCGTTCCTCGATCCGCAGCGGGGCCGCTGCAACGTGTGCCACTCCAACGCGGGCGCCAACCACCTGGACACCGGACGGAACCGTAACCTGGACACCGGGGCCCGGAAGGCGCCGGGGACCAACAACTCCCCGGGGGCGTTCGACGGCGGGTTCGGGGGCGCCGGGCTCCCGGCGCCCAACATCGACGTCCTCGGCCGCAATATCCTCGACGGGTACGGCGACGGCACGTTCAACACCCCGCCCATCATCGAAGCCGTGGACACGCCGCCGTTCTTCCACTCGAACGCCTTCGGGAACACCATCGAGGGGGCGATCTCCTTCTACACCGGGCCGCAGTTCAAGCAGTCGCCGGCTGCCCGGGAGCTGGAGGCGCGGTTCGGCACCCCCATCCAGTTCCCCAACGCCGACATCGACAAGATGGGGCGCTTTCTCCGCGTCCTGAGCGCGGCGTTCAACCTCGACCTCGCGAAGCAGCGCCTGCAGGCCGCGCGGGAGCTGGCGCGCCGGTTCCATGACACGCGGGACGACGTCCAGGAGCGCCTGATGGAGCTGGCCGAGGTCGAGATCGACGACGCGCTGGAGGTCCTCCACGTCTCCGGCGGCGCGCCGCTGCACCCCGTCTCGCAGTACCGCCTCCAGCAGGCGAAGACCGAGATCGCCGCGGCCCTCTCGGCGGCGGGCTGGTCGGCGCGCGAGAGCCGGATCTCGATCGCGCTCCTGCGCGTCCAGAACGCGCGCGACGAGTTCGGCTCGAACATCACCTACCGGCTCGGCCAGGGCAACCTCATGTACTAGCGGCGCCCCGGCGGAGGAGACCACGACCGCCAGGCTGCCGAGGCTGCCAAGAGGCGAGATCTCTCGGACATCTTGGCGTCCTCGGCAGCCTGGCGATCCTCCCCCGTGCGTCGCTGCACAAGCGCCGCCGCCCCGCGCGCGCCAGCCGCTGGCCAACGCCGCGCGAGCCGGTAGGTTACGGGCCCCGGCGTGGCCGGGCTGCCAGGTGTCCTGCTCTAATGTCGTCCGGCTCACGTTCTGATCGCGGCGCGCTCCCCGCGCCCGAAGCGGCGCGCCCCCGCGGCGGGCGCTCGCTCCTCCTGCGGCTCCTCGGGCTGAGCTGGGCGTACCGGGGGCGGGTCGCGCGCGTGCTCGGCTACCAGATCGTCCTGCTCTCGCTGGGGCTCGCGGGGCTCGGCCTGACCGGGCTCGCCATCGACATCCTCCGCCACCGGCTGGATCCGTCGATCCGCGCGCCCGCGCTGCCGCTCGGCGTCGGCCGGCTGGTCGACGTGGAGCGGGAGCCCATGGCCGCGGTCCTCTCGATCGGCGGCGCCATCCTCGCCATGGCGGCCGCCCGCGCGGTGCTCAACTACGGGTACGCGCTCTCCGTGGGCCACCTCGTCCACATGGAGATCGTCCCGGATCTCCGCGCGCGGGTGTACGACAAGCTCCAGCGGCTGAGCTTCCGGTTCTTCGACGCCAACACGAGCGGCTCGCTCATCAACCGCGTCACCGGCGACGTCCAGCTCGTGCGCTCGTTCGTGGACGGCGTGCTGCTGCAGAGCGTCATCATGGTCCTGTCGCTCGGCGTGTACGTCGCGTACATGCTCCGCACGCACGCCCTGCTGACGGTCGTGTGCCTCGCGCCGACGCCGCTGCTCTGGATCGCGAGCACGCTCTTCGCCCGCTGGGTGCGGCCCGCCTACCTGGTGAACCGCGAGCTCGTCGACCGCATGGTCCTGAGCTTCAGCGAGGGGCTACAGGGGATCCAGGTCATCAAGGGGCTCGGGCGAGAGCGCGAGGCCCACCACCGCTTCGACGAGCGGAACCGCGAGGTGCGCGAGCAGCAGCAGGGCACGTTCCGGAAGGTGAGCGTCCTCAGCCCGACCATCGACCTGCTCGGGCAGCTGAGCCTCGTCCTCCTGCTCGGCATGGGCGGGCTGCTCGTCACGCGCGACCGGATCACGCTCGGGCAGCTCGTGGTGTTCGCCGGCATCCTGCAGCAGTTCTCCGGGCAGATCGCGAGCATGGCGACGATCGTCAACACCGCGCAGCAGAGCTTCATCGGCGCGCGGCGCGTCTTCGAGGTGCTCGACACCCCCGTCGAGATCGCGAGCCCCGAGGCGCCCGAGCGCCCCGCCCGCGCGGAAGGGCGCCTCGTGTTCGAGCGCGTCACGTTCGGGTACGACCCGGAGAGGCCCGTGCTCCACGGCGTCGACCTCGACGTCGCGCCCGGGCAGTTCGTCGCCGTGATCGGCCCGACCGGCGCGGGCAAGAGCACGCTGCTCTGCCTGATCCCGCGCTTCTACGATCCGACCTCCGGGCGCGTCCTGCTCGACGGCGTCGACCTCCGGCGGCACGACCTCGACCTGATCCGCCGGCGCATGGGGGTCGTCTTCCAGGACAACTTCCTCTTCAGCAACACGGTGGCGGCCAACATCGCGTTCGGCGCCCCGCACGCGACGCGGGAGCAGATCGAGCGCGCCGCGGTCGTCGCCCGCGCCCACGAGTTCATCCGGGAGCTGCCCGAGGGCTACGACACCGAGCTCAGCGAGTCGGCGGTCAACCTCTCGGGCGGCCAGCGGCAGCGGCTCGCCATCGCGCGCGCCGTGCTGCTCGACCCGCCGCTGCTCCTGCTCGACGACCCGACGGCCGCCGTGGACGCGCGCACCGAGCGCGAGATCCTCGACGCGATCCTCAGCGCGACCCGGGGGCGGACGACGATCATGGCCACGCACCGGGCCCACCTGCTCCGCCGCGCGGACCAGGTGATCGTGCTCGACCGGGGCCGCGTCGTCGAGCGGGGGACCCACGAGGAGCTGCTCCGGCGGCGCGGCCACTACGCGAGCGCGCTGTCGCTGCACGACGCGCACGCCGCCGCCGCGCGCGCGGACGAGAGCCCGTCGCCGCCTTCGTGGCGCGGCGCGCGCCCCGCGGCGTCGGGCCCGGCCGAGGAGCCGGCGTGAGCCGCGCCGGCGAGGCGACGCGCCGCGCCACGAAGGCGGCGGCGGGGCCGGCGCGCGCCGCGGCCGAGCCGGCGCCGATCGACGTGCGCCTCGGCCTGTCGCGCGCCGCGATCGAGGACGAGCGGGACCACGCCCACGGCCGGCTCGATCTCGGGCTCGTGCGGCGCGTGTTCGCGTTCACACGCCCGTACGCGAGGAAGCGCAACGCGCTCTTCGCGCTCGTCGTGGTGCGGTCGATCCAGCTCCCGCTCCTCACGTGGGCGGTCGGCGCCATCATCAGCGGCCCGGTGGCCCGGCGCGACGCGCGCGCCACGCTGCTCTCCGTCCTCGGCTTCGGGGCGTTCGCGCTGCTCACGGCGGTGGTCTTCCACTTCCGCTCGCGCCTCGCGCTCGAGCTCGGGGAGGCCGTGGTGTTCGACATGCGCGATCGGCTGGAGAGGCACCTTTTGCGGATGCCGATGAGCTTCTTCGTGAAGACGAAGGTGGGGCGCCTCATCGGCCGCATGACCTCCGACATCGACGCCATCCGGGTGGCGGTGCAGGACGTCGTGTTCGTGAGCACGGTGCAGCTCGGCACGATGGCGGTGGCGATGGCGCTGATGGCCCGCGCGCACTGGCCGCTCTTCCTCGTGGTGGCGGCGATGGTCCCCGTCTTCTGGGGGCTGATCGTCTATTTCCACAAACGCCTCGGGGCGGCGCACCAGCGCGCGCAGGAGAGCTTCACCCGGGTCACGGCGACGCTCGCCGAGTCGGTCACGGGGGTGCGCGTGACGCAGGGCTTCGTGCGGCAGGACATCAACGGAGGGCTCTTCCGGGCGCTGATCTTCGATCACTCGCGCTACAACATGGATGCGGCGCGCCACTCGGCCGCTTTCCTCCCGCTCCTCGAGTTCAACGGGCAGCTGTTCCTGGCCGTGCTCGTGGTCGTCGGCGGCTATCAGGCCCTGCACGGCGCGATCGAGCTCAGCGTGCTCGTGGAGTTCTTCTTCCTCGCGAACCTCCTGTTCAACCCGATCCCGGTCCTGGGCAACCAGTACAACCAGGCCCTGACGGCGATGGCGGGTGCCGAGCGGCTCTTCCGCGTGATCGACACCGAGCCTGACTGGCCCGACGAGGGCGGCCTCCCGGCGCTGCCGCCCGCGCGCGGCCGGGTCGTCTTCCAGGGGGTGAGCTTCGCGTACGAGCCGGGCAAGCCGGTGCTCCACGGGGTCGATCTCGTCGCCGAGCCGGGCCAGATGATCGCGCTGGTCGGGCACACGGGCAGCGGCAAGACCTCGATCCTGAACCTGCTGGCGAAGCTGTACCTGCCGACGGCGGGGTCGATCACCGTCGACGGGCACGATCTGGCGGCGACCTCGTCGGCGTCGCTGCGCGCGCAGCTCGGGCTTGTCTTGCAGAGCAACTTCCTGTTCAGCGGCACGGTGCTCGACAACGTGCGCATGGGGAACCCGGCGGCGACCGACGCCGAGATCCGCGACGCGGCGCGGGACCTCGACGTGCTCGACCTGCTGGACGCGCTGCCGGAGGGCCTCCGCACCGAGGTCGGCGAGCGGGGGACGGGGCTGTCGCTGGGGCAGCGGCAGATCGTGTGCTTCCTGCGGGCGATGGTCGCGCGCCCGCGCATCGTGCTGCTCGACGAGGCGACGAGCTCGGTGGACGCGCTGACCGAGGCCCGGCTGCAGGCGGCGCTCGGGCGGCTCCTGCGCGGGCGGACGAGCTTCGTGGTGGCGCACCGGCTGAGCACGATCCGGCACGCGGATCGGGTCGTGGTGCTCGACCACGGGCGGGTCGTGGAGCAGGGGACGCACGCGGAGCTGCTCGCCCGAGGAGGGGTGTTCGCGGCGCTTCACCGCGAGGGGACGGGCCCCTGAGAGGTGGTCTAGAGATGCAGGGGATGTCGCTCCGACGTGGGAGGGCGACGGGGGGCGATCAGGCGACTTCCAATCGGACGGCGACGTTGTTGCGGGTGGCGTTCGAGTAGGGGCAAACCTGGTGCGCCTTCTCGACCAGCTGCTCTGCCTGCGGACGCTCGATGCCCGGCAGCGAAATGCGCAGGCCGATGTCGAGGCCAAAGCCGCCCTCGGAGCGCGGGCCGATGCCGACCGTCGCCGTCACGGTGGCCTCGGCGGGGATCCGCGCCTTCTCCTGCGCGGCCACGAACTTCAACGCACCGAGGAAGCAGGCGGCGTAACCCGCCGCGAAGAGCTGCTCCGGGTTGTTCCCCTCGCCGCCGGCGCCGCCGAGCTCCTTCGGCGTCGCGAGCTTCACGTCAAGGGCACCGTCCGCGGTCTTGGCCCGGCCGTCGCGGCCGCCCTGAGCAGTGGCTTGGGTCGTGTATTTCACGTCAACAGGCATCGGAGCGCTCCTTTCGTGACGACAGACCCGGGCACGGAAGATCCTCCCCCCGCGGGGCAGGGCCCGGCCAAGACCGCCGTTCGGATACGCTCCCCATACTGCTCAACCTCACCGTGCGCAACGAAGGAGGCGATCGCTCGGCCGCGCGGCGCGCGGCTCAGGGGCCCGTCCAGGCGTACTCCAGCGCGGAGACGTCCGGCGCGCCGACGGGGATCTCCCCCGTGAATCCGAGCGTGACGAGCTCGAGACGATTGCCGAACGGATCGTTGAAATAGAGCGACGCCTGGCCCGGCGGCCCGAGCCGCGTGGGGCCGTACGTCGGGACGCCAGCGCGGTTCAGGCGCTCCTTCCAGGCGAGCAGCCCGCCCGGCGCGACCCAGAGCGCGCAGTGAGGATGATCCGCGTGGCGGGGCGGCTGCCCGACCGCCGATTCGAACAGATCGAACCGCGGCCCGCCCGCGAAGGCGATCGAGAGATGAACGCCGCGCGCAACCTCGTCCGCCGGCCGCCCCATCCGCTCGAGGAACGGGGCGTCGACGCGCATCAGCACGCGCGCGCCGAGCAGCCCGACATAGAACCGCTCCGCCACCGCCAGATCGGCGCACGGCACGGTGAGATGATCGACGGCGCGCAGCTTGCCGCCCCACGGCGGACGCAGGCGGTAAGCAAGGTGAGACCAGGCGAAGAACAGGCGCATTCCCACGCCGATCGCCTTTCGCTGAACCCGCGCAGCCAGCGGCGCGGCCGTGAACCCCAAGGACGTCATGCGCTTCCTCCATCCCGATGGCGAATGTCAATCAATCAGTTGATTGACACTACGCCACGGCGGGCGAGCGGTCAAGGCGGGAGGCCGGGGGCGCTTGATGGACCCGGAGGAAACCTGTAGCGTTGCGCGGGCTTGGCGAAGACGAGACGCGCCGCCGCGGCCGGCAAGGCCTCGACCTCGGAGCTCGGTGCAGCGCGGCGGCGCGACCTGCTCGAGGCGGCGTACACGCTCATCGCCGAGAAGGGGCTGGAGGGGCTGCGGACGCGCGACATCGCGGCGCGCGCAGGCGTCAACATCTCTACGCTGCACTACTACTTCGGGACGAAGGACGCGCTGCTCGTCGCCATCGTCGAGCACGTGACCGACAAGTTCGGAAAGGAGCGCCAGCCCGCCGGCCCGGGCGCCGCGGGCGCGGCGGCGCCGCCCGAGAGCCTGAGAGCGCACCTCGAGGGCGCATGGCGCAGCTTCCAGGACCATCCGCACCTGGCGACCGTCCTCCAGGAGCTGTCCCTGCGCGCGCAGCGCGACCCGGCCGCGCGAACGGCGTTTCGCGCCGTCCACAGGGAGTGGAACCGCGGGGTCGAGCACCTCGTGCGCCAAGGCGCGCGCGCCGGACAGCTGCGCTCCGACCTGGATCCGCGCGCGGCCGCCGCCGCGATCACGTCCTTCATCATGGGCGCCATGCTCCAGCTCGGGATCGACGCCGGCGCGTTCGACTTCCACCACGTGTCAGGCGAGATCGATCGGTGGCTCGCCCCCGCGCCCGGCAAACCGGCGCGCGGTCGGAAGGCCTGATCGCCGCGCAGGAGCCTCGATCCGCCGCCCCGGCGCGGCGAACGCACGTCGCGATCGTGCGCCGCGATACCACCCGGCGCGCGATGGGCGCATTCTGCAGAAGTCTCGTTGGAGAGGAATCGGGGAGATCGAGCGCTCAGGCCTCGCCTGCGCCGACCCTCTCGAATCCCTCCATCGGACAGGTGCGCTGTGCCCTGGGCGCGCACCGTGAAAAACGACGAGCCACGCGCGATCGCGTGAAGGATCGACGGGCCCGTCATCATTCATGAGGTCGCGACACGAGCGACGACTCGGCACGTTCCGCGGGTCGCGCGCGATCGAACGCGATCGAACGTGATCGAACCATAGATGTCGATGGCGAACGGCAATTCTCTGAGGGGCGCGTCGCGCCCCGCGCCGAGGGTGGGTCGAGGGTGACAGGTGCTGGGGCGATGAAACGTCGTCGTTTTCTTCAATCCGGGGCGGCGCTCGGCGCGATGGCCGCGGCGGGCACGCTCTTCCGGAGCTCGAGGGCCGGAGCGGCCTTCGGGGAGACCCCGGAGCCGTACCGGCAGATCGGGCTCCCGCCCGAGCTCCGCGCCGAGAACATCCTGGAAGTCTTCCTGTACGGCGGGCTGACCACGTGGGAGACGTTCTATGGAGTCGAGGCGTACGGGCGCCCCGACGATCCGAACCCGGACCTGCGGGGCACGCAGCTCCACACCTTCTACAACCCCGCCGCGCCGGAGAGCTCGCTGCTCTCCTCGGTGCTCACGGAGTGCGGGCTCGCGGCGGGCGACCTCGGGCTGGTCCCCTTCGCCCGCGACGCGCTCGGGATGAACGTGAGCCTCGGGCCGCTCCTCGCCCCGCTGATCGCCCGCAAGGACGTCCTCGATCGCATGCGCGTCGTCGTGACCCGGCACGATCTGGAGCCGCACGAGGCCGCCATTCCCTACGCGCTGTGCGGCCGCGCGCTCGGCTCGCCGCAGATGGCGTGCCTCGGCGCCCACGTGCAGCGCCACGCGATGGAGCACGGCGATCCGGGGCGCGCCGCCCCCTACGCCTACACCTTCACGGACCTCGGCATCCCCGGCGACAACCTGCAGGCGTCGCTCGCGACCGGGCTCCACCCGGCGGCGGCGCGGCCGCTGCTCCTACGCGCGAGCAGCGAGGAGTTCCTGGGGCTCTTGAAGCGGCCGAAGATCGGCGCGGCGCCCGAGCGGGCGGCGTTCGACGGCCTCCTGTCGCGCTACGTCGACCAGTACCGCGACCGGGTGAGGTACAGGCGCGAGGGCGATCCGCTCCGCGCCTCGCGGCTGTCCGAGCTGAGCCAGACGATCCGCGCCGTCGCGAGCGCGCACGAGCTCGACGCGGTGCTCGACAGCGCGCTGTTCGAGCAGACGGTGACCGCCCTCTGCGGCCTGGAGAACATCAACGCCCCGGCCATCTGCCTGCGGGTCATCGCGCACCTGCTCACGCACCCGGCGACGCCGGCGCGCTACTGCTGCTTCATCGATCCGGGGCTGGTCATGGCCGACGGCGGCGGCGGCTACGACACCCACGCCGAGACGTGCCGCACGCAGGCGATGAACCTCGGCAACACGCTCACCGAGCTCCTGTCGCACGTCCGGCGCCCGGACGAGCAGGGGCCCGAGGCCGTGGGGAAGCTCGACCTCGACCGGACCCTCGTCATCCTCAACATGGAGTTCGGCCGCTCTCCGGGCGCGCAGAACGAGCTCGGCCGCAACCACTGGCCCTACGGCTACGTCACGGTGTACCTCGGCGGCCCCATCCGCGAGAAGCAGCGCGGCATCTACGGGGCCATCGGGCCGGACGGGCGCGCCACGACGTTCGTGAAGCCGCCGGAGCAGCGGATCGCCGCGCTGCTCGCGCTCGGGATCTGGCCGTTCGCCCAGGAGGGCTTCGGCGTGAGCGACGTCGAGGGGACGCGCAACGAGGGCGAGTCGGCGGAGGCGGCGCTCGCGAGGGTGCTCGGGCACGGATGAACGGGGCGACCACGATGAGACGCGCGACGCTGAGCTCCACGCTGCTCCTTGCGACAGGCCTCGCCGGCGCCCTGCTCGGCGCGGGCGCCTGCGGCCCCGACCCCGCGCCCGGCGCGCCCGAGACGCCGGCCATCGAGGACGACGCGGGCGCGCCCCCGACGCCCGAGCTCCCCGACGCCGGCGTGGATCGGCCGGTGGAGGAGGCGAGGGGTCCGCTCGCGCGCTGCCAGGACTCCGACGCGGCGTTCGTGCGCCGCGCCCACCTGGCGACGCTGGGGCGGAGGCCGCGCAGCCAGGACGAGGTGCGCTTCTACACGGACCTCATCCGGCAGGTCGACGGCGGGGCGCCGCTCGCCGAGGGCGCGCCGCTCAGCGCGGGGCGGCGCTACGCGGTGCTCGCCATGATCAAGGCGTCGCAGCTCGACTACCTCCGCCGCTGGACGGACTTCTACCTGGACAGCCTGCGCGTCGTGCGCGCCTCGGAGAGCTCCGCGAAGTGCTTCTCGACGCTGCTCAGCGCCGACGGCGAAGCCCGCCGGAAGGCCGCCGAGCGCGTGCGGCGCGAGCCGGCGCGCGCCCAGGGCGACGAGTTCTCGATGCTGGATCTGATGCTCGGCTCGCTCGAGAGCGACGATGTCTCGTCGATCTACGTCGCGAACCTGTTCAGCATCGTGTCGCAGAGCTTCGAGGGCGCGAACGCGGACCCGGTGAAGCTCGAGCTCGCGCGCCGGCAGAACTTCGGCGCGCGGTTCAGCGGCGCCTACCTGCACCGGGACATCGTGTGCCTGCGCTGCCACAACGGCGAGGCGTCGGTCACCTTCGACCCGGAGCCGAGCAAGAACCGGTTCTTCCCGCTGCCGGGCCTCTTGGAGAAGAGCCTGTTCACGGACTCGAGCGGCCCCCCGGAGAAGGACGGCCACGACGGCATCGCCCGGGCCTACGGCGTGTTCCGCTTCGGCGGGTTCTCGGTCGCGTCGATGGCCGACGCCGAGCCGCTGCCCGTCGTGCTCCCGAACGCGGTGGTGCGGCCCTGGGGCTGGACCGCGGCGTGCGGCGAGTTCTTCTCGGAGATCACCGACGACCCGGCGGGGGTCGACGCGCTCCTCGGCAGCGTGCGCGGCGCGCGCACGTCGATGTGGGACCTGTCCGCCGCGCTTCAGCGGGGCTTCGTCGGGCTGCGCCAGCACGGCCTCTCGCGCGGCGAGCGCGGCGAGATCCCGAACCCGGACGAGGCGCTCGCGTACCTCGTGTCGGCGCACATCGCCGAGGAGGTGTGGCGCGAGGTCATCGGCACGCCGCTCACCGTCGCGCACTACTACCCCCGCAGCGCCGCGTCGCGCGGCGAGCTGCTGCGCGTCACCGAGGCGTTCGTGGCCTCGGGCTTCTCGCACGTCCGCCTGCTCCTCGAGGTGCTCCGGAGCCCCGGGTTCAACCTGCAGGCGCCGGAGGACGGCTGCGCGGACGAGCCGTATGCGTTCGCCCCCCTGTTCGACCCGTGGATCATCGCCGAGGAGGACCCCGCCCGCCGCAGGAACAGCGTCGGGGACGCGATCGCGCCGCTGTCGGGCCGGACGCTGCTGAGCGCGGCCCACGGCGCGCTCGACTGGCCTGCGCCGATCGCCGTGCCGATCGCCGACGCGGCGTTCCTCGGCGCGATCGGCGTGTTCGTGGACGACGGCCAGCCCGGGCACCGCGGGCTGGACTTCCAGGCGCGCCTCGTCTGGGAGGACCGGTTCGCCGCGTGCGATATCGCCCCGGAGGGCGACCTCGTGGCGCGGCTCCTCGAGGCTGCGTCGGAGCAGCCGGACGCCACCGTGGCCGACCTGATCGCGGCGCTCAAGGACCGCATCGTCGGCGACCCCGGGCTCGGCGACGCGGGCGAGCGCGAGGCGCTCGAGCAGGTCCTCGGGGCCTCGCTCGACGCCGAGGTGGCGGCGCTCGATCCCGAGGAGATCGAGCGCCGGGTGCGCGGCGTGTGCGGGGCGTTGCTCGAGTCGCCGCAGTTCATGCTGGGCACGCTGGTGCCGCGCGGCGTCGAGGCGACCCCGAAGCTCACGCCGCCCGACGCCGCCTACGGCGCGGTCTGCGCGCGGCTCGCGGCCGAGCCGCCCATCGACGGCTTCCAGGTCGAGTGCGCCCCGGGCGGCGTCCGGCTGCGGAGGGAGTGACCATGGCCACCTCGCGGCGCCGTGCACCGGGACGTCCTTGCCTGCTCCTCGGCGCGATCCTGCTCGCGTCGTGCTCCGACGGCGGCGGCGGCCCGCCGTCGAGCGGCGACGGCGGCGGCCCGCCGTCGAGCGGCCAGGGCGCCTCCGCGCCGACCGGCTCGAGCGCCTCCGCGTCGACCGGCGACGACCCGGTCGCGGCGCGCTTCCCGACGCCGCGGGCCCTCTACGAGGGCGCGGTGGCGCCGTCGTGCGCGGGCGCCGAGGGCAGCTGCCACCGCGGCTGGGCGCAGCCCGAGCTGTCGTCGTTCGAGGCGTTCATCGCGACCGCGGGCGCGTTCTGCCAGACCGGCGTCGGCGATCCGCGCGCGATCGTCGACGGCTGCGAGCGCCCGGGCGACCGCCTGGTGTTCGCGGACGGCGTCGAGCGCGCGCTGCTGCGCGTGATCGTCCCCGAGGGCGCGCCGCGGGTCCCCGCCGAGGTGACGGTGGCGCTGGACGGCCCCGCGGGCGACGTGAGCGCGGTGGCGCGGGTGCGCGCGCCGGTCGTGGAGGGCCAGGCCGAGCTCCGGCAGGAGCTCCGCGGCGTCGTGTTCACGCCGCTCGAGCCCGCGTCGCGGCTGCGGCTCGACCTGAGCCGGGCGGGCGAGGACGTGGCGCGGGCGTTCGACCTGCGGCGCTGGCCGCGGCGGGGGGCCGACGTGGTCGTCGGGGACGCGAACGGCAACGGCCGTGACGCCGCCGGCGCCGGGCTGAGGCAGCTCGTCCCCGGGAGGCCCGAGCGGAGCTTCCTCTACCTGCGGCTCCTCGGCGACGAGCTCGGGCCGCGCATGCCGCTCGTCGAGGGCGGCTGGTCCGAGGAGGCGACGCGGGCGCTCTACTGCTTCGTGCACGGGCTGCCGGAGGGCTGGCAGCCGGACACGCGCGTCGCCGACGAGCCCATCGCGTACGCGGGGTGCCCGAGCGACCCGGAGGACGTCGGCCCTGCGGCGTCGGACTACGAGGCGGTGCAGGCGATCTTCGACCAGCGCTGCGCGTCGGGCCCGTGCCACGGCGCCGAGCGCGCGTCGGGGCTCGACCTGCGGCGGGCCGCGCTTTCCGGGGGAGAGGTCATCGGCGCGCCGTCCCGCGAGGTGCCGGGCCGGGCGCTGATCGCGCCGGGCGCAGCGGACGAGAGCTACCTGGTTTGCAAGATCGAGCCCGGCTGCGCCGAGCGGGCCCAGGGCACCGCGCCGATGCCCGTCGGGGGAGCGCTCGGCGCCGAGGAGCGGGCGGCGATCCGCGCGTGGATCGAGGCCGGGGCGAAGCTGGACTGAGCCGGAGACACCGAAGCGATGGCACCCACCCGAGCGATGGAGAGCGGAAGCATGTCTGGGAAGCGATGGCCTGGGGCGCGCCTTGCGCCCGGCGGCGCGGCGGGGCCGGCGCTGCTCGGCGCGCTGCTGTGCGCGCTGATCCTCCCGTCCTGCAAGGGCGACGGCGGCGGGGCCCCTCCCGCGGCCGCGGCGCCGTCGCTCGTATGCGGCGACCGGACGGTGCAGCGAGGGAACGAGTGCGTGGCCGAGCCGGAGGGCACGCCGCCCGCGGTGCGGTGCGGGCCAGGGACCACGCCGGTGGCGGGCGAGTGCGTTGCGGTGCAGACCTCGGACGACGGCGACCTCATCGACGCGGAGGTCGACCTCTCTGGCAGCGGCTTCCTCCCGGCGTGCATCGATGCGCCGCCCGACCCGGCCGCGAGCAACGGGAGCTGCGTTGTGGTCGACGGGGCCATGGTCACCTGCAATCCCATCACCAACGAGGGGTGCGAAGGGCAGGTGGGGCACTGCGGTTACGATGCCTTCGCCGGCCTCTTCCAGTGTCTCTGGCAGACAGGCGACGCGGAGAGCTGCGAGACCTGCTCCATAGCGTTCGAGACCTGCGGCCCGGGCTTCACGTGCAGGGGCGGTCTCTACGCGTGCCAGCGATACTGCTGCGACGACGGCGATTGCGGGGAGGGCGCGGCGTGCGTGCTGCAGCCGCCCTTGCCGTTCGGCATCTGCCAGGCCCAGCGATCCGACGCGTTCGCGCACCTGAGCGACTTGCGCCCGCCGGACCCCGGCGCCGGCGTCGGGGGCTGGTTCGGCGAGGGCGGCTGGTCGGGGGAAGGCGGTTGGTCGGGGGAAGGCGGTTGGTCGGGGGAAGGTGGGTTCGGCGAAGGGGGCTGGCTGGGCGAGGGTGGCTTCGGAGAGGGCGGGTGGTCCGGAGGAGGCGGCGCCGGAGGCCGAGATGCGGGCGCCGGCGGCGCGGCAGGCGGCGAACCGCGCCCTTAGGACGAGCTCCTGCGCTCCTCCGGAATCGAGCGCGCCTGCTCCTCCCGGCGTTCCCGCGTGCGACACGGCGCCGCAGGACAACGTGTCGCATAGGCGCGCCGGAGGACAGCGCGTACACAGGCCTCATGAGACGCCGACAAATCTTGGACCTCGCTGCCGTGAGCGCCGCGCTCGCCACCCTGCAAACGCTCGGCGGATGCGCGCAGGACGACGCCGCTCCCGGGCAGTCGCCCACAACCCCCGAAGGAGAGAGCTCCCCCATGCAGCACATCGCCATGCTGATTTACCCGGGCTTCACCGCGCTGGATCTCATCGGTCCCCAGGCCGCGTTCAGCATTCTCGAGGATACGAAAATACACCTCGTGTGGAAGACGCTCGACCCCATCACGACGGATTCGGGCATCACCCTCTCCCCCACGGCGACCTTCGACACGTGTCCCGAGGAGCTCGAGATCCTCTTCGTTCCGGGCGGCGTCGCGGGCACGATCGCCGTGATGAAGGACGGCGCGGTCCTCGATTTCCTCGCGGCGCGCGCGGAGCAGGCGAGCTACGTGACGAGCGTTTGCACGGGGTCGCTCGTGCTCGGCGCGGCGGGGCTGCTCCGCGGCTACCGCGCGACCACGCACTGGGCGTTCCGCGAGGTCTTGCCCCTCCTCGAGGCCGAGCGCGTCGACGCGCGCTACGTCGAGGACCAGAACCGCATCACGGGCGGCGGCGTGACGTCAGGCATCGATTTCGGCCTCCGGATCGCCGCCAAGATGCGAGGCGAGGAGGCCGCGCAGACGGCGCAGCTCGTGCTGGAGTACGACCCGGATCCGCCGTTCCAGGCGGGCTCGCCCGAGTCCGCGCCCGCGGCCGTGGTGGAGGGGCTGCGCGGCCGCATCGCGCCGGCGCTCGCGCAGGCCAAAGAGGCCGCGGAGCAGGCCGCGGTGCGCTGGTGAGGCGCGGCGCGTCGACCCCGAGGGCCCGCTGATGCCTCGCGCGCCGGACGGGGCCCGTCAGGCCGTCCGGAACGCGCGGTAGAGCTCGTCGCGCCACGCGACGAGGTCGGCGTAGCGATCGCGCAGCTCGGGGTCGGAGAAGCTCCGGCGGCTCGCGGCGCCGAGCTTCAGCGCGGCGGGCGGCGCCACGTTCACGAGCACCTGGCTCATCGCGATGTCGGCGAACGTGAAGCGGCCGAGGAGCGTCCTCGGCCCGTCGCCCGTCGTCGCGCTCCGCGCGAGCGTCGCGCGGAGCTCGTCCAGCGCCGCGACCATCGTCCGCAGGTGCGCCTCGGCGCCGTCCTCGTGCCCGCCGTACTTGCGCAGGGTGCGGCGGACGCCGAACGCGCCGAGCCGCGCCGCGAGGGCGCCGTGCGCGCGGCGGATCGGCGGCGGGGCCATCTCGGCGAGCGCCTCGTCGTCGGCCAGCATGCGCGACAGCGCGCGGGCGCGCCCGGCGGCGAGCGCGCGCTCCGACAGGTCGACGATCCGCGCGATCTCGGCCTCGTGCTCGGCCGGGAACAGCGTCGGACCTGCGCCGCGCCCGTCGGCCCAGCGCGCGATGTCGGCCGAGTCCGAGAGCACGCGCCCGTCGTCGGCGGTGAGCACCGGCACGGAGACGCGGCCGGTGAGCCGGCGGAGCTTCAACCGGAGCGCCGGCTCGCCGAGGAGCGGCTGGTAGTGCCGGAAGGTGTACGGCACGCCGCGGACGTCGAGCGCCCAGCGCGCCTTCTCGGTCCACGGCGAGAACACGAGGCCCAGGAGCTCGGTCATGGCGCCGGCAGCCTACCACACGCGCCCGCGCGCCCTCGGCCGATCGCCCGTCGAGGGCGCGGCTCGTCGCCGGCGGCCCTCGGGCCCACCCCGGGCGATCTCACGCGTCGGCGTCGAGCTCGACCCAGATCGACTCGGGCGCGTCGAACCCCTTGAGCCGGAACGCGCCCGCCCGGCGGAAGTCCGCGCGCGCCGCGTCGGGGAGCGCGGCGGCCGCCGCGCGCGAGAGCGTCACCCGGCCGGGGCGCGGCAGGGCGACCCCGGAGCTCGGCTCGTCCGCGCGATCCTCCTCGGTGACCGCCTCGATCCGGAAGAGCCGGTGGACCTCCGCGCCGAGGACGTCGTGATCGCTCATCCGCACCCGGCCCCAGTGGACGATGAGCCGGAGCTCGGCAGCGTCGCCGACGGCGCCGCGGAGCACGCGGGCCGCCTCGACCGCGCGGGCCACCGTGGAATAGACCGCGAGGTACCCGTCGCCGGTCCCCTTGAGGAGGCGCGGGCTCGTCGACCCGCGCAGGGCGCCGCGCAGCCGGTGGAGGTGGTCGACGAAGCTCGTATCGCCGATGTCCTGGAGCAGGCGGGTCGATCGGACGATATCGATGAGCAGCATCGCCACCTCCACCCGGTCGGTCAGCTCGGGCTCCTCCTCCCGGCGCGCGGTCGGGAAGAGCTCGAGGAGCGCGATGTGGAGCTCGTCCCAGTGGATGCGCTCCAGGTGCGCGCTGAGGCGGGCGAAGGTGGGGGAGGCGGCGATCGCACGGCGCGCGGCGCCTTCGCCCTCGCCGTCGGCGATATCGGCCGAGAGGCGGTCGAGGAGGGAGAACACCGCGTCGCCGATCTCCTCGTCGGCGTCCGGGCGCCGGAAGAGCTCGCGCTGCACGTCGACCACGAGGTCCCAGTGGCGGGGCCAGGGCTCCCCGTGGCCGATGACGACGTTGCGGATCGCGTTGAACCGGCCGCCGCCGGGGAGCGGCTCGATCAAGGCGCGCAGGGAAGGGTGGAGCAGGTAATACCGCGATCGCGGCAGCGCGTGGCGCGAGCCGACCACGGCGTCGTGCGGCTGGCGGAAGCGCTGGACCTGGCGCTCGGCCCCGGGCTCGGCGCCGAGCACGCCGAGCAGGCCGCACTCGAAGAGCTCGCGGAAAGGGTGGTAGACGTCGTCGGCGTCCCGGCCGTGAGCGTCGAAGTACGCGCGGTCGACCTGGTGAAACTTGCACCACACCTCGACGAGCTCGTCGTGGGTGAGGACGTCGCTGGGGAGCAGGGCGAGGAACTCGGCCCGCTTGTCGCGGTGGCGGAGCACCTCGAGGAAGACCCGCATCTCGTCGAAGATGTTGGCGACGAGGAGGCCGGCGCTGGTGCTCTGCACGATCCGCGTGAAGGTGCGCTCGTCGAGCGCCTGCCGGTTGCGCGAGATCTCCGAGGCGAGGATCACGAGATCGCGCGGCCGCCCGAGGGTGTGCCGGCAGAGGAAGTCGAAGGTCGACTCGCCGCGGGACGAGCGCCCCGCGCGCACCTCGTCGAGGTGGATGAACTCGCGGAGCGGCAGCCTCTCGTAATAATACGTGAGCTTCTCGAGCAGCTCGAAGAGCTCGTGCTTTTCGTAGCGGAGCCTCGCGGTCGCGCCGAAGAGGTTGTTCTTGATGTCGGACTCGTAGGCCGAGAACGCCTCCTCCCGGATCGTGGCGAAGATCTTGACGTGCGGGTTCGCGTTCATCAGGTCCCACGCGGCCTCGATCATCCCGGCTTGCATGTGGATCCACGCGTCCCGCGGCAGCCCACGGAGCGCCTGATCGAGCTTGTCGATGAAGATGAAGACGCCGCTGTGGAGCGAGCGGAGCCGCCGCTCGAGCGGGCGCTCCATCGCGTCGACGACCTGGTTGATCTGGCGGACGGTCATCGAGAGGAGCTCCTTCAGCACCATCGTCGGCTCGACCGGCCGGCCTTCGAGGAGCCCGCGCAGGTTCCGGGGGAGCGGCGAGAGGTCGTCGGGATCGCCGGCGCCGGCGCCGGACTGGTAGGAGACGATCGACAGGCGGAGGCTGAAGCTCCAGAGCCGCTTGCAGTCGTGGAGCCGCGACATGAGGTCGCGCTGGGGCTGGTCGACGCTGGGCAGGTCGCCCATCAGATCGAGGTACGGCCGCCCCTCCGGGATGAACTGCACGGCGGCGTGGCGGCGCTCGCGGCCGGTCGCGAGGTAGATCTCGCTGAGGACCGAGCGCTTGTACGTGAGGAGGAGGGTCTTGCCGAGCCCCTTGCTCCCCGAGACGAAGTGCTTCTTGGCGCTGTCGAGGAACTCGCGGACCACGGCGTTCTTGAACGTCAGGTCCTTGAGGGCGCCGATGTCGATCTGGTTGCCGTCCGAGATCCAGCTGTGGTCTTTCGGGAGGTCGGGCGGGCCGCCGGGGGGCGGCCTCTGCGCGGGCCTGTCCGGCGGGCGGCCGGCGAGCGCCCGGAGCGCCTCGAGGAGCTCGCCGGCGGAGGCGAACCGGCGGTCGCGGTCGCGGTGGGTCGCCCGGGCGAACCAGGCGTCGAAGCCGCTCGGGACCTCGGCCAGCCGCGACGGCGCCGGCGGGACATCGAAGCAGATCTTGTGGACCAGCTCGTACAGCGACTCGCCGCGGAAGGGCCGGCGCCCGGTCATGCACTCGTAGGCGATCACGCCGAGCGACCACAGGTCCGCGCGGTGATCGACGCCGCGGGCGTTGGCGATCTGCTCCGGGCTCATGTAGCTCACGGTGCCCAGGGTCGCGCCCGCGTCGGTCTGCGGCGTCCCCTGGCGATCGAGCCCGAGGTCCTCGAGCTTGACGATCCCGAAGTCGAGGACCTTGCAGAGCGGGCGATCGTCGTCGACGAGGAAGATGTTGGCCGGCTTGATGTCGCGGTGGACGACGCCGAGGCGGTGGGCCTTGCCGAGCGCGCTGCAGACGTCGCCGAGGACCGCCACCGTCTCCTCGTAGGAGAGCGGCCCGCGGGCGATCCGCTCGGCCAGGTCCTCGCCGCGGAGGAGCTCCATGGCGATGTAGGGCACCTGCGTCGCGGCATCGACGTTGAAGTCGAGGACCTGCACCACGTTCGTGCCCCGCAGCTTCGCCGCGGTCTGCGCCTCGCGGAGGAAGCGGGCGCGCGCCTTCTCGGTCCCGACGACCCCCGGATCCATCAGCTTCAGCGCCGCCGGACCGCCGAGGTGAAGGTCGGCCGCCCGGAAGACCCGGCCCATGCCCCCTTTCTTGAGGAACTCCTCGAGCCGCCAGCGCTCGCCAACGACGTCCCCCGGGCCGAGGCGCTTCCGCGACGGGTCGCTCTGACCCGCGGAGGACACCGTGGCTCCTTCCGGTCGGTGGGCACTCTCATCCGACATGTCGCGCAGCGTACCAGCCCCGGCGCTTCAGGAGAACCGGTGTGCCCGCGGCTACCAGCCGAGTCCGATGCGCAGCGGCAGGAACACCGCCATCCCGGTCACGATGGTGCCCAGGATGTCGCGGCGAGAGAAGTAGTAGACGCTCGCCGCGAGGCTCGCGGGCAGCCGCGCGTCCTGCATGGTCGCGATCAGGTGCCCGTCCGTCATCACCACCTCGGGCACGATTACGGCCGCAAGCGCGGCCAGCGGCGCGTAGCGCAGCCCGCGCCGGAGCCAGCCGGGCAGCGGCAGATCCTGGTCGGGGTACAGGAAGAAGGCGCGGGTGAACGCCGTGATCAGCGCGAGGCCGAGGATGGCGACGAAGATCTCCCAGGGGCTCATCGCCGGGCCTCCTCGGCCCCCTGGCGCGCGCGTCGGTGCGCCCCTTCGGCCGCCTCGGTGCCCAGGCCGACCGCGACCGCGGCGGCGATGGCGACGAGGATGTTGAGCTTCAGCGGCAGCGCGTAGGCGGCCACCGCGGCGCTCGCGGCGGTGCCGCCGGCGAGCCAGGTGGCCCTGTCCTGGAGCAGCGAGCACGTCACGCCGAGGAGCGCGAGCACGCCCGCGAAGCCGAGGCCCCATTCGATCGGGATGACGTTGGCCAGCGCGATGCCGCCCAGCGACGAGGCTTGCCATGCCGACCAGTTCGTCGCGACGCCGCCCCAGAAATAGGGCTCCTGCTCGGGCGCCGGGCCGGGCACGGGGAAGCGCTTCATGAAGATCACGTAGTTCAGGTCGCCGCTGAAGTAGCCGCACAGGCACCGCCGCCAGCGCGGGAGCGGCGCGAAGTAAGGCCGCCACATCGCGCTGAAGATCACGAACCGCAGGTTCACGCAGGCGGCGGTGGCCCAGACGACCCAGATCGGCGCGCCGGACGCGATGAGCGGCATCGCGGCGAGCTGCGCGCTGCCGGCGAAGACCGCGAGCGACATCAGCACCGCGAGCGGCGCCGTGAGCCCGCTCTTGAGCATCGCGACGCCGGTCACGAGCCCCCAGGCGGCGACGCCGAGCGACACGTGCAGCATCTCGCGCGCGCCGCGGCGGAACTCGGGGTGGAGCGCGGTGGCGCGGGCGAAGGCGGCGAAGGACATGCGGTCGCTCGAGGGGGTAGGAACTGTCCAGACGGGCTGCAAAAGTCAAGGCCGCCAGCCCGGCGCCGCCGCCCGCCCAGGGCGGCTGCTCCCGGATCCTCCGGCGCCCGGCGCCGGCGGGGAGCGATCGCCTTGCATACCGACCGACTGGTCGGTATACCTCATCGATGCCGGCGCGGACCTACTCCAGCGCGCGAGAGCGCATCCTCGACGCGGCCGAGCGGCTCATCGTCTCGCGCGGGGTGAACCAGCTGACCGTCGAGGCGGTGATCACCGAGGCCGGGATCAGCAAAGGGGGCTTCTTTCACCACTTCGCGACGAAGGACGCGCTCCTGATGGCGATCGTCGATCGGTTGACGGCGCGGGTGAACGACGACGCCACGAGGCGCGCGGCGCAGGACCCGGAGCCCCGGGGCGCCCGGCTGCGGGCGCAGATCGCGCTGACCTTCGATGAGGACAAGCGCGAGACCGCCGCGCCTCGCGCCTTGCTCCTCGCGATCATCGAAGCGGCGAGCGCTCAGCCCGCGCTGGCGCGCCACGGCAGCAAGCTGACCGCCGAGGCGGTCGCGCGCGACGCGGCCGAGGACATCCCGGAGGGGCGGGCCATCGCGATCCAGTTTGCGCTCGACGGTTTCTGGCTCTCACAGGCGCTCGGGGCGATGGCGCTCAGCGAAGGCCAGCTGCGGGCGCTGCGCGACGCGCTCCTCGCGCTCGCGCAGCCCGAGGCGGGCGCGGGGCGCCGGCCCAGGCGGCCACGAGCTTCCAAGAAAGGCGGTCCAGCATGATGTCGATCCCGGATATCTCCAGCGCGAAGCACAAGGCGAACCCTTATCCCGTGTACGCGCGGCTGCGCGCCGAGGCGCCGGTCGTGCGCACCGTGCTCAAGGACGGGAAGCCCGCGTGGCTCGTGACGCGCTACGCCGACGTGGCGTCTGCGCTCAAGGACCCGCGCCTCGGCAAGGACCCGTACCGCGCGCTCAGCCCGGAGGAGCGGGCCAGGCAGGTACCATGGACACCCGGGTTTTTCCGCCCGTTCACGAAGAACATGCTCGATCAGGACCCGCCGGATCACACCCGCTTGCGCGCCCTGGTGCATCAGGTCTTCACGCCGCGGCGGGTGGAGGAGCTGCGCGGGCGCGTCGAGGCGATCACCCAGCGCCTCATCGCGCGGGCGCGGGCGCGAGGCGCGATCGACCTCCTGGAGGAGATCGCGCTGCCGCTGCCGATGACGGTGATCTGCGAGCTGCTCGGCATTCCCGAGGCGGACTGGCCGCGCTTCCGGGCCTGGACGAACCGCCTGATCGGGATCGTCACGAGCGTGGACATGGTGCTCGCGACGCCGTCTCTCTACATGTTCCAGCGCTACCTGCGCGCGCTGCTGGAGCGGCGCCGCCGGACGAGCGGGGACGATCTCATCGCGGCGCTCGTGCGCGCCGAGGAGGCGGGCAGCCGGTTGAGCGAGGACGAGCTGCTCGCGATGGTCATGCTGCTGGTCGTGGCGGGCCACGAGACGACGGTGAACCTGATCGCCAGCGGGACGCTCGCCCTGCTCGACGATCCGGAGGCGCTCGACCGCCTGCGGCGCGAGCCTGCGCTGATCAAGCCGGCGGTCGAGGAGCTCCTGCGCTTCACGACCCCGGTCGAGCTCGCGACCGAGCGGTACACGACGGAGGACGTCGCGTTCGGCGAGCGCGTGGTCCCGCGGGGACAGCGGCTCTTCGCGGTGCTCGGCTCGGCGAACCACGACGAGGAGGTCTTCGCGAGCCCCGAGCGGCTGGTGCTCGACCGCGACCCCAACCGGCACCTCGCCTTCGGCAGCGGCGTGCACTACTGCCTCGGCGCGCCGCTGGCGCGCCTCGAGGCGCAGATCGCGTTTCCCGCGATCGTCCAGGATCTCCCCGATTTGCGGCTCGCCGTGCCGCGTTCTTCCCTGACGTGGAAGCCGTCATCCATCCTGCGCGGGCTCGACCGGCTGCCGGTGAAGTGCGCGGCGGCGCCGGTCTACTCCGTCCCCCGGGCGGCGCGACCGCCTGAGGCGGGCGCGCCGCTGTAGAGCACGCTCTTCGCGCCGGGCGTTCGTGCGCCCATGTCGCGCAGTGTCCCGGTGTGGCAGAAAGGCCGTCTTTTCCCCTGCGCAGCCGGGAAAGCCGGGGGAGGACCCACGTGTTTCTGTCCATGGCTGGGCCTTTGCCGTGCTCCCGTTCACGCGATCGGGAGCACGGCGACCGGCATGCTCCATGCACTCACCGTGCCTCATGCGCTCCGGGGAGCCCAGGCTTTGTGCGATCGTCGGCGAGCGGGTCGCCGGGAGCGCGCCGAGCGCGCGACGTGCGGTGTGCCCGCCTCGACACCGGGCCATCGCGCGGCCGTCCCCGGGGCAGGGTAGCGGCGAAAGGAGAGGCGTCCGTGCGCATCCATCATCTCAACTGCATCTCGACCTGTCCGATCGGCGGCGCGCTGATGGATGGCCAGACGCTGGGGCTCCGCGGGAGGCTGACGTGCCACTGCTTGCTCCTGGAGACGGACAGCGGTCTGGTCCTCGTGGACACCGGGCTCGGCTTGCTGGACGTCTCGATGGCGAGGAGGCGGCTCAGCCGGTTCTTTCTGTTCCTGGTACGACCGGAGTTCCGCGCCGAGATGACGGCGTACCGGCAGATCCAGCGCCTCGGCTTTCGGCCCGAGGACGTCCGTCACATCGTGCTGACCCACCTCGATTTCGACCATGCGGGGGGCCTCGACGACTTTCCTGGCGCGGAGGTCCACCTGCTCGCGGACGAGCGCGACGCCGCGGTCGCCCGGCGGACGCTGCTCGACCGGATGCGTTACCGGCCGGCCCAGTGGTCCACGCAGCCGAACTGGATCGCCTATCCCTCGGACGGCGGCGAGCGCTGGTTCGGCTTCGAGGGGGCGCGGCCGGTGGGTGGTTTGAAGGACGAGGTGCTCTTCATCCCGCTCATCGGTCACACGCTCGGCCACTCGGGCGTGGCGATCCGGAGCGACGGCCGCTGGCTGCTGCTCGCCGGCGACGCGTACTTCTATCACCGCGAGATGGACCTGGTGCGGCCCACCTGCACGCCAGGCCTGCGCGCCTATCAGCTCATGATGGAGAAGGACCGCGGCGCGCGGATCGAGAACCAGCGCCGGCTGCGCGCGCTTCGCCGGGAGCACGGCCACGAGGTGACCGTCGTGTGCTCTCATGACGTCGTGGAGTTCGAGCGCCTCACCGGGCGAAGCCACGCCATACCGGCGGGCGCCCGGGAGAAGGGCGCGCCCGAGCCACCGCTGTGGGTCCCCGCCGCGGCCGGAGCGCAGCGGATCTGAGCCGCAGAGGGCCTCGGGCTACGCCGCGTCCCGCCGCGGCGCCGCCCCCACCGGCAGCGTGAAATAGAACGTCGTGCACCCCCCTTTGGGGCTCTCGACCCAGATCCTGCCGTGGTGCGCCTCGACCAGCCCCTTCGCGATGTACAGCCCGAGCCCGAGCCCGACCGCGCGTTCCTCCCTCGCCCTCCCCCGGAAGAACCGCTCGAACAGCAGCGGGAGATCCTCGGCCGGGATCTCGCGGCCGCTGTTCCGGATGGAGATCTGCACATCGTCGCCGCGCCGCTCCAGCGACGCCCGGATCGGCGTCTCCGGATCACCGTATTTCACGGCGTTGGAGAGGAGGTTGCTGAGCACCTGCTCGACGCGCCCCGCGTCCGCGCACACGACCGGGATCTCGCCCCGGATCTCGACCTCGACGGCGTGCCCCTCCGTCTCGCCCGCCATCCGCTCCACGACCGCCTGAAGGAGCGCCGGCAGGTCGACGGGAGCGCTCTCGATCGTGAGCCGCCGCGACTCGATCTGGGAGATGTCCGTCAGATCGGACACCATCCGCCCGAGCCGCTTGGCGCTCGCCAGGATATGCCCCGCCCTCGTCTTCACCGCGGCCGCCACCTGGGGCTTGCGCTCGATCTGGGCCGCATAGCCGATGATCGTCGTCACCGGCTGCTTCAGATCGTGCGCCACCACCGACGTCCACTCTTCCTTGAGCCGCTCGAGCTCCTTGAGCCGCGTGATGTCGTCGAACACGACGACCGCCCCGAGCGGCTTCCCGCTCCCGTCGACGATCGGCCCGGCGCTCACGAGCACCGCCAGCGTGCCGCCGTCGGCGCGCCGCAGCGCGAGCTCCCTCGAGCTCGTGACCTCGCCGCGCAGCGCGCTCGCCGAGGGCTGCTCGTCGTCCGGGAGCGGCTGCCCGTCCAGGGAGTAGAGGCCCCACGCGCCCGCCTGCCCGGGCGGCGCGCCGACCCCGGCGAGCTCCTGGGCGCGATGATTCCAGGCGATCTGCGCGCCGGACGGGTCGAGGAGGAGGATGCCGACCGGCGAGCGCTCGATGACCGCGTTGAGCCAGCTCCGCTCGGCCGAGAGCTGCCGGAGGAGCTGCTCGCGCTCCTCGTCGGCGAGCTTCTCCGCCGTGACGTCGCGCGAGATGCCGATCCCGGCGACCGGGTTGCCGTGCTCGTCGCGCTGGATCGTGATGTGGGTCGATATCCAGCGCGTTCGGCCGCTCTTGTCGATGATCCGGAACGTGAGCCGCCCGCCGGCCTCGGCCATCTGCTCGACGAACTCGTGATACCGCCCCTTGTCCTCGGGATGGATCAGCGTGAGGAACAGCTCAGGGTCCTCGTACCAGGCCTCGGGCGGATGACCGGTGTGCTCGAGGACGGCGGGGCTGATGTACTCGTATCCCCCTTCCGGGCCGAGCCGCATGCGGAAGATGACGTCGCTCGCGTGCTCGGCGATCAGCCGCAGGCGCTCCTCGCTGAGCCGCAAGGCCTCCTCGGCGCGCCGCTGCTCGGTGACGTCGAGGGCCGTGCCGATGAGCCGGAGCGGGGTTCCGTCGTCGGCGCGGGCCACGTCCGCCTCGGTGTGGATGAGGCGCTCTTCGCCGCTCGGGCGGAGGATCCGGTACTCCATGCAATACGGCCTCTCCCCCTGGAGCGCGAGGTCGACGGCGCGCATGAGGCCCTCGCGGTCCTCCGGGTGGACGCAGGCGAGGAAGCGCTCGTACGTGAGCGCGCCGGCGTCGCGGGACAGCCCCAGCATCGGATAGCACTCGTCGGACCAAAAGAGCTCGTCGGTCGGAATGTGCCAGTCCCAATTGCCCAGCCTGGCGATCTTCTGCGCCCGGGCGAGGCTGTCCTCGCTCAGCCGGAGCGCGGCCTCGGTCTTCCTGGCCTCCGCGATCGCCGTGTTCAGCTGCTCGCGCGTGCGCTCCAGCGCGCGCTTCTCCTGCTCGAGCTCCTCGATCCGCGCGCGCAGCGCGCGGGGCTCGGCGGCGGCGAGCGCCATCCCGAAGAGGCTCGACAGGGCGCTCGTGACCTCGACCGCCTCGGCCTGCGGCAGGGTCGGCTGCGCGGCGGCGCAGAGCAGCACCGCGCGCAGGTCGCCGGCGAAGGCGAGCGGGATCGCGACCGCGTGGGCGCAGCCGCAGCGGTCGCGCAGGTGGACGGCGTCGAGCAGCGCCGCGGCGCCCTCGCCGCCGGGCGCGCCCTGCACGACCCCGGCGCGGGCGGCCTCGGCCGCGAGGCTCGGCGCGTCGAGCGGCAGGCGCTGGAGCGCGTCCAGCGAGCCGTCGCCGCCCTCGGAGGCGACGAGCATGAGCGCCCGCGGCTCCCCGGCGAGCTCGTAGAGACAGGCGATGTCGGCCTGCAGGACACGCGACGCCGCCGCGACGAGCGCCCGCGGCGTGCCGCCCTCGGCGGCGCGCAACAGGGCCAGCGACGCGTCGGCCACGGCGCGGGCCAGCGCGCCCGACGCCGGCGGCTCCCCGTGACGTCCCGCCCCGGACGGTCCACCCCGCCCGGTCCCACGCCCTTCGTCGTCGCTGTTCACTCCACCCCTCGCGCCTTCTACCAGGATTCTGGCAGGCGCGAGCTGAGATTATCACGAGCGCTCGGGAGGCACCTCGGTCCGCTCAGCAGCCGTGCGCCGGGCTCGGGGCAGCGCGCCGGCGGCGCTCGCCTCGAGCCCGGCGCAGGGCGCCGGAGGAGCCTTGGGTGCTCTCCGGCTGCGCGACGTTCGACGGCAGGAGACAGCGCACGTCGTTACAGTGTGAGCGTCGCGATCTCTGCCGTCGAGCTCGCCTTCGCGGGGAGGACGGCGATCCTCGCGCTGCGGAGTCGGTGTTGGCCCGAGGCCTTGCTGGATCCGTCGGTCCTCGAAGAGAGCCCTTCGGCGCCTCTGTCCGTCGCGCTGGTTCGTCGATGCCTTCACCCGCGGCTGGTCGAGCGGCAGCTGGAGGTAGTCCGGGCCGACCCGATAGCGCTGCGTGTCCGCGTACGAGAACGTCCGGCCCTGGAGCAGCTTGTCGTCCAACAAGTCCATGCCGTCGACGAGGACGCCTGTGCCGAAGGCGGCCTGCTCGACCTCGGCGAAGTCGTTCGTCGGGTTGCTGTCGAGCGCCATGCGCCGATCGGGCGGAGCGGGGACTTCTCCGGCGCCAGATCTTCGTCGCATCGAGCGGATCGACGTCGAGCTCCGGGAGCTCGCCGTCTTCCATGAGCTGCGCGCAGAGCTCCCACTCCGGCGCGCCGCCGCGCGCGATGGCGTCGTGGAGGACCTGCGTCGCGTGGTTGAAATTCTTGGCCTGGATGGCCGAGGCCTGATCGCTGGTGAGGTTGACCTCTCCTTGCCTGGGGAGGAAATGGTACTTCACGAGGACCGCCTCGCTCTCCTGGGTTATCGAGGACTGCCGGTCCGCGATCGCCGACGGTGCGGTTGTCCTCGTCGCCCGTCACCGGGTGTCTCTGCCGCGTGGTGAGGGTGGGGGTGCTCTCGTGAACCGTATCCTTCGTGGCGCCGCTCCTCATCGCTCCATCCTCCCGGGTCGGCGAAGCCGCCGTCCTTGCGGGCGATGTGGCTGCGGGCCCTCATCGTTCTCAATACATCGTTGCTGCTGAAGTGACAGCCTGGAGCTGTCGGCTCGGCCGCGCGGCGGTGGCGCGCTGGTAGGCGTCCCGGAGGGTCGCGGCGAGGCGCTGGAGGGCGCTCCCGATGGGGGAGCCGCGGCGGAAGGCGAGCGCGAGGGTGCGGTGCGGGGCGCGCGGGGCGAAGCGGCGCAGCGAGAGGGCGCCGCTGCGGTTCTCGATGGGGACGGCGAGCGCGGGCAGGAGGGGCACGCTGTCGCCCCCGGCGGCCCTCTGGCCGAGGGTGGAGGGGCTTGTGGCGCGGACGCTCGCCTCGTCGGCGCCGACGCGCTGGCAGAGGGCGAGCGCCTGGTCGCGAAAGCCGTGGCCGTTGACGAGGAGGAGGACCTTGGCCGCCGCGAGCTCGTCCATCCTGGCATCCTGGCGAGGCGGTTCGGCTCCGCCGCATGCGCTCGAGCAGGGGGGCGCCCGCCGAGGTGACGAGGGCGCGGCGGCGATCGCGCTCGAAGAGGTTCACGCCGAGGGCCTCCTCGAGCTGCGCGATCTGGGCCGAGAGCGACGGCTGCGCGACGCGGCAGGCGGCCGCGGCGCGCCGGAAGCTGCGGTGCTCGGCGACCGCGAGCGCGTACTGGAGCTGGCGGAGCGTGAGGGGATGCGGTGACCAGCGCACGGGCGCGCGGTAGTACGCGGCACGCGGGGGGCTCTGGGGTCGAGGGGGCGGCCGCGGGCGGGGGGTGGGGGCCTTGCGGGGCGGGCGCCCTGGGCGACATGCCCGGCGGTTGACGCCTGCGGTCATCTCTCCATGTTCCCCGCGAACGCGGGTTGTCCGCGTACGGAGGAACCATGTCCAAGACAGCGTCGAACGAGACCAGGAAGATCCGCTACGCCGTCGTCGGGGCGGGCAACATCGCGCAGGTCGCCGTGCTGCCGGCGTTCAAGAACGCCGCCGAGAACTCGGAGCTCGTGGCGCTGGTCTCGGGCGACCCCGAGAAGCTCGCCGCGCTGGGCGAGCGCTACGGGGTCACCGAGCGCGGCGGGTATGACGAGCTCGAGGACGTCCTGAGGCGCGCGCGGGCGGACGCGGTGTACATCGCGCTGCCCAACGCGATGCACCGCGAGTACACGGAGCGGGCCGCGGCGGCGGGCGTCCACGTGCTCTGCGAGAAGCCCATGGCCATGACCGAGGAGGACTGCGAGGCGATGATCCGCGCCACGAAGGACCGCGGCGTGAAGTTGATGATCGCCTATCGCCTGCATTTCGAGGAGGCGAACCTGCAGGCGGTCGAGATCGCGCGCTCGGGCAAGCTCGGTGAGGTGCGCGCCTTCACGTCGCTGTTCACGCAGGTGGTGCGCCCCGGCGACATTCGCACCCGGAGCGACGCGGGCGGCGGCGTGCTGTTCGATCTGGGCGTGTACTGCGTGAATGCCGCTCGGTACCTGTTCCGCGAGGAGCCGAGCGAGGTGCTCGCCACGAGCCTGCGGATCGACGAGAGGCGCGCCAAGGATGTCGACGAGACCACGGCGGCCATCCTGCGTTTCCCGAGCGGCGCCGTGGCGCAGTTCACGGTCAGCCAGGGGCTCGCGAGCGTGTCGTCGTTCCGCCTCGCGGGCACCGAGGGGGACCTGCGCGTGGAGCCGGCCTTCGATTACACGGCCGACATCAAGCATTACCTGACGGTGGGCGGGAAGACGGAGGAGAAGACGTTCAAGAAGCGCGACCAGTTCGCCCCCGAGCTCGTCTATTTCTCGCGCTGCATCCTTGAGGACAGGGAGCCGGAGCCGTCGGGACTCGAGGGGCTCGCGGACGTCCGGGTGATGCTGGCGATCCAGAGCTCCGCGGCGAGCGGGAGGGTCGAGGCGGTCCCGCAGCTCAAGCTGGAGCAGCGGCCTGATATGGGCCAGAACATCAAGAAGCCCGCGGTTGCCGCGCCGGAGCCGGTGAAGGCGCCGTCACCGTCGGAGCAGTGAGGGAGGACCCGGCCGACGCCAACCCGGACGACGCCAACCCGGGTTGGCAAGAGAAAGGGTCGACCCGATCACGTCGCGCGGACCACGCGAACCATCCCGACCCAACCATCCCGACCCAGGTTGCGGATCACCGACCAGCATCACCCATCACCCGACTCAGGTTGCGGATCACCCGGACCACCCGACCCCACCCGGACCACCCGACCCAGGTTGCGTACCACCCGACGCAGGTTCAACGACCGACCGGGGTTGGTACGACCAGATTGGTGACGACCCGACCCCGCTCTCCGCTCTCGACCAACCCAGGTCGGGAGAGGGGAGGAGGGAGAACCCACGTCGGGGACGGGGCAGCCCAGGCCAGAGGAGCCGCCGCAGGTTGGGCGAGCCGCAAGGACTATCCAGGTGGCGGACCACCTGGCGCCCCTGGCGGCGCCACCCCAAGGAGCGAGCCAATGCCTTGAAATCATTCACCCCACCCGCCGGCACGGCGTTTGCCATTGCACGCCAGCCATGAGCCAGCCCCGCGAAATTGCCGCAGGCGCCACCTACCTCATCACCCGTCGCGTCCTGCGCAGGCATCTGCTCTTCCGCCCTGACGCTGCCATCACCCAGCTCTTGGTCTACACCCTCACCGTCTCGACGCGCCGCTTCGGCATCGAGGTCCACGCGCTCTGCGCGATGTCGTCGCACCTGCACCTCGTCGTGACCGATACGATGGGCGTCCTGCCGCGTTTTTTGCAATTCTTCCATCGCATCGTCGCGCTCGGGACCAAGGTGCTCCGCACGTGGGAAGGGCCAGTGTGGGACCACGAGGCTACGAGCGTGGTGCGGCTGCTGACGCGGACGGCGGTGGTGGAGAAGATCGCCTACGTGCTCGCGAATCCTGTGGCCGCCGGCCTGGTCCGACATGCGCGCGAGTGGCCGGGCGCCAAGGTGGATGTGAACGAGCTCGGCTGCGGCGTGCTGCGCGCGACGCGACCCGCGGCATATCTCGATCCGAAAAATCCGCAGTGGCCAGAAGAAGTAACGCTCGCGCTCGCGCTGCCGCCTGTCATCGAACAGGATGGCGGCGACGGCTTTCGCGGCGAGGTCGCCGCCGAGCTGGAGCGACAGGAAGCGCAGGCCCGTGAGGAGGTGGGGCGGCGAGGGCAACACGTCCTTGGCGCGGAGGGCGCCAGCCGGGTGTCCCCCTACGAGCGTGCCACGAGCTTCGAGCCGCTGCGCGGCTGCAGTCCGACGTTTGCGGTCGGCCGCGAGCAGGGTGATGCATGGCGAATCGCTGCTGCCGCCGTGCGCGCGTTTCGTGCGTCGTACCGCGCGGCGCTCGAACGGTGGCGCAGCGGGGTGCGCAGCGCCGTATTCCCCGCGGGGACGTGGTGGATGCGCGCGTTTCACGGGGTCGCCGTGACGGACGCCGTGCTCACGGTGTAGTTGCTGCGCCGGCGGCGCACGGTGAGTCGGTCGGAGAGGCCACCGGGGGCGACACGTCGCCGGAGGGCACGTGCGTCTCAAGATGGCGGAGCGAGGCGACTCAAGACGCCCATGAGCCATGCGCATGGCGACGTGGGATGGAGTTGCGGGCCGAGCGACCAAGATGCGGTGCCGGGGTGAGATCGCTATAGGCGCCGGATCGAACACAACCTGGGTTGGCTCGGGTGGGTAGGTCGCAGGCGGCAATGCAGGTAGCAACCCGAGTTGAGTCGCTCTTCACGGGTCCGCTTGAAGCTGTTTGCGAAGCGTGGGTGTGCAAGCGCGAGGCGCTCTGTACAGATTTGTGGATGGCGAGCGGTCGACATCCACCCGGGTAGCTCGCGGGTGAGCCATCCGGGTCGGGTAAGCCGCCCCCGGGGAGCCCGCGGGTGGGCAACCCCGCGGGGGGGCAACCCCGCGGGTGGGCAACCCCGCGGGTGGGCAACCCCGCGGGTAAGCCCGGGTGAGCAACCCGAGTCGGGTCGGTCCGCCGCTCAATGGGGGTCAGGTTCGCCCCGGGGCCGACTCAATGGGGGTTAGGTCCGCCCACTCAGCGTCGGGTCCGGGCCGGCTTACCCGTTGGCCCTGACGACGGCCTCGAGCTGGGCAGCGCACTGGCCCCAGCCTTCGTGGAACCCCATCTTCTCGTGCGCCTCGCGGTCGGCGACCGTCCAGTGGCGGGCGCGGGCGGTGTACTTCGTCTTGCCGCCTTGATCCTCGAACGTCAGGATCACCGTCATGAACGGCTTCTCCGACGGCTCCCATGCCCTGGTGTACGCGTCGGTGAAGACGAGCCGCTCGTTCTCGACAACCTCGAGGAAGACGCCCTTGTTCGGGTATTCGTTCCCTTGTGGGTCGCGCATCACGATCAGGCTGGCGCCGCCAGGCCGCACGTCGAGCTCGGCGAAGGGCGTGGTGAACGGCTGAGGGGCGAACCACTTCTTGAGGAGCTCAGGGTCGGTCCAGGCCTTGAACACCTTCTCGCGCGGCGCGTCGATGATGCGCGTCAACACGAGGTCGCGGTCGGAAGTAGAGGTGGCTTCGGGCTTGGTGGTCATGCGTCGTCTCCTTGTCGGCGATGGGTGTGGGACGTTCGAGAGAGCCCTGGGCAGGCGCCGCCTCAGACGGCTGGATGCGCGTGGCGTTCTGCGTCTAGAAGGACGCGAGCTCGGCACCGTCGTTCCGGTCCTCGGCTTCCTTGGCTCGTGCTCGTTCGGTCTTCGAAGTGTTGGACAGACCGGCGCTCCGAAACTCATCGGTCGCCCCTCGTTTTCGGGGACGCGTGCCGCACTTTCGCGTCGCGCTGGACGACATCAGCGCCGGCACGCGCAAGGCGCTGCTGGCACGGGCGACGACGGCGCTGGCGCGTCGTGCTCCCGCGCTTCAGGCATGCCCGTCACCCGAGGAGCCGGTCGCGCGCCTACCGGGCTGGAGCGATCTGCTCCCGCAGGTGCGTCGCGCGCCCGGCGCCGGGGTGCGGTCTCGCGCGTGTGGCGGGATCCTGCGCATCGCCGAGCAGCGAACCACGTCGCTCCGTGGTTGGAGCTGCGCATCGCATCGGCGAGCTCCCTGAGCCGATCGCGACGCGTCCGCGCCGCCGACGCCGGCCAGATCGAAGGCTGCGCGAGCGCGTCCTCACCGCGCCCCCCGGTCGATGGTCGCTCGACCGAGCGCTGGCGCGGCTCCACGCGCCCTCGCGCGCGCCTCGGCCCCGCGGTCACCCTTCGAGGTACGAGCCGAGCTCTCGTTGCCGTGAGCGCATCCGGAGCTTCTCGAGCAGCTTCGCCTCGATCTGGCGGATGCGCTCCCGCGTCAACGAGAACGACTGCCCGATCTCCTCGAGCGTCTCGTCCTCGTTGCCGTCGAGGCCGAAGCGGCGCCGCAGGAGCTCGCGCTCGCGCGGCTGCAGCGAGTCGAGCAGCTCGCGCGTCTGCTCGATCAAGCGGCGCCGGGCCAGCATGTCGGCGGGCGTCGGCTCCTCGTTGGCCAGCAGATCGCCGAACCGGGTGTCGCCTTCCTCGCCGACCGGGGCGTCGAGGCTGAGTGGCTCGAGGGCGAGCTCGCCGATCACGCGCACCTTCTCCACGGAGAGCCCGCTGCGCTCCGCGACCTCCTCGACCGAGGGCTCGCGCCCGCGCTCCTGCACCAGGTCGCGCCGGGCGCGCACCACCTGGCTCCGGATCGCGGTGAGGTGGACCGGCATGCGGACGGGCTTGCCCTGGTTGAGGATCGTCCGCTTGATGGCCTGCTTGATCCACCACGCAGCGTAGGTGCCGAAGCGGTGGCCGCGGCGGTACTCGAACTTGTCGGCGGCGCGGATCAGGCCGAGGTTGCCTTCCTGCACGAGGTCGAGCAGCGGGACGCCGAAGCGCTGGTGCTCCCGCGCGATGGCGACCGCGAGCCTGAGGTTCGCCTGGACGAGCTCGGATTTCGCCTGGGCGACCGCGCGGCGCCCCCGGGCGATCGCCGCGAGCGTCGCCTCGATGGACGCGCGGTCCGCCTTGTCGGCGGCGGCCGCCGCCGCGCGCAGGCTCCGCTCGATGCGCTCCTCGAAGGCCGGATCGAGGCGCAGCTCGGCGAGGCCTGCGGCCAGGCCCGCGAGGGCGATCTCCACGCCCTCGTCGTCGTGCTTGCGGGCGGCGAGCGCTCGGGCGACATCGAGCAGGCCCGCGAGCCGCGTCGCGCACGCGTCCGCGTCGGGATCGTTCGCGTCGGCCTCGCACAAGAGGTCCCGGAGGCTGAGCGCCCCGTTCTCGACGTCCTCCGCCGTGAAGGCCAGCTCGCGAAGGGCGATCGGCGAGCGGACCCACGCCTCGAAGCACGCGAGCGCGCCCGCCTCGATGCGACGGCCGATCGCGACCTCGCCCTCGCGGGTGAGCGGCTGGCTGCCGGCGAGCGACCGGAAGTAGAGCTCGGTCGCCCCGAGCGTCGCGTGCGTGCCTGCGGCCTTCGCACGGCGCGCAGGAGCGCGCTCGCCCCCGCGCTCGGCCGCGGAATCGATGGAAACGGGAAAACTCGATTCGGACTCGCTCGCCGACAGCGAGGAACGGAACCTCATTCAATGCGCTCCAGGGTTGCCGCTGCGTCGTGCCTGACCACGAAGGGCGTGAGGGGGCACGATCATCGAGGCGCCTCGATATCCTAACCGCCGAGGACGTAAATAGGAAAACGAATCGCGCGCCGATTTGGCGTATTTTGAAGGCGTTTTTCTTGGGTCTGCCGCCGCTCGGAGCGGCGGCTTCCTCCGCCGGCGCGGGAGCGCGCGGGCGCGGGCCGCCGGACGAGCGGGCACGGCGTGCTGGGCCGTCGGCGGTGCATGCCGGTGCGGTTTGGTCGTCGGGTACTGTCGCTGGACGTGGCCAAGCCGGCGCCCGACGCGCACGGCGGAGCGAGTCGCCGGGCCGTGTTCGTCGCGGACGTCAAGGCCGAGGCGGCTCGATGCGTTCCCGAGCTGAGCGACCTATCGAGGCAAATGGGGCGTCGGAAACGGGCGGAGCGGGCTCATGGGTGAGCGCTCCAGAGGCTTCGCTCGGCGCACTGTCGAGGGCCCGTGCTCCGCGCGTGGCGCTGGGGTCCGGCGTCCGCGTAGCGACCCGGCGAACCGTGCGTCTCCCCCGGGACTGTGCTTCCGGGGACTTCAGGGGGACGAGCCTCGTCAGAGCCGACCCCCCTGAAGCTCGTCCGATCGCTGCCGGCGGTCCCACCCGGCGGCCCCACCCAGGTTCGCCTTCGCGGTGCCGGTGCCGGTGCCGCCCCACCCAGGTTCGCCTTCGCGGCGGTGCCGCCCCACCCAGGTTCGCCTTCGCGGCGGTGCCGCCCCACCCAGGTTCGCCTTCGCGGCGGTGCCGCCCCACCCAGGTTCGCCTTCGCGGGGGACGACGTGGCGCTCGTGGGTACGCTGCCGGTGGCCCTACCCAGGTTCGCCTTCGCGGGGGACGACGTGGCGCTCGTGCATGGGTTTCGGCGGAGCGATCCCGCGGCGTGCTCCGCCCTGTACGACCGGCGTGCCGAGCACGTCCGCCGGGGGCTCTACCGGCTGCTCGGCTTTCATCGCAACCTCGCGGACCTGCACCACGACGTCTTCGTGCGCACGCTCGGGTAGCTGTCGAAGCTCGAGGACCCGAGCGCGCCCGAGGGATGGCTCACGATGATCGCGGTGCACGAGGCGTGCTCGTCGATCGGCTGCATGAAACAGTGCAGCTGGCTCTGGTTCCTGCCGAGCGACGACCTGCTGGAGGTCGAGTACGGCGTTGCGTCGGGTGAGGTGCTGGACGCCTTGCGGGCGACCTACGCGGCCTCGACACACTCCTGGCGCGCGGCGGCGCTGCTCCTCGCTGGGACCGCGTTTGTGCTCGTGGCGCGCCGGCACGCCTACGGCTTCGAGCTCGGGATGGCAGAGCCGGGGGTGTCGGGGCGTGGATCGCGGCGCCCCTGCGGCGGAGCTTCGGATCCGGTTCTCCGACGGATAGCTGCTCCGCCGCACGCCGGGTCGGTGCGCCCGCGTTGCCACGGTGGATGCGGATGGCGCAGAGATTGCCGTCGAGGGGCGCTCGACCTGTAGGTCGTCCGTCGGGAGCGCTCGCGCTGGACGGTGCGGGTGGGTCCGTTCCAGGTGCACGTGATCGGGAAGCGCTTCGAAATCCGGTGGGATCCGCAGACCGAGCAGTTCGGGGTGGCCCTGCGCGAGGGGGCGTTCTCCGCCTACGGGCTGGTCATGGGCGATGCGCGTGCCGTCCGCGTCGGCGAGCGGCTCATGGTTTCGCTCGCGACAAACTCGCTCGAGGTGGGGCCGATCGACGCGACAACGTTGACCGACGCTGCCGGCCGGCCGGCCGCAACCTCGGTCGGCGGCGGCGGCCGCAACCTCGGTCGGCGGCGGCGGCCGCAACCTCGGTCGGCGGCCGCAACCTCAGTCAGCGCCGGCGGCCGCAACCTCGGTCGGCGGCCGCAACCTCAGTCAGCGCCGGCGGCCCAACCTCAGTCAGCGCCGGCGGCGCAACCTCGGTCGGCGCGACGGCGGCGACGCTCGTCAGCTCGGATGAGCCGTCTTCGCGCCCTCCGGGGGCTCCATCTCAGGAACCTGATCCGGAGCATGAGCGCATGAACCGACGGATGATGGCTCTCGGAGCCGTGGCCATGTTGATCCGCGGTTGTGACGAGATCACCTCCCCCGTTCCAGGGCGGATGGGGCCACGCCGAAGCCCCCTCCTGCTCCGGCCGCAGCGCCGCGGATCCCGATGTCATCGTCCAGGTCGTGCCGTCCGAGCTCTTCACGGACGGCGTCATCGATCTGTCGGCTTCGCGGATCAGCCATCGCGAAGAGCTGGCCTACCCCGGTTGCTGGGCCACGGGCGCAGGCCGCTCAGGGTTCCGGGTCACGCTCGAGATCGTCAGCAGCGACGACGCCTCTCTCTTCGTGAAGCTGCGCGGCCCCGCCAACGACGACCTCTCGCTCGACGGAGACTACACGGTCGACCGCTGCGGCGCGGCGACCGCCCCGGCACCTGACGGGTGAACATCAGCCTCCGCCCACGATCGAGCGCTGCTGCACAGCGGCCGCACCGGCGCCAGACCGGCGCTCTTCACCGCGCCCCCGCCCGCTCGCTCCGGCGGTCGGCCTGCTCCTGGTCCGGTCCCCCGGGTCCCATCCTCGCGCGGCGCGCGATCCACCGGCGTCTCGCCTCGTTGCCGCCTGGTCGGCTGCCGCGTCCGCGCCTATGCTTCACGCCCGCGCTGCCCTCGGGGCGCGAAGCGGGCCACGCCACGCAGGAGCGACGCGCATGATCCAGATTTTCGGCACCGCCAAGTGCAAGGCCACGCGGGCGGCGCAGCGCTTCTTCGCCGACCGCGGCATCAAGGTGCAGCTCGTCGACGTGCGCGAGAAGGGCCTCTCCAAGGGGGAGCTCGCGAGCGTGGCGCGCGCCGTGGGCGGCATGCGCGCGCTCTACGACGCGGAGGGCGCGCGGGTGAAGGAGCGCGGCCTGCATCACCTCGGCCCGAGCGAGGCGCGGCTCGCCGAGCTCCTGCTGGACGATCCGCTCCTGCTCCGCACGCCCATCGTGCGCGACGGCGCGCGCGCGTGCGTCGGCCAGGCCGAGGCGACGTGGAAGGCCTTCGCGGAGGCCGCCAAGGCCGGCTGAGGCGCTCACGCGACCGCCGCGGGAGCCCCCGACGGCGCGCCGTCACGCCGTCACCCCCCAGGCGCGCGCCCGTACTCCTTGAGCTTGCGGTACAGCGTTGACACGCCGATCCCGAGCTCGGCCGCGGTCCGCGTCTGGTTGCCGCCGTTGCGCGCCAGCGCGGCCAGGATGTGCTCCTTCTCGACCTCGCCGAGCGTCCGCGCGCGCTCCCCGGGCGCCGGCGCGCGCGGGCCGGCGTCCGGCGGCTGCAGGGCCGAGCGCACCTCCTCGGGCAGATCGTCGGCCTCGACCCGCCGGGCCTCGGCGAGCGCCACGGCGCGCTCCATGGCGTTCTCCAGCTCCCGCACGTTGCCGGGCCACGCGTACCGGACCAGTCGATCGGCCGCGCCGGGGCTGAGGCGCGGCGCCGGCCGCCGCATGCGCGCGGCCGCCTGCGCGAGCAGCGCCCGCGCGAGCGGCAGGATGTCCTCCCGGCGCTCGCGCAGCGGCGGGAGCCGGAGCTCGACCACCTTCAGCCGATAGTAAAGGTCCTTCCTGAATCGGCCGGACGCCACCTCCGCGGCGAGCTCGCGGTTGGTCGCCGCCACCACCCGCACGTCGACCGGGCGGCTGCGGTTCTCGCCCACCCGGCGCACCTCGCGCGCCTGCAGCGCCCGGAGCAGCTTCACCTGCACCCCCGCCGGCAGCTCGCCCACCTCGTCGAGGAACAGCGTCCCCCCGGCCGCCGCCTCGAAGATCCCCGCGCGGTCCCGCGTCGCGCCCGTGAAGGCGCCGCGCGCGTGCCCGAAGAGCTCGCTCTCGAGCAGCGGCTCCGGGATCGCCGCGCAGTTGATGGCGAGCATCGACGCTCGCGCGCGGGGCGAAGCGTCGTGGACGAGCCGCGCCACCCGCTCCTTCCCGGTGCCGCTCTCGCCCGTGATCAGCACCGTGGCGTCCACCTGGGCCACCCGCCGCGCGAGCTCCAGCACGCGCTGCATGGCCAGGCTCGACGCGACGATGCCGCCCGGCTCCGCCGCCGCCGCGGTCCGCAGGAGCGTCTCCGCGCGCGCCTTCAGCCTGCGCTCGGCGCGCCCCAGCGCCTCGGCGGCGCGGCGCAGCGAGGCGTCGAGGCGATCCTCCTGGAAGAACGGCAGGTGCGGATCGAGCTCGGCGCCCCAGGCCTCGGCCGTGCGACCGGCGAACAGGCAGCTCGCGTCGCCACGGCCGAGGCAGCGGCGCTCGATCACGTAGATGTCCCGGCCCTCGACGCAGCTCAGGTAGCCGCTCGCGAAGCCCGCGAGCGTCCAGCACACCGGCGACTCCGCGCGGCCGAGGTGCAACAGGTGCTGCTCCGCCTCGTACGAGGCCTCCACCGTCGCTCCCTCGGGCGACAGCGGGCCGTCCGCGCCCGGCGCGAGGCGGATCATCCCCTGAAGCGCGTGGATGCGCCCGCCAGCGTTGCGCCACTCCTCGTCGCTCTCCAGCGGCAGCTCGGCGCGCGCCGCCTCGGCCGTGCGGAAGCCGTGCGCGAAGCCGAAGCGGGTGAGGATCGCGCGGGCGGCCGCCGCCCCCAGCGCGTCGATGAGCTGCTTGCGCAGGAGGCCCATCGCGACAGTATCGAGCAGGATCGCTCGCGCCCCGGAGAAGCGGAGCTCGCCGGCCTGCGGATCGACCGTGAGGAGCTCCGAGAGATCGAGATCCGCTGCGCGCATGCTGCCTGCCGGGTCGGCGTGACCGGAGCATAGGTGGCTCGCCGGGCGCGCGGAAGGCTCGGACGCGCCGCTCCGCGCCCGGCCGGGATCGCGCGGCGCGGCGCCCGCCCGACCGCTGCGCCACGAAACATCCCGGCGAGCGCGCGTCACAGCCGAGCGTGGTAGTCCTGGATGACGTCGTGATGCGCCTGAGACATGACCGGTCCGGTCGAGAGGCGCTTTATGCGTAGCTCCCTGAATCGCCACGAGAGCTGTGATGGCGACACGCCTGGGGCCTGCGCGTCAGAGGCGTCCGACCTTCCTGGTGCGCCGCGTCGAGATCAGAGCGGCTTTTTCGCGCGGTAGCGCGCGTAGCAACCCGGGCAGCGCCACTCCATCATCCTCCGCCCGTTCGCGTCGGCGGTCCGCGTCAGCCGCCAGCCATAACGAGAGCTGATGAGCGTGTAGTTGGTCTCCGTCTTCGGTGCAGGCATACCGCAATCCACGCACTTCTGCGCGACGCGCTGCTCGCTGTCCGGCGGCTCTCTCGTCGTGTGACCCGACGCAGGGGCCGTGCTCTTCGGACCATCGAGCGTTCCCGGGTAAAATGAATCCCGCCTCGTCGCCGACATCTGTACCTCAGGGGGTGCGCCGAAAGGCCGCTGAGCGTGCCGCCTCGCCCGCCCTCGGGGCGCCCGGAGGCTAGCCGTGAGAAGTGTACCGAAGTACGTCTCAAGCGCCAAGGTTGATCTCGGCGAGACGAGCCCTCACGGGGGAGCAGGCCTCTCGTGCATCGAGCGCATGTCGCGGCTCCGGCAGCGATCACCCGGATTGCGGATGGACGCCTACAGCGCGCGAGGTCGACCCCGCTTGTCTCCCTGATGCGCGCTCGCGTGCGCTGCGTGGGTGACGGGCACGTGAAGACCCTCGACCCTTGCATTCCCATTCTCGATCGGCGGTCCGATCACAAGACGGGGACTGGCGTCATCAACCTCGGCACGCGGGGTTCTACGTGCTCGGCGGGTCGACGCTCGTGGCCACCGGGATGTTCGTCGGGCTCGGCGCAGCCAGCATGGCCGAGCGCAGGGCGCTCCACGCGCGCCGCGCGTCATTCTGCCACGACGCGCAGGGAAGCTGGTGCGTACCCGGTTTCGCATTGCCGCCCGCTCGCCCGCCGCTTGCGGGGCGGCGAGCGCTGCGATGCTGCTCATCTGGCTCGTCCCACCACGCTGCCCCGGGCTCGGCGCGGGCCGGCCCGCCGCGGCGTCGGTCGAGGTCGTCCCGTCGTCCGGGCGCGCTCCTGGCGCCTGTCGTCCGGGCGCGCTCCTGGCGCTCGGCGGGGGCCTGTAGGTGTAGGCAGCGACGGGCCGGAGCGCGCTCCCGCGATCACCGCTCGCGGTGCCGCTCCTCGACGTGGTGCCGTCGACGCTCCGCGCGAGGCTTCTTCGCCGGGCGGGCCGGGGTCGCCGGCCTGGCCTCCGCCCCCGCCTTGACCGTCGCGCCCGCCCTGACCGTCGCGCCTGCCCGGACCGTGACCGCTGGCCTCGCCGGCGCCGCCGGCCGGACCGTGGCCGCGTGGCGCCCGTGGTCGCGGTGCTGCACGTGGCCGCGGTGCACGTGGTGCCCGCGGTCGTGGTGCACCTGGGGATGGTGGTGGTGGTGGTGCGCGCGGCGGCGCTCGAAGTCGACGCGGTAGTGGACCAGCGCGCGCGGCTCGTCGCGGTAGTAGACCCAGCCGTGGCGCGACGGATAGTACCAGCGGCCGTCCACGTAGTAGACGTAGCTCCCGCGGTAGTAGACGCGCGGGTAGGTCTCGACGTGGACCGGCGGCGCTGCGATGTGAACGACTGGCTCCTCGTACACCGCGAACTCGTGGTACGTGACCGTCGCGGGCGCGGCGGCCCTGGTGTGGACCTCCGCCGCGCATCCGGTCGCGCCGAGGAGCGCGAGCGCGACGAGCGCGGCCAGCGCGGCGAGCTTGCTGCGCTGCGGGGAATGCGCCGTGGCTGTGGGGGACGAGTGTTCGAGGACTGGCACGTTCATCTCCATGGGGTTCACAGGAGCAACTGCGATGCCACCCGGCAGCCCGGAGGCAGCCGCCGGCGCCTGGCAGCGCGCCTGCTCCTGGTATAGCGCTTGCTGACCCTCCGCGCATCGGCGCGACCGCGCCAGACTTGGATAAAGGAAGACGATCCCATGAAACTCTCGAAGGTGCTCTCGGGTCTCGCTGGCTGCGTCCTCTCCACTGCCTCGCTCACGGGGTGCATCATCGTCGCTGATGACGATGACCACGTTCACGTCGCGAGCGGCTCGCTCACCGTCGCGATGACCATCGACGGCAGCGACGACTCGTGGGAGTGCTTCGATCACGACGTGAGCGGGCTCGCGGTCAGCGTCGAGGACGAGGCAGGCTTCCTCGTCGCGGACGGTGTCGTGGACTGCGAGGATTTCGCCCTCACGATCGGCGGCCTCTCCGACGGTTACTACGACGTCGATGTCTGGCTCGTGGATTTCGACGGGTACACCATCAGCGATATCGTGCGCGTCGAGGGCGTCGACGTGCTCGACGGCCACGAGACGATCGTGGACGTCGATTTCCCCTGGACGTGGATCGACTCGTGAGGCGCGCGGCTCGCCCGAGCGGCGGCGCGTAGGCCGTACCGTCGGCGGTCGCTCGCGCCGCTCAGAACTTCTCCACCGACGGGCGCACGTCGAGCTCGTGGGTCCAGGCGCTCGGCGGCTGGGCGTGGAGCTGGAAGTACGTCTCCGCCAGCGCCTCCGGGGCGAGCAGCGTGGCGGCGTCTCGGTCCGGCGCCATGCCGCGCACGCGGGGCGTGTCGATCAGCCCGTCGACGATCACGTGCGCCACATGGATGCCGCGCGGGCCGAGCTCGCGCGCGAGCGACTGGGCGAGGGCGCGGAGGCCGAACTTGCCCACCGCCAGGGCCGCGAAGCGCGCGCCGCCGCGGAGCGACGCCGTGGCGCCGGTGAAGAGGAGCGTTCCCCGGCCCCGCGCGAGCATGTCGGGCAGCGCGGCCTGCGCGCTCAGGAAGCCGCCGAGGCAGTTGATCTTCCAGGCGTCCTCGAGCTCTCGCGGCGTGAGCTCCAGGGCGCCGGCCATGCGAAATACACCGGCGTTGTAGATCATCGCCTCCGCCGGGCCGAGGGCTTCCTTCACCCGCGCGAAGGCCGCCGCGACCGAGGCCGGATCGGCGGCGTCCGCGGGGACGCTCAGGGCGCGCCCGCCGGCCTGCTCGATCTCCCGCTGCACGGCCTCGCAGGTGGTGGCCGTCCGGGCCACGAGCCCGATGGAGAATCCCGCGCTCGCAAAACGCCTGGACACCGCGGCTCCCAGGCCGGGGCCCACACCGACGACGACAGCTACCCTGTTCGAGCTCATGCGTTGACCACCTTCCTGCCGGGCCTCGCGCCCGGCGAACGCTGGCACATTACCCTCGCCCGGGGCTCGCAGCCGCGCGCGTCGCACCCGCCTGGAGCAGATCCTCGTCAAGGCGCGTGATGCGCCCCGCGCCGTGACGGGGATCCGCCTCGAAGCTCGGCGAGGTCGCCCTCTGTTGGGGCCCTCCACTGACGCACGAAGAACGGCCACGCGTCGTGGAGATACACGCCGAACGGGACCCACCAGATGAGGTCGTTCGTCAGGCAGAGAACGGCGGACCGGGGCGGCCACTGCCCGGTCGCGAGCAGGGCCGCGAGGCCGATCGGCCCGAGGAGCTTGCCGAGGAGGCCGACGGCGGCGAGGAGGAAGCCGCGTTCCGGGGCGCGCGCGACCTCCGCATAGAGGATGGCGTAGACCCCGACCACCATCCCGAGGCAGGCGAAGATCGCGGGGTGGTTGAGGGGCGGCATGCCCGCGAAGCGAAACAGCCATTGCGGGTCGAGCGCCGCGTAAAGCCCCCAGCAGGCGTTGTAGAGGGCGGCGAGCGAGAAGACGGCGCGGTGCAGTCGGCGGCGGGGGATCATGGGGCCTCTCAGGCGTCGGGCGTGAGGGCCAATATATCCGCGGCCCGCGCGAACCTGAAGAACGCGGCCACGATCGGGGAGGGATTCCCCTTACCGCTGATCCTGCTGACTGCCTTGCTGCTGCGCGTACGCCTGCGGGCCTTGCTGCTGGCCGCGTTGCTGCTGGCCGAGCTTAGACGCCCTGCTGCTGGCCGCGTTGCTGCTGGCCGAGCTGGGCGCCCTGCTGCTGGCCGCGTTGCTGTTGGCCGAACTGGGCGCCCTGCTGCTGGCCGCGTTGCTGCTGGCCGAGCTGGGCACCCTGCTGCTGGTCGCGTTGCTGCTGGACGAGCTGGGCGCCCTGCTGCTGGCCGCGTTGCTGCTGGACGAGCTGGGCACCCTGCTGTCCGAACTGGGCGCCCCGCTGCCCGGACTGCGCGCCCTGCTGTCCTCGCTGCTGGACGCCTTGCTGCCCGAACTGGGCGCCCTGCTGCTGGCCGCGCTGCTGCTGCGCTTGCTTCTGCGGGCCCTGCTGCTGGCCGCCTTGCTGCCCGTACTGGCCGCCTTGCTGCCCGTACTGACCGCCTTGCTGCCCGTACTGGCCGCCTTGCTGCCCGCGCTGGGCGCCTTGCTGCTGGCCGCCTTGCTGCTGCTCCTGCAGCAGCGTGCAGAAGAGCTGCTCGGCCTCTCTCAGGTGCTGCTCGACGTCCGCTCGCATCGCCTTCACCTGAGCGCGCACCCTCGCGTTGTCCGCGCTCGCGACGAACGGCATGTCGAGGAGCTCGAGGGCGCGGCGATGGAAGGAGACCTGCGCCCAGATGTAGGCGATGTCGAACTCGGCGCCTTCCTGGTCTTCCAGCGACTCGCTCAGCTCGGTCGAGCTGGCCTCGAGCTGTTCGCAGCGCGAGCAGGCCTCGATGCTGGCCCTGCCGCCCTTCGACAGCTCCGCCCCGCGCTGCCCCGCCTGCGAGTGCTCCTCGATGATCTGCTCGGCGTAGCGCTGCACCTCCGGAGACTCGGCCTTGTCTCGGGCGATCTCCGACAGCTGGACCTCCTTCTGGTGAATGAGCGAGACCAGCAACGTGATCTCCGCCTCCGACCCCTGCTGCATCGCGCCTTGCCGGCCGCCCTGCCCGCGGTCGCCTTGCCTGTCGACTCGACTGCCGATCTCGCCGCGGCCTCCCTGCCTGCCGCCTTGATAGCCGGCCTGCTCGCCGCACTCGTGCGTGCCGCCGACGCGGTGGCCGCCGGCCTGCCCGCCGACGCGCTGCCCGCCTTGCTGGCCGGCCTGCCCGCCGCGGTGCCCGCCTTGCTGGCCGGCCTGCCCGCCGCGGTGCCCGCCTTGCTGGCCGGCCTGCCCGCCGCGGTGCCCGCCGCCGCCCCTCGCGCCGTCTCTGCCTGTCTGGCCGCCGCTCCTGTCTGCGTCCGTGGTGCCCCTGCCGGTCCCCTGGTCGCCGGCCGTCCCCTCGCGGCCCGCCTCGGCATCCTCGTCGCCGCCGATGCAGCCGCCAGCCCCCGCGAGGACAAAGCTCCCCGCGAACATGATCGCCATGAGGCGACCTGAACGATTGCCCAACATCTGCTTGCTCCTTGCTCGATATCGGCGCGCTGTCGCGCTCACCTGCCGGTTATCGGCCCCCAACATCTGGGTTCGCGCCGCGGGGATGGTGAGCGAGGGGGAGCCCGAAGCCGGCATCGTCTTTTCCCCGAGAGCGCCACGCCTCCGGCGCGATCTGCGCGAGAATCGTAGTCGCGCTCAACGTCGACCCTGCCCGTCGCAAAACAGCCTGCCCGCAGCTGCGGCTCTCTCTCACGCTCATTGACCTCTCCGCGCATGCGCCCGCCCGGAGCGCCGCCCCGGAGCCGCCGCTCGCCCCCGTCCGCGCCGGCGCGGGCCGGACAGGCCGCCTGACAGCCGAGCCGCCGTGCGCGCCCCCAAGAACCTGCTCGCCGCGCGCCGACGGGAACCCTCCGGCGCGCGCGGCTGTCACACGGGGCCATGCCGCCGACCGTCGTTCGGTTCTTCGTCCTCGCCTATGCCATCACCTGGCTATGCCAGCTGCCGCTCGTCCTCCAGCAGTGGGGCGCGCCCATCCCGCCGGAGGCCGCCATGGCGCCGCTCGCGCTCGGCGCCGTCGGCCCCTCGATCGCAGCAGCGGTGTGCGCCTGGAAGGAGCGCGGCCGCGCCGGGCTCTCCGGGCTGTTCTCACCGCGCCGCGCCCCCGCGGGCTGGGCCTACGCGCCGCTCGCGCTGTGCATGCCGGCGCTACTGCACCTCCTCGGCCTCGCGCTGCTCGCGCTCGCCGGCGGGAGCGCGCCGGCGACGCTCCTCTACGCCCCGATCACCCCGGAGCAGCGCGGCATCGCCGTGCTCGCGCCCCTCGGCGAGGAGCTCGGCTGGCGCGGCTATGCCCTCCCGCGGCTCCTGCCGGCGCACGGGCCCGTTCGCGCCAGCCTCATCATCGGCGCTGCGTGGACCCTCTGGCACCTTCCCATGATGTGCCTGCCGGGCGTCCCGTGGTGGTCGCTCCCGCTGAGCGCGCTCTTCATCACCTCGCTGAGCGTGTTGATGACGGCGCTGCACCTCGCCTCCGGCGGCAGCATGCTCGTCGCGTGGGCGGCGCACCTCGGCATCCACCTCGACAACGTCTCGCGCGCGCACCTTTCCGGCGACGGCGCGACGCCGCTCCTCGTGACGACGATCGCCGCGATCGCCGCCGCCGCGGTCGCGGCGCGGCGCATGCAGACCCGGCAGGCGTGGGCGGAGGCCGCGGCGGCGCAGCCTCGATCGCGCGCGGCGTGAGCCGCTCCGGCCGCGGCCTCGCGCGACGGGGCCGCGCGCGATCCGGCCCGCGCCGCCGCTCGCTGCGCCGCCTTTCGCAGCGCCGCCGATGAGCGTAAGCTCCGGGCGATAGCCGCCCGAGCGACGCCTCGGCCCCGCCCCGAGCCTCCGGTTGCGGTCACTCTATGGGAACCTCCGCGCACCCCCGCCCGTCCTCCGGGCCCTCGATCAGCGTCGACGCCATGGACATCGAAGCCCTGAAGCGCGAGCTCGAGCGGCTCCGCGCCGTGGCTTCCCGCGATCGCGGGTGGCTCAACGCGGTGCTCGAGCACAGCCCGCACGGCGTCATCATCTGCGACGCCTCCGGGAAGCTCGTCCTGCACAACCGATCGGCCGAGCGCATCTGGGCCGGCAGCGCCTCGACCGAGTCGATGCAGGACTGGACGCTGTATCGCGCCTTCCACGAGGATGGCCGCCCGTACGAGGCCGCCGACTGGGCGATGGCGCGCGCGATGTCCGCGAGGCAGGTCATCGAGAGCGAGGAGACCCGCATCCAGCGCTTCGACGGGACGCGCGGCATGGTCCTCGGGAGCGCCGCGCCGATCATCGGGCCCGGAGGCGAGCTCGAGGGGGGGATCTCGGTGTTCGCCGACATCTCCCGGCTGAAGCAGGTCGAGGCGGAGCGCGGCGAGCTCGCGGCGCAGCTCTCGCGGCGCCTCGAGGAGCTCGATCGCAGCGCCCGGCTCACGCAGGCGCTGCTCGCGATCAGCTCCGCGCTGAGCGGCGCGATGACGATCGAACAGATGGCCTCCGCCGTCGTCTGCGACGTCCACCGCGTGCTCGGCGCCTCGACCACGATGATGTACGCGGCGGACGCGGCGGCCGGGGCCGCGACGCTGATCGCCCAATCGGGGCTGGAGGAGCAGCGCGCGAGCCCTTACGCGATCGTGCCGCTCGACGCCCGACTGCCGCTCTCGGAGGCGCTCCGGCAGCGCCGCCCGATCTGGGTGGGCACCCAGAGGAGCTTGTACGCGGCGTACCCCGAGCTCGCGGCGCTCAGGCCTGCTCGCGACGACATCCAGGCGCTCGCCGTCCTGCCGATCGTCGCCCACGGAGAGCTGCTCGGCGCGCTCTCGTTCTCGTTCGCGGCCGAGCGGGCGTGGACCGACGAAGAGCGCGAGTTCTTGCTCAGCGTGGCCGCGCAGTGCGCGTCGGCGCTCGACCGGGCGCGCCTGCTCGAGCAGGAGCGACAGGCCCGGGCGCGCGCGGAGATGCTCGCGGCCGAGCTCGAGCGGCAGCAGGCGACCTTGCGCCTGCTGAGCGAGGCGGGCGCCGTGCTCTCGAACTCGCTCGACGTCGGGGCGCGGCTCGCGCACCTGACCCACCTCGCCGTGCCCACGCTCGCGGACTGGTGCGCCGTCGACATGCTGAACGGCGACACCGTCGAGCGCGTGGCCGTTCACCACTGCGATCCGGCGAAGATCGAGCTGGGCGCGCGCCTGCGGGCGATGTCCCCGCCCCGGCACGACGCCCCGACGGGCGTGCCCGCGGTCATCCGCACCGGTCGCCCCGAGTGGATGGCCGACATCCCGGGCTCGATGCTCGAGTCCGCCGCGATGAACCCCGAGCACCTGCGCCTGATCCGGTCGCTGGGCCTCAGGTCCTATGTCGTCGTCCCGCTCCGGGGGCGCGATCGGAACATCGGGGCGCTCACGCTGGTCCACGCCGAGTCGGGCCGGCGCTTCTGCGAGGCGGACGTCGCGCTCGCCGAGGAGCTCGCGAACCGCGTGGCCTTGCAGATCGACAACGCGAGGCTGTTCCAGCAGGTCGACGCGTCTCGCCAGCAGCTCGCGGGCCTGTTCAACCAGGCGCCGGCCGGCATCTGCATCATGCGCGGCCCCGAGCACGTCTTCGAGCTGGTGAATCCGACGTATCGAGACATCCTCGGCGGACGAGAGGTGCTGGGCAGGCCGATCCGGGGCGCGCTCCCCGAGCTGGACGGCCAAGGCATCTTCGAGCTCCTGGACGCGGTCTACCGGAGCGGTCAACCCTACGTCGGCACGTCGGTGCCCCTCCGCCTGCGCCGCGGCGCCGCCGGACCGGAGGAAGAGCGCTTCTTCAACTTCGTCTACCAGGCGATGCGCGCGCCGGACGGCAGCACCGAGGGCGTCATGGCGTTCGCGTTCGAGGTGACCGATCAGGTGCTGGCGCGCCGCCACGTCGAGCAGCTCGCGATCGAGCTCGCCACGAGCGAGGCGCGCCTCCGGACGCTGGTCCAGGCGACCACGGCCGTCGTGTGGACGGCCACGGCGGACGGCAAGGTCGTCGAGAGCTCGCCGAGCTGGCTCGAGTTCACGGGCCAGGACGAGGCCGAGTACCTGGAGAGCGGCTTCCTGCGAGCGGTCCACCCCGACGATCGGGAGGCGATGATGCGGGCGTGGGCGGACGCGACGGCGCGCGGCGCCGTGTACGAAGCCGAGTACAGGCTCCGCCGGAGAGACGGCTCGTATGCCCATACGGTGGCGCGCGCGGCGCCGGTCCGCGCCACGGACGGCAGCGTGCGCGAGTACGTGGGCTGCAACATGGATATCAGCCAGCAGCGCGAGGCCGAGCGGCTCACGCGAGAGCACGCCGAGGTGCTCGAGACGCTCCACGAGGTGGGGCAGGTGCTGTCGGCGGAGCTCGAGCTCGACGCGCTCGTCCAGTCGGTCACGGACGCGGGGACGAAGCTCTCCGGCGCGGAGTTCGGCGCGTTCTTCTACAACGTGAGCGACGCGCAGAGCGGCAGCTACATGCTGTACGCGCTCTCGGGGGCGCCGAGGGAGGCCTTCTCGCGCTTCCCGATGCCGCGCAACACGGCGCTGTTCGCGCCGACGTTCCGCGGAGAGGGCGTGATCCGCCTCGACGACGTGACCCGGGATCCGCGCTACGGAAAGAGCGCTCCTCATCACGGCCTGCCGGAGGGGCACCTCCCCGTCGCGAGCTACCTGGCCGTCCCCGTGGTCTCGCGGAGCGGCAAGGTCATCGGCGGCATGTTCTTCGGCCACCCGAAGCCGGGCGTCTTCACCGAGCGCTCCGAGCGCATCACCGTCGGCCTCGCCGCCCAGGCGGCGGTGGCGATGGACAACGCCCGGCTGTTCCGGGAGGCGCAGTCGCTCATCCGCGCGCTGGAGCGCACCAACGCCGAGCTCGACCAGTTCGCGTACGTGACGAGCCATGATCTGAAGGCGCCGCTCCGCGGCATCGCGAGCCTCGCCCAGTGGATCGAGGAGGACCTGTCGGACAAGCTCACCGAGGACACGCGCCAGCAGATGGAGATGCTGCGCGGCCGCGTGCGGCGCATGGAGGCCCTGATCGAGGGGATCCTGGCCTACTCCCGCGCCACGAGGTTCCGCGAGAAGCCGGAGAGCGTGGACCTCGAGAAGCTCTCGCGGGAGGTGGTCGAGCTCATCGCCCCCAAGCCGCCAGCGCGGGTCACGCTCGACGTGCCGCCCGCGACCCTGCGGACGTACCGGGTGCCGCTGCAACAGGTCTTGATGAACCTGATCACGAACGCGCTCAAGCACGCTGGCCGCGAGGATGCGGCGGTGTCCGTCTCCGCCCGGGAGCAGGGCGATCAGTACGAGTTCTCGGTGTTGGACAACGGGCCTGGCATCGCCCCTGCGTTTCAGGAGAAGGTGTGGGGGATGTTCCAGACGCTGCAGGCGCGCGACAAGGTGGAGAGCACCGGGATCGGCCTTGCCATCGTGCGGAAGATCGTGGAGAGCCGCGGCGGGCGGGCCTGGGTGGAGTCGGACGGCAAGAGCGGCGCGACCTTCCGGTTCACGTGGCCGAAGCGGGAAGAGGCGCAGGGCGCGGCGTAGCGCACGGCGCCTGGGGCGCTCGCTCTTGGAGACGCGGACACGGGATTGGAGACCCCGCCTCGGCCAGGCGGGCCGTGGTCGATGCGCGCTCGCGATCGCGGCGACCCGGGGAGGCGCGGGGCCGCGCTCAGTTCGAGGGCTTCGGCATCTGGAACACCACGGCGTCCTCTTCGGCTTCCAGGTCGTTGACGTTCCAATAGATGAACCCGCAGTCGACGGCGATCTCGAAGAAGTACGGCTGTCCGGTCGTGAGGGTGATCGTGTCCCCCTTGCCGATGTGCGCCCTGCGCACCTCCCCTTGCCCCTCGCTGTTCTCGTAAACGGTCCAGTAGACGAACTCGTCGTCGACCGCGAGCGACTTGGCGACGGCCTGGGCGTCGACCGTGGTGGTGAAGGGCGGGGCGCCCGGCTCCGCGTCCGTCGCCTTGGACTGGACTGCACCGGTGTTGTCGGTCACCCAGTACACGACGCCGTCCGCGAGCACGATCTCGGTCGGGTTGCCGTTCGTCTCCGCGAAGACCTCGGCGGTCTCGCCGAGCGGCTCCTTCGTCTTGCGCAGGATCTGGCTTGCCCAGTAATCCGACCAGTAGACGTGCGTCGCGTCGACGGCGACGCCGATCGGGTGGTCGCTGGTGGCGACCTGCTCGGCGACGGGCTGGCTGCCGTCCGCCTTGGCCCGCCAGACGGCCGGGGGCGTCTGCGTCGCCCAGTAGACGCTGTCGCCGAACGAGGCGATCCGGCCGAAGCCCGGAATGACATCCTCGTCCTCCTGCCGAGGGACCTCCGCGATCCGGATCGGGCTGGAGCTCGGCGGATCGACGGAGATCCCCAGCACGTCTCCGTTGCTCCAGTTCATCCACGAGAGCTGCCCGCCCGAGTAGGTGACCCAGGTGGTGTCGCCGAATCCGAGGGTGCCCGGGAGCGTGCGCGCGGCCCCGCCGTCCTTCGGGATGGCGACGATGGCCTCGTCGTTGGCCATCAGCACGGCATCCGGGGTGACCGCCATGCCCTTCGGGTTGGACCCGAGCACCCCTGGCATCTGCGTCACGGGGCACTCTCCCGCGGCGCAGCTCGATGGAGGGCACGAGGGCGCGCGCCCGCCCGCCCCATCGGCGCCACCGGCGCCGCCGGCGCCGCCGGCGCCCGACGTGGCCTGCGCCGAGCCGCCATCTCCGGAGCCCGTGGCCGCCGTCGCCGCGGAGGCCGTCGTCGAGGACGAGGAGGGGATCGCGTCCGTGCCGGGCTCGATGCCGAAAATGAGATTGCAACCGGTGCCCGCCGCTCCGAGCGCGAGCAGGGCGCAGGGTAGAGCGATTTCCTTGACCATGACGAAGTGTATAGAACGCGAGCGCGGCGCTGGCTACGATGGGCCAAGAGCGCGCGATGGGAGACGAACTGCGAGCTGGATTCGAGCGTGTCCGGAGCGGCAGCTGCGCCTGCGGCGCCGTGAGGTTTCAGCTTCGTGGCGAGCCTGTGCGCGTGGGGCTCTGCCACTGCACGTCGTGCAGGAAGGAGACCGGCTGCGTCTTCATGCCGTACGCGGTGTGGCCGTGGTCGAGCTTCGAGTCGACGGGCGAGACGAGGTGCTGGGAGGGACGCAGCTTCTGCTCGACGTGCGGGTCGCGGCTGTTCTCGCTGCGGGAGGCGGAGGGCGAGGTCGAGATCAAGCTGGGATGTCTGGACGACGCTCCGACGGATCTCGCTCCGAGCTACGAGATCTGGATCAAGCGCCGCGAGCCGTGGCTGCCGCCCCTCTCGGGCGCGAAGCAGCACGCGGAAGATCCGCCGTGGGTCACCGGCGCCCCGAGCGCGTCGCCGGCTCCTGGCGAGCCCGGGTGACTGGCACCCTCCGCCCGCGCCCGCGCGCGACACCCGCGCTCACGCCAGCCTGCGGAGCTGCTCCAGCCGCCGGCGCTGGTCGATGTCGCGCCGCTTGATCTTCCCGGTCCTGAGCTCCTCGTACGGCCCGCACACGGGCCGGTAATCGCACTGCGCGCACGCCCCCTCCGCCGGCATCGGCAGGAGCGCCGCCCTGTCGATCGCGTCGCCGATGATCCCCGCCACCTGCGCGGCCGCCTCGCGGGCCCGCGCGTCCAGGTAGATCGGCACCTCGGTGAAGCCGCCGGCGGACGTGCAGTAATAGAGCCGCCCCGACTCGACCTGCGTCCCCGCCGGCATGAGCTTCTCCAGCGCGAGCGCGTAGAGGACCGGCTGGAGCGTGCCCCCGCCGCTCACGACCGCGTCGCGCGGCGCCCGCGCCTTGCCCGTCTTGTAGTCGGTCGCCCGCATCGCGCCCCACACGCTCCGCTCGACGAGGTCGATCGACCCCCGGAGCTTGACCCCGCAGTCGAGCTCCACCGGCTGGTCCGAGCTCCCCGGATCCCGGGTGGCGAAGCGGCGCGGCAGCCCGAACGACAGCTCGAAATGGATCGGCTCCCAGTCGCGGTCCTCCGCGGCGCGCCGCAGCCACTCGCGGAGATCGGCCCGCACCGACGCGATCCCGTCGTCCCAGACGCGCTGGATCGCCGGCGCGAGCTCGTCGGCGTAGCGCGCGGCCACGCGGTCGAGCGCCCGATCGAGCTCGGCCCGCGCGTCGTCGAGCGAGGCCACGCTCACCGGCAGCTTGCCCGCGTCGCGCAGCGCGACGAGCACCTCGTAGAGCACGTCGTGCACGAGCCGGCCGCGCTGGAGCGGGTCGAGCTCCTCGATCGCCTCCGGCGCCGGGCGCGGCGCGAGCTTGTGCACGGCGTAGAGGAAGAACCGGTAGGGGCACGCGGCGAAGTGCTGGAGCGCGGTCGGCGAGAACGACCGGCGCCCGAACGCGTGCTTCGCGAGCGCCTCGCGCGCCTCCGCGGCCGGCTTGAACAGCCCGTCCGCGCTCGTCCACGCCGGGATCCAGCGCCGCGCCCGGAACCGGAGTGCCCGCGCGAGGTGCGGGTTCGCGCCGAGCAGGTAGCGCGCCGTGCCGATGGTCCGGTCCTCCGGGAGGCTGAAGAGCGTCTCCAGGAGCGCGAGGTCGTGCTCCGCCGCGTCGATGGCGTCCTCGGGCCGCGCGGGCGCGGGCCAGCCGATGCGCGCGGCGCCGCCCTGCTCGGCGCGGCGCTCGAGCTCGCCGAAGCCGGGCAGCCTGCCCTCGGCCGCGCGCAGGAGCTCGAGCCCGTAGAACGACGGCACCCGCGGCCGCGACTGGTCCATGTCGACGCGCGGGTACGACACGACGAGCTTGCGGCGGGCCGCGCCGACCGCGAGCCGGAGCGCGAGGCGCTCGCGCGCCACCCGGTCGTCGCTCGTGTCGAGGCCCGAGGCGCCCCCGGCGATCGCCCGGCGGAGCGCGTCGCGGAGGATCGGGTCCTCGACGACCTTTTGCGGGAAGATCCGCTCGGCGAGCCCGGGCACGAAGACCACGTCGAACGAGCGCCCGCGGGCGGCCTCGATCGGCGCGACGAAGAGGCGCCCGTCGCGGCGGGCGGCCGGGGGCAGCACGAGGTCGGTGAGCCGGTGCGCGAGGCAGAGGCGCACCTCGCCGAGGTCGACGGGGCCCACGTCGGCCATCGGCGCGAGCTCGGCGAGCACCGCGAGCACCCGCTCGGGGCGCCGGAGCGCGCGCGTCGCGAGCGCCGAGAGCCGGTCGCGCCACGCGCCCCACGTCGCCCGCTCGCCCGGGCTCGGCAGCGCCGAGAGGAGCGGCAGCGCGAAGTCGCGCAGCGCCGCGAGGTCGGCGAGCGTCCGCGCGATGCGCGCGGCGTCGCGCTCCTCCGGGGCGCGCGCGAGCTCTTGCCGGAGCTCCCGCTCGAAGCCGGAGAGCCGCGCCTTCCACCGGTCGAGCCCGCCGATCACCGCCGCGTCGACGAGGATCCGCTCCCAGCGCCGCGGGGCGCGCAGGGTGCCGTCCTGCACAGGGGCGTCGCGGTCGCCGCTCGGCGCGCCCGGCGCAGCCTGCGATTCGGGCGCGCCCGGCGGCTCCGGCGCGCCCGGCGGCTCCGACGCGCCTGCGCGGGGCAGCGCGCCGCCGCGGGAGAGCGCCTCCTCTTCATCTCCGATCGCCAGCGCGTCCCCGAGCTCCTCCGCGCCGTCGTCGAGCTCGCCGCGCAGGAGCGCGGGGAAGAAGTCGTCGTCCGGCGGCACCCACCGGTCGGCCTCGGACGCGGCCGGGGGCGGCTCGCCCGCGGGCGTGGCGTCGGGCACCTGCCCGAGCGAGAGGTACTCGGCGAAGCGCGACGCCGAGAGGTGCTCGGCCGCGCACGCGAGCAGCGCGAGCAGCGCCCGGCCGGCCGGATCGGGCTGGACCGAGCCCTGCGCGAAGTACGCGGGGATCCCGGCCCGGCGCAGCGCCTCGACGAGGTGGGCGCGGTACTGCTCGGGCGCGCGCAGGAGGATCGCCATGCGCTCGAACGGCACGCCGCGGCCGGCCTCGCGCAGCGCGATGCGGGCGAGCTCCACGCACTCCCGGCTCTCCCCGGGCGCGGAGAGGATCTCCACCTCGTCGCCGAGCCCCGGCGCCTCGTCGGTGAGCGGATCGAACAGGTGCTCCTGCAGGCGCGCGAGCGAGGTGCTGGGCGCGCCCGGCGGCGGCCCGTCGTCCGCGTCGTGCGCGTCGTCCGCGTCGCCGCCCGCGTCGCTGGCCGCGCCGGCGCCGTCGTGCGCGGCCGAGACCGCGGTCAGCGAGATCCGCCGCGCCGGCGACCGGAGCGCGGCCTCGAGGTGGCGCAGCGACGCGGCGTCGCCGGCGGGCACGGTGGCGAGCGCGTCGGGCGAGCGCGCGGCCAGCGCCTCGATCAGCTCGCGCTCCAGCGCGAACCGCACCGGCAGGTCGAGCAGGAGCATCGGCAGCCCGAGCAGCGGGTGCCTCGCGCGCGGGTCGCCGCCGTCGTCGACGCGGGCGCGCTCGGCCGCGAGGCGCAGGACGAGCGCGCGATCGGCGAGCCCGGCCGCGTCCAGGGCGGCGTCGAAGGCGCGGGCGATGCCGTCGAGATCGGCCGGGGCGAGCGCGTCCGGATCGACGCCGGCGAGCCGCACCTCGTCGAGCGTCCGCGCCACGGCGCGCGGCAGTCCGGGCCGATCCGCGACGCGGGCGAAGCGGCCGAGCAGCCCGTCCTGCGCGAGCCCGCCGATGGCGCGCGCGCACAGCGCCTCGATCGCGAGGGCGCTGGCCGGGACGAGGCCGCGCGCGGCGAGCGCCGGCATCGCGAGCGCGGCGGCGACGCGCCCCAGGGTGAGCCGGTGCCAGCCGAAGGTGGCGCGGCGGCCGCGGATCGACGCGCGGGCGAGCTCGCTCGCGGCCTCGACCGACGCGCCGACGAGGAGCACGCGCTCGGCGGGGCGCCGACGGCGCAGCCAGCCCACGGCGCGATCGAGGCGGGCAGCGGCGCTGGGCGAGGTGATGACGGCGTGGGGCACGAGGGCGATGAGGGATGCGGCGGAGGCCGCGGGGGCTCGGGGGAGACCGCTGCACGACGGTGCAGGTCGGGAGTGTGAAGCAGAACGGCGGTGGAGGAAACCCGCCGCCGAGCAGGACGGCGCTGGCGCCGGGCCGGTCGAGGCCGCCGGCTTCGGTCCCGTCGAGGCTGCCGGGCGGAGGCCCGCGCGCTGCTTGGCCTCGACGGTTGCGCCGCGTACGCCACCACGCGCGAGATTCCCACCGCCTCGTCGATTGAGCATGCACACGCGAGCTTCGCCCTGGTTTCGGCCGCACGGGCGCGGCGTCCTGGGTGCAATCCGTGTGGCTCGACGGACCGGAGCGCCGGCAGCCGAACGGCCGGACTACGCGCTCATGCAGCAGCCTATCGACGAAGATGCGCCGATAGGACGCAGAAGGTCACGACCTATCCACCCGATTACGGACGTAAGCCGCGGAGATGCGCCCCATCCGTGGGAATGCGGATCGTAGGCCGCGGTGGCTCGCGGCCTACATGCTGGAATGCGCAGACGGGCCGTGCGTCACAGATCATAGCGACGTTGGGCGGGCGCGCGTGAGTGAATGCAGGCACGCCCGCAGCGGAGCACAACATCCCATGCGTCTGCCCCTGGAGAGCTCGCGCGGACGGGCCCGTCTCGACGATGGGGGACGCGCGCCCGGGCCCGCATCGGCCCGTCTCGACGACCAGCGGGCCGCCCGATCTGAACCGTCCTGATCCTCCCGAATTTGCCACGTAGTCCGAGAACTTGCGCGTGACGACCTGGGCGCGCGCGCCTGGGCCTGGTATGCTCCAAGTGCGTCGGCGGGAGCGCGCCTTCGCGAGGAGCCGCCCGTGAGACCGCGCGTCTATGTCGAAACGTCGATCTTGAGCTATCTGACCGCGCTGCCAAGCCGAGACATCATCCAGGCCGCCCGCCAGCAGGTCACAATCGGCTGGTGGGCGCGGCGCGACGAGTTCGAGCTGTTTCTCTCCGACCCGGTGCTGACCGAAGCGCGCCGGGGCGACCCCGCGGCGGCTGCTCGGCGGCTCGGGGCGGCCGCGGGGATCGCCGTCCTCGCAGGAACGGAGGAAGCGGAGACGCTTGCCGCGATCCTCATCAAGCGGGCAGCCATGCCTCCAAAGGCAATCGTCGACGCTGCGCACGTGGCCATAGCGGCCGTTCATGGACTCGATTTTCTGCTGACCTGGAACTGTACGCATATTGCGAACGCTACGATGCGGCCACGCATAGAGTCCGTGTGCAGGGATAGTGGGTTTCGACCGCCCGTCATCTGCACACCAGACGAGCTGCCGCCACAGGAGGATCAATGATCCGCGATGCCATCGTCGACGAAGTGCGCGCAATTCGCGACCAGATTGCGAAGGAATGTGGCTATGACATTCACGAGCTGTTCAAGGCGTTTCGACGCCTTGAAGCGGGCGTTCCGCGTAGCGGTGGCCCGGAGGCCACCCAACAAGGCGATGCAGCGGACGAGGCGCAGGCGACGCCCGCACCTCGTCGCTGATTGCCAGATCGTTGGGCCGGCGGAGGTATTGATCGGAAAGGAGCATGGACAAGCTTCGCCCATAGCCAACGCGACGACGCGGGGACGATGCATATGATGGTTTTGATGACGAAACCACGCTCAGTCTGCTTCAGCAAGAAGTTGAATAGCATCTTCTGAGGCGCGGCGCGTCAAAGTCTTGGGCCACCATGGAGGATGCCACCGCTGCCATTTTGCGATCGTTTGGGTATCAGGCGCGAGTAACTGCTCGTTCCAAGGACGGCGGCGTAGACATTATTCTGGATAGTAGCACGCGCGGGACCATCTTCGTTCAAGTGAAGCAATCGAGGAATAAGGTAGATGTTGAGGTGTTTTGCGAACTCGTGGGTACGATGTATGTCGAGGGTGTCCACTCCGGAATGCTCGTGACGTCCTCGCGATTCACTGGGCCAACGAAGCACCTGGCAGGGCGGGCGCAGGCGCGGGGCATCGTTGTCGAGCTAGTTGATGGGGAACGCTTCTTGGCGGCCCTGAACCTCTGCGCTCGGTTGCGCCCACCAACGCTTAAGGATATTGAACTCGTGGTTAAGTCTCGTGTTGTACTCAGAGATGAGCGGATCGAGATCTAGACCAGCTAGGGCACGCACGCCCGCCACCCGCACGAGCACGAGAGGCGCCCGCAGTCCCTTCCCCTGGTACACCGCCCGCTCGCTCGTCGGCTGAACGAGCGTTGCCTGATCTGCCGCGGGCCTGTACGATCCACGAGCCTCATCCCCGAGCCCTGTGCATGAAACCGAGCGTTTACATAGAAACCAGCATCGTCAGTTACCTGACCGCCAGGCCGAGCCGCGACCTGGTGCGAGCGGCGCACCGAGAGGTGACCGGCGAGTGGTGGGCAGGGCGCGACGCGTACGACTTGTACATCTCGCAGCTCGTGGTCGACGAAGCTTCGGCGGGCGACCCTGGCGCGGCAGCGTTGCGGCTCCAGGCGCTCGGCGATCTGCCGCTGCTGGAGCTCACGCCAGAGGCTGTCGGGCTCGCCCGGCAGCTCCTTCGCGCCGCCGCCCTCCCGTCCAAGGCAGCCGGCGATGCAGTTCATATCGCGCTCTCTGCGGCGCACGGCATGCGCTACCTGCTCACGTGGAACTGCGCGCACATCGCCAACGCCACGATGCGCCCCAAGATCGAGGAGATCTGCCGCGCTGGCGGCTTCGAGCCTCCGATTATCTGCACGCCTCTGGAGCTCGTGGAGGAGTAACATCATGCGCTATTCCGATTCCATCATCGACGAGGTTCGTGCTGCCCGCGACGCCATCGCCGAGCAGTACGAATACGATATCGATAAGCTCGCCGAGGCGCTCAAGGCGCGCGAGGCCAAGAGCCAGCGGAAGATCGTACGGCTGCCACCGCGCGAGGTGACGCTCGTTCGCAAAGCCTCCTGACGAGGCGATGGGCGATAGCTCCGCCCAACGACGGCTTGCTGACCGACGTGTGGGGACGCGCAGCGCACCCAGGCGCGGCAGAAGCCAAAATCGTTGGGCAGCATGCGAAGGAATGGTACGAGCGCGTCGACGTCGAGATGGCTGACGAGCTCGCGAGACCCCTCGAAGAGCCCCGCCAGGAGGGCCGGAGCCGTCCGGACGCCCCCGCCCGGGGCGCGCGGCACGCCGTGAACCCATCCGGGGGAGCCGGCTCGTCCACGCCGGACATGGGTGGCACCCGTCTCCCGGTGGACGTGCCTCCACAAAAACATGGGTCGCACCCATCTCCGCGGTGGACGTGCCTCCACAAAAACATGGGTGGCACCCGTCTCCCGGAGGACGAGCCTCCGCAAAAACATGGGTGGCACCCATCTCCGCGCTGGAGATGCCTCCCTCCACCGACCCCCGGCGATCCTCCGCGAGCCCCTCGCGCCCCTTCCCGTCGGCGCTCCGGGCCCAGCTCCCCGACGGGACGTGCCCCAGGGTGAGCCGCTGCCCGCCGAAGGTGACGCCGCGGCCGCGGACCCGACGAGCGGGCGAGCTCGCTCACGGGCGCTACCTCGCCCGCCGCCCTCCGCTATACTCGCCGCGTCATGCTGTGCGCTGCCGCGGCGGGGCCACCCCTCCGCCCTCTCATGGACCGCCGTGCCCCGGGGCCGGCATGAACGACGTCGACCTCCGCTGGATGGACCGCTGCCTGGAGCTCGCAGGGCGCGCCGCCGGCCGCACCGCCCCGAACCCGATGGTCGGCTCGGTCATCGTGCGCGGCGGCGAGGTCCTCGCCGAGGGGTTCCACGAGCGAGCCGGGCTGGCCCACGCCGAGGTCGACGCCCTCCGCAAGCTCGCCGGCCGCGCCGAGGGCGCCACGCTCTACGTCAACCTCGAGCCGTGCTGCCACCACGGCCGCACGCCGCCCTGCACCGACGCCCTCCTCCGATCCGGCGTCCGGCGCGTCGTGATCGGGATGATCGACCCGAACCCCCTCGTCTCCGGCAAGGGCGTGGCCCTGCTCGAGAGCGCCGGGATCGAGGTCACGATCGGCGTCCGCGAGCTCGCGTGCCGCGAGCTCAACCGCGCCTACATCGCGCGCATGGCCGAGCGCAGCGCCGCGCCCGCTCGAGCGACGCCGACGTCCTGACGCCGCGCTCCGGCACCGCCGACACCCCCGCGAGCGGCGGCGGTCGCGTACCCCACGCGTCCAGCGCCCGCGTGCCCCCCTGACGAGCGCGGCGCCGCGACCTCTCCCCCCATGAACCCCACGGCCGTACACGCCGCGGCCAGGCGCCCGGCGAATCTCGCCCCTCGCGCGCCATTCCAGGACGCGACCCGGCGAGATCCCCCGCTCGCGCGCCATTTCCAGGCCCCCACCGCGCGTGGATCCGGCTCGGAGGCTCGGAGGCGCGCCGAGCACCGCGCTGGCACCACGCTTGTTATGCCCTCCACCCACCCGTGGGCCCGGGCAGCGCAAAGACTGTGTGCGTCCTCACGCCATGGCCGTTGTAGACATCATTTGTAGACGGAAAGGTGGCAGTATGAAGAATGCTATCCTGATCGCGATCCTGTGCCTCGGCGGGCTCGGCTGCGCAGATACGCAAGCTGGGGATGAGGGCGAGCAACCGTTGCTCACGTCCCGACAGCGCATCGTCGGAGGCGCTGTGGACACAGCGCACGCCTATGTCGTGGGCGTGGGCAATCGCGGCCGGGCGTACTGCAGCGGGACCGTGATCTCCCGGCGCACCGTGATCACGGCGGGACACTGCTACGGCGGGCTCACGCGGGTCTTCTTCGGCACGAACCTCGGGCGGCGCTCGGCGAGCGTGCAGGTCGAAACGTCGAGGCGCCACCCCGAGTACGACCCGGGCACCCTCAAGAACGACCTCACCCTCCTCAAGCTGGAGAGCGACGCGCCCGTGCAGCCTGCGCCGCTCCTGCGCGAGTCGATGGACAACAGCGGCTGGTACATCGGGCCGGACTACACCTTCGTCGGTTATGGCGTCTCCGACGGGGTCGCCGGGACAGGGTTCGGCATGCGACGCGCCGCGACGTTTCCCATCCTGGCGATCGGCCCCGCTCAGGTCGGCGGGACGCCGGGGACGATCGACGAGACCCAGTTCTATTACCAGGTCCCCGCCAGGAACACGTGCGCCGGCGACTCCGGAGGTCCGGCGTTCCTCGTGCGGCGGGGCGTCGAGCGCCACGCCGGCGTGACGTCGTTCGGCGACGATCCCTGCACCCTCGACGGGGTGCAGGCGCGCACCGATTACGACCAGATCTCCCGGTTCATCCAGCCGACGATCGACGAGTTCGAGGCGGACAACCCATGCCGCGCGGACGGCCTCTGCGACGCATCCTGCGATGTCGGCCCCGATCTCGTCGACCCGGACTGCGCCGACCGCCACTGCGGCGCAGACGGGGTGTGCGCGCTCGCCTGCGTGTCCCCGCCCGACCCGGATTGCGCGCTCGGCGACGATGGGGCGGAGGAGTGATCAGGGCGTGTCCGAGGGGTCCGCCGGGTCGCTGCCGGCGCCCCGCTCGTCGCCGTCGAGGAAGCCGTCCTCGTCGCGATCGATGCCGGCGCGGTAGCCCGAGCCCGGCGGCGTGCACGTGTACGTCAGCGGGCGCCCCGTCGCGACGGCGATCTGGCGGAGCACGGCGTCCGGGATCGGCGGCAGCGCCAGCCGGTCGGCGGCGAACTTCCCGGCGCCGGTGTAGAGGAAGCCGATCTCCTGCAAGATCACGTGGCTCTTCGCGATGAGGTCGCACTCGCCCGCATTGGCCCGCTGGATCAGGAGATCGACGCGCGGCCCGGCGGCGGCCTGGTTGTCCCAGCTCAGGGTCACCTGCTGGCCTACGATCGGCGCCAGGTTCGAGTCGAAGGCGAGGAGGAACGCCTCGAGCTGCCGGCGGACCGCGTCGCCCGCCGGCGAGTCCGGCAGGCCGTCGGGGTTGTCGGGGAAGGTGCCAAACTGGTTCGTGAAGCCCGTGAACGGCGAGAACCCCATCCCGCGGAAGAACCGGAACAGCGTATCGAAGCTCCCGTCGTGCAGGAAGCCGAACCCCCGCACCTGATCTCCCTTGTGCGCGTTGTCGCCCGGCAGGATGCCGAAATCCGGGGCTTCCATCCCGAACATCCCGACCTTCTGGTACAGGTTGCGCAGGTGCGGCGTCTTCATGAGCTGCGGCTGGAAGTCGAACGTCATGTTGCCGTCGGTGCCGAAGAAGCCGGGCCTGTCCGTGCCGGGGTTGCTGTCCGGGTCGAGGACGTGGCAGCCGTTGCAGATGGCGGTCCCGTCCAGGTTGCTGTCGAAGAAGGTGTCGCGCCCGGCTTGCTGATCCGGCGTGAGCGCGTTGTCCAGGCGGCGGATCGGGTTGGGCGGATACGTCACCTGGAGGATGAAGTCCGCGAACGCCTCCATGTCGGCGGCCGGGATCGGGCCGCTCCGGCCGAGCAGGTCGGTGAAGCCGGCCTGGAACTTCAGGAATGCGGCGCGCTCGTCGTACGAGCCGCTGTCCGGCTGGGCGGTCGGGGCGTCGTTGCCGCCCGTGCGATCGCCGCGCCAGTGCATGGGCCCGTGGTTCGCCATGCCGCGCAGGCTCTGGGTCGTGGTCGGGCCCTTCATCGGGTGGAACTCCTTCGGCATCGGCTGCTGCGTGAACAGGTTGAGCAGCGGGCCGACGAACGGGCCCGGGTTGGCCGTGACCGCCGCGTCCGGATTGCCGAGATCCCACCCGAGGCTGTCGAAGTCGCCGAAGATATGGCAGCTCGCGCACGAGGAGTCGCCGTGCGCCGAGCTCGATCGCGCGTCGTAGAGGAACCTCCGCCCGAGCGTGACGCTCGGCGGCTCGGGGCTGTACATCGCGACGTGCGCCGTCTCGGCGCCGGTGGCGGTGTCGATGATCGAGATGGCGTTGTCGAAGCGGGTCAGCACGAACAGCTGGCCGCGCGCCTCGTCGAGCGCGAGGCCCGACGGGCCGCCGCCGCTCACCTCGATGTGGTCGGCCGCGTCGGGCACGAACGTGTCGGCCTCGAGCGCGGCCGTGCTGAACACGCCGACCTTGCTCGAGCCGAGCGCGGCCACATAGAGCGTCGCGCCGTCGCTCGTGACGGCCATGTCGACCGGCTGGGCCAGGCTCGCCTCGCTGTCCGCGTTCGGCGTCGGGGCGCAGCAGACCGAGTAGTCGATGTGCTTGTTGAGGTGCCGCGGGGCGACGCGCGGCGCGCCGCTCTGGCGGAGCACCGTGATCCGGCTCTCGTGCAGGTGGCCCCGCAGGCTCTGCCCGGCGAAGTCGCCCGGGCCCTCGAACCGCTGCTCGTTCCTCGCGTCGGTGTTGGAGACGTAGACCTTCCCGTTCGCCGGGTTGACGACCATGTTGAAGAGGATCGTCCCGACGCCGGTGAAGACCCCCGAGGGCCCGGCGACGGGCCGCGGGGGGCTCGCCATCGCGTCGATGGCGAACACGTCCTTGTCGGGCAGCGAGAGCTTCACCCGGTAGTCCCAGGGGTTGCCGAGCTCGTCGACCCAGTGCGCGCCGTCGAACTTGACGATGAGGCTGACCGGGGGCGCCGGGTCGCCGTCCGCGTTGGTGGCCGGGCCCGGCGCGCTCTGGTCGGGCACGAGCAGCTCGGTGATGACGGTGGTCTGGTTGCCCGAATGGAAGCCGGCGGCGTAGACGCGGGCGCCGTCGGGCGTGGCGGCGAGCGCGCGCGGCGTGTCCGTGAAGAGGGTGAGGATGGTGAGCGGCGCGCCGCCGAGCGACGTGCCGAGGTGGTTCGCGTCGAACACCCAGACGTCGGCCCGGCCCACGCTGGGCGTCGTGAGCTGCGGGTCGTTCGGGTTGTTCTGGCCGCGGTGCGCGGCCGTGATGAAGGCGCGGCGCCGCCCCGGGCCGGCAAACACGATGTCTCGCGGCTCGTCGCCCACGAGCAGCGTGCGCTCGACGCGGCCGCCGTGACCGCCGGGGGAGAGCTGGACGACGCTCACGCTGTCCGACAGGTGGTTCACGACCCATACCTCCGTGTCGCTCCGCGCCGCCACGGCGACCGGCTCGAGCCCGACCGGGATCGAGCTCCGGTGGACGAGCGCGCCGTCGCGCACGCGGAAGACCTCGAGGCGGCCGTCCGGCGTGTTGAGCGCGAACAGCAGATTTCCGCTGGGAGACAGCGCGAGCGGGCGCACCTGCCCGCTCTCGAAGAGCGTGGTTGAGCCGGCCAGCGAAGGAGCGCTGGACGCGAAGACGGTCGTGGCCGCCGCAGCGGACAAAAGTCCGGCGGCGACCCTTCGCAGAGCGAACGGTGACTTCATGGGGCCTCCTCGAGCAAGCGACTTCAGGGAGCGATCGGAGATCGGGCGATCATCGATCGATTAACACAACCACGCTCTCCTGAGATCCACGAATCGGCGCGAAGGTTTCAATGGTGAAATGTGTGCGCTGTCCCACGCGCGCTATTGCCTTCCGCGGCGGTGGGCTCGGCGGGCCAGCGTTCGACCCGACGGCGCGGGCGTGACGGGCGCCGGCGCCGGAGCGCTGGCGGGTCGTGGTCAAATTTGAACATGAAGGCGGGAAGGCGGGAAGAAAACATGAATGATCTTCCCGCCTTCCCGCCTTCATGTGGACTCTCCCTGGGCAAAGTTGACCACGACCCGCTGGCGGGCGCAGGAGGGGGGCTGGAAGAACGAGGGAGAGGCGGTCGGCGCCGGAGGGGTCGACGACGCCTGAGCGGGGCGCCCGGGCGGGGGGCGCTACTTCTTTCCCGTCACGTACCGGAAGCCGCCGCGCTCGGCGCCCATATCGAGCGCGCCGGTGCGGCGGAGCGCGATGCCGCGGGGCGCGCTCGCCCTGAGGTCGTCGAGCTGGCCGATCATGGCGACGATCTCCGGCGCGCCGTGCCGCCTCGCAAAGGCCACGAGCGGGCACTCGCGCGCGCCGGAGGCGAGGCGCGCGCCGGCGTCGCTGACCTTGTCGAAGCGGGAGCCGCCCGGCGAGCCCGGGGCCGTGCTCTTCATGATCAGGCGCCGCGCGGGCTCCAGCCGGAACACCATATCCATCGCGGCGCCGAGGAGCGGGCTCCGGTCCAGCTGCTTGCGGTAGAACGCGAGCAGCATGTCCTCGGCGAGGCGCAGGGCCGGCCCCCGGTCCACGCCGAGGTCGTGCAGGAGCGCCTGGTAGATCGCGAGCACCGGCGGGCCGAGCTCGAAGAGCTTGCGGCTCATGCTGCTCTGGAACTCAGGTATCGTCGCCTCCAGCGCGAGATACCTCTCCTTGGCGTGCGTGTGGAGCTCCGCAGCGCACTCTTCGCCGAGCTCGCGAGTCGCGACGAATCGGCCTTCCCTGAGGATCTGAGCAAGACGTTCGGACGGCGACGACATGCTCATAAATTACCATACGCGCCGACGCGGCGAGAACCATCCTTCGAATTTTCCCCGGCGGAAACGGGCACTCGCGCTGGCCGGACTGGCCGGCCAATGGGCCATTGAAATGGCCGGCCAGTCCGGCCAGCCGGGGCGGCGGACTCGGCGGGTCAGCCGGACTACGCGTCAGCCGTCCGCGCTGCCAGACCGGCATCGAGCCCAGCGCGATCGGAGGAGTTCCGCCCGGACGCAATATGCGCTGCGGAGTCCCGGGTCTCCGGACTGGGCCTCTGATGGAACGAGACGGAAATCGTTCGGCAACATGCCGGGACGGCTCCGGGCTGCGCCCCACCGGTGGAGCGCGGCCGGCGGGGCAGCGCTACGCGGCCGCCGGCCCCCACAGGCCGGGCACGCGCGTCCCGCACGCCGGGCACGCGCCGCCGGAGAGGAGGACCTCCTGCGTCTCGTAGTTGAACCGCCGCACCACGACCTCGTAACAGCTCGGGCAGCGGGTGTGCGAGAGCTCGCGCACGCGGTCGGCCACGTTGCTGACGTAGACGTACCGCATGCCGCGCGCGTACGCGACGCCGGCCACGTCCACGAGGAACGCCGGGTCGGTCGTCAGGCGATCGCGCATCTTGTAGCGCGGGTAAAAGGCGTTGAGATGCCAGGGGATGTCGGGATCGACGCGGGCGATCTCGGCGCCGAGGGCGCGGAGGCCGTCCGCCTTGTCGTTGAAGCCCGGGACGACGAGCGTCACGACCTCCACCCAGTAGCCGAGGCGGCGGGCTTCGCCGATCGCCGCGAGCACCGGCTCCACGCGGCCGCCGAGCGTCCGGTACTGGTCGGCGCTCCACCCCTTCAGGTCGACGCGGAACACGTCGGTGACCGGGCGCATGTACGCGAGCGCCTCGGGGGTCGTGTTGCCGTCCGAGATGAGCGCCGTGACGAGCCCCCGCCGCCGCGCCTCGGTGAACACCGCGCGCGCCCACTCGGCCGTGATCATCGGCTCGTTGTAGGCGCTGGCGAGGACCCCGCAGCCGGCGGCGACGGCCGTCTCGACCAGATCCGCGGCGCTGATGTCGATCGGCTCGCCGTCGCCCTCGGGCTCGCGCAGCGCCTGCGAGACCTTCCAGTTCTGGCAATAAGGACACCGCAGGTCGCACCCGAACATCCCGAAGGTGAGCGACCGCGCGCCGGGGCGCACGTGGAAGATCGTGTTCGTCTCGACCGATCGCACGTAGTGGCGAGCGACGTAGCCGAACGGGACGCGGAGCTCGCCGCCCTGCTCGAAGCGGATCCCGCACGCGCCCGCGCGCCCCGGCGAGAGGACGCAGCGGTGCGCGCACGCGGTGCACCGGAGATACCCCTCTTCGGGCCCTCGTTCGTAGAGCTCGCCGGGCACCGTGCGGCGGGCGAGCTTCGCCGTGAGCGGCTCGCCGGGCGCGCCGCCCGCGACGGGCTCGGCGGGGGCGCGCTCGCCGCCGGCGCAGCCCGCGCCCGCGTCGGCGGGGGCGCGCTCGCCGGCGGGCGCCGCGCCGCGCACGAGGTCCTCGACGCGGACGTGTGGGCGGCAGTCCGGGTCGAGCGGATCGCCCATCGCTGCTTCCGGGGCGCTCTCGCCGTTCGTCTCCATGGGAAGGCGCCCATCCTCGCATCGGCGCCGCGAAAGACAAGGGCCGGCGCCCTGGACGAACGGTCAGGCCGGCAGCGCGCCCGCGCCCTCGGCGAGCCTGGCGAGCTCGTCCTCGCCGAGCTCGCGCTCGCCGGCGAACGCGATCCCCACGACGGCGCGCACGCTCGCCGAGGCGTCGCGCACCGGCAGGGCCACCGCGGCCTGCGCCGCGACCGCCCTGGCGCCCGGCCGCACGTCGCCGGAGGTGTCCGTCTGCAGGTTGCACGTCTGCACGGGCTGGCCGCGCTCCCAGGCGAGCCCGGCCATGCCCTTGCCGCGCGGGACGAGGCGCGTGATCTCCTGCACCTTCTCCGGGATGTTCACGGCCGCGGCCAGCGCGAGCGCGTCGCCCTCGACGAGGTGCACCGTCCCGGCGATGCCCCCGTTCTCGGCGACGAAGCTCCGCAGCCACGGCTCGAACGACGCTTGGCGCGCATGCATGCCCGCACCCTCGACCGGCGCGGCGCGTGCGTCAACCGCGAGGATTCGCTCGCCCCCGTCATCCGTCTTTCGTCCTTCGTCTTTCGTCTTTCGTCCTTCGTCTTTCGTCCTTCGTCCTTCGTCCTTCGTCCTTCGTCCTTCGTCCTTCGTCCTTCGTCCTTCGTGCGCGTGCGCGTGCGCGATTCTTCGGAGTCAGCGCGCACGCGCACGCGCACGAAGGACGAGCACGGAAGACGAGAGACGGGAGAGGGGGGACGGAAGACGGAAGACGAGAGACGGGAGAGGGGGGACGGAAGACGGGAGACGGGAGACGGGGGACGGAAGACGAGAGACGCCTGCACGAAACCCGAGCGAAAACCGCTCTAGCGCGCGCTCACGCCTCCTCCTTCGCGCGCTTCGGCCAGCGCACGAAGAACGTCGCTCCCTCGCCGGGGCGCGACGTGACACCCACGCTCCCGCCGCGGCTCTCCACGGCCTTCTTCACGACCGAGAGCCCGATCCCGGTGCCCTCCACCTTGTCGCGCGACTCGAGCGTCTGAAACAGGTCCCAGATGCGACCATGGTACTCGGGCGCGATGCCGGGCCCGTTGTCCGTGACGGCGAACTCGTAAAAGGCCCCGGCGTCCTTGCAGGTCACCTCGACCCGCGGGTCGCTCCGGCGCGCGTGCTTCAGGGCGTTGCTGATGAGGTTCTGAAACACCTGCTGCATCGGGACGCGCTCCGTGAGGATCGTCGGCATCCCGGGGGCGATCTCGATCCGGGCGCCCGCCGGCGGCGAGAGCAGCTCGACGACCTCGGCGAGCAGCTGGCCGGTATCGACGCTGACCGTGTCGCCGCGCACGCGCCCCGCCCGCGAGTAGTGGAGGATCCCGTCGATGAGCGCCTCCAGGCGGCGCACCCGCCCGCGCAGGAGGTGAATCTGCTCCTGCGTCTCGTCATCCATCTTTCCCGTGAGCGACTCCTCGATCCACTCCGACAGGTTCGCGATCCCCCGGAGAGGCGCCTTGAGGTCGTGCGAGGCGACGTAGGCGAACTGGTCGAGCTCCTGGTTCGTCTTCGCGAGCGCGGCGATGAGCTCCTCGCGGTGCTGGCTCAGCTGCTCGATGCGGCGCCGCGCGAGCACCTGATCGGTCACCTCGAAGGCGACCACCATGACGCCCGTGACGGCGCCGGACGGGTCGCGGATCGGCTGCGCGACGTAGTTGAAGAAGGCGTCGCTCGCCACGCCGCCGCGCACGATAGGGATGTTCAGCTCGATGATGTGCAGCGGCTGACCGCTCTTCAGCGCACGATCCAGGGTCGCGATCACCTCGTGCTCGCCGATCTCCGGGAACACGTCGCGCACGCTCTTGCCGACGATCTCCGTCCGGCCGAGCATCTCGCAGTACGGCGGGTTCGCGACCTCGTAGACGTGCTCGGGGCCGACGAACACCGCGATGGGGACCGGCGCCTGCATGAAGAGGTCGTACAGCTTCTCGCGCTCGCGCTCGGCCGCCGCCCGCAGGCGCGCGATCTGGAGGTGCGTCGCCACCCGGGCGACGAGCTCGCGCGCGGAGAACGGCTTCGCGAGGTAGTCGTCCGCGCCCGCCTCGAGCCCCTCGACCCGCGACTCCTCGCCCGCGCGGGCGGAGAGCATGATCACCGGGATGCTCCTCGTGCGCTCGTCGGCGCGCAGCGCGCGCAGCAGGCCGAACCCGTCGAGGTTCGGCATCATCACGTCGGTGAGCACGAGATCCGGCGGGCACGCGCGCGCCGACTCGAGCGCCGCGACGCCGTCGGCGACCGCCTCGACCGTCCACCGCTCGCGCAGCACGCGCCCGACGTAGTCGCGCATGTCGGCGTTGTCGTCCGCGAGGAGGACCCGCGCCGCCGGGCCCGCCGCGAGCGCGGCGTCGACCGGCGAGGTCAGCCCCGCCGGCGCGAGGGGAGCGACGTCGTTGTCGGGCTCCGCCCCGGGCAGCCAGCGCAGCGCCTCGTGCACGAAGGGCGCCGCGCCCGTCGCCGTCGACACGAGCGTCCGCCGGGCGTTCACGCGGTCCTGCGGGAGGTGCGCGGTCCCGAGGGGAATGGAGATCGTGAACGACGTGCCCTCGGCGACCTTGCTCGCGACCTGGATCGTCCCGCCGTGCAGCCGGACGAGCTCGTGGACGAGCGCGAGCCCGATCCCGGACCCTTCGTGGGTGCGGGACCGCGCCCCCTGGACGCGATGGAACCGCCTGAACAGGTGCGAGAGCTCGTGATCCGGGATGCCCGTCCCCGTGTCCCTCACGGTGAGGTCGACGCGACCGCCGTGAGCGCGGAGCGAGAGCGCGATCGTGCCCTCGAACGTGAACTTGAGCGCGTTCGAGAGGAGGTTGAGCACGATCTTCTCCCACATGTCGTGATCGACATAGACGGGCTCGGACAGCGGCGGGCAGTCGACCTCGAACGCGAGGCCCGCCCGCTCCATCGCGGAGCGGAAGGCGCTGGCGAGGTCCGCGGTGAGCGCGGACAGGTCGGTCGGCTCGTAAGACGCCTGGATCCGGCCCGCCTCGATGCGCGAGAAGTCGAGCAGCGCGTTCACCAGCTTGAGGAGGCGGATCGCGTTGCGGTAGGCGGTGTCGAGATCGGCGCCCGACAGGCTCCGTTTCGAGGACGCGAGCGCGTCCTCGAGCGGCCCGAGCATCAGGGTGAGGGGCGTGCGGAACTCGTGGCTCACGTTGCTGAAGAAGGTCGTCTTCGCGCGATCGAGCTCGGCGAGGGCCTCCGCCCGCCGCCTCTCTTCCTCGTAGGCCTGCGCGTTGGCGATGCCGGCCGAGATCTGGCCGGCCGCGAGGTGGAGGAAGCCGCGGTAGTTGTCGTCGAGGAGGCGGAACGGATTCAACCCGACGATCAGGACCCCCGCGCGCCCGGTCTCGCCCGACGGGGAGATCGTGAGCAGGGCGGCCTTCGCCGGCGGCCTCGGCCACGCGCCGGTCGGGAGATCCGGGAGGTCCGGCGGCAGATCGACGACCCGGCAGGCCTCGTGCCCGCGCAGCACCTCGGCCACCGGCCAGAGCGACCCCTCCGCGAGCGCGATCGTCTCCGGGGCCGCGGCGTGGCCGCGCGCGATCCCGGTGGTCCCGGCGAGCTGCATGCGCTGCTTGTCGGCGTCGATGACGTAGATGAGCGCGAACGGGATATCCTTGGCGTCGGTCGCGAGCGAGCGCGCGCTGTGCGCGCACGCGTCCTCCCACGTGCGCGCGTTCGCGGTCTGCGCCGCGAGGTCGCGGAGGAGCGCCAGCTGCCGCTCCCCGATGATGCGCTGCGTGTCGTCGGTGTTGGCGCAGATGATCCCGCCGGTCCCGCCCTGATCGTTCGGCACCGGGCTGTAGGAGAACGTGTAATACGTCTCCTCCTGGTAGCCGTGCCGCTCCATGATGAGGAGGAGCGCCTCGTCGTAGGTGCCCTCGTCGCGGCGCATCGCCGACGCGGCGCGCGGCCCGACCTGGCCCCAGATCTCGCGCCAGACCACGGACGCGGGCTGCCCGAGCGCCTCGGGGTGCTTGCCGCCGACGATCGACTTGTAAGCGTCGTTGTAGAGGTTGATGAGCGCGTCGCCCCACCAGACGAACATCGGCTGGCGCGAGGTCAGGATGATGCGCACGCACGTTTTCAGGCTCTGCGGCCACGACGCGACCGGGCCGAGCGGCGTCTTCGACCAGTCGATCGCGCGCATGCGCGCGCCCATCTCTCCTCCGCCGGCGAGCACGGCGTCGGCGCGATCGGGAGGCGGGCCCTCCTGCTTGAGCGACATGGCTCCTTGTAGCGTGGGGAAGGTGGCCGGAGAAGAGCAGAAAGACCGGTGCGCTCCGGGTGAAACGGCGGCCCGGGGCGCGGGGAACGGGGCAGCCGCGCTACGCGCCCTCGTCCTCGGGCGGCGGCGCGTCGAGCACCCCGCGGAGCGCCCGGCGCACGACGTCGGGCGCGTAGCCTTGCCGCGCCAGGAACGCGTAGAGCTTCTGCCGCTGTTCCATCGGATCGAGGCCAGAGAGGGAGCGAAGCTTCTTGCGCGCCGCCCGCTCGGCGACGGCGAGCTCATCCGTCCCCTCGTCGGCCATGACCCGCCGGATCGCCGCCTCGGCCACGTCGCGCGCGACGCCCTTCCGGGCCAGGTCCTGCTCGATCCTGCGGCGCGAGCGCGGCTTGCCCACGATGCCGGAGCGGGCCTTCGCCTCGGCGAAGCGCGCGTCGTCGAGGAGCCCATTCGCCGAGAGCCGCGCGATCGCGGTCGCCACGTGCTCCCGGGGCTCGCCCTTCTCGATCAGGCGCTTCTCCAGCTCCCTGGCCGACCGCGCCCGGAACGACAGGAGCCGCAGCGCCCGATCGTAGGTCTTCTGCTCGCCCGCGGCGGCCTTCCGGGGCGGCTCTGCCGCGGCGGCGGCGCTGTCCTGCCCGGGCGCGAGGCCCGCGGCGCTCGCCTCGGGGACGGTGGCGAAGGCGACCCCGTCGACAAGGATGACGACGTGGCCTGGCGTGTCTGGCGAGGGGACGATCCCCGTGATGATCGGCATGCGCGGGAGCACGATGGCGCAGCCCGCGCGGGCCGCAAGCGCGCTTCGCCCGGCGCCCGGTGGGCCCGGAGACCACCGCGGTCCGGTAGGCCCCGGCGGCCGCCGCGGCCAGCCGCCCGGTGATCGGTCGCTCGGCGGTCGCGTCAGGGGTCGAGCACGAGCACGCCGAACGCCTCGGGGACATGGAAGTTCGGCTTGCTCGTGCGGGGCGGGCTCCACGCGAGGTAGCGCCGCGGCTCCTTGCCCTCCGTCCGGTAAAGATTCATGGGCAGCCGCGCGTTCGGGGCGAGCGCCTTCACGATCTCCGGCGCCGCGAGCAGCGCCTCGATGACCGCCGTGCGCTGCTCCGCGCTCTGGCGCGCCGCGATCGTCGCGCCGCTCGACCACGCCGTGTCTTCCAGGCGCGCGCCGCGGTCGACGGCGATATCGAAGAAGTGACCGAACGGCCCGATCTCCACCTCGAAATACCGCTTCGGCGCGCCCGGGTCCGGCGTCAGGAACAGCTCGATGCAGTCTTCCCTGTAAAGCCCCTTCCGCTCCTCGCCGACCGGCTTCGATCGATCCGTGTTGAGCCCCGCGTTCGAGAGCTCGAAGAGCGCGTGGAGCCCCGCCTCGGACCAGAGGAAGCGCGCCCGCGTGGGGAACCCGGTGCGCTCGCCGGCGTAATCGGTGTCCCACGCGACGGCCGTCGCGCGGCCCCAGGCCGGGTCGTCCGCCTTGCCGTCGAGCACGACCCGCTCTCCGGGCGGGAGCCGAGCCGCGCGCGCCTCCGGCTTCGCCGGGCCCACGGCCGTCCCGCCATCTGGCGCGGCGGTCCCGCCGTCTGGCGCGCCCCCGGGCGCCGCTCGCGGGGGCGGGGCGGGCTCCGACCCCCTGGCGGGCCCGCCGCCCGGCAAGGGCGCTTGCCCGGGCTCCCAGTCGAGCCGGAAGGGCGCCATCGCCTTGTAGTGGACCGGCCTCGGGGCCTTCAGGAGGTCGGCGCCGTCTCCCGCGATCGGCGTCGTCTTGAGATCGAGCCCGAAGCGCTTCGCCGCCGCGTCGATGAGCGGCGATGTCCGGTGGCCGCCGAGCTCGCGCGCGAGCGCCGGGCTGTTCCACACGCCGAGGAGCTCGGCCACCACCCGGTCGACCCGCACCGGGTTCGTGCCGCCGACCGCCACCATCTCCGCGGTGGGGCGCAGGACCTGGAAGCCGTCGCCGCCCATCGCCGGCGCGCCGTCGCCGAGCACGGCGTCCGGCGTCGAGATCTCGAGCACGTCGACCATCCGCTCGGCGAAGACGCGGAGCGACGACAGGTAGAGCGCGCGGTCCTCCTGGCCGGCGGCCTTCGCGTCCAGGTAGGGCTTGAGCTCGCGGTGCATTCGCCACTTCTGCTTGTAGGCCGGCGCGCTGTCCGACAGCATGACCGTGCCCTGCATGCCCTTGATGCCGGCCGAGATGACCGAATACCGGTGCATCTTGAGCCGCGGGAGCGACAGGAACAGCCCGCGATCGAGGTGCTCGGCGAGCACCTTGGGCATGAGCAGCGTCGGGACGTGGCTCGCCTCGATGCCGCGGATCGCGAGGGGCTTTCCGGGTTTGTCGCCGGCGACGTCGAAGACCCCGTCGTCGTCCATGGCGACGAGCGCGGCGCCCTCCTCGGCGGCCATCGCCTCGTAGCCGGTCCGCTGGACGAGATCCTTCCAGAACTTGTGGGAGTGGCCGCATCCCTCGGCGATCGTGATCTTCGTGTGCCCGCGCGCCTTGAGGCACTGGACGACGCCGCGGACGAACTCCGGCTGCGTGATGCGGCCGGTCACGCCGTCGTCGCCCTTCGATTTGGCCGGGTCCTTCACGCTGTCGAACCCGCAGAGGTTCGGCTTGAGGAGCACGGGAGTCGCCGGGGGCCGGCGGGGCACCACCGCCTCGCAGATGCGCTTGCCGAGCTCCAGGGGCCCCTGGCCGCGGAGCACGGTGACGGGCGAGCCGTCGGCCTTGAGGCGCTCGACGTGCCGCTTCCGGAGGGCGGCGCCGTCGATGCTGTCCGACGCGATGACCGAGGGGCCGGGGTCGTACCGCTGCGAGGCGCCCGCGACGACGTCGCTCGACGCGGCGGGCACGGCCGTGGGCACGGCCGGGTGCGCGGAGGCGGCGGCGAACGAGGAGGCGCTCGCCGCCGGCGCGGGCGCGGCGACCGAGGCCGGCGGCGCCGCGTCGGGCGCAGGCTGCGCGGCGGCCGGCTGGGGCTGCGGGTCCTCGCAGCCCGAGAGCAGGGCGAGCAGCGCCGGGAGCGCCGCGATCGCGCGGGGAGACCGCCGTGCTCGGCGGCCGTGGAACGTCGGTATCCGGTTCATCCTCGCGAGCACGATGGAGCGAAACGGCGCCCGGGTGAAGGCAGAACGTCGAGGGGCTCGCGCCTCGCCGCGCGGTCGCCGGATGCGTGCCTGGAACGGCGCGCGCGGGATGGATGAACGATGACGCCCGCTCCGGCGACCGACCCGGCGGGGCGATGTGCAAGGTGGGAAGGGATCCGCCGCCCGGATGCGTACAGAGGACGAGCCTCGATTCCTTGTCGTCCGGAAGCCGCGCTGCCGTGACGGCGCGCTCGGAGGCGCGGCTTCCCCTGCCATGACAGCCGCCGCGCCGCGCGCGGCGGGGCCTGGGGCTCTCTTGACGACCCTTCCTGGAGGAACCGATGAAATCCCGCTTTTCTACGTGCTCAATCCTGCTCGTGGCATCCCTGCTCTCGCTGTCCGCGTGCGGCGACGACGGCGACAGCGATGGCGGGGGCGCCGCCTGCGGAGACTTCGCGGCGTGCGGCGGGGACCCGACCGGATCGTGGACCATCGAGGAGACGTGCCTCGACCCCTCGATGTTCGCGGAGCTCACCGAGAGCTGCGACGCAAGGATCGATATCAGCGGCGTCGAGATGGTCGGAACGGCCGAGTTCAAGCCCGACAGCACCTATGTCACGACATCCACGATGGAAGGGCCGATGAAGGTCGTGTATCCGCCGTCGTGCCTGACCATGGACGGCGTCACGCTCACGTGCGCGCAGCTCGACGAGGTCATGCAGGAGCTCCTGGCGCAAGGCGTCGCGCCCTTCGCATCGGCGTCGTGCGCGGCCGCGGGCCAGGGCTGCGCGTGCACCCTGGTCCTCGAGGGGACCACCACGACGGGGGCGGGCACCTGGTCGGTCTCGGGCTCGAGCCTGACGGTCCAGGCGGACGGCGAGGCGGCGGAGGAGGTGCCGTTCTGCGTGGAGGGATCCTCGCTGACGATGGCCATCCAGGCCGGGGAGGACGGCGGCGCTCCGGGGGCGGGGAAGAGCTACATGCGGCTCACGAAGCGGTGAGCCGCGGCGCGCGCGGGAGCCGCTCCAGGCCGGCTGCTGGCCCGCGATCACGCGGAGCACGCCTGCAGCGGCCGCGCGACGGAGAGCCCCGGGACGAGCATCTCGAGCCGCGCCCGCTGCCGTCTCGTCAGCTCGCCGAGGGCGCGGATGAGGGCGAGATCCTTTTGCTTCGCCTCCACGAGGATCGCCACCTCGCGGCCGCCCGACGCCGCCGCGACCTCCTCGCAGAAGCGGAGCAGCCCGCGCCCGGTGATGTGCTCGGCGTGCGCCCCGGCCAGCTTGCCGTTGCACTGCTCGCTGTAATGGAGCTCGGGCACCCGATCGGCCGGCCAGGTGCGGAGGGCGCGCTCGAGCTCCACCTCGAAGGGCGCGCTCCGCGGGTTCGCGGCCCAGTGCAGGTTGTCGAACACGATGGGCACCTCGCCCCCGGTGGCCTCGAGCAGCTCGGGCACCGTCCAGCAGCGCTCGTCGTTCTCGAGCGCGAGCCGCGCGAGCGCCGGCGGCGCGAGCCGGGCGATGCCCGCCCGCAGCCGTGCGGCGGTGCGCTCGCGATCGCCGTGGACGCCGCCGCCGTGCAGGGTGATCGAGCCCTGCGCGCCGAGCAGATCCATGACCCAGCCCTGGTCGTTCATGACGGCGAGCGAGTTCATCAGCACCTCCTCGTGCGGTGAGGAGAGCACCACGAACTGGCTCGGATGATTCGACAGGTGCACGCCGCCCCGCTCGGCGGCGCGCCGGACGGAGCGCAGATCCGGCACCAGCATGCGCGCCCCCGGCGCGATGTCGAGCAGCGGGAAGAGGTCGCTGGAGACGCGGTGCGCCGTGAAGCCGAGGCCGGTCGAGTGCGCCACGGACCGCCGGACGTACTCGGCGTTGTACCGGTAGATCGGCGTGAGATCGACCAGGCCCTTCAGATAGCGCCCGAGCTGGGCGGTCTTCAGCGAGGGCTCCGGCATTCCGAGCGACTGACAGACGTAGCCGAGTCGAATCATGGCGACAGGGTGTGTCGTCCACGAATCACCGGCATCGGGGTCGCCGCGATTTTATTCCATGCTGTCGGCTGCTGAGCCCCGCGGGGCTGCCCGGGAGCTCCTTTGCCGCGCCGGGGCGCGAAGGCCCGTGGGACGATCGCCGGCCGCGCCGACGGAATGACGTCCGCCGGGTTCGTCTGCTTCGCTGCGTGCTCCGTCGGGCTCGGCGGTCCCGGAGGCGCCCGGCGCGGGCGCCGGCGGCGCCGCGGCGGCGGGAGCGGGCCGGTCGCGCCGGGACGAGGCGCGTCGTTCCTGTTGACCCCGCCGGTCGTGAATCGTCTAGTCTCGACGCTCGCTCCTCTCCGAGCGCGCGCGGCGCTGCGCCGCCTCATGCCGCGTTCGATCCGGCGACGGAGCGCACCAGCCAGGCATCACGTCGAATCACGGGTCCTCGTCCAGCGAAATCGTCCGTTCCGACCTTGATTCGATCGGCGGAGCCTTGGCTCCCCATCGAGGTTGACCATGCCCCACGTGCGGATCTTCTTCCTCCTCGGTCTCACCTTCTTCCTCGCGGCTTGCTCGAGCGACTCCCCCGGGGATACCAGCGGCGGAGCACCCCTGTGCGGGACGGGGCAGACATTGTGCGGCGATGTGTGCGTCGACCTCGCCACCGACGCGGCCCACTGCGGGGCGTGCGACGTCTCCTGTGAGGAGGGGGAGCTCTGCGATGGGGCGGGGGAGTGCGCGGTGTCGTGCCAGCGCGGGCTGGTCGCGTGCGACGGGACGTGCATCGATCCGGACACGGACCGCGAACACTGCGGTGCGAGCGGCGATTGCACCGGGAGCGACGCGGGCGTGACGTGCGCGGCCGGGGAGATCTGTAGCGGCGCGGGGCGGTGCGAGCTGTCGTGCCAGAGCGGGCTCGTGGCGTGCGGCGGGACGTGCATCGACCCGGACACGGACCGCGACCACTGCGGTGCGAGCGGCGATTGCACCGGGAGCGACGCGGGGGTGGCGTGCGCCGATGGGGAGATCTGCAATGGCGCGGGGCGGTGCGAGCTGTCGTGCCAGAGCGGGCTCGTGGCGTGCGGTGGGACGTGCATCGACCCGGACACGGATCGCGACCATTGCGGGGCGAGCGGCGATTGCCGCGGAAGCGACGCGGGGGAGGCGTGCGCGGCCGGGGAGATCTGCGATGGCGCGGGGCGGTGCGAGCTGTCGTGCCAGAGTGGGCTCGTGGCGTGCGACGGGACGTGCATCGACCCGGACACGGACCGCGACCACTGCGGTGCGAGCGGCGATTGCGACGGGAGCGACGCGGGCGTGGCGTGCGCCGACGGGGAGATCTGTAGTGGCGCGGGGCGGTGCGAGCTGTCGTGCCAGAGCGGGCTCGTGGCGTGCGACGGGACGTGCATCGACCCGGACACGGACCGCGACCACTGCGGTGCGAGCGGCGATTGCACCGGGAGCGACGCGGGGGTGGCGTGCGCGGCCGGGGAGATCTGTAGTGGCGCGGGGCGGTGCGAGCTGTCGTGCCAGAGCGGGCTCGTGGCGTGCGGCGGGACGTGCATCGACCCGGACACGGACCGCGACCACTGCGGTGCGAGCGGCGATTGCACCGGGAGCGACGCGGGGGTGGCGTGCGCGGCCGGGGAGATCTGCAATGGCGCGGGTCGGTGCGAGCTGTCGTGCCAGAGCGGGCTCGTGGCGTGCGGCGGGACGTGCATCGACCCGGACACGGACCGCGACCACTGTGGGGCGAGCGGCGATTGCACCGGGAGCGACGCGGGGGTGGCGTGCGCGGCCGGGGAGATCTGCAACGGCGCGGGTCGGTGCGAGCTGTCGTGCCAGAGCGGGCTCGTGGCGTGCGGCGGGACGTGCGTCGACCCGGACACGGACCGCGACCATTGCGGGGCGAGCGGCGATTGCACCGGGAGCGACGCGGGCGCGATCTGCGGCGCGGGCGAGATCTGCACCCACGGCGCCTGCGAGGCCTCGTGCGCGCCGCCGCTCGTCGCGTGCGGCGGGGCGTGCGTCGACCCGTCGACCGACGAGACCTACTGCGGCGCCACCGGCGACTGCGCGGGGGCCAGCGCGGGCGCGACGTGCAGCGCGGGCGAGGCGTGCGTCGCGGGGGCCTGCGCGAGCGCGGACGCGAGCCTCTCCGGGCTCGCGGTCTCCAGCGGAGCGCTGAGCCCGGCCTTCGATCCGGGGTCGAAGCTCTATGTCGTGTCCGTCGAGGATCAAATCGCCTCGATCGAAGTGACGCCGACGGCGTCGGCCGAGGGGGCCACCATCGCGGTCAACGGGATCGCCGTCGCCTCCGGGAGCGCCTCGCCGCCGATACCGCTGATCGAGGGCGGGAGCACGGCGATCACCATCGAGGTGACCGCGCCGAGCGGGGACGTGACGAGCTACGGCGTGGTGGTCCTCCGCGGCGGGGTGGCCTCGGCGTACCTCAAGGCGTCCAACACGGACGCGGGAGATCAGTTCGGCTTCGCGGTCGCGCTCGACGGGAACACGCTCGCCGTGTCCGCGCTCGGGGAGGACAGCGCCGCGACCGGGATCGACGGAGACCAGAACGACAACACGAAGAACAGCGGCGCCGTGTACGTGTTCGTGCGGGACGGCGGCTCCTGGGTCCAGCAGGCGTACCTGAAGCCGAGCACCGCGGACGTGAACGACGACTTCGGGTACAGCCTCTCCCTGTCCGGGGACACCCTGGCGGTCTCCGCGCGGGGCGAGGACAGCAACGCCACCGGCGTGAACGGCAATCAGGCGAACAACGGCGCGGCGAACGCTGGCGCGGTCTACGTCTTCCGGCGCAGCGGGGCGGTGTGGGCGCAGGAGGCTTATCTCAAGGCCTCCAACACGGAGGGGCAGGATCAGTTCGGTTACGCGGTGGCGCTCGCGGGAGACACCCTGGTCGTGGGGGCGCCCACCGAGGACGGCGGCGCCACCGGCGTGAACGGAGGGCAGGGGAACGGCGCGTCGCAGGCCGGGGCTGCCTACGTGTTCACGCGCGCCGGGGCGACCTGGGCCCAGCAGGCGTATCTGAAGGCGTCGAACACCGGCGCGGGCGACGCGTTCGGCACCAGCGTCGCGATCTCCGGGGACACGATCGCGGTGGGCGCGATCGGCGAGGCGAGCGCCGCGACGGGCGTGAACGGCGCGCAGGCGGACAACGGTGCTCCCGGGAGCGGCGCCGTCTACGTGTTCGCGCGCGCCGGGACGACCTGGGCCCAGCAGGCGTACCTGAAGGCGTCGAACACCGGCGCGGGCGACATGTTCGGCGCGAGCGTCTCGATCTCCGCGCACGCCCTCGCGGTGGGCGCGACCGGTGAGGCGAGCGCCGCGACGGGCGCGAACGGCGCGCAGGCCGACGACAGCGCGCCCGGGAGCGGCGCCGTCTACGTGTTCACGCGCAGCGGGACGAGCTGGTCGCAGCACACCTATCTCAAGGCCTCCAACGCGGAGAGCGGCGACGCGTTCGGGGCCTCGGTCTCGATCGACAACGATTTCCTCGCCGTGGGCGCGCCAGGCGAGGACAGCAGCTCCGCGGCGTGGGGCTGGCTCGAGTCGGACAACGGCGCTCCCGGGAGCGGGGCGGCGTACCTGTTCGAGCGCTCCGGCGGCGTGTGGTCTCAGGACGCGTACGTCAAGGCGTCGAACACCGGGGCATTGGACGCCTTCGGGGCGCGCCTCGCCCTGTCCGGCACGACGCTCCTCGTCGCCGCGGCCTCGGAGGACAGCAGCGCCACCGGCGTCGACGGCGACGGGGCGAACGACGCGGCCGACGGCAGCGGCGCTTGCTACACGGCGAGCTGGTAGCCGCAACGATCGCCCGCGGGAGCGCTCTCACTATCCCCGAGAGCCCATCGCGGGCTTCTACACGCCTCTAAATCTCTCCGTCTCCGAATCTTTGCGCTCTTTTTTGCGCCTTCGCGCCTTTGCGCCTTTGCGTTGAATTCTCATCTCCAAGGCTCGACGGCTCCAGTCCTTCGCTTCCCCCGCGAACCGGAGCTCCGCGCCACCGCCGCTCAGCGCCGATCCAGCCCCACGATCCGGTCGAGCAGCGCCCGGTCGAGGCTCGCCTCGACCGCCGTGGCGAGCCGGTCGTACTCCTCGTGCCGGCTCGGGATCGCCGGCTCTCCCGCGGGCGCGGCGAGCCCCCGCCGCGCGCGCAGGGCCGCGAGGAGCGACCGCCGGAGCCCGTCGTTCTCGAACAGCCCGTGGATCATCGTGCCCACCACCGCGCCGTCCGCCGACACCGCCCCGTCGAGCGCCGCCTCGGCCCGGCCGCTCCTCGACCGGATCGCGAACGCCGCGCGCGCGCCGCCCAGCCGCTCCACCTGGCCCATGTGGATCTCGTAGCCGGTCAGCTCTCCCGCCCCCGCGCTCGCTCCCTCTCCGCTCGCTCCCTCTCCGCCTTCCCCCGCGCCCCCCGCGCCGAGGAACGACCTCCCCGCGATCCGCGCCCGCACCTGCGCCGTCGTCTTGGTCCGCTCGAACCGCGTCCACACGTCGAGCAGCCCCAGCCCCCGCGCCGACGGCTCGGCCGACTCGACGCCCTCCGGATCCTCGATCGCCCCGCCGAGCATCTGGCAGCCGCCGCAGATCCCGAGCGTCCACCCGCCCCGCCGCGCGCGCGCCGCCACCGCCTCGGCCAGGCCGCTCTCGCGCAGCCACGCGAGATCGGCCATCGTGCTCTTCGTCCCGGGGAGCACCACGAGATCCGCCGCGCCGAGCTCGTCCGGCCGCTCGATGAACCGCACCACCACGCCCCGCTCGTGCTCCAGCGGCTCCACGTCGTCGTAATTCGAGATCCGCGGCAGCCGGACCACCGCGATGTCGAGATCCCCCGGGCCCGCCGGCGCCCGCCGCCGCCGGCCCTCCAGCGACACCGAGTCCTCGTCCGCGATCCGCAGCTGCTTCAGGTACGGCACCACCCCGAGCACCGGGACGCCCGTCCGCGCCGTGAGCATCTCGAGCCCCGGCTCGAGCAGCTTGATGTCGCCGCGGAACTTGTTGATCACGAACGCCGCGACGCGCGCCCGCTCGTCGGGCTCGAGCAGCGCCATCGTCCCGACCAGCGCCGCGAACACCCCGCCGCGATCGATGTCGCCCGCGAGGAGCACCGGCGCGTCGGCGACGCGCGCGACGTGCATGTTCACGATGTCGCGGTCCTTCAGGTTGATCTCCGCCGGGCTGCCCGCCCCCTCGATCACCACGACGTCGTGCGCCTCCCGGAGCCGCCCGAGCGACCGGGCGATGATCTCCTTGAGCTCCCCCCGGTACGCGAAGTAGTCGCGCGCGTGCAGGCTCCCGATCGGCTTGCCGAGGACGACCACCTGCGAGCGCGAGTCCCCCTCCGGCTTGAGCAGCACCGGGTTCATGTCGACCGTCGGCGGCACGCGCGCCGCCTCGGCCTGCACCGCCTGCGCCCGGCCGATCTCGCCGCCGTCCACCGTCGCGAACGAGTTCAGCGCCATGTTCTGCGACTTGAACGGCGCCACCCGGAGCCCCCGCCGCTGGAACATCCGGCAGAGCGCCGTGCAGAGCAGGCTCTTGCCGACCGAGGACGCCGTGCCCTGCACCATCACCGTGAGCGCTGTCATCGCCAAAGCTCCTGTCCGAGGGAGGTCGCCGCGAGCGCCGCCGCCGCGAGCCCGGCGAAGAGCAGCGCCGCGAGCACCACGATCCGGCAGGCCTCGTCGATGAGCTCCCGCCGGAGCGGCTCGATCGCGTCGCCGAGCCGGTAATGGCCGCGCTTCTCGAGCTCGACCCGGAGCAGCCCCGCCATCGCCGCCATCGGCCGGCCCGCGTTCGGGCTCTCGGTGCGGCCGCCGTCGCGCCGGAGCACCAGGAGGCCGCGGCGCGCGTCGGCGCCGCGGAGCCAGCCGGCCGCGAGGAGCAGGAGCGCGGTGAGCCGCGCCGGCACGAAGTTCAGCGCGTCGTCGAGCCGCGCCGACGCCTTGCCGAGGTACTCGTAGCGGCCGTGGTAGCCGATCATCGCGTCGAGGGTGTTCACGGCGCGGTAGAAGAGCGCGCCCGGCAGCCCGAAGAGGGCGAAATAGAAGAGCGGCGCGACGAAGCTGTCCGACGCGTTCTCCGCGACCGACTCGACCGACGCGGCGACCAGCGCGGGCTCGTCGAGCTCCGACGGGTCGCGGCTGCAGAGGCTGCGCAGGGCGCCGCGCGCCGCGGGGACGTCGCCGGCCGCGAGGGCGTCGCGCACGCCGAAGGCCGCGTCGCGGAGCGCGCGGAGGGCGAAGGTGGGCTTCAGAAGGAGACCTGCCAAAGCGACGCCGAGGACCGGGTGCGGGGCGATCAGCGCGGCGGCGAAGGCGCCCAGCGCCGCGAAGAGGCAGGGCACGGCGAGGGCCATGAGCGCGCCGAAGAGGAGCTCGGCCGCGCGGCCGCCCCGCGGCGCGCGGCGCTTCAGCGCGCCGATGGCGGAGCCCATCCACACGACCGGGTGGACGGCGGCGGGCGGCTCGCCGCAGGCGAGGTCGAGCGCGACCGCGAGGAGCAGCGCCCCGGCGGCCGTCATCGCCCGTCCTCGCCGTCGACGAGCGCGACCGGCCCGGGGCGCAGGCGCAGGATCGCGCCCATCACGGCCACGTAGAGCTCGCTCGCCGAGCGGCCGAGCCGCTGGTGCGCGCGGCCGGCGAGGTCGCGGAAGACGCGGCCGAGCCGGCTCTCGGGGACCACGCCCATGCCCACCTCGTTCGAGACGAGGACGACGTGGGGCGCCGCCGACTCGACGGCGGCCGCGAGCGCCTCGATGCGCGCCTCGATCCGCTCGGGCGCGCGGCCCTCGGTCTCGTCGCGGAGCAGCAGGTTCGAGAGCCAGAGGGTGAGGCAGTCGACGACGATCACGTCGACGCCGGTGAGCGAGGCGATGCGCTCCGGGAGCGCGACCGGCTCCTCGACGGTGACGAACGCGTCGCCGCGCTCGCGGGCGTGGGCGTCGATGCGCGCGCGCATCTCGTCGTCGAACGGCTCGGCGGTCGCGACGAAGGCGCGGCGCTCCCCGAGCGAGCGCCCGAGCGCCAGCGCGAACGCGCTCTTGCCGGAGCGCACGCCGCCGCCGACGAGCGCGACCCGCCGCGGCGCCGCGCCGTGCCGGGTCATCGCGCCCGCTCCTTCCGGTGCGCGGCGGCGCTCGCCACGAGCCCCTCGGGGACGAGCGGGTTCGAGGCCCAGTGCGCGTGCACGTAGGAGGCGAGGACGCCCTGCGCCCGGTACCCCTCGCGCGCGACCTGGCCGCCGCGCCGGCGCCGCACCGAGTAGGCGTGCTCGATCGGCAAGGGCGCCTCAGCGGCGGGCGAGGGCGGCGTCGCGGGCGCCGCGGGGCGGAGCTCGGAGTAGCGGAACTGGTGCCCGCGGAAGCGCAGCCCCGCGCCGCCGAGGATCGTGCGCGCCTGCGTCTCGACCTCGACGTAGCCGAGCGCCTGCAGCTTCTCGCACATCACGGCCTCGGCCGGCACGAGCCCGACCATGGAGTGCGCGCGGCCGTCGAGCGTGCGGATCGCCTCGGTCAGGTACATGAGCCCGCCGCACTCGGCGTAGATCGGGCCCCCGCCGCCGGCGAAGGCGCGGATCTCGGCGCGCAGGGCGGCGTTCTCGGTCAGGCGCTCCGCGTGCACCTCGGGGTAGCCGCCGCCGAGGTAGAGCGCGTCCACGTCGGGCAAGCGCGCGTCGCGGATCGGCGAGAACCGCACGAGCTCCGCCCCCGCCGCCTCCAGGCGGCGCAGGTTGTCCGCGTAGTAGAAGTGAAACGCCTCGTCGAACGCCACGCCGATGCGCGCCCGGCGCGGCGCTGCCCCGGCGGCGGCAGCGCCGGCCGGCGCCGCGTTCGCATCCGAGGCCGCCGGCAAGGCCGGCGCCTCTTCCGCGTCGGAGGCCGCCGGCAAGGCCGGCGCCTCTTCCGCGTCGGAGGCCGCCGGCAAGGCCGGCGCCTCTTCCGCGTCGGAGGCCGCCGGCAAGGCCGGCGCCCTACGCGCGATCTCCAGCAGCGCGTCGAGCCCGATCCACGCCTCGGCCTGCGCGCCCCAGTGGTCGAAGCGCCCCTCGGGGATCGCGGCCTCGTCGGCCGTCCGCAGGCCGAGGTGCCGCTCGGGGAAGCGCTGCGCCTCGTCGCGCGGCAGGCCGCCGATCACCGGCGGCGAGCGATGCGCCTGTGCCTGTCGAAGGATGTCGAGGTGCCCCCGGCTGCCGACCTGGTTGCACACGACCGCCGCCACGCGGAGCGCCGGATCGAAGCCCGCGAAGCCCTGCACCAGCGCCGCGACGCTGCGGGCCATCCCGGACGCGTCGACCACGAGCGCGACCGGCGCCTCGAGCCACTTCGCGACCTCGGCCGTCGAGCCCTCCTCCCCGGTCGGGCTCGCCCCGTCGAACAGCCCCATCACCCCTTCGATCAGCGCCACGTCGGCGCCCGCGGCCTCCGCCGCGAACGTCGACAGGACCGCGTCCCGGCCCATCATCCAGCCGTCGAGGTTGTGCGACGTCCCGGCGACGGCGCGGCCGTGGTACGTGGGATCGAGGTAGTCGGGCCCGCACTTGAACAGGGCGACCCGGAGGCCGCGGGCGCGGAGCGCGCGCGCGATCGCCACGGTCGCGGTCGTCTTCCCGACGCCGCTCGCCGTGCCGGCGACGACGAGCCGGGGGATGGCCGGGGACATCAGAAATCGACTCCGATCTGGGCCTTCATCCCCTGCTCGAACGGGTGCTTCACCGGCCGCATCTCGGTCACCAGATCGGCGAGCGCGACGAGGGCGTCGGGGGCGTTCCTGCCGGTGATCACGACGTGCACGTGCGGGGGCCTCGCGCGCAGCGCCGCGAGGAGCTCGTCCTCGGCGATGAAACCGTAATGCAGCGCGTACGTGATCTCGTCGAGCACCACGATGTCCTGCTCGCCGCCCCCGATGAGCGCCGCGGCCTCCTGGAAGGCCGCGCGCGCCGCCGCCTTGTCGCGCGAGAGGTCGTCGCTCTCCCAGGTGAAGCCGCGCCCCATCACGAGGAAGGTCAGCCCGGGGAGCGTCTCGGCGAACAGGCGCTCTCCCGTCTTCCATTTCCCCTTGATGAACTGCACCACGGCGACGCGCATGCCCCGGCCGAGCGCCCGGAACACCATCCCGAGCGCGGCCGTCGTCTTGCCCTTGCCGTGGCCGGTATAGACGATGACGAGCCCTCGTCGGCCCGCCGCCGCCGCGCCCGCACCGGCCCCTTGCTCCGCGCTCACGAGCCCTCCTCCGCCGGGCGGGGCGCGCGCGCCTTCTCGGCCTTGCGGAAGCGGTGGCTGAACTCCGGATCATAGAGCCGCGAGTCGGCGAAATCCGTGGACGTGAGCACCCGGCCCACGAGGATCATCGACTGGCTCTTGATCCCCTCGGCCCGCACCTTCTCCCGGATGTCGGCGAGCGTGCCCGTCACGATCTTCTGATCGGGGCAGCTCGCCTTGTGCACCACGGCGACCGGGCAGTCGGCGCCGTAGGACGGGATGAGCGCCGCGGTCACGTCCTTGAGCAGGGTGATGCTGAGGAACAGGCAGAGCGTCGCCTGGTGGCGCGCGAGCTCCTCGAGCCGCTCGGCGGGCGGCACCGGCGTGCGCCCCTCGGCGCGCGTCAGGATCACGGTCTGCGAGAGCTCGGGCAGCGTGAGCTCGCGCCCGAGCGCCGCGGCGGCCGCGGTGAACGACGAGACGCCGGGGACGATCTCGTAGGGGATCCCGAGCGCCTCCATCCGGCGCATCTGCTCGGCCGTCGACCCGAACAGGACCGGATCGCCCGTGTGCACGCGCGCCACGTCGTGCCCCGCGTCCCTGGCCTCGACGAAGACCTCCACGATCTGGTCGAGGGTCATGCCCGACGAGTCGATGACCCGGGCGTCCGGCCGCGCGGACGCCACGATCTCCCGCGGGACGAGGGAGCCCGTGTACATGACGACCGGGCAGCGGGCGACGAGCTCGGCGCCGCGGACCGTGATGAGCCCGGGATCGCCCGGGCCCGCGCCGATGATGTAGACGCGCATGGGGTTCTCTCCTCGTGTCGTGCGCCGGCGGTCGCGCCGGGGACTGCGGGCGCGCGAAGCTAGAGCGAACGCGCGGCGAACGCCAGGGCTCATCGTGGAGCCTCCGGTCGCGCCACCGCGGGCGCAGCTCCGCCCGCGTCGCCGAGAAAGATCCTTGACCGCAGTCGGTTCACTGTTATACAAAGTAACACTGTTACGAACTGGCGGCGCGGGGGCCTGCGTCGCCGCCCAGCGGCCACACGACACGGACATGGCGAGCACGCGCGTGAAGACCACGAAGACCGGCGGCGCGACCCAGGCGGAGCGCCTGCAGGCGTCGAGCTTGCAGCGCCGCGAGCAGCAGAAAGAGAACCTGCGGGGCGCGATCCTGGCGGCGGCGGGCGAGCTGTTTCTGGAGCAGGGGTACGAGGCGTTCTCGATGCGCCAGGTGGCCGAGCGCATCGGCTACTCGGCGACGACGATCTACCGCTATTACGAGAACAAGGACGATCTCCTGTTCGCCATCGTCCACGAGGGCTTCACCGAGTTCCAACGAACGCTCGTCGCGGCGGCCGAGAGCACGGCGGACCCGATCGAGCGGATGGTGGCGCTCGGCGCCGCGTACGTTCGGTTCGGCATGCAGAACCCGGTGCACTACCGGCTGATGTTCATGCAGCGGTTCGACTTCGTCTTCGACCAGCGGAAGGAGCAGCAGCAGCCGATGGTCGGGTCGTTCGACGTGCTGCAAAAAGCGGTCGCGTCCGCGATGGATGCCGGCGCGATAGAGCGCGGCGACGTCGAGCGCCACAGCCAGGTGGTCTGGGCCCTGGTCCACGGGATCACCTCCCTCGCCCTGGCCAACGGCGGCCGCTTCGGCCCCGATGACGTCGATCGGACCATGGGGATCGCCATGAAGATGATGGTTCGAGGCCTGCGCCCCTGACCGCTCTCTTTTTTCTCGCAAAGTTAACACTGTTACGAATTGTTCCGACGTTACTTTCTGTCGATGGAGGGTGTGATGGATCGAGTCTTTGGTCTGAGTGGCTTCCTCGTACTACCGTTCTGGGCCTTGATGATCTTTCTGCCGCGCTCTCGCTGGACGCGGCGGATCATGGAGTCGCCGCTCGTGATCGTCGCGCCCGCGCTGCTCTATACGGCGCTCGTCCTCCCGGTCGTCGGCGAGGTGCTGCCGATCGTCAACCGACCGAGCCTCGCGGCGGTCGCCTCGCTGCTCGGCTCGCCGGCCGGCGCCACCATCGGCTGGGTCCACTTCCTCGCCTTCGATCTCTTCGTGGGCCGGTGGGTGTACCTCGACAGCCGCGATCGCGAGATCTCGCCCTGGATCATGGCCCCCGTGCTCTACCTGACGCTCATGCTCGGCCCGATGGGGTTCGCGCTCTACCTCGCGGTCCGCGCCGTGGCCGAGCGCTCGGCGCGCGCCCGCGGCGGGATCGCGGCGAGCCTCCGCGCCGAGGAGGCCTGAGATGAGCGCGCGATCGCTGCACACCTCTCTCCAGCTCCCTCGCCCGATCGAGGAGCTCCTCCGGCGAAGCCCGGTCTTGTTCACGGCGGCCGCCGTCCACGTCGCGCTGCTCGTCCTGCTGCTCGGCGTCGCCCCGCTCGACGCGCGCCTCGTGACGGGGTTGAACCCGTGGATCAAGCCGGCGAAATTCGCCGCCTCGATCGCCATCTACCTGCTGACGATCAACTGGCTCGTCGGCGACGTCGCGCTCCCGCCGAGAGGGCGGCGGGCCGTCGTCTGGGGCACGGTGGCGATGGTGAGCTTCGAGATGCTCGCGATCGTCATGCAGGCGGCGCGGGGCGTCGCGTCGCACTTCAACCAATCGTCGCTGTTCGACGGGGCGGTGTTCGCGCTCATGGGCATCGCCATCCTGGTGAACACGGGGCTCGCGGGGTACCTCGCGTCCAGGTTCTGGACGACGCGACCTCCGCTGCCCGCGCCCTATCTCTGGGGCATCCGGCTGGGCTTCCTCCTGTTCATGCTGGCGTGCGCGGAAGGCGGCTTCATGTCGGAGCAGAACGCGCACAGCGTCGGCGTCGCGGACGGCGGGCCCGGGCTCCCCATCGTCAACTGGAGCACGCGAGGCGGCGACCTGCGCGCGGCGCACTTCTTCGGGATGCACGCGCTGCAGGCCGTCCCGCTGTTCGGAGCCTGGCTGTCGGCGCGGGCGTCGGGGTCGGCGTCGCGCACGCGGCGGGCGGTGCGGTGGGTCATCGCGTTCGGCGTCGTCTATGGCGTCGCCGCGCTGGGGCTCTTCCTCATGGCGCTCGCGGGGCAGCCGCTGATTCGCATGTAGCGCGCGCCAAGGACAACGGCGGGCCCACGCTTCGAGGCGCCGACGCCGGCGATCACCTGTAGAAGGCGACGTCGTCGACGTAGACGTCGAAATCCTCGTCCTGCGCGAACCGGAACTCGATCACGTAGAGCCCTGCGCGGTCGAGGGCCTGGGCCTCGGGCTCGGCGCCCCAGCCCTCGCGCGTGAGCTCGTCGAAGGGGATGACGACCTCGGCCCACTCCGTGCCGAGGTGCGCGGTGTAGAACCAGTGATCGAAGCACCGGTTGGGCTCGCCCGCGCCCGCCGCTTCATCGCAGATCCCGCCCGCGGGCTCCGAGACCCTGTCCGAGACGTTGACCTTCATGGTCGCCTCGGCGCCCGCGTCGCCGAGCCTGGCCCAGAAGACGATACCGGCGAACGCAGACGCGTCGTAGGGGAACATCTGCATGTCCTCGCCGTTCAGCGCGAAGCCGATCCCGGCACCCCACTCCGTGAAGCCGGACCCGAACGTGTGCATCGCCAGCGTGCTCTCGCCGCGCGGCGGCATGAGCGCCTCGGGGACGAACCCGACGGGCATCTCCTCCGTGTAGACCGGGGGAGATTGCGTGCCTGTTCCATCATTGTAGCTGTACCAGTGGCCGAGCCTGCCACCCGTCTCCGTGATGGAGCTGTCGCCATCTTCCATGTCGTCGATCAGCTCGATGTCCGTCGGGACGTCGACGTCGCCCCCGCCGCCGCCCGCGCCGCCCGAGGCCGAGGCGGACGACCCGCCGCCCGCACCGCCCGAGCCGCCTGCCCCGTCCGCCAGGTGGTAGCGCTCGTCCAGCCCCACGAGGGCGGTGCACCCGCCGGCTGTGAGCGTCCACGCCGCCCACATCCATGCTGCGCGCCTCTTCGCCATGGCTTCTCCTACCACCGCCGCGCGGGCGCGGTCCACCGGCGCGCTGGACCGCCCGCAGCGCCGTGCTGCCGCACGCGTCCTCCGCGCCTGGCAAATTGGAGCACTCCGCCGCCGAGCGGGGCCGGCAAAGATTTGCCGGCAACAAGTTGCCCACCGACCGGCAAAGATTTGCCGACGCGAGCTCGCCGGCATACCTGACCGCGCGGCCATCGTGCCCTCGGAGGCCCCCGGTCAGGTGGGGGCGCCGCCCACCAGGGGCTTTGCCGCCCAGACGGCACGGGCGCTGCAAAGCCCCGGCGCGGGCCATCTCTCGCGCAGCTAGGCGAGGTGAATCGCGACGCGCGCGGGCCATCGTGTTCTGTCGCGCACCACGACAGCCCGACTGCCATTCCGACGGATCGATCGCCGACACGATCGCGCCCCGGCTCGGTCAGGGAGAGGCGCGCACGTCCTGAGGACGTGCGATGCCGGAGCGTCCTCGACGCACGCCGCGCCCTCCGGAGACGCGGCCCTCGCCCGTGACGCCGGAGGGACAGGAGAGCACCCATGAACTGGGCGAGGTCCCCCCTCGCTCCGCTCGCGCGCGGCTCGCAAACCCGTGGGTCCCCATGTCCCGAGCTCGGCAGTCGAGCCCCAGCGGTCAAGTCCGCTCAGGCCGCTGCTCGGCAGCCGTAACTGTCGCGTTGCCCACCTTTGTCCACATCTCGCAGCGCGCTCGGGCGGCGTCTCTTGGACCGGTCGAACGAACCTGATATGGAGAGCAGCGAGGGGCATTACATGCAGTCGAGCGAACCGGTTCGGGACGACGCGGGGACGACCTGGACCTTGGAGGCGGGGGTGCCTTCAGCGCTGCAGCAAAGCGCGGCGCTGCGCATCGCCCTCATGTGGCGCCACGCCGGAAAGATGGAGACACGCCTGCTCTCGCCGGACACGCCGCTCGTCGTGGGGCGCAGCGTGCCTGCAGCGCTCTGGATCGACGACCGTACCCTTTCGCGGGAGCACGCCCGCTTCGTCCTCTCCGGCGGGCGGGTGTGGGTCGACGATCTGGGATCCAAGAATGGTACATTCCTCGACGGCCGCCGCGTCTCGCGTGCCCGGATCGCGGTGGGGGATGAAATCGTGCTCGGCAACGTCGCGCTGCGGGTGCAGGCGCTCGGCGTCGGGGGAGAGTCCCTCGATCTCGAAGGCGAGGAGAGGCTCTTGCGCCGCGTGGAGGACGAGCTCACGCGCGCGCGCCATTTTCGCCGCCCGTTCGCGCTGCTCCATGTGCGTATCGGCGCGGCGGTCACGGCCGAGGGCTGGATCAAGGTCTTGCGCGCGTGCCTGCAGCCGGTGCACCGCGTGGCGCTCTACGGCACCGGCGCGGCCCAGGTGCTGCTGCCCGAGACCGGCGCCGAGGAGGCGAGCCGCATCGCCCAGGCCATCGCGGCCTCGCCCATCGGCGGCGACGCCCGGCTGCTCGTGGGCTGCATCGTCTACCCGGACGCCGGCAGCAACGCGAACGAGCTCTTCGCGGCCGCGCGCGAGGCCGCCCGCCGCGCCTCGCCCGAGCGCCCGGTCGCGCACGGCCCCTCCGCGGCTGCGGCCACGGTGCTCGCGCGGGAGGACCCGGCCGTGGGAGGGATCATCGCCGGCCAGCGGATGCGCGCGGTGATCGAGGCCGTGAAGCGCGTGGCGGCCTCGCGCATCCCGGTCGTCCTGCACGGCGAGACCGGGACAGGCAAAGAGGTCCTCGCGCGGATGATCCATGAGAGCGGGCCGCGCAAGGGGATGCGGATGGTGCGCGTCAACTGCGGGGCGATCCCGAAGGACCTCGTCGAGAGCACCCTCTTCGGCCACGAGCGCGGGGCCTTCACGGGCGCCCTCCAGCAGCAGAAGGGCGTCTTCGAGGAGGCCGACGGCGGCACCGTGTTCCTGGACGAGATCGGCGAGCTGCCGCCGGCGGCGCAGGCCGCGCTCCTCCGCGTGCTCGAGGTGGGGGCGTTCAGCCGCGTCGGATCGAGCCGCGAGATCCAGGTCGACGTGCGCGTCGTCGCGGCGACGCACCGGGATCTGGAGGCGATGGCTGCGTCCGGCGCATTCCGGGAAGATCTCTATTATCGGCTGAGCGGCGTCGTCGTCGACATCCCGCCGCTGCGCGAGCGAAGGGACGAGATCGAGCCGCTCGCGCGGCATTTCCTGCGGGCGGCCGGCGAGGCCAACGGTCGACACGTCGAGGGCGTCGCCCCGGAGGCGCTCGCGCTGCTCGGCGCCTACGCGTGGCCTGGCAACGTGCGCGAGCTGCGGAATGTGATCGAACGCGCGGTCGTGGTGGCACGCGGCGCGATCATCGAGCCGGAGGACCTCCCGCCGAGGGTGCGCGCGGCGGAGCCGGAGCGCGTCTCGGACGCGGGCGGCGCTTCGGCGCCTGGCCGCCTCTCGACGTCGCTGGACTCGGGGCTTCGCTCCTCGGCGCCGCCCGCCCCGGAGGAGGCGCCGGCCGCAGCGGGGCGGCCGGTCCGCGGGAAAGTGCAGCAGTACGAGGCCCAGCTCCTCCACGACACGCTGGAAGCCGCGGGCTGGAGCCGGGCCGAAGCCGCGCGGCGGCTCGGGATGCCGGTGCGGACCCTGTCGTACCGCATGAAGGTGCTGGGCGTGAAGCGGCCCTCTTCTTGCTAATGCTCCTTGCCAATGTTCGATGCACCCCCGCGGACGCGCGCCGCCGGGAGCGCGCCACCTCGCGATGACCATGTCGAACCGTACGATTGCGCGGAAGTACACGCTGATACGTGAGATCGGCCGCGGTGGGATGGGCGTCATCTGGGAGGCGTTCGACCAGGCGCTCCGCCGGCCCGTGGCGCTCAAGGTGATGACGCCCGAGCATGTCACCTCCAGCACGGCGCGGCGCCGCTTCGAGCAAGAGGCGATGGCGATCGCCCGGCTCCGGAACGAGCACATCGTCCAGATCCATGACTATGGTATCGACGAGGATTGCCCTTATATCGTGATGGAGCTCCTCGAAGGAGAGGACCTCGAGGGCAGGCTCGTCCGGGAGCGGCAGCTCTCGCCGTCGGCCACGCTCGCCCTGCTCCGGCAGATCGCCGTCGGCCTCCAGGCGGCGAGCTCCGCGGGGATCGTCCACCGCGATCTGAAGCCGGCGAACGTCTTCATGGCCCGGAAGGAGCCCGGGGAGTGCGTGAAGCTCCTCGATTTCGGCGTGGTGTGGACGGTCTTCGAGCGGTCGGACGAAGAGGCGCAGCGGGCGGCGGCCGGCAAGACCCTCGGGACGCCGTCGTACATGAGCCCCGAGCAGGTGCGCGCCGTCGTGCCGAATCACCTCAGCGATCTCTGGTCGCTCGGCGTCATCGCCTACCGGGCCCTCACCGGCCGGCTCCCCTTCTCGGCGAGCGGGATCGGGGAGCTGTTCATCAGCATCTGCACCGATCGGTTCCCGCCGCCGTCGAGCCTCGTCCCCGGCCTCCTCCCCGGCTTCGACGCCTTCTTCGAGCGCGCCCTGGCGAAGGATCCGGCGCAGCGGTTCCAGTCCGCGCGCGAGTTCGTCGCGGCGTTCGCGGCCGTGACCGAGGCCAGCAGCCGGCCCACCAAGGTCCTCGTCGCCGACGACGAGCCGGACATGCAGCTCATGATGAAGCTGCATTTCCGGCAGAAGATCCGCGACGGGATCTACGAGTTCATCTTCGCCGAGAACGGTCAGGTCGCGCTCGACGAGCTCCGGCGCCACCCCGACATCGACGTCATCTTGACCGACATCAAGATGCCCGTGATGGATGGGCTCACGTTCCTCGGTCGTGTCCCGGAGGTGAACCCGTTCGCGAAGACGGTGATGATGTCGGCCTATGGCGACATGGGCAACATCCGGTGCGCGATGAACCAGGGGGCGTTCGATTTCCTGCTCAAGCCGATTCATCGCGCCGATCTCGAGGCGACCATCGACAAGACGATCAAGCACGTGGCGGAGATGCGGAGGAACGCCCGCTCGGACGAGGAGAACAAGATCCTGCGCCAGTACACGAGCGCGGCGCTGGTCGAGCGGATCCGGGCGATGGGGCCCGCGATCGCGCTCGCGAGCGAGGCGGTCATGTCCACGGTGGCGTTCATCGGCGTCTTCCAGTTCACGCCCGTGATCAAGGAGAAGCTGCCCGGCGAGGCCATGAGGCTGCTCAGGGCCAACTTCGAGGTGATCGTGCCGGAGCTCGTGGCGAAAGGGGGAGTCGTGGACAAGTTCCTCGGCGACGCCGTGATGGCGGTGTTCCAGGGCCCGGAGCACCTGTCGAGGGCGCTCGGCGCGTGCGTGGCCGTCCGCGCCCAGATGGCGGCGGTGGCGCGCCGCGCCGGCGAGGGCTCGCCCTACACGCAGGGTATCTGCATCGGGCTGTCCTCGGGGCAGGTGCTCGCCGGCAGCGTGGGTTCTCAGGCGTACGGCCGGCTCGACTACACGGTGCTCGGCGAGGCCGTCGACGCCGCCGCGCACCTCGCCAGGGCGGCGCTGCCGGGAGAGATCCTCGTCGGCGCGGCGGTCCACGAGGCCGCGCAGGAGCTGTTCGACTTCGAAGAGGTCGGCGCGAGGCGCCTCCTGCCGGACGCTCCTCCGGTGAATGTCTACAATGTGGTGCGGCGCGGCCGGGCCGCCATCCTTGCAGATGGTGAACCCACCGTGTGCATTGCCACGACCATAACCATGCGATAGGTCGCACCGTGCCGACGCTCATCTACAATCCTGGCGGTCCCGAGGAGCAGGTCTTCTTGATTGCAGAGGCTGACGTCACCATCGGCCGCGCGGAGGATCAGGCGATCTGCATTCCGCACAGGAGCCTGTCCCGTAGCCAGGCACGGATCGAGCTGTCCGAGGGCAGGTTCTTCGTCGTCGATCTGCAGAGCAAGAACGGCACATTCGTGAACGGCGTGCGGGTCCAGCGCAAGGAGATCCGGAGCGGCGATACGCTCACGCTGGGCGATCTGGATCTACTCTTCACGGTAGACGCCGATCCGTCGACGGAGTCGTCGCTCCGACCGCAGGCTATCCGCCCCCTAACGCACACCTCCATTGGCAAGCTCGTGGGGGAGACCAAGCCCGGCCGTGGCGGCGGCGGGCCGAGCGCGGAGGCTCGACTCCAGATCTTGATCGAGGTCACCAAGCTGCTCCCGGTCTCCGATGACATCGACACGCTGCTCCACAAGATCCTTGATCTGATCTTCCAGATCCTCGACGTGGACCGCGGGGTCATCCTGCTCATCAACGAGGCGACGGGGCGGCTCGACCGGCGCGCGGTGAAGACGTCGCAGCCCTTGCCAGACGACGAGCCGATCTTCAGCCAGAACATCGTTGACTACGTGCTGCGCAAGAGCGTGGCAGCGCTCTTCGCCGACGCCGTGCTCGACCCGCGCCTCGGCGCGGCGCGCTCCGTCGTCGCCCAGTCGATCCGTGCCTCGATGTGCGTCCCGCTCAAGCCCAAGGACGACACCATCGGGGTGCTCTACGTCGACAACCTCAGCGCGGCGCATGTCTTCACCGAGCCGGATCTGGAGTTCCTCGTCGCGTTCGCGAGCCAGGCCGCCGTCGCCGTCAAGAACGCGTCGCTGTACCGGCGCCTCGAGCGCGAGACGGTGGAGCGCATGCAGCTCGTGCTGGACGCGAAGCTCGCGTCGCTCAGCGGGGTGGTGGCGGGGATCGCGCACGAAATCCGCAACCCGCTAAATTTTATCAACAATTTCGCTGACATCTCTGCCGAGCTGATCGAGGACCTGACCGGAGGCCTACGCGCGCACGGGGCGCGGCTCGACGCCGGTGCGCTCGCGCGGATCGAGGAGAACCTGGCCCAGCTGCGCGACAGCATGGTGCGGATCACCGAGCATGGCCAGCGCGCGGACGCGATCATCAAGAGGATGCTCCAGCACGCCCGGCGCCCGTCGGGCGAGCGCGCGCCGGCCGACCTGAACGCGGTGGTCGCGGAGAGCGTGCGGCTCGCGCGCGCTGGGGCGCACGGAGGCGACCTCGACGTGCGCGTCGTCGCGGCGTACGATCCGCGGATCGGGCCGGTGGAGATGGCGACGCTCGACATGGGGCGGGTGTTCCTCAACGTGGTCGACAACGCGCTCTACGCGATGCAGCAGAAGAAGCGCGAGCGCGGGGTTGGCTATGCGCCGGAGCTCAGCGTCCGCACCGCGGACCAGGGTGATCACGTCGAGGTGCGTATCCGGGACAACGGGACTGGCATCCCGAAGGGGGTCGCGCCGCGGCTCTTCGAGCCGTTCTTCACGACGAAGCCGCCCGGGGAGGGGACGGGGCTGGGGCTGTCCTTGAGCCGGGAGATCGTGGTGCAGGGGCACCATGGGACGATGCGGGCGGAGAGCGAGGAGGGGGAGTATGCGGAGTTCGTGATCACGCTGCCGAAGGGGAGCCACAGCGCGCCATCGTCACGGATCTGAGATGTATCGCTCACGAGTACTCGCCCGCGAGGTAGGCGACTCGATCTGAGGCTACAGCCCGTAAAAGCGCGCTGGGTTATCCCAGAGGATCTTCCGCACGACAGCCTCGGGCAGCACCTTCACGAGACCGAGCGCCTCTTCGACAATGTCATCGCTATGATCACCATGCGGAAAATCCGTGCCGAAGAGGAGGTTCTCTGCACCGAGATGCGCGACGACGGCGGGTAGGTAGGGCTCGTCCGGTTCGATCGAGACGAAGCACTGCCGTCTGAAGTACTCCGAAGGCTTGCGCTTCACGGTCTCCGCCACCTCGCCGCCATGATGGACGTACTCGACCTCGTCGAGCCGGTAGAGCCAGTACAGCAGCCATCCGCAGCCCGCTTCGAGAAACGCCACACGGAGCTGCGGATGGCGCTCAAGCACTCCACCCTCGGTGAGGGCGAGAAAGGCCATCATCTGTTCCATAGGATGCGCGCACGCGTGCAGAGCGAAATGACTCTCGAACCTGTCCGCGCCGGACGTGGGCAAGCGCGAGTGTGTGCCTGCGTGCACCGCGACCGCCATGGAGAGCCGTTCACAGGCCGCCCAGACAGGTTCGTACGCTGGATCTGAAAGCCCTCGCCGCCCCTTCACGGGGTTCGGCAGAACCACCACCGCCCTCCAGCCAAATCCTGCCACACGCTCGACCTCGTCAGCCATCGACACAGGATCATGAGTACTTAGCAATCCCACGCCCTGCAACCGGGCGGGATTTCGGCTGCAATAGCCACGCAGCCAGTCATTGTAGGCTCTAGCGAAGGCGGCGCCTAGGTTCGCCTCCAGCGAATCAACGCCCAACAGGTACAACGAAAGGGTCGGATACAAAAATGCTACTTCGACCCCGGTTCGATCCATGGCTTCGAGCTGGCCCTCGGGACGTGCCACGGCAACAATCTGTGCGCGCCTCTCGTAGCTGGACCATGACATCTCCACCTGCGCGCGCTGCGACAGATCATGCCACACAGGCTTACCATCAAGCATAAGAACTGGAGATATTGGAAACAGTGCTTTGGGACCATACCGGCGGACTCGTTCGTCGAGCGTCCCCTCAACCACTGCTTGAGCGAGGTACGGCGCGTGTGCGCGCAGCTCAACCGGAAGGAACTGCTTCCACAGTTCGATCGGCTCCATGACGTGCCGATCAGCGTCCAGAACTCGCTTAGAGTTACTCATAGAGCCCATCTCTGGATCAGAGATAAAGGGCGACTGGGTTGAGCTCAGCCTCGGTGAGGCGTTCTTCCAGTAGCCCGATGCGCACGGGGACGTCGTACAGCCGTCCCCGCCCGAAGCGCGGCCATAAAAGGCGCAGTCCAGGCACGATGACCTTGACTGCGCACAGCCCAACGTCAAGGCGTGTCTGGTCGAGCACCAGCGTCTCCAGACCAGCGCGGCTGGCGCGCGCGACGCAGTCAAGAACATCATCGCGCAGATCGGCGCGGTGCGTCAGGGGGAAGTGGTCCCGCGCACGCGCTGGCACCGTCTCGTCCGGGAGCAGAAAGCTCGTGTCGGTGAGCTGTTCCACATCCCAGGGGACCGGCGCTGAAGGATCCGGATCAAAGAGCTGATTGAGCTCGGTCAGCGCTCGCTGCACACCGAGTCGAGCATCGATATGACAACCGAACCCAATGTGCCACTGCACGCCTCCTTCGCTCAGTCCCAAGGCGGCAAAAGCAGGAATTCCCAGATCGGTGGTAATATCCAGTACAAATATGCGGCGCTTCATGGAACGATAGTGCGCCTCGAGATCGAGAAAATACGACTCAGAAAAGCTCGCCAGGTCAACCCTGGGGCGGCGTAAGCGATTGTACCACCAGATCGCGACGGCATCGCGTTCCACAAGCTCGAGAAATCCCTGAAGAATCGCCTCCTCTAGGCAATTGCCTGCGGCGTTCCCGTTTGGGTTGACATAGCAGAATCGCTCTTCCGGTGGTACAGGCAGCTCTGTGTAGCAATAGGAAGTAGGGATCCATCGCCTACGGCCGTGGGTCAACGACCAGACCGGCGACCATTCGATGGAGATCGACGGATCGAAGGGCATTGGCACACGTCGATTCTTGTCCGCGGCTCCCGCGTTGATACGGTCTCGTTGACGGAACTGCGCTTCGCTGAAATTCTGCAGCTCGTCCGGGTGAACACCTTCGTCATCGAGCTCATCGAAGCAGGCACGCCGGCGAGGTTCGTCTCCTCGAAAGCACAAGCTATGACGCTCGATTGCCTCGCAGAGCGCGCTCGCGCGTGCCTGGGCGCTCGTGCGTCCCTTGCCCATCGCCACCCGATGAAAATCGTCAAATGACGGCGCGGCGTGCACCGGGCAGACGCGATAGGCTGCGCCATACACCGGCCGGAGAGGGTGATCACGCTCGGGTATAGGACCAACGCTTGCGACAACTCCCGTCACGGGGCTCACCTGTTTGGCAAACCGCTGCCATGTTTCCTCTGGTGTAGCCGTGCGATGGCCACCGTCGTCGGTGAAACGCTTCGGGCGGCACTCGAGGACAACCGGCGCGCTCACGCGTTCCGTCGCGAGAGCAGGGGCGCCACACGCTGGACATTGAGGGTAGCGAACCACAGCGTGAGACTGGGTCGAGAAGCGCAGAAGATCTACTGTGAGAAGGTCATCCAGAGGACCTGCGCCATCATTCACGATCCAGTTCGAGAGCGCAATCGCGGCAAGGCTGACACTCGCCTGTATGCTGGTCGGCACCTCCGGCTGCGTCCACGAGCACACAGACTGTTCCATCGCATGGCGCTCGAGATAAGCCTCCACGGGTCGGTTGATGCGCAGACGACAGGCCATGCAGTTCCAGCAAGGTCCCGTCCCGGGGCGGAAGACTGGTCCGAGCCAGGCGGTAAGCCCGGCAGGCTTGAGCAGCGTCCAGCAAAGGCCCCGCTGGAGGGAACGTCGATTGAAGTCCTCAAGCCTGGAATCAAGGTAATCGTCCACGACGACGACGTGAACGAGCGCATCGTCCTGAACACGCGTTCCGACCCCGCGTAAGGCATCGACGACAGGATCTGCCATGCGGGACATCCCATGTACCGTGACGGGCGTCGAAGCGAGGCGCGCTGAAGCGCGGTCCGCGTCCACTCCCTGCGCCTCCCAGAAGGCGGCGGCCCTCGCAGAGAGCGACGGCGACACCGCCACGACATACCCATCTCTCTCCAGCGTTACCAGAGTGAATAGAATGTTCGGCGGTGGTGCGCGCTCCGAGAGCTCCGCGAGTATCTGGGCGACCGTTCTGCGACCGTCGATGAGCGGTACGACGAGAGCGTATGTGCGACCTTTTAGCATGACTGGATCGAGGCCGCCTATCAAAAAGACCCGTTCGTCATCGAGGAGGCGAGGCAGCAAGTGACGCTTGAACCGGAGAACCTTTTGCAACGGATCAACTTGGGGTGTGATCATGGAACAATCGCGCGCTCCAGAAGCAGCGCGGCGCCTGGGAGGGACATCACCGACCGGCACCCGTAACGTGGGGACGATCAGGCCGGACCCGGCTCAGCAAAAGGTGAAAGGGTAGGCCCTGCCCGTCGCGGCGTAGGTCGATAGCGCAACCGGGCGCTGCTTTTCGTCGGCTGGGGCAGGCGGCAGGTACATCACCACCTCGCTTTTCGACATCCACCATTGTCGCTTCTCGGTATTCCATTCGTTTTTATCGCCCTTGTCATCTTTCTCAGGCATGAGACGAACCGTGAGCTGGATGCCAGCGGGGAGGGTATACTTGCATTGCTTCTTGAAAAAGGTTTCCGGATCCTCGATCAGAGCATCTTGTAGTTCTCCAGTGTCGTCCGACCATACAAGTGCGATCGCTGTCATCCAAGCATTCTGCCACTCGAGCGCGCCTCGGATTCCCTGGATAGGATCTTCGACTGGAACGGGCTCCCCGAGCTGAGGCTCCTTGAGGTGAGGTACCTGAAAAGACTTTACATTGTTGTCGTCGCTCATTTCGATACTCCTCTTCGACACGTCTATCCCGTCACCGGCTGTCTCTGTGATGCGCGATCGCGGCTCTCCAGTCAGCTCGCCTCAAGAGGTGAGATTCTCGAGAAGAGCACGCGCCTCACGTAAGTTTTGGGTTTCGAGTCCTTCGGTGAACCAGCCATACAATGCTGAGAGCATCTGGTGCGCCTCTCTTGTCCTGCCCTGCTGCCCAAGCAAGCGCGCTAGCTCAACCGTTGCTTCGAGCTCTTCCGCCTTGGCGCATTGACGCTGCGCAACGGCCACAGCGCGACGGAAACATACCTCAGCCTCGTCAATCGCTCCTGGATCCTTCTTCAGCAGGAATATACCTTTCAAGCGTAGTACCCCAGACAGGAGCCAGAAATCGCCGTGCTGCTCGGAGAACCGCAGCGCCTCGTCGAGGCGTTCCAGCGCGACTTCGACTCGCCCATTCGAGGCCTCAGCTTCGGCGAGGATTGACAAGAGAAAGGGCTTCCCTGCCAGCTGGCCCGCCGCCTCGAAGGCATGGAGTACACGTGCGATCTCGGCCAGATCGCGTGTGACCCAGCAGCGAAGAATCTCCGCGTATGCCTTGCTGAAGGGCAAACCGTACCGCTCCGCCACTGCGATCGCTTCTTCAGTCACCTCGAGGACTCGCGTCGGCTCACGACGCATACGGTAGCCAATCATGGAAAAGAACAGGCTGAACGCCAACATGTCTGGTTGGTTCAGCTCTCGTGCCCACGCCACGCCATGCTCGAACTCGTCCACCGCTCGATCGATGTAGCCGAGCGATGCCAGCGCGGTTCCTAGCATCAGGTGAGCCATCGTCTTGGGATCGATTCCATAGACCAAAGCGACGTGACGGTGCCGCGACGGGTCGTATAACGAGATCGAGCGCTCCGCCGCTGCGCGAGCTTCTACCATGCGGCCCTCCATGATTAGGCACTGCGCCAGCATGCTCTGGGCTGCGGACTCTTGCGATGTATCTCCGGATTCCTTGGCCAGCTTGACCAATCGCTCTCCAAGCTCCAGTGCCTTGGCGCGACGCGATTGCAAATGATGATAGTTGGTGAGAGCCCACAGGGATACAAATTTATGTCGATTCGTGCCAATTGAGTCGTTGAGAACCAGGATACGCGCGGCCAACGTCTCGACTCGTGGATCCCCATAGCCGAGCGATGCCATCATGGCAGGCATCAGGAGCGAATCCAGCTCTAGCTCCACCGTGGCTCGATCCGCCGGATCGTAGATGGCCTCCACCCACGGGAGCGCCTGTGTAATCTGCCCCGCGGCTTCGGCGTACGCTGAACGTTGCAGCATCGCCGTTGCTGCCTTCTGCGCATACCCGATCGCCTCCCGCTCCTGCTCCGCACCTGCGTGGTGATGAGCCAGCAGCTCGGGACGCTCGCTGACCACCTCCGGGAACTTTTCCTCCAGCGCCTTCGCGATCCTCGCGTGCACCTGCTGGCGCGACCGCCTGAGCATCGACTCGTACGCCGCGTCCCGCACCAGCGCGTGCTTGAACAGGTACGCCGCGCTCCTCAGCCGCCTCTTACGGTGCACCAGCTCCGCCGCGACCAGCTTGTCCAGGTCCTGCTGCGCCTCGGCCTCGCTCCGCGGGCTCACCGTGCGGAGCAACTCGAACGTGAACTCCCGCCCGATCGCCGCCGCGACCTGCGCCGTCTCCTTGGCCCTGCCCAGCCGATCGAGCCGCGCCACGAGCAGGTCGCGCAGCGTGCCCGGGATCGCCACCTCCGACAGCGGCTTCGCCAGCGCGTAGCGCCCTTCCTTCTCCACCAGCGCGCCAGCCTCAATCATCGCCAGCACCAGCTCCTCGACGAAGAGCGGCACGCCATCGGTGCGGCTCGCGATGGCGTCCAGCACCTCCGCCGGCACCGCGCGATCGTGGGTGACCTTCGTCGCCATCTGCTCGACCTCCGGCCGGCCGAAGCGCCCGAGCTGGATCTGCTGCACCGCCGTCGGCGACCATGGCGGCACGAGCTCCGGCCGCGCGGTGAAGATCGCGAGCACCTGGGCCGACCCCACCTCGCCGACGAGCTGGCCGAGCAGCTCCAGCGTGCTCGGATCGGCCCAGTGTAGATCCTCGATGAACAGCGCGACCGGCTCCTTTTCGGCCATCTCAAAGAGCAGCGAGAGCACGGCGTTGCGCGTCAGCTCCCGTTGCTTCTGGGGCGAGACGTCGAGCGGCGCCCACTTTTTCGGGAGCGGGATCGACAGGAGCGGCACGAAGAGCGGCATCGCCTCGGCCAGATCGAAGCCGTGGAGCGAGAGCAGCGCCTCCAGCTTGTTCGCCCGGTCTTCGGCTTTCGCCTCGTGACGCGGATCCATCAGGCGATCCAGCAGATCGACGATCGGGTAGAACGCGCTGTTCGCGCTATCCGGCGTGCAGCGGCTCTCCAGCCAGATGTGCGGCTCGTCCCCGATCTTCTCCTCGAGCTCGCGGGCGAGGCGCGACTTGCCGATGCCCGGCTCACCGGTGATAAGGACGGCCTGGCCTGCGCCGCCGCCGACGCGTCCCCAGCGCTCCAGCAGCATGTCCAGCTCTCGCGCGCGGCCGACGAGGGGCACTTCTCGGAGCCCACCGGACGCGCTCCCCTCCCGCAGCTGAAAGACCGCGACCGGCGTGTCGAAGCCCTCGAGTGAGCGGGTGCCGTCCTCCTCCAGCGCGAAGTGCTTGCGGAGCAGCCGCCGGGTCTCCCCGCTCACGAGGATGCTGCCGGGCCCCGCCGCGGCGCTGAGCTGCGCGGCGAGCTTCGGCGTCGTCCCCACGACGTAGCCGAGGCCGACGATCGTCGGATCGCGCAGCTCGCGCGCGATCACGAACCCCGTGTGGATCCCGATGCTGAGCTCGATGCGGATCTTGCGCTCCGTCTCGAGCGCCTCTCTTCGCCGGAGCAGATCCGCCGCCATCTCACGCGCCGCCTCGGCCGCGCGCCGCGCGGCGTCCTCGCGCGCTGTCGGGTAGCCGAAGTAGAACAGCACCCTGTCGCCCAGCACGCCGGCGGCGTGGCCGTTGAAGCGGCGAGCGATCATCGTGCACGCCTCCTGCTGGAGGCCGAGGAGCTGCTCGAGCTCCTCCGTGTCCACAGGTCCGTGCCCGGTGCTCGACGCCGAGAGGGTGCAGCACACGGCCGTGATCTGGCGCCGCTCGCCCTCGATCAGCCGCTTGGAGAGCCCTCCGCCGGTACCCGCGCCTGCGAGCTCCACCGTTGCAGTCTGCATGTCCGACGCCGCGGGCTGGAGGCGCGCAGATCCGCTCCTGGCCCGCAGCCCGCTCACGTCGCACTCCTCGAGCTCACGCAGGAGCCCCGCGGTCGTGACGTTGCGCGCGGCCGCGTCCTTGGCCGTCACGCGTCGGAGGATGTCCCCGAGCGGATGATCGAGGATGGCCGCAGGGATGGCGACAGGCTCGGCGGAGAGCTGGTTGAAGATCACGTCAGCGGCCGTGTCGCCAGCGATCACGCGCTTGCCGGTCAGGCACTCGAGGAAGACCAGGCCCCACGCATACAGATCGGAGCGCGGCGTCGGAGGCTGACCGCGGAGCTGCTCGGGCGCGGCGTACGCAGGCGTGCCCACGGACTCGTTGGTCAGCGTGATCCGCGTCTTCTCGTCGCGCTTCGCATCCTCCGTGAGCGCCCCGATCCCGAAATCGAGCACGAGCACGTTGCGCCGGGCGCCGGTGGGGATGACCATGAGGTTCGCGGGCTTGAGATCCCGGTGGATCACACCCTGCGCGTGCGCGCAGCCGAGCGCGTCGAGGATCTGCAGCATAAAATGCCGCGCTTCGCGCGGATCCAGCGGGCCTTCCTCGGCGAGGACCTGGGCGAGATCCTTGCCAGGCACGAACTGGAAGACCGAATAGACGACGGCTTCGTCCGCCTGCCCCGAGTCGATGAGGCGGACGATGTTCGGGTGGTGGAGCTGCCCGCAGAGCTGCATCTCACGCTGGAAGCGCGCCACGCGCTTCTCGCGCGCCTGCGCCGCGCCGCTCGACCCGAGCTGCAGCACCTTGATGGCCACGGACTGGCCCGTCGCGAGTTGCCGCGCCTTGTAGACGGTCCCGAAGCCGCCTTCACCCAGCTCGGCGAGAATCTCGTAACGGTCTCCAAGCACCGCGCCGATCTTCTGTCGAGAGTCCGAGCTCACCCCTGCCTCCGTTGCGCGTGGAATACTGCCTACACCCTACCTACATGGAAATTCGTGGGCGTCGCAACGGTTTTTGTTTTCACTGGAATCTGACCCCCTCCATCCCGCGCTGACCCGTCGCGATCAGCCCTGCACGACGCGTCATGCGCATGGGTCTGCTCGCTTCAGGTCCCAGGAGCGACTCCTGCATGAGAGGCTTCCGGTCATGGCGAGCGTGCCCGGATCACGGCGTCGAGCGCGCTAGGCTGGAAATCTGCAGAGTGCTGGTAGGATGTGGATCGGCCGGGGGCGAAGCCGGGCCGCTTTGAACGAACTCCTGAAGGTTGTCGCGTGAAGGCGGCCCCTTCGGGCTCGTGCACCGCGCCGAGGTGTATCGAGATCAAGGCCGAGAGCTACGTTTGCTTTCTTCCCGGGAGCCGCCTCGACAGAGCCGTGGGGCATCGTCTTTGCTTGGCGCGACAGGCTCAGCGACCTGAATGCATGTAACGCGTTCTCAGGTGCCAGGTTCTTAAGTCCTCGCCGCCCGGTGCGGGCAACTTCTTGCCGACGAGTCCTTGCCGTCTGGCCGGACGGCACTCCGTCAAGATGCCGTTGACGTCACCATTCCGGGCGGTCGCCTAATTCAGGCGGCCGCATGGGCCGTTCGCCTGGGAGGAAGAGCGGACCGAGGAGGGGATCCGGAGCGGCTTGAGGATGTGATGACACGGCTCCTGTGGGCGGCGTTCGGAGACGTCTCTCCCGGTCCGAAAGATGTCGCCCGTACCTATGACCCGGGGAGCTCTGGCGGCGGGGAGCGCTCACTTGCCCTGGTTGGGGCTTGTCGCACGCAAAAGCGCTCGACGAGGATCTCCGGATGTTGCACCTCGTCGCGCTCGACCGGCGCCTCCGCGTCGTCGAGCCGGTCATCGGGGCCGTGGCTGCGCCTGCGCCGCGCTGAGCGCGGCGCAGGGCTCAAGGGCCGCGCCCTCCAGCCCCGGGCGGCGCCCGCGCATCGCATTCGGCCACCTCTTCCGCGCCCGCCCCTCGGACCCGCGGCGGCGCCCGCAATCCCTCGCGCAGGACGCCGGCGCTCCCACGACCTCCGAGCCAGCAGGCGGCCCGCGTCCCGCCCGGACGCGCTGCGTCCGCGGGGGACACCAGCGTGGTCGTTCCACCTGGACCCGCCCCCGCTATCCTGCTTACCTGCTGCCTACCGTGACCGTATCCCGTGACGAGATCTTCACCGCGCTCGTCCCGCGCCTCGTGTCGGCCACGTACTTCGAGGAAGCGGCCACGGCGGTCCTCCAGGCCATGTTCGCCTGCGTCGAGGAGGCGCTCGCCGACGGCCCGCTCGCCAGCCGCGCGCGGATCCTGCGCGGCGTCGTCCACCTCCGCCCCGAGGGCACCTACCAGCGCCTCTTCGGCATCGACCGCGCGAGCGGCGCGCGCATCGAGGGCACCGGCTATCTCACCTCCGGCAGCGTCTGGAGCTGGATCGAGCAGCACCGCTGTTCGGTCTCGATCGACGTCCAGCGCGCCTCGATCCGCTCCTGGATGCGCGACGGGGCGATCGAGCTCCGCGACCCGTCGGAGGCGGCCGGCGTGCCCGGCGACGCCACGCGCAAGCGCATGCTCGATCGCGACGCGACCCACGTGCACGTCGTCCCGCTGCGCGCGCCCGGCGGCAGCGTCGACGGCATGATCACCCTCGAGGCGAGCTGCAGGGGGACCGCCGGACGCGAGCTCCCCTGGGCGGAGTGCCACGAGGGGCTGGAGATCCTCGCCAGCATCGCCGGGGCGTTCATCGCCGCCCGCGCGCTGCCGCTCCGCTCGAACGAGCCGGCGAGCCCGGACGAGTTCCTGCCGGTCGTCGGTCAGAGCACCGCGCACCTCGTCGAGCTGCTCCGCGCCTTCGCCCCGCGGGACGACACCATCCTCATCACCGGCCCGACCGGCGCCGGCAAATCCAGGCTCGCGCGCTGGTGCCACGAGCACTCGCAGCGACGGGGCCAGCCCTTCGAATCGCTGGACCTCCTCGGCGTGCCCGAGGACCTGCAGATGGCCGAGCTGTTCGGCTGGAAGCGCGGCGCCTTCACCGGCGCGGTCAAGGACAACCCGGGCGCGGTCGCCCGCGCCGCGAAGGGCACGCTCTTCCTCGACGAGATCGACAAGCTCTCGCTCAAGGCCCAGGCGGGCCTCCTGCGCTTCATCGAGGAGCGCGCCTACCGGATGCTGGGCGACGACGGGGCAGGGGAGCGCCGCGCCGACGCGCGCCTCCTCGTCGGCACCAACGCCGATCTGCGCGCCGCCGTGCGCGCCGGCCGCTTCCGCGAGGACCTGTATTACCGCATCAACGTCCTGCCGGTGCGGCTGCTCCCGCTCGCCGAGCGGCTCGACGAGCTCCCGCGCTGGGCCGAGTACATGCTGAACCGGCGCCACCAGGAGGCCGACGGCAAGGGCGCGGCGCGCTTCGAGCCCGAGGCCATGAAGCTCCTCGTGTCCGCGCCGTGGCCGGGCAACCTGCGGCAGCTCGACAACATCGTCCGGCGCGCCTACGCGCTCCAGCTCGCGGGGCAGAGCGGCCTGGGGGGCGATCTCGTGATCCAGCGGCGCCACGTCGAGCGCGCGCTCACCTTCGACGGCGACGCCGAGCCGAGCGCGCTCGTCAAGCTGCTCTGGCGGGCGGCGCTCAGCTTCGTGAGCGAGGCCGAGCGGCGCCGCGGCGGCGGCGCCCCGCTCCCGCTCGAGCTGACCGACGCCTTCCGGGGCATGGTCCTGGGCGCGGCGGTGCAGCGGACGGGCAACCGCGACGACGCCTTCACGCTGCTCGGCCAGGAGCCGCTGCTCAAGAACCGCAACCACCACCGGGCGCTGCGCCGCGAGCTCTCGCGGGTGCGCGAGGTCCTGGACCTGCTCGGGGGCGAGGTCGATCCGGATCTCCTGGCGGTGCTCGACGCCGACAAGGAGCCCTGACGGAGAGGTGCCGGCGCGCTCCGCGCGCCTCCGGCGACGAAGAGCTCGAGCATGCAGCGCTACGTTGCAAACGATGCAGCACTCGCACCAGGCGCCACGTTCGCGGGGCGCTACGAGGTCCTGACCAAGCTCGGCGAAGGCGGCTTCGGCGTGGTGCACAAGGCCCGCCAGCTCACCACCGGGCAGCCGATCGCCTTGAAGATCCTGCGCCTCGCCGAGCAGGGCGGCGCCGCGCAGGCCGACAGGCGGGCCGCGCGCTTCCTGCGCGAGACGCGGCTCTGCGCCCAGCTTCACCACCCCAACATCGTCCAGCTCGTCGACGCGGGGCAGATCGAGGACGGGACCCTCTACACCGCGTTCGCCTTCGCGCCCGGCGACGACCTCGCCGCGCTGCTCGAGCGCGAGGGCGCGCTCGCGCCGTCCGAGGCGCGGCACCTGATGCTCCAGGTGCTCGACGCCCTCGCCTGCGCCCACGCGGCGGGCGTGGTCCACCGCGACCTCAAGCCCAGCAACATCATGGTGATCCCCACGGGCGCCCGCCGCAACGCGCTGGTGCTCGACTTCGGGATCGGCGCCGCGCTCGACGACGGACGATCCATGCGCCTGACCGGCAGCCACGACGCGCTGGGCACGCCGGGCTACGGGGCGCCGGAGCAGTGGCGCGGCGCCGAGCCTTCGCCGCGCGCGGATCTGTTCTCGTGGGGCCTCGTGTTCCTCGAGTGCCTGACGGGCGCGCGGGTCTACGGCGGCACGGAGGCCGAGATCTTCTATCGGCTGCTCGGCCCCGAGCCCGTCCCGCTCCCCGCCGCGCTCGAGCGCCACCCGCTCGGCGACCTGCTCGCCCGCGCGCTCCGCAAGGACGAAGGCGCGCGCGACGTCACCGCCCGCGGGCTCTTCGAGGCGCTCGAGGCTTGCAGCCTGCGCGGCCTGTCGCGCGAGGCGATGCTCGGCGGCGCCGGCGACCCCTCGACCGGCGCGGACACGCGGTCGGTCGCCTCGGCCGCGACGGTCGCCGCGCCACTCGACCGACGGAGGGCGCCCGCGGTCGACGGCGAGCGCCGGCAGCTGACGGCGCTCTGCTGTCACCTGAGGGCCCGCGCGGCCGCCGGGCAGGCCGCCGACGCCGAGGCGCTGGACGATCCGCTGCGCGCGGCGCTCACCCTCTGCGCGGACATCGGGCGCCGGCACGGCGGGTACGTGGCCGCGGCGTTCGGCGACGATCTGCTCGTCTACTTCGGCTACCCCAGCGCGGCCGAGGACGACGCCAAGCGCGCTGCCCGCGCGGCGCTGGCGATGGCCAGCGCCGTGCCTACCGAGCAGACCGAGGACCCGACGAGCGCCGCGCGGGGCGTCCGGATCGCGGCGAGCGTCGGCCTCCACACCGGCCTGGTCGTCGACGGGAACCTGGGGGATCTCGACGGCGCGTGCCTCGTCACCGGCGCCACCCCGCGGCTCGCCGCGCGGCTCGCCGCGCTGGCGCCGCCGGGCGCCGTGACGGTCAGCGCCGCGTCGCAAGCGCTGCTGCGCGCCTCCTTCGACCTCGAGAGCGAGGGGATCCGCTCCATGGAGGGGATCGCGGCGCCGGTGGAGACCTTCCGCCTCCGGCAGGAGCACGGCGACGCGGCGAGGTGGCCGACCCCCGACGGCTCGAGCGCGCCGATCTGCGGCCGAGATCAGGAGCTCGGACTCCTCCTGGAGCGGTGGCGCCGCGCGTGCGAGGGGGCGGGCCAGGCGAGCCTCATCACCGGCGAGGCCGGCATCGGCAAGAGCTGCCTTTCGCGCGCGCTGCGCCACCGGATCGCGCGCGACGACCACACCTTCCTTGAGGCGCGGTGCTCGCCCGACACGCAGAACAGCCCCCTCCGCCCGGTGATCGAGCTCCTCGAACGCGCGCTCGGGCTCGACCAGGAGCCCGACGCGGGCAGCAAGATCGCGCGGCTCGAGGGGGAGCTCACCGGCCACGGCCTCGCGCTCGCCGAGGCCATGCCGCTCTTCGTGCCGCTCTTCTCGCTGCCCCTCGGCGCGCCGTACGCACCGCTCGACGTCTCGGCGCAGCGGCAGAAGGCGCTGACGCTCAAGGCGGTCGCGTCGCTGCTCCTCGCGATGGCCGACGAGCGGCCCGTCCTCCTGTTGGCCGAAGACTTGCACTGGGCCGATCCCACCACGATGGAGTTTCTCGCGCAGCTCGTTCGCGAGGCGCCGGCGGTCCCGCTGTGCGCCGTCATGACGGCGCGCCCCGAGTTCTCGCCGTCGTTCTCGACGGCCGACGTGCTGCTGCTCCCGCTGAGCCGCCTGGAGCGCCCGCAGATGGAGGAGATGCTCGCCGGGCTGGTGGGCGACAAGGCGCTGCCTCCCGCGGTGATCGAGCAGGTGACGGACCGCGCGGACGGGGTGCCGCTCTTCGCGGAGGAGCTGCTCCGGATGATGCTCGACGCGCTGCTCCTGGTGGAGCGGGACGATCGCTACGAGCTCACCCGGCCGCTCTCGGGCGCGGCGATCCCGGGGACGCTGCGGGCGCTGCTCACGGCGCGCCTGGATCGGCTCGCGCGCGCCAAGCAGACGGCCCAGCTCGCGGCGGCGCTGGGCCGGGAGTTCAGCCTCAAGGTGCTCTCGGCCGCGAGCCCGCTCGGCCCGGAGGCGGTGGCGGAGGATCTGGAGCGCCTGACGAGCGCGGGGCTCGCGCTGCGCAGGCGGCGGGGCAAGGAGGCGGTGGGGATGTTCAAGCACGCGCTCATGCGGGACGCGGCGTACGAGTCGCTGTCGACCGGCGCGCGGCAGCGGATCCACGCGCGCATCGCTCAGACGCTGGAGGAGGGGTTTCCGGAGGTGGTCCGGACGCGGCCGGATCTGCTCGCGCACCATCACGCGGCGGCGGAGCAGAAGCGGGAGGCCATCGGGTACGCCCAGCAGGCAGCCGAGCAGGCGCTCGAGCGCTCGGCCTACGCCGAGGCCAGCGCGCACGCCTCCAACGTCGTCGAGTGGATCGAGGCGCTGCCGGCCGCCGAGCGGGTGGAAGCCGAGCTCGGCGCCAACAGCGTCCGCCTGCAGGCCTTGATGTCGACGCAGGGCTGGGCCTCCCCCGACGTGCGCGCGCTGGCCGAGAAGTCCCGGGCGCTGCTCCCCGGGAGCAAGGCGACCGAGCACACCGTCTCCACCCTCTTCGGTCTGTACATGCACTACCACGTGGCGAGCGAGCGCGCGGCGTGCCGGCAAGTGGCCGACGAGCTCGTGGCGTTCGCCGACCGGATCGAGGACCCGTCCCTCCAGTGCGTGGCCGCGACGGCCAAAGGCGTGGGCTTCCATGCGGAGGGGCGGTTTCTGGACGCCGAGACATGGTTCGACAGGGCGCTCCACCTGTATGACCCGGCGCGCGACGCGAAGCAGGGCTCGGCTTTCGGCATGGACTGCCGCGTCTGGGCCTCGGGTCAGCTCGCATGGGTGCAGTGGGGTATGGGGCGGACGACGCGGGCGTTTCAGCTCGCGAACGAGGCGATCGCCTGGGCGCGGGAGATCAACCACGTCCCGTCCCTCGGGATCGCGTTGCTCTATCTCAGCCAGATTCAGCACATGAGCGGCGACAAGCCCGCGGTGCGCAAGACGACGGGCGAGCTGCTCGAGGCTTCCAAGGCATACGGGCTGCCTGCCTTCGAGGGCTACGGCGCGGCCCTCGCGTCGTGGGCCGCGGGGGACCTGCAGGGTGTCGAGGCGATCATCGGGATCCTCAAGTCTCTCCACTGCAACCTGGCGCTCACCTATTACGGGTCTTTTCTGGCGGACATCGAAGCAGACGCCGGCCATCTGCACCAGGCGATCGCCCACGTGGAGACCTGCCTTTCGATGTGCGCCGAGCTCAGCGAGCACTTTTTCGAGGTGGAGCTCATACGGCGCCGCGCGCGCTATGAGACGCGCCTCTCGAAGCCCGATCGGGACTTCGTCCGAGCGCTGCTCGCCCGGGCTCGCCTGCTGGCCGGCGAGCGAGGCATGTACCGCTTCGAGGCGGCGGCGATCCAGGAGCACCGGCGTATTTTCGGGGACGACGCCGCGCTCGTGCGCCGATTGACGCAGCTCCACGGCTTGTTTCCTGATCTGAATGCATCTCTCATCGAGGAGTGATCCATGAGCACGACGCACGAGCACAGAGACTATGAGACCATGAGCGGCGACTCCGCCCCGTTTCCCCGTTTACGCGCCGCCTACCTGCGAGCCATAGCGCGCGCCTGGCGCGACGAGGCGTTTCTGAACGAGCTGGTCGCGTGCTCCGCGGGGCACGAGCACAGCAGGGGCGCGCTCCCCCTCCTCGAGAAGAACTACAATTTCAAGTTTCCTTACAAAGTGAAGTTCACGATCGCCACGACGCCCAGGCCCCAGTGGCGGCCGAACGAGGTGCTGGGCTGGTTCGGCGTCGGCGACGAGTTCCACATCTACTTGCCGGAGCGGCCGGAGCAGCCGCACGAGTCGATTCCAGGCCTCGCGGACGCCCTCGGCGTTTACTGCGAGAGGTTCCCGTCCCTGCTCGGCGCGGCGACGGACGGGAAGAGCCAGGCGCCCGATGACTTCGCCAATTTCGGGGTGATCACCTCCCGCATCCTCGCGATGACATGGGCCCATCAGGAGTTCGCGAAGGAGCTCTTCGCCTCGAATGACGCTCGGGATCTCGTACAGAAATCGCTGAGCATCATCGTTCCATGGAACTTCAGGCTGAGGTTCTCCCCGAAGACGTGGAGCGAGTTCGAATCCGGGCGGCCCCCCTACAACGAGATCACCGTATATATCCCGGCGCCGCCCAAGGAGCAGCACGACTGGCCGATCGCCCTCGCCGCGTACAACGACACGGGTCCCCAGTACCCGTTCACCTGCGCTTGATCCCGCGATCGCCGTCAAGATCGGGCGCGAAGGACAGGCTCGAGCCATCCGATGCCGCAGGACGGCCTGCGGCGCGTCCTCTCCACCGCATGGAGCTCCGGACAAGTTACTCGTAGGAAGAGGGTTGTGTGCGCAACGGGATTGCGATCATCGACATCGACCGCCACGTCATGGAGCCCATGGGGCTCTGGCCGGAGTACCTGCCGGCGAAGCACCGCGACGCCGCGCCGGACGTCCGCCCCCTCTCGCCGCCGGACGAGCCCCTCCGGGCTCGCCTGGACCGGCTGGGAGACCACGCCCTCTTGCCGACCCCGCCGGTGGTCACGGTCGGTGGAAAGCCCATCTGTCGGGGGATGACCGAGGTGGGCTACATCGAGGTCGGGCTCCATGCGGAGGAGCACCGCCGAGAGCTGATCGCCGCGGAGACGGCGGCCGGCCAGCTCGCGGCGATGGACGAGGCAGGGGTCGACGTCGCCGTGCTGCACCCGACCTACACGGGCTTTTTGGTGTATGATGAGGAGATCGACGCGGACCGCTCCCGCGCCTACGCGAGCGCCTACAACCGCTGGCTCGCGGACCAGTGCCGGCGAGCCCCGACCCGGCTGAAGGGGGCCGCGTTCCTCTCGCGCCACGATCCCGCGCACATGGTCGCGGACCTCGAGGCCGGCCTCGCGGACGGCCTCAGCGCCGCGGTGATCCGGCCGAACCCGGTCCGCGGGAAGACCCTCGGCGCGCCGGAGCTGGAGCCCTTCTTCGCGGCCTGCGAGGCGAACGACGTCCCGCTGCTGCTGCACGAGGGGACGCACACGCGCGTGCAGACGGCCGGCGCCTCGCGCTTCCAGACGCACTTCGCCCAGCATGCCTGCTCTCATCCGATGGAGGCGATGATGGCGTTCCTCGCCCTGCTCGAAGGAGGCGTCCTCGAGCGCCATCCGGGCCTCCGCGTCGGCTTCCTCGAGTCGGGCTGCGGGTGGCTGCCCTACTGGCTCTGGCGCCTCGACGAGATCGAGTATGCGCAGCTCAGCAACGAGGTCAGCGGTCGCGTGAACCGGCGCCCCTCGAGCTACTTCCGCCGCCAGTGCTGGATCGCCTTCGAGCCGGGCGAGGCGATGCTCGCGCACTGCGTCGAGGCCATCGGCAAGGATCGCGTCGTCTTCGGCACGGACTTCCCCCACGTCGACCACGATCCCGCGATCGTCGCCAGGTTGTTCGACGGCGGCGCGCCGCTTGCCGACGACGTGCTCCGGGCAGCCTTGTGGGACAACCCTGCGCGGCTCATGGGGCTATCGGAAGCCGCGCGCCCGCGCGGCGCGTGAACGAGCGCTTCCCCGTCGCCTGTAAGAGATTGCGATAGACGGTCACGAAGGAGAGGATCATGAGCATGAACAAATTAATGGAGTTTCGCACGACGTACCTGCGCGCGATCGCAGAAGCGTGGGCCGATCCGAGCGGTTTTGGTAAGGAGTTGACCGGGGACAATCCCACTTCCGCGCTCAAGGATCGCTTTGGCTATATCTGGCCGTGGCCAAGGACGTGCGAGCTCCAGATCGCACGAGCGGGCGAGGAGTTCAGGTGGATTCGCGACGAGTGGGTCTGGCCCAGGGACCTGCTCGACTGCCTGACGCTGCGCCTGCCGCTCGCGCCCAAGGGCTCCGCAGCTCGTCCAGGAAACGGTGGTCTGCGGGAAGATGTACATCCGGAGGAGTACTCGAGGGCGCTCTCGGATTATTACAAGCAGCGCCCGTCGCTGTTCAGCGATCACTGGAGCCAGGAGTACGACCAGCACGGGGTTCATGTACGCTCTCAGGCGAAAGAGGGTGTGTTCGACCGCCGGGCGCTCCGGGCGGACCACGGGGAGCTGCAGCACCCCGGTCGCCGCGAACGAGGGCGAGAGCCCGAGGCGCGCCATCATGAGGGCGAACAGGCGGGTCAAGAGCGCGTCGGCCTCCACAGCGGCCCTCCTGCAGGAGGCTTCGTTCCCGACGACACCTCGTTCGCCGAGCTCAACGTCGTGCTTCTTGCGGCGATGGCCAAAGCCTGGAGCGACGAGGAGTTTAGACGGGCGCTCGAGATCGACCCTGCATCAGCGCTGCAAACCATCCGAGGTTACAGTCTACCTTGGAAGATGAGCCTGCGCGTCGAGGACGATGGCGCAGCCCGGTGGCGTCGGCCGGGATCTCCGCTCGACAAGGACCATCAGTCTTACTGGGATTCGCTCCAGCCTCACACGCTCACGCTCTATCTGCCCCCGAAGCCGAGCGACGTGGGCTCCGAGGCCATCGCCCTCGCCGTCTACAACGCCACGGGAGCAGAGTACCCTTTCACGTGCTGCTGCTGATGGAGGCGACGATGGCGGCGGAGGAACGATGGGGGGAGCTCTGGCCGGGGCGCAGCGCCGCGGTCGCGGCGACCCCGTTCACCTGCGTTCGTTGACGGCTGAGACAAGGACCGACGATGGACCCTCTGGAGCTGAGCCAGGTGCTGGCGTTCAAGCCCACCCTGCGCGTCGAGCGCATGGAGACCGGGGCGATATTCCTGATCGGCGAGCGCGAGCGCTTCGTCCTCTCCGGCGCCTGCACCGCCGAGGTGGCGGCGCTCGTCGACGGCCGCCGCACCGTGGACGAGATCCTGCGCGCCGCGGCCGGCCGGATCTCCGAGCCCGAGGCCCTGTACACCCTGAGCCGGCTCGCGGAGCGCGGCTACCTGGTCCCCGCAACGCCGGAGCTCCCCTCCGAGCGCGCGGCGTTCTGGCACGGGGTGGGTCTCGACGGCAGGGCGGCCGCCGAGGCCCTGAGCCGCACTCCGGTATCGGTCCTGGCCCTCGGCGAAGCCGCTTTCGCCGGGTGGATGACCGAGGCGCTCGAACAGGCGGGCGCGCGGATCGACGGCGAGGCGGCCCTGACGGTGGTCGTGACCGACGACCCTCTGCGGCCCGAGCTCGCCTCGATCAACCGCCGCGCGCTGCGCGAGGGCGCGCGCTGGTTCCTGATCAAGCCTGCCGGCGTCCAGCCGCTCCTCGGGCCCGGCTTCGAGCCAGGCGCCGGCCCCTGCTGGGAGTGCCTCGCGTTCTGGATGCGCCAGAACCGCCCGGTCGAGGAGCTCGTTCGCCGGCGCCGGGGGCACGAGGGCCACATCGCTCTCCCCGGGGCGGCCACCGAGGCGAGCGTCCGGACCGCGTGCGGGCTCGGCGCCTCGGCCATCGCTCGCGCGCTCGCCCGGCAGGACACGAGCTCTCCCCACGCGCTCAGCGCCCGGGTGCTCGCCCTGGATCTGGTCACGTTCCAGCTCACCGCGCACGCGGTGGTCCGGAGGCCGCAATGCCCGGCGTGCGGAGATCCGGCGCGAATGGCGGCCGTCGGCGAGCGCCCGATCGAATTGCAGCCGGTCGAGAAGGCGCATTTCGAGGATGGCGGATATCGCCGGCAGAACCCGCGGCGCACCTACGAGCGCTATCAGCACCTCGTCAGCCCGATCACGGGCGCCGTGACGCACCTCGTCCCCATGCCGGGTCGGGACACCGAGCTCCGCGCCGTGTACGCGTCCGGTTACCTCGTCTGCCCTCGGGAGAGCGTTCCGAGCACCAACGTCTTCGACAAGGGCTGCGCTGGCAAGGGGCGCAGCGCGGACCAGGCCCGGGTGAGCGCGCTCTGCGAGGCCCTCGAGCGCTACAGCGGCGTGTACCAGGGGGACGAGGCGCGCGTGCGCGCCAGCAAGGACGAGCTCGGCGCGGCGGCGCTCGCGCTCGGCGACCTGCTGAACTTCAGCGAGGCCCAGTACCGCGAGCGCGCTCGCCTCAACGCGCGGGCCGCGGATCGCCGGCAGTGGGTGCCGGAGCCGCTCGATGCGAGCACCCGGATCGACTGGACCCCGGCGTGGTCGCTGAGCAAGCGCGAGCGGCGCTACGCCCCGCTGGCCTACTGCTACGCCGAGGCTCCGGCCGAGAGCGGCGCCGCGTTCTGCGGCCCCTGCAGCAACGGCGTGGCGGCCGGCACCTGCCTCGAAGAGGCCGTGCTGCAGGCCTTGCTCGAGCTCGTGGAGCGCGATGCCGCCGCGGTCTGGTGGTACAACCGGCTCGCGCGCCCGGCCATAGAGCTCGACAGCTTTGGGGATCCGTACTTCGAGGCCCTCCAGGCGGACTACGCCCGCCTCGGCTGGGCCGTCTGGGTGCTCGACCTGACGCACGACCTCGGTATTCCCACCTGCGTCGCGCTCGCCCACGAGGCCCGGGAGGATCGGTTCACCATCGGGTTCGGCTGCCACCTCGACCCGCGCCTCGCCGTGCAGCGATCGCTCACCGAGCTGAACCAGCTCTTCGATCCCGGGGGCGCGCGCCGGGCTCCGTGGGATCACGAGCGGCTGCAGGGCCGCGCGCATCTCTTCCCGAGCCCGGATCTCCCCCGGGTCGCGGCCGAGCGCCTGCCCCGGATCGGCGGCGCCGATCTGCGCGCCGACATCGAAGGGTGCCTGAGGCGTCTCGACGAGGCGGGCCTGGAGCTCGTCGCGGTGGACAAGACCCGCCCCGACATCGGCTTGCCCGTGGTCCAGGTGATCGTCCCGGGGCTGCGCCATTTCTGGCCCCGGTTCGGCCCGGGGAGGCTGTACCAGGTGCCGTGCGCGCTGGGGTGGCTCCCCCGCCCGCTCGAGGAGGGCGAGCTCAACCCGGTCCCTCTGTTCGTCTAGCCCCGATAGCCGCCGAGGAGCTGCGCATGCGAGATGGCTTCCGGATCCTCGATATCGACCGTCACGTCTCCGAGCCCGTGGCCCTATGGGCGGAGTACCTGCCATCAGCGATGCGGGCGTATGCGCCTCGGCTCGCGCCCTTCGGGCCGCCCGAGCCGCTGGCCGCGCGGATGCGCCGTCTGGGCGAGCACGCGCTCTTGCCCACGCCCCCCATCCTCTGCGTCGACGGCGCACCGATCCTGCGCGTCCCGGAGGCGGCCTACATCGAGCTGGGGCTCGCCGCCGAGCGCCGCCGCGAGCTCCTCGCCGCCTCGGAGAGGCCCGAGGGGCACCTCGCCGAGATGGACGCGACCGGCGTCGACGTCGCCGTCCTGCTCCCGACGTACGCGTCCTATCTCGTCCACGACGACGGCATCGGCGCCGAGCGCTCGCGCGCCTACGCCCGCGCCTACAACCGATGGCTGGGCGACTTCTGCGCGAGCGCGCCGGACAGGCTCCACGGCCCGGCGTTGCTCTCGCGCCACGATCCGGAGGCGATGGCGGGCGATCTGGAGCAGGCGGCGCGCGACGGCGCGCGCGCCGTGGTGCTCCGGCCCAACCCGGTGCAGGGCCGCACCCTGAGCGCGCCTGCCCACGCGCGGTTCTGGGCGGCGTGCGCGCACCACGGGATCGCCGTGCTCCTCCACGAGGGAACGCACGCGCGCGTCACCACGGCGGGGGCCGATCGCTTCGAGACGCGCTTCGGCCAGCACGCGTGCTCGCACCCGATGGAGGCGATGATGGCGCTGCTCTCGCTCGTCGAGGGCGGCGTGCTCGAGGCCCACCCGGCGCTGCGGGTGGGCCTGCTCGAGGCGGGGTGCGGCTTTCTGCCTTACTGGCTCTGGCGGCTCGATCACGTCGAATACGCGCAGATGCGCGGCGAGGTGCGCGGCCGGGTGCGCCGGCCGCCCTCGGAGTACTTCCAGCGGCAGTGCTGGATCGCGCTCGAGCCCGGCGAGGCGATGCTCGACCGGGTTGTGAGGGAGATCGGCGCGACGCGGATGGTGTTCGGGACCGATTTCCCGCACCTCGATCACGGGCCCGGGATGGTCGACGAGATGATGGCGCTGCGGGGCGCGCTCGGGGACGAGGCGCTGGGGGCGATCCTCTGGGACAGCCCGTGCGGCCTCTTGGGCATCGATCCCGGCGCGGGGCAGGGCACGTAAGGCGTCTTACGCTGGACGAGCCTTGCGTAGGCATTGTCCGGTGATCCCACGGCGGTACGGACACGGCCTGCGAGGCGCGCCTCCACGAAAACTCGCTTCTTGAAGAGACGCAGGGCGTCCGACGCTGGCGTCTCCTGGCGCCTGCGTCTTCGATAGACACGGCGCTTCTCGAAGAGACGCAGACCTCCAGTCGGTATCTCCTGCTTCCAACGGTGCGGGCGCTGGCCCGCGTCACCGCCTCGGCCTATGCCGCCCAGGCCTCCAAGCGGCACGAGCGTTGCAGTACGCAATACAGCGACGGTGAGGCGGCGTTGCATGGGGCTCGCCGCCGCACCACCGGGGGCGAGCTCCTCCGGACAGGCGTGGGACAGCAGCATTCGGGGCGCTCCCGCCGGGGCACGGAGCAGGTTTTGTTGGTTGTTCTCGATCCCTCGGCACACGGGGGCTGTTGAATATCAAATCAGAGGTGTCTCGCCATGACGAAACCCCAAGGCTCGCGGCACGACATTGATCCCAATCCTAGCTATTCGAATATTTATGTTGTGGACAATCAAGTGACGATACAAATGTTGCTTCCTAAGTGGGTATCTCTCCAATGCGCGCATTACGAGGATCAGAGTTTGGGAATCCAGGTGCAAAACACGAGCACGACGTGCACTATTCGATATGGATCGAGCTTCACGGTCACGCTTGGCAAGGTTCCAAGCCCCAACCCTTTCGATGATGCGGCTGTGGGCTACTGGCTCGACAACGGTCCGCCCGACCCCTCCAAGGCCAGTTGTAAGTTTACAATAACGGATGACCTTTACCAGGGTGAGATTGCGAGCCTGTCGAATTCAAAGCTGGTCGCCGCCGGAGGAATCAACGGATTTCGCTTCTCCGCGCTGGATACGCCAACGCCTTACCCGCCGCCGGTTTTGCCGATCTGCATGTCCGAAGTTCTGATAACCTACAGCTACAGCGCCTCTTCAAACACGGTTCCCACGATTACGGTGAACCAAGATTGACCCCGGGTAGCGGCGGTTGACGATCGACCCATCGGCCAGGAGCCCGTCGACGCCCCGCCCGGGTCTCCTCGAGCCCCCGGAGAGGGTGTTCGCCGCGCGGGGGTGGGGGATGGGCCGAGGTCTGAGGCGGGGCCTCCGCCCCGCGCGCACCCCGCGCGGCGATCCCCTCTCCGGGGGCCCGGGCGGCTCGTCGAGGCCTCTCGCACCCTGCTGCTCGGCATCGTCAACAGGATCGACGCGCGGAACCTCGCCGAGGTCACGCTGGCGAAGGGAGCTTCGTGTCCGGCGTCGTCAGTCAGGGCTTCCCGCAGCAGTTCGCCATCATCGTGGAGTACAAGCTCCCGGCCTCAGTTCTTCATCGAGCCACCGCGACCGGGCCTGGCGGGCCGCGCGCCGTGTTCAGCATCTGCCTGGAGGAGGCGATGGCGAGGCCCGCCAATCGCCCTTCACGGCCCGCCGAGGCGACGGCAGCCTCTCGTTTTACGAGAGGGAGCCTCACGAACTGATCCACTGCAGCGCCGCCGGCGCGACGGCTAAATCTCCGCAAGGACGAATTGCCGTCGATGCACAGGAGGCACGAGATGATCAGTTCAGGTCTCACGACACCGAAGTCCACCCACGCCGGACAAGCGCCGCAGAAGCCGCGCATGCGGCGCTGGGAGCTCGATGCCCCAGGCGTCCGGAGCCTGACGCTCCGCGATGCTCGGAGGCCCGAGCCTGGGCCTCGTGAGGTCCTGGTGAGGATCCAGGCGGTCTCGCTGAACTACCGCGATCTTCTGATGTGGGAAGGCCGCATAGGCGAGCTGGCGCACCCCCATGTGCCAGGAAGCGACTTCGCCGGGCAGGTCGTGGAGCTCGGACCGCTCGCGATGCGGTTTTCCATAGGCGCTCGGGTGGTCGGCGTCGACATCGCGGACTGGATCGACGGGGCGGCCCCGGGCCGTCACACGAATACCATCGCGGTCTCGGGCCGCCTGGCCGAGTTCGCGGTGGTCAGCGAAGACATGCTTGTCGCAGCGCCCCAGACCCTCGGCCCCGAGGAGGCGAGCACGCTTTCGACGGCAGGTCTGACCGCCTGGATGGCTGTCGTGGAGACCGGGCGGGTGAGGGCGGGGCAGACCTGGGTCGTGCAGGGTACGGGCGGCGTTTCGCTCTTCGCGCTGCAGTTCGCAGCAGCGCACGGGGCGAACGTGATCTTGACGTCCAGCAGCGATGAGAAGCTGGCGTTCGGCCTGAGCCTGGGCGCGCGCGCGGGCATCAACTATCGCGCCCGTCCCCGCTGGGATCGCGAGGTCATGGCGTTCACGAGCGGCCGCGGCGCGGACGCTGTGATCGAGATGGCCGCGGGCGAGAACCTCGCTACGTCCGTCGAAGCCCTGGCCTACGGCGGAAGGATCCTGCTCGTCGGCCTTCTGGACAGCGACCGCATCTCGACCCCGGTTGGCCCCCTGCTCCTGCGCCGCGCGACGATCAACGCGATCGGCGTAGGACCCCGGCGAGCGCTGGAGGACATGATAAGGGCCATCGATAGCCTCGGGATCCGACCCGTCGTGGCCGCGACCTATGACTTGGGCGATCTCCCGGCGGCCGTCGCCCATCTCAAGGGGGGCGCCGTCGGCAAGGTCGTCGTGCGCGTCCAAGCCTAGGCGAACGATCGATCACGGGACGACCGCGGCGCAGGCTCGCGCGCCTGGCCGCGGAGGAATAGCGCTCTAATCGTGAGCGCGCCAGCGACGTAGCGCTTCTGGTTGTTGCCGGGCGTGAGCACACGCTTCTGTCGACCGCGCCGCATCCAGTCGAGCCCGAGCCGCGGGTTGAGGTCGACATCCATCTCGTCGGCGCAGAACGCGATCTCGTCGCGGGACAGGCTACGGATCGGCTTGCGGATCGCTCCGATCCTGCGGCGCGCGCGCGGCTTCGGCCACGGGCAGCGGACGATGGGACGGGGGCGCTCGCGGCGCGCTCCCATCGCTCGTAACAGCCGACCGATGTGGCCGACGCTCAGGCGCAGCCCGGCGTCGCGTTCGAGCTGGAGCGCCAGCAGTTCGCGCGTCCACGTCGGCCGTGCCCAGCCGAAGTCCTGCGGGCTCGCGTCGAGCAATTGCTCAAGTCGCCGCCGGTGCGCTGCAGAAACCTTGCGCTGACCGTTGTGCGCGCGATGGTCGCGTAGGCCCGCAAGCCCTTCGGCGAGGGAGCGCGAGCGGATCCGGCTGAGCATCGAGCGAGCGACCTCGAGCTCTTCTGCGATACGTGCCGGCGTCGCTCCGGCGCCCAACCTCAGCAGAATCAGGCAGCGAATTCGGTAGGCCCCGTCCCGCGCTTTTCGGGCTCGCTCGTGCGTCGCGAGAAGACGCGCTGCGTCTCCAGGTGACGCACGCAGCCCCGGTCGCTGCCGGCTGCCGGAAGGCCCCTGCCCGCCCACGCACGCCGCCGCGCAGATCGCCACGCCGGCGGCTCGTGGGAGAGATGATTCGAGCGCCTGGTATGCGTGGTGCAAGCGGCAGGGGCAGGGGGCCGAGATGACCACCGGCGTGGGGCAGTGATGGGTCGGGCTCGATGCCCCCCTGCGCGCGTCGCTGCGCTCCGCGTTACCCCAGGTCTCGTCTGCAGTCTCCGGGAGGGCATGCGCGGCGTTGTATGAAAAAACGAACACGAACGAGGTGAATTCGTGAGCAAAGACGATCTGGTTCAGCTTGAAGGCAAGGTGGTCAGCGTCGGCAAGGGCGGTACCTTCTCCGTCGAGGTCCAAGGCGGCCACCAAGTTCTCGCCAAGCTGGCTGGCAAGATGCGACGCGCGCACATTCGCGTGGAGCAGGGCGACGAGGTCCGCGTGGCCATCTCGCCGTTGGATCCCAAACACGGGTTCATCGTTTATCGCGCGCGGTGAGCGTTGCCAGTCTCGCCAGGGGCTGCGCGCGAATCGGGGGGCGGCACGGGGCGGCGTGGGAGCAGCGCCTGAGCCGGACCGTTGCGCTCGCATCGCGCAACGGGGTCTTGACAGCACCCGATCCGGCTCGGCAGCACGCAAAGAACGCCGGGGTGCTCGGCGCATCAGCGCCATGGAGCTCATGATCATTTCTGCGGAGGAAGCAAGTTCACGACGCCCCACATGAAGCTGAACGTCTTCGACCCTTCGAGCACGGCTGGGATCGGAGGGCCCATCGGGTTGTACGGGAGCATCGCCAGCGCCGTAGCCGAAGGCAGTCCGGTCGCGTCGAACGAGGCGTAGGCGTGGCAGCCCATGCAGGACGAGGCGGCCACGGTGCCGTTGCCGACGATGCGCTCGATGACAGAGTTGCCCAGCGCATACGGCGTGCCGTCCGGGGCGAGGTAGTCGACCATCGTGGCCTTCAAGCAGAAGTTCTGCCAGACGGGAGACAGGTTTTTCTGCTCCATGACGTCCTTCAGCGCCGGGGTCTTCTCGCAGAGCCCGTAATCGGTGTTGACCGCGTTGCGGGCCGGTGGCACGGCCGGAGCCCTGGCGCCGAAGGTATCGAAGCAGCCGAGATCGTCGCAGCGTCCAGGGGCATCGCGTGCTCGAAGGTGCCCCACACCCAGTTCTTGTTCTGTCGGCTGGCCACGTGCAGCGAGACGAGCGCGTACTCGGTCGAGTCGACCGTGTTGGTGTAATATAGCTGCCGGACGCGCTCCACGGTGCCGAGCCTGGGGATCCACTGAAGCATGGCCGAGACCGGGACCCAGTCGCCCTTCACCGAGACCGACGGCGTCGGCATGTCGACGGTGCGGGGGCTCTTGAACGCCGCCTGCAGTCCCTCCTGGGTGTTCAAGGAGTGGCGGACGATGTAGTCGAACATCGTGCGGTTTCGCTTGACCTCCTCGGCGATGCACGGCGATGGCGTACCGGTGGTAGGAAAGCCGCCCACCGCGGCGTTGCCGGGCGGAGCGCACTTTACGTCGATGGTGCTCTGCGAATGAGCGCGCGTCGCCAGGAGGAGACGGCTGGTCTGGAACTTCTTCGGCGCCGCAGGATCGGGCCAGGCGGGCGTCTTCGTGAAGGTGTCCGCGTCCGAGGCCCAGGTCTCGAAGACCACCGGCGACGGGCTCGTCGCAGACGCCGGTGCTGCGAACTCGGCGAACAGACGCCAGATGAACTCGTCGGAGTTCTGGGTCGTTCCCTCCACGGCACCCGCGCGCGCTGGCACCGCCACCACGCCGCCGCTGCGGTGGATGGGAGGGGGGGCGGAGCTGTCGGTAGGGGGCGATTTTGCGTATTCCGGGCCGACGTGACGGCCGATTCCGAGCGCACGTGACGGCTCGTTCCGACGGGACGTGACCGGGCGTTCCGGGCCACCCGACGGGGTGTTCCGACACACCTGACGGCTCGTTCCGACGCACGTGACGGGCCGTTCCGAGGGACGTGACGGACCGTTCCGACGGGGGTGACGGCCCACAGGCGGCGCTCGCGGTCGCAGCCTCATCGCGTACATGGGCGCGATGTCGGAGCGGCTATCGATGCGGAAGGTTCGAGAGATTCTGAGGCTCAAGTTCGAGTGCAAGCGCAGCCGAGCGGAGATCGCTGCAGCGGCCTGCGTCGGCGAGAGCACGGTCAGCGGCTACCTGGCGCGTGCGGAGAGGGCGGGGCTGACGTGGGAGGTCGCCCGAGAGATGACCGAGGCCGAGATCGAGTCGCGGCTGTTCCGCGACGTCGGCCGCAACGAGCCGCCCGCGCGCGTGCCGATCGACTTCTCCTGGGTGCACCGCGAGCTGTCGAAGCCGTGCGTGACGCTGCAGACGCTCTGGCTCGAGTACCGCGAAGCGAGCGCGGCACAGGCTCCGCTGAAGCCCTACGAGTACAGCCGGTTCTGCGACCTGTACGCAGGCTGGAAGAAGAAGCTCGGCGTCGTGATGCGTCAGGTTCACCGCGCCGGCGAGAAGGTCTTCATCGACTACTCGGGAAGGAAGCCGCACATCGTCGACCCGACGACCGGCGAGGTGACCGAGGTCGAGCTGTTCGTCGCGGTGCTCGGCGCCAGCAACTACACGTACGCCGAGGCGACGCGCTCGCAGAAGCTCGCCGACTTCGTCGGCTCGACGGTTCGGATGCTCGAGTACTTCGGCGGCGTGCCCGAGGTCGTCGTCCCCGACCAGCTCCGCAGCGCGGTCTCCGGGCCAGACCGGTACGAGCCGGACATCAACCCGACCTACCTCGAGATGGCGCGCCACTACGGCGTGACGGTGATTCCGGCTCGGCCCCGAAAGCCGCGCGACAAGGCGAAGGTCGAGGGCGGCGTGCTCATCGCGCAGCGCTGGATCCTCGCGTCGCTGCGACACCGGACCTTCTTCAGCCTTGCCGAGCTCAACGACGCGATCGCGTCGCTGCTCGAGCGGCTGAACGCGCGGCCGTTCCAGCGGCTCGACGGCTGCCGGCGGACGGCGTTCGAGACCATCGACAAGCCCGTGATGCGGCCGCTGCCGGCGCGGCGGTACGAGCTCGCCGACTGGAAGCACGCCAAGGTCAACATCGACTACTGCGTCTGCTACGACGACCGGCTCTACAGCGCGCCGTACACGCTGGTCGGTGCGCGCGTCGAGATCCGAGCGACGGCGGCCGTCGTGGAGCTGTTCCACGACGGCGTGCGCGTCGCATCGCACGCGCGCAGCTACGGGCGGAAGGGCACGGCGGTGATCGTGGACGAGCATCGCCCCAGGGCCCATCGCGACTACGGCAAGTGGCCGCCGGAGCGCGTGGTGGCGTGGGCCGAGACGATCGGTCCGAACGTCGGCGAGCTCGCGCGCGCGGTCATGCGCCACCGCACCCACCCGGAGACGGGCTACCGGACGTGCCTGGGCGTGATCCGGCTCGCGGACAAGTACGGTCGCGAGCGCGTCGACGCTGCGTGCGCGCGTGCGCTTCGCATCGGCAGCCCCACCGCGAAGAGCGTGACCGCGATCCTGAGGAATGGTCTCGACCGCGCGCCGCTGGTCGAGCCGCCGCCCCGGGGGGCCCTGGCGCACGAGAACATCCGCGGTGCTGAGTACTTCGACAAGGAGGAGAGGAGTGATCTTGGAAGAGACGATTCAGAAGCTGGTCGAGATGAAGCTGAACGCGATGGCGGCGATGCTGAGAGAGAGGGAGGCTGCGCCGTCGGCGGAGCCGCTCTCCACTGAGGAGATGATCGGGTTGCTCGTCGACCGCGAGTGGACAGCCCGTGAAAACAAGCGGCTCCATCGCCTGCTGAAGGATGCGCGGGTGCCGGGGGGCGCGTGCATGGAGGACTTCTCCTGCGAGGCAGGGCGCGGCGTAGACAGGTCCTTCGCTCGGTCGCTGGGCTCCTGCCAGTGGGTCCGAGCGAAGCAGAACGTGATCGTGCTGGGAGCGACCGGAGCCGGGAAGAGCTTTCTCGGCGGCGCGCTGGCGCAGGCAGCCTGCAGGCAGGGCTTCCGCGCCCTCGTCATCCGCACCCCGCGCCTGCTCCAGCAGCTCGCGGTCGCGCGTGCCGACGGGACCTACGCCAACGCCCTCGCGCGCATGGCCAAGGTCGCCGTGCTGGTCCTCGACGACTTCCTGCTCGCGCCCATGACCGATGTCGAGAGGCGCGATCTACTCGAGGTCCTCGAGGACAGATACGACACGTCGTCGACCGTGATCACCTCGCAGATCCCGGTGAAAAGTTGGCACCAAGCCATCGGAGAGGCGAGTATCGCCGACGCGATCTGCGACCGCGTTGTCCACAACGCGCACCTGGTGACGCTCCGCGGCGGGTCGATGCGGAAGAAGAAGGCGGTGGCTCCCGAGGTGACCGAGACGAAGACCTGACCGCGCTCGTCGCTACGCTCCGGTCCACGTCACGCCGGACTGGGCCGTCGCGTCGCCCCGGAACGAGCCGTCACGTCCGTCGGAATACGCAGGCGATTTGGTATGCAGGGGTTCGGAGGTCTGCCGGCAGGCCGTGCTCAGCACGATGCAAGACAGGCCGAGGAGAGAGGTCAAACGTGCTCTCAGCATGCGCTCAAACTCCAGTGTACTGATGGACCACCACGTGCTCCCATCTGCGCCCGAGCGATCCTCGTCCAGCGCAACATCGAAGCGCGCACGCTGCAACCACGTCGCAACGTGCGCGCCATCGTTGAACACGGGCTGCGATCGACAATGAGCGAGGCGCCGGAGCGGCAGCCCCTGGCAAGCGACAGGAACCTCTGACCCCCTTGCGATAGCCAGAACTGGCCCCGCTCCTGCGCCGCTGGGTCACCTGGCCGGCGCGGCGTTCTCGTCGAGCGCTCCGGGTCCGACCGCGCGTGTCTCCAGGAGAAGCGCAGCGTCTCCAGGTGACGCAGCCTCGGTCGTTGCCGGCTGCCGGAGGCCGCTGCCCGCCCACGCACGCGGCGCCGATCGCCGCCTCGGCGGCTCGGGGGAGACGGTTCGAGCGCCTGGTATGCGCGCTGCAATCGGCAAGGACAGGGGCTCGATGTGACCCGGCTCTAGAGACAGCTCGAGAGGCGCCGCGGGCGAGGGGCGTGACGTGTGCGTTCCTCGCCGCGGAGCAGGCCGGCTTCCCGTGCCCCAGTTCTAACCATCGAACAGGAGCGAACCATGAGCAAGAGCAAGCAGATCCTCACGGTTGACCCGAGTGATATCGTGATCAATTTCACGTATGCGTCCGACCAAACCAGCCTCAGCATAGACGATGCGAACCCCGTGAACATCTCGGTGATCAACAAGAGCGCATACAATCTGCAGAACGTTACCCTGAAACAGTCGGATATCGTCGTTTGGTGGTCGGGGAGCAAGGACCCGGTGACGTCTAGCTTTAGCATCGAGATCCCGGGAGGTACGATGTTCTTTCCCGCAGTGCGCACCTCCACGACGTCGCAGACGCAGGGCTTCTTCGTGACGCCCTTGCAGCAGGCGCACAACTACACCTCGGGCACGATCTCGTTTTCCATCGCGAGCCAAAATATCACTTACGACGTGGTGGCCGACACAGGCGGTGAGAGCACGTCGCAAAACTGGAAGGTCACCACGCGGGGGTAGAGCGGGTTCGGTCTTGTCCTAGAGATCGAGGCGTGTGGTGGGATCCGTGCCCGGCGTCGGCCGCCTGCGAGCTTCGCCGGCGTGCGCCAGGAGCCGAGATCAGAGGCAGCGCAGCACGTTGTCGCGCACGAGCTGCCAGATGGTCTCGGGGATATCCCCGAGCCACCGCGCGTCCCGCTCGACCGGCGCCTCGGCGTCGTCGAGCGGGTCATCCGGGCTGTAGACGAGCCGCCACAGCCGCTCGCTCACGGAGCCGTTCCGATCGATCACGAAGCGCTGCACGAGCTTCTTCGCGAGCTCCTCGCCCTCGACGTCGAGGAGCAGCACCGGCGCCGCCACCTTCACCTCGCGCAGCGGCTTCAGGCGCAGATACGCCCCCTTCACGAGCTCTGCCTCGTCCGGCGGCTCGAACCCCGCCTCCCGGAAGTTGACCGGCGCCTTGGTGTTGCCGACGAGGTAATACTCTCCCTGGGTCTCGGCGAGGATCGCGCCGCCCAGCCTCCCTACGCGTGCCATCTAGACCTCCTCCGCGGTGACGCTCTCGTCCGAGAGCACGAGCGTGCGCCCCGGCGTCTGGCCCGGGAGCGCTTCCCCATCCCATGTGTACTTGTTCGTATATCCGCGCGGCGTGACCATGTACCCCTCGAAGACGAAGGTGTTGGTCGACCCCACGAGCACCGTGGTCAGCATCCCGATCTCGTAGTCGAGGAAGTGATCGACATCGGTGAGCACCGCGCTCTCCAGCTTGCGATACGCGCTCTTCACGAGCGCCACCGGCGTCGTGCCCGCGCGGTGCTGGCGGATGATCTCCTGGGCCCGCACGATCTGGCGCGTCCGCCGCCCGCTCGCCGGATTGTAAAGGCCGATCACGAAGTCGGCGGACGCCGCCGCCTCGAGCCGCCGCTCGATGACCGGCCACGGGGTCAGGAGATCCGACAGCGAGATGGCGCAGAAGTCGTGCCCGAGCGGCGCGCCGACGAGCGACCCGCACGCGTTGAGCGCGGTCATCCCGGGCACGAGGCGGAGCTCCGGCGACTCGCCCCGCTTCCAGCCGATCTCCTCCAGCACCTGGAAGACGAGCCCGGCCATGCCGTACACCCCCGCGTCGCCCGACGAGATGATGGCCACGCGCGCTCCGTCCCGCGCCCGCTCCACCGCGGCGCGCGCCCGGCCGATCTCCTCGGTCATGCCGGTCTTGATCACCTCCTTGCCCTCGATGAGGTGCTTCACCAGCCGGATGTACGTCGTGTACCCCACGATGAGATCCGACGCGGCGATCGCCTCGAGGGCGGCGCGGGTCGCGTGCTCCTCGGCGCCGGGGCCGATCCCGACGATCGACAGGACTCCTTTGCTGTCACCCATGGCTCTCCTCGACGTTGCGCTTCGCGAACGGGACGCGCGCCACGGCGAGCGTCATCGACCGGCCCACGCCCGGCTCGGTGTACGCCCGCTTCGGCACGAGCAGCTTCGTGGCCCCCGCCGCGCGCAGGGCGGCCGGCTCGGCGACGCCCCGGGCGCCGACGTGCTTCTTCACCGTCTCCGACGGGTTCTCGATCCCCTCGGTCGCGTCGAGCTCCTCGGCCGTGAACGTCACGAGCGGCCACCCCCGCCGCGCCGACAGCGCGAGCAGCGCCTCCTCGTCGGCCTTCTTGTCGATCGTCGCCAGCGCCTTCACCGACTTCGCCGACAGCCCGTGCTCCTCGAGCAGCCGGTCCACGCCGCGCTCCACCATGTCGAGCGGCGCGCCGCGGTCGCAGCCGACGCCGAGCACCAGGCTCTTCGGCCGGTAGACGACGGCGCGCTCGACGACCTCGGGGTGCGAGCGCCCGAGATCGCGGTCGCTCGCGACGAGCAGGATCTCCCACGCGCCCGGATCGACGCCGTCGAGCGACGTCGCGTAGCGCACGCCCGGCGGGAGCGGCGTCCCCTCGGGCCAGAACGAGGGCTCGCCCGTCTCCTGCACGAACAGCACGGGCGCGGCGTTCACGACCGCGGCGCAGCCGCGCGTCACGTTGCGATCGGGGTCGTCGAGCGTCCACCCGAGCTCGCGGCCGAGGATGTCGACCGTCAGCGTCCCGATCGCGTCCGACGCGGTGGTCACCACCGGCTGCGCGCCGAGGAGCGCGGCCACCTTCTCGGTGAACGCGTTGCCCCGGCCGACGTGGCCGGACAGCACGCAGATCGAGAACCGGGCCGCGTCGTCGACGCACACGACCGCCGGATCGACCTTCTTGTTCTTGAGCAGCGGCGCGACCATGCGCACCACGGCGCCGACGCTGATCACGAACACGTGGCAGTCGTAGGCCGTGAACGCCTCGGTCAGGAGCGGCCCCATCGGCAGCGGCAGCGGCCTCGCGCCCTCCGGCGCCCGGTCGAAGAGCTTCTGCGACACGTAGAGATCCGCGCCCGGCAGGCCCGGGACGAGCCGGCGCGCGATGTCGATCCCGTGGCGCGTGATGGCGTAGACGGCGTAGGGCTTGCGCTCGGGCGTCACGGGGCCTCCGGCTCTTCGTTCAGGCTCTTGTCGAAGCTGCCCGGCAGCGACGCCTCGGCCTCGCCGACGAGCAGCCCGCTGCGCTCCCCGCGCGTGACCACCACCATGGCGAAGCAGTCGCCCCGCTCGCCCTGCGCGGCCCTGAGGTCCCGCACGATCCGCTGCTCGGGCATCGTCGCCTTGGAGACGAACACCGCCCGGTCGAGGAGGCCCGCCCGCGTGAGCGCCTCGGTCACCTTGGGCATCTCCGAGCCGATCTTCATCAGGACCACGGTGTCGAAGCGCCGGAGCACGTCGGTCAGGTCGTCGACGCCGTACGTGGCGGGGAGGATGGCGATCCGCTCCTGCCCGTCGGCGAGCGAGAGCCCGCTCACGGCCGGGACCGCCGTGACCGAGGTGACGCCGGGGACGACCTCGACCTCGAGCCCGGGGTAGCGGCGGAGCGCCTCGCGGCGCACGTAGACGAACGTGCTGAAGAGCGACGGGTCGCCCTCGGTGGCGAACGCGACGGACAGGCCCCGCGAGAGCCGCTCGCCGATCTTGTCGACCGCCGCGTCGACGTAGGGGCGGACGCGATCCGGGTCCTTGCTCATGGGGAAGGTGAGGAGCAGCCGCTCCTTGTCCCGCTGCTTGCCGACGACGGGCTCGAGGATCCGGTACGCCATCGACGCGCCGAAGTCCGAGCTGCGGGGGAGCGCGAGCACGTCCGCGCCCTCGAGTACGCGCACGGCGCGCAGCGTGAGCAGGTCCGGCGCGCCGGGGCCGACGCCGACGCCATAGAGCTTGCCGAGGCCGCTCATGACGCCTCCGGGGCGCTCGCCGCGGGCTTCGTCGCGGCGAAGACGTGGATCGGGTTCAGCGCCTCGTACCGCATGTACCGCGCCAGCGGGACGCCGCGCGAGACCGAGAGCAGCGTGACCTCGGGGTCGAGCCCCCGCGCCCGCAGCGCCCGGTACGTCTCGGCCACGTTCTCCATCGTGATCGCGTTGACCACGAGCCGGCCGCCCGGCCGCAGCCGATCGAGCGCCGCCGCGATGATCTCCTCCATGCTCCCCTTGCTCCCGCCGACGAACACCGCGTCCGGATCCTCGAGCCCCGCGAGCGCCTCGGGCGCGCGGCCCGCGATCACGCGCACGTTGTCGACCCCGTGCGTGCGGACGTTGTCCCGGCAGATCTCCACGCCCTCCGGGTCGACCTCGATCGCGTAGACGCGCCCGAGGGGGCAGAGCATCGCCGCCTCGATCGAGACCGACCCCGAGCCGGCGCCGACGTCCCAGACGACCGCGTCGGGGCGGATCGCCATCGACGCGATCGAGAGCAGGCGCACCTCGCGCTTCGTGATCAGGCCGTTCTTCGGCATCCGCTTCGCGAACGCGTCCTCGTGCAGGTACGGGACGGAAGGCGGCGGCCGCCACGCCGGATCGCTCCGGAGGAGCAGGAGCACGTTCAGCGGCCCGATGTCCTCGCAGGCCGCGAGCGCGGCGAGGTCGAACGCGCGCACGCGCTCGCCGGCGCCCGCGAGGCTCTCGCAGACCCACGCCTTCCAGCCGGCGTCGCCGTGCTCGAGGAGCCGCGCCGCGAGCCGGGCCGGGCCGTTCTCGCCGTCGGTCAGCACCGCGACCTTCGAGAGCCGGCGGACGCGCGTGGCGAACCCCTCGGGCGAGCGCCCGTGGACCGAGACGAACGCGGCGTCGTCCCAGGCGATGCCCGTGCGCGCGAACGCCCACTGGACCGAGCTCAGGCTCGGGATGATCTCGACGTGCTCGCCGCCGAGCTTCCGGACGACGAGCGCGCCGACGCCGAAGAACAGCGGATCGCCCGAGGCGAGGATGCACACGTTCTGCTCGGCCGAGAGCGCCTCCACGCGCTCGAGCGCCGCGGAGAGCCCGCCCTTCAGGGCGATCTTCTCGCCGCGGAACTGCGGGAAGAACTCGAGGTGCCGCTCGCCCCCCACGAGCACCTCGGCCCGGGCGACCGCGGACGCGGCGCGGCTCGACAGGCTGGCGCACCCGTCGTCGCCGATGCCGACGACGGTCACGGCGCGGCGGGCGCTCACCGCGCCCCCTGCGCGGGCTCGCCCGCCGGAGCGGGCGCCGCCTCGGCCGAGAGGAGCAGCAGTGCGTGGACGATCGCCACGGCGATGGGGCTGCCGCCCTTGCGGCCGCGCGCGACGATCGACGGGAGCCCGGACTCGAGCAGCGCCTCCTTGGACTCCGCCGCCGACACGAACCCGACCGGCACGCCGATCACGAGCGCCGGCCGCGCCCCCTCCTCGCGGGCGAGGCGCACGACCTCGAGCAGCGCGGTCGGCGCGTTGCCGATCGCGACGATCGCTCCGTCGAGGAGCCCGAGCCGGTGCGCCTTGCGCATCGACTCGATCGCGCGGGTCGAGCCGGCCGCCGACGCGGCCTGGATGACGTCGTCGTCCGAGATGAAGCAGTGGATCTTGCAGCCGTACGACGCGAGCCGCTGCTCGTTCAGGCCGACGCCGATCATCTTCACGTCGACGAGCACCGGCGCGCCGCCCCGGAGCGCCTCGATCCCGCGCGCGATCGCCTCGGGGTGGAGCCGCATCAGCGACGAGAACTCGAAGTCCGCGGTCGCGTGGATCACCCGGCGGACGACCTGCCACTCCGCGTCCGGGAAGCCGTGCGCGCCCGCCTCCTCGTCGATGATCGCGAAGCTCTTGTCCTCGATGCGCCGCCCGAGCGCGGTCATCTGCCGCATGTCGTTCACCGCGCGCGCCTCCTCACCGCTCATGGCTCCTCCGCTCTGTCTCTGCCGGCGCCTTCGGCCGGGTACCGGCCGAGCAGCGCCCCGTTGAAATCGACCAGGCAGGCGTGCACCTCGAGGCCGCCGCCCGCGTGGCGCGAGGTGTGCTCGACGACGCGCCTGCAGATCCCCCCGGCCACGCCGGTGAGCCCCTCGCGCTGGCACAGCTCGAGCACGTGCCGCGCGGTGTTCGCCTGCCGGATCTCGGCCGCGATCTCCGGCCGCGCGCCGAGCTCCTCGGCGATCTGCGCGAGCAGCTCCATGCTCACCTCCGAGCCGGCGGCGTGCGTCATCATCTTGCCGTCGGCCATCTTCGAGAGCTTGCCGATCATGCCGACGATGACCGCGCGGGCGATCCGCCGCCGCGCCGCGTGGCGGACGCCGGTGCCGATGAAGTCGCCCACCTGGATGAACGCCTCCTCCGGCAGCTCCGGGTAGAGCTTCATCGCGTACGCCTCGGACTTGCCGCCGGTCGTCAGCGCGAGCGTCGCGATGCCGCGCTCGGCGGCGACGTCGATCGCCTGCACCACGCTCGCGCGGAAGGCGGCGGTCGAGTACGGCTTCACGATCCCGCTCGTCCCGAGGATGGAGATCCCGCCGATGAGCCCGAGGCGCGCGTTGATGGTCTGCTTCGCCATCTCCTCGCCCTGGGGGACGCTGATCGTGACCGTGGCGCCGGCGAAGCCCGAGCCCTGGAGCTCCTCGAGCACCATCTCGGTGATGTTCCGGCGCGGCACGGGGTTCACGGCCGGCGCGCCGACCGGCAGCCCGAGCCCGGGCTTGGTGACGACGGCGACCCCGTCGCCCCCGCGGATCTCGACGCCCGGCTCGCGGCGGAGCTCGACCTCGGCGACGAGCTCGGCGCCGTGGGTGCAGTCCGGATCGTCGCCGGCGTCCTTGATGACGCTGCACGTGGCGCGCGGCCCCTCGCGGTCGCAGCGCTTCAGCGGGAAGGTCACCCGCTGCCCGTTCGGCAGGGTCGTCTCGATGGCGTCGACGGCCGCGCCGCGCGCGAGCACGCGCGCCGCCGCCTTGGCCGCGGCGGCCGCGCACGCGCCCGTCGTGAACCCCTCGCGCTGCCCTTTCGGGTCTCTCGGCCGGACCTCTGCCATCCAGGATCCTGAACGATTACACGGACTTCTTCAGCGGGTTGTTGAAGAAGCTCTCGAGGAGCACGCTGCCCTCCGGCGCGCCGAGCGCGGCCAGCCGGTCGCGGAGCGGGTAAATGACGGCGCCGTCGCCGGCGCAGAGCGCGGCGTCGTAGGGCCCGGCCGCGAGGTGATCGCCGACGAGCGCGCACGCGCGCGCCGGACGCTCGGGGTGGCCGACCGGGAGGAAGCCGCCGAGGACCGTCAGGCGGGCGCGCTCGGGGAGGCGCTCCCGGACGAACCGCTCGGACACGAAGGTGTCGTCGGACTCGACGAGCCAGAGCAGGTCGAGCTGCGCCGCGCCGGCCGCGGCCGCGCCCCGCGCGATCCCGAGCGCGGCGGTGATGCCGGTGTCGGTGGCGACGACGAGCGCGCGGCCGGAGAAGCCGTCCGGGAGCCGCAGCTTGCCCCAGGGGCCGCTCCACTCGAGCTCCGCCCCGACGGCGATGTCGTTGAGCACGTTCGACCCCGGGCCGGCGCCGATGCGCTTGACCGCGATCTCGACGCTGCGCTGCTCGGCGTCGCTCGAGAGCAGCGAGTAGGCGCGCTTCGCGAGCTTGCCGCCGGGCAGGGTGACCCCGGTGTTGATGATCACGTACTGCCCGCCGGCGAAGCCGAGCGCGGCGCCGTCGACGCGCTCGACGCGGAGCAGCCGCGCCCCGTGGCCGAGCGGCTCGGCGTGGACGATCCTGATCTTGGCGCTGCCTTGAGCCATCGGTCTGCTCCTGCTCCTGCTCCTGCCGTGATTACTCCGCCGGGTAGACCTCGTGCACGAAGTCGTGCATCTCCTCGAGCTCGCGGTAGAGCCGGCCGAGCCCGTCGACCTGGGCGCGGAGGTCGAGCTCGACCTGCTTCGTGAGGATGAGGAGCGAGCGCAGGTAGGCGATCTTCTCGTCGCCCGCGGGCGTCTTCGCGACCTTCTCCTGGAGCTCCGCGAGCGACCCCTCGAACAGCCGCGAGAGGCTCTTGAGATCCCCGGCGCGCAGCATCGCCGAGATCGGGCCGGGCGCCTCGGCCGCGGGGCCGAGCTCGGCGAGCTCGTGCGCGCGCTCGGCGGGATCGTCGATGCCGAGGATGTTCATGAGCCCCAGGCGAAGCGCGGCGATTTCGTGACAGGCCATGTCGGCTCCCTCCTAATCCGCCCCCTCCTACCAGCTAGAGAACAGGGCGGGAAGGAGCAGGCGGGGCGGCCCGTGCGCGCGCTTCGACGGGCGCTCGGTCCGTGCTAGGTGGGCCCGCCGCCGCGCGCCCAGCGAGCGCGGCGCCCGCGCGCCCATGCAGAAGATCACCCTCCTCGATCGCCTCCGCTACCGCTTCGATCTCACCATGGCGAAGGGCGCGCCCGCGCTCATCGCCTGGCTGTTCGTGCTCTCGACCGCGATGGTGGTCCTGTTCGCGGCGATCGTCGTGCTCCTCGGGCTCGCCCCCGACGGGGAGGAGGGCGCGCCGGTGTCGTTCCCCTCCGCCCTCTGGATCACGCTGATGCGCGCCCTCGACGCCGGCACCGTCGCCGGCGACACGGGCAGCCGCGGCTACCTCGCCGCGATGTTCGCCGTCACGCTCGGCGGCATCTTCATGGTCAGCATCCTCATCGGCATCATCACGAGCGGGATCGAGGACCGCGTGAGCGAGCTCCGCAAGGGCCGCTCCCTCGTCTGCGAGGAGGGGCACACCGTCATCCTCGGCTGGTCGCCGCAGATCTTCTCGATGATCCAGGAGCTCGCGATCGCCAACGAGAGCCGCCCGCGCGCGGCCATCGCCGTGCTCGCCGAGAAGGACAAGGTCGACATGGAGGACGAGATCCGCGCGCGCGTCGGGCCGACCGGCAAGACGCGCGTGGTCTGCCGCACCGGAAACCCGTGCGATCCCGCGGACATCGCCATCGTGAACCCGGACGCGGCGCGGTCGATCATCCTGCTCTCGCCCGAGGAGGGGAACCCGGACTCGCAGGTGATCAAGTCGATCCTGGCGCTCACCAACAAGGCGGGGCGCAAGAAGGGGCGCTACCCGATCGTCACGCAGATCCGCGACCGGCGGAACCTCGACGCCGCGCGGCTCGTGGCGCGCGACGAGGCGGCGCTCATCCCCACGGAGGACGTGCTCTCGCGCATCACCGTGCAGACCTGCCGCAGCGAGGGCCTGAGCGTGGTCTACGGCGAGCTGCTCGACTTCAAGGGCCACGAGATCTACACGCGCGACGAGCCCGCGCTCGTGGGCAAGTCGTTCGGCGAGGCGCTCTTCGCGTACGACGACTGCGCGGTGATCGGGATCCGGCGGCGGGGCGGCGAGGTGCTGCTCAACCCGCCCATGGACGCGCGGATCGAGCCGGGCGACGCCGTCATCCTCATCGCCGAGGACGACAGCGCGATCGGCGCGCCCTCGAAGAAGCCGCCGAAGGTCGACGAGCGGGCGATCCGGGACGGCAAGCCCGCCGCGCCGCGGCCCGAGCGCACGCTCCTCCTCGGCTGGAACCGCCGCGCCGCGGCGTTCATCAACGAGCTCGATCACTACGTCGCGGAGGGCTCCGAGGTCACCGTCGTCGCCGACGTCCCCGACGCCAGGGAGCAGCTCGAGGCCGAATGCGGCGAGCTCCGGAACCTCGCCGTCAGGATCGAGCGGGGCGACACGACCGATCGGCGCACGCTCGACCGCGTGGTGGGCTCCTACGATCACGTGGTGACGCTGAGCTACTCCGACGCGCTCGATCCGCAGGAGGCCGACGCGCGCACGCTGGTCACGCTGCTCCACCTGCGCGACCTCGAGGCGAAGCGCGGCCAGAGCTTCAGCATCGTGAGCGAGATGCTCGATCTCCGGAACCGCGAGCTCGCCGAGGTCGCGCACGCGGACGACTTCATCGTGAGCGACAAGCTCGTCAGCCTGATGCTCGCGCAGATCTCCGAGAACCGGGACCTGGCCGCGGTCTTCGAGGACCTGTTCGATCCGGAGGGGTCCGAGCTGTACCTGAAGCCCGCACGCGACTACGTGCGCCTCGCCCGCCCGGTGACGTTCGCCACGATCGTCGAGTCGGCGCGGCGCCGCGGCGAGGTCGCGGTCGGCTACCGCCTCGCGGCGCAGGCCGACGACGCGGCGCAGGCCTACGGCGTGAAGGTGAACCCGAGGAAGCGCGCGCCGGTGACGCTCGGCGAGGGCGACAGGATCATCGTCCTGGCCGAGCAGTAGCGGGGTCAGCGCGCGTCGGCGCGCTCGAGGAGCACGCCCGCGGCGGCGATGGCGAGGGCGGCGAGCGGGATCGCGAGCGCGAGCGCGGCCGGCCCGAGCCAGGCCGAGGTGGCGTCGTTCCAGAGCAGCGACGCGAGCACGATCGCGTCGCGGAGGCCCTCGCGCGCCTCGAACGCGTCGGGCCGGTACATGAACGCCGCCGTGGGCAAGAGCGGCGCGATCCACACGGCCGACGCGACCATGAGCGCGTGGAAGCTGTCGCGCATCCGCGCGAGGAGTGGCAGGAGCGCCGAGAGCAGCGCGATCGCGAGCGCGACGAGGGCGAGGCCGGCGCCGAGCGCGCCCGCCGCGCTGACCATGTCGTTCGCCGCGATGTGCGGCGCGACGGCGAGCGCGGTACAGGCCGCGACCGCCACGCCCGCCCCGGCCCCGGCGAGCAGCGACGGCGCCGTGCGCGCGGCGAGCAGGACGCGGGCGCGGATCGGCTTGGCGAGCAGGATCTCGAGCCGATGCTCCTCCCGCGCCGTGACCGTCGCGTCGACGAGGCCCGCCAGGGCGACGAAGTAGGCGACGAAATAGGTGGCGAGGAGATCGTTGATCAGGAGCACGGCGGCCATCCCCTCGATGCCGAAGGCCTGCTCCAGGAAGTGGATGACCTGGGCCGGCACGCGGACGAGCAGCGCGTGCGTGCCGAGCACCACGAGCGCGCCCGCGATCGCCGCGACGAGCGAGGTGCGGCGCGGGGCGCGGCGCGCTTCGAGCGCGAAGTAGCCGCGGAGCGAGCCCGCGGGGGCGGTCGCCCGGGTCATGCTTCCATCCTCCGGACGCCGGCGGCGCCGACCGCGACGGTGAGGGCGGTGAGCGCGGCGAGCGCGAGCATCGGCGGGCCGAGCACGGCGGGGCCGAGGTGGTCGAGGCTCCCGAGGCCGAGCGCGCCGAGGGTGATCGGGTTCGCGAGGGTGATGGCCCGCCAGGCGGGCTGATAGAAGCCGATGAGCGAGAGGCCCACGAGGCCCCCGAGCGTGGCGAACCCGATCAGCGCCGAGGCGCCGCGGTGCTTCACCCACGCGGCGATCGCGGCAGAGAGCGCGGTCGCGAACAGGGCCGCGAAGGCGTGGAGCGACATCGCGCCGAGGAAGGGGCCGGGGCGGAAACCGGGGACGCGCGCCGCGAAGTAGACGGCCCCGGCGAGCTGGGTGGCGCCGTGCAGGGTCCCCATCACCGCGCACGCGCTCAGCGCGCGGAGGACGAAGTAGCGCGGGATCGAGAGCGGCTTGCTGGCGAGGAGCGGCAGCACGCCGGTGTCGCGCTCGCGGAGCACGACGCCGCTGGCGAGCACCACGGGGATGAACGCGATCGCCTTGTTCATCGTCAGGTCGATCCACACGTACATGAAGGTCTGGAACGGCCCGGCGTCGCCGAACCAGGCGGCCATCGCGGCGCGCACGTGCTCGGGCGGCCGCGCGAGCACGACGGGGATCGCGACCAGGGCGTAAGCGAGCATCGCGACGCAGAGCCAGGTCTTCCGCTCGCGGAGCGTCGCCAGGTAGTCGAGCCACAGGAGGCGGATCACGCGGCCTCCCGGCGCACGAGCGCGAGGTAGAGATCGTCCATGGTGCGGGCGCCGTGCGCGTCCTTGAGGCGCTCGACCTCGTCGCAGGCGACGAGGCGCGAGCGGTGCATCACCGCGACGCGCCGGCAGAGGGCCTCGACGTCGGAGAGGATGTGCGACGAGAACACGACGGTGACGCCGCGCTCGCGCGCGAGCTCGCGGAGCAGCTCGAGGAGCTCGTGGCGGCCGAGGGGATCGAGCCCCGAGGTCGGCTCGTCGAGCAGGAGCACCGCGGGCTCGTTGATCAGCGCCTGGGCGATCCCGACCTTCTGGGCCATGCCGGTGGAGAAGCCGCGCAGGGGGCGGTCGGCCTCGCGCTCGAGCCCGAAGCGGCGCAAGAGGGCGTCGGCGCGCGCGGCCGCGACGTCGCGGGGCAGCGCGAACATCGCGGCGACGTAGCGGAGGAACCCGCGCGCCGTCATGTCGGGGGGCAGCGCGTACGAGGCGGGCAGGTAACCCGCGCTCCGTCGGACCTCCAGCATCTCACGGACGACATCGCGCCCGAGCACGCGCGCGGACCCCGAGGTCGGCCGGGTCAGGCCGAGGAGCATGCGCAGCGTGGTCGTCTTGCCGGCGCCGTTGTGCCCCATGAAGCCGAAGATCTCGCCCGGCGCGACGGTGAAGCTCACGCCGTCCACGGCCGTGACCTTCCCGAAGCGCTTGCCGAGCGCGTTCACCTCGATCGCCTGGTTCATCGCTCTCTCCCTGCGCGCGATGCGGTCGCGCGGTGTGTCGTGGAGACCGTGGTCGTGGAGGCCGCCGCGGGGCGCGCCGCGAGGCCCGCGCGGAAGATGTCGGCGATCGCGTCGAGCGCGCGCTCGCCGGCGAAGGAGCCGAACGACGTGACCAGCCCGAGGTGCTGGGGCGCGAAGCGCAGCACGCCGAGCACGAAGGGGATCGCGTCGCGATCGACGTCGGGCCGGATCTCGCCGCGCGCGATGCCCTCGTCGACCCAGCCGACGATCTGGGCGACCTGCGCCTTCGCGGCGGCGGCGCTCGCGGCGTCGTCCTGCAGGCGGAGCGCGCGGAGGTCGGGGTCCTCGCGGAGGAGCTTGCCGAAGAGCGGCTCCGCGGCCTGCTGGCGGTAGGCGAAGCGGAGGGTCGCGACGAGGCGATCGAGCGGCGAGTCGAGGCCCATCACCTCGGCGGCGAAGCGGGCGCGGATCGCGGCGAAGGCCTGCTCGACCACCTCGCGCAGGAGGGCCTCCTTGTCGGCGAACTCCAGGTAGAGCGCGCCCTTCGCGCAGCCGGCCTCGGCGGCGACGGCGTCGAGGTTCACGCCCTTGAAGCCGCGCTCGGCGAAGAGGCGCCTGGCGGCCTCGAGGATCCTGGTGCGACGGGCAGGGTCGCGGGGCTTTTCGGGGCGGCGGGCGGGCACAGAACCGATATGACTCATTCAGACAAATGAGTCAAATCGGGCGACGCCTCGACGTGGGACCGGGCAGGGCCACGGGAGGGCTATCTCCGCGCGTCAGGGATCCACGCTCGAGCGCGGCTCCGGGCGCCGCGCCTCACTGCATGATGTCGTCGACGAGCCGCGCCACCAGCCGGTCGCCGAGCAGGTGCTCCTCCACGAGGTCCTTCGCGTCCTCCTCGCGGACGCCGCGGTACCACACGCCGTCCGGGTAGACGGCGACCGTCGGCCCCTCGCCGCAGCGCCCCATGCACGACGTCCTCGTCACGCGGATCTGCTGCTGCTGGCCGGCCTGCTTCACGCCGCGGCGCAGCGACTCGAGCAGCGCCAGGCTGCCGCGGTCCACGCAGTCGGCGTTGCCGCAGACGAGCACGTGCTTGCGCAGCGGGCGGTGGGCGTGCGGGTGGTTCGACGCCTGCGTGTGCGTGAGCGTGTGGCGCACGCTGTAGAGCATCGCCTTGAGCCCGCCGACCTCCCGGGCGAGCCCCGGCAGGGCCGTGCGGTACATGCACGTGTCGCAGGGGAGGGGAGCCTCGCCGGCGAGCGCCTGGCGCGCGCGCTCGTCGATCAGCCCCGACAGCGCGCTCGACCGGCCGAGGTGGGGCGCGAGCGACGCGCGGATCCACGGGTACGTCGACGCGAAGCGGTCGACCTGCTCGGCGAGCTTCGTCATGAGCCGGCCGGCGAAGAGGAAGTAGGGGAGGACGACGACGCGCTCGGGCCGCTGGCGCGCGACGCGCTCCAGCGTCTCCTCCACCGAGGGCCGCGTGACGCCGATGAAGGTCGGCTCGACCAGGAGCAGCCCCCGGCCCTCGCCGATGAGGCGCGTCATCTTGCAGAAATCGCCGTTCGCGTCCGGGTCGCTGGACCCGCGCCCCACCACGACGAGCGCCGTCCGGGCGCGCGCCGCCGGGTCGTCCGGCAGCGCGGACGCGGCGCGCTCGAACGCGAGCTCCGCGAGCGCCGGGTGCACGCCGAGGTGCCGCGCCGCCGAGAAGCGCACGCCCGGGTGCGCCGCCCGCGCCTGCTCGAGCGCCAGGGGGATGTCGTTCTTCACGTGCCCGGCCGCGAACAGGAACAGCGGCACGACCGCCACCCGCGACACCCGCGCCGCGAGCGCCGCGAGCGCGTCGGCGAGGTACGGCGTCGCGAGCTCGATGTAGCCGTGCTGCACCACGAGCCCGGGCCGCGACGCGCCGTAATCGGCGACGAGCGCCTCGAACTCGGCGTTCGACGCGGCGTCGCGGCTGCCGTGGCCGATCAGCAGGAGCCCTTCGTCATGCATGCGAGCGCCTCCTCCAGGGTGAGCGGGAGCATTGCGCGGCCCCGCGGGTCGAGCGGCTCGGCCGGGCCCAGCCGGGTCCAGAGCTCCGCGACCCACGGCCGCCTGAGCCGCGCCCGCGCGAGGAGCTCGCCGGCCGCGAACACCTCCCGCGGCGGCCCGTCCGCGAGCACCTGCCCGTCGCCGAGCAGCACCGCGCGCGTCGCGAACAGCGGCACGAGGTCGACCGCGTGCGTCGCGGCGACCAGCGTGGTCCCCTGCTGCTCCGAGAGCGCGCGCAGCGTCCGGCACAGGGAGAGCTCGCCCTCCGGGTCGAGCCCCGCGGTCGGCTCGTCGAGCAGCAGCACGCGCGGCTGCATCGCGAGCATCCCGGCGATGCACGCGCGCTTGCGCTCGCCGAAGCTCAGCGCCTCGATCGCGCGGCCGGCGAGGTGCGCGATCTGCACGGCCGAGAGCGCCGCCTCGGCGCGGCGCCGCGCCTCGGGCGCGGGCAGGCCCAGGTTCCGCGGGCCGAACAGGACGTCGTCGAGGAGCGTCGCGCCGAGCAACTGGTCGTCCGGGTCCTGGAGCACGAGCGCGGCGCCCGCGGCCACGGCGTCCGAGGGCGAGCCCACGCGGCGGCCGGAGATCTCGACGCTGCCGCCGGGCGCGGGGAGGAGCCCGACGAGCGTCCGGAGCAGCGCGGTCTTGCCGGCGCCGTTGCCGCCGAGCACCGCCACGGACTCGCCCTCGGCGACGTCGAGGCGCACGTCGCGCAGCGCGGGCTCGGCGCCGCGGTAGCCCACCCTGGGCGCGCGGAGGGCGATCGCGCTCATCCCGCCGCTCCGGCGGCGACGCTGAGGCCGAGGGCCGCGAGGGCGACGGCGGCGAACGCGAGGTTCGCGGCGGGCGCGCTCGGCCGGCGGTCGGCGACGGGGAGCTCCCCCCGGTAGCCGCGGAGCTGCATGGCGACGGCGGCGTGCTCGGAGCGCTCCAGGGTCCGGAGCGCCACGACGCCCGCGACGGCGCCGGCCGAGCGCGCGGCGGCGCCCGGGCGCGCGAACCCGCCGCGGAGCGCGGCGGCGCTCCACGCGCTGTCGGCGGCGCGCTGGAGCACGCCGGCGAAGCGCCGCGCGAGCGCGAGCAGCTCGACGAGGGCCGCGGGCGCGCCGAGCCCGGCGAGCGCCGCCTCGATCTCGGCCGGCGCGGCGGCGCTCGAGAGCCACCGGAGCACCGCGGCGGCCGCGAGGACGCGCGCGGCGATGGCCGCGGCGCGGCGGGCGCCGTCGCGCGCGATCGCGTCGAGCGGGAACGGCGCGCCCGCGAGGAGCGGCTCGCCCGGGGTGAGCGCGAGCGCGAGGGCCGCGGCGACCCCTCCGAGCCACGCGGCGGGCGCGAAGGCGCGCAGGATGGCGCCGGCGGTCACGCCCTGGAGGGCGAGGGCCGCGCACGCGACGGCGAGCAGCGCGGCCGGCGTCCAGGGCGAGCGCGCGCCCGCGGCGACGCAGCACGCGGCCACGGCGGCCCCGAGGCGGAGCCGGGGATCCACGTCGCGGAGCCGCGCGGGGGGGTCAATCCGCACGGAGCCCGTCGCCGCCGGGCTTGCCGGCGGGCTGGCCGGCGCGCTCCACGAAGAGCACGCGCGAGAAGTAGCCCAGGGCGAAGCCGGAGAGGAGCCCTGCCCAGAGGAAGGCGAAGAGCAGGAGGTCGCCCTCGAGGCCCGCGAACAGCGGCCCCGTGTCGTGGCGGCCGGCGTCCTCGGCGACGCGGCGGACGACGGCCTCGTCGACCCCGTCCCACGAGGCGTCGCCGCACGCGGCGAGCCAGAGCGCGGCGGCGGCCAGCAGCGCGCGCTGCGCGGCCCGCCGCGTCACGACGCCCCCGCGGGGAGCGGGACGACCTGGAGCCGCTCGAGGATGTCGGGCCGCCGGGCGCGCAGGAAGACGAGCGCTCCCGCGGTCATGGCACCCTCGAGCAAACCGAGCGGCAGCTGGGTGGGGACGAAGGCCAGGGCGACGCCGGTGAACATGGATCCCACCGACCCGTCGCCCGCGAGCCCGAGCGCGAGCTCGAGGGCCGTGGTCGCGTACGTGGCCCAGTCGGACGTCACGCCGGCCAGGAACCCCGCGACCCAGAGGCTCGCGCCGCAGCGCCGCGCGAGCCGGAAGACGAGGTATCCGGTGAACGCGCCCGCGATGCCCATCGACGCGACGTCGGCGCCGAGCGTGGTGAGCCCGCCGTGCGCGAGGAAGAGGGCCTGGATGAGGAGCGCCACCACGGTGACGAGGACGGTCATCCAGGGACCGATGAGCACCGCGGCGAGCCCGGTGCCGCACGGGTGGGAGCAGGTCCCTGCGGTCGGCACCGGCACGGGCATGCACGAGATCGCGAAGACGGCGGCGGCGACGAGGCCGACGAACGGCTTGTAGAAGGCGTCGTCCCGGGTGCGGCGCCGGAGCAGGTGGAGGGCGACGGCGACGAAGGGAAGGGCGAGCGCGTTCCAGACCGCGCACCAGCCGAGCGGCAGGACGCCTTCCGCGAGGTGCATCGCGGCCGCGGGCCGGGGCGCGAGCAGCGTCGCGAGGAGCACGGCGGCGATGGACACAGCGCGGCCGTGAAGACCGATTTCGGCGCTCCGGGTGAAGTCCGCACCCGAACGCCACGAAGACGTGCGCAAGCTGCACCTCGTGGGGGGCTCGGGTAGGTCTCCCGGCTGATGGGTTCAGGGGGCCTTTCGGGCTCCCAGCGCCGCGTCCACCTTCCCAGGCCTCATCAGAGGCCCAGTGGTCTTTGGAGGCGGCTCCCCACTCACGGTGGCGGTACCGCGCCGGTTTCGCACCGGCTTCCCTGTTATGCCCAGAGGGCACCCGAGGTGTGGATTGTCAGATGGATGCTCGGTAGTCCCGTTTCGCGCCCGGCGTCAAGGACGTCGCGCCGCGGCCGCGGGGCAGGCGCTCGCCCTGCGGCGGCTGCCCCGCGGCCGCGGCGCGCGCTGGCGTGTTCGCGGCGGCCGTCTGGCGGCACGCGCTGGCGTGTTCGCGGCGGCCGTCTGGCGGCGCGCGCCGGCGTGTTCGCGGCGGCCGTCTGGCGGCGCGCGCCGGCGCGTTCGCGGCGGTCGTCTGGCGGCGCGCGCTGGCGCGTTCGCGGCGGCCGTCCGGCGGCGCGCGCTGGCGCGTCTCACGCCGGAACGAGCTCCGTGATGAGCCGCGCGCGCGGGCTTCCGCCGCGGGCCGTCCAGCGCGTCGCGGGCCGCCGAGCGCTCCCGGCGTCCGGAGGTCCGGCGCGGCGGAGGGGCGCGCTGTACCGCGCCCGGCCTCACGGCATTGCGAGCGGCCGGTCAGCCGCTGCCGCGATGTCCACCGCGTGTGGTGCCGTCCTGTCGAGCCGACAGGCTGCGCTGCGCGCGCTCGCGCCCTCCGGGGGCAACGTGGCTTCCGCGAAATTGACCGAGACGCACGCGGACAAGCTTCCTCGAAAAAGCTGCAAGCGATGTGCTTCTGTGGTTAAAGTCTCTTTACTTGTTCATCCCGGGATCGCCGCTCGCTCCCCGGGGGCCCGCTCGGAGCGTGCGCCGCCCCGCGCGTGCTGCGCACGTTCCGGTGATTTTCTCGCTGCAGTGTGCTTTGTTCGTCCTGGCTCTTTACTTGTGAGCGAGTGTTCCGTGCCAGGCTCGCTTCGTCGCGGAGCCTGGCGTGAACGGCGGCGGGCTCTCGTGTTCTCTTTTCGAGGGCGCGGCGAGCGACTCCGCCGGACGCTGCTCCGGCGCGGGTATGCCCGGCTCGAACGCGCATTCGCGAAAATCGGCGATGTGCGCGCTGCGCTGTCACCTGGCTGTCATCGTGCCGGTAGCAATTCGCTCATCCGCGTGCAGCGGTTGCACTTTGTTATCGACAACCTGCTTCCGGGTGCCACACTCCGATCACCGCATGCGCACCGGCGCGGTTTCCCCCCCCGGCCCGGAGCGCGTGCGGGCTATCTCGAGCACCGCAGCGGACGTTCTCCGCGCCGCTGCGGTTTCCCTACCGCGGTCATGTCTGGCCCCCCTCCAGCATGACACGCGGTCTTTTTTTGGGGTCTCCTGGCGCGCTGTTCGAAAACTCACTTTCCTGTGAACGTGGCCTTCGATTTCGCCAGGAACGCTTTCATTCCGAGCTGTTGGTCCTCGCTGCCGAAGAGCGCGGCAAAGGCCTGGGCTTCCAGCTCGTTGGCGGCGGTGAGGTCGAGGCTCTCGCCGCGCAGCAGGACGCGCTTGGCGGCGGCGACGGCGAGCGGCCCGCGCGAGGCGATTTTGAGGGCGGTCTCGCGGGCGCGCGCGAGGAGCTCGGCCGCCGGGAAGACGGCGTTGACGAGGCCGATCGAGAGCGCCTGCTCGGCGGTGATCATGTCGCCTGAATAGATGAGCTCGCGCGCGCGGCCGGGGCCGACCCGCCGCAGCAGCCGCTGGGTGCCGCCGAACCCGGGGATGACGCCCAGGTTCACCTCGGGCTGGCCGAGCTTGGCGCCTTCCGCGGCGTAGATGAAGTCGCAGGCGAGGGCGAGCTCGCAGCCGCCGCCCAGCGCGAAGCCGTTGACCGCGGCGATCACGGGGAACGGGGCGGTCTCGATGAGGTCGGCGAGGCGGTGGCCTGCTTCGGCGAACCGCTTCGCGGCGATGCTGTTCATGGCGGCCATCTCCGCGATATCGGCGCCGGCAACGAACGCCTTGCCGGCGCCGGTGAGCACGGCCGCGCGCACCTCGCTGCCCTGCGCGAGGAGGTCGTGGAAGGCCGCGGTGAGGTCGCCGAGGACGGCGGGGTTCAGGGCGTTGAGCTTGTCGGGCCGCTGGATGGTCACGGTGGCGACGTGGCCCGCGCGCTCGACGGCGACGAGCTGGAGCGCACCGCGAGCAGGGACCCCCGGCTGCTGTTCTTGAGCGGTCATGACCGGTGGTTAGCAGCGCCCGGCGCCGGGGGGAAGCGCGCGCCGTGCGCCGGGGAAGGGGGCATTTCGTGCCCGCCTGGGCCCACTGTGCTGAGCCGACGAACGAGCGATTTCCAGCGGAAGTCACGCGCCCGTTCTGGAATATGGAACGAACTCCGAGTCTCGAGCGGCCCCAGCAAGCGCCCTGCGCTGGCGCCTATTCGTCACTTTGATAAGTGCGCACGGCCCGCGCGCTATCGAGGGGAGTCGCGCAGACAGGCCGTCTTCCGAACCGCAGCGCAGCCCCGCCATCCACCCCCGTCCCGCCCTGGAGAGAGCCAGCGGAGGAGGGGGTGCCGCGCGGGGGGCCGGCGGGGTAGGGCCCCACAAACCCGAGCGCCGGCGTGCTCCTTGCGACGCCCTCCGGGACCGACCCACCCATTCCCACGGCAATAGCCCCCCAAAAGGCGCGAGTTTGTGGGAGGGGCCCCCGCCGGCCCCCCGCGCGGCACCCCCTCCTCCGCTGGCTCCGTCGCAGCCGCGCCCCCCTCCACTACACCGCCCGCCCCGTCTTCTGCCCCTTCTCGTCGTACACGTAGAACCCCCGCCCGCTCTTCTTCCCGTACCACCCCGCCGCCACCAGGTTCCGCAGCAGCGTGGGCGCCCGGTACTTCGAGTCCCCGAACTCCCGGTGCAGCACCTCCGCGATCGAGAGCACCGTGTCCAGCCCGATCAGGTCCGCGAGCTCCAGCGGCCCCATCGGGTGGTTCAGCCCGAGCCGCGCCCCCGCGTCGATGTCCTCCGGCGTGGACAGCCCCTCCTGGAGCGCGAAGCACGCCTCGTTCAGGAACGGGATCAGCATCCGGTTCACGATGAACCCCGGCTGGTCCTTCGAGGTGATCACCGTCTTGCCGAGCCCCACCGCGAGCGCCCGGACGGCCTCGTACGTCGCGTCCGACGTCTGCACCCCCCGGACGAGCTCGACAAGCTTCATCAGCGGCACCGGGTTCATGAAGTGCATACCGATGACCAGCTCAGGCCGGCCGGTCACCGCCGCGAGCCGCGTGATCGAGATCGACGACGTGTTCGACGCCAGGATCGCCCCCTTCGGCATCGCCGCGTCCGCGAGCTTGAAGATCCCGCTCTTCACCTCGAAGTTCTCGGTCACCGCCTCGACGGCCAGGTCGACCCCCGACAGGCCGGCGATGCCGTCCGCGACCGCCACGCGGCCGAGGAGCGCCTCCCGCGCCTCGGCGGCCAGCTTGCCCTTCTCCACCAGCTTCGCGAGGATGGCGGCGATCTGGGCCTTGCCCGACTCCGCCAGCGCCCTCGAGACGTCGCACAGGACCACCTCGAGGCCCGCGGCCGCGGCGACCTGGGCGATGCCTCGCCCCATCTGGCCCGCGCCGATCACCCCGAAGCGCTTGATCGTCGTAGCTTCCATGGCCGCGGTTGATACCCGAAGCCGAGGGCGCGGTGAACCGCCCATGCCGACGGCCCGCCCGCTGGCCGTCCCCGCAGCAGAAGCACGCGAAAGCTCCGCCCGCGCTTCCCGACCCGCGGGGGCGAGGAACCTTGAAACCGCGGCGGCCGCCCGGCTATCTTCGCCCGGCCCGTGAACGGACCGGACCGATCTCGCGAGGTCCGCGGAGAGACGATGAGCGTTGAGACGATTCGGATGGCCCTTGGGCGCCTGCAGGATGAGCCCGAAAACGAGGCGGCCTGGAACGAGCTCGCGGAGGCCGTGACCGCTCCGAACAACGGCGCGGGCGCCGGGGACGTCGAGCGCCTGCTCGGCGCCGCCCGCGCGCGGCACGAGCAGCGGCGCGAGTGGCAGGCCGTCGCCCGCCTGCTCGAGCTGGAGATCGCGCTCGCCGCCGGCAGCCCGGTCGAGGGCGCGATGCAGGCGGAGCTCGCCCGCGTCTACCACGAGGAGCTCATCGACGTGGACCGCGCGACGGCCGCCTACAAGCGGCTGCTCGAGCTGCGCCCCGACGACGACGACGCCGCCGAGGCCCTCGAGACCGACGCCTCGAAGCGCGAGCGGTGGCGCGACCTCGTGGACCGCTACGTGGCCGAGGCCGAGGCCGCGACGGACGGCGCCTTCAAGAGCGCGCTCACCACGAGCGCGGCCGACATCGCCTACCGCTACGGCCGCGCCGAGCTCGGCGAGAAGGTGACCGAGCTCATCGATCTCGCCCTCAAGCTCGACCCGAAGAACCGCCGCGCCGCCAACCTCGCGGAGATCGCCTTCGCCGCCGCCGGCGACTGGGAGGCCGTCGTCCGCGTCCAGTCGCTCGTCAAGGCCGAGGCCCAGGCCAAGGAGGACCGCGTCGCGGCGGGCCTCCGCGCGGCGCGCACGATCAAGACCCACCTGAGCGACCCGGCCCGCGCGGTCGCGGCCTACGAGGAGGTGCTCGACCTCTCGCCGGGCCAGCCCGAGGCGCTCTCGTTCCTGGCCGAGGCGTACTCCGCCGCGGGCGACTGGGATCGCCTGGTCGCGCTGTACGAGGACCAGCTCCGCAGCGGCGGCGTGAAGCCCGGCGAGGAGCTCGGCATGCTCGTGCAGATCGCCATGGTCCACTGGCGCATGCGCGGCCAGCCCCAGGCGGCCGAGCCCTATTTCGACCGCGTGCGGCGCGCCGACGCGGCGCACGCCGGGATGCTCAACTTCTACCGCGAGGTCCTGGAGCAGCGCGGCGACAAGCCGCGGCTCACGACCATCCTCACGGACGCGCAGCGTGCCCTGCCCGACGGCCCCGAGAAGCGCGCCATCGCCACCGAGCTCGCGCGGCTCGCCGAGTCGCAGGAGAACGCCGCCAAGGCGATCGAGCAGTACAAGTCCGTGCTCCGGACCGACCCGGAGAACCGCCAGGCGCGCGACGCCCTGAAGCGCCTCTACCTGCAGACCGAGGGGTACAACGCCCTCGTCGAGCTCTACCGGCAGGATCTCGAGCGCACGCCCGCCGACGACGTCGCCGGCAGGGTCGCCGTGCTCCGCGAGATCGCCGGGATCTACCGCGACCGCGCCAAGAACGACGCGGCGCTCGTCACGGTCCTCACCCAGATCGTCCAGCTCGACGACAAGGACGTGGACGCCGTGCGGGAGCTCACCCGCATCTACGAGGCGCTCGGCCGCTGGCGCGACCTGCTCTCGTACCAGCAGCGCCTCGCCGAGCTGACCGAGAGCCGCGCCGAGAAGGCGGGGCTCTACCGCGCGGTCGCGCGGCGCTGGTTCGACCAGTTCTCGAACGTGCAGAACGCCATCGCGGCGTACGAGGCGCTGCTCACCGTCGAGCCGATCGACGAGGAGGCGCAGCAGAAGCTCCGCGAGCTGTACCTGAAGCGGCGCGCGTGGCCGCAGCTCTACTCGCTCTACGAGCGCAAGCTCGAGAGCGCCGAGGGCGCTGCGAAGATCGAGCTCCTCGGCGAGATGGCCAAGCTCGCGGCCGAGCGGCTCGATCGCGGCGCCGACGCGATCGCGCTCCAGAAGCGGATCCTCGAGCTCGACCCGAGCGCCCCCGGGGTGCTCGACGCGCTGGAGAAGCAGGCCGAGCGCGAGAAGGACTTCGCCACGGTCGCCGAGGTGCTCGAGCGGCGCGTCGACCTCGCGGCCGACGACGCCGCGCGCCTCGTCTCGCTGCAGAAGCTCGGGGCCGTGTACGCCGAGCGCCTCAAGGACCCGGCCCAGGCGGCGCGGACGTGGCGGCGGGTGCTCACGCTCTCGCCGGGGCACGCGCGCGCGCTCCGCGTCCTGCGCGACGCGTACTTCGCCGCGGGCGACTGGGACGGGCTCGAGGAGCTCTACGCCTCGCAGAACGACTGGGAGGGCCTCGTCGACTTCCTCTCGGGCGCGGCGGACAAGGCGACCGACCCCGCGACGAAGCTCGACATCTCCTTCCGCGCGGCGCGGATCTTCGAGGAGCAGCTCAAGGCGCCCGAGCGCGCCGCGCGCTCGTACGAGCGCGTGCTCAGCGTCTCGCCGCGGGACGCGCGCGCCGCGGCGGCGCTCGTGCCGATCTACGAGGAGGAGGAGAAGTGGGCCCGGCTGCCGGCGCTCTACGAGATCCTCCTCGACGCGACCGACGACGCCGAGGCGCAGGTCGGCATGCTGCGCAAGCTCGCGGCGGTGACGGGCGGCCCGCTCTCGGACAAGGCGAGCGCGCTCGGCTACGCGCGCCGCGCCTACGAGCTCAAGCCCGACGAGGAGGGGCTCGACCTGCTCGAGGCCTGGTCGCGGGCGGCGGGCTCCTGGGGGCCGTTCGTCGAGGCGGTCGAGGGCCGGCTCCGGACGGCGACCGACCTCACGACCGACGTCCAGCGCACGCTCCGGCTGAAGCTCGCCGAGGTCTACGCGCGCGAGATGGGCAAGCTCGACGAGGCGGTGACGGTCTACCGCGGCCTCGTCGAGGACGACCCGTCCGACGACGCCACGGTGAGGGCGCTCGACGCGCTCCTCCGCGCGAACGAGCGGCAGGCCGACCTCCGGTGGCTGTTCGAGCTCCGGGCGAGCCAGGTCGGGGGCGAGGACCGCGCCGAGATCCTCGAGGAGTGGGCGACGCTCGAGGAGGAGGTCTTCGGCGACCCGGCGAAGGCGATCGAGCTTCTGCGCAAGGTCATCGCGCTCGCGCCCGGGCGCATCAACGCGCTCCGGGTGCTCTCGCGGCTCCTGAACGCCGCGGGCGAGTACGAGGCGGCGGCCGAGATCGTGGCCACGCACCGCGACGTCAGCGAGGGCGACGAGCGGGCGCGGCGCGAGATCGAGCTCGCGACGCTCTACCTCGACCGGCTGGACCGGCCCACGGACGCGTTCGAGGCGGCGGTGCGCGCGCTCGAGCTGACGGCGCACGACCCGGACGCGATCGCCGTGCTCTCGCGGCTCGTCGAGCGCCCGGAGACGCGCGTGCGCGCGGCCCGGGTGCTCGCGGTCGAGTACGCCGAGACGGGCAACCACCGGCGCGAGGCCATGGCCCTGCGGGTGATCCTCGAGGCGGAGCGGGATCCGGAGCGCCGGCGGGAGCTCTACCTCACGCTCGCGAACGTCGAGGAGACGAAGCTGCACGCGGCGGGGACGGCGTTCGACGCGCTGCTCCGGGCGCTGCACGAGTTCTCGGACGACATCGAGCTCTGGGACCGCGCCGCGGAGCTGTCGCGCCGCGCCGGCCGCCCGACCGATCTCGCGGAGGCCTACCGCGTGCACCTCGTCGCGGGGCGCACCGAGGGCGACAAGGTGCTCGGCAGCTCCGTGGAGGTCGAGCTCTGCGAGCGCGCGGCGAGCCTGCACGACGAGCAGCTCGGTGACCCGGAGGGCGCGAAGCCCTACCTGGAGCGGGTGCTGAGCCTCGACCCGAACAACCACCGCGCCTTCGAGCGGCTGAAGCAGATCCTGACCGCGGCCGAGCGCTGGGGCGAGCTCGAGGAGCTCTACGACCGCGCCGCCAAGGGCACGACCGACCAGAGCGAGCGCATCGAGCTGCTCAACGAGGTGGCGCTGATCGCCGAGGAGATCATCGGCGACGCGGCCAAGGCGATCGGCTACTACGAGCGCATCCTCGAGCTCGATCCGTTCTACACGGCGGCGCTCGACTCGCTGGAGAAGCTCTACGAGCGCGAGGGGCGCTTCCGCGACCTCGCGGCGCTCCTCGAGCAGCGCCTGAAGACGGCGACCGAGGCCGAGAGCGTGGAGATGAAGCTGTCGCTCGGCAGCATCTACCTCGACCGGCTGCACGAGCCGGAGGGGTCGCTCGGCCACCTCGAGGACGTGCTCCGCATCCGGCAGAACGACCCGAAGGCGCGCGAGCTCGTCGAGCGGCTGCTCGACATCGGGGCGCTCCGGCTCCGGGCGGCGCGCGTGCTCGAGGCGGTGTACGAGGCGCGGGACGAGATCCGGCAGCTCGTGCGGGTCCTCGAGATCCGGCGCCACGGCGCGGAGACCGAGTCGGAGCAGCGCGAGCTGCTCCGCCGCGTGAGCGTGCTCCAGGACGAGCGGCTCAAGGACGACGCGGGCGCGTTCGCCAGCCTGTCGGAGCTGCTGCCGCTCGAGCCGGAGGACCTCGCGGCGCGCGAGCGGCTCATCGAGATCGGCCGGCGCCTCGGCGAGCACGAGCAGGTGGCCGAGGTGCTCACGGCGGCCGCCGACGCGTGCGGGACGGCCTCCATCCGCGGCGAGATCCTCATGGAAGTCGCGCGGATCTGCGAGGACCTCCTCGGCGACGCCGACCGGGCCGAGAAGGTCTACCGGCGCGTGCTCTCCATCGATCCGACCGACCCCTCGCTGGTGATCCCGGCGGCGCAGGCGCTCGGCCGCATCTACGCGGCGAAGGAGGAGCACCAGGCGCTCGCGGGCGTGCTCGCGATCGAGGTGCGCCTCGAGGAGGACGCCGACACGCGGCGGTCGCTCTACGAGCGCATCGGCACGCTGTACGAGACGGTGCTCGACGACCCGACCAAGGCGATCGAGGCGTGGCAGGCGCGGCTCGGCGACGACAGCGCCGACGCGGCGGCGCTCGCGGCGCTCGAGCGGCTCTACGAGCGGACCTCGCAGTGGCGCGAGCTCGTCTCCGTGCTCCGGGCGCGGGAGCAGTCGACCACCGAGCCGGAGGAGCGGCGGCGCGCCATGACCAAGGCGGCCGAGACGCTCGCGCAGCGGCTCGCCGACGTGCCCGAGGCGATCAACGCGTGGCGCGCGGTGCTCGACGAGTTCGGGCCCGAGCGCTCGACCCTCGCGGCCCTCGAGGCGCTCTACGAGCTCGACGAGCGCTGGGTCGACCTCGCCGAGACGCTGGAGACGGACCTGTCGCTCGCGGTGGAGACGCCCGCGCGGCTCGACCTGCTCGCGCGGCTCGGCGACGTGCGGCGGCTGCACCAGGGCGACGCGGCGGGGGCGCTCGAGGCGTACCGCCAGGCGCTCTCGCTCGACCCGTCGAACGCGCGCTGCCGCGCGGCGCTCGAGGCGATGCTCGAGCGCGACGACGCGCGCCGGGACGCGGCCGAGACGCTCGAGCCGCTCTACGAGGCGGACGGCGACGCCGAGCGCCTGCTCCGGGTCCTCGAGATCAAGGTCGAGACCTCGGATCTGCCGAGCGAGCGGCTCGCCACGCTGCAGAAGGCGCTCCGCACGGCCGAGGGGCCGCTCGGCGACACGTCGCGGGCGTTCGGCTACGCGCTCCGCGGCGTGCGCGAGGCGGCGGGCGAGCCCGACGTGACGACCTGGATCGAGACGGTCGAGCGGCTGGGCGAGGCCACCGGGCGCTGGGCCGAGGTGTGCGAGCTGTTCCAGCGCATCGCGCCGGACATCCTCGACGGCGACGTGCAGCAGAACGTCCGGCTCCGGGTCGGCGAGCTCGCGCGGCACAAGCTCGACAACCGCGAGCTCGCGGTCGAGCAGTACAAGAAGGCGCTCGAGGCCCACGGCGACGACCGGCGGGCGATGATCGCGCTGGAGGAGCTCTACGGCGAGGCGAACGACGCCGGGCGGCTGCTCGAGATCCTGAAGCTCCGGGTCGAGAACGCCGAGAGCGACGAGGAGAAGACGGGGCTGCTCTTCCGGATCGCCGAGCTCGAGCGGGGCCCGCTCGCGGACCAGGCGGGCGCGATCGCGACCTACGAGACGATCCTCGACATCGCGCTCCACCCGGACGCGATCGCGGCGCTCGACAGCCTCTACCGCGAGGCGGGGCGCTTCCAGGACCTCATCCGGCTCTACGAGCGGCAGCTCGACGTGCGCGCCGGCGATCTCGCCGAGCTGCACGTCAAGATCGCGCTCGTCGCGCACCGGCACACCGAGGACCTGGAGCGCGCGTTCGACGAGCTGTCCGAGGCGCTGCTCATCGATCCGGCGCACGAGGGCGCCGTCTCGCTGCTCGAGACGATCCTCGCGGGCTCGGCCGAGGCCGAGCACCGGGCGCGCGCCGGCGAGATGCTCGAGCCGGTGTACCTGCGCCGGGCGGACTGGAACCGGGTGCGGGTCGCGCTCGAGGCGCGCCTCGCCGCGAGCCAGGACCCGGTCGAGCGCCGCGACCTCCTGCAGCGGCTCGCGACGCTGCACGAGGAGCAGCTCGAGGACTACCGCGCGGCCCTGGAGACGGTGGCGAAGCTCCTCCACGAGGACCTCACCGACGAGGGGGTCTGGGCGGAGCTCGAGCGGCTCGCCAAGGTCGCGAGCGCCGAGCGGCGGCTCGCGGAGATCTACGCGGCGGAGCTCGGCGAGCTCAGCTCGGACGACGCGTCGAGCGCGAAGCTCAGCCGGCGCACCGGCGAGCTCTACGCCGAGCTCGGCGACGTGGCCGACGCGCTGAAGTGGTACCGGCGCGCGCACGAGTTCGAGCCGGACTCGCGCGAGCTGTTCGACGCGATCGACGGGCTGCTCATCAAGGAGGGCCGCCACGCCGAGCGCATCCAGCTCTACCGCGCCGCGCTCGACTACCGGAAGGACGAGGACCGGCTCGACGCCCTGCACACGATCGCGCGCCTGGAGCGGACGGAGCTCCGCGAGCCCGCGCTCGCGATCGAGACGTACCGCGCGGCGCTCGACGTCGACGAGGACGACGCCCGGGCGCTCGACGCGCTGACCGAGCTCTACCGCGAGCTCGACCGGCCGCGCGACCTCGCCGACCTCTACCTGCGCCGCGCCGAGGCGGCGCCGAACGGCGAGCGGGCGGCGCCCTACCGGCTGGCGCTGGCGGAGCTGCTCCGCACGCGCCTCGAGGACACCGCGGGCGCGATCGATCAGCTCGAGGCGATCGTCGGCGAGGTGCCGACGCACGCCGAGGCGATCCGGGCGCTCGAGGCGCTGATCCAGGACCCGCAGCACAAGGCGCGGATCGTCGAGATCCTGCGGCCGCTCTACGAGGGGGCGGACGACTGGCGGCAGCTCATCCGGCTCAACGAGGAGCGGTTCGGCCTCGCGTCGGACGCGCGCGACAAGGTCGCCGTGCTGCGCGAGACGGCGAAGCTCTGGGAGACGCGGGGGAGCGACGAGCTCCGCGCCTTCGACGCGATCCGGACGGCGTTCAGCCTCGATCCGGACGACGGCGAGACGCGCGGCGAGCTCGAGCGGCTCGCCGAGCAGCTCGGCGCCTGGGAGGAGCTCGCGGAGAGCCTCGAGCAGGGCGTGACGATCACGTCCGACGAGCTCACGAAGCGCGAGCTGCTCTCGTCGCTGGCCAAGGTCTACGACACGCGCATCGACGACCCGCGCCGGGCGCTCCGCGCCTACGCGCGCCTGTCCGCGCTCGACCCGAGCGACCCCGAGCCGCTCGAGCAGATGGACACCCTGGCCGTGCTGCTCAGCGACTGGGACACGCTGATCTCCGTCCTCGAGAAGAAGAGCGAGATGGCGTCGGACGAGGAGAACGCCTCGATCTGCCGGCGCATCGCCGAGACGAAGCTCGAGATGCTCGAGGACACCGAGGGCGCCATCCAGGCGTACGAGCGGGCGCTCGAGCTCGACCCCGAGAGCGCGATGACGATCGACGCGCTCATCGAGCTGCACGAGCCCCGCGGCGCCGCGAGCCGGCTGGTGGAGCTCTACGGCCGCCGCGTCGAGCTCGCGGGCCCCGACGAGGAGGAGCTGCGCTACGACCTCAACGTCCGCGCCGCCGAGCGCTACGAGAAGGACCTCTCGAGCCCTCGCGACGCGATCACGGCGCTCACCGCGGCGCTCGACGCGAAGGCGGGCGACCCGGCGGTGCTCTCCTCGCTCGAGCGGCTCTACCGGGCCGAGCGGATGTGGGACGAGCTCCTGTCGAACCTCATGCTCCAGGCGAGCGCCGCCGCGGACCGGGACGCGCGCGTCAAGCTGCGGACGGCGATCGGCGATCTCTACGCGCGGGAGCTCGAGAGCCCGAGCGACGCGATCGAGCAGTACCGGCTCGTCCTCGACGAGGATCCGGCGAACGATCACGCGATCCAGGCGGTCCGGGCCATCGGCGAGGGCCGCGAGGAGCTGCGCCTCGACGCGGCCCAGGTCCTCGAGCCCGTCCTCCGCGCGGCCGGCCGGCACGAGGAGCTCGCGGCCGCGCTCGAGCTGCGCCTGCGCGCGCAGACCGAGCCGTCCGACCGGGCCGAGACGCTGCGGGCGATCGCGGCGGTGCAGGACGTGCAGCTCGGTCGCCCGCTCGAGGCGGAGCAGGCGCTGCTCCGCGCCCTGGAGGACGCGCCGGACGACGCGTCGCTGCACGGCGAGATCGAGCGGCTCGCGGAGCGCACCGACGGCTTCGGCCGCTACTGCGACGCGCTCGCGCAGCGGGCCGCGTCGACCTTCGACGCGACGATCGCGAAGGACCTGTTCCTCCGGATCGGCCGCATCGCCGAGGAGAAGCTCAAGGACGACCGGCGCAGCGCCCAGGCCTACGCCAAGGCCGTCGAGCACGCCGGCGACACGCCGGAGCTCCTCGAGGCGCTCGATCGGCTCTACGGCCGCCTCGGCGACGAGAAGGCGCTCGCGGACGTGCTCGAGCGGCGCGTCGCGGTGACGAGCGGCGATCGCGACCAGGCGGATCTCTTCTACCGGCTCGCGGTGATCCAGATCGAGTCGTTCGGCGACAAGGCCCAGGGCCTGAACACCCTGCGGCAGGCGCTCGATCGCGCGGTCGATCACGAGCGGGCGAGCGCCGCGATCGAGGCGCTCACCGAGGACCCGGCGCTGTTCGACGAGGCGGCCGAGGCGCTCGAGGGCGTCTACCGCACGCGGGGCGACAACGCCGCGCTGGCGCGCCTCTACGAGAAGCGCATCCGCTTCGCGCCGACCGGCGTGGAGCGGATCCGGATGCGCCTCGACCTCGCCAAGGTGCTCGAGGTGCGCTCGAACGACCCGCGGGCGGCGCTCGAGACCCTCGAGAAGGCGCTCGCCGACGACCCGTCGGACCCCGACGTGCTCGGCGAGATCGAGCGCCTCGCCCCGCTGACGGGCGGCTGGGCGAGCGCCGCGGCCGCGCTGGAGCGGGCGGTGCGGGCCGGGGCCGACCTCGACGGCGACACGGCGCGCGACCTCTGGATGCGCATCGCCGAGTGGCAGAAGAACAAGGTGGGCGACCCGAAGGCCGCCGAGGCGGCGTACGAGGCGGCGCTCACGCACGATCCCACGAGCGAGCACATCCTGCGGTCGATCGAGGAGCTGCAGCGGGCCCCCGGGCGCGAGCGCGACCTCATCGGCACGCTCCGCCGGATCGCGGCCCTCGACGGCATGGAGGGGACCGCGGCCGAGCTCCGCCGCGAGGCGAAGGAGCTGGCCGAGCGCGCGCTCGCCGACCGGGAGCTCGTCGAGGCGATCCTGCGCGAGATGATCGCCGCGGACGAGGGCGACACCTGGGCGCTGGCCGAGCTCACGAAGGTGCGCGAGGAGGCGGGCGACCACAAGGAGGTCTTCCGGCTGCTCGTGCGCCAGTCCGAGCTCTACGCCGAGGCCGATCGCATCCGCGACGCGCGGCACGCCGCCGCGGCGGTCGCGCGCGAGAAGCTCGGCGACGACGCCGCGGCGATCGAGCTCTACGAGACGCTGTTCGAGGCCGACCCGGGCGACGCGCGCGCCGCGACCGCGCTGCGCGAGCTCTACGCGAAGGCCGGCAAGCACAAGGAGCTGCTCTCGCTCCTCGAGCGGCTCACCGACCTGGCCGAGTCCCCCGAGGCCCGCTCGGCGCTGCGGCTCGAGAGCGCGGAGATCTGCCTCTCGCGGCTCGACGCGGTGAGCGAGGCGACCGAGCACCTGCGCGCGGTCCTCGACGAGCAGCCCGACAACGAGAAGGCGACGGTCCTGCTCGCGCAGCTGCTCGAGAAGACCGGCCGCGATCAGGAGCTGTCGGATCTGTTCGTCACGCAGATCGAGCGCGCGAAGGACCGCGGCGACGTCGCGGCGGAGCTCTCGTACAGCGTCCGCCTCGGCGAGGTCTACGAGACCCGGCTGAACGACACGGCCCGGGCGATCGAGACCTACCGCGCGGTCCTCGAGCGCGAGCCGCGCCACCCCGGCGCGCTCCTCGCGCTGGCCCGCCTGCACGAGCAGCGCGGGGAGAAGGCCGAGGCGGCGCAGCGGCTCGAGGTGATCCTCGAGGACGCGAGCGGCCCCGAGGCGGTGAGCACGTCGCTCCGGCTCGCGGATCTGCACCGGTCCCTCGGCGACGAGGGCGCGGTCCGGCGCGTGCTCGAGCGGGGCCTCGCGGCGGACGCGTCGGCGCAGGACATCCGCAAGCAGCTGCTCGCCCTCTACGAGAAGCAGCAGGCCTTCACCGAGCTCGCCGATCTCATCACCGGCGACGCGGAGACGGCGGCGCAGCCGGCCGAGAAGGTGGCGCTCTACCGCAAGGCGGCGGGCATCCACCTGACGAAGCGGAACGACCCCGGCCGCGCCGCGGACCTCCTCGTCAAGGCCACGGAGCTCGTGCCGGGCGATCGCGAGCTCCTGCTCGCGCTGTGCGACGCGTACAGCGCCTCGGGCCGCGGCCAGAAGGCCGCCGAGGCGCTCCAGCAGATCGTCGAGTCCTACGGCGGCCGCCGCTCGAAGGATCTCGCCGCGATCCACCACCGCCTCGCCAAGGCCTACCTGGCCGAGGGGCAGCGGGAGCGCGCGCTCGCCGAGCTCGACACCGCGTTCAAGATCGACCCGGGCTCGATCGCCATCCTCCGCGACCTCGGCGTGCTGGCGCTGGAGCTGTCGGAGTCGGGCGACGACGCGGCGAAGGCGGCGCACATCGACCGCGCGCAGAAGACCTTCCGCGCGCTGCTCCTCCAGAAGCTCGACGAGGGCGCGCCGATCAGCAAGGGCGAGGTCTTCTATTACCTCGGCGTGATCAGCCACCGTCAGAACGACGACAAGAAGGCGATCCAGATGCTGGAGCGCGCCCTCGACAACGAGAAGGACTTCGCCCCGGCGAAGGAGCTCCTGGCGCAGCTCAAGAAGTGACGTAATCTCGCCGTGTGACGCGGCTCGTCAGCATCGACGGTGTCATCCATCGGCCGGAGGAGGCCAAGGTCTCGGTCTACGACCGCGGCTTCCTCTACGGCGACAGCGTCTTCGAGACCATCCGCACCTACGGCGGCGAGCCGTTCGCGCTGGAGGAGCACCTCGCCCGCCTGGAGCGCTCGGCCGAGCGGATCGCGATCGCGCTGCCGATCCCCCGCGACGAGCTCGGCCGCGAGGTGCGCGCGCTGCTCCGGGCCGCGACCGCGGCGGAGGGCGCCGGAGCGACGGCGGGCTCGGCGGGCGCCGCGGGCCCGGCTGGCGCCGCGGGCGCAGCCGCGCCGCTCGAGAGCTACGTCCGCGTGATGCTCACCCGCGGCAGCGGCCCGCTCGGGCTCGATCCCGCGCTCGCGGGCGCGCCCCTCCGCGTCATCGTCGTCGAGCCGCTCAAGCCGCTGCCGGGCGCGCTCTACCGCGACGGGATCTCGGCCATCACGACCCCCACCCAGCGGGCCGGCGACGCGGCGCCGGGCGCCAAGGTCTCGAACTACCTCGAGAGCCTCCTCGCCCTGCGCCAGGCGCGGGCCGCCGGGGCCCACGAGGCGCTGATCCTCGACCCGTCCGGCCACGTCGTCGAGGGCACGACGTCCAACGTTTTCCTGGTGGAGCGGCGGCCGCCCGCGCACGAGGGCGCGGAGGACGCGGGGCACCTCTTGATCACGCCGCCCAGGGAGGCCGGGATCCTCGTCGGCATCACCCGGGCCAACGTCATCGACGTCGCGGGCGAGCTCGGCATCCCCGTGTGCTGCGAGCCGGTCACGATGGCCCGCCTCCTCGCTGCCGAGGAGGCGTTCATCACCTCGAGCCTCCGCGAGATCGTCCCGGTCGTGCGCGTGGACGGGCACGCGATCGGCGCGGGCGTCCCCGGGCCGAAGACCCGGGCGCTGCACGCCGCATTCCGCAAGAAGGTCGGTCTCGGTGAAGCGCCTCTCCCGTGGGAGGCGCCCTGAGCCGCGGCGGCCGGCCGGACCGCGTCGAAATCTTGCGATCCAGGATGTGCCGCTCGGGGACCACGTCCAAGAAGCGGGCCAGCGCGCTCCGTGCGCGGCCGGACGGGGCTCGGCCCTCGCCCGCCGTACAATTTGCTCGAGAGGAATCCATGATGAATCGCTCGCTTCGAATCGCCTGCTTCTTGATCTGCGCGGCCTCTGCCGCAGCGACGGCCGGGTGTGTCATCACCGCCGAGACCCTCGTGCGCTACGAAGGCAACGACGAGAGCGTGCGCGTCGAGTACCTCCCGACCCAGAGCATCCGCATCGTGAGCGACAACGGCGACGTCGAGGTCCGCACCGGGGACGTGAGCGACGTCGTGGTCACCTTCTCCCCGTTCACGATGCGCAAGAAGGACGAGAACCAGCTCGCGGTGCAGGAGATCGAGGAGGACCTCGATCTCGTCGCGAAGACCGACCGCGACATCGTCATCACGACCGGTACCAGGCGCAACGCCTCGGGGTACCTCGGCGCCGACATCGAGGTCGTCCTGCCGAACGACTTCGACGGCGGGCTCCGCATCGAGCAGGACAACGGCAGCGTCGACGTCGACCTCGACCGCGTCCCGTCCCGCGGCACGACCATCGTGAGCAACAACGGCAGCATCGACCTGGTCGGCGCGCGCGGCGCGATCGACGTGGCCACCAAGAACGGCAGCGTCTTCGTCGACCTCGACGCGTGGAGCAGCTCGGACGGCGCGATCTCCTCCGGCAACGGCGCGATCGAGCTCTCGGTACCGGCGGGGGTCGACGGGACGATGACCGCGCAGACGCTCAACGGCGACGTCGTGGAGCAGGGCATCCCCTCGACGTGGGCGACCGCCGGGGAGGGCAGCGCGACGTCGTACACGATGGGCGACGGCGACGGCGGCCTCCTCGAGCTCTTCACCGAGAACGGCGACATCACCATCGACGTGAAGTAGCTCCGCCAGGACAAAAGCCGAGAGGCGAGCGCCGGAAGGATCCGGGCTCGCCTCTCGGTTCTTTGTGTCGAGCGCGCCGGTGTCGCCGGCGCCCTCGATCACGCGCCGGCGTCGCCGGCGCCCTCGATCACCCGCCGGCCGCCTGCTGCGCCTCGGCGCCCTCGCCGCTCGGCGCCTCGCCGCCCGCGCCCTCGGCAGGCGCCTCGCCGCCCCCGGCCGGCGCGGCCGCGCCCGCCGGGACCGGCACCCGCAGCTGCCCGCCGCCCTGCTGCGCGAGCACGCCGAGCGCCTTCTGGAAGAACGCCGCCAGGAAGGGGATCTCGCGCGGCGGCGAGGTGATCAGCCCCGCCTCCTTGATGGCGCGCGCCACGGCGAGGGCGGCGGTGGCCGCCGCGTCGCCCTTGCGCGCGCGCAGCGAGACCGCGCTGCTCCGGATGCGCGTCGCGAGCTGCCCGCGCACCTCGGGCGAGAAGAACCGGTCGGTCGCGAGCTCGAGCTCCTCCCGCAGCGCCGTGTTCACCAGCGCGGGATCGCGCATCCCGGCGGTCCCGAGCCGCTGGCCGACCTTCTGCAGGAGCTCGTCGAGCGCCTGCCGCGCGGGCAGCCAGTGCCGGAACTCCGGCTCGTCGTGCAGCGAGGCGGAGCCGGCGATGTGCGACGCCACCTGCTCGTCCGTCAGGCTCTCCTCGAGGTCGGCCACCGGGTGCCGCGGCTCGGCCTCGGGCGCGGGCTCGACGAGATCGCGACACCCCTCCAGCCCGAGCGGCAGGACCTGCCCCGACGCGGCGTTCTGCCGCTTCGCGAGCGCGATCCGGTGGCGGGCCCACTCCAGCGAGACGGGCACGGGCGCCGTGCCCAGGTTGTCCTGCGCGCGCGCCCGGCCCTCCTTGAGCTGCGAGCCGCTGAGCCACCCCGCGCCGGCGTGCACCACGCCGACCCCCTCGCGCACGATCACCTCCGCGATCCGGTAGCGGCCGCTGGTGTCGCGGCTCGTGATCGCGATCGCCTCGGTGCCGCTCGAGTCCGGCGGGATCAGCGTCGCCTCGACCACCTCGGCGCGCTCCTCGGCGAGCCGCACCACGCGCGGCCGCGTCGGGATCGCCGCCCCGCGCGACTTCATCACGTTGAGCGCGCGCCGCGCCGCCTTCCGCGCCGCGCCGGAGGCCTCCTCCGACTCGGCGGCCGCCGCGATCGCCTCCGCGTTGGAGGCGCCGAGCCAGGCGTCGACGAGCGCCGGCGCGGCGTCGCCCGCCGACCGCAGCGCCTCGATCGCCCGGTCCCAGCCCGCCGCGAGCACCTCGGCGTCGAACTCGACCTTGGCCGCCTCGGCGCCCGCGCTGCCCTCGGGCCGCGCCCCGCCGTCGGCCTTGCTCTTCGCGGCCGATGTCGCCTGCTTCGCCTTCGCCTTCGCGGCGAGCGCCTCGCGCGCCGTGAGCGCCGGCTTGTCCGCCGCCGCGACCTGCTTCGCCTTGGCCGCCGGCAGCGCGAACAGGAGGTGCGCCGGCTTGGCCGGGCCCTGCGGCCGGCCGCCCTTGCCCGTCACCACCGTCGCGGCGGCGCCCTGGCCGACCACGGTCACCATCCGGTCGCTCTGCTGCTGCTTCGCCGCCGCGGGCGCTCGTCCCTCGGCGCCCGAGGGCCGCGCGTCCCCGCCGCCCGTCCGTCCGCCTTCCGCGACCGGCCGCGCCGACAGCCCGCGGTCGGGCCTCGGCCCCCGGTCGGGGCGCGGGCCGCGGTCGGGGCGCGGGCCGCGGTCGGGCCTCGGGCCGCGGTCGGGCCTCGGCCCCCGGTCGAACCTGGGCCCCCGGTCGGGCCTCGCGCCCTGCTCCCCGCCGGCCCCCTGCGCCGCGCCGGGTCCCTGCTCCGGCCTGGGGCCGCGGTCGGGCCGCGGTCCCCGGTCGGGGCGCGGGCCGCGGTCGGGCCTCGGCCCCCGGTCGGGGCGCGGGCCGCGGTCGGGCCTCGGCCCCCGGTCGAACCGCGGCGCGCCGGAGGGCGCGGCGGCTCGCTCGGGCCTGGGCGCGCGGTAGTCGCGCACGACGCGCGGCGCGGCCGTGGGCGGCGGCGCGGCGTCTTCTGTCGTGGGTGGCGTCGTGGGCGGCGTCGTGGCCGGCGGCGGCGCGTCCGCCAGCGCCGGCCGCTTGCGGGGCGCGATCACGTCCAGCAGCGAGCCCTGCGGCTCCTTTGCGGCGGCCTTCGCCGAGGGGCGCGGCGCCTCGCCGGCGGGCTGCGCCGAGGCGCCCTCGGACGGCTCGTCGGCCCGCTTCGCGGAGGCCGCCGTGCTCGCCGAGCGGACGACCCTGCGCGCGCGCGGCTTGTCTCCGCTCTCTGCATCGGGGGCGCCCTCGTGCGCAGGTTCGGGAACTGCGCTGGCGGTCCGCTCCGTGCTCTCGCTCTCGTTCTTTGTGCTCATGTCGAGGCTCCCGGGGACATTTTGGAGATGGGGGCCGCGGCCGCGGCTCCCCGATTATCGCGATAGATGGGCAACAGCTTCGATCTCGACGGCGGCGCCCTTGGGCAGCGCCGCCACCTGCACCGTCGCCCGTGCGGGCGGCGCGCCGCCGACGGCCGCCCCGTACACCTGGTTGACGACGGCGAAATCGGCGAGGTTCGTCAGGTAGATCGTGGTCTTCACCACGTCGTCCCAGCCCGCGCCGGCCGCGGACAGCACCTCGGTCAGGTTCTTGATCACCTGGGCCGTCTGCGCCTCGATCCCCCCTCCGACGAGCTCGCCCGTCGCGGGATCGATCGGGATCTGGCCGCTGCAGAACACGAGGTCGCCGGCCCTGACGGCCTGCGAGTAGGGCCCGATGGCGCGCGGTGCCCGGTCGGATGTGATTGCGGTTTTGGACATGTCGACCTCTGAATCGTGGAGCGCCCCGGCGTGCGGAAGGCCCGCCGGCCCCGGCCCTCGCTCGCGTGGGTCGGGGGCCGAGCTGCGCGGTGTTCGCTAGCCGAAGCTCTTCCGGCCTTCGATGGCTCGCCCCAGCGTCACCTGGTCGGCGAACTCCAGATCTCCCCCGTGCGGTACGCCGCTGGCAATCCGCGTGACCTGGATCCCCATGGCGCCGAGCTCGCGCGCGAGGAGCAGCGCGGTCGCCTCCCCGTCGACCGAGGGCGGGGTGGCGACGAGCACCTCCCGCACCGGCTGCTCGGGGTCGCGCACGCGCGCCCGGAGCGCCTCGAGGGGCAGCTCCTCGGCCCCGACGCCCTCGAGCGGCGAGAGGAGCCGGCCGAGCACGAAGTAGCGCCCGCGCATCGCCCCGCTCCGCTCGATCGCGAGCAGGTCCTGGACGCGCGCGACGACGCAGAGGAGGGCGCCGTCGCGCCGCGAGTCCTGGCAGATGGCGCAGAGCGCCCGGCCGTCGTCGTCGAGCTCGGCGATGTGGCCGCACCGGGTGCACGGCCGGATGTGGTCGCAGAGCTCCGCGAGCTCGCTGCCGAGGTCGCGCGCGGTGTCCTCGCCGGCGGTCACGAGGAAGAGGGCGAAGCGCTGCGCCGTCTTCTCGCCGACGCCCGGCAGGCGGGCGAGCAGCTGGGCGACGCGCGACAGCCGGCCGGGCAGGCCGCCGGGCGCGCTGCGGAAGCCGGCGGGGCCGCCGTTCGGGAGCTTCGAGGAGCCGGGGAGCGAGGCCGGGGGACGCAACGCGATCAAGTGTGCATGCCGGGGAGCTTCACGCCGCCGGTCACCTTGGCGATCTCGCTCTCGACGAGCTTGTCGGCCGTCTCGAGCGCCGAGTTCGACGCGGCGACGATGGCGTCGAGCGCCATCTCGAGGCCCTCGCTGGCGAGGAAGGCGGGGTCGACGTCGATCCTGCGCACCTTTCCCTCGCAGGAGACCACGACGGTGACCTTGTCGCCGGCGGCGGTCGCGCTCACCTCGCGGTCCTTCAGCTCGCCCTTCACCTGGTCGATCTTGCGCTGCATGCGCGCCGCCTGGCGAACCAGCTCATTCATTCCGCCGCGAAATTGCATGGTCAGACGGCGGTCTATGCCGTGAACCGCGCCGCGCCGCAACCGGGAAGGGGACGCGGAGAGCCCGGCCGGCCCTGCCCGGTCCGGTCCGTCTCGCCGCGAGCGGGCGCTTCCGCCTCTCCAGGGACTCCTCGGCGACTCCCCGGCGACTCCCCGGCGCGCGTCGGCCGCCCCGGCCCTGGCGGAGCGGGGGTGCGTTTCGAGCGGCAACTCTGGCAAACTGACCGGAATGCGGGGCGCCGTCCGTGCCGGTCACAGCTGCGGCGACGCGCCCGCGAGAAGGTGCTAGTCGAGCAGCGTATGAGCTACGTCGTCCTCGCGCGGAAATGGCGCCCGCAGTCCTTCGAGGATCTCGTCGGCCAGGAGCACGTATCCACGACGCTCGCCAACGCCATCGCGCGGGATCGCGTCGCGCACGCCTTCCTGTTCACGGGCGTCCGCGGGGTCGGCAAGACGACGAGCGCGCGCATCCTCGCCAAGGCGCTGAACTGCGTGCACGGCCCCACGGCGAAGCCGTGCCAGGCGTGCCCGGCGTGCGCCGAGATCACCGTCGGCGCGGACGTCGACGTCCAGGAGATCGACGGCGCGAGCTACAACGGCGTCGACGAGGTGCGCAAGCTCCAGGAGAGCCTGCCGTACCGGCCGGCGCGCGACCGGTTCAAGATCTTCATCGTGGACGAGGTCCACATGCTCTCGAACGCGGCGTGGAACGCGTTCCTGAAGACGCTGGAGGAGCCGCCGCCGCACGTGAAGTTCATCTTCGCGACGACGGAGGTGCACAAGGTCCCGGTCACAATCCTGAGCCGGTGCCAGCGCTACGACTTCAAGCTCATCGGGGCGCAGCAGATCGCGGCGCGGCTCCGCTGGGTGCTCGATCAGGAGAAGATCCCCGCCGACGATCCGGCGCTCAGCGCGCTCGCGCGGGAGGCGGCGGGGAGCATGCGCGACGCGATGAGCCTGCTCGACCAGGTGATCGCGTGGGTGGGGACGAGCGGCGATCGCATCACGGCCGAGGGCGTGGCGAAGGTGCTCGGCGTCGCCGATCGCGTGGTGCTGCACCGGCTCGCGGAGGCGCTCGTGGACGGCGATCCTGCGGCGTGCGTGCGCATCGTCGGCGAGCTCGCGCAGGAGGGGTACGACCTGCCGCACGTGGCCCGCGACTTCCTCGCGCACCTGCGCGATCTCGTGGTGGCGAAGGTCTGTGACGATCCGGCGCCGCTGCTCGATCTGGCCGACGAGGAGGTCGCCGACGCGCGGGCGCTCGCGGCGCGCGCGGACGCGGACGATCTCACGCGGCTGCACCAGGGCTTCTCGCGCGCGTTCGACGACATCGTCCGGAGCGGCCAGCCGCGGGCCTCGCTGGAGATGGCGCTCGTGCGGCTCGCGAGGCGGCCGCCGCTCTTGCCGATCGACGAGCTGCTGCGCCGCCTCGGCGATCTCGAGCGGCGCCTGAACGGCGGTGGCAACGGCGGAGGCGGCGGCGGCGGCGGCGGTGCGCCGGAGCGCGCGCCGCAGCGGCCCGGCGTGCCGTCCGGCGGCGCGGCTGCGCCCCGGCGCGGCGCGGCGGAGGCTGCGCCGGAGGACGCGCGGGCGGAGGCGCGCGGTGCGGGCGCGGCGCCGGCGTACGGCGGGGCGGCGAGCGGGGCGGCGAGGGCGAACGGCGCGGCGGCGAGCGGCGCGGCGGTGAACGGCGCGGCGGTGAACGGCGCGGCGGCGAACGGTGCGCCGGCGAACGGCGCGGCGGCGTACGGCCCACCGGCGAGGGCGAACGGCGCAGCGGCGAACGGCGTCGCGTTCGCGAGCGGCGCGCCGGGCGGGGGCGGGGTGGCGAGGGCGAGCGGCGCGGTGGCTGCGGGCGGCGCGGTGGCTGCTGCCTATGGCGCGCCGGCGGCGGGCGTGGTGGCGCGCCCGAGCGGCGGCGTTGCGGCGAACGGCGCGGCGGCGAACGTCGTCTCCCTCGTGAACGGCGCGCCGGGCGTGAACGGCGCGGCGGCGTCCTTCGCGGGCAGCGCCGCGCCGGCGTTCGCGGGCGCGGCCGCGCCGGCGTTCGCGAAGGCGCCGTACGCGAACGGCGCGGCCGCGCCGGCGTACCGCCCCGACAGCGCCCCGCCTCCGTCGCCGCGCGGCGCGCTGTACTCCGTTCCGCAGAGCGCCCCGGCGGCCCCCGCGCCGTCGGGCCCGGTGTCAAGGACGAGCAGCGCGCCGCCCCCGGCGATGAGCGCCAGCGACCTCGCCACCTGGCGCGCGGTGATCACCGCGGTCCGGGCGCAGCGGCCGGCGCTCGCCTCGGTGCTCGAGCACGCGGCCGTGCTGGAGCTCTCGCCGACGCGCGTCGTCCTCGGCTACGAGGCGAACTCGTTCCTGTCGGGCCAGGCCACCGAGCCGGCGGCCCGCGACATGCTCGCCCGGGTGCTGCATGCCCATTTCGGCGGCCCCGCCGAGCTCGTTTTCGAGACGGTCACCCGCGGCAGCGCCGGCCCGTCGCTCGCGCAGGTCGAGACGGCCGAGCGCAAGGCGCGCGTCGAGGCCGCCCGGCGTGCCGTGGCCGACCACCCCCTCGTCACGGCCGCGATCGAGCTGCTCGGCGCGGAGCTCAAGGACGTGCGGCTCTCTCAAGAGTTCGCCGACGGGTGAGCGTCGGGCGCCGTCGCCCGAGCGGGCTCAGCCGGCGTTCCGCAGCCAGCCGCGGAACGCCTTGACCGCCGCGTGCTGGTCCGGCCAGCGGACGAAGCGCGCGAGCGCGACGAGGTCCAGATCCGGGAGCAGCTCGCTGGCCGCGATGGCCTCGTACGCCTCGCCGCGCAGCGCGTGGAGGTGGAAGGCGTCGTTCTCCCAGAACCAGACCTCGCGGACGCCGAGACCGCTGTAGACAGACAGCTTGTCGATTCCGCCGCTCGTCAGCGCGACCTCGATTGCGATATCGGGGAACTCCTTGATCGGCTCGCCGACGCAGTAACACTCGTCGGGCTCGAGGCCGCGTGCCTTGGCCTCGCGGCGGAACGTGGCCGAGCCGTAGCCGTAGAGCGGCACATCCCGCTCCAGCGCGAAGAGCTCGATCAGGCGGGCGATGAGCGTCTTCGCCAATTCGTGATCGATGGACGGGCTCATCAGCTCCAGCGTTCCCTCACAGAAGGTCATCCGCAGGCCAGGCCTGTCCAGCTCGTCCCGCAGCCTCACGTAGGTCTGCCAGGGGACCCCGTGGAGCACGAACCGCTGCTCACCCGCGGGAGCGGTCGGGGACGGAAACGGCATGTGCACGGCGGCAACCATGGGCGCTCACGCAGGATAGCACGCGCGCCCCGCGCGCCGCCGCCCTCACACGCCGCGACGGTCCACCTCGAGCGCCTCGCGCCGCGCCGCCAGGAGCTCCGCCCGCTCTTCCACGGTGCCCGGGCCGACGTCGACCACCTCGAAGCCGGCCGCGCGGTACAGCGCGCCGAGCCGCTGGTTGATCCGCTCCGCCTCGGCGGCCCGCGCCTCGCTGCTCCTGCCCCAGCGCGGCGCCTGCAGCGCCGGCATCACGGCGAACACGAACACAAGCGCATAGCGCTCGAACGCGGGCTCGCCGGGCGGCCAGGGATACGCCGTCTCTCCGCTCGTGCGCAGGTAGTACTCGACCGGATCGAGATACCCGCGCTCCAGCCAGTCCCCATCCCTCGCCTCCGCCTCGATCGCCTTTTGCGTCTCCAGCACCCGCGCGGCGAACTCCCGCTTGCGGCACAGGGGACAGACGTGGTCCGGCGCGTCGATCGGGCGAAACGGCGCGTCGGGCGGATGCCCGTGGGTGCGCGCCCCGAGCTCGTCGAGCACGCGCCGGTGCGCCTCGCCGTGCACGCGGTAGCCCCGCGTGGTCGCGAGGTGGCGGAGCGTCGTGGTCTTGCCGCACGAATAGGCCCCGGTCGCGACGAAGAGGCGCTTGCTCGTCTCCGGCGCCCTCATCGCCGCGCCCACCACACCGACCCGGCGCCGCGCTCGATCGGCCGCCTGGCCACGGACATGAAGTGGGCTGTCGCGTCCACGACGCCCGCGTGCTCCTCGTTGTGATCGTGGCCACCGACGACGCCGCCGGGCTTGAGCTTCGGCCACCAGGCCTCGAGATCGGCGAGCACGGCCGCGCGATCGTGCGAGCCGTCGAGAAACACGAGATCCAGGCTCGCGTCGGCGAAGCGCGCCGCCGCGTCCGTGGACGGCATCCGGAGGACGTGGGGCCTTATCCCGAGCGCCTCCATGTTCGCCCGGAACGCGCCCGGCACGTCCTCCGCGGCCAGGAGGGCGCGATACCGCGCGTCGTAGGCATCGCTGGAGCCGTCCCACGTGTCGACGCAATGGAGCGCAACGCCGTTCCTCGCCGCGAGCCGCCCGACGTACGCCGTGGAGAGCCCCTTCCAGGAGCCCACCTCGACCATCGCGCCGCCCCGGAGCGAGCGCACCAGCGCGCGGTACGCGAGGCCGTCTTCCTCGGAGAACCAGCCCTGGATGGGCTCGACCCGCGTCACCGGGAACAGCGCGAGGAGCGCCGCCTGCTTCCGCGCCGGATCGCGGTATTCGTACTGCCGGTCGCACAGCTTGACGAAGCAGCGGGCGTCGTGTGCGACGAACAGCGGTCGCTCGATCGCGGCGAATTTCTTGAGCGACGTGGACCGCTCCGGCTCCCGCTCTCCGCGCCGGATCTCCTCGGCGGTGGTCGCGAAGATCACGTCCTCGTGCCGGATCGGGCGCCCCTGTTCCGGGCCGTCGGTCCACGGCCGCTCTCCCGGATATCCGGCGCGGTCGGTGCCGTGCTCGAGGAGGCGAGCCAGCTTGTCCGCCTCGCTCGCGCGGAACAGGAGAGGGCCTGTGACGCCGCGCGCGTCGAGCTCGTCCAGCACCTCCTCGAGGAAGAGCAGGTTCCGGCCGATGTACGGAACGGGGATGACGGGCGGCGTCATGACGGGTCGAGGGACGCGCGCGCCGCCGGGGGCGGGCCCAGGATGCCGTCCCAGGGCTGCCAGGTGGACGCGAGCCGCGCGTTCGGGTGGAAGATGAGCTCGTGGACGATGCCCGGGCCCGAGCGCTTCGTCTCCTCGAGCTGGGCGAGGTCGGCCTCCTCGAAGACCACATCGATGTCCTCGAAGCGGAACACCTCGACATAGTAGTAATAGCCCACGATCTGCCGCTCGAACGAGAACCGCGCGTCGGCGCTGAGCGCGTCGAGGATCGGCTCGAGCTGGACGCGGCTGCGATCGCTGTATTTCACGACGTGGTTCTCGACCACCGCGGTCGGGTCGGTCTTCATCAGCTGCCGGAAGATCACGTTGTCCACGCCGAGGGACCGGGCGAACCGCAGATAGGCCACAATGGCATCGACCGAGTCGATCTGCCCCGAGAGGAGCACGCAGGAGAGGCGCACCCGGGTGCCGCCCGCCGCTGCCGCCGAGACGACGCTGCGCAGCTCATCGACGCTCAGGCCGTCTTTCATGACCATCAGCCTGGCGTTCGTGTCGTGATCGGGGTGGGCGCGGCTGATGTTGAGGTGCTGCACGCCGGTGTCGACGATCCAGTCGATCAACCGCTTTCCGTCGCGCCGCTGGAGCAGCCCCGAGCCGTTCGTGGTGAGCGTCCGCTTGCGCCCTCGGCGGGCCTGCCCGAGGGCGAGGATGCGGGGCAGCCGCGGATCGTGGCTCGGCTCGCCGCCGGTGATGGATACCGTCGGATCGAGCGGCCTCAGCGCGTCGAGGGACTCGGCCATGGCGTCGAAATAGCGAGCGTCGTCCTCCTCGACGGTCTTCTGCAGCGAGAGGCTCCGCCCGCGCGACGCCGGCCTGAGCTCCTCGACGCAGAAGTGGCATTTCGCATTGCAGGGCTGCCGGCTGTAGATGGAGAAGTTCGCGTTGCGGTAGATCTCGACCGGCCGGCCCCACAGGTCGAAGCGCACCGTCTCGCCGGCGGTGCTGTTGCCGGTCAGGTCGAAGGCGCGGCTCTTCAGGCGGCGCCATCCGTCGCGGAAGGGGCGCGCGCTCACGGCAGGCTCCGCATGGCGTCGGAGCGCGCCACGAGGTCGGGCCCGAAGGCGCGGCCGTCCGGGTTGAGCATCGTGAAATGGGTGCCGACGAGGAACGGCTCGTCCCAGTCCTCGCGCTTCTGCGCGAAGCCGTAGCGCTGGAGGTGGAACACGTTGGCGAGCGCGAGGAGCCCCGCGTCGCGCACCGCCTCCACGACCCACGCGTCGCCGTCGGCCTCGGTCTTGCGCAGCCGGACGTTGAGGACGAGCTGGCGGTCGCCGCCGAGCGCGGCGAGCCGATCGCGAATGGCGCGCGCGAGGGGGAGGAGGCCGCTGTCGTGCTCGAGCAGGTGGTGGTTGATCGAGAGCTTGAGGGTGGTGGGCTCGCCGAGCTTCTGGAGCCAGGCGTCGAGCCCGGCCGGGTCGCGCGGGATCTCGACGCCGTTGGTGACGACGACGACGCGCGCGCAGCGGGGCTCGGCGCGGGCGAGGCGCACCATCTCGTCGAAGTGCGGGTGGATGGTGGGCTCGCCGCCCTCGAGCTGCACCTCGAAGGCGCCCTCGGCCGGGAAGCTCTCGCGGTAGCGGTCGAGGGCGAGGAAGGTCCGGCCGCGGGGCGACGAGCAGGTGCAGCACCAGGGGCAGGCGCGGTTGCAGTGGTTCGTGGTGGCCACGTAGAGGCGGTGCGGCCGGTCCGCCGTGGGGCGGTCGAGCGGGAGCGCGCCGGTGAGCGTGGCGTTCTGGGGTCTCGTCGCGGTCGGCATGGGGCCTCCAGCGAGGAGGATACGGCGGCGGGGGGAGGGGATGAAGGAGATCTGGGGGGCGCGGATCAGGGGGCCGGGGCCATGGTGCCGAGGCCGAAGTGCGAGGCGTAGCCGAGGGCGATCGGGCCGCGGACGGGCTCGCGAAAGGTGATGCGCAGGCCGAGGCTCGTGGCGACGGGCGGGCGCTGCTCGGGCTTGAAGAGGCGCACGTTGCGGAAATGGCGCCAGCGCGTCGCCAGGCGCTCCTCCACTCGAGGCGCACCCTCCTCGGGCGCCGCGGCCGCGACGCGGACCTCACCCGGGTGCCGTCGGTCCCAGAGGTCCCAGAAATCGCGCGCGGCGCAGTAGTCGCCTCCATCGAGCTCCACCTCGATCCGCTCCGCGGGCGGCAGATTGCGGGATGCGAGCTCCGCCTGGATCTGACCCTCCAGCGAGTTCGCTCCCTGCCTCTTCAGGTGCCGCGGAGGCACGAAGGGCAGCACGCTCGTCCAGACCCTGGCGGCCCTGACATACGGCACCGCCTGCTCGAAGTCCTCTCGGGTGCCGACGCCCACCAGCGTGACGAACGTGCACATCTCCTTCGTGTAGAACTTTCGCACGCGGGAGAGCGCTTCGCGCGCGCGCTCGTCCAGCGTCATCGCTACATGCACGAGCACGTGATCGATGTGGTCCGCGCGACCGAGCGATGCTGGCAGGAGCCACGCGTGTCCATGTCCCTTGAGCGGCTCTGCATGGGAATCCTTGCCGGTCAGGCAAGGAGAAGGCCCGAGGCCGTCGCCGCGGTCCGAGTGGCGAATGAGTGCCGCGTGGAGCACCTCCATGCGGAGCAGGCCGTCGACGAGGCGCGGCAGAACCTCACCCCGCGCGGTGTTGGACGCGAGCGCGAGCAGCGCTGTATCCTCCCGCTTCTCGCGGCGATTGGCAGCGCGTGTCGCCCGGACAGGCACCTTCGCCAGGGCGTCGCGGCCGCGCCAGTACGACAGCCACCGGCTGCCGGGCGGCTGACTCCACCCGTCCCGCTGGAGATCGCTGGTGTCCTTGAGCAGCGCAGCGAGGAGGTCCGCGGGGTAGATGGCGTCGAGCTTCGCGGCCTCCTTCGAGGCCGCGCTCTTCTTCGGCGCCCTCGCGCCTCGCCGCGCGGGCTCTTCCTGCTCGGTCGCGCGCGCTCCGCCCACGCGCTCCCTTCGGAAGGCTGCGTACTCCACCGCGTCCATCGGCGCGAGCAGCGAGACGCGCTCGTAGCCCGGCCCGGGGGCGCACTCCGATGCGCGGCACGGAGACAGCTCCTGCGGCAGGACGTCCGTGACCTCGGCAGCAACCCACGACTCGGCGCGACCCAGGTAACTCAAGTGCTCCGCGAGCGCCTCGAAGAGCGCTCGCTCCGCCGCTGCGGGCTCCACCTCCCAGGTAACACCGAGCACGGCGCCGTCGCCGCGTCCGACGAACGCGAACGCGTCGAGCACCTTCGCCGTGGCGTTCCTGTGGACGGGCATGTAGTGGCGCGTATGGCCCGTCGATGCAGGCGGGAGGTGGTAGACGGGCGGCGACGCCGCTAACCGCTCTATCAATGACCGGCCTTCCGGCGGCACGGTCGTCCAGCCGAGTCGGACGAAGCCGGTCGCGAGGAGCGCACGGCAGAGGCGCCATGGGCTCGGCGGCCACTCGATATCCCCCTCGTTGACGTGCCGGCCCCAGGGGGTCGCGTGGTACGAACCGGCCAGGAACCGAATCGCTAGCCGCAGCATCAGGAAGAGAACGTGACGGTCGTCGGAGCGCCGGCGCCCGCGAAGAGGTCTTTGCACGCCGCGATCGCCGAGGGCAGCTCCGCCCGCAGCGCGGCCGCGGGCGGCACGACGAACGACTCGGGGCGAACTACGCGCAGCGACCCCTGGGGCGCGAGATCGCACGCTGTCCGCAGGCGCATGTCGCCTTCCAGCAGCGCCGCGATCTTGTAGAGCGCGAGCAACGTGAGCAGCCGCTCCGCGGCCGCGCCGAGGCCGTAGCCGCGGATCTGGTGCAGATCGAGGCTGAAGAACGCGGTGATGCGCTTTGCCGTGTACTCGTCGCGGTGGAACGGCACGTTGCCGAAGCCCTTGCCCGTATCGCCGCTCGGGTTAACCGCGTCGTTCTTGACGCCGCCGGAGGCGGCCACGCGCACGTCCTCGGCCTCGATGAACGAGGACAGCGCGCGCTCGATGCGCAACCGACCGCCCACGAGGTCGGGCTTCGCGAGGAAGAGGCCGTGAAGCAGCGTGCTCGCGTCGTAGCGAAACACGATGGCCGCGAGCTTCCTGCGATCGATCGGTCCCTCGGCGAGGGGAGCGGTCTCGTCCTTTAGCCGGTTGAAGAACGACTTGTCCTTGCTTTCCAGGATGTATGGCGAGTTGAGCCGGTGCGCTTCCGTGATCGAGCTCGTGAGATAGCTTTTGTCCGGTCGGACCACGCGTACGTACGAGAGCCCCTTCAGCTCGGGGGTCAGGTCCTGCGCGGCCCGGTCCCAGCACACCGCTTCGAGCCGGTTGGCCATGCTCTGCGCGCTCTCGACGAGCAGCCTTTGCCCGCCGTTCACGGGGTCCTCGAAGACGCTCGCGCCCAGGTCCGGAAAGCCGGTCGGCTGGAAGCGGACCCCCTGCACGGGTCGAAGCTCCTGCTCGAGCAGAAGGCGAGAGGGGTACGGGGCGCGATCGGGGAGCAGGGCGCTGAGATCGATGGGCATGATCACTCCGATGTTGCAGGTGCCGCGGGGGGCGGCATGGACGGCGCGTCCTCGACCGCGTGACTCGCCGGCTTGCAGACGAGGCCGAGGAGGTATGCGAGATCCTCGGGCGCGACAGGGATGGCGAGCGTCGCGGCGAGGCGTCGCGCGAGATCGGCGGAGCCCGCGACGAGGCGCAGCTTCGGGCGGGTGCCGGCCGCTGTCAGCGTGCGAACCGCCGCCGCTCCTGCGTCGTGCAGGCGGCCCGCGACGAGCAGGCGCAGCGGCGCCGGATCCAGGCGCGGTTCCAGCGGGGGCAGGTCGCCGGCGCCATCGCGGCCGGAAGTAGGCCGGGCGTTCACCGCGTCGGGCGTGTACGCGAGCCGGAAGAGCCCGTGCAGCGCCGACGGGCGCTCGGGGCGCGGCGCGCGCGAAGGCCGTGGCGCACGCCTCCAGTTGACCGGCATCAAGGCGCGCGACAGCCCGGCGACACGCGCCTCGTCGACCGCGCCGTCCAGGAACAGCGCGACATCGTCCAGGTGCGCGTACGCGCGGCCGCGCAGGGGGAAAGCGCGCGCCCCGTGGAGCGGGGCCTCGATCATGCGGCGCAGCGCCACGGCCGCGAGATCGTCGACGAGATCGCGGCCGGCCCAGACGACGCGCGGGTCGCGCACGAGGCCGTCGGCGCCGAAGGCGAGGCGGCGGAAGCCAGAGCGCGGATCCAGCGGGAGGCAGTGAGCCCGGATCGGCCCGAGCTCGTCCGCGCCGGCGCGCTCCGCCGGACCTGCTTGCGACGCGATGGCCGCAGCGAGGCGCAGCTCGGCAGAGCCGTCGTCGGCCGCTCGCAGCCACTCGGGCGACAGCGGCGGAAGCGGCCCGAGCCAGGGCGCTGAAGCCGCGACCTTCGGCCGCGAGACGAGCGCGCTCTCCGCCTCGGCCAGCCCGAGGAGCAGCCGTTGCCAGCGCTCCGGCGACCCGTCGCGACACACCGCGAGCATCGCCGCCTCGACGCGGCGGAGCGCGCGGCCGAGCGCCGCAGGCGCGCTGTCGCCCTGACCCAGTCTGCGCAGGTCCTCGACCCAGGGGTCGATCTCGTCGAGCAGCTGCGATCGCGACGAGGCGCCGGCGCGATCGTCCGCCTCGACCGCCCATCGGCCGAGCGGCACCGCGAGGTTCGCCTGCCCGTTGCGCTCGATGTAGCCGAACCGGACAAACTCGCGGACGCCGCGGGCGACGCCCAGGCCGGCGACCGCGCGCGCCGCGTCGATGGCGTGGATCGCCTGCCGCTTCTCGGGGCTCGCGACGAGCCGGCCTTCGGCGAACAGCGCGCGCACCTCGGTCAGCGTCGCCGCGCCCTCCCAGAGCGGCATCCACTGCTCGCCGCGCTGGTTGCCCTCGTCGACCGCGCACGCGCTGGCGTAGCCGCCGGCCCGCGCGCGCACGGCGAACGGGGCGGCCGCCTGCACGAGGTTGCCGCTCTCGAGCCTGCGCACCGCCGCGACCGGCAGGAGCAGCGCGCCTTCGAGCAGCAGGACGAAATCCCAGGGATTTACGAGGGATTCGCCCACATAACCCGACGCCTGGTTCGGCCCGCCGGCGTTCCCCGGCACGAACTGCCCGACGGCGCGCCGCTCGAGCCCCGGGGCCGGCTCGCCGAAGAGCGCCGCCGCGAGCAGCGGATGTGCCCCGGGGCGCGCATCGCCGGTCGTCGGATAGAACAGCTCGACGAGGCGCTGCATGCGGTTGTTGGTGAAATCGAGCCGGCCATCGTTGCCGCCCGTCCCGAGCAGCGCTGGGTACCGCGCGGCATCGCCCGTCAGGACCACCGCGGCGTCGAGCCACGCGAGCATGGGCTCGGGCCACGTGCGCCGGCAGGCGCGGATCATCTCGAGCTTCTCGTCGCCTTTCGGGCTCTCGGATCGCGCAGCCACGAGGCTGCGCCCGGCAGCGATGGCCTCGCGGTAGAGCGCAAAGCGGGCTGCCGGCGACGACGAGAGGGGCTCGATGCCGTCCTTCGTGTCCTTGGGATAGAAGCCGCTGCCGCCGTTCCACGGCGCGATGATGGGCGATGGGGCGTACGCCTCGAGGAAGAAGCGCGTCAGCCCATCGCGATCGAGCGATGTGACGAGCTCGAAGCGCCCGTTGTTCCAGCGGGCGCGCGCGCGCCGATCCGCCTGGCCGGCGACGGCGCGCAGGACGCCCAGCGCCTTGAGGTAGCCGGCGATCGGCTCGGGCGTGCACCCGGCGAGGTGATGCAGGTGCAGGCTCATGAGGTCGCATCCATCGAGGCGCGCACATCGGCGGCGCGGAGCAGCGCCTCCAGGTAGGCGAGCGTGAAGGGGCCCCACGCCTCGAGCAGCCCCGCGACGCGCTCGCTCCACGACACGCCGTAGCGCGCCCCGACGCCGAGCGCGGCGAGCTCGAGGGACAGCGTGAGCGACGGCACCTGAGCGTCGCCCTGCGCGGCGGCGAGCGCGAAGGGCTCGAGCGCGTCGCGGTCGCGCACGCCGTGGATGTCGCCGTGGCCTGCTCTCTGGTCGAGCGGTGTGCTCGTCCAGGCTGTGCGCACCTTGCCGTGGTGCGCACAGACGAGGAAGGCGACGAGGTTGAGCTCCTCGTCGGAGAGGCCGGCGAGCTCGCGCGCGAGCGGATGGCTCTCGTCGATCGCGTCCTCGGGCGGAGCCGCCGACAGGGGCTCGCCCAGCGCGGCGAGGAGCTCCGCGCAGCCTCCGAGCAGCGCGGCGTGCCGCGGGTTCGCGCGGCGGAGCAGCGAGAATAAGGCGAGGACGCTCGCGAGCTCGTGGCGGAAGCCCGGCCGCGTCGGGTAGCCGTTTCCGGTCCACGCCCCGTCGGGCGCCTTGGCGAGGTCTCGGCGCTGGCCGACTTCGCCGGCCTTCGCGCGGGCGTCTTGCCGGATGGCGTCCTGGAACACCGCGTGTGCCTTGCCCGCGTCGTGCCAGCGCGCGGCGAGCTCCAGGAGCTCCGCGAGCCGCTCCGGCAGCCGGAGCGCCGTCGCGATGTCGCGCAGCTGCTCGGCCGTCTCGCGGCCGTGCGTGGCGATGTTCTTCCAGGCCGCGTGCGAGAGGCTGTCGTCCTCCGCGGCCTCGGCGCTCTGATCGAGCCGCAGCGCCGCCCTCTCGGCCGGCTCCGCCGGTGGAACGACGGGCACGACCTCGGCGCTCGCCTTCGGGTTCCAGCCGAGGTCCGCCGTGTACCCGCCTGCGGACGAGGGCAGGAGCAGCGTGCTCCCCGGCGGAATGCGATCGACCTCGTCGACTCGGATGTAGGCGCCGAGCACGTAATCGAGCGTGAAGGCGGGGCGCCCGCCGCGATCGGCGCGCACGAAGTCGCGCAGCTCGCGGACCGGGACGGGGCAGAGCTCGGCGCGGTGCACCCGTCCGACCTGCTCACGGGATAGGGTCCTGCTCGCCGGGTCGACAGACCTCCAGAAGACGCGGACATCGCGGTCCTCCCCGCTCCGGATGTATCGCCCGACATCGAGATCGCTCCCGGTGAGGTCGGGCGTCGTGTCGAACAGATCGTCGACGTCGCGGCGGCGCAGGATGTGGGCCGGCGTATAGCGATAGAGCCGGCCGAGCAGCTCCGGGGCGCACGCCTGCTCGAAGGCGTCCACCGCGCGGGGCGAGGCGTCGCCGGCGCTCCGGGCGAGCTTAGCGATGGCCTCGGCGGCGGCGTCGAGCTCGGCCTCGGCGTACGGCGCGGCGGTCTTCGTCTTGCCGAGCACCACGATGGCGCCGGACTCCCCCTCGTAGCGGGCGCAGCGCCCGAATCGCTGGACCAGGCTCGACCACGGCGCAAGGTCGGTGATCAGCAGGCGCGCCGAGACATCGACGCCTGCCTCGACGACCTGCGTGGCGATGATGATGCGCCCTTCGCTGGGGAGCTTCTCGGGGTGGCTTGCGGCGCGGCTCAGGAAGTCGTGGCGCCACTGCGCCCGTTCGGCGCCGCGGAAGCGGCTGTGAACGAGCTTGAGCTCCGGCGCGCCAGGCCTCCGGACACGCATCTTTCCTTTGCGCTCGTGACACCGATCGTCGAGCGCCTGGAAGAGGTCGACGGCGCGCTGGACCTGGTTGACGACGACGAGCGAGAGCGTGCCTGGTCGGTGCATCTCCAGCGCGAGCTTGGCGACGTCGGCCTCGGCGGTGGCGTCGCCGAGCTCGATCGACTTGCTCACCTCCCACAGGCCACCTTGGCGCTCGGCCTCCGGGATGCGCACGGCCTGTTCGTCGAGGGCGGCGACCTGTCCTCGGAAGTCGACGGTCTCGAGCCACCAGGGCTGGAGCGTGGCGCTCATCCACCATGCGTGGCTGGGCCGCAGCCGTCGTCGCGCGGTCGCGTCGTGGTCGCGGAAGGCGGCGAGCTGCGCGCTCGTGGCGAGCCCGGCGTCCATGAGCTGGATCTCGTCGAAGACCCAGAGCGCGTCCAGGCTCACGAGGCCGAACGGCCATGGCCACCACGCGCGGCCCGTCCCGTAGCCGCGGTTCATCGCGCGCGAGAGCAACATGTCCTGCGTTCCGAGCAGGATGGCCGGCTGCTCGGGCGCGAGCTCCCAGCGCTGGGCTTCGACGCCGCCCATGAGGACGTGCACGGCGACGGAAAGCCTCGAGCGCTCGATCCATGCCTTGATGTCGGCCTCGGTCTGCTCGACGAGCGTGCGCATGGGGAAGCAGAAGACGAGGCGCGTGGGCCAGCCGAGGTCCTCGCGGAGCACGCGATGGTAGAGCCAGGGCAGCACGACGCCGGCCGTCTTGCCGAAGCCGGTCGGGATGCGAAGGAGGCGGTGCTCGCAGCGTGTCGCCTCGCCGAGGGCGCGCTGCCAGTCGTGCGGTGAGAAGCGGGCGACGGTCTGGAACCAGGCGGCGTAGGGCGGGGGAGGCATCACGTGCGGACGTTCCAGGTGACGGGCGCGCGGGGACGCGCCGCCTGCCGGCCAGCGCAGCTTCGCAGAAGAGCGAGGGCAGGGGAAGCAGGGGAAGCGTGAGATCGACGCCGGCGGCGCCTCATCCTCGCTGTCTTGAACGCTCGAGCGCTGCGCGCAGGATCGGCAACGTCCGCAGGTCCTGCGGACGAGCGGCCTTCATTTTGACCTCGATCAGCCCCTCGAGGGAGAGGACACGAATCGAAAGCCGCGGCGTCTCCAGCGTGACCGTCCGGTCGACGAGCGCCTCATAGGTGGTCTCGTCGTCGTGCATGCTCAATGTGCCGAGGAGGTCCAGCGGACCGAACTTCGTGAGCAGGAGCTTGGGGCCATGCGTCAGGAGGTGCGACTCCGCGGGAACGATACGGCGGCCTGTGAGATCGCGGAAGCGGGCCTCGAGGACGGACAGCGCGTCCAGCAGCCGGCGGATGTTCCGGGCGTCGCGCGAGTACAGGATGTCGAGATCCTTCGTGTTCCAGTCTGCGCCTTGCAGGCTTGCAGCCACGCCGCCGATGACGATGAACTCGACCTCGTGATCCTCGAGGACGTCGAGGATGCGACCGAACGGAACACCCGCGTACGACTCGATCATCTCAAGCCTTTCCCTCGGCGTCATGTCGAGCACCCAGTCGATCAGGGTCAGATCGACGCCCTCCTCGTTGTACGTGGGAGCGGCGAGCGCAGCGGCTTCCTCGGCGGCCAGGCGTTCCTCCAGCTCCGCGTAGATCGCGTCCGAGGCAGCGAGCGCTTCGTCGAGATCTGCGACGTCTCCCTGGACGAGGCAGGCAGCGCTCTGCTCGATCCGCTGACCGGTCCATCGCCCGGTGGCCACGATGATGCCGTCCCTCAGGATGTCCACCCGGGGGCCATCGACGAGTGCGGTATACCCTGTGCTCGGCATGACGGTGCGAGCATACCGCGGCAGGGCCGCGAGGTCACCCACGCTGAGCCGCCACCCTGCCGCGCGGCGCGATCCGTGGTTTTCTGCCGCGCCCGTCCTGCAGCTTGATTCTCGCACCGCCCGAATCGGAGGCAGAGAAGAATGCGCGCGGACTTGGACGGCGGCGCACTGCCTTCAGCATGCGGCCGGATCCGCGAGCCATGCGGCGAGCGCGTCTGTGGAGAGCGCCAGCCGGACATCGTCGAGGCGGTCCAGGCCGAGACGGTCGGACCGTTCGGCCAGCACGGAGCGTTCGGTCTCCGCGAGGGGTCGGTCGAGCTTCTTCTCGAACTGGGTCGCCAGCGCCTGAAGCTGCCCCGCCCTGAGCCCTTCCTTGAGACCCTCCGGCAGCGCCTCCTTCCGTGCCTCGTCGCGGATCGACTGCTTGAGCTGCTCGAACCACTGCTGAGCTTCCGTCACGATCTCCTCCTCTTCCGCGTCCTCCGCCGCGCGCGCCGAGGGTTCGGCCTGGATCTCGAAGCACAGGCGTGCCAGCCAGGGCAGGGCGATGCTCCTCTCCCAGGCGAGGCGTCCCCGGGCAGGGCGGCGAGCTCGCGGATGGCGTCGCGGAGCACGGCGCGCGCGCCGAGCAGGCGCAGCAGCAGCGTGTCGCGGGTGCGCGGGAGCTCGGCGATCACCACAACGTCGACCTGCCACCCCGGCGCGGCGCGGTAGAGCCCGGGGCGGCCGGGCTCCGGCTCGAACCGGAACGCGTCCAGCACGGTCGCGGGCCGGCCGCCGCTGAGGACGCACAGCCGCGGGAACGGCGCCTCGCCGCCGGCGCGGCGCGCGAGTTCGCGATGCCAGTGGAGCTGCTTGCGCACGCAGCCGCGCAACTCGGCCGGGCTCGGGGCGTCGTGGAAGAGCTCGAACAGGCAGGGCTCTGCCGCGAGCTCACCGAGCAGGCCCAGCTCGGCGCGCAACGTGGCGCGGGCTGGATCGGGCATGTACCAGATATCCATGGTGTCTAGGAAGAGGCGATGACCTCGGCGGCGGTGTCCGCGGCACCGACGCGCGCGATGGTGTCGCGCAGGACGTCCCTGCCGAAGGCGCCGAAGGTGCTGCGCATCGATCTGCGGCCAGCATTGGCTCGCGCGAGCGGTTCAGCAAGGCAATCTTGGTGCCTGATGTGCTGTTTTAACGAAACGAGGGAGAGCGTGAGCGCGTATGCGGGGGCAGCAGGAGCCGCAGCATTACGAGGAACGAAGCGATGTCGTTCTGGAATCGCGCTGTCAGTGCTGCCCGACGGCGCTGTGCGCCGGCGATGCCTGTCCGCGCCGTGTCGCGCGGTGACGCGGCGGCGCGTGTTCGATCGATGACGGGTGGCTGGTGGTTGCGAGCCAGAGGAGAGGCGTGAACGCGAAGCGCCCGCGCCGCTCAGCGCCCCTTGCGCCCGGCGGCTGCGGCGGGGGCGCCGGTGAGGAACGCGCCCGGCTCGGCCTGGGGCGCGGGGGTATCGCTGTCGCTGTCGTCGTCGGTCTCGTCCTCGACCTCTTCGCTCGTGACATCCTCGGCCGCGGCGGCTCTGGATGAGCTACGGCGGAAGCCGAGCTCGCGGAGGATCCTGCGGTCCTTGATGGCGGTCTGGACGATGGTGCTCCACTCCAGGTACCAGTCCCAGAGCTGCTGTTCGGCCTTCTCGAAGTCCTCGTCGGTGGCGGCGGCGGGCGGGAGCTCTGCGACGGACTCCAGCTTTCCGGCGCGGGCGAGGAGCTGCTTTGCTTCGTCGACGACGGCCTTGGTGAGGCCGCGCTTGGCGAGGATCTTGCGGCCCTCGTCGCCTTCGGCGTCGGGGCCGCCCTTTTCCTTGGACTTGGCGAGGTTTTCCCAGCGCTCGACGAAGGTGCTGACGGAGACGAGGACGGCGGCGCCTTCGGTCTGCGTGAGGTTGCGGAACAGGAATGCGTGCGCCTTCGGGGCGTGGCGCTTGAGGGTCGCGGACGCGATGGGAAACCACTTGTTCTCCCAGGCGTCGAGCGCGTTGATGAGGCCTGTGTCCGTCGCGGCGGCCGTGGCGACGAAGCCGAGCCGGGTGCGGGTGACGCGCTGGAGCAGGCGCCATCCCTCGGCGAGATCGTCATCGGAGAAGCCGTGAGCGACGAGCGCCGCGGCGACCTTGTTCTTGCGGAGCCCCATGAGCAAGAGGAGCACCCGCTCGGCCTTCTGGCCTATCGTGAGCTTGGCCATAATCCACCTCCCGGCGTATGGCTAACAAGGAGGCAGAGGGCTGTCGAGACGTCGAGTGCGTCCAAAGCGTGCTCGGCGGGCGTGATGCCGTGTCCGGGAGAAGGTGGACCTGGGCCGGCGGAAGGGGGCCGGGGGTCGGAGGGAAGGGCGCCGGCGGTCGGGGGGAAGAGAGCGTGGAGCGGGAGATGCGGCGCCCGGGGCGGCGGGCGGGAGCCCCCGGGGCGGCGGGGCGGTCCCCCTGGTCGGAAGGTGAGCGCCCCGCGGGGGATGAGGCGGGCGAGGTGGGGGGTGAGTCGGGCGAGCCGGGGGACGAGTCCGGCGAGGTGGGGGATGCGTCGGACGAGGTGGGGACGACGTGGCGCGAGGCTGGGATCGGGCGCGGCGAGGCGGGGGCAACGGCGAAGGATGCGGGGAGGCGAGCGGCGGAAGTGGGGCAGGGAGCGGCAAAGCGGCCGGGAGAACGGAAGGGCTGGGCGAGGGGAGGAGGGGGCGTGGTAGAGGAGGGGGCGTGGTAGAAGAGGGAGGGAGCACCGGCTGCGAGCGGCGGAGTGACGCGAAAAAGCCCGGGGGCGCTCGCAAAGCCGGCAGGTGTTTGAAAAGACGATGGATTTCGGGATGGCCGGGGGCGCGCGGGGCGGCCTCCGGCGGCCGGAGCGAGGGGGGCGGCGGGGACTTCTCGCAAACCGGGTTGTAAGTGCGCGAATTTCAGGTAGGCCTGGGAGGCCTCTCTCCGCCGCTGAAAGGCGGCGGCCCCATTGAAGCCGAGGTCGATGTCCGTCCACTCGAGCCGTCCGGCCTCGTCCTCTCCGCCGCTGAAAGGCGGCGGCCCCATTGAAGCCGGCCCGCGGCGAGCTCACGACGCACCCACCCGACGAGCTCTCCGCCGCTGAAAGGCGGCGGCCCCATTGAAGCGGGCTGTTCTCGGAATCGAGGTGAAAACACTCCCACCTCTCCGCCGCTGAAAGGCGGCGGCCCCATTGAAGCCCGAGCCAGGCATCGGCGGGCAGCTCGGCCGCGAAGGCTCTCCGCCGCTGAAAGGCGGCGGCCCCATTGAAGCTTGACGACGAACCGCCACCCCCCGATCTTTACGTGGCTCTCCGCCGCTGAAAGGCGGCGGTCCCATTGAAGCTCGCCCTGAAGCGCGGCGGTCGCCTGCGCGCGGATGTCGGCTCCCCGCCGCTGAAAGGCGGCGGCCCCATTGAAGCCGATCGCGATCGTTGATGTCGACGCCCGGCGCCATCAGCTCTCCGCCGCTGAAAGGCGGCGGCCCCATTGAAGCGACGCGGCTGCGGCTGCGCGCGTCCCGGCAGTGCTCCTCTCCGCCGCTGAAAGGCGGCGGCCCCATTGAAGCAGGAACGACACGAGCCGAGCATACGAGCAAGACTGACTCTCCGCCGCTGAAAGGCGGCGGCCCCATTGAAGCTTGGACCCCTCACCGCGCCATCGCCGCCCGGAGCTCTCTCTCCGCCGCTGAAAGGCGGCGGCCCCATTGAGGTCATGATCGAGTCAGCCTCGCGCTCCTCGGCGCTCGGCTCTCTCCGCCGCTGAAAGGCGGCGGCCCCATTGAGGCCTGGAGCCAAATAACCGCTGCGCCGCCGCCGCGTTCTTTTCGCCGTTGAAAGGCGGCGGCCCTATTGAAGCCATAGTCGTGCAACACCAGCAGAGCGCCGGCGTCAACCCTCCGCCGCTGAAAGGCGGCGGCCCCATTGAAGCACATCGGTCGGGCACTCTACGACCACGGGCACCGGGACTCTCCGCCGCTGAAAGGCGGCGGCCCCATTGAAGCCATGATCGAGTCAGCCTCGCGCTCCTCGGCGCTCGGCTCTCTCCGCCGCTGAAAGGCGGCGGCCCCATTGAGGCCTGGAGCCAAATAACCGCTGCGCCGCCGCCGCGTTCTTTTCGCCGCTGAAAGGCGGCGGCCCTATTGAAGCCATAGTCGTGCAACACCAGCAGAGCGCCGGCGTCAACCCTCCGCCGCTGAAAGGCGGCGGCCCCATTGAAGCACATCGGTCGGGCACTCTACGACCACGGGCACCGGGACTCTGACCACGGGCACCGGGACTCTCCGCCGCTGAAAGGCGGCGGTCCCATTGAAGCTACGGCTGCCGCGTCACGGTCGACGGCTTGCCCTCCCTCTCCGCCGCTGAAATGCGGCGGCCCCATTGAAGCCCATCGTCCGGACTATCGGAGAGGTCCGGAATGAGGTTGCTCTCCGCCGCTGAAAGGCGGCGGCCTCATTGAAGCTCGAGAAACCTTTTCACCTTCATCAGCGGTCTCCTCTCTCCGCCGCTGAAAGGCGGCGGCCCCATTGAAGCCACACGGTGCTCCGAGTGGCAGCCCACAATTCGCAAGGGGCCGACGGCGAGGTGGACACGGGCAGGTCCGTACCTGCGCCGCGCGCGGCGCCGAAGGCTCGGGAACACGAAGGGGCCGGCCTTGCCGGCGCTGACGATGGAGGAGGTCGCGTCCGAGGACAACCTGATGCGTGCGTTCGAGAAGGTGGCGCAGAACGCCCGATCAGCGCCCTCGGTCTTGATGAGACCGTCGCTGACGCGATCCGTGATCGCTCGGTCCACGACGGGCACGTGCTGACATCGAACGCTTCGAGAGGTGCGTGAGGCAGGCCCAACTCCTGTCGCTGCGCTCCACGAGCGCCCAAAGGCCAGGGGGACGGAACCCGACACCCAAGCGACACGGCCAGCGCCCCCGTGGTAGCCTGGCCCGTGGCGGGAACGGTCGAGGCGAACGCCCCGGGCCCGTCTCTGCTTGAGGGAGCAAGATCATGGCTCGCACCGCGCCGGTACCGAACATCCCCGCCATTCCCGGGATGAACCCAGGGGTCTTCGTCCTCGGAGGCGGCGGCAACGGCGGCGGCAGCGGCGGTCGTGGCGGCGGCGGGACCGGCAAGGATCGAACGGCTCCAGCGGCGGCGACGACGCCAGCGGGGGTGGCAAGTCCGCCTGTGGCGGCGGCGGCGATGGCTCCGGCTGCCCGAACCACCACGGCTCGAAGAAGAGCGGCAAGGTCTCCAAGGGCGACCCCGTGGACGTCGTCACCGGGCGCGTCTTTACCGACCCACATACCGATCTCGAAATCTTCGGTCCGCTCGGGCTCCGCGTGACGCGCAGCTATAGCTCTGCCGCCCGTGGCCGCGATGTCGGCATCGGCTTCGGCTGGACGCACTCCCTCGCCTGGTCCATCGAGGTCCGTCGCCGGACCTTGCGCCTCTGGACAGACGCCGGGGTCGCCCTGGAGTTCGAGGCGTTCGAGGACGGCGGCGCCGCCTTGGGCCCCGACGGCTGGGTCCTCACCCGCGACGCCGATGGGTTCATCCTCGACGACGCCGCCGGCTGCTACTACCTGTTTCACCATCGCGTGGGCGAGACCTATTACCTGTCCGCCCTCCGAGACGCACACGGCAACAGGACCACCCTCACCTATCAGGAGAGCCGGCTGGACACGATCACCGACCCCGCCGGCCGCACCGTGCGGGTCCAGCGCGGGCCCGACGGTCGCATCGCCGCGCTCGAGGTAAAGAACGCGCCCGCGCAGGGGCGATGGGTCAAGCTCAGGACCTATGCATACAGCGAGCAGGGCGACCTCACCTCCACCGCCGATGCCGAGGGCAGCACATTCCGGTACGAATACCAGGAACACTTGCTCGCATCGCGAACGGACCCCGAAAGTCTCACGTTTCGGTTCCGCTATGACGACCGGGGGCGGTGCGTCGAAACCTGGGGCACCCACCCCGATCCGGAGCGGCTTGGGCTCGCGCCCGAGGTGGCCACCGTCCTCGCCGACGGTACCGACGCCAAAGGCATCTATCATTGCAAGCTCGACTATGGCGAGGACGGCTACTCAGAGGTCGCCGATTCCATGACCGTGCAGCGGTACTTCGGGAACGAATTCGGCAAGCTCGACAAGGCCGTCTCCGGCGGGGCCGTTTACACGCGCACCTATGACGAGCACGGCAATCTTCTCTCATTCACCAACCCGCTGGGAGCGACCACGAGCTGGGTTCGCGACGCCCGCGGTCGGCCCCTCCGCATCGTCGACCCGCTGGGTCGCATGACCGTCATCGAGCGCGAGTTGGATGGTCAACTCCGCCGCGTCATCGACCCGAACGGCGGCGTCACGGAGGTCGAGCGCTCTTCTGGCAAGCTGTCCTGGACCGACCCAATCGGCGCGAGGTTCGAGGTCCGGATCGAGCCCCGAGGCCTCATCACCGAGACCATCGCTCCGAACGGCGCGTGCACCCACTCCTCCTACGACAGCTACGGCAACCTGGTCCGCAAGGTCGACGCGCTCGGCGCCGTCACGGAATGGGCCCATGACTACTGGGGGCGCTGCACCGCCGTGCGCGACGCGCTCGGGGTCGTCGAGTCGTACGCCTACAACGCTCGTGGCGATCGCGTGGCCATCTATCACCCCGATGGCGGGGTGACCCGCTACCATTACGACGGCAACGGGGACATCGTCCGGATCGACCACGCCGATGGGACATCGACGCGGTTCACCATGGGCGGCCTGCGCAAGGTCTGCGAGATCCGACGACCGAACGGTGAGGTCACCCAGCTCCGCTACGATCGTGAAGGCCGGCTGGTGAAGGTCGAGAACGCGCGGGGCGACACTTACCTGCTGAAGTACGATACCGCCGGACGGCTCGTGCAGGAACGCACCTTCGTTGGGCTGGAGAAGCTGTATCGTTATGATCAGGCCGGACAGCTCCTCGCCGAGCGGACGAGCGCCGGAGAGACCACCGAGTTCGAGTACGATGCCGCGGGTCAGCTCGTCAAGCGCATCCTTCCGGACGGCACGCCAGAGACGTTCGATTACGATCCCTGCGGCCACCTGATCGCCAGCGATTCGGCCGCGGGGGAGTTCATCTACCGCCGGAACGAGGTGGGCTGGGTCGTGGAGGAGCGGCAGACAGTTGCCGGCGAGACCGCCACCGTCCGAAGGACGTACGACCTCATGGGCAATCCTTCCCTCGTCGCCACGTCGCTCGGCCATCAGGTGGAGGTGCAGCGCGATCTCTGCGGGCGGGCCACGCGCGTGCTCCTCGACAGCCGCACCCCCGTCGGCTTGGCGCGGGACGCCATCGGACGCGAGGTGGAGCGCTCCCTGCCCGAAGGAGGTCGCGTCCAGACTGCTTACGACGTGCTCGGCCGCATCGCCCAGCGCTGGGTCATGGCACCGAGCGCGGCGCCTGCGATCGGTCCTGGCGAGCCTGCGTGGGTCGGACCGCAAGCTCAGGGGATCACGGTCTATGAGGCCCGCCGGTACTCGCCGACGTCCGAGCTCCTCGAAACTATAGACTCCTTGTCCGGGCGGCGCGTCTTCGAGTACGACTCGGCGGGGCAGATCCTGGGCATCCAGGCCGATCGCGGAAGGCAGGAGCGCTATCGCTATGACGCCACCGGCAATGTTCACGAACCGGATGGCGAGCCGCGGACTTACGGCACGGGCAACCGGCTGCTGCGCAAGGGCGGCACCGAGTACACCTGGGACGAGGCCGGTCGGCTCGTGGCCACGCGCGACTCCGAGGGGCGCACGACGCGTTACCGCTGGAACGGTCTTGGGCTCCTCGCCTCGGTCGAGCGGGACGACGGAACGACGATCGAGTTCACCTATGACCCGTTCGCGCGGCGCGTGGGTAAGCGCGTCCTCGCGCGGCTTCCCGGCGGCGGCGTGCGTGAGGTATCGAGGACGCGGTTCGTGTGGGACGGCGGTGTGCTCCTGCACGAGAGAAAGCGCATCGCGCAAGATGGGGCGGAGCCCATCGTGGAGGAGCGGACCTACTGCTTCGAAGAGGACCGGCTTGCCCCCTTGGCCCATCGCGACACGCGCATCGTCGGCGGCGATCGCGAAGAGGGCCCCTGGTACCATTACCTGAACGACGAGGTCGGCGCGCCGGAGCGGCTCGTCGGGTCCCGCGGCCAGGTGGTGTGCGAGCTCGAGCGCACCGCGTGGGGAGCGTCGGTCCGCGAGGGCGGCGCGACGACCACCCCGCTCCGGTTCCCGGGGCAGTACGAGGACGCCGAGACGGGGCTCGTCTACAACCGCTACCGCTACTTCGATCCTGCCATCGGGCGGTACATCAGCGCCGATCCGAGCGGGCTGGAGGGCGGCTTCAACGGGTTCGAGTACGCGGCCAACGCGCCGACGCGGCTCGTCGACCCGAGCGGGTTGATGCCGTTCTCGGCGATCAAGAACGCGGCCGGCAAGGATCCGAGCGAGCTCCCGAAGCGGCGGGACCAGCCCACCGACTACCCCGGCAAGAGCGCGACCGAGCGCAAGTCGCCGCACGAGAAGAAGGCGCGCGAAGGCTATGTAGACGACGCGATCACGGAGGCCGTGAAGAACGCCCAGCGGGCGAAGAGCGAGCCAGTGACCGGAGACACGACCTGCGCAGAGGTCGACGCGTTGCACAAGATGGCGCATGACATCCGCAAACAGGGAGACGAAAAGCGAAAGAACGCAGGCAAGCCCAAGATGACGAACGCGGAGGTGCGCGAAGAGCTACAGAAGCGATTCAAGAATGGCGCGACCATATCGACCAAGAACGACACGGGCGAAGGGATGGCGCCGTGCGAGATGTGCGCGCAAATCTTCCGCGAGCTCGGCCTTCACCCGCTGAACATCGGGGAGGCGAAGGGGGGCGTCATCGGTCCGAACAAGATCGACGAGACCGACGTCAACAAGATGGGGAAATGGGACGGAAAGCTCACGCAAAACAAAGAGGACAAAAACAGCCGCTCGAAGCGGAGTGGGACCAAACCTTCGTCGACCCCTCCCTTCAGCGGGACGTGACGGCCGCGTCATGAAACGATTTCACCCGGCGCCTGCGCCCATCGAGCGAGCCGTCCGTGCCTTCTGGAGCGAGGCCCTGCGCCACCCGCTGTCGCCTCCGGAGCAGGCCGCGCTGACCTCCGTCGACCGGTGGCGACGAGAAGATGCGGAACGTCCCTATGCCCTCCTCCACGGGCCAAGGACAAGTCGGCACGCGGCGGTCGCGGCTCAGCTCCTTCGCCCCCGCCGGCGCTCGCGCGCCTCGGATGCTCACATCGTGCCCGTCGGGCCGGACACGCGCCTGGAGCGCGACCTCGTCGTCCTGCTCGCTGCCCGGGTCCAGCATGACCTTGCAGGGGGCTCCGTGCGAACGCTCCTTCGCAATATCGCTTGGGAATGCCTGGGTGAGGGGCGTGATGAGACCTCTCCGCCGCTCGTGATCGCTCTCACAGACGTCGACGAAGCCGAGCCGTCCGTCCGCTGGCCGGCGCTGTTCACCGGCGTCGGCGCCGGCGTCAAGGTCGTGGCCACCGTGGAAGGCGACGACGCCGTCGCCCATGCATGGATCGACCGCCTCGGGTTCGATCCAGCGCGCACCCTCGTCCATGCGCTCCCTAGCTGTCCCGATCCAGCATGGGAAAGTCTCGTCGGCCTCCTGGAGGAGAAGGCGACCGACGGGAAGGAGACCCAGGCACCGGGGTTGCTCGGCCTGCTCGCGTGCGCATGGGGTCGATTGTCTGCGGACGACATCGCGCGCGGCCTGGGAGAGCCCGCCGATCTGCTGCTCGCGGAGGTCGCGCCCTGGGTAGCGGAGGTCGAGGGAACCTACGCCTTCCGGCAGAGCGCGTACCGCCGCGAGGTCGAGGCGCGGCTCGCTCCGGAGGCGCGTGCGGCGTGGGTGCGCCGGCTCTTGGAGCTCTCGCCTGGTGGGTACGCCTGCGATTACGGGTGCGTTCACCGGCTGGCGCAGCGCGCGCCTGTCGCGGCATTCGCCCCCCTGGTGGCGCAGGACCACTTGACCCGCTGGATGCAGCGGCCGCTGGATGGCTTCGGTTTCGTCTCCGACCTCGAGCGCGTGCGCGGGCGGGCCGCGGCCTCGCTCGGCCAGGGAGCCGATGCCGAGGCGCTCGGGCTCGCGGTGCGCGCGACGCTCGCCGAGGCCTCCTACCACGGGATGGCCCGCCGCCCGCGGCGCCGCGCTCCGGTGGGCGTCCAGGAGCTCGATCGCAGGCGACCTCTCGCCGATCATCGGGCCCAGTCCACGGCGCTGCTGGCGCTCGGCAGTGCGATGGCTCCCGGTCCTGGGCGCACCGAGGTGCTCCAGGCGTCCCTGCGCGCGGCCAGGCGCATTCCTGCGGCGGAGGAGCGGGCCTGCGCGATCCACGCGCTCGCATCGGCGTGGGAGGACGACAGCGCGGAGCGGCGCGCGCTCGCCCGCGAGGCGGTGGACGCCTATCGGGGGGCGCCTCAGGCTGCATGGAACCTGCTGGCGGCGGCGCCGCTCCTGCCGGCCGAGGAGGGCATGGCGCTCGCTCGCGAGGCGCTCGCAGCGGTGCAGGCGGCCGGCGAGGATCCCGGCGATCTCGAGCTGTTCGCGGGCGAGCTCTCCCGCCCGATCGCCGAGGCGCTCTGGCCCGTTGCCGCATCCTTTCCGATGCCTTCGCGGGCGCGGGCGCTCGCCGCCCTCGCCGCACGTATCGGCGATCCTGACCGGGTGCGCGCGGCGTTCGACGTTGTATCGGCCTATCTGGAGAGCGGCAGCGACGATGCGTTCGACGGCAAGCCGCTCCACCTCCGGATGCTCGCCCCGCGGCTCGACCTGGATCGAGCCGACCGCGCGCTGCGCTTCGCGGCGGCGTTCGGCGATCTCGGGCGGGACGCGCTCCAGGCGCTGGTGCTGCGGCTCATCGAGCTTGGCGAGCCGTCCCGCGCTCTGCTCCCCCTGCTGCGCGACGAAGAAGAGCGGCTCGGCGTCCTCGCCCGCACCCTGGCCTTTCCTTCCACGCCCGATCCGGGGCGCCTCCGCGCCGAGCTCCTAGGTGCGCTCGGCGCCTCCACGAGCGCGCCGCGCACACCTGGGGAGCGCTTCGGCCTGTTCTTCCAGGTCGCCCCGCCGCTCGTAGCGTCCGGCGCCACCGACGCGCTGGTCGCGGTCGCCGAGACGTTCGACGAGCGCGCCAGGTTCGCCGCGCTCGTCTTGCTCGCGCAGCACGACGCTGTCCGCGCCCCGGAGCTCGCCCGGCGTGCGCTCTCGCTGGGGCTCGCGCTCCCGTCCGAGGACGCGCCCCGCCTGCTCCACCTCGTCCCGTTCTCGCCGCATCTCCCGCGCGCCGGAGCCGCAGAGGTGCTGGCGCGCCTGCTCGACGACGCGGCGTCCGACCTGCGCTCGGCCGCACTCGCGGGCGACGGCGTGAGCCTCGAGAAGCTCGTTCCGCTCCTCGCAAGCCTGGCGGGGGATCCGGGCCTGATGGAGGCCGCACGCGAGGTCCAGCGGGTGGCCGCGTGGTTCCCTTGAGGCTTCCGTCCAAGGTTGGGCGCTCCCCCTACAGGGACATGGAGCGGCGGTGTACGCGTCCGTCGTGATCGTCTCGTCGCAGACACGACGCCCCTCCTGGCTCTGTCGCGCATCCGCCATCTCGACAGCGCCGGCCGGCTCAGCCCGGAATGAGAAACGCAGGCGCGTAGCCCGGGCTCAGATCCTCGTACAGCTGGGTGCTCGGTATCCGGTTCCAGAGGTGCCCCAGGAGCAGCGCTCCTCCCGCCGGCCCCGACAGGAACAGGTGGACCTTGCTCGCGCCCGTCGCGCGCACCTGATCGCGCACCACCTGCCGCACCGCGAGCGCCCATCCCATCGCGCTCGCGGCGTCCGGGATCGCCGTCCGGCTCGGCGCCGGGGCGGCCGCGATCGCGACGAAGCGCCCGACCGGAAGCGCGCTGCCGCGTAGATACGCGAGCACGTCCTCGGCGAGGTCGTTGGTCACGCTGAGCCCCACCGCCAGCTCGCCCCCCGCCCCGAGCTCCACGGGCGCGCTGACGTGGACAGGGAAGTCCACGGGCGTCGAATCGCTGCCCCAGCGCTGGCCGCCCTGCACGGACGCCACCCGGAGGCTGCGCGTGTCGCCGAACGCGACGCCGGTAGCGAACCACGCCGGCAACCGCATGTACCCGCGCACGAGCACCCGGTCGAAGCCGAGCGCGTGGATGGTCCGCTCGGCGCCCTCCAGCTCCGGGAGGAGGCGCCCGTTCCAGTGCCCCGGGTCGCGGAGCTGCCGGCGCGCGCGGGGGTGGTCCCCCTCGAAGAGATCCACCCAGTCGAGGCTCACCGTCGCTCCAGCCGCCCAGGGATCGCGGTCGATCCCCTGCACCACTACGGTCGCCTGCCGCGCTTCGCCGTGCAGGCCGCGGCGCGCGATCTCCGCGGCCAGCGCCTGCCGGTCCACCTCGCCCCGCGCCCCGGTCACCCACGCGCGGATCGCCTGGACCCCCTGCTCCGCCGCGAGCTCATCGCCCTTCAGCCCCACCGCTGCCATGCGATCCGAGACGCTCGTCACAAGGCCCGCCCACGCCGACTGCCCGGTGAGCAGGACGAGGTGATCGAGCATCTCCAGCAGATCGGCCTCGGCGACGCCAACGTGGCTCGCCCAGCGCTTCCGCCCCCGCCCAGCCTCGGAGCGCTCCTTGGCCAGCCGCAGCCGCGGGCCGAGGGTGCCGGTGCGCCCGTCCTGCAAGGCCAGCACCGGATCGGACACGTCGATCGGTCGGTTCGTGTAGAGGCCCATGTGCGGCCGCTGTCCGTCCCGCGACAGCGTCCGCCAGCTCTGCCAGAACCGCTGCAACGGGCTCTTGCCCTTGCTGGTCGCCGGCGTCACCCACCAGGCCTGGTCGATCGGGTGGCGCCCGTCCACCGAGTACTTCACCTGATAGTGCTCGTCGGCCGCCGCCCGGCGGCGCACCACGACGTCATCCACGTTGCCCGCGTTCTTCGCCTCGATCTCGACCCCGACGATGTCCTCCGCCGGGTTCAACATCCGAAGAGCGTGGTACCAGGCGAAAAGGTGTTGGTAGTCGTGTCCCTGGAGCGCGGCTCCAGCAGCGCTGAGGCTCATCTTGTCGTGTCCTCGGGCGATCTCCCCGCCAGCTTGCAGCGGTGGACGCGCGACGGCAAGCGCGAGCCCCTCGCGTTTGCACCCTGGTCCCTACGGACCCTCATCGGGTAAATTCCGCGAACCAGCCGATGGACCTCTCCGGAGACAGGTTCGGTCCCTATCGACTCCTCCGGCCCATCGGCAGCGGTGGCGCAGGGCGCGTCTTCTCGGCGATCCACCAGCACATGGGCCAGGAGGTCGCCCTCAAGATCCTCTCGCGCGAGTCGGCCGAAGATCCCCAGATGGCGGCGCGGTTCATCCAGGAATCCCGCGCCCTCGCCCAGCTCCATCACCCCGGCATCGTCCGGGTCCACAACTGCGACAAGCGCGAGGACGGCACCGCCTACCTCGTGATGGAGTTCCTCCAGGGCACGACGCTCCGCTCGTGGATGCAGCAGCAGAACGGGCCGGCGCCGCTCGACGCCGCGCTGGCGATCTGCCGGCAGATCGCCGACGCGATGGTCGAGGTCCACGCGAAAGGGATCGTCCACCGCGATCTGAAGCCGGAGAACGTTATCCTCGTCCCGGACGAATCGGCTCCGCTCGGGCTCCAGCCGAAGATCCTCGATTTCGGCATCGCTAAGGTGCCGCTGCCGGCGAACGAGGAGCGCGCCGACACCCACGTGCAGACCGCCGCCCACAATTTCCTGGGGACCTCGGCGTACATGGCTCCCGAGCAGTGCAAGAACGCTGCGGAGGTCACGGATCGGGCCGACGTATACGCGCTCGGTGTGGTGCTGTTCGAGCTTGTCGCCGGGAGACCGCCGTTCGTCTCGACCGACGACGTCGAGCTCCTCTATCTCCACGTGCACGCCGAGCCGCCCTACCTGCACGAGCTCGTGCCCACGGTACCTCCGGCGCTGAGCACCTTCGTCTCCTCGATGCTGGCCAAGGCACCCGAGCAGCGCCCCACGATGAGCCGCTGCCAGGGCATGCTCGCCCGGCCGTGGGAAAGTGAGATCGACGAGTGCCCCTTCCCGGGCCTGCAACCGTTCACGGAAGCCCAGGCCGAGCTGTTCTTCGGGCGCGACACGGAGATCCGGCAGCTCCTCGGCCACCTCGAGAAGATGCGCGACGAAGACACCCTGCGCTGGCTCCTGATCGAGGGACCCAGCGGGGCCGGGAAGTCGTCGCTCGTGCAGGCCGGGCTCCTTCCGCGCCTGACGGAGCGACCTCCGGGGACGGCCCCGTGGCTTGTCGCGACGCTCCGGCCGTCCGAGGACCCGATCAAGAGTCTCGTAGTGGCCATCGCTCAGGTGTGCGCGGCGCATGAGCCCGCGGGAGCCCCGGACGAGGTCGCAGAGATCGAGAGCGCGCTGCGCTCGGAGGAAGGCGCGCTCGGCGCACTCCTCTCGCGCTGCGTCCCCGATGGCGCCAAGCTGCTGCTCGTCGTGGAGCAGCTCGAAGAGCTGTTCGCGCTGGGCGGCGTTCACCTGCGTCACGTCGACGCCCTGCTGTCCACGTGTCTCTCGAGCGAGCGATCCCCGCTCCGGCTGCTGGCGACCCTGCGGAGCGACTACCTCCACCGGCTGGAGCAAACGCCCGGCCTGGCGCGGCTGCTGAACAGCAAGGCGTTCCGTTACTACCTCCGGCCGATGGACGAGGATGCGCTCGCGCAGGTGATCCGCGGCATGGCAGCCCGTGCCGGGCTCCGGCTCTCCGAGGGGCTGCCCGCGCGCATGGTGCGCGACGCCGCCGGGACGGATAGCCGCCTGCCGCTCCTGGGGCACACGCTGCGCAGCCTCTGGTCTTCGCGCGCCGCGGCCGCGTTGACCCACGACCACTACGAGCAGATTGGCGGGGTCAGCGGCGCGCTGGCGCGTCACGCCGCGCTGCTCCTCGATGGACTGGGCGAGCAGGGGCGAGAGCGGGCCAAGTGGCTCATCCTCGATCTCGTCCAGGTGGGCCGCGGCGCCCCCGACACCCGGCGCCCGAGGACCCGGGCAGAGGTCGTCGCAGCCGCCGGGGGCGACCAGCTGGCAGAGGATGTGCTCCTGCGGCTCTCGGGCATGCCGATCGGGCAGTCGCCGCGAGCGCCCGAGAACCTCCGGCTCGTCGTGATGAGCGCAGACCCTCCGGCGGAGCCATCGCAGCAACGCGTCGACCTGGTACACGAGACGCTGCTGCAGCAGGTCCCGGCCATCGTCGGGTGGATCGAGGCCGAGCGCTCCCTCCTGGAGCGGCACGCCGACCTGGAGGCGGCGGCGCACGCGTGGGAGCAATCGGGGAGGCCGGACGACGGGCTGCCGTCGGGCTCCCTGCTGGATCACTACCGCGGGGAGATCGGCGCCGCACGCCAGCGCGAGCGCCTCCTGCGGCTGGCCAGCGAGCGCGCGCGCACGTTCGTCGGGAAAGCGGAGAGGCTCGAGCGGCGACGCCGCTGGCTATGGCGAGCGCTCATCCTGCTCATCGGCGCCGCCGTGGTCGCGATCTCCGCGACGGCGCTCTGGGCGTGGACAGAGCGGCAGCGCGCGGAGGAGGAACGACAGCGCGCCGAGCAGGAGCGACAGCGCGCCGAGCAGGAGCGACAGCGCGCAGAGAAGAACCGGCAGCACATTCTCATGGCCACGCGAGAGCTGGTCGGCGATCTCGACTGGAAGCTCGGCCGAGTGCTGTACACGTCGAGCATCCGAGCCATGCTCCTCGAGCACCTGGACGAGAACCTCTCGTCGCTGCGCGAGGAGGAGAAGAACGAGCCGGACGTCATCCGGGCCGTGGTGGATATCAAGCTCCGGCGCAGCGACTTCGCGCGATCGAACGGTCGGCTGACCGAGTCGTACGCGTTCGTTGCGCAGGCAGAGAGCCGCATCCGGATCGGGCTGGCGCGGGACCCGTCGAGCGAGACGCTGCGCATGAGGCTCGGGTGGACCTACTCGAAGCGTGGGAAGCTCAACATGGCGTACGGGAAATACGAGCTCGCCCGCGAGGATTTCGATCGGTCGGTGGACGTGCTGAGGAGCCTGCGCTCGGTCGAGATCAACAACTACAGGCGCACGCTCGCGACGAGCTACTCCGAGCAAGGCGAGGTCGAGCTCGAGCTCGGCCATGTCGCCATCGCTTCGGCTCGGTACGAGGAGGCCCTTCGTTGGCTCCAGCAGATCGACGAGCCTGACGAAGAAGGCAAGAGATACAACCGCGCCCTGATCGCGCAGACGCTGGCCGCGCTGGGGGCGGCCATGCGCAGGAGCGGAGCGCTGGGCGCCGCGGTGAGCCACATCGAGCACGCCCACGAACTCGCCCAGGAGCTGTCCCAGGCCGAGCCGGGGAACGTGTACTTCCGCTGGATCGTGGGCAAGACCGAGGCCGCCTTGGCCGCTGCGCGGGTAGAGGGCCGGCTGGCCACCGACGCGTTGCGGCGCTACGAGCAGGCCGCCGGCGTCGGCGAGGCGCTGCACGTCGGGGACCCGACTCACAAGGAGTACGGGCTGCTTCTGTGCCAGAGCCTCCGGGGGGTGGAGGAGCTGGCGAAGGGCCGAGGCGGTCGGGACCGCGCCGCAAAGGCGCACGCACGCCGGTGTGAGGTGGCGCGCGCGTTCGTCGAGCGGGACCCAGAGGACGTCCGGTTCCGGCGTCTGGCCTGCCCCTGACCCGGGGGAGAAAAAAACGACGAGCCCGCGCTCGATCCTCCGCGGGACGGCATCCATCCGGTCGAGGCCCCTCGCCGCCATCCGTCCCATGCTCGGAGCTCCTCCCCCGCACCCCAGGTCCGCCGTCGCCCAGGCAGCGCAGCCTGTCGGCGCTCTCGCTGCTCCCTCACCCGGGAGGCGGTGTCTGTCCGCCGTCTGCGGCATCGCCGCACGCCGGCGGCACCTGGGCCTGAGCTCTCGAGCCACAGCGCGGCGCTCCGGCGTACGCTCCTCATGGTACGATGGGCTACAATCTTCTATGGGTGATGAAGTTCCCAGCGTCGAGGAGCTGATCGCGCGCGCACGAGCGGGGGATGCGATCGCGATCGACCGGTTGTTCGCGTGGTGTGCGCCGCTGCTCCGCAAGTGGGTGGCGCAGCGCCTGGCGAACCGACAGCCGGGGATCGCAGGCCGATCCGATGTCGGGCAAGACGTGGCGGAGAGAGCCTTCCTCGCCTTTCCGAGCTTCAAGGGGACCACGGAAGCGGAGTGGGTGTCGTGGCTGCAGCGGATCGTGGAGACGTGTACGACACAATCTTTCCGCGACGCCGGCCGTCAGAAGCGGAACAAGGCCGCGGAGACGCCGCTCGACGAGGACGAGATCCCCGCGCAACAGATGAGCCCGAGCCAGGCGACCGCGGCCGGGGAGCAATGGCATGAGCTGCTCACGCGACTGTCCCAGCTGCCGGAGGATCAGCAGCAGGCGATCTATCTTTGCCATCTGAGAGAGCTGCGCGTCGCCGAGGTGGCCGAGCGCATGGGCAAGACCGAGGCGGCCATCGCCAGTCTGCTGCGGCGGGGCTTCAGGGCGCTCCGCGAGCGCTTGACGGACGTTTCGGAGCCGGCTCCGCCGCAGGCCGGCGCTGACCGCGAGATCCAGGTGCGGGATGAAGCCACGGCCGCGCTGCGCCTGTACCTGCGGCGGCGCGACGCAGGAGAGCGGGTGGAGTCCAGCGCGTTCATCGCCGAGCACCCTGCGTGCGCCGAGGAGCTGCGGCACATGCTGGAGTGCATCGAGCGGCTGCAGGCGCTGCGAGCTGCAGGGCCCGAGGAATAGCGGAGAGGAGCTCGGGTCATCGATGCTGCCGCCGGGAGCGAGGGTCGAGGGGTACGAGGTGGCGTCGCTCGTGGACATCGGGGCGATGTGCCACGTCTACGAGGCGCGCAGCGTCGAGACCCGGGGATCGGTCGCGCTGAAGGTCCTGCACGACGCCTGGTGTGCCGACGACGCCATCGTGACGCGCTTCTTGAACGAGGCGAGGGTCCTCCGCAGCTTCCAGCACCCGCACATCGTGAAGCTGCTCGCGTCGGGGACTTTGCCGGCGGGGCCACCTTACATGATCCTGGAGTGGCTGCCGAGCAGCGTGGCGCGCGCGCTCGCCGACGCCCAGCGCGGGCTCCTGCCGCGCATTGCGGCTCGCCTCGCGACGCACGTCGCGACCGCGCTCCTTGCCCTGCATGGCCGGCAGATCGTCCACCGCGACCTGAAGCCGGATAATGTGCTGCTGGATGCCTGCGACATCGCGATGGCGCGAGCGCGGCTCGCGGATCTCGGCCTGGCCAAGGTGCGCCTCGCGTCGAAGAGCGAGGATGTCGCCGTCGGCCACGTCTCGACCGGCGGGAGCGTGCTGCTCGGCACCTGGGACTACATGGCGCCCGAGCAGTGGATCAAGGCGAAGACCGCAGGCCCGGAAGCGGACGTGTACTCGCTCGGCGTGCTGCTGTTCCACATGCTGGCAGGTCGCCTGCCGTTCGACGCCGAGCACCCGAAGCACCTGATGCAGCTCCACCTGTTCGAGCGACCGCCCCTGGAGCAGCTCGGGGAGCAGACCCCTCCGGCGCTGCGCGACCTCGTCGGCCGGATGCTGGGAAAAGTGCCGGCGACGCGGCCGGGGATGGCGGAGGTGGTCGCGCGGCTGGAGCGGCTGCAGTAGGGGCGAGGGGGGCGGCCGAAAAATCGACGGGGGCGGCGCTCGATTTTCCTCGGCAAGGCATCTTTGGGATCAGGGACCGTGAGCCGGGTGAAGCGCGTTAGCTCCCCTGCGCTCCAGCGGCGCCTTTCCTGGAGGTACCTACCGTGGCAGACGTGCAGAAACACTTTGTGCAGTTCGACGAGGCGATCCGGTTCGATCGAGACGCCGAGAAAGCGATCCTCGCGGAGAAGCGCGAGCGCATCCTCCGCAGGTTGAGCGAGGGGATCAAGCGGCAGCGCGTCGACGGCACGAAGATCCCGTCCTACGAGACGCCGTTCAACCAGGGCAGCTACGCGATGAACCTCGGCGTGAAGCCCGTCGACGGCGACTTCGACATCGACGTCGGCCTGCGCTTCGACCTGTCGAAGGACGAGTACCCGGATCCCGTCGTCGTCAAGAGCTGGGTTCACAAGGCGCTGGACGGCCACACCAAGAAGGTCGATGTGCGCCGCTCGTGCGTCACAGTCTACTACCAGGAGGGCGGGGAAGACGCCTACCATGTCGACCTCGCGATCTACTCGAGCGGCAAGAGAAACGCGGACGGCAAGGACTACATCGCGAAAGGCAAGCCCGGACAGAAGGTGGAAGAGCGCCGCTGGGAGCCGTCGGATCCGCTGGAGCTCCAGAACATCATCATGAGCGGGCGTTCCGAGGAGGAAGCGCAGCAGTTTCGCCGCGTCATCCGCGTCCTCAAGCGCTGGAAGGAGCTCCGCCTCTCGAAGAATCATGGGAGGGCCGCCCCGAAGGGGATCGCGTTGACGGTCGCCGCCCACCACTGGTTTCAGGCGTGCGGCAAGGCGGATGTGTCCGGAAAAATCACCAAATACGACGACCTCGGTGCGCTGAGCAAGCTCGTCTCCTGGATGCTGAGCAAGTTCGAGCCCGTGTGGAACGCGGAGGAGCGGCGGTCCGTACCGCGCCTGCGGATCGAGAACCCTGTCTCGCGGACGTACGATTTCTGCTCGAATATGTCGAGCGCGAGCATGATCGGCTTCAAGGCCGGTCTCGAGCAGCTCCTCGCCGCCCTGAAGAGGGCCGAGGGCGCGATAGACGCGCGCGCCGCCTGCGAAGCTCTCCGGGAGCAGCTCGGCGCTGACTTCCCGCTGCCGTAGAGCCCATCGAGCACTTCATGAGGAGCGACCCACCATGGCGAACAACGATTTCCAGATCCTGATCGCGGTCGATCTCTATCCTGCGGTCTCCGTCGCGGAGCTTCGCGACACGCTCCCGCACGAGCGCGAGGACCGCCGCATGCTCCTCTTGACGGAGTTCGGCGCCCCCCGGCTCGCGCCGCCGCCCGACACCGCCCCGATCGACTGGCCCGCCGTGGGCCGCGCCGTCGAGAAGCTCGTGGCGGAGGTCCACGCGATCCGAGGGGACAGGCCCACCGTCCTCTTCATCGGCGGTCGTGGCCCGCTCGCTGTGTTCGTGCACCTGGGGTACCTGCTCTCCAAGTTCGGGGGCAGGCAGGTGGTGCTCAACCAGCCGCCCGGCGGGGGGCGCTGGGAGCACTTCGCGATGGAGGGCACGGCCGCTGAAGCCCCGCCCCTCTTCGATCAACTCGCAGGAATGCCCGCGGAGGACGTGCCCAGCTCGGGGCGCGTCGGCATCTACGTCGACACCGCCGGCAGGGACACGTCCAGGGAGGTCTTCCGCGACTTCATCAAGGAGGAGGGCGATTACGTGGCCGGCGTCATCAAGCTCCGCTCCTCGGCCCCGCTGCGTCTCACGCCGGAGGACGTGCCGGCGCTCGTCCTGCAGCTCACCCAGTTCTTCTCGCTGGCGCCCGCGCGCTACCCGGACCGCTCGGGCGTCTCGCTCTTCGTCGGCGGTCCCGCGCAGGTCGCCTTCGCGGTCGGACGCGCCATCAACCCCACGGTGGTCGGCAAGGACATCTGGCTCACCGAGTACCGCGCTCCGCGCTACGAGCGGGTCTACTCGCTCCCGTTCAATCCCAGGAGGGAGCCCGAGATCCCGCGCGGAGCGGAGGACGTGAACGCGCGCCGCAACGTGCTCGACGCGATGGCCGACGGGATCGCCGACCTGAAGAGGTTTCTGGAACCAGAGCACCTGCCCGATGGCATCCTGCCGGCCTCCGAACGCGAGAGGTTCATCGCTCGCCTCCAGAAGCTCGACCAGGCGCGGCAGGCGAGGGACGATGACGCGTTCGAGCTGCGGGCGCTGGAAGGGCACTACACGCTCGGCGAGGGGTTGCTCGAGGCGCTCCGCCGCAGCACCGCGCAACAGCAGCAGGATTTCGCGAAGCTGCTGCTGCTCCACGAGCTCGTCCACGACTGGCAGACGCTGCGCAGCACGAACCACCTCGCCATTGGCCGAGCCTGCTTCGTGCTCGAGCAGGTCGATTGTGCTGCGGACGCCTTCGCTGTCCGAGCGCTCATGAACATGGAGCTCAGCACCGGCGGTCCGAGGGCGCGCGCCCAGGTGCGCGAGCGGCTCCAGCACTGGCTGAGGATGGTCCTGCACGGCATCTCCTCGTTCGACATCATGGAGCACGGCAGCAAGATCGAGCAGCTCGCCGAGCGGCGCCTGAGGCGGTACCTCATCTGGCACCTCCAGCTCGCGCGCGCGGCGACGGTGAGTGACCCGAGTCACGTCGACCCCATGCTGCGTCCAGCGCTCTCCGTCGAGCTGGCGCCGCTCGCGGGCAACATCGATACAGAGCGGTACGAGAAGGTCGTCACGCGCGCGTTGCCCGATACAGAGCTCTTCTGCGCCGTCGGCGGGTACCTGGTGAGGCAAGCCAAGTGCCCCGGGTTCGAGCCTGGCGAGCTCGTCGACGCCGTGCGGACGTACGCGCACGAGCCGATCCAGAGGGCCATGGTCTTCCTGGTGGACCAGCACCGGGCGAAGCTGGCTCCGTGGAACATCTGATGCTCGGGGGGGCGTCCGACTTGACAGGAGAATCGCGCGACTCGTACCGTAGTCTGGGCCAGCCAACAGCCGGGTGGCGCCAGCGCGGAGGCGGATCGGAGAGATCATGATCCAGATCGACGTGGCCGAGAAGAAGCGAAAGGTCGCGAGCTCAATCGCATCCGCAGGCTCGCCGGCTCGGCTCATCGGCTTCGAGGCCGTCGAGATCCAGCGCTTCGTCACCGCGAGCAGCCGTCCTGTTGCCATCCACGGTGCGAGCGAGGCCATCAAGCTGTTTGACGATTTCATCCGCCGCCGCGTCGAGACGGTGTTCGCCGGCGGTGGTCGTGGCGTCCTCGTCGTACCGGAGCGGCACGCCCCCGACCACATCGAGGATCTCAAGCGCGAGTTCCGCCGCCTCACGCATGGGTCGCCGCTCGCGGTCGCCGATGTTCCATTCGACCCTGCGGGAGAAGCGGCCTCCCTCGACTGGCTTCGGCTCAAGCAGGCGACAGCGCGGTATGCCTGCGATCCCGAGCAGTTCGAGCTCGATTTTCCCCGCGGAGCGTGCACGGATTGCCATGCGCGCCCGGCCACCCGGCGATCGGAAAAACCTGACTCTGACAACGAGTGGGTCTGCGACCGGTGCTATTCACTCGTCCGTGTCGGCCGCGAGATAGAGAAGGGGGAAGCCAGCGGGCGATGGACGCTGGAGCACCTGTCGACGAACGGTAAAATCGCCGTAGTCTGCGCGGACGGCAATCACCTCGGCCTGTTCTTCCGATCGCTTCACAGCCTCGCGGCGCTGGCCGTCGGCAGCGCCGCGATCTCGGACATCTTCAAGACCGCGCACCGCGAGGCGATGAAGCACGCCGGGGAGCCGCGCAACGTCGCGCTCGTCGCCGGCGGAGACGACCTCAAGGCATTCTTGCCCCCGGAGGCCGCGCTCGAGTACGTCGGCGCGCTCGTGAGCGCGGTCGAGCGCCAAGCGGCCGCCGTGGATGGGCTCGCTGGTGCGCTCGGGGCCGAGTCGCTCGAACGCCTGTGCGGGCTCGGCGTCGGCGTCGGCCTGTTCGTCGCACCGTACCAGGTGCCGGCGTCCCGTCTCGTCGACCAGGCGCGCGATCTGGAGAAGGAGGCGAAGCGCTTCTGTCTCCGCAACGGCGCCCGATCCGCCGTCGACTTCGCCATCGTCGCCTCGGAAGGCGGCGTCGAGGAGGCGTCGAGCCGCACAAGGAAGGGCCTCCATCGGCCTGTCGCCGGCGATCGCTGGGCGCAGGTCCTCCGGAACGCGCGGGCGCTCGGCGAGGTCCCCGCGGCTCAACGCTCCGCGGCGTCCGACGCGTGGTCGCTCGACGAGGCCGAGCGAGACAACCGGTTCTGCTACCAGCTCGCGCGCTCGGAGTCCTGGCAAGCGTGGTTCCGGCAATGCGGCGTCGATTGGCGGGATCGCAACGCCGTACGGCAGCACATCCCGGACCCGGCCATGCTGGCGCTGGCCCGGCTGATCGAGGGCAGGCGATGAGCGAGTTCGAGCTGGTGCTCTCGTTTCCAAGCGGGAGCGTGTTGATCGGCGGCCACTCGCCGGCTCCCGAGGGCGTCAACATCGCCCATGCCCGCCTCCCGGACGGCCGGCCGGTCATCCCGGCCTCGGCCCTCCGCGGCGCCCTGCGGGAAGCGCTCGAGGCGCTCCTCCGGGCGGTGGGCGAGCCGGCCTGCGCCGGGGGCGACGGCGAGGATCCGCGCCGGCCCCGCCCGCCGCAACGAGGGCCCTGCCAGCTCGCCGCGGGAGCGTCGTGCCGGAGCTGCCGTCTGTTCGGGGGTGGCCGCTCGGTGCTCCCCGAAGCTTCCAGGACATTCTCGGCTCTCGTCCTCGGCGAAGCGGCTCCGGTCGACGAGGGAGCGATCGCCTGGCAGACGCGCCATGGCGTCGCCATCGATCGACGGCGACGCAGCGCATCCAATCAGCGGCTCTTCCGACGTGCCGTGCCGGAAGAAGGTCTCACGTATCGAGCCCGCGGGCGCCTCACCAGCACCGATGAGCAGGTCCGCCGGGACTTCGAGGCCGCCGTGGCTGCGACCACGCACATCGGTGCGGGCAAGAGCGGCGGGCTCGCGCGCGTGGAAATGAAGCTTCAATGGGTCTCGAGCGAAGTCGCGCCACGGCCTATGCCGCCCGGGAGTGAGATTGAGCTCTCCATCGTGCTCCGAACGCCCGCGTCGATCGGCGTTCCGCTCGCGGCGGGCAACTTCCGCGACACGCGCCTCGACATCCCCGGCTCGGCGCTCCGTGGAGCGATCGGCTTCGCCCTTGCCGAGATCCTCGAGGATCCGAACGAGCCCGATTTTCAGGCTCTGGTCGCCGAAGACGAGGACGGCGCCATCTTCGATTTTCTGTATCCCGTCGATGACTTCGACTCCGCTGGCATCGCGGGCCCATGGCCGCTCACGGCTCGGCAGTGCAAGGCCGATCCGAGCCATGGCGTCGTCGATACGCTCCTCGATCGCATCGCCGTCGACACCGTTCGAACGCCCGCGGAGGCGGCCCGCGTCGCGCAGCACATCGTCGAGACCTGCGCGGTTGCCGGCTGCGGCCACGTCCTTCGATCGGCGCGCGGTTCACGGCGGGCGAGCGGGCCGCCGAGGACACGTCTTACGACCCGGGTCGCCATGGACCGGCAGCGGGCGTCCGCGCGCGACAAGGCGCTCTTCTCGCACGCCCAGATCGAGCGCGGAGCGCGGTTCGTGGGGCGAATTCGCAACATCCGCGAGGCGTCCAGGGAGCACCTCGGACGGGCGCTCCAGCGGCCCTTGTCGGTGGGGCGCGCTCGGGCGATGGGATGGGGGGCCATCGACATCGTGCAGGTGACCGCACCGGCACCGCTCGCCTCCGTCACGGAGCGAGGCGAGATGTTCGATCGGACGCTTGCCCGCCGCCTCGAAGAGGAGCTCGGTCTCTCCGGCAACCGCGTGGGGCGCCTGATCGCCTTCACGCTGCTCTCGCCGCTGCTCCCACCGGCCGGGGATGACGGCCGGGCGGCCCTTGGCAGCGCGCTCGGGCGTGCCGTTCGCTGGCCGGTCGTGGCGCGCCGCTTCGACATCGAGCGCGGCTGGGACCAGCGCACCGGGCCGCGCGATGTGGCCCGCGCAGTCCAGGCGGGGGCGGTGTTCGTGGCCGAGCTGGTGGACGCGTCGCACTGGCGCGAGCTCTCCGCCGTGCTGGCGCGGATCGAGTCCCAGGGTGTCGGAGACCGGACCCGCCAGGGGTTCGGCCGTGTCCTTTGTTTTGACCCGTTCATCTACGAAGGGATCTGGCAACGTGAAGACGGATGAAGCGGCACGGATCCATCGCGAACAGGCGCAGCTTCTCCAGCAGCATCGCAAGGAGCTCGTCCTCGCGGCCGAGGGGGTCATCGAGACGCGCTTCAAGCAGGGCAGGCTGATCAAGCCGAAGAAGACGCAGTTCTCGAACCTCATCGGCCTCTGCAACGAAGCCCAGTGCGCGGAGGAGCTCGCCAATTACCTCCGCTACCAGGCGGGCCGCAACGAATGGGAAGCAGACTTCACGAGGGCGGTTCTCGCCGGGGTGCAGCCGATCCTCGACAAGCTGCCGGAGGGCGTGCGGGTCGCCGCGTGGAAGCTCTACGCCACCTACCTGGCCCGCGCTTACGTGTACCAGGACGCCGTCGCGTCGGGCGGGAGGGGTCATGAACGAGCCTCGCGTTGACGATTTCGACGTCCTCCGCTCCCGTGTTCGCCTGACGGGCGTGCTCACGGCGCAGACGGCGCTCCACGTCGGCAGCAGCGCAGGCGGCGATGTGGGCGCCGCCGATCTGCCGGTGCAGAAGACCGTGCACGGCTACCCCTTCATCCCCGGCTCGTCGCTGAAGGGCGTCGTGCGCTCGACGCTCGAAGGGATCCTGCGCGCGGCGAAGAACGAGCGACTGCGGGCGTGCGATCCTCTCGGAGACGACGCGTGCGCGGCGGGCGGCGAGCGATCCGGTCCGCTCAAGGAGCACTGCGCCGTATGCCGGCTGTTCGGTAGCCACCTGGTGGCCAGCCACGTTCGCTTCAGCGACGCGCGGATGCTCGACGAGAGCGGATCCCCTCCGATCGAGACGCGCGACGGCGTGTCGATCGATCGCGACCTCCGCGTCGCCGCCAGCCGGCGGAAGTACGATCTCGAGGTCGTCTCGCCCGGGACGTCGTTCTCGCTCGAGATCTTCGTCGTCAACCCCGAGCCCTGGCTCATGGGTCTCCTCGTCACCGGGCTCGATCAGATCGCCGAGGGGTTCACCGCGATCGGCGGCTTCACCTCGCGCGGTCTCGGGCGCGTGAGCATCGCGTGGAACGCGCTCGAGCGCGTCACTGCCGCGCAGCTCCTCGCGGGCAAGAGGGTCGAGGCGCTCGACGTCGAGGCGGCGCTCGACGAATACCGCACCGCGCTCGCGACCATGGCGGAAGGGGGCACGTGATGTTCAACGAGACGGGGAACCGAGCGCTGCTGCGCATCCGCATCACGACCAGGACACCGCTCCTGATCCGAGCCGGCGATACCGGGCTCGATCCGGCGGGCTCGGACCTGAAGTGCGTCCGCACCCGGCGCGGCGATGTGGATCGCACCGTGTATGTGCCGGGATCGAGCCTCAAGGGCGTGGTGCGCTCGGTCGCCGAGTCCAGCGTCCGCGGCCGCAAGCTGGGAGGCGTCGACGGGGCGTGTGATCCCTTGAGCCCGACGGCCGCGTGCGGCGAGCGTGGGCGCACGCGCGCGGGCGGTCCGGAGATCCACCGCGAGCACTGCCTCGCGTGCCGCGTCTTCGGTTCCCTCGCGATGAAGGGGCGCGCGGCGATCCGCGATCTGTTCCCCTGGGAGGGGCAAGGCGACGAGCTCTCGACGACCGATCTCCGGCAGATGGCCAGCGCCAATCGGACCCAGGTCCGGTTCGGCGTCGCCATCAACCGCGTTTCGGGCGGCGTCAGCCACAAGAAGCTCTTCGATATGGAAATCGTGCCGGCCGGCACGTCGTTCTGGGGCGAGATCACGCTGGAGAACTACCAGGTCTGGCAGCTCGGCCTCCTGGCGACCGCCTTCGATGAGCTCGAGGAAGGGCTCGCTCAGCTCGGGTCGAGCAAGAGTCGCGGTCTCGGTGTCGTGGGCCTTACCGTGGCGTCGATGGTTCACGAGCAAGCGGCGCACGCCGGCATGCATCCCGCCGGAATCGGCGCCATCGTGCCCGAGCCGAGGCGGCGCGAGTACGGCCTCCTGCCGGAAGGCAAGCTGCCGGCGACCGAGGGGCGTCGCAGGGGGCTCTTCGTCCGCTTCTCCGTTCCTGGGGAGCAAACGAAGGAATGGATGGAAGCCGGCCTCGAGGCGCTGGGGGCGCTCGCGTGAGCTACGAATTCGTCCCCTTCCCGGACACGGGTGCGACGGTGAGGCGGGAGTCGCGCCCGTGGGCGCGCCACGATCGCCGGATGCCTGGGGCCTGGTTCGGGACGCTCCGCGTGGAGATCGCGTGTCATCAGCCGATCCACGTCGGCTCCGGCTTCAAGGCCGAGCAGGGCGGCAGGGTCGTCCGCCGGACGGCGCGCGCCGGTGAGCGCCTCGTCCTCCCCGGCTCCAGCCTCAAAGGCGTTCTCCGTGCGCGCTTCGAGGCCGTCACGCGGAGCTGCGCGTTCGAGCCGCCGAGCGACCGTGGGTTCATCGTCTCTCAGAGCTACCCGGATGTGAAGCGAGGCCGGCTCACGGCCGGGGTCCGGCAGATGCCCATCTTCGACGAGCGCTGCGGCCGGGACAACCGTCTCTGCCCGGCCTGCGCGCTGTTCGGCTTCCAGTACAAGGACGAGTCGCTCCAGAGCCGCGTCCGTGTCGCCGATTTCCTGGCCGACGAAGCGGCGCGCTCCGCCATCGCGGAGATGCCGGAGCAGTACGAGCCGCGGCTGCACCACCTGGGCGACTTCCGGATCGACCGGAGCGGGCGCGAGCCCGAGTTCGAGGTCAGCCGGCTCTACGGCCGGAAGTTCTATGTGGGGGCCCACCCATCGAGCGATGGGGCGTCTCGAAAGCAGCAGGTCGAGGTTGCGCCGGCGGGGACGCGCTTCTGCGGTGCGATTCACCTCTTCAACATCGAAGCCGCCGAGCTGGGTGCGTTGCTGGTCGCGCTCGGGGTGGAGCCGAAGACGTATCTCAAGGTCGGCGCCGGGAAGGGGCACGGCTTCGGTCGCGCGGCGGTCGCGGCGATGGACTACCAGCTCCGCGACGAGCTCCGCCGCCCTCGCGAGCCGGCCATCGATGCGTGGCGCAAGGCGTTCGAAACGTCGGGTGATCGATGGGAGGGCGGCGTCGTCAAGCTCGTCGAGATCCACGAGAGGCCTTGTTGACATGAGCGGGATGCGCGAGCGGATGGCGCGCCTGGAGCGCGACGCGACGGGGATGGGCACGTCCAATCATGGTCGGTTCCTGTCCGAGGCGATGCAAGCCCTGCGGGATCCGGCGGCCGCCGCTGATGTCGACGCCGACGAGATCGAGGCGCCGCTCCGCGCGCTGCGGCTGCTGGATGCGCTCTGGGGCTCGTCGTATGCGGACCGGCCGGAGCCGAAGGTGGCGCTCAACGAGATCGGCGGCTGGCTCGAACGGCGGCTCCTGTCGACGCCTGGGCTGAAGACGGCGGAGCTGCTGGTCGAGCTCGGCTGGCTCAAGCGGCTCGCGAGGCACCACGAGGCGCTGCGCCGCCAGTCGACAGGAGGCGGCGGGCGTGCTCCGGCTGCGAGGCCGGCGACGAAGAGCTTCGGCGCGCGGATCGCCGAGGTCGAGCGCCGGAGGAGGGCGGCGCTCGCGATGGCTCCTCGGCTGGTGCCGAGCGCGGCGCCAGCGCCGGCCGCGACGCTGCCGGAGGCTCCGGCGGCGCTGCCCGAGGAGGTGGCGGTCCAGTTCGCGGAGCTCGGCAAGGCCAGGGAGGAGCGCGGGAGGGCGGCGGAGCGCGTGAAGAAGGGCAAAGGGCCGAAAGACGCGGAGCTCGGATTGACGGCCCTGGAGGGCGTCGCGAGGGGGATGCGCCTCGTGTGCTCGACGACGCGGACGGCGGGGATGGGCGAGGTGTTCGAGCGGATCCGGATGACGCCCGGGGCGCAGGACTGGGTCTGCTACGCGAGCGGGATGGAGCGCCGGGCGGATGGGGTGGTGTTCGTGGGGAGGTTGTCGCTGGCGCCGACGCGAAGGCGCGATGCGTAGGGACCGCCGGCCGAGGTGATGGCTGGCTTCAGCGTGCCGCCGGATCCGCGAGCCACGCGGCGAGCGCGTCTGCGGACAGCTCCAGCCGGACATCGTCGAGGCGATCCAGGCCGAGGCGGTCGAAGCGTTCGGCCAGCACGGAGCGCTCGCTCTTCGCGAGCGGTCGGCCGAGCCTCTTCTCGAACTGCGCCGCCAGCGCCTCGACCTGCCCCTCCTTGCGTCCCTCGTCGCGGATCGATTGCTTGAGCTGCTCGAACCACTGCTGAACTTCCGTCACGATCTCCTCCTCTTCCGCGTCCTCCGCCCCGCGCGCCGAGGGCTCGGTCTGGGTCTCGAAGCGCAAGCGTACCAGCCAGGGCAGGGCGACGCTCCTCTCCCAGGCGTCCTCGGGCAGGGCGGCGAGCTCGCGGATGGCATCCCGGAGCACGGCGCGCGCACCGAGCAGGCGCAGGAGCAGCGTGTCGCGGGTGCGCGGGAGCTCGGCGATGACCACGACGTCGACCCGCCACCCCGGCGCGGCGCGGTAGAGCCCGGGGCGGCCGGGCTCCGGCTCGAAGCGGAACGCGTCGAGCACGGTCGCGGGCCGGCCGCTGCTGAGGACGCACAGCCTCGGGAAGGGGACCTCGCCGCCGGCGCGGCGCTCGAGCTCGTGGTGCCAGTGGAGCTGCTTGCGCACGCAGCCGCGCAGCTCGGCCGGACCGGGCGTGTCGTGGAAGGGCTCGAACTGGCAAGGCTCTCCCGCGAGCTCACCGAGGAGGCCCAGCTCGGCGCGCGCGGCGGCGCGGGCTGGATCGGGCACGTACCAGAGGTCCATGGTCTGGGAAGCTGCGATGACCTCGACGGCGGTGTCGGCGGCGCCGGCGCGCGCGAGGGTATCGCGCAGGACGTTCTTGCCGAAGGCATCGAATCTGCTGCGCATCGATCTGGGGCCAGCATTGGCTCGCGCGAGCGGTTCAGCAAGGCAATCTTGGTGCCTGATGTGCTGTTTTAACGAAACGAGGGAAAGCGTGAGCGCGTATGCGGGGCAGCAGGAGCCGCAGGATTACGAGGAACGAACCGATGCCGTTCTGGAATCGCGCTGGCAGTGCTGTCCGACGGCGCGGTGTGCCGCCGCTGCCTGCCCGCGCCGTGTCGCGCGGTGCTGCGCGGTGCTGCGGCGGCGCGTGTTCGATCGATGGCGGGGGGCTGTCGATGGCGGGTGGCCACGAGCCAGCGGAGAGGCGTGAACGCGAAGCGCCCGCGCCGCTCAGCGCCCCTTGCGCCCGGCGGCTCCGGCGGGGGCGCCGGTGAGGAACGCGCCCGGCTCGGCCTGGGGCGGGGCGACATCGCTGTCGCTGTCGTCGTCGGCCTCGTCCTCGACCTCTTCGCTCGTGACTTCCTCGGCGGCGGCGGCCCTGGACGAGCTGCGGCGGAAGCCGAGCTCGCGGAGGATCCTGCGGTCCTTGATGGCGGTCTGGACGATGGTGCTCCACTCCAGGTACCAGTCCCAGAGCTGCTGTTCGGCCTTCTCGAAGTCCTCGTCGGTGGCGGCGGCGGGCGGGAGCTCTGCGATGGACTCCAGCTTTCCGGCGCGGGCGAGGAGCTGCTTTGCCTCGTCGACGACGGCCTTGGTGAGGCCGCGCTTGGCGAGGATCTTGCGGCCCTCGTCGCCTTCGGCGTCCGGGCCGCCCTTTTCCTTGGACTTGGCGAGGTTTTCCCAGCGCTCGACGAAGGTGCTGACGGAGACGAGGACGGCGGCGCCTTCGGTCTGCGTGAGGTTGCGGAACAGGAATGCATGCGCCTTCGGGGCGTGGCGCTTGAGGGTCGCGGCCGCGATGGGAAACCACTTGTTCTCCCAAGCGTCGAGCGCGTTGATGAGGCCCGTGTCCGTCGCGGCGGCCGTGGCGACGAAGCCGAGCCGGGTGCGGGTGACGCGCTGGAGCAGGCGCCATCCCTCGGCGAGATCGTCATCGGAGAAGCCGTGAGCGACGAGCGCCCCGGCGACCTTGTTCTTGCGGAGCCCCATGAGCAAGAGGAGCACCCGCTCGGCCTTCTGGCCTATCGTGAGCTTGGCCATAATCCACCTCCCGGCGTATGGCTAACAAGGAGGCAGAGAGCTGTCGAGACGTCGAGTGCGTCCAAAGTGTGCTCGGCGGGCGTGATGCCGTGTCCCGGAGAAGGAGAACCGGCGCCGGGGGAAGGGCGCCGGGGGTCCGAGGGAAGGGCGCCGGCGGTCGGGGGCAAGAGCCCCTGGAGCGGGACGTGCGGCGCCCGGGCGGCGGGCGGGAGCCCCCGGGGCGGCGGGGCGGTCCCCCTGGTCGGAAGGCGAGCGCCCCGCGGGGGATGAGGCGGGCGAGGTGGGGGGTGAGTCGGGCGAGGCGGGGGGTGAGCCCGGCGGGGTGGGGGGCGAGTCCGGCGACGTGGGGACGACGTGGCGCGATGCGGGGAGCGGACGCGGCGACGCGGGGGCAACGGCGAAGGAGGCGGGGGAGCGAGCGGCGGAGGTGGGGCCGGGGGCGGCAAAGCGGCCGGGGAGAACGGAAGGGCTGGGCGAGGGGAGGAGGGGGCGTGGTAGAAGAGGGCGGGAGCACCGGCTGCGAGCGGTGGAGTGACGCGAAAAAGGCGGGGGGCGCTCGCAAGGCCGGCAGGTGTTTGAAAAGACGATGGATTTCGGGATGGCCGGGGGCGCGCGGGGCGGCCCCCGGCGGCCGGAGCGAGGGGGGCGGCGGGGACCTCTCGCAAACCGGGTTGTAAGTGCGCGGAATTTCAGGTAGGTCTGGGAGGCCCCCTCTCCGCCGCTGAAAGGCGGCGGCCCCATTGAAGCAACCGCCTCCGTCTCCGCCTGAGCAACCAGATCTTCCTCTCCGCCGCTGAAAGGCGGCGGCCCCATTGAAGCTGCACGGCCGGCTTGCGCCGAAGCGCCTTATCAGCTGCTCTCCGCCGCTGAAAGGCGGCGGCCCCATTGAAGCATCTACTACCGGTCCACCATGACACACATCGTGGAGCCTCTCCGCCGCTGAAAGGCGGCGGCCCCATTGAAGCGAGTTGGCCATGGTGGCGCGTCCGGTCCCCTTCTCCGTGCTCTCCGCCGCTGAAAGGCGGCGGCCCCATTGAAGCACCACCGCGCCCGCGCCGTACAGCGTGACGTCGAGGCTCTCCGCCGCTGAAAGGCGGCGGCCCCATTGAAGCAACTGCTGCGAGATCGACGCGGCGGTCTCGGCGACGCTCTCCGCCGCTGAAAGGCGGCGGCCTCATTGAAGCTGCCCGAGGTGCGCGATCACGCGATCGAGCTCCGCCCCCTCTCCGCCGCTGAAAGGCGGCGGCCCCATTGAAGCGACCCACAGCGCGCTCACCTCGAGTCCGATGCGCACCTCTCCGCCGCTGAAAGGCGGCGGCCCCATTGAAGCCGGAGTTCGCGCTCGCGCTCGGTCATCGCCTTCTCGACTCTCCGCCGCTGAAAGGCGGCGGCCCCATTGAAGCGCGGACTGGTGCCGAGGGGAACGCCGCTCGCACCTACTCTCCGCCGCTGAAAGGCGGCGGCCCCATTGAAGCGAAGCACCCGTTGACGGGTGCCGCCAGGTCCATCCTGCTCTCCGCCGCTGAAAGGCGGCGGCCCCATTGAAGCACTCCCGGCAACGTCGGCTCATCCGAAGCCGCCGGCTCTCCGCCGCTGAAAGGCGGCGGCCCCATTGAAGCAAAACCATGGGCGCCGGGTTCGCGCCGCCGTCCTTGTCTCTCCGCCGCTGAAAGGCGGCGGCCCCATTGAAGCGCTCTCGCGGTGAGCGATCCGGCGTCGGTCCTCATCTCGACTCTCCGCCGCTGAAAGGCGGCGGCCCCATTGAAGCAAGAGATGAGACTTCGGCACTTGACACCTTCCCTCTCGACTCTCCGCCGCAGAAAGGCGGCGGCCCCATTGAAGCCGGACGTGCCGCGCCACCTAAGAGCGCCGCCCGATGAGCTCTCCGCCGCAGAAAGGCGGCGGCCCCATTGAAGCGACGAACCGTGAGATATCATCCCATGGCTCATAATGGTGACTCTCCGCCGCAGAAAGGCGGCGGCCCCATTGAAGCCACTGCTCCATGGCGTCCGCCTGCACGGTGTCGAGCTCTCCGCCGCTGAAAGGCGGCGGCCCCATTGAAGCCCGGTGGCAGCGCGGCGAGCCGCACATGCACACGAGCAGGGACTCTCCGCCGCTGAAAGGCGGCGGCCCCATTGAAGCCCATCCTTGATGTGATTGCCGCCCTTCGACGCGGACTCTCCGCCGCTGAAAGGCGGCGGCCCCATTGAAGCGCTGGTCTAGCCGGAGAACCGGTGAGGCTACCGTGCTCTCCGCCGCTGAAAGGCGGCGGCCCCATTGAAGCTTCAGGACAGCCCGGTTGAACGTGGTTCCGCCGAGAACTCTCCGCCGCTGAAAGGCGGCGGCCCCATTGAAGCATTGCGATAAACGTCGTTCAAAACATTGATTCCTTCAACTCTCCGCCGCTGAAAGGCGGCGGCCCCATTGAAGCGACGCTGCCGTGACCGCCGAGCGGCTGCGGCGCGCCCCTCTCCGCCGCTGAAAGGCGGCGGCCCCATTGAAGCCGGGGTATCTGTTCGTCACCCGGGAGCTATGGCACAGACTCTCCGCCGCTGAAAGGCGGCGGCCCCATTGAAGCCCGCGTACTTCGCCTCCAGATCCTCGCTCGCGTATCCACCTCTCCGCCGCTGAAAGGCGGCGGCCCCATTGAAGCCACTTGTCGGTGTCCTCAATTCCCACAACCACCGCCCTCTCCGCCGCTGAAAGGCGGCGGCCCCATTGAAGCTCCAGGATGAAGCGAAGGCTACCCACGGCGCGCCGCCTCTCCGCCGCTGAAAGGCGGCGGCCCCATTGAAGCACCTATCGTCACCCGAGCCCTGAATGGTACCACGCTGCTCTCCGCCGCTGAAAGGCGGCGGCCCCATTGAAGCGAGTGCACGTGGGGCGATGAGCTGGAAGTCCAGCTCGCTGCTCTCCGCCGCTGAAAGGCGGCGGCCCCATTGAAGCCAAGTAGAAGATGCCGTCCCGCGTTCGGGAGAGCCGCTCTCCGCCGCTGAAAGGCGGCGGCCCCATTGAAGCATCCCCGACACGATCGCCCGAGACGCCGAGCCGCTCTCTCCGCCGCAGAAAGGCGGCGGCCCCATTGAAGCGGCACGTCTCCAGGTTTCGCGACGTGGAACCATTGGTGCTCTCCGCCGCAGAAAGGCGGCGGCCCCATTGAAGCCCCGGCGATGAAGCGCGCGAGGTCGGTCGGCACGTCATCTCTCCGCCGCAGAAAGGCGGCGGCCCCATTGAAGCCTTCGGTCGTCACGGCGCTCTCCTCGGCCCTGCGGGCTCTCCGCCGCTGAAAGGCGGCGGCCCCATTGAAGCCTCGCCGCCGCCGACGATGTGCGGCGCTGGACCAGCTCTCCGCCGCAGAAAGGCGGCGGCCCCATTGAAGCAACGTCCACGTGCAGAACCACGGGCGGCTCACAGGCTCTCCGCCGCAGAAAGGCGGCGGCCCCATTGAAGCAGGGTAACAGCCTCGACTCTGGCTCTTTGTACTTCGCTCTCCGCCGCAGAAAGGCGGCGGCCCCATTGAAGCCCCGAGTCCGCCGCCGCGGAGGTGTTCGCGGACGGGATCTCTCCGCCGCTGAAAGGCGGCGGCCCCATTGAAGCCGCCGCGCCTGCGGTATCGACTCGACAACAGGCGCCCGCTCTCCGCCGCTGAAAGGCGGCGGCCCCAGTGAAGCATCGCCTTGCCCTCCGCCGCGCGGAAGATCGGCTTCGCTCTCCGCCGCAGAAAGGCGGCGGCCCCATTGAAGCCGCTCGGGGCCGTCCTCGTCCACGACCGCGTTGAAGGTCTCTCCGCCGCAGAAAGGCGGCGGCCCCATTGAAGCAGGAACACGTCGGTGTACCTGGAGCTGAACGGCGGCGAGCTCTCCGCCGCAGAAAGGCGGCGGTCCCATTGAAGCCAGTCGCGCTCGCGGATCCACGATGCGCCCTCCTCGGTCCTCTCCGCCGCTGAAAGGCGGCGGTCCCATTGAAGCATAGTCGATCGAAGCCCTTCGAACACGCGCACGTCCACCCGACTCTCCGCCGCAGAAAGGCGGCGGCCCCATTGAAGCAATGAGTCCGCGGGTGCGGTACCGGAAGTTGCCCTCTCTCCGCCGCAGAAAGGCGGCGGCCCCATTGAAGCATGCCCTGACGGTACCCCACCGCCCGGCAAGGATGCCTCTCCGCCGCAGAAAGGCGGCGGCCCCATGGAAGCAGCGCCGGAGCGCGGCTCGGGCCAGCAACGAGCGACTCTCTCCGCCGCAGAAAGGCGGCGGCCCCATTGAAGCCTGAATCAGCAGGGCGCGCCCATCGCCGAGCTTCGCCTCTCCGCGGCAGAAAGGCGGCGGCCCCATTGAAGCCGCCAGACCGGATACGTCGCGAAGACGACACAGCCCGCTCTCCGCCGCAGAAAGGCGGCGGCCCCATTGAAGCACCACGACCCCGGCGGGGAACGCCCGGAGCTGGAGGCCCTCTCCGCCGCAGAAAGGCGGCGGCCCCATTGAAGCAGGTCGATGCTTTCCAAACTCCGCCCTGGCGCGGCGTCTCTCCGCCGCAGAAAGGCGGCGGCCCCATTGAAGCATACCACTCCTGATCTTCGGGTCCGCCGCTTCCGCATCTCCGCCGCTGAAAGGCGGCGGCCCCATTGAAGCACGATCTCGCAACCGCTCGGTGCGGCACGAAGCGCGTCCTCTCCGCCGCTGAAAGGCGGCGGCCCCATTGAAGCTCCTTGATCTCCGCCTTGGTCAGGAAGGCGTAACCATCTCTCCGCCGCAGAAAGGCGGCGGCCCCATTGAAGCAAGACCTCATTGGCCGCCCGGGCCCCCAGGATCCTGCGCTCTCCGCCGCAGAAAGGCGGCGGCCCCATTGAAGCCCGCCCGACTCCCCACCGACGATGACCCACCCGATCTCTCCGCCGCAGAAAGGCGGCGGCCCCATTGAAGCACCGTGATCTGCTGACCACCGAACTGCGGGAGCCACCCGGCTCTCCGCCGCAGAAAGGCGGCGGCCCCATTGAAGCACCACGTTCCTCGCCTGCCACAGGGCCGCGCGCGCCGTGCCTCTCCGCCGCAGAAAGGCGGCGGCCCCATTGAAGCTGACGCCGGCGACGGCGGCGCGGCCACGGAGTACATCCTCTCCGCCGCAGAAAGGCGGCGACCCCATCGAAGCACGACCGCGAGACGGAGCCCGTGCGAACGCAGCGCGGCGCTCTCCGCCGCAGAAAGGCGGCGGCCCCATTGAAGCAGCATCTTCTTCCGCTCGTCCCTCCAGGCCTTCTCCTCTCCGCCGCAGAAAGGAGGCGGCCCCATTGAAGCTCGACCTGCTCCGGCGTCTCCGCCGCCCGCAGCGCCCTCTCCGCCGCCGAAAGGCGGCGGCCCCTTGAAGCTTGTTGATCACGCCTGACCTTGGCGATCAACTCCGGCTCTCCGCCGCTGAAAGGTGGCGGCCCCATTGAAGCCGGCACCGCTACCGGCTGGGTCCGCAGCACGTTCCGCCAGCTCTTCGCCGCCGAAAGGTGGCGGCCCCATTCAAGCAATCCGCCCTCGTCGCCGTCGAATTGCGCCACCTCGCTCTCCGCCGCCGAAAGGCGGCGGCCCCATTGAAACTCCGCCCCGGCCTCTTACGCCTGGCGCTCGATGGCGCTCTCCGCCGCCGAAAGGCGGCGGCCCCATTGAAGCATGAGACGGTGGACGGCGAGGTAGACGCGCGTCACGAACTCGCCGCCGCCGAAAGGCGGCGGCCCCATTGAAGCCCGTCCTTGCAGTGTGTCCTACCTTATGGTGTCTTCAGGCTCTCCGCCGCCGAAAGGCGGCGGCCCCATTGAAGCATGGACATGAATGCGGCGGCGCTCCAGAGCTCGTCGCCTCTCCGCCGCCGAAAGGCGGCGGCCCCATTGAAGCTGGAAGGTGCCGTTGCATACGTCCCTCGTCCCGTCGGGGTCTCCGCCGCCGAAAGGCGGCGGCCCCATCGAACCTTGCCCCACGGGCTTCGCTTGGCGAACACGTCCAGGGCTCTCCGCCGCTGAAAGACGGCGGCCCTATCAAACGATCAGGAGGACATATGAGAGACCAGCCTGTGGCGAGAGCGAGCGCTCTCGTGCTATGCGGCGCGCTCGTTGGCGTGCTCGCGTCGGCGTGTGACCTACAGTATACCTGCGACCCCGTCGAGCCGGGAGGCGCAGGCGCTGGCTCTCCGACAGAGTCCATCGGAGCGGGAGACTACCTCCGGGACGGTGAGAAGGACGAGACGGAGGCGGGGGAAGATATCGATAGTGACGCGATGGCGCTCATGGCAGGCTGCTCGCCAGCCAAGACATGCACCGATATGTTCGTCGAGTGCCAAGCGATCGGGGGAAAGTGCATCTCCGGATATCCAGGGTGCGATAAGTACGGAAAGACGTCGTGCGGGAGATGCTTGGAAGCCTGCAACGATGACAAGCCGTATCCGCCGGAGTGCAGGTGTAGATCCTGCGGTTTCCAGTGATGACCAAGCCGAGGAAAAATGTAGTCTACGTTGCGATCGGCAGGGTCGCAGGCGCGGAGCTCGCCAAGAACGTATCCCCTGTCCTGAACGACGACGACAACCTCCTGCTGGGCCCGTCGAGCGCGGAGCCGAGGCGCCACCCTGCCGTGCGTGCTCGATACTGGGGAAGCTCTCCCTCTGCGAAGCTCGACAAGGAGCTCGCTCGCCGCCGCGGTCCCGCGATCTGCGTCGCGCTCCCGCCGACCCCCGGCGGCCTGCTGAGCTTCTGCCGCGTCTGCGCTTCCGCGATCGAGCGAAACCGCGCCGTGTCTGTCATCGATCTCGGGCGGGAGCTCCTCGGAGAACCCCCGCAGGGGCCTGACCCGGCGAAGGCGATCGAAGCCGACGTCTCCGAGGTCCTGCGCCGGAAGCCGCCTATGGCCGAACGGTCGAGCCTCGAGGTGGCTCTCGCTGCGACGCTCTGGCACTTATGGTGCCGGCGCTCCCCCGTCGCCTTCTCCCGGTTCTGTGCGTCCGGTGGCCGACTGCATCCGCAGCTGGCGAACCTCGGTCGCTATCATGCCGGTCAATTCCCCAGACATGTCGGTCAGGTCGTCCTGCTGTCGCGCTTCGACGAGCTCGTCTTGCGGGAGCTCTCTCGCGAGTGGCTCACGCCGCTCGACATGTTCGTCAACGCGATGAAGGCAAGGACGGGGCTCTATGACTGGTTCACGCACATGGGCGACCTGTACCTGACGAGACGACTGCTCGAATGGGCCCGTCATGGTCAGGGACGCTCCGTCGAGCGCCGAGAGCACCCAGGGGAGCCATCCGACATGAAGCGATGGTCCTTCCGGTGGCGCGCCGGGAGCGAGGCGCTGCTCGATGCGCTGCCGGACCTGCGAATCGCGCCTCCGGTGCCGATCGGAGGTGCTGTCGCCTATGATGCCGGTCGGCCGTGGGTTTGCCGGTTCGACCTACGAGGCACGCCTTATCTGAGCCGACTCGGCGCGGCAGCAACTAGAGATCCGCTGGCGTAGCGGGGTCCCTGCTCCGTGGACCCTGGCGACGCAGGGCGGGCCCCGTCCCCCTGCGAAGCGCCTGCCGCGCGGATCACGCGCTCAGGAGGCCCTCCCGGCCCTCACGCTCCGCGTCCCGCTCACCGCCCCGCCCCCTGACCTCCCGCCCCGACCTCCTGCCCCGCCCGGCCGGCACCGCGCCAGCCCCACCCCGCGGCACCAGCCCCCGTCGATTCCATGACGACCCCGGGAGGCTCCCCGCAATTCTATGCATGAGCCCTCTTTCTCCTCCCCCGCTCCCCCCTCCGCCCCCCGACCTTGTCCAGCACAGCACCTGGACATCCATGCACGCGACCGCCGTTCACGTCCTCCCGGGGATGCTCCGGTACCTCGGGGTCGCGGAGGACGACGTCGACGACCTCTCCCAGGAGGTCCTGCTCGGCGCCTACACCAGCCTCCCCCGGTACGACCCCCACTATCCCGCCGGCGCGCGCGGCGTGGCCTTCCCGCCGCCGTCCGCCTCGTCGTCCCTGCACGACCTCGTCTTCGCCGCCGTGCCCATCTCCATCGCCGCCGCCGCTGCTGCCGACCCCGCCGACCCCGCCGACCCCGCGTACAACCCCGCTGACCCCGCATACGACCCCGCCGACCCCGCGACGCCCCCTCTCGGCTCCCCACCCGCGCCCTCCAGCCGCTCGCGCCCGTCCAGCCTGAGTCCGCGCTGGCGTTCCGAGTCCGCCTGGCTCTTCGGGATCGCCTGGCGCAAGGTGCGGAGCCACCTCGAGCGCGCCTACCGGCGGCGCGAGGTGCCGGTGGGCCTCGCGGACGCGGCGTGCTTCGAGGGCGCCGACGCGGCGCCGAGCAGCGAGCAGCGCATCGTCAGGAAGGAGCGGATCGCCCTCGCGATCCGCTTGCTGGCGAGCATCGCGCCCGAACGGCGCGCCGTCCTCCTCATGGCCGATGCGTACGAGATCCCGATGCACGAGGTCGCGCGCGCCCTCGAGATCAACGAGAACACAGCCGCGAGCCGCCTGCGCCTCGCGCGCGAGGACTACCGCGCCGCCGTGAAGCGCCTGCGATCCGAGGAGCAGCACGCGCTCCGTTCCGGGCTGCTCATGCTCCCGCTCTTCTCCCTCGCCTCCGCCAGCTCCGCCATCTCCGCCAGCTTCGCCGCCCCTTCGCGCCCCGTCCTCGCAGGCGCCTCCGCCATCGCCGAGGCGAACGCGCCCGCGACCCTTCCCAGCCCGCGAAGCCATCCCGGACGACACGAGCCCACAGATCGGCCCCGGAACCCGGCACGCTCCGCGAGCTTCGCCCGCGTCGTACACCTTGCGCGCCCGCTCGCCCGGTTCCTCCGCCCGGTGCTGGCTCGGGGGACGGCGGCCATCGTCGGCGCCGCCGTCGTGGTCGCGGCGCTCGCTCCAACGCCGGTCTCCTGGGCCAACCGCCTGGCGCCGATCGCGACCCAGCTCCTCGTCTCGCGCGCCGTCCACGCGGGTGCGCGACCGGAGACCGATCCAGGAGAGCCACCGCGGTCCAAGGCGCCGCCGCGCGACGCGATCGGCGTGATCCCAGCCGAAGAAACGTCAGCCGCCCGGACGCCCCCGCCCCCGCCCTCGCTGGCGGATGGCTCCGGCCATCTCAAGCCCGCAGCGCCGAGGCCGCATGCCTCCTCCGAGCGACGTCAGGATCCGCTCACCGAGGAGATCCTGCTGCTCGACGCGGTCAGGCAGGCGCTATGGCAAGGCGACCGTACGACCGCGATGGAACGCATCGCCGCCCACGAGCGACGGTTCCCGCAGGGGCGGCTGAACCTGATGCGCGAGCGGCTCCGATCGAAGATGGACCCGGCGCAGCCCGCGCCGGCCGGCAACCCGACCCGGCCCGCACCGGCCGGCAGCGCGGCAAGGGAGATGCTCCCGTGACCGCGCGAACGAGGCGTGCACGCCGCACACCGCGCGGCCAGAGCGCGATCTCGAACGCGAGCGCCACGTGGTTCCAGCGCGCAGCGCTCGCCGCGATGACCGCCGCCGCGGTCGCCACCCTCCGGATCGCGCCGGTCCAGGCCCAGCCCAGGGCGACGCCGACCCGCGTGCGGCTCGAGTTCCTCCGAGGGCCGGGCGCCGAGGATTGCCCCGATGAGCGGTTCCTGCGCGAGCAGACGATCCGGAAGCTGGCAGGGGTCGATCCCTTCGATGCGGCGGCGCCGCTCACGCTCACCGCCTCCATCGAGCGCCAGCGCGGCGAGCTCGCCGCCGCGCTGTTCCTCCGCGATCGCGCCGGCCGGGGGCTCTGGGCCGACGGCTTCAGCGCCAGCGTGGACTGCGAGGTGCTCGTCAGCGCCATCGCCCTGTCCATCGCCGTGCTCCTCGACGGCAACGAGCTCCCCGCGATGTCGGGCGCGACGCCCGACCTCCCCGCGGCGCCGGGGGCACCGCCTGCTCCGTCGCAGCCAACCGACCAGGCGATGGTCCCAGTGCAACCCTGCTCGCCGGATCGGCCTTGCCCGCCGCAGCCCGCCCCTGCTCCCGTATCGTCCTCGCAGAAGACGTCGCCCCGGCGCCAGACGCCGACCGTGCGTGCGCCGCCCGGGAGCAGCGCGCCGCCGGGTCCTTCGGAGCGCTTCCGCTGGACAGCCGGCCTCGATGTCGTGACGGGCCTCGGGCTGACGCCCGGCGTTTCCCTTGGATCGGCGATGTCCGTCGGGGCACGCTGGCCCGCATGGTCCGCGGCGCTGGAGGTGCGTGGCCTGTCCTCTTTATCGGGGAAAGTCGAGGCCGTAGCCGTGTCGGTGTCCACCGTCACGGCGGATGTCGTCCTCTGCCTGAACCGCCGCACCCTGTTCGCGTGCGGCCTCGCAGAGATCGGCGTGCTCCGCGCGGCGCCCACCATCCCCTTCGACGCGGCATCGTGGCTGAACCTCCGCGCCGGTTTCGGGGTACGGGCAGGCATCGCGCTGCCTCTTGCAGAGAATCTATCCGTGCGAGCGCACGCCGAGGTCGTTCATCCCGTGATCGGTATCGCCATCCTTCGCCACCCAGGTGCTCTTGTGCGCGAGCGCCCCGTCTGGAGCGCCCCCGCTCTCGCTCCGGCGCTCGGAATCGGTCTACAGGCAAACCTGTGAGAGCAAGCCGGCAGTGAAAGCAACGAAGCTCAGTGATGCCGAAGAAATGAGAAAAAAATTTCTCGATTCCGGGAATGGTCTCCATGAGAATGTTCGTCAATTATCCTTCTTGTGCGGAAGACTCGCGTTTCAGTAAGGTCTCAGCCATGCGCATGTCACGCCTCGTTCTTCCGGGAATGCTGCTCATCGCGGGCTGCGAACAAGATCCCATCGTCATCACGGGCCCCTGTACCCAAGAAGAGATCGATCTAGGGTACTGCGACGTGCCCGACGCCGGAACGGCCAGCACCGGCGGCGACGGTGGCGACGCTGGCGCCGGCGGTCAGGGCGGCGCCGGCGGCGACACGCACAGCTCGCTGTGCTCCGGCCAGTGCGCCCCACCCGCTCCGCTCGGCTGGTTCGGCCCGGCGCTGCTCTGGTTCGGTCCGCCCGAGGCCGTCCCCGACTGCCCCGCCGACGCGCCGACGCTCGGCTACGAGGGCTTCGCCGATCTCCAGCAGCCGCCCCTGGAGTGCGCGACCTGCGCGTGCGATCCCCCCGAGGCCTCCTGCACCCTCCCCACCAGCTGGGCGGCCTCCTCCTCCTCGTGCCCCGGCGACGAGCCGGGCACCGTGACGACCTCCTTCGCCGCCCCCGACGGCTGGGACGGCGCCTGCACCGCGGCGAACGCGATCCCCGCCGATCACCTCTGCAACGGCGAGCCCTGCGTGCAGTCGCTCACCATCGCCGCCCCGTCGGTCGTCACGACCGGCGCCTGCACGCCGCGCCTCGACGTCCCGCCGCCCATCCCCAAGCTCGATCCGTGGGCGACGCGGGCCAGGGCGTGCCTTGCCGGCGCGTACACCGCGTGCGACGACGCGACGACGTGCGTGCCTTCGGCGCCCTCGGGCTTCACGACCTGCGTCTTCCACGAGGGAGACGACGCCGACTGCCCGGAGGGGTACGCCGTCAGGCACCTCTTCTTCGCGGACGTGATCGACGGCCGCGACTGCACGCCCTGCGGCTGCGGCGATCCGACCGGCGCCTCGTGCACCCTCATGGCCTCCGTGTACCGCGACGCCGCCTGCACGGACCTGCTCGCGTCGAGCCTCGTCAGCTCGAGCGTCCCGTTCTGCGTCGTGACGCCGCCTGGCGTCGCCCTTGGCAGCAAGTCGGCCGTGATCGCCGCCGTGGAGCCGGGCGCGTGCGCGCCGCACGGCGGGGAACCCGTCGGCGAGCTCCGACCGAGCGCGCCCTCCACGTTCTGCTGCATCGCCTGACGCGCCCCCACTCACCCCCCACTCACTTCCCACCTCGCCCCCACCTCACCTCAACACCTCGCCACCGCCGCTCCCCGCGCCAGCCGCGCGGTGAACGTCGTCCCGCGCTCCGCCTCGCTCTCGACCTCGATCCCCCCGCCGTGCGCCCTCGCGATCTGGTGCGCGATGAACAGCCCCAGCCCGAGCCCGCGCCCCATGCTCGCCTTGCCGCCGACCATCGCCTGGTGGAACGGGTCGAACAGCGTCGCCAGGAGCTCGGGCGCGATCGCCGGCCCGTCGTTGTGCACCTCGATCAGCACGTCCTCCCCGCGCGGCCGGATCGCCACCCGGACGGCGCTCCCGGGCGCGGCGTAGTCGACCGCGTTCTGCACGAGGTTCGTCACCATCTGCGCCACCCGCTCGGGATCCCACTGCCCGGCGCCGCTCCCGTGCAGATCGAGCCGGATCGGCACCCCCGCGTGCATGGCCCCGAGCTCGTCGATCGCCCCCTTGCAGATGAGATGGAGGTCCCCCGGGCTCGGCGCGATCGGGATGCTGCCGCCGAACCGGCTCCGCGTCAGATCGAGCAGATCCTCGATCGTCCGCCCCATGCGGCGCGCGCTCGCCGCGATCCGCTCGACGCTCTTCGCCTGGCCCGGCGTCAGGTTGCCGTGGTGCATCAGCACGCTCGTGGCCAGCGTGACGGACGTGAGCGGCGTGCGCAGGTAATGGCCGAGCGCGCCCAGGAACCGATCCCGAAACGCGAGCTCCTCGCGCCGCGCGGCCTCCGCCCGCTTGCGATCCGAGATGTCGATCACCGTGCCGATCATCCGGACGCTCCGCCCCGCGGCGTCGAAGCACGCGCGCCCCTGCACGCAGACCCAGCGCTCGATCCCGTCGCAGAGCCCCACGAGGCGGTACTCGATGTTGTACTCACCGCCGCTCGCCGGGTCCTGCGAGCGCAGCACGGCCTCCTGCACGCGCGCGCGATCGTCCGGGTGGATCGCCGAGACGAAGAGCTCGTAATCGACGTCCTGCTCCGGACCCACCCCGGACACCTGCCGGCAGCGGTCGTCCCAGCGCAGCGCGCCGGTCACGGTGTCGTAATCCCAGACCCCGACGCCGCCGGCCTCCGTGGCGAGCCGCAGGCGCGCGGCGCTGTCCTCGAGCGCGGCGCGCGTCGCCGTCTCGATCTCGCGGGCGCTCGTCCACATGCTCGCGTCCACCACCGCGTGGAGGACCTGCGCCTCCCGCACGCCGAGGGAGATCCCCTGTGCGGCGCACACCTCGATCAGCGCCGCCCGGAGGTGCGACAGCTCGCGCAGGGGCGCCGCGATGCAGCGGACTTGCGCGGCGTGGAGGCGCGCCTGGTCCTCGATGCGGTCGTGGGCGCTCGCGGGCTCCCCGTCCTCGCCGGCGCGGAGCTCGGCGCGCCGGCTCGCCGCGAGCGCCTCGATGAGATCATCGAACAGCCTGGGGACCTCGTCCGCCAGCAACGGACCCCCGTGCCGCTTCGCCGCCGCCCTCGGATCGTCGAGCACCCGGCGCGTCCAGCGCTCGATCACGTCGCGCTTGCAGCTCCGCAGCCTGGCAGCGAGGGAGGTCTCGAGGGGCGGACCGGCGTCATCCATCGCCACAAAAGCGAGCGCGCGCCACCGCGGATGTCACGTGAGGGGACCCCCTGATTGGCGCGTCGGTGGCCGTCATACGAGCTCGCGCCGGCGCCGAGCGCGCTCACGGACAAGGAGGACGCGACAGCGAGGAGACGGGCCGCCTCTGGGCGCCACGAGGAGAAACGAAAAAGAGAGGGGGAGGAGCCGCCGAGGAGCCAAGAGCGCCGATGAGGAGAGCAGAGAGAGACAACCTCGCCGCGGAGCCACCACGCCAGAGGAGAGAAAAGCGAAAGCCGCCATGGTCAAGAGAGCTAGGAGATCCTCGCATCAGCGCTTTGTCATTGCGATTGGGTCATGGTCAACTTTGCCCAGAGAGAGTCCACATGAAGGCGGGAAGGCGGGAAGAACATCAAGATTTTCTTCCCGCCTTCCCGCCTTCATGTTCAAATTTGACCACGACTTGCGATTGCGGCCCGCGCATCGCGCCTTCCGGCAGCGATCCAGCGTCACCATGGAGTGACGGCGCTGCCGGGGAGACACACCGGTCTCGGGCGCCAGGCAGGAAGCCTGGCCCTGCTGTTCGTGCGCGCTTCTCACGCTTCTGGAGGTCCGCGGACCGATGGCAAAGATCACCGGGTGGCGAAGGGTGGCGTCGGCCATCTGGCGCGCGCCGGAGAACCCGCAGATCTTCGGCGCGTTCGACTGCGACGCCGGCCCGCTCTCGACGTTCATCGAGGCGGCGCGGGCGGCGGGCCACCACGTCACGCCGACCCACCTCGTCGGCCGCGCCGTGGCGCACGCGCTCTTCGAAGTGCCCGATCTGAACACCCGCATCGCCGCGGGTCGCGCGGTGCCCCGCCGATCCATCGACATCTTCTTCATCACGACGGTCGAGGGCGACAGGGATCTCTCCGGCGTGAAGATCGCGTCTGCCGATCGCAAGAGCGCTGTCGAGCTCGCCCGCGAGCTCGCCGAGCGGGCGCGTGGGCTCAAGGCGGGCCGCGATCCGGGCTTCGCCGGGACGAAGCGGACGGGGAACGCGCTCCCCGGGCCGGTCCTGCGCCAGGTGCTCCGATTCTCGTCGTGGTGGACCGGGACGCTCGACCGCGACCTCCCGGCGCTCGGCCTGGAGCGAAGCCCCTTTGGCAGCGCGATGGTCACCAGCGTGGGAATGTTCGGCATCCCCACGGGGTTCGCCCCGCTCGCGTCGTTCTTCAAGGTGCCGCTCATGGTCCTCGCCGGAGAGATCGCCGACAAGCCGGTCGCGATCGAAGGCCGCGTCGAGGTACGACCGATGATCCCGATCACGGCGACCATCGACCACCGGGTCGTGGACGGATGGCATCTCAGCCAGGTGCTCCGTCACTTCCGGGCCTACCTGGCCGATCCTGCGGCGTTCGAGCCCGAGGCGCCGCCCCGCCCAGCGGCTGGACGCGCTCTGTAGCCCATCGCACCGACGCGGCGGGAGATCGCGAGCACGGCGTTCCAACCGCCACGCGCTTCTGATACAAACCATCTTCGTCGAGGGGGGCTGGGCACCGGAGGGGGATACGGTGAGCGGAACGGATACTGCTGCGGCGTTGCTGCAACCATTTCTTTCATCCTGCCCAGAGGTGCTCTTCATCGCGGGCGTCGGGGGAACGATGCTGCATTGGAGCAGCGCGCTCCGCCGGGCCAGCGTGAATGGAAGCCGCCCCCATCCCGCCGGCCCTCCCTTTCACCCAAGTTGGTGATGGCCCGCCAGCGACGCCGTCGGCGACCGCTCATGAGCTTGCTGGCTCTCCATCCGCTGTGACGCGCAGGCCGTACAGTGAAGACAGACGCTCTGGTGCGTGGATAAACCGTTGATTGCTCATCTATTTTCGAGAAGATGAGCGGATCGTCATCCAACGTCGATCCTCTGAGAGGAACGCGGAGATTCGTCCTTGACATCATCGAACGTTTGGCGCTCTCCTTCGACCGACCATGACAACGAGACGCCCGGGGGTTGAGCGAGGGACGGCGCGAATCAACGGATATCAAATCACCGCGAAGACGGGCGAGACGGCGGCTTCGGTCACGTACCGAGCCCGCCGAGAGGGCGATGGTAGGGAGGTGGCGGTGAGGATGCTCCACGCCGATCTCTCGCGGATCGCCGATGTCACGCGCTTCAAGCATGCCTGTAGCGCCATCCGGCGCATCGACTCGGAGCGGATCGTCAAGGTCCACGGCGTCGAGGAGCACGCGGACGGGCTCTTGCTCGTGACCGAGTATTTCCCGGGCGCCGCGCTGTCCGAGCTCCTGAAGGATCGGGGCGAGCTCGACGTCGGCGGGTTCCTGAGCGGCGCCATCGGGATGACCGAAGCCCTGGCCGACATCCACCGGCGCGGCCTCCTCCACGGCGACATCAGGCCCCGGAACATCCTGCTCGGGGAGGGCGAGCAGATCAAGCTCACCGGCTTCGGCGTCGAATCCATCGTGACGCGCGAGCGGGAGGCCATCTACGGCCGCGAGGTCCTCTCGGAGGTGCTCCCGTACACCTCACCCGAGCAGACAGGCCGCATGAACCGCAGCGTCGATTACCGCGCCGACCTGTACTCGCTCGGGGTCGTGTTCTACGAGATCCTCGTCGGACGAAGGCCGTTCGAGGCCGCGGACCCGCTCGAGCTGATCCACGCCCACATCGCCGTGAGGCCGACCCCGCCCTCGGAGCTGAGCCCGAAGGTGCCCCCGGCGCTCTCGGCCATCACCATGAAGCTGCTCGGCAAGAACGCCGAGGATCGCTACCAGAGCACCGAAGGCCTGAGGGACGACCTGGAGGAGTGCCGGCGGCTCTGGGAAGAGCGCGGCTCCATCGACGATTTCACCCCGGGCCAGCACGACAGGACCGATCTCTTCCAGATCCACCAGAAGCTCTACGGCCGCGAAGGCGATATCCGGCGGCTCATCGAGTCGTTCGACGACGTGCTCCGGGGCAGGCGCGCGATCGTGCTGGTCTCGGGCTACTCGGGGATCGGCAAATCGTCCCTCGTCCAGGAGATCCTCAAGCCGCTGGCGCGCGAGCGTGGCTATTACGTCAGCGGCAAGTTCGACCAGTACAACCGCGACACGCCCTACAGCGCCGTCGTCCATGCGTTCGACGCGCTCGTCAAGCAGCTCCTGTCCGAGAGCGAGGAGCGCGTCCAGCGATGGCGGAGGGCCATCCTCGACGCCCTCGGGAGCAACGCGCAGGTCATCTGCGACGTCCTGCCGTCGCTCGGGCACCTCATCGGCGCGCAGCCGGCCGTGCCGGCGCTCGGCCCGGTCGAGGCCCAGAACCGCCTGAACCTCTATTTCAAGAAGTTCGTCGCGGTGTTCGCCCGCCCAGCCCACCCGCTCGCCGTCTTCATCGACGACCTCCAGTGGGTCGACTCGGCCAGCCTCAGCCTGCTCAAGTCCCTTCTCGCCGACGAGGGGATGGAGTCGCTCTTCTTCTGCGGCGCCTACCGCGACAACGAGGTGAGCCCGACCCACCCCTTCCTCGTCGCGCTCGAGGAGCTCCAGGCGGCGCGCCTCGGGGTCGTCGACATCGTCCTCGAGCCGCTCCGGCTCGCCCACCTGAACGAGCTCCTGAGCGACAGCCTGCGGACCGGCGGCACGGACGCGCTCGCGCGCGCGGTGCTGAAGAAGACCGGCGGAAACCCGTTTTTCGTCAAGCAGTTCCTCAGGCACCTGGTGGAGGTCAGGGCCCTGGTCCTCGACCCCGCGGCGGGGTGGCGCTGGGACCTCTCGACGATCAAGGAGCTCGAGCACACCGACAACGTCCTGAGCCTGATGGCGCAGACCATCCGGCGCCTCCCGGAGGACACGCAAGAGGTGCTCCGGCTCGCCGCGGCGATCGGCAACAGCTTCGATCTGGAGATCCTGAACACCGTCAGCGCAGAAGCCCCCGACGCCACCTACGGTAGCCTCGCCAGGGCTATCGACGATGGCCTGATCGTGAGCGCCGGCGAGGGCTACCGCTTCGCGCACGACAAGATCCAGGAGGCGGCCTACTCCCTCATCCCCGCGCGGGACCGGCCGGGGTTCCACCACCGGATCGGGAGGCTGCTCCTCGGCAAGCTCGACCCCGACGAGGGGCAGAGCGTGTTCGATGTCGTCAATCACCTGAACAGCGCCGGCGATCTGATCCAGGCGCCGGAGGAGCGGCTCACCGCGGCCAGGCTCAACCTCCGTGCGGCCGCGCGCGCCGAGGAGTCGAGCGCCTTCTCCGCGTCGCTGAAGTACCTGGAGCACGGCATCTCCCTGCTGCCCGCGGACGCGTGGGCCTCCGAGTACGAGCTGACGTTCGCCTACCACACGAAGAAGGGCGTGCTGGAGTCGCTCTGCGAGCGGCACGACGACGCGCTCGCGACGCTCTCGGGCTGCCTCGACAAGGCGAGGGGGCGGGTGCACGAGACCGAGGTCCGGCGCCTGAAGATCAACGTGCAGATCCTGAAGAACGATCTGCCCGCCGCGCTGGACGAGGGGCTCGCCGCCCTGCGGGCGTTCGACATCGACCTTCCGCCGTACCCGGACGACGGCATGCTCACCGCCGAGATCGAGCGGACCATGGCCATGATCGGAGATCGGCCCATCGCGTCGCTCATCGATCTGCCCCCCCTGACGGATCCCGAGATCGCCGCCCTGCAGGACCTGCTGCAGGAGATGTTCTCGCCCACCTACCAGCTGGGGACGAACAACTTCGGCATCACCGTGATGAAGATGCTGCAGAACTCGCTCACGCACGGGCTCTCGAGGAACTCGATCTATGCGTACGTCAACTTCGGGACGATCCTGTGCGCCCGGCTCGACGTCGAGCGGGGCTACGAGTTCGGCAGGGCGGCCATCCGCCTCAACGAGCTCAATCCGGACAAGAAGTCCGAGGCCATGCTGTGCAACATGTGGGGCGCGTGGGTGCAGCACTGGAAAGAGAGCTACGCGACCTACAAGGCGTCGCTGCGCAAGGGCATGCACGTCGGCCTCGAGACGGGCCAGTACATCTGGGCCTTTTACAACGCGTGCAACTCGCAGCTGAGCAGCCTGCTCCTCGGGAAGAACCTCCACGAGCTCGTCCAGGAGGCGAAGGACAGCGAGCACATCTGCAAGCTCGACAGGTTCAACGCGATCACCTGGATCGTCGCCGCCGCCGCCGATCTCGGCGAAGAGCTCAGCACGCCGGCCGAGGGGGACGGCCACAGGCCGCGCGCGCGCCGGGTCGATCTCGACGCCATCATCGCGGAGGCCAGGCGGATCAACAACACCGCGAGCCTCTACTTCGCCAACATCTTCACGGTCATCGGCGGCGTCTTCAAGGGCGAATACGAGCGGGTGGCCGCGGTCTGGGGCGAGACCGACCCTGGCGCCGACGTGATGCTCGGGGCCTGGCACGCGAGCCCTTGCTATTATTTCTATGGCGGCGTGGCGTCCTCGCGGGCCTCGATCGCCGCCGCCGCGGAGCTCGAGAGCGCGTACGTCGAGCGGCTCAGGGCGTTCGCGGGCAAGCTCGATCTCTGGGCAGGGCTCAACCCGCAGATCTTCCGCCACCGCAGCCTGATCTTGCGGGCCGAGCTCGCGCGGATCGAGCGGCGCGAGGGCGCGGGCGCCCTCTACGATCAGGCGATCTCCGCCGCGAGGGAGGCGCGGCTCCTCCACGACGAGGCGCTCGCGAACGAGCTCTGCGCGCTCCATTACCGCGACATGGGCAGGGAGTTCCTCGCGCACGCTTACATCGCCGAGGCGCACCGGCTCTACGCGCGCTGGGGCGCCGCGCGCGTGACGGAGCGCCTCGAGCGGGAGTTCCCGCAGGCGCTAGGGCGGGAGGCGCCGCGCCAGGCGGGCCCGGGCGACCACGGCGGGGCCGCCCAGAGCGCCTCCCTCGAGCACGCCGCGGAGGTGGACCACGGCAAGGCGAAGCTCGACACGCTCGCCGTCATCAAGGCCTCGCAGGCGATCTCGGGCGAGATCCTGTTCCCCTCGCTCCTCAAGAGGCTCATGCAGAGCATCCTCGAGAGCGCAGGCGCCAGGAAGGGGCTCGTGATCCTCAGGGACAACGACAGGCTCGTGGTCCAGGCGGAAGGTCACGTCGAGGCGCGGGAGATCAAGGTGCTGTCGCCCGTGCCGCTGGAGGCGTGCGGGGATGTCGCCGCGAGCGTCGTGCACTACGTCACGCGGACCGCGGAGAGCGTCGTCCTCTGCGACGCCGCCAGCAGCGATCTGTTCGCGAGCGACCCGTACATCGCGAGGACCCAGGCCCGCTCGATCCTCGCGGCGCCCATCCTCCGGCAGGGGCGCCTCGTGGGCGTCATCTACCTCGAGAACGATCTGGCCGCCGGAGCGTTCACGCCGGACCGGCTGGAGGTGACCCGGCTGCTCGCCGCCCAGGTGGCCATCTCCATGGAGAACGCGCTCCTCTATGCGAGCCTCGAGGAGAAGGTCAGGACGCGCACCGCCGAGCTCGAGGTCGCCCACGAGCGGATCGAGATCGAGCTCTCGGAGAAGCTCGCGCTCATCGCTCGGCAAAAAGAGCTCATCCGCACCCTCTCCACGCCCATCCTCGAGGTGTGGGACGGCGTGCTCACCATCCCGGTGGTGGGCGGGCTCGACGACGACCGGGCCGCGACGATCATGCAGGATCTGCTCGAACGGGTGGTCCACACCCAGTCGAGGTCCACGATCCTCGATCTCACCGGGGTGAGCGCGATCGATCCCGGCACGGCCGAGCGCCTCGTGCGCATCATCCGATCCGTGCAGCTCCTGGGCTCGCGGAGCATCATCACGGGCATTCAGCCCGAGGTCGCCCGGACCATGATCTCGCACGGGCTCGACCTGAGCCGCGTGATGACGCGCGCGAAGCTGCGCGACGGCTTGCGGATGTGCATGGCACAGCGGAGCTGAGGGGGTAGTGGTCAACTTTGCCCAGGGAGAGTCCACATGAGGGCGGGAAGGCGGGAAGATCATGAATGTTTTCTTCCCGCCTTCCCGCCTTTATGTTCACGTTTGACCACTACCGTCCGCTGCGGCGAAGCCGTCGTGGGGCGACGCGTTCCGTGCGTCAGAGATCCCGCCGATCGTGCGCAGATCGGCGTCCATCACGTGGGCGCCTGGACGTGGACGCGCCGGACCCCGGGCTGCTTTGCGAGCTGGTCAATCAGCGTCTCCACGCCGATCGCGTTCGGGATCCTCGCGTCGAGCGTCACGTTGACGCGCCGCTTGTCGTCGAGGCGGCGCTCGTAATCCATGTCCGAGACGACGGCCCCGAGCGCTTCGAGCACCTTCATGATGTCGGCCACGCCGGCCGACTCCTCGCCCAGGACGAGGGCGATCCGGCGCCGGGTGCTGCGGTCGTCCTTGTCCTCGAAGCGGCGGAGCGCCGTGAGCGCGAGCACGCCGAGGAGCGTGACGACGACGGCCTCGACGTACATCGCCGCGCCCGAGCACATGCCGATCGCCGTCACGAGCCACAGGCCCGCCGCGGTCGTGATGCCCTGGACCGTGGTCCCGGTGCGCAGGATGGAGCCGCCGGCGAGGAAGCCGATGCCGGCGACGATCGACGCGGCGATGCGCGAGGAGTCGACGACGACCAGATCGTCCTTTCCGTAATGCTGGAAGTAGACGAACTTCACCGAGATGACCATGAACGTCGCCGCGGCCATCGCGACGAGCAGGTGCGTCCGGAGCCCGACCTGGCGGCCGTGGCGATCGCGCTCGTACCCGATGACGCCCCCGAGCGCCGCGCCCGCGGCGATCCGGATCAACAGGTCGACGTGCATGGTGTCCATCTGTGCTTCCACCTCCCGTGGGCGGCCGAGGCTCGCGGCGCGCTTGCGCCCGCGCGCGTCCTCGCCGGACGCCGCGGCGACGCGTCCCCGTACGTAGGGCTCGCCGACGCGCAGGGGGAGACGAGGCCGCCGGGCAGCCTGGCCGGCGTCATCGCCGCTGGCGCCGGGCGCCCGACGCGGCCGCGCGCGGCTGCGACGCCGAATCGCTCGCCGGCGACGCCGGCTCGTCCTCGCCGCCGGGCCGCGGCGCGGCGGGGAGGGGATCCCCGATGCCGTCGAGCTCGCGGTCGAGCTCGCCCTTCTCGGTGCGGAACGCGTCGCGCTGATCGGCGGGGAGCTCCCGCAGGCGCGTCGCGAGCAGCGTCTCCGCGTCGAAGTAGACGCCGTTGCGGCTCGCGCTGAAGTGCAGGTGCGGCCCCGTCGACCGCCCGGTCGACCCCACGTAGCCGACGAGCTGATGGGTCGCCACGTGGTCCCCGCGCTTCAGGCCCGCCGCGTACCTCGAGAGGTGTGCGTAGCCTGTCTCGACGCCGTTGTCGTGCTGGATCGCGACCCACTTGCCATGACCACCGTGCGGCCCCACCCAGGAGACGGTGCCCTCGAGCGCGGCATAGACCGGGGTCCCCGACGGCGCGCCGTAGTCCGTGCCCTCGTGCGGCACCACGCGGTGCAGGATGGGGTGCATCCGCTTGGGGTTGAACGGCGACGTCCGACGCAGCGTGGGGAGCGGCGCCTGCCACGGGCTCGGCACCGGCTCGCGTCCGTCTTCGTCGACGAGCCGCCCCGTGGCGCCGCCGTCGAACCGGTAGAAGCGGGCTTCCGGCTGCCCGGCCGCCCGCACGTCGAGCGCCAGAACACGAGGCTCCTCCGGCGCCCCGGCGACGTCGGCGACGGCGCGGACCACCGCCCCGCGGCGGAGCCCGTGAGGGAGGCGCCGCGCGAGCAGCTCCTCGGCTGCCCGCCGCACGCTCGCCTGCGGCTCCGCCGGCTCGCCCGGGGCTCCGGCGGTCCAGGCCAGCGCGAGATGCGGTTCTGCGCCCGCGTCGGGCGCCGGCGCAGGCGGCGGCGGCGCGTCCAACGGCCGGGCGCTCGCGAGCTTCCGGCTCGCGGCATCGAGCGACCTGTCGATCTCGACGGCGCGCACCGTGAACCACACGACCACGACGCCGAGCAGCCCGAGCCCGAGCCACACCGAGGCTTCGGTGCGGGGCGACCAGCCGTCAGACGTGGACTCGGGTCGCTTGGGGCTTCCACCGGGCATCCGAGATCACCTTGCGCTATGGCATCGACGCGCCTTGGCGGCAGTGACAGGGGCACGAGACATGCGGACGGCGCGCACGCTATGCGCGAGCGTCGCTCGCGTCAACCCCGGCCCGGCCGCGCGGAAGGCCCCCTTCGCGGCCGCATCGCTGGCGCTGGGGCCTGCCCTGGGTCGACAGAACATCCTTTTACGCGATCCGATCGGGCCGTCGTTGTTTGTCACCTTCCCGTCCTCGTAGATGACGAAGCTAGGGGTTGTTAGGGATTTTGTTCCCGTGAAGTCCTTCTTGCTGATGCAGTCGAAATGCGATGTCAGCGCTGCTCTCAGGTCTTCAGGATTGTCGTGTCTGCTGGGCTGGCAAGCGGATAACGTCGCGACGAGCGACTCGCCCTCTGCACCTCGATGCGCCGCGAGCCCGGCGCGTCGGCGCATCGGAAAAAAATCCGCCACCATGACCACGTGGCAGAGCGAGCGGACGGGGCCAGTCCGTGACGAACAAAATCTGAAGGATCGCTCCCCGTGACGGCATGAAGCCCGGTGAGGCGCAGAGATCCGGCCGGTGAGCCATCTCTCGGCGACGTCGGGCGACGCCCCTCGAACGGACGTTGACCATCCTCCTGATCCAATTCGACGGAGTCTAACGTGAAAATTTACGTCATTCTTGCTTCTTCAGCTCTCCTTTCGGCGTGCACGGGAGAGGTGGACGGCGTCTCCGCCCATGGGACGGACGGCGATTCCGCCGCCATCCTCGGAGGCACGGTCGATGCTCCTGCCGATGGCGCGGGCGCGCCGCCCTCGGGGGCGCACCCGCCGACGCGCGAGGAGGCGGAGGCGATCCTCGATCGCGTGGTCGCGCTCTACCAGGACCACGCCGCGGCCGCGAATCCGGCGGGTACCCACAAAATTTCGTGGAGGATCGACTGGGACAGCGATGCGGTCAGCGCCCATGTGCTGCTCAAACGCGGGGAGGACTGGACCATCGAGGTGAGCAAGGGATGGCTCACGGCCCCGAGCATGACGACGGAGGTGTTCGCGCTCACGATGTGCCACGAGATGGGGCACTTCATCGGCGGGTTCCCGTTCAAGACCTCCGGCCGCGGGGACAGCACCGGCGCGCTGGGCACGTCGGTCGCCGCCGAGGGACAGGCCGACTACTTCGCCACAAAGGATTGCTTGCCGCGGCTGTGGGCGAATGAAACCGAGGTCAACGCCGCGGCGTTCGCCGAGCTCGACCCTTCCGCGCGCGAGCGCTGCACGACGGCCTACAGCGACCTGGCGAGCCAGCAGCTCTGCGGCCGGATCCTGCGCGCCAGCCTGCAGACGGGGCGGCTGTACGAGGAGCAGGCCGTGCTGCAGGCCCCCAGGGAGCTCGTCTACCCGCGATTCGACACGCCGGACACGACCGAGGTCGCGGTGACCAAGGAGGGCCATCCTGAGTCCCAGTGCCGCCTCGACACGCTGGTGGCGGGAGCCGTGTGCAACGTGAAGGCCACGGGGACGGAGATCCCGGGGTTCGTGCCGCCGTACGGCGAGTATAGCGCTGCGAGCCAAGAAGCAGCGCGCCCGTTCGCGTGCCAGACCGGCCCCGGGGCCCGACCGAGGTGCTGGTTCCAGCCGGACCCTGTCGTCACCGACTGCTCCGAGCTCGGTGAGCAAGCGTGCGTCGTCGAGGACGGGGCACACGGGGTCCGGTACTGCGGCACGACGACCGGCGTGAGCTATTACTGGTGCTTCCCGGGCGAGGTGTGCAAGACGAGCAGCTTCGGCACCTCGGACTGCTATGCTCCCGATGTCGATCCCGATGAGGGGGCTTTCTGAGCGCGATCGACCGAGCTCGGTGTCGAACGGCGCCGAGCGATTTCGTTACGCCGAGCTCGGCCGTGATCGTTGGGTGGCCGCGCACAGCAAGAAAACGACGCGGTTTGGTCGGCAGTGCTCAAAATTAAACATGAAGGCGGGCTTGCCAGGCCGCTCCGTGAGGCCATCATGGCCAGGCCCCCCAAGGGCCGCAAGCATGCCCTCGCAGACCCTCGCGACCAAGCTCGCCGCGCCGGACGCCGAGCAGCAGAAGGCGCAAGCCACGGAGCCCTGGCTCTTCCCGGTGTTCTTCCTCTCGGGCTCGGCAGCGCTGGTGTATCAGGTCGTCTGGCAGCGCGCCCTCTACGCGATCTACGGTGTAGACATCCTGTCGATCACGGTCGTCGTCACCGCGTTCATGCTGGGTCTCGGGCTCGGGAGCCTCGCGGGTGGGGCGCTCTCGCGCCGGCACCCGCGAGCGGCGGTGACGCTGTTCGCGATCGCCGAGCTCGGGATCGGCCTCTACGGCGCGCTCAGCCTCCGCCTCTTCGCCCTGATTGCAGGCGTCACGCACGGCATTGGCCATGTCGCCGCCGGTGGGGTGGCCTTCCTGCTCGTGGTGCCCCCGGTCATGCTGATGGGGGCCACACTTCCCCTCCTGGTCGGGCACGCCACGTCGCGATCGCATAACGTCGGTCGCTCGCTGGGTAACCTCTACTTCGCCAACACGCTGGGCGCGGCGTTCGGCGCGTTCCTGGCGGCGCGCTTCCTGCTGGGCGGGCTGGGCCTCCGGGCCACCACGGAGGTCGCCGCGACGCTCAACGTCCTCCTCGGTGTGCTCGTGATGGCCCTGCGCCGGCGGCGTCGCGGCGAGCCATGAGGCTCCTCGTCGCCGTCCTCGTCGCCACGCTCGGCGGTTATCTCTCGCTCTCGCACGAGGTCCTCTGGGTCCGGGTCTACAGCTTTGCGACCGAAGGCGCGCCGGAGGCCTTCGGCTCTCTGCTCGCGGCCTACCTCGCCGGTCTGGCCGGCGGATCGCTCCTCGCCGGCCGCTACTGCCGGAGCGCCGCGGCGGAGCGCTCCGGGCAGCTCTACCGCGTGGGCGGGGTGATCGTCGCCGGGGCGCTCGCGGCCTTCCTCGTAGCCCCCGCCGTCGCGCACCTCGTCGGCCGCGGTGTGGATCCGGCCTCGACGCTGCCTGTCTTCGCGCTCGCGAGCACCTGCCTCGGCGCGGGGTTTCCGCTCCTGTGCCACTTCGCGATCCCCGCGGACGAGCTGGCCGGCGCGCGGCTGTCCTACGTCTACGTCGGCAACATCGCGGGCTCGACGCTGGGCAGCCTGGTCACCGGCCTCGTGCTGCTGGATGTCTTGCCCTTGCGCGAGCTCAACGTGGCCCTCGCGATCGCGGGCGCCGCGCTCGGCGTGATGCTCATGCTGTCCGCGTCGAGGACGGCGCGCTCGCGCGTGCTCAGCGGCGCGCTCCTGGCGGCCGCCATCGGGTCCTTCGTGGGGTCGGCGAAAGCGCTCTACGGCGACCTCTACGAGAAGCTCCTTTACGGGGAGGAGCACCGCGAACACGGTCGCTTCGCCCACGTCATCGAGCGTCGCGAAGGCGTCGTCACGGTCTCCCGGTCGGGCACCGTGTACGGCGGCGGATCCTACGAGGGCATCGCCAACGTCAGCCCGCTGCCGGAGAAGGACGAGAACCGGGTGCTGCGGGCCTACCTGGTGTCCGCGTTCCACCCCGAGCCGCGCGACATCCTCATGATCGGCCTCGGATCCGGCTCCTGGCTCCAGGTGCTGGCGAACGACCCCGACGTCGAGCACCTCACCGTTGTCGAGATCAACCCCGGGTTCGTCGAGGCGGCGCGGCGCGCGCCTGTCGTCGCGAGCGCGCTGGAGAACCCCAAGGTGGAGCTGCTCATCGACGACGGCCGGCGCTACCTGGGGAGGACCTCGCGGCGCTTCGACGTCATCGTCGAGAACACGATCGTGTACTGGCGCTCGTATGCCTCGATGTTGCTCTCCCGAGAGATGATGGAGCTGTCCCGCCGGCGCCTGAAGCCGGGCGGCGCGCTCTACTACAACACCACCATGTCCACCGCGGCTCAGAAGACCGGGGCGACCGTATTCCCGCACGCCCTCCGCTACCAGAACATGCTGATCGCGAGCGACGGTCCGATCACCATCGACCATGCGCGCTTCGAGACGAAGCTCGACGCCTGGCGTATCGACGGCCGTCCCGTGCTGCCCGCCGGCAGCAGCGCCGCGCAGCTCGATCTGCTGAAAGAACAGGACTGGCGCGGCGGGCCCACCTGGGAAGGCCGGGAGTCGATCCTGCAGCGGACGCAGGACGACCCGATCATCACCGACGACAACATGGCGACCGAATGGTGGGCGTTCGACACGTACCCTTAGAGCGGCAGTCACCCGCTTCGGATACGGGCCCATCTCGACGTTTTCGGTGCTCAGCGCACCGGAGTGCGCTTCCGCGCCGAAAACGCCGGGCTGGACCCGTCTCCTGTGCGGGTGACCGCCGCTCTGTAACGCATGTACCAGAGACGGGCGAAAACGGCTCTAGACGCTAGAACGCCCCCACCACGCCGACCCCGCCGCCCTCCGGGCCGAGGAGCGGCACCACGCGCGCGTGCACCCGCCCCGGCGCGCCCGGCCTCGCGCCGGCGGCGCTCGCGCCCTCGGCGCCCGACCGGCCCGACGTCAGCACCAGGATCGCCCCCGCGCCGATCGCGGCGACGCCCACGCCGATGCCGATCGTCGACACGAGCGCCTTGGTCTCCGCCGCGTCGATCTCCTTGCGGCCCAGGGGAGTGCACTGCTTGCCCGGACACAGCGCCGGGTCCTTCTCCGCGTCGCTGGCCTGCCCCGCGGCGAGGATCCCGAACACCGCACCCACGCCGAGCACCGCCGCGCCCGCGCCCCCGATCACGAAGCCCGCGGTGCGCAGCCCTTCGCCGCCGCCCGCGCCGGCGCTGCTACCGGCGGCGATCCCGGCGCCGCCCGCCGCCGGCCCCGGCTGCGCCGCGGCCGTCTGCGCGGGCGGCGCGGGCTGGAGCTTCGGGACCGCGATCGTCTTCAGATCCGCGCTCTCGCCGACCTGCACAATCGTCGACCACACCGAGTAGCCGCTCGCGGTCGCCTCGACCTCGTGCGCCCCCGGATCGATCGGGATCGGCGTGCCCAGCGCGGCCGCGGGGATGTCGTGGCCGTCGACGCGCACCAGGAGGCCCGGCGTGCCCTCCGCCTTGAGCACGATCTTCGAGAGCCTCGGCTCCAGCGCGCCGATGTGCTCCTGCGCGAACGCCTCGCGCGCGGCGTTGCCCTCCTTCTTCGAGGCGAAGAGCGCCTCCTTGAACTGCCCCCACGCGGTCGCCGTCTTGCCGAGCGCCTCGTTGCACAGCGCCAGGTTGAGCAGCGTGCCCGTGCCAGGCCGCAGCCGCTGGCTCTCCGCCAGCTTGGGGCACGCCTCCGCGTACGCCTTCGCCTCCATCAGGCGGCGCCCTTCTTCGAACAGCGTCTGGGCGAGCGTCGGGTCGCTGCTCATCCCCTGCGCCAGAGCGCCCGCGGGCGCGAGCAGCGCGGCCGAGGCGAGGACGACGGTGGCGACGGCGAGTCGAGCGCGACGGATCGCGCGGGGCGCAGGCAATCTCGAGAGGATCATGGCGGTGGGCTCAGTGCGGGTCGTTGAGGTCGATGCCTCGGGGAGGACGCTGGGTCGATGGCGCTGGCGAGGTGCGGGCGGCCGACCCGCCGCGCCCCGCAGGCGCCCGCGGGGGCGCAGCCCTCGTCGGCGCCGATGCAGGCGCCGACGCGGAAGCGCTCGCCGACGCCGAGGCGCTCGCCGCGGCGGCGGCGGTCGCCACTCCGGTCGGCAGGATCGTCGGCTCCTCCGGCGTCGCCGCCCCGGCGCCGGGCGCAGGCGGCTCCGGGGCCGGCGCCGGCGCGGCCGTCGCGCTCGCGGCCGCCGTCGCGCTCGCGGCCGCCGTCGCGCTCGCCGCCGCGCCGCCCGCGTCGTCCGCGTCGCGCCCGCGGAGCATGAACACGCCGACGGCGAGCGCCCCGAGCACGAGCGTCGCCGAGAGCAGCGCGATCGCGATGACCACGGCAGGGGACGCGGGCAAGCCGGGGAGCCGGCGCCCGTCCGAGGAGATCCCCAGGTGGGTCGACGAGGCGAAGGTCGCCGCGGCGCGCGAGCTCATCGGCGCGCTGTACGGGCCGGGGACGATCTGCTGATGCGGCGAGAAGCCGTCCGGCGGCACCGGGCTCGGCCTGCCGCCGTCGCCGGGGGGCGCCGGGCTCGGCCCACCGTCGCCCGGCGGCACGCCCGGCGACGACCCCCGGGAGAACGGCGAAGGCGGGTGCGGGAAGGGCGTCGTCGCCTGGGCGACCGGCGACGGCGGCCGGGAGAACGGCGACTGCGGGTGCGGGAAGGGCGTCGTCGCCTGGGCGACCGGCGGCGGCCGGGAGAGCGGCGACCCCGCGCCGGGCAGCGTGCCGTTCCGCGGCGACGGCGCGGCGTCGGCCCCGGGCGAGGGGAGCCCCGGCCACGACGGCTCGCGCAGCGCCGGCGCCGAGGCCCGCGGGTCCACGGAGGAGAACGAGGGCTGCGACGCCCGGTGCCCGCCGGCGGCCGCGGCGTGCAGCGACAGGCCGCCCATGCGCGCGACCCGGACGAGCGTCGGGTACGTGCGCGCGGGCGCGAACGGGGCGAGCGCCACGACGAGCTCGGCGACCGACGCGTACCGCTGCTCGCGATCGCGGGCGTAGGCCTTCTCGAGCACGGTCGCGAGCGGGGCGGGCACGTCGGGGCGCAGGTCCCGGAGCGGCGTCGGGGTGCCCGTCAGCACCTCCGAGCAGAGCTGCGGCAGCGTCTCCGCGTAGTACGGCTGCCGGCCGGCGAGCAGCTCGTAGAGCGAGACGCCGAGCGCGTAGATGTCGGTGCGGTGGTCCACCGAGCGCGTCTGCCGCATCTGCTCAGGGGACATGTACAGCGCCGAGCCCAGCGCCGCGTCCGTGCCCGTCAGGACGTCGACGGCGGTCGTCATCTTCGAGATGCCGAAGTCGAGCACCTTGACGAGCGGCGAGCCGTCGGCGCGCGCCGTCAGGAACAGGTTCGCCGGCTTGAGATCGCGGTGCACGATGCCGAGCCCGTGGGCCTCGGCGATCGCCTCGCTGCCCTGGACGATGTAGTCGACCGCGTCCTCCAGGCCGAGCACGCCCTGATCCCGGAGCAGGCGCGCGAGATCGCTCCCGGTCAGGAGCTCCATGACCATGTACGGGGCGCCGTTCTCGAGCGTGCCGACGTCCGAAACCCGGGCGACATGCTCGCTCTTGATCCTCATGCCCGCCTTCGCCTCGCGCAGGAAGCGGGCCGACCCCTCCGGGTGCTCGGTGAACGCGGGCAGCAGGAACTTCAGCGCGACGTGCTCGTCGAGCACGATGTGCCGCGCCTCGACGACCACCCCCATGCCGCCCTGGCCGATGATCCGCTCCACGCGGTACTTGCCGGCGAGCACGGTGCCCAGCTCGACAGGGGCCAGCGAGGGCTGTTTCGTCTCGGAACCCGACACAGCGCGCGATGATCACCGCTTCGCCCTCGGACGGCAAGCGCGCGGCGCCCGCGCGGGGCGCCGCGCCGCACGGCAGGCAGAACAACGCGAAAGATGCAGCAACGCGGGCCGCCTCGCGCCCGCGCCGCAGCACGAATGCGCCGTTGCTCGCTCGCCGTCGCTCGCCGTCGCTCGTCGCGCCGCGCTCGTCGCGCGCGCGGCACGGCCGCGCGGAGGCACCGCCGCGCCCGCCACACCGCAGTGCCTCGCGCCGCTACACCGCCGTCTTCGGGCCGAATCCTCCTGGAAACGAAGGCGTCGTACGTCCGGAGCGCGTCGCGGAGGGCGAGACGGAACGGGGGCACTTCTGGTTGGATAGGACCACCCCCGGAGACAAACACCGTGCGCCTGCTCATCCAGCACCGGACCCGTTATACGTACCCCCGCCCCGCCTCGCTCGGCCCGCACCTCATCCGGCTGCGGCCCGCGACGCACGCGAAGGCGAAGATCGAGTCGTACAGCCTCAAGATCGACCCGCCCATCGCGGCCCACTGGCAGCAGGACCCGTACGGCAACCACGTCGCCCGGGTGCTCCTGCCCGCGGGCGAGCGCGTCCCGCACTTCGACATCCTCGTCGAGCTCGCTGTCGACGTCCGCCCCGTCAACCCGTTCGACTTCTACCTCGACGAGCGCATCAAGCAGGTCCCGTTCGCGTATCCGGCCGAGCTCGAGCAGGACCTCGCCCCTTTCCTCGACAGCGCCGATCCGTCGATCGCCCGCGGGCCGCAGCTCGACGCGTTCCTCGCCGAGCTGCCCTCGAAGGGCGACACCGTGTCGCTCATCGTCGCGCTGAACGCCGCCGTGAACCGGCGCATCAAGTACGTCATCCGCGAGGAGCCCGGCATCTGGACGCCGGAGGAGACGCTCGCGCACGGCCGCGGCAGCTGCCGCGACTCGGCCGTGCTGCTCATCGCCGCCCTGAGGTCGCGCGGCCTCGCCGCGCGCTTCGTGAGCGGCTACCTCGTGCAGCTGACCGACGAGGGGATGATCCCCGACCAGCCGCGCGGCGTCAGCCGCGACGTCGTCGACCTGCACGCGTGGGCCGAGGTCTTCCTGCACGGCGCCGGCTGGATCGGCCTCGACGCGACGAGCGGCCTGCTCTGCGGCGAGGGCCACATCCCGCTCGCCTGCACGGCCTCGCCCGCGCTCGCGGCGCCGGTCGAGGGCACGAGCGACACGCGCGCGACCGACGTGTTCTTCGAGATGAAGGTCGGCCGGCTCGGCCACGAGCCGCGGCCGACGACGCCCTACGAGGAGCCCGTGTGGCAGGAGCTCCTGGCCGTGGCCGACCGCGCGGACGAGCGGCTCGCCGCCGCGGGCCTCACCCTGACCATGGGCGGCGAGCCGACGTTCAACTCGCGCGAGTACCCGGACGCGCCGGAGTGGCGCGAGGGCGCGCTCGGGCCGACCAAGTGGTCGCAAGGGCTCCGGCTCGCGCACGAGCTCCGCCGCCGGATGGCGCCGGGCGGCGTCGTGCTGCTCCGCGCCGGCAAGCACTACCCCGGCGAGAGCCTGCCGCGCTGGGCCCTCGAGATCATCGACCGGCGCGACGGCGTCCGCCTCTGGACCGAGATGTCCGGGGCGCGCCACGCGGACCCCGCGACCTCGACGGGCCGCTCGCCGCGCGCGAGGAACGCCGCGCTCTCGCGGAGGTTCGCCGAGGCGCTCGCGGCGCGGCTAGGCCTCTCCGAGTTCCTGCTGCCGGCCTACGAGGACCCCTGGCGCCACCTCCAGGACGAGGCGAGCCTGCCCGTCGACGTCGACCCGCTCCAGGCGAACCTCGACGACCCGGAGGAGCGGCGGCGCCTCGCGCGCGTGCTCGACCGGGGGCTCGGCAGCGAGGCCGGCTTCGTCCTGCCCCTCGCGCGCCAGTCGGGCGCGTGGATCAGCGAGCGCTGGAGCTTCCGGCGCGGGCACCTCTTCCTGCTCCAGGGCGACAGCGCCATCGGCCTGCGCCTGCCGCTCCGCTCGCTCGTCGCGGTGGCCCCGCCGCCGCCGATCGAGGAGCTCGTGTCGCCGCCCGACCCGCGGCGCGGCGATCCCGAGGCCGACGAGGCGGCGGAGCAGCAGCGCCGCGTCGAGCTCGTGGAGGGCGACGGCGGCCCGGAGCACGCCGAGACGGCGCGCGCGCGCGCGGCGCAGCGCCTCGCCCACGACGGCGAGCGCGCCGCGCACGCCCAGCGCGCCGCGCCGGCCGCCGGGCGATCGGGCTACGGGGTGCGCACGGCGCTCTGCGTCGAGACGCGCGACCGCGCCGTCCACGTCTTCTTGCCGCCGCTCCTCTCGCCGGCCGACTTCTTCGAGCTCATCGCCGCGATCGACGCGACCCGGCAGGAGACGGGCGTCGACGTGCTGCTCGAGGGCTACCCGCCGCCGCCCGGCGCCGACGTGCTCCGCTTCTCGGTGACGCCGGACCCGGGCGTGCTCGAGGTGAACCTCCCGCCGACCGACGGGGTGCGCAAGTACGCCTCGCTCCTGGAGACGGTGTTCGACGCGTCGCTGCACAGCGGGCTGCACTGCGAGAAGTACCTGATCGACGGGCGCATGGCGGGGAGCGGGGGCGGCCACCACCTCACGTTCGGCGGCCCGACGCCGCTCTCGAGCCCCTTCCTGCGCCGGCCGGATCTCCTGGCCAGCCTGCTCACCTTCAACCAGCACCACCCGTCGCTCTCGTACATGTTCGCGGGCCTGTTCGTCGGCCCGACGTCGCAGGCGCCGCGCGTGGACGAGGCGCGCCACGAGAACCTCTACGAGCTGGAGATCGCGCTCGCGCGCGCGTTCGAGCGCCGCGAGGACGAGCCGCCGTGGCTCTCGGATCTCCTGTTCCGCCACCTGCTCGTGGACATGACGGGCAACACGCACCGCGCCGAGGTGAGCATCGACAAGCTGTTCGATCCGCAGACGGCGCACGGCCGGCAGGGGCTCATCGAGCTGCGCGCCTTCGAGATGCCGCCGCACTTCCGGATGGCGGTCGCGCAGACGCTGCTCGTCCGGACGCTCCTCGCCTCGTTCGCCGAGGAGCCGTACACCGGCCAGCTCGTGCGCTGGGGCCAGGCGCTGCACGACCGCTTCCTCCTGCCGTACTACCTGTGGCGCGACTTCGAGGACGTGCTCGATCACCTGAAGCAGCGCGGGCTCGCCCTGCCCGCGGACGCGTACCGCCCGTTCATCGAGCTGCGCTGCCCGGTGGTGGGCACGCTGCACGCCGGCGACGTGATGCTGGAGGTGCGCAACGCGATCGAGCCGTGGCACGTGCTCGGCGAGGAGCTGACCACGTCGGGCACGTCGCGCTACGTGGACTCGTCGATGGAGCGCATCGAGGTGCGGGTGAAGGGGCTCACGCCGGAGCGCCACAGGGTGCTCGTGAACGGCCACGTGCTGCCGCTCCGGCCGACGGGGACGGCGGCGGAGTACGTGGGCGGCGTGCGGTTCCGCGCCTGGGCGCCGCCGCACAGCCTGCACGCGCACCTCGGCATCCACCACCCGATCCACCTCGACATCGTGGACACGTGGGGCAAGCGCTCGATCGGCGCGTGCGCCTATCACGTGTGGCACCCGGAGGGCCGCGCCTTCCACGCGCCGCCGCTCACGCGGTTCGAGGCGGCGGCGCGGCGGGCGCAGCGGTTCACGATCGAGGGACAGACGCCCTGGCCGGTGACGGGGAAGCCGGCGGCCCCCCACGGCGACGCGCCGTACACGCTGGATCTGCGGCGCTACCCGATGGACCGGCCGCCGCCGAAGCCGCCGAAGCCGGAGGACGAGGGGTGATCGGACCACGTGGGAGGCGAGGTGAGCGCCTGGACGGATGTCGGGCGCTCACGGTCGAGGCGGGTGTGACATTCGATCTCACCGCGCCCGAGCCGCGCTGAAGCCGGGGAAACCCCGGACATCGAGGGGCCGAGCCCAGCCTTGGCCCGCGCCCCTGTGGCGATTTGCCTTGGAGTGACGTGCTGCGCCTACCGGCCGCGGCGGCTCGATGTCCGCCGCCGGGCCCGCCGCGCGCGGCGCCGCGCATCTCCGGGGCTCGCGAGAGCGCGTGAGTCGCGCCGGAAGGGCGGTTGGTACGTCCCCTGCTTGGTGAGTCGATGTCCCCTGCATCGCATGCGGACAGTACACCACGAAGGAGGACAACCCATGATTCGCAAGATGTTGGCTATGCTTCTGGTCTCCACGGTTCCCCTGGCGGCGGGCTGCTTCGTCGACGCGGACGACGACACGCCGGGCGACGGCGACGACAGCTGTATCACCGCGTGCTCGACCGAGCGCGACGACTGCATCTCCGCGTGCGATGACGACGGCGATTGCGTCTCGGCGTGCGAAGAGGATCACGACTGCGATTCTCTGTGCATCTGAGCGACGAGCGCGTCGAGGGCGCGGAGCGCGCCTTGATGGCCCGGAGCGCGCCGTGCTGACGCGCGGCGCGCTCCGCTGGAGTTCTGTCGGCGCGCGGCGCCGTGCGTAGGTGGCTGATGGCTGATGGCTCCCGCTTCCAGGCCGGATGGCCCGGAGGCGGGAGCGCTCCATTTCGGGGCCCGCGGGCCGGAGCTCGCGGTCGGCCGGGCGGCGTGCGCGGCTCAGCGCGGCCCGGGCAGGCGCCGCGAGAGCCACGCCGAGAGCGAGGGGCGCTTCCGGAGCGTGAGGCGCATCGGCTTGATCCCGGAGGCGAAGGCGGCCTCGGCGAGCGCGGGCAGGAGCGCCTCGTCGATGTTCTTGAGGGCGACCACGCGCTCTTCCCGCCGCTCGATCCAGACGAGCTCGCCGTCCTCGGCCTGCCCGAGGCGCGGCTCGCCCTCGTCGAGCGCGGCGCCGCCGTAGAGCTGCCACATCGCGGCCTCGACGCCCGCCGCGGCGCCCTCGTCGTCCCACGCGGACGACCACGCGGTGCCGGTCGCGCCCGTCTTCCGGTCGCGCACGAACAGGGCGCGATCGCCGTCCCAGGTCGCGGCGAGCGCGCGCATGTCCCCGAGCTCCAGCGCGCCGTCGAGCGGGCGCAGGAGCAGGTAGGAGAGCCACTCGCCGAGCGAGTCCCAGTCGAGCGCCTCCAGCCGATCGGCGAGCGCGGGCGGCACCTCCTCCAGCCCGACCCGCGCCACGGGATCCTGGCCGTCGAGGGTGAGGATCTGCTGGGTGGTCGCGGGGATGCGGTCGGAGAAGAGCGCGTCTTGCCGTGACCAGTCGAACGGGAAGGCCCGGTCGGGCGTGGGCGAAGCCGCGCTCGCGCCGGTCAGGTTGTGGGCGCAATACTCGAACCCGAACCCGTAGGCGAACGACGGATAGTCGACGAACAGGGCAGGCAGCTCGTTCTCCTCGAGGATCTGCTCCCCGGCGGCCTGGGCGGCGTCGATGATGACGGCCCAGTTGAGCCGGTCCAGATCGGCGTCGTTGGCCTCCTGCATGAGGAAGCGCACCTCGCCGAGCATCGCGTCGCCCTCGATGGCCGCCCTCAGCGCGAGGTGCGCGTCGCTCGTCAGCGAGGCGCTGAGGAGCGCTCCGACGTCGAAGTGCTGGTCCTGGAGCCCGTGGACGTACTCGTGGACGAGCACGTTGTCCTCCACCTCGCCGATGAGCGAGATCGCCTTGCTCTCGGTCGAGTACCAGGCGGCGAACACGTCCATCGACTGGCCGAAGGCGGCCTGAAGGTCGGTGTCCGGCGGGAAGAAGCCGAGTCGGCCGTAGGTGGCGGCGAGCGTGGCGAGCGCCTCGTCGTCGATCGCGTCCGCGGCCTGCTCCGCCTCGGCGTCGACCTCGGCCCGCGAGATGGTGCGGACCGGCACCTCGCGCTCGAACGACAGCTCGCGCACCTCTTCGGCGCGCGTGGCGAGCCAGGCGAAGCGGCTGGGCTCGGGGTCGCCCTCGTCGCCGCAGCCGGCGGCCGCGGGGAGGGACGACATCAAGAGGACGAGCGCTGGTTGTCTGAAGAATCGACGCATGGCCTTTCACCTCGCAGTCTCGCGTGGAGCCGGGGCCGTGGAGGCCACCGCTTTCGGCCTCCACGCTCTTGGCAAGCGGCGATCATCGCCCGAGCCGACGGCGCGTTCCAGCGCCGCGCCCGCATCGCACGATTCTCACGGGGGGCGCTCGCGCGCACGTCCGGGGTGCCGTGGCAGGGCGCGACCCGGGCCGCGCTGCGCCCCGGGCCGCCGCGTGGTCGCCGGCGGGCGCGCCGCGATCGCGGCCGGAGGCGGCAGCCTCGTTCAGGGGGCCAGCGCGGCTCAGGCCGTCTGGACGTAGTGGCGCGAGAGGAGATCGTTCTGGATCCAGAGCAGCTTGTTGAAGGCGCGCAGCGTGCGCACCTCGGTCTCCCGGTCCAGGCCGAGGGACAGGATCGTCTGGAGCAGGGCGTCGGAGACGAAGCCCATGAGCGCGTTGATCTGCACGAGCGGGACGACGATCTCTGGATTGCCGGCCTTGGCCGTGTGGATCCGCCCCACCATGTCGAGGTAGGCGACCATCTTCGGGTCGTACGGGTGGGTCACGAGCCGGACGAGGTAGTCGGCGAGGTGCTTCTTGCGGAACTGGATCTGCTCGTGGCTCAGGGTGAGCGACAGGAGGTCCGCCGGCCCTTGCCCCTCGTAGCCGTGCTGCTTCGGCACGAAGTGGCGCTTCGTGGCGTCGTAGAGGAACAGCTTCTCGTACACCGCGTCGACGAGCGCCTGGACCTTCGGGGCGAGGTGCAGCGCGGCGCCGTGGATCGCGGCGATGTCCGCCTCTCCAAAGCCGACGAACTCGATGAGATACCCGAAGCGAACTTCGAGATCCGACTCTAGCAGCTTCTCGTCGATGTGTTTCATGGCAACGGTGCTCCTCTCCGCCTTGCCGCGCGCGGCGTGCTGCGGGACAACGCTGGGCGACGACACCGGAGCAGCTGTCCGCTGTCAAGCCTTGACTGGCGGGCCGCCGCGGGCTCATCAGGACGTCGCGCGCTGCGCGCGCTGGATGCCGTCGCGTCGCGCGATCGAGCGCGGAGAGACGCGTGCGCCGCCGGATGCGCGGCGACGGCGGCGGAGATCACGAAGCGCGCAGCCGGGTAGGGGGAGCTCCGATCCGGAGTGCAGGCTGCGACCGATGGTCCGGCTGGCCTGGCGTCCTTATGGCCAGGTACCGCTGGGAGCGTGATCGGCTTCCCACCACAGGACAGCGGGAAGGAGGAGGCATGCAGAACACTGGACCGAGCGAGGATCCGAAGGGCGCGGGCCCGAAGCCGCCTTTCGAGGGCAAGAGCCAGGACCGGCCGGGCATCGAGGCCAAGATGGATCCGAGGCCCGATTACGGCGAGTCGTCGTACAAGGGCCTCGGCCGGCTGAAGGACCGCGTCGCGCTGATCACCGGCGGGGACAGCGGCATTGGCCGCGCCGTCGCGCTCGCGTTCGCCCGGGAGGGCGCCCACGTGGCGATCGCGTACCTGAGCGAGCACGAGGACGCGAAGGAGACCGTGCGGGTCGTCAAGGAGGCGGGGCGCGAGGCGATCACGATCCCCGGCGATCTGGCCGACGAGGCGCATTGCCGGAAGGTGATCGAGGAGACGGCGCGCAAGTTCGGGCGGATCGACATCCTGGTGAACAACGCGGCGGAGCAGGGCAAGTCCGCCGAGCGGTTCGAGGAGATCGACGCCGCGCGCGTCGAGCGCACCTTCCGCGTCAACATCATGGCGATGTTCCACCTCGTCCGGCACGCGCTGCCGCACATGAAGGAAGGGAGCGCGATCATCAACGTGGCCTCGATCCAGGCCTACCAGCCGAGCCCGAACATCCTCGACTATGCGTCGACCAAGGGGGCGATCGTCACCTTCAGCAAGGGTCTGGCGCAGGACCTCATCAAGCGCGGCATCCGGGTGAACACCGTCGCGCCCGGCCCGGTGTGGACGCCGCTCATCCAGCAGTCGTTCCCGGAGGAGAAGGTGGCCAGCTTCGGGAAAGACTCGCCGATGCAGCGGCCCGCGCAGCCGGCCGAGCTCGCTCCGGCGTTCGTGTTCCTGGCCTCGAACGAGGCCACCTACATCAACGGCGAGGTGCTCGGGGTCACGGGCGGCAAGCCGCTCGCCTAGCGCTGGCTCGGCCGATCAAGCTCGTCCTGGACCCGCAGGTGGGCTCGCCGAGCCGCCCGGCCCCGGCGAGGGTGTTCCTCGCCGGTGGCCTCCCGTGGACCCGCAACCAGGGGCGCCGGCGCTGCGCCGCGTCCGACGCTGGGCCGCTGTGACGGCGCGCTGGGGTGATCCGCACGCGCGGCATGCCTCGCGGGAGGCCGCGGCCAGCGGGACGACCCGCGGGGAGCGCGGTCCTCGTCCGGGAGGACGACGAGAGCCTCGTCGCCGGGCTCGACCCATGCCAATAGACGCCAGCCACCCGAAGAGAACGAGCATGAAGATCGCCAAATCGAAAGACGGCACGGGGCTAGCGTACGATGTCCATGGCAGCGGGCCCGCGCTCATTTACATCACTGGAGCCAGCTGCTTCCGCTCCTTCAAGCCCATCCTGCAAGATGCCAAGGAATTTGCCAAGGAGTTCACCGTCTACAACTACGATCGCCGAGGGCGCGGCGACAGCGGCGACACGCCGCCGTACTCGATAGAGCGCGAGGTCGAGGACATCGAGGCCATGATCGACGCAGCCGGCGGCAAGGCCAACCTGTATGGCCACTCCTCCGGTGCCGTGCTGGCCCTCGAGGCTGCCCTGCGCCTGGGCGACAAGGTCGACAAAGTGGCGATGTACGACCCTTCCTATGTGCACGACGAGGCAGAGAAGGTCACGTACGGTCGGCTGAGCCAAGAGGTGCAAAGGCTGCTCGATGGGGGCAACAACAAGGAGGCGATGCGCGCCTTCTTGAAGGGCATCGGCATGCCTGGCGTCTTCGTCTGGCTGCTGCCCCTGTTCCCTGGCTGGAAAACGATGGTCGCGCTCGCGCCGACCCTCGCGTACGACATCGCCTTGACCAGGGACCTCCCGCCGGTCGAGCGGGCCGCCCAGGTCGCCGTGCCGACGCAGATCATCGTCGGCGAAAAGAGCCCGGCCGGTATCCACGACGTCGCGCGCCAGCTGACGAAAGCGATCCCGAACGCGAGGTTCGAACGGCTCGCAGGCCAAGACCACATGGTCAGCGCGAAGGCTTTGCTGCCCGTGCTCTCGCGTTTTCTCAAGCGGTAATCCGGGGAGGGTCCCCATCGGCTCGCCGGCGGCGAGAGGGGGCCGGCCCGGGCTCGGGAGCGGGGCGGCTCAGCCCCTGACCCAGGCGTTGATTCGCTCTGCCCAGCCAGGGGGGCCATCGGGGGTGAGGACGAGCCGTCGATACGGCTCGCCCTCCAGCTCGATGGTCAGCGGATTGTCCTTGCGGCTCTGCAGCGTGTACCAGAACTCCTTACCGCGATCGGTATAATACGTCCCCGCCTTGATCACCCCGGGCAGCGACGTCCCCGGCGCGCGGATCTGCCGCCATGTGGCGGGCGGAAGCGCCGCTTCCGCCCGCACCACGTGCGCGCGGGGCACCACGATGGGAGCGAGCTTCACGGCCCAGAGCCGCTCGGCGCCCTCAAGGGTGAGGGTCAGTCGATCCTCTTCGATCCGTAGCTGCATCCCGGGAGTCTAGTTCAGCGGGAGGCGTCGGCGACCAGGTGTTCGACAGGGGGTCGTAGAGCTCGGCGGCGGCAGACGGAGCGGCGCCAGCCGGAGCGCCCCCGGCGGCGAGCACCCGCCCGTCGGCGAGCAAGGTCGCGGTGTGCGACGAGCGTTCCGAGGTCATCGTCGCGGCGGGGATCCACGCGTCGGTCGTCGGATCGTAGAGCTCTGCCGTGGCGACCCACTCGGCGCCGTCCGTGGCGCCGCCCGTGACCAGCACCCTGCCGTCGGCGAGCAAGGTCGCCGTGTGACCCGACCGCGGCCCGCTCATCGGAGCAGCGGGCAACCAGGCACCGAGCGCGGGATCATAGATGGCCTTGCCGCCCCGCGCGGTCGGCGCTCCTGGGGTGCAGCGCGCGTCGCGGGGATTCAGGAGATCGCGGCGGAATCGTGCCCGTCGGCTCGATCCGCCGCGCGGGCGGGCCGAAGGTGCTCTCGCCGCAGGCGCGTCCGGATCGTCACGGGCGCGACGGCCCGCGCGGCGCCGGCCGCTCGGGGGCCGCCTCGCGGGCGAGCGCCGCCTGGAAGCGCTCGGGATCGTCGTCGATCTGGATCATGTCGCCGGTCCGCGAAGCCTCCTTGCTCAGGGCGACGACGAGCTGCAGGAGCTTCGAGCCCACGAGGATCCGGACGCGGGAGATCGTCGCGCGGTTCGCGGCGAAGAACGCGGTCCACGCGTCGCTGACGCTCGGCGCCGCCACGGTCACCGCGCGGACGTCCACGAAGAGCGCGGCCGGTCCGAAGCGCGCGATCTCCTTGCGGATCTCGTCGAGCGGGAGCTCGCCGAGCTCACCGCCGTCGTGCCCCGCGATCGCGATCAGCATCACGCCCGGACGGAGCCGCCGGAACGTGTACGAGCAGCGGTCGTTCGCGAGCTGCACCGCGCCGTCCGCCAGCACCTCGCGCCGGATCGCCGCGCTCGCGGTCGCGCCGGCGACGCCCGCTGGCGCCGCCCCGGGGGCGACCGCGGGCTCGGCGATGCGCGCGGGCTGCTCCGCGGCGCGCGGAAGCCCCGGCTGCGAAGGCGCCCGCGCCGGCGCGGGCGCGGCGCTCGCGACCGCCTCCTCGAACCGCCGCGCGTCGGACTCGATCTGGATCAGCTCGCCCGTGCGCGAGAAGAGCTTGGCAACGTCCACCACGAGCTGGACGAACGGCGTGCCGACGAGGATCCGGACGCGCCGGAGCCGATCCCGGTTGGCGCTGAAGAAGCGCGTCCACGCGTCGCTCACGCGCTCCGCGGCGAAGGTGGCGTCGCGCGCGTCGACGTAGAGCTCGATCGGAGGATAGCGCGCGATCTCCGCCTGGAGCTCGTCGAGCGGCGCGTCCCCGAGGCCGCCGGTGTCGCGCCCGGCGATGGTCACGAGCACCGCGCCGGGGCGGAGCCGGCGGAAGACGAAGGAGCAGCCGTCCTTCGCGAGGCGGATCGAGCCGTCGCCCAGGATCTCACGGTGAATCATCGCTGTCCCGGTCCTCTCCGCCGGCGCGCGGCGCCGACGCTCACGGATCGTTGTCGCACGGCGCGCGCGCAGGTTCAACGAGGAGCGCCGGCGCTGGCTCCTCGGCCGCCGCCATCGCGCCGAAGGTCGTTGGAGAGCGGAAGTCGCCGCAGCTCGGCACCTTCAGGGGCGCATGGCTGAACACACCTCCGAAGGACAGGAGCGACCGCTCGCCGCCGCGCGGGATCTCCCGGAAGAGCGGCTGCACGTGGGGCCCCGAGATGGAGTACAGTCATGCCTCCAGTCCGTCGAGCGTTCCGACGTGAGCGCCCATCCTGCCGGGAGGTCTATCGATGAAGAAAACGTACGCAGGGAGCTGCCACTGTGGCGCGGTCCGCTTCGAGGCCGATATCGACCTGAGCGCCGGGACCAACAGGTGCAACTGCTCTATCTGCACCAAGACGAGGAACTGGAACGCGATCATCAAGCCGGACGCGTTCCGGTTGCTCGCGGGAGAGGACGCGCTGAGCGATTACCAGTTCGGCATGAAGGTCGGGCACCACCTGTTCTGCCGGCACTGCGGCGTGCGCTCGTTCGGGCGCGGGCACGTGAAGGAGATCGGCGGCGACTACGTGGCGGTTCAGCTCGCCTCGCTCGACGACGTCGATCCCGGGGAGCTCGTCGCCGCGCCGATCCGGTACGCCGACGGGCGCAACAACAACTGGCAAGCTCCACCGGAAGAGACGCGGCACCTGTGAACATCGCCGCCGCTCCCCGCGGTGGATGAGGTGGGCAGCCCGGCGGGGGGTGGTGCTCAAATTTGCCCGGAGAGAGTTCACATGAAGGCGGGAAGGCAGGAAGATCGTTGATCTTTTCTTCCCGCCATCCCGCCTTCATGCTCAATTTTGAGCACTGCCCGGCGAGGCATCCCGCGCCGCCAGCGCCCTTAAGGGCTCTTGAGCTGCGTCAGGTCGACGCGGACGCCCAGGTGGAGGAGCGCGTCCTCGGGGCGGGTGAAGGTGCTCACGGGCGTGACATACCCCCTCGAGAGCCGCCCTACCTGGAGCACCCCGATCGCGCTCCTCAGGATGACCGCCGCCCTCTTGAACCCCTGGAACAACCGCGCGTGCGCCTGCCCGAACGTCACCTCGAACCCATCGTCATTGCGCATCGGTGCGTCCCGGGCGTCCACGAGCAGGAGAGAGCGCGGTCGGGAGATGATCCGGATCGCCTGCTCGATGCGCCGGAAGCTCTGCTCGAGCTCCTCGATGCTCGGATAGGGCAGCGAAGACCGCCGGATGAACACGAGCTGCTGGGTCGGATCGTGATGGACCGCCGTGTACGGGTCCCGCTCGATCTCGCGCAATCCGTGGAGAGGCACGCGCAGATGTTAGGCGGATCGCCGCCCCACGTCGACCCCCGCGGCGCCGCGGCGGACGGCGGCGCCGCGGCGGCTCATCCACCCTCACAATCGGCGCCGCACTGCGCCCCTCCGCACGCCAACACCTCCGCTGCCGCCGGCGCGCCGCTCTCGTACAGCATCGCGCACAGCTCCCGGCACGCGGCGTCGCCCGCGGCGCACGTGTCGGTGCACGCGACGAGCGCTCGACACGACGGGTCGGCGGCGCACGCGTTCATCTCGGCGGCGCACCGCGCGTACCGGCAGGAATCGCACCGGGACAGCGCAGCGCGCGACGGGCACTGCACGGCGCACCGCTCCGCCGCACAGCCGCCTTCGAGCGAGACGCCGGAGATGCCCTCCCGGTGCGCGGTCATGCACGTCTGCTGGCAGGGCTCCTCTCCCGGAGCGCACCCGAGGAGGCAGTTGGCCAGGGCGGCGCACTCCGCGCTCCGCTGGCACGCGCAATAGCGCTCCTGGCAGCGGAGCGCGAGGCACGTCGTGCAGGGATCGCCGAGCGAGGCGCACGCGTACTCCGCCTCTCCGCCCGCCCCGCCGCCGGTCGCCGCGGAGCTCGCCCCGCCGGTTCCCCCGGCGCCGCCCGCTCCCCCCGCGCCGGCGCCGCCCGACCCGCTCGCTCCGGCGCCGCCCGCGCCGCCGGATCCGCCCGTCCGGGGGCTGTCCGGCGCCGAGCTGCAGGCCGCTGCGAGGAGCGCCACAACAGCACACGTCTTCCAGGAAGAACAGGTCATGGTCGACGCTACCCCGAAGATCGCCGGCAGCTCAAGGTGGGGTGACGGGCCCGCGTGCTACCGTGGCCCCACAAGGAACCTCCACGATGGCCCCCCTCCTCGATCGAGACCTGGAGCGCTACGTCCACGACCACACCGAGCCGCCTCCCGCGCTCCTCGACGAGCTGCGCGAGCACACCCTCGCCAGCGAGCCGCGCGCAGGCATGCAGGTGGGGCGCGTCGAGGGCGCCCTGCTCAAGCTGCTCTGCGCCCTCATGCAGGCGCGCCGCGTCCTCGAGATCGGCACCTTCACCGGCTACTCGGCCCTCAGCATGGCCGAGGCGCTCCCGCCCGACGGTGAGCTCATCACCTGCGACCGCGACCCCGACGTGACCCGCGTCGCCAGGTCGTTCTTCGACCGCAGCGAGCACGGCAAGAAGATCCGGATCGCGCTCGGCGACGCGCTCGAGACGATCCGCGCCCTGCCGGCGAGCCCGGCGTTCGATCTCGTGTTCATCGACGCCGACAAGGAGCGGTATTCGGCCTACTTCGAGGAGGCCCTCCCGCGCGTCCGCCGCGGCGGGCTGATCGTCGCCGACAACACCCTCTGGGGCGGCGAGGTCGTCGCCCCGGTGACCGCGGACGGCCGCGCCATCGCCGCCTTCAACGACCTCGTGGCCCGCGATCCCCGGGTCGAGAAGGTCATGCTCTCGGTGCGCGACGGGGTGACGCTCGCGCGCAAGCGCTGAGGAGAACCGAGGGGACCGCCCCGCCCGCAGGCCGCCGCGCGCTTTCGAAATCCCTCCGTGATTTCCAGCGCGCGGCGCTAGAGTCCAGCCAGCATGCTGCTCGCCATCGACGTCGGGAACACGAACATCAGCTTCGGGGTGCTGGAGGGCGAGGCGCTGCGGCACCACCTCCGCTGCGAGAGCGCGCGCTCGCGCACCGCGGACGAGTACGCGGTGCTCGTCCGGCAGATGCTCGACCTCCGCCGCGTCGACCTCGCCCGCATCGACAGCGCGATCATCGCGAGCGTCGTGCCGACGCTGACCGACACGATGGTGGGGCTCGTCGAGCGGGCCTTCGGCATCGAGCCGCTCGTCGTGGGCCCGGGCATCAAGACCGGCATGGCCATCCTCTACGAGAACCCGCGCGAGGTCGGCGCCGACCGGATCGTCAACGCGGTCGCGGCGCACGAGTGGATGAAGCGGACCGAGCCCGCGCCGTCGCCCGAGCCCGCCCGGGGCGATCACGCCGCCTCCGGCGTCATCGTCGTCGACTTCGGCACGGCGACCACGTTCGACTGCGTGACCCCGAAGGGCGAGTACCTGGGCGGCGTCATCGCGCCGGGCATCCAGATCAGCGCCGAGGCGCTCTTCTCCCGCGCCGCGCGGCTGTCCCGCGTGGAGATCGCGCTCCCGCCCCGGGTCGTCGGCCGCAACCCCGTCCACTCGATGCAGTCGGGCATCGTGTACGGCTACGCGGGGCTCGTCGACGGGCTCGTGAACCGCCTCCGGCGGGAGCTCGGCTACCCGTGCCGGGTCATCGCCACGGGCGGCCTGGCGCGGCTCATCGCGCCGCAGACCGAGACCATCGAGGTGGTCGACGACGACCTGACGCTCACCGGACTTCGCCTCATCTACGAGCGGAACGCCGAGCGCGGCGGCGGGCCGTCCCCGCACCCGACCGCGGCGGGCGGAGGCGGCCAGGGTTGACGGCGCCCGCGCCCGGCCGCGCTCCTCGGCCCGCGGGCGCGCCCGCGCTCGCCCCCGCCGCGGCGCCCGCGCCCGGCCGCGCTTCTCGTCCCGCGCGCGCGCTCGCCCTCGCCGCGGCGCCCGCGGCGCTCGCCCTCGCGCTCCTCCTCGCCGTCCTGCTCGGCGCCGAGCCCGTCTCGGTCGAGCGCGCCCTCGCGGGTCCGGGCCTCGACCGGACGCTCCTCCTCGACGTGCGCCTGCCGCGCGTGCTCCTCGCGGCCATCTCCGGCGCCGGCCTCGCGGCCGTGGGCGCCGCGTTCCAGGCGCTGCTCCGCAACCCGCTCGCCGAGCCGTACGTGCTCGGCGTCTCCGGCGGCTCCGCGCTCGGCGCCGCGCTCGCGATCGCGCTCGGCGTCGGCTCGGCGACCGTCCTCGGCGCCACGCTCCTGCCCGCGGCGGCGCTCGCCGGCGGCCTCGCCGCGACGGTGCTCGTCTACGCCATCGCCCGCGGCGCGGCCGAGGGCACCTCCGGCGCCTCGATGCTCCTCGCCGGCGTGATCGTGAACTCCATCGCCGCCGGCCTCATCACGTTCCTCAAGACGATCGTCTCCCCCTCGCGCTCCCAGCAGCTGCTCCGGTGGCTCATCGGCTTCGTCGAGCTGCCCACGGCCTCGGTCCTCCTCGGCGTCGCCGCCTACGTCGCCGTCGGCTGCGCGGTGCTCCTCGCCGACGCCGCGCGCCTGAACCTCCTCTCGCTCGGCGACGAGTCGGCCGGGACCCTGGGCGTCGACGTGCGCGCCGTCGAGCGCCGGATCTTCTTCGCGTCCTCGTGCGTGGTCGGCGCGATCGTCAGCCGGACCGGCCTCATCGGCTTCGTCGGGCTCATCGTCCCGCACGCGGTCCGCCGGCTGGCCGGCGCGGATCACCGGCGGCTGCTGCCGCTGTCGCTGGTCGCCGGCGCGGTGCTGCTCACGACGTGCGACCTCCTCGCGCGCCTCTCGTTCCGGTGGCTCGGCACGGAGCCGCCCGTCGGCGCGGTGACCGCGGTCCTCGGCGGGCCGCTGTTCCTCGCGCTCCTCCGGCGCTCGCCGCGCCTGTGAGGGCGGCGCGCCGGGCCGCCGCGGTCGCGCGCTCGGCCGCCGTGGTCGCGCGCTCGGCCGCCGCGGGCGCGTCAGGCCATGCCGAGGAGCTTGTTCATGCTGGCCTCGTCGGCCGGCGTGAACGGGTAGCGATCGAACTCGGCGCTCGTGACCCACCGGAACGCGTTCACCGCCAGCGAGGCGAGCTCGCCGCTCTTGATGTGACACTCGTAGAGGTACAGGTCGACGATGTAGCGCTCGTACGGGTGGCTCACGAACGAGATCAGCTGGCCCACCTCGATCTCGACGCCGAGCCGGTGCCGGACCTCGCGCTTCAGCGCGGCCGCGTCGGTCTCGGACTCTTCCACGCGCCCGCCGGGGAACTCCCAGAGCATCGGCAGCACGGCGGTCGGGCGGCGCTGGGTGATGAGGTATCGGCCGTCCTGTTCGATCACGGCGGCGACCACGCGGATGGTGCGGACCATTTCCATGGCGAGTGCCTCAGGGATGCCCAGCGTACGACGGGGCGTGGGGTTGTGCGAGCGGGACGGGCGTGTCCTGGGAGCTCGGGCCGCGTGGCCTCACACGCCCACGCGGAACAGCTGCTGGCCCATGAGCAGGATGTCGCCCCCGGAGATCTCGGTCTCGCCGAGGACGCGGAGGAAGGTGCCGTTCGAGCTGCCGAGGTCCGTGAGGAACAGCCGGCCGCCCTGGAGCGAGATCTGGCAGTGGAGCCCGGAGACGTAGCCGTCCTCGGGGAAGAGGATGTCGCCGCGCTCGCGCCCGAGGTGCAGGCCGGTGTCGGGGACGGGGAACGCGTTGCCGGTCGCGTCCCTGCCGATGATCAGCGCCAGGCGCGCGACGTAGCCCTTCGAGGGGCTGCCGAGCCGCTCGACCCCGTCGGGCGTCGCGGGCGCGGGGGTGAGCGACTCGACGCGGACGATCTCCTGGCCGATGCGGAAGACGTCGCCGTTCTCGAGCTGCACCGGCGAGTCCCTGCGCAGCCTGCGGTAGACGCCGTTGAGCGAGCTCTCGTCCTTGACGAAGAGGCGCCCGCCCTTGATCGAGAACGTCGCGTGGCGCGGGGAGAGGTAGCTGTCGCCGCCGAAGATCGCGCCCGCGTCGCGCCCCACGGTCGTGGGGTTCGCGGGCAGGGTGTACGAGCCGGCCTCGGTGCCGTCGGCCCGGAGCGCGGTCAGCACGACGTTCGCGGCGCCCGACGTGGACACGACCGGCGCGGGCGGCTGCACCGAGGCGCCCGCCGGCTTGACGAGCTTGAAGCCGCAGAGCGCGCAGAACTTGTTCGACGGCGGGTTGGGCTCCTGGCACTGCGGGCAGACGACCGTCCCCGCGCCGGCCGACGCCGCGGGCGAAGCCGGCTGCGCGGCGGCGGCCGCGGCCTTCCTGCCCGTGCCGGTGTCCTCGCCGCGGACCGGCGTGGCGAACGCCGCCGGATCGATGAGCGCGGGCGGCGGGGGCGCGACCGCGGGGCCCTTCTGGGCGCCGGTGCCGATGGCGGTCGGCTCATCGCCGTAGGGCTGGTTCGACCGCGAGGCCGCCGGCACGCCGTGGGGCGGGGTGCCCGCCGCGAACTTCTTCGGCGCAACGTCGCGAGGCAACTCGGCGCCGCAGCCGAGGCAGAACTTGTAATGGTCCTGATTTTCCTTGGAGCACTTCGGACAGGTGATCACCAGGCCTCCTCACAACGAGCGACCGGACAGGGTCTCAAGGCGAACGGCGGCGGGAGCATATTCGCCGCGGCCGCCCTCTGTCGACAGTCTGTCGCTCCTTCATGCGCGGGCGGCTGGCGGCGCGCGCGGGCCGCGGGCGGCTGGGCCCGGCGGGGCCGCCGGCGGCGTGCGCGGGCGGCTGGGCCCGGCGGGGCCGCCGGCTCGCCTCGCCGGCGGCGCGCCCCTGCGCGGCGCTCACTTGGACAGGAGCGCGAGCGCGTCGCGCACGAGATCCCCGAGCGGGGCGCTGTCGACGCGCGCGCCGAGGGCGGCGACGGCCCGTTCGGCCTCGGCCGGCCGGTAGCCCATGCGGGTGAGCGCGCTGTGCAGGAGGTCCTGCTTCGCGCCGGCGGCCGCGGGCGGCGGCGCCGCGGCGGAGGGCGCGGCCGAGGGGAGGTTGACGAGCTTGTCCTTCAGCTCGAGGACGAGCCGCTCGGCGGTCTTCTTGCCGACGCCGGGGATGGCGGTGAGGCGCGCGGTCTCCCGGCGGGCGATGACCGCGGCGAGCTCCCCCGCGCCGAGCGCGCTGAGGATGGCGACCGCGATCTTCGGGCCGATGCTGGAGATGCCGATGAGCACGCGGAACGCCGCCCGGTCCTCGCGGGTCGCGAAGCCGTAGAGGAGGAGCGCGTCCTCGCGCACGTGGGTGTGGACGAACAGGGTGATCGCGTCCGAGCCGGACGGCGCGGCGAGGCCGCGCGCGCGCCCCACGGCGCCGAGCGGGACCGTCACCTCGTAGCCGACCCCGGCGACGTCGAGCACCACCGTGCCCTCGTCGCCCTCTTCCACGACGTGGCCGGAGAGCCGGCCGATCAATTGACCTTGGCCCCTTGCTGGATCCACCGGCGGATGGCGTCGCGCTCCGCCGCGGGCAGGGTGTCGCCGGTGTAGGGCATCGGGGCGCCGCACTGGTCGGGGACGCACTCGAGGTCCCCGCAGCTCAGGGTGTTGTCGAGCTTGTGCATGAGGAAGCTGTTCGCGGGGTCGCCGGCCGCGATCCGCGGCATCCCGGACGGCGCGCGCGACGCGACGCCGACGTTCTGGGCCACGATCGCGTCGATCTGCGCCGGCGTGGCCTGCTCGCTCACCGCCGGGCCGAGGTAGGCGAACCCGGCCGAGCCGGCCTCGGCGCCGTGGCAGGTCGAGCTGAACGAGCAGGACCGCTGGAAGACGGGGAGGACGTCGGTCGCGAAGCTCACCTCGGGGGTCGCCCCGTCGAACTTGCTGTAGTCGAAGCACGCGGTCTCCGCGGGCCCCGGGCCGTCGTCGCCGCCGCACGCGGCGCTCGCCGCCGCGATCAGGAAAATCAAGAAGAATTTCCGCACGTTCACCCCTCGCAGCTCGATCCTCGGGGCGCGACCCTAGCAGAACTGCGCGCGCTCCGTAACGCGCGACGTCGCGCCGCGCGTTACGGAGCACGCGTCGCCCGGGCGCGGCGGGCGGGGCCCGTCGAGGCGGCCGCGCGCCGCGCGGAGATCGCCGTGCGTTTGGCCGGCCGGCGCGGCGGCGGGTAGGCTGGGCGCTGCATGAGGATTGGCCTGGGCATCGGCTCGATGGGGCTCGCGCTCGCCGCGCTCGCCGCCGGGTGCGGCGGGGGGCGGGACGTGGTCGAACAGCAGCTCGCCGAGCTGCGCGCGGAGCTCGTCCGGGTGCGCGCGGACAACGCCGTGCTCGCGGACCGGGTGGGCTCGCTGGAGCGCGCGCGGGTCGCCCCGCGCGTCGCCGCGCGCCCGGACGAGGCCGAGCCGCGCGCCGCCTCCCCGGAGGAGGTGGACAGGCCCGACCTCGAGGTCGTGCGGCTCGCGCCGGAGGACGACGGCGCGCGGCCGCCGGTGCTCCGCTCGACCGCGAACGGCGTCGTGATCGACGAGCCGCCGGGCGGCTCGCCGCCGCCGAGCCCGCCACCCTCCACCCCGTCGAGGCGCAAGCGATGAAGTTCCACCCGAAGGCAACGCTGGTCCCGGTCTCCCTGGCGCTCGCCGCGGCGGCGCCGCTGGCGCTCGCCCAGGAGCAGGGGGGCGAGGAGGGCGCCGGGCCGGGCGTCACCGTGGTCCAGCTCCCGCCGGCCCAGCCGACCGTCGAGACGCAGGTCGTGGTGCCGGGCTACCCGCAGCCGGGGTTCGATCCGAACGCCCACCTGCCCTCGAGCTCGCGCGGCACCACGGACACGTCGCGCGCGTCGGACGGCTTCGATCTGGGCCGCCGCAGCGAGGGCCCCGCCTCGGTGCGGGGCGGCGCGAACGGGAGCTACGTCGTCGAGGGGCAGTTCGTGCCCGAGTCGCACTCGGTGCGGCGCGGCGACACGCTCTGGGACATCTCGGGCAGGTACTACACGAACCCCTACGCCTGGCCGCAGGTCTGGGCGCTGAACCCGCAGCTCCAGAACCCGCACTGGATCTACCCGGGCGACCGGATCCGGCTCCGCGACCCGAACGAGGCCCCGACCCGCGGCAGCATCGGCCTCGGCTTGACCAAGGCGGGCCGCGGGGGGCGGGTGCCGGCGAAGACGATCTTCCTGCGCGACCTCGGCTGGGTCGACGACGTGAAGAAGGACACGTGGGGGGAGCTCGTCGCCAGCCCCGACGACCAGATGCTCCTCAGCGAGGGCGACGACGTCTACCTCCGCCTCTCGGACGACCACGAGGTCGCGATCGGCCAGGAGCTCACGATCTTCCGCGAGATCAAGAAGGTGAAGAGCGGCGGCGACGACAAGGGCGAGCTCGTGACCGTGCGCGGCACCGCGCGCGTCGATCGCTACAACCCGAAGACGCACATGGTGCGCGCGCGGCTCATCGAGTCGCTCGACGTTGTCGAGCGCGGGGACCGGGTCGGCTCGGTGGCGCGCCGCTTCGACGTGGTGCCGCCGGCGAGCGCCGACGCGGACCTCGAGGCGCGGATCATCGCGGCGATCTACCCCTACCAGCTGTTCGGGCAGCACCAGGTGGTGTTCATCGACAAGGGCGAGAAGGACGGGGTGAAGCCGGGGCAGCGCTTCTTCGCGGTCCGGCGCGGCGACCGCTGGGTGCAGCAGCTCGGGGGCGCCGGCAAGCTGGCGACGCTCCGGCCGCGGGTGCAGGACGAGCGGCCGGCGCAGGTCGACGCGCCGAAGTTCGGCTTCGACGAGGAGCTGCTCCCGGACGAGACCTACGCCGAGCTGCGCGTGCTCAACGTGCGCGAGCGCACGGCCGCGGCGCTCGTGACGAGCGCGATGTACGAGGTCGAGCGGGACGCGGTGCTCGTCTCGCGCAAGGGCCTCTGACCGCCGCGGCGCGGGGCCTGGCGAGGTCGGGCCGCCGCGCCGCCGTCGCCTGCGTGGGGGAGCGAACCGCGGCGGTGCGCGGCGGCACATTCGGGGCGTCGCCGCGCTGCGGCTCGCGACCCGGACGGCGGGGTCGAGGGCCGCGCTGACCGCGACGAAAAGCGCCATCGCGGAAATGTACGGCGACGCGCCGACGCGTGTACGTGGAGGCGTGGAGGGCGAGGAAGGCGCGGAGTCGGAATGTGCATCGACGCGCGGGCGTCGGCGCAATGTCTCCACGAGGGGGGCGCGGTCGCGGTATGATGTTCCGTCTATCATGCGTCGCCGCGCAGAAGCCCAGTCCGAGCTGAAGGGCGTGGATGGAGAGCCTGCCACGCAGCGCTCGTTCGAGAGCGCGTCGGATCGCTGCGCCCCGAAGAGCGGCTCGCTGTCCGAGGTGCTCGGCGACGGCGCGGTGCGGGCCCCCCGATCGAGCGGCGCGCCCCCGAGCCTCGCCGGCACGGCGCCGGAGGCGCGCGGCCACGCGCTGCGCGAGCGCGGCAACCTGCTGCTCCGGCGCAACGACTGCGCGAGCGCCGCGCGCGATTACGACGAGGCGCTCGCGCTGTTCCAGGCCGCCGGCGACGGGCTCGGCCAGGCCCAGGTGCTCATGGACCGGGGCGCGCTGCGCCTGCGGGAGGGCGTCCCCGTGCAGGCGGTGCGCGACTACGACGAGGCGCTCGCGCTGTTCCAGGCCGCGGGCGACCGCGCGGGGGAGGGGGAGGCGCTGCGGGCGCGGGGCTTCGCGCGCGCCGAGGAGGGCGATCTCGGCGGCGCGGTCTGCGACTACGATCTGGCCATCCAGCTCTTCCTGCAGCTCGGCGATCGCGAGCCGCTCAAGCCGCGCGCCGGCTCGCGCGCGGCCGCCCCCGACGCCGACGGCGCGGGGCCCACGGAGTCGCCCCGCGCCCGCCCGCACGGCGCGGCGCACGCGCGGGCGCTCAAGTCGCGCGGCGATCTGCGCGTCCGCCTCCGCAACCTGCCGGGCGCGGCGCGCGACTACAGCACCGCGCTCGCGCTGTTCCAGGGCGCGGGGGATCGGAGCGGGCAGGCCAGCGTGCTGAAGGCGCGCGGCGACATGCGGCTCGGCCAGGACAACATGACGGGCGCGGCGCGCGACTACGACTGGGCGCTCACGCTGTACCAGGCCACCGAGGACCACCTCGGCCATGCCGGCGTGCTCAAGGCGCGCGGCGATCTGCGGACCCGGCAGGAGGACCTCGCGGGCGCCGAGCGGGATTACGATCAGGCGCTCGAGCTGTTCACGGCGACGCGCGACGTGCTGGGGCAGGCCGCCGTGCTGAAGGCGCGCGGGGACATGCGCTCGCTGCAGGAGGACCTCGTGGACGCGGTGCGCGACTACGACCGGGCGCTCGCGCTGTTCCGCACCGGCTTCGAGCGCCGCGGCCAGGCCGCGACGCTCAAGGCGCGGGGCGATCTCCGCCGCAAGCAGTTCGAGCTGGTGGCCGAGCTCGTGGGCGTCGCGGCGGCCGACGCGTCGGATCTGGAGGACGCGCTCTCGGACTACGAGCAGGCGCTCGCGCTGTTCGAGGTGCTCGAGGACGGCGCGGGGCAGGCGGGGGTGCTCCGGGCGCGCGGCGATCTCTCGCGCATCCAGGGGGATCTCGGCGCGGCGTTGGCGCTGTACCTGAGCGCGAAGCGGCTCCTGGACGTCTCGGGCAACGCCGCGGAGCTCTCCGCGACGCTCGCCGAGATCGCCCGGACGCACGCGCTCGCGGGCCGCGCGGCCGAGGCCCGCGCCGCGGCCGAGCAGGCGCTCGCGCGCGCCGATCGCGCGACGAGCCCCGAGGTCCGCGAGCTGGCGGAGGCGGTCCTCTCCGGCCGGATCACGGCGCGCCCGGAGGAGGGCGCCGCGCGCGACTCCCGGGTGCCCATCAGCCCCGGGCGCCTCGAGCGAGAGAGGTTCTGAGGGACGGATCGCGGCGGGCAAGTCAAGGAAGGACCCGAGGTCGTCGGACGAGGGGGGCTGCGACGACACGGAGCCCTTCCGAGGCGTGGGCGGTTGTCAGAGCGCCAGGTGCTCCGGCAACGGGCCGATGCTGCTGCGCTCCCGCATCGGCGCTGCCCAGTTTACCCGTTCACGGCGAAACCTTCGCGCCGGAGCGCTTCATGCCGCTCGCGCCCACCTGGAAGGTGTGTCTCCACGGTCGCCCGCGCTTCAGGGTGCTTCTTGGCCACAAATCGAGAGGCTGAGAGGAGATCTTCCACGGTACGGCAGATGATGCGCGTCCGGCAGGTGCCAGTCGCCGACGCCTGAGGCAAACGTGAGATGAGGATGTTGGGGCCCATCCAGTGGCTTACCAGCATGTCCGAAGCCTCCTCGAGGATGGGGAGAGCGAGCGCCTGCGCGAGCGCGGGACCCTCGTCCGCCACGAAGAAAGTCGCAGCATACTCGCGCATCTCTCGTCGTACATCGTCCTCGAGCGCGATGCGTTCCAGGAACGTCAGCGCCGATGCAGACAGCAGGTCAACACGGTCCAGTGACGGAATGTACCAGAACATCCACCCTGCTTCGCTCATGTAGAGGTCTCCCTCCATCGTGTGTAAGCCTACGTGGACCAGCAGATTGTCGGTGAGTGTCAGGCGCGCCATCGGCCATTTTAATGAGATTAGCGCAGAGTCGTCTGCGGGCTCTTCCTCGGTGGGAGAGTCGAGGCCGAGGCATACGAGCTGAAACAATCCGAGGGCGAGAGACGGCGTCTTGGGATGTGCGCCTCGACGTACCAGACCGCCGAAGTCTTCCTCCAGCTCGAACACCTTGTCGAACCACGGAGCTCCTCGGCGATCAAGCTCCTCCGCGAGCCTCTCGAAGCTGCACGTCCTCGAGGCGTCCCGAAAAACCCGCTCCCGCGTGAAGAATGAACGCACGCGGCCGGAAAGCGGTCCGCAGAAGGCATCCAGCGATGGTCGATCTTGGTTCATATCTCCCTCTCTAGGAGTGGCGCCTCCAGCCTTTGTCTGAGAGTGACCAGGTCCCCAAGTTGTTCGTCCCGGATACCGCAGCGTTGGGTGGTTTGTTGCTCGAATTCCTATGGAAGCTCTCGTTCGGCTGAGAGAATCGTTCGAGCGAACCGACGCCCCTTCTGTTCTGATATCCCGGAGCGAGCACCCTGGTGGGCGGCATCATTCCAGCGAGCGCGAAGAGCCTGGGGACCGTCTGTGAGCAGTTCGGGCATGCTGCGCGAGCCACGTCGGATTTCTCGTGCTTCGATGAGATGCCGTTCTCTTCGTCTATCTCTCGCATGGCGGATCGCAGGTTCTTCTTCCAACCCTCAGCGCCGGGCTCACATTTCTTGGGTTTGTTTCTCTCCTCCCAGTCCCTGATGTGTGCCGAGAGCGCAGCTGGCTCGGCGCAGTTCCATGGCGCTGTCGGGTCATCGGGATCGCGAGCTGGCGTCGGAGGTAACGCCGCCAGGACTGCCTTGTGCAGATCACTTGGGCCTCTGTCTTGGCTCGCGCCGGTCACGGTCGTGCCATCCTTTCTGCGGATCGTGCAAACGACCGGATCCTTCTTGAGCCCATCGAAATCGATGGTCTCGGGCAGCCATGCATCTGCATAGGCATACGCCTTGAGGCTCCCCTCGAGCCCGATCGGCTCCGGGCTCAGGTACGTGCCCGTCTCCGGGTCGTAGTACCTGTGCCCGTTGTAGTAGAGCCCGGTCTCCTCGTCGGCGTACTGTCCCGGAAATCTGAGCGGCGTGAGCGCCGCATGCTCCGCCGGCACTTCGCCGTAGAGCCCCGCCCCGAGCTCCGCCGCCACGCTGCCGTCCCCCTCGACCAGCGCCTCCGGAAACCCGTTCGCCCCGTGGACGAAGTGCCGGAGCGCCCCCGCCGCGCCGTCCCGCTGCGCGAGCGGCAGCGCGCTCTCCGGCAGCGTGACGTAGCTGCGCTCCTCGACGATGCCCGCGCCCGCGCCGTCCGGCCGCTCGAGGCGCTCGTGCACCAGCGCGTCGCCGCGCCACGCGTAGCGCGTCACGCTCTCCACCTCTCCCATCGGCGCCACGCGCTTCTCGATCCTGCGGCCGAACGCGTCGTACGCGAACGCGATCGTGCGCCCCTCCGGCGTCCGTACCTCCATCAGCCGTCCGTCGCCGCTCCATGCATAGGCCCACACGCGCTCGCGTTCCTGCTCGCCGGCGGCGTCCGATCGGGTCACGCGCTTCCGCACCACGTCGCCCCGCTCGCCGTGCTCGTACCGCACGGTCTCTCGTCCCGCCGCGCGCGCCGTCAACCGCCCCCCCGGCCCATACGTCCGCCGCTCGTCTGCGCGCTCCAGGTCGCCCGCCGCCGTGAACCGGAACCGCTCCGCCGCCTTGCCTGCCCTGCGCCGCTCGACGACGCGGCCGTTCGCGTCGCGGAGCATCTCCCCCGTCGCGCCGCCGCGGTCCTGAGCCGCGCGCAGCAGCCCCGCGGGCGACCACGCGTACGTCCTGCGCCACGTCTCGGGCGACACGAGCGGCCCGACCCACGGCGGCTCGCCGGGCCGGATCCGCGGCGTGGCGGGCTTGCCGAGCACGCTCTGGCGCGCGAGCAGCCGGTCGGCGTTCACCTCGGTCGCGATCTTGCCGCCGCCGGGCAGGACCCGCTCGACCTCGAAGCCCCGCGCATCGTAGGCGAGCCGCAGCGGCTCGCGCTGGTCGCCCACCAGCGCGGCGACGGGCCGCCCCACGAGGTCGCGCTGCACGGTCAGCTCGCCGCCCGGCCCGCGCACGCCGGTGACCTTGCCCATCGCGTCGTAGGTCCACGCGAACGCCGCGAGCTCCTCGCCGCCCCGCCTCGTCACCTCCGTGAGCACCCGCCCGCGCCGATCGTAGGAGTACACGCACTCCACATCGCCGCTCGCGGCGCGCTCGAGCCTGCCGAGCGGATCGTAGTCGAACACGTCCTCGCGGCCGTCGGAGGTGGCGCGCTTGACGAGCCTCCCGACGGCGTCGTACTCGAAATCGACCGTGGCGGGGCCGCACCGCATCTGCGCGATCCTGCCCTGCAGGTCGAGCCGGTAAGCGATCTCCCGGCCGTCGAAGGTCCGCTCGCCGGTGATGCGCCCCTCGCCGTCGCGCTGGATCCGGTGCTCGTCGCCCGCCTCGTTGACGATGCGCACCAGGTCTTGCTCGCGGTCGTAGCGGTAGAGCACCCTGGTTCCGTCGGGCCGTACGAGCTCGGTGACGACATGGAACCCGCCCCAGCGCAGCGTCGTGGCGCGCCCGTCGGCGTCGGTGATCTTCGCCAGATTGCCATCGGCGTCGAAGTCGTGGCGCGTCACCGCGCCGTCGGGCCCGAACACGGCGCAGAGCCGGCCGCACGCGTCGTAGGCATAGCGCGTCTCGTGGCCGGCCTCGTCGGTGAAGCCCACGACGCGGCCGAGGAAATCGTAGCGGATGCGCCGCTCGGCGCCATCGGGCTCGACCACGCGTACGCGGTTCGCGAGCGCGTCGACCTCCATGCGCGTCTCGCCGCCGTTTGGCAGGGTGGCGCCGACGAGCAGGCCGCGGCTGTCGTACGCGAAGCCCACCACGAAGCCCGCGCCGTCGTGGACGGCGACGACGCTGCCGCGCGCGTCGCGCTCGTAGCGCGCGGTGCCGCCGAGCGCGTCGGTCACGGCCGAGACGAAGCCGCGCGCGTCGTGCTCGACGTGGGTCGTGTTGCCCATCGGGTCGACTTCGGCCAGGAGCCGCCCGGCGGCGTCCCGCTCCCAGCGGAACACCTGCCCCAGCGCGTCTTCGTACTCGAGCAGCGCGCCCGCGCCGTCGTAGCGGAACGTGTGCACGCCGCTGCCGCCGCCCCAGACCATCCTGTCGAGCTTGCCGAAGACGTTGCCGTCGATGCGCCGGACGGCGCGCGACGTGATCACCTCGGTGAGCGCGCCGTCATGGCGATCGATCTTGACGTGCAGGAACCCCCTCGCCGGCGACCCGTCGCGCAAGACCGCCGGCACCTCCTCGTCGAGCGCGTCGTTGCCGTCGCGATGGCACCATGCCTCGACGCATCGCCCGTCCTTGTAGCGGAACTCCGCGACGAGCCCGCCCGGCTCCTCGCGCCGCAGCAGGCGGTGGTCCTCGTCGTAGGCGAAGCGGTGCGCGTGCCCCGCGGCGTCCTCGGCCGCGACGAGGTCTCCGCGCGCGTCGAACGCGTAGCGCCGCCGCGCTTCCCAGCGCCCTTGCGCCGTGGCGTTCTTGACCTCGAAGGCGGCGATGCGGCCGTCCTTGTGCCGCCGCGCGCGCACGACGCGGCCCACGCTGTCGATCACGTGCGCGAGCCGGCCGTCCTCGTACGACAGCTCGATCAGGTTGTCGTGCAGATCGACGATCCGGCTCAGCAGCCACCGGCTGCCCCGCGCTTCGGCGAGGAGGTACGCCAGCCCGCCCGCGGCGAGCGCGTAGCCCCACGGATACCGGGTCAGCACGCCGCACGGCAGCCGCGCCGACTCGCCCGGATCGAGCTTTCTCGGCAGCTCCGTCGGCGCCGCGTGCGGCTCGAGCACCCGCAGCCCACGGCGCCGTTCCTCGACCTGCCAGGCCAGGGAGTGCGTCCAGCCAAAGCCGAGGCCGACGTCCTCCTCGACGAGCGCGGAGCTGTAGCTCCGCCTGACCACGAGCGGGATCGCGCCGGGCAGCGCCAGGTCGACGTCCGCGACCGTGTAGACGCGCCCGGTGATCGGATCGACCGGATCGCCGGCGTGCGTGCCGCCTCCGCTGCCATGCGCGGGGTTGGGGCAGCCGCCCCCGCTGCCCGGTCCGCAGCTCCCCGCGTCCTTGCCGCCGCCGCGCGCGTCGCTCCCGCCGTTCTTGCCGCTGCCGCCCTGCCCATCGCCGCGGCCGTTGCCCCCGCGGCCGTTGCCGCCGCCGCCGGCCCCGCCGCCGCCCAGGATGAAGACGCCGGGGTTCATGCCGGGGATGACCATCGCGTTCGGAAAAGGGGCTGTGCGCGCCATGCGGGCATGCTCGGCGACAGGCGCGCCGACCGCAATCTGCGCGCAGCTCCTCCACGGTCCTCAGCGGCGGTTCCGCAGCGCGTCCCCCCACGCGGCGCTGCATGTCGGCGGGCGTCCCCCCACCGGGCGCTGCATGTCGGCGGGCGTCCCCCCACGCGGCGCTGCACGCCGGCGGGCGTCCCCCCACCGGGCGCTGCACGTCGGCGGGCGTCCCCCCACCGGGCGCTGCACGTCGGCGGGCGTCCCCCCACCGGGCGCTGCACGTCGGCGGCGGTCCCCCCACCGGGCGCTGCACGCCGGCGGCGGTCCCCCCACCGGGCGCTGCACGCCGGCGGCGGTCCCCCCCGACCTGCACCGGGTCCCCGCGAGCGCTCGCCGACGCAGGGGCCGAGCCCCGCCTGCCGCGATTCGACGCATCGCACGGCGAGCGCGCCCGGAGAGCGCTCAGCGCCGCCGTCTGCCGCGCGGCGCCGGCTTGCCCCCGCCGCCGCGCGGCGCCGGCCTACCGCCGCCACGTGAAGCCGGCTTGCCCCCGCCGCGCGGCGCCGGTTTGCCCCCGCCGCCGCGCGGCCCCGGCTCGCCCCCGCCGCCACCGCGCGGCGCGGGCTTCTCCGGCGGCGCCTCCGTCGTCCGGACCACGAGCAGCGCGCGCCCGCGATCAAAGGTCGGCGTCACGCTGACGTAGCCGTTCTCGCGCGCGAAGCCCGCCATGTCGCCGCGGTGCTCATCCATGTACCGGCTGAAGCGCGTCCAGAGATCGCGCGCCTCCTCGTCCTGGAGGGGCGCACCGTCGATGGAGGCTGCGAGGTTCGATCGATCGCTCACGGGATCCTGCGCGCGTCTCGGGGTGGCGCGCCGGCAGGGCGCGCCACCCCGAGACGCGCGGCCCAAGCGTGCCCTCGCGCGCGCGGCCCGGCAAGACCGCAGCGCGCGCCGCCCCACCCCGCCGGCGCCCGGGACGCGGCGGCGAGCGCTCACTGGATCCCGTACTCCTTCAGGCGCCGGTAGAACGTCCGGCGCGGCAAGCCAACGACCTGCGCCGCCTTCACCCGGTTCCAGTTGCAGCTCGACAGCGCCACCAGGATCCGCTCGCGCTCGCTCGCCTTGTGCGCATCGAGCGACGTCTCGACGCGGAGCGGCTCGCTCGACGGCGGGGCCCGGCCGGCGCTCGCTGGAGCCCCGCCGCCGAGCGGCGCGCGCGGCGGGGGCGGGGCCTCGGCGCCGCGGAGCGACCGCGGCGCCGCGTCGGGGAGCTCGAAGTCGTCGCTCTCCAGCTCGGGGCGGTCCGACAAGACCCACGCGTTGAGCAGCACGTTCTCGAGCTGCCGCACGTTGCCGGGCCAGCTGTACGCCGACAGCCGCTTCAGCGCGGCGCGCGAGACGCTGCGGCGATCCCGGCCGTAGCGCGCGGCGAAGATCCCGAGGAAATAGTCGATGAGCAGCGGGATGTCCTCGATCCGCTGGCGCAGCGACGGGACCCGCACCTCGACGACGTGCAGCCGGTAATAGAGGTCCTCGCGGAACGTGCCGCGCGAGACCATGTCGGCGAGATCCCGGTGCGTCGCCGCGATGACCCGCGCGTCCACCGGCTCTTCGCGCGCGCCGCCGACCGGGCGGACGACCTTCTCCTGCAGCACCCGCAGCAGGCCCGCCTGCATCTTCTGCGGCATCTCCCCGATCTCATCGAGGAGGATCGTCCCGCCGGTCACCTCGCGGAAGAGCCCCTTGCGGTCGCGATCGGCGCCCGTGAACGCGCCGCGCACGTGCCCGAAGAGCTCGCTCTCCAGGAGGTGCTCCGGGATCGCGCCGCAGTTGACGCCGACGAACGGCTTCTTCGCCCGCGGGCTCGCGTTGTGGATCGTCCGCGCGACGACCTCCTTGCCCGTCCCGCTCTCGCCCGTGATGAGGATCGGGATGTCCGTGTCCTTCACCCGGTCGATCAGCGCGTACACGCGGCGCATCGCCTCGCTCGTGCCGACCAGGCCCTCGTAGCCGAAATGGCCGCGGATCACCGCGCGCGCCGAGCGCAGATCCCGCCGCGTCGCGGCGAGCTGCGCGGTGCGGTGGCCGAGGAGCTCCTCCAGCTTCGCGCGCGCGGCGCGCAGCTCCTCGTTCGCGCGCTCCAGCTCCCGGGCGCGGCGCTCGTTCTCGCCGACGAGGCGCGCGGTCTCGATCGCGATCGCCACCTGGTCGGCCAGCGCCGTCAGCGTGGGGAGCTCGGCCTCGAACTTCGCCGCCGCGCTCAGGCGCGTCTCCAGGTAGAGCGCGCCGATCACCTGCCCGCTCCGCTGCCGGATCGGCACGCAGGCGACCGACTGCAGCATGAGCTGGTGGACCGAGACGTAATCGCTCATGCGCGCGTCGTCCCGCGCGCTCGCGGTCACGACCGGCTCGCCCGTGGAGATCACCCGCTCGGCGATCGAGCTGGAGAAGCGCGCGTGCGGATCGTCCCCGGCCTGGTCGCGCGAGGCGTGGATCGAGAGATCCACCGCGCCCTCGCCCGCGGCGGGCGGCGGCTCGCCGCGCGGCGGACGCTGCAGGATGATGAACCCGCGCTCCGCCTGGAGCAGCGCGATCGCGTGATCGGTCACCTTCGCGAGCAGGCGCGTGAGGTCGTGCTCGCCCGCGATCTCCCGGTTGATCTCGAGCACCCGCGCCAGCCGGTCCTCGCCCGGCGGCGGCGCCGCGGCCTGGGACGCCGCGCCCTGCGCGGGCGCCGCGCCGGGCGCCGGCGCCGCGCCCGGCTGGGCGAACGGCACCGTGCGGCTGCTCATCAGCTCGAGCATCGCCGCCGCCCGGATCTCCTTGCGGCGCGCGTCGTTCCAGAAGACCTCCCGGAGGTCGCGCGGCAGCTTGGAGGCGATCTCCTCCAGCGTGATCAGCGCCTCCTCGCGGTCGTGGCGCGCCCGGATGAGGTGCCCGCGCTCCGTCTCGAGCTGCGCCCGCGCCTCCAGCGCGCGCCAGATCCAGTCGCGCTGGCCCGCCGCGCGCGCCGCCTCGAGCGCCTCGTCGTACGCCGCCCGGGCCCGCCGCTCGTCGCGCGCGAGCGCCGCGACGCGCCCGCGCGCGAGCGCGAGCAGCGCCCGGTGGGCGCCGGTCGTCCCGAGGCGCTCCGCCGCCACGTCGATCTCCTCGCCGAGGGCGCGCGGGTCCGCGCCGGCGCGCGCCACCGCGAAGAGCACGCGCTCGAGCCGCGCCTCGACCCCGTCGATCCGCCGGCCCATCGCCTCGTACGCCTCGGCGCACTCCAGGCAGAGCCGCTCGGCCAGCTCGAGGTCGCCGGAGCGCGCCGCGTGCTCCGCCTCGAGCGCGAGCAGCTGGGCGTGCTGCTGCGGCGCGAGATCCGCGCGCTGGGCCGCGAGCGCGTCGAGCGACACCCGGGCGCGCGCGAGCCGCCCGAGGTAGAGGTCGAGGTTCGCGAGGTTGAGGAGCGCCTGCCGGATCGTCGTCACGCGGCCCGAGCGCCGGCCCAGGTCGACGGCCGCCTCGAGGTGGCGGATGGCCGCGCCGAGGTCGCCCTGGAGCTTCGTGAGCGCGGCGAGGTTCAGGCGGGTCGTCGCGAGCGTGCCCGCGTCGCCGGCCTGCTCCGCCGCCGTGAGCGCCTCCTCGTAGACGGTCTTCGCCTCGCTGAGGCGGTCGTCCCGCTGGAGCGCGAACGCGAGCGAGACGAGCGCGACCGAGAGGATCCGCGGCTCGCCCGTGAGCCGCGCGAGCCGCACCGCGTGCTCCAGCGTGCGCTTCGCGTCCTCGTGCCGCGAGGCGAAGCTCTGCGCGAGCCCGCGCGTCGCCACCGCCTCGGCGACGATCGCCTCGGGCGAGGCGCCGAACGCGGCGGCCGTCGCGAGCTCGGGGCGCGGCTCGCCGGGGAGCTCCGCCTCGAGCTTGACCGGGCCCACCCGCTCGACGGCCTCGCCCGCGCGGCGCTCCGCCTCGCCGTAGTCGCCGGTGCGGAGCAGCGCCCGGGCCATCTGCAGCGACCAGAACGCCGCCTGCGCGCGATCGCCCGAGGCCTCGACCTGGTCCTTCGCGCGCGCGAGCTCCGCGAGCGCCCGCGCGGTGTCGCCGCGGTTCACGGCGAGCCGCGCGCGCGCGATCACCACGACGGGCGAGCCGTCGCCCTGGAGCCGGCCGAGCGCCTCCGCGGCCGCGTCGAAGTGGCCGCGGTCGAGCAGCCGGTGGATCTCCGCCGGCGGCAGCGCCGCGCCCTCGGCGCCGGCGCCGCCCGGCCCGGACGCCGCCGCCCCCGAGGCGGGGGGCGCCTCGAGCAGCCGATCGACGTCCTCGGTCGACGCGACGGGCGCGCGCGCGATGCGCGCGACGATCTCCCGGATGCGCCCGGGCCACCGGCCCGCGCGCGCGACGACGTGCGCGGCGACCGCGTCGCTCAGCGACAGGATGGTGCGCTGCACGAGCTCGCGGGCGACCTGCTCGTCGAGCGGCGCCATCTCGAAGCGCTGGAACCCGCGGGCGAAGTCGGCGGCGCGGCCGGGCGAGGGCGCGCCGGCCGCCGGGGCGCCGTCGGCGGCGCGCTCCCGCGGGTCCCCGAGCACGAGCACGAGCTTGCCGCCGGCCCTCCGGACCTCGTCGAGCCGCTCGATCTCCGCGTCGCCGAGCCGATCGGCGTCGTCGACGAGCGCCGTCACCCGGCCGAGATCGTGCGCCGACAGCTCGATCGCGAGCGCCCCGCGCGGGTCGGCCACGCGGGCCGCCTCGACCCACGCGACGGCGTACCCGCCGACCTCGAGCGACCACGCGATGCGCCGGAGCAGCGCGCTCCGCCCGGACCCGGGCGGCCCGGCGATCGAGAGCCCGGAGCCCGCGGGCAGCGCCATGATCTGCGCGAGCAGCCGGCCGGACGGCGCGTCCAGCCCCACGATCGGCCAGACCACCGCGCCCGCGCCGGCGTCGGGCTGCGCGCCCGGCTCGGCGGGCCCGGCGGGCTCCTCGCTCGGCCCGCAGGGGAGCCGCGCGGCGCGCCGGAGCGCGTTCGCGAGCTCGTCCGCGCTCGGGTAGCGCGCGTTCGGCTCCTTGGCGGTGGCCCGGTCGACGACCTCCTGGAGCGCGCCTATGACCTTCGGATCGCGCGCGCCCTCGCCCTCGCTCTGGCGGAGCGCCTCGGCGAGGGTCGCGCCGAGCGCGAACACCTCGGCGCGGACGGTGAGCGGGTCGCCCTTGAAGAGCTCGGGGGCGGCGTAGCGGGGCGTGAGGCCCACGGGCCGCGAGCCGTCGTCGCGGAACGGCGTGGCGAGGCCGAGGTCGACAAGCGTGGCGCGCCCGCCCTCGCCGACGATGATGTTCGCGGGCTTCACGTCGCCGTGCAGCAGGAGCGCGCGGTGCAGGCGCGTGAGCTGATCGGCCGCGTCGGCGATGGCCGCGAGGTTCCTGGCCAGGTCGCCCTTGCGCGCGAGCAGGTCGGCGAGGCTCGTCCCCTCGACGAGCTCGCGCACCATGAAGGGCCGCCCCGACGCGGGCAGCCGGCCGAAGCGCAGCACGCGCGGCACGCCGAGGCCCTCGACGCCCGACAGCGCCGCCGCCTCGCGGACGAGCGCGAGCACCTCCGGCTCGTCCGCGTCCTCGCCGAGCGTCTTCAGCGCGACCGCCTTGCCGGTGATCCGGTCGCGCACCGCCCACACCTCGCCGCCGCCGCCCTTTCCGAGCGTCCCGATCGGCTCATATCGCGGGGGGAACAGCGGGTGTGACGTCACGCGATCCCTCGATCAGAGGCCATATCCGGCGGACAGCCCGAAGAAGAAGCCCGTGATGGAGAACCCGGCGTCGAGCCGCGTCTGCAGCTGCTTGATCGGCTTGTACCGGAAGCTCACCTGCGGGAACGAGATCCACGGGAACACCGACGGCTTCGAGCCCCCGTTGACCCAGCTCGGCTCGCTGTAATCGCCGTAATGGTTGTTGGAGCCGTCGCAGTAGGCGCCGCCCGGGCCGCCCACGCCGGAGCACTTCCGCCACGCGCTCACGTCGTCGGGGCTCGGGTTCGACCCCGGGGCGCCCGGGTACGCCTGGGCGCGGTGGAGATCGCCGAACACGAGGCCGAGCCCGACGCCGCCGCCGACGAGGAGCGAGAAGCGGCCCTTGTCGTCGATGGGGACGTCGAAGAGGAGGTCGCTCGTGAAATAGAGGAGCTTCATGTCGCTCGACACCATTTCCCAGGCGAACTGGTCGTCGTTCTTCCCCTTGAAGAGGAAGGGATCCATCGAGTAGTCGGCGTAGGACAGCGCGAGATCGATCTCGAGCCCGTTCTTGCGCGAGGTGAACTCCGGGCCGATCATGAACACGTTCACCGTCGCGCCGCCGTCGGCGAACAGGTTGATCATGAACTTCGGGACGATGACGTTCCGGAGCCGGAGGCCGATGAACTTGTGGGCCTTGCCGTCCTTCTCGAACGGGCTGTTGTCGTCCGCGGCCTCGGGCGGCGCTTCCGGCACGTCGTCCTTCGCGGCGGGCGCCTTGTCGTCCTTGGCCTGCTCGTCCTTGGCCTGCTCGTCCGCGGCGACGGCGTCGTCCGGATTGCTGCCGCCGCCGTCCTTCGACTGCGCGCGGGCCGTCCCGGCGAAGCACACGGCGCCGAGCAACGCGGCGAGCGCGGCGGCCCTGGCAGGCACCCCGACCGCGAGCAGCCGACCCATCTTCAAGTGGTACATTGTAGGTCACCTAGCGATGCGTAAGGTCAAGGCCGGATCCGGGCACGCACGGAACGAACGCGCCGAGGCCAAGCTCCGGTTCTCCGCGCGCCCCGGTGTGCACCGGGGACCAGCCGAGGGGGAGGGTACACGAGACGCCGCGCGGTGTGACGCCCGCGGACCGCCCAAGGCAGAGCTTTTTCCACCCGGGCGTGCCCGAGCGCGCTCGCTCGCGCCCTGGCCTGGGCGGCCGTGCGACACCGGCGCTGGCGACGCCGCCGTGCCGGCGTCGCCAGCGCGCGAAACGCGTCGGCCCGAGGTTGCGCACGGCAAAATAATCCGCAATAGACGGAAAGGATGATCCTGCATCAGTCTCAGGTCGAGCAGACGGTCGACCGCGATGAGCGGGACAGGTTCATCAAGGAGCTCGTGGTGGTGCGGGTCCGCAGCACGGCGGTCGAGGTCGCGCCGGCGAGCCGCGGGATCGAGGGGGCGCGCGCGCCGGGCGGGGAGGACCCGGTGGTCGACCGGGAGCCGGTGGTGCACGACGTGCCGCTCGCGATGATCCGGAAGCGCAGCGCGCGGCTGCGGAGCACGGTGGCGAGCGTGCTGCTGATCCACGGGTACGGCCAGAACCGGTACATCTGGCACCTGCCGTCGCGCAGCTTCTCGAACTACCTGGCGCGGGCGGGCTTCGACGTCTTCAACCTGGATCTGCGCGGGCACGGGCGGTCGCGGCACCTCGGCGCGCGGCGGCCGGGTCACGTGACCGATTTCGTCCGCGAGGACGTGCCGGCGGCGATCGAGGAGGTCCGGCGCATCTCGGGCCCGCGGCCGGTGTACCTGATCGGGCACTCGCTCGGGGGGCTCATCAGCTACGCGACGGCGCCGACGATGGGCGACGCGGTCGGCGGGATCATCACCCTCGGGAGCCCTTACCTGTTCACGCACGGGTCGCGGGTGCTCGAGCTGGTCGGTCGGCTGATGCTGACGGTCGATCAGCGGGTCCCGCTCGGGCAGGGGGCGCTGCCGCTGTCGGCGTGGGGGGAGCCGTTCCGGTTCGTGCGCGCGTTCATCGAGAGCCCGATCTTCCCGCTGCCGATCCGCGGGTTCGTCCCGGGCTCGATGGAGACCCGCGTGCTCACGCAGCACATGTCGCTCGCGATGGACAGCGGCAGCATCACGGTGCTGCGGAACATGTTCCTGGACGCGGCGGCGTCGCGGAAGAGCGGCCAGCACATGGGGAGCCTCTTCGGCTATGCCAAGGCGTTCGAGGGCCTGGATCTGCCGCTCCTCGTCGTCGCCGGCGCGCACGACGACCTCGCGCCGCCGGCGTCCGTGAAGCCGGCCTACGATTTCAGTCGGTCCTCGGACAAAACGTACCGCGAGTTCCCGCGCGGACATCTCGACATCGTGGTCGGGAGGGACGCGCCGCTCACGGTGTGGCCGCTCATCGAGGCGTGGCTGAAGACGCGCATCCGGCGCGCGGCGGCGCGGGAGCGGGAGCGGCTGAGCGCGTAGGCCGCCGCGGGCGCGCGCCGCTCCTTTGCTTCTGCGCCAGCGCGCGCGGCTCCTTTGCTATCGTGCCCGCATGGATATCGAGCTCCGGCAGATGGCGGCCGAGCAGCACGCCGAGTTCCGCCAGCCCATCCTCACCGCGTTCGGCATGCCCACGACCCCCGAGCGCCTCGAGGGCGTGAAGCGCCTCCCGGAGCTCACGTCGCGCATCGGCGCCTACGAGGGCGCGTCGGTCGTCGGGGCCGCCGGCTCGTTCGCGCTCACGATGACCACCCCGGGCGGCGCCGTGCCCGTCGCCGGGCTCACCATGGTCGCGGTGAACCCGACGCACCGCCGCCGCGGCATCCTCACGCGCCTCATCCGCCGGCACCTCGACGAGGCGCGGGCCGAGGGGCGGCCGATCTCCTCGCTCTGGGCCACGGAGGGCGGCATCTACGGCCGCTTCGGCTACGGCATCGCGTCCCAGGCGTGCTCCATCTCGATCGAGCGGGACCGCGCCGCGTTCCGCCACGAGGCGGGCGCAGAGGGGCGTGCGCGGCTGCTCGACGAGGCGGCGGCGATCGAGGCGTTCGCGCCGGTCTGGGAGCGCGCCCGCGCGTTCGCCCCCGGGATGCTCGCGCGCTCGAAGGTGTGGTGGCAGGTCCGCCGGCTCGCCGACAACGACTTCACCCGCCAGGGGGGCGGCCCGCTCCAGCGCGTCGTCATCGAGGTCGACGGGCGCGCGGAGGCGTACGCGATCTACTGCATGCACCACAAGTGGGACGCTTCCAGCATCCCGGTCGGCTCGATCCGCGTGATCGAGGCGATCGGCGCGACGCCGCTCGGGACCCGGCTCATCTGGCGCTACCTCTTCGACATCGACCTGGCGCAGCGGATCGAGGCGAGCCTCCTGCCGCCGGACCACCCGCTCGGCCTGCTCCTCGTCGAGCCGCGGCGCCTGCGCCTCACGGCGAGCGACGGGATCTGGGTGCGCATCGTGGACGTCGAGGCCGCGCTCGCGGCGCGCGCCTACGGCAGCGCCGAGGCGCTCACGCTCGAGATCGCCGACCGCGATTGCCCCTGGAACGCCGGCCGGTTCCGGCTCGACGGCGGCGAGCGGCGCGCGGCGCGGACCAGCGCGGCGCCGGACCTCCGCCTCGACGTCGCGGCGCTCGGCTCGGCGTACCTCGGCGGCGTCTCGTTCCGGTGCCTCGCCGACGCCGGCCAGGTCGAGCAGCTCTCCGAGGGCGCCGTCGAGCGCGCGGATCGGCTGTTCCGCGCCGCGCGCGCGCCGTGGTGCCCCGAGATCTTCTGAGGGCCCGCCCCCGATGACGCTCCCGCTCCGCGGCGTCTACGCGGTGACCCCGACGCGCCGCCGCCGCTTCCTGTGGGCCGCCTGGTGGACGGCCGAGCCCGCGCGCGAGCCGTTCCGCCCGCCGGACGCGAGCCAGGGCGGCGCGCGGACCGTGGAGGAGGCGAGGGCGCAGGCCGAGCGCGCCGCCGGGCGCCCGCTCGTCGAGATCGAGCCGGCGTGGGCGACGGCCTGGACGCGCATCCTGCGCGGCGAGCCCCCGTGGCCCAAGCCGCGCGCGCGGCGGGAGGCGCCCCCGCCGCCCGCGTCCGAGCCGTCGCGGCGCGCCCCGTCGCGGCCCGCGTCCGCGCGCGGCGTGTCGCCGTTCGCGGTGCTCGGCCTCCCGGAGGCGGCCGGCGCGGCCGAGGTCCGCCGGGCGTTCCGCCGGCTCGCGCTGGTCACGCACCCCGATCGCGGCGGCGACGCCGGCGAGTTCATGCGCGTCAAGTGGGCCCACGACGAGGCCATGTCCAGGGTCTCACGCCCGAAGCGCCGGGCGTAGCGCCGCGGGGCAGAGATCTCGCCAGGGATCTGCGTCGCGAGAGAGGAGAGGATTTAACGCAAAGGCGCAAAGAGCGCAAAGACGCAAAAAGCATAATAATTATTCTTTTTTTTTTGCGCCTTTGCGCCTTTGCGCCTTTGCGTTGAACTCTCCCTCTCCGGATCCCTGGCTGGACTCTTGATGGGTAGAGCTAGCGTTTCACCGCCTCCGCGACCTTCCGCGCTTCGTCGAGGAGGGGCGCGTACTCGCGGCCGAGGAGGGGGTTGTCGCGGAGCGCCCGCTCGATCACGGACCCGGCGCGCAGCGAGAGCTCCCGGCGCGGCGCCGGCTCGGGCTCCGCCTTCGCCTTCAGCAGGAGCAGCGCGCCCTGCTCGGCGCTCGCCGCGGGGAGGGCCGGGTCGATGGCCAGCGCGCGATCGATCATCGCGAGCCCGGCCTCGACCTCCGCGCGCGCGTCGACGAGGCTCGGCGCGGCCGAGGTCGCGCGCAGCCGGTGGACCTCGGCCAGGGCGCCGAAGATCCGCGCGTTCCGGTCGCTCGACCCGAGGGCCCGGAGCAGCGCGCGCTCCGCGGCGTCGAGCGGCGGCGCCGGGCTCCGGCCCCGGGACGCGAACCACCGCGCCGCGAGCAGGTCGACCTGGCCGAGCGCGAGGAGCGCCCCCGCGCTCGCGGGCCTCGCGGAGAGGACGCGCTCGACCGCGCCCCGCGCCGCGCGGAGCGCGGCCGCCGGATCCTCGCCGCGGTCGAGCGCCCACCGCGCCGCCTCGAGGCGCGCGAGGCCGGCCCCCTGCTGCGCCTCGAGATTTCCCGGGCGGAGGCGCATCGCCGCGCCGTACCCGTCGAGCGACCGCGCGAGCGAGACCTCGGGGCTCTCGCCGGCGAGCCGCTCGTACCGGCCCTGGATCAGGTAGGCGAGGGCCAGGGCGCCGTGGGCCGGGTGGCTGTCCGGGCGCAGCCGGAGCGCCGCCTCGAGGTTGTCCTTGGCGAGCTCGAGCGACTCCTCGGGCGGCGTGCCGTGATCGAGCTCGTACTGCGCCCGCTGCGCGTAGAACCAGCCCTGGTTGAGGTGCAGCGGCGCGTCGTTCGGCGCGATCTCGATCGCCCGCGCGGTGTGCGACGCGCTGAGCTCGAAGAGGGGGAGGGGGTCGGCGCCGCGGGACGCGCTGTCCTCGGCCATCATGCCGTAGGCGATGCCGGCGTCGTTCCACGCCCAGAAGGAGCTCGGGTCGAGCGCGAGCGACCGCTCCATGCTCTCGACCGCGCGCCCGAGCGAGGGCCGCACGTCGAGCCCGAGGGAGCTCTCGTGCGACGCGAGCAGGAAGATGCTCGCCCCCATCGCGCCGTGCGCGGTCGCGTCCGATGGGTCGCCCCGGACCGCCTGCTCGCTCTCGGCGATCGCCTGCACGAGGTCCGGCCGCGGATCCGCGCCGCGCGCGAGGTCGCGCCTGGCCCGGTGCACGAGGGCCCAGGCCTTCTTCGCGTGGGCGCCGCTCGCGCGCGGGTTCGCGCGGAGGGCCTTGTCGCAGCGGGCGATGATCTGCGCGAAGAGCTCGTCGGCGCCGCCGCCGCGCTGCGCCTCGATCAGCATGATCTCGCTCAAAGCGCGCGCGGCCGCCTCGTGGACGTCGGGATCGCTCTCGGCCATCTCCGCCGCGACCTCGTACGAGGCGACGGCGTCCCGGAACTCGGCGAGCGCCGCCTCGGGCTCCCCGAGGTCGCGCGCCGCCGCCCCCTTCGCGAGCAGGATGTCGCCCTCGAGCATCTTCGCCTCGTACTCCCAGGGCGATCGCGCGAACGCGCGCCGCGCGTCGGCGAGCGCCTCGTCGAAGCGCCCCTCGTAGAGCTCGATGAGCGCCGCGGTGTACGAGGACGGCTCGGCGGCCGAGCGCGCGCTGTCCCGGAGGTGCTTGAGCGCCGGGAGCCGGTGCCGCTCCTCGAGCTCGAGCTGATGCGCGGACCGCTCCCCCTTGTCGGCGAGGCGCCGCGCCCGGTCGAGCCCTTTTCTGTAGAGCATCCCGTGCACGAGGCCCGCCGCGAGCTTCGCCTCCCGCGCGGCGTACCCGCTCGCGAGCGCGGCCTCGAGGTGCGAGAGCGCCTCCTCGGGCTCGTGCAGCGCGAGGTGCCCGCGCCCGAGCGCGTAGTGGCCCGGGCCCTCGACGAGATCGCCCCCGGCGTCGCGCAGGGCCTGCATCTTCCGGTCGATCTCGCCCATGCGCGCGCGGATGACCTCCTTTTCGCGCGACACCTCGTGGAGGGGGAGCGCGTACGCGTAGCGCATGAAGAGCTCCATCTCCTTCACGTCCTGCCCGAAGCCCTGGGCCAGCGACGCCATGTGCGCCGAGCGCTCGGCCTGGCGCGCGGCGGCGAGCTTCGCGCGCAGGGCGACGGCGCCCGAGAGGGCGAGCACGAGGAGGGCCGCCGCGGCCGCCGCGACCGCGAGCTTGTGCTTCTGCGCCCGCTTCAGCGCGCGGTACGCGAGGCTCGCGGGCCGCGCGTCGATCGGCTCGCCCGCGAGGTAGCGCCCGAGATCGAGCGCGAGCATCTTCGCGGAGTCGTACCGCCGCTGGGGCTCCTTCTCGAGGCACTTCATCACGATGGTCTCGAGATCGAGCGGGATGCGCCTGTCGATCTGGCGCACCGGCACGGGCAGCTCGTTCGCCACCCGGGCGACGAGGCTCGTCACCGACGGGTCGACGAACGGCGGGCGCCCGGCGAGGATCTCGTAGAGCGTGGCGCCGAGGGAGTAGACGTCGGTGCGGCGGTCGAGCTGGCGCTGGCCGCCGGACACCTGCTCGGGCGCCATGTACGCCGGCGTCCCCTCGCCGCTGGTCGTCGCCCGGCCGTCCGCGGCGATGTCCCGCGCGAGCCCGAAATCGAGGAGGTAGGGGCGGAAGGCGCCGTCGGCCGTCCGCTCGACGAGGATGTTCGCCGGCTTGATGTCGCGGTGGATCAGCCCGAGCCGGTGGGCGGCGTGGAGTCCGTCCGCCACGTCGGCCACGATCTTCACCCGCTGCTCGAGCGACGTCTGCTGCGCCACGCGGTGGAGCGGCAGGCCGTCGATGTACTGCATGGCGATGAACGGCTGACCCTGCGCCTCGCCGACCTCGTACACCTTGCAGACGTTCGGGTGCTCGACCCGGGCCTGGGCCTGCGCTTCCCAGATGAAGCGCTGGGCGAGATCCGGGTCGTTGCCCCGGATGAGCTTGAGCGCCACGTACCGCTGGAGCCGCGGGTCCTTGGCCTTGTAGACCGTGCCCATGCCGCCCCTGCCGATGAGCGACACGCACTCGTAGCGGTCCCAGTCGCGGATGGGAAACCGGCTCGGCACGCGCGACGACGGCGGATCGACGCACGCGAACACGGTGTCCTGCGTGGCGCCCGAGCCTCCCGGCGCCGCGGAGCGCGACGGCCCGCTCTCGGGCGCGAGCGGGACGGGCCTCGACGTGGGCTCCGGGTCCGCCGGACGCGCGACCTTCGCGCTCTCCGGGCTCGCTCTCCCCGCTCGGCTCATGAACCGGACCCTCTTCAACATCGAAGGCGGAGCCCCCCGGGCTCTGGGCGCCGATCCCGCCCGAGGAGGGGCGCGACGACCGCGCGCGAGCCGCTGCACGATTCATAGCTCATCGCCCGCGAGCGCACCGACATGAACCTTCGCATCCGCACCTGCCTCGGCAGCTCCCAGCGCGATGGCCTCGACTCGTCATCTCCCGAACGCCTGGTCGCCAGCCGGTGAGCGTCTCGCCTGGGCGTGAGCTACGAGCGATGTCGTTACAGAACTGTCGTGCAACGGTAAGCTGTGGTTTATGTCCATGTCAACACCCGGGCGGCCCGAGCCCCGGTATCGTGCTGTCGTTCAGGACGGCGCGGAGGTGCGATGCTGGCCGCGGGGCGATGTCCGCGCGGCGGGCGCGCAGGTGCGGGGGGCGCGCTGCTCAGGGCGGACGCAGGAGATTGACGCGAGCGACAACGTCCGTGGCGATTTTGGTGAGGCGCACGACGTGACGCCGGGGTGGGTCCAGATGCGATGCTGCGGATGGGCCCGCTTCCGGGGCGCTCAATACTTGACGGTGCAGCCGAACGCCTCGGTCTCTTTCGTGGAGACCGGCTTTCCGGCGGTGAGCTCGGCGAGCGCCGCGTCGACGTAGTTGGTGACCTGCTCGTCCGGCTCGGGCTCACCTCCCTTGGTGCTGTCGATGGCGCCCGCGTAGACGAGCGTGCCCTGCGGGTCGATGACGTACATATGCGGTGTGCGCTGGGCGCCGTACGCGCGCCCGACATCGCCCTTCTCGTCGATGAGGAGCGGGTAGCTCATCCCGAACTCCTGCTTTGCTTTCACGTTCTCCTCCCGGGTGGTGCCCTGCTTGCCCGGAGCGCCCGAGTTGATGGCGAGCCACACGACGCCCTTCTGGATGTGCTGCGCCGGCACGCCCTTCAGGCCGCCCTTCCTGTGGGAGAGCTGCACGAACGGGCAACCGGGGTTGAACCACTCGAGCACGACCGTCTTGCCCTTGTAGTCGGCCAGCTTGACGGGCTTCCCGTCGAGGTCCGGCAGCGTGAAATCGGGCGCGGGCTGGCCGATCTTCGCCTGGGTCGCCGGCGCCTGGGCCGCCTTCGCCTCCGCGGGCTTCGCCTCGGCGGCCTTGGCGGGCTGCGCCGCCGCGGCGCCGTTCGCCGCCGGCGCGCTGGGCTCGCCGGGCTGAGTGCACGCCGCGAGCGCCGCGGCGAGGAAGGTCAGGGGAATGAGCTTGTGCATGCCGAGACGCTTACCACGCCCCGCGATGAGCGCATGCGTCAGGGGAACTCCGGCCAGCGATCTCCCGTCGCCCACCGGTACCGCAAGCCGAGCTGCCCGAGATCCGCGCCCAGCAGGCCGAGCCGATCGGGCGTCGCCGCCACCACCATCGCCGTCCCCACCGCGTCCAGGTGGTGTGTCAGCGCGATGGCCAGCATCGGGCCGACGCGCACGACGACGCTGCCGCGGCCGGGGTTGCCGATCACCTCGGCGGCGGCGCCGAACCGGAGCTCGCCGAACTTGTCCATCTCCCCCATGAACCCGAGCCGCGCGCGGTAGAGGTACGGCGGCTTCATCACCGTGTGGAGCGCCTCTTCGTAGAGGTAGAACCCCTCGGGCGCGCCGAGCACCGCGTAGCCCGTGGCCACGCCGAACAGGCTGCCTCCGAGCAGGGGTATCGAGCCCGACACCTCGATCTCCCCCGCGACGTAGCGCGACAGGGGACCCTGCATGAGCTCGGTCTCCCTGCGCGTGTACGACGCCCGGGGCTCGAGGAAATACTGGCTCGCCGAGAAGGCGTATCGCGCGCCGCCGCGGATCTCCACGCTGGGCAGCGCCGCGCGGAGGCCGACGTACTCCGCGCCGCCGCTCGGCGACACGCTCGCGTAGCCCTCGATCCCGAGCCAGGACCAGTGCGGCTTGCCGTAACCGAGCGCGAGGCTCGGCCGGTAATAGATGACGCCGAGCTCCAGCACCGCGGAGACGAACGGGCGCGCGCCCGCGCTCCGCGCCCAGTACGAGCGCTTCTGGAGCAGGTCGACCCCCGAGGACACCGGCGGCGCATCGGCGGCGGGCGGCGGCAGGTCGGCCGGGTCCTGGGCGCGGGCCCCGGCGGGCGCGAGGGCGAGCGCGGCGAGCGCGGCGGCGGCGGCGAGCGTGCGGCGCAGCGCCATCGCTAGAACCTGCCCACGAGGTACCCGCCGAGCGGCGCGGGCACGAAGCGGATCGAGACGCCGTCCCCGCGCGGCGCGCGCGCCGACGTCGAGGCCGGGGCGCCGCCGCGGTAGTGCAGGAGCCACGGGAGCCCGAGGCCCGTGAGGGCGCCGACGGCCGCGCCGGTGAGCGCGTCGGTCGCGAAATGCTGGTCCGAGACGACCCGCAGCGTCGCCACGGCGGTCGCGGTGCCGAGCGACGCGGCGCACGCGAGCGCGTCGGGCGCGCCGCCTCCGTACAGGGGCAGGTGCGCGTGGTGCGAGCACACGAGGCCCGCCGCCGTGAACGCGGTCGAGCTGTGGCCGCTGAAGAAGCTCCGGTAGCGCTTGCTCCCCCGGCAGTCGTGGTCCTGCTGCTCCTCCGGCCCGGTGCACCCGGCGCGGTAGGGGCGCTCGCGGCTCGTGAGCCCCGCGACGACGCCGTTCAGCGCCGCGTTGAACGCGAGCGCCTCGATGTCGATCATCGCGATCTCCCACGCGACGCTGCCGCGCCCGTGCCCCCACCAGGTCACCAGCAGGGCGTCCACCGCGAGGTGGTTGGTCATCAGCGTGAGCAGGAGATCGCTCGCGTCCCGCGCCGTCTCGCGCTGGCGATCGCTCCGGATGCGGAGCGCCTCTCGCGCCGAGCCGTCGAAGCCGTTCACGGTCGTCCACCGGCCCTCCGAGGGCGGGATGGCCAGCGTCCCGAAGGCGGTCGCGGCCAGGAGGCCCGTGGCCACGTACTCGCTCACGCGGAAGCGCGGCCAGCGCGGGTCCCACGCGACCTCGCGCCGCGCGCGCTCCGGCGGCGCCGCGGTCGTCCATGCGGCCGCCGCGGCGCCGGGCGCCGCCGGGGCCGGCTCGGCCCGCGCCGCGCCGGGCGTCGCCGGGGCCGGCTCGGCCTGCGCCGCCGCCGCGCCGAGCGCCGCCGCCGCGGCGAGCGCGCCGGCGGCGGACCGTAGGGCAGCGGTGCACCTCAAGGGGCGGACCGCGCGATCAGAAGTCGGGGTGGCCGATGACGAGGAACTCCAGCGGCCCGGCGCCCGCGTTGCGCAGCCCGTGGTGCACGTTCTTGTCGACGTGCATCATCTGGCCGGGGCCGAGCGGCACCTCGCGGTCGCCGACGATGCCGAGCGCCTTGCCGGACAGAATGTAGATGGTCTCGCTCGTCTCGGTGTGGAGCTCGCGCGAGATCTCGCAGCCGGGGTCCATCGTGCCCTTGTAGAAGCCGAAGGCCTGCCCGAGCCCCTTCCCCAGCAGCTGCGCGAAGAAGACGCCTCTGTTGGGCAAATACTCGGTGGCGTCTTCGTCGGCCGCGGTCAGCACCACGGCCCCGTCGATCTGCTGCCTCATGGCGATCCTCCTCCTCGGCGAGTGAAGCTGCTGGAGAATCCATCAGTTACAGAAGCGTGCGGCGTCCTGTCAACGGCGCTCCTCGCGAGGAGCGCGACGGTGACGATGGCATTTCAGAACGGCAACACCACGCTCGCGGCGGCGCGGAGCTCGTAGCTGAACGACATCGTCTTCAGCCCCTTCGGCGGCAGCTCGACGCGGCCGCGGAGGAAGCCGTCCTCCTCGTCGAGCGTCCAGCCGGGGGCCTCGCCGAGCGCGATCTCGACGTCGGCCACCTCGCTGACCGGGATCCGCTCGGTGACCAGCACCCGCTTCACGTCGCTGGAGAGGTTGGAGAGCGAGAGCTTCACGCGCCGGCGGATCTTGCGGCTGCCGGTGATCGCCGAGGTGTCCTGCTCCTCGTCCACGGTGCGCCGCACGCGCACCGCGTCGTCCACGCCGAAGCCGAGCTCGAACGGCTCCCCGGCGCCGACGAAGTCGAGCCGGGCGCGGCCGATGAGGCTGCCGCCGCGCGCGACCTTGACCGGGCCCGCGAGCAGCGGGCGCGGCCGCCCGCCGGCGCCGCCGCCGTCCAGCGTCACGGTCGCGCGCAGGTGCGCCGCGGGGTGGGCCTCGGGGTACAGCACGAGCGCGAGCTCGGCCGGCAGCGCGCGCCGCGCGATCTCGATGCGCGTCGGGCGGCCGTCGGAGGGCAGGGTCACCGGCTCCGCCGCCTCGAAGATCAGCGGCTCGCCCCCGTCGTCCACGCCCGGCATCTCGTCGACCGCCCGCGCCCCGCGGCCGAGCCCGGCCGTGGCGATGGCCTGGTCGCGCGCCTCGACGACGACGCGGCGGCGGTCGACCTCCGCCCTGCGCCGCGCGCGGAGGACGTCGTCCGCGAGCAGCGGCGCCTCGGCGCTCCGCGACGGCCGCGCGGTCGAGAAGCGCGCGGTGACATTCTCCCAGGCCTCGCCCGTCGCCTGCCACGCCGCGGCCCAGGTGGTGAGCTCGACCGAGCCGCCGGCGCCCTGCGCCCCGGCGCCGCCCGCGCCGCCCGCGGTCGCGCCGGCTGCAGCGGCGCCCGCGGGAGCGACCGAGAGCCGCGCCAGGTGCTCGGGGCGCCAGATCGCGCACGCGACGCGGTACGTCAGCTCGATCTCGACCGGCTGCGGCGCGGGCGCGTGCACCTCGACCTCGACCACCGCCTCGTAGCGCGGCTGCTCGATCGACCCCTCGCGCAGCCGCGCCGCGGCGCGCCGGGCGTCGTCCTCGGCGTGCGCCCGCGCCGCGCGCGCGTCGGCCGACGCGCCGAGGGCCTCGGCCAGCGCCGCGTGCAGGGCCTCGACGCCGGCGCGCCACGAGGCGAGCCGCGCGGGCTCGCCGGCGTCCTTCGGGACCTCGCCCATCGCCTGCGACCACTTCGCCAGCAGCTGGTCGAGGTGCGCCTCGCGGCGCGACGCCCGGTCCCGCGCCCGCTCGGCGGCGCCGGCCCGGCGGGACGCCTCTCGCTGCTCGCGCTCCAGCGCGTCGATCGCCTCGCGCCCGAGCGCCGCCTCCCGGTGCGCCCTCCACCGCACGCGCGCCGCCGTCACCCGGACCGCGCCCTCGGCGCCCGCGCCCGCGACGCGCGCCTGCACGGTGCGCTCGTCGACGAACACCGACACCCCGCCGATCGCGATCCACTGCGCCCCGGCCCCGACCTCGACGCGCGCGGCGCGCACGACCTCGGCGCGATCCTCGAACAGCGTCACCACGCGCGCGGCGCTCGGGTGAGGCGCCCCGTCGGCGGCGCCCGCTGCGCCGGCGATCGCGCCGCCCTCGGCCCCGCCGCCAGCGTCCCCTCCGCCGGCGCTCCCCTCCGCCCGGTCCGAACCGATCGCACTCGTTGCCGTCGCCATGGCGCGCCTATTTCTCCTGTTATTCCCGACGGTTGCCGCCGACGATCTCGTTCTTGGAGGAGAGCGCCACGCGGTAGGTGAAGGCGACCGAGGCCTTGCCGCCGGGCGCGATCGGCACGCGCCAGCGCAGCCCGCCGCGCACGGGCTCGCCGAGGTCCTCCTGGGTGTACGGCTCGGCCCTCGGGTGCGACGAGACCAGCTTGATCTCGACGTCCTTGTCGTCGGTCACCGGGATGCGGTCGAGGACCTCGACCTCGACGCCCACGCCGAGCGACGAGGAGAGGTCGATGGTGATCGCGTGCTCGACGGAGAGCGAGCCGCCGAGCAGGCCGGCGCTCGACTCCTCGACGCGGGCGTTCCTCGCGACCCGGATCCGCTCCTCGACGCCGAGGCCGGCGCGGAGGAGGCCGCCCCGATCGACGTGCCCGAGCGAGGACTGCGCGGCGAGGGCGCCGTCGACGAAGATCTCGACCGGCCCGGCGAGCAGCGGGGCGTCGAACGGGTTCTCGACGCGCGCCTCGCGGTAGACCTCGGCGGCCTCGCGCGGCACGGCGACGAACCGCGGCGTCGCCGGGGCGCGCGCGGCGCTCAGCGCGACGCGGTGGAGCCTGCCGTTCGACGGCACGTCGGCGGCGCTCTCGCCCGCGTAGAGGTGGTCGAACTGCCCGCGCGAGTCGCGCGGGTCCACGGCCCGGGGCGGCGGTCCGAGGTCGTCGATGGCCATCTGCGCCCGCCGCGCGGCGCGCCTCGAGGGCCCGGGCTCGTCGCGCGCGAGCCGGCCGCGCTGCGGGCCCGTCCCGGGGAGGTGCAGCGCGTCGAAGTCGAGCCACCCTTCGACCTGCGCGGGCTCGACCGGCGCCGGGGCCGCGCCGGCGCCCTCGAGCTCGCCGCCAGGGTCGAGCAGCTCGTCGGCCGCGCCGGCCCAGCGCTCGACGCTCGCGTCGTGGGCGAAGGCGGCCATGGGCGCCTCGGGCGCGCTCGCCTGGAGCGCCTGCGGCGGGGGCGGGCCGCCGTAGCCGCCGCCGAACGAGGGGAGCGACAGCCCGCGCGACTTGCGCGCCGCGGCGGCCGGCATCGGCGCGGCGAGCGGCATCGGCGCGGCGGCCGGCGCCGGGGGCGGGGGCGGCTTCGGGGCCGCGGCGCGCTCCCGCCGCATCGGCGGCGGGGCGGCTCCGGCGCGAGGAGGCGGCGGCAGCGCGGCCCCGCCGGCCGGAGGCGCCATCCGGGCCATCGCCTCCCGCAGATCGTCGCTGGTCTGGCCCGGCGCGGCCCGGCTCAGCGTGGGCTCGTCGTCGTCGTCGGGCGCGGGGGGCGGGAGCTCCGCCGGGGCGGCCGTGGTCCTCGCGGCCGGCGGGGGGAGGGCGGCGACGAAGCGGTCGAACCCCTCGAACATGGCGTCGAGGCCCTCCGGCGCGGGGCGGTAGCCGCGGCGCGGGGGGCGCTGCGCGCGGCCCAGCCGGAGCGAGGCGAGCTCCGGCAGCCGCGTGTCCTGCACGAGATCGGCGGTGGCGAGCGCGACGCGCACGCCCTTCCAGTCCTCGCCGGACGCCTGTGCGACGAGGGCGTCGAGCTGCAGCGCGACCTCGGTCGCGCCGCGCGAGAACCGCGCCGCGTAGGCGGGCCACCACCGCGCGGCGCCGACCGCGTACTCGAGCCGGAGCGCCGGCGCGCCGCCCGACCCGTCGCGCGCCGGCGCGAGCCGCACGACCACGTCGAGGCGCGCCGGCGCGCGCTCCTCGATCTCGCCGCTGGTCGCCTGGGCGGCGTCGAGCTGCGCGGAGAGGAGCTCCTTGCGGGCGCGCTCGAGCTCGTCCTCGAGCGCGGCCAGGCGGGCGTCGAGCGCGGCGAGCTCGCCCGAGAGCAGGCCGCTCACCGCGAGGGCGTCGCGGATCCGGGCCGCGGGGTCGCCCGGCCGGAAGCGTCGCGCGAGCTCCGGGTGGAGCGCGACGGCCCCGAGCTGGTCGCGCCAGCGGCGGAGGTGGTCGTGCTCGGCCGACAGGCGCTCGATCGCGAGCTCGAGCGCGCGGAGCTGCGCCGAGAGCGCGCCCCGCGAGACGGGCGCCGGGGGCACGACGAGCCGCGCGCGCACGCCGACGACCTCGCGCGGCGCCGCCGCCGCCTCCGGCGGGCCGCCCGCGGCCGCCACGAGCGCGCGGAAGCTCCCCGGCTCGGCGAGGGGCGTGACCCCCGGCACCGAGATCTCGAGCGCCCCGCGGGGCAGGGGCGCCGCGAGCTCGACGCGGCGGGTGACGATCGCCCCGCGCGCGTACACGACGACCGACTCGATACGGCTAGCGCACGCGATCTTCTCCGCCGTCATCCGTTCGTCCCTCGCCCGCGAACGTTGTGTGGAGGCGCGACGGTATCACGCCGCGCCCGGCGCCCGATAGCGGGCTATCTCCTCCTGTCGAGGAAGCTGAACCCCGGGAGCGCGTCGATGCCGTACGCGCGGAGCGCGAGCGCGTCGAGGCGGTGGAAATCGCGCTCCCGGAACGAGCCGCGGAGATCGCCGATCAGCTCCTCGGGGACGCTCGCCGGCGGAGGCAGGCGGATCCGCCGCAGGTACTGGGCCTGGAAGCGCAGGTAGCCGCCGCGCATCTTGACCGCGTACGACCACACGAAGAAGAGGGCGACCCTGGAGCTGAGCAGCCCGCCGAGCGCCTCCATGTCCCAGGCCTCCGACGTGACGAAGTAGAGGTTGTGGTGCGGGAGGAACCTGCCCCCCTCGTAGACCACCTCGTTGGATCCTGCGATGTCGGGGATGAGGAGCTTCGGGGCGGAGGCGAGCTCGGGGACCACGCGATCGATGGTGCGAAACCAGCTCGCGGCGCTCCTCTGGGCGATGTAGCGTCTCCTGATCTCGGCCTCGTGGGCGCGCAGGTATCCGGCGAGCTTCGGATATTCTTCCAGATTGACCACCTTGCCGTCGTCGCCGAACGTGTTGATGACGAACCGCCCGGCGTCCCGGACGCGGCCGCCGTCGAGCTGGTCTCGCATGACGAGCGGCACGAGGCGATCGGGCTCGATATCGACCTCGTCGCCGACGATGTAGATCCGGTCGCTTCCGGTGGCGACGCCGATGCCGACGCGGGTCCCGCCCACCTCCTCGATCGGCGCGAACCGCGCCTCGAGGGCGCGCAGGGCCTCGAGGTGCTCCGGGGAGCTGAGCACCCACGGGTCGTCCCCCTCGAACCAGGAGGGGTACTCCGCCACGGCGACGCCGGCGCCGCGCTCCGGCGCGCCCCGCAGGGCCGCGGACGCGGCCTCGCACTCCTCCGGAGAGGCGGTGTGCAGCGTCGCGACCGGGACGCTCCCTGTCTTGCCGGGCGACACGGCGAAGATCGAAGGATAGGCGACGACGTCCGACTCGAACGGGGAGGCGCGGTGCAGGTCGACGTAGCACTGCACCCGGAACCACGTCGAGAGCATGCGGCGGAGCGGGGCGCCGTACCGGTTGAGGGTCCACCGGTCGGCGCAGATGAACGAGAGGACCCCGCCGGGCGCGAGGAGATCGAGGCCGCGCTCGATGAACGCGACGTAGAGATCGGCGCGGTCGTAGAGCGACCTGTACCGCTGGCGATACTCCTCCTGGAGCTCGGGCGAGAGCTGCTCGATCCGGACGTAGGGTGGGTTTCCGACCACCGCGTCGAAGCGGCGGCCCTGGCTTGTGAGCAGGAAGTCGCCGTGGGCGATCCAGGCCTCCGCGAGGCGCTCTGCGTCGCCGTGGGGCAGCCCGAGCCGGGCGAGCGCGCCGGCGACGGCGAGGCGCGAGCGGTCGACGTGATCGCGCGCGACGTCGTACGACCGGATCGCGGACGCGATTTGCAGGAGGTCGCGGTCGTGGCGCCGCGCCGACTGGATCAGGCGCTCGGCGGCCGGGACGAGGAACGCGCCGTGGCCGCAGGCCGGCTCGAGCAGCGACAGCGACGCGAGATCCCGGTCCGCCGTGTAGCCCGCGAGATCGAGGATGAGATTGACGACGTGGGGTTTGGTCAGCACCACGCCGTGGGTCTCGCCCGACGAGCGCTCGCCGTAGTCGTAGGCGCTCGGCGGGAGCATGACCGTCAGATCGAGGGCTGTCTGCATGGGCGCCGCGTGGAGATGCTAGCCGCGATCGGCGCCCTCCGGCGATGCCCGCCGCCGCGCTCGCCGCTCTGCGCCGGCGTCGGAGGCCGCGGCCGCCTGCCGCGCGCCGCCGCGAGGGCGTTTCTCCGCGATCGGGGGAGACGCGGATCGCGTTTCACGGGGCGTCGCCATTGAATAGGGTAGAGTCGCCCCGATGGCCTTCCCCCTGTGTCTCTGTTCCGGCGATCGCGCCGCGGCGAGCGCCGCCTGCGAGGGCGCCCCGCCGCCGCCGGCCGCCGCGCCCGTGCCGGGCCGCCGGCCGGTCGAGGTGGCCGCGTGATCCTCGGCATCGGCATCGACGTCTGCGGCATCGGACGCATGGAGGAGGCGCTCGCGCGGTGGGGGGATCGGTTCTGGGAGCGCGTGCTGTCCGAGCCCGAGCGGCGCTCGCTCGCGCACCGTGTCGACCGGGCGACGGCGCTCGCGGGCCGCTTCGCCGCGAAGGAGGCGGTGGTGAAGGCGCTGGCCGGGGCGCCGGGGGTCGGCTGGCACCACCTGGAGGTCCGCGGCGCGCCGCGCACGCCGCCGACGATGGCGCTCCACGGACCGGCGCGCGCGCTCGCGGATCGCCTGGGCGTCACGCGGGTGCACCTGTCGATCACGCACGACGCCGGGGTGGCGGCGGCGGTGGTGATCCTGGAAGGGGACGGCGAAGGCCGATCCCCGACGACGAATGACGCGGGCGGCGAAGGCCGATCCCCGACGACGAATGATGAGGACGGCGAAGGCCGATCCCCGACGACGGATGACGAGGGCGGCGAAGGCCGATCCTCGACGACGAATGACGCGGGCGGCGTAGGCCGACCCCACCTGGACGACGAAGGGAAAGAGCGCTCGTGATTCCGGTCCTCTCGCGCGCGCAGATGCGCGCCTTCGACAAGCACGCGATCCACCATTGCCACGTCCCCGGCGTGGTCCTCATGGAGAACGCGGGCCGCGGCGCCGCCGACGTGATCTCGGCGATCATCGAGGCGCGCAGCGCCGCGCCGTCCGGCCACGCCGCGCTCCCCGGCCACGCCGCGCGCCCTGCGCCGCCGCCGCACCTGGGCGCGCCCGCCAAGGCGCTCTGGCCCGCGACGCTGGCCTCCGGGGGCGGCCCTCGCTCCGGGAGCGTCCCGCCGCCGCCGAACGGCCGCCGCGACGCCGACGACGCCCGCGCCGCGCGGGTGCGCGCCTTCCCGGTGCGGCACGTCCCGAGCCCCGGCCAGCCCGCGACGTACCCGCTCCACGCCCGCGTCGTCGTCGTCTGCGGCGCCGGCAACAACGGCGGCGACGGCTTCGTCGTGGCGCGCCACCTCCTCGCCCGCGGCGCGGAGGTCCAGGTCTTCCTGGCGGCCTCGTCCGAGAAGGTCACCGGCGACAGCCGCATCAACCACGACGCGTACGTCGATCTCGGCGGCGCGCTGACCGAGCTCCCGCCGGGCGCGCCGCTCGCCCCGCTCGAGGCCGCGCTCGCGGAGGCCGATCTCGTGGTCGACGCCCTCTTCGGCACGGGGCTCGACCGCCCGATCGAGGGCCACCTCGCCGACGTCATCGGCGTCCTCAACACGGCGACCTGCCTCTGCATCGCGCTCGACGTGCCCTCGGGCCTCGACGCCGACAGCGGCGCGCCGCTCGGCGCCGCGGTGCAGGCCGACGAGACCGTCACGTTCGGCCACCTCAAGATCGGCCTGCTCACGCCCGAGGGCGCGCGGCTCGCCGGCAACGTCCATGTGGTCGATCTCGGCGTCCCGGACCGGCCGATCCTCGCCGAGGTGGGCCACGTCGCGGAGGTCATCCGCAAGGAGACGGTCGGCGCGTCGTTCCGCCCGCGCGAGGCGAGCGTCTACAAGCACCAGGCGGGCAACGTGCTCGTGATCGCCGGGTCGTCCGGCAAGCTCGGCGCCGCGCTGCTGACGGCGCGCGCGGCGATGCGCACGGGCGCGGGCCTCGTGACGATCTGCACCTGGGCCGACGCCGCGCCCGCGATGGAGTCGCGCGTCGTGGAGCTGATGACGACCTCGATCGATCCGGACCGCATCGCCGCGTCGCTCGACGGCGCGCTCGCCGGGCGGCGGGCGGTCGCGATCGGCCCTGGCCTCGGCCTCGACGAGCGGGCGCGGGCCGCGGTGGATCACGTCGTGCTCGGCTGGGACGGCCTGAAGGTGGTCGACGCGGACGCCCTGACGCACTTCGCTGGCCGCCCCGAGGCGCTCGCGACCGCGCGCGGGCGCCTCATCCTGACGCCGCACTCCGGCGAGCTCGGCCGGCTGCTCGGCCGCAGCGCGCGCGCCGTCGAGGAGGACCGCTTCGGCGCCGTGCGCGAGGCGGTGGCCCGCACCGGGGCGATCGTCCTGCTGAAGGGGGCGCGCACGGTCATCGCGCTCCCGGACGGCCGCATGCTCATCTGCATGGCGGGCAACCCGGCGCTCGCCACCGCCGGATCGGGCGACGTCCTGACCGGGCTGATCGCGGCGCTCCTGTGCTCGATGGAGCCTTCCGCCGCCGCGAGCGCGGGGGTGCTGATCCACGCGCTCGCCGGGGACGTGTGGCGCGCGCAGACGGGCAGCGATCGGGGGCTGCTTGCGAGCGAGATCGCGGAGCTCGTCCCGGGCCTGATCGCCGCGCTCGCTGCAGGAGTCGATCCGCTGTCCGGCCAGGTCTAGGCGAGGTGTCTCTCCGCATCGCGTACGGCGACGCGGAGAGGCGAAGACTGCCAGGGCGAAAGGGACGCTGAGAGAGCCCAGAAGAGCTCTTTTACGGCGTCGCCTTCGCCCCGGCGGATAAGCCCCTCTCGTCCGGTTGGTTCTCTTCTCTTCGCGTCCTCGGCGCCTCAGCAGCTGCTCCCCTCTCTTGGCGCCTTCGTGGTCTATGCGACCTTCGTTACTTCTTCAGCCGCTTGAACGCGTGCGTCCACCGGTTGTTCAGCAGGCCGGGGACGCACCAGAGCATGCAGAGGGGCTCGATCGCGCGCGCCGCTTCCGCGCTCTCCATGTCCTCGGTCTCCTACCCGAACGCGTCGAGGATGGTCTCCACCGCCATCTTCGTGCCGGCGTCGTCGCCGCAGATGAACATCGTCGGGCGGACGCCATCGAAGTCCGGATCGACCATCCATACGCTGCCGACGCACGAGAACGCCTTCACGAAGTGCGCGTCGGGCGCGCGCTGCGCGAGCCTCTCGAGCTACGACTCGTTCGGCCCCGTAAAGAACTTGAGCTCCCCGTCGACGGGCGGCTCGTCCGCGATTGGGGGTCGTCGCGTCGATCACCGTCTTCCCCGCGAGCGCCCCGGGGCCCGCGAGATCCACCGCCTGCTACGCCGCTGTCCCCTTCACGGCGAGCACGACGATCTCGCCGGACTGCGCCGCCTCTGCGAACGTCTCCACCGTCGCCATCGGGCCCGCGTCCGGTGGATGTCGAGATAGTTGTCCGGTAACTCGGTCAGGTCGTCATGAGTGCTTTGGCCTCGTGGCCTCCAAGTAGGGTTTGTTGTCGCTGACGCGAGGGCGGCTGAAGGAAGGCACGACGCACAGGCGCCGGAGGGGCGAGCATGGTCGAGCCCTTCATCCACCAGGCAGCCAGAGCCCACGTTCTCGAGGCCAAAGGTATGCTCGACGAGGCGAGCGGCAGCCAGCATCGACTCCTCGGTCTCGACCAAAAGCCGACAATCTTGCGGCTGAAGACGTCCACCACCAGGTACAGGAAGTAGAACTCTCCGCGCACCGCGCTCTTCATGTAGATGATGTTGCGTTCTTGCCGGCGGCGCGGCTCTATTGGACTGTTCGATAAGTTTTTTAACATATTCCCCGGGGTGGCGTAAGCTTCGGCATGCGAGGACGACCACCCAGGAAGATCGAGCTGTCGCAGGAGGATCGGGCGTACCTGGAGCGGCTGGTGCGCGATGGACGGACCGAGCAACGCGTGGCTCGCCGAGCTCGGGTGCTCTTGGCCATGGCAGACCCGGCGACGGTCGTGGAGGAACTGGCGACGCACGTGGAGCAGAGGCGCGAGAGCATCTGGCACCTCTGCCGTCGGTACGAAAAGGTGGGGGTTCGGGCGGTCGAGGACGCCCCTCGCGAGGGTCGGCCCCGGGCTTTTTCCCCCTCTGCAACGCGTCGGCCTCGAGATGCTCGCCTGTTGTGAGCCCGCAGGGCTCGGGCTGCACATGACGCACTGGTCGACGCGCAGCCTGGCGAAGGTGGCGGCTGAGCGTGGGCTGGTGCCGAAGATCGCGCACTCGACCGTCTCGCTGATCCTGCGTACCGCCGATCTGCAACCCCACCGTTCGCGGTACTGGAAGACGCCCACGATCGATGCCGACTTCGAGAGGAGGGTGACGCGCATCCTGTGGTGCTACGAAAGAGCCTCGGATCTAGCCGCGCGCGGCGAGCTTGTACTTTGCTTCGACGAGAAGCCGAACATCCAGGTGCTCGAACGCCGGCGACCGACGCGCCCCGTGAGGCCCGGCCAGGCCGAGCACCAGGAGTTCGAGTACATCCGGCACGGGACGGTGAACTTCGCCGCGGTCCTCGATGTGCACACGGGCAAGATGCGCGGATGGTGCCCCAACCGGAACGATAGCGAGCACCTGCGCGCGATCCTGCCCGAGTTACTCCACGAGTGCTGCGATGCGCGACGCGTGCACCTGATCTGGGACGGAGCCCCGTCCCACGTCGCACAGGAGACCACCACCCTGCTGCGTACCCTCTACCCGCACGTCCGCGTGCTCGTGACGCCAGCGCACGCCTCGTGGCTCAACCAGGCTGAGTTGCTGCTCCGCGCGTTCAGCGAGCGCTACCTGAAGCGCGGCAGCTGGAACAGCCGCCAGCAGCTCGTCGAGCACCTGGACGCGAGCTGGCGAGAGTACGACCAGCTCTACGCTCACCCGTTCAGGTGGTCCTGGACGCGGCAGAAAATGCACCGCTGGGTTGAGCGGCATGCCGCGTGATTATGTTAAAAAACTTATCGAACAGTCCACTATGAGCGGATGATCGAGGAGGGCGACGCTGTGGCGGAGAGCGACGCGTTCCGGGCGCGCTATGCGGCGGGACGGAAGGCGTTCATGTGTGTAAATGGGCTACATTTATGTACATGCATGGCGAGCGATGCCCCACAGCAGGGTTCGAGATTTACTTCTCTCCGTGGCCGGATACGCTTGCGCCGTCCGGCCCTGAGTCCCTGATGACATCAGGTATATCCGTCGGGCTGTGACCAGGAGGCTGCCATGAGGATCAAAGTGTGTGTGACGCCGAAGGTGAAGAAGACGAAGAACGTTGCGCTCGTCGGTATCACCTGATTCGATCATTACCAAAGATTCGGCTCTTGCCCGGATACCGACCACCGGGTCTGTGACCAGGAGATTGCCATGAAGATCAGAGTGTGTGTGACGCCGAAGGTGAAGAAGACGAAGAACGTTGCGCTCGTCGGCATCACCTGATTCAACCAGTATCGAAGGAGGGGCGCGGCGTTCGTCGAGCGATAGGCGCCGCGTCCCTCCGCCGTTTTGGGGGCGCCGCTCGGAGCTTCGGCGGTGAAGAAAGAGCCATGTCGATCCATCTGCGCCAGGATATCGAGATCATCGTCCACGACGACATCACCGAGATTGCCGACCGCGCCACCGGGCTCATCATCAACCTCGACGGCCGCCATCCGCCTCCCTTCGATCCCGGGAACGCAGAACTCTGGGACACGCTCCGCGCGCTCGCCTTCCTCGAGGAGGGGCTCTCGCCGTCCGAGGTGCGCGAGCGGCAGCGCGTCCATCGAGAGCAGGCGCTCGCGGTCGCGCAACAAGAGCGCTTACGAGCGCTCGTCGCCTTTGCCGTCGAGCACGTGCCCCATTATCGCGAGCGGGCCGCGCAGTACGCCCCAGGCCTCTCCGATGTACCCGAGATCACGAGGCTGCCCATGCTCCGCAAGTCGGATATCCGCGCCGGCTTTCCGCGGGGCCTGGTCGCCGAGGGCATCGACGTCGCCCGAGGCCTCGAAGACAAGAGCCTGGTTTGGGTTGCGACCAGCGGCACCACCGACGAGCGCCTTCAGGTGGTCTCGGACACCACGCTCGATAGCCTGCCCCCGCAATACGAAGAGCTCTGGGGCCTCGCGCTCGGCGACGAGACGCCCAAGACAGCCGTCTTCACCTCGCCCACCTGCGTCGATGCCGAGTGCCACCTCGGCAAGTCTTCGTACGAAGATCGGCTGCGCGGCGGGTACACGCTCTTCCTCAACTCTTCCGACGACCTGTTCGCCATTGGCAGAGACCGAATCAATAACATCGCGGAAGAGCTCCATCGCTTCAAGCCCGATTTTCTCTGGATCAACCCGGTTTATGCCCACTGGCTCGGGCGGCGCTGTCGCGAGCTCGACATCGCCCTGCCCAAGGTGAAGCTGCTGGTCTCGACCTATCAGTACCTCTCCGTCTTGCAGCGCCGCGCGCTTGCCGACCTCTTCTCGGCGCCCGTCTTCAGCTACTATGCCGCGACCGAGCTCGCCGGCTGCCGCGCGGGTATCGAGTGCTCGCGCGGGCGCCTCCACGTCCGCGGCGATCAGGCGCTCATCGAGACCGTGGACGCGCAGGGCCGCTCCACCGACGGCCGCCTCGGCGCGCTTGCGATAAGCACGCTCGAAGGACGCGTCCTTCCGCTGATTCGGTACCTGGTCGGCGACCTGGGGCGATGGACCGGCGAAGCGTGCGACTGCGCCGCCGCGGATTGGCCATGCTTCGAGCTGCACGGGCGCGCCAAAGATCTCTTGCGCCTCGAAGACCGCTGGATCACCACGCGCCAGGTGGATGATGCCATCGGTGATGCCCCCGGGCTCGACTTCTACAAATGCGTCCAGACCGGCGCCTCGGAGCTCCGCATCGAGGCCATCCCCGCGCTCGGCGCCGAGCTGCGCATGGGCGATATCGAAGAGCGCCTCCGCAGCCGCCTCGGTTTTGCCATTGCTCGCGCCAAAATCGTTAAACGCCTCGACCCCGAACCGTCGCTCAAATACCGCTTCACCCAATCGCGCGTCCACCCGCCCGTCGAGTTCGTATGAATCCCGCACTCCGGGCCGACTTCCCCTTGCTCGAACGCACTCTCGACGGCCGTCCCCTGGTCTACCTGGACTCGGCCGCGACCGCGCTGAAGCCCCGCGCGGTGCTCGCGGCAGAAGAGGCTTATGCCACGCAGATGACGGCCAACGTGCACCGGGGAAAGCATGCCCTCTCCGAAGAGGCTTCGGTCGCCTACGAAAGCGCGCGCAAGCGCATTGCGCGCTTCTTCAACGCCGACCCCGAGTGCCTGGTCTTCGTCAAGAACACCACCGAGGCCATCAACCTCGTCGCCGTTGGGCTCTGCCTTTCGAGCGATGATGTCGTCCTCAACGCCGGTGGCGAGCACCACGCGAACCTCGTCCCCTGGATGCGGCGTGCCCGCGTCGAGCTTGTGCCCGGTGATCCCTGCGAGCCCGTTTCGCTCGACGCGGCCATGGCGGCCATCGCTCGTCATCGGCCCAAGGTTCTCGCCATCGGCCATGCCTCCAACATCACCGGCGTCATCCAGCCAGCTCGCGCGCTCTGTGAAATGGCCCGGGCCCATGGCGTCATCACGGTGGTGGACGCAGCGCAGTCCGCGCCGCACCTGCCGATCGACGTCGAGGAGATGGGCTGCGATTTCTTGGCCCTGAGCGCGCACAAGATGCTTGGTCCGACCGGCGTTGGCGCGCTCGTCGGCCGTCGTGAGGTGCTCGAGGCGCTCGAACCTCTGTGCGTCGGCGGCGGCGTGGTCGAGCGAGTCACGGCCACCGGCTATACGCTCAAGAAGATCCCCTACCGCTTCGAGGCGGGAACGCCGCCCATCAGCGCCGCGCTGGGCTTCGCGGCGGCGGTTTCATACCTTGATGAGCTCGGCTTCGACGATATCGTCGAGCACGAGCGTCGCCTCGCCGCCGCGCTCAGCCAGTCTCTCTGCGAGATCCCCGGCGTCGAGGTCTTGATGGCGCGGCGCGAGCCGCGCCTCGCCATCGCGGCGATTGCGCCACGCTCTGCGCTCGTCGGCCCCGATGCGCTCGCGCGCCTGCTCAGCGATGGACACCAGATCATGGTTAGGTCCGGCTTTCATTGCGCGCACCCGCTCTTCGATCGCCTCGGCCTAGAGCACGGCGCTCTCCGCGCCTCAGCGTACGTGTACAATACCGTCGAGGAGGTCCAACGCTTCGGTGAGGTGCTGCGTGACCTCGCCTCGCGCATGGTGGTCTGATGTCGAATCCTTCGAGCGAGCAGAGATTCGTGTTGTCTGCCGGCTTTCGGGTGAGCGTCGGCAAGGGTCGCCTGGTCATGCAGCGCGTGACCAGCGGACTCGAACTGAGCATCGACGGCCCGGGCGCCGACCTGTGCGCGGCGACGCTTGTGCTGTTGAAGACGCCCACGAGCGAGCGAGCGGTACTCGATCTTCTGCGGCCCGTCGACGAGGGGCAGGCTCAGAGCTTCTGGGCCTTGCTTCAGGAGCACGAGGTGGTGCGCCCGTATCACCACGAAGCGCGCGCTCCTCGTGTCCGTGGCACAGGTTCCTTGCTCGACGCGCTCGCGCCGCTGCTCGCCGAAGGGGGATGGTGCCTCCCGCCGCTGCTCGTCGGCGCGACGTGGCCTGTCGAGCCTGCGGTGAGCGCCCGTAAAGACGAGGTGGCCTTGCTCCTTTGCGGCGGTGACCTCGTGGCGAGCCTCGCCCGAACGCGCCCGTGCCCGCGCTGCCTCATGCTCCGACGACTGGCCTACCTGGGAAAAGAGGGGGAAGAGCAGACTCTGCTCCTTCAGGGCAAGGGCCGGATCCCTAACCGTCAAGCGCTTCGGGCGCTCGGCGCGGACATGTTGCTGGAGCTGCAAAAAGAGCCCCTCGGCTCGGGCGAGGCCATCGTCGTCCAGCCGGGTGAAGGCAGCGGCCGCGCCGTCTTTCTCGTCCACCCAGACTGCGATTCCTGTGCCCTGCGGCGCCCGCCGAGCGAGCGAACCTTCGCGCGTGATCTGCTGAAAGCCCTCGATGATCCCCAGCCTCTCACCCCCATTCCAGGAAGCCGCCAGGCGCTCATCGATCCTTTTCTGGGCCCACTGGTCCTTGAGGTTGATCCAGGTCGGCGAGGGCTTTATCCATTTAATAGCTCCTTCGTCTGGGGCAGCGTTCGCCTGACGCGATGGCTGCACGAGAAGGCCTATTCGATGTCGACCTGGGGTGGCATGCACTCCACCCACCCCGCCGCTGCCATGGCCCAGCTCATCGCCCTGAGCGAGGGCGCCGAGCGGCTTGCCACCAAGAGCGTGCGGCCGCACCTTCATGCGCGTCCCGGTAGCGATCCGCGCATGATCGCGTCATCGGCCTTCGACCCTAGGTTCCGCGACGAAGAGCGCGAGCGCGCATATTGCTTCGCCGTGGATCTGGTCACGCGCGCGCCGCGCCTCGTGCCTTATGAAGAGGTCGTGGTGGGCCTGCCCAAGGAGCTATACGCAAAGGCACGCCGCATCGAGCCATTTTATTCGGGGGCGGCCTCGCACACGACGATGGCGCAGGCGGTGGTGCACGCGACGCTGGAGCTGCTCGGTCGCGACGCATACATGATCAGTTGGTATCGGCGTCGGGCGCTGAGGCGCCTCGAGTGGCCCAAGGAGCCAAGCAATATTGCGCGAGAGCGGGCGCGATATCTCCGTAGCCGAGGGATAGGGATCGAGATCTTCGACATGACCCTGGATGCACCGGTCACGGCGCTGCTCGTGCGGGTGACGGCCAAGAGAGCACGGGGGAACTGGCCCGAAGGCGGGGCGCTGCTCGTGGCGGGCGTGGGCTTCGACGCCATGGCCGCGCTCGAGCACGCGCTGGGGCTTGTGTGCGGTCAGTTCATCTCCTTCGCGTTGCAGCCCTCTCCTGCCAAAGATCCGCTGGATCCTGCGGCCGTGCGACGCACGGCGCGCATGGTCCCGTTCTGGCGGTTGATCGTGCGTTACCTCAATCCTCGGCGCAGCGACGCCCACGCCTTCTTGGGGCAGGGCAAAGCCCGCTTCGAAGAGGTGGGGCATCGCGCGCCCAGCGCCATTTCCGAGAAGATGGAGGTGCTTCGTCGCTTCTTCGAGGAGCAATCGTTATCCTGGCTGGTGACGCGCTTGACCGATAAGCCCGCGAAGGAGGCGGGCTTCGAGGTTGTGAAAGTGGTGGTGCCGGGCCTCGTGAGCCTCGCGCCCTCGCGTGCGGATGTACCCTTTGCGCTCCCCCGGATGCAGCGCGGCTGGCCGGACGCGACGCGTGAAACGCCGAACCCCGACCCGCACCCGCTGTATTGAGCGTATCTCCCGATCTCTCACCGCTCGCGCGTCAATCGTCCTCGTCGTCTTCGCCCGCCGCTGTGGCCGTCGCCGGATGTGATGACGAGGACTGGTTTCCCTCTCCCGACAGCTCCACGGCGACGGGGGGCTTCGCGGGGGGGGCTTCTCGGTGGGCGTCGGGGGGGGCGGAAGCGGGTTCGCCGAGCAGAGCGTCGACGTGTCCGCCGTGCCGCCGCCGCCCATCAGCGGCGGCACGCTCCTCGTGACGGCCGACAAGAACCTCGTCGTCGCCGCGGACCCGGATCGCGACAGGATCTGCATCATCAACCTCGACACCCTCGAGGTGGACGCCGTCCTCCCCCTGGAAGCGGGCGACGAGCCGGGGCGCGTGATCGAGGGCGCGCCCGGCACGGCCCACGTGGCGCTCCGCCGCGGCGGCGCCGTCGTCACGATCGATCTCTCGACCCGGCAGATGCACCGCAGGCCCGTTTGCCCCGCGCCGCGCGGCCTCGCCTACGACGCCGCGGCCGGCCTGCTCCACGTGGCGTGCGCGGGCGGGGAGCTCGTCACGCTCTCCTCGGACCTCGAGGCCCCGCCCGTCCGCGAGCTGCGCCTCGAGCGCGACCTGCGCGACGTGGTGATCGAGGGGGACGCGCTCCTCGTGAGCCGGTTCCGGTCGTCCGAGCTCCTCGTCGTCTCGGAGGACGGCGCCGTGGCCGAGCGCGTGAAGCCGCCGGTCCACGTCCAGGAGCGGTTCGGGCGCACGTTCGAGCCGGCGGTGGCCTGGAGGACGATCCCGCTGCCCAGCGAGGCCAACCCGACGCCCGCGCCGCCCGCGCCGGGCGCGGACGGCCTCCCCCTTGGCCTGCTCCCCGTCGACATGGCGATATCGCCCGACGGGTTCCGCGGCGCCATCGTGATGGCGGGCAGCCGCACGGTGATCGAGACGCCGCTCGACGTGCTCGAGCAGACCGAGGCCGTCGACGACTGCGCGTCCTTCCGCGACCAGCGCTCCCTCACGGTGCCCGGCGAGCCGATCGCCGTCGGTTACGACGAGGCGAGCAACCTGCTCGTGCAGCTGCGCGAGCCGCCGAGCGTCCTCCGCTTCGGGGCCGTGAGCGGCGCCGTCGCCACCTTCCTGCTCCCCGGCGAGAGCCGGCTCGACTCGGGCCACGCCATCTTCCATGGCACCCAAGACGCACACGTGCAGATGGCGATCGCGTGCGCGTCGTGCCATCCGGAGGGGCAGGACGACGGCCGGACGTGGTCCTTCAAGCCCATCGGAGCGCGCCGCACGCAAACGCTCGCGGGCGGCATCCTCGAGACGGCGCCGCTGCACTGGGACGGCGACATGACCGACCTCGACGCCATCATGAGCGAGGTCTTCGAGCAGCGGATGGGGGGCATGCGCCAGCGCCCCGAGCGCGTCGAGGCCTTCGCGTCGTGGCTCGACACGATCAAGCCCGTGCCCGTGTCGGAGCCGGCGGATCCGGCCGCCGTCCAGCGCGGCGAGGCGCTCTTCAACGACGCCGCCGTGGGCTGCGCCTCGTGCCACTCGGGCGAGAAGCTCACGAACGATCAGACCGTCGACGTGGGCACGGGCAAGGCCTTCCAGGTGCCCTCGCTGCGCGGGCTCGCCGCGCGCGCCCCGTACATGCACGACGGCTGCGCCGCGACGCTCCGCGATCGCTTCGGGCCCTGCGGCGGAGGGGACAAGCACGGCGTCACGTCGACGCTCGCGCCGGCCCAGATCGACGACCTCGTCGCCTACCTCGAGACGCTCTGACGACCGGAGCCACCCGGGGCAGCGCAGGGGGGCGCGCCGGGCTTCGCGCTCGCCTGCGCAGGTCCCGCGGGCGCGCCGGGCCCGCGAGCGCGCCGCTGAACGCCTGCGCGGCGCCCCCGCCGGCTCGGCCGCCAGTCCGGCGCGCGCCGCGGGCCTCTTCGCCACTCTGACGGGCCGCGGCGACCTGCTGTCGATTTGACACGCGCCCGCGTGCCTCCGCCCGCGCCATCCAGCGCCTTTCGCGCCCTTCGCGCGTTCCCCCCGGTGGCACCTGCCTTGCCAGCGCTCATCGCAGGAGGTCCCGCCATGCTCGTCCACCCCGCCCATGCCCCCGCCCGGTCCCCGAATCCAGCGCCGTTGTCGCCCGGCGTGACACGCGCGGTCGGGCGCGGGCCGTCGCTCGGCGCGGCCCGGACGGCGCCGGGCGCGGGCGCGCGGGCGGCGGTCGACGAGCTGCTCCGGGGCCTTGTCGAAATGACACCGGAGCTCTTCGGCCGCGCGCTGCGGCTCTCCCGATCGCCCGCGACGGCGGAGGACCTCGTGCAGGACACGGTGGAGCGCGCCATCCGGTTCGCGGCGAGCTATGAGCCCGGGACCAACCTGCGGGCGTGGGTGCACCAGATCCTCTTCAGCGTCTTCATCACCCGCTGCCGGCGCAGCCGCCGCGAGCGCAACGCCCTCGACGTGCTCGCGACCGACCCGTGCGCGTGGACCGCGCCCGAGCGCCGCGCCGACATGCACGCCCTGTCGCCCGGCGTGCGGCGCGCGCTCGCGACGCTCCCGCCGAGCTTCCGCGACACCGTGGTGCTCGTGGACCTCGAGGAGCTTTCCTACAAGGACGCAGCGACGCAGCTGGGCGTCCCGGTCGGCACCGTCATGAGCCGCCTGCACCGCGGCCGGAAGCTGCTCGCCGAGGCGCTGCGCGGCGAAGCCCAAGGCCCGAAGATCGACCTGAAGACCGACGCGCCCACGGACGTGCAGGCCGCCGCGTGATCGGCGGCCGCGCCCTCCGCGCGCCCGGCTTGCCCCCCTGATCGGCGGCCCCTACCATCGGCGTGCCACCGAGGAGGCGTTCCTCGCCAGGAGGCACCATGGCAACGACGGCGAAAGAGCCCCACGTCGTGATCGTCGGCGGAGGCTTCGGCGGCCTGAACGCGGCAAAGGCGCTTCGCAACGCGCCCGTCCGGGTCACGCTCATCGACAGGACCAATCACCACCTGTTCCAGCCGCTGCTCTACCAGGTGGCGACCGCCAGCCTCTCGCCGGCCGACATCGCGGTCCCGATCCGCTCGGTCCTGTCGCGCCAGCGCAACGTGCGGGTCCTGCTCGGCGAGGTCACGAGCGTCGATCTCGCCGGGCGGCGCATCACCGTCGACGCCGACACGATGAAGTACGATTACCTCATCCTCGCGGTCGGCGCGGCGAACAACTACTTTGGCCACGAGGAGTGGGCCCGCTTCGCGCCGGCGCTCAAGAACCTCGACGAGGCGCTCACCATCCGCGAGCGCATGCTGCTCGCCTTCGAGGCCGCCGAGCGCGAGGCGGACCCCGTCGCGCGGCGGCGGCTGCTCACGTTCGTCGTCATCGGCGGCGGCGCCACCGGCGTCGAGATGGCCGGCGCCTTCGCCGAGCTCGCGCGCTACATCCTCGAGCGCGATTTCCGCTCCCTCGACGCCTCGCTCTCGCGCGTGCTGCTCGTCGAGATCGGCCAGCGCATCCTCCAGGCCTTCCCCGAGAGCCTCTCGGCGAGCGCCGAGGAGCAGCTCACGTCGCTCGGGGTCGAGGTCATCAAGGGCCGCCGCTTCCGGACCATCGACGAGCAGGGGGTCGAGTTCGAGGACGGCGAGCGCCTCCCCGCCGCGACGGTCATCTGGGCGGCGGGCGTCCGCGGCACCCCGCTCGCGCGCGCCCTCGGGGTCGAGCTCGATCGCATCGGCCGCGTGAAGGTCGAGCCGGACTGCTCCCTGCCCGGCCACCCGAACGCCTTCGCGATCGGCGACATGGCCATGCTCCGCGACCGGAACGGCGTCGAGGTGCCCGGCCTCAGCCCCGCGGCGATCCAGGAGGGGCGCTTCGTCGCGCGCAGCATCCTCGGCGACCTCGCCGGCCGCCCGCGCGGGCAGTTCGCCTACCGCGACAAGGGGACGATGGCGACCATCGGCCGCTCGCGCGCCATCGCCAGGGTCGGGCACCTGCAGATGTCCGGCACCATCGCGTGGCTCGCGTGGCTCGGCGTCCACGTGCTGTTCCTCATCGGCTTCAAGAACCGCTTCGCCGTCATGTTCGCGTGGATGTGGCAGTACGTCACCTTCAAGCGCGGCGCCCGGCTCATCACCGGCCACACCACCCCCGCCGCGCTCCCCGCGGCGGCGCCCGCGGCCGTCCCCCCGGCGCCCCGCCCGTCGGCCAGGAGCGCGGTGGCGGACGCCGTCTCCGGCGGCGCCTGAGCGACGTCCGCGCTCGCTTGCTTGACGCGCGGCCTCCACCATGGCGGATACGCTTCCAGTGAAGGCACGCAGAGCCCAGCCATCCGCGCGAGCGGCGACCGCCGAGCCGCCGCCCCCGCCCCCGGCGAGCGAGCCGGGCGGGGACGACCTCGCGCTCGACGAGTCCTCGGACCTCACGCCGGTCGTCGCCACCAACCTGAAGCGGTTCCGGGCCGAGCGCGGCCTGTCGCTCGAGCGCCTGGCCAAGGCGTCCGGGGTGAGCCGGGCGATGCTCGGGCAGATCGAGCTGGGCCAGAGCACGCCGACCATCAACGTCCTCTGGAAGATCGCGCGCGCCCTCGGGGTCCCGTTCTCGGCGCTGATGAGCCAGGCGACCTCGCCGGTCACGACCGTGATGCAGGCCTCGCACGCGCGCATCCTCCGCTCGCGCAACGGCGACTTCTCCTCCCGGGCGCTCTTCCCGATGGATCGGCCGCGCAACGTGGAGTTCTACGAGCTCCGCCTCGCGCCGCGCTCCGTGGAGCACGCCGACGCGCACGCCCCCGGCACCTCGGAGAACCTGATCGTCACGGAGGGCTCGGTGGAGATCACCGTGTCCGGCGAGCGGCGCGTCCTCGAGACCGGCGACGCCATCCTGTTCGAGGCCGACAGCCCCCACAGCTACCGCAACCTGGGCGGCACCGAGGCCGTCATGTACCTCGTCATGACCTACGGCTCGCGCGGGTAGCCCCCCCACCGTTTCCGGACCCCGGCCGCCACGTGTCCCTCCGGTATCCAAGACGTGTCCTCCGTTATATTGTCAGATTCCGCTTGCGCCCTCTGCTGTAGCGTGAGATATGTCCGTTATAGCGGCGGGAGCCCGCTGCTGGTAGCAAGGAGTCGGCGCGATGCGGATCACCTGGATCGGGGGGTTGGATCGCAACCAGGCGCAGCTGGAGCGGATGGCGTTGCAGGCCGGGCACCGTCTGGAGTTTCACACGGGCAACACGGGGGGCCGCGGGGCGGCCGAGATGCGGGCCGCCATCGAGCGGGCCGACCTCGTCATCGTGCTGACCGACGTGAACAGCCACGGCGGCGTGCTGCTCGCCAAGAAGCTCTGCCAGAAGCTCGGCCGGGCGGCCTTCATGGCCCGCCGCGTCGGCGCGTCGCGCTTCCAGCAGCTCCTCGACGCGCTCGCGCAGCGGGAAGCGCGGTATCTGGCGACCGGATGAGGGAGTAGGGACGAGCGATGCGATGCTTGATCATGGTGCTCTGCTGCGTGCTTGCGCTGGCCGGGTGCTCGAAGAGCGAGGCGAGCAAATCGGGCTCGGTGCAGCTGCTGAACGTCTCGTACGACCCCACGCGCGAGCTCTACGAGGAGGTGAACGCCGCCTTCGCGAAGCGCTGGAAGGAGCAGGGCGGGCAGGACATCACCATCAAGCAGTCGCACGGCGGCTCGGGCAAGCAGGCCCGGTCGGTGATCGACGGGCTCGAGGCGGACGTGGTCACGCTCGCGCTGGCCTATGACGTCGACGCGCTCGTGCCGAGCGGTCGCCTCAAGGAGGGGTGGCAGGCGCGCCTCAAGGACAACAGCGCTCCTTACACCTCGACCATCGTCTTCCTGGTGCGCGCGGGCAACCCGAAGGGCATCAAGGACTGGGACGATCTCGTGAAGGAGGGCGTCGCGGTCATCACGCCGAACCCGAAGACCTCCGGCGGCGCGCGGTGGAACTACCTCGCCGCGTGGGGGTACGAGCTGAAGCGGACGGGCGGCGACGAGGCCAAGGCGAAGGATTTCGTCGGCCGCCTGTTCAAGAACGTGCCCGTCCTCGACACGGGCGCGCGCGGCTCGACCACGACGTTCGTCGAGCGCGGGCTCGGCGACGTCCTGATCGCCTGGGAGAACGAGGCGCTGCTCGCGGTGAAGCAGAGCGGGCAGAACGGTAAGGAGAAGTTCGAGGTGGTCGTGCCGTCGATCAGCATCCTCGCCGAGCCTCCTGTCGCGGTGGTCGACAAGGTCGTCGACAAGCGCGGGACGCGGGCGGCGGCGGAGGCGTACCTCAACTTCCTCTACACGGAGGAGGGGCAGCGCATCGCGGTGAAGCACTTCTACCGTCCGCGGCATCCGGCGGTCCTCGCGGCGGCCGAGTCGGAGGGCGTCTTCCAGAAGGTCGCGCTCTTCTCGATTGACGAGGTGTTCGGCGGGTGGCAAAAAGCCCAGAAGGCGCACTTCTCCGACGGCGGCGTCTTCGACCAGATCTACCAGGCCGGCAAGTAAATTTCTGTGGCTCTCCTCTGGCGGCGACAGAGCGTTCTGCCCGGCTTCGGGCTCGCGATGGGGATTACGGTAACGTACCTGTCGCTGCTCGTGCTCGTCCCGCTGTCGATGATCTTCCTCAAGACAGCGACGCTGGGGCCCGGCGAGATCTGGGATGTGGTGACGTCTCCGCGCGCCATCGCCTCCTTGAAGATCAGCTTCTCCGCGTCGCTCCTCGCGGCGGGCATCAACGCGGTCTTCGGCGTGCTCGTGGCGTGGGTGCTCGTGCGCTACAGCTTCCCGGGCAAGTCGATCGTCGACGCGCTCGTCGATCTGCCGTTCGCGTTGCCGACGGCGGTCGGGGGCATCGCGCTCACGGCCATCTACGCGCAGCAGGGGTGGGTCGGCCGGTTCCTCTACCCGCTCGGGATCCAGAGCGCGTTCAGCCGCCTCGGCGTGGTCATCGCGCTCACCTTCGTGGGGCTCCCGTTCGTCGTGCGGACGGTCCAGCCGGTGATGGAGGAGCTCGAGGTGGACCAGGAAGAGGCGGCGGCGTCGCTCGGGGCGGGCCGCTTCGAGATCTTCCGCCGGATCCTCCTGCCGGCGCTCTGGCCCTCGATCCTCACCGGGTTCGCGATGTCGTTCGCGAGGGCGTTCGGCGAGTACGGCTCGGTCGTGTTCATCTCGGGGAACATGCCGCTCAAGACCGAGATCATGCCGCTCGTCATCATGACGAAGCTCGAGCAGTACGACTATGCGGGGGCGACGGCGCTCGCGCTCCTGATGCTGATCTGCTCCTTCGTGCTCCTGTTCGTGATCAACCGACTCCAGCGCTGGAGCGGCTCGCGCGTCTCGTCGCGGAGCCCGGTCGAGGCGCCGCGGGCGGCGCCCGCCGGGGCCGCGGGGGCCGGCGCGCCCGGGGTCGCGTCGTAATGGCGGGCGCGGCGGGCAAGCTGCGGGTGAGGTCGCGCGGGGCGGTGCGCGGCGCGACGTCGGAGCCCGCGCCGGTGCGCTGGGCGCTCACGGCGGCGGCGCTCGCGTTCCTCGGGTTCTTCCTCTTCCTGCCGGTCGTGGCGGTGTTCATCGAGGCGCTGAAGGACGGCCTCTCGGGCTACTGGCGGGCGATCACCGCGCCGGACGCCGTGGCCGCGATCCAGCTGACGCTCACCACCGCGCTCATCGCGGTGCCGCTCAACCTGGTCTTCGGCGTGGCCGCGGCCTGGGCGATCGCGCGCTTCGAGTTCACCGGCAAGAGCCTGCTGGTCACGCTGATCGACCTGCCGTTCGCGGTCTCGCCGGTGATCTCCGGCATGATCTTCGTGCTCCTGTTCGGGGCGCAAGGGGTGATCGGCCCCTGGCTCCTCGATCACGACATCCAGGTGATCTTCGATCGCCCCGGGATCATCCTGGCGACGACGTTCGTGACGTTCCCCTTCGTCGCGCGCGAGCTCATCCCGTTCCTGGAGAGCCAGGGGGCGGACGAGGAGCACGCGGCGCTGTCGCTGGGCGCGAGCGGGTGGAGCATGTTCTTCCGCATCACCCTGCCCAACGCGAAGTGGGGGCTGCTCTACGGGGTGGTGCTCTGCAACGCGAGGGCGATGGGCGAGTTCGGCGCGGTGTCGGTCGTCTCCGGCCATATCCGGGGTCAGACCAACACGATGCCGCTGCACGTCGAGGTGCTCTACAACGAGTTCCACTTCTCGGCGGCGTTCGCCGTCGCCTCGCTGCTCGTCCTCCTCGCGCTCTTCACGCTCGTGGTGAAGCGCCTGATCGAGCACCGGGCGCAGCGCGAGACCGGCCCGGAGCTGGACGAGACGGCGAAGGCCGGCGCGGGCTGACGGGCTGCGCCCGGCTTGCGATGGGCCCCCAGCGCTCCAGGTTCGAGCGAGGGGGGCACGATGCGGTTCTTGGATGCGATTGGGCGTGCGATCGGGGGAGTCCTGTCTCCGATCGCCTGGCAAGGCAGCTTTCTCCGGGGAGCGAGGCTGTTCCACCCGGACGGCGTGGTCTACTGCGCGGGGGTGAAGCCGCTCGCGGTGGAGGGCGAGGTCGGCGCGCTGGCGCAGCGGCTCGGGGGGCCGGCGCTCGTGCGGCTGTCGGGCGGGATCTGGCGATGGCGGAGCGCGAAGGTCGAGCGCCGTCCGGACGTCCTGGGGATCGCGGTGCGCTTCCGGGACAGCCAGGAGGTGACGCCGGCGGCGAGCGCCGGCGATCAGGATCTCATCTTCTTGAGCGCGCGGCGCCTGTGGCTGCTTCCGATCGCGGTCTTCACGACGAAGACGCGTGATTTCTTGGACAACCACTATTACGCGCAGCTGCCGTTCGACGTGGAGGGCTTCGGTCGCGCGGAGTTCCGGCTGATACCGCTGCGCCCGTCGACGGTGAAGGGCAATCGCCTGGAGAGGCTGGAGCGCTCGGCTGCGGTGGGGCTCGCGCTGCTGCGGCTCGAGGTCCGGCGCAGGGGAGCGCGGGCGCGCTGGATGCCCGTGGCCGATATCGAGCTGTACGAGCCGGTGGACATCGACCAGAACACCCTGCGCTTCAACCCGTTCCAGGCGGGGAAGGGGATCGTGCCGACCGGGTTGCTCCAGTCGACGCGGCTTTGGACCTACTGGGGCAGCTACCTCGGGCGGGTGCTCGGGGCGCGGCTACGGGCGAGGCGGGCGAGCGCGCGAGCGGCGCGAGCGGCGCGGAGAGCGCGGCGGAGGGGGCAGGAGGAGTAAGGGGCGCTCTCCGGAACGCAGCGGCGCAGCGGCCGGCGGAAGGCGGAGGGGGGAGGGCGGAGGGCGGAGGGGCGAGGGCGGAGGGCGGAGCGGGGCGGGGAGCGCACGGCGCGCGCTGGGGCCCCGCCCCGCGGCGGGACTCCCGTCGAGGCGGCTCGGACGCCTACGTAAATGCTGGTGGGGCGCGGTAAGGCGTTGACAGCTGGGCAGAAGTGAGGCATGACCTCCCGCCGCTTCGAACAGTCGGTGAGGTAGCCAAGTGGTTAGGCAACGGTTTGCAAAACCGTTATACGCGGGTTCGAATCCCGTCCTCACCTCCGCAAGGACGAAAGTCCGGCCCGAGCGCTGAAACGGCCCCAGGGGAGAGCGATGGGCCACGCTGGAGCGCGAGCGCCGGTATCCTCGGAAGGCTCATGATCCGTCTCCTGACCCCGGCCGACGAGCCCTTGCTCTGGGAGATGCTCTACCAGGCCATCCACGTCCCGGAAGGCAGCCCGCCGCCCCCGCGGGACATCGTGCACCGGCCCGAGCTCTCCAGGTACGTGCAAGGCTGGGGACAGCGGGACGATCTCGGCGTCGTGGCGCTCCAGGAAGGCGAGGTCGCTGGCGCCGCCTGGCTCCGGCGGCTCACCGGCGCGCTGCGAGGGTACGGCCACGTCGACGACGAGACCCCGGAGCTCTCCATCGCGCTCCTGCCCCATCACCGGGGGCGAGGGCTGGGCACCCGGCTGCTGACCTCCCTGCTGGAGGAGGCCCGGAACCGCTACCCGGCCATCTCGCTCAGCGTCTCGCCGGACAACCCCGCGCTGCGGCTGTACCGGCGCCTCGGGTTCGTCGAGGTGGGCCGGAACGGCGCGTCGCTCACCATGGTGCTCACGCTCGCGGATCAGCGAGGTTCGAACCAGGTGTACCCGTAATCGAAGCAGAGCTCCTCGCCCTCGTGGATGTCGCGGAGCGCGATGGCAGCCATCGAGTCCGGCACCGGACCGTCGTTCATCTCGATGTTGGGCGTCGACGAGTGGTTGTACAGCGCGAGCAGCCCCCACGCATACGCCTTCTCCCGCCCGGGCTCCTGTCCCCACGTGAACACGTGATGGAGCGCCTGACAGTCGCGGTGCTCCTCGGTCTTCAGATCCGACGCCGGGAAGCAGCTGACGGCGGCCCACTCGACGACGGCGCCCTTCGGCAAGAACCGGCGAGCGAAGACCCCGCGGCCCTTGCCGGGGATGCGGCGCCAGACGACGTTCGGATGGAACTGGTTCTCGGCGATGAGGGCGTCGATTTCCTGATCGGTCATGGCGGGCGCCGCGGACGCTACCACGCCCCGCCGCGGCGGGACATCGCCCCGCCGCGAGGGCGCCGGCGAGCCGCGCTGTGCCGGCGCGCACATCGGGCAGGATCTCCGGCGGCGCGCCGCGCTGTTCCCGCCCGCCAGATGCCCGGCCGCATCTAGCCCAGTACGTCAGCGATCCCTGGCGGGATTTCTCACGCGCTGAACTACACTCGGCGCCGCATGAGACGCCTGCCGCGCGGTTCCGCCGTGGTGATCGCCGCGATCGCCGCCTTCGTACTGCTTGGATTCGTGCTCTTCTCCGCGCCGGGACACGACGACAGCCACATCACCTACTGGGCCGCGCACACCCTCAAGGAGCACGGCCAGATCCTCAATTACAACGGCGAGCGCGTGGAGCAGAGCTCCAGCCTGGCCCACGTGCTCCTGCTCGCGCTGCTCGGCGCCGTCACGCGCGTGTCGCTGCCGACCCTCGGCCCGCTCACGTCGATCGCGGCCGGCGCCGCCGCGATCGCGCTCACCGCGCGGCTCGCGCGCGCGGCCGTCCCGGCGGCCCCGCGCGGCGCCGAGCTGCTCGTCGCGACGGCCTCGTGGTTCATCTACTGGGGCTTCGGCGGCCTCGAGAGCACGCTCGTCGCCGCCGCGGCGGTGTGGCTCGTCCTCGAGCTCGACGGCTACCTCGCGGCGCCCGGCCGGCGCGCCCTGCTCCGCTTCGCCGGCGCCTCGCTCCTCTTCCTGTGCGCGCGCCCCGAGAGCCCCCTCGTGCTCGCGTGCGTCCTCGCCGCCGCGCTCGCCTACGCCCTCCTCCGGGCGCGCTGGGCCGATCCCGCCGCAGGCCGCCTGCGCGAGGCGCGGACGGCGCTCGTCGCCGCCGCGGTCGCGGGCGCCGAGGTCGCGCTCCTCTTCGGCGCGCGGCGGCTCTACTTCGGCGCCTTCTTCCCGAACCCGGTCTACTCCAAGGCCGCCGGGATCGACGTCGCCGACGGCCTGTCCTACCTCTGGGCCAACCTCTATCCGACCGGGCTCTGGCTCATCGCGGGCGTCGCCGTGGGCATCGTCCAGATCGCGCGGGCGGCGCTCCGCGAAGAGCCGTGTTACGCCGCCGTCCTGTCGGCGGCGTTCGCCGTCGCCTACGTGGCCTTCATCGTCCTGACGGGCGGCGACTGGATGACCGGCGGGCGCTTCATCTCGCACGCGCTCCCCCTCCTGGTCGTCGTCACCATGGTCGGCCTCTCCGCGACCCTGGGCAGCGCGCGCCGCGTGCACATCGCGCTCGTGCCGCTCGTCGCGGTGAACCTGGTCGGCGTCGTCGCGCTCGCCGACTCGAGGTCGTCCGGCCGGCCGATCTGGTCGACCTTCGGCCTGCGCGAGGCGCTCAAGGCGCGCGTCGGGGACCGCGACTACTCCTGGTTCGAGCTCGCGAACAAACCGCACCTCCGCGACACGACCATCACCGATGTCGTCCTGGACGCCATGCGGGAGATCAAGGCCAAGAAGCCGGATCACCGCTTCGTGGTGATGTCGTCGCAGGCGGGCATGACGGCCTACCACGTCTTCAAGGAGCATTACGGATCAGCGGAGTTCATCGACACGTGCTCCCTCGCGACGCGCGATTTCCTGACCTGCCTGCCGCCCGGCATCCTCAGCCGACGCCGCATCGGGATGGTGCTCAACTTCCGCACCTACTTCGACAAGCAGGCGATGATCGACCAGCGCTGCGGCACCCGCCGTCCGGACATCGTGTTCGACCACAGCGGCCGTGGGGTGGAGGCGATCCTCGAGCGCAAGGGGTACTCGATCGTCTACCGGCAGCGCGGCCCTATCAAGAACGAGGGGCTCGGCCCGTGGCTGCGGAACACCGTGCCTTCGGACACGTTCGTGGCGATCGACACGGCGCTGCTCGCCGGCACGTCCCTCGAGGGCAAGCGGACGAGCTACAAGTGGAACATCCAGTGATCGTGGGCGTCCGCGGCGCGCGGGCCCGTGATACCGTGGCTCGGCCGGAACACCTCACCCGCGACGCGAGCGCGCTGCGGGCTCCGGCGCGCTGACGCATGGCCTCGGATCCCCCGCGACGACCCGCCGTGCTGCCCGAGGCGCAAGGCCCCCGACCAGGGCCGAGCGCCCCGTCGGCGCCGCTGGAGCCCACGCTGCCGTACGACGCAGGCGCGGCGAGCTCCGATCCGACGCCGAGCGAGCGCGCGCCGACGCGGCTCTGGTCGCCGCAGCGCCCTGCGACACCGCCGTCGCCGCCCGCGGCCGTGCCTCCGCCGCCGTCGCCGCCCCTGGCCGTGCCTCCGCCGCCGTCGCTGCCCGCGGCCGTGCGTCCGCCGCCGGCGCGGGTCGCCGCGGCGCTTCGCGCGGCCGTCGCGGCGCTCGGCAGGATCCTCCAGCGGAAGCCCCGTGGCGCCGGTCCCAGGCCGCCGCTCCGGCCGCAGCTTCTCCGCTGGGGCAAGCGGCTCGCGATCGCCTTCGCCGGCCTCCTCGCCGCCGCGGTGATCGCGTTCTTCCTCGTCGTCCGGCGCTACGAAGCCGACCTGCCGACCACAGCGGAGCTGAAAAATTACAACCCGCCGCAGGTGACGCGGTTCCTCGCGCGCGACGGCACGGTGCTCGGCGAGCTCTTCGTCGAGCGCCGGACGCTCGTGCCCGTCACCGAGATCCCGCCGGTGATGAGCCTCGCGGCGCTCGCGGCCGAGGACGCCAGGTTCTACAAGCACGACGGGCTCAACTACCTCGGCATGCTCCGCGCGCTGCTCGTCAACCTGCGCTCCGCGGAGGCGCGCCAGGGCGGCAGCACGATCACCCAGCAGGTCGTGAAGAACGTGCTGCTCACGCACGAGCGCACGCTGGACCGCAAGATGCGCGAGCTCCTCCTCGCCCGCCGCATCGAGCAGGAGCTCACGAAGGATCAGATCCTCGAGCTTTACCTGAACCACATCTACTTCGGCCACGGGCGCTACGGGGTCGAGGAGGCGGCGCGGTTCTACTTCGGCAAGAGCGTCCGCCAGGTGACGCTCGCCGAGGCGGCGCTCCTCGCGGGCATCGTGAAGGGGCCCTCCATCTACTCGCCGCGCGTGAACAAGGAGCGCGCCGAGAAGCGCCGCGCCTTCGTGCTCGGCCAGATGCGCGAGAAGCGCTTCGTGCCGGCCGCCCAGGTCGACGCCGCCCTCGCCGAGCCGATCCGCCTCGCCCCCGAGCCGGAGCACTCGGACGAGCTCGCGCCCGAGGTCCTCGCCGAGGCCGAGCGCGCGCTGCGCAAGGCGGTCGGGCCCGAGGCCAGGTACGGCGGCTACACGGTCGTGACGTCGATCGACCCGAAGATGCAGGCCGCGGCGCGCGCGGCCGTGCGCCAGAACCTCGACGCCTACGCCGCGCGCCACGGCCTCGTCGCGCCGTTCGTCCGAAAGAAGGGGGATCCGGCGCCGTTCCAGGGCGCCCCCAGGGATCAGAACCGCGCCTACCTCGGCGTGGTGACGGGCGCCGACGACGCGCGCGGCACGCTCGCGATCCGCGTGGGCGCGGGGCAGGGGACCGTCGACCTGCGGAGCGAGCGCCGGTACAACCCGCGCGGGCTCCCGCCGAGCCGCTTCGCCGAGGTCGGCAAGGTGCTGCGCGTGCGCTTCGCGGGCGAGCCCGAGGCCGGCAAGCTGCGGCTCGACCTCGGCCCGCAGGGCGCGCTCGTCGCGCTCGACGCGCGCACGCGCGAGATCGTCGCGCTCGTCGGCGGCTACGAGGGCGCGCGCGGCGGGCTCGATCGGGCGAGCCACGCGCACCGGCAGCCGGGGTCGACGTTCAAGGCCATCGTCTACGGCTACGGCATCCACGCGCGGAAGCTCACCGCCGCGTCGATGCTCGAGACGAACCCGGCGGCGCTCGAGGGCTACAAGCCCGGCAACTACGACGAGAGCGAGGGGCAGAGCCCGAAGCGCCTGCGCGAGGCGCTCGCCCACAGCGTGAACGTCGCCGCGGTGGCGGCGCTCCGGGACGTGGGCCCCGAGGCCGTGGTCGCGTGGGCGCGCGAGCTCGGGATCGCGTCGAAGCTCGGCGCCGACCTGTCGCTCGCGCTCGGCGCCTACGAGGTGACGCCGCGCGAGATGGCGGGCGCCTACGCGACGTTTGCGGCGGGCGGCGTGGTCCAGGAGCCCGTCCTCGTGACGAAGATCACGGGCCCGCGCGGCGAGGCGCTGCCCTTGCCGGCGCGCCCGCCGCCGCGGCCGGCGATGACCGCGGCGGAGGCGTACGTCACGACGGACCTGCTCACGTCGGTCGTGAAGGTCGGCACGGCGAAGCAGGCGCTCTCGCTGCGCCGGCCGATCGCGGGCAAGACGGGCACGACGAACGACGCGAAGGACGCCTGGTTCGTCGGCTACTCGACCGACATCGCGTGCGCCGTGTGGACCGGCTTCGACGACGCCACGCCGCTCGGCGGCGGCGAGGTGGGCAGCAGCGCCGCCCTGCCGGCGTTCATCGCGTTCATGGACAAGGCGCACGCGGGGCGGCCGGCGACCGATTTCCCGGAGCCGCTCGGGATCGTGCGCCTCCCCATCGACCCGGAGACGGGCGCGCTCGCGATGCCCGGCCAGGAGAACGCCGTCGAGGAGGTGTTCCTCGAGGGCACCGAGCCGACCGGGGTGGCCCTGCCCGACCCGTCCGCGATCGGGCAGGGGATCCTGGACCTGTTCAAACCGCAGTGACCGTCGCCCGCGCCGCCGGGCTGGCCAGCCGCCCGGCGCCCCGGCGAGCCCTGCGTCACGACGTCGCGTTCCTTCGGCGCGCGGTCGCGCTATGTTCCCGCTCGCCGCATGACACGGTCGCCGATCCTCGCCGCCCTGCTCTTGCTCGTGGCCGCGTGCAAGGGGCCGGCTCCCGACGAGGGGGTCGCGCTCTCGCCCCAGGCCGCGAAGGGCAAGGCCCTCTTCTCGACGCTCTGCGCGTCCTGCCACGCCCCCGCGGCCAAGCTGGTCGGCCCGCCGCTCAGCGAGATGGCGGCCCTCTACGCGACCGATCCCGCGGGCATCGTCCGCTGGGCCGTGGCCCCGGGCCGCAAGCGCGCCGACGTCCCGCCGATGCCCAGCTTCCGCGGGGTCCGCGAGTCGGACCTCGCCGACGTGGCGCAGTACATCATCGAGGCCGGCACCGCGGCCGGAAAGCAGGCTCCATGATCTATTCGTTCGTCCTCGTCGTGCACTCGTGGCTGCGCTGGGCCGTCCTGCTGCTCGGGCTCCTCTCGCTCGTGCGATCGGTCCAGGGCTGGACCCAGCGGAAGCCGTGGACCCCGGCGGATCGCAAGGCGAGCGCCGCGTTCGTCGGCGCGCTCGACGCCCAGCTCCTCCTCGGCCTCCTGCTCTACGTCGTGCTCAGCCCGCTGCGGCCCACCTCGCTGGCCGCGCTGAAGGCCGCGATGCCCGTCGCCGCGCTGCGCTTCTTCGCCGTCGAGCACGTCTTCCTCATGATCGTGGCGGCGGCGGTCGCCCACGTCGCCTCGGCCCGGGCGAAGCGGGCCGAGGACCCCACGGTGCGGCACCGGCGCATCGCGCTCGGCGTCCTGTTCTCGCTGCTCCTCGTGCTCGCCGCCATCCCCTGGCCGTTCCTGCCCTACGGCCGCCCGCTGTTCCGGTTCTGAGCCGCAGCGCTACGCCGCCGCTCTCCCGGCCTTCCAGCCGGCCGCGAACTCCTCGATGCGCGCCTTCAGGGTCGCGCACTCGCGCCGGACGATCCTCGACGCGAACACGTCCCGCAGCAGCCGGTCGGCGACCTGCCCCAGGACGGGGAGGTTGAGCGAGCCGCGCAGCTCGTCCGTGACGAGCGTGGCGCCGGCGGGCAGCGGCTTCAGCCGGTACTGCGAGGAGTGCGGGAAGGCGCTCTTCGGCGCCTTGAGATCCGTCTCGACCCAGCCGATCCCCGCGCCCTCTTCCCAGTGGGTCACCCGCGCGCCGCGCGCCTCAGGGGCGCTGCCGAAGAACGAGTGATCGATGAGCACGCGCGTCCCCTTGCCCCGGCGCACGTCGGTCTCGAAGCGCACCGCGACGTGGAACTCGTTCACCTGCATGAGGCGCTCGAGATCGCTCATCCACGCCCACGCCACCTCGATCGGCGCCTCGATATGGATGCTCTCCTGGATGTACAGCACGAGGACCCTCGCTTTCGCCCGGGGAAGCCGGCGCGGTCACCGTAGCACGGCGGGAGCGGCCGAAAGCGCCCGCGGCCGCCGTCACTCGCGGATCTTCGTGTCCCTGTTGTAGCCGCGCGGGTGGAGCGGCGACAGCTTCTCCAGCCAGATCTGCTCCAGCAAGGTGAGCTCGTCGGTCAACGAGAAGCTTGGATCGTCCTTGGTCTGCACGACCTCGAGCACCTCGAACGTGAAGGCCTCGGCGCCGTGCTCCTTCCAGTCGCGCTGGAGCTCCTGGTTCGTGTGAGCGCCGAGCGACAGCATGAAACGGTGCTTGTTGAGCGGCCCGTGGAGGTTCGTGCTGCTGCCGAGCAAGACCTTGCCGTTCACCGTGTTCTTCACCTGGAAGATGCCCGCCTGCTTGGGGGTCTCGAGGTACTTCCGCTTCAGCTCCTTGCGCGTTTCCATCCTGCTCGCTCCCTGGATGGGCTTGCCGGTCGCGGGGGGTTCCTTCCCCGGCTCCGGGGCCTCGCTCCGTGTCTCGGGCGCCTTCGCTTCCTGCTCGATCAGCCAGTAGCGCTGGCCGTCGCGCGCCATGTACCCCTCGTCCACGAGCAGGCGCCGGATGGTGCAGTGGTCGGGATACAGGGTCTGGATGATCTCGTTCACCTCGCGCTCGCGGTAGCGCCGGCCCGCCTGGAACTTGCCGACGAACTGCTCGAGCACGATGCGCCGCTTGCGCCATTGCTTCGGCAGCTGGACCAGCGCGCCGTCGCGGAAGTAGGCGCGCGTCACCTTGTTCCGCGATCGCTCCACGCGGCGCTGCTCCGGGTCGCCCTCGGCGCGCGGCAGCGCGGCGAGCTCCCTCAGCCGCAGATCGAGCAGATCGGCGCGCAGGGCATAGACCAGGTAATACTGGGTCTTGCGCTTCGTCACGAGGCCCGCCTCGTCGAGCTTCCGCAGGTGGAACGACACGGTGGACGGCGCGCGCCCCAGCCGCTCGGCCAGCTCCTCGGCGCAGTGAGGCCGCTCGATCAGGGCGCTCACTACCTGGAGCCGCGAGGCGTCGGCGAGCGCCTTGAGCACGCCGATGCGCTCCTCGACGCTCAGGGCGCCCGCAGCGCCCGGCGTGGGCCCCGCAGGATCTGGTTCGACAACCATCGAATCAGAATAGCGAGCGCCCGCGCCTGGTCAATCTGTTTCGACGGATGTCGAATCAGTCTCGCTGGGCGCGCTCGGTGGGCGCGCCCGGTGGGCGCGACGAGCGCGGTCGCGCCACGTCGGCGGACGCCGGCGGGCTCGCCGCCGGCGGGCGGACGCGTGCGGGCGGATGCCCGCGGGGCTCGCCGCCGGCGGGCGGGCCCCGCGGGCGCTGCGCGTCACGCCACGCTCACGCCGCGTCTTCCCGGCTCATCCGGAGCAGCCACAGCGGCGCGAGCGCCTGCGACAGGCTCCCCGCGAGCGACGCGTCGGCGAAGCCCCGCCCGCGATCGCGTGCTCGGGCCAAGACCGAGCGTCACGCCCTCGGCGTTCGTGGTGCGGCGTTCGAAGAGCGGGATCGTGAAGTGCACGGCGGCGAGTGCAGCGGGCTGCGCAACCGGCCACCGCGGAGGCGTTCTTCCGAAGGCGGCGGAGCGTCAGCGCCCCTCTGGGTTCGCGAGCCATGCCGCGAGGGTCTCGCCGTCCAGGGTCAAGACCACCTCATCCAGACGCTCTTCCCCGAGCCGCGCCAACCTCTCGGCCAGGGTGCTGCGCTCGTCGTCCGTCATCGCCCTGCCGAGCCGCTTCTCGAACAGCCGCGTCAGCGCCAGCCGCTTGCCCTCGTCCAGGCCGAGCCGCTTGCCCTCGTCCAGGCCGAGCTGCCGCTGCTCCGCCTGGTAGCTCTTGAACCACTCCTGGATCTCCATGATGACGTCATCCTCCACGTCTTCCGGGAGCTGCCCGGGGATCTCGTAGCCGAAGTGTACCAAAAGCGGCAGGGCGACGCTCCGCTCCCAGGCGTCCTCCGGCAGCGCCATCAGGTCCTGCAGCGCCTCGCGCAGCACCCAGCGTGCACCCATCAGCCGCAGGATGAGCGTGCTGCGCGTGCGCGGCAGCTCGGAGAGCACCACGACGCGCACGTGCAGCGCCGGCGCCGGACCGTACACACCCGGGCTCAGCGCCTGGCAGCCGTATCCGTCGAGCACCGTCTCGGGCCGTCCCGTGCTGACGACGATGAGCCACGGGAAAGGCACCTCGTTGCGAGATGCCGGCGGGGCCTCGATCCGATCGGGCGCGGTCCGCGCCCGCCGCTCGAGCTCGTGATGCCACGCGAGCTGCTTGCGCAGGCAATCGCGCATGTGCCGCAGGCCCGGGGTGTTGCGGAAGACCTCGAACATACATGGCCCGGCCGCCAGCTCGCCCAGCACTCCAAGCTCGCGCCGCACCGCCTCGCGCGCCGGATCGGGCACACACCAGACGTCGATCCGCTGGGTGGCCGCGGCGACCTCGACCTCGGTGTCCGACTCCGCCATGCGCCGGAGCGCGTCGCGCAGCAGACTCTTGATGAACTGGTCGGAGCGTTCGCGCATGGGACCAACATCCCCTCTCGATGCAGGCCATCGCACGCACTGGTGTGCGCGACGCGCGGCCAGCGCGGCTCATGCATTGGTCTACGGAGCGCTGCACGAGAAATCGTGGAGGTAGCGAGCGATTTTTATCGGAAAAATCGGTGAAGGCAGCGGCGGATTCCCGAACGAACGAGTGGTGATGCCCGTAAAGGTGAATGGCCCGCCTAGGAGAGCTCGCGACGCCGACTCATGCGCTGCGCCGTCAGGCAGGCAAGAGGTCGAACACGGCCCGGTGGGCCTTCTCGATCTCGTCGAGCAGGAGCACGCAGGACGGCCGCTCGCGCACGCGCTGCGTGAGCAGGCCGCCCGCGCCGTCGGTCCCGCGGATCAGGCGATCGGCCGCGCCCTCGCTCGACCTCCAGGCGGTGCGCGCTCCCGGGCAGGAGCCCCAGGTGCTCTCACGTCGACAGCGCCCGCGAGGCGAGCAGCCGGCGCACCTCGTGCCGGATCGCCGGCGCGATCGGCTCGCCAGCCTCGACGTGGAACGCGTGGCCGAGGCTCGGCACGAGCACTCACGTGAGGACGTCCTCGTCGCGGCCGAAGCTCGCGGCGTCGGGCGCCGCGACGGCGAAGGCGACGCACACGCCGTCGAAGCGCTCGCGCACGACGACGAGCGCCCGCGCGGTGCGCCCCTCGCGCGCCTCGGGAGCGCCGTCCGCGGAGGCGCCCGCTCCGTTCTCAGGAGCGGGCGCGGATCGCCCCTCGTCGCCGGCGCCCGTGCTCATCCGAGGGGGCGGAGCTGACCCGATCGGCCCGGTCGGCGCTATCGGATCGGCGCGCCGCTCACGACGGGTCGGCCTTGGGCGTCGCGGGCGTGCTCGGAGGCAGCTCGGGCTTCTTGATGTACTCGGTCGGGAGCTCGCCGGTGAGCGCCTTGAGGAACGAGACGATCGCCTTCACCTCCTCGGGCTTGGCCTCCACGCCGAGCTGGTGCCACGCCATCTTGGTCACGGTCTCGTCGAGCGTCGCGATCGAGCCGTCGTGGAAATAGGGGAAGGTCTTCTCGATGTTCCTGAGGCTCGGGACGCGGAAGAAGAACTTGTCCTTCTCGTCCTTCGTGGCATCGAAGCGCCCGTTGTCCTTGAGGCCGGCATACTCCTTCACGAGGCCGAGCTTCTGGAACGTCGAGCCGCCGACGGCGACGCCCGTGTGGCAGGTCGGGCAGCCGAGCGAGATGAACTTGTGGAACCCGGCCTTCTCCTCGGCGGTGAGGGCCTTGTCGTCGCCGTCGAGGTACTTGTCGAAGCGCGACGGCGTGACCAGGCCGCGCTCGAACGCGCCGATCGCCTTGGCCATGTTGTCGTAGGTGATCGGCTCCTTGTCGTCGGGGAAGGCCGACTTGAAGAGCTTCACGTACTCGGGGATCGACTTGAGCGTCGTGATGACCCGCTTCTCGTCGGGCATGGCCATCTCGACGGGGTTCAGGATAGGCCCCTTGGCCTGGTCCTCGAGGGTGGCCGCGCGGCCGTCCCAGAACTGGGCGATGTGGTGGCCCGCGTTGTAGGCCGACGGCGAGTTGCGGCCGCCCAGCTGGCCCTTGTGCCCGGAGGAGAAGTTTTTGTTGTCCACGCCGTAGTTGGACAGGTCATGACACGAGTTGCAGGAGATATCGTGGTTCTTCGAGAGGCGCGTCTCGTACCAGAGCATCCTGCCCAGGGTCACCTTCTCATCGGTGATCGGGTTCTTGTCGTACTCGAATTTGGCGGGCAGGACCTTGAAGGACTTGACGTCGTCCGGATTGAAGACGAGCGGCTTCACGTCGCCCGTCGTCGAGGGCTTTGCCGTGGTCGAGGCCGGGGGGGCCTGATACTCGTACTCCGCGGATCGTTCGCAGGCGCCGAGGCCGGCGGCGACGAGGAGCACACAGACGAGAGATGAGGGCGAACGCATGATGTCTCCTGGCTCGTGAGGACGAAGTCCACGGTAGATAGAGCCGCCTGCCACGTCAACGCGCGCCTCAGCCGCGCCGCCGCCGCGACCGTCGGCCGAGGCGCGCTGCGCGGTCGCGCGGGGCGCCCGGCGACGCGGTGCGTGTTACGGCCAGGTTGCGACTCCTGGTCTCGAGGGTAGCGCAATGGGCGCTGAGGTGCTGCCTTCGCGTCCATCTCCCCCCGAGGTGCGCATTTTCCGTTTCATCCGATTTATCCAGGCGATCGCGGGGCGCGCTCGCCGGCGCGGCGCAGCGGACGCGGGCCGCGGCGGGCGATCCGGGGGAGGTGGCGACGGCGCTCGGCCTCGGGGCCCTTGCGCGGCCCGGGCGCGCTGGGCAACCCTTGCGGCCGTGCAATCGCCGATCGACAGCGGGGTCGTGCTCATCACCGGCGCGTCGTCGGGCATCGGCCGCGCGCTGGCGCGCGAGGTCGCCGGCCGCGCCCGGGCGCTCGTGCTGGTGGCGCGCCGCAGGGATCGCCTGGAGGCGCTGCGCGCCGAGCTCGCCGCGGCGCGTCCGGGGCTCGCCGTGCTCGTCTTCGGCTGCGACGTCACCGATCGGGCGGCGGTCGACGCGATGCTCCTCGCCGTCGCGGCCGAGGTCGGGGGGGTCGACGTCCTCGTCAACAACGCCGGCTTCGGCGATCTCAGCCTGTTCGACCTCTCGGCGTGGTCGCGCACCGAGCAGATGATCGCGCTGAACGTGACGAGCCTCGCGTACCTCACGCACCGGCTCGTCGGCCCGATGGTGTCGCGCGGGCGCGGCGTGATCGCGAACGTGAGCTCCGGCTTCGGGCTCACGTTCGGGCCGGGGATGGCCGCGTACATCGGCACGAAGCACTTCGTCACGAGCTTTACCGAGGGCCTCCGCCTCGATCTGGCCGGCACCGGCGTGCGGGTGACGCAGGTCTGTCCCGGGCCGGTGCAGACCGAGTTCACGGAGATGGCCGGCAATTTCACCGGCCTCGAGCCCCCTCTGCTCCTGTCGATCTCCCCGGAGCGCTGCGCGCGCTCCCTCGTCCGCGCGGTGGACCGGGGCCGCGCGCTCGTCGTGCCCGGGGTGGTGGCGTGGTTCGTCGTCTACCTCGGCGCCCTCTGCCCCCGCTGGCTGCTCCGGCTCGTCTACCGGCCGATCGCGCGCATGCTGCGCAAGAAGCAGCTCGCCGTGCGCGGCGCTCCGGCGCCTCCCTGAGGCGGATCGCCGCCGCGTCCGCGCGCGGAAGACGCAGGACGCAGAACGGAGCGCTGCTGGGCCGGCCGTCGCGCCGCGCGGCACGGCGCGGCGCGGCGCGCCAGGTTCATCTCCGGGGCGATAGCCCTTGTGGTAGCGTCGTGCGCGGCTCGCCAAGCCCCTGAGGAGAACCACGGATGAAGAAATATCGGTGCCTGGTCTGCGATTTCATCTACGACCCGGCGGTCGGCGACCCCGACAGCGGCATTGCGCCGGGGACTTTGTTCGAGCACCTGCCCGACAGCTGGGCTTGCCCGGAGTGCGGCGCGACCAAGGCGGACTTCGAGCCGATCGAGGACTGAGCGCGCTGCCCCGCCCGGTGCCGCGGCGGGGCAGGGGACACGGAGGCGCGGGCGAGCACATCGATGGTCCGCCCGCCGTGCCCCCGTGTTGTCGCGACACCGTCCGCGCGCGGCCGCGCGATCGACCTCGGGTCGGGCGAGCTCGGCGCCTCGGATGGGCCAGCCGCAGCGCTCTCGCGGTGCGCTCGGCACGCCGCGGCGAGCGCGGCAAGCAGCGCGCGGGAGCGCTCCGCGGTGACCGAAGTACGCCGCGGCGAGCGAGATGCGTCCTGCGGCGGCCGAGAGGCACGCCGCCGTGCGTGAGGACGGCGCAGCGCGGTGCCGTGGAGCCAACTGCGGCGCAAGCTCGGTGCGCGCCCGCTAGCGACGGTACCGAGGGTGGAAAGAAGAACTGTTAAGAAAGAGAATCGAGCGAATTCGAGGGTGGACCTGACAGGGATCGAACCTGCGACCTCTAGAGTGCGATTCTAGCGCTCTCCCAACTGAGCTACAGGCCCTCGCTTTCGAGAGCGCGGACTCTACCCGCCTGGGCGCGGCTGTCAAGCGAAGAAAGCGGTTTTCTGTCCGGGGTCGCCGCACCTTGCCTGAGCGGCGACCCCGTGTGCCTTCTCCGGCCTCTTCCTCCTCGTCGTCCGGGCTCGTTTCTGGTTCCGGGAGGAGGGGAGGCCCTCGGCGGGGGAGCTCGGCACCACCTCTCGCGCAGCCCTCGCGGGGCCTGCGCCGCGAGCGACGCCTAGTTGGCCGGGCTCTGGTCCGTCTGCGCGGGCTCGCCGGGCGGCTCGGCCTGCGCGCGCGCCTGGGCCTTCGGGTTCTGGAAGGAGAAGAGCCGCTCGCGCTCCTCCCCGTAGCTCTGGGTGCTCCCCCACTTCGGGTTCCAGTCCTTCACCCAGTACACGTCCCCCGAGACGATCGCGTCCTCGGGCCGCCCCGTGCGCTCGGGGTAGCGGTACATGTACTCCTTCATCGCGTCGCGGTACGAGGTGTTCGCCGGCAGCTTGATGCGGGCGAAGTAGTCGCACCAGATCTGGGTGTACGCGAAGCTCTTCGCGTTCAGGAGGTCGAAGTTCGGCGGCTTGCCCGTGAAAGGATCGATGTGGCGGCCGTCGACCGTGACGGCGTCGACCACGATCGTCCCGTCGTCCATCACCGGGTTGGGCGAGAACATGAACCAGCCCTGAAGGAACCGGAGCTTCTGCGCGAGGACGCGCGTCTCCTCGGGGTGCGGCACCTTCCAGCGGTTCTTGATGACCCAGAGCTCGACCGCCGCCTGGTTCACGGCGCCGACGAACATCACGAGCGCGCCGATCTCGCGCAGCGCGACGAGCCCCTTCCGGCCGGCGAGCCGGAGCGGCGCCGGCGGGGGCGCGACCTCCGAGCGCTCCGGGACCCGCACGCCGAGCGCCCGGCCCAGGCTGCGGCGGTGCGCCGCCGCCATCGCCGCCGTGACCGCGTCGCGCACGAGCGGCAGGCGGAGCGCCCACGCGACCGCGGGGCCGAGCGGGATCGCCGCGACGAGGTCCGCGAGCGCCAGGGCGCCCTCGACCCCGTTGCCGTCGGGGCGACGCGCCGCGAGCCCGTGCGCCGCGGAGCTCGACGCCTCGAACGTCAGCAGCCCGAACCGGTCCATCCGCTTCAGCACGCGGCAGGCGAGGACGGCGCCCGGCGACCGCGGGTCGAACAGCACGACGCGGGCCCGGTGCGCGCGCCGCATCGTGCGCGCGGCGATCTCCCAGTCCTCGCGGCCGAAGAGGAGCGTCGAGAACACGCAGAGCGCCCACGCGAACGGCCCCAGCACGAACGTCGTGCCGAAGCCGACGTGGAGCACGTTCATCATCACGAGCGCGAGCCGCCGGGCCCACACGCGGCCGAGCGGCGAGAGGAGGCACACCGGCATGGCCGCCTCGAACGCGATCACCATCTTCGTCATGAACAGGATGAGGAAGTTCGGCGCGTAGTCGCGGATGTCCGCCACGATCGGCGTCACCATCCGGTCGACGTAGAGCACGTAGTGGATCGCGGTCCCGTTCTTCCAGGCGGGGCCGGTCTTGTGCACCACGTTGAAGAAGTAGATCGCCGCGATCTGGATCAGCAGGATGGGCCCGACGAGGGTCACGAAGTCGTTCGGCTTGAGCGGGTCGTCGACGGCGGTGCGGTCGTTGAGATCGTCGGCGGTCCGCTCGCGGCTCCGCTTCATCGACGCGAGGAGCGCGTCGAGCGAGAAGCGATCGCCCAGCGGCAGGAAGCACGTCCAGAGCAGGAGCAGGTTGTGGACGACGTAGCCGCCGTTCTCGATGAGCAGGACGCGCCCGTTCATGCTCGTGACGAACACGAGCGAGAGCACCTGCATGAGCTTCGTCTTCCAGCCGATGAGCAGGCAGACGTAGGTCGCGAAGATCACGACCCAGAGGACCGCGAGCTCGCCCGGCGTGGAGAAGGCGTTGACGAGCGAGAAGTTCCCGCTGCCCTGCGGGCGCCAGAGGTTCACGTGGTTCGGCAGGACGCCGATGTCCGCGAACATGTCGTTCCACGCCCACGTGCGGCGGAACAGGTCGCCGATCAGGAAGAAGCCGAGCAGGATGCGCGTGAAGCCGAGCGTCCGCCGATCGAACGTGAAGAAGCTGTCCCGGAGGATGTCCCACATCGATGGCCCGCGCGGCGGGGGAGCCGCCTCCGGCTCGCCCTCGGCGTCGTCGTCGTCCGCCGCGGCGCCGTCGTCGGCCGCGGCGCCGTCGTCCGCCGCGGCGCCGCCGTCCGCCGCGGCGCCGCCCTGCTCCTCGTCGCGCGCGGCGCTGCCCGTGGGCGCGCCCTCGCCTGCGCCGGAGCTCCCCTCGGCGGCGGCCTTCCGGCCGGCCGCGTGGCTCCCGCTGGGGTCCTCGTCCCGGAGCGCGCCCTCGGGCCCGCGCTCGTCGCGATCGTCGTTTGCGTTCATAAGGCGTCGAGGTCGGTGCTGCGCGAGCGGAGCGCTCGCCGCTGTCGGTTCCTACCTACCGCAACCGCGCGGGCGCCGCACGAGGCGACCAAGGTCGCGACGCGCGGGCGCGCCGGGGCCCTGGTCGCCTCGCGCGGCGCGCTCGATGCGCGGGGCTCGCGCGGCGGCGGCGCGGCGTGCTTGATGCGCGCGGCGCGGGGCGGTAACGGGGAGGGAGGTGCCCCCGATGCCCGACGCGGAAGAGCGCCTTGCGCTCGCGGCCTGCGCCTTCCTGGCCGGCTGCCTCCTGCTCGCGCCGCGCGAGTGGGTCTCGGCGGCGCTCGCGCTCGCGCTCGCGGCGGCGCTCTTCGCCTGGCATCTCCGGCTGCGCGCGGGAGCCCGTCGGGGCGGGCCGGCGGCCGCGACGGCGGCCGCCGGCGCCCAAGGCGCGCCGGTCGAGGCGGCCGCTCCGGGCCTGCCGGCCGCCGCGGTCCTGCCGGCCGCCGCGGGCCTGCCGGACGCCGCCCAGGGCTCGCCGGGCGAAGCGAGCGCTCAGGCCTTGCCGGGCGAGGAGCGGCGGGAGTCCGGCTGAACGCGCAGCGGCGGGCGGCCGAAGCGGGCGCGCACGCGATCGGCGACCGACCGCATCTTCGGCGCCCCGAGGAACCGCCGCTCCAGCCGCCGCTTGCCAGGGATGTCGAGGAGCATCACGCCGATCAGGATCACCAGCGCGCCCGGGCCCGGAACGCCGGGCAGCGAGAGCAGGATCCCGAGCGCCACGGCGACGACGCCGAGCAGGTTCTTCCCGACGCGCGCCGACACGCGCATCCAGGCGGGGCGCCCTGGCAGGAACGGCTCGTCCTCCTGCTTCTGCAGGTAGTCCTCGGGCAGACGGACGAGCACGAACGCGACGAGCGCCGTGCCCGCGACGAAGCTGGCGGCGCACACGCCCACCCCGATCGCGATCTGCCCGCGATGCGCCTGCACGAACGAGATCGCGGAGCGGACGGCGTCCATCATCGAGGATGGGCAGGAGCATACGGCGCGCGGCCGGTCGGGGCGAGGCCGGCCGCGGTCCTCAGGGGACGAGCACGGTGCCGATCGATCCGGGCGCGCTCGCCTCGCGCTCGAGATCGCCCGGGCGGAGCCGCCCCAGGATGTGGATGCGGCGGACCCCCTCCGCGAGCGCGGCGAACGACTCCTCGAGCTTCGGGATCATCCCGCGCGTGACGGCGCCGCTCGCGATGAGCGCGCGCCCCTCGGCGACGGTGAGGCTCGGGATGCGCGAGGCGGGGTCCGAGACGTCGCGCAGCACGCCCGGCACGTCGCTCACGAGGAAGAGCCCCGCGGCGCCGAGCTCGATGGCGACGCGGTTGGCGACCGTGTCGGCGTTGATGTTGTAGACCTGCCCGTCCGCGCCGGCGCCGAGGCAGGCGAGCACGGGCACGTAGCCGCCGCGCCCGAGCAGCTCGAGGAGCCCGCGGTCGACGCCCGTGATGTCGCCGACGAGGCCGAGGTCCACCGGATCGGGGCCGGCGCTGCGGTAGACCTGGGGCGGACGCTTGATCGCCGAGAGGGCGGGCCCGCTCGCGCCGTGGAGCCCGACGGGCCGCGCGCCCGCGGCGAGGAGCGCGGCGCAGAGGTCGACGTTGAGCTTGCCGGCGACGACCATCTTCATGACGTCGAGCGTGTCCGCGTCGGTGACGCGCTGGCCGGCGACCTGCCGGACGGGGATGCCGAGGCGCTCCTGCAGCCGGGTCGCCTGCGCGCCGCCGCCGTGGACGACGACCGCGCGCGCGCCGGCGCGGGTGAGCGCCGCGAGATCGCTGGCGAGGACGGCGAGGGCCGGGCTGCCCACGACCTCGCCGCCGAGCTTGATGACGAGCGGGCCTTCCGACGCTGTCACGGGTGCCTCCGCGTTGCTCTGGGACGGTTCATGGGCGGACACGTATCACTTCTGCAGCGGGCAGGGCAGAGGCCGCCGGGCCCCCGCGCGCCCGCGCTCCCCGCGCGCGGGCTTCCGCGGCGCTGCGGCGCCCGCGCTTCCGCGGCGCGGCGGCGCCCGGGCTTCCGTGGCATGCTGGCGCGGTGATCCAGGCCCTCCGACAGGCGCTGTCCAGCCGCACGGCGCCGATGCTCGCGCTCCTCGAGCGGCTGGTGAACCTCAACTCGTTCACGGACAACCCGCGCGGCGGCGATGCGGTGGGCGAGGTCCTCGCCGACGAGCTCGCGACGATCCCCGGCCTGTCGGTGCGCCGGTTCCCGAGCGCGCGGTTCGCGGCGCACTGGGTGGTGGAGAGCGAGGCGGCGAAGGCGTCGCCGGCGGGGCACGTCGCCCTCGTCGGGCACCTCGACACGGTGTTTCCGCCGGGCGTCTTCGAGGGCTTCCGCCTGGACGGCGATCTCGCGCGCGGGCCCGGCGTGCTCGACATGAAGGGCGGGCTCGTGGTGGCGATCGAGGCGCTCCGGGCGCTCGAGCGGATCGGCGCGCTTGCGGAGATCCCGGTGCGGCTCGCGATCGTGTCGGACGAGGAGGTCGGGTCGCCCGAGGGGCGCCCGCTGCTGCAGCGCGAGCTCGCGGGCGCGGCGTGCGCGCTCGTGTTCGAGGCGGGGCGCGAGGGCGACAGGATCATCACCGCGCGCAGGGGCACGGGGGGGGCGACGGTGCGGGCGACGGGCAAGGCGGCGCACGCCGGCAACGCGCACGAGCAGGGCGCGAACGCCATCTGGGCGCTCGCCCGCTTCATCGACTGGGCGCAGCGGCTCACCGATTACGCGCGGGGGGTCACGGTCAACGTCGGCAAGGTGAGCGGCGGGCAGGGGAGGAACACGGTGCCCGACGCGGCTGAGGCGGCGGTCGATTTCCGCTTCGTGAGCCTTGCGGACGGCGAGGCGACCCTCTCTGCGCTCGCCGCGGCGGCGCACGAGGCGGCGCTCGAGGTGCCTGGCACCTCGGTGCGCGTGGACGGCGAGGTCGCGCGGTCGCCGCTCGTGCGGACCGAGGCGAGCGCGGCGCTCTGCCGGGAGTATGCGGCCTGCGCGCGGGCGGCGGGGCTCGGCGACGCCGAGGCGCCGCTCATCGGCGGCGGCTCCGACGCGAGCTCGACGGCCGAGATCGGGATCCCGTCCATCGACGGTCTCGGGCCGCGGGGCAGCGGTTTTCACACGAAGGACGAGCTCATCGAGGTGGGGACGCTCGTGCCCAAGGCGGAGGCGCTTGCGGCGTTCCTTGTGGGGCGTCGCGCCTCGGCGACGGGGTAGCGCGACGGCGCTCCGGCGAGCGAGGAGCGAGTCCCGCCGTGTGGCGTGTCGGCCTATGCTGACTGCGGCTCCGCGCGACTCCGTATCTGAACGACTCCGGATCTGTCCTTCGAGGGCGTCGAACAGAGGACCACGGCAACGACAGATGCCCACCCCCGGCCCGTGCTCGGCCCTTCGGGCCTGCGCGCGGTCCGCCCCTCCCAAGTCCCGCGCTCCGCGCGGGACGGGAGGGGTGCGTCCGTCGCCGGCGTCTCGGTCGTCCACGCGAGCGAGAGCTCCAGCCGCAGCATCGTCGCAGTCGCGCACGTCACCCACCTCCGAGGCGCGCCAGCACACACGTGACGTTGTCCGGCCCGCCGTGCTCGTTGGCCAGATCGACGAGCAAGCTCGCCGCCAGGCCCAGGTCGCGATGCGCCTCGAGCACGCCGGCGATCTGCCCCTCCGGCACCGGCCCCCAAAGCCCGTCCGAGCAGACGAGGAAGATGTCTCCCGGCGCTGTCGCTTCCACCCGCGACTCGATCGCGACGCTCTCGTCGCATCCGAGTGCCCGCGTCACCGCGTTGGCCCGGTCGCTCAGCGCCTCGAGCGCCGCGAGCGCGCCGTCGCCGTCGCGCAGCAGCTCCTCCATCAGCGTGTGATCCCGCGTCAGCCGCTCCAGCTTGCCGCCGCGCATCCGGTAGACGCGCGAGTCGCCCACGTGCGCGATGTAGGCCATGCCGGGCCCCAGCAGCACGCCCGCGAAGGTCGTCGCCATGCCGCGCATCTCGTCCTCTTGCTGGCTCGCCTCGTAGATTGCCCGGTTGGCGCGCCGTACGCTCATCACCAGGCGCACCTCATTCCGGTTGTTCGGCCTCGCTGCGCCGTAGGGCCACGTGTCCTCGAGATCTTCATCCTCCTCGATGCAGCTCTTGACCACCTCGATGGCCATGCGCGATGCGACCTCGCCGGCCGCGTTGCCCCCGAGTCCATCGGCCACCATGAACAGCCCGAGGCACGGCAGCGCTGCGAAGCTGTCCTCGTTGTGGCTGAGGCGGCGCCCCACGTCCGACTGCGCTGCCGCCTCAATGGCGAGCTGCGGATACACGATCGTCCTCCTCGCGCGCTCGCCTTCAGGACGAGCCGAGCCAAGGCGCGCTGCAAGGGCAGGGCGCCGGGTCCTCTTCTGGGGCAGCGCGCCCGGCGCTGCCGCGGGTCGTCAGCGCACGCGAGCCGTGCTCGCAGCGCTCGCGTGCTGCCTTAAAGGGGGGCCTCTACGGCGGCGCCCCTCGATCAGGTCTCGTTGCGCTCGGGCCGCGGCGGTCGCACGAGCTTCAGGTGCCGCGGCATGCCGCCGCTTCCGCTGGGGCTCCGTGGCGGGCCACAGGACGGCGTGGCGTGCTCGCCATCGTCCCGCACGAAGAGGTTGGGCCGCGCTTTCGAGGGCGGCGCGAGTTCCTCGACGGCCTCTCCGAGGGCGGCGCGCTCCGCTCTGCAGCAAACGCAGTAGCGCGCCGGGTCCCAGTCGATGTCCTCGAGGCCCATCTTCCGCACCCACGACAGCTCCCACATCAGCGTCGGGCTGACGTGGATCACGTTTCCCGAGCGATGCATGCCGTTGCTGCTGAACCATCGACGCTTCGACATGGGCGCACCTCTCGAGCTGAGGGCACCCATCCTGCCGCTGATGCCGCTGCTCGCCAACCGCTGTCCCGACGACATCTCTGGCGCTGCGCTGCCTTACGCCGGGCCTCGTGAAATCGTCACGAAAAAACATGATGGCGCTCACTGCCCGCAGCTCTTGCCGGTGGCGAAGTCCCAGCAGCTCCCGGCGCTCCCCGGCGCGCCGGCGCTCTTCGGCGGGCCGCCGGGCGCGATGCTGCCGCCGTTGCCGGCTGTGCCCGGGGTGAACTGCACCGCCGGCGCCTCGCTCGGTGTCGCGGCATAGGCGATGCCCACGGCGTGGCCGCCCCGGCCTCCGGCGCCGGGTCCGCCGGCTCCGCCTCGGCCGCCTCGACCGCCGTCGCAGCCGGGGATGGAGGGGGGCTTCTCCGATGCCGTTCCACCGGAAGCTCCGGCGCCGCCGTTGGCCCCGTTCTGCCCGTCAGCACCATCTCCGCCCTTGCCGGCCTTGCCCACGGCGACGGTCACGTCGATGAGCACCAGCTTCGTGCCCAGGCTGAGGATCCCGATGCTCGAGCCGCCGGCCTTGCCGCCGCCTCCTCCTTTCCCACCGCACCCGCCGGCGCCGCCCCCGCCGCCGCTGGCGCCGGGGCCCTCGACGGTGCTGGCGCCGGCGGGGCAGAACAGCCCCGCCTTCGCGCCGCCGCCACCACCTCCCCCTTGACCTTTCTTCCCGTTTGTGCCGTCGTCGCCGTCACCGCCGGTGATGCCGTCCAGTGTCAGCACCGTAGCGGTGCCCGCGTCACCTGCGACGCCGGGATCGCCGCTCTTGCCGTTCTCGCCGGCCTCGCACTCGCCAGCCGCATCGGTCTGACCGATGCCACCGAGCCCCCTGTTGTTCGGGTTCTCCTCCGGTAACGGCGCGCCATCCTCCCCGCGTTGCCCATTCCCCTCATCGATCCCCGGGCTTCCTCCGCGCCCGCCCGGGCCGCCGCGCGTCTCGCCGTCCTCGCACGTCGTCACGCCGGCCTCGCCGCCGAAGACCAAGTCGCACGCGTTCGACACCGCCCCCGCCGGCGCTCCCGCCTGCGGTGCCTCCGCCGGCGTCTCGCCCTTCGCGCCGTCCATCCCGTCACCCGCGATCACGTCCACCTGCGAAAGCTTCGCCTCCACGTCCGCCACGGCCACGCCGATCGATGACCCGCCCGCCACGGTCGCGCTCGCCGCGCGCACCGCGAAGCTCCGCACCTTGGCCCCGCTCGCGCCCTCCGCCAGCGTGAGCCCGATCTCGTCCGCGGGCCCCTCGATCGCGCTCCGCGCCTCCGGGCTGAAGCTCCACCCCGCCGTGCAGTCGAGCCCGCCGTAGATCGTCACTCCGCTCTTGACTTCCACCACTTCCTTGAACGTCTCCGCGCACACGTACACGCGCCGCGTCCCGTTCTGCTCGGCCAGAGCGAGCGCTGCGGCGAGCGTCTTCACCGGCGCGTCCTTCGCCCCGTCGCTGGCGTTGTCGCCTCCCGTCGCCACGAACACGCCGCACGCATCGTCTACCGCGTCGCCGCCCGCGCTTGGAACGCAATCCGGCGGCGTGTCGCCGCCTTCCCCGTCGGGCAGGAAGTGCGGGCACGTCAGCATCTGCTCGCAGTCATCGGCAATGTGGCTCCAGCAGCCCTCACAACCAGCGGCGGTGAGCAGCAGCGCCGCACACCGTGTTCCCCATCGCATCCGTCGCTTCTTCATCGCGTCACCTCTCGCGTTCACCACACGCCCATCGCATCGACGCCGAGGCGGCCGCTCCGCACATCGACCTAGGCGCCCGACTGCGCCGAGCCGTTCGGCTTTCTCGACGGCCACAGCACGTACCCCACCGTTGCGACGGCCAGAGCTCCGGCCGCGATGTACGCCACGCGCGCCGCGTTGCCGACGCGCTGGCTGGGAGTGGATGCCTTGCTCGTCGTCTCGCTGCTTATCCGTCCCTTCGCTTCTTTCGTCCCACGCTTTGCCGTGGACACACCGCGTCCTGCCGCAGGCGCACCTCGTCCCTACGCGTGCCGCGCTCGCATCGATCCATGCGCACGTCACCGCTCTGCTCCGCGCCATGGCGGGGCATCGTCTCGCCTCGCTCACCCGCCGCGCGCGATCTGCTCGCGCGCACCTTCGCTTCGCTTCCACGCCGCATCACGCCGCGACAGCGGCGTCGCTCTACACGGCGCCTGGTATCACCTCACCTGAGAGCGCTCACGGAAGCTCTTGCTCCGCGGCTGCGACCCCATCAGCTCCAGCGTTCATCGCCGCGTTGTTGCTCCCGCCGAGGCCACCTTTGCCTGGGGCACTGGGCGCGAGCGTCGTCTTGCCTTCCTGCTTCACCGACCCACCGCGGAACGCGATCGCGATCGAGGGGCCGCCGAGGCCGCCGCCGCCAGGTCCGCCGTTGCCGCCCTTGCCACCTTGGCCACCGGCGCAGCCGTCGCTGGAGCCACCAAAGCCGACGCCACCTTGGCCACCCAAGCCACCAGACGCCCCCGGCTGGAGGTTGCCCCCCTTGCCACCGTTGCCTCCGTGTCCGGCGGTGAGGGTGCAGTCGATGAGGGTGACGTTGGCGTCGACACTGGCGAGGGCGATGCTCGCGCCGCCTGGGCGGCCGCCCAGTCCGGGCAGGCCACCGCAACCGCCGGCTCCACCGCTGCCGCCGCTGGCGCCCGCGCCTGAGATGCCGCCAGCACAGACTAGGCCGCCCTTGGCGCCGCCGCCGCCTCCGCCGCCCTGTCCGGGCTTGCCGGGTGTGCCGTCTTCGCCGGGCACACCGATGTAGCCGGTGGCGCTCAGCGTGCCGAGGCCGCTGGCGCCGGCGCCGGCGGGGCCGGAGCTGCCGTTGGCACCGGCGCTGCCGCCACCCTTGGTCGGATCATTCGGGATGGCGCCGCAGCTCCAGCTCTCGTTCATCGACGGCGGCTCGCCGGCGCCAGCCTGTCCCTCGACGCCGGTCTGGCCTGCAACGCCACCGGCTCCGTTGTTGATGTTGCCATCGCCGCCGCTGCCGCCGATGGACAGCTCCACCCCGCACTCGTTGACCACTTGCGCGCCACCCGACAGCGTCGCGTCAGGCCCTTCCGTGCCGTCGAGGTCGCTGCATGCATCGACGCCGTTGCTGCCGCTCGGCGCGCGCTCGGGTGCCTCGCTCGGCGCGTTGTCGCCGTCCGCCCCGTCCGCCGCGTTGCCCGCGACGAGCGCGCAGCGCTCCAGCTCCGCGGTGGAACCGTAAGCGAGGACCGCGATCGATGAGCCCCCCTTCGCCTGCGCGTCGGGCGCGACCGCCTCGACATCCTCGATGCGCGTCGTGCCCTCGCCGCGCGCCAGCGTCAGCGGGATCGCCTCGACGCCGGGCGCGACGATCGTCTTCTTCTCTTCACCGATCCATCGCCATCCGTTCGCACAGTCCAGCCCGCCGAAGATCATCACGCCGGCGGGCACGTCGATCGCCTCGGCGAACTTCTCCGCGCACGCATACACTCCGCCCCCCTTGTCCGCTGCCCGCGCGATCGCCTCGCTCAGCGTCTTGACAGGCTCTTCCTTCGTCCCCGCTCTGGCGTCATCGCCGCTCGCCGCGACGAACACGCCGCATCGATCCTCTACGGCGTTAGCCTCTTCGCTCGGCACGCAGCCCGCAACGCTCGCATCGCGGTCCCAGAGCCCACCGTACTCCTCGCACATCAGTGTGAGCTTGCAGTCGTTCGCACGATCGCTCCACACGCCGTCGCAGCCGCCCAGGAGGGCAACGGTGAACCCGACCATGCCGAACGTCGAGGTCGGCGTCCGTGCCGAGCTTGATTGCTTGCGATATCCCATCACCAAGCTCCATGCGCGATGATGCCGGCGCCGCGTGCACCGAGGCTGGGAACCAACTGCACACGACTCGCGTTTCCCGACGGCGTGGCTGGCCACAGCCAATACGCCAGCGCTCCTGCCAGCAGTAGCCCCGAGGTCGCGTAGGCGATGCGCGCTCCGTTCGAGAAGGCATCGACGCGCGCTTCTCCATCACGAAGCTTTGCGCACGCTCCGACGTGCTCCGCTGGAGCGTCGATGCAGCCGCCGCCCGCGTTCCAGATTGCGGCTCGCTGAGAGCTCGTCTCCGCGCTCGCGTCGTTCGCGGTGAGGGTCAACGCCACCCCTACGCCGAGCCCCACGACACTCGCCGCCCCGAGCACGATCACCGGCACCCAGCTCCTCCCTTCCGGCGGCGCCGCGGTGGTCTCCGGTAGCTTCGCCGTAGGCGCCTCGCGCGCCGCTCGCGGCCCTTCGGCCGATGGCGCGCCCAGCGCGGCCTGCGCCTCCGCGCGAGCCGGCTCCAGGTGCAGCGTGATCCCGCCCGTGTACCCCGCCGCCGGCTCGATCTGCTGCCGCTCCGCGGTGTACCCGTCGAGCGCCGCGCTGATGGCGTGCGGTCCCGGCTCCAGGAACACCGGCAGCGCGAGCGGCGTCCGCCCCACCACGGCCCCGTCGACCGTCACCTCCGCGCCTTCCGGCTCCGTCGCGATCGTGATCGCCGCGACCTTCGCCAGCGCCTCCTTCAGCAGCACCTCCGCGCGCTGCCGCTGCACCGTCCTCTCCGCGGGCGCCTCGCGCAGGTACCACGACAGGTGCTCCGCCGCGTCGCGGTGCTTGCCGAGCCGCAGCTCGGCCACGCCGAGGTTCGACGCGATCTGGTAGTGCTGCTTGATGCGCCACGCCGCCAGGAACGACGCGTGCGCCTCGGCCCAGCGCGACCGGTTGAGCGCCGCGAGCCCTTCGTCATAGAGCTGCCGCGCCTTGTCCGTCAGCGCCTCCGTCTCGGTCGCGCCTCGGGCGCCGGCGTCCGCCTGCGCGCTGCTCGCGGGGGCGACCAGCGCGATCGCGAGGCCGAGTGAGCACAGCAATGCATGCCTCTTCATGGTCAGAACTCCGGGACTCCTTCGACATAGACTGGCGGCTGCGGTGGCACGACCTCCGGCTTCACCGGTACCTGCGCGGGCGCAGGCGCCGAGGGCGCGTCCTTGGATGCGGCGACGCCTTCGGGCGCCGCCTTGAGCGACGGCTTCGGCTTCGGCGCCGTCGGTGCCGGCGCATGCGTCTCGGGGGCGGGCCTCCGGCGCGCAGCGCTCGCGGCTTCAACTCGATCCGGCACGACGCCAGGCGCAGCGCGTTCGACGGGCGTCTCGTGCGCAGTGCCCGCGGGAGCGCTCTCCGCGATGGCCGCCGCGGAGCTTTTCGCGCGCTGGTCGCTCGCCGCCGCGTCGCTCGCTGCCGGCTTGCTCATCGCTCGCGCGCCGCTCGCCGCCACCTCGCTCGCCGCGGGCTGCGCCGCCTTGCTAGCCGCCGCCGCGCTCTGCGCCGGCGCCCGCTCCTTCGCCCCGCACATCGCCGCGGCCCCGATTCCCGCCGCCAGCGCCAGCGCCGCCGCGGCCGTCGCGGCGCGCCGCAGCTTGCCCGGCCCGGCCGCCGCCTCGTCCTTCTTCTCGTCCGCCGCGCTCCCCCGCCGGCGCGTCGGCGGCAGCGCGCCCTTGTCGATCACCGCCGCCGCCGCCTCGTCCCCCGCCCACGCGCTCCCGCCGGCGCTCTTCCCGGCGCCGCTCTTCTCCGCGTCGCTCTTCTCCGCGTCGCTCTTCTCGGCGCCGCTCTTCTCCGCGGCGCTCTTCTCGCCAGCGCCCTTCTCCGCGGCGCCCTTCCCCCCGCCCTTCTTCGCCACCGCCTGCCGGAGCCCCGCCGCCTCGGTCGGCTTGCCCTCGTGGTCGACCCGCACGCTGACGCTCGGCGCCCGTGGCGGCGGCCCTTGCCGCGTCCTCTCCCACGCGGCGTAGGCCTTCCAGTACGCCTCGACCTCGTCGCGCAGGTCCGGCTCGACGTGGACCACGCCCGTGTGGAACGCCGGGTGTCCCACGGGCGGGTTCGACCCCGCCGCGGGGCTCGCAGGCGCGCCCGCGCCCGCCTCGCGGCCTCTGCGCTCGTCCTGGTCCTCGTCCTTCACAGCGTCGCCTCCCATCCGTGCTGCCCGTCCGTCACCGCGATCCATCGCCCCTGCGCGCCCGGTTTCTCATCGTTCGCACCGCGATCCTCGCGCTCCTCAACCCGCCGCCGCCGCTCACAGCTCGTCTTCCCGCGGCGGCGGCTCGGTCACCCCGGCCGCGCGCAGCAGCTTGCCGAGCCGCACGATCGCGCGGTCGTGGACCCGGTACGCGCCCGGGTGCGGGATCCGCAGGGCGCCCCCGACCTCGCTGAGCGGCCGCCCCTCCAGGTAGTGCATCGACAGCACCTCCGTCTCGCGCGGCGTCAGCCGCGAGAGGCTGCTCCGGAGCAGCGCGTGGGCCCGCTCGTGGCGCTCGCGCCGCGACAGCGCCTCCTCCCCCGTCGCCGGCTTCGCCATCCCGGCGGCCGTCGCGAAGAGGCTCGCCGCGAGGCCGTCGACGTGGTCGAGGAGCCGCTCCTCCGCCTTGCCGTCGACGTCCGTCATCACATCGCCCTGCCGCCGCCTCCGCGCGATGTAGTCGTACCCGCCCTGCATGCAGAGCGCGAGCACCCGGTCCTGCTCCCGCGCCTCCCGGAGATAGCCGTCGAGCATCGCGCCCCGGATGCGGTGCCGCGCGAACCGCGGGAAGCTGTCGTTCTGCGCCGGGTCGTAGGCGAGCGCCGCCTCGATGAGCCCCTCCCGGCCGAGCGACATCAGCTCGTCGAACGAGAGGTGCTTGCGGAGCTTCGGGGCGAGCCGGCGCGCCGCGCCGCTCACCTCGTGCAGCGCCGACGCCGCCAGCGCCTGCTGCGCCGGCGTGAGCTTGTCCCTCGGCTCATCCATCCTCGCCGCCCCCCGCCTTGCGCCGCGGCGCCGGGGCGCCCTCCCGGGCCTCGATGCCGCTCCCGAGCGGCGCCGCGCGAGGCCGCGCCCGCTCCAGCAGATCCCGCCCGACCTCGTCCTCGGTGAGCGCCTCGACGAGCATCTCGCGCATCGTCTCGAGCAGCTCGCGCGACGCGATCCCGCGGTACGGCGCGAGCGTCCGCTCGACGACCTCGTCGAGGAAGGGATCGGTCGCGCTGGGTTCATCGATCGGCATGGTTCCGCTCCTTGCTCGTAGCTCCGCGCGTCTTCAGAAGATCTCCCGCCCGCCTCGGGGCTTGGCCGGCCGCGCAGGCGCGGGGACGCGCCCGCGCGAGGGGATCCCGTAGATGTCTTCCTCGTCCTCGTAGATGCCGTCCGACATGTCGCCCCGCACGCGCGGCGCCAGGGATCGCGCCGTCCCCGCGCCGGGTCGCCCCCGCGTCCCCGGCGCGGGCGCCGGCGCCCCCGCCACCGGCTTGGACGGCGCCCCCGCCACGCCCGCGCTCGCGGCGCGGGTGGACGCCGCGCTCTCGCGCGCTTCGAGCCCGATCACCGGGGGCTGGCCCTTCCCCGGGCCAGGCTTCGCTGCGTGCGCGGGCGGAGCCGGCGGCGTCCCGGTCCCGCGCTTGCCCGGCGGCGCCGCCTCGGCCCGCGCGGTCGCGGCGGGAGCGCCTACGGTCGGGACCCTGGCATTCCCGCCCGCGAGCGTGGCTGCCGCGGCCCCGCTCGCTGGCGCGGTCTCAGCGGCCCCGCCCGCTGGCGCGGTCCCAGCGGCCCCGCTCGCTGTCGCGGCTCCAGCGGCCCCGCTTGTCGGCACGGCTACGGCAGCCCCGCTCCCCGCGGCGGCCGCCGTGGCCGCCGCGGAGCGCTCGCGCTCCGCGTGGATGTACAGCGCCGTCGCGGCGCCCGAGATGGGGATCGCCAGCGCCGCGGCGGCCAGGCAGCGGCGCAGGAGCTGCGATCGCCTGCGCCGGTCCGCGACGCGGTCCGTCGCCGGCAGGCCGCGCGTCGCGCCGCTCCATCCCCGACCCCCCGGCGACGACCGCACCGTCACGGGCCCGGGGGTCACCGCCAGCGGCCAGCTCGGCTCCGTCGCCGCCGGGGCGCTCGGCGGCGGCGCCGAGGCAGGCGCCGCCCGCGCCCCCACGCCCGCCCGCGCCGCCGCGCCCGCGCCGCCGCGCCCGCGCCGCCGCGCCCTCCGCGCTAGCGTCGTCCTCGCCCGGCTCGGTCGAGATCGCCACCCCGCTCAGGATCACCCGCGTGTCGGTCGCCCTCGGCGCCGTCGTCAGCCGCTCGGGCGACCGCGGCCCGTGGTGCTCCCGCCGGGATCCCGGCTGCCCCGGCTGCCCGGTGTCCGGCCCCGCGGCGACCCGGCCGGCGCGCACGTCCGACTGGTAGCGCTCCCGGAGCTCGCGGAGCGCGCTCGCCGCAGCGCCGGCGTGCCGGAAGCGCGCGGCCGGGTCCTTCGCCAGCCCGAGCTGGAACACCGGCCAGAAGTACGGCGGGATCCACGGCGCGACCTCGTGCAGCGGCACCGGCATCCAGAAGAGGTGCGCCGCCACGAGCTGCCCCTCGCTGGGGATCCCCGTGAGGCCCCGGCCCGTCGCGAAGATGTAGCGCCCGGCCAGGAGCTCGTAGATCACCAGCATCAGCGAGTAGACGTCGCTGGCCGGCGTGCACGGATCGCCGTAGCACTCCTCCGGCGCCATGTACGCCGTCGTGCCGAACCGCTGGCCCGGCCGGGTGCTCGGCGGGCCGTCGACCTGGATCTTCGCGATGTTCAGGTCGAGCAGCTTCACCTCGCCGTGCCGGTCGAGGAACACGTTCTCCGGCTTCACGTCCCGGTGGACGATCCCGAGGTCGTGCGCCGCCGCGAGGCCGTCGGCGATCTCGATGCCGACGTGGAGCCCTCGCGCGGTCGGCAGCGGCGTTTCCACCTGGCAGATCCGGCGGAGCGACTGGCCCTCGAGCAGCTCCATGGCCATCCAGACGGTGCCGTCGGGCAGCGTGTCGGCGCTGTGCACGGAGACGATGTTCCTGTGCCGCAGCCTGCAGAGCGCGATGGCCTCCTTCCGGGCGCGCTCGCGCGCCTGCGAGGAGCTCGCGTAACCCGGGAGCAGCAGCTTGAGCGCGACCCTCCGCTGCGTGAACTCGTGGACCGCCTCGTACACGGCCCCGAGGCCGCCCGAGCCGAGCACCCGGAGGAGCCGGTGGCCCGCGACGACGCTGCCTGGAGGATAGGGGGCCAGGAGCGAGGAGCTCTGTGCTCCGTCCTCTGCCGTGCTGTCCTCGCCGTGACTCATCCCATCCACCACCGCATCAGGAGCGCGGCGACCATACCAAAGAACGCCGCCGTGGACGCGACCATCAGCCAGCTCATCGCCAGCTCCCGCGGGCGCGGGAACGCCGCGCGCGGGACCGGCGAGCGCTCCTCCGTCCGCGAGGAAAGCGGCGTCCGGCGGATCGGAGAGGGCACCTCGATCACGACAGGTCGCGTGACGGCCGCCGGCGGCAGCGGAGCCGTCGTCATGGGAACAGGCGCTGTCGTTCGCTCCGCCCACGGGAGCGGCGAGCCCGGGCGATACCCTGTCGGAAGCGGCTCGGTGGCGAGCGGGCACGGAGCAGGCGCGACGCATTCCAGCGGGCGCGTGGCGCGATCGTCGGCTTGAGCGCGTTCATCCACGGGCACGGTTGCGAGAAGACGTTCGAACGAGCGACGGGCTGTCACGGCCATGTTCCTCGTCAGAAAGCGCGGATCATCAGGAAGCGTGGACAAGACGGCAGCGAAGGCGTCCAGCGCCCTGGAGCGGGCCTGACGTCGGCCGCCCTCCTCGCGTTCGGGCGGAGCCGCCGTCCTCCTCGCGTTCGGGCGGATCCATCGACATGGGGAGGGGGAATTCTCCAAAAAATGAGGGCTGCTGCGGACCGTTCGGCCATGTCTGCGCTTTTCGCGGCCGAGACAGGGCTCCCCGCGGCCGCAGCTGCGGTTTTCGCAGCCGTGGCTGCGCTTTTCGCGGCAATGTCTGCGCTTTTCGTGGGCGTGGCTGCGCTTCCGGCGGCCGTGGTTGCGCTTTTCGTGGGCGTGGCTGCGCTTCCGGCGGCGATGGCTGCGCTTCCGGCGGCCGTGGCTGCACGCGCGCAGCGCGTGGCCGCGCACGCCCGTGCCTCGGCTGCACGCTCGGAGGGCGGTGCTGCGCCGTTGGAGCCCCAGACCGCGCGCTCCGGGAGCTCGGCTGCGCGCCGGGAAGGCGGGTAGGTGGTCCCGGCGCGCTACACGGGCGCGCCGGGCTGAAGCGGCGGCTCCGCCGCAGGAGGGGTGTCCTCGCTAGGCTTCTCGGGCTTGGTTCTCCGCGGCGAGAAGTACCGGCCGAGCGAAATGGGGATGAGCCGGGGCACCGAGGGGTCGACCTGGTGGGCGGCGTCGAAGATATCGATGACCATTTCGAGGAGAAGGAGGTTCATCCCGTCCCAGGTGTCGACCTCCGTCTGATCCACGCTCGCGCTCGCCGTCACCGCGGCCGCGGCGTCGCCGGCCTTGCGGATCTCCTCGGCGAGCGCCTCGATCTCATCGAGCTTCGCCGCGTCGAGGCGCGTCCCTCTGCGGCGCTGCTGGGCGGCCTCGGAGCGGTCGGCGAGGATCTCGCGCCCCACCTTGACCAGCGCGGCGAGCGACTTGGCGAGCTTCGCCGCGTCGGGGGCGGCGCCGTAGGCGCCGTCGATCTTCTTCAGCAGCTTCGGCTCGCCGCCGCTCAGCGTCCGGAGCGCGGTCGCGAGCTGCTCGCGCACGCCGCGGCCCCTGCGCCGCGCGGCCTCGGCCGCGGCCTCGCGCGCCGCCTTGGCGCTCCCGGCCTTGGCCACGCTGCCGTCGCGCTCGGCCGCGAGCCGGCTGCCGCGGCGCGCGGCCCAGATCGCGGTCCGCAGGAGGTCGTCGGATAGCCCGAGCAAGGCGTCGCGCTGCGCCTCAGTCGCCCTCCTCAGGAACGCGTCCGCCCTGCCGTACAGGCGCGCCGCGTCCTTGTCGATCCGCGAGGTCGCGACGGCTCGGCCCTCGCGGACGAGATCGGCCTTTTCGACGCCGCCCACGTACGCGAGCACCTCCTCGACGGTCGCCTCGCCGCGCCGCGCGACGAGGTCGTCGAGGCTGTAAATCGCGTCCTCCTCGTCCTGCATCTCTTGTGTCGGCGCGGCCGGACGGGCCTTCTCCTTCGCTTTCGGTGCGATTCGGGATGTCCCTCGCGCCGCAGCTCGGGTCTTCGTGGTGAGTTTTGTCGCCATGGTCGGAGGCTACGGAGGCTGGCGTTCCAAGCGCAACGGTGTGATCGCCGCGATTTCGTGCTCGCCGAGCCCCTGGCCAGGGCCCCACGACGGCCCCGACCGCGAGGTCGCGTCCACGGGCGCGCGCACGCGCCCGTGGCGCGCTCACTCCAGCACCACGAACTTGAGGTACCGCCCCTCCCACCACGCCGGCAGCGTCGGGTGATCCTCCGGCTGCCCGTGGATCGCCCGCACCCGCAGATCGTCCCGCTCCAGGGTGGCGTCGTCGAGCGTCGCCAGGAAGTCCTCCGCCGTGATGTGGCTCGAGCACGACGCCGCGCACAGCACGCCGCCGCGATCGAGCACGCGCGCGACCGCGGCGTGCAGCCGCCGGTAGGCGCCGAGCGCGCGCGGCTTGGCGCGCTCGCTCGGCGCGAAGCTCGGCGGGTCGGAGATGACGAGATCGTACCGGTCGCCGCGGGCGCGGGCCTTCTCGAGGAAGTCGAACGCGTCCGCCGTCACGAAGTCGTGCGCCGCGGGATCGACGCCGTTCTCGCGGAACGTGCGCTGCGCGGTCGCGTGCGCGGCCGGCGCCGAGTCCACCGAGGTGACCCGCCCCGCGCCGCCGAGCGCCGCGGCCACCGAGAAGCCGCCCGCGTAGCTGAACAGGTTGAGCACGCGCCGGCGCCCGGCCGCGAGCGCGCGCACCCGCGCGCGGTTGTCGCGCTGGTCGAGGAACGCCCCCGTCTTCTGCCCGCGCGCGAGATCGACCTCCATCGCGACCCCCGTCTCCCGCACGAAGAGGCGGTCCGGCAACGGCGGCCCGTGCGCGTGCGCGAGCTTCTTGCCGTCCGCGTCCCCGCCCGCGGCCTCCCCGCGCGCGCGCACGCCGATCGAGCGCACGCCGCGGGCGCCGAGCGCGCGGGCGAGGAGCGGGAGCAGGCGGTCGAGCCACGGCGCGAGCATGCCGCCGTCGAGGCGGACCACCGCGACGCGGTCGTACCGATCGATGACCAGCGAGGGCACCCGGTCCCCCTCGCCGTTGCACAGGCGGTAGGCCGTCGTGTCGCGGCCGGCGAACCAGCCGTCGCGCAGGGCGAAGGCGCGCTCGAGCCGCTCCGCGATGGCGCGCTCGTCGAGCGCCGGCGCCTGCGCGCGCTGGAAGACGCGGACGGCGATCGGCGAGTCGGCGTCCCAGAGCCCCCGCCCGAGGAACGGCGCGCCCTCGGCCGACAGCTCGACCACGTCGCCCGTCGCGGCGGCGCCGCCGCCGCCTCGAGGCGCGCGCTCCCCGCGCCGGCGATCCCCGGCGCCGGTCGCGCGCCCGCCGCCGCCCGCGATGCCGTCTCGGTACACCCACGGGTGGCCGCGGCGGACGGCGGCGGCGGCTGTCGCGGTGAGATGGACCCGCATCGACCCCGCCTAGCACGGTAAGCTCCCAGCGTGCTGCACCGTGTTGTCTCGATCGGCTGTGCCTGCTTCGGGGGGATCCTGCTTGCCGCGCTCGGCGGACCCGGCTGCACGCAGGACCACGACCTCCTCGGCCGGGATCCGCCGAGCGCGGCGAGCACGTCCGGCGCCGGCGGCGGCCCGGGATCGGCCTCGAGCAGCGCGACCACCACGGGGACGGGCGGCGGCGGCGTCGTCGAGCCGCCGGGGCCGACCAGGCTCACCGTGGTGAACGGCGTCGCCGATCACGACGCGGTCCGCTTCTGCTTCCTCGCCTATCCCGACGGCACCGGCGCCGGCGTGGCGCCCTGGCCGAGCGAAGGCGCGGGCCTCGGCTTCGCTCGTTCCCGGGCGATCGAGCCGCTCGGCGCGGCGATCCCCGAGGGGGCGAGCGTGCGCGCGCACGTGATCGCCGGCGACCTCGGCGCGACGGAGGGGCTCGACTGCGCCGAGATCCTCGCGCTCGCCGCGGAGCCCGCCGCTCCGATCGTCGCCGCGGGGCTCCCCGTGGTGCCGGCGCCGGTGTTCGCCGAGGAGAAGAGCCTCCTCCTCGTCGCCACCGGCTGCCTCGGCGGCGAGGGACACACGCACGCCAGGGAGAAGCAGGGCTGCGGGGACGCCTACACGGCCGACACGCCGACCGCCGGCCTCGTGGCGGTCGCCATGTCGCGGCAGACGAGCTTCGGCAGGCTGAGCTTGCAGGTCGCCCATGCGAGCGCGGCGGCGCCGCCGGTCAACGTGCGGCTCGCGCCCGGCCGCGCGGACGTGAGCGCGGTGCCCGTCGCGCAGGACCTCTCGTACGGCGCGATCTCGCCGTTCCCTCCGTTCGTCGGCCTCTCGCGCGGCGACCTCGGCGCGCTCGAGGAGGTCGAGATCGAGACCTACGAGCCGCTCTCGGCGACGGTGACGTCCTCGGTGTCGATGCGCGAGATTCTGGCGAACAGCGATGTGCCGGCGGACGACGTCTCCGACGGTCAAGGGCTCGTGCTCGTGGCCATCGGGGCTGCTCCGGGGACGGAACGCGGCGGGTTCTGGCACCCCCTGACCTACGCGCTGTTGTGGGCGGATCCCTGAGCCGTCCCGATCATCCTATCTCCGATATCCCGCGCTGACCGTCCCCCGCCGGGGGGCGGGCACACCTCGCCCGGTCGCTCTCCCGTGCCTACGAGGTGCCGCAATTCCGCCTTGGGCATCAAGGCGACGTCGAGCGTGGTCTGCAATCCACGTTGCCCGCGTGGTGCGCTGCGTTGTCCGGCGCGCGCGGCGCGACCTCGGTTGCTTCTGTGCAATCGACTCGGGTGTCCGCCGTGCCCGACGAGCTTGCAGGGGACGTGGTCGTATTGAAGGATAAGGATTCTGCTCCCTCGGTCTCGGGCACCTCTGTCTCCCCAGCAGCTCTCCTCCTCGCGGGCCCGCCGTGGCTCTGCCCGGCGCTTCATTCGAGGTTGTCACGCCGGGAAAATCGCGAGTCGCTCGACGAGCGGGAGCGCCCTGTACGGACGACATCACAGGAGAATGCGCGCCGTGACGTTCGGGTGAATCTCCAGTATAACGCGAGTGCCTACATTCCGAGGGGGGAAGAGAACATGGCGACACAGGTATTTGTCGGCGCGAGCTCCACGGCGGACCCAAAGAAGGCTGCCTCGGAGGCCGTGGCTGCGGCGCTCCGCGAGTCGGCGCGCTTCGATCACGGGGGTTCCGCGGCGCGACCCGCGTTTGCGCTCGTCCTGTCGACGGATCAATACGACGCTGACGCGCTCGCCGCGGCCACGACGAGCGAGCTGCCCGGCGTCCCGTGGGCGGGGTGCTGTACGGCCGGGGTCTTCGCGGGCAGCCGCCTTCTCCGGCAGGGGCTCGTCGTGGGGCTCGTCGTCTCGGAGACCGTGCGCGTCGGCATCGGGGTCGCGCAGCCGGTGAGCCAGGACGGGCGGCGCGCCGGCGTGCTCGCCGCCTCGCGGGCGCTCGAGGGGTTCCCGCCGTCCGTTCCGGCGGGGTGGAGCCGCGCGCTCATCGTGCTGCCGGACGCGCTCACGGGCAACGCGGCCGACGTCGTGCGCGGCGCGGTCGAGGTCGGCGGCACGGGCGTCGTCTGGGCCGGCGGCGGCGCGGGCGACAACCTCCGCTTCGTGCGCACCGCGCAGTTCGCGGGCGGCCGCGCCTACTCGGACAGCGTGGTCGTGGTCGCGATCGACTCGCCGGCGCGCATGGCGACCGGCATCCGCCACGGCTTCCGCCCCTATGGCCCGCCGACGATGGTCACCCGCGCCGAGGGCACGGTCCTCGCGGAGCTCGAGTACGAGGGCGCCTTCTCGGTCTACCAGCGCACCGCCCGGGCGAAGGGCCACCAGGTCAACCTCGACGGCTTCGCCACCTTCGCCATGACCCACCCGCTCGGCATCCCGCAGGCCGACGGCGAGCACGTCATCCGGGACCCGCTGCGCGTGATCTCGCCCGGCGGGCTCTACTGCGTCGGCGAGGTCCCGGACGGGTGCCTCATCCGCGTCATGGAGGGCGACCCCATCGGCCTCGTCGGCGCCGCGCGCGAGGCCGCGATCACGGCCCGCGACGCGGTCTCCGGGCCGATCGCCGGCGCCTTCGTGTTCGATTGCATCTCGCGGTGCATGATGCTCGGCGACACGGTGCGCGACGAGCTGACCACCTTCGAGAGCGAGCTCGGCCAGAGCGTCCCGGTGATGGGCTGCCTGACGTTCGGGGAGGTGGGCACGCTGGGCCGGGGGGTGCCGCAGTTCCACAACAAGACCGCCGTCGTGCTCGCTCTGGGGGCCTGAGCCCCGGAGCGGCAGGAGCCCCGTCATGGCGAGCGGCGAAGATCACGAGATCCAGGAGGAGCGGCTGGCGCTGCTCAGCGTCCTCCAGGAGCTCACGGTCGCCGCGCTCGACCTCTTCGATCCCCGCCAGTCGATGGCGATCTTCCTGGAGCGGCTCGCCGAGCGGCTGAGCTGCATCGCGGTGCTCGTGCTCGTCGAGCCGACGCCCCTCGCCCCGCGGCTCCTCGACGCCGCGGGGCTCTCGGCGAGCTCGCGCGCGCTGCCCATCCCGCCGCGCTCGCCGGCCGCGGCCGGCGCGCCGCTGGGCGAGGGCGCGGGCCTCCACTTGCCGTACCCGGAGCTCGCGCGGCCCGGGCTCGTCACGTGGCACTTCTCGCTGGAGGGGCAGGACGACAGCGGCGCCTCTGGCCTCATCCTGTGCTTCGAGGGCGAGCCCCCGTTCGCGCCGCGGTACCGGGGCATGATGCGCAGGCTCGCGTCGACCTTCCGCACGGCGCTCGTGCACCGCCTGCTCTACGCGCGCATGATCGAGAACGAGCGCGAGCGGGCGCGGCACCTCGCCGCCGCGGAGGCGGGGCGCGCGGCGGCGGAGGCGGCGCAGCGGCGCGCCGCGTTCCTCTCGGAGGCGAGCCGGCTGCTCTCCAGCTCGCTCAACTACGAGGCCACGCTGGTCCGCGTCGCGCGGCTGCCGGTCCCGTTCGTCGCGGACTGGTGCATGGTCGACATCATCGAGCGCGAGGCGATGCTCCGGCGCGCGGTCGTCGTGCACGCCGACCCCCAGAAGAGCGAGCTCGCGCGCCTCTTGCAGGGCCAGACGCCGATGGACTCGGTCCTCCCGGCCGGCGTCTCGCGCGTGCTGCAGACGGGCGAGGCGGTGCTCTGCGAGATCATTGCGGGCGCGCCCGCCCCCGAGGGCGAGCGCGCCGCGTACGACGGCGAGCCGCCGGTGTCCGCCAGCGAGGCGCTCCTCCGGGAGCTCGGCCTCCAGCGCTACATCTCCGTGCCGCTCGTCACGCGCGGCACGATGCTCGGCGTGCTCACCATCGCCTCGGGCCGCGACGACCTGCCCTACGGCGTGGAGGACCGCGCGCTCGCGGAGGATCTCGGGCGGCGGGCCGCGCTGGCGATCGACAACGCGCGGCTCTACGAGAGCGCGCAGCGGGCGATCCGGGCGCGGGAGGAGCTCGTCGCGGTGGTGTCGCACGATCTCAAGAGCCCGCTCGCGACCATCGTCATGAACACGAGCCTCCTGCGCCGGAAGCTGCCGAGCTCGGACGAGGCGGCCGAGCTGCGTCGCCCGGTCGAGCGCATCCAGAAGTCGGCCGATCGCATGAACCGCCTCATCCGCGATCTGCTCGACCTGGCGAGGCTCGAAGGCGGCCACATCTCGGTCCAGCCGGTGCCGCACGACGTCGCCGTCCTCCTGGGCGACGCCCTGGAGCTCCTGCGCGAGGAGGCGGCGGAGAAGTCGCTGCGCCTGGAGCTCGGCGTCGAGCTCGGCGTCGAACGGGCGCTCTGCGATCGCGAGCGGATCCTGCAGGTGATCGCGAACCTCGTCGGCAACGCGATCAAGTTCACGCCCGCCGGCGGCGAGGTCGCGATCCGCGCCGAGCCGTGGGGCAGGGAGGTGCGCGTGTCGGTGCGCGACACCGGCCCGGGCATCCCGGAGGACCAGCGGACGAGGATCTTCGAGCGTTACTGGCAGGCGAAGGAGACCGCGCACAAGGGCACGGGGCTCGGCCTCTCGATCGCGAAGGCGCTCGTCGAGGTGCACGGCGGGCGGATCTGGGTCGAGAGCAAGGTGGGCGAGGGGAGCACGTTCTTCTTCACGCTCCCGACGGCGGAGGCCGCGGCGGGCGCGACCACGGGAGTCGCGGCGGGCACGCGGCTCGGGGCCTGACAGCCGTCCTCGGGTTTCGCCGGACATCGATATCCTCCAGCCACCGAGGGCGATCTGTCCATGATTTCGCGTCTTGGCGGGCCGATCCCTTCATCGCTATACCTACCGCGATGAAGGACGCCGGGAACGACAGGGGCGACGTGGCAGAGGCCCAGGCTCGAGCGGACGAGGACGAGCGGGGGCTCGTCAAGGCCGCATTGCAGCTCTTGGGCATCCGCAACCTGGTGCTCGCGATCCACGATCCGAGCTTTCCGTCGGACGACGCCGAGGACATCGGGCGCGGGTCCCCGTATACCGAGGGCGGGCGCCGGTTCCTCCGGTTCGCGCGCGATCTCGGGTTCAACGGCATCCAGCTCGGGCCCCAGGGGGAGACCTCGGCCGACAACGCGTCTCCGTACGACGGCACCATCTTCTCGCGGAGTACGCTGTCGATCTCGCTCGCCCGGCTCGCGGAGGACGGCCCCTTCGGCGCGCTCCTGCGCCCCGAGTCGGTGCGGAGGATCGTGGCCGAGAGGCCGGCCGGCAGCGAGGGGCGCTCGCTGCACCGCTATGCCTACCGCGCGCAGCGCGCCGCGCTGCGCGAGGCGTACGCGTCGTTCGTCGACCGGCGGAGGCGCGGCGAGCTCGGCGCCCTCGCCGAGCGGCTCGACGCGTTCAGGAAGCGGAACGCGGCGTGGCTCGAGCGCGACGGGCTCTACGGCCCCCTCTGCGAGGAGCACCAGAGCGGCTGGTTTCACGGCTGGTCGGGCGAGCCGGCGCTGGATCGCCGCCTCTTCGCGCCCGGCCCTGGCGAGGTGGTCGCCTGCGAGGAGCGCAGGCGAGAGCTCCTCGATCGGTACCGCGACGAGCTCGAGCTCTACGCCTTCTGCCAGCTCCTCGCGCACGAGCAGCACGCGGCGCTCCGCAAGGTGACGGGCGAGCTCGGGCTCAAGCTCTACGGCGATCTGCAGATCGGCTATTCGCCTCAGGACGCCTGGGCGCATCAATCGGTCTTCCTGAAGGGCTATCTGATGGGGGCGCCGCCGAGCCGCACCAACCCGGAAGGTCAGGTGTGGAGCTACCCTGTCCTGGATCCGGCGCAGTACGCGGACGGGTCCTCCGGCGCGCTCGCCCTCGTGCGCGCGCGCATGGACAAGATGTTCGACGAGTTCGACGGGGTGCGCCTCGATCACCCGCACGGCCTCGTCTGCCCGTGGGTCTACGCCGCCGACGCCCCCGATCCGCTGCGCGCGGTCCAGGGCGGGGCGCGCCTCTTCTCGTCGCCCGACCTGCCGGACCACCCGCTGCTAGCGCGCTATGCGATCGTCTCCCCCGCCCAGCTGAACCGCGCCGTGCCCCGGTACGCGGACGACTGGGTCTCCGCGCTGACGCCGGAGCAGGTGGGGCGATACAGCGTGATCTTCGACACCATCGCGAGCTGCGCGGAGGCGCGCGGCCGCGCCACCACCGACATCGTGTGCGAGGTCCTGAGCACGCTCCCGTACCCGCTCAAGGCGGTCCTCGAGCGGCACGGGCTCGGGCGCTTCCGGGTCACGCAGAAGGCCGATCTCGACAACCCGAAGGACGTCTATCGCAGCGAGAACGCCGCGCCCTCCGACTGGATCATGGTGGGCACGCACGACACGCCGCCGCTCTGGCGGCTCCTCGACGCGTGGGCGCGCTCCTCCGCGCTCGAGCGGCAGGCCGCGTACCTCGCAGGCCGGCTCGCGCCCTCGCCGGCCGAGGAGGGCGCGATGGCGCGCGCGCTCGCGTCCGATCCGCGCGCGCTCGCGCAGGCCAAGTTCGCCGACCTCTTCGCGAGCCAGGCGTCGAACGTGATGGTCTTCTTCTCCGATCTGCTCGGGGTGAAGGACATCTACAATGCTCCCGGGACGATCGGCGATCACAACTGGTCGCTGCGGGTGCCCCGCGATTACGAGCGATCGTATTCGGAGATGCGCGCGCGCGGCGAGGCGCTCGACCTCCCGCGCGTGCTCGCGCTCGCGCTGCGCGCGCGCGGAGGCGCGGAGTCGCAGGAGCGCCGCGACCTCGCCGCGCGGCTAGAGCGCCGGTCCGGCGCGACGCGCGGCTAGAACGCCGGTCCGGCCCGGCGCGCGGCCAGCGCTGACCGCCCGCGAGCGCGGCGAGGCGAGCCCGCGCCTCGCGCGGCGGCGTTCGCGCGAACGTCACCCGGCGTTTGCGTGCAAGTAACAGGCTGAGCGCATCCTCGGGCCTGGCTTTTCCCTCGGGGATGGAGCCGGCCTAGGTCGAATGAGCGCTCCCAGCGATCCCCAAGGTTGGCGCAAGTACCGCCCGATCGCCGAGATCGGCAGGGGCGGGATGGCCGACGTCTGCCTCGCGGTCGCCCGGGGGCCGGCCGGCTTCAACAAGCTGGTCGTCCTCAAGCGGGCGCGGGCCGAGCTGTGCGAGGACCCCGAGATCCTCGCCATGTTCCTCGACGAGGCGCGGCTCGCGGCCCGGCTCAATCACCCCAACGTCGTGCAGACGTACGAGGTGGGCGAGGACGGCGAGCGGCTCTTCATCGCCATGGAGTACCTCGACGGCCAGCCGCTCAGCCAGCTCCGCGCCCGCGTGGGGCTGGTCGATCTGTCGCTCCCCGTCCAGGTGCGGATCCTGACCGACGCGCTCGCCGGGCTCCATTACGCGCACGAGCTGCGCGATTTCGACGGCACGCCCATTCACGTGGTCCACCGCGACGCGAGCCCGCAGAACATCTTCGTCACCTACGACGGCGTCATCAAGGTGGTCGACTTCGGGATCGCGAAGGCGGCCGACTCGCTGTCCGAGACGCGCGCCGGCATGCTCAAGGGCAAGGTCGCCTACATGTCGCCGGAGCAATCGCGCGGCGAGCGCGTGGACCGGCGCTCCGACGTCTTCTCCGTCGGCGTGATCCTCTGGGAGGCGATCGCGCGGCGGCGCATGTGGAAGGGCTACAACGACCTCGCCATCCTCGGGCGGCTCGGCCTCGGCGAGCTCCCGGAGCTGCGCGTGGCCGCGCCGGACGTCGATCCAGAGCTCGAGCGGATCTGCCACAAGGCGCTCGCGCACGCGCCCGGCGACCGCTACGCCACCGCGGCCGAGCTGCACGCGGAGCTCGAGCGCTGGCTGCGCGAGCATCACCACGGGATGAGCGCGCGCGAGGTCGGCGCGTTCGTGGCGAGCCGGTTCGCGGACGACCGCGCGCGGATCCAGCAGCTCGTCGAGGAGCAGCTGCGCGACGTGCGCTGGTCGGGCAGCTACGGGAAGGTCGCGCTCTCGGACCTGCCGAAGATCGGCGCCGGTCCGGTGTCGATGACGCCGACCTTGACGGCCCCCGCGGCGTTCAGCCCCTCGGACGCGATCTCGACGCCGCCCGCGGTGAGCTCGACCGAGACGGGGCAGACCGGGCGAACCGGGCGAACCGGGCAGGGCGAGCGCAGCTCGCGCTCGACGCGGGTGGTGGCCGCGACCGCGATCACCTTCCTCATCGCCGCGGGCGTCGTGACGGCCGGCATCCTGCGTCCGCGGCCGCCTCGCGCCGCGCCAGCCGGCCCCCCCGAGGCGCTCGCCGCTCCTCCGGCGGAGGCGCCGCCCCCGCAGCCGTCTCCGCCGCAGCAGGAGGAGGTGCGCCTCGTGGTCCGCGTCTCGCCCGCCGAGGCGCAGCTGTTCCTCGACGGAGCGCCGCTGTCGCGCGGCGACTACCAGGGTCAGCTCGTCAAGGACGGGCGCGCGCACGTCGTCCGCGCCGAGGCGCCTGGTTTCCTGGCCCAGGAAGAGAAGATCACGGCGAAGAACGATCTCGTCGTGAAGCTCGCGCTGGAGCGCGATCCGGGCGCGCTGCGCGGAAAACCGGCGCCGCTCGCCCGGAGCACGCCGGCGGTCGCGCCCACCCCCGCGCCGTCCGTGACGCCGGCGCCTGCCCCGCCGCGCACCGGCGAGAGGCCGGGGCGAGGAATCGACCTGGAGAGCCCCTACGCCCGATGACGACCTCGCGAACCCTCGCCCTCGTCGCCGCGGCGATCGTCTCCGGCTTTCCGGGCGGCGCGCTCGCCCGGCCCGCCGACAAGACCGCCGAGGCCGACGCGCGCTTCCGGCGCGGCGTCGAGCTCTACAAAGAGGCCGATTACGGCGCGGCGCTCACGGAGTTCCGCCGCGCCTACGCGCTCGCGCCCGCGTACCAGGTGCTCTACAACGTCGCGGGCGCGTGCTACCAGCTCAGGGACTACGCCTGCGCGCTGCGCGCCTTCGAGCGCTACCTGACCGACGGCGGCGCGCAGATCGTGGCCGACCGGCGGGCCGAGGTCGAGCGGGACATCGCCGTGCTGCGGGGCCGCGTCGCGACCGTCGCGCTCTCGACCTCGGTGCCCGACGTGGAGATCGCCGTCGACGACGTCCCGGTGGGCAGGACCCCGCTCGCCGAGCCGCTGCTGATGAGCGCCGGGCGGCGGCGCATCGTCGCCGCGGCGGCAGGCCGCCCGGCCGTCACGCGGATCATCGACGTGGCCGGCGGCGATCAGGTCGAGCTCAGGCTCGAGATCCCCGACGCCTACGCCGCGCAGCCCGTGGGCGCCGGCCCGCGCGTCGCCGCGCCCGCGCCGCCGGGGCAGCCCGGCGGGCCGGCCGACCGGGCGCCTCGCCGGGAGCGGAGCGTGCCCGTCCTGCCCTGGATCGCGACCGGCGCCCTCGCCGCGGGCGCGGCGTTCACCGGGGTGCTCGCGCTCAGCGCCTCGAGCGATCTCACGGCCAAGCTCGACGCGTTCGAGGCCGACGAGCGGGACATCCAGAGCGCGTCGACCCGGAAGGCGACGCTCGCGCTCACCACCGACCTGCTCGCCGGCGCCGCCGTGGTCGTCGGCGGGGTCGCGCTCTACCTCACCGTGGCCGGCGGCTCGGAGCGCCCCGGCGGAGCCCGCGCCTCGTCGCCCTCGATCCGGGCGGCGGTCGCTCCGTCGTCCCTCCGGCTCCTCGGCGCCTTCTAGGGCCGCGCGCGCCATGCAACGGCAGCCCTCCGGAACGCAGCAGCGGAACCTCACGCGGCGGTCGCCGCGCGCGCTCGGCGCCTGCCTCGGCGCGGCGCTCTCGCTCGGGCTCGCCGCGCTCGCCTCGTGCTCGCTGATCGTCGAGCAGCGGGATCGGCAGTGCGAAACCGACGACGACTGCGCGCGGTTCCCCGGCGCCCGGTGCGACCGGGCCAGGCACGTCTGCGTGCCTGCGGACGGCGTCCCGCCGGTCGGGTGCGACGGCGACGACGGCTGTTACAGCTGCGCGCCGACGACGAACGAGCAGCTCCTCAACGCCTGCACCGACGCGGCGTGCCGGCCGTTCGATGACGCGAGGCTCACGAACCTCCGCGACGGCGGGCTCCCCCCGCTGCCGGAGCCAGGCGCGGGCGGGGGTCGCTGACCCACGCCGCGGACGCGGTGCGACCATGATGCGCGACGGGATGTTCCGGACCTGCCCGATCCTCCTCCCTGCCGCGGCGCTGCTCGGCGCCGCCTTGGCCGTCGCGCCGCCGTCGGCGGCGCAGGAGGCCGTGCCGTGCTCCTCGCTGCCCTTCCCGGTCTACGTCACCGGATCGAGCGCGGTGAAGCCGTTCCTCGCCGAGCTCGCGAAGGTGCTCAGCGCGTCGACGCCCCCCATCTCGATCGTCTACCAGGGGCAGGGCTCGTGCTCCGGGGTCGCCGCCTTCTTCGAGGGCGCGCCGCTCTCGGGCGCCGGCCTGAGCACCTGGGACGCCGACACCGAGCTCCGCTGCGACGCCGATCCGGACGGGAGCCCGATCGACGTCGCGGTCTCCGACGTGTTCGCGACGACCTGCGACGCCGCCTTCACGACCTCGAGCACGATCAGCGACTTCACCGGCCCCATCCAGCCGATGACCTTCGTCGTCCCCAACGCGTCGACGCAGGCGTCGATCAGCGCCGAGGCCGCGTACTTCGTGTACGGGTTCGGCCAGGGCTCCGGCGTCGCGCCCTGGGTCGACGAGCGGTTCATCTTCCAGCGCAACGCCGGCTCCGGCACGCAGCAGATGATGGCGGCGGCGATCCGCGTCCCGGCGTCGCGCTGGCTGGGGGCGCCCACGGCGTCGAGCGACGACATGAGGAGCAGCGTCGCGTTCTCGACGGACGCGGAGCGCACGATCGGCGTCCTCGGCGCCAACGTGGCGAGCGAGAGCGCCTCGCTGCTCAAGGTGCTCGCTTACCAGCACTACGACCAGCGCTGCGGCTATTACCCCGACTCCGATCCTCTGAAGCGCGACAAGCGCAACGTCAGAGACGGCCATTACGCGATCTGGGGGCCTCTCCACTTCCTCACCCACGTGAGCATCAACACCGGAGCTCCGTTGAGCGACGGCGCGGCGCTGGTGATCGACTATCTCACCGGCAGGAAGCAGCCGCCCGCGGGGCTCGATCTCATCAAGCTCGAGGCGCAGCACGACGTCGTCCCCGAGTGCGCCATGCGGGTGCGGCGCACCGAGGAGATGGGGCCGCTCGCGTCGTTCATGCCGACGCGCTCGTGCTGGTGTTACTTCGACGCCGTCGCCGGCGGCGGCGCCGACTGCGCGCCTTGCGACAGCGACGCGGACTGCCCGTCCGACGCGCCGAAGTGCAACTTCGGCTACTGCGAGCCGCAGTGATCCGGGCGCCCCGCGCCGGCGGCCGCGCGACGCCGCGCTGACGGCGACGCGCGGCGCCCCGCCGGTGCCGCGTCGTGCGCGCTCCGGCGGGGCCGCGCGACGCAGGGCGTCGCAGGGTCGCGGCGGTCAAAAAGCTTGCATCCAGGGCGCTCGGGCTGCATTGATCCGAGCGAGCGCCGCGGTCATGGGGCCTCGCCCGTGCGATGCGGCGGCACAGTGCGACAAGGTGGTTCATCGCCCGCAGCGCCCGCGCGTCGAGAACGAGATGGGAGACACCAGGTGAGCACGACCAAAGCCTCTCTTGGCACCCTGTTCCTCATGCTCTCCCTGGCCACCCCCGCGCTGGCGCAGGAGCCGCCGGCGTCGCGGCAGCCCGTCACGGACAAGACGAAGGAGCGTTGGGCGAAGAGCCAGGGAGGCCGGTTCGGGTTCGAGGTCGACGTCCTCAGCTCATCGTACCAGGAGCAGGTCGTCGACGTGCTCCCGGGCCCGGACGAGGTCAGGCTCGAGGAGTCCGATCGGCTCGGCATCGCCATCACCGCCACCGCGCAGTACAAGATCGTCGCGGGGCTCCACCTCGACGCGGAGATACCGTTCGTCTACGGCGACGTCTCGGGCCGCCAGGACACGGACCTGTTCGGCAAGCGATTCTGGAGCGAAGGCGAGCACAGCCATTTCTTCTTCGGCAACCCCACGTTCGGCCTGCATTACGCTGGCAACGCGCTGCCGAACCTCGCGCTGTTCGGCGGCATGAGCCTGACGATCCCGCTCCATCCGCACCCGGGCTCGCGCCTCGAGGTCGCGGCGGTGGCGAATTTCCCCGCGCGGGCCTACTTCGACGCGCAGCGCGTGCTGCTCGGACACTGGGCCCTCCGGGCGCGCGTGGGGACCGAGATCCACTTCGGGAAGATCCTGTTCCTCACCCACGACGTCGCGACTCAGTTCTTCCTGCCGACCCGTGAAGGGGATTTCACGAAGACCGTCATCGAGCAGGGCAACGAGATCGCGTTTCGCCCGTTCGGCAACTTCGGCATCGGCATGCGCCTCCAGGCCGCGTTCCCCCTCTCCTCGAGCAACTCCGCCCAGCTGGCGGCGGAGCCGTTCATCGACTGGGAGCCGCTCGTGAAGGGCTCCTTCACCCGGGTCGGCGCGCTGGTCGCGCTGGACGACGATCTCGGCTTCGGCCTGAACCAGGGGAAGGTCGCCACCATCCGCGTCGCCCTCGGCAGCAAATGGTAGGGGGCGGGCGCGGCGGCGGCGAGCTACGCTGAGCGCCGCACGATGACCACGAGCTCAATCCCCGACACGTGGGTCGGCTGCCCGCGGCCGAACCCCGGCGCCCGGCTTCGCCTCTTCTGCTTTCCCTACGCGGGCGGCGGCTCATCGATATACAGCGCCTGGTGGCGCGAGCTCCCCGCGCACACCGAGCTCTGCGCGATCAAGCTCCCCGGCCGGGAAGCGCGCCTGAGCGAGCCGCCCTTCGATCGCCTCACCCCGCTCGTCCAGGCCCTCGCCACCGGGATGGAGCGCTGGCTCGAGAAGCCGTTCGCCTTCTACGGCCACAGCCTCGGCGCGCTGGTGAGCTTCCAGCTCGCGCGCGAGCTGCGCCGGAGGGGCGCTCCCCTGCCGCGCCACCTCTTCCTGTCGGGCCGGCGCGCGCCCCACCTGCCCGGCCCGGCGCCGCTCCACGGCCTGTCCGATCCCGCGTTTCTGGAGCAGATCCGCCGCATGGGCGGCACGCCCGACGAGGTGCTGCGCGAGCCGGAGCTCCTGGCGCTCTTCCTGCCCACCCTCCGCGCGGACGTGGCGGTCAACGAGGTCGAGCCGTTCGTCCCCGAGCGCCCGCTCGACTGCCCGATCTCCGCCTTCGGCGGCCTCGACGACGAGCGCGCGCGCCGCGCCGACCTGGAAGCCTGGCGCGAGCACACGAGCGGGGCCTTCCGGGTCGAGATGTTCCCCGGCGGGCACTTCTTCCTGCGGAGCGCCCGGGCGCCGCTCCTGCGGTCGATCTCGGCCCTCCTCGACGGCGTGGAGCGCTCGCTGCCCGCGTGAGGCGGCCGGCGCTGGGTGGGTGTTGAGCCCGGGGCCGGAGCCATGCAAAGAAGGGGGACCCGCAGCCTCCCGCCCCCGGAGACCCGAACGATGACCGAATTCCAGTACCAGGACATGCTGCCCATCGGCCATGACGAGACGCCGTACCGCCTCGTCAGCCGCGACCATGTCTCCACCTTCGAGGCCGCCGGCTCGACCTTCCTCAAGGTCGAGCCGGAGGGGCTCACCCTGCTCGCGCGCGAGGCCATGCGCGACATCGCCCACCTCCTCCGGCCCGGCCACCTCGCGCAGCTCGCGCGCATCCTCGGCGATCCCGAGGCCTCGTCGAACGATCGCTTCGTCGCGCTCGAGCTCCTCAAGAACGCGAGCATCGCCGCGGGGGGCGTGCTCCCGTCGTGCCAGGACACCGGCACGGCGATCGTCATGGGCAAGAAGGGCCAGCTCGTCTTCACGGGCGGCGGCGACGAGGCGGCCATCGCGCGCGGCGTCTTCGAGACCTACCGCGCGCAGAACCTCCGCTACTCGCAGCTCGCGCCGCTCGACATGTACAAGGAGGTCAACACGAACGACAACCTCCCTGCGCAGATCGAGATCTTCGCGACGGACGGCGACGCCTACAAATTCCTGTTCATGGCGAAGGGCGGCGGCTCCGCGAACAAGAGCTATCTCTACCAGGAGACCAAGGCGCTCCTGAACCCCGAGAGCCTGCTCTCCTTCGTCGAGGCCAAGATCCGCGCGCTCGGCACGGCGGCGTGCCCGCCGTACCACCTCGCCATCGTCGTCGGCGGCACCTCGGCCGAGCACACGCTCAAGGTCGCGAAGCTCGCCTCGGCGCGCTACCTCGACACGCTCCCGGCCGAGGGCAACGCGCGCGGCCGCGGCTTCCGCGACCGCGATCTCGAGCAGAAGGTCCTCGAGATCGCGCAGCGGACCGGGATCGGCGCCCAGTTCGGGGGCAAGTACTTCTGCCATGACGTGCGGGTCATCCGCCTGCCGCGGCACGGCGCCTCGTGCCCGGTGGGCATCGCGGTCTCGTGCTCCGCGGACCGGCAGGCGCTCGGCAAGATCACGCGCGAGGGCATCTTCCTCGAGCAGCTCGAGGCCGATCCCGCGAAGTACCTGCCCGACACCACGGACGCGGATCTCGAGGGCGAGGTCGTGAAGATCGACCTCCGCCGCCCCATGCGCGAGATCCGCGCCGAGCTCGCGAAGTACCCGATCCGGACGCGGCTCTCGCTGACCGGGCCGATGATCGTCGCGCGCGACATCGCGCACGCGAAGATCAAGGAGCGCCTCGATCGCGGCGAGGGCATGCCGAGCTACATGCAGGAGTTCATGGTCTACTACGCGGGGCCCGCGAAGACGCCGGCGGGCTATGCCTCCGGCTCGTTCGGGCCCACCACGGCCGGCCGGATGGACGCGTACGTCGACCTCTTCCAGGCGCACGGCGGCAGCTACGTCATGCTCGCCAAGGGCAACCGCTCGCCCGCGGTCACCGCGGCGTGCAAGAAGCACGGCGGCTTCTACCTCGGCTCGATCGGCGGTCCGGCCGCGCGCCTCGCCAAGGACTGCATCAAGAAGGTCGAGGTGCTCGAGTACCCCGAGCTCGGCATGGAGGCGGTCTGGAAGATCGAGGTCGAAGATTTCCCCGCCTTCATCGTGGTGGACGACAAGGGCAACGATTTCTTCGCCGACATCAACAAGCCCGCCGGTCGGAAGCTCGACGTCGCGGGCTGAGCTCCGGCGCCCGGGGATCGCGGCCGGGCAGCTCCCCGCGGCCTCCAGCGCGGCGCGGCCGCCGATCGGCCGCCCCACGCCGCGCGCGCCAGACCTTCCAGGACGTGCGGACGTTCCGCGCCGGCGGACCTGAAATAACGAGTTCGACTGGCGATCTTGTCCGCCGGACCGATCGTGAAAAACCCCTGTTCCATCCGTTCGTGACAAGGCCCTTGACCCGCGCTTCGCCGGGATCGAACGAGGCAAAAGGTCACACTCGGGGCGTCTTTGCCCCTGTTCAGCCCGCTCGCGGCCCCGCGATCATCTCTGGATCTGCGCTTCGCAGGGGCACGGTCCGTGCTTTGACCCCGTGCGGAAGGAGCTGAGCATGACAGTTCGACCTGATCGCACGGTGTCCCATGGCCATGCCGGGAACGGGCACCACCGCTTCGAGGATCGTCACGGTGGTCCGGAGGGGGCTCGCCATCACCTGGAGGAAGAGCGCCTGGAGCGGCTGGTGCGCGCCGCGCAGGAGGTCTCGGACCAGGCCGAGCGCGGAGAGCGCGATGGGCGCCGGGATGCTGGCCAGGCTGGCCAGCATCGACAGGCCGCCGCTGGCGGCGCCGAGGCGCGGCCGGCTCCGAGGACCGCGAGCATCGCCGATATCGAGCGCGCGGACGACGAGGGGATGCCCCCCGTGGAGGGGACGTGATGGCAGCGCGCGCGATGAGCCTCGATGGGGTCGTCGATCGTTTCCGCTTCGTGCCGACCGCGCTCCGCCGGCTGGAGCGCGCGCCCCTCGCGGCGGCGCTCGACGCGGAGATCCGGCACGTCGACACGTGGAGCGCCGGGCGCCTCGCCTATTACGTGGACACGCGCGCAACGGGGCGCCCCGTGGTGCTGCTGCACGGCGTCGATGCGGCCGCCTCGTCCAAGGAGGTGGCCCCCCTGTTCGATGCGCTCCGCGGGGAGCGGCCCGTCTATGCGCTCGATCTCCCGGGCTTCGGCCTCTCGGAGCGCGCGGACCGCGCCTACGATCGCGAGCTCTATCGCGCCGCGGTGCGCCGCTTCCTCACGGACGTGGTCCGCGAGCCTGGCGGCGCCGACGTCATCGCGCTCTCCCTCTCGTCGGAGTTCGTCGCCGCCGTCGCCTGCGAGGAGATGAGCCTCGTGCACAGCCTCGTGCTCGTCTCGCCGACGGGGCTCGGCCGCGAGGCGCCCGGCGCGAGCGCCGTCCTCCGCACGATCGCGCACGTCCATCCGGTCGCCGGAGCGCTCTATCGCATGCTGGCCTCGCCGCCGAGCATTCGCTGGTTCCTGAAGAAGAGCTTCGTCGGCGCCCCGGATCCGGGCCTCGTCGACTACGCCATCCGCACGTCGAAGGAGCCTGGCGCCCACCGCGCGCCCCTCGCGTTCATCTCGGGCGCCCTGTTCACGGAGGACGCGTTCGAGCGCCTGTATGCGCGCCTCCCCGTCCCCACCCTGATCGTCCACGATCAAGACCCGTATTCGCGCTTCGAGCGCCTCGGCGACCTCCAGCAGCGGAACGCGCGCGTCGAGGTCGCCCGCGTCGCGCCCACGCGGGGCCTCCCCCACTTCGAGCAGCTCGACGCCACGCTCGAGGTCGTGCGCAGGTTTTGGGCGCAGGACCCCTGGTAAAACCCTCCCACGAACGACCGGGACAGCGCGGAGGCGACTCCGCGCTGGGCGGATGTTGCGCGCTCGCTCAGCGCGTGGGCGTCGGCGAGCGACGAGACTGCCGGTGTCCCAGGCGATCGACCGAGAGCACGTAGGCTGGATTACGGAGACGCGCTCTCCGGGCTCGCCGGCGCCCGGCCGGCGGCAGCCGATCGGGCCGAGGAGCGACCAGGCCCCTTGCGTTCCGGGTCGTGATGCTGCTGTTGTACAACGAAGCCGTTGCCGAGCGGCGGGCGAGATGACATAGCCGCATTGTGTGCACGACCACACATGAGCCGCTCACCTTCGATCCACTTCGTTAGGACCCTGACATCCGCTGCCTCGACCGGGTTTGCCCGCGGCCGCGATGGAGCGCTGCGCAAGAATGCCACGGTGTGGCGGCGAACGATGGAGCGGCGCGCCACGCGTCCGGGAGGTGTTCCGGGAGGTGCGCGGAGTGTTTCCAAACATAAAAGTCTTTGCAAACTCGGGGTCAACGGGGTAATTAAGCTCTTATAGCGGGGGATGTCGTGAATGCAGGCGGCCAAACCATCTCGACGAACAAGCAAGCGGGCAATAGCTTGCTTGGTCGATACCGCCTGGTTGCAAAATTAGGCCGTGGGGGAATGGCGGATGTGTTCCTCGCCGTTTCCCGCGGGCCCGGGTCGTTCAACAAGCTCGTTGTTGTGAAGTGTCTCCGCGTCGGGATGGCGGAGGACCCGCGCTACGTCCTGATGTTCCTGGACGAGGCCAAGCTCTCGGCCCGGCTCAACCACCCGAACGTCGTCCAGACCTACGAGATCGGGGGCGAGAGCGGCGGGTACTTCATCGTGATGGAGTACCTCGAGGGGCAGCCGCTCAAGGACATCGTGAGGGCGGTGGTCAGCGGCTGTCCCGGCGCCGCGAGCTTCTCGCGCGCGGTGTGGGTCAGGATCATCGCCGAGGCGCTGCGCGGGCTGCACTACGCGCATGAGCTCACGGATTTCGACGGCCGCCTGCTCGGCGTCGTGCACCGCGACGTCTCGCCGCACAACATCTTCATCACGTACGACGGCGCGGTAAAGATCGTCGATTTCGGCGTCGCGAAGGCGTCCCTGAACGCTGCGCACACCGAGAGTGGGACGTTCAAGGGCAAGATGGCGTACGCCGCGCCCGAGCAGGCGATGGCGAGCGGCGACGTCGACCGGCGGGCCGACATCTTCGCGATCGGCATCGTGCTCTGGGAGCTCCTGGCGATGCGGCGGCTCTTCGACGGCGACCATGTCGCCGTGATGCACCAGCTGCTCACGCGGGATATCCCGCGGCTCTCCGCCGTCGTTCCGGACATCGATCCGGCGCTCGACGAGATCGTGGCCCGGGCGCTCCAGCGGGACCCGGCGCAACGGTTCTCCACCGCGCAGGAGATGGGCGACGCGCTGGAGAGCCACCTGCGGGCCTCGGGCGAGGACGTCCGCACCGAGCAGCTCGGCGCGCACGTGCTCCAGATGTTCGCGGAGAGCAGGGCGCTCGTGCGCCAGCAGGTCACCGCGCAGTTCGAGTACCTGACCTCGCTGGACGTCACGGGCGACATCCAGCGCACCTCGATGGTCGGCGAGTTCCCGCGCGCGTCGATGGTCATGGGGATGAACCGCTCCATGTGGCCCTCCGCGACCGCGGCGTCGCTGCCCGTGCTCACCGATCACAGCAGCCCCGCGAACCACCAGTACGAGCCTGCGGCCGTCGACCCCGACAGCCTGGGCGCGACGGTGGGGCGCGTCTCGTCGTGGCGGCAGCGCGGGTATCTCGCGTCCGCGCTCGGCGTGGCGGCGCTGCTGGCCGTGGGGGTCGTCGCGATGCTCCGCGGGAGACCGGCGGAGCCGGTGGATCCTGTCGTGTCGATGCAGCCTCCTCCCGATTCCCCGGTCGAGCAGGTGGTCGAGCCCAACGTGGCGAAGGCCAAGGTCACGATCCGGAGCGAGCCCGCGGACGCGAACGTGAGCTGGAACGGCAGCATGCTCGGCACGACGCCGCTCAGCATCGAGCTCCCTCGGGGGATGCAGGTCGTCGTGGTGTCCAGGTCCGGCTGGTTCGACGAGTCGATCTTCCTGCAGCTCTCCGCGTCCGACGTCGTCGAGCGCACCGTGACCCTCCGCCGTCAGGAGGTCACGGGGATGCCTCCGAAGTAGAGACTCCGAGCCTCGGCTCGCTTGGCGTCCTTGGCGTCGTGGCGGTCCTCGTAGCCGGGTTGCCGCCCCCGGCGCGGCCGAGTCGCACGCTGGCGCGCCCGACGGGCGCCGCGAGCGGCCCGGGCCCGGAGAGGGCGCGCCTGCCGGGAAGCGGCGCGCCCCTCGACGGGCCCGGACAGAAGAGCTCCGCGGAGGGGTTACTCCAGCTCGATGAGGCCGCAGCCGATGCGGCCGCCGGCGTTCGGATCTGCCGCGGCGTGGACGACGATCGAGTACTTCGTCACGTCGGTGGCCGGGTCGCCGCCGACGGTCCAGACGTCGGTGCCGCGCTTGACCGTGTGCGTGCCCTGGCCAGCGTCATCGCACGTGAAGCTGCCGAGTCCTTCGCCGTTCGGAATCCAGTGGGCGCCCGCGGCGTTACCGTTGTCCTCGCAGCTCTTGTTCTCGTGGATGTGCGCGGAGTGCTCGCCGGCGGGGCAGCCGGACACCGTGATGGTGAGCGTCACGTCCTCTCCGGACTGCGCGAACGTCGCAGTCCCGCTCAGGCCGCTCGAGTTGAGCTCCACGAGCTCCGCCTCGGCCTGCAGGGACCCACCGCCGCTCCCGCCGTCGCCGCCGCTCCCGCCGTCGCCGCCGCTCCCGCCGTCACCGCCGCCGTTCCCGCCGTCGCCGCCGCCGTTCCCGCCGTCGCCGCCGCCGTTCCCGCCGTCGCCGCCCGAGCCGGTCGTGGCCGACGTGCTCGCGCCGCTCGACGTGCTGCTGGACCCAGCGGGCGATTCTCCGTCGTCTCCACACGCGGCCAAGAGAGCGCTGGCACCAAAGGCAAGCAACGAAAGCTTCAACCACCGTGACATAAGTCTCCTTTCCTCGGCGCGACCCGAGCGGGCACACCATTGCCCCCGGATTCGGCCAAGCCATCGAGGGCACGAGTATGTCCCAACATGGCGAACGTCCAAGCAGCTACGCCACAAAAATCATGCAATGATCGCCTTTGGCCAAGAAATTGCGCTGATAATAGAAAGATGTGGCCCTGCTCGCCGGCTGCAGCGCTTCGACCGCGTGACGGGCTATCGGGCCCGGAGCGCCCGAGTTGCGGACGCTGCAGCGGCAGCGAGGCGATCGTATTCTCGGCCGAGCCAATCGAGAAAATCCTGATTCCACGTAGGGCCGTCTGGCCAGCCCTTAAGGACGAGCGCGGCGAGCTCTAGATCCCAGCGGCCGTAGAGGTCCACGAGCGCGTCCTGGGCCCTGCGCCCGGCCCGCGCTTCAGGGTCGCCGCGACCCTCGCCCCCGTGCGCGAAGGCGTCGTCGCAGACGTAGTAATTGCATGTCGCGGCCCGCCGGTCGGGCGGGATGGTGCACCCCCCGGGGCCGTGGAACGCGCACCGCTTCGGCAGCGCGTGGCCGTCGCCGCCCTGGGGCTCGACGCGCAGGATGAGCAGGCCGCGGCGGCCGGGGCGCAGCTTGCCCGCGGTCATCTGATCGAGCAGCCAGCCTGCGCCGCCGAGCGACACGATCCGCCCGATGTCCGACCACTCGACCCCCGGCGGGCTGGCGCAGCAGCCGGTCGGCCCCTGCGGGCAGGCACCGCACAGCGTCGCGTGCACCCGCGTATGCGCGCCTGCGAGCTCCAGCCGGATCATCGCCCCACCAGCGCTCGAGGATAACGGCATCGCCCGCGTCGTCCAGCGCGCCGGCGGGCTCAGCGGATGGGGTGGCTCACCACACGCCGCGGAGCGAGATGCCGCTGGCCGACGCGGTGACCTCGGCGCGCGGGCTCGGCGACGACTCGGTGAAGAGCGCAATCCCGAGCGTGCCGGCCGCCAGCACGCCGCCGGTGATGAAGCTGGCGGCGCCGAACTCGCGCGCCGTGAACATGGTGTCCTCGTACCTGGCGGCCCGCTTGCACTCCGGCGCGATGAGGCGAAGGCAGTTGTTGCCGCCGGCGCTGCGCGCGGTCTCGTTCCGGCTCATCTCCGCCTCGTGCGCCACGATCATCAGCCCGCCGCCGAGCGCCAGGAAGAGCGTCGAGGCCGCGGCGCCCCCGAGGATGAGGCCGGTCCGCAGCCTGGAGGCGGGCGGCGCGCTCGCGAGCGCAGGGGCCCGCGTCGCCGTGGGCCGGAGCGCCGCAGCCGGCACATCGAGCCGGACGTCGCGGAGCTCCCCGCGGCGGACATCGACGTCGACCCGGACGGCGGCGCCGTTCAGCGTCGCCACCACGGCGTGGCGCCCCGGGGTGACGGGGATCGGCTTGTCGCGCTCGATCGTGATCTGCTCGCCGTCGATGGTGCAGGTCGCCCCGGCGGGGATGGCGATGCGGAGCTCGCCGACGAGCTGGCGCGCGCGCGCCAGGTCGAAGAGCCGCGACTCGTACAGCTCGCGCTCCTCCGGCGTGCGCGGCGGCCGCATGATCTCCTTGCAGAGCGACAGCCAGCGCACGGCCGCGGGCGCGTCGCCGATCCGGTAGGCGAGCGCCCCGATATTGCAGGCGGCGACCTGGGAGCGCTCCATCGTCCAGATCGCCTCCCAGATCTCCCGGGACTCGGCGAAACGCCCCTCCGCCTGGGCGGCGTTCGCCTGCGCGCGCAAGCGGGTCACCGCGTCGCTGGCGGAATTTGCGGGCTCGGCGCGCACATTGGATGAGAAAATCAGAAGCGTGGCGGCAATGCGTAGTCCCAGGCCGAGTTGCGAACTCCTGCTCACTGGTAGGACCTCCTGGCCCGAGGTTCAGGCCAACCGCGCTCCTGGTGCTGTTCGTCAGCCGCGCAGGCCGCCAGCCTAGCAGAGATGCCCGCCGTCCGACTCGACTCTTCGCCTGCCGAGCAAGCCAGTCGTCCCACGCCAAAGCACCTTCTCCTCGGGAGAGCCGACGCGCGCGCCGCCGGACAGGCCGTCGCGGTCGCGGTGGGCGCGGCCCGCGCGGGCAACGAGCTGCAGCCCGCGCGCGAGCCGGGTCTCCGCGAGCGCCGCGCATCGGGTGCGCCCGGAGGGTGGCCGGATTTGAACATGAAGGCGGGAAGAAAAGATCAATGATCTTCCTGCCTTCCCGCCTTCATGTGAATCACTCCGGGGCAAATTGGGCCACCATCCGCGCCCGGCTGGGCGGCGCCCGATGCGGCCTGACCGGCTGGAGGGGGAGGGAAGGGGAGGGAGGCGCGCCGGGAGGTTATTACGTCCCGGGCGTAATCAGACGCTCCAGCCCGCGCAGCGGGATGTCCAGCCAGTCGGGCCGGTTGTTGAGCTCGTAGCCGACCTCGTAGATGCACTTCTCGAGCTGGTAGAAGTCGAGCAGGAGCACCGTATCCGCGTCGCTCGCGGGCACGTACGGCGCCGTCTCGTCCGCCCGCGGCTCGGCGCTCGCCTGAGCGCGCGCGATCGTCTCCAGGTATCCCGCGAGGTAGCTCGCGGAGACCCACGCCACCCAGGCGTCGGTCCACGGCTTGAGGACGGCGACGTCCTCGGGCCGGAGACGAGCGTCCCGGAGCGCCGACGCGCCGGCGTAGTCGAACGAGCGCAGCATCCCGCCCACGTCCCGGAGCGGGCCGCGCTTGTAGCGGCGCTCGCTCAGCGGCCTCGCCGGCTCCCCCTCGAAATCGATCAAGATGAAGTCGTCGCCCGTCGAGAGCACCTGGCCGAGGTGGAAGTCGCCGTGCGTCCGGATGCGGGCGACGTCGAACCTCCTCGACACGATCTGCTGGAGCTTGGCGTTGATCTCGGCCTCGCGCTGCAGCATCGCCGACACCTGCTCGCGCACGTTCTCGGGGAGCGAGCGCTCGCGCTTCCGGAGCAGCGTGAAGGTGCGCGAGAGCATGCCGTGCGCCGACTGGAAGATCGACTGCTGGTGCAGCGTCGTGAACGGCTGCTGCCCGAACGCGGGGTCCTTGCTCTCCCTGCCGAGCGTGAGGTGGAGCTGCGCGGTGCGCTCGCCGAGCAGCCGCATCCTCACGAGCTCGGTGCCCATGAGCTGGTTCACGACCGGAGGCGGCGCCGCGCGCGACGCGTCGACGAGCGTGCCGGTCGGCATCGGCGGCACGCTCCCCTTCACCGACCCCTCGTCGGTGAGCACCCGCTCGAAGAAGCGGTTCAGCGACTCGAGCGTGCTCGTCCACGCGTCGCTCTGGCTCTGCACGTACTCCTGGAGCATCGCCACCGTGGTCGGCTCGCGGCCGCGGCCCTTGTACTCGATCGCCCCGGCGAGCCGCGGCGTCGCGGGGAACTGGTGGTCGGTCAGGAACCTGCCGATCTCGAGCTCCGGGTTGATGCCCTCCTCGACCTGCCGGAAGATCTTGAGGAGCAGCTTGTCGCCGTAAATGATCGTGGTGTTGCTCTGCTCGCTCTCGGCGACGCGCGCCGGGAGCTCTCCCTCCACGCCGAGCGCCTCGAGCGTCGCGCCGAACGGCAGCGCCTGGAGCTCGCCCGCGGCGCCGGTCGCGACGCCCTGCGCGCGGATCGCGGCGAGGACGAGCGCGGCGAACTCCGGGGTCGTCAGCGCGTCGTACAGGACGCCCTCCGGCGCCGCCGCGGCGTCCGGCTCCGGATCGCGCACCGTGACGTCGGCGATCACCGCGTGGCGCGTCCGCGTGGCGAGCGTCCGCGCGTAATCGCCCGTGGCGAAGCCGATCGGCACGACGTACGTCTCCGGCGAGCCGTCCGTGTACTCGATGCGCACGAGCAGGAGGTAGTGCTCCGCCACCGTCTGCTCGCTGCGCAGGATCGGGATGACGTCCGCGAGCGTCGTCGTGCGCCGGGTGCGCGCCTTGCCGCGGAACCAGCGCCGCGCCGCGATGAACTTCCCGAGCGCCGGCTCGAGCGCCCTGCGCCCCTCGGGCGAGAGGAGCGCCCGCCACGAGCCCTTCGTCGAGATCGCGGGCACCGCCTGGGCCTCGCCCACGGACGCCGTCGGCGTCGCCGGCTCCAGCGCGAACCAGAAGAAGTCGTGCGGCCCGAGCGACAGCGGGTAGCTGCGGCTCGTGATCTCCGGGAAGCGGCTCCTGCCGAACAGCTCGACGGGCACCATGCCCTCGAAGCGCGCGAGGTCGAGCTCGACGTGCTGCGCGTACCGCGACAGGTTCGCCACGATGAGCAGCCGCTCGTCCCCGTACGCGCGGATGAACGCGAGCACCTTGTTGTTGTCCGGGTGCAGGAACTCGATCGTGCCGCGGCCAAGCACCTTGTTCTGCTTGCGCAGGGTGATGAGCCGCTTCATCCACCAGAGGAGCGAGGCGGGGTTCTGCTGCTGCGCCTCGACGTTGATCGCCTCGTAGTGGTACTCGGGGTCGATGATGATCGGCAGGTAGAGCTTCTGCGGGTTCGCCCGGGAGAAGCCGGCGTTCCGGTCGGCGCTCCACTGCATCGGCGTGCGCACGCCGTCGCGGTCGCCGAGATAGATGTTGTCGCCCATCCCGATCTCGTCGCCGTAATAGAGGACGGGCGTCCCCGGCAGAGAGAAGAGCAGCGCGTTCATCAGCTCGATCCGGCGCCGCGTCTTCATCAGCGGGGCGAGCCGCCGCCGGATGCCCAGGTTGATCCGCGCGGTGTGCTCCTGCGCGTAGACGCGGTACATGTAGTCCCGGTCCTCGTCGGTCACCATCTCGAGCGTGAGCTCGTCGTGGTTCCGGAGGAACGTCGCCCACTGGCAGGTCTCGTGGACCACGGGCGTCTGCTTCAGGATGTTGACGATCGGGAAGCTGTCCTCGAGCTCCACCGCCATGAACATCCTGGGCATGAGCGGGAAGTGGAAGTTCATGTGGCACTCGTCGCCGTTGCCGAAGTACGCCGCGGCGTCGGCGGGCCACTGGTTGGCCTCGGCGAGGAGCATGCGATCGGAGAAGTTCGCGTCGATGTGCCGCCGGAGCTTCCGCAAGAACTCGTGCGTCTCCGGCAGGTTCTCGCAGTTCGTGCCGTCGCGCTCGTAGAGGTACGGCACGGCGTCGAGCCGCAGCCCATCGACGCCCATCTCGAGCCAGAAGTCGACCACCTTGAACACGGCGGCGTGCACCTCCGGGTTCTCGAAGTTGAGGTCGGGCTGGTGGGAGTAGAAGCGGTGCCAGTAATAGGCGTTGGCCACCGGATCCCACGCCCAGTTCGACGTCTCGAAGTCCTTGAAGATGATCCGGGCGTCCTTGTAGCGGTGGGGCGTGTCGCTCCAGACGTAGAAGTCGCGCCAGCGCGAGCCCTTGGGCGAGGTCCGCGCCCGCTGGAACCACTCATGCTCGTTCGAGGTGTGGTTCAGGACGAGCTCGGTGATGACGCGGATGTCGCGGCGGTGCGCCTCGCGCAGGAGGCGGGCGAACTCGCGCCGCGTCCCGTAAGACGGGTTGATGTTCGCGTAGTCCGCGATGTCGTATCCGCCGTCGCGCAGCGGCGACGGGTAAAACGGCAGGAGCCAGATCGCAGTGACGCCGAGATCCTGGAGGTAGTCGAGCTTGTCGACGAGCCCCTCGAAGTCACCGATGCCGTCGGCGTTCGAGTCGCTGAACGCGCGGACATGGAGCTCGTAAATGATCGCGTCCTTGTACCAGAGGGCGCTGCCTTCGGCGGGAGGGGGCTTTTGATCCTGGCTCATGGCTGCTCCGACGGATGCGCGTTATCCGCGCGATGACGCCGGGCGCTCAGGACACAGCGGGACGGCCCCCCGCGGCGTGAGCACGCCGCCTGGGCCGGAGGAGGCCAGGAGGCAAGGCACGCTGGGGAGGTCCACCACTGGGCGCGCACTGCCGTCCCACGCAGGTGACGCGAATCACGTGTATAGTTTAACTACTTGGAATTGCAAGACCGCGCAGGCCAACCTCGGATAGCACGCCGCGCGCTGGGCGCAAAGCGGCGCGGCGGCGGCGGGCGCCGTCCGTTGACGTTCGTTGCCGTTCGTCGCCCCCGCGCTGTCGAGGCCGCTGCGTCGCGCGCTCGGCCCACACGTCGAACCGCAGCCGGTGTAAGAAGCCCCGGCACCTCGTTCAGTGATCGGGCGAGCTCATGCCCATCGAAGGAGCATTCTCATGATGCGTGTCTTCCACGTACTCCCGCTCTCCCTGGCCGCGCTCGGAGCGCTCGCGTGCTCGTCGACGCCTGAGCCGACGATCGACCCGAGCAACCCGTGCCCGCCGGGCCAGTGGTGCGCGTCGGCCGTGCCGACGACCGCGACCACGGTGCCCACGACGACGGCCACGGCCGCGCCCGCGGGCACGGCCGCCACGCCGATCCCGCCGGTCGCCGCGGTGGCCGCGACGCCCGTCCTGCAGGGGATGGGCACGACGGAGGCGCCGGGCATGAAGGCGGACGGCGGGCCGTTCGCGGGGCAGTTCCAGGAGGGCCAGACGCTCGAGCAGGACATCACCATCTCGGCCGGCAAGTGCTACACGGTCGTCGGCATCGGCATCGGCGTCCAGGAGCTGGATATCCAGCTCGTGTCGCAGCCGGCGCCCGGGCTGCCGCCCGTCGTCCTCGCGCAGGACAGCACGACCGGCGCCGCGGCGACGCTCGGCGGCAAGGCCTCCGGCTGCTGGAAGAACCCGCTGCCGGTCGGCGGCCCGGGCAAGGTGATCCTCAAGGCGACGAAGGGCACCGGGCTCGCGGCCGCGCAGGTCTTCTCCAAGTAAAGCCGCCGGAGCGCGCGGCGGGGGGCGCCGCGCTCCTCTTCTATTCCCCCCGCCTGCGTGCTCCCCTAGAGGCTGGCGGGCGCGGCCGTGCGCCGCGCGCGACGCATGAGCGAGACCATCTTCCTCGGCCCCGACGCCAGCAATCCCTGCGCGAGGGCGCGCTGGGAGTGGCTGTCGCCGCGGCTCCCCCCGGACCTCGAGGAGGAGGCGGTGCGGCGCATCGCGTGGGTGGCGCTCTTCACGATCGTCGCGGGCGCCGCCGGCTTCATCGTGTCGGAGCTCTTCCCGGGCGTCGCGCTCGGCCCCCGCCCGATCCGCTTCGCGGTCTTCCTGCCGTTCGTGCTCGTCTCGGCCGCGCTCTTCGTCGTCGCGCGGCGGCGGCTGCTCTCGCCGCCGCGGATCGTCGACCTCTCGTTCGCCTACAAGGTCCTGGGCGCCGCCTCGATCTCCGTCATCACCAACGCGCAGCCGTGGCCCGAGGGGCCGATGCTGCCGGGCTGGCCGCCGGTGGCCGTCTGGGTGCTGGTGTTCCCCATCATCATCCCCGCCCCGAGCGTTCGCACCCTGCTCACCTCGACGCTGGCGATCCTCACCGACCCGGCGTGCCTCTGGGTGCTCGTCCGGTGGGGCTTCATGGAGATGCCCGCGCGCGAGGCGATGTTCCGCCGCTTCTTCCCGAGCGTCATCGCGCTCGCGCTCTCCGTGTTCGTGTCGCGCGTGGTCTTCGGCCTCGGGCGCAAGCTCGACGCGGCGCGGGAGCTCGGCAGCTACCGCCTCGTCGAGCGGCTCGGCGGCGGCGGCATGGGCGAGGTGTGGCGGGCGAGGCACCGCATGCTCGCGCGCCCCGCGGCCGTGAAGCTGATCCGCCCGGAGGCGTTCCAGGGCGAGGCGGCGAGCGGCGGCAACGCGAAGGCGCGGTTCGAGCGCGAGGCGCAGGCGACCGCGGCGCTGAGGTCGCCGCACACGATCGGCATCTTCGACTTCGGCGTCGCCCGCGACGGGTCGTTCTACTACGTGATGGAGCTGCTCGACGGCATGGACCTCGACACGCTCGTCAAGCTGGACGGCCCGCAGCCGCCCGCGCGGGTGGTCCACCTGCTGCGGCAGGCCTGCCACTCGCTGCACGAGGCGCACAGGGCCTTCCTGGTGCACCGCGACATCAAGCCCGCCAACCTGTTCCTGTGCCGCTACGGCGCGGATCTCGATTTCTTGAAGGTGCTCGATTTCGGGCTGGTCGCCGTGCGCAAGAAGGACGCGGCCCCCTCCACGCTGACGGCGGACAACGCGATCACCGGGACGCCCGCGTTCATGGCGCCGGAGGTGGTGGTCGGCGACCGCCCCATCGACGGCCGGACGGACATCTACGCGCTCGGGTGCGTCGCCTACTGGCTGCTCACGGGCGCGCTCGTGTTCGAGGCCGAGACCGCGATGAAGATGGTGCTGCTCCACGCCACCGAGGCGCCCGTCGCGCCGTCGAAGCGCGTGGGGCGCCCGATCCCGCCGGCGCTCGATCGCCTCGTGCTCGACTGCCTGGAGAAGGATCCGGCGAAGCGGCCGCAGTCCGCGCGCGAGCTGTCCGAGCGGCTCGCCGCGCTCCGCCTGGACGCCGAGTGGACCGAGCAGCACGCGGCGGCGTGGTGGGAGTCGGTCGCGCCGCCGTCGCTGACGGGCCGGGCGGCCAAGGCGACGCTCGACGCCCTCGGCTGAGCCGCGCGGGGCTCCGAGGCGCCGACGCCTTCAGCGGATGTTGAAGTCGACGGTCATCAGCTGGCCGCCGCGCTCGATCGCCACGGACAGGTGGTTCGCGGTCCGGAGCCGCGCGTAGGCCTCCAGCGCCTTCTGCGGATCGGTGACGTCGAAGCCGTTGATCGACCGCAGCGAGTCGCCGCTCTCCAGCCCGAGCGACTCGAGCAGCGAGCCCCGCTTGATCCTGAGCTTCAGCCCGACGACGCGGCCCCCTTGCCGCTCCGGGATCACCCGAGCGGAGCGCATGAGGAGCGCCTGCTGCTCGAGGATCTGGTCCACCGCCGACCGGTCGACGTTGAACTCCGTGGCGCTCACCCGCCGGATGCGGGCGGCGATCTCCGGCGGGATCGAGCTCATGCCGCCATCGCCGCCGACCGGCCTCGCCTGGGGCCGCGGCGGCGGCGGCGGCTCCGGCGCGGCCGCGCGCGCGCTCTTCCCGAGCATCAGCTGGCAGCGCGCGCCGCCCGCGGCGATCCAGACGCGGTCCCAGGCGATGCGCGCGAGCGTGCCCCCCGGCGCGTCGCCGCCGAGCCGCCGGAGCTGCGTCCGTCCGTCGGGGCCCTCGATGGCCGCGAACGACCACGCGTCGTCCTGCGAGGCCGCGATGAGCACCACGCGCCCGGCGTCGCAGATCGGATCGCGCCACGGATCGCCGCCCGCCGCTGCCGCGCGCGCCTCGGGGGCTCCGCCCGGCGCCGGCAGGAGCGGCCCCGTCGCCGCGTCGAACGGGTTGCGCTGCAGGATCGCGTCGGCGTTCGTCGCGTGCAGGTCGTTCCGCTGCGTGCGGCCGGAGGCGCGCGGCAGGGACGCGACCCCCGCGGCTCTGTCCGGGATGATCGTCCTCCCGAGCAGGTGCGAGACCCCCGCTGCCTGGAAATAGGCGGCGGACGCGATCAGCGTGCCCGCGATCCACGGGAAGTGATGCTTCACGGCCGCATCCAGGTCCACGGATCCTGCTCTTTCTGGGCGCGCGCGCGCCGCCGCCGTCGATGCGAGCGCCGCGCGCACGCCGGCGTGGGAGGCGACCGTGCACGATGTCGCCACCGGCCCCCGCCCTCGGGGACGCACAGCACCGCGCATGCCGGCGCGCGCGCCGGGGCGCGCGCGAGCGCCGGCCAGCGCGCCGCGACCCGAACGGATCAGCGCGCGCCGGCGTTCATCGAGAGGAGGAGCGAGCGGAGGGAGGTCTGGGACGGCGGGGGCCCGAGCGCGGCGCGCTCAGGGCTTCTTCTCGGGCGCCTGGGCGCCGGCCGCGGCCTCGCCGCGGCCGCGGCGGTACACCCAGGCGGCGAGGATCTTCCGGTCGTTCGCGGAGATCTTCTCCTCGAACGCCGGCATGTGGCCCTCGAGATCCTTCGCCATGGCCGCCGGCGGGTAGGCCTTGCCGCTGCCGGGGTTCGCGATCTGCGCCTCGATCCACGCGACCGAGGCCCAGCCGCGGAGCTCGGGCGCGGCCGACTCCTCGTCGTCGGTCTTGCCGTCGAGCCGGTGGCAGCTCGTGCACCGCTGCCGGACCAGCTTCTCTCCCTGGGTCCCGGCGCTCGGCTCCCCGCGCGCCTGCGCCTCGAGGAACGCGGCGATCGTCTCCTGGTCGGCCGCGCTCATCGGCGTGAACACCTTCGCCGCCTCGGGATCCGCGGGCGGCTTGACCACCGACGGCATCATCTCCTTGAACGGCGTCTTGCCGAAGAGGTGGTCGGCGTCGGGATCCCTCAGCACCTCGAGCGCCCAGGCCTTCGTCCCGAACCCGGTGAGGTCCGGCGCCGTCTGCTTGTCCTTGGGCGGGCCGAGATCGTTCAGCCGGTGGCAGCTCGCGCACTCCTTCTTGTAGAGGTCCTCGCCGCGCGTCTCCGGATCGTTGCGCAGCATCGCGAGCGCGCCCTCGGGCGGGACGCCCTGCTTGAACAGCGCGATCGCGCGCGCGGTGCGCTGGGCGTTCTGCGCCTGCGAGCGCTGGTAGCCCTCGTCCTTCGCGTCGGACGCGAACGATTTCGCCAGGAGGCCGGCGGCCCCGAGGCCGACCAGGAACAGCGGCGCGAGCGCCGGCAGGCGCGCGCGGAGCGGGCCGGGCTTCCGGTCGATGAACGGGAGCAGGGCGAGGTACAGCCCGATCACGCCCGGCAAGCCGACGGTCGCGATGAGCTCCAGCGAGCCGGGGAAGAACTTGCGCAGCTCGAAGAGCGGGCGGAAGTACCACGCCGGACGGGCGGTGTAGTCGCTGACCGGGTCCGCGGGCGCCTCGAGCGGCGCGCCGTGCTCGATGGCCGCGAGATCGAAGAGCACGACGAGCGCGACCGCGCCGGCGAGGAGGATCATGCCGAGCTGCTTCGGGAAGAACCGGTCGGACTTCGAGAGGTTCGCGCCGTGGGGCGCGCCGAAGCCGTGCTTGCGGAATTGCGCGAAGCTCCCGGCGAGCAGCAGGGCCGTGGCCGCCGGCAGCACGAACACGTGCAGCGCGTAGAGCCGCGTCAGCGTCAGGTGGCCGAGCGAGCTGCCGCCGACCACGAGCTCCTGCGTGAGCGGCCCGACGACGGGGACCGCGCCCATGATGCCCGTCTCGACGCGCGTGCCCCAGTAGCCGTCCTGGTCCCACGGGAGCGGGTTGCCGGTGAAGGCGAAGCCGAGGACCATCAGCAGCAGGCCGAGCTTGAGGAACCAGCCGACCTCGCGCGGCGCGCGGTACGCGCCGTGGATCGCGAGCTGCGCCACGTGGATCCCGATCAGGATGACGAGCGCCTGCGCTCCGAAGTAGTGGAGGCCCCGGATGAGCCACCCGGCGCGCAGGGTGAAATTGATGTGCGCGACGCTCGCCCACGCCGTGGTCGCGCTCGGCGCGTACGCCGACATGAGCAGCGCGCCCGTGACGGCCTCGACGAGCAGCAGCAGCGCGAGCGCGCCGCCCCAGACGTAGCCGATGCGTGCGCCGCCGGGGATGGGCTCGTCGAGCAGGCGGCGGAGGGGCTCGCGGTAGCCGACGCGCTCGTTCAGCCAGTCGCCGAAGCTCATCCTGCGATCTCCTGGAGCTCGGCGGTCCCGTCACGGTAGCGCCGGAAGTCCACCTCGACCCAGCCGTCCACGACGCGCGTCGCGAGCGCATCCATCGGGCGCGGGGACGGCCCCGTCTCCGGCACGCCCGACAGGGCGAAGCGCGACGCGTGGCACGGGCAGTTGAAGCTCTTCTTGTCGTCGTTGAGCTCGATGCCGCAGCCGAGGTGCGGGCACGTGGCGCTCATCGCGCGGAGCTTCTCGCCCTCGCGGATGACCCAGATGGCGCCGAGCATCTGATCCTTCGCGACCGTGAAGGCGTCGCGCTCCTCGCCGATCACCTTGAGGCGTCGGGGCTCTCCCGGCGGCAGATCCGCGAGCCGCCCGACCCGCACCCAGCGCTCACGCCCGCTTGACGCGCCGGCGTTGCCGGCAGGACCGGCGATGAAGGTCGCCGCCGGCACGGCGATCGCGCCGGCGTAGGCCAGGCCGCCGATCGCCACGAGCGCCTTCAGGGCGCCGCGCCGCTCCTCGGGGGGCGGGGCTCCGAACGGCGCGCCTGCGCTCGCGGGCACCCCGGGGGCACCAGGTTCATGCGGCAATCCATATCCCGGGTACCCACCGGCACCAGGTTCCTTTTGCGTCGGCTCTGCCATCTCGTAGGCTCTCCCTCGCTCGCGCCGCTCCGAGGGCCCGCTCAGACTCGGAGCGGGCCTCTGGCGGCCGAAGTGGACGGCAGCATATCGAAAACACGGGCCTAACGTTGAATCCTCGCCATCGCGCACGCCGGGGCGATCGCATCGTCGCCGGCTCAACCGAAAGTTCTCTTTCAGGTGTTCAGGTCCGGCCGTCGCGATCCGTCGCCGCAGCGCTCACGGCGCTCGCAGCGCTGGGCGTCTCCGCCTGTGCCGCCTCGCGTCAACCGCCGGCGTGCACGCGCCCGGACCTCAGCGGGTGCGCCATCGAGGAGGTCTCGTTCGACGGCGACGAGGTGATCAGCGGCGACGAGCTCGCCGATCGGATCGCGACGGCGGAGAGCTCGCATCTGCTCGGCGGCGCGCTCGAGCCCGTGCCGATCCTGAGCATCTGGGACGCGCTCACGGTCGAGTACGAGCGGTTCGACCGGTTCGTCCTCGAGCGGGACATGGCCCGCATCGAGCGGTATTACCGGGCGCGCGGGTTCTACAACGCGCGGGCGCGCGCGGCGCGGGTGCAGCGGACCGGCGGCCCCGGCAAGGAGGGGCGCGTGCGGGTGCGCATCGTCGTCTCCGAGGGGCAGCCGGTGAAGATCGCCTCGGTGGATCTACAGTGGCGGGACTGGACCCTGGAGAAGGGCAAGGACGTCGTCCGGCCGGTGACCGACGCGAAGGCCCGGCTCCGGGTCGGCGAGCGCCTGGACGAGGAGCAGTACGAGGAGCTGAAGAAGGCGCTGCTCCGGGTGCTCACCGATCGCGGCTTTGCCTACGCGACGGTCGAGGGGCACGTCGACGTCGACCTCGTGAAGAACGAGGCGCGGGTCCGCTACACGATCGAGCTCGGCCCCGAGTGCACGTTCGGCAAGGTGAAGCTGGAGGGGCTCGGCGAGCTGCCGGAGGGGCCGGTCAGGACGGCGATCGGCATCGAGGAGGGCGAGCGCTTCTCGACCGCGGCGCTCGCGGAGGCGGAGCAGGCGCTGGCCGATTTCGGCGTGTTCGGCGCCGTCGCCGTGAAGCCCGAGCTCGCGCCGGCCGGGCAGCCGAGGAGCCCGGTCGTCCCCGTGACGTTCTCCGTGGAGCCGGCCGCGCTGCGCGCCGTGAAGCTCGGCGGCGGCGCCGAGGTCGGCTCGCGCGTCGAGGCGCACCTCGTCGCCGGGTGGGAAGATCGCAACTTCCTCGGCGGCCTGCGCCGCTTCAACATCGAGGCCCGGCCTGGGCTGGTCTTCTATCCGGTCGAGTTCTCGACCCTGTTCGGCGAGGACCTCGGGGACACCTTCCGCCTCTTGCCGGAGATCCAGCTGCGGTCCGAGCTCCGCCAGCCGGGGGCGTTCGAGCGGCGCACGGCCGCGGTGCTGCGCGGCTCGTTCAAGCTCTATTGCCCGCGGACCGGTGAGTTCTGCACCAAGCCCGATACGGCAAAGAAACCAGAAGAGGGGGAGCCAGGAAGTGCAGCAAACCCTCCTCAGGAGCCGCCGGAACACGCGATCGTCGGCTACCGCGAGTACGTCGGTTCCATCGGCCTGGAGCGGCCGTTCCTGAAATCGGACCTGAACGCGGCCCTCCTCTACAACGTTCAGCTCAACAGCCCGTTCACCTACAACGACGTGCCGGTGCCGCTGGGGTTCCAGTCCATCTTCATCCCATATTTGCAAGCGCTCGTGTCCTACGATCGCCGCCTGAACCGGGCGGGCAAGCCGGACCGGCTGACCCCTCACCATGGCTACTACGTCGCGCTGGACGCGCAGCTCGCCGGGTACTTGCGGTTCGACACCGCGCTGGCGAACGCCATCGTCGGGCACGAGGTCCGCGCCGCGCGCGACCTCCGCCTCCAGCCCGAGTTTCGCGCCTACCTCCCCGTCTCGCGGAAATGGACCCTCGGCTTTCGCATGACGACCGGGTGGCTGTTCCCGAGCGGCTACGGCGACTCGTCGTCGGCGGATCTGACCCGGTGCGACACCCTCGCGGAGGGCGATCCGGCCCGGGCGGGCTGCCGGGCGGACGTGGGGGCCGACGTCCAGCTCATGCAGTTCCGCGGGTTCTTCAGCGGCGGCGCGACGAGCAACCGCGGCTACGGGTTCAACGAGGTCGGCCCCCACGCCCGCGTGCCGAGCCTGACCGGCCAGGGGGATACCCAGGGCGATGAGGCCCCGCTGGTCCCCATCGGCGGCCGGTTGCTCTGGGAGGCGAGCCTGGAGCTCCGGATACCGCTCGGCGAGAGCTTCGGCACCGTGATCTTCGCCGACGCGGGCGACGTCACCCGGGAGCTCAGCCTGTTCCGCTCGGGGGCGCAGCGGCCGCACCTCTCGGCCGGCGTCGGGCTGCGCTACACCACGCCGGTCGGCCCGCTGCGCTTCGACGTGGGCTACCGCGTCCCGTGCATGCAGGTGTTCGGCGAGTGCACGCCCGGGGAGGATGGCTGGCCCCCGGACGAACGGACGCCGGACGCGCTGTTCGGCGTGCTGCCCATCGCCGTGAACCTGGCGATCGGCGAGGCGTTCTGAGGGGATGCCGAGGGGGAGCGAGCCGCCGGGCGGCGGCGCGGCCCGCGCCCGTCGCCCCTCGGCGCGGCGGGGGAGGCGGGCTCAGCCCTCTTCTTCCTCGGCGTTCCAGGCGGACAGCGCGGTCATTCCGATGGCGACGGCGCAGCCGCCGCACAGGGCGGGCTCCTCGATCCGGAGCTCATCGCCGCGCGACCACACGTAGAGGCCGCGCCCGGCGGGCTCGCCCTCGATGGCCGCGTCGCACACATCGCAGCGGAGCTCGGTCACGCCCGAGGCTGCTTGACGCGCGCGCAGCGCGCTGTCGGCGACCGCGTCGACCGAGATGCAGATCGGGTGAGTCAATGTCCCCCTCAGCCGGTGCTCCGCATTCGCGGCTCCCTCCAGCGTAGGGCGGGGGTCCAGGTTCGCGGTCCCCTTCAGAGCGCCTTCAATCACATCCACCTCCGGCGGCACGGCCGAATCTAGCTCAGGCCGAGACGGGACGCACGAGAAGGCTGCGCCTGATCCTCGTCAGGCCTGCTCCAGGGCGCAAATGTGGGGAAACGCGCGGGATCGTACGCCATGGGCCCCACGGCGCGGCGATCCCGCGTGCGTTCACAACGGAAATGTAGGGGAAGCTAGGCGCTGGCGGCCGTCTCGGAGCCGGCGGCCTCCTGGGCGGCGCGGCTGCTGGCCGGGCGGTCGAGGGCGCAGCTCTCTTCGAGCAGCTCGACGACGTCGAGCTGGCGGATCGAGTCCTCCTTGGACTGATCCTTGAGCCCGTCGGTGATCATCGTCTGGCAGAACGGGCAGGCGGTCGCGATCGTCTTCGCCTCGGTCTGGAGCAGCTGCAGCGTCCGCTTGACGTTCACGCGGTCCTTGTTCTGCTCCTCCATCCACATCTGCGCGCCGCCGGCGCCGCAGCAGAGCCCCTTCTGCCGGTTCCACCCCTCGGCCTCGACGAGCTGCACGCCGGGGATGCGCTTCAGGATGTCGCGCGGCTGCTCGTACACGTCGTTGTAGCGGCCGAGGTAGCAGGAGTCGTGGAAGACCACCTTCCCCTCGACCGGCTTCTTGGGGACGAGCTTCTTCTCGGCGACCAGGCCGAGCAGGAAGTCCGTGTGGTGCACGACCTCGAACTTCGCGCCGAAGTCCGGGTACTCGTTGGCGAGCGTGTTGAAGCAGTGGGGGCAGGTCGTGACGATCTTCCGGATGCCGCCCTGCTCCTTGTAGCCGTTCAGGGTCGCGGCGTTCTGCTCGGCCAGCATCGCGAAGAGGTACTCGTTGCCCGCGCGGCGCGCCGGATCGCCGGTGCAGGTCTCCTCCTGGCCGAGGATCGCGAAGTCGACGCCGGCCGCCTTCAGGAGCCGCGCGGTCGCGCGCGCGATCTTCTTCGCGCGGTCGTCGTAGCTCGCCGCGCAGCCGACCCAGTAGAGCACCGGCGCCTGCGGCTTCTCGGCCATCGTCGGGATCTCGAGCCCCTCGGCCCAGTTTGCGCGATCGATGCGCGCGAGGTTCCACGGGTTGCCGTTGACCTCGATCGCGTTGAACGGATTGCCGAGCTCGGCCGGGAACTCGCCCTTCACCATGACCAGGTGGCGGCGCATCGAGACGATCTTGTCGACGTAGCTGATCATCACCGGGCACTGCTCCTCGCAGGCCCGGCACGTGGTGCAGGCCCAGAGCACGTCCGGGTGGACGACGTTCGCCACGAGGTCGACCGGCTTGTACCCGGCCTCCGGGGTCGGGACCGGGTTCTCCGGCGCCGCCTGCTCCGCGTGGCCGGCGCCCTCCTGCGCCTCCGCGCCCTGGCCGTCCTGCGCCGCCGCCCCGTCGCCGGCGTGGCCGTTCGCCTGCGCCGCGTGGCCGTTGCTCTCGCCCCGCGGGCCGCCGGGCCGGTTGAGGAACTCGACGTCGCGGCCGTACAGGTGGTCGCGCAGGTCGAGCGTGAGCTGCTTGGGGCTCAGGATCTTGCCCGTCTTGTGGGCCGGACAGTTGTCGCTGCAGCGGCCGCACTCGGTGCACGTGTAGAAGTCGAGGATCGCCTTCCAGGTGAAGTCCTCGATGCGCCCGATGCCGACCGGCTCGGCCTTCTCGGGCTCCTCGGCGGCCTTCATGACCATCTCGCCGATCGCCTCGGCGCTGCCCGCGACGAGCGGCAGCCGGCCGCGCGGGTCGAGGTTGCGCGTGAAGACGTTCGGGATCGACGTGATGATGTGGAAGTGCTTCGAGTACGGGAGCAGGTTCAGGAACACGAGCACCAGCGTGACGTGCGTCCAGAACCCGACGTGCGCGAGGACGACGAGGACCCCGGGGCTCGCGCCGCTCAGCAGCACGGCGAACAGCGAGCCCGCCGGGGCGGGGAACAGGTGCCACCGGAGCGCCGCCGGGTCCGCGGGGACGCCCGCGAACGGGGCGGTCACGGTGGCGACGCGCTCGCAGAGCGCCGCGTCGCCGGAGGCGCACGCCGCGGCCGACCAGCGGTGGTGCAGCACCAGCGAGGCGCCGTCGTAGAGCATGTCGCTCAGCATCATCGTGACGATGATGCCGAGGATGAGCAGCCCCTCGCCGGACAGGGTCATGCGTCGCTCGCGCTTGATCGCCCGGTAGTAGATGAACACGAGCGCGCCGGCGACGACCAGCGAGGCCATGACGTCCTTCACGAACTCGTAGATGCCGCCGAGCGGCACCGCGCCGATGCCCGGCAGCCGCACCGGGTCGTGCCCCAGGATCCACAGGTCGAACGCCGGGTCGAAGCCGCGCCCCCACAGGATCAGCGTGCGGAGCAGGAGAACCAGGAATCCGAAGAAGATGAGCTTATGCGCCAGCCCGGCGAGCGGGTAGTAACCCATCTTTCGCTGGCGGAAGGCGTACTCCCAGGTGCCTTTGAGGCGCTCGGCGAGCCGGTCGAGCCGGTTTTCCCCGCGCCCGACCTTGAGGAGCTGCCAACGCCGGTTGGCGCTCCACGCGAAGGCGGCGAAGAGGCCGACGAGCAATGTGAGCATCCAAATGGGATTCATTCGCGGGACGTCTCCGGGTGCAAAATGGCCACATCTTTTAAGGTGGGGGGATGGCGGACGTCAACCGCGCGGCGGCGGTGAAGCGCGCGGATCGCTGTCGCTGGATCCCGTTCCTGCAAGGGCGGAGTCGCTGGTGCGCGCGCTCGCGGATCGCGCTCGGGCCGGAGGCGTGCCCGCCGGGGCTCAGAGCGTGAACTCGACGCTCTTCTCCTCGCTCGCGGGCGAGGGAGACAGGTCGAGCGCCATGCTGTACGAGCGCTGGCCGACCCGCGCGCTCAGGCGGACGCGGACGGGCGCCGTCGCGTCGTTCAGCTTGTCGAGCCGCACGACGACGCGGTAGCGGCCCCGGGCCGGCTCGCCCTCGGTGAGGAAGACGTTCTCCACGTTCTGCTCCTGGCACTCGCCGCTCACGCGCGGGCAGTCGCGATCTTTCATGAGGCCGCTCGCCGTCGGCTCCCCGACGCGGGCGAGCTCTCCCGCCGGATCGTAGACGTTGAGGTCGACGTCGGCCTCGGCCTCTTCCCAGGCGATCGTGAACTGGAGGATCCCGGTGTGGAGCCCGCACCCCTCGTCGATGACGCCGTTGCAGTTGTTGTCGCGCGCGTCGAAGCAGAGCTCGACCCCCGTCGGCGTGCACGCCATCTCGAGCCCGACGCCCTCGGGGACCTTGAGGTCCTTCGGCTCGAGGGGCGGCCTGGGCGGGGGCGGCGGCACCTCGATGCAGCCGGCGAGGAGCAGGGCCGCGAGCGCCGCGCCGAGCGCGCGCCTCGCCCCAGCGCGCGCCCCGCGCACGCCGGCGAGGCGCGCGCCGGGGCCGGGGGTCGCTTTCGGGATGGCGCCGCGGGCTCGGCGCTCGCGCCGCGGGGGACCGGGGCTTCGCATGGGGGGCTGCATGCTAGCCGCCTTCCGGCTCCTGCGGGGCGCCGGCGCCGCGCTCTTCCCGCGCGGGGGCCGCCGCCGGCCTCCGCGGCTTGGGGCCGCGCGGCTGCGGCGGAGGGGGCGGCGTTCCTCCGAGCGGCGGCGGCAGGCGCATGCCCCGCGCGGCCAGGATCTCCGCCGCGTGGGGGACGGTGAGCACCAGCGCGCGGGCGTAGAGGCTCGTCTGGTAGGGCTCGGGCAGATCGCCGGGCCGGCCGCTGGTCGCCTGCTCGAGCAGGATCGCCGCGGTGACGCTCACGTTGAGGCTCTCCGCGAAGCCCCGCATCGGGACGCGCACGGCGCGGGCGCAGGCGGCGGCGAGGTCGGGGCGGATCCCGTCGCGCTCGTTGCCCAGCACCAGCGCGAGGCGGGGGATGCCCGCGAGATCGCGCGGGGTCAGCTCGCCGTCCGGGCGGGTCGCGACGAGCTCGTGCCCCGAGGCGCGGAGCGCCGCGACCGCGGCCTCGGTGGTCGCGTGCGTGCGCACGTCGACCCAGCGCTCGGAGCCGCGCGAGACGGTGTTCGACACGAGGAACTGCTCGGCGCGCTCGATGATGTGCAGCCGCTGCAGGCCGAACGCGTCGCACGATCGGAGCACGGCGGCCCCGTTGTGCGGGTCGTGCGGCGCGTCCATGGCGACGGTGACGGCGTCGAGCCGCGCCGCGATGACGCCGCGCAGCCGGGCCTTGCGCTCGTCGGTGACGAACTCCTCGAGGATGCGGGCGACGGCGGCGACGTCGAGGGAATCGAGCGCGGCGAGCAGCCTTCGCTGCTCCTGCGCGACGAACGAGCAATTGGGGGTCGAGCGGCGCATGGCTGGGTCGGGGGCGCCTCTATAGCGCGGCGCGCCCCCGGAGGCTGCGGCCCATCGCGGCCCGGAGGGACCGCCTCCGCCGCGGCCCCGCCTGCGCCGGCGCGGGCCGTGGCGCCTCGCCGGGCCGGCGCGGGCGGCGGGGCGGAGCGGCGGTCAGGGCTCGATCGCGATCGCGACCCGCTCGCCCTCGGCGTACTCGACGACGGCGCAGTCGCCGGGGGAGCCGTCTTCCCAGACCAGACAGACGAAGTCGGCCTCGGCGTCGAGCGCGATCATGGGGTGGTGCCACACGCCGGGGCGATAGGTGATGCCCTGGGCGCCGTGGGCGATGAAGGCGGCGAGCGTCGTGAGGTCGGGCCGGTCGCCGCCCAGGGCGACGACGACGAGGTAGCGCCGCGCGTTCATCGGCACGAACGCCTGCGTCGAGCCGGGGTGCTTCTCGAGGAGCGCGAGCGGCAGCGGGAAGCTCGAGCGCGGAGCGCAGCGGAAGACCGAGACGTTCAGCGCCGCCTGCCCGGGGCGGAGGTTCTCGATCGCGGCGAGGTGATCGAAACGGCGGGCGGTCCCCTGGTTGGCCGGCCTGCCGGGCTGGCCGTGCGGCGAGGCCATGAGGATGTCGCCGTACGGCGCATAGGCTGCAGGGCTGAGCGAATGGGCTGCGATGCGCGGGCGGTGGCTCATCGGAACGGGCGGCTGTGGCGGTGCGCCACGCGTGTGGCCCTCCTGCGGCGAGCGCCCAGGCCGCGGGCGCGATCGCGGAAGCGAAGGGTACCACGCCGCCGGGGCGGCCGGCGGGACACCCCGCGACCGCCACGAGGCCGAGGTTTTGCATGACACGGCGCGACGCCTTACCCGTCGGGTAACGCGAGCGACCCTGGAGTCAGTCATGCGGATTGTTCACAAATCGACATTTCGGAAGCGCCTCGCGGTGTTTTCCATTTTCTTGGCGGTGCTCGCCCTCATGACGTCTGTCGTCGGCTGCCAGCGCTACGACGTGCTCGTCGAGAAGGATCAGATCGCGGCCCAGAAGTGGTCGGATCTCGAGGCGAACCTCCAGCGGCGTTACGACCTCGTCCCGAACCTCGTGGCGGTGGTGAAGGCGTCGGCCAAGCACGAAGAGCAGACGCTCGCGAGCGTCGCCGAGGCGCGCGCCCGCGCCACCAGCGTCCAGCTGAAGGCCGAGGACCTGACCGACCCCGAGAAGGTGCAGGCCTTCCAGAAGGCGCAGGAGCAGCTCAGCGGCTCGCTCTCGCGGCTCCTCGTGGTGCAGGAGCAGTACCCCGATCTCAAGGCCAACCAGAGCTTCCACAGCCTGCAGGTCCAGCTGGAGGGCATCGAGAACCGCATCCTGCGAGCGCGCGAGGAGTACAACCAGGCGGCGCGCGAGTACAACGCGGAGCTCCTGAAGATCCGGGGCCAGGTGGTGAACAAGGCGACGGGCCAGCCGTTCAAGCCGCGCGTGTACTTCACCGCCTCCCCCGAGGTCCAGTCGGCGCCCAAGGTCGCGTTCTGAGGAGGGGGCGGCGATGCGCCAGGCAGTCTCGGGCGGAGCGCGGCTGCGGGCCGTGGCCAGGGCGGTCGCCGCCGCGATCGCGCTGGTCTGCGCGCTCGTCGCTCGGCCCGCCCTCGCCGAGTTCACGCCGCCGAAGCTCACGGGGCACGTCGTCGACACCGCCGGGCGGCTCGGCCCGTCCGACCTCCTCTATCTCGACCAGAAGCTCGATCGCCTCCGCCGCCAGACCGGCTTCGAGATCGTCGCCTTCGTGGCGGGATCGCTCGAGGGCGAGACGATCGAGGACGTCGCGTACGAGGCCTTCAACGCGTGGCAGCTCGGCCAGCGGGGGGCCGACAACGGCGTCCTGCTGGTGATCGCCCCGTCCGAGCGGCGCGTCCGCATCGAGACGGGCAAGGGCGTGGGCGGGGCGCTCACGGACCTCCAGTCGAACGACATCATCCGGCAGACGATCAACCCGCTGCTCCGGCAGGATCGGTTCCGCGACGCCATCGATCAGGGGACGACCGAGATCGCCCGGGCGCTCATCGCCGGGACGCCCGAGCAGGAGCGGCGCCCGGCGCCAGGGCCGGCGCCCACCCCGGTCTCGCCCATCAAGATCGGCGTCACGCTCGTCGCCATCGTGGCGGCGCTGCTGCTCGCGGTCATCTCGCCCTCCTTCCGCTGGTTCCTGTGGATCGTCCTGCAAGCGCTCCTCTTCCGCGGCGGCGGCGGCGGTCGCGGCGGCGGTGGATCCGGCTTCGGCGGCGGCGGCGGCGGTCGCTCCGGCGGCGGCGGATCCAGCGACAGCTACTGAGCCGCTGCGGCGCGCCAGCGCCATGCCGCGCCGCGCCAGCTCGCTTGCGGCGCGCCAGCGCTCCGTCGGGAAACGGATCGGGTCGCTCGTCCGTCGCGACGTCGGCCCGCGGCGCTGTGCTGCACTGGCCGTGACCCGGCGGGCGGGCGCGACCTCGCCGCCGCCCGGCGCGGACGAGGGGTCGAGCGCGCGCGATCTCGGAGCGGCGCCGCGACCGGGCGAAGCTACGCTCTCCTGATGGCTGCTGCTCTGCGCCCTGTCTTCGTCGTCGACGCCGTTCGCACCCCGATCGCACGTTACGCCGGCGCGCTGGCGACGGTCCGCCCGGACGACCTCGCGGCGCACGTCCTCGCGGCGCTCGTGCGCCGCCAGCCCTCGCTCGCGCCGCGCCTCGACCAGGTCGTCCTCGGCGCGACGAACCAGGCCGGAGAGGACAACCGCAACGTCGCGCGCATGGCCGCCCTGCTCGCCGGCCTCCCCTACGAGGTCTCGGGCGTCACGGTGAACCGCCTCTGCGGCTCGGGGCTCGAAGCGGTGGCCGACGCCGCGCGCATGATCGCCACCGGCGAGGCCGACTGCGTGATCGCCGGCGGCGTCGAGAGCATGACGCGCGCGCCGTTCACGATGCCCAAGCAGGCCGAGCGCTTCGATCGGAGCGCGCCGACGGTCTACGACACGACGCTCGGCTGGCGCTACCCGAACCCGAGGATGGCCGCGCGGTTCGAGCTCCAGTCGATGGGCGAGACCGCCGAGAACGTGGCCAAGAAGCACGGCGTCAGCCGCGAGGATCAGGATCGGTTCGCGCTCTTGTCCCACGAGCGCGCCACGCTCGCGTGGGAGTCGGGCGGGTTCGCCGCCGAGGTCGTCCCGGTCCCCGTCCCCCAGAAGAAGGGCGCGCCCGTCCTGTTCGAGCGCGACGAGTCCGTGCGCGCCGACGCCTCGCTCGAGGCGCTGTCGAAGCTGAAGCCCGCCTTCCGCGAGGGCGGGACGGTGACGGCGGGCAACGCCTCGCCCCTCAACGACGGCGCCGCCGCGCTCCTGCTCGCCTCGGGCGACGCCGTGCAGTCCGCCGGGGCGGCGCCGCTCGCGCGCGTCGTCGCGACCGCGACCGCGGGGGTCGATCCCAACCTCATGGGCGAGGGGCCGATCCCCGCCGTGAAGAAGCTGCTCCAGCGGACCGGGCTGCGCGTGCCCAACGTGGACGTCTTCGAGCTCAACGAGGCGTTCGCAGCGCAGGCGCTCGCGTGCTCACGCGCGCTGGAGCTCGATCCGGCGCGCGTCAATGTCCGGGGCGGCGCGATCGCGCTCGGGCACCCGATCGGCTGCTCGGGCGCGCGCATCGCGTGCACGCTCGTGCATGCCATGCGCGCGCGCGGCGCCAAGGTCGGGGTCGCTTCGCTGTGCATCGGCGTGGGCCAGGGCATCGCGACGCTGTTCGAGCGCGCCTGAGGCGATTTCGCCGCTCGTCCGCGGCGCCAGATGCGATAAGACCGCCGTACCAGGACGCAGGAGGGGGGCTCGCGGCTCTCCTCCCTCGGCTGACGGCGCCGCCTCGGCGGCAAAGAACAGGAGAAGGCCCGATGGAGTTCCCCCCGATCAATGTGCCCGGCACCGGCCAGCTTCACGCTCGACTGAAGACCTCGCTCGGTGAGATCACCATCCGCCTCGAGGAGCAGCGCGCCCCGAACACCGTCAAGAACTTCGTCGGCCTCGCCACGGGCGCGATCAACTGGATCGATCCGACGACGGGCAAGGGGATGCAGGGGACGCCCTGTTACGACGGCGTCCGCTTTCACCGCGTCATCTCGGGGTTCATGATCCAGTGCGGCGATCCGCTCTCGCGCTACCCGGAGAAGGCGCCGCTCTGGGGCACGGGCGGCCCGGGCTACAAGTTCGCCGACGAGTTCAACCCCGAGCTGCGGCACGACGGCCCCGGCGTGCTCTCGATGGCGAACTCCGGCAAGAACACGAACGGCGCGCAGTGGTTCATCACCGAGGGGCCGACGCCGCACCTCGACAACCGGCACTCGGTGTTCGGCAAGGTCGTGAGCGGGCTGGACGTCGTGAACCGCATCGCCAACGTGGCGACCACGCGCGACCGGCCGAACCAGGACGTCGTCCTCGAGCGCGTCGAGATCTTCCGGCAGTAGCCGCGCCCAGCGACGCGCGATCGCGCCCAGCGTCGCGCGTCGCGGCCAGCGCCGCGCTCGTTCAGCGGGCGCAGCAGACGGTGATCTTGTCGTCGCCTTCCTCGACCTCGCCTCGGGGGTCGCCGCCGCGCGGCTGGCAGCTGCCGGCTCCGGTCACCTCGATCGACACCGAGGCGGCGGGGGGCGGCTCGCCGACGCAGGCGCCGTTGAACGGCACGGTCTCGATGGGCTCCCGACAGCGGGTCTCCCCGAAGAGCGCCAGCGTCGCCGCGCAGCGCACGCCGTCCGCGTCGCACGTGCACCGCGTGCAGCCGCGGTTGTCGACCAGCGAGCTCGCGAACACGCGTCGCTCGCCGAACCCCTCGGGGCAGCGCCGCTCCCCCTCGCGCCAGACGCAGACGCCCGGCTCGAACGGCGCGTCGACCTCTCGCGGGGCGCAGGCCTCGCCCGCGTCACATCCGCCGGCGTCCGGCCCGGGGGCGCACACGAGCCCCTCGACGCCGAAGCGCGGCGGCGGCAACGTCGCCTCGCCGCCCGACGCGGCGCACGTCGCCGAATCCACGTCGGGCGCTTCGGCGCTGTAGCTGCCGGGCTGGAAGTCGCGGAGGTTGATGCAGTTCTCCGACGCGACCGGCAGCGTGACGCTCGCCCCGTCACACCCCTCGTCCCCATACACGGTGACCGCCGGACGCTCGCACTCCACGTCCGGCGCGCCGCACGAGCACGGGCTGCAGGTCGCGGGCGTGTCGACGGGATCGCGGCCGCCCACGTCCACCCGCGTGGAGAAGCCCTCGGGACAGGCGACGTCCGCGGCCTCGGGGCCCTCGTACAGCAGGCCGGGCCCCTGCCAGTCCGCGGGCACGGCGACGCAGGCGAACCCGCCGCAGTCGTCGTCGGCGCAGTCGACCGCGCCGTCGCCGTCGTCGTCGTCGCCGTTCGAGCACTGCTCGCCGCCGCCTCCGCCGCTGGTGGTGCTCGCGGTCGTCGTCTGGCCGCCGCCGCTGCCGCCGGAGCCGCTCCCGGACGACTGCGGGAAGAGCTCGGGCTCGAACTGATCGAAGTCCTGGGTGCAGGCGCTCGCCGCGAGGAGAGCGACGATCGCGGTGACGCTTTGGACGGCAGAGCGGCGCAACACGACCTCCTGGATCGGCGAGCTTCGCCTCGATGAATGCAGCCACGGCGACCGTATCACGACCGCCTGCCGCCATGGCGAGCTCCGCGGTCGGCGAGGCTCGGCCCCCCTCCGCGGCTGTCTTGCTGCGGCGCTCCTTGCTGCACCGCGCCCGCGCGCCGCGTCACCCCGGCGAGGGTGCCGGCGGCGCGTCGGACCAGAGCGACGCGAGCGTCTCGATCTCCTGCGCGAGCTCTTCCGTCGCCTTGCCTGCGAGCCGCGCCCGCTCGGCGCCGAGCGCCTCGACGACGGCGGCGCGATCGTCGGGGGACAGCTCCTCGGCCCTCGTCATCTGCGCGAGCGCCTCGTCGACGTCGTGCAGCTGGCCGAGGCGGCGCTGCAGGCGTGACGCCGATTTGGCGGTGCGCTCGGCGCGCTCTCCGAAGAGCGGCGAGAACGTCTCCGCGGAGTAGCGCAGCCGCTTGAAGCGGATCCGGAGCGCGTGCATGGCCGCGCCGTCGCTCGGATCGCTCGCCGCGAGCGCGCGCACGTCCTGCAAGGCATCGCGGATGGCCCGCCGCGCGAGCGCCTCGGCGCCGCGCTTCTTCGCCCTCTTGCGCGAGATGCGCCGCTCGAGGCGCGCGAGGTACGGCTCCAGCCGGAGCCGCTCGCCCACCACGGGCGCGCCCGCCCGCGGCTCGTCCGCCTCGCCCACCGCCACGGGCGTGCCGGCCCGCGGCTCGTCCGCCTCGCCCGCCGGCGGCGCGTCGGCCCGCGGCTCTTCCGCGTCGCCCGCCGGCCCATCGGCCCGCGGCGCGCCTTTGTCGCCCGGATGATCCCGCCGGAGCAGCTCGACGATGTGGGCCCTCGCCTCGTGCTCGCGGCGCGAGCGCTGCGCGACCCAGGCGGCGACGGCCGCCCGCGGCGCCTCGCCCAGCTCGAGCGCGGTGAGCGTCTCGCGCAGCACCTCCTCGTCGCGCAGCGTCCCGGTCGCCCGCGCGAACTCCCGCAGCCCGTCGGCGATGGGGCGGATCCGCTTCTTGCCGTAGATGCGTCGCGCCGGCTTGAGCAGCGTCCGGAGCCGGCGGAGCGACACCCGGAAGTCGTGCACGGCTTCCTCGTCCGGCTCGGCGCCGTGCGCGCTCGTGGCGACGACGCGCCGCGCATCGGCGCGCACGCTCTCGATGTGGGTGAGCAGCACCGGACCGAGGAAGCCCCGCGCCGAGAGCTTCGCCCCGGCGCCGCCGCCCGCCGGAGGCGCGCTCCCCTCGCCGCCGCCTTCCGGCGGCGCGCTCCCCTCGAGCGGCGTCACAGCCGCGTGAGCGCCACCGTCACCAGCGGTCGCCTCCCGAGCTTCGCCTCGATCGTCCGGCGCGCCGCGAGCCGGGCGACCTCGATGATGTCGTTGTCCCGGCGCCGCGCGCGCGGATCGCAGTCGTTCACCGCCTGCGCGACCGCGCGCGCCGCGGCCCTCAGCGCGCTGCCCTCGAGCTCCCCGGTGACCCCGCGGGCGACGACCTGCGGCGGCGCCGCGAGGGCGCCGTGCACGTCGACGACCAGCGACACGAACGCCACCCCGGAGCGACCGAGGTTCGCGCGCTCCCGGAGGATCTCCTCGCCGAGCTCCTCGCCCCCCGCCGTCGCCACCCGACCGGTCACGGCCCGGCCGCTCCGGCCGAGCGGCTGCGTCTTGCCGATCTCCACGACGTGGCCGTTCTCGGCGACGAGCACCTCGGCCACGCCGCGCTCCCGCGCGAGCGCCGCGTGCCGCGTCAGGTGGTGCAGCGCGCCGTGCACGGGGAGGAAGCTGCGCGGCTGGGTGAGATCGATCATGCGCTCCTGCTCTGTCCGGTGCGCGTGCCCGCTCGCGTGCACGCGCCGATCCGTCGACCACGTCACGAGCTCGACGCCGAGGCGGAGCAGCCCGGCCATCATATCGACCACCGGTCGATCGTTGCCAGGGATGACGCGGCTCGAGAGCACGACCCGATCGCCCTCTTCGAGGCGCAGCAGCGGGTGCGTCCCCGACGCAAAGCGCGTCAGGGTGGAGGCCCGCTCGGCCTGGGTGCCGCTCGCGACGACGAGGAGCCGCTCGCGCGGCATGGAGGAGGCGACCTCGGGCGGGACGAGCAGGTCGCTCGGCCACGGGAGCCGCCCCACGGCCTGCGCGGCACGCACGTGCGTCTGCACGCTGCGGCCGAGGAGACAGATCTTGCGGCGCGCGCGGACCGCGGCCTGACCGAGGGCGAGCAGGCGCTGGACGTTGGAGGCGAAGACGCCGACCACGACGCGCGCCGGCGCGGTCTCGACGAGCTCCGCGAGCGCGTGGGCGACGTCGCGCTCGCTCCCCGCCTCGCCGGGCGAGTCCACGTTCGTGCTGTCGGACAGGAGCAGCCGGACCCCGGCGTCGCCGAGCGCGCGGAAGCGGGCCTCGTCGGTCGGCTCGTTGTCGAGCGGCGTCGGGTCCAGCTTGAAGTCCCCGGTGTGGACGACGAGCCCCGCGGCCGTGTGGATCGCCAGCGCCGTGGCGTCGACGATGGAGTGCGTCACCCGGAGCGGCTCCACGACGAAGCCGCCGATCGCGACCTCTCGCCCGACCTGCGTCGGCAGGAGCCGCACCTTGTCCTCGAGCGCGTGCTCGGCGAGCCGGTAGCGCACGAGCTCCAGCGCGTGCGGCGGGCCCCAGACGGGGACGTCGAGGTGGCGCAGGAGGAAGGGCAGCCCGCCGATGTGGTCCTCGTGGCCGTGCGTCAGCACGACGCCGCGCACCCGCTCGCGCAGCGCGAGCACGTGATCGAAGCGCGGGTGGTACACGTCGACGCCGAGGTCCGAGCTCGGGAACGTCACCCCGCAGTCGATGAGCAGAATGCCGTCGGCCTGCTCGAGCGCGAGACAGTTCATGCCGACCTCGCCGAGCCCTCCGAGAGGCACGAGCCGCAGGGTGGACGGGGCTGGCGGGGGGAGCTGGCTCGGGGCGGGGGCGCTCTGCTCGGGATGCACGTTCGGTGAAGGGGGGGTCTGCCACCCAGGGCGCCGGAGGCCTACGGCCCACGGCTTGCTGAGCTGGTCTGTAAGAGAGAGGACGACTTCTTCAAGACCTAACCGACATCGGCTCGCCGTCCCCTTCGAAACTTCGAGCGACAGTGTAGCCACAGGGTGGCCCCTTGCGTCACGCTCTCTCTTTCCAGTGGCGGCGCGAGGCCCGGGGCCGCCGGCCTCGCCGGGCTCGCGCCGCGCGGCCCGGTCCCAGCGCAGCTTGCCTTCTCCGCCGTCTCAGCGCCGCCCGATGCCGGACCCCGAGCCGCCTTTCCCCTGAACGTTCCGAGGAGCCACCGGTGATCGCTGCCCTGCTCGTCAATCTCCTCCGCCTGCTGCTGCTCCCGGCGAGCGCGCTTCGCTGGGCGTTTGCTGCACCACGGGGCGGGTATGTCGTCCTCGAAATCGACGGCCGCGTGGTCGATCTCCAGCCGCCCCGGGTCCGCCTCGCCCTCTGGTGGCGTCCTCGGAAGAGGGCCCCGCTCTCGGTGGAGCGCGTCCGGGAGCTCGGCAAGCACCTGATGAAGGACCCGCGCCCGGCGGGGCTGCTGCTCCGGATGCGATCGGTCCACGCGGGGCCCGCGGTGCTCGCCTCGCTGCGGGACGCGCTCCTCGAGATCCGCGCGGGGGGCAAGGACATCGTGGCGTACCTGCCGATGGGCGCCGACAACGCGACGCTCCTGCTCGCCTCGGCGGCGCGCGCCGTCGTCGTCGGGCCCGAGACGCTGGTGTCGCCGCTCGGGTTCGCGGTGGAGGGCCGCTACGTGCGCCGCGCGCTGGAGCAGGCCGGCGTCGAGCCCGAGGTGTTCGCGAAGGGCATGTACAAGAACGCCGGCGAGGTGCTCGTGCGCGACACGATGAGCGCCGCGCAGCGCGAGCAGGTCGGCGCCCTGCTCGACGCGCGCCTCGGCGACCTCGTCGCGGCGCTCGCCCAGGGGCGCCGCGTCGATCGCGAGACGGCCGCGCGGTGGATCGACGAGGCGCCCTACGGCGCGGAGCAGGCCGTGGCGCGCGGCATCATCGACGCGGTCGCGTACGAGGACGAGCTCGAGCACATGCTCGCGACGGGGCTGCTCCCGGGCACGACCGCGCCGCGCCGCGCCCAGGTCGGCGCCTCGGGCTCCGCGGGGGAGGGGGCCCTCGCGTCCGGCCGGCACGGGAGGGCCCGCCTCGTGGCGGCGGGCCGTTACCTGCGCGCGCGGCGCGCGCTCTCGCTGCGGCCGATGCTGCCGCGGCCCATCATCGGCGTCGTCGAGGTGCACGGCGCGATCGTCAGCCGCGCCCACTTCCGGGGCGCCTCGCTCGCCAGCGAGGAGCGGCTCGTCGCGAGCCTGCGCGCGGCGCGGCAGAACCCGCGCATCCGGGGGGTCATCCTCCACATCGACTCGCCGGGCGGGTCCGCGCTCGCGTCCGACCGGATCCACCACGAGGTCACGCGGCTCGCCGAGGTCAAGCCGGTCGTGGCGTGCATGTCGAACGTGGCGGCGAGCGGCGGCTACTACGTGGCGGCGGCGGCGCATGCGATCGTCGCGCAGCCGCAGACGATCACGGGGAGCATCGGCGTGGTGTCGGCGCGCTTCGCGCTCGGCCCGCTGCTCGAGCGGCTCGGCGTCTCGACCGACGTCGTGAAGCGCGGCGCGCGGGCCGACCTGTTCTCCCCGTCGCGCAAGCTCGACGCGGGGGAGCGGGCGGTGATGGAGCGCGAGCTCGACGCGATCTACGCGACGTTCCTCCGGGTGGTCGCGCGCGGGCGGCGGCGCCCGGTCGAGGAGATCGAGCCGCTCGCGCAGGGGCGCGTCTACAGCGGCGCCGAGGCGCAGGCGCGCGGGCTCGTCGACATGCTCGGCGGCTTCGAGCGGGCGCTCCACGAGCTGCGCCAGATGATCGGGCCGAAGGCGGCGGCCATCGAGCCGGCGATCGTGCGCGCGTCGCGGTACATCCCGCCGCCGCCGCTGCTGCCGGCGCCGGTGCCGACGCTGCTCGACCTCGTCGGGCTGCACGGGGTCGCCGCAGAGGTGACGCTCGCGATCCACTGCCAGGGGGAGCGGGTGCTCGCGTACTGCGCGGAAGCGACGGAGCTCGACTAGAGCGGCAGCGGCTGCGGGAGGTGTGGGCGCGCCCGCGCTCCTACACCTCGCCCGGCTCTCCGGATTCATTGAATCCCCTTCCGGACGGGGTCGGATTTTTGCGGGGGAAAGCTGTGCGTAATCTGTGCGCCCGGTGGGTAGCACCTGTTCAGAACTGCTCAGAGATCGCGACGAATCCCGCGCCGAACGGACGAGACGCTATATGTGGGCCCTGTTCGGCCCGGGATCCCAAGATGTAGCGGTTCTCCTTGACGCACGGGCCCTTCGCGGGTTTGACTAGCTGGCGGTCAGGCGCTCCCGAATGTCGGCGCACGCCTTTCAGGCATGGCACCTGGACCTATGCTCACTGGCCGGAAGACGGAACGTTTGAGCAGGTAGCAGGGAGAAGCAAACCGGACCTGTGGAGATCCGAGGCGAACGAGCCTCCGGTGTTCTCCCGGGAACTATTTGTGCTTTCGGTACGATCCGAGTCACCGACCGGTGCGGTGGCTTACAGGAGGACTTGGAGATGGCCCAGTCGGCAGTTGTGGGTGACGGCGGTAAGCTACCCGCCGGGAACGGCAAGATGACGGCGCGGACGAAGGAAGATGCGGGGGCCCGTCCGGTGACCGGCGGGGCTGCCAGGGCGCAGGTCAACGGCGCGGCTGCGACGAAGGCCGCGAAGAAGGGGGCCTCGCGCCCGCGCGGGCTCGGGTTCGAGCGGCGGTTCACGCACCGCGGCGTCGACCCGCTCGACGAGGTCACCTGGGAGCGCCGCTCGAGCGTCATCACCAACCCCGACGGCTCGGTCGTCTTCAAGATGGAAGGGGCCGAGATCCCCGCCGGCTGGTCGCAGCTCGCGACCGACATCGTCGTCTCCAAGTACTTCCGCAAGGCTGGGATCCACGGCAAGAAGGAGCTCGGCGAGACGAGCGTCCGCCAGGTCGTCCACCGGCTCGCGCGCACCATCCGCGAGGCGGGCGAGCACTTCGGCGGCTACTTCTCCTCCACGAAGGACGCGGACACCTTCGAGGCCGAGCTCGCGTACCTGCTCGTCCACCAGTACGGCGCGTTCAACTCGCCCGTGTGGTTCAACTGCGGGCTCTTCCACCGCTACGGCATCGAGGGGTCGGGCGGCAACTACGCCTGGAACGAGGCCTCGGCCGACGCGGGGAACGGGGGCGCCGTCGCGAAGGGCGCGTCCACGAGCCGGGCGAACGGGGCGGGCGCCGTCGACGAGATCATCGAGACCCGGAACGCGTACGAGCGGCCGCAGTGCTCCGCGTGCTTCATCCAGGCGGTCCAGGACGACCTGATGAGCATCTACGACCTCGTCAAGGCCGAGGCCCGGCTGTTCAAGTACGGGTCGGGGACGGGGACGAACTTCAGCGCGATCCGCGGGAAGCAGGAGAAGCTCTCGGGCGGCGGGACGAGCTCGGGGCTCATGAGCTTCCTCGAGGTGTTCGACCGCGCCGCCGGCGCCACCAAGAGCGGCGGCACGACGCGGCGCGCCGCCAAGATGGTCTGCCTCGACATGGACCACCCGGAGATCGTCGACTTCATCCAGTGGAAGGTCCGCGAGGAGAAGAAGGCGATGGCCCTCATCGCCTCGGGGTACCCCTCCGACTTCAACGGCGAGGCGTACCACACGGTGAGCGGGCAGAACTCGAACAACTCCGTGCGCGTGAGCGACGACTTCATGCGCGCGGCGGCGTCGGGCGCGCCTTGGGAGACGCGGTCCCGGACGACCGGCGAGGTCGTCGACACCCTGAGCGCCAAGGACCTCTGGCGCCAGATCGCCGAGGCGGCGTGGGGCTGCGCCGACCCGGGGGTGCAGTACGACACGACCATCAACCGCTGGCACACGTGCCCGAACACGGCGCGCATCAACGCCTCGAACCCGTGCTCCGAGTACATGTTCCTCGACGACTCGGCCTGCAACCTGTCGAGCCTCAACCTCACCCGGTTCCTCCGCGAGGACGGCTCGTTCGACATCGAGGGCTACCGCCACGCGGTGCGGGTGTTCTTCGTCGCGCAGGAGATCCTCGTCGACTTCTCGGCGTACCCCACCCGGAGCATCGCGAAGAACTCGCACGACTACCGCCCGCTCGGGCTCGGTTACGCGAACCTCGGCACGCTGCTCATGCTGCAGGGCATCCCGTACGACTCCGACCAGGGCCGCGCGGTCGCGGGCGCGCTCACCGCGATCCTGTGCGGCCACGCGTACCGGGTCTCGGCCGAGATGGCCGCGGCGAAGGGGCCGTTCGCCGGGTTCGCGAAGAACCGCGAGCCGATGCTCCGGGTGATGGGCATGCACCGCGACGCCGCCTATGCGATCGATCGCGACCGCTGCCCGGAGTCGCTCTGGCGGGCGGCGTGCGCCGACTGGGACGAGGCGGTGCGGCTCGGGCAGGAGCACGGCTACCGCAACGCCCAGGCGACCGTGCTCGCCCCGACCGGCACCATCGGCCTGCTGATGGACTGCGACACGACGGGCATCGAGCCCGACTTCTCGCTCGTGAAGTTCAAGAAGCTCGCCGGCGGCGGCTACTTCAAGATCGTGAACCAGTCCGTGCCCGAGGCGCTCCGGCGGCTCGGCTACCCCGAGGCCGAGGTGCAGGAGATCGTCGCCTACGTCTCCGGCACGAACACCCTCCTGGCGGCGCCGCACGTGAACCGGGCCTCGCTCAAGGCGCGGGGGCTCACGAACGACGACCTCGCGAAGGTCGAGGCCGCCATCCCCGGCGTCTTCGATCTGGATCTCGCCTTCGGCCCGTGGATCCTCGGCGAGGAGACCTACGACCGGCTCGGCGTCTCCAAGGAGTCGCGGGCGCGCTTCGGCTTCTCGCTGCTCCAGCACCTCGGCTTCTCGCCCGCGGAGATCGAGGAGGCGAACGAGACGATCATCGGCCGCATGACGGTGGAGGGGGCGCCGCACCTGCGCGAGGAGCACTACGCGGTGTTCGACTGCGCCAACCGCTGCGGCAAGAAGGGCCGGCGCTACCTCGCGCCGATGGCGCACGTCCGGATGATGGCCGCGGCGCAGCCGTTCCTGTCCGGCGCGATCTCGAAGACGGTGAACCTGCCGAACGACGCGACGATCGAGGACGTGCAGCGGATCTACGAGGAGGGGTGGCGCCTCGGGCTCAAGGCGGTCGCGCTCTACCGCGACGGCTGCAAGGCGTCGCAGCCGCTCTCGTCGACCTCGAGCTCGAGCGACAGCAAGGCGGACGCCAAGGGCAAGGCGGACAAGGCCGAGATCGCCGGGCCCGTGCTCCAGGCGGCGACGGCGCTGGCGCGCCCGCGCTCGCCCTCGGCGGCGGCGCCCGAGCGGTTCCGCCTGCCCAGGAAGCGCAAGGGCTTCACGCAGGAGGCGCGCGTCGGCGGGCACAAGATCTACCTCCGCACCGGCGAGTACGACGACGGGACGCTCGGCGAGATCTTCATCGACCTCCACAAGGAGGGGGCCGCGTTCCGCTCGATGATGAACTGCTTCGCGATGGCGGTGTCGATCGGGCTCCAGTACGGCGTGCCGCTCGAGACGTTCGTCGAGCAGTACACCTTCACCCGGTTCGAGCCGCAGGGCGTGGTCGAGGGGCACGACTACGTGAAGTTCTCGACCTCGATCGTGGACTACCTCTTCCGCGTGCTCGGGGTCGAGTACCTGAACCGCTACGATCTCGCCCACGTGCAGCCGGTCACCTCGGCCATGGAGGATCCGGTCGAGTCGCGGGCCCAGGAGAGCGGCGTGGCGTCGTTCACGCAGGGCGCCTCGGCGTCGGCGGTGCTCGACGGCGGGGGACGGGCGGCGAGCGCGCTCGACGCGCAGCTCGAGGACATGATGGGCGACGCGCCGGTCTGCGACGGCTGCGGGCACATCACCGTGCGCAACGGGGCCTGCTACAAGTGCCTCAACTGCGGCAACAGCATGGGTTGCAGCTGAAGAGCGACGGGCGGGGGTGGGGGTGATGCGGGAGGGGCTGGCGGGGGGCCCCTCCCACGAACTCGCGCCTCTTGGCGGCTATGGCCCGCTGAACCGGTGAGAGGGGGCTGGAACGCCCCGCTGCGCTGAAGGCCGGCGCTCGGATTCGTGGGGCCCTACCCCCGCCAGCCCCTCCCGCATCACCCCCACCCCCGCCGACCCGGTGGGAAAGGGGGGCGAGGAGCGATCGCCGGGACGATCGCTGACGGTGGGCGGTCAACATGGACCGCTGGGGGATCGCTGATTCGTGGACGGTGATGGTGCCCGTTGACCGCTGACGGTGACGATGAGCACCGGCGGCGCTCGTTGACGGCTCGCGATGAGCGCCGAGCCGTGGCGGAGGTCGTGCTGCGCGGGGGGTCTGCGGGGGCGTCCGGACGCGGTTCTACTTTGTCAGCCCGATGGCTGTGCTCCGCGAAGCTTTGTAGAAGACGACGCATGATCCGGTCGCGTTCGTCCATGGCCTTCGTCGTCCTTGCCTGCGGCATCCTGTCCAGCGCCTGCCAGAAAGAAGAAGCAGCGCCGGAGACCATCCCCGCGCCCGCGCAAACGGTCGCGCCGGTGGCCGCCGATCCGGTGCCCGCTGCGACGCCGGATCCGACGCCGACGCCCGCTGCAACCCAGGAGCCCTCCGCAGCGGCCTCCGCCGAGCCCGCGGCCGCAGATGCAGACGCGGGGGCGGCGACGGCCGAGCCGGCGCCGGGGGCATCCCGCGGGGGAGGCGCCTCCATCCAGGCGTGCTGCACGGCGCTCCACGCCGTCGCCACCAAGTCGGGCAAGTCGTCGGAGGCCAAGTCGAAGGCGGCGACGGCATCCCATCTCTGCGCCGGGATCGAGAAGCTCGTGAAGAGCGGGAAGACCCCGCGCGCCAAGGCGCTCACCCAGATCCGAGCGAGCCTCGGCGGAACCACGCCGCCCGCCGAGTGCAACTGAGCCAGGGCGGTCCGGGGGGTACTTAGGCCCGCAACACCGTCACGGCGCGCCCCTAGGGGGTCGTGGCCTCCTCGAAGCGGGTGCGGTCCTCGGTCGAGGGCGCGCCCGCGCGGCGATCGAAGATCACGAGCACGCCGGTCGCGAGGCCCAGCCGCTGGAGGTACTCGTCGAGCTGCGCGAGCCCCTTCTGCAGCGGGTCCCTGGCGCCGTCCCTCCACACCTTGAGCTCCAGCGCCTCGCGCTGCACCGCGCGCTGGCCGCCTTCGCCCGAGTGAGGCAAGCGCACGAGTAGGTCGATGCGCCCCCGGCCGACGCCGTACTCACGATCGACGTAGCCGCCGCCGTTCACCACGCGCCGAGGCGCAGCGACTTGAGCTTGATGTTGAACGGGCTCGAGGTCCCGAGTCGGTTCGGATCGCCGCCGCTCGCCGCCTTGTAGTCCCGCACGTCGCGCAGGCCGCACAGGACGACCGACCAGGGGAAGCGCTCCGGCCGGTTGGCGAAGCCGGCGCGGAGCTGCCGCAGCACGCTGATGAGGCTCGCGCCGCGGAGCGCGTCGATTTCATCCACGAGCAGGACGAGCGGCCGCGGGCACGCCTGCGCCCACGCCGAGAGCGTGGCGCCGAGCAGATCGCCGGGCGGGGCAGGCGGCGGCGGCGGCGACCCGAGCTCCGGCGGGAGCACGGCCGCGGCGTTGCGGAGCATCTCGCTCACGACCGTCCGCTCGGCGGACGCGATGTCCTCGCCCCACGCCTCGCCCGCCTCGCAGGAGAAGAGCACGGCGGCGTAGCGGTCCGCGGCGTTCAGCCGCTCGGCGAGGCCGCGCAGGGCGGTGGTCTTGCCCGTCTGCCTGGGGGCGTGGACCACGAAAAAGCTGCTCTGGTCGACGAGGTCCGGCGCCTCGGGGAGCCGCCGCTCGGCCGGGATCATGTAGTGCAGGTCGGGATGGCACGGTCCGGCGACGTTGAAGCGGCGGCTTCATCCCAGCGCCAGCTTGCGCCGCGCTGTCCGGGCAGCGCAAGCGCTCCGGTGAGCTGCGCGATCGTCCCGGGTCGCGCCGCCCCGTCCCGCGCGCTCGCTCGTCCCGGGTTGCGGCTCCCCACCCCGATTCCCGCGATCACGAGCGGCGGAACCCTGCCGGGCGCTCGATTGCGCGCGGCAGGCCCGGGTACCCTGCGTGGTTGCGCGGCGTTCGTCCGCGCCGCAGCGGCGGGCGACGGCGCCCGCCGTCGCGCGTCGACGCTCACGGGAAGGAGCTGTCATGCCCTCGAAGCTGGTCACCGATCGTCAGAAGAGCGCCAACTCCGTCATCGCGTCCGGCGAGGCCCACGCCGACCGGATCGCCGCGGAGCTCGAGGCGCTGCTCTCTCCGCACCTGCGCAAGGGAGAGAAGACGCCGGACGCCTCCCTCTTCACGCGCCTCGTCGGGCGCGCCCTCGCCGACGCGCGCGACCGCATGGTCGCGGCCGACGAGGCGCACCTGGAGGAGCTCGCCGACGACGCGGTCCCGCGGGAGGCCCGCGACGAGGCCGCCGCCGAGCTGTACACCGAGCTGACCGAGCTCCGCGAGTGGCTCACCGGCCTGTACGGCGCCGCGGCGCTGGCGCGCCTCGGCTTCACGGACGTGACGCCGCGCGACCCGGTGCAGCTGGAGCGCTTCGCCGGCGAGGTGGCGCGCGCGCTCGGCGCCAAGGACCTTCCGAAGCCGCGCCGTAAGGGGATCCGCTGGGACGCCGAGGAGACGGTGCTCCGGATCGAGGGCCTGCGCGGCGCGCTCCGCGGTCACCTCAAGGACGTGGCCCGCGAGGCGCGCGAGGCCGAGGCGACGCTCCTCGCCAAGACCGCCGCGATCGCGGCGTACGACGAGCGGTTCAGCCGCGCCGCGACGTTCCTCGTGGGGCTGTTCCGGCTCGCCGGTCACCCGGAGCTGGCCGCGCGGGTGCGCCCGTCCTCGCGGCGTCCCGGCCAGATCGAGGCCGACGCGCCGCCGGCGGAGCCGGGTGGCGAGGCCCCGGTGGCGCCCGAGGAGGCCGCGCCGCTCGGCGGGTGAGCGCCGTGGCCGTCGTCGCGGCGCCAGGCGCGAGCGCGAGCGCCGCGGACGCGGCCGGGAGCGCCTCTCGGGACAGCAGGCGCTCGGATCTCACGTCGAGAGCGGCGCGAGCGCGAGGCCGAAGGCCAGCACCTCGTCGGCGAGCTCTTTCAGGGCGGCGTCCTCGTCCTCGAGCAGGCGAAAGCGCTTGGCGAGATCTCGCTTCGACTTGCGGGCTTGCATCCAGCTCACGACGGCGGAGAGCGCGTCCGCGCCGAGCGCGTCGACGACGTAGCACTTGCACTCTTCCCGCTTCGTGCACTGCTCGCAGGATGCCTGGTTGCAGCGGTCACGCCCGCAGTTCTTCGCGATTGGGCGCCAGTACTTGCCCTCCTCCGGCGTCCTCGGGTTGTCGACCTGGTGGAGCCGGAGCCCGTCCTTGAGGTGCGCATAGCGGAGGACGTCGGCCGGCGCGGACCGGAGCAGCTGGGCGATCCTGTCGATGCGGGTGAGGCGCTCGGGGGACGAGAGCACCTCGCGGTAGATCGCGAGCGGCACCAGCGCCTCTGCCGTGCGCACGTGGAGCGGGCGGGCGCGCTGGTAGGTCGGACGGTCCTTGGCGGCCTCGGCCAGCTTGCGGTACGTGCCGCCGACAGCGCCACCCGGGTGTCGCTGATCGGTATCTCCGATGGCGAGCACGATGCGACCCTGATCAGCGAGGCTTCCGAACTCGCTCGCGATCGTGTCTCCGCCGCCGCCGCGAGGCTCGTGGACCATGTCGATCGCCTCCCAGCGACGCTGGGCCAGCATCATGATGCCGAGCTCTGCGAACAGGCCCGCGTCGATCCGGTTCTCGCCGAGGAGCACGCAGCACGCCGTCTTGTGGGTCCGGTCGAAAGCCGAGAGCGGCGCGCGGATCACCCTCCGGCCGCCTGGAACCTCGCGCGCCGTACCGTCGAACGCCGCGCCGATTCCCAGCTCGATCGACCAGGGGACCTCGTCACGCAGGCCGGCGATCTGGGCGAAGTTCTCGTCCACGTGCTGGAGGGCTCGCCGCGCGCGCGGGGACCAGCCGTGCGCCGAGCCGAGGAGCGCCTCGGCGTCCTCGGGGCGCAGCGAGATCACGTGATTGCCATCGAAGTGCGCGAGGAGCAGGTTCTCGATGGACGCGTGCGAGCCTCGCGCGGTGGCGCTGTTCGAGAGCGCGTCCGCCGCCGCGGACTCGTGGAGGTGAAGAAGCACCGCGCGTCACTCCGCCGCGGAGCGTACACGTCGGTCGGCGACGGGGGACAGGAAGCCGTAGGGCCAGTCGTGGAGGGCGCCGCTGTCGCGGTAGCCGGCGAGGCGCACCTCGGCCTCGCCGGTCTCCTCGTCCTTGTCGAAGAGGACGATCTGCACGTCCTCGGCCTTCAGATGGCCCTCGTGGATCAGCTTGCCGAGGCCGTTGATCAGCGACTCGCTGTGCGTCTCCACGATGATCTTCGAGCCGCTTCCGGACACCGCCTCCACGAGCGTTCGCGCGAGCTTCGCCTGGGCGGCGGGGTGGAGGTGCAGCTCGGGCTGCTCGATCGCGACGAGCGGCGCGGGGGCCCGCTTCTGCATGCGGGGGCGGATGCACGCCGCCCAGAGGGCGGCGGCCAGCGGGAGGACCTCGGAGTAGCCGAAGCCCACGTCGACGAGGTTGACGAAGCCCTTGGCCGGGCCCTCCTTGACGAGGATCTCGGCGTGGATCCCGGTCGTGCGGACCTTCGTCTCGAAGCCCAGCGTGGCCTGGGTGAAGCGGGCGAAGTCCTGCGCCTCGGGGGTGGAGAGCGAGCGCAGGAACATGGGGAGGTTCTTGCCGTCGGGATCCACCTCGTCGACGGCGAGGTTCTGGATGCGATAAGCGCGCTCCGGGCTCACGCGGAGGGGCTTGAGGTACGCGACGCGGCTCATGAGGTCGGCGAGGACGAGATCGGCTGCCTCGATGATGTAGGGCGAGATGCGTGCCGCTGCCGCGGAGGCGATGCGCTCGAACTCGTCGTCGCCGGGGCCGAGACCGCCCACCCTTTTCTGAAACTGAGTGTGATCCGAGAGGGAGACGAGCCGCTTCAGCATGGCGCTTCGCTTGCCAAGGAACAGCTCGTCGGCCACCCCGTCGATCGTGTCCGCCGACGTGTTTCCGTGAAAAAAAGGGACGAGCAACGCGGCGAGCGGCTTGAGCAGGACCGTATCTGCCTTCGTCTGGTAGTCGATCGCCTCGGGGACGAGCCCTTCCGGCACCTGGTGGTAGCTCAGCGCCGGCTCCGTGCCTGGTTGCAAGGTCGGCAGCAGGTACGACTTCGTTCCCAGCGAGAGGGGCGCTTCGGTCTGGATGGTCTCGTCGTTCGCAACGAGCCTGAGGAGCCGGCCCGTGGGGTCGAGCTCCCATCGGACGAGATGGCCCTCGGCGCCAATTTCGTAGCCCCTCACATGAGGGGTCTCGCCTCCGGCGAGCGTCACCGCGATGTCGAAGGCAGGGTCGCCGAGAGCGACCTGCGCCTGCTCTGGCAGCCGCAGCCGGAATTGGAAGGTCACCTCCGGCTCGCCGAGCCGACTGGAGGCGGCGTCCTTCAGCGAGCCGAAATCCACATACCGCTCGTGATACCAGAGGATCGGGCTGTCTCGGGGCGTCTCCACGCTCTGCCGGAGCAGCGGGAAGGCTCGAAGGAACGTGCTCTTGCCCGAGCTGTTGCGGCCGACCAGGACGGTGATGGGCCGGATCGGCACGAGGCCGGTGTCCGTCAGGCACCGCAGGTTCTTCACGCCGAACGCTTCGAGGCTCACCTGACTCGGGTAGCGAACGGGTGGCAAGCGGTCAAGAACGGGCAGGGGGCGCCCGGGATCGCGCGGCGCCGCTCGCCGCCTGCCCTCGCTGGCCCGGTACTTGATCGGTCGCGTCGCTGTTCCTTGCTTCGCTGCTGGCTGTGTCCTGCTCCGGGAAGAAACTCCAGGCGCGAGCGCCGCGGACGCGGCTGGGAGAACCCCAGGCGCGCTCGCGAGCGCCGCGGACGCGGCTGGGGGAGCCCCAGGCGCGCTCGCGAGCGCCGCGGACGCGGCCGGGAGAACGCCAGGCGCGCTCACGAGCGCCGCGGACGCGGCTGGGAGAACGCCAGGCGCGCTCACGAGCGCCGCGGACGCGGCTGGGAGAACGCCAGGCGCGCTCGCGAGCGCCGCCGCTGGAACAGGCGCAGCAGCGCCAGGCGCGACCGCCGCAAGACGTCAGAACAGCCGGTCAGCCCGGAGCAGCCGCTCCGAGCGAAGCACATGGACGATGAGCACCTTCGCGCCCTCCCGCCGGTAGATGATCCGACACGGCGGGACGATCACCTCACGGTAGAGCTTGCTCGAGATCTCCGGCACCCACCGCCCCGACTCCGGGTGCTCACGCAGACGCTCCACCTCAGCCAGCGCGCGACGGGTGAGCTCCGCGGCTGCCCTCCGGTTCTCTTGGGCGATCCAGCTGGCGATCTCGTCCAGGTCGTCGAGCGCCGGAGTCGCCCAGATCAGCGCGGCTCGTCGAGCCACCGGCTGAGCCGCGCCTTCGCTTCCTCATGCGAGGCGACGCGCCCTTCCGAGAAAGCTCGCTCGCCCCGCGCGATGCCCTCCAGGATCTCGAGGCGCCGGAGCAGGGCCTGGTAGCTCTCGACGTCGAGGAGGACCGCCGCGGAGCGCCCATGCTCCGTGATCAGCACCGGCACGCGATCGGCCTGAAGCTGCGCGATGATCTCCGTCGCGTGACGCTTGATCTCGGTCACGGGTTTAACGGCGGGCGCGTTCATGTATCACAAAAGTATCACTTTGCCCGCACCCCGCAAGCGGCATCAGGCGAAGTGGTCGTACCCCCGCGCCACGAGGCTCGTGAGCTGCCCGTCCGGGCCGAGCAGCGCCACGTCGCTCGCGCCCTCCTCCCGCGGCGCGCAGCGGCCGATCACCACGAAGCCGGGGAGCGCCCCGACGTCGGGGCCCGCGACCGCCACCGCGTAGTCTTCGCCGCCGTAGAGCGCTAGCTCCAGCGCATCGGCGCCGAGCAGCGCGGCGGCCTCGCGGAGCTCGGCGCTCACGAGCGCCCCGGGGTCGAGCAGCACGCGCACGCCGCTCGCGGCCGCGAGGTGCGCGAGATCCGCGGCGAGGCCGTCGGAGATATCGATCGCAGCGCGGGCGGCCGCGGCCGCGCGGAGGCCCGCCTCGATGCGCGCCACCGGCCGGCGGAACGCCCGGATCGCCGGGGCGGCCGCCGCGCCGGCCAGCGAGACGCGCCGATCGAGCAGCGCGAACCCAGCCGCGGCGAGGCCGACCGGCCCCGCCAGCGCGAGCGCGTCGCCGGGGCGCGCGCCGTCGCGCCGGAGCGGCGCGGCCGCGACGCCGAGCGCCGTCGTGGTGATCGAGATCTCCCCGCCCCGCGAGAGGTTGCCGCCGACGACCGCCGCGCCGATCTCGTCGCACGCGGCGCGCTGGCCCGCGGCGATGGCGCCGAGATCGTCGTCGCTCACGTCCGGAGGCAACACCAGCGCGGCGAGCAGGCCGAGCGGGCGCGCCCCCATCGCGGCGAGATCGCTCGCCGCAGCCATCGTCGCCCGGTAGCCGAGGTCCTCGAAGCTCAGGAGATCGCGCCGGAAATGCACGCCCTCGACGGCGCTGTCGACCGTCCAGACGAGCGGCGCCGCGCCGCCAGGGAGCGCCCCGCCCTGCGGAGCCACGGGCGCGAGGATCGCGGCGTCGTCGCCGATGCCGCAGAGCACGTGCTCGCCGGCCGCGCCGCCGAGCACGGCGCGCAGCAGCGCGATGCGCGTCCACTCGGAGCGCCCGCTCATCGAGGCCCGCTCATTGGAATCATTGGAAAATGGGCGGCACGAGGCTGTTCGACGACGAGCCGGCGACCGTGGGCAGCTTGACCACGAACACGGTCCCGCGCGGCTCGTTCGGCTCGATGCGGACCGTGCCGCTGTGCGCCTCGACCAACCGCTTGACGATCGAGAGGCCGAGGCCCGTGCCGCCGTGCTCCCGCGTCGAGCTCTGATCGATCTGGTAGAACGGATCGAACACCTTCAGCCGCTCGCCAGGAGGAATGCCGATGCCCGTGTCCACGACGCGGATCTCGACCGCCTGCTGGAGCGGCGCGACCAGCACCAGCCCGGGGAGATCGTCCGTGTCCTCGCTCACGGCGCGGGCGACGAGCTGCACCTCGCCCCCCGGCTCGGTGAACTTCACCGCGTTCTCGACGAGGTTGACGAAGACCTGGCGCAGCCGGTCGCTGTCCCCGAGCACCGGCGGGAGATCGCTCTCGGCGTGGATCCGGAGCTCGACGCCCTTCTTCGAGGCGGCCGGCGCCATCGTCGACGCCGCCTCCACGAGCACCGGGCCGACCGCCACCTCGGTGCGGTGCACGATCAGCGTGCCGCTCTCCAGCTTCGAGAGATCCAGGAGGCTCATGATGAGCCCGAGCAGCTGCTCGCTCTTCGACCGGATCGTGTCGATGAACTCGCGCTGCTCGCCCGTCAGCGGCCCGCCGATGCCCTCGGCGAGCATCTCGCTGTAGCCCATGATCGACGTGAGCGGGGTCCGGAGCTCGTGCGACACCGTGGCGAGGAAGTTCGACTTGAGCCGGTCGAGCTCCTTCAGCCGCTCGTACGCCTGCTCCAGCTCGGCGTTCTTCTGCGAGAGCTCTCGGAAGCTCTCGCGGATCGACGCGACGTGCATCGTCGACGTGAGGAGCGACTTGTGCCCGCTGAACAGGATGAGATCGAGGACGGCGCGGAGGTGATCCGCGATCTGGCCGAGCCGCTCCGGCCGGAGCCGCGGCAGCGGCGGCAGCCCCTCCGCCGCGCGCGCCTGATCGAGCTGCGCCGCCGCCGCGAGCTCCGCAGCGGGAGGCGCGTCGAGGCCCTCGGGCAGGTACGGGCCGAGGATCGACCGGCCGATCGCGCGACCGTCGTACTCGATCGGGAACACCTGGTAGAGCGCGCCGGGGGAGCGGGGATCCGCGAGCTCGCCGCCGGCCGCCGGGCCGCGCCCCTGCGCCCGATCCGGAGGCGCCGCGCCGGTCCGCTGGGTCTCCTGCGCGTCGCCGGCAGGGTCGCGCGGAGACGCGAGCGGCGCGGGCGCGCCGGCCTCCGCGAGCGTCGCGCCGCCGATCGACTGGATGCGGATGGGCAGCCCGAACAGCTCGTGGAACGACGCCGCCATCTCGCCGAGGGCCTGGCGATCGACGAGATCCTCGAGCGAGAGCGGGCCGATGCCGACCAGATCGACGACCGGCGCGGCCGCGGGGGGCGGCAGCGTCGAGGGCTCGGGCGCGCTCGCCGCGCCGTCGCGCTTCGAGGAGCTGGGCGCGTCCGCGACGCGCGCCGACGGCATCGGCGCGGAGCTCGGCACATGGAGGAGGTCCTCGTCGTCGAGGCCGAAGTCAGCCGGCGTCCCCTTGTGGGCGTCGGGCCTCATGGAACGATCCGGGAGCTCTTCTCGAAGCTGCCGCCCATACGCCTCGCCAGGAGTTCGCCCACCGAGCTCGTCACCCCGAGCTGGCGCGCCGCGCTGTTCAGGAGCTCCTCGCCGCTGATCGACAGCCGCTTCGAGAGCTGGTGCGTCTGATCGAGCGTCTCCCACGTGAGGTGGAGCAGGCCCATGAACGTCTCCACCGTGCCCATGCCGCGGGTCGCGATGGCCCGGTACACCGGCTCCTTGCCCCGCGCGGCGAGCCGCGCCAGCTCCTCGTCGCTCCGGATGTCGGGGAGGTCGCGCTTGTTGAACTGGATGACGAGCGGCATCCGCGCGAGATCCAGGCCGTTCTCCCGCAGGTTCTGGCGGAGGTCGAAGAACGCCTCGGCGTTGCGCTGCGTCTCCGTGATCTGCGAGTCGGCGATCAGCGCGACCCCGTCCGCGCCCTGGAGCACGAGCCGCCGCGTGGCGGCGTGCATCGGCTGGCCGGGCACGGTGAACAGCTTGATGCGGAGCGAGACGTCGCCGTCCTTCGCGCGGAAGGTGAGCGGCAGGAGATCGAAGAACAGCGTGCGATCGTCCTGCGTTTCGAGCGTCATCAGGCGTCCGCGAGCGTCCGACCCGGCGAGCCCGTGCAGCGAGACGAGGTTCGTCGTCTTGCCGCTGAGCGCCGGGCCGTAATAGACGAGCTTGATCGTCACTTCACGGGCTGCGAAGTCGAGCTGCACGGCCGCATTCTCGCATGAGCGCCCGACGATTGGATATGGCCACGGCGCCCGGCATGGCCACGGCGCCCGGCCGAGGAGGCCGGGCAGGGCAGCGCCTCCCCCCGTGTCAGGAGGCGTGCGCTCGCTCAAGCCGAGTTCAGGCCGAGCCGCCGGGCGCGTTGGGCACGCTGGACACGGGCGGGGGGATCGGCTTGCTCTCGCCGTTCTCGACGGTCCAGAGCGCGCTGCGCAGCCCCTCGAGGCGGGCCGTCAGCGCCTTGAGCGCCTCCGCCTGGTCGTCGCACGCCTTGAGCTGGCTCTCGCCGCTCGGCTCGGCGCGGACCCGCTCCTCGCGGGCCGCCTTGAGCACCTCGATGACCTCCCGGTGGAGCTCCTGGCCGGCCGTGACCACCCACGCGTCGAGGCGGCTCGCGAACTCCTGGATCATCTCGTCGAGCTTCGGCCCGATCCGGGTGGCGGCCTCGCGCAGGGCGATCGGCGCCATCTCCTTCGCCTTCTTGCGGGTCTCGGCCTCGACCTTCTCCTTCACGTACACGGCCAGGACCGGCGCCGCGAGCGCCAGGATCCCGCCGAGCAGGGCGTTCGTGAACATGACGCCGAGGCCGATCGTGAAGAGCGCGAAGACCCCGACGTCGTAGCCGAACGTGTCGACCTCGACGTTCGGCGTCTTCACGTCGCCCCCGAGCGCCTCGCTGACCCGCTTGGCCACGTCGTGCGCGTCCTCGCGGACGAGCGCGATCGTCTTCTCGGCGAGCGTCTCGAGCGCCGTGGCGATCTCCTTCGTCTCGGCCTGCGCCCATTCCGCGAAGGTGCGCTCCAGGAAGGCGCCGAGGTAGACCTTGATCTCGTCGGTGTGGGCCTCGTCGATGATCGCCGGCAGCTGCCGGAGCACGTCGTCGACGAAGCGGTCCAGGTCGCGGCGCACCCACGCGCGGATGGCGCTCACCTCCTCGCGGATGCCGGCGCGCCGCTCCTCGATGGTGCGCGACTGGCCGGCCAGGTCCTTCTCGATCATCTCGATGCGGCGGCTGAGCTCGTCGCGCGACATCGCGGTCGCCCGCCGCCGCGCGTCCACGCCCTTGCCGAGCAGCCGCGCGGACTCCAGGCCCTCGCCGAGCGCGTTGTCGAGGAGGATGCGCCCGCGCTCCTCGGCGAGGAACCGGGTCAGGTGATCGAGCAGCTCCGGCATGCCGCTGCCGGCCCGGTCGCCCTCCAGCGCCCGCTCGCTGGAGATCGGGAACACCACCGGCGATTTCACGAGCTTGCCGAGCTCGCCCCGGATGTAGGCGAGCGCCTCGGCCTCCTCGTCCTGGCTCCAGATGTCGCGCTTCGTCACGACGAAGAGGATCTTGTCGCGGGACTGCCCGAGCAGCTTGTCCTGGAGGAAGACGCGCTCGCTCTCCTTGAGCGGCTGGCCGGCGTCGATGAGGAACAGCACGGCGTCCGACCGCGGGATGTAGCTGTAGGTGATGTCCGCGCGCTGCAGCGAGAGGTCGTTCACCCCGGGGGTGTCGACGAGGACGACGCGCTCGCGCAGGAGCTCGGCCGGGTACCCCACCTCGAGGAACTTCACCTCGCCGGCGCTCGACGAGCGCTCCCCGCCGACGGTGAAGGCCCGCACGTCCTCGAACGGCAGGCCCGCGCGCTCTCCCGACGCGTAGACCACCTCGGCGCGCGGATCGGCCGCGTACTCGAGGTGGTGGATCACCGCCGTCGTGGGCGTCACGCCGACGGGCAGGATCGAGGCGCCGAGCAGGGCGTTCACGAAGGTCGTCTTGCCGTGGTTGAACTCGCCGACCACGACGAGGTGGAACCGATCGGCCTCGAGCTTCTTCACGAGATCGTTCGTGATGCGCGTCGCGACGCTCTTCGCGCCGAGGCTCTCGGCGAACTCCGAGAGCTCCCGGAGCGCCCCGGTCACGTCGTCTTTGCGGCTGTGGAAGGATTCGAGCATGTGCGTTGACCTCGGCCTTGGGTCGGTAGCCAGGAGGAGCGAGCCCCTCAGCCCCAGATCTTGATGACTTCGTGCACCTTCTCGTCGACCTCCTCCATGGAGAGGCCGCCCGAGCCGAGCCCGGCGTGGCGCTGGTAAAGCTCGCTCTCGGCGAAGGCCCGGAGCGCCAGGACGCGCTTCGGCAGCCACGGGTGGCTGGCCGTGAACTCGGCGAACCGGCCGATGCCGCCCTTGCCCTCGTCGTGCTGGGCGATGAACGCCTCGAGGTTCAGCTCCTCGTAGAGCTTGGTCGAGCCGAGCGCGAGCTTGGTGAGCGCGCGCGTCGAGACGTCGAGGCTCTTCGCGCAGAGCAGCCCGGCGCGGTCGCAGGTGACCTCGGCCCGGCGCGACCAGCCGGAGAGCGCGAGCATCGCCGGGCCGACGATCCACTTCACGAAGACCGACGCCATCCGCGTCAGGTAGTGCATCGCGGTCAGATAGACGACGTGGCTGTTGTGGATGTGGCCGCACTCGTGGCCGATGACGCTGAGCAGCTCGTCGTCGGTGAAATGGTCGACGAGCGCCGAGTGCACCATGATGAACGAGTCGTCGTTCGTGCCGTAGGTGGCCGCGTTGAGGGTGGGGCTGTTGACGATGTAGAGCGTCGGGGTCGCGATCCCGAGCGTCTCGGCGCAGTGGACCGCGAGCTTGTGGACGCGCGGGAACTGCGTGGGGCCGACCTTCACGGCGTGGCCGAGGAGCTCGTTCTTGCCGACCGTCTTGAACAGCCGGACCGCGGCGGTCACGGCGAGCTCGACCGGACGCATCTTCTCGAACGCGAGCCGCGTGTTCTTATCGGACACGTAGGCGTACGCGTTGCCAGCGCCGTCCCCGCCGCCCGCGCGCTGGCCCTTCCGTCTCTCGATGAAGCCCTTGAAATCGAGCGTTCCGACCTGTGCCATCCGGCGAAGGTAACGGTCGGGCCGCGGGCGCGCAACGCCGCCCTCGCCCGGCGCCGTGAACTTCACGCAAAATCACGAGGCGACCTTCGCGCACACTCGAATCGGACGCGAGCGGACGAGAGCGGACGAGAGCGGACGCAACGCAGGCGACGGCGGGCGCGATCAGACGCGGAGCAGCGCGAGGAGCCCCTCCGGGCCGAGGCGCTCGAGCGTCCGCTGCCGCGCGAGGAAGCGCCGGAAATCCTTGTAGACGCCGCTGCCCTTCGGGCGGAGCTCGAAGTCGGTGATCCGCGTGATGGAGAACCGCAGCGCCGCGACCAGGCTCTCGTGGAATAGACGGCCGCGCTCCTCGGTTGAGAGCGGCCGCACCGACGTGTAGCCGGCGGCGAGCGCGGCCGCGAGGTCGGGGGCGAGGTCGTCGCCGTAGCACCACGCCAGCATCGTGACGGCGAGATCGAAGGCGGCGCTGCCGCGCGAGGCGCTCTCGAAGTCGAGCAGCGCCGAGATCTCGCCGCCCTGCCAGAGCACGTTGTCGCGGAAGAGATCGCCGTGGATCAGCGTCTCGGGCCCGGGCGCCCGCGGCGCCGCGGCGCGGATCCGCTGGAGCCGGCCGGTGAGCTCGTCCACCGCGGCGGCCACGTCGGGCGGGAGGGCCGCGGCGGCCTCGCCGGTGGGGCGCGCAGGCGCGCGGAGGCCCTGGAGCCGCTGGTCGAGGCTGTCGAGGTCGAACCGGCTCACGTTCGCCCCCTCGAACGACGCGCCGACGAGGTGGACCCGCGCCAGGGCCGCGCCGACGCGTCGGGCCGCGTCCGGCGTGACGCGCGCCTGGCAGAGCGAGTCGCCCGCGACCCACGGGAACAGCGCGACCGGCTTGCCGGCGTGCTCGGCAATGAACGCGGTGTCCTCCGACCCGGACATTCCATCCTGACGGCGGAGCGGCTGCGGCGTGGCCACGCCGCCGGTCGCGAGGTGCGCCAGCATGCGCGCTTCGCGCGAGGCCGCGCCGCGCTGCTGCTCCTCGTAGATGCGCAGGAAGACCTGCCCGCGACCGTCGGCGAGCGCCAGCGCGAAGTTCGAGTTCACGCTCCCGGCGAGGAGGCCGCGCACGTCGGCGACCTCGAGGCCGTAGAGCGCGCCGATGCGGCGGGCATCTGCGAGCGAGAGGGGGGTCAGGATGGCCATCGTGGGCAGCGTTGCCACGGCTCGGCCGCGGCCTCTACAGGAACGTGGAGCCGCGCGCAGGCGGGAGACGCGAAGCGCGGGAACGGGACGCTGGAAGGGGAGATCGAGGCAGCGACGAAGGGGAAGAAGGGGCAACGCGGGGAACGCGCGGGGAGCGGAAGAGCGAGGGGGAGACAGAGGGAGGGGGAGACAGAGGGAGGGGGACACGGGGGAAGAGGACCTGACGGCGACGAGCGATGAGAAGAAAAGAAATTGCTCGACCCGCGTGAGATCCGCGGTGGCCCCGGTGCGGACCGGCCCTGCGTGCGTTATGAATGAGCGGGAGCAACACTCCCTTCAGCTATCGAATGCCCACCCTCTACGGAAACACCACCGGACTCAGCCCCCTCGCCACCAAGACCTTAGAGCGCATCTACCGCCGCAAGGTCCCGCTCGGCAGCATCGCCACGCCCGAGCTCATCAAGGCGCTCGCCGAGGCGTCGCACGAGACGGGGCGCCAGGTCGGCGCCCTGGTCCACCGCTCGGGTGAGATCGACTATGTCGTCGTCGGCGACGCGACCCGGCTGATGCTGCCCGACATCGGACGCCTCCGCGCCGCGCAGGGGCGCTTCAGGGCGCTCCGGCTCGTCCACACGCACCTCTTCAACGAGCCGCTCACGCGGGACGACCTCGTCGACCTGGTCCGCCTCCGGCTCGATCTGGTCGCGGCCGTGCAGCTCTCCCCGCAGGGAGAGCCGCGGACCCTCCAGTACGCGTACAACGTGCCGGTCCACGGGAAGGAAGCGGTCACGGTGACCGTGGACGACGAGGGCGGCGACGATCGCGGGAAGGCGGAGCTGCCGTACCGGACCGTGGGCCCCGTCGCGGTCGGCCGCCTCGACGTCGATTTCGGCGCGCTCATCCAGGCGCTCGAGGACGAGTTCGCGAAGCGATCGCGCACGCGATCGGTCGCGGCCAAGGACGGCCGGGCGATCCTCGTGCACGTCGCCGAGAAGGGCAAGGCGGGCGCGCTCGCGCGGGCCGAGGAGAGCCTGCGCGAGCTGACCGACCTCGCCGGGACCGCCGGCGTCGACGTCGCGGACACGGTCCTCCAGCTGCGCGACCGCATCGATCCGCGGCTCGTGCTCGGCAAGGGGAAGCTCGACGAGGTCGTGCTGCGCGCCTCGGAGCTCGACGCGGAGACGCTGGTCTTCGACCGGGATCTCACCCCGTCGCAGGCGTCGGCGATCGCGAAGCACACGGACCTCAAGGTGCTCGACCGGACGCAGCTCATCCTCGACATCTTCGCCCAGCGCGCGGAGTCGTCGGACGGCAAGCTCCAGGTCGAGCTCGCCCAGCTGAAGTACACGCTCCCGCGCCTCGGGCAGAAGGACGACTCCCTGTCCCGCTTGACCGGCGGCATCGGGGGGCGCGGTCCCGGCGAGACGAAGCTCGAGATCGGGCGCCGCCGCGCGAAGGAGCGCGTCAGCTTCCTGGAGGCGCAGCTGAAGCGGCTCTCCCGGCAGCGCGAGCAGCGCCGCCGGCGCCGCGCCCGGCTCGGCGTGCCGGTGGTCTCGATCGTGGGCTACACGAACGCCGGCAAGAGCACGCTGCTGAACACGCTGACCGGCGCCGACGTGCTCGCCGAGAACAAGCTGTTCGCGACGCTCGACACCCGCTCGAGGCGGCTGCGCTTCCCCGAGGAGCGCGAGGTGGTGATCACCGACACGGTCGGCTTCATCCGGGAGCTCCCGAAGGACCTGTTCGCCGCCTTCCGGGCGACGTTCGAGGAGGCCGCCGACGCCGATCTCCTGCTCCACGTCGTCGACGCGAGCGATCCCGCGCGCGATCAGCACATCGAGACGACCGAGGCGCTCTTGACCGAGCTCGATCTCATCGGCATCCCCCGCATCCTGGTGTTCAACAAGGCGGACCTGATCGCCCCGGAGGAGGGGCGGCGGCTGCTGCTCGGGCACCCGGACGCGGTGCTCCTGTCCGCCACGGACCGGGAGACGACGCGGGAGCTGCTCGCGAAGCTGGCGGATCGGCTCAAGAGCCGCTGGGAGGAGGCCGCGACGGTGCCCGCCTACGAGGTGGAGGCCGAGCGCGGCGATCTGGAGGAGGACGGCGGCCTGTTCGACGGGGAAGCCGAGTCGATGACGGTGCTCGGCCCGCCCTCCGGCGCCGAGGCCGAGGCGATCAGCGCGCGCGCGCGAGGGACGTTCGGGGCGTGAGCTCCGCCGGGCTCCGCGGGGAGCCCGGCGGGAGCCGGAGAGAGCTCAGGGATCCGGGGTCTCGATCTCGTCGCAGGCCTTGATGGCGCTGATGGTGATGCAGTTGCCGCTGGCGCACTCCTCGTCCGTGGTGCACCGCTGGCCTTCGGCCAGCTTGCAGGCGCCCTCGCCGTCGCAGACGTTGACGTCGCTGCAGTCCATCCCGTCGTCGGCGCCGAGCGGGACGTTCGAGCACGTGCCCGCCGAGCCCTCGATGTTGCAGGCCTGGCAGGGCGAGTCGCAGGCGGTGTCGCAGCAGACGCCGTCGACGCAGCTCCCGCTGCCGCAGTCGGTCGCGTCCGTGCATTCCTGACCGTTCGCGGCCTTGCACTCGCCCGCGGCGTCGCACGCCTGGTCGTCCTCGCAGCCGAGGCCCGTCGCGCCCGCCGGAGCCAGCGAGCAGGTCCCCTCGCCCGCATCGCAGACGTGGCACTTGGCGCACTGCGTGTCCTCCGAGCACTCGGCGAAGCACGCGTTCTCGTCCGGATCGCAGGCGAACGTCTCGCACGACGTCTCCTCGCCGGGCGCGCAGTCCACGCTCGTCCCGTCGCAGGTGCCGCGGGCCGTCTGGACGCCCTCGGAGCACGTCGCCTCGCCGCACTCGGACTCGGCCTTCGAGGCGCCGCACGAGCCGTCCTCTTCCCCCGACTCCTTGAGATCGGCGGTGCAGGCATCGCACTCCGCGTCGCACGCGGTGTTGCAGCAGACGCCGTCGGCGCAGAAGCCGCTCGCGCAGTCCTCTTTCGCCGTGCACGCCTTGGCGAGCTCGCACTGCGGGCAGGTGGAGCCGCCGCAGTCGATGTCGGTCTCGTCGCCGTTCTTCGTGCCGTCAGCACACCCGTCGGTGACGCCGTCGTCCCCGGGGATGCGCGAGCGGTCGACCGTGGCGATGAGCTCACAGCCCATCCCGAGCGTCGAGAGCGCGCCGGCGCAGAGCGCGATCGCGAAAAGGTACTGGTTCTTCCACATGGTGTAGTCCCCTTAGAAGGTAAACCGCGCGGCGGCGCCGCCGCCTGTCGGGCTGACGTACGGAGTGACGAACGCCCTCTTCTTCGAGCTCGAAGCAGCGGCCTTCGGCTCGGCCGGCGCGTCATCGGTGAGGAGCAGGACCGCGCCGGTGACGCCGAACGTGAGCGCCACCGCGAAGGACATGTCCGAGATCAGCGCGAAGCGGTCGACGCGATCCGCGTTCTTCGTCGTCGGCTGCTCGTCGAAGTCGCCCTTCGCGCCGAGCGCCTGGATGCCGAAGATCGTCCCGACCACGACGCCGGCGCCGGCGAGCCCGAGGGTCACGTAGGCCGGCACCGGGGAGCGCGGCTCGGTCGCCGGCGCGGGCGGCGGCGGCTGCGCCGGGGGCACCTCGGCGGCCGGCGGCGGAGCCGGGGGCTGCGCCGGCGTCGCGGCGACCGGCTCCTGCGGCTTGGGCGTCAGCGTCACGCTGACCTCGCGCGCCTCGGCGAAGGTGACCTCGAGCTCCTGGCTCGAGTCGATGAACCCCTCGGCCGAGACGGTAAGGGTGTGCTTGCCGGGCGGGACCGAGAGCTCGGTGCCCGTCTGGGCCACGCCGTCGATCGCGATCTTGAGGCCCGGCGGCGCCTCCGGAGCGGTCGCGACCTTCACCTTGGCCGGCGTCTTCTTCAGGGCCTCGACGCGCCCCTGCGCCTCGGTGATCTTGTCCTTGAACTTCTCCGCGTCCGGCTTCGAGTCGAGGAACGCCTGCCACGCCGCGACCGCCTCGGTCGCGAGCCCCTGCTTGTCGAGCGCGAGGGCGAGCTTGTACTTCGGCGCGGCGCCGGGCACGTGCTCGTCCGCCTGGCGGTACAGGTCGGCCGCGACGGCGTACTCGCCCTTCTCGAACCTGGCCTCGGCCTCCTTGTAGAGCTTCTTCGCCTCGTCCTTCTTCTGCTTCTCCGTCAGCGGCTTCTTCGGCTTGGTGGTGGTCACCTTCGCCGCGGGCTCGGCGGTCTTTCCGGGCGCTGCCGTCGCGGGCGTACCGACGGCGGGCGGCGTGGCGCCAGCGGCGGGCGGCGTGGCGCCAGCGGCGGGCGGCGTGGCGCTGGCCGGCGCCTGCGCCGCGGCGGCGGGCTTCGCAGGACCCGGCGTCGGCGCGGCCGCGGCGGGCGCCTGCGCGGCCGCGACGGGCGCCTGCGCGGCCGGCTTGCCCGCCGGGGGCGGCGCCGTCTGCGCAGATACCGGACTGACGTTCGTCAGCGTCAGGAGCCCAGAGACCATCGCCGCCGAGGTCAACATCGTCAGCCGGCCCGATCGTGAACGCATACCGTAAGCCCTCCTCCGCGGATAGTGTCGCGTGGGCGCCCACTTAAGCCTTGAAGGCCGCTCTACACAAGGGTTTTCGCGTCCGTCGGGGTCGCGCGCGCCCCCTCGTTCGCGGCGCCCCCCGCTCTGCCTGCGGCATCTCCGGACATCAAGGCTCGTCGCCTCGCTCCAGCCACGCAGGGAACCGCAGCCTCGCCTCCAGCCCGAAGCCCGAGGTGGCCTTCCGCATGCGCGCGGCCCGTTCGGCGCCCCGCGGGAGGCTCTCGCGGAGCCGCCGCAGCGCCTCGATGTAGCGCGCGAACCGGGGATCCGAGAAGAGCGCGCCGAGATCCTCCCGGATGCGCCGTATCGTCCCCGGGCTGACGCCGTGGCTGCTGAAGCTCATGGTCAGTCCGGAGGCGGAGACCACCGAAGGGTTGACGAAGTTCGACACCTCCGGGCGATCCAGCGTGCAGACGAGTCGTCCGGCGTCCGCGAGCTCGCGATGGAGTCGCCGCGAGAGCGCGTCGTCGCCCGGCGCGAGGAACACGATCGCCGCGCCGGCGAGGTCGCCGTCCGCGAACGGCCGCCGGTGCAGCTCGAGCCGCCCTTCCTGGCCGGCGCGTTCGATCGACGCGTCGACCTGCCCCGGCGCCACGACGGAGACGCGGGCGCCCGCCGAGAGGAGCCGCTCCACGGTGTAGGGGACCTCGCCGTCGGCGCCGATGACGAGGGCCCGCCGGCCGTTGAGGTCGAGCGCGATGGGGAAGAGGCGCATGGGGGTGGAGTAGACACGAACCGGGGGCGGCCGCGCAGCGATTGTCGAGCGCCGGACGCCGCGGCGGCGGGCAAGCTCGGCGCGCCTCAGCGGGTCGGGGGGCTCTGGGGCGGCGGGGGAGGGCTCGGCGGCGGAGCCGGCGGGAGGAAGGCCTGCGTGCGGAACGCGAGCCTCCGGTCGGCGTTGCCGATGCGCGTCACGAACAGGCCGACGAAGGAGCCGAACAGCGAGTCGCCGGGCCCGATCGCGGTGGAGCCGGGCGGACGCGTGACCCACCGCTTGATGCGATCGAGCATCTCGGCGCTCATGGGGTTCACCTCGACGAGCACGGCCACGAAATAGCGGTTGCCGTCGCGGACGAGCGACCGCTCCACGAGCGGCAGCCTCCGGGCCTCGGCGCAGTTGCGGAGCACGCCCTCCACGTTGACCGCGACCGTGCTCGACTGACCTCCGGCCTGGATCAGCTGGATCCGGAACACCTCGTCCCAGAGGTCGTAGACGATCCGGCAGCTCTTGGCGGCGAGCGCGACCGGGTTGCCCCCGCTCTCGTGGAAGAGATAGCCGCGCATCGTGATGACGGTCGGCAGCCCGCTGAGCAGCTTCTTCGAGATCTCGCCGTCGACCACGTCGCGGAAGCCGACGGTGAGCTGCACGATCGTCTTGTCGAGCGAGAGGCTCGCCACGCGCGTGGGCAGCGCGGCCGGCGTGCCGAGCGCCTGCTGCGCGTCCGCGTCGTCGATCTCCTTCGTCTCCTGCCGGTCGCCCGCGCCGCCGGGCCGCTCCTGGGCCGCCGCCGGACCCGCGCCCAGGGAGAGCGCGGCGAGCAGCGCGATCGAGCGCCAGCGCGCCGCGCCGCGGCCTGCGCCCGGGCAGGTCATTTCCGCTCACCGCGCCGCGCCGGGATCAGCCCGAGCAGGTTCGAGAAGGCGAGCGTCACGCCGCCGACCGCCGTGTCGACCCGCAGACCGAGGTTGTACGTGATGTCCACGGGCACGCGGGCGAGGCCCTCGTACCCGGTCGGCGGGTCGGTGAACTCGCGGCGGGTCGCGAGCCCGTACAGGCCTGCGGCGCCGAAGAAGTCGACGCCGTAGATCGAGCCGCGGCCGGCGTAGACCGGGATCCGGTACTCCGCCTCGAGCTTCGCGGCGAAGTCCCCGTACCGGACCTCGATGATGTCCGTGCTGAGGAAGTTCGGCGGCTGCCTGCGATCGGGGGCGAGGTCGAGCAGCCGATCCGGCAGGAGGTCGGTGAGGTCGCCCACGTAGAATTTCTCGAAGAAGGGGGCGTCCCCGGCGACGGCGCCGGCGAACGCCTCGACGCGGAGCACGTGCCGCATCGGGAGGCGGAACCAGCGTTGCGCGGCGAACTCGAACTTCTGGTAGCCGTAGTCGCTGCCGAACGGCGGGACGCCCACCGTGACCGCGACGGAGGCGAGCGTGCCCTGCGTCGTCAGGAACGGCGCGTCGCGCGTGTCGTAGTCGATCGCGGCGCGCAGCGACGAGAGCACCGTCCTGCCGCCCAGGATGTCGAAATCGATGGGCTCGCGGCGGTCTCCGCGCATGTGCGAGGCGACCGTGGGCACCGTCGCGTCGATCTGCTCGAGGTGGTAGTCGAGCGACAGCTGCAAGGAGGAGGAGACGTCGTGGCCCGTGCCGAGCGTCGCGCCGAACCGCTTGTAGGCGACGACCGCGTAGCCCGTGACCTCCCGCTGCTCGAGCAGGGGGGACTCGAACGAGACGTCCCGGTTGCCAAAGAAGTCGCGCGCGTCGTTGTAGAGCACCGTCACCGCGGCCGACCAGCGGGTCCCGACGAACGCGGGATCGACGAAGCGGGTCCTCAGGGCGAGCTGGTCCGCCGCGAGGCCGACGCCGGCGCCGAGCGTGATCCCGGTCCCCGCGAGGTTGGTCTCGGCGACCTGCACGCCGGTGAACGCGGAGAGCGGCCGCGCATTGCCCGCCGTGTCCTCGTCGGCCGCGATGCCGAGCCAGAGGTCCTGCACGACGAACGTGTTGCGCTCGACCACGTCGATCACGAGCGTCGCGCTCCCGCGCTCGGCCCCTTTGCGGAGCGACAGCCCGACCGAGGCGAAGAACCCGGTCCCGAGGAGGCGGTAGCGCGTGAGCTCGATCTCCGGATCCTCGACGTCGAGCACGCCGCCCGCGCGAAACCTGACGTAGCGGAGGATCACGCGCGCGGCGGTCCGCACGTTGCCTCGGATCTCGATGCCGTCGAGGGTGTACCGGACCCGGTGCCGCTCCTGCGGCGTCGCGCCGGCGGACAGCCCTGCCGCGCGGTGGCGCGCCGCGCGAGGCGTCGGCTCGGGCGCCGCGGGCCGCGCGCCGGCGGCCGCCTCCGCGCCCTGGCCGAGCGCAGGGCCCGAGCGCGACGCCACGAGCAGCGCGCTACAGAGCGCGAGGAGCGCGCGGCGGAGCACAGGGGGCAGGGGGATGGCCGGGGAGCGTGACGTGCCCCGGAATCGAGGAGGGTTCACAGGAGCGCTGCGACACCGCCGGAGCCAGCTGCGACGTCAGCGACGCACCCTTCGACGACGCATCGCTCAGCGGGGCACCGTTCAACGGCGCACCATAGCACGGCCTCCTGCTCCGCCGGCGGGATCGGCCGCGTCGAGCTCGGCGAGCGACGCGGCGTCCGCGGCGTCGTCGCCGGGAGGGGCCTCGGGCGACGGCGCCCCGCGGCGGATCCGCGCCGCGGCGGGCGCGCGCTGCTGCCGCCGCGGCTCGCGCGAGATCGGGGCGGCCTCGGTGCGCTCCGCCAGCGTGAGCAGATCCAGCCGGGCCGGCGTCGGCTCGATCAGGTGATCGGCCGCGGAGCGCAGCAGCGACCGGACCTCGTCCCGGACGCCGGCGTCGCGCGTCCAGCGCGCGCCGGCGCTCGCGGCGATGGCGCGGGCCAGGAGGAGCTCCGCGCGGCCGCGCACGTCCGCGGGGATCCAGTCGGCGATGAGCGGATCGGCGAGCATGGAGAGCGTCCTGCGCAGCGCGGCGACGCGGCGAGGGCCGAACCGCTCCGGCGCGCGCGCCGCCTGGCGCGCGAGGCGCAATGCGCTGCGGAGCGCGCGCCTCGCCGCCCTGCCGACCACGGCGCCGCGCACGGTGAGCCGCTCGCGCGGCGCATCGAGGGCGCGCAGCACCGCGGCCAGCGAGAGACCTCCCGCGATCACGAGCGCCACCGTCGCGGCGGTCGCACCGACGCCGCTCAGCGTGAAGCCGCCGGTCGCCGCGACGAAGGCGCAGGCGGCCACCAGCGAGAGCCCCAGCGAGCCCAGCGCGCCTGCCGCGTGCGACCGCCAGCGGAAGGAGCCGCCCTCGCCCTGGATCAGCCGCGCGTAGCCATCGGGCGCGATGAGCCTCCCGCCGCTCGGGATGAGGCCCACCATCGCTCGCCGCGCCGCGCGCCCGAGCCCGACCTCCAGCGGGCCGAGCTCGACGCCGGGCGGCTCACGGAACGGGCTCACGCCTCCAGGATAGCCCATCCCTCGCCGGCGCGGAGGGCGCGCCGCGGCGCAGCGGCGACGGCGGATGCGCCCGCTTTTCACGGCCTATACGCTCGGCGCGCGAAGAGCATCGCCGCCTGCAGCCTCGCCGCCGCCCTGAGGCGGCGGCCCGTCACGGCGCTCCCGCCCGGTCCTTCTGCGCCCGCTGCGCCTTCTCGACGAGGCCGCTCGTGCCCATGCGCGCCGCGAGCGCGGCGAGGACCGCGCGCAGCGGGACGCCGCGCGACGCGATGCCGACCAGCAGGTGGTAGATGACGTCTGCCGCCTCCGACGCGACGCGATCGTCGCTCTCCCCGGCGATCGCCTGCGCGAGCTCGTCGGCCTCCTCGCGCAGCTTCGCGCCGATGAGCGGCGCGCCGCCGTCGAGCAGCTTGCGGGTGTAGCTCTTCGTCGCCGACGACGCCTTGCGCGCCTCGATCTCCCGCTCGATCGACTCGAGCACCGCGGACGCGTCCTGCCCCTCGTCGGCGGCCTCCGGCTCTTCGTCGCCGCGGGCCTCGACCTGCCGGAAGAAGCAGCTCGCGCTGCCCGTGTGGCACGTCGGGCCGCGCGGCTCCGCGAGCACGAGGAGCGCATCCCCGTCGCAATCGGCGTGAATGCTCGTGACCGCGAGCGTGTTGCCGCTCGTCGCCCCCTTCTCCCAGAGCTCGCCGCGCGATCGGCTGAAGAAGGTGGCGCGCCCCGTCTCCAGCGTCCGGGCGAGCGACTCGCGCGTCATGTACGCGAGCATCCGGACCTGTCCAGTCAACCGATCCTGCACGACGGCCGGAATGAGCTTGCCCTCTCCGAATGCGATTTTCACAGCCTATGCCTCTCCGGTGGTGTCGGGCGCCTCGGCAGCGGCGCCGCGTTCGCGGGCCGTCGCCCGGCCTCCGTCCTTCGCGCTGCCGCGCTTTCCCCGCGACGGCTCGTCGCCGGCCTTCGCCTTCGCGCCGCGCTTCTCGCTCGGCGCGCCCTCCTCGTCGTCTCCGTCGCCCGGCGCGTCGTCCTCGTCCTCGTCTTCGTCGTCGCCCTCGTCGTCGGCGGCGGGCTGGCTCTGCGGGAGGTTGAGCGCCATCGCCTGCTCCGGGTGGTCGAGGGCGGCCTTGTAGTAGATCGCGAACGCGATCGACGCGGCGAGCCCGGTCGCCAGCGCGACCGCCTGGGAGGTCGAGTACTGGAGCGCCGTGGACGCGCCGAACGTCTCGGGCTTGAGGGCGAGGTACAGGGCGACCGCGGGGACGAAGGCGAGCGCCTGCGTCACCTTGCGCGCCACGTCGTTGCGGACGACGCGGGAGAACCCGATCGCGTACCCCACGGCGAAGACGAGCAGGCCGGCGGGGAGCAGCACGTGCTCCGGGAGCGTCGGCGGGATCGAGCCGCGCTCCGCGTCGTCCCGCAGGAGCTCGAGCAGGTAGCGGCAGACGCCGTAGGAGAACGTGAAGAGCAGGAAGATCTCGCCGCGGAACCTCTGCCGCCGTCGCGCGAGGAGCAGGAGCGCGAGCAGCCCCGCGCCGACGAGGGACTCGTAGATCTGCGTCGGGTGCACGGCGAGCGACGCCTCGGAGGTCGGATCCAGCCCGCGCTCCTTGACGTGCTGCACCCACGCCGGGGACCCGCTGCCGTGGTCCAGCGTGCCCTCGGCCCAGTGGGGGAAGGTGCCGAGCTTCTTCAGCCAGGCGGGCGCCGTCTCGCTGAGCGGCCGGCCGAAGTCGCAGCCGAAGAGGTAGCAGCCGATGCGCGTGATCATGAGGCCCGAGGCGAGGCTCGGGACGGCGACGTCGGCCCAGGGGAGCAGCGGGAGCCGGTGGGACCGCAGGAACAGGTACGAGCCCAGGAAGCCGCCCAGGAACCCACCGTACGCCACGAGCCCCCCGCGGCGGATGTCGAACATCGCGCCGAACGAGTCGAACTCGTCGAGGTTCGTGAGGATGTAGAGCACGCGCGAGCCGAGGACCGCGGCGAGCGCGGTGACGACGTAGCAGTTCGCCATCGTCTCCTTCGGCAGGCCGTCGCGCTCCGCGAGCCCGAGCGTCAGGTACCAGCCGACGACGAGCGAGAGGCCGAGCATGACCCCGTAGCTGTAGATGGGGATCGGACCCAGCGTGTAGGTCTGCTCCTTGAACTGGGACGCGAGCACGGCGAGCACGACGCCCGCGACGCCCGCCGCAGCGGCGCCTGGCTTGTTCTTGCCGATGAGCAGCCCGATCGCGCCCGCGAAGGCGATGCCCGCAGCGATCAGGAAGACCCAGAGCAGGGGCACGGTCCAGACGGGCAGCGGGACGCGGAACAGGATGGGATGCATGGCGCCTCTCCTTACGCCCGGGATTGGAGCCCATCAAGCGCCGTCTCTCGGGTATGACGCGGCGAGCCAAGGCGCTTTCCGTTGCTGGTCCGGCCGCGTCGGGCGCTCGCCATGCGCCCGGGCTGGCAGCGCGGCGGAGGCTCGACTCCCTTCCGGCGATGGCGTCCGCCAGCGGCCTCGAAGTCCGCGCGCACCGCTGCTAGCATCGATTCCGTGCTCTCTGGCCGTGCCACCGTCAGCGTGTTCGCCGTGCCTTCGCTGCTCGTGAGCGCGTCGTGCGTGCCCGAGGGGCCGGCCACCGGCGACATGAGCGCGCGGCCAGCCGGGACGGTCGCTGCCTCGGCCTCCGCGTCGGTCGCCGCGGGCGGCGTTCAGGGAGCGCAGCGCGCGGGGGTGTTCGAGGACGATTTCGATCGGGCGGCGCTCGGCCCCGACTGGAACGCCCTCAGCCCCAAGTGGAAGATCGAGGAGGGGCGGCTCTGCGTCCGCGGCGCGAGGAACCGCGGCGCGTGGTTGAGACGGCCGCTGCCCGAGAACGCCCGGATCGAGTTCGACGCCATCGCCGAGGCCCCCGACGGCGATCTCAAGGTGGAGCTCTGGGGCGATGGACGGAGCGGAGCGACGGCGGCGAGCTACACGAACGCGACGAGCTACCTCGTGATCCTCGGCGGATGGAAGAACACGAAGCACGTGCTCGCCCGGCTCGACGAGCACGGCGCAGATCGCCTCGAGATCGACGTGGATCCGGACAGCGACGACGAGCGCGCGCGCCCGGTCGCGCCGGGGCAGCCGTACCGCTTCCGGATCGAGCGCCGCGACGGCAGGACGCTCTCCTGGTCGGTCGACGGCGTCGACTACTTGGAGCTCAGCGATCCCGCGCCGCTCGCCGGCCCTGGGCACGAGCACCTGGGCTTCAACGACTGGGATGCGCCAGTCTGCTTCGACAACCTGCGCATCACGCCCCTCTAGCCGCGATGGAATCGAGCGAGGTCGAACGGGAGCTTGAGGAGCTGGAGACGCGCATCGAGCGGCTGCGCGCGCTGTACGAGCAGTACTTCATGGGGATCGAGCGGCTCGAGCCGCTCATCCCGCGCAAGGACGTGGAGCGCCGCATCTGGGTGATGCGGCGGGAGCAGATCAGGAACACCGGGCTCCGGTTCAAGTTCCAGATGCTGTTCCAGCGCTACAACACGTTCCAGCAGTACTGGGGCCGGATCGCGCGCGAGATCGAGAACGGGACGTACCGTCGCGACGTCATCCGCGCAGCGAAGCGGGTCGGAACGAAGGAGGCGCTCACGATCGTCGGCCGGAAGCGGGCGGAGCGCTACGCGGAGCTCGCCGAGCAGCAGGCGGCGCGCGAGACAGCCCGCCGCGACGACACCGGCGACCACGAGGAGATCGACGTCGACGACGAGGCGGTCACGCTGGCGCCCCCGCCGCTGCCCGCCGCGTCGCCGTCGCGCAAGCAGCCGCCGGTCGAGCTGGCCGCCGAGGAGGCCCCGCCGCGCGAGCCCGCCGCGCCGCCGATCGCACCGCCGGAGGCCGCGGCGCCCGCCGGCCCGCAGGTGCGCCCCGCCCTGGTGCCGCCCGCCACGCCGCAGGCGGCGGCGGCCGTGAAGCCGGCTCCGCTGGGCGGCTTGCCCCGGGGGCTCGGCCTGACCAGGCCCCAGCAGAAGCCGCCGGAGATCAAGCCGGCCGAGGCGAAGCCGGCCGAAGCAAAGCCGACCGAGGCAGCTCCAGCGGGGGTGAGGACCTCCGCGCGCCCTGCCGCCGACCGCGCCCCGCCCGCGGCGGGCACCGCCAACCGCCAGCGGCTGGCCGAGCTCGCGGCGGAGATGCGCGCTCAGCGCGCGCAGAGCGCCAAGACCGGCGACGCGGCGGCGGCCGCGGCCGGGTCTCCCGGGGCCCTGACGGACGTCGCGCCCGAGCCGCCGCCTGCTCCGCCGAAGCGACCGCCGCCTCCGCTCCCCGTCCGATCTCCGCTGAGCGCCGCGGCCGCGCCGGCAGCCGCAGCGCCGCCGGCCGCATCGGCTCCGGGCGCCGCGAAGGCGCCGGCCGCCGCAGCGCCGCCAGCCGCAGCGCCGGCGGCCACCGCGGCGGCGGCCGGCGAGGCAAAGGGCGCTGGAGCGAGGCGGCAGGACCGCGTGCACTCGGAGCGACCGCCGCCGAGCCGGCGCCGCCGCTCCACCGCGCCGCCCGCGGCGGACACGGGTACGGCGAGCGGCGGAGCGCGGCACGCGGCGCCGCGCGCCTCCTCGCGTCCGCCGGAAGCCGCGCGCGCCGGCCTGGACGCCGCGACGCGCCCTCGGCCCGGGCCGCCCCCGCAGCGGTCGGCCGCGCGCGACGACGAGCTCCCGGAGCAACGGCTGCGCCAGATCTACGCGAAGTACGTCGAGACCAAGCGCGCCGCGCGGGAGTCGACGGCCGGCGTCACCTACGAACGCCTCGCCGAGAGCCTCCGCGCGCAGGCGGCGAAGCTGCGCGCGACGAACCCGGCCAAGTCGGTGGATTACGACGTCGTCGTCAAGGACGGCAAGACGCTGCTGAAGCCGATCCTGAAGTAGCCGGTCGCCATCGCCCAGCCGGGCTCCGCCGGCGCGGGTCCAGGCGGCCCCGAGGGCGCGGGCCGCCAAGGCGGGCGCTGGCGCGCGCGCGCGAATGCCACCGCGGCGAGCTCCTGGAGCTCGAGCGCGCCGGGTCGTGCCCGGCGCGCCGGGTCGTGCCCGGCGCGCCGGGTCGCTCCGGAAGCGCTCGCTACGTCTGGTGGCGGGGTGGATGAGGTGGTTGTGGCCGATCAGTGGTGCGCGACGCGGCGCCACAGCTGCGGCAGTCGCTGGACCTGCGCCGGAACCCCGGCCTCCTCCTCGACGAAGAGGATCGCACAGGCCGTACGGTCGGCTTCGCGCATCCGCGCGCATAAGTCGGCCAGGTCGTCGTCGGCGTCCACGACGTCGGCCTCGGCCGGCTGACAGCCGCCCGTAACGTATCGGACGTTGTCAAGGGCGATCCATCGCCCAGCAAACTCTTCGGATCGACATATGTCGCGCCAGGTCATTCGAGGCGCGGCCAAACGAATCTTACTGCCCATTTCCCGTGAGCGACCTTCTCCCCCATGTTCCAAAGTCAAGCGCCGACCTACCAAGCCAGGTCATGGCGTTCACTGAACTTTCAGAACCCGTCGAGGCAGGATCTAGCATCGGTCAAAATCGCGCGTCAAGGCAAGCCTGGAACAGACCGGGCCCGCCCGGCGTTGAGCCCGATCGTCCACAGCCGTCGCAACCGCGCCGCTCCGTCCGCCTCGTCGCGTTCGTCACGTTGGCCACGTCCGCGCGGCATGGTCACTGACACTTCGCCGGCAGCTGGGACATCGCCTCGCCGGCCCCGATACGCGCGGCGGCCATGGCGTGGGACTTGGCCGCGCACCCCTTGGAGGCGACGGCTCGCTTGGCGCTCGCGCTGATCGCGGCCCTCGCCTCGGCCTTCCTGGGGCCGTCGCAGGCCGCGAAGCGCTTCACCGCGAGATCCGTGTTGCCGCCGTTCGCCAGGTTGATCGCGGCCCTGCACTCCTGCTCGGCCTTCTCGTTGCCGGGGGGTGGGGCCTTGGGCCCGGCGGTCGGGGTCGGCGTGGTCTTCGCGGGGTCGGCGGGCGTCTTGACCTGACCCGCCTGCTCGGGCGGGGGCTCCGGGGTGGAGGGCTCGCTCGTCGGCGGGGGCACGGTCGGGTCCGACGCGACGGAGACGGGCGGCGCGACGGACGACGCGCCCGAGGGCAGGGGGATCGCGGTCGACGTGCTCTCCTCGGTCGCGCCCCCGCTGCCCCTCTTCGTCATCATGACGACGCCCACGACGCCGAGCACAGCGACGGCCGCGACCGCGGCGAGGATCGGGGCTGTCTTGTTCTTCTGCACCGGCGGCGGCGGCGGCGCGGGGAAGACCTGACCGCTGCCCGTGTTCACGGGCGGGTGGGCCGCCACGGCGCCCCCGGGCATCGCCGCCTGGTCCATGACGGTGGCGGCGTGGTGGGGGACGACGGTCTTGCCCGGTCCCGTGGGCGGCCCCGCGACGAACAGCGGCTCGCCGATCTGCGTCTGACCTGAGCGCGACGGCATCAGCGCCGTCCCGCTGGTCGGGGCCTCGAGCCCGACCTGGGTGCGGGGCGGCGTCCCGAGCACCGAGAGGCGAGGCCCGGCGCCGATGGTGAGCTCCTCGTAGAACTCCCGCGCCGACTGCTGGCGCTCCTCGCGGTTCTTGCTGAGGGCCCTCATGACGGCCGCCTTCATCTTCGGCGGGGCCGCGGCGCCCATCGGCACGGCCTCGAACGGGAACGGCTGCGCCGTCATGTGCTGCGTCGCCCACGCCCACGGGGTGTCGGCCTCGAACGGCAGGCGCCCGGTGAGCATCTCGTAGGTCAGCACGCCGAGCGAGTAGATGTCGCTCCGCGCGTCGAGCTCCTTGCCCGTGAACTGCTCGGGGCTCATGTACGGCGGCGTCCCGAGCACCGTCCCCTGCTGCGTCAGCTTCTGCTCGGCCTTGGCGCTGCGCTCGTCGCGCTTCGCGATGCCGAAGTCGAGGACCTTGACGTAGTCCTCTTCGCCGGCGCGCCTGGTCAGGAAGATGTTGGCGGGCTTCAGGTCGCGGTGGACGATCCCCTTCTCGTGGGCCTCCTGGAGCGACCCGCACACCTGCGCGAGGATGCGATCGACCCGCTCGGGCGCGAGCGCGCCGCCTCGCTCGAGCGCCGTCTCCAGCGACTGCCCGGTGAGCAGCTCCATCGCGATGTAGAGCTCCCCGGTGTTCGTCTGCCCGAAGTCGTAGACCTTGATCGTGTTCGGGTGCTCGAGCTCGCTGACCGTGCCGCACTCCCGCATGAAGCGCGCGACCACCTGCGGGTCCTTCGCGTGCTGCGAGAGGAGCGTCTTGATGGCGACCTTCCGCACCGAGGTCCCCATCGGCTGCTCGCCGTTGTAGACGCGGCCCATCCCGCCCTCGCCGAGCACCCCGACGATCCGGAACCGGCCGCCCACGATCGTGCCGATGAGCGGGTCTGCCTCCACCGGCGCGACAGGGAGGAGCGCGCCGCACGTGGCGCAGAAGCGCGCCCCATCGATGTTTGGCTGATGGCAAGCGGGACAGTCCATGCGATCGAACCTCTACCCCCGAAGCGTGATGAACCGCGACGACGCTCGGCGCTGCTCCGCTGCGCGCCCGAGCGAACGTGCGCCGGGCAGGATCGCAGCAGCCGCGCGCCGAGCGCAAGGGAGCTCTTGCTCGCCCGAGGCGCGGCCAGGGCGAGTCTCCCGTCGCTTCCCGTGACTTCGCTCGCCTCCCGTGGCTCCCCGCGAGCGCGCGCGTCGCGACGGCGTCGTGCTGCGGGGGGCGCCGCGCGTCGCGACGGCGTCGTGGTGCGGGGCGCGCCGCCGTCGTGCGGAGCGCGTCGCGACGGCGTCGTGCTGCGGAGCGTTCCGTGCGACGACGGTGCGATGCGGGCTCGCCGCCGTGCCCGCGCGGCGCCATCGTGCGGCGTGGGCCCGCCGCCGTGCCCCGGCGGACGGTGCGGCTCGAGCCCGCGCCGCGCCGCTTCGCGCGCTGGGCGCGACGTCCGCCTTGAAAACAGTCGTCACTCGAGCGAGATCGGCGCTGCCGGACGAGGCGGGAGCTCCTGCCCGCCGCAGCTCGACGGCGCGCTCGACCCGCGCTTCCGCAGCCGATTCCAGCGAAACGGACGAAAACGGGACGAAAACGATGCACACCGCTTGACACGTCTCTTGCAGGGGGCTAAGAGCCTCCTCCCTTCGCGGGACTCGTCTACCTTCGGAGCGACGTGAGCAGCACCAGCCGCTTCACCTCGCTGCGGTCCAGGCCGGCTCGGGATGCCCCGAGCCGCGCAGGCAGACGGTCCAGCAGGGCCGGGAGTTGATTGCTCGTAGAGAAGTGATCGATCTTGGGACATGTCGCTAGGTCAGCACGCACGCCTCCCGGAGCCCCGGGGGCGAGCAGCGGGTCGATGTCGCTGGCGTAGCTCAATCGGTAGAGCACCTGCCTTGTAAGCAGGGGGTTAGGGGTTCAAGTCCCCTCGCCAGCTCCGATGCAAGGCAGCAGGTCGACGGTTCGGGAGGCCACGGGACGGACGAACACGGTACGGTAGAGAAAAGATAGAAAATCTGGAGGGTTGCCCGAGCGGCCAAAGGGAGCAGACTGTAAATCTGCCGGCAATGCCTACGATGGTTCGAATCCATCACCCTCCACCGGAGCGGTCGTTCGCTCCGACAGCGGTCCGACCAAGATGTAGATCCGCTGGGATCACTCCCGGCGGAGCCCCGCGGGCGTAGCTCAGTTGGTAGAGCGTCAGCCTTCCAAGCTGAACGTCGCCGGTTCGAACCCGGTCGCCCGCTCCGTGGTCGGTCGTTTGCCCACCTAGCTCAGTTGGCAGAGCACGTCCTTGGTAAGGACGAGGTCGTCGGTTCAATCCCGATGGTGGGCTCCAGCGAGGACAGCGCAACGCAGTCGCGAACTTCATTTCGGCAGGAGACATCTCGATGGCCAAGGAGAAATTCACTCGTACGAAGCCGCACGTGAACGTGGGCACCATCGGCCACATCGACCACGGCAAGACCACGCTCACGGCCGCGCTCGTCAAGGTGCAGTCGAAGCGCCAGCTGGCGAAGGCGATCTCGTACGCCGACATCGCGAAGGGCGGGACGGTCCGTGACGAGACCAAGACGGTGACCATCGCGGCCGCGCACGTCGAGTACGAGTCCGAGAAGCGCCACTACGCGCACGTCGACTGCCCCGGGCACGCCGACTACATCAAGAACATGATCACGGGCGCGGCGCAGATGGACGGGGCGATCCTCGTCGTGTCGTCGCTCGACAGCGTGATGCCGCAGACGCGCGAGCACGTGCTGCTCGCCCGGCAGGTCGGCCTGAACCACATCGTCGTGTTCCTGAACAAGTGCGACGCCGTGGACGACCCGGAGATGCTGGACCTGGTCGAGATGGAGGTCCGCGAGCTCCTGTCGAAGTACAAGTTCGACGGCGACAACGCGCCGGTCGTCCGGGGCGCGTCGTTGCCGGCGCTGCAAGGCGACCCGAAGTGGGAGGAGACGATCCAGCAGCTGCTCAACGCGCTCGACAGCTACATCCCCGAGCCGGTGCGCGACATCGACAAGCCGTTCCTGATGGCGATCGAGGACGTGTTCTCGATCAAGGGCCGCGGCACGGTGGCCACGGGCCGCATCGAGCGCGGCGTGATCAAGGTCGGCGACGAGGTGCAGATCATCGGCTTCAAGGACACGAAGAAGTCGGTCGTGACCGGCGTCGAGATGTTCCGGAAGCTGCTCGATCAGGGGCAGGCGGGCGACAACGTCGGGTGTCTGCTCCGCGGCGTGGAGAAGGAAGAGATCGAGCGCGGCCAGGTGCTCGCGAAGCCCGGGTCGATCACGCCGCACACGAAGTTCACCGGTGAGGTGTACGTCCTCAAGAAGGAGGAGGGCGGGCGCCACACGCCGTTCTTCACCAACTACCGGCCGCAGTTCTACATCCGGACGACGGACGTAACCGGCACGGTGAACCTCCCCGAGGGGGTGAAGATGGTGATGCCGGGCGACAACATCACGATGACGATCGAGCTCATCGCCCCGGTCGCGCTGGAGGAGCAGATGCGCTTCGCCATCCGCGAGGGCGGCAAGACGGTGGGCGCCGGCGTCGTCACGAAGATCCTCGCGTAGGAGGCCGACGTGGGCGAGCAGGCCGGTGGGTGGCGTGCGGCGCGCATCGCCGTCTCACTGGCCTGCTGCGAGTGCAAGTCGCGGAATTACAAGACCACGAAGGCGCCCGACCAGGTGGTTTCGCTCAAGAAGTTCTGCAAGCAGTGCAAGAAGCACACGGTTCACAACGAGACGAAGTGAACGGGTGCTCAGGAAGGCGCAGCGATTCTAGGGGTATAGCTCAGTTGGTAGAGCAGCGGATTCCAAATCCGCAGGTCGGGAGTTCGAGCCTCTCTGCCCCTGCCGGGGAATGTGGGCGCCCAGGGGGCGCCCTCGGAGCCCCATCGAGCAGGCTTCTGTCTGCCGCGGGCCGGCGCGTTTGGTGTGGTTATGGCGAAGAGTCAAGAAGACAAGCAAACGCCGAAGGTCGCGGAGGATGGGGAGCCGGACGAATCTGGAGCGCCCGCGCCCGCTGAAGCGTCGTCCCTCGTGACGCAAGGCGAGGAGCCGGGGGCCGCTGACGCCGAGGCGCAGCGCGAGGACACCGAGGAAGCCGAGGAAGAGGTCGCGGCCACGCAGCTCGGGACCGAGCGCTATGTGCTCGCCGGCTTCTTCGCCTCCGGGATGCTGCTCGCTTACCTGCTCGGCAAGGTCATCCACGGCGTCTGGGCGACCCTCTCCAACAAGGACTGGTTCAGCCGAACGCTGCCGGCGGTCTCCGCGGTGGGTGACGACGACAAGACGACCTACGGCATGGTCGTCGGCGGCGTCATCGCGATCATCGTCGTGCTGCGTGCGTTCCGCAACGCGGAGCTCCGCACCTGGAGCGACGAGGTCGCCGCCGAGCTGGCGAAGGTGAAGTGGCCGACCAAGAAAGAGGTCACGAACGCGACGTTCGTCGTCATCGCGACGACCACCGTGGCGACCCTCTACCTGGCGCTGCTCGACCGCTTCTGGGCGTTCGTGACCAACATCGTTTACGGCGATGGAAGCTGAAGCAGGGAGATCCTGAGGGAATCAAGCGCCATGGCCAAGAAGTGGTACGTCATCCATACCTACTCGGGATACGAGGCGAAGGTGCGCGACGCGCTCCAGCAGCGCGTGAAGCAGTACGGACTGGAAGATCGGTTCGGCGAGATCCTCATCCCGAGCGAGACGGTCACGGAGAACCGCCCCGGCGGCAAGACGCGCGTCCGTCAGAAGCTCAGCTTGCCCGGCTACATCTTCGTCGAGATGGAGATGAACGAGCAGGTCTGGCACCTGGTCAAGGACACGCCCAAGGTGACCGGCTTCATCGGCAACCAGACGCCGCAGGAAGTCCCGCTGGTGCAGATCGACAACCTCCGGCGGGGCATCGTCGAGGGGTCGGTCAAGCCGAAGCCGCGGCTCACGTTCGAGGTGGGTGAGGAGGTGCGGGTCCTGGACGGGGCGTTCGCGAACTTCACCGGCACGGTCGACGACGTGAAGATGGACAAGCAGAAGCTCAAGGTGAAGGTCAGCATCTTCGGCCGACCCACCAGCGTGGAGCTCGACTTCTCAGCCGTGGAGAAGCGCTAGCCGGGGGCGAACGGCTGCAAACCTGCGGGCGAGCGCCGCGCCTCCGCGGCGCTCCGCTGTTTCTCTGAAAAGTAGACCGCCCGTCGGGCGGCGGTTCGATAGGGTGCGAGATTCATCATGGCGAAGAAAGTCACTGGGTACGTGAAGCTGCAGCTTCCGGCGGGCAAGGCCAACCCGTCGCCCCCCGTCGGTCCGGCGCTCGGCCAGCACGGCGTCAACATCATGGCGTTCTGCAAGGAATTCAACTCGCGGACGGCAGCGCAGGGAGACATGATCATCCCGGTGGTGATCACGGTCTACTCGGATCGCTCGTTCACGTTCATCCTGAAGACGCCGCCGGCCTCCGTCCTCCTCAAGAAGGCGGCGGGGCTCGAGACCAAGAAGAAGCCGGGCGCGGGCTCCAAGGAGCCCAACAAGGTCAAGGTGGGCAAGGTCACGCAGAAGCAGCTGCAGGAGCTCGCCCAGCTCAAGATGCAGGACATGAACACGACGAACCTCGAGTCCGCGATGCGCAGCATGGCGGGCACCGCCCGCTCGATGGGCATCGACATCGTCGACTGAGGTGCGTCGCAGCGCTCCCCGCGGTCGGGGATGCGCGCCGCCTGGCGGCGCTCCGAGGAGGGCGCCCCGGCGGACGGGATAGAAGACTTACCACGGTAGTTTAAGGCGCACCGTGGGAGGCGAGAGCCGTTAAGAAGGAGGGCATGTGCCGAAAGTCGCCAAGAAGAAACTCGCAGCGCGGGCAGTCGTCGACCGCGCTCGAAAGTACACGTTGCAGGAGGCCTGCGCGCTCGTGAAGCAAGCCGCGCCTGCCAAGTTCGACGAGACGGTGGACCTCGCGGTCCGGCTGGGGGTCAACCCGCGGCACGCAGACCAGATGGTCCGCGGCGCCGTGGTGCTCCCGCATGGTACGGGGCAGTCGCTCCGGGTGCTGGTGTTCGCCAAGGGCGAGAAGGCCAGGGAGGCCGAGGCTGCCGGGGCCGATTTTGTCGGCGAGGCGGATCTCGTGAACAAGGTCCAGGAAGGCTTCATGGACTTTGACCGCGTGATCGCGACGCCCGACATGATGGGCCTGGTGGGCAAGCTCGGCCGTATCCTCGGTCCGCGCGGCCTGATGCCGAACCCCAAGGTCGGGACGGTCACGTTCGACGTGAAGACGGCCATCACCGAGGCCAAGGCCGGCAAGGTCGAGTACCGCGTCGAGAAGGCGGGCATCGTGCACGCCCGGATCGGCAAGGTCTCCTTCGCGGAGGGCGCGCTCCAGGTCAACGCGGACGCGCTGATCCAGGCGCTCGTCCGGGCCAAGCCGGCGACGGCCAAGGGCATCTACCTCCGGAGCATCACGATGTCCTCGACGATGGGCCCGGGGGTTCGCATCGACCCGGTCCACTTCATCGGCAAGGCAGAGGAGGCGTAGCCCATGGAACGGTCCCAAAAGGAAGAGGTCGTCGGCTCCGTCCGGCAGAAGTTCGAGCGGATGTCTTCCGCGGTCTTCCTGGACTTCAAGGGGATGAACGTCGAGGCGGTCACCAAGCTTCGCGATGAGTTCCGGAAGTCCGGCGTGGAGTACCGGGTCGTGAAGAACACGCTCGTCCGCCACGCCATCAAGGAGCACCCCTGGGCGAACACGCTGGCGAAGAGCCTGACCGGCATGACCGGCGTGGCCTGGAGCTACGAGGATCCGAGCGCGGCAGCCAAGGTCGTCAAGGCGTTCCGCAAGGACAACCAGAAGCTCCAGATCAAGGCCGGGCTCATCGAGGGGCAGATCCTCTCCGGCGACGCCGTCGAGACGCAGCTCGCGACGATGCCCGGCAAGGATGAGCTCCGCGCCACGCTGCTCGCGACGCTCCAGGCGCCGCTCCAGCAGTTCGTGCAGCAGCTCAACGCGCCTCTCCAGAATTTCGCCTATCTCCTGAAGGCGAAGGAAGACGCGGCGGGCACATCGGGCTGAGGCGGCCCTTTCGTAAAAATGGGCCTTGCGCCCGTCTGGTTTTGGTTTACATGGCCCCCTCCCCGGGGCGCGCAGAAGAGTTTGAAGGAGTCTTGCAATGGCTGAGATCACGCGCGAGCAGGTCGTCGATTACCTCTCCAACCTCCCTGTCATCCAGATCGCCGAGCTCATCAAGGACCTCGAGAACAAGTGGGGCGTCAAGGCCGCCCCGGCGGCGGTCGCCGTCGCGGCCGGCGGCGCTGCCGCCGGCGCTGCTCCGGCCGAGAAGCCGCCGGAGCAGACCGAGTTCGACGTCATCCTCGCGAACGCCGGCAGCAACAAGATCGGCGTGATCAAGGCGATCCGCGAGATCACGGGTCTGGGCCTGAAGGAGGCGAAGGACCTGGTCGAGGCCGCGCCGAAGACCGTCAAGGAGCAGGTTTCCAAGGCGGACGCGGAGGAGATGAAGAAGAAGCTCGTCGAGGCAGGTGCTACCGTCGAGCTCAAGTAACGATCACCGCTCCCTGCCAGGGGAAATCGGGATCCGCCGGAGGACGGCGGCAGGGCGGTCGTCCCTGCCGCACGTCCCGCTTTTGTCTGAAGAAAGGGGCCGCGCGTGCGGGCCCTCGCGCAACGCTGAAGAGGACCGCGGGTACGGGTCCTCGGTCAATTCTGAAGAGGACCGCGGGTGCGGGTCCTCGACCAATGCCGGAGCTCAATGGGTCGCCACGCGGTCCGCTCTGCCCCCACAACCAAGATGTTTTGGGTCCCCACATGCTGGGGACGCTCGCTCGCCATTGGTGCGTAGCTTCGTGTTCGTTGCTCGGTTCGAGCCGTGCGCCCGCCCCGCGCGGCTCGTGTGAGCCGGAGGAAATCGATGCCGTCGGTCGTCCAATCCAACTTCCGCGTCCGTAAGAACCTGGGTCGCGTTCGTCGCATCATCGACGTCCCCAACCTGATCGACATCCAGAAGTCGAGCTACGACAAATTCCTCCAGATGTCCGTTCCGCCGAACGAGCGGGAGGAGGTCGGGCTTCAGGCGGTGTTCCGCTCGGTCTTCCCGATCAAGGACTTCAACGGCACGAGCGAGCTCGTCTTCGTCTCGTACAACCTCGAGCCGCCGAAGTACGACGTCGACGAGTGTCGCCAGCGCGGCATGACCTACTCGGCCCCGATCAAGGTCACGAACCAGCTGATGATCTACGACACCCGCGACGGCGGGGAGCGGATCGTGCGCGACATCAAGGAGCAGGAGGTCTACTTCGGCGAGCTCCCGCTGATGACCGAGACGGGCACGTTCATCATCAACGGGACCGAGCGCGTCGTCGTCAGCCAGCTGCACCGCAGCCCCGGCGTCTTCTTCGACCACGACAAGGGCAAGACGCACTCGAGCGGCAAGCTGCTCTACTCCGCGCGCGTCATCCCGTACCGCGGCTCGTGGCTCGACTTCGAGTTCGACCCGAAGGACATCATCTACGTGCGCATCGATCGGCGGCGGAAGATGCACGCGACCGTGCTGCTGCGCGCGCTCGGGTACTCGACGCAGGACCTGCTGAACTACTTCTATTCGACCGAGACCGTGTACCTGGAGAAGGGGGGCAAGTACTCGAAGAGCATCGAGTACGATCTCCTGGCCGGTCAGCGGACGACACGCGACATCAAGATTGGCAACGACGTCATCGTCAAAAAGAACACGAAGTTCACCCGCGCCGCCATCCGGAAGATGAAGGAGGCGAAGCTCGAGCGGCTCAGCCTCGAGCCGGAGGAGCTCGTCGGGAAGGTCGCCGCGCACGACATCGTCGACCCGGAGACGGGCGAGGTCGTGGTCGAGGTCAACGAGGAGCTCACCGAGGCGAAGCTCGAGCGGCTGCGCGACGCGAACATCGAGCAGTTCCGCATCCTCTTCATCGACGGCCTGAACGTGGGCTCGTACCTCCGCGACACGCTCCTCACCGACAAGGTGAAGACGATGGAGGACGCGATCCTCGAGATCTACCGCCGGCTGCGGCCGGGCGATCCGCCGACGCTCGAGACCGCGAAGACCCTGTTCCACAACCTGTTCTTCAACGCCGAGCGCTACGACCTCTCGAAGGTCGGCCGGCTGAAGCTGAACTACAAGTTCTACCGGGACGTCCCCGAGGACGAGCGGCCGGGGCTCGATCTCACCGTGCTCACGCCGCAGGACATCCTGGAGACGGTGCGCCACCTGATCGAGCTGAAGAACGGGCGCGGCTCGGTCGACGACATCGACCACCTCGGCAACCGCCGCGTCCGCGCGGTCGGCGAGCTGATGGAGAATCAGTATCGCATCGGCCTCGTCCGCATGGAGCGCGCGATCAAGGAGCGCATGAGCATGTCGCAGGAGATCGACACGCTCATGCCCCACGACCTGATCAACGCGAAGCCCGTCAGCGCGGTCGTGAAGGAGTACTTCGGGAGCTCGCAGCTCTCGCAGTTCATGGACCAGACCAACCCGCTCTCCGAGGTCACCCACAAGCGCCGGCTCTCGGCGCTCGGGCCGGGTGGCCTCACCCGCGAGCGGGCCGGGTTCGAGGTGCGCGACGTCCACGCGACCCACTACGGGCGCATCTGCCCGATCGAGACGCCGGAAGGCCCGAACATCGGCCTCATCGCGTCGCTGTCGACGTTCGCCCGCGTGAACGAGTTCGGCTTCGTCGAGACGCCGTACCGCAAGGTCGAGAACGGCCGCGTGACCGAGGACGTGATCTGGCTCTCCGCGCTCGAGGAAGAGGGCAAGTACATCGCGCAGGCGACGGTGAACCTCGACGAGAGCGGGCGCTTCAAGGAGTCGCTCGTCTCGGCTCGCTACAACGGCGAGTTCAAGATCGTCACGCCCGAGATGGTGGAGCTCATGGACGTCGCGCCGAACCAGATGGTGTCGGTCGCCGCCGCGCTCGTGCCCTTCCTCGAGCACGACGACGCGAACCGCGCGCTCATGGGCGCCAACATGCAGCGCCAGGCCGTGCCGCTCGTCCAGTCGCACGCGCCGCTCGTGGGCACCGGCATGGAGGAGCGGCTCGCCCGCGACTCCGGCGTCTGCGTGATCGCGCGGCGCCCCGGCGTCGTCGAGAGCGTCGACGCGACGCGCATCGTCGTCCGGGCCGAGGGCGAGGGCGCCGAGGTGCCGGACATCTACCACCTCATGAAGTTCCAGCGCTCGAACCAGTCGACCTGCTACACGCAGAAGCCGGTCGTCCGGACGGGCGAGGTGGTGAAGAAGGGCGACGTGCTCGCCGACGGCCCGTCGACGGACATGGGCGAGCTCGCGCTCGGCCAGAACGTGCTCGTCGCGTTCATGCCGTGGCAGGGCTACAACTTCGAGGACTCCATCCTCGTGTCCGAGCGCATCGCCAAGGACGACGTGTTCACCTCGATTCACATCGAGGAGTTCGAGTGCGTCGCCCGCGACACGAAGCTCGGCAAGGAGGAGATCACCCGCGACATCCCGAACGTCGGCGAGGAGGCGCTCAAGGACCTCGACGACTCCGGCATCGTCCGCATCGGGGCCGAGGTGCGCCCGGGCGACATCCTGGTCGGCAAGATCACCCCGAAGGGCGAGACCCAGCTCTCGCCCGAAGAGAAGCTGCTCCGGGCGATCTTCGGCGAGAAGGCCGGCGACGTGCGTGACAGCTCGCTCAAGGTGCCGCCCGGCGTCGGCGGGATCGTCATCAACGCCCGCGTGTTCTCGCGCAAGGGGACCGAGAAGGACGACCGCGCGCGGGACATCGAGGACCAGGAGCGGGCCCGCATCGAGCGGACGCGCGACGAGGAGATCAAGATCCTCCGCGACTCGTTCTTCCGCCGCATCCGCGAGCTCCTCCTCGGCAAGGAGGCGACGGGCAAGCTCGTCGACGACAAGGGCAAGGTGCTCTTCCAGAAGGGCGCCATCATCGACGAGGCCTCCCTCGCCGAGATCCCCCGCAAGTACTGGGGCGAGATCCCCGTCGACGACGCCGAGCGGGTCCAGCAGATCCTGCGGGACCTCGAGGAGCTCGTCCGCACGCGCGAGGAGCACTTCCGGGACAAGATCGATCGCCTGTCCAAGGGCGACGAGCTGCCGCCGGGCGTCATCAAGATGGTGAAGGTCTATATCGCCATCAAGCGCAAGCTCCAGGTCGGCGACAAGATGGCGGGCCGCCACGGCAACAAGGGCGTCATCAGCCGCATCCTCCCCGAGGAGGACATGCCGTATCTGCAGGACGGCAGGCCGGTCGATCTCGTGCTCAACCCGCTCGGCGTGCCGAGCCGCATGAACGTCGGTCAGATCCTCGAGATCCACCTCGGGTGGGGCGCCTTCGAGCTCGGCAACCAGCTGCAGAGCATGCTCGAGCAGCAGCGGGCGACCGCCGAGATCAAGGAGCACCTGAAGGCCATCTACGCGGGCGACGAGTCGATGGCCGGCTTCTTCGACGACCTCGACGACGGCGACGTCAAGCGCTTCGTCAAGACGGTCGACGAGGGGGTCTTCATGGGATCGCCGGTGTTCGACGGCGCTCATGAGTCGGATATCAAGGGCGCTCTCGAGCTCGCGGGTCTCCCGACCTCGGGCCAGGCGATCCTCTTCGACGGGCGCACGGGCGATGCGTTCGATCAGAACGTCACGGTGGGCATCATGTACATGCTGAAGCTCCACCACCTGGTCGACGACAAGATCCACGCGCGCTCGATCGGGCCCTACTCGCTCGTCACGCAGCAGCCCCTCGGCGGCAAGGCGCAGTTCGGCGGGCAGCGGCTCGGCGAGATGGAGGTCTGGGCGATGGAAGCCTACGGCGCGGCCTACGCGCTGCAGGAGTTCCTCACCGTGAAGAGCGACGACGTGATGGGCCGCACCCGGATGTACGAGGCTATCGTGAAGGGGGATTACACCCTGGAGGCGGGGCTGCCGGAGAGCTTCAACGTGCTCATCAAGGAGCTCCAGTCGCTGTGCCTGAACGTGGAGCTGGTCGAGACGAGCGGAGGCGTGGAGGCCTCGGCCGCGGAGGAAGAGGAGTGATGCAGTTCGTCACGTCGCGAGCGCCGCGCGCCCGGTCGGTGATGGGGGGGGAGGCGCGCCGCGCGGGCGGCGCGCCCCCGAAGTCCGACTCGGTGGGCGCTGGCAGGTTCATCGGTATCGTTTCCGTCTCCGGAGGTCTCCATGCGTGACATCTTCAGCTTCTTCGAGAAGCCCAAAGACCCGCTCTCGTTCAGCGCCATCCGCATCTCGCTCGCGAGCCCGGAGAAGATCCGCGAGTGGTCGCACGGCGAGGTGAAGAAGCCGGAGACCATCAACTACCGGACGTTCAAGCCGGAGCGCGATGGTCTGTTCTGCGCCAAGATCTTCGGGCCGGTGAAGGACTACGAGTGCAACTGCGGCAAGTACAAGCGCATGAAGCACCGTGGCATCGTGTGCGAGAAGTGCGGCGTCGAGGTCATCCAGTCGAAGGTCCGCCGCGAGCGGCTCGGGCACATCTCGCTGGCCACGCCGGTCGCCCACATCTGGTTCCTGAAGAGCCTGCCGTCGCGCATCGGCAACATGCTCGATATCACGCTCAAGGACCTGGAGAAGGTGCTCTATTGCGAGGCCTACATCGTCATCGATCCGAAGGAGACCGGCCTCATGAGGGGCGATCTCCTGAGCGAGGAGCGCTACCTGCAGCTGCTCGACGAGTACGGTGACGACAAGTTCAGCGCCGGCATGGGCGGCGAGGCGATCCTCGAGATGCTCAAGCAGGTCGACGTGCACGGTCTGGCCGAGCTGCTCAGGACGGAGATGCGCGCCGCGACCAGCGAGGCCAAGCGGAAGAAGCTCGCGAAGCGGCTCAAGGTCGTCGAGGCCTTCCGCGAGAGCGGCAATCGGCCGGAGTGGATGATGCTGACCGTGATCCCGGTGCTGCCGCCGGATCTGCGCCCGCTCGTCCCCCTGGACGGCGGCCGCTTCGCGACCAGCGATCTCAACGACCTCTACCGCCGCGTCATCAACCGCAACAACCGCCTGAAGCGGCTCCTCGAGCTGAACGCGCCGGAGATCATCATCCGGAACGAGCGCCGGATGCTGCAGGAGGCCGTCGACGCGCTGTTCGACAACGGCCGCCGCGGCAAGACGATCACCGGCCCGAACAAGCGCCCGCTCAAGTCGCTCTCCGACATGCTGAAGGGCAAGCAGGGCCGGTTCCGCCAGAACCTGCTCGGCAAGCGCGTCGACTACTCGGGCCGCTCGGTCATCGTCGTGGGCCCGACGCTGCGCCTGCACCAGTGCGGCCTGCCCAAGAAGATGGCGCTCGAGCTCTTCAAGCCGTTCATCTACAACAAGCTGGAAGAGCGCGGCTACGTCAACACCATCAAGAGCGCGAAGAAGATGGTGGAGAAGGAGCGGCCGGAGGTCTGGGACATCCTCGAGGAGGTCATCAGCGAGCACCCGGTGCTCCTGAACCGCGCCCCGACGCTCCACCGCCTCGGCATCCAGGCGTTCGAGCCGGTGCTCATCGAGGGCAAGGCGATCCAGCTGCACCCGCTCGTCTGCGCGGCGTTCAACGCCGACTTCGACGGCGACCAGATGGCGGTCCACGTGCCGCTGTCGGTCGAGGCGCAGATGGAGGCGCGCGTGCTCATGATGAGCACGAACAACATCCTCTCGCCCGCGAGCGGCAAGCCGATCATCAACCCGACGCAGGACATCGTGCTCGGGCTCTATTACGCGACCCGCGAGCGCAAGTTCGAGAAGGGGTCGTTCCGCGCCGACACCCTCTCCTTCGGCGAGGACGGCGTGGCGCAGGGCTACCTGCGGGGCATCTACGCCTCCCCCGAGGAGGTGCGGATGGCGTACGACAACGGCGAGGTCGCGCTGCACGCCGGCATCCGCGTTCGCGTGCCGATTATCGACGACGACGGCAACCCGCAGCTCGACGAGTTCGGCCACGTGAAGCGCCGCATCGTCGAGACCACGGTGGGCCGCGTCATCATCTCCGAGGTCCTCCCGAAGGGGGTCGCGTTCGAGTACGCGAACAAGACCCTCGACAAGAAGGCGCTCTCGGCGCTCATCGACGTCTGCTACCGCATCCACCGCAACAAGGAGACCGTCCTCCTCGCGGACCGGCTCCGCACGCTCGGCTTCGACCACGCGATGCGGGCGGGCATCTCCATCTGCATGGATCACATGGTGATCCCGCCGGCCAAGAAGGTCCTCCTCGGCGAGGCGCAGAAGGAGGTCGAGCGCGTCGTCGAGCAGTACCAGGAGGGGCTCATCACCGACGGCGAGCGGTACAACAAGATCGTCGACATCTGGGCGAGCATCGCCGACCAGGTCACGACCGAGATGATGGCCGGCATCGGCAAGGAGACGGTCGTCGACCACGAGACGGGCAAGGAGTCGGTCGAGCCGAGCTTCAACCCGATCTACATCATGGCCGACTCCGGCGCGCGCGGCTCCACGCAGCAGATCCGGCAGCTGGCCGCGATGCGCGGCCTCATGGCCAAGCCGTCCGGCGAGATCATCGAGACGCCGATCACCGCGAACTTCCGCGAGGGTCTCAGCGTGCTCCAGTACTTCATCTCGACGCACGGCGCGCGTAAGGGCCTCGCCGACACCGCGCTCAAGACGGCGAACTCGGGTTACCTCACCCGCCGGCTCGTCGACGTGGCGCAGGACGCGGTCATCTCCGAGTTCGACTGCGGCACGCTCGACGGCATCCGCGTGGCGAAGCTCGAGGAGGCCGGCGAGGTCATCCAGCCGCTCGGCGACCGCATCCTCGGCCGCGTCGCGCTGGAGGACGTGGTCGACCCGCTCACCGGCGAGGTGCTCATCACGGCCAACACCGAGCTCGACGAGCAGGCGGTGCGGTCCATCGAGGACGCCGGCATCGAGGAGGTCGTCATCCGCTCGGTGCTCACGTGCCAGCTCCGCCGCGGGGTGTGCGCGCTGTGCTACGGCCGCGACCTCGCGCGCGGCTACCGGGTCAACATCGGCGAGGCGGTGGGCATCATCGCCGCCCAGTCGATCGGCGAGCCGGGCACGCAGCTCACGATGCGCACCTTCCACATCGGCGGCACCGCGGCGCGCGGCAAGATCGAGGCGAGCTACCTCGAGGCCCGCACCGAGGGCACCGTCCGCCTCCGCCGCGCGGTCGTCCAGAAGAAGAAGGACGGCACCATGGTGGTCATGAACCGCCACGGCGAGATCGTGGTCGTCGACGAGACGGGGCGCGAGCGCGAGCACAACCGCCTCGTCTACGGCGCCATCCTCAAGAAGGCCGACGGCGAGCGCACCAAGCCCGGCGAGCTGCTCGCCGAGTGGGACCAGTTCGCGACGCCGATCCTCACCGAGGTCTCCGGCGTGGTGAAGTTCGGCGACCTCATCGAGGGCGTCAGCGTGCAGGATCGCCTCGACGAGGTGACGGGCCTCTCGCGAAAGGTCGTCATCGAGTCGAAGGCGGCCGACGTCCGCCCGCGCATCTCGCTGAAGGACCCCGAGTCCGGCAGGACGCTGAAGCTCCCGAACAGCGAGCTCGAGGCGCGCTACCTGCTCCCCGTCGGCGCGCACATCGTCGCGCAGGAGGGGGATCTCATCGAGGCCGGCGAGGTCATCGCGAAGATCCCGCGCGACACGACGAAGGTGCAGGACATCACCGGCGGTCTGCCCCGCGTCGCCGAGCTGTTCGAGGCCCGGAAGCCCAAGGATCACGCCATCATCAGCGAGATCGACGGCGAGGTCACGTTCGGCAAGGACACGAAGGGCAAGCGGAAGGTCATCATCACGCCGTACTCGCCGGACGGGCATGCGCTCGGCGATCAGGCGCGCGAGTACCTGATCCCCAAGGGCAAGCACATCCAGGTGCAGCCGGGCGACCGGGTGCGCGCGGGTGATCCGCTCCAGGACGGCCCGCCGAACCCGCACGACATCCTCCGGGTGAAGGGCGAGAAGGAGCTGTCGGCCTGGCTCGTGAACGAGATCCAGCAGGTCTACCGGCTCCAGGGCGTCGGCATCAACGACAAGCACATCGAGGTCATCGTCCGGCAGATGCTCCGGCGCGTCCGCGTGCGCGAGGTCGGCGATACGAACTTCCTGGTCGACGAGCAGGTGGAGAAGCACATCTTCGAGAAGGAGAACGAGAACGTCATCGAGCGCGGCGGCAAGCCCGCCATCGCCGAGGCGCTCCTCCTCGGCATCACCAAGGCCAGCCTGTCGACCGAGTCGTTCATCAGCGCCTCGTCGTTCCAGGAGACGACCAAGGTGCTCACCGAGGCCGCGATCAACGGCAAGACGGACGATCTCCGCGGTCTGAAGGAGAACGTCATCATGGGTCGCCTGATCCCGGCAGGGACGGGTCTGCCCGCCTACAAGCGCCTCCAGGTCGTGGTCGAGGGCGAGCCGGTGGTGCAGGCGCCGTACGTCGCCCCGCGGCCGCGCCCCGAGGAGACGGCGCCGCTCACGGCGGTGAACGAGGAGTGACGACCGCCGGCGCGCCCGGGCGGGGCCTACCCTGCCTCCGGGCGCGCCGCCCGGCACCCACTTCCCGAGCGCGCCGCCCGCCACCCCAATCACCGGGCGCGCCGCCCCGGGCCGCTTTCCCCTCCCAGCCCTGAGCTTGCCGGCCTGGCGGAACGCGCCGGACGTGGCGTGAGCGCCTACCCGGGGTCAGTCTTCATCGCCACGTAGCAGCGCGTCGGGTCGAGCGGGACCTCGGGGGCCAACCGGCGCTGGCCGGGATGTTCACGGGGCTCGCGCACCGCTCCGAGCTCTGCTCTCATTCATCGAGCGCACCCCATGGCGGATACGCCGCGAGCGGCTGGCCAGCTTTCCCCGCGTGCTTTCGTTCCGCGAGGGTTCTTGGGCGCGCGCCTACCTCCAATTTCTGAGTAGAATCAGGGTTTCGATGGCTTCCGTTCAAGGATTGAACCAGCGGATTGCCGATCGCCTCGTCCTCGAGGGGCGCATCACCCCGGACGACCATCGTCGCGCGGTGGAGTACGCGATGCGGACCCGCGGCCGCATCGAGGACGCCATCATCGAGCTCGATATCGTCAACGAGGCCGAGCTCCTGAAGTTCATCGCGACCGTCCACAACACCCGCTTCGTCTCGACCGAGAAGCTCTCGAAGGCGATCATCGAGCCCCGCGTGCTCGCCAAGGTCTCGGCGATCACCGCGACGCTGCACGGCGTCTTTCCGGTCCTGCTCGACGAGCGGAACACGACGCTCTCGGTCGCGACCGCGGATCCCGACAACGACGCCGCGCTGCACGAGATCCGGCTGGCCGCGGGCGTGCGGGACGTACGCGCCATCGTCGCCCGGCCGGCGGCGGTGCGCGCGGCCATCGCCTACCATTACCGGGGCGACACGACCGCCTTCAATTCGCTGCTGCGTCCGGTCAGCTCGTTCGACGAGATCCTCTACAACAACAACAGCAATCCGTTCGAGCGTACGTCGATGACGTACGAGCGCGCGTCGATCCCCGATCGCACGTCGATGACGCACGTGCCGGCTGCGCAGCCGATGCACCCGCAGGCGACGATGCACGGCCAGCCGGCGCACGCGACGCCCGCGCATCCGCAGGCGACGATGCACGGGCAGGCGACGATGCACGGGCAGCCGATGCACGGGCAGCCGATGCACGGGCAGGCGACTATGCACGGGCAGCCGGCGCACGCGCAGCCGATGCACGGCCCGCCGGCGCTCGCCTCCATCCCTGCGCCGCTCGCCGCGACGCCGCAACCTCCGGCGGTGATGCGGGGGCCCGCCGCGCCCGTCGCGCCGCCGCGCGCGGCCCCGGCTGGCCCCCCGCCCACGCCGGTGCCGCCCTCGCCGCCCCCTCAGCCGCAGGTCGCCCCGGTCTCCGTGCCGGTCGCGGCGCCCCCGCCGCCGCCGCACCCGACCACGAGCCACGCGTACGTCGAGACGCTGAACGTCCTCGTGAGCCTGCTCGAGAACGCGCGCCAGGACCTCCGGGGCCACTCCTCCACGGTCGCGCGCATCGTCCGCAAGCTCTGCGAGCGCATCGGCCTGCCGCCGACGACGGTCGCGAGCTATGTGGCCTCGGCGTACCTGCACGACCTCGGCAAGAACGGCCCGTACCACCTCACCGCGCTCAACGTGGCCGAGTACGAGGGGCACCGCCTCGCCGCGACGAAGAGCGTCGATCTCCCCGCGCACCTCATGGAGTCGGTGGGGCTGCCGCAGGAGGTCGTCTCCGCGATCAGCCTGATGTACGAGCGCTACGACGGCAGCGGCTTCCCCGACGGCCTGTCCGGCAAGGAGATCCCGCTCGGCGCGCGCATCCTCGCGGTCGCGGACACCTACGCCGACCTCACCCAGAACCCGCGCAACCCCTACCGCAAGGCGCTCCGCCCGCCCGAGGCGTGCGACGTGCTCGCCCAGTACCGCGGCACCATCTTCGATCCGAACATCGTCGACCTCTTCCGCCAGGTCATGACCGGCGACGACATGCGCGCGAAGCTCCTCTCCGACCGGCACCAGGCGCTCATCGTCGACCCGGATCCCGAGGAGACGACGGTCCTCGAGCTGCGGCTCCTCGAGCAGGGGTTCGAGGTCTCGATCGCGCGCAACGTGGCGCAGGCGCGGCGCGAGCTCGAGACGAAGGACATCGAGGTGGTCGTCAGCGAGATCGATCTCGAGGAGCCCGACGCCGGCCTCGCGCTCCGCGCCGACGCGCTGAAGCTCGGCTTCGGCCGCGACAAGACGTGGGTCATCCTCACCGCGAAGACCGACCGGCAGACCGCCCAGCGCGCCTTCGATCTCGGCGTCGACGACTTCGTCTCGAAGCCGGCGTCGACCGACGTCATGGCCGCCAAGCTCCGCCAGCTCATCGAGCGGCGCTCCTCGACCGCCGCCCCGCGCGGCGTGTCCGGCTCGCTCGCCGAGATGGGCCTGCCGGACATGATCCAGATCCTCTGGCACGGCCGGAAGACGTGCGCGCTCAAGATCCAGGCGAACTCCATGGCCGGCGAGATCCACTTCGCCGACGGGCAGGTCGTCCACGCGCTCTGGGCCGGCGCGCAGGGCGAGGACGCGTTCTACAGGATGCTCACGCTGCGCGAGGGCGACTTCCGCCTCGACCCGACCTTCTCGCCCAGCACGCGCAGCATCACCGCCTCGCCCGAGGCGCTGCTCCTCGAAGGGATGCGCCGCCTCGACGAGGGGACCCTGTCGTAGGCGCGCCGCGCGGGAGGCCGGGTTGAAGAGCTCCGTCTGCATCGAGACCCCGCGGCTGCGCCTCCTCCTCCCGCCCCTCGACTTCGCCGGCCGCTACCTCGCCTATTTCGAGCGCAACCGCGAGCACCTCGCCCGGTGGGATCCGCCGCGCCCCGAGGGCTTCTACACCGAGGCGTTCTGGCGCGAGCGCCTCCTCCGCGATCACGACGACTTCGCCGCCGATCGGGCGCTCCGGCTCGCGCTGCAGTGGCGCGGCGCCCCCGACGGCGAGGTGATCGGGGTCTGCAACTTCACCCAGTTCGTGCGCGGCGCCTTCCAGGCCGCGACGCTCGGCTACTCGCTCGACCAGCGCGCCGTGGGCGCGGGCGTGATGTTCGAGGCGCTCGAGGCGGCGATCGCGTACATGTTCGACGCGCTCGGCTTCCACCGGGTGATGGCGAACTACCTGCCGCACAACGAGCGCAGCGGCCGGCTGCTCCGGCGCCTCGGCTTCGTCGTCGAGGGGTACGCCCGCGATTACCTGTTCATCGACGGCGCCTGGCGCGACCACGTCCTGACCGCCCTGACGAACCCGAGGTCCGTGCCGCCGGGCGCGTCGCGGGCGCCGGCAGCGGCGCTCCCCTCCGGCGGCGCCGGGCACCGCCGCGGGTGAGCGGCCGGCGCAAGAGCGGGCGTGCCGCGCCTGCGCCCGCCGCGGCTGCTGTCATGGATAAGTGTCCAGGATACTTGGGGATTGTGACCAGGTAGGCCGCGGCCGGCGCGCGCCGCGTCTTGCCCGGGAACGGGCGCGGCCCTAGCCTCTCCGGAGGCGTGGACCGCAGGTGCGGCCGCGACCCGGAGGAACATGTACGGTCCGCAAGGCAATGGTGGGGGCGGCGCGCGCAGGCCCGCGCAGCGCTCGACGAAGGTCACGGTCCCCGAGATCCGCGCCCGCAAAGGGGTCTCGCCGATCGCGATGGTGACGGCCTACGACTTCACGATGGCGCGGCTGCTCGACGAGGGCGGCGCCGATCTGCTGCTCGTCGGCGACTCGCTCGGGATGGTCGTGCAAGGGCACGCGACGACCCTCCCCGTGACGGTCGAGGAGATCTGTTATCACGGGCGCGCGGTGGCGCGCGGCGCGCGGCGCGCTCACGTCGTGGGCGACATGCCGTTCATGAGCTTCCAGCTCTCTCCGATGCACGCGCTCGAGAACGCCGGGCGGATGATGAAGGAGGGCAGCTTCGAGAGCATCAAGCTCGAGGGGGGCGCCGAGATCGCGGAGCACGTGCGCCGGATCGTCGCCGCGGGCATCCCGGTGATGGGCCACCTCGGGCTCACGCCGCAGTCGGTGCACGCGATGGGCGGCTTCAAGGTGCAGGGCAAGGGCGACGAGGCGGCCGAGCGCCTCATCGCCGACGCGCGCATCCTCGACGAGGCGGGCGCCTACGCGATCGTGCTCGAGGCCATCCCGCCGGATCTCGCGCAGGAGGTGACGGCGGCGGTCTCCGTGCCGACGATCGGCATCGGCGCCGGGGCGGGCTGCGATGGGCAGGTGCTCGTCTGCTACGACCTGCTCGGGATGTTCCGCGAGCTGACGCCGAAGTTCGCGAAGCGCTTCGCCGAGGTCGGCGATCAGATCGTGGAGGCGACGCGCGCTTACGTGGACGAGGTGCAGTCGCGCACGTTCCCGGCCGCGGAGCACAGCTTCAAGCCGAACGGGCCCCGCCGAGCGGCCGTCGTGCCCGCCGCGCCGGCCAAGCCCGAGTTCGCGCCGGCGGACGAGATCCCCCCGCACTGGCAGACGCACTGAGCGCGGCGGTGCGGCGGCGCGGCGTTTGACGCGCGCCGGCCGCGCCGCGCGCAAGCCACGCCGAAGGCGGCCGCCGGCCGCGCCGCGCGCAGGCCGCGCCGAAGGCGGCCGCCGGCCTCAGCCCGCCCGGAGCTCCGCCGCCTCCCGCCGCCCGCCGAGGGCGCGCAGCAGGAGCTCGGCCGCGAGCAGCGCGAGCAGCAGCAGCGCGACATACGGCGATCCGTCGATCGAGGCCGACATGCCGCCCAGCTCGGCCGCGCGGGCGCTCTCGGCGACGCGCCGCGGGCGGAGATCGATCTCGCGCTCCGGGACCGAGACGACGCGCGTCGAGCGCTCGCCGTCGAGGGTGAGCTCGTAGAGCCCGGCGAGCGGGGGCGAGACGCGCAGCCGCCGCTCGACCTCCACGACGGGGAGCGCCTCGCGCCCCGCGGGCCCCTCGGCGCGGTCGACCTGCACGCGCTCGACCTTGACGTCGCGGTAGCCGTCGAACGTCCACGTCTCGCCCGCGGCGAGCCGCCGCGCGCCGCCGCGGGCGCGCGCGGCGCCGACGAACCCGTCGAGCAGCGAGAGGAACGCCGGCCGCAGCGCGACGTCGCTCTCCTCCGTGCTGAGCGGCAGCGTCATGAACAGCACGACGCCGCGCCCGAGCGGGCGCCGCACGAGGAACGGGGCGCCGTCCGACCACCGCGCGAGCACCTCGGCGCCCTCCGACGCCTCGGCGCCAAGCGTGGCCCGGCCGCGCGGGGCCACGTCGGCGAGGCTGGCCGCGGACGGGCCGAGCCAGCCCGCCGTGGCCGGATCCACCCCGCGCGCCGGGGACGCCGACCAGCGGACGACGCCGGGCACCAGCGGCTCGAACCCGGCGCCGAGCGGCGCCGCGGCGGCGCGCTGGCCGAGCGTGAGGAGCGCGACGCCGCCGCGCTCGACCCACGCGGCGAGCGAGCGGCGCACCTCGGGCGTGAAGCCGGGCGCGTCGTCGACGATGAGCCCCGCGTGCGCGGCCAGCTCGTCCGCGTGCTCCGGGACCGAGGGCAGCGGCCTGATCTGCGCGTCGAGATCGAGCGCCGAGAGCGCCTGCTCCAGCGGCGGCGGGCCGCCCGTCTCGACGTGCGTGGTCGCGGGGTCGACCACGACGGCGATCGACAGCGGGCCGCCCGCGGAGATGATCGGCGCGCGATCGTCCTCGGCGATCGCGTCGCCGCCGGTGAGCGCGGCGATCAAGAATTCGGGCGTCCCGGCGGGCAGGTCGATCGTGAGCTCCTCGGCGCGCAGCGCCGGATCGAGCGCGACCTTGCCGATCACCGCGTCGCCGGCGCGCACCTCGAGAGACCGCCCCGCGGCGGCGGACGCGCCCGGCGACGCCGCGCCGCCGTCGCGCTCCGCGGCGGGCAGGTCGGGCCCGGGCGCGGCGGCCTGCGCGGCGGTGCAGACGACGCGGATGCGCGCCTTCTGGCTGGATCGATCCGCGCGCACGATCCCGCAGTCCTGCCCCGCCGCCTCCAGCTCCTCGAGCGGCACCCACGTGGCGATGTCGGGGGTGCCCGCGATGGGCGGCGCGCCGGGCGCGCCGTCCGCGAGATCGCTGAGGAGCACGATGCGCTTGTCGCTCTGGGGCAGCCCCCGGAGCAGATCGCGCGCGAGATCGAGGGCGCCGTCGAGGTCGGTGGCGCGGTCCGACGGCGTCACCGCGTCGAGCGCGTCGGCGACGGCGGCGAGGTTGGTCGTCGACGCGAGGGCGACGCGGGCCGGGGCGCCCGCGAGGACGAGCGCCGCGGCGTCGCCGGGCGCGAGCCCGCCGGCGAGCTCGCGCGCGGCCGTGAGCGCGCGCTCGAAGCGCGAGGGGCCGGCGCGCTCCGCGCCGTCGCCGCCCGGGCGCGCGCGCATGCTGAGCGAGTCGTCGACGACGATGGCGAGCGCGACCGACGCGCCGGCCCTGCGGCTGAGCGACAGGTGCGTGCAGCGCAGGAGCGGCGTGGCGCCGAGCACCGCGAGCGCGAGCACCGACACGGCCCGGGTGGCGAAGAGGGCGCGGTCCTCGAGGAGGCTCCGTCGCCGCGCCGTCGGCGGCGTGGGCGGGACCAGGCGCGCGGGCGGGAACGGCCGCTCCTCGGCGCGGCGGCGGCGCAGGAGGTGCGCGGCGATCGGCGCGCCGACGAGGAGCGCGACGAGCAGCGCGCCGAGCGTGACGAAGCTCATCGCCGCACCTCGGCGATCGCCTGCACCAGGGCGCGGACGACGTCGGTCGGGGGATCGGCGCTGGTCGCGCGGAGCAGGCGGCCGCCGCGCGACGCGAGCGCGCGCGCCCAGCCGTCGGCGAGGGCGGCGAGGCGCGCCTTGTACTGCGCGCGGACCGCGCCCGCGTCGGCCTCCACGACGGCGCCGCCCTCGAGCGCGCGCAGGCGCACGTTGCCCTCGAAGTCGAGCTCGGCCTCGCTCGGGTCGAGGACCTGGAGGGCGATCAGCGTGCGGCCGCCGGTGCTGAGCGGCGTGAACGCGGAGAGGGCGCGCTCCGCGCCCGATTCATGAGCGAGATCGAGCAGATCCGAGATGAGCAGGACGACGGCGCCGCGGCGGGCCTTCTTCGCGACGGGCGCGAGCGCGCGCTCGATGGCGCCCGCGTCGCCGCTCCAGTCCTGGGCGGCGGAGGTGGCCTCGAGGGCGCCCACGATCCGCTCGAACGCCTCGCGCCCCGCCATGGCGGGCAGGCCGTGCGTGCCGGCGCCGCCGAGCCACGCGAGCCCCACCGGGTCGCCGGTGGCGAGCGCGACGCGGGCCATGGCCGCGGCGATGAGCGCCGCGTAGGCGAGCTTGGCGCCGGGCGCGCGCCGGCCGCGGTAGGACATCGAGGCGGTCGCGTCGACGCACAGCCAGAGGGCGCGGTCGGTCTCGGTCTCGAACTCGCGCACCATGAGGCGATCGTGGCGGAGCAGGGCGCGCCGATCGAAGAAGCGGAGATCGTCGCCGGGCACGTAGGGCCGCTGCCCGCCGAACTCGACGCCGGCGCCCTTGCGGATGCTCCGGTGCATGCCGGCGTAGACGCCCTCGGCGACGGCGCGCGACTTGAGGCGGAGCGGGGCGAGCCCGCCCCAGTCGATGGGGAACGCGGCGAGCGAGGCGCGGTCGGAAGCGAGCGGCACAAGGGCGCTTCTTAGCCTGGATCCCGGGGGCGATCACCCGGCGGCAGCCGTACGGCGGCGAGCGGTGGCCGAGCGGTGAGACCGGCGGCAGAAGCGCGGTGGAGGCGCGGAGCCGGGCGGCAGAGCCGCCGTGACGCGCGGCCAGGCGGCTCCCGGCCGGGCTCCCCTCCCGCGCCGCTTTACCGTGTGATTTCCGGTTCTTCCGGGGCCCGGGGCTTGCCGTGGCGACGCCCGCCACACATCAGCTCCATGGAATGGCTGACGAGAAAAGGCCGGTGTCGCGCACGTGGCTCGGGTACCTGCTGATCGCCGCCGCGATCCTGGTCTTTTCCGGGATCGTCAAGCCGCCGGGGCCCCCGCTCGTGCCCTACGACGAGGCGGTCGCCGCGGTGCGGCGCGGGGAGGTCGGCGCGGCGGTCGTGAAGCCCGACGAGATCGAGCTCGTCCGCCACGCCGGCGCGCAGCGGACCGAGGAGCACGTCCGCGCGACGCGGCTGCCCGGCGTCGAGGACGAGCCGCTCGTGCGGGCGCTGCTCGAGCAGAAGGTCCGCATCGAGGCGCAGAGCGCCCGGTCCGGGGCGTGGGCGCAGGCGGCGATCTGGCTCCTGCCGCTCCTGCTCCTCAACGCGGCGTTCTTCATGATGCTGCGCCGGGCGGGGCAGGGGGCCGGCGGGCCGCTCGGGTTCCTGCGCAGCAAGGCGAAGGTCTACGACCGGTCCAAGCAGGAGCCGGTGCGCTTCTCCGACGTCGCGGGGGTCGACGAGGCCAAGGACGAGCTCGTCGAGGTCGTCGACTTCCTGAAGGAGCCGTCGCGGTACCGGTCGCTCGGCGGCCGGATCCCCCGCGGCCTGTTGCTCGTCGGGCCGCCCGGCACCGGCAAGACGCTGCTCGCGCGCGCCGTGGCGGGCGAGGCGGACGTGCCGTTCTTCTCGCTGAACGCGAGCGAGTTCGTCGAGATGTTCGTCGGGCTCGGGGCCGCGCGCGTGCGCGAGCTCTTCGAGGAGGCGCGCAAGAGCGCGCCCAGCATCGTGTTCATCGACGAGATCGACGCCGTGGGCAGGACCCGGGGCGGCCTCAGCGCCCTGTCGACCCACGACGAGCGCGAGCAGACGCTCCACCAGCTCCTCGCCGAGCTGGACGGCTTCGACGCGCGCACCACCGTGATCCTGATGGCCGCCACAAACCGGCCCGAGGTGCTCGATCCGGCCCTCTTGCGGCCCGGGCGCTTCGACCGCCAGGTCATCGTGGATCGCCCCGATCTGCAGGGGCGCGAGGCGATCCTCGCCGTGCACGCGCGGCGGGTGCCGCTCGCGAAGGACGTCGACCTCGGGCTCGTGGCGCGCCGCACGCCGGGCATGGTCGGGGCCGACCTCGCCAAGATCGTCAACGAGGCGGCGCTCGCCGGGGCGCGGCGCGGCGCGAGCGAGATCGGCCAGGCCGACGTCGACGAGGCGCTCGACCGGTCGCAGCTCGGCCTCCGGCGCCGCGGGCAGATCATGACCGCGGAGGAGCGGCGGCGCGTGGCCTACCACGAGGCCGGGCACGCGCTCGTCGCGCTCGCGCTGCCGGCCGCCGATCCGGTGGAGCGGGTGTCGATCGTGGCGCGCACGATCGGCGCGCTCGGCGTCACGATCCAGGTGCCGCGCGGCGAGCGCCAGCTGGTCACCGAGCAGGAGCTCGAGTCGCGCGTCACGGTGATGCTCGGCGGCAGGGCGGCGGAGGAGATCGCGCTGGGCCAGGTCTCGAGCGGCGCGCACGACGATCTCGGGCGGGCCACGGCGCTCGTCCGCGAGATGGTGACCCGCCTCGGGATGAGCCGGCGCCTCGGGCTACCCGCGCTGTCGCGCAACGTCGGCGCGCCCATGCTCGGCGTGATCCAGGAGGAGCGCACGTGCAGCGAGGAGACCGCGCGCGAGGTCGACGAGGAGGTGAGGGAGCGGCTCGGCGAGATGTACCTGAAGGCCAAGCAGCTGCTCGTCGATCGCCGCGAGGGCCTCGAGGCCGCCGCGGAGGCGCTCGTGCTCAAGGAGACCCTGCGCGGCGAGGAGCTGGAGCAGATTGCGACCGTGTCGACGCGCCGGAAGATCTCCGTGGGGTCGCCGAGCGCGGCCTGAGGCGCGCGCCCCGCGGCGCTGGGCCCGTGCCTCAGGCCGCGCGGCGCCGTCGCCTGAGGCCGCCCGCGAGCGCGGCGAGCGACAGCCCGGCGGCCGCCCACGCCCGGTCGCCCGCGCCCCCGGCGGCGCGGCAGCCGCAGCCGCCGTCCTCTTCCGCGAGCTCGCCGCCGTCCGGACCGTCGTCCGGCGGCGCGACGCCGATCCCGCGCACCGTGATCTCCTGCACCGGATCGCTCGGGTCGTTCGACGCGACGCGGACGGTCGCCGCGAACGCGCCGCCCGCCTTCGGCGCGAAGCGGATCGCGAAGTCGACCGCCGTCTCGGGGTCGATCTCGAGCGCCTCGTCGGCGAGCTCGAAGCTCTCCGGATCGTCGGTCTCCACGGCGACGTCGAGCAGCGCCTCGCCTGCGTTCGACAGCTGGACGATCTCCACGTTGGCCTGCCCGACCTCGACCGGGCCGAAGTCGATCTCCCGCTTGTCCAGCGCGAGATCCGGGAGCGGCACGTGGACGCGCTCGCTCTCGAAGATCCACGCCCGCTCGGTGAGCGGGAAGTCGAGCGGGATGTCGGCGATCGGGATCGACCACTCGCGGCCGAGCAGGCTGACGCTGAACGCGGGGATGAGGTGGAGCGTGCCCTCGTAGCGCACCGAGCCCTCGGGGCGCACGTTGAGCTCGACCGACGGGCCGCCCAGGTACTCCGTGAACGAGGCGCTGCGCTCCTTCGTGATGTCGCCCCCGCTCACCGTCGCCTGATCGAGCGTCTCGACGGCCACGCGGTGGGTCACGTAGCGAGCGTCGACATCCATGGCGACGTCGAGCTCGAACCTCCCCTCGATGCCGGGGATCGAGCCGCCGATGAGGTCGCCGAGGGAGACGGCCGCGAGCCGCTGCGGCGCGGTCGAGCTGGCCATCGCGACGCCCGGCTCCCAGCCCCAGGCGTCGAACGATTCGCTCTCGTGCACCTGGAAGTCGATCTGGGGCACATAAGGGATATCGCCCGTCCACTCGAAGTCCTGGCCGAGGACGGAGATGCTGACGCGCCCCTCCGCGCTGACGTCGAGCCCATAGTCGCAGCTGAACGTGCCTCCGCCCTGGTCGCCGGGGGCCGCGAGCGCGAGCGCCTCTGGCCACGACGCCTCGAGCGCCCCGCTCAGCGAGACCTGCGTGTTCGCGTACACCGCGGCCCGGAGGTTCACTTGCAACGGCGAGCCCGGAGGGACCCAGCCCGTATCGAAGTCGAGCTCGAGCGGGATTCCGTCTCTGCGCTGGAAGGTGACCGCGCCCCGCTCGCAATAGAACGGGTCGTCGGCGCACGGCGCAGCCAGCGAGTCGTAGGCCGACGCGGCCGCGGGGGCGAGGAGGGTGAGCGCGGCGGCGGCGCAGGGGAGCGCGCGCCGGGGCCGGGCGGGGCGGGAGGCCTCGAGAGCAGCGTCGCCGGACAGCAGAGAACGCATGATAGCGATTACCACGATCCGCGCGCTCCACGCCATAGCGGCATTCCAGGGGTCCAGCGTCGCTAACGTGCCCCGAACAGCGTGCCGACCACGATGCCAGCGGCCGCGCAGAGAATGGCCACCACGGTCCAGAGGAGTCGCTCGCGCGAGGCGCGCTCCGGCGTCGCCGCGGCCGCCGCGCGGCCGCCGAGCGCGTCGCCGCGCGCCGCGGCTCGGCCCGGGGGCAGCGCGCCGATCCCCTGGCGCTCCCGGGGCGGAACCGCGGGAGCGACGTCCGCGGTGGAAGCGTCGTTCTGGGGCGTCGCGGCGTAGTCCAGGCCGGTGCGCTCGAGCCCGAGCTCGGTGATCGAGATGGCGTCCGCGAGGCTCGTGGGGGTGTGGCCCACGACGCGCCGCTCGCGGCAGGCGCGCAGGGCGTCGGCGAAGGCCCGGGCGCTCGGGTGCCGCGCGGCCGGGTCCTTGGCGAGGGCCCTCAGGATGACGGCCTCCAGGCCGGCCGAGATGAGCCCGTCGCGCTTGCCGGAGCGCGGCGGGAGCGGCTGCTCGGTGATATGCGCCGTCATGACGGCGATGGGCGTCCGTTTGCTGAACGGCACGGCGCCGACCACCATCTCGTAGAGGATGCAGCCGAGCGCGTAGATGTCGCAGCGCGGATCGACGTCCTCGCCGCGCACCTGCTCCGGCGCCATGTACTCCGGCGTCCCGAAGATCATGCCCTGCTCGGTGAGCCCGGTCGTCATCAGGTCGCCGTGCACCACCTTCGCGAGCCCGAAGTCGACAACGCGGACGCGGCCCGCGAGCGGCGACGGCGCGCCGCCGCCGGGCGTGGACGACGGCGGCGCGCCCGGGCGCTCGATGAGCACGTTGGCCGGCTTCAGGTCGCGATGCACCACGCCCGCCGCGTGCGCGGTCTCCAGCGCGGCGCAGATCTGGAGGGCGATCTCGATCGCCCGGTCGACCTCGATCGGCGCGTGCTCCCGCAGGAGCTCCTCCAGCGAGCTGCCGTCGATGTGCTCCAGCGCGATCATGAGCAGCCCGCCCTCCTCGACGAAGTCGAGCATCCGGACGACGTGCGGGCCCTCAAGGCGCTTCAGGATGGCGGCTTCCCGGTGGTAGCGCCGGAAGATCTGCGGCGCGCCGGAGAGGTGCCGGTGGATCACCTTGAGCGCGACGCGCTGGCCGTCCTCGTCGCGGGCGGCGCGGTAGACGACGCCGGAGGAGCCCTCGCCGACGACCGACTCCACGGTGTACCGCGACGCGATTCGGTGCCCGGGGGCCAGGCGATCGGGCGCCGGCGGCGAGGTCACCGCGCACCACCCGCGTCCACGGCGTCCGCCGGCGCCGGGTCCGGCGGAGGCAGCCGGAGGTGCTGCTCGGTGAACGAGGTGCAGGCGCGCACGATCTTCGGGCTGAGCTCGATGGGGTCGAGCCGCGCGGTCGGATCGTGCTCGCGCCACGCGGCGCAGGCGGTCTCGGCGAGCCCGGTCGCGTCGAGCGCGACGTAGGCCTCGAGCAGGTGGCGGTGCAGCGTGGCGATCTGCATCCGGGCGAGGTCGCCGTAGCCGAGCAGCCGGCTCGCCCGCGCCACCGCGTCGATGTAGCGGCCGCTCCGCACGTCGCTCGCGAGCTGCGGCAGCTCGGCGTCGACCCGCCGCTGGGCCTCGCGCGCGCGGCCCGCCCCCTCGGAGCGCACGAGCGCGCCGGCGCTCGCGGCCTCGGCCTTGCCCTGGGTCGTGAGCGGCAGATCCGTGAGCGGCACGAGGATCACCATGCCGCGGTGCAGCGTGTCCTTCTTGAAGTGGTTGTACTTGTGGAGCATCCACGCCTTGTCCCGCTTGCCGAGGAAGCGATAGGCGATGGTGAGCAGCGTGTCGTGCTGTCCGACGACGTACCGGAGGTTGTACGGCACGATGATCTCCTGCCCGTCGGTCGGCTCGATCCAGGGCATCGTGTCGTTCGAGAGGGCGAGGACGTCGCTGCGGTCGGCGGCGCCGAGCAGGCGCTCCGCGAGGATCGCCCAGGTCTCGCCGGCGGTGACGCGGTGGTGGCCGAGCGCGGGCACCTCCAGCCGCAGGCCGGGCATGATCGGCACGCCGGCGCCGGCGTCGAGCGCGTTGGCGGCGACGAGCACCTGCTCCATCTGCACGCGCCCGTAGGTGCGCTCCGCGATCTGCGCGAGGGTCTCTCCCTCGCGGACGACGTGCGGGAACGCCGCCGCGGCGCTGGCTACCAGCGTCGTCGCGGCCAGGGCGCCCGCGGAAAACCAAGTTCGCCGAGAGCTCACGCCGGCGAGGGTACCAGGGGATCGCCCGGGGTGGGACGGCTCGTTCGGGGGCGGCCGCGGGACGTTCGCCGCGATTTCGTCGCGCCGACGGTTTCGTGCCAGAGTGCGCGCGACGCATGAACACCACGACGACGGCCGGTAGAATCCCGGCGTGGATGTCGCGGCGCTTGCCCGCCGCGGCGAGGCTCCTCACGGCCGCCCTGCTCGGTCTGGCGACGCCGGGCTGCCTCGTCCGGCAGGACCTGTACGACCAGGCGCGCGCGGAGATCCAGAAAGAGCGCGAGGCGGGAGAGCGGGCGCGCGCCGAGGCCGAGCTCGCCCGCGCCGAGGCGGCGCAGCGGTCGGCGCAGGCCGCCGCGATCGAGGCGGAGCTGTCGCGGCTCGCGGACGATCTCCGTGCGCGGGATCTCCGGCTGTCCGAGGTGACGACGACCGAGGCCGGTCTCGCGCGGCGGCTGGACGAGCTGGCCGCGATGAACGAGGAGCTGTCGGCGCGGCTCCGGAGCGCCGGGCAGAGCGTGGGACAGCTCGCGAACGAGCGCGGCAGCCTGTCGGCGGAGCTCGCCGAGGCGCGGGCCAAGGTCGACGATCTGCGCCGCCACCAGGCGGCGGCCGAGGCGCGCGCGGCGCGGATGCGCGACGTCGCGAGCCGGCTCCAGGCGACGGTGGACGGCGGGAAGGTCCGCGTCGGGATCCGCGGCGGGCTGCCGCTGCTCGAGATCTCGAGCGACGCGCTGTTCGACGGCGCGAGGACCGAGGTCAAGCCGGCTGGGCGGAAGCTCCTGGCCGAGGTCGCGGGGGCGCTCCGGACGATGACGGATCACCGGTTCCAGGTCGTGGGGCACACGGACGACCGGAAGGCGAGGGGCGCGAAGCGCGCGTCGAGCTGGGACGTCTCGACGGCGCGCGCGGTGGCGGTCGTCGAGGTGCTCATCGAGGGCGGGGTGTCGCCTCAGCGCCTGTCCGCGGCCGGGGGCGGGGAGTTCGCCCCGGTGGCGCCGAACGCCTCGGAGGAAGGGCGGGCGAAGAACCGGCGCATCGAGATCGTCCTGCAGGCCGAGCCGGAAGGGGCAGGGAAGGCGCCCGGCGAGGCGGGGGCGGCGGCGGCGCCCTGAGGGGCGCGAGAATCTCGCTCTGTGGCCGGCGTCCCGGCGCGCACTGCGTCGAGGCCGTGCGCGTCGTCGGAGCCGGCGGCGGGTGAGGCCGGTGCCTGGCCGTCCTCAACTCGGATCGTCGAGCACGTCGGCGAGCGCGGCCGCGGTGACGGCTTTCTCGATCCAGCGCTCAAGGCGTTCCGGGTCCTTCTGGGCGACGATGCGCTCGCGTGCGGCGTCTGGCACGGCGATGCCGCGAGCCCGGAGCACGCTCAACAGGGCGCGCACCGCTCCCTCGATGCGCCCCTCGTCACGGCCCTGCGCGACGTACTTCTTCGCGAAATCGCTCTGGTACTCGTAGCCCTTCATCATCGCCTCCAGTGCCCGGCGGGCCGCCTCGTTCAGGGAATTGTACAGGAGATCGTAGTAGAGCCGGGCGCGTTCGTCATCGAGCCCCTCGATCGCGGGCAGCACGGCGCTGGCGATCGTTGCGCCTTGCTCCGTCTCGCCGTGGGCCATTGCGGACAGCACCCCCAGCTCCGGTCGGCGGACCGCTTCTGCTGGGTCCGTCACGACCGGAACGCTGCTGCGACGGAGCACGGGCGGGCGCAGGACGAAGCCGGGCACGCCGATCTCGATCGGCTGCGCGCACCAGTCCGCGACGAGGGGGTCGGGCGCGACGACGAGCAGACCCGCCTGACAGCGGTGCTGATCGCGCGAGACGGTCAGATAGGCGGGCCAGCTAAACGGCTTGTTGTCGTCCTTCCTGAGCTGGACCTCGACGATGATGACGCGCACCGGCTTGCCCGCATCGAGGAGCACGACGACGACATCGGCCCGGTACTCGGCAGGCGTCGTCTCGGTCAGATCGGTGGAGGCGACTCGGGCCTCGCTGTAGGTCGGAAGCGCGACGCCGAGGACCTCGACGAGGATCTCGGCGGCGAGGGAAGGTCGGTTTCTGAAGAGATCCACGAGGACCTCGTGGCGCATGGAGACCATGGCGAAGCGCCTTCGCACAGGCCCGGACAGAGGGCCAACCAGCCGGCGTGCGACGATGACGCCGGGGGGCGCACGTCGAGACATCCGTGCGATTCCAGAACGAGCGCGCGGCGAAGCCCGTATTCAATGCATCGGGCTTGCCGCAAGCCTCAACCCATCTTGCGGTCTGTCGCGGGCTGCCCTGCTTCGCGCGTCGCCTCCCCGCGCCGCAGCGCGCACGCCGCGAGGATGCACAGCGCCGGGGTCACGACCATGTGATACCGATCCTCGCCGAAGAACACCGCGTGCGTCAGCGCCACCGAGGCGACCGCGAACGCGAGGTAGCCGACGACGCCGCCGTTCGCGGGCCGGCCCGGCAGCGGCAGCGCCGCGAGGAGCGGGATCGCCACCGCGAGCGGCCAGAACGCGTGCTCGTCTCCGACCACCCCCCACGCGACCAGCCCCAGCACCGCCGCGAGCGAAAGCAGCTGCGTGACGAGCGCCCGCCACGGCCTCGGCCGCGGCAGCGCCACCACCCCGAGCCCCGCGACCGAGAGCAAGGCGAGGTGCGACGTCGTGAGCACCCGGCGCCACGCCGCGCGCCGCCCCTCGGGCCACGCCGCCGGGTTCGCCTCGCCCAGGTACCCGACCGGGAACGACTCGTGGTCGAACGTGAAGCTCAGCTTCTTCGGAATCAGGCCCAGCCAGCGGGATGGATCGTTCTTGATCCACCGTAGCCCCTCGGCCATCCAGCAGCGGTCCTGCGCCACCTGCCCGCGCGCGATCGGGCAGCCGTCGCCGGCGCGCAGCGTCTCGAAGCGGCCCGTCGCGCGCGGGAACGCGCCGATGGCGAGGTTCCAGCCGCCGTTCGTGGAGACGAGCGCGCAGCCGTCCATCACGCGGCAGTTCCGGATCGTCCACGGCGCCACCACGGCGAGCGCCGTCGCGGTCGCGAGCGCCGCCGCGAGCGCGCCGCGCCGCCACGCGGCCCGCGCCCCGCCGGTCGCCCCGTCGGCGCCGCCGCGCGCGAGCAGCGCGAACGCCGGCGCGCAGAGCAGGCTCTGCGGCCGCACCAGCGTCGCCAGCCCGAGCGCCGCGCCCGCGAGGATCGCGCCGCGGACCGGCCGCCCGCGGGCCGCGTCGCGCGCGAGCAGCCACGGCGCCGTCACCAGGCCGAGCGCCGCGAGCGGCTCGGTCATCACGAGCGCCGCGTAGAGGACGAGCCCCGGCGAGAGCGCCGCGAGGAGCGCCGCCGCGCGGGCGCGCGCCGGCGTGGTCGCGTACCGGGCGAGGCGGTGGACCACGACGACGAGCAGCGCGCCGGTCACCGCGTTCGCGACGGTCGCCACGTGCGGCCCGGCGCCGAACAGCCTGTAGATGAGGCCCAGGAAGCCGCTGTAGCCGACCGGGTAGTGGCACCACGGGTGCCACACCGCCTGGCCGCCGACGATGAGATCGTCCGAGTAGCCGAGGCCGGCGGCGATCCGGCGCGCGCCGAAGTCGTAGTAATGGCCGTCCCACACCGGCTCGCGCGCCCACGCGATCGCCACGTAGAGCCGCGGCAGGAGCGCGAGCACGAACGCGAGCGCCGAGAAGGCGAGATCCCCGCCGGCGCCGGGTGCGCCCCCGCCCACGCGCGGGGGCGCCGAGGCCGCCCGGCCCGGTCGCGCGGCCTCGGCGCCGGCGCGCGCGGCCTCGACGCCGGCGCGCGCCGCCTCAGCCATGCTGCCTGGCGCGTGTTCCGGCGGAGATCTCGCGCAGGCGGCGCATGTAGGTCTTCGCTACCTGGGCCGGATCGAGCCGCAGGAACTTGGCGATTTCCTGAACGAATCCCTGGACATAGACGGGCGCCGGCAGGTCGCCCATCGCCTCGTTCTCGATCGCCTGGAGGTGCGCGAGCGAGATCTTCGTCCGCTGCGAGATGTCGGTGAGCTCGACCCCCTGCGACTCGCGCACCTTGCGCAAGAGCGCGCCGCTGAACTGCGTCTCGGCGTTGATCTCGCGCGCGAGCTCGGCCTGGAGCATCGCGAGCTCGGCCGCGGCGGCGGCGTTCTCGGCGCGCGCCGGGCCGAGCGGCGTGCGCGGGTCGTCCGGGTAGGTCGAGAGGTCGTAGGCGCGGCGGCGCACGGGATCGAGCAGGGTGTCGTGCGCCTCCTCGATGCGCGCCTGCTCCTTCTGGAGCACCGCGGGGCTCAGCACGCTGACCACCGGCAGGCTCCCCTCGCGGTAGATGTCGCGCTGCCGCTTGTAGGCGCGCCGGATCTCGTCGTCGGCGGCCGTCCGGGCCAGGCCGAGCGCCTCGTACAGGGTGGCCGGCGCGGCGCTCTTCGAGGCGGCGGCCAGGGCGCGCGCGTGCGCCTCGGCCGGGCGCGAGTCGCGCGCGGCGAGCAGCGCGAGGATGCGCCGGGCCACGCGCTCGAGGTTGCGCGCGCTCTTCGAGGTCGGGCTGTCGATGAGCAGCGGCTGGCGGCGCCGCGCGGTCAGCCACACCGCGTCGTCGTGCTCGATGTGCCCGAGGTAATCGAGGGAGATGCCGAGGAAGCGATCCGAGACGGCGCTCATCGCCGGGCCGAGCTCCAGGTCCGAGCGGTGCCGCGTCTGGCTGACGACGAGGTGCGGCTTCACCCGCGGCAGCTGCGCGGCGGCGAGCGACGCGACCCCCTCGTCGAACCGCTTCACCTCCATGATGAAGTCGCGCGGCGTCGCCAGCGCCGGGAGCGACGAGGCCACCTTCTCGACGAGCCGGATCTTGAAGCGCTCCTTCATGAGCGCGCGGCGCAGGGTGCGCTGGTAGAGCGCGCGGCAGAAGCGGTAGGAGTGCTCGACCGCGAGCGGCTCGGGCGTGGTGACGCAGATGCCGACGTCGGCGTGCAGGAAGAGGTCGAGCGTCGAGGAGCCGGTCGCCGCGCCGAGGCTGACGATGACGTAGTCGACGTCGAGCTCCTGGATCATTTTCATCCAGTAGGCGGCGCGGCTCGGCCGGAGCGGCGTGGCCGTCATCGGGTCGTACGCGGTCGGGACGAGCCGGAGCCCGGGCACCGTGGTCGCGATCGGCTCGGCCTTGCCCTCCTCGATGTCCTCGCGCGTGACGAGCGGCGGCGCCTCGATCCCGAGCGCCGCGTGCAACCCCGGGCTGTAGGCGTCGGTGTCGATGATGATCACGTCGCGCCCGAGCTGCGCGAAATACACGCCCAGGTTGACCGCGAGCGTCGCCTTCCCGACGCCCCCGCGGCCGCCGCCGACGGCGATCACCCGGCGGGATCGCGAGCTGGAGAACGAGGGGAGCTCGCCCGGCAGGGCGAGGTCGTCCGACGAGCCGGGCGGGAGGGTCGAGAAGCGCGACGGAGGGTAGGACTCACCGGAGCTGGACAAGGTTCCTCTTCGTGCGGCGTGCGGGGGCGATGTCGGGCGGCTGCGGGCTGCTCGCGGGGCGCGCGTGTCCCTCCTAGCACGCGCCGCGCGCCGCCATCAGCGCCGACGTCGCCGGGGCCTCTGCGGGCGCGCACGTCTGTTCGCCGCGCCGGCGTCCGACGCGTGAGCCGTCTCGACGCGCCCCGGCCGTTGGGCTAGTCGCTCGCCGTGTCCACCGTCCGACCCTTCCGCGCTTACCGACCTCCCCAGGCGCACGCGGCCCGCGTCGCCAGCCCGCCGTACGACGTCATCTCCACCGCCGAGGCGCGCGCGCTCGCGGCCGGGGGCCTGCACAGCTTCCTCCGCGTCTCCCGGCCCGAGATCGACCTGCCCGAAGGGACGGACGAGCACGACGACGCCGTCTACGCCCGCGGCGCGCAGAACCTCGCCGACCTCATCGCCAGCGGCGATCTCGCGCAAGACCCGGAGCCGCACCTCTACCTCTACGCCCAGAAGATGGGCGATCACCGGCAGATCGGCGTCGTCGGCTGCGCCTCGGTCGCGGAGTACGAGCAGGACGTCATCAAGAAGCACGAGAAGACGCGGCCCGACAAGGAGGACGACCGCACCCGCCACATCGAGGAGCTCGGCGCCCACGACGAGCCGGTGTTCCTCACGTACCGCGCCGACGCGGGCATCGACCGCGCCGTCGCGGCGGCCACGCAGTCGCCGCCCATCTACGATTTCACGACCGCCGACGGGGTCGAGCACAAGCTCTGGGTCCTCGGCCGCGAGGCCACCGCCGACCTCGAGGAGCGCTTCCAGGCGATCCCGACGCTCTACGTCGCCGACGGCCACCACCGCAGCGCCGCGGCGGCGCGCGTCCACAGGAAGCTGCGCGGCGACGGCGGCGAGCACGACGTCTTCCTCGCCGTGGTCTTCCCGCACGACCAGATGAACATCATGCCGTACAACCGCGTCGTGCGAGACCTCGCCGGCCGCAGCGCGGAGGCGATCCTCGCCGCCCTCGGCGAGCGGCTCGACGTGGCGCCGGCGCAGGACGGCGCGGCCGCGGCCCCCGCCGGCCCGCGGGCCTTCGGGCTCTACCTCGGCGGCCGCTGGTTCACCGCGAAGGTCCGCCCGGGGTCGTTCGACGCGAACGACCCGGTGGCCTCGCTCGATTGCTCCATCTGCCAGGACCAGATCCTCGGCCCGGTCTTCGGCGTCAGCGACCCCCGCCGGGACAAGCACGTCGATTTCGTCGGCGGCATCCGCGGCGTCGCCGAGCTCGAGCGGCGCGTCGACTCGGGCGCGTTCACGATGGCGATCCGCCTCTATCCGACGCAGATCGGCGAGCTGTTCGCGGTCAGCGACGCGGGGCTGCTCATGCCGCCGAAGAGCACGTGGTTCGAGCCGAAGCTCCGCAGCGGGCTCTTCATCCATACGTTCTGACGACAGCGCCGCCCGAGGGGTAGACTGCGCCCATGGCGGACATCAAGCGCGTATCACCCGAACAGGCAAAGAAGCTCATCGACGAGGAGGGGTATCTCTACCTCGATGTCCGGAGCGAGCCGGAATATGCGGCCGGGCACCCGAGCGGCGCGCACAACGTGCCGCTCATGCACGCCGCCGCCGGCGGCATGAAGCCCAACCCGGACTTCCTCGACGTTGTCTGCTCCCTCTATCCCAAGGACGCGAAGATCATCGTGGGCTGCAGGTCCGGACAGCGCTCGCTGCGTGCGGCCGAGGCCATGGTGTCGGCCGGCTACACGGCCGTCATCGATCAGCGCGCCGGCTTCGAGGGGCCGCGCGACGCGTTCGGCGCGCTCACCGAGAAGGGGTGGGGGCCCGCCGGGCTGCCCGTCGCGACGACCACGCCCGGCGCGTCGTACGCCGAGCTCCGGCAGAAGGCCGGCAGGTGACGGCCCCATCGGGCCCCCGCAGGCGATGACGACCGCGCGCGCGGCGATCAAGGCCGCGCGCGGTCGTCATCGCCGCAATCCATCGTAATCCAGCGCCGCGCGCTCCACGACGTCCCAGTCGAGGGCGGCCCGCTCCGCCTCGGCGAGCAGCTCCGCGGTGAACATCGACAGCCCCCAGAGGCCGCCCTCGCGCCGCCGGAACACGTAGCGCGTCCCCCGCGCGGTCTCGACGACGGCGCGATCGCCGTCGACCTCGACCCGCGCGACGCCGGAGAGATCCCGGCGGAGGCGGGCGATCCAGCCGAGCCGCGTCGCCATCTCGACCCAGACGTCCGCGCCGTCGGGCGCCTCGGCGTGCGCCCTGTACAGCGCGAGCAGCTTCGAGCGCTCCGGCTCCGGATAGCTGGCCTGAACCCGGTCGCTCGCCTTCTGTCGATGGTCGCGGATCGCGTGGCAGGCGCGCTGCGCTTCATCGTCGAGGGCGCTGAAGGCGGGGCGGACGTCGCCGCGGCCGAGCGCGCTCGCGAGGCGGAGATACGCCCCCTCGGGGGTGGTGTCGCCGGGGTGGCGCATGACGGTGAAGCCCGTGAGCCCGCACGCGGCGGCGGCGATCCCCAGGGCGATGGCGGTGCGACGGTGCATGGCAGGAGCGGCGTGGAGCGGAGCGCGCTCCCTCTACCACGCCCGGGCGCGCACGGGCTCGCCGCGCGCGGCGCGGCGCCGAGCGGCGTTGCCGAGGGCCGCGCCTTCCGCTAGGAAACCGCGTGCTCCACGGTGCGCGCGTCGCAGTGGTCCTCCCCGCGCGGGACGAGGCCCGGTGGATCGCCGAGGCGGTGGGGGCCGTCCCCGCCTTCGTCGACCACGTGATCGTCGTGGACGATGCTAGCCGAGACAGCACGGCCGAGCTCGCGCGCGGGGCCGGGGACGAGCGCCTCGAGGTGGTCGTGCACGCCGAGTGCCGCGGCGTCGGCGCGGCGATCGTCTCCGGCTACCGGCGCGCTCGCGCCCTCGGGGCCGCCGCCGTCGCCGTCATGGCCGGCGACGGGCAGATGGACCCGCGCGACCTCCCGCGCGTCGTCGCCCCGATCGTCTCGGGAGAAGCCGATTATGTGAAGGGCGATCGGCTGCGGCACCCCGACGTCTTCCGCGTCATGCCCCTCCCGCGGCTCGCGGCCACGGCGGCGCTCGCCGCGCTCACCCGCCGCGCGGCGGGGCTCGACGCCCTCTCCGACAGCCAGTGCGGGTACACCGCGATCTCGTCCCGCGCGATCGACGCGCTCGACCTCGACGGCCTCTGGCCCCGCTACGGCTACCCGAACGACCTGCTCGCCGCGCTCGCGGCGCGCCGCCTCCGCGTCCGCGAGGTCAGCGTGCGCCCCGTCTACCGCGGCGAGGCGAGCGGCCTCCGCGCGCGCCACGTGATCACCATCCTTCTCCTGATCGCCAGGAACGCCATAAGGCACCGCCTGAGCTCCTCAGGGAAGCCGAAAGATCGCCCAAGCCAGGACGGAACGCGTGAGTCGGAGTTCGTCGAATCGACATGAGCCGTCGCTCAAATAGGTCGACAATCCGCGCATAGGTTCCATAGCAAAGCGGCCTGGCGACCTGACTCATCGGCTTGGCGCGGCGGACCCCACAGGCGCGGACGCCGCAGCCATGCTTCAACATGGGGGGTGACGGACGTGGCGATCAGCCGAGCCGCCTGGTCTAGAATCTGGAATCCGGGGAGGGCGCGGACTCCATCCTTCACACCCCGGGTCGTGGCCTATGCGTTCGGCATCGAGCTGCCGTATAGCCTGCTCGTCCCGGTCGCTCACTTGCGGCTCCTCGGCGTCGTGGATTCAGGGGTCCAGGCGCGCATGCTCGGGATGATCGGGCTCATGTATGTCGTGAAGACGGCGGGCCTCGTCGCGCTGCTCGTCCACATGCTCCGTCCGATCGAGCACCTCCGGCGATACGCCGTGGGCCACCCCCTCCGGAGCGGCGCGAGCGTCGAGGAGCTGGGCGGCGGCGCGGCGCCTCCGGAGGAGCTCATCCTCGCCGCGGCGAACGCCGCCTACGACACGCCGCTTTCGTTCGCGACGGTCTGGGCCGTCTCCTGGGCGCTCCTGTACCTGCCCGTCACCGTGGCGCTCTACTACATCGCGCCGGACCAGCGCCCGCTCGACGTCCAGCGCGGCATCGCGCTGGCCCTGTTCGCGCTGGCGCTCTTCGCGGCCGCGCTGCCGCTCGCCTACAGCATCCTCGGCCGCCTGCTCTCGCCCGCCGCCGGCGTCATCTCGCTCATCGCCCGCGAGCGCGGGCTGTCCGTGCCCGGCAAGGGCTACTCGCTCGCCGTCCGCCTCGTGATCCTCGGCGCCTGCCTCGCCATCGCGCCGACGAGCTGGATGGCGGCGATGGTGCTCGGCGAGACGGCGGGGCCCGCCAAGCCCGGCCTGAAGCTCACGCTGGCCATCTTCTCGATGGTCGCGGTCACCTGGGCGCCCGTCTGCGCCGGCTTCCTCGCGGGCGCCCTGGCGGGCCCGTTCCAGCAGGTCGCCGCGGTCATCCAGAAGATCGTCCAGCGCGGCGAGGTCGACCGGCTGGAGCGGATCCCGGTCTACTTCAAGGACGAGATCGGCGCCCTGGCGGGCGGCGTCAACGCCATGGTCGATCGCCTGGAGGAGTCGTCCCGGCGCATGCGCAGCTACCTGGCCGAGCGCGAGCGCCTCTTGCAGGACGCGGCGCAGCGCGCGGCGCAGCTCGGGGCCGTGCTGGACAACCTCGTCGAGGGGGTGTTCGCGTGCGACCGCCAGGGCCGGCTGACGATGATCAACGCCTCGGGGCTCAGGCTGCTCGGCCTCTCGGGCCGCTCGGAGGAGGCCGGCCGGACGGTCGAGGAGGTGATGGACCTCAGCCGGATGCGCCACCCCGACGGCCGCGCCTTCACGCGCGACGAGCTGCCGATGGTGCGGGCGCTCGCCGGCGAGACCATCGTGCAGGAGGAGCAGGTGCTCGCGAACGGCCGCGCGGGCCGGGACGTCTTCCTGCGCACCAGCGCGGCGCCGATCCGCAGCGAGGGCGGGGCGATCCTCGGCGCGGTCACGGTCGCCCGCGACGTGACGGAGCTCATGGAGCTCGATCTCGTCAAGGACCAGTTCATCCGGGTCGGCGCGCACGAGCTCAAGACGCCGGTCGCGATCATGAAGGGCTACGCGCTCGCGCTCCTGCGCAACACGAGCGACCTGCCGGCGCCCCGCCGCAAGATGCTCGAGGCCATCGACCGCGGCGCGGACAGGATCAACCGCATCGTCGACGATCTCCTGGCGATCTCGCAGGTCACGCTCGACGTGCTCCAGGTCTCGGAGGAGGACGTCGATCTGAAGGAGCTCCTGGAGGAGACGGTCGACCGCGTGGCCAAGTCGGCGAGCCGCCACCGCGTGCGGCTCTCGCTCGGCGCCGAGCGGCCGCCCGTCGTGCGCGCCGATCCGGAGCGGCTGCGCCAGGTGCTCGCGAGCCTGCTCGACAACGCGGTGAAGTACTCGCCGGACGGCGGCGACATCGACGTCAGCGTCGCCGTGGCCGAGCGCGCGCCGGCGTCCTCGCCGCCGCGCTGCGACGCCGCGCTCTTCTCGCAGCGCCACGGCTCGATCCCCGGCCTGGAGGCGGTCGTGTCGGTGCGCGACCGGGGCGTCGGCATCCCGGCGCACAAGCAGGAGCGGATCTTCGAGCGCTTCTTCCGTGCCCACACGGACACCCGACACGACTACGGCGGGATGGGCATCGGGCTGTTCCTTGCGAAGGACATGATCACCCGTCACGGTGGTCGCATCTGGTTCGAGAGCGAGGAGGACAAGGGCAGCACGTTCTATTTCACCGTCCCACTCAGCAGCGAGGCCCCCGCGGTGGACCGACGATGAGCGAAAGACATGCAAAGACGGTGCTCTTGGTGGAGGACGACGCGGACCTCGTGGCGCTCGTCTCCCTCGTGCTCCAGGAGGACGGCTACCGGGTCAAGATCGCCTGCAACGGCCGCGAGGCGCTGGCCAAGCTGGAGCACGATCTCCCGGATCTCATCCTGCTCGACATGAAGATGCCGGTGATGAACGGCCCGGAGTTCGCGCGCGAGCTCGAGGTCCGTCACGGTCGGCAGGCGCCCATCATCGTGCTCACCGCCGCGGCCGACGCGCACCGGCGGGCGGCCGAGGTCGGCGCGGACGCGTGGCTGGGCAAGCCGTTCGACCCGGACGCGCTCCTCTCGACGGTGAGGCGTTACGCGGGGTGAGCGCGGGGGAGCTGCCGCCGCTCGGCGAGGTCGCGCCGCACCTCGGCCCAGTACCGCGCGGGGAACCGGCGGTGATCGAAGCCGGTCGCCCGGAACACCCGAGCGATGCGGGCATAACGGCGCAGGCTCCAGTCTCTCATGATCTCGAGCGAGGGGTGGAGGCCGCGCGCGTCGATGAACGGCGCTGCCCGCGCGTAGAGCGACGGCATGACCTCCTCGAGCCAGGACCGCATCAGGCGCTGGTATCCGGGCAGCTCGACGCACCGTCCGGAGATCACCTGAGCGCGCGTGACGCCGTGGCGCGCGAGCTCCTCCTCGGGCAGGTAGCAGAGGCCGCGATCGGCGTCTTCCTGCATGTCCCGGAGGTTGTTGAAGAACTGGTCGAGCCGGCCGAACTCCCCGGCTGCGTCCCAGTGCTCCTTCGTCAGGAACGGAACCAGCTGGAAGATATGCCCTGACAGCCGCGCCAGCATGGTGTCGTGCTCCTTCATCGTGCGGATGAGGAGCCCGGGAGCGTGGTAGTCGGCGAGGGCGCGCAGGTAGGCGTCCCAGGCGGCGAGCGCGCGCGCTTGCATGTCGTCCTGGTCGCGCCCCGCGCGCGCGGGGTGGTCGTGCCCTGGGCCGCTCGCGTCCCGGAGCCACAGCGCGCGGATGGCCGAGAGCTCGCTCGCGAAGGGGCAGCTCGGATCGACGAAGCCGCGTGAACGGAGCAGCCTCCAGGCCTCCATGAACCGGCTGAAGCGCCGTTCGTGGGGCTCGATGCGCTCGTTCTCGGCGAGGCGGTCGACGATGCGGATCCAGCGGATGCGGTCGAGCCACGCCTGCTTCACGTCCGGCTCGAGGCCGAGCACCCAGGCGGCGTTGTCCTCATCCTTCAAGGCGTCGTCGGACAGCGCGCGATAGTGCGATGAGCCGACGACCGCGGAGATGGTCTGGTAGGCAGTCCGCTCCGACGCCGGCGCCGCGAGGGGCAGGCAAGGCGGTCGGGGGGAGATGGGTTGAATAGGTTTCACGAGGTCGAGTGCCGAACGTTGATGTTGCCTGTTTCCGGTGTCCCCGGGCTCGCGCGTGAGCGTCGGTGATTATGGGCATGGCCCAATCTGGCTACTTGGGATCACCTGTGTTGATGATGCTTGTGGCCCTCTGTCTTGTAGAACTTTCCGCTCCTCCGCCGGATGCGGGGTGACGCGTGCTCGCCTTCCTTTATGAGACCTTATAGTCTCCCAGTCGACGCGGAAATTCGTCGTCCAGGGCACGGGCTCCGCAGATAATGCGCGGATTCCCTGTGTGTTTTGCCCATGTGTTGGGAGCGCGCCGGCAATGATCGTCGGTGTATACCCTGGGCTCATACGTTGTCCAACGGATAAGACCGGGATTGGCTCGACGTTTTCGCTTCTTGGTTGTCCGTCGCGGCGGTCTCTCAGTCGTCCAGGGCAGATGGCCTTTCCGGAGTTCCGGGTGGATGGCTGCTCTGCCTACATGACGTCATGCGGGGCGGCACGCGGGCGTCGCGCGACGAGCCCCCTTTTCCTCGTCGCTCAGCCCGCTGTGCCGCGCGGCGCGATCCGCTCGATCCGAGCGCGATCCGGCGCGGTGCTAGACGCACTCGTGAGCTGGATGATTCAGCGTTTGTTGCCACACAGCTCGTGCTGCGGTGAACGCGGCGACTCTGTGGTTGTGGTTACGACCCGATGCCATCGTCCGTGTCTGCGCGGTCATCCGCTCCAGACATAGGAAGACGACACATCCCCGTCGAGGGAGCAGGTCGTGCGGCGCGGGGGGATGGGCCCAACGTCCGAGCGAGAAGCCATGGAGGGAGACCGTAGGCCGCCCGGGAGGGAGCAGGGCGCGCGGGGCGGCGCGGGGGATGGGCCGATGTTTGAGCCTTGGACATCATCCCTCCGGCGCACCGCGCCGGAGGGATGATGTCCAAGGCGAGTTCGGCGGGGCCCCCGCGCCGCCCCGCGCGCCCTGCTCCCTCCCGGGCGGCCGGGCCTCCTCGATTACCGCTCTCGCAGCCGCGCCACCCGGTCCCGCCAGTACTGCAGATCGAGCGCCGAGAAGAGCCCGACCGCGCGCGCGATCTGCCGCTCGCGCCGCGGATCCCCGCGTTCGAGGTGCCGCGCGAGCTCGAACCGCGCGCGCGCCTCGTCCACGGGCAGGCCGCGCCGCAGCGCCTCGCCGATCGCCGCGACCCAGAGCCGCCGCGCGCGCGCGCGGCCGCCCGCGAGCCACGCGGCGAGCCCCCGCAGGCGGAGCGAGGTCGAGCGCCCGAGCGGGAAGACGCGCGCGTACCGGCCGAGCGCGCGGCACGCCTCCGCCGAGAGCCGCCCGAGCTCGAGCCGCTCCGACGGCGCGCGGGCCTCCTCGAGCAACGCGAGCAGCACCTCGCACGTCGCGGCGTAGCCGTACAGGCAGTGGTAGCCGGCCGGCTGCCCGTCGCGGATCATCGGGAGCGTCCGCTCGGCGGCCGCGCGCGCGTCGTCGCGCGCGCCGCGGAGCAGGTGCCCCAGCGCCACCTGCCCGTGCGTGATCTGCTGCGTGCGGTCGCCGATCCGCTGCACCTCGGCCGACAGCGCGTCGAAGATGGCCGTCGCGCCCTCGCCGTCGCCGAGCAGCAGCCGGCACTGCGCGCGGCCGCTCTCCGCCCAGAGGTGCCCCTGCGCGTTGTCGCTCGCGCGCGCCGCGTCCGCGAGCGCCCCGTACCGCTCGAGCGCCTCCGCCCAGCGGCCCTCGGTGTGCGCCACCCCGGCGAGCAGCGCGAGGCACTCCTCCTTGCGGCGGCGGTCCTGCAGCGCCTCCGCGAGCCGCTCCGCCTCGGTCAGCAGGGCCCGCGCGTCCCGGCACCGGCCCTCGCCGAGCGCCGTCAGCCCGCGCAGGAGCGACACCGACGCGACGCCCCGCGGGTCGTCGAGCGCCGCGGCGGCCTCGGCCGCGCGCGCGGCGTAGGCGTCCACCACGGCTTTCCACGGGACATACCCGAACGCGACGCTCAGGGTCGCGTAGCCGCGCGCGAGCGCGAGCGACGGCCCGAGCCGCGCCGCGGCGTTCGTCGCCGCCAGCGCGGCCAGGAAGGCGAGCGCCGGCTCGTTGCGGAACAGGTACGTCTCCGACAGCTTCTCTGCCGCGAGCGACGCCTCCGTGAAGCGCTCGCGCTCGGCCGCTTCGCCCGCGACCGGGATCGGCAGGCCCGCGACGTGCGCGAGCTGCAGCCCGAGCTGCTTCATCGAGGCCGCCGCGGCGCGGAGCCGCGCCCCGAGCGGCGCGCCGCCGCGCTCCCCGGGCGGCGCGCCGCCGCCAGAGGCGCGCAGCCACCCCGCGCCGCCCTGCGAGAGCACATCCAGCGCCGCCGCGCAGTGCCGCTCCGCGCCGATCAGGTCGCCCATGTTGTAGTGCGCCTGGCCGAGCCGCCGCTCCCAGCGCGCGCGCCGCAGCGGCGCCGCGCGCTCCTCCGGCGAGAGCGCGCCGTCCAGATCGAGCGCCCTCCGGTAAAAATCGACGGCGTCGCCGGACGCGCCGGTCGCGAGCGCCTGGGCGCCCGCCTTGTCGAGGTACTCGAGCGTCTTCTGGACGACGCCCGCGGTCGCGTAGTGGTGGGCGAGGAGCGGGTACGACAGGGCGAGGTCCGGCGCGTCGCGGTGCCGCTGCTCGATCGCGCGCGCCGCCGCGCCGTGCAGGGCCCGCCGCCCCCGCTCGGGGATGCCGGCGTAGACGACCTCGCGCAGCTTGTCGTGCACGAAGCGGAGCTGCCCCGGCTCGGCCTCCTCGAGCACATGGCGGCCGGCGAGCTCCGCGAGCGCGTCCATCGCCTCGACGTCGGCGAGGCCGGCGGCGCCGAGGAGCAGGCGCTCCTCGAACTCGCGGCCGAGCACCGAGGCGAGCCGCGCGAGCGCGAGCGCCCCCGGGCTCAGGCCCGACAGCCGGCGCGCCACGAGCTCCCGCAGCGAGCCCGGCAGCGGCAGCGACGGGGGCGGCTGGCTCGCGCGCGCGGCGCGGGCGAGCGCCTGCGCCGCGGCGCCCTCGGCGCTCGCGCGGATGCGCCACACGTAGGCCTCGTCCCGGTAGATCATCCGCTCCTGGATCGCGGCCCTGAGGTACTCGGCGATGAAGAACGGGTTGCCCTCCGACTGCTCGAAGAGGTAGCGCACGAGCGCCTCGGGCGGCTCGTCCAGCGCGAGCATGTCGCGCACCATCCGCCCGACCGACGCGCGATCGAGCCGCCCGAGCTCGATGAGCGACGCCCAGGGCGCGCCGAGCAGCGGGGCGAGCGCGGGCGCCGCCTCGTCGGTCCGGTAGGCGCCGAGCAGGACCACGGGGTGGGCGGCGAAGTAGGCGGCGTCGAGGTGCTCGAGGACGTCGCGCGAGCTCTCGTCGGCCCACTGGAGGTCGTCGAGCACGAGCAGGACGGGCCTCGTCGCCGCGAACGCGGCGAGCGTGTCGGCGAGCGCGGTCCGCAGCCGGTAGCGGGCCGCGTCCGGCGAGAGCTCGGGCGGCTCCGGGGTGCGCTCGTGGCCGCGGAGCTGGGCGAGCGACGGCTCGTACGGCGCGAGGACCCGGCCGCGCGGGCCGAGCAGCGCGTCGTAGCCGCCGGGCCCGAGCTCGTTGCACCGGTCGGCCACCGCGAGCAGGAGGGGGCGGAACGGGTGCAGCGGCGCGGCCCTGACCGCGCCCTCGCGCTCGCCCTCGGCGGACACGGCCGCGCACGCGCCCGTGACCACGGCCATGTGGACGAGCGCCGCCTGGTGCACCGCCTCGACCGCGAGGCGCGTCTTGCCGACGCCGCTCTCGCCGCCGACGAGGACGAGGCTGCCCTGGCGGCGCTCGTTCGCGCGCTCGATCGCCTCGTTGATCCGCCCGAGCGCCTCCCCGCGCCCGGCGAGGCGCGGCCGGTACAGGTACGGCTGCGCCGGCGGCGCGGGCGCCTCGTCGCGCGGCGGCGCGTCGTCGGCGCCGAGCGCGGCGAGCGCGTTCGCGACGTCGTCGGCGTAGCCCAGCCGGTCCTCGGGGCGCTTCTTGAGGAGCCGCGCGATGAGGGCGTCGAGCTCGGGGGGCACGTCGGCGACGAGCTCGGAGGCGGGGAGCGGCTCGGCGTAGAGGTGCATGGACAGCACGACCGCGCTCGAGTCGCCGAGGAACGGGACCGCCCCGGTGACGGCCTCGTAGAGCATGCAGCCGAGCGCGTAGAGGTCCGCGCGCGCGTCGACGAGATCGCCGCGGATCTGCTCGGGGGACATGTAGTCCGGGCTGCCCATGAGCCGGCCGCCGGCCTGGAGCTCGTCGCGCCCCTTGTGGCCCTCGAACCGGAAGGCGAGGCCGAAGTCGAAGAGCACCGGCGCCCCGTCGTCGCGGATGAAGACGTTGTCCGGCTTGAGATCGCGGTGGACGACGCCCCGGCCGTGCACGTACGCGAGCGGCCGGCAGATGGCGCGGAGGAGCGTCAGCGCCTGGCGGAGCGCGCCGCCCGCCGCGCGGTGGAACGGGCGCGGCGCGAACGGCTGGTACGAGCGCGGGATGATCGAGTCTGGCGCGATCTCGGCCGTGGCGGTGCTCGTCTCCGCGTCGAGGATCGCGGACACGCTCACGGTCACCTCGCTGTTCGAGGTCCCGGGGCGCCAGCGCTCCTGGTTGTGGTCCCGGAGCGTGCGCCCCTCGAGCAGCTCCATCGCGTACCACGGGATGCCGCCCTGGACGCCCTCGTCGAGGATCCGCACGACGCCCGGGTGCTGGACGCCCCGGAGCGCGTGGATCTCGCGGCGGATGCTGGAGACGAGGCTCGCGTCGCCGACGCAGACGGTCTTCAGCGCCGCGAGCGCGCCGGTCCCGCTGTGCTGGGCGCGGTAGACGACCCCCATGCCGCCGCGGCCGAGCTGCGCGAGCACCCGCCACGGCCCGATGGACACGGGGAGATCCGGGGCGTGCCTGGCCTGGCCCGAGCTTGGCGTCGTGATCATCTGGGGACCGCGGCCCCCCGGGCCTGGGCTGGGATTCGCTCCAGGTGGTAGGCCAAAGGCGGTCTCCCCACATCGCCGCTGGGACTGAGTACATCCACCCGAGGGGCTGCGATGATGTCACGGGGCGGCCGATCCTACAACAAGTCCGTGTCGGGCCCCGATCACCGCACGAGCGCCGCGCGGTGAGGTCACCGCACCGACAGGCGACTACACGCCCGCGCCCGGGCGCCGGCGCCGCGGAGCACCTCCCGGCGCGGCGCTCGGTCAAGGACGTCTCGGCGTCCTCGGGGCGCTCGGGTTGTCGAGAATGGTTCTCTTTTCTCGCTCGCTGGATTCCGCATCTCCGCGGCCGATGTCCTGTTTTGCGGGGCCGCCGCCCCGTCGAGCGGCTCAATCGTGCACAACTGAGAACGAGGTACATGGCTTGCTCTCGGGGTGCCCACGGTCGCGCCCGCGGCCGCACTTAGAAAGGAAGATAGCGAATGAAGCGATCGACTCATCTCGGGGCATTTCTGACCGTCCTCTCCCTCGCCGCGTGCGGCGGCGAAGGTGCAGATTCGGCCCCGACGGACACCGCCATGAGCAGCAAGCAGCTCAAGGACCTGACGGCCGATGACGTCCAGTCCACCTGCGATGCGCTCGAGGCGAGGGTGAAGCTCACCAAGGAAGATGCCTGTGAATATATGGGGCTCCTCGCGGCCTCCGCCCTCGGGAAGCCGTGCGGCACGCTGAGGGACGAGTGCGTCTCCGCGGAGGAGCCGGCCGAGGGGGAGGGCCCCCACCCGGACTGCATGCCTCCGACCGATCAGCGCGCGGGCTGCACCGCCACCGTGGCCGAGTACGAGGTCTGCTTGGTCGCCCAGACGCAGCAGGTCCGGGCGCTCACGTGCGACTCTTCCTTGAGCGCGCTGGACACCGTTCCCGCGGATTGTGACGCGGTGAAGCGCAAGTGCCCGCAGCTCATCGCGACGCAGGCGACCGACGGCCAGGGCTCCGAGGGCCCCTGATCGCGGCGCCGCAGCGCGCGTGATCGGGAATCGGTCGACGCGCGGACCGCTGCCTGAACGAATTGTGGGTAGGCCCGACACGGCCGCTCAGCGGCCGTGAGCCCCGTTGTCCCACCTCCGTTCTCGTGGATCTTTTGATTCCCACCGATATTCGCGCTCGTCCGCGCCTTCCGGGGCATCTCGTCGTATGATGCGTCCCGACGTCGGCGCGTCCGGGGAGCTTTCGGCTCCGGCGCGCCGGCCCGAGCGAGGCCGCGGCTCACCGCCGGGGGCTCGCTCGCACCGAGGAGGATTTCATGAAGATCACCAAGCTTTCCGGAGTGTTCGCCCTGCTGCTGATCGCCCTTGCCGCGCCCGGGTGCGGCAAGGAAGAGCAGCCGGCCGAGGCGAACGCGACGGTCGAGGTGACCGCCACCGCCGAGTCGGCGATCGGCGAAGGCGCCTACGTCGAGGAGCACGAGAGCGGCAAGGCCGCCTTCAACGTCGCCGCGGACGGGAACGTCAAGGCCGTGGTCAGCGGTCCGGACGGCAAGCCGATCCGCGAGGACGTGAGCGGCACGCTGCTGTGGAAGGACGCGTCCGGGGAGAAGACCTTGCCCCTGACGCTCGACGCGAAGACCGGGCTCCTGGTCGCCGCCGGCCCCAAGCTCGAGGCGGATCTCACGGAGATCGGCTACACGCTCAACGTCGCTGGCAAGCCGTGGAACGGCACCCTGCACGTCCCCGCCGGCGGCACCGCCGAGCTCTACGCCAACGCCAAGGGGTCGGCGGACCTCGGGCTGCCGGAGGGCAAGCTCGGCCCGCACGGCGGGCGCATCGAGATCGTCGGCGACGACCGCCTCGAGCTCCTGGTCGACGAGGCGACCGGCGAGGTCCGCGTCTACGTGCTCGACGCCGATCTGAAGCCCATCGACATCGGCGAGCGCAAGGTCACGCTCGGCGTGGTGGCCGAGGCGCCGCAGGTGGTCGTCCTCGCCCCGGTGGCCGCGACCGCGGGGGTCGCCGCGGGGGCGTACCTGACCGGCAAGCTCGCGCTCGCGGCCGATCCGCTGAAGGTGACGGTCGCCGTGCGGAACGCGGGCCGCTCGGCGGTGGCCCTCTGCGGCTACCGGGCCGGGGCGGCGTTCGCCGTCCACGCGCACGCCCCGCGCGTGAAGGTGCGCATGAAGACCGACTGGCACGCGCACGCGCACGCGCACGCCGACCTGAAGGCGAAGGCCGATCTCGACCCGAAGGTCCACGTGCACACCGGGGCCGGCGCGAAGGCCCACGCGAAGGCGAACGTGAACGTCAAGGCGCCGAGCGTCCGCGTGACGCCGCCGAGCGTGAACGTGCAGATCAAGGCGCCCAGCATCTCGATCCCCAAGCCGAGCTTCAAGGCGTCGGCGTCGGCGCGCGCCAGCGCGGGCGCGAAGGTGGGGACGCGCTGACGGGCGCCCCGGGGGGAGCGGCGCGCGGCGCGGGCCGCCCGGCGGGCGCTCCCTCCCGTTCTTCCCACCGGTTTCTTCGGCGGCGCCGGAGCTCGCCTCGTTGACGCGGACGACCTCGACGACGCCGCGGACGACCTCGACGAAGCGGCCGCGGCGGGCCTCTCCGCCCGCCGGCGCCGTGACGGCCGTGGCGCTCGACCCGGCGTCGAGCGCGCCGCTCCACCGGCAGGTCTACGAAGCGGTGCGCGGCGCGATCCTCGCCGGGCGGCTGCGATCCGGGAGCAAGCTGCCGTCGACGCGGGCGCTCGCGGCCCACCTCGGCCTGTCGCGCAACACGGTGCTCGGCGCGTACGCGCAGCTCCTCTCGGAGGGGTACCTGCGCGGCCGGATCGGCTCCGGGACGTACGTCGCCGACGCCTTGCCGGAGCGCCTGCTGCTCGCCCGGCCGAGGCCCGAGCCGCCGCCTTCGCCCTCGCCGGGCGCCGGGGCCCTGTCGAGGCGCGGCGCCCTCGTGGCGGGCGCCGCGTCGCCGTTCCGGCGCGCCGCCGCGCCGCTCGGGCCTGCCGGCTGGGCGTTCCAGGTGGGCGTGCCCGCGTTCGACGCCTTCCCCGCCGCCGTTTGGGGCCGGCTGATGAGCCGGCGCTGGGATCGCTCGTGGCGGGCGCTCGTGCCGCGCTGCGAGCCGCAGGGGTACGCGCCGCTGCGCCGGGCGATCGCCGACTACCTCGTCACCGCGCGGGGCGTGCGGTGCACGCCGGAGCAGGTCATCGTTGTCGGCGGCGCCCAGCAGGCGATCTCGCTCGCGGCCGAGGTGCTGCTCGATCCGGGCGATCCGGTCTGGGTCGAGGATCCGGGCTACACCGCGGCGCGCAGCGCCCTCGTGGCGGCCGGGGCGGCGCCGGTCCCGGTGCCGGTGGACGACGAGGGGCTCGACGTGGCGGCCGCCCTGCGGGGGCCGCCGGCGCGGCTCGCCGTGGTGACGCCGTCGCACCAGTTCCCGCTGGGCGTGACGATGAGCCTCGGGCGCCGGCTCGCGCTGCTCGACTGGGCAAGGTCGTCGGGCGGCTGGGTCTTCGAGGACGATTACGACAGCGAGTTCCGCTACGCGGGCCGGCCGCTCGCCGCCCTTCAGGGCCAATCGCCGGGCGCGCGGGTGATCTACGCGGGCACGTTCAGCAAGGTGCTGTCGCCGTCGCTGCGGCTCGGATACCTGGTGGTGCCGGAGGGGCTCGTCGACGCGTTCGTCGCGGCCAAGGCGCTGGCCGACGTGTCGTCGCCCTCGCTGGAGCAGGCGGTCCTGGCGGACTTCATGGCCGAGGGCCATTTCGCGCGCCACGTGCGCCGCATGCGCGTGCTGTACGAGCGGCGCCAGGCCGCGCTGGTGGCGGCGGCGGCGCGGGAGCTCCGGGGGCTGCTCGAGGTGCGCGCGGCGCCCGCCGGCATGCACCTGCTCGGCTGGCTGCCGGCAGGGCGCGCGGACGGCGCGGCGGCCGAGCGGGCGGCCGCGAACGGCGTGCGGTGCGTCGCGCTGTCCGAGCTCCGCGTGCGTTCGGCTGGGCCGGGGGCGCTGGTGCTCGGCTATGCCGCGGCGGGGGAGGACGAGATCGATGAGGGCGCGCGCCGGCTCAGGGTGGCTTTGCGCTAGCTCCACCCGCCAGGAGCGCGGCCAGAGAGCTCAACGCAAAGGCGCAAAGGCGCAAAGGCGCAAAACAACAAAGATGATGCATTTGCGTCTTCGCGTGAGCCCCGGCGCTCGCCCGAGCGCGCCGCGCGCGGTGGATCCCGTCGATCGTGGCGAAGTGGCCCTCGTCGCGGCGCCGCGCGCCGACTAGAGGGTGGGCTGTCGCGCGCGGCGTGGCCGGCGCAGAAGGGATGCCCACGAGGACGAGCATGCAATCACGCATCGATTACGCGAGCGTCAACCCCGAGGCCTACAGAGCGATGCTGGCGCTGAGCGCCTGTGTGAAGCGCAGCGCGCTGGAGGAGCCGCTCAAGCACCTCGTGCTCCTCCGCGCCTCGCAGATCAACGGCTGCGCGTTCTGCATCGACATGCACTGGAAGGACGCGCGGGCGGCCGGGGAGGGCGAGCAGCGGCTCTACGGGCTCAGCGCGTGGCATGAGGCCCCCTACTACAGCGAGCGCGAGCGGGCGGCGCTGGCCTGGACGGAGGCGGTGACCCTCGTGGCCCAGGAGCACGTGCCCGATCTCGTGTATAACGAGGTGCGTGAGCACTTCTCGGAGCGGGAGCTCACGGATCTGACCTGGCTCGTGGCGACGATCAACGCCTGGAATCGGATGGCGATCGCGTTCCGGAAAGAGCCGGGCTCGTACGAGCGCCCGGCGCGGTCGAACGCCTGAAGCGGCGCGAGGCCGGGCGGCTCGCGACGCCCAGGGCCGCGTGCGCGGCGCGCCATGGGGTCCGCGGGAGCATGCCTGTCCCCGGAACGCCGCGCGCGCTCAACCGGGCAGCGCGCGATAGTCGATCTTCCCCGTCGGGGTCCGCGGCAGCTCGTCCATCGTGACGATCGTCTCCGGGACCATGTACGGAGGCAGCCGCTCCGCGAGGTGCATCCGGAGCGCGCGCTCGTCCGCGTCGCCCGCGAGGGCGACGAAGCCCCGGAGCGTCTTGCCGAACCGCGCGTCCTCGACGGCGAGCACGGCGGCCTGGCGCACGGCGGGGTGCGCCGCGAGCGCGGCCTCGACCTCGCCCGGCTCGACCCGGTAGCCCCGGATCTTCACCATCCGGTCGATGCGGCCGCGGAAGTAGAAGAGCCCGTCGGCCTTGCGCTCCACCCGGTCGCGCGTCCGGTACGGGCCGCCGCCCACGGTCGTCGGCCCCGAGACCACGAGCTCGCCCGTGCCGGGGCCCTCGATGGTGCGGCCGCCCTCCTCGTCAGCGTCCAGCGCCAGCAAGGCGCAGGCCGCGTAGGGGCACGCGACGCCGATCGGGACCTCGCTCACCCCGTCCAGCGCCGCGCGATCGACGCGGTGGAACGTGCAGACGTTCGTCTCGGTCGGGCCGTACAGGTTGTAGAGCGCCGCGCCGGGGGCGCGCGCCGCGAGCGCCGCGAGCTCGCGCGGCGGGAACACCTCGCCGGCGAAGAGGATGGCGCGCACCGGCGGCGAGAGCGCCCCGGCCGGCGCGCCCGGGCCCGCCGCGGGGAGCGCCGCGACGAGCTTCATGAACATCGACGGCACGCCGTAGATGATCGTCGGCGCGAGCGCGGCGACCGCGTCGCGCAGCGCGCGCCCCGAGGCGAGATCGCGCCGCGCCATGGTCGCGAGCGTCGCGCCGGCGCGGAGCGTCGCGAGGTGGTCGAACCACGCGAGATCGAAGACCAGCTCGGCCACCCGGAGCACCCGATCCGCCGGCGCGAGGCCGATGAGATCGATGCAGAAGGCGGTGAACGCGTCGAGCCCGGCCCACGTGATCGGCACCGGCTTCGGCTCGCCCGTGCTGCCGGAGGTGTGCAGGATGCACGCGAGCTCCTGCGCCTCGGCGCCGCCTTCGCCGCCCGCGCCGTCGTCGACGCCCGCACGGGCGGGCGCCGCCCCGCGCAGCACCCGGCCCTCGGCGTCGAGCTCCACCCGCGCGAGGCCGCCGTCGAGCGCCGCGTCGATCCCGTCCGCGAGGCCCCCGGCCGCGGCGTCGAGCACGAGCGCCCGGCACCCCCGGGCGCGCGCGATCCGCGCGAGCCGCGCGGGCGGCGCGGTCGCGTCGAGCGGGACCGCCACCGCGCCGGCCGTGAGCACCCCGACGAGCGCCACCGGCTCGTCGTGCGCGCGGCCCGAGGAGAGCAGCGCCACCCGGTCGCCCGGGCGCACGCCCGCCCCGGCGAGCGCCGCGCCGACGGCCGCCGCGCGCGCCGCGAGCTCGGCGTAGGTCACCGCGGCGCCGCGCGACGCGAGCGCCACGGCGCCGCCGCGCGCCGAGAGGTCCTCGGCGCGCAGCCGGTAGGGGGCGGCCACCGCGGCCCCGCTAGCCCCGCGCCGCCGCGATGCGGCCGGCGACGAAGCGCGCCATGCGGTCCACGGTCGACACCGCGTCGAGGTCCACCTCCTCGTCCGGGATCTTCACGCCGAAGCGCTGCTCGATGAACACGAGCACCCGCGTCAGCGACATCGAGTCGAACCCCGACCCGCCCTCGAAGAGATCCTCGTCCAGGGCGAGCGGCGCCTTGCGCAGCAGGATCTCGTTCACGATATGGTCGTGCAGCGCGCGCCGCACCGTCTCGAGGTCGTGTGTCACCGCGGTGTCCCTTTCCTGTCCTGTAAAGCCGCTCAGCCGAGCGCCGGCGTCGCCTTGCGGGCAAGATAATCGATGAGGTCGATCTTGGACACGACGCCGAGCACCGTCTCCTCGCCGACGACGAGCGCGATCTTCGCGTCGCTCAGGACGCCCTTCAGGAGCTCGACCTTCGTCGCCGGCGTCACGGTCGCATAGTCGCTCTCGACGAGCCCGCCGATGCTCGAGTCGAGCGTGCCGCTCCCCTCCACGAGGTGCCGCAAGAGGTCGATCTCGTGGACCATCCCGCGCAGCTTGCCGCGCTCGGTGACCGGGAGCTGGCTTATCCCGTGCGATTTCATCATGTCGATGACCTCGCGGACCCGCGCGTTCGCGTCGGCGGTGACCACCGCGCCGCTCGGCTTGACGGCGAGCAGATCGCGCACCGTCCCGAGCCCCTTGTCCTCCTCGAGGAAGCCGTTCTCGCGCATCCAGTCGTCGTTGAAGATCTTCGAGATGTACTTGGACGCGCCGTCGGGCAAGAGGACGAGGATGTTCTCCTTCTTCCCGCTCTGCCGCGCATACTTGATCGCGCCGGCGACCGCCGCGCCCGCGGAGCCGCCCACGAAGAGGCCCTCGAGCCGCACGAGATCCCGGGTCATGAGGAAGCATTCCTTGTCGTCGACCCGGACGATCTCGTCGATGATCTCGAGGTTCATCGTGCTCGGGAAGAAATCCTCGCCGATCCCCTCGACCTTGTAGGCGAAAGGCTTCGTGATCCGCTGGGTCTTCACGTAGTCGTAATAGAGCGAGCCGACCGGATCGACGCCGACCATCTTGATGTCCGGCCTCCGCTGCTTGAGGACCTTGCCGACGCCGCTGATGGTGCCGCCCGTCCCCATGCCGGCGACGAAGACGTCGAGCTCGTCCCCGCACTGCTCCCAGATCTCGGGGCCGGTGGAGCCGACGTGGGCCTCGGGGTTCGACGGGTTGTGGTACTGGTTCGCGTAAAAGCAGTTCGGCGTCTCGTCGGCGATGCGCTTCGCGACCTGGTAATAGCTGCGCGGATCGTCGGGCTCGACGGCGGTGGGACAGACCACGACGCGGGCGCCGTAGGCGCGCAGGGTCGCGATCTTCTCCTGCGACATCTTGTCTGGCATGACGAAGACGCACTTGTATCCGCGGATGGCGGCGACCATGGCGAGGGCGGCGCCCGTGTTGCCGCTGGTCGCCTCGACGATCGTCCCGCCCGGCTTGAGCCCGCTCGCCTCGGCGTCGCGGATCATGTTCAGCGCGACCCGATCCTTGTGGCTGCCGCCCGGGTTCAGGTACTCGCACTTGACGTAGATGTCGCTCTGGAGCCCCTCGGTCACCCGGTTCAGCTTGACGATCGGCGTGTGGCCGACGGCCCTCGTGATATCGCTGAGCGCGCCTCGCATCATGGGGAAACCTCTTACCCGCCGCGCGCCGCAGCGACAAGGGGAGCAAGCGGCCGCGGCGGGCCGCGCACCATCGCCTCGCGTGCCGGCGCAGCGCGGTGGCTCACAAGCGTTTTCGCGATCGTCGGGCGGTCGATGAGATAGGGTATTATCCATGATCTCCCGCCGCGTCGCGCTCGCCGCAGCCGGTCTATCCTTCGCCGGCGCGCTCGCCCCGGGCCTGGCCCGCGCCGCGGGGCGCGCGCCCGCGCCGCTCCCGGCATTTCCCCTGTCGATCGCCGTGGCGGAGGAGGCGGCGGGGCAGCCGGTGCGCGACGACGCCTGGATCGACGCGCAGATCGCCGAGGCGGTCCGGCTGTTCGAGCCCGCCGGCGTGGCGCTGCGCAAGGTCGGCTCGCGCGCGCTCGCCCCGCGCTTTTCGCGGATCGAGACGCGTGCCGACCGGGACGCGCTCGCCGCGGCCATCGAGGCGCGCCGGATCAACGTGATGGTGGTCGCGTCGCTGCGCGACGTCGACGATCCGCGGCGCTTCCGGATGGGCGTGCACTGGCGGAACCGGGCGACGCCGGAGCGCCGCTGCGTCATCGTCGCGGCGAACGCGCGGCCCACCGTCCTCGCCCACGAGCTCGGGCACTTCTTCGGGCTCGGGCACAGCGGCGTCGACGACAACGTGATGAGCTACACGCGCACCGGGGCGCCCGTCTCCTTCGACTCGGCGCAGATCGAGAAGATCCGGTCCGCCGCGCGCGGGTACGCGGCGAGCAAGGCGTTTGAGCCCGCCTAGGGCGGGGACCCCTCATCGAGCGATCGGGGGAGCGGCCTCTGCTGCTGCCGTGTCCGTTCGCCTGGTAGTCTGTCGGGAGAGAAAAGCAGGAGAGTTTACCATGAAACCGCTGATGACCCACGTCGCGCTCCACGTGAGCGATCTCGACGCGACGATCGCCTTTTATCGCGAGTTCTGCGGGCTCAAGGTGGTTCACGAGCGCAACGACGCCGGCACGCGCGTCGCCTGGCTCGCCGAGGCGGGGAAGGAGCGGGCGTTCGTCCTGGTGATGATCGAGGGCGGCCGGCGCGCGCCGCAGGCGCCGGAGGACATGAGCCATTTCGGGTTTGCGCTCGAGAGCCGCGACGCCGTGGACGAGATCGCGCGCCGCGGCCGGGAGCACCTCGTCTGGCCGCCCAAGGAGCTGCCGTATCCGGTGGCGTATTTCTGCGCGCTCAAGGACCCGGACGGCAACTACGTCGAGTTCTCCTACGGCCAGCCGCTCGGGCCCGGCGCCGAGGCGCGCGACGCGGAGCTCTTGGCGGCCTCGCGCTGAGCGAGCCAGGGCGCGGTCCCCCGCGCGCGCGCCGGAGCCCTCGTGTGCCCGGCGCCGCTCAGCCCCCGCCCGCGCGCCCGAGGCGGCGCGCGACGCTCTCCGCGGTGCGCGCGCCGCCGATCGCCGCCGCCAGGGTGCTCTGCCCGGGAAACACCGAGTCGCCCACCATCCAGAGCCCGTCCTGCACCGGGCGCGGCCACACCGACAGGTAGTGCCCGAGCCCCGCGCGCCGCGGCACGCCGCCGACGGCGCCGCCCGCGCGCCCGGTGAAGCGCGCGAACGTCCGCGGCGACGCCGTCAGCGCGTGCACGACGTTCGCGCTCCACTCGGGCGCGAGCGCCGCGAGCCCCTCGCGCATCCGCGCCTGGATCGCGCCGATGTACTCGCCCTGCCGACCGGGCGGGAGCGCGCGGAGCTTCGCGAGCGGGACGTGCGTCGACACCGTGATCGTGCGGTGCCCCGGCGGCGCGCGGCCCTCGTCGGCGGCGCCGCTCGCGGACACGAACAGGTGGTTGCCCTCGATGAACGGCGCGCCCGGGTCCTGCACCAGCTCGAGGTGGTGCGCCGCGGGCGAGGCGCCGTCGGGCGCGCGCGCCACGAGGTAGAGCATCGCCGCGCCCCAGCCGCCCTCGTCGACGTCGCGCGCCAGCCGATCGAGCCGCGGCAGCGCGCCCGGGGCGGCGCCGAGCAGCGCGCGGAGGTCCTGCGGGAGCAGGTTCGCGATGACGTGGCGCGCGCGGATCTCGCCCGAGCGCGTCCCGGCGCGGAACCCCTCGGGGCCCGGCTCGAGCGAGCGCACCCGGGTCGCCATGCGCACCTCGCCGCCGAGCCGCTCGACCGCCCGGACGAGCGCCCACGCGAGCGCGCCGATGCCGCCGCGGACGTGGCCCGTGCCGCGAAAGTAGTAGTCCATCGCCGCCATCGCGAACGGCGCCTCGGCCTCGGCGACCCCGCACTGCACCGTGATCTGGCAGAGCCCGTCGAGGTAGTGCCGGAGCGGGGCGAAGCCCGCGACGCCGAACCGCGCGAGCACGCCCTCGAGCGGCCGGCCGACCGCCGGCAGCAGCGCGGCGTAGCGCGGGGTGCTGGCCGCGTGGCGCACGAGCGCGCCCGCGCCGAGCGGCGGCAGCAGGGCGGGGTCGTCGAACAGCGCCCAGAGCGTGTCGGCGATGCGCGCCTGGTACGCGAAGAAGGCGCGGACGCCGGCCGCCGGGGCGCCCGGCAGGCCCGCGAGGGCGGCGACGAGCGCCTCGCGGTCGCGGCCGATCGGGAGGCGGAGCGTGGGCGTCCGCAGCTCGACGAGGGGGTCGATCCAGTCGACCGCGACGTCGAGGCCGTGGCGCGCGATCCACCGGCCGAACAGCTGCTCCGGGGCGAGCCCGGAGAACAGCGTCGCCCCCGCCTCGAAGCGGTAGCCGCCGCGCTCGAAGGTGCTGGCGCAGCCGCCGGGGTACCGGAGCGCCTCGCACAGGACCACCTTCGCCCCCCGCTCGGCGAGCGAGAGCGCCGCCCCGAGGCCGCCGAAGCCGGCGCCGACGACGAGGACGTCCGCGCCCGCGCCGCGCGGCGCGCCTGGGCTGGCCGGGCTCACGCCGCACCTGTGTAGGGCGCCGCGCAATGGGGGCAAGATGGAGGGAACATGGAGGGGCGATAGGGGAGAGAGGGGAGAGAGCCGGCCAGCCCCGGCCATGCGCGGCACCGTCGTGGTAGGCTGGCGCGATGGGCTCCGAGCCGAAGGTTCACCCGAGCGCCGAGACGGCGCTCCTCAAGGTCCGCTCCAAAGAGATCGCGTTCAGCCGCTTCCGCGTGCAGGTGACGAACGGCCCCGACGCCGGGTCGTCCCAGGTGTCGGACGCCACGGAGTTCGTGATCGGCACGGCGCCCGGCAATCAGCTCATCCTGAGCGACCGGGCCGTCTCGCGGCACCATTGCGTGATCACCGTCACCCCGCGGGGCTTCTTGCTCCGCGATCTCGGCAGCAAGAACGGCACGACGCTCTCCGGCTTCCGCGTCGAGGCGGCCTACCTCCAGCCGGGCGCCACGCTCGGCCTCGGGCAGTCGACGCTCCGCTTCGAGCCGCTCGCCGAGGAGATCCGCGAGCCGCTCGGCGACGAGGACCGGTACGGCCGGGTGCTCGGGCAGAGCACCGGGATGCGCCGCATCTTCGCGGCGCTGCCGCGGATCGCCGCGTCGGACTCGACGGTGCTCATCGAGGGCGAGACGGGCACGGGCAAGGGCCTGCTCGCCGAGGCGATCCACGAGAACAGCCCGCGCGCGGGCGGGCCGTTCGTCGTGATCGACTGCGGCTCCATCCCGCCGACCCTGATCGAGGCGGAGCTCTTCGGCCACGCGAAGGGCGCGTTCACGGGCGCGCAGGCGGCGCGCGCCGGCGCCTTCGAGGCGGCGCGGGGCGGCACCGTGCTGCTCGACGAGATGGGCGAGCTCCCGCTCGACATGCAGCCGAAGCTCCTGCGCGTGCTCGAGGAGCGGCAGATCCGGCGCATCGGCACGATCGAGCCGATCAAGCTCGACATCCGGGTCATCGCGACGACCAACCGCGACCTCCGCCAGGAGGTGAACCGCGGGAATTTCCGGTCGGATCTCTATTACCGGCTGAACATCGTCCGCCTCCGCGTCCCGGCGCTGCGCGAGCGCCCGGACGACATCGCGCTGCTCACGGCGCACTTCTACCGGCAGCTCGCGCAGGGGCCGGACCAGAGCCCGCCGGGCGAGCTGCTGGAGGCGTTCATGCGCCAGGACTGGCCGGGCAACGTCCGCGAGCTGCGCGGCGCGGTGGAGCGCGCGGTGCTGATGATCGATCCGGCGCTGTTCCGCGAGGCGGTGATGGCGGGGGAGAAGGAAGGCGGCGCCCCGGCGGTCGAGGCGCTCCGGGACGACGATCTCAGCCTGTCGTTCCGCGAGGCGAAGGAGCGCGCCGTGGCGCGCTGGGAGCGGACGTACCTCGCGGCCCTGGTGCGCGCGAACGGCGGCAATCTGTCGCGCGCCGCGCGCGCGGCGCGGATGGACCGGAGCCACCTGCGCGAGCTCCTCCAGCGGCACGGCGTCTCGGCGAACGAGGTGTGACGGCGCGAGGCCGCGCAGGAGCCCGGCCGGGGAGGGCCGGGCTCCCGTCGAGCGGGCGCTTTCGCGCCTTCTCGCGCGGGCGAGCGGGGCGCGCACCCTACTGATTGGCCTTCTGCCGGTTCTCTCCCCGGAGCTCCTTGGCCTTTCCTTCGGCCGCCATCTGCTCGTTGTCGACGAGCTTCCCGACCCGGTTCTTGATGGCGCCGGCGGCCTCCTCGAGCGCGCCCCGCGCGCGCTCATCCGCCTTGGCGTCCTCTTGCTGGACCCTTCCTTTGAGCTCCTTGGCGCGGCCCTCCGCCTCCATCTGCTCGTCGCCGAGCAGCTTGCCGAGGCCCTTCTTGAGCTTGCCGCCCATCTCCTCGGCGGCCCCTTCATTCCGATCGCTCTCGTTGCTCATCGTACCCTCCTCGGGGTGAACGCCCGCAGAGCCTTTCTGCGGCGCGCCATTGCCCTCTGGAGATAGCAACCGCTGCGCCACCCCCCGCGCCGGGGCGCATCGTCGAGGTCGTGGCGGCGATTGGGGCAGGCTACCTCGCCCGCTCTCTGCTTTTCAGCCCGTCTGAGGCAATCCGCCACGACGCCGCGACGCGAGCGATCTCACGACCTGATCCGACCGTCCCGGCTCTCCAGGGCGCATTCCCCGCCGCGGTCGGATTTCGCGATGGAAAGGTGACCCGGCGCCGCTGTCCAGGCCGTTCAGCTCGCCTGATGGCCTGTGGAGAGGCCGGACTCCACGGCATGGCGCGGCGCTTGCTGAACAGACTGCATAGCAACCAGGAGCGCTTCGCTCCACTCTGGGAGGTTCATCATGTCGTTCATTCTCTTTCTCCTGTTTGGCCTCGTCGTCGGTGCTCTGGCGCGCCTTATCGTCCCGGGGCGTGAGCCTGGCGGGTGGGTCGTCTCGATGATCATCGGCGTCGTCGGCTCGTTCGTCGGCGGGCTGCTCGGCCGCATGCTCTTCATGTACCGCGAGGGTGAGCCGGCCGGGTTCTTCATGTCCCTGATCGGCGCCATCCTGCTCACGGCCGCCTATCAGGCGATCTCGCGCCGCCGCTCGGTGGTATGAAAGGGTCGATTGACCCTCTCGTGAGGCGCTACGCCCGATACCGTCTCAGGGCGCGACGAGGAGGAGCTCTCGCTCCGCTGCCGCGCCCCGTGACGTCGGGGATCGCCTTGGCCGACCGCACGAGGAGCGGGGGATGAGGCGCCGCTGTGCATGAGCTCGATCTCGGGCTCGAGCGCCGCGGCGCTCTCCTCCCTCCTCGCGGCAGGCCAGAGGGGGCCCTGTTCGTCGCATGGCTCGCCCCCCCAGGGCCGTGCGACGAGCAGGGCCTCCTCGGCAGGCTGGAGGGGGCCTCGCTCGTCGCATGGCTCGCCCCCCAGGGCCGTGCGACGAGCCGGGTCCCTTCGGGCCGGCAGCCCGCGAACCGGCCCCCGGGAGTCCCGGGACGGAACGGAATGAAGGTGGCGCGAGATGGCGCGTCGGCCCGGCGTCCGGCGCGCTCTCAGGCCGTCCCGCGCCATGTCCGGGGCCGCCGCGGGCCCCGCCAACTTGCCCGGTAGCGCTTGACGCCGCAGGATGCATTGGGCTTGCTAGCGCGCTCCGCGCTCTCGCCCAAGGTCCTGGCCATGTCGTTTTCCATCCTGCCCCCGCCGATCACGCCCCTCGCCGCGATCCTGCCGTCCGAGCCGCTGCTCCTCATGGGCGCCGGTCCGGTGCCGATCCCGCAGGCGGTGGCGCAGGCGAACGGGGTCATCATCAATCACCTCGGCCCGACCATGGATCGCGTCATCCAGAACGTGAAGTACATGGCGGCCTACGCGTTCCAGACGCGCAGCGACAAGATCATCGGCATCGCCGGGCCCGCGTCCGCGGCGATGGAGATGGCCGTCTCGAACCTGTGCTGGCCCGGGCGCAAAGTCCTCTGCCTGAAGGTGGGGACGTTCAGCGGCCGCCTCGGCGAGATGGCGCTCGGCGTGGGCGCCGACGTCACCTTCCTCGAGGGGCCGCCCGGCCGGCCCGTGACGCTCGCCGACGCGCGCGAGGCGATGAAGAAGCAGCGCTACGACGTGGTCACGATGGCGCACGGCGAGACGTCCTGCGGCGTCCGCATGGTGGAGCTGCCGGAGATCTGCAAGCTCGCGAAGTCGCAGGGCGCGCTCACGATCGTCGACGCGGTGGTCACGCTCACGGCCATGCCGGTGCACATGGACGAGTGGGGCATCGACGTCGGCATCGTCGGCGGGCAGAAGGCGCTGTCGTCGATCCCGGGCGTGTCGGCCTGCGCGTTCTCGCAGGACGCGTGGAAGACGGTCGAGGAGCGCCCCTCGCCGCGCCCGCACTGGTGCTACGACGCCACGCGCGCGCAGCGGTTCTGGGGCTACCAGCAATACCACTACACCGCGCCGGTGCCCGGCGTGCTCGCGCTGCACGAGGCGCTGCGCCTCGTCTGCGAGGAGACGCTCGAGCGGCGGTTCCGCCGCCACGAGATGAGCTCGCTGGCGATGCAGGCGGGCCTCGAGGCGATGGGGCTCGAGCTGTTCGCGTCGAAGGACGTGCGCCTCAACAGCGTGCTCGCCATCAAGCTGCCGAGCGGCGTCGACAGCGCCCGGATCCGCGAGTACATGACCAAGGCCTTCCGCGTCGAGATCTCCGGCGCCTTCGGCCTCAACATCGTGCGCGTCGGGCAGATGGGCGAGCAGTGCCGCTCGCACAACCTGTTCAAGACGCTCTACGCGATGGGCATGAGCTTCCAGCGCGAGGGCGTGAAGCTCGACGTCTCGAAGGGCATGGCCGCGCTCGAGCAGGGCCTCGCGGGCGACCGCGAGTACTTCGTCGACTAGCGCGGCCCTCGCCGCTAGCTGCGCCCGGCAGAGCCGTCGGCCGCCAGATCAGCGACGGCGGCGCGGTCGCCGAACCGCCTCGCGGCGGCGAACGCCAGCTCGCGGCGCTGCCCGGCCTCGATCCGGCTCCGGTGCGCGTCGAGCAGGTCGCTGCGCGTCAGCACCCCGATCACCTTGCGCGGCGCCTCCCTGGACACGACCGGGAGCCTGCCCACCCCCTCGGTGACCATGTGATCGGCGGCCTCGCGGAGGGAGCTGTCCTCGAACACCACCGCGGGCGGGCGCCGGAGGAGGTCGCGGACCGAGAGCGCGCCGGGCTGGTCGGTGAGCAGATCGCGCTGGGTGATCACGCCGACGAGCTCGCCGCCGCTGTCCACGACGGGGAAGCCCTGGTGGCGCGAGCCCTCCGCCCGCGACAGCAGGAAGGCGCGGGCGGCCTCGACCGTGTCGTCGGCGGCGAGCGTCACGGCCGGGCGGGAGGCGACGTCGCGCACGAGGATCTGCGCCAGGTGGTCGGCCGCGTACTCGACCATCACGGGCGCGCCGCGGCGGGCGAGCTTCTCGGTCATGATGGAGTGCCGCATCAGCAGGCTCGAGACGAGGAACGCCGCGCTGCAGCCGCCGAGCAGGGGCAAGAGCCCCATCGGCTGCCGGGTCGTCTCGAAGGCGAAGACGACCGAGGCGAGGAGCGCCCGGGAGGCGCCCGCGAAGATCGCCGCCATCCCGACGAGCGCGGCGACGCGCGCGTCCACGCCGAGCCAGGGAAAGAGCGCGGCGGCGCCGAGGCCGAGGATCGCGCCGAGCCCGCCGCCGATGGTGAAGAGCGGCGCGAGCGTCCCGCCCGAGGTGCCGCTGCCGAGCGCGATCGACCAGGAGACGAACTTCAGCACCGAGAGCGACACGAGCGCGGCGAGCGCGAGGCGGCCGCTCAGGATGTCGTCGATGTTGTCGTAGCCCACGCCGAGCGTCTGCGGCGCGACGTAGCCCACCGCGCCGATCGCGACGGCGCCGATCGCGGGCCACCACATCCAGTGCAGCGGCAGCCGCTCGAACGCCTCCTCGATCGCGTAGATGGCGCGGGTCGCGCCCATCGCCGCGACGCCGAGCGCCGCGCCGAGCACGATGTAGAAGGCGAGCGCGGGGCCGGTGGAGGGCGCCACGGCCGCCATCTCGAACGCCGGCGCGGTCGCGCCGGCGGCGAGGCGCGCGGCGGCCGCCGTGGCGGCGGCGAGGGCGACGGGGATCACCGAGCGCGGGCGGTACTCGAACAGCAGGAGCTCGATCGCGAGCAGCACCGCCGCCACCGGGCTGCCGAACGTCGCGGACATGCCCGCCGCCGCGCCCGCGGCGAGCAGCGTCTTGCGCTCGTCCGCGGTGATCCGGAGCAGCTGCCCGACCAGCGAGCCGAGCGCCCCGCCGGTCGCGATGATCGGCCCCTCCGCGCCGAACGGCCCGCCGGTGCCGATCGCGATCGCCGCGGAGAGCGGCTTGAGCAGCGTCATCCGCGGCGGGATGCGGCTCTGGTTGAAGAGCACCTGCTCCATCGCCTCCGGGATCCCGTGGCCGCGGATCGCCTGGGAGCCGAAGCGCGCCATGAGGCCGACGACGAGCGCGCCGGCGATCGGGATGACGAGCACGAGCGCGCCCGCGTGGTGATCGGCGGGGGAGGCGGGCGCGGCGGAGAGCCGGCCGAAGAACGCGAGGTTCGTGATGACGGCGATGAGCGCGGTGAGCAGCTCCGCCGCGAGGAACGCGGCGCCGGCGATCGCGATCGCGAGGCCGCTCACGAGGACGACCCGCCGGTCGACGGCGGCGCCCGGGGCGGGGACGCGGAGGTCCTCGAGGGTCGGGCTCATGGAGGGGGCGACCGGGATGCTCTCGCCGGCCGCGGTATTTGGGGCGTGCACGCTGGACATGTCAGCTCTCCTCGCGGTCTGCCGCCGCGGCGCCGGCGAGGGCGTCTTCGCCCTCGAAGAACAGGGGTGGGGCCTCGTCGCCGGCGCCGAGCGCCCGGGCGAGGGTGGTGAGGCTCTGCGCGAGCCCGCGGCGCTCGTCCTCCGGCAGGCGGTCCACGGCGGCGACGAGCTCGGCCTGCACGGTGCGCGGCGCGCGGCGGAGCAGCGCGCGGCCGGCGGGGGTGAGCGAGATCTCGGTCCGGCGCGCGTCCTCCGGCGAGGCGCGCCGGGCGACCAGCCCGCGCTCGGCGAGGCGCGTCACCACGACCGAGACCGAGCTCTGGTGGGTGAGCGTGCGCTGCGCGAGCTCGGCGACCGACGCGGCGGCCGCCTGATCGAGCTGCTGCAGCACGAACAGCTGCGCGCTGCTCAGGCCGAGCTGCCGCTCGCAGGCGCGCGAGGAGACGCGCAGGCGCTGCACGATGGCGCGGATCGCGTCCATGACCCGCTGCGCGTCCGGCCCGCCCTGGGCCTGCCGCGCGGCGGTCTTCCGCCGCGCCGCTGGAGATGCATGGGACCCCATACAACGCGCCGGAAGCTACGCCACGCGCCGGGCAAGCGCAAGCGGCCGGCAGGACCGCGCGGGCGGCGCCCCGCGGATCGGCGCGGGTCGAGGCGGGCCGGCGTGGGCCGGGGTGGGCCGGCGTGGCCCGAGGCGGGGCCGTCCTCGACGGGGTTACGCCCGGAGGGGCGACCGGCGGCGGCGGTCCACCGGCGCGGCGTTCGGCGCGCCGCGCCGGCGGACCGAGCGCCGCCTCTCGGGGGGACGGTGCGGGCGATCCTTCGCGGGGCGTCGCCTGCGCGGGCGATCCAGGCTAAGAACCGGCCCTCCCACCATGACCTTCCAAGACCTCATTCTCACCCTGCAGAAGTTCTGGGCCGATCGCGGCTGTCTCGTCGTGCAGCCGTACAACTCGGAGGTCGGCGCTGGCACCTTCAACCCGGCGACGTTCCTGCGCGCGCTCGGCCCCGAGCCCTGGAATGTGGCCTTCGTCGAGCCTTCCCGGCGGCCCGCGGACGGTCGCTACGGGGAGAACCCGAACCGGATGCAGCAGTTTCACCAGTTCCAGGTGATCCTCAAGCCGAGCCCGATCGACATCCAGGACCTCTACCTGGAGTCGCTGCGGGCGATCGGCACGAACCCGCTCGAGCACGACGTCCGGTTCCTCGAGGACGACTGGGAGTCGCCGACCCTCGGGGCGTGGGGGCTCGGCTGGCAGGTGTGGATCGACGGGCTCGAGATCTCGCAGTTCACCTACTTCCAGCAGATCGGCGGGATCGACTGCCGCCCCGTGTCCGGCGAGCTCACGTACGGCCTCGAGCGGATCGCGATGTACCTGCAGGACAAGGACAGCATCTACGACGTCGTCTACTCGGACAGCGGCGGGAAGATCGTGCGCTACGGCGACCTCTACCAGCGCGCCGAGTGGGAGTGGTCGACCTACAACTTCGAGGAGGCCGACATCCCCGAGCACTTCGCCGCGTTCGACGTGTGCGAGGCCGAGGTGAAGCGGCTGCTCACCCGGGGCGCGGATCCGGCGGCGAAGGGGGCGGCGATCGATCCGAGGAAGGCGCTCGTGCTGCCGGCGTACGATTTCGTGGTGAAGGCGGCGCACCGCTTCAACGTGCTCGACGCGCGCGGCGCGATCAGCGTGACCGAGCGGCAGCGCTACATCGGCCGGGTCCGCGCGCTGGCGCGGGCGGTCGCCGAGACGTACCTCGCGCAGCGCGAGGCGCTCGGCTACCCGCTCCTCGGCGAGCCGCAGGCGAAGGCGGCGGAGTAGCGCCGCAGGCCGAGGCGGCAGAGCAGCGCCGCAGGCGCAGGCGGCGGAGTAGCGCCGCGGGCGCAGGCGGCGGAGCAGCGCCGCAGGCGCAGGCGGCAGAGCAGCGCCGCAGGCGGCGCCGCTGCGCGCCGCCTCGCCGGGCGGGCCGCCCGCTTCAGCCGAGCGGGCTGTCGGGGATGAAATCGCGGCGCGTGCAGATCGCGACGAGCGGCAGCCCCGCCGCGCGGATCGCCTCGGCGCCGCCCTCGAGGCGGTCGACCAGGGCGATCACGCCGACCACCGAGGCGCCCGCGGTGCGCAGCTTCTCGACCGCCTTCAGCGTCGAGCCGCCCGTCGTGATCACGTCCTCGAGGATCGCGACGGGCATCCCGGGCGCGAGCCCGCGATCGCCCTCGACCAGGCGGCGCGAGCCGTGGTCCTTGACCTCCTTGCGCACGTACAGCGCGGGGAGGGGGCGGCCGCGCAGGAAGCTCGTGAGCGACACCGCGCTCGCGAGGGGGCAGCCGCCGAGCTCGACGCCGGCGACGGCCTCGCACCGGGGGAGCGCGTCGAGCGCCTCGAACATCAGCGCGCCGACGAGGGCGTGGCCCTCGGCCGTCAGCACCGACTGCTTGCAGTCGATGAAGAAGTCGCTCTCGCGGCCGGACGCGAGGACGACGCGCTTCTGCTCGAACGATCGCTCGCGCAGCAGCGCGACGAGCCGCTCCCGCTCGGACGTGCCGGCGGCGCTCACCGCCCGCCCCGCTTGCGGAGCGACGCCTTCGCGGCCCCCTTCCGGAGCGCGGGGACGACGGGCGGCGGCGGGCCGCCGGCGCCCTCGGCCGCGTCGGCCTCGTCGCCCTCGCCGTTCGCGGAGGCGGCCGACAGATCGGCCTCATCCTCGTCCTGCGCCGCCGCGAGGCGCGGCTCGGGCGCGGGCGCGGGCCTCGCCTCGACCGGGGCCGGGCGGGCCGCGGGCGCGGGGCGCGCGGGCGCCGGCGCGGGGCGGGCCGCGGGCCGCGCGGCAGGCGCCGGCGCGCGCTCCGCGGGCGCCCGCGCCGGCCGCGCCGCCGCGGGGGCGGCCGCGGCACGCGGCGCAGCTGCCGGGGCGGCGGCCCGGACCGGGGCGGGCGTCGCGGCGAGCGGCGCGCCGGTGGTGACGTTGCCGCGCACCAGCGCGCCGGCGTGGATGCCGATCTGCGGCGCGCCGAGGTCGCCGACGACGCGCGCGCCGGGCTCGAGGATCACGGCCTCCTCGCCGGAGATGTTCCCGGCGACCGCGCCGCGGACGACCACGCGCCGCCCCCGCACGTCGCTCTGGATGAGCGCGCCTTCGCCGATGGTCACGTCGCCGGTCATGACGACGCTCCCCTCGACGCGGCCGAGGATCTCGAGATCCCCGTCGCCCTGCACGTTGCCGCGGATGGCCGTCGTCGGCCCGATCGAGGACTGGGCGGCCATCGGCTACACGTCCATGTCGACGTTGCCCTTGAACGAGGCTCCGTCCGCGATGGTCAGCCGCGACGCCTTCACGTCGCCGACGAGGCGACCGCCCGCGAGGAGGTCCACGCGGTCGGCCGCCGTGACGTTGCCGGTCACGTTGCCGCCCACCTGGAGCGACGCCGCCCCGATGTCCGCTTCGACCAGCGCCCCTGCGTCGATGGTGAGAGGCCCCTCGACGGTGAGCTTGCCGCGCACCGTCCCGGCGACGATCACCTCGTCGTCGGAGGTGATCTCGCCCTCGATCGTGAGCCCGTTTCCGATGATCGTACCCGCCACGTTCGTGCTCCTCGTCGCGCCGTCGCGGCGCGGTTCTCCGTCCGTCAACGCGCGCTACCGCCCCGCCGGTTCGCGCCGGGGGCTCTGCGCGCGCCCGCCGGTCCGCTCCGAGAGCTCGGCCGGCAGGTCGAACTCCGCCTCGATGCGGCCGGCGAACGCCGCGCCTTCCTCGAGGATCACCTCGCTGCCGCCCACGTTCCCGGCGTACTGCGCGGTCGCCCGGATGGTGACGGGGCCGCGCGACGTCACGTCTCCCGTGAGCTGTCCGGCGACGACGAGCGAGCTCGCCTCGACGTCCCCGGTGACCGACGCTCCGTCCTCGATCTCGAGATCGCCGGTCAGCTGGATGTTCCCCTCGACGCTGCCCTCGACCCGGAGCGAGCCGTCGCCGTGGACGCGCCCGCGGATGCGGGAGCCCCTTCCGATGAGCGACTCGGCGGCGTCCGATTCGCGGTGCGTGGTTGTCGAGCCTCGGGCCATTCTCGTCTCCAGTGCGCGTCCAGTGCGCGAGGGGGGCCGCGCGAGCCGGGGCGCGCACACGAGGCCCGGCTCGTCCGCTCGGGCGGGGCGATCGGCGTCGCCCGGCCCTGCGGCGGCGCGGACGCTACTCCAAGGCGCTGCGCCTCGCAACCGGCGGGCGGGCTCGGTCCAGGGCGGGCTCGGTCCAGGGCGGCCTCCGCGCGCTGCAACGGAGCCCTCGGGGGGAGGGGGTGTCGCGCGGGGGGCCGAGGGGGGCCCTCCCACGAACTCGCGCCTTGTGGTGGCTATGGCCTCCTGTGCGGAGGTGCCGAGTCCATGGGCGACCCGCTGCGATGCGGGCCGGCGCTCGGGTTCGTGGGGCCCTCCCCCTCGGCCCCCCGCGCGACACCCCCTCCCCCCCGAGGGCTCTCTCCGAGGGGGGCCTCTCCGGTCGTCGGTCGTCCAGCACCTCGTAGGAGGCTTCCGGCGCTCCTGGCCGAGGTGATACGGTCTCCTTTGACTGGGCTTCCCTTGCTCGCGACGCCTCCGGTGCCCCTGACGGCGAACCGACTCGGACGGCTCGGCGCGCGTCGTCGTGAGACGAGCGCAGACCAACCCAACCCGGGGGTTTCCTCATGCGCAAGATCGCTATCGTGGGGTCTGGACAGGCTGGCTTGCTCGCGGCGCACGGCCTGGTGAAGGCCGGCTACGGCGTGACGCTCTACTCGGATCGGACACCCGAGCAGTGGCTCCACGAATCGAAGCCGACCGGCAGCGCCGCCCGGTTCGACAGGGCGCTCCAGCTCGAGCGCGAGCTCGGCCTCGCCTTCTGGGAGGACGCCGCGCCCCCGGGCGAGGGCGTCCAGCTGACCGCGTGCCCCGCGCCGGGCAACCGCCTCCTGACGTTGGCAGGGCGCCTGGAGCGGCCCTTCAGGGCGATCGATCTCCGGCTCCAGAGCCACCGGTGGATGCTCGAGCTCGAGCGGCGCGGGGGCAAGATCGCGATCGAGCCGGTCACCATCCCGCGGCTCGACGCCATCGCGGCGGAGAACGATCTCACCATCGTCGCAGCGGGACGAGGCGACCTGTGCAACCTGTTCGAGCGCGACCCGGCGCGCAGCGTCCACACGGAAGCGCAGCGCAACCTCGTCATGATCTGCGTGACGGGCCCGAAGCTCGGGTTCGACGGCGTCCCGCTGATTCCCGTCAAGTTCAACCTGTTCGCGGGCCTCGGGGAGGCGTTCTGGGTGCCCTACTACCACAAGGACGTGGGACCGAGCTGGAACTGCATCGTCGAGGCGGTGGCCGGAGGGGCGTTCGACCGGTTCCAGGGCGCCACGACGGGCGAGGAGATCGTCGCGATCACGAAGGAGCTGGTGAAGGAGCTCATCCCCTGGGACTACGAATGGTTCAGGACAGCCGAGCTGTCGGACAAGCATGGATGGCAGAAAGGCCGGGTCGTCCCGGCGGTGCGCAAGCCCGTGGGGCGGCTGCCCTCCGGCCGCATCGTGACGCCGCTGGGCGACACGGCGATGTCGCTCGACCCGATCGGCGGCCAGGGCGCCAACAGCGGCAACAAGATGGCGCGCAACCTGATCGAGTGCGTCGTGCAGCACGGCGATCGCCCCTTCGACGCCGAATGGATGACGCGCACCTTCGATCGCTTCTACGCGCGGCACGGCGGGCCCACCGACCGGTTCAACAACCTCCTCCTCTCCGGAGCGTCCGCGGGGATATTCCACCTCCTCTTCGCCCAGTACGGCAGCGACGGGCGGGCCGACAACGCGAGCCGACCGCAGGCGCTCGCGAACGCCTTCGTGAACAACTTCAACGATCCGGCGCAGCTCACGCCGGTCCTCGAGGACGTGGGGCGGGTGCGCGCGTTCATCGGGCAGACGACCGGGAAGCCGTGGCCGGTCGCGCTCGCGGCCGGGGGCGTGGGCGTCGGCCTCGCGCAGGTGCGGCAGCGCCTCGGGCTCCCGCCCGGGCACCCGAGGGCGCCGGAGCACGCGCGCACCGGCAACGACGGAGCGCTCGCATAGCGCCTCGCGGGGCGACCGCCTTCGTCTGTCGTCTTCCGTCCCACTGCTCGTCTATCGTGCGCAAGCGCGTGCTCACGTGACCAGGTCGACACGCTCGGGCAGCGCTGGCCGAGGCGACTCGCCCTGCCACCCCCTCGGCGCTGCTCGCCCGTGACGCGCCCGCGCTCGTCGCGCGCGAACGAGACCACCTCGCCCGCCGGCAGCAGCGCCGCGCTGAAGTCCGGTGTCCGAGTACTCGGTCGAGCCTACGAGGTTCCGACCACGCCTCCAGCTCCCTGCGCGAGGTAATCCTCTCCAGCCTCTTTGATGTCATCGTCATTGCTTTGCGCGGCGCGCTCTGCAAGCTTTCTGGCGAGAGCCGGGCTCAGCTGCGCGTAGACTTGTATCAACATGCGGTACTCTTCGTACGTGGCATCTCGAAGTATATTCTCCGCGTGGGCTTCGATGTTCTGGGTGACCCAGTCGCGAGGTAATAGCATGAGGAGCTGTATCGCTTCACCAGATAGACCATGCGCGTAGCAGCTTAATGCGAGCAGGTCGGGGAAGAGTTTCTTCTGATCTTCCTCGGAGAGGCAGCGGAATACGTCGACTGCCAGGGCTCGATCGGATGGCCTACTCAAGGCTGAGCGAACCAGCTCAACGATGGAATCCGCCTGTGTGAGCAAGGCTCGTCGAGCCTGGATGAATGCGTGATGTGCTTCAGCGAGGTTACGCCAGAGCGCTTCCTGCTCTGCGAGTTTTGAGCTTGTCATTTCTTTCCCCCGTAGCTCCACGGCAAGCTGTTGTATTTGCTCTCGAACTCCGTTGGTGTCATCGGTTCGGTAGCGACGATGGTGTGATGCGTCCTTGCGTGCGTGCCGCCGACGTCTTTGCCGTCGGCGACCACTCCCAATCCTTGGGGGAGCTTTGTGCCGGCTGGAAGTGTGTGGTAATGGCCGGTGATCGGCGCCTGGGAGGGGTCGGCGAATGTCGACGCTCCCTGTGTGACGTCCGGCTGTAGCATCTTGTTTGCGTCGGGGACCATGTCAGCCTTCTGCCCTGGCTTCGTGTTATGCCCTTCGATGCGCGGTGGTCGTGGTGTCGCCTTGTTCCCAAACGCATGCAGGTCTGTCGGGACCGTCGTCTGAGCTTTTTGGCACGGCTTTTCGTCGGTAGCAAGACCGAGGGCATCCACGACGGTTGATGGGCTTCCATCGAAGCCAAATAGATTCCTTCCGCCATGGATCCCGAGCGGATCCGGGCTGCACCAGCCGCCGGTCTCGGGATCGAAGAACCTGAACCTCGTATAGCAGAGCCCCGTCTCGTCATCGGCGTACTGCCCGAGCAGCCTGAACGGCGACTCGACGGTGGTCCTGTGGTTGAGGACGCTGATCGGATCGCGCCAGACGTCGGTGATCTTGCCCCAGGCGGAGTGGGCTGCCGACCAGGCGACGAGCCCGCGCGGGTCGAGCAGCTCCTTGGGCGTGCCGAGGTGGTCGTTGACGTAGGTGAGCACGCGCCCGTCCTGCTGCTGGAGCAGCGGCACGAAGGTCCCCGGCGCGTGGACGAACGTCCGCGCTCCGTGCTCGTTGTCGACGTCGGCCGCCAGCACATCGCCATCCCAGACGAACTCGACCCTGCGCGGCAGACCGACGACGGCCTCACGGAGCACCTCCTTGCTCACGCGCCTTCCGAAGGCGTCATAGGTCATGATGACGCGGTGCCATCGGGCAGGCGCACCTCCCTGAGCCTGTCGCGGCAGTCCCAGACGTAGCGGGTCATGTCCTGCTCGGTCGCGGCGCCGCCGCTCGGGTGGTTCTCGCGGTAGCGCGCCAGCTCGACCTTGGCGGTGCGGCGCCCGCGCGCATCGACCTCGTAGGCCGCGGTCTCGGTCCTGCGCAGCACGCCGCCGGGCTCGAGCTTCCACGACGGCTGCGTCCAGCCCTGGGGCTGCTGCGCCCGCGTCGCCGGCGCGAGCGGCCCCAGATCGTCGTTGCCCGCGAGCTCCTCGAGCATGCGCGTGATCGAGCCGGCCGGGTCGTAGGCGAACACCTCGCGCACGGTCCCCCGCTGCGCGGACAGCAGCCGGTCGACGCGGTCGTAGCGGTACGCGGTCGCGCCCCAGCGCGCGTCGTCGATGCGCTCGACACGACCGCGCGCGTCGTACAGCCACTGCCGCGCGACGAGCACCTTGGGCACGCCCGGCGCCGGCGCGGTCGCGCGCTGCTCGATGAGCCGGTCCATCGCGTCGTAGCTGCTCCGCACCGCGATCGCCGCCACCTCTCCGGCCGCGTCGCCGTCGCGCGGCGCGCCGCTCGTCCGCTGGACCTCGCGCCCGAGCACGTCGCGTTCGATCGCGACGCGGTGCCCGTCGTGCTCGACGGCGCTCAGCGCGTCGAGCGCGTCGTAGGCATACCTCGTCCTCGCCCCGTTCGGCATGACGCGCTCGATGCGCCGGCCGCGCGCGTCGTAGGCGTAGCGCACCGCCTTGTCGCCCTGCCGCTCGCACACCACGCGCCCGAGCCCGTCGCGCTCGAACCACGTCTCGACGCGCAGCCCGCTCGCCTCCTCGAGCGCGGCCCCGAGCAGCCGCCCCATCCGGTCGCGCGCGTAGCGGATCGCCCCGTCGGGCGTCTCGTCGCCGGTGAGGTTGCCCGCGCGGTCGTAGAACAGGTTGCGCCACCAGGTCCGGTCGGCCGCGAGCTCGATGCGCCCGAGCCGCCCCGAGCTCCTGTAGCCATAGCGGAGCTTGCGGCCGTCGAACGTCTCTTCCCGCGTCACCCTTCCTGCATCGTCGTAGCCGAAGACGTACTTCTCGCCCTTGGGGTTGGTGATGACGTGCAGCCGCTCCTTGCTCGTATATTCGAAGCGCCACACGCCCCCGCCCGGCTCGACGACCTGCGCCAGCACGCCCGTGCCCTGGTAGGCGAGCTGCGTGGTCTGCCCCAGCGCGTCGACGAGCCGCACCGGGTTGCCCATGCGATCGTAGGTCGCAACAGCCCTCGTCCCGTCGGGCCGATCCATGCGGATCGGCCGCCCCATCGGGTCGTACGTCACGCGCGTCGTCCGCCCCAGCGCGTCAGTCTTCGACACGGGCCTCCCCACCCCGTCGTGCGCGTACGTCGTCCGCGCGCCGCGCGCGTCGATCTCGGCGATCACGTTGTGCCGCGCGTCGTGCTCGTAGCCGAACAGCAGCCCGTCCTGCCCACCGCGGTGCGCGTACACGCCCGTGACCCGCCCGCGATCGTCGCGCGCGAACGAGACCGCCTCGCCCGTCGGCAACAGCACCGCGCTCACCTCGCCGCGTGCGTCGCGCATCACCTGGGTTACCAGCCCCTCGGGGCTGATCTCGCGCACCACGAGGTCGCCCTCGTGCTCCCACCGCGTCTCGTTGCCGAGCGCATCCATCTCCCGGACCACATTCCCGCGGGCGTCGTGCCAGGTCTGCACGCCCTCGCCGTCGCCGTTGACCTCGGCGACGAGGAGCGCGTCCCCGTCGTACGCCCGCTCCCACAGCACCGTCCCATCGGGCAGCGCCGCGCGCGTGACCAGGCCGTCGGCGTTCCAGGTGTACACCCGCGGCTCCTCGCCGCGGACCTCGGTCGTCCTCGCCCGCTCGTCGCGGCGGAGCTCCACCTCGTAGAGCCCGTCCCGCCCTCCAGCCTTCCGGCACCGGTGCCCGTGGGGATTCTCGTAGGCGTACCAGAACCGCTCGCCGTTCTTCAGCGTCGCCGCCGTCATCCGGCAGCGCGCGTCGACCTCGTACGCCTCGACGCCGCCCACGGCATCGACCGCCGCGATCAGGCACCCCGCGCGGTCGTACCGGTAGTCCACCCACTGCCAGAGCCGCCGCTCCGCCCAAAGCTCCAGGCGCGTGATCCGCCCGTCCTTCCACCGCACCCCGAGCTCCCGCCCCGCCGTATCCACGATCCGGACGAGCCGCTCTCCCTCGTAGTCCAGCCGGATCTCGTTGCCGTGCGCATCCCGGATCGCGCGCAACAGCGCCCTCGCCGATCCGCCCTCCGCCGCGAACACCCGCACCTGCCGCGACCCGAGCTCCACCACCCGGTACGCCCGCGCTCCGTCTCGGTGCAGCTCCAGCCGCTCGCGCCGGTGGAACGCGCGCTCTCCGAGCCCGACCTTCTCGAACCAGATCCACCGCCCCTGGCCGTCCCGCAGCGCGAGGACCTGCTCTCCCTCCTCAATCCATTGCTCGTAAGAAAACGCCCACCCCGGCCCGAGCGCCGCGTCGCGCTCCTCGTACCGAGATGAGCGGTAGTGCCGCGCCCATACGAGCGGGATCACCCCCGCCACCTCGATATCCGTCGCCGCGTCGACCACCGCGCCGTCCGTGACGTCGACCGGGTGCCCCTCGGTCGTGCACTGGTCCACCGGCGGCGATGACGACTTGCCCGCCGTCGCCCCCTTGTGGCTCTTCCCGCCGCCGCCGCCCCCGCCGCCGCCCGGCGTGCTCGGCTTCCTCCCGCCCGGCGCCCCCGCGCCGCCGCCGCCGCCGCCGCCGCCCCCGCCCCCGGCGCCCCCCGCCCCGCTCGCGCTCGTCCCGGCGCCGGCGGTGACCGACTTGTTCATCTGCCCCATGCTGCCGGTGATCCCGGCCATCCCCAGCTCGACGAGCACGTTCGGCGCGCCGAGCCACGGGAAGCACGGACCGCCCGTGTTGAGGCTCAACGTCTCCTTCAACGTGCCCGGCTCGTTGCCGTGACACGCCTTCATGCACCCGCCGACCGTCAGGATCTTCTTCCCTTCGATCTTCGTCCGCATCGGCGCGTCGATGACCCCTTCGGCCACCGTGCCCATCGTGGGGTAAGGAATCGGCAGCGGGCTGGGCGCCGCCGGCGTCGTGCACACGCTGACGGCCATGCCGGTCATCTGATGTCCAGAACCTTCGTGGACCGTATCCAGCCCCAGCGCCGTGACCTTGCTCATGGCAGCAGCAATTTCGCCCACGCTCTGTCGGGCATACAATCGGGACCCGCCCGACGCGGATGCGAACGCGACGCCGGCCGCGCCGGTCCTGGCGGCGAAGGACCATACGCTCCCCCCTCGCGCTCCTCGCCGGACCTCCGCGATCCTGAGGGGTTCTACGTGGTCGTGGATATGGCCCGCGATGGCTACTCCAGGACGGCGGCGTAGCGCCCGCTGGGCGTGAAGATGACGTGAGCCTGGAGCGGGGCGTTCAGCGCGCAGGAGAGAGCGCGCAGCTCCTGGGTCGCCGCTTGATCCACCTCGGTCGGCGCCGCGCGCGTTTGCCCGGGCGCGTCACGTCCGGGCGGTCCGCGCCCCGGTCGAGCAGCGGGAGCTCAGTGCTTCCCGAAGGGCCTGCTGAACCAGACGTTCGCGATCGAGCCGAGCCGCTCGACGACGAGCGCCGCCGTCGCCGTGTCTCCCCGCAGCACGAAGACACGGAAGCCGGCGATCGAGGCATCGGGCGCCCATGCGTGCAACGCCGGGCCGACCGCCGGCTCTCTCCTGAGCGCCTCGAGAGCTTGCTGCGCGAGCTCCCTCTGCTCCCGCGTGTGACAGCCGGGACGCAGCTCGACCCGGACGCGCCGTGGAACCGGGATCCGGGCCTGAATCGATGCCCAATCGTGGAAGCCCGGCTCGAAGACGACGACGATCGACCGCCGCTTCCGCTCGGGGACCACCCCGATGAACGACGGGTGGTTCGAGAGCAGGTCGTGCAGCGGCTGGTAGTCGGTCACGCGGAGCTCTGGCCATGCCATCTCGCCGACCGGGCTCGTGCTGCCGGGCGCCTGAACCTCCGGCTCGCAGTAGGGCTGCAGGTTCACGCCGGCCGCGTGGCCCTCGGTGATCTTGTGCTGCGCGCGCTGGATCGTCTCGAGGGTGACCGGGCTGAAGGCCGCTCGGTCCGCGGCGGGAGGGACACCGCTCGACCGACTTGCCGCCGGGGCCTCCGGCCTCGAGGACGACGGCGCGGCCGACGTCGAGGCCGGGGTTCCCCGTGGTTTCGCGTCGGTGGTCGCTGCATCGCCGCCGCTCCCCGGTGTACGAGCGTTGCACCCGGCCACGAGGAGGAGGGAAGCGGCGAGCGGTCGGGCCGCGGCGAGGCTGCAATCAAAAGGCAACGGTGACTCCTAGCTGAGATTCGATGTTGCCGACCGAGTGAAACCAGGTCTGGTCGAAGGAGGCCACCATCCTACGTCACAATGGAGTTGCGGAGCACCCCAGCGGGCCGGAAGCGCGGCCAGCGGGCCGGAAGCGCGGCCAGCGGGCCCGGAGCGCGGCCAGCACGCGGCGAGACGGCCAGGAATCGTGTCAGCAGGTCCGGGGAGCCGCACCAGCAGGTCCGAGGAGCCGTACCAGCAGGTCCGAGGAGCCGCACCAGCAGGTCCGAGGAGCCGTACCAGCAGGTCCGAGGAGCCGCACCAGCAGGTCCGAGGAGCCGCACCAGCAGGTTCGAGGAGCCGCACCAGCAGGTCCGAGGAGCCGTACCAGCAGATCCGAGGAGCCGCACCAGCAGGTTCGAGGAGCCGCACCAGCAGGTCCGAGGAGCCGTACCAGCGGGTGCCGGCAGGCCTCCCGGGGCTGCTGGGGAGTCGCCGGGAGGTGCTGGCGGCGTTCGGGGAGTTGCTGGCAGCCGACCTGGCCGAAGCGCGCGATCGCCTTCGCTACGGATCGATCGCTCGGGGCGGCGCCGCTGCCGGCGCTCCGAACGCGTAGGATACGCCCACTTCGGCGCGGAAGGGGACGAGCGGGGGCGGCTCGAGGCCGTGGGTCGATCGATAGCCCGCGCGCAGCCCGAGCTCGACGCTCGAGCCGATCGACAACCCGAACGCGAGGCTCGCGTCGAGGTAGCCCCCCGCGGGCGCATAAAAGCCGTCGCGAATGCCCGCGTAGGTCGCGCGCGCGCGATCGCTCGCCGCGATGTACGTGCTCAGGATCGCCGTGTACTCCACCTCCAGCGCGATGAACCAGCCGCGCTCGAAATACCCGCCCGCGAGCCCGGGGTGCGCGCCCACGCTCACGAACTGGAACGTCTGGTTGTCGCCCGTCTGCACCGGCAGCCCCAGGCGCCCGGCGAGCCCCCAGCCGCCGCGCTGCACGAGCATCGCGCGCGCCGCCGGCTCCAGACGGAAAGAGTCGAGCTCCGTCACGAGGAAGACCGGCAGCGTCAGCCCGATCTCGAGGTCGAGGCGGCGCACGAGCCGTTCCATCGGGATCGCGCGCCCGTAGGCGAGCTCCAGGGCGGGCGCGGAGTTCCAGCCGAGATTGACGTGCGTCGCGTTCTCTCGCTCCCCTTGATACCCGCTGATGGGCGCGGCCGACGCGACCGCGGAGACCGCCGTCGCGGCGATCGCCGCGGCGAGGGCGACGGCCCTCATCTCGCCCCCTCGTAGGCGCCGAGATGGGCGCGCAGGACCTCCATGACACGATCGGGGTGCTTGTTCACCCAGCCGTGGTCTGCGCCCTCGACGCGGACGAGCTCGACGTCGCAAAACAGAGGGGCGTGGCGGCGCTCTTGTTGCTCGAACCCGATGACGGTGTTGATCGTCGTTCCGATCAGGGTCACCGGCTTGCAGAATCGATCGAGGCCCGAAGAGAAATCGAAGTCCCACGCTCCGTCCGTCTTCGCCGAGCCCTGCAGGTCCCGCATCGCGCGCGCGCCCAGGCGGAACGCTTTGAAGTTGTCGGGGTCGTCCGGGTCTTCGTAATACCCTGGCTGTGACCAGCCCTGCCCCAAGGACAGGAGGAAGTCTGCGCGCGCGTCTCCGTCGGGGCTCATGGCCCATTCCGACCAACCGAGATCGTTCAGCCCCTCGGCGGTGAGGCCGAACGTGAAGAGCTCGGTCTCGTTCGCGATCGACGCGTTCAGGAAGCCCGGCTCGCTGAGGACGGCCTCTCCGACGCGGTCGGGGTGCCGCTGGATATAGAGGGCCGCGTACATGGCGCCCCACGAATGCCCGAACAGCGTGACCGGCGCGTCGGGGGAGAAGCGCTGGACGAGCTCGTGGAGATCCGCCGCGTACGTCTCGACGGTGAAGTCCGATGAAGGGACACGCTCCGAGAGACCGGTGCCTCGCTGATCCCAGTGGACGACGAAGTACCGCTCGGAGAGCGCGCCGAGGCCGAGCATGCCGCGCATGTCGCCGCCAGGGCCGCCGTGCAGCGTGATGAGGGTGGGGTTCTTCGGGTCCCCTTGCGTGCGAAGGTGAATGCGGGCGCCGTCGCGGAGGGTGAAGCGAGGGAGCGCGTCGTCCTCCGCCACCGTCCTCGGGACGAGGTTTCCAGGCGCGTCCGGATCCAGACAGCCCGAGGCGAGCACGAGGCACGCAAGACAAGAGCGGCGGGCGAAGGAGCGCATGACCGGAGCGTACGGACCCGGGCCGCCCTCGGCATTGTGCCGCCACGCCAATCGATTGTCCGGCGGCGCCTCCGGCTACGCCACGGAGCGGTCGCGGAGCTGGCCCGGCGTGCTCCCCGTCCACCGCCGGAACGCCTTGTAGAACGCGCTCACATCGGAGAAGCCCACCAGCGCGCCGATCTCCGCGAGCCCGATGGCGGGATCCTCCAGATAGCGCAGCGCGAGCTCTTCGCGGGTCTTCTCGACGAGCGCTCGGAAGGGAAAGCCGTCCTCCGAGAGGCGCCGTTGCAGCGTGCGCGCGCTCAGCCCGAGCCGCTTCGCCACGGTCGCCAGCCTGGGAGCGCCGCCGTGCAGCTCGAGGGCGAGCGCGTGCCGCGCGCGCTCCACGAGGCTCGCCTGGGCGGGGGGGAGCTTTTGCACGAGGAGGGCGGCGTGGCGATCGAGGACGGCGCAGAGCTCGGGGGCGGCCCCTTTCATCGGCGTCGCGAGCGCCGCGCGCGGGAGGACGATCGCGTCGCCGGGCGCTCGAAATCGGATCGGACAAGCGAAGATCCGGGTGTACGTCTCGAGCTCTGCGCAGCGCGGGTGACGGAACTGGATCGAGGAAGGCGACAATGGTGTGGCGGCGAGCGCGCGGAAGCGCAGGACGATGTTCGCGAAGCCGAACTCGGTCGCGACCCGGTGCGGGGCCGCGCCGGGGACGTGCTCCCGAACGAGCCGGGCCTCCTTGCGATCGACCTGAAGGACATGGCGCACGGCCGTGCTGATGACGGCGAAGTGCCGCGAGAACCTCTGGAAGGCGTCGCCCACCGTGTCGCTCGACGCGACGACGAAGTCCATCACGTCCCAGTGGCCGATCGAGAGCGCCTCCGCGGCGCGGAGCCCGACGCCCGGATCGCCGGCCCTCTCGACGACATCGTCCCAGAGCGCGATCCACCGGCGATAGGAGAGCCGGAAGTCGGGGTTGCGCAGCTCCTCCGGCGCGAGCCCGTGCGCTCGGGCGATCGAGCTCGCGTCGATCCCGGCAGCCTCTGCGGCTCCGAGCACGCTCCGCAGCGCCTTCACGCCGACGCTGAGCGTGCGCTCGCCCTCCGCCTTCACGAGCGGGTCGAGCCCCCGACGAGAGCTCACGAGGCGAGTCTGCGCGACGCTTCCCATGGATCGATGTTGCGGGATTGTAACGTCATCGGCGTTCCAGACGTGTCGATGGCGCGCCCGAAGTACAGGCCATGTCACTGGCGCCCGCGGCGGCGCGCCAGGATCTTCTCCGCGGCGGTGAGCGGCCGTCCTTCCGGCGTCGCTCCTGGCGCCCGAGCCTGGTGCGCTCCCTGTGACGGCGCGGAGCGAGGCGCCGCAGCCGACCCAGGTTGCGGCGCCGACCCAGGTTGCGGCGCCGACCCAGGTTGCGGCGCCGACCCGGGTTGCGCGGCCGACCCAGGTTGCACCGCCGCGGCCGACCCAGGTTGCACCGCCGACCCAGGTTGCGCCGTCCACCTCGCCGCCGCCCTCCCGGCCGCTCGCGCCTGCCCCCCCTCTCGCGCCGTCCTCGCCCGCTCCCGCGCCGACAGCAGCGCCCCCACCGTCTCGCCCGCGCTGGCCTCCTCCACCGCCGCTCCCGACCGCCGCGCCCGCAGCCGCTCCCCGGCCCGCGCGGCCCACGCCCACGCCGCCTCCGGCAGCGCGAGCCGCCGCGCCGCCACCGCCAGCAGCAGCGCGAGCGCCGCCAGGCCGACCAGCCCCGCCGTCGCGTCCCGGTACGCGAACCGCCTCGCCGCCCGGTCCTCGAAGATGCCCGCCAGCGTGTCGCGCCGCTTGCCCCCGGTGAACTCCGCGATCCGCCCGAGCAGCGACAGATCGCTGCCCGTCGGGCGCAGCTCCTCGCCCGCGGTCATCGCCGTCCCCGTCGTCCCCACGGCCTCCCCCGTCAGCTCGTCCCGCGCCACCGCCACGTAGGTGCCCGGCCGCGACAGCGGCAGCGTCGCCGTGTACGACCCCGCGCCAGTCGCCTCGAGCGGGAGCTCCCGCGCGAAGCCGTCCGGCCCCGCCACGTGCACGACCAGCCGGCGGAACGACTGCGCCCGCCCATCGTCGCCGATCACGCTCGCCCGCACCGACAGCTCGCCCCCCGACGCGTCCGCCTCGAGCCGCACGCGCGGATCCTCCGCCTTGCGCGCCACGTCGCGCGCCGCCTGCGCGATCATCCGCGCCGCGCCCGGCCAGCGCGTCCACGCCGCCCCCCAGCGGCCCTTCAGATCGCTCGTGAACGCCGCGGCCCGGCCGAGCCCCGCCGACCACGCCGCGAGCACCGGATCCCCCTCCGGCCCGGACAGCAGCACCGTCGACCGGCCCTTCGGGACCGTCACCACGTAACCCCCGAGCGGCGGCGCCTCGCCGAACGGCACGCCGGCCGTGATCGACGACGGCGCGCCCAGCGCCACCTGGAACGGCTCCTCCACGATCGCGCTCCGCGCCGCGAGGATCGTCTCCTGCGTGAACACCGCCGGCAGCCGCCCCGCGTCCTCCACCAGGTAGAACCGGCCGCCGCCGAGGCGCGACAGCGCCTCCAGCTCCGGCACGTCGGAGCCCTGGCCCAGCGCCACGACGCTCGTCGTGATCCCGCGGCGCATCGCCGCCCCCACCATCGCGCGGCACGGCCCCATGTTCTCCGCGTCCGACCCGTCGGCGAAGAGCAGCACGTGCTTCAGGTTCGTGGCCTCCCGGTCGAGCGCCCGGTACGCCGCGTCGAGCGTGATGTCGACGTAGATCCCGCCGCCGCCCGGCCCCACCGCGCGGATCGCCCTGTCGATCGCCGCCTTGTCCGCCACCGGCCCGAGCGGCACGCTCCACCGCACCGCCGTGTCGACGTGCGCGACGCCGAGCCGGTCGCCGGGGCCGAGCAGCGACGCCGACCGCGCGGCGGCCTCGTTGGCGAGCTCGAGCTTCGTGTGCGCGCCGGCGCTCGCCGCCATCGAGCCGGAGATGTCGATGCCGATCACCTCGGCCAGGCTCGCCCGCCGGCGCTCCTGCTTCAGGTCGAACGAGACGGGGGAGACCTCCTCGAGCGGCGTCCGCGCGTAGCCGCCCGGCCCCATGCTCCGGTCGCCGCCCATCAGGATCAGGCCGCCGCCGAGGTCGCGCACGTAGCTCGCGAGCGCCTCGATCTGGCTCGGCGACAGGTCCGCCGCGCGGAGGTCGCTGAGCACCACCACGTCGTAGCCGGCGAGCTCCCCGAGGTCGGTCGGGACGCGGTCGAGGCCCCCCTCGTCCACCCGGAACGCGCCGTCCGCGAGCGCCCGCGCGATGAACGCGCCCTGCCCGGCGTCGCCCTCCAGCACGAGCGCGGCCGCCGCCCCGCGCACGCGCAGGAACGCGCTCGCCGCGTTGTCCTCGGCGGCCTCGTCGAGCCGCGGATCCTTCGCGGTGACCTCGACGTCGTAGCGGTGCAGCCCCGGCCCCGGCGCCTTCTCGCGGATGCGCAGCACGTCCTCCCCGGCGGCGATCGAGGCGTCGGCGCGGGCGATGAGCTCGCCGTCGCGGCGCAGGCGGATCTCGACCTCGGCCGGCGACGGCGACGAGGTGACGAGCCGCAGATCGAGCGCCTCGCCCTCGTCGGCCCGCGCGGGCGCGCGGAGGGCGACCACGCGGACGTCGGGGACCAGGCGCTGCTCCAGCGGGAGCACGTCGATCGGCAGGCCGGCGGCGACGGCGGCCGCGGCCGCGGCCATCGTGTCGCCGCGGGTGGCGACCCCGTCGGTCAGCAGCACGACGCGCGCCGCGGAGTCCGGCGGCACCTCGGCGAGGGCGCGCCGGATGCCCGCGGCGAGGTCCGTCCCGTCGCGGCCGAGCGCGACCCGCTGCGGCGCGGGGAGCTGCGAGCGCGGGCGCGGCGGATCCTCGGTGGCGGCGCCGGCGGCGAACGCGATGGTGGCGATCCGGTCGTCGTCGCGCATGCCGAGCTCGGCGACGGAGAGCTCCTGCGCGACGCGCTTGTCGGCGTTCGGCACGAGGTCGATCGAGCGGCTGCGATCGATCGCGAGCAGGACGGTGAGCCGGTCGAGTGGTCGGCCAATCTCTGGGCCGGCCACGGCCATGGCCGCGGCGAACGCCGCGAAGGGCGTAAGGAGATCCCCGAATCGCGTGCGCCACGCTCCCTGCCTGCGGGCGTACGGCGACGCGAGCGCGAGCGCGAGGTACCGGAGCGCGACGAACGACGTGGCGCCCGCCGCGAGCAGCGCGCCCCAGGGCCGCGCGAGCCGGAGCTGCGCGCCCGAGAGCAGCCCGCACCAGACAAGCCCCACGTAGAGCGCCGGAAGCGCGCCCGCGAGCATCCAGGCGAGCAGGATCGGGCGGCGGAGCGCGCCCTGTCGGAGGGCGAGGCGGAGCAGCGCGGCGAAGAGGAGCGCGCCGGCCAGCGTGGCGACATGGGGCAAGGCGCGCAGCGCGGCCGCCGGGATCAGGGAGGCCTCCGTTCGGTCCGCATGCGGTCGTGCCGCAGTAAATCATCTTTGCGGCGCTCCGGGGATGCCGCTTCGGCGGGTGTGGCCGAGTGCCCCATCGGGGCAGTCGTGCGGCGTCCCTGTCGGTTTCGAGCGGGTTACGGGCGGCATTTGGGCCCCGCCTGTTCACATTTCCATGTTTGTCAAAGATGGCACGTTGTCTGCTTCAGCGCGGGCACGGTGCGGCGGGGCCGCGCAGCAGGGGGCAGGAGAGATCATGTCGCGCATCGAGACCACGGACGCCTGGAGCACCTCGAACGACAGCTCATGGGACCTCGACGAGGGGTTCGGTGAGGCCCCGTGCAGCGTGCACTACCAGGAGGGGGATCTCGTCGCGGGCAAGTACCGGCTGGTGCGCAAGATCGGCGAGGGGGCGATGGGCACGGTCTGGGTCGCGACCAACGTCGTGGTCGGATCGGAGGTCGCGATCAAGCTGATGCGGCCCGAGCTCCGGTCGGCGGAGCTGAACGAGTATTTCCTCCGCGAGGCGCGCGCCGCAGGAAGGCTGAACCACGCGGAGATCGTCCGGATCTTCGACCTCGGCGAGACGGCCGAGGGCGATCCGTACCTGGTGATGGAGCTCATCGAGGGCGAGTCGCTGAGGAGCGTGCTGGCGCGCGAGGGGGGGATGGCGCCGGAGCGGGCGATCGCGCTCTTGTTGCCGGTCGCGGCCGCGATGCACGCGGTGCACGAGAAGGGGGTCGTCCACCGCGATCTCAAGCCGGACAACGTGATGCTGGTGCGCCGCGGCGGCGGCCGGCTGCAGCCGAAGGTCGTCGATTTCGGCGTGGCGAAGCTCGTCGCCGAGCGCGAGGAGGGGCAGTCGACGGGGGGCCTCGAGGTGTTCGGGACCCCGGACTACATGCCGCCGGAGCAGGCGCTCGCCGTCCCCGACGTCGATCGCCGGGCCGACGTCTGGTCGTTCTGCGCGATGCTGTACGAGCTGCTCTCGGGGCGGCCGCCGTTCTCGTCGAAGAACGCGCTGGACGGCCTGCGCGCGGTCCTGCAGGACGCGGTGCCGTCGCTGGTCGACGCGTGCGGCCTCGACGCGGATCTCTGGGCGATCGTGGAGCGCGGGCTGCAGAAGGAGCCGTCGCTGCGCTGGTCGAGCATGCGCGAGCTCGGCGAGGCGCTCGCCGCGTGGCTGAGGGCGCGGGGCGTCCGGGAGGACGTGCGGGGCGTGTCGCTCGAGGGCGAGTGGCTCCCGCGCGAGGAGGCCTGCGCGCCCGTGAGTTGTGGCGTAACGCCACGCCTTTCATGGTTGGAAGAGCGCGGCCGGCCAAGCCGCCGGTGGTCGTCGCGCCGCCGGGGGCACCGGCTGCACCGGGGGCGGCCTCACGCGGAGCAGGCGGCTTGCCCGTGAGGGCGGCGGACGCTGAGGAGCGGTCCGGGCTCGGCGGAGGCGGGCGGTGGTGAGTGCGCTGCGGGCCGGCGGAAGCGCGGCACCGCGGAGGATGGCTCGACCTCGCCACGTCCTCCAAGGACACTTGAAGTGCGCCTCTGGATCGATACCAACGCGGCACGCAACCCCCGTGGAGGACGACGCTGCATCGCGGATCATCACCCAGGACGAGGGCGAGGAATGGCGGTGGCTTCGCGAGGCCGAGCCGAGTCGCGCCCTGCGCTGGGACGAGGCTGTCACCTGCCTCCAGAGCCTTCCCGCAGCAGAGCCATCGCCTGGCCGAAGCGCGTAGGCGCTGCGCCGGGCGCGCCGTCAAGGCGGGCGTTCCGGCCAGACGGCCGGCGCTCGCTCGGCTGTACCGCGCTCTCGGGAGCCCAGCCACCGCTGCCGCCGCGAGGTATGCTCGCGAGAGGTCGCGCATGAACCTCGCCGACAAACTCGTCCAGCCCGCCACGCTCGCCGACCTCGACGAGCTTCCGCCCGACTGGCGGGGCGAGATCATCGACGGCACGCTGTACGCCTTTCCACGCCCGCGCTTCGTTCACGCGAACATCGAGGGCCTGATCACGGCCGACCTGAAGAACCCTTACCAGCGAGGCAAGGGCGGACCGGGCGGGTGGTGGATCCTCCCCGAGCCGGGCATCCAGCTCGATCGCGCGCCCGAGATCTCGCCCGATGTCGCAGGCTGGCGCCGGGCGCGCATGCCGAGGCCCCCGCGGACCGGGGAGCCCATCCGGCTCGTTCCTGACTGGGCCTGCGAGATCCTCTCGCCGCGCACGGCGGGCTACGACAACCTCGTCAAGCGCCGCTTCTATGCTGAGATCGGCGTGCCTCACCTCTGGTACGTGGATCCCGTCCGGCGGACGCTGCTGGTCAGCCAGCTCGAGAACGGGCGGTGGATCGAGCTGGGGCTCCACGGTCAAGACGAGAAGGTGCGCGCGGCGCCGTTCGAGGACGTGGAGATCGACCTGGCCGAGTGGTGGGAGGGGCTCGGCGAGGACGATGAGGCCTAGAACACCGCATGACCAGGATAGAGGCGTTTGTTCCGACAGCGATGCTCTTTCAGATGATCGCCGACGTCGCTCGTCCTCACAAGGCGCGTCTCGTGCTCCAGCGTTTCGAGACCGCTCATCATGGCGCGGCGCTCTCCGTCGTCGAAGCAACCCCCCTCGCGGCTGACGAGTACTTGTGCGGCGGCTATGAGGTTGTGTATCTGGCGCTGCGGAAGGTGCCCGCGAGCGAGCAGGACTGGAGCTTCGTCGACCGTGAGGCCGCAGATCTGCTCGAGTTCGCCGGCGCGCGTCAGCGCGGTGAGGATCTCGAGCAGGTCACGATCCGCCCTTTGGCCAGGAAGACCAACGTGGCCAGGTTGTTCGCCGCGACGAAGGCGGCCATCGCGGCCGCCTGCAAACAAGGGGTGACGCTCAACGGTCAGCTCTACCCGAAGATCTTCTACGCGAAGGAGCTCGAGGCTCGAAGATCTCGGTTGTGGGTCGATATCGAGACCAAGACCATATCAGCCAGGGTGGTCGGGTAGGAGCCTGGCTCCCGCGGGACGTCGGGCCGGGGAGCGAGCCGCCATGCGCCTTCGCGCCGCTGCGTTGCAAGGACGCAAGAAATAGCTCCTCGCCTTTGCGCCTTTGCGTTAAATTCTCGCTCTTTCTTCCACTTTTGACCCGTCTGTCGCTTCAGGCGGCAGCGCTGTCGTGCCCTGCAGTCGCCGCGGCACGCGCGTGAAGTACCAGACGTCGAACACCACGAACGCGAGCGCCGCGAGCGCCACGAGCCAGGTCCACTCGGTGTGGGCGTCCGGCTCCCCCGCCGCGCTGGAGACCGCGACCTCGCCGCCGCCCTCCGCGACGAGCGGCTTCGGCGTGAGATCGCTCTCGGCGACGCTCGTGAGGTTCGCCGGCACGACGACCGACCCCGCCTGCGGCCCCTGCCAGGCGAGGCGGTAGAGCCCGGCGCGCGGCGTCTCGGCGACCACCGCCACGCCGGCGCGCTGCGCCACGTCGAGCCGCTTGCCGGCGGGGCCGATCGCCTGGAGGTCCCGCGCCGTCGCCGGGACGCTCACGCGCAGCGGCTCGCCGGTGCGCGCCGGGCCGGTGATGCCGTGCGCGCGGTGGGCCCGCGCCTGCTCGAGCAGGTTGCGCACGAAGAGCACGAAGGACGCCTTGAGCGGCCAGTCGCTCTCGCCCACGTCGAAGCCGAGCAGCGTGCCCGTCCGCGACGAGGTGGAGATGTCGGTCGCGATCGTGCCCTCCTGGGCGCGGATCAGCGCCCGCGCCGCCGCCTCCGGGGTGAGGGACGAGGCGGCGCGCAGGTGCACGCCGTCCAGCGTGAGGAAGCGCAGCCGCGGATCGGCCGTGTCCCAGGACGTGAGCGTGGGGCGCTCGAGCGCCGGCCCGACGAGCGTGCCGAAGCAGCGCCCGGGCGGCGGGTTCACGATCAGCAGATCGCCGCCCGGCGGGTCGGGCGGGCAGGCGCCGTCGATCACCACGAACGTGTCGGGATCGAGCCCGGGCGCGCCCAGGAGATCCGCGAGCCCGCCCGAGGTGACCGAGGTCATCGGGTCGGACGCGAGCGCCCGCTCGAGCCAGGCGGAGCCGCCGGACGCCGTCCCCGGCTGCGCGCCCGCCCCCGGCTGCGCGCCCGCGCCCGGATCGCCCCGGCCCGCGCCGGCCGACGCGAGGAAGACCGGGAGCCTGTCGCCGGCCGGCACGCGGCCGTAGGCGACATCGTCGAGCGGCATCGCGTCGCGCGGCGAGAGCTCGAAGACGAGCCCCTTGCGGTAGTCGCCGGGCGACGGGCGGAACGTGAGCACGACCGGCAGGCGCTCGCCCGGCTTCACCAGCACGCGCCGCGAGCCGAGCACGTCGAGCGCGCTGTCCTGCCGCATCGTCACGTAGACGTCGCGCGGCTGCGCCCCGAAGTTCGCGACCACGAGGAAGGCCTGCACCTCCTCGCTGGCCTCCGGCGGCTCGCCGCTCGCGCTGCCGGCGCTGCCGGAGCGCACGTCGACGCGGACGATGGCGGCGTTGTCGATCGGGTCGCCGACGGTGATGACGTCGAGCGGGAGCGACACCCCGCGCAGCGCGCCGGGGCGGGCCAGGTTGCCGTCGGTGATCACCACGATCCGGCGGGCGCCGCCGAGCTGGCGGAGCCGGTCGACCGCGAGCGCGACCGCGGCGCCGAGATCGCCCTCGACGTCGCGCGCGGCGACGGGATCGATCGCCGCCCTGAGCCGGACGAGATCGCGATCGAGCGCCGCGACGAGCCGCGCGTCGCGCCCCGCCTCGAGGATCAGCGCGTCGCTGCCCGGGGTGAGGCCGGAGAGGAGATCCCTGGCGAGCTGCTTGGCGAGCTCGATGCGCGTCGTCGCCTCGCCCGACGGGCCCCGCGCGGCCGCGGACATCGAGGCGCTCGCGTCGAGGATGATCGCCACGTGATCGCCGGTGAGCTCGCGCCCGCGCGAGGCGGGGCGGGCGAGGGCGAGCGCGAGCAGCGCGAGCGCGAGCGCCTGCAGAAGGAGCGGCAGCTGGGCGAGGAGCCTCCGGAAGGGCGCGCGCGCCATGAGGTCGCGCTGCGCGGCGGCCCAGAGCCACGTCGAGGGGACGCGGCGGCGGCTCCGCTTGATCTTGAGGATGTAGAGGAGGACGAGCGGGCCGAGCAGCGCGAGCAGCCACAGGCCGCTCGGGGAGAGCAGCGCGAGCGGGGCCCCCGCGGAGGCCTGGGCGAGCGGCGCGGCCACGTCAGTCGACGCTCCTCGCGACGAAGCGGCGGACGGCGCCCTCGAGCGGCTCGTCGCTCCGCGCCCGCACGTACGTCGCCCCGTGCCGGCGAGCCCAGCCGCGCAGCGCCTCGCAGAGCCCGGCGAAGCGCGCCGCGTAGGCGGAGAGGGCCGCGGCGTCCATGGTGACGTCGATGAGCGCCCCGGTCTCGGCGTCCTCGAGCGTCAGGTCCCCCTCGAAGCTCGGCGCGAGCTCCTCGGCGGCGACGACCTGGAGGAGCGCGACGTCGTGGCCGGCCTGCGCCGCGCGGCCGAGCGCGGCGGTGACCGGGCCGGGATCGAAGAAATCGGAGACGACGCAGAGCAGGCCCGGCCGGGCGCTCCGCCGCACGACGGCGTCGATGGCCCGGGCGAGGTGCGTCCCGCCGGCCGCCTTCACGCCGTCGAGCGCGCGGAGGAGCGCGGCCAGCCCGGCGCGCCCGCGCACGGGCGCGTGCTCGCGGGCGATGCCGTCGCCCGCCACGAAGAGCTGCGCGCGCTCGGAGCGCGCGAGCGACATGTAGCCGACCGCGGCCGCGAGCCGCCGGGCGGCGTCGAGCTTCGTGGGCTCCCCGAAATCGAGCGACGCCGACGCGTCGCACACGAGCCGGGCGATGACGTCCTCCTCGGCGCGGAACAGCTTGAGCACCGGCTCGCCGGTGCGGGCGTAGGCGGCCCAGTCGATGCGCCGCAGGTCGTCGCCGGGCGCGTAGGCCCGGTGCTCCTTGAACTCGGCCGATCCGCCGCGGCGCCGCGCGAGGTGCTCGCCGGCGCCCCCGGAGCGGGCGCGGATCTCGAGCCGCCGCTGCAGGACCTCGAGCTCGCGGACGAAGCTCGCGCCGAGGAGCGGCGCGGAACCGGGACCGGAACCGGAACCGGAAGAGGACGAGGGGAGCATCGGAGACGAGTAGACCTCGTCGCCGGCGAAGGGGCCAGCGGCGTCGCGGAGGAACGGCGGCCCGCGCGCGCGCGGCGTCGACGAGGGCGGCGGGCGGCCCGGCCCGCTGCCGCCGGGCGGCTCCGAGACAAAGCGCCACCCTGGGGCACCGCGCCACATTCGGATTCTCCGCAGCCCTCCAGATTCCGTCCTCGGGCGCGCATTCCCGCCGTGGCTCGCTTTATGCGACCCAGCGCTCGTGTCCAGCTGTTCGTGCGTGGGCTCGACCGGGTAGAGCCGTCGATCGCCCTGTACCGAGGGTTCACCAGAGGAGGAGGCATCGTGAAGGCGCTTGTTTTCCACAAACCTTCCGACGTCCGCGTCGAAGACGTTCCGGATCCCAGCATCAAAGAGCCCACCGACGCCATCGTGCGCGTCACCGCGACCGCGATCTGCGGCTCCGATCTCCATATCTACAACGGCTTCTTTCCGCAGGCGCGGCCCATGGTGCTCGGCCACGAGTTCATGGGCGTCGTCGAGGAGACCGGCCCGCAGGTCACGAAGCTGAAGAAGGGTGATCGCGTCATCGTCCCGTTCCCCATCGCGTGCGGACACTGCTTCTTCTGTCAGGCGGAGCTCCCGGGCCACTGCGAGCGATCGAACCCCAAGCACTATGGCCCCGAGGGCGGCGTGATCGAGAGCAAGGGCGGCGCCCTGTTCGGGTATACGGATATCTACGGCGGTTACGACGGCGGGCAGGCCGAGCTCGTGCGCGTCCCGTACGCCGATTTCGGGCCGCGGAAGGTGCCCGAGGGGCTCACCGACGAGCAGGTCCTCTTCACGACCGACGTCCTGCCCACCGGGTGGACGGCGATCGAGTGGGCCGAGCTCAAGGGCGGAGAGACGGTCGCGGTGTTCGGGTGCGGGCCGGTCGGGCTCGCGACCATGAAGATCGCCTGGCTGCGCGGCGCCGGGCGCGTCATCGGCGTCGATCGCGAGGAGTACCGCCTGAAGAAGGCCCGCGACGTCGCCCAGGCCGAGACGATCAACATCGACAAGGTCGACGTCGTCGAGGCGATCCGCTCGATGACGGACGGGCGCGGCGCGGACGTGTGCGTCGACGCGGTCGGGATGGAGGCGCACCGCACCGTCCTCGAGAAGGCCGCCAACGTGCTTCACGGCCAGGTCGGGACGATATCGACCCTGAAGCTCGCCTTCAGCGCCGTGCGCCGCGGCGGGGTCGTGCCGATCGTGGGCGTCTACGGCGTGCCGTACGACAACTTCCCGCTGGGCCAGTTCTTCGACAAGGGCCTCAGGATGAGGGCCGGCCAGGCCCCGGCGCACAACTTCGTCGATCAGATCATGCGGCACATCCAGGAGGGCCACCTCCGCGCGGACGACATCATCACCCACCGCCTGCCGCTCTCGCGCGCCCCGCATGGCTACGAGGTCTTCAACAAGAAGCTCGAAGACTGCGTCAAGGTCGTCCTCACGCCCTGACCCGGACTCCCCCGCTCTCCGCGCGCCCGCCGCGCTGCGCCGCCGCCCCGCCGCCGGCGCGGTCGCTCCCCGAGCTCACCCCGACGACGCTCGCCCGTCGGCGCGACCCGAGGCCGCGGCCCCGGGCGCCCCGGCGCCCGCGCCGCGCGGCGCGCAGCCCGGCTGCCTGACATCCGCGTCAGGGGGCGCGCCGGGGAGTAGACGCATAAGCGATTGATTTCATGAATATTTTTGTAGGGTATGGCCCTTGCTTTGGGCCGGTCCTCGGCAAGCCCCTCGTTCGCTTGCTTGGCCACCGTGCTGGCCCTCATCGCACGGAAGGACAGCCCCGATGCCTCGAGATCTGCGCTCGTATCGATCGCTCCTTCACCCTTTATGGATAGGAGCCCTGGCGCTCCTCGTCCTGAACGATCACGCCCTCAAGGGGTCTGGCCTGCTCCCCGGGTGGGCGACCGGAAAGCTCAGCGACTTCGCGGGTCTCCTGGTCGCGCCCGCGGTCCTCGCCTCGCTGCTCGGCCTCACCTCGCGCCGCGGCTTCCTCGGGGCGCACGTCGCCACGGGCGCTGTCTTCTCGGCCATCAAGCTCGCTCCGGAGGCCGCCCGCGCGGTCGAGGCGCTCATGGCGCTCACGCCGCTCCCGTGGCGCATCACCGTCGACCCGACCGACCTCATCGCCCTTCCGATGCTCGTCGTCTCGTACCGCGTGCTCGGCGAGGCCGCGCGGCGGCCCGAGCCCGCGCAGCGCCCGATCGCGCGAAGGCTCGCGCTGATGGCGGGCAGCCTCGCGTGCGTGGCCACGAGCTCCCCGCACGAGCCGTGCGGCGGCGACGAGGACCCGGGGTGTGATCCGTGGGCGCCGCCGCCGCCGCAGGAGGTCGCGTCGCTCCTGATCGGCAACGCGACCGAGACCGAGCAGCTCCTCCGCGTGCGCCGGCTCCGCGGGTCGGCGCGGGTCGACTGCAGCGTCATGCTCGCCGATCCGGAGGGGGCCCTCTCGCGCGATCTGTTCGAGAACGCCGAGACCTGGCTCATCGCGCCCGGCCGCGCGCTCCCGCTCGACAACGCGGGGTGCGACGCCTACCTGATCGACGCCGACGGGCTGCCGCTCACGCTGCTCGCGTGGTCGGCGGAGCAATTCCCGGAGGATCTCCTCGTCACCACGACGGACAACTCGCTGCCCGGCCGGATGATCGCGCTGCAGCGCGACGGGGCCCGGCTCGCGCTCGCCGAGCACCCGGCGGTGTTCGACGCGCCGCCCGCCGAGCGCCGGCTGCCCGCGGAGGCGTGCGGCGTCTCGGTGAAAGGGAGCCGGCTCGACTGGACCGTGCCCGTCTCCGAGACGGCGGTCCTCACCGGCATCATGTCGTCCCCGGACGGGTGCCACGCCCTCGCGCTCGATCGCGGCGAGATCTTCTTCCTCTGCGCTCCCGCCGAGGCGATCCCGTTCAGCGCGGGCGACCTCCTCCACCTGAGCCCGGTCGAGATCGACGGCGGCGTCTACCCGGAGCGCCCCGAGAACGAGCGGGCGTTCGCGCGCGGCATCCACATCGAGAGCGAGACGCACGCCGTGCTCGTGCTGCGCGGCAACGTGCTCGCCCGCGGATCGATGATCGGCCGGCAGCCGCCGGTCGATTTCCGGGCCGAGCTCACCCCGCTCAAGGGCTGCCGCGGGTTCCACGACGCGTGCGGCAGCCTCGTCGAGCCGCTCGAGGTGTCGCTCCTCGGCGACGGCGTCTCCGGCGTCGTCTCGCTGCGCGCCGGAGAGAGCGCCGCGCTCGCGGAGGGCGCCGAGACGCTCCTCGTCGTGCGCGCCGAGGACATGCCCGTCCGCAACGCGGACTGCTTCACCGCCCCCATCGATCAACCCCGCCTGCTCGAGTCGATCTGGATCGCCGCCGCGCCGGCGCCCTAGGAGGTCACGCCATGAAGCTTCGAATCCATCCTCTCCTCGCGCTCTGCGCCGCCGCGGCGCTCGGCGCGCTCGGCTGCAGCAGCGACGACGCGAGCGACTCCGGCGGCTTCGCCGATCCGATCGCGCCGGGGACCCCGCCGGGCAGCGTGGGCGTCTCCCAGGGCGGCTCGCAGGACTTCGGCCTGTTCCGCCAGATCCTCGAGGACGGCGAGATCCCCGGGCCGGACACGCTCGACGACGTCGGCTTCTTCGCCGAGCACAAGCTCGACTACCCCGCCGCGACCTGCGGCGACGACGTGTGCATGCACGGCCTGCTCGGGATCATGGGCAACATGATCAGCGGCTCGCCCTGCACGCTCATCCAGGTCGGGATGAACTCGCCCGTGGATCTCGGCGCGCTCGAGCGGCCGCCGCTGCACCTCGTCATCGCGGTCGACACGAGCGCCTCGATGACGGGCGACCCGATCGACTACCTGAAGGCGGGGCTCGTCGAGATGATCGACGCGCTCGGGCCGACCGACCGGATCTCGCTCGTCCGCTACTCGAACACCGCCGAGGTCGTCCTGGAGCACGCGGAGGGCTCGGACCGAGAAGCGCTCGCCGAGGCGTTCGAGGGGCTCGTCGCGGCCGGGTCGACCAACCTGTACGAGGGGCTCTTCACCGCGTTCGCGGTCGCGGAGCGGCACCTCGATCCGGGCTGGCAGAACCGCGTGATCTTCCTGTCCGACGGCGTGGCCACCGCGGGGCTCACCTCCCCGGAGCGGCTCGTCTCGCTCGCGCGCGGGTACGCGGAGATGGGGATCGGCGTCACGGCCGTCGGCGTCGGCGCCGAGTTCGACGTCGACGCGATGCGCGGGATCAGCCAGGTCGGCGCGGGCAACTTCTACTTCCTCGAGGACCCGACGGCGGTGGAGGAGGTCTTCACGGAGGAGGTGAAGACGTTCCTCGTGCCCCTGGCGCTCGACGTCGAGCTCGACGTCGCCGTGGGCGACGGCTACGTCGTGCGCGGCGTCTACGGCACGAACGGCTGGCAGGGCGGCGAGCGCGGCGGGGCCGTGAACATCCCGAGCCTCTTCCTCGCCGGCCGGACCAGCGCCGCGGAGCCCGTCGGCTCCGGCCGGCGCGGCGGCGGCGGCGCCATCCTGATCGAGCTCGTGCCGAACCCCGAGCAGCAAGGCGTCGAAGACCCGCGCGCGGTGGGCTCCCTCGCGCTGTCGTGGAGGCACCCGCTGACCGGCGAGATCCACGCGCAAGAGGTGGAGATCGAGGCGCCGAGCACGCCCGATGCGCCGCCCGAGGGCGGCTATTTCTCCGGCGATACCGTCGAGAAGGGCTTCGTGATGCTGAACCTCTACGCCGGCTTCAAGCTCGCCGCCCAGCTCGCCGCCGACGCCGACCCCCGCACCGCGCGGCGCACGCTCGAGGCGCTGCGCCCGAACGTCGAGGCGTGGCTCGAGGAGCACCCGGACCCGGACGTCGAGGACGACCTGCGCTACGTCGAGCTGTTCATCGAGAACCTCATCACGGCGGAGGCGAGCGTGCAGCCCTACACGCCGGCCGAGCCGCCGAACCCCTGGCCCGCCGATTGATTCCGCGCTCCTCCCGCGAGGTCGCCGCGTCGGAGAACGCGCCGCGGCGGCCTCGCGGGATGGCCGAACCGTCGCCCGGCATTCACATGGAGCCCATCAACTGGCGTTCACAGGCGCGCCCGATGTCCTGAAGGCGTCCTGAAACCGACGCGCACCGACGCGCGCCGACGCGCCCTGAGACGCTCCCCACGCCGCGGGCCCGAGCCGCGCAAATAGCGCTTCCCTGACGAGATTTGCCCTGTGTACCATCCTGTGTTTGCGGCCGTTCAAGAAGGAGAGTTCATCGTGAGAGCATCCAGAATTCTTGGGTTGGCGAGCATCGCCGTGGGTCTTTCGGCCGCTCTCCCAGCGCGCGCGGGGATCGAGGAGTGCGGCAACATCCGCTTCGACGAGCTCTCGGGCTGCGAGGTGCGCGTCTCGGCCGAGTGCGACGCGAGCTGCAGCGAGCTCGGTATCTACGAGACCGCGTGCGCCACGAAGCTCGTGCCGGTCTGCAAGACGGAGTGCTCCCTGTCGGCGGAGGCGACCTGCACGGACAGCTGCACCACACAGTGCCAGACGGATTGCGACAGGGGCGTCAACGTCATCTGCTCCCACAACTGCTTCGTCGAGTGCACCACCGAGCGGGACGCCGAGTGCGCCGCCGCCGCCGACCCCGGGAGGTGCTCCGCGACGTGGGACGCGAACTGCGACAGCGAGTGCGACGCCCAGTGCGTGACGGTGGATGGAGGCTGCTATCAGCACTGTATCGAGTGCTGCGGCGGCTCGTGCACCGCCGACGCCAACATGGATTGCCAGACCACCTGCCAGGACGAGATCTTCGAGGACTGCGAGCACGAGTTCCGCGCGAACTGCGATGCTTCCTGCAGCGGGGACGGGGCGCTCTTCTGCGGGGGGAAGTACATCATCTCCGGATCGCAGGTCCCGGCGTGCGTGCGAGCGCTGCTCGCGCAGGGCATCTCCGTCGAGGCCAAGGCCGAGGTCTCCATCGGTCCCGACGGCGTGACCGGGGATCTGTCCGCCGGCATGTGCGCCGTGAGCCCGGGGAGCAAGGCCCCCCTGGCCGCGCCGTTCGCCGCGCTCGCCGCGGCGGCAGGCTGGCTCGCGCGGCGGCGCAGGCGCGCGTCGCGCTGATTGGCCCCGCGTGGTCATGCGGCCGGCCCCCCAGGCGCTGCTCGCGCTGCTCGCCCTCGTCCCCTCGGCCTGCGGGGGCGAGGAGGCCGACGCGCGCGTGGTGGCCGGCCTGACGACGGACATGGCGATCGGCTTCGAGATCCACGCGATCGAGAGCACCACGAAGGTGGATGGCGTCATCACGCGCGCCGAGCGCCTCTCGTACGGCAGCGGCGATCTGTCGCTCCCGGCGGAGCTCCCGATCGCGAGCGCGCGAGACGGCGCCGAGATCGAGCTGTCCATCGCGGCGTTCCGCGACGGCGAGGCGGCGCCCATCGTGACGCGGACGACGGCGACCCGCGCCGCCTTCGGGCGAAGCTTGCTCCTGCCCGTCTCGATCGACGCGGCGTGCTCCGGGCTGGCCTGCGCCGCCGGCACGACCTGCGCGGCGGGGGCATGCGTCGATCCCTTCGTCGCCCCGTCCGCCCTCGACGACCACGATCCGATGTGGATCGCCTCGGCGAAGGACGCGTGCAAGACGCCCTCGTCGGGCGAGCCGGCGATCGTGATCGGGCAGGGGGAGAGCGCGTTTGCCCCCCTGGACGAGGGCGAGGTGGTGCCGATCGAGGCGGGCCCTCAAGGGGGGCACCACGTGTGGCTCGCGCTGCGCGTGACCGGGCTCAGGCAGATGGGCTCGCGCCTGCGGGTGGGGGGCTACTTCCCCGAGCTCGAGCGCGAGCTGCTCCCCTTCACCGCGCTCGTCACGCTGCGCCGCGCAGGCGAAGGCCGCTGCGAGATCTACGGCATCCGCTTCCAGGTGGATCGCGGCCTCTCGGTCGAGGCCGTCCGGGGTCGAGCGCTCGACGTCGAGGTCGCCTTGGAGGACCCGAACGGCGACGCGGCGACGGCGGCGCGGCGGGTCGTCATCGCTCCCTGACACCTGGCGCCTCGCGCCGCTGTCACCGCGGCGCACGGAGCCGAACGGGCGCGGCGGCGCGCTCCCGGCGACGTCGGTCTCGGGAGCGACGGCGAGGCCAGGACCACCGACGCTCTGCCGACGCTGCGATTGCATGGCGATTGCATGGCTGCATGGCGCGGAAGGACAGCGGAGGGCGCCGCGACCCGCGACGGGGCGAGCGAGCGGCCGCCCGAGATCGATGGGCCGAGCGGGCGCCGCTCAGCGGGGAGCCGAGCGGCCCGCGCCGGCGGCGCCCGTTGGCGATGCAGATCCGGAGGATTCCGGGGTTGGGGGTAGACCATGGTGAAGCAACAGGAGATCGCGCGTGGAATGGTCGTCCGGAGCTCGGACGGCGAGAAGCTGGGCAAGGTGACGCGGCTCGACGTGGACGCGTTCGAGATCGAAAAGGGCTTCTTCTTCCCGAAGGAGTACGCCGTGCGCTACGACGAGGTGCTCGGCATCCGGGACGGGGACATCATCCTCGCGCACGCCCGCGACCAGCTCGCCGGGGCGCGCGACCAGGAGCGCGGGGCCGACAGCGCGATCGCGGCGAGCGACGAGATCCGCGTGCCGCTCGTGGAGGAGGAGATCACGGCCGGAAAGACGGTGCAGGAGGTCGGTCGGGTCCAGGTCAGGAAAGAGGTCGTGACCGAGGAGAAGCAGGTCACCGTGCCGGTGGCGCGCGAGGTCGTGCACGTCGAGCGCGTCCCCGCGAGCGAGGCGCGCCCGATCGCGTCCGGCACGACGATCGAGGAGGGATCGATCAGCATCCCTGTCCGCGAGGAGCAGGTGGAGATCTCGAAGCGGCCCGTGGTGAAGGAAGAGCTGCGGATCAGCAAGGAGGTCGTCCGCGAGCAGGAGCAGGCGAGGGCGACCGTGCGCCGCGAGGAGGCCGAGGTCCGGACCGAAGGGCAGGTGCGGCGCGAGGACACGCCGGACGCGGCGACCGAGCCGATGCCGCCGGAGCTGGCGACCGGGACAGGGGGCAGGCGGCGCTAAGCGCGCCGCCGCCGCGCCGCCGCGGCCGCCGCCAGGCACGCCGCGGCGAGCGCGCCGGCCCAGCCCGCGCTCCCGCCGCCCGCGCGGCAGCCGCAGCCGCCGTCGCTCGGCCGCGCCCCGCCGGCAGGCTGCGCCCCGCCGGTGGACACCTCCGGCGCTCCGCCCGTGCCCCCGGCGCCGCTCGCCGCGCCGCCACCGCCGCTCGCCGCGCCCCCGCCGCTCGCCGCCGTCGCTCCGCCGGCGCCGGTCGCGCTGGCGCTCGCGCCGCTGCTGGCCGCGGGGGAGCCGGCGTCCGGCGCGCAGCCCTCGTGGCCCGTCATCATCGCGATGCGCGGCCAGTCGAGCGGGCAGAGCGCCCCGACCGAGGTGCTCGCCGCGCAGTCGAGCGGGCCGCGGATGCACGCCTGCCGGAGCAGCGGCTCGAACGTCGCGCCGCCGTCGAGCGAGCGGCCGATCGTGAAGTCGTCCAGGAACTCGCTCGCGCACGCGTAGAGCCCCGCCTCCGTCCAGGCGAAGCAGCGCGGCGCGACGCTCGAGACGCGCTCGAACGAGAGCGTCGACGAGGGCGCGCGGAAGACGCCGTCGATGTCGCTGCCCACCGCCACCTCCGCGCCGTCCGGCGAGATCGCGAACGCGCGCACGAACCCCTGCGTGTCGAACACCGGCTCGAACGTCGCGCCGCCGTCCCTCGAGACGAACAGGCGCCCCGGCGCGCTCGCGATCCGCACGTACAGCACGTCGGCGTCGCGCGGATCGACCCCCGCGATGTACGGCTCGCGCGACGTCGTGCTCCCCGGCACCACCGAGATCTCCCACGTCTCTCCGCCGTCGGCCGAGCGCGCGAGCTCCCCCTTGACGGGGCCGCCTCCGGTCGCGAGGCCGCTCACGTAGATGCGCCGCGGATCCGAGGGCGCGACGTCGACGGTCCGCGCCTGGAAGCCCGCCGGGAGGGGCGCCCCCGCGCTGGCCCAGCGCGCGCCGCCGTCGCGCGACGCCCACAGGCCGTGCCTTTGCCCCGCGACGACGGCGACGACGTGCGACGGGTCGCCCTGCCGGACCGAGAGATCGAGCACCGCCTTTCCCTCGAGCTCGGCGGCGCGCGCGAAGGCGCAGCCGCCCTCGACGCCGATCGCGATCCCGTCGCTCAGCGCCGCGAGCACCCTGCCGCCCTCCGCCGCCGCGATGGGCGGAGCGACGCCGCCCGTGTCGTCGTACCCGACCGCGCCCTCGCAGATCCAGTGCCAGCTCGCGCCCCCGTCCCGCGTGGTCAGCAGGCCGTACGTCATCCGGGCCACGGCGCGCGCCGGGTCCGCCGGGTCGAAGACGATCTGGTCCGCGGAGGGAAAGACGCCGTTCGCGGCGGCAGGGGAGGGCAGCGCCGAGAGCGCCGCGGCGGCGAGCGCGGCGGCGCGCGCGCGGCGAGAGCGCGCCTTTGCAGCGCGCACGGGGGGCGATCGCATCGAGGATCCATCGTACCGCGGGGCGGGCGCGCGCACGCCAAGAACCGCCCACGCGCTCTCCGCGCCCCGCTACACTCGCCGCCAATGCCGGAGCGCATCGTCGTGTCCTTTCGAGGTACTGCGGCCCTCTCGCGACCGGACAGCACGGACGCGGTCCTGCCGTCGCTCGGCCGCCGCGGCGCCGCGCGCGCGGCCGCGCCGCCCTCGCGCCACCGGGGCGCGCCGCGCGACGCGGGCGCCGCGGCGCGCGGCGAGGAGAGCTACCTCGCGCGGGCGCTCGCGCTGAAGAAGCGCGCCGAGGCGCTCGGCGCCACCCTGTGCGCCTGGAGCGCGCAGACCTTCTCCTTCGAGTTCACGCCGGACGACATCGAGGAGGCGGTGCTGCTCGCCGCGCTCGCCGCCGAGGACGCGTCCGTGCACCCCGACGCGCGCTTCGCGGTCGGCATCGCGCAGGGGGAGATGACGTACGTCGGCGAGGCCGGGCGCTTCACCGCGCTCTCGTGGGGGCAGCCGCTGCTCGTCGCCGTCATGCTCGCCCGCATCGCCCTCCCGGGCGACGTGCTCCTCGACCCCGCGCTGTCCGCCGTGCTCGCGGGCGAGCTCATGACCCTCGGCGCCCACCGCGGCGTCGACGGCGCGCGCCGGGTGCGCGGCCTGCGCCTCGACGCGCAGCAGCCGCTGCGCCGGCAGGTCGCCGAGAGCGTCGCGCGCCTCTCTCGGCCGCCGCTGATCGGCCGCGACGGCGAGCTCGCCGCGCTCGCCGTGCCCCCCGGCTCCCTCGCGCTCGTCCGCGCCGAGCCCGGCGCCGGCGGCTCGCGGCTGCTCCTCGAGCTGAGCCGGGTCCTCGCCCCGTCGCGGAGCCTCTTCGTCGCGCCGATCGGGGCCTCGCGCGAGCCGTTCGGCGCGCTCCGCCGCGCCCTCGCGCGCGCGGCGGTCCGCGCCGAGAAGGGCCGCGCCCGCGCGCCCTCGCTCCCGGATCGGCTGAGCCCCGCGCTCGCGCGGCTCATCGCCGGCGAGGGCGTCGAGCCGTGGACCGCCGCCGAGGTCGTCGCCTCGTGGCTCGCCCCGGAGGGCGCCCGCTCCGGCCTCATCCTGGTCGACGACACCGGCGAGGTCGACGCCGCGAGCCTCGAGGCGCTCGCGATCGCGCTCGAGATGGGCGGCGGCCTGCGCGCCGTCGTCCGGCTCGGGCGCTCGGAGCCGCTCCCCGCGCCGCTCAACGCGATGACCGTCTCCGCGACGGCCGCGCTGGGGCCGCTCTCCGCCGCGGGCGCCCAGGAGCTGGTCCGCCGCCTCCTCGACGGCTGCATCGACGACGCGGGCGCGCGGAGGTGGGCCGCGCGCGCGCCGGCCTTCCCGCTGGCCCTGCGCGAGCTCATCTGCGAGGCGCTGGAGAGCGGCGCGCTGCGCTGGATCGGCAGGAGCGTCGCGCCGCGCCGGCGCAGCGCCGGGCGGGGCGGGCCCGCGCGCACCATGACCGGGGCCGAGCTCGCGGCGCCGCCCGCGTCCCGCGCGATCGAGGGCCGCCTGCGCCTGCTCCCGATCGGCCCGCGCACGGTCCTCACCGCGCTGGCGACGCTCGGCGGCGACGCGTCGGAGTCGGCGATCGAGGCCCTGTGCGACGGCACGGGCGCGCCGAAGGTCGCCGCGGTCCAGGCGGCGCTGCTCGGCGCCGGCTGGGTCGTCCGGCCGGAGCCGGGCTGGCTGAAGCTCTCCTCGCGCACGCTGCGCGACGTCCTGCTCGCGGCCGTCCCGCCGGGCGAGCGCTCCGCGTGGCACCTCGCCGCGGCGCGCGTCGTCGAGGACCACGCGGGGGTGCTCGGCCTCGCCGACGCCGCGTGGCACGCCGCGAAGGCGGGCGACCGGCGCTCCGCGGCCGATCTCGCCGGGCGCGCCGCGCGCGCCGCCGGCGACGCGCTGCTCGAGTCGTCGGCCGCCGAGCTGCTCGCGTTCGCCGACGAGCAGGAGACCGCGAGGGAGCACCGGCTCGACGCGGCGCCGGACAGCACCTCGAGCCAGCCGCCCACCTTCCGCACGCCGATCGAGGTGGTCGGCGACGCGCCGGATCCGCAGCGCGGCGCGCCCGGCTCGGATGGCTCCGCCGCCGACGCGTCGCGCGAGGCGGCCGACAGCGCCGCGCGCCGGCGGGGCTCCACGATGCCGGTCGAGAGCGGCGGCGCGCGCGACGGCGCTGCCCGCGCGTCGCGGCCGGAGGGCGCGGCGGCGCCCCGGGACGTGGCGCCCGCGGGCTTCCCCGACGTGGCGCCGCTGGAGGAGGACTTTCCGCTCGCCGACGCCTCGGGCGATCCGCTCGCGAAGACCTCGGAGTCGCCCGTCCTGTCGATGAACGACATCGCGGTCCGCCTCGCCGAGCTGGCCAAGCAGGCGCTCGTGCAGGGCGAGCTCCGCACGCTGGAGCGGCTCGTGGACGAGCTCCGCCGCACCGGCGAGCACCCGGAGCTGGTGGAGCGCATGACCGGGCTGATCTCGCTCGGGCGCGGCGCCAAGGACGAGGCGCTGCGGCGCTTCCGGAGCGCGGCGGAGGCCGAGGCGTCGCCCGCGCAGAAGGCGAGGGCGCTGCTCGCCTACGGGATCGCGCTCGCCGCCGCGGGCCGCACGGAGGGCGCCCTGCTCGAGGCGCTGAGCGCCCTGGCGCGGGCCCGCGAGGCCGCGGATCGCCGCGGCGAGCAGGCGTGCGCGCAGTTCCTGGCGAGGCTCGCGGCCGCGACCGGGCACGAGGAGGCGGCCCGCACGTGGACGCAGGTGGCGCGCCTCGCCGGCGCGGCGCCCCCTGCCTGACGGCGCATCGATTGACAGCGTCGTCGCGGCTGGCCATACCCGCGGCCATGTCGTCTCGAGAGCCCGCCGGCGAGCCTTCCTCCGCGCCGGGGACCGGCGAGGGGCGCGCCGCGGCGGATGCGAGCGACGAGCGCGCTGCGCCGGATACGCGCGAGGGGCGCGCCGCGCCGGATACGAGCGAGGGGCGCGCCGCGCGTCCCGGCGTCGGCGCGCGCTGGATCGCCGCGCTCCTCGCGCTCGCGCTCTCGCTCGGCGCGATCGCCGGCGTCGCGTACCAGCGCTACGCCGCGGTGCACCTGCGCGAGCTCCCGAAGGTCCCCCGCTGCGTCCGTGGGGCGCGGGTCGCGTTGCGCAGGCCGGTCGCGGTGTCCGGCACGGAGCCCCGCCAGACGGCGTCGGGCGAGACGGTCCACCTCACGCCCGGCGAAGACCGCGCCGTCGCCTGCGCCCTGCAGTTCGATGAGGCGCTCGCCCGCCACCTCGCCGGAGCGCTGGCCGAGCAGGCGCCCGCGCAGCGCGCCGCCCGGCTGCTCGAGCTCGTGCGCGACCGCGTGCCGCCGGATCCGGCGCACGACCGCTCGGCCTCCGCCGCCTACATGATGGCCTCGGCGGCCCTGCGCGGCCTGCCCGAGGACGCGCCCGAGGTCCGCGCCGCGGCCGAGGCGCTCGAGCAGCACCACGCCTGCCGCTTCGCCACGCGGCGCGCCTGCCCGACGCGCCCCTCGCCGCCGGCGCTCGTGTGGCTCGCCGGCGTCCCCGCGGCGCTGAGCCTGCTCGGGCTGCTCGGGATCGGCCTTGCCGCGAGCGCCGCGCGCTACCGGCGCTGGACCGCGCGCCGGGCCCGCTGATCGCCCGCGCGCCGGCCGCCGAGCGCCCGCGCCCCCGCGCGCCTCAGTCGATCGCCTCGACGCGGAAGCTCGACTGGACCAGGCGGTGGCGCCCCGCGCCGATGTCGGCCACGTCGAACCCGAAGCCCGCGCCCTGGTGGTGGATCCCGCCCGACGTGGCGCCGCTCGGCATCTTCACCGACGAGCTCACCGTCACGTAGACCTTCGCGCCCTTGGCGAACGCGGCGGTCATCGCGAGGACGCGCCCGGCGAGCTGCGCCGCCGCCTCGCGCGCCACCCGCGCCCAGAGCGCGGCGGCTCCGGCCGTCGACGACAGCGCGCGCACCCCGAGCACCGCGCCGGCGCCGCTCAGCTGCACCTCGAACACCGCGCGCGCCGTCTCGGGCGTCTCGGCGGCGCGCACCGCGTCCGCCACCACGGACGCGACCGTGCCGGCGGCGGGCAGATCCAGCCCCAGCGTCTTGTCCCGATCGCGCATCGCCTCGCGCAGCACCTCGCCGCCCCTGTCCATCGACACCTCGCGCTGCGCGGGGGGCGCGGTCGGCGCCGGCGGCGGCGGCGCGCGGTCCGGCAGCACGCCGGGCAGCTGCCACACCGGAACGCCGCCGAGCCCGGCCACGCCCGGCGGCGCCTCGGCGCTCGGCGGCCCGTCGTACTCGGAAGGCGGCGCCGGCGCCGGGGCCGCGGCGGGGCCCTCCCGTGGCTCGACCGGCGCCTCCGGCGGCGCGGGCGCCTCCGGCCCGCGGCGATCGCGGCGCGCCGTCCGCGCGAGGGCCGGCGCCGCGTCCTCGCGCGGCCGCGCCCCGTCCGGAGCGCGCGGCTCGTCCTGCCGCGGGGCGAGCGGCGCGACGGGCTCCACCTCGATCTCGACCTCGGGGTAAGCGCCGCTCGATCGGGCCACGAGCGCCGGCGTCGGGCGGTCCGCGATCCGCGAGACCCACGGGATGGCAGCGTGGAGCAGCGTCGCTGCGAGCAGAAAGCGGGCCTCACGGGGGAGCAAGCGCGGAGCACCTTGCTGGCTGACGGGGAGGGGTGCAAGTGCGCGTTTCATCGCCGCCGTGCTCTGTTCACGGCGCGCACCTCACCCGCGCCGCCACGAGCACATCGCTCTCGCTCCCCCGCTTCGCCGCCCGGCGGGCTCACCCATGCGTGATCCAGCAGGGCACATCGTATTACGGTCACGCTTAAATCTGCGCGCACGGCACGGTTGCCGCTTGAGCTTGTGGCCGTGCTGGTCGATCCTCCCGCTGCCACGGCGCCTTCCAGGCTCATGGCAGGAGCAGAAACGCAGCGCGGCGCCGCACGTGCAACGCGCTCACCGAACAGAAGCAGCGCCTGGCAGCGAAGGCCGAGCGCTACGTCCCCGATGTGAGGAGGCGTATCAAAATGAAGGGAAACGTGAGCGCTGGCAGGTCGCCTGCGGACCTCTCGACGACGCCCACGCCGCCGCCCGTCACCGTGGTCCAGGGCTCCCCGGATCGCGGTCTCCCCCTCGACACGCCGCCCCTCGGCGCGGCGTCCGGTCCGCTGGAGCAAGGGCTGCTCTTCGATCCGCCGCCTGTCGGCGCCGAGCCCGGCCCGCTCCCGCCGGGGTTCGCGCCCGGCTTCGTCGATCCCGCGCCGTCGGGGGCGCCGCTCCACCTCGCCGGGGTCGGGCCGTACGGCTCCTTCTCCGCGCCGTCGCCGCGCGAGCGCCGCGCCCGCACGTGGCGCGCGCTCGGCGCGTTCGTCCTCGCGGCGGCGACCGTGATCGCCGTCGTCTTCCTCACCGCGCGCGGGATCGCCGCGAGGATGCCGGTCAACGGCGAGGCCTTCCGCGCCATGACGCCCGTCAGCCGCGCCCTGCTCCTCGCCTCGCGCTCCGTGGCCGAGGGCGCCGCGGCCAGGGTGCTCGTCGCGCCCGAGGTGTTCGCGCGCTGGCAGGGGGCGACGCCGCCGCCCGAGATCCGGCACGACGGCTACGCGTCGATCCGCGGCGGCGTGCTCTTCACGCCCGAGACGTTCAGGCCCGCCGGATCGAGCTACGATCTCGTGATCCATTTCCACGGCAACACCCAGCTCGTCCGCGAGAGCGCGGAGGTCGCCGGGCTGAACGCCGCGGTCGCCGTCATCAACCTGGGCATCGGCTCGGGCGCCTACGAGGAGCTCTACGCGCAGCCGGGTGTCTACGAGAGCCTGCTCGCGGACATCGACCGGGCGCTCGCGCAGCGCGGCCTGCCGACCCCGCGCCTCCGCCGGCTCGCGCTCTCCTCGTGGAGCGCGGGCTACGGCGCGATCGCGAAGATCCTGGAGCTCCGCCGCGGCATCGACGCGCTCGACGCGATCCTCGTCACGGACGGCATCCACTGCGGCTTCGTCCCGGACCACCCGAGCGGGCTCAACACCCTCCAGCTCGCCTCGTTCGCGCGCGCGGCGCAGCTCGCCGCCGCGGGGCAGGTGCTGTTCACGATCACGCACTCGGAGATCGACCCGATCGCGTACGCCAGCTCCAGCGCGACGGCCAACTACCTGCTCGGCGCCGCGGCCGGGCACCCCGTCGAGCGGTCGCCCGCGCTCTCTGCCCCGCCGCACCTGCGCCTGCGCGCGGCCGAGGGCGCCGTCTCGAGGAAGCTCGAGAAGCAGATGATCCCGACCACCGAGGCGACCGTGGGCGAGCTCCGCGTCCGCGGGTTCCGCGGCAACACGCCGGAGCACCACATGGCGCACCTGCTCCAGATGGCCTCGACCGTCCTCCCCGAGCTCGTCGAGCGCTGGCGCGAGGGCGGCGACCCCGCGCCGCCCTCGCCCTGAGCGCGGCCACCCCCGTCAGCTCCGGCTCCGCGCCTCGTCCATCCACGCCTTGATCGCCCCGGCCACCGGGTGATCCGACCCGAGCTCCGCCTCGGCCAGTCGGAGCGCCCGCTCGTAGAGCGGCAGCGCCGCGGAGGGCCGCCCGGCGGCGTGGTGGACCTGCGCGAGCCGGACCAGCGTCGGCCGGAGCGACGGGTGGGCGTCCCCGACGATCGCCTCGCGCGCGGCGAGCGCGCGCTCGTACAGCGCCGCCGCCTCGGCCGCGTCCCCGTGCGCCTCCCGCGCGGCGCCCAGGTTGTGGAGGATCGACGCGCGCAGCGCCCCCTCCACGGCGGGGCCCGCCTCGGCGATCTCGAGCGCCCTCCGGAGCATCGCCTCCCGCTCGGCCGCCGGGCGGTCCTCCTCGAAGAACGTGGCCGCGTTGTAAAGCGCCTCCGCGACGAGCGGGTGGCGGGCGCCGAGCGCCCCCTCGCGCAGCGCGACCGCCCGCTGGAAGAGCGGCGCCGCCTCGGCGCGCGCCCCCTTCCGGCCGAGCAGCAGGCCGAGCCGGTTGAGCAGCGCGGACAGCTCGAGCGGATCGGGGTCGCGCATCCGGTCGTAGCCCGCCAGCATCCGGCGGAACAGCGCCTCGACGTCCTCGGCCGCTCCCTCGCGCTCCAGGATGGCGGCGAGCTGCTCGAGCAGCCTCGGCAGCGGCGGGTCCGCGCCCGCCCCCGCCGCCTCGGCGATGGCGATCGCCCTGGCGGAGCTCGCGCGCGCCTCGGAGAGCCGCCCCTGCGCGAGCTGCGCCGAGCTCAGCGCGTAGAGCGGCCCCGTGAGCTCGGCGTCCCCGGGGCCGTAGATCTCCTCGGCGATGGCGATCGCCCGGGCGCACGTCGCCTCGGCCTCGGCGTGGCGGGAGCCGGCCAGCTCGGACGCCGCCTGGTCGAGTAGGCGCCGGTACTCTCTCCCCCTCCACCAGCGCCGCAGGGCGCGATCGGGTCGCATCCTTCTCTACTACCTCGTCCCCACCCGCCGGGGCGAGAGGGCCGGCAGGGACGTCCGGCGCCCGCGGCGGCGCCGCGAGGCGGGGACGATCGGAAGAGCGTTGCGCCGGCGCGGAGCAGTGTAATCTGCTCGCAGGGTCTCGTGGTGCGCAGGTGGGATGCAGACGCTCGGTGCCAGCAACTGGCGGTCCTCGTCGATCGGGGCTATGGCGCTCGGCGCATGGTGCAGCGCCTCCCGCCCGGCCTCGGGCAGGGCTTCCGGAAGGGCCCCCGGCAGGGGACACTCGGCCTCGCGGACGGGGCGATCGAGGAAAGGTCGCCAAGGACTTTTCTTCCGTTTAGACTGCCCCGACGGCCCCACGCACCGACGCCCCCCACGATCATGAGGTCCAAGCTCACGCATCGCGAGGCATCGTTACCGAGGGGAGGGCTCGCCCGCGCCCGCACGGGGAAGGCGACGGAGTTCATATGAGTGCCAACGAAAACGTCGTCGATGAAGTAGCGCGCAGCGAGCCGATCGATCCGTTGCTCGGAAAGGTGCTCAACGGCAAGTTCAAGATCCTGTCCATGCTCGCGACCGGCGGCATGGGCACGATCTATCGCGGCGAGCAGATCCCGCTCGGGCGCCCGGTGGCGATCAAGGTCCTGATCCCGAACCAGGCGTCGCGGCAGCTCGACCCGAACTTCCACAAGCGCTTCTTCCTCGAAGCGAGCATCCTCGCGCGCCTCCAGCACCCGAACATCGTCACCGTCTTCGACTACGGCCGCATCGAGGCCGACGATCAGGACCGGTTCTTCATGGCGATGGAGTTCCTCGAGGGCGAGACGCTCTTCCGGCGCGTGCGCCGGCAGGGGCGCCTGCCGCCGCCCGAGGCGATGCGCATCGCGCGGCAGATCGCGCGCGGGCTGCGCGAGGCGCACAAGCACGGCGTCGTCCACCGCGACCTCAAGCCGTCGAACGTCATGCTCGTCTCCAACGAGGACTCGGAGGAGGCGGTCAAGATCCTCGACTTCGGCCTGGTGAAGCAGCTCGGCGACGACTCGGAGGAGCTCACGCAGCAGGGCGCGTTCCTCGGATCGCCCCGCTTCATGTCGCCCGAGCAGATCTCGCACGGCAAGGTCGATCTCAGGACCGACATCTACTCGCTGGGCGTGATCCTCTACCAGATGCTCTGCGGGAAGGTCCCGTTCGAGTCCGAGAAGTCGATCCAGATCCTGATGGCGCACCTCCAGCAGCCGGTGCCGCGCATGAAGGATCGGAACCCGGACGTCGACATCCCGGAGCCGCTCGAGGCGCTCGTGATGCGCTGTCTGGCGAAGGATCCGGACGGGCGGCCCGCGACGATGGACGCGCTCATCCAGGGCCTCGGCGAGTGCGCCCGCGGCATGGGCGTGACGACCGCCTTCGGCGGCACGCAGATCACCTCGTTCGAGTCGCTGCCCGGCGTGCAGATCTCGTCGCGCTCGTCGACCGTGCAGGCGCTCAAGGAGGCCGTGACGCTCCCGGCGCCGTCGACGGACGACGAGGCGAGCGGCCGCACCTCCGGCGTCGGCACGGGCGTCTCGGCGGCGACCACGGCGGACGCGTCGAAGGGCGCCGCCGGCGCGCAGGAGGCGCGCCCCGGCGGCGGACGCAAGGCGGCGATCCTCGCCGCCATCGGCGCCGTCGTCGTGGCGGCGGTCGTGTTCGTGCTGACCCGCAGCCCCGCGCAGAGCGAGGCCACGACCGACCCCCCGCCCGCCGCCGCGCCCCCGCCGGCGACCACGCCGACCGATCACAAGGGCGCGCCGTCGTTCATGCTCATCATCGAGTCGATCCCGCCGGGCGCCGAGGTCCTCGAGGACGGCAAGTCGCTCGGGCTCACGCCGCTCCAGCTCTCGATCGAGAACGAGCAGGTGCGCGCGGCGCCGCGCCGGCTGACGCTGCAGAAGGAAGGCTTCCAGCCCTACTCCATCGTGCAGGGGCCGTCCGAGATGTCCGTCCAGACCGTCGCGAGGCTCGCGCAAGTGGCGGCGCCGGCGAAGACGGAGGAGCCCTCCACCTCGGGCAGCAAGAGGAACTGGGGCCGCACCGTTCGCCCGGCCGCGCCTCCGCCCACGACGAAGCCCTCCACCCCCGAGAACACGGCGCCCCCGATCCGGATCGACCGCTGACGTTCAGGACGAGCCCTACGATCCGTATCGGCTCGTCCTGGATTCGCGCCGCCGCGAGGGCGCGGTGCCGTCGCCATGCGCTAGCTTTTTCGCTCGCGCATGTCCCGCCTGCTCATCGTCTCGAACCGCCTCCCCGTGACCGTCCACGTCGATCAGGGCGACGTCTCCGTCGTCCCGTCGGCGGGCGGCCTGGTCACCGCGATGCGGAGCCCCCACGAGCGCCACGGCGGCCTGTGGCTGGGCTGGCCGGGCGACGTCTCGCGCCTCGGCGCGGCGCAGCGCGCGGCGCTCGAGGAGCAGCTCCGGCAGCTCGGCACCGTCCCGGTGCACCTCACGCCGGCCGAGGTGAGGCGCTATTACGACGGCTTCTCGAACGGCGTGCTGTGGCCGCTGTTCCACTACCTGACCGAGAAGGTCCACCTCGACGCCCGGCGCGACTGGGAGACCTACCGCGAGGTGAACGAGCGCTTCACCGAGGCGATCGTCGAGCAGTACAGGCCCGGCGACCGCGTCTGGATCCACGACTACCAGCTCACGCTCGTGCCGGCGATGCTGCGCCAGCGCATCCCGGACGCGCGGATCGGCTTCTTCCTGCACATCCCGTTCCCCGCGGCCGAGGTCTTCCGGAGCCTGCCGTGGCGCGAGCAGGTGCTGCGCGGCATGCTCGGCGCGGACGTCGTCGGGTTTCACACGGCGTCGTATCGGTACCACTTCGTCTACTCCGCCGCGCGCGTGCTCGGCCTCGATCCCGACCTCGAGACGCTCGCGGTCGAGGGGCGCAAGGTGCGGCTCGGCGTCCACCCGATCAGCATCGACGTCGACGAGTTCGTGCGGCTCGCCCGGGACGAGGAGGTCCGCGCGGAGGCGCGGCGCATCCGCGAGCGCGCCCAGGGGCGGAAGATCGTGCTCGGCATCGATCGGCTCGACTACACGAAGGGGATCCCGCGGCGCATGCTCGCGATCGAGCGCTTCCTCGAGCGCGAGCCCGAGCTCCGGAGCAAGGTCCGGTTCATCCAGCTCGCGGTGCCGACGCGCGAGAAGGTGGACGCCTACGCCGACTTCCGGCGCACCGTGAACGAGCTCGTCGGTCGCATCAACGGCAGCTACGCGACGCTCGACGACGTCCCGATCCACTTCCTGCACCGGTCGATGCCCATGTCCGAGGTCGTCGCGCTCTACCTCGCGGCCGACGTGATGATGGTGACGCCGCTGCGCGACGGGATGAACCTGGTCTGCAAGGAGTACGTGGCCTCGCGGATCGACGACACCGGCGCCCTCGTGCTGAGCGAGTTCGCGGGCGCGGCCGCCGAGCTGATCGAGGCGCTCCCGGTCAACCCGTACGACATCGACTCGGTGGCCGCGACGATCAAGCGGGCGCTCGTCATGCCGCCGTCCGAGCAGCGCGTCCGGATGCAGGCGCTCCGGCGCCGCGTCGTCACGCACGACGTGCACCGCTGGGCGCACTGCTTCCTGAACGATCTCGAGCGCGCGTGCAGCGCGGCGCCGGAGGTCGGGGCGGTCCGGCGGCGCACCGACGCGCCCCAGCTGAACACGATCGCGAGCGCCCGCAGCGCCCCCTCGCTGGTCGTGATGCTCGACTACGACGGCACGCTCGTCCCGCTCGCGGCGATGCCCGAGCTCGCGCCGCCGGACGAGGAGCTCATCGCGGATCTGCGCGAGCTCGCGGCGCGCCCGCGGACGCAGGTGCACGTGGTGAGCGGCCGGCCGCGCGAGGATCTCGAGCGCTGGCTGGGCGAGCTGCCCATCAGCCTGCACGCGGAGCACGGGTTCTTCTCACGCGCGGCCCCCGGCGAGCCCTGGGTCGCGCTCCGCGAGGCGTCGCTCGACTGGAAGCCGCGGGTCCGCGACATCCTCCAGGGGTTCGTCGACCGCACGGCGGGCAGCTTCATCGAGGAGAAGGTGGCGTCGATCGCGTGGCACTACCGGTCGGCCGACCCGGAGCTCGCCAGCCAGATGGCGCGCGAGGTGCCCGCGAAGCTCGAGGAGGTGCTGCGCGAGCGCGATCTCGAGCTGATCCCCGGCCGGAAGGTGCTGGAGGTGCGGCTGCGCGGCGTGAACAAGGGGGCGATCGTGCCGCGGGTGCTGGCGACGGTGCCGCCCGAGGCGATGGTCGTCGCGCTCGGCGACGACCGGACGGACGAGGATCTGTTCGCGGCGCTCCCCCCGACGGCCCTGACCGTCCACGTGGGCGGCGGGGAGAGCTCCGCGGCGTTTCAGCTGCCCGATCCGGCCGCGGCGCGGCGCTTCCTGCGCGCGCTCGTGGCGTGAGCGCCCGCGCTGCGGGTCACGCCCTCTGGCGGCGGCCGCGGCGCCGGAGGGCGGCGCCGAGGAGCGCGGTCGCCGCGGCGGCGGCCGCGCCCGAGCCGGCGAGCGGGGCGCCTGCGAGCGCGCCGCTGGCGCTGCACGCGCCGGCGCGCTCGAGGGCCTCCTCGTCGGCGGCCGCGGCGCGGTCTTCGGCGTCCGCGCCGTCCGCGGCGCCGCTGTCGATCTCCGCGCCGTCGCCGCCGGTGTCATCGCTGTCCGCGCCGTCGCTCTCGGCCGGGGCGCCGCTGTCGGCGGCGGCAGCCCTCACGGCGATCGTCGCGTCGGCGAGGCCGGGCCCGAACTCGTAGGCGCCGATGTCGATCGCGCCCGCGGTCGGCCGCTGCGGCGCTCCGCTGGCCGCGCGCACGCCCCTCGCGGGGGCGAACCGCGGCGCGGCGAGCGGGCTCGGGAACGGGTGCCCGGCCGGGCTCGGCGTCCACCGGGCGCCGGCGTCGACGAGCGGGCTGCCCGCCGACGGGCGGAGGTCCATCGAGCCGACGTCGGCGAACCCGGGATCGGCGCCCTGAAGCGTGCCTGTCCACGCCGCGGGGATGGCCGACGAGCCGGACGGGACCCAGTTGTTCGCGCCCGCGATGAGCGCCGCTCCCGTCACCCAGCTCGCCGACCTGTCGACGTAGACCTCCACGCCGCCGCCGCCGCGCCGATAGAACACGTTGTTGCTCATCTCGACGCTCTCGATGCCGTCGTACATCCGGATCGCCGGCCTCGAGCCGGGGGCGAGCAGGAACGTGTTGTTGACGAACCGGAAGCGACCGAACGTCTGCCCCGTCCCGTCGCCCCCGACGCGCGCGACGAAGTGCTGTCCCGTCTTGACGAAGACGTTGCCGACCACGTCCGAGTCCTCGCGCGCGAGCCCCTCGTCCTGGCCGTCGGGCCCGATGAGCTCGATCTCGTGGTATTTCGCGCCCTCGATCCAGTTGTAATAGATCTCGTTCCGCTCGGCGCGGCTCTTCACGTTGTTGCCGCCGTTGCCGTCGTGGACATAGCAATGCCGCATGCGGAACACCGAGCCGAGGCGCGTCTCCTCGTCGGTCGCGATGTAGATGGGGTGCCTGGTGTCGCCGGAGCCGCACGCGTAGACCTCGACGTACTCCAGCGTGAACGAGCCCGACTCGGAGTCGGCGCCTAGGATGCCGTGGCCAGGGCAATCGTGCACCACCGCGTCGCGGACGGTGACGTCGTGCGCGCGGTTGAACACGCAGCGGCTCGCGCCGCCGGTGATCTCGAATCCTTCGAAGGTGTAATGATTGCCACCGAAGACCACCGTGTTCGTCCCTCCGGACAGCACGGGGCGGCGGCCGTTCACGCGGACGCCGCGGATGGTGATCTTCTGCGCTTCGGTGCCGGACTTCTTGAAGATCACGTCCCCTGGATAGGTCGCGTCGCCCTGGACCTCGACCACATCCCCGGCAGCGAGGCGAGGGGCGATCTCCGCGAGGCTCGAATACGGCTTGCCTCGACCCACCTCGTACGTCGCTCCGCTCGCCGGCGAGGCCGCGAGCAGCACGGAGAGCCCGATGCCCGGCGCGACGAGAGAGAGCGTGACGAGGTGTCTTGTATTGAGTTGCTGCATCGCCGCAATCTCACGTGCTGAGGAGTCGAATTGCAAGCTGCTTTTTAATGAAATGCATGATGGGTAATTCAGGCGACACCTTACGGCGGTCAGCGTACGCCGTTCTTTCGCGGATCCCCGGGGTTTTGGCCATTACTGACTCTCCGTGTCCGCAGGCAGATTCGATGGAATGAATGCAGTCGGCGACGTTCGAGCGGCGCGCGGGGCAGGGGAGCCGGTCCCCCTCGGCACGGGCGTCGTTTCGTGCCATGGATCCGGCCATGTTCCGGATTGTCCTCGCCTCCACGTCTCCCTTCCGGAGGGCGCTCCTCGATCGCCTCGGGCTCGCGTACGAGGTCGCCCGGCCGGCGTTCGACGAGATCGCGCCCGAGGGGCTGCCGCCCGTCGCCTGCGCCCGCGCTTTCGCGGAGGGGAAGGCGCTGAGCCTCGCGGCCGCGCACGAGGGCGCGCTCATCATCGGCGCCGACCAGGCGCTCGATCTCGACGGCGAGCTCCTCCGCAAGCCGGCGTCGCTCGACGAGGCGGCGGACCAGCTCGGTCGGCTCGCCGGGCGCGTCCACGCCCTCCACACCGCCGTCGCGGTGCACGCGCCTCCGGGGCTGCCGCTCGCGCTCGGGGAGCCGCGGACGCTGGCCGAGGTCGTCACGGTGGAGCTCCGCGTCCGGCCGCTCGACCGCGCGCAGATCCGGCGCTACGTCGCGCTGGATCGGCCGATCGGCAGCGCGGGCGGGTACCTCTTCGAGAAGCACGGGCCGTGGCTGTTCGACGACGTGCGCCACGCCGACGAGACCGCCATCGTGGGGCTGCCGCTCGTCCCGCTCTGCCGCCTCCTGCGCCGCTTCGGGGTCGATCCGCTCGGCCTGCCCGCGCCCGCGTGAGCGACCCGCCCCGGGAGCGGCGCGCGCCGGCGCGAGCCGCCGCGGGAGCGGCGCTCGTCAGCGCGAGCAGCCGCAGGAGCGACGCAGGACGAGCTCGACGGCCAGCCGCGGCTGCGGCTCCCCGGCGCCGCGCTGGCCGCTCTGGACGAGCCGCACGAGCTCCCGGACGGCGAGCCTCGCGACGAGCTCCGTCGGCGGGCGGACCGTGGTGAGCGCCGGATCGAGGTGCCGCGCGGGGCCGATGTCGTCGAACCCCACCACCGACACGTCGGCGGGGACGCTCCGGCCCTCGCTCCGCAGCGCATCCATCGCGCCGATCGCGGCGGCGTCGCACCAGCCGACGACCGCGTCGAACGGCGCCTGCTCGCGGAGCCACGCCATCGTCGAGGCGCGCGCCTCCTCGGCGCTGAGCCCGCTGCGGCAGAGGCGCGGATCGACCGGGAGGCCGTGGCGCACGAGGGTCGCCCGATACGCCTCCTCGCGCCGCCCCGCGTCCTCGTTCCCCGCGGGGCCCCGCAGGAACGCGACGCGACGCCGGCCGTGCGCCTGGATCAGGTGCTCGACCGACTCCCGCACGCCCGCCTCGTTGTCGATGGCGATGCTCGGCAACGAGAGGCCCGGGGGCGGCGTTCGATAGACGAGGAGCGCCGGGAACCCCTCGGCCGCGAGCCGCCTCAGGCTCGCCTCGCCCATCGCGGAGCCGAAGATCAGGACGCCATCGGTGTTGTGCCGGCCGAGCATCCGACGCAGCGAGCTCTCCGAGCGCAACGCGATGAGGAGATCATACCCCTCCTCGGTGGCCGCGCTCGCGACGACCTGGAGGAAGCTCGACATGAACTCGGTGCCGATGGTGGGCAGGAGAAAGCCGAGCGAGCCTGTCCGGCCCTGCGCGAGGCTCCTCGCGGCCGCGTTCGCCACGTAGCCGAGATCGCGTATCGCGGCGAGCACCCGCTCGCGCGTCTTCGCGCTGCACTTGCCCCGATCGTTCAGGACCCGGCTGACCGTCGCCGGCGACACCCCGGCGTGCCGGGCCACCTCCTCCATGCGCACCGTCGGCCGAGCGCCGGAGTTCATCGTGACAGCCTCAGGCGAAGATTTCATATTACCAGACAAGCCAAGGAAAGCGCTTCCATCCTAGTCGTCGCGGCGGGCTTCTGTCAAACCGAACTCCGCGCGTCGACACGGTTTGATTGGCCAAGTAAAAATTCGAGGATATCGGAATGTGCCGGAGGGCGATTGGGCCGCCCCAGGCGGAGCGCTGACGCGTAGCGCTGGCCGCTGGCGCAGGCGGGCGGCGCCGCGGGCGGCGCGGCCAGCGTGGCCGGCGCGGCCGTGGCGCGCGCGTTGCTAACCGGCTGATCACCGTGGATCGAGGGTCGAGCTTGCCGCTCAGCCCCTCTGACTGAGCACCTTCTGCCGGGCGACGCCGACGGGGCGGGCCAGGCGCTCGACGAGGTGAGGCGATGATGGAACGCCCGCCCATCCAGGCGAACGAGACGCTCTCGGCCGCCGAGCTGTCCGTGTCGTGGCCGGCCCTGGAGAACGAGGAGCGGGTGCAGGCCTATCGCCGCCTGCGGCGCGAGGAGGCGGAGGATTTCTTCCAGGGCCTCCCCACCGCCGACCAGGCCGCGCTCCTCGCCGCCCTCACCAAGGGCGAGCGGAGGCTGTGGCTCCGCCTGCTCGCGCCCGACGACGTGGCGGACATCCTCCTCGAGGTGTGCCCGGCCGCGCAGGAAGAGCTCCTCTCGCTGCTCGACGAGCCGACGCGCCGGGAGGTGAGCGCCCTCCTCGCCTACGCGGAGGACGAGGCCGGCGGGCTCATGAGCCCGTGGTTCGCGCGCGTGCGGCCGGAGGCGACGGTCGACGAGGCGATCAGCTACCTCAAGCGGCAGGCCCGGGATCACCTCGAGACCGTCTACTACGGTTATGTGCTCGACGCCGAGCAGCGGTTGCGCGGCGTGGTGTCGCTGAGGCAGCTCATGATCGCGCCCGGCCACCTCCGGATCAGCGACGTCATGAAGACCGACGTCGTCTCGGTCAACGAGGACGCCGACCAGGAGGCGGTCGCGCGGCGCTTCGCGGAGCACGATCTCGTGGCGATCCCCGTCGTCGACGGCGAGGGCCGCATGAAGGGGATCGTCACCGCCGACGACATCGTGGACGTCGTGGAGGAGGAGGCGACCGAGGACATCCAGAAGCTCGGCGGCATGCAGGCGCTCGACGCGCCGTACCTCCGGACCCCGCTCTTCAAGATGCTCGGCAAGCGCGCGGGCTGGCTCTCCGCGCTGTTCGTGGGCGAGCTCCTCACCGCCACCGCGATGGGGCACTACGAGGACGAGATCGCCCGCGCGGTCGTGCTGGCCCTCTTCGTGCCGCTCATCATCTCGAGCGGGGGCAACTCCGGATCTCAGGCGACGACGCTGGTCATCCGGGCGATGGCGCTCGGCGAGATCCGGATCGGCGATTTCTTCCGCGTCAGCCGCCGGGAGCTCGCGTCGGGCCTCCTGCTCGGCGGCATCCTCGGCGGGATCGGCTTCCTGCGCGTCCTCGCCTGGGAGCAGCTCTTCGGGGCCTACGGGCGGCACTACGTGCTGCTCGCGCTGACCGTGGCCATCAGCCTGGTCGGCGTCGTGACGTGGGGCACGCTCGCGGGCGCGCTCCTGCCGTTCGCGCTCCGGGCGCTCCGCTTCGACCCGGCGAGCGCCTCGGCGCCGTTCGTCGCGACCCTCGTCGACGTCTCCGGCCTCGTGATCTACTTCAGCGTGGCCGAGCTCCTGCTCCGCGGGATCTTGCTGTGAAGCGGGCGTGCGGCCGCCGCGGCGCGCGCGGCCCGCGCGGCCCGCGCGGCGCCGCGAGGGCGCGGCTCCCCGGGCCTGGAGGCGCCCGGGGGGAGGAGGGCGCGCTCCGCCGCGGCGCGCGCTAGGGGGCGACGCGCGACGCGAGGTAGCGGGCCGCGTAGGCGGCGATCACGCGCGCGTCCTCGCGCCAGCGGCCGCCCATCGTCAGCTTGTCCGCGTCGGCCGCGCTCAGGGCCGTGTTCGGGATCGGCGACGGCGTGCGGCTCGAGAACTGGACCTCGTCGAGCACCTTGCCGTCCCGCGTCGTGATCCGCAAGGTCAGCCGGATCTGGCTGGGAGCCGAGGAGACGACCGCGTAGAAGCCGGGGTTCATGTAGCCGACATAGGGCTTGAGCACGAACGGCGCCGACGTCGTGCCGGCGGCCTCCGCGACCTCGATACCCTCCTCCTTGGCGCCTTCGACCAGGGCCTTCGCGAACTCCTCGTTGATGGAGTCCTTGTCGGCCATGAAGCGCTGGTAGTCGTCCCCGTCCTTGCCGGCGAGGTACCGGTCCTCGGACTGGTCGATGATCTGGAGGCCCACGAAGTCGATGGGCATCAGGGCGAAATACCGCTGGCCTACGAACGGAGCGGGGCTCGCCTGGGTCACGACGCGCCAGCTCGGCGCGCACCCGACGAGGGCCGCGGCGCCGAGCAGCGCGGCCGCGATGAAGCTGCGACGGTACATGAGATCTCCTTCAGGGGCCCGCCTTGTAGGCCATGTCCGAGCGCGCTGGCAAGCGCGGCCCAACGCGCTGGCAAACCGGCCCGCGGGCCGCGTTTGCCAGCGCGCGGGGCCCCGGGCGGCGGCGCGGCGGGGCCCCGGCGATCGGGCCCGGCGCCTCCTCCGGCCCGGACGGGCCGGCTCCCTCGCTCGGGAGCGCGCTCGCCGCGCGGCCGTGTGCAATGGGCGGACATGAGCCGAGCTGGCCTGTCGAATGCATGTCGATACGACAGATGCACTCGCTACCTCGTACGCGGATGCATTTTCATCGATGTTGGAGGTGAGCTCATGGTCCCGCATTTCGTAGCAGGCCTCTTCGGCCTCTTGCCCATCGTGGTATTCCCGGCGTTCGGCGTCGATCCGCCGGAGGACGCCGGCGGCAGCGGCGCCCAGGTGGGCGGCGCGTCCGAGCCGGGGAGCCCCGGCGAGCTTGGAGAGAGCGGTCCGCGGTTCGTCTACTCGATCTCCTGCATCGAGGGCAGCACCGGAGAGAAGGCCTTCCGCACGGCCGACGATTTCTGCAGCGCCCTGCGCGGCGAGCAGGTCTGCTCGGAGAGCGCGGCCTTCTTCGCGCTCCTCCACGGCTGCCCCTGAGCGCCCGCGCGGCCGCGGCACAAACCCTTGACATTCGAGGGGGGCCTTGCTCTTCCTAGCGGGCGCGGACCGCCCCGCGCGGCCGTCCCCCTCGCCAGGTCGCGCGCCTCGGAGGCTCAGATCGTGACGAACCTCTATCTCATCCGGCACGGAGAAGCGCTCGTCAACGTGAACCATATCGTGGGCGGGATGCGCGGGGACACCGGGCTGACGTCGCTCGGGATCCTCCAGGCGGAGCGGCTGCGCGATCGCCTGGCCGCGACGCGCGAGCTCGCCGCCGACGTCCTGATCGCGAGCTCCTTTCGCCGGGCGCAGCAGACCGCCGAGATCGTCGCCCCCGCCCTGGGGCTGCCCGTCACGCTCGACGACGACGTCCAGGAGCTCCGCCCCGGCGAGGCGGACGGGATGCCCGTCGGAGAGGCGATGGTGCGCTATGCGATCGATTTCGAGCGCGAGCCCTACCGCCCGGCGAGCCCCGGCGGGGAGAGCTGGGCTCAGTTCATGCTGCGGGTCTCCGTCGCCCTCGATCGCATCACCCGCGAGCACGAGGGGCGGACGATCGCGATCGTCACGCACGGCGGCTTCATCGACGTCGCGTTCCTCCACTTCTTCAAGATGAACGCGCTCGCGTTTCCGGTGGCGCACTTCGCCACCCGCCACACGTCGCTCACCCACTGGCAGCGCCGGCGGCGCTGGGGTCGCGCGGAGGCCTGGCACCTCATCTATTACAACGACAGCGCCCACCTGCGCGACGTCGAGCGCACCGTGCGCATCCCCTGGGCGGAGCTCTCCACGCTGGCGCCCAGGGGCGCGGAGGATCCGTCGGGGCCGCCGTCCTCGGAGAGCGGCGAGGGGCGCTAGCGCCCCCGCCGGCCCGCCGCGCCCCGCGCTTGCGCCGCTGCCTCGGGGCGAGCACCATGGCCCGCATGACGGGTCCTGTCCACGCAACCTTCCTCGTCGCCGCGCCCGACCAGCCCGGGCTCGTCGCGCGACTCGCGGGCTTCTTCTACAACATCGGCCTGAACATCATCGACGCGAGCAATCACACGGATGCGTTCACGGACGAGGGACCGCGCTTCTTCATGCGCCTCGTCGTCGATCTGTCCGGTCTCTCGTCGCCGGCCGCGGTCACCGCCCTGGGCGGCTCGGCCACCCGCAGCGCGATCGAGGCCGCCTTTCGCGAGCTCGCCACGTCGCTCTCGGCGCGCTGGTCGGTCGACTACAGCGATCACGTCCCGAAGATGGCGATCCTCGTGACCAAGGATCCAGCGTGCCTCTACGATCTCGTGCTCCGGCAGCGCGCGGGCGAGCTCCGCTGCGAGATCCCGCTCGTCATCTCCAATCACCCCACGCTCGAGGCGGTGGCCGAGAGCTTCCGAATCCCCTTCTTCTGTCTCCCGATCACCCCGGAGACGAAGCGCGAGCAGGAGCGCCAGGTGCTCCACCTGCTGAAGAGGCACCATGTCGATCTCGTCGTCCTGGCGCGGTACATGCAAATCCTGTCCGAGCAGATCCTCGATGAAGGGCCGCCCGTCATCAACATTCACCACGGGTTCCTGCCCGCGTTTCAGGGCGCGAAGCCGTACCATCAGGCGCACGCGCGCGGCGTGAAGCTCATCGGCGCGACGGCGCACTACGCCACGCGGGACCTGGACCAGGGGCCGATCATCGAGCAGGACGTCGCGCGCGTGAATCACCAGCTGGGTCCGGAAGAGATGACCCGGGTGGGGCGCGACGTGGAGCGCCTCGTCCTCTCCCGCGCCGTCCGGGCGCACCTGGAGCGGCGGGTCATCGTCGAGGGCCGCCGGACCGTCGTGTTCTGACAGCCCGAGGCGCGGAGGATCCAGGGGCGGATCCTGCCCTGCGCGCGGCTCCCCCCGGGGCTCGGACGAGCGGGGATCGGACCGCCGAGACGCCGAGGGCACGGGGGAGGCCGCAAAGGGTCTCCTCGGGTCCTGGCGTCTTGGCGGCCTCGTGCTCCGGATCGCCGTGCGGGGCGCGGCCCATCACGGCTCCGGTGAGCCGGAGGGGCTCGCGCGCGGGGAGATCAGGGGTTGCGCTGCTGGCCGAACCCGCCGGTCTGGCCCGTGGCGCCGGGCGCGAAGGCCGACTGCTGGCCGACGCCCAGCTGGCCGACGTGGCCGTAAGCGCCCGATTGACCGATGGCCGTCTGGCCGAGGGCGGCGGTCTGGCCAACGCCTGCGTACTGGCCCATCTGGCCCAGCATCGCCTGGCCGGATTGCTGGGCGCCGTAGCCGAACCCAGCCTTCGACGGGATCTCGCCCTTGCTCGGACCGAAAGAGCCCTTGCTCGGACCGAAAGAGCCCTTGCTCGGGCCGAAAGAGCCCTTGCTCGGGCCGAAAGAGCCCTTGCTCGGACCGAAAGAGCCCTTGCTCGGGCCAAAAGAGCCCTTGCTCGGGACGAGCCCCGCCTGGCTGGGGACGAGCCCCGCCTGGCTGGGGACGAGCCCCGCCTGGCTGGGGACGAGCCCCGCCTGGCTGGGGATGAGCCCCGCCTGGCTGGGGATGAGCCCCGCCTGGCTGGGACCGAGCTGCGACGTGCCCATTCCCACGTATCCGCCCCGCGCCCCTCCGAGCGCTTGCTCGGCCGACGCGATCGAGGCCTCGTCGAGCTCGGCTTGATCGAGATCGGCCTCGTCGGCGCTCACCGCGCAACCGGCGGCGAGGGCAGCGAAAAGAACTGCAGGCACCAGCATCTTGCTATGCATCGACATGATCGGTTCCCCCCGATGTCCGCGAGGGCCCAGCAGGCCCAGACATCTCGGCTCACCGCAGAGCAGGGTGTGTGCCTGTTCGACGTGTGCATACGTTTCCGCTCCCGGCATGCTTGACGTTGGGGGGGCGGAAGATGCAGCGCGCGCGATCGGCGTCCCGGTCCAGCCAGGGCGCACCGCTCCTCCGGTGCGCAGGGCGATGATCCGCCCGCGAGGCGCGTCGCGCGACGGCCTCGCCCTGCTCGGAAGCGCGTCGCTCGAGCCGCGTGTGCATCGCCGGGGCGCCGGGACGGGACGGTCGTCCGAGGTCGAGCCGTCCGCCCAGACCGCAGCCCCGTTCACGAGGCGTTGCGCGCCCGCGACGCTCGAGCGCACCGCCGCGGGGCGCGGAGGCCGCACCTCACGCGCGCCGCGGACGGGCGGCTCACGCCTGGGGCTTCTTGCCGAACAGCCAGCGCTTCGCCTCGTCGTCGAGCGACTGGCTCTGGTTCCGCAGCTCGCTCCCCGCCGCGAGCCCCCGCGCGACGGCCGGCCGCGCGCGCACCGCATCGATCCATCGCTTGAAGTTCGGGAGCTCGTCGGCGGAGACCCCGTACCGATCGTACAGCATCGCCCAGGGGAAGCTCGCGACGTCGGCGATCGAGTACTCGCCCGCCAGGTAGGGCCGATCCGCGAGCCGCTTGTCCATCACGCCGTAGAGCCGGCGGACCTCGTTCGTGTAGCGCTCGATCGCGTACGGGATCTTCTCCGGCGCATACTGGCCGAAGTGCCCCGCCTGACCGCTCATCGGGCCGAGGCCGCCCATCTGCCACATGAGCCACTGGGTCACCTCATAACGACCCCGGACGTCCGAGGGGATGAGCTGGCCCGTCTTTTCCGCGAGGTAGAGCAGGATCGCGCCCGACTCGAACACCGAGATCGGCGCCCCGCCGCCCGGCGGATCGTGATCGACGATCGCGGGCATCCGGTTGTTGGGGCTGATCGCGAGGAACTCCGGCTTGAACTGATCGCCCCGCCCGATGTTGACCGGGATGAGCTTGTACGGGAGGCCCGTCTCCTCGAGCATGATGCTGATCTTCCAGCCGTTCGGGGTGGGCCAGTAATAGAGGTCGATCATCGTGCGCTCCGTCTCCGTGGTGTGTCGCCGATCGCGACTGCGTGTCATCTCGGGACCTGGATCGTCTGCAGGGCGCCGCGCCGGCGCCGCCCTGCGCCTCGGGCATCGGTGGCACGTCGACCCAGGGAGAGCAACCGGCGATCGGCGCCTCAGCGCAGAGGCCCCGCGGGGCGGCGCGCCGCCTCGTCGGCGAGCGCGCGCAGCGCCGCGACGTGCGCGGGCCCCGTCCCGCAGCAGCCGCCCACGATCGTGGCGCCCGCCTCGATCCAGCCGCGCGCGAGGTCGGCGTAGCGCGCGGCCGAAGGGCGGCCCTGCCCCTCGGCCCAGCCGAGCCCCTCGGCCTCGGCGCCGGCGTTCGCGTAGGCCCCGAACGGGACGCCGCACGCCGCGAGCCGCTCGACGTGCTCGAGCGTGCGCGTCGCCGGGGTGCAGTTGACCAGGACGGCCCGCGCGCCGCGGGCGGCCGCCTCCCGCGCGGCGGCGCCGATGTCCTCGGGCGAGAGGAGATCCGCGCCCGGCCCCGCCGTGAACGACACCCACGCTTCGACGCCCGTGGCGACGGCCTCCTCGAGCGCCACGAGCGCCTCGCCGACGTGCGGGAACGTCTCGCAGAGCAGGACGTCGACGCGCGCCGCCGCGAGCGCCTGCGCGAGCTCGCGGTGCTCCTGCCGCGCGCTGGCCGGGCTGAGATCCGGCCGGTAGCAGTCCTCGAGCGGCGCGATGCTGCCGGCGATCCGGTGCCGCGGGTCCACCTCGCGGATGGCCTCGCGCGCGAGCGAGACCGCGCGCGCGAGGAGCTCGGCCCACGCGGCGCCCGCCTGCCTGCGCTTCGTGCGGAACGTGTTCGCCGTGTGCACCGTGGCGCCGGCGCGCGCGTAATCCCGGTGGATCGCGCGCACGACGTCGCAGCCGCGCGCGTCGAGCAGGGCCGCCGCGCTCCAGAGCGGCGCCGGCGTCGCGACCCCCCGCGCTGCGAGCTCGGTCCCGAGCGGGCCGTCAAGCACCACGATGTCGGACTCAGCCGTCGTTTCGACGCGCCTGGACCGCGCGCGCTGCTCGTCCACCATGTAGGCTCCGGTATGTCCGTGACCGGCTCTCAAGGCAACCCCTGATTCCCGCAGTGCGCCCGCTGTACTGCGGCAGGTACGCCGGGCCCGCACAGCGCACCGTCCCGACCACTATGCCGCAGAAAGAACGATGGAATTCTCTTTCGCGCCGGGAATTTGCTTGCCAGGTATGGGGGGGCTGCGGCACCGTTTGAAATCATCTTCCCCTCATTCGGCTCGACTCGCGGGAGTCGTGGGGTCCAACAGGCAGCCATCGCTCGAAGGACCGACAGGGGTGGAGCTCCCTCTGGTCAGCGCTAGGCCAGGTGACCTCCGTCAGTGAGCCCAAAGAAAGGAACGCCCAACATGATCCGACAGTCCATCCGTTCTTCCAAATCGCTCGCTCTCAGTGTTGCGCTCGGCGTCATCGCGGCGGCCGGTTTTACCGGATGCGGCGCGTCGGAGGAGCCGGTCGTCGATGACGCGGTGACGCACGAGCGGATCACGCAGGCCGACCTCCCGGAGGCGGGGTTCCTGAGCCTCGAGATGGACCAGAAGACGGTCTATGCCTTCGACTACTCGGCGGCGCCGATCGACTACGCGCGCATCAAGCTCTCCACCGGCGACGGCAAGGAGATCCTGCTCTCGGAGCAGATGGCCGCGGTGGAGAGCGCCGACTACGGCGACTACCCGGCGCCCGTGCTGACGGAGAGCTCGGACGACAGGTTCAGCATCGCCTCGGACGCGGCCGCCTTCGGCAAGCTGTCGGAGAGCGAGCTCGATCAGCTGAAGGCCGACGGGTTCTTCTACTCGGAGAAGCCCCTGAAGTCCCCGGGGGCGAGCCCGCAGACCACCGACCCCGAGTGCATCCACGCGTACTGCGAGATCTGCACCGACAACGTCACCGGCGGGCGCCCGGAGACCTGGTATCCGGGGACGTACACCTGCTACCTCGTCGAGCACGTCTGGTGCTGAGCCTCGCCTGACGACCTCCTCCCCCCTCGCTGGCAAGGCCCTCGTTGATGCGTTCGCTCTCGGTTTGGTGCGTCGCGCCGCTCGCCCTCGCCGCGGTGGGGTGCGGGGATGATGGACCGGTGCTCCCGAGCGGCCTCCCGCGGCCGCTCGCGGGGGTCTACCTCGACTTCGGCCCGGCGCCGGAGGAGGACCGCTTCCGCGCGCTGATCGGGTTCCCGACCCGGGACGTCCCCGGGCTCGAGAGCGCGATCGAGGACATGTACGACCCCGGGAAGCCGGAGACGTTCCGGAAGTACATGTCGGTCGACACCTGGATGGAGCGCCACGCCCCGTCCGAGAGCGATATCGCGGCCGTCGAGGCCTGGCTCACCCAGCACAAGATGGAGATCCGGCGCCGGTCCAAGAACCGGCTCCTGCTCGAGTTCGCGGGCACGGTGGAGCAGTTCAACACCGCCTTCGACACCGAGCTGCGCGACTTCGAGCGCGAGAACCCCTCGAAGGGCGGCAAGCCGCTGCGCACGTTCGGCGCGCTCGATCCGCTCAGGCCGCCGCAGAAGATCATCGACCTCACGTCGGGCGTCATCGCGGTCGACGTCCCGGCGGACACCGATCCGCTCCCCGGCGAGACGGGCTCGATCGAGAAGACGCCGCCGGAGGGGCAAGAGCAGGGGGTCACGCCCGCGCAGATCGCGCGCGCCTACGCGGTCGACAAGCTCCACGACGAGGGGCACCGCGGGCAGGGCGTGAAGCTCGGCATCGTGGTCGGGGCGCACTTCAAGACCCGCGATCTCCAGTCGTTCTGGCAATCGTTCGGCATCACGTCGCGCGACAACCCGGAGGTCGTGGTCACGGCGGATCCGGTCTCGACCCGCTACCTCGAGACGACGCTGGACACGGAGTGGGCGGGCGCGATGGCGCCCGAGGCGGAGCTCATCGCGTACGAGGGGCCGGACGCGCGCACCCTCTCGATCCTCTACGCGTGGAACGAGGCGATCGCGGCCGGCGAGGTGTCGGTGCTCTCGACGTCGTTCGCGCACCGCGAGGAGACCGAGGCGGAGCCGATCCGGCGGCAGTACCACGAGGCGGCGCGGATGGGCGCGGCGCTCGGGATGACGATCGTCGTCGCGGGCGGCGACTCGGCGAAGCCGGACGTGCCGTCGTCGAGCCCGTACGTGACGTGCGTCGGCGGGACCCGGCTCGAGTTCGGCGGCGACGGCGAGGTCGCGCGCGAGGTCGCGTGGAGCGGCTCGGGGTCGGGGCGATCGCGCCAGTTCGAGACCCCGTGGTGGCAGGAGGGCGTCGTCCTGGACGCGCAGGGGCGGCGCGCCGTCTCCGATGTCGCGCTGAACGCCTCGGGGGACTCCACGTACTGGCTCTACTACCTGGGCGAGTGGGAGCGGCGCAGCGGCACGTCGTTCGCCGCCCCGGTGTTCGCCGGGCTGATGGCGACGGTGAACAGCCGGCGGCTCGCGCAGGACAAGCCCGTCGTGGGGTGGCTGAACCGGGCGCTCTACACCGACGCGAAGGTGCAGGCGGCCTTCCGCGACATCACCGAGGGCAAGACCAACGACGGGAACGGCGAGGGGTTCAGCGCGGGGCGCGGCTGGGATTATCCGACCGGCTGGGGCGCTCCGCTCGCGGACAAGCTCGCCGAGGCGCTGCCGTAGCGCTGCCGTAGGTCGCCGCGCCTCGTCCGCTCGAGCTTCCGCCGGCCTGCGCGTCGTCTCCGCGGCGACGATGCGTCATCCTGGGTCGGATGACGCCCACCGCCGCTTCGCTCTCCCGCCCGCTCGTTTGCATCGCGCTCCTCGCGGCGGCGGCGCCGGGGTGCGACCGCGCGGGCCGGGCCGCCGGGCCTTCGCCCGCGCCGCCCAGCGCCGCGCCCGCCGCGGCGCCGGAGGGCGCGGCGCCCGCCGCGGCGCGAGAGGGCGCCGCGCCCGCCGCGGACGGCGGGGCGACGCTGGCGCCCACGGGGGACGCCGCCGCGCCCGCCTCCGCGGCGGAGGGCGCCGCGCCCGCCGGCACCGCGGCGGTCGCGCCGCTCCGCGCGGATGCGCCGTTCGTGGAGCTCCCGGTCGACGGGTTCGCGAGCGCGGTGGTGTCGGTGCCGATCGGCGCCACGGCGCGGCGCCCGGTGCTCATCGCCTCGCACGGCAACTACGACCGGCCCGAGTGGCAGTGCCAGGTGTGGCGCGACATCGCGGGGGGCGACGCGTTCATCCTGTGCCCGCGCGGCGTCGCGCGGTCCGACTCGCCGTCGGCGAGCGACGTCCGCTTCACGTACGAGAGCAACGCGCGCCTGGAGCAGGAGATCGACGCGGGGCTCGCGGCGCTGCGCGCGCGCTTTCCCGAGCACGTCGACCCCGGCGCGCTGCTCTACACCGGCTTCTCGCTGGGCGCGATCATGGGCTCCGCGATCGCCGCGCGGCGGGCGGCGCTCTTCCCGCGGCTCGTGCTGGTCGAGGGCGGACACGACAAGTGGACGCCGAAGGCGGCCAGGGCGTTCGCGGACGGCGGCGGGCAGCGCGTCCTCTTCGTCTGCGCGCAGGCCGGGTGCGGCGCCGCGGCGAAGGCGGCGGCCGCGCGCCTCGAGAAGGCGGGCGTGCTCACGCGGGTGGTGCGCAGCGAGGAGGCCGGGCACCGGTACGACGGGCCGGTCGCCGAGGAGACGCGGCGGGCGCTCGGCTGGGCGCTCGAGGGCGACGCGCGGTGGAGCGCGCCCTAGCTTCGCGTGGCCGAGCCTCCGTCTGCCCGCGCGTCGACGCAAGGCCGCGGGGTGTCGTGGAGGTGCGGGCCGTCGCTCAGTCTGCGCTCACGACCACCTTCGAGCCATTGTACGTGACCGTTTGATCCGCGGCGGCGGTGACGTCGACGCCGGCGCCATGACTTTCGCCTACCCACACGATCTTGAACGTCCTGGTGGCCGGCATCCCGTCATAGCTCCCCTCCCTTGCGCCGATGGTCAAGTCCTGGGTGGCCTCGTCCCACGTGAGCGGGATTTGCGAGTATTGCCCGTCCTCGTAATCATAGCTGTCGCCCTCGTCCTCGTACAGGGTGAAGGACCCGTTTTGGCCTTTATAGATCCGGATCTCCAGCGGGTCGATGCTCTGCGTTGCATACTGGATGTTGGGGCCCATGGGGACGATCGAGCCCGCTTTGACGAAGAGCGGCAGCTCGCTCAGCGGCGCGGGGGCCGTGACCGTGCTCCCGCCGTTCGTCGTCGCGCCTGTCCAGAAATTGTACCAGGTCCCCGCGGGGAGATAGACGGAGCGGCTGGTGGCGCCCGCGACGGTCACTGGATTGACCAGGAAGGATGGCCCGAACAGGAACTGATCCTTGATATCGAACACCTTCTGATCGCTGGGATAGTCGAAGACCAGGTGCCGCATGATGGTGTAGCCTTCGCTGGTCACCTTCCATGCCAATGAGTAGATGTAAGGCATCAGCCGATAGCGCAGGTTGTCGATCTTGAGGAGGTTGGCCTTGGTGGCGGCGCTCCAGCTGTTGCCGTACAGCTCCCTCGACCCGCCTCCGTGGATCCGGAAGATCGGCGAGAACGCGCCATACTGGAACCAGCGGGTGAAGAGCTCGTTGTTCGCGCTGGTGCTCCAGTTCACGTTGTGGCCCCAGTACCCGCCGATGTCCGTGGTCCAGTAGGGCATCCCCGCCAGCGAGAAGTTGAGCCCCGCGGGGATCTGCTTGACATAGGTCGGAAAGTCGCTGTTGATGTCTCCCGACCAGCACGTCGTGGAGTATCGCTGCTGGCCGGCGAAGGCGCTGCGGGTGAGGTTGTAGACTCGCTTCCCTTTCGGGCCGATGCTGCGCCAATGCTCGTACAGCCCCGCGGAGTGTTGCAGGGGATAAGCGTTCACGTACAGCGCCCCCTTGCCGATCGCGGTATTTGCCGCCCGCACGTTGACGGCGTCCGGATAGCCCTGCGGCTCGGTGTTGTCGGCCCAGATGCCGTCCCAGCCGTGCGGCCCCAGCAGGCGATCATGGATCTGCTGGTACACCAGGGCCCTGGCGGCGGGGTTGAAGGTGTCATAGAAGTGGTGTGAGCCGCCGCTGGCGTACAGCGCCCCAATTTCATCGAGCGCGCGATAGTTGTCCAGCTCTCCCGGCTTCCTCTCCGTGTTCACGCGTTGATACAATGGCCAGATCGATATCACCGTATGGACGTTATCGTCGTGCATCTGAGCGATCAGAGACGCTGGATTGGGATAGCGGCTCTCATCCATGAGATGGGAGCCCCACGCGTACGGGGTCCAGTAGTCCCAGTCTTGAACGATGCAGTCGAGCGGAATGTTGTTGTCGCGGTAGCCGTCCTTGACCCTCAGCAGCTCGGACTGGCTGCCGTATTTGTCCTTCGAGTGGAAGAGCCCGTAGGCCCATTTGGGGAACATCGGGGCTGCGCCGGTCGCGGTGCGGTAGCCGGCGACGACCTGGTCGATGCTTGGACCATAGAAGAAATAGTAGTCCACCATCTCGCCCGCTTCGGACGAGTAGCTGTACTTCGTGTTGTTGGACTCGGACCCGTCGAACTCCGAGACGGAGTAGTTGTCCCAGAAGATCCCGTAACCCTTGTTGGACACCAGTACCGGAATGTTGATCTCTGTATTGACGTTGACGATGCGTCGTTTCGTGCCCTTGCGGTTCATCACGTTGTCCTGGTGCTGGCCGAGGCCGAACAGGGCTTCGTCAGAGGGCGATTTGAACACGGTCTCGACGCGGTTCGTGCTGACCCCCTCGACGGTCGCTGGGGTCACGGTCTTGCTGTCTTCCGACAAGATGACGTTGCCGTCCAAGTCGGCGTAGGTGACCAAGCCGCTGGCCGTGTCGACGCTGGCCTTCAGGCGCGTGGTGGTGATGGTCACGACCCCTGAATTTTCCTCGACGCAAAAGCTCCGTGTGTCCCACTTGTTGTTGACGGACAGAGAGGTCTTGTCGGGGAGCGAAGCGGCGTTGGTGTACTGGACGCGGATGATGCTCTCGTTGCAAACCTCCAGCTTCAGCAGACCGGTTCCCACGGTGAAGGTGACGCCGGTCGCGTCGATCGCATAAGCCCCGGTCTCTGCTGGCGCAGGTGGGCAAACGAGCTGGTCGTCGCCTCCCTGGCCACCGGTCCCGCCGCCGGCGCCGCCCGCAGCGCCGGCGCCGCCCGCGCCGCCTCCCACGCCGGTCGTGCTGGCGGCGTCGGTCGCCGTGCCGCCGGTACCCGGATCGGGGGCGGGGTCGGTCCCGTCCGAGCATGCGCCGCCGAGCGGCGTGAGGCCGATCAGCGCCACGTAAAGATATCGATGGATTAAGTTTCGCATGGCTCCTCGTGAACAACAGATTGGACAGCGGATATCAGCGATTTCGGCGGTTTGCGGCGGCCCTGACCTCGCCAGGAATGCTCCTTCGCGGGGCAACTGTGGACGAGCTCCCGCAGGCGGCGGCGTGAGGGCGGCGCCTTGGATGCATGGATGACCTGTTGAGATAGCTTCGCTCCTGCAGGGTGGACCGGCAGGAGGAACCTCGGAGCGCACGAGAATGCTCTGCCGGCCAGGGGGCAGCGCCGTCAGTCGGGGACTGACGTTTCCATGCGCTTGGAATTCCTTCTCCCTTCACGACAAGGGAACCCGAAGCACCAGATTGTTAACGTTAACATTTGGAGGCGTCAATCCGAATCGGCCGGCCGGCGACTATCCTCAAACCGACGGACAAGGCTGGCGGGTCCCGTCTGGAGCGCCGCGTTAACGGGAGCGCCGCATCAAGAAGAGCCAGCGCCGGACCGCCGGCGTCGCGGTCCCGCCCGGCTCAATGCTGAGGTCGCCTACGCCGAGATATGGTCCCATCGGCGCGGCTGCCTCGCGCGCGCTCCGTTGCTCGGATCGCTGTACCGGTTTAGTGGTGGATGTCAACGGAGAGGTCGGCTACGAGCTCGCCAGGGCTCCTCCGAGTTCGTGGGTCGAGGATCGGCTCGATCGCATGCTGTCGGGCCTCCACCCTCCAGCACGCGATGGGAGACACGGGCTGGCAGCCGAGCCAGACACCGAGCTGCTCGGTCCGCTCCTCCTCCGGCGCACGCGCGGCGCGCCGTGTGGCGACGCCCTCTGGCCGGCGGGCGGCCTCTGAGCTAGACGAGGCCCGTCGTCGATGATGGCTTGCTCTTTCGTGGAGACGCGCGCGCGGCATCGCGGTGGCCCGGGTCGGTCGCTCCGCGCCGTGGCGCTCGCGGCGTCCGCCCTCGCGGCCGCCTGCGGCCCGGGCGAGGAGCCGCCGGGGCGCTCGGCCGCCGCGCTGCAGGCCGCCCCCGAGCAGCCGCCGGCCGCCTCCGGCCCCTCCGAGCTGCTCGCCGCCCTCGACGCGGGCGCCGGCGGCGAGGCCGAGCCCGCGGCGACCCGGGAGGCGTTGCGCCCCGGGCGCGGCGACAAGCTCGCGAGCATCGCGATGCGCACGTTCGTGTACGCGTCGCCCGAGCGCGGCGCCGCCAAGGTGGGGTACCTGCGGGCCGGCGCGGTCGTCGAGCGCGCGGCGGCGCCGTCGGGCGACGCGGGGTGCCCCGGCGGGTGGTACGCCGTGCACCCCCGCGGCTTCGTGTGCGTCGGCAAGGGCGCCTCGCTCGACCTGAACCACGAGATCGTCGCCGCAACGCCGGCCGGCCCGCGCCGCGGGCAGCCGTATCCCTACCGCTACGTCGTGTCGCGGAAGCCGCCGCCGCACCTCTATGTCCACCTGCCGAGCGAGGCGGAGCAGCGGCGCGTCGAGGGGCGCTCGCGCAGCCAGGGCACCCCGGCGTGGTCGCTCCGCGACGAGGCGCTCCTCGGCGAGCCGGAGCCGCTCACGCCCTTCTTCGCGAGCCGCCGCGACCTGCCGAAGCCGTTCGGCGCCGCCGAGAAGGTCCGCTTCCCCGCGCACCGCGGGCGCGCGCGGGCCGACTCGGCCTTCGGCCTGATCTCGACCTTCGCGTGGACCGGGCGGCGCTTCGGCCTGACGACCGAGCTAGATCTCATCCCGATCGACCGCACCTCCGCCGTCGTCCCCACGGCGATGCGCGGCGTCGAGGTGACGACCGAGGGGACCCCGGCGTTCGTCATGCACCACGGGGTGCGCACGCTGAAGCCGGACGCCTCGGGCGAGCTCAAGCCGGACGCCTGGGCGCCGTACCGCTCCGGCTGGGTGCTCACGGGCAAGACGGCCGCCGGCGGCGCCTATGCCGAGACGGACGCGGGCGCGTGGATCCCCGCGTCCGCGCTGCGCGTCGCGCGGCTGGGCCGCGACTTCTGGGGGCAGGCGGCGCGCGGCCGGAAGTGGATCGACATCTCGATCGAGCTCCAGATGCTCGTCGCCTACGAGGGCGTGCGCCCCGTCTTCGCGACCCTGGTGTCGACGGGCAAGGGCGAGCTCGCCGACCCGGCGACCACGAGCGCGACCGTGCAGGGCACGTTCTTCGTCCGCGAGAAGCACGTCACGGCGACGATGGACGGCGACGATCTCAGCGAGACGTCGGTCGATCTGCGCGACGTGCCCTATGTCCAGTACTTCCACAACAGCTATGCGCTGCACGGCGTCTACTGGCACGACGCGTTCGGCAAGGTGCGGAGCAGCGGTTGCGTGAACCTCGCGCCCGCCGACGCCGCGTGGCTGTTCGCGTGGACCGATCCCCCCGTCCCCGAGGGCTGGCACGCCGCGTTCAACGACAAGGGCGGGACGCTCGTGTACATCCACGCCTAGCCTCGACGTGGGCAGTCCCCCGGGGGCACCACGCGGAGAGCGCCGATGTCGACGCTGGCCAGCCCGACGACGGACGGGACACCCGAACACGCCGCCGGGCAGGCTGAGCCATGCCTCCCGCACGGCAGCCAAGGGATTCGATCGAAGACCGTGTAATGCCGCCGGGGCGCGCGCGTCCGCCAGGCACAACCCCGAACGAAGGTACCCATGGTCATGACGCGTCGCCTTGTCGTCTCCGGTTTGTTCGCTGCCTCGCTCCTCGCCCCCTCGCTGCGCCCGCCGAGCGCCGCGGCGGAGGAGGCGCCCGCCCCATCGCCGCAGGCCGTCCGCGAGATCGAGATCGTGGTGGACGGCGGTTACAAGCCGAGCCGCATCGTCGTCACCGAGGGCGAGCGGGTCCGCCTGAAGGTGGTCCGGCGGGACTACTCGCCTTGCTCGCGCGAGGTCGTGTTCGCTTCCCTCGGGATCCGGCGCGAGCTGCCGACGAACGTGCCGGTGGTGATCGATCTTCCCGCGCTGAGCCCGGGAGAGATCGAGTTCAAATGCGGCATGAACATGCTACGGGGCGTCATCGTCGTCGAGCGCCGCAAGTGATCGCGCTCGCCGATGCTGGAGCGGCTTCCATGAAACCACGTCACCTCGCTGGGCCGAACGCCCTGCTGATCCTCGTCGTTGCGCTCGCCGGCTGCGCGCCGCGCAGCGTTCCCGCGAGCTTCCCCGCATCGTCTGCCGCCTCACCGCAGGCCGCAGAGGCGCCCGCGCCGCGGATCGGCGTTGCGCTCTCCGAGGACCCTCCGCTGCCCGGAGAGCCCACCGCTGGCTGGGTTGGGCTCGAGCCGGCGTCGGCGCCAGGCGCCGATCCTCACCAGCATCACCATCACCACCATCACCACGGCGCCGCGCCGGCCCCGGCGCCGCCGGGCGGTCACCAGCACCACGACCACGGCCCCGCGCCGGCCTCGACGCCGCCGAGCGGTCCTGCGCCGGCTCCGACGCCGCCGGGGGGTCACCAGCACCACGACCACGGCGCCGCGCCGGCGCTGACGCCGCCGGCCGGCCCGCCCAGGCCCAAGGAGCCCGCCCATGCGCACTGAACCCCGTCGTTCGCGCCCGCTCGCCGCGCGCCTCGCGCCGCGCGCGGCGGTCCTCGCCCTCATCGCCGCGGCCGCGGCCGGCTGCGGCGCCCCCTCGGCCACCGCCGACATCGCGCGGATCCGCGCGCTCTCCGGCGCGGAGCTCCCGCCGAGCGCGACGTCCGACGCCGTCGACCCGGAGCCCGCCGGCGACGCGCGCTCCCCCGGCCAGGCGCCCCGACGGCCGCTCACCGCGGACGCCGCGGTGCGGCTCGCCCTGCTCAACAACCGCGAGCTGCGCGCCGCGCTCAAGGAGGTCGGCGTCGCCCGGGGCCAGCTCGAGCAGGCCGGCGCGCTGCCGAACCCGGAGATCGAGGTCGAGGTCATGCCGCGGCAGGACGGGCTCGAGCACACGCACGTCGAGCTCGCGGTCGAGATCGATCTGACCTCGGCGCTCCTGTCGCCGCTCCGCGCGCGGGCGGCGCGCTCGGAGCACGAGGCGGCGCGCTTCCGCGCCGCCGGCGCCGTCATCGAGCTCGGCTACCAGGTCCGCGCCGCGTTCTACGCCGCGCAGGCGGCGGAGCAGCGCCTCGGCATCGCGAACCGCGCGCTCGACGCGTTCGCCGCCGCCCGCGACGCCGCCCGCGCGCTCTTCGCGGCGGGCAACGTCCCGGAGCTCGACGTGGCGACGCAGGAGGCCGGGTACGAGGAGGCGCGCGTCACGGCGGCGCAGATCGAGCTCGAGCTCCTCACGCAGCGCGAGCGGCTCCACCGGCTGCTCGGCCTCTCCGGCGCGGCGACCGCGTGGACGATCGCCGGCCCGCTCCCGCCGGCGCCCGAGGCGGTCGCGACGCCCGCGCGCGCCGAGACGCAGGCCGTGCGGGCGAGCCTCGAGCTCGCGGAGCTGCGCAGCCGGCTCGACGCCGCGGCCGGCCGGGCCGGCGCCCTGCGCGCCGAGGGCTGGGTGCCGGACATGTCGATCAGCGTGCGCGGCGAGCGGGAGCTCCCCGAGCGCGGCGAGGTCGACGAGCACCCGTGGGTCCTCGGCGCCGGGCTCCGCGTCGCGCTCCCGATCTTCAACCGGCGGGGCGGCGCCGAGGCCGCGCAGACGGCGGAGTTCGACAGCCTGCTCGAGCGCTACCACGGGCGCGCCGTCGACGTCCGCTCGGCGGTCCGCGACGCCCGGAACCGGCTCGCGTCCGCGCACGCGCGGGCGCGGCACTACGAGCGCGTCGTCCTCCCCGCGCGCAAGCGGGTCCTGGAGCAGACGCTGCTCCAGTACAACGCGATGCAGGTCGGCGTCTTCCAGCTGCTCTCGGCGCACCGCGAGCAGCTCGACGCCGAGCTCGCGGCGGTCGAGGCGCTGCGCGAGCACTGGACGGCGAAGGCGGCGTTCGACGCGCTCCTCTCGGGGCGCCGCGTCGAGGCGGCGGGGGCGGAGGCGCCTGCCGCGATGCCGAGGGCCACGGGCACGGGCGAAGGAGGGCACTGACATGGATCGACGTTCGTTCATTCACGCGGGCGGCCTGGCCGCCGGCGCCGCCTTGCTCACGCGCGGGCTCGCGCACGCGCAGGAGCGCCCGGCCGCGCCGCCCGGCGCCGCGGCGCCGGCGCCCCGCCGGATCGCGGCGCCCGGGGGGCAGCCCGCCGTGGTGACGCCGAACGGCAGCACGCTCCCGCTGCGGGCGGTGGACGGCGTGAAGGTCGGCCACCTCGTCGTGGGCCCCCTCGAGCACGAGTTCGCGCCTGGCCTGAAGAGCGAGGTGTGGGGCTACAACGGCGGCACGCCCGGCCCGACCATCGAGGCGGTCGAGGGCGATCGCCTGCGCATCTACGTCACGAACAGGCTGCCCGAGCCCACCACGGTCCACTGGCACGGGCTCGTGGTGCCGAACGGCATGGATGGAGTCGCCGGGCTCAACCAGCGGCCGATCCCGCCCGGGGAGACGTACGTTTACGAGTTCGTCGCGCGGCATCCGGGGACGTACATGTATCACTCGCATTTCGACGAGATGACCCAGATCGCGCTGGGCGCGGTGGGGATGTTCGTCGTGCACCCGCGGAGGCCCCGCGGCCCGCGCGTGGACAGGGACTTCGTGCTGATGACGCAGGAGTGGAAGATCAACGCCGGGGCGCGCCGGCCCGATCCGAACGCGATGAACGACTTCAATGTCCTCACGTTCAACGGCAAGGCGTTCCCCGCGACGGCGCCGCTCCTCGTCGGCCGCGGCGAGCGCGTGCGCATCCGCCTCGGGAACCTCGGCCCCATGGATCACCACCCGATCCACCTGCACGGCCTGTGGTTCCAGGTCACGGCGACCGACGGCGGGTATGTCCCCGAGTCCGCCCAGTACCCGGAGACGACGGTCCTCGTCCCGGTCGGCAGCACGCGGGTCATCGAGTTCGTCCCCGAGGAGCCGGGCGACTGGGCGGTGCACTGCCACATGACCCATCACACGATGATGCAGATGGGCCACGGCCTCCCGAACATGGTCGGCGCCGACACCCGCGCGCTCGATCGCCGGATGAGCCGCGTGATGCCCGACTACATGACGATGGGGACCACGGGGATGGGCGGCATGGGCGAGATGCCCATGCCGGTGCCCGCGAACAGCCTGCCGATGCGCGGCGGGGCCGGGCCGTTCTCGTACGTCGACATGGGCGGGATGTTCACCATCCTGAAGGTCCGCGACGCGCCGGACACGGCGGATCCTTCCGGCTGGTACGCGCACCCCGCCGGCACCGTGGCGGGGCCGGCCAGCGCGGAGAGGATGCGGGCCGACGGGATCGACCCGGCCGGAGGAGGAAAGTCGGGCGGGTGAGCTCCTCGACGTAGGCTCCGGCGGCGGCGCGGCCCCGCCGCCGCGCCGGACACACAGGGCGCGGCCCGGCGCCCACAGGGTCGGAGAAATCCTCAATGATTCCGATGGATCAGCAGCGGTCCGCGCCTTGCCATATCGACGGCGAGACGGGGACGCCCCGGAACACGGAGGAGTGCTTCGATGGCTACGAGGATGGCTCGACGGATGACGTTTCTGGCCCTTTGCGCGGTTTCGCTCGCTGGCTGCGGTGAGCGTCACGACGCGCGGCCTCCGGCGGCGGCCGCCGCCGCGAGCGCCGCGGCGACGCAGTGCCCCGAGCCGGCGGTCGCCGTGGCGGCGCCGCCCGCGAGCCCGCCGGCTGCGGCGATGACGGCGCCGGCGCCGGCGCCTGAGGCGAGCGCCGCGGCGGACAAGGGCGGCAAGGCGGGCAGGGAGAAGGGGAGGGGCGCGGCGGAGCTGAAGGTGAAGCGGCTCGTGCTCGCGGAGGGGGTGAAGGACCGCGAGCCGGTGGCGCCGGGGACGACGTTCCGCGCGCCGGAGACGGAGCGGCTCTATGCCTTCCTGGAGATCGAGAATCGCGGCGACGCGGAGGGCGAGGTGACGGTGGCGTTCGTTCCGCCGGACGGCGGGGCGCCGGTCGGCAATGTGACGCTCGGGGTCGGGCCGTCGCCGCGGTGGCGGACGTGGGCCTTCACGCGCGGGGTGCGCAAGGCGGGGGAGTGGACGGCCGTCGTGCGGTCGGAGACGGGCGAGGAGCTCGCGCGCGCGCCGTTCGAGGTGACGCTGTAGCCGGGGCGCGCCCTCCGCGCGCGGTCGCGCCGGCTACAGCGCGCGGAGGGCGCTCCGCCTCGGTCAGGGCGCGGCCGGCGGCCCATCGCCGGTCGGGCTCCGATCGAAGACGTCCAGGTACACCCGGTCGACGTCGAGCGCGCAGTCCAGAGACGAGAGCGCCGCGCGCTCGCCCGGCCCGTGGATCCGGAGCAGCCAGGCCCCGTCCGGCTGGCGCGTGAAGACCTCGATTCGCGGCGCCTTCTGCGATGCGAGCACGTACTCCTCGAGCGACGGCAGCGTCCGGTACTGCGCGAATTTCTCTCCGCGATCGTAGGCCTCGCTGGAGTCCGAGAGCACCTCGACCACGAGGCGCGGGTTCAGGAGCGTGTCGCGCTGCTCGTCCTCGAACTCGGGCCGCGAGCACACGACCGCGCCGTCGGGGTACACGTAGCGGCGCGTCGCGGCGATCTTGATGCGCATGTCGGAGGTGAGCACTCGGCATCCTCGACCCTGGAGCGCGTTCCGCAGCTCGCCGATGACGTTCGCGGCGACCGCGCTGTGCTCCAGCGTGCCGCCTGCCATGGCGAAGATCTCGCCGTCCGCATACTCGTGGCGGAGCGGCGAGGAACGCTCGAAGGCCAGGTATTCGTGGGGCGAAAGGCCGGTGCGCGCAGCGGCTTGTGCCATGGTCCTCAGCTTCACCCAGGACGCCGAGCGCGTCCACACGGAGCCCGCGCTCGGCGAGCTCCGACGCGTCAGGCGGGCACGAGCTCGACGAGCGTGATCTCCGGCGGGCAGTTGATGCGTACCGGCAGCCAGCCGCCGGCGCCCGCGTTGACGTGGAGGCGCCGGCCGCGGTGCTCGTAAAGGCCATTGTGATAGAGCCCGGCCGGCAGCATCGGCGTGAGGGCGTAATCGCCGATCCGGCCCAGCGAGATCTGCCCGCCGTGCGTGTGGCCGGACAGCATCAGGTCGAACGGCAGCTCGCGCGCCGCGCGGAACGTGCCCGGGTGGTGGCTGAGCAGGACGCGCGGCGCACCGTCGTCCCGCATCTGCCCGAGCGCGCGGGCCAGCCCGTCGGCCGTCGGGCGCCGGGCGGGCTCTCCAGGGCGCGCGCGGCTCGGGTAGTCGATCGCGCCCATCCACAGGCGATCGCCGCCGAGGCGGACCTCGCGCGCCTCGTCGACGAGCACCTGGGCGCCCGCTTCTTCGAGGCCCTTCACGATCGCCGGGATGCTGGCCGAGCGCGCGGCGATGTACTCGTGGTTGCCCATGCAGAAGAAGAGCTGCCCCCGGGCGGGGCGCAGGCCCCGGAGCAGCCGCGCGGACAGCTCGAGCTGGGAGACGTGGTGATCGAGCAGGTCGCCCGTGATGACGTGGATGTCGGCGCGGACCGCGTTGATGGCGTCGCGGAGCTCGTCGAGCCGCTCCGCGTCCATGAAGCTGCCGACGTGCACGTCGCTGAGCTGCGCGATGGTGACGCCGTGGAGGCTCGTCAGCTCGCGCCGCACGGGCAGCGCGACCCTCACCACGACCGGCCGCTGTCGCGAGGCGAGCACGCCGCCCATCGAGACCGCGACCGCCGCCGCCGGCAGCGCCCACGACGCGCCGACGACGAGCCGACGGCGGATCTCGTCGACGGGCTCCGGCGCGGTCTCGGCCTCTTCTGGAGCGCTGTTGGCCTGAGCGGCTGGAGCGTCGGCGGCCTGAGCGGCTGAAGCAGCCCGAGCGGCAGAACCGGCCCGAGCGTTCGTGTCGACCCGAGCGCCCATGACCGCCCCGGCGTTCGGGGCCGTCCGATCGCGGCGAAGCGCACGGACGGCCGCGGTCGCGGTCGCGGTGATGCCGAGGAGCAGCCCGTACATCAGCAGGGCCACCTGAGCGCCCATGGCGACCAGCGACACCGGCTCGGGCACGTGGCGCTGGATCGCGCGCAGCCCCGACCAGCTCGCCACGGTCATGAGCAGCGCCGGGTGCGCGACAAGCAGCAGCCCCGCGGCGCACAGCCCGTCGATCAGCGCTCCGTGCCGCGGGAACGCCGCGCGGAGCCGCCGCCAGACGAGCAGGCCGAGGAGCGCGTTGACGAGCGTGACGACGAGGCCGCCGAGCTGGAACACGCGCTCGAAAGTAGCATCGCGCCGCTCGCTCGTCCGGCCGCCGGCTCCTGACGAGCGAGCGGCGTCTCCACGAGGAGCGGCGGCGCCGGCGGCGCGCCGCGCGGCCGGCCCTAGAGTCCAGCGCCGCGGCCAGCCGTCTCCGCGCTCACCGGGATCTCCCTCGCTTCGAGCCCCTCGAGCGACTCCTTGCCGGAGAGCGCGCCGAGGCACCTGTGGGCGTCACGGAGATAGCCGTTGAAGAACGCGGCGAGGTAGCCCATCGCGATCGCCTGCTGCTCGCGGCGCGGGAGCTCGGCAGGGCCGTCGAGCGGCTCGGCGAGGCCGAGCGACGTCGTGTAGCCGAAGTGGCTCGCGCCCGGCAGGGTCACGAGGTGCTTGGGCGCGCGCGCCCGGCCGTAGAGCGCCGCCGGGACCGAGGCGGAGATCGGGTCCGCGGTGCCGCGGACGACGAGCACCGGGCGAGGCTCGAGCGCGTCGATGGGCGGGGCTCGATCCGGCTCGCCCGCCGGCGCGAGCAGCGCGAGGGCGCGGACGTGGAACGGGCCGGCGGGATCGAGCGCCAGCGCGAGGGCGGCCTGCGCGCCGAGCCCGTGGCCGAGGGCGCCCACGCGATCGAAGTCGGCCAAGAGCGGGCCCCGCGAGCCGGCCCTGAGGTAAGAGAGCGCGTCCCGGAGGACCGCGGCGCGGCGCAGCGGCGCGTCGTCCGGGGCGAGCCACGAGAGATCGGGCGCGATGACGGCGAAGCCCCAGCGCGCGAGGTGCGCCATGACGCCCGCGAGCTGGCGATAGTCCTGACCGATGCCGGCGGGCGACCCACCCGTGACGGCGCTCGTGAGGAGGCGTCGATCGTGGGCGATCGCGATGACCGGGAACGGGCCTCCCGGCGAGAGCGGCGCCTCCTCGCCGTCCGCCGACGCGGGGTAGTAGAGCAGCGCGGCGCCCTGCGCGGGGCAGCGGTAGAGGGTGCCCTGGAACGGCCAGGTATCGGGGTAGCGGGCGTCCTCCGACAGCGAGAGCGCGTCGATGCGCCGGAACCCCGCTCGGTGCGGTCCGGCGCGCAGCTGCAGCGCAGCGCTGGCGGGGCGCGGCGCGGTCGGGGGCGGCGCTGCAGCGGCGGGCGAGGGCGGCTGCTGCGCCGCGGACGCGGGCGGCTGCTGCGCCGCGGACGCCGGCGGCCGCTGCGCCGCGGACGCGGGCGGCCGCGGCCCAGCCGGAGAGGCCGCGTCCGCCGCAGCGAGCCCGCTGCGGAGCACCGCGCGCCGCGACCAGAGCTCGCCGTCGCGCGCCAGGTGGACGATCTGCCCCTCGGCGCGCACGGCGAGCTCGATCCGTGCGAGCGGGCGGCTCTCGATGACGGACACCGCCTCACACCGGCCCAGCGCGGTGGCGAACACCGTCGGCCCGCGGAAGCGCGCGCCCCGGGCGCCGTCGCCGCGACGCCACCACGCGAGCCCCACGCCCGCGAGCGGCGCGAACAGCTCGAGCGCGCCCTCTCCGCCGGACGCGCTCCGGAAGAGCGCCGGCGTCCCCCGGACCCCGGAGACCACCTCCTCCGGGCCTTGCCACGCGGCCCCGGCAGGGCGCCGGAACATCACCAGGCGATCGCCGGCGCGCGCGACCACCTCGAGATCGCCCGGCGCGCCGGGCGCGTCCGCGCCGCGCTGGACCATCGCGACCGCCTCGAATCGCCCGAGCTCCGCGCCGAAGATCGCCGGGCCGTGCCATCCGAGCTCCGCGGTGTCGTTGTCGCGGTGGTAGTGCGCGATCCCGCCGCCCGCGTGCGGCACCACGAGCTCGAAGTTGCCCCGGCCGCCGAAGGCGCCCTGGATCAGCGCGGGGTCGCCCGCCACGCCCTCCGCGAAGAAGCGCGGCGCGCTCCACGACGGCTCGGGGGCGGGCGCGCACCAGAACGCGGCCAGCCGATCCCCGGCGCGCACCACCGCCTCGAGGTGGCCCGGATCGCCGAAGTTGCTCTGGATGAGCGCCACCGCGCCGACCTGGCCGAGGTCCGCGGCGAACGTCGCCGCGTGGCGCCACGGCCCGGCGGCGTCCTCGCGGCGGTGGTGCTCGACGCCGAACGGCGCCCCGGCGGCGGGCACGACGAGCTCGAGCGTGCCGCGCGAGGCGCATTGCAGGAAGTAGCCGCTGGTCGTGGTGGGCATGGTTCCGATGAGGTTTACCGGCGCGGCGCGGCCGCGCCTACCGAAGCATCTCCTCGACCCTCTCGCCCGTCGCCGCGGCGAGCCCCCGGGCGAGCGCGCGCGGGTCCAGCTCGACGGCGACGGCCACCGCGTCCTCCGCGTGCGTCGCGAGCGGCGGCTCTACCGGCGCGTCGAGCCCGAGCAGGTGACCGAACGAGCCGTGCGCGAGCTCCTCCCACGCCGCGAGCAGCTCCTCCGAGGCGGCCGCGCCGCTCGTCGAGAAATCGCCCGCCACCGCGATCGCGAGCGCGATGCCCTCGCGCGCGCTCGGCCTCGCGGCCGCGCCCACGGCCGTCGCCGCCGCGAGCAGGCCGCGCGCGCCGCGGGCGAGCTCCCCGTCGAACGGGCCCGGCGCGAACGCGCGCGCGGGCGCCGGGCCGAAGCGGGCCGCGAGCGCCGCGAGCGGGCCCTCCGACAGCGCCGTGGGCGAGCGCTTGAGGCGGCCGAGCGCGTACAGCGACGCCACCCGCGCCGGCCCGCGCTGCGGGCTGCCGCCGTCCTGCACGCCGACCACGTCCTCGCCGAGGAGCACCAGCGCGTGCGGCGCCGTGCCGATGTCGCCCATCACGCGCACGACGTCCGGGCGATCGAGCGCCCGCCGCTCCTTGCCCGTGAGCCGCCGCCGGAAGAGGCGCTCGATGGTGCGGGGATCGCCGCTGTGACGCGCCACGTAGAACCTGGCCTCGCCCGACGCCCCCGCGTACGACGCGATCGCGGCCTCGCGCACCTGCCGCAGGTCGACGCCGGTCGCGCGCGCGTGCCGGGCCAGGTTCTCCTCGGGCGCCACGAGGGCGATCGAGGGGATGAGCCACGGCACGGTCGCGAGCTCGCGGGGCCGGACCAGGACGAGCCACCGGAGCCCCGCCTGCGGCAAGAGGCGCGTGAGGTCCGCCGTGTCGAGCGGCGGCAGCGGCGGGCCCGGCCGAGCGGGCGGCCGCGGCGCGCCGCCGCACGACGGCAGCGCGAGGCCGAGGACGCAGCCCAGGACGCCGCCGAGCGCGCCGCGGCGGCGGAGCCCCCGCCCGGGCGCGTCAGCCAACGACGAGGTAGGCGAAGCGGCGGTTCTTCGAGCCGACGCGGACCAGAAATCGCTTCCCACGCTCGAGCTTGAGCTGGTCGTCCTTGATCACCTCGCCGTCGAGGTGCACCGCGCCGCCCTTCACGAGGCGGAGCGCCTCGGAGGTCGACTTGGCGAGCCCGGCCAGCGCGAGCGCCTTGCCGATGGGGATCGCGTCGCGGTCGCTCGCGACGTGGAGCTCCTCGATGACCTCGGGCAGGCCGCCGGCCGCGACGCTGCGGCGCCGCTCGAGGGCGGCGCGCGCGTCGTCGGCCGAGTGGAAGCGGGTGACGATCTCCTGCGCGAAGAGCTCCTTCACCGCGATGACGCTCTCCTCGCCGCGCAGGACCGCCTCCCGCAGCCGGGCGACCTCCTCGGGCGGGCGGGACGACAGGAGCTCCATGTAGCGCCAGATGACGCCGTCATCGACGAGCATCAGCTTCTGCAGCATGTCGAACGGCGGCTCGGTGATGCCGACGTAGTTGTCCGCGCTCTTCGACATCTTCGGGCCCACGACCTTGCCGTCCTCGATCCGCGCGTTCGTGCCCTCGAGGAGCGGCATCGTCATCACCATCTGGGCGCGCTTGCCGTAGCGGGGCATGAGGTCGCGCGCCACGAGCAGGTTGAAGAGCTGATCGGTGCCGCCGAGCTCGATGTCGGCCTCGAGCTCGACCGAGTCGTAGGCCTGGAGGAGCGGGTACATGAACTCGTGCACGTAGATGGGCCGCGCCTCCTCGTAGCGCTTCTTGAAATCGTCGCGCTCGAGCATGCGGGCCACGGTGTACTTCGCGCAGAGCTCGATCATCTGCGCCGGATCGAGCTTGTTCAGCCACTCGGAGTTGTAGCGGACCTCGGTCTTGTTCCGGTCGAGGACCTTGAACGCCTGCGCCTGGTAGGTCTCGGCCGCGGCGACGACCTCCTCGCGCGAGAGCCGCGGGCGCAGCTCGTTCTTGCCGGTCGGATCGCCGACCATCGCCGTGAAGTCGCCGACCACGAAGATGACGGTGTGCCCGAAGTCCTGGAACTCCCGCATCTTCTGCATGACCACGGTGTGGCCGAGGTGGAGGTCGGGGCGGGTCGGGTCGAAGCCGGCCTTGACGCGCAGCGGCTTGCCCTCGCGGAGCCGCTCCTCGAGCTCGGCGCGCACATGGAGGTCGACGGCACCCTTGCAGAGAATCTCGAGCTGACGTTCGGCGGGGACCATGGGGCCCCGCTTCTACCGCGCAGCGGAACTGCCCGCCAGGGGGGCGAGCGCGCCTCGAGGCGCGCGGGCGCGTCACGCCGTCGACGACGGCGACGTCATGGGCGTGCGCTGGCGCGTCGCCTCATTCGTCGTCGGTGTCCTCGTCCTCGTCGTCCTCGTCGTCGTCGTCGCCCGAGATCGCGTACGCGCGGCTCGCGTTGACGAGCTCCTTGAGCTCCTTGCCGACCTTGAAGAACGGGAGCCGCTTGGCGGGCACGGGCACCGGCTGGCCCGTGCGGGGGTTCCTGCCGCTGTACGGCTTGTACGGCCTGACCGTGAAGCTGCCGAACCCGCGGATCTCGATGCCCTCGTTGCGCTGGAGCGCCTGCGTCATCGCGTCGAAGACGCAGTTCACCACGAGCTCGGCTCGAGCCTTGGTGAGCTCCCCCCGTCCCGCGATCGCGTCGATGAGCTCGCTTTTCGTCATTGGTCCACCTCCCCCACCCGAGCGGACCGCCGCCGGCGCCCGACTTGCCGCTTTCCACCGCAGAGCCCCGGGAGATGCGCCGGTCCAGGAGCCGCATGACAACAGAATCCTATGAAAAGCTCGCATGTTACGGGACTAGCGGTCAACCGAATTCCCGCCAGCGACCGCGACCGCGTCGAGCGCAAAGAGGCCTCCGGCCGCGGGGCCGCCCGGGCCTCCCGGAGCGCTCTCGGCGGCGGCGTCGACGCGGATCCGCGCGGCATTCGCGGCCGTCGGCGTGGCGGCGCGGGCCTCGTCGCGCGGGCCGTCGCGCGCGTCTCGCCGCAACTTTCCGTGCTGGCGCGCATTCGCGCGCGCGATGGAGAGCTCGATTCCGACGGCGTCCTCGGGGATGGGGCAGGGCGGGAGCTCGACGCAGGTGAGCGGCGCGCCGGGGGCGCCCGACGCGGCGGGCTCGACCCGCCAGACGTGGATGGGGGCGCCGTCGACGGCGAGGACCACCTCGCCCGCGCCGTCGCCCGAGACCGCCACGCGCGGGCTGATCCGGGCGCCGCGGAGCCACGGGGCGGGCAGGCCGACCCGGACGACGGCCTCGCCGCTCGCCGCCGCGTGCACCGCGAGGAGGCGCCCCCCGGACGCGCACGTGCCGCCGGCGTGCTCGGGCGCTGCCCAGGCGCCGCGCTGGGCGCGCGGCGGCCACAGCGACTCGCCCTCGATGAGCGCCTCGCGGGGCGGCGCGGCGTCGAAGGCGAGCGGCGCGATCGAGACCGAGGCCAGGCCGCCGCCGTCCGGGATCGCGAAGCCGTAGCGGTAGGCCGGGGGGCGGCCGCGGGCCTCCCACGCCATGCGGTCGATCGCGTCGCCGCGGTAGCGCAGCACCGCGATGTCGCCCGCGGCGGGGTCGAAGCCGAGGTTGAAGCCGTGGTCCGTGTCGACGAACACGAGGCCGCGCGCGACGCCCGCGCGCGCGACGGCGGCGGGATCGAACATCGGCAGGCCGCCCTCGCGATCGCGGAGCGCGGCGTGGTCGAAGCCCGCGCGGAAGGCGAAGCCGGCGAGGGGGAGCGCCGCCGCGAAGAGCGCCGCCGCGAAGAGCGCCGCCGGGACGAGCGGCGCCGGAAAGAGCGGCGCCGGGAAGAGCGCGCGGAGCCGTCCCGCGAGGCCGCCGCGCGCGGCCGGCGATCCCGCGCGCTCCGCGATCGCGGCGCAGGCCAGGGCGGCGAGGGCGTGCTCCACCGGCAGCACGTCGGCGAAGAAGCGAGCGCCGCCGCCGGGGTAGTTGCCGTCGAAATAGAAGGGGGCGTAGGCGGCGATCTGGAGGAGCGGCGCGAGCGCGAGGGCGCGCGAGCGCGGCCGCCGGAAGGCGATCGCGGCGCCGACGATCACGAGCAGCGCGAGCGGCTCGGCGTTGAGCGCGTCGACCAGGTGGAGCTTCAGGCGGCGCAGCGTCGTGCCGGCGGCAGCAAGAAAACCGTATCCTTCCGCGAGGTTATGCCGGACGAAGTCGCCGTGCTCGAAGAGGCAGCCGACGCCTTCGCCGAAGCCGTAGCGGAAGCAGCCGGGCGGGCCGTCGGAGACGGCGTAGTAGGCGCTCTGCGACGACGCGAAGGCGCCGGTCGCGGCGCGCTGGTGCGCGGCGAGCAGCGCGAGGCCGGGGACGGCGCCGATCGCGAGCGCCGCGGCGAGCCGCCCGAGCCGCGGCGAGGGGCGCGGCGCGGCGTCGCCGTCGCGAGGGCCGGCCGCGGCGGTGCCCGGCGGGCGCTCCGGCAGCAGCGCCACGAGGAGCGCCGCGGCGAGGGCGAGCGCGCTCGGCGGGCGCGTGGCCGCGAGCCAGCCGGCCGCGACGCCCGCGAGCGCGGCGGCGCGGACGGCGGGATCGCGCCACCAGCGCGGCGCGCCCGCCGCGGCGGCGGGGGCCTCGTCGAGCGCGCGGCGCGCCGACGCGAGCGCGACGGTGAAGCAGAGGGCCGCGAGCCCGTGCGACATCGTGTCGGCCGTGTGGTAGCGGAGCGCGGCGCAGAGCGCCGAGAAGAGCGCGGCGAGGAGCGGCGCGAGGGGGATCCGCGCGCCGCTCCCGGCGGAGGCCGGGGCTCCTTCCGCGAACCGCGCTGCGAGGTCGTACGTGGCGACGGTCAGCGCCGCGGCGAGCAGGGGACCGATCGCGAGCGGCGCGCCCGCGAGGAAGCCGAGCGCGAGGAGGGCGGGGTAGCCCGGGGGGAAGATGACCGCGACCTCGGCCGCGCCGCGCCGAGCCGCGTCGCCTGCGGCGTCGCTGCGGACGAGGAAGCGGCCGAGCACGGAGGCCTCGGGCTCGCCGAGGGGCCACGCGAGGTGCCCGGCGGCCATGGCGCGGGCCTCGAGCCAGTAGCTCGTCGCGTCGATGATCCGGGGGCCGCCCCGCAGGTAGACCGCGACGTACGCGGCCGAGATCAGCGCCGCGGCGAGCCCGAGGGCCGCCGCCACGGCGACGCCGCGGGGCGCGCCGGAGCGCGGCGCGGGATCGAGGCCCGCGGCGCCGGGGCGCAGGGGCGCCGGGCCGGGGCGCGCGGCAGCGTGCGAGCGGCCGCGGCGGAGGAGCCAGGCGCCGGCGAGCAGCGCGGCGAGGGAGAGCGCGAGCGCGATCCACTGCGCGGGGTCGCGGGGCAGGCCGGCGCGCACGTCACGGCCCGGCGAGCGGCCGCGCCTCGAAGCGCGCGGCGCGCTCGAGGACCCAGACGTGGTGATCCACCCACTCGCCCTCGACCGGCGTGAGCGCGAGCGTGAACGTCTCGGGCAGCCCTTCGGGCAGGTCGATCGACGCCTCGGTCCAGCCGCTGCTCTCGCGGATGGCGAGGTGGCCGAGCTCGCGGCCGTCCGCGGTCACGCGGATCCTGGCGGGGCGGGACGCGGCGGTGCGGACCACGAGCCGGCCCGGGCCCGAGCGCGGGGCCCGCAGGCGGGCCGTCTCGCTCTTGCCGCCCGGGATGACGCGCCCCGCGTCGAACCGATCGCGCCCGGACCCGCGCGGGTCCGGCAGCACGCTGAAGCTGACGAAGCCGGCCTGCGGCCGCGGGAAGGCGTAGCCGTGCGCCCGCTCGCTCACGAGGTCGGCGACGTCGAGCTCGTCGAGCACCTGCTCGCCGGCGCGCATCGACGCGGGCGGCTCGCCGTGCGCGAGCGGGCTCCAGTCGGCCTGGTAGATGACCTTCTCGGCGCCGCCGCAGATGACGTTCCCGACGACGGGGATCCCGACGATCCGCTTGCCGAAGATGGCCGGGAGCTCGCCCCACCAGGTCGGATAGATGGCCAGCGCGTCGGGCCGCTCGTCGGCGGGGATGCGCTCGATGAGCTCCAGCGAGGCGCCGAGGCCGTGGACGCCCGCGCGCGCGAACGGGAGGTCGTGGTAGCCGCCGAGCCCGATGAGGTCGAGGCCGGGCCGGTCCGACGCGTAGAGGAGCGCGCCCGCGTCGCCGACGAGGACGCGGCGCACGTCGAGCTGCGCGAGGACCTTGCCGGCGACGAGGTGCTGATCGCGGATGTTGCGGCTCGCGCGGCCGAAGAACCAGATCTGGTCGCGCATCCTGGGCAGCTGGTGGACCCAGAAGAGCGCGGCGAGGGCGAGGGCGAGCGCGACGCGGGCGGCCCAGAGTCCGCGGCCCGCGAGGCCGAAGCGGCCCGCGAGGCCGAAGCGGCCCGCGAGGCCGCCGGGAGCGCCGCCGTCCGGCGCGGCCCACGCGGCGCGCGCGACGAGCAGCGCGAGCCCCATCGCCGCGAGCACCAGCAGCCAGGCGACCGCGGGCATGGTGTAGCGTTCATTCTGCCAGCGCACCTGGCCGTTCAGGGCGACGAGCGCGAGCCAGCCGACGACCTGGACCCAGAGCATCGCCGCGATCCCGCGCGTCCTGCGCGAGGCGAGGGGGACGAGCGCGAGGGCGGGGACGAGCCAACCCCAGGGGAGGGCGTCCGAGAAGTGGTGGTTGGCGTTGCGGGCGATGACGTAGCGGACGAGGAACTCGTAGGTGTCCCACTTTTCCTGCGACGTCATGTACGGGTTGTTCAGCGCGAGCTTGGCGATGGCGCCGCTCGCGGACCACTCCCCGGTGAACACGCGGTTGGCGACCGCCTGGGCGACGCACGCGATCGCGCCGGGCACCGACGTCCGGAGCAGGGTCGCGATCGCGGCGCGCGGGCCGCGGGCCCGCCCCACGGCGGCGGCCGCGTACACGCTCAGGGCCGCGACGCAGACGACCGACTCCGGCCGGGTGGCGTAGAGGAGCGCCCCGGCGAGGCCGGCGAGCCAACCGAGGCGGGCGAGGCGCTCCGGTGGCGCGCCGGCCGCGCCGGCCACCGAGAGCGCGGCGAGGGTGGCGAGGGCCCAGACGCCGAGGTGGAAGGCGTTCTCCATCCCGCTGAACAGCGACCAGTCGAGCGCGCCGATGGAGAGCGCCACGGGGGGCAGCAGGTACTTCGCCCAGCGCCCGATCGGCTCGAGGAGCCGCGCGCCGACGAGCAGGAAGCCCAGCGTCGAGGCGCAGGCGACGATCGCCGCCCACTGCATCAGCAGGAGGCCGCGGAAGCCGACGAGGTAGCCGAGCGCGAGGACGAACGGGTAGCTCAGGCTGGTGTTCCCGCTCGAGAAGCCGTTGCCCTCGGACCACTCGAACGGGTATCCGCGCGCCGTGGCGCGGGCGTAGTCGAAGTGGATGAACACGTCATCGAGCGGCGCCGACCACATGCCGCCCGTCTGCTCGTGCATCGCACGGTAGAACGCGGCGGCGGCGTAGAGGACGCACGCGCCCGCGTAGACGGCGAACAGGAACGGATCGAGGCGCGGCCATGCGGCGACCACGCGATCGAGCCGGCCGGGGGGCGCTGCCGGACCGGCGCCCTGCGAGGCCGCGGCGTCCGTGTCGCCAGGGGAGACGATGCTCGGCCGAGACGGAGGCGCAGCTCCTCCGGGCGGCGCGGAGGACACGGGTTCGGCGCTGGACGGTGACACGCGGCTCTTTTACACGACTTTCGCGCGGCCCGAGCCCGCGGAGCCCGGTCCGCGAGGGGCGCCGGCGCGGGGGAGGGGCCGGCCGACGGGTGAACGCCCGCGGCCGACGGCTCTGTCCAGCACGTTTGCAAGCGGCCGCTTCAGGATTGAAAGGCGTACGCCGTTTTCGTAGGGAAAGTGCCCGAAAGCGGGAAAGATGTACCTTGGCCCGCCTCCTGCTCAGGACAGAGGCCAGAGCGCCCGTGACGGTCTCCCCCCCCGCCGTCGAATGGGCGCTCTGTTTTTTTTGTGCTGGTGACCCCCGGCGCGACGCGGACCGATGCGCCGGATCGGGGTTGCAGCGCGGGCCGATGGCGGTGGCCCAGCCTGCTGCGGCCCAGCCTCCCGGTGGTGGCCGGATTTGAAGATGAAGGCGGGAAGGCGGGAAGAAAAGATCAATGATCTTCCTGCCTTCCCGCCTTCATGTGAACCACTCCGGGGCAAATGGGGCCACCACCGGCCTCCCGGGGGACCAGGGCAGCTGCCGGCTCGCTGCGCGGGGGTCGTGGAGACGGCGTTCGGCTTTCACATCATCCTGCGGATGCGATAGCGAGCGGCGGGCCCTCCGGGGTAGATCAGCGCACGAGTGAAGTTGCAGCGTCGAGCATCACCGATCGTCCCCTGGGTCGGGATCGCCGTCCACCTCGTGATCGGTCCGGCTTACGCGTTCGCCGGTCTCCTCGCGCCGCCTTGGGCGGTCGCGACGCTCTGGGCGATCTGGATTGCGCTGCTCGTGATGGCCATTCGGGTGCGGCGCAGCCGACCGTGGCTGACAGCGGCGACCCCGTTGATTTCGGCGGCCGTGTGGCTCGGCGTGCTCACCCTCGGCGAACGGCTGCTCGGCTGGACGGCCTGAGCCCGCCCCGAGGGGCCGCAGGCGCCGGCGCCGCCGGCGCCGCGCTCCGCCTCTCGCGAGCGGATGCGCGATGCGGTTCTCGCTGCCGGACAGCACAGCGGGTGACCGGACAGCGCGGCGGATGACCTGGAGGCGACCTGGCCGAGTGGCCCCTTCCATCGCACGACACCGCCGGCGGCGCGACCCATCGCACGACACCGCCGGCGGCGCGACAGCCGGGATCTCCCGCCTCTACAGGAATACCCGGCGGCCGTTCAGTGACCGAGCGGATTGGGCTGCGGCGCCTCGCCGCGCGCGGCGCGACTTCAGGACAGGGCGGAGTTTCCCTTCCGGTCCGCGGTTGAGAATATTTCGGGCCCTGCGCCAAAGGAGCCCGCGCGCGCTCCGTGCGGTCTGCGCGTTGACCCCTCTCGCGCGCGTCGAGTAGAACGATGTTCGCGCCAGAGCGCGCGACCCAGTCAGCGCCAGCGCGGATTGGAACCGCAAACGATGCGTTGGTTCGTCGAGATCTCGTCATTGGGCCAGAACGCGCCGCCGACCAGGAAGGTGTGCGTCGAGGCCCCGCAGTGGCAGCCCGCGCTGCAGAAGGCCCGGGCGCTCCGCGGCGATGGCGGGCCGCTCAACAATTTCTCCGTGGACCTGCTCGAGAGCGGCTACCGAGCGATCGATCCGGCGACGCGCGTGCGGTACGTCGTGCAGCGCGCGCCGGACGACGCGGCGCTGACGGACGGGGCGGACCCTCCGGCGGGCGCGCCGCCGGCCGGCGCAGCGTCTCCCAGGCCCGCCGACCCGGGGGCTCGTCTGCCGGGGAAACGGCCGGTGGCGGCCACGGTCCCGTTCATCTCGATGGGGACCGCGCTCCTCGTGCCGGAGCCCGCCGCCGCCGCGCAGGCGGCCAAGGGCGGCGCCGCGGCGGAGCGGGGCGCCACGCCGGAGCGGGACGCCACGCCGGAGCGGGACGCCGCGGCGGAGCGGGGCGCCGCGGCGGAGCGGGGCGCCGCGCCGGAGCCGAGCGCGCTGCCGCCGTTCGAGCTCGTGTCGCAGCGCGAGGAGAACCCGTCCGAGCGCTCGCCGCTCACGTACCGAGAGCTCGTCTATGCGGTCCCGACGGGCACCCCGCGCGATCTCGTCAGCGCGTTGCTGCTCGACCGGCTCGAGAAGGCACGGCAGCTCATCGACGACGCGCGCCCGGGCAAGTTCATCCATATCGCGGTGTTCGATCATGTCTTCCGCGGCCGGCCTCAGCGCGGCCCGCTCGCGACCCTCGCCTGGAAGGACTGGCGCTCGGCGGAGCCCGAGATTCAGTTTCGCCCGCGCACCGGCGCCACCTCGCCGCCGCCGGCCGCCGCGCCGCCGGCCGCCGCGCTGCCGACCGGGGGAGCTCTTCTGGCCGCCGCGCTGCCGGCCGAGGGGGCTCTCCTGCTCGTTGCGCCGCCCGCCGAAGGGTCGCCTGCGGCCGACGTCGCATCGGCGGCCGCTGCGCCGCCGGTCGATGCACCGCCGACCGATGCGTCGCCGGCCGATGCGTCGCCCGCCGCCGCGCCGCCGGCCGCCGCGCCGCCGGTCGACGGTTCCGCGCCGGCCGCGGCGCAGCCCGCCGAGGGATCGCCCTCGGCCGACGCATCGCCCTCGGCCGCCGCGCCGCCGGCCGACGCATCGCCCTCGGCCGCCGCGCCCTCGGCCGACGCATCGCCCTCGGCCGCCGCGCCCTCGGCCGACGCATCGCCCTCGGCCGCCGCGCCCTCGGCCGACGCATCGCCCTCTGCCGCCGCGCCGCTGGCCGACGCATCGCCCTCTGCCGCCGCGCCGCTGGCCGACGCATCGCCCTCGGCCGCCGCGCCGCTGGCCGACGCATCGCCCTCGGCCGCCGCGCCGCCCGGCGAGCCGAGCGCGCTGCCTCGGCCCGAAGGCGCTCTTGCGTCGGGCGAGATCCCCGCGCCCAGGCCAAGCCAGCCGCCGCGGCGGCGCTCCTCCTTCCCGCCGAGGAACGGGCGCCTCTCCGGCGACGACCTCATCGCCGAGCTGTTCGAGGCGTGCAGCGACCTGCACTTCCTCCAGGACACGCTCGCGGGCGCCGACTTCATCCTCGCGCTCACGCTCGACAAGATCCCGTGCGCCCTCGGGCTCGTGTCGCTGTTCGACATCAACCGGGGCGAGTTCGTCGTCGTCCGGCAGTACGGCGGCAAGAGCGCGCTCCTCGCCAGGCTGTCCGAGCGCGCGCCGCTCGCCCTCGCCGCCATGCGGTCCAGGCGCGCCGTCGTGGTGCCCGACGCGTCCAGGGACGAGCGCGTCATGGACGACCGGTGGAAGGCGATCGGCGTCGAGCTCCGGAGCGTCATCTGCGCGCCGGTGGAGCTCGCGGGCCGCTACCTCGGCCTCCTCGAGATCGGCAACCCCCTCGACGGCAAGCCGTTCTCCGAGAGCGACGGCAACGCGCTCACCTACATCGGCCAGCAGTTCGCGGAGTTCGTCGGGGCCCGCGGCGTGGTCCTCGACCCCGGCCTCGTGACCGCGGGGGCGAAGAGGGCCGCCCGCTAGCGGAGCTCAGCGATGGACCTCCTCCCCTCGGTCGGGAAGCGCCATCGCGTCCCGTACTTCGCCCTCGTCCCCGCCATCGTCGTCGCCGTGCTCGTCCTCGGCGGGATCGCCCTGCGCACCACGCTGCAGATCGAGAAGGCCCGCCAGCAGACCGTCTTCGACGCGACCCTCACCCTCGCCGACGAGCGCGTCGACCGCCTCGACAAGCTGATCATCGCGCAAGATAACGTCGTCGCCGCGCACGTCGACGTGGCGAACCTCTCGGTCATCGCGCGGAGGTGGCTCCCCACCGCGGCGCGCGAGACGCCGACGGTGCGCGCCATCCTCGTCCTCGACATGGACCACGAGGCCCACGACGTGCTCGCGTTCGCCTCGCGCGGCGCCTCCGGCCGGGAGGACGACGCCTTCCGCAAGCTCCTGCTCGCCCGCCTCCTGCCCCAGATGAACTTCGACGGCGACGCGGCCGAGCTGCGCCACCTCCACCACGTCATCGACCAGCAGAGCCTGCTCGTGAGCTACTGGCAGCGCGAGCACCAGGGGCGCCGGTTCCTCGTGGTCGCCTGGCACGAGGTGCCGCGCCTGGTCCACGAGGTGATGCCCCGGCTCTTCCGCGACCTCGATCGAGAGAAGAGCCGGATGAACGTCATCGACGAGGAGGGCCGCATCGTGTTCGGCCCGCCCATCATCGGCGGCGAGTTCACGGTCGGGCGCCCGTTCCCCACCACGCTCTACAACTGGCGCCTCCAGATGGCGCTCACCACCGCCGAGGAGCTCGGCGAGAAGGTGGAGCGGCAGCGCCTCATCGAGATCCTGATGGTCGGCTTCTCGGCCCTGGTCGCCCTGGCCGGGCTCGCGATCGTGGTGCTCGCCTCCGTGAACGAGCGGCGGCTCGCGGCGCTGAAGAGCGACTTCGTCGCGAACGTGTCCCACGAGCTCAAGACGCCGCTCTCGCTGGTCCGCATGTTCGGCGAGCTCCTCCTCGGCGACCGGGTGCCCAACGACGAGAAGCGCCGCCAGTACCTGCAGATCATCGTGAGCGAGAGCGAGCGGCTCACCGCGCTCATCGAGAACGTCCTCGATTTTGCCCGGGTCGAGCGGGGCAAGGCCGCCTACGAGTTCGCGCGCGGGAGCGTCGCCGAGGTGGCCGCGCGCGCCGTGGACATGTACCGCTACCGCGCCGAGCGCGAGGAGATGACCGTCGAGCTGACGGTCGCCGACGGGCTGCCCGAGGCGCTCATCGACGCGCGCGCGCTCGAGCTCGCCATCGTGAACCTGCTCGACAACGCGCTCAAGTACGCGAAGGACGGCGGCCGCGTCGCCGTCGCGGTCGAGGTCGAGGGCGGGCGCGGGGGGCGCCTCTCCGCGCTGACGCACACGGCGAGGCGCGTCGCCATCCGGGTGAGCGACCGGGGGCCCGGCATCGATCCGGACGAGCAGAAGCACATCTTCGAGCGCTTCGCGCGCGGCCGGCGGGCGAGCGAGCGGCAGGTGCGCGGCAGCGGCATCGGGCTCGCGCTCGTGAAGCACATCGCCGAGAGCCACGGCGGCGCCGTGCGGGTCGAGAGCCCGGTCACCGAGGACGGGCGGGGCAGCGCCTTCGTCGTGTCGCTCCCCGCGCTCGAGCACGACCGCGAGGCGTCGGAGCGGACCGCGCGGGCCGAGCCGCTCGCGGCCGACGCGGGGGCGACGTGACGGCGCGCACGCGTGACGGGCGCGGTGAGACGGCGCCCCGGCGGGGCGATGCGGCGCCCCGGCGGAGCGATGCGGCGCCCCGGCGGAGCGATGCGACCTCCCGGCGGGACGCTGCGCGGAGCGCTGCCTTGCAGGCGGCGCTGGACGAGGTGCGCGCGCGGTGCGCCATCGAGGAGCGCCGCGCGCAGGACCCGGTCTCCTTCGTCCATCGCTACACCGATCCGGCCGATCAGGAGCTCGTGGCGCTCCTCGCCGCGTCGCTCGCCTTCGGCAACGTGAAGGCGCTGCGCGCCAAGATCGGCGAGGCGCTCGACCGGCTAGGCCCGCAGATCGCCCTCACCGCGGACGACGCCCGGGCCGTCTCGGCGCGCCTCCGCGGCTTCCGGCACCGCGTCTACCGCGACCGCGACCTCGCGGCGCTCCTCGTCGGCGCGCGTCGGGTGCAGCGCGCCTCGGGCTCGCTCGGCGCCGCCTTCGCGGCCGAGCTCTCGCGCAGCCGCGACCTGCGCCAGGCCCTCGGCGCGTGGGTGCGGGCGATCCGGCGCGCCGGCGGGCTCGACCGCCGCCCGGACGACCGGGGTGCGGCGCACATCCTCCCCGACCCCGAGAAGGGCAGCGCCACAAAGCGGCTCATGCTCCTCCTGCGGTGGATGATCCGCCCCGCCGACGGCGTGGATCTCGGCCTGTGGCCGATACCGCCGTCCGCCCTCCTGATCCCCGTCGACACCCACATCCAGAAGCTCGGCTACAACATCGGCCTCACCGACCGCAGGGGCGCCACCTGGAAGACGGCCGAGGAGATCACCGCCGCCCTCCGCGGCTTCGATCCCGCCGACCCGGTCAAATACGACTTCGCCCTCTGCCACCTCGGCATGCTCCAGCAGTGTCCGTCGCGACGCGATCCGGTCCGCTGCCAGGGGTGCGGCGTGAAACCCGTCTGCCGCCACTGGGACGAGTGAGCACGCCGTGCACAGTCGTTTCGTCCAGGACAGCTGCAGGTGGTGCCGCGGAACGCTTTGAAATCCTTCGAATTTGCACTGGATTTCAATTTTGTTTTGCAAGGATGCAACGGTGGCGATGGAGCTGCGTGATAACTGTCTGAAACGTGGTGGTAGGCAGACCGGCACAGAGCCTGCTCTATCGGTGGGCGAGCGCCGTCGCGGAGACCTTCCCCCCCCAGGTCCGCGAGGCGCTTTTTTCATTTTGTTTCAACGGTCGCCAGAGGGCGCCCGCCCGGCGCTGCCACCGGCGTGACACGAAGCGCGCCGCAGCGGAGCCCCCCCGAGCTCCGCTGCGGCGCCTTGATGTGTGCCCCCGTGCACCGGGGTGCTTACGGGACCCTTTCCACGTCTCTCCTCTCCCCGACGTGATGCGACCCGCATGCCACGTCCCGGGCCGGTCACGATGGAACCTTTGTGCACGCATGCAGCGAAGGTTTCGCGTCGAGCCCTGTGGCCCCGGACACCCGCCGCCACCACCGCGCGATGCGACGCGGCCCAAAGCGAGCCGTCGCGACATCCGTTTCCGTCGAGAGCAGTCGCGGAAGCGCGCTGTGGGATGGAAGCGGCGGAGTCGACCGGCCAGCGCTGTGTGACTTTCTCGCGCGCTGGTAGAAATGATCATGAAACATCGTGTTCCCATGAATTCATGATCATCGGGCGCCGAGCGCCGGTAAGCGAGCTCAGCGAGCGGCTGGCCCGCGCTCCGTCCATGCGCCACTATTGCCGAGGGCGCTCGCATGCGGAAACGGCGCCAGCAGGTAGATTGGGCGTATGGTCTGGACATTCGGGGCTTATCTCCTGGTCGCGCTGGCTCTCGTGGCGCTGGCCGCGATCGGGCTGTGGGCGCACCTCTTCTACTGGGTCAAGCGGCTGACCCTGCCGCTCGAGTACAGCGTCGAAGAGGTCCTGCGGACCGAGGACGGCGCCCCGATCGAGATCCGCCGCGTCCCCGTCCCGCCCGGCGCGGAGGCGCAGCCGGATCTGCCACCGATCCTCCTGGTCCACGGGATCGCCGCGAACCATAGAAATCAGGACATCCACCCCGATTACTCGCTGGCCCGCCACCTCGCCACGCTCGGACGCGACGTGTGGCTGCTGACGTTGCGGAGCGGCCGCCTCCTCACCCGCCTCGAGCGCCGCAGCGTCCGCTTCTCGGCCATGGTCCAGTACGACCTGCCCTGCGCCTTCGACGCCATCCTGAAGCGCACCGGCGCCCGCTCGCTCGATTATGTCGGCTTCTCGATGGGCGGCATGCTCCTCTATGCCGCGCTCGGCCGCAGCGTGCCGGAGGATCGGGTGCGCCGCGTCGTCATCGTCGGCTCTCCGGGCCGCCTCGCCACGCCGGCGCGGCTCATGCGCTTTCTGCCGGGGCGGCTGCTCCCGGGCGTGCCGCTCCGCTTCATGGCGCGCAGCGTCGCCTTCGCCTCGGAGTGGCTGCCGACGCCGATTCACCACGCCGTCGCCAATCCGCGCAACGTGCCTCCCGGCGTCACGCGGCTCGCGCTCGTCAACTGCATCGAGGACATCCCCGCTGCGCTGAACGCGGACTTCGCCGCCTGGCTGGCGAGCGACGGAGAGATCCGCGTGGACGGCGAGCGCGTCCTCGACGGCCTCGCGTCCGTCGCGGCGCCGGCCCTCTTCATCGCGGGCAGCGCCGACAGGATTGCCCCCGTCCCGTCGGTGCGCGCCGCGTTCGACGCGTGGGGGCGCGATCACCCGGAGACGCCGAAGCGGTTTCTCGTGCTCGGTCGCGACTTCGGGGCGCGGGAAGATTACGGCCACGGCGACCTCGCCGTGGGCGCCTATACCGGCGTCGAGCTCTTCGAGCCGATCGCCCGCTTCCTCGGCCCGGAGCGGCAGCCCGAAGACGCGCCGGGGCCCGAGACGGGCGCTCCGGCGCTGGAGGCCGTCCAGGCGCGTCAACCCACCTCCGACCAGGCCGATCCGCTGCCGGATCACCCGGCCGTGTGACGCGTGCGCCCCGCGCGGCCGTATCGCGCATTCCGCCGGACCGCCCCTCCGTGCTGGTCCCTGCGCTCCATCTCACGATCGCGCTCACGAGTGCGTGTCCGAGTGCGTGGAGGTCGAACGATCTCGAGTCGATGCGCGGTGATCCGTGATTGCGGAGCGAAAGCGAAGAGGCGTATCCTCAACGGCGAAATCTCCAAGAGCCGCGAGGCGGCCGGCGTATCCGCCAAAGGAAGTTCATGAGTCAACCCGGATTGCGCTCCAGGTTCGAGCTGTCGTTCACAGCGCTCTGGCTGACGGCAGCTGCCCTCCTCGTCTGCTCTGCGTCCTGCGCGCGGGGAGACAGCTCGAGCATCACGTGCGATGACGGCCTCGCGATGTGCGGCGGCGCCGAGTGCGTCGACACGCAGGTCGATCCCGACCACTGCGGCGGCTGCGACGGCGTCTGCGCGAGCGGGCAGCGGTGCGAGGCGGGCGAGTGCGTCGGCGAGGACAAGGGGAACGGCGGGGGCGGCGGGGACCAGGGGGGCGTGGAGGCCCCAGGGGAGTCGGACGGGACCGGCGGCGCGCTCTGCGCGCCCGGCCTCGAGCCGTGCAGCGGCGGCTGCGTCGATCTCGACATCAACCCGCATCACTGCGGGGGCTGCGGCCAGGAATGCCCGGCCGGGCAGCTGTGCGAGGGCGGCGCCTGCCGCTGCGACGGCGGCCTCGCGGAGTGCGGCGGCGGCTGCGCGGATCTGACGAAAGATCCGTTGCATTGCGGGGGCTGCGACGTCCGGTGCGGGCTCAACGCGACGTGCGTGGACGGGGAGTGCGCCTGCGACGAGGGCCTCACGGCCTGCGACGGCAAGTGCGTCGATCTCGCGAGCCACCCGCAGCACTGCGGCGCGTGCGGCGCGGCGTGCGGCGGGGGGCTGGTCTGCCAGGCGGGCACGTGCGCCTGCATCGTCGGCGAGCACGAGGTCCTCGGCTCGACGACCCCGCAGGTCGTGAGGGGCAGTACGCTCGGCGCAGACACCTATTTCGGGCTGGACTGCGTGGCCGCCGGCTCGTCCGAGGTCGTCTACGCATTCACGGCGGACGAGCCCGGCACGTACAGGTTCGATACGGCCGGGTCCAGCTACGACACCGCGATCGCCGTGCTCGATCGCGCGGTCTGCGGCGAGCTCGCGTGCAACGACGATCGCGCGGGGCCCGAGGCGGCCGCCTCGGTGATCCTCGAGGGAGGGGAGGAGGTCCTCGTCGTCGTCTCGGGGTACAACGGCGCGCAAGGCGACTTCGTGCTCCGCATCGACCGGGCGGCGCCGCCGGCCTGCCCGGTGGGCACCCTCGAGCCGACCCTCCCGCAGTCGGTCCACGGCGACACCTGGGCGCTCGGCGACGCCCTCGTGGCGAGCTGCGGCTCGCTCGACACCCCCGACGCGAGCTACGCGTTCACCGCGCCCCACGCCGGGAGGTTCATCTTCGACACGGCCGGCTCCTCGTTCGACACCGTCCTCGAGCTGCGCAGCGGGACCTGCACAGGCTCGATGATCTCCTGCAACAACAACAACGCATCGGAGAAGACGTCGCGCGTCGTCGCGAACCTCACCGCGGGCCAGACGGTGGTGGCGATCGTCGACGGCGCCGAGGGAGAGTACGGGCCGTTCACGCTCAACGTCAGCGAGTACGTGCCGCCGCCGTGCCCGGAGTTCGTCCTCGACGCCTCCACGTTTCCGCAGCGGGTGACGGGCACCACCGCGATCGTGGATCGCGAGAGCGCCCTCCCGGCGCCCTGCGGCACAGGCGCCGGCCCCGAGGCCACCTATGCGTTCACCGCGCCGGCGGACGCGCTCTACACCTTCGACACCATCGGCACCGGCTTCGACACGGCCCTCCACATCCACGACGGCACGTGCAGCGGGCCGAGCCTCGGGTGCAACGACGACGTGGTCACCGGCGTCCTCCAATCGCAGGTGAAGGTGCTGCTCGACGAGGGGCAGACGGTCATCGTCGTCGTGGACGGCTACAGCAGCTCGGCCTCCGGCGCCTACACGCTCAACGTGAGCCAGACCTTCGTCCCCCCGTGCCCGCTGATCGATCTCGGGACGACGGTGCCTCAGACGGTGACCGGGACGACCGCGGACGCGGTGGACCTGCTGCGCCCGACCTGCGGCGGCGCCGGCGGCCGCGAGACGACGTACAGCTTCACCGCGCCCGAGGCCGGGACGTACCTCATCGATACGTTCGGATCGAGCTTCAACACGACCCTCGCCGCGCTCGACGGCTCCTGCTCCGGGACCACGATCGCGTGCAACGCCGACGCGGCAGGCAGCCAGCAGTCGCAGCTCACGCTGGATCTCGAGGAGGGGCAGACGATCATCCTGCTCATCGACGGCGATTCGGCGGGCGCGTCGGGCGATTTCACGCTCAATATCGAGCGGTTCGACGGCGGCGGCACCTGCTCGACACCCATCGAGCTCGGGTCCAGCTACCCGCAGGTCGTCACGGGGAGCACCGTGGATCAGCCCAGGTCGGTCACCCCGAGCTGCGGCTCCTCGACCGCTCCGGACATGGTCTACAGCTTCACCGCGCCGGAGAACGGGACCTTCATCTTCGATACGCTCGGCTCGAGCCTCGATACGGTCCTCCAGATCTTGAATGGAAGCTGCAGGGGCGCGTCGCTCGGGTGCAACGACGACTCTTCGGGCGGCCGGCAGTCGCGCGTCTCCACCGTCCTCGCCGCGGGTCAGACCGTCTTCATCGTCGTCGACGGCCGCGGCACCAGCGCCGGCGACTACGTGCTCCAGGTGGACCGCTTCACCGGCCCGGGGACCTGCTCGACGGCGATCGATCTCGGCTCGGAGCTGCCGCTCACGACGACCGGCACCACGTCGAGCCAGCCCAACTCGGCGACGCCAGCCTCCTCCTGCACGTACAGCTCGACCGCCGCGGACATGGTGTTCACCTACACCGCGCCGGCCGACGGCGACTACGTCATCGACACGATCGGATCGTCGTACGACACCGTGCTTCACGTGCACAGCGACGGCTGCGGCGGCGAGACGCTCAAATGCAACGACGATTGGGGCGGCACCTCGCGGTCGAGGGTGAGGCTGACGCTCACCGCCGGTGAGGTCATCACCGTGGTCGTCGACGGATACGGCTCGTTGTCGGGCAGCTTCACGCTGAACATCAACCCCGCTCCGTGAGGACGCCGCGCTCGCCCTCTCGCCGATCCGGCGGCGCCGCCGCCCGTCGCGCTGAGCTCGCCGCGGCGCCTCCGCGAGGCGCCGCGAGCACGGTCCAGGTCGCGGCTCGCGCCGCGCGTAGCCAGGCGAACTTCTCGCTCCATGAGCGCCCCCGCCGGTTGCGGATACCTCGGGCGTGGGCGTATCGTGTTATCCGCTCCGCCCCAACGGCCAGGTACCCCCAAGGATGCATATGAAACGATCCGGATTGCGCCTCAGGCCCACCCTCTCGTCCGCTGCGTTGCTCCTGGTCGCCGGGGTTGTCCTCGCGTCGTCCTGCGCCGAGAGCGCCAACTCGCTGAACCCGTGCACGGACGGGCAGTCGCAGTGCGGCGGCGAATGCGTCGATACCCAGGCGAGCGTCGACCATTGCGGCGAATGCGGCAACGCCTGCGCGGCGGGGCGTCGCTGCGCGGCGGGCACCTGCGTCGATGGCGAAGACCCCGGTGAGGGCGGGGGCGGCGAGGGCGGCGAGGGCGGCATCGACGCTCCGGGCCAAGGGGGGGCCGACGGCGCGTGCAGCGAAGAGCATACCGAGTGCGACGGCCGCTGCGTGAACCTCCAGACCGACCCGCGGAACTGCGGCGATTGCGACGTCGCGTGCGAGGAGGGGCAGGTCTGCGCGGACGGCGAGTGCGCCTGCCCCGAGGGCCTCACGGCGTGCGACGGCGCCTGCGTGGACGCGCTGACCGACAGGACCCACTGCGGCGACTGCGAGACCCGCTGCTCGCCGACCCAGCTGTGCGTCGAGGGCGCCTGCTCCTGCTCCGAAGGCCTCACGGACTGCGACGGATCGTGCGCCGACCTGGAGACGAGCGAGCTGCACTGCGGCTCCTGCGAGGTCGCGTGCGAGCGCGGGGCCATCTGCCAGGAGGGCGCGTGCACCTGCGCCATCGGCACCTACGACGTGATCGAAGACACGTTCCCGCAGACGGTGACGGGGACCACCATCGCGGGAGAGACGAACTACGGGCTCGCGTGCGTGGCGGCCGGCTCGTCGGAGCGGGTCTACCTCTTCACGCCCGCCGAGGCCGGGACGTACACGCTGGACACTTCGGGGTCCAGCTTCGATACGGCCCTTGGCGTGGTGTCGGCGACCAGCTGCGCTCAGCTCGCGTGCAACGATGACATCAGCCCTACCATCTTCCAGTCCAAGGTCCGCGCGGTCATCGGCGCGGGCGAGCAGGTCTTGATCGTCGTGACCGGCTTCGACGGCTCGGAGGGCGAGTTCAAGCTTCACCTGTCGAAGGCAGGCCCGCCGATCTGCCCTTCAGAGGACGTCGGCGACACGCTCCCGAAGACGTTCACCGGCGACACCGAGCTGCTCGGCGACGCCATCACGCCGACCTGCGGCCACCCGGGCGGCCCCGACGTGAGCTATACCTTCACGGCGCCGGCGGACGGGAAGTATGTATTCGATACGTTCGGCTCCGAGTTCAACACCATCCTGGAGCTGCAGGACGGCGAGTGCGACGGCGAGGTGCTCGTCTGCAACGACGACTCGCTAGGAGGGTCGCAGTCGCGCGCCGTCGTGGAGCTCGAGGCCGGTCAGACGATCGTGGCGGTCGTCGATGGATTCGAGGCCGCGGGCGGGCGCTATACGCTGAACGTCGCCGCGTGGGAGCCGCCCTCGTGCCCCATGATGGATCTCGGCTCGACCTACCCGCAGTCGGTCACGGGCAACACGTCGGGCCTCGACCACGTCCTCGAGTCGCCCTGCGCCTCGAGCGACAGCCCCGAGGCGACGTACAGCTTCACGGCGCCCGTCGACGGGCGTTATACCTTCGATACGATCGGGTCGAGCCTCGACACCGTGCTGCACGTCCACGACGGCAGCTGCGCGGGCCCCACGCTGGGCTGCAACAACGACGCGTCGTCCTCCTCGTCCCACTCGGTGGTGTCCACGCCGCTCTCGGCGGGACAGACCGCGTACGTGGTCGTCGACGGCGCGTACGACGACGCCGGCGCTTACAAGCTCAACGTGAGCGGCATCCCGGCGCCCCCGTGCCCGGCGAACGAGCTGGAGTCGGCCGTCCCGCAGACCGTGAACGGGACGACCGTCGGCCTCGGCGACTTCGTGAGCGCGCCGTGCGGCGCTCCCGGCGGCGCCGAGGCGACGTACGCGTTCGTCGCCCCGGAGGATGGCGTCTATGTCTTCGACACGTTCGGCTCGAGCTTCGACACGGTCCTCCACGTGCACGACGGCGCGTGCGGCGGCCCGTCGCTCGGCTGCAACGACAACACGGCCGGCCCCCAGTCGCGGGTCGCGGTGTCGCTCGTCGCCGGGCAGGCGACGGTCGTCGTGGTCGATGGCTCCGGGCCGTCCGCCACGGGGGCGTTCAAGCTCAACGTCTCCCTGTCGAACGGCGAGGGCACCTGCGCGAACCCGATCGACCTCGGCTCGACGGTCCCGCAGCGGGTGAATGGCTCGACCTTGCTGCAGCCGAACTCGGCCGCGCCGGGCTGCACGACGTCGAGCGGCAACGACCGGGTCTACCGCTTCACCGCGCCGGTGGCCGGGACCTACATCATCGACACGCTGACCTCGACCTTCGACACCATCCTTCACGTGCACGACGGCGACAGCTGCACCGGCGCCGAGCTCGCGTGCAACGACAACGCGAGCGGGGTCGCCTCGCGGGTGGAGGTCACCCTCACCGCGGGCCAGGTGATCACGATCGTCGGCGACAGCCGGCCCTCCTCCTCTGGCAACCTCGTGCTGCACATCAGCGCCGCGCCCGCGCCCGATCCCGATCCGGATGCGGGGACCGATCCGGATGCGGGGACCGATCCGGATGCGGGGACCGATCCGGACCCGGGGACCGATCCGGATGCGGGGACCGATCCGGATGCGGGGACCGATCCCGAGCCGTAGACCAGGCCCGGCGGGCCGCCTGCGTCGACCCGAAGGAGACGCCGCCAAGGCGCCAAGGCCGCCAGGAAACAAGAGAGCCAAAAAATTCTCTTCATGGCGTCCTCGATGCCTTGGCGGTTTGTTTTTCCTCGCCACGGAGAGCCGCTTCTGACCCGCGTGGCGTAGAGCCAGGGGGGAGGCTCGTGCGATGGGCGACGGCAGCGGCGCCCTCGGACGGCTCGCGCGGGGCGTGAGGCACTGGGCTGGGTCGGGCCGGCCGCTGCGCCTCGTCGGCGGGGGGACGAGCGGGCAGGGGCGGCCCCCGGAGCGCGGTGGGGGCAGGTGGCCCGGCGTGCCGCGATGGATGGCGATGGCGAACGGCGGCGGCGCGCTCGAGGCCGACGGCGATGCGCGCGATCCCTAGGAGTTTTCTTGAGAGCCGCGCGCGACCGTGCGAGTCTCGCCCCCCTGGGATTTGCGTCCGCCATCCGGGACGCGCCCTTCGGATCCGGGTCGAACCATGCCAAAGGAACGCGTGTTCTCCCTCGATGCCGTTCGGACCGACGGCTGGTTCGAGCGCATAGGCGACGGCATCGGCAGCTTCCAGGCGCTCTGCGAGATCGTGGGCGAGGCGTTCTTTGCCTTCTCGATGATTACGGGCGCCCGCATCACGGCGCTCACCGTCGACCGCCGCAACCCGGACAACACGCTGGTCGATTTCGTGATCGCGCCGCCGGGCGAGGAGGAGATCGACGGCGACGTCCAGCGGCTCACGCTCGCCGACTTCCGCCACCGCCTCGTCGGCGCCCTCCTCACGGAGGACACGACGCCGCAGGCCCCCGAGCGGGACACCGACCTCGAGGGCATCCAGCTCCACATCGGCGTCCGCTACCTGCTCCTCGCCCCCCTCTACGGCTACAGCCTCCGCAAGCTGTCCGTCGAGGGGAAGACCTCGCGCCTCCTCCTCCTGCGCGACGGCATCGAGGAGACGCACGAGCTGAACGAGTTCCGCGCCCGCATCCGCTCGCACGTGCGCGACGAGCTCGAGCGCGCCTCGGCCGGCGCGCGCTCCGCCATCGACCTCACCAAGGTCGCGGAGGCCGAGGTCGCGTCCCAGCGCGGCGACTACCCGAAGGTGATCCAGCTGCTCGGCACCTGGCCGGCGCCGCTCGCGATCTTCCTGCGCACGCCCGAGGGGCAGATGCTCACCCCGGACGCCCGCAGCCTGATCGCCAAGGGGCTCGGCCTGCTCGGCACCGCGTGCGTCAAGCTCGGCGAGGAGCACCAGGGCGAGGAGGTCATGCGCCTCGCGGTCCAGTACGCGCACGACGGGGCCGCGGCCGGCGACATCTTCCGCCGGCTGGGCGAGGCCATGCTCGACGACGGCCGGGCGGGCGAGGCCATCGGCCCCCTCCGGCGCGCCGCGAACCTCGGCGCCCCGCCGAAGCAGATATGGCCGCTCCTCGCGCGGGCGTTCGTGCAGCGCAAGAAGTTCGTCGCCGCCCTCGCCTGCGTCCGCGAGGCGCGGAGCGTCGGCGTGCCGGACGCCGAGATGGTCGAGGAGATCCGGGAGATCGAGGCGACCCTGGGAACGGCCCTGACCGCATGGAGAGGGCTGGTCCTCGTGGCGAGCCGCTCCTAGGATTGCGGCCCGCCGGTTGGGGGGCAGGTTGACCGCCGCCTCCATTGACACCCCCGCGGCGGCCGACTAGATCCGGCGCGGATTAAGCCGGGATCGCTCGGATTTTTGCTGTTTCAGGCAGCAATCGCCGCGTCGCTCTCACCTTTTGGACTGCATGGTTCGGGGCCGCGGGCCCTGAGGTCTCGCCCGAGGCGCCGCGCGCTGCGGCGAGGCGGTCGACCCTCCCGGGACCGACCCGTAGGAGTGCTCTCTCGATGGCCACCTACATCCCCTTGTTCCTGCTGTTTCTCGTCGCCGCGGTCATCGCGCTCGCGATGTTCACGCTGACGTCGCTCCTCGGCCCGAAGAACCCGACGCCCGAGAAGATGATCCCGTACGAGTGCGGCAGCGACTCGACGGGCGGGCGATTCGTCAAGCCGAGCGTGAAGTTCTACCTGACGGCGATCCTCTTTGTCGTGTTCGACATCGAGGCGGTGCTCATCTACCCGTGGACGGTCCAGTTCCGCTCCCTGGGGTGGACGGGCCTCGCAACGATGAGCTCGTTCATCGCGATGCTCGTCGTCGTGCTCGTGTACGTGTGGAAGAAGGGAGCTCTGGAATGGGAGAAATGAAGGGTGGAGGGCCCTCGACGCGGGTGATGGAGGGCTCCGAGCACGGGTTCGCGACGACGCGCGTGGACGCGCTGCTCAACTGGGCGAAGAAGTACTCCCTGTTCCAGTACCCGTTCGTGACCGCATGCTGCGGGATGGAGTACATGGCGATGGCGAGCCCGCGCTACGACATGGCGCGGTTCGGCGCCGAGGTGCCGCGCTTCTCGCCGCGCCAGGCGGACCTGCTCTGGGTGGTGGGGACCATCAGCCAGCGCCAGGCGCCCGCGCTCCGGCGCATCTACGAGCAGATGGCCGACCCGAAGTGGGTGCTCGCCTTCGGCACGTGCGCCTCGTGCGGCGGCTTCTACGACAACTACACGACCGTCGCCGGCATCGACAAGATCATCCCCTGCGACGTCTACGTGCCCGGGTGCCCGCCGCGCCCCGAGGCGGTGCTCGACGGCCTCATGCTCCTCCAGGACAAGATCGCGCGCGGCGACCGCACGCCGGCGATCGTGAAGCCGCGCGAGGACCCGGCCCAGACCGCGGAGCGCCTCGTCACCCTCCAGCGCAAGGAGAGGAGCCAGCAGTGAGCAAGAAGGTCCTCGAGATCTTGACGGCCCAGTTCCCGGGCGCCGTCCTGGAGACGCACTCGCAGTTCGGCGACGACACCGCGGTGGTCGACCCGGCGGTGTGGCGCGACGTCGCGCTCTTCCTCCGCAACGACCCGCGGACGCTGATGAACATGTTCGTCGACCTCACGGCGGTCGACTACCTCTGGCGCGGCGACGTGCCCCGCTTCGAGGTGGTCTGCCACCTGCGCTCCTTCGAGAAGAACCACCGCATCCGGATCAAGGCGCGCGTGGGCGACGAGGAGGGCAACGGCGCCGAGATCGACTCGATTGTGCCGGTGTGGAAGGGCGCGAACTGGTTCGAGCGCGAGTGCTACGACCTGCTCGGCATCGTCTTCCGCGGGCACCCCGACCTCCGGCGCATCCTGATGTACCCGGAGTTTGAGGGGCACCCGCTGCGCAAGGACTACCCGGCCAACCGCATCCAGCCGCTCATCCCGTTCCGGGAGGTGCCGAACATCGGCAAGCTGCCGCCGTTCGGCCCCGACGAGGGCATGAGCTTCGGCCGCCAGACGCACGACTTCGCGCTGCTGAACGCGGGCGCGTCGCTCGAGTCGACCGGCGGGGACGAGGCCTCGGACAAGGGCAAACCGCAGGGCATCGGCGTGGGTGCGCTGCAGGAGCGAAGCTGAACGATGGAACCGCTGGATCGCGACCTGGACGAGGCCCACCTCGATCTCCCGAGCGAGCCGATGCTCCTCAACATGGGGCCGTCCCACCCGGCGATGCACGGCACGGTGCGGATCGTGCTCGAGCTCTCGGGCGAGACGATCAACAAGGCCGACGTGCAGATCGGCTACCTGCACCGCGGCTTCGAGAAGATGTGCGAGCGCGGCACGTGGACGCAGGTCTTCCCGTACGTCGACCGGCTCAACTACGTCTCGCCGATGCTCAACAACGTCGGCTTCGCGCTGGCGGTCGAGAAGATGCTCGGCGTCACGGTGCCCGAGCGCTGCCAGTACTACCGCGTGATCCTCGGCGAGATGGCGCGCATCTGCGATCACATGATCTGCAGCGGCGCCATGAGCATGGAGCTCGGCGCCTTCACGCCGTTCCTCTACCTGTGCCGCGCGCGCGAGATCTTCTGGGAGATCTTCGAGGAGGAGACGGGGGCGCGCCTGACGCACAGCTTCGGCCGCGTCGGCGGCATGGCGCGGCCGCCCACGCCCGACTTCAAGTCGATGGTGCGGGTGGGCCTCGCGCGCGTGCTCGCGCTCGTCAACGACGCCGAGAAGCTCATCCTGAAGAACCGCATCTTCCTCGATCGCCTCGACGGCGTCGGGCAGATCTCGCAGGAGGACGCGCTCGCGCTCGGCTGGACGGGCGTCGTGCTCCGGGCGACCGGCCTGGCGTACGACGTGCGCCGCGCGAACCCGTACATGGTCTACGACCGCTTCGAGTTCGACGTGCCGGTCGGCACGCGGGGCGACAACTACGACCGGTTCATGTGCCGCCAGGAGGAGATCCGCCAGTCGGCGCGGATCATCGAGCAGGCGCTCGACCAGATGCCCGACGAGGGGCCGGTCAACATCGACGATCCGCGCATCGTGCTGCCGCCGAAGGAGGAGGTCTACACGACCATCGAGGCGACCATCCAGCACTTCAAGATCGTCATGGAGGGCATCAAGGTGCCCGCCGGCGAGTGCTACTCGTACACCGAGGCCGGCAACGGCGAGCTCGGCTTCTACCTGGTGTCCGACGGCAGCGGCACGCCCTACCGCGTCCGCATCCGGCCGCCGTGCTTCGCCACGACGCAGGGCCTCTCGCAGCTCATCACCGGGCTGATGATCCCCGACGTCGTGCCGACCTTCGGCTCGCTCAACATGATCGGCGGGGAGTGCGACCACTAGCGACGGCGCTCCCGTCATCGACCTAAGGAAGCTGGGGCCCGCGCGGCCCCGCCGGGAACCGAGAGCACGATGCCTACGATCAAGATCGACGGAAGGGAGATCCCCTTCGAGAGCGGTGACACGATCATCCGGGCGGCGCACCGCGCCGGGATCGACATCCCCCATTACTGCTGGCACCCGGGCCTCAGCGTCGCCGCCAACTGCCGGATGTGCCTCGTCGAGGTGCTGCCGCCGCCCGGGCGCCCGGCGATGAGCCTCGACATCCTCCGCTGGGACCCGGCCAAGCAGGACTACGTGCCGGCCGCGAAGCCGAAGCTCCAGCCGGCCTGCCAGATGGCCTGCGCGAACGGCATGGAGGTGCTGTCCGAGGGCAGCGATCACGTGGCCGAGGCGCGCTCGGCGGTGCAGGAGCTCCTCCTCCTGAACCACCCGGTCGACTGCCCGATCTGCGATCAGGCCGGCGAGTGCCGCCTCCAGGACTACTGGCTCGAGCACCAGCGCAAGGGCAAGCGGATGCACCAGGAGCCGGTGCACAAGCCGAAGGCGGTGACCTTCGGGCCGACCATCGTCTACGACGCCGAGCGCTGCATCGTCTGCACGCGGTGCATCCGCGTCTGCAACGAGCTCGCCCGCGATCCGGTGCTCTCGGTCCGCGAGCGCGGCAACCTCGGGGAGATCACGGTCTCGCCCGGGCGCGAGCTCGACCACAACTACACGCTGATGACCGAGCACGTCTGCCCGGTCGGCGCCCTCACGTCGCGCGACTTCCGGTTCAAGGCGCGGGTCTGGTTCCTCCGCAGCGCCCGGACCGTCTGCCAGGGCTGCGCGACGGGCTGCAACGCCTACCTCGACTACGATCCGCGCAACAACACGCCGTACCGGCACCGCCCGCGCGAGAACATGGCGGTCAACACGTACTGGATGTGCGACGACGGCATGCTGTCGTACCGGCACGCGGTCGAGGGGCGGCTGCTCACGGCGCTCGTCGGCAACGACGACGCGAGCGTCGAGGACGCCCTGGCCGCGGCCAAGGAGCAGCTCAGCGGCCACGCCGACGACCCGTCGCGGGTCGCGATCGTCCTGTCGGCCCAGCACTCGAACGAGGACAACTTCGCGCTCTACCACCTCGCCACGACGTACCTCGGCGCGACCGACTTCTTCGTGTCGGGCAGGCCGCTCGGCCAGGGCGACGACATCCTGATCAGCGAGGACAAGAACCCGAACACCCGCGGCGCCGTGCAGATCGCGGCGGCGACCCCGCCGCGCCCGGTCGCGGAGCTGCTCCAGGGGATCGCGTCGGGGCAGTACGCGTACGTCGTCGCCCTCGGGTCGGACCTCGAGGTCGACGCGGGCGAGGCGCAGCGGGCGCTCTCGCGGCTCAAGGGGGTGGTGACGATCGCCGCCCACGAGGGGCCGCTGGCGAAGGCGGCGCGCGTCGCGCTGCCGGCGTGCTCCTGGGCCGAGGCCGAGGGGACGTACGTGAACCGGAAGGGCCTCGCGCAGCGGAGCGAGCGGGCGCTGCTCCCGCACGGCGACGCGCGCCCGGCCTGGGAGCTCATCGGCCGGCTCGGGCGCGCGCTCGGGTACGAGACCGGGTGGAAGACCCTCGCCGAGCTGCGCCGCGCCATGCCGCCCGGCGCGGTCGCGGGGGCGGGCGCGCCGGCCGCGGTGCTCGGCGCGGCGCCCCCCGCGCACACGGCGGCGGCGACCGCCGTCGCCGACGGCGCGCGGGTTGAGCCGAAGAAGACGGAGGCCACGGCATGACTCTCGTCGAGGTCGTTCTCGCGATCGTGAAGATTCTCATCGTCGTCCTGTTCCTGCTGAACATGGCGGCGATCGCCACCTGGGCCGACCGGCGCCAGGGCGCGATGGTGCAGGACCGCGTCGGCCCGAACCGCGCGGTCGTCTACCTGCCGTCGATGCTCGTGCGCGGCATCGTGTTCTTCCCGCCGGCGCTGCTCGGGGCGCTCGCCGTGTTCACGGCGACGCGCGAGATGACCGGGCCGGCCGGCGTCGAGACGCTGGTGATCGGCGCGCAGCTCGCGGTGCTCGTGACCTGGCTCGGCCTGCTCGTGTTCTGCGCGTCGGCCCGCCGGGGCGGCCCGATCAACGGGGCCGAGGAGGCGCTCGCCCGCGTCGACCCGCGCAACATCTTCTACGCCGGCGTCCTGGGCCACGTGCTGGCCTTCTTCGTCACGCAGGCGATCCCGGTCGCGGCGGCGCCCACGGCCGCGCGGGTCGTGTGCGTGCTGCTCGGCGCGCTGCTCGTCGTGACGGGCGCGTACACGGCGCTGCGCGTGCCCGAGGGCAAGATCCCGCTGCGCCTGCTCGGCACGCTCCACGCGGCCGCCGACGCGATCAAGATGATCTGGAAGGAGGACTTCATCCCGAAGAACGCCGACCGGCTCCTCCACTCGCTCGCGCCGCTGCTCGCGATGTTCCCGGCGCTGGTGACGTTCGCGGTCATCCCCTTCGGCGACAAGCTCTGCTTCGCGGACAACGGCGACGGGATCTTCGGCTTCGCGGACCTCCCGCTCCTCCAGCGGACCGTCGACCAGTCGTTCACGTGCTCCGGCCACGTCGTGAACCTCCAGGTCGCCGACCTCAACGTCGGCATCCTCTACATCTTCGCGATGGCGGGCACCGGCATCATCGGCGCCGCGCTCGCCGGCTGGGCGAGCGACAACAAGTTCTCGCTGCTCGGCGGCCTGCGCGCGGCGAGCCAGATGGTCAGCTACGAGGTCGCCATGGGCCTCAGCGTCGTCGGGCTCTTCATGATCTACGGGAGCGTCCGGCTCGGCGACATGGTGCAGTGGCAGGCCGAGCACGCGTGGGGGATCTTCGTCCAGCCGTTCGCGTTCATCCTGTTCCTCGCGGCCCTCGCGGCCGAGACGAAGCGCATCCCGTTCGACCAGCCCGAGGGCGAGAGCGAGATCGTCGCCGGCTACTTCGTCGAGTACTCCGGGATGAAGTTCGGCATGTTCATGACGGGCGAGTACGTGGAGCTCATCACGTCGAGCGCGCTCCTCGTCACGCTCTTCTTCGGCGGCTACCACCTGCCGTTCCTGGACCGCGACGGCATCAACGTCGTCCTCGGCGACGCGACGCTGTTCCAGTACAAGATGACCCACTGGGCCGTGAGCCTGACGTACGTCATCGCCTTCTTCGGCAAGACGATCCTCATGTCGTGGGTCCAGGTCTTCTTCCGCTGGACGCTGCCGCGCTTCCGTTACGACCAGGTGATGCGGCTCGGGTGGACGAAGCTCCTGCCGCTCACGCTCGTCAACATGATGGTGACGGGCATCGTGATCCTGGCCGTCGACTCGGCGCCGGTGGGGCTCCGCGACGGCCTCCAGGTCGCCGCCGACATCACCCACGCGCTCGTCGCCGTGGGCGGCTTCGCGGCGGTCGTGGCGATGATCGCCGGCCTCCTCGAGCCGGTCGAGCGCCAGCGCATCATCGTCTCCACCTCGGCCCGGTTCGCCGCCGCGGCGGGGGGCACCAAGGCGACGCCGCAGCAGGCGTAGAGGAGGATCCCATGGCGAAGGCTACCCCGAGCAATCCCTGGACGAAGCCGGCCGGCAGGCCTGTCGCCGGCAAGCCGATCCCGCGCCCCTCCCGGAGCGCCGACGTGCAGGCCTACATCCCCGAGATGGTGAAGGGGCTGGGGCTCACGATGAAGCACTTCTTCAAGAACACGAAGGAGATGGTGCTCGGCCAGAAGCCGGACCCGGTGCTCAACGCGCTCGAGCCGGGGGTCACGACGATCAGCTACCCCGAGGAGAAGCGCCCCTACCCGGAGCGCTTCCGGGGCATCCACCGGCTCACGCTGCGCGAGGACGGCTCGCCCCGCTGCGTCGCGTGCCTCTGCTGCTCGACCGCGTGCCCGGCGCAGTGCATCGCGATCGATCCGGCCGAGTACCCCGAGGGGGATCGGCGGCACGGCTACGAGCGCTACCCGAGCAGCTTCGTCATCGACGAGCTCCGCTGCGTCTTCTGCGGCTACTGCGTCGAGGCGTGCCCCGTCGACGCCATCCGCATGGACACCGGCCTCCACGCGGTGCCCTACGACTCGCGCGAGCAGTTCATCTACCGGCGCGATCTCCTCATGAGCCTCACCGATCGCTCGGGCTCGCGGCTGACGGCGAACAAGCGCCACGAGCCGGGCGACCCGACGCACCCCGGCCTCACGCGCGAAGCCGCGGAACACTGAGCCGCGCCCACCCGGCGGGCTCCTGCCCGCCGGGCGATGAGACGGCGGGCTCCTGCCCGCCGGGCGATGAACCACGACAGGTAAAGCCGGAGGCCCCTCGCCCGCGCGAGGTTCTGCTAGAACGGCGAGCCATGGCGACGACGTACGGCTCCTTCGAGGCGGTCATCGGGCTCGAGGTCCACGCGCAGCTCCTCACCCGCACCAAGGCGTTCTGCGGCTGCGCGACCAGCTTCGGCGACCCGCCGAACACGCACACGTGCCCGGTCTGCCTCGGCCTCCCGGGCGCGCTCCCGGTGCTGAACCGCGAGGCGGTCCGGATGGCGGTGAGCGCCGCGCTCGCGCTCGGCTGCGAGATCCAGGAGAGCAGCATCTTCGCGAGGAAGAACTACTTCTACCCGGACCTCCCGAAGGGCTTTCAGCTCAGCCAGTACGATCGGCCGCTCGCGCTGCGCGGCGCCCTCGAGATCGAGACCGAGGCCGGCAAGCGACGGGCGGGGATCACGCGCGTCCACATGGAGGAGGACGCCGGCAAGAACCTCCACGGCATCGGCGGCCTGTCGGTCGTCGATCTCAACCGCGCCGGCACGCCGCTCATCGAGATCGTCGGCGAGCCCGACCTCCGCTCGGGCGCCGAGGCCGCCGAGTACCTGAAGCGGCTGCGCGAGATCCTGATGTTCATCGGCGTCAACGACGGCAACCTCGAGCAGGGCAGCTTCCGCTGCGACGCCAACGTCTCGGTCCGCCCGGCCGGGGAGGCGAAGCTCGGCACGCGGACCGAGCTCAAGAACATCAACTCGTTCCGCTTCGTCGCCGAGGCGATCGACCTCGAGATCCGGCGGCAGATCGCGCTCATCGAGCAGGGCGGCCGGGTGCGGCAGCAGACCCGCGGGTACAACGCCGAGAAGAAGGAGACGTACCTCCTCCGCGACAAGGAGAACGAGTCCGGCTACCGCTACTTCCCCGAGCCGGACCTGCCGCCGCTCGTCGTGGACGAGGCGTTCCTCGCCGACGTGCGCGCCGCGCTCCCGGAGCCGCCGGCCGACAAGCGCCGCCGCTTGACCGAGTCGCTCGGGCTGACGCCGTACGCGGCGCAGGTGCTGACCGGCCACCCGCAGATCGCGGCGTTCTTCGAGGAAGCGGCGCGCCTCCACGGCGACGCCGTCAAGGTCGCGAACTTCGTCCAGGGCGAGGTGCTGCGCGACACCCGCACGGCGGGCCTGTCGGCGACGTTCCCGGTCTCCCCGGCGCAGGTGGCCGGGCTGCTCCGCCTCGTGGACGAGGGCGCGATCAGCGGCAAGCAGGCCAAGGAGGTGTACATGGAGATGGCCGGCACCGACCGGGCGCCCGGCGACATCGTCCGCGACAAGGGGATGGCCGTGATGAGCGACGCCGGCGCCATCGAGGCGATCGCCGCCTCGATCATCGCCGCGAACGAGAAGCAGGCGGCGGCGTACCGCGCCGGCAAGACCGCGCTCCTCGGCTTCTTCGTCGGGCAGATCATGAAGAAGACGGGGGGCAGCGCGAACCCGGCCGTCGTGAACGACGTCCTCAAGCGGCTGCTCGAGGGCGCCCCCGTCGCCGGCGCGTGAGGGAGCTGCCGCCGCGGGCGTCGCGCGGGCCTTCGTCCCGCCGGGCGCTCGCCACGAACTTGGCGAGCGGCGGTCTCGCCGCGGTCATCTGCATCCCGTATGCGGTCGCCTGCGGCGCCCGGTCGCGCCGAGGCTTCCTCTCCGTGCAGCTCCGCGCCAAGGATCGCCGCGCCACCTGAACCGCCCGACGACCAGGACACCCGAACCATGGTCAGCGCTCTTCCCCTCGACGCCCTCCGCTTTCCGCTCCGCACCGCCGGCTTCGTCGGCCTCACCTTCGGCATGTACGGCCTGCTGGAGATCGACACCGCGCTCTCCAGCGACGCCGATCGCGAGGTGGTCCTCCATACATGGATGCGCCGTTACGGGCGCGCGCTCCTGAAGTTGTACGGCCTCGACGTGCGCGCCGGGGGTCTCGTCCAGGCGGAGCCCACGCGCGGCCCCGCCGGCGGCGCGGCCGACCCGGCCGTGGCGAGCGGGGCGTACTACCCCGGGCGCGATCCGGGGGGCGTCGGGCGGCTGTTCGTGATGAACCACCGCTCCGCGCTCGACATCATGGTCACGCTCGCGTTCTTCGAGGCGACCGTCGTGAGCCGCGCCGACCTCGCCGGCTGGCCGGTCATCGGCATGGCGGCGCGCCGCGTCGGAACGCTCTTCGTCGACCGGTCGAGCAAGCGCAGCGGCTCCGCGGTCGTGCATGCCATGTGCACCGCGCTCAAGAGCGGCCGTGGTGTGATGGTTTACCCCGAGGGGACCACGTTCTCCGGGGATGAGGTGCGGCCGTTCCGCGCGGGCGGTTTCACCGCGGCCTGCCGCGTCGGCGCCGAGATCGTCCCTGTCGGGCTCGCGTACGGCGGCGCGGAATCGTCCTACGCCGACGAGTCGTTCGCGGCGCACATGGCCCGGGTGAGCCGTACGCGACGTATCCCCGCGGCGATCGAGGTCGGCGCGCCCATCGCCACGGCAGGCCAGGACGTCGGCGCGGTCCGCGACGAGTCGCATCGGGCCGTCCAGGCGCTCGTCCACCGCGCCCGCGCGCGGCTCAGCGCCGACGTATAGGCGCCTGGCCCCGCTCCTGCGCCGCTGGCTTCTGCGATCGGCCCTCGCTACGATGCGGGCCGCCGGCGACCATCATGGAGCGTGAAGGCCACCCCACCGAGACCGCCATGGCGTGGCAGGTCCTCAAGCAGCCCCGCGGCGGGGCGATCCATAATGAGCTGATGTTCCTGGCGGACGCGAGCGAGCAGCTCACCGGATCGCTAGATCCGCACACGATCCTGGAGCGTCTCGCGCGTCTGTCGGTCCCCTTCCTCGCGGACTGGTGCACGGTCGATCTGATCGAGCGCGGCGCCGCCGACGCGATGGGCCTGGTCAGCTCCGTGCCGCCGCCGCCGCCGTCGCCGGTCTCCGAGGCCGACGGGCCGCCGTTCGCGCCGGGGGTGAGCGCGCTCGACGTCACGCCCGCGCCGGGGATCTACGCGCAGCGCCGCCAGCGCGCCGCGGCCGAGGCGGCGGGCGAAGGGCGCGCGGGGCAGGCGGGCGCGCCGAAGAACCGGTTCTGCCGGGTCGCGGCCAAGCACGTGAACCCCGAGCGCGAGGGGCTCCTCCGCGCGATCTCGCCCGACGCCGAGGAGCGCCTCGGCATCGCCAAGGTGCTGCACAGCGGCGAATCCGAGCTCCTGCACGAGCTCGACGGCGAGCAGGGCGAGGAGGCCGCCGAGCGCGCCGCCGCGCTGGAGCAGCTCGGCACGCGCTCGGCCATGGCGGTGCCGCTCATCGCGCGCGGCCGCAAGCTCGGCGTGCTCTCGTTCGGCGTCTCCGAGTCGAACCGCATCTACTCCGCGGACGACCTCGTGCTCGCGGCCGAGCTCGCGCACCGCGTGGCGCTGGCGCTCGACAACGCCTACCTCTACCGGAAGGCGGAGGAGGCGCGCCAGTCCGCGGAGCGGAGCGCGGACCGCGCCGCCTGGCTCTTCGCGGTCACGGCCGCGCTGTCCGACGCGATCACGCCGCCCGCGGTGCTCCGCGTGCTCGCGAGCGACGTCGTCGCGGCCGCCGGCGCGGTGACGGGCATGGTGGCGCTGCGCGCCGGGCTCGGCGGCGAGCTCGAGACGGTGCGCTCGACGGGGTACCTGGAGGCGCAGATCGCGCGCTTCAAGACGTTCGAGCTGAGCGCGGAGCTGCCGCTCGCGCGGGCGGTCCGCGAGCGGCAGCCGATCTTCCTCGAGTCGGACGAGCGCTTCGTCGAGTTCGAGCCGGGCTTCGTGTCCTGCTGCGCCGCCACGGGCGAGCGCGCGTACGCCGCGATCCCGCTCTTCCTCGAGGGGCGCGTGCTCGGCGCCGTGGGCTTCGGCTTCTCGGCGCCGCAGTCGTTCTCCGAGGACGACCGGGCGTTCATGCTCGCGCTGGTCCAGCAGAGCGCGCAGGCGCTCGAGCGGGCGCGCCTCTCCGCGCTGCAGACGGAGGAGGCGATGCACCTCTCGCACGAGGTGCTCAAGCAGATGCCCGAGGCGATCCTCGTGACCGACGTCGAGGGCAACATCCGGTACTGGATGGGCGAGGCCGAGTCGATCTTCGGCTACCTCTCCGAGGAGATCGTCGGCAAGAGCATGGCGCTCCTGCACCGCGACGACGTCCGCGACGAGACCACGCGGAGGATCCTCCAGCAGATCGAGGACGCGCGCACCTTCGTCGGCGAGGTCCCGTGCGTGCGGCGCGACGGCTCCGAGGTGCCGATCGAGGTGACGGCGTACGCGGTGCACGACCAGGAGGGCCGCCCGCTGTTCCTGGTCGGCATCCACCGCGACATCACCGATCGGAAGCGGTCCGAGGAGGAGCGCGCGCGGCTCATCCGGGTGCAGGCGGCGCGCGCCGAGGCCGAGGAGGCGGCGCGGCGCTTCGCCTTCCTGGCGGAGCTCAGCACGGCGCTCGCCGCGTCGCTCGACTTCACGGCCACGCTCCAGTCGCTCGCGCGGCTCGCCCTCCCGGTGCTCGCCGATTTCTGCCTGGTGGACATCGACGACGGCCTCGGCCTGCGCCACGTCGCGGTCGCGCACGTGAGCCCGCTGAAGGAGCCGCTCCTCCGGTACTTCCACCCGAGCCGCGTCGACGGCGAGCCGGGCCCGGTGGCGCGCGTGCTGCGCACGGGCCGGTCGGAGCTCTACGCCGACGTGCGCGGGGACGTGCTGCTGCACGACGCGATGACGAGCGAGGAGGCGGCGGCGAACCGGGCGCTCGCGCCGCTCTCGTACCTCGTGGTGGCGCTCCGGGCGCGCGGGCGGATCCTCGGCGCGATCTCGCTCGTGTCGTCGGAGTCCGGCCGGTTCTTCGAGCGGTCCGACGTCGCCTTCGCCGAGGAGGTCGCGCACCGCGCCGCGCTCGCGCTCGACAACGCGCGGCTGTACCGCGAGGTGCAGGACGCGAACCGGCTGAAGGACGAGTTCCTCGGGACGGTGTCGCACGAGCTGCGCACGCCGCTCAACGCGATCCTCGGCTGGGCGCGGATGATGCAGGCGGGCTCGCTCGATCGGGTGGCGGAGACGCGGGCCCTGTCGGCGATCGAGCGCAACGCCGAGCACCAGGTGACGCTCATCGACGAGCTGCTCGACGCGTCGCAGGTCGTGACGGGCACGCTGAAGATCGAGCGGCTCGCGGTGGAGCTGACGCTGCCGGTGCAGACGGCGGTCGAGTCGATCCTCCCCTCGGCCGCCGGCAAGGGCGTGGCGATCGAGACCAGGCTCGATCCCGAGGGCGTGTTCGTGGAGGGCGATCCGGCGCGGCTCCAGCAGGTCGTGTGGCACCTCCTGTCGAACGCGGTGAAGTTCGCGCGGCCCGGGGGGCTGGTCCAGGTGCAGCTCTCGCAGGACGAGCGCAACGCCGAGATCAAGGTGAGCGACGACGGGGAGGGCATCTCGGCGGACTCGCTGCCGCACGTCTTCGAGCGGTTCCGGCAGGAGGACAACAGCGGCGCGCGCCGCCACGGCGGCCTCGGCCTGGGGCTGTCGATCGTGCGGCACGTCGTGGGGCTGCACGGCGGCACGGTGCGCATCACGAGCGCCGGCCCCGGGCGCGGGACGACGTGCACGGTGCAGCTGCCGCTGTCGACGGGCGCCACGGCGACGGCGCTGACGAGCGCCGGCATCGCGCCCGACCCGCGCAACCCGTTCCCGCGGCTCTCGGGCGTGCGCGTGCTCATCGCGGACGACGATCCCGACACGCTCGCGATGCTGACGTCGGTGCTGCGGCGCTGCGGGGCCGAGGTCAGCACGGCGACGTCGAGCGCCGAGGCGCTCAAGCTGCTGGAGACGTCGGAGCCGGCGCTGCTCGTCGTCGACATCGGGATGCCGGGCGAGGACGGGTACTCGCTGATCCGGAAGGTGCGCGACCTCCTGCCGCGCAAGGTGGGGCGGACGCCGGCGCTGGCGCTGACGCCGTACGCGCGGACCGAGGACCGGGTGCGGGCGCTCGCGGCCGGCTACCAGATGCACGTGCCCAAGCCGATCGAGCCGATCGAGCTGGCGGCGGCGGTGAAGAGCCTGGCGACCGGGCTCCTGCCGTGGTCACGAGACGAGTGACCCGGGGAGTCCAGGCCCGCGGCTGCTGAGCGGAAGGGCGGGCTCCCCGGGAGCGACGCCGCGTCACCCCCAGGTCGCGCGCGAGCCGTGCCTCGCTGTGCTCGATCTGCTCGGCGGGCGCCGCGGGACCGGCGCCGGTGGTGACGCGACCTCGCTCGCTGAGGGGACGCGCGACCAATGCCCAGCGCGCCGCGCCGTCGCGCCCGGGCCATGGACCATGCGTTGCACACCTCGCAGCCGACGGCCTGTGCAATGGTCGCGGCGCGGAGCATGCCTATGCGGATCCTCGGAAAAACGGCGCTCGCGGCAATCCTGGGCGCCTCGCTCCCGCTCTCCGCCGCGGCGAGGGCCGCGGCGCCCACCGGCGCGGCGCCCGGGTCCTCGTCCTCCGGGAGCTGGTCTCACGGCTCGAAGGATCTCTTCGGCGCCGCGTACGAGAGCTACGATGATGACCTGAAGGTCTCGGCGCGCTCCGATACGGCCCCGATCAGCAACGTGTGGTTCACGGGAGCGAGCGGCATCCTGACCGAGGTGTACTGGCCGACGAACGACACCCCGCAAACACGGGACAGCCAGCTCCTGGTCACGGGCGGCGGTCGAGGCCTCTTCGAGGAGCGGCGAGACGCGCGGCGGAGCATCTCCTGGATCGAGGAGGGAGTGCCGGCCTTCCGGGTGATCTCGGAAGACCCGGGCGGCAGGTTCAGGATCGAAAAGACGATCTTCGCCGATCCCGATCGCGACGTGGTCCTTCAGCGGCTGAAGATCACCCGGAAGGTCCGGGGGCTCAGGTTCTTCGTCCTTCACAACCCCGGCGCGGGGAACACGCCGCTCGGCGACAGCGCCATGGCGAGCACCGGAGACGCGCCGGGTGCAGGGTTGTTCGCCTGGCAAGGCCCCTTTGCGCAGGCCCTCGTGGCCTCCGTCCCATGGCGCGACGCCACGGCCGGCTTTTCAGGGACCGCGAGCGACGGCTATCGGGACCTGACGAAACATCGCACGCTGACCGCGCATTACCGCGACGCGCGGGACGGGGACGTCGTGCTCACCGGGGAGCTGGAGCTCCCGCTCTCCCCTGGGGCCACCGAGCTCACGCTGGCGCTCGGGTTCGGGCGCGACATCGACGAGGCCTACCGCGCCGCCCGGGCGTCGCTCGGCGCGGGGCCCGGCGCCCTCCTCGACAGGTACCGCGCCCAGTGGCGCGCCTATCAGGCGTCCCTCCGCCCGCTCGGGAGCGCTTCGCCCGGCCTCGCGCGCCTTTACCGCAGCTCCGTGGCGGTCATGAAGTCCCTGGAGGACCGGTCGCATCCAGGGGCCTTCATCGCGTCGCCGTCCGTGCCCTGGGGCGACGTCAGGCTCGACCGAGCGAGCGCGATCTCGCCGCGGACCTCGGACAGGATCACGGGCGGTTATCACCTCGTGTGGCCGCGCGACCTCGTCCAGATCGCGCTCGCGCTGCTCGCCGCCGGCGACGCGCGCTCGCCCCTCGCGGCGACGCGGTTTTTGAGCGGCATCCAGCTCTCCGCGTCCGACGGCGCCTGGGATTTCGGATCACTCCATGTATCGAAGGAGGGGTCATTTTACCAGAACACCTGGTCCGACGGGGCGCCGTACTGGAAAGGCCTTGAGCTCGATCAGGTCGCGCAGCCGATCGACCTCTGTTATCACGTCCATCAAGCGCAGCTCGTCGCGGCCGACGCATGCTGGGACCTCGTGCGCCGCGCCGCCGACTTCCTCGTGGCCTTCGGTCCCTGGACCCCGCTCGATCGATGGGAGGAGGTGTCGGGCATCTCGCCGTCGACCCTGGCCTTCCTCTGCGCCGCCCTCGTCCACGCGGCGGAGATCGCCGGCGCGACGGGCCACCCCGACCGTCAGATCCGATACAGAGAGACCGCCGAGCGGTGGGCCAGGCAGGTCGACGGCTGGACGTTCACGACCCGAGGGAGCATCGGCAAGGGGCGGTATTACGAGCGCGTCGACGGGGCCGGTGGCCCGGACGCCCCGAGGGATCCGAACGACGATCGAGGCTACGTCTTGCGAGGGCGCTTCTGGCTGGAGCGCGACGTCGTCGATTGCGGCTTTCTCCGGCTCCCCGTGCTCGGCGTGCGCCCGGCGCTCGCGGCGGACATCACCGATTCGGTGGCGGCCTGCGACGCCGCGCTGCGCGTCGAGATCCCGGGGCTCGGCCCAGGGTTCCGCCGCTACGTCGGCGATGCGTATGGCTTCGATCCGCGCACGGGAGAGCGGACGCGAGGCATGTTGTGGCCGATCCTCACGGGCGAGAGAGCCGAGTACGAGCTCGCGCGCGCGCTCGAGGCGTCCGGCTCCTCGGCGGCGGCGCGGAAGCGGATGCGGCCCTACCTCGACGCGATGGCGCGCTTCGCGAGCGCGACCCAGATGCTGCCGGAGCAGGTCTTCGATCGCGGGCCTCGCGCCGGCCAGCCGACCGGCGCGGCGGCGCCCCTCGGGTGGGCGCACGCCGAGTTCGTCACGGCCCTGCGCGAGCACGAGGACGGGAGGCTCTTCCGCCTGCCGATCCGCGTCACCGGAGGGCGCCCGGGCGCCCGACGGCGATGAGCCCCGGCTTCCTCCGCCCGAGCAGCCCCATCGCGGCGAGCGCCACGGCGGCCGCGCCCGCCGCCTGGAGCCACCGGCCGCGCCGCGCCCGCCGCCGCTCCGCCGCGAGCCGCGCGAGTCGACTGCCCGCCCAGAGGAGCGCCACCACGCCCGCCGGCGCCGCCGCGAGCGCCGCCGCCTTCGCGCGCGGCATCACGTACACCTCCTCGGGCCCGGGCAGGTAGGCGCGCTCGGGGTAATCGCCCGCCGGCCCCTCGGGGCCGTGCAGCGTCGCCATGCGCACGACCTCGGCGGATCGAGACGTCGTACTTGTCGCCTTCCTCGAACCCGAAGGCGCCCGCCATCCCGCAGCAGCCCGCGTCGAGGATCTCGGCGTCGAGCCCCATGCCGCGGAGCACGTCGCGCTCGCCGTCCATGCTCAGGATCGCCTTGTGGTGGCAGTGGCCGTGCACCACGGCGCGCCGGTCGAGCCTCGGCAGCTCGCGCCCGCGCGGGCCGAGCAAAGGCCGGCCGGGATCGCCGTCCGGCGCCCCCTTCAGATAGTCGCCGAACATGTGCGTCTGCTGACGGAGCTTCGACGCCACCGGGTCGTCGGGGAAGAGCCCGTAGAGCTCGTCGCGGAAGACCGAGACGCACTCGGCGTACAGCCGACCGCGCCGGCCCCCCTCGCGGACGATGGCGTCGAGCTCCTCCTCGCTCGTCGGCCCCACGCGCAGCCGCAGGCCGTCGTAGGTCAGCACCTCGAGCTCGTGCACGTTGTCGGCGGTGCGCCCGCCGAGGACCGAGTGCGTGCCGCAGGAGTTGTTGCCGATCATCCCGCCGAGCCCGTCGAGCGAGAGGACGCCGCGCATGTACTTTGGAAATCGAGGACGACGGCGACGTTGCACGTCTGCCCGGCGAGGCTCGTGCCGCCCCCGCGCGCGAGGATGGGCGCGCCGTGGCGGCGGCACGCGGCCACGGCGGCGATCACGTCGTCCTTGTGGCGCGGCACGACGACGCCGATGGGCAGCTGCCGGTAGTTCGACCCGTCGGTCGCGTAGAGCGCGCGGTCGCCCGCGGTGAAGCGGACCTCGCCCTCGACCGCGCGCGAGAGCTCGTCGGCGAGCGCCTCCACCTCGGGCCCGGCCGCGGGCGCGAGCCGCACGCGCCGCTCGCCGGGCAGGCGGATCACGCCGCGGTCGATCTCGCGCTGGACGGGTCGGAGGGCCTGTCCTCCGCCGCCGCGCGCTCCCTCTGCTGCTCGATGTGCTGCATGATTCCCCCCTTCACACCGCGAAGCGCTCGGCGTCGGCGCGCCGGAGCGACAGCCCCATCCCGGGGCGCCCCAGGTCCGGCGCGAGCGCGCCGCCCACGGGCGCCGCCGCGCCCTCGAAGAGCATCCGCTCGATGCGGACGTGATCGTGAAAGAACTCGAGGTGCGCGAGCCGCTGGACCGCGCACGCCGGGTGCAGGTGCAACGACGGCGCGCAGTGGCCCGACAGGTCGAGCGAGCGCGCCTCGCACAGCGCCGCCGCGGCGAGGAAGCCGGTGATCCCGCAGCGGCTCGCGTCCGCCTGCAGGACGTCCACCGCGCCGGCGTCGAGCATGCGGCGGAAATAGACGAGGTCGTAGCCGTACTCGCCCGCCGCGACGTCCATGCCGGCGGGCGCCCGGTCGCGCAGGAGCCGCAGCCCGTCGAGATCGTCCGAGCTCACGGGCTCCTCGAACCAGCGGACGCCCTCGCCGGCGAACCGCTCGGCGAAGGCGAGCGCCTGCTTGCGCGCGTAGGCGCCGTTCGCGTCGACGAACAGCGCGGCGTCCGGGCCGACGGCGCGGCGCGCCGCGCGCACGCGCGCGAGGTCGGCCGCGGGGTCGCGCCCCACCTTCATCTTCACGCGCGGGATGCCCGCGGCGACCCAGCCCCCGAGCTGCTCGGCGAGCTCGACCTCGGTGTACGAGGTGAACCCGCCGCTGCCGTAGATCGGCACGCGGTCGCGCGCCATGCCGAGCAGCGTCGCGAGCGGCAGCGCGAGCAGGCGGGCCTTCAGGTCCCAGAGCGCCGCGTCGACGGCGGCGATGGCCATCTGCGCGATCCCGGGCCGGCCGAGGTTGCGGATGCTGCGCACCATCGCGGCCCACGCGCCCGGCACCGCCATCGCGTCGCGCCCGCGCACGACGCCGGCGAGCTTGTCGGCCACGAGCCGCGCCGCCGCGACGTCGGCATAGGTGTAGCCGAGCCCGCGCTCGCCGCCGGCGGACGCGTGCACGACGACCAGCGTCGTCTCGCGCCACTCGAGCGTGCCGTCGGACTCCGGCCGGTCGGTCGGGATGGTGTACGCGGCCACCTCGACCCGCTCGACCGGGGCCGACGCGGGGTGCCTCTCGCCGGCCATGATCACCCCCGGTGCGGGATCCAGCTCTCGATCATGTCCCGGTACGCCTGGCGGATGATCCCGCGCGCGCCCGGGTCGCCCCGCAGCAGCGCCGTCGTGAGCATCCTGGCCTGCTTCACCGTGATGTGCGGCGGCAGCGGCGGGACCTCCGGGTCGGTGACCGCCTCGACCACCACCGGCCGGTCGACCCGGAACGCCTCGTCCCAGGTGCGCGCGACCTGGTCCGGGCGGTCGATCCGCACGCCCGAGAGCCCGAGCGCCTCGGCGTAGGCCGCGTACGGGAAGTCCGGCAGCGCCTGGGACGCCTCGAGCTTGGGGTCGCCGCTCATCACGCGGAGCTCCCAGGTGACCTGGTTGAGGTCGCGGTTGTTGAGCACCAGCACGACGAGGCGCGGGTCCTTCCACTCGCGCCAGTACTTCGCGACGGTGATGAGCGTGTTGATGCCGTTCATCTGCATCGCGCCGTCGCCGACCAGCGCGACGACCGGGCGGTCGGGGTAGGCGAACTTGGCCGCGACCGCATACGGCATCCCGGGCCCCATCGTCGCCAGCGTCCCCGAGAGCGAGGCCATCATGCCCTCCCGGATCTTGATGTCGCGCGCGTACCAGTTGGCCGACGAGCCGGAGTCGGCGGTCAGGATGCACCGGTCGGGCAGCCTGGGCGACAGCTCCCAGTAGACGCGCTGTGGGTTCAGCGGATTGGCGTCGTTCATCGCCCGCGCCTCGAGCACCTTCCACCAGTCGGCGACGCTCTCCTCGAGCCGGCGCCGCCACGAGCGGTCGGTCTTGAGCTTGAGGTAGGGGATGAGCGCCCGCAGCGTCTCGGCGCTGTCGCCGATCAGGTTGACCTCCATCGGGTAGCGCAGGCCGAGCATCCGGCCGTCGATGTCGATCTGGACGCCGCGCGCCTGGCCCTCTTCCGGCAGGAACTCCGGGTAGGGGAAGCTCGATCCGACCATGAAGAGGGTGTCGCAATTGGCCATCATCTCCCAGCTCGGCTTGGTGCCGAGCAGGCCGATCGCGCCGGTGACCCAGGGCAGGTCGTCGGGGAGCGCCGCCTTGCCGAGCAGCGCCTTGGCCACGCCGCACCCGAGGATCTCGGCGACGCGCGCGACCTCCGGCGCGGCGCGGAGCGCGCCCTGGCCGATGAGCATGGCGACCCGCTTGCCGGCGTTGAGCACGTCGGCCGCGCGCCGCAGGTCCTCCTCCTTCGGCACCACGCGCGGCGAGGAGTAGCCGATGCCGGTGTGCACGGTGCCGTGCTTGTGCGGGGGCTCCTCGACCGCGTCCATCTCCTGGACGTCCTTCGGGATGATGACGCACGTGACGGTGCGCTCCGCCCGCGCGATGCGCATCGCGCGGTCGATGAGGTGCCGAATCTGCGCGGGCGAGGACGCCATCTGCACGTACTCGTGGGCGACGTCCTTGAAGAGCGTGATGAGATCGACCTCCTGCTGGTAGTGCCCGCCGAGCGCGGCGCGGTCCTGCTGGCCGACGATGGCCACGACCGGCTGGTGGTCCAGCTTCGCGTCGTAGAGCCCGTTCAGGAGGTGGATCGCGCCCGGCCCCGAGGTCGCCAGGCACACGCCGACCTCGCCGGCGAACTTCGCGTGAGCGCACGCCATGAACGCGCCCATCTCCTCGTGCCGCACCTGGATGAACCGCAGGTCCGGAACGCGGTGGAACGCGCCCACGATGCCGTTGATGCCGTCGCCTGGGTAGGCGTACACGCGCCGGACACCCCACGCGACGAGGCGCCTCAGCAGGAACTCGCCGACGGTCTGCGCCATGAGTCTTCCCCCCCGAGCCCGGAACGTGAGCTCGACCCTGCGAGGCGTGCGAACTCCGTGCCGCCTCGCCGCGCTGCGCGCTGCGTGCCGCGGCTGCGCGTGCGGACGGGCGCTGCGCGTGCGGCGCCGCCGAGCGGCCGCGCGCGTGCAGCGAGCGCGCCGCGGAGGGGCCCGCGCGCCGCGCCCCGGCGCGCGGCGCCGACGCGGAGAGCGCGTCACGCGGCCGGGAGCACGGCGAGATCGACCAGGATCCGTCGAAGCTCCTCGACCCGCTCTTTCTCGAGCGGCAGCAGCGGGGCCCGGAGCGGCCCGACCCGAGTGCCCATCAGCTCGAGGGCCGCCGAGATGGCGCGCGGCAGGCCGTGCGCGACGATGAACTGAAGGAATGGCAGCTGGCGGTAAAAGCATCTCCGGGCGGCGTCGAGGTCGCCGCGCGTCACCGCGTCGTAGAGCTCGACGGTGAGGCGCGGGATCACGTGCGGGGCCGCCGTGCACCAGCCGCGGGCCCCGGCCACGAACGCGGCGAGCGCGAGCGGATTGCTACCGTTGTAGAAGGCCACCTGGTCGCCGCAGAGCTGCACGAGCCGGTGCATCCGGTTCACGTCCCCGGTGCTCTCCTTCACCATCGTGACGTTCGGGATGCGCAGCAGCCGCGCGATGGTGTCAGGGCTCAGGTCGATGCCGCCCGTCGCCGGGTTGTTGTACACGGCGATGGGGATGGATACGGCCTTCGCGACGGCCTCGAAGTGCGCCACGATCTCCTTGTCCGAGAGCTTCCAGTAGCTCATCGGGATGATCATCACCGCGGTGGCGCCCGCCCGCTCCGCGTACTTCGCGTGGCGTACGGTCCGCTCGGTGGTGAGGCTCGACACGCCGACAAGGGTCGGCGCCCGGCCGGCCACCCGTTTGACGACGAGGTCGGTGACGGCCTCGCGCTCCTCGTCCGAGAGGTACGGCAGCACCCCGGTGCTGCCCAGCGGCGCGATCGCATGCACGCCCGCGGCGAGCATGTCGTCGACGATGCGCCCGAGGAGCTGCTCATCGACGCGCCCGGCCTCGGTGAACGGCGTGATGGGGTAAGCGACGATCCCACGGAGAGGGGATGTCATCGCGCGCCTCCTTCCGCCTCGTGGTGCTTGTCGAAGAGCAGGTCGGCCCGGCCTGGCACCTCCTCGCGCAGCGCGACCCCGCCCATGTTCTGCAGCGCCGGCGCGTTCTCGCAGGCGAGGTAGCGCGCCCGCCCCTCTCCGGTGTTGACGTGGTTGTGCCAGGCCCACACCGGGACGTAGATCGCGTCCCCCTGCTTCCAGTCGACGCGCTTCCCGCCCACGTACGAGTAACCCTCTCCTTCAAGGACGTAGAGGATGGTCTCGTAGGTATGCCGGTGCCGATTCGAGGATTGCCCCGGCTCGAGCCAGCCGATGGTCACGCTGATCGCGTGTGACGGGAGATCCACGAAGAAGACCGGGTGCTTCCTCGCCCTCGAGTAGGCGTCGCGATGCCCGTCCGACTCGACCGCGGGGTGCGCGAGCCTCTCGGGCATCACCACGCGGGGCCGCGGCGGCGTCTTGTCGAAGTCTGCTGAATGGAACCGTTCGCCCATATCTGCTCCTTGTCGGCGCGAAGAGCGCCTTGCGCAGGAGCAGGAATAGCGCGATGCTGGACCCATGGGAGGCTCCAGAACCAACATATCGACGGGTCCAGCTGGTCGGCCCTGGCGCTTCGACCTGGCGCTCGACGGCGGCGCGTCCGTGCCGCGCCAGACCCAGCTGAGCCGCGCGATCATCCAGGAGATTCGGCGCGGGCGGCTCCTGCCCGGGGCGACGCTCCCGGGCAGCCGGACGCTCGCGGCCCAGCTCAAGGTCAACAGGAAGGTCGTCGTCGCCGCCGTGGGCGAGCTGGTGGCCCAAGGGTGGCTCGAGGCGCTCCCCGCCCGCGGCACCCGGGTGGCGCTCAACCTGCCGACGCTCGCCGTCGCCGACGCCGAGGGCCGCCGCTCGGTCGGGGCGGCGCCCGCCCAGAGGCGCGCCGCCGTGATCGCGGTGAGCGACGGAGTCCCGGACGCCCGCATCGCGCCCGTGGACCAGCTCGCCCGCGCCCAGCGGCGCGCCCTCCGAGCGCTGACCCGGACGGGCCTCGGCTACGGCGACGCCGCGGGCGATCCCGTGCTCAGGGATGTCCTTGCGGGCTTCGTCAACCACGCTCGCGGCCTCTCGTGCTCCTCGGAGGAGGTCGTCCTGACGCGCGGCAGCCAGGGCGCGCTGAGCCTGTTCGCGCTGGCGATGCTGGAGCCCGGCGAGGTCGTCGCCGTCGAGCACCCCGGCTACGCGCCGGCGTGGCGCGCCTTCCGGCTCGCCCGGGCCGAGGTCGTCCATGTGCCCGTCGACGCCGAGGGCCTCCGCACGGACGAGCTGGAGGCGCACGCCAAGCGGCTCAAGGGGCGCCTCAAGGCCGTGTACGTGACACCGCACCACCAGTACCCCACGACCGTGGCGATGTCCGCGGAGCGCCGGATGCACCTGCGGCGGATCTGCGAGACTTACCGGCTCTACATCGTGGAGGACGACTACGACTACGAGTACCACTTCGAGGGCGCGCCGCTCTTGCCCCTCTCCGCGACCAAGGACCTCTCGTCGCGCTGCGTCTACATCGCTTCGCTGTCGAAGCTCATCGCCCCCGCCCTGCGGCTCGGATACATCATCGCGGACAGGTCCGTGGTCGCGCGATTGAGCTCGGTCCGTGAGCTGCTCGATCGTCAGGGAGACGTCGTCCTCGAGCGCGCCGTGGCGGAGCTCATCGAGGACGGCGAGGTCCAGCGCCACGCGCGGCGCGCCCGGCAGCTCTACCGCGAGCGCCGTGACCACCTGCTGGAGCAGCTCGCGTCGCGGCCGCCCCTCTGCGCCGCGCTCGCGTGCGATCCGCCCGGCGGGGGGCTGGCGCTCTGGCTGCGCCTTCGCGGCGTGACCTCGGAAGAGCTGGCCCGACGCGCGCACGCGCGCGACGTGACCCTCACGCCGGGGTCTGCGCACGTCGCCGACGGGTCGTTGCCCGCGTTTCGCTTCGGCTTCGCGGCGCACACCACCGAGGAGCTGTCGGCGATCTGCGACACGCTGGAGGCGTGCCTCAAGCCCGACGCCGGCGCGAAGCGCCGATGAGCCGCGCGCGGGCGCGCGCGGCGCGCTCAATCTAGACCTCATGCAATCGAAGCTCCTGGCCGGCGGAGCGACGCCGGCGACCGCCCACCTGCGACGGGGCTGAGGCGCATGCAGGGCGAGATCCCTTCTCCCCCACACGCCGCACTCCTTCCCGACACGCACGCACAGCGATCCGCGCCAATGCCGTGGCGCCCCGCGCCCTCGACTCGACGCCCTTCGCCGCGCGGCGTCGGCCGCCCGCGCGCGTCGGCCGTGATCAGGGATAGCCATTGATTCGAAAATGCTGTTAGCCTGAAAGCGTCGTCCGCCATCACCCCGGATCCCACGAACGGGAGGGAGGAATCATGCAATCGAATGTCAAGCTCGCGCGCTTCCATGCGCGCCTCGCCGTCGCTGCGGCCGCTTCCCTGGGCGCGCTCGCGACGAGCGATCTCGCGCGCGGCGCGCCGTCGTACACCCTCTTCGAGAGCGGCCAGGTCCGCCCCCTCGCCATGTCGCCCGACGGCAACTTGCTCCTCGCGCTCAACACGCCAGACGGCCGCCTCGAGGTCTTCCGGGCCCACCAGGGCGGCCTCTCCCATCGCGCGTCGATCCCGGTGGGCGTCGAGCCGGTCGCGGTCGCCGCCCGGACCAACGACGAGGTGTGGGTCGTCAATCACCTCTCCGATAGCGTGAGCGTCGTCGAGCTCGACCCCGGGGGCACCGGCGGGCGCGTGGTGCGCACGCTGCTCGTCGGCGACGAGCCGCGCGATATCGTCTTTGCCGGGCCGGGGCGGCGCCGCGCCTTCATCACCACGGCGCATCGCGGCCAGAACGTCCCCTTCGACCCGCAGCTCACGACGCCCGGCATCGGCCGCGCCGACGTGTGGGTCTTCGACGCGAACCACCTCGGCGCGTCGCTCGGCGGCGACCCGCTCACCATCGTCACCCTGTTCACCGACACCCCGAGGGCGCTCGTCGCGACGCCGGACGGCAAGCGCGTCTACGCGGCGGGCTTCCATTCAGGCAACCGGACGACCGTCGTCAACGAGCAGGTCATCCCGGACGGCTTCGGGCCCGGCGGGACGCTCGGCCCGGCGACCAACGCGCAAGGCTTCCAGGCGCCGGAGGTCTCCCTCATCGTCCAGCACGACGGCGCGCACTGGAAGGACGAGGCCGGGCGCGACTGGGACGACGTCATCAAGCTCTCGCTGCCCGACAAGGACGTGTTCGCGATCGACGCGATGGCGAGCCCGCCAAAGCAGGTCAGCGGCCCCGCCGGCTTCTTCACCGGCGTCGGCACCATCCTGTTCAACATGGCGGTGAACCCCGTGAACGGGAAGGTCTACGTCTCGAACACCGAGGCGCTCAACCTGCAGCGCTTCGAGGGGCCCGGCATCTTCGCCGGCAGCAGCCTGCGCGGGCACCTCCACGAGAGCCGGATCACCGTCCTCGGGGGCGGCTCGGTCGCGCCGCGGCACCTGAACAAGCACATCGACTACGCGAGCTGCTGCGCGCCGGCGCCCAACGCGGAGAGCAAGAAGAGCCTCGCCCAGCCCACGGGCATGGCCGTCTCCCCCGACGGCGAGACGCTCTATGTGGCGGCGCTGGGCTCGAGCAAGGTCGGCGTCTTCAGCACGGAAGAGCTGGAGGACGACACGTTCGTCCCCGACGCGAAGAGCCATATCCCGGTGAGCGGCGGCGGCCCGACGGGGCTCGTGCTCGACCACGCGCGGCGCCAGCTCTACGTGATGACGCGGTTCGACAACGGCATCTCGATCCTCGACACCAAGAAGCGCAAGGAGGTGGCGCACGTCACGATGTTCACCCCCGAGCCGCCCGCCATCGTGAACGGCCGGCGTTTCCTCTACGACGCGGCGTTCTCCTCGAGCCACGGCGACTCGTCGTGCGCGAGCTGCCATATCTTCGGCGATTTCGACAGCCTGGCGTGGGACCTCGGCAACCCGGACGCCCCCGTGGAGGCGAACCCGGGTCCGTTCGGGAACATCACGAATTTCTTCACCGGCGAGCCGATGCCGACCGACTTCCACCCCATGAAGGGCCCGATGACGACGCAGAGCCTGCGCGGCATGGCCAACCACGGGCCCATGCACTGGCGCGGCGATCGGACGGGCGGCACCCCGGACGCGCCCTCCGCGCAGCCCGACACCGGCACGTTCGACGAGCGCGCGGCCTTCAAGAAGTTCCGGCCCTCCTTCATGGACCTGCTCGGGCGGCACGAGCTCATCCCGGAGGCCGACATGGAGGCCTTCACCGATTTCATCCTCAAGGTGACCTACCCGCCGAACCCCGTCCGGAACCTCGACAACTCGCTGACCCCCGCCCAGCAGCAAGCCGAGGATTTCTTCAACAACGTCGTCGTCGACATCACCGAGCGGTGCGGCGACTGCCACGCCGTCGACCCCGCCGCAAACCCGGAGTCCGACGCCCCGGGGTTCTTCGGCACGACGGCGTTCACGACCTTCGAGTTCCAGCCGATGGTGCTCAAGATCCCGCACCTGCGCAACGCTTATCAGAAGGTGGGGATGTTCGGCGCGGAGCTCCCGCTATCGAACACCTTCGACGAGTTCCCGTTCATGGGAGACCAGGTGCGGGGGTTCGGCTACATCCACGACGGGACGTTCGATACGATCTTCAGGTTCCTCCGGGTCTCGGATTTCTCGGATGAGTTCGTGACGCCGTTCGCCGAGAACCCGACCGGTATCCCGGTCACGCCGGAGGGCGACGCGCTCCGCCGCGGGCTCGAGTCGCTCATCCTCGCGTTCCCGACCAACATGGCGCCCATCGTGGGCCAGCAGATCACGCTGACCCGCCACAACGCGCTCGTCGCGGCGCCGCGCATCCACCTGCTGCGCTCGCGCGCCGACGCCGGCGAGTGCGACCTCGTCGCGAGGACAACCCTGCTCGGCCGATCGCTCGGCTATCATTACCTGGGCGGCGGCTACTTCTCCGCCAATCGCAGCGCCGCCCCGCCGCTCAGCGAACCGCTGCTCCGGTATCTGGCCGTCGTGACCGGCCGGGAGCTGACGTATACCTGCATGCCGCCCGGCTCCGGAGAGCGCGCCGGGATCGACCGCGATCTCGACGGCTTCCTCGACGGCGACGAAGAAGACGCCGGCAGCGATCCCGCCGATCCCTCGGACACGCCCTGACCCGCGCGGGGACGCGCACATCGTCGCCTCTCGCCGCCTACCGGCCCATCACCCGCGCCGCCGGAGGCTCCGGCCCATCTCCTGAGTCGCTGCGCACACCTCGATGCGACGGAGATCGACCACGTCCGTGACGTAAGCGTGGCCACCGACGGCCGTCCTGCGATAGAAGGCAGGCTCATCTGGAGAGTCGCGTCATGCAGCCGTTCCTGGACTCGCAAGCCCCCCCTGCCGGCACCTTGCTGGCCGCGCCGATGGACATGCCGCGCTTCCTCGCCGCGGCGGTGCGCCTGTCCCTGTCGCTCGCGGAGCTGCACAAGGACGGCTCGATCCATGGACGGCTGTCGCCTCGCAGCCTGCTCGTCGGGGAGGGCGGCGACCCGCTCCGCATCGCCGCCCCTCCGGCCGGCGCTCCCGATCGAGAGCAGCTCGTGGCCTACGTGCTCGCCCAGCCGGAGCTATTTCCGTACATATCGCCCGAGATTACCGGGCGGATCAACCGGCCGATCGATCACCGCGCCGACCTGTATTCGCTGGGGGCCCTCTTCTACGAGATGATCTCGGGCGCGCCGCCTTTTCAGGCCAGCGACCTGCTCGAGTGGACCCATTGCCACGTCGCCCGGCGGCCACGCCCGCTCACGGAGGTGGCGCCGGCGACACCGCCTCTCGTGTCCGAGATCGTCTTGAAGCTCCTGGCCAAGATGCCCGACGAGCGTTACAGGACGGCGCGCGGGCTCGCGCACGATCTCGAGCGGTGCGCCGCCGCCCTGCGCGAGGCGGGCGACGTCGCGCCGTTCGCGCTCGGCGCGCGCGACACGCCGGATCGGTTCCAGATCCCGAGGACCCTCCTCGGGCGCGATCGCGAGATCGCCGCGCTGACCGGCGCGTTCGAGCACGTCGTCTCGACGGGGACGCCGGCGCTCGCGCTGGTCACCGGCCCTTCGGGGATCGGCAAATCATCGCTCGTGCGCGAGCTGCTCCACCACGTCGTGAGGGCCCACGGGGCGTTCGCTTCCGGCAAGTTCGACCAGTACAAGCGGGGTATCCCGTATTCCACGTTCACGCAGGCGTTCGGGGAGCTCGTCCGCCGCCTCCTGACCGAGAGCGAGGCTCGCCTCGACGCGTGGAGGGCGCGCTTGCTCGAGGCGCTCGGCCGGTACGGTCAGCTCATCATCGACGTCATCCCCCGGGTCGAGCTCATCCTCGGGCCGCAGCCGCCCGTGGAGCGGCTGCCGATGAGCGAGGCGGAGAACCGCTTCGTCAGGACGTTCCAGCAGTTCGTCGGCGTCTTCGCCGCCCCCGATCACCCGTTCGTCCTGTTCCTGGACGACTTGCAATGGGCGGACGCCGCCAGCCTCCGGCTGCTGCGGCGCCTGCTCGATCCGGCGCCGTCGCGCCCCCTGCTCATCCTCGGCGCCTACCGCGACGGCGAGGTCGGCCGCTCGCACCCCCTGACGGCGATCGTGGAGGAGCTGACCGCCGCGGGCGCGCCGGTGCGCCGCGTCCCCCTGGGTCCGCTCGCCGCCGTCGACGTGCGCGCGCTGGTGGCGGCCACGCTCTCCTGCGATCCGGAGGCCGCCGAGCCCCTCGCCGAGCGCGTGCACCTCGCGTCGGGCGGCAACCCGTTCCTCTCGGCGCAGGCGCTCACCGCGCTGCACAAGCGCGGGCTCGTGCGGTTCGACGGCGGCGAGGGCGCGTGGCGGTGGGACCTCGCCGAGATCGACGCGGAGGGGCAGCTCGGCGGCGCCGCGGACCTGTCGGCGAGCGCGCTCGAGCGGCTGTCGAACGAGGCGAGGGCAGCGCTGCGGCTCGGCGCGTGCATCGGCGACGAGTTCGAGATCGCCACGCTGGCGCTGCTCGCCGGGGCGCCGGAGGAGGCGCTCCGGGAGCACCTCCGGGAGGCGGCCCGGGAGGAGCTCGTGACGCTCGGACAGCGCACGTGCGCGTTCGTGCACGATCGGGTGAGGCAGGCGGCCTACGCGCTGATCCCCGAGGAGATGCGCGCGGCGGAGCACCTCCGCATCGGGCGGCTCCTTCTCTCGACGGAGGCGCCCGGACAGAGCGTCTTCGCCGTCGCCAGCCAGATGAACCTGGGCGCGGCCCTGATCCGCGAGCGGGGCGAGCGGGCGCGGGTCGCCGCGCTGAACCTCGACGCGGGGCGAAAGGCCAAGTCCTCCGCCGCCTACCGGCCGGCCGCGGACTACCTCGCCGCCGGGATTGCCATGCTCGCCGAGGATTGCTGGGAGACGCAGCACGAGCTCGCCTTCGCCCTGCACCTCGAGCGCGCCGAGTGCGCGCAGCAGAACGGCGACCTCGACGAGGCGGAGCGGCTCTGCGCCCTGCTCCTCTCGCACGCGAAGACGCTCCTGCACAAGGCGCCCGTCTATCGGGTGAAAATCGAGATCTGCACGAGCCGGTTCAGCCCCGACACGATGCCTTGCATCCTCGAGTGCCTGAGCGCCTTTGGCGTGGGCGTGCCCGAGCGCCCGAGCGACGCCGACGTCCAGGCCGCGTTCGACAAGGTGTGGCGCGCGCTCGGGGATCGCCCCGTCGCGTCGCTGATCGAGCTGCCGCCGATGGCCGACCCGGAGAGCCAGGCGGTGATGAGCACGCTGGCCGTGACCTACGTCGCGACGTGGTTCATGGACGAGAACGTCGCGCACCTGACGGCCAGCTGGATGGTGCACCTCAGCATGACGCGCGGCAATGCGGACGCGTCGGCGCTCGCGTACGGCGGCTTCGGGATGTCGCTCGTGCAGCGGTTCGGCGACTACAAGAACGCGGTTCGCTTCAGCGAGCTCGCCTACGACTTCGCCGAGCGCCGCGGATCGATCTATTTCCTGGGCGTCGCGGCGGACCTCCACGGGGTCATGATCTCGCCCTGGGTCCGCCCGTTGCCGGTGAGCCTCGAGGTCATCCGGAGGGGCCTTGGCGCGGCCGTCGAGTCCGGAAACCTCATCTTCTCGGCCTTCCTCGCCCTCGGCACGGTGACGCACGGCCTCGCGCGAGGGGAGCCGCTGGAGGAGCTCTATCGCGCGAGCGAGGCGCGGATGGAGACCGTGCGAGCGGCGAACTTCGCCATGGCCGAGCGCTGCCTCGTCGTCCTCCAGCGCTTCATCAAGAACATGATGGGCCAGACGAGCGGCCCGCTGACGTTCAGCGGCGACGGCTTCGACGAGGCGGAGTTCGTGGAGCGGCTCGCCGACGGGAGCTCGCCGCTCGCGGCGCTCTGGTATCATGTCGCGCGGCTCCAGGCCCGCTTCCTCGTCGGCGAGCTGGACGAGGCTTCCCGGGCCGCGGCGGCGGCGCAGGAGATGTACTGGGCGAGCGTGCTCCAGATCCTGGTGCCGGATTATCACTGCTATGCCGCCCTCACCCTCGCGGCGAGCCCCGCCGATCCCGAGGACCCGCGGAGGAGGCGCGAGGCCCTCGCGACGCACGAGGCGCGCCTCCGCGGCTTCGCGGAGCATTGCCCCGAGAACTTCGCGCACAAACATGCGCTGATCCAGGCCGAGATCGCCAGGATCGAGGACCGCGCGCTCGACGCGATGGGGCTTTACGAGCGCGCCATCGGCGCGGCCCGGGAGGGCGGCTTCGTGCACGACGAGGGCCTCTGCGCGGAGATCGCCGCGCGCTTTTACATGGCCCGCGGGGCCACGACCGCGGGGCTCGGCTACCTCGGCGTGGCGCGGTCGTGTTACGCGCGCTGGGGCGCGGCGCTCCTCGTCGACCGGCTCGATGCGCGGTACCCGGAGCTCCGTCAGGCGGCGATCGGCGCGCCCCGGCGCGCCGCGGGCGACCGCAGCCGGCAGCTGGACACGCTCGCGGTCGTGAGGGCGCTTCAGGCCATCTCCAGCGAGATCGTCCTCGACAAGCTCCTCTCGAACCTGCTCCGCGTCGTCATCGAGCATGCGGCGGCGGAGCGCTGCCGCCTGCTCCTCGTCCAGGATGGCCAGTTCACGCTGCTCGCGAGCGCCTGCGCCGAGCAGCCGGTAAAGATCCAGCGCCTCGCGGAGGGGGGCTCGCTGCCCGCGGGCTGCGTGCCGATGTCCATCGTCAGCTACGTGAAGCGGACGGGGGAGCACGTGATCCTGGACGACGCGTCCGAGGGCGGCCATTTCGCGACCGACGAGTACGTCGCGCGCCGCCGGACCAAATCGGCGTGCTGCGTGCCGATCACGCGGCAGAAGGCGCTGACAGGCATCCTTTATCTGGAGAACGATCTCACGAGCGGCGCGTTCAAGGCGGACCGGCTGGCGCTGCTGGATCTCGTGGCGAAGCAGGCGGCCATCTCCGTGGAGAACGCCCTCCTGTACGAGGGGCTCGCCCGCGAGAACGGCGAGCGGAAGCGGGTGGAGGACGAGCTGCGCGATCAGCTTCAGATCGTGTTGCGCCAGGAGGACGCGATACGGGCGCTGTCGACGCCGATCATCGAGGTGTGGGACGGCGTCGTGACGATGCCGATCTTCGGGGCCATCGACGGCCAGCGCGCGACGCAGATCATGGATGTGCTGCTCACGACGATCACGCGCAAGCGGTGCAGGTTCGCGATCCTGGATCTGACGGGCGTCGAGGTCGTCGACACGGTGACGGCGCACCATGTGATCTCGGTGATCCGCGCGGTCGAGCTGCTGGGCGCCCGAGGCATGGTGGTCGGGCTCCGGGCCGAGGTGGCTCAGACGATCGTGTCGGCCGGCGTGGATCTCACGCGCATCAGGACGCTCGGGAACCTCCGGCAGGCGCTCCAGGTCTGCCTGCGGGCGTCGAAGAGCTCGCCCTGATCACGAGCAAGGCCGAGCGGCGACAGCTGAAGCGGCGTCTCCGCGAGGTCACGGCTGTCACTTCATCGACGCCAGCCTTCGGGCAGCACGACGCGGCGGAGAGCGCGGCGTCGCCTGCGGGGAGCAAGCAACGATTAGCTGCTCGCGCGAAGAGCCGTGAATTCTCCCGGATCCTTGATGTCCGGTGGGTTATTCACGTCGGCAAAGAGCTTGGTGTCGTCGTGCTTGCCGAAGTGAGTCACCTCTCGCGTGCCGCCTATCGCCGGGAAGCCGTCCGGACCGGCCTTCACCCCGATGGCGTTCATCAAGTTGCAGAAGTACTTGTTGATCGGCTGCGAGGCGATAGTCGGCGGAGTCCCCAGGTTATGCAGCTCGTTGTACTTGAGCACAGACGGGCCGTCCAGCCACCTGCAAGCACCCTCGCTGTTGCCGCGGGTCAGGTCGGCGCTGCCGCCGTCCACGTTCACGGCCTGACCCACCTTGAAGTAGCCCCCACAGCTCCCGGCCTGGAGGATCGGAAGGTTGTTGAGGTTGCGGGCGGCGCCGTCCGAACATTCCTGGAACCAGACGGTCGCGGTGTTGTCGAGGAGCTTCACGTCGCCCTCCTCGATACTGTCGAGCCGACCGACGAGGTATGCGAATTTCTTCGCGTACCAGTCGTCGATTTCTCGAAGCATTTCGAGCACACCAAGCGCGCAATCCCCCTGTATCGATTGGGTGCCAGTGCGGTGGGAGAGGCCATCGCAATCTCTGTCATGATCGATGCCGTCCCACTTGAAAACGACGGCCGGGGGGAACTTCATGAAGATGACGCGGTTCTGGTCGCAGATGGCCGAAAGCACCGCGAGGTCCAGAATGACCTTCGTGCGCTTCGGCACGTCGAAGCTCGAGCCGTCACCTTCCGCCGCCTGCACGGATTCGAGCGTCAAACCGAGCGCCGCCGCGATCTCTGCGGAGCATTCGGCCCTGACCGTGCCCGATGTCTGGTGGAGGAGATCCACCCAGTCAGAGAGCTTTCTCTTGTCCGACTGGCTCATGTCGACCCTCTGGAGCCTCGCCAGGTCGTCTCGCACGATGTCGACGATGCTCTTTCCGCGGGCCACCTTATACGAATCCGGCGACACGGGGCCCTGACCGAAGAGGTTCGTCAGGTCGTTGAAGACCTCGATCGGCGACCTAACGCCCCCGAATATCTCCCCGGGCGCGGAGTACGAGATATTCGATCTGGTGTCTTGCCCTTTCTGGCCCATGGACATCACGAGGGGAGGCGCGCCATTGGGGTTGACCTGCTCCGCACAGAAGTGATCGAGCGAGCGGCCGGTTGGCTTGGCGTTGAACTTGTCGCTTTCGGGCGTCACCGGGTGACAGGTGAAATACGAGCCGATGACCTGAGTGTGGAGATCGTTGTTCTGACCGTAGGTCCGCTCGAGGCTCCACTCGTTCATCGCTCGGATGCCGCGGGGCACCAGGAGCTTGGGCGCAAAGGGGGCGAGGTGCTTGAGCGTCGTCGCCTCGTAATCGGCGCCGGTCAAGGTGCCATGGGCCTTCTTCGGGAACCATCGATTCGTAACGCAGCCATTGTGCGTAAAGAACACGATCAGCCGCTTCGGACCTTCGACGCCGCCCGACTGCGCCTTCGCGGTACGCTCCGCGACGGAGCCCAAGAAAGGCGCAGCGACGACAGCTCCGCCCAGGCCTCGGAGGAATATTCTTCGGGTCAGATTCTTCGTCATGTTCGTATCCCCTTCTCAGTCTCCAACGACTCGCAGACGGAAAGAATCTGCTTGGGTAAGATCGGCGAGCAGATCGAGAATGGTATAGCCGTCGTCAGACAGCTTGATGTCGAGCTCATCGACGACGCAGGCGTCGCTCGAGTTCGGCGACCGTCGAGTGGCAAAGGAGACCCACCGCTCGGCATAGTGGCGCCTGACGCCCGGACCGGTGCCGAGCTCGGTCATCAGCTCGATGGGTGTCGTGATCGTCTTGGTGTTGTCAGCGCTAAAGTAGACGTCGGCGGTCCCGTCGATCGCACCGCCGAGCGGATCGGTCGTCTGCGCCTTACCAACCGCGTCGTACCTCTCGAGCACGAAGCCCGGCGCATTGGTAAAAGGCACGTGACACGCGGAGCACGCCGCCGGGGCGGTCAAAGCCTCAACGACCTGACGGTTCGTGGTGTAGTCGTTCGGAGGGACCGACGATGTATCCATAAAGGGCTCTGGCGGCAGGGTGATCCCGAGTAGCCTCGTGATGAACGCGCCCCGGAGGATCGGGTTCGTACTGGCGTAGGATGAGTAGGAGCTCAAGAACCCAACGCGGGTCAAGAACCCCGGCCGCTCGCTCGGGTCGAGCTCCACCCGCGTCAGCTGCGTACCGTAGCTCGCGGGATTGAGCCCATAGAGCGGAGCGGTGTCCTTGTTGACGAAACCGATGTTGCTCAGGAAGAGATCCTTGAGCGACCCCGCCGCGAACGCCACCTCCTCGAAGAAGGCGTCCATCTCTGCCACCATGAGGGGAGCCGCGTCCGGGGAATAGTCGGGGTACTTGGTCGTGTCGTGATCGCGGGTCCCCCACAGCGAACCTGCGCGAATCTCCGCCAAATCACGATGGAAGGCGACCACGACCCGCGCCGTCTTTTGGCGGTTCTGAATCATCCGCCGCGCCTGCGCCAAGATCTGCGCCTTGGTGGTGAGCTGACCAGCATCAGCCGCGGCGTTCAGGACGTCATCCGGAACGGAATCCCAGAGCAGGAACGAGAGCCTCGCCGCCACTTCGTGACTGGAGAGCTTGATAGCGTCTCCTTCTCGCTCCTGCGCCAGCTCGGGGAGCATGATGAACGAGGGCGAAGCGAGGAAGGCGACGAGGATGGCCTCAGCGACCTCTTCGGGCGTGCCCGGGGGCTCTAGCGTGGTGAGCCGCATGAAGCTCTGCACCTCCTCTTCTATCAGAGGACGACGAAAGGCCTTGCGACCAAAGGCGCGAATCGTCGCCTCGAGGCACCCTGGCGCCGCCGGATCGCAGGCAATGAACTTGGACTTGTTCGGCCCGGCCATCAGTTCGGCGGCAATAGATTCGGCTACCACGAGGTATCTGTTCCACGCGAGATCCGTCAGGCTGCCCTCGAAGTCGGAAACGAGGACCTCAGACGGCGGGCGGTTGTCGGCGCTCGCCAAGATCGTCACGCCGAGCAGATCCCGCACCACCGCGTCGTACTCCCGGTTCAACAGGCGTGGGATCTGGGACGTCGCCAGGATGTCGTGGCAGACACCTGAGCTCCCCCCGACGCCCGAGCTCCCCACGACACCGGAGGCGGCGCCGTTGCCACCGCCGCCGGCATTGTCATCGTCATTGCCATTGCCCAGAATCGTGATCCCGCACCCAGAGACGAAGAGCGAGAGCACCGAGGCGCAGCAGAGTAAAGATACGTCATCCAAGAGCCTCATGACAAAGCCTCCTGCGGTATCAATCTCCGAGTCTGTTCCCCGGGATCACGAATTCGTCGCGCGCGTCGATCCCGGCGGCCGATTCGATACGCTTTGCGTGAGGGCTGCCCGGGTGCGCTTCGAGGAAGCGCCGCGCCGCCGCATGGGCGCCCGCGCGATCCCCCTGGCTCGCCAGCGCTTCGACGCGGATCACGGCGGCCTCGTCGGCGAGCTGAGCGCCGGCGAACTCGCGCGCGTGGCGATCCAGCAGCGCGAGCGCGGCCGCCGGATCCCCCCGCCGCAGCGCGCGCCGCGCGGTGTCGAGCAACGCGAGCTCGGAGGCCAGCGTCGGCGCGCGCTTCTCGGGCGCGCGCGGGCTGTTCGCCGCGGGGGCGGCTGGTGCCGGGGCGGCAGGCGCGGCCAGAGGCGGCCCCTCATCCGCTGCACTCGGCCCTTCCGCTGCAAGCGACCCCTCCGCTGGAGGCGGCCCCTCGTCCGCGCGCTCCTCCGGGACTCGCCTTGCCTCCGCCTCTGCGGCGCGGCGGGCGGGCGGAGCACTGAACGCTGCCGGCGCGCTGGGCGCCTCCTGACCGTGCCTCTCCGGCGCCGACACGCTGACGACGCCCGTCCATTCCACGACCCCAAGCGTGAGGACCCCCGCGAGCACGCCGATCCCGAACGCGCTCAAGATCCCACCCCCGGCGGCCGCGCCCACCGCCGCGCCGCTCACCGCCGCGCCGCTCGCCGCCGCGGCCGCCCCACCCATGGCCGCCCCACCCATGGCCGCCCCACCCATGGCCGCCCCACCCGCGGCCGCCCCACCCGTGCTCGCGGCCGCGCCGCCCGCGCTCGCCGCGGCCGCGCCGCCCGCGCTCGCCGCGACCGCGCCGCCCGCGCTCGCCGCGGCCGCGCCGCCCGCGCTCGTCGCGGCGGCGGCGACGCCGAGCGCGACGAGCGTGCGCCGGGTCAGGCCGCTCGGCACGCTCTCGTCGAGCGCCGCGCGGAGGAGCGCCGTTTGCAGATCACTCCCCTTCTGGTCCAGGAGGCGCTCAGGATCACTCATTGCACTCACCTCGGAAATGGGCTCGCGCCTCGAGCCGCCTCACGGCGGCCTGGAAGTGCTCGCGCGCGCGGCGGAGGCGGGAGGCGACCGTGCCCGCCGGGAGCTCGAGCATCGCGGCGATGGTCGCCGTCGTCAGCTGCTCCAGCTCGAACAACACGAAGACCGCGCGCAGATCGAGCGGCATGGTGTCGAGGATGGCGTCGAGCGTCGCGCGGGCGCGCGCGCGATCCATCATCTCCTCGGGATCCGGCGCCGGATCGACGCGCTCGAGGGGCTCCTCCTCGAGGACCTCCCGGCGCCGCTGCCGCGTCCTCCGCGCGCGCGAGGCGATCCGCAGCGCCGTGCTGAACAGGAACGCCGACTCCCGGCCGGATTCGATGTCCCCGAGCTTCCGGGCCACAACGAGGAAGACCTGCTGCACCGCGTCCTCCGCGTCAGCGCGTGGCACGCCGAGCCGCACCAGCGAGCGCCACACGAAGGCCGAGTGCTCCGCCACCAGCGCGGCGAGGCGCCCCGCCGCCGCCCGGCTCTCGGGGGGAACAGCGGCGGGGAGCTCCACCAGGGTCAGCGCTTCACCACGGCTCACACCTCGAGCAATCTCCGGCTCGCGACCGTCTGATCATCAAAACGAGAGGCCGGCGCCGACGTGGAGCGCCCACGTGACCGCGGGCACCTCGTGAATGACCAGCGCGGGCCTCTCGAACATGAACGAGCGCCGTATCAGCGGAAATTGCGGTCCACCGTGCACGTCGACGCGCACGAGGGCGCCGAGCGAGGCGGTCATGCGCGCGAGGAGCCCGAGGCTGGCCCACGGTACCGTGGCGTCCTTCACCTCGGTGATCGTGTCGCCGACCAGCCCACTGCTGTGGAGGAAGCCGCCCTCCGCGCCCACGCAGGACCCGAGCGAGAGCCAGCGCGCCGGTCGGAGGACGTCCGCGCAGGTGTCGAGCCGACCGATCCAGCGGGTGAAGCGGGCGCCGCCCGGCCCGACATCGATGGCGCCGGTGGCGGCCACCTCGGCTGCGACGCGAAATGACGCGCGGAGGCCCAGATCGGCGCGCAGCTCGACGAAGGGCCCGCCGCCGAGGAGGGCCTCGGGCGCGACCCCGGACGCCGTGCTCGCCTGGATGCCGAGCGTCCACCGGCGCTCCAAGGGCAGCGGCCGCTGCGGGGAGCGCAATGCACCGGCGGCCGGTGACGGCGGGCGGGGCGGCGCGGTCGCGGGGCGCGCGACCGGGGCGGTTGGGGCCAGGGACGCGGCTTGCGGCGGCCCCGCGCGCGGCGGGCTCGCCGGTTCCGGCGCCTGGCCGCCGGGGGGGACGAGAGCCCCGGCCGGCGGCGCAGCCCCGGTGGGATCCGCGGCGGCGCCCGCGGCCCCGGCGGGGTCCGAATCGTCGGACGAGCGCGGCTTCGCGGTCGGCCGCTGCGGATCGAGGGATGCGGTGGGGTCGACCCAGAGGGCCGTGATGAGCGCCAGGGCCGCGACGACGTCCGCGCACGTGGCGCCGCCGACCTCGCGGACGCGCGCGTCCTCCTCCGTGCCGACCGTGATTCGGCCGCGGCTTTCGCCCTCGGCCGAGGTGATGTGCACGCGCACCTCGAGCGCCGCCTCGTCCGGCGCGGCTTCACGGGCGAGCTCCGTGCGCGCGGTCACCTCGCGCAGGAACGCCTCGGCGCTGGGACAGCCCTCGTGCGCCTCGTACGCGACGCGCAGGGGCTGTACCTCCGCCCGCGCGTCGGCCCCGGTCAGGACGCCAGCGAGCACGGCGACGGCCGCGAGCCAGCGCGGGGGCAGCACGGCAGTCTCGAACGATCGCACGGCGGCGCAGGTTACACCGAACCGCGCCGCCCGGGGCGGACCATCGAGGCGGGACTGCCCGACGATGAGGAATTGGCGAAGGAGCACAAGGTACTGGAGATGCACTACGGCGAACGCCAAGAACACCTCCTCCAGGGATTTGCTGAGCTCATCTTACTGCACGCCGGAACCGACCTCGGGCTGCGGCAAACCGTGGCCGTGGTAGCCGAGAGCGGCGGACCCAGCGTCAGTCATGTGGCGCTGCACGAGAAGATAAGGTTGAGCGCCCCCCATCTCCATGCGCTGGTCGGTCGACTGGCACAGGGAGATGAGGCGACGCCAGAGCGGTAGGCAGGCTACGAGGTCGTGACGGCCGACGGCTCGACCCCAGCTGGTCCCAGCGTCTGCCGACCGTGGCCGCGCAGCTGGACATGTGTGTTGGCGCAAATCGGTATCGCGGTCATTGGGCCTTATCGGCGGAGCAACCACCGAAGCTTCCTGCGAGCCCGGTGGAGTTGCCGCACCGCCGTCGAGCTGGGCATGCCGAGCGCGCGTGCGATGTCGCGGATACCGTGGCCGACCGCGCAGCGGGCGAGCATCTGCTGGTCGCGCTGCGGCAGCCAGGATATCGCGATGCGCACGGCGAGGAGGCGCTCGCGCGCATCGAGGAGAAGCTCGTCGTCGCGCGGCGGCTCCGGCCGGGCGCTCCACGGATCCGCCGCCGGGATTTCCCGGCGGACCCAGGCGCGATTGACGTGGTGCCCTACCTTGCGCCAGACGATGCCAAACAGCCAGCCGAGGAACGCTCGCCGCGGGGCGACGGACGGGTCAGGGCGGTATCTGCCCGCCTCGACAGCGATCCACGCGGCCACGATCACGGCCTGCGCCACATCCTCGCGGTCGCGGCGGGGGACGCCGCCGGAGGTGACGAGCGCGGCGATCCAGCGGCGCTCCGCGAGGATGCGATCCACGGGAATGCGCATGGCGGGGTGCTTGGGCGTGCTGCGCTCGGGGACAGCGGCTGTCGTGCGGCGTCGCGTCTGCATACCGGATCTCGGCAATCGGTGCCTGTAGAGAAGCCCTGAGCGCCATCGCGCCCGCGGCGGCCGCGCGCCGCTCGTGAGCGCGGGCCGGCATCGCGGCTCGACGGTCGAGTCGACCCACGTCGATGACCCCGAGTGCGGGAGCTCGCGATTCCTTGTGCGGAGGCGCTCTTCGCGGAGGCGCTCTTCTTCAGCGAGAGCTCAGCGAGAGCGCGCCGCGGGCGTCGAGGACGCCGGAGACACGTCGCGGCCGGGCGCGGGCCCGACACCCGGCAGGTCGTGGCGGCGCCCCTGCATCAGCGTGCGCGCCAGCGCGTCGTGCCCGATGGCGCGCGCCGCGGCGGCCATCCTCAGGCGCTCCAGGTCGTCGTCCTGCGCGTCGGGTCGGCGCTGCGGTTGCCGGGGCAGGGGACCCGGACGAGCTGACGCGCCGTCGCCGGTCCTCACGGAGAACATCGCCCCTCGCGCCGGTGCATCGTCGTTGAGCGCCAGATACGAGGGCTCGCTGGCTTCCTCGCCTACAGGCGCCGTCGCCGAGGCTGCGCTCAGATGCGCGGCGATGGAGGGGGCCGGCGATGCCGCGCCTCCGCGGAGAGCGCCGCTGTGGCCGACCAGCAGGAGCCCTGCTGTCAGGACGGCGCCGAAGGCGCCCACCGCGAGCGAGGCGCAGGTGAGGGCGACCGTTCGTGGCCGCGGTGCCCTCGCGCCGGACATCGCATGACGGAGCGCGCGCCCGGCGCGATGCAGCGGGTGCTCCCGCGACGCCGCGCGCCGCGAGCGCTCCCCCGAGCAACCTGCCGCGCGCATCGGCAGCAGGGCGGCGAGGCGGCGGTGATGGCGCGCCTGCCAGCGGCGCGCCGCCGCCTTGAGCTCCTCGCGCCCGTGGCGGACTCGGCTCTTCGCGGTGGTGGCGGGTATCGAGAGCAGCTCCGCGACATGGCCGATGCCCGCCTCGTCGAGCTCGTGGGCGATCACCGCCTCGCGCCGCTCCGGCGGCAGCTCGAGGAGCAGCTTCGACAGGAGCTGCCGCCGCTCGCGCTCCATCTGGCGCTCCTCGGAGCTCGGCGCCTCGTCGGCGACCTCCAGCGGCTCGTCCGGCCACGGCGCCTCGCGCCGCCGGTAGGCGCGGCGCCGGTACATGGATGCATGGTTGTGGACGATGGCCTTCAACCAGGCGCGCAGCTCGCCCCGGGCCGGATCGAACGTGGCGAGAGCCCGCGAGATGCCGTGCAGCACCTCCTGCAGCACGTCCTCCCTGTCGGCCGCCGGGATCCGCTCCGACGCCACGCAGCCGCGCAGGTAGCGGAGGTGCTCGCGGACGACGGTCTCCCAGGTGGGCGGCGGTGCTCCGGCGGGCGCGCCGCGCGGATCCTTTGCATCCATGCCCGATCCATTATCCGCCGGTTACCCGACGGCGCTCCAAATCGTTCGCGCTTCCGGAGCTGGCGGTGTTGCGTTGTCATTGGATTCCGGACCCCAGGCGGGCGCTGAGCCGACGTGGCGAGGCGTGGGGCACGCCGGGTGATGACGCTTTACGGGGACGTCGTTTGATTTCTCATTCGAGCGCTTGCCCGTTCGGTGCCTGCGGCGCGTGCTTGCGGACGAACAGGGGGCTGAATAGGCTCGGCGCCCATGCGCTTGGCGAGGTGCGTGGGGCTTGCGGTGCTGTTGGTCGCAGCAGGCTACAGCCGCGGTGCGCTGGCCGAGGGGCCGCAATCGGCTGGCTTGGGGGTCGGGGATGCGCCCTCGGCGGTCGCGCCGTCAGGAACCTCGCCTGAGACGGCTTCGCCCGCGGGGCTCTCGTCCGAGGCGACCGCGGAGACGATCCGCCGTGCGGAGCAGGCGCGGCGCGCCGGGCGATGGGATGAGGCTGCGGCGGCGTATCGAAATGCCTGGAAGTCGACCGGCGACCCTCGCTGGGCCGGCGAGCTCGGGCTGGCGGTGCTCTCGCTGCGGCGCTACCGGGACGCCGCGGAGCACCTGCGGCGGGCGCTCGAGGCGGAGGACGCGCTCGCGCCCGACAGGAAGGCTCGGGTCCAGCAAGGGCTCCGGCGGGCCGCGCAGGAGGTCGCCGCGGTCGCGATCGTGGTGGGCAAGCCCGAGGCGGAGGTGTTCGTCGACGGCCGGCGCGTCGGCCAGGGGCTCGCCACGTACGTGGTCTATGTCGAGCCCGGCAGGCACGAGGCGCGGGCGACGCTCGCAGGCCACGAGGACGGCGTGGGGCGCTTCGAGGCGCAGCGCGGGGACACGCCGGCGATCGGCCTGGCCTTGAAGGAGAAGCCGAAGCCGCCGGCGCCGCGGCCGGCAGCGGCACCGCCTGCCGCGGCGTCCGCGCCGGGGCCGGCGGCGATGCGGCCTGCGGGCGAGGGGACGGCGGTCGGACCGGCGATCCGGATCGGGGGGCTCGCGCTCGCGTCGGCGGGCGTCGTGGTCGGCGCGGGATTCGCGCTCGCGTGGGCGGTCAAGGACGGCGAGACCGCGACGTTGCGCGAGCAGATTCGCAGCGTGAGCGGGGAGAACGGGTGCAGCCTGAAGAAAGGGATCACCGACGCGCGGTGCCCCCACCTCCGGGACGCGCTCGAGGCCCGCGATGCCCTGGGTCTCGTCGCGGTCGCGAGCTTCGTGGCGAGCAGCGTGATCGGCGCGGCGGCGCTGTCGTCGTTCTGGTGGGCGCCCGCGCCGGACGAGGGCGGCGTCCGCGTGGTGCCGCGCGCGACCGCCCACGGCGGCAGCATCCGGATTGAAGGGGCGTGGTGAGGGCCCGGCGTGAAGGTGAAGAAGGAGGAGCGGCGATGAGACGATGGGAGGCCGGGCGGGTCCTGGCGGCGCTGGCGAGCGCGGGCGGCGCGGCGGTCGCGATGGCGAGCGGCTGCGGGACCGTGGACGGCTACGACTGCCACGAGCTCCTGGCGTGCGACGTCATCAACGAGGACGGCACCAGCAACGGGGGCTGCGAGGGGAGCTGTGTTCCCATGAATCTCTCCGGCTTCGAGCAGGGCGTGTACCTGGTGCGGGTGACCGCGGGCCTCGAGGACCTCCGGTGCGACGAGGCCGTGGTGTTGAACCCACGCTGGAACGAGGAGGACCGCAAGAACATGATTCCGCCGTTGTACAGCGAGCTGTTCGTCGCGCCGGGAGCGCATCCCGGGTGCGGCCCGTGCGCGTGCTCCGCGCCCGCGTGCGTCCTCCCGGCCGGCCTCACGGTGAGCTCCGGCTGGATGTGCGACGACAGCCCCGGCGAGACGTTGACCCCGTTCGACGCACCGGCCGGCTGGGATGGCGCGTGCGTCGCGCCCGGCGCGGTCGGGGCCGAGGCGTTCGGCTCGTTCCGGATCGCGCCCGTCACCGCGCGCCCTTGCGAGGTCGTGACGTCTCCTGTGCCGCGCGATGGCGATGCGCCCGCGGGAGGGCAGGTCGTGGTCACCTGCAACGCGTTGCGGGGCGACATGTGCCCGGGCGCTGCGCAGGTCTGTGTCCTCGGCGCGGAGCAGGTCAGCCCGGGCTGGCGCCGGTGTCTCCTCTCGGAGGACGACAAGGACGTCGGATGTCCCTCCAGCGAGCAGACCGCGGGCCTCCACTTCTCGGAGCAGCTCACGTTCTGGCGCGAGGTCGAGGACCGCCGCGCGTGCACGCCGTGCTCGTGTACCGAGACCGCGCCGAGCACGTGCGAGGCGCTCGTGTCGACGTTCGAGGACGGGGCGTGCGACGATCTCGTCGCCGCCGCGGTCGTCGCCGGCAACGGCGGCTGTCACGACGCCGAGCCCGGCTCGACGCTCGGCAGCGTGCGCGCGGAATGGCGGGTCAACGCGCCGGGGAGCTGCGCGCCGAGCGGCCGGGAGCTCGTGGGCGAGCTGAGCTTGAGCAAAAGGGTGATCGCCTGTTGCTTGCCGGAGGGAACATGACGCGCGCGATCGGGACGACGTGGATTCGGAGGACATCGATGGGGGCGGCGCTCCTCGCGCTCGGTGCCGGGGCGGCGCTGCTCGGGGCGTCGTGCAACTCCGGCCCGTGTCCTGGCATCGACTGCCCCGATCCCCATGCCGGCACCTGTCCCTGGCGTTGCGCCGAGCCCGTGTGGGACGGCACCAGCTACTCCGTCGACGGCTTCGAGAACCGGCGCGTCCTCGTCGCCTGGGTGGGGAGCCCGCGCGACGCGCCGGACTGTGAAGCGTCCAACTACAATCATTTCCGGGATTACTATCAAGAGCCGAAGTCCCTCGATCGCTGTCCCCGATGTGTGGCCGAGCCGCGGAGGGGGAGGCGATACGCAAGGGTCGAGCTCGTGAAGGGCGACAACTGTACCGATGACGTGGTCATCGAACCCCCCAGCGCCAGCGAGTTCGTGCTGCCGCCTCACTGGGACGGCAGCTGCGTGTCCCAGAGGACGGACGTGGTGCCGGCGCCGGACGACGTCGACCTCGGCTGGGGCACCGCGGAGTATGGACTCTGGGACTGCGACACGTCGCTCTCCCTGGAGGATGTGGACGCCCTCTGGGGGAAAATCGTTCGGGTGTGTGAGCGCACCTGGCCCATGGATCAGTACTGCGCGAAGATTGGCACCGAGTGTATCCCGGTGCCGGCGCCAGGCTTCCGCGAGTGCCTTCAGTATTTCGGTGGGGACGAGCTCCAGGCGTGTCCTCGCAGCCACCCCGAGCTCGTGCGGGCCCACTCCGGTGTGGAGGGGTGCACCGAGTGCGATTATGACGCCGATGGCATCGAGAGCGGGACGCGAACGCTCACCTTCTACGCCGACGAGCAGTGCTCGCAGCCGATTCCCAGCACCGATGCCCGCGGCATCGGTCAATGTTTCGACCTGCCGCCCGGCGTTTTCCCGCGGAGCGTCAGCGCGACGTTGACCGTCGAGAGCATCGCTGTCTGCGAGCCCAGAGGCGGGGAGCAGGAGGGCGAGCTCAGGCCGGGAGGCGTGGCGATCTTCTGCTGCGGGCCGGCCGCGTGACGCGGAGGGGTCCAGCTCCTCCGCGAAAGCGCTTGGAACGGCGCAGGACGAACGAGCTCGTGATCGATCTCGGCAAGGTCCGCGAGAGGCGCCGGCGCTCGACCGGAGCGTAGACGCCGAAGGGGTACCCGTTTCCTCAGGAGAAGAGGTCAGGGCCGTGCTCGGCCTGCCCCGGCCCCCGCGTGGCGCACCTCCTCGCACGCCGATCCGCGTCCTGCCCCGGGGGCTTCACAAGCGGGAGAGCCGGTCATCTTCGAGCAGCAAACACCAGCTCACTTACGCTGCTTTGGAGGCACGTGTCCTTCGATCCAGTCGGCTTGCGCGGCAATTTGCGCCGCTTGATAAGCCGGCGCGCACGATTGCTGGGACAGCGAGAGCGACACGGGCGAGTTGTCATGGGGCCCCTTCTTCCACCGCACGATCGCGTCGCTCTGCTGTGCATCTAGCGACGCATAAAACGCTTCATAGCGCCGCTGGTCGAGGTGTACCAGCGGCATTGGCTTGTTGTTCCGGTCTCGAGGGGCATGGCACCACGATTCAATATCGCGACCGTTTACAAGCGCCTTGCGGTGGTGGTTCCAGTAGTACCATAGGCATTCGATTAGGTCGATGGTCACCATGGTCACTCCTTCTCTTCCGTCAGCAACCCGGGCGCTTCCGCCAGGAAGAACTTCTTTATCCGCTCCCACCTCGTCGCGGTCAACCCTCGCGGATACACGGGATCCTTCTCCGCGTCCTCGAAATACGTCAGCGATCGCAGCACATGATACAGATCCGCTTCCGACACACCGAACTTCGCCACATACGCCGCCGCAGCGTCCCGCAGCGGCAGCCCACCCTCGGCGAGCGCGTGGAGGTCCCAGAAATCGCGACGCAACCCACGTCGCGCGATCGCGGAAAGCTTCATCGCGGCCAGGTCCCGCACCCCTGCCACGGGGAACGCTTCCGGGCCGGGCTCTGGCGCATCGAGCAGCCCGTAAGGGTACCTTACGATATCCACTGGGACGTCGCCCACCCGTACCCGCAACGCCGCATCGGTCGTGCTGATCACCTGCATATCGGGCACCACAGCCCGAACCGCCTGGGCCAGCATCGTCAGATCGATGTCTGCGGACACGCTGAACAAGTCGAGGTCCAGCGAGCGACGGTGGCGTAAATGCACTGCGACGGCCGTCCCCCCGGCCAGGTAGAACCGCTCGATCCCTGGGACGATCTTCAGTCGACCCAGGGCGCGGCTTTGTTCCTTCGCCAATCCGGTGAACTTGCCCACACCTCACCCTCCGCCTTCAGCACCGCCCGCCAGAACCCGAGCGTCCGCGCACTCAATTCGGGGTGCCCGACCTCCCGCAAAAAGCGGTGAATTCCGTTCATCCCGTATGTCCTGATGAGCCAGCGCACCTCTTCCAGCCGGCCGAACTCAAGCACGCGCGGGATGATGTAGTTCCGGGCCGTCGCCGTATCGAGTGCCTTGGCGTCGACGTCCCAGAACACCCAGCGGAACTTCTCCGGCACCTTCGCCATGCCCGAGTCTACCGCACCTAGAGATTCGTGAGGAAGCCCCTGCCGCTCGGCCTTCGGGCGGACTGCTGGATCCGCCGGCCTCTGTCTGGGGTCGCGAGCACGAGCCAGGCTTCCACGGTCTTTCCGAGGCCGACGTCGTCGGCGAGGAGCAGCGAGACCCGGGGCATCAGCAGCGCCTTGAGGAGCGGAACGAGCTGGAAATCCTCGACCTGGACGGCCCCGAAGAAGGGCGAGGCGATGGGCAGGTCCGGCGAAAAAAAGCTTCCCCGCCTTCGCACAGCGGCGCGACCGAGCGACCGCGGCAGCGGTGGTCTTCGGAGCGGCGCTGCATGAGCGTGCCGAGGCGATTGCGGGGCGGGCCCCCGTCGAGCAGCGCTCGGGGCTGCGAGCCCGGGGGGCACCGGGGGTGCGAGGCGAAAATGGGCTGAGCGAAGCGGTTCAGGGCGACCGTGGAGCGGTTCAGGGCGACCGTGGAGCGGTTCAGGGCGACCGTGGAGCGGTTCAGGGCGACCGTGGAGCGGTTCAGGGCGACCGTGGAGCGGTTCAGGGCGACCGTGGCGCGGTTCAGGGCGACCGTGGCGCGGTTCAGGGCGACCGTGGCGCGGTTCAGGGCGACCGTGGCATAGGCAGGAACGGCTCTGGAGGGGCCAGCACGCTCCTCACGAAGTACTCCGCTCAGGCCTCTTTCGTGCATTCACGGCTCGTGAACGAGCGCGGAGAGACCCCGGGGCGCTGCCGGCGCCGAGCGCACCATCGATGGTAAATAGTTGCAGTGACCCTGCTCCTCCTGCGGTTGAGCTGCGGCTGCGGCCGATGCTGCTGTCACGAGAGCCATCTCCGCTCTCGTCCTGGCGTGGAGTTCGTGCTCCGGTGGTCACCCATCCTTGCGGGCCCAGATATGCCAACTTACGGTACCCGCTCGCAACCGCAGCACGGGAGGATCACCAATGCCCTCGAAGAAGAAGGATTCGAATTGGACCACGTGGGAAGACATGCCGATCGAGGAGTTCCGGGCGCGCGCCGAGAAGGCCAGGGCCCTGGCCGCCGAGTTCGGCGAGAGGCTCGACAGCCTCTTCCCGGGGCTCGTGACGCTGACGAAGGAGCAGCGGCAGACCGCGCCGCGGCTGCGTGACGGCGAGCACGCGATGCTGAACAAGGTGCTCGACGTGGTGGACATGAAGCCCGCCCTGTTCGAGTCGCTCGCGGATCAGGACGAAGGGATGGACCCGAACCGCTTCGAGACCGCGCTGCTCCGGGACCGCATCGAGAAGCACCTGCTCTTCAGCAAGCTCGCGGAGAGCCTCGCGCCGATCGGCGGGGAGCTCGGCGACTCGACGCTCTACACCGCCGTCAAGTTCCGCGAGGCGCTCTATGCAGCCTACCGGATCGCCAAGACGCACGCGCAGACCGATCGAAAGGTGATGGACGTCCTGGCGCCGGTCATCGATTTCATGCGGAGGAACGTCGTCACCGCGGCCGCGGCGAAGAAGAGCCGCAAGCCGGCGCCGGCCCCGAGCGCGATCGCCGTCGCAGACGACGCGTAGCCTCGAAGGCGGCGAGGGATCTAGCGACCGGCTCCCCGGCGCGCGCCGTCGCGTGGCGCCGCGGCCTGCTCCACCATGCGCCGCCCTTCCATCGTCATCTTCCAGCCGATCCCTCGCTGCCGGAGCTCCGCGGTGTAGATGGACTCGCGGCGGAGCCGGCGGGACACGAGCGCCGCGATCGCGGTGGCGAGCACGAGCGGAAGGACGATGGGCGGTCTCGGCGGCGATGAGCAGCCGCGCCCGGTCGATCGGCAGCCCCAGGTGGTCGCTGACGAGCTTGCCGGCCGCTCCTCCGAACTGGATGAGCGGCCCCTCGCGGCCGATCGATCCGCCGGTCGCGATCGCCAGCCACGACGCGGCGGACTTGAGCAGGGTGACGCGCATGGACAGGCGGACGCGCCCGAGGACCACGGCCTCCATGACGTCGCCGACGCCGTGCCCCGCGGGCGCCCGGGCCACGAGCACCCCAGCAGGCCGGCGAGGAGGCCGCCCGCGGCCGGCAAGGCGAGCCGCGCCGAGCGCGGCGCCGCGAGCATCGCCGACACGACTTCCGACGTGCCCGCGGCGCGGTGGAGCGCGAGCGCGAGCGCCGAGCGGAACGCGGCCGCGAAGGCCGCCGCGGCCGTGGCGACGAGCAGGACGCCGAGCCCGAAGCGAACGCTCGCGCTCCACCGCGCCGCGGGCGCCGCACGCGAGGCGGCGGCCTCGCCGTGGGCCGGGGCCGCCGGAGCGTCGGGCGAGGCTGGAGGTACCACCCGGGGACACGACCACCCGGGGACACGACCACCCGGGGCGTCTGCTCTCCCGGCCCGCGCGGGCGGCGTCCCGCAGGGGGCCTGAGGAACGCATCCGGGGCTGGTCCGGTTCTTGAGAAGCCATTCCAATCGAGACATCGAAACGAAGGGCATGGCCGACTGCCGCCAGGTGCGGGCGAGCCCGTCGTCCGGGCGTCCTGCGCGAGCGGCGATGAAGGAAGGTGACACATGGTCACGAGCGACACGTTGCTTCCGCCGACGCGGATCGTCAGAGATTACCTCAACAGCTCCCTCGTCTGGAACGACTTCCTGGCACAGGGCGGCTTCGTCTCCGGCGACATCGTCGTGGCGGACCCGTTCAAGGCGGGAACCACGTGGACCCAGCGCATCATCCAGCAGATCCTCGACAACGGCGAAGATCGCGAAGAGGCGCTCTCGGACACCTCCCCCTGGCTGGACTCCAGCTTCGGCGACCACGCCGCGATGCTGGCGATGCTGAAGGCGCAGCGCGAGGCCGGCGAGCGGCGCGTGCTGAAGTCGCACCTGCCCGCGGACGCCGTGCCCATCGCCGCGCAGGCCCGCTACATCTTCGTCGGCCGGAACGGCAAGGATCTCGGCATCAGCTTCCACAACTACTTGAGCCAGTTCTCCGCCGAGACCATGGATAAAATCAACCGCATCCACGCGGCGTGGTCCGGCGATCCAGCGCGCCTCGTGATTCCGGAGAGCATGCAGGAGTTCTTCGACCGGTGGCTCGACACCGACGGGTACGGCTGCTGCGACCTGTTCGACGTCGTGCGATCGTGGTGGGAGCTCCGGGACGAGCCGAACGTGCTCCTCGTGCACTACCGGCGGCTCAAGGAGGATCTGCGCGGTCAGATCGTGCGCGTCGCCGGGTTCATCGACGTCGATCCGGCCGGGCTGCGGTTGGATCGGATCGTGGAGCACTGCTCGTTCGGCTACATGCGCGCGCGAGCCGAGCAGATGGCCCCGTTCGCCGGCGCGCACATGCGGGACCCCAAGGCGTTCTTCCACAAGGGGCCGGCCCGCGACTACCGCGCCGAGATCACCCCTGCGCAGAGCGCGCGGTTCGATCGGCTGGCGCTGGAGAAGCTGGGGGGCGATTGCGCCCGCTGGCTGGAGACCGGCGAGGAGCGCCCCGGAGCGTCGGCCGGCGGGCGCCGTCAGGCTGCCTGATCGTGCGCTCGTTCCCGCGTCGCCGAGAGGAGGATCTGCGCGACCTCCGGGCGGCTGAACTCGGGTGGAGGCAGCTTCCCGGCGCGCAGGAGCTCGCGCACCTGCGTCCCCGAGAGCGTGATGCGCGTCTCCGGTCCGCCCGGCGCGGTCTTCTCGGTCGCCATCCCGCCGACGACCGTGGACCAGAAGGCCTCCTCGAATTTGAGCGGCTCGATGCCGAGCTCGCCCGGGAGGAAGTCGTCGAACGCGCGCTGCGCGTCGTACGTCCCATAGAAGCGCCCGACGCCGGCGTGGTCGCGCCCGACGATGAAATGGGAGCAGCCGTAGTTCTTGCGCACGAGCGCGTGGAAGAGGGCCTCGCGCGGCCCCGCGTAGCGCATGGCGGCCGGATACAGCCCGAGGACGACCCGGTCCGCGGGGTAGTACTTCTCCAGCAAGAGCTCGTAGCAACGCATCCGCACGTCCGCCGGGATGTCGCCGGCCTTCGTCGCGCCGACGAGCGGGTGCAGCAGGAGGCCGTCCGTGATCTCGAGCGCGCACTTGGTGATGTGCTCGTGCGCGCGGTGGATCGGATTGCGCGTCTGGAACCCCACGACGCGCCGCCAGCCGCGCGCCTCGAAGGCCGCCCGCGTCGCCGCCGGATCCCGGGGATGCTCCGGGAACTGCGGCACCACGGGGCGATCGACCAGCCAGACCTCGCCGCCGAGGTACACGTCGCCCGAGGACCGCAGGGAGGCGACGCCCGGGTGGCTCCCGTCCGTCGTGCCGTAGACGTCGCGCGCCTCGAGATCCTTGTCCGGTGTCCAGCGGTCGGCGAGCTCGAGCACACCGACGACCCGCCCGTCCGGCGCTGCCAGCGCCACCTCGCTGCCGAGGGAGAGGCGGCCGGCGTCCTCGCCCGGGACCGCGAGCGTGATCGGGATCGACCAGACGAGGCCGCTCTCCAGCCGCCGCTCGTGAACCACGCGCAGGTAGTCCCGCGACGTCATGAACCCCTTGAGCGGGGAATAGGCGCCATTGCCGATGAGCTCCAGATCGCTCGCCCCGCGCTCGTCGAGCGTCACCCTGGGTAAGCCGGCCGCGCGCTCGAGCAGCCGTAGCCTGGTCTCGCCGCGAACGAACCTGTCGACGAGCTCCCCGCCGTGCGGGGGCACGAGGCCCGTCCGCGCCGGCTCGGCCGGCTGCGCCGCGGGACGGATGTATCCGAGCTCCTCGAGCTTCGCGAGGATCCGGGCGACGCCCTCGCGGGGCGACTCGCGATCGGTGTGGACGACCACCTCGGGCGAGGGCGGCGGCTGGTACGGGTCGTCGATGCCGGTGAAGCCCTTGATCTCGCCCGCGCGGGCGCGCGCGTAGAGCCCCTTGGCGTCCCGGCGCTCGAGCACCTCGATGGGGCACTCGCAGTAGACCTCGCAGAAACGCCCGATCGCGCGCCTCTGCTCGTCGCGGATGTCCCGGTAGGGGCTGATCGCCGCGGTGATCGCGCATCCGCCGGAGCGCGCCACGAGCCTCGCGACGAAGCCGATCCGGCGGATGTTCGTGTCGCGATCCTCTCGCGAGAACCCGAGCCCCTTGGAGAGGTGGGTGCGGACGACGTCGCCATCGAGCGACTCGACATGCACGCCCCGCCGCGACAGCTCGGCAGCCAGCATGGCGGCCAAGGTCGACTTGCCGGACCCCGACAACCCAGTGAACCACACCACGAAGCCCTCGCCCGACGCCATTCTGTGCCCCCTCCCGACGCGTTCAGCGCGCGCCAGGGCTTGGGCACGCAGTATGCCATCTTGCGTGGGCGCGCTGCCCGACGCGCGGGCGGCCGTCGCCTGCCTCCCGGCGGCGCGGGAGATCTCCGCGCGCTCGGGCGCGCTCGGCTCGTCCCCCGGAACGCGTCGGTACGACGCGACGAAGCGCTATGACGATGTACCTGATAGCAGCGCTCGGCCTGGTCATCGGGATCGTATCGGCCATCCTCGGGGCTGGCCCGTCGATCCTCACCGTGCTCCTCTTGACCAGCATCGCCGGGCTCGCGCTCCACCGCGCGGTCGCCACCTCGCTCGTGGCCGTCCTGCTGATGAGCCTCGTCGCCGTCGTCCCATACGCCATGGAGAAGGCCGTCGTCTGGCGGTTCGCTCTCGCCTTCGGCCTCGCTTCGATGACTGGGGCCTACCTCTCCGGACACATCGCGGGCGTGATCCCAGAGCGCGTCCTTCAGGTGATCTTCTTCATGGCCACGGTCGTGGCGTCCGTTTCCATGCTCCGGAACCGCCCCACGCTTCCGCGGGACCAGGGCAGAAGGCGGCCGGGCTGGCAGACGTTGGCCGTGCTCGCGGTCGGGGGGGCCCTGGTCGGGTGCTTGACCGGCCTGGTCGGCCTCGGCGGCGGATTTGCCATCGTTCCCCTGCTCGTCGTGTTCGCGGGGACCCCCGTGCACGCCGCGATGGGCACCTCTATCCTCGTCATCGCGATGAACACGATGGCTGGTCTCGCCGGCCATCTCCCCCACCCGCCGGTCGATTGGCGGATCGCCGCTTGCCTGAGCGTCAGCGAGTGTGCGGGCAGCCTGGCCGGCGCCCGGCTGTCCAGTCGCATCAGCGCGGCCGTGCGCCGTTGGGCGTTCGCCGGCCTCATGCTCGCGGCGTCCGTCGTGACGCTCGGACGAGCTATCCACGGATAACAGCCCTCGCGAGCGCCGAGCGGCGCCGCCGCGGCTGCGCAGAGCCCCGCCGTCACCTCACGGCCGTCCGGCCGGTGGGGGCGCTCTGGCGGTGGGCTGCGCTGGTCGACCCTCGCTCACGCCACCAGCCCCGGCAGCGCCCCGGTGCACACGCCGGGGATCCCGAACGTGGTCACGTCCTCCAGCCCCATCGCATTGCACACCGACACGAGCAGGTTGTTGTGCGGCAGGTCCGCATACTTGATGTAGCGCCCCATCTTGAAGTACCCGCCCACGCCGCCCGCGAGCACCCACGGGATGTCCCTGTACGTATGCGTATTGCCGACGCCGAGCTCATTCCCCCACAGCAATAGCGTGCTATCGAGCATCGAGCTGCCGTCCACCTCCTTGGCGAGCGCCAGCTGGTCCAGCACGTACGTCACCTGCTCGCTGTGCCACCGGTTGATCTTCACGAGCTTCTCGTTCGCGACCGCGTCGTCGTCGCCGGCGTGGGACAGCTCGTGGTGCTCCTCGTTCACGCCGATCCAGGGATAGTATTGCCAGCTATCGGCGTTGGCCCACATGAACGTGGACACGCGGGTCATCCCGCAGATGTGCGCGAGCAGCATGAGATCCATCTGCAACCGGCCGACCTTCGGATAGTTCTCCATCGCGCGCGTGTCGAACTTCTCCGGCATCTCGAGCGGCGTGCACGAGACCCCGGAGCTCTGCAGCCGCTGCTCGATGTTGCGAATGCCGCCGAGGTGGGCCTCGAGCCGCGCCTTGTCCTCCGAGCTGACGCGCGCCTGCAGCCGGCCGATATCGTCCTTCAAAAAGTCCAGCACGCTCTGGCGCTCGGCCATCAGCCGCTGGAGCTCCGTGTCGGACAGGTCCGCGTTGGCGAAGATCCGCGCGTACATCTGGAACGGGTCGTCGACCGCGATGTTCGGCTGGTTCGCGCCGCGGTACGAGATGACGCGGAGCGGCTCCTGCCCCTCGATGCGCACGCCGAACTCGAGCGACGGGAACTGGCTGCTTCCGCCGATCCGATTGGCGATGTATTGATCCACCGAGATCCGATCCGCCCAGCCGGCAGGCCCGCCCGCGCCGGTGAAGCTGCCGGCGAGCAGCGAGCCGCCCGTCAGCATCGCGCCGGGGCCCTTCATGTGCGGGCCGCCGGGCTTGTTCGCGCTCGGCACCCCGAGCTCGTCCTCGACCGTCGAGTTCATGTGCACGCCCTTGAGCACCAGCATCTTCTGCTTGTGCGCCTCGAGCGGCTGGAGGATGGGGCCGAGCGACAGCGGCGCCTCGTGCGCGTCCCCCGGCGGGAAGAACGCCGACGGCACCGTGCCGTTCGCCGAGAAGATGCCGATGAAGCGCTTTGCGCCCGGCTGGTTCGCGTCCTGACCGAACACGGTGGCGCTCCGCCAGATGGGGCTCGTCAGCGCGACGGTCAGGGCGCCCAGCCCGCCGAGCAGCTTGCGGCGGCTGATCTGGGTCCGGAGGTCGATCGGGCCTTTGCGGTTCATGGCATCTCCTTCGCATCCGCGTGCGTATCGATCGGACGACGGTACAGGAAAGCGTCCGTCTCCACGACGGCGCGGGGCAGCGCGTTCAGATCCTGACCGGCGCCCCTGAACGTCTCGAGCAACCGCTCCATCGAGCAGCCATCCATGTCCTGCTCGAAGCGGGCGATCGCGAAGCGGAACCACTGACGCGCCACGCACTCTTCCACCTCGGCGCTGCCCGCGAGCCTCTCGCCGAGCTCCGCCACGCCCACGAATTCGCCGTTCATGTCGCGGGTGACGACCACCTTGCCGCTCGCGTCGACCGGCTTGCCGCCGTCGAGCTCGCGGTAGCGGCCGAGCGCGTCGTAGTGCTCGAAGCCGAAGCCGATCGGGTCGAGCAGCTGGTGGCAGCCGGAGCAGCTCGGGTCCACCTCGTGCTGCGCCAGCCGCTCGCGGGTCGAGCTGCTCGCGTCGACCTCGGGCGGCTTGGGGATGTTGGCCGGCGGGGCCGGCAGCTGCTGGCAGAGCAGGGCCTCGCGCACGAACCTCCCGCGGTAGATCGGCGAGCTCTCGGCGGGCTTCGCCTGGACCGCGAGCAGCGCCGGGAGCGTCAGGATGCCAGACGCGGTGCCGTCCGCGCGCTCGAGCGCCTGGAAGGCGTCGCCGCCGGTGACGCCGTAATACCCGCCCAGGTCCTTGTTGTAGAAGACCGTCGTCGAGGTGAAGAGCGCGCGCAGCGCGCCGCCCTGCTCGTGGAGCACGTGGTCGAAGAAGGCGTCGGCCTGCCCGCGCAGCGACTCGCGGAACGACCGCGATTGCCACTCGGGGAAGGCGCGCTCGTCCTTCACCACGCCGTAAAGGCCGTTCAGGTGCGTCCAGCTGCCGAGGAAGCGATGGAGGAGCTTTTTGCCGCGCTCGTCCTCGAGCATCCAGCCGACCTGCGCCGCGACGCCCTCCCGGGTGGTCAGGCCGCCGTCCTCGATGGCCTCGTTCAGCCGGGCGTCCGGCAGCGTGCCCCACAGCGTGTAGGAGAGGCGCGCGGCCACCTCGTGCGGAGAGAGCCTCACGGCGCGCTCGCTCACCTTCTCCGAGGTGCCGATCTCGACGCGGTAGAGGAAGCGCGGCGACTGCAGCATGCCGCGGAGGAGCATCTCGATCCCGTGCTCGTAGCTCGTCTCCGCGCCGACGTCGAAGAGCCCGAGGTGTCGCTCGATGTCCGCCGCGTCCGTGATCGGCGCGCGGTAGGCGCGGGCGCCGAAGCGCACGACCACCTGGCGCGCGCACGCGCGCGGCTCGGCGCCGGCCTCGCAAGGCGCGATGTCGCCGAGCCGCGCCGGGTCGGAGGCGATCGCCGCGGCGATGACGTCCGCCGCGGCCTGGAAATGCTCGAGCTCGACCTGCGTCACGTCGGGCTGCACGAGGCCGAACGCCGACGCCTCGATCGCGGGGCCGAGCGCCGCCTCCAGGCCGGGCACGTCGCCGACGAGGTCGCGCACGGTATTCAGGTACTGCTCCCGCGAGAGCAGGCGCATCGGCGACGGCCCCGGATCGACGACGCTCGCGTCGCACTCGAGCGCCTCCCCGGGGGTCACCGTCCCCGGGCCGCCGCCGCTCGAGCTGCCGCTCGTGCCTTCCCCGGGCGGCGCGCCGTCGACGCCTCCCAGATTGCCGAGGCACGCCGACAGCGCGAACGCCAGGGCGAGCACTCCCACGCTTCCGTGGGCCGTGGATTTATCGATGGATAACGTAGTCATTCAGGGCTCCGCTCGGGGCTGCTGGCGACTCCGGGTGGGTGGCAGTCCAGCGAGGGAGCGATCACCTTTTTCGTCATCGAGGCGTGGAGACGCCTCGATCGGGTGCGAAGAGGTGTGTCTTCGGTCGACGAGCTCCGACCCGATCCCGGGGCGCGGCTCGGCTCACGGTCCTTCGAGGCGACAGCACACCCCGCAGTCGTAGGCGTCGAGCAGTTCGCGCCCGGCGCACTGGGCTTCGCCGCATTCGGTGCCCTGCAAGGCGCCGCAGCTCGGGAGGCATTCGCCGCCGACCTCGATCGAATGCGGGGGATCGCACGGCGTGTCGTTGCCCGGCGGCTCATCGCCGTCCGGCGTGAAGTACAGCCGATCCAGCCGGACGCCGTCGGCGGCGTTCGCGAGGACGAGCTCGTGAGCCCCGGCCGCGAGGGCGAAGCGGAGCGGCTCGCCGTAGCGGGTGTCGTCGTGGAGATCGTCCCAGAACCAGATCTCGCCGACGCTGATGCGCCAGAGGGTCCACGCGCCGCCGTCCACCTGGAACCAGAAGCGGTTGTCGATCGCGTTCGGCGCGTAGATCCGCCCCCAGATCACGTAGTCTGCCGCGCTCGGCGCCTCGAAGCGGTAGCGAGCGCGCGCGGGCCCCGGCGCCTCGCCCGAGCTCATCCCGCCGGGGGGCGAGAGGAAACGGCCCCCGGAAGCGCGGCTGTCCTCGCCCACGGTGAAGCCGCCGGTCAGCTCGCCGAGCTCCGCCTCGACGTACGAAGATCCGGAGACGACAGGCGCCCAGGCGCCGACCGAGGTGATCTCCGCGTCGCACCCGGAGGCGGCGAGGCAGCCGAGCGCCGCCATGCGAGCGGCCGACCAGCGCTTCACGGCGCGTCCAGGAGCCGCTTGAGCTTCGCGCTGTGGGGGCTCCCGGGATACTGTTTGACGAAGGCCTGAGCGCGCCGCTTCGCTTCCTGCATGTTGCCGCGCGAGGCCAGCACCTCGATGGCGAGCACCTCGCGCTCCTGCCGGAGCACGCCGTTCGGGAACTGCGCGCGCAGGCGCTCGAGGATCGCCGCGGCCGCCGCCGCGTCCCCGGAGCGCAGCTTGGCGCGCGCTTCCGTGAGCAGCGCGCTCTCCGCGCGCAGCAGATCGGTCTCGGTCGGCTTCGGTCCGCTCGGCCTCCGGCTCGGCTCCCCCTCGATCGGAGTCTCCGGCCGCGGCTCGGGGCGCGGCGCCGGCTCGGCCGCCGTCGCGACCGGCGCCTGCGGCTCCTGCGGCTCCTGCGGCTCCTGCGGCGCTGCCGCCGACGCTTGCGGCGCCACCGCCTGCGCCTGCTCCGGGCCCGCCGAGCGGCTCGGCGGCGGCTCGGCCGACGACGAGAGCGCCCAGTACCCCGCGCCGAGCGCCAGGCCGCCGCCCACGAGCAGCGCCGCCGCCTTGATCGACAGCGCCGACGACAGGAGCGAACCGGCGGCCGCCTTCTTGGCGGCCGCCGCGCCGGAGCCCGCCGTGACGCCGACGGCCGCCGCCGCCGCGAGCTCGCTCGCGATGCCGCTCCACGCGCGCTCCTTCGCGCCCTCGGGCGGACCCACGTGGCGCACGCTCCCGAGGAGCTCCCGCTCGAGCGGATCCGCGCCGCTCTTGGCGCTCAGCAACCGTTCCGGATCCCCCATCACACCGCCTCCTTTCGGCCCGTGCCTTGTGCGACGGCGAGGCGCTTGACCTCGCGCGAGAACGCTTCGCGCGCCAGGCGCAGGCGCGAGCGTACGGTGCCGACCGAGATCCCCAGCAGATCTGCGATGTCCTGGCCGGACATCTCCTCGAGCTCGAACAGGACGAACACGAGGCGCTGCGGCTCCGGCAGCTTGTTCAAGAGGGCCTCTGCCGCCTGCGCGCGCTGCCGCGACTCCGCGCTCTGCGCGAGCTCCTCGGACGCGCCGCCGTAGAGGTCCATCGCCGCGGCGTCCGTCGTGACCTCGCGCCGGAAACGCGCCGAGCGTCGGTAGTCGCTCGCCACCCGCTGGCAGATGGCGAAGAGCCAGGTCGTGACGAGCGAGCGGCCCTCGAACTCGGGGAGCTTGAGGTGCGCGGTCAAGAACACCTTTTGCGCCAGATCGAGCACGTCCGCCTCGCGAACGCCGAGGCGCCTGAGCGAGCACCAGACGAAATTGAAGTGCGCGTCATAGAGGGCTCGAAAGCTGGGGTCCGGTGTGCTCATGCCCGTGACGTCCGGGTGACCTGCTCAGCGAGCGCAATGAGCCGAGCCCGCGAGCTCGGGCGCGGAATTGTACGGAGAATCGAACGGAGACGATACCACTCGGCCCCCTCGTGGGGAGACGGGCCCGACCCGATCACAAAAAATCGCGCGTGTTCCGCGCTGCGGCTACGCTCGCGTCGTCCCGATGCGGAGGATTCGCGCTCTTTGCGTGGGTTTTTGTGCGATGCTGGCCGCCGCGGGGACCGCCAGGGCGCGCGCGGAGCCGTTTCTGAGCGTGACGCGCGGTGCCGGCGCCGAGAGCTGTCCGGACGCGCCGCGCCTCATCGCGCGCGTCGAGCAGCTCCGGGGGCGACCGGAGACGGGGGCGAGCGGGGCCTACGCCGTCAGCTTCACCCGCGGCGACGACGGCTTCCGCGCGTCCATCCGGAGCGGGAGCGGCGCGCGCGAGCTGCGCGATCGCGGCGGCAGCTGCGCGGCGCTCGAGCAGGCGACGGCGGTGACGCTCGCGCTGCTGCTCGACTCCGACGCGCGGGAGCCGTCGTTGCAGGAGCCCGAGGCGGACGCGGGGGGCGAGCCCGCGCCCGGGGCGCCGGCGCCGGCGCTCCAGGCGCGAGCGCCGGCGACTGCCCCTGGAGCGCCGGCGCCTTCCCAGGCTTCGGCGGCGGCGCCGCCCGCGCGGCCCGAGCCCTCGGGAGCCGGTGGCGGCGCGCGGGAGCGCGAGGCGCCGAGCCCGGAGGGCGACGCGACGCGGCTCACCCTGGCGGCCGGCGCCGCCGGCCTGTTCGGCGTGGTGCGCCCCTTCGCGCCGGCGCTCTCCGCGGAGGTCGGCATCGGCGGCGCGCGATGGCGAGCGACGATGGGTGCGCTCTGGCTCGTCCCGCAGACGCTGAGACACGGACCGGGCGAGCTCCGCGAAACGCTGCTCGGCGGCGCCGCGCGCGCCTGCTTCGCGGCCGCCGGCTCGGCGGCGCTGCGCTTCGATGTCTGCTCCGGCGTTCACGCCGGCCGGCTCCAGGCGGCGGCGAGCGGCTATACGCGGAACGACGTCGCGGCGAAGGCGTGGCTGGCGGTGCCGCTCGAGCTGTCGCTCTCGCGCCTCTCGGGTCCGCTCGGCTTCGACGTCGGCGCCGCCGCGCTGCTGCCGCTCCGTCGCAACGATTTCTCGGTGGATGGCGTGGGCGTCGCGTACAGCTCGCCGCCGGTCGGCGCGCTCGTGTCGCTCCGCGGCGTCGGGGTCTGGGTGCTTTAGCTCCGCGCCTCCGGTTGGCCCTCCGTCCTCGCCCACCGCTCCTGCGCCGCACCCTCCCCGAGGTGGGACAGGCGATCCGGGCCGGCGAAGCGCGGGCGCTCGCGCTGCGCCGAGCGCGCGCCTTGACAGCCGCGGTAGGCTCGCGATGTAGTGCCGGCTCCGGAGGTGGTGAGCGCGGGACATGGCCGAGAGCGACGAGGCAAAAGGCGTGGCGATCTCGACCGGGAAGGCCCACCGCTTCATTTTCAGCCCGAAGATCGAGTGCAGTGAGCTCTCCGGCCCCCACTTCGATTTCGATCGTACGTTCATTCGCCCCGGCGGGATGGACTCTCTCGGCTCCATCGCCGCGACGGTCAAGGCCAAGCCCAGCAAACAGGCGGCGATCTTCGGCCACACCGACACGGTCGGCGACGAGGCGTACAACAAGGGGCTCTCCGAGCAGCGCGCCCGCCTGGCCCACGCGGCGCTCACCCATGACCCGGAGCCATGGGAAGAGCGTTATCGCGCCGAGCACTGGGGCCCGAGCGCGATCCAGGCGATGCTCAACGCCGTTCAGCCCCCCGAGGACAGGAGCCCTCGCCTCGCCGAGGACGGCGTGCTCGGCCCCAAGACCAAGGCCGCGATCGAGCGCTTTCAGGAGCGCTCCGGCCTCGGCGCCGACGGCGACGCCGGCCCCGACACCCGCAAAGCCCTCTTCAAGGCGTATTTCCAGCGCTCGATCCCGGAGCCCATCGACGCGGCGCAGGTCCTCGACGTCGGCGGCTCCAAGTTCATGGGCTGTGGCGAGTACAACCCCTTCACCCAGGGCGTCGCCGACGACGCCAGCCGCCGCGTGGTCGTCATCCTCTTCAGCCCCTCGACCAGGCCGAGCGGCCTCCCGTGCCGCCTGGGCGATGTGGGGCCGTGCAAGGGCAACCTCCGCGGCAAGGACGCGCCCCCGCCCCCGGACGACAAGACCCCTCATTTCCGCTGTGAGGTCTACCGCGGCATCGCCGAGCGCTGCCCCTGTGGCCCCGGCGTCGAGCTCCAGCCGTTCGAGCTCCAGATCCACGACGAGCTCTACCGCCCGTCCGGCGACGTCGAGTATCGCCTCACGCTGCCCTCTCAGGCGCGGATTCATGGCAAGACCGACGCGAAGGGCTGGATCAAGAACGCCGTGCCCAAGGGCCGCCAGAGGATCGTCGTCACCTACACGCCCGAGGGGAGCGATCACGAGATCTCGTTGCGCGTCCTCGTCACCGACGCCGACCCGAGCTCGGACGAGGCCATGCTCTGCCACCTGCGCAACTTCGGCTTCACCCACGACGATGACAGCGACCGCGGCGCGATCCTGCGCTTCCAGGCGGCGAAGGGCCTCGAGCGCTCGGGGGAGCTCGACGGGCCGACGCGCGACGCGATCCGGCGGATCGTCGAGGGAGGCGATGACTCCATGCAAGAGAGCCTGCGGGAGGAGACGGCATGAGCGTCGTCAAGGCGGCCCCCAGCTTCTTCTATTACGCCATGGCCGACGGCACCTCGGCCGTCGACAGCGAGGCGTTCGGCAAGCTCCTCGACGCCAAGGGGGGCGCCACGGGCTGGCGCAACCTGCTCGACCTGCTCGACCAGGACCCGGCCGAGCCCGGGCGCCTCGTCGACCCCAAGCACGATTTCCTGCCCATCTACAAGCTGAAGCGCGCCGGCTCCCTCGCCGCGAAGGATCCGAAGGGCATCGCCTGCATCTGCCCGGGCGGGCTCAACGGGCTCGGTCAGGACGGCATGTGGCAGAACTTCCGCGGCGGCGCGGCCGTGGATTTCCCGGAGCTCAAGGGCACGAACTGGGAGAAGCTCGTCGGGCGCCACGCCGGCGCCGAGCTCTCCGCGAAGTTCCTGAGCGAGTTCATGCTCGATCCCGTGGTCGAGGTCGACGGCGCCAAGAAGCAGATCGTCAGCGGCGCGTCGGCCGGCGCCAAGGGCACCCTCTTCCGCGCCAGCCTGCTGTACATGAGCTCTCACGGCTGGCTCGGCGGCTTCGCCCGGGGCGACCTGAACCCCGAGCACCCGGCGGCGCTCCCGCACCCCGGGGCGGGCGTCGCCGACGACCCGCGCGAGGCGTACATTCCCTTCAGCGCCTATTTCGTGGCCGGCAAGTACGACATGGCGGGCCGCGCGTTCAGCGGGCCGCAGTGGATCATCCTCGCCCAGTGCTCGACGCTCAACAACACGACGTGGGCGATGTGGGCGAGAGTCATGGCCCGCAGCTCGCCCCAGGTGCGCGGCATCCTCGGGTACGAGGAGGCCTCGCCCTCGGCGGTCGCGTCGATCCCGATCGCGACCTCGTTCTTCACGCACCTGAAGAACAAGAAGACGTTCTACGAGGCGTGGAAGGCCGCCAACCCGGGGCAGAACTGGGCGGCGCTGGTCCACGAGGACGCCATGGGCGACACCCTCGACGGGTGGGCGGCGCGCAAGGCGCTCGGCGGGAAAGACCTGTCCAATTACCTGGGCTCCGCCTCGAAGGCCACGAAGCAGGTCAAGGTCGCCGATCCGCCGCCCCCCTACCGCGTCCAGGTCTTCCAAAAACTCAGCGCCGCGAACGGCGGCGACACGTTCGAGATCAGGCCCGACGTGCTCGACCGCATCGACGCCGGGCTGTTCGACGAGAGCGAGTACCGCGTGGAGATCTCGCACCTGGCCGGCGGGAAGATCAGCCAGGTGAAGCTGCAGTGGATCCACATACGCGACACCTTCAAGCAGTTCGACCTCAAGACCATCTTCAGCAGCTACTCCGCCCTCGGCGCCGGCGCGTCCGTGAGCACCAAGGACCCCAAGGTGCTCGTCGCCGACCTCGCGACCCCCGCGAGCAAGGTCGTGGTCACCTTCACGGCGAGAGACGCGAAGGGCCTCCTCGCGAGCGGCCTCGAGGGCCATCACTCCTACCTGTGGCCGCGGGTACACGCGACCGGCGACGGCCTCGTCGATCAGCGGCACGACGCGAAGGCGCGCGGCCTCGTCTATTATGGAGTCTAAGCGCAATGTCGATGCGTGGCTGTCTCTGCTCGATCTTGGCGCTCGTGGCCGCCTGCTCCTCCGGGGAGCCGGCCGCGCCGCCGCGCGCGCCCGCGTCCACGGCCGTGGCAGCGGCGCCGCCGTCCGCGTCCAGCGCGCCGGCCCTCGCCGCCGCGTCGGCGCCCGCGTCCAGCGCGCCAGCCTCCGCCGTCGCGTCGGCGAGCGAGACGCCGCCTCCGCCGCCGGTCGTGGAGGTCCACACCTCGGCCCTGCGGAAGCGGTTCTCGATCGCGGCCTCTGGGGCGGCCATGCGCCGGCGCAGCACGGGGTTCCGGCCGGATGTGGTGGGGCATGGGCAGGTGAAGCCCGAGAGCCTGGAGGCCTTTCACGAGCTCCTGCTCGACGTCGGGTTCTGCGGGCTCGCGCCGAAGGAGCGGGAGAGCGCGCCGGGCTACATCGTGATCAAGGCGGGCTTTCCCGACGTGACGTGCACCGTCGAGCTGCCCGACAAGAAGTGGGACGAGATCCCGAAGGCGAAGCGGGTCATCGAGGCGGCGCGGAAGCTCGAGGAGGAGGCGTGCGCTCAGGGGTGTCTGCCGTGAGCCGGAGCTAAGCGGGCCGCCAGTCGTCGGCGTCGAGCTCAGGGAACGAGATCTTGCACGTCCCGGGGTCGAGCCCCTCGACGAAGATCCGACCGTTTTGATCGAGCAAGCCCTCGCGGGGCAGCTGACCGGGCACCTCCAGGCGGTATTTCTTGAAAGGCACGGGCTGCGGCGGATCCGCGTCGTCCATGAGCTGAACTGCGATCCAGGTCTTCTCTTCCCGGGCGGGCGGCTCAGGCCCGCTGGGCTCGGGGAGCTCCGGCGACAGGACGGGCGCGCCGGGGGAGACGCGCGTCGTGCGGTACGCGACCAGACGGCCGTCGAGGAGCGCCTCCCGCACCCGCGCCCGGAGCCCGCTCGGATCGAGCCACCGTCCCGTGGAGGGCGTGTGGCCGAGCGCATCGCAGATGTCGGCGAGCGCCAGCCGGCCGTAGATCGGGTCGGCGGCGCGCGCGTCGAGCCACCACGTCGCTTCCAGCGCCGAGAGCCGCTGAACGCCCGCGTGCGCCGGCACGTCGGAGCTTCGTGCAATCCACATGACCTCAGGAAAGGAATCGATACGAAAGCGGTGACTCATCGGCGGATCGGCTCGAGCTGAGCAGAGCCGTCATGGCACCACATCGCGACGGACGCGTCAATCCCAGGTGCGTCCGGGGCCGTACCCGCCGGGCCCGACGAGCTCTGCCCGCCGGACGTCGTCACGTCGAGTCACGTCGAGTCACGTCGAGTCACGTCGAATCACGTCGAATCACGTCGAATCACGTCGAATCACGTCGAATCACGTCGAATCACGTCGAATCACGTCGAATCACGTCGAATCACATCGACTCGACCGACTTGAGCATCTCCGGGATGAAGTGGAGCCTCGGCCGGAGCAGCCTGTCGCGGCGTCCGGGCTGCCGGACCTGGAGCATGACGCCTGTCGCGGCGCTGTTCGAGGCATCGAGAAGGTCGTCCGTGAATGTGTAGCTGTAATTCTCTTGCTTGGTCGGCGCCTTGTCCTGCGCGCCGGCTTCGGGGATCGAGGCGCAGAGAAACAACAGCGCGGCTGTGGCCGAAAAGAGCGATCGCGGCTTCATCATGACTCCTTGCTTCTATCGGACACGAGCGACGACCACGGATTGGGACCCTTTTGGCCGAGCTCGATGTCGCGCCGCGAGGCACGCCGGCGGCCATGCCGCCGCCGCGGATCTCCTCGCTCAGGCGCCCCCTCGGCGGCCGCGCCCCCCGTGCGCGATGCGCCGCTGTGGCCTTGTGCCGACAGCCGCGCTCGGTGTCGTCGCGATGCGCCCCTGGACGGAGCGCCGGATCCGGCGACATCGCAGGTGACATCGCCCACCTTCCGCGTAGAATCACCCCCGATGCTCATCCGCGGTCGAAGGAGCGTGGCGGGCAGCCTCATCGTCGCGGTCGTCGCGGCGCTCGCCGCGGTCGTCCCCGGCGGAGCGGCGGGCGCGGGCGAGGAGGCGCCGGCCAAGGTGGCGAGCGGCATCGCCGTCGGCGCGCAGCTGGAGGCGCTCGCGGACGTCAAGGTCGCGCGCGCCGAGGTCGCCCGGGGCTCCAGGGTGAGCGTGGCCAGGCTCATCGAGCGTCAGGGGCAGCTCACCGCGGTCGACGTCGAGCTCGCCGACGGCCACATCGCGCGCGTGGCGATGGCGACGGTCCGCGCGTCGTTCCGCGTCCTCTCCGAGTAGCGGCCGCGCCCCCCCCGGCCACCCCGACCCCGCCTTCTTCACCCCCGCGCCCGATCGCGGCTAGGGTGCCGCCATGCGGAACCCCGCCAAGGTGCGCGTCGCCGTCCTGTTCGGCGGTCGCTCGGCCGAGCACGAGATCTCCCTCCTGTCTGCCCGCTTCGTCGTCGAGGCGCTCGACCGCGAACGCTTCGAGCCGGTGCTCGTCGGCATCGACAAGTCCGGCCGCTGGCTGCTCCAGGACGAGGCGCTGCTCCTCGGCGCCGCGCGCGACCCCCGCCTCGCCCGGCTGAACGAGGCGATGCCGGAGATCGCGCTCGCCGCCCACCCGGGGCCCGCCGGCGAGGCGACGCTGGCCGTGCCGGGCGGCGGGCGCTCGCCGATCGACGTGGTCTTCCCCGTCCTGCACGGGCCCACGGGCGAGGACGGGTGCGTCCAGGGCCTCCTCGAGCTCGCCGGCGTCCCGTACGTCGGCTCCGGCGTGCTCGGCTCCGCCGTGGGGATGGACAAGGACGTGATGAAGCGCCTGCTCCGCGACGCCGAGATCCCGATCGTGCCTCACGTCGCGCTCCGCCGCGCCGCGTGGGAGCGCGATCGCGGCGCGTGCCTCGAGCAGATCGCCGGCCTGTCCCCCGCCGGGAGCGGCGGCTTCGGGCCGATCTTCGTCAAGCCGGCGAACCTCGGGTCGTCCGTCGGGGTCCGGCGCGTCACGGCGCGCGCCGAGCTCGAGGCGGCCGTCGAGCACGCCTTCGAGTTCGACCTGAAGATCGTCTGCGAGCGGGGCATCGAGGGCGTGCGCGAGGTCGAGTGCTCCGTGCTCGGCGACGACGACCCGATCGCCTCGGTGCCCGGCGAGATCGTCGTCGGCCACGCCGACGGCTTCTACTCCTACGCCGCGAAGTACATCGACGCCGACGGCGCCACGATCCGCATCCCGGCCGACCTCTCGCCGGCCGAGGCGAACGCCGTCCAGCTGCTGGCGCTCCGCACCTTCCGCGCGCTGGAGGCGTCGGGCATGGCCCGCGTCGACCTCTTCCTCGCCCCGGACCGCTCGCTCTACGTGAACGAGATCAACACCATCCCCGGCTTCACGGCGATCTCGATGTACCCGAAGCTCTGGGAGGCGAGCGGCATCCCGCCGCGCGCGCTGATCGAGCGCCTCATCGCGCTCGCGCTCGAGCGCGGCGCGCGGAAGGCCCGCCTGAGGACGAGCGCCTAGCGCCGCGTCCTTGAGGCGGCGGCCCGCTCGTGCGCACACGGAGGCGGATGTTCGACACGCACCTGCGCCGATGGAGCCTCATCCCCGACGGCGAGCCCATCGTCACCCGGAACGCACGCTTGCTGCCGGTCCGGCGCGCGGGCGAGCCGGCCATGCTCAAGCTGGCCGTGCACGAGGAAGAGCGCCGCGGGGGCCTCGTGATGGAGTGGTGGGACGGCGACGGCGCCGCCCGCGTGCTCGCCCGCGAGGGCGACGCCATCCTGCTCGAGCGCGCCGAGGGGCCGAGATCCCTGGCCGAGATGTCGCGCAACGGAGAGGACGACGAGGCATGCCGGATCCTGTGCGCCGTGGCGGCTCGGCTGCACGCGCCGAGGGCCCGGCCCCTCCCGGAGCTGGTCCCGCTCACGCGCTGGTTCCAGGCGCTCGCGCCCGCCGCCGCGGCCCACGGCGGCATCCTGGTGCGCTGCCTGGAAGCTGCCCGCGCCCTGCTCGCGGAGCCTCGCGAGGTCGTCGTGCTGCACGGCGATCTGCACCACGACAACGTGCTGGACTTCGGCGACCGCGGCTTCCTCGCGATCGACCCCAAGCACCTCGTGGGCGAACGAAGCTTCGACTTCGCCAACCTCTTCACCAATCCGGACCTGGCCGATCCCACCCGCCCGGTCGCGACGGAGCCCGGCCGGTTCGCCCGACGGCTGGAGATCGTGGCCCATGCGGCCGGCCTCGAACGGACGCGCCTGCTGCGCTGGATCCTCGCGTGGACCGGCCTGTCCGCGGCGTGGTTCCTGGGGGACGGCGACTCGCCCGACATCGACCTGCGCGTGGCGGAGCTCTCGGCCGCGGAGCTGGATCGATAGAGGCAACGCGCCGGCCGGGCAGCTCGGCAGCTCACGCCGCGGGTTCGGGATCGAGCCGCACCCCCGCCGCCCCCAGCGCGGGCCGCCGCACCAGACACGGCCCGAGCTCCTCCAGGATCCGCGCGTGCCGCTCCGCCGGCGCCCAGATCAGGATGTGCCCGCCCCCGCCCGCGCCGCACATCCGGAGCACCTCGACCCCCAGGCCGTCGAGCCTCTGCCGCATGGCGACCGCGATGGCGCTCGCCGCCTCCGACAGCCGCACCTTGGCCGCCGCCCCGCGGCGCATGCCCGAGAGCACCAGCGCGAGCGAGCCGATCTCGAACCCGCGCGCGACGTCGCCGGCCGCCGCGACGAGCTCGCCCTTGGCCCCGCACGCCGCGCCGGCGTCCACCCGATCCAGCACCTCGCCGGACACGCGCCGCACCGCCGTGTCCACCAGCAAGAGCCCGGCCGAGAGCGCCGGCACGAGCTCCGGGCTGCCGATCGCGAGCCGCCGCACCCCCGAGCAGCCCCGGGCGTCGAAGGCGAGATCGAGCAGCCCGCCGAACGCCGCGAACACCTGATCCTGCGCGCCGCACGCGTTGCCCAGGCGCTCGCGCTCGATCGCGACCGCCTCGCGCGAGAGCTCCTCCGGCGAGGCGACCTCGCCCACCGAGGCGCGCAGCGCGAACAGCGCCGCCACCGCCGCGGACGCGCTGCCTCCGAGCCCAGCGCCGGGCGACATCTCGGTCTCGACCCGGAGCGCGACCCCGTCGCCCACGCCCGTCGCGGCGAGCGTCGCCTCGATCAGCCGGAACGCGAGATCGTCGCGCGGGGGATCCGTGCGGCGCCGCGTGAGCACGCGCGGCGCGCCGGCCTCGGCGGCCTCGGCGCCCCAACCAGGCGGCCTCTGGCCGCGCGAGGCGAGCTCCATCCGCACCCAGCCCCGATCGAACGGCTCCACGACCACGCGGACGCGCAGATCGAGCGCCGCGCCCACGACGCGCCCGCCGTCCAGCAGGGCGACGCCGGGCAGATCGCTGCCGCCTCCGGCGAAGGAGACGCGCATCGGGGCGCTTGCGGCCGCGCGCCAGAGCGGGGTTCGCAGCGCTCGCGGCGCGAGGAGGGAGCCGGCGCAGGGGGTGCTCATGTCGTCTTCAACGCTTCAACGCTTCAACGCGCAACGCCTCGGCGCGGGCGCGACCCGACGGGACGCGAGAGGAGCCCAGGGACCGAGGTGGAGCGCCCGCGGCGGCTCCCGGTGCAGGGAGCGAGCCAGCGATGGAGCGCCCGGCGTGCACGCACGCCCGCGCCCGAGCAGGGAGCGAGCCGCGGCCCTCGAGCGCCGTCGTCCAGAGGGGCACGCGCCCGCGCGGCCCTGGTGCGGCTCGGTCGTGGACGGAGATCGCGGGAGCGGCGCGCCGCCGCCCGCCGGCCGCGCTCAGTTCAGGTCCTTGCTCGCCGGCTCGTCCCGGGGCGCGGGCTGCGCGCGCGCCGCGTCGAGGATCCGCTCGATGACCCTGAGGCCGGCCGCGAACATCTCCCGCTCAGCGCGCTCGCCCCCGGCGTGCACCTCGGCCGCCTTCTCGCGCAGCGCGAGCGCGTCGCGGCGGACGACCGGGAGGCGGGCCGCGGACGCCGCCTCGGCGATGCACCCGGCGAGATCGTAGACGAGGAACGCGTCCTCCTCGCTGATCCGGGGCTCCGCGCGGCGCGCCCCGGCGCGCCCGCGCGCCCCGGCGCCGCCTGCGCGACCCTTCTGGACGAACGACGACGCGACGTCCCGCTCCTCATCGTCCCCGATCGAGCTCGCGGAGACGCGATCGAGCAGGCTGGTCAGCTCGGCGCGGTAGGCGGCGAGGACCAGCGCGCAGAGCGCCCCGCGATCGCGCAGCGAGAAGAGGATCAGCTCGAGGAGCCGGTCGGACCGGGTCGCGCAGTTTTGCATCGCTGCCTTTTACGGTGTTCACCCACGCGACCTCAATCCAGAACGCCACCGCCCTCGGCGGATCCACCCGCGGACGCAGGGCGCGTTACGCCGCGAAGGCGCTTGCACGGCCGCCGCCGGCGCGCCGGAGCGCCGACCAGGTGGGGGGCCCCACGCGGCGGTTGCGGAGCTGGGCCGGATCGGTCAATAGGTCCGACCCTCCTGCGCCAGCGGGCCTCGACGGATGTCCGGCGCGCTGGCGCTGTCGCTCAGCCTGTCACCTGATCCTCACCGCACCGGCATTCCCGTGACCGCGAATCGTTCTACGAGCCCCACGCCCACCGAAGAGCAGTCCACCGCGCCGACCTCGGCCACCGTCGTGACCACGTCCGCCCAGCCCGCAGCCGGCGCGCCCGGCGCCGGGCTGAGCGCGAAGGGCGAGGCGATCGTGCGCGAGGAGGAGGCCCTGCTCGCCCGCGTGACCGCGCACCTCGCCACCGCCGCGGCCAAGCCGTCGCGGCCGCCGCCCATCGAGAACTACGAGGAGCAGCTCCTCTCGCTGCGCGATCAGATCGCGGCGGCGCGGCTCGAGGACGTGCCGGCGCTGGTGCAGCAGATGGAGCGCCTGCAAGGGATCGCCGCGCGGCGGAACGAGAACGTCGTCGAGCCCGTCGATCCGAAGTCGCCCTACTTCGGCCACCTGCGCCTGCGGGAGAAGGGCCGTCCCGAGCGCGACGTGCTCATCGGGCGCACGACGCTCGTCGACGCGAGCGCGGGGGTGCGGATCGTCGACTGGCGCCACGCCCCGGTCAGCCAGATCTACTACCGCTACGAGGAGGGCGCGGAGTACGAGGAGACCTTCGGCGAGCGCGAGGTCGAGGGCACTGTGCTCGTGCGGCGCACCGTGACCATCGACGACGGCGAGCTCTACCGCATCGCGGCGCCGCAGGGGACGTTCGTGCGGGGGCCCTCGGGCTTCCGCGAGATCGCGACGCGGGCGACCGAGCTCGCCGGCGGCCAGGGCAGCGCGGTGCGCCCCGAGGACATGCGCGACATCGCGCTCGCGGCCGGCGCGCGCGGCGGGCTCGGGACCGGGGCGGCGTTCCACGCGCGCGAGGACCGGCACCTGCCCGAGATCGCCGCGCTCCTCGACCCGCGGCAGTTCGAGCTCATCTCGAAGCCGGACGGCGGCATCGTGGTCATCCAGGGCGGCGCCGGCAGCGGCAAGACGACGATCGGCGTCCACCGGCTCGCCTTCCTCGCGTACAACGGCGGCCGCCGCTTCACCGCCGACAAGATGCTCGTCATCGTCGGCAGCCCGGCGCTCCGCGCGTACATCAGCGAGGCGCTCCCCGCGCTCGGCCTGGGCGGCATCGCGGTGGAGACGTTCTCCGAGTGGGCGCGCGCGGCCAGGAAGCGCGCGTTCCCGTGGCTCGAGGCGCCGGTCGAGGAGAACACGCCCTCGGTCGTGACCCGGTACAAGACCCACCCGGCGATGCTGCACCTCCTCGAGCAGCGCGCGTCGGAGCTCAAGGACGACGCGCGGGCGCGCCGCGACTCGCGCGGCACCCTCGCGTTCTGGGCGGACCTGCTCACCGATCTCGACCGGGCGCTGGCCGCCTTCGAGGCGGCGGGGGACCCGGAGTTCGGCCCGGAGCAGGTGAAGCGCGCGTGGCGCTGGTGCGCGGATCGCTGCCCTGCCGTGCTCGATCTCGACCCCGGCGATCGCGCCGAGCGCAAGGCGGCGATGGCCGACGAGCCCGCGGACGACGGCGACGACGAGCGCGGCGCCGACGCGCGCGAGGTCTCGAGCGACGACCGCGCGGTGCTCGACCCCGAGGACGACGCGCTCCTCCTGCGGGCGTACCAGCTGCTCCGGGGCGAGCTCCGCAAGGGCAAGAACGTGCTCACCTACGAGCACCTCTTCGTGGACGAGGCGCAGGATCTCGCGCCGATCGACCTCGCGGTGCTGCTCGGCGTGGTGGCCGAGCCGCGCAGCGTGACGCTGGCGGGCGACACGGCGCAGCGGCTCTTCATGGACTCGGGCTTCCGCGACTGGCGCGCGACGCTCGACGACCTCGGCCTGTCGCGGGTCGACGTCGAGCCGCTGCGCATCGCGTACCGCTCCACGCGCGAGGTGCTCGCGTTCGCCCGCGCGGTGCTCGGCCCACTCGCGGATCCGACGCCGCCGCTCGCGCCGCGCAGCGGCGCGCCGGTCGAGCACCACCATTTCCCGAGCGCCGGCGCCGCCGTCGCGTTCCTGGCCGACGCGATCCGCCCGCTGTTCGCCCGCGAGCCCCGCGCGACGCTGGCGATCCTGGCGCGCCACCCCGAGCAGGCGGACGTCTATTACGACGCCCTCAGGATGGCGGAGATCCCGAACCTCCGGCGCGTGCGCGCCTACGAGTTCGCGTTCCGCCCCGGCGTCGAGGTGACGGAGATCCGGCAGGTGAAGGGGCTGGAGTACGACTACGTGGTGCTCGTCGACGTGAACGCGTCGACCTACCCGGCGGACGACGAGTCGCGGCACCTGCTCCACATCGGCGCGACGCGCGCGGCGCACCAGCTCTGGGTGGTGTCGACGACGGCGCCGTCGCCGCTCCTGCCGGACTGGCTGGGCTGAGGCCGGCCGGCGCCGCGGAGCCGGGGCTAACCGGCTCGGAGGCGAGCTCGACACAATCGACATGGCGCTGTGAGAGAATCCTTGACCTTCAGGGGGCCGCGAGTAGATTCCCTCTCGCGCGGTGGAGCAGCCTGGTAGCTCGTCGGGCTCATAACCCGAAGGTCGTGGGTTCAAATCCCGCCCGCGCAACCAAACGGTCCTGAGGACCAACCCAAGCAGCCCCGGTGGTTATCCCCCGGGGCTTTTTGCTGTCCGCGCTCCGCGATTCTTCGCACGCTCGCGTCGAAGGGATCAGGGGGCTCGGCGCGAGGTCGCCTCGTACCGCGCTGGCCGCACCTTGCGGTTGCCGCCGTCGTGGCGCGGCGGCGCGTCAATCGTCCTTGAGACCTGACGATTCGTGACGGGTGCACGCTCCCTCGCGCAACTAGGTCCGACATGGACCACGGCGCCTCTGCCGCTGCCCGCGCGCTCCTCACTCCCGTGCCGTCTGGTGCGCTGGCCGGGGGCGACCCGTTCTCACCACGAACGACCGGCGGCGGACCCGTGGCTCTGACACGTGGAGGGTGCCGATGAAGCGACTCAGCGATCGTTCGCGTGGGGTCATGCTCCGTGCCTCGAGCACGACCCCAGCTGTTCTCCTCGTGCTCGCGGCGCTCGTCACGCCCGCGTGCGGCGACAGCGGTGGCAGCCCCCCGGGCTCGGGCGCGGCTGGAGCGCCGGGGGACGGCGGTGCAGGATCCGTGGGCGGCGGAGGCGGATCGAGCGCGATCGCCGGCGTCGCGTCGGGCGGTGGTGCCGCGGGGGGTGGCGGGGCGACCGTCGCCGGCAGCGGCGGCTCGTCAGGCGACGGCGCCTCTGCCGGCGGGAGCCCTGCGGCTTCCGGTGCCGGCAGCGGCGGGGCGCCACCGAGCGGCGAAGTGCTCGCATTTCCGGGGGCTCAAGGGTTCGGGCGGCACGCCGTCGGCGGGCGCGGCGGCGACGTCGTGCACGTCACGAACCTGAACGACTCCGGCGCGGGCTCGCTGCGCGACGCGATCAGCCAGCCGAACCGAACGGTCGTGTTCGACGTCGGCGGCGTGATCGAGATCTCGTCGCGCCTGGTGTTCAAGAGCAACCAGACGATCGCGGGTCAAACGGCCCCGGGCGGCGGTATCACCATCTACGGCAATGGCACCTCGTTTTCCGGCGCGTCGAACACCGTCGTACGCTTCGTCCGCTTCCGCATGGGCGCCGGGGGCGATTCGGGCAAGGACACCGTGACCATGGCGAACGGGCACGACGTGATCTGGGACCACTGCTCGCTCAGCTGGGGGCGCGACGGCACGTTCGATCTCAACAAGGAGAGCGGCGCCGAGCTCTACAACTTGACCCTTCAGGACTCGATCGTCGCGCAAGGGCTCCAGTCGCACAGCACGGGCGGCCTGGTGAACACCGCCGGCACGTCGATCATCCGGTCGCTCTACATCGACAACAACTCGCGCAACCCGAAGGCGCGCGGCACGCTGCAGTTCGTCAACAACGTGGTCTACAACTGGGTCGTGTCCGGCTACATCCTGGGCGACACCAGCGGCCGCTCGGACGGCTCGATGCTGGGCAACTACTTCATCGCCGGCCCGGAGACGAGAGGCGGCACGCTGGATAGCCCCACTCCCGCGTACAATCTCCACGCCGACGGCAATTACTACGACAGCGACAAGGACGGCACGCTCGACGGCAGGCTCCTCGGCAAGGGCGACTTCGGCACGGTCACCTGGCTCGACGCGCCTTCCGTCGAGTTCCCCGACGTGCCCGCCATGACCGCGCAAGAGGCGTACGCGTATGTCAGCGCGCACGCCGGAGCGTCGATCCACCGCGACGAGGCGGATCGCTACGTGCTCGACGAGCTGGCGTCGCTCGGCGAGCGGGGCGCGACGATCAGCAACGAATCGAGCCTCGGCTTCGCGAACGGTGTCGGCGCCCTGCCCGGCGGCAGCGCTCCGCGCGACGCCGACCGGGACGGCATGCCGGACGCCTGGGAGAGCGCACGAGATCTCGACCCGGCGAACGGGGACGATCGGAACGGAGACCGCGACGGCGACGGCTACACGAACCTCGAGGAGTATCTGAGCTCGCTCGTGCCGTGAGCCCCGCCTGCGAGGGCGCGTCCGGCCAGCAGGAGCCGTCGGGATCGGCCTCTCGTCCCTCGACCCGGGCGCGTTCCACGAGTCCAGGCGAGCGCTGCTTCGGCGTCGAGCACGCCCGCGGTGCCCGCGATACCCCAACGATGAGCCTGCTCGGCGTACCGTCAGCCAGCCTGAGGGGCTGCAGCGCGATCGCCACGGCAGGGGCCGCGACGTGTGCCGTGAGAGAATCCTTGACCTGCGCAGGGCCGTGAGTACATTCCCTCCCGCGCGGTGGAGCAGCCTGGTAGCTCGTCGGGCTCATAACCCGAAGGTCGTGGGTTCAAATCCCGCCCGCGCAACTGGTTCGCGTGAACCACGCGATACCTCGCGAAGCGATGGAACGGAGCCTCGGTCGAAAGACTGGGGCTTCGCCGTTTCTGGGACGCTGCCGTCGAGAGCACCCGTGACTGCGGCCGCGGCATCGTGAAACGGTCCGCGGAAGCGGGGGAGGACCGCTCGCCCAGGGCATCGGCTTCGAGATCGGGCTTGAGAGCCGTCACCTCAGGCGACGGCGACATCTCCCCGGCGCGCGCCGCGCGAGCGTGGTGATGCGCGACCACACGCTGCTCGCAATGAGCTCGGTTCCCAGGTCAGCTCTCCCTCAGCGCCCACGACGTGTCGTATGCGCGCTCGCTCGCCGCACCAGGCGATGGGGTAGCTTTTCATCGGCCACCTGCGTGCCCGCCAGGGTTTTCTCTCCTCATTCGTTATCGCCCGTCGGGCGCAACTCGAGGCGTTGTTCGCGCCCGCACGGGTGCTCTCGGGCGCCGCGCAGCACCTCGCGCCTTCTGGAGCCCAGGCCTCGCCGGCGAGCGGTTGCAGGCCGTCGCCCTGCTCGCTAGGTCCGAGCTCGCCTATGGTCCAGCACGCAGCAACGGCCCGCGTGAGGTGCGGCACCGTCGCGCGAGGGCCCAGCGGCGCCGTCGGCGACGTTCCGTCCGCCGCCGGCAGGCCCGGCCGGCAGTTCACCGCGGTCCTGCGCCGGGACGGCGGGACTGCGGCGCGCTGGCCGCCGGGCGGCACGTCACCTCCGCTCCCCTCGTCGGCGCGACGCGCGCGGACCGGGCGCCGCGTCGCGCACCCCCGCCGGCGGCGCCGTCCTCGTCGCGCCACGGCCTCGTCGCGCCACGGTCCTCGTCGCCCCGCGGTCCTCGTCGCGCCGTAGGCAGGCGCCGGCTCCCTGATGTAGGATGGCGGTAGCGGCAGCTCCTGCGCTCTGAATGCGCGCGCCACAGCGCGCAACCCACCGATGCAATCCCGGTAACCCCCAGCGGACAACTCACGATGGCCAAACCGAACGATCCCTTCGCACCCCCGACCAACACGCGCGGCTCCGCGACGCCGGGGGATGCCGCGAAGCCGCAACGCGGGGTCAGCGCGCCCGCGCCCGCGGCGCGCGCGTTGCCCGCAGCGTCGGCCGGGCCCGCCACCCAGCGAGGGCCGGGGGCCTACGGCGCCCCGGATTTCCTGAACAAGGCCGCCCGCACCGCGCCGCCAGCCGAGCTCCTGAGCGCGCGCACCATCGAGCTCGTGCAGTGGTCCTGGGCGAAGGTGATGCCCATCTCCGATGCCGCGGCGTCCCTGTTCTATGAGCGGCTGTTCACGCTGGATCCGTCCGTGCGGCCGCTCTTCAAAAACGACATGGCCGAGCAGAAGAAGAAGCTCATGCAGATGCTCGCGGTGGCCGTCGACGGGCTGAACAACCTGCCGAAGCTCGTGACCGTGCTCCAGGCGCTCGGCGTCCGCCACCAGGGCTATATGGTGGCCGAGCGCCATTACGATGTCGTGGGCGAGGCGCTGCTCTGGACGCTGCGCGAGGGGCTCGGCGACGCCTTCTCGAGCGACGTCGAGGCGGCGTGGAAAGAGGTCTACGGCGTCGTCGCCGACGTCATGAAGAAGGCCGCCGCGGCGCACGCGGCCGTGGGCACCACGCAGGCGCTCCCGCCGACGCCCGCGCCGGGCGGGCGGGACGCCGCCCGGGGCAACGCCCCGCCGGCGCCGGGCCCCGCGGCGCGCCTGGGCGCCGCGGACCCGGTGCATCGGCCGAAGTCGGTGCCGCCGCCCTCGTCGGCCCAGGCCGCGCGGACGCTGGTCGGGGTCGTCCCGCCGTGGCAGGGCGAGCCGCCCCCGGTTCCACCGGCAGCCGCGCCGGCGGCAGCGGGCCCGAGCGCGGGCGCGCCGATCACCCCGCGCACCATTGAGCTCGTGCAGCGCTCGTGGGCGAAGGTGATGCCGATCTCGGACGCGGCGTCGGCGCTCTTCTACGACCGCCTCTTCGAGCTCGATCCGTCGGTGCGGCCGCTCTTCAAGAACGACATGGCCGAGCAGAAGAAGAAGCTCATGCAGACGCTCGCGGTGGCCGTCGACGGGCTGAGCAACCTCAACAGGCTCGTGCCCGTGCTCCAGGCGCTCGGCGTCCGGCACCACGGGTACATGGTCGTCGATCGCCACTACGACCTGGTGGGCGAGGCGCTGCTCTGGACGCTGCGCGAGGGGCTGGGCGACGGCTTCACGCGCGACGTCGAGACGGCGTGGAAGGACGTCTACGGTGTCATCGCCGACGTCATGAAGAAGGCGGCCGCCGAGCACGTCGCCGGCGGCGGGGCCCCGGGCAAGGCCGACGCGGCGCCGGCCCGCGAGCGCCCGCAGCGGCCGCCGATGTCGGAGCCGCGGGCGCCCGCGCCGCAGAGCGTGACGGAGGTGATGCCGCAGAAGAAGCGCCCGAGGAGCCCGATCGACGAGGACGCCGACACGCTGCACTACCAGACGAACCCGGCCCACGAGGCCCTGGCCAGCAGCGGCATCGACCACGAGGCGCCCCGGGGCCCGAGGCCCGCCGCCGGCGTGCCGGCGAGCCCGCAGGGGCTCGTCGTCCCGTTGTCGGGGCAGGACATGGTCCTCCAGGTCCAGGTCAAGCTGGACGGCCCGCTCGTGACGGTCCCCGCCGCTGCGCCGGTCGTGGCCCCCGCCGCGCCGGTCGCGCAGGAGCCGACCGGGCCGAGCGGCCTCGTCGCCGGCCTCGCGATCGGGTTGCTCTCGATCGCCGCCTCGATGGCCACGGCCATCCTGCTCACGGTGGGCGGGCCCGACCGGGCCGCGGCCGGCGCGGGCGCCGCGGCGGACCGGGCGTCGACCACCGTCGCGTCCCTCGCGACCTACGCCGTGCCGATCATCGTCACGGTCCTGGTCCTCTCCGCCTTCACGATGGGCCACCTCCTGGGGCGGGGCCGGGCGCGGAGCGACGCGGGGCCGGGCGGGGGCCGGCTGTGAGCCCGCGCGCGGGTGATCACCGGTGACCTCGGGCCGACGCATGCGCCGGGCGAGCGCAGGGGTTTGATGTCAAGATGGGAATAACTCTCCGATGATCGCGGATCCTGCGATGACGCTGACCCACCTGGCGGGACAGTGGCTGGGCCCCTTCCAGCTGATCCAGCTGCTCGGCATCGGCGCGATGGGCGCCGTCTACCTGGCCCGGGACACCGTCCTCCAGCGCGACGTGGCGGTGAAGATCATCGCGAAGGGGAGCGCGGACACGGATCCCGACCGGCGCGACCGCTTCCTGCGCGAGGCGCGGGCGGCGGCGCGCCTCCTCCACCCGAACGTGGTGCAGATCTTCCAGGTCGGCGAGGACGAGGACGTCCGTTACATCGCCATGGAGTACGTCCACGGCCTGACCATGGCGCAGGCGGCCAAGCAGCAAGGCGGACGCTTGCCGGAGCAGTTCGGGATCGAGAAGATGCGCGAGGCCGCGGCGGCGCTCGAGCTCGCGGCCTCGTTCGGCATCTCCCACCGCGACATCAAGCCCGCGAACCTCCTCCTCAACGCGTCGGGGACGCTCAAGATCGCGGATTTCGGCCTCGCGTCGCACCCGGAGAGCGGCCCGCTCGGCAGCGCCAGCGCCTCCCGCTCGCTGGAGGGCACGCCGTTCTACATGAGCCCGGAGCAGTGGACCGGGCAGGAGATCGCGCCCCCGTCCGACATCTACAGCCTCGGCTGCACCTTTTACCATCTGCTGGTCGGCCGGACGCCGTACTCGGCGCGGGATCTCGCCGGCTGCTTCCAGGCGCACTGCCACGCTCCGGTCCCGGATCCGAAGCTGGCGATGCCGGACATCGATCCGCTCCTCGCGGAGCTCCTGCGCCGCTGCATGGCGAAGCGGCCCCAGGAGCGGCCGTCCGCCGGGCACATCGTGGCGTTCCTCGAGGACATGCTGATGCTCCGGCGCAGCAGCGTGCGGCCGCGGGAGCTGCCGGAGCCCAAGCGCCCGAGCCTGCTCTCCACGATGGAGCTCTCCGACACGCGGGTGAGCGAGCTGCCGCCGGCGCCCAAGGGCTCGGTCGCGACGCCGACGGGCACGATCCTGGTGAGCAGCTCGACCGCGCTCGGGCATTTCACCGGCCAGTACAGCTACCGCGACCATTTCGGGCTGACCGGGTATCCGTTCAGCGACATCCGGCAGCCGAGCTTCTTCTGGGATGCGGGCCCGTATGCCTGGATCCTGAGGACCCTGGCGTCGCAGATCGTGGCCGGGCAGCGCCCTGCGATCCTCGTGGGCGAGCCCGGGAGCGGCCGGACGTTCGTGTGCGAGATGATCAAGAACAAGGTCCCTCGCATCCAGGTCTTCACGATCGAGCCGCAGCTGCTCTTCGGGACGCGGCCTCTCGTGTCGCTGTGCAGGCAGGTGGGGGCGACGGCCATCTCTCCGACCCTGAGCCAGCAGTTCCTTGTCGACGCGTTCCTCGGTCAGGCGCTCCTCCGCGCCGGGCCGGACGCGATCGCGGTCCTGGTCATCGACGGCGTCGATCCGGAGGATCACGACCTCCTGATGGAGCTCCACGACATCCTCCGCTGCGCCCCCCTGGGCCGGCTGTCGATGATCCTGGTGGGCGCCCCCGATCTGCCTGCGACGCTCGCGTCGAACGGCGTGCCGCGCGAGCTCTACACCGGCGCGCAATCGCTCCTTTTGCCCGGCATGACGCAGCAGGAGATGATCGAGTACATCGACTTCAGGATGCGGTCGGTCGGCGGGAGCGGGCGGGGGCTCAAGCTGGACCTCGCGTCGCAGCAGCTCTTGCACGCGAGGAGCGGCGGCAGCCCGAAGCTCATCAACATCTATTGCCACAACGCGCTGACGCTCGCGGCGCTCCAGGGCGAGTCCGAGGTGAGCCTGTCGTCGATCCGCCTCGGCATGAAGAGCAAGAGCTACCTCACCGCCGACGCGGCCATGGCCCTGCTCCGCGGCTGAGCCGCGCGCCGCGGCGAGCCGTCGCAGCCGGGCTGGTCGAGGGCGCCGGCGGCGTCTCCGCCCCGCCGGACCTCAGTCGGTCCACTGGTGGGTCTCCTCCGGTTTCCCGCCGAAGGCGGCCATCGGGACGGTCCACGTGCGGGGCCGCCGATCGCTGCGCGCGTACTCGCGGACGCGGCCGGCCGCGAAGAACGCCGTCGTCGCGCGGAGCAGCTCCGGGAACTCCTTCACGAGGCCGGTATGCACGGGCATGACGGTCTCCAGGGCGAACGCCATGGCGACGTCGGCCAGGGTGGTGCGGCCGGGCAGGATCCAGTGCTCGGCGTCGGCGCGCGTGCGCACGAAGTAGTCCTCCAGCCGCTCGAGCTTCTTTCCGGTGGGGGCGCGGTGATCGGCGCGGACCTCGTGGAAGCGTGGGTTCCAGAAGAGCGCGCCGGCGTCCTACCGCGGGCACACCTTGCACCTTGCGTGCGAGCGACTCGGCACCACCCTGATCCTCGCCCGCCCGTACGACGCACCGCACACCGCACGCAGCGCTCTTCGGCAAATCCCCCGCGCAGGTCTACGAGGAGTATCCCCACGTCACCGACGTCCTCGACGGGCGGAAGAGCTCTTCACCTCGGACGCGATCGCGATCGCTGCACGAGGCGGCCGCTGGCAGCCTGCGCGACACCGACCGACTCGCCACGGCCGGTCTCCGCGCCTCCATAAAAAACGCAAGCTCGTCGGGCGCGATGTCCTGAGCCGCATCCTGCAACTGGACGCCGAGGAGGCCGGATGAACGCCGCCCCCTTGACCGAGGAGGACGCGCGGCGCGGCGACGACGAGGGCAGCGCCGTCGCCGTCCTCGTCGTTGCCTTCGCGCTCGCCCGCGACGCGCTCACCGCGAGCTACCCGGACGATCCCGATCCGCTCTGCCCTCGCATCTACGCCGTCGACGTCGTCCTCCATCACATCGACGGGCTCAGCGACGCCATCACGCGCTACCACGCCGTCCTCGACGGCGATGACCGCCTCCCCATCAATATCGACTGAGAGCCTCGTCGCTCTGCGACCGCCGCAGTCACCCGGCGCCTCGCCTCGTTGCAATCGCGGTGAGCGGAGATCCAGCTCGATGACGGCCATCACGGAGCCGGATCTTCCGGCCATCAAACAGCCTGCTCGGCAACAACAAGAAGTGCCACGCGCACGACGCGACCGCACCACGGTTGCCCACCGGAGCTGTGGCGATGGTGCTCGCCGATCCGCCGTGGCGAGCCGTGCTGGTGCGTGGGCCTCGCGGGGATCGAGCAGGCGGAGACGACAGGACCGCTGGAGGGATGAGTCGAGCCTTGCAAGCCGTGCAGGCCCAGGGGCAGCGACGGGTGCGTGGGGGCGCAGGGCCTCCAGGCAAAGGCCCCATGGGATGGGCCGTGCCGAGCTAGGCTAGGGCGGCCGCGAAGCGGACGCCGGGGTTCGGGGCGGAGCCCCGAGGAAACAAAACTAGTTCCGCCCGCGCGAAACCGCCGCGAAGCGGCGCAGAAGTCCGGCCATCCCTGGCCGGACTTCTGGCGGGCGGGACTAGGCACTAGGCGGAGCTCGAAGCGCTCCGGGCCTTCACCTCGTCGATGCCTCCGGCCATGTAGAAGTCCTGCTCTGCGACGTGGTCGAGCTTGCCATCGAGGATCTCCTCGAAGCCATCGATCGTGTCCTTCATGGGGACGAGCTTCCCCGGCCGGCCCGTGAACTGAGACGCAACGAAGAACGGCTGCGACAAGAACTGCTGTATCCTGCGGGCGCGCGCGACGATCAGCTTGTCGCCCTCGCTGAGCTCGTCCATGCCGAGGATGGCGATGATGTCCTGGAGGTCCTTGTAGCGCTGGAGCGTCTGCTGCACGCGACGGGCCACGTTGTAGTGTCGTTCGCCGACGATCATCGGGTCGAGCATCGTCGAGCTGGAGTCGAGCGGATCGACGGCCGGGTAGATACCAAGCTCGCTGATCGCGCGCGAGAGCACCGTGGTCGCGTCCAGGTGCGCGAACGCCGTCGCCGGCGCAGGGTCGGTGAGATCGTCTGCCGGGACGAAGATCGCCTGGACGCTGGTGATCGACCCCTTGGTCGTCGAGGTGATCCGCTCCTGGAGCGCGCCCATCTCGGTCGAGAGGGTGGGCTGGTAGCCGACGGCGCTCGGGATGCGGCCGAGGAGGGCGGAGACCTCGGAGCCGGCCTGCGTGAAGCGGAAGATGTTATCGACGAACAGGAGCACGTCCTGTCCCTGTTCATCGCGGAAGTGCTCTGCCACCGTGAGGGCGGACAGCGCGACCCGGGCGCGGGCGCCGGGTGGCTCGTTCATCTGGCCATAGACGAGCGCGGTCTTGGAGATGACCGGCTCACCGGTCTCGAGCTTCGACTCGCTCATCTCGAGGTACAGATCGTTGCCCTCGCGGGTGCGCTCGCCAACGCCGGCGAACACGCTGACGCCGCCGTACGCCTTGGCGACGTTGTTGATGAGTTCCAGGATGATGACCGTCTTGCCGACGCCGGCGCCGCCGAACAGGCCGATCTTGCCTCCCTTGCGGTAAGGCGCGAGCAGATCGATGACCTTGATGCCCGTCTCGAATACCTCGACTTTCGTGGACTGGCTCACGAAGGCGGGCGGTTCCTTGTGGATAGGCGCGAACTGCTTCGCGTTCACGGGCTCACCTCCGTCGACGGGGGTCCCGACGACGTTGAGGATGCGGCCGAGGCATTCTTCGCCGACCGGCATCATGATCGGCGCGCCGGTGTCACGGACCTCCATCCCTCGCATCAAGCCGTCCGTTGAATCCATCGCCAGCGCCCGAACGGTTGACTCGCCGAGGTGCTGGGCTACTTCGAGCACCAAGTTGTCGGGCTCGGCGGAAATGCTCGGGCTGGTCACCTTGAGAGCATTCAGAATCCTGGGCAGCTGGCTTGACGGGAACTCGACGTCGACCACGGGGCCGATGACCTGGGTGATTTTTCCAACAACCATGGAAATGGGGCCTTCCTTACGTAACCAGTGAAATCCGCGGCACCCTAGCACAGCGCTTGCGTGTCCAACAAGTCCGATAAGATGCTACTTTGGATTACATCGGAGCCGGATGTGTGCCTCGCTGCACGGAGGCGTCCGCGCGTGCCGTGGCGCGCGATCCTCCCCCGCTCCTGTGGACACCCACGAAGGCGTCGCGAGGATGGATGGGACGGAGAAAGAGGAGGGCGTCCTCGCCTGAACCCGGGCGGGAGGCGGTGCGGCCGGCTCAGCAAGAGCGCACGGCGGCATCACCCCCCTTCGCGGCGATGCCCTTGACTCCCCTGCGCGCGGCCCGCTCCGGCGAATCATGTGAGCACGGGGAGCCCCCCGAAGCACGGTTTGATGGTGGTTGTCAAGGGTGAGCCATCGCGGTGATGCGGCGTCACGTGAGCAAGGGATTGTGTACCTCTGGTATCCAGCGGATGGCATCCAGGCAACGTCCAAGTGACCTGAGCTCGCGCCATGGTTCCTATGGACCTGGGCCCGATCCCAGAGCCTCCTGGATGATGTGCTCGCATAGGGTCAAACGACTCTCGGTGTGCGGGAAACGTCTCTCGTGGCTTCTCGTGTCGTATTGGGGCACGGCTTCGACGTTCAGGCCCGGGCTCGCCCGGACCTCGGCTCTGACCGGACACATCCGTGCATGTGCATTCAATGTGAATGTAATATTGTATCGTGGTTAAATCATCGTGTTAGTGTCAAATTATTCCGTCTCAAACATGTGGCACGGCTTTCTGTTTGATCTAACATCCCGCGGCCTATGGGGTCGAGCCGCGGCGATGATTTCGTAGTTCCACCGCATGATGTTGCCGTAATCGGTATTGCATGCCGCTTCCCCGGGGCGGCCGACCAGCGCGAGTACTGGCGCAACATCGAGGCGTCTGTCGTAAGTATTGAAGAGGTCCCCTCAACGCGATGGGACTGGCGAGATCTGTGTCGCCAGGCAGGCCTCGACGAGGACGGGAGCAGCATCCGCTGGGGTGGATTCCTCGACGACATCGACCTCTTCGATCCGGAGTTCTTCAACATCTCGCCGCGCGAGGCGCATGCCATGGACCCGCAGCAGCGCATCCTGCTGCAGCTGGCCTGGTCGTGCCTCGAAGACGCCGGTTACGCGGCGTCCCGCGTCAAGGGTACGAACGTTGGAATCTTCGTCGGCATCTGCAACTACGACTACAAGGAGCTCCAGGATCGCTGCGGCGAGGCCATCGGTGGCCACACCCTCACCGGGACGGCCAACACCATCGTGCCGAACCGGGTCTCTTACGAGCTGGATCTGCACGGCCCGAGCGTCTCCACCGACACCGCCTGCTCCAGCTCGCTCTTCGCGATCCACGAGGCGGTGAGCAGCCTGCGCAACGGCGAGTGCGAGATGGCGCTCGCGGGCGGCGTGAACCTGATGCTTTGCGGGGAGCGCTATGTCTCCATGGCCAAGCTCGGGATGCTGTCGAGTGCAGGCCTGTGCAACACGTTCGACGCCGACGCCGACGGGTACGTGCGCGCCGAAGGCGCGGGCCTCGTGCTCCTCAAGCCGCTCGAGCGCGCGCTCCAGGATCGAGACTTCATCTACGGCGTCATCAAGGGGTCGGCGGTCAACCACGGGGGCCGGGCCAGGACGTTGACCTCGCCCAACGCCTTCGCGCAGTCCAGGGTCGTCGCGGCCGCCTGGCAGCGGGCCGGCTTTCCTCCGGAGACCATCGGGTACATCGAGGCGCACGGGACAGGGACCCCGCTCGGCGATCCCATCGAGGTGCACGGCTTGCGCCGCGCCTTCACCCAGCTCGCGAAGGGCACGAGCTCGGGGAATCCGGAGAAGGCGACCTGCGGCATCGGGTCGGCCAAGGCCAACATCGGCCACGCCGAGGGGGCGGCCGGCATCGCGGGCCTCATCAAGGTCCTGCTCGCCTTCCAGCACGGCGTGTTGCCCGGGATGCCGCGTTTCCGGCGCCTGAATCCGCGCATCAAGCTCGAGGGGAGATCGCTGTTCGTCGTCGATAAGAGCCAGCCGTGGGAGCGGCTGCTCGACGACCAAGGGAAGCCTCTCCCCCGGCGCGCCGGGGTCAGCTCGTTTGGCTTCGGGGGAGCGAACGCTCACGTGGTGCTCGAGGAGCTCTGCTCCTCCGAAGCTCCCGCTCGAGACGCTCGACCGGCAGGCCCCGTCGTCGTCCCGCTGTCGGCGAGGAACCCCGAGCGTCTGCAGGAGATGGCCGGCGCGCTGGCGAGCTTCCTCGCCGAGAACCGCGGCCGCGTCGACCTGCACGACGTCGCGCACACGCTCCAGCTCGGCCGGGAGGCGATGGCGAGCCGGGTGGCCGTGGTCGCCGCCGATCTGGACGCCCTCATCGCCGGCCTCGACGCGTTCTCGCGAAATCAGCCGGCGCCCGGCGTGATCCACGGCGAGGCGGGCAAGCCGAAGGCGGACGCTGCGCCCGCGCGGAGCGCCGGAGAAGACGGGGCGACCCCGAGCGATCTCTCACCGGCCAGCGTCGCATCGCACTGGGCTCACGGAGGTGACATCGACTGGTCGGCGTCGGAGGTGGGGGCGAAAGGCCGCCGCATTCCGCTGCCGACCTACCGCTTCGCGCGCGAGCGGTACTGGCTGAACGGCCTGGGGCGGCCGGCGCCCGCCGCTCGCGAGCGGGCGGCGGGCGGCGTCGGCGCCGCTCACCCCTCGGTAGGGCGCTCCTGCCCGCACCACGGCGAGCGCTGCACCGTCCTCGAGCTCGCGCCCTCTGACCCGCGCATTCGTGACCATGTCGTGGAGGGGCGCCCGGTCGCGCCCGCGGCCCTGGTCCTCGACCTCGTTGTCGCGATCGCGCGGGCCGGCGGGCAGGAGCGAGCTCGCCTGCGCGAGGTCGCGTGGATCCGCCCCCTCCGCGTCGAGGAGGCGACGCTCCCCTGCCATGTCGAGCTCACGCCGTGCGGCGACGAGCTCACGTTCGAGATCTTCACACAGTCCAGCGGGGCGGATCGCCAGGTCTTCGGGCGCGGAACGCTCGCGGTCTCCTCCCGCACCGGCGGAAACCCGGAGCAGGAGCGCCGCGACGTCGCGGCGATCGAGGCGCGCTGCAACGCGCGCGAGGACGCGGGCGCGCGCTACCGCGCCCTGAGCCTCGCCGGCCTCGACTACGGGGCCACCTACCGCGTACTCCGGCGGCTCTCGCGGAGCGACAGGGAGGCCCTGGCGACGCTGCAGGCGCCGCAACACGCCGTCGGCGATGCCGCACCCTCGCTCCTTCGGCCGGATGTCCTGGATGGAGCGCTGCAGGCCGTGTCGGCGCTCCTCGATCTCGAGGTGGACGGGGTGCCGCTGCCGGCGCAGCTCGCCCGGATCGAGGTCCTCGCCCCGCTGCCCCACGAGGGCTTCGCGCACGTCGTCCGCAGCGGGGCCGCGGCCGATCGCTTCGATCTCGAGATCCTCGACGGCGCCGGCCACGTCTGCGCCAAGCTGGAGGGGCTCACCATCCTCCGCCGGCGCGCTGCGCCGATGGGCCTGTTCTATCGCCCGACCTTTCGACCGCTGGGGCGGCCCGAGGGGGAGGTGGCGAAGGGAGGCGAAGGCAGCGTCCTGCTCGTCGGGCTCGCGCCGCAGCGCGATCTGATGCTGAGGATCGCGGCCGTGCACGGCGGCCAGCAGGCGCGGACGGTCGTGCTCGAGGACCGCACAGCGCAGATCTCGCCTGACGAATGGACGCTGGCTCCGGCCGACGCCGAGGGCCTAACGAGGTGCCTCGACGGGCTCGGGAGCGTGCGCGCGCTCTACTTCCTCGGCGGGCTGGTCGACCCCGCCCAGCCCCTCGCGGATCTCGACGAGCTCAGGCATAGCCAGCTGCGCGGCGCGCTGACCTTCCTGCGCTTCGTGCAGGCGCTCGACCGCCGGAGCCTGCTCCGGGACGGGACCGCCGTTCGGGCGTTCACCAACGGCGCGTTCGCGGTGTCTCCCGCCGACGAGGTCGTGCCCCACAGCGCCTCCCTCGTCGGGCTCGCCCTCTCCGTCGCGCGCGAGCACCCGGCGCTGCGCGTCACATGCACCGATCTGCCCGCCGCAGTCGAGGCGAGCGCCGAGCTCGTCGAAGCGATGACCCGGAGCGATCTCGCGGCCAACGCGGTGACCGCGGTCCGCGGTGGCGTTCACTTCGTGCGCGTCCTCGAGCCGCTGCGCGTCGAGCCCGGCGAGCTCGAGCTCAGGCAGCGCGGCGTCTACCTCATCCTCGGCGGCGCCTCGGGGATCGGCCTCGAGACGGCGGTCCTCTTCGCCGAACGGGCGCGCGCGCGCGTCGCGGTGCTCGGGCGGCGGCCCCTCGACGCCGAGATCTCGAGCCGGCTCGAGCGCGTCCGAGCCGCTGGCGGCGAGGTGCTCTACTGCCAGGCCGACGGCGCCTCTCGCGCCGACATGGAGCGCGCTGTCCAGCGAGTCTGGGACGTCTTCGGGCCGATCAACGGGGTCGTGCACTCCGCGGTCGAGCTCGCGGATCGGCCGCTCGAGAGCATGGATGAAGCCGCGTTCTGGGCCGCGCTTGCGCCCAAGGTGCAGGCCTCGGTCGTCCTCTCGACGGTGACGGAGCGCGAGCCCCTCGATTTCACGCTCTTCTACTCCTCGGCGATCTCGTACCGCGGGAACGCGGGCCAGGGGAACTATGCCGCAGGCTGCACCTTCCAGGAGGCGCTCGCCGCGCGGCTCCGCAAGGCCGGGCGCCGCGTCAAGGTCGTCAGCTGGGGGTACTGGGGCGAGACCGGCGTCGTCGCGGGAGAGGTATGGCTGCGGAAGCTCGCGCGGCTGGGGATCCGGCCCATCTCCCCGGCCGAGGGCGTCGATGCCATCGCCCGGATCCTCTCGGCGCCGATCGAGGAGGTCGCCGCGCTCCGCGCGGATCGCGCGGCGCTCGCCGACTTCGGCGTCAGCGTCGGCGGCACCGCCGGCGACCCACCTGCGGCCCGCGCTCCGGACCTCCGTGAGGGCGCGCTCGACCTCCCGTCCCTGGCGAGGGCGAGCGAGGATGCTCCTGAGCTCTCGAGGCAGGCGCAGGCGTTCCGCGAGCTCGAGGACCTCGGGGGCCTCGGGCTCCTCGATGCCCTCGGACAGATGCGCGCGTTCGGAGAGGGCACCTCTCCCCTGACGCTCGCCGACGTGCGCGAGAGGATCTCGCTGGCTCCAGGCTTCGAGCGGCTCGTCGGCGCGATGCTCGAGCTCCTCAGGCGCGCGGGCCACGTCGTCGGCGCCGGTCAGTCGCTCCACCTCGGCGACCCTGCGAAGGAGCGGCTGACGCTCCGCCACCGCCAGGAGCTGCCGGAGCGCTTCGCCGCGTTCGAGCAACGCCACCCCGACTTCATGCCGCACGCACGGCTCCTGCGGGCTTGCCTCTCGGCGCTGCCGTCGGTCCTGCGCGGGGAGACGCCCGCGACCGACGTGCTCTTCGCCGCCGAGACGCGGCCCCACGTCGAGCGCGTGTACCGGGAAGGGGCCGTGGGCGCGTACGGCCGGTGCGCTGCCAGCGCGGTGCGCAAGCTCGTCGCGCAGCGCGCCGGCGGCGCACCGGCGCCGATCCGGCTGATCGAGGTCGGCGCCGGGACCGGCGGCACCACAGGGCACGTGCTGGTCGCGCTCTCGGGCTCACCGCGCCGCGTCGAGTACGTCTACACCGATGTCTCGCCGGCCTTCCTGCGCCTGGGAGAGGAGCGCTTCGGCCCGCGCCATGCGCCGATGCGCTTCGCGAGGCTCGACATCGAGGTGCACCCGGGCGAGCAGGGCTTCGAGCGAGGATCGGCGGACATCGTCCTCGCCGCGAACGTCCTGCACGCGACGCGAGACGTGGCGGAGACCCTGCGCCACCTCAAGTGGCTGCTTGCGGACGGCGGGCAGCTCCTCTTCTGCGAGACCCGCGCGGTGCAGTTCTTCACGACGCTGACGTTCGGGCTCCTCGACGGGTGGTGGCGCTTCGAGGATCCGGAGCGGCGCCTGCCCCACTCGCCGCTGCTCGATATCGAGCGCTGGCAGCGGGAGCTCCGTGACCAAGGCTTCCGAGCGGTCCAGGCGGCCTGCATCACCAGCGACCCGCACGAGCCGCTGGCCCAGTGCCTGGTCGCGGCGGAGAGCGACGGCATCATCGCGGCGCCGCGCCGGGCTGCTCCCACGCCGAGCGTCAGTCGCCCTCATCGGCCGGAGGCGCGCCGGTCCGAGCCCGCGCCCAGCGAGGTCGGCAGCGCGTCCACGGCCTCGCTGCAGGCCGCTGTGCTCGAGCGGGTCATCGCCGAGCTCGCGCGCGCGACCCAGAGCCCGCCGGCCAGCATCGACGCGGAGCGTCCGTTCGCCGAGCACGGCGTCGACTCGATCGTCGCCGCGGACGTCGCGCAGGGGCTCTCCAAGGCGTTCGGGCTGCCGCTCAAGACGACGAGCCTGTTCGAGTTCACGACCACCGCCGCGCTGGCCGAGCACCTGTGCGCGACCTATCCCGCGGAGCTTCGCGCCCGGCTGGGCGTGGAAGAGCAGCCGGCGCCGCCGGACCGCGGGGGAGCGCCCGCCCGAGGCGCGGCGCCGGACCACGGGGAAGCGCCCGCCCGAGGCGCGGCGCCGGACCACGGGGAAGCGCCCGCCCGAGGCGCGGCGCCGGACCACGGGGAAGCGCCCGCCCGAGGCGCGGCGCCGGACCGCGGGGGAGCGCCCGCTCGAGGCGCGGCGCCGGACCGCGGGGGAGCGCCCGCTCGACCTGCGGGGGACCGCTGGGAAGCGCCCGCTCGACCTGCGGGGGACCGCTGGGAAGCGCCCGTCCGAGCTGCGGCTCCCAGGGGAGGGAGCGACGCCGCTCGCACCGCCGCCCGCGTGTCCGGAGGGAGCGCGGCGGACGGCGAGACCTGTCTCGGCGTCGTGCTCCATATGCCTGGCAGCATCGACGACGTGCACATCGAGCCCGTGGTGGTCGGCCCTCCAGGGCCGAGGGAAGTCCAGATCCGGGTCCACGCCTTCGCCCTCAACTTTGGCGACTTGCTCTGCGTCCGGGGGCTGTATCCCACGATGCCGGAGTACCCCTTCGTGCCCGGCTTCGAGGTCTCGGGGACCGTTGAGCGGGTGGGTGCCGAGGTCGAAGGGCTGCGGGTCGGCGATGAGGTCGTCGCGCTCACGGGCGCCGCGCTCGGCGGGCACGCCGCGCTCGTCAACACGCCGGCCGAGGTCACCGTCAAGAAGCCCCGCGCGCTCGGCTTCCCCGAGGCGGCCGCGCTTCCGGTCGCGTTCGTGACGGCCCATGCCGCTCTGCAGCACGCGGCTCCGGTCGCTGGAGAGCGCATCCTCATCCAGACCGCAGCGGGCGGCGTCGGGACCATGGCGATCCAGCTCGCCCAGGGGCGCGGCCTCGAGATCTTTGCCACCGCCGGCTCCGCGGAGAAATGCGAGTACCTGCGCCGGCTGGGGGTAGCGCACGCGATCAACTATCGAGCCACTGATTTCTCCAAGGCGATCTCCGAGCAGACAGGGGGACAGGGGGTCGACATCGTCCTCAACATGCTGCCCGGCGACGCGCTGCAGAAGGGGCTCGACCTCCTCGCCCCAGGGGGGCGCTACATCGAGATCGCGATGACCGCCCTGCGGCAGGCGCGCGCCGTGGATCTCTCCCGCCTGGTCGGAAACCAGTCCATTCACAGCATCGACCTGCGGCGCACGCTCCTCTCTCGCCCGGAGCGCGTGCGCGGCGCTCTCGAGGAGATGGTCGCGCTCGTCGAGGCCGGGCGGATCCAGCCGAACGTAGGTCGAACCTTCGAGTTTCAGGATTGGCGCGCGGCCTATCGATACCTCGACGGCGCCCGCAGCGTCGGAAAGGTCGTCGTCTCCGGCGTGCCGTTCGACCGCGAGCCCGCGGTGCCCTCGAGCACACCGGTGAGCCGGAGCGCAGGGCCGACGGAGCGGCCGGGCCAAGAGCCCATCGCCATCATCGGCGCATCCGGGCGCTTTCCGGGCGCGGCGGACCTCGCGGCCTTCTGGCGCAACATCGCGGCAGGCGTCTGCTCGGTGACGCGCGTGCCCTCCGAGGATTGGCCGATCGCGATCCGCGACATCCCTGGAGCGGGCGGCGATCTGGGCTCGGGCGTCGAGTACGGAGGCTTCCTCGAGGACATCGATCGCTTCGACCCGCTCTTCTTCCGCATCTCGGGCACGGAGGCGACGCTGATGGACCCGCAGCAGCGCCTCTTCCTCGAGGAGTGCTGGAGAGCGCTCGAGGATGCGGTCATCGCGCCCTCCAGCCTCGACGGGCAGCGCTGCGGCGTCTTCCTGGGGACAGCGCCGGGGGACTACGCCGACGTCCTGGGGGCGGCGGGCGAGCGCATCGAGGCGCATACCTTCATCGGCAACGAGGCCTCGATCAACGCCGCGCGGATCGCCTACCTGCTCAACCTCAAGGGCCCGACGCTGGCGATCGGGACAGCATGCTCCTCGTCGCTGGTGGCGCTTCATTACGCCTGCCAGAGCCTGCGCAGCGGGGAGTGCGACCTCGCGCTGGTCGGCGGCGTGTTCGTGAACACCACGCCGCGCTTCCACGTGCTCAGCAGCCGCGCCGGGATGCTCTCGCCTGCCGGGCGCTGCCGCACCTTCGACGCGGGGGCGGACGGCTTCGTGCCCGGCGAGGGGGTCGGCGTCCTCGTCCTCAAGCCGCTCGCCCGCGCGCTCGAGGATCACGACCTCATCCGGGGCGTGATCACGGCCACCGGCGTGAATCAGGATGGGAGGACGAGCGGCATCACCGCGCCGAGCGCCGCCTCGCAGGCAGCGCTCCTCGAGTCCGTCTACAAGGCGGGCGGCATCGATCCGGGGACGATCGAGCTCGTGGAGTGCCACGGGACCGGCACGCCGCTCGGGGATCCCATCGAGATCGAGGCGCTGACCCGCGCCTTCCGCGCCAAGACCGACAAGGTGCGGGCCTGCGCCGTCGGCTCCGTCAAGACGAACATCGGGCACGCGGTGACCGCGGCCGGCGTCGCCGGCGTCCTCAAGGTGCTGCTCGCGATCGAGCACCACGCGCTCCCGCCGAGCCTCCACGTCGAGCGCCCGAACCCCCGCATCGACTTCGAGAGCGGCCCGTTCTTCGTCAACACGGAGCTCAAGGAGTGGCGCTCCTCCGGCCACCCGCGCCGCGCGGCCGTCAGCTCCTTCGGCTTCAGCGGCACCAACGCGCACGTCGTCGTCGAGGAGCCGCCGCCGCAGCCGGCGCGCGCGGAAGCGCCTGGCCGGCGCCGCCTCTTCTGCTTTTGCCTCTCCGCCGCCACCGAGGACGCGCTCCGGCGGAGGAGCGAAGATCTCCTCGACTGGCTCCGGCGCCACGGACGCGAGCACCGCCCTGGCGATGTCAGCTTCACCCTGCTCGCTGGCCGGAGCCACCACGCCGTGCGGCTTTGCATCGTGGCGAGTGATCTCGACGAGCTCACGGCGCACCTCGAGGCCGATCTCGCGGGGCGCTCGGTCCCGCGCGCTCGGCGCGGAGCTCGGTCGGAGGATCCGCGGACGCAGGCGCTCGACAACGACCGCTGCCGCCGGCTCGTCGGGGAGCTTCGGAACGCGCTGAAGGAGGGCGCGGCGAGCTACGACGCCATGGTGGAGGAGCTCGCCGAGCTCTATGTGCGCGGCGCCAAGCTGGACGCTCGCGCCCTCGTCCAGACGGAGGATCACCGCCGCGTCCGCCTCCCCACGTACCCGTTCGCGCGGGAGAGCTACTGGCCTCGAGGAATCCGGCGCCGCTTCGCCGGCGAGCGGCGCGTGCCGCGTTCGGGTACGCATCCTTTCGTCGACCGACGCCTCGCGAACGGCGGGGCGCCTCTCTTCGCGAAGACGTTCACGCCCGCCGACGTCTGGGTGCGCGACCACATCGTCTGGGGTCAACCGGTGCTCCCGGGCGCCGTGTTCCTCGAGATGGCGCGCGCCGCCGCCGCCTCGGCGGGCGCGCAGGTGCGGCGCATCTCCAGGGCGGCGTGGTTGCATCCGCTGCCGGTGACGGCGGGACCTGTCGAGGTCCAGATCGAGCTGAAGCCCTCGGGGAGCGGCTTTCACTGCCAGATCACGAGCGGACAGGATCGCGCGCTGAACGTCGAGGTGCAGCTCTCGTCGCCGCCCGTGTCCGCGCCGCCGGCCCTTGATCTCGCGTCGCTCCGGCTCCGGCTCCCGGATCGCCTGACCGGCGACGCGTGCCGGACGCAGCTCCTGCGCCAAGGGCTCGCGTTCGGACCGACGTTCTGCGCCCTCGACGAGGTGCTGCGATCCGGCGACGAGGCGCTCGCGACGCTGAAGGCCGCTCGCGACGGGGAGCGCGGCGCCGACGGGCTCGTCCTCCTCCCGCCCGTCATCGACGGCGCCTGGCAGGCGCTCGTCGCCCTGTTGCCCGGCGAGGAGTCGGCGTCCTTCCGGCCGTTCTCCCTCGAAGAGCTCACGTGGTACGATACGCTCGGCCGCGCCGCGTTCGCGCATATCACCGCCAAGGGCGCGGACGGAGGGCGGTATCGGCGCTTCGCGCTGACGTTCGTCGACAAGGCAGGCCAGGTCCTCGCGGAGATGACCGGCTTCACCGTGGCCCGCGCGGATGCGCCGTCGCGGAAGGGGTCCTCTGGAGAGCCGAGGGACGCGGGCGGCACGTCGCTCTTCTTCGAGCCGGTCTGGCGAGGCACGGAGATCACGGCGGACCCGGCGGCGCGAGCCCCGCGCCGGGTGCTGGTGCTCGACGACGACGGCGGCCTGAGCGACGCGCTGGCAGCGCGCGTCGGGCGCCCGTCCGGCGTCGGCTCGCCGGCCGTCGAGCGGCTCTCCTTCTCGCGCGGCGACAGGGACGAGGAAGCGACGCTTCAGCGGGCGATCGACGGCGCGCCGCCCGAGCTTGTCGTGGTCCACTGGCCGTCGCCCGCGGGCCGGATGCGAAGCGGGGAGGAGGCAGAGAATGCGCTCCGACAGCAGGGCCTGACGATGTACCGGCTGAGCCGCGCGCTCGCGCGCACCAGCGGCGCGGGCGTCCGCTTGATGTGCGTCCGCGCCGGGGGGACGGACGCCGGCGCGCCGCTCTTCGAGGCCCTCGGCGGTCTTCTCCGGACGCTCACCCTGGAGCACCCGGCGTGTACGGCACAGCTCGTCGATCTCAAGGACGCTCCGGGCGCCGGCCCCGAGGCGCTGGCCGACGTCGTGCTGCGCGAATGGGGGGCGATCGCTCCGCTCGCTCGAGAGATCCAGTACGTCGGTGGGCTGCGCCAGGTCTGCGACCTCGCCGAGTGGCAGCCGCCCGCCGGCGGCGGCGATCGATCGCCGTGGCGGAAGGGCGGTGTTTACCTGATCACCGGCGGCGCCGGTGGGATCGGAGGCGTGCTCGCCGAGCATCTGGTCCGAGAGGCCGAGGCGCACGTCGTGCTGCTCGGGCGCTCCGAGCTGAGCGACGCTCGGCAGCGATGGCTCGACGGCATCCGGCGGCTCGGCGGGGGCGTGACCTACCACCGGGCCGACGTGACCCGACGCGACGAGGTGCGCGCCGCTGTCGAGCGGACGCGGGACCAGCTCGGCGCGCTGCACGGCGTTCTCCATGCCGCCGGCGCGCTTCGGGATGGCCTGCTCGCGCAGAAGACCGAGCGCGACATCACCGAGGTCGTCATGGCGAAGGTGCTCGGCGCCGTGCACCTGGACGAGGCCCTCGGCGACGGTCCGCTCGATCTGTTCCTGCTCTTTTCCTCGCTCGCGGGTCTCACCGGCAACGCTGGGCAGGCCGATTACGCCTACGCGAACCGCTTCCTTCTCAGCTTCGCCGCGCGGCGGGAAGCGCTCAAGAAGTCCGGCGCCTGCAGCGGCCGCACGCTGGCCGTCGCCTGGCCGCTGTGGGCGCAGGGAGGCTTCGCCATCTCGCCGGCGGTGCGCGAGCGGATGGCCGCCGTCGCGGGGCTCCTTCCCATGCCGACCGAGGCAGGGCTCTCCGCGCTCCGCGCGTGCCTGGAGCGGCCCGGCCCGGCGCACTCGGTCATGTACGGCAAGGACGAGGTAATGCGCGCGTTCCTCGCCGGCTTCCGCAAGCACCCGCTCTCCCGTCGCGCCGCGGCGCCGCTCGAGCCCGAGCGAACCGACGGCGACGCGCTCCTCGCGGCCGCCGAGCGACTCCTCAAGGATCGCTTCGCCGAGCTGCTGCAGCTCCCGGCGAGCCGCCTGCACCCGAGCGCGTCGTTCGAGACGTACGGCCTCGACTCGATGATGGCGACGAGGATCACGAGCCGCCTCGAGGACGATTTCGGCGAGCTGCCGAAGACGCTCCTCTTCGAGCACCAGAGCCTCGCCTCGCTCGCGCGATGGCTCGTCGAGGAACATGGCCGGAAGCTCGCCGCGCTCGTCGGCGCCGGAAGAACGGTGGCGGTGGAGGCGCCCAGCGCGCCGGCGGCGGTGGAGGCGCCCAGCGCGCCGGTGGAGGCGCCCAGCGCGCCGGCGGCGATGGAGGCCCCCAGCGCGCCGCCGCGGCCGTCGAGCGCGAGCGCGCCCTCGGGCGGCGCGCGTGCTTTCGAGGACATCGCCATCATCGGCCTCGCGGGTAGGTACCCGAAGGCGCCCGACCTGGACACGTTCTGGCAGAACCTCCTCGAGCGGCGCGACTGCATCGAGGAGATCCCGGCCGAGCGCTGGGACCTCGTCCGCTACTTCGACGCCGATCCGAGCCGGCGCGACCGGACCTACGGCAAGTGGGGCGGCTTCGTCGCCGACCACGACATGTTCGATCCGCTCTTCTTCCACATCTCGCCGCGCGACGCGGAGGTGATGGATCCCCAGGAGCGCCTCTTCCTGGAGGTCGCGTGGGCGGCGGTCGAGGACGCGGGCTACAGCCGGTCGACGGTGCGCCGCGAGCTCGATCGGCGCGTCGGCGTCTTCGTGGGCGTGATGTGGAGCGACTACCAGCTCTACGGGGTGGGGGACGGCGCTGACGGTCGAGGGGTCAGGCTCTCTTCCTCCTTCGCGTCGATCGCGAACCGCGTGTCGTTCGTGCTCGATCTGAGCGGCCCCAGCATGGCGGTGGACACGATGTGCTCGTCGTCGCTGACGGCGGTGATCCTGGCCTGCCAGAGCCTCTCGCGCGGCGAGTGCCTCATGGCCATCGCCGGCGGCGTGAACCTCTCGCTGCACCCGAACAAGTTCCTTTACCTCGCCCAGCAGAAGTTCCTCTCGTCGGACGGGCGATGCCGGGCCTTCGGCGAGGGGGGCGACGGGTACGTGCCCGGGGAAGGGGTCGGGGCGCTGGTCCTCAAGCCGCTTCGCCGCGCCGTCGCCGACGGGGATCACATCTACGGCGTGATCAAGGGGACGGCCCTGAATCATGGGGGGATGACCCACGGGTACACCGTGCCCAGCCCCGACGCGCAGGCCGCGCTCATCCGCGAGGCCCTGACGACGAGCGGCATCGACCCGGCGACGCTCGGCTACGTGGAGGCGCACGGCACGGGCACGGCGCTCGGTGATCCCATCGAGCTCCGCGCGCTCGCCCGGGCGCTCGGCGGTGTGCGGCCGGACGGTTCGACCTGCGCGGTCGGGTCGGTCAAGTCGAACATCGGCCACCTCGAGTCCGCGGCGGGGGTCGCAGGGCTCACCAAGCTGCTCCTCCAGCTCCGCCACCGCACCCTCGTCCCCTCGATCCACGCCGACACGCTGAACGGGAACATCGACTTCACGACGCTGCCCCTGCGGGTTCAGCGCGAGGTCTCGGCGTGGGAGCCGGTGGAGGACAGCGCTGGCGTCCGGCAGCCGCGGCGCGCCGGGCTGAGCTCGTTCGGCGCAGGCGGCGCGAACGCGCACATCATCGTCGAGGAGCACGTCCCGGAGGAGCGCGCGGAGCAGCGAGAGCACGCGGCCTCGCCCCAGCTCTTGCCGCTCTCGGCCGCGACCGAGGAACGCCTCCTCGCCTACGCGCAGCGCGTGCTGAGCTTCCTCGCCCGCGCGCGGAGCTCGGACGAGCCGCTGCCGCCGCTCGCCGAGATCGCCTATACCCTCCAGGTCGGCCGCGAGCAGCAGGACAAGCGGCTCGCGATCGTCGCGACCGACATCGAGCAGTGGGAGGACCGCCTCGCGCGCTTCGTCGCTGGCGAACGGGCCGTCCCGGGGCTGTACCTCGGCAGCCCCAGCGACACGCCGCCTCACGGCGCGCAGGCGAGCGAGGGCGCGGTCCTCGACGCGATCGGCCGCCCGCCGACGGCGGACGAGCTCGCCGCGCTGGCGGCGCGCTGGATCTCGTCTCGCGACGAGGTGAGCTGGACGGCCCTGCACGCCGGTCGGCGGCCGCGCCGCGTCTCGCTGCCGACCTATCCCTTCGCGCGGCGACGGTGCTGGGCGCCGAGGCGCACGGCCGAGGATCCCGCGCTCGGCGCCCGCGCACGGGAGCCCGAAGCGAAGCCCGTGCGCGTCCCCAGCAAGGCGCGCCCGCAGGCGCACGACCCGGACGCCTACTGCATCATCGGCGGCGGGCCGACCGGCATCGGCACCGCAAAGTGCCTCCTCCAGCGCGGCATCCCGATCGAGATCATCGAGCGCGAGGACGACTTCGGCGGCGTGTGGAACTTCGGCTCGTCGAGCGGGCGCGTCTACGAGAGCACGCACCTCATCTCGTCGAAGCTCAACACGCAGTTCAGCGACTATCCGATGCCGGAGGACTACCCGCATTACCCCGATCGACGGATGTTCCTCCGCTACCTGCGCGACATGGCGCGCCATTTCGGGCTGTATGATCGCGCGCGCCTCGGCGCCTCGGTGGAGCGGATCGAGCCCGAGGGGGACAGGTGGCGAGTCACGACGAACGACGGCGATGAACGGCTCTACCGGGGCGTCATCATCGCCAACGGGTTACAGCGGCAGCCGAGCTATCCCAATCTCCACGGAACGTTCACAGGGGAGACGCTGCACTCCGCCGACTATCGCAGCGCGAATATTTTCCGGGGCAAGCGTGTTCTCATCATCGGAGGCGGAAACTCCGGCTGCGACATCGCGGTAGACGTGTCCTCTTCCGCCGACACCGTCTTCCACAGCATGCGACGGCCGTACTATTTCATGCCGAAGTTCATCGAAGGCCGCCCGACGCAGGAGTGGCTGATGGATCTGCCTCGGCAGCTCGGAAAGGGGATCGACGTCTGGTCTCACGTGCGCCGGGTCTTCAAGCTCGCGGGCTTCGACCCGTCCGACTACGGCCTGCAGGCGCCCGATTACGGGATCAACCAGGCGCACCCGATCATCAATTCACACTACCTCTGTCATGTCGGCCAGGGCGACATCGTGCCCAAACCGGACGTCGCGTCGCTCGACGGGCAGCGCGTACAATTCGCGGATGGCAGCGCCGTCGATGTGGATTGTATCCTCTACGCCACCGGCTATAATCCGCACTTCCCGTTCCTTGATGAGCGCCACCTCGCATGGACGCAAGGTCGCCCGGACTTGTTCCTGCGCATCTTTCATCGCGAGTATGACAATTTGTTTCTTGTCGGTTTCGTCAACGCACCCGCAGGGCTTGGCAACGTGGTCAATGCCATTGGCAACCTTCTTGCTACCTACCTGCGCGCTCGAGAGCGGGACACCCCCGCCTTCCGTCGATTCCGCGCGCTCATGAGCGGGCCTGACCCGGATCTCGGCGAACAGAATTACATACGTAGCGAGCGCCACGCGTTCGAGGTCGACCTCTGGAAGATGATCCAGGCCATCAGCTTCTTCCGCGCCAAGCTAGAGGTGGGGGCTTCCCATGGCACGTCCAGCGCCGCGAGCCTCGCCGGCGCTCCGCTTCAGAGACCGCATGAAAACACGAGAGATCTATAAGCGCCCTGAAGATGAAGACCGCGAGGCCCAGCCGATCGGGCCGCGATTCTCCGAGCGCCTGCGCAGATTGACTGCGGAGATCCTGAAGCTCGACGTCGAGGAGGTGGACCTCCGTCAGCCCGTCGTCGACTACGGGCTCAACTCGGTTCTGGCCACCGAGTTCATCGAGCGCTTCGAGAAGCTCTTTGGTATCAAGCTGGCTCCCACGGTCTTCTTCGAGTACCAGGACCTCCACGCGCTCGCGAACCACCTCGTCGAGAGGTATCCGGACCGGATCGAGCGCGCCCTGGATGCAGATACAGACGAGGGCACGCCCAGGCCCGCGCCGCTGCGCGGGGCAGGGACCGCGAACGGCAGCGCGGCGTCCGGTGCGAGCGCGCTCGGTCGGGCTCCCCGCGCGCAGCCGAGCGCCGCTGGCGCCGGCGCGCTGACGAGCGACCTCGAGGCGCTCTGGGGCAGGGAGGGGCAGGAGGCGACGGCCAGGGAGCTGGCCTCCACGGAGGCCCCGACGCCCGACACCCGAGAGCGCGGTCCGGCCGGCGCGGCGGCGTCGGAGCGCGGAGAGCGCGGTCCGGCCGGCGCGGCGGCGTCGGAGCGCGATGACATCGCCGTGATCGGCCTGAACGCCGTGCTGCCGGCCAGCGCAGACATCGAGGAGTTCTGGGCGCACCTCCTGGCCGGCGACCAACTGGTCACGCGGATCCCCGCCGAGCGGATCGCGGCGGCGACATACCACCCCGCGTCGATCGGCGGCGGGCGACGTTCGGACGTGGCGTGGGGGGCATTCCTCGACGGCGTGGACGCCTTCGACGCCGCGTTCTTCGGGATCACGCCGCGCGAGGCGGAGCTCATGGATCCGCAGCAGCGGCTCTTTCTCCAGACCGCCTGGCACGCCATTGAGGACGCCGGCTACGACCCGCGAGGGCTCGCCAACAGCCGGACCGGCGTCTTCGTCGGCGTCGCGACCACCGATTACCTCGATCTCGCGATGGAGACGGGCGCCGCCGTCGACGCCTATATGGCGACCGGCCTCGCGCATTCCATCCTCGCGAATCGCGTGTCGTTTCTCCTCGGGCTCAACGGCCCGAGCGAGCCGGTGAACACCGCCTGCTCGAGCTCGCTCGTCGCCATTCACCGCGCGCTCGAGGCGATCCGCGCCGGGGACTGCGACATGGCGATCGCCGGCGGCGTGAACCTCATCCTGCACTCGCGGGTGTCCGACGCGTTCCAGAAGGCCGGCATGTTGAGCCCGACGGGGCGCTGCAACGCGTTCGCAGCGGGGGCCGACGGCTTCGTGCGGGGCGAGGGCGTGGGCGCCGTCCTGCTCAAGCCGCTCCGCAAGGCGCGCGCAGACGGGGACCCCATCCGCGGCGTCATCCGCGGGTCGGCGATCAACCACAACGGGCGCTCGGGGACGCTCGTCGCCCCGCGGCTCGACGCGCAGGTCGACGTGCTCGTTCGCGCGTACGTGAACGCAGGCGTCGACCCCTCCACCGTCGGGCTCATCGAGGCCTACGGCGTCGGCGCGGACCTCTCGGACCAGGTCGAGATCCTCGGGCTCAAGCGCGCCTTCGGCGAGCTGTACCAGCGGTGGGGGCTCCCCGCCCCCGAGCCGACCTGCGCGATCGGCTCCGTGAAGACGAACGTGGGCAGCCTCGAGACCGCCTCTGGCATCGCGTCGCTCGCCAAGGTGCTGCTCGCGATGAAGCACGCCCAGCTCCCGATGAACGCGAACGCGAGCGCGAGCGCGCTCAACCCGCACATCGATCTGGGGGGCAGCCCGTTCTACCTCCTCGACCGGACGGCGGCGTGGCCGCGCATCGTCGACCCGCGCGCGGGGCGCGCCCCGCGCCGGGCGGGGATCAGCGCCTTCGGCTACGGAGGCGTCAACGCGCACATCGTCGTGGAGGAGCCCCCCGCGTCCGAGGCCGCGGCGGAGACCGACGCGGGCCCGCGCATCCTCGTGCTCTCGGCCCGGACCGAGGAGCGCCTGCGCGCGTATGCCTCGCGGCTCGCGCGGTCCCTGCGGCGCGAGATCGAGGCCGGCGCCGCTCCCGCCCTGCGGGACCTCGCGTTCACCTTGCAGGTCTCGCGCGCGTCGTGGGAGTGCCGCGCGGCCGCGGTCGTCTCGGACCTCGCGTCGGCGCTGTCCGCGCTGGACGCCGTCGCGTCGGGCGAGGTGCGGGCCTCCGGCGTGCTCCTCGGCGAGGTCCCGAAGCGCACCGTGAAGTCCGCGCTCGCCCGCCCGAGCGCGGCGGAGCAGGAGGAGCAGGCGACGCTCATCGCCGACCGACAGTGGAAGGCGCTGGCCCGGCGGTGGGTCGAAGGGGAGAGCGTGGAGTGGACACGGCTCTATGCTGACGGGGCGGCGCCGCGGCGGGTCTCGCTGCCGGGCTACCCGTTCGAGCGGCGCCGCCACTGGCTCTTCGAGCGAGGGGAAGCAGGCCGGCTCACGCTGAAGGGAGAGGGCCCGCACGTCGAGGCGGGCGCGAGCCAGGCAGAGCAGCGCGGCGACGCGTCGGCTTCTGGCGAGGCGGCTCAGGCGCGCGCGCCGCGCGAGCTCCTGCGGACCGTCTATCGCGCCGAGGACCCCGCGCTGAAGGGCCACACGGTCCGAGGCATCGGCGTCGTGCCCGCGTCGACGCTCCTCGAGCGGGCCTTCGCGGCCGCGAGCGCGCTCTCCGCGGAGCGGTGCGCCCTCGAGCGGATCGTGTTCCTGCGGCCGCTGTCGTGCGCGCGCGGCGAGGTCTCCGTCCGCGTCGTGGCCGCGCGGCGCGAGCGAGGATGGGAGTTCGAGATCCAGGACGATCCCGGGGCGGCCTACGCGCGCGGCGCCATCGCCCTCGGGGATGGCGGCCCGACGCCGCAGCCTCTGCCCCTCGACGATATCGAGCAGCGGTGCGCCGACGAGCTCCCCGCGGCGCAGCTCTACCGCCTGCTGTCCGCCGCCGGCATCGAGTACAGCCCCGACTTGCGCGTGCTGGCGCGCGTCGGCCGGGGGGCGGGCGAGGCCCTGGGGCGCTACCGCCTGGACCGGGCGGCGCCCGCGTCCGAGGCGCTGCCGGGCGCCGTCTTCGAGGGGGCGATCCAGACGCTGGCCGCGGTCCTCTCCACGAGCTCGGGCCGGGTCGTCTTCTCCCTCGGGCGCGTCGAGATCTGGCGCCGGCCGGGGCGCAGCGGGTGGACGTATGTCCGGCGCACCAGCGATGAGCGCTTCGACGTGATCGTCACGGATGATGTCGGCGCGATCTGCGTCCGGCTCCTCGACGTGGCGCTCCGCGCCCCCGCTGACTCCGCTCGAGAGGAAGCCGCGGACCGCGCGGCGCCGCTCGCGGCGCCGTCGTCGCTCGATGCGGCCCTGTCGCCAGCGCGATCTCGGCTGCGCGCCGTGGACGCCGCGGCCCACCTGGGCGCCCTGGCGAAGCTCGAGTCCTTCGCGCAGAGGCTGCTCCTGCACACGCTGCGCGGCGCAGGGATCGACCTCTCTCGAGCAGGAGACGTCGACAGGGACGCGATCCGTCGCGCGCTTGGCGTCACGCCCGCTCGCGCGCCGCTGCTCTCGGCCCTGCTGAACGCCGTCCGCACGGCGAGCGCGCCGCTCCCTGAGCATGCGTGGGATCCCGCGCTGGAGGCGGAGCGCCTCGCCGCGGACTCGCCTTCCATCGCGGCCCACCTGGCCTTCCTCTCGCGCTGCGCCGCGCACCTCGTCGCCGTGCTGCGCGGCGAGGTGACCCCGACCGAGGTCGTGTTCCCCGGCGGTTCGAGCCACCTCGTCGAGGCGGTGTACGGCGACAGCCCCTTGACCATCCCGTTCAACGAGGCCGTCGCGACGGCCGTGCGGACGTTCGTCGCGCAGCGGGCCAGCGCAGAGGGGCCGGACAGGCGCGTCCGCATCATCGAGGTGGGGGCTGGGACCGGAGGCACCAGCATGCCGGTGCTCGACGCGCTCGAGCCCTGGCACCGGAGCGTCGAGTACGTCTACACGGATATCTCCCGCGGCCTCCTGCGCCGGGCGGAGGAGCGGCTCGGAGCGACGCGTCCCTTCGTCCGCTTCGCGGCGCTCGATATCGAAGCAGACATCGAGCAGCAGGGCTTCTCGGCCGGCAGCTTCGATATCGTCATCGCCGCCAACGTCCTGCACGCGACGCGGGACATCGAGCAGGCCGTCGGCAACGCGAGGAACCTCCTCGGGCCGGGCGGCTGGCTCATCGTGAGCGAGGCGACGAGCCTGCAGCTCTTCCTCACGATGACGTTCGGTCTTCTCGACGGCTGGTGGAGGTCCGAGGACAACCGCCGGTCCCCCGAGGGGCCGCTCCTCGGCCTGGGGGGCTGGCAGGCGCTCCTCCGCGACCTCGGCTTCCCTGCGGTGTCGGCGCTCACGGCGCCTGGCACCGGCGGAGCGGAGCCGCATCAGGCGGTGCTGATTGCGGAGAGCGACGGTCGCATCGCCCGCCCGAGCGCTTCGCCACCCGCCGAGGCGCGAAAGCCGCGCGCTGCCGCGCGCGGCGGCCGGCAGGTCGCCGGCACGCGGGCGCGAGGACCCGAGGCCGCAGAGCCGATCGTTCGTGAGCTCGTGGCGCAGATCTGCGCCGCGCTGCGGATGAAGCCTGACGACGTGGACGTCCACCAGCCGTTCGCGGACTACGGCGTCGATTCCATCATCGCCGTGGAGCTCGTCGAGCGCGTGAACCGGATCCTCGGGGCGAAGCTGCTCCCGACAGCCCTCTTCGAGCACAACAACATCGCTGCCCTCGCGGCCCACCTCGCGGAGGAGCTCGCCGACGCGCCGCGCACGGGCGCTCTCGACGCCGGCGCAGGATCGGCCGCGCCGGCGGACGTGCGCGGCACCGGCGTCGCGCCCGACACCGCGGTCGCGGCGCAGGCCGGCGGCGGGGCGGCCCTCGCGTCCGACGCCAGCGCGCCGGATGGCCTGATCGCGGTCATCGGGATGTCCGGGCGCTTTCCGGGCGCGAGGAACCTGGCCGAGTTCTGGCGGCTCCTCGCGAGCGGCACGTGCGCCATTCGACGGGCGCCGAGAGAGCGCTGGGCGGCGGAGGAGATCTTCGACCCCGACCCGGAGCGACTCGACAAGTCCTACTGCATCGAGGGCGGCTTCCTCGATGACATCGACCTGTTCGACGCGGCGTTCTTCGGGATCACCGGGCGTGAGGCCGAGCTGACGGATCCGCAGCACCGGCTCTTCCTGGAGGAAGCCTACGCCGCGCTCGAGGACGCGGGGTACGCCACGGAGTCCATCCGAGGGGCGCGGTGCAGCGTCTTCGTCGGCGCCGGCGCCGGCGACTACCTGAACCGCCTGCTCGAGCTCCGGATCCCGAAGGGCGCGCAGGCGTTCTGGGGGAACACGGCGTCGGTCCTGGCGTCGCGCCTGTCCTACTTCCTGGACATGAAGGGCGTCTCCCTCGCGGTCGACACCGCGTGCTCGTCGTCGCTCGTGGCGGTCCACCTCGCCTGCAAGAACCTGCTCGACGGCGAGAGCGACCTCGCGATCGCCGGCGGGGCTTTCCTCAACGTCACCCCCAGCTTCCACATCCTGGCGAGCAACGCGCGGATGCTGTCGCCCGTGGGGCGCTGCAAGGCGTTCTCCGCGGACGCCGACGGCTTCGTGCCCGGCGAGGGCGTCGGCGCCGTGGTGCTCAAGCGGCTCGACGCCGCGCTGCGCGACGGCGACTGCATCCACGGGGTCATCCTCGGCTCGGCCGTCAACCAGGACGGCAGGACGAACGGGATCATCGCGCCGAGCGTCGAATCGCAGGCCGCGCTGCTGCGTGAGGTCTACGACCGGAACGGGATCGATCCGGCCACCATCACCTACGTCGAGGCGCACGGCACGGGGACGAGGCTCGGCGACCCCATCGAGGTGGAGGGGTTGACCCGGGCGTTCCGCGCGTTCACCGACGCGCGGGGGTACTGCGCCCTCGGCTCGGTGAAGTCGAACATGGGGCACGCCGCGACGGCGGCGGGGATCGCCGGTCTGCTGAAGGGGCTGCTGTGCCTCCGGTACGGCCAGATCCCGCCCTCGCTCCACTTCAGCGCCCCGAACCCGGCGATCGACTTCGGCGCGAGCCCCTTCTTCGTCAACACCGAGCTCCGCGAATGGGGCCGCGATCGGGGGCCGCGACGGATGACCGTGAGCTCCTTCGGGTTTGGAGGCACCAACGCGCACCTCGTCCTGGCGGAGCCGCCCGAGCGCCCGCTCCGGCCGGCGGCGCGGAAGCCCGCGGCGTACGTCGTCCCCCTGTCCGCGAAGCACCCCGACGCCCTGCGCCGTCGCGTCTCAGACCTCGGGCGCTGGCTCGAGGAGCAGGGGCCGCGGCACGACCTCGGCGACGTGGCCTATACGCTGCAGCGCCGCAGGAGCCACCATGCCCACCGTGCCGCCTTCGTCGCCCGGGATGCGCAGGAGCTCCTCGAGGCCATCCGGGCGGTGGAGCAGGAGGGGCGGCATCCGTGCTTCGTGACGAGCGAGGGGCGGGGCTCCCTCGCAGGGCTGCGCCGCTCGCTCGACGAGCTGGCGGCCTCGCTCTGCCGCGAGCTCGGCGACGGAGCGCTGCCCCCGGACGAGCAGCACAAGAAGAGCGCCGTGCTCGCCGAGCTCTACGTCGTGGGCACGGAGATCGACTGGGACCGCGCCCTCCCTGACGAGGGCCGCACCGTCTCGTTGCCGACCTACCCGTTCGTGCGCCAACGCTTCTGGGCAGAGGCTCCGGCGGAGGTGTCGCCGCGCGCCGCCGAGGCGCCGAGGCCGAGCCTGCCGGCGGCGGACCAGGAGCGTCGGCTCGCCTACTTCGGTCCGCGCTGGGACCGCGCCCCTCTGCCCAGCGCCACGGCGAGAGCGTGGCCGGGCGGCGATCTCGTGGTGTTCGATCTCGACGCTCGGCTCGTGCGCGAGCAGCAGGCCCGCGGCCTCGACGGCGCGCGGCGGATCCTCTGGGTCCGCCCGGGGTCACGCTTCGAGATCTCGGCGCCGGACGCGATCGCCGTCGACCCGAGCAGCCCGGACGACTACCGGCAGCTCTGGGCGCACCTCGCCGGATCGGGGCGCGCGCCGGCCGCTCTCGTGCTGCTCTGGCCGTGGCGCCTGTCCGCCGGGGCGAGAGCGGACGCGGCCCACGCGGAGCAGGCGATCGCGCACGGGATCCGCGCCGTCGAGCTGCTCGTCCGCGCGATGTGCGCAGCGCCGCCCGCGTCCGAGACGCGGCTCGTCCTCGTGTACCGCGGCGACCGCGAGGTCACCGCGGGCGACCAGCCCCTGGGTGAGGCCGCTGCGGCCTACGGAAGGTCGCTCCGGCCGCTCCTGCCGCAGGTCCGCTACCTGTCGCTGATGCTGCCCGGGGATCTCGACGAGCGCCGCCTCGTCGACCTGCTCGACCGGGAGCTCTCCGACGCGGGCGGGGACCCGCACCGCGAGGTCGCGTACGACGGCGGCGAGCGCTACGTGCGCGGCCTCGGCCCGGCCGAACCGATCCCCTGCGAGGACGGCGCGGCGCTCCGCGATCGCGGGCACTACCTCATCACGGGCGGCGCCGGCGGCCTCGGGCGGATCTTCGCGCGCCACCTTGCGCGCCGTTGCCAGGCGCGGCTGCTGCTGCTCGGCCGATCCCCGCTCGACGAGCGCCTGCGCGCCGAGCTCGCGTCGCTCGAGGTCCTCGGCGCCGAGGTCATGTACCGCCAGGCGGACGTCACGCGGACGCGCGATCTCGAGGCGGCGCTGGCGGAGGCGAAGCGGCGCTTCGGGCCGTTGCACGGCGTCATCCACGCAGCGGGCGTGATCACGGGGCGACTGCTGACCGACAAGAGCCCTGCGGAGTTCGAGGCCACGCTGCGGCCGAAGGTCGTGGGCACGCCGGCGATCGACGCCGTCACCGCGGGCGAGCCGCTCGATTTCTTCGTCGCGTTCTCCTCGGCCTCGTCCTGGCTCGGGGACATGGGCCAGGGCGATTACGCGGTCGCGAATCGGTTCATGGACGCTTACTGCCTGCACCGCGAGGGCCTGCGGCGGCGCGGCCTGCGCCGCGGGCGCTCGGCGTCGATCGCCTGGCCTCTCTGGCGCGACGGGGGCATGCGGTTCGCTCCGGAGCTGGAGCAGCGGTACCTGCGCTCCTCGGGGCTCTCCCTGGTCGAGGAGCGCCACGGTATCGAGGCGTTCGACGTGATCCTCGCGGGCGGGCCGGTCCAGGTGATGCCGCTCATCGGTGAGCTGTCGCTCCTCGCCCCGATCCTGGGGCTCTCCGCGCCTCGAGCGCGACCGTCCGTCAATGCAGCCTCCGCGGACGGCGCGACGCGCGAGGCGCCCGCCGGCAGACGGAGCGGGGCGGCGGGCCCCGCGCGGGAGCAGATCGAGGCGGATCTGCGCAAGATCATGGCCGCGCACTTCAAGGTGAACATCGGCGAGCTCGAGCTCGACGACAACCTCGGGGCGCTTGGCTTCGACTCGCTCATGCTCACGGAGCTCGCCGATCGAATGAGCCGGCGCTACGGGGTCGAGGTCCTCCCGACGGTGTTCTTCAGCCACAACACCGTTCGGAGCCTCGCGGCCCACCTGGTGGAGACGTTCGGCCCTGGGCTCCGTCTCGAGGAGAGCCTGCCACAGGCGGCTCGTGGGGCTGAGGTCAGCGCCTCGCCGCTCGAGGCACCGCTCGCGGTGGCCCGCGAGGCGCCATCGGTCCGCGAGGCGCCATCGGTCCGCGAGGCGCCATCGGTCCGCGAGGCGCCATCGGTCCGCGAGGCGCCATCGGTCCGCGAGGCGCCATCCGCCCGCGAGGCGCCGTCCGGAGCGCCCGGATCGGAGCCGAGCGCCATCGGCCGGGCCCGTCGGGGCTCGGACGCCCACGGCGACGCCATCGCCATCGTCGGGATGAGCGGCGTGTTCCCGGGGGCGCGGGACCTCGACGAGCTCTGGGAGCACCTCGTGGCCGAGCGGGATCTCATCACCGAGGTGCCGCCGGAGCGATGGGACTGGCGCGCGCACTTCGGTGCAGAGCGCGGCCAGTCGACCTCGAGGTGGGGCGGCTTCATCGCCGACGTCGATCGCTTCGACGCCGCCTTCTTCCGCATCTCGCCGCTCGAGGCCAAGCTGATGGACCCCCAGCAGCGCCTGTTCCTCGAGCACGCGTGGAAAGCGATCGAGTCGTCGGGCCACCGCGCGTCGGAGCTGGCCGGAAGAGCCGTCGGCGTGTTCGCCGGCGTGCAGTTCAACGATTACCAGATGCTCCTGTCCTCGCGCGCCGATTACCGGGCGCAGGTGGTCACGGGCAACGCGCACACGATGATCGCCAACCGCGTCTCGTACGTGCTCGACCTGCACGGCCCGAGCGAGGCGGTCGACACGGCCTGCTCCGCGAGCCTCGTCGCCCTGAACCGCGCCGTCCGCGCGCTCCGGGCGGGCGAGTGCGAGGCGGCGCTCGTGGGCGGCGTCAGCCTGATGCTCGCGCCGTCGACGATGATCGGCGCGAGCCAGCTCGAGGTCCTGTCGCCCCGGGGCCGGTGCCGCACCCTCGACGCGGGCGCGGACGGGTTCGTCAAGGGCGAGGGCGTGGGCGTCCTCTTCCTCAAGCCGCTCTCCGCGGCGCTCGCCGACGGCGATCCGATCCACGCGATCCTCCGCGGCGCCGCGGTGAACCATGGCGGGCGCGCCCACTCGCTGACCGCCCCCAACGCCGACGCTCAGGCCGCGCTCCTCCATGCCGCGTACGAGGACGCGGGCGTGGCCCCCGAGACGGTCACGTACGTCGAGCTGCACGGGACGGGCACTAAGCTCGGCGATCCCGTCGAGGTCGAGGGGCTCAAGAAGGCGTTCGGGCGCACCAGCGCGGGCGGCGCGGGCGCGACCTGCGGCCTCGGGTCGGTGAAGGCCAACATCGGCCACCTCGAGCCGGCCGCCGGCATCGCCGGCGTGATCAAGGTCGTCCTGTCGATGCGCCACGGGGTGCTGCCGGGCAACCCGCACCTCGTCGAGCTCAACCCCTACCTCCAGATCGAGGGGACCCCCTTCTACGCCGTCGAGCGCACGCGCCCGTGGCAGCGTCTCGCCGATCCGAGCGGCAACCCCGTGCCGCGGCGCGCCGGCGTGAGCTCCTTCGGGTTCGGGGGCGCCAACGCCCACGTGGTGCTCGAGGAGCACGTCCCGACGCCCGCGGCCTCGGCGAGCGGTCACGCCGGGCCCGAGCTCATCCTCCTGTCGGCCCGCGACGAGGAGCGCCTGCGCGACGCTGCCGCAGCGCTCGTCGCCTACCTCGAGCGTCGGAGGGCGCGCGGCGGCGAGGTGCTGCCCTCGCTGCGCGACATCGCCTTCACCCTCATGCTCGGGCGGGAGGAGTTCGAGTGCCGGCTCGCGGTCGCCGCCGGAACGCACGAGGAGCTCATCGAGAAGCTCCGCGCCGCGCTCGGCGCCGGCCCGATCCGCCCGGGCGTCCACCGCGGCCACGTCAGCCGACGGACGCCGCCCGCAGAGGGCGACGACGCGGCGGCGCTGCGCGCCCTCGCCGAGCGCGATCTCGACGCGCTGGCGCGCCTCTGGACCGGCGGCGCCCGGATCGCGTGGCAGCCCCTCTTCGAGGGCGAGCCGCGGCCTCGCAGGGCGTCCATCCCGACGTACCCCTTCCGAGGGCCCCGGTACTGGTTCGACACCTCCTCGAGCGCGGACAGGGGCAGGTTGGACGGCGACGGGAAGCCGGAGCTCGCGCCGGCGGCCGACCCCACGTTCGCGGAGGTCTGGGAGCGCCGGGCGTGGTCCTACCAGGGCGACGAGGTGACGCTGCAGATCGTCGACGGCTCGATCGCATGGATCGAGATGAACGACGTGGCCCACCGCAACATGTTCTCGGAGGGCCTCGTCCTCGGCCTGCTGGCGCGCTTCCGCGAGATCCAGGGCCGCACCGACATCAAGGCCGTGGTCCTCACGGGCGGGGGCAATGTCTTCATGATGGGCGGCACCGAGGAGGGCTTGATCGACATCGCGGACGGGAACGCGAAGTACTCCGATCTGCCGTTCCTCTACGAGGGGCTGCTGCGCTGCGAGGTCCCAGTGATCGCCGCGATGCAGGGGCACGCGCTCGGCGCGGGCCTCTGCTTCGGCCTCTACGCCGACATCGTCGTGATGGCCGAGGAGGCGGTCTACGGCGCGAATTTCATGAGCTACGGCTTCACGCCGGGGCTCGGCGCCACGTTCATCCTCGCCGAGCGCTTCGGGAACCCGCTCGCGACGGAGATGATGTACGTCGCGCGCTCGTTCACCGGGCGGGAGCTGAAGGAGCGGCGCTCCTCTCCGATCTTCCGCCCCGCCGCCGAGGTCCACGCGGAGGCGCTCGCCATCGCGCGCCGGCTGGCCGACAAGCCGAGGGAGTCCCTCGTCATCCTCAAGCAAGAGCTCGCCGGCCGCACGCTCGCCGCGCTCCCCCGCGTGATCGCTGCCGAGATCGAGATGCACAGGCAGACCTTCGCGATCCCCGAGGTGCGCGACCGCATCCGCGAGCACTTCGCGAAAGCGAGCCTGCAGCCGGTCGCCGCCGCGGGGCAGCCGGCGACGCGCGGGGCAACCGCCGGCGCCCAGCACACCAGCGCGCCGACGCTCGGCGCCGGCGGCGCTGGCGTCCTCGGGGCCGAGCCGGTCGATCCGGGCCGCGAGGGCACCTCGTACGCCAGCGCGGCGCGCACGCTCGAGCAACGCCCCGTCGGCGAATCCGTCGCCGTACAGGCGTCCGCCCCCGCGCGGCAGGCGGCTGAGGCCAGCGCGCCGCGCGCCGCAGCGGCCGCCGCGCCGGCGCCGGCGTCCGCGGCTCCCCCCGCGCCGGTCGCGGCCGCCGACGCGATCTCCGCCATCCTCCGCCGGCTCCGGGGCGTTCTGTCCGACGCTCTCCAGATCGAGGACGAGGTCGACGCAGATCTGCCGTTCCAGGAGATGGGGGTCGATTCCATCAGCGGCGTCGAGATCATTCGCGACATCAACCGCACCTTCGGCCTGAACCTCGAGGCGATCGCGCTCTACGACCACCCGACGCTGAACGCGCTGGCCGAGCGGGTCCAGGCCGAGCTCGTCAAGGCGGGACGCCCGCTGCCGGGGGAGCTCTCAGGGCAGGGATCGGCAACGCCGGCTGCTTCGCGCGCGGTCGCCTCGTCCGAGCAGGCTGCCCCGGTGGAGCCGGCTCGGAGCGCCAGCGCGCCGCCGCCCGCTCCGGCCACGGCGGCAGCGCCGGCGGCGGCCGCGCCCGCGGCAGCGCCGGCGGCGGCAGCGCCCGCGGCAGCGCCGGCGGCGGCCGCGCCCGCGGCGGACGCGGCCGACGTCGACGTGGGACACGCGCGCGTGGCGGCGGTGAACGCCGTGTCCCTGGAGCGCACGGCCGCTGAGCGCGCCGCCTCCATCGGCGGAGGCGCCACGGTGACCATGGCCGAGGACGTCGCGATCATCGGCATGTCCGGGCGCTTCCCCGGCGCCCCCGATCTCGATCGGTTCTGGGACAACCTCGCCCACGGGGTCGACAGCGTCACGGAGGTGCCCCCCGAGCGCTTCGACGTGGCGAGGGTGTTCGATCCGGATCCCCGCGCAGCCGGCCGGACCTACTGCAAGTGGGGCGGCTTCCTCACGGACATCGACCGGTTCGACGCCGAGTTCTTCCACGTCTCCCCGAAGGAGGCCGAGATGATGGCCCCTGAGCAGCGGCTCTTCCTCGAGGAGTCCTGGAAGGCGCTGGAGGACGCCGGCTACTCGGATCGCCGCCTGGCCGGCAGCCGGTGCGGTGTGTTCGTCGGCGCCAGCGCGCGCGACTACGTGGAGCGGGCGCGCGGGCGGAAGACGGGGCACGCGCTGACCGGCCTGTCGAACAGCGTCCTCGCCGCGCGCATCGCCTATCACCTCGACCTCAAGGGCCCGGCCATCGCAGTGGACACGGCCTGCTCGTCGTCCCTCGTTGCCATCTGGCTCGCCTGTCAGAGCCTGCTCGCGGGCGAATGCACCATGGCGATCGCGGGCGGGGTCACCCTGATGCTCTCCCCCGACTTCCTCATCGTCTCGAGCAACGCCTCGGTGCTCTCGCCGTCCGGCAAATGCGCGACGTTCAGCGGCGCGGCCGACGGCATCGTGATGAGCGAGGGGGTGGGCGTCGTCGTGCTCAAGCCCCTCGCGCGCGCGCTCGCCGACCGGGATCACATCCACGCGGTCATCAAGGCGGTCGGCGCGAACCAGGACGGCAAGACGAACGGCATCTCGGCGCCGAGCGCGCGCTCCCAGACCGCGCTCGAGCTCGAGGTCTACCGCCGCGCCGGGATCGACCCCGACCAGATCTCGTACGTGGAGGCGCACGGGACCGGGACGCCGCTCGGCGACCCCATCGAGCTGAAGGCGCTCAAGGATGCGTTCCCGGCGTACAGCGACGAGCGGGCGCGCTGCCCGATTGGCTCGGTCAAGACCAACATCGGGCACGCGAACATGGCCGCCGGCGTCGCGTCGGTGATCAAGGTGGCGCTCTCGATGCGCCACCGGCAGATCCCGCCGTCGCTGCACTTCGACGCGCCGAACCCGCACATCGATTTCGGGAGCAGCCCGTTCTACGTCAACACGGCGCTCACGCCCTGGGAGCGGCGCGGTGGCGGCCCGCGGCTCGCCGCCCTCAGCTCGTTCGGGTTCAGCGGCACCAACGCGCACGCGGTCCTCGCAGAGCCGCCGGCGCCCGAGCGGCGCGGCGCGCGCTCGCGCCCGCACCTCGTCGTCCTCTCCGCGAAGGACGAGGCTGCTCTTCGGAGGCGGATCGAGGAGCTGCTCGGGTGGCTCGGCAGGCAGGGCGACGACCTGTGGCTCGGCGACGTCAGCTTCACCCTGGGCGCCGGGCGCAGCCATTTCGAGCTCCGCAGCGCCTTCGTGGTGCGCGACCCCGGCGAGCTCAGGGCGTCGCTCGAGGCCGCGCTGGCGGGCAAGGCCCAGCCGCACGCGCGCCGGGGCGAAGTGCCCTCGGACCACGCGACGGTGCGCGAGGCGCGCGCGCGGGGGGCGCGCGCGCAGGACGCGTGCGCTCGCGCCGGGGGCTCCGAGGACAGGCGCCGCCAGGCGTTGCTCGAGATGGCCGAGGCCTACGTCGGCGGGTACGACCCGGACTGGGAGGCCCTCTTCGCGGACGAGGACGCGCTCCGCACCTCTCTCCCGACGTACCCCTTCCAGGGGGAGCGCTACTGGATCGACGACGAGGAGCAGCAGAGGAGCAGCGCGCCCGTGGCGCATGCCGGCTCCCACCCGCTCCTCGACGGCGCCGACTGGCGGGGCAGCCTGGGCGAGGGTCTCGTGTTTCGAAAGACCTTCTCGCCCGACGACCCGGTCGTGCGCGACCATCGGGTGCAGGGCCAGGCCATCCTGCCCGCGGTCGCGTACCTCGAGCTCGTCCTCGCGGCGCTGGCGGCCACCGGCGACGAGGCGGCGTGGGCCCTCAGGCGGGTGCGCTGGCTCCGCCCCCTCGCCGTCGGGGATCTGGTCGAGGTGCAGGTGCGCCTGCGCGACGACAAGGGCCAGATCCGCTTCGAGGTGACCAGCGGCAGGCCCGAGGCGCGCCAGGTCCACGCCCAGGGAGACCTGTGCCCGGCCGACCCGGCGCCGCCGCGCGGCGTGGACCTCGACAGCATCCGCAGGCGTTGCGCGCGCCGCCTCGCCCACGACGAGGTCTACGCGCAGTACGCGGGGCTCGGTATCGTGTACCAGGGCGATTACCAGGCGCTCGCGGAGGTCTCCGGCAACCGCCGCGAGGCGCTCGGCGTCCTGCGGCTGCCGGCAGAGGCCAAGGGCCATGAACGCTATCGGCTCGACCCGGCGCTCGCGGACGCAGCGCTGCAGGCGATCGCCGGCTTCGTGCTGGATGGACAGGAAGAGCAGGCGCTGCTGCCCTTCTCGGCGGAAGAGGTCGAGGTCTACCGGCCCGTGGGCGCGGGCGGCTTCTCCTACCTCGAGCTGGCGGGGGAGCGACGGTTCCACGTCACGCTGCTCGACCTCGCGGGAGAGGTGTGCGCCGTGCTGCGGGACGTCTCGCTGCGGCCGTGGCGCGATCCCCTCGCCGATTTCTTCTATACGCCACGGTGGGTCGAGCAGCCCTACGGCGCGGCGCTGCCCCAGCAGCGCGCCGCGATGCGGAGCGTCCTCGTCATCCACGCCGACGAGCGCCTCGGGCTCAAGGAGGGCGTCGCCGCGCTCCACCCGGGCGCTGCCATCGCCGAGGTGGTGGTCGGCGCCCGCCACCGCCGGCGGGCGCCCGATTCCGTCGAGATCCCGGCGGAGGATCCGAAAGGGTACACCGCCGCGCTCGAGGATCTGCTCACCCGCGCCGGGAGCATCGACTGCATCTACTTCCTGGCGAGCCTCCTGCCCACCGGCAGGAGCGCCGGGGACCTCCGCGACGTCCAGGAGCGGAGCGTCATCGCCCTCTTCCGTCTGATCAAGGGGCTCATCGACGCAGGCCTCCAGCGCGAGCCCCTGCGCCTCGTGGTGGCGACCAACGACGTGCACCCGGTGACCGGCAAGGAGGCGCTCGACGCCCGCGCCGCAGGGGTCCACGGGCTCACCAAGGCCATCGCCAAGGAGTTCTCCGGGTGGGACGTGTCGTGCGTGGACGTCAGCCTCGAGGGCGCGCGGCCCGGGGCGGGGCCGGACGCGTGGGGAGCGCTCCTGGCCGCGCTCCTGCGCGAGCCTCGCCAGCGGGGAGGCGAGGACGTGGCCGTGCGCGACGGCCGGCGCTTCGTTCGCGTCATCGAGAAGGTCACGCTGGCGCCGCGGCCCGAAGCGCCGCTCCGGCGCGGGGGCGTCTACCTCATCATCGGCGGCGCCAAGGGGATCGGCCTCGCGCTGAGCCGCGACCTCGCGGCGCGCTTCTCCGCGCGGCTCGTGTGGCTCGGGCGGAGCCCCCTCGACGACGAGCGGCGCCGTGACATGGACGAGATCCGCCGCGCGGGCGGCGAGGTGCTCTACCTCCAGGTCGACGCGACCGACCGGCGCGCGATGGACGGGGCGGTCCAGGCCGCGCGGCAGCGATTCGGGCGGATCGACGGGGCCGTTCACTCGGCGATCGTGCTCGAGGATCGATCCCTGCTCCGGATGACCGAGGGCGAGCTCCGCGCGGTGCTCGGCCCCAAGGTCGACGGCGCGGTGAACCTCGTCGAGGCGCTCGCGGGGGAGGCGCTCGACTTCCTCGCCTTCTTCTCCTCGGCGCAGTCGTTCGCGGGCAGCGCCGGGCAGGGCAACTACGCCGCCGCGTCGACCTTCGAGGACGCCTTCGCGCACGCCACCGCGCGCCGCGCGCCGTTCCCCGTCCGGATCATCAACTGGGGCTACTGGGGCACCGTGGGCATCGTCGCGAACGCCGAGGTCGCGACGCGCATGGCGGCCATGGGCATCGGCTCCATCCGCCCCGAGGAGGGCGTGGAGGCGTTCCGCCGCATCCTGGCCCACGACCTCGTCCAGGTGATGGCGATCCGGGCCGACAGGAGGATCAGCGAGCGCCCCGACCTCCTCCAGGGCGACGGCAGCGAAGGCCACGGCGGCGGCGGCGAGCCCGCCGCCCCCCCGCCCTGGGTGGACAGGGTCGTCGAGCGGGCCGTGCTCCCCGGCATCGAGGCCGGGGTCGTCCAGCACTACGAATCCGCCGCGACCGCCATCGACCGCCTCACGGCGCGCATGCTGCGGGAGACCCTGGTGCGGGCGGGCGCCCTGCCCCCCGGCCCGGCGCGCCTCGGCCGCGATGAGCTCCGCCGTCGGCTGCGCGTGCTGGACGGCTACCGCCGGCTGGTCGACGCGTCGCTCGACGTGCTCGCGCGCGCCGGTTACCTGCGCCTCGCCGGCGACGCCGTGGAGGTCTTGCGCGCCCCGGACGAGGCCGAGCCCCGCCTCGAAGAGGCGCGCGCGCGCATCCTCGAGGAGCACCCGGAGGCCGGCGCCGCGGTCTCGCTGCTCGAGGTCTGCGTGGACGCGTTCCCGGGCGTCGTGAGCGGCGAGAAGGATCACATGGCGGTGCTCTTCCCCGGGGGAGGGATGCAGCGCGTCGAGGGCATCTACCGGGGCAACGCGGTCATCGACTACTTCAACCGCGTCACGGCGAGCGTCGTCGAGGCCTACGTCCGGGCGCGGCTCGCCGACGATCCCTCGGCGACCGTCCGCATCCTCGAGGTGGGGGCCGGCACCGGGGGCACGACCGCCTTCGTCCTCGAGGCCCTGAAGCCGCACGCCGCGCGCGTCCGGTACCTCTACACCGACGTCTCGCGCGGCTTCGCGGAGTTCGGGCGCTCCCGCTTCGCCGCCACCTATCCGTTCGTGGAGTTCGAGGTCGTCGACGCCGAGCGGGCGAGCCAGACGTCCGTCGTGCCGCTGGGCACGGTCGACGTGGTGCTCGCCAGCAACGCCATCCACGCGACCCGCCGCATCGGCAGGACGCTCGGCGAGATCCGCGCGCTGCTCCAGCCCGGCGGGCTGCTGGTGCTGAACGAGGGCTGCCGGCGCCGGGACTTCGCCACGCTGACCTTCGGCCTGACGGGCGGCTGGTGGCTCTACGAGGACGAGCGACTACCCTGGGCGCCGCTCCTGAGCGTGGCCGGGTGGGAGCGCGTCCTCGGAGAGAGCGGCTTCTCGGCCACGCGGGCGCTCGCGCTCCCGGGCGTGCGCCCCGAGGACGCCGCCCAGGTCGTCCTCGTCTCCGAGCGCGATGCGGCGTCACCGCGGCAGGACGTGGCTCGGCCCGCCACGGCGCCTGCGGCGGCGACCCGTGCGTCCGAGCCCTCCGGGGAGCCGGCCCGACCGGCCGCTCTAGCTTCGGCCTCGGACAAGGATCTTCACGGGCGCGCGCTCGAGTACGTCACCCGCGTGCTCGGGGAGGTCCTGAAGAGCGACGGGGCCAAGATCCGGCCCGACGCGACCCTCGAGCGCTACGGGATCGACTCGCTCATCAGCCAGGAGATCAACGCCCGGTTCGAGCGCGATCTGGGCCCGCTGCCGGCGACGATGCTCTTCGAGCACAACACCGCAGAGCGCCTGTCGGCGTACCTTCTGGCGGAGCACCGCGGCGCGCTCGCGCGGGTGCTCGGCCCGACGTCGAGCGGAGCGGCCGCAGCGCACGAGGGGGCGGCCGACCCGGGGCGCGGAGCGCGCGCGGACGCGACCCCGCCGGCGCCTCGCGACAACGGTGGCCATGACGCCAGGGCCGCCGCGGCGCCCGGCGGCGACGTGCGCCGGCGGATCGCGCAGCTCTCGGATCAGCAGGTCGAGAACCTCCTCAACAACCTCATCCACATGAATCCCACCCTGAACGGGGGACGCTCACGCTGGTGAAAGATCACGACATGGATCACAAGCGCGAACTTCTCGCTGAGCTGCTTGAGCAGCGGTCGAACGGGCGTGCGCCCATGGCCGTCGCCATCATCGGGGTGGCGGGCCGGTACCCCGAGGCGCCCGACCTGGAGACCTTCTGGATGCGCCTGCGCAGCGGCGCGAGCTGCATCGGCGAGATCCCCGCCGAGCGCTGGGAGGCGGATCGTTACCTCGATCCCGATCCGGATGCGCTGGGCCGCTACTACACGAAACGCGGCGGGTTCCTCGAGGGCGTCGACCTCTTCGATCCTCTGCTGTTCAGCATCTCGCCGCGCGAGGCCGAGGCGATGGATCCTCAGGAGCGCCTCTTCCTCGAGATCGCCTGGGAGACGCTCTCGGACGCCGGCTACACGCGCAAGGACCTGTCGAGGTCCGGCAAGGTGGGCGTGTTCGTCGGCGTGATGAACGGCAATTACGGCCGGCTCAGCGCCGAGGCGTTCGCGCGCGGCGCCGAGGTGCTCGCGTTCTCCGATTTCCACGCCGTCGCCAACCGGGTCTCGTATTGCTTCGATTTCACCGGCCCGAGCGTCGCGGTCGACACGGCCTGCTCCTCGTCTCTCACCGCGATCCACCTGGCCTGCCAGAGCCTCGCCGCGGGCGAGTGCCGGGTCGCCCTCGCCGGGGGCGTCAACCTCATCCTGCACCCGCTGCACTACATGCGCCTGAGCCGCATGCGGATGCTCTCCGCCGAAGGGCGAGCCAAGGCGTTCGGCGCGGGCGCGGACGGCTTCGTCGACGGCGAGGGCGTGGGCGCGGTGCTGCTGAAGCCGCTCGTGGACGCGGTCCTCGACGGCGACCGCATCCACGCGGTGATCAGGGGCTCGGCCATCAACGCCGGGGGCAAGACGAGCGGCTACACGGTCCCCAACCCGACCGCGCAGGCCGAGGTCATCGTCGAGGCGCTGGAGAAGTCCGGCGTCGATCCCCGCGCGATCAGCTACATCGAGGCGCACGGCACCGGGACCGACCTCGGCGACCCGATCGAGATCGCGGGGCTCACGCGCGCCTACCGGCGCTTCACCGACGCCGTCGGGTTCTGCGCCATCGGGAGCGCGAAGACGAACATCGGGCACCTCGAGTCGGCCGCCGGCATCGCCGGCCTCACCAAGGTCCTGCTCCAGCTCAAGCACGGCGAGCTGGCGCCCTCGCTGCACGCGTCCCGCACGAACCCCAAGATCGATTTCGAGCGCTCCCCCTTCTTCGTCCAGCAGGAGGCTCAGCCCTGGAAGGCCCGCGTAACCGTCGTCGACGGCGTCGCGCGCGAGGAGCCGCGGCGCGCGGCGGTGAGCTCCTTCGGCGCCGGCGGCTCCAACGCGCACCTGATCCTCGAGGAGTACAGGCCGCCGCAGGCGCCCGCGTTCGCTCCCGGCCCGCGCCTCATGCTGCTGTCGGCGGCCACGGCGCCGCAGCTGTCCGAGCTCGCGGGGCGGATCCTGCGCTTCGTCCGAGAGGCCGCGCGCGGCGAGGGGGCCGGCGATCCGACGACGTTCCTCGCGAGCCTCGCCTACACCCTCCAGGTCGGGCGTGAGGCGCTCGATCACCGGCTGGCCTTCGTCGCCACCTCGGTCGACGACGTGATCGACCGCCTCGAGCGCTACCTCGCGCGTGGCTCCGAGGCCGAGGGCCTCTTCACGGGGGCGCTGTCCGGCGACGAGCGGCGCGCTGCGCTCGACGCCGAGGGCCCGGAGCGACACGCCGAGGGCCTCCTCCGGCAGGGGCGCCTCGACGAGCTCGGGCGCGCCTGGGCGGGTGGGCTCGACGTCGCGTGGCGGGACGTGATCAGCGAGCGGGCGCCGCTGCTGTCGCTGCCCCACTACCCGTTCGCGCGGGAGCGGTACTGGGCCTCGGCGCAGCCTGTCGACGTGACGACCGGGCACGCCTGGACGCAGGGCGTGACGGCCGGGTCCACCCGGACGCCGAGCGTGACGGCCGGGCCCGCCCGGACGCCGGGCCGCGCGCTCGGCGGGGCCGATCCTGCGCCGGATCTCCGGCGGAGCGGGGGCGTCTTCCGCAAGATCCTGCGCCCCACGGACCCCCTGGCGCGCGATCACCGCGTCGGCGGGCGCCCCGCCGTGGCAGGGATCGTCTACGCAGAGCTGGCGATCGCCGCGGCTGCCTCGCTCGGCGAGGGCATCGACGCGGGATCGATCACCGTCGAGGACCTCGTCCTCTCGCACGTCTGCTGGGTCGACGCGGAGCGCGAGATCCGCGTCCCCCTCACGCAGGCAGGCGACCGCCTCGCGTTCCGCGTCGAGAGCGGGACCGAGGATCAGCCCGTCGAGCACGCGCGCGGGCTCCTCTCCGTCGGCGCGCCGGCCGGCGCTGGCGCTTCCTCTCGCCTGGAGATCGAGGCCATCCGGGCGCGGTGCACGCGCGTCGTCGTCGAGGGGGACGATCTCTACCAGCGCTTCGGAGCGGCCGGGGTCGAGTACGGCCCCTGCTTCCGCGGCATCGCGCGCCTGTCGGTCGGCGACGGCGAGGCGCTGGCCGAGCTCGCGTTCCCGGCGGAGGTAGGGCGCGAGGCCGCGCCCTACCGGCTGCCTCCCATGGTCATCGACGCTGCCATCCAGGCGGTGGCCGGGCTCCTCGCTCAGCGCGAAGAGGACGGGCGCGGGCCGCGCGTCCCCGTGGCCATGGAGGCCATCGAGGTGTCGTCGCGCCTCGAGCTGCGCGGCTTCGCCTATGTCCGGGCCTCGGGGTCGGATCGGTTCTACGTCGCCGTCATCGGTCCGGACGGGGAGATCCTCGCCAGGGTCCGCGGCGTCTCCTTTCGCGCCCTCCCGGGCAGAGAGCCGGCGGCCGTCCAGGCCGCGGCGCCGGGCCATCGCGACCTCGCTGCGCCGCCGGCGCAGGGGCCGCGAGCGCCGGATGCGGTGGCGCCCGCCGCGGCGCACGGGCTGCGCGAGCGCGCGATCGACTACCTCCGGCAGGTCTTCTCCGGGCCCCTGCGCCTCCGCGCGGAGCGCATCGATCCGAAGGCTCGCTTCGAGCGCTACGGCATCGACTCGCTCCTCGTGCTCCAGCTGATGAAGGAGCTCGAGAAGGATTTCGGGCCGCTCTCCTCGAGCCTGCTGTTCGAGCTGCAGACGATCGAGGCCCTGGCCGATCACCTCTGCGCCCACCATGCGATCCGGCTCGGGGAGCTGCTCGGCGTGAGCGGCGTCGCCTCCTCGTCGCCACCGCAGGAGCTGGCGCCGCCGTCGCACAAGGAAGCGCCGCCGCGTCCGGCCGTCGCGGCGCCGTCGCCCGCGCACAGGTTCGAGCCCCTCCCGAGCGAGGGGGCCGTCTCTCGAGCGGCCGGGCCGACGGCAGGCCGGAACGAGCCGATCGCGGTCATCGGCATGAGCGGCCGGTATCCCCTGGCCGCGGATCTCGACGCCTTCTGGGACAACCTCAAGGCCGGGAGGGACTGCATCCGGCAGCTTCCCGAGGACCGGCGGTCGTGGTGGCAGCGCCTCGCCCCGGGGGAGGCCTCCGGCGACGTGATCGCCCCGTACGGCGGCTTCCTCGACGCGATCGACGCCTTCGACGCGCGCCTCTTCCACATCTCGCCGCGGGAGGCCGCCCGCATGGACCCGCAGGAGCGGCTGTTCCTCGAGACCGCGTGGTCGCTCTTCGAGGATGCGGGCTACCCCCGCCGCAGGATCGAGGCGCTGGGCGGGCGCGTCGGCGTCTTCGTCGGGGTGATGAACGCCCATTACGAGCTCGTCGGCGGCGACCCCGGCGCGCGCGACGCGGCCTCGGACGGCCTCGCGTCCTTCTGGTCGATCGCCAACCGGGTCTCCTACGTCTTCGACCTCTACGGCCCGAGCATCGCGGTCGACACCGCCTGCTCGTCGTCGCTCACGGCCGTGCACCTCGCCTGCGAGAGCCTGCGCCGCGGCGAGTGCGCGATGGCCATCGCCGGCGGCGTGAACCTGGTGCTCCACCCGCTCCACCTCATGCGCCTCCACGCGATGAACATGCTCTCCCGCGGCCGCTGCTCGAAGAGCTTCGGCGTCGGGGCCGACGGCTTCATCGACGGCGAAGGGGTGGGCGCGGTGCTCCTCAAGCCGCTCTGGAAGAGCCTGGAGGACGGCGATCGCATCGAGGCGGTCATCCTGGGCTCGGCGCTCAGCGCGGGGGGCAGGACCAGCGGGTACACCGTGCCGAACCCGCGCGCCCAGGCGCGCGCCGTCGCGGACGCGCTCGAGGCGACGGGCGTCGACGCCCGCACGGTGAGCTACGTGGAGGCGCACGGCACCGGCACCGACCTCGGCGATCCCATCGAGATCGCCGGCCTCGCCGAGGCGTACCGGCGCTCGACCGACGCGCGCGGCTACTGCGCCATCGGCACGGTGAAGTCGAACGTCGGGCACCTCGAGTCCGCGGCGGGCATCGTCGGGCTCACGAAGGTGATCCTGATGATGCGGCACCAGCAGCTCGTGCCCACGCTGCACGCCGATCCGCCGAACCCGCGGATCCAGTTCGAGCGCACGCCGTTCTATCTCCAGCGCGAGGCCTGCCCGTGGCAGCAGCCCGTCGTCGAGGAGGGGGAGGCGCGCCGCGTGGTCCCGCGCCGCGCCGGGATCAGCTCCTTCGGCGCCGGAGGCGCCAACGCGCACGTCATCGTCGAGGAGCTCGTCCCCAGCGCCCAGGCGACCGAATCCGCAGCGTTCTCGCCGCCCTTGCCGGCGATCGTCCCCCTGTCCGCCAGGAACGAGGACCGGCTCCGGGCTCACGCCACAAACCTGGCTGCGTGGCTCGATGGACGCCTCGCCGAGGGACCGGAGGCGGGATCGAGGCCCGAGCTGGCCGACATCGCCTACACGCTCCAGGTCGGGCGCGACGCGATGGAAGCGCGCCTCGTCGTGCTCGCGAGCTCTCTGGAGGAGCTCCGCGACGCGCTCTCGCGCTTCTCGCGCGGCGAGGGCGGCGCGAGCAACACCCTCTCCCACGTCCTCGTCGAGGGGGACGCCCTCCCCTTCGACAACGACGATCTCCGCGTGCTCATCGAGAGCCTCCTCGCCAAGGGCCAGCGCGCGCGGCTGGCCGAGCTCTGGGTCAAGGGCGCGGACGTCGACTTCGCCCTGCTGCCCGAGAGCCGCGGGCGTCGCATGCTCTCCCTGCCGGCCTACCCGTTCGCCAGGACGAGGTACTGGGTCGAGCAGCGGGCCGGCGGCCGCGGCGTGGCCCCCGCGGGCGCGCGCCTGCACCCGCTGCTCGACGAGAACGCCTCGACGATCTCGGCCTGCGAGTTCGTGACCCGGCTCGACGCTCGGTCGCGCTTCATCCGCGACCACCACGTCGCCGGCCAGGGGATGCTGCCCGGGGCGGCCTTCCTCGAGATCGCCCGCGCAGCCTCGGAGCACGCCGGCATGCGGGCGCAGGGCGCCCGGTCGTTCAGGTGGTCTTCGCCGCTCGTCGTCGCGGCCGAGCCCGTCGAGCTGCGGACGCGGCTCACCGCCGCCGGCACCCTCGTCGAGGCGGAGCTGTACACGACGGGGCCCGCCGGCGATCGCTGCGTGCACGCCCGAGGCTCGCTGTCGTCCGGGGACCTCGAGGGCGCCCTCGAGACGGGCGCGGGCGTCGACCTCGACGCCATCCGCGCGCGCTGCCCTGAGATCATCGGAGAGGACGCCTGCTACGGGCGTTTCCAGGACGCCGGGCTCGCCATCGGCTCCACCCTCCGGGTCATCCGGCGCCTGTTCCGCGGCCCGGGCGAGGTGCTGGCCGAGCTGTCGCTCCCTTCGGCGGAGGCGGTGGAGGACGCGCGGCTCCTGCTGCACCCCGCGTTGCTCGACGGCGCGCTGCAGGCGATCGCCCCGCTGGTCGAGGAGCTCGGCGCGGAGCCAGCCCTGTACGTCCCGTTCTCCATCGCGGAGGCGGCGTGGGCGACGCCGTGGCCACGGTCGTGCGCGGCGCACGTCACGTTCGCCGGGCCTCAGGGCGGCGGCCGAGAGGGCGACGCCTTGAAATTCCGTATCCGGATGGCGGACGCCGAGGGCCGCCTCCTGCTCTCGGTGGAGGACTTCGAGGTGCGGCGGCTCGATCCGGCGCTGCGCTCGATCGCGCGCCCGCCGCTCGCGTCGGCGCGCGCCGGGCGCCCTCCCGCCGACCCGGCGCTGGACCGACTCTTCCTCTGCCCCGTGTGGCGCCCGGCGCCGTTGGCCGCGCCGTCGGCGGAGACGCCGGCCGGCGAGGTGCTCGTCTTCGACCGCGACGATCGGCTGGCCCGCGCGCTCCGGGCGCGCGGGTGCTCCGCGACCCTGGTCCTGCCGGGCGACGCCTGCCGGCAGGGCGATGACGCGTGGATCGTGAGGCCGACGCACGAGGAGGACTTCCGCGCGTTGCTCGTCGAGCAGGCGAAGCGCGGGCAGACGCCCCGCATCGTCCTGTTCCGCTGGGACGACAGCCCCCGCCTCGACGCCGCCACGGCCGAAGCGTGGCTCGAAGCGGACTTCTCGTCCGTGGTCCTGGTGTGCCGCGCGCTGGTGGCCACCGGATCCGAGAGCGTCCGCGTCCTTTGCGCGATCCAGGGCGCCCGGGAGGGGCTCTCCCCGCAGGTCGCCGCCTTCGGCGAGCTCGGCAAGTGCGTGGCGCTCGAAGATCCCCGCCTGCGCCTCGGCGTGGTGGCCTTGCCCTCCGCGGTCAGCGCGGAGGAAGCCGCGGCGCTGCTGCTGCGCGAGGCCGCGGCCCCGGACGAGGAGCGCACGGTCTCGCACCGCGCGGGGACCCGGCGCGCACGCACCTGGGAGGAGGCGCAGTCCGATCCGGTCTCGCGGTCGCTCCTCAAGCACCGGGGCGTGTACGTCATCACGGGCGGCCTCGGCGGCATCGCTAGCGCGCTCGCGCAGCGGCTCGCGGAGCGGCACGAGGCGCGCCTCGTCCTCTGCGGCCGATCGCCGGTCGACGAGCGCGTCGAGCGGGCCCTCGCTGCGCTCCGGGCGCGGGGAGGCGAGGCGATCTACGTCCCCGCCGACGTGCGCGATGGCACGGCGGTACGGCAGCTCATCGACGCGGCCCGGGCCCGGTTCGGATCCGTCGACGGCGTCGTGCACGCGGCAGGCACGATCCGCGACAGCCTCTTCCTCCGGAAGACGCCGGCCGAGATGATGGCGGTGCTCGCCCCGAAGATCCTCGGCGCCCTGCACCTCGACGAGGCGACGCGCGAGGATCGGCTGGATTTCTTTGCCCTCTGCTCGTCATGGACGGTCGTGCGAGGAAACCCGGGCCAGGCGGATTACGCCTACGCGAACAGCTTCCTCGACTACTTCGCCGACGCGCGCGAGCGACTCCGGGCGCAGGGCGAGCGGTGGGGGCAGACCGTCTCCTTCGCTTGGTCCGCGTGGGACGTCGATGGAATGCCGGTCGACCCCGCGACGAAGCAGCGCCTGCGGGACGAGGCGGGGCTGGTCCCGCTCACGCCGGATCGGGGGTACGAGGCGTTCGAGGAGGGGCTCAGGCTGGGCGCGCCGCACCTCGTCGTCGTCGACGGCGACGCGGCGCGGATCCGGGCAGCGTGGCGTGCCCATGACCGGCGGGCGGCGCAGCCGCCGGTCGAGGCGCCCGCCGATGACGTTCCGCTCGCCGCGATCGAGCGCTTCGTCAAGGAGGTCGTCGCGGTGGAAGTGAATCTGCAGACCGATGAGATCAACGCGCGGGAGCCGTTCCACAAGCTGGGGATCGACTCGGTGATGGTGATGCACATGACGCAAGCGCTTGAGCGTACTTTCGGCGAGCTGCCAAAGACCTTGTTTTTCGAGTACCCGTCTGTCGCCGAGCTGGCGCGTTATCTGACGACGCACCGCCGGGACGCGTGCCTCCGAGCCTTGTCCCCGAGGGCGCCCGAGCCGCCGAGCGCCGCCGAGCGCGCGGCGAGCTACCCTGCGTCCGCGGCGTCGGCTCCGCCGCTTTCGGCGTCGACCCCCGTGTCCGCGGCGTCGACCCCCGTGTCCGCGGCGTCGGCTCCGCTGTCCGCGCCGGGCGACGGGCCGACTCGCGCGCATCCCGGCGGGATCGACGAGCCCATCGCCATTGTCGGGGTGAGCGGGCGATACCCGATGGCGGAGGATCTGGCCGCGTTCTGGCGCAACCTCGCCGAGGGCCGGGACTGCATCCGCGAGATCCCCGCGGACCGCTGGGACCACACCGCTTATTACGACCCCACGCGCCACAAGCCGGGGAAGACCTACCTGCGCTGGGGCGGCTTTCTCGACGGCGTCGACGGCTTCGACGCGAACTTCTTCTCCGTCACGCCGCGGGAGGCCGAGGTCCTCGATCCGCAGGAACGGCTGTTCCTCGAGACCGCCTGGCATACGATCGAAGATGCCGGCTACACGCGGGCCAGCCTGCGCGGCGCGCGGGTCGGTGTCTTCGTTGGCGTGATGTACGCCGAGTATCCCCTCGTCACAGGGGGCCAGCCCGGGGCGGACGGCACGCCGCCTGGCTCCTCGTTCGCGTCGATCGCAAACCGGGTCTCCCACGTGCTCGACCTGCGCGGTCCCAGCCTCGCGGTCGACACCATGTGCTCCTCGTCGCTGACGGCCCTTCACCTGGCCATCGGCAGCATCCGGAGCGGGGAGTGCGAGGCCGCGCTCGTCGGCGGCGTGAACCTGTCGCTGCACGCGCACAAATACCTTGTCCTCGGACAGGGCGGCTTCGGAGCGAGCGACGGGAGGTGCAGGAGCTTCGGAGCGGGCGGCGACGGCTACGTCCCGGGCGAGGGCGTCGGGGCCGTGCTGCTCAAGCCGCTGTCCAAGGCCATCGCCGACGGCGACTACATCTATGCGACCATCGTCGCGTCACGCATCAACCATGGTGGCCGGTCCAACGGCTACACGGTCCCCAATCCGACGGCGCAGGGAGAGCTCGTGAGCGAGGCGCTCCGGGTGGCCGGCTGGGATCCGAGCACGATCGGATACATCGAGGCCCACGGCACCGGCACCGCCCTCGGCGATCCCATCGAGATCCGCGGCCTCGCGATCGCCTTTGGCGGGCAGCCCTCGGCCGGCCCGACGTGCGCCATCGGATCCGTGAAGTCGAACATCGGTCACCTGGAGTCCGCCGCGGGGATCGCCGGCCTCACGAAGGTCATCCTTCAGATGCAGCACGGCCAGCTCGTCCCCTCGATTCACGCCGATCGCCTCAACCCGAACGTCGCGTGGGAGACGGTGCCTTTCCAGGTCCAGCGGGAGCTCGCGGCCTGGACACCGAGGGCCGAGGAACGCCACGGCGTCCGCCAGACGCTCCCGCGCAGGGCCGGAGTGAGCGCGTTCGGGGCAGGCGGCAGCAACGCCCACGTCCTCGTCGAGGAGTACGTGCCGCCCCCGGTCGAGCGCCGCAGCCAGGGGCCGTACCTCTTCGTGCTCTCGGCGATGAGCGAGGAGCGCCTGCGCGCCTACGCCGAGTCGCTGGTCGCGTCCCTCGAGCGCCCGGCGCCCGGCCGGTACCGCGATCCCGCGGACGTCGCCTACACCCTCCAGGCGGGGCGGGAGCCGTTCGCCGCCCGCCTCGCCGTCGTGGCCTTCGATCTCCTGGAGCTCCTCGCGCGGCTGCGCGGGTGGCTGCGCGGGGAGGCGGGCTCCGGCGTCTTCGCTGGCTTCGTGGCGAAGGCCTCGGCCGACGTCATCGATCCGGGGGAGCGGCGGAGCCCGCAGGAGCTCGAGGAGCTCGCCCGGCGCTGGGTCAGCGGCGCCTCGATCGACGCGTCCGCGCTGCGGCGCGACCCTGCCCGGCGGCGCACGCCGCTGCCGGGCTACCCCTTCGCGCGCACCCGGCACTGGATCCGCGCAGCCCGCGTCGAGGCCGCGCCGGCGGGGCGGGTCGCGCCGGCCACGGGCGGCGCCGCGAACGGCCAGGCCGAGCAAGCCTGGACGCCTGGGGCGGCGGGGATGGCGCTCGCCCCGGCGGCGGGGAGCGCCACGAACGGCGTGGCAGAGCAGGCTTGGACGCCCGGGGCGGCGGTGATGGCGCTCGCACCGGCGGCGGGCGGCGCCGCGAGCGCGACCCCGAGCGACGGGGCCGTGCGGACTCCTCCGGCCTCCGGGGCGGAGCTCGCGCTCTTCGAACCGGCCTGGCAGGAGTCGCCTCTGCCGCCTCCAGCCGGCGCGGAGCCGGGGGGCTCCGTCCTCGTCCTCGATACCGACGGGCGTTTCGCCGAGGCGCTGCGCGCCAGGTTGGCGCGGCCGCAGGCGGCCTGGAAGATCACGCACGCCCTCCTGGGCAGCGAGTTCCGTGCGCTCGAGGAGGGGCGTTACGAGGTCGACGGCAAGCGACGGGGCGACTGGGAGAGGCTGCTCGACGCGCTCGAGGTGCGGGGGGCCGCTCCGACGCAGATCCTGCTGTGCCCTGCGGCTGCGCCGCCGGGCAGCGGCGAGTGGGCGATCCGGCGCCAGCTCGACGCGGGGCTCTACACCGTCGTGGCCCTCAGCCAGGCCCTGCTCGCCCGCGCGTCGGCCGCGCCCACCCAGCTGCTCATCGTGGATCGCCAGCCGTCGCGCGAGGAGCCTGCCGCCCTGCCTCTGTACGCCCCGCTCGCCGCGCTCGCGAGGAGCCTGCGCTCGGAGAGCTCGCGCGTCATCGCGCGGGTCGTCCACGTCTTCGACGCGCCGGAGGCGCTCGCGGACCGGATCTGGGAGGAGAGGCGCGACGCCGCGCCGGAGATCTGGCTCCGGGACGGCCGCCGGCTCTCGAAGCGGTTTACCCGGTGCGGGTCCGCGCCGCAGCGCGAGGGCGCGCCCGTGATCCGCAAGGGCGGGGCCTACCTCGTCGTCGGCGGGAGCAAGGGGGTCGGCCTCCTCTTCGCGCGGCACCTCGCCGAGCGGTTCGACGCCCGCCTCGTGCTCTGCGGGCGCTCGGAGCCGGACCCCGCACTCCTGGCCGAGCTCGCCGCGCACCAGCGGGCTGGCAGGCACGTCCGGTACGTCCGCGCCGACGTGGCGCGGCGCGAGGACGTGGTGGCGCTCCTCCGCGAGGCGAGGGCGTTCCTCGGGGAGATCCACGGCGTCCTGCACTGCGCCATGGTGCGCCACGACGGTCACCTGGCGCACAAGCGCGCCGACGAGATCGAGGCCGTGCTCGGGCCCAAGGTCCAGGGCACCGTCTTCCTCGACGAGGAGACGCGCAACGAGCCGCTCGACTGGTTCGCGGTGACCTCCTCGCTCGCGGGGCTCATCGGGAGCGCGACCCAGACGGACTACGTGTTCGCGACCGGCTTCCAGGACGAGTACATGGGCTACCGGGAGCGCCTGCGGGCCGCCGGCCTGTGCCGAGGCAAGTCGCTCGCCGTCGACTGGCCGCTCTGGGAGGAGGGCGGCACGCGCGTCGAGCAGTCCCTCGCCGACCATGTCCGCGCCCAGACGGGCGTGGCGCAGCTGCCCACGGCCAACGGGATCGATGCCTTCGAGCGCGCGCTCCGCGCGGACGCGAGCCAGATCGTGGTGCTGTACGGGCGCCTCGACCGCGCCGACGAGCTGCTCAGCGGCTCCGCGATCGGCGAGCGGCTGGCGAGCGCGCGGAGCGATGGCGGCGCCCAGGAGGGCGATCTGCAGCGTCGCACGGAGACGTACGTCTGCGACCTCATCGCCCAGGTGACGGGTAGGCCCAGGGAGACCATCGAGCCGACCGTGCCTTTTGCCGACTACGGCTTCGACTCCATCGTCCTCGGCCACCTCAAGGCCCGGCTCGAGGAGGACATCGCCGAGATCTCGCCGACCACCGTGCTGGCCTATCCGAGCGTGCAGGCGCTCGCGTCGTTCCTGCTCACGGAGTACCCCGAGCGGGTCCAGGCAGTTCTCCGGGATCGCTACGGCGCGATCGGCCATGCCGAGCCCGGCGAAGATGCCGGGAGAGCGCGCCAGGCGAGCATCCCGGAACGTCAAGGCGCGACCCCCGTCGAGCGCCAGGATCGCCAGGACCGCGAGCAAGGTGTGCGGTCCGAGGCGCGCAGGGCGCCGGCGTCAGCCACGACCTCGCGCGACGATGCGATCGCCATCATCGGGGTCGCGGGCCGCTACCCTGGCGCGCGCAACCCCGGGGAGATGTGGCCGCGCCTCCTCGCCGGGCAGAGCGGGATCACGACCGTTCCCGCGGACCGGTGGCGCACGGCCGACGGGTCCAGCGCCTCGGGCGGGTTCCTCGACGGGGTGGATCGCTTCGATCCGCTGTTCTTCCAGATGACGCCCCTCGAGGCCGAGCAGGCCAGCCCCGAGGAGCGGCTGCTCCTGGAGACCGCCTGGGAGGCGCTGGAAGACGCTGCCATTCGTCCTTCCAGCCTGCGAGGCCGAGCGGTCGGCGTGTTCGTGGGGATGACGACGCACACCTACCCGCTGCTCACGCGCGAGCACGACCACCGTGGGGCGCCCGCGCTCGACGGTGCCCACTTCCGGATCGCGAACCGCCTGTCCATCTTCTTCGACCTGCTGGGGCCGAGCTTCGCGGTCGACACGGCGTGCTCGTCGTCGCTCGTGGCCTTCCACCTCGCCTGCCAGAGCATCCGTGCGGGGGACTGCGAGGCCGCCCTCGTCGGCGGCGCGAACATGTACCTGCACCCCTCGAAGTTCGCGAACCTGCGCCGGGCGAGGCTGCTCGGCACGCGGCCGAACCGCGGCGTGTACTCGGCCGACGGCGACGGGTTCATCCCCGGCGAGGGCGTCGGCGTCGTCGTGCTGAAGCCGCTGCGCGATGCGCTCCGCGATGGCGATCCGATCCACGCCGTCATCCTCGGGTCCGCCGTCCGGCACAAGGGCAAGGGGAGCGGCGCCTCGCTGCCCTCGCCGAAGGAGCAAGCCGCGGTGGCGGCCGAGGCGCTGGCGCGCGGCTCCGTGGATCCGAGCACCGTCGGCCTCGTCGAGGTGCAGGCGACCGGCTCCGCCCTGGCCGACGCCGCGGAGTGGGTGGCCCTGGATCAGGTGTACGGGGGCAGGAGCGGGGCCCAGGGGCCCAGGTGCTCGGTCAGCGCGCTGAGCGGGTACCTCGGCCACTCCGAGGGGGCATCCGGGGTCGCGCAGCTCACGGCGGTGCTCCTGCAGATGCGGCACGGGCGCATCGCGCCGGTGCGCCTCCCCGACCGCCTCAACCCCGAGGTCAACCTTGCGCGCTCGACGCTCACCTTGCCGACCGAGCCGACGCCCTGGGGGCCCGTGCGGGTCACCGACGGCGCCGGAGAGGGCCGCCTGGTGCGCCGCGCTGCGATCAGCTCCGTGGGCGTGGGCGGCACGATCGCGCACGTCGTCATGGAAGCCGAGGTGCGGCCGCCCCAGGCGTTCGCCGAGCTGAGCGAACGCGCTCGTCGAGCGGAGCTCGTGCCCCTGACCGCGCGGACGCGCGATGGCCTCGTCGAGCAGGTGCGCCGGCTCCAGCGGTTCCTCGCCTCCGAGGCGGCCACCGGCGCGGAGCCGGTCCGGCTCGGCGATCTTGCGTGGACCCTCCAGACCGGGCGGGAGCACTTCGTCGAGCGGCTCGCGCTGATCGTCGAGAGCAAGGAGCAGCTCGCGGCGGCGCTCGACGCCCTCGCGTCCGGCCAGCGGCCCGCGTGCCCGACGTTCGTGGGGAGCGCGGCCGGCGCTGACGGAAATGGCGCGGCCGCCGTGGGCTCCACGCCGCGGGACCTCGAGGAGGCTGCCCGGCGCTTCGTGAAGGGGGCGGCGATCGACTGGCTCCGTCTGGCCGACGGGTCGCCGGCGCGGCGGCTCCGGCTCCCGACCTACCCGTTCGAGCGACGCCGCTGCTGGCCGCACGATGCCGGCGACGAGGCCGCGGAGACGCCGTCGGCGAGGGCCGTGGAAATGCCGTCGGCGAGGGCCGTGGAGGCGCCGTCGGCGAGGGCCGCGGAGGCGCCGTCGGCGGGGGTCGCCGGCAACAAGAACGCGGCCGCTGGCTACTACAACCATGTGCTGTCAGCGCTCGATACGCCGAGCGGCAGCGCCCTGGAGGACGATCACTTGATCCTGGCACCGTTCATCGAGCGCGTTGATGGATTCTCGTGGCTGCTGACCTTCGCGGATCCGGAGCGCCACGCCGAGCACTACCGACTCGCCATCGAGAAGCAGCGGGAGCTCAAACAGATGCTCTTCGGCGGCGTCGACATGAAGCGTGTGACGCGCGCCCTCGACATCGGATGCGGGCTCGGGACCGACATCATGACGCTGGCGCGGGCCTACCCGGACCTCCGCGCCGAAGGGTTCAACATCAGCTCCCGGCAGGTCCAGGTCGCGCGCCAGCGCATCGACGCCGCGGGGCTGTCCGACCGCGTGCGCGTGCACGAGGCAGACAGCTCCCGGACGCCGTTCCCGGGCCGCTACGACCTCGTCATCGGGTTCGAGGTCGGGGTCCACATCCAGGACAAAGACGGTCTGTTCTCCAACATCGCCCAGCACCTGAGCGACTCGGGCCGGGTCCTGCTCGCCGACGTCGTGGCGAGGACGGCGGCGCCCGTGCACAAGCCCGAGCTCGGTCATTTCACCTCGACCGAGGCGGAGCTCGCCCGCTGCCTCGCGCGCGCCGGGCTGCGCGTGGAGTCCTGCGTGGACGCGAGCCGCGAGGTGGCGAACTTCCTGGACGATCCCGATTTCGAGGCGAACCTTTTGCAGCTGCACCGGGCGCACCCCGCGCTCGAAGATGTCGCCCCGATGCACCGCGGGTGGCTGCGCTTCGGCAAGGCGCTCAGCCTGGGCCTGTTCCGCTACGTGGCCCTGACGCTCCGGAAGGCCCGCCCCGACGAGCGCGAGGCCGCGGTCGCCGAGGCCAACCTCGACGCGTTCGTGAGCTCCCGCAGCTACTCCGAGGCGATCCGGGGGCTCGCGCGGCCGGCGCGGGCGGCCTCGGCGCCGCAGGCTTCGGCGTCGCCGGTCTCGGCGCCGCCGGTCGCTGACGTCGCTGCCCGGGTCGCGGAGATCGTGCGCCGCGTGCTGCGCATGCAGCCGCACGAGCTCGACCTCGACGCGCGCTTCGCCGATTTCGGCGTCGATTCGCTCCAGGGCCTTCAGGTCCTCGAGAGCATCAACCGCGAGCTCGGCCTCACGCTCGAGGTCCACGCCCTCTACGATCATTCCAGCGTGCGAGATCTCTCCCGCTACATCGCCAAGATTTACGCCGAGCAACGGCCGGCTGCCGCTGGCCGACAGGGCGCGGCAGCCCCGGAGCCGCTGCTCGCGCAGCGCGGATCCGATCCCGCGCCGTCCGCTCCGCTGCCGTGGGCCGACCTCGCGCCGCCCGCTCCGCTGCCGTGGGCCGAGCCCGCGTGGGCCGCTCCGCAATCGCGCCCGCAGCGCGCCGCGGAGCACCCTGCGGGGTGCATCGCGGTCATCGGCATGGCGGGGCGCTTCCCTGGCGCGAGCGACGTCTTCTCGTTCTGGGAGAACCTGCGCAACGGCGTCGATGCGGTCCGGGAGGTCCCGAGCGACCGGTGGGACGCGAAGCGCTACTACGACGAAAGCGCATCGAGCGAGTCGGTCAAGACCCTCAGCAAGTGGGGAGGCTTCCTGTCGGACGTCGATCGGTTCGACGCGGGCTTCTTCGGGATCGCGCCGGCCGAAGCCCGGCTGACGGATCCCCAGCAGCGGCTGATGCTCGAGGCGTGCTGGGCCGCGCTCGAGGACGCCGGGGTCGCGCGGCAGGCCCGCGGCTCGCGCTGCGGCGTCTACATCGGGGTGCTCGGCGGCGACTACCAGGACATCCTCCGGGACGCGGGCGGCGACGAGCAGTATCGCGCGCACGCGATGACCGGGAACGCAACCTCCATCCTGGCCGCGCGCATCGCCTACTTCCTCGACCTCAAGGGCGGGGCGGTGAGCCTCGACACCGCGTGCTCCTCCTCGCTGGTGGCCGTCCACAAGGCCTGCCAGGACCTCCTCGCCGGCGAGGCGGACCTCATGATCGCCGGCGGGGTCACGCTCTACCTGACGGTGCGGCCTTACATCATGATGAGCCGCGCGGGCATGCTCTCGCCCCGCGGGCAGTGCCGCGCGTTCGACGACCGCGCCGACGGGATCGTCCCCGGCGAGGCGGTGGGCGCCGTCGTCCTCAAGCGGCTCGAGGACGCGCTCCGCGACGGCGACCGGATCGACGGGATCATCCGCGCCTCCGGGATGAACCAGGACGGGCGCACGAACGGCATCACCGCGCCGAGCGCCGCCTCCCAGGAGGCGCTGCTCCTCGACGTGTGGCGCAAGGCCGGGATCGATCCCGCCAGCATCTCCCTCGTCGAGGCGCACGGGACGGGCACCCCCCTCGGCGATCCGATCGAGATCGCGGCCCTGAACGCTGCTTTCCGCAAGCACACCGATCGCCGGCGGTTCTGCGCGATCGGATCGGTCAAGAGCAGCATCGGCCACACCTCGGGGGCCGCGGGTGTTGTGAGCCTCATCAAGACGCTGCTCGCGATGCGCCACCGCCAGATCCCGCAGTCGCTGCACTTCGAGCGGGCGAACCGACACATCCACTTCGAGGAGAGCCCGCTCTACGTCAGCGACCGGCTCAGGGCATGGGAGCAGCCGACCGGCGGGCCGAGGCGCGCCGCGATCAGCTCTTTCGGGTTCAGCGGCACGAACTGCCACCTCGTCGTCGAGGAGCACGTCGCTCCGAAGCCGGTCCGCAGGCCCGAGGCGTGGCAGATCGTCGTCCTGTCGGCGCGCACCGAGGAGCGGCTCCGCGCCTGCGCCGACCAGCTGCGCGCCTTCCTCGCGGCGCGCCGAGGCACCGCGGAGCTGCCCGGCCTCGACGAGATCGCTTACACGCTGCAGCTCGGCCGGACGCCGATGCCGGCGCGGCTCGCCATCGTCGCCTCCACCGTCGACGAGCTCATCGCGCGCCTCTCGGCCTATGTCGACGGCAGAGTGGACGACCCGTCCCTCTTCTCGGCCCGCCTGAGCCGGGGCGAGGACGCCGCCGCCAACGGCGGCGCGCCCGCGGCCGCCGTGCCCGGCGGGTTCGAGGAGCTCACGCCCGAGCGCGCGAGGGAGCTCGCGCGCCGGTGGATCGCGGGCGGCGAGGTCGCGTGGCGGCATCTCTACAGAGATCCTGCGCCCGCGAAGGTCGCGCTGCCCCTCTATCCCTTCGAGCGCGAGCGCCACTGGGTCGGCGGCGCGGCCATCGCCGCGGCCGAAGCCCCGCCCGCCCGCACCCGACGCGCGCCCGGCTACAGCGTGGACGAGCTCTGCTACGAGCCGCGCTGGCTGCCAGCATCGCTCGACCACACGTCCCCTGGTCCGCGCCCGACCCGGCCGCTCTACCGGCCCGCCCTGCCGCAGGATCGCGACGGCGCGGTGCTCGTCGTCGTCCCGCCGGGCTTCTCGGCGGCGGCGCGCGTCATCGAGGCCTGGCATCCCGGCCGACGCACCATCACCGTCACGCTGAGCGCCCCCAACGGCCACCGGCACGACGGGCCGTCCGAGGTCGACTCGTCGGATCCGGCGGGCTGGTCCAACCTGCTCGCGTCGCTCGCGGACCGGGGCATCAGCGCCTTCCACACCGTGTACTTCCTCGCCGGACTGCGCGCCGGCAACGAGCCCCTGCCGCTGGATCTGCGCGCCGTGAACCGCTCCACGGAGCTGGGCGTCATCGCGCTCTACCGCCTGACGCGCGCCCTGATCGCGCGCGGCGCGCTCGGGCGCACGCCGATCGAGATCAAGATCGCCACGGCCAACGTCTACCGCGTCAACGCCGCGAGCGAGGTGAGGCCGCACTTCGCCGGGCTCCACGGCTTCGCCATGACCCTCTCCCAGGAGTTCCCGACGGCGAGGGTGACCTCGATCGATCTCGACCTGACGGATCTCACGGACCCCCGCTCTGTGGAGGAGCTCGCGGCGCGGCTCCTTCCGCTCCGGCGGGAGCCGCCGATCCTCACCGGCGAGCAGGTCGCGATCCGCGGCGGCCGCCGCTGGGTACGGCGGCTGTTCCCCATCGCGACGCCGAAGCCGGCGCGGCCGGTGTTCCGCGACCGGGGCGTCTACCTGATCCTGGGCGGAGCCGGCGGCGTCGGGCGGGAGCTCTGCCGCGACCTCGCACGCCGTCACAAGGCGCGCCTCGTCATCGTGGGCCGCAGCCCGCTCGACGAGGCGCGGCGCCGGCTCCTCGCGGAGATCGAGGCCGAGGGGGGCGAAGCGCTCTACGTACGTGCCGACGCTTCCGATCTCGACAGCATGCGCGACGCCGTCGACGCGGCTCGGGCGCGCTTCGGCCGGATCGTCGGCGCGTTCCACTCCGGCCTGGTGCTGTCGCGCGAGACGCTGAAGGAGCTCGGCGAGCAGAGCCTGCGCGCGGTGCTCGCGCCCAAGATCGCGGGGAGCGTCGCGTTCTACGAGAGCCTTCGCGACGAGCCGCTCGATTTCATGGCCTTCTTCTCCTCCGCCCTCTCCTTTGCCTGCACCGAGGGGCGCATCCACTACGCCGCCGCCAGCACCTTCGAGGACGCCTACGCGTGCTCCCTCATCGGCCGCGCGCCGTTCCCCGTCGTGCTCGTGAACTGGGGTGTGTGGGACGTCAACGAGGTCGACCCGACGGGCCGGTCGCGACTCGAGGGGCAGGGGGTCAACTTCTTCGCTCCGGAGGACGGGATTGAGGGGCTCCGCCGCATCCTCGATCTCCGCGCAGGTCAGGTCCTGTGCATGGCGCTCGACGAGCTCGGAAGAGAGCAGGTCGGCGTGGTCGCGGGTCCGTTCGAGCAGCGGCCGACCGAGCAGCGGCCGTCCGAGCAGCGGCCGTCCGAGCAGCGGCCGTCCGAGCAGCGGCCGTCCGAGCAGCGGTCGCTCCTCACGAGGCTGCCCGAGATCGTCACGCCGCCCGACGCCGCGCTGGTCCAGAGGCTCAGGAACGCCTCCGACGATCTCGGGGACTTCGTGCGCCTCCTGCTCCTCGACGCCTTCCACCGCATGCGCTGCTTCCTCCGGCGCGGGGAGCGTTACGAGCCCGCCCGGCTCGCGGCGGACCTGCGCATCGTGCCCGCGCGTCAGCGCCAGTTCGACGCGCTGCTGACCATCCTCGAGAAGGCCGGGTTCGTGACGCGGGCTGCGGGGGAGGTCGTCTCCACCCAGGAAATCGATCGCATCGTCGCGAGCGGAGCGCTCGAGCGGCTCGACGAGGGGCGCGAGCGCCTGCTGGAGCGCTATCCGGAGGTGAAGTCGCAGCTCAAGGTGGTGAGCCTCTGCGCGCAGCGTCTGCCGGAGATCCTCCGCGGCGAGGTCCCGGCCACCGACGTGCTGTTCTCGGACCCGTCCAACCTCGCGAACATCTACGGCAACAACACGACCGCCGCGTATTTCAACGACCTCGCCGCGACGATCTGCCGGGCCTATATCGAGTCTCGGCTCCCGCAGGCCTCGCCCGGCGAGCGGGTCGCGATCCTCGAGATCGGTGGAGGCACCGCGAGCACGACGGTGCCTGTCCTCAAGGCCATCGAGCCCTTGGCCGACCGCATCACCTATACCTTCACCGATCTCTCACGCTCCTTCGTCGCGCTCGGGCAGCGGCGGTTCAGGGCCGCGTACCCGTTCTTCGAGGCGCGCGTCCTGGACATCGAGCGCGACGTGGCCGAGCAGGGCTTCGCGGTCGGCACCTACGACCTGGTGATCGCGGCCAACGTCCTGCATGCCACGCGGAGCCTCCGCGAGACGGTCCGGCACGCGAAGTCGCTCCTCAAGCCGGGCGGCTGGCTGGTCCTCTACGAGGTGACGCGGAACCTGGATCTGCTCACCATGATCTTCGGCTGCCTCGACGGGTGGTGGCTCTACACCGACCCCGCCGAGCGCATCGAGCACTCGCCGCTCTCGCCAGTCAGCGGATGGTTCAAGCTCCTCGGGGAAGAGGGCTTCACCGTGGGCGGCGCCTTCGGCGAGGGAGACGGGTCGGTCGACGCCTGGTATCAGGCGGTGCTCGTCGCCGAGCGCAGCGACCTGGCTGCGCGGCAGGCCGCCGCCCCCGAGACGCGAGCCGTCCCGCCGCAAGCGGCGCCGCTGCCGGCCGCGCCCTCGCCGGCCGCGACGCCTCCGCGCGATGGCCGGTCGGGTCGGGGTGCGGGCGAGAAGGCGGCCGAGCTCGAGCGACTCGTGATCGACAGCCTCACCGGCGTCCTGCAGATCGGCCGCGACAGGCTGGATCTCGATCAGCCGTTCCTCGAGATGGGCGTGGACTCCATCATGGCAGTCGACATCATCAACCAGATCAACAAGGGGCTCACGGTGCGTCTGAAGACGACCGATCTCTTCAATCTCACCACGCCGCGCATGCTCCTCGATCACCTCCTGACGAACGCCGAGGAGCCGTCGAACGATGCGGCCGCACCGCCGCCGAACGCCCCCGCCCGGGAGGAGCCCGCCCCGCCGCCAGTCGCTGGCGCCGCGGGCGACGATGAGCTGCGAGACCTCCTGAGGCGCATCGGGAGCGGTGAATCCGTCGAGCTGGGCCAGCTGCTAGAGCTGTCCAAGAGCAACGCTCAGGAGGAGACCAGCCAGCGATGAGCGAGCGATTCGAGCCGATGCAGTCCCGGGAAATAGCCATCATCGGGATGTCTGGCCGCTTCCCGGGCGCGCGCAACCTGCGTGAGTTCTGGGCCAACCTGGTCGAGGGGCGCGTCTCCATCGGCGAGGTCCCGGCGTCGCGCTGGGACGCCGAGGCGCTCTACGACCCGGACCCGAAGGCGCGCGGAAAGAGCGTCAGCAAGTGGGGCGGGTTCATCGACGACGCCGACGTCTTCGACCCCCGGTTCTTCCGCGTCACGCCGCGCGACGCGGTCTACATGGACCCGCAGCAGCGCCTCTTCCTCGAGGAGAGCTGGAAGGCCTTCGAGGACGCCGGCTACTCCGACCGCGATCTCGACGGCGCGCGCTGCGGCGTCTTCGTCGGCTGCAAGATCGCCGATTACCTCATCCGCCTGCAGGGCCTCGGCGATCGGGTCGAGGGCCACGCCATGAGCGGCAACGACATCTCGATGCTCCCCGCGCGGCTCTCGTATTTCCTCAACTTGCGCGGCCCGAGCCTCCCGATCAACACCGCCTGCTCGTCGTCGATGGTCGCCCTCCACCTCGCGTGCGAGAGCCTCCTCGGCGGCACCTGCGACATGGCCCTCGTGGGCGGCGTCGAGCTGATGACCAGCCCCGGTATCTACCAGGCGCTCAGCAGCGCGGGCGCGCTCGCGCCGAGCCCCGAGTGCCGGCCGTTCGACGACCGCGCCAACGGCGTCGTGCTCGGCGAGGGCGTCTGCGCCGTGTTGCTCAAGCCCCTCGCGGCCGCGATCGCCGACGGAGATCCCATCCGGGGCGTCATCAAGGGCTCGGGCATCAACCAGGACGGCAGGAGCAGCGGTATCAGCGCGCCCAACGGCGCCTCCCAGACTGCGCTCGTCACGGACATCTACCGCCGAGCCGGGATCGATCCCGAGACCATCGGTTATGTCGAGGCGCACGGAACGGGCACGGCCCTCGGCGATCCCATCGAGATCCACGCGCTGACCGACGCGTTCGGGCAGTTCACGCGGAAGCGCCGGTACTGCCCGATCGGCTCGCTCAAGGCCAACATCGGCCACCCGCTCTCGGCCGCCGGGCTGGCGGGCATCCTCAAGGTGCTGCTCTGCTTCGAGCACGGGCAGCTCCCGCCGGCCGCGGGGTTCTCGCGCGAGAATCACCTCATCAACTTCGAAGACAGCCCCTTCTTCGTGAACACCGCGCTCCGCGCGTGGCCTCAGGGCGGCTCCCCCCGCCGCGCCGCCGTGAGCTCCTTCGGATTCAGCGGCACCAACGCGCACGTGGTCGTGGAAGAGCCGCCCGCCGTCGCTCGCCAGAGGGCGCGCTCGCACGCGGGGCCCCACCTCGTCCTGCTCTCGGCGAAGACCGAAGAGGCGCTGCGCTGCCGCGTCGACGATCTGAGGCGCTGGCTCCTCGAGGACAGCGGTCGCCACTCCATGGCCGACGTCGCCTACACCCTGCACCGGGGTCGCGCGCACTTTTCACGGCGCCTGGCCCTGGTCGCCGACAGCGTCGACGACCTCGTCGGCCAGCTCGAGCGCGCCGGCTCCGGAGCCGCTGCGCCGTCGCTCAACCGGGCCTCCAGCGCGGGCCTGAAGGCCGTGGAGGATCGCATCGCTCGGCACCTCCACGGCGGCGGCCTCGGCGCGGACGGGCACCGGGGTGCCCTCATGATGCTCGGGGATCTGTACCTTCGGGGCTACCTCCCCGACTGGCGCCACCTCCACCCGAAAGGAGGAGCGCGCGTCCCGCTCCCGACCTACCCCTTCGCGCGCGAGCACTACTGGCTGCCTTGGTCGGCCTCCACCGCGCCGACCGCGGCCGCGCCGACCGCGGCTGCGCAGGCTGCGCCGAGCTCGTCGCCTGTCGCGGCCTCGTCCGAGGGGAACGCAGGCGAGCTCCGGCTCCTCCGGGACGACTGGGTGCCGGCGTCGCTCCCCGCGCCGACGTCCTCGGCGGGAACGGACCTTCCGGAAGGCGATCTGCTCCTCTTCGGGCGCGACGAGGCGCTGTGGAGCGCGCTCCAGAGCCGCGTGGCGGGACCTGGGCGCCGCGTCGTCCTCGTCGAGCCCGGGGCGGCCTTCGGCGAGGTGGGGAGCGACCGCTTCACGGTGCGGCCCGGGCACGAGGAGGATTTCGAGAGGCTGGTCGCCGCCGTGCGCGTTGTGTCGAGGCCGGTGGGCGCGATCCTCTTCCTCTCCTCCGCCGGCGGTGGCGACGAGGGCGAGGTCGGGATCGAGGAGCGCCTCGACGCCGGTCCTCGCTCGCTCTTCGCGCTCGGCCGCGCGCTCGCCAAGGCCCCGCCGCGAAGGCCGCTGCCGATCGTCTGCCCCGTCCCGCTCCTGCGCGGAGCGCCTGACCCGGTGCTCGCTGCCCTCACCGGCTTCGCCCGGACGCTCGAGGCAGAGGCGCCGACCTTGAAGCTGAAGACCGTCGCGCTCGAGGCGGAGCGAGCCCCCGCGGCGCACATCGATATCCTCCTCGCGGAGCTCACGGCGACGGAGCCCGGCGGCACGGCGGTTCGCTATGATGGCGATCGGCGGCTCCAGCGCCGCTTCCTCCTCGAGCCGCCGGCCGAGCTCCAGCGGCCCGAGAGGGGGGCATCGCTCCTCCGCCGCGGCGGCGTCTACGTCGTCACCGGCGGCGCCGGCGGCATCGGCGCCATCGTTGCCGAGCACCTCGCCCGCACCGTGGGGGCGCGCCTCGTCCTCGCCGGGCGCTCCGGATCGAGCGAGAAGACGGACGCCCTGCTCGCGCGCATCCGCGAGCAAGGCGGCGAAGCGCTCTACGTCCAGGCGGAGCTCGCCCGCCGAGCGGACGTCGAGCGGCTGATCGACCAGGCCCGCGACCGCTTCGGGCGCATCCACGGCATCTTCCACGCCGCCGGTGTCCATCGGGACGCGCTGGTCCGGAACAAGCGCAGGAGCGACATCGACGCCGTCCTCGGCCCGAAGGTCCTCGGCACCCTCCACCTCGACCGAGCGACCGCCGACGCCGATCTCGACCTCTTCGTGTTGTTCTCGTCGCTCGCGGCCGTGCTCGCCAACCCGGGGCAAGCGGACTACGCGTACGCGAACGCCTTCCTCGACGCCTTCGCCGTCGAGCGCGAGGCGCAGCGCGCGCGAGGCGAGCGGCGAGGGCGGACGAGCTCGCTCAACTGGCCCTACTGGCAGGACGGGGGAATGCGCCTCGCCGCCGGCGACGTCGAGGCCCTCCGACTCCATGCCGGCCTGATGCCGATGCCGAGCGCTGCCGGGCTCCGGGCGCTCGACGAGGCGGCGCTGCGCGAGGGGCCCGCGCGGCACGTGGTCCTCTACGGCGACGCGACGAGGCTGGAGGCCACCCTGGCGGAGCAGTCGCCCGCGCCTCCGGAGAGCGCGCCGGCCGAGCGCCGAGGCGCGGGCGACAGCGCCGACGTCGCGTCGCTCCGCGACGAGGTGGAGCGGCTCCTCCGGCACGTGATGGCCAAGGCGACCCAGCTCGGTCCGGAGGAGATCGACCCGGAGGTGAGCTTCACCGACTACGGCGTCGACTCCGTGACGATCAAGGAGTTCAACCTCCGGCTCGACGAGCTCGTCGGCGCATTGCCGAGGACCCTCCTCTTCGAGCACGACAACCTGCGGAGCCTCTCGGACTACCTCGCTCGCCATCACGCGGAAGCCCTGCGTCGCGCGCTGGGGAAGCAAGCCGAAGCCCCGCCCGGGGAGGCGGCGCCGCCGCGCGACGCCGCGCTGGCGGGACCGACCGCCGAGCGCGCGCCGGCGGGCGAGCCCCGCGCAGGGAGCGCGGGTCGGCCCGACCGGGGCGGCGAGCAGCCCGCCAGGGCGCCGCTCGTCGACGCCGGCGACATCGCCGTCATCGGCGTGCACGGCCGGTACCCAGGGGCGGACGATCTCGACACCTTCTGGAACAACCTGGCCGAGGGGAAGGACTCCGTGACGGAGATCCCCGCCGGCCGGTGGCGTTACATCCCGCGCTACGACCCCGATCCCGAGCGGAGCCGCGAGGGCGCGATCTACTGCAAGTGGGGCGGCTTCCTCGACGGCGTCGACCGCTTCGACGCGAAGTTCTTCGGCGTGTCGCCGCGCGAGGCCGAGGTCATGGATCCGCAGGAGCGGCTCTTCCTCGAGACCGCGTGGGCCACGTTCGAGGACGCCGGGTATACCCGCGAGCGGCTCCGCGCCCTGTCGACGGACGACAGGGGGGCACCTGTCGGCGTGTTCGTGGGGGTCACGACGAACACGTACCTGCTCTACGGCCCGGAGGAGTGGCAGAAGGGCAACCTCGTGACGCCCGTCTCGGCGCCGTGGTCGATCGCCAACCGCGTCTCGTACCTGCTCGACCTCACCGGTCCGAGCGTGCCGGTGGACACGGCGTGCTCGTCGTCGCTCGTGGCGCTGCACTTCGCGGTCCAGAGCTTGCGGCGCGGGGAGTGCCGCATGGCGCTCGTCGGCGGGGTTAACCTGTACCTCCACCCCTCGAAGTACGTGAACATGTGCCAGGTGCACATGCTCTCGCCCACGGGGCGATGCCACGCCTTCGGCGCGGACGCCGACGGGTTCGTCCCGGGCGAGGGCGTCGGCGCCGTGCTCCTCAAGCCGCTCGACGCGGCCATCCGCGACGGCGACCACATCTACGGCGTGATCAAGGGCAGCGCCGTCAACCACGGCGGCAAGACGAACAGCTACTCGGTCCCGAACCCGAACGCGCACACGCAGCTCATCAAGGAGGCGCTCCGGGACGCCGCGGTCGACGCCGGCACCATCAGTTACGTCGAGGCCCACGGAACGGGCACGGCCCTCGGGGATCCGATCGAGGTGCGCGGGCTGACCAACGTGTTCCTCAAGCACACCACCGAGCGGGGCTTCTGCGCCCTCGGCACGGTGAAAAGCAACATCGGTCACCTGGAAGCCGCCGCGGGGATCGCGGGGCTCACCAAGCTGCTGCTCCAGCTCGAGCGCCGCCAGATCGCCCCGTCCCTCCACGCGGACCGCCTGAACGAGGATCTCCAGCTCGACACCACGCCGTTCTACGTCGCGCGGCGCCTCGCCGCGTGGCGCCCGGCCGACGGGGCGCCGCGGCGGGCGGGCTTGAGCTCGTTCGGCGCGGGCGGCGTGAACGCCCACGTCATCGTCGAGGAGGCCCCAGCCGACCTGCGCCCGGCGGCGCGCGCGCCGCTCCCGACGGTCGCGGTGCTCTCGGCCAAGAGCGACCGCGCCCTCCACGCCTATGCGGAGGCGCTCCTCGGCCACGTGCGCCGCCGCCGCGACGCCATCGCCGTCGAGGACGTCGCGTACACCCTCCAGGTCGGACGCCAGCCGATGAGCGCACGCCTCGCGATCGTCGTGAGCAGCCTCGACGAGCTGGAGCGGGGCCTCGAGGGCTTCCTCGCCGGGCGCCACGGCGACGTGGAGTGGGTCTCGGGCCAGGTCATCAAGAACGGACCGCGCTCGGGGTCGCTCCTCGAGGGCGAAGAGGGGATGGCCTCCCTGCGCGAAGCGCTCGAGAACCGGCGGGTCTCCAAGCTTGCTCGCCTGTGGGTCGAGGGGGGGCCGGTCGACTGGAGCCTGCTCTACGCGGGCGCGACGCCGCGGCGCATCCCGCTCCCCACGTACCCCTTCGAGCGGAAGCGGTACTGGATCACGACGGTCGATGCTCCGCTCCCGCCCGCTGGCGCGAGCGCGGAGCGGGGGGCGAGGCCGCTGCCTTTCCCGTTCGAGCGTGTCCCTGCCGCCCCCGGCGCCCACAGCTTCCGTGTGGAGCTCCGCGGGGACGAGTTCTATCTCCGCGATCACCTCATCGACGGCCGACCCGTGCTGCCGGGCGTCACCCTCCTCGAGATGGCCCGGGCCGCGGGCGAGCTCCTGGAGGGCAAGCCCGTCCGGCGGCTCCGCCAGGTGGTCTGGGTCAAGCCGATCGCCCTCGACGGTGCTCCGCGCCAGATCGAGGTCGTCCTCCGCCCGGATGGGCCCGGGGCGACCTTCGAGGTGCGCTCGTCGCACGGCGGGACCACGGAGATCCACGCCCAGGGGCGGCTCGAGGTCGGCCTGCAGGCGCCGGCGGTCGCGCAGCCCTCCGTCGACCTCCGCGCCATCGAGCGCCGCTGCCCGCGCCACCGGTCCGCCCAGGAGTGCTACCCCGAGCAGGGCGCGGACAGGGCCGCGGTGCGGATCGGCCCGAGCCTCCGCTCCATCGTCGGGCTGCGGAGCGGCGACCGGGAGGCGCTCGCCGAGCTCGCGCTGCCTGCTCACCTCGAGGCGGAGTCCGACGGGTTCTTCCTGCACCCCGCGCTCCTCGACGGCGCGGTGCAGCTCGTGGTGAGCTTCGGCGGGGACGCCGGGACCGGGCTCCGCTGGCTCTTCTTCCCGTTCTCCATCGACGCGGTCGAGATCTTCCGGCCGTTCCCGCGCCGCGCGTACGCGCACGCGCGGCTCGTCCAGGGGGGGACGCTGGAGGAGACCTCCCTCATCAAGCTGGACATCGAGATCGTCGGCGAAGAGGGCACGCCCCTGGCGAAGCTCGCGGGGGCCGCCTTCCGCGTGGTCGATCGAGAGCTCGGCAAGGAGCGGCGCGCGCGCGCCGCCACGGACGCGGGGATCCTCTACTGCACGCCGGCGTGGGTGCCCTCGCCGCTGCCCGCTCCCGCGGACCGTCGCGAGGTGCCGGGGCCCGTCCTGCTCCTCGACGTGGACGGCGCCCTCCACGGCGCGCTCCAGCGGCGCATCGACGGCGGAGGCGGCCCGCAGGCGCCGGTCGTGCTCGTCCATCCCGGGTCCACGTTCGCGCGGACGGGCGAGAGCACCTTCACCGTCGCGCCGGGAGACGCCGGGAGCTTCCGCCAGCTCGTCGACGCGCTCGCGGCGCGCGGCCTCCTGCCACGGAGCGTCGTGTGCGCGTGGGGCGAAGACCGCCCCGATCTGGACGAGGGCGGGCTCCGGGCCGGCCTCGAGTCGGGCCTGTACACCCTCTCTGCGCTGAGCCAGGCGCTCGCCGCGCAGAAGGGCCAGCCGGTCCATCTCCTCCACGTCCACCGCGCGCTGGACGCCGGGCCGCGACCCGAGGCTGACGCCCTCGCGAGCTGGGTCGTCTCGGCCAACCTCGAGGGCCCCGGGCGCATGGCCAAGGCGCTGACGATCGTGGGCTCGCCCTCGCCGTCGGAGCTCGCCGAGATCGTCTGCGCCGAGCTCGCCCCGGAGAGCCGCGGCGATGCCGTCGTCCGGATCGAGGGCGGCGCGCGGTGGGTCCGGAGCCTCTGCGCCAGCGACCCGCGCGGGGATCTCCTCGAGGGGCAGGGCGCCCTCCGGCGCGGGGGCGTGGTCCTCCTCGCGGGGGGGGCCGGCGCGCTCGGCCGGATCTTCGCGCGCCACCTTGCCGAGAGCGCCGGCGCGAGGCTCGTCCTCGTCGGCAGATCGGCCCCGGCGGAGCGCCATCAGCGGCAGATCGAGTCGCTCCGGGCGCTCGGCGCCGAGGCGATCTACGTGCAAGCCGACCTCGCTCGTCGCGACGACGTCGTGGCGGCGGTCGAGCAGGCGCGGGCGCGGTTCGGCGACATCCACGGCGTCATCCACGCGGCCGGCGTCCTCACCGAGGGGTACGTGGCCGAGCGCCCGCGGAGCGCGATCGAGGAGGTCGTCGCCGCCAAGGTGCTCGGGGCGCTGCACCTCGACGCGGCGACGCGCGACGAGCCGCTCGACTTCTTCGTGACGTTCTCGTCCACGGCGGCGGAGCTCGGAGGCCCCGCACAGGCCGACTATGCCTTCGCGAACGGCTTCCTGGATCGCTTCGCAGCGCTCCGGGAGGAGGCCCGGAAGAAGGGGCAGCGCGCTGGCAGGACGCGGTCCATCGGGTGGTCTCCCTGGGAGGTGGGCGCCTTCGACGCGAGCGTCACCGAGTGGCTGCGCCGCACCATCGGCCTCGAGCCCCTCGCCGCCGGCGCAGGGACCGAGGCGTTCGCGTGGGCGCTCTCGGCCCCGTGGGCGCAGGTGGTCGTGTTCTCCGGAGATCGCGAGAGGATCGCGCGGTACGTGAGCGACAGGCAGCTCCACGCGCCGGGGGCCGGCGCGGCGCGCGCGGCGATCTCCAGGGCCGCTGCCTCACCGGCGCCGGGCGCCGCGGGCGCGCGGGCAGCGGATGCCGCGGGCGCGCCGGCTCCGGACGCCGACAGCCGGATGGCCGCGCTCGGCCGTGAGCTCCTCGACGTGGCGGCGCAGCTCCTCAAGCAGGACCCGTCGGAGATGGACATCGAGACGGAGCTCAACGAGTACGGGTTCGAGTCGATCAGCCTCATCGAGTTCACCAACTCCATCAACCGGCGGTACGGCGTCGAGCTGATGCCGACGGCGTTCTTCGAGCATCGGACGTTCGGCGCGCTGGCGAGGCACCTCCTCGACACCTTCCCCGCCGCCCTCGCCGCTCGGCCCACCGCGGGCCCCGAGCCTCCGGCGCGCGCCGAGGCGAGACCCGTCGAGAAGCGCCCGGGCGAGCGCCCGCAAGCTCCCATCGCAGTCGCCGCGCCGCCGCCCTCGCCGCGCGCTACGCCGGTCGCTGCGCCTTTGCCGCGCGCCACGCCGGTCGCTGCGCCTTTGCCGGACGCCGAGCCGGTCGCCGTGTTCGCTGCGGCGCCGCGCGTCGAGCCGGTCGCCCTGTCCGCTGCGGCGCTTCGCGCCGAGCCGGTCGCGATCGTGGGCATCAGCGGCGCGATGCCGAGCTCCGAGGACCTCCAGGCCTTCTGGGAGAACCTCCGCGCCGGGCGCGCGCTCATCACCGAGGCGCCAGCGTCCCGCTGGCGCTGGCAGGACCACGGTGAGGCGTCGCGGTGGGGCGGCTTCATGCCCTCGGTGGACCAGTTCGATCCGCTGTTCTTCGGGATCTCGCCCCGAGAGGCCGCCCTCATGGATCCGCAGCACCGGCTGCTGCTGGAGCACACGTGGAAGGCCATCGAGGACGCGGGGCACAGGCCGTCCGACCTCGCGGGGACGCGCACCGCCGTCTTCATCGGCGTGATGAACGCCGACTACGCGCAGATCGTGAAGGAGCGCCTCCGGGAGATGGAGGCGCACGCGCCCATCGGCAATTCCCTCTGCATGCTCCCGAACAGGATCTCGTACTTCTTCGACCTGAGCGGCCCGAGCCAGCCGGTGGACACCGGCTGCTCGAGCGCGACCATCGCGGTCCATCGGGCGATCAAGGCGATCCAGGACGACGGGTGCGAGATGGCGATCGCCGGCGGCGTGAACGTCATGCTGAGCCCGATGCAGAGCCTGTTCTTCGCGAAGGCAGGCGTGCTGAGCCGGGATCACCGCTGCCGCGCGTTCGATAAGGGCGCCACGGGCATGGTGCGCGGGGAGGGCGTGGGCGCGCTCCTGCTGAAGCCGCTCTCCCGGGCGCTCGCGGACGGCAACCCCATCTACGCCGTCATCCGCGCGAGCGGAGAGAACCACGGCGGGCGCGCGCGCTCGCTCACCGCGCCGAACCCGCTCGCGCAGGCCGATCTCGTCGCCCAGGTCCACGAGGCCGCGGGCACCGATCCAGCGGCCGTCGGGTACATCGAGGCCCACGGCACCGGGACGGCCATCGGCGATCCCATCGAGGTCGACGGGCTCAGGAAGGCGTTCGACCGGCTGTACCGGTCCAGGGGCAAGCGCGCCGACGCGCCGCACATCGGGCTCGCGTCGGTCAAGAGCAACGTCGGGCACCTCGAGCCGGCGGCGGGCATCGCGTCGATATTCAAGGTGCTCCTCGCGCTCAAGCACCGCTTCCTCCCGGCGACCCTGCACTTCGAGGAGCTGAATCCGTTCATCAAGCTCGACGGGACGCCGTTCTACATCCTCGACAGGGCGCGCCCGTGGGAGGCCCCGCGCGACGCCGCAGGCCGCGCGCTGCCGAGGGTCGCGGGCGTGAGCTCCTTCGGGATGGGCGGCGCCAACGCCCACCTGGTGCTCGAGGAGCACCGCGTCGAGCGCCGGCCGGCAGCCTCCGCCGCGGACACCCCGCAGCTCGTCGTCCTCTCGGCGAAGTCCGAGGACCGGCTCAAGGCGTACGCGGAGCTCCTGCTCGCGTTCCTCGGCGAGGACGACGAGGCGACGCTCGAGGAGATCGCGTACACCTTCCAGGTCGGTCGCGAGCCGATGGAGTGGCGCTTCGCGACGGTCGTACCGAACAAGCAGGCGCTCTTCCGCCGGCTCCGCCAGTTCCTCCGGGGCGACGGCGGCGGGAGCGAGTACTTCTGCGGCGCCGCGACCGGATCCGCTCACGCGCGCGCGACGGCTCCGCGCGACGCGCTCGACGAGGCGCAGCCGGACGCGCGTCGGCTCGAGTCGCTGGCGCTCGCCTGGACGCAGGGCGCCGCCGTGGAGCTCGCGCAGCTCCACCCGACGCCGCCGCGCCGCGTCTCGCTGCCGACCTACCCGTTTGCCCGCATCCGCTGCTGGCTAGACGAGGACGGCTCCAGCCTGATCGACGCGGCGCCGCCGCGAGCGACCTCGGCCGGGGCGCTCCCCGCGGCCGAGCCGACGGAGGCGGCGCTGGAGGACGACGTGGGCGGGCGAGGCGGCCGCGAAAACGGCGCCCACGGCGCGAGCCAGCCGGCCGAGGCGGACCGGAACGAGCAAAGCGCTGCCGGGGAGCCGGCGCCCACGGCCGCCGATGCCGGCCCGCCCGCGGCGGCCCATGGCGGCCCGCCCGCGGCGACCCGGGAGGGCCTCCTGCAGCAGCTCCGGCGGATCGCGTCGGAGCAGCTCGGGATCGGCCCGGACCTGCTCCTCGAGGACGAGCCGCTCGCGAAGTTCGGCATGGACTCCATCAACCTCGCGACGTTCCTCGGGCGGCTGGGCCAGGAGTTCGGGCTCACCCTCGATCCCACGGCCTTCCTGGAGCACCCGACGCTGCGGTCGATCGCGCAGCACCTCGAGGAGCGGCTGCCCGCGCACCGCGCGGCGGCCGAGGCGCCCGCGCGGCCGCCCCAGAACGCCCGGCCGGCGCTGGCGCCGGAGGTCGCCGTGTTCAACGCGAAGGGCACGAGGCCGCCGTCGTTCTGGGTCCCGGGCTCCTACGGCTTCGTCGAGTCGTTCATCAGCCTCGCGTCGGCGCTCGGGCCTGACTACCCCGTCTATTCCTTCCGGGCGCGAGGCAACGACGGCAAGCGAATGCCCTTCGCGCGGCTCGAGGAGATGGCGGCGTACTACGCGGATCAGGTGAAGGCGATCCATCCCCGCGGGCCGTACGTGCTCGGCGGGTACTCCTATGGCGGCCTGGTGGCGCTCGAGATGGCGCAGATCCTCGCGCGCCGCGGCCTGCGCGTCGGGAAGCTCGTCCTGCTCGACGCCTACCCGCCCACCGAGCCGATCTACCGGATCATGCGCGACCCGAAGCACAACTTCGAGATCAAGCTCGTCCTGGCGAACTACCTCACCGGTCATGGAGAGTGGAGCCAGGTCATCCAGCGTGAGGATCTCGACGGCGTACCGCCGCGGTTGCACCTCGCTCACCTCGCCTCGCTCGTGGCCGAGCGCGGGCGCACGCGCATGTCGCGCGACGACATCTTCGCCTATCTCCAGGGAGCGACCGAGGTGAGCGAGTATGCAGCGGAGTCGTACGCCACCTACCGCCCGTCCCCGTATGACGCCTCGGACGTGCTGTATTTCCGATCGCAGGAGGGCGCCGACGACTACATCGGCGGGTATGACTACGTCCGTCCCTGGGAGGATATCGTCCGCTCCAGGCTCCGGGTCATCGCGTGTCCGGTGAAGCACGCGGACATGACGGGTGAGCGCGCGCTCGAGATCATCCTGGGGCCGCTCAAGGCGGCGCTCTCGGAGCACGAGGTCCGCGTCGCCGCGCCCGCGGCGGAGCTGTCGTGAGCGCGCAGCCCCTCTCCCCCGGCGGCCCCGAGCCGCTCGATCGCCTCGCGGACGAGGCGCCCCGTGAGGCGCTCCTGCGCACCCGCCAGGAGATGGTGACGCTCTCGTACATCGCCTATACCGGCATGCTGGGGAGCGCTGGATTCCAGGCCAGCCGGCTCCACGCGGAACTGCTGCGCCTGCTCGGCGAGCTCCCGCCGGTCCGAGATCGCTGGAGGCTCGTCTGGGGGCCGGCGGTCGACTCGCTGGCCGTGGGCTTGCTCCCCTTCGATCACATGCTCTTCGCGGTCGAGGACCCCGGCGACGAGCACCGGGTCACCGTCGTGGTCCGCGGGACGAACCCCGTCTCCCTGATCACGATGCTCTTCGAGGTGGGCGCCGTCTACCAGCAGCGCCCGTGGCCTTACGGGAAGCCGAGCCGCGAGCTCCAGCCGAAGATCTCGGTGGGCGTCGACCGCGCGCTCAGGGCGCTCCTGCGCCTGCGCGCGGCGCGCGGGGCGCCGGGCGCGGGCGACACGCTCCTCGAGTTCCTCCGGCGCCGCGTCGCCGGGGCGCGCGGGCAGGTCTCGATCGCCACGACCGGGCACAGCCTCGGCGGCGCCCTGGCCTCGACGCTGGCGCTCTGCCTCGCCGATCTGCAGGGGAGCGACGGGATCGCCGAGGATCTGCGCTGGGATCCGGAAGGCAGGGCGGTCGTCTCGACGACCCCGATCGCCGGCCTCTCCGCCGGCAACCTCGATTTCGCGCTCTACTCGGACGCGCGGCTCCGCGCGCGCTGCGACAGGCTGGTCAACGCGCTCGACGTCACGCCGCTCTCCTATGCGGCCGAGGATCTCGGGCGCCTCCAGCGCCTCTACGAGCCCGGCATCCGGACCCCGTCGCTCTTCTGGTGGCTGGCGCAGCGGGCCCTCCGCCGCATGGAGCGCGCCGGCGTGAGCTACCGGCAGATCTGCCGAGACGCGGAGCCGCTCAGGGGCACGGTCCGGGAGGGGCGCCGCAGCTTCCTCGCCGAGATGGCCTGGCAACACACGATAGGTTATCTTGAGCTGCTCGGCCTGCGCGGGACGATCGACGCCATGGCCATCCTGCGCGGGCGTCCGGTCGGCGGAGGGACCCCAGGGGCGTAGGCGTCGCCTCTGCCTTCGCGATCCACAGCGTTTCATGGAAGCTGCGATGCCCCACTCCCCCGTCGAACGCGCCGGTCTTGCGAGGTCGCCATCCATCAGCCCGTGCCGCGAGCTGCGGCGCGCCGGGCAGGTCCTTTCTGTGGAGTGATATGACGCGACAGGTATATCGTCACGCGATCGTGATTGGTGGCAGCATGGCCGGGATGGTCACGGCGCGCGCCATCAAGGACCATTTCGAGCGGATCACCATCGTCGAGCGCGATCGGTTCCCGGAGGGGCCGGAGCCCCGGAAGGGGGTGCCCCAGAGCAGGCACGTCCACTTCGTCTTGATCCGCGGCCGGAGGGAGCTCGAGCGGCTCTTCCCCAGGCTCGCCGCGGATCTGGAGAAGGAGGGCGCGGTCTCCTTCGACTACGGCCGCGGCGCCGCCGTCTTCAACAAGGGCAAGACGATGGCGCGGTTCGACTCGGACCTCATCGTGCGCGGGTGCACGAGGCCGCTCATCGACTGGCACATCCATCGCTATCTCGAGGAGTCGCCCGGCATCTCGTTCCTCGAGGGGGTGAACGTGCTGGGGCTCGCGGCGGGGCCTGACGGGCGCACGGTCACCGGCGTGCGGTGCTCGACCAGCGATGGCGGGGAGCAGGTCCTCACGGCGGATCTGGTCGTGGACGCGAGCGGCCGCCAGTCCCGCGCCGGATCGTGGCTGACGGCGCTCGGCTTCGACGCCCCCACTGAGACGGTCATCGACAGCGCGCTGACGTACGCGTGCCGGTTGTACGCTCCGAAGCCCGGCTTTCAGCCCGATTGGAAGCTGCTCTCGACCGTCCCGCGCGCGCCCGATCAGCCGCGGAGCGGCGCCATCTTCACCGTCGAGGGCAACCGGTGGCTCGTGTGCCTCGCGTCGATGGGCGAGGATCACCCGCCGACCGACGACGCGGGGTTCCTCGAGTTCGCGCGCTCGCTCCCGGTCGCCAAGGTCCATGAGAGCCTCATGAACGCGGAGCCCCTGGGGCCCATCTACCGCAGCGGATCCACGGAGAACCGGCTCTATCACTACGAGAAGCTGCGCCGCTTCCCCGAGAGCTTCGTCCTCGTCGGCGACTCGGTGTGCGCCGTGAACCCGCTGTATGGCCAAGGCATCACCAACGCCACGCTGGGCGCGCTCGCGCTCGCCGAGGAGCTCACCCGGCAGCGCGATCGCCGGCCGCAGGGCGACCTCCAGGGGCTCGGGGCTCGGTTCCAGAAGCGGCTGGCGCGGCTGAACAAGGACGTGTGGATGCGCGCGACCGGCGCCGACGGGGCATGGCCCCAAACCCGTGGCCTGAAGCGGCCGGGCAGCCCCCTGCGGGACGCGCCGAAGCGAGCCCTCCGGGCATATGCCGATCTCCTGCTCGAGGTCGCGGCGAGCCAGCCGGAGGTCGCGCGCCTCCTGGTGGAGGTCGGCCACATGGTCCGTCCGTCCTATGACGTCCTCAGGCCGGGGCCGCTCCTCCGGGTGCTCGTCCACCGGCTCCGCGCGCATCAGCCTGCATGATCCGCGGGCGCCGGCCGCGCGCGCCGGCGCCCCTCTGCGGAACGCTCAGCCCGAGCTCAGGGCCACGCGCAGCGACACCATGTCGCGCATCTGCGGATTCGGACGGAACTCCGGCTCGACGTCGATGAGGCGGGGATTCTTGGACCGATCGAGCAGCGCGCCCACGGCCACGTTCAGCTCCAGGCGGGCGAGCGGGGCGCCCAGGCAATAATGCGGGCCGACGCCGAACACGAGGGAGCCCGTGTTGTCGCGGCGCATGTCGAACACCTCGGGATCCGGGTAGACCTCCGGGTCGTGCAGCGCGGCGCTCACGATCGGATGGACGCGGTGCCCCTTCGGGATCGTCACGCCGCGGATCTCGACGTCCTCGAGCGCGTAGCGGGGCAGCGTACCGAATTTCATGAAGGGGTTGTGCCGGAGCGACTCGTCGATCGCCCCCTTGAGCAGCGCGCGATCCGCGAGGACGGCCTGGAGCACGTCGGGCTGCCGGAGCAGCTCGAACACGGCGAAGCAGAGCCCGTGCACGGTCGTGTCCGAGCCGGCGATGAGCAGCCCGATGATGATCCCCATGAGCTGGTCGATGGTCAGCCGATCTCCCGCCTCCTCCGCCCGGATGAGATCGGATAGCAGGTCATCGGCGGGGTTGCTCCGGCGCAGCTCGATGAGGCGCACCAGCAGGCGCTTGCCCTCGAGTACGGTCGCGACGCACTGGGCGAGCTCGTCGCGCGCCCGCCAGGGGTTGAGGGCCTTGATCAGGGCGAGGGCGAACGCGCGGAACTCGACGTCCTCGTCGGCCGGGATGCCGAGGATGCTCCCCAGCACGCGGATCGGGAGCATCTCCGCGAAATCGTTGCGGACCTCGACCGTGCCCTCGCGCACCGCCGCGTCCAGCATGCTGTCGACGATGCCCTGCACCCTCTCTCGCATGCGCTCGATGGCCCGGGGGTTGAATGCCGGATTGACGAGCCTGCGCAGGCGGACGTGATCATCGGGCGGCGCGCCCGCGAGTCCCGAGCCGACGAGCCGGTAGAACTCCGCGATCGGGCCCTCCATCGGGGTCCGCTCCGCGTGGATCCAGTGGCGTGGGCTCACGCTGAACCGCCGGTCGCGCAGCACGAGCGCCACGTCCTCGTGCCGGGTCACCACCCAGGAGCGCCCGGCCTCCCACGAGTACACCGGCGCGTGCGTGCGCAGGTAGCTGTAGGTGGGAAACGGATCGCGAGCGAACTCGGCCGTTGTGGGATCGAACGTGAACTCGACGGCGGCCGCGGCGCCGACGGGAGGGGGGCTCATTGCGGACATCGGTCATTCTCCTTTGGACTGCTCGACCCTTCCGTCGCGCTGCCGCTCTTGATGCGTCGGAGCACGACCTGATCCCCCTGGGTGTTCTGCCAGATGACCTCATCCTCCTGGAGTGACAGGAGCGGATCGACGAGCTCCCTGCCGATGATGTCCTTGATGCTCGACTGCTCCACGTTGTAAAACAGCTTTCCTCCCACGAAGCGCCACGTGCCGCTGTTGTCGAACTGGGTGGCGACGCCGTCTTTCTCGACGGTCCCCCAGTTGCGGCACCTGCCGTTGCCGTAGAACTCCGAGAAGTACTTCCAGAGCAGCCCGTGGTTGATCTCCCTGTGGCATTCCCACAGGCCCACGAGGACTCTCGTTACCTCCGCGTCGTCAAATGTGGTCGTGGTCTCTTTCGACATGGATTCAGCTCCGTTCCGAAGGAATGTCGATTCCGAGCGTGGCTGTGCCTGAAGGGCTCGGGCGCAGGACGTGAAAAGGCTATTTCTCCCTTAGTCGAGCGATCTGACGCAATCAACCGTCCCGGATGCCCCCGCGTCGCGGGCGCGCTCCGCCGGCGGGCGGGGGTGACGCTACGGCCTCGAAGCGACCTCGCGGGCCACCTTGTCGAGGGAGCTCGGGTGCGCGCCGAACCGGGTGGCCAGCGTCAGGACGCGCCGCTCGTCGCCGAGGTGGTGCTTGATGAAGCTCGACAGGGTGCCCGAAGGGCCAGCGTCGATGTATCTGCGGACGCCGTGGGCCTCGAGCGCGTCGACGGCGCGCGGGAACACCGCCCGCGCCCGGCACGCCCGCCACAGGCTGTCCACATCCACCGCGCCCAGCCAGCCGCCCGCCGCGGTCGAGAAGATCGCGGCGCGCGGGGGCCTCAGCGTGAGCCGGCCGGCGAAGCGGCGAAACGGCGCCTCGATGCCGTCCATCGACGACGAGTGCAGGGCGTACCCGATCGGCAGCGGGAACGTGGCGACGCCGAGCGCCTTCAGCTTCCTGGACGCCTCGCTGATCTCGGGCGCGGGGCCGCTGACGACGAAGTGCCTCTGGAAGCTGATGCCAGCGAGCTCGCATCCGCGGAAGAGCGAGGGGTCGCGCTCGACGAGCTCGCTGCTGTCGAAGACCGCGAGCGTCGCGCCCGGCGGCGCGCGCTCCTCGAGGAGCCGCGCCTGCTCGATCGCCAGCGCGAGGCCGTCCTCCAGGCTGAGTGCGCCGGCGACCACCGCCGCCGTGTACTCGCCGATCCCGTACCCGAGCACGACGTCGGGGCGCACGCCGCGCGCCTCGAGCGCGCGCGTCAGCGCATAGCCGATGGCGAGCAGCGCTGGGTTCGAGTGGAGGACCCGGTCGAAGGGCCGGAACGGCTCGCTGCCCCGGTACAGGATGTCCACGAGCGAGCCGCCGAGGAGCGGCGCGACGAGCGCGGAGCACTGCTCGACGGCAGCACGGAACGTCGCCTCCTTCTCGTAGAGCTCGGCGCCCATCGCGAAGTACTGCGAGCCCTGGCCCGTGTAGAGGAAGACGAGGCCATCGCGCGGCGGCCGGGGTTGAGGCGCCGGAGGGGCGCCGGCGCGCGGCGGCTGCTCCGCGGCGCGAGGCGCCGCTGGCCGCGGCTCCTCGCGGGCCGGAGCGACGGGGCGGGCCGCGAGCGGCCCGGCCGGCGGCGGACCCTCGCCCGGCCCGGCGGCGGCGCGCAACGCGAAGGGCTCGACCTGCATCGGATCCTTGCGGATCTCGGCGATCATGCGGGCGAGCACCTCGCCTGGGCCGACCTCCTCGAACTGGGCCTCCGGGCAGGTGAGCAGGCGCGAGACCGTCTCGTACCAGCGCACGGGGCTGGCGATCTGCCGCACGAGAAGGGCGCGGATGGAGCGCTCGTCGTCGGGGTAGGGGCGCGCCGTGCAGTTGGCGATGACCGGGATCCGCGGCGGCGCGAAGCGGAAGCGCTCGAGGAAATCCCCGAACACCCGCTGCGCGGCCTGCATGTACCGGGTGTGAAACGCCGCGCTCACGTTCAGCGCCACGAAGCGCGCGCCCGCCTCGGTGAAGAGCGCGCCCGCCTTCGTGAGATCCGCTTTCGGCCCACCGATCACCGTCTGGCGCGAGCTGTTCAGGTTCGCGACGTCGATCCCGTCGAGGCCGGCGCGGTCGAGCATCTCGCGGATCCGCTCGGGCGGCAGGCCGAGCACCGCGGCCATGGTCCCCTCCTTGGCCTGGCTCATCAGCTCGCCGCGCCGCTGCACGAGGCGGACCCCGGTGGCGAAGTCGAACACCCCGGCCGCGAAGAGCGCGTTGTACTCGCCGAGGCTGTGTCCGGCCACGGCGTCGGGCGGCGCGCCGCCCTTGTCGAGGCGCGCGAGGTAGGCGAGCGCGTTCACCGCGAACAGGGCAGGCTGCGTGTACTGCGTTAGGCTGAGCTCGCTGCGCGGGTCCTCGAGGCACAGCGCGCGCAGCGAGTAGCCGAGGATCTCATCGGCCTCCGCCACGTGCTTCGGGTAAGCGTCGAACAGCTCCCTCCCCATCCCCTTGCGCTGGGACCCCTGCCCCGGGAACACGACGATCCTCGTCGGTCGCTGCACGGCCGCGGGCGGCCGCCCGCCCGTCCCGTTCATGCCAGCAGGCATCTTCCCGTTGATGCTGTGGTGCGCGGCGAGGTCCGCCGCGATCGAGCGCAGGACCTCTGTCCGCGCACCGCCGTTCACGAAGAAGTGATCTCCCTCCATCATCCGGAGCCGGAACGGCGCTGCGGTCAGCTCGGCCCACGCGCGCAGATCCTCGACGCTGGCGTGCGGATCGCGATCGCCGCCGAACGCGCTGATCGGGCAGCGGAGCGTCTCGCCGGGCCGGAAGACGTACGTCTCGAGCATGGTTAGATCCGCGCGCAGCGTCGGCAGGAATAGCTGCAGGAGGCCGGCGTCGTCCCTCACCACATCGGGGATGCCCCCGTAGGTGCCCTGCAGGGCGGCCACGAGCTGCGCGTCCGGCAGCCTGTGCAGATCCGGCGTCCGGCGCGGTACGTGCGGCGCCCCGCGGCCCGACACGAACAGGTGCGCGGGCTCCTTGCCGTGGCGCGCGCGGAGCTCGCGGGCGACCTCGAAGGCGAGCACCGTCCCCATGCTGTGGCCGAAGAGCGCAAACGGCCTGTCGAGCAGGGGGGCGATGGCCTCGACCAGCTCGTGCACGAGCGGCGCGAGCCGCTCGGCAGGCCTCTCCTTCACGCGGCCCTCGCGCCCGGGCAGCTGCACCGCGTGCACATCCACGCTGTCGGGCAGCTCCTCTGCCCACCTGAGGTACACCGAGGCGCCCTTGCCCGCGTAGGGAAAGCAGAAGAGCCGGAGGCGCGCCTGCGGGCGCGCGTGTCGGCGGAGGAACCAGAGGCTTGAGCTCCGGGATGCAGACACTTCGTGCACGTCGTTCATCCTGTCACCTGCGACCGCCCGACCCATCGACTCCGCGCGTGCGCGGCCGCCGTCGAGGCGATCCCATTCGCCATGAGGACGCGCAGCTCGCCGCGCATGTGCGCCGCGCCCCGCGAGGGTCCTCGGTTAACTGCCGTGGGGAGCTGCGGCGGCCGAGGAGCCTCGCGGCGGCGGTGCGCTCCGATTCCGCGCTCCGCACGTCGAGAGGCCGCGCCGCCTCGACCTCCTGGCCGGCGTCGATGCGCCACCCTGCGAAAGCGATTCTTCCGCTCTTCGATCGAGTCCTCGCCCAGCCGCGGCCCCTGCACCATGAGCCTCTGGCGCCCCCCGTCCGGCTCATCGCCCGCCAGCCGAGGCACAGCGCATTCGACGCTTCCTTAACATGGGTCCTCCCGTCGGACAAGCAGGGCCGAGCGCCCCGGCGCGGCGGTGATGCTGGACTGTCGGCAGCGGCGCAACGCGCGCGGTCCCCCCCGCGCCGCCATGCCGGGATCCGACCCGCGGCTCGCCCCGGCCCCGCTCTGTGCACCTGATGTGTTTCACGATGGTGTCATCTGCGCAGCGCTCTCGACCCAGCGTTAGTTTGCATGCAGCGTGCCGCCGCCCCGCACCCCGACCCACCATCACCGCAGGAGCTCGTGGATTGCAGCCAGAGCAGCATTTTGCGCCTCGGTGCGCGTTCCCCTCCTGGCTCGATGAGTCCCACTCCGAGTATCCGCGTTTCATGGCGTCGTTGCGGCCCAACTGGCAACGTGCTACCGGGACGGCAGGAGCGACGCGTGATACAGGGAGTGAATCGGCAGTGGCGCCTGGCGGTACGGCCGATTGGACCGATTGACCAGGGCCTTTTCCGCTGGATCGAGGAGCCGATCCCCGCGCCGGCGACGGGCGGCCAGATCCTGGTACGCAATCTCTACCTGTCGATCGACCCCACCCAGCGCGAGTGGATGATGCACGACACCTATCTGCCAGCGATCCGCATCGGCGATGTCATGCGCTCGCTCGCCGTCGGGCGTGTCGAGAGCTCGACGCACCCGAGCTACGCGCGCGGAGATCTGGTGCAGGGGCTGTTCGGCTGGCAGGACTACGCGCTGGTGGACGCCACGATCCCGGGGGCGGCCACCAGGCTCCCGCCGGGCATGCCGATCACGCGGGCGCTGAGCACGCTCGGGCTCACCGGGCTGACAGCGTACTTCGGGCTGCTCGACGTCGGCCGCGTCGCCGCGGGCGAGACGGTGGTTGTCTCCGGCGCCGCGGGCGCGACCGGCTCGGTGGCCGGGCAGATCGCCCGGATCAAGCAGTGTCGCGTCATCGGCATCGCCGGCGGCGCGGAGAAATGCGCATGGCTCACGAGAGAGGCGGGCTTCACCGCGGCCATCGACTACAAATCCGAGGACGTCCGCGCCCGGCTGAGGGAGCTGTGCCCGAACGGCGTTGACGTCTATTTCGACAACGTGGGTGGCCGCATCCTCGACGCCGCCCTCGCCGAGCTCGCGCTCCGGGGCAGGGTGGTGCTCTGCGGCGCCATCTCCAGCTACGGGGTGACGGAGCTTCCACCCGGGCCGAAGAATTACATGAACCTCATTCTCAAGCGCGGCAGGATGGAGGGCTTCATCATCATCGACTACGTCCAGCGCTTCGGCGCCGCCGTGCAGGAGCTGAGCGGGTGGATCGCGGCGGGGCAGATCAAGGACCAGGTCGATGTCCAGGAGGGGCTGGAGAACGCCCCGCAGGCGCTGCGCCGCCTGTTCTCGGGGGAAAACCGGGGCAAGCAGCTCGTGAAGATCGCCGATCCCTGAGCGTGGGAGATGTGCGTGCAGGTCGCCCGGGAACGAGGACCACGTCTCGTGGCCTGTGAGCTGCAGAACCAAGTTGAGCGGATCGAACGGCTGTGATACGCATCGTGCGTGGGCGCTCCGACTCCCCAGAAGGGCCAGGCACGGGCCAAGTCGACGCCGGCTACGAGAAGCGCTTGCCGTGTATGGAGAGCTCGTGTCTGCCTGGCTTGGAGGGAGCCGCGCGCGGCCGGGGTTGCGCTGCCCGATGACGCCGTCGCAGACGGGCCTCCATGGGCATTCGATGCCGCCCATGCTGCGGTCCGATGGCGGCAGCGTGACACGGCTCGTTGGCCAGCCGCGAGATCAACGATCCGGGGCGCTTGAAAGGAACCGTATGACGCGGGAAGAAATCTTTGGCCTACTGAAGCATCACATTGTCCGTGTGATCCCTGCCGTCACGCCGGATCGGATCTTGCCGAGCGTGAGCTTGAAGGACCTCGGTGCCGATTCGGTCGACCGCGCCGACATCTCGACGTCGCTCAAGGACGAGCTCGGGGTCGACATCCCGCTCGTGGAGCTCGGGAAGCCCGGCGACCTCGGCGGCCTCGTCGACCTGCTGTACCGGGCGCAATCGGGCTGAGCCCCCCCGGCCGTGGAGCGTTCACGATGAGCCACGACGCGCCTGAGACGAGCTATCGGACGCTCCGGGTCCATGTCGCCGACGGCCGCCGGACCGTCGTCTTCGATCGGGCGGAGCGCAGGAACAGCTTCAACTCCCGCCTGCTGACCGAACTCGGTCGCGCGCTCGACGAGGCGCAGCGCGATCCGTCGTGCCGGATGGTCGTGCTCGAGGGGCAGCAGGGGCACTTCTCGACCGGCCTCGACTTCGAGGACGGGCTCGATCGTGGCGGACCGGACGGGTCGGCGCCCTACATGAGCGTGCTGCGCCGGCTTGCCTCGCTCCCCGCGGTGGTGGTGGCGTATGTCGACGGCCAGGTCCGCGCCGGAGGGCTCGGCTTCGTGGCCGCCAGCGACGTCGCGATCGCCACCCCGCGCTCCACCTTCGGTCTCCCAGAGGCGCTGTGGGGGCTGGTCCCCGCGTGCGTCGGCCTGCACCTGGCGCGCCGCATCGGCCTGCAAACGACCAAGCGGATGTGCTTGACAACCGAGAACTTGACCGCCTCCCAGGCGCTCGAGGCCGGTCTGGTCGATGAGGTCTCCGACCGACCGGAAGAGGCGCTGCGGCGGTTGTGGCTCAAGGTCTCCCGCCTCAAGCCGAGCACCGTGGGGCGCATCAAGCGTTACTTCAACGACGTAGCCGGGATCTCGGAAGCCCACGAAGCCCGCGCCATGCAGGAGACCGACCGCGCCATGAGCGACCCCGAGGTTCGCAACGGGATAGAGGACTTCGTTCGCCATGGCACGTTTCCGTGGGAAGGCAGCCGGTCGGAATCGCCGCGAGCGCGGCGCCCCTGACAGGCATCAACGAGCATCATCATGGATCGAACACCTTCCGCAGCCGCCCATTCGCCCGCCGAGCCGCAGGCGCCCTCGACCGCGGGCCCGGATTTCCGGGCTACCTATACGCTGGGCATGCCCCAGATGCTGTTCGGCGGGCTGTCCGAGCGATGGTTGTTGAAAGAGGCCGGGGACATCCACTGGCGCATGCTCTGCGCCGACCTGGGGGTGCCCTCGGGGCAGCTCGCCGACCGCGAGGGCGAGCGGCTCTACGCGAGCTTCATGCGCATCCGGATGGAGAGCACCGTGCCCTTGACCCGGTACACCGAGAACGAGTCCCTCGCGGCGAAGGGCGCGCTGAGCCGGTTCGGAGACAAGCGGTTCTTCAGCGAGCTGACCTTCCTCGGCGCCGCAGGCGAGGTCCGGGTCGAGATGGCCAGCGTCTTCATCACGCGGTCCACCGACAACAAGAGCCTGGCCCGGGCGACGCCGCAGCAGATCGAGCGATCGCGCGGGCTCAGCCATTCGGTGTTGCCGCCGTTCGGGCAGGCATATCAGAAGATCAAGCATCTCGCCCTCGAGACGGCGGAGCCGGTTCGAGACACCGTGCTGGAGCTCGGGGGGACGACGTTCGACTGGGTCGACCACGATCTCGATTCCCGTTCGTATGTGGTGAACCCGTACCACGACCTCAACGGCGCCAACCTGCTCTACTTCGCGTCTTACCCCCGGATCCACGACGTGTGCGAGCGCATGATCCTCAACGAGCGCTTGCACCGTGCAGGGCACGAGCGCGAATCGGCGTTCCAGGTCGCTCCGGTCGCGCGCGATGTCTTTTATTACGGGAACGCCGATGCGGGGGACGAGCTCACGTTCCGGCTCCGGAGGATGGAGCGGAGCGGCGCGGACCGCCTGCGGATCTGGTCCACCCTGGTCCGCCGTCGCGACGGGGTGAGGATCGCGGACCTGTTCACCGTCAAGGCCCTCGTCGATCCAGCGAACGCGGTGGGACGATTGCTGGCCGGCGCCGCGTAGGCGCGCGCCTCGCAGCGGGTTCGACCGGGCGAGCAGCCCACGAGGAAGAGCGCCAATGTCGACGATGAGCTACGGGAAAATGGCTTCGACCGCGCTCGGCAGCGCCGCGCGAGACACATCGCACTCCAGCGATCCCACGAGCAGCGCAGGCATGACATCGACCGAGTGGGCGCGGCGAGCCCTGGCGCACCGGGGAGACGAGGTGACCCTGCGGCTCGTCGACGGGGCGATCGCCTGGCTGGAGATCGACGACCCCGCGCATCACAACGCGCTCTCCGAGGGCCTCTTGCTCGCGCTGCGCTCCCGGTTCGCTGAGATCGTGCAGCGGCCGGAGATCAAGGTCGTGGTGCTGGTCGGACGCGACGACGTGTTCCTGATGGGGGGAACGGAAGCCGGGCTCAGCGAGGTCGCGGATGGGGGCACGAGGTCCTCGGATCTCTCGTTCCTCTGCGGGGGGCTCCTGTGCTGCGAGGTGCCGGTCATCGCCGCCATGCAGGGCCAGGCGGAGGGTGCTGGCCTCTGTTTCGGGCTCTACGCCGACGTGGTCGTGCTGGCGGAAGAGGGCGCCTACAGCGTGAGCTCCATGGATTACGGGCTCACGCCCGGCCTGGGCGCCACGTTCATCTTGAGGGAGCAGCTCGGCGGTCCGCTCGCGACCGAGATGATGTACCTCGGCCGATCGTATACGGGCCGCGAGCTGCGCGACCGCGGGGTGTCGCTCGCCGTGCGGCCGATGGCGGAGGTCCGGGCGGAGGCGCTGGCGATCGCGCGCCGGCTGGCGGAGAAGCCGCGGGAGGCGCTCATCGTGCTGAAGCGCGAGCTGGCCGGTCGAAAGCTCGCCGCGCTGCCGCGGGTGGTCGATGCGGAGATCGAGATGCGGCGCCGGGTGCTCGCCAGCCCGGAGGCGCGGGACCAGATCCGGTCGCGCGTTGAAAAGGCGAGTCTCGGGCGTGGCGCGGCTGCGGCGTCGGCAGGTTCGCCGCCGGTACGCGGTGCACGGGAGCTCATCTCGCCGGCGTCGACCCCGGCGGCCGCCGAGGTCGACGCGCCGGCGCCGATCGCCCGGCAGCCCGTTCGGCTGAGGGCGAAGGAGACGGCTCTCCAGCCGCTCTCGTCGGCGCCGATCGCGCCCCAACGCGTCTCGCTCTCTCCCAAGCATCGCGCCGCGCAGACCGCGTCGGCGGACCAGGGCAGCCCCGCGATCGATGTGCGCTCCCGCCGGGCTGTCCGATCGTGACGAGCAGGGCGGGCAGGGGGTTCCAGACCGTGTCCGCGAGCCGTCACGAGCGCCTCCATTCATGGCAGGGCGCTCTCTGGTAAGGTATCGTTCTCCTCAGATCGCGCCGCGCGTCGGGGCGCACCGAAAGACAGCACGCCGAGCGGGAAACCTATGCGAAATACAAGGGTCGGGATCGAAGCGATCAACCTCTACGCGGGCCCAACCTACGTCTCCGTCAAGGACATGTTCGAGGCGAGGGGGCTCGACCTCGGCCGCCTCGACAACCTGAACATGAACAAGAAGTCGGTCGCGCTGCCCTGCGAGGACGCCGTTTCCTATGGCGTCAACGCAGCAAAGCCGATCATCGACCGCTTGACGGTCGACGAGCGGAACCGGATCGAGACGGTGATTACGGTCACCGAGTCGCCTGTCGACTTCGGGAAATCGCTCAGCACGTACATCCACGACTGGCTCGACCTCCATCCCAACTGCCGGCTCATGGAGGTAAAGCAGGCGTGTTACGCGGGGGCTGCTTCCCTGCAAGTGGCCTGCGCCATAGCGGGCTCGGGCTTTTCACCGGGGTCCAAGGTCCTCGTGATCTGCACGGACATCGCCCGCGCGGTCGCCAGGGACACCTACGCGGAGCCCACTCAGGCTGCGGGCGCGGTCGCTATCCTGGTCAGCGATCGCCCGAAGCTGCTGGAAATCGACCCCGGCGCCAGCGGTCGCCACAGCTATGAAGTGATGGACGTGTGCCGGCCCATGGCCGAGCTGGAAACCGGGGATCCAGATCTCTCCTTGCTCTCCTATCTGGACTGCCTCGAGAAGAGCTTCAAGGAATACGCGAGCCATGTGGAGGGGGCCGACTTCTGCGATACCTTCGACTACTTCGCCTTCCACACCCCGTTCGCGGGGATGGTCAAGGGCGCACACCGGCGCATGATGCGCCGGTTGCGGAGCGCGAGCTCGGAGGAGATCGAGGCGGATTTCCGTAAGCGGGTGGCTCCATCGCTCCATTACTGCACCGAGGTCGGGAACATCTACGCGGGTACGGTCTTCCTCGCCCTGTGTGGCGTCATCGCGAGCGCTCACATTGAAGCCAGCAGTCGTGTGGGAATGTTCTCGTACGGCTCCGGATGCTCCTCGGAGTTCTTCAGCGGATTGGTCCCTGCGAGCTCGCGGCAGGTCCTGGAGCCTCTCGACATTTCCGGTCAGCTGCGCCGCCGGGTGCGCTTGGACGTGCCTCGCTACGACGAGATCCTCGACTTGAACGCCGAGTGGTGCTTCGGATTGAAGGACAAAACCGTCGACCGGAGCCCCTACGGCGATCTGTATGAGCGGTTCTTCGAGGGGAAGGGGCTCTTGACCTTGACTGCGATCAAGGGGTTTCATCGGGAGTACGCGTGGAGCTGACCGTGGACGTTCGACCCGAAGAACGGTCAGCTTGAGGGGCGGCGCCCGTCGGTGCGCGCCCGGCCCGCCTCACCAGTGTGAGCTTCGATGTCGCCGGGTTTGCCGGAGCCACGGCGCTGGCGCACAGAGCGCGAGCGCAAAGCGAAGATCGCCGAGACGATCGAGCGGCACGAGAAGCGGCTCGCGAAGGTGGACGGGGCCGGGCCACGGGGCACGGGAGGCCAGCCGGTAGCTCCTCCAGCCTGACGTGCGCCCAGCCGGTCCGATGGTGATATCGCGCCCTCGTGCTGCGATCCGCCCCTCGTCGTACACGAAGCCGAGATGCCGAGGAGAACGCGTCATCTCGAGCGCCCCCTGTCACCCATACCGTCTTGCGCGCACCACGCACGGGCGATCCCGACGAGGGTCAGCCTGCCTCGCTCCTCCAAGCTCGTGGTGCGACATGAAGACGAGCCCGAACCCTCATCCGACGCGCCGCACCCAGCGCTGGTCTGCCTCCGACACCATGCCCCGTGGCACCGCTGCCCGCTGCAGCACGCGTAGCACGCTCGCCGGGTCGCACCCGCAGAGCCCCGAGGCCCACGCGGGATTCGCCTCGACGACGCCCCAACCTCGCCCCGCCATTCGTCCGATGTCCACGACCACCGCGGGCGGTAGCTCCACGTCGGCGTCGGCGAGCAGCGCGTCGATCGACGCGGATGCTGGCTCGACCTCCGCTGGATCCGCTTCCCAGTCGCCCGCCGCGCTGCGCGCGATCTCCCCGCCCCGGACATAGGGCGAGAGCGTCGCCACCTCGCGCTCTACCACGAAGAATCGGAACTCCACCTCGAACACCACGGGCTCGCTCACAAGAGCAGGCAGATCCAGCCGTAGCCGCGGGTCCGGGTCCACCGCGGCGCCACCCGCGTACACACGTGCGGGGAAGATCTTCTCGTCGGTCGGCTTGATGAACGCACGATCGCGGAGGGCCAGGGCATCCTCGAGCGTCGTGAGCCGCACGTCACGAAGACGATGGCGCTTCGGCAGCCGCGGCAGCCAGTCAGCGGTCGGTTCGAGCAGCGCGATCCCGAGATCGTCCTGGATCGCGTCGGCGAGAATCGTCTCGCCGTAGAACACCGGGTCGCGCGCCGCGGGGCCCTCGGGGCAGCGGAACGAGTGGAGGCGCTCAACGTCCCAGCCGGCGGCGAGCGCCGCGGCGAACAGGGCGTTAGAGTCAGGATCTTTAGCGGCGCCCTCCCTGTGATCCACCCTGCGGCGCGATCGTGATCATCCACCGCGCCGCCACCTGACGCCGACCGCGCGGCGCGATCGTGATCCACCCCAGCGGCGCCGTACGTGCAGGAAGGCGGCCCACCGCCGTGCGTTGGGGACGCTGCGCGCATCGCGACGTGCAGGCGATGCTCGGAGTGTCGAAGGACGTTCACGCCGTCGGCGAAAGCGCGGGCGACGCAGCGGGTCTGCGGCGCGACGTGCCGCGCCGCGCGGGATCGCAAGCTGGCACGGGCGCGCAGACGCCGCGAGGTCATCGAGCACCGGGCCGAGGAGCGGCGTGGATCACCCTCGCCGTCGGGTCGGAGTACGCCGCTGGAGACGGCCGAGACGCGGCGGTCAACGTCGCCGCGCAGGCGCGCGCAGCGGCTCTATCGAGCGCGCCGCGATGGCGCTGAAGCACCCGCTCGAGCACATCGCCGACGTTCTTGAGCAGGTGCCACCGGTCCGCCACCTGCACGGCTTTCGGCGCCCCATCGCGGATGCCCTGCGCGTACGTCTCGGCGCGGTCACGCGTTACAAGGGCGATGCCGGGGTGCTCTCTGAGCCAGTGTGCAAGCGTATCGGCGGTGCGGTCGGGGAGCAGGTCAATGGGGACGCGCCGCTCGAGATCAACGAGGATGGTGCCGTAGCGGTGCCCACGCCGGATGGCCCAATCATCAACCCCTACCACTCGCGCGGGCGGAGCAGGCGCGATCGCCGCGTAGCGCACCCGCCGAAGGATGGTGTCGGCGCTGCCGACCAGGCCGAGCCCTGGCAACAGCCGTCCAGCGGCCTCGCCGCCGAGCGCGACGCCCATGCGCGTCAGCAGCTCGTTGAGCCGCGTCGTCGCGGGTGCGTGTGGCGGGGCGATCGTGGGCAACCGAGCCGAAGTAATTGTCGCTGATCAGACGCTCGAGGACGCCAACGTCAAGCTCAGCAGCGTGGTGTCCGACACGCTGGGCGCCAGCGGTCGATCCATCCTCGACGCGCTCGTGACTGGGGAGACGGACCCGGAGCAGCTGGCACGTCGCGCCACCTCGCGCCTGAAAGCGAGCCGCGCGGAGCTAGCCGAGGCGCTGCGAGGGAACGTAACCGACCACCACCGCTTCCTGCTCGGGATGCACCTGCGGGTGTACGACGATCTGCAGCGTGCTATGCGCGAGGTGGAGGCGCATATCGAGCGCGAGCTCGCCCCGTTTCGCGACCAGATCGAGCGGCTGAAGACGATCCCGGGCATCAGTGACATCGCCGCCTAGGTGATCGCCGCTGAGATCGGGATGGACATGAGCCGCTTTCCGACCGCGGGCCACCATGTTGTCATGGGCTGGGTTGTGCCTGCGCAACGACACGAGCGCGGGCAAGCGCATGTCGACCCGGCTTCGTGATGTGGCTGAAGTCCACGTTGGTGCAAGCTGCCTGGTCGGCCGCTACCCGCACCAAGGGCACCTACTTCCGTGAGCAGTACCACCGCATCCGCGCTCGCCGCGGCCACGAGAAGGCCGTCGTCGCCGTCGCCGCCTCAATGCTGACTGCCGCGTACCACATCCTGCGCGACGGCACGACGTACCAGGAGCTGGGGGCCAGCTACTTCGACAAGCGCGACGCAGCCAAGGTGGCCAACCGGCTGATTCGACGGCTGAACGATCTGAGGCTCCAGGTCGAGTTGAAGGCGGCGGCTTGACCTAACCCGGAGCAGGCTCGACCTGAACCCTTGAGTTTCTTTCGAGCCCGTCGGTGGTTCTGGAGGAGGGTAGGCCCGAGGAGGGAGTGTTGGTGGCGCGGCGCGGGGAGGGCCGATGTCTGAGCCCAATAGCCTTCACTCCTCCGGCGAAGCCGGAGGAGTGAAGGCTCAGGCGAGTCCGGCGGGGCCCCGCGCCGCGCCACCAACACTCCCTCCTCGGGCCGGGCGGCCCGGCAACTCCCCCGCGCCACCAGGAACGTCCCGATCCGGCGGCGTCTAGCTATCGTTTCCGACCGCCGACGGCGTCGCCCGCGGCACGGGCTTGACCTCGCGCCCCGGCGTCGAGGCGAGCACCGCCTCGTCCGTCATCGGGGCGCGCGGCACGTGCTGCGCGCGTCCGATACGTGCTCTCGAGTGTTTGTCGTTGGCGATACACCTGCCGCGCGTGTATGCGCTGAGCCGGTCGAGCGCCTCCTGTTTGCGGCACGCCCCGAAGGATCTCCGGATCAGCGCGAGCCCCGAGCGAAAGCACTTCTCACGGTCCGACACGAGGTCCTCGTGCGACCACCCCTCCCGGGTCTTGCCGGCGCCGACGCGGATCTGGAGCAGACAGGAGTCGACCCCCGAGCCGCGCGCGAGCTTCCCGAGGCCGAGGTCCACGTCCCGGCGGTAGCCGCTCTCGAAATATGCGATCGACAGGAGCAGCGCCATCGTATCGGCTCGCCCGCGCGGGCCGCCGAAGAGCGGCTTCAACTCGGGATCATACGCCACCTTCGCCGCCGCGCGCGCGATCTCGTGATAGCGCGCGCGGCCGTCCTCGGGCGTCTCGACCGCGTCCTTGATGTGGCTCGTCCCGGGCGGGGCCCATGCGATCATGATACCAACCGCCCACGCGATAATCGAGTCCATGACATATGTAAGGTCCTGTTGTCCCTCTGTGTCAAGCAATTAGGACAGCCTGGCTGGGATTATCGCCAGGCATTGTATGATTGCGTGCCGCCCAGCGTGCATTTGTACCGTCCTTGTCAAATTGCCAATCGTGCGGACGGCAGTACGCGGTGCGCAAGTGTTTTCGCAGCAGAGTCATTCCGCGCGTTTGTCGCGGGGCTGAAGCGTGGATTGGCTCCCTTCGGTCCGCGCGAAGGCGACTCGCGTTCATCTTTCATCGTTCATCCAGCCGGCGCGAGCTGGCATCGGCGGTGCGCTGCGCTCTGCCGAACGTGAGCCCGCGCGGGCGCGCGGCGCACGTCGCGCGCGGCGCTCATCACGCCTTCGCGGCGGCGTCGTCTTCGGAGGTCGCGCGCGTGTCCTCGAGCCTGTCCACCGCGCGCAGCTCGGGGAACAGCCATCCCCAGAGCAGCACGACGGCGATCGTCCCAAGGCCGCCGACGATCACGGTAGGGACCGTCCCGATGAGCCTCGCGAGGGTGCCCGACTCGAGCTCTCCGAGCTCGTTCGAGGCGCCGACGAACACCATGTTGACCGCGCTCACGCGGCCGCGCATCTCGGGCGGCGTCGCGAGCTGCTCCAGGGTCATCCGCACGACGACGCTCACCATGTCGGCGGCGCCGATCACGGTCAGCGCGACGAGCGAGAGCAGGAAGCTGTGCGACAGGCCGAACACGACCGTGGCGAGCCCGAACACCCCCACGCAGAGGAGCATCTTCGTCCCGGCGTGGCGCCGGATCGGCCGGAACGCGAGGAGCACGGCCATGAGCCCGGCCCCCACCGCGGGCGCGGCGCGCAGCAGGCCGAACCCCTGGGGGCCGACGCGGAGCACGTCGGTCGCGAAGATGGGCAGGAGCGCGACCGCGCCGCCCAGGAAGACCGCCACGAAGTCGAGCGAGATCGACGCGAGCAGGACCTTCTTCCGGTAGACGTAGCGCAGCCCGGCGAGCGCCGTGGCGAGCGACGGCGGCTTCTTCTCCATGCGCCCCGTGCGCGCCCGCACGGCCAGGAGGCCCGCGGATGCCGCGCCGAGCGCGAGGCTCGCGGTCAGGTAGACGGGCGCGGGCGCCTTCCAGACGCCGTAGAGCACCCCGCCCACGCTCGGTCCGCCGATGGCCCCGACCTGCCAGAGCGTCGACTGCCACGTCGCGGCGTTCTGGAAGTGCGCCGCGGGCACGAGGGACGGCAGGAGCGACGCGCCGGCTGGCCCCTGGAAGGCGCGCACCGTGCCGAGGAGCACGAGGACGGCATAGATGGCCGACACGTTCGGGGTCGGCGAGCGCGCGAGGACGAAGAGCGCGAGCGCCGCGACCGACGAGGTGAGGTAGCAAAGGAGGAGGATCCCTCGCCGATCGAAGCGATCCGCCGCGTGCCCGGAGGCGAGGGACAACCCCGCGATGGGGAGGAACTGGGCGAGACCCACGTAGCCGAGCGCGAGCGGATCGCGCGTGAGGTCGTAAATCTGAAACCCCACGGCGACCGACTGCATCTGGTACGCCATGGTGGCGAGCAGGCGAGCCGCCGCGTACACGCGGAAATCGTGCGATTCGAAGGCGGCGAAAGGCGACGAAGGCTTCAGGGCGGTGAGATCGGCGGCCATGAAAAGTCCGGGCGACGTTCATGGCGCATTCGAGCACGTGCCGCCAGGGACGCCCTGCGCCCACCCCATCAAAAATCAATGCGGCTGTTCTCCTCAACGGAGAGCGCGTTCTGTCTCGGCGATCCTCGGTTCGGGGCGACCCGCCGTTCGGAAGGCGCAGCGGTCGAGCCTGCGCGCAGAAAGCTGGCGCGTCGGCCCGGAATCGTGGTAAGCGGCTGCCCGACATGATGCCCCATGGAGACGACACCTCGTCGGGCCTAGCGCACGACCTGGCCGCGCAAGCGCGGCGTGCCTGGATGCTGTTCGGGAGCCGTTCCCGCCGCGGGCGCGATGGCCGGCGCGACGACGACGACGACGACGATCTGCCGCGTCCGAACGCGATCGTCGCCCTGTTTCCGTTGCTGAGCTTCGCCGTCTCGCCGCTGCCGGCCTGACCTCCGCCCGCCCGTCCATCGAGCGCCTGAGACGGCGGCGCCGTTCCTCGACGCGACCTCGTCAGGAACGCACCTCGAGCTCCCCGTCCCGCCACGCCACGACCCGGTCCGCGGTCGCGACCCGCGCCCAGCTGAACTCCCGCAGCAGCTCCGCCGGCGTGCACGGCTCCGGTCGATCCCGCAGGCCGATGCACCACGCGAGCGCGCCAGAGAGCGCGGGCGCGCTCCGGGCGAGCGCCGCGCCGCGCGCCGCGCCGTGCGTCTTGGCCAGCTTGCCGCCGCGCTCCTCCAGGAGGAGCAGGTGGTGGCGGTAGACCGGCGCCGGCAGCCCGAGCAGCGCCTGGAGCGCCGCCTGCGTCGCGGTGCTCGGCGCGATGTCGCGCCCCCGGACGACGCGCGTCACGCCCGCCGACCCGTCGTCGACCACCACCGCGAGCTGGTACGAGAACGCGCCGTCGCGCCGGCGCACCACCGGATCGCCCATCGCCAGCGCGGGCTCCTGCGACAGATCGAGCCCGCCCTCGTCGACGGGCCGGAACACCCCGTCCGGCAGCCGTGCCCGGATCGGCTCCGCGCTCGCGCGCCACCCGCCGGGCGGCAGCGCGCGGCCGCGGCCGCGGTTGTCGTAGGCCCAGCCGCCGTCGGGCGCGCGCCGGCCGATCGCGCGCACCTCCTCGCGCGTCGCGGAGCAGGGGTACAGCGCGCCGAGCGCCTCCAGCCGGTCCATCGCCGCCTCGTGGTGCGCCCGCCGGGTGTGCTGCTCGACGCGCTCGTCGAAATCGAGCCCCAGCCACGCGAGATCCTCCTCCAGGGAGCGCGCGAACTCGGCCCGGCATCGGTCGGGATCGAGGTCCTCCAGCCGGAGCAGCAGCCGCGCGCCCCGCGACCGCGCGTCGAGCCACGCGAGCAGCGCCGCGGCGAGCGTCCCGAGGTGGGCCGGCCCGGTGGTCGACGGGGCGAACCGGCACACCTCGCTGCTCATCGTTCCTCCTGCCGCCGCCGCCCGCGGCGCAGCGGCCGCCCGCGCCCAGGGCGCGCCGCCCGCGGGCTCGCCACCCCGCGCCTCAGAGGAAGCGCGCGATGCGCGCCCGCACGCGCTGCTCGCCCAGCACCGCCATGACCTCGGCCAGATCGGGGCTGTTGCGCGTCCCGCAGATCGCGACCCGGATCACCATCGAGACGTCGCCGACATGGCCCTTCCACGACTCGGGAGAGGCCTTGTACTGCTTCACCTCGCCGGCGTAGCCCAGGGGCACCCCGATCTGCCGGACCTTCTCGAACCACGCGTCCTTCGAGTCGGCCGGATCGAAGGCGTCGAGCATCTGCTTGAGCACCGCCGAGCGGTCTGCCTCCGGGACGTTCTCGGGGAAATCGAACGACGTCAGGCCGTCATAGAGCTCGTCGTAGAAGAAGGAGAGCTGAGGGCGCAGGTCGGGCCAGGTGACGATGCGCTTGTTCGACTTCTTGCCGCCGCGCTCGATGCCGAGCGCGCGCCTCGTGTACTCCGGATCTCGCTCCATCAGGGCCGCGAGCTCCTTGTCGTACGTCCTCGCCCAGTCGAGCCCCTGGGCATAGACGTCCTCGGCGCTCATCCGGCTCACGACCGCCTGGCTGACGCTCTTCAGCTTGACCAGGTCGCTCAGGGCGCCGCCGGGGGCGAGCTTGTTCAGCTTGAGGGGGAAGGCGGAATAGGGCTTGTCGGGGTTCGCCTTGCGCCAGTCCTCGAACGCGGAGTTGGCGATGTTGAGCAGGTACTCGATCGTGGCCGTCTCCGGGACGCCGATCTCCCGGTAATACTCGATGTTCGCCTCGGGGTCCTTGCGCTTGCTCAGCTTGCGCCGCGCGTCCGAGACCTTCTGCTCGCCCGTCTCCGGGTCGGTCTCCTCCACGCGATCGAGCTTCTGGATCGGCGGGACGTGGGCGTACTCGACCGGCTTGAACCCGAGCACGCGGAAGAGCTGCAGGTGGAGGGGCATCGACGAGATCCACTCGTCGCCGCGGATCACGTGCGTGGTCCGCATCAGGTGATCGTCGACGGCGTGGGCGAAGTGGTAGGTCGGGATGCCGTCCGACTTGAGGAGGATGGTGTCGAGATCGTTGACCGGCATCGAGATGACGCCCTTCACGCCGTCCTTCCACTCGACCCGGCCCGAGACGTCGTCCGGGGCGCGCAGCCGGAGCACGAACGGGGTGCCGCTCGCGAGCGCCTCCTTCACGCGGGCGAGCGGCGCGTCGCGCCACTTCGCCCACCTGCCGTGGTATCCGGGCTTCACCGTGAGCGCCATCTGCTCCTGCCGGATGGCGTCGAGCTCCTCGACCGTGCAGAAGCAGGGGTAGGCGAAGCCGCGGCGGATGAGGTCGATCGCGTAATCCCGGTAGATCTCGACCCGCTCCGTCTGGATGTAGGGGCCGTAGCTGCCCTGCTGGATGAACTCGCCCCGCGCCTCTGGCCCGCCGCCCTCCTTCGCCGGCGCGCGGAGCACGCCCTCCTGGGGCGAGAGATCGAAGCGCGCGAGCGAGTCGACGATGGTGTCGAGCGCGCCGGGGATGGCGCGCTTCACGTCGGTGTCCTCGAGGCGGAGGAAGAAGACTCCCTCGCTCTGGAGCGAGAGCCGCTTGTTGATGAGCGACACGAAGATGCCGCCAATGTGCATGAACCCGGTCGGGCTCGGCGCGTAGCGGGTGACCATCGCGCCCTTGGGCAGGGGGCGGCGGGGATAGCGCGCCTCGTACTCCTCGGGCCGCTTGGCCGACGCGGCGGCGTCGCCGAACAGGAGGCGCACGAGCTCGTCGCGGTCCTCTCCGGGGCCCGGCTCGCGGACGGTGACGGGAAGCGTCGTCTCGTTCAGTGCCTGCTTGTCCATGAGGGCGGGTCGCTCCAGGTCTGACATCGGGCGGGGGGCAGCCATTGCACGCCCGCCAGGCCTTGTCAATCGCGGCCTCGGGCGCGGACGTGGCGGTCCGCGCGGCCGCGCCGGGCGAGGCGCGCCCCGCATCGCGTGTCGCGCGCCGCGCGGCCGCCGCGCTACTGCGGTGTCTTCTCGCCGAGGAGCCAATAGGTCTTCATCGCGCCCTTGCCCTTGATCGCCACGAGGCCACGCTCCTCGAGGAGGAAGTCCCCCCGGAGCAGGGCATAGCTCGCCTCGCTCACCTGGACGCGCCCGGGCTCTCCGCTCGACTCCATGCGGCTCGCCACGTTCACCGCGTCGCCCCAGAGATCGTAGCTGAACTTCTTCTTGCCGATCACGCCGGCGATGACAGGCCCGGTGTTGATGCCGATCCGGAGCCGGAACGGCTCGCCGTCGTCGGCCAGGAACTGGCTCATGGCGCGCGTCATCGCGAGGGCCATCCGCGCTATCGCCCTCGCGTGGTCGGGGCGCTGCGCGGGCAGGCCGCCGACGACCATGTAGGCGTCTCCGATGGTCTTGATCTTCTCCAGGCCGTGCTGGTCGGCGAGCTGATCGAACGACGAGAACATGCGGTTGAGGAGGCCGACGAGCTCGGTCGGGTTGAGCCGCGCGGCGAGGGAGGTGAAGCCGGCGATGTCCGCGAAGAGGATGGTCACGTCCTCGAAGTGCTCGGCGATGAGCTGCTCGTGCTCCTTGAGCTGCTCGGCGATCGATCGCGGCAGGATGTTGAGGAGGAGCCGGTCCGAGCGCTCGTGGGCCCGCTCGGCCGCCGCCTTCGCCTGCTCGAGCGCGGTCTTCTGCTGGCTCTGGCGCCGGGCGTTCGCGTCGAGGGCCGAGAGCATGCCGTTGATCGAGCCGGTGAGGCGCGACAGCTCGTCGGTGCCCGGCATGGCGACCCGCGCCGAGAGGTCGCCGACGCCGCCGATGTCGGTGACCTCCCGGCTGAGCCGGGCGAGCCGGGAGAGGACGAGCCTCTCCAGGAGCAGCAGGGTGACGCCGCCGAAGACCAGGCCGACGAGCACCGTCACCAGGACGAGGTAGCGCAGGGTGTCGTGGCCCATCCTGAGGATCGCCCGGTCGTTGTCCACGCGCAGGAGCAGCGCCGGCCGGCCGTCGATGTCGTCGAGGACGGTGTACCCGGCGATCCGGTCCTCGCCGAGCGGGTGGACGAGGATCGCCTCGGGGCCGGCCATGGCGGCGCTGGCCTCGCGGAAGTCGGCGGGCAGGTCGGGGTCGTCGAGGCGGCGCACAGCGAGCGAGAGGCCGGCGGGCTCGGTGAGGCGCTTGATCTCGGCGTCGGTGAGGAAGCGGCCGAACGTGACGGTGCCGGCGACGGCTCCGCGGCCCGAGCTGCCGACGCTCGGCTGGGAGCAGACGAGCATGGGCCCGTCCGGCAGGAGGACGATGCCGCCCCGGACCGCGCTCGACGGCGCATCGGGCCCGAACAGGAGATCGCCGACGCGGAGCCGCTCGGCGATGCCTCGAGGGAGCGGGGCCCAGCGCTTCCCGGCGCGATCGTAACCGGTGCTGTAGACGGGGATTCCGTCCGCGTCGGCGAAGACGGCGAGATCGATGCGGGCGATGTCGAAGAGCTCGGCGACCAGGTTCGAGCGGACGAACTCTTGATTGCCGTCCTGCACGAACCCGTGGGCGTCGTCCCACTGGCTCCAGTCGGTCCAGCGGGCGTTGAAGTCGTGGACGGCCTGGCTCATCAGGTTGAGGGCGACCTGGACGGTGCGGCGCGTGTCCTGCGCCTCGGCGGCCATGGAGTTGGCGAGGAGCGCCCGCGAGGAGACGCCGTACAGGGCAAAGCTGAGCCCGAGCAGCGTGGCGGCGATTGCCAGCAGCGTCTTCGCGCGCAGCGAGAGCAGGGCGTCGAGGGCGGGCTTCAGCGTCAGCGACGCCGAGCCTATCGAAATGCGCGCCGGCGCGGAAGCGCGGCGGATGGAGCGGCGGATGGGGCGGAGGCGTGGTGGACCGATGCTGACGCCGAGGTGGAAGCAAGCGGGTGGGATGCCGGGCGGGGCGCGGCGCGAGGGGGGCTGGGAAGGGCGCGGGGCTCCGGGGAACTGGCGCTCGTCGGGACGGGGGGCCTCGATGCTGGGCGGGCCGGGAGGGGGCGATGTCCTTCCGGCCCAAGCAGCGCGTCAGGTGGCGGACCGAGCAGGGCGCCAGGTACCGAGTTCCAGGTGTGTATCGACGACGTTGCCGCGGCCGTCCGTGCTGCGGTGCGCCTTGGTCATCTCCTGGGAAATTCAGGTTTATGGTAACGGATGCAACTCTGCAGGTCGTCGGCGTTACGGGCCCGTGGTGCGCATCGTCACGGTATCGCATTTCACCTGGGTGGCTTCCTTGGACCGCTCTCGCGAGAGCAGATAGAATGCTCTCAATGCTCACGCCCCACCGGCAGCTGGTCGTTCCTGCGCTCCTCCTCATCCTCGCTGCGTGCGCCAACGGCACCGACGAGTTGATGCCCGGGTACTACGAGGAGCAAGCCGGCGGAGGCGGAAGCGGCGGCGGGGGAGGCGAGGGCGGCGACGGAGGGGTGGACGCGTCCTCCAGCTCGAGATCGAGCTCAAGCGCAAGCACCAGCTCGAGCTCCGCCGGGGCCGGCGGCGCCGGGGGCGAGGGCGGGAGCAGCGATGGAGGCGGTGGCGAGGGCGGCGACGGAGGAGCGGCGGGCGAGTGCGACTATGGGGCGCCGAACACGTGCACTGGGGCAGAGGACCTCGGTGAGATCTCGGGCGACGTTGATGCCGATTCGATAACGGTGACAGGGACCACGTCAAAGTGGTTCAAGGTCTACGTCGTCGACGACTTCACCATCCCTCCCCTCACCGAGAGCTTCATGGCCACACTCACCTCGCCGCCGGGGATGAACTTCGATTTGATCGTCTATCAGGGAGATATCAGCGTACCAGATTGCTTCGCGTCCGGTGTGAGGGGGCAAGGCACACCTGAGTCGTTCATGACCACGTGGAATGATCGCTCGATCGATGACGACCACCTCTGGTTCTCCATCGAGGTGCGGCACGTGGAGGGCACCGCCTGCGGCGAGGACGCGAAATGGACACTGAAGGTCCAGGGCAATCCGGACGGATGACTCTCGGAGCGCCGTGTCAGCGCGCGTCAATCGGATGACGACTCGCGGCAGGGCTAGAGCGACGCACTCGTCGTGAAGCGGAGGCGAAGGGCGCTGTTCTGGAGCACCGCAGAGTTCTTGTCCGAGCCAATGCCCTGCACGACCGTGGAGCTGATGGGAACGTCCGGCGATGCTCTGTCCGGGGCTGCTCTCGGAGGGGTGCGCCGCAAGGAGCTAGTCGCCATCCAGGCGTCGCGCTCAGGGTGACAGCCGTGCCAGTACCACGCTGGCACGATCCGTCAGCAGTGGCGGATCAACCACGTCGATTGCGCCGTCACTCACGCCTGCGACGACGATCTCGCGCGTTTTCGGATGGATCGCCGCGGACATCGCCCCCTGGAACGCTGCACCGCTGCCGTAACGATGACTCCACCGGTGAGTTCCCGAAGCATCGAACTTGGCGATGAACCAGTCGGTATCGTTTGCGCTCAGCTCCCCGCCGCCAAAATCCACCTTCCCGCGAAACCCGCCGGTGAAGACGAGCTCGCCCTCCGTGTCGAGCGCGACGCCCTGAATCGGTATATTCCAGCTCTGATCGGTCGCGTCTCCAAGCCGTTTGGACCATGAGTGGGCACCGGTCGATGTCAGGCGGACGACGAACAGATCGACGTCGTCTGCGCCGGTCGTCTCGCGCGTAACATCCACCGAGACGCCCGTGCCCACAAACGTGACCATGCCGGAGAAGAGCCCGACAATGCCGACGTTGCCGTCAGGATCCACGTCGATGCCACCGATCTCGACCGCGCTGCCGTCGCCATGGATGAAGGCTGTGTTCCAGGTAAGCATCCCCCTCGCGTCGTACTGGGCCACCCAGCCGGACGGCCCCGTACTGGACGACTCATAGGTACGATCAGCGCCGAAGTCGACCGAGCTTACGAATGTGCCGGCGACCACCACACGGCCCATCTCATCAACCCCAACGCCTTTGGACCACTGTTGGCCTGGGGGATAGTCCGCGCGATCCCCGATGTGGACGCTGTATACAGGCGTGCCGTCCTCACCGCTCAATCGCGCCAGAAAGCCGTCCATGTCCGAGATCTCGGCGGTCTCGAACGTCGGGCCGCCGAAGGTCAGGGCGCCGCCAAAAATTCCGGTGATCACAGCGTCGCCGTCCGGTGTTACGGTTATGTCGGTCGGTGTGGTGTAGCCCTCCGAGCCGCCGAACTGCTTGCTCCACTGGTGCCTGCCGTCCGCGTCGAATTTGACGACCAGCATGTCGTTGGTGCCTTGGGCCGGGAGATCGTAGCCGCCGAGGTTCACAGTCCCCGCGTACTCGGTAGCGAACAGCACATTGCTTTCCGCATCCAGTGCCACCACGGCAGCGCTCTCCCCTTCGATCGGCACGCCGCGACTGTACACATGGTTGCCTTCGCCATCGAACACGGCGAGGAATGCGCCACCACGAGGCTGTTCGGGCAGGGCCGTCGTCGGATCTGGGCCGAAGTTGAGCTCATCGCGGTAGGTGCCGGCGATAGCGATGCGATCCCCCCTCGGGCTGATCGCCGCCGACATTGCCCACTGGAAGGACCCCCCGCCGAAGATCCTCGCCCACACGACGTCGCTGCACCCCACGCCGTCGCAGTCCTCATCGCCCCGCTCGTTGCAGTCCTCTTCCCCCGGGAGCACCTGCCCCTCGCAAGCCCCCCAGCTCCCGTCCGCGCCGCACGTCTGCGTGCCCGGCGCGCAGACGCCGACCCCCTCCGTCTCGCTCGCGCCCTCGTAGCACGCCCGTGTGTCGCCCCGCGCGCAGGGCGTCGCGTCGCCGCCGCCCTCGGTCCCCCCGGCGGACGCATCGGTGAACTCGTCGAGGCCGAGCAGCGCGCCGCAGCCGGAGACGAGCAGCGCGGCCAAGGTAAAGGATGGCAGGACACGACGCAGAGGAGGCACGCGGAAACAGTAGCCGAGACCGGCCCCCCCAGGACAGGGGGCACCTCGACAGAGGGCGCCCCGAACGCGCGAGAGGCACCGCGCGCCGCCCCGACGCGCCCCGAGGGGCCCGCCGCTCGCCGGCAACGCGGTGCCTCGACCGCTCACACGCCACATCAGCTCGCGCTGATCGGGATCTGACGGGGCTTGAGCGACGCGCTCTTCGGCAGGTGGATCCGCAGGACGCCCGCCTGGAGCTCCGCGGAGATCTTGTCCGAGTCGATGCCCTGCGGGACCACGAAGCTGCGACGAAAGTCCGGCAGGTTGTCCGCGCTCTGCTCGCGCTCGGCCGCGTCGGTCCGCCGGCCCTCGAAGCTCAGCTCCCCCTTCTCCAGGCGGATGGCCAGATGATCCTGCGTCACACCCGGAAGATCCGCCACGACCAGGAGCTCCTCGGCGTTCTCGTAGATGTCCACCGCCGGGGCCACCGCAGGGCGCTGCTGGATCTTCTCAGGGCTGGTCTCAGCGCGGTTCGTCAAGTTGCGATCGGTGCTCATCTTCTTCACTCCTTCCTCGCTTCCTCTCCATTCAACGCATTCCAAATCCGCTGCTCGCGGGAGCCTCCCTCTCCGTCGGCTCCCGCCTGCCTCAGCGCGCCGTCACCGTGATCTGCCGCGGCTGCGCCTCGGCGGCCTTGTTCAGCGTCAGCGTCAGCACGCCGTTCCTCAGCACCGCCGTCGTCTTCTCGGGATCGACCTTGCTCGGCAGCGTGAAGCTCCGGCTGAAGCGCACCCCGCCCCGCTCCTTGCGGTGGACCAGATACCCCTCGGGCGCGTCCGGCTTGCGCTCGCCGCTCACCGTCAAGACGTCCTGGTTGAGCGAGATCTGCACGTCCTTCTCCGTCAGCCCAGGAAGGTCCGCCTTCACGACCAGCGCGCTGCCCGTGTCGTAGAGGTGGATGCGCGGCCCAGCCGTGTACCGGGGCGACTGGTCGAACTCGCCGCGGAGCGACGAGCGGGGCGCGTCGTACTCCTCGAACACCCGATCCATCCGCCGGCGAAGCTCATCCATCATGGCAAACGTGCGATCGAAATCCGTGTAACGGTTCAGCATGACGACTCCTCCGTGACCCCCGCGCGCGGCGCGCGCCGGGGCCTCGCCCGCGGCGCCGTCACCCTGCTCGCGACGGCCGTTTTGTTGTAGCGTTACGGGACCTTGGCTCCGAGAGCCGGTCTCTTCGCACCGCCCAATCTTCGCACGCCGCCGGGGGTGTCAAGAGCCGGGCCAGCCGCCCGCGCCCGCGCCAGACCGGCAGGAAAAGCGGACACAACAGCCGCGGCCCGCCTCCCGGCAAAGGACCTCCAGGACATCCGCAAGACGCCTCCGGCAACCTCCAGCACGACGCTCCTGCCGCGCCCGCCCGGCTCATCGACCAGCTTGAACAACCCTGGGGGCACGTTCCCGGAAATGCTACGAACCATGGACATGCCGAACCGCCCGCTCGCCGCTCGCCGCTCGCGGACCGCCCGCCTCCTCTCGGCCGCGTCCGCCGCGGCGCTGCCCCTCGCGCTGATCGCGGGCGCCGCGCTGGCGCTGCCGCCCGTGGGCGACCGGGCGCCGAACGCGCGCGTCGAGGACGCCGACGGCCGCGAGCTCCAGCTCAAGGCGCTGTGGGGCAAGCCGGTCCTCATCATGTACGAGGACAAGGACTCGGCGACGCAGAACCAGGCGCTCAAGGACGCGGTGGCGAAGCTCGCGAAGGGCGACCGCTACCGGCGAGCCATCGCCGTCGCCGCGGTCGCCGACGTGAGCTCCTACGACTTCTGGCCGGCGAAGGGGTTCGTGAAGGACGCCATCCGCGAGGAGTCGCGGAAGGTCGGCGCGACCATCTACTGCGACTGGGACGGCACCTTCCGCGAGGCCTACCGCCTCCGCCGCGGCATCAGCAACGTCATCCTCGTCGGCAAGAACGGCCAGGTGCTCTTCGCGGCCGAGGGCAAGCTCAAGCCCGAGGCGCAGGCGAAGCTCCTCGACCTGCTCCGCAAAGAGGTCGAGGGCTGACCGCGGCGCGCGCTCCGTCAGATCGAGGGCCGGCCGCGGCGCGCCTTCAGCTCGCGTCCTTGCGGCGCCGGCGCGAGAGCAGCGCGGACTCGACCTGCGCGCGGATCTCCCCGACGTCCGGGGCCGCCACGATGCCGCCGCGCGCCTCGATGAACGGCCGGAGCGCCTCGGAGCCCGCGCCGCCCACGATCCACGCCGCGTCCCGGCAGGCGTCGGCGTAGGCGTCGATGAGCTCGCGCGCGGTCGGCGGCGGCGGCGGGATCGCGACCGTCAGCGCGACCATGTCCGGCGCGAGCGACTCGACCGCGCGCGCGATCGCGGCGGGCGGCGTCCGCGGGCCGAGCACGATCGAGCGGAAACCCCACGCGCAGAAGCGCAGGCCGATGCCGAACAGCCCGAGCACGTGATCCTCGTCGGCGAAGGCGGCGAGCAGCACGCGCCGCCCGCTCTCGCCCGGCTGCGCGAGCCGCAGGAGGTGCAGCAGCGTCGCGCCGAGGACCTGCGAGGCGAGGTGCTCCTGCGCGACCGTGATCTTCCCCTCGTGCCAGAGATCGCCGATGCGCTCGAGCGCAGGGCCGAGCGCGCGCTCGAAGATCGTCACCGCAGGGCCGAGCGAGAGGGCCCGGTTCACCTCGGCCTCGAGGCCGTCGGGATCGAACCGGATCGCGGCGTCGACGATGCGTTCGCTCGCGCCCGCGAACGCGTCGCCGCCGTTCGAGGGCGCCGGCGCGCGCGGCGCCTCCGTCTCGAGCACCATGCGCGCCGCCTCGGCGGCCGCCATCCCGCCGTTCACGTAGTCGCGCATCTTCTTGACCACCGCGACGTCGTCATCGCTGTACAGGCGGTACGCCGACGCCGTGCGCGCAGGGGACGGCACGCCGTACCGGCGCTCCCACGCGCGCAGCGTCGCCGACGACACGCCACACATCTTGGAGACGGCATGGATTCTGTAGCGGCTCACGTGGACAACCCTGGTCAACCCGCCGGACCCCAGCCGCCTGCGCCGGCTCGACGCGCCGAGCCGGCGGGCAACGAGGCCCAGGAAGGCCATCTTGTGCAGATGTTTTCGCCTTTGTCAAAGGCTGGGACAAACATTATACTCGCCGCCATGCAAAACACCAGCGCTTCGTCGGCGCAGGAAGAGCGGCCTGGCGCCTCGCCGGGCGAGGACGGGGCTGCACCGGCGCGAGCGCCGCGCGCGGCGGGCCGCCGGGGTCCGAGGCCGCGCGCCGTCGTGATCGGCAGCGGCTTCGGGGGGCTCGCGGCGGCCGTGCGGCTCGGGGTGCGGGGCTACGAGGTCACGGTCGTCGAGAAGCTCGACGCGCCGGGCGGACGCGCGTACGTCCACCGGCAGGACGGCTTCACCTTCGACGCGGGGCCGACCGTCATCACGGCGCCGTTCCTCTTCGAGGAGCTCTGGCAGCTCTGCGGCCGGAAGATGGCCGACGACATCGATCTCAGGCCGGTGGCGCCGTTCTACCGGATCCGCTTCCACGACGGCGTGACCTTCGACTACACGGGCGACGCCGCCGCCATGCGCGCCGAGGTCGCGCGCCTGTCACCCGGCGACGTCGAGGGCTACGAGCGCTTCGTCAAGATGAGCGAGGCGATCTTCCGCGTCGGGTTCGAGGAGCTCGCCCACGTGCCGTTCGGGTCGTGGACGGACATGGCGCGCATCGTGCCCGACATGATGCGGCTCGAGAGCTACCGCACGGTCTACGGGCTCGTCGCGAAGCACGTGAAGGACGACCGCCTGCGCCAGGTGCTGAGCTTCCACCCGCTGCTCGTCGGCGGGAACCCGTTCTCGACGACCTCGATCTACAGCCTGATCGCGTTCCTCGAGCGCAACTGGGGCGTGCACTTCCCGATCGGCGGCACGGGCGCCCTCGTGCGCGGGCTCGTGTCCCTCATCGAGGGGCTCGGCGGGTCGGTGCGGTGCGGCGCCGAGGTGCGGCGCATCTCGGTCGAGGGCGGCCGCGCGCGGGGCGTCGAGCTCGCGTCGGGGGAGCGGCTCGCGGCCGACGTCGTGGTCTCGAACGCGGACTCGGCGTGGACGTACCGGCACCTCGTGGCGCCCGAGGCGCGGAGGCGCTGGACCGACCGCCGCATCGAGCGGCAGCGCTACTCGATGAGCCTCTTCGTGTGGTACTTCGGCACGCGCCGGCAGTACCCGGACGTCGCGCACCACACCATCCTCCTCGGCCCGCGGTACAAGCCGCTGCTCGAGGACATCTTCCAGAGGCACGTGCTCGCAGACGACTTCAGCCTGTACCTGCACCGGCCGACCGCCACGGACCCGGCCCTCGCGCCGCCCGGGTGCGACGCGTTCTACGTGCTGTCGCCGGTGCCGAACCTGCTCAGCGGCACGGACTGGCCCGCGACCCAGGAGCGCTACCGGCGCTCGATCGCGGCGCTGCTCGAGGCGACGCTCCTGCCGGGGCTCGAGGGCGCGCTCGCGAGCTCGCGGCTGCTCACGCCGCAGGATTTTCAGGACCGGCTGCTGTCGTTCCGGGGCGCGGCGTTCGGGCCGGAGCCGGTGCTCACGCAGAGCGCCTTCTTCCGGCCCCACAACGCGAGCGAGGACGTCGAGCACCTCTACCTCGTCGGGGCAGGGACGCACCCGGGGGCCGGCCTGCCCGGGGTGCTCTCGTCGGCGCGCGTGCTGGATCGGGTGGTGCCGGATGCATCGACCTTCGGTTGAGGCGTCGGCGGCGGACTTCGCCGCGTGCAGGGCGCTCCTGCGCAAGGGGTCGAAGAGCTTCGCCGCCGCGGCGCTCCTCCTGCCCGCGCGGGTGAGGGAGCCGGCGGCGGCGTTCTACGCGTTCTGCCGCGTCGCCGACGACGCGGTCGACGAGCTCGGCGAGCACGCCCCGCCGTCCGCCGCCGCGGCGGCGGTCGCGGCCCTGCGCGAGCGGCTCGCGCGCGCGGCGATGGGCAACCCCGACGGCGGCCCCGTCGACCGGGCGCTCGCCCACGTCATGGCGGCGCACGCGCTGCCGCGCGCGTTCATCGAGGCGCTGCTCGAGGGGTTCGCGTGGGACGCGGAGGGGCGCCGCTACGAGACGCTCTCGGAGCTCCACGCCTACGCGGCGCGCGTGGCGGGCGCCGTGGGCGCGACGATGTCGACGCTCATGGGGGCGCGCGGGCCCGACGCGCTCGCGCGGGCGTGCGATCTGGGCGTCGCCATGCAGCTCACGAACATCGCGCGCGACGTGGGAGAGGACGCCCGGCGCGGGCGGATCTACCTGCCGCTCGCGTGGATGCGGGAGGCCGGGATCGAGCCGGACGCGTGGCTCCTGCGGCCCGCCTTCGACGACCGGCTGGGGCGGATCGTCGCGCGGCTGCTCGACGAGGCGGAGGTGCTCTACCGCCGCGCGGGCGCCGGGATCCCGATGCTGCCGCGCGACTGCCGCGCCGCGATCCAGGCGGCGCGGCTGATCTACGCGGACATCGGGCGCGCCATCGCGCGCCGCGGCTTCGACTCGGTGTCGGCGCGGGCCGTGGTGTCGCCCGGCCGCAAGCTGTGGCTCGTGCTGCAGGCGCTCGTCCACAGGCCGGTCGCGGCGGCGGACGAGCGCGAGCACGGCGCGGCCCCGCCGCTCGACGAGGTCCGTTTCCTCCTGGAGGCGGCGCGATGAGCGCCGGGGCGGGCGGCGCGGCGGCGCGGGAGCTCGACGCGGCGCGGGCGCGCGTGCGCGAGGCGGGCGGCGAGGCGCTGCTCGCGCGCCTCGAGCACCTCGACGCGGCGCGGGCCGAGCCCTCGCGGCCCGCGGCGGCGCCGCGGCCGCCGGGCCGGGGCGCCGCCGTCGATTTCGACGTCGTCATCGCGGGCGGCGGGCTGTCGCTCCTGCTCGCGCCGATGCTCGCGTCGGCCGGGCTGCGGGTCGCGGTGCTCGACCGGGCGCGGATCGGCGCGGCGCACCGCGAGTGGAACGCCGGGACGGCCGAGGTGGCCGCGCTCCAGGCGTCGGGGATCTTCGCGCCGGGCGAGGTGGAGCGGCTCGTGATCGCCCGCTACGTCGAGGGGCTGTGCCGCTGGCACGGCGGCGGGACGTACCCGGTGCGCGGCGTGCTCGATCACGCCATCGACGCGGGGGGCTTGCTCGCCGCGGCGCGGGCCCGGGCCGAGGCGCTCGGGGTGACGCTGCTCGACGGGCACGCGCTGCTCGGGCACGCGGAGGGGCCGGACGCGGTCGCGCTCGCGGTGGCCGAGGCGCGGCCGGGCGCCGCGCCGCGCGGCCTGTCCGCGCGGCTCCTCGTCGACGCGCGCGGCGCGGCGAGCCCGTACGCGACCGCGGACCTCGTCTGTCCGACGGTCGGCGGCGTGCTCGCGGGGCTGGCCGAGGGCGACGGCGAGCGGCGGATCCGGCCGGACGTCGGCGAGATCCTCGCCACCACGGAGGACGTCGAGGAGGGCCGGCAGCACCTCTGGGAGGCGTTCCCGGGGCGGCCGGGAGAGACGACGGTCTACCTCTTCTATTACGCGCGCTCCGGGGACGTCGGGCCGGGCGCGCTGCTGTCGCTGTACGCGCGGTTCTTCCGGCTCCTCTCGCGGTACAAGGAGGGCGACGCGCGGCTCGTCCGGCCGACGTTCGGGTTCATCCCCGGCTGGTCGCGGCTGTCGCCCGCGCCGCGCGCGCCGGGGCGGCGGGTGCGGCTCGTGGGGGACGCGGCGGCGCGGCACTCGCCGCTGACGTTCTGCGGCTTCGGCGCGAACGTCCGCGAGCTCGCGACCACGGCCGCCGACCTGGCGCGCGCGGTGGCGGACCCGAGCGCGCCGAGCGCGGCGCGCGACGCGCCGGTGCACTCGGGCACGGGCGCGCTCGCGGCCCTCATGGCGAGGCCGGCCGGCGGGGCGAGGGCAGGGGAGATGAACGCGCTCCTCAACACGGCGTTCGCCGTGCTCCACGCGATGGGCGACGAGGCCTACGCGGCGCTGCTGCGCGACGAGATGCAACCGGCCGATTTCGTTCGTTTTTTGAGGGAGACGGCGGCGCGGCGGCCCGAGGTGTACCGCGAGGTCGTGAGCGCGCTGCCGCTCCGAGCCATCGGCCGCTGGGGCGCGGGGCTCGCGCGGGAGCTCTACCGCGCGCGCTGAGGGGGCGCGTCCTCCGCGGCGCCCGTCGCTGCCCGGCGCGCGAGGACGAGGGGCCCGAGGAACAGGCCGAACGGCGGGCCGCCGGTGCTGTGGTGGACGCGGTGCGCGTCGCGGACGCGCGCGAGGTAGGGGATGCGCGCGAGGCCCGAGACCGGGAGCCGCCGGTGGACGAGGCCGTCGTGGACGAGGACGTACGCGAGGCCGAAGGCGGTCATGCCGAGGCCGAAGCCGAACGCGGCCTCGCGCAGCGTCCCAGGCGCGCCGTCGACGCCGTAGATGATGAGCCCGGCGGCGATCGGGGCGTGGAGGAACGCGAGCGCGTCGTTCTGCTCGAAGGCGCCGCGCCGCTTCGTGTGGTGGGAGCGGTGGATGCTCCAGAGGGCGTGATGCCAGACCCTGCCGTGGAGGAGCGCGGCCCACACCTCCATGATCGCGAAGGCGGCGAGCGCCGTGGCGATCCAGATCGCGAGCGTCATCGCGCCCTCCGCATGCGGAACGGCAGGAGGAGCTGCACCCAGGGGCTGACGAAGCGGTCGAGCGACAGGGCCTCGTGGACGACCGTCGCCGGCTTGCCGCCGAACGTCGCGGCCGCGAGGGAACGCGCGTAGAACGGCGTGTCCTCGTAGGTGCGGAGGAGCCGCGGCGCGGAGCCCGGGTCGGCGGCGATGTCCCGCGCCATGCCCCAGCGCGTGTCGCCCAGCGGCCGCGGGGCGAGCGGCGGGAGCTCGCGCGCGCCGCCCCTCGCGTCGAACGCGGGCGAGAGGAGCATGCGCGTGCCGTCGCGGCGCCGGACGTCGTAGGTGAGGGCGATGCCGTCCGAGCCGACCGCGCGCGACCAGGTCCAGCGCTCGAAGGCGTGGTCGAGCGGCTCGTCGCCGGCGTTCGTGTCGAGGTAGGCGCTGCCGGAGAAGCGCAGCGACGGGTGCGCGAGCTCGACCTCGGCGCGCGCGATCGGCGCGAGCGGCGACCAGCGGTGCCGCCCCCACCGGTCCAGCGCGACCCCGGCGCGCGCGCCCAGCGCCGCGGGCTCGGGCACGGACGGGCGGAGGCGCACGGTCCCGGCGAGGCGCGAGGGGACCGGCGCCGTGACCTCGTCGAAGGCGACGCGGAGCTCGCCCCCGGACCACTCCATCACGCTCGGGCCGATGGCGAGCGACCGCGGCGCCCTGAAGACGGCGCCCCGCGGACGTTCGGTCAGCGCCCAGCGATCGGCGCGCGGGCCGTACAGCGCGACGTTCATCGCGCAGTGCATGAGCGGGTCCGCGGCGCCGCGCGCGCGGGCCCTGGCGTAGTACGGCGAGAAGACGCTCCCGAGCATCGCGATGATCGTGATCGCGCTCCGGCCGTCGTCGCTCACCGCGTCCAGGTACCACCAGGCGTAGCCGCCGCTCGGGATCTCGAGGTCGAAGCGAGGTCCTCCATCACGCTCCGCGCCGCGAGATGGCCGCTCAGCGCCGCCATCGGCACGCCCGCCCCCGGGTGCGCGCTCCCGCCGGCGAAGTACAGGCCCGGGAGCTTCGAGCGCGAGGCCGGGCGCGCGAAGGTGGAGTTCCACCCGTGGGACACCGGCCCGTACAGCGCGCCCCCCGTCGCCGGGAACATGCGCTCGAAGTCCGCCGGCGTCGTCGACACCGGGGAGGGGCTGGTGCTCCTCAGCGAGAGGCCGAACCGCTGCAGTTGCTGGAACACGCGCTGTTCCCATTCGTGGATCTCCGTGGATGAGGGGGTGTGCATATCACCGGTCGCAGGGGCGTTGACGATGAAAAACAGGCGCTCTTCTGTAGGTGCGGGCGCAGGCGCGGTCGCCGCGTCGAGCCCGGGGGACGGCTGGTTCCAGCGGTCCTCGGCGCAGATGTAGATGGTGGGGTCGCGCGGGGTCTCGGCGCGATCGAAGAGGTCGCGGAACTCGGCCTCGTAGTCCCTCGAGAAGAAGACGTTGTGCCGGAGCAGGGGAAAGCCGCTCACCTCGGCGACGAGCGCCAAGGTGCGCGCCGAGAGCGACCGCGGCGCCTCGGCCGGGGCCTTGCGGGCGGCGCGCTGGCCGAAGAGGCCGCGCCGGAGCGCCGCCGGGTCGGCGTTCATCACGATCGCGTCGGCCTCGATGCGCTCGCCGCCCTCGAGCACGACGCCCGTCGCGCGGCCGCGGCCGTCCTCGATGGCGGCGACGTGCGCGCCGCAGCGCAGGGTCGCCCCGGCGCGGGTCGCTGCCGCGGCGAGCGCCTCGGCCACCCGGTACATCCCGCCCTCGGGGGACCAGACGCCCTCGCGCTCCACGTGCGCGATCAAGCTCAGCGTGGCCGGCGCGAGGTACGGCGACGAGCCGCAGTAGGTGGCGTACCGCCCGAACAGCTGGAGCAGGCGCGCGTCCGCGAAGAAGTCGGTGAGCGCGCGGTGGAGGGTGCGGTGCCCGTCGATCTTCATCATCCCGCCGAGGCCCAGGCTGCCCGCCGTGCTCAGGATCGTCTTGAGCGTGGGCCGCTCCGCGCGCAGGAACGGCGCCTCCACCACGTCGAAGATCTCCCGCGCGTACCGGCAGAACCGGCGGTACCCGTCCGCCTCCCGCGCCCCCGCGAGCGCGCCGATCGCGTCCGCGCTGCGCTCGAGGTCCGCGAAGAGATCGAGCGTCGAGCCGTCCTGCCAGGCGTGGCGCGCGAGCGTCTCGACCGGGCGGAGCGGCACGCAGTCCCCGAAGCGGAGCCCGAGCGACGCGAAGATCTCGTCGAAGACCCACCGCATCGTGAGCGTCGTCGGGCCGACGTCGAGGCGGCGATCGCCGATGGCCAGCTCGCGCATCTTTCCGCCGACGCGCGGCGCCCGCTCGAGTAGCACGACGTCGAGCCCGTTCGATGCCAGGAGCGCGGCCGCGGTCAGCCCGCCGATGCCCCCGCCGATCACCACGACGCGACCTCTTCTGTCCACCATGGAGCCGCAGTGTACCTGGCGCGGGTGGTTTGTCTATACTTTGTTTAACAAGTGTTCAAACTATTGACAATCCCTTGATCATCGCCCAAAACTCGGTCGATATGGATTTCGATCGCCGGATCGAGCGCGTCCTTCTCGTCGCCATCGAGTCGCTCTCCTCGCCCGCGTCGCCGCCCGGGCTCCTCGCGGCGACGCACCACGCCGTCTTCCCTGGGGGCGCTCGCATCCGGCCACGGCTCTGCCTGGCCGTCGCCTCGGCGTACGGCGATCCTGCGCCGGAGGTCACCGACGCGGCGGCGGCGGCGGTCGAGCTCATCCATTGCGCGTCGCTGGTCCACGATGACCTCCCGTGCTTCGACGACGCGCCGATCCGGCGCGGCCAGCCCTCGGTCCACCGGGCCTTCGGCGAGCCGATCGCGGTGCTCGCCGGCGATCAGCTGATCGTGCTCGCCTTCGAGGCGCTGGCGCGCGGCGCGTTCCACGCGGTGGCGAGCGGCGTGTCGGACGCGCGGCGGGCGGTCCGGTTCTTCGAGGTGCTCGCGGGCGGCGTCGGGATGCCCCAGGGGATCATCGCCGGGCAGGCGTGGGAGTCGGAGGGGAAGGTCGCGCTGTCGGCGTACCGGCGCGCGAAGACGGGGGCGCTGTTCGAGGCGGCGGCGACGCTGGGCGCGCTCTCGGCGGGCCAGGACGGGGCCGCCTGGCGGGACCTCGGGCAGCGCATCGGCGAGGCGTACCAGGTCGCGGACGACGTGCTCGACCTGATCGGCCAGCCCGAGGACATGGGCAAGCCGGCGGGGCGGGACGGGGCGCTGGGGCGGCCGAACACGGCGCTGGAGCTCGGGCTCTCGGGGACGACGCGGCTGCTCCAGCGGCTCATCCAGGACGCGGTCGAGTCGGTGCCGCAGTGCCCGCGGGCCGACGACGTGCGGTTGTGGGCGGTCGAGCTGGGGGACAGGCTCCTCCGGGCGTGCGCGGTGCGGGCGGCAGTCCCGAACGTGAGCTCGGCGTAGCCGGCCTCGACCGGAGGGCCTACGGCTGTTCAAAGGGGGGCCGTCCGAGGCTTATGGCCGGGCTCGGGACATCAGCCCGTCCGCGCCCGGCGCGACTACACATACCGAGGGGGCCTACGGCTGTTCAAAGGGGGGCCGTCCGAGGCTTATGGCCGGGCTCGGGACATCAGCCCGTCCGCGCCCGGCGCGAACACACACCGAGGGGCCTACGATGGTTTGAAAGGGGGAGCTCGCGGGCCGTCCGAGACTTAGGGGTTGCGGAGGAACAGGGCTGTTTGCGCGTCGCCGGACGGAAGCGAACAACGGGCTTCGGGAAAGGCCTTAATGTGACGTCGATCCGAGACAGAGGGCGTGCGGGCCGGCTCGACGAACGGTGTTTGGAGTGCCATCCTCGGCAGACCTTTCCGCGCCTGCCGCGGCGGGGATGAGCGTGGGGCGGCGCAGAGGGGGTATGCCCTGCGCCTCGTGAAGCAAGGGGTGGGTCGTAGTCCGCGATCGGGGGGATTGGGGATGAGGGCGATTCGGGAGCAGCACGCCACCATCGTTTCTCGCAAGCTCGAGGCCGACAGCCCAGGGGGCATGCGCGAGGCGATCACCTCCGTCGAGCAGCTCGCGCGCGTCGCGCGAGGGCGGCTCCGGGACCGGGTGGTGGACGTCGGGAGCCCGACCAACGCAGGCCTCCGGGGCGCGCCGAGGAGCGCGAGCTTCGTCCGGCCGAGCGCCTCCGTGCCGCTGCACGTGTCGCGCATGCTGCTCGATCGACACCAGCTCGCAGCCCACGCGCTCGCCCACCTCTACGCGGAGATCGAGGCCTGCAGATCGCTCGCCAGCTGGGCGTGCGAGGCGGGCGGCGAGGCCAGGGCCGTCGCCGAGGCGCACGCCGGAGCGCTGCTGCTCTCGCTGCGCGGTGGCGTCGATCTGGGAGGCGGAGAGATCGCGCCGCTCGGCGAGCTCGAGCTCCGCGACGACGAGGTCGCCAAGGCGATCGGGCACCCCGCGGTCACGGCGTGGGCGCGCGACGCGGGGTCGGGCGCGGCCGTGGCGGCGCTCGCGCGCACGGCCGCGGAGCAAGGGATCCCCGGCTGCGGCGGCGCCGAGGACGAGCGCGTCGGCTGGATACGGCACAACATGCGCGACTTCGTGGAGCGCCTCGTCGAGCCGCTCGCCCCGGAGATCCACCGGCGCAACGGGCTCATCCCGGAGTCGATCGTCCGCCGCATGGGGGAGTTCGGGGTGTTCCGGCTGGCCACCGCGCCGGAGCACGGCGGCGATGGGCTCGGCGCGGCCGCCATGGCCGCCGCCGTCGAGGAGCTCGCGCGCGGGTCGCTCGGCTTCGGCGTGCTCACCATGACCGCCTCCATCGCGGCGGATCTCCTCGCCCGATCCGGCACGGACCTCCAGCGCAGGACCTGGCTGCCGCGCATCGCGGGCGGCGAGGCGCGCTGCGCCCTCGCGCTCTCGGAGCCCGCCTACGGGTCGGACCTCGCGCGCGTCGCCACGCGCGCCGAGCGCCAGGCCGACGGCAGCTACCTCATCACCGGCAAGAAGACCTGGGTCACCGGCGCGTCGCGCGCCGACCTCGTGCTCACCCTCGCGAGGACGACGGCGCCCGGCGGACAGGGGCAGCAGCCGCTCGGGCCGAGCCTCTTCGCCATCGCCAAGCGGCGCGGCGCGCCCGGCGCCGACTTCCCGGACGCGGGGATCGCCGGGGCCGAGCTGCGGGCGCTCGGACAGCGCGGCATGGGCCACTACGAGCTCCGGATCGAGGGGCTCCAGGTGGGCCGCGAGGCGCTGCTCGGCGAGCGCGAGGGCGAGGGCATCGCCCAGGTCCAGCGGTCGCTCGCGATCGGCCGCGTCTACGCGGCGGCGTGCGGCGTGGGCGTGGCGCAGGCCGCGCTGGAGCTCGCGCTCGAGCGGGCCAGGACGCGCGTGCAGTTCGGGTCGCAGCTCATCTCCTTCCCGCGCGTAGCGCACCGGATCGGCGGGCTCATCGCCCGCGTCGCGGCCGCGCGCCAGCTCACGCGCGCCGCGGCGCAGGCCGCGGACACGGGGCAGCCGTGCGAGCTCACGTCCGCCATGGCGAAGCTGTTCTCGAGCCGCGCCGCGTGGGACGCGGCCGACGCCTGCATGCAGATCCACGGGGCGAACGGCTATGCCGAGAGCTCGGTCCCGGCGCGGCTCCTGCTCGACGCGCGCAGCCTCGCGTTCCACCTCGGCACGCGCGAGGTGCTCGCGCAGGGCATCGCGCGCGCCCTGCTCGAAGGATCGCTGCCCTGAGCGGGCCCGCTCCGGCGCGGCGGAGCGCGCGGGCGCACGCGGCCGTGGGCGCCCGCGCCCCGCCGGGCCAGCGCGCGCGGGCGGCGCCGTCGTCAGCGGTGCGCGCCTGTGCCATGATCGCGCGGACCGATGGTCCGCGTCCGCTCTCCCCGCTACGGCCGCAAGCTCGACGATTTCACGGTCGGCGCGGTGTACGCCCACCCCTGGGATGTCACCGTCGACGAGGGGATGCTCGCGCTCTTCGCGGCCTCGTTCCAGGACGCGATCCCGACCTACTCGAGCCGCGTCGCCGCCCGCGCGGTGGGGCTCAGGGACAGGCCGGTGAGCCCGCTGCTGCTCCTCAACCTCGGGATCTCCTTCAGCGTCCACGATGTGAGCGAGCAGGCGATCGCGCACCTCGCGTACATCGACGTGCGGTTCCCGGAGGCCTGCTACCCAGGGGACACGCTGCGCGCGAGCTCGATGGTCATCGGCAAGAAGCCGGTGTCGACGGGCGACAAGGGCGTCGTGCACGTCCGGACGCAGGTGGTGAACCAGGACGGGCAGCTCGTCTGCTCGTTCGAGCGCAAGGCGCTCGTGCCCCCCGGCCGCGTCGCGGAGCGTCCCGCGGACGCGCCGCACGCGGTCGTGCAGCCGGACGAGCCCCCGGGGCGCCTGCCGAGAGAGCTCGGCGGCCCGCTCGCGCCGCCGGCGCGCCACGGCGGCTTCGCCTGCTCCTGGGAAGACTTCGAGGTGGGAGACGTGCTCACCCACGAGGTCGGCCGGACGGTCGGCGACAGCGAGCACATGCAGCTCGCGACCCTCCTGCGCAACTCCCACCCGCTGCACCTCGACGAGCAGTACTGCAAGGCGAGCTCCTTCGCGAAGACGCGCGTCGTCCACGGCGGGCTCGTGCTGTCGTGGGTGCTCGCGCTCTCGAGCCGGGACACGGCCGGGTGCGGCGTGTGGGACCTCGGCCTCGACGACGGCGCCCACCCGAGCGGCGTCCTCGCGGGCGACACGCTCTTCGCCGCGTCCAAGGTGATCGCCCGGGAAGAGGCCGGCGCGGGCGCGGGGAGCGTCACGTTCCGGATCGTCGGCGTGAAGAACACGCCGCCGCGCGCGCTGCTCGAGCAGGGGGCCGATCTGTTCACCCCCGAGCTCGGCAAGGCCGACGGCAGGGTCAAGGAAAAGGTCGTGGAGATCACGCGAACGCTGCTCGTGCGGCGAAGGGGCTAGGCGCGCTCGCGCGCCGCGACCGCGGGGCGCGCCGCAGAAGAGGGATCCCCCGCGGGGCGCGCCGCGGCATACAATGCGCGTCATGAGCACCGGCGCTCCGCGACGAGGGACAGAACGGCCATGAGCGCGGCTGCGAGCCGTGAGCTCGACGCGCTCCGCGCGCGCGTCGCCGAGCTGGAGCAGGCGCTGTCCCGCGCCGAGGCGTCACGCCAGCGCGGCTCCAGCCCGGACCGGCCCGCGGAGCCGGGCAGCGCGCGGGGCACCGTCGCCATCGGGTCGGAGGCGCAGCTCGACGAGGCCGAGCAGGCGGCCCAGATGGGCAACTGGCTCTGGGATATCGGCTCGAACCACGTCACGTGGTCGCGGCAGCTGTTCCGGATCCTGGGCTGCGATCCCGCGACGGACAAGCCGTCGACGGAGGCGTTCCTCGCGGCCGTCCACCCCGACGACCGGGAGCAGATGCGCGCCGGCCTAGAGCTGGCGATCGAGACCGGCGAGGGAACGGGCGCGAGCGCGTTCCGCGTGCGCCACCGGGACGGCGCGGTGCGGGAGTGCCTCCTGAGCAGCCTGCCCGTCGTCGAGGGGGCGGGCCCGCCCACCCGGTTCTTCGGCGCGGTCGTCGACCTCACCGAGCGCCGCCGCGCCGAGCAGGAGCTCCGCCGCAGCGAGCGCATGCTCAACGAGGCGCAGCGCATCGCGCACGTGGGCAGCTGGTCCTACGACCTCGCGTCGCGCACCGTCCGCTGGTCCGAGGAGCTCTTCCACATCCTCGGCGTCGACCCGTCGGTGCGCCCGACGTTCGAGCTCTTCGCGAGCCTCATCCACCCGGAGGACCGCCACCGCGTCTTCGGCGGCGCGGAGAGCGCGTCGCCGCTCGGCATCGCGAGCCCCGTCGAGTGCCGCGTCGTGCGCCCGTCGACCGGGGAGCTGCGGCACGTGCAGATGGCGGCGCAGCTGCTCACGGACGACGCCGGGGCGATCACGGGGCTCGTCGGCACGAGCCTCGACATCACCGAGCGCCGGCGCCTCGAGGAGCAGCTCCTGCACAGCCAGAAGCTCGAGGCGATCGGGCGCCTCGCCGGCGGGGTCGCGCACGACTTCAACAACATGCTCACCGCGATCTTCGGGCACAGGGAGCTCGCGGTGCGCAAGGTGCCGCCGTCGTCGCCCGTGGTCGATCACCTCACGCAGATCGGCACCGCCGCGGAGCGCGCCGCGGCGCTCACGCGGCAGCTGCTCGCGTTCGCGCGCAAGCAGCTCATCCAGCCGACCGTGGTCGACCCGAACGCGCTCATCCTCGGCGTCGAGCCGCTCCTCCGCCCGCTCGTCGGCGAGGACGTGGAGCTCGCCGTGCTGCCGGGGAGCGAGATCTGGCCGATCCACATCGATCGCGGCCAGTTCGAGCAGCTGCTCATGAACCTCGCCGTGAACGCGCGCGACGCGATGCCCGCCGGGGGGCGCCTGACCATCGAGACCGCGAACACGACGATCGAGGCGGGCGACGCGGCGTCGAGGCCCGAGATCGAGCCCGGCGACTACGTGGAGCTCACGGTCACGGACACCGGGCAGGGCATCGACGACGCCATCCGGCACTACGTGTTCGAGCCGTTCTTCACGACGAAGGAGCCGGGCAAGGGGTCGGGGCTCGGGCTCGCGACGTGCCACGGCATCGTGAAGCAGCACGGCGGCCACATCTGGTTCTCGAGCGCCCCCGGCCAGGGGACGCGCTTCACGATCTGCTTCCCGCGCGTGCGGGGCGCGCCGTCCGAGCAGCCCGCGAGGGCGCCCTGCGCCGTCTCGGGGGGCGGGGAGACGGTGCTCGTCGTGGAGGACGAGGCGCAGGTGCGCGACCTCTGCGTCACCGCGCTGCGCTCGTTCGGCTACTCGGTCCTCGCGGCGCGGAACGGCAAGGAGGCGGTCGCGCTCGCGGCCACGTACGCGGGCGCCATCCACCTGCTCGTGAGCGACGTGGTCCTGCCCGACGCGCGCGGCCCCGCGCTCGCGGCGGCGCTCGCCCGCGCGCGCGCGCCGCTGCCCGTCCTGTACGCGTCGGGCTACACCGAGGACTCCCTCTTCCCGGGCGATCTGCTCGACGGGTCCGTCCACTTCCTCTCCAAGCCGTACACGCCCACGCAGCTCGCGAAGGCGGTGCGCGCCGTGCTCGACGCGTCCGCGCAGGCGCGGCGGGCGAAGGGCCCGGGCGACGCGCCGCCGCCGGCGGCCGCCGAGCGCCTGCTGTGAGCGCGCGCGCGCGGACACACGCGCACACACGCCGGAGCGGCGGCGCCGGAGCGCGCCGCGTGTGCGCGCGTGTGTCCGCGCGCGCGCCGCGACGCGCTCCGGCGCCACCGCTCCGCGCTGGCCCGAGCGGCCGGGGAGCATCTATCCTGGACGGGCGGCCGTCTCGATGAAGATCCGAGGCTCAGCGCTCATGCATACGAGGACCTACCTGCAGACGCGGTGGGGGAGCCAGGCCATGTCGGTCCTCGACGCCAAGCTGCCCGCCGCCGCCCGCGCGGTCTTCTCCTCGCCCGATCTCGTGGCGCATAGCTGGTACCCTGTCGCGGTCTGGAACGCCATCGCGGACGAGATCTCGAGGTGGCCCAACAAGACCGGTGTCATCCGCGATCTCGCGGCCTACGTCGCCGAGCAGGACCTGACGCTGGCGCACAAGGTGCTCATCAAGCTCGGCACGCCCGCGCTCGTCATGCGGCAGGCCGGGGTGATGTGGGGCATGTATTTCAACGGGGGCCGGCTCGCCCCGCTCGCGGAGGGCGAGCGGTTCTTCCGCCTGATCCTCTACCTCGGCGTCGATCCTCAGTCCGACCCGGGGCGCCAGATCTGCAGAGACGCCGTGCCGGCGTGGCAGGAGAACGCGCTCCGGCTCTCGGGCGCGCGGGGCGGGCAGAGCCTCCACACGAGGTGCCGTTTCGAGGGACACCCCACCTGCGAGTACGAGGTGCGCTGGCTCCGCTGAGGCCGCGGCGGCGCGCGAGGCGCGCTGCGCCGCGCGCCGCGGGCGCGTCACGTCTTGGTGCAGAACGCGAACAGGTTGACCTGCGCCTCCTCGGCGCGCACCTCGACGGGGGTGCTGCCGAACTTCGAGCGGGTGAACAGCGTCTTGAGATCATCGGCGCTGCGATGGATGAGCTCCCACTCGAGGACGTGGTCCATGAAGGCCTTGCTCGGGTTGTTCACCCCGAAGTTGCCGACGACCGCGATGCCCCCGGGGAGGAGCTTGTCGTGCATGCAGTTGAGGAGGCTCACGACGAGGTCGTCGCGGAGGTAGTCGGTGAGCCCGATGCTGTAGATCATGTGCTGGGGCTTGAGCACCGTCCTGCCGCGGCCGTGGGCGAGCCGCACCACGTTGTCCTGGGCGAAGCTGAAGCGGTCCATGACGCCGAGCTCCTCGGCGATGCCGGCGGCGTAGGCGAGGGCCTGGTTGTCGATATCGATGCACGTCGCCTTGATGTCGGGCGGCTCGCCCCCCTCGGCGAAGAGGTCGAACAGCTCGCGGGCGGGGCCGCTCGCCAGGCTGGTCACGAGGACCTGGCCGGGCCCGTGGACGCGGCAGGCCTCCCGGAGCGCGCGGCTCAGCACGCCGCGCCTGTTCTTGACGGCGCGGCAGGCCTCGAGCTCGAGCCCCCAATGGTCGATGAAGCGGCCGAGGCGGCCGTCGCCCGCGGGCTCGTCGTTGTACATCATCTCGATCGTATAGAAATCGCCCGCGTAGCCGCGCGGCTTCGTGTAGCAGCGGTCGACGGTGCGGCTCAGCATGAAGAGCGAGAAGGTCTCGCGGAAGACGTAGGCGCCGATGCCCTTCTCGAGGTGGCGCTCGCGCTCGATGTGCTCGCGCAGCGCGGACACGATCGTCTGGCACGCGGCGCTCACCTTCTCCTGGATCTCCGCCTCGGGGTGCTTGGCCTCCTTGACCATCCTGTCGGCGATCATCATCTCGAACTTGAACTGTTCGACCGTGTCGATGAGCTTCGGAGGGATGTTGTTGGTGCCGGCCTGGCCCGTCCTCGCCGCGTGAAAGCGGTTGACCTGGGGCACGTCCTCGACGAGGAGCGGGGGGAGCATCGCGGTGTTCTCGCGGAGGCGCTGGGCGAGCATGATCGCGAGCGACTGGTAGAAGCGCGCCGCGAGGCCGGGGACGGAGGCAAGCAGCGAGTGGACATACGGGCCCTCGATCACGTCGAGGGTGCACTCCTCGCGGGCGACGACGGAGGCGCTCGCGGCGGCGCTCTCGAGGAACGACATCTCGCCGAAGATCGCGCCGGGGCCGAGCTGGCGGAGCGCCACGCCGCGCCCGAGGTGGGCGACCTCGACGCCGACCAGGCCGCTGCGCACGATGAAGATGCCCTGCCTGCGCGAGCCCTCCTCGAGGATCTGCTCGCCCGGTCGGTAGGTGACGCAGGTCGACTTCTCCAGCAGCAGCCGCTCGTCATCCTGGGTCAAGAACTCGAAACCTGTCGACATGATGCCTCCCGACCACCGCGCGACGCCTCCGCGCCGCGGCGAGCTGGATCCCTCCCCCGCCGCGGCGACCGGACGTCCACGCGTGCGCCTCTTCTACCACGACGCATCGCGACCTCGCTGGGGCATGGCGCGCCCCTCGGCGGCTCGGCCCCGGCCAGGGCCGCGGCCCTCAACGCGGCAGCGCGCGCGCTCCGCTCACCGCGGGGCGCAGGCCGCGAGGCCGCCGTCCTCGGCGAGCAGCAGCACACAGCTGCGGAGCACATCCATGCCGGCAAATCCGTCCGACGGGCAGGCCCCCCGCCGCTCGCCGGGCAAGAGATCGAGTTCCGCGGCGGCGTCGAACCCCGCCAGGTGGAGGCGAGCGCCTGACAGCACGGGAACGGTGTGCTTGCCGGAGGCGGCGTAGGCGCTCCGGCCGCCGGCCGCCCGGTGCGACAGCCGCCTCCCCGCGGGCGAGGCGGCGAAGAGGGACGTCTGCGATGCGCCCGAGTCGACCTTCAGCGTCACGGCGATCCCGTCGACCGTCGCCGCGGCGGTGATCTCGTGGCCCTGGTTCGGGCCGCCGCAGTGGCCGAGCTCCGCGACCGCGGCCTCGCCGAACCGCGCCCGGAGCGCGCGGGCGGCCTCGTCGCGGGGCGCCTCGGTCATCCGGCCCTCGCGCAGGTCGAGCACGACCGCGCGGCCCGGCCCCGCCAGCGCCTGCGGCGCGAGGACGCCGCCGATCCCGAGCCGCTGCAGCGCGTCGGGGACGGGCACGACGAGCAGCGCGGGCGCGTCCACCGAGCCCCACCCGGCGAGCGCGATGGTCGCGCGCTCGATGCGGGAGACCGGCAGGGGCCTGCCCGCGTGATCGACCGCGACGTCGCCGGCCGTCGAGAGCGGCAGCGCGAGCTCGGCGGCCAGCCAGCGGGCGAGCACGTGGTGGGAGGCGCCGGTGTCGACGAGCAGCGCGGTCGGCTGGCCGGCGACGACGGCATCGATGAGCGGCGAGGGGAACGGGCGTTCGTTGAGCTCGAACTGGAGGCTCGCCCGGCGCCCCCCGGCGCTCGCCGGCGCCGGCGCCGCCGGGCGAGCCGGCTCCGCGGGCGAAGGCCCGCCGGCGGCGCCTCCGGCCGGCGCCGCGCCGTGAGCCGAGGCCGGCGCCGCGCGGACCGCGGCGGTCTCGGCGCAGCCGGCTGCCGCGAGCGCGCCGGCGGCGAGGGAGATCGAGAGCGCGAGGGCGGCACCCCCACGAGCGCGCTTCACCCGCATCACCAGCGCTCGACCTGCCGCGGTGAAGGGCGGCGCCGGGCCTCGCCGCGCTCGCCTCTCCTCGCAGAGCTCGCAGAGGAGGAGAGCCTCTCTCGCATCATCATCAATCCATCATTGGCCGGCGCCCGACCTCGGTCAAGCGGCCTCTACCGATGAGCCCGGAGCGCCGCGCCGCTGAGCGCAGGCGGCCTTGAGATGTGTCGCCAGCAGAAACCGCACCTCGGCGGATCGACGGCGTGCCCTCGTGTCCTCTGCCTCTCTCGCGGCGCGCGGGCATCCGCCCGCACGCGGCGTCCGCGCGCGGGCGGCGTCAAAACATCTGCGCCGAGCTTCCTCGCGCCGGTTGTCAGTCGGCTCGTCCGGCTCCAAGGTGTGCGCAGGAGAGGGAAAACGCATGATCCACATCGAGGCGAGGCACGTGATCCGCTGCGACGAGGACACCTTCTGGGAGCTGTTCTTCAGCGGTGAGGTCAACGAGCAGATGTACCGCGACGTCCTCAAATTCCCCTCGTTCGAGGTGCTGGAGCAGCGGGAGGACGAGCGCACGCGGGTGCGCAAGGCGGTCGGGCAGCCCCGTATCCACGCGCTGCCCGCCGCCATTCAATCGATGCTCGGGCCGAACTTCCGCTACGTCGAGGAGAGCGTCTTCGACAAGGCCGCGCGGACGTGGAGCTGGACCATGGCGCCGAGCCTGCTCTCCGATCGGCTGCGCAACTCGGGCACCTTGCGGGTCGAGCCGTCGGGCCCCGGCCAGGTGACGCGCGTGGCGAGGGCGACGATCGAGGCGAAGATCTTCGGGTTCGGCAGGATGCTCGAGGGCCTCATGGAGAAGGAGATGCGCGCGGGCTGGGACGACAGCGCGGCGTTCCTGAATCGATGGATCGCGGAGCACCCGGCCCGGGCGGAGGCGAGCGTTCAGCCGGCGTGAGGGGGGCGCCCCCCGCCGGGAAGGTCGGGCGGAGCGGCGATCACGGGCCCGGGGAGGCGCCGAGGCGGCGCTCCACCTCGGCGCGGGTCGGATAGGAGGGCTGGCACCCCTCGCGCTCGACCGAGATGCCCGCCGCCGCGATCGCGAGGCGCAGCGCGGCCTCGATGGCCATCCCGGAGGCGAGCCCGCCGGCGAGGACGCCCGCGAGCGCGTCCCCTGCGCCGGTCGTGTCGACGGCGCGCGCGGGGAGGGCGGGGAGCTCCTCGCCCGAGGGCAGCAGCACGGCGCCGCGGGCGCCGCGGGTGAGCACCACGCGCTCCGGCAGGTGGCCTCGCAGCGCCTCGTGCTCGAGCTCGTTGACCACGGCGAGATCGAACCGGCCGACGAGCGCGGGGTCGATGGCGTTGACGGGCGATGGATTGCAGATCGACAGCGCGCCGTCCGCCCGCGCGGCCGACAGCACGCCGGCGATGGCCTCGGCCGGGATCTCGCCCTGGCACAGCCAGACGGAGGCCCCGCACGGCGCGGGCGGCGCGACGAGCGCGTTGGCGCCGGGGATCGCGAGGATCTGGTTCTCCCCGGCGTCGTCGACGCAGATGAGGGCCACGCCGGTCGTCGCGCCGCGGTGGATCGCCACGGTGGAGAGGTCCACGCCGTCGGCGGCGAGCGCGGCGGCGCAGAGCTCGCCGTGGGCGTCGTCGCCGCGCGCGCCCGCGAGCCGCACGCGGGCGCCGGAGCGCGCCGCCGCGACCGCCTGGTTCGCGCCCTTGCCGCCCGGCGCGACGAGGAAGCGGCGGCCCAGCACCGACTCGCCCGGGCGCGGCAGCCGCGGGCCGTAACCGAGGAGATCGGCGGTGATCGAGCCGCAGATCGCGAGCAACCCCATGTCCGCCGCATACCACGAACGCGGCGGCGCGGCGGCGCGGGGCGCGGGGCGGGCCCTTGCGCCGATGAGGCGACCGATCGGTCGAGATCAGCCGCCGAGCGCGCCGCTGGAGCCCAGCGCGAGCCCGAGGGCGAGCAGCGTCGTGCGGCCGAGCAGCCACGCGAGCGCGCGCAGCGGCCATTTCGCCTGGCGCGCCGCCTCGCTCCGCGTGCCCTCGCCGAGCTCGTGCTCCGCCTTGCCGGCGCGCGAGAGCCGGTGTCTCCGGGCCCTCTCCATTCGCTTCTGCGTCGACTCGCTGGCGAGCTGCGCCGGCGCGCGCGCCTTGGGCCGCGGGCAGATCTCGGCGTCGAAGAGCAAGGCGCCGTCTGGGGCGTAGCGGCGCGCGCCCGAGCCGTTCTCGAAGAGCCAGACGCCGTCGTCGGCGGCGAGGAGCACGGAGTCGCGCCACACGCGATCGGCCGGGCCGTCGAGGCAGGTGCGGAGCTCCTCGTCCCCGGGCCGGGCCACCCAGAGGCGGCGGTGGTTGAGCACGCCGACGAGCCCGCTCCGGCTGACCGAGAACGAGAGCCCGTCGAGCGAGCCGTCCTTCGGATTGACAAGGAACGTCCTGAGCCCGCCGCGCGGATCGACCACGTCGAGCCGCACCCCTCGGTGGCGGGAGAGGACGCCGAGCCCGCCGCCGGGCAGGCGCCGGACGACCTTCACGCCGCGCCGGCCGAGGACCGCTCCGGGGAGCGCGGCGGCGTCGCCGTGCACCACGGCGAGGCGTCCCCTGTCGATCCGCAGGTGGAGGCCGAGGACGCGCGCCTCCCGCCCGTGGAGCGACGCGATCATCGCGTCGCTCGTCGCATGTTTTCCGAGCGAGGCGCCCGTCCTGCCGTCGAGCACCTCGTGCCCTTCTCGGGAGGAATAGAGGACGATGCGCTCGCCGTCGGACGCGAGGCCGAGCGCCTGCTTGCCGAGCCTGCCGGGGACGCGCTCGCGCCGGAGCCACCGCACCCGGAGGTCCGGGTCGAGCGCCATGACGACGCGCTCGTGCACCTCGTCGAGGCTCCGCCGCGGCCCGGTCCACTCTCCGCTGGAGAGCGAGAGCAGGACGAACCCTCCGTCGTCGAGCGGAGCGACCCTGGGCGCCTCTCTCCAGTCGAAGAGCCCTTCTTGCACGGGCGCGGCGTGCCCGCTGATCGGGGCGAACCGCTCGGACGCGATGAGCCACGTTATCGGCGCGCGGTCACGGGGTCGTCGCGAGGATGTTTCGGGAACGTGCGGGGCCGCGGCGCAGCGCTCGCAGCCCTCCGCGGGAGCGCTGGAGTCGCGCGCGCCGCCGCAAAGGGCGCAAGGCGACGGATCGAGCCCTGGGGCGTCCGGGCGCTCGTCCGGGGGCGCGAGCTCGGCCTCCTCTCCGACGAGGACCGCCTCGGGATCGAGCCCGGCGATCGGGATGTCCGCCGGCCAGCGGCGGCGGGCGTGCTGCGCCCCGCAGCTCGAGCACGAGAGGGGGGTGAGCGCGCTCGAATCCACGGCGAGCGGCGTCCGGCAAGAGCGGCACGCGGGCTTCGACCGAGAAAATTCGAGTGACAGCGACATTTCCTGCACGCGCTGCACCTCGCCTGGCAGCAGGCGCGGAGCGCGGTAGAGCGGTTCGCGTAGCATGCGATGCCACACGCGGTTGGCGATCTCGGTGAACGTGCCGCACCCCGAGCAGAAGATCTTCGTGTCGACCCGGTTGATGGGCAGCATCGCCTGGCAATACTGGCACCGCCCCCGCATCGTTACGCACAGCGCTTCCACGGCAGCGTCCTCGCTTCCCGCCTTCGTCCCGCGCGACACGCCCGAGGACGGTGAATGATAAAAGCGACATCGGTGACGAGATGTCAAGTCACAGTTCCGCGGATTCCAGTCGAGAAACTGCATTGGATCTGCGCCGCGCTGGAATCCAGTCTGCCGGTTGCTCTCGTCGGTCGGTTTTCGTCGGCTTTCGTCGGCGTTCGTCGGCATTCGTCGCGGGTGGCGTGCGTTGCGCTTCCACGCGGCGCGGGTCTGCGATATCGCGGTTTCGGTGCCGCGAGGGGGCCACTTGGGGGAGCCGGCGCTGTGATCCGGGGTGAGCGCGTGTACAATAGAGTGCGCTTCGAAATACGGCCGAGCTCTGGCGTGTCGTTTCCTGTCACGGCTCGGTGTGCCGGTTGCCGACGAGGGATCGCCTGCGTACTGCGGCGTGCCTGGATGCTCCGGAGGCAGGTAAAGATTCGAAGAATTTAACGCAAAGGCGCAAAGGCGCAAAGGCGCAAAAAAGAAAGAGAGAGAAGGTGCGAGCTCTCTCTCTCTCTCTCTCTCTCTCTCTTTTTTTTTTTTTTCTCTCCTTGCGCCTTTGCGCCTTTGCGTTAAATTTTCTTCTCTCTATCTCCCTCTCCTGGCATCCAGACAGCTCGCCCTTCGAGCCACCGCTGCTTCAGCGATGGCGTCCCCCCCCGGCAAGCACCGCCGCCTCCCCGGCAGGTCAGTCGGCGCCCCGCGCAGCCACCGCGTCCGTCTTGCCGCCGGCGAGCGCGCCGGCGCGGCGGACGATGCCGATGAACTCCTGCTGATCTCCCTTGCTGGAGGCCGACGCCCTCGCGATCTTCTCGACGTCGGAGAGCCTCCAGGAGCGCGCATGCGGGCTGTGGCGCAAGATCTCGGAGAAGCCGGCCACCGCGGACGCAAAGCGAAGATCGGCCGGCGCCGCGTCGAAGGTAGGGGCGATGGCGCCCGGAGCCATCTTGACCAGCGTCTCCTCGGCTACGTCCGAGCCGAGCGGCGCCTTGTGGCGGAGGCGCACGACGAGCGGCGCCGCGCCCGCGCCCCTCGGCGCGGCGTCCTTGAGCTCGACATCGTAGATGGCCGTCACGCTGTGACCGGCGCCGATCTCGCCCGCGTCCACCTTGTCGTTCCGGAAATCCCGGTCGGCCACGTTGCGGTTCTCGTAGCCAATCAGCCGATAGCTCTTCACGAAGCTCGGATCGAACTCGACCTGGATCTTCACGTCGCGCGCAATGACCTGGAGCATCCCGCCCACCTGCTCGGAGAAGACCCGCCGCGCCTGCGCCTCGCTGTCGATGTACGCGTAATTCCCGTCGCCCTGGTTGGCGAGCTGCTCCATCATGACATCCTTGTAGTTGCCCTGGCCGAAGCCGACCGTGGACAGCGTGATCCCCTTGTCCCGCGCGCGCTTGATGGTCTTCAGGATCTCCTCGTGAGAGGTCGGACCGACGTTCGCGTCGCCGTCGGAGAGCACGACGACACGGTTGATGTGCCCCTTCACGAGCGTCCGCTCCGCCAGGCTGTAGGCGAGATCGATCCCGCTCGCCATGGCGGTGGAGCCGCCCGCCGTGAGGTCCGCGATCGCCGCGAGGATCTTCCCCTTGCTCTCGATGCCGGTCGGCGCCAGCACCTCCCGCACGCTGCCCGCATAGGTGCAGAGCGCGACCGTATCCCCCGGCTTGAGCGACTCGGTGAGCATTCTCAAGCTCTTCTTCGCGAGCTCGATCCGGTCCGGCGCGTGCATCGAGCCGCTCGTGTCGACCAGGTACACGAGGTGCACCGGCGTCCGCTCCTTGGCCGGCACCCGCTTGCCCTGGACCGCCACGCGCACGAGGTGATGGCCCACCGTGAACGGCGAGGGCGCGGCCGCGAGGTGCACCGCGAACGGGCCCGCCGTGGGAGACGCATAGCCATAATCGAAGTAGTTGAGGAACTCCTCGGCGCGCACGGCCTGATAAGGAGGCAGCGCGCCGTCCAGGATCTTGCGGCGCGCGATCGCGTAAGAGGCCGTGTCCACGTCGATCGCGAACGTCGAGAGCCTGTCCTTCGCGGGGTCCTCCACCGGGTTGACGCCGTAGTCCCGGTACGACTCGCTGCCCTGGGGCTCGGGCGCCGTCACGGCGACCGCCGCGGGCGGCGCGGCGGGACGCGGCGCGGCGGCCGGCGCCGGGGCGGAGACCTTCTTCGGCGCCGGCGCGGCGCCCGCCACGCTGCGGCGCGCCTCCGGCTTGCCAGCCGCGGTCACGCCGGCCGACGGGGCCGCCGGCGACGGCGTAGCAGGCGGGGGCGGCGCCGCCGCGACGGCCGGGGCGCCGGAGGCGTCCGCCTCCTCGGCCTTCTCCGCGGCGGCCGACGCGCGGCCCTCCTCTCGCGGAGCGTCGAACTCCGGCTGCATCGACGGCGCGGCGGCGGTGTCCACCGGCGCTGCCGCCCCCGCCGGCGCTGCCGGCTCCCTGGCGACAGGCGCGGCGCCGCCGCAGCCGACGAGCTGCGCGGCGAGGAGAGCAGGGGCGACGAGATCGAGGGGCCGGATGCGCATGAGGTGTCCTCCTTGAAGGGGATCGCGAGCGCGGATCCCCGCAGTGCGTTCTCGCGGGGCGGCCATCGCCGACCCCGACACACGTCCTCGCGAGGGCCGCACGCGCGGCCCCCGTTCAGGGGCGAGACGGATCCCTCCGCCGCTCTCGCCGGGCGAGAGCCGCGAGCCGCTGATCGTCCGGCGGTCGACGGAGGGACCGGCGCGGCCGGGGCCCGCGGTGGCGGGCCCCGGCGCGTCCGAGTGCCAGGGAAACGCGGTCGCCTCCGGCGGCTTACACCCGAAATCGAGGGCGCGTCGACGGCGCGTCCGCCGCGGCCTGGATCGGGGGCGCGGTCGGCAATCGGGGGCGCGGCCGGCAATCAGGGCCGCGACCGCGGCGCGGCGCGCGCCGGCCGCGGCGCAGACGTCGCCCCGCGGCGTGCGCTAGAGTGCGCTGGAACGCGGGGAGCACCGGCAGGCGCGATCGCCCTCCCGCCTTCCCGCCTCCCTGCTCGATTCTCAGGAGGTCCGCCATGAGCGCAACGAGCCGCGAGCGTTTCCAGTCCAGCCTGCGCCGCGCCAGGAAGATCGCCGTCCTGACCGGCGCCGGCGTCTCGGCGGAGTCGGGCATCCCCACGTTCCGCGGCGCCGGGGGGCTGTGGCGGCGCTACGAGGCGACGAGCCTCGCCTCGCCGGAGGCGTGGCAGCGCGATCCGGGCCTCGTGTGGGAGTTCTACAACCACCGGCGCGAGCGCGCGCGCGGCTGCCAGCCGAACCCGGGCCACCACGCGCTGGCGCGGCTGGAGGCGCGGTTCCGGGAGGCCGGCGGCGCCTTCACCCTGATCACCCAGAACATCGACGGCCTGCACGAGCAGGCGGGCTCGCAGGATCCGGTGCGGCTCCACGGCTCGCTGTGGCAGGTGCGCTGCCTCTCGTGCGGGAGCGTGACCGAGAACCGCGACGTGCCCATCACCCCCGCCTTCGCGGGAAGCGGCTCCCCCGATCCGGAGACCCGCGCCCGCCGCTTCTCCGCCGCGGAGCTGCCCCACTGCCCCTGCGGCGGCGTGCAGCGCCCGCACGTCGTCTGGTTCGGCGAAGCGCTGAAGGAGAGCGACCTCGCCGCGGCGGCCGCCGGCGTCGATGGCTGCGATCTCCTGCTCGTGGTCGGCACCTCGGCCGTGGTGTACCCGGCCGCGGGGTTCGTCCCCCTCGCCAAGCGCCACGGCGCCCTCATCGCCGAGGTCAACGTCGAGCCCAGCGCGGTCACCAGCCTCTGCGATTTCGTGTTCACCGGCGGCGCGGGAGAGATCCTCCCCTCGCTGCTCGACGTCGCGCCGGCGCACGCATGACCGCCCAGCGCCCGCCGAGCGAACCGGCGGCGTCAGCGCCGCAGCGCGCGCGCGGTGCACGTCGCGCGCGGCGCGGCTCGTGCTTCTCCCGGCGGCATGGAACAGGTCAACCGTGGGATTTCAGGGCTAACGTGGGCCGCGATCGTGCTGGCCGTGATCGGCGCCGTCAACTGGGGGCTCGTTGGGCTGTTCGAGTTCGACTTGGTCGCGGCGATCTTCGGCAGGCTCAGCACGATCAGCCGCATCGTCTACGTGCTCGTCGGGCTCGCCGGCCTCTATCTCCTCTACGCTTCGGTCCAGCTCGGAAAGCGCGCGCGCGTCTCCACCATGCCGTGAGCGACACCCTGCCGTGAGCGGTATCGGCTCGATCGGACGCACCGGCGCGGAGCTGGCGCACCGAGCCGAGCTCCGGAGTCTCTGGGAGTCGGGCGGCTCCTGAGGTCGTGGTCTGTCCCGGCGCGGGTTTTGCAACTCATGGCGCCTGTCCAGACACCGAATCGGATCCACGGAACAGCGAGCACAGCGGCAATCCACGGGCATCCTCTGCCGTTCGCCGGAGGCGTCGATCCGGCGGGCTGGAGAGGAGCTGCCGTGTCCCGAGGCCGCCGCGGCCGCCACGGACCAAGGAGTGACACCATGCCCAGCTCTCGAGAACCCGTGACCGCCCTCGTCCGCGACGCTGCCCGGCCGCTGCGCGGCGGCGCGCGCGACTACGACGCGCTGCTCGACGCGATCGGCGATCGCCGCTTCGTCCTGCTCGGCGAGGCCACGCACGGCACCCACGAGTTCTACCAGGCGCGCGCCCAGATCACGCGGCGGCTCATCGCCGAGAAGGGCTTCACCGCGGTCATCGTCGAGGCCGACTGGCCGGACGCGTACCGCGTGAACCGCTATGTCCGCGGGACGGACGACGACGGCAGCGCCGAGGAGGCGCTCTCCGGCTTCAAGCGGTTCCCGCAGTGGATGTGGCGCAACGAGGACGTCCTCGGCCTCGTCCGCTGGCTCCGCGAGCACAACGCCGGCGTGCCGCGCGGGCAGGCGAAGGCGGGCTTCTACGGCATGGACCTCTACAGCCTGCACGCCTCGATGGAGGCCGTCCTCGAGTACCTCGACCGCGTCGATCCGGAGGCCGCCGGGCGGGCGCGGCGCCGCTACGGCTGTTTCGACCGGTTCAGCGAGGATCCGCAGGTGTACGGGTACGCGGCCGGCTTCGAGCTCAGCGGGTCGTGCGAGCGCGAGGTCGTCGAGCAGCTGATGGAGCTGATGAAGAAGCAGGCCGAGTACGCGAGGCTCGACGGGCGCGTCGCCGAGGACGAGTACTTCCAGGTCGAGCAGAACGCGCGGCTCGTGCAGAGCGCCGAGGAGTATTATCGCACCATGTTCCGCGGCCCCGTGTCGTCGTGGAACCTCCGCGACCGGTACATGGCCGAGACCGTCGAGGCGCTCGTCGCGCACCTCGACCGGTTCCACGCGCCGACGCGGGCCGTCCTCTGGGCGCACAACTCGCACCTGGGCGACGCGCGCGCGACGCAGATGGGCGAGGCGGGCGAGTGGAACGTCGGCCAGCTCCTGCGCGAGCGCTTCGGCGAAGCCACGTTCCTCGTCGGCTTCTCGACGCACACCGGCACCGTGATGGCCGCCTCCGAGTGGGGCAATCCCGCGGAGATCAAGCGCGTCCGGCCGTCGCTGCCGAACAGCTACGAGCGGCTCTTCCACGACACGGAGCTCTCGCGCTTCTGGCTCGACCTGCGGCCCGAGGCGGGCGCGCGCCGCGAGCTCGTCGAGGCGCTGCGCGAGCGCTCGCTCGAGCGCGCGATCGGCGTGCTCTATCTCCCGGAGACCGAGCGGGCGAGCCATTACTTCCACGCGAGGCTCAGCGAGCAGTTCGACGCGGTCATCCACGTCGACGAGACGACCGCGGTGAGGCCGCTGGAGTGGACCGCCGAGCGGCGCGAGCCCGAGGCGGAGACGTACCCGACAGGGGTGTGAGCGCCGGGATCAGGCGCTCTGGCGATCTGGCAAGAGGCGAGTCGCCTCCCCGCGGCGCGCGCCGGCGATAAAAAACCCGGCGCGCCCTGCTGCGGCGAGCGCGCCGCCTGCGCGCCCTCCGCGCCGGCTCGCCTCGGGCGATCGCGCTTGCCCGGAGGGCCGCCGGGCGCGGTATCGTCTGCGCCGTGTCCTCCGCTCACACGCTCCGCGAGCTCCTCGCGACGCCCGGCCTCCTCGTGATGCCTTGCTGCTTCGACGCGCTGTCGGCGCGGCTCATCGAGCAGGCGGGCTTCCCGCTCACGTTCATGAGCGGCTTCGCGGTCTCGGCCGCGCGCCTCGGCGCCCCGGACACGGGGCTCATCTCGTATGGCGAGATGGTCGACCAGGCGCGGGCGATCTGCGCCGCGGTGTCGATCCCGGTGCTCGGCGACGGCGACACGGGCTACGGCAACGCGATGAACGTGAAGCGCACGGTGCGCGGCTACGCGCAGGCCGGGCTCGCGTGCGTCATGATCGAGGACCAGGTCGCCCCGAAGCGCTGCGGCCACACGCGCGGCAAGCAGGTCGTGCCCCGCGACGAGGCGCTCACCCGCATCCAGGCCGCCGTGGACGCGCGCGACGAGGGCGCCGGGGTGCTCATCCTGGCGCGCACCGACGCCCGGCAGACGCACGGCTTCGACGAGGCGCTGGCCCGCGCCCAGGCGTTCGCCGATCTCGGGGCCGACATCGTGTTCCTGGAGGCGCCCGAGAGCGTCGAGGAGATGCGTACGTTCTGCCGGGAAGTGCGCGCGCCGACCATGGCGAACATGGTGGATCACGGCAGGACTCCGGTGCTGCCGCCGGCCGAGCTCGAGGCGATCGGCTACAAGATCGCGGCGTATCCGCTCACCCTGCTCTCGGTCGCCGCCGCCGCCATGCGCGAGGCGCTCGCCGCGTTGCGCGCCGGCCGGCACCCGGACCCCCGGATGCGCTTCGAGGCGCTCCAGGAGATCGTCGGATTCCCCGAGTACTATGCCGAAGAGGGGCGCTACGCGCAGCCGCCCAGGAAGGGATGAGCCTTTGACCATGGCCACGACGTCCTCCGCCGAGCCCGCGTCGCTCCTCGACGCGGCGCGCAGCCTCGTCCCGCTCGTCCAGAAACACGCGCAGCAGGGGGAGCGCGAGCGCCGTTTGCCGGATCCGGTCGCGCGGGCGCTCCGGGAGGCGGGGTTCTTTCGCATGTTTCGTCCGGCCGCGCTCGGCGGGCTCGAGGCCGACCCCCTCACGGCGATGCAGGCCATCGAGGAGCTCTCGCGCGCCGACGGCGCGGCGGGATGGTGCGCCATGATCTGCGGCGCGACCGGCGCCTTCGACGCGTATCTCCCCGCAGAGGGGGGCAAAGAGATGTATGCGCGCCCGGATGTCGTCACGGCCGGGGTCTTCGCGCCGGGCGGCCGCGCCGTCGAGGTCGAGGGAGGGGTTCGCGTCACGGGGAGGTGGGCGATGGCGAGCGCCTGTCAGCACTGCGACTGGCTGGGCGGCACCGCGGTGGTCTTCGACGGGCTGGCGCCGCGCCTGTCGCCGGCGGGCGTGCCGGAGGCCGTCGTGCCCATGTTTCGCGCCTCGGAGTGCACGATATTGGATACGTGGAGCGCCTCCGGGCTCGCGGGCACCGGGAGCCACGATTTCGCGGTCGCGGACGTCTTCGTGCCGAGCCGCCGGTGCATCCGCCTTCCGATGGCGGCGCCGACCCATCCGGCGCCCCTGTTCGCGTTCCCCCTCTTCGGCCTGCTCGCGAGCGCGGTCGCGGCGACCGCGCTCGGGATCGCGCGCGCGGCCCTCGACGAGCTCCTCCGGCTCGCGGCGGCGAAGCGGCCGGTCGGCGCCGCGGTGCCGCTCGCGGCGCGGCCGTCGACGGCGCTCGCCGTGGCCGAGGCCGAGGCCACGCTCGGCGCGGCCAGGGCGTACCTCGTCGAGGCGGCCTCTGCCCTCTGGGATGCCGCCCTGTCCGGCAAGTCGATCTCGATCCGGGATCGGGCGCGCGTCCGGCTGGCCGCGACGAACGCCGCCCTCGGCGCGGCCCGCGCCGTCGATCTGGCCTTCACGGCGGGCGGCGCCGCGGCGCTCTACGCGGAGAGCCCGCTCCAGCGCTGCTTCCGCGACGTTCACGCCGTCACGCAGCACGCCCTCGTCGCCCCGCACACGCGCGATGTCCAGGGCCGCGTGCTCCTCGGCCTGGACACCGAAGTACCGATGTTCTGAAGGGCCGTCCCCGAGAGGGGAGAGGCGGAGACGAGCGGCCGGAGCGGGCGAGCCGACGCGCGCCCGCGGCCGGCGCGCGCCTCACGTGAGCGGGAGATCCACCCAGCGCTCGAAGCCCGGCCGGCGCTTGACGCGGCCGTACCACGCGTCGACGTGCTGGAGCGCGGGCCGCTCGGTCGGCAGGTTGTACCACCGCTGCGCCGCCACCCCGAGGGGGATGTCGGCGAACGTGAAGTACTCTCCGGCGACCCACGGTTGCTTCGACAGCTGCCGATCGAGGATCCCGAGGGCGGCGAGCGCCGCCTTGCGCGCGCCGTCGATCGCGCCCTGATCGCGGCGCTCCTCCGGCGTGCGCAGGAGCTGCACGAGGAGCGTCCGCACCGGGGGCCACAGGGTCCCGAACTGCCAGTCCGTCCACGCGTCGGCGCGCGCCCTGTCCGCGAGATCGCTCGGCTGGAGGGGCGGCGAGCCGTACCGCGAGAACAGGTAACGCACGATCGCGTGCGACTCCCAGAGCACCAGCGGCCCGTCCTCGAGCGTCGGCACCAGCCCGTTGGGGTTGAGGGTGAGGTAGTCGGCGTCCTTCACGCGGCCGAACGGCCCGCCGGCGTCGATGCGCTCGAAATCGAGCCTCAGCTCGTCGAGCGCCCAGAGGACCTTCTGCACGTTCGAAGAATTCTTGTGACCCCAGAGCTTCAACATGATGTCTCCTGTCTCCCGGCGCCGCTCAGGCGGCCGTCGCCTTCGCCGGCTTCACGAACTTCGCGTAACGCTCCACGTAGAAATCGACCGGGCTCGCGGCGGCGCGGACCGCGTCGCGCGCCGCCACGGCGTCGATCCACGCCCGGAGCCGCGTGAGCTCTGCCGGGATGGAGAACCCGCGGAGCCGATCCACCGCGGGCAGCCGCTCGAACCACGGATAGAACGCGAGATCGACGAGGCTGACGTCGGCGCCGAGCCAGTAGGGCCCGGGGCCCGACGACCTCTCCAGCGCCTCCCGCTCGATGAACGCGAGCACGTCGCCGAGCGCCTTGCGCCCCTCGGCCTCCTGGTCCGGCGCCTCGGCCCGGAGCAGCTGGGCGAACGCCGGCACGAGGCGCGTGTTCGCGTAATCGATCCAGATCCTCGCCAGGGCGCGCCTGCCCGGCTCCCTCGGCAGGAGCGGCGGATCGGGGAACGCCTCGTCGAGGTACTCGTTGATGATCGCCGATTCCCAGATGCGGTGGCCCTCGTGCTCGATCGCCGGGACCTTTCCGTAGAGCGAGGCGTCGACGAACGCCCGCGGCTTGTTCTGCAGATCGACCTCGATCAGCTCGGCGTCGATCGCCTTCTCCTTGAGCACGAGCCGGGTGCGGTGGGCGAAGGGGCACGCCTTCGCGCTGTAGAGTCGCAGCTTCGTCATCCTGTTCTCCTTCGTGGCGTCTGCCACGCGAAAAGCGCTCCTGTCGTCCGGGCCCGCGGGCGCCCTCAACGGGGCGGGACGCGGTCGTTGAACCGCCCGTCGAACACCCGCGAGACCTCGATCTTCTGCGGCAACAATCCCTCCTGGAAGAAGGCGTCCGCCATCGTTTGCTGCGCTCTGGCGATCTCGTCGTCGAGGGGGACGTACCTCGGCTCGTGGTGCTCGAACATGTCCTGAGCCACCTCGAGCGGCAGCTTGGTGACCTCGGCGAACTTGCGCGCCCACACGTCCTTGTGGTCGTTCGACCACTCGTGGGCCTTGTGCGAGCGGGCCAGGTAGTCCGCGATCGCGGCGGCCTTGCCCGGATCGGCGAGGGCCTTGTCGCTGCTCACCTGGAACGAGAGCGCGTCGGTGAGCCCGGCGCCGTCGAGGAGCTTCACCGCCCCTTGCCGCACGTTGCTCGCCACATAGGGCTCCCAGACCGCCCAGGCGTCGACGTCTCCGCTGGCGAAGGCCGGCTGGGCGTCGTTCGGGTTCATGTACACGGGCACGATGTCCGCGATGCCGAGGCCGTCCCGGCGGAGCGCCGCCAGCAGCAGGTAATGGGCCGAGGAGCCCTTGGCCACCGCCACCTTCTTGCCCTTGAGCTCGCGGAGGGCCCGGACGCTCGACCCCTTCGGGACGAGGATCGCCTTGTATTCCGGGCGATTGTGGGTGACCGCGACGATCCGGATCGGGGCTCCGGCGGCCTGCGCGAAGATCGGCGGCGTATCCCCGACGGCGCCGATGTCCACCGCGTCGGCGTTGATGGCCTCGAGCAGCGGAGGGCCGGCGGTGAACGTCGCCCACTCGATCGTGTAGGGGATCCCTTCGAGCTGGCCCGCGGCCTCCAGCCCGCTCTTCACGATGCCCGTCTGCTCGCCGATCCGGAGCGTCACCGTCGCGAGGTCGACCGCGGCCGGCTCGCCCGCCAGGGGGGGAGCGGGCGCGTCCCCCGCCTTCGAGCACGCGGCGACGGACAGGGCGAGCAGCGCCGCCGCGGCGTGGCGGAGCGGGGCGAGCGCGTCGAGGAGAGCGGCGATGGACATGGGCCTTCCTTCAGGAGACGACAGACGGTAGGGCCCGCGCTTCGGCGGGAGCAGGGGGGGGCGAGGCCGCTCGCTGGGCGCGCGGGGCCGATCGGGGGATGGGCGCGTCGTCCGGCTCGTCGCCCTCGACGCCGAGGTGGCCGAGGAGCGCGCCGCGCAGCGCCGCGAACCGGGGGCCGCTGCGCCGCCGCGGCGCCGGAAGATCGAGGGCGAGGTCCGCGGTGATCACGCTGCCAGCCTCGGGCGACGGCCTGGCGAGGACGAGCGCGCGATCGGCCAGGAGGAGCGCCTCGTCGACGTCGTGCGTGACGAGCAGCACGGCGGGCCGGTGCCGGGCGCAGAGCTCGGCCAGGAGGCCGTGCATGCGGAGCCGCGTGAGCGCGTCGAGCGCGCCGAACGGCTCGTCGAGGAGCAGGAGCTCCGGCGCGCGCACGAGCGAGCGGGCCAGCGCCGCGCGCTGGGCCTCTCCGCCCGAGAGCGTGAGCGGCCAGGCGTCCGCGTGGGCCGAGAGCCCCACCTCGGCGAGCGCGAGGAGCGCGCGCCGCTTCGCCTCGTCGGGCGGGCAGGGGAGCCCCAGCGCGACGTTCCGCCAGACCCGCTTCCACGGGAAGAGCCGCGGCTCCTGGAAGACGACCGCGCGCCGGTCCGGGACCGCGACGTCGCCGCTCGCGTGCGCGTCGAGCCCGGCGAGCACCCGCAGCAGCGTGCTCTTCCCGGAGCCGCTCGCGCCGAGCAGCGCGACGAACTCGCCGGCGCGGACGGTGAGGTCGACGCCGCCGAGCACCGGGCGGGCTCCGAACGCCCGCCGGACGTCGCGGAGGCGCACGGCGGGACCAGGGATCGTGCTCATCCGAGAAGCCTCCACGCTGCGCTCCATGGGATTCTCGTCCTCACCGGCCGGCGAACGCCGCGCGCCAGGCGAGGACGTTGCGCTCGAGCCATCGGACGAACAGGTCGGTGCTGAGCCCGAGCAGGGCGTAGATCGCGAGGCCGAGGACGATGATGTCGGTCCGCAGGAACTCTCGCGCGTTCGTCATGAGGTAGCCGATGCCGGCCGTCGCGTTGATCTGCTCGCTGATGACCAGCACGAGCCAGGCGACGCCCATCGAATGGCGCAGCCCGACGAGGGCGTTCGGGAGGGCGCCGGGGAGCACCACGTGGGCGACGAGCCCGATGCGGCCGAGCCCGAGCGTGGTCGCGGCCTCGACGAGCTTGTTGTCGACGCTGCGGATGCCCGCGTACGTGTTCAGGTACACGGGGAAGAACGTGCCCAGCGAGACCAGCGCGATCTTCGGCGTCTCGCCGATCCCGAACCAGAGGATGAAGAGCGGCACGAGCGCCAGGACGGGGAGGGTCCTGAGCATCTGGATGGGCGCGTCGAGCAGGTCTTCGCCGAGCCGGAACAGCCCCGCGACGAGCGCCAGCGTCACGCCGGCGCTCACGCCGAGGGCGAGCCCCCGGCTGACCCGGCCGAGCGACACCCAGAGGTGGCGCGGCAGCTCCCCGCTGGCGAGGAGCGCGAGCCCCGTCTGCGCCACCGTGGTCGGCGACGCGAGCACGCGCGGCGACACGAGGCCGAGCGACGTCACGGCCTGCCATGCGAAGAGCAGGAACAGGAGCACCAGGATCCTGGCCCATCGGACCTCGTTCCAGGTGCGCCGCGCGGCTCCACGCTCGGAGCGCGCGCCGGCGTCGGCGGCGATCGTCGGTTGCGTGCGCGTCATCTCACGAGCCGGCGGAAAAGCAGGTAACGTGCCAGAGCGCTGTCGCAGGAACGGATCGCAATCCGTCATGGTGGACATGGACTTGCTGCGACAGGAGCAAGGCGATGCTGGTGATGTGCTGCTGCGGCAGCAGTCGATGCGGCGCGCGGCGGGGGTCGTGCTGGCGGCATCCTGGGATGCCGAGAGGGCTCCAGGGACCGCCGGGGCGGCGCGTTCGAGGTGATCGGGGGTCGGCTTGCTCGTCCGGCGCTCCGCGGAGCGCCGGGCGCAGGGATGGATCGCCGTGGGGGAAGGGGCGAATGACGTCAAACGCCCGGGAGGCGCTGGGCCTCTCGGGGGGCGCAGGTTCAGATCTTCATCCTTCCTCCTCGTGTCTTGCTGGTCGCGGATGCGACACAGAGAGAGGCGCAGTCGACGCCACCGCGTCGGGTGGCGCCTCTGCTCGAGCGGGTCATCCACGCGCGGGCATGGACGCAGGACCTCCTCACCGGCGCAACGGAGGGAGCGTTGCTGTTTTCCGCCTTACTCTTCTGGGACGGAAGTTAGTCCGCTATAACGGAAGTGTCAAGCCGCGCCGCGAGGGGCTCGATGCGCCCGTCAGGAGGTCGATGCGCCCGTCGGAAGCGCCCGGGACGGTTTGCGGCGGGAATGGCGCCGCGGGGAGGCAGGCGCGGACGTGCGGGGCTGTGCGGGGGAGGTCTTCGTTGTAAGCTCCGTGGCATGATGACGGCTCGCCTCCCTGCTGGAGCGATCTGCGTTGGGGGACCTGTCCTTCGCGGGGCCTGCCGCGTTCGACAGGGGGGAGCCATCGGCGTAGGGGGCACGATGAGCGCGGGTACGGAGCGGGGCGATGGCCGGTGAGCGCCCGCCGGCGTGCATCCTGACCGCGCGGCTGACGCTGCGCGCGTGGCGTCCCGAGGATGCCCCGTCGATCAGGGCAGCGATCGACTCCAGCCTTGCGCACCTGCGTCCCTGGATGCCGTGGGCCGTGAACGAGCCGGCCTCCCTGGAGGCGACGACCGCGCTGCTGGAGAAGTTCCGGGACGACTTCACGGCAGGACGCGACTTTCATTACGGCATCTTCACGCGCGACGAGCGCGAGGTGCTCGGGGGTACGGGGCTCCACCCGCGGATCGGTCCGGGCGCGATCGAGATCGGCTATTGGCTCCGCGAGGCCGCGACGGGCCGCGGCTATGCGACCGAGGCCGTGGCGCGGCTGACCCGGGTCGCGCTCGAGGAGGTGGGGTGGAGCCGCGTCGAGATCCGGTGCGACCCACGGAACACCGCGAGCGCCGCCGTGCCCCGGCGGCTCGGGTATCGGCACGTGACGACGCTCGAGGCGAACGCCCTGACGCCGGCGGGCGAGCCGCGCGACACGATGGTGTGGGAGCAGACCGCCGCGGGCCTGGGGCCAAGCCGGGAGCAAGCCCCCTGAGCATGAAGGCGGGGAGTCATGGAGAATACCCATGATCTTCCCGCGCACCCGTCTTCATGGGACATCGCTCCGGGCGAGTGACAGCACCGTTGCCCGGAGGAAGGCCAACGTCCGGGAGACCACCGCGCTCGGCCAGCGCACCGCAGGCACCATCGCCTTCGGAGCGAGGAGCCCGAGGCGCGCTGCGGCGATCAGAGCTCGAGCGTCATCTCGGTCATCGTGCGGCGGAAGCCGAACCGCTCGAACAGGCGCTGCGCGGCGGCGTTCTGCGTCGCGGTGTGGAGCACGACGCGCGGCGCACCGAGGGCGCGGAGGCGCGCGATCACGGCCTCCAGCAGGAGCGCGCCCGCGCCGAGCCGGCGCGCGGGCTCGTCGACGTAGAGGTCGTGGAGCGCGCCGCAGGCGTCGAGCAGGCTGTTCCAGTCGCGCGGCTCCCGGCGGCCGTAGGCGTAGCCGACCAGCGCCGGCTCGGCGCCACCTCGCTCGGCCACGACGATCGCGGCGCCGGGGTCGGCGAGCTCGCGGGTGAGCCATCGCTCGTAGCCCGGCTCGAGCGGCTCAAGACACAGGAAGCGGTGGGGATCCAGGGCGTGGTGGAGGCGGACGAGCTGCGCCGCGAAGCGCGCCACCTCGGGCATGTCGGCGCGCACCGCCGCGCGGACCGTGAGGGCGGAGATCATCCCCCAGGATAGCCGAGCGAAGGCCGCCCGCCCGGCGCCCGGCTGTGAGCGGCCACCCAGATCCGCGGAAATTGGACCCGAACTGGGTCCCGGAGATGGCCGGCCCGGAAGCTCGCCGGCGTCGGCGTGACACTAGGGACAGGGCGCAGGTCGTGAGCGCGTCGCGGAGCCTTCGCTCGTCGACGCCCTGTCCACGACTCATCTGCCCGTCGAACGGGCCACCTCGACTCCACAGCCTGCGGGCTCCGGCTGCCTTGGCTCGCCGTGGTGGCGCGCCGCGCTCTCGGTCGAGAGCGGCAGCTCGACAAAGAAGGTCGAGCCCCGGCCGACCTCGCTCGATACGCGGATTCGCCCGCCGTGCGCCTCGACGATGGTGCGCGTGATGTAGAGGCCGAGCCCGAGCCCCCCGTAATTCCGCGACGAGACGCCGCGGCGAAACCGCTCGAAGAGCTGCTCCTGCACCTCGGCCGGGATCCCGATCCCGTGGTCCGTCACCGAGAGCCGTGCGACCCGATCTTCCCCGGTGATGGCGATCTCGATCGGTGAGCCTCCCCCGAACTTGATTGCATTGGTGAGGAGGTTGGTCACGACCTGCTCCAGGCGGTACGGGTCCCACCAGCCGATGACGGGCTGCTCCGTGCGCATGGCGAGCGTGCTGCCCGACTGCGCGAGCTGGTCGCCGAGGTGGGCGACGATCTCGGCGACCAGCTCGCGTAGATCGACGGAGGCCCTGTTCAGATCGAGCCTCCCCGCCTGGATCCGGGAGGCGTCGAGGAGCATATCGATGAGGGTGGCGAGGCGCGTGATCTGGCGGCCGGAGACGGCGACCGCGGATCGCACGCGCCCGGCGTCCATGCCCTGCGAGAGCCTTCGCCCCAGCGCTTGAATGGAGAGCTGCAGGCTGGTGAGCGGGGTGCGGAGCTCGTGCGAGGCGACGAGGAGGAACTCGTCCCGCAGACCGATGGCCTCCTCCGCCGCCGCACGCGCGCGCCGCTCCTCCAGGAGGACCCGATTGCGTTGCTGTTCGGCGTCCACGCGCGCGGTGATGTCGCGGAAGCTGAAGACCCGACCGACCACGCGCCCACCGAGGCGCTGGGGCTGCGAATAACGCTCGAAGACCCGCCCGTCCAGGAGCGGGAACGTATCGACGGCGCTCGCCTCGGGCTCGGCGTAGAGCTCATCGACGCTTCGTAGGAAGAGGTCGGGCTCGCGGAGCCGGCCGCCGGCGAACGCGAAGAAGGTGTCGGCCGATCTGCTGGCGAGGACGTCCTCGGGGATGCGCCACATCTGCGCGAGCTTGTGGTTATGGAGCACGACGCGCCTCGCGCCGTCGACGACCACGATGCCGTCCGCTGTCGATTCGAGCGTGGCCTCGAGGAGCGAGTAGGAATGGCGCAGCACGTCCTCGGCGTGCTTGCGGGAGGTGATCTCGGTCGAGATGCCGCAAATGCCCTCAGGTCTTCCGGCGGGACCGCGGAGCGGGAACTTGAGGGACATGTACGTGCGCGCGCCGCTGCGCTGGGGAGCCAGCTCGTCGAGCTCGATGGCCCGATTCTGCTGCAGGACGAGCAAATCGTTGGCGCGGTACACGTCGGCCTGCTCGCGTGGGAAGACGTCGTGGTCGGTCTTGCCGACGACCTGCTCGCGACCCAGGTGGAAGAGCTCTTCGAACCCGCGGTTGACGAGCATGTAGCGCCCCTCGAGGTCCTTGGCGAAGATGACGGCGGCCGTATTGTCGACGATGGCTTGAAGCAGCTGCTGGCTCTCGCGGAGAGCGGCGTTCGAGCTGCCCAGCTCGGTCGTGCGTTCTCGCACCCGCTGTTCCAGCTCTTGATGAGCACGCTGCAGCGCCGCCTCTTTTTGCTGGCGTATCGCCATCTCGCACTGCAGCTGCGCGTTCTTCGCTTCGAGCTCCTTTTGCGCCTCGCGCAGGCTCAGGTGCGTCGTGACGCGCGCTATCACCTCTCCAGTGTCGAATGGTTTGGTGATGTAATCGACGCCCCCCAGCTTGAACCCCGCGAGCTTGTCAGCCGCATCGGTCACACAGGTCATGAAGAGCACCGGGATGTCTCGGGTTCCTTCATCCGCTTTCAGGCGCCGGCACGTCTCGAACCCGTCGATGCCAGGCATCACCACGTCCAGCAGGATCAGGTCGGGTCTCGTGAAGCTGGCCCGCTTCAAAGCCTCTTCACCGCCCTGAGCGACGAGCACTCGATGACCTATGCATTCCAGACTATCCACCAGCACGCCGAGATTGGCTGGCATGTCATCCACGATCAGGATGGTGCCGGTGCGCGCACCGGCTGCTGTGGCTCCGCTCATGGTCGCTGCCCGCCCTCCCTGCGCCGCGGCGGCTCCAGCGCCACCATCGCCCTCGGCTCGACCCCCTGCAGGTGCTCCTCGACCAGGCTGAGGATCGCCTGGGACTGATAGTCCTGCGCCAGGCGATGCAGGCGGTCGGCGAAGGGACGATAGCGTTCGTCGAGCGTGATCAGATAGTCCGCCCGCTTTCGGATGTCGCGCATGTTGCCCTCCAGGGCCAGGGTATGCAGGACGTCCATCTCCTCTGGGGGCGGTGCCACGAGCTCCACGGCCTCCCCGTCCCCGGCTCGCTCCTCAGCCGATCTGGCATAGACCCAGGTGAGCCCCAGCTGGGCCCCGATGATCCGCAGCAGGCTCTCCTGGTCGATCGGCTTGGCGAGGAAGGCGTCGGCGCCGACCGCCATGCTCCCAGCCTGGTCTTCCTCGTTGGCGCTCGCGGAGACCGTGATGGACGGCAGCCGCGCGAGCCCCCGAGCCCGGCGATTGCGACGAATGCAATGGATGGCCTCCAGGCCGTCCATCACCGGCATGACCAGATCCATCACCGCCAGATCCGGCGATGCCGCCATCTCCTGCTCGACGGCCTCCTGGCCATTGGCCGCTTCGCACACTTCGAAGCCCAGGCCGCTCAGCAGGTCCAAGAGCACCGCCCGATTGCCCACCACGTCGTCGGCCACCAGCACCTTCCGGCGCGGCCCCTCGTAGCCGATGGGGGCCCGCTGAGAGGGCCGGAGGGGGGCTGCGAGCTCGGTCATCGGCAGGATCACCTCGAACCAGAACCGGCTGCCCTCGTCGGGCCGGCTCTCCACCTGGATCTCGCTGCCCATGAGGTGCACCAGCTGGTGGCTTATCATGAGCCCCAGGCCGCTGCCCGCGCGGCGCCGCACGTCCCCCACCCGCCCGAAAGGCTGGAAGAGCTTGGCCAGCTGCTCCGGCGCCATTCCCACGCCGGTATCCTCCACCTCGAAGCGCAGCCGCGCCGAGGCCCCGTCCTGGGAAAGCGGCTGCACCCCGAAGCTCACCCGCCCCCGGTCGGTGAATTTCACCGCGTTGCCCAGCAGGTTGAGCAGCACCTGGCGCAGGCGCTTCTCGTCGGCCAGCACCGCCTGGGGCAGGTGGGGGGTGACCTCGTAGTCGAAGTAAAGGCTCTTCTGCTCCGCCCTGACGCGGATGATGTCGGCGACGCCCCTCAGGAAGGTCGAGAGGTGGATCGGCTCGGGGTAGAGATCGAGCTTGCCCGCCTCGATCTTGGCCAGGTCGAGCAGGTCGTTGATGAGGGTCAAGAGGTGCTGACCGCTCTGCTGGATGGTGTTCAGTCCCGTCGCCTGGCGGTCGTCGAGCCCCGGGGAGCGCCTGAGGATCTGGGCGTAGCCAAGGATGGCATTGAGCGGCGTGCGCAGCTCGTGACTCATGTTCCTGAGGAACTCGGTCTTCGCACGGCTCTCGGCTTCGGCCGTCTTGCGGGCCTGGCGTTCCGCTTCGGCCTGCTTGCGCTCGGTGATGTCGGTGGAAATGCCGCAGAGGGCATAGGGCTGCCCCGCCGCGTTGCACAGGGGATACTTGAGAGCGAGGTAGGTGTGCAGCCCATCGTCCTGGGGGGCCACTTCCTCGGCCTGCAGCGCCGTTCCGGTGGCCAGCACCTCTTGGTCGAGGGCGCGGAAGGCATCGGCCCGCTCCCTGGGGAAGACATCGTAGTCGGTCCGGCCGACGATCGCTTGCTCACCGACGTGGAACAGCTCGGCGTAGCGCCGGTTGACCATCAGGTAGCGCCCCTCGACATCCTTGAGGTAGATGATCGCTGTCGAGTTGTCGACGATCGACTGCAGCAGCTCCTTGCTGTCCCGCACGGCCTGCTCCGCTCGCCGGCGTTCGCTGTTCTCCTGGAGCAGGTCGGCGTAGAGCGTGGCATTGGCGATCGAGATGGCGGCCTGGGCCGACAGCAGCTCCAGCACCGACAGCCGGTCCGGGGTGAACGCGCCGGCGATGAGGTCGTTCTCCAGGTAGAGCAACCCCACGAGCTCCGCCTGCCGCAGGATGGGCAGGCAGAGGGCGGATCTGGCGTACCGATAGTGGTCGTCGTCGGCGATGACGGGGTTCCGTGCCGTCCCGTCGTCCAGGATCACCTTCTCCCGGCTGCGCCGGACATAGTTGAGCAGGGACGCCGGCAGGTCCGAAGGGGAGGCTTCGGGCTCGTGGGGAATACGCACCTCGAACTCGGGCCCCTCCGCCTTCGCCTCGGCAGCCAAGAACAGGGTCTCGGCGCGGGCGAGGAGCAGGCAGCCCCGCCTCGCGCCGGCGTTCTCGACCAGGATGCGCATGAGCGCGTCGAGCAGGCGGTCGAGGACGATCTCGCCCGAGATGGACTGGGAGGCCTTGAGCACCGAGCCGAGGTCGAGCGCGGTACTGGCGGGCGCGGCGGCCTCCGGGCACGTCGCGCCGCGGAGGATCTCGCTGGGGACGAGGTCGGGATACGCGCGCTCGAGGCGCCGCATCGCCTCGGTCGCGCCCCAGCGGCCGTAGAGCCGGTGGGCCTCGGTCAGGTAGGCGCGGGCGATGGTGGTCTTGCCGAGAGCGCGAAAGGAGAGGCCGGCGAGCTCGTTGGCGAGCGCCTCGTCATGGAGGTAGCCGCCGCGCTGCGCGAGGGCGATCGCCTCGTCGTAGCGATCGCCGGCGGCCCGCGCGTCACCGCGGACGCGCTCGAGCTCGGCGCCGAGCAGGACGCTGCGGTGCGCCAGGTTCTCCGGACACAGGCTCGCCCAGCGCGAGAGCCTCTCCGCGAAGAACTCCGCGCGGGCGAGGAAGAGCGCGCGCTCGTCCGAGGAGACCATGTCCGCCGCCTGCGTGAGCGCGACGCCGGCGTAGCAATGCAACGCGGGGGTGCCATGCCAGGCCGCCACGCTCGGGATGTTGATGTCCAGCGAGAGCGCGATGCGCGCCGCTTCCTCGAACGCGCCCTGGAAGACGCCGAGGAGAACGACGACGAAGTGGGCGAAGAAGAGTGAAGCCTGGTTGTCGATCCGGCGGGCCTCCTCCACGACCTCGTCGATATCGACCCACTCGCCCTTGAGCGCGGCCGGGCGCGCCGTCTCGACCGAGAGCTGGTGCGCGAGCTGTCCGACCGCGCTGGTCACCCAGGTGATGGCGTTGGACTTGTCGAGCCGGTGTATCGGCTGGTAGCCCTCCGTCTCGGCGAGGAGGTCGGAGAGCGGGAGGCCGCGCAGGAGGCTGTTCGTGCTCAGGTTGACCGTGTTGTAGAACGCCCAGATGTACTGGCCGGTCTCGAGCCCGGCGTGCATGCCGACGCGCAGCGTCTCCCTGTAGGCGGCGTAACCCTCCTTCCAGTGCTGAATGAAGGCACCCCACATGTTGCAGAGCATCGACTCGGACTTCTTGTCCGGGTACCGCTCGGCGAGCTCTACGGCGATTCGCCCGAGTCGATAGCCGAGCGCGATGTCGCCACGGCTGCAAAGGAACATCGCGAAGGTCACGCAGCCGGAGATCGCGTGCTTCGACAGCCCGTAGCAGAGCGTGTTCTCGAGGATCTTCGCGACCGTGATGCCGAAGAGGTTAGGGCTCAAGAACCAGCAGGGAACGAACAGCTCCAGGAGCACGTCCTGCATGGCGCCGATCTCCGGGTCCCGCAGCGGCGGCAGGCCCTGTAGCGCCTCGAGCGTCCGCTCCCGGACCAGCTCCATCGTCGCGTCGATCTGGGCGTCGACCATGGCTTGGTCGGGGAAGAGGGGCAGGTCGAGCCCGAACGGGCGCAGGGCGGCGAGTCCCTCCTCGAGCGCGGCGGGCAGGTCATTCTTGAGCACCTGCACGTTCATCTTGAGCCGCAGAACCTCGGTGCGATCGAGCCGGCTCGCAACCCGCTCCAGGCAGTCAGAGAGGATCGCCAGCGCTTCGTCGTGCCGGCCGCCGAGCGAGAGCATGAGCGCGGTCTTCTTCGCGTACTCGAGGCGGAGCGGGTGCTGCGACGCCCAGGCGTCCTCCGGGAGGCGCAGGAGGCCGAATTGCAGGTAGCGCAGCGCGGCGCCGAAGGCGGACGAATCCGCGGCGCGGCAGGCGGCCTCGAGGCTCATGCGGGCGAGGGAAAGGCGCTCCGCGGGGTCCGACACGAGGTCGCCTGCGCTGTTCAGGTGACCGACGACGTCGAAGAGGTTCTGGCTCTCGGAGAGGTCCAGCTTGCCCGCGAGCAGCCGGCCGATCCGGAGGTGGAAGGTGGGCCGGTCCGCCTCCGGGATCATCGCGTAGGCGCCCTCCTGGACCTTGTCATGGGCGAAGCGGTAGCTCTCGCGCCCGGCGAGCACGAGCCCCTCGCCGAGGGCGGGATCGAGGCGGCCGTACACCTCTTCCGGCGAGCACTCGCTTACCGTGGCGAGCATGTCGAGCTCGAACCGGTTGCCGATCGCCGCGGCGAGCTTGAGCGCCTCCACCGCCTCCGGCGGCAGGCGCGCGATGGTGCGCACCATGAGGTCGACGACGTTGTCCGTGTACGCGAGCGCGTCGATCCGGGCGAGGTCCCAGCGCCAGCCCGACCCGGCAGAGAACGTGAGCACGCCGTGGTGGTGCAGCGATCGGACGAACTCCTTGACGAAGAACGGGTTGCCGCCGGTCTTCTTCTGCACCGCGTCGGCGAGCGGCCCGCAGTCGTCGCGCTGGAGGCTGTCCGAGAGCATCTGGAGCAGGTGCGGGCGCGCGAGCGGGGCGAGGACGATGTCGCGCACGACGAGCCCTGTGTGCTTGAGCTCCTCGATGGCCTGGACGAGCGGGTGCCCGGGCGACACCTCGTTGTCGCGGTAGGCGCCGCAGAAGAAGAGCGCCTCGAGCGCGTCGTCGGCGACGAGCGTGCGGAGCAGCCCCAGGCTCGCGGGGTCGATCCACTGCAGATCGTCGAGGAACAGGACGAGCGGGTGCGCGCCGCGCGCGAACACCGAGACGAACAGCAAAAAGCACCGGTTCAGGCGGTTCTGCGCCTCGAGCGGGCCGAGCGCCGGCACGGGCGGCTGCGCGCCGACTACGTAAGAGAGCGAGGGGATGACGTCGCAGATGACCTGCGCGTTCGGCCCGAGCGCCTCGAGGATCGCGCTGCGCCAGCGCTCGATGCGCGCCTCGCTCTCGGTCAGGATCTGCCGCACGAGGCCGTCGAACGCCTGGATCACCGCGCTGTAGGGCGCGTCGCGGTTGTACTGGTCGTACTTGCCGCTCGTGAAATAGCCCTTCTGCCGCGCGAGCGGCTTCAAGATCTCCTGCACGAGCGAGGACTTGCCGATGCCCGAGTAGCCGGAGACGAGGACGCTCTCGCGGCTGCCCTCGAGCGCGCGCTCGAACGCGGCGGTCAGCGCCTCGATGTCCTGCTCGCGGCCGTAGAGCTTCTGGTGGATCCGGAACAGGTCCTGGCGATCGCGCTGGCCCGCGACGAAGGGCTCGATCGTCCCCGTGCCGCGCAGGGCCTCGCGGCAGCGCTCGAGGTCGGCGAGCAGACCCTCGGCGCTCTGGTAGCGCTCCTCGGCGTTCTTCGCGAGCAGCTTGAGCACCACGGCGGAGACGGCCGCGGGGATCGTCGGATTGACGCGGGACGGCGGCGCAGGCGCGACGGCGAGGTGCGCGTGAATGAGCTCCATCGGGTCGAGGGCCTCGAAGGGACGCTGACCCGTGAGCGTCTGGTAAAGGATGACGCCGAGCGCGTAGAGGTCCGTCCGGTAGTCGACGCCGCGGTTCATGCGGCCTGTCTGTTCGGGGGAGACGTAGGGCAGCACGTCGGCGATCACCGCCGGCGCGTAGAGCCGTTCGTGCGCGCGGGTGATCTCGGCGTCGACACCGAAGTTCGTGATCTTGACCGCGCCGCCCGCGCCGGCGAGCACGTTGTGCGGGCGCAGATCGCGGTGGATGAGCCCCGCCGCGTGCACTGCGGCGAGGCCTTCGGCGATCGCAACCGCGAGATCGAGCGCCTCGCTGAGGGGCATTCTGTGCGGCGGACGCTCGGCGAGGGTGCGCGCGAGAGCGCGGCCCGGGAAGTCCTCGAGAACGACGATGAGGGCGCCGGCGAGCTCCTCGACGCCGTGCAGCGCGACGAGGCGGGGCGAGGCGAGCTGCGCGATGCGCTCGCACTGGTGCTTGAAGCGCGCGACCTCGGCGCGAGTCGCTTTTTCCGCACGCAGGACCTTCAGCAAGATCGGGACGTCGTCACCTTTGCGGCACGCGCGGATCAGACTGAAATCGACAGTCTCCTCGGCCTTCTCAAGGATCGAATAGCCTTTCCCGAGGATCATCGACCACCTTGCTCGCTCGCCCGTGAAACCAGCGAATTCGATTATAGTCAGAGGTAGAGGCTCGGCACCGGAAGTCGGTCGTACCACTGCGGCTTGGCGCTGCCCACGCCACCCGCCTGCTCGCATGCCGAGATAGGAGAAATATGATTTTGCGGAGCAGGCGGACTGAGGGCCCGCGAAGTCGCGGCGGCTGCGCTTGGAAAGGTGGTGGCGCTCGACGTCGCGCTCAGCGACCACCGGAGGTGCTTCAGCTGTCAGTAGGAGCGCTACACCCTATCTCAAGATGCCCGCCGCCTGCGCGGCGAGGCTGCCGCCCATGTCGCGACATGCCCGCCGCCTGCGCGGCGAGGCTGCCGCCCATGTCGCGACATGCCCGTCGCCTGCGCGGCGAGGCTGCCGCCCATGTCGCGACATGCCCGTCGCCTGCTCGGCGAGGCTGCCGCCCATGTCGCGACATGCCCGCCGCCTGCGCGGCGACGCACCTGCGCATGTCGCGACATCCCCGGGGGCGTGACGCGCGAGGCAGCTGCCCCTGGCCGACTTGCCTGGGGGCCTGACCCGCGGCGCAGGCGCCCAGGTCTCCCTCGCTCACCGCCCCTTGCCCGCGCCCAGGCTCTCCAGCGCCTGCTGCGCGTCGCGCCGGTAGGCGTTGTCGGTCGGCGCGGTCTCCAGGAAGCGCTGGTAGTGGCGGATGGCCTTCTCGCGGTCGTTCGTCGCGCGGAGCGCCTCGGCCAGGAGGAAGTGCGCGTCGAACAGCCACGGCGGGGTCGAGCGCTCCGGCGCCTCGGCCAGCGTGACCGCCCGCTCCATCTCGGCCGCGGCCCCGGCCCGGTTGCCGCGCGACGCGTAGATCTTGCCGAGCCGGTAGTGCCACTCGGGGACCTTGTCGTTGGCCGCGATCGCCTTGCGCCACGCCTCCTCCGCGGCCGCCCAGTTGCCCTGATCCTGGTAGCAGAGCGCCATCGTGGCGTAGGCCTCGTAGCGCGACGGCCGCTTCTCGAGCGCGATCTGCAGATCCGCCAGCGCGTCGCGGCTCGCCCCCTGCTTCTGCAAGAGGACGCCGCGCTGCCAGTACGCGTCGCCGAGCTCCGCGTCGAGCTCCAGCGCCCGCTTGAGCGCTATCTCCGCGCGCGCGGTCTGGCCCGTCTCGTTGGCGCCCCAGCCGACGTAGAGGTGGTACTCGGCGCGGTTCGGGTCGATCTCCGCGGCGCGCTCCAGGAACCGCAGCGCCTCGGCCATGTTCGTGCCGCGCCCGAGGAGCGCGCGGCCGAGGAAATGGTTCGCCTCGGCGGAGTTCGGGCGGTTCTGGATCACCTCGCGCAGGATGGGCTCGGCCTGGCTCGCGTGCCCCGCCATCACCTGGGTCGAGCCGACGCGCAGCTTCAGATCGACGTCGTTCGGCGCCTTGCGGAGCGCGTCGGCGTACATCTCCAGCGCGCGCTCGCTCTGCCCGGTCTCCTCGAACAGGAGCCCTCGCTCCAGCGCCAGGCCGGGGTAGTCCTTGTCCGCCGCCGTGACCTTGTCGAAGAGCCGCGCCGCGTCCTCGAACCGGCGCAGGCGGCGGTAGGCCACCCCCAGCTTGAACTGGCTGCCGAGGTCGTCCTCCTTGGCGAGCGCGAGCTCGAGCTCCTGCCGCGCCTCCTCGTTCCTCCCGGTCTGGAGCGCGACCTCGGCCTTCGCCTTGTGGAGCGCCGGCAGGTCCGGGAACTTCGCCGTCGCCTCCGACAGCTTCGCCGCCGCTGCCTCGTTGCGGCCCAGGCTCGACAGGAGCGACGACAGCGCCACGTAAGCGTCGACCACCTCCGGGCGGTTCTCGCTCGACTTCACCGCGTCGAGGTACGCCTGCTCCGCCTCCTTCTTGTTGCCGAGCGCGAGCTCGGTGCGCCCGAGCCAGTAGGCGACCTGCGGATCCGCGGCGTGGGTCTTCTGCAGCCCCTTCAGGAGGTCCTTCGCCTCCTTCATGCGCTCCTGCGCGAGCCACGTCTTCGCCTTGCCGATGTGCGCGGCGAGGTTCTGCGCGTCGGCGCGGGCCGCGGCCTCGAAGCGCGCCTGCGCCTCGGAGTAGCGGCCGGACCGGTAGAGGACCTCGCCGTTGCCGATGAGCGCGCGCACCGCCTGCGGGTCGATCTTCACCGCGGCGGCGAAGGCCTGCTCGGCCGCGCTCATGCGCGACCGCGCGAGGTGGATGGTGCCGAGCAGCGTGTACGCCTCGACGATCTCGGGGTCGCTCGCGGCGGCCCGGACCGGGCCGTCGCCGGTGACCTTGCCGAGCAGGTCGAGCGCCTCCTGGTCGCGGCCCGGCGTCTGCCAGACGAGCGACGCGATCAGGGTGCGGGCCCCCACGTGGTCCGGCGACGCCTCGAGCGCGCCCCTGGCGCTCGCCTCGGCGCCGGACGCGTCGCCGGCGAGCAGCTGCGCCCGGGCCGTGCCGAACAGCGTGCGCGCGCTCTTCTGCAGCTCGCGCGCGCGCTGCCACGCCGCGGCCGCCTTGGGCGCGTCCTTCGCGAGCAGCTCGATCTCGGCGGCGAGGACGGCGACGTCGATGTCGTCCTTGAGCTGGGCGCCGAGCGCCTGCGCGGCCTGTCGCGCGCGAGGGAGCTGGCCCGTGGCCGCGTCCTGCGCCGCGACGGCGAGGGTGAGCAGGTCGCTCGGGCGGGAGCTCGCGAGCGCGACCATCTCCTTGCCGAAGGCGTCGTCGACGGTCCGGTGCCCGAAGCGGATGCTGCGCGCGAAGGCGACGTACGCGGCGTAGGCCATGGTCGGCCGGTGGCGGGGCGCGTTCGCGCGCGTGGACTTCGCGTCGCTCAGCGCGCCGTTCGCGGCCGAGGCGGTGTCCTTGGCGAGGGCGGACTGGGTCCGCTGCCGGAGATCGGCGAGCGCCCCCTCGTACGCGAAGGCGTTGAGCCGATCGCTGATGAGGTTCACGCCGAAGGCGCCGACGTCCGGGACGAGCGCGAGCGCGCCGCCGCCGACGGCGGCGACGGCGAGCGCCGCGACGACGTAGCGCTTGACCTTCGACTTCTGCTGCGGGGCTTCCTGGGCCGGCGCGGGCTTCTCGACCTGCGCCTCCGTCCCGGCGCTCAGGTCGCCGATCTCGGTGCCCGCGCCCGTGAGATCGACCTCGTCGCCGACGCTGGGGTGCGGCGCGCTGAGCTCGATGCCCCGATCGTCGGCGTCCATCGGCGTCTGCGTGAAGTTCGCGGAGCGATCGGACGGATCGTAGGCGGTGGGCGCGGCGCCGGCGGCGAGGTGCGTCACGCCCTCGCCGAGCGCGATCTCATCGCCGAAATCGGCCGGCATCGCGCCGGTGCTCCGGCCGAAGCCGGCCGGCGGCATCGCGCCGGTGCTCCGGCCGAAGTCGGCCGGCGGCATCGCGCCGGTGCTCCGGCCGAAGTCGGCCGGCGGCATCGCGCCGGTGCTCCGGCCGAAGTCGGCCGGCGGCATCGCGCCGCTGCTCGGGCCGAAGTCGGCCGGCGGCATCGCGCCGCTGCTCGGGGGCTCGGGCGGCGCCGGCGGGAGCGGGCGCGGGCCGGGCGCCTGGAACGCGGCGCCGACGCGCGAGTCGTCGTAGTCCGGCGGGGCCTCGTCGAAGAGCTCGGCGCCGACGATGGTGCCCGGTCCGGCGGGCAAGCCGGGGCCGGTGGCCTTCGTGGGGAGCGCGGCGCCGGTGGCTTTCGTGGGGAAGCCCGCGGGGGCCGCGGCCGGGAAGCCCGCCGGCGCCGGGGCGGGGAAGCCTGCGTGCGCGGGGGCGGGGAAGCCTGCGTGCGCCGCGGCCGGGAAGCCTGCGTGCGCCGGGGCGGGGAAGCCTGCGTGCGCGGGGGCGGGGTAGCCCGCGGACGCCGTGGCCGGGAGCCCCGCGCGGACCGGGGAGGGGAGCGGGGCAGAGGCCGGCGTGGGCAGGCCCGCGTCCGGGAACGGGGCGGGCATGCCGATGACGCCCGGGACCGAGCTCGGCAGATCGCCGGCGACGATGGGCAGGTCGCCCGACGAGGGCGAGGGCAGCTCGGCCTCGCCGTCGCCCTCGAGCGGCAGCTCGAGCTCGCCGAAGCCGAACGACATGGAGCCGCCGCTGGAGCGCGCCGGAGGCGCCGGGGGCGCGTCGTCGTCGAGGTCTCCGAAGTCGTACTCCGGGGCCACGCGCGGGGGCGCGACGTCGCCCATCCCGCGGGTGCGCCCGCGGCCGAGCGGCTGCGAGGCGGCCCCGGCGTCGCGCGCGCTGGGCACGCCGGGCGCTGAAGGAGCGCTCGGCCGCGAGTCCCGCAGGCCGAACCCGAGGGTGCGCCGGCTGCTCGGAGGAAGCGGATCGACCCGCGCCGGCAGGTCGGCGTCGGCGAACGCGGTGGGCGTCGCCGGTGCGGTGCGCGACTGCGCGCGCGACCGCGCCGAGAGCGGCGCCGGCGCGGCGGGCGCGTTGCCGTAGACGACCGGCAGGTCGTCGGGATCGAGCCCCTGCACCTCGGCGTCCGTCGGGCTCGGGAGCTCGACCATGAGGTCGATCTCGCCGAAGCCGCGCCGCTGCGGCACGGTCTTGGCGTTGCGCCGATCGGACGGGGCCGGGCGATCGGGGACGTCGGGCAGGCCGATCTCGCCGAAGACCTCGGGGCCCGGCGGCTCAGGAGCCGGCGCGGGCGGCGCCGGCGGCGCGGGCCGCTGGGGGACCGTGGTCGCCGTACGGCGCGGCGGCGTGGCCACCGGCGCCGGACGCCGAGGCGGTGCGACCGCGGGGAACGCGACGTCGTCCGGGGCCGCCACGGGCAGATCGGCGTCGTCGTGCGGCGTCGGCGCGCTCCGCTCCGAGAGCTGCAAGCCTCCCGCTCCAGCCCGCGGCGCAGGCGCAGGCGCGGGCGGCGGCGCAGGCGCGGGCGTCGGCGCAGCGGTCGCGCCCCCCTTGGTCACCAGCAGGCTCGTACCGCACTTCGGACAGCGCATCCTGAGCCCCGCAGGGGGAACGCGCTTTTCGTCGACCTGGTACGGCGATTTGCATCCGTCGCACTCGACCTTGATCATGCTCCCCGACCCAATGCCGGCGCTGCGAGGGCTTCCGCAGGCGCGCCTTCACGCTCATTCGGCCTGCGAAAGGCCGGGATGCCCCGACATCCGCTCTCCTTACTAGCAGGGCTTGTGGTCCTTGGATCGCCTCTTCTACGGGCCGTCCTCAAATCGGCGATTTCCTCGGGCATATCGCGTGCTTGTCTCCGGCGTGAAGCCGGGACGGGGCCGTCGTGGACCCGGGACGGCGCCGGCGTGAAGGCCTCGCCAAGCGTCCTCCACCTGTGCTAACGCGCTGCCGCCCATGCAGCGCTCGACGGCGGTCCTCTACACGCTCTTCTTTGCGGGCGCGCTGGCGTTCGTCATCGCGAACGGCGGTCCGAAGGCGCGCGGCGCGGCCAGCGCTCCCGCCGACGCGGGCGCCGACGCCGACGCCGACGCGGGCTCGCCCGCGGCGACGGCGGCCGGCGACGGCGACGCCGGGACCGACGCCGGCGCAGAGGGGCTCGTCCAGGAGAGCGGCCCGGAGCTGGCCGTGCGATCCGACGCGGGCGTCACGCTCCTCTCGGGCGAGGCGCCGCCCGCGCTGGCGGCCGAGGCGCCGAAGAAGGTGCGCTTCGGCGTGGTGCTGGTCCAGTACCGCGGGGCGCAGGGCGCGCCGCAGAGCGCGCGCTCCAAGGACGCCGCGCTGGCGCTCGCCAGGGAGCTCGCCGAGGTCGCCAAGACGGACTTCAAGGCCGCCATCGACAAGGGGGACAAGGGCTCGACCGACGATCTCGGCTACATCCCGCGCGGCGTGCTCGAGCCCGCCCCGGAGTACGAGCTGTTCAGCCTCCCCAAGGGGGGCGTGAGCGGCCCGGTCGACACGCCGCGCGGCTTTTGGATCGCGCGGCGGATCGAGTAAGTAGGGCCTACCGCGCGGCGCGTCGCCGCGCGCGCGAACGAGTGGAGATACCGTATGGCGACCATCGAGATCCGCCGGCAGCACGCGCTCACCAAGGACGAGGCCAAGAAGCGCGCGGAAGAGCTCGCGCGGGGCATGGAGGACAAGCTCGGCATCCGGTGGCGATGGGACGGCGATCTCATCCGGTTCGAAGCCCCGGGCGGCGCCGCGAAGGGCACGACGGGCCTCGTGCGCGTCGAGGCCTCCGCCGTCCAGGTGGACATCGATCTCCCGTTCCTGCTGAAGGCGATGAAGGGCATGGTCGAGTCGAAGGTCAACGAGAAGCTCGACGCCGTGCTCTCCAAGGCCTAGCCGCGGCGGCCGGGCTCGACCCGGAGGGCGGCCCCGGCGCCTCGATCGCCCGCCGCGCCGCGCGGGCCGCGCGGCTGCCCGAGGCGCATCGTCGCCCCGCGCTCCGCCGTCCTCGCCTCCTCCTCTCCATCTCCGTCGCCCGTGCAGCCCCGCGCCGGCGAGCGACCTCCACCCGAAGCGCCGCGCAGGTCGCGCGTGGCAGCGCCCGCGAGCACCTCGCTTTCCAGGGGCGCGCGCGCGGCGGTCGCGGCCGCGCGCGCCGCGGCCATGCCCGAGGCGCGGCCGCGCGGCGTGCGCGGCGCGCGCGCCGCGCGCGCCGCGCCAACCGAACCCACCCCCTGCCCAGCGAGCTTTACTCCGCGACGTTCGGTTCGCTACTCTCCGCCATCGTCATGCGTTGCGCACACATGAGACCCCCTGCGGAGGCGACGCGAGCGAGATGACGGTTCAGGTACCCGAGGGGCACGTGGAGAGCATGACGGCCCTGATCGCGCGGCTCCGCGCAGAGCAAGGCGACCAACCGGAGCGACAGCTCCAGGCGCTCCTGTTGCACGAGCTCGGCGCGCTCGAGGAGGCGCTCGGCGAAGAGCCCACGGCCGCGCGCGACTACCTCGCCGCGTTCAACGCCGACCCCCAGTTCCGCGAGCCGCTCGAGGCGCTGGTCCGCATCCTCACCCGCCGCAAGTCGATCAAGAACCTCGGCAAGCTGCTCGACGCGCTCACGCGCGCCGCGGCCACGCCCGAGGAGCGGGCGCGCGCGTTCTGGGAGCGCGCGGCGTACCTCCAGGACCACGAGCAGAACCTCGCGGCGTCCAAGGAGGCGCTCGAGGAGGCGGCGCTCAGCAACCCGGAGGACGCGACGCCGTGGCTCGAGCTCGAGCTCATCGCGGCCAAGGAGGGGGACCTCGCCGGCCGCATGCGCGCGATCGAGGCCCGCGCCGAGCTCGCGACCGACGCGACGTGGAAGGGGCTGCTCTTCATCGAGCTCGCCGACCTCGCCGCCGCGACCGAGAACGTGGAGCGCGCCTACGAGCTGCTCGACGCGGCCGCCGCCCTGGAGGGGCGGGCGCGCTTCCGGTCGCAGCTCGCGCTCGAGGCGATCGCGCGGCGCGAGGAGGACCTCGGCGCGCTCGCGCGCGCCCTCGAGGGCCAGGCGGAGCTCATCGCCGACGCGCTCGACGACGAGGCGAGCGGCGAGGCCAACGGCGTCCCGCGGTACATGCGCAAGCCGGAGTACGCGGCCGACGCGTGGCTCCGCGCCGCCGAGCTGACGCAGCGCGCGGGGACGGGCGGCTTCGCGTCGCTCCTCGAGCGCGCCGCGGAGCGGCTGCCCCAGTCGGCGCTGCTCGGGCGGGCGCGCATCGCCGCCCTCGAGGCCGCCGGCGAGGCCGAAGCCGCCGCCGGCCTGGCCAAGCAGGAGATCGCGCGCGGCGCGAGCGGGCCCGGCGCCGCGGCGCTGTGGCTCCGCATCGCCGAGGCCGCGGCGCTGGCGAGCGACCGCGAGGCCGCCCTCGCGGCGCTCCGGAGCGCGCTCACGGCCGACCCGCAGTGCATCCCGGCGCGCGCGCTGGAGATCGATCTGCTCGGCGACGGCCAGGACCCGTCCGCGTTCGCGGCCTCGCTCGAGGCGACGGCGGCGTCGTACGGCAGCGACGAGGCGAGGGGGCGCGCGCTGCTCCTCGCGGCCTACGTCTGGGCGGTGCGGACGGACGACGTCGGCGCCGCGAAGGACGCCCTGTCGCAGGCCGGCATGGCCGGCGTGCACCCGGGCGTGCTCGCGCGCTTCGGGCGGTCGTTCGCGGCGCTCCGCGGCGACGCGGCCTGGTACGAGGAGTCGACGAAGCGGCTGCTCTCGACCGGCGTCGACCCGGCCGAGAAGGCGAGCCTGTGGTTCGAGATCGGCAGGAGCCGCCTGCTCCGGGGCGACGCGGACGGCGCCGAGGGCGCCTTCGCCGAGCTCGCCGCCGCTGGCGCGGACGACGGCGGCGCCGCGCCGAACGCGTGGCTCGGGCGGGCGCTCGGCGCCTTCGCGGTCGATCTCGTCCGCAGCCGGCGCGAGCGCGGCGACGAGCCCGGCGCCCCCGGCCCGCGGCGCTCGCCGACGGTGATCGAGGCGCTCGCGGAGGTCGAGGGCCCGGAGACCGCGCGCGGGCTGTGGCTCGTCGCGGCCCTGCGCAGCGCGCGCAGCGGCGAGCTCGATCGCGCGCGGAGCCGGCTCCGCGCGCTCTTCGAGCAGTCCGCGGACGACGAGGTCGTCGCCGTGTTCCTGGCCGAGCTGGAGCGGCGCGCGGGGAGCCCCGCCTCCGCGGCCGCGACGCTCTCGACCTGCGCCGCGGCGATCGACGACGCCGATCTGTCGGCGGCGCTGCACATCGAGGCGGCCATCCTGCTCTGGCGCGACGGCGAGCGCGGGCGCGCCGTCGAGGAGCTCGAGGCGGCGCGGGGCAAGGCGCCGCGGTCGGGCGCGACGGCGCTCACCTGGGCGCTCCGCGGCCACGAGGCGAGCGATCTGCTCAGCCGGCGCCGCGCCCTCGAGGTGGCGGGCGAGGCGGGCGAGGACCCGGCGGCGCTCGCGCTGTCGCGGTTCGGCCTCGAGATCGGCGCGGCCGAGGGCGGCGACGCCGACGAGGCGCTCGCGACGCTCGAGGCGCTGGAGTCGCAGGCGAGCGACGACCTCGCCCTCGCCGCCGCGCTCGGGCGGCTGCTCTGGCAGCCGGCGCTCGAGCAGCGGAGCGCCGTCGAGCGCGCGCTCGACTACATCGAGGAGCGCGGCGACGGCGCCACGTCCATCGCGCACGCCGAGCGCTTCCGCCTCGCGCGCACGCTCGACCATGACCGCGCGCGCACCGCGGCGCGCGCGGCGGCGTGGGCCGCGGCCGACCCGAGCCCGCACGCCGAGCTCGAGTGGCTCGGCGCGGCGCTCGGCGCCGAGGACCGCGAGGCCGAGGTCGCCGCCCGGAGCGCCCTCGCGCGCCACATGGAGGGCGAGGCCCGCGCGGCGATGGAGGCCTCGGCCGCGATCGTCGGCGCGCTCGACCAGCCGAACCTGCCGCGCCCGTTCCTGTCGGGCGAGCACGCGCCCGCCCAGCTCGCCAACCTGGAGCTCGCGCTCCCGGGCTGCGATCCGCGCCGCCGCGCCGCCGCGCTGCACGGGCTCGGCGACGCGCTCGGCGAGGACGCGCAGCTCACCGCGCTCTCCCTCGCGGGCTGGTCGGACTTCGCGGCCGGCGATCACGAGCGCGCGCTCGGCGCGTTCCGCGCGGTGGTCGAGCGGAGGCCCGACGACGTCGCCGCCTGGGAGGGCGTCCGCGCCACGTCCGAGGCGCTGCGCGATCCGGTGTCGACGGCGCTCGCCTCGGCCCAGCTCGGCGCGCTCTGCAAGGACGACGCGCGCGGCGCGGGCTTCTGGGAGAGCGCGGGGCTCCTGCTGCTCCAGCACACCGAGGCGCATGACGACGCCGAGATCGCCTTCGATCGCGCCTTCGCGCGCGACCCGCGGCGCGGCGTCGCCTTCGACCGGCTGTTCCGCCGGGTCCGCGCGCGCAACGAGGACGATCGGCTGCTCGACATCGTCGAGCGGCGGCTCGGCGTGGCCGACAACGACCTCGAGATCTGCAAGCTGTTCTGGGAGCGCGCGCGCGTGCTCCGCAAGAAGGGCAAGCTCGACGAGGCGCTCGCCGCGCTAGAGAACGTGACGCTGCTCGAGCCGGATCACATCGGCGCGCTGGCGCTCTCGGCAGACATCTCCAAGGCGCAGGGCGACCTCGGCCAGGCGGCGGCGTTCTACGCCGAGCTCTCGCGGGTCGCGAAGGCGCCCGGGGAGCAGCGCCTCATGTCGGGGATCACGGCCGTCGACGCGTTCGAGAAGCTCGGCGAGCACGACAAGGCGCTCGAGGTGCTGGTCGGCCTGCACCGCGCCGGGCTGTCGACGCTCGTGGTCCGCGAGCGCCTCGTGCGGGTCGCCGCCCGGGTCGGCGCCTGGGAGGAGGCCACGCGCCTGCTCGAGGAGCTCATGGTCGAGCGCGACGCCCCCGACGGGCGCATCGAGGCGGCGCGGCTCGCGATGGCCATCTACCGGGACCAGCTCCGCGCGCCCCGCCGCGCGGAGCGGGCGGTGGCGAAGCTCCTCGAGGAGGCCCCGGACGACGGGGAGGCGATCGATCTCGTCCTCACGACGGACTACGACCCGGCGTTCCGCACCCGCGTGCTCGGCCGCGCCAAGGCGACGCTGATCCAGGCGCTCGCGTCGGACCCGATCGACGCGGACCGGGTCGCGCTCCTCGCGAAGATCGCCGGCGCCGGGCAGGACGCGCCGCTCCGGCAGGCCACGCTCGGCGCGCTGGTCGCGCTCGGCCGGATCGACGACGGCATCTCCGCGGAGCTCAGGAAGATCGACGCCCGCGTCCCGGCGCGGCCGCAGATCGCCCTCGACGCCAAGGCCATGGCCGACATCGCCGATCCGCTCGACGCCGGGCCGGTCGGCGAGCTGTTCGCGAAGATGGCCGAGACCATCTCCATGGCGCTCGGCCCCTCGCTCGTGTCGCTCGGCGTCGGGAAGAAGGACCGCATCGAGGCGCGCGGCGGCCACCCGCTCCGCGTCGCGGTCGCCGAGTGGATGGGCGCGCTCAGCTTCGAGACCGACTTCGAGCTCTACGTCGGCGGCCCGAGCCCCCGCGGCGCGACGGGCATCTACGGCCAGCTGCCGGCGCTCGTCCTCGGCCCCGAGATCACGGCGCCGCTCGACGCCGCCTCGCGCTCGGCGATCGCGCGCGAGGCGTTCGCCCTGCGTCGGGGCATCACGTCGCTCAGGACCCGGGACGACAACACCGTCGCCTCGCTCGTCGCGGCGGCGTGCATCGAGGCGGGCCTCGCGGTCCCCCAGCCGCCGTACGCCGTCTTCGGCGAGGTCTCGCGCGCCATCCACAAGGAGATGTCGCGCGCGACCCGGAAGGCCATCGCCGAGGTGTGCCAGCGCATCGTCTCGAGCCAGCAGGATCCGCACCGCTGGGCGCAGGCCGCCCGCAGGAGCATCGATCGCATGGCCGTCATCGCCGCCGGCGACGTGTCGCTGGTCCTCTCGGACATCCTCAACACCCCGCGCGAGCAGCTCGGCGGCGTCGTCGCCGAGAGCGAACGGGCGCGCCAGCTGGTCGCGTTCGTCCTGTCGCAGAGCTACCTCGAGCTCCGGAAGAAGCTCGGGATGGGGGTCCGGTGAGCAAGAATCCGCAATCCAAGAGCTCCTCTGGCAACGGCGGCGAGGAGGGCACCCCGTCGCAGGAGAAGATCACCGTCCCGCCGCCGGCGATGTACGGCGCGGCGGTCTCGGAGGGCGACGTCGAGGAGGCCACGCTCCTCGCGAAGATCCCCGACGAGCTCATCAAGTCGATCCGCGCCGAGGAGGGCGAGCGCGTCGGCGAGGGCGGCCTGAAGCAGCTGTTCTCGCGCGAGCCGGTGCCCGTGCCCGCGCGGCCGGCGCAGAGCGCCGGGGAGAGCGACGCGCTCCTCGACATGCTCTTCGAGGACCAGCGCGGCGAGGACGCCGACGACGGGGTCGTGACCTCGGCGCCCGCGCTGCCCGGCGCGCGCCGGGGCGCCTCGCCCCCCATCCCGCCGCCGCGGCCCCCGTCGCTGCCCCGCCCCGTGGCCCCGCCGCGCTCGGGCAGGCCGAGCGACGTGAAGGCGCCCGCCGCCGAGCTCGCGCCGAGCGATCGGACGCCGAAGATCCCGGCGCCGTCCGCGTCCTCGAGGCCCGCCCCGCCGCGCCCGCAGCCCGCCGCCGCGGCGCCGCCCCCGCTGCCGCCGCAGCCGCAGCAAAGGCGCCTTGAGCCGGTGCAGGACGAGGACACCGCCGAGCCGGGCGACCGCGCGACGCCCATCCCCGACGGCGGCGACTCCCCGTTCGAGTTCGCGCCGCCCAGCCTCGTGAACAGCAGCCGGCGCGCCGCGGCGCCGGACTTCGACGACGAGGACACGACCGGCTTCGACGACGAGGAGACGAAGGCCCTCGACGAGCCCGGGCCCACGACCCGGCCGTACGCCGGCCAGCCGCCCGCCCCGGCGAGCCACTGGGACCAGGCCGCGATCGAGAGCGATCCCGGCGAGCTCGTGGACGAGTCCAGCCTCCTCGACGGGCCGGCCGACGAGGACGATCTCGCCCAGACGCGCGTCGCGAGCCGGAGGCCGGAGGTCGGCGCGGCGTTCGGTGCGCCGCGCTCGTCCGCGCCCGCCCGCGCGCCCGAGAGCCTCCCGCCGCTGCCGTCGATCCCGCCGCCCGCGTCCGTGTTCGACGCCGAGCAGGACGCGAGCGCGATCCTCGTCCAGTCGCAGCAGCGCGACGTCTGGGCGGCGCGCGCCGCCTGGCTCCGCGCCGAGGCGGAGCTCATCGAGGACCCGACGTCCCGGGCGCGCGCGCTGCTCCCCGTCGCCGAGCTCTACGTGATGGCCGGGGAGGACGCGACCGCCCGCGCCATCGCCGCCGAGGCGCGCGAGCTCGCCCCGAGCCTGATCTTCGCCCACCGGCAGCTCCGCGGGCTCCTGATGCGCGAGGGGGACCTGCCCGCCGCCCTCGACGCGCTGGAGGCCGAGACCCGCATCCTCGGGACGCCGGCCGCGCGCTGCCACAACCTGGTGCTCGGCGCCGAGCTCTCCCGCATCTCGCTCGCCGATCCCGACGGCGCGCACAAGCGCCTGGAGCTCGCGGCCCGGATGCACCCCGCCGATCCGCGCCCGCACGTCCAGCGCTTCTGCGAGGCGCTCGCCGCGCCGGACTCGGACGCCCAGGGCTCGGCCATCGCGAAGTTCCGCCTCCCCGACGCGCCCGAGCTCGCGCCGCTCGCCGCGGCGTGCGCGCAGGTCGCCGCGCACCGCGGCGCCCTGCGGCCGGCGCGCGGCCGCGCCGCCCCCGCCACGCCGTACGAGGCGCTGCTGCGCGCCCGCGCCCACCTCCGCGCCGGCGACCTCTCCGAGGGCCTCGCGAGCCTCGAGCCGCTGCGCGGCACCTCGCTCGCGCCCGGCGTCGCGTGGCTCACCGCCGCGCTCAGCGCCGCGCGCAAGGAGACCCGCCCGGCGGCGCTCGGCGCGCTCCGCGCCGTCGCCGCGGGCTCGCACGCCGGCCAGGCGCGGCGCGCCCTCGCCGCGCAGGCAATCGAGCTCGGCGACGCCGCCGCCGCGCGCGAGGCGACGCTCGACGACGGCGACGCGTTCTCGCCGGCCGACCGCATCGTCCTGTCGGCGCTCGCCGGCGGCTCCGCCGGCGATATCGAGCCGTGGCTCGACGCCCTCGCCGACGATCCGGACTTCGCGCCGCTCTCCGCCGCGGCGAGCGCCGCCCTGAGCGACGCCGGCGGCTCGGCGGCCCAGGCGCCCGCGCCGCGGGGCGTGCGCGCCCTCGGCGGCCCGAGCGCCCGCGCCGCCGCGGTCCTCGGCCGCGCGCTCTCCCGCGAGGCCGTCCCGGCCGAGGGCGGCATCGACGCGAGCGACGCCTTCTCTCGCGCCGTCGTCACCTACGGCGACACCGCGCCCGAGAGCCCGCTCTTCCGGGCCCTCTCGCTCGAGCTCGACCTCGACGGCGATCGCGGCGCCCGCGTCGCCAGGGCCGTGGCGGCGCTCCGCGAGGTCGCGTCCGAGCGCGACAGCGCGCTCGCCGCCGCCGTGATCGCGGAGATCGCCGGGGATCAGCGGGCGGCCATGAGCGATCTCGATCGCGCCCGCGGCGCGGATCCGCAGCACGAGGGCGCCGCGCGCGCCCGCGCCGCGCAGGAGAGCGGCGTCGGCGCGGCCCGCATCCTCGCGGAGCACGCGCTCACGCTCGAGGAGGGGCCGCGCGCCGCGGTGCTCGTCACCGAGGCGGCGATCCGCCTGCTCGACGCCGGCGACAACGAGGAGGGCGAGCGCCTGCTCTCGCGCGCCGCGCAGATCGATCCGAAGCTCCCCGTCGCGCTCCACCTCGGCGAGCGGAGCGCGCGCGCCCGCGTGGACCGCGACGGCCTCCTCGAGTGGCTCCGGACCCGCCGCGAGAGCGCGACCGACCCGCTGGAGCGCGCCCACGACCTCGTCCGCGAGGCGCTCCTCGTCGCCGAGGCCGACCCCGCGTCGGCCGCGTCGCTCCTCGAGACGGCGCACCGCTCGCGCCCGCAGGACATCGGCCTGCGCGAGCTCTTCGAGCGGCTCGCGCCCGAGCCCCCGGCCGACCGCGCCTCCTGGCGCGCCGATCGCGCCACCGAGCTGATGCGCGCCCTCCACCCGGGCGGCGACGCGCCGGCCGAGGGCGACGACCGCGCCGCCACGGGCGTCGAGGCCGCGCGCCTCGCCCTCGAGGCCGCCCTCGAGTTCGAGCGCGCCGGCGATCTCGGGCAGGCCGCCGCGTCGGCCCGCCAGGCGATCGCCGCGGGCGACGACGCGCTCGCGCCGATCGCCCTCTACCGCGCGGCCGTCGCCGGCCACGGCGCCGGCGAGCTCGTCGACGCCCTGATCCCGCGCGCCCGCGAGGCCGCGGACGCGGCGGAGCGCCTCGAGATCTACGAGCGCCTCGCGGAGCTCGACGAGCTCGGGCGCGGCGACCCCGGCAACGCCCTGCTCTGGCGCCGCTCCATCCTGGAGGAGACGCCGCACCACCTGCCGACGCTCCGCCGGGTCGCCTCCTACCTCATCGGCGAGGGGCGCGACGAGGAGCTCGAGCCCATCGCGCTCGAGATCGCGCGCGTCCTCGACGGCCCCGAGGCGATCGCGCACGCGCTCCTGTCGGCGCGGCTGCGCCTGCGCGTGCTCCCGTGGGAGGAGACGCTCGAGCCGGTCCAGATCGCGTACAGGAACGAGCCCCGGGGCATCTGGGCGCTGCGCCAGATGGCCGCGCACGCCCGCGCGAAGGCGGATCACGCCCTCGCGATCGAGGCGGATCGCCAGCTCATCGAGCGCACCGATCGCCCGTCCGAGGCCGCCGCCCTCTCGGTGCGGGCCGCCAAGGACGCCCTCCTCGCCGGCTCGATCGAGGACGCCGTCGCCTTCTTCCGGCACGCGATCACGCTCGTCCCGCACTACCTCGTCGCGCACCTCGATCTCGCCGACGCGCTCGAGCGCGGCGGCGACGCCGCCGCCGCCGCGGCCGCGCTCGAGTCCGCGGCGGGCGCCAGCGTCGGCTCCGAGGGGCGCGCGCACTCGCTCTACGCCGCGGCGGTGCTCTGGCAGGACAAGGTCCAGAACGCCGCGCGGGCCCGCGACGTCCTCGAGGCGGTCGCCACGGTCGACCCGTCGTACGCCGACGTCTTCTCGCGGCTCAGGGCGATCTACGTCGCCGAGGGCGCGCGCGCCGAGCTCGCCGCCCTCCTCGAGCGCCGCCTCGACGCGGTGACGGATCCGGCGGAGCGGGTCGAGATGGAGGTCCTCCGCGGCCGGGCGCTCGCCGACGTCGGCGACGTGGCGGCGGCGAAGCGGGCGCTCGCCGCCGCGCTCGACGCGAACCCCGACCACGTCGAGGCCCTGTCCGCGTTCGCGGACGTCTGCGCCGGCGAGGGCGACTGGGCCGGCGCCGAGCAGGCCTGGATCCGGCTCGCGCGCCTCGTGCCCGATCCCGACAAGCAGGTCGCGATCTACCTCCGCCTCGGCGAGCTCTACGACGAGCACCTCCCGAACGCGGAGCGCGCCGAGCTCGCCTACCAGGAGATCCTGAAGCGCGCGCCGGGCGACGTGAGCGCGCGCGAGCGCCTGGTCGCGCTCTACAAGCGCGCCGGCGACGGCGCCCGCGCGCTCGAGCAGCAGAACCTCCTCATCAACGCCGCGGAGGCGCCCGAGCAGAAGTGCCGCCGAACGGCGGAGCTCGCCGAGATCTACGAGTCGATGGGGGACATGAAGAAGGCCGAGGCCACGCTGCTCACGGCGCGCAAGACGTGGCCCAAGGACGACTTCGCGCTCGGCGCGCTGGCCCGCTACTACCAGCGCACCGATCAGGCCTCCGCGGCGGGCGTCCTGCTCGATCGCGCCCTCGCCGACGCCCGCCGCGCGCTGAACACCGGCCGCTTCGAGCCGTACCTGTTCTCGACGGTCGCGACGGTCGCGGAGCTCCGCGGCCGCGCCGGCGCCTCGAGGATCGCGCGCGCGACGGTGGCCGCGCTCGACGGCCGCGACGCGGCGATGGGCGGCGCCGGCAACGCCGCGGGCGCGGCCCGCCTCGACGTCCACCTCGCGCCGGAGCTCATGACCGCGGCGTTCCGCGAGCTCCTGCTCAAGACCGGCCCGCTGCTCGACGCCGCGGTGCCGTTCGATCTCGACTCGATCCGCGCGACCCCGCTGCCGCCGCAGCACGCCGACATCACCGACCTGGCCCGCGGCGTCGGGGCGGCGTACGGCCTGCCCAACCTGCAGGTCTACGTGACGGCCGCGCTCGGCGCCGTCTGCGTCCCGGCCTCCTCGAGCCCGCCGAAGATCGTCCTCGGGCAGCCCCTGGTCGCCTCGCCGCGCGAGGACGTCCGGCTCTTCCTCATCCACCGTGCCGTCAAGATCCTCCAGACCAACGCCTCGGCCTTCTCGCGGACGGCGCCGATCGACCTCTGGCCGTTGCTCGCGGCCTATTTAAAGGCGCTCACGCCCTCGTGGACGCCGCAGGGCGCCGACGCCGGTCGCCTGCGCGAGTACCAGGGCCGGATCGAGCGGGTGACGACGGGCGGGTTGGATCCGAAGCTCGGCGTGCTCGCCGCCGACGTCATCGGCTCGATCGGCAACCGGGCGTCGACGCTGAACACGGCGATCAACGGCTGGGGGAACCGGGCTGCGTTCCTCGCGGTGGGCGACCTCAGCATTGCCCTCACGGGCATCGCCTGGTCGGGCGGCCACACGAACGCGCCGCCCGCCGGGGGCAAGGACCGCGTCACCTGGATCGGGCGCAACGCCGAAGCGCGCGACCTCATCGTCTTCGCCGTGAGCGACGGCCTGGCCGAGGCGCGGGAGCAGCTCGGGTTCACCGAGTGAGCGCGCGGGCGCCCGCGCGCTCGTCGTCGCGCGCCGCCGCGCTATGTTGAGCGCGCCGTCGCGAGCACTTCGCCGTCGCGGAGGTTCGCGCGGCCGCGTATGCTCCGCTGCCTGTCAGCGAGCGTGCCGCCTCTCCTCGCCGGCATCGGCCGCACGTCCCTCACGATCCATGACCACGACCCTCAAGGCGAAGCGCCGCGTCTCTTACGACTGCTCGAAGTGCCCGGCCTACTGCTGCTCCATCTACGAGCGGGTCGAGGTGACGCCGCGCGACCTGCGGCGGCTCGCCCGTCATTTCGGTCTCACGCTCGAGGCCGCCGAGGAGCGCTTCACGAAGCGCTACAACGGCGAGCGCATCCTCCGGCGGCAGTCGGATCCGCTGCTCGGCCGTGTCTGCCGGTTCCTCGATCTCACGACGCGCGGCTGCACCATCTACGAGGCGCGGCCGGAGGTCTGCCGCGACTACCCCGGCAGGCCGCGGTGCGGGTACTACGACGTGCTCCAGTTCGAGCGGGAGACGCAGGACGATCCCAACGTGATGCCGCTCGTGCAGATCACGTTCCGGTCCCGGACGCCTGCTGGCTAGCGCCCTGCGTCGCAGGGCTCACGTCGTCTCGTTGCGCTCGTCCGCGTCGGCCTCCGCCTCGGCGGCTCTTCTCTTCTCGTGCAGCCACTCCTCCGGTCGGTCGGCGGGATACACCCGCAGCGAGCCGTCCGCCGGCCCGAGCAGGTCCCCCGCGCGCGCCGCGCCCATGATGCGCTGCGCGGCCATGAGGCCCGACATCGCGGCGCCGGCCACTCCGTGGCTCAGCGTGCTCGCGCCGCACTGGTACAGCCCCGGGATCCTCGTCTTGACGGAGAACGACAGCGGGCCGAGCTGCCAGGGCGTCTTGGCGGTGCCGTAGGCGGCGCCGCGGTGCGAGGCGCAGTAGAAATCGTTGGTCAGCGGCGTCGCCACCGAGCGAAACACGAGCGCCCGGGAGATGCCGGGAATGACGTTCTCCGCCGCGGCGATCATCTGATCTCCGAGCGACTCCTTGAGCGCCTCGTACTCGGCGCCTCGCTTGCCCGTGCGGGTCTTCTCCCAGCGCGCGAAGGGGCCGTGGGGCACGAACGTGAACATCTCGATGGTGTGGTGATTGCCCCGCGTCGGGTGGCCGGGGTCCTTCAGCGTCGTGATGGTCAGGAACAGCCCGTCCACCGCGCCGCGCGGCATCTGGCGCTCCGCGCGCTCGTAGATGCGGCCCACGTCGCGCCCGCGGTACCACCAGTAATTGCCCGAGTCATAGCCCATCGACCGCAGATCCATGTCCACGGCGCAGAACACGCTGAGCAGGCTCACGGAATACTCCATCCGTTGGACCTTGCGGCGCTCGCGGGCGGTCAGCTCGGGCGGGAGCAGCTCGCCGTAGGTGATCGCCGGGTCCGCGTTCGAGACGACGCTCGCCGACCGCACGATCTCGCCCCCTTCCAGCTCGACGCCGGCCGCGCGCCCGCCCTCGACGAGGATGCGCCTCACCCGCGCGCGCATCCGCACCTGCCCCCCGAGCCGGCGCAGCGCCCGGATCATCGCGAGCGGGATGCGCCTCGCCCCGCCGCGCGGGTAATACCCGCCGTCGAGGTAATGGCCAATGATGCTCGCGTGGATCGGCAGCGCGACGCGCGACGGCGAGAGGCCGTGATCGCCCCCCTGCGCCGCGAGGAACGCGCGCAGCAGCGGGTCGCGGATCGTCGCGTCCAGCAGATCCTCCTGGGTGCGGAGGCCCCAGCGCACGAGGTCCGGCGCCTTGAACGGCAAGAGCAGCACCTTCGGGAACTCGAGCATCTCGTCGACGCGGCCGAGATCGTCGCTCAGCCCGCGGAGGACGCGGAAGTACCGCGCGATCCCCGCCGCCTCGTGCGGGAAGCGCGCCGTGAGCCGGGCGACGAGCCGCTCGAACCCCTTGGGCACGTCGAACCGCTCTTCGCCGACGATCAGGTGATCGAGCCCATCCGGGTTGAGCTCGCAGAACTCGAGATCCTCCGAGAGGCCGAGCCCCTCATAAAGCCGCCTCACGGCGCCTCCCGGGCCGAGCTCGCCGATGTAGTGGACTCCCGGGCTGAACAGATAGCCGTCCAGCGAGAAGCTGTGGGTCCACCCGCCGGGGAGGTAGTGTTGCTCGACGACGATCACCTTCTGTCCCGCGCGCGCGAGCGCGAGCGCCGCCGTGAGCCCGCCGGCGCCCGATCCGATGACGACGGTATCCGCGTCCCTCATGCGTCCCCCCTCGGACTCCGATGCTCGGAGGAGGAGCCTGGCTGCGCGCTTCTGCCGCTCGTCTATCTGCCGGCGTCCGACTTGCGGCCGCCCGGCTTGCCGCCGTCTCGGCCGCCGTCCGGCGGCGCTCCGGCGTCTGGCGGCGCCCTGTCCGCCTTCTCCAGGTTCATGAGCACCAGCGGACAGACGACGGGCACGGCGCGGCTCGGGGTCTGCGCAGACTCGCGCATGCACGTCTTGCCGGTCAGGCGAACGCGCTCGCCCACCTCCAGGTCGGGCGGGCACACGACCGTCTGGGACGCGGAGACGAGGTCCCCGTCGATCCAGAAGAGCTCGCAGCCGTCGTCCGTCCGCCGCAGGTGGTAGTACCGCGTCGGGCGCCGCGGCGCCGGGCTGCCCTCGGCCGCGAGCGCGTCCCCGCCGTCGAGCGCCGGCGCCGCCGCGCCCTCCCGCCCCGCGTCTCCCTGGCACGCCGCGACCCCGACGAGCAGCGCGGGCAGGGCCCGGGCGACGAACCCGATCCCCCGGCGCGGCGACGTCGATGACGGCATCGGGGCGCCTTCCTGACCGGGCGGGATCACCGGCTCGGGAAGAACAGGATGGACATCTTGGTCAGGAAGAAGTCGGCGATCAGGATGGCGATCGACGTCACCACCACGGTGCGCGTGGTCGCGTGGCCGACGCCCTCCGTTCCGCCGCGCGTGATCAGCCCGAAGTGACATCCGACCAGCGCGATGATCGCCCCGAAGAAGGGCGTCTTGTACATCCCGCTGAAGTAATCCATGAACGTGACCGAGCTGAGCGCCGTCCTCAGGAAGAAGCCGGCCGGGATGCCGAACTCGGTCGCGCAGATCAGCATCGCGCCGCTGAAGCCCAGCACGAGCGCGAACGCGCCGAGCACCGGCATCACCACGATGCTCGCGAGCAGCCGGGGCAGGACGAGCTTCTTCACCGGGTTGGCGCCGAGGGCGCGGATCGCGTCGATCTGCTCGGTGACGGCCATCGACCCGACCTCCGCCGCGATGCCGGCGCCGATGCGGCCGCCCACGATGACCGCCGTCAGCGTCGGCGCGAGCTCGCGCGAGAACGACAGGCCGATGATGCGGCCCGTGTACTCCATGCCCCCGAACTTCTGCAGGCCGATGGCGAACTGCACCGCCATGACCATCCCGACGAACAGCGCCGTCACGGACGCGATCGCGGCCGAGCGCACGCCGAGCGACTCCATCTGGTAGAGGGTCGAGCGCAGCTCGAGCGGCCGCTCGAAGATGGCCCTGATCGCCCCCCAGGTCATCCGCCCGAACTGCCCGAGGTGCTCGACGAACCCGACGGCCGTGTCGTTGACCCTCGCGACGAGCGGGGGGAGCGGCGGCGGGGCGATGCTGGCCGGCCCCCGGCTCCCGGGGGCCAGGCTGCTCGGCGGCAGGCTGCTCGGGCCCGCGCTGGGCGGGGCCGGGCTGTTCGCGGAGGGCGGCGCCGCCTCCAGGGGCCGTTTGCGCTCAGTCGTCATCGGCCGGCAGGGTCGAGAAGCCGCGGACCATTCGCGTGAACGCCGGCTCGCCGGCGGCGTAGCGGGCGGGGTCGGCGATGAGGAGCATGTCGTACACGCAGCCGTTCTTCTTGAGCACCCAGACGTCGAACACCTTCGGCACCCCGTCGAGCTTCGCCGAGAGGACCGTGTGCATCGCCTCGCGGCCGTCGAACGGGACGACCTCTTGCTTCAGCACCTCGCGCTCCGTGAAGTGCAGGAAGAGGTGGTTGGTCAGCGAGACGAGCGGGACGTCGTCCTCGTTCCGGCAGCGTCCGTTCAGGGCGATGGTCGCCCCGTTCGCCTCGTCGCGGTACGCCACGGCGGCGTCCGACACCGAGAGCGGTCTCCAGCTCGCCGGCGCCGGGGGCACGCGGAAGGCGACCTCCGAGCCGCGGTAGATCGTTCCGTCGAACGACGGGCCTCCGCAGCCGGCGAGCGCGACCGTGAGCGCCAGCAGCCTGGCCCGGGGGTTCGCTGCCTCTGCCGCAGAACCGCCGGCGGTGGGGCGCCTTCGAAGGGGTCGTCGCATCGCTGCGGCCGGGACGCTATCACGCTTTTGCATCCTGGGCGAACCACGAGCGCCGCGATCGCGCCGCGCTACCAGCCCCAGGGGTCGCGCCGCCGCGGCGCGCCCCACGACGCGGGGCGGCGGGCTGCCGGGCGCCGGGGCGTCGCGCGCCAGTGCTGCCAGCGCTCGTGCTCGCGCGGGGAGCGCCCCACCATGAGGAGGCGGACGAGGAAGAGCCCGGCGACGAACCCCCCGAGGTGCGCGAAGAACGCGACGCCGCCGCTGCGCATGCCGATGGAGCCGAGCCCGTTCAGCAGGTTCACCACGAAGTACTCGAGGATGACCAGCCACGCCGGGAGCTCCAGGAACAGGCCGAAGATGAACCACAGGAGAAAGATCGGGTTCAGCACCGTGATCGGCGAGCGCGGGTAGAGCGACGCGTACGCGGCCAGCACGCCCGAGATCGCGCCCGAGGCGCCCACCATGGGGATCATCGATCCGGGATCGATCAGGATCTGCGCGCCCGCGGCGGCGATCCCCGACAGCACATAGAACGCCGCGTAGCGGAGGCTGCCCAGCGCATCCTCGACGTTGTCGCCGAAGATCCAGAGGAACAGCATGTTCCCGCCGAGGTGGGCCCACCCCGTCGGGTCGTGCATGAACATGCTGCTGAAGACGGTCCACCAGGTGTCGGTCGGCTCCGTCAGCAGCTGCGCCGGGACGAGGCCCCACAGCGAGAGCAGCCGGTCGGGCGGGAACCCGGCCGCGATCATCGACCGCATCCAGAAGAAGCCGAGGACGTTGGCCGCGATCAGCAGGTAGTTGACGACCGGCGCCTTGCGGGTGGGCAGTTGGTCTCGGACGGGCAGCATCGCGATTTACTTAAGCACGCGGACCGGTGACAGCATCCGCCGGCCTTGATAGACCCGGGGCCATGCCCGAGGTGCGGCTCCGCGACACGCTGGCCGAGGCGCCCGCCCCGCTCGGCTCGCCGCTGCGTGGCGAGGTCCGCCGCGCGCGCTCCCCGGCCGCGGCCGTCCTCAGCACCAGTGGACGAAAACGGCAGGCAGATCTAGGTTTCCGCCCGATGCGGGCCCCTCGCGGCCCGCATCGCCTGCATCTCCTGCAGCCCAGAATGACGACGGACGACCATGGCTCGTGATCTCTACTCCGTGCTCGGCGTCTCGCGCGATGCGGACGAGGACACCATCAAGAAGGCGTTCCGCAAGCTCGCGATGAAGTACCACCCGGACAAGAGCCCGGGGAAGGCCAACGAGCAGAAGTTCAAGGAGATCAACCAGGCGCACGAGGTGCTGAGCGACAAGGCGAAGCGCGCGCTCTACGACGAGTTCGGCGAGGAGAGCCTGTCGCAGAACTTCGATGCCGAGCGCGCGCGCGCCTACCGTCGCTACGCGAACGCCCGGGCCGCGGGCGGGGGCCGCGGCGGGCCCGGCAACTTCGACGTGCAGGAGATCTTCGGCAACGCCGGCGGCGGCGCCGGCGACCTCAGCGACATCCTCGGCGATCTCTTCGGCCGCGCCCGCGGAGGCGCGGGCCGGCGCGGGCCGCCCACGCGCAGCCGCGGCAGCGACGTCGAGCAGGACCTCACCATCGACTTCGTCTCGGCGGTGCGGGGCACGACGCTCCAGCTCCAGCGCGAAGGTGAGCCCGAGCCCGTGACCGTGCGCGTCCCGCCCGGGGCCGCCGAGGGGAGCCGCCTGCGCATCCGCGGCCAGGGCGGCCCGGGGATGGGCGGCGGCGAGCCGGGCGATCTGCTGCTCAACATCCACGTCACGCCCCACCCGTTCTTCAAGCGCGAGGGCGACGATCTCCACCTCGACGTGCCCGTCACCCTCGGCGAGGCTTACCGCGGCGAGAAGATCCGCATCCCCACGCCCGACGGCGAGGTGACGCTCAAGATCCCGGCGCGCACCCAGACCGGCCAGGTCATCCGGCTGCGCGGCAAGGGCATCGCCCGCAAGGGGAAGGAGCCGGGGGACCTCTACGTGAAGTTCGTGGTGCACGTCCCGACCGTCGACGACCCCGAGGTGGCGAAGGCGATCGATCTGCTCGACGGCAAGGTGGAGGCGCCTCGCGGCGATCTCCGGTTCTGAGCGCGGCGCCCGGCCGCGCGGCGATCCGCCTCCGCGGTCGCGCGCGCGTCGCCCGGCGCGGTCGCGGCTCCCAGGTCGACCTCCCATGAAGCAGCCGCTCGCCATCGATCCCCGGCCCCTCCTCGCGGCGGCCGTCGCGCTCGCCGCGTGCGCGGCGCCGCCGCGCCCGGCGCCGCCCGCCGCCGGCCTCCCGGCGCCCGCCGCCGTCCAGCCTGCGCGCCCCCCGCGGCCCGCGGGCGCGCCGGCGCCCTCCGTCGCTTCCACCGCCGCGTCCGGCGCGGCCGCGCCGTCCTCGCCGCCCGCGCCCTCGGCGCCCCCGCCCGCGGCGCCGAGCGCCGCCGACGCGGCCGCGTCCGGCGCCGGCGGGGCCCCTGGCGCGGCCGCGCCGCAGGGGCCCTCGATCGCGATCGATCCGCCCTACAAGCTCGGCCAGCACCAGGTGCCCCGCGGCCAGGCCGAGGCGGCGGAGCGGGATCGCTGGAACGCCGGGGGCAGGGGAGAGCCGCCCGCGCCGCCGCCGCCGGCCGAGGGGCACCCGCTGCCGCGGATCATCGTGGACATCGACAAGGTGAACGGACCGCTCAAGGCGCGCGAGGTCGAGCGCGTCGCCCGGCGGCACCTCTGGATCCACGTCTACGCGTGCTACCGGCTGCGCGCGTACAGGGATCCGTCGCTGCACGGCAAGACCACCGTGCGGCTCACGGTGAGCCGCGCCGGCAAGGTGACGGGCGCGCGCGCGACCTCGTCCACGCTCTCCGCGCCGGACGTCGTCTCGTGCCTCGCCGCGCGCGCGCGGTCGCTCCCGCTGCCCAGGGCCAAGGCCGGCTCGACCGTCGTCGCCACGCTGCAGGTCTACCCGGGCGACGATCCGGTCGAGCCTCCGCCGTCCGTCCTCGCTCCCGGCCCGGGGGAGCTCCGGCCCGACGCGATCGAGGCCGCGGTGGCCGAGGCCATGCCCGCGTTTCGGAGCTGCTACGACGCGGCCCTCGCCGGCGCGCCGGCGCTCTGGGGCCGCCTCGCCATCCGCTTTCACGTGACCGACAGCGGCGCCGTCGACGAGGCCTTCGAGGTCGAGTCGCGCTTCCCGGACGAACGGCTCGCCCGCTGCGTGCTCCGGCGCGCGCGCGCGCTCACGTTCCCGGCGCCGGAGGGCGGCGACCTGCGCTTCGTCGTGCCGCTCCGATTTTCGCCCGACCCGCAGAGCCCCTGACGGCCCCGCCCGACGTGGGCGGCCTTCCCCGTGCGCTCCCCCCGTGCGACCGCTCACAGCGCATCCCCCGCCGAGGCGATTTCTCAAGCGATCCGCGCTGCTACAAATTGCGCCCCGAGGTCGATGTGCAACTTTACCGTGGGGGAGGAGGCTCAGGTATATGGACATCACACCGGGCACCATCGTCGGGGGGAAATATCTGCTGGAGAGGCAGCTCGTGCGGCCTGGCGCGCGGCTGGCGCGCGACCGAGGCTCGGTCTGGGTCGCGCGCGAGCTGCGGCTCGGGGGGCGCGTCGCGCTGAAGCTCTTCCACCCCGACGCTGGCGCGACGGGAGAGCTCCTCCGGATCGATCGTTGTGTCCGCGCTGCCGCCGGGCTCTCGTCGCGGCACGTGGTGCGCGTGCACGACCACGGCGCCGAGGGGGACAGGGTCTACCTGGCCATGGACCTGCTCTCCGGCGAGGATCTCGCGGCGCGCCTGCTCCGGCGCAGCCGCCTCTCGCTGCAGGAGGCGGCGCGCATCGCCGCGCAGGCCGGCGAGGCCCTCCGGTGCGCCCACGCGGCGGATCTCCTCCACCAGGGACTCCGGCCGGAGAGCCTCTTCCTCGCGCTGGACGGCGGCGAGGAGATCGTGAAGGTGCTCGATCTCGGGCTCCCGAGGGCGGTCGCGCCGCGGCTCGTGAGCGACGTCGCGGCCGAGGTGAGCGCGAGCTCGCTCCACTACCTCAGCCCCGAGCAGATCCGATCGGAACGTACCCTCGATGCGCAGACCGATCTCTGGTCGCTGGCCGCGGTCCTGTTCCGTGCGGTGACCGGCCAGCTCCCGTTTCCGGGCGACATCGCCAGCGTCGTGGCCTCGAAGATCCTGCTCGCGCCGCCGCCTGCGGCGACGCAGCTTGTGCCGAGCTTGCCTGCTGCGCTGGACGGCTTCTTCGAGAAGGCGTTCGCGCGCGATCTGGCGCGGCGCTTTCGATCGATCGAGGAGATGGTGGAGTCGCTCGTCGGCATCGCGGAGCTCGCGCCGCCTCCCTCGTCCGGCGTGCTGCGTCCGCCCCCGCCTGCGCGCGTCCCTCCGTGGGCGGCCGCGGCGCGGCCGCTGGCCGCGCTGTCCGCGGAGGTGGCGTCCAGCGCTGCTGCGCGGGCGGATCCCGACCCTGAGCCGCCGAGCGCCGGCCAGCGTGCGGCCCCGGACACGCTGCTCGGCGCGGAGAGCGCCGACGTCCTGCGCGGGCTCGACGGCCCGCCCGCGCGCGGCGCGTGGCTCCTGCCGGCGGGCCTCGTGGCGCTGCTCGGCGCGGTGGCGCTCGTGACGAGCGCTCGGCTGGATCGCCCCGCGCCGGCGACGGCCGTCGGCGGCGCCAGGGCGGCGGTGCTCTCGGCCTCCCTCGCCGTCCGCCGCGCCGCGCCGCTGCCCGCCGCGCCCGAGGCGGCCTCGTCCGCGCTCTTCCGCCGAGCCCCTCACGCCTCTCCCCAGCGCAGCGCCCACGCCGCCACGGCCGCGCCGCCGCACGCCGCGCCGCCGCGCCCGGCGCGGCCGGGTTCCTCGGCGGGGCCCGCGCCCGCGCGCGTGCGCCACGGCTTCGCGCCGGACTGAACGGGCGCGGCGCGCGCTGGCCCGAGGGCGGCGCTGGCCCTCGTGGGTCGCGCTAGTCGCTCCGGGATCCGTCGTCCCCAGCGGCATCCTTCTCGGCGGCGGCCTTCTCAGCAGCGGTCTTCTCGGCGGCCGCCCTCTCGGCGGCGGCCTTCTTCTCCTGCGCGAGGTCGTGCGCCTTGCGCGCCTCGTGCGCCACGCGGATGGCCGACAGCGGGCCGCGCGCGTCGCGCCGCGTCCGCTCGGCTTCCGCGCGAGGCTCGCTTCCGTTCCCGATGCGCGCGCCGGTCATCACCTCGAAGTACCCGAACGCGCTCCAGACGGCGCCGAGCGTGTGCGCGATCTCGGAGCCCTCCGGCCCGAAGTACCCCACCGCGCCGCCGTAGACCCACCGCGGGCCGGCCTCCAGGCTGCGGCTGATGGCGCTCGCGCGCGCTGCCGGCTGGCCGACGGCGCTGCCGCCCGCGAGGGCGGCGCGCATCGCCTCGACGAACGACGCGTCCCCGGCGCGCGGCTCGGCCGACGCATCGCGCTCGGCGCGCACGAGCGTCTCCCCCGACGCCCCCGCGATGGCGAGCCCCGGCGCGAACGGCGACTCGGCGAAGTCGAGGAAGTAGAGGTGCGTCGACGGCGCGAGCAGCCGCAGCGCGCGGTACACGTCGAACGGATCCGCGCCGCGGAGCGGTGACCGGAACCTCCGCGCGAGCACCACCTCCGTCGCCTCGCCGGCCGCGATCCGCTCGCGCGCGGCCGCCACCTTCGCCGCGTAGCCGTCGTCGGTCACCGGCGTCTCCAGGTGCTCCGGCAGCGCCTCCGGATCGAGCGCGGGCAGGCCCGGCTGCTCCGGCCCGTGCGTCATCTCCCAGGCGCAGCGGTTCACCGCGCCCTGCGATCGGCCGGCGATGGTCATCGTCTGCGCCACGCTGTCGAACACGACGACGGTCGCGTCCTTCAGCACGCGCCCGAGGTACATCTCCTCGGGCCACGGCTCGATGCCCATGAGCTGGTGCAGCGTATCGTACGAGAGGAAGCCGACCCACGACCGGCAGACGCGCGCGGCCAGGTCGCGCGGCGAGCCCGGCGCCCCCGGCTCCGCGAGCCCCTCCGCCAGCGCCTCGAACGGGTCGAACCCGCTCGGGAGGAGGCTCTCGGCGCGCGCCCGGTACCCCAGGATCGCGTAGCGGCCCCAGCGCTCGCCGGAGACGGCGGACTCGAACATGAACGACGATCGGCCCGGCGCGTGGGCGCGGAGCGCGGCGTAGGCGCGGACCGGCGTGATGTGATCGGCCGGGAGGGTGCGGGTCACGACGGAGCTCATCGCCGCCGAGCCTACACGACGTTGCGCCGTCCGGCGAAGGAGGCCAAGGTTGCCCGGGAACACCGTGCGAAGCGCGATCGTCCTCTCGTCGGTCCTCTGCCTGGCTGCCTGCGGCGGCGCCCAGCCCGCCTCGTCCGATGCCCGCACCACGGTCGTCTCGCTGCGGAACATCGACTGCGAGGCGTGCGGCGCCGAGCTCGTCGCCGATCTCCGCGAGCGCCCCGGCGTCTACGCGGCCACGTTCGACAAGCGCCGCGCCGAGATCGCCGTCACCGCGTCGAGCTCGTTCGACGTCGCGGACGCCGTGAAGCAGCTCGCCGCCGACGAGGGGTTCGAGGCGGTGCTCGGCGGCGGCAAGGGGCAGTACCTCGGCTGGGCGACCTTCCCCGAGGGGGCGGACGCCCGGACGATCTCCGAGGGCGGCGCGGACATCCCCGATCTCGGCGCCCACGTCGTCCCGGGCAAGGTCACGGTCATCGATTTCGCGGCGAGCTGGTGCTTGCCGTGCCGCAAGCTGGACGCGCACATGGCCAAGGTGCTCCAGGCTCGCCGGGACGTCGCCTACCGCAAGCTCGACATCGGCGACTGGGGCACACCGCTCGCCCAGCGTTACCTGAAGCACGTCTCAAAGCTGCCCTACGTGATCGTCTACGACGCGACCGGCGCGCACCTGGACGCGATCGCGGGCCTCGAGCTCGACAAGCTCGACGCGGCGATCGAGCGCGGCGCGCGGCGCTGAGCCGGCGCCCGCCCGGTCGCTCGCGCGCGCGGCGGCGCCGGCCGCGGATCAGTAGTGGCCGAAGAGGTCCTGGATGCGCGACTCGAGGGCGACCGCGATCTTGTAGAGCGACGAGATGGACGCCGACGACTCGGCGCGCTCGATCTGCGAGAGCAGCGACACGCTGAGCCCCGTGCGGCGGGCCATCTGCTTGAGCGTCAGGTCCTTGTCCTTGCGGAGGTTCCTGATCGTGTCGCCGATGACGCGGTGGAGCTGCTCTTCGGGCGTCCGCGCGAGGCCCTTCTTGCGCATGACGCGGGCGAGCACCTCGCGGAACTCGTCGACGTTGAACGGCTTCTTGATGTAGTCGACCGCGTCGAGCTTCATGGACGCGACGGCGCTCTCGAGGTTGGGGAAGCCGGTGAAGATGACGACGGCGATGTCGTTGTCGACCTTGCGGATGCGCTTGAGCACCTCGATGCCGTCGAGCTTCGGCATCATGAGGTCGAGGATGATGAGGTGGTAGCCGCCCGCGCGGACCTCCTCTTCCACGGTCGTGGGATCGCCCAGCGTCTTGACCTGATAGCCGTCGCGCTCGAGCAGCGTCTGCATGTAGTCACAGATCGCCCGGTCGTCGTCGACGATCAGAATGCGCACAGCGGGAAGCTCAATTGCCACCTGTTCCTCCTCTCACGTACCCGTCGTAGGACCGCCGAAGCCGGTCGCCTTTGTCTCACGGTCGACCGAAGCCGGTCGCCCGTGTGTCATGCACCCGCACGACCGCCGAAACCGGTCGCCCTGGTCTGTTCTGGAAGGGGCCGCACCGGCGGTCCCCTGCCCAACGCTGCGCGAGCAGGGGGCGAGGCCCTGACCGGCGCCACAGGCCCCTCGCGCTTTGCTTGCTCTCGGCAACATCGGGATTCCAGTGACACTTTAACACGGTCTGAGCAAGTCGTAGACGGGAGTTTTTTCTTGCGCTCCCCCAATTCTTGGCTTCGTGAAACGTCCGGGGCGCCGGGTGAGGCGGGAAACAGGAGTGTTTCTGGGCACTTTCCGCCGTTCGTCCGTGTTGCGGCGGGCCGGTGTTTCCGGGGGCGCGGGTTGGGGCGGGGGCGTCCTGGATCATTTCGTCTTGACAAGCGGCCCGCTCTTAGCGATGTTGCGCGCCCGCTGTTCAGCGGGCGTTGCTCTTGCGGCAGCGTACGGGGCGTAGCGCAGCCTGGTAGCGCACTCGGTTCGGGACCGAGGAGTCGGAGGTTCAAATCCTCTCGCCCCGACCATCTCTTCGACAGAGGGACAGGTCGATCGCAGCGAGGGCGTCCGTCGCCCTCGCTGGTATCCCTGTCGCCCGCGAGCGACGCTCGCCGGCACCTCGCTGCTCAGTGGTCTCTGCGATCCGCCGCTGTGGCCGCTCTGCGGGGCTGCCGCTGGGCGCGCTTTACGAGTTGCCGCTCGGGTTCCCACCCGTGTGGGAAGGCGCTCCTGGGAAGGCGCTCCTGGGAAGGCGGTAGGCCCTTGGCGGGGGTGGCCGCCGCGCGGCGCACGGAGGGCTGATGTTTGAGCCTGTGTGACGTCGCTCCTCCGGCGAAGCCTGAGGAGCGACGTCACAGGCGAGTTCAGCCCTCCGTGCGCCGCGCGGCGGCCACCCCCGCCGAGGGCCGGGCCCCGGCTATCCCGTGCGCCCCGCCAGGTTGGCGATCACCGCCGCGAGCTCCGACGCCTCGATCGGCTTGGGGACATGCGACTGGAACCCCGCCAGCAGCGCCCGCGTCCGGTCCTGCGCGCTCGCGTACGCCGTCAGCGCCGCCGCCGGGATGCGCCCGCCGTGCTCGGGGCTCTGCGCGCGCAGCCGCCGGATCAGGCTGTAGCCGTCCTCCCCGGGCATCCCGAGATCGCTCAGGATCACGTCGGGCTTCTCGCGCGCGATCGCCGACAGCGCCTCGTCGACCGTCGCCACCGCCGTGATGGTCGCCCCCTTGCGCTCCAGCACCGTCGTCACGAGCTCCCGCGCGTCCGGCTCGTCGTCGACCATCAGCACGCGCACGCCCTGCAGCGTCGGCTCCGCATCGGCGGCCAGGCTGCTCAGCCCCTCGGCCTTCCGGAGCGCCGCGATCGCGCCCCGCGGCGCGAGCGGGATGTCCACCGTGAACGTCGCGCCCTTGCCCTCGCCGCCGCTCTCCGCCTTCACCGTGCCGCCGTGCAGCTCGACCAGGTGGCGCGCGATCGCGAGGCCGAGCCCGAGCCCGCTGTGCGGCCGCGTGCTCGTGCTGTCGGCCTGCCGGAAGCGGTCGAACACGTAGGGCAGGAACTCCGGGACGATGCCCTGGCCGGTGTCGCTCACCTGGATGCGCGCCACGCCCTCGACCCTGCTGAGCTGGATCGACACCTTGCCGCCGCGCGGCGTGAACTTGATCGCGTTCGACAGGAGGTTCCACACCACCTGCTGCAGCCGCGTCTGGTCGCCCGAGATCGGCCCCGCGCCCGCGTCGAGCTGCACCGCGAGCTCGATCCCCTTCGCGTCCGCGCCGTGGCGGACCGCGTCGATGGCCGCGTTGATGATCGGCGGCAGATCCACGAGCATCACGTCGAGCCGCAGCTTGCCGGTGATGATGCGGGAGGCGTCGAGCAGATCCTCGACGAGCTGCGCCTGGAGCGTGCCGTTGCGCTCGATCGCCTCGAGCGCGCGGACGTGCGTGTCCGGCTTCAGCGAGCCCTGCCGGAGCATGCGCGCCCAGCCGAGGATCGCGGTGAGCGGCGTCCTGAGCTCGTGGGAGAGCGTGGCGAGGAACTCGTCCTTCGCCCGGTTGACCTGCTGCGACTCGCGGTAGAGCTGCGCGTTGTCGAGCGCGAGCGCCGCGAAGTTGCAGAGCTCCTCGGCGAGCGCGAGATCGTCGACGCCGTAGCGCCGGCTCGACTCGGTCGAGAACAGCGTGATCGCGCCGCGCGTCCGGCCGCGCGCGCGCAGCGGGACGACCATCGCCGAGCGGACGCCGAGCTCCCGGAGCAGCGCGGGGTAGACCGGATCGCGCGCGCCGGACAGGGCCTCGTCGCCGGGCTCCGGCGACGAGGCCCGCTGCCACGCCATGCCGTCGACCTCCGGGAGCAGCAGCGACTCGCCGCACCGGAGCACCGCGTGCACCGCGCGCGGCACCTCGGGGTCGCTCGGGTAGCGGGCCGACAGCTCGTTGCCGAGCGCCTGCTTCGCGCTGCTCGCGTGCACGGCGGCGAGCCGGCTCAGCGAGCCGTCGGGCTCGACGATGTCCACCACCGCCGCGTCGGCGATGTGCGGCACCGCGAGGCGCGCGACGTTGGACAGGGTCGTGTCGTACTCGAGGCCGGACAGCGCGAGCTGCCGGCTCGCCTCGCCGATGAAGTAGCGCCGCTTGTCGGCGAGCCGCTTCTCCGTCACGTCGCGGAAGACCAGCACGAGCCCGACGAGCTCGCCCTCGTCGCTCCGGATGGGCGCCCCGCTCGAGTCGATCGCGAGCTCCGAGCCGTCCCTGCGCAGGAGCAGCGTCGTGTCGTCGAGCCCGATGATGCCGCCGTGGCGCAGCACCTCGGTGACCGGGTTGTCGAGATCGTCGCGCGTCTGCTCGGAGATGACGCGGAAGACCTCGGACAGCCGGCGATCCCGCGCCTCTTCGAGCGTCCACCCGGTCAGCTTCTCGGCCACGGCGTTCATGAAGTCGATCCGGCCCGAGCCGTCGGTCGAGATCACCGCGTCGCCGATGCTCTTCAGCGTCGTCGAGAACTTGGTCCTGCTGACGTGCAGGTCCGCCTCGAGCTGCTTGAACTGGGTGATGTCGGCGAAGATCGAGACGGCGCCGAGCAGCTCGCCCTCCGGCGAGAAGAGCGGCGCGCAGCTGCCGAGCAGCATCCCGTGGGTGCCGTCGAAGCGCTGGAAGTGGATCTCCTCGGCGGGCACGCTCTCCCGGCTGGAGAGGCACCGCGCCATCGACCAGTCCTCGCCCTCGAACGGCCGGCCGTCGGGGTGGAACGCGCGGTAGCGCCCCCACCCCTCGACGTTGTCGGCGGTGGAGCTGCCGGCCCAGATGCGCTCGGACGCCCGGTTCTGGAGGATCAGCTTGCCCTGCCCGTCGGAGACGATGATGCCGTGCGGGCTCTCGCTGAGCAGCGCGTCGAGCAGCCCGCGCTCGTGCCGGGTGATGGCGCGCAGCCGCTCGACCTCGCGGCGCAGCGTCTCGACCTCCGTGTCGATCGGCGGCACCGACGCGGCGAGCGGCGTGAGCTCGAACGAGGCGCTCGCGGCCGGGTCGAGGCTCACGATCGCGCGATCGATCTCCATGACGGCCGGGCCGATGAGCCGGCGCTGCTCGGTGGTCGCGGCGGCCTCGAGGAGCGATGCCCGCGCCTGCGCAAGGGCCGTGACGATCGGGATGTCCGAACGTTCGGGCATGGCTTCAAGGGATCCCACGGCCGCCGGACGCGAACAAGATGCTATGCGAGCGACCCGACACGGAATTTACGTTGCCGTACGTGGACTTCTCGCTGGACGGACTCTTCCGGTGGGCCGGGGCACGGCCGCGGCCCGATTTATAGAGAGCGGCGCGGCGCGCCCCGGCGGGGCCGGTCGCGGCGCGCCCCGGCGGGGCCGGGCGCGGCGCGCCCCGGCGGGGCCGGGCGCGGCCGTCGGCTTTGCGCCGCGCGCGCCGCCTGGATCAGCCGCGCGCGGCCTGGATCTGCTTCACGAGCTCGGGCACGGTCGTGAAGAGGTCGGCGACCAGGCCGTAGTCGGCGACCTGGAAGATCGGCGCGTCGGCGTCCTTGTTGATGGCCACGATGACCTTCGAGCCCTTCATCCCGGCGAGGTGCTGGATGGCGCCGGAGATGCCGACGGCGACGTAGAGCGACGGCGCGACGACCTTGCCCGTCTGGCCGACCTGCAGGTCGCTGGCGGCGTAGCCGGCGTCGCACGCGGCGCGGCTCGCGCCGACCGCGGCGCCGAGGACGTCGGCGAGCGGGTCGAGGACCTCGTTGAACCGCTCCTTCAGCGCGCGGCCGCCGGAGACGACGACCTTGGCCTCGGTGAGCTCGGGGCGCTCGCTCTTCACCTGGTCGAAGGAGACGAACTCCACGCGCTCCGCGGCGGCGCTCGGCGCGACGACCGCGACCTGCTCGACGGGCGACTTCGACCCGGCGGGCTCGGCGGGGGCGAACGCGCTCTGCCGCACGCTCACGACCTGGACCGGGGTCGCGACGGAGCAGATCCCGTACGCGTTGCCGGCGTACATCGGGCGCTTGTACTTGAGCGTCGCGCCTTCGGCCACGAGCTCGGAGATGTCGCTCGCGAACCCGGCGGAGAGCCGCGCGGCCACGCGCGGGAGCAGGTCCTTGCCGTAGGCGCTCGCGGTGCCCACGACGACCGCGTAGCCCTTCGCGGCCGCCGCGACGGTCGGCACGTAGCGCTCGGCCACGTAGTCCTTGAGCGCGCTCGACTCGGCGACGAGCACCTTGGCCGCGCCGAGCGTCGCCGCCTCGGCGGCCGCGTCGCCGAGGGCGTCGCCGATCACGAGGATCGCGTACGTCCCGCCGAGCGCCGCCGCCGCCTGCCTGGCGAACGTGACCGCGGAGTGCGTCGTCTTCTTCAGCTTTCCTTCGGCGGCCTCGGCCACCACGAGAACGTCAGCCATGATCCCTCCTGCACCTCCTCAAATGGTGTCGGTTCACCCCCGCGCGGGCGGGGATCTGCCCTTCGGGTCCCGTCAGAGGACCTTCGCCTCGTTCTTGAGGCGGGTGACGAGCTCACCGACGTCCTTCACCTTGATGCCCGCCTTGCGCGCCGGGGGCGGCTGGAACGCGTGGTACTGGACCTTGAGCGCCTGGTCGGCGGCGAGGTCGGCGAGCTTCACCTCGGCGAGGGGCTTCTTCTTGGCGGCCATGATGGCGGGGAGCGCCGCGAAGCGCACGCCGTCGTTGTACTTGAAGGCGGGCGCGGTCTTCATCGAGTAGACGCTGGTCGGCGCGACGATGCGGAGGTCGACCGTGACGACGGCCGGCAGGCGCACGCGGAGGGTGGCGACGCCGCCGTCGACCTCGCGGCCGACGAGCAGGGCGCCCTTCTCTTCCTTGAGGGTCGCGGCGAAGGTGGCGAGCGGCCAGTCGAGCAGCTCGGCGAGGATCTGGCCGACCTGGTTCGAGTCGCCGTCGACGGCCTGCTTGCCCATGACCACGGCGTCGGGCTTCTCGCGCTCGACGAGCGTCTTGAGGGCGCGGGCGACGAGGTCGCCGTCGAGCTTGTCGTCGGTGACGTCGACGCGGATGGCGCGGTCGGCGCCGGTGGCGAGGGCGGCGCGGAGGGTCTGCTCGGTCTCCTTGGGCCCGAAGGTGACGACGATGACCTCGCCCGCCCGCGTCTTCGGCGCCTTGCCGTCCTCGGTCAGGCGCAGCGCTGCTTCGAGCGCGTATTCGTCGAACGGGTTCGGTTTCCACTCGAGCCCGGTCGTCTCGATTTTGTCCCCTGACGCAGGGATCTTCACCTTGTTCGCGTTATCCGGATCGGCGACGCGCTTGAGCGGAACGAGGATCTTCACGGCTCGGTTGGCTCCTGTGGCTGTGGGGGTAACGCAGAGCGTAGTCCGCCCGGGCAGGGGCGCGCCACACGACAGACGGGCCGGCGGACCCGAGCGTGGATCTGGCGAGCCCGACTGAAATAGCGCGCCCGAGGCGGAGGAAAGCGGTCATGGCAGCGCCGACGTGGTGCGTCAAGCAGACGCGGCGGTTCTTGTGGGATGGAGGCGACTCGTTGTGAGGAATCTCGCGGAGGGGAAGGGCGCCCGGGGTGAGCCGGTGTGAGGGCGTGAGGGAGCTCGCGGCGGGGAGGGGAGGGAGCGGGGGTGTGAGCGGCGGAGAGGGGGCCGGCGGCGGGGGAGCGTGACGGAGGCGATCCGTGGAGAGGGGGGTGGCGGCGGGGGTCGTGGCGGAGGCGATCCGTGGAGAGGGGCTGGCGGCGGGGGGCGATAACGGATCGAGTCCATTGCGAGAGCCTGCCGGCAGGGGTTCTCCTTGGATCGAGTCGGTCAGGAGGGCCTGCGCGCAGGGGGGGTCAACGGATTGAGTCCGTCGGTGGGCCGCGCGTGCAGGAGGGTCTCAACGGATCGAGTTGATCAGGAGGGCCTGCGCGCAGGGGGGCTCGACGGATCGAGTCCGTCAGGAGGCCCTGCGCGCAGGGGGGCTCGACGGATCGAGTCCGTCAGGAGGCCCCGCGCGCAGGGGGCCTTGATGGACGGAGTCTGCCAGGAAGGCCTGCCGTCAGGGCCGGCACGTCAATCCACCCCGGCGGCGGGCGCTTCCCCATCGGTCGCGGGCTCGCCTGTGCCGCCGGCGGCCGGCGGAGCGACGTCCTCCGCGTCGGTCTCCTTGCCGCTCGCGCGCCGGCGCTCGGCCTTGGCCGTCTCGCGCTCGAGCGGCGCGAGCAGCCGGCGCGTCGTCTCCGCGTCGGCCTCTTCGAGCTCCAGCATCTGGAGCACGCTGCGCATCACCTTGATCCAGCGGTTGCGCGCCCGGAGCTGCCCGCCGCGCGGATCCGCCGCGCCCGGCCTGTCCTGCGCCTCCAGGTGGACGCGCCGCGCGTCGAGCTTGCCCAGCTCGTCGCCCGCGGCGAACCACGCTTGCACCGCCTTGAGCAGGTTGCCCCCCGGCGTCGGCAGCGCCTTGAGCGCCGCCTTCGACTCCGGCGTCAGCCGGTCGCGCGCGAGCTTCACCTCGCCCGCCTCATCGCTGTAGCTCGCCGAGATGAACTTCAGCCCATCCGCGAAGAGCTGATCTCGAATCTCGAGATAGATCGCCGCGTCCTCGGGATCGTCGGCGAGATCGGCGAACCCGGTGAGCACCGCGTGCGCACCGCGGGCCTTGCGGTCGTGAACCTGGTCGGTCGCGACCTGCTTTTGCTGGATCGCGGCGAGCTCGTCGTTCGCCTTCTTCGGCGGGCGGTGCGACTTCAAGATACCGTCGTGCGCGGCCTCGACATCGTCGATGAGCGGGGCGCACCGCTTCAGCGACACGATGAGCGGTCTTTCGCGCTCCGGGTCGAGCCATGCGGCCGTGATCTGAACCATCTGACGAGGAGAGAGGTCTTTGAGCGCCATGGTGCCTCCTTGGCTTTCCTCCGGCGGTGATCGCCGGGGAATGCACCGTCGGCCAGGCTCCCAGGTCGAGCGCTGTCCGGGAAGGACGTTCGCGCGACGCGAACGTGCCCTGGCCACCATCACGGCGGCAGTTTTTCCGCCGGCGTGAACCGGGGCCGCGCAGCGCCGGCTTCCAGCCGTCGTCCTGCCTCGCAGCCGCCTGGCGGGCGAGGAGCCGACCACCCGCGCCCTCGCCTGTTGACGCCCTCGTCCAGACCGTGTTCACACGGTGCGGCGATGGCCCGATCGAGCGCGCTGACCCTCTCCACCAAGGCGGCCGACCTGCTGTCCGCGGCGCTGCGGCATGTGCGGGACGCCGAGCACCTGCTGGACCCGGCTGCCGGCTACACGTCGCCCGACCAGGCGTATCACCTCGCGGGCTACGGTCCGGAGTGCGCGCGCAAGGCCACCGTCTCCCTGCGCTGGCTCGACCAGGCCGTCGGCCACGGCGTCGAGACCTCCGCCGCTGACGTGACCGCGTTCATGCTGGACCTCGATCCGCTGGCGCGGCGCTACGATGTGCCCATGGATGCCGCACGGTGCCCTGCGCTGTCCGCCTGGCGGGTCGAGGCGCGCTACCAGCGCACCGGGGCGCGATCCCGGCCGGAAGCACAGGCGCTCTGCCAGGAGGCGCGCGAGGTGGTGGATTCCGTCGCGGTCGCGCTCTGGGCGGACGGTCGTATCGCCGAGGGGCACACTCCATGGTGACGTTCGATGAGGTGCTTCCGACGCTGGTGCGGGTGTGCGAGGAGGCTCCGCACTTCGCCACGGTCCGGCGCTGCTGCGCGGTGCGGGATCTCCACGGCCGGGTGAGGCTCGTCCTCGACCCCGAGCCCGGCGCCGCGGCCGTGGACGTCGATGCGCTCGCGCAGGCGCTTCGGGGGGCGCTCGGCGGGTATTTCGTCGGTCCGATCTGGTCGACCGCGACTCGGCACGCCGATGAGGCCAGGCTCGCGCGCGCCGTGCTGGCTCGCCCGGAGGCGCAACCCCGGTGGGGCGCGACGTACGACGACCCCGCGACGGGCGTTCGCGGTCTCGCTGCTCGCGCCCCATGGCACAAGATGGAAAGGCGCCTGTCGAAGCAGGCGTGGCTGGAAGCGGGCCAGCCCAACCTGCCATGGGAGCTGGGGGACGGGCCGGCGATCGTGACCTTCTACTCCTACAAGGGCGGCGTCGGGAGGACGACCGCGCTGACGGCGTGCGCGTGGCAGCTGGCGCAGGCGGGGCGGCGGGTCGCCGTGGTGGATCTGGATCTGGAGGCGCCGGGCCTCGGCGTGCTGCTGGAGGGAGAATCCGGGCGAGGGGTCGTCGACTTTCTGGCCGATCATATCGCGACGGGCGCGTCTCGGCTCGACGATCTCGTCGCGGGGGCTCGCGCCCTCGGGGACGACGAGGAGCGCGTGCATGTGCTCGCGGCGGGCAGGCTCGGCCCCATGTACCTGGAGAAGCTCGCGCGCCTCGACTTCCTCAGCGCCGACGCCGGCCAGGGCGGTCACGCGTCCACGAGCCCGATGGAGCTGGCGCTTCGCGAGCTGCTCTTCGCCGTGCGGCGGGACATCGCGCCGGACTACATCCTGATCGACTCCCGGGCAGGGCTGCACGATCTCGCGGGGCTGTCGCTGCACCGGTTGGCGCACGTCGACGTCATCGTCAGCCGTGCGAGCGAGCAGGGGTATCGCGGGCTGGACGTGACGCTCGGCGCGCTCGTGGGTCGCAAGGGGACGACAGGGCTCCAGTGCGTCCTCGCGCAGTCGTTCGTGCCATCGGAGGGGCTGCCCGAGGCGGTTTTCGAGGAGCAGGAGTTCCGGCAGCGCAGCTATGCGAGCTTCGCTGCGCACGTGTACCAGAGGGCGGCGCTCACGATCGCCGAGCAGGATCCGGGGCCTCACGTGCCGTTCGTGCTGCGCTACGACGCGGGGCTCGCGCGGTTCGCCTCGCTGCGGGCGATCCGAACGTCGCTGTTTGCCCCGTGGTTCGAGGAACTGCGCAAGCGGGTCGAGATCCTGTGCGTGCCGCCGAGGGAGGACGAGGACGCATGAGCCCGGAAGAGCGCGAGCAGGTGCTCGAGGCGTTCGCGCGGCTCGGCGCGCGCGGCGACGGCGAGGCGCTGGATCCGCTGACCACGTTCGTTCCGCTCGGTCCGCACCGCCGCGCCCTCTGGCCCGAGAACGTCGTCATCCTGGGCAGTCGGGGGACGGGCAAGACGGCGCTCTTCCGGCTCGTCAACGAGCCGCGCACCGCCGCGCGCCTGCGCGCGCTCTTCGAGGACGAGCGGATCCCGGAGGCGACGTGGATTGATGCCTTCTCGGCGGCGGCGCTCCATCCGGAGGTGGGCACCTTGGAGGCCTATGCTGCCGGCGCGAGCGACATCACGCTGCGAGCGTTCTGGATGACGCACCTGCTCCGGCGGCTGCGGGACGAGGTGCCGGAGGTCGTCGAGGTGCCGGAGGCGCTCTCGTCCGTGCTGGCGGCGCCTGTGCCCGATCTCAGGGCATGGTTGCCGGCTGCCGAGGCGAACCTCGGCGCGGTCAACGCGGCGCTGGATGCGGCCGAGCGCGCGCTGTCGTCGGCCGATCGCTCCGTCATGGCGACGTACGACACGCTGGACCGAATCGGCCAGTTCGACCCCGGCGTTCGGCGCCGCTACCTGAGCGCGCTCCTCTCCCTGTGGTTGTCGCTCTCCAGCCGATACCGGCGTCTGCGAGGCAAGCTGTTCCTTCGGGACGATCTGCTCGATGCCGGGGAGCTCGGCTTCGCGGACGCCAGCAAGCTCCGGGCGAGATCCGAGGCGCTCACGTGGGATGCGGGCGCGCTCTTGCAGGTGGCGGCGCGACACCTCGCGGGGGAGTCGGAGGCGGCGCGGGCGTGGCTGCGCGATGTTCCCGGCTTCACGCTCGTGGACCGAGGGGAATTCGGCTGGATGCCTGGAGAGATGAAAGCGCGCGAGGTGCAGAGCGCGTTCGTCGCCAGGTTCGCGGGCAAGGTGATCGGCCAAGGGGTGGTCAAGGCCTCCTCGCTGGACTGGATGATGGGCCGGCTGCGCGACGCGCACGGCGGGGTCACGCCGAGAGTGCTGCTCTGGTTCCTCTCGTTCGCCGCGGAGTCGGCGAGGAAGGGGCCACCTCGGAGCCGGGGAGCTCTGGTGACGCCCAGGGATCTCCTGGCTTCGCTTCAGCAGACGTCGCGACAGCGGGTGCAGGAGCTGGTGGAGGAGTACCCGCTCGTGAGGCGCATGGAGAACCTTCGCGGGCTGACGCTCTGGCTCGGCCGCAGCGAGGTCGAGGCGCGGCTCGCGCAGCGCCGCCCGGACGAGCCGGCGGGGATCCCGGCGCGAGGCGACCTGGTGGTGTCGGAGCTGCTCCGGCTCGGCGTGTTGCGCGAGGTGGACGACGGGAAGCTCGACGTTCCAGATATCTACAGATATGCGTTCGAGATCTCCCCGGACTACTCGGCGTCATGGCGTGATCTGCTCGTGGGGGAGAAGCAGCGGGCGCGATAGCAGCTCATCCAGGAGCCGCCTCGCCTCGCGTTGCCGTTTCTTCGGCTTGCTCGGATACGATGTTGGACTCTGCGGACTCGCGTCGATCGACGCTCAGGCCCCCTCGCTCGGCGGCGGCTCGTCCACCTCGCTGGCCCGCAGATCGCCCCTGAGCCGCCTCCGCAGCTGCTCGTCCATGCGCGTCGCGTACTTCTCGTGCACGCCGAGCGCCGCGGCGACCTTGGCCCACGAGAGGTCCTGCCAGTACCGGAGCTCGATGAGGCGCGCCTCCCGCTCGTCGAGGCCGCGGAGCGCCGTCCGGAGCGCCTCGAGGGCCTGGCTGCGCGCCACCGTGTCCTCGGGGTGCGCCCGGAGCCGCTCGCCGGCGCCGGCGACGAAGCGCGCGAAGACGAGCGCGCGACACTGGTCCTTGAGCTGACTCAAGGCGTCGGCGTCGTCGTCGCCGAACGGATCGCTCGCGTCGCGCATCGACTCGGCCGCGTCGAGCGCGGCGTCGAGGCCGGCGCGGCGGAACGACGCCTCGCGCGTGAGCAGCCGGATGACGGCGCCGGCCACCCGCTTCCAGGCATAAACGCCGAACGGGACGCCGCGCGCCGCGTCGTATCCGGGGCTCGCCTCGACGAGCGCCTGATAGGCTGTCTGCTCGCAGTCCTCCAGGCCCTGTCGCGTCCGCACGCCGTAGACCCGCGCGGTCGTCCGCGCGACGTGGCGCGCCATCGGGAGCGCCTCCAGCACGCGCTCATGATCCGGAGGAGAGGGAGGCGGACGCTGGCTGCCCGTCACCGCCGCCCACCGAAGGTCCCGTCGCCGCGCTCCGGCGCCGCCGGGGTCGCCATCGCCCCTCCCGCGCCCTCGCGGGCCACCTCGCCGCTCTCGGACAGGACAGGAGGCCTCGCCCGCAAGCGATCGTAGAGCGGCATCGACGCCGGGTGCGTCGTGATGAAGACCTCGAGGAGCCTGCGGTAGTCCTCGATCTCCTCGGGCGAGAGCGCCTCGAGGTAGGGGCGCAGCGCGTCGGCGACACAGGCCTCGACGAGGGGATCGACGTCGCCCGTCCTGTCCAGGTCGTCGCGCTCGGGAGCTTCGTGCGTCATGGGGCCTCGCGTGGCGGGACCCCGCGTGCGGCGCGGCGCCCCGTCGTCCTTCCTCTTCTTCTCAAATCACCATCGGCGGACCGGTTCGGACAGGGAAAGCGATGCCCCCGTCGTTTTTCTGCGCCGCCCGGGCGGGCGCGGCGGCGGGCCGGGGGGCGGATGCGCGGGCGTTCGGCGGATGCGCGGGCGTTCGTGGCCAGGCAACTACGTGAATCGACGCTGCTTTTCAACAATCGACCGCGCCGGTGCATTTTCTCTGTCGGAACCTGCCTCGTGCTCGTGATTTCCCCTTCAGGAGACCACGCCGGTGGCACGCCTCACGTCAGGCAGCGCAGAGCCTCCCCGCGGCGGGAGGGACGAGCTGGAAGGAACGCCCTATCGGGCGCTCCGGCGGCTCGGGCGCGGGGGCATGGGGGAGGTGATCGAGGCGGAGCACCGCGCGCTCCGGAAGCGGGTCGTGGTGAAGCTGGTCCGCCGCGCGCTCGCCGGGGATCCGCGGTTCGCCGACCGGCTGCGGGTCGAGGCGCAGGCGCTGGCGGCGGTGTCGTCGCCGCACGTGGTGGCGGTCCTCGACCTGGGACGGACGCCGGCGGGGCGGCCCTACCTCGTGATGGAGCGGCTCGAAGGCAGGACGCTCGGGGAGGAGCTCGCGCAGCGGGGTGCGTTGCCGGTGGCCGAGGCGATCGATCTGGTGCGGCAGGTGCTGGCGGGGCTCGCGGCGGCGCATCGGGTCGGGCTCGTTCACCGCGACGTGAAGCTCGACAACGTGTTCCTGTGCGCGCCGGGGTCGGCGGCGCCGGGCGGCGGCCGCGTCGCAAAGCTGCTCGACTTCGGTGTCGCGAAGGTGCTCGACGGGGGCGTCGAGCCGGGCGCGCCGGGCGCGGAGCGGCCCTTTCCCCTGGAGGGGCCGGCGTATCCGACCGAGGCCGGGTTGCTCGTCGGGACCCTGCGGACGGCGTCGCCGGAGCAGGCGCGATGCAAGCCGGTCGACGCGCGGGCCGACGTGTATGCCGTCGGGCTGCTGATGTATACGCTCCTGGTGGGGCACGGGCCGTTCGCTCACCTGGACGACGCGCTGGAGGTGCTCCGCGCGCACGTGCTGGAAGCGCCGGCGGCTCCGTCGCGGCGCGCCGCGCAGCCCATCCCGCCGGCGCTGGACCGGGCCGTGCTGAAGGCGCTGGCGAAGCGGCCGGAGGAGCGGTTTCAGAGCGCCGAGGCGTTCGCGGGGGAGCTGGGGCGGATCGCGGCGGAGCTGGGGGAGGCGGGAGGGAGCGCGCGGGGGGCGGCTGTGGCGGGGGTGGCGGGGACAGGGGGAGCGGAGCGGGCGGCGCCGCCGGCGGCGGCAGAGCGGGCATCGAAGGGGGCGACGGCTGGCGGAGGGGAGGCGGGAGTAGCGTGGACGCCGGAGATCGGGGCGTGGTTCGAGGCGATGCCGGACGGCACAGGCGGGGCGGGGGCTCGCGCGTGCGTAGCGGCGGACGCGGGGGAGGGGGCGGCGCCGGTGGACGCGCGGCTGTTCGCGGCGCTCACGGCGGGGAGCACGGTGGTGTTCTCGCTGATCGCGGCGCTCCTGCTGCGCGGCCTGGGGGTGTGGTGATGGCGCGTGAAGCGCTGAAGGCCGGGGACGTGTTCCTGGACTACCGGATCACGGAGGTGATCGACGCCGGCGGGATGGGGGAAGTGTACAAGGCGGTGGAGGACTACATCCGAGGATGTCGTGGCGATCAAGTGCATGTCGCCGCGGCACGTGAGGAGAGAGGACTTCGCGAGGCGGTTCCGGCAGGAGTGCAAGTTCTATCCGAAGCTGAAGCACCCGAACATCGTGAGGATGAGGAAGGCCGGGGTGTCGCCGGACGACGTGGCGTACATCGTGATGGACTACCTCGAGGGTCGGACGCTGAGGAAGGTGCTGAACAAGATCTACCGTCTGGATTTTTTGAGCGCGATGCACGTGATGCTGCAGGTGGCCGATGCGATGACGTTCGTGCACTCGAAGGGGATATGGCACCGCGACCTGAAGCCCGAGAACATCATGGTGGGGGCGAAGGGGGACGCGAAGGGTCACGTGTGGCTGCTCGACTTCGGGATAGCGAAGTTCGCGGACGGTGGAATGAACACGGACGACCTGCCGGACGTGGGTACGGTGAGGTACATCTCGCCGGAGCAGGTGAAGATGCTGTACGGGGCGTCGAAGAAGGCGGAGCGCGGGGAGGGGGCGAGGCCGGACGGTCGGACGGATATTTACGCGTTCGGGGCGATCTTTTACGAGGTGCTGACGGGCAAGCACCTGTTCTTGGACGACGGCGAGGCGGCGACGGCGGAGGAGACGCTGACGGGGCACCTCGTGGCGGCGCCCGAGCCTGTGCACGAGCTGGTGCCGGATTGCCCCGAGTTCGTGTGGCCGGTGGTGGCGCGTTGCATCGCGATCGACCGTGAGGAGCGGTATCCGAGGTTCGACGAGGTGGCGCGGGACCTGCGGGGGCTCTTGAGGGACACGGTGCCGGCGGGGCACGTGCTGGCGCAACGGCTGGCGCAGGAGCGGATGAGGGCGGAACGGCAGGCGGCGTTCGCCGGGGTGGAGATGGAGGAGGACAGCGCGCCGGTGGCGGGGGAGGGCGAGGGCGGGAGAGAGGGGGGCGGGATGGTGCGGGGGAGCGAGAGCGAGGAGAAGGCGAGGGGGCGGCGGGTGGTGCACGGGGAGACGGCGCCGCTGGAGCAATTCGTGGCGCCGGCGAGCCCGCTGCCGTTCGCGCCGGCGTCGCGAGAGCCGGCGCGGGTGCCGCGCGGGCGGGGGGGGGTATACGGAGCCGCTGCCGCCGACGCTGGCGCCGCTGCCGGTGCGCGGGGACGCGGGAGTGCGAGGGAGCGCGGCGCCGCGGGAGGCGACGGCGGTGCTGCCGGGGGCGTGGGCGGAGACGGCGGCGGCGCGAGGAGGGGCGCCGGGGGTGCCGGGAGCCGCGGCGCACTATCCGGCGGCGCCGCCGCCCGAGGTGGGAGCGCAGCGGGCGGTGCCGACGCCGGTGCCGGTGATGGAGACGCTGCACGCGGCGCCGCTGCAGTCGCCGTGGAGGGAAGCGCAGCGAGCGGTGCCGCCGCCGGAGATGGCGTCGGCGCAGCTGATGCCGCAGCAGCGGGAGGTCGCGGCGCAGTACGCGACGCCGCAGCAGCGGGAGGTCGCGGCGCAGTACGCGACGCCGCAGCAGCGGGAGGTTGCGGCGCAGTACGCGACGCCGCCGTTGCCGATGACCGAGATGCAGCGGGCGGCATCGGCGCCGCCGCTGTTCGCAGGACCGCCCGCGGCGCCGAGCTCGGTGACGGCGCCGAGCGCGCAAGCGCCTGTGTCATTGCCGAGAGAGGCGCCGAGGACGCCGGCGGCGATGCTCGTGCAGCCACGGCGAGCGACGCGCATGTATGTGCTGGCGCCGCTGTTGGCGCTGGTGATGACGGTGGTGGGCGTCGGGGCGGCGCTGGGGATCCGAGCGATGAGCGCTGCTGCGCCGGAGGGGGCGCAGAGAGAGCCGGCGGCGAGCGCGGCGCCGGCCGGGAGCGCGGCGGCGAGCGCGGCGCCGGCGGCGAGCGCCGCCGAGCCAGCGCCGGTGGCGGTCCCCGCCGCACCGGCGCCGGAGGCGACGGCGAGCGCGGGGGCGGTGAGCACGGCCGAGGCGGCTGCGGAAGCCGGCACCCCCGCGAAGGCGGAGGCGGTTGCGGAAGCGGAGGCACCTCCTTCCAAGGAGCAACCGCCGGCGAGGGAGCCGCCGCCGTCGAAGGCGGCGCCGGTGAGGACGGCGCCGGCGGAGACGGAGGACGAGGAGGACGTCTACCCGATGCCGAAGCGGCAGAAGCCGTCGTTTCTGCGGGTGCTGTCGGAGGAGAAGAAGAAGGCGGCGCCGGGGCAGAAGGCGGCGCCTGCGGATGCAGGGGGCGCAAAGCCAAAAGGCCCGTGCGAGTCGGCGGGGTGCAGGCCGTTCTAGTCGCTGAGGAGAGAGGTCTTCGAGATGAGCAGCAACAAGGACAGCGACGACGTCCGGCAGTACCTGCCGGACCTGGAGAGCATCCGGCGCGAGGCGGATCCGGCGGTGGCGGAGCGGAAGCTGCAGCAGGCGCTGAACAACCCGGAGCTGGACCGGGCGCTGTCCGAGATGCAGCAGCAGCAGCCGACAGGGCAGCCGCTGTTCCAGTTTCCGGTGGTGCCGGCGGTGCCCCACGGGCACGCGGCGCCGCCGGGGGTGGCGGTGCGGCCGGGGCTGCCGCCGCTGCCGGGGGCGCAGCAGGGCGCGGTGGGGCCGCCGCCGCTGCCGGGGATGGCGGCGCAGCAGGGCGCAGCGGTAGCGCATCGAGGAGCGGCGGCAGCGCACCACGCACCAGCGGCGGCGCACCACGCACCAGCGGCGGCGCACCACGCACCAGCGGCGGCGCACCACGCACCAGCGGCGGCGCACCACGCACCAGCGGCGGCGCATCACGCACCAGCGGCGGCGCATCCCAGATCGGCGGTGCCGCTGTACGGTGGCGCGGCAACGCCGCTGGGAGCGGCGATGCCCGGTGCCGTGGGTCCACGGAGCGCGGCGGCGCAGCCGGGAGCGATGGCGCCGAGCCAGTGGGCGGATCGTACGCTGCCGCCGATCGACAAGTCGCTGCTGCCGTCGTCGTTGCTGCCGATCACACCGCCGCCGGTGGCGACGCCGAAGACGCCGGCCAGCGCACCGGCGATCGCGGAGCGCCGGCCGTGGATGCCGAGGTGGCTGATGGTCGTGCTTGCGGTGTTCGCGGTGAGCATGCCGTTCGTGCTGGCGGCGCTGCTGCTGCGAGAGACGCCGCCGAAGGAGCAGGCGCCGGCGCCGCCGTCGAGCGGGGCGCCGGCGCGAAGCGCGCTGCCGCCGCCGGCGGCCTCGGAGCTGCCGCCGCCGGTAGCGCCGGCGCCGCCGGCGGAGGCCGAGCCGAGCCTTGACGATGTCGCGACCGAGGGCGAGCCGCCTGCACCAGCCGCGCCGACGCCCGCGCCGCCGGCGCGCGCTGCGCCGCGCCTCTCGCCGACGCCGGTAGCGCCTGCGCCGACCGAGCGGCCGCTCGACGAAAACTGGATGCAATGAAACCGCGTGGAGCCATGACGATGAACTTCCGATCCGTTGCTCTCTTGATCTCGCTCGCGACCGCGGTCGCCGTGCCTGGCACTGCCGCGGCGCAGCCAGCGGCGCCGCAGCAGGCTGCTGGCAGCGCCGATGCGGCGAAGCGCGCCGAAGCGCTGGTCCAGAAGGCCGGCCGCCTCTACTCGGATGGAAAGTACCAAGAGGCGGAAGCGTTGCTGCTGCCGGCGTGGGAGCTGAACCCGACGTTCGACGTGGCGTACAACCTGGGTAACACCGAGTACCAGCTGAAGAAGTACCGAGAAGCGGCGCAGTACCTGTCGTTCGCGCTGAGACACTGGCCGCTGCTGAAAGGGGTGGCGAAGCTGAAGCCGAACGCCGAGAAGTGGCTGGCGGAGTCGCGGGCGCAGGTGGGCGCGGTGGGGGTGACGGTGAGCATGGCGGGAGCGGAAGTGCTGGTGGACGGCAAGGTCACGGGCAGAGCGCCGCTGGAGGGAGAGGTGTTCGTGGAGCCGGGGGAGCACCGGGTCGAGGCGCGGCTTTCGGGGTACGAGACGGCGAGCCAGACGGTGCGCGTGGGCAAGGGAGGTACGGCGAAGGTGGAGCTGGCGATGACGCTGGCGAAGAGTGAGGCGAACGAGGCGACGCCGGTCGCGAACGTTGCGGAGGGCGCGAGCGCGCCGGGCGCGGGAGCCGGCGGTGGGCCTGCGGCAGAGCTGGCGCCTGGAGCGCCCGTGGAGCCGGCGTCGCCGCCGCAGCCAAGGAGCTGGGTGCCGGTGATCGCGCTGGGGGCGGCGAGCGTGGTTGGGCTTGGGGTGGGGATCGGGATGACGGTCGCGTCTCGCAACGCGCGGAGCGATGCCGATGCACAACGCGCTGCAATCTTGTCGAGGGGGCCCGGGTGCGTGAATGCACCGAGTGACGTCGCCAGCGCATGCGACGCTTTCAAGGACACGGCGGGTAGCGCCGAGGCGTTCGGCACAGGCGCGCTCGTGGCCTATGTCGCGTCCGGTGCGCTGGCCGCCGGAGCAGTAACGTACGCGCTCTGGCCTCGATCGGCCACGACGGGCAGCTCGGTCGGAATTCGACCCATCGTCTCGCTGGCGACGAGCGAGACGATGGTCGGTGTCGTTGGTGTGTGGTGAGCGGCAGCGGGAAGGAAAGGACGCGAACGTGAGAGGACATAACGGCTTCACGGCTGGCGCCATCTGCGCGGTGCTCGTAGCGGTCGGGTGCGATGCGCTATCGATCGACCTGACCGACGACCATGAGTACACGCTGGAGAACCCGCATCACGACTGGCGCCAGGGAGAGGGAGGCGGTCTGCCGAACCCCGCGTGTGACGGGGACCCGACGCAGGACGCGAGCGCCGTGAGCGACGAGTGCGCGGTGTTCGCGAGCGCGAGCGCGGAGTCGGGGGGCGACGGGACGAAGGCGAATCCGTACGCGTCGCTCAGCGATGCTGTAGCGAATGCGAAGGGCAAGCGGGTGCTTGCGTGCGCGAGCGGAGCGTTCGAGGAGAGCGTGACGATCGAGGCGGGCGTCGAGGTGATCGGGGGCTTCGACTGCGACGCGGGGTGGACGTGGAGCGAGCAGGCGCGGAGCACGATCGAGGGGCGTGCGGGGGCGGCGGCGCTGACGCTGACGGAGACCGCGAGCGGGGCGAAGGTGCGGAGCTTCGCGATCCGTGCGGCGGACGCGAAGGACGCGACCGCCGAGGCGCACGCGACGGAGGCGGGAAGGTCGTCGATCGGCGTGGTGGTGGCGGACATCGAGGCGGAGCTCGTGCAGGTCGACGTAACGGCGAGGGACGGGCTCGACGGGGCGAACGGAGCCACGCCGACGGAGGCGCCGCAGATCGGCGCGAGCGCGCCGGCGATGAACGCGTCGGCGGCGTGCTCGCTACCTGGCGCGGTGCATGGCGGTGACCCCGGCGAGACGACCTGCGAAGACGGCCTGACACGCGGCGGAGCCGGCGGGCCAGGCGGGATCACGGGTACCGATGACGGCAAGGGGCAGAGCGGGACGGATGGCGTGCCGCCGCCGGAGCCAAACCTGGAGCAGGATGGTCTCGGCGGCGCAGGGCAGAGCGGTGGCAATTGCCGACCGGGACAGCCCGGCGCGCCTGGAACTGCCGGCGACCCTGGCGACGGGGGCAGCGACACGCAGCTGACGCTGGCCGGCATCGCGGGGGGCGACGGAGGTAACGGCGAAACCGGGAAGAAAGGTCAAGGGGGAGGAGGCGGAGGCGGAGCGAAGGCAGGGCTGTTCTGCGAAGCCATTCCGAACCCGATCGACGGTCCCGGCGCGAGCGGCGGAGGTGGCGGAGCCGGCGGCTGCGGGGGCAAGGGAGGCGGCGGCGGAAAGGCCGGCGGGTCGAGCATCGGGATCGTGAGCCTGGGGACGAAGCTTGTGCTGACGGAAGTGACGGTCGAGGTGGGCACGGCGGGGAAGGGCGGGGATGGCGTCGGCGGAAGAGGCGGTGCCGCTGGAGGCAGCGGTGCAGCTGGGGGGGCTGCTTCGTCGCTCGGTGGATCCATCGGCTGCGATGGTGGAAGAGGCGGTCAAGGCGGAATGGGCGGTCCCGGTGCGGGCGGCCGAGGCGGTCACGCGGTGGGCATCGCCTACGCCACTGCGCCAGGTGGAGCCGTCGAGCTGGCGAGCTTCATGCCCGGCACTGCCGGCGACGGCGGCACCACGGCGCCGGACGGGAATGCTGGCAATGCGGGTGAGAGCGGAGAATGTTGGGACTTCACCACCAATGCGAGCTGCGGGCAGTGAGAGACGCGGTGTCGCCGCGTGGCAATTCTGAAGAGCTCAACGGAAGGCGCTTGGTCGAGTAACGAGGGCTGCGCCTCGTGAGCTGCTGAGCTGAAGGAGAGAACAAGAAATGGGTGGACGCACCCCGCGCCGGGGTGGTAGGGAGTGGTTTGTCGCGGAAACGCGGCACGGTGGGCTGCCCGGCGCTGACAACCTCGCCACCTCCGAGTGGAATGCCCAAGGCGCGGGCGGGCGGACCGTCGATCTGCTGAATCCTTCTGCGTCGGGCCGCGAGCGCGGATGTTATCCGACGGTCGCTGAAGGCAGCCCAGCAGCAGATCGCTTTTGCGCGGCGGGAAGCCCGCGAGCCGTGGCCATGGCCGGGTGGACGCGTCGCAGCGTAGCATCGAGAGCCGTGGGCGCTCCGGGAACCCCTCCCGTCCCGCGCGTAGTGCGGGACTTGGGAGGGGCGGACCGCGCGCAGGCCCGCAGGGCCGAGCACGGGCCGGGGGTGGGCATCGTTGTAGTGGTCTCTCTCCTTTGCTGCACGCCAGCGCGAGCTGCCTGGTGTGCGGAGCTGGGTCCGTCGTCCGTCATGCCGCCGCGGAAGCACCAAGAGGCGGAAGCGTTGCTGCTGCCGGCGTGGGAGCTGAACCCGACGTTCGACGTGGCGTACAACCTGGGTAACACCGAGTACCAGCTGAAGAAGTACCGAGAAGCGGCGCAGTACCTGTCGTTCGCGCTGAGACACTGGCCGCTGCTGAAAGGGGTGGCGAAGCTGAAGCCGAACGCCGAGAAGTGGCTGGCGGAGTCGCGGGCGCAGGTGGGCGCGGTGGGGGTGACGGTGAGCATGGCGGGAGCGGAAGTGCTGGTGGACGGCAAGGTCACGGGCAGAGCGCCGCTGGAGGGAGAGGTGTTCGTGGAGCCGGGGGAGCACCGGGTCGAGGCGCGGCTTTCGGGGTACGAGACGGCGAGCCAGACGGTGCGCGTGGGCAAGGGAGGTACGGCGAAGGTGGAGCTGGCGATGACGCTGGCGAAGAGTGAGGCGAACGAGGCGACGCCGGTCGCGAACGTTGCGGAGGGCGCGAGCGCGCCGGGCGCGGGAGCCGGTGCGCCCGTGGAGAAGAAGACGCCTGCTGTGCCGGAACAACAGGAACAGCGGCCGCAAGAGAGGACGTGGTGGCCGGTGATCGCGCTGGGGGCGGCGAGCGCGGTGGGGCTCGGCCTGGGGGTGGGGATGACGGTTGCATCGAACAGCGCGAACTCGGAGGCGCGCGCTCAACAGCACAAGATCTTCACCGCAGGTGGCGGATGCGTGGCGTCACCGTCGTTCGCTGGACAATGCGCTGAGCTTCATGATGCAGGTGAGCGCGCTGGTCGTCTGGGAGACATCGCGCTGGCGAGCTACATAGCGTCGGGCGTGCTCGCCACGGCCGCGTTGACGTACGCCTTGTGGCCAGGGAGAGGCGGGGAGAAGGCGACCGCACTGCTCGTGCTTCCGGCGCCGCGCGTGGATGGCGTCGGCGTTGTGATGGTGAGCGCATGGTGAGCCGAGCAGGAGAGCGACCGATGAGAACAATTAGGGAAGTCCTGTTGGGGTCAACTGTCGCTGTTGCGTTGATCTCCAGCGGTTGCGATGGGCTTTGGTATCACATCGAGGACGACTGCGAGCTGATGCTCACGTGCGAGGAGTACCGGGGCAGGGGCAGCGAGGTCGTGCCTTCCGGATGCGTGCCGAGCGAGATCGAGGGCGCCGTGGATGACTCGTGCGGCGTGTTCGTGGCTTCGACAGGCAAGGACAGCAATGCAGGTACCCGTGCCGAGCCGGTCGCGACGCTCGCCGAAGCGGTCCGTCGGGCTGCCGACAAGCGGATAGGGGCCTACGCGTGCGCCGAAACGTTCGAGGAGGCGGTCGAGCTGCCAGCAGGCGTCAGGCTCTTCGGTGGCCTCGACTGCGCGAATGGGTGGAGCTGGATCGGCGAGGAGAAGAAGACGACCGTGGCGCCGGTCGATGAAGCGCTCGCACTGAAAATGATGCGGGGCGAGGGCTCTGTAAGGATCGAGGACGTGTCGGTGCGCGCGGCGAATGCTCGGACGTCGGGAGCGTCGTCGATCGCGGTGCTGGTGGATGGCGCGGAGGCGGAACTGGTGCGGTGCGAGCTGGTCGCCGGGGACGGAGCGGTCGGCGCGGAGGGAGAGGATGCGCCGAGCGAGGTGCCGGCGCAGGCGTCACCTGGGAACGCCGGAACGGATGCGTGCAGCGACCTGGACACATCAGGAGCACCCGATGAGGCGCTACTGGGAGGAGCGCAGGTAGAAAACGCGTGCGGCGGTGATGCGCTCTCCATCGGCGGCGAAGGTGGCGCTGGCAGGGTGAACAACGGTGGCAGTGGACAGATCGGAGAGCCCGGCGCGCTCGGAGCAGCTGGCTCTGGAGAGCCCGCCGCAGGCGACTGGAGCTGCGCCGCCGCTGGCACCGGCCAGGGCGGCGATAACGGCGCCGCCGGGCAAGCTGGGCCGGCCGCGAGCGGACTCGGCACGCTGAGCTCGTCGGGTTATGCCGGCGTGAGCGGCGAAGCCGGTAAAGCGGGTCAGCCTGGACAAGGCGGCGGCGGAGGTGGCGGCGCGAAGGGCGGCGCGGCGATCTGCCTGGGCGGCGTGCGGGGCGCCGGAGCGAGCGGAGGCAGCGGTGGAGCCGGCGGTTGCGGCGGGCTCCCGGGGCAAGGCGGTGGAGCCGGCGGAGCGAGCATCGCGCTGGCGAGCGTGGCGGGGAAGGTGACGCTGAAGGACTGCGTGCTGAAGGCGGGGAACGGAGGCAGGGGAGGCGCGGGCGGCGACATGCAGCCGGGCGGGCTCGGTGGCCTCGGCGGCGTCGGAGGCACGGGGATGGGCGGCTCCAAAGCTGCGTGCGCTGGCGGTCAGGGAGGCCAGGGAGGCAACGGCGGCCCCGGAGGAGGAGGTCTCGGCGGGCCGTCGTTGGCGATCGCGTACCGGGGGGAGGCGGTGAGGCAGGAAGGGCAAACGATGCTGATGCCCGGCACAGCGGGCGCGGGGGGCCCCGGCGGAAGCAGCAACGTTGAGGAGAACGCAGGCGCCGAAGGTGTAAGTGCAGCGGAGCAGAAGTTTCCGTGAGCGAGCGGTGAGGTAGCGGGCGGCCTCGTCGAGAGCGCCGCTCGCACGGCTGCGGAACGAGGGGGAGAGGAGGTGCTGGTGGTCACGCGAGGAGCGATCGCAGGGGAGAGGTGCATCCCGAGGTGTGGGCGAGGTGTCGAGCGGGCGCCGGAGGAAGTTCGTTTCCAGCGAGAATCGCGGAAGGTGAAAGCTGCCGTCGGATTTTGTGATAAATTGAAATAGTTGAGCGCAAACTGGCGAAAGGCACTGATTTTTGGAAGAAACAGCTTGGCGAGCTCTTCCGACATCGGCAGAATCAGTGCTGCCCGATCCGAAAGAGCAGCCATGCCGATGCGCCGAAAGCCCCGCGGAGACGACGCCCCTCCCTCTGGTAGGCGTCCCTGCCTGAGCGGGCTGGGAGAGTGGGAGCGGAAGTGGGTACGGAAGATGGGTCTCGAGGACATCCCGTGGGATCCGGAGCGATGCTGCGAGCACTGCATCGCGGAGCGAGCGGCTCGCGGCGAGGCGGTGGAGGAGGTTGCGCCGCCGTCGGGAGCCGACCGAAGCTGCTGCTGGGACTTGGCTGGGCGAAGACCCCGCCCGGGGCGGGCGGTCCAAAGGGGCGGAGCAAGGGCGGCGGCAAGCTGACGCTGCTGAAGCTCGTGCGCTCGTCTCGCATCGAGCGAGAGGATTCCTGAGCGAAAGACACCGTCACAAGGGGTCGGTTCGAGCGACCCGACGTTGACGAGCCAGGAGCGCTGACCGCGGACGGCAGCCGCGCTGGGCGCAGGGCTACGGATTAGAATTCGGCGCACCGCGGGCGCGGTGCGCCCTGACTCGGCTCGTCGCTGCGACGAGCGTGCGAGGTGGATGATGGTGTGCCCAACGCTCGCCATCGAGGCAGGAGCGGAAGCCCCTGTGTCGACGCGTCGTACGAGCAACGAGGAGAGCTTTGGTACATTGCCTTGCTTGGGGCTGTTCTTCGTCGCTGGTGAGGTCGGCGGAGAGGGCGTCTCTCGTACGGCCATCGAGATGGTGCATGCAGCTGTCGAGGTAGACAGCGTGGGCAACGCTTGTGTTGGTGCAATGGTTGCGCCGCAATGCCGTGACGAAGTACGGCTCATGATGAGCCCGCGTCGAACGAACCATCGTCGCCTGAGGGACGATGGTCCGGAGCAGCGGCGGAGCAGCGTGCCCGCGAGCTTCGCCGGTGTGCTGCTCGCGCCGGGGGCGGCGTACATGGCTTACATCGGCGACATGCGCGTTTGCCGATTTCGTTGCGGGAAACTGGAGGAGCGAACGTATGAGCACGCCACGTCCGACGATGGCGCGTCGGATGGAATCATCTCGCCGGATGCCCTCGCCATATTGAGCCAACACGCGCATGCCGCGATACGTGCGCTCGGCTGTGAGGCGGCGGCGGAAATGAAGGCCCTGGTCGAGCGCACCGAACCGGGCGACATCTTCCTCGTGTGCTCGGGCGGCCTCTGGGGTGCTGTGCCCGAGGCTCGCATCGCCGGCATCCTTGCCGCGCATCATGAGCTGCGCCTCGCGGCGAGCCTGATGATGGACTGCGCTCATGAGCACGGCGAGCCCGAGAGCGTGATGTGCATTCTGGCGCGCGTCGGCGACAGCTGAGCGGTGGAACTCACGAGGAGGAACGGTACGCCAGCACGGGAGGGCGGCGGGGCTGTGGAGGGGCGGGCGGCGCGCAGGCGCGAAGCGCCGAGCGGCGATGCTCGTGCAGCCGCAGCGAGGGACGCGCGCGTATGTGCTGGTGCCGCTGTTGGCGCTGGTGATGACGGTCGTGGGCGCGGGAGCGGCGCTGGGGATCCGGAGCGATGAGCGGCGCCGCGCCGGAGGAGGCGCAGGGAGAGCCGGCGGCCTCCGCGGCGCCGGCCGGGAGCGCATCGACGAGCGCGGCGCCGGCGGCGAGCGTCGCCGCGCCGGCGTCGGCTGCGGTCCCCGCGGCACCCGCGGCGGAGGCGACGGCGAGCGCGGCGGCGGTGAGCACGGCCGAGGGGGCCGCGAAGGCCGGAACGCCTGCGAAGGCCGAAGCGGTTGCGGAAGCGGAGGCACCTGCTGCGAAAGAGCAACCGCCGGCGAGCCATCTCGAACCCCATCGATGGTCCCGGCGCGAGCGGCGGCGGTAGCGCTGGCGGCTGCGGGGGCAACGGAGGCGGCGGCGGAAAGGCCAGCGGATCGAGCATCGGGATCGTCAGCCTGGGGACGAAGCTTGTGCTGACGGAGGTGACGATCGAGGTGGGCACGGCGGGCAAGGGCGGAGATGGCGCCGGCGGAAGAGGCGGTGCAGTTGGGGGCAGCGGCAGTGCCGGTGGGAATCCTTCGACGCTAGGTGGCTCGACCGGTTGCCGTGGCGGCGATGGCGGTCAGGGCGGAACTGGCGGGCCCGGCGGCGGCGATCGAGGCGGCGACGCGGTGGGCATCGCCTACGCCGCTGCGCCGAGCGCAACAGTTCTGCTGAAGAGCTTCATGGCGGGCACTGCCGGCGACGGCGGCAGAACGGCGCCCGGCGGGAGCGCCGGCGAAGTGGGTGAGAGCGGAGAATGCTGGGACTTCACCGCCAATGCGAGCTGCGGGCAATGAGAAGCATGGCGCTGTTGTGTGGTAATTTCGAACGGTTCGACGGAATGTGGTGGGCCGGCGAATGAGGGCTGCGGTTGGTGAGCCGCTGAGCTGAAGAAGACACCAAGAAATGAGTGGACGCACCCTGCGCAGGGGTGGTACGGACTGCTTAGTCGCGGAAACGCGGCACGGTGGGCTGCTCGGCGCTTACAACTTCTCCACCGCAGCGTGGAATGCCCAGGGCGCGGGCGGACGGACCGAAGATCTGCTGAACCCTTCTGCGTCGGGCCGCGAGAGCGGATGTTATCCGACGGTCGCTGAAGGCAGCCCGGCAGCAGATCGCTTTCGTATTCTGCGAGAGCCATCGGCCATGGCTGCGGCCGGGCGGATGCGCCGCAGCGCTGACGCGAGGGTCGCCGTCGCTCCGGGAACTCCTCCCGGCGCGGGGCGTGGGAGGGGCGGACCGCGCGCGCGCAGGACGCCGGCGGAAGCAGCAACGTTGCGGAGAGCGCAGGCGCCGAAGCCATAAGGGCAGCCGAGCAGGAGTTTCGGTGAGCGAGCGATGAGATAGCGGGCGGCGTCGTCGGAGCACCGCCCGCGCCGCGGTGGAGGGGGGCAGGGAGAGGTTGGTGGTGAGCGCATGACGAGCGATCGGAGGGAAGGTGCATTCCGAGGTGTGGCGAGGTATCGCGAAGGATCCGCGGGAACTACGCTCCCGGAGAACCGCGGAAAGTGATCGCTACCGTACGATTTGGTGACAAATCGACATGGTTGAACGTAAACCATCGAAAGAGCATCGATTTCTGGAAGAAACCCCTTGGCGGGCTCTTCCGATCTCGGCAGAATCGGCGCTGCCGAAGGAGTCGCCATGTCGATGCGCCGGAAGTCCAGCCGAGACGACCTGCCTCCCTCCCGTAGGCGCCCGAGCCTGAGCGGGCTGGGGGAGTGGGAGCGGAGGTGGGTGCGGAAGATGGGTCTCGACGACATCCCGTGGGATCCGGAGCAATGCTGCGAGCACTGCCTCGCGGAGCGAGCGGCTCGCGGAGAGGCGGTGGAGGAGGTTGCTCCGCCATCGGAGAGCCGACCGAAGCTGCTGCTGAGCGTTGGCTGGGCGAAGACCCATCCCGGGACGGGTGGTCCGAAGGGGCGGAGCAAGCGCCGAGGCCAGCTGAGGCTCGTGCGCTCACCGCGTGTCGAGCGCAAGGACGCTTGAGGCTTGAACCGAGGCAGGCGCGGCGGGCCCTGCGTCGAAGCGTCGTACGAGCCACAGGGAGAGCTTTGATGCGCGGCCTTGCCTGGGGCTGTTCCTGGTCGTCGGTGGATTCGGGGATGGGTTGTCTCCCGTGCTGTTGTTACGGTGGCGTGTCGGAGGGCATCGTCTCGCCTGATGCGCTCGCCATGTTGACGCAGTACGCAAGCGCGGCGACACGCGCGCTCGGCTGTGACGCGGCGGTTGAAATGAGCACGCATGTCGAGCGCACCGAGCCAGGCGACATCTTCCGCGTTTGCTCGGGCAGCCTCTGGGATTCGGTGGCCAATTGCCGCATCACCGACATCCTTGCAGCGCATATGAGCTGCGTCTCACGGCGAGCCTGCTGCTCGACTGTGCTCATGAGAGCGGCGAGCCCGAGCACGGACGTGCCTCTTGGCGCGCAGGGCGGACGTGCAGCCAGCCTCGGCGAAGGAAGGCATCGGCCTCGGCCCCGCCCGCGGCGTCGGCCTCGCGCCGGCTCACGCCAGCCCCCCCACGCCGGCGCTCGCCTCGGCTCACCTCGGCGCGGCGCCCCCACGCCGGCGCTCGCCTCGGCTCCGCTCGCGCGGCGCCGGCCCGAACGCCAGGCCAGCAGCGCCGTCACGTGCAGGACGCGCACCACGGCCTACCTTCGGACGCCCCGCTCCTGCTACCCTGCCGGGCCGTGGCGATTACGACCGATTTCCTCGTCATCGGCAGCGGTGTGGCTGGGCTTACATTTGCGCTCGAGGCGGCCGAGCACGGCGAGGTGATCGTCGTCACCAAGCGCTCGCGCGACGAGTCCAACACGAAATACGCTCAGGGAGGCATCGCCGCGGTCTTCGCGCCGGACGACTCCGCCGAGGCGCACATCGCCGACACCCTCGAGGCGGGCGCGGGCCTCTGCCACGACGTGGTCGTCGAGATCTGCGCGCGCGAAGGCCCCGAGCGGGTGCGCGAGCTCATCGCGCGGGGCGCCCAGTTCGACCACGAGAACGGTCAGGTGCGCCTCGGGCGCGAGGGCGGGCACTCCGCGCGGCGGATCGTGCACGCCGCCGACGCCACCGGCCAGGAGATCGAGCGCGCGCTCCTCGAGCAGGCCCGGCAGAACCCGAACATCCGCTTCGCCGAGCACCACACGGCGATCGACCTGATCCCGCTCTCCCGCTTCGGCGGGCCGGACGTCTGCGCCGGCGCCTACGTGCTCGACGAGACCGACGCCGCCCTCAACCCGGCGCCGCGGCCGCGCGACTCGGAGCGGCCCGCGCCCCGCCACCGCCCCGCCTCGAAGCCGCACGTCGTCGAGACCTACCTCGCGCGGGCGACCGTGCTCGCCACCGGCGGCGCGGGCAAGGTCTACCTCTACACGACGAACCCCGACGTCGCGACGGGCGACGGCGTCGCCATGGCCTACCGCGCCGGCGCCGAGATCGCGAACATGGAGTTCTACCAGTTCCATCCGACGTGCCTGTTCCACCCGGAAGCGAAGAGCTTCCTCGTCAGCGAGGCGCTGCGCGGCGAGGGCGCCATCCTCCGCCTGCCGGACGGCACGGCCTTCATGGCGAGCCACGACCCGCGCAAGGACCTCGCGCCGCGCGACATCGTGGCGCGCGCGATCGACTTCGAGATGAAGCGGACCGGCTCGGACTACGTGCTGCTCGACATCACCCACCGGCCGGCCAGCTTCGTCCGCGAGCACTTCCCCACCATCTACGCGCAGTGCCTCCGCTACGGCATCGACATCACCGCGCAGCCGATCCCCGTCGTGCCGGCCGCCCACTACATGTGCGGCGGCGTCACCACCGACCTCTACGGCAGGACCACGATCCCCGGCCTCTGGGCGATCGGCGAGTGCACGTGCACCGGCCTCCACGGCGCGAACCGGCTCGCCTCGAACTCGCTGCTCGAGGGGCTCGTCTTCGGCCACCGCGCGGCCGCGCGCCTCTCCACGCAGATCGACGAGCTCCGGCAGAGCCCGTTCCCGTCGGTCCCCGAGTGGCAGGCCGGCAACGCGGTCGCGAGCGACGAGGAGGTCGTCGTCGCCCACAACTGGGACGAGCTGCGCCGGACCATGTGGAACTACGTCGGCATCGTCCGGTCCGACGCCCGCCTCCGCCGCGCCGCCCGGCGGATCGCCCTGCTCCAGGAGGAGATCCGCGAGTACTACTGGAAGCACCTCGTCACGCGGGATCTGCTCGAGCTGCGCAACATCGCCACCGTGGCGGAGCTGATCGTCGGCTGCGCCGCCGCCCGGCACGAGAGCCGGGGGCTGCACTCGACCATCGACTACCCGGAGACGAACGATCGCCTCTCCACGGACACGGTCGTGAAGCGGGGTGTGCTGCCTCATCTGCGAGGTCGATGAGCGATCCGCGCAGCGCCGCCCAGCCTCCGCCCAGCGGCGGAGCGGAGGGCCCGCTCGTCCATCGCGGCCGCGGGGAGCGACCGATGTCGGTCCTCGCGGCGGCCGGTTGGACGGCGGCCGTCACCTTCGTCTTCGTGTGCCTGCTCGGCGCGCTCGCCCTGCTCCGGCCGGCGCCGGGCGGCGCGGCCGGCTCGCCCCCGCCGGCGCCGAGGCTCGACGTGGTCGGCAGCTTCGCGTGCCAGGCCGCCGCGTACCTGCTCGGGCTCCTCGGCGTGCGCCGCGTCCACGCGCCGCGCGCGACGGCCCGCGAGCTCCTCGGGGTGCGCGGGACGCACGCGGCGTTCTACCCGCTCGCGGTCGCGCTCGGCTTCGCGCTCGAGCCGCCCATCACCGCCCTCTACGAGGCGATCGAGCGGCGCTTCCCGTCGGGGATCAGCGACGCCCGGCTCGTCCAGACGTTCGTGGAGGCGAGCGCGCTCGATCGGATCGCGTTCGGCCTCATCTTCATCGCGCTCGGCCCCGCCCTGGAGGAGGCCTTCTTCCGCGGGGCGCTCGCCCGCCCGATGCGCCTCGCGCACGGCGCCCCGGTCGTGGTCGCGACCACGGCCGCGCTCTTCGGGGCGGCCCACGGCGAGTGGCAGAAGCTCTTGCCGATCGCGCTCTTCGGTGTGGCCCTCGGCGTCGTCCGGGTCGCGAGCGGCTCGCTGCTGCCGCCCATCCTGATGCACGGGACCTACAACGCGATCCAGTGCTTCGCGCTCCTCTCCGCCGGGGGCGCGGGCCCCGTCGACGAGGTGCCCGCCGCTGCCGGCGCGGCGCTGCCGGAGACCGCGTCGATCCCGGGGTGGCTCGTGGCGGCGAGCTCCGCCAGTGCGCTTGTGTTGACCGCGCTCGCCTGCGCCCTCGGCAACCGCGCCGAGGGGGCGGCCCGCGCGAGGGAAGAGGACCTCCGATGATGCCGGCGTTCGAGAGCCAAGGCGGCGGCGCGAGCCGAACCGCGCAGATCGCAGCGGGGGACGGCGAAGGCCGCGCCCCCGCGACCGTGGAAGCGAACGGCGGGGGCCGCGCGGCCCCTCGCCGCGAGGGGAGGCGGGCCCGCGTGAGCCTCTGCCTCCCGGGGGGCGGCCTGACGGGCGCGCTCTACCAGATCGGGGCGCTGGCGGCCCTCGAGGACGGGGTCGAGGGGATCGACAACCAGAGCTTCTCGCTCTACCTCGGGCACGGCAGCGGCGCCGCCGTGGCCGCGGCCCTCGCCGGCGGCATCCCGACCGAGCGGCTCTACCGCGCCCTGCTCGATCCGGTCGACAACTTCTTCCCGCTGGAGCGCGGCCACCTCCTGCACCTCGACGTCGGCGAGTGGCGCCGCGCGCTCACCACCAGCCTGGTCGCGCTCCGCCACGCGATCGTCCGGCTCTCGACCCGGGGCGACGCGACCCCGAACGCGCCCGCGCAGCAGTACCTCTTCGAGCAGCTCGATCGCTTCAACGACTCGCTCCCCGCGGGCCTGTTCCAGCTCGATCGCTACGAGCGGTTCCTCGCCGAGTTCTTCCTGCGGCGCGGCATCCCGAACTCGTTCCGCGCGATGCCGCGGACGCTGCGCATCCCGACGTACGACCTCGACTCGGGCGAGCGGGTGATCTTCGGCGCCGAGGGGTTCGACGACGTCCCCGTGTCGCTCGCCTGCGCCGCGTCGATCGCGCTGCCGCTGTTCTTCTCGCCGGTGCGCATCGACGACCGGCACTACCTCGACGGCGGGCTCGGCCACGTGGCGCACCTCGATTTCGCGCAGGCCGCCGGGGCGGAGCTCACGATCATCGTGAGCCCGCTCGTGCCGGTCTCCACGGCGCACCGCCCGGTCCCGACCGGCCACGGCGTGCGCGAGAGCGTGCGCGACAAGGGCATGCTGTGGATCTTCAACCAGGCGATGCGGATCGGCGCGCACGCGCGGCTCCACCAGGCGGTGGGGCGGACGCTCGCCGAGGGCAAGATGCAGGTCCTGGTGCTCGAGCCCGCGCCGAACGACGCGCTCTTGTTCCTCCACAACCCGGCCAACCTGCGCGCGCGGCGCGCCATCCTCGAGTACGCCTACCGCACGACGCGCGAGCGCATCGCGTTGTGGATGGAGAAGAACCGCGCGGTGGTCGAGGCGGTGGGGTGGCACGAGGCGCGCGCCTAGGGCACGGCGGCTGGCTGAGGCGCGACGGCCGGCAGCCGGCGCGGCGACGGCAGCCGGCGCGGCGGCCGGCGCCCCCGGCCGGGAGCGCGGTCAGGCGACCAGCGACGAGAAGCGGGCGATCGTCAGCTCGTCGGGCGGGACGCTGATGCGGGCCCGCGGGATGGCCACGCCGTGGAGGTAGCGCCAGCCCTCGCCGTCGTGGAGGAAATCGGAGAGCTCGATGAACGAGCGGTCCGCGCCCGCCTCGAAGATCTTGGCGAGGAACAGCACCGACGCGGAGTCGCCGCCCTGCAGGCTGTCGAGGATCTTCAGGCCCCGGTACCGGTGGTGGTGGGTCGTCGCCTTGAGCTCGCGGAGCACCTCGTCCCTGTCGCGCCCTCGGTCGATGTGGCCCATGTGCAGCGTCCGCCAGAGGTAGGCGGCGTCTCCGACCGCGAAGGCGGCGTACCTCGAGCGCATCAGCGCCACGGCGTCCGGCGCCTCGCGATCCCCCAGGTGGCAGGGGGCGCAGCACTCGCGGTACGCGCGCCCCGAGCCGCACGGGCACGGGCGGGAGAGGCTCCCCGTGCCAGGACGAACATCTCGGGCCATGGGCGTCCCTCTACACGGGTTCGCTCCGCGCGGCAGCGCCCGGCGTCACCGGCGCGGCGCGCACCAGGGCGACGCCGGCGCGCCCTCCGCGCCGCGCCGTCGCCCCCGGCGGCGCCCGGCACCCCCGGGCCGGCCCCCCTTCGCGGGGCGTCGCCGCCCCCGGGCGCGAACCCCCTTGCAGGGCGCCGGGGAGGGCGGTAAGGCGGGCGAGACGTATGCCCGCAGCGCGCGCTCACGCTGCGGCCCTCCTCCTGGCCTTTGCCCTGGTTCTGGGGGGCTGCAAGCGCCAATACGCCATCGGCGACGACGTCCTCGTGTCGTGGGAAGGGAACGACTACCCGGCCAAGGTCATCGAGGTCGTGGGCCCAACGAAGTTCAAGGTCCACTACCAGGGGTACGATGACATCTGGGATGAAATTGTACCGCGAGAGCGGATTCGTGGCTTCGTCGACCGGGACGTCGTCCACCCTCCGCCGCCGCCGAAGGTCCGGAGCAAGGGGCTGCAGGCCTCGCAGACCAACCTCTACAAGATCGGCGACAGGGTGCGCGTCGAGTGGCACGGGCAGATGTACCCGGCCGTCGTCACCGGCATCGTGGGGCAGGAGCGCTACCGCATCCACTACGACGGCTACGGACCGGAGTGGGACGAGACCGTCGGACTTTCCAGGATCCAGGCCAAGTAGTTGAAATGATCGCGAAGGATCATTTTCCCCCTGGCGCTTGGGATGGGGCCGAATTAAGAGCCGCGCCGAATTTCTGACTGGGCGATCGCAAGAGTGCGCCCGCCCGGCTGAGGTTCATTGCGTGCCGCACGCCCTCCACGGGCACGCCCTCACGGGTGCGCGGCGGGGAGCCTTCTGTGATCAGCGATCTGTCCAAGCTGCGCAATATCGGGATCAGCGCCCACATCGATTCGGGCAAGACGACGCTGACCGAGCGCATCCTCTTCTACACCAAGCGGATCCACGCCATCCACGACGTCAAGGGCAAGGACGGCGTCGGCGCGAAGATGGACTCGATGGACCTCGAGCGCGAGCGCGGGATCACCATCCAGTCCGCGGCGACGCACTGCTTCTGGAACGGGCACCAGATCAACGTGATCGACACGCCCGGGCACGTGGACTTCACGATCGAGGTCGAGCGCGCGATGCGCGTGCTCGACGGGGCGATCCTGGTGCTCTGCGCCGTCGCCGGCGTGCAGAGCCAGTCGCTCACCGTCGACCGCCAGATGCGCCGCTACGGCGTGCCGCGCATCGCGTTCGTGAACAAGTGCGACCGCGCCGGCGCGAACCCGCTGCGGGTCCGCGCGCAGCTGCGCGAGAAGCTCAACCTGAACCCGGTCCTCCTGCAGCTGCCGATCGGGCTCGAGGACAAGTTCGAGGGCGTCGTCGACCTCGTCACGCTGAAGTCCTACCGGTTCGAGGGCTCGAACGGCGAGAAGATCATCACCGGCGACGTCCCGGCCGACATGGCGGACGAGGTGAAGGCGGCGCGCGAGGAGATGCTCGACGCGCTCTCGATGTACTCCGACGAGCTCACCGAGGCGATCCTCGAGGAGCGCGTCACCGAGGAGCTCCTGTACAAGACGATCCGCGAGTCGACCGTGAAGCTCCAGATCGTCCCGGTGATGATGGGGTCGGCCTACAAGAACAAGGCCGTGCAGGTCCTGCTCGACGCCGTGACCCGCTTCCTCCCGAACCCCGGCGACATCACGAACAAGGCCGTCGACCTCGACAAGGACGAGGCCGTGGTCACGCTGGCGAGCGACTCGGACAAGCCGCTCGTGATGCTCGCGTTCAAGCTCGAGGACGGCCGCTTCGGCCAGCTCACGTACCTCCGGATCTACCAGGGCAGCGTCTCCCGCGGGGTCGAGATCACGAACACCCGCACGGGCAAGCGCCACAAGGTCGGCCGGCTCGTCCGCATGCACGCGGACGAGATGGAGGACATCGAGGGCGCGAGCGCGGGCGACATCGTCGCGATGTTCGGCATCGACTGCAACTCCGGGGACACCTTCACGGACGGGAGCGTGAGCGTCGCGATGACGTCGATGCACGTGCCCGCCCCGGTCATCTCGCTGACCGTGACGCCCAAGGACAACAAGTCCCAGGCGAACATGTCGAAGGCGCTGCGCCGCTTCACGAAGGAGGACCCGACCTTCCGCGTCGGGGCGGATCCGGAGAGCGGCGAGACGGTCATCGAGGGCATGGGCGAGCTCCACCTCGACGTCTACATCGAGCGCATGAAGCGCGAGTACTCGGCCGAGGTCATCACGAGCCCGCCGCGCGTCGCCTACCGCGAGACGATCACGCGCAAGGTCGACTTCAACTACACGCACAAGAAGCAGACCGGCGGCTCGGGCCAGTACGGCAAGGTCGGCGGCTACATCGAGCCGTGGACCGAGGCGCCGTACCGGTTCGACGATCAGGTCGTCGGCGGCGCGATCCCGCGCGAGTTCATCCCGGCGGTCGACAAGGGCTTCCAGTCGATGCTCCCGAAGGGGCAGCTCATCGGCGCGCCGGTCACGGGCGTGTCGGTCACGCTGAACGACGGCGCGGCCCACTCGGTCGACTCGTCGGACATCGCCTTCCAGGAGGCCGCGCGCGGCGCCTGGCGCGAGACGTACCCCAAGGCCGGCCCGCAGATCCTGGAGCCGCTGATGAAGGTCGCCGTCGAGGGGCCGAGCGAGTTCCAGGGCGGCATCGTCGGCATCCTCATGCAGCGGCGCGGCATCATCGTCGGTTCGACCGAGGCGGACGGCTTCTGCCGCGTCGAGGCGGAGGTGCCCCTCTCCGACATGTTCGGCTTCTCGACCATCCTTCGTTCTGCGACCCAGGGCAAAGCCGAGTTCACGATGGAGTTCTCGCGCTATGCTCCTCTTCCGGCGGCGCTCTCGGAGGAGCTCATCAAGAAGTACCGGGAGGAGCAGGCCAAGAAGGCCAAGTGAGGGGGGTCGGCATGTACCGCAAAGAGGTGAACGAGCGGAGCCCGATGCGGGTCTTCGAGGGGTCGATGCACGGCGGTCTCGGCCGCGGCAACGTCGGCGTCATCGTCTCTCGGCCCGGCGTGGGCAAGACGGCGTTGCTCGTGCAGATCGCGCTCGACGATCTGCTCCGGGATCGCAGGGTCCTGCACATCTCGCACGAGAACGCGGTCGACCACGTCCGCGCGTACTACGACGAGATCTTCCACGACCTCGCGCAGTCGATGCGGCTCGAGGAGCCCGAGGCCGTCCGGCTCGAGGTCGAGCGGCACCGGCAGATCTACTCGCACCTCGGTCACGTGAAGGCGTCGCCCGACTCGCCCGAGCAGGCGGCGCGGCTGTGGGTCGAGAAGATGCTCGAGACGGTGGCGTTCGCGCGCGGCGTCGCCCACTTCGAGCCCGACGTGATCATCGTCGACGGCTTCGACGTGGCGGTCGCGTCCGAGCAGGCGATGGAGGCGCTCGGCCGCCTCGCCAAGGAGCGCTCCGCCGAGGTCTGGATCGCGGCGCAGGTCGACGAGGCGGGCGCGCCGGGCAAGCTGCCGGTGGCGCTCGAGAAGATCGAGCGCCACCTCAGCGTCGTCGTCTACCTGCAGCCGGAGCGCGACGTCGTCCGCCTGCGGCTGCTCAAGGACCACGGCAACAAGGACCTCGCCGATCTCCACCTGCGCCTCGATCCCCACTCGATGCGGGTCATCGACGAGGACGTGCGCCCCCCCTCGGAGCGGCCGAAGGACCCGCGGAAGTTCCGCCTGCACTCGGGCGGGGCCAAGGGGGCCGAGGCCGAGTTCGGCGAGTGCGCCGAGCGGTACGGGGTGCAGGAGCTGAACTACAGCTTCGAGGGCCACCGGCTCCTCGAGCGCCAGCGGGGCGTCGTCGTGCTCGGCGACGACGAGCTGCGCAAGGGCGACTTCAGCCTCGTCTACGTGTCGCGGCGCCTCGGCCGCGTGCTCAGCGAGATCCCGCTCGTGCGCAACATCCTCCAGACGATCTGGCACCAGATCAACGCGGCCAGCCAGGTCTTCGTCGTGGGGACGCTCCAGGACGACGGCACGGTGCGCGGCGGCACCGGCTGGGGCGCGGAGCTCGCGCGGCTCTGGAAGAAGCCGCTGTTCGTCTACGATCAGGAGAAGCGCGGCTGGTTCCGCTGGAGCGGCACGGCCTGGGAGATCGCGCGGCAGCCGAGCATCACCAGCGAGAACTTCGCCGGCATCGGCACGCAGGATCTCAACGACGCCGGCCGCGAGGCCATCCGCGATCTCTTCGCGCGGAGCTTCGGCGCGCCCGACTGAGACGCGCGCGGAGCGCTCCCCGACCTCCCGCGCGCGCTTCGGCGCGCCGGCTCAGCCGGCGCGCGGAGCGCTCCCCCGTCCCCCCTCCGACATCTTCCGCTCTCACGAGGCGCGCCGGCGGCGCTGCGGCGCGCAGCAGGCCTGCGCGGGCCTGCTGCGCCGGGCCGCTCAGGACGCGTGCTTCTGGATCAGCTGGGACAGGCGGGGGACGGCGTCCTCGACGTTCTTCTTCGCCGAGCCGCGCAGCTTCTCGTAGGTGCCGCGCACCACGCCGCTCGTCGACGTCTTCGCCTTCTCATCGGTGACGCTGAGGAGCGCGTCGGCGACCCGCGAGCGGTTCGTGGTCAGGTACGAGCTCGCATTGCCGCTGCGCGTGGCCTCGGCCCAGAGGGGATCGAGCTTCGCGGCGAACTCGGGCAGGAGCTTCTCGACCACCTGGGCGATGAAGCCGGGCTTGATGCCCTTCACGGCCGCGTAGCCAGCCTTGACCGCCAGGCCGGAGAGCCCGCCCTTCGAAGCCACCTCCTCGTCGACCAGCGTGCAGCAGTCGGCGATGACCTGTGATTTCTTGTTCGCATCGAGCAGCGTTTCGCTGAGACCCATTCTCGAACTCCTCCGGGCGCTTCGGAGGCCGGACGTGGCCCCCCAGACCCATGTCAGCGTGACCCCCGGCAGGGAGCCCCGACCCCGTCGAGCGGACCTCCGGCCCGCTCCCGACCACATCGAAGCGCGGCTCTTACCACAGCGGCTCAGAGGCAGGCATCGCAAGCGCCCACCCGGGAATCCTTCGGTCCAGGACGGTTCGCGCACCTCCTCGACCGTCCAGGATGACAACCCATCGCGCGTCCCGCGCTCGATTCCCGGGCAGACCCCATGCACGGCCGGCCCGAGCACGCCATACTCTCGATGTAATTTAGATCACAAAGTACGACGTGGCGGGCTCTCGGCGCCGTCACGGTGCGAGGCCTGCGGGGGGCTCATGGACGTCTACTGCGAAGTCTGCGGAATCGTCACCACGGTCTCGGGCGGCGCGCGCGGCGGGGCTGCGATCGAGTGCCGCATCTGCGGCGGCGCGATGGTCGGCGCGCGGGGGAGGGGCACGGCCGGGTTGCCGGCGGCGGGCGCCGGGGCGCGCTCGAGCCGGCCTCCCCCTCCGCTCCGGCGGTCGAGCGCGCCGCCGGTGCCGCGGCACGACGACGACCCCACGATGATGGATCTCCGGTCGCTCGCCCTGAAGTCGTTCCTCGCGACCGATCCCGCCCCCCGGACGGCGGCGGCGCAGGCGGAGAGCTCGCCGCCGCCGGGGGGCGGCCCGTCCGCTCCGGCGGGCATGACGGGGTTGGCGGCGGGGCGGGTCGCGGCGTCGACGCCGGTCGCGGTCGATGCGCCGCCGAGCGTGACGGATGTGCTGCGGGTTTACGGCGCGCTCGCGCCGGTCGCGGCGCCCTCGGAGGCGCGGCGCCGGGCCCGCGTGCGCGCGCTCGTGGCGGCGTCGGCGGCCGGCGCGCTGGCGATCGCCGTGCTGGTCGCGCTGGTCGTCGTCCGCCAGCGGCCCCGCGCGCCGGAGGACGCTCTGCTGCCCGCCGCGCAGCGCGGCGTCTCCCGGGCCGGGGAGATCGCGCGCGAGGTGAGCGCGCCGGCCGATGCGCCCGGGCAGCCCGGCGCAGCGTCGCGCGGGAGCGAGGCGCTGGCGCCTGCGTCCGGCGAGGCCGGCGCAGCGGAGCGCGGCGCGGCTGCGGCGCCGGCCGCCGCGGCCAGGGCCGGGGCGAGCGCGGCCTCCGGCGCGGACGCCCGCACGGCCTCCAGCGCAGGCGTCCGCGCCCTCGCCGCGGCCGGCGCGCGCGCGGCGTCCGCGTCGGGAGCTCGCGCCCGGCCTGCGCGCCCGCCGGCGCCGCCGCCCGCGCCGCCCGCGTCCGAAGAGGCGCCGCGGCCGGCGCCGCCCGTGTCGCTCACCGACGCGATGGCCGCCGCCGTCGCCGGCACCCCGCCGCCCGCCGCCGCGCAGCCGGAGCGCCAGGAGGACCAGAGCGAGGAGTAACCCGCGAGGCGCTTTGGGCGAGCGTCATTGCCGCGCGCGCGGCGGGCGTCAGCGTTGCGCGCGGCGGGCGTCAGCGTTGCGCGCGGCGGGCGTCATCGCCGCGCCCTCCCGCGCCGCCGTCGCGCGATGGCGGCCGCGGCCACGGCCCCCGCGAGCAGCGGCCAGCGCGCCGCGCCCTCCGTGGTCGCGATGCGGCAGCCGCAGCCGGCGTCGTCCTGGATGCCGCCTCCGCCTCCGCCTCCGCCTCCGCCTCCGCCGTTGCCGCCTCCGCCGTTGCCGCCGCCGCCTCCGCCGTTGCCGCCGCCTCCGCCGTTGCCGCCGCCTTCGCCGTTGCCGCCGCCTCCGCCGTCACCGCCTCCGGCGCCCGCAGCGCCCGCGCCTCCGGCGCCCGCTGCGCCCGCCCCGCCGTAGCCGGCGCTGCCGCTCGAGGGGCCGCCCCCGGCCCCGGTCACGTCGGTGGGGCCCTCGTCGAAGTACGCGCCGCACGCCGGCCCGACGACCAGCCCGTCGCGCGCCGCGAGCGCGAGCGCGTAGACGCCCGCGCCGAACCCGATCATCGGCGCGTTGAACTTGTAGGCGCCGCTCGTCTCGTCATACGTCTCCGCGAGCGCGAGGTAGTTCGCGGACGACTGGTCGAGCACCCACCGGAGCAGCCGGTCCGAGCGCGCCTCGTCCCCCATGAGCCGCGCGGCGACCGCGCCGCGCAGATCGGTCACGACCCACTCGGCGCTGTCGTACTCGCTGCCCCAGGGGCTCAGGTCGCTCGCGCCCGCGTGATCGAAGCGATCGTCGTTCCGGGACCACCCGGCGCCCGCGGGGACGCGCAGGTGCTCGTCGAGCCCGGCGAGCGTGGCGGCGGCGATGCGGCCCCGCGGATCGAACAGGCCCATCGCGATCCCCTCGAGCACCGCCGCGTCCCAGTAGCCCGCGCCCGCCTCGAGCTCCTCCAGGCTCGCGGCGAGCGCACCCGAGGCGTCCGTGAGCCGCGCGGCGATCGCGGCGCGCAGCCGGTTCGCGGCGTCGCGGTACCCCGCGGCCAGCTCCGCCTCGCCGCGCCGCGCCGCGATGTCCGCCGCGTCGCACAGCCCGCGCGCCGCGGTGATGCTCGTGTACGCGAAGGAGCGCTCGCGCCCGTTCCAGTGGGTCTCCCAGATCGACGAGTCCTTCCGGACGAGGCCGGTGTCCGGGTCGATCAGCGCGACGAGCGCGTCCGCGACCTTCGCCGACGCTTCGGCCCAGCGCTCGTCCACGAACGCCGTGTCGCCGGTGAGCTCCTCGTAGCGGCGCAGCGCCCAGAGGAACAGGCCGAACCCGTCGAACTCGAGGTTCGGGCCGAAGTCGTTGACGTCGGTCTCCTCGACCCCGAAGCCGTGATAGCGCACCAGGCTGATCTGGTAGGGCGGCATGTCGTACGACGCGAGCTCGTTCCAGCGCTGGAAGCGCCCCGCCTCCGCGTCGAGGTAGTAGCTCAGCGCGTCGCGCGCCTCGGCCTGCATGCCGAGGGCCGCCATCGCCACCGTGGCGTAGGCGCCGTCGCGGATCCAGGCGACCGTCCACTCGCCCGGCGGGAGGCTCGCGAGCACCGCGCCGCGGCCGCGGTGGGCGACCGTCGCCGGCAGCGCCGCGGGCTCGCCGCCGAGCGTCGTGCCGAAGCGCGTGGCGCGCGGCTCGTGGTCGCGCGTCAGGTGCTCGCGCAGGAAGGCGTGGCTCTCGCGCGACTGCGCCATCCGGAGCATCACGGCCGACTGCCGGAGCAACGCCGTCTCCTCGGGCGTCGCCGTGGGCGGCACCTTCACCGAGCCCTGGAACGCGCGGTACGCGGCGATCTCGCCCGCGACCACCTCGGCCGCGCCCTTGTCGCCGACGTACGCGTCGAGGGCGCCCTGCACGAGCGGATCCGCCGCGCCCGAGGGGTCGCCGTGGTGCGCGAACGCCACGCCGACCCACCGCGCCTCGCCGGGCGCGATGCTGCCGAGGTCCCACTGGAACGCGCTCACCGATCCGTCCGAGGTCGGCGCGACCCCCTCGAGGTCCGGGAGGTCGGCGACGGCGCCGCTCGCGACGATCCGGTAGACGTTGAGGTCCGCCGGGCTGCTCGCGCTCGACGCGCCGTGGCGCGCGACGGGCTCGAGCGCGCGGGCGGCGACAACGCCGGCGAAGGCGCGCTCGAGGAAGTCGCGCCGGCCGTCGCTCGCGTCGTAGGCGACGGTCTCGCCCGACTCGCCGATGTCGGCCATGACGCCCGGGCGCCCGAAGCCGAGGTGGAAGTTGTGCAGCGAGAACGCCGACACGCCCTCCGCCGGCGCGTCGCCCCGGTTCTCGACGCGCATCGCCATCACGAACCCCGCCTGCGCGAGGCCCTGCGGCGCGAAGAAGAACTGCGCGCACTCGAGGTTGCCGACCCGCTGGACCATCGTGACGACGCCCGTGCCGCCGCGCTCCCCGCCGGTCCAGCCGGCATAGCCGCTCGCGTCGAGATCGACCGGGACGTCGGTCAGCCAGCGCTGCCTGCCGTCTGAGCGCAGCCCGAAGTACGCGTCGTAGAGCAGGTCGCGCGTGGCCACGGCCTGCGGCTGGTTGCCGACCCAGACCTCCGCGCCGCGCTCGTCGAGGAGCGGCTCCTCGGTGGCGAACAGGTGCTCGCGGAAGTGGGTGAGCCTCGCCGCGCCCAGATCGAGGAGCACCGCGCCGAACCCGTTCGACGAGGGCAGCCGGAAGAACGTGCGCCGCACCGGCGCCTCGGCCTGCGCCGCGCCGGGGGCCGCGACCGCCGCCGCGGCGCCGAGCGAGAGGAGCGCGGCGCCGAGCGCATGGCGGGCGCCACGGGCGGCGCGAGGCGGGGCGCTTCGTTGGTGCCCAAAATATTCCCGTGCCGGGGGCCGGCGATGCATCCGCGGCACTTTACAGGAATGACCGTCGTCCCGGCGCGCCGGCTCGCCGGCGGCCGCTCAAAATGCTGCAACGCGCCCCCCGGCGTGGTAACGGCATGCCCATGACAAAACTGCCTGCGTTGATCCTCGTGGTCTCGGCGCCCCTCGCGGCCTTCGCGGCCGGTTGCGGCTCCGATCCGCAGCCGCCGGCGAATGTCGGCGGCACCGTCGCGCCGCCTCCGGTGGCGAGCACCGCGGCGCCCGCGCCGAAGCAGGACACCGCCAAGCCGACGAGCGGGTCGATCCGCATCGACGACAAGATCCTGAAGGCCTGCGGCGATCTGCCGACGGCCCGCTTCGCGTTCGACTCGACGGCCATCGAGGGCGAGGCGGCGGGCGCGCTCGACGCGCTCGCGCGCTGCTTCGTCTCGGGTCCGCTCAAGGGCAAGGGGATGAAGCTCATCGGCCACGCCGACCCCCGCGGGGAGACGGAGTACAACCTGGGCCTCGGCCAGAAGCGCGCCGGCAGCGTCGCGGAGTACCTCGCCAAGAAGGGCCTCGAGCAGGGCCGCATCGCGACCTCGTCGAAGGGCGAGTTCGAGGCGACCGGCACGGACGAAGAGGGCTGGGCGCGCGACCGCAAGGTCGACATCCTGCTGGCGGACTGAGCGCCGCGCCGCGCGCCGGCGCTCGACGATGTGAAGAGGGCCACGGCCGCGCTTCCAGGTGAGAGAGGGGGCCGCGGCCGCAAACTGCACTGGACGGGGCCGCGCGCGCGCATCCCCGACGAGCCGATTCCCTGACCCGAAGAGATCGAAATGGCCTTCCTGCAAAGCGCCCCCGAGGCGGCGACGGCGGTCCCGATCAAGCTCGATCCCGTCTCCCTGATCCTCCACGCCTCCGGTCCCGTCTTCCTGGTCGTCTGGCTGCTGATCCTCGCGGCGATCCTCGTCTGGGTGATCGCCGTCCTCAAGGTCCTCCAGCTGGCCCGGCTCTCGGCGCAGCAGGCGCGGTTCGAGCAGGAGTCGGCGCACGCCCACTCGCCCGATCAGCTGTTCGCGCTCGCGCAGCGGCACGCGGACGCGCCGGGCGCCCGCGTGGTGCTTGAGCTCAGCCGCCGCACCGGGACGGGCAAGCTCCTCGACTCGATCGCGAAGCGCGCGATCGTGACCGAGACGCAGCGGGCGAGCTCGCTCATGCCGACGCTCTCGTCGATCGCGGCGGCGTCGCCCTTCATCGGCCTGTTCGGCACCGTCTACGGGATCATGGACGCGTTCCTCCGCATCGGTCAGCAGAAGAGCGCGTCGCTCCCGGTCGTCGCCCCGGCCATCGGCGAGGCGCTCATCGCGACCGCGATCGGGCTGTTCGCCGCGATCCCCGCGGTCATCGCCTACAACGCGATCAACAAGCGCATCGACGACCTGCTCGCCGCGCTCGAGGCGGCGAGCGAGGGCTGGGTGGAGATCGCGTCGCTGTCGGCGCGGGGGATCCAGGAGTCCATCCCGCTGGCGCTCCAGCGGACGAGCGACCGGCCGACGCCGGTGATGCCGAAGGGCTGAGGGGCGGGGCCGGTCATGGCGATGTCGGGCGGCGGCGGGCGCAGGCGGCGGGGCGGCGGGTTCAGCGAGATCAACGTCACGCCGCTCGTGGACGTGATGCTGGTGCTCCTCGTGGTGTTCATGGTCACCGCCCCGCTGCTCACGGCCGGGCTCCGGGTCGAGCTGCCCAACGTCTCCGCCGAGGAGGCGCCGACCAAGGACACGAAGCTCGTCGTGACCGTCACGAAGGAGGAGAAGATCCTCTTCGGCGAGGACGACGCGACCGCCGACATCGAGGGCGTGCTCGCGTCGAACGGGCGCGTGCAGAAGGAGAAGGAGCTCTACATCCGCGCCGACAAGGACGCCCGGTACGGCGCGGTGGCGCGGGTCGTGGCCGCCGCCCGGGCCGCCGGTGTCGAGGGGCTGAACCTCCTCGTCCAGCCGGAGCTCGAGCCCGAGGGCGCGGCGCCTCCGCCCGGCGGCGCGGCGCCGCGGCCCGGGGGAGCGGCGCCGCGGCCCGGGGGAGCGGCGCCGCGGCCCGGGGGAGCGGCGCCTTGAGCACGGCCGCGGCGCGCGCGCCGCGACCGACGCCGCCGGGACAGCGCCGGCCGCGGAGCGACTTCCGCCCGCGGGACGTCGCCCTCGCCGTCGCGGTGGCGATGGGCGTGCAGGCGGGCGCCGCCGTGGCGATCACCTTGGCCGACCTCTCGGTGCCGGCCGCCGCGCCCGAGATCGACAAGGGGCCGAGCGTCCCGGTGAAGGTCATCCCGGTGCTCGACATGGACACGCCGCTGCTCAAGCTGGGCGGCAAGCGCGACAAGATGAAGCTGCCCGACCGGTGGGTGCGCCAGACGCCCAAGCCGCGCGTCGAGCAGAAGGCGTTCGTCTCGCCGAGCGCGGGCAAGACGGAGAAGGACATCCCGCCGCCGGAGATCAAGGTCGCCGACGCGGGCACCGCGCCGCCGCCGCCCGACGCCGCGATCGCGAAGCAGGTCGACATCGAGCTCGATCCGAAGACCACCGACGCGGGCGAGGCCCCCAACGTCGACCAGGAGGGGCACGCGGACGGCGTGAAGGAGGGGACGGAGACCGATCCCCTCAAGGCGCGCGCGGTCGATCTGTACCTGGCCCGCATCGCGGGCTGGTTCTCGAGCAGGTTCCGCGTGAACGGCTCGGGGCTCCCGCCGGAGGAGCTCACGAAGCACAAGCCGCGCGCGGTGATCGTTTTGTCGGACGGGCAGATGGTGAGCTACACGCTGACGCCGAGCGGGAATCCCGTCTTCGACGCGGCCGCGCGGGCGACGCTCGAGGGCGCGAAGGGGCAATCGCTGCCGCCGCCGCCCGAGAACTATCCCGACCTCGGTCAGAAGCAGGTCAGCGTCACCTTCGTCTGTCGGGAGAACACATGCGACTAGCTCAATACGCCCTCGGCGCGCTGGCGCTCGCCGCCGCCGCGCTCGCTGCCCCCCCTGCTCCGGCGCAGGCGCCGGCCTCGACCGCGCCCCCCGACGCCGAGGAGATCCTCGGCCACATCACGGTCGTCGCCGGCGCGTCGCGCCCGCTCCCGAAGATCGGCGTCCTGCCGTCGCTCGTCTCCGACCCCGAGGACGTGACGCTCCACAGCGTGGTCCGGCGCGACCTCGAGCTCTGCGGCGAGTTCGAGGTGCTGCCCGACAGCGCCGCGCCCGACGGCCTGTACCTCTCCGACAGCCCGGTGGACGTGAAGGCGTGGTCCGCGAAGGGGGTCGAGGCGGTCGTCAGCGTGCGCGGCAAGAAGCTCGGCGCGGACAAGGCCGAGCTCGTCGGCCAGGCGTTCCTGGTGAACCGCGGGCAGGCCCCCGTGTTCGACAAGAAGTTCATCGTGCCGCTCCGCGACGTCCGGTTCGAGTCGCACCGGGTGGCCGACCAGCTCATCGGCGCCCTCACCGGCCAGAACGGCGGCTTCGCCAGCCACATGACGTTCGCCTCGGGCTCGGGCTCGCTGCGCCGCGTCTTCACGATCGACGCCGACGGGCACGACGCCAGGGCCGTCTCCCCGCCGGATCAGACCGCCATCGCCCCCGCGTTCGGGAAGAACGAGCAACTCTACTACGCGGCGAGCGTGAAGGGCGACGAGTACAAGATCTTCACGCCGGCGGGCGGCCCGCAGGCGCTGCCCGTGAAGGGCTCGGTCTACGGGATCGCCTTCTCCAAGGATCGCTCCCAGGTCGCGCTCAGCATCGGCGTCGGCTCGACGATCAAGCTGTTCTCCGGGCCCGACTTCCAGGGCATCAAGCCGGCGTCCGAGGTGGGGATGGCGCTGCACCCGGCGTTCACGCCGACCGGCAAGCTCGCCTTCTCCGGCGAGGGCAGGTACGGGCAGCGCATCTACGTGGGCGGCAAGGCGATCTCGCCGGAGGGGCTCTTCGCGTCGGCGCCCACGTTCTGCAACCACCCCGACGGGGTGAAGGCGATCTACGCCGTCGGGGTCGGCAAGAACACCGACCTCGTCGTCTCCGGCGAGACGGGCGGCGGCCTCGCGCGGTTGACCCAGAACCAGGGCAGGAACGGGTACCCGGCCTGCAGCCCCGACGGGCGGCTCGTGGCCTTCTTCTCCACGCGCACGTCCGGCGAGGGCCCCGGGCTCTACATCATGCGCGTCGACGGGCAGCGCCCGAAGCGCATCTCCAACCTGCTCGGGGACTCGCTGCGCTGGGATCCCCTTCCTCCCGGCAAGGCCGTCGAGGCGAAGAACTGACCCGATCGCCGGCGCCGTCCCGGGACGAGCTCCACGGAGCCGAGCCCGGCGGCGGCGTGTAGACCGGGCGCGCAGCGTGCGGACGCTGCACACGCTGTGGCAAGGCGTCCCGCACGGTCGGCCTCCCGCTCCAGCGGACGGCACGCCGCGCGTCGCGCCGCGGCGGGCGCGGCCAGGACGTCCGGCGCGCGGGATCGGCGGGCGCCTCGTCGCGGCTGGATCCAGGGGCTCTCCGTCCGGCAACTTCTTCGGCCCAAGCGCGTCTTACGCAGGTCGTTCCTGCGCGAGCGCGCGCGTCTCCGCAGCGAGCGGAGCGCCATGAGACCGCGCCCCTGGGTCACCGCTTCTTTGGCCCGCTGCGTCGGCCGCGGTTAGCCTCCGGACTGCTCAGGGGTGAGTTGGCTGGAAAGTTGCACCGGACTGGCCGTAGACCGCCCTGGTCAGCCAGCGAGACGAACATGGAGAAGAGCATGGTGTCGAGCCGCATCTGGACCGCCATCGCGATCGTCTGGACCTTCTGCGCCGGTGGCTGCAGCTCGGTGGAGGCGGTCCAGGAGGCGAAGATCAGCGAGCAGGGGGGCTTCCGGAATCCGGAGGAGCGGCTCGCGCCGGGAGAGGACGGGGGCTACTGCAGCGCCGAGGTGCTCCGCTGGCAGTACGATGAGCCGTCGGCGACGCTCCGGCTCGCGGATGCCCGGTTGATGCTCGATTGCTGCGGCAAGCGCGCGATCCACGTCGAGAGGATCGACAGCCTCTACGAGGTCACCGAGCGCGACGAGCCGGACGACGCCGAGGGGCGCTGCAGCGATCAGTGCGCCTTCGACCTGTCGGTGGGCGTGCAGGACGTCCCGCGGGGCGAGATCTACGTGAAGCTGCTGCGCGACGTCGTCGATCGGCAGGGCAGCCCGGCCGTGGTCTGGAGCGGCACCCTCGATCTGGAGGTCGCCGCGGGCGCGGTCGTCCTCGACGATGCCCCCGCGGACGCCGGCTGCCAGGAACAGAGCTCGCCGCGCCCGCGCAGCACGACCGTCGCCGCGAGGTGACGACGGCGCCCGCGTCGCCCCGCCGCGGCCGGGATTCCGGGCTCGCGGCTGACGGCGGGTCGGGGGCGTACCTCGACAGACCGGACGAAGGTGGGATGGTGGAGCACGTCGACCGACCATGACGGCCAAGGTCAGACGACCGAGCGTACTCTGCCACTTTCACCTGGACTCTTATTCCAAGAACGCGTAGATCACACCCGAATGTGCGTGCAGCTGCTCCGGGGTGCAGCGTGCATGCGCCACCTACCCACGTCTGCCTGCGACTGAATCCGGGGCATGTGCCGCGGAAACGGATCGCGAATTCTTATCGAAGCCCCTGCTTCTTCATTTTGGGCGTATTTTAACAGTGGGGCGGGATAGCCAAGGACGTCGGGGCATGAAGTACGTGGGGGCCTGCAGGGCGCTTGCAACGGTTGGATCGTTGGTTCTTCTGAGCGCGTGTCTGGAGACGGAGCCCGCGCAGGTCGGGACCGTGAGCGAGGCCGGCGGATTCGTGGATCCGGAGCGGAGGCTCGCCGTCGAGGGGGAGGAGAGCTACTGCGGCGCCGAGGTGCTGCGCTGGCGCTACGATCCGTCGACCGGCTCCCTGAAGGTCGCGGACAGCCGGCTCTTGCTCAACTGTTGCGGCCAGCGTGCGATGCACGTGGACCGGATCGACAGCATCTACGAGATCACCGAGAGGGATGAGCCCGATGCGGCGAACCCGCGGTGCGACTCGGTCTGCGCGTTCGACTTCGCGGTCTCGATCCCCGAGGTCGCCCCGCGCAAGGTCTACGTGCGGCTGCTGCGCGACGTCGTCGACGCGCAGGGCAGCGCGGAGCTCATCTGGCAGGGGGAGATCGACGCCCGGAAGCTGTCCGGCGAGGTGGTGCTCGACCACGCCGCCGCTCCGGGCGAGTCCTGCAGCGGCTCGTCCCTGTGATCGCTCGCCGCTCCAGCGCCGGAGCGGTCCAGTCGCGCGCGAGCTGCCGGCGAGCGTGCGCTCGCGCCGGCGGCTGCGCGGCTGCGTGACGAGCGCCGCATCTCCGACGGAGCGCGCGGCCGCGGGACGGCCCCGCGGCGCGGAGGACGGCTAGGCGGCCGCGATCCTGCGGCGACCGCGACGGCGCCGGCGACGCCGAGATCGCCCTCCACGCGATCGAACGGCTCGGCGGCGCGGCCGTCCGCCGTCAGTCGATCAGCGTGCGGGCGGGGCGACCCGGCTCGCACTTCACGAGCGTCGCGGTCAGCTCGAGCGTCTCGGGGAGAGTGCCCTGCACCTGCGCGACGACCTGCTCGACCACGTGCTGGGCCTCGTCCAGGTTGGGACCCACGATCGAGACGACGAACGTGAGCGGGCCGGTGCGCCCGGCCGCGGCCGGCGTCAGGCTGAGCAGCAGCGTCTGGGTCAGGTCGACGACCTGGAGCGCCGCCTTGCGCAGCGCGAGCATCTCGAGGATCGTCGGCCGCAGGCTCACGAGGCCGTTCTGGCCGCGGAGCTCGAAGCGCGCGATCTGCATCGGCACCTCGGCCCACTCGGCGAAGAAGCCGTCCTCGTCGATGGCCTTCATCAGGTGCTCGCGCACGAGGAGCCCCGTGAGGCCGTCGCGCCGCGCGAGGTAGCGCTTCGCCTTGTCGTGGTGCGGCGAGTCCGGTCCGAACGTGACCACCATGAGGCGGCACTCCCCGAGCTGCACCTCGGCCCCGTGGAGCAGCGAGACCTGCGCCTTGCGCTCGAACGGGAAGTCCGCGTACGTGCCGTTCGTGCTGTTCAGATCCTCGACCAGCCACGAGCCCGTCTGCCAGCGGAGGAGCGCGTGCGACCCGGAGACGGTCGCCTCGGCCAGGACGAGATCCTGATCGCTGCGGCGGCCGATCGAGAGCACCGGCTTCTGCAGCGGGAACAGCGTGGCGACGCTGTCGGGCGCGTTCGTGGCGTACGTGATGAGCAGCGACTGCGCGCCGGGGGTGAACTGCGTCTTGATGGCCCGCCCGGGCGCAGGTCCGGGATCGATGCGCTCGCGCGGCAGCTGGATCGGCGCGGTCGTGGTCTGCGTCGGGTTGAAGAACCGCATGTGCCGCGCCTGCGGGCGCATCTGCGGATCCGGGTTGAGCGCGCGGAAGATCTGCCTGATCTCGTCGTTCGTCAGCGCGGCGGGCACGTCGAACGTGATCTGCTGCTTCATCGTCTTGAGCCGCGGCTTGTAGCCGGGCTCGGGGACGCGGCAGGTCCACATCTCCCAGAGCGTCAGCGCCGCGGCGTAGACGTCGTCCTCGGGGCTCGCGCCGCCGCTGCGCAGCCGCTCCGGCGACATGTAGTGAGGCGTGCCGCCGTCCGGCGGCGCCCCCGGCTTGCGCACGGCCGCGCGCGCGCGCTCCTTCGCGAAGCCGAAGTCGAGGATGACGGCGCGATCGTCGGCGACCATCACGTTGCCGGGCTTCAGATCGCCGTGCACGAGCCCCTGCTGGTGGATCGCGGCGAGCCCCGCGCAGACGTCGGTCGAGATCTTGCGGAACTCGTCGGCGCTGAAGCCGCCGGACGTCTTGCGCTTGCGGATGTGGTTGTGGAGCGTCTGCCCGGGGATGTACTCCATCACGAGGATGGGCCCCCACGGGCTCGGCGCGAGGTCGTGCACGCGGCAGACGTTCGGGTGGCGCGCCTTCTGGGCGAGGATCACCTCCTGCCGCAGCGCCTCGTCGTCGCCCGGCATGGCGGAGGCCTCGGGCACCACCTTGAGCGCCACCTGCTGCTGGGTCAGGCGATCGAAGGCCAAGAACACCTCGCCCATGCCGCCTTTGCCGATGCTCTTCAGGACCTCGTACCGGTCGTTGATGACCGTTCCGACGTCGATGGGAGGGAGGGGATCTTTGGTCACGGCCACGGGCGCACGAAGGGTGAGGAAGAGCTCCGCGCCGGCGCCGAAGCTGAACCGCCGGCACGCCGATACGGACTGCGCGCAGGGTCGTCCATTCGAGCCCCGGGCGCAACGAGTCGTTGCACATGCGCTGCGGCTTGCCCGTTCGGCGCGGCGCGGGGCGCTGTCAGGCCGCCGGCACGCGGCCGCCACGGCCGCCACGGCCGCCACGGCCGCCGGCGCGGGCCCGCCGGCGCGGCCGACCGCGCGCGGCGGCCGGCTGCGCGTGGCCGCCCGCGGCGCCCGCCCGCGGGAGGGGCGCCGCCCGGCGCGTTGTTCACAGGAGGGCGCCGCCCGGCGCGCTGTTCAGGAGAACGGCCGCGCCGTGTGGGCGTGGTTCAGCGGGCCGTGGCCGTGGCCGAGCCCCGGCGCGGCGCGCATCGCCTCGCGGAGGTAGCGGCGCGCACGCGCGATCGCCGGGACGAGGGCGAGGCCCTGGGCAAGGCCGGCGGCGATGGCCGAGGCGAGCGTGCAGCCCGTGCCGTGGGTCGCGCGCGTCTCGATGCGCGCATCCTCGAACAGCTGCTCCCCCCCGGGGTGCCCGGAGGCGCCGGGCTCGGGCGCGGTCCGGAGGACGTCGACGACGACGGCGCCAGGGAGGTGGCCCCCCTTCAGCAGCACGGCGCGCGGGCCCATGGAGAGCAGCTGCGCGGCGGCGCGGCGCATCGCGTCCACGCTGTCGATGACCGTGCCGGTCAGCGCCTCGGCCTCGGGGATGTTCGGCGTGAGCAGCGCGGCGAGCGGCAAAAGCCGGCCGCGCAGGGCGCCCTCGGCGTCGGGCTTCAAGAGGCGCGCGCCCCCCTTGGCGACCATCACGGGGTCGACCACGAGCGGCGCGCCGCGGCCGAGGCGCTCGTAGACGCGCGCGACCTCGTCGATGACCTCGGCCGAGTGGAGCATGCCGGTCTTGATCGCGTCGGCGCCGATGTCGTCGAGCACGAGCTCCATCTGGCGGCCGATGAAGTCGGGCGGCACCGGGAACACGCCGGCGACGCCGCGGGTGTTCTGCGCGGTGAGCGCGGTGATCGCGGTCGCGCCGTACGCGTCGAGCGCCGTGACCGCCTTGAGATCCGCCTGGATGCCGGCGCCGCCGCCCGAGTCGGACCCGGCGACGATGAGGACGCGGCCCTTCATGGAGCCCCCGGGCCGCGGGGGGCGGCCAGCCATGTGTCGTTCATGAGCACCCGCCGCCGCGCGTCAATAGTGCCTGTCGAGGACCGCCGGATCGGTCGTTGTCGAGAACACCGTGTCGCAGCGACGGCACCGGTATTTCACCTTCGTCGGCCGCGCCGAAATCCCGAACGCGAGCTGGATGTACCCCACGACGCGGTATTCCGCCTCGGCGCTCACCATGTAGTGATCACGGCCGTGTCCGCAGGGGCACTGCACCGGCTCGGACGTCGTGCGGTTGCGGTAGGGCATGGAAGGTGTGCTTGGCGACATGCGTTTTCAGGGTAGTCTAGGGGGTCCGCGGCGGACGTCGAGGGGCGGCGCCGCGGAACAGGGCAGGCGGGGGGCGGGCGGCGTGAGCAGGGCGCTCGCGCGTGCCGGCGCCGCCTTGCGCGGCGGCCCCATCGAGAGACCGGCGCTTTGCGCCCCGCCGCGGACCGAATAGGACGTGCCGTCATGCGCGCCGCACTCCGCGCCGAGCAGCTGGTGAAGCGGTACGGCGACTTCACGGCCGTGGAGGGGATCGACCTCGCCGTGCACCCCGGGGAGATCGTCGGCCTGCTCGGGCCGAACGGCGCGGGCAAGACGACGACCCTGCGGATGCTCGCCGGCATCCTGTCGCCGACCGCCGGGCGCGTCCTCGTCGGCGGCGTCGACCTCGCCGCGAGGCCGCTCGAGGCGAAGCAGCGGATCGGCTTCCTCTCGGGCGACACCCAGCTCTACCAGCGGCTCACGCCCCGCGAGGTGCTCCGCTACTTCGGCCGGCTGTACGGCATGGGCGAGGCAGCGCTCTCGCGCCGCATCGACGCGCTCGTGGCCGACCTCGAGATGGACGCGTTCGCCTCGCGGCCGTGCAGCACGCTGTCGGCGGGGCAGAAGCAGCGCGCCAACATCGCGCGCGCCTTCCTCCACGAGCCCGAGGTGCTCATCCTCGACGAGCCGACGACCGCGCTCGACGTGATCAGCGGCCGCTTCATCGTCGAGTCGATCCGGCGCGAGCGCGCCGCGGGCAGGGCGGTCCTCTTCTCGACGCACATCATGGGCGAGGCCGAGTACCTGTGCGACCGGATCGCCCTCTTGCACGAGGGGCGCATCGCGGACAGCGGCGCGCTGCCGGAGCTCCTCGAGCGCACCGCCACCGCGAACCTGACCGACGCCTTCCTGTACCACGTGGAGCGGAGCCGCCCGCGCGAGGCGCGCGACGGGTCGGGGAGCGCCGGCGCGCCTGCTCCGGGAGGGCCCGCGCGGTGAGGCTCGCCATCGTCTGGACCATCCTGCGCAAGGAGCTCGTCGAGTCGCTGCGGGACCGGCGCACCCTCGTGCGCCTCGTCCTCGTGCCGATCCTCCTCTATCCGCTCTTCGCGCTCGCGATGAGCAAGCTCGTCGGCTCGGAGGCGGCGGCGCGCGAGGCGCGCTCGTCGCGGATCGCGGTGTGGGGCGAGCTGGCCGAGGGCCTCTCGACGCGGCTCTCGTCGGCGGCGAAGCTCGAGCTCGCGCCGTGGGCCGGCGCGCCGCCGGAGGTGCGCGAGGGGCTCCTCTCCGGGGCGCTCGCGCCGCCGGCGGACCCTCCGCCGCGAGCCGAGGAGGGGGCGCCCGGGGCCGAGGACCCGCGGCCGAGGTGGATCGAGCCGGACAACCCCGTGCTGGCCGCGGCGCGCGCCGCGGTGAGCGCGCGCGAGGTCGACGCGGTGCTCGTCCCGTGGCCGTCGCTGGGGGCCGAGCTCGGGCGCGGCGGGAAGGGCGCCGTCGCGATCTACTTCGACTCGGTGCGCGCCGACTCGGCCACGGCGGAGGCGCGCCTCGCGGCCGCGCTGCGGCGCGCCCGCGGCGCCATCGTCGCCGAGCGCGAGGCCGCGCGCGGACTGCCCGAGGGGTTCTCGATCGCCTACGACGTCGTGCCGCGCGACGTCGCGGAGGACAGCCGCAAGGTCGGCCAGATCCTCGGCTCGATGATGCCGATGATGCTGATCCTGATGTCGCTCCTCGGCAGCTTCCTTCCGGCGATCGACCTCACGGCGGGCGAGAAGGAGCGCGGCACGATGCAGACGCTGCTCTGCGCGCCGGTGCGATCTATCGAGATCATCTCGGGGAAGTTCCTGGCCGTGTGGATCATCTCGCTGCTCACGGCGCTCGGCAACGTGGTGAGCCTGTCGCTCACGGTGAGCCGGATGCTGCCGGACGTGATGGTCGTCGACCCCTGGATCTTCGCGCTGACGTTCGCGCTGCTCGTGCCGGTCACGCTCCTGTTCTCGGCGCTGTTCCTCGCCCTCGCCGTGTTCGCGAAGGACTTCAAGGACGGCCAGAACGCGCTCATGCCGGCGTACCTGCCGCTCTCGCTGCTCGCCGGCATCACGGCCCTGCCGGTGGTCGAGCTCAACCCGTGGACGGCTTACGCCCCGGTCCTCAACATCGCGGTGCTGATCAAGGCGCTGTTCGTTGGGGAGGCGCCGGTCGATCTCCTGTTCACGGCGCTCCTCTCCTCGGCGCTCTACGCCTGCCTCGCGCTCCTCTTCGCGGCGCGCGTCTTCGAGCGCGAGAACGTGCTGCTCGGCGGCCAGGAGTCGGCGCGCGCGGTGCTGGGCCTCCGGCGCCGGGCCGGCGGGGCGCCGTCGGCCGGGTTCTCGCTCGCGGCGTTCGCGGGCGTCCAGGTGCTCTTCTTCTACGGCAGCCTGCTCATCGCCCGCGCCAGCGTGGCGGTGCAGCTCGCGGTCTCGCAGGTCGGCTTCTTCCTCGCCCCGACGCTCGCGCTGGTCGCCGGCTTCGGCTACTCGCCGCGGGCGACGCTCGGCCTCCGGCGGCCCTCGGTCCGGGGCCTCGCCGGGGCGCTGCTCCTCGGGGCGTCGGCGTGGGCGGCGATCGGCGGCACCGTCCTCCGGTGGTTCCCCCCGCCCGAGCCGTTCGTCCGCGAGCTCGGCGAGCTCGTGCTGCTCGGCGGGCAGCCGTATCTGGTCGTGCTCCTGCTCGTCGCGGTGACGCCGGCCGTCTGCGAGGAGCTCTTGTTCCGCGGCCTCGTCTATGCGGGGCTGCGCCGCGCCGGGCCCGCCGTGGCGATCGGCGTCTCGGCGCTCCTCTTCGGGCTCGCGCACGGCTCGGTTTATCGGCTCCTGCCGACGCTCTCGCTCGGGCTCGTGCTCGGCTACGCGCGCCACCGCACCGGCTCGGTGCTGCCCGGCGCTCTGCTGCACGCCTTGAACAACGGGCTCGCGGTGTCGCTGCTCTATTTCAAGCCGCCGTCGGTGCAAGGGATCGTCGAGGGAGAGCTGCTGCCGTGGAGCGTGACGGCCGCAGCGGCGGTCGTCTCGCTGGCCGGGCTGCTCCTGCTCCGGTCGGCATCGCCGCGAGCGCCGGAAGAGGGCGAGCACCTCGGGGATGGGGAGCCGAGGGGGCCCTGAGGGCGGGAAGCAGGGAGAAAATCTGAACTAAAACAATATCTTGCTGCCTCCGTGGGGACGCTCCCGGCGAGGGCGAGCGCGACCGGCGCGGGAGAGGAGCGAGGCTGGCGGGTGCGGCGGTGGTGTGGGCCGTCGCGCGGAGATGGATGAATCGCGCGTCTTGCGCCGGTCGCCCGCTGGAGTACGGACATCGATGTGCACGCACGCTCTCTTGCGGGGCTCGTTGCGGCGGCGGTGATCTCCGCGCTGTCCTGCTCGCCCGGCGGCCCCACGCTCGCGGACCTCGGTGGAACCGCGCTGATGGCGCCCCCGGCGCCGGCCCTCGCGGGCGGAGCGCCGGCCCTCGCGGGCGCAGCGCCGGTGGACGCCGGCGGGCCGCCGACCCTGGCGGAGCCAGCGCCCGCCATCGCCGGCGGAGCTCCCGCGGCGTCACCGGCGGCGTCGCCGGGATGGGCCGGCCCCTGGGTCGAGCAGCTCGCCGACGCCGCCGGCCTGCGCGAGCGGCCGCCGCGGGCGCAGCGCCAGTGGAACCACATCGCCGCGGCCGCAGGCGCGGATTGCCGCGACGCGCTCAAGCAATCCGGCGCGCGGTTCCAGGCGCTGCCGGACGTCGCGAAGCCCAACAAGAAGGGGTGCGGCATCCCGCACGGCGTGCTGCTGACGCGCGGCCCGACCGGCATCGTTTACTCGCCGCCGCTGCAGGTCGATTGCTCGCTCGCCCTCCGGCTGGCCGATATCGAGCGCGTGATCCAGGAAGAGGCAGAGACGCACCTGGGCTCGCCGATCGCCCGCATCAGCACCCTGGGGAGCTACGCCTGCAGGGAAGTCGTCGGCAGGATGCGTAGGTGGAGCGAGGGGCTGAGCGAGCACTCGTTCGGCAATGCATTCGATATCTCGCGCTTCTCGCCGAAGCGCGGGCGCGCGATCAGCGTGCTCCGCGATTACGTGCTTTACGGGAGCGACCCGACCACCCGCGAGGGGCACTTTCTCCGGGGCGTGACCCGCCGCCTCCGCGCCGAGGGGGCGGCCGCGCGCGTCCTCGGGCCGGACTTCGATGCGAGCCACCGGGACCACCTGCACGTCGATTGCGGCACGCCGCGCTGGTACTGAGCCGCGGGCGCGCGCCTCAGGGCTGCCGCGGCCTCGCGGCGCCGGCCTACTTTGCGGCCATCACCAACGGATGGAGCGAATGCCATGCAGGACGCCTCAATGGTTGGGCTGGGCGCGATAGCGACGTCGGCCCGCAGGAGAGCGGCTCTGGCGTGGAGTGGACCTCTCGATGGGTCAGCGCGAGACGAGGGCAGGCGGCCCCGCGCTCACCCGGTTCAGGCCCGCAGCTCGAGGATGCGCACGTCGTACGGCGCGAGCTCCACGGCGTGGACCCTGGACTTGCCGCCCAGCTCGGTCAGGTGGCCCGAGGCCGCGACGGGCTTGACCGAGAGCGGCGCGTCGGCCTGGCTGACCAGGAACACGAAGCGCCGGCCGTCCCGGTGGCGCAGGGTGTCGGCCGCGACGCGCGGGTCGTCCACGGTCACCGGCCGACGCACGCCGGCGAGCGCGGCGAGCGCGTCGTAAAGGCGGTAGGTCGGCTCCGGGTTGACCCGCGGGGTCGCCGCGGCGAAGTGCTCGATCGGGTAGGTGCAGAGCACGACGCTGCCGCTGCCGACCCGGCGCCGCAGCAGCGCCGGCCGGCCGCGCTGGTCGACCGCGACGACCTCCGCGCCCCGGGGCCGCACCGGCAGGTAAGCGCGGCTGTGCTCGGTGCCGGCGACCGGGAACGCGAGCGTTGTGCCCTCCGCGATCGTGCCGAACCCGCGCTCGAAGGTGAGCTGCACGCGATCGTCCTCGATCGGATCGACCATCCCGTAGCGCAGCTGATGCTCGACGCCGAACATCGCGTTGAGGTGCGCGTACCACGGCCCGCGCTGCGACCCGTGCGTGCCGTGGGAGTACGACGCGTAGACCACCGCGCCGCCCGAGGCCAGCCGCTCCAGGAGATGCCAGCTGGGCGCCGTCAGCTGCTTGGCCGACGGCAGGAGATACAGCCGGCAGTCCTCGGCGATCCCGTCCCGCTCGCGGGTCAGCCCGACCGGCAGATCCGCCTCCTTCGCGGCGATGTAGGCCTGCCGCAGCGTCGTGAACAGGTAGCTGCGATCCTCGGCCTCAGTGAACGGAAACGCGCCCTCCAGGTACGACGGCACGATCAGCGCCGCGTCGGCCGGCTCTCGCTCGCAGCCGAGGACGTCGATGTCGGCGAGCACCCGGGCGAAGCGCGCCATCTCCTCGAGCTGCGGCTTGGGGCGGCCCTCGGTCGTCGTCAGCCCGAAATGGAGCTCGAACGGGTGATGCCGGTAGGGATCCTGGTCGATGAGGTCGAAATCGGTGTTGTTCCAGCCGATCCAGCCGGTGGCGCCGGCGAGCAGGGTGTTGTGGAGGACCTGCCGGTAGTAGTGCGCGGCGTTCTCGTCGGAGACGAAGCTCGAGGACACCCCGAACTCCTCCAGCACGACCGGCTTGCCGAGGAAGCCCGTGAGCTCGCAGATGAACGCCGCCCCGTAGTGCTGGCGGACCAGGTCGTTCTCCATGCGGTACACGTGCGGGCCGAGGAAATCGACGAGCGCCCCGAGGTCGCGCACCGAGAACCCGTTGTCGTTGCCGGTGACCTCGATGCCCCACGCGCCGTCGCCGATCGAGATCGGCTCGCTCGCCCCGCCGGCCCGCAATCCCTGCACGACCAGGCTCGCCCAGCTCGTGACCGTCTCGCGGACCGAGCGCTCGCGCTCGCCGTAGATCGGCATCTCGTTGGAGACGAGCCAGCCGGTCACCGCCGGGTGGCCCGCGAAGCGCCGCGCCATCTGCTCGGCGAACCACGCTTGCCGGGCCACCATCCACACGTCCCCGTACAGATCGCGCCCGCGCCGCCAGACCGGGTCCCAGTTCTCGCCGGACATGTGGCCGACGAGGAGGGTCGGAATGGTGGTCATCCCCGCCTCCACGTGCGCCTCGAGAAAATCGCCGTAGCGCTCCGCGCAGCCCTCGTCGATCCGGTCGGGCTCCGGCATGAAGTGGGGCCAGTAGAAGAACGACCGCGTCATCGTGAGGCCGTGCTCGGCGAGCACCCGGAGCTCCTCGCGGACCAGGGCCGGATCGTAGCTCTGCCACATGAGCGGGCCGCCGCGCCTCGACCAGAAATTGGCCCCGAGCCAGGCGACGGCCTGTTGACGAACAGCGACTTTGGCGAAATTGCGATGCATAGTCCTCACGTCCCGATCACGCTACTTAATCGGTTCAGTATGCGCTCCGCAAGGGAGGAACGCACCGGCGGCGGCGCCGGGCCGGATCAGGCGCGGGGGGGCGGCGCGGTGCTGCCCCGGGTCGCGAGCGTCGGCGCGCTGCACTCGACGTCGTCGATCGGCTCGCCGGCCACCAGGCGGAGGAGCAGCGCGGCGGCGCGGGAGCCGTGCTCGGCGATGTTGCGGCGCACCGCGGTCAGGGCGGGGTGCACGAGCTGGCACAGCGCCGAGTCGTCCCAGGCCACGATCGAGAGGCGCTCGGGCACGGGGACCCGCATCTCCTGGGCGACGGCGAGCGCGGCCACGGCCATCACGTCGTTGTCGAAGACGATGGCCGTGGGCGGCGTGGCCCCCGCGAGCAGCCGCCGCGTGGCCTGACCCCCCGCCTCGCCCGTGTAGTCCGCGTGGACCGTCTGCACGCGCTCGATCCGCCGCTGGCGGGCGGCCGCGCTGAACGCCTTCGTGCGCAGCGCGGTGTGCATGAACTCCGCGGGGCCGGCGACCCGCGCGATCGACCGGTGCCCCAGCGCGGCCAGGTAGTCGACCACCGCGCGCATCGCGCTCGCGTCGTCGCTCCACACGCCGGAGAGCCGCCCCTTGCCCGTCGGCCCGCCGACCACCACCGCCGGGAGCTTCAGCTCCTCGACCAGCTTCACGCGCGGATCGCCCTCGCAGAGATCGACCAGGATCACCCCGTCCACCCGCCGCTCCGCCCACCAGCGGCGGTACGTCTCCAGCTCGGCCGCGCGATCGTCGGTCACCTTGAGCAGCAGCGCCTCCGCCTTCTCGGACAGCTCCGCCTCGATGCCCGAGATGAGCTGCATGAAGAACGGCTCGATGCCGAGCGTGTGCGCGGGCCGATCGATGACCAGGCCGACGGCGCTGGCCCGGCCGTCGGAGAGCGCGCGCGCCGCGTTGCTCGGCTGCCAGCCGAGCTCCGCCGCGATGGCGAGGATCCGCTCGCGCGTCGGCTCCGACACGCCGGGCCTGCCGTTCAGCGCATAGGAGACCGCTCCCTTGGACACCCCGGCACGCCACGCGATGTCCGTGATCGTCGGACGCTTCACGCCTCACCTCCGCTCCAGCCGGTGGAGCGCGCCTCTCGTGTGGACCTGCTCCGCCGCATGGCCCCGCTTGGATAGCACGGCGGCCCGCGGGCGAGCCTCGCGCCGCGCAGGGCCGCGCGCCGCCCGAGGCCTGCGCAGCCGCTCCCACACCCCCTCCCAGCGCAGGCGCCGCGGGCGAGGGGGCCCGCTGCCCCCCCGCGCGGCGTCCCGGTCGGCGCGCCGAGATCCGCCGCGCGGGGGATGGGGGAGCCGCCTCCGCCCCCGGCGGACGCCGTGTCCGCTGAACCGGTTCAGCCTGGCGGGCCGGTTCGTCTGTCGCGGCAGGCGCCGCTCACGCCACTTCCAGGAGCTCGCGCTCGGTGATGCCGAGCAGGAAGAGGATGGCGTCGAGGCCGCTCGCGGACAGCGACGTGTCCGCGGCCTCCCGCAGCTTGGGCTTCGCGCGGAACGCGACGCCGAGCCCGGCGCGCTGGAGCATCAGGAGGTCGTTGGCGCCGTCGCCCACGGCGATGGTCTGATCGAGCAGCACGCCTTCGGCCTGCGCGATGGTCTCGAGCAGCTCCGCCTTGCGCTGCGCGTTGACGATGGGCCCGGTCACCCGGCCGGTGAGCTTCCCGCCCTCGACCTCCAGCGAGTTCGAGTAGGCGTAGTCGATCCCCAGCCGGGCCTTGAGCGCCTCCGCCGCGATCGAGAAGCCGCCCGAGATCACCGCGGTCCGGTAGCCGAGCCGCCTCAGCACGCGGACGAGCGTCTCGGCGCCCTCGGTGATGGGGAGCTCGGCGGCGAGCTTCCGGAGCACGCCGACGTCGAGGCCGCGGAGCAGCGAGAGCCGCTGGCGGAGCGACTCGTCGTAATCCATCTCCCCCTGCATCGCCCGCTCGGTGATCTTCGCGACCTGCTCCGCCACGCCCTTTTCGCGCGCGAGCTCGTCGATGACCTCGATGCGGATGAGCGTCGAGTCCATGTCCATCACGACGAGCCGCTTGCTCCGGCGGAAGAGGCCCTCGCGCTGCAGGGCGAGGTCGAAGCTGTTCTGCATGGCGAGCGCCAGGAGGGCCCGCTTGAGCGCGTCGGCCTCCTCCTCGCGCTGGAGCAGCACCTGGATCTCCACGGACGACAGGCGCTCGACCGACAGGCGCGCGATCTTCTCGATGTTCGCGCCGTGGCGCGCGAGCGTGGAGGCCACGTCGTGCAGCTGCTTCGCGCCGAGCTCCCGCCCGATGGCCGTCACCACGTAGCGGCTCCCCGGGGCGCGCGGCGGCGCGCCGCCGTCGAGGGGCTTGAAGTCGAGCGCCACGCCGAGCTCCTTCGCCGCGAACAGGAGCTCTTTGAGCCCGCTGCGCGTCTCCGGGAAGAGCGCGAGCAGCGCGAGGTTCAGGTTGCCGTGCACCACCACCTGCTCGATGTCGAGCAGCGTGGCGCCGATGTCGCTGAGGACGCCGGTGAGCCGGGCGGTGATGCCCGGGAGGTCCCTGCCGGTGACGGTGACGAGGATGGGATCGGAGGCGGCCATCGCGCGCCCCTTATCAGGGCCGCGCCGCAGGGTCGACGCCGATCCCCCGCGACGTCCGGAAGCCCGGAAGAGCGCCTGTCGCCGCGGAGCCGGGCTCCGTCGCCGTCACCGGTATCGCCCGCGTCCCCGCGCCGCCGCCGCGCGCCCGCCGCCGCTCGCCCCCGCGCCCGCGCTCGCGCGCCCGCCGCCGCTCGCCCCCGCGCCCGCGCGCCCGCCGTTCGGCTTGGCGCCCGCCGCCGCGCCCCGCCGGCTCGCCGTTCGCCCGGAGCGCGCCGGCTTCTCCTCGGCCGCCTCGCGCGCGACGCCCGCCTCCCCGTCGCCCTGCTGGGCCTTGAGCTGGCGGAGCTGGTCGCGCAGCCGCGCCGCCTTCTCGAACTCGAGGTTCTCCGCCGCCGCGAACATCTCCTGCCGGAGCGCGTCGATCTGGTCGACAAGGTCCATCGCGGCGCGCGCCGCCTCGGCCGCGGGCTTCGCCGGGCCCTTCGGCACGGCGTAGTAGTCGCGCGTGCCCGACGTGGGCGACAGGTCGAGGATCGCCTTCTTCACCGTGGCCGGCGTGATGCCGTGCTCCTTGTTGTACGCCTCCTGGATCGCGCGCCGCCGGGTCGTCTCGTCCATCGCGCGCTTCATCGCGTCGGTGATGCGATCGGCGTACATCACGACCTCGCCGTGCACGTTGCGGGCGGCGCGGCCGATCGTCTGGATGAGCGAGCGCGGGCTCCGGAGGAAGCCCTCCTTGTCGGCGTCGAGGATCGCGACCAGCGACACCTCCGGCAGATCGAGCCCCTCGCGCAGGAGGTTGATGCCGACCAGCACGTCGAACTCGCCGCGCCGGAGATCGCGGAGGATCTCCACGCGCTGGAGCGTGTCGACGTCCGAGTGCAGGTACCGGACCCGGATGCCGAGCTCGGTGTAGTACTCGGTCAGATCCTCGGCCATCCGCTTGGTCAGCGTCGTGACGAGCACGCGGTCGCCGCGGCTCACCCGATCCCGGATGCGCGCGAGCAGGTCGTCGACCTGCCCGGACACCGGCCGGATGTGGATCTGCGGATCGATGAGCCCGGTCGGCCGGATGATCTGCTCGACGACCGCGCCGGCCGACTTCTGCAGCTCGTAGTCGCCGGGCGTCGCGCTCACGAAGAGGACCTGGGCGTAGTGCTGCTCGAACTCCTCGAACTTGAGCGGCCGGTTGTCGAGCGCGCTCGGGAGCCGGAACCCGTACTCGACGAGCGTCTCCTTCCGCGCCCGGTCCCCCCGGAACATCGCCCCGACCTGCGGGACGGTCTGGTGCGACTCGTCGATGATGAGGAGGAAATCCTTCGGGAAATAGTCGATCAGCGTGGGCGGGGGCTCGCCGGGCTTCCGGCCCGAGAGGTGGCGCGAGTAGTTCTCGATGCCGTTGCAGAACCCCATCTGCTCCAGCATCTCGAGGTCGTACATCGTGCGCTGCTCGATCCGCTGCTTCTCGAGGAAGCGCACGGCCTTGTCGTAGAAGTCGATGCGCTCGCGCAGCTCCTCCCGGATCGCCTGGATCGCGAGCCGGAGCTGCTGCTGCTCGGTGACGTAGTGGGAGCCGGGGAAGACCGCGTAGCGGTCGAGCTGGCCTACCACCTTGCCGCGGACGGGGTCGACCTCCTTGATCGCCTCGATCTCGTCGCCGAAGAACTCGACCCGGATCGCGAGCGACTCCTCGTAGGCGGGGAAGATCTCGACGACGTCCCCGCGGACGCGGAACGTGCCGCGGTGGAAGTCGACGTCGTTGCGCGTGTACTGGATGTCGACGAGCCGCCGCAGGAGCTCGTCGCGGCGGATCTCGGTGCCGCGCTCGAGCTTGATCAGGAGCCCGTGGTAGCTCTCGGCCGAGCCGATGCCGTAGATGCAGCTCACCGAGGCGACGATGATCACGTCCGGGCGCGAGAGCAGCGCGTGCGTCGCCGCGTGGCGCATGCGGTCGATCGCGTCGTTGATGATCGCGTCCTTCTCGATGTACGTGTCGCTCGTCGGGACGTAGGCCTCGGGCTGGTAGTAGTCGTAGTAGCTGACGAAATAGTGGACGGCGTTGTTGGGGAAGAGCTCCCTCATCTCACCGTAGAGCTGGGCCGCCAGCGTCTTGTTCGGCGCCATGATGAGGGTCGGCTTCTGCAGCTTCTCGATCACCTTGGCGGCGGTGAACGTCTTGCCGCTGCCCGTGACGCCGAGGAGGACCTGGAAGGTCTCGCCCTGCTCGAAAGCGGAGCAGATCTCCTGGAGCGCGCGAGGCTGGTCACCGCACGGCTTGAAATCGGAGACGAGCTCGAAGTTTGTGGGCATGGAGCGGAGGACCCTAGTGCGGCGAGGGCCTCCTCGCAACCTCCGGCGCGGTCACGGCCCGCTCCACGCCCCAGAGGCCCCAGAGGTCCGGCCTCGTCGGTGCACCAACCACCGGCCGACCGAAAATTGTCGGCCAGCTGTCGGCCGTGGTCGGACACCGACCACGGCCGCACGCGCGCGGGGTGGTGGCGGTGGTGGCGGTGGCGGCGGTGGCGAGGTGAAGTGCCTGGGGCGATGCGGCCGGGCAGAGCAGGAGGCGCTTGACGGCGGGGCGGGGCTGGCGGATTCTAGGCGCTGCCGCGTCGTTGTGACGTGAGCCGAACACGGAGGTCGGGTCATGAGTGGGAATACACAGCACACCCATTGCGCCGCCGCCGTCGTCTCCGCCGCGGCCAGCTGAGCTCGTCTCCACGCTGTCGTGAAGGCGTGCGCGCGCCCTGATCGGCGCGCGTTCGTCCTGCGCTGCGCGCGCCTCGCAGGGCATCCGCCCTGGCCGGGCGCGCCCTCCGGCGTGACGTCCTGACGGTCGACGAGCTCCGCCCCGCGGCGGCCCCGCGCGTGGAATGGCCGGCGCGGGCGCGCTTGCGCGCCGCCGCGCCCTTGTCCGTCGATCGCCGCGCGCCGCAGCTCGCGCCGCGCGGCCGAACGCCATGGAGCGCTCGTCCGTCATGCATATCGACTCCGATTTTTCCGTTGATCCGTCATCGCAGAACGAACCGCGGCCCGATCTGATCGGGCTCGGATGGACTCCCTTCTTCGCGAGCCAGCTCGCGTCCCTGGAGGAGGCCGTGCAGCCGGCGCGCGTCCTCCTCGCCTCCGCCTCGCGGCACCACGTGCAGACCGCGGACGGCCCGCGCCTCGCGGTGGTCAGCGGGCGCCTCGCGCACGAGGCCGCGGGCCGCGCGGCGCTGCCCACCGTCGGCGACTGGGTGGGGCTCAGGCCCGGCGACGGCGCCGGGCCCGCGTACATCGTGCACACGTTCGCGCGGAATACGTGCCTGCGGCGCAAGGCCGCGGGCCCCGCGATGGAGGCGCAGGTGCTCGCGGCGAACGTCGACAAGGTGTTCATCGTCACGTCGCTGAACGCCGACTTCAACGTGCGCCGCCTGGAGCGGTACATCGAGGCGGTCATCGACAGCGGCGCCCGCCCGGTGCTCGTCCTCAACAAGGCGGATGTCTGCCCCGATCCGGGGCGGTTCATCGACGCCGCGCGGGAGGTCGCGCCCGCCGCGCCGGTCGCGCTGGTCAGCGCCCTGTCCGGCGCCGGACTCGACGCGCTCCGCGCCGAGATCGGGGCCGGGGAGACCATCGCCCTCGTCGGCTCGTCCGGCGTGGGGAAGTCGGCGCTCAGCAACCGCCTGCTCGGCGTGGAGGTGCAGCGCGAGGGGGCGATCCGGGCGTCGGACGAGCGCGGCCGCCACACGACCGCCCACCGGGAGCTCTTCGTGATGCCCGGCGGCGGCCTCCTCATCGACACGCCGGGCGTGCGGGAGCTCGGCCTCTGGTCCGACGACGGCGCGGCGCCCGCGGGCTTCGACGACGTCGAGGCCCACGCCGCGGCCTGCCGCTTCCGGGACTGCAGCCATGACGGCGAGCCCGGGTGCGCGGTGCTGCGCGCCATCGAGGAGGGCGAGCTCGATCCGGAGCGCCTCGGCGCGTACCGGAAGCTCGGGGCGGAGCGGCGCTACCTCGCCCGGCAGCAGGACGTGCGCGCGAAGCTCGAGGAGAAGCGGCGCTGGAAGCAGATCTCGAAGCGGATGCGCGCGAATCCGAAGCAATAGAGCGATCCGTCGCTGGAATCGCCAGGACGCCAGGAACGCCGGGGGGAACATGAGATCTCCTGGCGTTCCTGGCGCTTCTTTCCGTATCTGCTCTCGACCCTGACACGCTCTCCGGCGGGGGACCTCCCCGTGCGGAGGGATCCTCCGCACGAGCTTTGACCCTCTGTCACGCGGAGCGCGCGCCCGCGGCAAGCCGGCCCTTCGCGGCCCCCCGCAGCGCGTGGACGATCCCGTCTTGCAACGACCCGAACGTCGCGACCCCGTCGAGGTCGGCCCCGATCTCGACGAGCGCCCTCGCCACGTCCGGGCGGATGCCGCTGAGCAGCACCCGCGCCCCGAGGAGCCGCGCCGCGCCGACCGAGCGGATGAGCCCGTGCACGGCCTGCTGATCCACGGTGCGCACCCCGGTGATGTCGAGGATGACCATGCTGGCGGCCCGCTCGGAGAGCGCCTGCAGCAGCGACTCGGTCATCCGCGACAGCCGCTGCTCGTCGAGCGAGCCGACGAGCGGGACCACCATGATCCCGCCGGTGATGGGGATGATCGGCGTCGAGAGCTCCTCGACGAGGACCGTCTGCCGGTGGACCGCCTCGCGGAGCCGCCAGCGCTCCTCGTCCGCCCGCTTGCTCTCGGTGAGGTCCCGCGCCACGCAGACGAGCCCGTGGACCTGCCCGCCGTCGGTCCGCATGACCGAGGCGAGGAACGACACGGCGACGGCGCGCCCGTCCTTGCGCAGACAGACCCTCTCGTCGCGCGCGCCGCCAGCGTCGATGAGCGCGCCGGCCGAGAGCCCGGGGAACACGACGTCGAGCGGCCTGCCGACGAGCTCTTCCCGGGTATACCCCGAGAGGTCGCAGGCGGCCTGGTTGACGCTCCGGATCCCGCTGTCGCCGTCGGCCACGACGAGGAGGTCGAGCATCGATTCGATGATGCCCGTCACGTACGTCTTGGAGACCGTCGAGCCCGCGAGCTCCTCGCCGAGCATGTTCAGCCCGGCCGCCATGCCGTCGATCAGATCGTTCCTGTCGCTGACAGGCGCCTTCCTGGCGTAATTGAACCCGACGAGCGCGACGACGACCTCCATGAGCTCTTCCAGCCGCTGGCTCAGCTCGTCCTCGGCCGGGCGCGGCGCCGCGAGCGGGGCCGCGAGCGATCGCAGCGCGGAGAGGGCCTGATCGAGCGGATCCGCCCCGAAGGCCGGCGGCAGGGCGCCGCGCCGCTCGGCCGGGAGCAGGCGCAGCACGAGCTCGCAGAGCTCGGCCACGCGTGGATCGTCCAGTGGGCCTGTGCCCATCAGTCAGCGAAGCCTTTCAGCCATTGAATCGCCTCCCTCTCCTCGGTGAAGAGCCGAACGGGCTTGGCGCGCTTCCCGTAGACGGTGAGGAAGATGTTGCCGATCATCCGCGCGACCGGGCGCCCGCCGAGGAGCGCCATCGCGCGGTATGTCCGCGTCGCCTCCTCGGATGCGTAGTAGTTGCGCGCGTCCAGGTCCGTGGCCTTGCCCCGCGTGAGATCGCACAGCACCGGGTACGGCGTGCCCCTGCTGAATCGCTCGTTGGCGGCGATGTTCTCCTTCGCGTCGGCGAGCGTCTGGACCGCGCCCTCGTCGACATCGAAGCGGATGACCCCGTTCTCCCTGTCGAAGGAGAACTCCCCGGTCCGCGTCTTCAGACGCTCGTCTCCGAGCTCGTTCACGTCCCCCCCTCTCGCCGGTTCGCTCGGGCGGGCCGAATGCAGCGCGCAGGCCGGTAGCCGCGCCCCACCCGCGTCGATCGCCGGTCCACCCCTGCCGCCGACGATGCGCTCATCGCGCCCCCCTGAGATTCGGTTGTAACACCAACTTGCTCGGAATGTACAAGCTCTTTACAAAGTCCGTGCAGGCCGGCGCCCCGTCGAACGCGACGTGGCGCAGAGGTGGCAGGCGTACGACGAGGAGACATCCCGCGTGCGCAGGGGTAGGGACGATGCTCCGGGGAGGCACAAAGGGCCATACCTCGGACCATCGTGGACCGATGTCTTGCGCTTTGCGTGGCCGACGCCGATATCGAGGCTCGATCTCACGACCATCGCCCCGCCCTCACGCTCTCCCCCCGCCGCGCTTCGGGAAGAGCCATCGGGAGGGGGTGGCGCGCGCGGGGGTGGCGGGGGAAGGGCCCCACGAATCCGAGCGCCGGCCCGCATCGAAGCGAGTCGCTCCTGGTCCTCTCTTACCCGTTCAGCGGGCCATCGCCACCACAAGGCGCGAGTTCGTGGGAAGGGCCCCCCGCCACCCCCGCGCGCGCCACCCCCTCCCGATGGCTCCCTCGCGACCCGGCTCTCTCCCCCCGCCCGCTCCCGCCCCCGTCAGATCCCGTATTGCCGCAGCTTCTTGTGGAGCCCCTCGCGCGTGATCCCGAGCGATTTCGCCGCGTTGGTCTTGTTGTTGTTGTGCCCGCGCAGCGCTTCCAGGAGGAAGTACTTCTCGACCGCGTCCATCATCTCCTTGAGCGACCCCTTGGGCGTCCCCGCGCGCGCCACGAGCCCCTCGACCTGCCGGATCCGCGGCGACAAGAGCTCCGGCGTCGCGAACGCCCCCGGATCCAGCTGGATGACGAGCCGCTGCACCTCGTTCTGGAGCTCCCGGACGTTGCCCGGCCAGTCGTAGGCGACCATGAGCTCCATCGCCTGCTGGCTGAACCCGCCGCACGGCTTGCCGATCTCGTCCGCGTAGCGCTCCAGGAAGTGCGCCGCGAGCAGCGGGATGTCGTCCCGCCGCTCGCGCAGCGGCGGCAGGCGGATCGGGAACACCTTGAGCCGGTAGTAGAGGTCCTCGCGGAACCGCCCCTTGGCCACCTCGTCCTCGAGGTTCCGGTTCGTCGCCGCGACGATGCGCACGTTGACGTGCTTCGGGCTCGTCGCCCCCACCGGGCGGATCTCGCCCTCCTGGAGCGCCCGGAGCAGCTTCGACTGGAGCGACAGCGGGGTCTCGGTGATCTCGTCGAGGAAGAGCGTGCCGCCGTCGGCGATCTCGAACAGGCCCTTCTTCTCCTCGGTGGCGCCCGTGAACGACCCCTTTTTGTGGCCGAAGAGCTCGCTCTCCAGGAGGCTCTCGGCCAGCGCCGCGCAGTTCTGCGCGACGAAGAGCTTGTCGCGGCGGCGGGAGCGGTAGTGCACGGCGGCGGCGATGAGCTCCTTGCCCGTGCCCGTCTCGCCCTCGATCAGCACCGTGACGCGCGTGTCGACCACCTTGTCGAGCTGGCCGATGACCCGGCGCATCGCCTCGCTGTTGCCGATGATGTCGACCGCGCCCCCGCCCCGGCGCTTCTCCTCGCGCCCCTTGAGGAAGCTGTTCTCCTTCTGGAGCCGCTCCTCGGCGAGCACGAGCCGCTTGATCAGCCGGGCGTTCGCCACCGCGAGCGACGCGTTCGCCGCCAGCACGAGCAGCGTCTCCAGATCGCCCGCGTTCAGCATCCCGGGCGCGCTCCGGTTGTCGGCCTGGAGCACGCCGATGATCTCCTCGCCCTTCCAGAGCGGCACGGCCAGCGTGCTGCGGATCGAGGCGCCCATCAGCGACTCGGTCTGCCCCACCTCGATCGGCGCGTCGGCCGCGAGCACCGCCGCCCGCTCCTTGATCACCTTGCGGTACACGCTGCGCGTGATCGGCACCGGCCCCGCCGGCGGCGCCCCGCGGCCCGACGGCGAGCGGACGCGCGTCAGCACCGGGACGAACGCCGCCGGCGCCGCGCCCGGCTCCTGGTCGTCGTCGCGCAGCACCACCGTGACGTGCGTCGCGCTCGGCACGAGGGCGAGCACCGCGTCGGCGATCTCGGCGAGCACCTCGTCGAGATCGTTTGCGGCGCCGATGCGCTTCTGCGCCGCGTACATGGCCGACAGCGCGCTCGGGTCGCGCTCGATCTTCGCCGCGGCGGGCTCGATCTCGTCGAGGCGCCGGATCGAGACGACCCGCGCGTCGTCGGCCTCCTCCGGGATCTTCACCACCATCCGGGTGACCGCGTCGCCCGAGCCGAGCTCGATGACGTCGTCCGTCTGGAGGGCGACCGCGCTGCGCCCGGGCCCGAGCTCGAGCCGCTCGCCCCGGCGCACCACGCTCGTCCCGTTCGTGGAGCGCAGGTCCTCGAGGATCACCCCGTCGGCGCCGTTCACGATGCGCGCGTGCGCCCCGGAGACGTGGCGATCGTCGAGCACGACCCGGTTGTCCGGAGAGCGCCCGAGCGTGATGAGCTCGCCCTGGAGCTCGAAGGCGCGCCCGGCAGCGAGACCCTGGGTTACCTCGAGCACGATCATGGTTCGTTCAGCCAGGAAGGCCCCGTGGGGAAGGCCCGGAGTAAACCGTCAAGACGGAGGAGATGCCAGGAAAAACCGGGGAGCCCTGCGCTCGGGCAAAACATCGCACCCGGGAGGCGCTCGGCAAAGAAAATCTGGAATCAGGAGGTCGCGTCGACCTTCCTCAACCCGCGCGCGACCCCGGGGTCGCGCGCGGGAAGGCGGCGCTCACTGGGCGCGGGCGGTCAGGCGGTAGATGACCGTCTTGAAGGGCGCGTTGCCGGAGATCTTCTCCGGATCCTTCGACGCCTCGCCCTCGTCGACGATCTTCTGCAGCTTGGTCGCGACCTCGGCGTCGCCCTTCGGCGACAGGGCGTCGATGACCGAGACCGACACGAAGCGCACGGCCGCGTTCGAGACCTTCGGCAGCGCGTCGATGATCTGCTGCCGGACGTCGGGGGAGCCGAGGACGCCCGTCATGTAGGCGGCCTTGATCCCCTGGAACTGCGTCTCCTTGGCCTGCGACGCCGGGTCCCCGAGCTTGCCGATGTAGCAGTCGACCTTGGTCCCGCAGCCGTTCAGCAGGTCCTTCGCGAGCTTGATCTCCTTCTCCATCGACTTGCCGACCGTGCCGCCGCCGCTCGTGCGGGTGTTCGCGAGCCGGTCGACGTCGGCGACCTGGTCGGGCTTCATCAGCTTGAGCGCCGTCTGGAGCGAGACGTCGCGGATCTGCGCGACGTCGTCCTCCTCGCCCCGCGCCTCGAGCCCCGTCTTCACGATCCACGGCACGAGGCTCGCGTCGAAGAAGTTGCCCGCCGCCTCGGCGAGCATGACCCGCGCGTTGATGCCGGCCGGCGGCATCTCGAGGCCCGCGGGCGTCTTCTCGTAGGCCGCCTGGAAGGCGGCGAGGGTCTCGGGCGTCTTGGGCACCTTGGTGAGCTCGCGCGCGATGATGGCGCGGGGCACGTCCTCGGCCTTCTCGAGCGCGGCGAGCAGCGGCTGCACCGACTCCTGCCGGCCGATCGTCGCCAGGACGAGCGCGGCGGCCGCCACGTGGGCGGTCTCGGCCGCCTTCTTCTGCTCCGCGCTCGGCTTGTCGCCGGCGGCCTTCAGGTTCTCGACCTTCGAGTACTCGACGAGCTCCTTGTGCTCGCCCTTGAGCAGCTGGATCGCCGGCTCGATCGCGGGCTTGCCGATCTTCGTGAGCGCGAGGATCGCCGTCGCGGCGGCGTCCGCCTTGATCGGCGACAGCACCACCTTGAGCAGCGGCACGACCGCCTTCTCGCTGCGCTGCCAGCCGAGCAGCTCGGCCGCGGTGATCTGCCAGAACAGCTCGTTCCGCATCGTGGCGACGTCCTTCGGATCGTTGATCGGACGCCCGAGCATCGTGATGAGCCCGTCCTCCCACGACTTGCTGTTGATCTCGATCATCGCGTCGTGCACGTCGCGCGAGATCGTGGAGCCCTTCGGCTTGCCGTGCTGGAGCTTCGTGAAGACGGCCATGAGCGGCTCGGCGGCCTTCTCCGACTTCATCGCCCCGAGGCCGCGCACGGCCCAGCGGACGTCCTCCTCGGTCGACTCGGGCTTGTAGTCCTTGAGCGCCTTGATGAGGCAGGCGTCGCCGCGCGGGTCGCGCGTGTCGGAGATGAACTTGATGAGCTTCGAGTTCGTCCGCTCGTCGAGGTCGCCGGCCACGCACCGCTGCGTCATCGGCTCGATGATCTTGTCGAGGAGCGGCTTCACGGTCGGGCCGTTCCGGTCCTTGTTGTCGCGGGTCATCGCGTCCTCGAAGAACTGGACGAGCCGGTTGACCGAGGGGGTAACCGTCGCCGGGTCGTCGAGCCGCTTGACGTGCGTCTCGGGGTCGTTCTCGTCGGCGCACCCGGCGACGATCCCTGCGGAGAGCGCCATCGACGACGCGGTGGCGGCCCCCAGGAGGAGCGAGCGAAGGAGCGGCAGGATGCTGCGTGCTGAGCGGGACATGGTGTTTCCTCCGGGACCTCGGTGATGCTGCCGGCCTGACCTCGCCGTCGCGAGGCGCGAGAAGGAGAGGCGGTCAGCGGCTAGCCTTCGTTAGCCTGAGGGGACGAAAGTGGACAAAAACAGCGCGCGGCAGGGGGCGCGGCCCCCCTTCGGCCACGACGTGGCGCCGCTCCGCCATGGAAACGGCGGAGCCGAAACTATTCGGCGCCCGGGGACGTGTCAACGCGAGCGCGGCACGGACACGAGCCGGCGGATCCCCGTGGCGAACAGCCGGTCGGGGATGACACGGCGCAGCGCGACGAGCGCCCGAGCGTCCCGGCCGATGAGCGTGCGGAACGGCGGCGAGGGCGCCTCGATGAGGCGGAGGATCGCCGCCGCGACCGGGGCGGGCGGCGGGGCCTTGGCGGCGTCCTGGAGGACGAGCTGCTCGATCGTCCGGGTCATGGCGGCGTAGGGCCCGTCGGGCGAGATGTGGGCGCCGCGACGCTGGTTCTCGAAGAAAATTTCGGTCTTGAACGTGCCGGGCTCGACGAGGCAGACGTGGACGCCGAACGGGGCGACCTCCCAGCGCAGCGCCTCGCTGAAGCCCTCGACGGCGTGCTTCGTGGCCGCGTAGGCGCTCACGCCGGGGAGGCCGACGAGCCCGGAGACGCTCGAGACGTTGACGATGCGACCGCGCCCGGCGCCGCGCATGGCCGGGAGGACGGCGCGCGTCACGGTCATGAGCCCGAAGACGTTGGTCTCGAACTGCGCGCGGACGTCATCGTCCGCCTGCTCCTCGAAGGCGCCGCCGACGGCGATGCCGGCGTTGTTGACGAGGGCGTAGGCGGGGCCGTGCTTCTGGAGGATTTCCCGGACCCGGTCGGGGGCGCTCGCCGCGGCGACGTCGAGCTGCTCGACCTCGAGCGAGGCGCCCGCCGCCGCGGCCGCGGCGAGGAGCGCGCCGGCCTTGTCGGGGCGGCGCATCGTGGCGACGACCCGATGGCCCGCGGCCGCGCAGGCGACCGCGGTCGCGAGGCCGATGCCGCTCGAGGATCCGGTGATGAGGATGAGGTGACCCATGGGGGAGGGGGGCGAGTATAGACGAGGTGCGAGGATTCACTATGCTGCGACCATGGTCGACTTCGCAGCGGTGGGACGACGTCTGCGGGAGGCTCGCGAGACGCACCACGTAGAACGGGCCACGCTCGCCCGTGACGCAAGCGTGCCCGAAGAAGTGCTCGCACGCCTGGAAGCAGGCGAAGCCGTGCCGATCTCGACCGCGGCGCTGGCCCGCGTCGAGCGAAGGTTGAAGCTCTCGCCCACAGCGCTATGGGCGGATACGCCACACGAAGAGGTCGCCTTATCGTTTCATTTTCGACACGCCAGCGTGCCGGACTTTTTTCACGCGGATGAGGATGCGGCACGAGAAGCGCTGACGATCGCGCGCGACGTGGAAGGGTTGGAGGAGCGCCTGGGCCGCCCCGCGCCGCTCAAGAGAGTCCATTGGTTCAGGGAAGCGCCGGTCGGGCACAACGCGAGCGCCGACGGATACGCGCGGGCGTGGCGCCTTCGAGATATCCTGCACCAGAAGAACTTCCTCGATTCACCCACCTCTCCTCTCCCCGATCCACTGGAGACGCTGGTGGAGGAAGCCTTTGGTGTGCCCGTTATCGAGAAGTCACTACATAGTCCGTCCGTGCTGGCCGTCACGGTGAAGGACCGGGCGAGCGGGCTTGCAGCCATTCTTCTCAACACGGCGGCGAAAGGGGGTCTTCAGCCGCTGCGGCGGCGTGTGGATCTCGCACATGAGATCTGCCACCTCCTCTTCGACGAGCCACGAGACGACGTTGGCCTCTGGATTGATGTCGCCGAAGACCAGGAAGAGGATGCGCCAAGACGGCAAGGCGATGCCGTCGAGAAGCGCGCCCGCGCTTTCGCTGCAGAGCTGCTGTTGCCGAAGCTCGGGCTCCACCGGTTGCTCGGGAGGCCGCAGGTCCGCGCGAGAGAGCTGAAGCCCGCTGTAGAGCTGGTCCAGCGCGCGCGGGAGCACTACGGGACGACGATCGAGCTGACGTCCTACCACCTGTACAACGTCGGCTACATAGAAAAGTATCTTCTCGAGGAGATCCTCGCGGAGATCCAGAAGACGGTCCCGCTGCTCTCGCACGCGGCGCCGTCGGCGCGTGAGGCTCTACGTTCACGGCGGGTTCGAGAGGCGCTATCTGCCGGACTCATCTCCGCCATGCGGGCACGCGAGCTGCTCGAGCTCTCTGCGTGGGATGAGCTCCCCTGGAACACCACACGATGACTGCGAGCGCTGAGTGGCGGGCGTACGTGCTGGACACGGGGGTGCTCGTCGCCCTCCAGCGTGCGGGACACCTCTCGATTCTCGTGGATATCAGCGAGCGAGTGACCCTCGTGATGCTGGAGGAGGTGCGCGACGAGCTGATCGTCGACGCCAAACCCAAGCACGCGAAAGCTGCCGAGCAGGCGCGGATCACGCTGGAGGGAAGCCGGATCAGGGTAGAGGAGATCCAGATCGCCGACCCCGCCGCTGCCAGGCTCCAGGCGCTGCGGGCCGGCAAGACGTCGGCCTCGGATCTCGGTGAAGCTGCCTCGATCGCTTGGGCCATGAGCCGGCCCGAGGCGAGCTTCGTGACCCGCGACGGTCAAGCGGCGCTCCTGGGCCTCGAAGAGCTGCGCGGCCGCGCCATGGGGTTCTTTCAGTTCCTCGCCGAGCTCGTCGATCTCGGTGCGCTGGATGTCTCCGTCGCCGGGCAGGTTGCCGAGGACACGGTGAAGGCGAGCGGTGTCACCGCCCGCGTCCCGCTCTGGTGGCCGGACTGGATCCAGTCGCACTCGCCGCCAACGTCATCCTCGGCTCCGATAGAGCCCGAGCCGCTAGAGCCCGAGCCGCGCGGCGAGTCGTGACATTGGCTGGTTGCCGTCGCCGTGGACTCCTGCGCGCATCACCTGGACAGGATCCAGCACGACCCGGCGTGGACGGAAGGCCTCCCGAGGTTCGAGGGAGAAGGTGCACTGTCCGTGCGGCCGGCACCCCTGTCCGGGCAGCCGGCGCCCCTGTCCGGGTGGCCGGCACCCCTGTCCGGGTGGCCGGCCCCCTGTCCGTGCGGCCGGCCCCCTGTCCGGGTAGCGTATCGCTAGAAGAATACCGACCGGATGCACGAGCGCCGCAGCACACGGCCGCGGCCGGGATCATCCGATGATCATCGCCTCGCTGAGGAGCCGGCCCTCCTTGAAGCGGCGCAGGTTCCAGCGATCGAACAGCGGCAGGGCCGTGCCCTCCGCGATGTGCTGCGCGATGAGCTTGCCCATCACCGGCGCGATCATGAAGCCGTGCCCCATGAACCCGGACGCCTGGTAAAAGTGCTCCACCTCGTCGACCCCGCCCACGATGGGGTTCTGGTCGGGGGTGAGGTCGTAACAGCCAGCCCACTGCCGCAGCACCTTCACGCTGCCGAGGACCGGGCACGCCGTGACCAGCGCCCGCGCGTACAGCGCGAGGAACTTGTGGCTCGACCCCATGTCGAGGCCCTCGGGGACATCCTCGTTGGAGATGCCGCCCACGATCTCGCCGCGCATCGACTGGGAGAAATAAAGGCCGTTCGACAGGTCGGCGACGAGCGGGCCGAGCCAGGGCTTGAGCGGCTCGGTCGAGCAGATCTCGTGGCGGTGCGGGCGGTTCGGCAGATCCACGCCGAGCATGCGCGCGATCTCCGGGCTCCACGCGCCGGCGGCGTTGACCACCCGGTGCGTCCGGATCTCGCCGCGATCCGTGACCACGGCGTCGATGCGCGCGCCCTGCGTGCGGAAGCCGAGGACGTCCGTGAAGGTGGCGATGTCGACGCCGAGCTTCTGGGCGCGCTCGGCGTAGCCCCAGACGAACGGCCACGGGAACACGACGCCGTCGTCGGGGTTGTAGCTCGCCGCGACGACGCCCTCGGTGGAGAGCTCCGGCACGAGCGCGCGCGCCTCGTTCGCCGTGAGCATCCGCGTCCCGAGGCCGCAGTCGTTCTGCACGGCGACGCTCTTCTCGAGCGTCCGACGGCCGGCCTCGCTGCGCACGAGGAAGAGGTAGCCGCCCTGCCGGAACCAGATGTTGATCTTCATCTCGCGGGCGAAATCGCGGCAGATGCGGATGCTCTCCTGCATCAGCCGGATGTTCCCCTCGCTCGAGAACTGCGCCCGCACCCCGCCGCCGTTGCGGCCGCTGGCGCCGCCGCAGAGGTAGCCCCGGTCGACGACGACGACGTCCGTGATGCCGTGGTGCCGCGCGAGGTTGTAGGCGATCGCGAGGCCCATGATCCCCGCGCCGATGATGACGATCTCCGCCTGCGCCCGCATCGCGCCTCAGCCGAGCTCGGACCTCGCCGCGGCGACGACGGCGTCCTGGAGCGCGCCGTTCGAGGCGATGATGCCGCGGGCGAGCTTGAGCCCGGGGCCGGTGTAGTCGATGGGCGCGCCGGCGAGGTCGGTGAAGCGTCCGCCGGCGCCGAGGAGCACGGCCTCGGGCGCGCAGCTGTCCCAGAGCTTGGCGCCGCCGCCGCCGTGCACGTAGAGGTCGACCTCGCCCGTCGCGATCCGGGCGATCTTCACGCCGACCGAGCCGCACGGGACGACCTTGGCGATGCCGAGCCGCGAGAGGAGCGGCTCGATCTCCTTCGGCCGGTGCGACCGCGAGACGATGAGCGTGGCGTCGGCCGGCGAGGCCACCGCCGAGACCTGGAGCGCGCGGCGGCTGCCGTCCCGCGCCTCGAGGAAGGCGAAGCACCCGCCGTCGTCGGCGCGGCCGGCCAGCGCCTCGCCCGTCGTGGGCATCACCACGACGCCGAGCGCCGCCCTGCCGCGGACCGCGAGGCCGATCATCACGGCGAACTCGCCGTTCCGGTCGGCGAACTCGCGCGTGCCGTCGAGCGGATCGACGAAGAACACCCGCTCCCGGCCGAAGCGCGCGGCGAGCTCGTCGCCGGCCGGGACGCTCTCCTCGGCGAGGATCGCCTCGCCGGGGAACGCGGCCTCGAGGGCGCTGCAGATGAGCGCGTTCGCCTCGCGATCGGCGCGCGTCACCGGATCGCCCGGGCCCTTCATCTCGACGGCGAACGGCGTCGCGTACACGTCCATCACGATCGCCGCCGCCGCGCGCGCGATGCGGACGATCTCGTCGAGCTCCCTGTCGCTCTGGCTCATCGTGCTCACCCCTCGATCCCGACCTGGTTCAGGCGACCTGCGAGCTCCGCGAGCGCCGTGTCGCGGAGGTAGGGAGGCATGCCGGCCTCGCGGACGAGCTGGTCGAACTGCGCGACCGAGCGGGGGCCGAGCACGGCGGACGAGACGAGGCGGTTCGCGAGGACGAAGCGCAGCGCCACGGAGCGGAGCGAGACGACGGCGCCCGAGACGAACGGCCTGAGGGCGTCGAGCTGGCCGAGGCGGGTCCGGAGCTCGTCGCGGGTCCACCGGTGCATGCGGTGATCGTCGGGGAAGAACTCGCGGTCGGCGCTCCACTGGCCGGCGAGCAGCCCGTGCGCGAGCACCGAGCGGGCGAGGACGCCGGCCCCGCTCTCGGAGACGTCGCCGGCGACCTCGTGGAGGTCGCCGGGGAGGAAGGCGTTGTAGGCGAGCTCGATGACGTCGACCTCGTCGCGCAGCGCGGAGCGGGCGACGTCCGCGGAGCCGGCGCTCACGCCGAAGGCGCGGATCTTCCCGGCCTGCTTGAGCTCCTTGAGGTAGGCGAGGGGCTCCTTCGCCTGCATCGCGGCCACGGTGGGGTTGTGGAGCAGGACGACGTCGACGACGTCGCGGGCGAGCCGCTCCTGGGAGCGCTCGAACGCGGTGCGGAGGTAGGCGGGGTCGAAGCGCTTGGTCGGCGGGAGGCCCTCGAGATCGGTGCCGATCTTGGTGACCACGAACGTGGCGCCGCCGCCCTTGAGCCGCTTGCCGAGGCGGCGTTCCATCTCGCCGCGGCCGTAGACGTCGGCCGTGTCGAAGAGGTCGATGCCGACCGCGAGCGCGCGATCGATGACGCGATCGACTTCGAGCTCGGAGACCGGGCCGTAGCCGTCGCCTGAGAGACCCCAGGTGCCTAGGGCGAGCTCCGAGACCTGGAGGGTGGTCTTGCCGAGGGGGCGTTTCCTCACGGGCGGCGATCTACACCAGCGCGGGGAGCGCGCCACGAAATAGGCAGGCGCCCGAGGAGCAGCGCCGCGAGGAGCCAGAGCGGACCGTGGCCGGCATCACCCGGGGCGCCGCCGGGGGGCGCGCTCGCCGCGCAGCCGTTGCCGTGGAGCCGGAGCTCTCCGCGGTGGGCGTCGCCGGGGGGCTCTTCGCCGCCGGCGACGGCGCCACCAGCGTCGCCGCCCGCCGCCGCGCCGCCCGCCGCGCCCGCCCCGCCGGAGCCGCCAGCGGCCCCGCCCGAGCCCGGCTCGGCCCCGCCCGCTCCGCCGCCGGTGCCGCCGGCGCCGCTCGGTCCGCCGCCAGCGCCTCCGCTGCCGGGCGGGTCGTCGAGCACGCAGCCGCCGGCCCTGCATCGCCCACCGGGGCACGGGGATTCCTCGTACGCGTTGCGCTCGACGCAGGCGCCGTTCGGCGCCAGGCAGGCAAAGCTCCTGCATGGGCCCGGATCGGGCTGGGGGCACATGAAGGGATCGCCGCCGGCGCATCGCCCCGCCTGGCAGGTGTCGGCGAGGGTGCAGGGATCGCCGTCGTCGCAGGGGTCGCCGTCCTGCTTGGGGGGCTCGCAGCTGCATGCCCGATCGGAGGTGGTGCCCGGGTCCGCGATCGTGGGGCAGGCGTCCTCCGTGTCCGGCTTGCCGTCGCCGTCGTCGTCGTCGTCGCACGCGTTCCCCTTGCCGTCGTCGTCGATGTCGACGTCTGCGGTGTTCGGCGTGTCGGGGCACGTGTCCTCTGCGTCGGGGACGCCGTCGCCGTCGCGATCGAGCGAGCAGGTGCCGCGGATGCAGGCGCCGTCGGCGCACTCGACGGTCGCCCTGCAAGGCGCACCGATCGGCTTCTTCGCCGCGCAGGTCGGCGGGGCGCAGTAGGCGCCTGCGGCGCAGTCCTCGTGCGCGGAGCAGCGGGTCATGCACGCGTCGTCCGCGCAGACGTAGAGGCCGCACGCGACGGCGGCGCGCTCGACGCAGGCACCGTCGGCAGTGCAGCGGCTCGGCGGGACACTGGAGGTCGCGTCGACGCAGGCGCCGGGGGCGCACACGGTGTTCGGCGCCGCGAGGGCGTCGGCGGGGCATGCGGCGGCGGCGCCGGTGCAGGTCTCGGCCACGTCGCAGGCGCCCGCCGCCGGCCTGCACACGGTGGTGGCCGGCGCGAAGGCGTTGGCGGGGCATGCGGCGGCGGCGCCGGTGCAGGTCTCGGCCACGTCGCAGGCGCCCGCCGCCGTCCGGCAGGTCGTGTCGGCAGGTACGAAGAGGTTCGCGGGGCACGCCACATCGGTGCCGGTGCAGCTCTCGGCCACGTCGCAGGCGCCGGCCGGCGCCCTGCAGACCGACGTCGCCGGCGCGAGGAGGTCGGCGGGGCAGGCGGCGGCGGTGCCGGTACAGCGCTCGTCCACATCGCAGGGGCCTGCGGCCGGCCTGCACACGGTGGTGGCAGGCGCGAGGGCATCGGCCGGACAGGCGGTGGCGGTGCCGGAGCAGGTCTCGGCCGCGTCGCAGGGGCCCGCCGCCGCCCGGCACACCGTGGCGGCGGACGCGAAGGCGTTGGCGGGGCAGGCGGCGGCGGCGCCGGTGCAGGTCTCGGCCACGTCGCAGGCGCCCGCCGCCGGCCGGCAGACCGTGGCGGCGGATGCGAAGGCGTCGGCGGGGCAGGCGGCGGCGGTGCCGGAGCAGGTCTCGGCTGCGTCGCAGGGGCCCGCCGCCGCGCGGCACACCGTGGAGGCCGACGCGAAGGTGTTCACCGGGCACGCAGGGGAGCTTCCGGAGCAGGTCTCGGCCACGTCGCAGGCGCCCGCGGCCGCCCTGCACACGGTGGAGGCGGAGGCGAGGACGTCTGCGGGACACGCAGGGGAGCTTCCGGAGCAGGTCTCGGCCACGTCGCAGGCGCCCGCGGCTGCCCTGCACACGGTTGCGGCAGCCACGAAGCCGTCCGCAGGGCACGCGGCGGAGCTTCCGGTGCATGTCTCGGTGGTGTCGCACAGGCCCACCGCGGGCCTGCACACGGTGGCGGCGGAGGCGAAGGCGTTCGCGGGACATGCCGTGGAGCTGCCGTTGCATCGCTCCTCGACGTCGCAGCTCCCGGCCGAGCCGCGGCAGAGGCTTCCCGAGGCGCGCGCCCCGCACACGCCGTTCGCGGATGCGCCCGCCGCGGTGCTGCAGGCCTCACAGTCGCTCGCGTCGCCCCCGCCACACGCGTTGTTGCAGCAAACCCCGTCGACGCAGTGGCCGCTCAGACACTCCCCGTCGGCGACGCAGGGCGTGCCGTTCGGGGACTGGGGGAGATAGAGTTCGGAGCTCGACAGGGCGGCCGTGGTGTTCCGGCCGCCCGCCGCGAGGAGCCGGCCGTCGCCGAGCGCCACCAGGGTGTGGTAGCCGCGGGCGGTGAGCATGCTCTCGGCCTCCGACCACGTCCCGCTCGTCGAGTGGTACAGCGCCGCCGTGGCGAGATAGCTGCCGTTGAAACCGCCGGTGACCAGCACGTCGCCGCTCGAGGCGAGCAGGACCGCGGCGTGATTGCTGCTCGCGAAAGGCATGGATCCGGCCGGTGACCAGGTCCTCGTCGCTGGGCTGTATCGCTCGGCGCTCGCCTGGTGTGTCGCATTCGTGCCCCCGGCGACGAGGACATCGCCGTTCGGGAGGAGCGTCGCGCTGTGTTGCCTCCGCGCTGTGCTCAGGTTGCCGGTGGTCGACCACGTGTTGCCCACGGGGTCGAAGAGCTCCGCCGTGTTGAGGAAGTCGGCGCCATTGCCGCCCGCGACCAGCACGGCGCCGTCGAGCAGCCGTACGGCGCTGTGCGTGTAGCGGGCGCTCATCGTCCCCGCGGCCGACCACGCGCCCGTCGCGGCGTCGTAGCGGCGGGCATCGCCGACCGCGGAGCTTCCGTTGTACCCGCCCGCCACGAGCACGTCGCCGTCGTCGAGGAGCGTCGCCGTGTGGAGCGCCCGATTGCCCATGCTCCCGGCGTCCGACCAGGTGTTCGTGTCGGCGTTGTACAGCTGCGCCGTGCCCAGGTACGTCGTACCGACGCGGCCGCCTGCCACGAGAACGCGGCGTCCGTCGCTCAGCAAGGTCGCCGTGTGCTGGTATCGTGCGCTCGGCGAGGCCGCGGGCGACCACGCATTGGCGACGGGATCGTACAATTCGGCGGTATTCAGGGAGGCGGCTCCGTTGAAGCCGCCCACGACGAGGACCTGGCCAGCCCTCGTGCCGCTCGTGATCAAGGTCGCGGTGTGCTCTCGGCGCGCCGCGCTCAGCGCCGAGGGGACTTGTTCCCAGAGCGGGTCGACGAGGATCGCCTCTCGTTCGGCGTCGACGTGCAAGGCGAGCGTCTCTCCTTCGACGGACAGCCGCGCATCGACCGGGCGCACGCCTCCCTGGGCATACGCCTCTGGCGCGGTCACGCGCAGCCTCGGTACGCCTGTCCCGTCCACCACGAGCACGACCTCGCCCACCTGGCGCAGCGCTGCCCCCTTGATGTGCCACGAGGCCACGGGCGCGCCGCGTTGGACTGCCTCCGCGTCGAGCAGCAGCCACTCCTCTGCGGAACCATTCTCGTTGGCGGTCCAGAAGGAAGTCCCACCGGGTCGCCGGAAGGCGACAGCGCGGCCTGCCCGCGTCACCTCGCCACGGGCGCCCGCTTCGCGCACTTGGATGTCCAGGGCGTCTGGGCACACGGGGGCAGGGCCTTCGCATCCTCCTGCGCCAGGGAGGCGGAAGCGGACCGCCTCTCCAGCGTCGCGGGGCAACTCCACCGCGAGGAGCCCCGTGCCGCGGATTTCTGGTAGGGTGAAAACAGCGCCCTTCTCGACCAGCTCCCCGCCCCGTTCGAGCGCGCGCGCTGCCACGGCGGGGAACCGCTCCGAAAGCGCCTCGGCGGGCGGCGCCGCCGTGTCATCGCATCCACCGGCGGCGGCGAGCGCCGCGAGCAGCGACCCTGCCAGCAAGCGATGGCGGGCCGGCGGACGTTCGCAAAGCCATTGGAGCCCGCGCAACATGGCCGCCATGAGAGACGGGCGTCCGGAAGGTCGTCAAGAGAGATTTGCGGCTGCCGCGTTTCCACTGTGAGTGAAAGGGCGTTGCCAGCCAACGGCGCCCGCGCGCTCATGCCTGGATACGCAGGTTTTCTGTGTCCTTTCAAAGATCTAAGCGCATGGCGCGAGGCGTCTTGAACCGCGTGGCGGCGCGAGACGCGACACGCGCTGGCGGACGAGATAACGCCAGCGCGAAAAAGGTTCCATCGTCGCGCGGGGTGATGCAATATCATGGCGCCTCTTTGTGTGAGGCGAAGCGAGGACGGGATGAGACGCAATGTTCATCGGGTGTTGGCCTCCGGCATCGTGGTGCTCTCGGGGTGGCTACCCAGCGAGGCGCTCGCGGTCGGCCCGAACGCCGTGATCTACCACCCAGGTTGCCTCGAGGGGGATTCGCTAGATTCGAACGACGACGATTCAAGCGGCGTGGTGGCGCTCCCTTTCGAGGTCAACTTCTTCGACCGGCACTACAACACGATCTACGTCAACAACAACGGCAACGTCACCTTCGACGGTCCCCTCAACGTGTACACGCCCTTTCCGCTGGACGATACGGAGCGCGCCATCATCGCTCCCTTCTTCGCGGACGTCGATACCAGGGGCTCTGGTTCGGGGGTCGTGCACTGGGGTACGATCGAGAACTTCACGTCTGACCGAGACGCATTCTGCGTGCTGTGGGCGACCCCCATCGCGCCGCCGGATACTGTCGCGGGCGTCGGCTATTACAACTCGGGTACCGACAAGCTGAATATCTTTCAGCTCCTGTTGGTCGACGCTCACTCGTGCGATTCTGAAGAGGAAGAATGTATCAATTGGCATTGTGCCGATGGCGAGTTAAATTGTCCGCCTGCGAGATGCAATCCTATGTCGCCGCAGTGCCTCCCGCCTCTTAATGAGGAGACGAATTCCTTGTATCGTCCGAAGGGCGATTTCGATATCTGGTTCAATTATGACCAGATCCGCTGGAACGCGGGATCCGCGAGCGGCGGCGCCGGCGGGCTCGGCGGCGAGACGGCGCGCGTGGGATATGCTTCCGGTAGAGGCCGGGCCAAAGAGCTTTCACGGGACAAGTACCAGCTCTCCACGGATCCCGAGGTCCGGGACATCTTCACCGACGATGACCTGTCCTATCCGCTCACCAAGAGGGACAGTAACAGCTCGGGCGCGCTGGGGCGCTACAAGTATCCGGTCACGAACGGCTTGCCGAACACGGGCAGCGGCGTCATCAAGCAGCGGGTCGTGGAGGACGAGCAAGGTCAGATCGTCGGTGTGCCCGGCGCGCCCGTCGAGGTCTGCTCGACAGCGGCGGCCGCAGCGGGGGATGTCTGCCCGTGGATCGGGACGACCGATCAGACGGGGCGGTTCACGGCGAGCGGCCTGGAGGTGGGTACCTACAGGATCACGGCGTTCTCACCGGCTGGGCGAAACCTGATCCAGAGCGAGATCGTCGTCACCGTGGGTGATGAGGTGCTCGACGTTGACGGAAGCGAGGAGGATGATTTCTCGCCGATAGTGCTCGCAAAGCCGTCCGCCCCTCCCCCGGGCACCGCCCTCGAGCCCTCTTTTTCGGGCGGCGGCGACGTCCCCGTTGTCTACTGGGGCAATCCCACCACCCTCACGACCCCCGGCTGCGCCGGCGGGACAGCGACTTACCAGGTGAAGTTCGGCGCCCTCACCTTCGCCTCGGGCACCATGGCGCTCGACGCGAATAGCGGCAACTTCACCGTCACGATTCCGCCCTTCTACCCGAATCACGGCCCGGCCGACGTCCTCATCCAGACGCACTGCGGATTGACGACCGCGAGCATCGGCTTCTCCATCTACATCGACCCGAGCGGGTGGGTCCGCACCGTAGGCGGCGCGCCGATCGAGGGGGCCACGGTCACGCTCCTCCGCTCGGACACCGGGGGGGAGGGCTCGTTCACCGTGGTGCCGGACGGGAGCGCCCTCATGTCGCCGATGAACCGCGCCAACCCGAGCATCTCCGACGCGGAGGGGCACTTCGGCTGGGATGTCGTCACCGGCTATTACAAGGTCCGCGCCGAGAAGCCGGGCTGCCACGCGCCCGGCAACGCCGCCCGGACGTATGTCGAGAGCGCCGTCATGATCATCCCGCCGCCCGTCTTCGACCTGGACCTGCGCCTCGACTGCGGCACCGGCGCGGTCGGCGACACGACGGCGCCGACGCTCTCCGTGCCCGACGACCTCGTGCTCGAGGCGACGGGCGCGAGCGGCGCCCCGGCCACGTTCACGGTCTCCGCGATCGACGACGTCGACGGCGCCGTCCCCGTGATCTGCACGACGCCCCCGGGCAGCACCGTTCCGATCGGCGTCACCGTCGTCCACTGCTACGCGCTCGACGCCACAGGCAACCTCGATTACGGCACCTTCGCCGTCATCGTCGAGGACACGAGCGCTCCGGTCCTCACCGTCCCCGGCCCGATCACCCTGGAGCCGACCGGGCCCTGGGGCGCCGAGCTCGCGTTCGTCGCCGTCGCGCTCGACGTCGTCGACGGCGCGGTCCCCGTGACCTGCTCCCCCGCGCCGGGCACCGTCCTGCCGGTCGGCGTCTCCACCGTCACCTGCGGCGCGACCGACGCGGCGGGCAACGCGGCGAGCGCCTCCTTCGACGTGAGCGTCCCCGAGTGGGTCGACTCCGACGCTGACGCCGTGAGCGACACCTTCGACAACTGCCCGCTCGCCGCGAACCCGGACCAGGCCGACGCGGACGCCGACGGCGTGGGCGACGCGTGCGACAACTGCGCGCTCGCGGCGAACGCGAGCCAGGCGGACGCGGATGCCGATGGCGTGGGCGACGCGTGCGACAACTGCCCGGGCGACGCCAACCCGGGGCAGGGCGACAACGACGCCGACGGCGTGGGCAACGCCTGCGATCCGATCTGCGTCGCCGTCCGCCGCGGCGGCGCCGGCGGGGCCGCCGACGCCTTCATCTCCAGCTCCGAGCCGAACACGACCTCGGGCTCGTATCCTGGCCTCTTCACCGGCGTCTCCGGCTCCGGACAGAAGATGGCCCTCGTCGCCTTCGATCTCTCCGGGATCCCCGGGGACGCCACCATCGAGGGCGCGACGTTCTCGGTGAGAGCGCTCTACGCCCCGACGGCCGCGACGCTCGACGTCCACGCGATCACGGCGCCGTGGACCGAGGCCACCGTCACGTACAACACGCTGAACGGCGCCTTCGACCCCGCCGTCGAGGCGTCGCTCGCCGTGCCGGCCAACCTGACGACCACCGTGTCGTGCGACGTGACCGCGCTCGTCCAGGACTGGGTCTCGGGCGCGCTCGCCAACCACGGCGTGCTCCTGCGCGAGCTCGGCACGGGCAAGCGGACCCTCCGGTCGAGCGAGGAGGCGAACGCCGCCGAGCGGCCGCGCCTCGACCTCTGCTACGTGACGCCCTGACAGACCAGGCCCGCATCGCCGTCACCCGCGGCGGAGAGGACGCTCGGCGCCCCCTCCGCCGCGGATCGCCCCCGTGTGGCCGGATTCCCTGACCAAGCGCCGGACGTCGAGGTCGAGCCCGCGCTCCGGTCCGTCAGCGACGACGGCCGCCCACCGCCGCGCCGCGGGCGCCGCCGCGGTCGTCCTCTCCGTCGCCTTCTCCCTCCTTCTCCGGCGGACGAGGCGCGCGCTGGCAGGGGCCGCCGGGGCGCCACGTCCCTGCGCGCTTGGCCGCGGAACGATCCATGCCAGAGGAGCCGGGGAAGGGGCGTGATGTGGCGGCGAGCGGGGCGGCGCGCCGAGGGCAGGTGACCAGGGGACATGCGGAGTCCACCCCTGCCCGCGGCCGACGAAGGGGGCTGTAGAGTATGGCGAAAGGTCCTAATGAGGCATCGAGGGCCGAACCCGTCAGCGACCGGAGATCACGGCCGCCCGCGGCGAGCGCCTCCGCGCGGCGCGCGCTGGAGCTCGTGGCCGTCCGAGGCAAGGACGTGATCGGCGTCCGCCACCTGCTCGCCGAGGGCCGGGCGCACATCGGCGACACGCCCGCATCCATCGCGCGCGTGCCGTCGATAGAGCTGGACAGGGCGGCCCCCGTCATCGCGGAGGTGACCGGCGCGCGCTACGTGCTGCACGTACCGCGGCGGACGCGGGCGCGCGTCCACGGCGCCGACGGGCTCGGGCGCCTGCTGGCCGGCCCCGCCGACATCGAGCTCCAGGAAGGGGACCGCGCCGTCCTCGTGATCGGCGCGGTCCAGATCCGCGCGCAGATCGTGCCCATCGAGATCATCTCCCGGCTGGGCGCGTCCGGTCTGCGGTGGATCGGGCTCATCGGCGCCCTCTACCTCGTCGCGCTCGCCATCTGCGCCGCCCTCGCGCCGCGCGACCGCGCGCGCCTCGACGAGGGCTCGATTCGCCGCGCGGTCAGCGCCGCCGCCGCGCAGATCTGGGCAGAGCACGCCCCGCCGCCGTAGCGCTCGCCCCCGCGCCGTCGCCGGCGGACAAGCCTGGGAGTCGCGGAATGCTATCCTCACGCCCGTCATGCGCTTTAACCCCGCATTCCCTCGATTCCACATCTCGCTGTGTCTGCTCGCCATCGTTGGCTGTGGCGGCTCGTCCGCCAAGGACGAAGGCCCGAACAGCCCGCCACGGGCGGGGATCCTGAGCTTGCCCTCCGGGTGGAACACCATCGAGCCGGGCGGCGAGACCACCTGCGCGCGCGGCGATCCGTTCAAGTACCTCGTGCGCCCGGGCACCGTCAATCGCGTCATCGTCGAGTTCCGCGGCGGCGGCGCGTGCTGGAGCGCCGCCACCTGCTCCGCCGGCGCCGACATCTTCCAGGAGACCGTCGGCGACGATCCCCTGACGACCGGGATCTACGACCATGACAACCCGGACAACCCGTTCAGGGACTGGCACCATGTCTACATTCCCTACTGCACCGGGGACATCCACTGGGGCGACAACGTAGCCACGTACGGACAGGGCAGCAGCGCCGTCACCGTCCGGCACAAGGGCGCCGTCAACGTCCGCGCCGCGCTCGACTGGGTCTACGCGAACGTCCCCGCGCCCGAGAAGATCTTCGTGACCGGCTGCAGCGCGGGCGCGTATGGCTCGATCCTGTGGTCTGCCCACCTGCGGGAACACTACAAGAACGCGTCCGTGGTCCAGTTCGCCGACAGCGGCGCGGGGGTCATCACCGACGCCTTCTTCAACGACAGTCTCCCCTCCTGGAAGCCGGAGGGCGCCTATCCGACGTGGATCCCCGGGCTCGATCCGGCCGAGCTCGTGAACCTGTACGTGCTCTACGAGAAGATCGGCGCGCACTACCCCGACATGCGCCTGTCGCAGTACAACACGGTCCACGACGAGGACCAGATCTTCTTTTACAGCGCGATGGGCGGCGAGGGCGGCGCGGAGGCGTGGTCGGCGGCGATGAGGGCGTCCGTCGGCCACATCGAGGCGTCGACGCCGAACTTCAGCGCGTACCTCGCCGCCGGCAGCGCTCATTGCATCCTCTGGCGGCCGGAGTTCTACACGTTGGAGTCGGGCGGGACGCGCCTCGTCCGATGGCTCGACGCGCTCGCGAACGGCGAGCCGCCCCCCAGCGTCGCCTGCGACGACTGCGGCTCACCGTAGCGGGCGCGCGGGCGAGGGGCGGGCGCCGCCCTGTCGCGTTCGAGCGAGGGGGCGTCCCGCCTCGGGAGCGGCTAGGTCAGGTTGGTGAGCGGCCCGGTGCAGTCCCGCGGGTCGCCGAACGTGGTCCGGGTGTCGCCGAACAGGTTCAAGATCGAGACGAGCAGGTTGTTGTGCGGGAGGTTCGGGTACCGGAGCCAGCGCCCGGTGCGCAGGCCGCCGCCGCCGCCGGCCAGCAGGAACGGCATGTCGTTCTTCTTGTGCGACGGCGGATCCGACAGCTCGGAGCCGAAGAAGACGACGCTCTCGTCGAGCAGCGAGTGCCCGCCCATGTCGATCTTCTCCATCTCCTGCAGGAGATAGAGGTGCTGCTTCGAGTACCAGGTGCAGATGGCCTCGCACTCGTTCGGCCTGAAGCCGCCGTCGTGCTGGTAGAAATGGTGGTGCTCGGTCAGGTTGAGCCAGGGGAAGGTGTGCTTCGCCTCAGTGTCGCTCCACTGCAGGGTGCCGACCCCGGTGATGTCGCAGGCGAACGCCATCACCATCATGTCCGTCAAGAGCTTGCCGACCTTGGGGATCGCCGCGTCGGTCGAGGTGTCCTTGATCGAGCCGTTGTCGGACGAATTGAGCCCCGTGCGCGGGTTGTAGTCGGACGTGTCGACCCGCGTCGGCACCTTGCACGCGCTCGTCTCGACCGGGACGTTGCTGAGGCTCTGCTCGATCTCGCGGATCTTCGTGAGGTGCTGGTCGATCTTCTGCCTGTCGGCGGCGCCGAGCTGCCCGGACAGGGTGGCGTAGCGCCGGTCGAGGAAGTCGAGGATCGATTGCTTCCGCGCGAGGCGACGGGCAGCGTCGTTGCCGTCGTTCGGGTTCAGCGTGCCGAAGAGCTCGGTGAAGATCTCCACCGGATCGAGGCGCGGCGGGATCGGCTTGTGCGGCGCGTCGTTCTCGAAATTCGCGGCGTTCATCGGCGACAGCAGGCCGTGAGACTTGCCCGTGGCCCAGCGCAACGCGATCTGGATGCTGGCCTTCGCCTTCTGACCGGCGGAGATCCGGGCGGCGATCACCTGATCGATGGACGGCCCCTTCCCGTAGCCGCCGTTGTTGGAGCCCTCCTGCGACGTGCCCGTGAGCCAGGCGATGATCCCGGCCTGGTGCTGCTCGCCGCGCGCGCTCTTCATGTCGAGGCCGTCGACGACGATCAGCCGGTTCTGCACCGGCGCGAGCGGCGCCAGGATGGGGCTCAGGGTGAAGCTCGTCTCCGAGCCGGTCGGCCTCCAGCGGTTCAGCACGGTCCCGCCGGGCGTGTAGACGGCGAGGAAGCGCTTGGCGGGGGCGGGGGCCGCGTGCGCCGGGCGCTCGGTGCCCATGATCTCCAGCCAGGGGAGCGAGACCGCGATGGCGCCGGCGCCCCGCAGCATGGCACGTCGGCTCAAACGAAATTTCGACATGACCGTCACTCCTGTCCTGAAGCCAAATAGTGGAAAGCGTCCGTCTGCGTGAGATCGATCAGGAGCTGTTTCACGTTGTACCCGGAGGCCTTGAAGGCGGTCGTGACAGCCTCTTCGGTGCACTTGTCCTCTTTGCGCAGGGTGAGGCCGTAGGCGAACTCGCTCCAGCGCTTGGCGAAGCAGTCCTGCACCTCTTCCGACGCGGCGAGCTTCTGCACCAGCTCGATCGGCCCGCTCACATCCCCCAGCGTCCCCGGGACCGTGCCGCTCGGATCGATCACGACGTCGTTCTCGGTGGTACGGTACAGCCCGACCGCGTCGTAGTTCTCGAACGCGAAGCCGACCGGATCCATGAACTGGTGGCACCCCGCGCACGCCTTGTCCTGGCTGTGCTGGCTGAAGCGCTCCCGCGCCGTCTTGCCGGAGTACGGATCCGGCGGCTTCACCTGCTCCAGGATGTCGCCGGTGGGGAGCGGGATGATGATGCACATGAGCTTCTGCAGCACGAACGAGCCGCGGGTCACGGGGTTCGTGTTGTTCGAGTGCGTCGTCCCGGCCATCATGCCCGCCTGGGTGAGGATCCCGAGGCGCTGGGTCGTGTCGAGCTCTACCTTCTGGAACTCGTCGCCCGTCACGCCGGAGACGCCGTAGAACGCCGCGAGCTGCTCGTTCATGAACGAGTACGGCGCCGTCAAGATGGACGGCCATGTCCCGCCCCCCTCGAAGACCTCGTGCTCGATGAGCCGCTGTGTCTCCTCGCGCATCAGCGAGCCGATGGTGCGCGAGAAGGTCGGGAACGCCTCCGCGTTCCGCTCGAGATCCGCGAGGCTGCTGATGGGGAGCAGGTTGTCGAAGAAGAACCGGATGGTGGGCCGGGACCGGGGATCCTCGAGCATGCGCTCGGCGTGCTTGCGCACGCCTTCCTTCGTCGAGAGCTCACCCGCCTGCGCGGCCGTGCGCAGCTGCTCGTCGGGCGTCGTGCCCCAGAGCATGTACGAGAGCCGCGTCGCCATCTCGTCGCCCGTGGGCCGGCGGAGCTCCGGGCGCTCCGGGTCGGGCATGCCGCGCTCGATGCGGTAGAGGAAGTCCGGCGATTGCAGCAGCGCCTCGATCACCGTCGCGACGCCGGTGGCGAACGTCGCGTCGGTCCTGCCGACTCGGTACAGCGCGAGGAGCTCGTCCGCCTCGCCGTCGGCGAGGGGCCTGCGGTACGCGACCGGGGCGAACCCCTCGATGATCGTGCGCGCGCACGCCTCCTCGTCCGCCGCCGCCACGTTGCGCGCGCAAGGGGCGAGCTTCGCGAGCGCCTCCGGGGTGGCGGTCGCGCGCTGGGCGACGCCCTCCGCGACGGTGCTCAGCTGCTCGGCAAGCAGGCTCGAGACCGACAGCGTGTCCGCGTCATTGCCGAAGCCGTTCCCGACATCCTCGCTGGGCAGCGAAAAGGCGGGGTTGGTCGTGTCGCCCAGGAGATCGCGGACGGTGTTGTTGTACTCGACGCGCGTGAGCCGCCGCAGCGGCGCTCGCCCGGGGTACACCGCGCCGTCCTTGCACGCGAGCGGGGCCCCGGTGGTGGGATCCGTGACGTCAGGCTCGTCGCCGGGCTCGGCGCCGGAACCGGAACCGGACCCGGAACCGGAACCACCCACGTTTCCGATGCAGCCGCTGGCCAGGAGCAACGCGGCCAGGATCGCCGACCGAGAGCCTCGGAAAGGACGCGCCTGGTCATGATGGGAGGGCCTAGACATGAACATCCCTCTTCGCCCGCTGTGGGCACGCTGAAGGTAATTGTCGAACCGCTGGCTTCCCTGACGACATCGTCAGATTATCATGGTGCAGCCCTCAGAGGGGCACTCTGGACCTCGCGAGAAGCAGTCGGCAGCTATAACGAAGAAGTGCAATGAGACGGTGAACGCATCGCCTCTCGCGTGACTCAGTAAAATTCCCGGCGGGGCCTCATCCATCAAACGGTGCCCCTGAGGAGGACGTCGTCGCGATCTGCCGCCACGTAGCTCACGCCGTCCCCACGCTCGCCATTCGGCCGTTTCGCCGGATCTTCGAAACAACATCCCCCGTGGGCGCACCCAGGCTCACAGGACCTTCGCCGAATCAGCGAGGTGGATCGTGTTCTCTGGCGAGAGACACCCTTGGTGAAACGCTACCCATCCTCGATCCGCAATCGCGCCCGCAACGACCGAGCTAGCGGAATCGGTGCCGAGACCATCGATGGCAAAGCTCTCGGCGCGCAAGACGACCCCTCCAAGGCGAAGCAGAAGGATGCGGCTCGGACCAAATGTGAACGATCACATGGCCCATGTCAACGCCAAACCGGACGGCCCGCGGGCTCCTCGGGCCGGGGGCCGTCCGGTTTGGCGGGGCTCCGCCGGAGCGCCGCGTCAGAAGAAATGGGCGCCGAATCGGGCGCCGAATCCCGCCGCTTTTGCGCTCGCTGGACGTTTCCGCCCTCCTCGTGGCCAACGGCCCAGCGGCGCTCGGCGTGCTCCGCTCCCTCCTCCGGATGGCCGATGCTGGCCACCTGTTAGCGTTAACATCGCATCGAGCCAGCGCGCGCCCGTGCCGCTGGGGCGGTCATGTTGCGGCTCCAGTTGACACACGGCCGGCGCTCCAGATGATGTCCGCCGCGATCGCGGGCGCGCCGACGTGCCCGCGGCAGCCTCGGAGGAAGAGCTCCGGGAGGAGACAGAGGAATCCATGCGCACGCTTTGCATCGATATCGGCGGAACGGGGATCAAGGGCACCATCCTCGACGGGCAGGGGACTCCGATGGCGGATCCCATGCGCGTGCCGACGCCGCAGCCGGCCTCGCCGGACCCCATGCTCGACGTCATCGAGGAGATGGCCCGCGCGCTCGGGGAGTTCGATCGCGTCTCGATCGGCTTCCCCGGCGTGGTGATGGACAACGTGACCAAGACGGCGCCGCACCTCGACAACGAGAAGTGGAAGGGCTACCCGCTCGCCGAGGCGGTCGAGCGCCGCCTCGCGAAGCCCGTGCGCGTGGCCAACGACGCGGGCATCCAGGGGCTCGCCGTCATCGAGGGCAGGGGGCTCGAGATGGTGCTCACCTTCGGCACGGGGCTCGGCTGCGCCCTGTACATCGACGGCCACTACGTGCCGAACCTCGAGCTCGGACACCACCCTTACGGAAAGCGGGACCTGAAGTACGAGGATCGCGTGTTCGACGCCGAGTGCAAGCGCATCGGCCCGAAGCGCTGGAACAAGCGCGTGCGCCAGATGATCGCGCAGCTCGAGCCGATCTTCAATTACCGCAAGCTCTACCTCGGCGGCGGCAACGCGCGCCTGCTCGACGTCTCGCGGCTGCCCGAGAACGTCCTCGTCGTCGACAACGTCGCCGGCCTGCTCGGCGGAATCAAGCTCTGGGCCTAGCAAAGCGCCCCCCGCATCGCGGGCAGGCCCCGGCCGCCTCGCCCGCGGCGCGCCGGCCGGGGCGGGCGCTCGGCGAGCGAAGGCCGCGCCGGTCCCCGAGCGGGCGCGGGCCGCGCCGGTTCCCAAGCGGGCGCGGCCGGCGTACCCTGGGCGGATGAACTCGCCCGACGCACCGAAGCCCGACGCGACGCCTGCGGCCCCTCCAGCGGCGGACGCTGATCTCGACCCGTTTCGCCTTCAATCGCCGGAGACCTTCGCGAACCCGTACCCCGTGTACGCAAAGCTGCGCGAGCAAGCGCCGGTGTACTTCAGCGCGGCCTACAACGGCTGGCTCATCACCCGCTACGACCAGGTCGCCGCGGGCTTCCGCGACCCGCGCCTCTCGGCGAAGCGCTCCGGCGCCTTCGTGACGAAGCTGCCGGAGGAGGTGCGTCAGCGGCTCGAGCCGTTGCGCCGCAACCTGGCGTCGTGGGCCTTGCTGCTCGACCCGCCGGAGCACACGCGCATCCGCTCGCTCATCAACAAGGCGTTCGTGCCGCGGCTCGTCGAGGGGCTGCGCTCCCGGGTGGAGGCGCTGGTCAACGAGCTGCTCGACGCGGTCGCGCCCACGGGCCGCATCGACGTCCTCCGCGACCTCGGCGACGTCCTGCCGCTGCTCGTGATCGGCGAGGTGCTCGGCGTGCCCACGCAGGATCGGCACCGGCTGAAGGGCTGGTCGAACGCGCTCGGCGGGTTCCTCGGCTCGGGCCGGCCGACGCTGGAGATCGCGGGCGGGGCGCTGAGCGCCGTCGCCGAGATGGAGGACTATTTCCGCGGCGTGATCGCGGCCCGGCGGCAGAACCCCGGGAGCGACCTGCTCAGCCAGCTCCTCGTCGCGGAGGAGCAGGGGATGATCCTCGGCGAGCAGGAGCTGCTCTCGACGTGTTGCATGCTGCTCTTCGGCGGCCACGAGACCACGAAGAACCTGATCGGCAATGGCCTGCTCGCGCTGCTCCTGCACCCGGCCGAGCGCGACGCGCTCCGCGAGGCGCCCGCGCTGATCGGCCCGGCGGTGGAGGAGCTGCTCCGTTACGACTCTCCGGTCCAGTGGATGAGCCGCGTCGCCCTCGACGACATCGAGCTCGACGGCGTGCGCATCGCGAAGGGCGATCGCGCCTTCCTGGTGCTCGGCGCGGCGAACCGCGATCCGTCGCAGTTCCCCGATCCCGACCGGCTCGACTTCCGCCGCACGGACATCCGTCACATCTCGTTCGGTCTCGGCGTGCATTACTGTGCCGGCGCCGCGCTGGCCCGGGTGGAGGCCCAGGCCGCGATCTCCACGTTCCTCCGCCGCTTCCCGGACTCCGCGCTCTCCTCCGCCCCGCTGACCTACCGCCAGAGCCCCGGCATCCGCAGCCTCACCGCCATGCCGGTCGAGCTTGGCGCGCAGAGCTCCGCCTCCTGACTTCAACACATTCTTCGACAGAGCCCATCGAGCCTCCCGCCGGCGGCCGTTGCCCTCTCGTTAGTTCCCCCGCATCCCTGGCGCCAGCTGTGCCGGCAGCGCCACGCTCGCCGCCTCCAGCCCCGCGACCGGATAAGCGCAGTAGTCCGCCGCGTAGTACGCGCTCGGCCGATGGTTCCCGCTGCTGCCGATCCCGCCGAACGGCGCCGCGCTCGACGCCCCCGTGAGAGGCTTGTTCCAGTTGACGATCCCCGCCCGCGCTTCCCGCCAGAACTTCTCGTAGAGCTCCCTGCGATCCGAGATCAGCCCCGCGGCGAGCCCGTAGCGCGTGCGGTTCGCCAGCGAGAGCGCCTCGTCGAAGCTCTCGTAGCGCTGCACCTGCAAGAGCGGCCCGAAATGCTCCTCGTCCGGCAGCTCCTCGATCGCGGTCACATCGATGATCCCGGGCGAGAGCAGCGCTGTCCCCTCCTCGAGCCGGCGCATCTCGAGCAGCGCCTCCCCGCCGAGCGAGATCAGCCGCGCCTGCGCCTCGAGCAGCCGATCCGCGGCCGCGAGCGAGATCACCGCGCCCATGAACGGCTGCTCCGCGTCGTCGTACCTGCCCACCTTGAGCCGCCCCGCCGCGTCGACCAGGCGCTCCACGAGCGCGTCGCCCTCCGGCGTCGCCGGCACGAGCAGCCGCCGCGCGCACGTGCACCGCTGGCCCGCCGAGATGAAGGACGATTGCAGGATATGGTGAATCGCCGCCTCGGTGTTGGCGACGTCCTCGACGATCAGCGGGTTGTTGCCCCCCATCTCCAGGGCGAGGATCTTCTCCGGCTGCCCCGCCAGCTGCCGGTGCAGCGCGCTGCCCGTCGCGGAGCTGCCCGTGAAGAAGAGGCCGTCGATGCCCGGGTGACCCGCGAGCGCGATCCCGGTGCTCTTCCCCCCCTGAACCAGGTTGAGCACCCCGGCCGGAACGCCCGCCTCCTGCCACAGCCGCACGGTCTCCTCCGCGACCTTCGGCGTGAGCTCCGACGGCTTGTAGACCACGCAGTTGCCCGCGATCAGGGCCGGCACGATGTGGCCGTTCGGCAGGTGGCCCGGGAAGTTGTAGGGCCCGAACACCGCGACCACCCCGTGCGGCCGGTGCCGCACCACCGCCGTCGCGTCGCCCGCCTCGGCCTGCCGCTCGCCCGTCCGCTCCCGGAAGGCCATGAGCGACACGTCGACCTTGCCGATCATCGTCTGGACCTCGGTGAGCGCCTCCCAGCGCGGCTTGCCGGTCTCGAGCCCGATCAGGTCGGCGAGCCGGGCCTTGTGCTCGCCCAGCAGCCCGGCGAACCGCTTCACCAGCGACACCCGCGCCTCCGCGCCGCCGTCGCGCCACGCCTTGAACGCGCCGCGCGCCGCCTGCACGGCCGCGTCCACCTGCCCCTCGGCCGCGGCGCGCCCCTCGAAGACGAGCGCCTGCGTCACGGGGTTCCGGCTCGCGAACGGCTCCCCCGTGCCGGACACCCAGCAGCCGTCGATGAAATGGGTCGACATGGTCACCTCTCCACGCGGAACGCCCCGCGAGCTCAGCAGTCCGTCCAGCCAGGCTGGCGAGCGTCCACCTTGCCCCGCCAGTGTGCACCGTACCAGCCGCCCGCGCAGCGAGCCCGCCCACCCCGGCGGGCGGGCGCGGGCAGATCGCCGGCGCCGCCGCCGATCTGCCCGCCCGCCCCGTCCAGGGCCGCGGCCGCCCGCCGCGCGCCGGATCCGCGCGCGTCCCGGGGCGACCCCAACGGAGGGGGTGTCGGCCCGATGGACCCACAACCGATGGTATCCGCTCGCCCGATGAGAATCCCTGAAGGTGGTCCTTAATGCACGTTGCGCCACCGCGCCCCGACAGCGCATGTGGCGAGCTCGCGACATTCACAGGGATGCACCGTGGCGAACAGGTGTGCAGAGCGCGATCGAACCGTGAGATCACGCTCCGGGCGAACGCCGCCGGGGCGCGCCTCACGGCCCATGACACCAAGTCTTGACGGTCCCGTGGCTGGCGTGGAAATGTGGATATGTCAGTTTCCCCGCCGATGCATCACACGGTGGCTATCTCAGACATCCATCTATGTGAGCTCGAGCCGACCGCCGGTCTCTGGATGCGCTATCGGCAGGCGCCGTACTCCCCGGACGGGGAGATCGCGGCGATGCTCGACGCCCTCCGAGGAGAGATCCGGAAGGGGACGGGCGGCTCCGGTGGGCTCGACACGCAGCGTGACGAGCTCACGCTGGTCCTGAACGGCGACATCTTCGACCTGGACGCGCCGCGCGTGATCGACAACGAGAGCGTGGTCCACGACCTGCCGCGCACCGCCGAGCACGCCGTGCCGGCGATGGAGGCCATCCTCCGCGACCACCCCGTGTTCGTCGCGGCCGTCGGCCGGGTCGTCGCGGACGGGCACACGGTGGTGTTCGTGGCGGGCAACCACGACATCCAGCTCACGCTCCCCGAGGTGCGCGACGCGGTGAGGCGGCGCGTCGTCGACGCCGCCCTGCACGCGCTCACCGCCCGCGACGGCGCTCCCGCGGCGAACGCCGCCCTCGAGCGCCGCGCGGCGCTCGAGGCGCGGGTGGTCTTCCGCGCCTGGTTCCACCGCACGCGCGACGGCGTCGTCGTCGAGCACGGCAATCAGTACGATTCGTACTGCTCTTACCGCTACCCGATGGCGCCGTTCGGCCGCAAGCGGGGGGAGATCCAGCCGACCATGGGCTCGCTCGTGAGCCGCCTGCTCGTGTCGCGCATGGGGTACTTCAACCCGCACGTCGACTCGTCGTTCATGCTCTCCGGCTTCGGGTATCTCTCCCACTGGGCGCGGTACTACCTGTTCTCGGGGAGGTCGCTCGTGCTGGCGTTCGCCGTGGGCGCGCTGCGCACGATGCTCGAGCTCGTGCGCCGCCGCGACCCGTGCCGCCGCGCGCTCCGGCGCGCCGATCTGGCCGCCGCCGCCCGCGAGACGGGCGCGCCGTTCCCCGCGGTGGTGAAGCACGCGCGGCTGTTCGCGCGGCCCGCCGAGGACTGCCTCGGCCGGGTGGCCCGCGAGCTCTGGCTCGATCGGCTCGGCCTCGTGCTCGTCGGGCTCGTCGCGGCGCTCGCGTGCCTGTGGTGGATGCCGGAAGGGCTCGCGCCGGCGGTCCTGCTCGCGCCGACGCTCCTCGTCGCCTACGAGTGCGCGGTCCCGAAGCCCACGCTCGACGCGGTCTGGCAGGGCGTGAACGGGGCGGCGCGGCGCGTGGCGCGGGCGCACCGCGCGAAGGCCGTGGTCTTCGGGCACACCCACAACCCGGAGGGCAGCTGGGAAGACGGGGTGTTCTTCGGGAACACCGGCTCCTGGTCGGCGGCGTTCGAGGACATCGCGTGCACGAAGCCGGTCTTCGAGGCGCGCCCGCTCGTCTGGCTGCGCTCCGAGGACGGCGCGGCCCCCGACGCGCCCCTGTCGGGCGGCCTCCTGATGTGGAAAGACGAGCGCTTCCAGCCCTGGAGGGCCGACGCCCGGCCCTCGGTGCCCCGGAAGGCCGAGGTCGCCAAGCGGCCGCGCCCGGCGCTGCGGCCCCAGGCGACCGCCGCGATGCGCGGCTGATTTCCTCCCATCTCCGACGCCAACGCACGCTGGCCCGCGCGCCCGGCGCCCTGCGGCGAGCTCGGCAGAACACGGCTGCTGAGACTGCCACCCTCGAGTCCGGACGAGCGTTCGTCCGGGCTCGAGCCACGCTTCCCGTCGCGCACTTCCGTAGTAGATGTGCTGACGTGGAGATGATGAGCAACGCGACGCCGGCCCTCGACGCGGCCATCCCCCGCGCGGGCGATACGCCCGGCGCGCGCTGCGCGGCGGGAGGGGACGCCGATGGCTGACGCCGACGTGGACCTCGCTCGCCAGCACCGGCCCGCGGTCGAGCGGTCCCGGCTCCCATCGGTCTTGACCGCGACGGAACAGCACCTCGTCTTCTACGCGAACCCGGCGTTCTGCGGGCTCTCCGCCCTGTCGCTCGGCGAGCTCTCGGGGGTTCCCCTCACCGATCTGTTTCGGCAGGCAGAAGGCCTGGCGAGGCTGCTCGATCGCGTGATCCGGGACGGCGTCACCGACGTCGCGGTGGACATCGCGTTCGCGTCCTCCGGGGGGAGCGCGTTCCACGGCACCGCGATCGCGGCGCCGCTCCTCGACGAGCAGGCGCGCCCGCGGGGGCTGCTCGTGCAGATCCTCGACACCACCGAGCAGGCCGCGGCGCGCGCCCAGGAGGCCGAGCTCGAGCGGCGCCGCGAGCAGGTCCTGTCGCGCATCACCCACGACCTGCGGAGCCCGCTGACCGCGGCGATGTTCTACGCGGAGAGCCTCGAGCTGGCCCGGGCGGAGCACGACACGAAGCGGCTCGCCGGCCGGATCGTCCGCAGCCTGAGGCGCATGGACGAGATGATCCGCGTTCTCCGGGAGGTGCAGCGGCTCCAGGCCGGCCACAGGCTGCCGCTCTCGCTCGGCGCGTGCGATCTCGCCGCGATCGCCCGCGAGGTCGCCGACGACCTCTCGGCGTTCCACGACCAGCGCCTCGTCGTCCAGGGGGAGGCGTGCGTCCGGGGGGTCTGGAGCGAGGAGGAGCTGCGCCGCGCGATCGGGATCCTGGTGAGCAACGCGCTCCAGCACGGGGCGGAGGGAGCGCCGGTCGCCATCACGGTCGAGGCGGCGGCGGGGCTCGCCGTCGTGGCGGTGCACAACGAGGGCCCGGCGATCCCGCCCGACGGCCAGGCGCGCGTGTTCGCGCCGTTCTTCCGGGCCGGCGCGTCCGAGGCGGCGCCGCGCGGGTGGGGGCTCGGCCTCGCGTTCCTGCGCGGGTGCGCCGAGGCGCACGGCGGGACGGTGAGGCTGGAGAGCGACGCCGAGCGCGGGACCACGTTCGCCCTGGAGCTGCCCCTCGACGCGAGCCCGTACCAAGATCCGCAGGACCCGGGCTGACCAGGGGCCGCCGCCCGCCGCGCCGCGCGCGGAATAAGGCCCTGGCGAGCGGCGAAGGCGCCTTGGGAGGAGTGGTGTCGCGCGTGCGTCGGATTCGAGCCCTCGAGAGCGATTGACAACATGGCAGAAAGTCAGCGCGGCTGTCCGGCGTTGACTGCGGCGGACCGGGGGAGGCGCAGCGCCGTCGCCCGAGCGGTCTCCGGCGGGGCGCGCCGACGCGGTCGGGTCGGCAGGCGACGCTTCCGTGATGAACGCGTGGATCGGCGTCGCCGACGTCGGGCTCGTCTACCAGCCTTGGGAGCACATCTATCTGCACATGGCCCCGGAGCTCGTGCTCCGGCTCACTCGCGTCGAGAGCTCACGAGGCGGGGCTCTCCGGGGCAGCGCCTCGCTCGAGCTCGGCTTCACCGGCGGGGTCGGCGTCCTGCTGGGCTCGTGACGCGACGCCGGATCCGGGCCGCCGCGCGCCGACAGCCCCTCTCGGCTTGAGGCCTGCGCGCCTCGACGATAGGGTCGGCGCGGACCTCGGCCCGGAGCGCTTCCCGGGCGGGATCCGCGGAGTGCACGGATCATGAACCGCAGCGAGCGCGAGCAGATGGAGATGACGCTGCCCGCGCGCGGAGCGGCGGGCCCGGACGAGTCGGGCGACGTGCCGCCGGCCGGCGCCGCGTCGGACGTCACGTTCAGGCTGCGCGTGTCCCCGGCCTCGCCGGCGCCCGAGCGGCCGCCCGTCCCCGTCGCGGCGCCCGAGCCCCTCTCCGCGGAGGAGCGCTACGAGGACCTCGGCTGCATCGGGCGCGGGGGCATGGGCGAGGTGCGCCGCGTGCGCGACCGGATCATGGGGCGCGTGCTCGCGATGAAGATCCAGTCGTCCGAGGCGCGCGACGCGACGCTCGATCGCGCCCGCTTCCTCGCCGAGGCGCGGCTGACCGCGGAGCTCCAGCACCCGGGGATCGTGCCCGTGCACGACTGCGGCGCGCTCGCCGATGGGCGGCTGTGGTTCACGATGAAGGAGGTGCGCGGGCGCACCCTGGGCGAGGTGCTCGACGAGCTGTACGCGGCCGGCGGCGGGAGCCTCTCGCCGGCGGCGCTGCGGCGGGCGGTCGACACGTTCCTCCGCGTCTGCGAGGCCGTGGCCTATGCGCACAGCCGCGGCGTGATGCACCGCGATCTCAAGCCGGCCAACGTGATGATCGGCGAGTTCGGCGAGGTCCTCGTGATGGACTGGGGCCTCGCGCGGCCCGCCGCGCCGCTGCGCGCGTCGCCCGGGGCCGCCGGCGCGGCGGACGCCCTCGAAGCGGCCCCGCTCACGCAGCCCGGCGAGGTGCTGGGCACGCTCCTCTACATGGCCCCGGAGCAGGCGCGCGGCGAGGGCGATCGCCTCGGCGCGGCGAGCGACGTCTACGCGCTCGGCGTCGTGCTCTACGAGATCCTCGCCGGGCGCCACCCGTACGGCGGCCAGCTCGCCGCGGTCTGGAGCGCGCTCCTCACCGGCGGGCTCACGCCGGTCGAAGAGCGCGCCCCGCACGAGGTGCCCGCGGAGCTCGCGGCCATCTGCGCCCGCGCGATGGCGCTCGCTCCGGAGGCCCGCCATCCCGACGCGGGCGCGCTCGCCGCCGACGTCCGGAGCTGGCTCGACGGCGCGCGGCGGCGCGAGCGCGCGCTCGCGATCGTGGACAAGGCGCGCGCGATCCAGCCGGAGATCGCGACCATCCGGGCGCGCGCGCGGGCGCTGCGCGCCGAGGCGCGGGCCCTGCTCGACGGCCTGAGCTCGTTCGATCCCGCCGAGCTGAAGGCGCGCGGGTGGCGGCTCGAGGACGAGGCGGAGCACCTCGAGCGGGAGGCGTCGCTCGGCCAGGTCGAGTGGATGCAGCTGCTCCGCGCGGCGCTGAACGAGGCGCCGGATCTCCGCGAGGCGCACGAGGCGCTGGCCGACCACCACGCCGAGGAGCTCATCGAGGCCGAGCAGGCGCGGGACGCCCGGGGCGCGGCGCGCGCCGAGGCGCTCCTCCGGCAGCACGACCGCGGCCGCCACGCGGTGCTGCTCGCCGGCGACGGGGCGCTCTCGCTGTCGACCGAGCCGGAGGGGGCGGAGGCCTCGCTCTACCGCTATGTCGAGCGCGACCGCCGGCTCGTGCCCGAGCACGCGCGCGAGCTCGGCCCCACGCCGCTCCGCGGGGTGGCGCTCCCGCGCGGGAGCTACCTCCTCAAGCTGCGCGCGCCGGGGCACCACGAGGCCCGCTATCCCGTGCTCATCGAGCGCGGGCGGCCCTGGGACGGCGTCCGGCCCGGCGGGAGAGCGCCGCACCCGGTCCGCCTCCTCCGGCTCGGCGAGCTCGGCGAGGACGACCTCTACGTGCCGCCCGGCTGGTTCGTCTCCGGCGGCGATCCCGACGCGGGCGACAGCCTCCCTCGGCGCCGGCTCTGGTGCGACGGCTTCATCGTCCGGAGGCACCCGGTCACCAACGCCGAGTACCTCGCCTTCCTCAACGCGCTCGTGGCGACCGGGCGCGAGGCCGAGGCGCTCGAGTGCTGCCCGCGCCTCTCGCTGGGCCGCGCCGCCTCGGACGCGGGCCCGGACTCGCTCCGGTTCGAGCGGGGCGACGACGGCCGCTTCCGGCTCGGGCTCATCCCGACCGACGTCCAGGAGGAGCCGCGGATGCCGGTCGCCTTCGTCCACTGGCGGGCGGCGATGCGCTACGCCGCGTGGTACGCCGCCGAGACCGGCGCGCCGTGGCGCCTCCTGAACGAGCTCGAATGGGAGAAGGCCGCGCGGGGCGTCGACGGCCGCTGCATGCCCTGGGGGGATTTCCTGGAGCCGACCTGGGGGTGCATGCTGGGCAGCCACGAGGGCGTCGCCGGCCGCCGCCCGGTCGACGACTTCCCGCTCGACGAGAGCCCTTATGGCCTGCGCGGCGCGGCGGGCAACGTGCGGGACTGGTGCGTCAACGCGTGGAAGCGCGAGGGGACGCGGACCGACGAGGGGATCGTGCTGCTCGATCCGGCCGACGACGGCGACCCGGATTTCCGCGCGGCGCGGGGCGGCGCGTGGTCGACGTCGCCGAACCTCTGCCGCGCGGCCGGACGCTTCGCGGGCAAGCCCGGGGATCGCTTCGGGGGGATCGGGTTCAGGCTGGCGCGCTCGGCGCCGCGGTGAGCGGCCCGCCGCCGCCCTGCGCGGGAGGCCTGTCCGGGCGCGCCGCCGCCGCGGCCGGGGCGCGGCGGGAGGCGCGCGCGCCGCTCACACGGATCTCATCTCGCCACGGTAGTAGTACCAGGTGCACTGAGCGTCGATGTCGTAAGGATCGGTCGACTGCTTTCTCTCCTCGCCCACGACCAGCAGCGTGAAGGTCAGCCTGCTCGGGGCCTTCTGGAAGACCAGGCCGCCCGTGGGCTGCTTCGTCTTGTACCAGACCACGTTGAGCAGCTCGCCGGCGCTCCCGAGCTCCAGGAGGAGGCCGATCCGGCGCGTGCTCGGCGCGTCCGGATCGGCGGCCCAATAGAACGCGCTGTTCGGAGAGGCCGGCTGGTGGACGCCCTGGACCCACTGCTGCGCCGACACCTCCTGAGCGGTCGCGAGGACGCTCCCCCCGGCGAGCCAGTCATGGAACTCCTTCGGGTACCCGGCCGATCCCGAGCGGTTCGCGAACCCGATCGACTCCAGGATCATCGCGCTCGTCTTCAGGGTGCCGCGCCTCGACCAGTACTCGGTCATCGCCGTGTATCCGGGGGGAGGGTTCGACCCCGTCACGGCCACCTGGAGGAGCGGGGTCTCGGTCCTCGCCTCGATGAAGCGGAGCTTCGAGTCGATGGGGATCTGTGTTTGGTCCGGCTGCTCCGTCTCCTCCGGCTCCTTCGGCAAGAGGTCTCCCCTCTTGACATCCAGCTCGCCCGTGCCCGATCCAGTGCTCATGGTTCGATGATCTCCTCGTCTCGTGGGTGGAACGTCCGAATCCTATCCGCTTCGCTCGCCGGGCGCGCCCCCGGCGCGGCGGGCCCTCCCGGGCCCGCTCGCGCCGGGAGGGCTCAGAGGAGGCCCACGGTGATGGGCTGGAAGAAGACCTGGACGCCGGTCCTGGAGCCGGCCTCGTTGCCCTTCGTATCGCCGACGTAGTCGAGCAGGGACACGAGGCTTCCGGGCGAGAAGGCGTAGAGATCGCGGGCGTGGTCGGTGTCGGTGTACTCGTGCTCGAAGTACGTGGGGCTGAGGATCTCGGCGATGTTGCCGGGCGCGGTGTAGAGGTGGAACCAGCCGGTCCCCTCGGCGCGCGTCCAGTCGCTCTTGGTCTCGATGGCGTCGATGTGGACGGAGGCCCAGACCTCGTTGCCATTGAAGACGTGGAGCTCTACTTCGAGGTTGACGCGCGGCCCGTGGCCGCCGAAATCGGCGTCGCCGCCGACGTGCGGGGGGATGTAGAACGGCGTCTCCGAATGAAACGTGACCGACGAGGAGAGGGCGGCCACGGCGACGTCCACCTCGTCCTCCGCGGCCGTCGCAGCCATCGGGGAGAGACCCTCCTCCGCCGCGTCCTCTGCGGGCGCCGCGGCGCAACCAGCGAACGACACGGCGGCCAGCGAAGCAAACAATGCACGCATCATGATGAAGCTCCTTGTTTAGGGTTGCCTGCGCGCCCCTCTGCCGGGACATCGGCTCCGTGCGCGGCGATTCGCTTCGGAGCATGAGCATGCGTCGTGCCACGGCGAGGACGCGGCGATCCGGGCCGCATCCGGGGAGCCCTCGCGCCCCGGCGCCGCAGATCGCGTCACCCCCGCTCGACTTGAGCAGGCCTCGCGCAAGCGGCGCCGGCGCGCGCCCCGCCCGGCGCCGCGCGCGCGCTCGACAGCCCCGGAGCGCGGACGTACCCTCGTCGCCCGATGCGGCCTGGCGACCTCGTGGCGGGGCGTTTCGTGCTCGAGGCCCAGGCGGGCACCGGCGGGATGGGAGAGGTCTACCGCGCCACGGATCTCCAGCGCGGGGCCGCCGTCGCCGTCAAGCTCCTGCGCGCCGCGAGCGGCGCCGACGCGCCGCGGTTCCTGCGCGAGGCGCGGCTGCTCGAGGGCCTCGAGCACCCCGGGATCGTGCGGCACGTGGCGCACGGCGCGCTCCCGTCGGGCGCCCTGTACCTCGCGATGGAGTGGCTCGAGGGCGAGGACCTCTCGCGCCGGCTCGGGCGCGGGCCGCTCGGCGTGGACGAGAGCGTGGAGATCGCGCGCCGCGTGGCGGACGCGCTCGGCGCGGCGCACGCCCGCGGGGTCGTCCACCGCGATCTCAAGCCGAGCAACGTGTTCCTGGTCGGGGAGGGCTCCCGCGATGTGCGGCTGCTCGACTTCGGCGTCGCCTGGGCCGGCGGGACGCGCATGACCCAGAGCGGCGTCGTGATCGGGACGCCCGCGTACATGGCGCCGGAGCAGGCGCGCGGCGGGGACGTGGTGGACGCGCGCGCGGACGTGTTCGCGCTCGGCTGCCTCCTCTTCGAGTGCCTGACCGGCGAGCCCGCGTTCGGCGGGGATCACTTCATGTCGATCCTGGCCAAGGTCCTCTTCGCCGATCCGCCGCGGCTGCGGGACGTGCGGGGCGACGTGCCCGAGCCGATCGCGGCGCTGTGCGCGCGGATGCTCTCGAAGCGACCGGACGCCCGGCCGCGGGACGGCCGGGAGGCCGCGGAGGCGCTGCTCGCGATCCAGCGCGGCGAGCACGCCCCCGCGAGCGCGCACGGCCCGGCGCCGTCCCGGCCCGGGGCGCTGACCGCGACGGAGCGCCGGTCCGTCGCGGTGCTCCTCATCGGCGCCATCGACGCGTCCGCCTTCGCGAACGTCGCGACCGAGATCGCGACCGTGCCGAGCCAGCTCGTCGAGGAGGCGTCGGCGTGGGGCGCGCGCGTCGAGCCGCTGCCGGGCGGGGCGGCGGTGCTGACCATGGCCGGGCAGGGCGCCGCGACGGACCTGGCGTGGCAGGCCGCGCGGGTGGCGCTCGCGCTGCGCCGGCAGACCCCCGACCGGCCCATGGCGCTCGCGCTCGGGTGGAGCGCCGCCGCGGGGCGGATGCGCCTCCTGCGCGACGCGATCGACCGGGCGGCGCGGCTCATCTCCGCGCGCGGCCCGGCCGGCCCCGGCGACGCGCGGCCGATCGCGATCGACGAGGGCCTCGTGGGGCTCATCGACGCGCGGTTCGACGTGCGCGAGCACGAGGAGCGCTTCTTCCTGGTCGGCGAGCGCTCGAGCGTCGGCGGCGGGCGGGCGCTGCTCGGCAAGCCGACCCCGTGCGTCGGGCGCGACGGCGAGCTCCGCATGCTCGAGGCGGCGTTCGCGGCGTGCGTCGACGAGCCGTCGGCGCGGGCGGTCCTCGTGATCGCGCCGCCCGGCGTGGGCAAGTCGCGCCTCGCGCAGGAGTTCCTGCGGCGGGCGGCCGAGCGCGCCCCGCGGGCGTCGATCTGGACCGGGCGCGGCGACCCGCTGCGGGCGGACGCGCCGTACGGGCTGCTCGCCGGGGCGATCCAGGGCGCGTGCGGCATCGTGGAGGGCGAGGCGCTCGCGGCGCGGCGGGACAAGGTGCTCGCGCAGGTCGCGCGGCGGGTGCCGGAGGCGGAGCGGCCCCGGACCGCGGAGTTCGTCGGGGAGCTCATCGGCGCGCCGTTCCCGGACGGCGAGAGCCCCTTGCTCCGGGCGGCGCGGCGCGACGCGCAGATCCTGGGCGAGCAGGTGCAGCGCGCGTTCGTCGCGCTCGTCCGGGCCGCGTGCGCGGAGGGGCCGGTCGTGCTGGTGCTCGAGGACCTGCACTGGGGCGACCCCGCGACCACGCGCCTCGTCGAGGCGGCGCTGCGGCAGCTCGCCGACGAGCCGCTGTTCGTCCTCGCGCTCGCGCGGCCGGAGATCACGGCCCTGTTCCCCCGGCTGTGGGCGGAGCGGAGCGTGCACGAGCTCCGGCTGAAGGACCTCGGCAAGAAGGCGTGCGAGCGGCTCGCGCGGCTCCTGCTCGGCGAGGGCGCGCCCCAGGAGACCCTCGACCGGATCGTGGCGCTCGCCGACGGCAACGGGTTCTACCTCGAGGAGCTCATCCGCGCGGCGGCGGAGGGCCGCGGCGAGGCGCTGCCCGACACGGTGGTGGCGATGGTGCAGTCGCGGCTCGACGGGCTGGGCCCCGAGGCGCGGCTGCTCCTCCGGGCGGCGAGCGTGTTCGGCGAGGCGTGCTGGGCCTCGGGCGTCGAGGCGCTCGTGGGGGTCCCGGTGAGCGACGGGCTCGCGCTCCTCGCCGGCGCGGAGCTGCTCGTGCGGCGGCCGGCGAGCCGGTTCCCCGGCGAGGAGGAGTTCGGGTTCCGGCACGCGCTCCTGCGGCAGGGGGTGTACGCCATGCTCGGCGACGAGGATCGCGCGCTCGGGCACCGGCTGGCCGGGCGCTGGCTGGAGGAGCGCGGCGAGGCGGACCCGCTGGTCCTCGCCGAGCACCTCGACAGGGGCGGCGAGCGCGCGCGGGCGTCGCGCTGCTGGCTGCGCGCCGCCGAGATCGCCCACCGCGGCGGCGACGTCGATGCGGCGCTCGCGCGCGTCGACCGGGGGCTCGCGGGCGACGCGCCGGCCGACGTCGAGCTCGCGCTGCTCGGGCTGCGCTGCGAGCTCGCCATGTGGCGCCTCCCGAGGGCCGGCCTCGCGGCGCTCCGGCAGGCGGGCACGCGGGTGATGCGCGAGGCGGCGCCGGGCAGCCTGCCGTGGATGCAGGGCGCGTCGGCGACGGCGCTGCACGCGACCCTGCTCGGCATGGAGGGCGATCTCGAGGCGATCCTGAGCGCGATCGTGGCCGTGGAGCCGGCGGAGGACGCGATCGCGAGCGGGGCGTTCGCGCTGCTCGCGGGGCTGTACAGCGCGCTCCACGTCGGCGGCGTCGCGAAGCGGGGGCAGCTGGTCGAGCGGGCGCGCGCGATGCTCGAGCGCCACGGCGAGCGCGAGCCGTGGGCCGCCGCGCTCCTCCACACCGCGCTCATGTTCGACCACCTCCTCGCCCTGGAGGACCCGTGGGGCGCGCTCCAGCGCGTCCAGGCGGCGCTCGACGCGGCCCTCCGGGTCGACGACGCGCGCGGCGCCGGCGCGATCCGGATCCTGCTCGGGACGGTGCTGTGGACCCTGGGCGCGACGGCGCGCGCGGAGGAGGTGCTGGGCTGCGTGCCGGGCCCGGACGAGGAGTACGGGGCCTGGTCGTCGTACCGGCCCTTCGTCCGCGTCCGCGCCGCGCTCGAGCGGGGGGATGTCGACGGGGCGCGCCGCCTGGCCGAGGCGCTGATCGCGTCCGGGCGCGCGCGGTCCCATTCTCCGCACGAGGGGCGCGGCCGCTGGCTGCTCGCCGAGGTCCTCGGCCGCGCGGGGGAGCTCGAGCGCGCCGACCGCGAGCTCGGCGCCGCGCTCGGGCTGCTCTCGGGGGCGGACCGCATCGATCGGCCGGGCGCGATCGCGGCGCGCGCGGAGCTGCGCCTGCGGCAGGGCCGCGCCGCCGAGGCGCTCGCGGCGGTCGAGGAGGCGCTCGCGCGGGTCGAGGCGATGGGCGGCACCTGCGGGCTCTTCGGGGGCGCCCGGATCCGGCTCGCGCACGTCGCGTGCCTCGACGCGGTGGGGCGCCGCGGCGCGGCCGAGGCGGCGCTCGCCGCGGCGCGGGATCGCCTGCTCCGCATCGCCGGGACGATCCCGGACCCGGCCTACCGGGAGAGCTTCCTCGAGGCGGTCCCGGAGAACCGGACGACGCTCGCGCTCGCGCGGGAGCGGCTCGGCGACGCGCCCGAGCGCGGGTGACGGCGAGGGCGAACGGCGCAATCGCTGAACATCGCGACAGCGCTGCCCCGCGCGCGGAGAGCACCGCGCTCGCGCTGCAATTCTTCAATCAGAGGCGCATTGCCGGCGGAATTGCCGGCGGAAACGAGGTCCGATGCCACGGCGTCGGCGTGATGGGCAAGAACTCTGCATTGCGAGCGAGCGACAAGGTGTGATATGAGACGCCCATGAAGGTTGGGGGAATTCTTTTCAATACCATTGCCGTGCTCGTCGCCTGCGGGTGCGCTTCCTCGTCGCCGCTGTCTCCGTCGCTGCCGGACGGCGCGGACGGCGCGCGCGCGCCGGCGGACGGCGTACCGGCGGCGGGCGCGCCGGTGCCGGCGCCGGCGCAGAACGACGCGGCGGCGCGCTCCGCGGGGCCCCGGGGCCGCGTCTACCCGGCAGAAGAGCTGCGCCGGGTGGCCCGCGTCGCGTCCGCGCGTTGCAAGAAGGCGAATGCGCCGTCGGATTCGGCGTGCCTGCTCACGGAGGCCACGCCGTTCCTGAAATACCGGCCCGAGGATCCGGATTGCCGTTATGTGTCGGGGACGGCGCTGTCGGTGGCCGAGTGCTCCGATTTCTCGGAGGGCTGCCAGAGCGTGGATCCCAAGGATCTCGACCACCAGCTCGCCGCCCTGGAGACCGCCGGCAAGGATTGCGACCGCGAGCCGACCGAGATCGAGCGGGCCGAGGTGCTGAAGCTCGCTGGCTCGCAGTGAGGCGTTGTCCGGCGGGATGAAGCGCCCCCTGGCGCGGCGCCTGCGCCATCGGACGCGGGCCCTGGCCGGCGGGCCGCGTCAGCCCTTGGCCTTGCCCTTGCGCGGCCGCGGGATGCCGTAGGCGCTCAGCCGGGCGACGAAGGTGCGGCGGGGCATGCCGAGGAGCGCCGCGGCCTGCGTCTGGTTGCCGGCGCACTGCTCGAGCGCGTCGACGATGCGGCGCCGCTCGATCGCGTCGAGCTCGCCGCGCAGGCCGCCCGCGGCCTCGGCCGATCGGGGAGGGCCCGGGGGAAGGGGGCTTGGGGGGCGGTGACCGGCGGGGAGGGGACCGGCGAGCGCGGCGACCTCGGCGGGGTGCGCCTCGACGGACGTCGGGGTGCGCGTGTCGACGAGCGGCGGCGGCGCGGAGGCGTCGAGCAGGAGGTGCTCCGGCAGGAGCGTGTCCCCGCCGGCGAGCACGACCGCGCGCTCGATGACGTTGCGCAGCTCGCGGATGTTGCCGGGCCACGGGTGCGCCTCCAGCGCGGCGAGCGTCTCGGGGGCGAACGCCGGCGCCCGGCGCCCGAGCGCGCCCGCGGTCCGCTCGGCCATCGCGTGCGCGAGCGGCGCGATCTCGGAGGCGCGCGCGCGGAGCGGCGGGATCGTCAGCGCGATGCCGTTGAGCCGGAAGAAGAGATCTTCGCGGAAGGCGCCGCGCTTCACCTCGGCGGCCAGGTCCCGGTTCGTGGCCGAGATGAAGCGGACGTCGATGGGCCGCGGGCTCAGCCCCCCGACGCGCATCACCTTCCGGTCCTCGAGCACGCGCAGCAGCTTCACCTGGATGCCTGAAGGGAGCTCGCCGACCTCGTCGAGCATCACGGTGCCCTTCTCGGCGGTCTCGAGCAGCCCGGGCTTCGCCTGGCCGGCGCTCGTGAAGGCGCCTTTCTCGTGGCCGAAGAGCTCGCTCTCGAGGAGCGACTCGGCGAGCGCCGCGCAGTTGAGGCGCAGGAACGGCCCGTGCGCGCGCGGCGATCGCCGGTGGATGTGCTCGGCGAGCACCTCCTTGCCGGCGCCGGTCTCGCCGAGCAGGAGCACGCTGAGGGGCGACGCGGCCACGCGCTCGGCGAGCGCGTAGAGCCGCTGCATGGCCGGATCGCGGACGATGGGCTCGCCCGGCGCGTGGCCGGCGGCGGCGCTCGCGGCGCCCTCGCGCGGCAGGATCACGATCAGGGTCGAGCCCAGGTTGACCGCGTCCCCGACCGCGAGCTCCGTCGTCTTGCCTGGCTCGAGCTGGAGCTCGAGCAGCTTGGTCGTCGGCCCGGCGCTGCGCTCGCGCCGGAGGCGGGTCCCGTTCGCGCTGCCGAGGTCCTCGATCGCGAGCCGGGCGCCGAGGTGGATGATCGCGTGGCGGCGCGAGACGGAGCTCTCGTCGATCTGGACGTCGTTCTCCTTCGAGCGGCCGAGCGACACCCGGCCTTCGGCCGGCAGCGGGTGCCGGGTCACGCGGCCCCCGGCGAACACCGCGAGCTCCAGGGCATGCTGCGCGTCGATCTGCGCATCCTTCCGGGGGGACATCGCGCCGGCCACGTCTCTCTCCTTGCTCACTTCCGCTCGTTCTACCGCGCCGCGCCGCCCGCGGGGCGAGCCGAAGCGCCTCGCGGCTGCGCGCGGCCGGGGGCCGGAGCCCGCGGGCGTCGGCGCGAGGCGCGATCGATGGCGGTCACGGCGCCGGAAGAGCGCGCTTCGCGCGCGGCCGCGGTGGCGACGGGCGGGACGAGGGACAGCGACGGGCGTGCGCGCATCGGACGCCAGGATAGCCGAAGCCAGCGCGTCTCGCTGGACCGCGGGAGCTGGAGGGGGGCGAGCCAGCGGGGGTGATACCTGTCACTACATGAGGGCGGGGAGCCTTGCTGGCCTGAGGCGGTCTCCCCGGGAACCCGATGGCCTCCTGGCGACGTGCGTGGCGAAGCGGCCTCTCGACGTGGGCTGCCAGAGCTCGACGGGGTTGCCGGACGGGGCCTAGCGCGGGGTTCGCTTGGGTTCCATGCAGACCGCCTCCGTGCTTCGTCGCTCGTCTTCCGTGCTTCGTCTCCCGTCTTCCGTGCTTCGTCTCCCGTCTTCCGTGCTTCGTCTCCCGTCTTCCGTGCTTCGTCTCCCGTCTTCCGTGCTCGTCCTTCGTGCGCGTGCGCGTGCGCGATTCCACGGAGTCAGCGCGCACGCGCACGAGCACGCAGACGCGCACGAGAGACGGGGACGAGAGACGGGGACGAGAGACGGGGACGAGAGACGGGGACGAGAGACGGGGACGAGAGACGGGGACGAGAGACGGGGACGAAAGACGGGGACGAAAGACGGGGACGAGAGACGGGGACGAGAGACGGGGACGAGAGACGGGGACGAGAGACGGGGACGAGAGACGGGGACGAGAGACGAAGCGCGGTGTATCCTCTCGCCATGAGCTCACACAAACGCGACTACGTGTCGATCAACCTCGCGAACTGGAACAGCCGTGTTCCGCACCACGAGCAAGGCTATGAGCTCCACAGGTTTCGCGAAGACCCGCGGTGGCTCTCGGGCGTGGTCGAGTTCGATCGCGAGCGGCTCGGCGACGTGCGCGGCCTCGACGTCGTCCATTTGCAGTGCCACATCGGCACGGACACGCTGTCGCTCGCGCGGCTGGGGGCGCGCGTGACCGGGCTCGATTTCTCCGAGCCGGCGCTGGCGGTGGCGAGGCGGCTCGCCGCGGAGTGCGGCGCCGACATCGAGTACGTGTGCAGCACCGTCTACGACGCGGTGGCGGCGCTGGGCGCCGAGCGCTTCGACGTCGTGTACACGGGCGTCGGCGCGCTGTGCTGGCTGGACGACATCCAGCGCTGGGCCGCCACGGTCGCGGCGCTGCTGAAGCCCGGCGGCCGCCTGTTCCTGCGCGAGGGCCATCCGATGCTGTGGGCGCTCGCCGAGCCGCGCCCGGACGGCCTCCTCGTCGTCGAGTATCCCTACTTCAAGGTCGAGGGCGGGACGCTGTTCCACGAGAAGCAGACCTACGTGTCCCACGAGGGGGAGCTCGCCGCGCCGGACAGCATCAGCTTCAACCACGGCCTCGGCGAGATCGTCACCGCGCTCTTCGCGGCGAACCTGCGGTTGACCGCGCTCACCGAGCACGATTCGGTCCCCTGGAACCCGCTCGGAGACGGCATGGTGCAAGACGAGCGCGGCGAATGGCGGCTCCGCGAGAGGCCGGAGCGGCTGGCCGCGAGCTACACCTTGCAGGCCGTGAAGGGCTGAGCCAGCGCTCGAGCCAGCGAAGCGCGCCGGCGCTGCGCGCTCGCCGCCAGGCGCCCGGCGAGGGCCGCGCCGAGGGCGGCCCCGGTGCGCGCCACGAGCGGCTCTGGTGATCTCGGACACTCGCCCGTGCGCCCGGCGCCGGGAGCCGACCGGGACCACCAGGGCGAAGGCGCCATGTCGTTGTGCCGTATCGGCTCAATTCGCGCCGCCTTCACGCACCTCGTCCGCCGGCCGACAGCGTCCTTCGCCGCGGATCCCCGCGTGGCACATCCGCTGCTCAGCGAGCCGGCATGGCCATCGACGCTCCGGCAACCATCGCTCCCGGGCTGCGCGAACGCAGCCTCGAACCCGTGTGTGGGGCCCCTGCGCGAAAGCTCCGCCGCGAGATCACCTCCTTCATCGCCCTCGCCGCGGCGCTCCTCCTCATGGCGCGGGTGGTCCAGCGAACGGTGACCCCCGGGCTGCCCCCCGCCCAGCACATGGCCTATTCCTGGGGGCTTCTGCTCGCCCTCCTCGTCCCGGTCGCGTGGTACGTGCGCCGCCAGTCGCTGCCGCTCTCGCGGATGGGCGTGACTACGGCCGGACTGCGCAGCAGCCTGGCGGAGTCGCTGGCCGTCGCGCTCGCCCTCGCGGCCGCCTGCTTCGCGCTGCGGCTCGGCGCGTGGACGCGCGGCGAGCCCCTCGTCACCTGGGGATCGATCGCCGATTACGACGCGACCTCGCGGGCGCTCTTCTTCGCCCTCTACGCGCCCCACTGCCTGCTCCAGGAGTTCGTGGCGCGCGGCGTGATCCAGACCTCCCTGGAGCGCTTCCTGCCCCGGTCCGGCCGGGCCGTCCCGCTCGCGCTCACCTCGGCGTTCTTCGGCGTCTACCACCTTCATGTCTCGCTTGGATTCGCTTTCCTCACGTTCGCCATCGGCATGCTCTTCGGCGCGCTCTACGCGCGGCACCGCACCCTCGCCGGGGTGACCCTCGCGCACGCCGCCCTCGGCCTCGCGAGCGTCGCCGTCGGCCTGAACTGAACCAGGAGCCCCCTTCGATGCGCATCGCCATCATCTCGACCTACACGCACCCGAGCCGCCTGCACCGCAAGGAGCGCTCGGTCATGCAATCCTCCGTTCCCGAGCTCATCGCCGCCCTGTGCCCGCCGGACGCGGAGATCGAGCTCTACAACGAGAAGGAGACGGACATCCCCCTCGATCGCCCCTGGGACCTCGTGTTCTTCTCGTACCTGCACGCCTATTACGAGCACACCAAGGTGCTCTCCGCGCTGCTCCGGCGGCGCGGCGTCACCACGGTGGCCGGCGGCCGGCACGCGGGCCATTTCCGCGCGGACGCGCTCCAGAACTTCGACGCGGTGGTGACGGGCGATCCGGAGTCGAACGTCCCGGCCCTCATCGCCGATTTTCAGCGGAATGAGCTCCAGCCCGTCTATGCGCTCCCGCCGGTGCCCCCGGAGCGGATCCCCACCTACCGTTACGACCTCGTCGACTACCGCAACAACCTCGTCCGGATGCCGGGCATCGAGGCGTCGCGCGGCTGCCCCTTCTCCTGCAACTTCTGCGTGCTGACCGGGCACGAGCAGTACCGCTATCGCCCGATCGACCACGTGATCCGGGACATCCGCGATCGGATGATCTTCAACCGGCGCATTCCGGGGGTGACCGGCGATGTGTTCGGCTTCCTCGACAACAACCTGGGCGGCTCTCCCCGCTACCTGCGAGAGCTCTGCGAGGCGCTGATCCCGCTCAAGAAGATCTGGGGCTGCGCGCTCACCTTCAACGTGCTGCGCGACCCGGAGCTGGTCCGCCTCATGGGGCGCGCGGGGTGCCGGTACGTCTACACCGGGCTGGAGTCGCTGAACCCCGAGTCGATCAGCGCGATGAACAAGGGGCAGAACAAGCTGAGCGAGGTCCGCGAGGTGATGCAGCGGGCCTCGTCGAGCGGGATCGTGCTCTCGTTCGGGCTCCTCGTGGGCGCGGACGGGGACACCAACGAGTACCTGGAGCGGGTGCCGGAGTACCTGCACGACCTCGGGGATCAGTGCCCGACGTTCCTGGGGATCGTCTGCCCGTACCCAGAGACGCCGTTCTTCGCGCAGGTGGCGGCCGAGGGGCGGCTCCTGCCCGGGGTGACCAGCCGGGACCTCGACGGGTACACCCTGTGTCACCGGCCGGCCCGGCTGCACCCCTCCGAGGCGATCGAGCACTTTCAGCGCCTGAGCCGCATCCTGGGCAGCGTGCGCAACGTGGGTCGCCACCTGTGGAGCCGGCTGATGGCGAGCGATCTGCCCCGCTACAAGACGTGCGTTCTGATGTCGGCGCCCGAGGTGATGAGCCTGCGCGCGCCGTTCGCCAACGACGCGCGCAGCTACATCGCCGGGCGCGATCCGATCGAGGCGTGGGACGCGGCGAGGATGCGGGAGCTCGGGCTCGAGCCGCAGCGCATCGACGCCGCGTCCTGCCGGGCGGATCCGCGGGGCCTTGCCCGCATCCGGCCCCGGCGGGCGGGTCGGTCCGGGTTGAGCTCCCCGACCCAGGTTGAGCTCCCCGACCCGGGTTGAGCTCCCCGACCCGGGTTGAGCTCCCCGACCCGGGTTGAGCTCCCCGACCCGGGTTGAGCCGCAACCGGCGCGAAGACGCGCGGGCGGCGGACGTGCGGGAGTCTCAGCCCTCGCCTGTGGGCAAAGGCGGGGGCGGCGGCAGCGCACGGGGGGGCTCGAGGCGCGTCGGCTCCGCCTTGCAGTCGATGGTGCGGCCCTCGCAGCCACAGACGTTCCCGCCCAGATCCTCGTAGACCGCCGGGGAGAGCTCATCGACGTCCCTCACGATGTCGAGCGGCTCGCACGTGAAGGTCGTCGATGCGATCTGCACCGTCGCGCCGTGGTTGTAGATACCCGCCCCGGCGCTCCGCGCCATCACGCTGTCCCGGACGAGGACGTTCGCCAGACCCGTCTCGTCGTTGTGGGCGATGATGCCGTAGCCGTTCCTGCCGTCGAGCGCGCGCCCCAGGGTGTCCGCGATCGTCGTCGACTCGACGGTCGCGTCCGAGTCGCTGAGGAAGAGGCCGACGTCCCTGTTCCGCTCGATCAGGACGTTGCGCACGCGCGCGCTCCCGCGCTCGCCGAGGTCGGGCAGCGCCTGGACATTGACGCCCCGGCCGAGATCCTGGCTCGACGGCAGCGGCCTCGTGTCGCGCACCACGGTCGAGTCCAGGGCCGCGTCGGCCCCGAAGACGGCGATCCCGGTCCCGTAGCTGCCTTCCACCGCGCTGCCGCCCACCCGGACATTCGCGCGTCGCCGATCGTGCGCGATCTCGATCCCCGCGCCGTAGTCCGACGCGCCAGGCACGAGCTCCCGCACGAGGAGGCCATCGATCTCGACATCGGAGCCGTTGACGACGACCCCCCTCTCGCGGCTCCGCTCGACGAGGACGTGCCGGAGCGCCACGCGCGCGGGGCGCCCGTCGACGCGGCTCGGCTCGGCGTAGATGCCCGCGCCGCCCGGATCGCCCTCGGCCGACCCTGCGCCCGTGTCGCGCACGACCGTCGCCTCGATGGTCGCCTCAGCGCCGATCATCGCGATCGCGGCGGTGTGGTTCCGCTCCAGGGCGCTGCCCCGGACCGTGAGGGTCCCCGGATCCGAGCCCGGGATGTGGGTCGACGCGAGCCCGGTGCCCGGCAGCTCCGCCGCGAGCCAGGCGACGTCGCGGACGACGCTGTCCTCGACGACGCCATCCGCCCCGGAGAGCCTGATCCCGAGCCCCCCGACGCGCTCGATGACCACGGAGCGCGCCGTCACGCTCGCGCGGCGCTCGGACGACTCGACCTGCATCGCCATCGCATGGCCGTCGAACGGGTGCTCCGGATCCCCGGCGGCGAGATCGACGTCGCGCAGGACCGTGCCCTCCAGCGTCACGGCGGCGTCCGCCACGACCATGCCCGCGCCCGTGGCGTGCTCCACGAGCGCCCCGCGCACGGTCACGCTCGTCTCGGTCTCCGGGCCTGTGGCGAGGAGGCCCACGTCGCTCGTGTCGTGGATCCAGACCCGCTCGACCACGACGTCGCGCGCGTTCCTCACGCCGAGGCCGATGCCCTGTCCGCGGACAGCGAGGTCGTGGATCTCCGCGGCGCTCGCGCCCCTGTCGATCTGGACGGCGATCTCCGCGCCGGGCGGCCCGACGATCTCGACGCGCGCGGGGCACCGGCCCCAGAGCCGCACCGGCTGCCCCCAGATGAGCAGCTCTTCGACGTAGCTGCCCTCCGCGATCGCGATCAGGGCGCCCTCGCGCGCGTGGTCCACCGCGTCCTGGATCGTCGTCCACGGCCTGGCTTCCGTGCCGTCGCTGTCCGCCCCGGCGTAGGCGGCGTCGACGAACTCGGTCGTCTCGTCGACCGGCGCGCTGCCCCACGGGCCCGCCCCGCACGGAGCGACCTCACGCCACGCCGTCTCGCCGGGGACGGCCATCTGCCCTGGCGGGCCCGCCTCCTTCGGCAGGACGGGCACGCAACCCTGCGCCCCGTCGGGGGCGAAGCCGCTCCCGCACCGTCCGGGCGGGACCCCCGCCGGCTCGCAGCCCGCGTCGGTCTCCACCGCGCCCGGCGGGCACGGGAACGTGGGCCCGGCGCCCGTCTCCGCGCCGTCGTCCGGGTCAGGGCCGTCCGCGTCAGGGCGCTGCGCGCACGCCGCGAGCAGGGCGATCTGCAGGAGAGAGAGGGCCAGCCGCTCTTTTCGCATGGTGTTCGGTGCCTCGCGCGGACGATACGACAGCTTGGAGGGCAGCGCTCACGCTTGTCGAGCGCTCCGAGGGCCATGCCGCGGCCCGCTTTCGGCGGTTCGCGTCGGTCCCGAGCCCTTCGCGCGCCCCCGCGCGCGGACGGCCACGCGGGCCGGCCGCAGCGGGTGCGCGCCGTGACGCTCCTCCCGACACCACGTTCTGCGCAACTGGACGAGGTTTCGCTCAACGGTTGAGCGAGCCTCTGCGCAACGCCGCCCCGCCCGCCAGGGCGACGCCCGCGGTGCCCGCCTGAATTCGGGCCTTTCCGACGCAATGTCGGGGCGGGACCGGACCGGAGGGCGATGGTACGCGCCCTGCTCATACCGGCGGCGCGGACCTCGAAGCCTCGATGCCCGCGCCAGGTCTAACAACTCCAATTCCACAAGGCGCGACCGTGCCACCGACGCGAAGCCGACTCGCGCACGGTCGCGCCACGAGGTTCATCATGAAGATTACATCGACGCTGTCGCTTCTCTCGCTGCTCGGATCGACCCTGTTGACGGTGCCCGGCTGCATGGCTGAGTCGGTCGAGAGCGCGAGCGACGCCGATATCGAGATGGACGAGGAAGTCGGAACGGCGGCCGACGCCATCACGAATGGATGGACGGCCGACACCTCCGACGGCTGGGCGCCCGTCGCGTGCGACAGCGGCAACGCCATGAGCGCGTTCCATTGCGCCGGCTCCGACTGTGACAACATCAGGGGCTATTGCTCTTCCCTCGGGACCTACAACACGTCCACGTACTGGACCTCCTACTTCTCCGAGGAGAACACGAACTACCGGAGGTGCAACTACGGGGATTTCGTCACGGGGCTCGCGTGTACGGGCAGCTACTGCGACAACGTGTCGCTCCAGTGCTCCCATCTCAACGGGAAGACCTGGGGCAGCTGCTACTGGAGCGGGTTCATCTCCGAGGAGAACGGTGGGTCGATCTATTTCCCGCCGGGCTACTACATCGCAGGCGCGAAGTGCAGCGGAGATCACTGCGACAACATGGCGTTCTATTACTGCCAGGCCATCTGAGCGCAGGCGCTCGCCCGAGCCCGGCCCTCCGGCGCGGCGACCTCCGCGGTCGCGCGCAGCCGTCGCGCGCCGGCATGTAGCTCCCGGCGCTACCTCGCCCGGACCCGGCGCCCGGACAGGAGGCGCCGGAGCGAGGGCACCTCGAAGGACAAAAGCCGCCTGGAGAGGGCGCCGATCGCCCGATACTCCGCGTCCGAGACGAGCGCCAGCTCGACGCTGATCATGAACGCGGCGAACGTCCCGAGGCCCATCATGACCGCGATGCCGGCGTGGAACAGGAATGCGCCGGCGAGCGCGAGCCTCCGTGTGTGCCGGTTCAGGGCGAACAGGAACGGGAAGCCGAGCTGGAACGCGACCGTCGCGTAGGTCAGCGCCGTCACCAGCGCCACGCTGTGATAGAGGCCTTCGCTGTGGCCGGGCCACGTGAACTCGCCGACGCGGGTGATGTAGTAGAGGGCCGTCCCGTTCTGCCACAGCTCCCCTTGCACCTTGTACAGCCCGGCGACCCCGTAGACCAGGCACACCTGGACGGCGCAGGCGAGGATCGCCGCGTTGTGCACCATCGCCTTGAGGCGCTCGATTTCCCCGCCGCGCTCCCGCTGCGCGCGGAGGCGGTCGGCGTCGAGCGAGAAATGGGCGCCGAGCTCGGCGAAGATGCCATACAGAAGGGCGAGCCGGACGACGTTGTCGCCGCCGTCGAGCAGGACGGGGTTCCGCTGGTGCAAGGACCAGAGGCCGACGTACGTGAGCAGCGACATGAGCCGCGTGCGGAAGCCGACCACCCACAGCGCCGCGAACAGGACGCCGAGGTGGAAGACGACCTCGAAGTAGAGCGGCGATCGGCTGAGCACGTAGATCGAGAACGCGCCGGCGCTGCGGGACTCCTCGAGCGACCGCGCGAACGGCCATACCCCCTCGGGGCCGTAGAGGTAATGGCGCTGGTAGTAGTTGGCGAGGTAGAGGTGGAGGATGGTCAGCCCGGCGACGATCCGGAAGAGGCTGGCCCCGATCAGGCAGCGCTCGCGGCTCGCGAGCTCCACGACGCGATGCCAGCGCGCGCTCGGCTTGCTCGGCATGGCGTCACCTCTCCTCCAGCGCGGCCGCCCGGAGGGCCACCGGCGGCCCTCGATCGTCCCCCGCCGCCGCCCCCAGCGGCGCCACCGCCTGGACCGGGGCCCAGTCGAAATCGTAGTATGTCATCGCGCCTCTCGAGTCGGGCAGGTCGCGCCGGGAGAAGCGCGGGAATTTCAGCACCGCCATGCGCATCCGCACGGCGGTGGTGCGGTTCGGACCGAACAGGCTGTCGCAGTGCGCGGAGCCGGCGCGCTCCAGGACGATCTTCCCGAGCTGAAAGCCGGCGTCCTGCTCTTTCTTCACCTCGTCCCGGAGCCTGTCGACCACCTGCTCCTCGGGGGCCTCCGCGCCGCCTCCGCCCGCCTGCGCGCGGGCGCGATGCTCCTCGAGCTTCTTCGCCATCTGCAGCGACGTCGGATCGGCGCTGTAGATCAGGCGCGCCGCGCCGGTCACCGATCGCCCGAGGCGCGCCGCGGGGCCGAGCCGGTCGTCCAGGTGGGCTTCCCAGTAGGGGGTCGTGATGTCGATCCACCCGGTCTCGGTCGCGCCGCCGTCCGGCTGGCGCAGGCGGCAGGCGACCATGAGGACGCGCGTGTCGGTGATGGGGTCCGGGGCGAAGAGGTGCCAGTTCTGCTGGAGGAACGGGTGCATGTATCCGTCGATGAGCCGCGCGAAGCGGAGCTTGAGCGGGTTCTGCGGCGTCAGGTACGAGAGCGTCATCGCGAAATGAAAGACGAGCGCCGCGGCGAGCAGCGCGGGCGCGGACGTCGAGAGCACGCGGAGGGTTCGGCGCATGGGTTCGTCCATTCCGGGTTCGGGGTCGTCGGAGAGGAGGCCGCGCGCGGCGCTCCGCCCGCGCGCGGCCCGTGAACGGCGGCGGCCCCGGCGGGCCGGCCGAGATAGCTAGTTGTCGAAGAGGACGTCCGCTCGACTGCACGCGGGCGCGTCGTTCATCGCGATCCTCCGCCAGCCTCCGATGCCGCGGCCCCCGAAGCCCTGCGCGTTGGCCGTCGAGACACCGACGTTGCCGATCCCGCCGGCCTGGGCGACCGCCGCCTGGGAGACGACCCCCGAGGTCCCGATCGCGATGCCCGCGAGGCCCACCTGCGTCGTGGTGGCCACGTTGGCCGCGGGGTACCCGTAATACGCCACCCTCTCCGGCGTCGCGGCGCTCGCCTCCGCGCCGAGGACGGGGCGGGCCTTCATGCTCGAGGCCGCGGGCGTCGACGCGTGCGCCAGCGCCATGCCGACGAACAAAGACAACCCCGCGAGCGCCGTGATGATCTTGCGTGTCATGCTCTTCCCTTTCCGTTCAATCATGTGATGGTTGCAGCGGCCCGACATGCCAGCTGCGATGGTCGAGCCCCGCGGAGCCCCGCGTGACTGCGGTGCTCCGCGGGCTCTGCGCGTCAAGCCAACTCGCAGCTCATGGTAGGCTCTCTGACCAAGAGCACGCGCCGTGCCGGCCGCCCTCTCCGCGGGCGCAGCGCGCGCTCCGCCCGCCGGCCGAGCCCACCTGCTGGTCGCGCCCGCTGGGCCGCGCGCTCGGGCTGCCGGGCGACTTGCGCGGTCGAGCAAACCACCACGCGCAGCGGTTTGCTCGGCGCGTCGCGCGCGGAGCCGCGAGGTCGCCCCGAGCGGCGGTGAGGCGGCGCGACAGGCGAGCTCGACCCGCGCAGCCGACCTGGCTCCGCCGCCCGAGCACGGCGGGCGCGCGCGGGACAGCGCCCCTCGGACGGCCCAGGCGCCGCGATCTCGGCCGCGCGCCGCGCGGATCGGCACGCCGCGTGCCTCGCTCCTCGACCATTCACGATGTTCAGCCGTGGAACCATCGCTGGACAGGAGGAGTGAAGATGCGCGCTACGCTGCTATCGGTGTTGATGATGTCAATCCTGCCCGCCCCCACGACGCTCCGGACGAGCGCGAGCGCGGGGGCCGCGGACGGCGAGTCACGGGGGTCGACCGGCGCAGGCGACCGTGGTCCCTCGCGCGCCGGCGGAGCTGACGCCGCGGCGGCGGTCGAGGCGGACTCGGTGGCTTCGTGCGTCGTCAGCTGTCCGAGGGGTGATCGAGAGATCTCGTGCCCTGATGGAGTGTGTCAATGCTACTGTGACGCGGGCGGCGAGCCGGTCTGCAAGTGTGGTTGACCGGCGGATCGGCGCGGCGGCGCGGCCCTCGGGGGAGCGCCGCCGCGCCGACGAGGGCCGCGCCGCCGCGCGGGCGCGGCCGCTCAGGCGCGCGCGAAGGCGAGCAGGGCGCGGCTGACGTGCTCGCGGTGGGTGACGAACAGCCCGTGCGGCGCGCCCTCGATCACGAGCAGACGGCTGCCCGGGATGAGCGCCGCGGTCTTCTCGCCGGTGAGGGCGAGCGGCGCCGACGCGTCGCGGTCGCCATGGATGACGAGGGTCGGAACCGCGATCCGGCGCAGCTCGTCGCGGAAGTCGGCCTCGACCGACGCGCGGTTGCAGTCGAGCAGCGCCTTCATCGAGCACTGGAGCATGAGGTGCTGCACCCAGTCCCTCATGGCCTGCGACGTCTCGGGCACGAAGAACGGCGGCGCGTTGTCGGCCAGCCATCTCGGGTAGTCGGCGCGCATCGCCGCGCGCGCCTGCTCGACGAGGCGCCGATCGAGCCCATCCGGGTTGTCCGCCGCCCTGAGGAGCATCGGCGTGGTGGGCGCCAGGAACACGGCGCGGGCGATCCGGCCGTCGCCGTGGCGCGAGAGGTAGCGCGCGATCTCGCCGCCGCTCATCGAATGGCCCACCAGCGTGACGTCCCGCAGATCGAGCCGCTCCAGCACCGCGGCGAGGTCGTCGGCGAGCGTGTCGTAATCGTAGCCCCGCCCCGGATCGCTCGAGCGGCCGTGCCCGCGCCGGTCGTAGGCGACGCAGCGCAGCCCGTGATCGACGAGGTCGATCATCTGGTAGCCCCACATCTCGCTGCTCAGCGCCCATCCGGAGAGGAACAGCACGGGTTTGCCCGCGCCCCAGTCGCGGTGGAACAGGCGCGCGCCGTCCTGGGCCTCGATGAACGGGCCGGCGGCGGGCCGCGGCCTGCTCCGCGCCGGCTGCGGCTCTCCCGGGCTCGCCGCCGGGCCGGCTTCGGGATCCACGGGTGCGGCCGGCGTGTCGATGTGCTGTTCCGTCATTGCGGTTCTCCTTCCTCGTCGCGCGTTGTGAGGAGGAGTTGAACCACGCCGCGTGCGGGGGTCGATTACCTGCCAGGTAATGGAAGAGCGCGAGCCGCTGCTCGAGGGCTGGCGCGGCGGCGCGGCGTGGCCTGGCGGGCCGCCGAGGTACGGCCGGCGGGGAGCTGCGCGCCGGGGCTGGCTCGATGGAGGTGAGTGGAGGCGCGACGAGTGCCGGGGGAGGCGCGCGTGGTTGCGTCGGTTGCGTCGGTTGCGTCGGTTGCGGACGATGAAGCGGGCGTGGTACTTGTCGCAACCATGAGGTCTGGGGGATCCTTGCTCGCCCTCGTCGGCGCGTGCGTCGGCTTCGCGTGCGCGTGCTCCGAGACGCCGCGGCCAGCGGCGGGCCCGCGGACCGCCGGCGCCGCGAGCGCGCAGCCTGCGCGCCCTCGGGTCCCGATGTACGCGGCGGCCGATCTGGAACGGATGGCGCGCATCGCCGCCGCGCGCTGCAAGAAGGCGAGCACGCCGTCGGACGCCGCATGTCTGCTCACCCAGGCCTCCACGTTCCTGAGGTATCCGCCCGGGGATCCCGACTGCCGCTATGTCGCGGGGACCGCGCTCTCGGTCGCCGAGTGCTCGCAGTTCGAGGAGGGTTGCATGAGCGTCGATCCCGGCGATCTCGTCCGTCAGCTCGACGCCTTGCAGGGCGCCGGCAAGGACTGCCAGCGTGAGCCGACCGACGCCGAGCGGGCAGAGGTGCTGCGGCTCGCGGGCGCGAAGTGATGGGCGGAAGCGGCGTCGCGCCGGCGCGCTGCCGAGGGGGACGGTGACCGCCGCGCGCGCGCGGGCGGCGCTGTCCGCCGCCTCAACCGATGCGCTCGCTCGCGTCGCCCCATCGCCAGCGGCATTGAGCGTGAGGGCGCGCACCGCGCCTCGCCGCAGAGGAGCTAGCATGGTCCGCATGAGCGATCTCGGCCTCAAGGGAGCGAGCCCCGATGTACGTGACGAGCCCGACGGCATCCTGCATGTGACGATCGACGGCGAGTTCAGGGAAGAGCGACTGCGCGCCATCTTTGGCGTGTTTCGGCGGGTGGCGGAGAGCGGCCGCGAGGTGCTGGTGCTCGCCGACATGCGTCAGGCGGGCCTTCTCACGGCGCCGGCGCGCAAGGCGACGACGGAGGAGGTGCGGAGCACGCGCGTCGATGCGGTCGCGATCCTCGGAGCGAGCTTTTCCCTGCGCGTCGTCCTGGGGCTCCTCGCGAAAGGCGTGCAGATGCTCACGGGACGGCCCTACCCGCAGCAGTTCTTCGACACCGAGGGCGAGGCGCGCGCGTGGCTGCTCGCCCAGCGAGACGCGCTCCGGGTCAGGCCGGGCTCGAGCGCATGACGCCCAGCAGGGCGCAGGTCGGCGAGCTCGCGGCGGTCGACGTCCACGCCCCCTGCGGGCGCGCACGATGTGCCCGAGAGGCGCTAGCATGCTCAGCATGAGCGATCTCGGCCCCGAGGACGCGAGCCCCGAGGTTCATGAAGAGCCCGACGGCCTCCTGCGCTTGACCATGCGCGGCGAGCTCACCGAGGACCGAGCGCGCGCGATTTTCACCGTCCTCCGGCGGGTGGCGGAGAGCGGCCGCGATGTCCTGGTGCTCGCCGACGCGCATCACATGGGAATCATCCCGCCGCTGGCGCGCAAGGTGTTGACCGAAGAGGTGCGGAGCGCGCGCATCGATGCGGTCGCTCTCGTCGGAGCGAGCTTCTCCGTGCGCGTCATCGTGGCGCTCCTCGCGAAGGGCATCCACATGATCACAGGACGGCCCTACCCGCAGCAGTTCTTCGCCACGGAGGACGAGGCGCGCGCGTGGCTGTTCGCTCAGCGAGACGCGCTCCGGGCCGCTCGGCGCCAGGTCACCTGACGCCGCCTGCCGCGTGCTTCCCGGCGTCCGGCCCCGGCGCCGCGGCCGATCCCTCGATGCCGTCCTCAGGCCTGGGGCGGCAGCTCGTCGAACTGCGGCACGTCGCCCGTGATCCGGAACCAGCTCGCCTTGGAGCCGACGAAGATGTGCGCCGCCGGCCGGATACCTGGATCGGTGTCGAGCGTGCCCGCGGGCACCACGGCGAAGCCGCGCTCGGGCGACAGGCGCGGCGCCGCTCCGCCGCAACCCGTGCAGAAGGCCACGCTGAAGAACCGCGCCTCGGGCAGCTTGTAGCTCGCGACCTGCGCCTCGCCGCGGACCCAGCGGAACCTGTCCAGGGCCACGAAGACGTTGGCCGCGTGCGCCGCGCTGCGCCCGCGGCGGCAGCGCGTGCAGTGACAGTACATCATGCGCAGGGGCGTACCGTCGAACTCGAACGCCACGTCGCCGCACAGGCAGCTGCCCTGGGTGACTCCCTCTCTGGCCTCGACCGCGGGGCGCTCCACGACCGGCGCCTGGGTCCCGGGCGGCCACTGCTCGAACTGAGGCAGGGAGTCCGTGATCGTGTACCAGGGCGCCTTGGAGCCGACGAGCTGGTGAAACTGCGGCTCGATGCCGAGATCGCCCTCGAGGTTGCCGGCATGGACCAGGGCGAGCTGCCTATCCGGGGCGAGCAGCGGCGCGGCCGCGCCGCAGGTGACGCAGAAGGAGCGATAACGGCTCGCGCTCGACGCGCGGACGGCGTGCTCGCCGGCGAGCCAGCGAAAGCCTTGCAGCGGCGCGACCGCGGCCGTGGCGAACGCCGAGCCGTGGAACTTGCGGCACATCGAGCAATGACAGTTCAGCATGGTCTGGAACGGACCGTCGATCTCGTAGCGGACCGTTCCGCATAGACACGCGCCCTTGGTCATGGTCGTACCTCCCGTGGTCGTGCGTGAACCGTGTGCGCCGGCGCGATGACCGGGGCGCGCACGGTAGCACGGCGGCGGCTCCTTGCTCCTCCAACTACGATGCGATGGGACTCGTGACGCGCATCAGCCCGGACGGCGCCGACGCGCTGGCCGGCTTCCTCATCAACTCGCGTCCGCCGCAGGACCTGGACGTGATCGCCGCCGGCAAGGTCGTGCAGCGCCGCATCGCCATCGAGAACCACAACGAGGACGCGCAGATCGTCCTCTCCGACCCGCAGGGCCGCGAGCGCATCATCCTGGGCGTCGACCGCGACGGGCAGGCGCGCATCCAGATGCTCGACGCACAGGGCAAGGTGACGTTCCAGGCGCCGCAGTGACGCGGCGGAGGCGTGCGCTCGGCCCGCCGGCCGTCCCGGTGGCGGTGCGGGAGGTCGAGCTTGCCGACGCGCGAGGTCGGCGACACGACGCCCCCCTGCGGCACGGACGCCGCGCGCATCCATGCGCACGTGCTACGCGGTCGGCATGCGAGCCCTCGTCCCGTTGCTCCTCCTTGCCTCGGCGTGCACCCCCGCCGCGCCTCCCTCGCCCGGACCCGCGCCCACGCCCGTCGCGGTCGCCGCGCCCAGCCCCATGGAGCCCGCGCCGGGCCGTCCCGTCGCCTTGCCCGCGGAGTTCGTCGCGGACCGCATCTTCGTCCGCCCCGTCATGGTCGACGGGCGACCCTTGCGCCTCTACACGGACACGGGCGGCGGCACGCAATTCCTCCATCCGCCGGCGGTGGAGCGACTCGGATTCTCGGTCCGCACGATCGAGGCGGACGGGGAGAAGCTCTCCCTCACGCCCATTCCCGCCTGGCGCGCCGAGGCGAGCATTCCACCGCCGCTCGCCATTCACCAGCCTCCCGAGCTGAAGACGCACTATTTGGTCCTCGACGAGGCTTTCGACGAGGGGGACGGGTTCCTCGGCCAGGGCTGGTTCGGCGGGCGCACGTGGACGTTCGACTATGCGGCCCGAAAGCTGCTCTGGCGCGCCGCGGGGGACTTCCCTGCCCACGCGTCCTCCGATGCAATCCCGCTCCATCTACCTCGCGCCCAGGATGGCCTGCCCACGATGCACTTCGGTCGCGTCACCGTGCTCGTCGACGGGGAGCCGATCGACCTGCTGTTCGACACCGGCGCCACCCTGACCCTCACGCCCGAGGCGCTCGCGACCCTGGGCGACGGCGGTCCCGCGACCCGGGGGACGAGCTTCATCGCGCGCAACGTATTCGAGCGCTGGCGCTCCCGCCATCCAGAATGGCGCGTCGTCGCCGACGCCGAGCGGCGCACGGGCTTTGCAATCATCGAGGTCCCCAGGGTGTCGATTGCGGCCCACGAGGTGGGTCCGGTGTGGTTCACCTTCCGCAAGGACGAGAGCTTCCACGCGTTCATGTCCTCGATGATGGACGCCAGGGTGGAAGGCGCGCTCGGGGGCAGCGCGCTGCGCTACTTCCGCGTCACCGCGGATTTCGCCCAGGGGAAGGTCGTCTTCCAGCGCCCGTGAGCGATGGAGCGCGCCAGGCTCCGCCGAAGGGCAAGCGCGCGAAGGCCGTGGTCGCTCGTGCTGACGCTGTGGTCGCGCTCGAACAGCGGGACCTGCGCGTGCGGATCAGAGCTCGGACGCCACGCTCACGATGGCCCCGGTGATGCGCGACAGATCCTCCGGCGCGATGATGTAAGGCGGCATCGTATAGACCAGCTTCCCGAACGGCCGTAACCAGACGCCGCGCTCCACGAACGCCGGCTGCACGCGCGCCATGTCGACGGGCCGCTCGAGCTCGACAACGCCGATGGCGCCGAGCACGCGCACGTCGGCCACCGCGTCGAGGGCGCGGCAGGGGGCGAGCTCGCGCTTTAGCTGCGCCTCGATGGCCGCGACGCGCGCGCGCCAGGGCGAGTCGAGCAGCAGCCGAACGCTGGCCAGCGCGGCGCTGCACGCGAGCGGATTGCCCATGAACGTGGGGCCGTGCATGAACACGCGCGGATCGCTCCCGGCGATGGTCTCGGCCACCCGCTCCGTGAAGAGCGTGGCGGCCAGGGTCATGGTGCCGCCGGTGAGGGCCTTGCCCAGGCACAGGATGTCCGGCGCGATGCCCGCGTGCTCGCAGCCGAACATCTCCCCGCTGCGGCCGAAGCCGGTCGCGATCTCGTCGAGGACGAGCAGCACGTCGTGGCGGTCGCAGAGGGCGCGCAGCTCGCGCAGGTAGCCCGGGTGGTAGAAGCGCATCCCGCCGGCGCCCTGCACGACGGGCTCGAGGATGACGGCCGCCACCTCGTGCGCGTGCCGCTCGAGCAGGGCGGCCATGCTGCCCAGCGCTTCCGGCGACCAGGGCGCGCCGAAGGCCGGGCCGGGCGCCGGGGCGAACAGGTGCTGGGCGAGCGCGCCGCGAAACAGGTGGTGCATGCCGTTCACGGGGTCGGTGACCGCCATCGCGCCGAACGTGTCGCCGTGGTAGCCGCCGAGCACGCTGACCAGGCGGCGCTTCTCCGGCCGCCCCCGCGCGATGAAGAACTGCAAGGCGAGCTTGATCGCCACCTCGACCGACACGGATCCGGAGTCGGCGAGGAAGACGCGCGTCAGCGGCTCGGGCGTGAGCGCCACGAGCGCCTCGCACAGCTCGACCGCGGGCGCGTGGGTGAGGCCCCCGAACATGACGTGGCTCATCCGCTCGAGCTGGGCGCTGATCGCCGCGGTCAGCGCCGGGTGCCCGTAGCCGTGGATGGCGGCCCACCAGGACGACATGCCGTCGACGAGCTCGCGGCCGTCGGTGAGGGTGAGGCGGACGCCCTCCGCGCGCTCGACGGCGAAGAGCGGCGCGCTCGAGATGGGCGCGGCGTAGGGGTGCATCACGCAGCGGCGGTCGCGCGCGACGAGGTCGTCCCCGCTAGCCACGGCGCCCTCCTCCGGCCTGCCGAGCCGACGGCGTGCCGTCCTCGTCGCGTCGAAGCGGGCTGCGGCGCGCGAGCGCGCGGGTTCCTCGGAGCTCGATCGTTCGCCAGGGCATCGCGGCGCGTCTAGCCCAGAACGCGCAGCGCCACCAGGGTCCGCCGGGCACGGGGGCCTCCCTGCCCAGCGCCGCCGCGCCCCGGCGGCCCCGGGCCGGCGCTGCCGCCCCCGAGGCGCGAGGCCGCGACCCCCCTCCGTACGATTCCTCGATCGGGCTGTAACGTTCGGGCCCCCTCCGAGACTGTGCTCGTAGCGGGATGAGCCGCCGTCGCGCCGGGGACAGGCCCGGGCGCAGGTGCGCGCGCATTCATCGCACGTCGAGACACGTGATGACGTCGCGCTCGAGCAGAGCCAGGCGACGATGAGGAGACATCCATGAACGGTCTGCTTCGCAAGGTCCTTCGGTTTGGCACCATGATCTCGGCCGCGGCGCTCATGTCGTCCGCGCTCCCCGCCTGCGGCGGCGGGGACGGCGACGGCGCGACCGGCGCCGGCGGCCCCGAGGGATCGGAGAAGAATACGTATGTCCTGGTCCACGGCGCCTTCGTGGGCGGCTGGGCCTGGGACAAGGTGGTGCCGCTCCTCGAGGCCGGCGGCAACGAGGTGATCGCCCTCGATCTCCCCGCGCACGGCGAGGACCGGACGCCCCTCGCGAGCGCCAGCCTGCAGGCCTATACCGACGCCGTGGTGGAGGCCATCGACAGCGCCTCGCGCCCCGTGATCCTCGTGGGCCACAGCATGGGCGGCATCGTGGTGACCCAGGCGGCCGAGCAGCGGCCCGACAAGGTGAAGACGCTGGTCTACCTGACCGCGTTCCTGATGAAGGACGGCCAGTCGCTGAACCAGGAGTGGGCCGACGACGCGGGGGCGGAGATCAAGGCGTATGCGGCCCCGTCGAGCGACGGCACCTCGCTGAGCTTCAAGGAGGGGTGGGCCGAGGACGCCTTCTGCCAGGATTGCTCCCCGGAGGACATCGAGGCGCTCGAGAGCCACCTGCGCGAGGAGCCCGCCAAGCCGTTCGACGAGCCCATCCACGTCACCGAGGAGCGGTGGGGGAGGGTCCCGCGGGTCTACATCGAGGCGCTCCAGGATCTCGCCATCAGCCCTGCGGAGCAGAGGCAGCAGTACACGGCGTTGCCCTGCGAGAAGGTGATCTCGATCGACGCGGGCCACGCCCCCTTCCTGACGAAGCCGAGGGAGGTCGCGGACGCGCTGACGTCGCTGTGACCCGGCCGACGGCCGCCGTCCTCCCCGGGGCGAGCCGCCACGGATCGGCGTCGATTGCTGGGGGGCTCGGCGGCGTGGTACCGTCCGCCGCGTGTCCCACGACGCTCTGGCCGGCGCCGGCGCCGGCGCCGACGGCACTGCGGCCGCACCGGCGCAGCGCGCATCGGCCGAGATAGGCCCGCTCCCCGCGACGGACGGCGCGGCCGGCTCCGCGGCGTCGGCGGACGACCTCGCGCTCGTCCGCCGGCTCCTCGCGGGCGACGAGCAGGCCTTCGAGCGGCTCGTGACCCAGCTCCACACGCCCATGCTCCGGCTCGCCCGGACCATCGCCGGCCCCGCGTGCGCGCAGGAGGTCGTCCAGGAGACCTGGGCGGCGGTCTTCGACGGGCTCGTCCGCTTCGAGGGGCGCTCCGCGCTGAAGACCTGGGTGTTCCGGATCCTCACGAACCGCGCCAGGACGTGGGGCGCGCGGGAGAAGCGCACGGTCCCCGTCTCGTGGCTGGAGGACGGGGATCGGGGCGGCGAGCCCGCGGTCGAGCCGGCTCGATTCGACAGCACGGGCGACTGGGTGAGCCCGCCTGTCCCGTGGACGGAGCAGAGCCCGGAGGGGCTCTTGCTGCGCAAGGAGATCGGCGCCGTGCTCCAGCGGGAGATCGAGGCGCTGGTGCCTGGCCAGCGCGCGGTGGTCCTGCTGCGCGACGTGGAGGGGTGTCCCTCCGATGAGGTCTGCGAGATCCTGGGCATCAGCGAGGCGAACCAGCGGGTCCTCTTGCACCGTGGCAGATCGAAGCTCCGGGCCGCGCTGGAGCGATACCTGACGAGGGGGTGAGCGCGCATGGTCGTCACATGCTGTCAGCTGACGGAGATGATCACCGACCGGAGCGAGGGAAAGCTGTCCTCGGAGCAGGAGGAGGGCTGCGCGCGGCACCTCGCGTGGTGCGACCGGTGCCGGACCTACCTGCGGCAGATGGAGCTGACGATCGACGCGCTCCGGGGGATCCCGGGCGAGCCGCTGCACGACGAGGTCCGCGCCGCGCTGTTCGCGCAGTTCCAGCGGCGGAAGACGACCGCCGACTAGCGCCGCGGGTCAGGAATCCCGCCGACGAAGTGTTCTAGAGCAAACAGCACATGATTCTCCCCAAAAAACGTGACCCACGGTTCATCACCATCCGCCGCGGAGGGCTCCTGGAGGACGGCACCCATCACGCGCTGGCGATCTGGGCCGCGGAGTGCGCGGAGCACGTCATGAGGTTCTTCGATGAATACAGGCCCGACGATGACCGGCCGCGCAGGGCGATCGCGCTCGTGCGGGCGTGGACCCGGGGCGAGGCCACGATGAGAGAGTGTCACAACGCGGCGTTCGCCTCCAACGCCGCAGGCCGCGACGCGCCCCCCGCCGCCCGGTTTGCCGCCCTCGCGGCGGGTCAGGCGGTGGCCGTGGCGCATGTCGCCGCCCATGAGCTGGGGGCCGCGGCGTACGCCATCAGGGCTGCCAGGGAAGCCGCGCCGCCGGGCCAAGGGGACGCCGCCGCGCGCGCCGAACGCGCGTGGCAGTGGGAACAGCTGACCGACGAGATACGAGACCTCGTCCTCGACGACCAGAAGCTGCGAAACGCGCTCTGCTGGAACGTGTTCGTCGATTGAGCATGACGTTCGAGGTCCGCTCCATCCAGGAAGCCACGGCGGGTCGTGGGGTTGTCGGGGTCAGCAGGTCGGCCAGCGAGCTTCACGTCGGAAAGTCGGTCGACGCCGAGACCGCGCGCCACGCGGCGAGCTCCTGCGCCACGAGCGCGTTCTTCGCCTCGATCGCGGCGACGGCGTCGGTGCCGAGCGGCAGACGCAGCGGCGGGTTCTTCGCGCGGGAGAGCTCGACGACCACGCGGGCGAGCCGCACCGGGTCGCCAGGCTGCTGGAGGCTGACCTCCTTCGCGTAGCTCCGGACCTTGCCCGCGGTCTCCGCGTAATCGTCGATGACCTTCCCCGTCGCCACGACGGACTTCGCCTCCAGGAACTCCGTGCGGAAGTAGCCCGGCTCGAGGATCGTCACCGAGATGCCGAGCGGCGCGAGCTCCGCGTGCAGCGCCTCCGAGATCCCCTCGACGGCGAACTTCGTCGAGCAGTAGATGCCGAACCCGGGCCCCGACCGGTAGCCGCCCACCGACGAGAGGTTCAAGATCAGGCCGGCGCGCTGCTTCCGGAGCTGCGGGAGCACGGCGCGCGTCACCGCGAGCAGGCCGAACACGTTGGTCTCGTAGACGCGCCGCACCTCGTCGCCCTGGGTCTCCTCGATCGCGCCGACGACGCCGTAGCCGGCGTTGTTCACCAGCACATCGATCCGGCCGAACCGCGCGACGGCAGCCTCGACCGCGGCGGCGACGGACGCCTCGTCCGTCACGTCGAGCGCGACGGGGAGGAGCGCCTCATGCCGCCCGAAGCGGTCCGTGACGCTCCTCGGATCGCGCGCGGTGGCGACCACCCGGTCGCCGGCGGCGAGCGCCGCGTTCGCGATCTCCGCGCCGATGCCGCGCGACGCTCCCGTGATGAACCAAACACGCTTGTTCTCGCTCGCCTCCATGGGGATCTCCTCTCGGTGTCCGGGGGGCTCAGCGCCCCTCGCACGAGTGAACATGCAGCATCCCGACCTTGAAGAAAATGCGCAGAACGATTGAAGCTCTATGAACGTACGCTTCATAATCGGGCATGATCGACGCGCTCGACGGGCTCACGACGTTCCTCGCCGTGGGCCGCTGCAAGAACTTCACCGCCGCCGCCGCCGCGCTCGGCGTCACCCCCACCGCCGTGAGCCAGAAGATCAAGCTCCTCGAGCGACGGTACGGCGTGGTGCTGTTTCAGCGGACCACGAGGCGCGTCGCGCTCACCGAGCCGGGCGAGAGCCTCTTTCGGCGCCTCCAGCCCGCGATCGCCGACGTCGAGGGGGCGCTCGCCGCGCTCGGCGACTACCGCGGGCGCCCCTCCGGCAACCTCCGCATCACCGCGCCGCGCATGAGCGGCGCGTGGCTCCTCGCTCCGCTCGTCGCGCAGATGCGGGAGGCGTACCCGGAGCTGTCCATCGAGGTCTCGCTCGACGATGCCTTCGTCGACCTCGTGGCAGCCGGCTTCGACGCGGGCATCCGGCTCGGCGACGCTGTCGAGAAGGACATGGTCCGGGTCCCGATCACGAGCGACTCGTCGTGGTCGATCGTCGGCTCGCCGGCCTACCTCGCGAAGGCGGGGCGACCGCGCGCGCCGGAGGACCTCGTCCGCCACCGCGCCATCCGCCAGCGCCTCATCGCGAGCGGCACCGTGTATCGCTGGGAGCTCGAACGCCGGGGCAAGACGATCACGGTCGATGTCCCTGGCGGCATCGTCGTCGACGACATCGCGCTCATGGTCGCGCTCGCGTGCGCGGGGTCGGGCCTCGCGTACGTCCCCGACCAGGCCATCGAGCGCGACCTCGCCGAGGGACGGCTGGAGCGCGTGCTCGAGGCGTTCATCACGAAGGGACCTGGCTTTTACCTGTACTTTCCGGCGCGCACCCAGGAGCAGCCGAAGCTCCGCGCGCTGATCGAGAGCGTCACGAGCGCTCGCGGGCAGAAGGCCAAGCGTCGTTCGGGTCGGACCGGCGCCTCCGGCGGCGAGGGCCCCGCGTGAGCCCGAGCCCACCCGCGGCCCAGCGCGGCCGCAGCGCCACGCCGCCGCCCTCGGCGCCGGCGCTGTCCCCTCACGACGACGGCCGCGCTGCCTCGGTTCAGCCGCCGCCGGCGCGCCGCACGGCGACGCCGACGCCGGCGGTGCTCCAGCAGTCGCTCACATTCCAGGAGATGGTGGTGTTGGAGTTGGCCACGAGGTAGCCGGCCAGCGCGACCATGGTCGCCGGCGAGGTCTGGCGCAGGTTCATCGTCGATGTGGCCGAGGTGGGGCTGATGGTGGGGCTGGCGTTGGCGTTGCGCGCCGCCATCAACGTGTACACGAACGAGTTTGTCGCGCTGAAGTTGGTGGTGACCCCTCGGGCCGTGCCGTTGCAGTCCGTCGCGTTGTTGAGGAGGCCAGTCGAGGTGGTGCTCGCGAACGGGTTCGATTGATGCACGCCCTTCAGCTCCACCACGTTGGCGAAGGACACGCCCCAGCTGGCCGAGTTCGCCATCTGCACCACCACGGGCCTGGTGCCGGTGGTGGCCGGCAGCTGGCTGTCCAGGAGGTAGTAGATGCGCGCAGCGGCGTTGTTCTCGGTCGTCACCCCGTTGAAGAGCGTCATCGGCGTGCCGTCGTAGGTGACGCTCACCGGCACGAGCGCGTTCTCGGAGGCGACGACCCCGACCAGGACCATGCGATCGTTGCCCGACGGCGACTGCAGCGTGTGGCTCACGTTGATGATGGGCGTCGCCATCCCGCTGACGCCCACGCTGCCGGTGCGCGAGTTGACGACGACGATATCCGGCGTGACGACGCAGCTGCCGTTCGAGCAGATGGGCCTCGCTCCCGAGCACACGTGGCCGCAGTCGCCGCAGTTGCTCGAGGTGCCGAGCTGGGTGGTGCAGCCGTCGCTCGGGTCGCCGCACGCCTTCCAGCCCGGGTTGCAGGTGGGCACGCAGGTGCCGGCGGTGCAGGCGACGGCGCTCGCGTGCGCGTTGCTGCACACGTCACCGCAATCGGCGCAGTTGCTGACCGTGCCGAGCTGGGTGGTGCAGCCGGCCTCCGGGTTCGCGCACGCCTTCCAGCCCGCGCTGCAGGTGGGCACGCAGGCGCCGGCCGTGCAGGTGGTGGCGCTCGCGTGCGCTGTGAGGCACCGGGTGTCGCAACCGCCGCAAGAGTTGATGTCGCTGGCGGTGTCCTTCTCGCAGCCGTTCATGCCGTTGCCGTCGCAGTTGCGCCACGCGCCGCTGCACACCGGCTGGCACTGGCCGCCGCTGCAGCCGTTGCTGGTCACGTGCGCGCCGGAGGCGGTGCTGCACACCTGGTTGCAGTCGCCGCAGTGGCTCGGGTTCGTGGCGGTGTCCGTCTCGCACCCGTTGTTCGCGTTGCCGTCGCAGCTCTCGTAGGCTCCGGCGCACACGGGGTTGCAGCCCGACGAGCTGCACGTGTTGCTGACGACGTGGGCGCTCGACCCGCTCTGGCAAACGAGGTTGCAGCCGAGGCAGTTGCTCTCGTCGTTGTACAGATCGATGTTGCAGCCGTTCTTCGGTACCCCGCAGTCGTCGTACTGCGCGGTCGTGCACACCGGGTTGCAGGTGCCGTCGAGGCACTGGTTGCTGGTGGTGTGGATGGTGTTGCACTGGGTGCTGCAGTCGCCGCAGTGCCCCTCGTCGGTCCTGATGTTGGCCTCGCAGCCGTCGCTCAGCGAGCTGTTGCAGTTGGCGTAGTCCGCCTTGCAGCCGACGAAGGCGCAGGCGCCACTCTGGCACGTCGCGGTGGCGTTCGCGTAGATGGTGTTGCAGTCGACGCCGCCGGCGGCCGCGCAGGCGCCGCAGTGCGTCTGGTTGGAGTTGACGTTCGTCTCGCAGCCGTTGTCCGGGTCGCCGTCGCAGTCGCCCATCCCGCTGTTGCAGGTCCTCACCTTGCATTCGCCGCCCTCGCACTTGGGGGCGCCGCCGGCGATGGTGCACGTCTCGCCGCAGCCGCCGCAGTGGCTGAGGCTCGTGTCCGTGCTGGTCTCGCACCCGTTCTCGTAGATGCCGTCGCAGTCGGCGAAGCCCGGCGCGCAGGTGCCGACGGCGCAGCCGGTGGCCGTGCACTTGCCGGTGCCGTTGGCGACCGTGCACAGGCTGCCGCACGTGCCGCAGTTCTCCGGATCGGCGGCCAGGTTCACCTCGCAGCTGTCTTCGGGGTCGCCGTTGCAGTCGCCCCTGCCGGCCGGGCACACCGTCTCTCCGCACTCACCATCGCGGCACCAGGGCCTGCCGCCCGCCGTGGGCTTGCACTCGATGCCGCACCCGCCGCAGTTCAACACGTCGCGGGTGACCGCCCTCTCGCAGCCGTCGCCGACCAGGCCGTTGCAGTCGGTGAAGCCCTCGTCGCACTCGACCTTGCACTCCGACGCCTCGCAATACGCGTCGCCGTTCGCCGCCGGGCACAGCTCGTCGCACGCGCCGCAATGGCTCGAGTCGATCGCGGTGTTCACCTCGCAGCCGTTCTCGGGGTCGCCGTCGCAGTCGGCGTACGGCGCTTCGCACTCCTTGACCTTGCAAGCGCCGCCCTGGCACTCGGCCGTCGCGCGCGGCAGCGCGCATTTCTGGCCGCAGTCGCCGCAGTTGTCCACGTCGCCGCGCAGGTTCACCTCGCACTCGCCCTCGACCTGGCGATCGCAGTTGGCGTAGCCATCCGGGCAGGTGGGGCCGCACACCCCGTCGATGCAATCGCTGCTGAGGCAGTCCCTGCTCGAGCGGCAATTCTTTCGGTCCTCGCAGCCCCCGCAGTCGGCGCCGCAGTCCACGTCGCTCTCGGTGCCGTTGTGCACGCCGTCGGTGCAGGTCGGCGCGACGCACAGGCCCTCCTGGCACACGCGGCTCTCGCAGTCGCTGCCCTGGTTGCAGTCCTGGCCGGTCGCGCACTTCCTGTCGCAGCTGCCGCCGCAATCGATGTCCGACTCCGAGCCGTCGCGGGCTTCGTTCATGCAACCCGCTTCCTGGCAAATGCCGTCGATGCACTCGCCCTCGGCGCAGTCGCGGCTCGCGGCGCAGCCGGCGCCGAGCGGGCACGGATCGCACTCGCCGCCGCAGTCCAGGCCCGTCTCGCCGTCGGACTGCGTGCCATCGGTACAGTGCGGCGGGGGGGCGGCGCCGCCTGCCGGCGGGAACTCGAAGTCCGGCACGCTGCACGAAACGGCGGAGATCCCCGCCGTCAGCGCGGCGGCCGAGAACGCGCGGAGCAGCGCGAAGCAACGTAGAAAGCTCGGGGTCGACATCCACCGGCCAAAGTACCATCCTCTGGCGGATTTCGCGGCCACAAATCGAGACAGCGCCAGGATCCTCGCCGAGCTCTGCCGGCGCGCTCGCACCTCCGACGACGACGCGGCGCGGCGTCGCGCGCCGCGAAGGCCGCGCCGCCACGTTGACAGGAGCGGAGACGGCAAGCCACTATGGTAAGCCTCGCATGAGGCATCTTCTACGAATGTTCCGCGTCGCAGCGGTGAGGAATTTTCTACGAATGTTCCGCGTCGCAGCGGTGAGGAATTTTCCACGAATGTTCCGCGTCGCGGCGGTGCTGCTGCTGCTCGAGGCGCCCGCGCTCGCGCAGGACGACGACGCGCTCAAGCGAGCTCGCGCGCAGTTCCAGCAGGCGACCGAGCTCGAGCAGGCTGGCAACTGGGCCGCGGCCCTGCAGCAGTTCCGCGAGGTCGGCCAGGTGCGGATGACGCCGCAGGTGCGCTTCCACATCGCGGTGTGCGAGGAGAACCTGGGGCGGCTCGTGGCCGCGCTCGGCGGCTACGAGCTGGCGCTCGCCGAGGCCGACGCCGTGGGGCCCGATTTTCGGGGCGAGGTCGAGCAGTCGATCGGCCGGCTGCGCGCCCGGATCCCGAAGCTCGTCATCGTGCGCGGCAAGGGGGCGGCCTCCGCGGCCATGGCGCTCGACGGCGTCGCCCTCGGCGGCGCGTCGATCGGCGCCGAGGTACCGCTCGATCCCGGGCCTCACGCGCTCACCGCCAAGGCGCCCAATCACAAGCCGTTTCAAAAGACGGTGGAGCTGAAGGAGGGGGGGGTGACGCGCGTCGAGGTGACGCTCGAAGCGTTGCCGCAAGAGCTGCTGATCCGGGCGGGCGCCTTGCCGGACAAGCCGCCCTCCAAGGTGGTGCCGTTCGTCGTCGGGGGCGTCGGCGCGGCGAGCCTGATCGGCTCCGGGGTGCTGTTCGTGCTCCGCCAGGGAGCGCTCACGGATCTGGAGGACGCCTGCGGTCCGGGCGGCAAGTCGTGCCCGCCCTCCATGCAGTCGCGTTACGACGACCTCAAGTTCTATCACTACGGCGCGCAGGTGGCGCTCGGCGTCGGCGTCGCCGCGGTCGGCACGGCGACCGCGATCCTGCTCCTCCAGAAGAAGCCCAAAGAGCCCGCGAAGACCTCGCTCGCCGTCGTGCCCGTCGCGGGCGCATCCGAGATAGGGGCGAGTCTCTCGGGCGCGTTCTGAGCGTCAGAACCCCGGATCGTGCTTCCACGACTTGGGCGGCGCGGACGTCGGCGTCGGGCTCGCCGGCTTGACCTGCTCGGCGGGCTTGTCCCGACGGCGGGGCCCTGGGCTCCCGTGGGACGCCGGGCGCGGCGCCGGCGCTGCGCTGGCCGACGCGGAGGCAGAGGGCTCGCCCGCGGGCGCGCCGAGCTCGGTCGCAGGGGGCGCCTCCGCCTGAGGAGGCGCGGGCGACGACGCCTCCTCCTTGGGGAGCGCCGGCGCAGGGGCGGCGGTCGCGGCGATGGACGGAGAAGGGGCTGGTGGGTCGTCGCTCCGGAGCGTCAGCACGGCGAACGCGACGGCGGCGAAGAGACAGAGGATCGCGATGGCGATCGGCGCGCGGCTGTTGGAGCGCGCGAACGGGGGGATGTCGTCGTCGAGCGCGCCCCTTCCGGCCTGGCCCGGGGCCGCGCGGCGGATGTCGACGGGGTTGAAGGCGCTCACCACCGAGTGGCTCATGCCGGTCACGTCGGAGATGCCGAGGTTGCCGCTCGGCGGATTGCGGTCGGCGCGCTCCAGCGCTTCGGCGAGGGCCGCGCGCGTTTGCTGGTGCTCCTCCTCGAACAGCTCGCGGATGAAGGCGGCGACGTCGTCCTCGGTGGCGCGCTGGTTGGGCGGCAGCGCGTTGTCGAGCGCCCGCAGCAGCTCGTTGGCGGTGGCGTAGCGCCGGTCGCGCTCTTTTTCGAGCGCGCGCATCAGCACGGCCTCGAGCGACGGCGGGTAGCTCGGCAGGAACGTGCGCGGCTCCACCACCGGGTCCGGCGACGAGATGGCGAACAGCGTCGCGCCCTCGGATTCCCTGCGGAACGGGTGTTTGCCGGTGGTGAGCGCGTAGAGCACGATGCCCATCGCGAACACGTCCACGCGCCGGTCGATCGGGTCGCCGCGCACCTGCTCCGGCGCCGTGTAGCTCACCTTGCCCTTGAGCTGGCCGGCCTTCGTGGTGCTGTCGTTGAACGCGGTGGCCTTGGCGACGCCGAAGTCCACCACCTTGGCCATGCCGTTGTACGTGACCAGGATGTTCTGCGGGGAGATGTCGCGGTGCACCAGGCCGACGAGCTTGCCGCCGTTGTCCTTGAGCTCGTGCGCGGCGTGCAGGCCGGCGCAGGCCTGCGCCACGATGCGCACGGCGATCGGGATCGGCACGCCGCTCCGGCGCTTCGCGACCTTCATCACCTGGCTGAGCGGAACGCCGTCGATCCACTCCATCGCCAGGAACAGCACGCCGTCCTGCTCGCCGAGATCGAGGATCTCGACGGCGTGCGGGTGGCGGATCTGGGACGCGAGCGACGCCTCCAGGAGGAACATGCGCTCGAACTGGTCGTCCTCGGACAGCTTCGGCAGCATCGTCTTGACGGCGACGATCTTCTGGAAGCCGCGCGTCCCCTTCAGCCGCGCCGCCCACACCATGGCCATGCCGCCCGCTGCGATCGGCAGCAGCAGCTCGTAACGACCCAACACGGACCCGGGCCCGAGCTCGGCCGCGTTGGTCGCTAAGACGTTCGGCGCAGGATTCACGCTACTCGCAAGGTTAACTACGGCCCCTCACTGTACGAGTGGGCGGCGAAACCAAGCAAGGGCATAGCGCAAGAAACACGACGGAGACAGGCCGCAATTGTCGTACCAACGCCCCCACTCACTTACATCTTACATCCGCCGGCAGCCGATGGGGCCGCTTCGCAGGTGAATTGCCGCTCCCGCAGGCCGTGGCGTGAAGGCGGCCCGTCTGGACATGGATGGATTGTAGATAGAGCGTTGTTTTCCCGGAGAGCTGGATCGCAGAGAGGTTGTTGATACGGCGCCACTTTTCCACGAAAGAGGTGGATCGCGGAAGGTGCCTTATGTCCACCAGCGCATGCAGCGCGACTGGACGGTGGGTGGGACGGCCACGACGAGGAGCTTGACTTTCGGATCGCGTTTGGACTTCTCACCCCCGGGCGCCCGCCCTGTCTCGCCTCTGTGCCGGCACGGCTCCGCAGGCGCGGGACCCCAGAGTCTCCCTGGCCGCGGCCTCAGGTCAGGATCTCGACAACCCCGTCCGTTCCATTCACGCGGATGCGTTGCCCGTCCCGGATCAACTTGGTCGCATTTTCCACGCTGACGACGGCCGGCAAGCCGTACTCTCGGGCGATCACCGCGCCATGGGTCATCATGCCCCCCACCTCGGTCACCAGGCCCTTGACGGACACGAACAAGGGTGTCCAGCTCGGGTCGGTGAAGGCGGTGACAAGGATGTCCCCCGCCTCCAGATCCGCATGGGCCATGTCCAGGAGGACGCGGGCGCGTCCCTCGACGACGCCGGAGGAGACTGGTAGGCCGACGATGGCGCCGGCGGGGAGATCGGCTCGCCTGTACGCACCCGACACGATTTCCCCGTCGGACGTCATGACGCGCGGGGGCGTCATCTTCTTGTGGAGCTCGTGCTCGGCCTTCCGTCGGCTGACGAGCTGGTCGTCCAGCCGATGCGTGCGCACGACCTCGCGGAGCTCGTCGAACGTCAGATAGTAGATGTCTTCGAGGTCGTGGATCACGTCGGCCTGCACGAGCCGCTCGGCCTCTTGCAGCAAGGCCTGCTTGTAAACGAAGTAGCGGCTCACGATGGCGTACTTCGGATACTCGCGATACCCAAGGAAATTCCGGAGCCGGCCGATCATCCGCTGGGCTTCGCTGGCCTTCTGCTCCCCATCCGGCAGCTGCCTCAACCGGTCGAGCAGCTCCTGCGCTCGCTGCAAGGCCTCCTGCTGCCCCTGCTCGAACCTCCGCTTGCCGGCATGAGGCTCGAAGTTCTTGATGTTGCTCAGGATCAAGGGGACCAGGGTCGTCGGCTTCTCGCTCCAGCGGGCCCTCGTGATGTCGATTTCCCCGGCACAGCGCATGCCGTATTTCTGAAGGTACGCCAGGATGGCGTCCCGGGCCTGCTGCCCACCGTCGAGCTCGACCAGCTCCTCCAGGAAGCCATCGTGCTTCACGTTCTGCAGATACGCGACCACGTCCGGATAAGGACGGATCACGTCGGCGACGTCCAGGAGCTCCAGGCCCATCTCCGACGTGATGTTGTTCGACACGGACTGGGAGAGCGTGTCCGCGGCGTTCCTCTCGCCGAGCCACTCCATCATCTTGTCGTTGAGCCACCATGAAGCGTTCATGGCCGCCATGATCGCGCCCATGTTCTGTGGACCGAACATGGACTTCTTCATTCGCTGGACGTCCTCCAGGATGAAGTCGAACAACGCCGTTCCCGTCTTGCCTCGGATGTCGCGCTTCAGCTCCTCGAGCCCGGCCTGGGCCCGCTCTATCAGCGCGGTGACGATCGCCGGGTCGTCTTCGACCTGCGCGTCGAAGCGCGATGGCGCCGCCCCTTGCTCGCCCTGGCCGGGACGCGAGGCCGCCGGATCGACGGGCGAGGGCTCGATGAAGTCTCCCCGCGCGATGATGGTCGAGAGGGCGTCCTTGATGAGCGGATCGGAGCGCCCCACGAGTTTCAGGAGGGCGTCCCGGCTGGCCGGTGAGGCCAGCTGCTTCGTGGGATCGACGAACAGCCTGCCGCCCGCTGCGACCATGTGGCCAGCCGCGGCCAGCTGGAAGAAGGACAGCCCGAGGGGCTTCATGGGGTCGGTCATCATCTGTTGATGACCGACCGAGATGTAGACGCGGTTGCCTCGATCCCCCGTCTCGGGGATGGGATACAGGGTCGTGATCGGCCGGCTCTGGACGACGTGGAGCTCATCGCCGACCAGGCACCACTCGATGTCCTGGGGGTGGCCGAAATGCCCTTCGATCTGCCGGCCCAGGCGCTCGAGCCGCAGGATCTGCGCGTCCGTCAGCACCTGCCCGCCCTGCCGCTCGGGCTCGATCGCCCGCTCTTCGGTGCCGCCCTCCTCCAGGGCGCGCGTGGCCAGCGTCTTCTTGGCGATCGCCTTCTCGACGATCTGGCCGTTCCGCACCTTGTAGCGATCGGCGCTCGCCACGCCGGAGACCAGGGCCTCCCCCAGGCCGAAGCCGGCCTCGATCGACGACACCTTCCGGTTCGACGTGACGGGATCGGCCGTGAACAAGATCCCGGCCGCCTGCGCAAAGACCATCTTTTGCACCACCACCGCCATGTGGACCTTGCGGTGGTCAAAGCCGTGCTGGGCGCGGTAGGTCACCGCCCGCTCGGTGAAGAGCGATGCCCAGCACCGGCGGACGTGCTGCAGGACCGCCTGCGTCCCGATGACGTTCAGGTACGTATCCTGCTGGCCCGCGAAGGAGGCCCCCGGCAAATCCTCCGCCGTCGCGCTGGACCGTACCGCGTAGGCGTCGCCCGCGCCGAGCCTGGAGAGAGCCTGGGTGAGCGCCTCTTGCAGGTCCTCGGGGATGGCCGTCCCTTCGATGATCCGGCGCAGCTCGCCGCTGAGCTCGCGGATCCCGTCCCGGTCTCCCGCCTCGAGCGACGACAGCCGATCGAGCAACCCGGCGATCGACGGCGCTCCTCCCATGATCCGCTGGAAGGCTCCGGTGGTGACGCAAAAGCCAGCGGGCACGCGGATACCCTCGATCCTGGAGACCTCCCCCAGGTTCGCGCCCTTCCCGCCGACCACCTTGGCCTTCGTTCGATCGACCTCCTGGAGATCGAGCACATAGGTCCGCATCCGTTCACCTCCATCCGACGTTGGCAGCTCGTTCGCTGCGACGGATCGTCGCGCCCCCCCGTCGAAGGGCGCCACTATAACGCGAACCTCCGCGCCGTTCAAACGGGCGCCACGACTGGATTTTCCCCTCATGCTTGAGCGTCGAGGTCCTTGGCTGGGATCGCCGCTGCTCGCCCGTGGCGGGGCATCCGCCGCGCTCCACCGCGAGCTCGTCAGCGAGAGGGAGCCGAGCGCGTGACATGTCACGGTTCCAGCATGACAGGTCACGTGACAAATCACGCTGGAACCGTGACATGTCACAGCTCCAGCGCGATGAGCTGCGTGCGCTCCTCGGTGTGGTCGAACCGATGCCGGACGTCTTCGTCAGCAAAAGCCCAGCAAAAGCCCAGCAAAATGCGCGCCTCTGCCGAAATTTCTCGTGGGGATGTCCTGTAGAGGTCCCTCGCCGGTCGCGACGTGACAACGCACAGGCGACGCTCCGGATTCCAGGAGCTCGGCACAGTATGTGTATGCCGGCGGGCGGCCTGTCTCCCGCGGAGGCCGGTCGCCACACCTGCAATTCATTCTGAGCGATCGAGGGGTACATGAGAGCTTTGTTTCTGGCCATTGCGGCGGTTTGTTCTGCGTTTGCCGTCGGTTGTGCCGAGGGAGCGCCGTACGAATCGAGCATCGAGGGCGAGCAGGCCGAGGTCTTCGGCGAAGCGCAGCAGGCCCTCGGCGAGGCGGGCTGCGCCAAGTACACGCTGACGAGCACGGGCACCAAGCACGGGATAACGCGCAGCACGGCCGGCGTGCAGACCAGCCCCGACTGGACCTACGACGCGACCACGAGCGACTCGAGCACGACGTGCCCTTATCAGTACATCGTGGAGTACACCAACATCACTGTCCCGCAGCCCGACTCGCGTTTGTGGGCCGGGGCGTCGCTGGCGTCCCCCTGGGATATCGATGATGTCGAGACCGAGGATGATTGTGAGCGGGTCCAGGTGGAGACCGGCATCTACGTCTGGAATACCAACACCACCAACCCTTCCGCCACGTACACCAACATTCAGACGGGCAGCTGGAACGGCACGTCGTGCAACAGGGTGTTCTCCGGTACGGAGCCCTTTGACGTCGCGGGAAAGCACAAGGTCCGAATCGCCGCGAGGGCGAGGTATTGCCTCGGCGTCGGTTGCCCCTCTACGCCCCTGACCACGAATCTCCGGGTCCGAGCCGAGACGCGTTGGATTCCTGACTGACGCTCCCCTCGATCGTTCGACGAGCCAGCCCTCCTCGTGTCCACCGCGGCAGCGCGCTGGCTCGAGGGGGGCTCTCCCCGAAAATCGAGCTCCTGGCAGCGGCCGCACCATCGGCCAGCCACGCTGCGCGCGTGGGTCGACGCAGCGAGCTCCCTGCGCTGCCTCCGGGGCGCTTCGACGCGCACACACACCGCACAGGCGATCTCGGTCGACCGCGACGAGCGCGCCTGGGCCCAGCTCTGCCACGGAGCCCGCCCGCGCCCGGGCGCACCGCGCGGCAGCTGCCGCCACGCTAGGTCCAGCGTAGGTGTGGGGGATCCCACAAGGGCTCTCGGCTTGACCGGAGGGCCGCCGGCGTGCCCCGGGGTGGTCCAGCGGACAGTGGTCCTGGGGCTGCGCCCGGCGCGGCACATGGCGTATTCTAGCGGGCTTCTGCTCGTCCTCATCGTCCCGGTCGCGCGGCCCTGGGCCTCGCGAGCGCCGCCGTCGGCCTGAGCTGAACCAGGAGCCCCCCTCGATGCGCATCGCGATCCTCTCGACCTACACGCACCCGAGCCGCCTGCACCGCAAGGAGCGCTCGATCATGCAGTCCTCCGTGCCCGAGCTCATCGCCGCCCTGTGCCCGCCGGACGCGGAGATCGAGCTCTACAACGAGAAGGAGACGGACATCCCCCTCGATCGCCCCTGGGACCTCGTGTTCTTCTCGTACCTGCACGCCTATTACGAGCACACCAAGGTGCTCTCCGCGCTGCTCCGGCGGCGCGGCGTCACCACGGTGGCCGGCGGCCGGCACGCGAGCCATTTCCGCGCGGACGCGCTCCAGCACTTCGACGCGGTGATCGCGGGCGACCCGGAGTCGAACGTCCCGGCCCTCGTCGCCGACTTCCAGCGGCGCGAGCTCCAGCCCGTCTACGCGCTCCCGCCGGTGCCCCCGGAGCAGATCCCCACCTACCGCTACGATCTCATCGATTACCGGAACAACCTCGTTCGCCTGCCGGGCATCGAGGCGTCGCGCGGCTGCCCCTTCTCCTGCAACTTCTGCGTGCTCACGGGGCACGAGCAGTACCGCTATCGCCCGATCGACCACGTGATCCGGGACATCCGCGATCGGATGATCTTCAACCGGCGCATTCCGGGGGTGACCGGCGACACGTTCAGCTTCCTCGACAACAACCTGGGCGGCTCTCCCCGCTACCTGCGGGAGCTCTGCGAGGCGCTGATCCCGCTCAAGAAGATCTGGGGCTGCGCGCTCACCTTCAACGTGCTGCGCGACCCGGAGCTGGTCCGCCTCATGGGGCGCGCGGGGTGCCGGTACGTCTACACCGGGCTGGAGTCGCTGAACCCCGAGTCGATCAGCGCGATGAACAAGGGGCAGAACAAGCTGAGCGAGGTCCGCGAGGTGATGCAGCGGGCCTCGTCGAGCGGGATCGTGCTCTCGTTCGGGCTCCTCGTGGGCGCGGACGGGGACACCAACAAGTACCTGGAGCGGCTGCCCGCGTACCTGCACGACCTCGGGGATCAGTGCCCGACGTTCCTCGGGATCGTCTGCCCGTACCCGGAGACGCCGTTCTTCGCGCAGGTGGCGGCCGAGGGGCGGCTCCTGCCCGGGGTGACCAGCCGGGACCTCGACGGGTACACCCTGTGTCACCGGCCGGACCGGCTGCACCCCTCCGAGGCGATCGAGCACTTCCAGCGCCTGAGCCGCACCCTGGGGGGCCTGACCAGCGTGGGCCGCCACCTGTGGAGGCGGCTGATGACGAGCGATCTGCCCCGCTACAAGACGTGCGTTCTGATGTCGGCGCCCGAGGTGATGAGCCTGCGCGCGCCGCTCGCCAACGACGCGCGCAGCTACATCGCCGGGCGCGATCCGATCGAGGCGTGGGACGCGGCGAGGATGCGGGAGCTCGGGCTCGAGCCGCAGCGCATCGACGCCGCGTCCTGCCGGGCGGATCCGAGGGGGCTCGCCCGGATCCGGCCGCGGCGGGGGAGCGGCCCGGCGGCGGTCGCGCGGGGAGGAGAGCCGTCGTGAGGGGCCGCGCGAGCGGCGCGGCGATCGCCTACTTCGCCCTGGTCCACGCGCTGGCCGTCGTCGGGCTGCTCCTGCCGATCCGGGCGAGCTACGTCGCCCTCGCGGCCGGGCTGTACACGGCGCTCCACCTGTCCACCATCGTCGCCCTGCACCGGCTGCTCTCGCACCGCGCGTTCCGCTGCCCGCGGTGGGTCGAGTACGCGCTCGTGTCGGCGGCGATGATCAGCGGCCAGGGCAGCCCGATCGCGTGGGTAGCGACGCACCGGCGGCACCACGCGCACACCGATCGCGAGGGCGACGTCCACTCGCCGCGGCGAGGCCTCTGGTACGCGCACCTCGGGTGGATCGTCGACGACGGCTCGACCGATCCCCGCGATCCGGAGCGGTACTGCCGCGATCTGGCCGGCGATCCCTACTACCGGTGGCTCCTCCGGTGGCGGTTCGCGCCGCAGGCGGCGGCGGTGCTGCTCGCGGGGCTCGCGCTGGGCTGGGGCGCGGTGCCGTTCGTGTTCTTCCTGCCGCTCGTGTGCTGGATGCACGCGACCTACCTGGTGAACTCGGTCTGCCACGCGCCCCGCTTCGGCCGCCGCGCGTTCGAGACCCGCGACGGGAGCCGCAACGTGGGCTGGGTGGCGGTCCTGACCTTCGGCGAGGGCTGGCACAACAACCACCACGCCTTCCCGCGCGCCGCCCGCTACGGGATGGCGCCGGGGCAGCACGACCTCGCGTTCCTGTTCATCCGCGCGCTCGCGGCGCTGGGGCTCGCGTCGGACATCCAGCCCGGGCCGGAGGGGCGCGAGGGCGCGCGAGCCCGGCCGGCGGGGGGCGGATAGGCCCGAGCGCCGAGCGCCGGCCGCCGATCGCGCTGCTCGGCGCGCGGGAGCGCCAGCGCGGCGGACCCGCCGTCGCGCGCGGGTGGCCGCGGAGCGGAGCGGACCGCCGCAGGGCTCAGTCCCGGGGGCGACGCCGCGGGGGCGCCATGCCCCCCGCGCGGTCCCGGGCCGCGGCCGCGCGGCCCGGCGGCTTTGCCTCGTCGGGCGCGTTGGCCCGCGCCCGGGCGCCGGCCGCGCTGCTCCGGGGCCTGTCCTCGTCGGCCGCGCTGCCCCGCGGCCTGTCCTCGTCGGCCGCGCCGCTCCGGGGTCCGCCCTCGTCGGCCGCGCCGCTCCGCGCCCGCGCCCGCGCTCCGGCCGCGCTGCTCCGGGGCCTGTCCTCGTCGGCCGCGCCGCCGCGCGCGCCGGCCTCGTCGCTCCGGGCGTCGCCGGGAGCGTCGTGGTGGTCGCGGCGGACCTGCACCTTGCGCCCCTTCAGCCGGGTGGCGCGCAGCGCCTCGATGACGCTGTCCGCCGCGCCGGCCGGCACCTCGACCACCGAGAAGCCGTCCGCGATCTGGATGGCCCCGATGTCGCGAGAGCTCAGCGACGCCTCGTTCGCGATCGCGCCGACCAGATCGGCCGGCCGGATGCCCGCGGCGCGCCCCGCGCCGATGTAGAGCCGCGCGACGGTGCCGTCGGCCTCCCGCTCCTCGCGCCCCCCGCGCCGCGGCCACCCCGGCGCCTCCCCCGGCCGCCCCGGCGCCTCCCCCGGCCGGCCGCGCGCCCCCGGCGGGCCGCGCCGCGCGCGCTCCGGCACGGGCGGCGGCGGCCGGAACGACGGGATCTCCGCCTCCTCCTCCTCCCGATCCCCCTCCGTCGCGCGGTGCGCGAGCTGCACCGCCGCCGCGGCGATGTCCATGACGTCGAACTCGTCGGCGAGCCCCTCGACAACGACCCGGAACCGCTCGGCGCCGCCCTGGAGCAGCGCCTCCCGGAGCGACGCCCGCGTCAGCTCGAGGCGACGGGCGCGCAGATCGGCCACCGTCGGCAGGGTGGCGGCCTCGATGCGCTGGCCCGTGAGCCGCTCGACGTTGCGGAGCAGGTAGTGCTCGCGCGGCTCGATCAGCGTGATCGCCGCCCCCTCCCGGCCGGCGCGCCCCGTGCGGCCGATGCGGTGGACGTACACCTCGGCGGCGCAGGGGACGTCGTAGTTGATGACGTGCGACACGTGCTCGATGTCGAGCCCCCGCGCCGCCACGTCGGTCGCGACGAGCAGGTCGGCCGCGCCGGCGCGGAAGCGCGCCATCACGCGATCCCGGTGCTCCTGCGAGAAGCCGCCGTGGAGCGCCTGGGCCTCGTAGCCGCGGGCGCGCAGCGCCTCGGTCAGCTCGTCCACCTCGTTGCGCGTGCGGCAGAAGAGGATCGCCGACGACGGGTCCTCCATGTCGAGCACCCGCGTCAGGGCCGCGGGCTTGTGCGCCCGCGGCACGATGTACGCCGTCTGGCGCACGCGCGGGAGCTCCCCCGGCGCCGCCTTCTCGACCGCGATCTTGACCCGCACCGGCTCGCGCAGGTGCCGGCCGGCGATCGCCGCGATCCGCGCGGGCAGCGTCGCCGAGAAGAGCACCGTCTGCCGCTCGCCCGGCGTGGCCGCGAGGATCTCCTCCAGCGCCTCGGCGAACCCCATGTCGAGCATCTCGTCCGCCTCGTCGAGCACGACGGTGCGGATGCCGTCGAGGGCGAGCGTGCCGCGGCCGATGTGGTCGAGCGCCCGGCCCGGCGTCGCCACCACGACGTGGACCCCGCGCCGCAGCGCGCGCAGCTGCTGCCCGAACGGCTGGCCGCCGTAGACCGACAGCACCTGCACGCCCAGCCGGCGGCCGTAGCGGTGCATCGCCTCGGCCACCTGCATGGCGAGCTCGCGGGTCGGCACGAGCACGAGGGCCACGGGGCGGCCGGGCGGCGCGCTGCCGATCTCCAGCCGCTGGAGCAGCGGCAGCGCGAACGCGGCCGTCTTCCCGGTGCCGGTGGCGGCCTGCCCGAGCAGGTCGCGCCCGCCGAGGAGGTGCGGGATCGCCTCGCGCTGGATCGGGGTGGGCTCTTCGTAGCCGAGCTCGGCGAGCTCGCCGAGGAGGGCAGGCCCGATGCCGAGCGCGGCGAAGCTGGCGGACGAGGTGGTCGGTTCCACGGCGGCTCCGCGTCTCATGGCCTCGCGTCGGCGTCATGGCAAGCCGGCAGGCGGCGCGGCGCGCGCGCCCGCATCCCGGTCAGCCGAGCCTCGCGGCGAGGGCGCGGTACCGCTCGGACAGGCGCGCGGCGTCCACCCGGCCGAGGAGCGCGCGCGCGGCCTCCTCGGCGCGGGGGCTGCCCTGGGGCGCGCGGCTCATCGCCTCGAGGTGGAGCTCGAGCGCGCGCCTCTGCTCCGCGAGCGCCTGCGCGGCCCGGCCCCGGAGCTCGAGGATCTCGGCCTGCTCCGCGCAGAGCGCCGCGTACGCGCCGATCTTCTCGGGGTCACCGAGCAGCGTGGCCGCGCCCGCGGCGTCGACCCGGTCGAGCATGTCCCGCATCGGGCCGAAGAGGCCGTCCGCGGTGGTGCGGACGAGCAGCTCCGCCTCGTCGAGCTGGCCGGCGCGCCGGAGCCCGGCGATCCGGCCGATGGCCTCGGCGAGCTGCTCGATCATGCGGAGGAGGTAATCGCGCTGCCTGAGCGACATGGGGTCTCCTGAACGATCCTGGTCACGCGCCCTTCTTGTGAAACTCCACGAAGAACCTGACAGGACCGTCCGGCTCGACGTGGTGCAGCACCTCCGGCGCGACGATCCCGGGGGCCTCCGGGGTCAAGAGGAGCTCTCGCCCCGCGGGCCCCTCGATGCGGTAGCGGAGCTGCCCCGAGACCACGTGGATCACCCCCCACACGCCGGGCTTCGTCGCATGGTTCTTCCGGAGCCCGCCGGGGATCGTGCCCTCGTCGAACTCCGCGGTCCGCTTGTAGGCGCAGAGCCCGCCCGGCATGTCGAGCCGATCGCAGCGCGCGCAATCGAGCTCGGTGCCGAGCATCGAGGCGCGGCCCTCGGCGGTGAGCACCCACGGGCGCAGGAGGAAAGGGGGCTTGTGCCGGACGTGCTGACCGTGACCGCAGCTCAGCTCGGCCACCCAGTCGCCCGCGTCGTCCCTGTGGTAGCCCGTGATCGGTCGGAGCATCCCGGCTTCTCCCCCGAGGGCTGGCTGCGATGCCAGCGCGCGAGAAGGAAGAGCAGAGCGATTCGAGGACGTCAAGCGAGGCTCGCGGCGCTGGCTGGCAGGGACGCAATCCTTCGCCGCCAGGTGCTTCTTCGTGGGTCGAAGGGGCATAGGAGCCCACTCGTGCGCCGCACCACGACGCCGCTGGGCGCCGCGGTATCGACGGCCGGGGGCACGATCCGGCCGTCGCGCGGGCCGTCCCACCGCTGAGACCGCGTGATACGCTCGGCTCATGCGCACACGCATTTCTTTCGCGCTCATCGCCGCCGCGTCGCTCGCGGCCTGTGTTCCTCCTCAGGCGACCGCGGAGTCGCCCGATCCCTTCGCGACGGCCGAGCGCGAGATCGCGCCGTGGACCGAGCCCGCGCCCGAGATCGCGGAGAGCCCGGTGGGGCCCGAGACGCCGGAGCAGCGGGTCGCGCGGTTGCTCGCCAAGGCGACCCTCGTGGACGGCCACAGCAGCGTGCCCTCGCCGCTCCTCGGCGGCGCGCCCCGCCGGGCGAGCCCGGACCACGAGGCGACGGCCGAGGAGCTCGCCAGGATGAAGGCGTCAGGCGTCGCCGGCGCGTTCTTCTCGATCCATGTCGGCGTGTCCTCGGCGCAGGCCGCGTTCGGCGCCGGCGCCGCGCGCCGCGCGCTCGATCTCATCGACGCGACCCACCGGCAGATCGAGCGCCACCGCGACGCGCTGGTGCTCGCGCGGAGCGCGCGGGACGTGCGCCGCGCCAAGCGCGAGGGCAAGATCGCCGCGTTCCTCAGCGTCGACGGCGGGCACGCTATCGAGAACTCCCTGCCGGCGCTGCGCTCGCTCTACCGGCTCGGCGTCCGCAGCATGGCGCTCACGCACACCACCACGAACAGCTGGGCGGACTCCGCGGGAGGACCCCTCGAGCCCGGGCTCGCCCGCCACCGCGGCCTCTCCTCCTTCGGCGAGACCGTGGTCCGCGAGATGCAACGGATCGGCATGCTTGTCGACCTCTCGCACGCGTCGGACGACACGTTCCAGGACGTCATGAAGGTGGCCAAGGCGCCGGTCATCACCTCGTCCACGATGCCCGCCGCCGGCCATCTCCGGCGCAACCTCGACGACTACATGCTGCGCGCTGTCGCGGAGAATGGCGGCGTCGTCCTGGTGAACGCCTGGGCGCTCTTCCTCGACGCGACCTACGCGGAGCAGTCCGAGCGCTTCGTGCAGAAGCACGGGGCGCACCTCAAGGAGCTCGGCGAGCGGCTCCAGGGCGACGCGCAGGCGCTCCGCGAGGAGCTCGAGAAGCTCAAGGCCCAGGAAGCGCCGATGACGCCGCCGCCGCCCTCGCGGATCGCGGACCATATCGATTACCTGGTGAAGATCGCGGGGATCGATCACGTCGCCGTCGGCTCGGTCTTCGGCGAGGGCGAGGCGCTCCAGGCGGGGAGCGCCGGCGCCGACGGGCTCACCGGCGTCACGCTGGAGCTCCTCCGCCGCGGCTACTCGGAGGGGGACATCCTCAGCCTGCTGGGCGGGAACTTCGTGCGCGCCCTCGAGCAAGCCGAGGCCTACGCGGCCGCCACGGCGACCACGCTGTCCGGGCACGGCAGCACGCGGCAGCTCACCGCGGCGGAGCTGCGCGAGCTGCAGCTGCTGGACGCGCCGCCGCCGCCCCCGTCGTCGCGGGAGCCGCAGTGGTGGCTGGCTCCGCCGCCCGCGCCGGCCCCGCGGCCCGCGAAGGGCGCGGCGCCGCCGCCCCCGCCGCCGGATCTCGCGCCGTCGCGGTAGCCTCGCTCGGCGGGCCGGCCGGGCGCTCGGCGGGCCGGGCGCTCGGCGCGGGAGCTGAGCGACCGCCGGCGCCGCGTGGCGACGCCTCGGGCCATCCGTACGGCCTGGGGCAATCTCAAATCGTCATGTTGAGGAAGCGGGCCGGCATCGAGTTCACCGACGTCGGTCCCATGCTCCCCAAGATCCGGGAGATCGTCCCACTCTTGACGGAGAAGATACGACCTCTCCTGTCGAGCGAACCGTAGGCTCGGGGCTCGTCTCCGGCTTCCTCTTCGACAGCAGGACCCACGACGATCAAATTCCGCCTGAGATATCGCTCACGGTCACGAGAGAGGTGATCCCTTCGATCGTCAACCCCGGCGGCGTCCGGCACATCACCCCGAACTGTAGCTCTTTACCGATGAGCTCCGTGCCGGCCTGGTGCAACTTACGAACGCCGGCGATCTTCGAGAGTGCGCCGGTGTCTTGCATGATCCCATCCCTATCGTACCACATGAGCCGGCAGCTCGGGCAAGTCGCGCCGCCCACGCAGGAGTTCAAGTTCGAGCTACTTGTGTTGTAGAGATCCGAGTAGTAGACCGTCGTGTCTGTGACGCTGCGATTGTGCTCCCGACTGTCGTCCGAGGGTGGAGCGATCGGGCAGAAGATATCGACGGGAGAGCTCCCGAGGTTCGTGGCCCCATACCCGTTCCGATAGACGCTCGCGACCGTACCTTCCGTGCCCGCCGCCGAACATTCGATGCCGCTCGTCTGAACGTAGTTCCAGCCGCTGGTCGATGTCGTGGTGTCGTCCTCTGGATCGCCCCCTCCGTGAGTGCAGTCACCCGTGAGCTGGCAGAGCTTGGCCTTGTAGCCGAGGATCGCCGTTTGTTCGGGCACCAAGCACACGAACTCCAGGCCCTTCGCGACGGTATCCTCATGGGCCTCCAGCGTGTTGCCGCTGCCCGTGCCGCCCGCCCACTGGCCACCGCCGGTCGTCGACCCCGCCAGGTCGAGCCGATCGACGCCGGAGCCGCCGGTGTCCGAGACCGAGGCGCTGTAGTAAACCGAGTTGTCGGAGGCGCGCATCGCGGCGTAGCAGCTCACGGTCCGCGTCCCCGCTCCTCTGCGATCGAAATAGACGATCGCAGAGAGCGCATCCGCCCAGCGCTCGGCGTCGAACGCCGGCGTCCCGTTCGAGCCCCAGCGGCCCGACAAGGCCACCGGGCAGATGACGTCGCGGGCCGAGGTGCTGGAGTTGAGAATCGCGCCGCTCGAATCCATCCGATCGGTGGCGAGCGGGTACGCGAATGTACACTCTGCCCCCCCGTCCTTCATCAGCCAAGCTTTGTGCGTCGCGAGCGCCGAATGGCTCACCGAGAGCGCTGCGGCGACGAGCGCCGCGATCGTGATCTTCTTCATGCCGTTCACCTGTCAATTCGAAGAGACCGTTGCTTCGTAGGAGCGGATGCTGGAGCTGCCTGGCATGTCGCAGGCCAGACCCCACTGAACCGAGGTCTGCGACGTGAAAGGGTTGCTCCAGGAGAGGGTGTTGGTCCCGCCGGAAGGCGTCGTGTAGGACCCCGCCGGCGCGCTGGTGCAGCCCCCGGCGGTGGAGCACGCGTAGCGGGCGGTGCCCCAAACGACGCTGCCGCCGATCGATTGCGCGAACGGTGTGCAGCGCAGCGCCTCTCCCGTATTGGCGTCCCTGACGTCGGCCTTCAACTCGGTCGCGGTCACTTCGGTCGCCAGGCTCGATGAGAGCGAATCCCCGTAGTAGGCGGTCGCGCGCCTCGTGACCGGGCAAACGACGAACACGGTCCCAGAGACGTTCCAGTTGACCGAGGTCGACTGCACCGAGTGCGTCAGGTCGTCTTGATCATCACTGAACCCAGCGCGGCAGCGGGTTCCGCTCATGTTGACGTGGTTCGGACCTCGAGTGTAAACGTACTGCGCGTGCGCCCCGACCGTGACCAGGCCGATCGCGCAGAATGCCAGCGCCCCTATTCGTACCTTGTGTCCCATACTGTCCTCCTCTGTTCTCCGTTCACTTCGACGTCGAGCCGATCAAGGCCCCACGCCGCGCCGCGGCGACGCAGCCCTCATCGACCAGAGCCGCGCTCCACGAGCTCGTCGAGGTTGTCCCGAGGCAGCGCCTCCGGAAGCACGGGGCTATCCGGCGGCGGCGCGTCGAGGATCCAGGTGACCTCCACCCGATCGCCGTCGTGCTCGATCAAGCCGCTGCGCATCTTGCCAGCCTGCCAGCCGTGGAACTCGCCGGTCCGGGTGATGACCTCGGTGGCCTCCTCCGCCTTCACCGCGGACGCGTGGACGACCGTCACGGAGCAGCCTTTCGCGTAGCACTCCAGCGGCTCGAACGTCCCCGCGGCCCCCAGCTTCGCGAGCTTGCTCGTCCACGCGTCGACGACGGCCGACGCAGGCGCGAACAGGCGGTGGTCCGGGCCTGAAGCCCGGAGCTCACGCAAGACGCGATCGCGATGCTCGCGCGGCGATGGCCCCCTGGGCGACTCGGCGGGCTCGCTCGAAGGCGGCCCCGGATCGACGGGCGGGACGGGCGGCGAGGCAGCGCCGGCGGCGCGCTCATCCGCGCGGGCGTGCTGCGCGAGATCCTCCGCTCCCGGGGCGGCGTTCGGAGCGTCTTCGTGCTGCCGCTCGCGCTCTGGAAGCGTCGCCCGGGCGCCGAGCTCATAGGCGAAGAACAGCGCCCCGATCACCGCGCAGCCAGCGAGCAGCCTCCTTATCAATCGGCCCTTGGAGCGCTCCGCCGGCAGCCCCGGAGAGCTCGAATCCCGTGGGTTCGAAGGCAGCCCTGTTCCTGTCCCAGGTTCATGCTTGACCAGCTGACTCATCCCGTCAATTCCATCCTTACTTCTGCAGCCTGGACCGTGCCGCTCGGGCCCCCATGGCCGGAGCTGGCGAGCTCCTTGTATCGGTTCGAGCTCGGCTTCGAAGATCCGCAAGAGCGTGGACGAACGATCGGCGCGGCGCGGGCTCGTGGCAGCCGTGTCGCCTGCGCGCTGGCTGCCAGCTCTGCCGGGGCGCTCATCGTCCGGAGGACCGATGCGCGGAGGCCCGAGGCCTCGTGGTCGTTGGGAACGACGGTCGTCCTCGAGCGCTGCCCGGAGGTCGTCGCACGTCCCGTGCCAGCTTCAGCAATGGCCTGGGTCGTCCGGACATCACGCTCCGTGCGGAAAAGGCACGGACGAGATGGAAATGCAGGCCCGATTCGCCGTGACCTGTCACGGGTTGCACCGTGACTTGTCACGGGTTGCACCGTGACTTGTCACGGGTCGCACCGTGACTTGTCACGGGTCGCAGCGTGAGGAGCTGAGGCGGCGCGGTCTGCTCGTGGGCTCGGGCATCGTCCACGAAGAGCACCGAGATGCCGCTCAGGTCGGAGAGCTCGCAGAGGTCATCGACGCTCGCCCAGCATCGACCTCCCGCGCGTCCGTGGCGCCGTCCGCCGAGGCGTGGGCGACGCCGAGCGGGAGCTCCACGGTGAAGGTCGCGCCCTCTCCCACGCCAGCGCTCGTCGCCCGCACGGCGCCGCCGTGGAGCTCGACCAGGTGCTTCACGATGGCGAGCCCCAGGCCCAGCCCGCCGTGCCGCCGAGTCGTCGAGGCGTCGGCCTGGCGGAAGCGCTCGAAGACGTGGGGGAGGAACTCGGGCTTGATGCCTTCCCCGGTGTCCGAGACGGTGATTTCGACGTGATCGCCGGCGCGGGAGACCTTCACCTGCACACTCCCGCCCTCCGGGGTGAACTTGATGGCATTGCTCAGGAGGTTCCACACCACCTGTTGCAGCCGGCTCGGATCGCCGCGCGTCACGCCCACGGCGGGGCTCGAGATCTGCTCGAGCTGGATCCGCTTCGCCTCCGCCGAGGGCGCGGCGGACGAGACGGCCGCGCTGACCACGTCGTGCAGGTCGAGAGGCTGCACGTCCAGACGGAGCTTGCCAGACGTGATGCGGCCCATGTCGAGCAGGTCCTCGATGAGCTGGGCCTGCGCGCGGGCGTTGCGGTCGATGACCGCGAGCCCCTTGCAGAGGTCCTCGTCCTCGCAGCTCGACCGACGGCGCAGGAGGTGCGACCAGCCGAGGATGGAGGTGAGCGGGGTGCGCAGCTCGTGGCTGACCGTCGAGAGGAACTCGTCCTTCAGCCGGTTCGCCCGCTCCGCCTCGCTGCGCGCGGCCTGCTCCACCTCGAGCAGGCGCGTCCGCTCCTCCTCGGCCTGCTTGCGGTCGGTGATATCGATCACCGAGCCGATATAACCAAGAAACTCGCCGCTCGGGCTGAACCGCGGGGCCGCCGCGTCGATGCACCACCGGTACTGCCCGTCACGGCGGCGGAGGCGGTAGTCGAGGCGGAACGGCTCCCGCCTGCCATTGGCGGCGCGGAAGATGCTCGCCGCGCGCTCGGCGTCCTCCGGATGAAGCGTGGCGAGCCAACCGAACCCGAGGCCGGCGGCCTGAGCCTGCCCCGTGAAGTCGGACCAGACCTTGTTGACGTAGGTGCAGCAGCCGTCGGGCCCGGTCACCCAGATGATCACGGGGGAGTTGTCGGCGATGTTGCGGAATCGCTCCTCGCTCTCGCGCATCGCGTCCGCGGCCGCTCGCTTCTCCGTGATGTCGGTGACCATGCCGATCATGGAACGAGGCTGTCCGGCCTCGTCGTGCTCGACGGTGCCGAAGTCCGTGACCCAGCGGATCTGCCCGTCGGGGCGGACGATGCGGAACTCGATCGCATAGCCGGCCCGCCCCCTCATGGCCGTTTGCGCCTCCGCCCGGACCCGCGTCCGGTCGTCGGGGTAAATCCTCCGCTCGAACGCCTCGAGCGTCCCCTCGAACGTGCCAGGCGGGATGCCGAAGATGCCGCACACCTCGTCGGACCAGACGACGCGGCCGGTGACGAGATCCCACTCCCACACGCCGGTCTGACTGGCGCGCAGCGCCAGCCGCAGCCGCGCCTCGTTCTCCTGCAGCGCCTCCTCGGCGTGCTTGCGCTCGGTGATATCCCGGACGACCCCGAGCATCACGAGCTCGTTCCCCGCGCGCTCGAAGGCGCCGGTCGACGCCACCCACAGGACGGTGCCGTCGGCGTGCAGGACGCGGTACTCATCCTTGTAATGGGCTTCGGACAGCCGGGATCGCGCCTGCTCTATCGCCTGGTCGACCGTGCGGACGACGGCCGCGCGGTCGTCGGGATGGATGGTCTCGAGCCAGCGCGCGTAGTCCACCCGGCCGCTCCCCGGACGGCGCCCCTCGAAGAGCGCCCGCGCCTCGGGCGTCCAGGCTGCGGCTCCGCTGTCGATGTTGAATTCCCACAGGCCGATCCGGCCGGCGCGGCTGGCTCGCCGCAGCCGCTCCTCGTTCCTGCGCAACGCCTCGCTGTTGCGTCGCTCGTCGGCGACGACGGCCAGCACCAGCGTGGTCATGGTGGTAGCGCCGATGAACTGCTGGAGCAGCGCGAACTGGAGCCCCTCGGGGGTGCCGAACGGCCCGTGCCCGTCGGTCGTGGCCTGGATCGCGACGACCGCGACCGGGAGCATCGCCGTCGCCGCGCCACGGACGCCCCACGTCAATGCGGCCCAGGTCAGGGCGGGAAAGGTCAGCCATGGGCGGACCATGCGGGAGGATCCAGGCCCGAAGCTCAGCAAGGCCAGGGCCCAGGCAGCCGCCGTGCACAGCGCGAGGTGCAGCCATCGCCCCCGGTCCCGGCCGACCGGCTCGCCACGCGCCCAGCTCAGCACGAGGGGCGTCACCACGATCACCCCCGTCACGTCGCCGACCCACCAGGTGAACCATGTCGCGAGCGCCTGCCCGGAGCCCTGGTCGAACGCGCCGGCCAGCGCGAACGTCCCTGCAGTGGCGGCGATGGCCGAGCTGCCCAGGGCGACGGCGCTGACGACGAGCACGTCGGTCAGGCGCGTGAGCGCCGGCCGCAGGCGAGCGCGGCGCAGCGCCCATGCGCCGCCCAGGGCTGCCAGCGTGTTCCCGGACGCAAAGGCGGCCTTGGCCCACAGCGGGAGGGACGGCGCTTCCAGGAGGAACGCGGCCATCGTCCCGACGAACACCGCCGGCCACAGCCGCGAGCCCCCGAGGAGGAGCCCGGCGAGCGCGACCCCCGCGGCGGGAAACACCGGGGAGGCGGCGCCGCGGACCGTCGCCCACTGGAGACCCAACAAAGCCAGGAGGAAGTAGCTCGTCAACAACGCGGCGGCAGGGCCAAGGCGACGTGACCCGCCAGCGTGTCCGCCTGTTTTCACGACGCACCTCCTTCCGCCGCGATGCGCGGGGCGCGCGGGCCGGCTCTCGCTCGGTCGGCGGCTTCGGCATCTCGCGGATCACCTCGCTCGCAGGGCCCGAGACGCAGGCGAAAACCTCCTCGGCGATGCGTCTCCGAGGCGCCAGAGCGAATTGAATGGCGAGGGGGCATTTTATGGATAAACGTCTCTCGGACCTGCGTACGCTCTTTCTCTTACGCATGAAGGAGGAGCCGTCCAGACTCCCAGCCTCCCTGCCGCTGCGCTGGCGAGCGCAGCGCGCGGCGGCGGGGCGGCGGCGACACGGGTCGCGGCGGCGGCGGGCGGCTGCCGCCGGCCGGACTGCGCGGGATGGTCCCTGGCCCGCCAGCAGGGCGGACCGGCTTCAGGAGGAGGGTTCAGGAGAGCGTCACGGCGCGGCGGATCCCCGGGCCGCCGCGCTCTTCGCTTCTGCCTTCAGCTTCTTCAGGTGTCCGTGCAGGGTCTCCGAGTCGAGGCCATGCAGCGTCAACCGAAAGCCAGCCTCCAGCGTCGATCTGGGCACCATGGGATGATGGTTGTGGACCAAGGCGACAGGCAGCGGGTCGTTCAGGATCTTGCCGACGTAGAGCGCGATGATCTCGTCCAGCTGCAGCGAGTTGCTCGCCCGCCAGAAATGGTGGTCAGACAGGAACAGCGCGTAGAGCGGCGTGTAGAGCTCGATGGCGGTCTGCAGGTCGACGACGTTCAGCCAGGTGTTCGGGAGGTCGTCCAGGCTCGCGTCGTCATCGGTGATGGCAGAGTAGTCGATCTCGCTCCGGGGCTCGATCTCACGCCCCTCTGCGCGGAGCTTCTCGTTCAGCTCGATGATGAAGTTGTAGAACGTCAGGTCATGGACCGTGAACGTGTTGTCCAGCAGGTCCTCCAGCCTCCTGGTCCTCAGCGGCGTGGTCGTCTCGATGTCGATGCCCGGGACGTTGTCCTCGATGAACTTCAAGATCTCCGTGCCGATCGTGAAGTGGCGCAGGATGAGATAATTGGCCTCCGGGGCGACGAAGAGCCTCAAGCCCCAGTAAATGGACCGATGCAAGAGCCACGGAGATTGCCAGCTCGCCGGGGCGAGGACCTTCATGAGCTTGATCCCGGAGATCGACAGGCGGGCGAACGGCCTGACGATCGGCATCACGACCCTGCGCGTGAAGCTGCGCTGGCTCTTCAGGAGGGCGGCCTTGGCCTTGTCGTCGATCGGCAACGACCGGTCCAGGTACAAGGCGAGCCACGGATCGGGATCGCTGGGGTCGTGCTTCATCTTCCTGAAAAAGTCCTGAAAATCCATGTCAGTAACTCCCGATCTCCTCGAGCTGGAGGCGGTAGAGCCGCGCGGTGACCCGGGCGGTCTTGAGGATCCTCGGCGCCATCCGCGGGAGGTCCAAGATGCCAGAGCGGAGCGCCTCCTCCAGCTCGCCCAGGTGATCTTCGTCGGCCTTCGCGTGATAGAGGTAGAAGCTGACGGCCTGCGCCTCCAGGCGAAGCGCGGACCGCACGTGCTCGGCCCACTGGGCCGCGACCCGCTTGCCGAGGCCCTCGATGATGTACATGGCGCCGAGGAGATCGAACGGGTTCGGCTGATCGGCCCGATGGAAGATCCAGGCCGACAGGGCCTCGCTGCCGATGTTCAGCTCGTGCCGCGCGAGCCCGGCCGGGTCGCCGCCGCTCTCCAGGTAGTCCTGCTCCAGCATCAGGTAATCGCGGTGCTCCGCGGCCGCGTGGCGGATGAAGCGCGAGCGCAGCTCGGCGAACTCGTGGCCGATGTTGGAGGCGGCGCGCGCGATCCAGAGCGCCCCGTTCATGACCTGCGCCCGGTGGTTCAAGAGGAGCTCGTGGTAATCGGCCAGGCGAATCCGACGCTCGATCACGCGCCGCACGATCGGGATGTGATGCACCTGGGACTCGAAATCCAGCCAGATGGACGACAGCGCGCGCAGCACGGCCCGCGGTGAATCTTCGTCTCGAGGCGACGTGGTTTCCGGAAGCATCCTGAACCTCCCTGGGGATGACGGCGGGTCAGACGACGGTGAGCAGCATGAAGGCGATGACGCAGCGGCCGCTCTCCGGGACGAAGCCGAGGACCTGCTGGCCCGGCTGCAGATCCCGCTCCTCGATCAGCTGGTGCAGCATGAGGAGGATGGATGCGGCCCCCGTGTTCCCCTGGGAATAGAGGTTCGTGAACCAGCGAGCTTCGGGCACCATCGCGCCGGTCTTCGCGAGCAGCTTGACCATCTCTCCGCGGAGAGAGTGGGACGAGTAGTGCGCGAGGAAGTGGTCGATGGCCCCGGGCCTCAGCCGCCGCCGATCCACGAGCTCGAGGTAGTGCTTCGCCCAGACGGGGAACATGCGGTAGAGCAGCTCGAAGTCCTGCTTGAGGACGACGGCGCCCTCCTGCGCCGCGAGCGCGGGGCTGTCGTAGTGACTCCAGGGCTTCCTCTCGCCCGCTCGGTTCCTGGAGGTCCCCGCGTACATGCAGGGGTCGAAGCGGTCGGCGTAGGAGCAGAGATCGATCCAGTCCACCCTCAGCGAGCGGCGCCCTTCGTTCGGCCGGGTCTCCAGGAGCCAGGCGCCGGCCCCGTCGGAGAGGGTCCAGCGGAGGAACTCGGTCTCCATCAAGGCGGAGGATCCCTCGCCTTCCTGCGCCCGACCGGCGTAGAAGCCGGGCCGGAAGAAGCGGCTGGAGAGCTCGGCGGCGCAGGCCACGCCGCAGTCGTGCTCGCCCGCCTTGAGCTGGAGGTAGGCGGACTTGAACGCCATCATGCTGCTGGCACAGACGCTCTGGAAGCTGGCGATCTCCATGGGCCGCAGGCCGAGCTCGCCGTGGACCGCGCTGGCGAAGCCGGGGACGAGGAGGTCGCCCTGCGTGGTGGCCGCCGCCAGGAACGAGAGCCTCTCCGCGGCGATCTCGCTGCGGGAGAGCGCGTCCCGGATCGCGCGAGCCGCCATGTCCGCGCTGGTGTGGAGGTGCGCCCCGTCCGGCGTCACCGCGTAATGACGTGTCTTGATGCCGTTCTGCCGGAGGACGAAGCGCCCGAGCCTGGAGCGCCTGTCGTCGATCTTGCCGATGTACTGCTCCATCTCGTCGTTGGGGACCGGCTTGCCAGGCAAGAAAGCGCCAGTGCTGGTGATGTAGACGGAACGATCCATGATCCCTCTTCGCGGCAGCGATGGGCTGGGAGCTCGTCACGGCGGCCAGCAACACTACCTCAGTCGCCCTTGGCGGGCCGAGTTCCAACGATGTCCGTCGGTCGCGTCGTCGCGCTGTCGCGCGTCCGTCTTGGCCGGAACCTGCGGGAGCAGCCCGGGCGCCTCCCGAGCCGCCTCGGTGTTTCCGCGCCGCCATGCCGAGGGCGTGGCGCGAGGCGCGCTCCTGTGCGGGCTGGATGCGAATCGGGGAGCGATCGGGTATGGAGCGGCCTTATCGACGACCGCGTCGGTGCACGCCGATTGCCGAGGAGTGGTTTCGATGACGACGCCATGGACGATGAAGATGCGACCGAGCTCTGCGGTTCGCGGCAGATGCGCGGCTGCGGCGCTGATGACGTCCGTTGTCGCGTCGCCGGTGGCGCATGCTGCACCAGCACCGATGCGGCCCATCGAGGACGTCCTCGATGTGACGAGCGGCCGGTGTCTCGAGCGCCAGGCCATCGCGGCCCGGCTCAGGGCGCATCTCGGCAGGTCGGACGTGGATGGCCGGATTCTCATCCAGGTCACCGAGACGGAAGAGAGCGTGAGCTTCTTCGTCTCGCAGGGCGGCCGGGGGCCGCGACAGCCACGCGCGCTTCACGTGGACCGTGAAGCGCCTTGTGAAGAGCGCATCGAGGCCGTGGTGGCGCCTATGGCCGTCCACCTGAGGAGGCTCCCGCCCGGCGAGGCAGCGCCCGCGCAGCGGCCGGCCCCCCCGAGGGATGCCTCGGGCCCGTCATCCGCCCCGGACAGGCGACTGCCCATCGACGCTGGAGCATCGCTGGAGGGCGGCATGCTCATCGGCCCGCTATCGCGGGCGGCGTTCGTGCTGTCGCCCGCCGTCGATCTCACACTGGCGGCTACCTATTCCGTCCGGATCTCGGGGATGTGGACGCCGACGACGTTCGCTTCCTTGTTCGCCGACCCCTCGGCGGGGCCCTCGGCGCTCCAGCTCGTCGCCGGCCGCGTCGATGGCTGCCTCGGTCGTTCGGTGTCCGCTGTCCGCCTCCGAGGGTGCGTCGGCGGCGTGGCCGGGCGAGTCCACGCCGAGAACCGCGGTTTGCCAGAGCACCGAGCGGCGAGCCACAGCTGGATCGCGCTCGCCGCTCGCATTGGAGCGCAGGTGCAACTGCTCGGTCCGCTCAACATGGATGCCTCTGTAGATGGGCTCGCCAGCCTCCACTCCCCGTATTTTCGTGTGCAGCGAGATGACCCCAAGATGCCTCCGCTGGAATGGCGAGCCGCGGTGGCCGGGCTGGCCGTCAACCTGGGGGCTTCGGTCAATTTCTGGTGAAGGTTTGGGATCGACCCGCCATCCATGTCCGGTTCGATGGAACAACCGGAGGTACCCATCAGCACCGAGGCGCTCTTCCAGGAGCACGCCTACTTCGTGGCGCGCTTCCTTGCGCGACTCGGGGCCGATCCTCAGGACATCGCAGACCTCGTCCAGGAAGTTTTTCTCGTGGTCCATGCGCACGGCGGGTACAGACCGGGCCCGGCGCGCCCGACCACCTGGCTGGGCACCATCGCGGTGCGGGTCGCGCAAGGCGCCCGCAAGGCGCGGCGGCGCGGCGGTGTCACCGGCAGCGAGACCGTCATCGCGTCGGCGGTCTCCGATGACGCGACCCCGCTCGAAGCCGCCGTGGCCGTCCAGGATCTGCGGCGACTCGCGGCCGCTCTGGACGTGCTCGACTTCGCGCATCGCGCCGTCTTCGTGATGTACGAGCTGGAGGGCGAGCCCCGGGAGGCCATCGCTCAGGCGCTGGACATCCCGGTGGGCACCGTGGACTCGCGGCTCCACACGGCCCGGCGCAAGGTGAAGGAGGCATTCGAGCGCGCGGAGACGACGCCGCACGCGCCCCGGCCGCTCTCGGCGCTCGAGAGGAGGGCGGGATGACGAGCGAGCCCACCCGGTTGGTGGACGATCCGTCCACCCCCGATGCCCTGCGAAGCGCCATGGAGCGCGCGGTGTCCGCGCCCTGGGTGAACTACGACGTCCAGATCGGGCTCGCGAAGCTGCAAGCGGCCATCAAGGCAGGGCCGCCCGGCGCGCCGCCGGCGCCCAGCGCGGCCGCGGCGGGCGGCGCGCCGGTCAAGGTGGTCCTGGGCGTCGGCGCGAAGATGCTGCTCGCCGCCGTGACGGCGGCGTGCCTCGGCGGCGCCGCGTTCTGGCTCGGGCGGGACGACGCGCGTCCGCCGGCCGCGAGGAACGGGCTGGCCGCGTACGCCGCGGCGCTGGAGGCGCGCGCTGCGGCCAGGCCCACGCCGACCTCGCCGGCAGCGGGGCCTCGCCTCGTGATGGAGGATGGCGTGGCGCCCGGAGACGGTCGGTTCGGTTGGCCCGGCCCTGCCGCGGCTGCCCCTGCGCGTCCTCCCGTGCGCCGCGCCGCGCCGAGGGCGCCCGCCGCGGGCTCGCCGGGCGCCGCGGCGTCCGCCGCTTCGTCCGGGGTCGCCGCCGCCGCGCGGCAGCCCGCTGCGCCGGAGCCCGCCGCGCCGCCGCCCGAGGCGACCGCGACGGCATCGCGGCCGGCGCCGAACCCCCTCGCGGAGGAGATCGCTCACCTTGCGCGAGCTCACGCGCTCCTGGCGCGGGACCCGGAGCAAGCGCTGTTCATGGTGGAGGAAGGCCAGCAACGCTTCCCGAGCGGCGCGCTCGCCGAAGAGCGGGAGGTGATTGCAATCCACGCTCTCGTCGAGATCGGCCTGGAGGACGACGCCAGGCTCCGCGCCAAGCGATTCTTGCGTCGCTATCCGGACAGCCATTCTGCGGCGGATATCCGGAGGATCGCCGGACGCGACGTCAGGGGGAAACCATGAGATCTATCGACCACCGACGGATTCAGGAGCGGGGAGGGGGGCGGCGCGGCCGCGCGGCGGAGGCTGCGCTGCTGCTCGCCGTCCTCTCGTGCGACGGGCCTCAGACGCTCGGCATCTTGCCCGGGCCGGCTGGACCAGGTCAGGGCGGCGCGGGCGGGTCCGCGTCAGGGACGGGGGCAGGGCAGGCGCTGGACGACGGCACGCGCGGTCAGGGCGGGGCGCTCTCCGGTCCTGCTGGCGCGTGCACGGAAGAGTCCCAGTTCTCCATCCTGGTCCACGAGTACGATCCGGCGGCACCAGGCGAGGGGTTCGGCCCTGCGGGGTGCAGCAGCGATCCCGGCGACCCGGTAGGCCTGTCCATCGCCTCGCAGCGGCTCGGCAACCTGCTCCGGGTCTACGTGCGGCGAGCCGACGGCGCGGCGCTGGATCCCGGTGTGCAGCTCACGTTGTACGTCGGCTCTGCCGTCGAGGGCGACTCCCAGTGCCAGGCCGATGTCGCCAATGTCCCCAAGGAGGTGCAGCACGGCGTCCTCGACGCAAAGACGCATTACCTCGACCTGTCCATCTGTCCTTATGACCCTTGCTGGTGCGAGGGCCTGGAGAAGATCTTCTGGGTCGCCGAGTCTGTTCCAGGTTACGAGTCGCTGCGAGCCTCGTCGGCGATCCCCCTCGTGCGCAACTGCATCCCCGAGACGGGCGCCTGTCCCGAGGTCGGCACCTGTCCACCCGAGTTCCCATGCCCGTGACCCCAAGCAACGAGGAGCTCTGCCCATGCACGCCTCCCGCTTGCGCGTGGCCTTGACGCTCGCCGCGCTGGCTCCGGTCGCCGCCGGCTGCGCCGAGGGCTCCACGCTGGATCCCGCGAGCCCCGGCGGTCCTCCCGCGGATCCTGCGGGCGTGTTCCCTGCCGCACCGGTGCTCCTCCCCGGCGCCCCGGGCAGCGCGCCGGACCTGTTCGGTCCACCGGACAGCGGGCTCCCGGACGGCGGCCCCTGCCTGCTGAGCCCCGAGCCGGGTGCGCTTGTGCCGCTCGACTGGGCCCCGCTCGAGATCGAGCTCGTCGCTCCGGCGTCGCAGGACCTCTTCGAGATCCGGCTGCACGCGGAGGCCGCTGCGAACGAGCTCGTCCTGTACACCCCGAGCCGTCGCCCGAGGGTGCCTCGCGACGTATGGACGAGGATGACCGCGATGCTCCGCGACCACCCCGTGGTGGTCTCGGTCCGCGGCGCCACCCTTGATGGCGAGCACCTCGCGGGGCCGCCGGCGCGCGGCTCGACCGCCACGTTCACGATCGCTCCGGTCGAGGCCGGCGGTCGCATTCTCTTCACGAGCTCCGATCCGGACCGGCAGAACGCCGCGATCCACGGCGTGGCGGTCGCATCTGGCGGGAATCCGTCCGTCGACCTGATCCCCGGGTCCGAGCGCGGAGGCACCACCTCGCCCGCCATCCGGTGCATCGGCTGCCATGAGGTCACCCCCGATGGTCGTGGCATCGGCGCCATGGTCGTGCGCTACGCCATCCCGCCGGGCGACGCGTCCTTCGCTGCCCGGGACGAGCCGTGGCGGAACGAGATCCTCGCCCTGCCGAGCACGAGCTCGGGTGAGCCCGGCGGGAGCTTCCCCTCTTTGCCCGGCGCCAGCATCGTCACCCGCCTCGCCGGCGATTTCCTGGCCTTCTCTCCGGCGCACTGGGCCGGCGGCGACCGCGTCGCGATCGGCGTCATCGGCGCAGGGGTCGACAGGAACGACCGGGCGCTGCGCCAGCTCGCCTGGTTCAACCTCGACGCGGTCTCCAGGAGCCCAGGTATCGCTTACGAACCGCTCGCGCGCACCGGCGATCCCGCGCCGGCCGCCGTGATGCCGGCGTTCAGCCACGACGGCGCGCGGGTCGTGTACGCGTCGTGGCGCGACGATCCCGAGAGCGACGTCGAGGAGGTCGTCCATACCGACCTGTACTCCATTCCCTACCGCGACCCGCGGTCGCCCCGGGCGATGCCGGTCCCGGGGGCCGCGGAGCCGGCCTTCAACGAGTACTATCCCGCTTTCTCTCCCGACGACGAGCTCATCGCCTTCACCCGCACGGCGAGCCCGCGCAGCACGCACAGCCCGCCCGACGCGGAGATCTACGTCATCCCGGCCGGAGGCGGCGCGCCCGTGCGGCTATCCGCCAATGACCCCCCGGCCTGCTCGGGCTGCCTGAGCCCGGGGGTCAGGAACAGCTGGGCCCGTTTCGCGAAAGAGGCGCGACGGCACCAGGGAAAGACGTATTACTGGATCGTATTCAGCTCTGGCCGGCGCGGACATCCGAACCACGATCCCTTCCAGCAGATCTACGTGACCGGCCTGGTCGTCCGCGACGGCGTCCTCTCGCTGCACGGAGCGTTGCGTCTGCCGGGGCAGCCGGACGAAGCGCGCAACATCATGCCTTCCTGGGACCAGCTCGCCGAGCTGCTGCCGGAAGACGTCGAGCTGCGCTGACCTCTCGCCCCGCGCGATACCCAAAGATCGCGTGAGGGATATCGACGTCCGTGGCATTCATGGCAGGAGCGACGCGCTGATGGCGGGGATGCCCCCCGCGCGCGCGGCGACGCTCTCCGCTGTTCCGATCCGGTGAACCCGATGCCCGCAGCGGGCACAGGCTCGAGCGCCGGAATGGAAGGAGTTCAGGCCATGAAATCGATCCCCTCTCGCTCGCTCTCCCTCGCGTTGCTGTTCGTCATCACGGGCTGCGGCGCCGAGGGGCCGGATCTGCTCGATGGCTCCAAGGAGCCGCCGGACAGCGCCCGTTCGTCGCTGTCCGACGACGCCCTGCTCGCCGCTGCCGTCGACGCTGAGGAGCGCGGCGAAATCGAGCTGGCCCTCCGGTGCTACGAGGCGCTCGGGCGCTCTCCCAGCGCCTGGTACGCTTGGGCCGGCGTGTCGGGCCTCACCGCCCTCCACCGCATGCTCGGCGATTTCGACGCCGCGCGCGCCGTGACCGCGCGCGTTCGGGCGGAGCAACCCGATCGCGCAGGCCTGATGCACGTGTGGGACGGCGACACCGCGGCCATCGAGGGGGACACCGCGCGCGCCCTCGATGCGTACGGCGCGGCGTTCGACGAGCACGGGGTGCAGGTCGCCGGGCAGCAGCACCCCATCGGGCTCGTGGCGCTGCGGCAGATCTCCCGCGTGCACCTCGGCGCTGGCGACCCTGCCGGCGCCGCCGCCGTGCTGCGCGAGCTGGTCCGGCGGTACCCGGACCACCGAGACGCGGAGCTCGCCCTCGCGAGCGCGATCGCGTTCGACGCGATGGCCGACGGCGCGCTGCCCACGAGCTCGCTCCCCGAGCTGCTGCACGAGGGCGGCTGCGTCGAGGGAGCGCCCTGTGCCCTGGCCAGCCGGGGCCTCCCGCCGCCGAGGGCCGCTTCCGTCGCCACCGAGCTCGCCGGCCTCTCGGGGCTCCGCTTCACGCTGAGCGCGGAGGACGACGCGCTCGCTCGGTCGGTCCGGCGCGCGACGCTCCTGCGAGGTGAGCGCGCGCGGACGGCGGTCGAGCGCGAGGCCTCCGCGGCCGCTTGCGTGGTCCCGGTGGCGTCGGATGGCTTCATGATCCCCTTGGCGAACGATCACTCCGGGTACACCTTCATGGAGTCCCCGGACTCGACCGGCGGTTACCACCCGGGGCTCGACATCAACGGCCCCGGCGGCGGGGACTCCGATTGCGGTCTGCCCTTCGTCGCAGCGGCGAGCGGATGCGTGACCGACTCGAGCCCTGCGAACTGGGGCTCGGCCACCGTCCAGAGCGCTTATGCGCTGCGCACATGGACGCACCAGTACGGCCACGCGTCGGCCATCCTCTACTCCACCGGCGCTGCCGTGGCGAAGGGCGCCTCGCTCGGGTACGTCGGTCGGGTCGGAGCGAAGTCGTGCCACCTGCATTTCGAGATCCGAGAGCAAGATCACCCGAACGCGACCAGCGCCGACTACTACAACACGTCGTCGCAAGCGAACGTCGGCGACTGGTACCAGGATCCCTTCCCGTTCATCGGCGCGCACCGGTCCTACGCGGCCATCACGTGGGTGGACGAGGACGCATTCACGTTCTCCGGGTCCTGGACCAGCGTGTCGGGCGTCGGGGACGAAGACGATCTCCGCTATGCGGTCACCACCCCGACGTCATCGAAGACGAGCTACGCGCGGTACACCGTCATACCGTCTTCCTCGCGGAACTACCAGCTCTGGGCCTTTGTCCCCTGGAACCACGCGACCAGCACGGCGGCGCCTGTCAAGCTGTACAATCCGTCGAACGTCGCGGTCATCAGCGGCGCGGTCAACCAGAACATCCGCTACGACGCTTGGGTGCTCGTCGGCGCCGCGGCGCTCGCGGCAGGCGCCGCGTACTCCCTGGAGGTCGCGAGCAACACCGGCGAGAGCGGCCGGAAGGTCGCCGTGGACGATTTCCTGATCGTCGGCCTCTAGAGCCGATCCCTCGATGCTGTGGCGACTCGCCGAACACGGATTTCAACGCGAATTTCGACGGAGGATAAGACGATGAACAACGATGGTATGCGCGTGCTAGACAGCGACGGTCGCGCGTCGATTCTGGTCCGGATCTTCGCAGGGCTAGCCTGGCTGCCCGGCGTGCTGGCCGGCTGCGGTGCGGCCGACGACGGCGTCGTCGAGGGTGAGGCGGCGGGCGCGGGGGGTGAGAGCGACGTGGCCTCAGAGGCGCTCGTCCCTGTCCCCGCCGGCTACAGCGAGGTCGCCCTGAGCGCTCCGAGCTCCGGGGTGCGCGTCTTCAAGAGGAACGACGCAGACGAATGGGTGACGATCGTGGATCTCCGGCAGGCGACGGCGCGGAACATCACCGGCGCGGTGAGCGGGGGAGATCCCGACTACCTGCTGGTCCAGAGGAACTCGTACACGGCGTACTGGACCGACGCGAGGAGCCACGAGACCTCGACCCGGAAGCTCCGGGTGGTCGTCAGCGGCACTTTCGGAGCGTTCACCTACCCCACGGGGATCGCCTTCGGGCTGAAGAAGGACGGCTCCCATATTTCGTATGGATACGCCGCGCCCGGAGGGCCAGCGCCCGAGAGCTTCAACGTCAAGCTGTTCACGTTCAACAATCCGATGAGCCGCGCGTGGATCGGCACGTACGATCGCTCCTCGTTCGGCTCGCCGGACGTGGTAGGCGCGCTCGACGTCGCCGCGGACAAGAACAAATACGCGAGCATCCAGCGCACCATGGTCGGCGTGCGCGACGACAATGGCGACGGCGACCTCGAGACCATCCTCGTGCTGTCGACGAGGCGGGCCACGCAGGCCGTGGCCGCCAGCAGGCTCAGCGCGTTCGGAGCGCACGAGATGGCGATGCTCGATGGCAGCGGCAGCACGTCGCTGATCGTCGACGGCGCGACCCGGATCGCGGCCGACCGGCCCGTCCCGCACGCGATCGCGTTCTACTCCGGGAAATGACCCCGGCCAGCGCGCGAGCGACCTGGACGCTGACACGAGCTCGTGTACCATCGCGAGCATGCGTCGACGATGCGCGTTGGTCGCGGTGATCGCGTGTGCCATGGCGGCCTGTTCGGAGTCGCCGCCCGACGCCGGCGCGGGCGGCGGCGGCGCGGGTCCCGCCGGCAGCGGCGGCGCCGGCAGCACCGCGGAGACCAGCTCGAGCGCGGCGGAGGGCACGACCTCCAGCACCGCGACCGGCACCGCGGCCGAGGGTGGGGGAGGCGGGACCGGGGGAGGAGGAGGCGCGCTCGAGGGCGCGTGCGCGAGCGTCTCGGAGGTGCCACCCGAGCTGGGGCTCGACCCTTTCTACAAGAAGTACGTCGACGCCTCGGGGATCCCCGTCGTGAGCTCCGAGAGGCCGCCGGACGCGGCGCTGCTGCGCGCGTGCTCGGTCGTCGTCCGCATGCTCGGCCTGCGCGACGACGTGCGTCTAGCGATGATCGAGAACCGCACGCGGGTCGCCGTGATGGCGGAGACGGAGGTGACGACCGATATCCCCGAGCACAGCGACCTCTACGAGGCGTTCCCGGGGACGGACTGGGACACACGGGCCCGCGGCCTCGGCGCGACCCCCGCGCGCCCGGCGAGCTCCTGCGCCGAGGAGAACGTCCTGTGTTATCCGAGCGATCGGTACACGGGCGAGGACATCCTGGTGCACGAGTTCTCGCACGCCATCGCGATCATGGGCATCGCCTTCGCCGAGCCGACGTTCAACCGAGAGCTCGAAGAGGCGTTCGAGGGCGCGCTGGCGGCCGGAAAATGGGCGAACACCTACGCCGCGACGAACAAGGACGAGTACTGGGCCGAGGGGGTCCAGGACTGGTTCGACACAAACATCGAGTCGATCCCGGGGAACGGGATCCACAACGAGATCAACACCCGCGCGGAGCTGCGCGAGTACGATCGCCCGCTTTACGATCTCATCGCCAGGTACTTCGCCGACGACGCATGGCGGCCGAGCTGTCCCTGACAGGACAGCGGCGCCCTTGCGTTTGCAAAGGCCAGAGACCAGGGAGGACTTCAGCGGCGTGCTCCAGCGCGCCGACGCGTGCGACCTCCGCACCCCCCCGGTTCGACGGCGACCTGAAGCGAGGGATCTCTATGAACTTTCTGGATGATTCCCTGTTTCCCGAGAAGCAAGAGAAGCTCGTCATCACGGTGGCGCCTACGGGCCGGAGTGGGAGCCGGCCGATTTTCCGGAAGACATCGCGGTGACGATGGCCGAACAGGTCCAGAAGGCGGTGGACTGTTATAACGCGGGCGCCACCGTGGTGCACGTGCACGCGCGCGACGCGGAAGGCAAAGGCTCGAAGCGGCTGTCGATGTTCAACGAGCTGCTGGCGCGCCTGCGCGACGCGGTGCCCGACATGATCCTGCAGGTCGGCGGATCGATCTCCTTCTCCCCGGAGAGCGGAGGGGAGCAGGCCAAATGGCTGAGCGACGACACGCGTCACAGGCTGGCCGAGCTCTCGCCGAAGCCCGACCAGGTCACGATCGCGATCAACACCACCCAGATGAACGTCGTCGAGCTGATGAGCGAGGACGACGTCGCCGGCAGCTCGTTCGCGCGGCCGGACGTCCACGAGGCGTACCGCGAGATGACCGTGCCGGCCGGCCCGGCCTGGGTCGAGGAGCACCTGAGGCGGCTCTCGGGGGCGGGCATCCAGCCTCACTTTCAGCTCGCCAACATCCCCCAGCTCGAGACCGTGGAGCGCCTGATCCGCCGTGGCGTCTACACCGGGCCGCTCAACGTCACGTGGGTCGCCATCGGCGGCGGGTTCGACGGGCCGAACCCTTACAACATGATGGAGTTCATCCGACGCGTGCCCGACGGCGCCTGCCTGACGCTGGAGACCCTCATGCGGAACGTGTTGCCGATCAACACGATGGCCATCGCGATGGGGCTGCACGCCCGCTGCGGCATCGAGGACACGCTGTGGGGACGCAAGGGTCAGCGCATGACCTCCGTGCAGCAGATCGAGCAGACCGTCCGCATCGCGCGCGAGCTCGGCCGCGAGCTCGCGGACGGCAAGGAGGCCCGCCGCATCTACAAGATCGGTGAGACGTACCGGAGCGCCGATGAGACGCTCGCGAAGCTCGGCTATGCGCCCAACCGCAAGGTGGGCGAGCGAGGGGTGCCGCTGCGCGTGGCGGCCTAGCGCCGGGGCGAGATCCGGGGGGGAGCTCGATGGAACACGCAGTCCGCTTTCACCAGACCGGCGGTCCGGAGGTCCTCTGCTGGGAGGAGGCCAGCGTCGGCACCCCGGGTCCCGGCCAGGCCCGGGTGCGGCACGTCGCCGTGGGGCTCAACTTCGCCGACGCCTATTTTCGCAGCGGGCTCTATCCCGTGCCGCTCCCCAGCGGCATCGGGGTGGAGGCCGCCGGCGTGGTGGAGGCGGTCGGCGAGGGCGTCACGAACGTCGCGCCGGGCGACCGCGTGACGTACACCGGCTTCCTCGACACGCTCGGAGCGTACTGCACCGAGCGGATCCTGCCCGCGGCGCCGCTGATCCGGCTGCCGGACGGCATCGGCTGCGAGACCGCCGCGGCGATGACCATGCGGGGCCTCACGTCGGCTTACCTGATGCGCCGCATCTGGCCGCTCAAGGCCGGCGACAGCATCCTGCTGCACGCGGCGGCGGGCGGCGTGGGCCTGATCGTCTCGCAGTGGGCGAAGCTCCTCGGCCTCCTGGTGATCGGCACGGTGTCGAGCGACGCCAAGGGGGATATCGCGCGCGCCCACGGCTGCGATCACGTCATCCATTCCGGCCGCGAGGACGTGGCGAGGCGGGCGCGCGAGCTGACCGGCGGGGCCGGCGTGTCGGTCGTCTACGACGGCATCGGCAAGGACACGTTCGCCGGCTCGCTCGCCTCGCTGAGGCGGCGCGGGCTGCTCGTGTGCCTGGGCACGGCCTCGGGCCCGGTCCCGCCGCTCGACGTGGCGCAGCTCGCGGCCAGGGGATCGGTGTTCGTCACGCGCCCGGCGCTCGCCGACTACATCGCCGATCCCGCGGAGAAGGGCGAGCTCGCGGGCGAGCTGTTCGGCCACGTCGCCGCGGGGCGGATCCGGATCGAGATCAACCAGCGCTACAGCCTGGAGGACGCGGCGCAGGCGCACCGCGATCTGGAGTCGCGCAGGACGACCGGATCCTCGATCTTCGTCGTTTGACGCATGAGATCGCCTGTTGGGCGCGTGCCCACGCACGCTGAACCCGGAGGACCAGAATGACAAGCTCAAGCTCTGCCGGATTGGCCGCCGCTCGCGCGCCGGCGCGCGACTCCATCCAGGTCAAACCGCTCACCTGCACCATCGGCGCCGAGCTCGGCGGCGTCAGCCTGGCCGACGCCGCGCGCGACGACGCGCTCTTCGCGGAGATCAGGGCGCTCTTGTTGAAGCACCGGGTCCTGTTCCTGCGCGACCAGGACATCACGCGCGCGGATCACGTCGCCTTCGCGAGGCGCTGGGGCGAGCTCGAGGACCACCCCATCGCCGGCAGCGATCCCGATCATCCGGGGCTGGTGCGCATCTACAGGGACGCGAACAGCCCGCCGGATCACTACGAGAACTCGTATCACTGCGACGCGACCTGGCGCGAGGCGCCGCCGATGGCCTGCGTCCTGCGCTGCGTCGAGACGCCGGAGGTCGGCGGCGACACCATCTGGGTCAACATGGTCGAGGCGTACAATCGCCTGCCCGAGCGCATCAAGCAGCGGATCGCCGGGCTCCGCGCGAGGCACAGCCTCGAGGCCACCTTCGGCGGCGCGATGGCGATGGAGAAGCGCCACGCGCTCAGGGCCCGCTATCCCGACGCCGAGCACCCGGTCGTGCGCACCCATCCGGAGACCGGCGAGAAGGTCCTGTTCGTCAACGCCTTCACCACGCATTTCGTCAACTTCCACACGCCGGACAACGTGCGCGTCGGCCAGGATTTCACGCCCGGGGCGAGCCACCTCTTGAGCTACCTGATCAGCCAGGCGGCGATCCCCGAGTACCAGGTCCGCTTTCGCTGGAGGAAGAACAGCGTCGCGATCTGGGACAACCGCTGCACCCAGCATTATGCCGTCCAGGATTACTGGCCTGCGGTGCGCAAGATGGAGCGCACGGCGATCCTCGGCGACCCGCCCTGCTGACCGCGACGTACCCGCAAGCGCTGCCCGGTCGACAGGCCGCCTGGCCGGGTCTACCGTACCGATCTCCCGCGATGCGAACGGCGGCGCGACCCCTGACCCGGCGACGAGCGCCCGCGCTCCCAACGGCGCTCGCCGCCTGCCTGCTCGGCGGCGCTTGCTCGGAGGCGCCGCCGCCCCCGGCCGGCCAGGGCGGCGCCGGGCCGGGCGGCGCCGGCGCGACGTCCGCGACGACCACCTACGTGAGCGTCGGCGCCGGCTTCGGCGGCGCCCCGGAGGAGCTGCCGCGCTCGTTCGTTGTGACCGGGGTGGTCACGGACGGCGCGGCGCCGCTCGAGGGCGCCATCGTGATGCAGGCCGGCGGCGAGCCGGCCCTGGTCACCGGCGCGGACGGCGCGTTCTCCGTCGAGATCACGCGCGACATCCCGGGCCAGCCGACCGTGGTCGCGGCGAAGATCGGGTATCGGACCGACGGCATCGAATTCGAGGCTGTCCCCGACGGGCCGGTGGAGATCGCCCTGCGCGGCGTGTCGCCTCCGGACAACGCGCTCGGCTACACCTACGGAGACCCGGGCGAGGGCGATCCCCACAATTCGACGCGGTTCTGCGATCACTGCCACACGACGCTCGTGGCCCAGTTCCTCGAGTCGGGGCACGCGCGGTCGGCGAAGCGCCCGCTCCTCCAGGCCGTCTACGCCGGGGTCTCGCTGGCCCACGGCGACGAGGCGTCGTGCGCGGCCGCGGGCGGGCGCTGGAAGGCCGGCCGCGTCCCGGGGACCGAGGCCGGCGTCGCGATGCGGTGCTACCTCGGGAGCGGCGTGCTGCCGGATCTCAACCCGTCCTGCGGCGGCGCGGGGCGGCCGTCGTGCGACGACCCCGCGCTGCCCGCGGCGGAGCGGCCGGCGGCCTTCGGCGCGTGCGCCGACTGCCACGCCGCGGGGATCGACGGCCCCGCGGGCGGGCGCGACCTGCTCGACGCCACCGGCATCGCCTTCGAGAAGGGCGACCACTGCGACGCGTGCCACAAGGTCCGCGACGTCGATCTGAGCAAGCCGCCCGGGGTCGCCGGCGCCCTGATGATCCAGCGCCCGCGGGAGCGGAGCTCCGCCGATCCTGCCTCGAAGCTGCTCGACGTGATGTTCGGCCCGCGGCCCGACGTGCCGAACAGGTTCATGGGCGGGAGCTACCAGCCGAAGTACTCGACCTCGGCGTACTGCGGCGGCTGCCACGAGCAGAAGCAGGCGGCGCTCCTGCCGGGCGCGGCGCTCGACCCGGCGCGCTGGCCCGATGGGCTGCCGATCCACGAGACGTTCTCGGAGTGGGCCGGGAGCGCGTGGAACCGCCCCACGTCGCAGTGCCAGGCCTGCCACATGCCGGAGACCCCCTCGCTGAAGAGCAGCGTCGACGTGACGACCGAGGCGAACGCGAGCGTCTCGCTCGGCTTCGTCCGCCCGCCGGGGTCGGTCCTCTCGCACGTCTTCCTCGGGCCGCTGCAGGGCGAGCCGCCGCTCCTCCGGGGCTCGGTCGAGGTCCGCGTCGCTGCCGCCTCGGTCGCGTCGGGCGAGCTCGAGGTCACGGTCGCCCTGACGAGCGAGCTCGCGGGCCACGCGGTCCCGACCGGGGAGCCGATGCGCGCGCTCGTGCTCCTCGTCGCCGCGGAGGCCTGCGGCGCGCCCATGGCGCCGTCGAGCGGGATGACGGTGCACGACACGGGCGGCGCGCTCGCGGAGGCGCGCGTGGGCCAGGGCGCGCGGCTCTCGGGCGCGGCGCTCGCCTGGCCGGAGGGCGCGGCGCGCGCGAGGGCAGGGGACGTGGTGCGGGTCGTCCGCCCCACCGGCGCGTACGACGATTACACCGGCGTCGGCCGCTTCGCGGATCCGTCGCTCGACGCGGCCGACAAGGGGCTCGAGATCCGCGCGCCGGTCGGCGAGGCGCGGGTGGTCGAGGCGGGCGGCGGCGCGATCGCGCTGAGCGGCGCGATCCCGGCGCAGGACGGGGACATCGTTTATCTTGGCGCGCCGGCGCCCGCGCCGCCGGTCGACGTCGAGCGACCGGCGGCCGCGTTCGCCGGCGCGGCGGGCTACACCTTCGCCAAGGTGCTCGTCGATCCGGCGGGCGCGCGGCACGCGCCGCAGCACCGCGCCGTCGACATCGCCAGCGACAACCGCATTCCGCCGGGGCACGTCGCGGTGACCTCGCACGGCTTCGCGGTCCCCGCGGGCTGCTCGGGGACGGCGAACGTCACGGCCACGCTGCTCTACCGGCCCGTCCCGCTCACCCTCGCGCGCGAGCGGGGTGTCGACGCGCGCGATTACCTCGTCGACGCGGCGGCCTGGCCGGTGCCGCTCGACTGAGCGGCGCGGGCGGTGGACCCGCGGACCGGCGACGATCGTCCGAACGTGCTCTCCGAGCACCCATTCGTGCGCGACGGCGGCTCGCGCAGGACGCACTCATGGCGAGCATCCGCGCGGGCCCGCTGGCAAGCGGCGCCCGCTGTCGACTGCGGGTGCGCCAATGGAGGACATCGTATGCGCGACGTTTCGGTCATCGGTCTGGGTCTCATGGGTTGCGAGCTCGCTCGGGCGCTGCTCCGCGGCGGCTTCCGGGTCACCGTCTGGAACCGGACGAGCGCGAAGGCTGAGCCGCTCGTCGCGGAGGGAGCGGCGCTCGCGTCGAGCGTCGCAGCTGCGGTCCAGGCGAGCGCGGTCGTCATCGTCTGCGTCACCGACTACCAGGCGACGTACCGCGCGCTGGCGTCGACGGACGTGACCTCCGCCCTCGCCGGCAAGGTGCTCATCCAGCTGAGCACGGGGAGCCCGGACGATGCCCGCGAGGGCGAGGCATGGGCGAAGCAGCGGGGAATCGAGTACCTCGACGGAGCCATCCTGGCGATCCCGAACCAGATAGGGAAGCCCGAGAGCGCCATCCTCGTCTCGGGGGCGGAGCCGGCGTACCGGAAGAGCAAGGCGCTCCTCGAGAGCATGGTCGGGACCGTGACGTACCTCGGGGGGCAGGTCGGCGGGGCGTCCGCGCTGGACCTCGCGTTCCTCTCGTACCTGTTCGCGGGACTCGTGGGCTTCTATCACGGCGCTCGCATCTGCGAGGCCGAGGGCCTCCGCGTGGACCATTTCGGAGCCATGATGGCCGGCGCCGCTCCGGCCATCGGCGGGATGGTCAGGCGAGGTGGCGACGCCATCCACGCCGGAGACTACGAGAACCCCGAGGCATCGCTGGAGATCTGCGCGAAGAGCATGGACCTGCTCCTGCGCCAGGCGAAGGCGGCGGGGATCAACGACGAGCTGCCGGCGTTCGTCGCAGGGCTCTTCAGGAGGGGAATGGCGGCAGGCTACGGGAGCGAGGCGCCGGCCGCGCTCATCAAGGTGCTGCGCGCGGGCGCCTGACGCGCTGGAGCGGCTCGACGGTTCGAATCATCACGCTGACGAACAGCGGTTCAGCGCCGATCCGCCCGTTGTCGGGGCACCTGTCGTTATCCTGCGCTTCGAACGAATCCATCGATGCATCCCGGCCGCCGTGCGCGAGCGATCGCTGGAGTGCGGTGTGACGGAGTACGTCCTCAGGTGCTTTGCGCCGCGCGCTCCGCGTGGTCATGCTTACAACGCTTCAACCGGGACGGCTGGATCGAGGGGTGGGCGGGCTGTCGCTCGTGCCGCGATCTGCCGCGAGGGCGGTTGAGCCGAGAGAGAGGACCTTTCATGAGCGCTTGGAAAGAGCCGGTCAGGATCTGCATCCCCACGAACATCAACGCCACGACATCCCAGGTGCAGAACGGCGTGACGCTCGCGTTGGACGATCGTGTCTTGCTGGTCGGGCAGTCGCATGCGCCGCAGAACGGTATCTATTACGTGCAGTCCGTCTCGGCGCCGAACGTCACGCTCGCGCGGGCGCCCGACGCCGACGCGTCGAGCGATTTCACCCCCGGGATGAGCGTCTGCGTGGGCCCCGAAGGGACGCTGTACGCCAACACCGAATGGGTGCTCACGGCGACCGGCCCGATCACCCTCGGGACGACGAGCCTCACCTTCAAGCAGCGCATGTTCGGCCCCGCCCGCGCGCCGACGGTGCACGCGAGCGAGCAGCCGGGCGCGAACGCGGGCGAGCAGATCCGGAACGCGATCCTCGCGCTCCCGTGCACCGGCGGCGTCGTCGACGCGCGCGGGATCTCCGGCAGCGTCGAGGTCACCGCGCCGATCGTCGTGGATCGGCCGGTCACGCTGCTGATCGGCGCGGCGACCTACACGGCCAAGGCGAGCACCCCGGCCGCGACGGCCGCCAACCCGATGTTCGACATCCAGCCGAACACGACGGTGTGCGGCGCCTCGAGGCCGAACTTCGCGGTCGTCGGCCTGGACCCGTACGCCTCGACGTTCAAGACGACCCTCGAGGACGGCGTCCTCTTCGAGCTGTCGGGCAACTTCACGAACACCGTCGGTCGAGGCAGGGAGTATTTCGCGGTCGAGCAGATGACGCTCGACGGCGGAAACTCGGGGAGCACCGTCGTCAGCGGCAGCATGATGCTCAAGACCCACCCGTATCCGACGCTCGACTTCCAGGACGGGCTGATCCGCATCGAGCACAATACGATCCAGAACTTCGGCGGCACCGCCGTCCACATCGACGACTCGGTCTACGTCTACCGGATCAACGGCAACCAGTTCAAATCCAACGCGGCCTCCATCCACATCGGGCTCTTCGCGGACGGGTCCATCAAGGAGAACTGGTTCTGGCAGGCGCTGCAAGGCCCGAGCAGCGGCCCGACGCTCACGGTGCTCGGGCCCGCGGTGCGCGTCGTCAACAACTACTTCCTGCGCGCGCCGATCTACGACACCGTCGCGGAGCCGGACATCCTCCTCGTCCCCAGCCAGGATAAGCGAGGGAACCGCCAGGCCGGCGGGTACGCCTGGATCCTGGACAATCGATTCGCGAGCGAGCGAGAGAATTTCAACAAGGCGCGCGTGCGCATCAAGGTCCGTGGAAGGTCGGAAGGCGCCGAGGATCTGGCGACCGTGGGCGGGCCCCTCATGGTCCGCGGGAACCTGTTCCTGGGCAACGCGGCGCCGATCGTGTCGGTCTCGGCGTCGTCGAACGTCGTCACCGTCACGCTCAACACGACGACCTTCAGCTCCGTGCCCACCCAGGGCCTCGCCGTCGGGGACCGGGTGACGATCACCGACGTGACCCCGGCGGAGTTCAACGGCGAGTTCACCGTCACGGCGGTGACCCCGACGACGTTCCAGTACGCGCTGGCGACGACGGCGACCTCGGGGACGGGCGGCGGCGTCAGCTCGGCGGAGACGTTCGCGATCGAGCTCGATAACCCCGGGTTCATGCACGACATCAGCCAGAACATCTTCGCGAACTACGCGACCCTCATCAAGGACGCGCAGAGCCGGGTCGATGGCTCCTACGGCGGGTCGATCTTCGCGAACAACCACGTCATCGCGCCGCGGGGCGGCGGGTACAGGGAGTTCGTCAACGAGGGTCGAGAGTTCTCGGTCGTCCGGCCGAGCGCCGGGTCCGCGCTCGAGCGCGTCGACGGCGAGGCGCGCCAGGTGGAGACGAGATACCTCATCAACCGGCTGCACAAATCCGAGCAGCTCGACGGGTGGACCAAGAACGGGAGCATCGTCGTCGCAGCGGGGGAGGCCGATCCGTTCGGCGGCGCCCGCGCGTTCAAGGTCACGCTGGGAGGAACGACGAGCAGCCAGTACATCGCCAGCGTCGTCGATATCGTCAACCCGTCGAGCGCGCTGGCGACCGGCACGCGGCTGTTCATCACGTTCTGGGCGAGGATCCCGGCCGGGTCGACGGCGGACGCCGCGACCATGGTGGTGTCGATGCGCGATCTCACGGACGCGACGACCGCGGGCGACATGTTCACGGTCAACCTGGGCAATCAGTGGAAGAAATACAAGCTCGTGACCAACGGCATCGTCGCCGGGCACACGTACAGGCTGCATTTCTATCCCGGCTATTTCGACCGGCTCCAGGGCGAGGTGACCTTGTTCGGGCCCCAGGTGTCCGAGCTCGACGCGGATTACCTCCCGAACCAGGGTACGCAGTCGGCGTACGACAAGACCGCCGGGAGCCGGTTCGAACAGGCGGCCATCTTCACGGCGATCAAGACGAGCCGCCGCGCCGGCACGAGCGCGCCGAGCATTCAGGGGACCCCGTCGGGGCTCGGCACGGGCGGGAGCGCCGCCCTGGTGGCCGGCTCTACCCAGGTGTCCGGGACCATCGAGCTGACGGCCGACTCCGCCGGCGCGTCGAGCGCGGGCTCGGTCACCGTCGCCTTCGTGGGGAGCGACTACGCGACGGGCAACGCGCCCGTCGTCATCGCGACGCTCGCCGACGGGAACCAGCCGTGGGCGGGGACGGCGCAGGCGCGCCTCAGCGCGTCGAGCAGCACGGACTTCACGGTGGCCTGGTCGACGAACGGGGCGGCGCTCGCCGCCGGCAAGAAATACAGGATCAACTACCACGTGCTCGCGTGACGTCTTGAGGTCTCCCGCTCGCCTCCTCATGTCCACCAGGGGCGAAGGGCGCCGAACAGCGCCTTTCGCCTCCAGGCAGCCGAGAGGCGTCCGGTCAGCGGGAGCGAGGCGTGGGCTGCGCCACGCGTCCACGAGCAGCGAGCGCCGGAGAGGCGCCGCTGCTCGTGGACGCGGCCGCCGAGCATGTCGTGGATGGCCCGCGGCGCACGGTCGATCGGACGGACGCGCGCGGGTACAGTACCGAGAAGGGATGCTGACGATGCCGAACAGAATGGGGTTGATGACGATGCCGAAGAGAATGGGGTTGATCTGGGGAGCTCTCGTGGCGCTGGGCTCGATCCTGGGCGGGTGCAGCGACGAGGCGACGTCGCCTGCGGATGCCGGCGGCGCGGGTGGCGGCGCAGGCGCGGAAGGCGGCGCAGGCGCGGGAGGGGATGCGGGCGCGGGAGGGGATGCGGGCGGGGGAGGCGGCGCGGGCGGGGGAGGCGGCGCGGGCGGGGGAGAGGGGGGATACGAGCTGGCGGGCGCTTACCCTGCGAGCGACGGGGACAAGGCGCGCCTCGTGGCCGTCGGCGACATCGACGGCGACGGCGCGAACGACGTGGTCCTCGCGGGCGTCGAGGGCGCGTCCGCCGTGGCGCTGCGCAACAAGGGCGACGGCGCGCTCGAGCCCGTCGACACCATCGAGCTCAGCGGCGCCCCCTCGGGCGTCTTCCTGGCCGCGATCGACGCCGACCCGGTCCTCGACCTGGTGACCCTCAGGAACTGCGACGCCTTTCCGTGCGCCGCGGTGGAGGTCTACCCGGGGCTGGGCGACGGGACGTTCGATGCCCCGGTCGTGGCGCTGGAGGTGCCCGACGACGGGCTCCACGAGCCGATGATGGCGCACGCCGCGCTGGGCGATCTCGACGGCGACGGGCGCGCCGAGATCTACGCCTCCCAGAGCTCCGAGCTGTACGCCTGGCTGATCCGGCGGGGCGAAGACGGCAGCTTCACCAGCGAGAGCGTGCGCGCGCTCGATGCGCCGGCGCTCGTCGACCTCGACGGCGACGGCGAGCTCGACCTGGCGGGCGGGGCGGTGGACGCGGATCTGTCCTCCACCGTGGTGATCCGCAACGAGGGGGACGGGTCGTTCCCCACGCCCGTGTCGGTGGCGAACACCGGGGCCTCCGCCATCGCGACGGGCGATCTGAACGCGGACGGCAACCAGGACCTCGTCGCGGTGAACTACGCGTCGCTCTCGCTGCTGCTCGGCGCGGGCGACGCGGCGACCTTTTCCCAGGAAGATTGGATGTTCGAGGCGCCCCTCCTGTCGCCGGTGGTGACCGACTTCGACGGCGATGGGGAGCGCGACGACGTGCTGGTCCTCCAGGGGGACAGCGTGAACGTGTTGATCGGCGAGGGCGACACGTTCCGCCCCGCGCCCGCGATCCAGGTCGGCTCCGAGCTGCTCTCGCTCGCAGTGGCCGACATGAACGGCGACGCTCACCCCGACCTCCTGGTCACCCGGGGCGAGACCGGCGATCTGGCTGTCCTGCTCTGGACGCCTTGATCGCCCGGCGTGGCGCCCTCGAGCGCTGACCCGAGGCTCGCTTCGACCTCTCGCGCTGCGCTCACTCCTTGGCCGGGGACGTCATCTCGGTGGTCTGGCCCAGGGCCTCGGCGATCTCGGGCAGGATGCCGAGCCGCACGTAGATCGGCCGGGTGAGCCGCCGCAGCTCCGGCAGCTTGCGCACGAACACGCCGATCGCGGCGAGCGTCGCGACGCCGCCCCACAGCACGGTCGCCGGCGCGCCGATGCGGCCGCCCAGCCAGCCGGCGATCAGGCTGCCGAACGGGGCCATGCCGAAGAAGGCCATCGTGTAGAAGCTCATGACGCGGCCGCGCTTGTCCTCCTCGACGATCGTCTGGAGGAGCGTGTTGCTGGCCGCCATCTGCACCATCATGCCGCCGCCGATGAGCGCCAGCAGCGGCGCCGACAGCCACACCGAGCGCGAGAACGAGAACCCCACGAGGCCCAGGCCGAACAGCGCGCCGGCGATCCACAGCGCGCGCCCGAGCCCGAGGACGCTCCGCCGCGAGGCGAGCCAGAGCGCGCCCGCGACCGCGCCGACCCCCGACGCCGCCATGAGCAGCCCGAGCGTGTACGCGCCCCCGTGCAGCACCTCGCCCGCGAACACGGGCATCAGGATCGTGTAGGGCATGCCGGTCAGGCTCACCACGGCGAGCAGCAGCAGGATCGCGCGGATGGGCGCGAACGAGGACACGTAACGGAACCCCTCGCGCAGGTCGGCGAGGACGTCGCCGCGCTTGGCCGCGCGCCGCTCCGGGCGGGCGATGCGCATCGCGAGGAGCGAGGCGATGACGGCGAGGTAGCTGATGGAGTCGATGGCGAAGCACCAGCCCTCGCCCACGGCGGCGATGAGCACGCCGGCGATCGAGGGGCCGAGCAGCCGAGCGCCGTTGACCATCGAGGAGTTCAGCGCGATGGCGTTGGAGAGGTCCTCGCGCGCCTCGACCATCTGGACGACGAACGCCTGCCGCGCCGGGGTGTCGAAGGCGTTGATCACCCCCTGGAACGCGGCCAGGACGAGGACGTGCCACACGGTGATGGTGCCCGTGAGCGCGAAGGCGGCGAGCAGCGCCGATTGCACCATCGCCAGCGCCTGCGTGATCACGAGGACGCGGTGGCGATCCCAGCGATCGACGAGGACGCCGGCGATCGGGGCGATGAGGAACGTGGGTATCTGGCCGGCGAACCCGACGATGCCGAGGAGCAGCGCGGAGTTCGTGAGGCGATAGACGAGCCAGCTCGTGGCGACGCGCGTCAGCCATGTGCCGATGAGCGACGCGCCCTGACCGAAGAAGAAGAGGCGGTAATTGCGGTGCCGGAGCGCGCGCCCCATCACGGCGAGCGTCGAGTCGTTGGGAGCCGTGCGAGCGGGTGAATCCACGAGGCGTGAGCCTAGCACCGGGGCGCGGCGCGGCGCCGGCCCGGGCGGCCGCGGCGCCCGTGGCAGCGCAATTTGGTTCCCCGGGTGCAGCACCTCGCGGCCGCCGGTCGCCCAGCGCCGCGGCGCGCACGGGCGGGCGGATCCGTGGTACGGCGAGCCGCGTCCAGCGCGGGCGGCTGCTAGGATGCGGAGGGGCCGGGCTGGCGGCGCTCGTCTCGAGGTCATCCATGGTCATCGCGCGATTCCTGGGTTGCGCGCTCGCGGCGGCGGCGCTGGCGGGCTGCAGCGACCCCGATTCCATCATCGAAGTTCGCTACGGTGCTTACGAGGGCGACCCCTATCCGAACCGGCGTCCGGAGATCGCGATCCCGGAGGGCGGAATGGGCGTGGTGACCGATAGCCTCTCCGATACGATCTCCCTCATCGCGCTCGAGACCGGGGAGCGGTTCGGCGTCCGCCCCGTGGGCCGCGAGCCCGTGACGATCGATGGGCCTCACCGCGCGGCCGTGGACGCCGCGGGCGGCGCGCTCTACATCGCGCTGTCGTACCCCGACACCGCCGGATCGAGCGGCCCCCACGCGGTGCACGGCGGGAGCGCGGTGGCCGGCTATGTCCAGAAGCTCGCGCTCGACGATCTGCGCATCCTCGGGCAGGTGCGCGTCGAGGCCAACCCGGGCGACATCGCGATCTCCGAGGACGGCCGGCGCGTGGTGGTCTCTCATTTCGATCTCAAGCGCGCGCTCGACAACCCGGACGACCTCGAGGCGGCGCGCTCCTCGCTCGCGGTCGTGGATCCGGACGCGATCTTGCCTCATGGCTCGGCCGCGCCGACGCGCATCCCGGTCTGCAAGGCCGCGAACGGGATCGCCCTCTCGCGGCCGGACGGCGCGCGGGCCTATGTGGCCTGTTATGGCGACGACGCCCTCGCGATCGTCGACCTGACGGACCCGGACGCCGAGGTGAAGCTCGTCCCGGTCGGGCCGCCGCTCTCGTCCGACGCCCACGCGTCGTCCTACGGGCCCTACGCCGCCGTCATGTCGCCCGATCAGAAGACCATCGCCGTGAGCAACACGGACAGCAGGGAAGTGCGCTTCTTCGATGTTGCGTCGGGGACGTTCGACGAGGAAAAGACGATCCTCACGATCGGCGCGCCCTATTTCGCCGCGTGGACCCCTGACGGGAGCGCCATCTACGTGCCGACGCAGGTGCCCGACACGATCGCGCGGATCGGGATGACCGCGGACGCCCGCGGCGCCGTCTCCCGGAACATCAGCGAGGAGTGCTTCAGGCCGCACCTCGCGGCGCTCGACGAGGAGCACGGGCTCTTCATCGTCTGCGAGGGCGACCAGACCGTGACGCCGGGCAAGGTGCTCCGGCTCGATCCCGAGACGCTGGCGACGCGCAGCGAGGCCGAGGTGGGCCTCTTCCCCGACGCGTTCGCGCGCGTCGCGGCGGGGGCGCGATGAGGGCCCGACGGCGCCATCGGCAACCCGGGCAGCTGGCCGATCGGCTCGGGACGTGAAAATCGTCTTGTATAGCGTCTTGTCTTCCGTTATAACGGATGAATGTCTCCTTGCCTCGCCGCCGCGCGGATGTTCGGTTCTCACCTGGGGGCCATAGGCGCGCGCCGTCGAACGAGCGGTTGCCCTTCGTGCTGTAGTTAGCCGCATACGCCGTGGCGCGAGCTGCGGTGAGGAGAACAGCGAGGCAGCGCACCCGTGTCCACGGCGACGCGCCACGCTGTCGTTCGTCGTGACGGCCGAGCCACGCGGCTCATCACCGTCAGCGTCCGCCCTTCTCGTGGCGCGCCGGCCGAGCTTTCGCCGGCGCGCGGAGCGAAGCGTCCCTTCGGGACGACGGCGGGTGCTCGCTTCCGACGGCGATCGGCTCCGGCATGCGGCGCTTTCAGCACTCCTGAGGAGACAGGTATGAAGCGGTTCTTCGGACGTCATGGATGGATTGGTTCGGCGCTCGCGAGCGGGCCCTGGTTGCTCGCGATGCTGGTCGGCCCGATCGGCTGCGGGAGCGACGACGACGCGGGCAACGGCGGCAGCGCCAGTCAGGCCAGCAGCTCGAGCAGCGAATCGGGCGGCACCGGCAGCGCGACGGGCGGTGGGACGGGCGGCGGGACCGGCGGCGCGGGCGGCGGGACCGGCGGCGCGGGCGGCGGGACCGGCGGCGCGGGCGGCGGGACGGGCGGCGCGGGCGGCGGGACGGGCGGCGCGGGCGGCGGGACGGGCGGCGCGGGCGGCGGGACGGGCGGCGCGGGCGGCGGGACGGGCGGCGCCGGCGGCGGCGGCAGCTCGGGTGAAGCTGGCGCGGCGGGCGAAGGCGGCGGCGCCGCCGCGGGCTCGGGCGGCGCGGGCGGCGGGACGGGCGGCGCCGGCGGCGGCGGCACGGGCGCCGAGCTGCCCAACATCGTCACCATCGTCGCCGACGACCTGGGCTTCTCGGACCTCGGCGCGTTCGGCGGCGAGATCAGCACCCCGAACCTCGATACGCTCGCCGCCGAAGGCCGCATCCTCACCGGGCACCGCTCCGGATCGCTGTGCGCGCCGACCCGCGCGATGCTGGTCTCCGGCACCGACAGCCACTCGGTCGGGCTCGGTCGCATGGGCGGCGGCACCGGCCCGCAAGCAGGGCAGCCCGGCTACGAGGGCTACCTGACCGACAACGCGCTGTCCGTCGCCGAGATCCTGAAAGACGCCGGTTATCACACGTACATCGCCGGCAAGTGGCACCTCGGCGACGACGAGGACCAGAGCCCGCCGGTGCGCGGCTTCGAGAGATCGTACGTCCTGCTCGGCGGCGTGGCGGCGTTCTTCAACGAGTACGCCGACCCGCCGACGACCGCGCAGACTCGGCTCTATCGCGAGGACGGCGTGTACACGCAGCCGCCGCGCGGCTTCTACGCGACCGAGCTCTACACGGACAAGCTCATCCAGTACATCGAGAGCAACCGCGCCGACGGCAAGCCGTTCTTCGCGTTCGCGACGTACACCGCGCCGCACTGGCCGCTCCAGGCTCCGCCCGAGTACATCGACAGGTACCGCGGCCGCTACGACGCGGGCTACGACGCCATCCGCGAGCAGCGCCTCGCGCGGCTCAAGAGCCGCGGCATCATCCCCGAATCGTTCACGCCGAACCCGCGCTTGCCGAGCGACGGCACGAACCCGAAGACGTGGGAGCAGCTGACGCCGGAGGAGAGGATCTACGAGGCGCGGCGCATGGAGATCTACGCCGCCATGGTCGAGAACCTCGACGCCAACATCGGCAGGTTGATCCAGTACCTCAAGCGCGTCGGCGAGTACGAGAACACCTTCATCTTCTTCCAGTCCGACAACGGCGCGGAAGGCGGCAATCGCGAGGGCTTCGCCGCGAACGACCCGAGCCGCTCCGGAGAGGTGGTGAACACGCTCGAGAACCTGGGTCGACCGGGCTCGTACATCGGCGTCGGACCCCGCTGGGCCGAGGTGAGCGCCACGCCGTTCCGGCTGTGGAAGAGCTACACGACCGAGGGCGGCGTCGCCGTTCCGGCCATCGCACGCCTGCCGGGACAGCACCACGCCAAACCGCAGTTCGACGGGACCACGCACGTGGTCGATTTCCTGCCGACCGTGCTCGATCTGGCCGGCGTGCCCAATCCGGGGAGCACCTACAAGGGCAGGGACGTCGAGCCGATCAGCGGGCACTCGATCCTGCCGGTGCTCGACGATCGGGCGACCGCCGTGCGCGCGCCAGGTGAGACGTTGATCTGGGAGCACGGCAATCACCGCTACGTGATCCGCGACAACTGGAAGCTCTTGTGGCTCGGCGCGCCCTACGGCCCGACGCCGCGCGCCTGGACGCTGTACGATCTGGCCACCGACCGCGGCGAGATCAACGACGTGTCCGCGGCGCATCCCGAGCTGGCGGCCGAGCTCGCCGCCGCATGGACGCAGTACGCCACCGAACGCGGCGTCATCCTCACCGAGTAACCGCGCACCGCGCCGCGCGCGAGACCCGGGCGCCCCTGCGCGACCCGGGTCTCGCGGCGGCGCTTGCCTCCGCCCCGCCCATGGCTCATCCCCGTCCCGTTCGCTGGTGGCCCATCGCCGCCCTGACCCTGGCGCTCGCCGGGATCGTGGTCTTTCGCGCGCCCACGCGCGCATCCTCGCTCACGCCAGCCGACGCCTCCACGGCGAGCGCTCCGGGCGCGAGGCCCGGGGCGGCGCACGGCGACGCCGCGGAGGCCTCGCCGGCCTCGTCGGCTCCCGCGCAGCCGGAGCGCGCGGCGGCCGGCTTCGTCGGCAGCGACCGCTGCGCGCCCTGCCACGCCGGAGAGCACGCCGCGTGGCGGGGCTCGCAGCACGCGCGGGCCATGCAGCACGCGAGCGCCGCCACCGTGCTCGGGGACTTCGAGGGGGCGCGCCTGCGTTACGCCGGGCAAGTCCACCGCTTCGATCGCCAGGACGGCAAATACTGGGTCACCACCGACGGCCCCGATGGCCAGCTGCACCGTTACGAGGTGCTGTACACCTTCGGCGTCGAGCCGCTCCAGCAGTACCTCGTCGCCGGCCCGGGCGGACGCCTGCAGGCGCTGCCGTTCGCGTGGGACGCGCGCCCCCGCGCGCGCGGCGGGCAACGCTGGTACCACCTGCACGAGCGCGACGGCGTGCGCGCGGGCGACGTGCTGCACTGGACCGCCGCCAGCCAGAACTGGAACCACATGTGCGCCGAGTGCCACTCGACGCACGTCACGAAAGGGTACGACGCGGCCGCGGACCGCTTCGCCACCACCTGGTCCGAGATCAGCGTCGGGTGCGAAGGCTGCCACGGCGGCGGCGCGCGCCACCTCGCCTGGGCCGAGGCGCGGACGCCGGACCCCGCGAAGGGCCTCGACGTGCGCTTCGACGAGCGCCAGAACGCCACGTGGACGCGGCTCCCCAGCGGCACCGCGCGGCGCGACAAGGGCCCATCGAGCGGCACCGAGAGCGCCACGTGCGCGCTCTGCCACAGCCGCCGCGAGAGCCTCTCGCAGCCGTTCGGGCACGGCGCCCCGCTGCTCGACAGCGCCGCGCTCGAGCTGCTGACCGCCCCCTTCACCACGCCCGACGGCGTGATGAGCGACGAGGTCTTCACCTACGGATCGTTCCAGCAGAGCAAGATGGCGAACGCCGGCGTGACGTGCAGCGATTGCCACGAGCCGCACGCCGGCCGCCTGCGCGCCGAGGGCAACGCCGTGTGCGCGTCCTGCCACGATCCGGCGCGCTTCGATGTCCCCGAGCACCACCACCACCGCGCCGCGGACGCCGCCGCCGCGCCCGGCGCGCCCGCCGCCCCGCGCTGCGTCGATTGCCACATGCCGGCGCGCACGTACATGGGCGTCGACGTCCGTCACGATCACGGCTTCCGCGTGCCTCGGCCGGATCTCTCGGTCTCCCTCGGGCTCCCGAATCCATGCACCGACTGCCACGCGCAGAAGCCCGCGAGCTGGTCCGCCGACGCGGTGCGATCCTGGCTCGGCCGCCCGGCGCAGGGCTACCAGGGGTACGCCGAGGTCTTCGCGCGCGCGCGCGCGGCGCCCGGCGACCCGGCCGTCGCCGCCGAGCTCCAGCGGCTCGCGGAAGACCGCGCCACGCCCGCCATCGCGCGCGCCACCGCGCTCGCCTCGCTGCGCGCCGCCCCGACGGCCGCGTCGCTCGCCGTCCTCCGCGCCGCGCTCGCCGATCCCGACCCGCTGCTCCGGCGCGCCGCGCTCGGCGCGCTGGAGGGCTACGACCCTCGCCGCATCGCGGCCGTCGCCGCGCCGCTCCTCGCCGATCCGGTGCGCGGCGTGCGCGTCGAAGCCGCGCGCGTGCTCGCGGGCGTCGACCTCGGCGCCTTGCCCGGGCCCGCCGCGCAGCAGCTGGACGGAGCGCTGCGCGAGTACATCGCCACGCAGACCCTCCACGCCGATCGCGCCGAGGCCCAGAACAACCTGGGGCTCGTCTTCTCCCGGACCGGCAAGCCGCGCGACGCCGAGCAGGCCTACCTCGCCGCGCTCCGCATCGAGCCTGGCTACGTCCCCACCTACGTGAATCTCGCCGACCTCTATCGCGAGCTCGGCCGCGACGCGGACGGCGTCGCGCTGCTCCGGCGCGGCATCGCCCGCCTCCCCGAGCAGGCCGAGCTGCTCCACGCGCTGGGCCTCGCCCTGGTCCGGCAAGGCCGCCGAGACGAGGCGCTCGAGCCGCTGAAGCGCGCCGCCGAGCTCGCGCCCGAGCAGGCTCGCTTCCAGACCGTCTACCAGGCCGCGCTGACCGCCTTGCGGCCCTCCGGCCCGGCGCCTCACGCCCGGCCCCCGCTCGGGCGGCCGTGAGCTCTCCGTCGCTCGCCCGCGCCGCTAGCGCGGCCGTCGGCGATGTGGGAGAGCGTCGGGCCCGCGGGATCCGCGACGCGTCCGGTGAGCATGGCCAATTACGTCTCGGTCTTCCTCGTGTCGCTGTCGGCGATCTTCTTCGTCGTGGATCCCATCGGCATCGTGCCGCTGTTCCTGACGATGACCGCCGGCGATCCCCCGGAGAAGGTGCGGCGCACGGCGCGGCGCGCGTGCGCCGTCGCCGGCGGGCTCATGCTCTTCTTCGCGCTCTTCGGCGGCGTCATCTTCAAGGTCTTCGGCGTCTCGCTGGCCGCGTTCCGCGTCGCGGGCGGCCTCCTGCTGCTCATCACGGCGCTCGACATGCTGCGCGCCCGCGCCTCGGCGACGCGCACCACCCCGTCCGAGCAGCAGGAGGGCATCGAGAAGGAGGACGTGGCGCTCGTGCCGCTCGCCATGCCGCTCCTGGCCGGACCGGGCGCCATCGCCACGGTGCTGGTGCTGATGGCGCGCGGCGGCGACGACCCCGTGGCCATGGCGCTGGTGCTCGCCAGCGTGGCCATCACCTTCGCGGCCTCCTACCTCGTGCTGCGCGGCGCCGGGCTCGTGCAGCGGGCGCTCAAGGCGTCCGGCGTGGCCGTGCTCGAGCGCGTCATGGGCCTCATCCTCGCCGCCATCGCCGTGCAGTTCATGGCCGACGGCGTGAAGGAGCTCTGGCGCGGGTGACGGCCGCGCGGCGCGGCGCCGCGGATCACGTCGAGGGCTCCCCCGTGGAGCGGGGGCCCCGGGCCAGCTCGCCCTTCCGCTGCGCGTAGGCGGCCTCCGAGATGCAGGTCGTGAAGCAGCGCGTGTGGACGAACCGCCCGTCGCGCCGGAAGGCGTTGGAGTTGATCAGCACGTGCTTCACGCTGCCGTCCTTGGCGCGCAGGCGGGCCGGATAGGAGAGCAGCCGGCCGGCCCCGGCGAGGGCGGCCAGGATGTGGTCGATCGCGTCCCTGTCGACATGGAACTCCGCGAACCGCCGACCGATGTACTCGTGAGGCGCGTAGCCGAGGAGCTCGAGCTCGAGCTTGTTCGCCCACAGGATCTTCCCGCCCGCGTCGATCAGGTGGACGCCCAAGGAGGCGTTGTCCAAGAAATCTTGCCAGTCCTCGAAACGGCTCGCTGCATGCATGATCCAGCGGGGCAGTCTGCCAGTCACAGCACGGTCGACAAGGGGATCGGCAGGTGGGCGAGCGGTGGAGTCCGCGCCGCGGGCGCGGTCGGCCGAGCCGGGGCGCGCGCTCCGCGGCTCGGCCCGGCCGGCGGGCGGCTACGCGGCCGGGGCGTCGCGGGGCGCGGCGGGCGCCCCGCGGAAGACGTGCGCGTGGGCGCGCGCGAGGTCGCGGAAGGCGCGCGGCGCGCGGCCGGTCACGCGCCGCACCGTGTCGGTGACGCGGTCCTCGGCCCCGTCGCGGATGGCGAGGTCGAGCCGCGCGAGGAACGCGGCGTACGGCGCGGGCATCCCCGCGTTCACGAGGTGCGCGCGGGCGGCGTCCTCGTCGGCGCGGACGTGGCGTATCGGCCGGCCGGCGACCTCGGACAGGACGGCCGCCACGTCGTCGTGGCTGAGCGCCTCCGGACCGGTGATGACGTGCGCGGCGTCGTGGGGCGCCTCGTCGAGCAGCGCGCGCGCGGCGACCTCCGCGATGTCCTCGGCGTCGACGAAGCCGACGCGGCCGTCGCCGGCCGCGGTCGTGATCTCGCCGGGCCCGACGATCCCGGCCCAGCGCGCGTGGCGCGGATCGACGAAGTTCTGCATGAACCACGACGGCTGGAGCACGGTCCACTCCGGCGCGCGCTCGCGGAGCGCGCGGTGGACGACGCCGAGGCCGGCGCTCCCCTCCGGCACGACCGACGCGCTGAGCAGCACGAGGCGGCGCACGCCGCCCGCGAGCGCGCGCTCGACGAAGGGCAGCATGAGCGTCGAGGGGTCCTCGACCAGCGCGGGCGCCAGGAGGTAGGCGCGATCGACGCCGCGGAGCGCCTCCTCGTGCGTCGCCGGGTCGGCCCAGTCGAAGCGCGCGTGCTCCACGCCATCGCGGCCGGCGGGCGCCGTCCGGCTCGCGACGCGGACGCGCGCGCCGGCGGCCTCGAGCCGCGCGGCGAGCGCCCGCCCGGTGGTGCCCGTCCCGCCGATGACGAGGACGCGCGGCCCGCCGCGCCCTGCGCGCGCGCTCACGACGCCCCCTCGCGGGGCGCGGCGAGCTCGCCGAACGCCTCGGCGACGGGCGCCGGGTTCCAGTACTCGCGGTACCGCACGACCTTGCCGTCGCGCGTGGCGACGACCATCACGTAGTCCTGCTCATAGCGCTTGCCCGACGGCAGGATGATCGCCGAGCCGTGCACCTCGGCGAGCGCGACGTCCGGATCGGTCGTCGGATACCGCCGCACGTCCCGGAGCGACAGGTCGCGAAAGCGCTCGATGGTGCCCTGGAAGTAGCGCCGGATGGCCTCTTTGCCCTCGAATCGGCCGGGCACGCCGAGCGCGGTCGCGTACGGGAACTCCACGGTGGCGTCGTCGGCGAAGAGGGCGAGCCATCCCTCGATGTCGCGGACGATGAGGTCGAGGAGGGCGTCGAGCGCCTGCGCGGCGTCGAGCGGGCGAGGATGCGGCAGAGGGTGAGTCATACAAGGCCCTTTCGTGATGGGTGACGGGGAGAACGTAGCCAGGCGGCGATTGCCGCGCGTCCGGCTCTCCGATCCGCGCGTCCACGGACGGCGCCTCTGGCGGGGCCCCGCGCATGCGGTACAGTCGAAGGCGCCATGTCTGCCGCTTTCGACGAGCTGGCCCGGAGCGTCGCCCTCCGCGAGGCCGAGGTGATGCGCTTCGCGCTCGGCGATCGCTGGGGCAAGCGGCAGCCGGCGCGGCGCGCGTCCGCCCGGGTCTACGCGGCGGAGCGCGGCGGCGGGTGGATCGATGTCGCGCGGCGGCGGCTCGCGTTCGGCGCGGGAGAGCTCGTGTTCCTGCCGCGGGCCGACGCGCACGCCATCCGCGATCGGCCGACGACCTCGCTCGAGCAGCCGGAGGCCCTCTGCCGCGGGATGCACGCCGTGGCCGACGGCGCCCTGGCGACGGAGGCCCCGCCGGAGGCGCACCTCGTCATCGTCGACCTGCACCTCGACGCGGCGGGCGCCCCGTGGATCGCGCTGCTGCCGCCGGCCGTGCACGTCACGGGCGCGACGCCGGGCCTCGCGCGCTGGCTGGGCGAGACGCTCGCGCTGCTCGCGGGCGCGCGGGACCTGTCGCCGGCGCTGCGCCGGTCGATCGGCGAGACGTGGGCGCACGCGCTGTTCGCGAGCGCGCTGCGCGACCCCGGGGCGTCGCTGCCGCGGGCCGAGGCGCTCCGGGACGAGCCGGTCGTGGCCGCGCTCGCGCGGGTGCGCGCCTCGCCCGAGCGCGCGTGGGAGCTCGGGGAGCTCGCGCGGCAGGCCGGGCTCTCGCGCTCGGCGTTCGCGGCGCGCGCGACGGCGCTGCTCGGCGAGCCGCTCGGCCACCACGTGCGCCGGCTGCGCCTCCAGCGCGCCGCGGTGCTGCTCGGCGAGACGACGCTCCCCGTGAAGCTCATCGCCGCCCGCGTCGGCTACGACAGCGAGCCCGCGTTCGCGCGGGCCTTCGCGCGGGCCCACGGCGTGAGCCCCATCGCCTACCGGCAGGCGAGGCGGCGAGAGGACGGCGCGCCCGAGATCCGTCGCGCGGGGTGACGGGCGCGGGAGCGCCGGAGCGCGGCGCGGCGGGCCTCGCGCCGGCGCGGCTCCGGACACACCCCACCCCGCGCAGGCGGCGGCAGGGGCGCGGCGGCACGCTGGCACGCTGGCACGCTGGCACGCTGGCACATGCGTCCGCGCGGGTGACCGCGAGCGCTCGCGGACCCAGGCGCTCCGCGGGGCCCATCGCTCCTCCGGGCCGGAGCGACGCGCAGGCATGGGCAGTGCTCAAAATTGAACATGAAGGCGGGGAGGCGGGAAGAAAAGATCGATGATCTTCCTGCCTTCCCGCCTTCATGTGAACTCTCTCCCGGCACATTTGAGCACTACCCGGGCATGGCTGGCATCTCTCGTGCTTTGAGAGGCGCGCTTCCTTCCCATGCAGCTTGCTTGCCGATCCCCGTGCTCGACGGGGCGGCGCTCCGTCTGACTTTATTTCAGTACGAGGGGATATGTACAATCTAGACAGCGTCGGCCGATGGTTGGGTATCGCGCTCCTGACCGGAGCGGCGAGCGCCGGGTGCGGGTGGATCGCCGTTGATCCGGTGCCGGGCGCGACCGGTACGGGTGATCCTGCTGGCGTCACGACGGGCGAGGGCGCTGGCGGGTCAACGGACCCTGTGGAGGAGCCTGGGACGGGCGGCAGCGGCGGTGGCGGTGCCGGCGGCACGGGTGGCGCTGGCGGCGAGGGCGCTGGCGCCGGCGGCACGGGTGGCGGCGGCGGCGCTGGCGGCACGGGCGCGGGCGGCGCGGGCGCGGGCGGCGCGGGCGGCGGCGGCGGCGCTGGCGGCACGGGCGCTGGCGGCGCGGGCGGCGGCGAAGCGTGCGCCGGACCGCTCGCGTTCGCCGATGCGGCGCTCGAGGCAGCCGTGCGCGAGGCCGTGGGCATGCCGGACGGTCCGCTCCTCCCGGCCGACGTCGCGTCGCTCGACTTCATCGACGCCAGGTACCGCGATATCCAGTCGCTCTCCGGCCTCGACTGCATCAGCTCGCTCATCGCGCTGGACCTCACCGGGAACCTCGTGACCGACGTCACGCCGCTGTCCTCGCTCACGGAGCTGAGCTACCTCGAGCTCGGGTCCAACCAGATCTCGGACATCGCGCCGCTGTCCTCGCTCCTCCAGCTCGAGCACCTGGGTTTGTCGAACAACGCGATCTCGGACGTGACCGTCGTCGGCGCGATGACCGAGCTGCTCACCTTGCGGCTGATCGCGAATCCGATCGGCGATCTCGGCCCGCTCGGCTCGCTGGTCAACCTCACTCAGCTGTACCTCGGCGGCGCCCCGCTCCCGACGCTGGCGCCGCTGGCTGGTCTGGAGGCGCTCCACGTCCTCGTGGCGAACGAGGCGGGGATCAGCGACATCTCGGCCCTGTCGACCATGACGAACCTGCGCCAGGTGATGCTCACCTCGAACCGCATCTCCGATCTGTCTCCGCTCTCGAGCCTTCCTCACCTGTTCTACATCACGCTCTGGAGCAACTCGGTGTCCGACCTGTCGCCCCTCGTCGCCAACCCGAGCATCGGCGCAGGGGTCTCCCTGAACGTGGGCGGCAACCCGATCGACTGCGTCGCTCAGGCGAGCAACATCGCCGAGCTCAGGGCGCGTGGAACGAACCTCGGCTCGACCTGTCTCTGACGCCGCCCCCGGCGAGGCGCAGCTTCCTCGTCGGGCGACGCTGACCCGAAATTAGAAGCCTGCGCCGGAGGGACCGCGCTCCGCGGCGCGGCCTTGAGTGTATTCTCCATCGTATGAGGCAAAGCGCGAGGATAGGGGCCCTGCTCGTCGCCATGGCGGCGTGCGGCGGCGAGGAGGCGATGTCCGCGGCCGGCGCCGGAGGCGCCTCGGCGGGCGCGGGCAGCGCCGGCGGGGCCGCCGGGCCCGGCGGGGCGAGCGGCGCCGGGGCCGGCGGCGAGTCGCCGGGGGTCCCGTCCTACGGCCGCTTCGGCGAGCCCAGGACCACCTTCACGCTGCCGGCGCCGGCCCCGAACGAGGGCGAGCGCCCCGCGATCGCGGTCCCCGACCTGGCCGACGCGTTCCCGGAGGTCGACTGGAGCGCGCTCGATCGGCTCTACATCCCGGCCGGCGAGTACCGGAGCATCCTGCTCGGCGGCCTGCCCGAGCGCAGCGCCGAGCGCCCGCTCGTCATCACGAACCTCGGCGGCCAGGTCAAGGTCGGCGGCGACGCTGCCAATCACCTGTTCGTGCTGAAGGGCGGAAAGGGCTGGATCCTGACCGGCCGCCACGATCCCGTCTCGAAGACCGGCGACGCGGGGTTCCGCGGGCACGCCGAGGGCGGCTTCGCCCACAGCCAGGGGACGTACGGCATCTTCGTCGACGACGCGTTCAGCAAGGAGGGCCTGTCCGGGCTGGCCATCGGCGGCGGCGCGTCGGATTTCGAGCTGGAGGTCATCGAGGTCGCGCGCGTCGAGTTCGCCGGGGTCATCGCCAAGACCGACGACGACGGGCAGGCCACGATGCGCAACGTGAAGGTCCACGACCTCTACGTGCACGACGTCGGGTCCGAGGGCATCTATTTCGGCAGCACGCAGGCGCAGCCGCAGCACGCGTTCGAGCGCCTCGAGGTGTACGACAACCGGCTCCTCCGCACCGGCACCGAGGCGCTGCAGGTCGGCCAGCTCGGGTCCGACTGCGAGATCCACCACAACGTCCTCGGACCCGGGGCGGTCCGGTGGCGGTCGGCGTTCGACCATTACCAGGACGGCAACGTGCAGTTCGGCCAGCGTTACGGCAGCTCGACCTTCCACCACAACATCGTGATCGGGACGGGCGACCTCTTCGTCGAGCTGTTCCCGACCCGCGTGGACCAGGACCCGCGCTCGCCCGGAGACACGATCTCGTTCACGGACAACTACTTCGCCGACACCTCGCTCAGCGGCGTGTACACGCACGCGGTGGACACCGGGGCCACGATACGGTTCGAGCGCAACGTGTTCCTGGGGTTCCACTTCAACTACGGCGAGGTGTACCCCGACACGGAGGAGCCGGTGCAGGTCTTCGGCGTGGGGAGCAACGCGCCCAATCCGCACATCCTCCGGGACAACCGGGTGGACGGGCCCTATCCGTTCATCAAGTGGCTCTTCGACAGCGTGACGGCCGAGGACAACCCCACGGTCGCGGTGCCCCGGGCGCGCTTCCGCGACTTCATGGCGGGCGCCATCGACGAGGACTACCGCCGCCTGGAGTGGTGGACCGACCGCGCGACGCTCAGCCCCGACGAGCGCGCCGTTGTGTACCCGAAGGGCGCCTACGTCCTCCACCAGGGCGCGCTCTACGAGGCGCTCGAGGAGAGCCAGGGCAAGCAGCCCGACCAGCACCCCGACGCGTGGCGCGCGCTCCCGCCCCCCGCGGACGACGTCCGCCTGAGCGCCGACTCGCCGCACCAGGGCCTCGGCGTCCGCTGGCCTCCCCCCTGAGGCGAGCGCGGGTCATCGCCGCATGGCCGCCGAGAGCGGCCGGTGGCGAGCTCGCGCGATCCCTCGACGAGCCGCTCGAACACCGCTATTCTCTCGTCGCCTGCGTCGAAGGCAGGTCCGAGGTGTAAGGATGGATACAGCCCAGTCAGACGAGTGAGCCGCAGCAACCCCTGAATTCGTTGCTGCGGCTATCTGCTCTCGATCGTCCGACGAGCGCCGTCCTTGAGGCAGATCGCCGCCGAATGTCCACCATTTGCGCGGGTGTATCGTCGTGCCTCGAAATCGTTCAACACATTGGAATCTCTCGCTGTCCGCAGCGCTGCTGCTGATGGCCCCGTTCGACCTCCTGGCCTCGCTGGCCATGGATGTCTATCTGCCGGTGGTGCCGAGCATGCCAGGCATCCTCGGCACGTCGCCGTCGGTCGTTCAGCTGACGTTGAGCCTCTACATGGTCGTCCTGGGCGCCGGACAGCTCGTGTTCGGGCCCATCTCGGACCGGGTGGGCCGGCGGCCGGTCCTGCTCGGCGGCGCCGTCCTGTTCGCCGCCGCGTCGTACCTGCTCGCGGGCGCCGGGTCCGCCGCGGCGTTCGTCGCCCTCCGCGTCCTCCAGGCGCTGGGCGCGGCCGCGGCGCTCGTCGCGACCTTCGCGACGGTGCGCGACGTCTACGCGGAGCGCGCCGAGGGGGCGGTGATCTACAGCCTGTTCGGTTCGATGCTGGCGTTCGTGCCCGCGCTCGGGCCCGTGATCGGCGCGCTGCTCGCGGACCACCTCGGCTGGCGGGCGATCTTCGTCGCGCTCGGCGCCGCCGCCACCGCGGCTGCGCTGAACGCGGCGCCGAGGTGGCGCGAGACCCGGCCCCTGCACGCGTCGAGGCCGCGCGCCGCGTTCGGCGAGATCCTGACGGACGCCTCGTTCTGGACCTACACGCTCGGCTTCAGCGCGGCCATGGGCGCGTTCTTCGTCTTCTTCTCGACGGCGTCGCGCGTCCTGATCGATCGGGCAGGCTTCTCGCAGCTCGCCTTCAGCCTCCTGTTTGCCACCGTCGCGCTCGTCATGATCGCCACGACCCGGTTCGCGAAGCGGTTCGTGGCGCGGTGGGGGAGGGCCGGGAGCCTCGTCCGCGGGATGGGGATGCTGCTCCTGGGAGCCGCGCTGCTGGCCGTCGGGCAGGGGATCGCCGCCCCGTCGTTCTGGACCTTCGTCCCGCCCATGTGGATCATCGCGATCGGCATCGTCTTCGCGAATTCGGTGGCGGCCAACGGCGCGCTCCAGCGCTTCGGTCACGTCGCGGGCACCGCGACCGCGCTCTACTACTGCATCGAGAGCCTCGTCGTGGGGATCGTCGGAACGACGCTGGTCGTCCTGCTGCCTGGGGACACGGCGTGGCCGCTCTCGGCCTATTGCACGCTCATGGCCGTGGTCGTGCTGGGCCTTGTCCGGCGCGTGGAGAGGTCCCCGGCGACCGCCGTCTCGCCGGATCCGGCGCGCGCTCGCGAGACGTAAGGTGCTTCGCCAGCGGGAGGAGGAGCCTCTCCTCCTCCCGCTCCAGCGGGACCCCATCGAAAACCTCGTCAATCGGACCGAAAGCCCCGCCCTTCAGGGGCTCGGCGCGCCGAGCTACGACGGGGACATGGCGAGCGAGACCGACGACCCGCGGCTCACGCGACGCGCGTGGCTTCGGGCGAGCGCGGCGCTCGGCACCGCCCTGGCCGTCCCGGGCTGCGCATCGGGTTGCGGCGCTTCGCGACCATCATCCTCTGCGAGGAAAGCCAACATGTCATACGACGTCGTCATCGTGGGAGGCGGCCCCGCCGGGCTCTCCGCCGCGCTGGCCCTCGGCCGCGCGCGCAAGCGTGTCCTGCTCTGCGATGCGGGGGCTCGCAGGAACGCCGCCGCGGAGCACATCCACAACTTCGTCACGCGCGATGGGACGCCGCCGGACGAGTTCCGGGCGATCGGCCGCCGAGAGCTCGCGGCGTACCCGAGCGTGGAGGCGCGCGATCTCCGGATAGAGGCCATCGCGGGAGCGCGAGGCGCATTCCAGATCGCCTCGGCGGCGGGCGCCGTCGAGGCCCGCCGGGTCCTCCTCTGCACCGGGCTGATCGACGAGCCGCTCCCCATCGAGGGGTTCCGCGAGCTGTGGGGTCGTTCGATCCTTCAATGCCCCTACTGCCACGGATGGGAGGTCCAGGACCGGAGGTGGGGCTACCTGGCGCGAGGGGTACAGTCGCTCCATTTCCCGCTCCTCTTGCGCGGATGGACGCGAGACGTCGTGGTCTTCACGAGCGGAGCGTTCGACGTCCCGGCGGACACCCGCGCCCGCCTCGGCGCCGCGGGGATCCGCGTGGAGGCGCGGCCCGTCGCGCGCCTCGTGGCGCGCGAGGATCGGCTGGAGAGCGTCGAGCTCTCGGACGGCGCGACGATCCCCTGCGAGGTGCTGTTCGCCCATCCCCCGCAACGCCAGGTGGGCCTGATCCGGGCGCTGGGCGTGGCCCTCGACGACGATGGCTTCGTGCAGGTCGACCCGGTGAGCCGCGAGACGTCCGTACCCGGTGTGTATGCGGGCGGGGATCTCGTCTCACGAATGCAGGGGGCGGTCCTCGCGGCAGCGTCCGGGATGCAGGCCGCGGCGATGCTCAACCACGAGCTCACGGCGGAGCTGGCGACCAGCGGCGGGTCCGGAGGACCGGAATGAAGATCTTCCTCACGGGAGCAACGGGGTACATCGGCGGCTCTGTTGCCAAGCACCTCACCGAGCAGGGACACTCGGTTCGAGGCTTGATCCGGCGCCGCGAGCTGGCGGCATCGCTCGAGGCGCAGGGCATCGGCGCGGTGCTCGGCGACTTGAGCGACCATGGGCTGCTCGAGGCCGAGGCGCGCCGAGCGGACGCCGTGATCAACGCCGCAGACAGCCTCCGCGGCGACGTGGTGACGGCGCTTCTGCGCGGACTGGAAGGTTCTGGTAAGGCGCTGATCCACAGCAGCGGGATCGGCCTCGTGTCGGAGGACGCGTGCGGCGACGTCGTCAGCGAGCGAATCTCCAGCGATGACGAGCCGATCGTCGAGGGGGGGCATCCCATGCAGAAGGCCTTGCGTGAGGTGGAGGTCCAGGTCCTCCATGCAGCACGGGTGGGCGTGCGCGGCATCGTCCTGTCCAACGCGATGGTCTACGGCATCGGCCTCGGCCTGCGCGCGGAGAGCGTCCAGATCCCGATGCTCGTCAGGGCGGCCCGCGAGGTCGGCGCGGTGTGCGTCGTTGGCAGGGGCGTCAATCGATGGTCGAACGTGCACGTACGCGACATGTCGTCGCTCTATGCGCTGGCGCTCCGCGGTGCTCCCGCCGGCGCGTTCTACTTCGTCGAGGCCGGCGAAGCCTCGTTCGAGGAGATCGCAGCGGCCATCGCCGCGCGCTTGCGTCTCAGTCCGATCCGGAACTGCAGCCTCCAGCAAGCGACGGCCCTGTGGGGCGAGATCCCGGCGCGTTACCTCTTGGGCTCGAACAGTCGTGTTCGGGCCGTTCGCGCCCGTCGTGAGCTCGGATGGGCTCCGCAATGCCCGTCGCTCCTGGCGTGGATCTCGGCCGAGCTGGCGGCGTAGGCCTCCCGCGCCGCGCGAAGCGCTGGGGCTCCGAGAGCCGCGCCGCCGAGCCACGGATCACCGGGCTCGGCGGCCGGGGCGGCGGCTCGTCAGCGGCCGAGGAAGCTCATGAGCCAGCTCATGGCCGGCCGCATGGTGCCGTTCGAGTGCTGGATGCCCGTGTTGTCCCGCCAGGTGGCGCCGACGATGTAACCCCACAGCGTGATGCCCTTCACGGAGGGGTGGTTCCAGAACATCGTGAACTGCTCCTCCATCACCCTCTTCTGCTGGTTGTCGTCCGCGATGCCGATGTCGTACTCGGTGATGTACACGGGCTTGCCCAGCGAGGCGAGCTTGTCGATGTACCCCTTCACGGTGTTCGTGTTGATCTTGTAGGCGTCGTGGGCCTGCGCGCCGAGCGCGTCGACGGGGGCGCCCGCGTTGATCACCGCCCGCGCGATCCGCATGAAGTTCTGGTGATCGTTCTCGTACTCGATGTTGTTGTAGTCGTTGAGGATCAGGACCGCGCCCGGGCAGAACTCGCGGGCCCACTTGAACGAGTTGACGATCCAGTCGTAGCCGCTGGCGCCGTCGCCGCCGATGCCGTTCTTGTAGGAAGGCGTGGTGTGGGGCGGCGGCTCGTTGACGACGTCGATGTACTTCGTGTCGGGGTATCGCGCGCAGAACGACCGCATCCAGTCCCTCACGGCCGCCTGCTGATCCGAGCCGGACAGGCCCCCGAGCCAGCTGGGTTGCTGGGCACCCCACACGAACACGTGGTGCTTGAAGATGATCTTGTTGTCCTTCGCGTACTTGTAGATCGCGTCGAGCCTGCTCCAGTCGCGGACGCCGCGCGACCGCTCGACCTCGCCCCACTTGCCCTCGTTCTCGGGCGTGATCTGGTTCCAGTAGTTCGCGAAGCCGTTGCGCACGGAGCCGCTCGTCGTGATGTTGCCCACGAACTTCCCGGTGGTGCCGCCGCCGGAGCCGCCGGAGCCGCCCGAGCCGCCCGAGCCGCCCGAGCCGCCGGCGCCACCCGAGCCGCCGGCGCCGCCGGAGCCGCCCGCGCCGCTGCTCGACGAGGAGCTCGACGAGGAGCTCGAGCTGCTGCTCGACGAGCTGCTCGACGACGAGGTGGTCGTGCCGGTGCCCGTGCCCCCGTTGCCGTTGACCGAGACGATCGTCGGCATCCCGGTGCCGTTCGCGCAAAACCCGAACGACGTCGACTGGCCCGCGCCCAGCGCCCCGTTGTAGCTCTCGTTGGTGACGGTCAGCTGCCCGCCCGAAGCCGAGGAGCGCCCGTTCCACAGGTTGGCCAACGTCGAGCCGTTGAGCCCGACGACCAGGCCCCAGGAGGTGGACCGGCCGGTGCTCGTGTTCGTCACCGTCACGCTCGCGCAGTAGCCGCTGCCCCACTGCGACTGGAGCGCGAGATCCGCCTTCATCGTGTTGTCCGCGCTGCTCGCGGCGGACTCGTACGCCTCGCTGTCCTCCAGGTCAGCTGGCTCGACGGCGCAGGCGAGCAGGCCGCACGCGAAGGAGAGGGACACAGGGCCAAGCAAGCGATCGATACGCATCAAGGTTCTCCATGATCCGGACGGATGGGTCTCAGGCTTCTGTTCAAGATGGACAAGTAAACCAGAAGCGCCTGCGAGCCCCGCCGCCCATGGGCCGGGGCAGCATGATTCCCGGCCAAAGCTTGTTCACCACGACCGCGTGCACCCATTTGCACGGGTCGTATGCCCGGTCACACCGTGGCTGTCGAGGTGAGTCTTGCGCGGACATGCCCGGTGCGAGATGGGCCCGAGCATGTCATGAGAATAAAGCACGCAAGCGCGCGCCGGAGTCAAGCGCCTTTCAACGATTTGTCGTACAGCCATGTTGCAGTCACGTGTGTTTTGGTGGAAGGAGCGCCAATCGCCACGTGCAGCCGATTTTGCCGTACAGCCATGTTGCATTGACGGGCTCTCGACGGAACGAGGAGCACGCCGTCCGCCCTCCCGGAAAAGCGATGATGGCTCGAGCATCCAATCGTCCGCGCGGAGGACGCCCATTGTGCGCTCGGACGCGCCGAGGGCTCCCGCGCGGCGGGGGGAGCGCGCGAACGACGGGTGTGATCTCCACGGCTCGTCGCCTCGTGATGGGCTCCCGACATCCCCTCGCGACGACAGCCCTCGACGTTGCGCCGTCCTCTCACGAGGTGTATGACGAGCCGCGACGACGAAAGGTGACCGATGATCAGTCAAGCCGAGCTGGCCGAGCAGCTCGACCGGGCCCGCAGCCACCTGCGGGCGGTCGCGTTCCGCATGCTCGGCTCGGTGGACGAGGCGGAGGACGCGGTGCAGGAGGTCTGGCTGCGAGCCAGCCGCGCCGACGCCGGCGCCGTCGCCAACGTGACGGGGTGGCTGACCACGATCCTCGGCCGCGTCTGCCTCGACATGCTGCGCGCGCGCCGGCGCCGGCGCGAGGAGCTCAACGAGATCGGCGAGCTGGATCAGGGGGTCGACCGCGAGGGGCCCTCCGGCCCCGAGGACGAGGCGGCGCTGGCCGACGCCGTCGGGCTCGCGTTGCTCGTGGTCCTCGACACGCTCGGGCCCGCCGAGCGCGTCGCCTTCGTGCTCCATGACCTGTTCGCCGTGCCGTTCGACGAGATCGCCGCGATCGTCGACCGGTCGCCGGCCGCCGCGAAGAAGCTGGCGAGCCGCGCCCGCCATCGCGTGCGCGGCGGGGCCGCCGCGCCCGCCGCCGAGCTCGCCAGGCAGCGGGAGGTCGTGGAGGCCTTCCTCGCCGCCTCGCGCACCGGCGATCTGGGCGCGCTGCTCGCGGTGCTGGCCCCGGACGTCGTCCGGCGCGCCGATCGCGCCGCGCTGCGGGGAGGCGCGGAGGCCGAGGTGCGCGGCGCCCGGCGCGTCGCCGAGGAGACGGCCACCAACGCCGGTCGGGCGCGCTTCGCCCGGCCCGCCCTCGTGAACGGCGCCGTCGGCGTCGTCGTCGCCCCGCGCGGGCGGCTGCAGCTCGTCCTCGCGGTCGCCATCGAGGGCGACCGCATCGCCGCGATCGACGCGATCGGCGACCCGGCCCGCCTCCGCCAGCTCCGGCTCGCGGTCGTCGACGCCGCGCCGCCCTGACGGGCCGAGCAGGCGGGGCGGCTAGCGGGCGCGCGCCCGTGCCGGTCACCTTTCCTCGCCGCGCGTCGTCAGAGCGGTGACGCGCCGGACGCGCCCGCGACCGGCGGCGATAGCCAAGGAGGAAGTACGTTGAGTGTGCACACGGTGCAGCGCAGGGCGCAGCAGGGCGCGCGGCCGGCGGCGAGCGAAGAAGCGCCCTCGCCGGGGGTCCGCGTCGCGGTCGTCTACCACAGCGGCCACGGCCACACCGGGCGGCAGGCCGAGGCCGTCCGAGCAGGCGTGCAGCAGGTGGAGGGCGCCGAGGCCCTGCTGCTGACCGTCGAGGAAGCGCAGGCGCGCTGGGGCGATCTCGCCTCCGCCGACGCGATCGTCTTCGGCGCGCCGACCTACATGGCGAGCGCCTCGGCGGCGTTCAAGGCCTTCCAGGAGGCGAGCTCCCGCGCGGTCATGGCCAGGGGCTTCGGCTGGAGAGACAAAGTCGCGGCCGGCTTCACCAACTCGGGTTCCCGCTCCGGCGACAAGCTGGCGACGTTGATCCAGATCGCCCTCTTCGCCGCCCAGCACGGCATGCACTGGGTCAACCTCGGCCTGCCGCCCGCGAACAACTCCACGAAGGGATCGGAGGAAGACCTGAATCGACTCGGCTTCTGGCTCGGCGCCGGCGCGCAGTCGAACGTCGACCAGGGCCCCGACGTCGCCCCGCCGGAGGCGGATCTGCGCACGGCCGAGCACCTCGGCCGCCGTGTCGCCGAGGTCGCGCGTCAGCTCGTGTGCGGCCGCGTCGTCCTCGGGGGTGGCGGCGTCAGAGGCTGCCGCCCGCCAGCACGAAGGGGATGACCCACGTGTCGCCCGCGCCGAAGCTCGGCGAGGACCCCGTGTCGCCGTCGATGGCGTAGACGTATTCGAACCCAGCGCCCAGCCGCAGCGCGATGGGTCGATCCGTCGGCGCCACGAACAGGGTGCCGTAAAAATGGGCCAGCTTCGTCGCGCCCAGGCCGTCGAGGCGCGCGCGCGCCTCGACGCCCGGCTGCACATCCCAGGAGACCGAGGCCTGAGGCACGTAGACGACGGCAGCGTCGATGAACGCCGTGAGCTCGACGGAGTCGTCGGACTCGAGCATCAGCGCCTTGGCGCATTGCTTCCCGGTGACGGCCGTGTCCGAGCTCGTCAGCGTCTTGCAGCGATCGAACTCCTTGGCCTTGTACCCGTCGCCGACCGTGGCGCCCACGCGAACGGGGATGGCCATGGACGTCGTGGGGTAAAATCGGCCGACGAGGTTCGGGGTGAACTCCCACTTGCTCTTTGCCACCGCCTCCGCGGCGACGTCGCTCTCGTAGACGTCCTGCCGGTCGAACGAGCCGGCGAGCTCGAGGCCGAACGAGAACCGCATGTCCATCGGGACCCTGCGAGAAAAGACGCCCTCGGGCGCGTGCGGAGCGAGCTCCGGGTACGCGCTCGACACCTGGCGCGCGAGCTCCGGCTTGCCGCGCACCCATTGCCAGAACTCGTCGGACGGGCACTCCTGGAATTTCTCTGTCGCCTTCATGTACCGGCGGCAGAGGTCGGCGCGGTCCGCGTTGCCTTCCCAGAGAATGTCCGCCGCTTCCTTCGCCGCCTCGTCCTGGGCTACCCATTTCCAGAAATCGACGGTCGGGCACGGCGAGCTCGGTTTTCCAGGCTGGTTCTGGTACAGCGTGCAGGCTTTCCACTGCGCCTGAGTGTTCCGATCGGTGTTCACGAACTCCTGGAGGTTCTCCCTCATGGAGTTGTGCTCCAGGGAGAGCTTGAGCTGGAATGGCGACGGCCGCCCCCGGGCGTCGAGCAGCGGTGCACGCCGTGTCTCCTCGTCGAGCGGTACGGTGAGCTCTCCTGCGAGCGTGAAGCGCCCTTGGTCCAGAGGACCCGAAGCGCCCACGATGGCCTTCTTGTCCTTCTCGGCGAGCTTGAGCGCGAAGCCGTTCCAGGGGGCCCTGCCGGAGAAGAGCTCCTTCGGGTCCGTGGACGCCGGGGTCAGCTTGCCCGCGGCGACTTCGAGCGTCTTGCTGGCGGCGTCCAGCTTGTCCGCTGCCTTCTGGAGCGCGGCCGCTGCCGCATCCATCGGCGCCGGACCTGGCGCGGGGGCCACTGGCAGCGCGGCCACGGGCTGCGGCGCGGCCACGGGCTGCGGCGGCTGCGCGACCTGTGGCTGCGGCGGCTGCTCCTGCGCGGACGAGAGACCCGCGACGCAGAGGACCTGTAAGCCCAAGGCGAGGCGGAACGAGAGATTCATGTCTTGTCCTTCAGCATGAGGAAGCGCGCCTCGGGGAACTTCTGCACGACGTCCTCCCCCTCGAACAGGATGGCTCCCTCCGGGCCGTCTCTCCGGACCTCTACCGTGAACTTCACGCCGGGCCGAGCGTGGAATGCGGCCACCACAACGAGCCGGTCCACCTTCCTCGGCGACGCGAACTCGATCCCGCCGGTCCATGTGAGCTTGTCTTGCTTCAGGTCGAACTTCTCGTTGTTCTGCGCCTGGTTGTCCGAGTTCAGATCGACAGCGGCGAAGACCTCCGGCGGCGGAAACCCCATGTGCTTCGCGAGGACGAATTTGAAGTGCAGCTTCGGCATGGAACGCTCCTCTTCACGCGGCCGCCCTCCGGGGCGGCGCTCGCGGCGACGACCGTTCCAGCGTTCCAACATCTGTGCCACGGGGCTTTCACCCCGTTTCTGCCTCGCGACCGTGTCCATTCCGGTGTACGCGATGTCCAGAAAACTGGACGCCGCTCCAGCCGCGCGCCCAAGCCGAAGCGCCTTCGGCGCAGCCGACGCACGGCGGAGCTCGAGCGACAGGAGGCTCCGCCCGCCGGACCACGACGCTGAAACGAGGCGGAGCGCGAGGGCGCGGCAGGAAAGATCGCGGCGGGGCCTCGAGCCCGGGCCCCGCGCGGCGCCGGAAAGGGGTAGGATGCCGTCCATGAACCGCGTTTCCAAGATGATGACGGCGGCGGCGCTCGCCCTCGCGGCGGCCGCGGGCGGCTACGGGCTCCTGAGCTCGCGCGGGTCCGACGCGAAGACGCTGGTCGGCCGCCTCTGGATCGAGCGGATCCCGAGGGACGACACGGACCAGATCGAGCTCATGGTGATGCTCGCCGACGAGCCGATCGGCATCTTCCGGCGCACGTCCCAGTTCGAGGGCTCGTATGCCCTGTTCCGTTACGAGCTGCGCGGTAGCGACAAGCTGCAGCTGCTCTTCCCGCAGAACAAGTCGAAGCACGAGGTCGCCTTCGACGCGCGGCCGTGCGACGCGAAGGGCTTCGACTACTGCCTCGATCTGAGCGGCGCCCCGCGGGGCGCGGCGAAGTACTACAGCCGGAAGGACTGGGAGATCGACGCGAGCGACCCGGCGGCGCTGGAGGGCGCGCTCCGGGAGCTCGTCGACGAGCTGCGCGCGTCTCCGCCGGAGCCGTGACGGCACCCCGCCCGCTCACGCGAAGAGAAGAGATGTCCACCCCGCATCCGCTGGCGGCATTCTCGTTCTACCTGTCCGGCCGGCACCAGGTCCTGCTGTCGATCTCCAAGGAGATCCTCGAGGGCCTCGACGCGTGCGCCTCCAGCGAGGGTGCCTTTCCCCATGAGGCGAGGGCGCGCGCCTCGGATCTCATGTGGCTGTGGACGCTGGGCGCCTACGAGGTGGTCAGGACGATGTGTCAGGCGAGCCGGTGCTTCTCGGAGCGCTTCGCCAGAGCGATATCGCACCTGAAGGCCGATCTCGAGCGGGTCCGGGTGCCGAACACGAAGCTGGAGCGGATCAAGTACAACCGCCGGGACAGGCCCATCCCCGTGAGCTCGGATCGCGGTCCGGACATCTGGGACGACGCCAGCAAGGATCTCCTGGTGGGAGATCCCGCAGACGCCGTCTCGTGCCGCATGCTGCTCCGGAGCTACGAGAGCGTCATGTCCTCCTTGACCGTGGACGACGTGAAGATGTCCCACGAGGACTCGTTCGGAAGAACGTAGAACCGCCCCGCGGCTTCGCGCGGTCCGCGGGCCCATCGACCGCGGCTGGTCGACGGGCGCGTCGACGCGGAGCCTACTGGCGCGCCACGCGCTTGAGCGGGTATGGCGCGGCTTCCCGTTCGGTCATCGTGAAATACCCCGAGCCGTCCGCCTCGTACTCGATCGACTCGCCCTGACCCTCGACCGTGTCCGTGAGCGCGACGGGCGGCGCCGCGAAGGCCGCCTCGAAGCCCGCGCCGGCCGGCGCTCGGTACTCGTAGACCGCCCGGTAGGTGCGCAGCAGAAACCGGTCGGCGCACGGGTGGATCGTCCCGGCGGTGACCGACCGGAAGTTCTCGTCCGGGCCGAGGGGCATCTGGAGGTCGGCCACGTGAATCAGCGTGGACAGGGTGCCAGGCGCCGGTAGCGGGCTCGGGAACTTGTACACCTTGCTGAGCCCGGTCGTGCCCTCCTTCGTGACGACGTAGATGTCCCCCGTCGTCGGGTGCACCATCAGCGCCTCGGCGTTCTGCGGCGTGTCCGGGTACTGGAAGGGGAACCGATCGCCGGACACCGTGCCGCTCGTCTCCCCCGCGGCGAGGTTCGGCTCCTTCATGCGGACCACGGCGAAGGTCGTCGGGTAGGGCGGCGGGCGTCCGCTGAGGCGGCCGATGTCCCCCATGAAGATGCAGCTCCCCGCCGGGCACGGACCGGTCGCGATGTCCTCCCAGTCCCAGGGGAGCACGCCGGCAACGTAGCTCCCCACGACCGCCGCGTTCGTCTTCTGGATGGCGACGAAATTCGCGTTGTTCTCGCTGTGCGCGTACAGGATGCCGGGGTTGACGCGGCTCGCGGCGAGCCCGGAGATCTCCACGATGGCCGTCGAGGTCAGGCTCCCGACCGTCGTGTAGGTGCTCGCGAACGGTTCGCCCGCGGAGCAGCTCGGAGCGCCGGCGGGCCTCAGCGCGACGACCTGCGCGGTGTTCGTGTTGGCGAAGGGAGAGGCGCCGCTCCACGCCGGCTGCGAGCCCGCAGCGCCGAGCTGCTTGTACGCCGCGTCGAACAGGAGACCCGTCGACGACGAGAGCAGGCACGTGTCGAGCGGCTCGGTGAAGCCCGACGGCGGCACGATCGGGCTCGCCGGGCAGGACGAGCCCGTCCAGACCTGCGTGCCGAACCAGACCGCGACGCCGTTCGCCGCCGTGGTGGTGACCGGGGGCGCGGCCAGGGTCGCGGAGTTGCCGTTCTTCTGGCCGCTCGCCGCGTCGATCGGGCTCGCGGAATCGGCGCCGCTGAACGCCACGATGCTGCCCGCCAGGTAGGCCGAGACGTCGAAGCCGAAGGAGTAGCTCGCGGGCTCGGCGCCGCTCGCCACCTTCCAGAGGACCCACGACTTGAGGGCGGACGCGCTCTGATCCGAGCGGAGGAGCGTCCATCCCGCCGGCGGAGCGATCACCGCGCCCACCTGGTTCCGGATGGCGATGCGCGCGAGCAGGACGTCGCCTTGCGCGACGCCCGCCGGCTTCGCGAGGGTCAACGCGGTCAGGCTCTTCCCGGTCGCCGTCGAGCTGGAGCGGAAGGTCACCGTCGAGAGCGGCTGATCGGCCGCGCCTGTTTCATCGGCGCCGTCACCGTCGAAGTCCGTGTCCTGGTGATCGACGGAGATGCAGCCAGCCCATCCGAGCAGCGAAATCGAGGCGACGAGAAGAGCTCTGGCGCTGAGATTCCTCGAGATCAATGTTGTTTCCTTTCGGGTAAGCAAGTTTTTTAGGAGGCGGAACTAAACCACAAAAAGCATGCGATGCAACCCGGCCCCACGACGTCCGGCGTCCAGCCGCGGCCGGCCGGCGCCGCCGCGCGGGGGGCGCCGAGGCGAGCCTCTTTACATCCCTCGCCGCATCGACGGATAATTGCCATCGTGGAGCAAGGAGCGGTCTTGGCCGGACGCTACCGCCTTGAGCACCGCGCGGACGCGGGGGGCATGGGCGAGGTGTGGAAGGCGCACGACCAGGAGACGCGCGAGGCGGTGGCGGTGAAGCTCTCGCCCCAGCGCGACGCAGAGGAGGCGGCGAGGTTCGAGCGAGAGGCGCAGATCCTCGCGGGCATGTCGCACCCCCACGTGGTCCGGTACGTGGCGCACGGGGCGTGCGCCGACGGTATGCCCTACTTGGTCATGGAGTGGCTCGAGGGCGAGGATCTCGCGGCGCGGCTCGCGCGTGGTCCGCTCGAGATCGACGAGAGCGTGGCGCTGGCGACCACGGTCGCGGACATCCTCGGTTTTGCGCACGAGCGCGGCGTCGTGCACCGCGACCTGAAGCCAAGCAATCTGTTCTTGCCAGGGGGGCGCCTCGACGGCGTGAAGGTGCTCGATTTCGGCATCGCGCGGCTCGGGCAGGCGACGCGGATGACGCGTCCGGGCGTGCTGATCGGGACGCCAGGGTACATGGCGCCCGAGCAGGCGCGGGGCGAGGCGAGCATCGACGCCCGCGCGGACGTGTTTTCCCTCGGCTGCGTGCTGTTCGAGTGTCTGACGGGCAGGCCTGCGTTCGGCGGTCAACACGTGGCGGCGATCCTGACCAAGGTGCTGTTCGAGGAGACGCCGCGCCTGCAAACCCTGCGGACCGGGGTGCCCGAGGCGCTCGACGATCTGCTCCGGAGCATGCTGTCGAAGCGCCGGGAGGAGCGGCCTCTCGGCGGGCACGCGGCGGCGGCGGCGCTGCGCGCGCTCGAGGATGCGTCGCGGTCGCCGGCCGTGAGCTCGGCCCGCTCGCCCTCGCTCACGAGCAGCGAGCAGCGCGCCGTGGCGGTGATCGTGGTGAGCGCGGCGGCGGACGCCGAGGTGAGGGCGTTCGGCGGGGACACGACCCTGATCCTCTCGCCCGGCGACGAGGCCGTCCTGCGCGAGGCCGAGGCGCATGGCGGCCGGAGCGAGCGTTTGCTCGACGGGTCGGTCGTGGTGATGCTGGCGGGCACCGAGACGGCGACGGATCTGTGCGCGCAAGCGGCGCGGTGCGCGCTCGCGCTGCGCCGGTGCGCCGCGGGCCGGCGCGTGGCGCTGGCCATGGGGCGGGGGGAGCGGACGGCGCGGTCGATGGGGCCGGCGATCGACCGGGCGGCGCGGCTCGCGAGCACCACGGCGCGCCACGTCGCCCCGGAGGGCGCGGCGATCATCGACGAGGTCGTCGCTGGCCTGCTCGACGCGCGCTTCGAGGTGCGGGAGAGCGAGGGGTTCTTCACGCTGCACGGCGAGCGCCCGCTCGCGGAGGGGACGCGCCTGCTCCTCGGCAGGGTCACACCGTGCGTGGGGCGAGAGCTCGAGCTCGGCATGCTCCGGGCGCTCGTGATGGAGAGCATCGAGGAGAGCACGGCGCAGGCGGCGCTGGTGACGGCGCCGCCCGGCGTGGGCAAGTCGCGCCTGGCGCAGGAGTTCCTGCAGGAGATCCGGGGGCAGGGCGCGGGGGTGTCGGTGTGGGCCGTGCGCGGCGACGCGCTGCGGGCCGGCTCGCCCCTCGGCATGCTGGGCCAGGCGCTGCGGAGCGCGTGCGGGATTCACGAGGGCGAGCCGATCGAGGTCCGGCGCCGGAAGCTCTCGGCAGAGATCGAGGCGCGGGTGCCGCCCGGCCACCGGCGGCGCGTCGAGGAGTTCCTCGGCGAGATCGTGGGCGCTGCCTTCCCGGACGAGGACAGCCTGCCGCTCCGGGCCGCGCGCCGCGACGCGCAGCGCATGGCGGACCAGGTGCGCGCCGCCTTCCTCGATTACCTCGCCGCGATCGTCGCCGGCGGCCCGCTGATCGTCGTGCTGGAGGATCTGCACTGGGGCGACCGACCCACGGTGTCGCTCCTCGACGCGGCGCTGCGCGACCTCTCGGATCGGCCGCTGTTCGTGCTCGCCCTGGCGCGGCCGGAGGTGCGCGAGCTGTTCCCGAAGCTCTGGGAGGGGCGGCGGCTGCACGAGCTGCGGCTCAACGAGCTGAGCCGGCGCGCGGGCGAGCGGCTCGCGCGGCACGTGCTGGGCGAACGCGCGGACTCCGACGCAATCGCGCGGATCGTGCGCCTGTCGGAGGGCAACGCGTTTTACCTGGAAGAGCTGATCCGCTGGACCGCGGAGGGCCGAGGCCCGGACGTGCCGGGGACGGTGGTCGCCATGGTGGAGTCGCGCCTCGGGGCGCTGGACGACGAGGCCCGGCGGCTCCTGCGCGCGGCGAGCGTCTTCGGAGAGGTCTGCTGGGCTGGAGGGGTGGCGGCGCTCGTCGGCGGCGAAGCGCGCCGGAGCCGGGTCGCCGCCGGGCTCGAGGCGCTGGTGGCGCTCGAGATCCTGGTGCGCCGCCGCGAGAGCCGCTTTCCGGCGGAGGAGGAGCTCTCGTTCCGGCACGCGCTCCTGCGCGAGGGCGCGTATGCCATGCTGACCGAGGGGGATCGGGTGCTCGGCCACCGGCTGGCAGGGGAATGGCTGGAGCGGGCGGGGGAGCCGGATCCCGTGGTGCTGGCCGAGCATCTCCAGCGCGGGCGAGCGCTCGATCAGGCCGCGTGCCATTACCTGCGCGCGGGCCGCGAGTCGTGCGATCGCGGCGACTTCGCGAGCGCCCTCGCGCGCGCGCAGCGCGGCGTCGACTGCGGCGTGCAGGGCGAGACCCTCGGCAACCTGATGGCGCTGCGGGCGATGGCGCATTGCTGGCGCTCGGAGTTCGATGCAGCGAAGCAGGCGAGCGCCGCTGCGCTGCCGCTCACGGGGCGCGGGAGCCGGTGGGCGTGCATCGCGCTGTTCCATCGCGCGTGGGCGTCGCTCGTCCTCGACGCAGAGGACGATTTCATGGAGACGGCCGACCGCTTCGTCCAGTTTCAACCCGACGCGGAAGCGGACCGGGAGTACATGCTCTGGGCGCCGCTCGCCGCGTCGCTGCTCCAGACCTACGGGCGCCGCGAGCTCTGCAAAGCCTTGCTCGATCGCGCGGACGCGCTGGCGGCCGCGCTGCCCGTCCTGGATCTCGATCTCAGGGGCGCGCTCGCCATCGGGCGCAGCGATTACGTCCGCGCCTTCGAGCGGGATCCGTGGCGGCAGCTCCAGCTGACGCGACAGGCGGTGGAGGCGTTCCAGGCGATCGAGGATCTCCGGAACCAGATCACGGCCTTGAACCGGCTCGGCCAGGCCGAGGCCGAGCTCGGCGATCCGGCGGCGGGCGAGGCCACGCTGCGGCGGGCGGTGGCGCTGGCGCAGCGCATCGCGATCCCGTTCGCGCAACGCCAATCCGCATTGCACCTGGCGGCGCTGCTCTCGCGCGGCTCGGATCCGTCGAAATGGGGAGAAGCGAGCGACATGGCCGGATCGTTGCTCGGCGCTGCGGGGGTGAGCGTGGGATACCGAGGCTGGGCCCACGGGATCTGCGCAGAGGTTCTCCTCCAGCGTGGCTCGTACGACGATGCCGTGCGGCAGGCGCGCGAGGCAGATGCGCTGTGCGCCCGCATCCCGCTGCGGCGGCTCTGGGTGACGGCGTTGCTCGTCCGCGGGCTGATCCAGCTGGGTGACCGCGATGAGGCGGCGCGCGTGGCCAGCCGCATCGAGCCCGGGCTCGCGTGTCTGGGCGGCGGCGGCTACGTCGAGATCGACGCGCGGGTGGCGCTGGCGGAGGCGTATTGGACCGGCGGCAGGCAAGGCGAGGCGCGGGCGGCGCTCGGCGAAGCGATTCGCGGGATCGCGGCGCGGGCCGAGGCGATCCCCGACGCGGCCTGGCGCGCGCGGTACACGGCGTGTGTGCCGGAGATCGCGCGCGCCCGCCGGCTGGCGAGCGCATGGGCGTAGGCGCGTCGGGCAGACCCCGACACGCGCGCACCTGAGGCCGGCTCGCCCTACTTCGGGGGCAGCCTACCACGGTTCGCGCCATCGGACGAGCGCTCGTCGGCGTCGTGCGCATGGCAGATGGCCATGCGCGTGCGCGCACACGCGAGATGACCGTGCGCCGCGTGCGCGCACACGAGAGATGACCGTGCGCGTGTTCGCGCACGCGAGATGACCGTGCGCGTGCGCGCACGCGCGCAGCATCGGGCGTCTCCGCACGAACACCCCGCGCGCCCGCGAGGAGGAGCGCGGGTGAACGGCAGGGAGGCGCCCGCGTCGCGGGGTGACGTACGCGCGTCCCCGGGGACGCGCGCAGCGGGGCGCAACGTGCGTTGATCGGTCGAGACGGGCGCCGGCGGCCGCCCGGCGCACGCCTCGTATCCTCCTCACCCAGCCCGAGGTGGGGGCGGCGAGCGCATGAGGCCTGTACGAGAGTCGATGGCTCTGTTCTTGCTTGGCCACTCATCGCATCGCGATCAGCGGCTGAGAGCTACTCGGGCGTGCCCGACGAGGCTCGCAACCGGGCGCGTACCGCGTCCCAGGGATTCGCGACACGGATACAACAGCTTACGCACAGCCGGAGACGTGTATCATGAGCAGGGTAAGAGGTTCGCTGTATCGTGGGTTGAACGCCGCTCTGACGAGCGCGCTCCTGATCGCGGCCTGTCGCGGCGGCCGCTCCAGCACAACTGGCGGCGGCACCGGCGGCACCGCCGCCGGGCAGGATCCGTGCGCATACAAAGCCGGCCCGGAGCTGCTCAGCTTCCCGACCGCCCTCGATTCGCTCGGCGAGATGCCGCCAGACGTGTGCCCTCCCTCGCCCGAGCTCCGTTGCGCCAGCGTCTGCCCCGGCGGCGCGTGCGACGAGGTCGCGCTGGATCGGCTGCACGACATCTTCGCGTGGCGCCTCTTCGTCGCCACCAACTGGCCACACACCGCGACTGGACCCCAGAGCTCCGGAAGCGCCGGCAGCTGCAAGGACCTGGTCGGCGCGGCGACCCAGCCGGCGCCGCAGCTCTCCGGCGCCGGCGTGCCCCTGTGGTGCACGTGGCACGACGTCTCCGAGGCGTTCGAGCGCGACGCGCCTCACGATGGAGAGGAGTGCCAGGACGTGAACGTCAAGCAGGTGATGTCGTCGGGGTGGACCGACCCCTTGCCGCCGCGCGACAACCCCGTGTGGGACCAGAGCGGGAACCCCGTGAAGTTCGAGGCGCGCATCAATGAGCGCTCGTACCAGCAGTTCGTGGCCAACCTTCGCGTGAACGATATTGCTGGCCAGCTGGCAGTCCAGTGCTTCGCGCCCGAGTGCCAAGACCCGGGCTCGGCCCGTTGCTTCGGGCTCAGCGAGCAGAACTCCACGTGGGGCCGGTATCCCAACTGCGCCAGCGAGTACCCTGGAGGAGCGAACGAGCCGCTGGTGCACCTCAAGCTGGCGTGGAAAAAGCTGGGCCCGTCCGACGACCCAGGTCGCTTCATCGTCCACGAGGACGGAGAGCACGGGCTCGTGGCCATGCACATCGTCGCCAGGACCCTGATGACCAAGGGGTCATGGTTCTGGGCGACGTTCGAGCACGTCGACAACCTCGAGCCGTCCGAGCCTTGGCGCACGCCGCTGTTCCGGGATCCGTCGTGTCAGGACTGCGTCCCGAACAAGTGCCCTCAGCCGGCGCCCGGCCAGCCGCGCCGGACCCAGATCGAGCGGCTGACGCCGATCCCGGAGGGCGTGGCGGCCCTCAACGACGAGGTGCGGGCGCTGTTCGCGCAGCGCGGGCACGTGCTCCAGCACTACCAGCTGATCGGCGCCCAGCGCCGGGACAGCGGAGAGTACGTGGCGTGCTCCCTCGACGGGAAGCCCACCCACGTCCCGCTCGACGGGCTCAGGCCCGCTCGGCTGGCGAACGCCGTCATCGAGTGGGACCGGCAGGACATCTCCTGCTTCGAGTGCCACGCGCGCGCCAAAGGGGTCGTGTTCAAATCCCCGGCGACCGATTGCATGGACTGCGACACGGACACCTGCCCGATGGCCAAGGAGGGCGACGTCCGCTTCGCGGAAGGCTGCGCCGATTTCCTCTGGCAGGCCGCCAGGGCTGCCTGGAATCCCATCGTCAACACGGAGCAGTGAAGGAGGCTCACCATGAGCTACGCGAACCCGAAGCATCCGACCCTCTCATTCCTCTATGCGCTCTACTCGAACGACACGGCAGAGAAGCAGCGGATCCGCAATAATCCCAAGCCCGCCTACAAGGAGTATTCCCTCTCCGCCAAGGCGGCGAATATCTGCAACAAGGTCGGCCTGCAGCCCGGCGCGAAGCCGACGGCCGAGCTCGCGGATGAGATCTGCGTGCTGGTGCGGCAGGAGCTGATCCGGGTGCCCGATCGGCTGATGTACGACACGCGCTACGTCACGCACCAGTCGCCGATGCAGGGGCTCCTCTACGCTGTCTACGCCGGCGACGGCGGGAGCTCGTCGCGCAAGCCCTTCGACGGCGGCGTGCAGATCCATTTCCCGGGCACCGAGGTCGCGGTGGCGGCCCTGGCGTCGCCGGGCAACGGCAAGGAGCTGAGCCACAGCCAGCTGAACGCCATCTTGGCGGTCGTGAAGGCAGAGCTCCTCGGCCCCGTGTACTCGGCCTGGTAGGCGGTCCGGCCGGAGAAGGTGAGGACACGATGAACGACATCCTGACAGTCGCATCCGCGCGGATGCCCGCCGAGGTCGGCTTCGATCGAGCGAGGGCCCACGCGCGCTTGTTCCGATCGGGCCTCGAGGGCGACGTCACCGCGCAGTACGTCGAGTGGCGGCTCGGTCCAGCGGACGATCAGGTGGACTTCCTCGTCGCCCTGGATCGGCCGGGGCCGCAGGGCACCCGGGTGTTCCGGGATCTCGAGGAGCGCTCGCGGAGCTGGACCGAGCAGGAGCGCCACGCCTGGCTCCCCGTCGCGCGCCTCGGGGCCGCTTGGTCCGGCCCCGAGGCGCCCCTCTGGCCGCGCGTCCCCACCGTGTGGCTCGAGCTCGACGACGTGCGCGGGCCGGCGGCCGCGCCGCCGTGCGTGAGCGTGTGCCTCGTGTCGGGGTACGCGCGACCGCTCGAGCCCCTCGGTGCGCCTCGGCCCGACGAGGAGATCGACACCGTCCACCGGGTCCTCGACCTCTTGGGCGTGCCCGCGTCAGCGCGCCTCAGCGGCGCGCTCGGGCGGTGCTTCGCCGCCCTCCCGCGAGGGGGGCGGCTCATCCACCTCTCGGTGATGCTGGGCCGCGATCCAAAGGCGGTGAAGCTCTACGGCAAGGTGCCGCGCGCCGCGCTCTCACCGTACCTGAAGGCCATCGGATGGAGCGGCGAGCTGGCAGCGCTGGAGCGAGCTCAGCGGGCGTTGTATCCGGAGGCGTACACCGGAGACGACGTGTACTTCGATCTGAACCTGGCCAACTACGACGCTCCCGGGCGCGCATCGCTGGGGCTCGCGTTCAGCCAGCAGCAGGTCGCTCGCGGCCCCTGCCAGGATCCGCGCCGGCGCGCGATCCTGGACCGGCTGGTGGAAGCCGGGCTCTGCCACCCGGCCAAGGCGGCCGCCGTCGCCGGGTGGCCGGGCGAGTCGCGCGAGCAGGTCGCTGGAGAGGCCTGGCCGCGGCGCTTCCTGCGCTTCCTCGACATCAAGCTGGTCTGGGACGAGGACCAGGGTCCCTCGGCGAAGGCCTATCTCGGCACCAGCTGGCCATCAGGGCTCTTCTGAGCGGGCGGCGGACGTCCGCCGCCGCCCGCTCACGCCGGCGCTGCGACGATACGGTGCGCCTCGCGGAGCGCGGCGGCGGAGGCATCATCGCCGTCGATCGCGGCGAGCGCGGCCGCGATCTCGGCGCGCGCCCCCCCTGACCCGCCGCGCCGCGAGCGGGCGCGGTGCAGGCTCAAGAGCGCGCTCAGCTCGAGCCACCGCGCCGAGAGCTCCCTCGCCCGGGTGAGCGCGCGCTCGAGCTCGAGCTCGCCCGCGGCCTCGTCGCGCCGAGGGTTCTCCGGCGAGAGGAGGATCTCCGCCCGCTGGCGGTGGACCTCCGGCTCGAGATAACGCTCCTCGGTGCGTTCGTAGTGCGCCGTCGCCTCGTCGAGCGTTCGGAGCGCTCCGCCGAAGTCCCCCTGGAGCCGGAGCGCCGCGGAGAGGAACGTGAGCTGCCAGATCGTGCCGAGCTCGGCCCCCACCCGCCGCCACATCGCCATGCCGCGCCGGAGAGGCTCGATCCCCCCGCCGTCCCCCGAGAGGGCGCGCGCCGCGGCGTCGATCATGCGCCCGTAGGCTTCCCAGAACGGAAAGCCGTGCTCTTGCGCCACCGTGATGGCCTGCTGAGCGTGCTCCCGCGCGCCGTCGAGGAGCGGCGCGCCCGTGCCCGTGCAGCCGAGCACCAGGTGAAGCCACGCCGCCTGGCCGTGCATGCCGGCGATGCGGCTCGTGTATCCCAGCCGCATTGCATGGTCGATCCCTTGCTGCTTCCGGGCGAGGGCGAGGTCGACGTGCCCGAGGAGGAGCTCGGCCAGCGCCTCGAAGGACAGCGAGGAGAGCAGCGGATCGTCGCCGTAAATGACCGCCAGATCGCGGTGCCGCTCGAAGACGTAGATGGAGTCGCACTTCCGGCTATGCGCGACGGCGTCCGCGAGGCGCCCCATGCAGAAGCTCGTCATGCAGAGCGCCTGGTGCGCCCCGAGCAGCCGCTCCGGCCGCCCATCCTGCTCGGCGATCGCGAGCAGCTCGCGCCCGAGGCGCAGCGCCTCCGGCAAGGAAGCGCGCGTGTTGTGGAAATACCAGAGCCCCCGCCGCGCCACGAAGGCGCGCTCGGAGGACGCTTGGCCGGCCGCGGCGAGCTCCACGACCCGCGTGAACGACCGCTCCACCTCCGGATCGCTATAACCGACCTTGGACATCAGGATTGCCCCGCGCGTCAGGAGCAGATCCATCTCCTGGTCGTCGCGCGCTGCTCCGGGGGGGAGCAGGCCGACATCGGAGAGCCCTCGCGCGATGTGGTGCAGCGCATCGGTGTACGCCGACGCGCTGGAGGCCTTCTTCGCCGCGTCGTGCCAGTACCCGACGGCCTTGTCCGGGCGATCCGCGTCGGACCAATGACGGGCCACGAGATCGGGCCTCTCCCGCGGCAGATCGTGGAACTCGGCCTCCAGCGCGGTGGCGATCCGCTTGTGCATGGCCTGCTGGGTCGCGCGGGTCATGCTGTCGTAGGCCGCGTCGCGGATGAGCGCGTGCTTGAACACGTAACTCGGGTTCTTGATCCGGCGCTTGCGGTACACGAGGCCAGTGTCCGTCAGCCGGTCGAGATCCTCCTGCACCGCGGCGGCGCCGAGCGGGCTCACGACCGAGAGCACGTCGAGGCTGAACTCCCGGCCCAGCGCCGCCGCGACCTGCGCTGTCTCCCTGGCGCGACCCAGCCGATCCAGGCGGGCCGTCAGCAGGTTGCGCAGCGTGCTCGGGATCTCCGTCTGCGCGAGCGGACGGGCCAGATCGTACCTGTCCTCCCCCTCCACGAGCGCGCCTGTGTCCACCAGCATCCAGATCAGCTCCTCCACGAAGAGCGGCACGCCGTCGGTGCGGTCGAGCACCTGATCGAGGACCTCGGCGGGAAGCGCCTTGCCGCCGAGGAGCGCCGTGATCATCGGCTCGACCTGGGCGCGCTCGAGGCGGTTGAGGGAGAGGTGCTGGACACCGGCGGTAGGGAAGGGAATCGAGAACTCGGGGCGTGAGGTCATGATCAAGGACACCGGGGCCGAGGGAGCCTCTTGGACGAGCAGCGTGAGCAGCTCCAGGGTTGTTGCCTCGGCCCAGTGCAAGTCCTCTGCCACGAAGATCAGCGGGCGCTCCTCGGCCATCGCGAACAGCAGCGACAGAACGGCGTTCAGCGTCATCTCCTTCCGCCGCTGCGGGGAGACGTCGAGCGGGGCGTAAGGGGGCGCGACGGGGAGGGAGAGGAGCGGCAGGAACAGCGGCATCACCTCTGGCGGCGTGAAGCCGTGGCCCGCGAGGCGCGCCTCGAGCCGCGCGACGCGGGCGTCCGGCGGCGCCTCGTGATCGAGCTCCAGGATGCGCGCGAGCATCTCGACGATCGGGAAGAGCGCGCTGTGCTGCGTGTCCGGCGCGCAGCGGCACTCCACGAAGGTGTGCGGCTCGCGCGCCACCCGCGCCCGCAGCTCGCGCACGAGGCGGCTCTTGCCGAGGCCGGGCTCCCCGCTGATCATCGTGCACTGCCCCGCGCCCGCGCGCGCGCGGCGCCAGCGCTCGAGCAGGATCGCCATCTCCTGCTCCCTGCCGACGAGCGGCGCCTCGTTGCTGATGGAGTCCGGGGTGGGCGGCCGATCCGACGCCGCGCGGAGGACGAAGGTCTTCCCGGACGCGCCCGCGCGATCCGCCTGCGGCCCCTCGCCGCCTTCGAACTCGAACGCGCCCCGCAGGAGCCGCCGGACCTCGGCCGACACCGCGACGCCGCCGGGCGGCGCGAGCGCCGCGACGCGCGCGGCGGTGCGCGGCGTCTCCCCCACGCCGGGCGCCGAGCCGCCCCGGAGGTCCTGCGCGACGAGCACGCCGCTGTGGACGCCGATCCGCACCTCGATCCGCGCGCCCGGCGCCGCGCGCCGGTCGTTCTTGGCGCGCACCGCGTCCGCGATCGCGAGCGCCGCCCGGGCGGCGCGCCGCGCGTCGTCCTCCTCGGCGCGCGGGTAGCCGAAGTAGATCAGCACGCGATCGCCGAGCGCGGCGGCCACGTGCCCCCGGTGGCTGCGCGCGATGTCGGCGCAGGCGGCGACCTCCGCGCGCAAGAGCCCGTCGATCTCTTCCACGTCGAGCCCCTCGGGCGTCGCGGCGATCGCGTCGAGCGCGCAGCAGACCACGGTGAGCTGCCGCCGCTCGCCGTCGAGCGTGGCGAGCGTCGCGGCGTCGGGCGGGTGGGTGACGGTCGGCGCGAAGAACGCGTACGCCCGCGGCGCGCCGGCCGCCGACCCTCCCCCGAGCGGATCGACCGGGGTGTCCTGCGGCTCGCCGGAGGCGGCTCCCCGGGCGATCGCGTCCCGCGACAGCGCCGCGACGTCGCAGGCGTCGAGCGCCGGGACGAGCGCCGCGGCGCTCGCCTCGCGGGCAGCCTCGTCCTTCTGCGTCACGTGGCGGAGCAGCGCCCCCAGCCAGTGCCCCTGGAGCGCGGCCGGGATGGGGACGGGGGCGGGGTTGAGCTGCTGGTACAGGATGTCGGCCGCCGAGCCGCCGGCATACACGGGCACGCCCGTCAGGCACTCGAGGAAGACGAGCCCCCACGAGAACAGATCGACGCGCGGCGTCGGCTCGAGCCCGCGGAGCTGCTCGGGCGCGGCGTAGCCGGGCGTGCCGAGCGTCTCGCCGGTGGCCGTCAGGCGCGCGCTCCGGCCGCCGCTCGCCCCGGCGATCACGCCGATGCCGAAGTCGAGCACCACCGCGTTCCGGCGAGCGCCGGAGGGGAGCACCATGATGTTGCGCGGCTTGAGGTCGCGGTGGATGACCCCTTGGGCGTGGGCGCACGAGAGGGCGTCGAGCACCTGCACCATGAGGTGCCTCGCCTCCGCGGGCGCGAGCGCGCCCTCCCGGGCGAGCACCTCCTCGAGCGTCTCGCCGGGCACGTACGAGAAGACGGTGTAAAGGAGCTCGTTGCCGGCGCGCCCCGCGTCGATGAGCGTCACGATGTTGGGGTGACGCAGCTGCCCGCAGAGCTCCGCCTCGCGGAGGAACCGCGCGATCCGCCGCTCGATCGCCGCCGCGTCGCCGCGCTCCGGCAGCGTCATGATCTTGAGCGCCACCGTCTGGCCGGTGGTGAGCTGCCGCGCCTTGTAGACCCTGCCGAAGCCGCCTGCGCCCAGCTCGGAGACGATCTCGTATCGCCCCGCGAACGTCGATTCGGCGGCCAGCAACGGACTGCCCTGATGCATTCCGGCCTCGTTGTGGTGACATGCCCGGCGTTTCCCGGGCGAGGGCCCGGAGGGGCCACGGACGACCCTCGGCGAGCGACGAACGGCCGCGGCGCCTCGAGCCTGGCGGCGCTGCGCGGCGGTAAACCTCAAGGAACAGCGCGGATCAGCGCCCCTCCGACGGCGCCTCGACATCCTCCTTCAGCAGCGCGACGAGGTCGCGATCGATCTCTCCGCCGAGCGCCTCGGTCAGCTCGCGGACGCGATCGAGCTCCCGCCGCAGCGCCCGGTGGTGATTGCGGTTCTTGACGAGCTGCTGCTGGCCGAGGAGCGCGAACGCCTCCTCGCGGCTGCCGGCGCGCTGCAGCGCCGCGCCGAGCACCAGGCCGCGGAAGCCCTCGCTGAGATCGAGCGACAGCGGCTCCCCCCCGCGCGCGCGCCGCTCCGCCTCCAGGACGAAGGCGTGCGCCGCGCGCCAGAGCTGGGCGAGCAGCGCGCCGGTCTCCGGCGCGCCGTCGTAGGCGAGGGCGCGCGCGAGGTGGCTCCGATCGAGCGCGAGCTCGCCGCCCGCGCCGCCGCGCTCCGCGACCGAGAGCGCGTACGCGCGGCGGATGATGTTGTCGAGCTGCCGCAGGTTGCCCGGCCACGGCACCTCGCAGAGGAGCGCCACCGCCTCCGGCGCCAGCCGCGCCGCGCCGTGCGCGCCGCCCTCGCGGTGGCGGCGGCTCAGCATGTAGTCGGCCCAGAGCGGCAGCTCGTCGAGCCGCTCGGCGAGCGGCGGCAGCCGGACGGGCAGCACGTTGATCCGGTAGTAGAGATCCTCGCGGAAGCGGCCGTCGCGCGCGGCCGCGCGCAGGTTTTCGTTGGTGCCGATGAGGAAGCGCACGTCGGCGCGGCGCTCGCCCCCCTCGTCGCCGAGCGCCCGGTAACGCCGCTCCTCGAGCACGTGGAGCAGGCCGGCCTGCGCCTTGAGCGAGAGCTTGTCGACCTCGTCGATGAAGAGCGTCCCCTGCGCGGCGCGCGCGATCGCGCCCGGGTTGTCCCGCACCGCCCCGGTGAAGGCTCCGCGCTTCCAGCCGAACAGCTCGGCCATCTGGAGGTCCTCGGGGACGCTGAGCAGGTCGAGCGTCTCGAACCGCTGCCCGACGCGCCCCGACTGCTCGTGGCACCAGCGCGCGAGCCGGGACTTGCCGGCGCCGGTCGGGCCGCTGATGAGGATGGTCTCCTCCTGCCGGGCGAACACGCGCAGCAGGTCGATGAGGGGCCCGGTCGTGGGGCCGACGACCGGCAGGAACTCGTCGACGCGCGCCGGGCTTGCCGGCCGGGGCGGCAGCGCGCGCAGGTAGGGCGCCGCGATGCTGGCGAGGAGCTCGAGCTGCTCGTAGCACCCGCGCCACATCGGCTCGCCCCCGGCGGCCGCCTTGCAGCTGGCCTCGAGCGCGACCATCCCCTCGACGGCGCCGCCGGGGGCGCGCAGCGGCACCACGTGCACGTGCGTGGCGTCGCGCTCGAGCATCCGGTCGCGCGTCTCGTCGCCGGGCAGACCGGCGCCGCCGCGTCGCTCGACGAGCGCGGCCGCCCCGTCCGGGAGCCAGGGGCGGAGCACGCCGAGCTGAACGTCGATCGAGACCGAGCAGCGGTGCTCGACGAGCCAGCGCCAGACGCTCGCCGAGGTGAGATAGCCGGTGCCCTCGACCCGCGCGCCGTTGCGGTGCTCGATGCCGAAGAGGCGCTGATAGCCGCCCTCGGGCCGGAGGTGCACCACCCCACGGAGCAGGCGCCCGCGCGGGGTCGCCGTGAGGGCCTGCTCGGCGCAACCGAGCATCTTGCGCAGCACCGCCGTGGCAGCGTCCTCGAAGCAGGTCGCCTCCACGAGGGAGCCGATCAGCGCAGGAAGCAGATCATGAGCCATGGCGAACGCAGGCCAGCATACACGAGATGTGTCCAGGCATGAGGCTGGATGAGCGGAGCAAAGGGTCGGCCAACCCGCATCCGGGTGCCTCGCGGGGGGATGGCGGACGTCCTCGGCTGACGCATCTGCGTCCCACGCGACGCAGGGGTTCCGTCTGTGCTGGCGCGAGGCGCTGGCCGCCCGAACGCCCGCGGAGCGAGCCGCTGCCGGTCCGCGGCGCCGGGCGCCGCAGGCAGGCGCGATCGAGGAACGTCGATGTCCCTCTGACAGCAGCCATCGGATCTGGCCATCGTGATAAGACACGCCATGATCTCGATCTACACCTCACGTTGTGTGAGCATGATGTTGCTGGGCCTCTCGCTCCTGGCCTGCGGCGACGACGACGGCAAGGGCGGCGGCGGCCCCGGCGGCACGAGCAGCGGCGCCGGCGGGGGAGGGGGCAGCGGCGGCGGAGGCGGCGGTGAAGGCGGCGGCGGCCCGGCGGAGCTCGACCCGCGCGTCGAGGCGTGCCTGCGGATCAACGCATGTGACGCCGACGGCGGCGCGCCGGTGGGACTCCAGGCCTGCCTCGGCCACGAGCTCGATCAGCGGTGGGCCTGGGCGACCACCGGGGCGAGGCGCCTCGGCCTCGCGGCCATGGACTGCAAGCTCGCGGCGGCCGACTGCGCCGGCGTCCGCGCGTGCACGCCGGCCGTCGAGGAGCTCGGCGCGGCGTGCAGCGAGCGGGCCGGCGCCGATCTGTGCGAGGGCGACACCTGGGTGATTTGCGACGACCTGGGCGCGCCGCTCGCCGCGATGGACTGCGCGGCCGCCGGGCTCTCCTGCATGTCCGATTTCAACGCCGGGTGCGGCGCCGAGCCGTGCGATTACGCCACCACGCCGGCGGCGTGCGATCCCGAGGACGCGGACGTGCTCGTCGAGTGCAGCCCTGCCGGCTTCCTGACGCGGGTCCACTGTCCGAGCCAGTACAACCTGGTCCATGTGAACGGCCGTGAGGGGGAGCAGGTCTTCTCGATCGCGGGGGAGACCTGCGGGTTCGACGAGCAGCGCAGCGCGCTCGGGTGCGTGGGCACGGGCGAGGCGTGCTCCTTCTTCTCGCAGCGGTGCGACGGCGCGGTGCTCGAGACCTGCGCGGGCGGCAAGCTGGGCCGCCGCGACTGCGCCGCGCTGGAGCCGGCCGGCCAGGGCTGCGGCTTCGTCCAGAGCGGGCCGTTCGCCGGCGCGGCCTCCTGCGGGCTGGTCGGCGGCGCGTGCGATCTCGGCAGCGACGAGGCGTGCGACGGCGCCGTCCTCCGGTACTGCAGCTGGGGAGAGCCGGCGGCGCTCGACTGCCGCGCCGCGGGATACACCGGCTGCGCCACGGCCGAGCAGGGCGGGCGCACCGTCGCTTACTGCACGCCGTAGGGCCGCCCCGGATCAGGCACCGAGCGACTCGACATCTCCTCAATCCGCTGAACCGGGGGGAGCGCGCTGCTGCGTGGGCAGCAATCGCGGCCCCTCGTGTTGCTCGGGCGCGACGCATCAACGGCAACTACTTCCTCGAGGCGCAGAAGAACCTGAAGCTCGACGCGAAGGTGCTCGCCAGCGAGCCCGCCAAGGGCAACCCGTACGCGAACGTGCGTGCGGCGCGCTCCGTTATCAAATCTCGGGAGAACCACTTGCCCGTTCGAGTCGATGATCTCGCGTCCCGGCTCCGGGCCGGCAAACTCGCCGCCGGAGGCTGCGCCGGTCCGTGCCGGGACGAGTGATCATCGAGCACTCCGCTGCGCCGAGCGGAGATGCTTCACGGCGCTCAGGGCGTGGTGGCGGTCGGCGTGTAGTTTGTGCCGGTCTTGTTCGCGCAGAAGCCGAACGAGGTCGTGGCTCCGGGCGCGAGGTTCGCATTCCAACTCAGCGGAGTGACCTGATACTGACCGGCGGAAGCCGCGTGAAAGTTCGCGCTGTGGCTGCTCGTTAGCGTGGATTGATTCATCGCGAGCGACACGGACCAAGAGGAGATCGCGGTCGTGCCACCGTTGTGAACCGCGACACTCGCGCAATAGCCCGTGTTCCAATTGCTGGTCACGGTGAGCGTCGCGGTCCACGGCGTCGTGCTCGCGCCGCACGGGATCTGGCTCGTCGTCCAGGACGTATTCGGATCGATGAAACACAGGTCCCAATTCGAAGGCGGGCCGTTGAAGTCCGTCTCGCTCGGCGGCAAAAGGCTCGTCACGCCGTCGTGAACGAGGCTCGTGTCGATGAAGCCGAGCTGCGGGAACGGCTGATCCTCGAGCGGAGAAAAGTTTTCGACGATCGGGCCCCACCAGCCGCAGCCGGTCACACTGCAGTCTTGTTGCGGACCCGTGAACGCGTGCGCGTACTCGAGATCCCACTGACTCGTGCAATAATTCCAGAACAAAACGCGGTTCTCCCAGCCGCTCGCGGTGGAGACGGTGGCATTGGCGTAGTACAGCGTCTCGTGGTTCACGCCGGCGCCGTCCGCCATTTGCGTGAGCTGGCAGGTGTTGTCGCTGAATGGTCGCGTCCAGATCCAGGAGGGCACGGTCTGACCGCCCGCGCACGGATCGGTCGCCGAGCACGACCAGTCGAAAACGCCGATGTGATGCACGCTGGCCTCGCGGTACCAGCCGACGACCTCGACGGTTTTCTCCGTGCGATTCGTGGCCGTCGTGAACAAATCCGCCGGTACGTCGAAGCCGAGACCCTCCGGATACACGATCATGTGTGTGTAGAGCGTCGATGATTCGGTTACGGGCAGCGCGCCGCTCTTGTAACTCACGCCCGCGCCGAGCCCGCCCGGCACGTGGTCGGGGACGATCTCGCGCGAGCGCGCCGCGCGCGGCGCGCCGTCCGCCGTACCGCGCATCGCCTTGAGATTCGGCGGCAGCCGCTCCGGCCTGCGCGCGGCGGCACGCTGCGCTTCAGCGCGGCGATCGGCGATCGGCGCGCACCGCTGCGTCTCCGGATTCTGCAGCAAACCGGCTGCGCAATGCCCGCCGCCTGCGAGCGCATGCGCCTCCGAGACGACGTCCGCCTCGCCGGATGCGTCCGCACCGCACGCGAGGAGAACCAGCGGTGCCGCGAGGTACAATGAAGAAGAGAAGGCCGACATCATCGAAACCGTGACTCGTTGCATCGTCGCTCCTACTTCGGTCGGCATACACTTTTGGTGAGCTCACGCGCAGTGAGCAGGTCGACCGAACCCGGGTTCTTCGTTTCAGACTCTCAGCGCCATTAGAGTCTCGACGCGCAGGCAAATCGAGCCGGATCGCAGCGCGAGGAAGCGCAGCGCAGCAAGGCGAAAGGGTGAGGCCGCGAGCGGCTCGTATGCTCCATATTCATGGCTCACCGGGGGGCGTGATTCTAATGAAATGGCATCATAGACCCCATGCAATGGATTCATCTCGCCATGAGCGACCCGGAACGTGCCGCGGCGGCGCGCCCCCGGCGCGCCCGCAGTCGGTAGCCGCTATTCCACGGAACGGAGTCAAAGCCAAAGCGGCTGCAGCGCGAACGAGGGGGCCCTGCGAAACTACAGCGGGAAAATGATGAGGCGTAGTGCACCTGGCTCTGTGGCGTCGGACGCAGGGGGGATCAGGTAGTCCAACCGCCTGCTGGCCCCGTACCCCCGCGGTGGGGGCCGCGTTGGCCCGGCGGGGCGGGGTGGCGGCGCCGAGCCGCATTCCGCTGTCACTGCAAATGGTCGCAAATTTCTGAAGCAAAGTCGGCTCGCGACGGAGCACGCGCTCGATCTCCTCTTGCACGACGCCGACGCGCGCGTTAGATGCTGAACCACATGGTTCAGTTTTCGAGTGCCCGCCTCGACGCTTCCTTCGCCGCGCTTTCCGACGCGACCCGGCGCGGCGTTCTGGAGCAGCTCGGACGAGCCGACGCTTCGATCACGGACCTCGCCGAGAAGTTTCACATGACCCTCACGGGCATGAAGAAGCACGTCGGCGTGCTCGAGCGGGCCGGGCTCGTCACCACCGAGAAGGTCGGCCGCGTGCGTACCTGCAAGCTCGGCCCGCGGGGGCTCGACGAAGAGACGGCGTGGATCGAGAGGTACCGCCAGATCTGGGCCGCGCGCTTCGACGAGCTGGACAAGGTCATCGAGGAGCTGAAACGAAAGGAGAACGTCGATGGACGCAAGTAAAGAGAGTGAGCCCAAATTGACGAGTAATCGCACGACGGTGGAACCGAAGTCCGATCGCGAGATCGTCGTCACACGGACCTTCGACGCCCCGGCGCGCATCGTGTTCCAGGCGTGGACCACGCCGGAGCTGTTCAGGCGGTGGTGGATACCGAAGTCGATGCCCGTGCCTCTACTTTCCTACGAAGCGGATATTCGCGCCGGCGGCAGCTACCGCCTGGTCTTTGGTCACGATGCCGCGCAGCCGATGGCGTTCTTCGGCACGTACCTCGAAGTGACACCGCATTCGCGCATCGTGTGGACGAACGACGAAGCGGGCGACGATGGCGCCGTCACGACCGTGACCCTCGAGGAGAGAGGCGGCAAGACGCTGCAGGTGCTGCACGAGCTCTATCGATCGAAGCAAGCGCGCGACGCCGCCCTGGCCTCGGGCGCGTACAGCGGGATGGGCGAGACGTTCGAGCAGCTCGATGAGCTTCTCGTCACGCTCGGTGCGACGGCGCGATCGTCCTGAAGCCATCGCGCCGGAGGGGCGCCGGGGAGCGCGACACCCTGCGAGCGCATTCGTCCTGAGATGCTTAGGGATAAATCCTGCGCGGCGCTTGCGTCTCGATTTGCAGCGCTCTAGCCTCTCGTGGCACCGCAAAGATCACCTTCGGAGCGGGAACGAGGCGCCCGTTCGAGGATGATCTCGTACGGCATCCATCTCCCGATGGATAAGAACCATGGAATTCTCCAGCGCCGCTGGGGTTCACCTGCTTTCTATCGCAATGACGAAGACCTTGCATGGCTCGACGGACGAATCGGAGCACTTGGCGCGTCAAGTGATCGACCTCGTATTGCGCCGCAATCGGGACGCCTGGCCGCTCGGCGGCCCGGTGGCGCCGGAGGTGCTGGCGCAGCGGGCCGGGGAGACGATCACGAGAGCGGGCCTCGGGGGAAAGGAGGCGCTGCGGCGCTGGGTCGACGAGCTGGCGCCGGCGACGGTCGCGGCCGATCACCCCCGGTACTTCGCGTTCATCCCCCATGCACCGACGGAGGCGTCGGTGCTCTTCGACCTTGTCGTGAGCGGAGCCGGGCTCTGCGCGGCCAGCTGGCTCGAAGCTGCGGGCGCCGTCTACGCCGAGAACGAGGCCTTGCGCTGGATCGCCGACCTCGCCGGCTTCCCCGCGGCAGCCGGGGGCACCTTCGTGCCCGGCGGGACGCTGGGCACCCTCTCGGCGCTCCATGCGGCGCGACATGCAGCGCTCGTGCGGCGCCAGGGGGCACGGCCGGCCCGCTGGAAGCTGGCGGCGTCGACCGACGGCCACTCGTCGATCAAGCAGGCGGCGCGCATCATGGACGTCGATCTGATCGAGGTCCCCGTCGATGGCCGCCACCGCATGACGAGCACGACCCTCCGGGGAGCGCTCGAGGCGCAGGGGGACGATGGGCTCTTCGCGGTGGTCGCGTCGGCGGGAGGAACGAACCTGGGCCTGATCGATGATCTCTCCGGTGTCGCGCAGGTCTGCCGCGAACGGGGCGCATGGCTGCACGTCGACGGAGCCTACGGCCTCGCGGCGCTGACCGCGCCGAGCAAGCGAGCGGCCTTCGCCGGGATCGAGATGGCCGACAGCTTCACCGTCAATCCACACAAATGGCTCTTCGCGCCCTACGACTGCTGCGCGCTCATCTACCGCGACCCGGCCCAGGCGAGGGCGGCGCACAACCAATCGGCGGCCTATCTGGATCCCATCAACGACGGCGCCGATTGGAATCCCGCGGACTACGCGTTGCAGCTGAGCCGACGCGCTCGCGGGCTGCCGTTCTGGTTCTCGCTCGCCGTTCACGGGACGGACGCGTACTCCGAGGCGATCGAGACGACGCTGGCGCTGACGCAGCAGGCGGCGGAGGCGATCCGCGCGAGGCCGTTCTTGGAGCTGCTCATCGAACCCGAGCTGAGCGTCCTCGTGTTCCGCCGCCGCGGCTGGTCCGCGGCGGACTACGATGCCTGGTCGGCCCACCTGATCGCCTCGGGCGCGGGGTTCGTCGTCCCCACGACGTTCCAGGGCGAACCGGCCGTGCGGATCGTCATCATCGACCCGCGGAAGACGCATGCCGACATCGAGAGGGTGCTCGACGCGATGAAGGACGCTCCTCGCTGACCGGGCCTGACGGCCGCGCCTCAGCTCAGCTTCGCGAGGGCTTGCGCGAGATCCGCGATCAGATCGTCCGCGTCTTCCAGCCCGACCGACAGGCGGAAGAGATCGTCGGCCGGCCTGCTCCCTTCCGAGGCCTCCCCACCGGCGTCCTGGACCATCGAGTGCGACATCGATTGGGCGTGCTCGATGACGCTATAGATCCCTCCCAGGCTCACCGAGAGCCCGATGAGCTGGGGCGCCTCCAGGAGCCGCGCGATGTTGCTCGCAGGACCCGCCACGGAGAAGGAGATGACGCCCCCGCCGCCGCCGAGGAGCTCGCGCGCCCGGTCGTGCTGCGGATGCGACCGCAGGCGCGGATACCGAACCGACGTGACCCGGGGATGCATCTCCAGGAACTCGGCGATGCGGGCGGCGCTCGCGTTTTGTTGCGCCACGCGCACATGAATCGTCTTGAGACCCTCGGAGACGAGCCAGGCCGCGTGCGGATCCATACAAGAGCCATACAGCGTCTGCTTGCGCCAGATCTTCTCGGCGAGCGCGTCCGAGCACATCGCGGCGCCGCCGTGGACGGCGAAGTGGCCGCTCAAGTACTTCGTCAGGCTATGAACCACGACATCGGCTCCCAGGGTCGAGGTCTCCAGGACCCCGGGAGGGGTGAACGTCGCGTCGCAGATGCTCGTCGCCCCGTACCGAGAGGCCAGCCGGCAAATCTGCTTGCAGTCCGGCAAGATGAGCTCTGGATTGCTCAGCGTCTCGAAGTACACCGATCGGCAGCCGCGTCGGAGCAGCTCCTCGAGCTGCTCCGACTCCTCGGGCACGAAGAAGCGAACCTCGTAGCCGAAGCGCCGCATCTCTTCGGCGCAGAACCTGAGGCTGTCGCCGTAAATACGGGTCGACACCGCGAGCGTGTCGCCAGGGTCGTTGAGGGCGAGCAGCGCGGTCGTGATCGCCGACATGCCCGAAGGGAAGCCGATCGCGGTCTCCGTCTCGGCGAGCGACGCCAGCTGCTTCTCCAGGAAGCTGACCGTCGGGTTGCCCCAGCGCGTGTAGTAAGAGCTCGGTCGCGTCGCATGCTCCGCGCCGACAGCGGCATCGTAGCTCGGCATGCGGAAGAGCGTGGTCTGATAGATCGGCTGAACTACCGGCACATTCTCCGCGGCGACCGGCTTCGTAAGGAGGAGCCTAGAGCTGCTTTTCACCAGAACCTCGTAGGAGCCCGCGGCGATCGCCGCTCGGCGCTCCCTGGTCGATAGATGAGGTGCTTCATTCGCAATACGATTCCAGCTTCCCTCGACGTCGGACGTCCAGCGTGACGCAGTGGAACCCCCCGCCGAGGGTGCGGCCGTGGCGCAGCCGCAGCGGGACCACCTCCACGCGGTGCCGTTCGAGCAGGCGGATCAGGCGCGTCTGATCTGCGTCCACGACGGCCAGGTGCGGGCTGAGCATCAGCAGGTTGATCCCCAGCCAGATCGACGCGCTCGGCGCGAGATCCGAGTAGCGCACGACCTCCATCTCGGGAGCTTCGATGACCTCCCACCCCCTGAGCGGAGCCGGGAGGTTGTCCTTGTTGACGCGCTCTGGATTGATCAGCACGAGGCCAGGACGTATGGGGGCCAGGGTGGTGTCGATATGCGAGCCGCAATAGAGATCGCGGCACGGATGGACGCGGTACTCCGGCCCGAGCGCGCTCTGCAGCCACCGTGCGCCCAGCTCGTTGCCGGTGGATGACACGAGGTAGATGATGTCGCGCCCGAGGCGGAGCACGTTGGCAGCGTCGAAGGCGGGCTCTATCTCTCGCAGGGTCGGCTGAGCGGGGTTGCTGGTCTCGTAGAGCTCATCCCTCAGCGACGGCTTCGGCGCCGAGAGCCAGCGAGAGCCGTGCCTCAAGTAGCCGACGATGATGTCACGGTAGGCCATGGACTCGAAGTACCGCGATCGGAACGGGTTCGGTGACTCGATGACCGTGTCGCCGATCGCGAGCAGGACGTCTCGCGGGCAGTACGGAAAGTAGTATTCGGATTCCCAGAACGGCGTTCGGACGAGGCCAGGGAAGTCGATCGGCTTCGGCCTCTGGACGACGATGCCCAGCCTGTCCAGGATCTCGACGAAGCGCTCGAGATCCTCTTCGGTCTCCTCGATCACCCTGGCCGGGAACCTTCGGTCCTGGGTCGACTCGAGGATGTGCCGCGTGCTGGGCTCGATCGCGTTCATCCCGTGGTCGAAATAGGGCAGCTGTGCGAACTTCGCGCTGCCGACGATCACCTCTTCCAGCGGATCCCACTCGTTGTGCACTTCAACGCTGATTCTTGTGTGCGTAAGCATGTTCCTGCTCTCGATCCTGTAAAGGTTTGTCATCGTTGTTGAGCGCTCGCCGGCCGCGCTGCCTGCGCGTCCTCGCGTCGCCGGCTCGAGCCGAGCGCCCGGTCGCCCGCCTGGTCAGGCGCTCGCGACGGATCTCTCCATCTCCGGCCCGGGCAGCGACGCGAAGACCGTGGAGAGCGCGGCCAGGCCCTTCGGACGCTTCAGCTCGGCGTACGCAGGATCCCTCCTCAAGATGGTGTGCGCTTCCTTCAAGCGCCAGAGGGGGACTCTGGGGAAGAGGTGATGGACCAGATGGTATCCTTCGCCCTCCTCCTCTCCGAGCAGGAGCCGCTCGGCTGGTCCGTAATCTCGGTTCCACGTCATGCGTATGTCGACGCGCGACGCGGTCTCGATCAGCGGATAATGCTCCAGCAGCTCTGCGACGGCCCCTATCCAGACCTGCGTGGTGACGAGCGGGACTATCCAGTACGCCGCGAGCGCGCCGAGCCACCCCGTGGCCGCGGCGGCGGCGACGATCGTCAGGAGGCCGACGAGCCTGACGTAGCGCTCCCAGCTCGCTTCTTCCTTGTGCAAGATCCTGTGTCGAATCAGGTACGCAACGTACGACAACGTCGAGCGTGGGCCAGCCAGGCTCATCAGATAGTCGCGCAGCTTTGCTCGCTGGAGGTTTGGCCCGCACAGCCCGACGCGCTGGTACTGGAGGTAGTCGGGATCTCGCTGGGGGTCGCCGAAACGACCGTGATGGTTGACCACGTGGGAAAGGCGGTATCCAGTGTAGCTCTGAAGCACAGGATGTCCCGCGAGCGCCGCTCCGATGATGGAGCCTATCTTGGTGTTCGACATGAGCGTGCCGTGGCAGGCCTGATGGAGCACGCCCGCCAACGCGCGCTGCCGCCCGCCTATGAAGAAGATCGCGACGAGGTACGATGCGGCGCCCGCCGCCAGAGGGAGATGCCGCCACGACCAGCATGAAAACCAGACCCAAAATGAGATGAACAGCCAGTGCCTGACGATCTCCAGGGGGCCATGCCAGTTGTCCGCCGTGTAGCAGGCCCTGACGTCTTTGAGGATGTCTTTCGAGAACTTGTGTCTCTTGATCGAGCTCGCCGTTGTTCCCAAGGCTGCATTCTCCTGGCTTCACTCGCTGAACTGAGTTTTCAGCTCGGGGCGCCGGACAGGATCCCTGAGCTCGGCCTCCCCATCGCGCGCTCGCTTGCTGCGTGGCGGGCTCACGTAGGATTTGCAATGCATGTGCCAGGCCGTGCCGTCTGGGGAAGGCGCATCTCGTCGCCTGCGTGACGCCCGCAGCTGGGTCGGACATGCGGATAGGGACGGGGCGTATCTTCGCTGGAGAGACCGCTCGCGCCTCGCAGCGCGCGGCGAACATCGTCGCTCAGCGCGCACGCCGAGGCGTTCGAGGGAGGGAGGGCGGCCTCACCTCGTGCCGCGCCGTAATGCCGCCGATCGAGCAACGGCCCGATCTCGACGCGGCGGCGAGGGGAGGGCACGTGTAACATGAGACGTGGCACAGGTCACGTGCCACGCGCCGCGTGCCACGTCGCATGTTACACGTGCCCGGCGAGGAGCCCTGGCTGCGCGCTATCGCCGAGCAGGCGTGGCTGCGCGCTCATCCATTTCCGCGCTCGCGCCCGGGGAGGGCGACTGCCCCGCAGCTGATCGCGACCCGTCCCGGAGTCGTGGTCGAATTCGAACATGAAGGCGGGAAGGCGGGAAGAATTACCTTGATGATCTTCCCGCCTTCATGTGGACTCGCTCTGGGCAAAGTTGTCCACTACCCGTCCCGGAGGCGAGCGATCCCGGTCCGGCCGCTCTGGTAGGTCGCCACGGACCCGCGGGCACAGCTCTTGCTGTGGACCGGTCCGACCGACTTGCTGTTTGGCTTTTCTCGTCGCACGAGGGGCAACATGACACAGTACATCATCCGGCTCGCAGTCCAGTCCGACAAGCCGGCCATTCGTTGCTTGCAGGAACAGTTCATGGCGGAGATCGAGGACCCTCTGGAGCTCGTCGAGTCCGACTTCGACCGCAGCGACTTCATCCTCGTCGAGGCGGTGGATGGGAGCTCGAGGCGCGCCGTCGGGATGATGAGCATCATGCGCGCCTCCGGCGCCCCCTTCGTCTTTGAGAGGGTAATCCGTGACGTGTGGCAGCGTATCGACGTGGGTGCCCTGACAGGGCGGACCGACCTCCGGCGCGAGGATCTCGTCGAGGTCGACTGGCTCTACCTGGAGAAGCCCCACCGGGCCAAGCAGCTCACCCGGCTCCTGATGGCCGCGTGCGTCCTCCATGCCCACCGCCGGGGCTATCCGGTCATCGCCGTCATCACGAATGCAGCCTCCAAGGTCGTGTTGCTGAGCGGCCTCTTTCACGGAAGTGGACTGGCGATCGAGATTGGCGGCGTCCCCTACGAGCTCGGCACGGTCTCGCCTGCTCAGAGCGCCGCCTTCATGGCGGATTTCGTCCAGTCCGCGTGCGCGGCGGATCCTCGCCTCGCGTGGCACCTCGACGGCAGCTGAGGCGCGGGCGCACCCGGCGCGGCCGCCAGGCGGGCGCGTTGAACGCCCCTGGCCGCACGCCTGGCGGGCAGAGCTAGCGGCTCTCCCGGGCGCGCGCCTTGCGCCGGTAGGCGCCCGGGGTCTCGCCCATGTGGCGCTTGAAGGCCTTCAGGAACGCGCCGTCGGTGTCGTAGCCCACCGCGGTCGCCACCGCCGCGGTGCTCGCGGCCTCGTCGGCGAGCATGTCGGCGGCGCGGTGCATGCGCCAGCGCGTCAGGTACTCGAGGGGCGCGAGGCCGAGCACCCCTTTGAAGCGGGCGGCGAAGGCCGAGCGCGACACGCCCGCGGCGCGCGCGAGCGCCTCGACGGTCCACGGGTCGGCGGGCCGCTCGTGCATCCGCTGCAAGGCGACGCCGAGCGTCGGATCCCAGAGGGCCCGCAGCCACCCCGCCTCCTCGCACGTGACGCCCGCGACGTGGGTGCGCAGCGCCTGCACGAACAGCACGTCGGCCAGGCGGCCCGCGACAAGCTCGTGGCCGGGCAGCTCCGCGTCCATCTCGGCGGCGACGAACTGCAGCGTGGACTCCAGCCATCGCGTCGCGACGCCGCCGTCGCCCTTCACGTGCATGACCTCGGGGAGGCTCGCGACGAGCGGGTTCAGGCGCGCGTCGGTGAAGTGGAGGCCGCCGGCGACGATCGTCGTCGGCGCCCCCTCGCCGCCGTAGTGCACGATGCCGCCGCAGCGGCCCCCGCGCTGGGCGTACACCTCCTCGGCCGAGACGGCGCGCGAGCCGGGGCGATCGCGGAGCGCGTGCGCGAGCCGGGCGCGCAGGAAGACGACATCGCCGGGCGCCAGCGTCAGCCGGCGCCCGCCCACGTCGAGCACGCACCCGCCCCGCGAGAGCGCGTAAAAGGTCGTCACGTCGTGCCCGTCGACCCGCATGCCCCAGGGCGCCTTCATCTCGAGCCGCCCGTAGATCTGGCTCCGCAGCTGCACGCTGCGCAGCGTCTCCGTCAGGATGTCCATGCGTCCTCTCTGCTGGACGATCGAACCATTTTTATGGACGCTACAACGCTGCCCGTCCGTTATCGAGCCCTTATCGTGACGTGCGCGGGCGGCCGGCGCCGGGGCGCCGCGGGCCCACGACCCACCTGCGAAGGGAGAGCTCGTCATGACAACGAACAAGGAGAGGCTCGTCCTCGTCACGGGCGCCACGGGACAGCAGGGCGGCGGCGCCGCGCGAGCGCTGCTCTCGCGCGGCGTTCGCGTCCGGGCGCTCGTCAGGGACCCGAGCGGCGAGCCCGCCGCGGCGCTGCGCCGGCTCGGGGCCGACGTCGTGGGCGGCGACCTCGGCGATCGCGCCTCGCTCGAGGCCGCGGCCCGCGGGGCCGATGCCGTCTTCAGCGTGCAGCCGAGCGAGGGGCAGCCTCAGTATGGCGTCACCTCGGACGACGAGCTGCGCTTCGGCAAGAACGTCGCCGACGCCGCGCGCGCGGCGGGGGTCCGGCACCTCGTCTACACCTCGATGGCCGGCCTCGTGCCGGGGACGGGCGTCGGCCATTTCGAGAGCAAGTGGCAGATCGAGGCGTACGTCCGCTCGCTCGACGTGCCGTTCACCCTCCTGCGTCCCGGCGCGTTCTTCGAGCTGCTCACTCAGCCGCAGTTCTACGCGACGCCGGGCGCGTTCACGTTCCTCTACCCGCCGGGGCATCGTATCCCCTTCATCGCGGCCGACGACATCGGCGCGATCGCGGCCGCGGTCTTCGCGGCGCCGGACGCCTTCGCGGGCCAGACGCTCGAGCTCGCGGGCGACGTGCTCACGGGCGAGGAGGTGGCGGCCGCGCTCGGGCGCGCGACGGGGCGGCCGCTCGCGTATGCGACCGTTCCGGCCGAGGCGCTGCGCCAGAATCCCTTGATTGAGCGCGTCGTCGAGGTCGCGATCAAGCTCCGCGTCGACGTCGACATCCCCGCGCTCCGGGCGATCCACCCGGGGCTGAAGACGCTCGCGGCCTGGATCGACGCAGGGGGCGCCGCGCGCATTCCCGTCGCGTCGCTCTGAAGGCCGCCCGCGGCGGCGCTCGCCGCGCGGCGAGCCCACCGACGTCCTAGCGCGCTCGCCCAGCCGAGGGCCGCCGTACCCCTCTACGAGCAGTGGTCAAATTTGAACATGAAGGCGGGAAGGCGGGAAGAAAACCTTGATGATCTTCCCGCCTTCCCGCCTTCATGTGGACTCTCTCTGGGCAAAGTTGACCACGACCGGCGGTTTGCCCGTGCACGCCCTCACTCCTCCACGCGAAGCCGATCGATCTCCTCCTGGGTGAAGCCGAACTTCGCCGCAGCGCCGGTGTCGGCGACGATCTTCTTCGCGAGCAGCTCCGTGAGCGGGGCGAGGATGGAGAAATGATCGGCCTGCATCGCGGTGAAGGCCTGGAACGGGACGCCCGCCTGAGCGGCTCGGTCGGCCATCCACTGCGCGAGCCCTACATGGCTGGAGCCGCTCCCCTCGAAGTAGAACGTTGGACGCCGGATCGACCGGACGAACGGCGCGGCCGAGCGGAGGAGGACCTCGGCGGCGTCCGTCGGATCGAACGGCACCCCGCCGTACGGATCGTAGCTCGCTGGATCGCGGAAGAGCGGGCTCCCGCCGATCGAGAACGCCGCGCGAAAGCCGTCGCTCCTCTCGGCGGCCAGCAGCACGAGGGTACCCCCGGAGCTATGGCCGGCGAGGTAGATGCGATCCGGGTCCACATACGGGCGCTTGGCCACGTGATCTCGCAGCGCGAGGAGGTCGTCGACCTCGCCGTAGTACAGCTCGTAGTCGCCGGGGTTGTCGTTCTCGGCGCGCCAGGAGCCGACGGCGAGCACGATACCCGCCTCCCGGAACGCGCGCGCCGACTGGTCATTGCTCCGGGGAGCGGCCTCCCAGAACCAGCGGTCGATGCCGCCGAACCCGCCGTGCGCCCAGACGACGGCCGGGTGTTTGCGCGAGTCCTTCGGGTCCGGGGTGATGTACGCCGTCAGGCGCCCGACCGGCCCCTTGACGTGCACCTTCTCGAACGTCCCTCGCGGAGGCATGGGCGCGGGCAGCCCATCGAACCCCTTCTCCGGCCTGCCCTTCCGGACCTTGGTGCGAAAGGCCGCCCGCGCCTCGGCCAGCGTCCGGGGATCTTCCTTGACCTCGGGGTGCCACCAGCGTGTCGGCCCGCGGTCGGCACCAGGATCGGTGACGCGAAAGGACCGGAGCAGCGTCGTCCGTCCCTCTGCGCCCTTGTCCCAGGAGGAGGCGGGCGCGGTGTACTCGACCCAGTAGAATACCTGCGCCCGTTCGGTGAACAGCAGCGTCGAGCGCCTGCCGCCGGCGTCCGTATCGGTCTCCAGCGCGAGGACAGGGCGCCCGTCGATCGGCGGCTCGTCCGTTTTCCTCGTCCGCCCGGCGCCGTTCGCGCGGTCGAGCTTCACGATGTCGCTCAGCACCCACTGCGCGAGCTCGACAAGCGTCATCGGCCCCGAGCTGCGCTTGGGCAGACAGGAGACCGAGAGTGTCACTCCGTCGGGGCCGAGCAAGCGCAGGTGCTCTTGCTGGCGCTCCGTCGCTTCGGTCCGAAATGCATCCGGAGCGTCGATCGCCGCCCCGCACCCCGGGACGGCGCGCGAGACAGGCCCCTGTCTCGGCGCTGCGGCATGGCTCGCGTCCGGCGTCCGGTCGCAACCGGCCAGCAGGATTGCGGCGGCGATCCAGGAGCGGAGGCGCGGGGAGCGCGCGGCGGGGGCGTTCGCGCGGGCGCTCTCGGCGCGCTTCGGGCGCTCGTCCCGCGTGAGGTCCGGAGGGGTGCTCTTCTGTGCGTTCTCCCCGGCGCGCGGCGTCGGCTCCCCGCCGACCGCATCGGGCGCCGCTCCGCGGTGGTGCATGCGTCGCTTCTCCATGGGTCATTCCAGCGTGAGCGCGCCCCGCTGGAGCGCGGGGACGGCGCCTCGCTGGCCGTCGCCATGGTACACGACTCTTCGGGAGCCTCCCGGGAGAATTGAAATTCAGACCGGAGGCTGCCGGGAGCCTCCGGGGAGAATTGAAATTCAGACCGGAGGCTGCCGGGAGCCTCCGGGGAGAATTGAAATTCAGACCGGAGGCTGCCGGCAGCCTCCCGGGAGAATTGAAATTCAGACCGGAGGCTGCCGGGAACCCCCTGGCAGAATTGAAATTCAGACGGGAGGCTGCCGAGGACCGCGCGGGGCCGGGCGACGGCCCCCCGGCGCTCACGCCTGCTTGATCAGCTGGATATCGAGCGTGATCGAGACCTCATCCCCCACGAGGACGCCGCCGGTCTCGAGGACCGCGTTGAAGCTCATCCCGAAATCGCTGCGGCGGATCTTCGTCGTGGCGGCCGCGCCCAGCCGGCGGTTGCCGTACGGATCGTCGTGCTCGCCCGAGAGCTCGCTCACCGCGAGCGTCACCTCGCGCGAGACGCCGCGGATCGTCAGGTCGCCGACGATGTCGAGCCCCTCGCCGCGGCGGCGGACGCTCCTGGAGACGAAGGTGATCGTCGGGTGCGCCTCGACGTCGAAGAAGTCGGCGCTCCGGAGGTGCTCGTCGCGCTTGTCCTCGCGCGTGTGGATCGACGCCGCGTCGATCGTGGCCGAGACCCTCGACGCCTCGGGGCGCCGCGGGTCGTAGGTGACCTCGCCGGCGACGCCCGCGAACCCGCCGCGCACGTTCGAGATCATCATGTGGCGTACGGAGAACGAGACGCTCGAGTGGCTCGCGTCGATCGTCCACCGGGCGGCCTGGGAGGAAATCGCGCTCGGGGTGCTGGTGATGGTCGTGTTGTCCATGGCTCGTCGTCCTTCGTGAAGAGGGGCCCGCCGCGCCCGGCTCATCCGGGGCGCGCGCGCCGTGCGTCACAGGAGCCACCATGCGCCGTTGCTCGAGGATGCACTAGACAGGCGTCCGAGAACGGGTTGTTCTCCTGGGACGAACAATGGACCTCAACCGCATCGCCGTCTTCGTGCGCGTCGTCGATGAGCAGGGCTTCACCGCGGCGGCCAGGGTCCTCGGGCTGCCGAAGTCGTCGATCAGCCGCTCGGTCGCGCTGCTCGAGGAGGCGCTCGGGGCGCGCCTCCTGCACCGCTCGACGCGCAGCGTGCGGCTCACGGAGGCCGGCGCGGCGTTCTACGAGCGGGCGTCGCGCGGCGTCGCGAGCCTCGAGGAGGCCGCCGCGATGGTGGCCGATCTCCAGTCGGTGGTGCGCGGTCCGATCCGCATCACCGCGCCCGTCGACGTCGGCGTCGCCATGCTCGAGCCGGCGGTCGCCCGGTTCGTGCGGCGCCACCCGGCGGTCCGCGTCGACGTCGTCCTCACGGGGCGCGTCGTGGATCTCGTGGAGGAGGGCTTCGACCTGGCGCTGCGGGCCGGGCCGCTGCGCGACGGCTCGATCATCGCGCGGAAGATCGGGCAGGTGGAGGACGCGCTGTACGCCTCGCCGCGCTACCTCGAGCGCGCCGGGGTGCCCGGCAGCCTCGCCGACCTGGCGGCGCACCGGTGCGTCCTCTTCCGCGCGACGCGGAACCACGCCGCGTGGAGGCTCACGGGGCCCGCGGGGGAGGAGACGGTGGAGGTCGAGGGACCGCTCGCCGTCGACGAGCTCAGCTTCGCGCGCCGCGCGGTGCTGGCGGGCGTCGGCGTCGGCCTCCTCCCGATGATCCTCTGCGCCCGCGAGGTCGCGCGGGGCCGCCTCGTGCGCGTGCTGCCGTCGCACATGGCCTCGGACGCCCCCTTGCACCTCGTGTACCCGTCCGCGCGATACCTGCCTCATCGCGTCGCGGTGTTCCGCGACTTCCTCGTCGAATCGCTCACGCGGCGATTCCAGCGCTCGCCGTGACCGCCGCTTCTATCGCGACGCGAGCGACTGCTCCGGCAGCGAGGGCGCCCGGAGACCGGCTGCGTCGAAGCGGACCCGGAGGGGCGCTATCTGCGAGTGAACCACCAGACTCTCCCACGGGCGCATCGACGCGCGACCCCTTTCGCGCCGATGCGCCCGCTGAGAAATTCAAGCAAGAGAGGTCACGAGATGCGCTGCGCGCCGCGGCCCTCCCGCCGATGCGTCGCTGCTAATTCGACGAAGAATCATAGAAGAGGGCACTGTCCGTATTGATTCCATGAAACTCGAGGAGCTCTTGCACGGCCGACAGGCTGTCCTGGACCAGCGTCAAGCCATCCGTACGGTTGAAGGCATAGCTGGAGTTGAGGTCCACCAGCCAGAGCGGGGAGGGATGATCGTACCAACGGATCTCGCCACCCGCGCGCGCTTCTCCACGCACGAGCCCCCGGTTGCCAGGCGTCAGATCGCCGTGCTTGACGCTGTGCTCTCGACCGTCATTCCGCAGGAACCCTCGCTGCCGTTCGGGCGCCACGTGGAAGTGCCCAGCTGGGCTGACGACCCACAGGTACGTCCTGGTGGCGTCCAGCTGATGGAAGCCCGTGAACCTCGTCGCCGTCGGGTGTCCGGGATCCGTGGTGTACATCTCCGGCGGGTTCCTGTAGGGGATCTCGCTTGCACGATTCGTGTGCACCCCGCTCGCAGGGCCGATCGCGTCGAGGATCTGCCGGTGCAGCGCCTGCCGCTGTTGCTGCTGATGCTGCTGCTGCCGCTGCTGCCGCGCTGTGGACCGATGCCGGCTAGCCCACTGCCCCAGGAAGCCCGACTCGTCTACGAAGTTGACGGGGTCGTGGATCGCATAAGCGTAGGGGTGGCACTCGAGCGGGCTCCTCGCGCAGAGCTCGGGGTCGCCGAGCGCATAGGGATCCGGCGTCGCGAAGCTCGCGATGGCTGGCACGTAGTCGCGCGCCCCCATGTGGACGAGCCCGGTCTCCGGATCGCGCAGCTGGCCGGTGAAGGCGAGGACGAGCTCGGTGCTGCCGAGGCCCGGAGGGGCGGCCTGGATGTCGCGCGCGAGCGCTCCGAACGGCGTCGTGTCGGCCGTGAGGACCGTCTCGCCGCGCTCGTCGACCACGCGCTGGACGACCCCGAGCTGGTCGTCGAGGAGCGAGAGGACGCGCGCCTCGTCGACGAGCACCACTGCGCGGTGGCCCCCGACGCGGACGAGGCTCTGGCGCTCTACGCCGTCGTCACGCGTCGCCCGCGTGGGATACACCACGAGCGACCCGGGGACCTCGATGTCCCCCTCGCGGCGGAGCTGCCGCCTGGAGAGCCGCTCGCCGGCAGAATCGTAGCCGTACTCCAGGACGCCGCCGTCGACCTCGACCCGCCGGAGCCTGCCCCAGGGGTCGTACTCGGCGTTGCGGAGGCGCCCAAACGCGGTGAGCCGGCCAAAGCTGTCGAGCTGACCATGGCCCGCTTCGGGCAACGGCAACGCGTCGCGCCCATCCTCGACGACGAACGGCTGTGCCTCCGCCCCCTCGCCGAGCGACGCGACCAGGCCAGCGGGCGTATACGCATAGGTGTGCGCCACGCCCGCCTCCGAGGCGCCGAGCAGCTCGCCGCGCGCGCTGTACGTGTACGACGAGACGCCGGAGCCCGCCGCGCCCGGAGCGCTCTCGCGCGCCGCGACGACACGGCCATCGGCGCGGCGATCATAGGCCACGTCCTGCAGCGGCCCGAGCGCGCAGGGGTCCGCCCCTTCGCCCACGCACGCCTTGAGGTGCGTGAGCAGCCCTGAGCTCGAATCATAGCCGAGCGTCCGGTGCAGGCGGGTGGACGGGACGCGGTAGCTCGCGAGCTGGCCGCGCGGATCATAGGTGATGTCCGTCATGAGCGGCGCCGCCGCGCGATCGCCGGCCGACCAGGCGACGGAGGACGGCTCGCCCGAGGGCGTCCGCGTGAACGACAGCGTGTTGCCGAACGGATCGCGGTACGAGGCGACCGTCCCATCGAGGTCGTACGTCCACTGCTCCTCGTAGTCGCGGCGCGCGTCGCCGGCATCGACGGACTTCGTCCGGGCCGTCGTCCGCCCATCGCGATCGTACGCGAAGGACTCCTGGACGCGCTGCCCGCTGATCCGATCGAAGGTCGTCGCCTCGACGAGCTTCCCGATGAGCTCGGGGCGCGGCGCTTCGCCTTCTCGACCATCGTAGAGGAAGGAGCGCTCGTCCCAGCCCTCCGGGCGCGACGAGGATGACGCGAACATGTCCGCCGGACGGTCGAGCGCGTCGTAGGTCATCTCGACGCTCTCCCACGCCGCGAACGCCCGATCCCACGTGCGCATCTCCGTCGCCCGCCCGCGCGTGTCGCGGACCCACAGGCGCGTGAGACCGGAAGAGAGCGACGTCATCACGAGCTTGCCCGCCGAGTCGTAGGCCATGCGGCGCGGGGCTCCGGACCCCGCGAGCGTGACGGCACGCAGGCTGCCGCGCTCGTCGCGCTCGTAGCGCTGCACCTGGCCGAGCTCGTCGACGATCGCGTAGACCTCGTCGCCGCGTGCCACCATGAGGCGCGTCTCGACGCGCGCATCGCTCCCGCCGCGGTTCTCCTCGACGCGCTGGCCCCAGGGCTGGTGTGCGATGCGCGTCACGAGCCCCGCGGCGTCGGTGCGGACCACGACGCGCCCGAGCCCGTCGTAGGCCGTGCTCGTGCCGCGCGCCGCGCCCTCGGGCGAGGGGAATCGACCGGCATCGAAGGCTGTATCGATACCCACCGCGGTCGAGTACGGGAGCGCCTCGAAGATCGGGTCGCCGCGGCGCCCATGCCGGGTGAACGCGACGACGCGCGCGCCCCCTGCCTCCTCGTGCTCCACCGCTTGACCGACGGGGAGCCCATCCGCCCGGAAGGCGGCGAGGCGCTCGACGGGCTCGCTCCCCGCGTCCGCCGCCGTGCGCCGATCGGCGATGTGAACCAGCGCGGGGGTCTGCGCGCCAGCGTCGCGGTAGGCGTAGCGGCCCTCCGCGCCGCTCGAGTGCACCCGATGAACGGGGCGATGGCGCGCGTCGTACTCGGTGAGCTCCACGTCGCCCTGCGGCGTCCGGACATGCGTGGGCAACAGGCTCCGCGCCGGGACGAGCCCCTCGGCCGGCGGGGCGAGCGACGCCAGCGCGCAGCCCGCCGTGCCGTAGCAGTACTGCGCGGCGTGCCCGAGGGCGTTCTGCCTCCCGACCAGCAAGACGCCGGTCGCGTCATAGATGTTCCTGATCAGGAGCCCGTGCTCGTCCGAGGTCTCCACCACGTTGCCGAAGGCGTCGTACCGCGACGCATGCACCTGGGTGCGCGACGAGAGGAGCGGCGCGCTCACCGCCGCGGGCAATGAGGCGAGCGCCTCGGCGTCGATGAGGAGAGGCTGGGTCACGCGCACCGGCAGCGGCACGTCGGGCCCGTATTCATACAATGTCCTCTGCAGCACGCGCCCCGATGGCCCCGCGAGCAGCGACTGCTCCCGCACCGCCGTGAGCACGCCGCGCGCCTCCCAGCCCGCGTCGTACGTGAATGTGCTCACGTAGCGGCGCGCCGGCAGCTCCGTCCCGTTCGGCCCGGCGACCGCGGGCAGCGACTGTTCCCGGCGGACGAGCCGGTTGTAGGTCGTGTCGTACGTGTTGGTCTGCGTTACGGTCGCCCCCTCCGCGCACGACCCCGCTCCGCTGCACTGCACGTCGCGCGTGCCGGTCTGTCGCAAGAACGCCGGCGTCTTCGGGTCGGGCGCCGAGGGCAAAAGGGCCCACGCCTCCTCGTGCACGCTGTGCAGCGACTCCACCTCGTAGGGCTCCTCGCTCCAGGTCTCCGCCGTCTGCGACGCCGCCTCGACGCCGCTCGGCCACGCGCCCGCGCTCGCCGCGATCCGCGCCGCCTGCGCGCTCGAGAGCCGCGGCTCGAAGAACTCCTCGGTGCGCAGCTTGCCGCCGAAGAAGCGCCTCACCGGCGCAGCCGCCGACGCCACCTGGTAGACGCGCCGGCGAACGACGCTCGCCGCGCTGTCGTCTCCAACATCCAGCTCCTCGCACTGCCCGAAGCCCGCGAAGTCGCGCTCCCGCTCGTTGAAGTACGGCGCGTGGTACTGGAGCTCCCGCACCCGCGGCGCCTCGGCGCCCACCGCGGTCAGGTGCCGCTTCACCACCGTCACCGGATACGGCAGCGCCCGCACCCGCGCGTCGTCGCGGCCGAAGCGGCGCGCGTCGCGGATCGACTCGTCCGTGCTCGTCGCGTACTGCACCGCGTGCTTCAGGCCCGGGCCCTCCTCCACCTCCGACAGGAGGTCAGGGCCGATCAGGTTCTTCACCCCGTCTCGGTTGAAGTCGATGACCTTGATCCGGCCACCGCCCAGGTTCGACTCGTAGACGAGGATCTCCTCCACACCGTCGGCGTCGATGTCGAGGACCCGGGTGTTCCACTTGTTGTCCGGATCGACCGACACCCCTTCGTCCAGCGGCAACCGCCGCTCGGCGGCGAAGCCCTTCTGCCCTCGTCCGAGCCAGACGCCGAGCTCGTTGGCGGCCGCCGTCACGTTGACCAGGTCCATGTCCCCGTCTCCGTTGACGTCGATCAGCCACATGGCGTTGATGTTCTGGCTCGCCGCGAGATCAGGCACCGACACGAACCGGCCCTGCCCGCACACCGGGTCGCTCGCGCTCGCGTCCCCGAACAGCAGCCCTCCCGTCAGCTTCGCCACCGAGGACGAGCCAGCCGGGTATGCCACCACCTTGCCCTGGTTCTCGTAGATGCAAATGCCCTTCTCGCCGGCGCCGCTCGACCGGATGACCGCGAAGTCGGTCAGCCCGTCGCCGTTCGCGTCCAGGAAGCGATAGGCCGGGTTGTCGAGCTCCGTCCCCGCGCCCTGCCGGAACGGGAAGGTCAGCCCCACGAGCGGCTTGAACGACAGCGCGCTGGCGCCCGGCTCTGTGACGTTGATGAACGCCGTCCACGTGCTGTCCGTCGACCCGGCCACCGTGGTGAGCAGGTCCGCCTTGCCGTCGGCGTTGAGGTCGATCGCCTGGGTCCGGCCGCGCGCGAACCGCGGCAGCTCGACATCGACCACCGTCGAGCTCGGCGCCGCGGAGAACGGTCGCGTCCGCTCCCCGCGGCCCGCATAGTGCGCGAGCTCCGTTCGCGTCCCCGACGCCGTTGCCTGCACGAGGTCCGTTCGACCGTCAGCGTCGAAGTCGCCCGAGAGAAACACGCTCGTCGCCTGCGCCGCCGCGTCGAACCGGGGAACGTCGGTCCGCGACACGCCGCCGACGGTCCGCTCCACCGTCAGCGGCGCGCCGCTGGTCGCGAACAGGCTCGCCTCGGCGAGATCACCGCCGTTGTACGACGGCACGCTGGTTCCCTCGCGCGCCGAATACCGCACGATGTCCGCGAGGCCATCGGAGTTGATGTCCATCAGCTCCGAGCCGCCGCTCGGCCCGAAGCCGAACACGTCCGGCACGTCCATGTCATAGACCAGCTCGTGGCCGGCGAGGTCGTCCGCTCCCCACGCCGTGTACCGGAACCGGATCAGCGGCTCTGCCGGCGTCGACCGGTCGAACGGCGCCTGGCTGCGCCCGAACCGATAGACCCCCAAGAGCTTGCTCTCGCTGCTGAGCGAGGCCGCCACGCGCTGCCGGTCCGACGCGAAGTCTTCGCTCGCCAGCGCCTGGCAATCCGGGTGCGTCACGATCTCCGGGCCGCTCTCGCCGTGCACCGCGTGCACGAAGCACCAGGTGTACATCGGCTCGCCGTCGAAGCTCGCCACGAGCTTCGTGTACAGCTGCCCCGGCCCCTGCGGGTAGCCCATCAGGTGGCTCACCCGCCCTTCGCGCCGCGGCACCGACTCCAGCGTGTAGACCGAGCGCCCGCCGGCGAACCGCACGCTCTTGAGGTACGACCGGTCGCCCGCCTTCGTGTACTCGTACGACACCGCATCGCCTGTCGGCGAGATGGCGTGCACGAGCGGCCACCGCGTCGGGGAGAACGTCGACGCGCCCGCCACCCCCTCGGCGACGGTCGGCTCCTCGCTGTAGATCTCCCGCCGGCCGTCCGGATACACGACCTCGAACCCGGTGAACGCCACATTCCGTAGCGCGCCCGATGCGTCGCGCATCGCCACGGTCCCGCCTTGCGGATACCGGTAGAGCCGAACGGTCGTCTCCGAGGCGTCGAGCCGGTACTCGATCCTCGTCTTGCCGCTCACCGTGTCCGTCTTCACCCAGACGAGGCGCTCGGCGCCCAGCGACAGGCGCGCCGTCACGTCCTGCGAGCTGCTCAGGCGAGCGCGGTAGGGCACGCCCCAGTCGGTCGTCATCTGGATCGACGGCACGCTCAGGCTGAACCCCACGCCGAACCCCGCCGAGACGTCCGCGGGCACCGACCCGTACGACAGCAGGATCTCCGCGGCGGACGACGCGCGCGACGGCAAGGCGGGGAACGCAAGACCCGCCGACAGCTCACCGCGCTCCGGCGAGACCGCGACATTGAGCGCCGGCCGCGGCGCCAGCGCCGAGACATCGCCGGGCGACGCGCCCGCCGACGACGCCGCAGGCGAAACCCCCTTCTCGGAGCTCGTTACGTCGTCCCCGGGCGCGCTGCCCCCGCACGCGGTCAGCACGAAGGCTAGACCGCTGGACCATAAGAATTTTCGTTTCACTGTTCGATCTCCGCCCATCTAAGAATCCGTATGGATTGCCGTGATGTTCTCGACGAGCGCGCGCGCGGCCCCCTCCGCGCCGATGCGCCCGTCGGCAAACTCGATCCAGACCGGAGCGAGGGCCGCGTCCGCGGCCCGCACGCTCGCCGGATCCGCCGAGACGGCTGGCGCGCGCAGCGCGCGCTCCTGCTCCAGCCGATCGGGCGCCGGCGCCTCCGCGGCGCCATCGGCCGCGGCCGGCGGCTCCGCGAGCGGCAGCTTCCCGAGCGCCGCGAAGACGCGCTTCTGCCCCTCGCCGCGGAGGTAGGCGACAACGCCGTCCGCGGCGCTCGCCTCGCGATCCTTCAGCGCCGGCGCGCGCTCCACGCCGTACGTGCGCCCCACGCTCCTGAGCGGCGGCCCCCCGCGCGAGAGCGACGGCAGCGGCGCCAGCCCGAGGCGCTCGCCGAGCGCGCGCCGGAGCTCGGGGATCCGCCATTCGCCGAGCACCGCGAACGGGACCTGCCCCTCCGCGAGCAGGCGAGCCGCGCAGTCCGACGTGCACGCGTGAGGCGAGAGGCCGTACGTGAAGCGCAGATCGCCGAGGAGCGCGAAGGCCTCCTTCGCGGCCGCCTTCGCCTCGTGCTGCGGCGCAGCAGGCCAGAAGACGTCCGAGAAGAGCGGGAGGAGGGGATGGGTCTCCTCGGGGAGCGCGAGGCCGTACGCCACATCGCCCTTCGCCTTCAGCGCGAGCGCCTGCGTCACGAGATCCGGAAAGCTCGCCGGCGGCTCGGCGACGCGGCTGCGGTCATACGCGAGCACCGCGTAGTCCGCGGCGAAGAGCGGCGCGACCTTGTCCGCCTCCGCCGGCTCGAAGGGGCGCAGGACGAGGTGCGCGCCTCGGGCCCCCGAGAGGCCCTCCTCGGCCGCGCGGGGCCTGTAGGTCACGCGCACGCGCACGCCCGGCTGCGCCTCCAGGTAAGGCTTCAAGAGCTCCTCGACGCGCGCCCCGAAGTCGGCGCTCACCGACTGCGCGAGCTCGAGATCGACCCCACGGTCGCGCTCGCCGCGGCGCAGCACGAGGTACGCGAGCGAGAGCGCAAGCGACACGACCCCCACCGCCGCGGCCGCGGCGACGATTCTCTTTCTTTTTGTCATGGTCCTTCTCGCCTTATTCGCCTGTGGGCTCCCACAGCGTCGCCGATTCGAAGGTGCAGGCTCCCTGCCTCAGGCCATACGTGATCTCCTCGAACGCAGGCCTGTCGAAGATGATCTTCGCCGTCCCTCCCGACAGCCGCGAGGGGCAGCGGAGCACGTGTCCGAAGTTGACGACCGTGGAGTTCACGAAGTCGAGCTGACCCCTGCCCGCCACCGAGAGCATGACCGACTCGCGATCGAAGTAGCCGGGAGCGCTCGTGAACGTGCTGTCGACCGCGAGGAGCCCGTCCTCGGTCCACGTCGCGCGGTCGTCGTTCCACGCGACCGCCATCGGGCCTGACACGCGCATCCCGACGACGAACGCCTGCACGTCGGCGCTGAGCGTCAGCGCGCGGAAGTTCGCGACCGAGCCCCCGAGCCACTCCCCCCGGAGATCCACGAGATCATCCGTCGTGAGGTCGGGCTGGGCGAGCGACTCGATGCTATGGCCCCCGGCGACCGGCCACGAAACGATGGACACGCGCGCCCGGTCGGCCGACACCCCGTCGGTGAAGGCGCGCACGCTCGAGCTGTGGAGCGCGAGCGTGCCCCCCGAGAACACGATGCCTTTGTAGAACACCGGCGCCGTGTCGCCGCCGATGACCACGTCGCGGACCCGCAGGACGAGCCCTCGCGCAGCGCTGCCCGCGGCCTGCACGCCCACGCGCGCGAGCGGCGCCGGCGGGCCCGCGGTGCTCCCCGTGGGGGCGCGCGATACGAGCCGGAGGTGCTCGAGATCGACCGTCAGATCCCCCTGCACCAGGAGGGCCGGCTGCGCGTCGGTGCACGCGGTGCTCGTGCCGAAACCGCAGGTCGGTTGCGCCACGGTGATGGTCGAGCCCTCCGGCTCGCCGATCATGCGCACCTTGCGCATCCTCGCGGGGAGCGTCGCCGCGTCCAGGGTGAACGGCGGCCGGCTCACCGCGGCGCGCTTCCCCACGCGGACCTCCAGGGCCTCGGCGTCCACCGCGCAGTTGCGCGTCAGGGTGGCGACGGTCGTGGTCGACAGGTCCGCGCCCTCGCGGAGCGTGACCGAGCACGTGCGGTCCGGCACGAGGCACGGAAGCGAGACCAGACGGGGCGCCGCGTCCTCGCTCTTGCCGGCGTTGTAGGCCGCGATGAGCCGCGCCAGCCACGTCCCGCCGCCGTCGTGGCCCGAGAGGCCGAAGCGGCGCTCCCACGCCTCGCTCGCGGTGCAGATGGGCAGATCCAGGGTGACGCCGCCGAGCGGCGCGCGCCGGCTCGTCGTCCCGTTGAGCTCAAGGCGGTCGGTATAGCCCTTCCGCTCGCCGTCCAGGCACCCGCCGGTGCTCGGATCGAGCGAGCCGCTCTCGCACTCGAGGTAGCCGTCCCTCAGGACCTTGTGCGCCGGGACCCAGCTCGCCGTGCCGCACCGCTCGAGGCACACGTCGAAGAACGGCATGTCGGGCTGGATCTCTTCGTCTTCCGGGACGACGTCGGTCGACTCCCACGAGCTCGGCACGGCGAGGAGCTTCCTCACGTCGCTGAGCGCCTTGGCGCGCTCGGCGTCGGTGAGGTCGTTGTAGGGCCGCCCGTCGAGCGACTCGACGAAGAACGACGTATTCCCCTTCTTGACGAGCACCATCCACCGGAACTCCACGCTCGGCAACCAGGCCGAGTGGACCTCCCAGCCGTCGTAGGGCTCCGCCGCGCGCTCATTCGCGCACGAGAGCTGGATCGGCGCGGCGCTCGGCTCGGGCGTCCAGCCGGGGCTCCCCAGGGGAGGGGCCGGCGCGCGCCGCGCGCGCTCGGCGATCCCGAGGTGCTTCATCAGCCCCCCGCAGCGGTTGGGAATCACGAAATAGCGCCCGGGCCCGGCCTGAGGGGGCTCGCCGTCGAGCCGGTAGTCGAGGAGCGACAGGCCTTGCGTCCTCGGCTCCGCATAGACGCTCGCCTCCGCGGCGATGCGGTCCGGACACGCGATCATCGGCGCCGCCGCGTCGATGACGACGTCGGTCCGCTCGGCGATCGCGCTCCGCCTCACGCCGAAGAGCTCGCGCACGACGCGCTCATCGAGGCACCCCTCCAGGCGGAGCAGGATCGTCGTCCCGTCCTCCTGCGGCAGCTCGGCAGCATACCGCATCTCCGAGCCCGCCGCGCCGGTCGCGCGGTAGCGAAACAGCGTCGGCTTGGCGGCCAGAACGGCGCGCGCGCTCGTCGTCGCCATCTCAGGCTCGCCCGCATCTCCGCACGCGCTCGCGACGACCGGGACGAGCGCCCACAACCATCTTCGCGTGTTCATCTTGCTCGCCTCAATGCGTACGGTCACGGGTGGAACTCGCTCATGCAGGTGTCGACCGCCCTCGCGGTCATCGCGGTGTTGGACACGTACGACGCCGGAAGGCCGACGCCGCTGCACAGCGCGGCGGCCGTCTGCGCGCCGGAGACGACCGTCCCGGCGACGTCCGCCGCGCAGAGCGCGTTCACGTCCTTCACCGGGCGGCCGGCGGTCGCGTCGACCTGGTTGCAGGCGTTCGTGAAGAACGTCCGGTTGCGATTCCGGATCTCGCAGAAGTAGATGCTGCACTGCCGCTTCATGAGGTCGTTCTCCACGGCGCTCCGGTCGGCGAGGAGCGCCATGTCGCGCTTCATGAGGTCGAGCTTCTCGAGGAGGGTCATCTCGTTCGGGACCGCCGGCAGCTCGGCGCGCGCGAGCATGTCGCGGAGGCCCTCACGGCTGTTCTGCAGCTCGACGCGGACGTCCTTGCCCTGGTGCTCGTAGAGGCCGCTGACCCAGCGATCGACGAAATCGAGGATCGTCTGGCTCCGCAGCACCGCGCGCTCGTACCCTTCGTGGAGGCGCGCCACGGCCGAGGGGAGGGGCCCCGCGCAGAGCCCCGCGGTCTCGCTCTCCGGGAGGCAGAACATCGACGCGATCCCCTGGTAGGAGCCGACGAGGAGGTCCTTCTTTTGCACGAGGCCGCCGAGGAGCGCCGCCGAGTCCCGGAGCGAGCTGTCGGCCATCTCGATCTTGCGCGCCAGCATCGCCTTGAGCGGCGGGATCGCGCTGCCTTCGGGCGGGGCGTCCTCCGTCGCGGTGCCGAAGTAATCCGCGAGGATATCGCGGGAGACGGTCTCCGCCGCCGCGTCGATCGCCGCCGGCGAGGGCGACGACACGACGCCGCACGTGGCGTCGTACCCCCCGTGCAGGTACTCCGCGTAGCATTGCGCCATGCTCTCGGCGTGTCCCGTCAGGCTGAAGCTCGAGGTGTCGTAGCTCATCTCGAGCCCCTCCCACCGCACGCGCGTGAAGCTCGCCTTGGCCATGCCCCGGTGCATGCAGAACGCCTCGCGGTGAGCGAGCTTCGCGGTGAGCTCGCCCTGGTAACGATCGTCGAGCTCTGCGAGCTTGCGGCAATGGAGGAGCCCCTCGAACAGCGCCGCCGCGCTCCTCTGCGACGGGAGCAGGCCCACGGTCGCGGCCTTCTCGAGCTCGTGGAGGCCGTGGTCGACGTCGCCGTCCGGGCGATGCGCCTCGCACACCCCGTTCAGGAAGTGCACCGGCGCGCGCGGCCCCACCTTGACCTTCAGGATCCCATCGACCTTCTCGATGGGATAACCCTGCCGCGGGAGCGCGTCCCACTGCGACGGCTCGCACGGACCGGACCAGATCTGCGCCCGCAGGTGGGTCTTCCGCTCCTGCAGGTCGCACGACGCGAGCGTGCGCGAGCACTCGTCGTCCTCCTGGGCCGCCGCCATCCTCATCCCCGGGAGCGTCGCGAACACCGCCGCAACGACCAGCGGGATGTAGGACGCCAAATCCTGTCGATCCATCGGCCAAACTCCTTCTATCTTCAGAAACGACGCTTCTGCTCGCCGGCCTGCGCGCGTACGTCAGCGCACCGGCTTGCGCACGAAGATGAACACGAGCTTCAACGACGGAGCACCCTGGCTCATGCAGCGAACCAGGTTCTCGTCGGCGATGATCTCGTACGTCCCCACCAGCGGATAGCCCACGAACGGATACGCGTTCTGGCTCAGGACGTCGTTCAGGCGCCGCTCGAGCCCCTCCGCGGTGTACGGGCCGCGACGGAAGCGGAGGTACTCGTCGTTCATGAGCTCCATGTCCGAGCCGCCGTACACCGGGATGAGCGCCGTGACTGGCCGCTTCACCACGAGGCTCGGCACGATCTCGCTGCTGTCCTTCGACAGGCGCGAGAAGACGGTCCCGAAGCCGAGGTGGGTCATCAGCGTCTGCTGAGAGCGGCACGACGAGCTCGAGACCCCGGCCATGACGTGCACGAGGCGCATCGGCTCGCGCTCGTTCATCGTCATCTCGTCCCAGAGGACGAAGTTGCCGAGGTTCCGGCTATCCGCCTGCGAGCCGGCGAAGGGCGAGATCTCGAAGCGCGCGCGCCCGTTCTCGAGGAGCTCGGACACGAGCCCGCTCGTCTTCTCCAGCGTGAACTCGGCCACGCTGCCCACCATCGTCGCTGTGCTCCAGGCGAGCGAAGAAGGCCGGCAGATCTCGCTCGTACCGGCCGTCCCGCAGTCGCTGAGGAGCGAATCCAGCTCGGCCGCCGTCCCGATGAACGTCCTGTCCGGAGACAGGTGCCCGACGTCGCCGGCGAAGTCGCTCAGCATGTTGTAGCGGTTCCGGTACAGGTTGTAGGTGAAGTTGACGTTCTCGACGACGCGGCGCTTGGCCTCGAGGAACTCGTTCGCTCCCCGCGTGAGCTCCGCTTGCATGTCCTCGAAGTCCCAGAAGAGGACCTCGGCGGCGCCGTTCACGGGCGCCATCTCGACGAGCCCCATGATGCGCGTGCGGCTCTCCAGCACCGCCTCGCGCATCTCCCGCTCGATGTCCAAAAGCTCGTGCTCGAGATCCTTCGCCTCTTCCACCATCCGGATCTGCCGGCGGAGGTCCTCGATCTGGACGAAGGTCGCCGCCCGCTCGTCCTCGATGACCGACGCGAGGAACGCCATCTGCCCCTCCGAGATGTTGATGGTGTTCTGCCGGATCTTCTCCCGGATGTCGTTCAGCACCTGGCGCTTCGCGTCGTAGTGCCCCTCGAGATCGTGCACCCTCCCCTGGTAGTGGCCGATCCGGCTGATCTGCGCGTCGATCGACGACTTCATGGCGAGGAGGTTCTGCTTGTCCTGCTCTAGCCTGCTCGCCTCGATGTCGAGCTCCCCGAGCGCGAGGGCGAGCCGCTGGATCTCGATCTGGGCCTGCTCGCGCACGTTCTCCTGCTCGTCGATGTCGAAGTCGACGAGCGCCGACTCGTCCGACTTGGTCTGGAGATCGGCCACGAGCGCCGCGCGGTCGGCCCGCAGCTTGGCGACCGTCGCCGCGATCTCACCCCGGTCCAGCCTGCACTGGATCGCGTGCAGCTTCTCCTCGCCGGTGATCTCGACGACCTCCTTGTCGAGCTCCGCGAGCTGGACCGAGATCTCGGCGAGCGCCCGCTTCTTCGTCCACTCTTCGATCAGCTTGTGGATGTCGAGGGCGTTGATCTCCCTCCTGAGCTCCTCGACCCGGACGTTGAGCTCGTGCCGCTCCTGCGCGATCATCTGCTCGAACTGCAGCTCGCCGAACTGCCACTCGTACACCTGCGCGGCCGTGTCGGCCGCGACCTTCGCCGCCGCCGCCGCCGCCTCGACGAAGTGGAACGTCTTGACGGGGAAGATGCCCATGATGCCGGTGTCGCCGTCGGGGATGGCCGCGAGGACGGCGGCCGTGGCCGAGAGCGCGAGCGCAGCCCCCTTCAGCGCGTCGAGGCCGTTCTGTTCGGCCATCGCGGCGTCGAGCGCCCGCATGCGATCGTTGATCTGATTGATCGTCGTTTGCCACATGTCGCGCTGGTGGTCGAAGATCTTGAGGTTCTGATTGTAGAGCTCCTCCGCGACCCGCTTCAGGTTCTCGTCCTTCGTGGAGCAGCTCGTGCCAGAGCCGTCGATGCACGCCCTGATCTTGTCGATCTCCTCCTTGCTCTTGGTGGAGAGCTCCTTCCGCGCCATGCAGATCTCGTCGAGGAGCGCCGGCTTCGGCGCCTCGATGGACGGCGGGCTCGCGCACGACGCCCCGGAGATCGGATCGGTGAACCCCTGCGCCGCCCCGGTGTAGAACGCGAGCTCGGCGTCGACCGAGCAAATCTGGTGCACGACGGGGACGCGCATCGATTCGAACACCGTCTCCTGCGAGGCCCGGAGCCGGCTCGTGATGATCTCGGAGCCCTCGATGCGCTTCTGCTCGAGCGCGATCTGTCGCTCGATCTGCGCCTTGCGGTTGTCGACGAGCTCGAGCTCCTTGTCGTCGGACGCGACGCGGTTCAAGAGCTCCTCGATCTGCAGCTCGAGGCCGTCGCGCTGCATCTCGAAGTTGAAGCCGGCGAGCGTCATGTCGATGTTGAACTGGATCTCGGCGATCTGCTCGCGCACCGCGTCCTGGTCGAGCGCGAGGAGATCTTGCTCGCGCTGGCCCCGGAGGAGCACGATCTGGTTCTCGAGCTCCTTCGTCTCGCGCTTCAAGGCCAGCTCGAGCACGCGGATCCTCTGCTCGAGCTCGAACGTCGAGATGTCGCTCTGGAGCGCGCTCAGCTTCTGCTGCACGTCGTTCTTGAGCTGCTCGGCCATGTCCTGGAGCTGCGCCATCTTGTACACCTCGATCTCGATGGCCCGAGAGTGCTTCATGTTGGCCATGTCGAACTTCTGGTTCTGAAGATCGGTGTATTTCCGTGCCCACGCCTCGAGCATGCGCTCGATGTTCCCGTCCTGCTGCTCGATCGCGGCCTCCTGCATCCGCAGCTGCTGGCCGAGCCGCTCGATGCTGACGAGCGGGAAATCCTCGGGATCGATGTTGATGTACAGGTAGCCTTTGCGCACCGAGTCGAGGCGGAGCGTCACGTCCTTCTCGATGGTGGCGAGCGTCGCGAGCTCGGCGGTGAAGAGGTCCCGATCGGGGAGGGAGCCCTTGGCCTCGAGGACGAGCCAGAACGCCTGATCGTAATACGTGGCCGCCTTGTAGTACTCGCTCCCTTTGTCCCCGTCCGCCGCGGGCGCGTCGCCGAGCGCCTCGCCGACCAGATAGCCCATGTGGTCGAGCCGCGCGACGGACGCCTCGCGGTACCAGACGTCGCCCGCCGCCACGAGCAGCTTCGCCTTGAGCCCCTGGAGCTGCGCCATCGCCTTGAGATACTTGTTGAAGGCGATGTTCTTCTGCTCCTCGCCCGTCCCCGAGCTCGCCTGCCGCGGGAGGCGCGCGATCCCCTGCTCCACGATCTCGAGCCCCGCCGTGGCCTGCGCGAGGAGCTCCGCGGGGCTCGTCAGCGCATCGCCGGGCGCCGCGGCCCCCTTCGCGTTGAGGAGCGGCAGCCCCGTGGCGCGAAAGCGATAGACGTTCGCGCGCTGGTAGTAGCACTCCGCATCGCAGACGCGCGTGGTCATGGACTCGGGGCACCTCCCCCTCGCGCCGACGAGCGCCTCGAGATCGCCGAAGCTGTCCTCGAGGAGCGCCATGCTCGCGCCGTACTGCGCGATCTTCAGCTCCGAGACGAGCCGCCCGACCTCCGCGCGGATCGCGGTCTCGTTCGAAGGGATGCACTCGATCTCCTCGGCGCGCGCGGGCGAAGGCAGCAGCAACAGACCGAGGGCGAATGAAGACAACAGTCGTTTCATGGATCGCTCCAGCAAGCTTTGCCGTCGGCTAAAGACTATTGATGTACCCGATATAAGCCTTCGAGAGCCCCGAGACCTTCTCGACGAAGGCCGTCCGGGCCGGGTCGCTCGCGCCCGCTTCGTCCTTGAGCGCGCCGTAGGCCCGCGCCGCCTCGGTCAGGCAGGCGTCGACGCGTCCGGCGTACTCCGCGAAGTTCTCCGGCGTGAGCGCGCCCGGGATCGTCGCGCACACGGCCAGCTTCTCCTGGGTCGACCAGTCGAGCCCGGGCGTATTCGCGATCTCGCGGAGGGCCTCCACCACGGCGCCGAGGAGCGCGGCGTGGCGCTCGAGCGTGGCGCGCGCCGCCGCCACGTCGGCGTCGACCCCGGCGGCGCTGGCGTTGCTCCGGATGCGGTCGATCTCGCTGCGCTTCGCGCGGAGGCGCGCCATGAGCGGCTGTCCCGGCGGCGTCGTCGCCGGCGCCCGCTCGAGGCCGAGCGTGTCCCGCTCCACGAACTCGTAGAGCGAAGCCGTGTCCTCGACGGTCTTCTTGAGCAGGAAGATCTCGCGCGTCGGGAGCTCCACGGCCGAGTCCCGGAGGGCCGCCGCGTACTGCCGCTCTTTCTCGGCGAGGCTCCGCGACGTCGCGTCGATCTCCGCCTCGACGCGCAGACGTATCCGCTGGTCGATGCCGGCGCGGAGCATCGACTCCACCTCGGCTTTCCGCACCGCCTTGCGCATCGAGCAGAGGTTCGCCGGGATCTGGTCGGCGAAGGGCCCGGCGTGGAACGCCCGCGCCTCCTCGAGGAGGGTCTCCCAGCCGGCGCGGACCGGCACGGGGAGGCCGAAGTCGGCGCCGAACCCGACATACCGCGCGTGCTCGTTCGCCCGCTGGTACGACAGGCACTTTTCCTCGCGCGTCTGCCCTTCGAGGTACGCGAGGCTATGGGCCACGAAGAGCTCGAGGTGCGCGGTGTTCGCCATCTGCAGGACCTCGTCGCTCCGGCCCGCCGGGGCGCCTTCCGGCTCGCGGTAGCTCCGGAGCGCCCCGACGAGGAGCTCGAGGAGCGCGACGCGGCGGTGGAGCTCGCGCGCCGCGGCCGGCTCGACGCCGGCGATGGGCAGGAGACGCACGGTCGTCACGGATCCGGTGACCTCCTCGATGGGCACGGCGTCGTCCTCGATGATCTCGCCGCCCGAGCTGCCGCCGCCCGACGCCGGCGGCCGCAGCTCGTTCGAGGCGAAGGAGAGGAGCGCCGTATCGAGCGGCCGCCCAGCGGTCGCCCGGCGGAACGCCTCGTCGACATCGACGTACGACGGCGCCGCGATCGCGGGGCCGCTCGGGGTCGGGAGCGAGGCCGCGTGCGAGGCGAGCGACGCGAGCGCCGAGAGGGGCACGATCGCCAGGGCGACACGCCACGTGATCTTCTTCACGGCGTCCTCCTGCAGTACCAGGCCGGCCTCGAGGAATTGCAGTACTTTGCCATCCCTTCCTTCCAGAGCGTCTCGACGTGCGCGGCGGTCCGCGTGAGCTCGTTCCGGTTCGGCTTCGCGAGGGCGTCGTCCAGCGCTGCCCTGCCGGCTCGCTCGGGCGCCTCCATGGCCGTCCAGAAGTTCGTCCCCAGGATCAGCGACGTCGAGAGATCCCTGAGCTCGATCACCGTTCGCTCCTTGCGACTCACGTAATCCTCCATCGACAGGCCGCCGATCGCGGCGATGATCTCCGCCTCGATGATCGCGATCTCTCCTCGCTTCTCCGGCAGCAGGAGATCCGTGAAGCGGGTCGTCTTGGCGCCGATCGTCCCGAGGATCTGCGCTTTCCACGTCGCGTCGTACACGAAGCTGGGGAACGACTCGTCACCTCCGACGGGCTGCGCTGCGACCTTGACCGCCTCGGCGCCGAAGAGGCCGTTGATGCGGTCACGGATCCCGAAGAGGTATTGCCGCCCCACGTCGATCTCGGTCAGGTTGAGGCCGTCGCGCGTCTCCACGCTGGACGCCGTCGCCACGAACGCCTTCATCTGGTCGCCGAGCTGCGTCATCTTCTCGTCGAAGCGGTCGCGGAGCGCGTCCGGCCCCGACGTCTCGTAGAAGAGCCCCCGCAGGCGCCCCACCGCGTACCGCCGGCCGTAGCGCTCCAGGCTGGCCGGCGTGTGGGACGACTCCTCGCACCCGGTCACGGCCTCGAGGGCGGCCACCATCTTTGTCGCGTGGTACGTGTACTTCATGTCGTCGGACGTGCCGAACGAGTGCTGCTCGCGATAGAGCACCTGCTGCTCGGTCAGGAACGCCTCGAGGAGCGCGCTGGCGCGGACCGCGGCGTGGCACCGGAGGCTGTCGGCGCCCGTCCGGTTCGACAGCCCGAAGTAGGCCATCCCGAGGAAGTACCGCTCCTGCGGCGCGAGCCCGAGGGTCTCCACCTCGATGAGATCGACGATCTCCTGGTAGCTCCCGCGCGCCGCGAGCGTCTCGTAACAGAGGCGCTTGTTCTGCGTGAACACAGGCCCTTCCGAGGCCGCCGCCCTGCACGCGGGAGGCGGAGCGACGCCGGCGTGCGCGGCGCCGGCCGAGCCGACGACGCACGCCGCGCCGGCGACGATGCTGAGAACCCTGATCTTCATGGTGTCACTCCCGTCGGCGCGGGCGCTCAGCGCTCTTTGCGGCAGGCCGCGATGTTCGGCGAAGAATTGCCCCAGGTCTCCACGACGCAGATGATCGAGAGGTAGTTCCCGGGGATATGGTTGCCGCGGATCAACGCCCCGATGTAGTCCGCCCAGGCCGCGTCCCCGACGCACGGTCTGCCGCTCCTGTGGCAGGCGCGGTCGGTCACGTTCTCGATCTCGTAGAAGCAGCCGTTCGCCTTGTCAGAGCACCTCTTGAGGTAGCTCGCGTGCTCCGCTTCGAGCGAGCGTTGCGTGTAGCCCTTGTCCTTGTTCGCGGGGGTGTAGAACTCGCCGGTCCACCACGCGATCCCCTCGGGCGCGGGGCACGGGCCGACCTCCACGGGCGTCTGCCAGCACCCGTAGGCCCAATCGTAGCTCGCCAGGAGCTCGTCGCGCGACGCGGGCGTCGCGTTCGTCACGCGCTCGTTCATCCACCTGTAGAGGCCATACCGGGCCGCCTGCTCGATGTTCGCGTTGATCTCGTTCGTGAAGTACGTCCGCTCCTCGTCGAAGACGCGCCCGCCGTCCAGGTTCGTGCGGCGCGGGTTGCTCCTCTTGCCGTTTCCGACGGCGCGACCGAGGATGTCGTTGAGCGGGTCGGCGAGCCCGAGGTAGACGGCGTAGGCGCGCGACATCATCGTATTGGCCTCGGCCTCGCTCGTGTCGCCCGTTTTGCTGTACTCCGCGTAGGCCGCCATCGTGTCCTGGAGCTCGCGGTCGTTCGGCTCCCGCCCGAACACCCAGAAGAACAGCTGCGCAATCCTGGCGCGACCGGGGCCTCAGCACCCGACCTCCAGCATCCGCGTCTTGCTGGCTGGCGCGTTCGGGTCGACGAAGAGGTACGGCACGGCCGCCCTCGGGACCGACTGCGCCGCCGGCGCCCCTTCGGCGAAGAAATTCGCGGCCGTCGGGCACGTGAAGCGAACCAGCGTCTTGCCGCCGCCGAGCTGGAAATAGCGCGCCGAGGGCGACTGATCGGCGGTCTGGAAGATCTTCACGCTCCTGTCGCACGCGAGGTGCGGCTGCCGGTCGGGATCCGAGGCGGTGAAGCGCGGGTCGCTCGTCGACAGCTCCTCGAGCGTCGCCGCGGGGTCGAAGCCGAATGCCCGCTTCATCATGTCTGCGTTCGAGCCGCAGTCGATCGCGTAGCCTTTCCCGCCGGCGATCAGGTAGGGCGTCACGCGCGTCCTGATCCCGGTGAAGGAATAGCGAACCAGGTAGAGCTCCGCCTCGGCGGCGTAGCTCGTCTCGGCCGTCTGCTGCGGGAGATCGCGGCGGGCCCGCGGGAGCGCCTTCCCGGTGCTCGTGTGGCAGTTGATGTCCCGCGTGGCGATCCCCTGCGCGTTCCAGACATCGAGGACGGCGCGGTTGATGGGGATGCTCACCTGCTCGAGGTTGCTGCCGTCCGCCTTCGTCCACGAGAGCGCCGAGAGCACGTTGCTGCATCCTACGGTGTAGATCGTCCCGGGGTCGTCGCGGAGCCGGAGGTAGTATTCGGCCTCGCCCTTCCCCAGATCGGCGTCGACGCGGCGATAGACCTGGAAAATTTGCTGGCGCGTGACGTTGGGATCGGCGTCGCAGCGCAGCGTATGGATGGGGACCGGCCCGCCCGCGTCGCGCTCGAGCTGCATCTGCATCGAGTCGAACGAGTCGTAGAACGCGGCCTGGTTGAGGTCGAGCGTACGCGGGTACCCGAAGCCCTCCAGGATCGGCCCATAATTCGAGCCGCAGCCGATCTGGAACACCACGTTGGGCTTGTTGTCCTTGAAGCTCACGACGACCGGAACTTCGCGCGGCAGGTCGTCTGCGAGGTCCGGATTGTCGTAGACGAGGACCTCGGTCACGTTCGGCCCGATGACCTCCGCCGCGGCCGTGCCCGTGATCGGCGCGTCGACGTCGGACTCCGCCTCGCCGACGCAGCCAGACACCCAGCCCAGCGAGGCGACCGTCAGGGCCGCGACGTACTGTCGTTGTATGATCTTCACCTCGTCCTCCGCCTTGATTCGTCCTGTCCCGGAGCGTCGGACCGACCGCCGCGATTCGAGCCCATGCCCGATCGCGCGGAGCAGATCGATCCCGGATGCCAATCACGTTATGATCGGGATGCGTAAATGCGCTGAGAGGCGTTCTGGGTGAACGTGCGGGATGCGAGCGCGGCGCGGACTCCAGCTCGTTGCCTCGCGTCGACGGCGTCGACGAGCCGTGGACACGGATTCGCCGAAGAGAATTCGAGCAGAGCTGCGTCTGATCTCGCCGACGGCGTGCTCCCCGCCGCACCGTCCGGCCAGCTCACTGCTCTTAGTGCCGCCAGGGGGAGCGACCCTTCAGATTATTTTGAGTGGCCTCACTGCCCCGTTCGCTGATGCGGCCCGCCTGGAGCGCCGCTCCACCCACGCTGTTCGCGCAGCATGCTTGGCGGAATCGGAGAGCGCTGTTGGCCGCTTGGCGCTTGTGCCGCCGGGGAGCGGGGGAGGCGGGGGATCGACCGTGGTCCCCTGCGATGCGCTTCTGCTGCCAGCGCAAGCCCGCGGCCTGAACGGAGGCCGCCCTCGGTCGCCGATGCGCTCCACGCGCTCGTCTGGCGCCACGCCGCCGCGGAGTGTCCGCTATAAGAGAGCCATCGTCCGTTATGGTGGACGTGGCCGCCGCTCCGTGGTACTGGCTCCGTGGTACTGGAGGCCCACGGACGGAACAGCGATGCACTACCGACAGCTGGGTGACAGCGAGCTCCGGGTCTCGGAGCTCTGCCTTGGGACGATGACGTTCGGCGAGCAGAACACGCTCGAGGACGCGAAAGCGCAGCTCGACTACGCGTTCGACGCGGGCATCAACTTCGTCGACGCGGCCGAGATGTACCCGGTGCCGACCCGCGCCGAGACGCAGGGGCGCACCGAGAGCTACGCCTTCGTGCGCAGCCGCTGGTTCGTGGCGAGCACCATCATCGGGGCGACCACGCTCGCGCAGCTCGAGGAGAACGTGAAGAGCGCGGGGGTGGAGCTCGGCAAGGAGGTGCTCGCCGAGATCGAACAGATCCACGCCCGCTACCCGTGCCCGGCGCCGTGAGCGCGCCGGCCGTGGAGGCGCAGATCGCCCGGCGGGCTCGGCCCTCGTACACCGAGGCCGAGAAGCGGCGCTTCATGGCGCGGGCGCTGGAGCTGTCGCGCGGCGCGCTCCCGAGCTGCCGCCCGAACCCGCCCGTCGGCTGCGTGGTGGTGCGCGGCGGGAGCGTCGTCGCGGAGGGCTTCACGCAGGCGCCCGGCTGCCACCACGCCGAGGCCATGGCGCTCGCGACGCTCCCCGGCGATCTCTCGGACTGCGCGGCGTTCGTGACGCTGGAGCCGTGCTCGTTCTTCGGCCGCACCCCGTCCTGCGCCAAGGCCCTGATCGCCCGGCGCGTCGGCGCGGTGTTCGTGGCCGTGATCGACAGCCACCCGCGGAACCTCGGCCGCGGGATCGCGCTGCTGCGCGCCGCCGGCGTCCCCGTCGAGGTCGGCACGCTCGCCGACGACGTCGCGTCGTTCATCGACGGCTATCTCATCCGCTGAGATCCCGGCACCGGCGCGCGACCCCGCGCGGGAGACACCGACCATCCATGGCAACCCGGGAATGTCGCGCTCGAGCGGCGTGACGGGATGAGGCCGAGAGCGCGGATTGACGCGATTCACCCGCGCGCCGCGCGGTGAGCGCCGCGCGGTGAAACGTTGTTTGGTGTCAGATAGTGACTGCTTGTCTGGAGCCCCGGTGCATACTCCCCTGCCGGCGCGGCGAGGGGGGGACCTCCCTGGCGCGGCATCGAAGCGCCCGTTGGCGCGCGAGCTCGCGGCTCCAGAGGGACCGCGCCCGGCACGGAGGGAGGAAGCTGTAGATGACGACGAAGCTATCGAGGCGCAGCCTGCTCGAAGGCATGCTGTTGATCGGCGCCGCGGGCTGCGCGGCCCCGGAGGCGGTGGCGGCCGCGGGCGATCGGGCCCAGGCGCCGGCCGACGCGTGGCAGCGCATCCGGGACGAGTTCGAGGTGTCGCCGGCGTGGATCCACATGACGAGCTTCTATCTCGACTCGCACCCGCGGCCCGTGCGCGAGGCGATCGAGGCGCTGCGGCGGGAGCTCGACGAGAACCCGGTGGACGCGGTCCACGAGCACGAGGACACGACGCCGGTGCGGGAGGCCGCCGCGGCGTACATGGGCGCCCATGCCGACGAGATCGCGCTGACGGACAGCACCACGATGGGGCTCGCCTTGCTGTACCTCGGCCTGCCGCTCAAGGCCGGGGACGAGGTGCTCACGACGGAGCACGATCACTATGCGATGCACGAGTCGCTCCGGCTCGCCGCGGAGCGGTCGGGCGCGGTGGTGCGGAAGATCGCGCTCTACGAGCGGGGCAGCGACGCGACGGAGGCGGAGATGGCGGGCGCGATCGAGCGAGCGATCACGCCGGCCACGCGGGTCGTGGCGATCACGTGGGTCCACTCGAGCACGGGGGTGAAGACGCCGGTGCGCGCGATCGCGGAGGTCGTCGCCAGGGCGAACCAGGGGCGGGCGCCGGAGGATCGCGTCGTCTGCGGCGTGGACGGCGTGCACGGCTTCGGGGTCGAGGACGCCACCATGGCCGACCTCGGCTGCGATTTCTTCTCGGCCGGCTGTCACAAGTGGATCTTCGGGCCGCGGGGCACGGGCGTGCTCTGGGGCAAGGCCGAGCTCTGGCCGCTGCTCCGCCCGAGCATCCCGCAGTTCGGCAAGGAGGCCTACGAGGCCTGGCTACAGGGGCAGCCGCCGCCGCCCACGAACGCCAACATGATGACGCCGGGGGGATTCCACTCCTTCGAGCACCGCTGGGCGCTGCCCGCGGCGTTCGCGTTCCACCGGCGCATCGGCAAGGCGAGGGTCGCGGACCGCATCCACGCGCTGAACCGGCAGTGCAAGGAGGGGCTCGAGGGCATGCGCCACGTCACGCTGCACACGCCGCTCGACGACGCGCTCTCCGCGGGGATCATCTGCTTCGAGGTGGCGGGGATGACGCCGGAGGCCGCGGTGAAGAGGCTCCGCGAGAGGAAGGTCATCGCGTCGACGTCGCCGTACCGGACCTCGTACGCGCGCGTCGCGCCGAGCCTGCTCAACGACGAGGCGGAGGTGGACACGGTGCTGCGGGCGATCCGGGCGCTCGCGTGAGGGAGCGCGGGCGCATCACGGGATGACTGACCGCGTTCGCCACGACGCAACGCCGTGAGGCGTCGCGTCGTGCGCGAGGGGCGCGGCATCCCCGGGGTGGGCTCGGGCGGCGCGGTGAGCTCCTGATGCGCCCGCGCCGCGCCGCGCGCCTCATTTGATCCCGGTCGTGAAGCCGCTGTACGTCACCGGTCCGTCGCCCATGTCGTCGTAGAGGTAGCAGTTGTTCTCTCCGCCTCCTTCGTGGCTGTAGGCGATGCACTGCGAGTCGTGCTCACAGGCGTACTTGCACTTCCTCAGGTCGCCGGATACGAAACCGTAGGGCCATCCGTCGATGAGCTTGTTGGTCAGCGTCTGCGAGTACGCGCCGCTCCCGGTGTACCCGATTTTGTCGAGGATCCAGTTGAGGTGGTACTGGGTGCTCGTGTACTTGTTGCGCATGGCGAAGGCGACCCACCAAGAGCCCCAGAGCACCCCGGACACGCGCTGCCCGTTGGTGAAGATCGGCCCGCCCGAGTCCCCGTCGTCGGTACGGTCGTCGTTGGTGTAGAAGTATCCGTCGTCCACGTTGTCCGAATAGAGGCCGTTCGTCGCATACTTGAGCAGGCTCGTCGAGTTGCTCCCGCCGTCGTGCAGCCCGCGGCCCACCTGGGTGCCGGTCGCGTCGTCTCCGGGGTAATGGAGGTCGAGGCTGGCCACCACGGAGGTCGACGGGATCGGCTTCGCGAGCGTGAGGACCGCGATGTCGGCGAAGTTGCCCCCGTTGTCGTCGAGCTCGTCATCCCACGGATCCACGCCGGGCTTGAAGGCGACGTTGGTGACGTCGGTCTTCGGCGCGTCGGGCGTGTTCATGGTGCTATAGAACTGCACCTTCGTGGTCCCCACGGCGGGCAGGCAGTGCGCGGCCGTGAGGACGTGATTCTTGCTGACGATGACGCCGGTGCAGTTGCCGAGCGACACGACCCGCTGCCGCATCCACGCCGCGGGGGCGCTCCCGCTGGTGATGGCGCTCGATTCGCTGTCGACGAGCTCGGCCTCGTCGCCGGCCGCGAGCGCTGCCTCGTCGCCGGTCACGCCCTCGGCCACACAGGCCGGCGCGAAGGCCGCGGACGCGAGGAGGCCGAGGGTTGCGTACATGCGGTGAAGCCGGTTCAAGTTCAAGAGGCTGGTCACTGGATCCACTCCTTAGCTTCGCAGGTTGAAACGCATCGATCTGTCCGCCCAGCGTTCCCGAGGGCGAGTCGCAATCGCCCGCCTTGCGCCTGGCGTCTGGCGTCTGGCGTCTGGCGTCTGGCGTCTGGCGTCTGGCGTTTCGTGTCTGCACTCGCCGTGCCGCGCGCGGCCACCCGGGGATGGAGGCGTGAGCGCGCGGGATCTGCGCCGGAAACCCAGCCGATCCGCCAGGGCCACGCGACGTTCGGAGCCCTCTGGCACCGGTGGCACCGCTGGCACTCACAGCTGGCACCGCGGCCGCGACCTTCGGAGGCGGGCAGCTCGGCAGGACCTCGAGGCAAGGGCGAACGCCGCCGGCGAGGAGCTACGCTGCCGTGTCGGGGAGCCCTTCGCCGCGGAGCCCCAGCGGGACGCGGCACGGCAGGTGGACCGGTCTCGAGAGCGTGAGGGGACGCGGGTCGATCACGGGATGATCCTCCGCCGCCGGAGATCCTCGAAGATCCCCCGGAACATCGCCTCCGTCTCGACGTGCTCGTGGAAGCCGAACCGGCGCGCCTTCGAGCCGTCCGCGATCACGTCGTAGTCCCACGAGAACACCGCATCTCCGAAGCGCCACGACGACACGTCCCGGTACGGGTGCCGCGCCAGGCCGTGTTTCTCGATCATGGCGTTCCAGAGCGGCTCCTTGTCGGCCATGACGTCCGCGAGCGGCATCGGCAGCGGGGGCGCCGCGTCCATGTCGAACATGCGAGCGATCTTCGGCCACATCTCGCTCCAGCGGAACATGTCGCCGTTGTTGATGTTGAACGCCTGGTTGCGGCACGGCGCGCTGGTCGCCGCCCAGACCGTGGCCCTGCCGAGCAGGCGCGCGTCGGTCATCTCGATCAGCCTGTCGTAGGCGGCCGGCTTGCCGGGGAACCGCAGGGGCAGGCCGAGCTCCTTCGACATCGCCGCGTAGACCGCGATGACCATGGCGAGGTTCATCGGGACGCCCAGCGCGAAGCCGCACACCACCGACGGCCGGAGGGACGACCAGGACCAGGCCTTGCCCTGCTGCCGGGCCTCGAGGAACGCCTGCTGGTCGACGTTGAACTCGGGCGGCATGTGGTGCGCGTCGGTCTCGCGGGCCGGCGTCTTGAACGGGCCGAGGTGCGCGCCGTAGACCTTGTAGCCCTGCATCAAGCTGATGTGCTGGAGTCCCGACGCGACCGGCTCGACAGCGTCGACCACGTTGACGAGCATGGCGAGGTTGGGCGGCACGAGCTCGGCCCACGTGGGCCGGTCCTGATAGGCGGCGTAGAAGATGTGCGTGACCTCGGCGAGGCCGCCGAGCTTCTTCCGGCAGTCCTCCCGGTCGAGCAGATCGACCACCACGTGGCGGACGCGGCCCGCGGGCGCGCCGCCGCGCCGGGACAGGCCGATCACGTCCCATTCGCCGAGCGCCTCGAGGTGATCGATGAGGTTGCGGCCGATGATCCCTTGCGCGCCGACGACCAGGGCGACCTTGTTCTGGATGCTCATGGTTTGCTCCTGCTTCGAGGTCTGTCCGCGCCCGGTCCGTGCTCGCGAGCGCAGGGGAAAGGTGGAGCGCGGCGGCCAGGGCGAGTACGGGCTCGAGCCGCGCAACACCTTTCGATAAAATCGAAAGATGAGCGCGCTCCTCGAGATGCAGACGTTTCTGGAGATCGTCGATCGCGGCAGCCTCAGCGCGGCCGCGCGTTCGCTCGCGACCGTGCCGTCGACCGTCAGCGCGCGGCTCGCGGCCCTGGAGGAGCGGCTGGGCGTGCAGCTCGTGGTCCGGAGCACGCGGCGGCTCCGCCTCACCGAGGAGGGCGAGCGCTACCTGGTCGACTGCCGCCGCATCCTCGACGAGATCGAGCGGAGCGAGGCGTGCATCCGGCGCGGGCAGAGCTCGCTGCGGGGCAGCCTGCGCATCACCGCGCCCTCGGATCTCGGGCGCGGCCGCCTGCGCGCCGTCCTCGAGGCGTTCCTGGAGGCGCACCCGCGCATCAGCGTGTATCTCCACCTCTCGGACGAGGTCGTCGACCTCGTGCGCGGGGGCTTCGACGTGGCCTTGCGCGTGGGACCGCTGCAGGGGAGCAGCCTGACCGCGCGCAGGCTCGCCACCGGGCACCGGGTCGTGTGCGCGGCGCCCGGCTACTGGGCTCGGCACCCGCGGCCGAGCGCGCCGGGCGATCTCGCCGATCACGATTGCCTGCTCTGGAACGCGGAGGGCCGGAACGAGGCGACGTGGACGTTCGCGGCGGAGGGCGAGGGGACGCAGGCGGTCCGCGTGCGCGGGCGGCGCAGCTCGAGCGACGGCGAGCTGGTCCGCGCGTGGGCGCTCGCGGGCCTCGGGGTCGCGCAGAAGTCGTTCTGGGACGTCGAGGGCGACCTCGAGGCGGGCCGGCTCGAGTCCGTGCTGAACCGGTTCGTCCGCGCGGCGGATCTGTCGGTCGTCTACCCGGCGGGCCGCCATTTCCCGCGCCGCGTCCGCGCCCTCGTGGACCATCTGGTGGAGAGCTTCCGCGGGCGATGAGATGGCGGCCCGGCGCCGCCAAGTGCTCTGGAGGGCGGCCTCCGGCGCGCGCGGCGGCGCGGGATCGGGCGCCGCGCCCGGATGAGCTCGCAGGTCGTGATGGAACCTCGTGGTGATCCGTGAGAGAGCACGCGCATGAGACACATCCTCGATCGCTCGATGGGGCTCCTCCTGGCCGCCGTGCTCTGCTGTGCTGCGTGCAGCGCCTCGCGGAACGAGCCTCCCGGCTCGAACGCGCCGCCGGCGCCGGATCCGGCCACGACGACGCCCACGGCCACCCCGACGGACGACTCGATCGCCGTGGGCAGCGACCCGTGCCAGAGCGACGCGGACTGCGTGCCCGTCTGCGGGTGCCACCCGGCCGCCTGCGTCGCGAAGGCCACGGCGCCCGCGTGCGAGGGCGGGATGATGTGCACGCAGGAGTGCCGGCCGGGGACGATGGATTGCGGCGGCGGCTGTCTTTGCCACGAGGGCCGGTGCGCGGCCCGGCTCGTCAACGCGCCGGCGCGCTGAGCCGCGGCCCGGAAAGGGCGCGCTGCCCCGGCGCTGCGCGCGGGCGGCGCGTCACAGCATGTCGGGGCGAAAGAGCCGGCGATACCGGCGCGTGTTCTCCCCCGAGAGCATGAAGATGCCGTCGCCGCGATAATGGAGCGTGCGCGGGTAGCGCGGCGTGGTCGCGGCGTGCGCCTTGACCACCTCGAAGATGAAGAAGTTGTAGGTCTTCACGAGCCGAGCGTCCGCGAGCCGGCACTCGAGGCTCGCGTGGCACTCGGCGATGAGCGGCGCCCCGACCACCTCGCCGGGTACCGGCGTGAGCCCGAAGGCGGAGAACTTGTCCGTGTCGCGGCCCGAGCAGTTGCCGATGCCGACCACCGCCTCGGCGAACTCCGCGGTGGGGATGTTGATCGCGCACTCCTTGCTGCGGCGGATCAGCTCGAAGCTGTGGTTCGCGCTGCTGATGACGCACCCGACCAGCGACGGCGCGAACTCCATGACCGTGTGCCAGCCCATGGTCATGATGTTTGTCTCGCGCCGCCACGCCGAGCTGACGAGCACGATCGGGCCGGGCTCGAGGAACCGGCGGATCTCCGCGACCGGGAAGTCTTTCTTGGGAGTCGTCTTCATGGGCGCGTCGCGCCGCTCACCCGGATCGGAGCGACGCCATGTCGATGGAGAAGCGATACTTCACATCCGACTTGAGCAGCCTCTCGTAGGCTTCGTTGACATTCTGGATGGGGATGATCTCGACGTCGGCGGTGATGTCGTTCGCCGCGCAGAAATCGATCATCTCCTGGGTTTCGGCGATGCCGCCGATGTTCGAGCCGGAGAGGCTGCGGCGCCCCATGATGAGCCCGAACGCGGCGACGCTCAGGGGCTTCGCGGGCGCCCCGACGAGGGTCATGTTGCCGTCGCGGCGGAGCAGATTGAGGAAGGCGTTGATGTCATGGTCCGCGGAGACGGTGTCGAGGATGTAGTCGAGGCTGCCGGCGTGCTTCTGCATCTCGTTCGCGTCGCGGGAGACGACGACCTCATCGGCGCCGAGACGCAGGGCGTCCTCCGTCTTGCCGTGCGAGGTGGTGAAGACGACGACGTGCGCCCCGAACGCGCGGGCGAACTTCACGCCCATATGGCCCAGCCCGCCGAGGCCGACGACGCCGACCTTCTTGCCCTTCTCGATGCCCCAGTGGCGCAAAGGCGAGTACGTGGTGATCCCAGCGCAGAGGAGCGGGGCCGCGCTGGCGGGGTCGAGGTTCGAGGGGATGCGCAGGACGTACCGCTCATCGACGACGATGGTGTCGGAGTAGCCGCCATACGTGACGCCCCCGAGGTGCTTGTCCGGGGAGCCGAAGACGATGATCTGGTTCGGGCAGAACTGCTCCAGCCCTTCCACGCAGCTCGGGCAGGTCCTGTCCGAGTCGACGATGCAGCCGACCGCGGCGAGGTCGCCGGGCTTGTACCTGGTGACCGCCGAGCCGACCTTGGCGACACGGCCGACGATCTCGTGGCCCGGCACGATGGGGTAGACCGTGTGGCCCCACTCGCCGCGGGCGGCGTGGAGGTCGGAGTGGCAGATCCCGCAGAAGAGGATCTCGATCTGCACGTCGTGCGCGGTCGGATCGCGCCGCGGGATCTCGGTGGGGGCCAGGGGCGATGTCGCGCTGGCGGCGGCGTAAGCCTTCGTTGTGTACATGGTTCAATGCTCCTCGTGACCGGGGTTGCTCGCGGCGGTCAGCGGTCGATCGGCTGCGTGCGGGCCTCGGGCGGGCGACGCCTTGCGCGCTTTGCGTGACCTCTTCGCTGTTCCTGTCTCCGTGGGTTCGTGCCGTCGAGCCCCGCGCACGAAGAAAAGTGCGCCCCGGTCCCGCCGAGGGCCAGGCGCCGCGGAGCGGATGGGCTGTCGAGAGCGGGAGCGGGCTGCAGGACGTGGCGCGTTCCGGTGCGCGGGGACGTGGCCACCAGCGACAGCGAGCTGAGCGTGGCCATCGCCGAGGAGTGAAGGCCCGTGTCCCGGTGTCGGGGCGGACGCAGGTCACACGGCGTGACGGATCCGGGGAGCTGCCCGGAATTCAAGAATGAGACGCGTCTGCTCTGGCCCCTGCGGGACTTACCGCACGCGCCTGGCATGCCGCCTCAGGATTCAGCATGGCCGCTGGCCGGTCTACGTCACCCAGACGAGGGCCCGGCACCGCTGTCCGACCCGGCTGCTGGTCGTGACGATCGACGCGGCGATGTCCCAGTGGTGCTCGCGGCCGATCGACACGGGCCATCCCGGCTTGACCCTGACGCCGCTGGTGCTCGGCCCCGAGGGGGGCCCCGTCGTCACGGACGCCGAGCAGGCGAGGGCCGCGCCCGAGGTGGCGGTGCTCTCGGCGATGGCGCACGGACGGGGCGAGGCAGGGAAGGCGATCGGCGTGGCGTTCCTGGCGGCAGCAGCCGGGCTCGATGAGGAGCGCCGCGCCCTGTACGCGGACGTGGTGCTATCCTCGCTGAACGAAGCGGCGAGGCGGATGTTGGAGGCGATGATGAAGAGCGGATACCAGTATCAGAGTGAATTCGCGCGCAGCTATGTGGCCAAGGGCCGGCAGGAGGGCAGCATCGAGGCCAAGGCGCAGGCCGCGCTCGCCGTGCTAGAGACCCGCGGGCTGGAGATCCCCGCCGACGTGCGGGAGCGCGTCCTCGCGAGCTCCGACCTCGCCGAGCTGGACCGCTGGATTCGCCGCGCCGCGGTCGTCACCGACGCCCGGGAGCTCCTCGTCACCAACGGCTAAGTCGGCCTGGCCGGTTACGTTCCCGCCTGCCGCGTCCCCGCCCGCGCCGCGCGGGCGACTGGTACACTGTCCTCCGCCTTTCGTCCCCGCCTTCCGTGCTCGTCCTTCGTGCGCGAGTTCACGGGGTCAGCGCGCACGAGCACGAGCGACGAGCACGAGCGACGGAAAACAGCTGCATCAACCTCGAGCGAAACCGCGCTAGGCGCGCGAGCGCACCATCTCGGCGGTTCGCTCGAGCCACCCCGGTACATCCCTGGCGTGGTAGGGGTGCTCCGACGGCTCGATGCCGTCGAGGAACGTGCGGTAGATGACCGCTTGGCGGGCAGCGGCGACGGGGGCGAGCAGCTCGGCGGCGCGCTCGGGGTCGGACCCCGGGACCGCGGCGCGCCACGCGCGGCCCCAGAGGCTCCGGAGCGGGCCCACCGCGCCGGGCGGAACCCGCGTGAGGAACCCTGGCTGATCGAGCAGCGGGTGCCCGACGCCGCTGTCGCCCCAGTCCAGCAGCGCGACCGACGTCGCGTCACCGCGGGCATTGCCAGGATGGAAGTCGCCGTGGACGAGCGTGTCGGGCAACCCGGTCTCGGCCAGGCGACGAAAGCGCTCCGGCAAGCCGTCGACGAATCCCTCGAGGGTCGCCCGATCGCCGGCGGACAGCTCGGGCGTGCGGGCCACCGCGTCGGCGATGAGCCGTGTCAGCGCCGGCCCGCGGAAGTCCGGCAGCCCCAGCGCCAGGAGCTCGTCGACCTGCCGGCTCGCGTCGCGCTGCAGGCCGACCAGCAGCGCGACAAGCCGCTCCAGGATCGGCAGCTCGGCGTGATAGAGATCCTCGCCCGGGAGCTCCGGCATGAGGATCCGCCGGCCGTCGTGGCCCAGGAGCACCGGCACGGGCCCGCCCGCGAGCCGCGCGATGAGCGCCCCCTCGTGCCCGAAGAACGGCGGAACGTGCTTGAGCCAGAACGTCTGGCCCCCCGCGCGGAGCCGCCACACGCTCGACAGGTTCCAGGACCGGATCTGCTCCGCGGGCGCCGTGCGCGAGAGCCCGCGAGCGCGCAGGACCGAGTCCGCCCAGGCGAGGTCGTCGGAAGGCCCGCCCGGCCGCGCCCACGGCTGCCGGAGCGGGTGATCGTCGAGCGCCCCGCGCCACGGTTCGACGCCGGGCGGCGGCGGCGCCTCGACCTCCGCAAGGTAGGCGACGCCCCCGCCGTGGGGAGCCGGCAGCTCGGTGGCGAGGATCCGGAGGACCGTCACCTCGACGCCGAAGCGCTCGCGCGCCCCCTGGACGACCGCGCTGGTGTCCTGCCACCACGGCGTCGCGACGGAATAGGGCGGCAGTGCGCCAAGGAGATCTCCCGCCCTTGTGACGAGGACGAGTCGAACGATGCGCGGAGGCTCGGTCTGCACGGGGCGGAGGATAGCCAAGGGCCGGCGCTAGTCGAGCGCTCGGATCCGTGACGGACGGCGGCGCTCCCGCGAGGAGCGACGACTCCGAGCCTCGTCCGAACCGCTCTCGTCTAGAGCGGATGCGCCGCGACGGCCGCCCTGACGGCGCGCTCGAGCGCCTCGCCGTCGTCGCGCGAGAGGGCGCGCATCGCGCCCGGGAACGCCGCTTCGAGATCGACGAGCACGTCGAGCGCCGCCTCCGCCTCGACGGCCGCGCGATCGTGGCGCCCGACCTTCGAGGCGGCGGAGGCCAGGCGCGGGCCGTTCGCGAGCCGCTCGCCCCAGCGGATCAGCGTGGGCAGAGCCACCGGGCGCTCCGGATCCCACGGCGCGCTCTCGTCGAAGCGGTCCTCGCGCATCTCGGCGATCTTGCGCTTCAACGCCATGTACGCGCCCGCCGGCATGCGGACATCGGGCTTGGCGACAAGCCCCTCCGCGAGGTTGGCCGGGCCGAGCGACGGATAGCCCAGGGCGGACGCGACGCGCGACGGGAAGCGCTCGGGCAGGGCGGCGATCTCCGCCTTGCGCCCGCGGGCGAGGAGCGGGGGCATCATCAGCCCCGCCGCGGCGGCGACCGGCGCCGCCTCGCTGAAGGCGAGGAACGCGTCCTCGCCGCCGCCGACGGCGCGGAGCTCGAAGAGCGCCCACCGCAGGTCGGGCGCGTACCAGACGCCGGTCTGCACCGGGATCACGCCGCCAGCGGGGACGTCCGGGTGGGGATAGCCGCCGCCGAAGAGCTCGCCATAGAGGACGAGCCGCTCCGCCCCGACCGCCGCGAACGCCGCGCGGGCGGCGTCCCGGAGCGACGCGCGGAGGAGCTGCCAGCCGAAGAACGGGTCCTCGTCCCGGAGCCACTCCTTGCGCTTGCCGAAGCGGACGCCGGCCGCGTCGACGCCGATCACGAGCTGCGCGCCGTGGATCTTCTCGAGCGCGACCCACGTCGGAGCATCGCTCGCGCCGAGGCACGGCATCTTGGGAAACGCGAGGAACTCCATTGCGCGACGATAACGCGGATGCCGGCGCCCGCGTTAGGTGCTTGACTTCCGGGAAAGCCTTCGAGTTCTTTGATCGAAGGGGGGGTCACCTATGTCCGCCGAATCCAGCCAGGCTCCGCCGGCGCCGCGCTTTCGCCTTCTCTTGATCGAGGACAGCGCCATCGCCGCCTCGATCGTCCAGAGCCACCTCGACGCCGTGCCGTGGCAGCGCGCCGAGCTCGCGCACGCGGAGACGCTCGCGGCGGGGCTCGCGCGCGTGAAGGAGGGGTGGGACGTCGTCCTCCTCGATCTCTCCCTGCCCGACGGGGAGGGCCTGGAGGTGGTCGAGCGCATTCGCGACGTGGACGCGCACGTGCCCATCGTGGTGCTGACCGGCCACGACGACGTGCGCCTCGCGGAGCGCGCGCTCGGCGCCTCGGTGCAGGATTACCTCGTGAAGCGCAGCCTCGACGCCGACGCGCTGTGGCGCGCCATCCGCTATGCGGTCAGCCGCCAGCAGCTCGTGACGCAGCTCGCGCGGACCATGGCGGAGGCGCGGGAGAACGAGGCCAACCTGCACCAGCTCATCGCCCGCAGCGCCGACGGGGTGATCGTGCTCGACCCCGGCGGGGCGGTGCTGTTCGCGAACCCCGCCGCGGAGGCGCTGCTCGGCGAGGGGCGCCTCGTCGCCGGGCGGGGCTGCCCGGTGGCGCTGCCGACCGGCGAGACGAGCCTGGAGCTCGGGGGGCACACGGTCTTCATCGATGTTCGATGGGTCGACGTGGACTGGCAGGGGCGGCCGTCGCGCATGGCGCTCCTGCGCGACGTGACCGGGCGGCGCCGGGCCGAGGAGCTGCGGCTGCGGCTCGAGCGCACCGAGCGGCTCGCCGCGGTCGGCCAGCTGGCGGCGGGCGTGGCCCACGAGATCAACAACCCGCTCGCGTACGTGGTGGCGAACCTCGAGCTGCTCGCCCGCGAGATCCGGCGGCTGGCCAGCCAGGGCGCGGCCACGGAGCACCTCGCCCAGCCGCTCGACGACGCCCGCCACGGCGCGGCGCGGGTGATGCACATCGTCCGGGATCTCGGGGTGTTCGCGCGCAGCGAGGCGAACGAGGCGATCGGGCCGACGGACGTCAACGCGGTGATCGAGGGCGCGCTCAACATCGTGCACGCGCAGATCAAGCACCGCGCGCGCGTGGTGCGCGAGCTCGCCCCGGTCTCGCGCGTGGGCGGGGCCGAGGGGCGCCTCACGCAGGTGTTCGTGAACCTGCTGATCAACGCGGCGCAGTCGATCCGGGAGGGGCGCGTCGCCGACAACCTCGTCGAGGTGCGCACCCGCCAGCAGGGCCGCGAGGTCGTCGCGGAGGTCGTGGACTCGGGCTGCGGCGTGGCCGAGGAGCACATGCCCCGGCTGTTCGAGCCGTTCTTCACCACGAAGCGCGCGGGCGAGGGGACCGGGCTCGGGCTCGCGATCTGCCGGAGCATCGTCGAGTCGTGCGGCGGGAGCATCGGGATCAGCAGCAAGGCCGGCGTGGGCACCTGCGTCCGCGTCCGGCTGCCCGTCTGGACGAGCGCCGAGCCCGCGGCGCCGCCGGCGCCGGCGCGCGACGAGGGGCCGGCGCGGCGCGCCCGGATCCTCGTCGTGGACGACGAGCCGCTCATCCTGCGGGCGCTCGGGGGGCTGCTCGGGTCATCGCACGAGGTCGTGTGCGTGGGCTCGGGCGCGCAGGCGCAAAGGACGCTCCGGCGGGACGCGGGCTTCGACGTCGTGCTCTGCGATGTCGTGATGCAGGAAGGCTCGGGGATAGAGCTCCACGAGTGGATCGAGGCGGAGCTGCCGGCGCTCGCGGACCGGGTGCTGTTCATGACCGGAGGCGGGACGAGCGAGGTGAGCCGGCGGTTCCTGGCGGCGTACGGGGGGCGCGTGCTGCCGAAGCCGATCGAGCCGGCGGAGCTGATCCGCCGGGTCGAGGCGCTGCTGCCGGCGAAGGCGGCGGAGCCGGGGGCGGGGACGTAGCGGGGAGGTCCAGGGACCGGAGCGCGAGCGCGGCGTACTTCGAGGTTCGCTCGCTCCCTGCATCGAACGACGCGCGCCGCGGCCCCGCCGATCGCGCCCGCGCGCCGCGGGGCTCACATTCCGCCGCAGGCCTCGTACTCCGCCTTGCACGCGTCCATGCCCGCCTGCTGCACGCAAGGGGCGCAGTCCGCCGTGATGCCCCCGCCGGCGCACTCCACCTCGCACTCGTCCGCGCACACGCCCGCCGCGCAGACGCAGGCGATGAGCGCGTCCGTCTCGGCATCCTGCTGGGGATCCGAGCCCCGATCGCAGCCTTGCACGCACGCGCAGCAGATGCCGTCGCCCGCACAGCACCCGTCGCCGCGCCCCAGGGGACAGGCGCAGTCGCTGCCGTCCGCGTCCATGCACGCCCCGTAGCCGCTGCCGTCGGGGAGGCACGTCGCGACGCCCGGAGGGCGCACGGCGTGACAGGTGCACGACATGGTCGAGCCGGGCACGCACGACGTCCCGGTGGCCGAGCTGGCGCTCGTCGAGCTGGCGCTCGTCGAGCTGGCGGCCGACCCGCCGCTCCCGGTCGGGTCCGGGTCGGTCGTCGTCGAGCCGCACGCGGCCGCGAGCGCTGCGGCGATCAAGCAGAGGACAAGAGGGTTTCGCATGACCTCCCCCTATAGCGCGGCGGCGGCGCGGCCGTCGAGGACCACCGCCGCGCTCCTCCGGAGCGCGCCACCGCTATCGACCGAATCGGCGCGCCCGCATTCAGGCGCCAAACGGAAGATCAGGGCGCGACCGACTCGGACCCGGGCGAGCAGTCGCCCGCGAGCGGGGCGCAGGTGAGCCGGTTCTGCATGAAGCTCACCCGCCGCGGGATCTCGACCTCTTTGACGAAGCTCGAGAGGACCCCGGTGCCGTCGGGGCCGGGCGTCGCGAACGGCGCCACATGATAGAAGGTGGCGAGCTGCTGGGTCTCGGCGTTATGGCACCCGTTGCAGGTCTGCCCGGCGAACGCGTGGCGCAGCGGCTCGTCCACGCCGGGGAAGACCCATTTCGTGGCGGAAGGGACGATGTTGCCCTCCGCCTCTCCGCCGAGGAACGAGGGATCGAGCGGCGTCGCGCCGGCGATGATCCCGGTGCGGTTCGCGAGCAGGAAGGCCTCGAGGCCGGCGTCGCCGTTGAGCTGCTGATCCGGCGTCTGGGCGGCCTCCGCGAGCCGCAGGAAGGCCTGATAGCCGGTCGGCTCCGGGACGAGGTGGAACTCCCGCCACGACCAGGGGGCGCCCATCAGATCCTCGCTCGTGCGGAGCTGGGCGAGCGCGCTCGCGTTGGGGTTGCCCATCGTGCTGCGCTCGGCGCCGCGCTGCGTGAAGAGATCCGTGATCGCCTGGAGCTCCTGGTTGTACTGGGCGCCGAAGGCGCGCTGCCCGAGCGCGTGGAAGCGGGCGATCCAGCTGTGCCGGTCCGGCGCGATCGAGTTGGTCGGCAGGCGGTACTCGAAGATCACCGTCATCCCGCCGATGAAGTGGTTCGGGGGGACGATGCCGAACACGAAGCGCGCCTCGCCGCTGCCGCTCGCGTGCAGGTCGGTCCGGTTGAAGATGCCGAGGAGCCGGAACGGCGCCTGCGCGAGGTCGAGCTTGCCGTCCGGCCGCGTCGGCCAGAGGTTCAAGAGCGAGAACATCCCCCGGCTCGTCGTGGGATAGCCGTTGATCGTCAGCGGCTGGAAGCCCTCCAGCCACTCCGCCACGAAATCCGCGGGATCGACGCCGCTCGGGGTCATCTGCTCGATCAGATACCGGAAGCTCCAGGGCCCGCCGGTCGCGTTCGAGGCGCGCGCGTCCTGCGTGACCGACGGGTCGACGATCGCGATCTCCTTGTACGGATCGACCGCCGGGCCCCCGCCGCACGCGCCGGCGCAGGTGAAGCTCTGGATCTGGTCGGTCGTGACGCTGCCGAGGTTGACGGTGCTCGGCGTGAGCGTCGCGCCCGGCTTTACCGCGGTGAGCGTGTACGCGCCCGCGGGCAAGCCGGCGAAGAGGAAGTTGCCGTGGCTGTCGGTGACGGCCTGCGCGCTCGCGGCGCCGCTGAGCTGCACGATGACGCCGCTCATCCCCGCGTTCGACGCGTCGTTGCCGACGTGCCCCGCGATCGCGACAGCGCCGTTCAACGCCGCCTCGGCGCCGCCGAGCGGCGGCTGCTCCTCGAGCGGCTCGACTCCGCAGGACGCCAGGGCAAGGGCGGAGAGCGCGAGCAGGCGAGAGGGCGATCGCCGTAACTTGGTTTTCATCGACAAGGATCCTTTCAAGACAGGTGGAACCAGCGGACGCGGCGGCGCTCGCCCGATCCTGGGCCTCTAAGAAGGTCGAAAGCCCGGTACGTCAAGAGGCTTTACATTACTTCACGTGGTTTCCACGGGGCGGAGCGCCTCCGCGGCGCGCGCTCAGCGGCGGCGTGCGCGGCGGCCGGCGGGCCCGCGCCCTGCCGGGAGCGGGAGCGGTCGGGAGGCCGCGGGCGATTTCTGTGCGCTGGCGCGCTTGCCGGGGGCGCGGGGCCACCACTATGTTCGCGCCCGCGCGCGCCCCCACAGGCGGTGCTCCCGCACCGCGCTGCCCCTGACGTACGGGGGACACGCTTTCCGCACCGTGCGATAGCAAGGAGATGAAGATGGCGATCTCGATGTATCAGGCGTCGGTCCCCGTGCTCGTGAGGGGGCTCAACAACCTCTCGGCGATCCTCAAGAAGGCCGAGGCGTACGCCGAGGCGAAGAAGATCGAGCCGCGCGTCCTGCTCGACGCGCGCCTCGCCCCGGACATGCTGCCGCTCACCCGCCAGATCCAGATCGCGAGCGACAGCGCCAAGGGCTGTGGGGCGCGGCTCGCAGCCGTCGACGTGCCGAAGTACGAGGACAACGAGGCCAGCTTCGACGATCTGCAGGCCCGCATCGCCAAGACGATCGCGTTCCTGAACACCTTGAAGGCCGAGCAGATCGACGGCTCCGAGGACCGCGAGGTCACGATCCCCACGCGCGATCAGCCGATGAAGTTCAAGGGCCTGCCGTACCTGCTCGGCTTCGTGCTGCCCAACTTCTTCTTCCACGTGACGACCGCCTACGCGATCTTGCGCCACAACGGGCTCGACATCGGCAAGATGGACTACCTCGGCAAGCCCTGAGCGGGCGGCCGCCATCGCCGCGGAGGCCGCCGCTCACTGCGGCGGCGCTTCGATGAACCACGTCGGCGAGACGTATCCCTCCGTCGTCGCACCGTCCATGGGCTTCGTGCATCCGTCCGCGGCCTTCATCGCGGTGAGGGCGACGGCGTCCTCGTCCGGCGTCTTGCACTCGTCGTACCCATAGGGCGTGTTCCAGCTTCCGGCGAAGCGCCGGCACTCCGCGTCGGAGAGCACCGTGTAGTGCAGGTGCGAGTTCTCCGTCCGTCCGTCGGCGTAGCACGTGAACTTATCCGAGGACGTGGGGCACTCGGTCCACTTCTCGTCGAAGTGGAGGTTGTGCAGGCGGGGGATATCGTTCCACCGCACCACCTTCCCGAGCACATCGTCGGTCGTCACCTGCTGTCCCGCCTCCAGGCCCGGCGCCAGCCCGTCGACGTCCAGGTGGCCATAGAACGAGCAGTAGCGCTCCCCCGTCCCGCTCTTGGGCGGGTGCTCGACGAGCGCCGCGCCCAGGTACTGGGATCTGTTGATGCCCTTCCAGAGGAGCCGGCCGTCGGCCACCGGGTGCACCTCCGCGCCCGCCGTGCCGCCCGAGCTCCTGACGAGATCCTCGCCGAGGTGGCGGCCGCCGTAGTCCTCGGCCACGACGCCGAACCCCCGGATCACGCGGCTGTCGTCGATGGGAGCCGCCCGCTTGCCGCCCCCGGGCCGCTTGCATTCGTCGCTCTTCGCCGCCCCGTTGCCCTGGCAGCCGAGGGCGCAATACACCGTGTGATCGAGGAAGTAGCGGCGCGTCCGGGGGGCACCGCCGCCGCCGAGCCCCTCGGAGCCCTCGCACGGCGCCATGTGTCCCGGCCCGCCCTCCCAGCGCGGGCAATAGGCCTTGCAGACATACAGCATGTTCGGGTCGCCCTGGTCGATGCCGGGGAGGCTGTGACCGCAATACGCCGGGGTGTTGATCCGGACACCAGGGGCGTTCGAGCACGGGTTCCAGCTCTGCGCGAAGCTCGCGTCGTCGCACGCGAGGCCCTCCGCGTCGGCGAAGTACGCGCAGACCGGGGTCTGGTCGCCGTACGGGTCGGGGCCGCAGACGCCGCAGGAGGTGCCGCAGGGGATCCCCGTGGCGCGCCAGCCGTCGGGGCGGTTCAGCTGGCGCTCGTCGCACGCGAGCACCTGCCCGCCGGGACCGCAGACCTGCGAGCCGATGCGGAGCGATCGCACGGGCACCGCGTTCCCGTGGTAGTCGACGATCGGATCGCACGTCGACGTGATGCTCGGCGTGGGCGTGGGATCGGGCATGCCGTGCGGCTGCTGCTCCGAGTGGGCGTCGCACCTGTCGCTGTTCTTCGTGGGGTCCCGGAGCCCGCAGCCGCTCGGGCACTCCTCGTACGGGACGGGGCGCCCCACGACCGCCGTGTCGCTCACGGGCGGGCACGTGTAGTTCGCGCTGACGAGGTCGTAGGCGCAGTGATACAGCGTCCCGAAGCGACCCGTGATCACGTCCTGTCCGCAGAAGACGTGCTCGCACTGGGCGAGCGTGCCGCCGTTGGTGTAGGCCGGGAAGTAGCGAAGGGCGTCGCTGACCGGCGGACACGACTCGTCGCAGCGGTCCCAGTCGCGGATCTTCGGCTCGTTCGCGCCGGGATGGGCGCCGATCGCCTCGTGCCAGCGCACGGGCGGGATCTCCCGCACGCGCATGCACGCGCCGCTCCCGCCCCGCCCGCCGCAGTCGCGGTAAGGCACGGGGCGCGCGCCGGGGCCCGGGCAGGCGTAGAGCCGATCCGCCCCGCCCCGGATGCGGAGGTCGAGCTCACCCAGGTTGATCGCGAGGTCCTTGTTGGCGCGGCCGCCGAACACCTGATCTCCGCAGAATGTCTGTCCCGGCTCGACGGGCTTCCACTGGCCGTCGTTGTCGCGGAACTCCACCGGACATCGGCCGAGCGCCGCGCCCGCCTCGCCGTTCGAGGCGCCGGGATCGCAGGGGAGGTTGAGGTCGAGCCAGCCTTCCTCGCCGCACACCCATCGGCTCTGGTTCCCGACGCCGAGGCCGCACACCTCCGCGCCGCAGGCCGTGGTCGTGATCTCGCGGCCGGAGCTGCCCTGCACGCCGCGGCACGCCGGACAATCGCCCTGCGGCTGATTGCACGCGAGCCCGAGGCTGCGCCAGCCCTCGGCCGTGCACACCTGCCTCACGCCGGCGCTGCCGGCGCCCGTCGGAAAGCAGAGGGTCGTCCCGCAGTGAAGCGGGATGTGATCGCCCCCCGGAATGGGCGGGACCGCGCACGGGCACTCGCCGCTCGCCTCGCCCGTGCACGCGCCGTCCTCGCAGCCGCCCGGGCAGACGCGCCACTCGAGCGGGATCTGCCCCGCGCCCGGGCACTGGTAGAGCGCGGCCGGCTCGCCGTTCACCATGTCCTCGCCGCAGAACGTCCCCTCGGCCGGACACGCGAGATCGCCGCACCGGTTCTCCGGATAGCTCCGCCACGTGTCGGCGGCGGTGTCGCCGTCGAGGCATTGATAGGAGATGAGGTCGCGCCCGCACACGAACGTATCGCAGCGCGTCTCCGCGAGCGGGATCGGCTGGTTGTTGTAATAGAAGCCCGAGGCGCACTCGCACGCATCGGTGTCGTCCTGCGGCCCGAGCGGCGGCGGCGCGACGTCGCCTACCGGCGGCTCCTGGCTGCAGCCCACGCCGATCACCCCTCCGCCGCCGAGCAGGACGGCGGCCGCGCCGCACAGCCGCGAGAGCGCGCGGCGACCGGGCCTGCGGGAGAGGCTCACTTGGCGATCCTCCGCAGGTCGCCCGCCTGCGTCGCCCAGTAGACGAACGCCTCGTCCACGGCGATCGCGATCGCGCCGGTCTGCCCCACGGCGAGCGTGTCCACGGCGCCGCCCGCCTTGGGCACCCGGCGCACCGAGCCGAGGCGGTTGACCCAGTAGAGCGCCCCGCCGCCCTCGGGATCCACCGCGATCCCCGCGGGACCGGGCTGGCCGTCGGCGAGCGCCACGAGGCCGGAGCCGTCCTTGTCGAGCCGGAAGAGGTAGCCGCTCGGCGTGCTCCAGAAGAGGTGGGCGGCGTCGGCCGCGAGGTATTGCGGCGTCAGGTTGGTGCGCTCGAAATCCTGCGCCGACGCGATCTGGCGCGGCTCGGAGCCGTCCTTGCGGAGCTTCATGACGGTGCCGTCCGCCCAGGTCCAGTAGAGGTGATCGGCGTCGGCGGCGAGCGCGCCGCCCACCTCGCCGGTGGCGCCGGTGATCTCGGCGGCGAGCTGCCCGGCGAAGAGCGCGTCGGTGCGGTACAGGCCGCCCTGCGAGAGCGACGTGAACCAGACCGCGGCGCCGTCGCTGACGACGGCCCACGGGTCGGGGACGCTCGCGGTGACGGTGGTCGCGGCGCCGGACGGCGGGAACCGGAGCACGCCGGCGGAGCCGGTGACGAACGCGCCGGCGTCCGTCAGGGCGATGCCCTCGAAGCGCTCGCTCGCCCCGCAGGCCGCGGCGCCCGGCGCGGCGCCGGTGGCGAGGCAGGTCGTCGCGCCGGACGCCTTGTCGACGCGGACGGCGACGCCGCCGGCGGGCCGGAAGCCGACGACGTAGACGGCGGCGGCGTCGACCGCGATCGCGGAGGGGACCGCGAGGCCCGACGCGAGCTGGAGCGCGCCCGGGCCGCACGTCCCGCCCTCGCAGGCGCCGCCGGAGCAGTCGTTGCCGCAGGCGCCGCAGTGGGACGGGTCGGCGTCGAGCTCGACCTCGCAGCCCGTCGAGGCCTCGCCGTCGCAGTCGGCGAAGCCCGCGTCGCACTCGAGCACGCACGCGCCGGCCTCGCAGGCGGCCGCGGCGTTCCTGTCGCTGCAGCCCTTGCCGCAGCCGCCGCAGTTGTCCACGTCGCCCTCGAAATCGACCTCGCAGCCGGTCGCGGCGTCGCGATCGCAGTCGCCGTGGCCGAGGTCGCAGGCGAGCGAGCAGGCGCCGGCCGCGCAGGAGGGGACGGCGTGCTGGTCGCCGCACACGTTCCCGCAGAAGCCGCAGTTGTCCACGTCGCTCGACGTATCGCCGCAGCCCCCGCCCGCGCCGCCGCCGCCGTCGAGGCACAGGCCGGCGGCCCGGGCGGCGCTCTCGAACGCCTCGCAGCGCGCGCGGCTGCCGGAGAGCGCGCTCAAGTCGCACTCGTAAGCGAGCGCGGGCTCGAGCGTGCCGCAGCAGGTCTCGAGCAGCGCGTCGCAGGCCGCCGAGGCGAGCGGCTCGCCGCCGCCGAGCGTGGGGCACCGGCCCGCGTCCGCGGCGCCGCTCAGGTAGTCCAGGCAGGTGTCCGCGTCCGCCTCGGCGGCGAGGTCCTCGCAGCGCTCGCGCGGCCCTCCGGGCAGCGAGGGACAGCACTGCTCGGCGAGGTAACCGCAGCTCTCAGCCGCGGGATCGGCCCCCTCGCAGAGGCCGTTCGCCTGGGCCTCCCGCTCGAGGAAGCTGCCGCAGAGCGCCTCGTTGCCGCGGAACCCCGTGGCGTGGCAGGCGGACGCGAGCCGCGCGGGCAACGACGCGCAGCAGTCGTTCAGCAGGCCGGCGCAGCCCGGGCCGTAGGGGACGCCGTCCGGCGCGGCGCCGCCGCTGCAGAGCCCGGCCGCGCTCGCGCTGCCGGCGTAGTCGTCGCACGCGGCGTCGTCCGCCTGCGCCGCGACCGCGTCGCAGCCCGCGCGGAGCTCGGCCGGGAGCGACGGACAGCACGCCTCGCCCAGGGCGCCGCACCCGCCGCCGAGCGCCCCCGGCGCGCTGCCGCAGGCGCCGAGCGCGGTGCCGTCGTCATTGCAGCGCTGCGCGCCGAGCGAGCCGTCGGGGAGGAAGCACGCGGAGAGCGCGCCCGGCGCGCAGAGCTGGTCATCGCCGCAGCCGGGGCCGCCGTACGCGAGCGCCGACACCACCACGAGACACAAGGCGAGGGGAGGTCGGCGCATAACTGGACGCGCGATGCTCGCGGGGCGCGCTCGCCATGTCAACGATCACCACGGGCGGGGTGAGGCGAGCGGGCGCCCGTTCAGGGTAGGGGGCCGGTGCGTCAGGAACCCCGCGAGCACGACCGGGCGATCATGAGCGGTCGCCGGAAACGTCAGCGATCGCCGTGGCTTCCGCCTGTTTCGGGCGCGTTCGCGGGGCGGCGCACACCTACTTCGCCTTCCCCGCTGCCTCCACGGCCTGCTGCGCCTTGCGGTAGGCGGCCATCTGCGTCTTCGTCGCCTGGAGGATCTGCGAATACGCCGCGTCGCTCCCCGCTGACTCGCACGTCTGCGCGTCGGCCCCGAACAGCGTGTCCTTCATCATTCGGCGGGGCCTCGACTTCGCCTGGGCGACGAAGTTCAGCCCTTTCTCTCGCCAGAGGGCGCAATCCTCTGCCCCGAGGTCTGCGCACATCCGCGCGTCCAGATCCTCGCAGACGTTGCACCCCATCGCCAGGGCACCAACGACACATAACATCAGGGCGTTCATCTTCGATTGTATGGAATCACTCACGATCTGCACCGGGTTCGTCTACTGCAAGACCAGGTTGAAGCGCAAGCGCTCTTCATCGCAACCGTCGTGAAAAATCAGGCTGGTTCCTTCGGCGGGGGTCGCCGATCCGCCTAGCGGGTGGACGCAGCGGCCGGTCTCGCTGTTCTGCAGGCTGCCACCGGACGTCACGTCGAAAGAGAGGCGCACCTCGGGACCGCAGTAGGGGTTGAGGATCAGGCCGACGCCGTTGTAGGCGGTGCCTTGATTCGGGTGAATACACAGCCCGCTCGGGAGATGCTTCAGCAGGCCGCTGGCCAGGACCCTGAAGGAAGAGGCGAGCGTGCTGCAGCTGCTCGACAGCACCAGCGGCGTGTCGTCGGCCGGCATCGTGGCGCCGCCTTCCGGGACAAAGCATTTGCCGCTTGTGTGCTGCACGATCTTGTACTCGTCCACCGCGGGGCTCAACGCGTAATCTCTCGGCGTGATCTGGGCGAATGCGCGTGGGCCGAAGCCGCGGTAAGTGTCATCGGAGGCGATGACGGTCCCCAACCAGTAGTCGCGGTACCAGTGCAAGTACGAACGGCCGGGAGTCTTGGATTTGACATAACGATTGGCTTCGGATCCATGCAGCACCCCTTCGGGGAGCGGGACCCCCAGCTCTTCGTAGAACCCATCGAGGCCGTGCATGGGTTCATGGATGAACACCTCCGCAGGCTCGCTGTTGACGGTGGACAGCCACTCCGAGGCGACCGTATTTTTCCCGTTCACCGTCGTCCACATGGTGTAGTTCGATTCGTAGTTGCTCCCCGGGCCCCACCCCCAGCCCCCCGGCTTGCTGTCGCCGGGCGTGAAGAACACCTGCACGGTGTCGTACTCGCCGCGGGGCACGAAGCTCTGCACGTCTGGCTGGAGGTGGATGGCCGCCGGCAAATAATTGTCATTGCCCGAGCCCGACAGCGACGTGATAGGATCGTTGGATACGACGCTGGAGCCATGCCAAGCGACCCGGCCGTCCGTGATCAGATCCATCCAATAAGCGACCCGCTCTTCGAAGGCGATCTGCACCGCATCGACGACGCTGGTCGACAGCGAACCTTGCGTGACACCAGGGACGTTGGTATTGGGCTTGACGAGGAGGAGCCCGTGGAAATCGAACTCCACGCTCGCGAGGCGCTCACCGAAGCCGACAGGCTCCAGGTACCAGCGCGCGCTGTCGTCGCAGGTCCCCAGGGTGGGCTGCGCGCCGCCATTGGGGACAGCGCAGCTGTTCCCGCTCGAGCGCAAGCGATGCAGGGCAGGGCGCTCCACCGTGCGGGCACGCAGGGTCTCCACGGTCCACTCCGCCGCGCTGCCGCTGCAGCCGCCGAGCACCGTCGTGCCGCTCGACGCGACCAAGCACTGGCCGGTCTCCTCGTGGAAAAACTGATACTTGCTCGCGCCGACGCCGACCAAGCGCCAGTGTTGATAGTCACCGCCCGAGTAATCGGCGCCGACCAGCTGCCCGGTGATGGCATCGCGGCTCAACGTGCCACGGTCGGCGCGGGACATCAGTCGCCAGAGCCCAATCTCAAGCTCATCGTCGCCGGCGATCGTCGGCTCGACGCGCAGGCTGTGCACGTCGAACTCCGCGGTGCCTTGCGTGTCCCGCAGCTCTACCGTGTTGTTCCCGGCCTGCAGCGTCACCGGGAACGGGCCGAGCTCTTTCCCGGTCGGGCGCGGGCTCTCCGTGGCGCTCGACGTGACGACGGCGATCTGGCTGCCGTTCAGCCAGAGGCTCATCGCTCTGGTCTGCGACAGCACGGCGATCTTCACATAGAGGTCCGCGTTGCGGCCGGCGCCGCCCGCCACGTTCCAGACGAATCCGGTGTTGTCATTGAGGTCGACGCCCCAGCTTTCATTCGTGCAGTTCGCGCCGCCCGTGCACCCGCTCACGCCGGGCCCACCGCTGGACGAGCTCGCAGGATAGACGGCCGCGTGCGCCGAGCCCGCCGCTCCGAGCAGTAGAATCGATGCAATCGCTGTTGAAGTGTATGGAAGATGCTTCAGTCTCATGTACAAGGTTCCTTCTAGACAAACAGGAAAGAGATGCGCGAGCGCGACGCCGCCAGCGACGACGTCAAGGAGTCAGACTCCGTCGACATCCGTATGAAACAAATGATTCAAACGAGTGTTTAGCATGGACGGACGCGTTGTCAAGGCCCGGGGTCGACGACGGCGCGGGGCGGCTGCTCTAGCACGGCGGAGGCATGAGGGAAGAGGCGCCGGCCGACGTCCGCGAGCGGATCGTCACCTCCTGCATGGAGGTCCTCGAACGCGAGGGTAGAGGCGAGCCGGCGCGCTTTCATGGTGGGGTGCCGATCCGTCGCCCATGGCGTCCTACCGGTTCGATCCGAGCACGCTGGGCAGCCCGGCCCCCAAGGGATACCTCGCCGGCACCCACCGCCAGGTGCCGCCCGAGGAGACGCTGCGCCGGGTGCGCCGCCTGATGCCCGTCGTGGGCATCACCCGCGTCGCCAACGTCACCGGCCTCGACAACATCGGTATTCCGGTCGTGATGGTCTGTCGGCCGAACTCCCGCTCGCTCTCCGTATCGCAGGGCAAGGGGCTGGATCTCCCGACGGCGCAGGCGTCTGGCCTCATGGAGTCGGTCGAGGCGTATCACGCGGAGCGGATCGACCTGTCGCTCAAGCTGGCCTCGTACGAGGAGCTCCGCTACACCCACCGCGCCGTCGACGTCGACGATCTTCCGCGCATCGCGGGCGCTCAATTCCACGCCGATCTGCCGATCCTCTGGGTCGAGGGGGTCAACCTGCTCCAGCGCGAGCCGGTGTGGGTGCCGTTTGAGGTGGTGCACACCAACTACACGGTCGCGATGCACCGGACCCTGGTCGGCTTCGTCGCGAGCTCGAACGGCCTGGCCTCCGGCAACGGCGCGCTCGAGGCGATCAGCCACGGGCTGTGCGAGGCGGTGGAGCGCGACGCGACGACGCTCTGGCGGCAGCGCAGCCCGGCGTCGCGCGCGGCCACGCGGATCGAGCTCGACAGCGTTCCGGAGGGGAGCTGCCGCGCGGTGCTCGACCTGTACGCGCGCGCGGAGGTCGCCGTCGGCGTCTGGGAGATCACGTCGGACATCGGCGTCTACCGCGCGGCGCAGCGGGGCGCGAGGGTGATCGGCATCGTCGACGGCTATTTCGAGGGCGTGCCGTCGGTCTGGCACAAGGAGATCCTCTGGGCGATGCGCGAGGGCGTCCACGTGTTCGGCAGCGCCAGCATGGGCGCGCTGCGCGCGGCGGAGCTGGCGCCGTTCGGCATGGAGGGCGTCGGCGACGTGTTCGAGGCGTACCAGCGGGGCGAGCTGGAGGACGACGACGAGGTCGCCGTCGCGCACGCGCCCGCCGCCTACGGCTACCGCGCGCTCTCCGTGGCGATGGTCAACATCCGCGCCACGCTCTCGGCGGCGGAGGCGCGCGGGGTCGTCCGGCCGGCGACGTGCGCCGCGCTGCTGCGGATCGCGAAGCAGCTGTTCTATCCGGACCGCAGCTACCCGCGGCTGCTCTCGGAGGCCGCCGCCGCGGGGCTCGACCCGTGAGAGCTCTCGGCCCTGAAGGGCTTTTTGCCCGAAGGCCAGGTCGATCGAAAGCGCGCCGACGCGCTCGCGATGCTGCGCGCGATCGAGGCGAGGCTCGCGGCCGGGCTCGCGCCGAAGCAGGTGCGGTATCACTTCGAGGCGACGATCTTCTGGGACTCGCTGCGCCAGGCCGCCGCGCCGGTCGACGAGCCGCGCGACGAGGGCGGGGAGGGGTCGTGGATGCAGAGCGCGCTGCTCGACGAGGCGCGGCTCCACCCCGTCGCCTACGCGCTGGCGCGCAAGGGCGCGCTGACGCGCCTGCTCTCCCAGGCGCTCTCGGACGAGCACGCGCCGCGCCCGCTGGGCGAGGAGGTCGACGCGGCGATCCTGAGCTTCCGTCGCGCGCGCGGGCTCTGGGACGCAGGCGCGATGGAGGGCTGGCTGCGCGAGAACGGCCTCCGCGCCGAGGAGTTCGCGCGCCTCATGGAGAGCGAGGCCCAGGTCGCGGCGGTGCAGCGCTGGGCGGCGCCGCACATCAGCGCGCACCTCGTGGACCAGCTGCGCCTCGACGACCTGTATGCGGGGCTATGGGCACGCGCGCGCGACAAGCAGCGTTTGCTGGAGGAGGCCGGGCTCGCCGATCCGGACCTCTCTGCGGCGCCGCTCTCGCGGGAAGCGCTCCTTTCATGGTACCTCGAGCGGCGCGGCGAGGGCGCCGCGCCCCGCGACCTCGCCGAGGCCGCGCGCGGGGCCGGGTTCCGCGACGAGCCCATGTTCCTGCGCGCCCTGCTCCGCGAGTACCATTATGTGCGGCTGCGCGAGCTCCGCGAGCGTTAGTGCCGTGCGTCAGAAATACCGCCAGAGAAACCGATCGATGGCGAGCGGTCGCCGGAAACAGTAGCGATTTTCATGGTTTCCGCCTGCTTCGCCGCCGAGGGCGGCTCCGGTGTGGCCCAACGCGGCGCCCTCTTCCGCCGCATCGCCCGCGGTGAAGGGCCCGCGGCATCACCGATCGAGGTCGGCGCCTGGCCTGGCGGCGCAGCGCCGAGGGATTCTGCTTCGCTCGCCGCCCTGTTGTCGTGCCCCTTGATGCGCTGCCGCCTGTTTCGGGATCGTGCCTGCGTCCCCGCACTCTGACAGCCCAACGTTGAATTGACCTGCGGCGCGAAGCGCCGTCAGGTCCAACTCTGTGTTGGGCGGTGCCGGGTCGCGCATTATGGGATCAGACATCCCAGAGCCGCCTCTTGCCGGGCTGAGAGCCGCCGCTCGCCGCAGCAGCGGTCGTGGTCGCGCCGTACCTCTCCGCCATGGCGCCGCCAGGTCCCGCCGGCTTTCGTCCCGCTGAATTCCCCGGGGAGCACGAGCGGCCCGTGTTTCGCTCGCAGCCGCCGGGATGCTCACCCAAGCGGAGTCTCGGCCTCTGTCGGCGCGTCCAAGGACCTCGCGGCCAGCGCCGCACGCCTACGCGCCTCGCGAACCGCATCAGACCGTGTTGTATGGCCTTGTTCAGGAGCACCTCGCGATCTACGTCGCGCTACGTCGCGCACGCAGCGCGCACGTACGCGGCCCCGCTCCCGAAGTACGTTGTCGCCGTCTTCGATGGCTACCTCGCCTGTGGCGATCTCGCGCGAGGTTTCGTCCGATGTCACTGCGATGGCTGCGGTCACGATGTGCTCGTCGCCTTCATGCAAGCTCCGCGGCCCCTGCCCCAGCTGCGCCTCGCGCCGGATGTGCGATGAGGCGGCGACGCTCGTCGAACGTATCTTGCCCAACGTGCCCGTCAGGCAGTGGGTCATGTCGCTTCCGTTTGAGCTGCGTGCCCTTGCGGCCAAAAGGTCCGACGTCCTCGCGGCGATGGAGTCGCCTCTTCCCGATGGGGACCAACTCGTCGGGCGGCGCGCTCGTGCTCTACGATTGTCCGATCGCCAAGATCATCAACGGCTCGTTCTCGGACAACCAGTCGCCTGCGGGGGCGGCGCTCGCGTTCACGTAATACTCGGAGACGTGCAGCGTGACGCTCTCCAACGGCGTGTTCTGGGGGAACAGCCCGCAGAAGCTCATCACGAGCGGCCCTTCGCTGTCGGTCACGAACAGTTGCGTGCAGCAACTGACGAGCGGCCCGGGGAACGAAGCGGGCGTTGACACGTCGACCACGTAGAAGCACGCCTGCCCCGTCAGGCACGGCTTCGCGAGATAGACCCTGCTCGCGGCGACATCGATGAGGACCGTCCCTGAGCTCCCAGGCACCGTCAGCGTCGCGAGCGTGGTGGGCGCCGTGGGGTTCTGGAAATCCACGACGTAGAGCTTGTCGTACGAGGGCACGTAGAGGATCTGGCCCTCGAGCCCGAACACGGAGCTCGAGGACTGACTCCCCGCGACGTTCCCGATGACGTTGCTCTTCGTGACGAGGGTCGGCGCCGCGGGGTTCAGGACTTCGAATACGCAGATATAGCCGATGCTGCAGAGCTCCTCGCCCTCGTGAGCGAGAGCGAGCAGCCGATCCGGATCTTGATCCACTCCCCGGGAGGGCACGTCGAGTCGGGCGACACGATTCACGATGTGATTCGCTTCATCCGACCCGAGGTCAAGATGATCGGCACCGGATGGGTCGCCAGCGCCGGCGCGTTGATCTTCGCCGCCGCGAGGAGGGAGAACCGGTTCGCGCTCCCGAACACGCGCTTTCTCTTGCACCAGCCGCTCGGCGGCATGCGCGGCCCCGCATCGGACATCGAGATCGAGGCGACCCAGATCATGGCCACGCGCGAGCGGCTCAACCGCCTCTTCGCCGAGGCGACCGGGCAGGAGCCCGCGAAGATCGCGCAGGAGACAGAGCGCAACCTGTGGATGACGGCGCGCGAGGCCCAGGCGTACGGCCTCGCGCATCGCGTGATCGCGAGGGCGCTGGAGGTCTGAGACCGGGCCCGAGCCGCGCCGGCGACGGCTGGGACAGCGGAGATCCTTTCAGAGGGCGCCGCACAGCGCGTTGCCCAGGGTCCGCGTATCCGAGTCGCGGATCGCGCAGCCATAGCCGGGGCCGTCCATCGAGCCGCCGCCGTCCAGACGCGCGATGTCCCACGTGCCGAGCTTGCCGCACAGCTCCGCCTGCCGCGCCCGCGCCTCCTGCGGCGAGATGAGGGCCGAGCCCGCCGGGCACGGCTTGTCGCCGACTGGTCTCACGAAATCGAGCTGCACGCAGACCGTGTTCCCGAGAGAGCGGCTGTCGGCGTCGCGGATCCCGCAGCCGTAGCCGGGGCCATCCATCGACCCTCCGCCCGCGAGCCGCGCGATGTCCCACGTGCCCAGCGTGCTGCAGATGGACGACTGATTCGCCCGCGCCACCATCGAGTTTGCGACCGTGTAGCCGCTCGGGCAAACGCCGTCGCCGATCCCCCTCGTGAACTGCACGGCCTGCTTGCAGACCGAGTGGCCGAGGCTGCGGGTATCGGTGCTGCGGATCCCGCAGCCGTAGCCGGGGCCATCCATCGACCCTCCGCCCGAGAGCCGCGCGATGTCCCAGGTGCCCAGCTTGCTGCAGACGGCCGCCTGGTTCGCGAGCGCCTCGGCCGGCGTGGCCAGGCTATAGCCGGTGGGGCAGGCGGTATCGCCGACGACCCTGGTGGCCACGCCGAGCGCGAACGACGCTTCGGCCACCTCGCGCCCGCTGTCCACATCGTCCACGCCCACGCTCTCCTCGAGGGAGCCCGAGCTGTCGGTCGAAGCGGCGCAAGCCACGGCGGAGGCCATCACGGACGCGAGGAAGGCAAAACGAACGAGCTTCATGTGAATCTCCATCGCTCCTGCGTGCTTACCCAACGTTGCAGGGCCCGCTCTCCGGCAGGATCGGCGAGCGATTTCATCGATGCGACGCGGGGCAGCCATCGCAACGATCGTGCCACGGGCCTCTCGGGGCGCTGGCGCAGTTCACCCCACCGGGATCGTGTGCACGCGCCCGATAGGTCAGCAACTCCTTGCCGGCGGGCAAGACCTTGCCGGCAAAGAGTGGCCGCGGTGGATCTCCGGGAGCGAGATTGCCAGGACAAGGAGGAGCACGGAAGGGAGCACGCCGCGGACGGCAAGCAGGGCCTCGGCAGGGCCGATCACGGCGGTCATGGGCAGGCGCGGGGAGAGCCCGCCGCGGCGCGCGAGGGGTGGTACGCATGGTGCATCACGAGGCGTCCTGAGGCATGCAGGCGGATCCACGCGGGCGCACCGCGGCAAGCGAGGAGATCTTGTGCCGGCGAGTTGGAGGACACGACAGCCGCTGATTCAGCGTGTGGCCGTCACCGCGAGCCGCGGCTCGCGAGCATCGCCGGCGCACGGACGGGCTCGGTCGGGCTCCCTCAGAGATTCGGCTCGAGCTTGAACGTTCACGTCCATTTTCACACGCTGGCAATCGATGGCGTTTTCGAGAAGACCGCCATGGGCGTGCGCTTCCACGATGCGCCGCCGCCTTCAAAGGACGATGTCAGCGAGGTGGCGCGACGGGTGCGCGAGCGTGCGCTTCTTTGGCTACGGCGCCGCGGCTACCTCGACGAGCGCGCGGCCGAGGAGCGCAGCAACGAGACCATCGAGCCCTCCGCGCTCGATGCGTGTACCCAGCTCGCACTCGCAGGTGGAGCGTGTCATGCGCGGCCTTTCGAGCACAAGGACAGTCCCGACGCGGCTTTCGAGCGCCGAGAGCGACGCTTCTCCGCGGCGTGCGACGGGTTCGACTTGCATTGCGCGGTGCGCATCGCAGCGGATGACGATCAGGGGCGCGACAGGCTCGTGCGGTACTGCTCCCGCCCGGCCTTCGCACTCGATCGAATCGAGCTCCTGCCCGATGGGCGTATAGCGTACTTGCTGAAGACACCTCGGCGGGGACGCATTCACCGCGTCATGAGTGCAATGGATTTCATGGCCCGGCTCGCGGCTTTTATTCCTCCGCCGAAGATCCCGCTTGTGAGATACCATGGCGTGTTCGCGCCTCGCTCGCCTGGCGCTCTCTCGTGACACCCAAACCTCCGGCCCGCGCCGCGAAGTCTGAGCCGTGCGCGGGGCAAACCGAATACGAGGTGCGCCGGTGTAACCGCCGTTCGCGCTCGGGCGCCGCGTGGCCGCGAAGAGCGCCGCCGTCCAGACGCACTTCCCCTCGCGATGAAATCGTTCAACGACGACGGCAACTTCGATAAGCTGCGCTTCACAATCGCGGTGGAGCACGCGATCGTGCTATGCGCAGCAGTGGCAACGTCGCTGCGGCTTCGAAGTACCTGCCGACCGTCTTGCGGTCGAACCCCGTCTCGCGCGCCACGTGACGCGCGCTCTGCCCCGCCGCACGACGGCGGAGCATTTCCTTGATGTCAACCATGATCAGCTCTCGGTAGGGCCTCGGCCTCCTTCCGACGGCGACCCGCGCCGTCATCGGAAGGAGCCCGTCTCAGATCCCGACCACTGCGTCCCGAGCTGGCCCCATGAGGCTGCAAAAAACCTCGAAAGCTGGCCCCATGACCCTGCAAAAAACCGGGTCACGCCCCCGCGCGGGTGGCCCCATCCTCCTGCGTTTGGGGTGGCCCCATGACCCTGCAAAAAACGCCGTCAGGTGGCCCCATGAGGCTGCAAACCGGCAGAGCCCGTCGCGCTTGATGTGATGCTCGATCGGCTGCTCCGGATCGGTTGCGTGCGCGCGCCGGCAGCGAACAGCTGGTGCCCGGTCAGCGTCGACGAGTTGCCCTCCCAGAGGCGCCTCACCATCTACCCGAATGGATCCGCATGCTTTGGGCCGTACAGCTTCTGGGTCGATGGGCGCAAGCTCCACGCCACGAAAGACATCCGGGGTGAGCGCGACGACGAGAAGTTCAAGGCAGAAGTCCGAGCGGACGTGGTCAAGCTCGGCGGCTTTGTGAAGATCGTCGAGCGGACCTGGAGGATCAAATCGCGGGTAGTGGTCAACTTTGCCCAGGGAGAGTCCACATGAAGGCGGGAAGGCGGGAAGATTATTAATGTTTGCTTCCCGCCTTCATGTTTAAATTTGACCACTACCAAATCGCGCGACGCTGGAGGCATCATGTACAGATGTCAACGCCGTCGATCCAGGCTTCATCGCCGAGGACGTCGAGATCAGGCACAAGAAGATGAAGCTCCGCTTCAAGTGCCAGGGCGCGGCCCGCCGCCCGAACTCGGCCCAGCTCGCGCTCGCCGAGGCGAACCTCGTCTTCCTCGGCCAGCTCCTCGGGCAGGCGGTGTCGGTGGTGCTCCGGGGGACGTGGGCGAAGAAAACCTCGGTGGAGGACCAGCGTCATTGGATGCAGCCTGAGCCGACAACGCCGGGGTCCGCCACGGCGCCGGTGACCGCGTCTACATGTATTTGGACGTGGCGTTTATTTTTGCATTCGTCGCCCCAGCCGACGCCGACTACGTATGCGAGCGTCTCGTTGGCAATACCGAACATCGGCTGGCTCCCGGACGTCGCGTCGTCCGGCGCGCCGTGCAGGCACCGCGCCGCGAGCAGCCCGACGCGCTTCGCGTCCTCACTGGACATCGTCGTCGTCACCTTGGAGAGGTCGAAGAACGGCCCGACCGTGATCTGCGCGCGTAGGCCCTCGGGCTCGCTGCCACTCTCCATCTCGTACGCTTGCAATGCGCCGTCGAGGTCGCTCTTGTAGTAGACGAGCTGTGTCCCGCGGTAGGATCAGGAGACGTGGATGGTCAGGCGGTCCGGCTGCTGCCGCAGAACGGGCGGCGCGTCCGGCGTCAGCCCGAGCGCGGTGAGCACGCCGGTGATGTCGCTCTCGGCGCGCGAGCCGTCGAGGGGCGTGAAGTGACGCTTGCTCCACCAGCGCAAGAGCAGGAAGCGCCCGTTTTCGTCGTTGTAGCGCTCGACGCGCCCCTCGCCCGTGTCCCAGCGCGTGACCGGACGCCCCGTGAAGTCGGTCGCCGCGCGCGGCCCCTGGGTCACGGGGTCACCCGCGGCCTTCGCGAGGGCCCGCGCGAGCGCGTCGGGCGAGCCCGCGAGCATGCCGGCCAGGGGCGCGTTGCGCGAGAGGCGCGCGGCGGCGAGCGCCTGGCAAGTTGTGAGCGCGGACATCGTCGGCGGAGCGCAGCCGGCGAGGAGCAGGACAAGCAGAAGTGTGGCACCAATGGGATGACAACGAGTGGTAGCGACAGCCAACATGATGTCGAAGTCTACCTGTCCCGGGGAGGAAGCGAAAGTCTGACCGGCTGAGCTCAACAGCAACGGCGGCGGCGATCTCATCGGCAACCGGGTAGCCGGGGGCGCCTGCAACTTCCTCTCGGGGCGGCTCAGCGGCGCGTCCTCCGGGACGTCCGTCGAGATCTACCAGGACCGGGCGGGCACGAACGGCAACTCCGTCAGCCTCTCGCCGTCGCCGCTCAATAGCGGGACCTGGCACCACGTCGCTTACACGCGCAGCGGGACCTCGCTGAAGATGTTCGTCGACGGGGTGCAGATCGGCAGCGGGACCAGCGCCGCGACGACCAACCTCACGGGCGCGAGCTCGTTCCGCATCGGCCGCAGCTTGCCCTCCTGCCTGTCGAACTTCTACAGCATCCCGGCTTCGTTCGACGACGTGCGGACCTACAGCCGCGCGCTCGGCGCCTGTGACGTCGCCGCGCTGGCGACGCCGTAACCCCCCGCGGCAGCCGGGCGGATGTGATGACCATCCGTCCGCTCGAGCTGCCGCGCGCCGTCGCTCCTGGCCTCCCTCGGTCGCTCCGGCCGAGACCCGAGGTGCGGGAGGGCCCGCGCACGGCGGCGCGCGCGATTTGCCGTGACAGGGCATCGTGCCGGGCGACCATCCCAGGCTCACGAAAGGGGCATGCATGGCAAACGAAGCAGCTCGCGAGTCGCTCCTCGATCTTCACGTCTTCACCACGGGCCGGCGGGTCTTCGCGCTCCAGCAGGTGCGGCGCGGTCGACGCGAGCGCGGAGATGTCGGGCTGCGGCGCGGAAACCCGCCACGATACCACGTCCGCTCTCTCCTGACAATCCCCACAAGGTCGGGGTACCGGTCGGCCGGCTCCGCGATCCACCCTACGCCGTCAGTCACTTCCCGGCGTTGCCCGGCCCTCCTGCCGGTGCCCGACCCGGGAGCTGGAGAGCGCCCATGAACCATGAAAGAACGCTTCTGCACACCGCCTTCCTCCTCCCCGCTTTCGCCGTGAGCGGCCTCGTGCTCCTCGCGGGCGGCTGTTCGCAGCCGGTGGGGACCGACGAGCACCACGGCGCGGACGAGGCCGCGCTGACCGCGGCGCAGTGCAGCTACTTCGACGTCAACGGCACGACCACCATCTGCCACCACACCGGCTCGGCCAAGCACCCCTACACCATCATCAAGACCAGCGAGCAGGGCTGCATCAACGGGCACGCCGGCCACGCGCACGACTACGTCGCCGTCGGCGATCCGACCTGCCAGGGCGGCGGCTGTCTCCCCGTGAACGCGCCGTGCGACGCCACCCTCCCGTGCTGCGAAGGCCTCTTGTGCCAGAGCGGCACCTGCATCGACCCCTGCGCCGCGGCCCCCTGCCAGAACGGCGGCGCCTGCGCGGCGACCGAGAGCGGGTACACCTGCACGTGCGCGCCCGGCTTCACGGGGACGAACTGCGAGATCGACATCGACGAATGCGCCGCGAATCCGTGCGTCACCGGCGTCTGCACCGATCAGGTCAACGGTTACACCTGCGACTGCGCGCCCGGCTGGACGGGGGCGAACTGCGACACCGAAATCGACGAATGCGCCGCGAGCCCGTGCGTCAATGGCGACTGCGTCGACGGAACCAACCAGTACGAGTGCCTCTGCTATCCCGGCTGGACGGGGACGAACTGCGAGACCCAGCTCTGCGTCCCCACGACCTGCGCCGCGCAGGGCGCGACCTGCGGCTCGATCGCCGATGGCTGCGGCGGGACGCTCGACTGCGGCTCGTGCGCGTCGGGCTTCACCTGCCAGAGCGGCACCTGCCAGCCCCCGGCGCCGACGTGCCCGTGTGAGACGCTGGACGCGTGGCAGGCGTTCGTCGCCAATGAGACGGCGTACGCTGATTGCATCGACTACGAGTCATTCAACTACCCGTTCGTCTATCTGAAAGGTCAAACGCACATCACCTGGAACGGAGGAGACCTGGGGACGGGCATCGCCGCGTCGCCCGCGAATGAGCAGCTCGGAGAGCCGCAACAGTGCTCGGGGGTGTGGGCGGGCTACGGCCCCCAGTCCCTGCCGGTCAACGATGCGGAACTGCAGGTCTGCTTGGACCGCATCAGGGAGATCGCCGCCTCCCGCGGCCTGACGTGCGGCCCGTGAGCTGCCACTAGCGCCGCCCAGCGGCGACGCAGGGGCCGAGATCCTCCGCTGATCTCTCGGCGCGGGCGCGGCGCCTGCTTCGCCCGACGGAGGGGCGCGGGCTCCGCGCTCGCTCTGCGCCCCGCGCTTCAGCGTCTCCAGTGCGAGCTTGGCCACGAGGACGCCGCGCCCACCCGCGCTCTTATGTCAGGCGTCGCGCGACCGCCGGGCGGGCGCGGAGGCCGGCCGCGACGCCTGCTGCTCGGCCGCGGCCTCCGCGAGCTGCTCGCGGAGCCACGCGTGCGCCGGGTCGTCCGTGAGCCTGGGGTGCCAGACGGCCGAGAGCGTGAAGCCAGGGAGAGCGAGCGGCGGCCGCGCGACGACGAGCTTCAGCGCAGGGGCGATGTCCCGCGCGACCGCGCCGGCCAGGACGCCGATGAGGTCGGTGCCCGAAAGCAGGTGAGGCGCCATCAGGAAGTGCGGCAGCGTGACGTGGACGTCGCGCTCGAGCTGCTGGGCGGCGAGCGCGCGATCGACCACCCCGACGCGCCCGCCGTGCGGTGAGACGAGCAGGTGCGGCCGCGCGAGGAACGAGCGCAGCGTGCGCGGCGCGGGAGGCTGGCAGACGAGGGCGAAGTCGTCGCGCAGGAGCGGCCGGGACTCGAGCCCGGCCAGCCCGGGCCCCTCCACCGCGAGGCCGACGTGGACCTCGCCCGCGTCGAGCGCCCGGGCGGCGTCGCGCGTCTCGAACGCCAGCACCGCGAGCCTGGCCCTCGGCGCGCGCGCCCGGAGCCGCCGGACGAGCCGCGGCAGCAGCACGTACGCGGCGTAGTCGTTCATGCCCACCCGCAGCTCGTCGCAGAGCGCCGCGGGGTCGAACGCCGGACGGCGGGCGAGCGCCGCCCGCAGGCGGTCCAGGGCCGGGCGCACGTCGCGCCGGAGCTGCTCCCCGCGGGGGGTCAGGAAGAGCGCGCGGCCGCGCCGGACGAGCAGGCGATCGCCGAGCAGCGCGCGGAGCCGGCCGAGGGCATTGCTCGTCGCGGGCTGGCTCAGGCCCACGCGCTTGCCGGCGGCGGTCACGCTGCGCTCCTCGAGCAGCGCCTCCAGGACGACGAGCAGATTGAGGTCGAGCGCGGAGAGATTCACGACGTGAATGCATAGCATCCGGTGCATCCATTGGACGGGCGGACCGCGCGCCCGCACGCTGGGGCCTGTTCAACGCGGAGGGACAGCACGGATGAGAGCTGCATTGTTGGGGCCGGGCCCGGGCGCGGGCGGCGCAGTGATCGGCGAGCGGGAGCTCGGCCCCGTTCCACGCGGGCACGTGCGCGTGCGCGTGGCGTTCGCCGGGGTAAACCACATCGATCTGCTCCTCGCCGACGGGAAGCTCCCCCTGGCGCCGATGCCCGTGGGGCTCGGCCTCGAGCTCGCGGGGACGGTCGAGGCGCTGGGCGAGGGCGCGCGCGGGCCGGCGGTGGGCGCGCGCGTCGTCGCGATGGGCACGCCGCACACCGGCGCGTTCGCCGAGCTCGCCGACGTCGAGGCGCGCCGCGCCGCGCTCGTGCCCGACGGGGTGCCGCTCGACCGCGCCGCCGCGTCGATCGTCAACTACGCGACGGCGTGGGTGCTCCTGCGCGAGCGCGCCCGGATCGCCCCCGGCGAGACGGTGCTCGTGCACGGCGGGGCCGGCGGCGTCGGGACCGCCGCTCTGCAGCTCGCGCGGCACCTCGGCGCGCGCGCGGTGGCGCTCGTCGGCGACGCCTCCAAGGTGGATCATGCGACGCGCAACGGCGCCGCCGCGGTGATCGTCCACGGCCGCGAGGACGTCGCGGCGCGGGCGCGCGCGCTGACCGACGGGCGCGGCGTCGATGCAGCGCTCAACGCGACCGGCGGCGCGACGCTCGCGCGCGACCTCGGCTTGCTCGCCCCCTTCGGCCGCCTCGTGTCCTTCGGCTTCCTCGAAGGGCCGCCGGGCGTCGAGCTCGGCGCCGCGCTCGCGGACGGCTTCGGACGCAGCGTATCGCTCGCCATGAGCGACCTGTTCACGGTGGCCAATGAGGCGCCGGAGCGGTTCTCGAGCACGATGGACGAGGTGCTCGCGCTCGTCGAGCGCGGAGCGCTCGATCCGGTCGTTCACGCGACATGGCCGCTCGAGCGCGTCGCCGACGCGCTCGATGCGCTGCGGGCGCGCGCGGTTCAGGGGAAGATCCTGCTGCGCTGCGCTGCCTGAGGACGCGGCGACGGAGCACCACCAGGACGGGCGCGTCCGGCCTGCCGCGAGGGGCGCCTCGCCGGGCCTACTCCAGGTCGAGGGACGAGCAAGCTTCCGTCCCGTTGAGGTGGCCCACGTTGGCCATGCGCATGTCGATCCACGTGGCGAGGTCGAGCGCCCATTCGCTCGCATAAGCGCCGTCGGGCCGCGCGATGGCCGAGAGCGGTACGTTCACCAGCTCTTGCCGGGTCACCTCGCCGTCGGCGTTTCCATGGGTCGGATGGTTGTCCGCGCCGGCGATGGGGTCGAATCGCACCTGGGCCGCCGCCTCGTCCATGCGATCGAAGAACAGGTGATCGCCGCGGATCGCGAGGTCGGCCCGCTCGGTCGCGCCGGAGCGCACGCGGATCGTCGGGCCCGAGCCCTCTTCCGCGTTCCAGAGCAATCCACCGCTGCAGAAATCCTGGAAGAGGAAGCTCCATCGGAACACCTTGGTCACCGCCCCCTTGGTCGCCTTGCCCTCCACGTACGCGCCGGTCGTCAGCGACTCGACCAGGGCCAGATCCTCGTCGGTCACCCCAGGTCCTAGCCACTCCTCGGCGTCGTAGTACTCGCGCGGCGGGAGGGGCCCGACATGGTAGGTGAAGCCGCACTCCCCGGTGGCGAGGGCCCTGGCGACCTCGTGCTTCCCCGCCACCCGCGCGTCGACGAGCGTGGGCGTGTCCGCGATGGCGGTGACGGCGCACGCGGAGGACTCGTGGGTGGTCACGTACCGCGCCGCGAGCAGGAATTTCGAAAACTCGATGCTCCAGCCGTCGGAGCTCTGCACGCCGCCGACGACGTCGGCCGCGCCCGAGATCGTGTAGACGAGCTCGCCGGGCTCGGGCCTTGTCTCGCTCGGCAGGCAAGCGCCCAGGGCGAGGAGCGCGGCGGTCGAGAGGAGCGAAGCACGGGAGCTCATCGTTTCCCTCCTGGGCTCAGAACCCGCCCTCCACACCGATGCTCGGAATCGTGACAGGGCCGATCGCTTCTCCACCGATCACCTCCTTGTGCGCGGTCACGTTCATCCCTTCGAGGACCGCCGAGAGCCAGCCGCGTTCGCCGATGGACCAGCGCCTCTCGATGCGCGCGTCGAGCCGGTAGAAGGGAGGATCGCGGTCGATCCTCGCTTGCTCGCCCGAGCCGTCGCGCTCCTCGGCGGCGAGCGAGGCGCCCGGGCTGCCCGTGTAGAACAGGAACCTCGCTCCGGCGCGCCAGTGCCGGTCGAGCTGGTAGGTCAGCGCGAGGTTGGCGACGTGGGTCCGGTCGAACGGGGCGGGGGACCGCGAGCGCCCGGCGGCCTGGGTCGAGCGCGACAGCGTGTACGAGGCGAACCCGCCGAGATTCCGGGTGAGGCGGCGCCTCGCGTAGAGCTCGACTCCGTAGCTCGACCCGAGGGTCCGGGGCACGTCCGCGAGGTCGTCGAAGTCGTCCGTCCACCCGTGCGCCACGGCGCCCAGCGCGTCCGTCATGTCGAAGAACGCGTTGTAGAACGCGGTCGCGCCGGCGGTGACCCCCTCGGGGAGATCCGCCTCGACGCCGGCGCTCCCCTGAGCGCTCTTCTGGAGCCCACCGCGCAGGCCCGCCACCTGAACCCCGGGGAGCGGTGCCACGGTCGAGGGCGGCTGATGCGCGACGCCGAACGCGTTCACGAGGCGCAGGCTCTTCGTCACGTCGAGCCGGGACGCGAGCCGGCCATCCACGCCGACGGCCGTCGCGCCGCCGGAGGCGAACAGGTCCGCGCGCACGCCGGCGGTCAGCTCGAACCGGGGCGCGAGCTTCAGGACCACGTCGGCGTGGGCGCCCAGCGCCGCGTCGTCGCGCGAGCCGAACTGCTGCTCGAGCCGCCTGGAGCCCCCGCGGCTGACGGTATAACCGATGATGTCGGTGACGTAGGAGTCCACGGCCCCGTCCACGCCCACGCGGACCTCGGCGTCGGGGTGGACGCGATAGATGACGTCGGCCCGGGTCGCGACCATGCGGTCTCGCGCGGTGCGATTGCCTTCCAGCGCGGTCCGATCGAGCCCGAGGAGCGCGCCGAGCCGCAGCTCGCCGTTCTGAAACCGATGTCGGTACCTGAGGTCGAGGCGGTAGAACTCGACGCCGAACAGGACCGAGAGCCCGTCGTCCCGCTCCTCCCCGAGGAGATCGTACGATCCGAAGCTGAAGACGGTGAGGCGATCGTCCGGCGTGACGTCGTAGGTCAGGCGAGCCTGGTAGTCGCGGTAGTCGATCACCGCGTCCGGCGCGATCAGCGACGCGACCGCCGCCGTGTACGAGTACCGGCCGCCGAGCAGGACGGTCCCACGCCCGTCCGCGAACGGCGCCTCCACCATGGCGCCCGCGTCGAACAGGCGGATGTTCCCCTCGCCGTGGAGCTCGGGCCGCGGCTCCGCGGTCTCTGCCGCCACGATGCCGCCGACATAGCGCCCGTACCGGGCGGGGTAGCCTCCGGGGTAGAGGTCGACGCGCTCGACGAGCGCCGGATGGACGACCGACGGCCCGGCGGCGAAGTGGTACAGGAGCGGGACGCGGACGCCGTCGAGGAGATATCCGACGTTCGCCGGCGGCGCCCCGCGGACATAGAAGTACGGAAGCCCGGAGATGGCGGGGATCACCCCGGGGAGGATCTCGACGGCGCGAAAGGCGTCCCCGAACGCGCCGGGCAGCTGCCGGACCTCGCCGCGCGCGATGGACTGGGTGGCGGGCGGGAGCTGCTCGCCGCGAACGACGACCTCGATCGGCGCCGGGCTAGCGTCCCGGTCTGCCGGGCGGTCGTGACGTGGCGCGGCGCCCGGCGCCGGGGCGGGCGCCGCGTCCGGCGGCGGCGCGGCGGCCTCGCGGGGCGCCGTGAAGTCCACCCGCATCCGGATCTTCGCCGCCACGGCGACGCCGTTCCGGGTCGCAGGCTCGAAACGATAGGCGAGGGCGGCGCGGACGGCGGCGCTGGAGAACGGCTCGTGCTGCTCGACCGGCGCTGCCTCGCGAACAGACCCCTTCGCGTCGACGGTCACGGTGAGGACGACGGCGGCGTCGCCCGTCGCCCCCGGCGGATACGGCGCTTCGGGGGCGGACAGGAGGCGTGGGGGGACCACCGAGCTCTGCGCCTCGGAGGGCGTCGCCGCGGCCTCGCGCGACCCCTGGGGGCCGGCGGCCGGCTGAGCGCCGGCGAGCGCCGGCAGGAGCCACCCCGCCATGCCGAGGAGCCATGGCAGCAGCGAGCCCGCCCCGCGCTTCGTTCGCGAGGCGAGGGGAGGGCCGAGCCGCGCCCGCGGCCCAGGAGCGCGCCCTGGTGCCGCGGCCGGCGCGCGATCCGCGATCTGCAGCCGATGTGTGCCCGGGTAGCGCAGCCTCATCGATGAGCCTATTCCGCGTCACACCCGGGGCCCTTTAACCATGCCTGACGATTTCTCGCGCTCGGCCCCGCGGAGCGGGCGCCATGCCCGCAGCGCGCCGCCGCTTCTATCGCTGCCGGCCGAACGGCGCGGCCGCATCCGCCCGCCCAGCACGAAAGCGACGCGCCCGGTGCGGTTCGCGCGAAGGGAGGCCCCTCGCCGCGCCGCGACGTCACCGGGCGAGCGCGATGGCGAACGGCGCGAGCCCTCGCCGCCGCAGCACCGAGGGGACGAGCAAGGCGGCCGCCTCGGGCCCGCGGGCGGTCGCGATGTCCCCGAGATCCTCGATCCAGTCCGCCGGCCACCCCAGATCGCCGAGGAGCCGCGCGACCACCGCCTTCGCGCTCTCGTCGTTGCCGGAGAGGAACGCGGTCGGGCGGACGCCGAGGCTCGTGGGATCCGCCATGACGGTGAACAGCATCGTGTTCAGCGTCTTGACCACCGCCGTCTCCGGCAGCGCCGCCTGGAGGCGCTCGGCGACGCTGCCGTTCGGGTAAAGCAGGCTGCCGGGCAGGCCGTCCTCGGCGCGCAGCGTCGCATTCGACACGTCGATCAAGATCTTCCCCTTCAGCGCGTCGCGGAGGGCGCCGAGCCGCTCGACGCTCGTGTCTCCGGGGGCGGCGTTGACGACGATCGCGGCCCTCCGCGCGGCCTCCGCGGGATCGCCGAACGCGACGCGCGCCCCCGAAAAGCTCGCCGCCGCGCGCGCGGGGTCCCTGGTGCCGACGGTGACGGCGTGTCCGGCGCTCGCGAGCTTGCCCGCCAGGGCCTTTCCGACCCGGCCCGATCCGAGGATTCCGATGTTTTCCGAGACGCGTTCCATCTTCAAGACCTCTCTCCTCAGCGAACGGTGGACAGGACGGCGACCGCGCCGGCGTGAAGCCCCGGCGCTGCGGCCAGGAAGTTTTCGCTGGTCAGGCGCCACGGATTCCCGCGGGTGTCCGTGACCGGGCCCCCGGCCTCCGCGACGAGCAGCGCGCCTGCGACGAGCCCGGAGAGGACCTGGCTGTATTGCCAGAAGACGTCCATCCGGCCGGCGGCGACCTCCACGAGCTGGAGGGTGGCCGGGACCGAGACGCGCAGCACCAGCGCGCTTCCGAGCATCGCGGCGACCGACTGGCCGATCCGCCGGTGCGTCTCCTGGTCCTCGCCCGGCATGGCCTGGCCGGTCCCGACGAAGGCGGCGTCGAGCGCCGTCTTCGCCGAGGCCCGGAGCCTCCTCGCCCCGAGGTGGGCGCCGGCGCCCTTCCGCGCGGTGTACGTCTCGCCGCGGAGGGGCAGGTGCACCGCCGTCAGGACCGGCTCGTTGTCGCGGACGAGCGTCGCCGTGACGCACCAGTCCGTCATCCCGTGAACGTGGTTGATGTTCCCCTCGACCGCGTCGGTGACCCACCACTCGCCGGGCGGGAGCGGCCCGCGCTCGAGCTCGTCCTCGACCCACCCGGCGCCCGGGCGAGCGCGCGCGAGCGGCTCGCGGAGCGCGTCGAGCGACACCGCGTCGTTGTCGCCGAGGGCGGCGAAGATCTCCTCGCGGCTCCCGAGGCGCGGCGCTGTCGAGAAGCGAGCGACGAGCCGCTCTCCTGCCGCGGTGAGCGCCGCGACGACCGCGGGCAGCAGGGCCTCGTCGTCCGCGCGGGCCGCGCTCGGGTCCCGTCGCATGGAATGGTCGGTCATCGGCTCCGAATGGGTCGACATGAATCCTCCTGGGCGTGCGGCTCGCGCGTCCTCGCGAGCTCCAGCGCGGAGGAGTAAACCCTGGACGTGGTATGTCGTCCAATGCATCCTTGCTATACGAAGGATTACCCAGATGCATGTGGACATGAACCTGCTCACGGCGCTGGACGCGCTGCTCGAGGAGCGGAGCGTCAGCGCCGCCGCGGCCCGATTGCACCTCTCGCAGCCCGCGATGAGCCGGACGCTGGGGCGCATCCGGGACGCCACGGGGGACCCGATCCTCGTGCGCACCGGGCGGACGATGACGCTGACGCCCCGCGCGCTGGCCTTACGCCAGGAGGTCCACGCCCTGGTCCAGCGGGCGCACGCGGTGTTCGCGCCGGAGCGGGCGCTCGACCTCGAGAAGCTCGAGCGGACCTTCACCGTCCGCTGCCACGACGCGCTCACGACGGCGCTCGGTATGCGGCTGCTCTTCGCGGTGCAGGAGCAGGCCCCGCACGTGAAGCTCCGGCTCCTCGGCGAGCCCGCCGGGGACACCGACGAGCTGCGCCACGGGCGCGTCGATCTCGAGATCGGCGCGACGGAGCCGGCCCTCCCGGAGATCCGCGGGGAGTCGATCGGCGAGGATCGCCTCGTCGTGGCCGTTCGCCAGGGTCATCCGCTCGCGCGCGGCCGGCTCACCGCCAGGCGCTACGCGGAGGCGCTCCACGTCACGGTGTCGCGGCGCGGTCGCCTGCGCGATCGGATCGACGACGCGCTGGAGTCCCAGGGGCTCCGGCGGCGCGTCGTCGCGGCGGCCCCCACGACCGCGGCCGCCGCCCATTTCGCCCGCGAGAGCGACCTCGTTGTCGCGCTGCCGGCGCGGGTCTGCGGTCCGATGTTGCGGGCGCTCCACCTCAGCGCCCGGCCGCTGCCGCTCGACGTGCCGGAGGTCCGGATCGTCCAGCTGTGGCACCAGCGCTTCGAGAGCGACAAGGCGCACGCGTGGCTGCGCGGGCTCACGCGCGAGATCGTTCAGGCCATCTGTCGTGGAGAGGCGTAGTTCCGCCCGCCAGAAGTTCGGCCAGGGATCCGGAGCGAGAGTTCAACGCCAAGGCGCAAAGACGCAAAAAAGATTTGTAGTTTTGCGTCTTTGCGTCTTTGCGCCTTTGCGTTTATTTCTCTATCGCTCGTGAGGCAGAACCCTGGCGGGAGTTCTGATCCGCGGAACTGGACCAGGGCGGCGTCCTGGAGCGATCTCCGCTGGTTTTCACTGGATCCTCACGCGCCCTCGTCCGGCGGCGGAGGCCGCTCGCCCGCGGCGACCTGGAGCTCGCGGACGATCGAGAGCAGGGCCGGACAGCAGAAGCGCTCGACCACCGACCCGTCGGAGGCGAGCTCGAACGTCGGCGGCCCGCCGTGCATCGGACAGGCCACGTCGGCGTACTTCGACTCGAGGTCCTTCAGGACGCTGTCGTCGACCTCGCGGACCTCGACGTCGGCGGTCGTGGTCGCTCCCTCGTTCACGTCGTTCGCCATGCGGCGCACGCTAGCACGAAGGGCGCCGCGCCCGGCGCGCGCGGCGCCGCAACCGCGTGGGCTCGGGGAACGCGCCGCCTGAGATCAAGGCACAAAATAGCAGCGCCGCCGGGCGCCTCGGGGGGTAGCGGAGGCCGCCGGCGGAGCTGGCCGGCGGATAAGCATCCTCCGTACCAGACCCTTCCCCCCGGAATTCCCCGCATTTTCTGTCGGGGACATCGACCCGGCGGTTTCGATCCTGCGAGGGCGGCGTTGCAGCGTTGCAGGATCGCGCGGCGCCCGCCGTCGAGCCGATTCTCTTCCGCGGCGGCCGCGGCGGGGGCTAGCTTCGACGGCATGAACCGCCTGCGCCCGATCCCCGCCATCACCCTGGCGCTGCCGCTGCTCGCGGCGTGCAGCGCGCCCGCGCCGAGGCCGCCGGACGAGCCGGCCGCGCCCGCCGCCGCGGCCCCGCCGCCGGCCCTCGCGCCTGCCGCGCCCGCGGCAGGGGGAGCCCGCCTGCCGTACCCGGAGACCCCGAAGCGGCCCGTCACGAACGAGTACCACGGCACCAAGGTCGTCGACCCCTATCAATGGCTCGAGGACTCGAGCTCCCCCGAGGTCCAGCGCTGGATCGAGGACCAGAACCGGCTCACGCGCGGCACCCTCGACGCGCTGCCCGCGCGCGGCGCCGTCCGGGCGCGCGTCGAGGCGATCCTGTCGGCGACCTCCACGAACTACTACGCGGTCGACGACGCCGGCGGGCAGCTCTTCGCCCTCAAGGACCAGCCGCCGAAGCAGCAGCCCTTCCTCGTGGTCATGAAATCCGCGAACGATCCCGGCTCCGAGCGGATCGTCGTCGATCCGGAGGTCGTCGACCCGAAGGGGCACACGACCATCGACTGGTTCGTCCCCTCGCGCGACGGCAAGAAGGTCGCCGTCTCCCTGTCCGAGGGCGGCAGCGAGAACGGCACCGTGCGCGTCTACGACGTCGCGACCGGCAAGGAGACGGGCGACATCGTCCCTTACGCGAGCAGCGGCACGGCGGGCGGCAGCCTCGCCTGGAGCGGCGATGGCAAGGGGTTCTACTTCACCCGCCACCCGCACGCCGGCGAGCGCCCGCAGGAGGACATGGGGTTTTATCAGCAGATCTACTTCCACAAGCTCGGCGCGCCGGAGAAGGAAGACAAGTACTCGCTCGGCAAGGACTTCCCCCGCATCGCCGAGGTGGAGCTCACGACGAGCGACAGCGGCAAGCTCGTGCTCGCCAGCGTGCAGAACGGCGACGGCGGCGAGTACTGGCATTACCTCCTCGACGCCACGGGCAAATGGACCCGCTTCGCCGACCTCCCCGACAAGATCATCCACGCCGAGTTCGGCGCCGACGACCGGCTCTACCTCCTCTCGCGCAAGGACGCGCCGCGCGGCAAGGTGGTGCGCCTCGCGCCGGGCAAGCTCGATCTCGCGAAGGCGGAGCTCGTCGTGCCCGAGAGCGAGGCGGTGATCCAGGATTTCTTGCCCACGAAGGGCCGGCTCTACGTCCGGGATCTGCTCGGCGGCCCGTCCCAGGTCCGCGTCTTCGACCTCAAGGGCAAGGCGCTCGGCATCGTGCCGATCCCGCCGGTGTCCTCGGTGCGGCAGCTCGTGCGCGCGGACGGCGACGACATGCTCTTCCGTGGGATCAGCTTCACCGAGCCGGCGGCCTGGTTCGCGTACGCGGCCAAGGACGGCAAGGTGACGAAGACGCCGCTCGCGATGACGTCCCCGGTGTCCTACGCCGACGTGGAGGTCGTCCGCGAGGCGTGCACCTCGAAGGACGGGACGAAGGTGCCCATCAACATCCTGCGCCGCAAGGACACGGCCCTCGACGGGAGCGCGCCCGCGCTGCTCACCGGATACGGCGGGTACGGGATGAGCATTGCTCCCGGGTTCAACCCGCTCTGGCGGCTGTGGTTCGACCAGGGAGGGGTGTTCGCGGTCGCCAACCTGCGGGGCGGCGGCGAGTTCGGCGAGGCGTGGCACCACGGCGGCAACCTGACGAAGAAGCAGAACGTCTTCGACGACTTCGCGGCCTGCGCCAAGCACCTCGTCGACGGCCGCATGACGCGCCCGGACCGGCTCGCGATCATGGGCGGCTCGAACGGCGGCCTGCTGATGGGAGCGCAGCTCACGCAGCACCCGGAGATGGTCAAGGTGGTGATCTCGCACGTCGGCATCTACGACATGCTCCGGGTCGAGCTCACGCCGAACGGGGCGTTCAACGTGACCGAGTTCGGCACGGTGAAGGACCCGGAGCAGTTCAAGGCGCTCTATGCCTACTCGCCGTACCACCACGTGACGGACGGGACCGCGTACCCGGCCACGCTGCTGCTGACGGGCGCGAACGACGCGCGGGTGGACCCGTTCCACTCGAGGAAGATGGCGGCGCGGCTGCAAGCGGCCACGTCGAGCCCGGCGCCCATACTGCTCAGGGCGAGCGGCTCGACGGGCCACGGCATCGGGACGCCGCTCGGGGAGAAGATCGAGGAGCAAACGGACGTGTTCGCGTTCCTCTTCAAGCACCTCGGGCTCGAGGCGCCGCCGGCGAACGAGAAGCTCCGGTGATGGAGCGGCCGCGGCCGCCCCCCGCTCGGGGTGCGGCCGCGGCCCGGTCATAACGCGCCTCGGTCGAGGCGCCTCGGTTCACGAGATCTCGCCTACCAGGTGCTGAAGTACGCCCACGACTCGTTGCCGGCGGACGCCTGGAAGCAGTAGCCGCCGTTGCGCTTCGCGGGCAGCGAGATGTTGCCGCCGTTGCAGGTCACGGCCGTGCCGTTGACCGAGAACGTGCGGCCGCTCGCGAAGTTGCCGCAGTTGGCGCCGGTCAGGTTCGCCGTGGTCTCGAAGCAGCGCGCGCCGGTGCCGAGGTTGCCCGAGTTGTAGCTCGGGCCCGCGAACGCGGTCGGGCTCGTGCACAGGTTGCTGCACGGCGCCGTCCCGGTGCTGGGCTGGCACACCCCGGCCACGCAGTTCTGGCTCGTGCAGTCCGCGTTGGTGCTGCACGTATCGCCGTTCGCGCAGTCGGCCGCGCACGTGCCGCCGCAGTCCACGTCGGTCTCGGTGCCGTTCTGCACGCCGTCGGTGCAGGTCGGCGCGGTGCCGCCGTTGATCACGCTCACCCCGAGGGACTGGAGCCACGACGTCACCGGGTAGCGCGCCGACGTGTCGAGCCGCGTGTGCCAGTTGGTCTGCGAGGGCGCCGGGCCAGGCCAGCCGGACGGGAACGTGTAATAGGCGTTGACGCCGACGACCACGAGGCTCGTCGAGCTCTGGCGATAGAGCGGGCCGCCCGAGTCGCCGGGGCACAGGCTGGCGTAGCTGGTGCTGCTGGCGTACCCCGGCGTGAGCACGTACGCCGCCGCGACGTCGATGATGCCCTGGCCGGAGACGTAGGAGCCGGGGTGATTCAGGATCGAGGAGGCCGACGCGGTGAGCTCCTGGAGCTTGAAGAGGCCGCCGCCCGAGCCGCTCGGGTCCTCGCAGCCGTAGCCGGTCGCCACGACGGGATCGCCCACCGCGACCGGCGCCCCGTCCACCACGGCGGCCGGGATCGTCGGCGAGAGCTCGTTGACGACGACGAGCGCGAGGTCGGGCGTGTGCCCCGGGTTGAGGACGTTGACCGCGCAATCGGTCGCTCCGTTACTCAGCGCGGCGGCGCAGTCCGCGAGCCACTGCGGGTGGATGTACGTCTGCTCGATCGTCAGCTCGACGTAGGGCCAGATCGGGGGCGTGTTCGTGGCGCTGACCCAGTAGGAGCCGCCCGGCCCGTAGCTCGGGGACACGGTGGCGTTGTACTCGTCATCCACGCAGTGAGCGGCGGTGAGGAAGTGGCGCGGCCCGACCTTCGCCGCGGTGCACCCCGGGCCGAGGACCGTCGACGGATACTCCGATTCGAGCGCCGGTCGCCCCCCGATCAGCGCGTCATCCGCCGCGCTGATCTCCTCGGAGGGCTCGACGTAGCCCTCCACGCTGCAGGCGACCAAGGACAATGAGAGCAAAGCATATACAGGTGCGCGCACTGGTTGCTTCTCCTGTCGCCCCGATGGTCTCGAGCTCCCACGCCCGTTCGCCCGCCTCGCGCTCCGTGCCCGCGGGCCGGCGCCCTCCGTCGGCCGCGCTCGCGCTCGACGCGGCGCGCACGCGCCGTGTCTCGCTCTCCGAGGTGCGAACGTCAGTGGAGGGCGCGTCCCGTGGTGATCCCACGTCGAGCGCAAGGGCAGGCGCGGCCGTCCAGCGGGACCGCCTGCGCGAGGTCTCGTCGTATCGGCGCGACGGCGATGTCTATGTCATTGGAAAGTATCTTTCCAATGAGAACGCAGCATGGACGTCATGCACCGCATGCATGAGCCCGCCGGGTCGCCACGGCGTCGTCTCACCAGGAAGGGTCCCAGGCGAGCCGCCGGAGCGCCTCGCAGAAGGCATCGAGATCGCCCGCCTCGGCGAGCACCTCCCCGACCGGCATGAGGAACATGTTGGCGTGGTCGGGGAAGAACCCTCGACCCGCGGCGAGCTGCCGGCGCCCGAACTCCGTGAGCTCGTCGTGATCGAGCACGAGCCGGCGTAGCCGCCACCGCCCGTCCTCGCAGGTGACGCCGACCTGGAGCGTGGGCCCCCCGATGCGGATCGGGAGCCGGTCGCGGGCGTCCGGGGCGCGGAGCATGGCGATGAGCCGATCGCGGCCCGTGGGCGGAAGAGGCGCCATGCCGCCGAGGCTCCCCGCGCGCCGGCGGCGCGTCAAGCCGGCCGCCGCTGCCCGCGCCCGGATCGGCCCGGGTCGGGCGGCGCGCGCCGCACCCTCTTGGCCGTTGACTCTGAACCGATTAAGTGCTCTCCTCGCGGGTGCTCCCCGTTGCAACCCCGACCGCGCGAGGGGTAGCCTGCCCGGGCTCGCGCGACCCGCGCGACAGGGTGTGAATCTTCAGACGGAGAGGGGGTCACCGTGAGGTCACGCACGATCGAGGCCGTAGCCGCATTTGCCCTGTTCTCCCTCGGAGCCGCCGCGTGCGGCAAGAGCGGGGGCGACGCGCCGTCGTCGTCGCCCTCGCCGTCAGGGTCGGCGGCCGCGGCTTCGCCGGGGTCCGGGCCGGTGACGCTGTCGTACTGGGCGAGCAACCAGGGGCCCAGTATCGAGGACGACAAGAAGGTGCTGCAACCCGAGCTCGACAAGTTCGAGAAGCAGACCGGGATCAAGGTCAAGCTCGAGGTCATCCCCTGGCCGGACCTGCTCAACCGGATCCTCGGCGCCACCACGAGCGGCAAGGGGCCCGACGTCCTCAACATCGGCAACTCGTGGTCTGCGTCGCTCCAGGCGACCGGCGCGTTCCTGCCGTTCGACGACGCCGCGCTCGCCAAGGTCGGCGGCAAGGACCGGTTCATCCCGGCGAGCATGTCCGCCACCGGCGCGCCCGGCCAGCCGCCCGCCTCGGTGCCGCTCTACGGCCTCGCGTACGGGCTCTTCTACAACAAGAAGATGTTCGCCGACGGCGGCGTCGAGAAGCCGCCCGCCACGTGGGCCGAGCTCGTCGCGGTCGCCAAGAAGCTGACCGACGCGAAGAGCGGCCGTTACGGCCTCGCCATCATGGGCGCGAGCTACTCCGAGAACGCCCACTTCGCGTTCATGTTCGGCCGCCAGCAGGGCGCCACGATCTTCGAGGGCAAGCAGGCGCGCTTCGACGACCCGGAGCTCGTCGCCGGCGTCAAGCAGTACATCGACCTGCTCAGCGTCCACAAGGTCGTGAACCCGAGCAACGCCGAGTACGTGAACGACACGCAGATCCTCAAGGACTTCGCCGCCGGCAAGGCGGCGATGCTCATGATCCAGAGCTACGCCGCCACGGCGATCGAGCAGAATGGCCTCGCCCGCGACGCCTACGGCGTGGCGCCGATCCCGCTGCCCGACCCGCTGCCCGCGAACGGCAAGCGGGTGAACAGCCACGTGGCCGGCATCAACATCGCCGTCTTCGAGGACAGCAAGCACAAGGACGCCGCGCTCAAGCTCGTCGCGTTCATGACGAGCCCCGAGGAGCAGCGGATCCTGAACGCCGCCTTCAACTCGCTGCCGGTCGTGACCGAGGCCTACTCCGATGAGCGGTTCAAGACCGCGAACATCCAGGTGTTCCAGAAGGTGCTCGCCGAGACGGCGGAGTCGATGCCGATGATGGAGGAGACGACGCAGTTCGAGACGCTGGTGGGCACGGCCATGAAGGATCTCCTGGCCGAGGCCGCCTCCGGCAAGGCGGTGGACGAGGCCGCGATCCGCGCCAAGCTGACCAAGGCCAACCAGCAGATGGTGAGCGGCAAGTAATGCGGGAGGGCGGCGCGGGAGGCGCCGGGGGAGAGGCGCCCGCCGGGGCGGCGCACGGCGCCGCGGGGCCGCGGGCGGGCTCGCGCTGGCCGCGGGCGTTCCCGTACGTGCTCCTCTTGCCCGCGCTCGCCGCCGAGCTCGCCGTGCACATCGTCCCGATGTTCGTCGGGGCGTGGATGAGCTTCCTCCAGCTCACGCAGCGCTACATCCGCAACTGGGGCAAGGCGCCGTTCGCGGGGCTCGCCAACTACCGCATCGCGGTCGACTTCGGCTCTCCGATCGGCGTCGAGCTCCTGCGGTCCTTCGCGATCACGGTCGCCGTCAGCGTCCTCGTGGTCGGCGGCTCGTGGCTCCTCGGCACGGCCGCCGCGGTCGCGCTGCAGAAGCCGTTCCGCGGCCGCTCGGCGCTGCGGACGCTGTTCCTCATCCCGTTCGCGATGCCGATCTTCACCGGCGTCATCACGTGGAGCTTCATGCTCCAGCGCGACACGGGCATCGTGAACACGGTGCTCGTCGACCAGCTCGGCCTCGTCCAGGATCGCCCGTTCTGGCTGCTCGGTGGCAACAGCTTCCTCAGCCTGGTGGTGGTGGCGATCTGGCGGACGTGGCCGTTCGCCTTCCTCACGGTGACGGCGGGCCTCCAGGCCATCCCGTCGGACCTCTACGAGGCGGCCAGCGTCGACGGCGCCGGCCCGTGGACGCGCTTCCGGTCGATCACGCTCCCGATGCTCCGGCCGGTCAACCAGGTGCTCTTGCTCGTCCTGTTCCTGTGGAGCTTCAACGACTTCACGACGCCTTACACGCTCTTCGGGCGGGCGGCGCCGCCGGAGGCCGACGTGATCGCCATCCACATCTACCAGGCGTCGTTCATCACCTGGAATTTCGGGCTGGGCTCGGCGATGTCCGTGCTCCTCGTGGGCTTTCTGCTCGTCGTCACGACAGGCTATCTCTTGATCACCGGCAGGAGCGCTCGCCATGCGTGAGGCTGCGTGGGTCGCCTGGCTGCGGCGCGCCGTGCTCGCGGCGCTCGCGCTCTTCACCGTCGTCCCGCTCTACGTGATGCTGATCTCGGCGATCAAGCCGCTGCGCGACGTCCAGGGGCCGTTCACCTGGGTGCCGACGGAGGTCACGCTCCAGCCGTTCGTCGACATGTGGCGGACGGTGCCGCTCGCGCGCTACTTCGTGAACAGCGCCGTCGTCGCGGCGGCCGCGACGGTGTTCTCGGTGGCGCTGGCGATCCTCGCCGGGTATGCGGTGAGCCGGTACCGTTTCCGGGGCCGGCGCGCGTTCCTCACCACCGTGCTGTCGACGCAGATGTTCCCCGGGATCCTCTTTTTGCTCCCGCTCTTCCTCCTCTTCGTCACGATCGAGCGGTCCACCGGGCTCGCGCTGCACGGGACGCGGCTCGGCCTCATCCTCACGTACCTGACGTTCTCGCTGCCGTTCTCCATCTGGCTCATCGCCGGGTATTTCGACACCATCCCGCGCGAGCTCGACGAGGCCGCCCTCGTGGACGGCGCCGGGCCGCTCACCGCGCTGCTCCGGGTCGTGCTCCCGGCGGCCAAGCCGGGCGTGGTCGCGGTCGCGATCTACGCCTTCATGACCGCGTGGGGAGAGGTCCTGTTCGCCTCCGTGCTCACCGACGACGACGGCCGCACCCTGGCCGTGGGGCTGCAAGGGTATGCGACGCAGTCGAACATCTACTGGAACCAGGTCATGGCGGCCTCGGTGGTCGTCAGCGTGCCCGTGGTGGCCGGGTTCCTCCTGCTCCAGCGCTACCTCGTCCAGGGGCTCACCGCGGGCGCCGTGAAGACATGACCGGGCGAGACGGGGGGGGCGGCGCCCCGTCCGGACCATGAACGGGCAGTCACAGCCGCCGCGTCGCCCCGGCGTCACGCCTGGCCGCTGCGCGCTCGCGCGCGCGGCTCTCCGGCGGTCCGAGCGCCGGACCGCGAGGCACGTGGCTTGCTTGGTGGCCGGCGGTCGATTCACCGACGACGAGCGCTCGTCGCTGCGCGACGCGCTCGGCGCGTATCCTATCCCCTCCACTTTCCAGGAGCGCCTTCGTGTCGAACCCCACGGTCAACTGCTCGCCCCGAGAGGCGGCGATCTCGCGACGCCCTGCGATGTCGTCCGCGCTGGGCGCTCTCCTGATGGGCTGGCTTTGCGCGGGCTGCGTGCAGCTCGAGCTCGATCCCAAGTTCGCCCCCCGGGCGGAAGAGCTGCCGACGGAGAGGCCCTCTGGCTTCTTTCCGCCTGAGTACCTCCGCATCGGCCCCTACCGCGTGACCGCCATCGACTACGAGCGCAGCAGGGGTGTTGCCCTGATGAAGCTCGGCTCGGCGAAGGTGAGCCATGACAGCCGCTGGCGGCTCCGCGCCGCCATGACCGGGCCCGACATGCCGGCGGGCAGCATCGATTGCGCCGGACCGCGCGACCCCTGGAGGAACCGCGGCTCGCGTCAGCTCGGTTGTCGTCTGCACGACGGCACGCGCGCCTGGGCGATGCGGTTCGACGTCGAGCTGAAGACCACCTGGCCGAAAGAGCCCGAGTGGGTGCCCGAGTGGGTGAAGGAGATGCGCAAGATCGGGGGACCCAAGCCCGAACCGCGTGAACTGCTCGACTGGGACGCGCTCCTGCGCAGCGAGGACGAGCGCGTCCTGTGGGTCGAGTGGGCGCACCAGACGGTGCGCCCGAGCAACGTCGGCGGCTACTACGTGCTGGCCGATGGCGGCATCCTCGGGGCGGTCGACATCACCCCGGGCTCTCGGCGCTCGTACATCGCTCGCAACGCGCCTTCCGCGCTGCGTCCGTCGGTCGCCGTGACCGTCGCCGCCATCCACCTGCTCGTCGAGGTGGATTCCTGAAGCGCGGCGTAGAGGAAGACGTAGCGCTCCGTCGCCCGGGCGCTCGCGCCCGGATGTCCGGCGCCACGATATCTCCGTCCGGGCGTGGATCTGCTCACCCCTCGAACGCTCCAGCGCTGGAACACGGTCGTTACGGCCTCGCGCGGTCGCGCCCCGCTCAGGGCATGAACGCATCCGTGACGTCGGTCGAGCCGAAGCCTTGCTGGGTCCCGCCGCCGGGAACGTAGATCGCCCCGTCGACGGCGACCGCGCCGGTGCCGTGGCGCGGCGTCGTCATCGGCGCGAGCACCTGCCACGCGTCGCGCGCGGCGTCGTAGGCCTCGTTGTCGTCGAAGACGCCCAGCGCGCCCGGCTCCTCGTTGCCCTCGCCGCCGATGACGTAGATCGTCTCGCCCTCCACGGCCGCCGCGACGCCGCCGCGCGCCGTCGGCATCGGCGCGCGCGTCGACCAGGCGCGCTCCGAGAGGTCGTACGCGAACACGGTGTCCTTCACGTTCCCCTGGCCGTTCGCCCGGCCGCCGAGCACGTAGAACGTCGAGCCCACGACCGCGCCGCCGACGTGATCGCGCGGCTCGGGCAGGTCCGGCAGCGCCTCCCAGGCGCCGGTCACGACGTCGTACGAGGAGACGTCGAGCACCGTGTCCTGGAAGCGGGGCGTCAGCGAGCGCAGCCCGCCCGCGAGGTAGATCTTCGTGCCCTCCACGCCGACGGCCGCGCTCCCGCGCTCGGTCCCCACCGGCATGGGCTCGATCTCCGTCCACGTATCGGACTCCGGATCGTACTCGAACGCATTTCCGACGGCCGTCCAGGGGAACTCGCCGATCATGCCGCCGAGCAGGTAGATCTTGCCGTGCAGGGCAGCGACGTTCGGGTGATTCAGGGCCATCGGCAGCGGCGCGGCCTCGGACCACGCGTCCTCGCGAGGATCGTAGACCTCGACGCGCCCGGTGTTGAGCAGCTCGCCGCCGACGCCCGCGATGACGTAGACCTTGCCGTCTAGCGCGACCACGCCGTGCTCCTGGCGCGGGCCGCCCGCGATCGGAGCGAGCCCGCGCCAGCCCGGGCGCGCGCCCTGGTCAACGCCGTCGCCGGAGGCCGCGCTGCCCTCGCTCCCGCCCGACCCGTCGTCGGCGCACGCGGCCGCGGCCAGGGAGAGGCAGAGAGAGAAGCCGAGCGCGGTGATGGATCGCATGGTGTTCTTTCCTTTCGGTGGCTCGCGAGGCCCCGTGCCTCGCGGATCGCGGCGGCGCGTAGCGCCGCGCGACGGCCTGCCGTCGTCGGACCAGAGCGTAATGGCGGCCCCGCGGACGGTCCACGCCGCGGCGCGCCCGACTGGCTGTTACTATCTATCGATGGTGTCGATAGGCCGGCCGGCGGCCGCGCGCGGCGTCCCGGCGTGGATCTCGCGACAGATCTCGGAGATGCACCTGCGGAGCCAGACGTGCGCGGGATCCTTCTGCCGTGTTGCGCTGAAGAGGCATGAGAACGAAAAGGGCGGGATCGCGAGCGGCGGCTCGATCACGCGGAGGCGGAGGAGCGGCGCGGTCGCGTGGACGAAGCTGCTCGGAAGCGTCGCGATGAGGTCCGTCTGCGCGACGACGAACAGGGCCGCCGAGAAGTGCGGGACCCGGAGCACGACGCGCCGGCGGTGCCCGAGCCGCGCGAGCTCGTCGTCCAGAGGGCTCCCGGGCAGCTCGTAGGGCGCGACAAGGACATGGGCGGCGGCGGCGTACGCGTCGAGCGTGATGCGCTCCCCGAGGTCGGGGTGGTCGCGGTGCGCGATGCACACGAACGGCTCCTCCAGCAGCCGCTGCATCACGAGGCCGGAGAGCGGCTGGAACCTCACGCCGAGCGCCACGTCGATCTCGCCCGACTGGACCGCCCGATCCACATCCATCCTGAAGGAGCGCAGCACGACATCGACGCCGGGCGCCTCGCGGCGCAGCCGCGCCATGAGCGGCGGCAGCATCAGGACCACGGCCCAGTCAGGCGCGGAGAGCGTGAACGTCCGCTCGAGGCGCGACGGCTCCACGCCCGCCGTCGGCTCGAGGAGCTGCTCCAGCGCGTCGAGCTGCGCGCGCAGCGGCGCCGCGAGCTCCTCGGCGAAGCTCGTCGGCCGGAGCGCGGTTCCGGTGCGGACGAAGAGCGGATCGCCGAACACCTCGCGGAGCCGGCCGAGCGCGTGGCTCACCGACGACTGCGCCCGACCGAGGCGCTTCGCCGCGACGACGGTGCTCTGGCTCCGGAGCAGCTCGTCGAGCACGACAAGCAAGTTCAGATCCAGAGAGGCGAGGCGGGCGCGGCGGCTCATCGTGCGAGCAATAACACTGCCAGCCGCGGTCCTGGTCGCGCCGCGGCGCCGGCGGTCGCCAGCGGCTCAGGGGAGGCGCGCGCGTCGAGAAGCGCGCGCGCCGCGCGTCAGAACATGATATGTGGGCTCCATGTCCCGAGATATCGAGCTCCAGTGTCGTTGCGGAAAGCTCCACGGATGGCTGCGCGATGCGTCGCCGAGCACGGTGAACCGCGCCATCTGCTACTGCGCCGACTGCCAGGCGTTTCTGCACCACCTCGGCCGCGCGGACCTGCTCGACGAGCACGGCGGCTCGGACATCGTGCAGGTCCCTCCGTCGGCGATCTCGTTCGACCGCGGCGCCGAGGTCATCGCCGCCGTGCGCCTCACGCCGCGGGGCCTGTATCGGTGGTACGCGAGCTGCTGCAAGACGCCGCTCGGCAACACGCCGACGCCGCGGCTGCCGGTCCTCGGCATCACCACCGAGCTGTTCCAGCAAGCGCCGAGCGCGAGCCCGTGCGACGAGGTCTTCGGCCCGCCGCGCGGCGGGATCTTCGGCAAGTTCGCGATCGGCGAGCCTCCGCCCGGGACGGTGAAGCCGAACGTGCCCCTGCTCGCGCGCACGATCGGGAAGGTGCTCGGCTGGAAGATCCGCGGCAAGACGTGGCCGCACCCGTTCTTCGATCGCGCGAGCGGCAATCCGAAGTACCCGGTCACGGTCCTGCCCCAGGCCGAGCGCGACGCGCTGCGCCCGCTGTGCGGCCCGCGCCCCGCGAGCGCGTGACGGCGTGATTTCCGGGGAATCGCGCACGCGCTCGCGCACGAAGACGTAAGAGGGGAGACGGAAGAGGGAAGACGTAAGAGGGAGCGGAGAACGGAAGACGGGGATGAGAGACGACGTACGGTGTCTCTCGTCCCCGTCTTCCGTCTCCTGTGCTCGTCCTTCGTGCGCGTGCGCGTGCGCGATTCGCCGGAGTCAACGCGCACGCAGACGTGAACGGAGACGAGAGACGAAGTACGGAAGACGCCTGCGTTGAACCCGAGCGAAAACCGCTCTACAGGCAGCGTGGAGCGGGGAACGTGATCGTCACATTCCGGATCTCCTGGCGCGCGACGGCAGCTCCGGTGCCGGCGGCGAAGCCATAGAAGAGCTCCGACCCGACGGGGAAGCCGGGGATGGCGAACTTCTCGATCAGCGGCTTGCCGTCGAGGCTCACGCTCGCCTCGCCCTGATTGAGCTCGATGCGGGCCGTATGGAACGCGGCGTCGCCGAGCCGGAGGTCGCCGTACACCTGGAGCAGCGAGTCGAGGACGCCCCCGGCGCAAGGCCGGGCGAGATCGGCGATGCCCATGTGCTCGCTGCTCGCGTCATCGCAATCGAAGTTCTCGTATGTATCGAACTCGACGCCATAGCCGGCGAGCCCGGCCATGCCCAGGCCGCCGCCGGGCTCGCCCACGGCCGTCGCTCCCGTCGCCTGGAGCATGAAGCCCACGCCGTCGCCCCGGCCGAGGCGGAACTGGAACGTCGCGGTGAAGGCGTCGGCGACGAGGGGCTTCCGGTAGACGACGGTGCCGGCCTGCTGGCTCCTGGCCTCGGTGAGCACGGCGGTCCGCGACTCCGGGTCCCAGAAGGCCGACCCGTTGAAGGACCATCCCTCCGGCGGCGACGCCATGTCCGCGGTGAGGCCCGCGCCGCACGCCGTTCCGTCGGGGCACGTGCCCTCGTCGGTCTGTCCATCGCAGTCGTTGTCGACGAGGTCGCACGCCTCGGGCGCCGGCGTGCTCTCGCCGGTGCACGGACCCCACGCGCCCCGCGAGCAGACCTGCACGCCGGCCCTGCACGCCCCGATGCCCAGGCTGCCCTGCGGGCCCGAGTAGCAGCCCCGTTCTCGCCCCTCCGCGCAAGGGCAGCCCTCGTCGACGACGCGGTCGCAATCGTTGTCGAGGCCGTCGCACACCTCCGGCGCGGGCTCGCACGCGGGGACTGGGGCGACCTCCTCGGCGCCGCCCTCCTCGAGGACGTCGCTCCGGCCGCCGCACGTGGAGAGCGCGACGGCGAGCGCCGGGAGAAGGAGGCGCGCGCGCGGCCGCCGGTCTGCGCGCGGCGCGGCGCGTGAGGCGGAGGTTGGCTGGGATGGGTGCATGTGCTGTCGATGCGGCGCGCGACCGGGGATCGCGCGCTCGATGCGGAGCACCCTCGCGCGCCAGCCCTTTCTGCGCCGCAGTGTACCAAATCGAGCGAAGCGCGCCTCCGGGCGACCTCCTGGCCGAGACCCCGCGCGCAGCCCGGGGGCTGCGCCCGAGGCGAGCGCTGGCGGCAGCCCTCGGCGACGGCGCCGGACACCGAGCGCCCGGGCGACCCGGGCGAGCGAGAGGCTCAGTACTCGGTGATGTTCTCCGGCGGAACGTCGCGCCGACGTCGGGCGCAGCGTGTCGCCTTTGCCGTCGTACACGACATGAGGAGGAACGAAGATGGTCTGGGACATCGTCCGAGCGGTTCCCGTCCCCTCCGTGGCGTAGGTCAGCGGTCCGACCTCGTCGGTGAGTTGTCCCCGAGCTCTTCCCGCACCCTCGAATTGATGGGAGACTCCACCGGGCGGCGCGCGGCGCTCCCCGGAACACCACACCTCGCGGACGACGGATGACAACGCTTGCACACGAAATCTCCGACTTTTACACGCGCCCCGGCGCGATGACGTCCGCCGGCGCGCACGCGCCCCGGCTCGACGAGCTGCCGAGCGACGTGGCCTCGCTCGTCCGCGTCGTGCAGGGCCTGCTGCTGCACCAGCACTGGGCGCAGGCCTACGGCGTGGAGCTCTCCGACGAGCGCCGCGGCGAGCCCCACCTCCGTCCCGCAGACCGGATGCTGGAGCGCCTCCTCGCCCACGACGGCCGGCCGCTCTCCGCCGCCCGGCCGCCCGGCGCGCGCCTCGTCGGCAATTGCCGCCACTTCACGGTGCTCCTGGTCGCCCTGCTGCGCGCAAAGGGGGTCCCCGCCCGGGCGCGCTGCGGCTTCGCCGGCTATTTTTCCCCCGACAGCTTCATGGACCACTGGGTCGCCGAGCACTGGAACGCCGCCGAGGCGCGCTGGGTCCTCGTCGACGCGCAGCTCGACGACGTCCAGCGGGCGGCGCTGAACCCTGACTTCGACGCGCTCGACGTGCCCCGCGACCGCTTCGTCGTCGCGGGCGACGCCTGGGCGCGGTGCCGCGCCGGGGAGGCCGATCCGTCGAAGTTCGGCTTCCTCGACGAGCACGGGTACTGGTTCATCGACGGGAACATCGTGCGCGACGCGGCGGCGCTCAACAACATGGAGATGCTGCCCTGGGATTGCTGGGGCGGGATGAGCCGCCCCAACGAGCCGCACGGGGACGAGCGGTTCGCGCTGTTCGACCGGCTCGCCGCGCTCACGCGCTCGCCCGACGCGAGCTTCGCCGAGCTGCGCCAGCGCTACGAGAGCGACGAGCGCCTGCGGGTGCCGCCGACCGTCTTCAACGCCGTGCTGGACCGCCCGGACCCGGTCTGAGCTGGGCGCCCCGGCCCGGGGCGGACGACCGCCCCGGCGCCGGGGAGCGCCGCCTCACTGGGGCACCTCGAACGGCTGGCACACGCCGCCCAGGCACACGTCGCTGTCCCAGCAGCAGTCCGCGTTCGCCGTGCACTCCCCACCCGAATCCCTGCACTCCTCACCCCCGCCCGGATCCTCCCCGGGATCGCTGCCGCCTTCGCCGGCGGGCGGGTCCTCGCCCTCGCACGTCGTCGGGGGGCACGGCCCCGGCGTCACGGTGAGCGTGTCCGACGGGTACTTGCTCGGCGACGCGTGCACATAGCTGATGGTCGCGTCGCCGAAGCCCGCCGCGCCGAACGCCGAGGCGCTCACCCACACGTCGTACACGACCCGGTAATCCCAGCCCGGCGTCTGCGGATTCGGGGTGTAGCTCTCGTCCGTCTCCGGGGAGTCGACGACGTACGCGCCGTACCCGCACGCGTTGAGATCGCGGTCGAGCGAGGTGGTCGCCGCGACGACGGCCCCGGCGTCGCCGAGGAGCATCTTGCCCTCTCCGCCGAGCACGCCGAGCGATCCGTAGCCCGACGGCTTCGCCTCGTCGGCCGAGACGTAGTCGACGAAGAAGTCGAGCACGAGCTCTCCCTTCCCGTCCGTCATCTGGAACTGGGCCTTGTCGCTGCCCACGAGGTCCTTGAACGTGTGCCCCTTGTGCCCCTTCGGCTTCGGCCCGCCGCCGGGCGCGGGCGGCTGCCCGGGCCCGCCGCCGGGCGCGGGCGGCTGCCCGACCTGCTCTTCGCCGCCCCAGCCGATGGCCGTCTCGCCGTACGTGTTGTCGACGAACGCGGGGTTGAGCGTCAGCCGCACGTGCACGAGCTCCTCGCTCTCGGCGATCTCGACGACCCGCTCGACGAAGGCCATCGGCGTCGTCGGGTTGCTGTTCGTGTAATAGCAGTCGACCTGGGCGGTCTCGTCCACCGGGGTGCCCAGGCGGCTCGCTCCACACGACAGCGCATCGAGATCGGCGGTGATCGGCTCGCCGGCGCCCGACGTGCCGGACCCCGGGAAGCTCGGCGCCGGCGCGCTCCCTCCCTCGTCCGACGGGACGCAGTCGTCCCCGGAGACCATGTTGCTGCCGGCATCTCCCGTCCCCAGCACGGTACAGGCCGGGCCGACGATCGCGAGCGACAACAGCCCACCACACAAACACCCAGTCAACGCGAACGAACGCATCGGGATCCTCCCAAATCGAAGAGCAAGCACGACCCTGCCGCCGCCGGCGAACCCGCTCGCCGGGGCGGCGATTGCCTCTGATGAAGTGAAAGTCGCCGGAGGCGCCGAGAGCAGGCAGGGGTCGTCAAAAAAATCGAGACGGCGCCGCGCGCGGGCGCTCACGGGCGAGCGCCGCTCGGGCGCGCGGCGGACGTGGCTTCCTCGCGCCCGAAGCCCTGCGGGTAGTCCTTGAGATAGCGGCGCGCCTCCGCCGCCGTGCGTTGCTTGTCGCCGAGCATCTCGATCGCGCGCAGGCGCTCCACGCGGGCGATCTCGGCGAGCGGCGAGTCCGGGTAGCGGCCGAGGAGGAGGTCGAGCCGCTCGATCGCCCGGCCCGGCTGCCCGCCCCTCCGGGCCGCCATCGCGCTCTGGAGCAGCGCGTTCTCGGCCGTGAGCGAGGCCCGCGCCGGCGCCTCGCGCGCGTCGCGCGGCGCGCGCGGCTCCCCCTCGCCGGCCTTGCCGCCCTCGCCGGGCCCGCCGCCGGCCTTGCCGCCCTCGCCGGCGGCGCCGTCCTGCGCCTCCCCGCGCGGCGGCGCCGGCGCGTCGCCCGGCCGCCCCTCGGCGGGCCGGTCCACCCGGCGCTCCTCGTCGCGGGACGACCACGTCTCGCCGGGGCTCAGGGCGCGCTCGACCGCGTCGCTGTGCACGGCGACCCGACCTTCCATGACCGACACGCGCGTCTCGGCCGGCGCCCCCGCCGCGCCGGGCTGCCGCTCGACGGAGAAGCGCGTCCCGTGGACCGTGACCACGGCGTCCAGGGTCCGCACCGACAGGGTCACGCCCGTCGGCAGCGGCGGCACCTCGACGGCGATCCTGCCCTGCTCGAGGGTGACGACATCGCCGAGGCGGTCGCGCCCGGCCCCCACCGGCGCGAACCGCACGCGGGTCGACGGCCCGACCTCGACGGTCGCGCCCGTCGCGAGCGACGCCTTCGCCCGCGCGCCCTCGCCGGTCCGCAGCTCCTCGTCGCTCGTGAGCGGCACGAGGGCGAGCGACGGCGGCGAGCGCGTCGCGCCCCCGGCCGCGATCTCGACCGAGCCCTGGAGCGCCGTCACCTGCGCCGCCGCGGGCGAGGCGTCCTGCGCCCGGACCCCGATCAGGACGCCGGCGACCGCCGCCGCCAGGGCGGCCGCCAGCGCCCCCGCGACGAGGGCGTCCCGCTTCCGCCGGGCGACGCGGCCGCGCCGCTCCGCCTCCTCGGCGGCGAGCTGGTCGATGCGGCCGGCGATCCGCTGCTGGAGGTACCGCGCCTGGGCCCTGGGCAGCGGCGGCACCGGCTGCTCGACAAGCGCCCGCAGCGAGGCCTCCACGCCGGGCGCATCGGCGCGGTCCTCCGGGGTGGCGTCAACGTCGTCCTGCTTCATCGTGGCTCCTCGGGCCGATCGGCGTCGCGTCGCGCCGCTGCGTCGGGCTCGCAGCGCGCCTTCAGCTCCCGCCGCCCCCGCGACAGCCGCGACTGGGCCGCGGCCTCGGAGACGCCGGTCAAGTGTGCGATTTCATTGACAGAATAGCCCATGGCGTGGAGCAGCAGCGCGGTCGCGCGGTCGCCGTCCATCGCCGCGAGGTGCCGGCGCAGCGCCTCGAGGTCGCGCTGCGCGCTCACCGCCCGCTCGGGGTCGGCGCTCTGCGCGGGCGGCTCGGGCGCGGCGCCGGCGTCCTCCGAGGGCCCCGGCGCGCGATCGATGACCTTGCGCTCGCGCCGGCGGGCGCGCAGCGCGCTCAGCCCGACGTGGCAGGCGATGACGGACGCCCAGCCCGCCAGGCTGCACTCCCCCGCGAAGCGGCGCTTCGCGAGCGTGCTCACGATCTGCTCGAACGCGCCCTGCACGAGGTCGGCGTGGTCCTGCTCGCGGCAGCCCAGGATCCGGTACAGGGTCCGGTCGACCGCGGGGAGCAGGTGCTCGTACAGGCGCAGGCCGATCCCGCGTTCGCCCCGGTGGAAGGCGCGCAGGAGCTCCTCGTCGCTGGCGGGCGCGGGTTGCCCGTCGGCCTGGGCGGAGACGAGCCTGAGCCGGCGGTCAGCTGGTCGTGGCTCGGCGGTTCCCATGCTCATGCAGTAGCCGTTCCGCCGGAAAGCAGGCTGAGCCGCGGCGCTTTTTTCGACGCCCGCCGCGCCGCCGCCCTGGTCCCGCCCGCCACACGTCGACCCCGATCTGCTGCGGGGGGCGCGGGTGACGCTCCTCATGGACGACCCGCCGGCGGGCCGCCTCCTCGCCTACGACCGCCGCACCCCGCTCCCCACGTCCTTGCCGACCCTGGACCCGGCCGTCGCCCAGCGCCTCTACGACCGAGCTCGCCACCTGCTCACCGCGGACTCCCGCGCTTGAGCCGGCGCCGACACCTCGGCTCCGGGATCCGTCTCCCCCCATCCGCCGATCGAAACGACGGTTCTGGCTGACGACCTGAAGCAGCATGGGGGCAGTGAAGTCCATCAGGTCGTGATTGGCGCTTCCGGTCATCGGCTCGCCGAGGACCAGGTCGCGGACGTGGCCCTGTAGCTTCAGCGTCGCCCGGCGCCGCCCTGCATCGCGTAGGCGATCCCGGCTTGCAGGGTGCCGCGGGTCACGATGTCGGGCAGGTCGGAGCCGAGATCGACCAGGCACCGCGCGACCTCCGGGCGGATCCCCGTCAGCACCACCTTCGCCCCGAGCAGCCGCACGGCGCCCGCCGCCTGGAGGATGCCGTGGGTGGCCTCCGCGTCCATCCCGGGGACGCCGGTGATGTCCAGGATGGCGACCCTCGCCGCGCGTCGCTGCAGCTCGTCCAGGAGCGCGCCCGTGGCCTGCTGCATCCGGGCTCGGTCCAGCGCCCCGATGAGCGGCATGACGATGACGTCGTCGCTGATGGGGATCACCGGCGTGGACAGCTGCGCCAGCATGGTCATCTGCGCGCGGATGGTCTCCTCCTTGCTCTGGCGCAGCGCCTCCTCGGCCCGCTTGCGATCCGTGATGTCCAGGAGCGACACGAAACAGCGCTCCCACGTCTGCTCGGAGCCCGCGCTCATCGCGAGCCGGAGCGTGACGGTCCTCCGCTCGCCGTCGAGCGTGGAGATGAACGTCTCTTCCTCGAAGGACGTCGCCCCGCTCCCCAAGGCGACGAGCTCGCGGTGGAAGGTCATCACCGCGGGCTCGTCGAAGATGACCGACAGCCCGGCGAGGATCTGTTCCTTGCTCGAGGCGCGGCAGAGCTCCAGCGTGGCCTTGTTCACGTCGAGGATCTTCACGAGGGCGATGCCCGTGAAGACATCGTCGACACGGGTTTGGAAGTGCCTGTCCAGGTCGGTGACGCCCGACGCGATGATCTGGTCGATGTGCCGCCTGACCGCCGACCAGTCCTCCTCCCAGAGGGAGATCGGGGAGCTCTCGAAGATACCGCGGTAACGCGCCTCGCTCCGCTCGAGCTCCTCGATCCGCCGGCGTAGCTGCGTCAGGTCGTCACTCGTGTTCATCGATGTCATGCTCGATCGGTTGCTGCCGGGAGCGCAAGCGCCCAGGACCGGGATGCCACGGCAGCCCCCTCAGAGCACGTCGACCACAGCCAGACCGTCGGCCTCTACCGTGCTCGCCGAGCGGGGCGACATCCAAAGCCTCGTTCGCTCCATCGCTCGCGCGCGCGGCGCGCCAGTCGCCGCGCGCTGGACCAGCGCGTCGCGCCGGCCGTCCTCGCCGAAACCGCCATGGCCCGGAGCGCGCGTATCGCGGTCTCATCGGCCATCCGCTCTTCGAGGGAGCGCATCGGCCCGCAGGCTGTGGCGTGAAAGCGGCCCCCTCGATGCATGAGTAAGTCGCTGGTAGAGCGTCACGTTTCCAGGAGGGGTGCGGAGCTACCTAGCGCAGGCGCAGCTGTACCCCCAGCATCCCCGTGAAGCCGCCGCTCGGCAGCGTCGCCTTGGGCTTCGGGTGGACGTGGAGATCGGTCTGATGGATCCGCACGAACGCCTCGGCGCTGCCGAAGAGGGCCACGCTGCCCTCGGCGGGCCACGCGAGGTCGATCGCCGTGCGCGTCCCGAAGGTCCACCCGTGCCCCGTCTCCTCCGGCGCCTTCGGGTCGCGCGGGGAGCCCATCACCCACTCGGTCGCGGCCTGGATCCTCGCGCGCACGAGCGCGTCGAGCGGCGCGACGGGCGCGGCGATGCCGCCGCCGACCGCCAGCCCGAGCCACTGGAGGGACAGCCCCGGGGCCGGCTCGCGCAGGGTCGTGGCATAGGACGCCGACAGCGCCCCGAAGAAGCCCGAGCGCCGGTCGAGCGCCGTGGCCATGACCCAGCCGCCGGCGCTGGGGGGGCCGCCCTCGAGCCCGCTGCCGGCGAGCCCGCCGGCGCCGATGAACCAGCCCAGCGGGCGCGGCGGCGGCGCCCCCGCGGCCTGCTCGGCGTCGGCCTGCTCGGCGTCGGCCGGGGCGGCGTCGACGGGGGCGCCGGCGCGCTCCGACGAGAGGGCCGCGACCAGGAGCCCCGCGGTGCGGTAGCGGTCGGGCAGCGGATCCTCCTCGCGGAACTCGATCTCGCGCGACGACAGCGTGCCCCCGGGCGCGCCGAGCGAGGCGACGTCGACCCGCAGGCGGCGGTGGTCCGGCCCGTCCAGCCAGACCACGGCGAGCGCCCGCACCGGGGTCCCGGTGCGCTTCGGGTCGCCGAGCGCGCACCCGCCGCCCCCGGCGGCGCGGGAGCACGCCTCGATGAGGAGCGCCGGCAGCTCGCCGTCCACGGCAGGGCCCGACGCGATGTCGACGACGATCGGGGCCGCCACGATAATTCTACCCGGGGCCGACGCTACCGGAGGGGGAGGGGCGAAGGCAAGCCGGAGCCGCCCGGTCCTCGCGGCCGCGGGTCTCGTTCTCCCTTGCGAACAATCCGCCCCGCCGTGCACCGTGGGCGCATGCTCGACCCGCTCTTCGACGATCTGCCCGCCATGCTGTGCTTCGCCCGCGTCGTGGAGCGCCGCTCCTTCACCGCCGCGGCGGCCGAGCTCGGGGTGTCGAAGTCGATGGTGAGCACCCGGGTCGCGCGCCTGGAGGAGCGCCTCGGCGAGCGGCTGCTCGTGCGCACCACGCGCAAGCTCACCGTCACGGACGCCGGCATGAACCTCTACGCCCGCTGCGCGCGCGTGCTCGAGGAGGCCGCGGCGGCGGTGCGGGGCGCGTCCGACGCCGACCGCGGCCGCATCCGGCTCAACGCGCCGGTCACCTTCGCGCAGATGTACCTGGCGGAGCCGCTCGCGCGGTTCCTGCGGGCGACCCCGGGGGCGCACGTCGAGCTCGCGCTGAACGACCGGCTCGTCGACCTGGTCGAGGAGCGCGTGGACCTGGCCATCCGGATCACGAAGCTGAAGGACTCGAGCCTCGTCGCGCAGAAGCTCGCCACGACCGCGCTGCACGTGGTCGGCGCGCCCGGCTACCTCGAGCGGCGGGGGCGGCCCGAGCAGCCGGGGGACCTCCTGCGCCACGACTGCCTGCGGTACCTGCACCTGCGCGTCGAGGACGAGTGGCGCTTCTACGGCGCCTCGGGGCGCATCTCCGTCCCCGTCTCGGGCCCGCTCACGGCGAGCAACGGGACGGCGCTCCGCGAGGCGGCCGTCTCCGGGATCGGCCTCGCGGTGCTGCCGCGCTTCATGGTCGACGAGGATCTCCGGGCCGGGCGCCTGGTCACGCTGCTCGACGCCTTCGCGCCCCGGCCCATGGGCATCTACGCCGTGCACGCCGCCGGCCGGCGCCCGCCCGCGCGGGTGCGCCGGCTCGTCGAGCACCTGGCCGCGGCGTTCCGCGGGGTCTCGTGGGCGTAGCGGCAGATCGTTCTCCGGAGAGAACAATTCGTTCCGGGGCGCGCTCTACCGGCGCGCCGCGCCGGGGCTTACTCCTCGGGGCATGGAGGCATCACCCATGAACCGAATCGACACGATCCTCGCCGCCCCCCGCTCGGCCGACCTGGCCGCGCTCCTCTTGCGCCTCGGCCTGGGCGCCGTGTTCCTGGCGCACGCGCTGGCCAAGCCGCTCGTGTTCACGCTGCCGGGCACCGTGGCGTTCTTCGCGGCGAGCGGCTTCCCGGGCTGGACGGCGTACCCGGTGTTCCTCGCCGAGCTGCTCGGCGGCGCGGCGCTCCTGGCCGGGCTCCGGACGCGCCTGGTCGCGCTGGCGCTCCTGCCCGTGATGGCCGGCGCGCTGCTCGTGCACCTCCCGAACGGCTGGATGTTCTCCGGCCAGGGGGGCGGCTGGGAGTACGTCGCCTTCCTGATGATCGGGCTCGGCGCACAGGCGTTGCTCGGCGACGGCGCGTTCGCCGTCAGCCGGCTGCAGCGCAGCTGACCCCGCCGGCAGCGGAGCGCCGCCGCCGGCGGCGCTCTCGCGATCACGGCGCCGCGGGCGGAGGGAGCTTGACGTCCGCGACGTTGCATCCAGCACGGTTCCGGCGGCCGCGCAGCGCGCCTGCGCAAAGCTCCGGGCGGGCGCGCCGCGTCAGCCCGCGCCGCTGCCCTGGCAACGGGAGAGCGCGTAGCGCAGGGCGTTCTGGAGCAGGCCGAAGGTCATGAACGCCCCCTCGGCGCCGCCGATCTCAGTCATGGTCCGGGCGATCGCGGGCGAGATCCCCGAGACGAGGCACCTGCTGCCGAGCAGGCTCGCCGCGCGCACCACGGCGAGCAGGTGAGACACGGTCGCGGCGTCCACGGCGCTGACGCCGGTCAGGTCGAGGACGGCATAACGCGCCTGCGTGCGCACGATCTCGGGGAGGAGGCGCTCCATGATCTGCGCCGCCCGCGCGGTATCCACCGTCCCGATGACCGGCAGCACGAGGACCCCCTCCCACGCCTGGATGATCGGCGTGGACATGGCGAGCATCGTCTCCTGCTGCTGCCGCAAGAGCGCCTCGGCGCGCTCGCGCTCGGCGTTCTCCTCCGCGAGCATCCGGTTCTTCTGCTCGAGCTCCTCGGCGTCGGCCTCGCGGCGCTGGAGCGACTCCCTGAGGTCGCCCTCCAGCCGCTTGAACGGCGTGATGTCCCTGGCCGTGACCGCGACGTCGTCGTCGCTCAGCGGGATGATCTGGTAGTGCATCCAGAAGCTCCCGCTATCGGGCGTGCGGAACTCGAGCACCTCGAGCACCCGCTCGCGGGTCCGGAGGGCGCGCTCCATCAGCGCCACGACCCCCACCTGGCGGGTCTCCGGCGTGATCTCGTCGACGGACCGGCCGATGACGGCCTCGCGCGGCCTCCCGAACATCTCGACCAGCTTGGCGTTGGCCTCGGTGAACTCGAAGCCCCCGTCTGCCCCGCGCTCGCCCGGCGCGCGCCGGAGCACGCAGAAGACGTCCAGGCTGCCGTCGATCGCCGCCCGGAACCGGGCCTCGGCCGCGACCAGCGCCTCCTCGGCGCGCTTGCGGTCCGTGATGTCGCGCGCGACGAAATAGACGACCTGCGCCTCCTGGTTGGCCGATGAGTTCCACTCGATCCATCGGTACGAGCCGTCGTGGCACCGGTAACGGTTCGTGAACGTGACGCTGCCGGTGCCGGCGAACGCCTGCGCCGACTCCGCGAGGGTGCGCTCTCGATCGTCCGGATGGACGAAGTCGAGGAAGGGTTTGGAGAGGAGCTCTTCGCGCGAGTAGCCGAGCGCGCGCTCCCAGGCCTGGCCGATGCGCTTGAAGTGCCCATCGAAGCCGGCGATGCCCACCAGATCGACGGACAGCTCGAAGAAGCGGCCGAGCTCGTCCAGCTGCCATGATTCCGCCATGTGCCGTCTATCCGTATCAGCTTCGGCGCTGAGCGTCGACTCGCCGCGCGCTCGACAGAGGGCCAGACTACATGGCCCAGCGCGCGCGGCCCCGCGGCGTCGCCGCGTGGATGTGGACGAGGAGGAGACCGGGGCACCTGGTCGCCCCCAGCGCGCCGGTGCGCGTGGCGAGAGACGTGGAGGGGCGCGGCGGCGCGCCGCACAGCCCGGTTGCTATCGATGATCCGGTGTCGCGCCTCAGGCCGCTCGGGCCGGGCCGAGCTCGCCGGACGAGCTCATGGGAGGATGGCGGGCGACGGCTCGCCCTTGTAGACCTGCGAGCAGCGGGGCTTCTTCGCGTCGGCGGGGCAGCCGAGCCCCTGGTAGAAGCTCAGCGAGTTCGCCGGGGGGGCATAGCCGCTCGGGACCTCCAGCCGCCCGACCTGGGCGAAGTAGGTGAGGCACGCGTCGCGCCACCAGCGCGCTTCGTAGTGCTGGATCTGCAGGAAATCGGTCACGTCTTTGAACCGCTTGGCGTCGATGCGGCCCTCGACGGACTTCCATGCATCGCGCAGGAGCCCCACCCCGTCCACGCCGAGGCTGTAGCGATGGACGAGCTCCTCCCAGACCGTCCGCCCGGAGCTCAGCTCGTCCTGCCAGCCGACTTTGTGGAAGAAGAGCAGAAAGTCGTCAGGCACCGTGTCCCGACTCCCGAACTGCTGCCCCACGGGCGCGGCGTACTGGGCGACCGCGTTGCTGCCCGAGGGAGATCGGTTGAAGCCGATGCCGGTCGCGTCCGCCTTGTGGTAGTAGACCGGGTTCCACTCGGCGCGGCCCAGGTTGTTCACCCAGGGGGCCGGCCCGTAGTGGTGGTCGCTGCCCATGATGTGGACCAGGCCGAGCGGCGTCATGTAGTCGACGAGCGTCTGGTGAGAGCTCATCATCATCTGAACGACCGGCTCGACGACGGCGGGGTCGTTCGAGAACGTCTGGCGGACCCACTCCTCGGCGATGGCCTCCGCGGAGAGGTCCGGATTCCATGCCATCCGCCCGAACACGTACCAGTTCGCCTGGTTCATGTGGGACCCGGTCCAGTTCGCGTCGTCGCCGACGTTGGAGACGCCGGCGATCGCGGTGGTCGCGTAGTCGTGGAGGGAGCCGTCGATGACCCGCGCCACGGTCGAGCCGTCGCCGTTCGCGTGGGTGTCCGCCCTGAGGACCTCCTCGTAGAGCGGGCCGAGGTAGGCGAGGTGCGTATCTTCGCCGAGGTACTCCTTGGTGATCTGGAGCTCGAGGACCAGCGGCGTCTTCGGCATGGCCCCGAACAGCGGGTGGAACGGCTCTCGAGGCTGGAAGTCGAGGGGGCCGTTCTTGGCTTGCACGAGGACGTTCGCCTTGAACTTGCCGTCCAGGGGCTTGAACTCTTCGTACGCCTGCTTGATGCGGTCCGGAGGGCTCGTGTCCGAGTAGACGAAGGCGCGCCACATCACGATGCCCTTGTGGGGCGCGAGGGCGTCGGCGAGCATGTTGGCGCCGTCGGCGTGCGTGCGGTTATAGTCCTGCGGCCCCGGCTGACCCTCGGAGTTCGCCTTCACGAGGAAGCCGCCGAAGTCGGGGATCTGCCGGTAGATCTCGTCGACCTTGTTCGCCCACCACTGCTTGACGTTGGCGTTGGTCGGGTCGGCCGTGCTCAGGTTGCCGATCTCGACCGGAGCGCTGAAGCGGGCCGTGAGGTAGACCTTGATGCCATAAGGGCGGAAGACGTCGGCGAGCGCCTTGACCTTCGTGAGGTACGACGGCGTGAGGACCTGCGCGTTGGCGTTCACGTTGGTGAGCACGGTCCCGTTGATGCCGAGGGAGGCGTTGGCCCTCGCGTAGTCCTTGTAACGGGGGGAGAGCGTGCCCGGCAGCGCGCTCCAGTCCCAGATGGAGCGGCCCGCATAGCCGCGCTCCACGCTGCGATCGAGGTTGTCCCAGTGGTTCAGGATGCGATGCTCGATCTTGGGAGAGCCCCCGAGCGACAGCCCGGCGAGGGCGCTGTGGCTCTGGAGGTGCCGGAGGAGGGCGAAGGCGCCATAGAGCACGCCCACCTCCGTGTTGCCCGCCACGGCGATCACCGATTGGCCTCCCACGTCCGCGGCCTCGACGAGGTAGCCCTCGGGGCCCAGGTCGCCGAGGCGCGCCGCGAGCGGCAGGCCCTTGATGATGTCGGCGGCGGCCGTGCCGATCACCACGGCGCCCGGGCCGTCGACGGCCGCGCCGGTCTCGACGGTCCCGCCGGTCAGGCCGCTCAGGCCCTTGACCAGCTCGGCCTCGGCGATGTCGAGGCTCGCGCCGCTGCCCGATTTGACGACGCGCTTGAAGGCAGCCTGGTACTCGGCGAGGCGCCTCGGAATCGGGACCTTCGGGTACCGGAGCCAGAGGTCTGCTCCGGTCTCGTCCGGCAGGGAGTCCGGCAGGGGGTACTCCTCGTCGGAGCCCAGCATTCCGCCCTCGCCTCCGGCGCCATCGCCGCCGGCGCCGGTCGTGGCGCCGCCGCCTGAGCCGCCGCTCGCGCTGGTCGAGCCGGTCGCCTCGGTGGAGCCTCCCGTCGAGCTGGACCCGCCGCCGCTGCCGGTCGTCCCGTTCGGCCCATCGGCGCCGCTCGAGGAGCAGGCGCTCGCGAGCGCGACGCCGAGGAGCCCGACGAAGAGGAGCGGGGCTCTGCGGATCGTCATCGAAGGGGATCGCTTTGCCGGCGGTGGGCCTGAGCGATTTGAAATCTCATTTTCCGAAGGAGGCGTCATCTGCATCAGCCTTTCCAGTGGAGGGGGCCAGGGAGAAGCAAGACCAAAGCGGTTTGCCGGCGTCAAGGGTGAATCGCGACGCTCGCCTCGGGCTGACACGGAGGCTCCGGCTCGACTCCGGCGCGCTCCGCCTCACTGCATTGCTTGCGTTTTTTTTCATCATGGTGGCTTCCGTCTCGGGTGGCGGTGCGCTCGGGCGGAGCCGCGCGCGGCGCCCGGCTCGCGGCTCGATGACCCGGAGGTCCTCGACCTCCACCTGGAGCCCGGGATCCGAGATGAGATGGTGGTTCACACGGAAGGAGAGCTGGTTCGTCCCGGGCTGGACCAGGTCGGTGACCTTCAATCGAAACTCCTACGGATCCCCGTCGACGACCTCCGTGAGCTGCGGCGCGAGCGGGGCCGGGCGCCGGCGATCATGTCGCTGCTGCTCCGCCGGCGCCGTGACATGTCACGGCGCCGGCGGAGCAGGTCAGGGGCCCGGATGGGGCACGTCAGGCTGCCCGCGCGAGCGCCCCCGAGCGCGAGCGCCGCGGCCGCCGTCTCGACGCGGTGGCGCCGGTGGCCTAGCCTGCTCGATGCCGTGAACCGCACACCCCGCCGAACCACCGTCTTCCTGGCCTCCATCGCCCGCACGGCCCTCCTCGGGGGCGCCGCGGCGCTCCTCGGCTGCGAGGCGCTCCTCGGCATCGAGGACGTGTCGCTCGACCCGGGCGCGGGCGGCGGCGGCGCCAGCGTGTCGTCGTCCTCGGCCTCGGCCTCGACGAACGGCGGGGGGCCGGCCGAGGGGGGCGGAGGGCAGGGGGGCCAGGCCCAGGGCGACTTCACGTTCGCCATCCAGTCGACCGGGGTCAACGTGCCCTACAACGGCGTCAATCACGTCGATGTCGCGATCACCCGGATCGGCGGCTTCGACGGGCCGGTCGAGGTCGACGTGCAGGCGCCGCCCCCGGGCCTCGTCGCGAAGGCGATCACCATCCCGCCGGGCAGCAGCGCGGGCCGGCTGGAGGTCGGCGCCTCCGGCGCGCTCACGCTGGGCACCGCGTTCGACCTCGATCTCATCGCGACCTCCGGCGGGACCGTGCGCACCGACACCGTGCGCGCCGTGGTCACGGGAAAGCCCGGCACGCTCGACGAGAGCTTCGGCGAGGCGGGCATCTCCGCCTGGAACCTCGGCTCCGACGGCGGGGGCCTCTACGACCTCCGGCAGACGGCGCAGGGGAAGATCCTCACCGCCGGCAACAGCATCGACGGCCTCGGCGGGGCCCGCCTCGAGGGCTTCCGCCTGCTCGGCGACGGCGCGGCCGACCCGTCCTTCGCGGGCGGCGGCGGCGTGTCGGAGCGCTTCTGCGGGTGCACGAAGTACCAGGAACTCCGCGGGATCACGCGGCTCCTGAACGGCTCCGTCTTCCTCGTCGGCTACGCCCCCGGAGACACGACGGACGACATCGCCTTCCTCCGCTACCGCGACGACGGGACCCTGGACCGCGTCGACTCGGCCAATACGGGCATGGATCTGATCGATCTCGGCGGCGAGGAGCGCGTCGCGGCCATGGATCTGTCGGCCTCGGAGCGGCTCCTCGTGACCGGCCAGCGCGACGGCCAGCTCTTCGTGGCGGCCATCAACCCCACCTACGGGTGGCTCGACCGCGACTTCGGCGCGGAGGGGTGGACCGTCCCGTTCATGGGCAGCCCGGGCGCGAGCGCGGGCACGGCGCTCGCGGCGGGCGCGCGCGGCTCGACGCTGGTGGCCGGCTGGGTGGAGGACGGCGGCGATCGGGACCTCGTGCTGCTGGAGCTCACCGCGGAAGGCGCGATCGGCGGCCTCGGGATGATGCAGGTGAAGCGCGCCGGCCTTCAGGAGCCGGTCGCGATGGCCGTCCAGCCCGACGGCCGCATCCTCGTGGCCGCGCGGAGCGAGGAGGCGGGCTCGAGCGACTATCTCGTGGTGCGCTTCGAGGCGGACGGCACGATCGACGAGACCTTCGGGGAGGACGGGCAAGCGCTCGCCGGGGTCCCGGGCGGCGCGGCGGTCGACATGGCGCTCCAGCTCGATGGCCGCATCGTGGTCGCCGGCAACGTGGGGGAATTCGCGGCCAGCCGGCCCACGCTCGCGCGCTTCCTGCCCGACGGCGCGCTCGATCCGACGTTCGGCGAGGGCGGGGTGCAGACGGTGTTCCTCGGCGAGGAGAACGCCGTGCAGTCGATGACGGTCTCGGCCGACGGCAAGCTGCTCGTGGCCGGCACGCGGCAGACATTCCCCACGTACGGCCTCGTCGCGCGGCTCTGGAACTGAGCGCGGGCGCGCTCTGGGCCCGGCAGCGGCGGCCCGCCGGGCGCGGCGGCCGCTGCCGGGCGCGGCGGGGGGCGGCGCCCGGCGGGCCGCCGCGGCTCAGAACGGCGAGCCGTCCACGCGCGTGCCGGGCGAGCTGTCGCTCGCGGCGAGGGCGGTGTGCAGCGCGAAGGGCTCTCCCGGGGTGGCGTCGGGGTCGCGGTTCATCGAGACGCCGTCGATGGAGAGGGTCGCGTCGTAGGTCATCGCGTCCACGGTGGCGCCGGACGCGTCCTTGAGCGTCACGGTGTCGCCCGCGTTGGTGAGCTCGAGGCGCCCCGTGGACGCGGCCACGGCCCAGCTCGCGCCGGGGGGCACGGCGGTCGCGCCGCCGTACACCACGATGGCCGCGTCGGGCGCGAGCGTCGTCCCGGCGGCGAAGGTGTGCCGCACCGACACGCGGTCGGAGAGCGTCCACCCGCCGAGGTCGGCGGCCGACGCGCCGAGGTTCACGATCTCGACGAACTCGCTGGCCGTGACGCTCTCGGGCTCGTTGGCGAGGATCTCGTTGAGGAAGACGGCGGCCGTGCCCGGCGTCGGATCGACGGGGGACGCGTCCACGGGGATCAAGAAGTCGCGCACGACGCCCATGTGCTGCATCTGGTCGGCGCCGCTGTCGGTCGCGAGGGCGGGGCTGAGCTCCGCGATCGGCGTGTAGACGCGGGTGTCCGCCACGAGGCCGTTCGCGAAGCTGCTCTCGCCGATCACGACGGCGGTCTCGTGCGCATCCAGGTCGGTGTCGACGAGCACCCAGTCGTACGGCTTGCTCCTGCCGGCGTTCGTATCGGTGTCGCCGTTCCTGTCGGCGGGGTAGGGGCTGGACGTGACGACGACCTCCGACAGGGCCGAGATGCACGGCTCTGTCCGGGTGTCGGTGTTGAAGTCGCCGCCGATGACCAGGTAATCGCCCTCGGGCATGCGCTCGCGGAGGCGCTCGACGAGCTGCCGCGCCTCGGCCTGGCGCACGCTCGAACTGGCGGTCAGGAAGTGCACGCTGACGGCCCAGAGGTCGATCGGCCCGGGGATGTCGATGCGCGCCCAGGCGAAGTCCCGGTTGGGCGCCTCGCTGTCCTCCCACTCGCCGGCTTCGAGGATCGGATACCGGCTCACGATGCCGTTCGGGATCTGCGCGCCCGCTTCGCGGTAGTAGCTGAACGCGCTGCCGAAGGTGTCGTCGACGAAGGTGCGGAGCGCGTCCGCGCCGTTGGTGCCGTAGTTGAGCTCCTGGAGCAGGACGATATCCGGTCTGACCCCCTGCATGATGCGCTGGCCGTGGCCGGGGTCGTAGCTCTGGCGCGTTCCGCTCGTGAGGTTCGCGGCCATGAGCCGGACGCGCACCGGGGGGACGTCCTCGCCGCCGCCGGAGCCGCCGGAGCCGGCCTCGCCGCCGGAGCCACCGGAGCCGGCCTCGCCGCCAGCGCCTTGGCCACCGGCGCCACCCTGGCCGCCGGCGCCGCCTTGGCCACCGGCGCCACCCTGGCCGCCGGCGCCGCCTTGGCCGCCGGTGCCGCCTTGGCCGCCGGCGCCACCCTGGCCGCCGGCGCCGCCTTGGCCGCCGGTGCCGCCCTGGCCGCCGGCGCCGCCCTGGCCGCCGTCTCCGCCTTGACCACCGGCGCCACCCTGGCCGCCTTGGCCGCCGCCGCCGCCCAGCCCGCCGGCGCCGCCCCCGCCGCTGGCATCGCCGCCGCCGCCCAGCCCGCCGGCGCCCGCGGTGCCGCCCTCCCCACCGGACGATGCCGACGACGGGAGGTCTTCCCCTTCCACCGGCGGCGAATCGGCGCCGCAGGCGGTTCCGGCGACGGCGGACAGGAGCAAGGAGAGCCGCAGGAGCAGGTGCCCCACGGTCAAGGAAGACAACACGCGCATCTCGTTACACCGGACCTTTCTTGGTTCCTTTCATGAGAGCATGAAGACGAGCGCGGCAGATACCCTGATCGTGGGCGAGGTCCCCATCTGAGGCATTGGGAGCCCATGTGCGCGAAATCGCGTATTCTGCCTTACGACCGCTCCGTCGCGAGCCTCGGACCTCCCGCCTCCCGTGCGCGTGCGGGTGGTGGCCCAATTTGCCCCGGAGCGATTCCCATGAAGGCGGGAAGGCAGGAAGATCATTGATCTTTCCTTCCCGCCTTCCCGCCTTCATGTTCAAATCCGGCCACCACCCGCGTGCGCGTGATCGGACCCGGAGCAACTCGCGCACAAGACAGCGCGCATTCGCGTCGGGCTAGTCCGAAATCAACGGGAGCCTCACGGCTCACACCAAGTCGCCCCTCGTGAGCAACGCATCCCTCGATGCGCCGCGCGCGGTGTTCGACACCAACCTGTTCGGCGTCGCCGCCGCTCCCCAGGCGCCACGGCTGGCGCAGAACGTCGTCGCGCCTCTTCAGCGCGCGCGGCGTCGCTCTCCCGGAGCGAGACCCGCCCCCGGGGCGCCGTAGCGCAGCCCGTCGATCAGCAGGTCGACCATGCGCCGACCGTGGAGAGCTCCGTCCTCACCGGTGGCGATGCAGAGGTTGCCGACCGCGCGCAACAGCTCGTACGGCTCGACGTCGGCGCGGACCTGACCCGCGCTCACCGCCGCGTCGAGCAGCGACTGGAGGGCCGGCTCGAGGTGCTGCCGGAAGTACGCCGGCAGGGCGTCGAAGGCAGGGTCTCCGGAGTGCAGGGCCGCGGCGAGCCCGCGCTTCGTCGCGATGAAGCTCGTGTATCGGCGAAGCCAACGCGCCAGCGCCTCGACCGGCTCGTGCTCGCGCGAAAGCGCGGGGGCGGCGGCGGCGCATGCGTCGACCTCGCGTCGAAACACCGCCGCGACGAGGTCGGAGCGCTGCGGGAAGTGACGGTAGACGGTCGCGACGCCGACGCCGGCCCGCGCGGCGATCTCACGCACGGGCGCGTCCACGCCCTTGTCGCCGAAGACGGCCTTGGCCGCCTCGAGCAGCGCGTCGAGGTTGCGCTGGGCGTCGGCGCGCACGCCCCGCGCCGCAGGCCCCTGCGCTTCGGGCTTCTCTGCTCTCGCCGATGGCTTCACGTCGTCCCTGCCTCGGTCGAATCGTGCGCCAGCGCTCCGCCCCTGACAAACGGTATCGACGACGAGGCGCCGCAGCGAGCGTTCCGCAGCCCCCGCGACGCCGCGGCGGTGCGCGTGGACGGCATCACGAAGGAGCCTCCGCGCCGGCGACGTGCTCTTCGTGCTCCGCTCGCTTCTCGTGCCCTACCCTGGCGGCCCTCGCGATCGCCCCGGAGAAAGCCCGATGAAGCGACCTTGGACCAAGACGATGGGCGTGCTCGGCGTGCTCTGGCTCGCCTTCCTGGTTCTCCTCGTCCGCTCCTCCTGCTCCCGCTCCACCCCGGCGCCGCCGAGCAGCGCCGCGCCTCCGCCCGCGAGCGCGGCGCCGGCCGCGGGAAAGGCGCGCCGGCGCGCCATTGAGCCAAAGCCGCGCGAGCCCGGGAGCATCGCCGGCCGCGTCGCCGAGCCCGCGGGCGCGCCGGTCGCCGGCGCCCTGGTCTGCGCCGCCGTCGAGCCGGCCGCGCCGGGCGCGCCGCCGCCCGCGGAGGCGCGCGAGCCGGTGTGCGCGCCCTCCGCGGACGACGGCCGCTACGCGCTCTCCGGCCTGCCGCCCGCGCGCTGGACGATCACCGCCTCGGCGCCGCATCACCGCCCGGCGCGCCACGCCTCGCCCGACGCCGCCCGCACGCCGTTCATCGAGCTCGGCGCCGGCGAGGCGCGCGCCGGCGTCGATCTGGTCCTCCCGGCCGGCGGGGTCGAGGTCCGGGGGCAGGTCGAGGACATCGGCGGCGGCGCCATCTCCGGCGCGCTGGTCACGCTCGACTGGCTCGAGCCAGGGATGGGCTCGGTGGTGGCGAGGTCCGACGCCGAGGGCCGCTACGCCGCGTGGATCGACGAGGGGCCCTACTTCGCGCGCGCTCAGGCCGACGGCTACGCCGAGGCGTTCAGGGACGGCGTGGCGCCGGGGCCCTCGCTCAAGCTCCTGCTGACGCCGGCGTCCGCGCTCGTCGGGCGGGTCGTCGAGGCAGGCACCGGGACGCCGGTCGAGGGGGCGACGATCTCCGTCGACGGCGAGGGCGCGTGGGGGCCGATGCACGGTATGCCCGCGGCGCGCAGCGACGCGGAGGGGCGCTTCCGCGTCGAGCGGCTCGCGCCGGGGCGCTACCGGCTGGTCGCCCGCGCGCTCGGCAAGCTCGGCCAGGCGCGCGAGAGCGTGCTCCTCGGCCTGGGCCAGACCTCGCGCGAGGTGGTGATCGAGGTCCACCGCGCGCCCGTCGTCGCGGGCCGCGTGGACGTCGCGCCGGACGGCGCGCCCTGCAAGCGCGGCAACGTCGCCCTGATGAGCCCGGGGCAGACCGGGATCCAGAGCGCCGCCATCGAGGGCGACGGCTCGGTGCTCTTCGAGGCCGTGGTCCGCGGCTCCTACGAGGTGCTCGTGGCCTGCGCCGACCACGTGGCAGAGCCGACGTACCCGGTCGTGGAGGTGGGGGACGCCGACGTCGAAGACCTCGTGTGGACCGTGCGCGCCGGCCTGGCGATCCGCGGCCGGGTCGTGGACCGCGACCAGAACCCGGTCCTCGCCGCCGTGCACGCGTACGCGCCCGCGATGATGGGAGCCCGAGGCGCCACCGGAGCGGCCGCCCGGACCGAGGCCGACGGGACCTTCGCGCTGAAGGGGCTCGCGCCCGCGAAGTACATGATCATGACGCGCCCGGTGAGCCATGCCGAGCCCGCGCCCGTCGAGGTCGAGCTCCGCGACGAGCGCGCCCCCGAGGTGACGATCGTTGTCGACCGCGGGGGCGCGATCGAGGGGATCGTCGTCGACGAGGACCGGAAGCCCGTCGCGGGCGTGAACGTCTCGATCCTGGGGACTCCGCCGGACATGGGGGCGCCGGGCGCGGCGATGGGGCCCATGCGGCCGCCCGCGGGCGGGATGGCGAGATCGCTCGACGACGGGAGCTTCGCGGTGCGGGGGCTCCCGCCGGGCGATTACCGGGTCTCGGCCAGCGACGCGCCGCCGGCGCTGCCGCCGCCAGGCCCGGGCGCGCTCGGCGGGGCGCCGCAGGCGGTCGCCGCGCGCGTGGAGGCGGGGGCGAGCGCGCGCGTCACGCTGGTCGTGGAGCGCCGGAACGGCGAGATTCACGGGCGCGTCGTGGACGACATCGGCGAGCCGGTGACGGACGCCTTCGTCCACGCCGAGCGCGAGCTCGGGGGCGCGAGCCCGCCGGGGGCGAGCAACCAGGGCAGGGCGCGGTGGGGCGCCTTCGCGCAATCGCCGGTGCTCACCGATCCCGAGGGCAAGTTCGTCGTCGGGAGCCTGCCCCAGGGCACCTACACGGTCCACGCGTACCGCAAGGGAGGGGGCGAGGCCTTCGCCGAGCACGTCCACACCGGCGACAGCGTGACCCTCACCCTCAAGCCGGCCGGCGCGATCTCGGGCACCCTCTCGGTGCCGTCCGGGAAGGTCCCCGAGCAGTTCACCGTCCGCGCGCTCGAGCGGGAAGCGGCGCTCTTCCGCGCCGAGACCTTCGCCTTCACGGGAGGCGCATTCACGATCAGCGACCTCCCGGAGGGGAAATACGAGCTCTCCACCGAGACGCAGGAAGGGACGGCGTCCGTGGACATCGCGCTCGCGCCAGGGGAGCAGCGGAGCGGCGTGGTGCTCGCGCTGGCGCCGCGCGCCTCGTTGACAGGGCAGGTGGTGTCGCTCGACGGCGGCGCGCCGATCGCCGGGGTGCGGATCAACGTCTATCCTCGCAAGGGGGGGCCGTCCGTGGGCCCGGGCAGCTTCCAGCAGGAGATCCGCACGGACGAGGCGGGGCGCTTCGAGGTGAATCAGGCCCCTTCCGGGCCCATCATGCTCGTCTGTGCGCCGTCCGATCCGATGGGCTCACCCTACGATATCGCCGTGCTCCCGGTGGACGCGCAGCCGGGCGCGGCGACCGACGTGGGGCGCGTCGTCATGGCGAAGCGCCGCGTCGGGCCGGAGAATCCGCCCGGCGATCTCGGGTTCTCGATCAAGGACGCGTTCGCCATGGATCTGCCCGCGCAGACCCTGGAGGTGAGCGAGGTGCGCCCCGGAGGGCCCGCCGCGCGGGCGGGCCTCCAGGTGGGCGACGCGATCGTGTCCGTCGATGGCCACGATGTCCGCGGGAAGATGGCGTATCTCTACCGGCCGCTCTCCACCGTCCCCGCGGGGACGCAGGTGACGCTCGGGCTCTCGCGCGGGGCGGCCGTGTCCATCACGGCCGGCGAAATGCCGATGCCCCCGGGGTTGCCGGCCGGCGTACCCGCGCGGTGACGGTTGCGCCCGAGGAGCCCGAGAATGAAGAGATTGGAACCGCAGAGGCACAGAGGACACAGAGATGAAGAAAAAATCCTGAGCTCTCTCTCCTCTTCCTCTGTGTCCTCTGTGCCTCGGTGGTTCATTGTCTCGGGGTCTCAACCCGTTCGGCGTTCCAGTCCAGGCTCGGCGAAGCGTTCGTCCGCCTCTGTGGGGCTCAGCGGGAGCTCCACGATGAACGTCGCGCCGGCGCCCGGCTGGCTCTCCACGCGGATGGATCCGCCATGCGCGCTCACGATGCAGCGCGCGATATACAGCCCGAGGCCGAGGCCGCCGAAGTTGCAGACCGACACCGCGCGCTCGAAGCGCTCGAAGATCCTGGCCTGATCCGCCTCCGCGATCCCGATCCCGTGATCTCGGACCGCCAGCATGGCGCGGCCTTCCCGCTGGCGCATGCTGACGTGAATGGGGCCGCCGGAGCCGTATTTCATCGCGTTCGACAGGAGGTTGAGCACGACCTGCTCCACGCGAGACGGGTCCCAGCGCCCGATCACGGGCTCGTCCAGATCGAGCTCGGTCCGGCAGCCTGCGTCGGCGAGCTGCTGGCTCAGCCGCTCGATCACGTCGCGGATCAGCTCCGCGAGACCGACGGGCGCCCGCGCGAGCGTCAGCCGCCCGGCGTTCAGCGTCGTGACGTCGAGCAGCTCGTTCACGAGGTGTCCGAGCCGCGCGAGCTGACGATGGAAGACGCGGAGCGCCCCCTCGATCCGCTCCGGGGTGAGCTCCGCGCGCTGGTGGCGACGCAAGAGCAGCTCGACGCGCTGCGTCTGCAGCTGCAGCGAGGTCAGCGGCGTCTTGAGCTCGTGGGAGGCGACGACGAGGAACTCATCCCTCCGCGCGATGGCCTCCTGGGCGTCGGCGAACAGACGGACGTTGTCGAGCGCGAGCGCCGCGCGGTACCCGAGCTCCTCGGCCAGCCGCAGGTCGGCGGGGCCGTAGCGGCGCCGGGGCGTGGTCGAGAGGAGGGTCATGACCCCGAAGCACCGGTCGCGCGCGACCAGCGGGACCCGGAGGAACGCGTGGAGCTCGAGCTGCTGGAGCAGGGGCGCGGCGCGGAGGTCGCCCACCTCGGGCCGGTCGAGCGACGCCGCTGCCAGGGGCCGCAGCGCGTCCACGACCGCGTCGGCCAGCTCGGCGGGCACCCCTGCGGTCACCGTGTGTCCCAGGCCGCCGCGGGCGAGGTCGACCTCGATGACGCACTGGTCAGCCAGCTCGGGCACCGCGAGCTGCGCCACGCTCTCGAGGGTCGCGCTGTAGCCGAGGGCCATCAGCCTGCGGCTCGCCTCGGCCAGGAAGCGCTCGGCCCGCTCGGCGCGCTTGCGCTCCGTGATGTCGGTGGAGATGCCGCAGAGCGCGGAGGGCGTCGGCCCCTCGCCGAGAGGGAACTTGACCGACAGGAAGGTGTGCAGCCCGTCCTCCAGCGGCACCTCCTCCTCCCACTCCATCGGCACGCCCGCGGCGAGCACCCGCCGGTCGTGGTCTTCGATGGCCGCGGCGAGCGGAGCGGCGAACACATCGGCGATCGTCTTGCCGACGATCTGCTCGGACGGCAGGCGCAAGGTGCTGCTCACGTGCCGGTTGGCGAGCAGATGCCGGCCTCGGTGATCCTTGACGTAGATGGACGCCGGTGAGTTGTCGATGATGGCCTGGAGGATCTGCTGGTTGGTCTTCAGCGCCTGTTCCGCCCGCCGTCGCTCGGCGTTCTCCTGCTCCAGCTCGGCATAGAGCAGGGCGTTCTCCAGCGAGATCGCCGACTGCGAGGCGAGCAGCTCGACGACGCTGAGCCGCCCGGGGGTGAAGGCGCCGGTGACGAGGTTGTTCTCGAGGTAGAGCAGGCCGAGCAGCCGGTCCTGGCGCACGATCGGGAGGCACAGCAGCGATCTCGGGCGCCTGCGCCTGAAATACTCGTCCTCCATGTACGGGTGCCGGGCGGCGGCGTCGTCGAGCAGCACGCGCTCGTGGCTGCGGCGAACATAGTTGAGGACCGACTGCGGCAGCGCGGCCGAAGACGCCTCGTCCGCGCCGAGCAGCCGCACCGCGCCGCTCGGCGCCTCGATCGCCGCGGTCCACGCGTGTTCACCCCGGACCAGGAGCACGCATCCCACCTCGGCGCCCGCGTGCTCGACCACGATGCGCAGCAGCATCTCGAGCAGGCGCGGGAGCTTGAGCTCGCCGGAGATGCGCTGCGAGGCCTTGACCACGGACAGGACGTCGAACTGCTCGGCCCGCACGGCGAAGGTGACGGTGGGCGCGATCGGCTTGCGGTCGACGAGATGGGGATAGCGCTGGTCGAGCTGCTCCACCTTGGCGTGGGCGCCCCAGCGAGAGAAGCCAGCGCGGGCCTTTTGCAGGTAGGCGCCTTCGGGTGTGGACAGGCCGCGCGCGCGGTAGAACCCCGCGGCGAGCTCGCAGGCGATGGCCTCGTGCTGGACGAAGCCGCCCTCCCGCGCCGACGCGATGGCCTGCTCGTAGAGCCGGGCGGCCTCCGGGTCGTGCCCTCGGAGCCGGGCGATCTCGGCGCGGACCAGCGCGTGCTTGTGGAGGAAATTGTCGGGGCAGCTCCTGGCCCACTCGCCGAGCTGCCGCTCGCAGTCGAGGAGCTGCGCGGGGAGCGCCCCGAGCGGGGATGCTCGCGCCTCGTCGCACAGGGCCGCGAGCGAGAGCGCGAGGTAATAGAAGTTCTCGGCGATGAGGGCGTGCGGCTCGGTCCTGAGGGGGTGCTCGACCATCATGCGGGTCGCCACCGCGGACGCCTCCCTGGGAGAGCCGAGCACGAAGAGCGCCTGCGCCTTCAAGCAGTAATAGACAGAGCGAATGGTCCGCAGCACCCCCTCCAGCTGCGCCTCGAAGGCCGGCGGATCCAGATCGGACCCGTCCAGCATCGAGAAGCGGACCGGCCTCCCGCGCAGCGTCTGGATCGTGGCGTGGGCGATGAGGAGGGTGCCGTGTGCGAACGCGTCACCGGCCCTGCGCACGAAGCCGAGGCGCTCGTCGGTCTCGTGAAGCACGTCCTCCAGCGGCTCGCCAGAGAGCAGCGGGAACAGCGCGGCCCAGCCGCAGTTGATGCACGCCATGTTCAGATCCCCGGACTCGACCGCGGCGCTGAAGCCGGCGCGCGCGTACGGATGCGTCTCTCGGTAGTGGCGTGTCCAGAAGGCGACATGGTATGCGAAGATGGTGAACACCACCGATTTCGTGGTGAGGGAACTGCTCCTGCCCGCCAAGTCGTAGGCGAGCTTGCCGAACCGATCGGCCTCCTGGTATCGCCCGAACTTCGGGCCGAGCACCCTCGCGAAGCCGGTGTACGCGCGAGCGGAGTGCCCGGCGTTGCCGTGGCGCAAGCTGAGCTGGACCATGCGCAGGACGATGAGAACGTGAAGGTCCGCGTCCACGTAGACCGCAGGGAGGGACACCCCCTGCAGCACGCCCATCGTGATCTCGATCTCCGGGTCCGTCATGGGGGGCAGATCGATCAGGTCCTCGATCGCCCGATCGCCCAGGGCCTGCCAGACGCTCTCGGTCTTCTCGTCAATCTGTGCGCCTGAGGGGTGGAGCGGCAGATCGATGTCGTAGGTGCGGAGCCATGAGAGCCCGATCTCCACCGCGCGTGCATATTGCGCGCGGGTGACATTCTGCGCGACGACGAGCTCGACGACGGCGGCCATCTCGCTCCGGGTCCTCGCGCGGCCCATGAGCTCTTGCAGGAGCCGCTCGGCCTCGTCAAAGCCGCCGGTGATGTACACGACGTGCGCGCGCTCGAAGGCCAGGTCGAAGGTCAGCTCGTGCTGCGTCTCCCACGAGGCCGGCGCGAGCAGCGAGAGGCCCGCGGCGAAGAGCTCGGCGGCGAACTGGAACGCCGCGGCGGCCTTGGCCTTCCTGCCGGCGCGGAGGTTCAGCGCGGCGAGATCGTCCCGCTCCGCCTGGCAACGCAGGAGCGCAGCGCCGCGGTTGAGATGGCCGACAACGTCGAAGAGCGCCTCGTCGCGCTCCTCCGCGCGCGGAGCCCCGAGGAGCAGCCGCCCGATCCCCAGGTGCATCTCGGCGAGCTGTCCCGACGGAATAAGCGAGTAAGCGGCTTGCTGCACCCGGTCATGGAGGAAGCGATAGCCAGAGCCCCGGCGGAGCAGCAGCCCCTCTCGCACGGCCTCCTCGAGCGCGTCGCGGAGCTCCGCCGCCGGGCGGTCCGCGACGATGGCGAGGGTGTCGAGGTCGAGGCTGCTGCCGAGGCACGCGGCGAGCGTGAGCGCTTCCCGCGTCGGGACCGAGAGCCGCTTCAGCTTGCCCGCCATCAGGTCGACGACATTGTCGGTGAACCCCTTGTCGCGGATCGCGGCGATGTCCCAGCGCCACCTGCCCGCCTCCGCGTCCAAGGTGATGAGCCCCTCCTCGTGCAGCGCGATCAGGAACTGCAGCACGAAGAACGGGTTGCCGCCGGTCTTCTCGTAGACCAGCCGCGAGAGCGGCTCGGCCTGCCCTTCGGGCGCGTGGACCGTCTCGGTGACGAGCGCCCCGACGTGGGCGGCGGAGAGCGGCGCGAGGACGAGCTCGGAGACGGCGGCGCCGCGCCGCCGCGCCCCGGCCAGCGTGAGCCGAAGCGGGTGCGCGGGGCCGATCTCGTTGTCGCGGTACGCGCCGATCAGCAGGAGGTGCTCGGATCCGGCGTAGGTGGCGAGCTGCTCGAGCAGCTGGAGGCTGGCCGCATCGGCCCACTGCAGATCGTCGAGGAAGAGCGCCACGGGGTGCTCCTTCCGGGCAGTCGCCGCGACGAAGCGCTGGAGCGTCGCGAGCAGCCGGCTCTGGGCCTCGGTGGACGGGAGCTCGGGCACGGGCGGCTGTGGGCCGAGGAGCAGCTCCAGGCCGGGGAGCACGTCGGCGAGCAGCCTCCCGTCGGGGCCGAGGGCATCCCGGAAACGCTGTCTCCAGCGCTCGACCTGCTCCTCGCTCGCGCAGAGGATCTCCTGCAAGAGCGCCCGGAACGCCTGAAGGAAAGCGCGGTAGGGGACGTCCCTCGTGGTTTGATCGAACTTGCCGCAGAGGAAGAACCCCCGCTCCCTCACGATCGGCCGGTGCAGCTCGGTGACGAGCGACGACTTGCCGATGCCCGAATAGCCCGACACGAGCACGAGCTCTGGCCGGTCCTGCGTCACCACCCGCTCGAACACGGCGAGCAACGCCTCCACCTCGCGCTCGCGCCCGTACAGCCGCTGCGGGACCTGGAACCGGTCCGAGAGGTCGCGCTGCCCGAGCGGGAAGGGCTGGACGGCGCCGCTCGCCCGCCACCGGGCGAAGCACTCGTCCAGGTCGTGCCGCAGTCCGAGCGCGCTCTGGTAGCGCTCCTCGGGGGCCTTGGAGAGCAGCTTGAGCACGACCGCGGACAGGGGCGGGGGAATCGAGGGGACGATCGCGTGCGCCGCCGGCGGCTTCTTCGCGATGTGGCAATAGACCCACGCGACGGGATCGCCGGCCCGGAACGGCAAGGTGCCAGTCAGCATCTCGTGGAAGGTGACGCCAAGGGAGTAAAGATCGGTCCGCTCGTCGATCCAGCGGTTCATCCGGCCTGTCTGCTCGGGCGCCATGTAGGCCAGCGTCCCCTCGATGAGCCCGTGGTGGACGACGTCCTGGGGCTCCCGGGGCGAGAGGCAGGCGATCCCGAGGTCGGTGATCTTCACCTGCCCGGTCTCGGCGTTGTAGAGCAGGTTCTGGGGCTTGATGTCCTTGTGGATGACGTGGTGCCGGTGCAGCTCGGCGAGCGCGTCGGAGAGGCGCAGGGCGAGGGGGAAGAAGCGTTCGAGCGGCATCGGCTCTCCGAGGAGCCGTTCGAGCGAGCGGCCGCCGAAATCCTCCAGGATCAGCGCCGCCTGGCCGCCGGCCGATCCGAGCGCGTAGACCTTGGCGATGGCCGGCGTGCTCAGCGCCGCGGCGACCTCGCGCTCGTGGCGCAGCCGCCCGAGGGCGCGAGCGTCGGCGTGGTCGCGTCGCAGGACCTTGAGCACCACGGGGAGGCCGTCGTCCTCGCGCACGGCCCGGTAAAGAAGGGTGTCTGAACCCTCGTGGAGGACCGCGATGATGGCATAACGGGACGACGCCCCGTGATCGGTGCAGACGGGAATCGTGTTCACGGGAGCGGTGCGACGGGGAATGTGCGACGCATGCTGCCATGGTCGGCGCGCATCGCCATCGCTTTGAGCGGGGCGATCGTCGAGGGGCCGCTCCGCGGGAACCCTGGAGCTCGAGCGCCTGGCGTGAGCCGCGGCCGCGCAGGGGAGGGGCCAGGCGCGGGCCGAGCGGGATCTCCGAGCGCGGGACCGGGCGCGGTCGCGGGCCTACGCCGCACCGGCGCAGGGCCCGCGACTCCGGCGCTGGCTCAGGGCGAGCCGGTGTACTTGAACTCGAGGAGCGCCCCCGGGTTCTCCAGGGCCGTCGTGGCGCCGCCGTTCGGCCCGCCCGTGTTTCCAGCGGTGTCCGTGATGACGTAGAGCGTCCGGCGGTCCGGGCTCCACGCGAGATCGCGGTAGCGGTTCGTGGTGTCGAAGTGGACGACGGGCTCGCCGACAACGGACTTCCCGTTCGGGCTCAGCTTCACCCGGTAGAGCGCGCCCTTCTTCAGGCTGGTCATCAGGAGCGAGTTCCCCCACCCGGGGATGCCGTGCCACCCGGTGGGGTAGTAGTGGAGCGACGAGGGCGCGATCGTGGGCCAGCACATGTACTGGAGGAACCCGCACGCCGGATCGAAGAACTGGTAGTCGTCCTCGACGGTGAAGAAGGTGAGGAGCGGCTCCTTGAAGTCCGGATGGCTGAAGGCGCTCTCCTCTTGCTGCGGGACCGAGGGCGGGGCCTCGTAGTCGTTCCACGCGAGCTCCTCGCACGGCGTCGGGCTCGAGGCCGACCAGTTGTCGTAGGTGTAGGCCTGGTTGTCCTGATAACCCGCGACGTGAGGCCAGCCGTAGTTCTTGCCGGGCTTGATGATGTTCAGCTCGTCGTCGGTCTTCGGCCCATGCTCGTTCGCATACAGCTTGCCGCCGCGACCGAACGTGAGGCCCTGCGGGTTGCGGTGGCCGTACGAGTAGACATGGCTCCGGACGCCGTCGATCCGCGGGTTGTCGTGCGGGATCGAGCCGTCGAGGTTCAAGCGCAGGACCTTGCCGACGTACGTCGACCAGTCCTTCGCCGCGACCTGGGCCTTCGTGGGCAGAGCCTGCGCGCGGATCGGGATGCACTTCCTGCCGAACTGGTTGTTCCCCTGATCGCCGATCGTGTAATAGAGCTTCTGATCAGGGCCGAACAGGAGCCGCGCGGAGTTGTGATCGTCGCTCCCTGGCAGGCCCGTGATCACGTCGAAGGGGCTCCCCAGCGTCATGGTCGCCGGGTTATACGTGTAGCGTCGGATCTTCGTCCTGCGGTCCACCTCCGTGCCGGGATCGGCGTCATAGGTGTACGAGACGTACACGTAGTCTCTCCCCTTGCCCTTCAGCAAATCCGGGTGCAGGGCCAGGGCCAGGAGGCCGTCCTGACCCCCCGCCTGGTACACCTCCGAGATGGTGATCGCCGTGGTCCGCACGCCGTCCTCCGGCCTCACGCGGACGACGCGCTTTCCGGTGCGCTCGGTCAACCACAGGTGGTCGTCCGGCCCCCAGACGAGCCGCATCGGATACTCGAAACCCCGGGTGATCTCGCGCGACGTGAAGGACGTGTCGTCGGCGGCGCCGGTCTGGTCATGGTCATGGTCGAAATCATGGGCGAAGAGGGCAGCGGCGTCGGCTTCGACCGGCTCGTCCAGGGGATCCGCCTGGACGCACCCGATGACGGCCAACGAAGCCGTGGCGAGCAAACCAACTTGAGCCAGGAAAACAGCTGGGCCGCGTGAGATAACAAGCGACATAGAACTACCTCACTGTTTCGTTTCAAGTGACGTTGCCGACCAAATGCCACCGCTCCAGGCGCGGTGGACGCGCTGGACAAAGCTCCGGCATCTACCGGGGACCGCATGGCTTCCGGTAAGTTGGACCCCCGATTAGGGTAAGGTCTTTACTATAGCAAGCGCAGAGGTCGTCCGCACTGTCAAGGTTGATTTACGACGCCGGCACAGTAACAGCGCGTGGCCGAGACGACGAGTCCAGTGGCACGGAGGTTGCTGCTCTGGGCAGCGCGTCACGCGATGGCGACGCGGAGCGCGACGCGGAGGCGACCCTCGGAGCGAGCCGTCGCTGGCGGCGAGCGCACGATAGCGATGCTCGCACGCGAAGAGATGAATCGACGAGGCGCCGTGAGGACCTCTCCGACGCCGAGGCGCCACGGCAGAAATCTCAATCGTTTCGATGGGGGCCCCGACCGGAACGAGAGCGAGCGCCTGCGCGCGATCCTGCCCGAGGTACGTCACGAGTGCTGCAACGCGCGACGCGTGCACCCGATCTGGGACGGAGCCCCGTCCCACGTCGCACGGGAGACCCCATGGCCTCGCGGGCGAAGCGCCGCGCCTCGAACGCGCGGGCGCGGCGCCCATAAAAAAGATTGACGCCCGTTCCTGCGACACCTCCACTTCGTCATCGAGATGTCACAGAGAACGCCTGGGAATTGTAAAATTCTCCCCTTGGTGCGGAGGCCGCGCCGGCGTGGAGGCCAAGGGCGTGAGCCCGCTCGTCGATCTGGTCGTCTCGTCGCAGGTCGAGCGACCGGTGGAGAGCGCGGGGCTCACCTCCTGCAACGACAGCGTAAAGTGCCCCGACGGCCAGCCTGCCAGCCCGATCTCACCTGCCAGTGAACCTCGCCGATCGCGGCGCGACCGACAGTCCAGCTTACCAAGACAAGGAAACGAGACCATGAAACGCGCTTACCCCCTCTCCTTGCTCCCCCTCACCCTGGCGCTGCTCTCTCCCGCGCTCGGCTGCTCCGGCTCGGACACCGGGTCCTCGAGCGACGGAGCGACCGGCGCGTCGTCGAGCTCCGGCGGCTCCGCGACCACCGGCGGCGGCGGCACCACCGCGACCACCGGCGGCGGCAGCACCACCGCGACCACCGGCGGCGGCACCACCACCGCGTCCACCGGCGGCGGCACCACCACCGCGTCCACCGGCGGCGGCACCACCACCGCGTCCACCGGCGGCGGTACGACCGAAAAGTTCAGCTTCTTCGTAACCAGCCTCGCCGCCATGCGGGAGCTGTCGGGCTCCCAGGACGGCTTCGGGGGCGATCTCCGCTTCGGGGAGACCGGCCCGGGCGCCGGTCTCCGCGGCGCGGACAAGATCTGCGCGACGATCGCCGAGAAGAGCCTGCCGGGCGCGGGGAGCAAGACGTGGCGCGCGTTCCTGAGCGCCGCGGCAGGCGAGGACGGCAAGCAGGTCGACGCGATCGATCGGATCGGCGAGGGGCCTTGGTACGACCGCCTCGGCCGGCTGGTCGCCAACAACAAGGAAGAGCTCTTGAACGAGCGCCCCTCCGGGGCCGACGAGGCGGTCGCCGACGATCTGCCGAACGAGGACGGCGTCCCCAACCACCAGCCCGAGCCGAGCCAGCCCGAGGTGGACAACCACGACACGTTGACCGGGAGCAACGCGGAGGGGCGGCTCTATGGCCCGACGGCCACGTGCAGCGATTGGACGAGCGCCGTAGCGGACAGGAACTCGAAACCGCGTCTCGGGCACTCGTGGCCGAGGAACTTCGGCGGCGGCGGCCCGGGCGGCATCAACATGGCCCACTGGATGTCGGCCCACGAAGCGCCCGGGTGCACCCCGGGCGTCAACCTCGTGGACGCGGGGGGACCGCAGCAGGGCTCGACCAGCGTCGGCGCCGGCGGCGGTTACGGCGGGATCTACTGCTTTGCGCTGACGCCCTGACGCCCTGACGCCCGCGCGCCCGCGCGCCCCCCTCGATCAGCTCACGTGTCTCAGAAGGGGCATTCGACGTCCGAGGTCCAGACGGCAGACGACTGGCCGCAAGACTGCTTCGGCGGGAGCACGTTCGAGATCGCCGCAGGCGAGAGCGCGACGTTCTCCTGGAGCGGCCTGCTGTACGAGACCCAGCAGATGCCGATCGCCTGCGCGGCGCAGCCGGACAATCCGTTCGCCGACGACTGCCCGCGCGCGGTCGCCGTGCAGCCCGGAGCGTTCAAGATCGCTTTCGAGCTCTTCGGCGCGGCCACGTGTGAAGACGAGGGTCTATGCTCCCTCGGCGAGCCGTTCACCGTCGAGCAGCGGTTCACGTACCCGGACGACACGGCGGTCGAGCTCTCCGTCGACTGACGTCGCGACGTCGGCGCTCCACGACCTGCGGGGCGAGCGCCGCGCTGTAACGGAGAGTCTTCGCTTGCGCCACCGATCTGTCACGAGCGCGGAGGCAAGCTGTTCCCCAGGAACATGCGGATCGATCCACCAGCCACGCTGGGACGACACACCGTGACCCTGTACCTCGGGCCCGCGGAGGACCAGGGCCCCGAGGCCAACGAGTCGCTTGGCGAGGCCATCTGGTTCGACCGCCGGGATCCACGATCCATTCGCCGCGCTCAGGAGATCCTCCAGGACCGGCTGCGACTCTCGGTCGCGCCGACGCTGTGCGACGAGCCTTCGCCTGGCCTCGGGGCAGCGTTGGGCAGGCTCCTCGCGGCCCTCGTCAGCGCGCTCGAGCGCTGGCATCGGCGCGACGCTGATGAGAAAAACAGGTTGAGCTCGAGCCGCGAAGGACGGGATCAAGCCGCAAGACATCGCCATCCTGTCAGGGCGTGTCGGCAAACGCGCGTAACCGCAGGCGGACAGCTGCCGACGTGACGCTGGACAGGTGCTGTTCGCCTCGTTTCTCGTGGAGCCTCTCTCTTCATTCTCTTGGCGCCCTTGGCGCCCTGGTGGCTCTCTCGTTCGAGGCGTTCTGGTGAGAAGACGATAAACCGCCAAGACGCCAAGGACGCCAAGGAGAGAATCGCTCGATTCTCCCGGCGTCCTTCGCGCCTCGACGGTCTTCTTCTCTGGGGGGCCGTGTCGGGAGGGCTGAGCGCCGCTCGTTTCAGACGCGCAGGAGCGCCGCGCGCTTACTTGGCGGGCGCCGGCTCCGCGGGCGCGCGGAGCGGCTCGATCGAGCGCGGGGTCCCGAACCCGGGGCCGCCGAGCGCGGTCTCGATCTTCTGATACACGCCCTCCCGCCCCGCGGAGCGCGCCGCGTCGAGGAGGACGTCATTGCGGTAGAGCGTCATCGTCAGCCCCGTCACGACCGACAGCGCGAGCATCAGGCGCTGCGCACGGCCCGTGTCGCGCGCACGCGCGCGCGGCGGCGCCTCGACCGCCTCGGCCGGCTGGATCATGAGCAGCGGGGCGCGCAGATCCGGCATCCCGGGCGGCGGCGTCGGCCGGGACGCCGCGAGGATCGCCGCCGGGGGCGCCTGCACCTCGGTCCGCGTCACCAGATGCGGCGAGCTGTCCAGCTCCCCGATCGGCATCGTGGGTGAGGTCGGAAACATGATGGACGACAGGCTCGACACCACCGGCGTCGGATGATCGGAATCCATGTTCCGCGACGGAGGACTGGGCGGCGGCGGCGGGACCCGCCGCGCCGTGCTCGCCGGAGCCGGGGCCCGCGCCGACTCGGCCGGCGGGTCCGAGTCGAGCCCCGCCACCACGCCGAGCGGCTGCCAGGTGGCCATCCCGGGCTTCCATATCTTCGTGGACTCGTCGATGACGTCGAGCCGGAACAGATCGTCGAGCTTCTCCAACGTGAGCACCTTGATGTCGTCGGGCGCGATCGCGACGTGCCAGAGGCTCTCGCGATCATCGGTCGCCGGAGCGGGCGGCGCCGGGCGCATGGTCGAAGCAGGCGGCGCCGGGCGCATGGTCGAAGCAGGCGGCGCCGGGCGCATGGTCGAAGCAGGCGGCGCAGAGCGGGTAGTTGAAGCGGGCGGCGCCGGACGCCTGGCCGGAAGGGGCGGCGGTTTCATACAAAGTCCTCCCTTGCGCGCGTGAGGATGCCACGGTCCGAGCGCACCTGTACACACCGACATGCGGCGCGGCGCGCTTTCGAGACGGTACGGATTTTTTCAGCGAATTGAGGCGCGACCCGTGGCGCTGGCGGGATCCTCGCCATGTAGGTATTCTCGCGGCCGATGGGGGCGGAGCATGGAGGCATTCATGAGCACAGCGGATGAGGTCGGGGCCAGCAACAGCGCTGGATCGTCCGGCTTCCGGCGCTGGGTCCGGCTCGTGCCGGCGCTCCTCCTCGTCGCGAGCGCGACGTTCGTGGCGGCCTACTACGTTCCGCTCCGCCGCGCTCACCTGCTCCTGATCGAGGAGCAGCGAAGGTCGAACCAGCGGGGCAAAGACCTCGAACAGACGCTGAGCCAGGTGCGCGGAGAGCTCCAGCAGAAGACGGCGCAGGTCGAGAAGCTCGAAGCGGAGCGACGGCAGACCGAGGACGCCAAGAAATCGGGCCTCGCGCGGGTCGAGCAGCTCAAGACCGAGCTCGCAGGGAAGCTCGACAAGCAGATCAAGAAGGGGACCGCGGCCGTCGCCGTCGCGGACGGTCAGGCGCTCGTCGCGCTCCCGGAGACGGCGGTGTTCCTCCCCCACAAGCTCGACGTGAGCCCGCAGGGCCGCGTCCTCTTGTGCCATGTCGCGGGCGCCGTCGCGGCCATCGGCCAGGCGCCGATCCGCGTGGGCGCGGTCAGCGGCCCTCCGGACCTCGAGTCGCCCGCACTGCAGAGCGGCTATCCGACGCCGTGGGCGCTCTCCGCGGCCCGCGCGGCGAGCGTCGCGCAGACCCTCCAGGACGCGTGCTCGCTGCCAGGAGCCCGGCTGTCCGCGGTCGGGCACGCCGAACACGACCCCGCCGGCGCCGCGCTCGGAGAGAGCAAGCTGCCCGCGGGGCGGGTCGAGATCTCCATCGCGCTGCCGGGCGAGCCGGGCGACGCGAAGTGACCGGCGCGCGGCGGCGCGCCGCGCCCGCGGCTCAGCGCGGGTCCCGCAGCGCCTCCGCGCGTCGCGCCGCCGCGCGCCGCAGCGCGCCCGCGTCGACGTGGCGCGCGCCGGCGGCCGAGCAGCGGAGCACCCGCTGGAACGCCGCCCGCGCCTGCGCCCGCTCGCCCCGCGCCAGCAGCGCCTCCCCGAGCAGGAACCACCCCTCGAGGTGCTCCGGATCGGCGTTGAGCAGCGCCGCCAGCACCTGCTCCGCCTCGTCGGCGCGCCCGGCGCCCAGCAGCCGGGCCGCCGCCTCCGCGCCGGGCTCCCGCGCCGCCGCGCCCGCGCCCGCGGACGCCGGCCCGTCGTCGGCCTGCGCGCCGGGCGCCCGCGAGCTCGCCGGCTCGACCCCGCTCGACGGCTCCACCCGGCTCGCCGGCGCCACCCCGTCGCCGCCCTCCGGCCGCTGCAGCCAGCCCGGCGCCGGGCCCCGCCGGAGCTCCGGCGGCAGCGGCAAGATGCCCTCCGCCGGCGACAGGACGACGTGGCCGCCAGGGACGAGCTCCGCGGCGAGCCGCCCGAGCAGGCGCGGCACCTGGTCCCGCTCGAAATAGATGAGGACGTTGCGGCAGAGGATGACGTCGAACGGCCCCGCCCCGAGCGCCGGCTGCGCGTCCGTCAGCGACGCCACCTCGAAGCGCACGCGCCGCCGCAGCGCCTCCGGCACCCCCTCGGCCCACGGCGCCGGCAAGGGCGCGCCCACCGAGCGCCGCTGCGGCAACAGGCCGCTCCGCGCCACCGCGATCGCGACCGGGTTGACGTCGGTGCCCAGCACCGCCGCGTCCACCCCCGCCGCCTCCGCGCACGCGGCGGCGCTGTACGCCTCCTCGCCCGTCGAGCAGCCCGCGCACCAGAGGCGCAGCGGGCCCGGCCGCCGCGGCGCGAGGTCGGCCAGCACGCGCCCGAGGCGCTCGAACTGCTCCGGGTGCCGGTAAGCCGCCGTGTGCCCGATCGTCGCGGCGTCGAGCAGCATCGCCAGCGAGGCCGCCTCCCCGGCCTGGCCCGCGCGCTCGACGTACTCCGCCTCGCCCAGCCCGGCCCGCTGCGCGCGCTCCCGCACGTGCAGGTAGAGCGTCTCGGGCCACCGCGACGGCGCGTGGCCGAGCCGCGGCGACAGGACCCGCGCGAGGGCGCGCTCCAGCGGGCGATCATCCTTCACCGAGCACCCACCTCCGCGCGAGCTCGACGAAATCCGCGACGCGGATCGGCCTCACCCGCGGCGACGAGAGCAGCGCCGCGCGCGGCATGGCCGGCGCGCTGCACTCCGAGGGATGCTGCGCGAAGCCGAGGCCCCCGCCGTCCACGAGCGCCGGCAGCGCGCGGGCGCCGTCGCTCCCGAGGCCCGACAGCACAAGCGCGGCGACCCGCCGGGCGAGCGGCGCCGCCGACGCGAACAGGACCTCCGCCGACGGCCGGTGCCCGCCCACGGGCCCGTCGCCCGTCAGCTGGATCCGCCCGCGCCCGTCGAGGGCCATGTGCGACCCCGACGGCGCGAGCAGGAACTCCGGCGAGAGCGCGTCGCCGGCCCGCGCCGGCCGCGCCCGCGCGCCCAGCGCGCGGAGCGCCCGCGCGAGGTCGCGCTCCCGCCGATCCGGCAGGTGCTGCACGACCAGCACCGGCACCTCGAGGGGCCCGAGCCCCCGCGCCAGCGCCTCCAGCGCGGGGATCGCCCCGGTCGAGCCCGCGACGAGGATCACGCGCCCGCCCCGCGCCGCGACCGGCCGCCGGGCCGCGCGGAGCACCGCGGCGCGCAGCCGCGCCCGGGCCGGGGCGCCGGCGAGGTCGCGCTTCTCGAGGCCGTCGACGGCGCCCTGCGCCAGCGCCTCGCGGACCGCGGCCGAGCCGCGCGGGAGCGAGCTGACCACGATCACCCCGGCGCGGGCGGCGACGGCCCGGATCACGGACAGCCCGTCGAGCTCGGGCATGAGCAGGTCGACGAGCACCACGTCGGCGATCGCGACCGCCGGCAACGCCAGGAGCTCCGCCCCGGTCCGCGCCCGGCCCACCACGCGGATCCCCGCGTCCTCCTCGAGGATCGCCTCGAGCAGGGCCGCGGCGATGTCCGAGTCGTCGGCGATCACGACCCGCGTCGTCACGCGCCACCGAGGCTTTCCGCGACGATCCGGCGCAGCTCCTCCTCGACGAACCGCTGCTTCGACAGCACGGCCCGCACGCCGAGCTCGCGCAGCGCGGCGACGTTCTCGGCGTGGGTCGCGGCGGTCTGCGTCGTCAGCACCACGACCGGCACCCGGGCGAGCGCGGGCGTGCGCCGGAGCTCCGCCACCATCTCGAGGCCGTTCATGTAGGGCATCTCGAGGTCGGTCAGCACCACGTCCGGCGGCGCCGCCCGCGCCCGCGCGAGCCCCTCCCGGCCGTCGCTCGCCTCCTCCACGCGCAGGCCGATCGCCCGCAGGATCCCGGAGAGCAGCTCCCGCGCGACCGGGGCGTCTTCTACGACCAGCGCGAGCGGCTCGCGCTTCGGCGCGGCGGCCGCGGCGCGCACCGGCGCCTCCCGGGGCGCCTGCCGCGCCCACGCGAACACCCGCTCGACGTCGAGGAGCAGCATCGCCTCGCCGTCCGCCGTCGGCGCCACGCCGCGCACGAGCGGCGAGCTCCACGGCAGCTCCTCCGACCGGACGAGGGCGACGAGCCGCGGGTTCTCGTAGCCGTCCACGCTCACCGCGAACAGGCCCGCGGCGTGGTGCAGCACGAGCGCCGCGTCCCCCGGCGCGGGCTGGCCCCCGTCGCCGAGCACCGCCCCGAGCGCGTAGAGCGGCACGAGCTCGACGCCCGGGCCGCCGGCCAGGCGCACGCGCGGCCCGTCCGAGGTGTGCAGCAGCTCCTCCAGCAGCATCACCGAGTGCACGGCGTGCGTCGGCACCGCGCACCGGAACCGGCCGCAGGTGACGGGGACCACCTCCTCGCCGTGGGGGCTCTTCGGCACGACGAGCAGGATCGTCGTCCCGAGGCCGGGCCTGGAGTCGACCCGGACCTGCCCGCCCAGCGCGCCGACCTCCCGCGCCACGACGTCGAGCCCGACGCCCCGCCCCGAGATCGCGCCGACGCTGCGGGTCGTGGTGAGCCCGTGCGCGAACAGGTACGGGATGAGCTCGGCGTCGTCGAGGGACGCGACGTCCGGCACCGCCTCGGCGAGCACCTCGCGCAGGCGCGCGAAATCGACCCCGCCGCCGTCGTCCTTCACCTCGACCCGCACGGCGGCGTCGGTCTGGACCACGGTCACCGCCACCGCCCCGCGGGCGGGCTTGCCGCGGCGGGCGCGGACGTCCGCCGGCTCGATGCCGTGGTCGACGGCGTTGCGCACGAGGTGCAGCAGCGCCGGCTCGAGGCGGCGCTCCACGGCCGCGTCGAGGAGCCCCGTCCCCTCGACGCGCACCTCGACGTCCTTGCCGAGCATGCGCGCCGCGCTCCGGGCGGCGAGCGACACCTGGTTCAGGAGGCGCTCGGTGCGCACCACCGACGCCCTGCGGACCACCTCGTCGAGCTCGCCGAGCGCGCGCCCGGCCGCGAACTCGTTGCTCGACCAGTCGGCCCGCACGGCGCCGAGGAGGCGCTCGATCTCCGCGCCGTAGCCGAGCGTCTTCGTGATGCGCTCCGCGACCCGGTCCGCGGCGGCCCCCCGGGGGTCGATCTCGACGAGCAACGCGCGGAGCATGCGCTGCGCCTCGCGGAGCCGCCGCTGGAGGACCTCCCGCTCGCCGTGCAGCCGCTGCATCTCGTGCAGGAGCGCCCCGACCGCCGCGGCGTCGAGGGCCGCGGGCGGGGCGGCCGGGTCCGGCGCGGCCGCGGGGTCGAACCGCGGCGGCAGGGCGCTCTCGGTCGCGGGGGCGCGCGGCGGCGCGGCCTCCCCGGCGGGGGCGCCCGCGCCCGTGAGCTCCGCGTGCGCCGCGCGGAGGGTCTCCTGCACGGGGCCGAGGTCGAGCGGGGCCGCCTCGCCGGCGCTCGCCGACAGGAGCCCGAGCGCCTCCAGCGCGCCGAGGAGGCTGTCGCCGGTGAGCTGCGTGGGGCGCGCGCCGCCCCGCACCGCGTCGATGACGGTCTCGGTCAGCTCGGCGAGGTCGCCGCACGCGGCGAGCTCCAGCATGTGCGCCTCGCCCTTCAGCGTGTGCAGGAGGCGGCGCAGGACCGGGAGGTTGCCGGCCTGGCCCTGCTCGAAGCCGAGCCAGAGGTCGGTCGCCTGGGCCACGCGGTCCGGCATGGCCCGGTGGAACGCGGCGACGAGGTCAGCCCGGCTCCTCATCCGCGTCCGCCTCGTCGTTGGCCGGCGCCGTCGCCTCGCGCTTCGCCCCGGCCGGCTTCACCCGGAAGGCCCTCGCCGTCGCCTTGAGCGCGTGCGACAGCTGGAGCAGCGACTCGGCCGAGCGCGTCGCGTCCGCGCTGCTCGTCAGCGTGTCGTTCACCGCCCCGACGATGTCGACGATCGCGGTCTTCACCTGCGCCGTCCCCTCGCGCTGGTGGTCCACGGCGTCCGAAATCTTGGCGGCGGCGGCGGCCGTGTCGCGGGCCAGCTTGATGCCGTCCTCGGTCGCGAGCACGGACGCGTGGGAGGCCGCGTGCATGTCCGCGACCAGCTTGCGGATGTCGCGCACCGAGTCCATGACGTGCTCGGACAGCCGGCGCATCTCGGCGGCCACGAGCGAGAACCCGCGCCCCACCTCGCCGGCCTTGGTGCCCTCGAGCGCGGCGTTCAGGGCGAGCAGGTCCGACTTGTCGGCGATGCTCTGGATCAGCGACAGGATCTCGCCGATGCGGTCCGAGTGGGAGCTGACGAGGCGCGTCTGCTCCGCGGTGCGCTGGACGCTGACGAGGCTCCGCTGGGCCATCTCGTGCACGGTGGCCGCGTCCTTGGCGATGTGATCGGCGCTGGCGGTCAGGGCCTCCACGGTCCGGCGGATCTCCTCGAGCGCCGCGTTCTGCTGGTTGGCGGTAGTCTCCTGCTCGCGCACCGACGAGAACATCCCGGCCGCGGCCGACGCGACCTCCGACGAGGTGTTGCCGATGCGCGTGGCGAGCCCCTGGAGGCTCGCGACCATGGCCCGGAAGGCGGCGAAGAGCTCCCCGTCGCCGGTGATCTTGCAGGTGAAATCGCCGCCCGCGACCCGCTTCGCCGTCTCCTGGAGCTCGCGCAGCTGGGTGTTCATCCGCTCGAAGGCGCTGGCCATGTCCCCGAGCTCGTCGCCCGAGATCCGGAGCGACAGCCGCGCCGACACGTCGCCGCGGGCGATGCGGTCGGCCGCCTCCTTGATGTGGGCCATCGAGCGGGTCATGCGCGCCGAGATGATCCACGCGAGGCCGAGGCCGAGCAGCATGATCCCCGCCGACTGGAGGGCGATGGTCCTGCGCGCGTCGGCCCGGCGGTGGGCGATCCGGTCGCTGCGCAGCCCCACGGCGAGCGTCCCGAGCTGGCGGTCGCCGTTCCGCGACCGGATCGGCGCCTCGCTGACGACGACGCCCCCGTCGCCCTCGCCCTGCACGTCCGCCGCGCTCCCGGGCACCTGCACCGCGCCGATCGCGGCGATGCGCGCGCCCTTTTCGTCGTAGACGGACACCCAGCTGACCAGGGGATCGGTCATGGCGGTCCGCAGGGTGTCCGGGAAGGTCTCTGGGGGCTGCTCGAGGTCCATGGCGACGCCGATGGGCTCCTTCAGCATCGTGGCGAGGATCCCGGCGCGCTCGCGCAGCTCGGCCTCGCTGGCCCGCGCCGTGCGGTCGGGGATCAGCCACAGATCGAGCGCCGACAGCACGATGGCGACTGACGCCACGAGGGCGGCGATCTTCCAGCGGATGGAGCGAAAGTTGAGCATGGCGGCGGAGGAGGAGGATCGATGAGGGTCGCTGATCGATGGCGGACGCTGGAGCGGAGATCGTGAGTCGCGAGCCGTGAACCGTGAATCCTGAGAGGGGCGACGCGCCGTGTCGGCCGGCCGGCGGCCGGCGTCGCGAGGGCCCTAGTCGACGATGCGGGCGAGCCGGAGGAACTGCGGATCGAAGCGGAGGCCGATGGCGTTGGCGTGCTTCACGTTCAGGAGGAGCTCGGGCTTGGTGCCGGCGAGCGTCACGGCCACGGCGCAGCCGCGCTTGGTGTCGTCGCCGTCGCCGCACACGACGATGCGGACCACGGCGCCCTCGCGCGGCGGGATGTCCGGGATGGCCGCGGCGAGCCCGCGCGCCACGTAGACCACCTCGGCGCCGCCGGCGCGCAGCGCCTCCTGCAGCTGGGCCTTTCCGGTGTACGTCACGCGCAGGACGGTCGCCTGCCGGCTGGCCACGGTCGTCTTCGCGGCCAGCTTCGAGAGCACGGCGGCCATCGCGTTCGCGTCGTCCGCGCTCTCGCCCGACTCCCCCCCGACGACGGCGAGCACGGCCGCGCCCTTCCGGCTCGCGAACCCGCTCTCGTAGCCGATCGAGCGCAGGAGGATGGCGCCCCTCAGCTCGTACGGGACGGAAGCGGCCGAGCGGCCCTCGGCGCTCGCGGTGGTGATGAGCAGGAGGGCCGTCAGCATTCGAATCGAGGAGCTCGGAAACGCCATGTGTCTCTGATCAGCCTTGAACGACCTCGAACGGGATCTTCGATGCGCGCCGCATCAGGCGCCGATGTCGGGGAGGCGGCGGGCGTCGAGCACCCAGTGCAGGGCGCCGTCGATCTCGGCGAGCCCGACGACGTGGGGCAGCGCCAGGATGTCGGCGAGGAGCTCCGGCAGCGGCCACACGCGCTCCCGGTCGACCTCCACGAGCCGGGGGCGCGCGCAGGCGATCGCTCGGGGGGCGCCGCCGGTCGACAGGCGCACGGTCCGCGTGGCCGGCTCGGGGGCCGCGTCCGCCGCGCGGCCCGGGGCGGGGTCGCCCCAGAGGCAGGCGCCCGGCTCTGGCGCGGGGTCGCCCCAGAGGCAGGCGCCGGGCTCTGGCGCGGGGTCGCCCTCGGCGAGGAGCACCTGCTGTGCTGGCACCGCGCATCGCACCCCGGCGTGCAGCATGGCGACCACGGCCCCCACGTCACCGCTCCTTGCCGGCGAGCCGCCGGACGAGGGCCGGCAGGCGATCGAGGTTGCGCTTCGAGAGGACCGCGTCCGCCTGGACCTCCATCTGCAGCTGCTCGAGCTCGCGCTCGGAGTGCCCGGACATCAGGATGACGCTGAGGTGCCCGAGCCGCTGGTTCTTCCGGAACAGGGTGAGCAGCCGGTCACCGCGGATGGTGGGCATGAAGACGTCGACGACGACGATCCGCGCCTGATGCCGGACGATGGCCTGGGTCGCCCCGATGGGGGAGGGGAGCGCGACCACCTGAAAGCCGGCCGCGCGCAGCAAGCGGGAGACCTCCTCCCGGGCGATCTCGCTGTCATCGATGACGAGCACCGGCGGGCTCGGCGGCGCGCTCGACGGCGATCTCGGCGGCGGAGGCGCGCTCGCGGGCGTCCCCGCTTCATCGACCGGATCGGCCGGTGGTCTGGGCCTCGTCGTGGGAGTCCGGGAGCTCGGATCGCTCATCGACCCAACCAGGCGGCCGGATCGCCGCGCGGCGCGACGGACGGCTGCGGCGCGCCCTCGGAAGCGTCGAGCAGGTGGATCACGTCGAGGAAGGTTACTACTCCCTCGCTGGTGTCGACCACAGCTTTCGGCGCGAGCTCTCCGAACACTTTTACCGCGGCAACACACCGCGTCTTGCCGGCGGGCAAACCCAGGTAACCCCGCTGCGTGCGGCAGACGACGATGCGGAGCGGCGCGGCCGCCGGCGCGGCGAGCGGGGCCGACACGATCACGATGATCCTGCCGCGGTCCTGGAGGATGCCCATCACCCGCGGATCGGCGCGCGGCAGCGGCAGGGGCGTGCGCCACGCGATCACCTCTTCGACCTGCTGCGCCCTCAGGGCGAAGGTCACCGGGCCGAGCTCGAAGAGCAGGAGGTCGACAGCGGCCCTCTCGCGCGGCCCCTTGTCCGGGGCGTCGTCGCGCAGGTCGAGCAGCGCGTGAACGTGCGTGAGCGCGTCGGACAAGGTGTCCTCGGTGTACCACAACGGCTGAGGCCGGGGAGCTGGTTTTGCGCTCGCCCTCGTGGATTCATGCGGTATCGGGCGTCTTCTGACTCACCAGGCCAGCCGCGCTTGACTCACCAGGCCAGCCGCGCTGTCCTGCGGCGCCCTCTCCCTCCCATGCGGCGCTCGGGGGTGGCGCGCTGCGCTGGGCCCGGGCGGCGCGCTGGCTGAGCGCGCGCGCAGTGACGCCCGCGCGCGAGCCTGACCCCAGTGCAGCTGGACGCCTGGCGGCGTCCGTGAGCGGCTTCGGCCGAGGCGCCGACATGGTGGTCCAGGCGGCTCGGCTCGGCGTGCGCGATGCTCCACGACCGGATCCCGTCATGGAAGCGGCTTCAGCTCCTCGTCTGGAACCCGCCAGGCGTGGTGAACGTCCGGAATGCCGCGTCGAGGCCATCCGGAACGTAGATCACGAGCGGAAGCTTGGAGTTGTAACGGATCATTTCTCTCGCGCCGAATACGGGTTCGGTCTTTGTCGGCGTGTTCCCGCAGCCGATGAGCGTGCTCATGATCTCGCCGTCGCTGTTCACCTCCCAGTAGGGGTAACCCCAGCCTTCGATCGTGCCTTCCTTGATTGTGCCGCTGACCCACTTGTGATTGCAGTCTGAATTTTCCAGCAGCTTGGAGAACGAGATCTCCACGCGTGCGCGGTCTTCGTGCTCGAGCTGAGGGAGATCGATGACGATGCGACGTTTGCCGTTCATGGTCTGCGGGTAAGGCTTCAGATTCTCCACGTCGTACGCGGAGGCGGGCGTGGCGAGCAATGTGGCGGTCAGCAGCAGCATGAGACGTTTCATTGGGAGTCTCCTTTCTGTTTGATGCGCAACGTGTGTCGTCGTCGGTCAGGCGCGCGGCGAGCGCGAGCGGCTCGTGGATCCCTGCCGGCGCCCGACGCCGTGATGAGCTTGCTTCTCGACGTGGTGGCGTGAACGCGGCGGCTGGCGCCGCCGCGGGGGGCTTGCAGGGTCCATTCCATGCGGCGCCTGGTGCGGTGACCTGAAGCAGGCGCGACTCAGCGCCGGAGAGCGTCTGGGGGAGGGACGCGCGCCAAGTCGGGCGGCCTGGCTGGATCGAGCCATCGCCTGCCTACGGCGGCCGGGCTCGACGAGCGGACTCATGGTTCAGGGGCTTGCGCAAGGCCGACGGACTCGACCTGCGCGGCCGAGCGAAGACTTCGGCCTCGCGGAACGCAGCCTGGGTTCGTTCGTGGTGATCGGTCTCGATTCGATCGACGGGCGCTCGTCGCCATGGTCGCTGCTTCGGCCCTACGCCTCGCGACGTGCAGCGCGGAGCGCCTCTCCGAGAGACCAGACCGAGATCGCCAGCAGGGCCACGTCCTTGATCAGGAACTGACCGAGCGCGCCGATCGCGGGGAACCCGCCGATGTCATCGGCCCACACCCCGGGCGTCGTGATCAGGAAGCTCAGCGTGCTCAGGAACGTCAGCACCCCGAGCAGGCTGCCGACCGCCGTGAGCCGAGCGGACCACGGCCGGGACAGGATCGCGAGCCCGATCGCGATCTCCGTGATGCCGAGCAGGTTGGACATGCCCTGGAACCCCAGCACGGGATACGTCCACGCGAACAGCGGGCTGTTCTCGATGAACGGGCGGATCGCCTGCGCCTCGAGCCCGGTGAACTTCATGCCGCCGATCCACAGCAGCGTGAGCGCCAGACCGGCGCGGAGCAGGCGGCCGCCGAGGGCCTCGATCCGGACGCCCCACTCGGCTAGGCTGGGCTCCGTGCGCTTCGTAACGTGGATGTCGGCGAGCTGGGCGGTACGGTCGGCGGTCGACATGGTGGTCTCTCCCTCGTGGATTCGGTCTCTCGGGCCCGCCTCGCCGGCGGCCCCTTCTCGGTCCATGGGACGCCGTGGGGGTGCCGGTTCTTACTTCCGCGGGGAGACTCTTTTCGAGGCGGCCGGATGAGCGAGCGGACGAACGAGGAGTGGCTGCGGCTCCTCCGCGAGCCCGAGGCGCAGGCGAGCGCCGGTGTCGCCGAGCTGCGGCACGTCGTGCGGGGAGGTCTGCGGAGGGCGCTCGCCGGACGCGCCGGGGTGGGGGACGCCGTGATCGACGACCTGACCCAGGACGCCACGCTGAAGGTGCTCGGCGCGCTCGATTCCTTCCGGGGCGCCAGCCGCTTCACCACCTGGGCGATCACGATCGCCATCCGCGTGGCGCTCACCGAGCTGCGGAGGGCCCGGTGGAAGGACGTGTCGCTGGATCAGATGACCGAGAGCGCGGGCGGGCCGATCCCGATCGCGGCCGCTGACGCGAGCGCCCACGTGGCCAGGGAGCGAATGATCGCCGCCCTGTACCAGGTGCTCGATACCGAGCTGACGGATCGGCAGCGCCGGGCGCTCATCGCCGAGCTCAGGGGCATGCCCCAGGCCGCGATCGCCGAGCAGCTCGGGACGACCCGGAATGCGCTGTACAAATTGACCCACGACGCTCGCCTCAAGCTGCGAGAAGGCCTCGCTGCGGCCGGATTCGGCGAGGACGACGTAAGAGAAGCGTTCGATACTCCGTCCCAGGGAGGGATGCCCTCGAGAGGAGCGCCATGAAGCGCCTGTCCCAGGAAGAGATCCGCGATCTGGCCAAGGCCGTCCTCGCGACGAAGCCCGACGAGCTGACGTGCGATGAATGGCTGGAGTACGCGGCGCAGTACGCCGAGCTCGTCGCGGAGGGCGCCCCGGTGCCGGAGGCGCTGCGCGAGGCCGCGCAGCACCTCGACCTGTGCCCCGAGTGCGCCGAGGAGCTGCGCGCCTGCCTCCTCGCGCTGGCGGCGCGCTGAGGGGCGAGCGCCACCGACGCGCTGGGGGTGGCGCTCATCTCATCGTGGAAACCTACCGAGACCCTGCCAAAGGCTGCCCCTCAGCGTCGAGCGAGCCGTCCGTCTTCGAGCAGCACCCAGGGAGCCGAAGCGGAGTACGCCTCGGTCCGGGCCATGGGAGGCTTGGCGCATCCGTGAGTCGCTCATTGGCTCTCCTTCATTCGCGGCTCGAGGGGCGGATCGAGCGCATCGCCATGGACCCCACGCAACACGATCGCGGCGTGCTGGGCTCCGTTCTCGACCGCATCGAGAGGATCGACCCCGTATGTAGTAGACGGGCGCCCATCGATGTCAACAATGACAGCCCAAGGCCACTTTTTCTCCGGAGGGTTTCGCGTCGGCTCGTGGATGCGCACTAGGATTTCGCGCGGGTCGCCTTCTTCTGGGGTTAGCTTGAACGTCAGCTCGATCATTGCTTACACCTCCTGTCGCAGTCTTTGAGGCACCGGCTATATTCGTCGCTGCACTCCTTCAGACAGTTCTTGTCGCCCCTCGGGCAGTTGTCACGACAGAGTCCTAATATCTGATCGCACTTTTCCTTGCCTGCCTCTTTGCAGTCGGACGAGCTCGATCTCGTGCCCCATTCACAAGAGCCACACGACTGCGCTCCGGAGCCGTTTCCGACCCCACTAACCCTCTCGCACTCCTCCTCGGCTTCATCGAGCGACGCATGCTGGCCCTGGTACAGGGTCGTGCAGCTGGATGCGCTTCCTCTGCAAGCAGCCGAGCCCGCTTTCCATATAACCGTACACGTTGCCGGCTGCGAGCTACATAGATCGTAGGAGTAGTCGTCATCGTCGGTGCTTTGCGGCTTCCTCGGTACATCGCCGAATCCTCCGGCACCTGTCGGGTTGATAATGCCGCCCCCGGCGCCGCTCGGGTCATCACCGGGGAGCCAACACTCCCCGACGTCGTAGTTGCAAGCGATAAGACCGAGGAGCGGGACAACAAAAGCTCTGTTCATCTCGACTCTCCCCCGAATCTCCAGACAGGTCCAGCGGTGACCATCGCCACCCAGTCACCATGAAGTACGCGACTATCTCCGCCGGCCCAATCCAGGTTGGCGCTCACGGACACGCCCAAGGGCTCGGAGAAGTACCAGTCGGTCTGGGTGTGACCGCCCGGAGCGATCCCCAGCACTCGGTTGCAGCTCATGAGGCCGCACACCGGCATCGAGTAGATCGACAGGGCCGGCCCAAGCCCGAATTTGCCTGTTTTCCAGACGTGCACCAGGGAGATCGCCGTTCGATCGTAGATCCCGATGCGGGCGCCAGGAACGACGCTGAACATGTTGTGAAGTTCGAGCTGAAACTCGCTCTCTCGGCGCCAGAGCAACCCGCCGAAGGGGCTCACCGCGAGCCTCGGGCCGGTCCCAATCTGGAGCCCGCCCACGCTCACGCCACCGCTGAACTCGAGCGCCCTCGCCGGCGCCGGAGGGACGACCAGCGCCCAGGCACAGCCGCACAACGCGAGCGCGCTCGCCGTCCCCGTCGGCCCGTACCCCATGCATCCACCCCCACGGGCACCGTCCTCCTACGGGAAGTCGGCGTCAACGGGTAACCCAGGCTGCAATTATGTCCGCATCGTTTTCATCTCTGCGGCGCGAGCCGTGCGCTGGCCCCGAGGGGCTCCGACCCGTGCTTACGAGCCAGGCGCTGAATGACAGCCCCGCGCCCGGAGCCCCCGCGGAGGGCGGACTGGCCGCGCTCTCGTCAAGACAGGCGAGCTACCGCCCGCCCGTCATGACCCGTGACCCGGCCCCCTCCACCTTCGCGAGCCGCTTCTCGCACCTCTCGATCGCCTCGACGATCTTCGCCTTGCGCTCGCGCTCCGTTCGCCAGCGCCGCGGCTCCGGCAGACCGAGCCACCGGGCGAGGCGCTCCAGCGTAGCGACATCGGCGCGGAAGAGACTCTCACGGCGCAGGCGGATCACGGTGGCGGCAGGGTAGATCCTCGGTGCCGCCGCGTCCGCATTTCGCTCGCGCCGCTTTCCCCCCGCCTGCGGTGCGAGACGCGCCGTCCCTGAGGCCGAGCGGAGGTGGCCGCAGTGCGGCGCGGTCCCTCTGCCGGAGTCTCGCCTCCCGTCGCCGTCGCGCCTCTGATATACGGTGCCGCAGCAGCGGCTGGATCCGCGGACCCGGGGATAGAAATAATTATGAGCCGTCTGAACAGATGTAGCGAAGACATCGATGAGCCGATCAAGGTGGTCGAATACGACCCCTCCTGGCCGATTTGGTACACTGCAGATGCGGATGAATTGTTGAACACCCTCGGCGCCCGGATCCGAGAGGTGCAGCACTTTGGCAGCACCTCGGTGCCCGGAATGGCGGCCAAGCCGATCATCGACATTCTCGTCGCGCCTGTAGAGTGGCCGCTGGCCGCGCATGACAGGAGAGCACTCGAGGCGCTCGGGTACCAGTACCTCGGCGAAGCTGGCGTAGCCGGACGCGAGTACTTCAGGCGAAGAGGCGCGCACGACACCAACCTTGCGGTCGTCGAGTGGGGGGCCAACCTGTGGCGCGACAACCTTCTCCTTCGGGACTTCCTGCGGGCGAATGAGGGCGCGGCTGCCGAGTATGCGCGCTCGAAAGAGGAAGCGTGGCAGAGCGGGGCGAGGACCCTTCTGACGTACTCGGAACACAAAGGTCACGCCGTCACCGCTTTGTTGAGCGCTGCGAAGAGATGGCGAACCGAACAACCCGGCGGGAGAGACGACCCGGTGTGAGCGAGATCGCCGGAAGCCACCGCTGCGGGTGACGCGAGGGTACGGGGCTTCGCGGAGCTCCAGGGCAGGCGCCGAGCCGGCGGCTCGCTACCTGAGCGAGTCGCGGGCCACCACGGAGCGGACACCGAGGGGCGACCTCGGCGCAGTCGTGAGCGGCCCGCCGACTGCCCAGCAGCGCAGGTGTCCTGCAATGGCGCGTGCCTCCCCGTGGGCGTGTCGGCCGGCGGCTGCACGGTGCTCGCGCACGCCGGGAAGCACGTGTCCATCGATCACGGCATCGCGGTCGACGCGTCGCACGTGTACTGGGTCGAGCAGCTCTCATACACCGCCGTCGCGCGCGTGGCGAAGGCGGGAGGCGGCGCGGCGGGTGACGCGTGGACAGGCTAGGGTCTGTACGTAAACCGGGCGCGGATCGCCTCGTCGCGCAGGAGGGTTACGCAGTCGAGGCGTACGCCGGGCGGCAGCCGCGGCGCGAGCTTGCGATAGAGGACCTCGGCCATGCGCTCGCTGGAGCTGTTGACGTCCGCAAACTCGGACAGATGGTTCAGCGTCTTGCCCTCGAGCGTGCCGACAGCGTCGGCGAGCAACCGGTCGAGCTCGTTGAAGTCCATCACCCCGCCGATCGCGTCGAGCCGTTCCGCCGACACCTGGGCGTGGACCTGCCACCGGTGGCAGTGCAGCGGCTCGTACTTGCCGTCGTACAGCCGCAGCGCGTGGGCGACATGCAGGAAGCGTTCGATCGTGAGCTCGTACATCTCGGTGTCCTCGGTTGGGCGCCCCCCCGGGCGCGATCAGCCCCGACGCTCGCCAGCACCTCGGCCACGCGCGCGACGGCGAGGTACACGTCCCCTCGCCGGCGGCAATTATAGCACCGGGGCATGAGATCCGCTGGCCCGGCCAAGCCTCAGCCGACCCGGTGAGAGCGCGCGCGCCGGAAACCAGCGTGGCGGGTGACGCGAGGGCAGGGGCTCCACGGCACCGCACGGCGCGCACGAGCCGGCGGAGTCGACCCCGGGTCCGTGCCTGACGGACTGGCGCCATCGCCGCAATCAGAGCCAGGGATCGATGCAGCAATCAGCCTGTAGAGCGTCATTGACGCTGGCTCTCCCGCACTGTGCTGGAGGAGGGAAGGTGGGGGCTTCCTTGGATCAGTGCGTCTCGAGCGGATTGATCGACCTCGCCCCCTGCTTACGAGCAGCTCTACGATCAGGTTCCGGAGGAACGGGACCGCCGCGCGGCAGCCTCCGGAGCCCCCGCGCACTCAGGAGCCGTTCGTGTCGAGCAGCTCCCTGGCATCGCTGACGACCGCGGCGCGGCGAATCCACCGGTCCAGCTCGGCGAGGTCCTTGCTCGCGACGACGCGCTCCCGTACGTCGGCGGGGACCTCCAGCCCGCGCGCTTCGAACACGGCGAGCACGCTCTGCGCCTTGGCTTCGAGGAGCCCCTCCTGCCGGCCTTCCTGCCGACCCTTCGCCACGTAGCTGCGCGCGAATTCACTCTGATACTCGTATCCACTCTTCATCATCGCCTCCAACGTCCGCCTCGCCGCTGCGTTCAGCGAGGATAGCACCACGTCCGCGTACAGGCCGCGCCGCTCCTGATCGAGCCCGGCTGCCGCCGCCAGGAACGCCACGCCGATCGCCTCCCCGGCCTCCTCCTGCCCGTGCGCCATCGCCGAGAGCACGACCACCTCGGGCGCCGCCTTCGCCTGCTCGGCGTCTGTGACGACCGGGACGCCCTCAGGGCCGAGCACCAGCGGGGTCAGCGTCCAGCCGGGGTGGCCGGTATCGATCGGCTGAGCGCACCAGCGCGCCATCTTCCGGTCGATCGTCACCACCAGCAGCCGCGTCGGGCAGCAGTGCCGGGCCCTCGTCTGGGCGGCGTACACGGGCCAGGCGTACGGCTTGTCCGGGTCCGGGCCGAGCTGGACCTCGACGACGATGGCCATCGCGGGCCGCTGCTGCTCGGCGACCAGCAGGACGACGATGACGTCCGCCCGGCGGTCCGAGGGAACGATCTCCGCGAGGTCGGAGGGCTCGATGCGCGCCTCCGTGAAGGCCGGGACCGGCTGGCCGAGCGCGTCGTGCAGCATCTCGGCGGCCAGCGTCGGCCGGTTCTTGAACAGCTCGACCAGGGCTTCGTGGGTGACTGAGGGCATCGTGGGTCTCTCGGGGGGTTGCAGCCATGCTGGATGTCCGAGGGCGTGCCTGGCTCGTGCGGTAGGTCCCGCAGGGGCCGAAGCGGCCACCTCTCATTCTCAAATTCCGGGCAGCTCCCCGGATTCGTCACGCCGAGTGACCTGCGTGTGCCCCGATGATCGGCAGCATCGGATTGCCGCGCGACCGGATGCAGGCGTCACCACCGGGCGCAGGCGCGGTGGTGACGCAACAGCGCGTCAGCGTCCCACGAGCCAGTAATGAAACGCGTGAAATCCATCCCCGCGCCGCAGGGTGATCGCGATCGGCGTCGCCCCGGAGAGGCGCGCGGCGGGCAGGGCCACCGCGCGCTCCACCCACGTCCCGGCCGGCACCTCGACGGTCCCGGCCTCCTGGCCTGCCACCGAGATCGCGAGCTCGGCGCCATCGTCCGACGCCACCCGCATCACGAGGCGCGCCTCGGCCGGCGGCGCGGCGACGTGAACGACGAACCGGTCGGCCGCCCTGTAATACCGGCCCCCGTCGGCGATCTCCGCGCGGGCCCTGTCGACCTCTCCGGGCGCGTCGCTCTCCGGCGCTGCGAGCGCGACCGCCACGTTGCGCTGATCGGCGAGCGGCTCCAGCGCATATCCGTGCGCCGCCTCCGACTCGAGATCCGACACGTCGACCTCATCGAGGATCCGCTCGCCAGGCGCCGACCGCACCGGCAGCGCCCCCGAGCCGAGCAGGTCCCACCGCGCCTCGTACGCGATCATCGTCGTGCCGCCGAGGATCGCCTGATCCTCCACCGTGGCGTCGACGAGCTCGCGGCCGAGCACCGGCGCGCAGGCCATCCAGTGCGGGTAGACGATGAAGTGCGTCGGCCGGCGCTCCGGCGGCAGCTTCTCGTAGTGCTCGAACCTGGAGCCCGCGCCGGCCACCCAGTAGCGCGCCTCGCCCTCGGTCGTCAGGCCGACGACGTCGAAGGTCCTCCGGCCGCTGAAATAGGCGAGCGCGCCGGTGTCGTTGACGCCGATCCGCGCGTCCTCGGGCAGGTGCTGCGCGGCCCAGCGGCCGAGCCAGACCTGCTGCCGGTCGATGGCGCGCGCGGAGTTGGCGAGGTCGTGGATGGCCCACGGGAGCCGCGCGGCCAGGGCGCCGGCGAACGCGCCGGCGATGAGCGGCGTCACGTAGTGGAGCGAGCGCCGGACCCGCTGGGCGGCGTCGCCGAGCTCGCGCGCGAGGCACGCGGCCATGACGAGCCACGCCGGGGCGAACGGCCAGACGTAGCGCACGCGGTTCCAGAGGAAGCTCAGGTACGTGCACGGCAGCAGCGCGCCGAGCGCGAGCGCGGCCACGATCGCGGCGTGCGCGGGCCGGCCGCGCCGGTGCGCGGCCACGGCGAGCGCGACGGCGCCGAGCGCGATGACGACGGCGGAGCCCTCGGGGAGGAAGACGGCGGTCCACTGGCCGCCGTCGAGGACGTCGGTCACGAGCAGCCGGATGTTCTGGAGAAGGGCGTCCCGGAGCGCCGGTCCGTCGTAGTTGGGGTTGCCGAGCAGCCACTTGACCGTGGTCGTCGACGAGGTCGGGTGGCCCGCGAGCAGCTGGTTCAAGGCCGGGACGACCAGCGGGCCGAGGAGCGGCGCGAGGACGAGGAGGCGCCGGTCGAGGAGGCGGGGGATGGCGCTGCCGCGGCGAGGCGGCGCGATGGGCGCCGGGGGCGGCGACGCCGGGAGGGGCGATGGCGGCGCCGGGCGGGCCGCCCAGACGGCGAGCGCGAGCGCGGCGAGGAGGGAGGCGAGCGCGCCTTCGGGGCGGAGCAGGGGCGCCGCGAAGCCGGCGAGCGCGAGGGCGCGGGCGACGGCGGCGGGGGGCCGCTCGGCGGAAGCGGCGGGCAGCTGGGCAGAGGCGGTCGGCGTCGCATCGGACCGGCCCAGCGGCGCATCGGAGCCGCTCGGCGGCGCAGCGAAGCCGGCCAGCGGTGCAGCGGAGCCGGCCGGCATCCCATCGGAGCCGCTCGGCGCCGCATCGGACCCGGCCGGCATCGCATCGGAGCCGGCCAGCGTCGCACCGGACCCGGCCGGCATCGCAGGCTCCCCGACATCCTCGGCCGCCTCCGCCTCCGCCTTCGCCGGCTCGAGGAGCCCGGCGGCCAGCCGGGCGGTCCGGGTGAGGATCCACGCGAACGCGACCGTCTCCATCCCGCTCCACGCGAACCACGCGAACGCCGCGAACCCGGCGCACATCGCGCCCGCGCCGGCGGCCGCGGCGGGGCCGGCCAGGGGGCGCGCGAGGCGCGCGGTCTCGACGGCGAGGGCGGCGTGGAACACGAGCCCGAGCGCCCAGATCGCGTAGACCAGCGAGAGATCGCGCAGGCCGAGCGCATAGAAGGGGGCGAGCAGCACCGGCCAGAGCAGGCTCGTGGCGCCCGTCGAGTACCCCTCGCCGGCGACGAAGCTGAAGAAGCCGCCCTCCGCGAGCCGCCGGGCGTACTGCATGTGGATGAACGCGTCGTCGAGCGGCAGCGCCGGGCGCCCCGCCTGATCGAGGACCGCCCGGATGCACAGCGCCCCGATCGCGCCGCTCGCGGCGAGCGCGGGCGCGTAGGGGAGGGCGCGCGCGGCGAGGGCGCGCAGCGGGGAGGGCGCTTGGGGAGCCGCCATGGGGGCCGACGAATACCACCGCGCCCCCGCCCCGGGGCCGCGATTTCCCGCGCGCGCGTGGCCGGCATTTGGTAGAGCGCCGGGGCTCCATGGTCTTCCAGCCGCGCCCGAACCACCCCTACGCCGACGCGCCCCGCTTCCCCGACGGGGACGACGTCTCCATCGACGACCTGCTCCCGGGCACCGGCCCCGTCGAGATCGAGATCGGCCCCGGCCGCGGCGGCTTCCTGTTCGAGCGCGCGGCGGCGAGCCCCGCGTCGCGGCTGCTCGGGCTGGAGATCCGCCTGAAGTGGTCGGCCATCGTCGACGAGCGCCTGCGCAAAGGCGGCCTGGGCGGCCGGGTGCGGGCGCTGAACGCCGACGCGCGAGAGGCGCTCGGACGGCTGCGGCCGGACGCGTCGATCGCGCGGTTCTTCCTGCACTTTCCGGATCCGTGGTGGAAGAAGCGCCACGAGAAGCGCCTGGTGATGGGCCCGGCGCTGCTCGACAGCCTCGCGCGCCTGCTCGTGGACGGCGGCGAGCTGTTCGTGCAGACCGACGTGGAGGAGCGCGCCGCGCTGTACGCCGAGCAGATCGGCGCGCACCCGGCGTTCGAGCCGGCGGGCGACGCGCCCGGCTCGCCGCACCTCGGCGAGAACCCCTACGGCGCCAGGAGCCCCCGCGAGCACCACGCCATCGCTGACGGGCTGCCGGTGAGCCGGCTACTCTACCGCAGGCGGCCGCGCGAGGCCGAGGCGGGGGCCGGGGACGGGGCGGGGGCCGGAGACGGAGCGCCGGCGGACGGCGGATAAGCCCTCTCCGGCAGCCGTCGTCGCGGGCGATCCTCGCGCCGGGTCGGGTGAACAGGGCACGTCATCCTTCCCCCGTCACGGGGCCGGAGCACGCGATCGAGGACAGCACGACGAGGACTCCGTCGAAAAAGATCCGCATCGTCCGAACGTACTACAGCCCAGGGCTAGGCGTGGGTCTTTGCACTACTTCAAAGAGCCCCGCCGACGCCCTCTTTCTCGGCGAAAGCGCGAGCTCCGCCGCTCGCGACCGCCCCCGCGAGGGATCTGCCTCGCCATCGTCGCTTGACCGAGCAGCGTTTGCCGGTACGCTGCCGGAGGCTCGATATCTGGAGGCCTCCCCGGCATGCCTCGGGGGCTCCGGCATCATCCATTGTCGACTTTCTTGCTTGAAGAGGCCGATATGACCTGGATGCACAGGAACCCCCCGGGCGCGGCGGCAGCCGCGCTCGCCGGAGCAGCGCTGCTGGTGCAGGCGCCCGCGGCGGCCGCGCCGAACGAGGCGGCCCACCAGCGCACGGCGATCCCGGCGTACTGGGGGCCGGACACCGCCGGCGGGGCCGAGATGTTCGCGCGGCTCGCGCAGAACGTCCCGACGAGCGACATCGTCGTCGTCAACGGCAGCGCCTCGAAGCCAGAGGCGCCGTTCCACGAGGCGTGGGCCGACGCGATCGCGAAGATCCACGACGCGGGCGCCCTCGCCATCGTGTACGTCGACACCGGCTACTACGGCTTCGGCTTCCCGCCGGTGGCGCCGCACGCCACCAGGCCGGACGGCCCCGGGGGCGGGGGCAGCTCGGTGGCCGACTGGACAGCGCAGATTCAGCAGGACATCGACGACTGGTTCGCGCTTTACGGCGCGTACGGCGTCGACGGCATCTTCCTCGACCAGGTGACCGCGCTGTGCGGCACCGCGGCCGATCCCGACCTCTACGTGGACCTGTACGCGGCCGTCAGCGACTACATCAGCGACAACTACCCCGGGGCGTACGTCATCCTCAATCCCGGCATGCCGGTGGAGCCGTGTTACGAGGACATCGCCGATACGATCGTCACGTTCGAGGGCAGCTACGCCAACTACATGGACGACAACGTCTTTCCGACCGCGCCGTGGCAGCTCGAGAGCGCGAATCCCGAGAAGTTCTGGCACCTCGTCTACGACGTGCCGGACGCGGCGGCGATGGCCGCGGTCGTCGCGCGCAGCAAGCAGCAGAACGCCGGCTTCGTGTACGTCACCGACGACCAGCTCGTCCTCGACGCGAACGGGGCCGCGCTCGGCCATCCCTGGGACACCCTCCCGGCCTACTGGGACGCCGAGCTTGTCGAGGCGGCCGGCGTCGACGATACCCTCGTGCCGGATCCGCCGGACGGCCTCGGCGCGGCGGCCGTGTCGGGCACCTCGACGGCGCGCGCGACCCTGACGTGGAACAACCCCTGGGACAACGTCGCGACCGCGGGCTACGAGGTGTTCAAGGACGGTGTGTCGATCGGGACGACCTACGGCAACCGCATGACGGTGACCGGCCTCTCGCCGTCCACGAGCTACGGATTTCAGGTCAAGGCCTGGGACGCGGCGGGCAACGTGAGCGACCTCAGCGACCCGCTGACCGTGACCACGCCCGCGGCGGCCGCGGCGTCGATCCTGAGCCCGTCGTCGTGCCTGAGCGCCTCGGTCGCGCGGTACGAGGCCGCGTACGTGGATCCGTTCACCCATCACCGCGTGTTCATCGACAGCGACAACGACACGACCACCGGCTATCACCTCCCTCCGGGGCAGCCCGCCGGCGTCGATCACATGATCGAGAACGGCGCGCTGTACCGGTACGTCGGCCCGGGCTGGGCGTGGGTCCAGGTGAGCGGCGTCTCGCCGCTGGTCTCCACGACGGACGACGTCTACGTCTGGGAGGTGCCGCTCAGCGCGCTCGTCGGGGCGGCGACCACGCAGGTGCTGGTGTTCCAGGGCGGCTCGCCCGACGCCTACAGCGCGACGCTCACGGTCTCGCAGAGCACGGGCTGCTGAGCCCTCGACGTCGCTCCCCGTCTGCGGGAGCTCCCCGCGGCTGCTCCTGAATTACCACGGGGCGGGGACCGCCGGCTGCGCGGCGGAGGCCGCTCGCTCCTGGTCTCGCCAGGGCCCGCACGTCAGCGATCCAGGTGTTGCCGAATCGCGCGAGGAAGCCAAGCCTGCGCCCGGAGCGGCGCACATCGCTGCATGTACGCCGCCGACTCCTGTCGTGGACCGGTTCCGACGTGATGTAGCAAGCTGGGGTACAGCGCCTCTTCGCCGCGAGCACGGATGGACCGGTCCGCCCGTATCCTGGCTCATCTCTCCTGCGGAAACACCGTTGCCTATGTCATGGAGGCTACTCGATGGCTCGAGCGGAGGGCCTCGGCCCGGGTGCCCTGTGGCTTCCCCGACAGATGTCGTCGCTTCTCTGGTCGGGAGATGAGAAAAGCTGAGCCGCGCGCGCGGCCTGCCGCAACAGCGATGCGTGGGAGTCGTGGTGACTCCCCAGGACAGAACAGATCTTGAGCATTGCTCCACTTACATTGGAGGACGAGATGCATCGTGCGCGCGTACGCATGTGGATCCTGGGTTGGATGGCGGGCGTGGTCGCCTGTTCGGTGCCGGTGGTCGGGTGCGGCGGCGGCGAGAGCAGCCAGGCGACGAGCACCACGTCAGACGCCGCCACGAGCACGAGCGGCGCCGCTGGAGGGGACGCCGGGAGCGGTGGAGACGTTCAGGGGGGCACCGGGGGCCTGGGCGGCGCGGGAGGGCAAGGAGGGAGCGGCGAGGGCGGCGCTGGCGGCACCGGAGGCTCGGGGGGCCAAGGCGGGGCCGGTGAGGGCGGCGCCGGCGGCGCAGGAGGCCAAGGAGGGAGCGGTGAGGGCGGCGTCGGCGGCGCCGGGGGGCAAGGTGGCCTCGGCGGCGCGGGTGGACAGGGCGGCGAGAGCGAATCGCCGTGCGCCCCGACCGAGACGTTCTGCGATCCCGTGTGCGTCGATACGCAATCGGACAACGCGAACTGCGGGGCCTGCGGCACCACGTGCGCGGGAGGCTCGACTTGCCAGGCCGGCGCCTGCACTTGCCCGCTGACGGGGCAGACCTACTGCGATCCGCTCTGCACCAACACGAACCTCGATCAGTTCAATTGCGGGGCGTGCGGCAACGCGTGCGGCGGCGGCTCCTTCTGCACCGCCGGCGAGTGCACCTGCAATGCAGGGCTGGCGTACTGCGGCAGCCGCTGCGTGAACCTGAGCAACGATGAGGGCAACTGCGGAGCCTGCGGCACCGTCTGTCCCGATGGACAGATGTGCGTCACGGGTATTTGCCGGTAGCGGGCCGGTTCACCCCGCCGGGGCGCCGCGCCGCTCGGCAGCGGCGCGGGCCTCGGTGTCACGGCTGCGCCTGGCCGTAGACAGCGCGCCGCACGGCGTCCGGGAACTCGCCCGCCATGCCGGCCAGGGCCGTGTTGGTCAAGACGATCACCGTGAGCTTGGCGCTCGGGTCGACCCAGAAATTGCTGCCGTAGGCGCCGCCCCACTGCCACGTGCCGGCGGCGGACGGCATCGTGCCCGGCTCCGGCGCCTTCAGGACCGCGAACCCGAAGCCGAACCCCCATTTCCCGCCCGGCTGCTGCACCTCGAGCTCACCGGTCTGGTTCGAGGTCATGGCCTGGACCGTCGCGGGCCGCAGGATCTTCCCGCCGCCGGCGCGCAGCGCCTCGAGGAACTTGAGGTAGTCGTCCGCCGTGCCGACCATGCCGGCGCCGCCCGACGGATACGAGCGCGGATCGAGGATCCGGGACGGCGAATACGTGATCTTGGCCGGCCCGAACGGCACGACTTGCGGATCGGCCATCCGCGCCGGGCGCGCGCCCGCGTCGCCGTACGGGATCGCGAGCCGGCCCGGGTCGGCGACCGTGAACGCGGCGTCCATCCCGAGCGGCCCGGTCACGAGCCGACGCACCACGTCCGGGAGGGGCGCGCCGCCCGCCTTGGCCACGACGCCCCCGAGCACGTCGGTGGCCAGCGAGTAGTGCCAGGCCTTGCCAGGCTCGAAGAGGAGCGGCGCCTTGGCGATCCGCGCGAGGTTCTCCTCGAGGGAGAGGCCGGGCTGATCGAGCCCGTCGGACACGCGCGCGCGGTGATAAGGCCCGTCCGGGGCCTCCATGAAGGTGTAATTGAGGCCCGCGGTGTGGGTGAGCAGGTGGCGCACCGTGATCGTCGCGGCCCGGCCGTCCGCGAGCCGCGGCGCGAACGAAGGGAGCCACTTCGTCACCGGATCGTCGAGCCCGAGCGTGCCCGCGTCCACGAGCGCGAGGGCCGCCGCCGACACGATCGGCTTGGTCATCGACGCGAGGCGAAATACCGTGTCCTCGCGCACCGGCCGCTGCGCCTCCCGATCGGCGAAGCCGGCGGCGCGCCGGTAGACGACCTGGCCGTCGCGCGCCACGACGACGACCGCGCCCACGATCCGCCCCTGGGCCGTGGCCGCCTCGACCACCTCGTCGAGCCGGCGTTGAAGCGCCTCATCGCCCCGAGGAGCGGCCGCCTCGGCCGGCGGCGCCGAAGGAGCGGCCGGCGCCGAGGCAGCGGCCGGCGCCGAGGCAGCGGCCGGCGCCGAGGCAGCGGCCGGCGGCGCCGGGCTCGCGCACCCTCCCAGCGCGGCAGGCAGCAGCGAGAGCAACAAGCCCGAGGCGAGCACGACAGCAGATGAACGGAAGAATTTCATAGTGAATGCTATGTAAATTGGAGGAGCTCGCCCGTCAAGGCATTCTATAGTGATCGCTATGAAGAACGTGTCCCCCCGGGCGGCGCGCGGCCGGCCGCGCGCCTTCGATCGCGGTGTCGCCCTCGAGGCTGCGCTGCGCGTGTTCTGGCGGCACGGATACGACGCGACGTCGCTCGCCGAGCTGACGGCCGCGATGAAGATCACGCCGCCGAGCCTGTACGCGGCGTTCGGCAGCAAGAAGGAGCTGTTCCTCGAGGCGGTGGCGCTGTATGCCGAGATGTACGGGGCGAGCGTCCCGCGAGCGCTGTCCGAGGAGCCGACCGCCCGGGCCGCGGTGGCGCGCGTGCTCCTGGAGTTCGCGGCGTTCTCGAGCTCGTCGGATCATCCGCTCGGGTGCCTCATGGTCCACGGGGCCGCCAACTGCACGCCGGGGTCCGCCGAGGTGGAGGCCGCGCTGCGCGAGCGCCGGGCGGCGAGCGAGGCCGCGCTTCGCCGGCGCATCGAGCAGGGGATCGCGGAGGGCGACCTCCCCGCCGACACCGACGGGGCGGCGCTCGCCAAGTATTACGGCGCGGTGATCCAGGGCATGTCGGTGCAGGCGCGCGACGGCGCCTCGAGGGAAGAGCTGGAGCGCGTCGCGCAGGCCGCCCTCCGGGCGTGGCCGCGGCGTCGGCGGGGCGCGGCGCCCGCGACCCGCGCCGCCCGGCGAGCGCTCCCAGCGCGGTGAGCCGGCGAGAAGAGCGAAGACGCAACGACGAAAGGACCCCACGACGTCCAAGGGGAATGAGACGACGAGAAACGACAGGACGTGACCTACACGGTAGTGGCTTCGTTCTCCCTCCGCGTCTCTCTTCATCCATCCATCTCGTTGCCTCTTTCCCTCCTCGCCGCCTTCTGAGTCCTCGCGCCGACGGTCATGGCTTACGCGGCGAACGCCTGGGTGCTCCGCCGCGCCTCGCCGACGCTGGTGGACTCACGCCCTCGTCGCGAGGGCGAGACTGCGGCTGATGAGGCCCGCGATGTAAGGCGCTTGACAGCCGAAACCGGGTACGTGACGATGCGGCCGAGGTCAGCCACGAGGCTGATCGGATAACGCACTCACGCCGGGGGGAACGCGAGCGTTCCTGCGCAGGCGCTCAGGGGAGGTGAAGGGATGCGGGCTGAGCAGCCGTCGCCAGGGCTCGTGCTCATCGCGGACGACGTTCTCGTGAACCTCGAGGTGCTCTCAAGCACGCTGGAGTCCGCGGGGATCGAGGTCAGCGTCGCGACCGACGGTCCCATGGTGCTCGAACGTCTGGAGTACGAGACTCCCGACCTCATCCTGCTCGACGTCACCATGCCGGGCATGACGGGCTTCGAGGTCTGCGAGCGGCTGAAGTCGAGCCCCGCGACCGCCGATATCCCCGTCATCTTCACCACCGCGCACGCCGAGATCGCGGACAAGCTGCGTGGGTTCCGCCTGGGCGCGGTCGACTACGTGACAAAGCCGTTCGCGCGCGACGAGCTCCTCGCGCGCGTGAAGACGCAGCTGTCGCTCCGGCGCGCCCTGACCGCGCTGGCCAGGAAGAACGCCGAGCTCGAGAACGAGATCGAGGTGCGCGCCGCCGCGCAGGAGGATCTCGCCCGGCTGGCGGACGATCTCGAGCGCCGGGTGGAAGAGCGGACGCAGGCGCTCGCCCGCGCGGTGACGGAGCTCGAGCGCGCCAAGGAGTCGCTCGAGGAGACGGTGGAGCGGCGCACCCGCGAGCTGCAGCGCGCGAACGAGCGGCTCGAGCGCGAGCTCGCCGAGCGGGCGTCGCTCGAGGAGGCCCGCTCGGCGCTCCAGGCGCAGATCATCGGGGCGCAGGCGGCGAGGCTGGCCGAGCTGTCGACGCCCATCATCCCGATCAACGACCAGATCCTGGTCATGCCCCTCATCGGCGTGGTCGACGAGGAGCGCGCGCAAGGCATGGTCGACGTGGCGACGCTGGGGGTGAGCGCGCGCAGGGCGGCGGTGATGATCCTCGACATCACCGGCGTGTCGCGCGTCGACGCGCGCGTGTCCGAGGCGCTGGTGCGGGCGGCCCGAGCGGTGCGCCTGCTCGGCGCGCGGGTCGTGATCACCGGCATCCGCCCGGAGGTCGCCCGGGAGCTGGTGGCGCTCGGCGCCGAGATGACGGGGATGGTGACGCAGAGCACGCTCCAGGACGGCATCGCGTACGCGATGAGCATGACGCGCGCGCCGTCGCGCCGCGCGGCGGCGCCCGCGGCGCGCGAGTGACGCGGCGGCGTCCGGCGCGCGGGTGACGCTCACCGGGGCGCGGCGCCGCTCTCGGACGGCGCCGCCGCCGGGGCGGGGCCGGCGGCGGCGCGGAGGAGCTCGCGCAGCCGGTTGACCTGAAAGCCCCTGGCCAGGCCGCGCAGCTCGTCGAGGAACGGGCGGAGGCGCGCGTCCTCGCGCTCGAGCCGCTCGATCTCCAGGAGCAGCCCGCTCAGCCGGCCTCGGTTCACCAGGTCGAGCAGCCCGGCGAGCGTCTCCGCCGGCGGCAGCGCGCGCCCCGGCGCCTCGACCGCAGCGCGGCCAGGCCCCTCGTCGCCGATCGCCCGCGCCCAGCGCTCCGGCGCGGGCGCGGCGGCGGCCGGCGCGGCGATCGCGTCGACGAGCGGCACCTCGAACTCGAAGATGCTGCCCTGCCCGGGCTGGCTCTCGACCCGGAGCGCGCCGCCCATCTGCTCCACGATCCGCCGCGCGATCGCGAGCCCGAGGCCCGTGCCCTCGACCGGCGCGCCCTCGGTCGGCACCTGCTCGAACGGCTCGAAGATCCGCTCGAGGTGCTCGGGCGCGATGCCGGGGCCCGTGTCCTCCACGCGGAAGCGCACCGGCCGCGCGGCGCCCGCGCCCGAGCCCGGAGGGGCCTCGCCCGCCGTCACGCGCAGCACCACGCGGCCGCTCTCGGTGAACTTGATGGCGTTGCCGAGCAGGTTGAGCAAGACCTGCATGAGCCGCTTCTGGTCGGTGATCACGGTCCCGAGCGCGGCGCCCTCCTGCTCGAACAGGAACGTCAGGCCCTTGGCCTCGGCGCGCACCTGGCAGATGCCGAGCACCGCCCGCACGAACGAGGGGAAATGCACCTCGTCGGGGATCAGGGTCAGCTTGCCGGCCTCGATCTTGGCGAGATCGAGCACGTCGTTGATCAGCGTGAGCAGGTGCTCGCCGGAGGACTGGATGATCTGCACGGCGCGCAGGTGCCGGGGCGACAGCCCGTCCAGGCGCCCCAGGATCTGCGCGTAGCCCAGGATGCCGTTGAGCGGCGTGCGCAGCTCGTGGCTCATGCTCGCGAGGAAATCGCTCTTGGCGCGGCTCGCCGCGTCGGCCGCCTCCTTGGCCGCCTTGAGCTCGGCGGTGCGCTCCTCGACGAGCTGCTCCAGGCGGTGGTGCGAGCTCGAGAGCTCGCTGTAGAGGGCGGCGTTCTCGACGGCGGTCGCCGCCTGCGCGGCCAGGAGCGAGACCACCTGGACGCGCGCCTCGGGGAAGGCGCCCGAGACGCCGGCGTGCTCCAGCACCATCACGCCGAGCAGCCGGCCCTGGTGGAGCAGCGGCACGAGCAGCAGCGAGGCGGGGCCGCGGCGCTCGAGGTACGGGTCGTCGTCGAAGCGCCCGTCGCCGCCGTCGCGCCCGAGCACGAGCGGCTCGCGGCTGCGGGCCACGTAGCGCACGACCTTCTCGGGCAGGAGCGCCGAGCTGAGGGCCGGCTCGTCGGGGTGGAGCGTGATCCGCTCGGGATCGACGGTGAGCTCCGCGCGGACGACGAGGCGCTCGCCGCGCGAGAGCACCAGCACGGCGCGCTCGGCGCCGGCGTTCTCGGCGAGGAGCCGCATCATGCGCGCGATGAGCGACCCCGGATCCCGGTCGCTGGCCAGGGCCTGGGCGGCCTTGAGCAGCGAGACCACGTCGATCCGGCTGCTCGCCGGGCCCGCCGCGGTCGTCGCGGCGCGCGCCCCGGCCGGGTGCGCCGCGGCGCCCGCCGTCTCGTCGCGGGCCGCCTCGGCCGCCGGGAAGACCTCGGGGTGCCGGCGGCGCAGGACCGCCGCGGCGCCGGCGGCCTCCCAGCGCAGGTAGGCGCCGTGCGCGTCGCGCAGGTAGGCGCGCGCCATCCGGGCGCGGCCGCGGCCGAGCAGGTGCTCGCCCGCGAGGCGCAGGCCGAGGGCCTCGCCGCTGACGAAGCCCCGCCGGTGGGCGTGCTCGATGGCCTCGTCGTAGAGGCGCTCGGCGTCCTCGTGCCGCCCCGCGGCCTGCGCCTCGCGCGCCTCGGTGAGCAGGAGGGCGTGGCGGAAGGTCGCCGGGTTGAACGCCGAGAGCCGGGCGAGCCGCGCGCGCTGGGCGGCGAAGGCGGCGCGGGGGCCGCGGTCCTCGTCGGCGGCGTCCGGGGCCGCGGCGGGCGGCAGCGCAGCGCCGAGGATCGTGACGATCTCGAGGGCCCAGAGGGCCGGCGGGTTGCACCAGCCGGCCGTCCACTCGGCGCTCGCCTCCGCGGCGAGCCGCAGCCCCTCGCGATCCTCGCCGAGGTGCGCGGCGGCGAACGCGGCGGCGCCGAGCACGATGACCCGCAGCATCGGCGAGCCGGCGGGGAGCGCGGCGATGCGGCGGATCGCCTCGCCGACGTCCGCCTCGCCCGCCTGGGCGAGCAGCTCGTGGACGGCGCGGCACGCCGGGGCGCTCTGGCCGGCGATGAGGTCCCTCCAGGGCCTCGCGGGGATGGGACAGCTCGACAGCCGCGCCCCCGCGGCCATCCGCGCGGCGGGGAGGATGACCTGGCCGACCTCGCTGTGGGTGATGGCCCCCTCGCGGGCGCCGAGCTCGGGCACGTCGCGCCAGCGCTCGTGGACGGCGCCGAGGTCCGGGTGCACGCACTGGGCGGCGATGCTGCCCGTGTGGAGGGCGCCGGCGAGGAGCAGGCCTTGCGCCGATTCCGCGGCGTACACGAGCTCGACGCACCGGGCCCCGAGGGGCAGCTCCTGGAGCACGCCGGTGAACACGACGGCGCTCATGCTCAGCCCGTAGGCCGCGCGCGGATACAGCCCGTGCAGCAGGGCGATCTCCGGCATCGCGAAGATCAGGCTCGCCGCGAGCGGCGGCTCGCTGAGCGCCGCCGCGGTGATGGAGGCGCCGATCAGCTCGCCGGCCACGCGGGCGACCGGATCGGCGCAGCGGGGCAGGGCGCGGAACGACGCCGGGCTCATCGCCGCGATCAGCGGGGCGATGCGCGCGGCCTGGGCGGCGAAGAACGCGGCCAGCGCCTCGGGCTCGCGCGGGAACGACCAGCCGAGCTCCGCGAGCGCGGCGAGCCCGACGCCGAGGCCCTCGGGGTAGCGCCCGGCGACGGTGAGCAGCGGCACCTGCGCGAGCGCCACGCGGCCGCGCGCGACCGCGTCCCTGGCGCGCTCCCGGCACGCCGCGAACAGCCGCTCGCCCACCTCGGGCTGCCCGGCGAGCCACTCGGTCTCCGCGAGCGCGAGCAGGATCTCGAAGTGGAGATCGTGGGCGCCGCCGTCGGCCGAGGCGCCGCCGCCTCCGCCCAGCAGCTCGCGGCCCGCCCGCAGGAACCGCGCCGCTTCGGCGTAGGCCGAGGCCGCCTTCGCCCGCAGCCCGCCGGCGAGGCAGCGGTCGGCCACCCGGCGCCGCTCGGCCGGCGCGCTCAGGCGCTCCGCGGCCCGGAGGTAGTGGTCGAGGAGGGCGAACAGCTCGGCGTCCCCGCCGCCGTCGGACCAGCGCCGATCGAGCTCGCGCGCGAGCGCGAGGTGGAGATCGAGGCGATCGCCGTCCCCGAGCAGCTCGTACGCGGCCTGCTGCACCCGGTCGTGCGCGAACGCGTACGCCTCGCCCTCGCCCTCCCCCGCGGCCACCAGCAGCCCCTCGTGGAGCAGCGCCTCGGCCCCCCTCCGCAGCGCCGCGGCCGGGAGCCCCGCGGCGGCGCTCACCAGGGAGGCCTCGAAGCCCGCCCCCACGCACGCCCCCGCGGCCAGCGTCCGCCGGAGCTCCTCGGGCAGGCGCCCCATCTTCGCCGTCAAGAGCGCCACGACGTTGTCGGTGACCGCGGTCCGCTCGATGCGCTCCGCCTCCCACCGCCACCGGCCCGTGGCGAGGTCGCGGGAGAGCAGCCCCTGCTCGTGCAGCGCCCGCAGGAACTGCTCGACGAACAGCGGGCTGCCGTCGGTCTTCGCCCGCACGATCGCGCAGAGGGCCCGCGCCTCGTCGCCGGCGCCCGGCAGCATGTCGAGGACCATCCCGGCGAGCGCCTCGCCGTCGAGGGGGCCGAGCGCGTGCACCTCGGCGCGCCGCCCGCTCGCCCGGATCGCCTCGAGCAGCGCGCGCAGCGGGGGCGCCTCGCCCACCTCGCCGTCGCGGCAGGCGCCGAGCAGGAGGAGGTGCTTCATCTCCGGGTCGGTCGCGATCGCCTCGAGCAGGGCGAGCGACGGCGCGTCGGCCCACTGGAGGTCGTCGATGAACAGCACGAGCGGGGGCTCGGCGCTCGCCGTCGCCCGGACGAAGCGCTGCACGGCGCGCTGGAAGCGGTGCTTCGCGTCGGCCGGGCTCACCTCGAGGAGCGGCGGGGGCTCGCCGAGGATGCGCGCGAGCTCCGGCGCCATGTCGACGAGGACGCGCGCGCTCTCGCCGAGCGCGGCGCGGCAGGTCGCGGCCCACCCCTCGAGCGCCTCGGCGCTGTCCGAGAGCCTGCGGCGGGCGATGGCGCGGAAGGCCTGCGCGAGCGCCGCGCAGGGGGCGCCGCGCTGGAGAGCGTCGAACTTGCCGGGCGCGAACAGGCCGCCGGCGAGGCGCGCCTCCTCGCGCAGCGCGCCGGCGAGCGCCGATTTGCCGACGCCGGACGGCCCGGAGAACAGCATGAGCTCGGTTTCGCCGCCGCGCGCGCGCTCCAGAGCCTCCCGGAGCGCGCGCTGCTCCCGCTCCCGGCCGACGAGCCGCGACGGCCTGCGGAGGCGGTCCTCCCAGTCGCGCGCGCCGAGCGCGAACGGCCGGATCGCGCCCGTCGCGCGGAGCTCCTCGAGGGCGTGTTCCAGGTCGTGCGCCGCGCCGTCGCCGGTCTGGTAGCGCTGCTCCGGGCTCTTCTCCAGGAGCCGCATCACGACGGCGCTGACCGCCTCGGGGATCCGGAGCGCCGGCGCGCGCTCGTGCGGCGGCGGCGGCCTCCGGGCGATGTGCGCGTGGATCAGCGACAGCTCGTCGGTCTGCTCGAAGGGCAGCTTGCCCGTGAGCATCTGGTAGAGCGTGCAGCCCAGCGCGTAGAGGTCCGCGCGCGCGTCGGGGGCGCGCTTCATGCGGCCGGTCTGCTCGGGCGCCACGTAGGCGAGCGTCCCGACGACCGCGCCGTCCGCCTCGGCGGCGTCGCCGGCCGCCTCCCGCCGCGCGGCCAGGCCGAAATCGATGAGCCGGACCTGGGCGCGCTCGGCGTCGACGAGGACGTTCTGCGGTTTGACGTCGCGGTGGATGACGCCCCGGCGGTGCAGCTGCCCGAGCAGGCGCGCGAGCGACGCGCCGAGGCGCAGCGCGGCCTCGACCGGCAGCGGCCCGTGGGCCAGAGCGAGGTCGAGGGAGCAGTCCCCCCAGCGCTCCAGCACGAGGGCCACCCCGGCGCCGTAGGGCACGAGGTCGAGGGCGCGGGCGGTCCCGGGGAGGCCGAGCTCGCGGAGCAGCGCGTATTCGCCGCGGAGCCGCGCCACGACCCGGGCGTCCGGCACCTCGTGGCGCGGGATCTTCAGCACGACGTCGGCCCGGCTGGTCAGGTCGATGCCTGCGACGACCCGCGTCTCCACGCCGGTGTACAGCACCTTCCCGAGCCGGTAGTCCATCGGCATCGGTTCATCTTCGCCGAAGTCCCGCGCTGCGTGTCGCTTTCCTGCGGCGCCGCGCCGCGGCGAGCGTGAACGGGTGGCGGAGCGCTGCGATGCGGCGGCTCTCCAGAACCCAGCTTGCCTCGACGGACAGACGGCGCGAGCGGCGACCGGGCGAAGGAAGGGAGATGCCCTCCGCATTCGACGATGGTAGATGAACCGGTTAAGTCAACTCCGGTGCAGCGGGAGGACGAGCGGCTCGCCGTCGGGGACGCGCTGGAGGGAGGGGAGGAGCGCGTCGAGCTCCCCCGGCTCGAACCTGCAGAGGCCGATCGCGTACCAGAACGACCCCGCGAGCGCGCCGCCGAGCTTGTAGCGGCGGCCGTCGGGCGTGAACGCCGCCCAGCCCTCGGCGCGCGAGAGGAGCACCGCGCGGCAGGCCCCTGTCGCCACCTCCCACAGCCGGACGGTCCCGTCGTCCGAGGCGCTCGCGAGCCAGGCGCCGTCCGGGCTGAAGGCGATCCCCTGGACGGCGCTCGCGTGGGCCAGCAGGACGCGGCGCTCGGCCCCGGTGAGCGCGTCCCAGAGGCGGATCGCGCAATCCTCGGCGGCGGAGGCCAGCAAGGCGCCATCCGGGCTGAAGGCGACGCCGGCCACGGCGGACGCGTGGCCTCGGAGCACGAGCCGCTCGTCGCCCGTGGCCGCGTCCCACACCTGCACGGCGCCGTCGCCCGCGCCCGCTGCCAGCGAAGCGCTGTCCGGATGGAAGGCGACGCTCCTGACGAGCGCCGAGCGGCATTTCAGCACGTGACGCACCGCCCCCGCGGCCACGCTCCACAGGAGGACGATCCCGTCGTCGGCGCCCGACGCCAGCGACGCCCCGTCCGGGCTGAAGGCGATGCTCCGGACGGCGTCCGCGTGGCCCTTCAGGACGCGATGCTGGGCGCCCGTGGCCACGTCCCACAGCCGGACCGTCCTGTCCTTTCCACCCCACGCCAGCGAGGCGCCATCGGGGCTGAAGGCGATGGTGATCGCCGACAGGGGGAAATCCTTCATGATGCGCTGCCCGGTCCGCGTCGCCGCATCCCACAGCCGGACGGTGCCGTCCGTGGAGGCGCTCGCGATCGAGGCGCCATCCGGGCTGAAGGCGATGCTCCTCACGTGGTCCACGTGGCCTTCGAGAACGCCGCGCTCCGCCCCCGTGCCCGTGTCCCAGAGGCGAATGGCGCCCCCCTCCGAGGCCGTCGCGATCGAGGCGCCATCCGGGCTGAAGGCGATGCTCCGGATCGTCGATGCGTGGCCCCGGAGGACCCTGCGCCTCGCCCCCGTGGCCACGTCCCACAGGACGACGGCGCTGTCCGTGGAGCCCGAGACCAGGGTCGCGCCATCCGGGCTGAACGCGACGCTCCTGACGGTGGCCGCATGGCCCCGGAGGACCTCGCGCTGGGCCGCCAGGGTCACGTCCCACAGCCGGATGGTGTTGTCGTTGCCGGCCGACGCGAGCAGATGGCCGCTCCCGTCGAAGGCCACGCTCCTCACCGACGCCTCATGGCCGATCAGGACGCGGGGGTCGGCCCCCGCGGTCAGATCCCACAGCCAGACGGTGCTGTCGTGCGCGCCCGAGGCCAGCCACGCGCCATCCGGGCTGAACGCGACGCTCCTCGAAATGCCGGCGTGGCCCATCAAGGTGCGCCGCTCGGCGGCCCTGGCCACGTCCCAGAGCCGGACGGTCTGGTCGTCCGCCGCCGAGGCCAGCGAGGCGCCATCCGGGCTGAACGCGACGCTCCGGACGATGGCCGTGTGCCCCGTCAGCACGCGCGGCTCGGCCGGCGTGGCCACGTCCCAGAGCCGGACGGTCCTGTCGTTGCTGCCCGACGCGAGCACGGCGCCGCCAGGGCCGAACGCGACGCTCGTGACCGGGGCCCCGTGGCCTCGCAGCACGCGGACATCCCGCCCCGTGGCCACGTCCCAGAGCCGGATCGTCGCGTCGCTGCTGCCCGCGGCCAGGAGGGCGCCATCCGGGCTGAACGCGACGCTCCGGACCGTCGCCGCGTGCCCGGCCAGCGCGCGGCGCGCCGCGCCGGTGGCGGCGTCCCACAGCCACACCGGCCCGCTCCGGTGCGCCGACGCGATGAGCTGCCCGTCGGGGCTCACCGCCACGGCCATGCAGGGAGACGCGGCCGCAGCCGCGACGACGTCGGCGTGGGCGGCGCCGGGGGCCGCGCTCCCGAACGCGTCCAGGCCGGCGAGCGCGCCCTCGTCGAGCCGCGCGCCGACGAGCTGGGCGTAGCGCAGCCGGGCCGACGCGAGCCGCGCGCCGCGCAGATCGGCGCCGAGGAGCCGCGCGGACGACGCGTCGGCGCCCTCCAGGTCCGCCCCCGCGAGCCGCGCCCCCGAAAGGTCGGCGCGCGAAAGCGCGGCCCCGGCGAGCGACGCGCCGCCGAGGTCGGTCTCGATCAGCAGCGCTTCCCGCAGATCCGCCCCGCGGAGATCCGCGCCGCGAAGGTTCCGGCGCGAGAGGTCCTTGCCGCGCAGGTCCTGGCCGGCGAGGTTCACCCGCTCCTCGGCCTCGACGTTCAGCCGCTTCAGCACGCCGATCGCGTTCCGCTTGGCGATCTCGCCCGACGTGCCGCTGAGCGCCCGCCTCGCCCAGGCGACGCTCGCCTCGCGATCGGCCATCGCCGTGAAGAGCTCGACCATCAGGTCGGACATCTCGCGCCAGCCGAGCACCGTGGCCTCGCCGCCCCGGCCGAGCTCGGCCGCCGCCTCCCGCGCGACGAGCCACTCGAGCACCGAGGCGTGGAGGAACGAGAAATTGCCCTCCGGATCGCGCACCAGCAGCGTGCCGGAGCCGACCGCGTGGACCGCCTCCTCGAGATCGATCTGCCGCGTGCTCAGGTCGGCGATCGCCTTCGCCACCTCGGCGGGGAGCTCGTCCGCGTGGACGCTCGGCTCCATCTTGGACCAGAGCCGGAGCGCGAGCGTCGTCACGGCCTTCCACCGATCCTCGGCGACCAGGGACGCCGCCGCGCCCCGCACGTGGACGCGCGCGTCCTCGCTCCGGAACCACCGGTCGATCAGGCTCTGGTACAGCCCGGCGGCGGTGATCTTCCCGGTCCGGTCGCGCGCCTCGAGGAGCTCTCGCTCGGGGATCTCGGAGATGAAGCCGAGCAGGCGCGGGTTCTCGGACAGGCGCAGGAGGTCCTTCACGTCATCGAGCAGCCGCACCCGGGCGTCGGCGGCCTCCCTGCTGCCGAGCAGGTTGACGAGGAACTGGCGCACCTGGACCGGCGAGAACGTCGTGAGCGTGGCGATCCGGTGGCCGGGGATCCGCTCCGCCTGCTCGCCGAGCTTGGTCCGGATCTGGTCGTCCGAGTAGAAGTGCTGCGTCCGGCTGGTGAGCACGACCTTGGCCTTGCCCTGCGCCGCCTGGATCAGCGTGTCGAAGTGGTCGGCGGCGCGGCTGTAGCGCACGCGGAGCGCCAGCTCGTCGAAGCCGTCGAAGAGGAGCGCGATCAGGCCTTCGGCGAGCATGTACCGGAAGCTCGGCAGATCGAACCGCTCCATGCCCGAGAGCGCGAGGTGGTTGGCGACCAGCGCGTCGAGCGAGTGCGCCTTCTCGAGCGAGCGCATCTCGATGAGCACCGGGTACGGCGGCCCCTCGCGCGCCCCGAGGCGGCGCGCCAGCTCGTGGAGCAAGAAGGTCTTTCCGGTCCCGAAATCGCCGAGGACCAGGACGAACCGGGCCGCGGGCGAGGCGAGCAGGTCGTCGATCGCGTCCAGCGCGTGGTCGACCTCCTGCCTCGGGCCGCCGGCGGCGGTCAGCGTCGCGCGCTGGGGGACATAGAGCCGCGGCGGGTAGATCGGATCGCGCTCCAGCCGGTGGATCAGCCGCTCGACATACGGCCCGAAGTGGATCAGGCCCTGGTACTCGGCGATGCTGGCCAGCCAGACGCCCTTGCGGTGCGCCTCCCGCACCAGCGCCTCGGGCGCCGGCGGGCCGTCGTAGACGAGCTGGGAGAACGTCCCGGCGCTGCGCCGCTGGGTGCGCGCGTGCACCTGGGTCCGGAAGAGCTCGATCGCGGCGGGGGTGACGGGGCCCGCCACGGCGCCCACGGCGAAGGCCAGCGCCGGCCCCAGGAGCGCCGGTCCCAGCGGCTCGGCCGTGACCACCTCGGCCACCGCATGAAACGGGGGCGGGGCCTCCCGCCAGGCGATCGTGACGCGCTTGCCGCGCGCCTCCTCGCGCATCCGGCAGATGCGCACGACGTGGTCGAGGAGGTCCTCGCCGCGCTCGTCGCGCTCGTCGCGCTCGTCGTCCCCCGCTCGGCCGCGCTCGCCGCGCTCGCCCCCGTCGCGCGCCCGCGCGCCTCGAGCGGCCGCGGCGGGGGGCTCCGTCGCGCTCGCGCGGCTCGCCCGCATCCGCTCGAGCACCGCGCGGGCGTAGGCCGCCGCCACGATGGCCGCGTACATCTGCCATGCGTCGCCCTTCTGCTCATCGCAGTAGTCGCAGATGCCGCGCACCACCAGGTACCCCACGTCGTGCTGCCACGCGGCGTCGGCGAGCCCCGAGCCCTCCATCTCCACGGCCTTGATGCCGAGCTCGTCGCGGAGCTGGTCGCGGCGGCGCGCGGCCTTGAGCAGCGTGTTGCCCGACCCGATCGGCCCCTGGAAGACGCGCGGCTGCCCCTTCTTGCGCTGCGGATCCGCCGGGTGCGGGCGGACCTCCGACGGGTCGAGCGGATCGCGCAGCACGTCTTCCGCGTCGGGAGGCCGCTTTGCGCCCACGAGCCTGCGCCCGCGGTCGATCAGCTTCACCCACGGCGCCTTCCGCTCGTAGGCCAGGACCTCGAGCGCGTCGACGCCCTCGAGGAGCCACGCGCCCGGCGCCCTCGGCGAGGGGCGGGGGGTCTTGCCGCGGGCGGTCTCCTTGTCGAAATCGTACTGCACCACCCCGCGCCGATCGACGACGACGACGTCGCCGAGGCGCACGTGCTCGGCGGGTTTGTCCGGGTGCGGCACCCCGCCGGCGATCCCGACCATCACCACGCTGCGGATCTGGGGGAAGTGCTCGAGCATCTGCGTCACCCGGACCGACGCGAGGTTGTTGCCCATGCCCGTGCTCACCAGCGCGACCGCGTGCGCGCCGCCGCCCTTCGCCGGGATCTCCCCGAGCACGTAGTCCCGGCCCGCGCCTTCGCCCCCGGCCGAGTGCTCGACGGGGCCGTCGAGCATCGCCTTCGCCGCCGCGAGCTCCTTGGGGAGGGCCGTGACGAGCCCCACCGTCACGCGATCGCGCAGCGCTCGGGCGCGTTCGTCGGGCGCGGGCCCCGGCGCCGGACGAGGCTTCAAGGACGCCATTGCGCCCTTCTATCATGACCGGCTCAGGGGCGCGTCGCGCCGCTCCCCGCGGCGGGCGCGACGCAGAAGTCGCCCTCGGCGGCGTAGCCCTCGGCGCCCTTGAGCTCCACCACCCGGTCCCGGCCGAGGGGCGCCGCGCCCGGGACGCGGAAGGTGGCGACGTCGAGCCGCGGCACCGGCTTCTGCCGCGGCGCGGGCAGCTGGGGCACCCACGTGTACGGCGCGCGGTAGGCGCGGTAAACCAGGTTGAGGCTGAGCGGCGGTTTGCGCCAGTAAGGGCTGATGTACTCCCAGACGATCTCGTGCCCCGGGGTGACCTCGAAGATGCGGCCGTCGGAGCCCTCCGTGATCAGCGTGTTGCCGTTGGGCAGCCGCTGGGCGCTGCTGATGAAGGGGCTGTAGAAGCGCGACGCGTCGAGGGGCATCACGATCGTGTCGTCGAGCAGCGGGTGCTCGGAGATCGCGTAATTCTGCGCGTTCTCGTGCACGAGCAGGAACGTGCTCCCCCGGTCGATCAGCGGCTCCTGGCCGGGCGCGTAATACCCGACCGGATTGCCCTGCCGCTGGAAGTGCACGCGGCGTACCAGGGCCAGAAGACGCGCGCGAAGGCGTGGCGCCGAGCGCCGCGGCGCAACGCTGCTGCGCAGGGAGCAGCTGGCCAGCACCGGAGTAGCCCGGGTCGCGAGGGGAGGCGGGGATGGCGAGCGGGCGAGCGGAGGGGCGGACCTGCGTCCGCGCGGTAGGCGCCGGAGGGCGGCTGGACCATACTCCGCTCCGAGAAGCAGGTGTGCATGGACTTCGATGTCGACTTCGCGATCGTGGGCTCCGGTTTCGGGGGCAGCGTCTCCGCGCTGCGCCTCACCGAGAAGGGCTACAAGGTCACGGTGCTCGAGTGCGGCAAGCGCTGGAGCAAGGAGGATTTTCCCCGGACCAACTGGAACGTGCGGAAGTTCCTCTGGGCGCCCAGGGTGCTGTGTTACGGCATCCAGCGGCTGACCCTGCTCCGGGACACGCTCATCCTGTCGGGAGCGGGCGTGGGCGGCGGGTCGCTGGTCTACGCCAACACCCTCCTCGTGCCTCCGCCCGAGGCCTTTACCAACCCGGGCTGGCCCGCCGGCACGGACTGGCGCGACGAGCTGATGCCCTTCTACGAGACGGCGAAGCGCATGCTCGGCGTGACCGCGAACCCGAAGCTCTGGCCGGCGGACCGGCAGCTCCGGCAGATCGCCGACGAGATGGGCCGCGGGGACACGTTTCACGTCACGAGCGTGGCCGTGCTCTTCGCGAAGGAAGGTGAGCAGGAGGGGCAGCGCGTGCCCGACCCGTTCTTCGGCGGCGAGGGGCCGGAGCGCGCCACGTGCGTCCACTGCGGCGGCTGCATGGTGGGCTGCCGCTTCGGCGCCAAGAACACGCTCGATCTCAACTACCTGTATCTGGCCGAGAAGAAGGGCTGCACCATCCAGCCCGAGACCATGGTCACCGCCATCGACGCGCTCCCGGGCGGCGGCTACGAGCTCACCCTCGAGCGCTCCACCGCGCTGCTCCACAAGCGGCGCCGCAAGCTCCGGGCGCGCGGGGTGGTGCTCAGCGCCGGCGTGCTGGGCACCGTGAAGCTCCTGCTCAAGGCGAGGGCCGAGGGACGGTTACCGCATCTCTCCCGGCAGCTCGGCAATTACGTGCGCACCAACAGCGAGGTCATCCTCGGGGTGACCGCCAGAGACGACCGGGTCGACTACTCCCGCGGCATCGCGATCACGAGCGGCATCTACCCGGACGCGCGCACGCACATCGAGCCGGTGCGCTACCCGGCCGGCTCCGACGTGATGGGCGCGCTCGGCACGGTGCTCACCGACGACAGGCCGGGATTGCCGCGATGGCTGCGCTGGCTCGGCCGCCGGCTGCTCCACCCCATCGATCTGATCTTCGGCCTCCTGCCGTTCAAGTTCGCGAGGCGCTCCACGATCCTCCTCGTGATGCAGACGGTGGACAACTACATGCAGCTCGTCTGGAAGCGCGGCGGCATGACCACCCACCGCCCGCCGGGGCAGCCCAAGCCGCCGGCGTACATCCCCATCGCCAACGAGGTAGGCAAGCGGCTCGGCGCGCTGATGAACGGCACTCCGCGCAACGCCATCAACGAGGCCGTGCTCAACGTTCCGACCACCGCGCACATCCTCGGCGGCTGCGCCGTCGCCGACAGCCCGGAGCGCGGGGTGATCGACCAGCGCAATCAGGTGTTCGGCCACGAGAACCTGTATGTGGTCGACGGCTCGATGGTGCCCTCGAACCTGGGCGTGAACCCGTCCCTCACGATCACCGCCATGGCCGAGCGGGCGATGAGCAAGATGCCCCTCAGGAGCGACAACGCCGCCTTCACCGGGGCATCCCGGATGCTCGAGGCGGCGGCGCCCTCGGAGCGCGTCCACCTCTGAGCTGAACTCGCGTCTCCTGGCGGCGGAGCTGCGGCGCCGGAGCTCGCTCGGTCCCTTGAGAGGCGCTCGTCGGCGCGTGCGGCCGCCGCCCCATCTCCGGCGGGGCACCCCGCGGCGAGGGCGTCGCGCCGGGCGCCGCGGCGCAACGCTGCTGCGCAGGGCGCAGCTGGCCAGCACCGGAGTATGCTCGCGAGCCGCATCGGGCGGCGTGGCTGGACGCCTTCGGGAGGCGGGTATGGCGAGCGGGGGCGTGAGGGCGGAACGGAGGACATGGCGGCTCGCCGGCGCGGCGATCCTCGCGGGGAGCGGGGTTGCCGCCGCGGCCTGCGGCGCGTCGCGGAGCGCGGCGCGGTCGCGCCCGCGGCGAGCGCGAGCGCGACCCCTGCGGCGGTCGCGAGCGGCCCGCCGCCGCAGCCACGGCCGGTCGCCCCCCGGCGAGACTTCGGCCCCGGCGACCGGCCGCCGAACTGGCAGTGCAGCCCCGAGCTCCTGGCGCAGCTCGAGGCGCCGGTGCCGCCGCCGCGGGTCGACAGGCCGGCGGGCGCCGGGGTGGCGCCGTCCACCCGCGGCTGCGCCGAGCACGCGCCGCGCCTGCGCGAGGTCGCGCTCCGCGCCGCGGACCATCGGATCGAGGCGGCGCGCCGCGAGTACCTGCTGTTCCAGTGCACGCCTCCGCGCCTGGTCTTCGTCTCCGAAAAAGGGTCGGTCGTGCGCCAGTCCGGGACCAACGTGCAGGTGCCGGGGGTGGACGAGCCCGATTTCGTGAAGCTCGACGGCCCGCGCCTCTACACGCTCAGCGGGACGAAGCTGCGCATCTTCGACGTCGCCGCGCCCGCGAGGGCGCGCGGGGTCGGCGAGGTCACGCTCGACGGCCCCGCGCGCAAGCTGTTCGCCGCCGGCGATCGCCTCGTCGTGTACTCGTCCATGGACCCGCCCGCGGGGCGCGCCGCCACGCCCGAGTGCACGTACGGCTACGACTGCGTGCCCACCGGCGACGGCGCCGCGACGCGGATCAGCGTGCTGGACGTCTCCCGGCCAGGCGCCCCGAAGACGCTGCGCGCGATCGACGTCTCGGGCTCCTTCATCGCGGCCCGGCGCATCGGCGACGCGGTGCACACCGTCGTCCACGACGACCGGATCGGGCCGCCCGGGCTGCGCTTCGCGCCGGAGAGGCCGCTCGCCGGGCCCGAGGACGCAGAGCGGGAGTTCGCGCGGCTCCGAGAGGAGAACCGGCGCGCCATCCTCGCCGCAGACCCCTCCGTGTTCCTGCCGACCGCGCGGGAGGCGGGGCAGCCTGGCGCCGGCTCGTGCCGGATCCATGTCGCGCCGGGGGCTGACGCCGCGGGCTTCACCTCGATCATCAGCCTCGATCTCGGCGCGTCCGGCGGGTTCCACCGGGAGATGGTGCAGACCCAGCCGGGCTTCGCGTACGCCTCGAAGGGCGCGCTTTACCTGGCCGTCCCGCAGCTCGCGAGGCGCGATCTCTACCCCGACTGGGCGCACAGCGGCGACACGCTGATCCACGCCTTCGATCTCGCCGGAGGCGCCTCGACCTATGCGGCGAGCGGGGTGGTGCGCGGCCGCCTGCTGAACCAGTTCTCCATGGATGAGCACGAGGGCCACCTGCGCGTCGCCACCACGGTCGGCCGCGCCCCGGACCCGGCGGCCCGCAGCCTCGTGAGCGTGCTGCGCCGCCAGCGAGCCGAGCTCGCCACGGTCGGCGTGCTCGATCGCCTCGCGCCGAGCGAGGACATCCGCTCCGTGCGCTTCGACGGCCCGCGGGGGTTCGTTGTCACGTTCAAGAAGACCGATCCCCTGTTCGCGCTCGACCTGTCGCAGCCGACCGCGCCGCGGGTCCTCGCCGAGCTCAAGATCCCCGGGTTCTCCACCTACATGCACCTGATGGACCCGGAGCACCTGCTCACGATCGGGTACGACGCCGAGGATCAGGGCAAATTCGCCTATTTCCAGGGCGTGCTCCTCCAGATCTTCGACGTACAGAAACCGAGCGAGCCGCGGCTCCTCCATCGCGCGGTGATCGGCACGCGCGGATCGAGCTCCGAGGCGCTCACCAATCACCTCGCCTTCACCTACTTCGCGCCCAAGGAGCTCTTGAGTCTGCCGATGACGATCTGCGAGGGAGGGCAGGGGCCCCAGCACGGCACCTCGCAGTTCTCGGGTCTCCTGCTCTACCGGGCGAGCGCGCAGCGCGGCTTCCAGCCGCTCGGCCGCGTGGCGCAGGGGCAGGCGCTCTGTGGCGCCTGGTGGTCGAGCGCGTCCTCCGCGGTGAAACGCAGCTTCGTGACCGGCGATCACGTGCTCTCCGTGAGCGACCAGGAGGTGAAGGTGCGGCGGATTCAGGCCCCGTCGAAGGAGCTCGTCACGCTCACGATGCAGTAACGGCGCTGCACTCCGGCGAGGGGCCGTGCCGCCGCGACGTGCCTAGCTCCGCCCGCCCCTTGCGAGCATCGCCGCGATCTCCGCCCCGTCCCCCGCCACCGTGACATACGCCGCCTCGGCTCCGAGCACGTCCCCCTGCTGCGCGAGCCCCTGCACGGCGCTCTCCGCGTTGCGCAGCTGCACGCCCACCGCGCCTCCCCCGAGCCGCACCGGCATCCCGCGCTTCAGCTCGATCACGTAAGCGCGACGCCGGGCCGGCCATGGGCTCGACATGTCGACGGCCAGGAAGTCGCCGCAGGAGGCGCGCTGGTTGGAGCGGAAGAGCCAGAGCTCGGTCCGGCGGTCCATGAGTTCGCGCGCGAATCCATCCTCATCGGCCTTGAACGCGAACGCGTGAAAGGCGAAAGCGGCGTCGGCCTGGCACGGACGGACGGCCTTCTGCACGAGCTCGCAGAAGAGGTCTCGCCGCGCGACCGCGCGGCGCGTGAGCTTGATCGAGAGCGGAAGACGAGGCGCCATGATGCACGGGCTCGAGGCCCCGCTCGGCTCGTCCGAGCGGGCCCGAGGGGTGGAGTCGAAGGTCGAACGCACGCCGCTCCGCCCGCGCGACGGGAGTGCGGAACAGAGGGCAACGGCGCCGGAGCGCGAGCAACGCGGGCGGCGGGAAGAACCCGCCCGGCGAAAGGGACCGCGCTGCTACCGGAAGACCTTCATGGCGCCACCTCGGCCGCGCCGAGGATACACGATCGCGCAGGCCGCGCCAGGGGGGCAGACCGGCGCTCGCTCCCCCGACCCGTTCGGCGGAGGCGGGAGACGGGAGGTGGATGCCGCCTATCACCTCGCATGCATCGCGGGGAGATCCCCCTTGGCCAGGCTCAGCGACGGCCGGAACACGGAGAGCGCGATCACCGCCAGGAACAGCAGCACGTTCACCGCCCCGCACCCGGATTCGGTCAGGTAGGCCGGCGGGGCCGTGAAGTGGAAGCACGCCCGCCAGGGCACCGAGCTCGCCGTCGCCCGGCGGCGCGCGGTCTTCACGCCGGTGCTGGCGATCCGCCGCTGATCGCCGGCGCCGGCTGGACCGAGAGGTCGAGCATTTGCGCGCACGCGAGCACGAGCCGCTCGCACGGCTGCGACGCCGCGACGATGGCGCGCATCTGCTGGAAATACGCGCGGTGCAGCTCGCGCAGGCGCTCGAGGTCGGGCGCGGAGACAGTGAACAGGTTGTACGAGCTCGGCCCCGGCGCGCCGAGCTCGAGCCGCTCCACCGCGCGCTGGCTCCACCACACCTTCACCTGGTGCGCCGCCTTCGGATCGCGCCGCGTGTCCACCGTGCGCGACGGTGCGATCGCGTACTTGCGGCCGACCAGGTGAATCTGTCCGGTGCGCTCGAGGAGCGCGAGGCACTCGCGCTCCTCCTTGGGCGTGATGCCGATCCGCTCGGCGATCCACCCGTCGCGGTGCCGCGGCAGCTCCTCGTACGCGCGCAGCTCGAGCGCGAGGAGCACCGCTTGCGACCACGGGACCTCGTAGGCCGCGCGCCGGCGCGTCTCGAGCTGCTTCCACGCCGCGCGCGCGCTCGGCAGGGCCCGGGGGTCGACGAGCGTCGCCAGGAAGTCGAGGAGGCGCAGCGAGCACACGTCGACGAGGCGGAGGAAGTCCGGGAGGCGCGGCTCGGCGTCGCCCTGCAGCCAGCGCGCGACCGCGAAGCGGCTCCGCCCCGCGCTCCGCGCGATCTCCACGATGGTGCGCCCGGCCCGCAGCTCGCCGAGGAGCTGCACCACGCCCTCCGGGGTTCCGAGCGAAGCCCGCGCGAGCCACGGCGGCGCGGCGCCGAAGAAGCGGGCGATCGCGGCGGCGGTGTCGACCCCCGCCCGCTCCGCCGCTGCGAACGCCTTCGCCGCCGTCGGAAAGCTGCGCCCCGACTCCCACGTGTACGCGATGTTCGTGCGGTACCCGAGCCGGCGGCTGAACGCGCGCTGCGAGCGTTTTCCCCGCACGGCGCGCAGGAGCTCGCTCGCGAGGACGTCGAGATCGAGGTTGTTCATGTCTTGGAGGTTTGCACACTGGAGGGCCGCCCGACCACACGATATGTGCGAAACGGCCCTTGCGACAGACGGGGTCGAGGCACAGCATCGTGATCGCAGCTGGTCTCGAACCGCATGAGGCGCCGCGTGACGCGCGCGCCCGGGAGGTCGCCGTGTCGTCTTCACTTCGTCGCTCGTCTTCGCTTCGTCACTCGTCCGTTCGCGCCGGTGGGCGCGGTCTCCTCGTCGTCGCCGCGCTCCTCGCGGCGGCGTGCACCGCCCCCCAGGGCGGCAGCCAGACCGGTCACGACGGCCTCGGGACCGGCGACGGCGCCTGCGAGGAGACATCCATCGTCGTCGGCTCGCTCGAGGAGGCCACCGCGCTCGGCTTCACCGCCGGCGAGGTGCTGGCCCAGGCCGAGGGGACGTTCGAGAGCCCTATCGTGTGGGCGCCACCCGGCGACATGGTGAACGCCGGCCCCGAGCAGGGCGAAGGCGAGATCACGATCGACGTCGCCCACGGCGGCGGCGCGATCCGGTTCGTCGAGTCGCGGTTCGTCGAGTCGCGGCCCCGGGGGTCGAACGACGAAGACGAAACGGAGGGCGGCCCCGCGATCGCCGGCGACCTGTGCAAGAGCCGCATCGAGATCGACGTGGAGCTGACGATCGCGACGAGCGGCGGCGCGCTCGCGGAGACGGTGCCCGCCATCCTCTCGTCGTCGGATCCGCGCCACGTCGCCCTCGAGGCCGAGCTCGATCCCGACGCGCTCTCCGGGTCGCTGGTCTTCACGCCGCAGAGGGAGGGCTGGGCGCTGGCCGATCTCACCATCCGCGGCGGCATGGCGGCCGGCGCCTCGTGGGGATCGATCGGCGCGCGGCTGGAGTACTCGGACGGTGAGGTGACAGGCGCGGGGTTCCGCTCGTTCGCGTCGTGGCCGACCGCCGAGACGTGCGCCCGAGGCGGCCTGCCGCTGCCCCTCGACACCGCGCTGCTCGCGTTCTCCGCCGCCGACGTGCTGGCGGAGAACGCCGAGGTCGCGGCGACGTTCACCTGGGACCCCGGGACGACGACGCGGATCGCGCTGTCGCTCGAGGCGGCGGACGACGTCGCGTGCGTGTCGCTCGGAGGGGAGTTCGACGAGGCGGGCGTGCGCATCCCGGCGCGCCTCCACCTCGTGACCGAGGACGGCCGCGTGGATCTCGAGACCGACGTCGACGTGTACGCGCTCGCCGACGCCGAGGGGCGCCTCGTCGACGCCTCGTTCCAGAGCGTGCACCTGCGCGGCGTCGCGCCCGACGACTTCGAGGCGACGTACGGGATCACCGGCTTCGACGTGAGCGGCTACGACGAGGCGTCGTCCGCCGTGCGCGGCACGTTCACCGGCGGCAGCAGCACCGGCGCGCTGAAGGTGCTCGGCCTCACCGTGCCCGAGTGCGTGAGCGATCCCGCCTCGAACCCCGGCGGCGGGTGCGAGGGCATCGACATCACCGAGCTCGGCGGCGGCACCTGGGCGCCCTGAGCCGTTGACGTGAGCTGCGCGCGCCGCGCGGTGGAGGAGCAGGTACGGGGTCCGAGCGGGATTTCTGACGCACGGAGCTAAGGGGCCAGGCGCGGCCGGTACACGTCCGCGCCTCGCGCGGCGCGCCCTCACGGCAGCTCCGCCAAAGGCCCCTTCTTGTACGCGGTGTCGTTCCCGAAGTGCGCGTCCTCGTAGCCGAACGCGCGCAGGATCGACGTGTAGACGTTGTGCATCGACACGTCCGTCTCGTACGCGGACTGCCCAGGATCCTCGCCCGCGCGCTTGTTGTAATTGACGTGCCGTCCGCCCTGCCACCTGCCGCCGGCCTTGCCGGCGAGCAGGACCGGGATGTCGCGGGGCGAGTGCGCGCCGCCGCACCCGAACTCGCTCGTGAACAGCACGACGCTGTTGTCGAGCATCGTGCCGTCGCCCTCGGGGGTGCTCTTCAGCCCGTCGAGCAGGCGCGCGAAGATCTCCATGCGCCAGCCGCGGTTCGCGAGGATGGTCGCGCGCCAGTCCTCGAGCTTGTCGGGCTCCGCGCCGTTCGGGCCGACGTCGAGGCCGGCGTGGCCGAGGCTGTGGCCCAGGTCGGTGTTGTAGGGCTGAGGCAGCCAGCTCGTCAGGACGTCGGCGATCTGGAACGTGGCGACGTTCGTGAGCCCGCAGCGGAGCGCGTGCAGGAGGATGTCGACAAGGAGCGGCGCGGCCTCCTTGATCCCTCCTCCCGTGTAGGACCCGTATCCCTGGTACACGGGCGCGCCGCCGACGTCCGGCTTCGTGCACGCCGCCAGGTTGGCGACGCCTTCGAGCTTCTTCTCCAGGCTGCGGATGTGCTCCGCGTGCGCGTCGAGCAGGTGCCTGTCGCTCGCGCTCACGCGCCCCTTCAAGGCCGCGAGGTGCTCGCTCACCCCGTCGAGCACGCTCTTGCGCTGAGCGCGGATCCGGAGCTGCTCGGGCGTCGGACCCGAACCGGTCTCCGTGACGTCCTTGAAGAGCCGGTCGAAGGCGCTCGTCGGGTCCTTCTCGGTGGACAACGGCTCGCCCGACGCGCGGTACAGCGGCTCTCCGTAGTTGTGCCCGTCGACCATGAGATCGATGGACGAGAAGGGCGTCGGGCGCTCGGCGGCGAGCCGCTCCGCGAGCACCTGATCGATCGACGGGCCGCGCGCCCTGGCGTCGTCGCCGCCCGAGGTCGTGTCGGCGCACGTGAGCACGGTCGCGTTCGAGCAGCCGTGGTGCCCGCCGTAGTCTCCCTGGACGTACCCGGCGGCGTCGTCGACGCCGCGGAGCAAGGTGAGATCGCCCTTGTGGCCCTCGAGCGCGGCCATCTCCTCGCCGAGGACCTCGAGCGCCTGCCCCTCGCCGCCCGGGCGCCAGAGGTCGAGCATGCTCCAGGCGCCCGGCTTCCACGGATCGCCCAGCTCCCCCGAGTTGTGGCGGGACGTGATCGTGCCGCCGTGGCTGAAGAACACGATGAACCGCCTGGCCCTGCCGTCCGCGGCCCAGACGGCGCCGTGGGTCGCCTCGAGGAACGGCAGCGCGATGCACAGGCCGGTCGCGGTTCGGAGGAAATTCCTTCGGCTGAATGCGGCGCGGTTCATGGGCTCACCCCTCGGGCTTTCGCAGGTGCAAGAAGGCATTGCTCGTCGTGAGGTCGAGGATCAGGTCGCGCAGGCTGCCGCCGCTCTCGGGCGCGGGCGTGGCCGCCTCGACCGACGCGAGATCCTGGTCGACGGGGACGCGCCGGAGCGCCGTCTGGAAGAAGTGCCTCGTGAGGCAAGCGCGCGCCGCGGCGCTCGCCGCGAGCGCCGCGGACATCTCGACCCCGCCGTCGACCTCCACGCTCTCCTCGTCCGGACCGAGCGCCGGGAGGACGCCGCGCGCGTCGATGTCGAGCGCGTACGTGTTCTCCTCGTCCCCGCCCGTCTCCTGCGCCTGCCAGCGCCCGAGCGCGTCGTAACGCTCGAACGCGAACCCGATCGGGTTGATGGCCTTGTGGCAGCTCGCGCAGGTCTCGCTCGACGTCTTGGCCTCGACGTCCTCTCGGATCGTCCTGTGCACCAGCGCGCCGTCCTCCTCGACGGCGCCGCCCTTGACCGGCACGTCGCTCGCGTTGGGCGGCGGGGGGCCGAGGGGGCGGCAGAGCACCTCCTTCAGGATGTACGCGCCGCGGCGGATCGGCGATTTGACCTCGACGCTGCCGAACACGCTCAGGAAGGCCGCCCGCGTGAAGATCCCCGCGCGCTGATCGGCCGGGAGCGAGACCCACGCGAACGCGCCGTCGCCCGCGGGGCCCTCCACCCCGTAGAGCGCGGCGAGGGGCCCGTTGACGTACGCGTCCGTGGTCGTGAGCAGCGTCTCGAAGCGGCCGTCCCCCTCGAAGAGCACGCGCTCGGCGAGCGCCTCGATCTCGGCGCGCATGGCGGCGCGCAGCGCGGGGGAGTCCTCGGGGTAGAGCTCGGGGCTCTTCGGCGCGTTCTCGAGCGAAGCGTGCTTGTTGGTGCCGTCGAGCTCTAGCCAATCGGCGAAGAAGCGCTTCGCCGTGGCGCGGGCGCGGTCGTGCGCGAGCAGCCGCTCCGCCTGCGCGCGCACGCCCTCCGCCGAGTCGAGCGCGCCCGACTCGGCGGCGTCGAGCAGCGCGTCGTCCGGCGTCGTGTTCCAGAGGAAATACGACAGCCGCGACGCCCGCTCCCACCCCGTGAGCGGGCGGACGCCGGAGGCGAGGGCGTCGCCCCCGTCCCCGTCGCGGCCGAGCTCGACGAAATAATAGAGGTTGGGCGACTGGATCATGGTCTTGAGCACGACGAGGAGGGCGTCCTCGAACGACTGCTCCTCCCGCGCCCGGGCGAACTGACCCTTGAGCATCGCGACCTCGGCCTCGTCGAGCGTGTGCCGGAAGGCGCGGCGCCCGAACGTCCGTACGAAGCCGTCCACGCACGCCTCGTCGTCGGCGCCGCGCGTGTCGCACGGGAACACCTGGGTCCCCCACGACGCGCGCCGCGCGACGATCGCCTCCGCCGCGGCGTTGAGCTTGTCCACGGCGAGGAGGGACGCGACCTCGCCCGCGTCCGGGTCGAGGTCGAGCTCGAGCCCCGGATCGCCGAACAGGTCGCGCATCGAGCTCGTGAACTGCTCCGGCGTCATCCGGCGCATGCCCGCGCTGGCGACGTCGACGAGCCCGCTGTCGCCCGGCGCCCCGTCGCGCCCGTCGCGGTCGCCGCCGACGTCGCCGACGCAGCCCGAGAGCGCGCCCGACGCCGCGAGGGCGCCCGCGCCGAGGAGCGCCGCCCCGCGCCGCCGGCGCGCGGCCGAGCGTCGGAGTTCTTCGAGGGGGATCACGCCGTCCGGCTTCGTTCGCTTCATGGCTTCGGTCCTCGCGCGGTCAGAGCAAGAGAAAGCTAGGGACGGGATCGCAGCGCCGCGCCCTCACGGCGCGGCGCCCAATCACGGCGCGGTGCCTACTCATGGCGCGGTGATCGAGACGTCGTCGAAATACGCCGCGCCCCCTTGCCGGAGGACCTCGACCCCGGACGTGCCGGCGGCGTAGGTCGTGTCCGTGGTGGTCAGCTCCAGCACCCCGTCGATATAGAACTCGAGCGTGGTTCCGACCGTCACCGCCTTGAAGGTGTGCCACGTCCCCGGGGCCAGGGTGAGCGGCTTCGACACGGACGACACGACCACATCGAGATCGCGCACGGCGATCTCGAGCTCGCCCGTGCTCTTGTACATGAAGGTATACCGGTCGAGCTCATAGATGTTGTACCTCGAGTTGAGCCCCACGCTCCCCGGGCCCGACCAGCTCGGGATCTTGATCCTGGCCTCCACGACCGAGTCTTGCCAGTTGGTCGCCTCGGGGAAGAGCTTGGCGTTCGAGTCGGTGGTCGAGTACGACAGCACCTTGTTCGTCCCGTCCGTCGTGATGAGGAAGCCCGCGTAGGACTGGTCCCAGCCGTCGAGATCGCCGTCCTCGAAATCGTCGGCGAACGCGCTCGGCGGCGCCGGCTCGAACACGACGTCGCGGAAATAGTTGCTGTTCTTGTACACCATCCAGGGCCTCTCGCCGGCCGAGGTGCCGTAGACGCCGCTGCCGACTTCGGTGACGAGATCGCCGTTCACGATCGGGGCGTTGAACCCTCCATTCGTAGCAGCGTACCAGTGATCTCCGCTGGTCGACACCGAGATCGTATAGGTCCTGTTGGCCGCGACCCGCACCGGTGCAGGCAGCGTGAACTCCTTCCATCCAGCGGTCCCACCGGGGATGTTCCACGTGTGGGAGGCGAGGGGCGCGTCCGCGCCGAGGCCCCAGATCCGCACCGCGTGGGCGCCGCTCTCGGCGGCGTTCGTGTAGATCCGTACCTTGGTGATGTTGCCGTCGCGGAGCGTGTGGAAACGGGTGCCCAGCTCGTAAAAACCGTCGTTGGCGAAGACGGCAGGCGTCTGGGTCGTGAAGATCGACCCAGGCGCGGAGGCGAGCGCGACGCCCCCAAGGGCGAGCGCGGTGAGCACGACGGGCGCGGAAAACAGCGGACTCGGGCGCATGGTCCTCCTAACGGATTCTCTCAGGAATTGTCGAGCCGTGCTGTGCGGCGCGCCCGTCGACCCGCCGAAGGCAGGGTTCGAGCGAGCGCCGAGCCAGGGCTCGTCTCCGTGGTTGGATAACTAACCAGCTCATCGGTGCGAGCCAACTCATAGGCCGCATGCGATGCATGCACACCGTGCATGGCGCACGTCATCGCCTCGAAACCAGTGAACAAGAGGCCGATGATGCGAGCCGCCGAGAGGTCAGGGGCGCCGAGAGCGCTCAGGAATATTCCTCTCTCGGTGTCCTCTCGCTCTGGGTGATTCGACAGCTCGTCGCCAGCACACTGCCATCCTCGGTGGTCGGCGCGCGCCGTGACGAGGCCGCGGAAGCCGCGTAGCGCCCAGGCTGGATTACATCCTGCTACCGGAAGCGCAGGATCTGCCACCACAGCAGTGTCTGGTCGCATGACAACCGGCAATGTTGTGTCATCTTGCCTCGCCACGGCGAGAATGCCTCACCGTGTCTCTGAAAAATTACAGTGGAGCTTTTGTAGCCCATGACGAGGAGGACGCTTCTGTGAAAATTCGAGCTTGCGCGATCGGGTTGCTCCTCACGGCCGGGTGTACCGGCGAGCTCGGTGGAGCGACGGCGGACGGACCGGTGACCCTCCCTCCGCCGGTCAACATCCCGCCGGTCAGCATCGACTGCACGCACGTCGGGAGCGGCCGGGACTTCCAGGTCGGTCCCGGCAAGGCGTTCGAGGCGCTCGGCGACGTGCCGTTCGAGACGCTCGCGGCCGGCGACACGGTGCGCGTCTTCTGGCGCGCCGAGGGGTACCACGAGAAGATCATGCTCGGCGGCCAGGGCACGGCGGAGCAGCCGATCCGGCTCTGCGGCGTCCCTGGGCCGAACGGCGAGCTGCCGGTGATCGACGGCGAGGGCGCCACCACCCGGCCCGAGCTCGATTTCCCCTTCGACGGCCACCAGGTGCGGGGGCTCATCATCGTCGGGCACAAGCATGACGACCCGTACGATCTCGATCCAAGCCACATCGTCATCGAGGGGCTCGAGATCAAGAACGCTTCGCCCCCCCACCGCTTCACCGACAAGTCGGGGTCGGCGGCGTCCTACGCGAACAACGCGGCCGGCATCTTCGTGGAGCGCGGCGACCACGTGACCATCCGCGCCTGCGAGGTGCACGAGAACGCCAACGGGCTCTTCGTCGGCACCGCCGGCGGCGACATCCTCACCGAGAACGTGCTCATCGAGTCGAACTACATCCACGACAACGGCAGTCTGAGCGACTACAACGAGCACAACGTCTACAACGAGGCGTCGAACGTCATCTACCAGTTCAACCGCTTCGGCCCCACGCGCGGCGGGAACGGCAACAACATCAAGGAGCGCTCGGCCGGCGTCGTGATCCGGTACAACTGGATCGAGGACGGCGCTCACCTGATCGACCTCGTCGACGCGCAGGAGGCGACCGACTCGGTCGCGCTGCCGTCGTTCCACGAGACCTTCATCTACGGCAACGTGCTCCTGCGCACCGGCTACGGCGCGTCGATGATCCACTACGGCGGGGACAGCGGGGAGAAGGAGTACTACCGGAAGGGCACGCTCCACTTCTTCTCCAACACCGTCTTCGTCAAGAACGACACCTACCGGGATTACCAGCGCTCCGCGGTGTTCGAGGCCTCGACCAACGACGAGCGGATCCACGCGCGCAACAACGTGTTCGCCAGCACCCAGGAGCCGACGGACATCCGCGCGGTCACCTTCCTCGGGGATCGCGACGACGTGGCGGCCGGGGTGCTCGTCCTCGCCGGCAACTGGGTGAGGAAGGGGTGGACGGCGTTCGACCCCGTGCCGGGCCCGAAGGTGATCGGGAGGGTGGACGGCCTGGAGAGCTCGATCTTCGGCGTCGACCCGGCGTTCGCCTCGGCGGCGAGCCACGACTTCATCCCGGCCTCGGGCGCGCCGCTCATCGAGGCCGGCGCGGCGCTCGAAGGCCTCCCGGCGGTCGACTACCAGTACGAGCCGCACCAGCAGGCCAAGCGGCGCAGCGACGGCGCGAAGCTCACCATCGGCGCGTTCGCGCAATAAGCTGGAGGGCGGGCGGGCGCGCCGGCGTCGATGCGCGGCGCGCCGCGCCCAGCCACGCTCGCGAGGCGGGCGCCGCGGCGCATCGACGCCGGCGCGCCCGCCCCGGTCACCGGCCCTCCCTCAGCCGCCAGGCGAGAACTCGATCGGATAGACGACCGTGGTCTTCTTCCCGATCGCCGGGAACCGCAGCCCCCTCGTCGCCTCCACCATGCAACGGTCCGTCGTCGCGTCGCGCAGCGTCGCCGCCGCCGCGTCGACCTGGACGTCGGCCGCCGTCCCGTCGCCGTGGATCGCGAACGAGAGCGGGATCTTCCCCGCCGCGTCCGGGCGCCGCGCGAGCAGCGCGTCGTAGCAGGTCCGGTACGCCGGGAAGGCGCTCCGCACCACGGCCTGGATCTCCGCCGGCGTGAGGCCGTCCGGCAGCGGCACCGCGATCGGCCCGGCGGGCACCTCCGCCATCGCGGCGAGCGCCTCCTCGACCGCGGGGAGCTGCGCCCTCCGCGGCGCGGCGATCAGGATCGCGGGCGGCGCCCCGGCGCGCTCGCGCACCGCGATGAGCCCCTCGCCCTTCTCGAGCCGCGCGACGATGTCCGCCGTGGGCAGCGGCAGGTCCGCGTCGTACCGCGCGGGGATGCGCTGGTTGCCGAGATCGAAGTAGAAGACCGCGAGGCTCGACCCGAGCAGCGGCCGGGCCGCCGGGATCTGGGTCCAGCCGTCGGTCCCGTGCGACATGCGGTTGATCGACACCTTGTCGCAACGCGGGCAGGCTTCCTGCCGGAGCGCTCGGATCGCGGTCGGGATCGCGAAGGTCTTGAGGCGCTCGCTCGCCTCCCGGTTCCCGCCGAACGTGAGCACGGTGACCGTGAGCTCCCGGGGGCCCGACTCCGGCACGGGGAAATACCGCGCGAGCGCGCGGGCGAACGGCGACGCCTGCTCCGCGTCGGCCGGCTCGTCCGGCAGCGGCTTCTCCTCGCTCCCGGTGACCAGGAGGCGCAGGCGCCGCTCGGCGGCCCGCTGGAGCGGCCAGGGCTCGTCGACGGCGTGCTCGCCGAGCATCGACTCCACGGCGGCGATCGCGGCCTCCCGGTCGCCCTCCGCCTCGAGCACCCGGCTCATCGCGAGCCTCGCCTGATCGCGCTGATCCCGCGTCAGCGCCGGATCGGCGAGCACCTCGGAGAGCGCCTGCCGCGCGGCGGCGATCTCCCGGCCCGCGTCGAGCCGGCGCTCGGCCTGCTCGATCGCGAGCGAGGCGTCGGGCCGCCTGTCCGCGCCGGCGGCGAGGTCGACGCGCGCCTCGGCGCCCGGCGCGGCGGTCTCCGGCCCCTCCACGCACGAGGCGAGCGAGATCAGGCCCAGGGCGACGGCGGCGGCGGCGGAGCGATGGATGATGTTCATGACGATCGATGTCCTCCTGCGCGCGGCCCGTTTGCGGCGGCGCGTGAGGGGGAGTCTGCACACTGGCCTTGTTGGCTCCGTCTTCGCCATGTCACCGTTCTGTCTCCGGCGCCGGAGCGCGGGTGAACCGGTAGCCGGCGCCACGCACGGTCACGAGGTGCCGCGGCGATCTCGGGTCGGGCTCGAGCTTCGCGCGCAGCCGGTTGATGAAGTTGTCGACCGTGCGATCGGTGCCGAAGTAGTCCGCGCCCCAGACCGCGTCGAGGATGCGCTGGCGCGGCAGGAGCGCGCCCTCGCGCTCGACGAAGAAGCGGAGGAGCTTCATCTCGAGCGCCGTGAGCTCGACCGGCGCCCCGCGCCGCTCCACGCGGTGGGCGCGGAAGTCGATGACGACCTCCGCGAACCGCACGACGGCGCGCTCGGCCTCGCCGAGCCGCCGCCGCCGCAGCGCCGCGTCGACGCGGGCGAGGAGCTCGGAGACGCCGAACGGCTTGACGATGTAGTCGTCCGCGCCGAGCCGGAGCCCCCGCACCTTGTCCTGCTCCTCGCCCTTGGCGGTGACCATCAGGATGGGCAGGTCGGCGTCGTGCCGGCGGAGCTCCTCGCAGATCTCGAAGCCGTTCAGCCCGGGCAGCATCACGTCGAGCAACACGAGGTCGGGCCGCGCGGCGAGCGCCATCGACAGCCCCTCGGCGCCGGTCTTCGCCACCTCGACGCGGAAGCCCGCGGAGCGCAGCGTCTTCTGGAGGCCGAGGCGCAGCGTCGGGTCGTCCTCGACGACGAGGACGGTCTCCAGCCTGCCTTCGGGCGTCTTCTGGGTCATGGCGTCTGCTCCTTCGGTCCTCGGGGGCCCGGGATCCACAGGGTGAACGCGGCGCCGCGGCCCGGCTCGCTGTCGACGCGGGCGCCGCCGCCGTGCGCGCGGGCGACGTGCCGGACCAGCGACAGCCCGATGCCGCTGCCGGAGACGGCGCGGCTCAGCCGGTCGTCGGCGCGCTCGAACGGCTCGAAGATGCGGCGCTGGTCGCGCCGGGCGATGCCCGGGCCGCGGTCCTCGACGGCGATCGCGACGCCGCCCCGCTCGCGGGCGACGCGCACGCGGTAGGGGGCGGCGAGCGGCGCGTACTTCAAAGCGTTGGCGAGGAGGTTGTCGACGGCGAGCTGGATCTGGCCCGCGTCGATGCTCGCCTCCGCGGCCGGGTCGAGATCGCGCACGACCTTGGGCATCTCCGGGTTCCGCTCCTCGAACGTGTCGATGGAGGCCGCGACCGCCTCGGCGACGCGGGCCGGGGCGCGCTCGGCGGCCGCGCGTCCGGCCATCATCCGGCTGAAGCCGAGCAGCCGCTCCACGGTCTCGCCGAGCCGCCGCGACTCGCGGCCGAGCGCCTCGAACACCTCGCGGTGCTCGTCGGGCGAGAGCCGCCCCTCCTCGAGCAGCTCCGAGAGCATGCGCACCGACGCGATCGGCGTCCGGAGCTCGTGGGAGACGGCGGCGACGAAGTCGGTGCGCAGCTCGCTGGAGCGCCGGGCGGCGCGCATGCGCGCGAACAGGAGCGCGGCCAGCCCGAGGGCGAGCGCCGTGGCGGCGGCGCCGACGCCGACGAGCAGCCGCTTGCCGCGCGCCGCGTGCCGCTCGACGGCCGCCGGGTCCGCGGGCGAGAGCCGCACGGCGAGCTCCGGCGCGATCGGCAGGAGGGCCGCGGGCGCGCCGCCGAGCTCGGGCGCGACGGGCGCCCGGCCGGCCCCCGCGGCGGCGGCCCCGGCGAGGACGTCGGCGCGGACGTCGGGCGGCAGCGGGCGCGCGTCGCCGCGGAGCCAGCCGGCGAGCGAGCTCGCGTGGATGACGAAGCCGACGGAGCGCCCGTCCGGGAGCGCCCGCAGCGCGCCCGCGGCGGCGCCCGCGCGGAAGGAGACGAGCCCGCGCGCGTCGGGGCGCGCGCGCAGCGCGGCGTCGAGGCCTCCGCGCCGGAGCTCGGCGACGAGCGCGTCCCGCTCGGGGCGCGGGGCCGCGAGGGCCGCGCGCGCCCGCTCGCGCGGCTCGCCCGAGAGCGCGGCGTCGACCTCGAGCGCGGCGGCCTTCCGCTCCGGCTCGGAGAGCCCCGCCGCGTGCGCCTCGAGCCACGCGGCGACGGTGCCCTGGTCGACGGCGCGATCGGCCGCGGCGTCGAGCGCGAGGACGGGCCAGAGCCACCGCCCCGCGGGCGAGCGGGCCTCGGCGCAGCGCGCGAGGAAGTCGCGCCGCGCGGCGGCGCGGGCCTGAGCGTCCGGCCCGGCGGCGGCGCGGGCGAGCGCGGCGCACCCGTCGGGCGCGGGTGCGGCCTGTGGCGCGGCCTGGGGCGGCAGCAGCACGGAGCGATCCGGCGCGAGCAGCACCGGCGCGGCGAACGGCGGCGCGATCTCGGCGAGCGCCGCCGCGGCGGCCTCGGGGGGGCCGGTGGGGTGGGTAAGGGGGCCGATGAGGGGGTCGGTGAGGGGGAGGGCGGCGAGGGCGGCCTCGGCGCGGTCGGTCTCCTGGTCGATGGCGCGCGACAGGCGCGCGGAGGCGGTGGCCAGCCCGAGCGTCACCTCGCGGCGGGCGCCGTCGGCCTCGTTGGAGACGGCGCGCAGGCCGAGGACGCCGACGCAGATCGCGGGGACGCTCGCGGCGGCGGCGAAGAGCGCCCAGTCGCGCAGGCGGCTGGCCCGAGGGGAGAGCACGGGCGCAGGATCGCACGGGAAGGTCACCGGAGTGTCACGGGCGGGGGGGGGCGCGGCCGCCTCCTCGCCGCCGGCGGAGCGCGCGCCTCGGCGGGAGCCGAGAATGGGCGCCGGCGAGCTCGGCTCAGCAGGCGGGGTGGATGGGCGGCGTCACGGCGCGGGCGTCACTGGCACGCCTGGGCGGCCGTGTTCCGGCGGAGCCCGCAGACGAAGGCGCCTCCGCCGCAGCTGAAGACGCTGCAGTACTCGTGCACTTCCTTGCGCCCGTTCGGGTAGGTCTTCACCTCGCAGTCCTCGATGCTGTACTGGGTGCACACCCCCTCGCAGCGGATCGGTCCGGTCGTCCCGTCGTTCGCGTCGGTGCACGGCCGCTCGTCGAGCTGGGTGTGCGACGTGAAGCCCACGTCCGCCTGATCGTCGAAGTGCCCCGTGCAGAAGTGCGCGTCGGTGACGGTGCCCTCGAGATAGCTCCGGAGGTCCTGCGAGAAGAACGGCACCGGATTCGGCGCCTTGTTGTCGGCGACGCGGCGGACCTCGAAGTGCAGGTGGTCGTTGTTCGGCCAGTCCGACGACTCGCCGATCTCCTGCCCCGGGACGACGAGATCACCCTCCGCGACGAGGCTCGACGCGGCGTGGCCGTAGATGACGTACACCGAGCCATAGCGGATCGTGAGATCGATCTGCGAGGGCGCGCCGCGGGCGATGGGGTACCGGTTCGTGCAGGCGTTCGGCCCGGCGCACATGACCTTGCCATAGCCGACCGAGTACAGGGGGCTGCGCGCGGGGACGGAGAAATCGAGCCCGCTGTGGTTGCCCGAGGTGTGCGTGTAATAGACGGTCTGGAGCACGACGGAGGTGCACGTGTGGCCGAAGTACTGGCCCATGGGCGGCGCATCGCCGTTCGGCATCGTGGTGGGGTGATTGCAGAACGTCGGCGTCTTCGTGTCGCTGAGCTCGTCGCCGGGCCCCACCTCGCCGCAGCCGGTGGTCGGGTCCCCCCCGCCGCCGGCGCCCGAGAGCGTCGCGTTCGTGATGGTCGCGCCCTCGTCGTACAGGCTCGTGTCCAGCTCGAGCGGGTAGGTGGGCGCCGCGCTGCTCGTGTGGAACACGGTCCCGTTCTTCAGGTAGCGCACCTGGCCGCCCTGCACCTCGACGCGGAAGATGTCGCCGGCCTGGTAGCTCCCGAAGTAGCCCTGACCATAGCCGTGCTCCACGACCTCCAGGCCCCCGTCGCCGCGCAGGTAGATCGCGTGATCGATGTCCCCGTAACCCTGATCCGTGTCGGCGTGGCCGAGGCCCGCCATCTTGTACCGGCTCGTCTCGTTCGTGGAGAACTCCGCGTAGCCGTCGCCCGACGCGATCTGCTGCACGGACGAGGCCCCGGCGTGCCACCCCCAGCCCGCGGCGCGCGTCAGCGAGCTCCCGCTCGCCGGGGCGTAGCGGACGTTCTTCCAGAACCCCGGCGCCATGCAGCTCGTGTCGCCGGCCGCGCAGCTCACGACCTGGGCGCTGGCGACGGTCGCGCCCTCGTCATGCAGGCTCGTGTCGAGCCCGAGCGGGTAGGTCGGCGCCGTCAGGCTCGTGTGGAACACGAGGCCGTTCTTGCGGTAGCGCACCTGGCCGTTGAACACCTCGACGCGGAAGACGTCGCCGGCCTGGTACGTCCCGAAGTAGCCCTGTCCGATCCCCTGCTCGAAGATCTCCAGGCCTCCATCGGCGCGCAGGTAGATCGCATAATCGATGTCCCCGTAGCCCTGATCGGCGTCGCCGTGGCTCAGGCCCGCCATCTTCTGGAGGTTCGCCTCGTTCGTGGAGAACTCCACATAGCCGTCGCCCGCGTCGATCTGCTCGGCCGACGAGGCCCCGGCGTGCCAGCCCCAGCCGGCGTTGCGCGTCAGCAAGCCCCCGTTGGCGGTGACGTACCGAACGTCGCTCCACAGCCCCGGCGGCATGCAGCTCGTGTCGCCGGGCGCGCAGCTGATGACCTGGGCGCTGGCGATGGTCGCGCCCTCGTCGTGCAGGCTCGTGTCGAGCCCGAGCGGGTAGGTGGGCGCCGCGTTGCTCGTGTGGAACACAAGCTCGTTCTTGCGGTAGCGCACCTGTCCATCGAACACCTCGACGCGGAAGACGTCCCCGGCCTGGTAGGTCCCGAAGTATCCCTGTCCGACCCCCTGCTCGAGGATCTCCACGCCCCCGTCGTCGCGCAGGTAGATCGCGTAATCGATGTCCCCGTAGCCCTGGTCGACGTCGCCGTTGCTGAGGCCGGCGATCTTCTGGAGGTCCGCCTCGTTCGTGGAGAACTCCACGTAGCCGTCGCCCGCCTCGATCTGACCGACCGACGAGCCCCCTGCGTGCCAGCCCCAGCCGGCGTCGCGGGTCAGCAGGCCTCCGTTCGCCGTGGCGTAGCGGACGTTCTTCCATTCCTGCGGCGGCATGCAGCTCGCGTCGCCGGCCGCGCAGCTCATGACCTGGGCGCTGGTGACGGTCGCGCCCTCGTCGTGCAGGCTCGTGTCGAGCCCGAGCGGGTAGGTCGGCGCCGTGTTGCTCGTGTGGAACACCATCCCGTTCTGCCGGTAGCGCACCTGGCCGTTGAACACCTCGACGCGGAAGACGTCGCCGGGCTGGTAGGTCCCGAAGTACCCCTGTCCGGCCCCCTGCTCGAAGATCTCCAGCCCTCCATCGGCGCGCAGGTAGACCGCGTAATCGATGTCTCCGAAGCCCTGATCGCCGTCGCCGTGGTTGAGCCCGGCCATCTTCTGGAGGTTCGCCTCGTTCGTGGAGAACTCCACGAACCCGTCGCCCGCCTCGATCTGCTCGACCGACGAGGCCCCGGCGTGCCAGCCGCCAGCCGGCGGAGCGCGTCAGCAAGCCTCCGTTGGCGGTGACGTAGCGGACGTTCCTCCACAGCCCCGGCGGCATGCAGCTCGTGTCGCCGGCCGCGCAGCTCGCGACCTGGGCGCTGGTGACGGTCGCGCCCTCGTCGTGCAGGCTGGTGTCCAGCCCGAGCGGGTAGGTGGGCGGCGTGTGGCTCGTGTAGAACACGAGCCCGTTCTTGCGATAGCGAACCTGGCCATTGAACGCCTCGACGCGGAAGACGTCGCCGGCCTGGTAGGTTCCGAAATAGCCCTTCCCAGCTCCCTGCTCGAAGATCTCCAGGCCTCCGTCGGCGCGCAGGTAGACGGCGTAATCGATGTCTCCGAAGCCCTGATCGGCGTCGCCGTTGCCGAGGCCCGCCATCTTCTGGAGGCTCGCCTCGTTCGTGGAGAACTCCACGAACCCGTCGCCCGCCTCGATCTGCTCGACCGACGAGGCTCCGGCGTGCCAGCCCCAGCCGGAGCTGCGCGTCAGCAAGGTCCCGTTGGCCGGGGCGTAGCGGACGTTCTTCCAGAACCCCGGCGGCATGCAGCTCGTGTCCCCGGCAGCGCAGCTCGAGACCTGGGCGCTGGTGACGGTCGCGCCCTCGTCGTGCAGGCTGGCGTCGAGCCCGAGCGGGTAGGTGGGCGCCGTGGCGCTCGTGTAGAACACCACCCCGTTCTTGCGGTAGCGCACCTGGCCGCCGAACACCTCGACGCGGAAGACGTCGCCGGCCTGGTACGTCCCGAAGTAGCCCTTCCCGGACCCCTGCTCGAGGATCTCCACGCCCCCGTCGGCGCGCAGGAGCAGCCCGTAATCGATGTCCCAGAACGCCTGGTTGTCATCGCCGTGGCTCAACCCGGCGATCTTGGTCCGGTCCGCCTCGTTCGTGGAGAACTCCACGAACCCATCGCCCGCCTCGATCTGCTGGACCGACGACGCGCCGGCGCTCCACCCCCAGCCCGGGCCGCGGGTGAGCGCGCCGTCGCCCACCTGCACCTCGAAGGCGTTGTTCCAGAACGCGGTGGCGCCCTCGGCCGCGCGCGCGTCGCCCGTGCTCGCGCAGATGCCCAGCGCGGCGAGGACCGCTGGGAGCGCGCTCTTGCCGAGCCGCCTCATGACGCGTCCGTCCTCTCGCGGCCCGCGACGATCGCGGCGGCGAGGCGTGACGCTGGGTGAGGAATGGGTCTGTCGAATGCGTCCTGGGACATGGGGATGATCTCCTCTGCACATGAGTTCTCGGGCCACCCCCTTTCCTACGCCGCGTCCCTCCGGCTTCTGACAGCCTCGCCATCCTTTCCCTCCGCCCTCCATCCTCCCCGTCCCCCGTCCCCCGTCCCCCGTCCCCCGTCTGCCGTCTCCCTCTGCGTGCGCGTGCGCGTGCGCGTGCGCGATTCTTCATGCTCGACGCACGCCCCAAATCCCGGCGTCCCCCGCCTCCCGCCGCCGCCGTGCTATGTCGCCCCCCATGCCAGCGCCGCGCATCGCCGTCGTGGGCCACGTCGAGCACGTGACGCTCGGCCGCGCCGAGGGCGTCCCCGCGCCGGGCGACATCGTTCACCTGCTCGACGCGCGCTTCCTCCCCGGCGGGGGCGGCGGCCTCGCCTTCGCGCAGCTCTGCCGCAGCGACGCCGAGATACACCTCTTCACGGCGCTCGGCCACGACGCCGCGGCGCGCGCCGTCGAGGCGCGCATCCGGGTCGCGCCGGGCCGCGTCCACGTCCACGCCGCCGTGCGCGCCGTGGATCACCCGCGCGTGGTCGTCGTCGTGGACGCCGAGGGCCGCCGCACCATCATCGTCACCGGCGCCCCGCTCCAGCCCGCCGCGACCGACCCGCTCCCCTGGTCGATCCTCGCCGGCTGCGACGCCGCCTACTTCACCGGCGCCGACCCCGAGAGCCTGCGCCTCGCGCGCGCCGCCCGCCGCCTCGTGGTGACCGCCCGCAGGGGCGCCGCGCTCCGGGCCGCGGCGGTCGCGCCCGACGTCGTCCTCGGCAGCGCCTCCGACCCGCGCGAGAACGCCCCGCTCGACGCCTACGACCCTCGCCCCGGCGCGCTGGTCCTCACCGACGGCCCGCGCCCGGTCCGCGTCCTCCGCCCCGGGGGCGCCGCGCTGGTCGACGCGCCGCCCGCGCCCGACCGCGTCCTCGGCGATTACGGCGCCGGCGACAGCTTCGCCGGCGCCCTCACCTTCCACCTCGCCCACGGCCTCCCGGTCGAGGAGGCCTGTCGCCGCGCCGGACCGCACGGCGCCGCGGTGCTGCGCGGGATCGATCCGCTCGAGACGCAGATCCCCCTCGTCCCGCCGTGATCCCGCCGCGGCGCCAGCGCCTTCCGCGCGCGCCGGCTCAGATCCATGTCTGCGTGTCGGGATCCCAGCGCTTCCAGGCGCCGCGGTCGTGCAGGTAGAGCTCGCTCTCCCCGCGCAGGGTGCGGAAGCGCTTGCTCCCGATCTCCAGCTCGCCGCGCTTGTCCGAGTAGTCGATCAGCGCGTCGGCGGCGCCGATGCGCCGCATCTCGGCCACGAGCTCTTCCCCGCTCGCCTCGACCACCACGTAGCCGTGGGCGTTGCTGTCGGCGTGCGCGAGGTGCGGGTTGACCTTCGTCTCGGCCGACGTGAGCAGATCGTCGATGCCGGCGGCGAGCAGCGCGGCCCCCGGGACCGAGCCCAGCACCGGATCGCCGGTCACCTGGCTCGTCAGCAGCTCGCGGAAGGCGCCCGACGAGACCGCGCCGCCCACGAGCTCGACGATCTTCTTCGAGGGGTCGCCGGCGAGGCCCGCGGTCCCCGCGTAGAAGGCGTGGATGTCGCCGGTGATCGCCACGACGCCGCCCACGTCCACGAGCCGTTTCAGGAGCTCGTTCCGCTTGTTGGGAAACCCGTCCCAGGCGTCGACGTTCATGGTGAAGCGGCGCTTGAACTGCTCGGGGATGGCGTAGGGGGAGAGATCGACGGCGAGCGGGAGCAGGCAGAACTCGTTGCCCCAGATCTTCCAGGTCGCCTTCGAGCCTTCCATGGTCTCGAGGAACCAGGCCTCCTGCTCGGCGCCCATCACGTCCTCGCTCGCGCCCTGCGTCTCCTTGTAACGGAAGGCGGCGTAGAGCTCGAACGTGTCCTTGACCGCGAGGTAGCGCGCCCCGACCGCGCCGTGGGCGCTGAACTTGCCGAGATCCACGTACGCGATGCCCCGATCGAAGGACGCCGAGGCCGCGGCGTCGATGAGCGGGATCTGCATGTCCTCCGGCAAACCCTCGTTCACGCCGGCGACGATCTGGTTGATGACGAGCACGCTGATATCGCCCGTCACGTCGGCGGCGTCGTAGCCGGCGGCCTCCGCGGCCTCCTTGAGGACCGAGGCGTACAGGCCGCCTTCGTAGGTCTCGATGTCCACGTAGGGCATGGCGAACTCGGGGAGCTCCTCGAGCTCCTCGATGAGCGTCGCCTGGTCGAGCACCACCTTGCCGGGGAAGGCGCCCTCCGGGACGAGGTGATCCGGCCGGTAGCTGCGCAGATCCGTCATCACCAGGTGGACGTGCTTGCCGAACGCGAAGTCGCGGTAGATGCGGAAATCGTCCGGGAGCGAGGCGCCGGGGTCCTGCTCGACGTCGTCGCCGTAATCGACGGGCTGGTACTCGAACCAGGCCTGGTTCGCGGCCCTGCGGCGCTCCACGTCGGTCTCGTCCTCCCGGTCGTCGAAGTAGGTGGCCGTCGCGCCGTAGCAGTCGTTCGAGAACTCGTGATCGTCCCACGTGGCGATCATCGGGAAGCGCTCGTGGACCCGCTGGAGGTTCGCGTCGGAGCGATACGTCTTGTAGAGCTCCCGGTAGTTGCTGAGCGACCTGGCCGCTTGATAGGCGTTCTCGCCCTCGCCGAGGGCGATGGCGCCGGCCGCGTCGGTGAAGACGACGCTGCGCCCGGAGGTGCTCTGGAAGCTCGGATCGCCGGTCGTCTCGTAGACGTAGTCGCCGAGGTGGACGAAGAAGTCGAGCTCCTCCTCGGCGAGCGCCAGGTAGGTATTGTAGAAGCGCCCGATGTAGTCCTGGCACGACACGTAGGCGAAGCGGACCTTGACGTCGTCGTCCTCGGCCGGCGCGGTCTTGGTGCGCCCCACGCGGGACACGTAGGCCGTGCCGCCCTTCACGTAGATGAAGCGGTAGTAATAGACCGTGCCCGCCGAGAGCCCGCGGACCTTCACCTTGACGCAGTGATCGTGCCGCGCGAGCGCCTTCAGCTTCGCCTGCCCGGCGTCGAGCGCCACCCGTTGCGTGAACTCGGCGTCGGTCGCGACCTCGACCTCGAGATCGAGATCCTCGTCGCCGTCCTGCACGCGGGCCCAGAGGACGACGCTGCCGGGGCGAGGGTCGCCGGAGGCGATCGACTGCGGGAAGTACGCCGACCCGTCGGCGAGCTCGCGCCCGGGCTCGGCGCCGAGCGGATTGACGATCTCGGGATCGCCGCAGGCCGGGACGACCAGCGCGCCGGCGGTGACGAGGGTGGCTCGAAGGAACTCTCTGCGCTTCAGCATCGCGCGTTCAGGGAATCCTGGAACTTTCTCCGGTGTCAACCTCCTTGTGGACCCCGCCCCGCGCCGGCGCGTGAGCAAGATCTCGACGGGCGGGCGACGATCCGGCCGCCGTTCGGCGCGCCGACAGCAGGCGGTCGACGAGGGCGTCCACCTCGAGCTCTGCTCTCGCGATCGACGCCGTGAGCCGCTCGTCGGCGAACTCGTCGTACTCGATCGCCACAGACTCGACGTCGGTAATCCCGATGTAGCCGAACGCGGTCCGGACGCTCGGCTCGACGTGGTTCATGGCCTCGATCCGCCCGCCCTTGCCGTATCCGTGGTCGCCGCGCGACGTCAGGATGACGAGCTTCTTCCCGTGCCCGTCGAGGAGCGGCCAGTACGGCTCGCCCGGCCGCGCGCGGTCGAAGCCGAACGTGCGCCCCACGCGGACGATGTTGTCGATATAGGCCTTGAACTGCGCGGGCACGTTGAAGTTGTACATCGGCACGCCGGCCACGACGAGGTCGGCGGCGAGGAGCTCGTCGACGAGCGCGTCGCTCTCCGCGAGCGCCTGCCACATCCAGGGCTCGCGCCGGTCGGGCTTCGTGAACGCGGCCTGGATCCAGCGTCCGGTCACGGGCGAGGGCGGGCTCTGGCCGACGTCCCGGTAAAGGATCTCGTCGCCTGGACGCGCCGCGCGCCAGCGCGCGACGAAGCGGGCGGTGAGGCGCCGGGTGTGAGAGCCGTGGCGGATCGTATCCGAGCCGCCCGGACGAGCGCTCGAGTCGATGTGCAGTATCGTGGACATGGCCTGTCTCCTGAGCGGGGTGGGGGCGCCGCCCGCGGCCGAGCGGGGTCGATCCGGGATGATCGACATTCACCTGTCGAAGCGCCGTCGCGGCGCCGGTCTCTCTGCTCCTGGGCCCGTGGCGGGCGCGTTCACGCGATGAATATGGGCCGCCGCGCGCGGATGACCAACGAGTAATTCTCAGCTGATAGATGAGCTGGGATCAGCTATCTCACCCCCATGCGAAGGCTCCCACCGCTCACGGCGCTCCGCGCCTTCGAGGCCGCCGCGCGCCACCTCAGCTTCAAGCGGGCCGCCCGGGAGCTCGGGGTGACGCCGACCGCGATCAGCCACCAGGTCCGGCTGCTCGAGGAGACGATCGGCGTCCGGCTGTTCGAGCGCCACGCGCGGCAGGTCGTGGCCACGCGCGAGGCGCAGCGCCTCTATCCGGTGCTCCGCGACGGGTTCGACGCGTTCGCGCGGGCGATCGACGAGCTGACCGCCCGCCGCGCGCGCCGCGGGATCACCCTGTCGGCCACGACCGCGTTCACGGCCAAGTGGCTCGTGCCCCGCGTCGCGGCCTTCCGCGAGGCGTGCCCCGGGTTCGACCTGCGGCTCCACGCGTCGGACGAGCCGGTCGACCTCGCCGCGGGCGAGGTCGACGCGGCGATCCGGTACGGGCGAGGCCCTTACCCCGGGCTCGCCGCCGAGGCGCTGATCGCCGATCGCTTCGCGCCCGTCTGCAGCCCCGGGCTCGCCGTCCGCCGCCCGGAGGACCTGCGCCGCGCGCCGCTGCTCCACTTCGAGTGGCGGCGCGTCGAGCGCGACACGCCGACGTGGCGCCTGTGGCTCGAGCGCGCCGGCCTCTCCGGCGTCCGCGACGACGGCGGCACCACGTTCTCCGACGAGGCCCACGCGATCCAGGCGGCGATCGCCGGCCAGGGCGTCGCGCTCCTCAGCCTGGTCCTCGTCGCCGACGACCTGGAGAGCGGCGCCCTCGTGCAGCCGTTCGGCCCGGCGCTCGACGGCTATCGCTACCATCTCGTGCACCTCCCGGGCGCGGCGGCGCGCGAGGAGCTCGCGGCGCTCCGGGGCTGGCTCGCCGCGGCCACGACCGGGGAGCGGCCGCGGCCGAAGCGGTGAGCCGGACGCCCCTCTGCGCTGGCGTCGGGGCTACGGCACCCCCGCCTCGGCGCAGCGCGCGCGCCACGCGCCGGCGTCGAGCTTGCCGTCGAGCAGGCGCCGCACCACGAGGAACGGCTCCAGCGCGTGCTCGCCGCGGCGTGCGCGGACGGGCGCGCCGGGCAGGCCGTCGAGCTCGAAGCCGAGCTCCGCCAGCGCGGCGGCGAGCCAGACGCTGAACAGGCCCGTCATCCGCCGGCGCTCGGCCGCGGGCGAGAGCAGCGCCAGGCCCACCCGCGTGCGCTCCGCCCAGGCGTCGATCTGCGCCAGCGCCTCGGGCAGCTGGCTCGGGCGGAGCTCGCGGAAATGCGCCCGGTGCGCCTCGAGCTGCTGGCGCCAGCGCGGCAGCCACACCTCGCGCGTGACGTCCGCCCACGCGATGCGCGGCAGGGGCCGCGACGGGTCGAGCAGCAGCGACCGCAGGACGGCCTCCTCGGCCGCGGCGACGTCGTCGAGGAGGTCGAGGCAGTGCGCGCCCGGCTCCGGCCCGCCCGCCTCGGCGCCGAGCGCGGCGAGCCGCTCCGACAGCGACGGGTGCGTGTCGTAGATCGTCGACTTCTCGCCCGCCCGCTCGGCCTGCCGCTCGGCGAGGGCGCCCTGCTCCGCGGCCACGGCGCCCTCGAACCACCGGAAGCCCTCGAGCAGCGGAGGGAAGCGCCCGGCGGCGACCACGGGCAGCACCTCCATCTCGAGGTAGGCGGTCCAGAGCGGCCCCTTCTCGTGCGTGATCCGGAGCGCGCGCGCGGTGGGACCGCGCCCGGCGATCCGCGCGGCCACCGCGTCGGCCTCGAGCTCCTGCGCGCGCGAGATCCCCGAGCTCGAGCGGACGAACAGCTCGGCGTACGCGACGAACGGCAGGTGCAGCCAGAAGCTCGAGCCGTCGAGGTGGTCGAGGGCGCCGCCGATGGTGCGCCGCGTCCTGTGCACCCACGGGCCGAGCGCGAGGTCGCCCGAGACGTGGTGCCCGAACTCGTGCGCGATCACCGACTCGAGCTCGCTCCGGCTCAGCCAGGCGAGCAGCGGGAGCCCGGCGCCCACCACCGTGCGGCTCCGGAGCCACGCCTCGCGCCGCACCGCGGTGAAGGCGTTGGCGTCGTGGAAGAGGTGGATGTCGGCCGGGGTGGCGTGGCCGGTGCGCGCGGCGACGTCGCGGATCAGCGACTGGAGGCGCGGGTGCCGGCCCTCGCCGAGCGGGACGCCCGGGTCCTGGGCGCGCCGCCGCCGCGGGACCAGGCCCCAGGCGACCCAGAGCGCGCCGGCGCCGCAGAGGAAGCCGGACGGCTCGATGCCGTCGCCGTACTCGGATTGCGCGTACGGCACCCACAAGAGCCCGAGCGCGATCCCGGCGGCGAGCAGGTAGAAGCCCACCGCCATGCCGAGCAGCCACGCGGCGCGGTGCGCCAGGCCGCGCGGCCTCACGGCGGCCACGACTCCATCGCGACGCTGACGGCGCCGTGCAGGGCGTCCTCGCGCCGCGCCAGCGCGAGGAGCGACTGCCGCTCCTCGGCGGCGAGGGCGCGGTGCCGGGCCCGGCCGAAGTGCAGGGCGGCGCGCACCGCGTCCGGCAGATCGTCGATCTCGGAGAAGCGGGTCCCGTCGCGCACGTACTCGATGAGCCCGCGCGTGAACGCGCGCCCGAGCGGCGAGTGCTGCTCCAGCCTCGCGAGCGCGGCCCCCGCGCCCTCCGCGTGGACGGCCTCGGCCATGAGCAGCACCCAGACGGGCAGGGACAGGTGGTGGAAGACGGCCTTCTCGGCGCCGGTCAGGCGCGCGACGGCCGCGCGCGGATCGGCGCGCGACAGCACCGCGAGCTCGAGGGCGTCGCGCAGCGCCGGGTCGCTCACCCGGGCGAGCTCGGGCGCGCTCACCTCGAGCCCCGCGTCGACGCGCGCCCGGAGGCGCAGCAGCGCCGTCTCCTCGTCGCCTTTCCCGCGGAGCGAATCGAGCGCGCGCTCGATCGAGGCCTTCGGCTCGAGCTGGGCGAGGAGCAGGGCCTGTTCGGCGAGCTCGCGGCGATCGAGCGAGCTCTCCTGGCCCGCGGCGAGGGCGGCGGCGACGAGGCTCCGCGCCCGCTCCACCTGCCCGAGCCCGACGGCGGCGGTCACCTCGAGCGCGACGCTGTCTTCGGCGAGGGCTCGATCGACGCCGCGCAGCTTCTCCAGGGTGTCGAGGGCGAGCTGATGCTTCCCGTCGTGGCCGGCCTGGTACGCCAGCGTGCGCAGCAGGTAGGGGTGGTCCGGGAAGCGCTCCAGCATGCCGGCGAGGACCTCGTTCACGGCCGGCCCGGAGAGCAGCCGCACGTAGAGGTACGCCGCGTCCGCCGAGCCCGGGTCGCCCTCGTGGCGGCCCTTGTACTCGTCGATGAGCTCGTGGCGGCGCCCGACCATGGTCATCACCTTCTGGTACTGGCGGTGAAGCTCGATGGAATCCGGGTGAGCGCGCCGCGCCCTGTCCGCGACGGCGGCGGCGCCCTGCTCGTCCTCGGCGTTCATCAGGAGCACGACCGCCCGCTCCGAGGCCGGGACGTCGTAGCCCGTGTGCTCCGCGTAGCGCGCCGCGAGCTCGGCGCCGAGCGCCGCTTTCCCGGCGCTGACCAGCGCGAAGGCGCACCCGCCCGGCTCCACGGGCGCCATCGTCACGAGCGTGCGCGAGACGAACGACTCCCCCTTGGGCATGCTGAGCTGCTCGGGCGGCGGCTCGAAGATGAAGTCGACGTCGTCCACGATCACGGCCGATTGCCCGCAAAAGAGGGCAGGGGCCGCCTCGTCGCGCGAGCTCGCGTTGCGGTCGGCCGTGTACCGCACCTCCAGCTGGTAGATGGGCGCGAGCCCGAGCACGTTCCACGCGACGACGTCGGTGCCGCGGGGGACGTCGAGCTCGCCCTCCTCGATCGTCCGGCCCTGGGCGGTGACCTTGACGGGCCTCCGCCCGACGCGGCCCTCGAGCCGCTCCAGGCCTTGCGCCGGCACCTCGACGGAGGCGTCGCCGATGCTCACCTCGACGGGGTAGGGGAGCGCGTTCGCGACTCGGACGGTGGTATAGCGGACGGCGGCGAGCGCGTTCCAGGCGCCGAGCGCGACGACCGTGGTGATCCCGAGCGCCACCGCGCGTTGCCAGGCGTAGAGCGCCGGGCCGAGCGGCGCGCGCGCGATGAACCGCCACGAGCGCGCCTCTGTGCCGTTGGCGACCAGGTAGCTCCCGAACGGATAGAGCGGGACGAAGAGGAAGACGAAGAACAGCGTCTTGATGTACGTGCCGTCCTCCGGGTCGCGGTCGGACTCGCCGTACACCGTGGCTCCGACGCCGTTCATCGTCATGAGCCAGGGGCTCCTCCGCATGGGCTCGAGGAAGAGCCGCCGGCGCGCGAGGAGGGCGTCGAGCAGCGCGCGCAGCTGGGCGCCCGCGGCGCCGGGCCGCGGCAGGAGGCGCTCGCGCCACCGCATCCAGAAGAGCCGCCGGTAGACGGCGTGCGGGCGACCCTGCTCGATCGCCCGGCGCACGCCGGGGTTCATCTTCGCCAGATCCGCGAGCTCTGGCACCCGCTCGAGGAGCCCGGCGGGGTCCCGATCCACACCACCCATGAACGACCACGTTACTGGGCGCTCCGCTCCACTGGGAAGAGGCGCGCAGGAGCGCGTCGCCGCGGGAGGCGCCGCGCCGAGCAGCGCTCTCTTCGGAACGGATCGGGCGCGCCTCGGCGCGCGGCGCGCGGCGTTGGAGCAGAGTCCCGCCGGGCCGCGCCCACCGCCGTCGCTCTCCGGTGAAAAATTCGGTCATGAGCCCTTAGCCGGAGCCGGTAAGCCGGTAAGCCGGTAAGCCGGTAAGCCGGTAAGCGCGGTCACCGCGCGCGCGGTGTCTCCCCGGGGTAGTGCTCAAATTTGCCCGGAGAGAGTTCACATGAAGGCGGGAAGGCAGGAAGATCATGGATCTTTTCTTCCCGCCTTCCCGCCTTCATGTTCAATTTTGAGCACTGCCCTCCCCGGAGCGGGCGCCAACCTCAGGCCCGATGTTGGCGCGCCGCGTCTTGGCGGCCGCGCGTGAAATTTCCGCAATCGGGCACGCCCACAGGGGGCGCCGATGTCGTCGATATGTCGATCGACGTGGGTGCACGTGTCGCGGCGTGCTCGCGCATCTCTTTTGAGAACATCATTGCTCCATATGGGATAGATGAGCTACGCTGTGCGTTTATCATGGGGCATCGGCGGGGCATCGCGAGCGATGGGCAGTCCGAGGCGCGGCCCGGGCCTAGCATCCATGAACGCCCGAGCACCGATCGTCGCGCCCCGAGCTCCTCGCAGCGGCCCCCGCCGCCCTCGTCGGGGCGCCCCAGCCCGCCCAGCGAGCCGTCGCCTCCGCCTTCGCCTTCGTCTCGGCCGCCCGCGTCGCGCAAGGTGCGGACGATCGACGTCCTCGTTCAGGGCGCGACCGTGGAGCTCTTTCACTTTTACGGCGTCGCCATCGCGCCGGCGAATACCGGGGATAGCCGCGAGGAGGTGCGCCTTCACACCGATCCCGCGAGCACGGTGGAGTTCTCGGCGCGCGGCTTCTCCGGCTTTCTGGCGCTGTCCGCGAACCAGGGCGTGTTTCGCGCCATGACGGGGGTGCCGCCCATGGTCGACGGCGTCGGCGACTGGATGCGGGAGGTGGCCAATCAGCTCATGGGGAAGGTGAAGAGCCGCCTCGCCCGGTTCCAGATAGCGCTTCAGACCGAGCTGCCGCAGCTGCGCCACCCGAGCGACGTGGAGCGCCGGGGCCGGAGCTGTAAGCAGCAGTGCTGTTATTCTTTCAGGACATTGAAGGGCGAGGTGCTCGTCACGTTGAGCGGCGACTTCGACGAGAGCTCCCTGGTGTTCTCGAACGCGTCCCCGCTCCCCCTCGACGGCAAAGTCATCCTCTTCTGAGCGGCGGTCGCCCGCTTCGGATACGGGCCCATCTCGACGTTTTCGGTGCTCAGCGTGCAGGAGCACGCTTGCGCGCCGAAAACGCCGATCTGGGCCCGTCTCCTGTGCGGGCGACCGCCGCTCGGCGGCGCGGGTGGCCGGGGCGGGGAGCGACGGACGGACGGGCGACGCGGTTTTCGCTCGGGATCAATGCAGACATCTTCCGTGGTTCGTCGCTCGTCCCCCGTCGCTCGTCCCCCGTCGCTCGTCCCCCGTCTCTCGTCTCCGTGCGCTTCTGCGTGCGCGTGCGCGTGCGCGCTGACTCCGGGCGAATCGCGCACGCGCACGCGCACGAAGACGGAAGAGGGGAGACGGAAGAGGGGAGACGGAAGAGGGGAGACGGAAGAGGGGAGACGGAAGAGGGGAGACGGAAGAGGGGAGACGGAAGAGGGGAGACGGAAGAGGGAGGGCGGATGACGGAGACGAGAGACGGTGTACCAGGACCAGCTGAACACCGCTCTAGCCTAGGGACCTCCGCCGCCGCCACCCCCGCCGGCGGTGCCCATCGCGCCACCGTCACCGCCGCTGCCGCCGGTGCCCGTGGCGCCGTCGTCACCACCTCCGCCGGCGGTGCCCGTGGCGCCCCCGTCACCGCCGTCACCGCCGGTGCCCGTGGCGCTCCCCGTCCCGGTGGCGCTGCCGCTGGCCGTGGTGGGGGGGATCGGCGGGAGAGGGTCAGAGCAGACGTTCCACACGACGAGCTGGCCCGGATCGCAAGGATCGGAATCCCAGCACCCCGCCAGCAGCGCCGCGCACGTGACGACGAGCGCAGAAGCCAAGGCGCCGCGGCGGCTGGGCAGCAACAGGCAAGACGGCTGGATATCCATCGTTCGTTCCTCTCTCGACCGGCTCACGGCGGCACCACCTGTCCGTCGCGGATGCGCGCGATCACCTTGACGGTCGGGTTGAGATCGCTGGCAGCGACGTACCCGATGCCGCCCGCCTCCTCGCCCACCGCGCGGAGGACGGCGCTCGCCGTCGGCACCTTGCGCGGCGGCCGCTCGCCGCCGCGGATCTTCCGATCGATCCAGTAGCGGGCGACGCCGTCGGGATCGAGCCCCAGCACCGCCATGTCGAAGCGCTGCCGCAGCGGGGAGTCCTCGGGGAGGTTCACGGGCACCGCCGACTTGCCGTACCACTCCGTGCGCGTCGTCTGGAAGATCGGGCGGAGCGTGTCGCGCCCGGCCGACCTCACGGGATTGGCCTGGTTGACGACGACGACGATCTCATCCGCGTCGGCGAAGGACGAGACCGACGGGGTCATGCCGAGCAAGGCCAGGAGGAGCAGAAGGGATAAACGCTTCATGATTGCGTTGAACCTCTCTCAGAAGGCCAGAATCAGACGAGCGAGCGCGGCCGTGGTGTGGAAGTCCTCCGGCGACGGGAGCGCCGGCGCCGTGCTCTCCTGCTCGCGCAGGACGGTCATGATCGTGCGCAGCACCTGGGTCCGAAGCGTGACGTCCGGCGTGATGTAGAAGTTCAGACCGCCGCCGACCTGGAACATCGTGTCGTGCCCCAGGAACGGCGCGTGCAGCATGGCGCCGATGACGAACGGCTCCATGTTCAGGAAATCCAGCCGGTGCGCCGCCACGGCATACGTGGAGGTCTTCCAGGCGTCCGGCGCGTAGGACCCGAATCCCCCCTGGCGCTTCCCTTCGTCGTACACCACGCGGACGACCGCCGCCTCCGCGCGCACGCGCGTCTTCCCGATGTCGAGCGAGACGTCTCCGGCGCCGGTGTACTCCTGGAAGGACCACGTCGAATGGATGTCCGGACCGGGGGCGTTGAGCTTGTAATCGACGACCCAGTCGCGAGCGTGGCTCGCGATGAACGACGCCCCGAGCTTCAAGGTCAGCTTGCCGGGGTCCTCGTAGCTGGCGTGCAGGCGGCCGCCGAACCCGCGGTTGTCGTCGAAGGCGAACGGCGCGTTCTCGTTGCGACCGTTGCTCACGTACGCGTTGTACCCGAGCTCCCACGGGCCCGCGAACGCATTGCCGTAGATCATCACCCCGGTCTGCCGCGTGGGAAACAGGCGCGACGTGATGAAATACGGGATGGCGGCGGTGATGAGCACCGGGCTCCCATGGTCGACGTTGTAGATGCCGATCGGGGTGAAGAACTGCCCGACGCGCACCTTGAAGAGGTTGAAGCGCGTCCAGTCGATGTGGGCGCGCTCGATCGACACCAGCCCGCCATACAAGGTCGGCGAGCCGAGCGCGACCGACGTCGAGTCGAAGGCACCGTACTCCTGCGTGGTCATCCGGTACGCGACGTCGGGCGGCAGCGGCGTCGTCACCGGGACCGGGGCGCCGCCGGGCGCGGTCGTGAACCGCAGCTCCCCGAGGAAGCGAAAATGATCGCTCGGCTGCGCGTCGAGGTAGAGGTTCAAATTCCCCACGACGAAGTTCAGGGCGTTGGCCTGCGGGAGGGCGGCCGCGAGTCCCGAGTTCTCCGGTGCCCACGTACGCTGGACGCCGACGTCGATGAACCCGTAGAGCTGGAGTAGCTCTCTGCCCTCATCCTGCGCCGGCGCGACCTGCGCGTCCTCGATCGCCGCGAGGCGCTTCTCGAGGTCCGCCGAGCGCTTCTCCGCCGCCTCGAGCCGCGCGAGGATGGCAGCCTCTCCGGCCGCGGCGGGCGCAGCGTCGGCCGCAGGCGCGGCGGCGGCCGCGCCCGTCTCAGGCGCAGCGGGCGGCGCGGGCGCAGCGGCGGGCCCAGCCGCGGCGGCGGCCGCGCCGGGCGCAGGCGCAGCGGCGGGCGCAGGCGCAGCGGCGGGCGCAGGCGCAGCGGCGGGCGCAGGCGCAGCGGCGGGCGCAGGGGGCGCAGGCGCAGCGGCGGCCGCAGGCGGCGCAGGCGCAGCGGGCCGCGGGGCGACGCCGGCGGCAGGGCTCTGCGCGTGCGCGAGAGATGCCGTGACAAGCACCCCTGCGATCGCAGCGCTCGAAGCGCGCGCGAGGCGCTCTGCTCGCGCTCGCCGCGGTGAACTCCGACCCATGATCATTGCTCTCTCCCTGTCCGAAGAGCTTCCATTGCGGTACAGGCGCGGCGCCGCGCGCGCTCTTGCGGACTCGCGACCTTCACGCGTAGCATACACAGCGTCGATGCCGCGGGGAAACAACGCGATCCGCCCGGGTCCGCAGAACACGGCCAGTGAAACGTCGCAACAAGAAAGAGCCTGAATCAGGAAGACGCACATGGTGCGCGAAGGCGCGGCGATGACGGCCGCGTCCGCGCGCCTCGCCGGTCGCTCGTCAGCTTCAATCCTTTTGGGGCCAACGTGAGGACACGGCGCGCGATTTCATGCGTGCTCGCGGGGCGTCTCGCTGTAGAGAAGGCGAGCCGTCGTCGCGCCGCAGAGGCCGCGTCGAGGAAACGGGGGCATGCCTACCTTGCGTAAGGCGTCGATTCGTCTGAAGCTGTGGTCGCTCGCCGGCGTGCCCGTCGTCGGCGCCCTGCTGCTCGCGGCGATGATCGCGGGCGACGCGCGGCAGCAGGCCGCGAGGGCGGCGGCGATCGGCTCGATTGAGGACCTCGCGCAGCTCTCGTCGATCATGGCGCAGCCGCTGCACGCGCTCCAGAGGGAGCGGGCGTGGACCGCGCTGGTCGAGGGGCTGGAGATCCGGCCGCCGGACGCGCGGGACGCCGAGGCCGCGCGGGGCGCCGCGCGGCCGTTCCAGCGCGCCGTGGCGCTCGCGCGCGCGAGCGCCCAGCTCGAGACCGCGCGGGCGGCGACCGACGAGAGCCTCGCCCACCTCGACGCGTTCCTGGCCGAGCGCGATCTCTCCCGCCTGCCGTCCCGGCTCGCGCGCGACCTCGCCGACGCGCGCGCCCACGTCGGCGAGCTCGGCGCGTTCCGGCGCCAGGCCGACGCGAAGGCGGCGCCGCTCGACAGCGCCCTGAAGATCTTCGGCGGCATCAACGCGAGCCTGATCCGGGCCAACGCCGGGCTCTCCGAGCTGAGCGACGAGGGCGAGCTCCTGCGGAGGATCCAGTCGATCGTCGCCGTGCACGAGCTCGCCGAGCGCGCCAGCCGCCAGCACGCGCTGCTCGCCCACGCCTTCGCGTCGACGCAGTTCGAGCCGGGCGCCTTCAAGACGCTCGTGACGCTGATGACGGAGGAGCAGCTCTATCGCGAGATGTTCCTGGCCAACGCGTCGGAGCCGGCGCGGGCGCTCCACGACGCCGCCCGTGACGACCCGCGCGTGCGGCGCGCGGACGAGCTGCGCGCCGCGGCGATCGCGTCGACGGACGAGGAGCTGGCCATCGACCACGACGCGTGGTTCGACGCGCAGCAAGGGCGCCTCGACCGGCTCGCCGCGATCGAGCACGAGGCGATCGCGGGCATGCGGCGCGCCGCCTCCGACAAGGTCGCGGACACGCGGAGGACGGTGCTCAACGGCATCGCGGTCTCCGGGGTCGTGCTGCTCGTGTCGGGCGCGCTCGCGCTCGTGCTCGTGCGGGGGCTGTCCCGGTCGCTCGAGGTCCTCGGCGAGGCCGCGGCCCACGTCCGGCGGACGCGCGACTACACGACGCGCGCCCGCAAGACCGCCGACGACGAGTTCGGGGCGCTCACCGACGCCTTCAACGAGATGCTGGCGGGCATCCAGGCGCGCGACGAGGCCCTGGAGAGCCACCGGCAGAACCTCGAGGCCACCGTCGCCCAGCGGACGTGCGAGCTCGCGGAGCGCAACCGGGAGATGCGCCTCGTGCTCGACAACGTCGATCAGGCCCTCGTGACGATCCACCGCGACGGCACGATGGAGCCCGCGCGCTCCGCCGCCTTCGAGCGCCTCTTCGGCGTGCCGGCGCACGACGAGCACTTCGCCGAGCGCATCGCCGGCCACGACCCCCGGGCCCGCGCGCTGCTCACGATGGGGTGGGAGGCCGCGTGCGACGACTTCCTCCCGCTCGAGGTCGTCCTCGATCAGCTGCCGAAGGCCCTGCACCGCGAGGGCCGCCACCTCACGCTCGGCTTCAAGCCGATCCTGTCCCACGACGGCCAGTTCAGCGGCGCGCTGATGGTGATCACGGACGTCACGGCCACGATGGACTCCTTGCGGGAGGCCGAGCGGCAGCGCGAGCACGTCCAGGTGTTCGAGCGCGCCGTGAAGGACCGGCTCGGGCTCCTCGGGTTCGTGAGCGACACGAGCAAGCTCGTCGACGCGGTGAGCGCGCGGAGCATCGCCGACGTGGACCACGTGATGCGCCTCGTGCACACGATCAAGGGGAACGCCGGGCTCTGGGACGTGACGAGCGTGGCGAAGGTGGCGCACGAGATCGAGAGCTTCGTCGTCGAGGAGCGCTCGCTGCCGCCCGACGAGCAGATCGACGCGCTGAAGGACGCGTGGTCCGCGTTCGTCGCGCGGGTAGGCGGCCTGCTCGCCGGGGCGGCGCAGGCCTCGCGCGTCGACGTCGACGACGCGGAGGTCGAGGCCCTGCTCGCGATGGTGCAGGAGCGGCGCGACCACGCCGATCTCGAGCGGGCCATCGCGGCCCTCCGCGACGAGCGCACGGAGGTGCGGTTCAACCGGATGAAGGATCAGGCCGAGACGCTCGCGCGGAAGCTCGGCAAGCCGAGGCCCGACGTGCGCATCGACGCGGGCGGCGTCCGGCTCCCCGCGCCGCGCTTCGCCGCGATGTGGCAGGCGCTCGGGCACGTCGTGCGCAACGTGATGGACCACGGGATCGAGCGGCCGGAGGCGCGCGAGGCGGCCGGCAAGCCGCCGCGCGGCGCGCTCACGCTCCGCTCGCGCGCGACGGCGGACGAGGTCCTCATCGAGGTGGGCGACGACGGCGCCGGCATCGACTGGGAGCGCGTGCGCGAGAAGGCCGGGGCGGTCGGGCTGCCGAACGCTACGCGGCGGGATCTCGAGGCCGCGCTGTTCTCGCCCGGCTTCACCACCGCCGAGGAGGTCACGGACGTCTCCGGCCGCGGCGTCGGCCTCGGCGTCGCGCTCTACGAGTGCCGCCGGCTCGGCGGCCGGGTGGAGATCGAGACCGAGCGAGGGCAGGGGACGACCTTCCGCTTCCGGTTCCCCCGGGAGCTCGGGGACGCGGCCGGCGCGCCGCTGCCGCCGTCGAGCCGGCGCGGCGCGCCCCTCGCCGGCCCTCCGCGCGGATCGAGCGCGGGCCCCCCCGCCGGGCGCGAGCCGCCCGGATCGGGTGTCGCGATGAGCGCGTCGACCATGGACAGCGACAGATCGAGGAGAGCGCAATGAACTCGGAGAGCTGGCACCGCATCTATGACGAGCTCGCGGCGTCGTGCGTCCACCTGTTTCGCGACAACGGCGTCGAGCTGCGGCTCCTGGAGCACCAGGACTCCGAGGCGACGCCGGGCAACGCGGTGGTCTCGTTCATCGGCTTCACGGGCGATCACCTCCGCGGGAGCCTGACGATCGTCGCTCCCGTGGCGCTCATCACCCGCTGCCACCCGCTGCGAGGGCGGCGCCAGCTCGACGAGGACATGGTGTGCGACTGGGCGAGCGAGCTCGCGAACCAGCTCCTCGGGCGGGTGAAGAACCGGCTGCGCCACCTCGGGCTCATCATCGTGCTCTCGACGCCGAGCGCCGCGATCGGCGAGCACCTGCGCGCCCGGGAGGAGCAGAGCGAGGGCTTCCGGCGGCTCCTCTTCGACGCCGGGACCGACCGGCTCGCCGTGCTGTTCGACGCGATGGCCCCCGACACGGCGCTGGAGCTCGAGGAGGTCGACATGCCCGATCCGCAGCGCGAGGGGGAAGTGCTGCTGTTCTGAGCCGCGGACCGCGCGCGCCGAAGGAGATACGACAGATGGCCAAGAAAATTCTTCTCGTCGAGGATTCGAACACGGTCCGCCAGCAGGTCGGCATTCTCCTGTCCGGGGCGGGCTACAGCATCGTGGAGGCGGACAACGGCCGGGACGCGGTCGCGGCGGTCAACGCCCACAAGGGCGATCTGGCGATGATCATCGCCGACGTGAACATGCCCGTGATGAACGGCATCGAGATGCTGGAGAGCCTGCGGGACAAGGGCCTCGCGTCCGGCGTGCCGATCCTCATGCTCACGACCGAGGGGCAGCCCGAGCTCATCGACAAGGCCCGCAAGGCCGGCGCGAAGGGCTGGATCATCAAGCCGTTCAAGCCGGACCTCCTGCTCGCCGCGGTGAAGAAGCTCGCCGGCGAGCCCTGACGCGCCGGTCGCGCCGCCTGCGGCTTCCACGACCTGTTCCGCCGTTTCAACCCGTCTGTCGCTCTAGGCTAGCGCGGTTAGCTCCCCCCAACGACGCTGATGCAACAGCTTTATCCATGCATCGAAGGGGGGCAGGGGTCCACGAAGAGGCGCTCACCCGGGGCGCGCGACGCGGCACAGCCGGAAGCCGATCGTGGGGTCGCCGTGCAGATCCGGGGGACTGCCCATCCGGAACGAGACGCGCACCGCCCACGCGCAGTCGGCCCAGGAACCCCCGCGCAGGACGCGCTGCTTCGCGGCGGCCGGCCCGACCGGGGCGGCGCGCGGGCCCTCGGCATAATAGAGCGCGTCGTAGCCGTCGCCCGTCCACTCGCGGACGCCGCCGCTCATGCCGAACAGGCCATATCCGTTGGGCGGGAAGCTGCGCGGCGGGCGGAGCGAGAACTCCTCGAACCGATCGAAATCGCAGAGCGCCGGGGACGGCGGCGCGTCCCCCCAGGGGTACGGGCAGCCGACGAGGCCGCCGCGCGCGGCCTTCTCCCACTCGGCCTCGGTCGGCAAGCGATAGCTGACCTGCTCCTGTTCTGCGGAGAGCGAATCGCCGAGCGCCACCGCCTGATCCCACCGGACCGCGACCATGGGCTTCTGATCGTAGGTCCACGGGCGCGCCGGATCGCCGCGCGCGACCTCCCCGAACAGCTCGCGCGCCGTCATGACACGGCCGCCCGACCGCCACTCGGCGTCCGGCGCATGGGCATGCCAGTCGTGCGCGCGGACCGTCTCGCTCTCGCAGTACTGCCGGCGAATCTTGCCGTCGTTGTAGACCCGGAACGCGTCCGCGTCGATCTTGCCCTCCCTCGTCGGTTTCGACGGAGGCCCGCCGTCCGGCGGGGGCGGCCAGCCGATGAGCGCGTGGTACGCGGCCCAGGTGATCGGCACGTCGGTGATCCAGAACGCGCCGAGCTCCACCGGGTGCACGGGCCGCTCGTCGGGGTCGCCGTCGTCCGCGCCCATGAGGAATGGGCCCGCGGGCACGTAGCGGAACACGAGGCCGTGCTCCTCGATCTGGAGCCGATCGAGCAGGCGGGCGCGCGCCTCGGCGAGCGCCGGGTCCCCGGGCGCGAGGCCGAAGGCGGCGTCGCAGGCGGTGGCGGCCAGCTCGAGGCGCCCCTCCCCGGCGAGGCGCGCGGCGAGGCCGAGGAGCTCCGCGGCCGAGGGGAGCTCGCGGTCCGCGGACAGGAGCCAGGTCGGGTCGGGCGCGCTCACGCGAGCCTCCGCTGCGCGCGCAGCACGGTGAGCGGGTTGTGGCGCTGCGGCGCCGCCTCGTGCCGCGCGAGCCACGGATCGGGGGCGTTCACGTCGCCGGCCATGACGAGCGAGCGCGCGCGGCACCCGCCGCCGAAGGAGGCGGTGCCGGCGCCGTCGCCGGGGAGGCCGCGGATGGCGCGGAAGCGCTCGCTCTCGCGCCAGATGTGCTCGAAGGGGGCGCGGCGGAGGTTCTCGGCGACGAAGCCGGGGCCGAGGAAGCTGCACGGGTTCACGTCGCCGCCGACCGAGATGGAGCACACGGTGTTGCCAGCGCCGCAGCCCCAGTTGTCGTGCACGACGGCCCGCGTCTCGCCGCGGCTCCTCGGCGAGAAGGGGTCGATCGCGCGCGCGGCCGTGGCGCGGCCGTCGCCGGTCGCGCCGAGCGTCCAGAGGGCGCCCAGCGCGGCCTCGTAATCGTCGAACGAGGGCCACAGCTCGGCGCGCGACCCGGCGGCGCCCACCGGGTAGAGCGGCCGGAACACAGCGGTGTGCGCGCCGGCGGCCGCGGCCAGCTCGGCGAACGCCGCCGCCTCGGACGCGTTATGGCGCATGATCGTGAACGCGAGCGAGAAGCGCGCGTGCTCGCGGAGCATGGCGACCTTCTCCAGCACGCGCGCGAACGTGCCTTCGCCGCGGACGGCGTCGTTCGTCGCGGCCGTGGCGCCGTCGAGGCTGACGTTGAGCCACACGAGCGAGCGCTCGCCGAGCTTCTTCGCGGTCTCCTCGGTGAGGAGGAGCGCGTTCGTGGTGAGGCACGGGTGCAGGCCGTGCGAGGTCGCGAGATCGAGGATGTCGAACAGATCCTTGCGGAGCAGCGGCTCGCCGCCGGTGAGGCCCAGCCGGAACGAGCCGAGGCGCGCGAGCGAGGCGAACAGCGTGTCCAGCTCGGCGAGGGTGAGCGGCGGCTCCCGGCGCGGGAGCTCGCCCGCGAAGCAGTGCGCGCAGGCGAGGTTGCACGCGGCGACGACCTCGAGGTGCACGGCCAGCGGCCCGGTGAGGTGATCGGCGGGCGGCGTCACGTCGAGCGCGACGCCGTCGAAGAGGAGGTCGTGCGTGAAGAAGGCCCGCTCGTAGAAGGCGGAGGCGAACGCGGCGAGCGCGCCGCGGCGCTCGGGCGGCGCGGCGTCGACGATCGCGCCGATCGGGGTCGCGCGGGCGCGGAGCAGGATGTCCGTGGTCTCGTGATCGAACGGCAGGTAACGCGACGTGCGGCGGTCGAAGACGGTCGACCCGAAGTGCTGCGGGACGAGGACGAGCGGCGGGCGCGCGGTCACGGCGCGCCCCCGAGGTCGACGTCGAACGAGCACCGGGCCCAGAGGTCGCCTTGCGCGTCCGGCAGCCCGACGGCGCGCGCTCCACGGCTCATGAGGTCGTTGAAGTGCCAGCCGGCGCTGCCCTGCGCGGGCGCGAGCGCGCGCCAGCCGCGCTCGTCGAAGCCGGGCAGCTTCCACGCGTCGCCGCCGGGGTCGCGGGTGGTCCCGACGATCGCCGCGCCGGCGCCCGAGCGGACGTCGAGCGTGCGCCCGATCGACCTGTCGCGCCGGGGCTCGAGCGGGGCGCGGGTGTCGGCCTCGTCGCTGTAGCGCAGGGAGAGCGCGAGCCGGGCGGGCGCGTCGTCCGCGGCTCGGATGGCGACCGCGAGGACGTGCGCGCCCGGGCGGGCCTGGATCCGGCTCGATCGCACGGGCGCGCCGTCGAAGAAGACCTCCGCCTTGCCCGCCGTCCAGAGGCGCAGCGTCAGCGGCAGCGCCTCCTGCGGATCGATCCAGCGAAGGATCCCGCCGCCGCACCCCGCCGGGACCTCGCAGCTCGAGTAGTCCTCGAGCACGAGGCGCTCCGACGATTTCTCGTAACGCGCGAGGTCGTTGACGACGAGGTCTCGCTTCTTGGCCATGCGCCGAGGATAGCGTGCCTGGGCGCCTCGGCGGCGTCCGTTCGCAGGTCTATCCGCCGTGGGCTTCAGCGGAGAGGCGGATGATCTCCCTGGCGACGGCGAGCGCGTGGTCCGTCGCCTTGAACGCGAGCCTCAGCGCGGCGTCGAGCTCCTCCTGGTTCTCGAAGATGTGCTGGAGCCGCCCGCTCATCCGCTCCATCTCCTCGTCGGAGAAGCGCAGGCTCAGCTCCTCGTGCAGCTTGCCGAGCTCCACCCCCGAGTCGAAGGTGAGGCACGGTCGCGAGCTCGACTCGTCCTGTCCGAGCGCCCTCGCGAGCGCCAGCTTCGCGCCCGCCAGCGCGTCCTCGATCTCGCGCGCGAAGCCGCCCGCCATCCGCTTTTCGGCGACCTCGCGCTCCAGCCGGATCACCTTCGCCTGCGCCTCCTCCAGCGCTGCCGTGCGCTCCCGGACCTTCTCCTCCAGCGCGCCGTACAGTGGGCTGTCCTCGATCGAGGTGGCGCCGGGCTCGGGGTTCATCGTCCGGCGCGGAGGCCTCGCCGTCTCCGCCGCGGGCCCCCGCGGCGTGAGCTCCGCGTACGTCTCATGGAGCTGCGCGACCTTGGCCTCCGCGCCCCACCGCGCGTAGCCGTGGACGGCGTCGGCCATGTACATGCGCGCGATCTTCGTCCGCCCCTTCGCCAGGTGGAACCGCGCGGCGAGCTCGTTCGAGAGCGCCTCGTGGTGCAGGAACTCGCTCTCCTGAGCGGCCCTGATCGCCTCCTCGTAGAGATCCGTCGCCGCAGCGTCGTCCCCCGAGACGCGCGCGCGCTCGGCGGAGATCAGGAGATGCTTGTGGCGGAAGTTCTCCGGGCAGCTCTCCGCCCACGCCGCGACGTCGGCCGCGTGGCGCGCGATCTCGCTCGCGTAGCGCGCCTGCTCGGCGCCCGGCGCCTTCGGGCAGAGCGCCAGCAGGATGAGGCTCGCGTAGAACGGGACCTCGGTCGACATCCACATGTTCGCCAGGTGCGGGCGCAGCGGCTCCGCCAGGGCGATGAGCGCGCGGGCGCGCTCGTGGTCGCCGTAGAGGAACGCGAGCTGCGCTCTCTGGATATGATAGAACGCCGCCATGAACTCGTGGTTCGGCGCGCCCAGCGTCGCGCTGAACTCGTCCTCGTCGAAGACGCCGTCGCTCAGGGTGTGGTGACCCAGCGTGCAGCCTCGCAGGTTCGCGATCATCTGCTTCGACGAGGTCACGATGAGGCCCGACATCACGTCTCTCGTCCGCTGCAAGAACGGGAGGAACCGCTCGATCTCCTCGGACACCGCGCCGAGGGCGACGCCGTGGCTCAGCCGGCTCGTGACCCCGTGGAGGAGGGAGTAGCTGGCGAACTGGAAGTCCCCCGTTTCGCGCCCGTCCCGGTGCGCCTGCGCCAGGTACGCGAACGACCGCCGGAGCGGCTCCCGATAGGGCGAGATGAACACCGCGAAGCTCGACTTCACCTTGGACGACATCACGGCGCAGCCCATCTTCTCGTCGAGATCCATCGCGAGCCTGCCGAACTCGTAGGCTTCCGCGTACCGGCCCTGCTCGATCAGGACGATCGCGTAGATCAGATATCCCCAGGCGGAGACCTCCGCGTGGCCGTGCTTGAGCGAGATGTTGGCGTGCTTGACGCACACGAGGGCGTGGAGGGACGGCTCCGCGCCGAGGATGGCGGCGCTCACGTTCGTGAGGATCGTCAGCGCGGCCTTGTGCTCGGGGCTCTTGAGCTCCGGGGCGTCGAACAGCTCGGTGATCTGGCGGCTCGCCAGGTTGCGCGGCACCTCGGCGAGCTCCGCCGCGAGGGCCGCCCGGATCCGGTCTTCGCGCTCGGGCAGCTCGATCCCGAGCAGGGCGAGCGCCGTGCGCGCGCAGCGCACGGACTCGTCGAACCTCGCGACGGTGTTGAAGAGCAAGATGCGCCGGGCGTAGACGTGCGCGCGATCGAGGTCGGTCCTGGCGCGGGTCAGGGAGACGTTGAACAGCGGTTCGGCCTCCGCCGAGCGGCCGCTCAGGAACCCGCAGTCGGCGCCCTCGAGGTGGAGCGCGAACGCGAGCTCGTAGTCCTGCTCCCACCCCTCCTCGTCGACGAGCGACACGCCGGCGCCGAAGTAGCCGGCGGCCACGTCGTAGGCGGCCGACGCCTTCGCCTTCATGCCGGCGGCGAGGTTCAGGCGCGCGAGGATGGTCCGCTCGTCCGGCGAGGCGATCCGCGAGGCGCCGAGGTTCAGGTGGTTCACCGTGTCGAACAGGTGCTCGTCCCGCTCGCCGAGCTCCCGCCGCGCGAGCATGAGGCGCCCGATCCGGAGGTGCAGGTCCTGCTTGCGGTCCTCGTCGACGAGCGAGTAGGCCGCCTGCTGCACGCGATCGTGCAAGAACCGGTAAGAGGCGTCGATGTCCCCGGCCGGCAGCCCGCCCTCGCCGCCGTGGTCGGGCGCGGCGCGGACGTACCGGTGCTCGGCGTCCGCAGGCAGGACGACGCCCTCCCGGAGCGCCTCCCGGAGATCGGCGGCGGTGGCCTCGGGCGGCCGCTCGTCGACCAGCGCGAGCGTGCCGAGGTCGAACTTGTGGCCGATGCACGCGGCGAGCGTGAGGACCCGCTGCGCGCTCGGCGAGAGACGCCGCAGCTTCTTCGCCATGAAATCGACCACGTTGTCCGTGATCCCCGCCCTCCGGATGCGATCGAGATCCCAGGAGAACGCGCCGGACTGCGGATCGAAGGCGATCAGGCGGTCCTTGTAGAGCGAGACGAGGAACTGATTGATGAAGAAGGGGTTCCCCTGGGTCTTGTCGAGGACGAGCGTCGCCAGCGCGGCGGACCGCTCCGGGCCGCAGCCGAGCGCGTCGGCGAGGAGCTGATTGACGTCCGCGGGGCGCAGCGGATCGAGGGTGATCTCGACCATGCTCGCCCCCGCCTTCCGGAGCTCCGCCCGAGCCGCGGAGAGCGGGTGTCCCGCGTCGACCTCGTCGTCGCGGTAGGCGCCGATCACGAGCAGGTGGCCGCGCTCCGGATCCGACAGGAGCAGCGTGAGGAGCCGGAGCGAGGCGAGATCCGCCCACTGCAGATCGTCGAGGAAGAGGACCAGCGGGTGCTCCGCCGTGGCGAAGACGCGCAGGAAGCTCTGAAATACAAGGTCGAGCCGGTTCTGGGACTCGGCCGCCCCGAGCTCGGGCACGGGCGGCTGGGGGCCGATGATGAGCTCCAGCTCCGGCAGCAGGTCGACGAGGACCTGGCCGCTCTGGCCGAGGGCGGTCGCGAGCTTGCGCCGCAGGCGCGAGAGCGCCTCGCCGCGCTCGGTGAGCAGGTGCCGCGCGAGCTCCCGCAACGCCTGCGCCAGCGAGGCGTACGGGACGCTCCGGTTGAACTGGTCGAACTTGCCCGAGATGAAGCGCGCGCCGTGCCCGGCGATCGCCCGGTGCAGCTCGCTCGCCACCGCCGACTTGCCGATGCCGGCGTGACCGGAGATCAGCGCGAGCTCGGCGGCGCCCCGGCTCGCCCGCTCCCACGCCGCGAGCAGCGCCGCGATCTCCGCGTCTCGGCCATAGAGCTTCTGCGGGATGGGCAGCCCGTGACCGCGATCGTCGTCACTGCCCATCATCGTTGAATAACACCCGCGCACCACGTGGGTAAATGGCTTCCACGCGGGACTGTGATGCGCCCAACGCCGGTTTGCTGCGCGGCGCGGGAGCGCTCCGCGGGATCGCCCCTCGAGGCCGGAGGGTGATCGCGCGGATCGCCTCGCGCTGGCGAGGGGCGATCCCGCGGATCGCCCCCGGGCCCGCCGGATCTCGGCGACGCCCGGTGGAGCCTCGGCGGCCTGGCCGTGCGCGCCCGCGGCCTGGCCGCGCGCGCCCGCGCCGCCGGCGTGGAACGTCGCGTGCACTGGCGCCTCGACCAGCGGTCGCGCCGGCATCCAGGGCGCATCGCAACCACGAGGAGGGCATCATGGCTCGCAAGATCGCGGTGGGGGGTCTGTCGCTGGCGCTGGGGTGGATCGTGCTGCTGGGCGGGTGTCTCGTCGCCGACGACGAGGCGGCGCGGACCGAGGCCAGCGCCGAGGACGCGGACGCGCTGCTCGTGTCCAGCGTCACCGAGGGGGACTACGTCATCCGCTCGGTCGCCACGAACAAGTGCCTCGACGTGCCCGGGGCCAGCACCGCCGACGGCACGCGGATGCAGCAGTGGACCTGCAACGGGACGAACGCGCAGAAATTCCACATCTCCCCGACGACCGACGGCTACTGGAAGATCGTCAACGTGGGCAGCAACAAGGCCCTCGACGTGCGCGACGTGAGCACCGCGCCGAACGCGGTCATCCACCAGTGGACCTATGTCGGCGGCGCCAACCAGCAGTGGAAGCTCGTGAATCGCGGGGGCAACCAGTTCAGCATCCACGCGCGCCACACCGATCAGGTCGTCGACCTCGCGTGGGGCAACGCCGCCGACGGGACGGATATCCTCCAGTATCCCTACGGCGGCACCACCAACCAGCGCTGGACGCTCGACAAGGTGAGCGGCGGCTCCTCCACCGGCTCCGGCGCCCGCACCCTCACGATCGTCAACAACTGCTCGGCGCCGATCTGGGTCGCCCACTCGACCAACGTGCAGGGCCCGCAGAACGTCAAGCTCACCCGGGGCGCCGCGTACACCTACGACGTGCCCGACGGCGGCATCAGCGCGACGCGCTTCTGGCCGAAGACCGGCTGTGACGACGGCGGCCGCAACTGCACCACGGGCGACAGCGTCGCCCCTTGTCCGGCGGGCGGCTGTCAGCCGCCGATCGAGTCGAAGTTCGAGGCCACCTTCGCGCCCAGGGGCAGCGCGGACCAGACCTGGTACAACCTCAGCCAGGTGGACGGCTACACGCTGCCCTTCAAGGTCGTCCCCAAGGGCGCCGGCGCCGAGCAGGGCAGCTGCATCACCTCGGACTGCTCCGGGCTGTCGCTCTCGCTCTGCCCCGGCGACGAGGATCTCGGCAACGGCCAGTTTCCCGGATACGCGCACCAGGACCTCCGGGTGCGCGACAGAAACGGCGTCGTGGTCGGCTGCATGGCCCCGTGCAAGAAGTGGAATTACCCGGCGCCCTGGGGCCTGGGTCAGCCGGAGAGCGCCGATCCCGGGCTCCACCTCTGCTGCCCGACGCCCATCGATCCGGCCACGGGCCAGTGCACCGCCGAGCGAGGGTGCATGACGTCGGACGCGTGCCGGAACACCGCGGATCCGCGGAGCGTGGAGCACACGGACTACGTGATCCGGATGCACCAGATGTGCCCCACCGCGTACAGCTATGCTTACGACGACGCCGCCGGGCTCCACGCCTGCTCGTCGGAGACGAGCTTCGAGGTCACCTTCTGCCCGTGATCCGCGGCACGGAGCGCGTTCGGCGCGTCGATGCGGAGGGCGCGGAAGGCCAGCGCGACGCCGGAAGGCCCGGCGCGGGATCGCCGGTCGCTCACGTCGACGCGCAAGCGTGAAAATCGCGCGAAGCGGGGCTCGAAGGGCGGCCGCTCCGCGCGTCAGGGCCGCGCGGGCAATCGCCTGCTGATGAGGCGGTGCGCTCCTGGCCGCCCTCGGCCGTGACGTCTCCCGCGAGCGCCAGGCACAATGTTCCCGCCGGCGCGCTGGCACGGACGATGCTCGAAGACGAGGCTCGACGACGATGCTCAAAGAGGACGCGGTCCCGGCCACCTCGTCCGCGTGGGGCGGGGGACCGACGGGATACGCGTGCTCCACGAACCAGAGGGGTGCCCATGGTTGGTCCGCTCGAAGAGTCCACGAAGCCGCTACGCTTTGCGCCGGTCGACCTTCACACCGTGCGGGAGAACCGCGGCTGGTTCCTCGCGATCGGCGTGACCTCGATGGTGCTCGGGGTGCTCGCGTTCCTCCTGCCCTTCGTCGCCTCTCGGGTCGCCGCCATCGCGCTCGGCTGGTTGATCGTGGTCGCCGGCGTGGCCGAGGGCTGTCACGCCATCCAGAGCCGCGGCTGGGCCGGGGCCGGCTGGGAGCTCGTGAGCGCCCTGGTGCAGGTGGCGTTCGGCCTTCTCCTCGTGGCCTTCCCGATGACCGGCAAGCTCGCGCTGATGGTGCTCGCCTCGGCGTACTTCGCCGCCGAGGGCGCGCTCAAGCTCGTCCGCGCCTATCAGCACCGCGGGCTGCGGGGCTCGGGGTGGCTCGTGTTCGACGGCATCCTGGCGCTCGGGCTCGGGGTGCTGATCGTCACGGGCGGCGTCACCACCGCCGCGAGGGTGCTCGGCTTGCTCGTCGGAATCAGCCTCCTGACCGGCGGCACGTCGATGATCCTGATCGCGCTGGGCGGCGCTCGCGTGCTCCACACGCGAGCGTGAAGGAGGCGGCCTCCGCGCCGTGCAGAAGGGCACACCCGTTGCTTGGGGTGGGAAGCGCGAAGGCTAGGTCGGCAACCCGGACACACTCTTTGGCCATGTCGCAAGCAAGGAAGCTCATCAACGAACTCGCGGCAGGACGCTACGACGCCCGTCTGCGAGGAATACGGAAGGCGTGCGCCGTGCAGCTCAGCGACGACGAGCGCGTCGTCGTGGAGATCGCCGACGGGTCCTTCGGAATCGCGCCCGAGGGCGCGAGCGAGGACTGCCAGCTCTCCTGCTCGCTCGACGATTTCCTGCGGATCTTTCGCGGTGAGCAGAACCTGATCACGGCGATCATGCAGGGCCGCGTCGGCGTGCGAGGAGACCTGGGCGTCGCCCAGATGTTTCAGAGCGTCTTCTCCCCGGGGGACCAACAGACTCCAGGAACGACGCGCTGAGCCACCGTCGTCGGAGGGGACCCATGGAACGGCAAGTGAGCATTCTGGACGGCGGCACGTTCGTCGTCAGCGATCTGCGCGGCAACATCGAACACTCCGTCAGCCGGCCGCTCGGCCTCTTTCACCTCGATACGCGCTTTCTCTCCGAATGGATCCTGACGATCGACGGCGTCGTCCCCGCCGCGCTGTCCACCGACGACGTGCAGTACTTCCAGGCCCAGTTCTTCCTCGTCCCGAGGCCTGCGGCGATGTACGTCCAATCGACCCTCTCGATCGTCCGGAGCCGGTTTGCGGGCGATGGCTTCCACGAGGACCTCCTGCTCATGAACCACGGCAAGGATCCCGTCGACCTCGAGGTCCGCATCCAGGCCGCCGCCGATTTCGCCGACCTGTTCGAGGTCAAGGACATGCTCCCGAAGAAGGGCGAGCGCTATCACCGCATCGAAGACAATCGGCTCGTCCTCGGCTATCGACGCGAGCGCTTCGTGCGCGAGACGTGGATCTCCGCCTCGCAGCCCGCGCAGATCGATCCGAACGGCTTGACCTTTCGGGCGAGCATCGCGCCGCACGGCCGCTGGAGCACGTGCCTCGACGTCGTGGCGGCGATCGACGGCCTCGAGGAGCGGCACACCCGGGTGAAGTACGCCCATGGCGAGCGCCACGCGCGCCCGAACATCGGCATCAGCCTCGAGAGCTGGATGGACCACGCCCCACGGCTCGTCACCTCGAACGAGACGCTCGCCCGGACGTACGAACGGAGCCTCATCGACCTCGCCGCGCTGCGCTTCTTCTCCAAGCTGATGCCGGACGCCGCCATTCCGGCCGCTGGTCTACCGTGGTTCATGGCGGCCTTCGGCCGCGACAGCATCATCACGAGCCTGCAAGCGTTGCCGTTCGTCCCCGAGCTCTCGCGCTCCACGCTCCGCTATCTCGCGCGCCGCCAGGGCAGCCGCCGGGACGACTTCCGCGACGAGGAGCCGGGGAAGATCCTCCACGAGGTCCGCTGGGGCGAGCTGACCGCCTTCGAAGAGCGGCCGCACTCTCCCTACTTCGGCGCTGCCGACTCGACGCCGCTCTTCTTGATCCTGCTGGACGAGTACGAGCGCTGGACCGGCGACGCGGAGCTCGTCCTGTCGATGGAGCACACCGCGCGCGCCGCGCTTCGATGGATCGACCAGTGGGGCGACCGCGACGGCGACGGGTATGTCGAATACGACACGCGCAACCCCGAGACCGGCCTGGAGAACCAGTGCTGGAAAGACTCGTGGGACGCCATCGTCTTTCATGACGGATCGCTCGCGCCGCGGCCTCTCGCGTGTTGTGAGATCCAGGGCTACGTCTACGACGCGAAGGTGCGCTGCGCCCGGCTCGCGCGCGAGCTCTGGCGGGACGCCGATCTGGCGGCGCGCCTGGAGCGAGACGCGGCTGAGCTGAAACGTCGATTCAATCAGGACTTCTGGCTCGACGATCGCGGGTTCTTCGCGCTCGCGCTGGATGGCCGGAAGCGCCCGGTCGACTCCTTGACCTCGAACATCGGCCACCTGCTCTGGAGCGGTATCGTCGAAACATCGAAGGCCGAACGAGTGGTGGAGCACCTCCTCGGACCTCATCTGTTCAGCGGCTGGGGCGTGCGTACCCTGGCCGACGACGAGGGCGGGTACAATCCCATCGGATATCACGTGGGCACGGTCTGGCCGCACGACAACTCTCTGATCGCGCTCGGGCTCCGGCGTTACGGCTTCAGCGTGGAGGCCGGGCGTATCGCGACGGGCAACCTGGCCGCGGCGCCCTTCTTCCACTACCGCTTGCCGGAGGCGTTTGCCGGGTACCCACGAGAGCTCACCAAGTTCCCGGTCGAGTATCCGACCGCGTGCAGCCCCCAGGCCTGGGCCGCCGGGGCTCCCTTGCTCTTTCTGCGCGCCGTGCTCGGGCTGGAGCCGATGGGCAATCGCCTGTTCGTCGATCCGGCGGTCCCCGCCGAGCTCGGGGAGATCCGACTGCTCGACATCCCCGGGCGCTGGGGCAGGAGCGACGCCTTCGGTCGAGCGCGCCCGGAGTCGGGCCTCCGGGCGGCGTGAATCGCCATGGCGACGGCTGGCCCGTAGCCGTCGCCATGGATTCGCAGGATCCGTGCGGGTAGCGTCAGGCTGCGCTGCGCGCCTCGGCGGGGCGCTCCGGCGGCGCCATGAACTCTGGACCCACCGGGTCGCGCACGGCTCGGGTGAGCACGGCGTCGATGTGGGCGCGGGCTTCGTCGTCGAGGCTCCATCCCACCACATCGTTGATCGGCGCGAGCTCCTCCGGCCGTCGAGCTCCCCAGAGAGCCACCGAGACACCCGGGTGGTCGAGCACCCAGCGCACCGCGAGCGCGAGCACGCCCCGAGCGTAGCGGTCGCGCGCGAATCGATCGAGGTCCCTCACCGCGTCGAGGTACTGCGCGAAGCGTGGAGGTTGGAACTTCGGATCGGTCCTCCTGAGGTCGTCCCCCTGGAACGCGGTCTCTTCGTCGATCGCGCCGCTCAGGAGCCCGCGGCAGAGCGCGCCGTACGTGAGCGTGGCGATCCCGTTGTCGCGGCACCAAGGCAGGATGTCCCCTTCCGCCTGCCTCTCGAAGAGGTTCAGCGGCGGCTGCGCCGAGGCGATCGGCGCGACGGAGCGGAACCGTTGCATCGCGTCGATCGAGTAATTGGAGACGCCGATCGCGCGGATCTTGCCTTCACGCTGGAGATCGAGGAGGGCCTGGGCCGTCTCTTCGTAGGGCGTTTGCGGGTCCGGCCAGTGTACCTGATACAGGTCGATGTAGTCGGTGCGCAGACGCATGAGCGAGAGCTCGACCTCCTCCAGGATCTGCTTGCGCGTCCCGTTCCGGAAGAGCGCATCGCCCCGCCGCTCGAGGCCCACTTTGGTCGCGAGGACCACCCGCTCGCGCTGGCCCCGCTCGGCGATGGCCCGTCCGACGACCTCCTCGGAGTGCCCGAACCCGTAGGCCGGCGCGGTGTCGATCAGGTTGATCCCGAGGTCGAGCGCCGCGTGAATCGTGCGGACCGACGCGTCGTCGTCGGCACCCCCCCATTGAACCCCGCCCATGGCCCAGGTCCCCAGGCCGACCCGGCTCGCTGGAATCGGGACCTCACGAATGTTCGCTCGCTCCATGGTGCACCTCCTTCGTTTCTTCCGCTCGCCGCCGACGCAAGACGACCCGCGCGGGAGCCCTCCAATCCTCTCCCATCTCGTTTCACCTCCTCCCATCTCCTCCCATCTCGTTCCATCTCCTTCCATTTCCTTCAATGCATCCGCCACACCCGCCGGCGCCGGCGAGACGGCGGGCTCAAGCGGCCATGAGGTTCACGGGCGACATCGGCTCCTGTCCGGACAGGACCCGAACGACCTCGCTCGCCGCAAATCGTCGGACGAACTCGATCGACTCTTCCGAGTAGTAAGCTGCGTGGGGCGAGATGACGACGTTCTCGAGCGAGAAGAGCGGGCTCGTCGGACTCCAGTCCCGGCGCTTCGCCGGCTCCTCGGCGATATCGTCGAGCCCGGCCCCCGCGATCCATCCCTCCGCGAGCGCCCGGTACAGAGCGCCGTCGTCGATGATCGGACCACGGGCGGTGTTGACGAGGATCGCCGTCCGCTTCATGCGCCGGAGCTCGCGTTCTCCGATGAGACCACGGGTCCCGCGGGTCAGCGGCGCCTGGATGACGAGGTAGTCGGAGCGCTCCAGGAGCTCGTCGAAGGACACCGGGGCAGCGCCGGCGGCGCGGATCTCGTCCGTGTCGAGGAAGGGGTCGTGCGCTGTGACGCGCACACCGAAGCTCGCCATCCGCGCGGCGATGTTCCGGGCGATCGCGCCGAACGACAGGAGCCCCAGGGTCGCGCCCCGCATCCGGTGGATCGGCCGGCCATCCTGCCAGGACCAGGATCCACCGCGCGTGGCACGATCGTACGCGGGCAGCTTGCGGGCGAGCGTGAGCAAGAGCGCCACGGCGTGGTCAGCGACCTCGTCGGCGCACCAGTCGTTCGGCGCGTTCGTCACGCGGATCCCACGGCGGGTCGCTGCCGCGACGTCGACGGTGTCGACCCCGGTGCCGTACCGAGCGATGACCTGGCAGCGCCGGAGCCCCGAGATGGCTCGCCCCTTGACCTCGGCGTACTGCGTGAGCACGCCGACGGCGTCGCGCGCGACGGCCACGACGTCCTCTTCGGTCTTGCACTGTGCGGCGACCACCTCGAAGCCGGCCGGCTCCACGAGAGAGCGCTCGATGTCGACGTCGCCGAAATCGTAGTCCAGCACGACGACCTGCCCCGTCCGTTCCACGCTCATGGTCCTTACCTCCGTTCCCGTGCCGTTCAGTGTGAGTGACGAGGCAGCCCGTGAAGCTGAACGAGGTGCTGGTACCGAACGGCCGGCTCGAAGCAGGCGCCGGTGGACAGGGGACCGACCGCGTTCCGGTAGATCTCCTGCCATGGCGTCTGGCTCTCGAGCTCCGGCAGCTTCAGGGACTTGCGGCGCTGCTCGATCTCCTCGTCGGAGAGCAACACGTCCACGCGACGCCGGCGCAGATCGACCTGGATGCGATCCCCCGTCCGGATCAGCGCGAGGCCGCCGCCCACCGCGGACTCGGGCGACGCGTTCAGGATCGAGGGGCAGTCCGAGGTGCCGCTCTGGCGGCCATCGCCGAGCGTCGGCAGCGTCGTCCCCTCCCGAACCAGCGCGTCGGGCGGCTGCATGTTCACGACCTCCGCGGAGCCCGGATAACCGACGGGCCCCGTGTTGCGCATGACGAGGATGCAGCTCTCGTCGATGCCGAGCGACGGATCGTTGATGCGAGCGTGGTAATCCTCCGGCCCCTCGAAGACGACGGCCCGCGCCACGAAGACGTCGGGATGCGCGGGGTCCGAGAGGTAGCGGTTGCGGAAGCTCTCTCCTATGACGCAGCTCTTCATGACGGCCGAGTCGAAGAGGTTCCCGCTCATGACGAGCAGGCCGGCGGCGCGGCGCAGCGGATCTTCGTACGGTCGGATCACGTCGCGGTTGGCGGCGACGGCGCTCGCCACGTTCTCACCCACGGTTCGTCCGGACACCGTGAGCGCATCCCCGTGGAGACGGCCCGCGCGGAGCAGCTCGTTCATGACGGCGGGCGCGCCCCCCGCGCGATAGAAATCCTCTCCCAGGAATCGCCCGGCGGGCTGGCAGTCGACGAGCAAGTGGACGTCCTGCCCGACCCTCTGCCAATCGTCGTTGGTCAAGTCGACCCCGACGTGGCGCGCGATGGCGTTCATGTGGATGGGGCAGTTGGTCGACGCGCCGATCGCCGAAGCGACGGCGATCGCGTTCTCGAACGCCGCCTTGGTCATGATCGCGCTCGGCGTCAGGTCCTCGTGCACCATCTCCACGATCCGGCGCCCGGTCGCGTATGCCATCTGCGCCCGCTCCCGATAGGGCGCCGGGATCGCCGCGCATCCGGGCAGCGACATCCCGACGGCCTCGGCGAGGACGTTCATCGACAAGGCCGTTCCCATGGTGTTGCAGTGTCCCGCGCTGGGCGCCGCCGCGGCGACCATGTCCATGAACTCCGCGTAGTCGATGCTGCCGGCCGCCAGGAGCCGGCGAGCCTCCCAGATCACGAGCCCCGAGCCGGCGAGCCTTCCCCGGTAATATCCGTTCAACATCGGCCCGCCCGAGAGCACGATCGCCGGCAGGTCGACCGTCGCCGCCGCCATCAGGCAGGACGGCGTGGTCTTGTCGCAGCCCGTCATGAGGACGACGCCGTCGATCGCGTATCCGAAGAGCACCTCCACCAACCCGATGTACGCGAGGTTCCGGTCGAGGCCAGCGGTGGGCCTCTTGCCTGTCTCCTGGAGAGGGTGCGCCGGGAATTCCAGCGGGATCCCGCCGGCGTCGCGCACGCCCTCCTTGACTCGGACGGCGAGGCTCAGATGATGGCGGTTGCATGGCACGAGGTCGCTCCCCGTCTGGGCGATCCCGATGACGGGGCGGCCGGATTGGAGCTCTCCGCGGGTCAGCCCGAAGTTCAGGTAGCGCTCGAGGTACAGCGCCGTCATATCCGGATTTGTCGCGTCGTCCCACCACGCTTGGCTCCGCAGCCTTCGCTTCTGGTTCATCGTTCACCTTTCTGGACCGGGGGGCGCTACGGCCTACCCAGCAGCCCGAAGCCCTTCGTCGCGCATCGCCGTTCCGGCCGCTGCGATGTGGATCACCGTCTTCGCTCCGCCCCCCGCTGCTCGCAGCGAGGCCGGCGCCTCGTCGAGCGCGATCCGCCGCGCGATCACCCGGCGCGCGGCGTCGGGGAACAGGAGCAGGAACTGCTCGAGCATCCGGACGGCTGCCTCGTACGACTTGCGTCCGGCGTTCACGGTCCCGAACATCAGCTGGTTCTGGAGGACGAAATCGCGCATCAGACCGGATGCGTCGAAGTCGATCGCGGGCCGCGGCGCAGGGATGCCGGTGAGGATGAACGCGCCGTTCGCCGCCAGCGCGGGGAGGGTCTTGAACGCGAACTCCGGCACGCCGACCGCTTCGATGATCACGTCGAACCGCCCGAGGCGCCTCACCAGCCCCGGCACGTCGGTGGCCTCGCTCGATACGTAGTCGGCGCCGATGCTGCGCACCAAGCGCGCCCGATCGCCGTCCTTCGGCTCCCTTGAATACACGACCGCCCGCGCTCCGTTCGCGACCAGCCCCATCGCCGTGAGCACGCCGATCGGTCCGGCGCCGAGGACCAGGCCCCGCGCCCCGCCGTCCTCCCATGGCAGGCGCGTCAGGGTGGCGTCGAGCTGGGCGAACGCCTTGGCCACGACGCTCAGCGGCTCGACGAGGACGCCGAGCTCGCCGACCGCCGGAGGGACGGGGACGAGGTAACGCTCATCCTCGACGAAGAGCTCGGTCATGAAGCCGTCCGCTCCGCAGATGCCGCGCTCGATGAACTCGCCCGTCGCGCAGAAGTCCTGGTGCCCGACGCGGCAGGCCGGGCACTCGATTCTGGTACAGGCCCGACGCACGGTCGGCACCACGAGATCTCCGGGACGAAGGCGAACCACGCCGTCACCCGTCTGCACGACCTCGGCGAGAGCCTCGTGTCCCAGCACGAGCCGGTCCGTCCCTGCCGGGGCGGACCCGTAGGTGAACGCGGCAATCTCCCGGTCGGTTCCGCACACTCCGACTGCGAGGGTGCGGAGCAGCGCGTGCCCGTACGGAAGCCGCCGAGCGTCCGGCTGGTCTTCCTCTTCCACGAGACACACCACCCTCTCGGCCATCAAGGCAGCGACCGACTTCACGCGTCCCCCCTTCCTGCGAGCCGTGCCCGCTCGTCGTCGTGCGTGCCAGGCAGCGCACGTCGGCGACGGGTCCCATGGGGCGTTCGTTCGGGGGCGGCAAGCCCGAGGCGACCACCCGCCGGTGACCCACCGCTTCGGAGAAGGCGGTCGCTCCCCGACGAGCGCGGCGGCGGTGAGCTTCTCGCTCGATCGCGTCTGACCGGATTTGACGGGACTCGACCGGCCGCTTACCCACTGCCGCCAGCGACCGTCGGCTATCGTCGGCTATCGTCAGTTACCGTCAGCAAGGCCTACGCCGCGGATGGCAAGGACACTTCCTTCCCGGCTCTCCTTGCGTCGATGATGTGTGCGGTGTTGACGACCCCGACGTGAGAGAACGCCTGTGGAAAATTGCCGAGCTGGCGGCGCAGCTCGGGGCTGTACTCCTCGGCGAGCAGGCCGACATCATTGCCGAAGGAGACCAAGCGATCGAGGAGCGCCTCCGCCTCGTCGAGGCGACCGACCATCGCGTAGTTGTCGGCGAGCCAGAAGCTGCAGATGAGGAAGGTCCCTTCGTCCCCCGGCAGACCGTCCACGCCCGTTTCGGTCGCGTAGCGCAGGACGAGGCCATCCCGGGTGAGGCCCTTCTCGATCGCCGCGACGGTGGACAGCATGCGGGGATCATCGGCGGCCAGGAAGCCCATGTGCGGGATCAGGAGCACGCTGGCGTCGAGGGCTTCCGAGCCGTACGATTGCGTGAAGGCGCCGACGCGCGTGTTGAATCCGCGCGAGAGCAGGTCGCCGCGGATCTGCTCGCGCAACGCGCGCCAGCGCTGGAGCCGCTTCTCCAGTCGATGCTGTCCGCCTACACCGAACTCCTCGATCATGCGTACGGCGCGATCCACGGCCACCCAGGTCATCAGCTTCGAGTGCGTGAAGTGCAGCTGCTTTCCCCCGCGTACCTCCCAGATGCCTTCGTCCGGCCGCTGCCAGGACTTCTCGACGAAGTCCACGATCTCCACGATAGGGTCCCACGTGTGCGGCAGATCCGGCAGGCCGTGTGCGTGGGCATCGTAGAGCGTGTTGAGCACCTCACCGTAGACGTCGAGTTGAAACTGATCGTATGCGCCGTTGCCGATCCTCACCGGTCTCGATTCCTCGTATCCCGGGAGCCACGGCAGCTCGATCTCGGTGAGCCGATGCTCCCCGGCGACGCCGTACATGATCTGCAGCTGCGCAGGAGCACCGGCGACCGCGCGCATGAGCCAGTCGCGCCAGGCCCGAGCTTCCTCGAGGTACCCGCCGCGCATCAGGGCGTCGAGCGTGAGCGTGGAGTCGCGCAACCAGCAGTAGCGATAGTCCCAGTTGCGAACGCCGCCGAGGTCCTCCGGCAAGAACGTGGTCGGCGCCGCCACGATCCCACCCGTAGGCGCGTAGGTGAGCGCCTTCAGCGTGAGGAGCGACCGCACGACGGCATCACGCCAGCGGCCCTGGTAGCGACAACGGCCCGCCCACTCGCGCCAGTGACGCTCGGTTCGCGCGAGCTCCTGCTCCGCGTCGACGGGGTGGGCCGGCGCGTGCTCATGCGACGGGTAGAACGTGAGGGTGAACGGCAGGCGCTGACCCGCGCGGACGACGAAGCTCGTCTCCAACCGGGCGGCGTTCCAGTCGGGGTCGAGCGGCGCTGGGCTGCTGAACGCGATCGCGGCGGGTCCAGACGTGAGCGTCGCGCGGCCTCCGTCACACTGGATCCACGGGATCACGCGGCCGTAGCCGAACCGCGCCCTCAGATCGGAGTGCATCGGGACTTCGCCCTCGACTCCCTCGACGATCCGGATGACGTCGTGCTCGACGATGCCATAGGCTCCGTCGACGAGCCGGGGAGCCTCGTGCGCGGCCACGCCTGGGGGCATGAAGTCGATCAGGCGCGCGCGGCCGCTCTCACAGACGAACTCGGTCTCAAGGACCAGCGTGTCCCGCCGATAGCGCCGCTCCAAGCTTCGTATCGCCGTGGCTGGCCGGATGGTCCAGTAGCCGTGTTCGTCGCGTCCGAGCAGCTTCGCGAAACACGCGTCTGAGTCGATGCGTGGCAAGCAGAGCCAGTCGAGCGAGCCGTTACGTGAGACCAGACCGACCGTGGTCGTGTCACCGATGAGACCGTAGTGTTCGAGCGGAGCTGGCATCGCTGCAATATGCAGGTCCATGCCTGGACCGCAATCCTAGTACTACGGCCGCACGTCGCGGAATCTCCGCGGATTTCGAGGAGCGGGCGGACGATCGTGACGCTTGGCTCCTCCGCACACTGGTGGAGCCCAGCTCGTTCGGTGCTCACCGACGTGCGGCTGTAGTACTAGGACCGCGGATCAGAAATCCCGCCAGGAACACCGGTCGATACCGAGCAGTCGCCGGAAACGGCAGCGATTCCCATGGTTTTCGCCCATCTCCCCGCCCAGGGCGGCTCCGATGTGGCCCAACGGGGCTCCCTCCGCCTCCGCGTCGTCAAAGGGGCCGCGTTCACTCCACAGTCTGCGGCGGCAGGAACAGGCTGGGCCGCCGGTGCCGGCGCTCGATCAGCCAGCGCGCAGCCTCGCTCCGCTCGATGCTCAGCTCAGGATGGTTCGCCTGGATCCATAGGAGCGCCTGCTCGATCACCGCAGGTTCGTCCGCGTAGAGGATACAGGGGGACACGCAGAACTCGAGGTAGGCGGGCGTCGACCAGATCACCAAGTCGTCGCTGGTCCAGAACGACTGCGTCCGGTCGCTGAGCTCGGGCGCGCGCGGACGCCAATGGCCTGCGCCAGCGCCTTGCCCACGTCCTCGGAGAGGCTCGCGCAGTGGCGGGCCGGCCACCCCGGGATCACGTCCGGAGCCTCGAGCCCCAGGGCGAACCGCTCCAGAAAGATGCGCCACGAATCCGCGAAGACGAAGCGCTCCACCACGCCTCGTCGGCGAGGATCGCGCCGTCGGAGGCCATGAAGTACAGGCCCCTGGAGAAGGCGCCGATCGGCACCAACCCGTCGCGGGGCAGGACGCCGCCCTCGATCTCGAGCGCGGGGCCCACCCGCGCGCTCAGCGCGTGAAGTTTTGGACGGCCCAGACTTTGCCGGCGCTCGTCGTGTAGAAGCCGCAGGCGACTTGGGTGACGGAGTCGTCGGTCATGTTGATGAAGTGGCCGTACATTTCGTAGCAGTCGCCGGTGCAGTCTGCGGTGGGTGGCGGGCCTTCGTCCCACATCTGTTGCATGCACAGACCGATGACTTGCTTGTTGGAGGAGTAGCCAGGGCAGGAGTTTTGCGAGCCGCCGGGCTCACAGATTTTTGCTCGGATGCCGGCGTGAGCCATGTTGTGATCGGCGTCGTATTTCGCCATCTCGTTGGCGCAGGCTTCGCCGTCTTTGCGGCGCTTGAGCGCCGGCAGGCAAGCGCACTGCGTGAGGAACTGGTTGATGCGATCGACGCAGTCTTGCGCGAGGTCGCCGGTGCTCGGCGGTGGGTCCAGCTTGCAGGCGAGGTTCTTGACGCAGGGCTCGCCGCCGCCGGTTCCGCCGCTCGCTCCGCCGGCTCCGCCGCTCGCCCCGCCGGCTCCGCCCATCGCTTCGCCAGCTCCTGCCGACGCTCCGCCGCTCGCTGTGCCCGCGCTTCCCGAGGAGCCGCCGGCTGGCTCGCCGCCCGTCGACGCTCCGCCCATCGCGGCTCCTCCTGTCGTTGCGCCGCCATTCGTCGCATTGCCGCCGGCGCTCGTCGCGCCTCCGTTCGGTTGGGTGACGCCGCCAGTGCCGCTCGTGCCCGGGGCGCCCGCGGCGGCGCCCCCTGCGCCTCCCGAGCCGCCGGGCTCGTCTGGCGAGCTGGAGCAGGCGAATGTGAACGCGAGCACGCTGAAGGAAGCGATACGCATACCTGCAACTGTGGAGCTGCTGCGACTAACCGATCAAGTAAAAAGAAGGATGACGCGAGGCGTTCGAAAATTCCGCTGCGTTTGGACGAGATTCGCTTCCAACCGCTCGCTTCGTTACGGACAGCTCTTGATGTCGACCGACGCCGCGTGGGGCCACGCCACGCAGAGTCCAGATTGCGACGAGCGGTTCACGGTAAAGTCTGGTGAACGGCGTATCTTGCCCTGCCGCACAGCTCATGTCGGCCAAGGTTCGCGCCTTCTTGGAGTTCGTCGTCGCGCTGACGCGCGCGTAGCGTCGGGATCGTCGGCGCCGCGCGGCTCTTGACTGAGCAGCGGAGTGCATGGGCCGGCGAGCGCTAACGGGTCCTCGCGGCAGCCTCACTCGACGGGGAGTGCGACATCACGGCAGCGGCAAGCCGAACATCGTCTCGCAGACGGCGACGTGCGCGGCGCAATTGCCGGCGGCTCCGTGGTCGCCGTCCTTGAGCGCGAGCCGGTGCGACCCGCCGTACGGCGGCGCCGCGCCCGGGACGTCCACCTCGACGAGCTCGCCGGGCAGGCCGATGAGGTCGAACGCCTTGAGGTGATCCGGGTGCTGCTCATCGCGCTCGCCGGTCAATCCGAACATGCGATCCACGGGCGTCGCCGACGGCTCCGAGAGCCAGATGGCGCTCACCGGGTTCGTGTCGCGCGGCCCGGCCAGCGACACCACCCGGTCGAGCCGGACGACCTTGCCGATGCGGGCGGCCGAGCTCGCGCCGTGCGAGTGGCCGCTGAAGATGATGACCGACCAGCGCGGGCTCCCGTCGTCTTCGAGGAAGTAGCCCCAGTCGCCTCGCGGGTGGACCTCTTTCAGGTGCGCGAGCGCCCTCGCCAGCCGCGCTTCGATGCTGTCGGCCCTTGCCACCTCGATGAGCGCGGTGTGGTCCTGACCGTCGAACGCCTCAAGCCGCGCGTCGCCGAACGTGTCCGGATCATTTTGAACGATGTTGTAGTCGTTCTTGTAGGCGACCGCGAACGCGTGAAAGCCGCGCGCGGCGACGAAGCGGGTGAGGTCGAGCGGGCCGGGAGGCTGGCTGCTCCCCGACAGCGTGACGACGAGCTTGCCCGCGAACCGCGCGACCCGAGTGTCGAGGAGCGCCACCTGCTCCAGGTCGCGGTCGGAGACCTCTGGATCGAGCTCGCTGGGCTTGAACCGGATCTCGCTGAGCTCGGGCGAGTTCGTGTCCACGTGCAACTCGCGCGGCGCGCCGCCCGCGCCGTTCGCGCCGCCCGCGCCGTTCGCGCCGCCCGCGCCGTTCGCGCCGCCCGCGCCGTTCGCGCCGCCCGCAGAGTCACCGACGCCGGAGGTCGCGGCGGCGCCGCCGGTCCCGGTAGTCGCGGTGCCCGTGGCTGCTCCGCCGCCAGCGCCCGGGGGGGCGCCGTCGCTCGACGAGCCGCCGCACGCCACGCACCCGAGCGCCCACCAGGCGCAACCGATCCACGCCGTGAGCCGCATGCTCGAAACGTTACCAGATCACCGCCGGCGCCACGCGGTGGACGAGCCGGATCTCCCGATTCTCTCGGTCGCGCAGCGCGGTGCGGGCGCGCGTGGCCGTCATTTTCCCGCGCGGGTAGAAGGCGGCTGCCGGTCCGGCGGCGCGGGCACGCTCGAAATTGCGAGCCAGCACTCCGCGGGACCATCGTCGAACCGGCAGCCGCCCGTCCCTCCGGACGCGACCGTGCCCCCTTCCGGCACGCAGCTGCCCGCCGGTAGGCAGACGCCGCCCGCCATCGCGCATCCCGCGGCCTCGAAGGCGCGGCGCCTCCCTCGCCGCTGGTACCGCCCTGCCCCTGCCCCCCGGCGCCTCCCTCGCCGCTGGTGCCGCCCTGCGCGTAGGTAAAAGAAGCCGGATCGCAGCGCGAAGAAGCGTAGCGCGGCAAACCGAAAGGGTGGGACCGCGAGCGTCGTGATGGGCTCGGTCCTGGGTCGAAAGAGCGTGGTCCGGGCGGCGCCGAGCGCGCTAGGGGGCGCATCGGCGTGCCGTGGGCACACGTGTTCGTCCGGGCGTTGGTCTGGCCCAGGAGGCGCGTCGCGAGACGCTATGCGGCGTCACCGGGCGCCTTGCGGCGCAAAACGGTGCTCTTCCAGTACGGCCGCCCTCGGTTTGGAGAGCGTGCTGGAACATCGGTCGGCTCGCCGAGCGCGGAGAGAAAGCGGGCGATGTTCCTTGGCTCGGTCACCAGGGCGACGAGCTTCATCCGCCCCTTGCAAGTTGGGCACCCGAGGACATCGAGCCTGCACATGCCGCGCCGGGCGTCAGGCTCCGCGCGCCTCCCTTGAGCGACCGCGCCGTCAGAGCAGAGGCTGCAACGCCGCGTACCACTGCTCGCCCAGCAGCACGTAGCCCTGGAGGTTGGGGTGCCACTGATCTTCGAGCAACGTGGCCTTGTTCGGATTGAAGGGCGTGTACATGTCGACGGAGATGATGTGTCGGCCTGCGTCCGCGCGGGCCTTCACCACCGCCGGAATGGCGTCGTCGTAGGTCTTGATGCGCGCGCTGAGCGCGGTGTCGTCGCCCTTGCTCGCATCGCCGCGCGACGGGACGGGCGCGGCCACCACGATGAGAACATCGGGGAGCTGCGCGTAGATGCTGTCAATCAACGCGCCCAGACGTTTGGGGGCGTTGGGCATGTCGTAGTTGTCGATTGCGTCGTTGGTTCCAATCATCAAGAGCACGATGTCGGGCTTGTATTGCGGCATGACGGTCGACACCAGCGTCGAGATGCCGCTCCTTCCGCCGGCGGGGGCGATCGTCCAGCCGCTGTGGCCCTCGTGGTTGTGCGGGAACGCCACGCCGTCAACGGTGTTCGGTCCGTTCGATCCCGAACCGACGAACGTGATGTTCTTGCCCGCCGCGTGCGCGAGACGGAACAGCTCGACGCGATAGCCGCCCGGCGTGTCCCCGTTGTATCCGTCGGTGATAGAGTCGCCGAACGGCATGATCTTGCATGCCGTACCGTCGGTCGGGCAGGGCCGATAGGTCGAGCCCGCGCTGCCGCCGGCGCCACCCTGCGCGCCCGAGTCGCCGCCGCTACCGCCGGCCGCCGCGCCGCCGCTACCGCCGGCCGCCGCGCCGCCGCCATCCCCGCCACCGCCCGTTCCCGCGAGCGATCCACCGGTGCCGGCCGCAGAGGTCGTTCCGCCGGTGCCCGCGGCAGCGCTGTCCGTGCCGCCGCCGTCGCTCGTTCCGCCTGCGCCGCCGCCCGCTTCGCCCGCTCCGCCGGCGCCCGCGCTGCCGCCGCTGCAGCCGAGAGCGATGACGACGAGCCCGGCCATGACCGGCCAAGATGTGATCGGCTTCATGCCGGAGGATGGTAATGCCGAAGGCTACGGCGTTGTCAACTGAAACGACGGCAGCCGGAATCGACGATCGGGCAGCCTATGGCGATCTCACGGCGCGACGACGGTCGCCCATCCGGTGCCCCGCATCGAGAACTGCAGCTTCGCTCGCCCAACGGACGCATTACAGCGAAGGCGCGCTTGAGCGAGAGCCGCACCAGGCCGTCCTGCTGCGGCTCGACGCGCTCCTTTGCGATCGGGGGTCGCAGCACGTAACGCAGCAGCGTCTCCCTCGCCGCGGCATGGTGCGCACCGGCGCGCGTCTCGGGCGGCGCCGGGAACGACGTGCTGGTGGGCGACGGGGGGGACGACTTGCTCAACGGCGACGCGGGCAGCGATACCTTCTTGGAGAGCGGGGTGGACGATGCCTACGACTCCGGGAGCATCCCGACTCACCAACGGCGCCGACGGCGACGTGTGCCTCGTTGAGGCCGCCGACTCCGCCGCCAACTGCGAGCTTTGACGGCGTCGCCCGGCGACCGCCCCCCATCGTCGTTGCGCCCGACGCAGCCCTCGACTCGAAATCAGAATTGCGTGATGAATTTCCACGCCTCGGGGGCGTTCCAGCTCGTCGATTGCCCGGGGTCCTTCGGCTCCCAGCCGTGCGGGCCGTCGAACACGCAGTACTTGGTGGGGTGACCTGCGGAGCAGCCCTTGTACTCGGTACACGTGTGGGGCTGGCCAGCTGCCGGGAAGGTGGTCGCCGACGGCTCCTCCATGCAGCCGTTGACCTTCGCGAACTCGGCTTGTTTGACGCGACCGCTGGTCGGCTGGGGGGGGCCGCTGCTGTCACCGCTGGCTTGCGACGCGTAGTAGGCGATCGGCTTGGTCAACGTCGCCGTGCAGGAGCCCGTGAGATCTGCCCCCGAAAAGAAGGCGACGCCTCGGAACACGTCCGCGCGGGTGCAGGCGAGAGCCAACGACATCGCTCCCCCGAAGCTGAAGCCGGTGGCGAAGATCCGAGTTTTGTCGATGCAGAGATCTCCCTCGAGCTCCTCCAGGATCGCGTCCGTCAGCTCCACGTCCGACTTGCTCCAGGAACCGGCGCCGTTCGCGGCGTCCGGCGCGACGAAGATGGTGGTAGCTCCAGTGTCGAGCGTCGCCATCGTGAAGTAGTTCCGGTTCGCCACCGACATGGCGGAGGAGCCGGACTCCGCGAAGGCGAACACGAGCCGATACGGCTTGTCCTTGTCGTAATCGCTCGGCACGCGAAGGATGTACTTGCGAGAGGCGCCGCCGAACGAGATGTCGATCGTGCCGTTTTGCAGAGTCTTCGCTTTGCCGCAGCCAGCGCTCTTGACCGCGTCCGTCTCGGTCGCGCCGCCTGCGCCGCCGCCGCTGCCGCCCGCGCCGCCGCTGGCACCGCCGGGATCGGAGCCACCCGACGCGGCGTCGGCGCCGCCTGCGGCCGCTCCGCCCGCGCCCGCGGAGCCGGGCTGGCCACCGCCCGGGGTGCTGCCCGCGCTCGCGGCGTTACCACCGGCGCCCGCCTGCGCTTGGCCGCCCGCGCCTGCGACCCCCGCTTCTTCCGACGGAGGGGTGCTGCTCGACGAACAAGCAACAGCCGAGAATGAGAACAGGGCGAGGACCAGGGAGGAGCAACGGGCGCTTGTCATCGGTAACTCCGCGCGCGCGAAGGGCGCGACTGGGACTCGACCCTAGCTCATGGCCTCCCGACCAGCAATGGATTGAGGCGCGCCGGTTCAGTTGTGAAGCAACAGCTCAAAATTGGCGCGTCACCATACCGGCCGCGACCGTATCGTTCGGCGCGTAGGTAAAAGAGGCCGGGCGCGTAGGTAGAAGAAGCCGGAGCGCAGCGCGAAGAAGCGTAACGCAGTAAACCGAAAGGGTGGGACCGCGAGCGTCGTGATGGCTCGGTCCTGGGTCGAATGAGCGTGGTCCGGGCGGCGCCGAGCGCGCTAACGCCGGACGTGCGTTGCACGACGGTCACCGCGCCGCTCTTGACCGCGCCGCACGCGCCTCGGCGCGCGGCGCGCTCTTCGTAGAACCGCTCCACGCTCTCGACGAAGAGGCGGGTCAGCACCCCGAACAACGCCCCGTCCTGGCGAGCCTGCGCCGCCACGGAAACGGAAACGTCAACACCCACGGCCGGAACGCCACCTCGGGCAGGACGTCCTCGATCAGGTTCGCCGCCGTGGCACACATGCGTCGGCCCAGACACGACGGGCAGAAACCGGGTCCTTTACAGCTGAAGGTCACCAGCCGACTCTCTTCGCAGCGCTCGCACCGGAGCCGCGCGAACCGCGGCAGAGCAGCCCGCAGTCGAGGTGGGCTTCGAGCTCCTTCTTCGCGTGCTTGGGTATCCGGACGGCGATGGCGCCGTCGTCGATGGCGCCGTACAGCGTCTCCACGTTGTCGCGCACGATCTCGTAGAGCGTCGTCTTCTGGCACTGGCGAGCGGCAAGGCTCCGGCAGCGAGTCGACGCGAGCGGCGGGCTCGACGTTCGGCCCAAGCTTGCTCACCCCTCCGGTGCCACCGGCAGCCCGAGCAGCTGACCGATCGCCTCGTGCACGACCCGGGCTGCCTCCGCGTCCCCGAGGGCGACGGCTCGGCTCAGGGTGCCGGCGAGCGACGCAACCATGGCGGCTCGAGGCGAGGGATCGACCGTCGCGAGCTCTCCGGGCCCAGGGCTCGGCGGTTGGGCCCGGGTTGGGGCCATGCCCCCCGAGGGGGTGCGATCCATCGTCACGCCCTTCCAAAATTCCTGGAGATGCGACGGATCGCGACAGTTCGCCCCCGCGGAAGAGTCCCGCCAGGGATCTGGCTCGCGAGCGAGGATGAATTGCAACACAAAGGCGCTAAGGCGCAAAAATACGTAATTGTTCTTCTTTGCGCCTTTGCGTCAAAGAGGAGCGGGCGACCCCACCGGCTCGGCCAGCGGCGCTCGTCAGGCGGCGCCTACTCGCACGCCGCCCCGCCGAAGCAGACCGCGGGGTCCTCCGCGAAGCGACGGAAGTTGTCCGCCTCGGGGTGGCCCGGGAACGGGACATAATAGTAGACGGCCTTGTCGTCGAAGTCGCTGCCGTCATAGTAGGTCTGCCACGTCAGCGCGTAGGAGACGCCCGCGCTCTTCGCGATCTCGAGCAGGTGCTCGTTGTACCAGTCCTCCGTGACGGCGCCCTGCCCCGCGTCCGGGAAGAGGCTCGTCAGCTCGGTCGAGGTGAGCGCGACGGCGGACGCCGCGCTGAGGCCGTAGTTGTCCAGGAACTCGGCCTTCATGCCCTGATCGAACAGGGTGTCGTACCACCGGCTCACGTGGTCCGCCGGATACAGCGCGAGCGACTGGCCCGCCGCGAGCTTGCTGACCCGGTGCAGGAGGTGCAGCCGGTAGGTGCCCGTCTCGCTGAGCGCGTGCGGCTTGCCCTTGGCCGCGCCGACCGCCGCGACGGCGCTCGCCATCGCCTTCATGTCCTCGAGGTCGGCCGGGGACGCCGCCCGCTCGTACGGGTAATAGAGATCGATGCCGAGGATGTCGATGAGGTCGTCCCCGGGATACGCCTCGAGGTAGTACGCCTCCAGCAGCTCGGACGGCGGCTGGCCGTCGTGGTCGAGGATCGCCTGCTGGGGCGGGCTCTCGTAGGCCGCGCCGAGCTCGGAGAGCTCCTCGACCAGGCGCGCTCGGAGCAGGTCGCGAGAGAGGCTCTCTGGATCTCGGATCTTCGCCTCGGCGGGCGTCACGTCGCTGTCGCTCAGCTTCCGCAGCTTGTCGGTCGAGTACGCGAAGATCACGTTCTCCATCCCCGGCTCGCTCCGGACGGCCTCGGCGAACGTGCGGTACGCGGCGCGGTAGGCGTCGGGGCCGGTGACGGCCTGATCGTCGCCGAGCAGGGCCTGGCAGTTCCAGTACGGCTGACCCCACCAGAACCACGCGCCGGTGTGCTCGTGGAACGGCCTGAGGACGACCGGCTTGCCGTCGAGCCCGTGGTCGCGGAAGAACTGGGCCACGTACTTCGCGTGGGCCACGAGCCAGTCGCGCGCCGAGATCCCGGCGAAGGTCCCCTCCGCGATCGGCACGTCATTGGCGATCTTGCAGACGCACTTCAGGTTCTCCGGGATGTCGGCGCTGGAGCCCAGGGACGCCGAATAGTACGTCTCGGCGTAGAACGGGGTGCCGCCGCCCTGGGCGTGGATCGGGACGCTCTGGCCGTCGACCGTGATGGTGGCGAGCGGCGTCGCGATGTCGGCCGCGAAGTCCGAGCTCGCGATGTCGTAGTTGCACGGGGGCGTGTGCCAGTCGATGGCCACCATGCCGCCCGGCTGCTCCAGCGTGTACGCCACGGCGGCGGCGGCGACGTCGCGCCGGTTCCAGGCGACCGGGTCGAAGACCATCGCGTCGAGGGAGAGGCCGAGCAGCCCGGGGTTCTCTCCCACGGTCGCGCCGGCGTCCGACGCCCACGCGCGCTCGTCGCGGCTGGCCGCGCCCGCGAGGGTCGCGAACCAGTCGTTGGTCGAGATGAGCCCCTTCGTGCCCGGGTCGTAGAGCCCCCACAGGATGCTGTGCTCGTACCCGAACCGGAACTTGCCAGCTCGAGACGAGGTCCAGAGGTCCTCGAGGAGCTTGCCCCGGGGCGTGTCCGGAAACTCCGGATCATCGCCGGGCAGGTTGTCGTCCGGCGGGTTGTCGTCCGGCGGATTGTCGTCCGGCAGGTTGTCGTCCGGGGGGTTGTCTCCGGGCGGGTTGTCTCCGGGAGGGGGATCCCCCGGCGGCGCGCCGTCGTTCGACGACCCGCACGCGGCTGCCAAGCACAGAAGGAACGCGGCGCACAGGCGTGGGCTGAGCTGGTTGAGATTCATGGTGGCTTCCCTGCGAACGGTACGAGTGGCGGGGCGAGAAATAAGATCTGAATCGGTTCAGCGTCAATGCCGATGTCCGATGCGAGGAGCCGTCGTCGGTTTCGTGCCGGGTTCACCCCGAGCGCGCTCCGGCGCGGTACTGCGTCGCGTCGCCGCCTGTCGACCGGAGGCGTGGGGCGGCTGCACGAGGCCTACCGAGCTCCCGCAAGCGCGTGTCCGCGCGGGCGCGTTCGGCCGCCGTCGGGCCCACGAAGTTAACCGGTTCATTTTGCCGAGGCCACGGCCAGCGGTGCGCCTGGGTCGCTCGGGGTCGGCGGCGGCGCGGAACGCACGCCGGGTAGAATCACCCGGGGGGCGCCTGTAACGGAAGTTTTCGCTTGTGCTGTTGGCGCGGCGATCGAGGGCGCCGGCGCGACGCCGACCCTCACCTTCAATCCGCCGGATGTGGGGGATCGTTCACGCCCTGAAGGGGCGCGCCCTGCGTCAGCCGTGTTGACGGTCGTCGCTGCGCTCGCCGCTCCGACCCGGAGAACGGCGATGGCGCCGCACGAGCGGCCGCGGATCGATCCGGCCGGTGAGCGTGAGCGACCGGCGGCCGATCACACGCTGCCGCTCACCTTCGCTGTACGGGTATTCCCGTCGAGCGACGTCTCGATCGTGTACAGCGCTCCCTGGTACGAAATGGTCCCGCCCTCACTCAGGTTTCCGCCGCGCAGCACGTTGGCGGCGCTCTCGTACAGAAGAAAGGAGGCGTGGCCGTAGGGCAACGCGCTCGACAGCATCCAGGTACCCTCCTGGCCGCCCTCTTCGATCACGAGGTGCTGCTGAGCGCCGGACGCGTCGAGCAGCACTCCGAGCGTCGAGCCGCTCCGGTCGCGCGACGTGGCGCGGAAGCTGAGGGGGGCAGCGGTGGCGAGCAACTGGGCGGAGGCGACTGGCTTCTGGGGGATGGACATGGCGGTGATCAACAAGCTCCGTGGACGGCCCTTGCGTGCGGACCGGGTGACGTGTCTTTCCGTGACGGCCTGGCGGCCGAGCTCCCGTGGAGCCGTCGCTCACAGGCCTGAGCGGGCGATCGAGCGCTTCGGCTGCCAGACGAGCCCGCCGTACTTCCGGGGAGAGCCCGAGCGGTCGAGCCGCTGGAACGTCTCACCCGTCTTGAGGTGCCGCTGCCTGTCGCGATCGAAGGGGCCGTGCTGGCCGCTCGCCGGCTCGTACGTGACGTCGCTCCGCCCGTGCACCTGGAAGCGCCAGCAGAGCCTTTGTTCCACACCGTCCACCACCCGCGACAACCACGGCTTCACGGTCTGTACCTCCCCGCGCTCAGCGCGCGAGCTCGTGGCCGAGGCAGGGCTGTCGCCCTGGGTCGCTTCGACCGGCGCGGCGGTGATGCTCGGCGTGCACGTGTGAGTCATCTCGACGTTCCTCCGACGGTGGAAGGCACGAGACGCGCGTGCATCCCACGGCTGTGCGAAAGTTGCCTCGAACGTCGCATGACGGCCGTGTTTGCCGGGCCTGGTCGATGGGCCAGACGGCATCGCCGACAACTTCACTGCGTGTGCGCCAATGTATAGCAGAAAGATGCGCCACGGCACACGCATATCGGCGCAGCATGCGCCGATTTCGCCGGGGCGACGCTTTTTCGCGTCGTGGCTGCTCGGGCGTGGTGCGAGCTGTCTCTTCCGGGGAGGGCGCTCACCCCTCGGCGCCCGCGGTCCCGGTGTCCAGCCGGGCGACCTGGCGCTCGTGGGGCATCGAATCCGACAACTCCGGAACCGCGTTTGTCGCGCGAGTATGTCCCCGTGCCACTCGATTCGATCTCGCCCGTGAGGCGAGCCCGCGATGGGCGAGCCCGTGGGCCCGCGCGCGGGCCATCTGTGATTTCGTTCATCGGCAATATCACCTCGGGCGCGAATCGGGCCCGGTCGTGCGCTGGATACCTCGGCGACATCGGCGTGAGTCCTCTCCACGGGGCCATGGACTCCTCGGTCTGGTTGGAGGCCTATCGTGGTGGGCAGTGGCAACCCTTCGACGCGCGCAACAACGTGCCTCGGATCGGGTGCGCGCCGATCGCCCGCGGGCGCGACGCCGCGGGCGCGGCGATCACCTCCACCTGCGGCCAGAAGAGGTCGAAGACCTTCGGCGCCTGAAAGGAGGAGGCGGCCGGCGCGGCGGCCTCGCCGGCGCCGGAGAGGACCCGGGTCACCGGGCCGGGAGCGCGCGGCGGACGACGGGCGCCGCCGCAGCGTCGTAAAGCTGCTCGCGCGAACCGCGGGTGTGTACAACCTGGACGACCGGGGAGGGTGGCGGAGCGGCAGCGCTCGGTCTGCTTCGGTGCGATTACTCACCGGCTCGGACAGCTGGGCGCCCATGGCGGCCCGGGTGGAGCGTGATAGTCTGCGCGCCCATGAACAACACGCCTACCGACGGCATCGATGGGGAAGATTGGGGACGACTGCACGTCACGCGAGCTTGCTGCGGCGTCGGTGTCTGCAGGAACTTCGCGCCAGAGCTCCTGGGCGAGGTGGCGCCCGCGCACTGGGAGGCCATGGACGGCGACGTGACGCGGCGCGGCCCCGCCGTGCTGGAGGGCACGTACGAGGAGGGGGCGTTCACGGGCGTCCTGCGCCAGCCGCGGAGCCGGGCCGACTTCGAGGCGGCGCGCACGGCCGTGGCCTCCTGCCCGGTCCACGCCTTGCGCCTCAAGCCGCCCGCCGCGCGCCCTCGCGCCGGCGAGCTCGGCGCTCCTTTCAGCACCTGGCCGCGCCGCATCGAGGAGGACGTCTGGGCGCTCGGCGAGCCCTCGAGGGAAACCGTCGGGGCCACGGCCTACTTCATCGAGCGCCCCGGCGGGAACGTGCTCGTCGATCTGCCCAAGCCGAGCGAGGCCATCTTCCGCTTCCTCGAGGAGCGCGGCGGCGTGCGATGGATCTTCCTCACCCACAGTGACAACACCGCGCACCACGCCGAGTTCGCGGCCCGCTTTCCCGGCGCTCGCCGCATCCTCGGCTACGCGGACGTGAGCGCGCGCGGCGGCGCGTACACCGCGGTCACCACCGACGTGGAGATCCAGCTCCCCGACCGCCCCGAGCCCATGACCCTCGAGGGCGCGCCGCTCGCCGACGCCGAGCTCGCCGGCGCCGAGCTCGCCGTGCTCTCGCAGCCCGGCCACACCGCGGGGTCGATGTGCCTGCTGTACCGCGGCCGCTTCCTGTTCACCGGCGATCACCTCGCCTACTCGCGCCGCCTCGGCCAGATGATGGCGTTCCGGCTCCAGTGCTGGCACGACTGGGAGCGCCAGACCGGCTCCGTGCGCCGGCTGGTCGCCCTCGCGGAGGCGGGCCACCTCCGGTTCGCGTGGCTCCTGCCCAGCCACGGCGAGTGGCACCGCCTCGACGGCGACGGCAGCGCCGCCGCGACGGCGGCCGAGCTGAGGCGCACGGTGGCCTGGATGGAGCGGCAGGCGCCTGGCCGCCTCCCGATCGCCCGCTTCATCCCCTGGGTGCAGAGCCGCGTGCAGCCCCGCGGCCGCATCGCCCGCGCGGTGCGCGCGATCGGCGGCGAGGGCCCCGGGAGCGAGGCGTGGGTGCTGCCGCGCGCCCTCCACCCGTACCTGCCCGATCACCGGCCGGAGAAGGTCAATCCGGCGCTGATGCGGGCTTCCCTCGCGGCGGCGAGCGCGATCGGCGCCGCGGCGTCCGTCGTCTGGCTCGCCGCGCGCGCGGTGGGGGCGGTGGTGAAGCGGAGGGCGTGACGCGGGCGCGGGGGCGCGCGCTCGCCGCTCAGCCGCTCGCGCCGCCCTCGCCGTCCTCGCCGTCCTGGCGCAGCAGATACCGTGTCTCGGGGTTCTCCCGGCGCCAGATCACGTTATCCATGAAATAGTGGTGGATGTTCACGAACACGTAGATGGCCGCGAGGTAGGGTGTCGGGCCCAGCCCGGCCATCGTCTCGTCGCCGCTCGCGCTCAGCACCAGCGCGCCGTCGAGGAGCGCGGGCGCGCCGCGGAGCACGACCCACCCGAGGCCGACGGCGGAGGCGGCCAGGAGGCCGAGGCGCAGGCTTGTCGGCCTCCCGAACAGCGGCGGGCCCTCGGCGTCGCGCGCCTCGTTCCGCTTCAGGAGCCAGACGAAATACAGATACTGGACGGAGTGCAGCGCCGGAATCACGTACATCATGAGCCGGTCGAGGCTCGAGTACACCGTCCAGAGCCACACCGTGATGAGGAACCCCGCGAGCGGCGAGAGCGGCGGTAGCCGCCGGTCCGCGCGCCACCGCCGCGCGAGCGCCCAGCACAGCGCGAGCGCGCTCAGCGCGAAGGCCGCGCCGGCGATGGGCTCGAGGGCCGTCGGGTGCGCGATCGAGGTGTAGACCACGCCCTTCTCCTCGAGCTCCCTGCCCGGATCGGCCGGGCTCGCCCACGCATAGGCCCAGGCCGCGAAGCAGTGCGCGAGGATCACCCTGCGCTCCAGCGGGCTGAACCGGAACCCGCGCCGCGCCGACAGCACCGTCAGGACGCCGAAGCCCTGCTTGACGTAATGCCAGCCCACCAGGAGAAACATGAGCTGGATCATGAAGCCCATCGCCCGCGCGGAGCCGGTCGAGAGCGCGAAGGCCGCCCACGCGAGCAGCGCGAGCGGGACGAGGAGCCCCGCGACGACGGTGCGGGCCCGCTGCGCCGGGGGGAGCGCGCCGTCGAACGCGCGGCGCCTCGCGTCCCTGTAGAACAGCAGGTACGTGACCGCGAAGTGAGGATCGTTGATCACGGACGCGGCGTGGAACGTCAAGAAGCCGATCGCGAGCTCCGACGCGTCGAGCCCGACCGCCCGGCGGAGCAGCCACGCGAGCGGAAAGAGCACGAGCGTCGCGCCGCCCACGAGCAGGAACTCGATGAGGCGGGCGCCCGAGGCCTCCCGGCGCGGCGCCGCGACCGGGACTGGCAGCGTCACGCTCGCGCTGGTCATGCGCCGAAGTTACCACACGGGGGCGCGCCACATCCTTCATCGAAGCCCGTACGAACGCCGCGCGCGCGAGCGCCCGCGCGGGCGCGCCGGAGGCCGGCGATCGGCGCTCGTGGCGTAACTTTACCGATGGATCGAACGGGAGTCCGCGGGCCCTGCGCCGAGGCGCGGCCGGCCGCCCGTCACCGGCGCTTCAGGGCGTACGCGATGCCGCCTTGCAAGGTGCCCTCCGTGACCAGGCCGCGCAGGTCGATGTCGAGCTCGATCATCGTCCGCGCGATCGCGGGCTGGATGCCGGTCAAGACGACCTCGGCGCCGAGCAGCCCGGCCGCGCGCGCGGCCTGCACCAGCATCTCGGCGACGCGCTCGTCGACCGCCTTGACGCCGGTGATGTCGATGATCGCGATGCGGGCCGCGTGCCGCTCGACGCCCTGGAGCAGCGTCTCGATGATGCGGCCCGCCCGCGCGCTGTCGAAGAAGCCGATGAGCGGCATGACGAGGACGCCCTCGGCGATCGGCAAGAGCGGCGTGACGAGCTCCCGTATGGTGTCCTGCTGCGCGACGATGAGCTCGTCCCGCGCCGCCTCCCGCTCGCGCTCCGCCTCCTTGACGCGGGTGATGTCGAGCGAGACGCCGGCCATCGAGCCCTCCGGGATGCCCTCGCCCGAGACCGGGAACTTGATCGTGAAATACGTCTTCTCGCCCCCGGGGTGCGGCACGGGATCCTCGGCCTCGAACGGGGTGCCGCTGCTGCGCACGAGCGCGTCGACATCGTTGTAAATCGCCGCGACCTCCGGCGGGAAGAAGTCCTTGTCGGTCTTGCCGACCATGCCGCCCGGGGCCGCGCCGACGATCTCCTCGAGCGAGCGGCTCACCAGGAGAAAGGCGCCGTCTCCGTCCTTCGCGTAGAGCAGGACCGGAGCGCGCTCGCAGAACGCCGCGAGCAGCGCCTCGCTCCGGAGCAGGCGCCGCTCGCGGCGCCGCCGCTCGGTCACGTCCTCGGCCGACAGGAAGATCTCGTGCGCGGCGCCGTCCTCGCCGCGGGTGAAGACCTCGGCGCGGACGGCGAAGAGCCGCTCGTCCCCCTCGCGGCCCAGCGCCCGCAGCTCGCCGTCCACGACCTCGCCGTCCCGCGCCGCCGAGAGCCGCTCGGCGCGCGCGGCCAGGCCGGCGAGGTCGTCGGGGTGGATGCGGGCCGAGAGCGCCGCGAGGCCGCGCGTCGAGAGCTCCTCGTCGGAGCAACCGAGCGCGCGGGCGAGGGCGGCGTTGTGCGCGGTGAGCCGCCGCTCTCTCATGTCCACGACACACAGGATCGCCGGCGTCGCGTCGAGCATCCGCTGAGCGCGCCCGCCGGTCGCCTCAGGGTGGTCCTTGCCCCTGGTCTCTTTCATCCCGGCACGGCCTTGTTCATGGTGGCTCCTTCGACGTCGGGCGGCGGCAAGCGCGCGGGCCTGAGCTTGCCACATGATAGCCACTGGCCGCGGGGCGCGCGGCCGAATCGACGGTGCCGCCTCGTCGTCGAGGGCGCCCGGCGCGGCGCGCCAGCGTTTTCGCGCAGGCGCGAGCAGCGATGGCGGAGCGCGTCACGCGACGTCGCCCGCGGCGCGCGTCACGCGTCGTCGCCTGCGGCGCGCGTCACGCGGCGTCGCCTGCGGCGCGCGTCACGCGGCGTCGCCTGCGGCGCACCGCACCGCCGGGCTCAGGGGAGCAGGCTGCAGTCGGACAGGGGCGTCCGGTAGTCCATCGCCTGGGTATTGCGCTCGAACTCGTCCAGGTTGTTCGGACAGACGACGTACCAGCCAGCGTCGGTGAAGGGATCCACGCGCCGATCGGTGGTGACCAGGTCGTACGCCAGCATCACGGTGTCGTAGCCCCAGCCGAACAGCTTCTGGCCGAGGAGCACGTCGACGTAGCCGGCGCGCATGCGATCCAGGTACTCCGGCAGCGTATCGAACGCGACCGAGTGGATCTCCTTCGCCATCGCCTTCTCGGCGAGCAGCGGCGCGTGGGCCTCGAGGTCCGGCTCGCCGAGGAGCTTGCTGTAGGAGAAGAAGAAGCCCGTGATCTCCGGGTCGTCCTCCAGCGCCTGCTCCGCCTGTTGCGTGCAGAAGGGGTCTTGATAGTCGCAGCAGAGGCAGGGGAGGGTCGCGGCGTTCGTCATGTCCGGGTACTTCTTCAGCGCCTCGGAGAAACCGGCGGTCCGGTCGATGAAGGTCCCTGCGGCGGTGGGGGTGTAGCCGCCGTCCTTGCTCTCTTCCATCATCGTCTGGAAGGCGATCTTCCCGGTCTTCCCGTTGATGGTCGCGAGCGCATCCATGAGGAAGGCGGCAGCGGCCTTGTTGTCCATGCCGTAGTAGGTGTGGCGCTTGCTGTTCGGCGCGTCGCCGCCGTACGTGACGACCTTGATGCCGGCATCCACGGCCCGGTTGATGATGTCGTTCTCGCAGACCCCGTCGAAGACGTCGACGGAGATGGCGTCGACCTTCTCGTTGATGACCTTCTCCAGCACCGCCATCTGCGGCCGGGAGAAGTAGCACTTGTCGTCGGGATCGCGTGGATCGCCGTTTTCGTCGAGCTCCGGGCACTCGGGATCCAGGATCATCACCTCGACCGGGCGCGCACTCGTGGCCGCGAGCTCCGTGCTCGCCTGCCTGGCGCCCTCGCGCCCGAGGTCGTGGAATCGATTGCACTTGTTGTGCGTGATGTAGGCGATGGTGATCGGATCACCCGTCGCGCTTTCGCTGTCGCTGCAGGCGAGCAGGCTGGTCACCAGGAGAATACCGGAGAATGTTTGATAGCGCATGAACCCCCTCCACGCTCAAGAACCAAGAGAGCCGTCAAGAACGATAGTGCGATCGGTGAGAGATGTTCGGCTGCCAACGCGCGGCGTCCATCACGGTTCGTCGCCGCCATGACCGCCTGTCCCGCCGGCGCCGCCGTGACCGCCTGTCCCACCGTGACCGCCTGTTCCGCCGTCGCCGCCTGTCCCGCCGGCGCCGCCTGTCCCGCCGGCGCCGCCGTGACCGTCGTCACCGCCGCCGTGCGTGTCCGCGCCGCCGCCGGTCGAGGTGGTCCCGCTCGCGCGGGAGGAGCTCGCGGAGACGCCCGTGTCCGCGCAATTCGGGTTGTCGACCTCGACGTAACAGCCCACCTCGACAGGGTGGCCGACCTCGATACAGCCCCACGCAAGGAGGCACGCGGCGGCCGGCGAGCCGACGAGGAGCGAGGAGAGGATCGGTCTCTTCTTCACGGCAAAGCTCCAAGGGGCGCGCGCGACGCCGTCGCGCGCGAGGAGGGCCCGGCCGCCGCGGGCGGGCCGGCGGCAGCGTCATCGCCGCCCAGGTGAAGCTCGATCCCGGCGAAGACCGTGAGCCGGTTCGTCAGCGCGAAATCCGCGCTGGGGCCGCGCTCCACGAGGTAGCGCGGCTGTCCCTGGTTGGGGCCGACGACGTAGGGCTCATAGGCCGAGAACGCGTATTGACCGCCGAGCGTGTACCCGGCGCCCTTCACCCCGGGCAACGCGCCCGTCAGCGCCGCGCGGAGCTCGAGCTGCGGAGACACCTCGGGGCGCGGGGCGATGTTCGACGGATTGCCGCCAACATACGCCTGATCCGCGATCCGGCGGCCCATGTACGCGGCCGCCAGCGACACGGCGCCGGCGCCGATCTCGTACGAGACGTGCGCGTTGCCGTACACCGACGGCGCGACGGTGAGGGGGACCTCGTCCCCGACGCCGAACTTCGCGTTGTCCTTGATCTGCTGCTCCGACATGCGGCGCCGCGTCACCGCGAACGTGGAGTTCGCGCCGACGCGCAGCCGCCGCTCGAGGAAGCTCGCCTCGAACCCGAGGTTCGCGCCGTAGTTCCGGATGCCCGGTACGTTCTTGAAGCTCGAGACGCTGGGCGCCCTGGCCTTCACGATCTGGAGCTCGATGACGTCCCGCCAGGTCGAGGCGAAGCCGCCGGCCGTGATCGCGTATGCGCCGGTCCGGAACGACGACACCGCCTCCACCGACGAGACCTTCTCCGGCTTGAGGCCGTCCGGGTCCGGCAGGAGCCTGCCGCTCAGCATGTAGAGCTCGACGAAGCTGGGCGCGCGGAACGCGCTCGAATAGATGAGCTTGAGCGAGACGCGATCGTCCGGCTCGGCGATCAGCGCGGCGCGCGGCGAGATCGCGGCCGGCAGGTGCTCGAGCGGGATGCGCGAGTCGAGGTCGACCCGGATGCCCGCGTTGAGCGCGATGGGTCGGAAAGGGCGCAGCGTCTGCTGCACGTAGGCCCCGAGCGCGGCCTCGTCCTCGAGGCGGTGCCCGCCGCTGTGCCAGCGCGTGAGCGCGGTCTCGGAGCCGTAGCTCTTGCCCGTGAGGTCGTCGAACGCGACGATCTCGTACGCGGACGTGCGGAGGCGCCCGTCGACGCCCGCCAGGGTCGAGAAGGCGCCGTCGCCCGCCCAGTCGACCACCGCCTGGAGCTCCAGCCCGACCCAGCGGGAGAGGAACAGCGCCTCCTTCCGGCAGGGCCCGGACGGCCCGCGCGGGCACTGCTCGGGATCGCTCACGCTGAGCGGCACGCCCGGCACGAGCGCGTCGTGGCCGACGACGTAGCGCGAGCGCAGGAGGCGGCTGTACCCGAAATACGCGCGCGCCACGCCCTCGAGCCGCTCGCTCCAGCGGGCGCGGTAGCGCACGCTGGCCAGGGAGAGCGACTGCGTGTTGCTGTTGTGCGCGTCGTCGTAGGCGCCGACGCGGTTCTCGTAGAGATCCATCTGGGGCGCCGCCCACACCGAGCGCGTCACCTGCGCGACGGCGCTCAGGTCGCCGACGTCGACGCGCAGGTACGCGCCCGCCTTGCGGCGGAACCACTGCTCTTTCACCGGACCGCCCCAGGTGCCGGGCTCGGCGTGCGAGCCGAGATCCAGCGAGGGCGCGCCGTCGGGCCCGACCGGGATGGGCTGCTTCGCGAAGGCGAAGTGCGGGCCCTTGAACGTGTGCATGTCGGCCGCCGCCACCACGCCCGCGGGCTGCCCGAGCAGCGTGAAGCTGCGCCCGAGGCTCAGTGCCACGGTGTTCTCGCCCCCGGGGCTCTCGACCGCCGGGGCCATGATGCTCCCCGACTCGTCGAGCGGCGGCGACGCCCCGAGCATGAGCGAGGCGTGGAGGCCCTGGTGGTCGGCGGCCTTCTTCGTGACGACGTTGATGACCCCCAGCATGGCCTGCGCGCCGTAGAGCACGGAGCCCGGCCCCAGGATCACCTCGATGTGGTCGATGGCGTCGACCGGGATGTCGTGCAGGAAGACCGCGCCGCCGCCCTGCTCGTTCACGACCATGCCGTCGAGCACGAGCAGCACGTGGCTGTTCGCGTCCCGGGTCAGCGCGACCCCGCGCGCGCCGACCTCGGGGGCCGACATGCGGTAGTGCGCGAAGACGCCGCTCCCGAGGAAGTTGAGCGCGTCGGCGAGGCGCTGGATCCCGAAGCGCTTGAGCTGCTGGCCGGTGATCACCGACGACATGGCGGGCGCGTCGCTCGCGCGCTCCGCGGCGCGGGAGGCGCCGGACACGACGTTCTCCTCGAGGATCTCGAGGAGGGAGCTGACGTCCTCCGCCCGCGCCTCGCGCGAGGCGGCGGTCGACCACGCGAGCGACGCTGTGCAGAGCAGTGCCAAACCGGGCGAGCGCACGTCAGTAAATCCTTGCCAGTTTGAGGATGGACGCCGGGAAATCGATGCGCTGAGCCCGGGCCTGCGCGAGGTTGATGCTCATGCGCGGCTTGCCGTTGGCGACGTCGACGCCGAGCACGGCGCCCTGCGCGACGTAGGGCTCGACGGCCGCGAAGCTCAAGACGCCCGTATCCGCGAGCGCGCCGCGGATGGCGGCGACGTCCTTCGCGAGCCCGGAGGAGATGTAGACGACGTGGATGTCGCGCGCGCGGCACGCCGCGGCGAGCTCGGCCGCGCTGGAGTACTCGATGGACTCCACGCGGATCGGCCGGTCGCGCACCTTGCCGATGTCGAGGAGCGCCCGCCTCATCTGGTGCGCGGCGCTCGCCGAGTCCGCGTCGCCCGCCCTCGTGAGCAGCAGGAAGGAGACCTGCGCCTTCACCCGCTCCGGGAAGCCCCGGTCGTACGGCAGGATGCGCGTGACGATCTCCGCCTGCACGTCGAAGGGCGCCGTCGCCGTCTCGGCCCGCGCGCGGCGCGGGGCGAGGGCGGCCGCGGCGAGGAGGCCGAGCACGAAGGCGCGCCGGCAGAGCGTCACGCCCTGCGTTCCTTGGCGCGGGCGAGGCCGGAGAGCTTGCGGATGCGGAGCGCCGCCTCCACCTGCGGGGTGAGGGCGAGGAGATCGCCCTTCCTGCCGAAGACGCCGTCGAAGCCGAGCTCCGCGTACCGGGCCCCGGCCTTGGCGTCGGTCGTGTAGAGGTAGAAGAGCGGAGGCCGCTCGGTCGCGGGCATCGCCGCCTTGAGCGAGCGCAGGACGGCGCCGCCGTCGAGGCCCGGCATGAAGAAGTCGATGATGACCAGATCGCAGCCGCGCAGGTGGCGGGCGGTGCCGACGAGCTGCGTCGTCGTGACGACGTCGTAGCCGGCGCTCGACAGCTCGACGCGGATCCGCATCAGCACGATCTCGCTGTCATCGATCACCAGGATGCGTCCGCCGTGTGCCATCGGTTCAATCTCCGTTGCTGAGGGGAACGGCCCGGTCGCGGGGCCGGATCACGAACGCCGTCCCGGTCTGGCGCGACGCGTCCACCTCGATGAGCCAGCCGACCGAGAGGAGGTCGGCGCGGACCGCCGAGAGGCCGACGCCGCGGCCGGCCAGGTCGCTCACGTCGCCCTTCGTGCTCACGCCGGGGGCGAACGGGAGCTCGCGCGCGCGGCGCAGATCGGTCGGGTCGACGCCGGCGCGCGCCGCGAGGGCGTGGAGGTCGAGCCCCCGGCCGTCGTCCTCGACGACGATCGTGGGCAGCGGCTGAGCCTCGGCGCAGACGGCGCGGATCACGCCGAGCTCGGGCTTGCCCGCCTGGGCGCGCGCGTCGGGGGTCTCGATGCCGTGGGCGATCGCGTTGCGCACGAGGTGGATGAGCACGCCCGGGAGCAGGCCGGCGAGATCGGCGGGGACGGGGACCTCGCGGCCCTCGATCTCGAGGCGGGCGCGCTTGCCCTCCTTCTCGGCCCAGCGCGGCACGCGCTCGACGAGCGCCGCGAGCACCTCGCCGAACGGACGGGACGCGAGGCGGCGGGCGATCTCGGCGGCCTCGCCGCCCTGCCCGGCGAGGAGCTCGCCCAGCCGGCTCACGTCGGTGCGGCGGACGGTGATCTGGTCGAGGACCGCGCGGCCCACGGGCGACGCGTCGACGAACGTCTCCTGCGCGCGCGCGAGCTCCTCCGCGACGCGCTCGAGCCGCGCGCGAAGGGCCGCCGCGCCGAGGTCGACGGAGAGCTCGTCCTCCGAGCGCGCGCGCGCCTGGACCGCGGCGAGCTCGTCCTCGAGGGCCATGACCTCGTCCGCGAGGCGCTCGAGGTCGAACGAGCGGGCCTCGCCCTTCAGGGTGTGCAGCTGCTGCAAGAGCTCGTCGAGGTCCGCGGCGCCGAGCCGCCCGCCGGCGCCCAGGATCTCGGCGCACCGGGCCACGCGCTCGCGCGAGATCTCGACGAAGCGGACGAAGACCTGGCCGCCGCCGGCGACGAGGCGGCGCATGGCCGCGATCTGGCGCGCGTGCTCCTCGTCCTTGGTCTTGACGCTCGCCTCGAGGCGCCGGAGCTCGGTCTCGTCGGTCGCGAGCAGCATGATGCGCGCGACCTGCTGGCCGGAGACGACGGGGCAGAACTCGAGCCGCAAGAACCTGCGGTCGCCCGGCGCGCGCTCGAACCAGAGCGAGCGCGGGGCGAGCTCGGCGACCTCCGGGAAGAGGTCGAGCTCCGCGCCGAACGCGGCGTCGATCCACTGCCGGAGCGCCTGGCTCTCGACGCCGAGGGGCTCGTCGCCGTAGAGGAGCTCCGCGACGTGGCGGCCCGCCTCGGCGCGCTCGCCGAACAGCTGCCTCGCGTGCTTCGAGGCCTCGACGCCCAGCCGGCCGTCGGGGCCGAAGGCGACGATCGCCTCGCGCATGTTGTCGAAGAGCTCGCGGAGGCTCTCCGTGGCCATCTCCAGCTTGCCCTCGCGCTCGAGGATGGCGGAGCTCATCGCGTTGAAGACGTCGGCGAGCCGGCCGAGCTCGTCGTTCGTGCGGACGCGCACGCGGACGGTGCGGTCGCCCTCGCCGAGGCGCCGCGCGGCGTCGACGAGCCGCGAGAGCGGGCGCACGATCTGCCACCGGGCGAACCCGAGGAGGAGGAAGGCGGTCACCGCGCCGACGAGCCCCGCGTATTCGAGGATGTCGCGGCGCGCCGCGGCGAACGCGGCGTTCTCGGGATCGAGGGAGAAGACGAGGGCGAGCGTCCCGAGGCGCCGCCCGTCGTCGCGCACGACCGCGCGGGCGACGCGGATCTCGCGCTCGAGGACCTGGTTCTCGGCGCCGCGCGCGATGAAGACCGACAGGCCCTCTGGCGGATCCCCGACCTTGGCGACGGGCTCGGCGTCGCTGCCCCATGCGATCGCGCCGATCAGCGCCCGGTTCGACCGGAGCTGGTCGAGCTCGCCCTGGGCCGCGTCGCGATCGCCGAAATCGAGCGGCGCGGTCAGGGACCCCGCGAGCAGATCCGCCATCATCGAGGCGGCGTTCGCCTTCGCCGACACGAGATCATCCCGTGTCTTTTCGATGACCTGATTGGCCACCAGCACGGTGACGCTGGTGAGGACGACCACGGTCGCCGCCGCGAGCTTGACGCCGATGCCGAGGGGAACGCCGGCGCGCCCGGCGCGCTGCCGGTCGGGCGTCGAGGGCGTGGAGGCGGCGCCGGCGTCCAGCATCAGGCGACCGGCGCGGCAGCGCGTACCCGATGCAAGGAACGGTCGAATCCAAGAGCGTACGTCATCCGCGCCCCCACGAAAGACAAAGGCAAGTCCGGGCGCCGGCGCGCAGTGTCAGCGTCCCCCCGGAGGAGCGCGGACAGGCGCACGGAGAATACCCTTCAGTCCCCGACGGTACGTAGCTTATTTCATATTTGCAACAGGAATTTCCTTACCCACATTGGAGGGAGGTGTAAGCTCGTGGCACCTGTTGGATGGCTCACGGCGCGTGCCGGCGCTGAGCGCGCGGCGCGGGGCAGGCGCGGCGCTCTCATGAAGCCACGGGCGAGCTCGGGCGCTGGGCCGCGGCGCCGCTACTGGTTCGCGTCGATCGAGCTGAGGAAGTCGTTGTAGTCGTCGACCTTGTCCCCGCGGACCACGTCGAGGCCCGTGTTGACCCGGGTGCCGTCGACCATCTGCGGGGCGAGGATGTTCTTTGTCGCCTCGAGGCCGAGGTTCTCGATGCCGTAGAGGATGTAGGGCACGAGATAGCCCTGGTAGTACTGCCGCTGGATGTGCGTGGCCCGGATGCGCCCTTGGCGCATGTACTCGACGGTTATCGGATCGAAGTCGAAGGCGACGATGGGGACCTTCGCGCCCGCGGCCTCCGCGGCCATCGCGCACCGGTACGAGACGTTGAACAGGCCGAGCATCCCCACGACGGGCGGGTCCGCCGCCTCGATCTGGGCCGTCATCCACTCGACGTCGTCGGTCTCGCCCGAGAGGTCCCAGTGGGCTTGGCCCACGACGACCTCGTAGCCGGCTGCCTCGAGCCTGTCCTGGGCGCCCTGCGTTCGCTCCAGGCCGGCGCTCCCGGCCTCGTCGGTGCTGCCGTGGAGGATCACCGTCCCAGGGGGCGAGGGCAGCATCGCGAGCAGGGTCTCCGCTGCCGTGGTCCCGGCAGACTCGTTGAGCGTCCCGACGTAGATCGAGCGCTTCGAGGCCGCCACGTCGTTGTCGAGCGTCACGACGTGGACCCCGCTCGCCACGGCCTCGTCGACGGCGGTGGTCTGGAGGTCGCCGAAGGGCGCGAGGCCGATCCCTTCCGCCTGGTCCTCCACCGCCTGCGCGATTTGCTCGTTCTGGACCTCATCCGGCTGAGGGCCGTCCTCCGACAGCGCGATCGGCCCGATCACGCTCCCCACGACCCCGAGCTCCGCCATGGCCCGGGTCGCGGCCGTCACGACCGGCCCCCAGAAGCCCGCGGCGTTCTTCAGCACGACCGCCATCCGCATCGGCCGGAGCGCGCTCGCGTTGATCTCGGCGACGAGGCGGTCGACCGTGTCCTCGAGCTCCACGGGCGTGAACTCGTTGTCGGGGATCGGGGCTCGCTGGATGGGCGTGAGCTGCTCGCCCGCGCCGGGGGGCTGGTCGGACCCGCATGACGCCGTCGTCAGCGCGAGACCGAGGACCGTCGTACTCCATCGTCCAATCCGCCCCATGAGCAGCTCCTCCTCGCCCGTGGCTCGTCGATCGTGCGCACTCCTGCGTGAACGTCACGCTCGCCGCGAGATCATTGCCTGACGCTGCAGGTGACGGGGACGGGGGCGAGATCGACGAACGTCTCGTCGCGGATGGTCCACTTCTGCATGAAGTGGTGCTTGTTCGCCCCGTAGATGTCGAACTCGTACTCCGCGGCCGCCCCCACGTACCGGAGAGGGACCCCCTCGCGAAGCCTGGTCATCGCCGTCTTCAGATCCCGCCACGAGGCCGGCTCGTTGTCGGGGCTGTTGAGCTCGCGGATGATCTTCTGCAGCGCGTTTCCGGAGGAGGGGATCTCCCCGCTCGTCGCCTGGGCGTACACGAGGCCCATCGCGATGAGGACGACGCCGTCGTAATAGAAGTGCGCCGCGGGGAACGGCACCTCCCCGCCCCACCGGCGGGAGAAGTGGTCGATGAAGGCGGCGGCGTTCCCGGTCGTGCACTCGACCTTCTCCTCCGCTTCGTCCACGATCTGGCACTCGCTCCGCAGGCTCAGCGAGGGCGAGACCCCGGAGTAGCCATCGAGGACGCCCGCAGGAATGTTGGCGAGGAGCGCCTCGGCGCGCAGCGCGGGGCCGAGGAGCCAGGCGCCCGGGCGCCCGGCGACGGTCCATTCGGTCACGACGGTCGAGGCGGTGGCAGGAAAGGCGGCCAGGAGCGTGCGGTCGGGGAGCATATCGAAGGCGTACGCGATCTTGTCCGTGTAGGTATGCTCGCCCGCGGTGAGCGGCACCGACGGGAACGCCCTTCCCCTGAGCGCCACGAAGTTGGTCGTGAACTCGCTGTTGACCTTGGCGTTGTAGTCGTCCCACGCGGCGAGGCTGTTCACGGTGCGGATGCCGTCGCGAATGGCGTCCTTCGCCAGCGCGCAGCCGATGTCGAACGGGGTAGGGGCGAGCCGCATCCAGCCCCCCTTCCTCTCGCTGCGCGCAACAGGGGGGGCGGCATACCCCGGCAGCATGTGAAACCGGTCGAGCTCCTTCACGTCCCGCGAGATCTCGTTGGCGAGGTCGTTCTCTTCGGGCCCCACCAGGTAGGCGACGTGATCCTTGTAGAGCAGCGCGGCCAGCTGGTGGATCCCGCGCTCCGAGCTCGAGTGGCTGTCCCGGCTCCGGAGGTCGAACGGCCGCCCGTCGAGCCCGCCCGCGGCGTTCAGGTGCTCGATCGCGAGCAGCATCGCTTGCTCGAGGTTGCGGCCGATGGCCGACTCGCTGCCGGTGAAGGGCAGGAGGGCGCCGATGACGACCGCGTTCTCGGGGCGCTCGGGCTCGCTCGGCGCGCAGGACGCCGAGAGGAGGGACGCGAGCCCGACGAGCAGCCCGGCCTCCAGGCAGCGCAGGCGTCGTCCGCGATGCGTGGATCCCATGCCGGCTCGATGGACGCACCGCGAAGAGGCATGGCTCCCAAGGTACATGCAGGCCTCTCGATGACATCCCAAACAGGATGTGTCTGTCAAGGACGTGGAAGAGTCGACGATGCGGGCTGAAGTGGGAGATGATGCGCTGTAGCCCGTATTACTTGATGTGACTCACGCCTCGGGCCGGCCGCTCTCTTATGCGCGCCTCTTGCGCGCCTCAGGCGCCCTCTTGCGCGCTCACTCCGCCCCGTCCGCCTGAAGGGCTGGCAGCCACATGCGGACCGTCGTGCCTTCGCCGAGCGCGCTCTCGATACGGATGCTGCCCTGGTGCTCCTGGATGAACCGGTGCGTCAGCGACAGGCCGAGCCCGGTCCCTTGCCCGGGCGGCTTCGTCGTGAAGAACGGCTCGAAGATGCGGCTCAGGTCCTCGGCGCGGATGCCGCAGCCGGTGTCGCGCACGTCGATCTCCACGCCGTGGACGTCGCCGCGCGGCAGCGCGCGCGCCCCGACGACGACGGCGCCGCCCTGGGGGCTGGCGTCGAGGGCGTTGCCGATCACGTTGAGCAGGGCCGACTCGAGCTGCGACGTGTTGACGAGCACCGGGGGCAGCGCCGACGCGGCGCTGTTCGCCTGGAGGTGGACCCGCCGCTCGCGCGCCCGCGGCGCGGAGAGGTCGACCACGCGGCGGAGCGCCTCGCGCACGTCGCACGCCTGCCGGCCGACCGGCTTGCCGCGCGCGTACTCGAGCAGCGCGGTCACGAGGTCCGAGCAGCGGTTCGCCTGCCGCTCGATGGTGCCGAGCGCCTTCACGATCGCGGCCTCGTCGGGCAGGCCGTGCCCCTTGCGGTGCCGCCGGAGCAGGAGCTGCGCGGTCATCACGATGACCGAGACCGGGTTGTTCATCTCGTGCGACAGCCCCGCGACCAGCGTGCCTATCGCCGCCATCTTGCCCGCCTGGAGGAGCTCCTCCTGCGTCTCCGAGAGCCGCTTGAGCGCGTCCGCGAGCTCGCGGTTCTTCGCCGCGAGCTCCAGGTAGGCGCGGTGCAGCCGCTCGGCCGCGCGGACCCGCGCCTTGAGCTCCAGCGGGTCGAACGGCTTGCTCAGGTACTCGTCGGCGCCGACCTCGAGCCCGCCGACGGCCTCGGCGCGGCTCGCCCTGGCCGTGAGCAGGAGGATCGGGATGTCCCGGAGCCCGGCATCCCCCTTGAGCCGCCGGACCAGCTCGAAGCCGTCCATCTCGGGCATCATCACGTCCGACACGATGACGTCGGGCCTCGTCGCCCCGACCGCCTCGAGCGCCTCCCGGCCGTTCGTCGCGCGCAGGACCTGGTGCTCGGCGGCCAGGATGCCCTCCAGGTAAGACGCCATGTCCGGGTTGTCCTCCACGACGAGCACGCGCGACGCGGGCGCCTCTGCGCGGCCGTCTCCGCGGACCGTCGGCGCGGCCCGAGGCGCGGGCGCCGCGAGGTGGTCCGCGACGCGCGGCCTGGACGCCGCGGGGTCGTCCGCGCCGCCGGGCGGCCCCGACGACCTCGGCGGCTCCGGCGCGCGAGGCGCCCGCGACGCCATCACGCCGTCCGCCGCGCGCGGGAGCCGCACGAAGAAGCGGGAGCCGACCCCGGGCTCGCTCTCCACGCCGACCGTGCCCCCCATGAGCTCCGCGAACTCCTTGGCCAGCGACAGCCCGACCCCGGTCCCCTCGTGCTTGCGCGTGGCCGACGCGTCGATCTGCTGGAACCGCTGGAAGAGCAGGTGTCTCTGGTCCGGCGGGATGCCAGGACCGGTGTCCTCGATCGAGAGCTCGAAGAGCCCGTCCGCCGCCCGCAGCCCGACGTCGACCCGGCCGCCCGCCGGGGTGAACTTCAGCGCGTTGCCCAGCAGGTTGAGCGCGATCTTCTCGAATTTGCGCCGATCGAGGGGGACCGTCCCGAGCGCCGGATCCGCCTCGAGCGACAGCCTCACGCCGCCGCGCTCCGCCGCGGGGCGAGCCTCTTCGACCATGTCCGCGACGAGCTCTGTCACGTCGACCGCCTCCCAGTCGACGTGCATCTTGCCGGCCTCGATCTTCTGGTAGTCGAGGACGTCGTCGACGAGCCGGCGGAGCCGCCGCCCGCTGCGCTGGATGCGCTCGAGATCGGCCTGCACCCGCGCCGAGAGCGGCTCGTCCTGGCTCGACAGGAGCGATTGGAGCGGACCGAGGATGAGCGAGAGCGGCGTCCGGAGCTCGTGGCTCATCACCGTGAGGAACTCCCCCTTGGCGCGGGCGGCGGCATCGGCGGCCTCCTTGGCCTTCTGGAGCTCGACCTCCATCCGCTTGCGCTCGGTGATGTCGGCGTAGATCCCGAGGAGCCCGATGATGTCGCCGCGCTCGTCGCGGATGGGCACCTTGCTGGTGAGCAGGACCCGCCGCTCGCCGTCCGGGCGGAGCAGCGGCTCCTCGATGTCGAGCATCGGTGTGCCGCGCTCGATGACCTCCCGGTCGACGCGCACGAACGACTCAGCGTCTTGCTTCCCCCACACATCGAAGTCGGTCTTGCCGACGAGATTCTCGAGGACCCTCGTGTTCGTGTCGTTGAGGAAGTTCTGATTTCCTCCGAGAAACCGGCCCTCACGATCTTTCCAGAAGATGGCGTGGGGGACGTTGGCGATGACGTACTTGAGGACCGCCTGCTGTCGCTCGAGGCTCGCCTGAGCCTGCTGCTGCGCGGCGATGTCGGCGGCGTGCACCCGCGCCTCGGCCGGTGACGCCGCCCTGGACGCCCGTGACTTTTCGGCGCGCGCTCGACGGGCCTGGAGGAGCTTGCTGACCCTGGCAGAGAGCCGGTAGGGGCGTCGCATCGTTGGCTCGTCGCGACAGCATAAAACGAGCGCGAGCGACCTCAAAGCATCACCGCACCGGAACGTAGCCGAGCACGGGCGACCGGCGGGGAGATCCGGCGAACGAGCGCGGCGGTTCTCGTGTTGCGCCGGCCGGGTGTGCCCTCCATGGAACCGTTCCGTCGCGGTTGGCGAGCCCTGGTTTGCGGCGCGCCCGGCTGCGTCCGCGTGCGTCCGTGTGGAAAGACACCTGGCTCATGGCGGGCGGTGCCGGCGAGAGCGCGTCTCCTCTCTCCGATCCACCCGCCGCGGGACGGAGCGGGTGCACACGGCGGCTTCGCTGTGGTAGAGGGGCTGCGCCTATGTCAGGTCGAGTCGCGCTCGTCACCGGGGCGGCGTCGGGGATCGGCGCGGCCACCGCACGCAGGATTTCGCAAACCGTGGGTGGCCTGGTCCTCGTCGACCGGAACCGCGCGGCGCTCGACGCGCTCGCGGCGGAGCTCCGTGGGCCGGAGCTCTTGGTGCGCGACGGCGACGTGGGGACCGAGGCCCCGTGGGCCGAGATCGAGGAGGCCGTCGAGCGTCGGTTCGGGAGGCTCGACCATGTCGTGGCGAACGCCGGTATCGCCCACGGGGCGCCGCTCGCGGAGACCTCGTTCGAGGACTGGCGGCGCGTGCTCTCGGTGAACCTCGATGGCGCCTTTCTGACGCTGCGGACGGGCCTTCGCCTGCTCAGGAAGTCGGGCGGGGGCGGGACGGCCGTCGTCGTTTCCTCGGTCGCGGCCGTCAAGGCCGAGCCGGGCATCGCCGCGTACGCGGCCTCGAAGGCGGGCGCGGCGCAGCTGGTCCGCGTGGCGGCGAAGGAGGGCGCGCGCGACAAGATCCGCGTGAACGGCGTCCTGCCCGGGGGCGTCGAGACGCCGATCTGGACGCAGACGCCGTTCTTCCAGGAGCTCGTCGCGACCGCCGGGAGCGAGCGCGCCGCGTTCGATCAAATGGCGGCGATGGCCACGCCCCTCGGTCGGTATGCGAGCGCCGACGAGATCGCGGGGCTCATCGCCTTCCTGCTCTCGGACGCGTCGGGCACCATGACGGGGGCGCTCCTCGTCAGCGACGGCGGGTACTCGCTCTAGAGCGGCGGTCACCCGCTTCGGAGACGGGCCCATCTCGACGTTTTCGGTGCTCAGCGCACTGGAGTGCGCTTCCGCGCCGAAAACGCCGAGCTGGACCCGTCTCCTGTGCGGGTGACCGCCGCTCTGTAACGCATGTACCAGAGACGGGCGAAAACCGCTCTAGGACACGGAACGGTCTGAAACCTCGAGGAAATGAACCACAGAGGGCACAGAGGGGAGAGAAATAAAATCCTATTTCTTCTGTGCCCTCTGTGCCTCTGTGGTTCGAATTCTTTTACGGGGACGTAGTTGGGCGAGAGCAAACCGCCTTCCAGAGGGAGAGGGGTTGAACCGCCTGGACGTGAAGAGCGTGAGGAGAACCAGGGAGCACGCCTGTTCTCTTCTCCTGGCGTCCTTGGCGCCTTGGCGGTTCAGTCTCTCTCTCTCTGAGGGCGCGCCGCGCTGGCCGGTAAGGGGTTCATGACGAGACGCTGACAATGCGCGCCGGCCCGCGGCCGGGGCGCCGCGCAGCGCTCGACCCAGCGCCGCGGGGGCGCAAGAAAAAGCAAGCGATTTCGAACCTTTCGGCCCAGGGATCGCCAGGGAAACGGAGGCGCGACGCGTCATGAGGCGCGGGCGCGAACGCGCCGAGGGAAAGCGCTTTCATGGCCCGATCCGGGGGACGGCGCGATCGGGGCGTGCCGTCGTTCCGTGACCGAACCATTACCGCGGGCCGGAGACCACGGATGTTATAGACCGCGAGCTTGTCATTGGGAGGCAGCTCAGCATGATAAAGGAACCGCAGGCCCTCCGCAGCGCCGGCCTCCAGCCGATCGGGATCTGGCGCAGCGGACCGTGGCTCCCCGCGTTCACGTCGACCGATCTGCGGGAGGCCATCTCCTGCGTGCGCGAGCCGGTGCACGTGGTGCGCGAGACGCCGGAGGGGCGCGTCGGCGTCTCGCGCGGCGGCGCCGTCATCCGCGAAGACCAGGTCAACGGGGTCCCCACCTTCCCGCTCCTCGGCACGCTGCCGGCGCTGTATCCGGAGTGGCTCGGGGACCGCTCCTTCCTCGAGGTCCACCGCCTGCGCTTCCCCTACGTGGCCGGCGCGATGGCGAACGGTATCCACACCACGCGGCTCACCATCGAGATGGCCAGGGCGGGGATGATGGGGTTCTTCGGCGCCGCCGGCCTCGGGCTCCACCGGATCGAGCAGGCGGTCGACGAGATCGTCGCCGCGCTCGGCACGGAAGGCCCCACCTGGGGCTGCAACCTCATCCACGCTCCGAACCAGCCGCGGCTGGAGAGCGACACGGTGGAGCTCTACCTGAGAAAGGGAGTGAGGCGGGCCGAGGCCGCGGCCTACATGGGCCTGAACCCGATGGTCGTGCGGTTCGCCTACAGCGGCATCAGGCGCCTGCCCGACGGCCGCATCGACCGGCAGAACCACCTGTTCGCGAAGATCTCGCGCCCGGAGGTCGCCGCGCGCTTCCTGTCGCCCGCGCCGGCCGAGATCCTCGATACGTGCGTTCGCAACGGGTGGCTCACCCGGGAAGAGGCGGAGCTCGCGCGGTCCCTGCCGGTGGCCGAGGACATCACGGTGGAGGCCGACTCCGGCGGGCACACCGACAACCAGCCGCTCGTCGCGCTGTTCCCGGTCATCCTCGGCGTCCGCGACGAGCTCGCGGCCAAGCACGGGTATCAGCGCCCGATCCGCGTCGGCGCCGCCGGCGGCCTCTCCACGCCGTCCACGGTCGCCGCGGCCTTCGCGCTCGGGGCCGCGTACGTGCTCACGGGCTCGGTCAACCAGGCATGCGTCGAGTCGGGCCTGTCCGAGGAGGGCAAGAAGATGCTGGCCCAGGCCGACCTGCCGGACGTGACCATGACGCCGGCCGCCGACATGTTCGAGCTCGGCGTGCAGGTCCAGGTGCTCAAGCGCGGCACGATGTTCGGCGTCCGCGCGCAGCGGCTCTACGACCTGTACGTCGCCCACGCTTCCATCGAGTCGCTGCCCGCCGACGTGCGCGCGCGCGTCGAGCGGGAGCAGTTCCAGATGTCGTGCGACGAGGTGTGGGCCGGCTGCGAGCGGTTCTTCGCCGAGCGCGACCCGGCCGAGCTCGAGCGCGCCGCCCGCGATCCGAAGCACAAGATGGCGCTGATCTTCCGGTGGTATCTCGGCATGTCCAGCAAGTGGGCGATCGCCGGGGACCCGAAGCGCCGCGCCGATTATCAGATCTGGTGTGGCCCGGCCATGGGCGCCTTCAACCGCTGGGTCAAGGGGTCGTTCCTCGAGGACCCCGCGAACCGCACCGTGGTCCAGGTCGCGCGCAACCTGCTCGAGGGCGCGGCCGTCGTCACGCGCGCGCAGCAGCTGCGGACCTACGGCGTCCCGGTGCCGAGCGCCGCCTTCCACTTCACCCCTCGCCCGCTCGCCTGAGCGCCCGAACACCTGCTGAGGTCCGTCATGCACCCTTCGTCCCCGCGTACTCCGGCCATCGCCGTCGTCGGCGTGAGCGCCATCTTCCCCGGCTCGCTCGACGCTCACGGCTTCTGGCGCGACATCCTCGCTGGAACCGACCTCATCACCGACGTTCCGAGCACCCACTGGCTCGTGGAGGACTACTACGATCCCGATCCGTCCGCTCCGGACAAGACGTACGCGAAGCGCGGCGCCTTCCTGAGGGACGTGCCGTTCGATCCGCTGGAGTGGGGCGTCCCGCCGTCGATCGTGCCGGCGACGGACACGACGCAGCTGCTCGCGCTGATCGTGGCGAAGCGCGTGCTGGAGGACGCGGCGCAGGGGCAGTTCGAGGCGATGAACCGCGAGCGGATCAGCGTGATCCTCGGCGTCACCTCGGCGCAGGAGCTCCTCGCCTCGATGGTGAGCCGGATCCAGCGGCCGGTCTGGGCCAACGCGCTCCGGGACCTCGGGTATCCGGAGGACGAGGTGAAGCGCGCCTGCGACCGGATCGCGGGCAGCTACGTGCCCTGGCAGGAGTCGAGCTTCCCGGGCCTGCTCGGCAACGTGGTGGCCGGGCGCATCGCGAACCGGCTCGACCTCGGCGGGACCAACTGCGTGACCGACGCGGCGTGCGCGTCGTCGCTGTCGGCGATGTCGATGGCGATCAACGAGCTCGCGCTCGGCCAGTCCGACCTCGTGATCGCGGGCGGCTGCGACACGATGAACGACGCCTTCATGTACATGTGCTTCAGCAAGACGCCGGCCCTGTCGCGGTCGGGCGACTGCCGCCCGTTCTCGGACAAGGCCGACGGCACGCTGCTCGGCGAGGGCATCGCGATGGTGGCGCTCAAGCGGCTCGACGACGCCGAGCGCGACGGAGACCGGGTGTACGCGGTGATCCGCGGGATCGGGTCGTCGTCGGACGGGCGGAGCAAGAGCGTGTACGCGCCGGTGCCGGAAGGGCAGGCCAAGGCGCTGCGCCGGACCTACGCCGCCGCCGGGTACGGCGCGGAGACCGTGGAGCTGATGGAGGCCCACGGCACCGGGACCAAGGCCGGCGACGCGGCCGAGTTCGAGGGCCTGCGCGCGATGTTCGACGAGTCGGGGCGGCAGGACCGGCAGTGGTGCGCGCTCGGCAGCGTGAAGTCGCAGATCGGCCACACCAAGGCGGCCGCGGGCGCGGCGGGCCTGTTCAAGGCGATCATGGCGCTGCACCACAAGGTGCTGCCGCCGACCATCAAGGTCGACAAGCCGAACCCCAAGCTCGAGATCGAGAAGACCGCGTTCTACCTCAACACCGAGGCGCGGCCGTGGATCCGGCCGGCGGGCCACCCGCGGCGGGCGTCGGTGAGCTCGTTCGGCTTCGGCGGCTCGAACTTCCACGTGGCGCTGGAGGAGTACACGGGCCCGGCGCCGCGGGCGCACCGGGTGCGGTCGGTCCCGGCGGAGCTCGTCCTCCTGTCGGCGGACACGCCGGCGGCGCTGGCGGACCGCGTCCGGGCGACGGCGAAGGCGGCGGAGACCCCGGAGAGCCTGCGCTTCCTCGCGCGGGAGTCGGTGCTCTCGTTCGACGGGTCGCGGCCCGCGCGGCTCGGGCTGTGCGCCACGGACGAGGCGGATCTCCGGAAGAAGCTCGAGCAGGTCGCGGCGCACCTCGGGTCGAAGCCCGAGCAGGCGCTCGCCGCGCCGCTCGTGCATTACGCGAACGGGGAGGCGCCGGGGCAGGTGGCGTTCCTGTTCCCGGGGCAGGGGAGCCAGTACCTCGCGATGGGCGCCGACGTGCTGATGACGTTCGACGCGGCCCGCGAGGCGTGGGACGCGGCGGCGAGCGTCCCGCTCGCGGACGCGGCGCTGCACGAGGTGGTGTTCCCGCGGCCGGTGTTCTCGGACGAGGACCGCGCGGCGCAGGACGCGCGGCTCCGCGAGACGCGGTGGGCGCAGCCGGCGATCGGCGCGACGAGCCTCGCGCACCTCGCGCTGCTCGGGGCGCTCGGGGTGCGGGCCGACGCGTTCGCGGGCCACAGCTTCGGCGAGATCGCGGCGCTGCACGCGGCGGGCGCGCTGTCCGCGGCGGACCTCCTGCGCGTGGCCCGGCGGCGCGGCGAGCTGATGGGCGCGGCGTCGTCCGAGCGGGGCGCGATGATCGCGGTCCCGCGGGCGATCGAGGAGGTGCGGGGGCTCGGGCTCGGCGACGTGGTGGTCGCGAACCACAACGGCCCGAAGCAGGTGGTCCTGTCCGGGTCGGTCGCGGCGATCGAGGCGGCGGAGAAGCGGCTCGCGGGCATGGGGATCCAGGCGCGGCGCCTCGACGTGGCGGCGGCGTTCCACTCGCCGCTCGTGGCGGAGGCGAGCGCGCCGTTCCGCGAGTTCCTGGGGGGCATCGCGGTGCAGGCGCCGGGGGCGCCGGTGTACAGCAACGCGGAGGTCGAGCCGTACCCGGGCGGCGGCGACGCGGTGCGCGACCGGCTGGCGCGCCAGCTGGCCGAGCCGGTGCGGTTCGTGGAGGAGATCGAGCGGATGTACGCGGCCGGGGTGCGCACGTTCGTGGAGGTCGGGCCGGGCTCGGTGCTCACGAACCTGGTCGGCGACATCCTGAGCGGGCGGCCGCACCGCGCCGTGGCGCTCGACCGCAAGGGCAAGCACGGGGTGACGAGCCTGTTCGAGGCGGTGGCGCGGCTCGCCGTGGCGGGGGTCCCGCTCGACGCGCGGGTGCTCTGGGACGGGGTCGCGGCGCCGGCAGATCCGCGGGCGCTGCCGAAGCCGAAGCTGTCGCTGGCGATCAACGGGAGCAATTACGGCAAGCCGTACCCGCCGAAGGGCGGGGCGAAGGAGCTGCCGAAGGCGAGCGCGGCGAGGCCGGCGCCCGAGGCGGCGGCGGCGGTGAGCGCGGCGAGGCCGGTTGCGAGCGCGTCGGCAGGGAGCGCGTCGGCGCCGGTTGCGAGGGCGTCTGCGCCGGCAGGGAGCGCGCCGGCACCCGTGGTGCGCGCGCCAGCGCCGGCAGTGAGCGCGCCAGCGCCGGCAGTGAGCGCGCCAGCGCCGGCAGTGAGCGCGTCTGCGCCGGCAGTGAGCGCGTCTGCGCCGGCCGTGCGCGCGTCTGCGCCGGCCGTGAGCGCATCGTCGGGGGCCGTGAGCGCATCGTCGGGGGCCGTGAGCGCATCGTCGGGGACCGTGAGCGCATCGTCGCCGGTGGTGCGCGCGTCGTCGCCGGCCGTGAGCGCGTCGTCGCCGGCCGTGAGCGCGTCATCGCCGGCGGTGCGCCCGTCGGCGCCGGCAGCGAGCGCGTCGTGGCTCGCTGCCTACCAGGAGGCGCAGCGCGCGACCGCGGAAGCCCACAGCGTGTACCAGCGCACCATGGCCGAGACCCACATCGCCTTCCTGCAGGCGGCCGAGGCCTCGTTCGCAGGGCTCGCAGCGCTCGCGACCGGCGCTCCGTACCCGATCGCTACCGCGGCGATGCCCGAGGCGCGGCCCGGGCTCGCGCTCCTCTCGCCAGTGCATCGAGGGCCGGTCTCGGAGGCGTCGCTGCGGTCCGCAGGGGCGCCGGCGCTGCTCCTCGGCGGCGACAGGAGCAACGCCATCCAGGACGGCCTGAACGGCGCGGGCGGGGAGCCTCACGCGGCGTTCGCAGCGGCGTCTGCGGCGCCTGTCGCGGCAGCGAAGGCGGCGGTCGCGCCGCCCGTGCCGGCGGCGCCCGCCGCGGCAGCGAAGGCCGCGGCGCCGGCGGCTGCGGCGCCCGTCGCGGCAAAGGCCGCGGCGCCGGCGGCTGCGGCGCCCGTCGCGGCAGCGAAGGCGGCGGTCGCACCGCCGCCCACCGCCCCCACCGCGGCAGCGAAGCCGGCCGTCGCGCCGCCTTCGCCCGCCGCGGCAACGCAGGCGGCAGGCGCCGCCGCGCCGGGGGTCGATCTCGAGCGGATGGTCCTCGAGGTGGTCGCGGACAAGACCGGATACCCCGTCCCCATGCTCGGGCTGCAGATGGAGCTGGAGAGCGATCTCGGGATCGACAGCATCAAGCGGGTGGAGATCCTCTCCTCGGTCCGGGATCGGACGCCCGGGCTGTCGGAGGTGGACGCCTCGGCGTTGGCGCAGCTGCGCACGCTCGGCCAGGTGGTCGACCACCTCCGCGCCTCGATGCCCGCCGCCGCGCCGTCGGCCGGCGCAAGGACGGCCGTCGCCGCCCCCGCCGCCGCAGCGGTGCCCGCAGCAGCAGCGCCGGCAAGCGCAGCCGCGGCGGCGCCCGCCGCATCCGCGGAGGTCGAGCGGATCGTGATGGCGGTGGTGGCCGAGACGACGGGGTACCCGGCCGAGATGCTCGGGCTGCAGATGGAGCTGGAGAGCGATCTCGGGATCGACAGCATCAAGCGGGTGGAGATCCTGTCGGCGGTGCGGGACCGGACGCCCGGGCTGTCGGAGGTGGACGCCTCGGCGCTGGCGCAGCTGCGCACGCTCGGCCAGGTGGTCGATCACCTCCGCGCCTCGCTGCCCGCCGCGCCCGCGGCCGCCGTCAGGCCGGCTGCCGCCCCGCCCGCCGCAGCGACGGCGCCCGCCGCTCCTGCTGCGGCCGCACCGGCCGCCGCGGCGGCGTCGCCCGCGGCAGCCGACGTCGAGCGGATCGTGATGGCGGTGGTGGCCGAGACGACGGGCTACCCGGCCGAGATGCTCGGGCTGCAGATGGAGCTGGAGAGCGATCTCGGGATCGACAGCATCAAGCGGGTGGAGATCCTGTCGGCGGTGCGGGACCGGACGCCCGGGCTGTCGGAGGTGGACGCCTCGGCGCTGGCGCAGCTGCGCACGCTCGGCCAGGTGGTCGATCACCTCCGCGCCTCGCTGCCCGCCGCCGCGCCCGCGGCCGCCGTCAGGCCGGCTGCCGCCCCCTCCGCCGCGACGGCGTCCGCCGCGGCCACGCCGGCCGCTCCGGCCGCGCCGGCCGCCGCTCCCGCGGCGGCGTCGCCCGCGGCGTCCGACGTCGAGCGGGTGGTGATGGCCGTGGTGGCCGAGACGACGGGCTACCCGGCCGAGATGCTCGGGTTGCAGATGGAGCTGGAGAGCGACCTCGGGATCGACAGCATCAAGCGGGTGGAGATCCTGTCGGCGGTGCGGGACCGGACGCCCGGGCTGTCGGAGGTGGACGCCTCGGCGCTGGCGCAGCTGCGCACGCTCGGCCAGGTGGTCGACCACCTCCGCGCCTCGCTGCCCGCCCCCGCGCCCGCAAGCGCATCCGCGGCGACGCCCGGCGCCGCCGAGGTCGAGCGGGTGGTGATGGCGGTGGTGGCCGAGACGACGGGGTACCCGGCCGAGATGCTCGGGCTGCAGATGGAGCTGGAGAGCGACCTCGGGATCGACAGCATCAAGCGGGTGGAGATCCTGTCGGCGGTGCGGGACCGGACGCCCGGGCTGTCGGAGGTGGACGCCTCGGCGCTGGCGCAGCTGCGCACGCTCGGCCAGGTGGTCGACCACCTCCGCGCGCGCCTCGGGTCCGCCGCCGGCGACGACGCCCCCGCGAAGCCCGCCGAGGACCCCGCCGCCGCGCACCTCGGCCGGTGGACGCTCGTCGAGGTGCCGGCGCCCGCCGCCGGCATGGCGATGCCCGGCCTCTTCGACGCCGGCGCCGTGGTGGTCACCGGCGACGACGCGGTCGGCCCCGCGCTCGCCGCCGCCCTCGCGGCGCGCGGGATCGCCGCCGAGTACGCCGCCGCCGTGCCCCGCGGGGCCCGCGGCGCCGTGTTCCTCGGCGGCCTGCGCGGCGCCGCCACGGCCGACGAGGCGCTCGCCGTCCACCGCGAGGCGTTCCTCGCGGCCCAGGCGATCGCGGCGCAGCCGGCGCTGTTCGTCACGGTCCAGGACACGGGCGGCGACTTCGGCCTCGCCGGCTCGGACCGCGCCTGGGTGGGCGGGCTGCCGGGCCTCGTGAAGACCGCGGCCCTGGAGTGGGCCGAGGCGTCGTGCCGCGCGATCGACCTCGAGCGGAGCGGCCGGCCCGCCGCCGAGCTCGCCGAGGCCATCGCCGCGGAGCTCCTGTCCGGCGGGGTCGAGCTCGAGATCGGCCTGCGCGCGGACGGCCGCCGCACCACGCTGCGCAGCGTCCGGCAGGACGCGCAGCCCGGGCCGCTCCCCCTCGGGCCGTCCGACGTGGTCGTGGCGAGCGGCGGCGCCCGCGGCGTGACCGCGGCGACGCTGATCGCGCTCGCAAAGGCCAGCCGCGCGAGGTTCGCGCTGCTCGGCCGCTCCGCGCTCGAGGAGGATCCGGCCGCGTGCCGCGGCGTCGGCGGCGAGGCCGCGCTCAAGGCGGCGCTCGTCAAGGCCGCGGCCTCCGCGGGCCACAAGGCGACGCCGGCGGAGATCGGCCGCCAGGTCGCGAAGATCCTCGCGAGCCGCGAGGTCCGCGCGACGCTCGACGCGATCCGCGCGGCCGGCGGCGAGGCCCTCTACGTGCCGGTCGACGTGAACGATCCGCGCGCCGTGGCCGCGGCGCTCGACCAGGTGCGCGGCGCCTTCGGCCCCGTCACCGCGATCGTCCACGGCGCGGGCGTGCTCGCCGACAAGCTCATCGCCGAGAAGACGGTCGAGCAGCTCGAGCGCGTGTTCCGCACGAAGGTCGACGGCCTCCGGGCCCTGCTCGGCGCGACCGAGGGCGACCCGCTCAAGGCGATCGTGCTCTTCAGCTCGATCGCGGCGCGCAGCGGCAACAAGGGGCAGTGCGACTACGCGATGGCGAACGAGGTCCTGAACAAGGTCGCCGCCGCCGAGGCCGCCCGGCGCCCGGGCTGCCGCGTGAGGTCGCTCGGCTGGGGGCCCTGGCAGGGCGGCATGGTGAACGCGGCGCTCGAGGCGCACTTCGCGCAGCTCGGCGTGCCGCTCATCCCGCTCGACGTGGGCGCGAGGATGCTGCTCGACGAGCTCTGCGACGGCTCGGGCGACCGCGGCGCGGGCTCCGCCGCGCCCGGCGCGGTCGAGCTCGTGCTCGGCGCCGAGCCGACGACGCTCGCCGCCCAGGGCCACGGCCGCCGGGTCGCGCTGGCCGTCCGCGCGGACCGCGCGACGCACCCCTACCTCGGCGATCACGCGATCAACGGCGTGCCCGTGGTGCCGGTGGTGATCGCCCTCGAGTGGTTCGCCCGGGCCGCGCGCGCCTGCCGGCCGGATCTCGTCGTGACCGAGCTCCGCGACGTGCGGGTGCTGCGCGGGATCAAGCTCGCGGCGTACGAGTCGGGCGGCGAGGTGTTCCGCGTGGACTGCCGCGAGGTGAGCAACGGCCACGGCGCGGTGCTCGCGGCCGAGCTGCGCGGGCCCCAGGGGGCGCTGCACTACGCGGCGACCATCGAGATGGCGCAGCCCGAGGGGCGCGCGGCCCCGAAGGGCCCGGCCGTGCCGTCGCTGGGCCCGTGGCCCTCCGGCGGCGACCTGTACGACGGCCGCACGCTGTTCCACGGCCGCGACTTCCAGGTGATCCGGCAGCTCGACGGCGTGAGCCGCGACGGGATCGCGGGGACGGTCGTGGGCCTGCGCGAGGCCGGCTGGGTGGCGCAGCCGTGGAAGACCGACCCGGCGGCGCTCGACGGCGGGCTGCAGCTCGCGACGTTGTGGACGCAGCACGTGCTCGGCGGCGCGGCGCTCCCGATGTCCGTGGGCGCGCTGCACACCTTCGCCGAGGGGCCGTCCGACGGCCCGCTGCGCGCGGTGGTGCGCGGGCAGATCGTGGCCCGCGACCGCACGAAGGCGGACATCGCGTTCGTCGACCAGACGGGCGCGCTGGTCGCCGAGCTGCGCGACGTGCAGTACGTGCTCCGCCCCGACACGGCGCGCGGCCAGGCGTGATCGAGGCCAGCGTGTTCGAGCCCATCGCCATCGTCGGCCGCGGGTGCGTCCTGCCCGGCGCGCTCCACCCCGCGGCCCTCTGGGACAACGTGCTCGCGGGCAGGGACCTCCTGTCCGCCGCCCCCGACGGCCGCTGGCGCCTGTCGCGCGAGCGCGCGCTCGCCTCCGGCCAGGGCGACGGGCGCGGCGCGCGCGACGTGCGCGACGCGAAGGACCGCGCGTGGAGCGACCGCGGCGGCTACGTCGCCGGGTTCGACGAGCACTTCCGCCGCGTGCTCGCCCGGGACCCGTTCCCCAAGAGGAGCGGCCCGCCCGAGTCGCTGCTCGCGCTCGACCCGCTCTTCCAGTGGGTGCTCTACGCGGGCCGCGAGGCGCTGCGCGAGGCCGGCCACGAGGGCCGGTCCGACCGCGCGGGCGCGGTGCTCGGCAACCTCTCGTTCCCCTCGTCGGCGATGTCGGCGTGGGCCGAGGCGACGTGGCTCGGCGATCTCGCCGGCGTCGCGCGGCCCGATCCGCGCAACCGGTTCATGTCGGGCCTGCCCGCCCACCTGCTCGCCGACGCGCTCGGCCTCGGGGCCGGGGCGTTCGCGCTCGACGCCGCGTGCGCGTCGTCGCTCTACGCGATCGCGCTCGCCTGCGAGCGCCTGCAGGACCGCGAGGTCGACCGGATGCTCGCCGGCGCGGTGTGCCGGTCGGACGACCTCTTCATGCACATCGGGTTCTGCGCGCTGTCGGCCCTGAGCCGCACCGGGCGCAGCCGCCCGTTCTCGTCGGCGGCCGACGGCCTGGTCCCGGCCGAGGGCGCGGCGTTCGTGGTCCTCGAGCGCCTGTCCGATGCGGAGGCCGCGCAGAGGCCCATCCTCGGCGTGATCCGCGGGATCGGCCTGTCGAACGACGGCCGCGGCCGCGGCCTGCTCGCGCCGGCGGTCGAGGGCCAGCTGCGCGCGATGCGGTCCGCGTACGCCATGGCCGGCGTCGATCCCGGCGAGGTGTCGCTCCTCGAGTGCCACGCGACGGGCACGCCCCTCGGCGACGCGACCGAGATCGCGACCCTCACCGAGGTGTTCGGCCGCCGCGAGGTCCCGCTCGGCTCGCTCAAGTCGAACCTCGGCCACCTCGTCACGACGGCCGGCGCGGCCGGGCTCCTCAAGCTGCTCGGCGCCATGGCGGCGGGGATCCGCCCGCCCACGTTGCACGCCGATCCGCTGAGCGACGCGGTGGCGGCGAGCCCGTTCCAGGTGCTCCAGCGGGCCGAGCCCTGGGAGGGCCGGCGGCTCGCGGGCCTGTCGGCGTTCGGGTTCGGCGGGAACAACGCGCACCTGCTCGTGGAGGCGTACGAGCCCGCCGCGCCGAAGGGCCGCGCCGCGCCCGCCGCGCCGGCCGCCCCGGCGGCGCGCCCCGCCCCGGCGGGCCACCTGGCCGTGGTGGCGATGGGCGTGTGCGTCGGTGAGCTCAGCGGCGTCCGCGCCTTCGCCGAGCCGCTCCTCTCGGGCGGCGGCGCGGATCCCCGCCGCGCGACCGTGGCGCTGCCCGCGGATCGCCTCCGGTTCCCGCCGCGCGATCTGGAGCAGGCGCTCGCCCAGCAGACGCTGCTGCTCGAGGCGGCGATCGAGGCCACCGAGGGGCTCGCGCTGCCGCGCGATCGCACCGCCGTGCTCATCGGCATGGGCGCCGACACCGAGGTGTGCCGGTACATGGCGCGCTGGCGGCTCGCCGAGTCGGCGCCGGCGCGGCTCGGCCCGTCGGTCGACGTCGACGCGCTCAAGGACGCGATCATCGCGCCCCTCCGGGCGGCGGGCGTCGTCGGGAACATGCCCAACATCCCGGCGAACCGGCTGAACAGCCACCTCGACGTCGGCGGGCCGTCGTTCACGATCGCGGCCGAGGAGCTCTCCGGGCCCTGGGCGCTGCGCGTCGCGTCCCGCGCCCTGCGCGCGGGCGCCGTGGACGCGGCGATCGTCGGCGCCGTGGACCTCTCGTGCGAGCCCGCCCACGCGGCCGCGCTCGAGGCGCTCGGCGTCCACCTGCCCCCCGGCGACGCCGCGGTCGTGCTCGTGCTCGAGCGGCTCGACGACGCCGTCCGGGAGCGGCACCCGGTCCTGGCCGTGGTCGTGGACGAGCCGACCGAGCCGGGCCTCGTGCTGTCGGCCACGGACCTCGCGCCGCGGTTCGGCCATGCGCACGCCGCCTCCGGCCTGCTGCACGTCGCCGCCGCGGTGCTCGCCTGCCGTCATGCCCGGAAGCCCGACGGAGCGCCGTGGACCGACGACGTCCGCGTCGCCGAGGTCCGCTGCGCCGGCCTCGGCGGGGGCTCGCTGTCGGTCCGCATCGGGGCCGGCGGTCCGGCCGCGCCGCTCCCGCCGCCGCGACCTTCGGCGGGGCCGGCGCTCACGCTCCCCGCCCACCCGCCGGCGATCGTCGTGCCCGGCGCGGCCCCCCGCTCATCCCCTGGAGACTCGATGGAACCTGCGCCGCCTCTGCCGTCCGCCCTCGACGACCTGCCGCCGCTGTACCCCGGGCCCACGGGGTTCTCTGCCGCCGACGCGGCCTCGCCGCCGTCCTGGGACGAGCCGCCGCCGCTGGCGCCGGCGCTCGTCGAGGCCGCGGCCGAGGGCATCGCGGTCGAGCCGCTGCAGGTCGCGTCGGCGCTCGTCGAGGCCGCGGCGGACACCGCGGTCGAGCCGCCGCCGATGGCGCCGGCGTTCGTCGAGACCGCGGCCGTGGACATCCCCGGCGACGTGATCGCCGGCGCCGCGGCGTTCACCGTGCAGATGGCGCAGATCCACAAGGCGTGGGCGGAGCAGCAGGCCCAGGTCCACCGCCGGTTCCTGCAGATGCGGCAGCGCGCGCTGGACGCGCTCGTCGGGGCGTCGTCCGGCGCGGCTGCGGCGGTGCACGCGGCGCCTTCGGCGCAGGTCGTCCCCGTCGCGCCGTTCCGCGCCGAGTCGCCGCGGCCGTTCGAGGCGCCGCGCCAGATCCGAGCCGAGTCGCCGCGGCCGTTCGAGGCGCCGCGCCCTGTCGAGCCGCCGCGCCCGCCCCGCGCCGAGTCGCCGCGCCCCGTCGAGCCGCCGCGCCCGCCCCGCGCCGAGTCGCCGCGCCCCGTCGAGCCGCCGCGGTCGATCGATCCGCCGCGCCCCCCCGCCGCGTCGCCGCCCCCGCCGCGCGCCTCCGCCGCGGCGCCGCCGCCTCCACCGCGCCCTGCCGCGGCGCCGGACCTCCCCGCGGCGGCTGCCCTCGCGCCGCGCGGTCCCCGGTTCAGCCGCGAGCAGCTCGAGCACCTCGCCTCGGGCCGGATCTCCGACGTGTTCGGCCCGCTCTTCGCCCGGCAGGACGGCTACCGCCGCCAGGTGCGCATGCCCATGCCGCCGCTGCTGCTCGCCGACCGCGTCACCGGGATCGACGCCGAGCCCGGCTCGATGAAGCTCGGCACGATGTGGACCGAGACCGACGTGCGGTGGGACTCCTGGTACCTGCACGACGGCGCGATGCCGGCCGGCATCATGATCGAGAGCGGCCAGGCCGATCTCCTGCTCATCAGCTGGCTCGGCGCGGATTTCGAGAACAAGGGCGAGCGCGTCTACCGGCTGCTCGGCTGCGAGCTCACCTTCTACGGCGGGCTGCCGCGCCCGGGCGACACGCTCGTCTACGACATCCACGTCGACGGGCACGCGAAGCACGGCGACGTCCGCCTCTTCTTCTTCCACTACGACTGCCGCATCGGCGGCGAGCTGCGCCTGAAGACGCGCAAGGGCCAGGCCGGCTTCTTCACCGACGAGGAGCTCGCGAACTCGGGCGGCGTCCTCTGGGACGCGGACACCGCCGAGCACGCGGCGACCGCCCGCCTCGATCCGCCGCGCATCGCCTGCCAGAAATCCGCCTTCGACCGCGCCGATCTCCTCGCGTTCGCGGCCGGCGACGGCGCGGCGGCGTTCGGCCCCGGCTTCGAGCGCCTGAGCACCCACGTCCGGACGCCGCGGATCAGCGCGCCGCCCATGCTGTTCTTCGAGCGCGTCGACGTGTTCGACCCGGCGGGCGGCCCGTGGAAGCGCGGCTACCTCAGGGCCACGCTGCCGATCACGAAGGACGGCTGGTACTTCGAGGGCCACTTCAAGGACGACCCGTGCATGCCGGGCACGCTCATGTTCGAGGGCTGCTTCCAGGCGCTCGCGTTCTACATGGCGGCCATGGGCTTCACGGTGGACGCGGACGGCTTCCGCTTCGAGCCCGTGCCCGAGATCCCCTACCTGCTCCGCTGCCGCGGCCAGGTGGTCCCGCAGAGCCGGCTGCTCACGTACGAGGTCTTCGTCGAGGAGGTCCACGACGGCCCCCAGCCGACCGTGTTCGCCGACTTCCTGTGCACGGTCGACGGCCTCAAGGCGTTCCACGCCCGCCGCGTCGGCCTGCGCCTCCGTCCGGACTGGCCGCTCTCGAGCGCCCCCGAGCTGCTCGACGGCCACGTCGAGCCGAAGCCGGTCGCGCGGGTCCCCTGGTCCGAGCTCGGCGCGCCGCCCGCCGGCGGCGCCGCGGACGCCGGCGGCTTCCCGTTCGACTACAAGAGCCTGCTCTCGTGCGCCTGGGGCAGGCCGTCGGACGCGTTCGGCCCGCTCTACCGCAGGTTCGACGAGGGTCGGCACGTCGCGCGGCTCCCGGGCCCGCCGTACCACTTCATGAGCCGGGTCCTGTCGGTCTCGAGCCCCATGGCGGCGATGAAGGCCGGCGCGAAGGTCGAGGTCGAGTACGACGTCCCGGCGGACGCCTGGTACTTCGACGAGAACGCGAGCCTCACCATGCCGTTCGCGGTGGTGCTCGAGGCCGCGCTCCAGACGTGCGGCTGGCTCGCGAGCTACGCCGGCTGCGCGCTCTCGAGCGAGGGCGCGCTGTACTTCCGCAACCTCGACGGCAAGGGCACGGTGCGCGCCGAGGTGCTGCCGGACGCGGGCGCGCTGCGCACGACGTCGCAGCTCACGAACATCTCGCGGTCGGGCGGCATGATCATCCTGGCGTTCCGGGTCGAGTGCAGCGTCGGCGCCACCCGGGTGTACGACCTCGACACGGTGTTCGGCTTCTTCCCGAAGGCCGCGCTCGCGACGCAGATCGGCATTCCGCCGAAGCCCGAGGAGGTCGCCGCGCTGGACGCGTCGTCCGAGTTCGAGGTCGATCTCCGCGCGCGCCCCGAGCGGTACTGCGGGGGCACGCTCGGGCTCGCGCGGCCGTCGCTGCTGATGATCGACCGCATCGACGGCCTGTGGCAGGGCGGCGGCCGCAAGGGGCTCGGCCGGCTGCGCGCGCGGCGGGACGTCCAGCCGTCGGAGTGGTTCTTCAAGGCCCATTTCCTGGGCGATCCGGTGCAACCCGGCTCGCTCGGCATCGAGGCGATGCTGCAGACGATCCAGTTCTGGATGCTGCACCACGACCTCCACGCGGGCCTCCGCGACCCGCGGTTCGAGCCGGTGATGACGGGGCACGAGCACAGCTGGCGCTACCGCGGCCAGGTGCTGCCGAGCAGCCGGCGGGTGACGGTCGAGACCGACATCCTCGAGGTCGGCCGCGACGATCGCGGGCCGTACGTCGTCGCCGAGTCCTACCTCTGGGTGGACGGCCTCCGCATCTACGGCGCGACGCTCGGCGTGCGCATCGTCGACGGCGCCTCGCCGCCCCGCGCGCGCCGCGACGTCGGCTTCGACCCGCGCGGCGGCGCGCGCCACCTCGCCTCGCTGCCGGGCGCCGTGCTCCGGAGCCAGGGATCCCGCCCGAACGAGCCGGCCGCGGGGCGCGCCGCGCCGCCGGAGGCCGAGGGCGCCGAGGAGGCGCTGGATCCGGGCGGCTGGGTGGCGGACCACTGCCCCACCTGGACGGTCCCGGCGCTCCCGGGGATGAGCATGGTCGACCGGCTGGCCGGCGCCGCCTTGCGGGCGCGCCCGGGGAGCGTGGTCGTGGCCGTGGAGGACGTGGTGGTGCTCCGCTGGCTGACCGTGCCGGGGCCGGTGCGCATCAAGGCCGAGGCCACCGGCACGGGCGATGTCCTCGACGTGCGGCTCCTCGCGTGGCGCGAGGCCTCGAACCCGGCGCTCTCGCGGTTCGAGCCCGTGTGCACCGGCCGCGTGCGCGTGGCCGGCGCGTACCCGCCCGCGCCCGCGCCGGAGCCGGCGCTCGACGCGCCCGAGGCCGACGATCCCTACGCGGCGGGCACGCTGTTCCACGGCCCCGCGTTCCAGTACCTGACCTCGCTCCGGCTCGGCGCGCGCGGCTCCTCGGCGGTGCTCGATCCCGGCAAGGGCTCGGTGCCTCCCGGGACGCTGCACCAGGGCATGCTCGACGCGCTGACCCACACCATCCCGCACGACCGGCTGTTCCTGTGGGATCCGGCGAGCCCGCCTGCGCACATCGCGTTCCCGTCGCGCATCCCGTCGCTGCGCCTCTACGGGCCGATCCCCGAGGCGCCGGTGCGCGTCGAGGTGCGCTACGAGGGCCGCGACGATCGCTTCGTCTCGTTCCGGGTGCAGGCCATCGCGGGCGGCGGGGCGGAGGCCGCCGGCGAGCGCGTCTGGCTGGAGCTCCGCCTCGTCGAGGTGCTGCTCCCGCAGGGGTCGGTGGGCGGCGCGCCGCCCGGGATCCGCCGGGCGTTCCTGCGCGACCGCGCGCCGGTCGACCTCGCCGTCTCGCGGGTCGACGCGGCGTCGGGCGCGGCGCGCTGCAGCCCGGCCGACGTGCGCACGATGGACTGGATGCCGGGCACGGTGGCGCACCTGTACGACGCGTCGGGCGATCTCGTCGAGGCGGTGGCCGTGAAGGATCACGTCGCGCGGCGCGCCGGCGTGCACCCGTCGACGGTCTCGCTCGCCGGGGTCTCCTCGGCGCAGCCGCTGACGCGCTGGCCGTTCGCGGTGGCGCGCGAGGGCTCCGAGGTCGTGGTCCGCGACGCGGGCCCGCCCGCGATCGACATCGCGCCGGTGCGCCGCTACTGGGGCGCGGCCATGGGCCTCGGCCGGTGGCCCGCGGAGGACCTGTATTTCGGCCTCATCGAGCGGTTCATCCGCCGGGTGCACGTCGCCGATCCCGCCGCGTTCCGCGCGGTGAAGGGCCGGAGCCTGCTCTACCTGGGCAACCACCAGGTCGGCGTCGAGTCGCTCTTGTTCGGCATCGCCGTCTCCGGGCTCACGGAGGTCTCCACGGTGACGCTGGCCAAGGCCGAGCACCGGGCGACGTGGCTCGGCACGATGCTCGCGCACTGCTTCGCGTACCCGGGCGCGCGCGATCCGAAGGTGATCACGTACTTCGATCGCGAGGACAAGGCGTCGCTCGGGGGCATCATCGCGGAGCTCGGGGCGGAGATGCAGGGCTCGGGCAAGGGGGTGATGGTGCACGTCGAGGGCACGAGGTCGCTCGAGTGCCGCACGCCGGTGCGGAAGATGAGCGGCGCGTTCATCGACATGGCGCTCGCGGTGGGCGTCCCGGTGGTGCCGGTGCGCTTCGCCGGCGCGCTGCCGCCGGAGCCGCTCGAGAAGCGGCTCGAGTTCCCGCTGGGCATGGGCGTGCAGGACATCTGGATCGGCCGCCCGCTGCTGCCCGAGGAGCTCGCGGGGCTGACCTACAAGGAGCGCAAGGACCTCGTGATCGCCGGCATCAACGGGCTCGGGCCGAGCAACGAGGTCGAGCAGCCGTTCCCCGGCGACCCTGCGTTCGCGGCGTCGGTGGACGCCTGGGTGGCGGAGGCGGGGGTCGGGCACGAGGACGCGACGGTCTTCCGGGTGCTGGAGGCGTGCGCCGACCCGACGCCCGAGACGGCCGCGATCGTGGAGGCCGCGCGCACGGGGCGGCTCGCGCCGCCCGACGCGCGGCGGGCCGACTGGCTGCGGAAGCTGGCGGCGCGGCTCCTGGGGAGGCGGCTCGTGGGGTGAGCCGGGCGGGGATCTATCCCTGCGATCGGATCATCCCGGCCACCCCTGCGCGCGTGCGACGGCGCGGATCGCCTCGACGAGCTCCGTCTCGAAGATCTGGAATGCCGGCAGCGTCCGCAGCGCCGCCAGGCTGACCTCTTCGCCGAACAGGCGGTAGAGGCGCTCGGGCCTTCGTCATCATTCCCCCATCTCTTAAGAGTCGCCCTAGCGTCAGCTTGGGATCGGCCTCGCGTTCCGGCTCGGCGGGGAGCGCTGGCTGCGCTCCGCTCCCGAGCAAGGTCCGGAAGACCTCGACGTCGACCAGCATCCATGCCTCCGTCTCGCGCACTGGAACGCACGGGACCGCCACGACGTTCGGGGACGTGCACCGAGCGGCGTCGACGCCGGGGTCGATACAATGCTGTCGCGCAGATCTCGGATCGCTTGCACCGTCGGCGTGGATGACGAACAGCGTGCATTCCGCCCAGCGGTCGGCGATGGCGGCCGCAATTCTCCCGGCACGCTCGCCTTGCGCCGGGGGCGGCGCGTCGATCCCCAGGCTGTCCTCGACATCGCAAGCGCCGGGAAATAGCGACAAGGCGAGTGAGGACAGCAGACGATCCAGGAGCGGCAAGAGAAAGTCGTAGTCCCTCGGCCCTTCCGCGTAGAGGCCTGCGCGGAGGTAGAGCCGCCGTCTGGTCATTCGGCGGCCTCGCTGGCCGCGGCCTGGAGGAGCGCGTCGACCTCGCGCAGCGATACGATGTGCGCGCCGTCGCCTGGCGCCTTCAGCTCACCCACTGCACGCGCGCGCGTCACCAGCTGGCCGTCACGGCGCACGAGATCCATGAAGCGCAGGTGCTCGGGCCGGTCCCGGAACGCAGCGAGGACGACAGGGGAGTGGCTGGTAAGGAGGAGCTGCGTGGCCGGTTGAGCCGAGCCTGGAGAGGTTTCGTCTTCTGAAGCCGCTGTCTCGCGCAGCAGCGAGAGCAGCGTGCGCAGGCGACCCGGGTAGATGCCGTTCTCCGGCTCCTCGACGCCGACGATGGATGGACGAGGCTCGACGCGGAGCGCTGTGAGCAATGCTAGGCCGCGCAGCGTGCCATCAGAGGCGAGGCGAGCTGGGAGGCGCTCGCCACCGGAGAGCTTGAACTCGATGCGGAAGCTGTCCTCGTCAGGGACGATATCGAAGCCGGCGAGCCCTGGGATGAGCGAAACCAGGTCAGCGCGGATCTCGCCGAGGACCTGCCCGGGTAGATCCGCCAGGATGGTCGGCAGGTTCGAGGCGTCAGGCGCGAGCGCGCCGGATGCGGTGCGCTCGCTCGACTCCCGAAGACGCGCAACATCTAGCTGGAAGGGGCGGAAGTGGGAGAGATCATCGGCGATCGAGGTGATGGCAGCGGACCACCCTTTCACCCGCACGCTCGGTTCGTCGAGCCCGAGCAATTTCGAACCGACCTCGAATGCCCGTTTCGCCGTGGCCTCCCTGTTCGGTAGACCCAGGCGCTCCTTGAACGCGTCGAGCAGCGCGTCGAGCTCCAGCTTGAGATAATATTTCTCGATCCCTGCTCTGTGTGCGGCGAGCCCCGAGTGTGTCCATGGACATGAGAGCTCCTTCTCTTCGTCGGAGTTGAAGTCAGACGCCTGAACCAGGCGTCGATCCTGCTTTGTGGCTCTCACCTGCCGAAAGACGAAGTGCTGCCTGGCCGAGCCGTCGCTCTCCAACATTGGGCGCAGACATTCGTCGGTGACCGCCAGCGTCTCGGCGCCGGACGGGCGTGCCTGTCGCTCGATGACAAGCTCGTACCGATAACGGACCGGCAGCGGTGGCTCACCGTCTTGAAACGGCGCCGGCGCGCTTCGCAGCAACACCTCGACGGCGAACCGGATCGTCCTCCCCGCCTCACCCCCAGAACGGTTGAACTGATCGACAACCCGCCCCCGCCCGAGCTTGAACGCCTCCTCCAGCGACATGGATGCGAGCCGCCCCAGCAGTCCGATCGCCTCCAGCAGGTTCGACTTTCCCGCCCCGTTCGGCCCGACGAACACTGTCAGCGGCTCCAGATCGACCGCGAAATCCCGCAGCGATTTGAAGCCATCGACCTCGAACCGCGTGATCATCGCTCGAGCCTACCATGCCCGCGCTGCCCCGCGGCTTGCCCACCTCCTTGCTCCTCGTGTCTCGGCAGGATCGACCGCGCTGCTCCGCCGCGGGCGGTCGATCGGCGGCGAGGCCCATCAGGAGGCGGCTCGCGGCTTGACCCGCGCTGCTCGGTCGCATGCACGCGACGGCACTCGCGCCGCACGGCGGCCCTACCGGCCCCGCGCCGCGCGGCCGCGAGGCTCTCCTCATCACCGGATCGCCGTCGGCTCCGCGACCCAGTTCAGGCTCCCCCCGTCGTAGGGCGGCGGCGGTCGCGTCAGCGCGTACGTCAGCGCCGCGCCCCCCGCCAGCACGGCCGCCGCGCCCGTCCAGAACCACCACGTCTTCAGCACCGATGGCCGCACCGGGACCAGCTTGGCCGTCAGATCCGCCCGCTGCCCCGCGTGCAGATCGAGCGTCGCCGCGTACGTCTCGAACCCGTCGCGCACCACCTCGATCCGGTACTTCCCCGGCGGCCGCTCGATGTCGATGGGCGCGAGCCCGGCCTCGCGGCCGTCCACGCGGACGAGCGCGTGCGCCGGCTCGGCGCGCACCGCGACGCGCGCGGGCAGGAGGTCCAGCCGGAGGTCGAGCGTGGCCCTCTCCCCGGGCCGGTAGGTCTTCTGGACGAACGCATCCTGGCGCCCCGGCCGCGCCGCCCGGAAGAGGTGGATGCCGGGATCGAGCTCCACCGTGAACGCCTTCTCCGCCGGCGCCTCCGCGCGCCCCGCCGGCGCCGGGAGCGCGACGAAGACCCTGGTTCCGCCTTCGGTGTCCAGGCGGAGCGGGCGCCCGTCCACGGTCAGCGGCGTCCCCGCGGGATCCAGCGTCACCGCCACGCGGACGACGAGCTCGTCCAGCTCGGCGACGAACGCCCTGGCGTCGTCGAGCTGCGCGGGCGCGAGGCCGCCCGCGCTCGCGAGCACGCGGCGGAAGGTGCGGCGCGCCGCGACGTAGCGGCCCAGCGCGCGCTCGCAGAAGCCGATGTTGTACTGCACGATCGGCGCGTCCCGCGCCGCCGCCGCCTCCTCGAAGGCGGCGAGCGCCTCGCCCCACTGCGCGTCCTTCGACCGCTGCACGCCGAGCAGGAACGCCGCCCTGCCGCGCGCGGTGCGCTCGTCCGCCGCCGGCGCCTCCGCCGGAGCCGCGGGCCCGCTCGGCCCCTCGGCGCTCGCGCGCCCCTCGGCCAAGAGCGCGAACCCCGCCACGACCAGGCCACCCAGGATCCATCGCGTCCGCATCGCGCCGCTCTCCGCCGACGGCCTCGTCATTCGGTCCCGCCGCAGGAGGGCAAGCAGTGGGCGAGCGCGCAGCCGAGGCGAGCGTTGTGCGTCTCCACCGCGGTCGGGAACATCTCCTCGCACGCCGTGAGGCAGGCCTGGTCCGCGGATTCGCACTGGACCTGGCAGCTCTCCAGCAACGCGCACTGGAGATCGTGATGGCAAGCCGCCATCTCGTCGGCGCAGTGCGAGATCTGGCATTCGACACAAGGGTGGAGCGGCTCCTCGCCGCAGGCGTCGTCGTCGAAGCAGAAGTGCTCCATGCAGGCGACCCGGTGACCGTAGCGCTCGTAGCCGGCGGCGTGATCCTGGTAGCACTGGCCCTCACAGGGCGGGTAGTCCGCGCCCCCGGGACAAGCCTTGATGCACGCGACGAGATCCTGGCAGTCCTGGTCGTCTTTGCACGCCTGGTAGGTCTCGCAGCAGCGCTCGTCTTCGCACTTGTAACACTCGTTCTCTTCCATCGACGGCGGGCACGTCTGGTTGAAGTCCGGGTCGGTCGCGGCGGGGACCTGGCCGCAGCCGGCGCACCGCGCGCCCGGACCCGAGGCGCGGCAGTCGATGAAGGCCTGCTGCGCGCTCTGGCCAGCGGAGCCGGAGACGGGCGGACATGCCCTCTCGCACGCGACGTCCGCGTCCCCGTTCGGTCCCAGCGGGCACGCGTCGAGGCAGTCGAGGTAGGCGGCGCAGCCCGGATCGGCCGCGCAGGCGTTCACCTGGGACACGCACGCTGTCTCCACGACGCACGCGCCGCACGCGCTCGTCCGGTAGGTGACCTGGCCCCCGCCGGCGCCTCCGCCGGTCCCGGATCCCGTGCTCGCCGACGTCCCCGAGCTCGCGGGTAGGGGGCCCCCGTCGCACGCCGGGGAGAGCGCCGCCGCGAGGGAGAGAGAGAGCACGGCGAGCACGGGCCGGGGTACCCACGACATACAATCTCCTCGCGAGCGGTAGCAGCGTTTGGCGTTCGTCGGTCGGCGAGAGCGGCAATCGATCTTCGTACTCGAGCTTCGTACTCGATCTTCCTTCGATCTTTCTTGGCTCTGCCTCTCCTGGGTGGTAGCAGTGAATGCTACCCCTGGCGCTGGTCGAACGGCAACGAGAAAGGCGGAACGTGGTGGAACCGAGGCGCGCGCTCTCGAGTCTCGCCGTGATCAGCATGGCTGTGCACTCGGGCGCCTGCGGCGGGCGAGAGCGACCGCAGCTCCTCGTCGTCGTGGACACCGACGCGCCGGTCGCCGCGCAGCTCCTCGCCGATCCGTCGATCTCTCCGGAGGCGGTCGTCGATACGGTGCGTATCGACAGGTTCGACGACGCGTGGCGCCCGAGCTGCATCGACGACGTCGACTGCACGGCCAACTTCGTGTTGCCGGATCCGTCGTCCTGGCCGTTCTCCTTCGGGGTGGCCACGCCCGAGGCGGGCAGCGCCGTGCTCCGCCTGCGCATCCGGGCGTTCCGCGGCGCCGTCGCCACGAGAGGCAAGGACGCTGTCGAGGGCAGGGCGTTCTCGACCATCGATCCTCCGCCCGAGGCCGCGATCGACCGGCTGCTCGAGGTCGCGCTCCCCGCGTCCGGCGTGGAGACAGCCGAGCTCGTGCTCTCCGCCGACTGCCTCGGCGTGCCCGTGTCGCTGCGCGATCCGCCGCGCACGTGCCTCGACGGCTCCCGGCGCGCGGCGGTCCCCGCCGAGGGCCTCGTCGTCGGCGCGGCCTCCGCGACGCGGGCCGGCACGTGGCCCCGCGCGCGCGAGGTGCCCTGCGGGGCCGCGCCGCCGGGCGCCGACGCCGTCTGCATCCCGGGCGGGCTCGGCTTCCTCGGCCAGGCCGAGCTCGCCGACGTCGACGAGCAGAGCGACGCCGCCGCCGCGCCCCCGCGGCCGGTCTACGTGAGCCCCTTCTTCATGGATCGAACGGAGTTCACGGTCGGCCGCTTCCGCGATCTGCTGAACGACGGCCTCCTCGGCGCGGCGGGCGAGCTCCCCAGCGGGCCCGATCCGGACAGGGGCGCGCTCGCGGGCTGCCGCTGGCTCGGCGCCGCGGACGGCGCGAACGACGATCACCCCCTCAACTGCCTCTCGTGGAAGCTGGCGCGGGAGGCGTGCAGGGCGAGCGGCGGCGAGCTGCCGACCGAGGCGCAGTGGGAGCACGCCGCGCGAGGTCGAGGGCAGGGGCGCGTCTATCCCTGGGGCGACGCGTCGCCCGCGTGCTGCACGGCGAGCGCTGGGCGCGGGACGCTGTGCCCCGGCGGGACGGGGCCGGAGGAGGTCGGCGCCCATCCGCCGTCGGCGGCGTGCGGCGGCCTCGGCGACGTGTCCAGGGATGGCGTCCTGGATCTCGGCGGGAACCTGAGCGAGCTGTGCGCCGACAGGCTGGTTCCTTACGGAGAGGGCTGCTGGGGCGCTCCCGGGATCTTCGTCGATCCCCGGTGCGACGACGACACCACCAGGTCGCGCGCTGCCCGCGGGGGAGACTGGGCCAGCGGCCCCGCGAACACCCGCGCTGCGTTCCGGAGGGGCGATGTGCTGGACGCGCTTCACGGCTTCCGGTGCGTTTACGCGGGAGGGGCGCCGTGACGGCCCGGCGCTCCCTGGGGGCGCTCGCGGCCGCGGGGCTCCTGCTCTCCGGGTGCGGAGCGGAGCCTCGCCAGTGGCTCGTCAGCGTCTCGACGGACGCGCCGGTGCCCCGGTTCGGCGATCACCTGCTGCTCGAGGTGATGGGCACCGACGCGAGCTGCACCGGGTGCATGCGGCTCATCGGGGTGGACGGGCCGGACAGCCTCCCGGTCAGCTTCGGTGTGGTCCCGCGGAGCGAGGGCGCCGCCGTTCGGGTCCGCGCGCGGCTCTACCGGGCCGAGCAGGCGGGCCCGGACGGCCTGCCCGACGCCGCGGCGCTGATCGACGCCGTCGCCGTGCTCCCGCCGCTGCTCGAGGGCGAGGCGCGCGTGGCCCTCGACCTGTCCATGCGCTGCTTCGGCGTCCCGAGCGCCCCCGGGGAGGGCGCGACCTGCGACCCGGAGACGGGCGCGCTCGCGCCGGAGCCGGTGCTCCCGCTGCTCTCCGACGTCGAGCCCCAGCCCCGGCCCGGCTCCTGGCCGGGCGCGGCCCTGGTGCCCTGCGCGGGGCCGGCGCCCGCCGGCATGGTGTGCGTGCCCGGGGGGGTCTTCCTGCTCGGCGCGCCTCGACCGGGCTTCGCCGTCGACCTCGACGAGCTGAGCCAGCCCGAGCACCTCGTGCAGCTCGGCGCCTTCGCCATCGACGTGGACGAGGTGACCGTGGGCGCGGTCCGGGAGCTCGTGGCGACAGGGCAGCTCCGGTCCGAGCCCGGCGTCCGGGACCTCGACGCGCCTGGGTCCGGCCGGGGCGCGTGCACGTACCTCGGCGCCGAGGTTCGCGACGACGACGCCTTGTCGGTCAACTGCGTCACGCACGCGCAGGCGGAGGAGGTCTGTTCCGCGCTGGGGAAGCGGCTCCCGACCGAGGCCGAGTGGGAATATACGGCCGGCAATCTCGCCGACGAGACCGCCTATCCGTGGGGCAACGCCGGCGATCTCTGCGCGACGGCCCTGCTCGGCAGGGGCCGGCACCCCATGGAAGCCGACGCGGGTGTGTTCGAGAACGCCGGCTGTCGCCCGCTCGGCGGGACGGTGCCCTGGGGGCCGGTCGCCGGAGGCGCGCAGGGCGACGTGACCGCGCTCGGCGTCCGGAACCTCGCGGGCAGCATGTCCGAGTGGGTGGCCGACACCTTCGCCCCCTACACGGCGCCGTGCTGGCGGCCGGGCGGAGCGCTCCTCGTCGATCCGGTGTGCCGCGCGCCGGCGCCCGGCGCGGCGCAGGCCTTCTCCTATCGCGGGAGCTCCTGGGCGGGTTACAAGCTCTCGGCGCAGGCCACCGCGCGCAGCCATGACGGGCCGTCGACGTTCAATCAGGCGACGGGCTTCCGGTGCGCGCAATCCATGTAATCGATGTAACCGATGAGACCGATGTGACCGATGTGACCGATGTGACCGCGCCGCCGAGGATTGGGTCCGGCCGGGAACCACGGTACGCTGCGCTCGTGTCGGACGATCTCCAGGGCTCCTTCCCGGCCGGCAAGGTCGTCGCCGGGCACTTCCGGATCGAGCGCCTCATCGGCCGCGGGGGGATGGGCGAGGTGTACGCGGCCAGGAACCTCGGCACCGGGCGCGACGTGGCGCTCAAGGTCGTCCGCGGCGTCGCCGACGCCGCGCAGACTCGGCGCTTCCTCCGCGAGGCCAGGGCGGCGACCGCGATCCAGCACCCGAACGTGATCGAGGTGCTCGATGTCTTCGAGGACGACGATCACACGCCCGTGATGGTCATGGAGCTGCTCCGCGGCGAGCCGCTCTCCGCGCTGCGCAGGCGGAGGGGCGCCCTGCACCTCCACGAGGCGGCGCGGCTCCTCGCGCCGGTCGCCACCGCGCTCCGCGCCGCGCACGACAAGGGGATCGTCCACCGCGATCTCAAGCCGGACAACATCTTCCTCTCCGAGCCCCAGGCCGGCGGGTGCGTGCCCAAGGTGCTCGACTTCGGGATCGCCAAGGTGCTCGACCCGACCTCCATCAGCGCGGAGACCCATGGAGCCAACACCAGCACTGGCTCGATCCTCGGGACGCCGCATTATATGTCCTTCGAACAGGCGATGAGCGAGAAGGACATCGATCATCGGGCGGACATCTGGGCCATGGGCGTCATCCTCTTCGAGGCGCTCGCCGGTCGGAGGCCGCTCGAGTTCGAGACCCTCGGCGAGATGTACACGGCGTTCCTGCAGCGCGAGGTGCCGTCGGTCCGGTCGGCCGTCCCCGACCTGCCCGCGGACGTCGCCGACGTGCTCGACCGCTGCCTGCGGAAGCGGCGCGAGGATCGGCTCGCCGATCTCGGGCCCCTCGTCGAGGTCCTCGGCCGCCACGCCGACCCGGCGTCGCCGGGCGCGCTCGCGGGCGGCAAGGTGGTCGGCGCGCTCGCGCCGCTCGCCGCGCCCCCGCGCTCCGCCGCGCCCGCCGCCGTCTCGGATCGAGGCGGCCCCGCGAGGTCGCGGAGGCGGGCGGGCGCAGGCGCCGCGCTTCTCGCGGCGATCGGCGTCGCGGCGTTCGCGGCGCTCCGTCGCCCGGCGGCGGACGCGCCCGCCCCGTTGGTCTCCACGCCGGCCGAAGCGGAGCGCGCGCCCGCGCCTCCGGCGTCCACGTCGGCCGAAGCGGCGGGCGCGCGCGCGTCCGTCCCGGCGCCCCCTCCGTCCCCCGCGCCGAGCGCGGCGCCCCCGGCCGCCCTCGCCCGAGACGATCGCGCGGCGGAGGCCGCCGCGCCGTCCGCCGTGCCTCCTGCGAGGCGGCCTTCGCCCAAGGCGCCCTCCGGTACGGCGGCGAAGGCGCCGGCGCCCTCGGCGACGCCGCCTGTGACGCCCCCGGCGCCGAGCCAGCCGGCGAGGGGGATCGTGGACCAACTCCCGTACTGATGACGACCGGCGCGCTCCGCGTTACCGTGAGCGCACGCCATGGAAGGTCAATGTATCGCCGGGAAGTACCGCCTTGCCCGGCTCCTCGGCAAGGGCGGAATGGGCTCGGTGTGGCTGGCAGAGCACCTGTCGCTCCGCACGCCGGTGGCCATCAAGCTCATCGACGTCGAGGTCGCGAAGAACGCGAGCGCCCGCGCGCGGTTCGATCGCGAAGCGCAGCTCGCCGCGCGGATCCGCAGCGCCCATGTGGTCAAGGTGCTCGACCATGGCCTGACCGACCATGGATTGCCCTACATCGCGATGGAGTGCCTCGCGGGCGAGACGCTGCGCGACCGGCTCTCCGCGCGCGGGCGAATCACGCTGTCGGAGACGGCGAAGATCGTATCTCACGTGTGCCGCGCCCTCGCGCGCGCCCACGAGGCCGGGCTCGTGCACCGCGACATCAAGCCCGAGAACATCTTCATGGCGCGCGAGGATGACGGCGAGATCGTCAAGATCCTCGATTTCGGGGTGGCGAAGGCGACGGACGCGCTCTCCATCGCAGGGATGGATCCCACGCGCACCGGCGCGCTCCTCGGGACGCCTTACTACATGAGCCCGGAGCAGGCGAAAGGCCTGAAGAGCGTCGATTACCGGTCTGACCTGTGGTCCCTGGGAATCGTGGTCTTCGAGTGCCTCACCGGCCAGCGCCCCTTCACCGCCCCGGCCCTCGGCCCGCTCATCGCGAAGATCCTGGGGACGCCCGCGCCCGCGCTGTCGGCGGCGGCGCCTTCCGCGCGCATCCCCGCGGAGGTCGAGGCCTGGATGCGCAAGGCGCTCGCCGTCGATCCGGACGCGCGCTTCGCCTCGGCGAGGGAGCTCGCGGAGGCGTTCATGGTGGCGTCGGGCACGGCCGACTCGATGGAGCGCGGCCCCTCGGCGGGCCTCCCGGGCGCGCGGTCGCCGTCGGCCGCGGGCTTCCGGGCCGAGGCGTGGGACGCGGCCGACACCGTCGCCCTGGCCTCGAGCGACGCCGCCCCGCCCGCCGCCGCCGCGACGCTGCCGGCCGCGACGCTGGCGGTCGCCGCCGTGACGCCGCCGGCCGTCGCGCCGTCGGCCTCCGCCGCGCCGCGCGCCCCGGCGGCGCCCCTGGCCTCGGCGGCGGCGCCTGGCGCGGTCGCGGCGGCGCCGCCGGCGGTACGCGGCCTGATCTGGGCGGTCGTCGTGCTCGGGATCGCGCTCCTCGCGGTGGGCGGCGTGCTCGCCGCGACCCTCCTGCGGTGAGCGGCGCCGGCGGTCTCGCGGCGCGCGGGCCGGCCCCCGGACCCTCGGGCGCGGCGCCTCGACGCTCCGCTCCGATCGCGGCCGCCGTCGCCGTATCGCGCGGTGCGCTGCCTTCCCGCTTGATCGCGCCGCGACGCGGGAGATACCCTCCGCGCATGCGCCGCCTGGTCTCGTGCGTCCTTCTCCTCTCGTCGTTCGCCCTCGCGCCGGCTTGCGCGACCTACACGCAGGATCTCGATCGTGCCCGCAGCCACTACGAGGCGAACCGGTTCGAGCAGGCGCTGGCGCTGTTCCGCGTGCTCGAGCACGACATGGACTCGTTCTCGGTCCCGGAGCGGGCGCAGTACGCCTACCTCCGGGGCATGACGGACTACCGCCTGGCCGATCTTGCGCCGCAGGGCACCGGTGTCGCCGATCCGCGCAAGGGCTACCGCGACAACGCGCGCCACTGGCTCGGGCTCGCCGCGGCGATCGAGAAGCAGACCCCCGGCGGCATCACGAGCGAGCAGAAGGGCCGGCTCACCGAGACGCTCGCGGATCTCAACCGCGACGTGTACGGCGGCGCCGAGACGCTGCCGGAGGGCGCCGCACCCGGAGCCGCGCCGCAGCCCGACGCTGCGCCTGCATCGCCCGCCGAATCGCCGGAGCCCGCGGCGCCCACGCTCTGACCGCAGCGCGCCCGCGTCCGCGGTGCTCGCGCCCCTGCGCGTCACCGGCGCCCGCGCGTCTGCGTCGTTCCGCGCTCGCGCATCGTTCCGGGCGCCCGCGTCGTTCCGAGCGCCCGCGTCGTTCCGAGCGCCCGCGTCGTTCCGCGCCCGCGTCGCGCACCGGTACTGCACCGCGCGCTCGTCGTGCGCTTCGTGCGAGCGTCCCACCGTGTGGGCGCGCTGGATGGCCTGGACAGGAACTGCGAGAGGAGACGTAGGGCGGGGCGCCGTGCGCGGCGCTGTGGGATCGCTGGTCAGCCGGGTCGCGCTACGACATCCGCCGGCGCAGCGACTCGATCTCGTCCTTCGCTGCGAGCTTGTGTTTCTTGAGCTGGGCTGCCTCCATCCTCTCCCCCGGTGTTAAGAAGGCCCGTCGACCCAGCTGCCTGAGCCGCGAATCGAGCTCGCGATGACGCGCTTCCGCCATACTCAGCCGCTGCTCCGGGCCGACTGCCGTCACCGCGCGAGGAGAGATGATCTGATGCTTCATGTACCCACCTCCAAGGCCCACAAGAGGGCCGTGATGCCTTCGAGAGCCCACAGCAGAAGCCCTCGTTCCGATCGTCGCTGGAGAGGAGATCGCCGCCGCGAGCTATGAGCGAACAGCGGCCTGTTGAACGAAGCGAGATTACCGCATCATGGCGGCTCGATGCAGGCTTTTTGTCGGGGGGTACCCTCTGTAACATCCCGGATCATCAGCTGAAACCAGGTATTGCCCTACAGGCGCACAGCAGTACACCTTCGTTCCGGACGGCCAGGCTGGCATCTCCGTCTCCGTCCGCGCGAGAGGGACAACCTCGACCGTGGGGCTATTCTTCCCGGGCCATGCCGCTTCCACGCATCGCCCCGCTCGCCGTCCTGACCGCAGTGGTCGCCCTGGTGGGATGCACCTCCCAGGCCACGGCGCCGGCCCCGGCGCGGTCCCCGCAGGCGGCCTCGGCGCGGTCGCCGGTCGAGCTCGCGCCGGTCGTCATCTCGCCCTACTCGGACGCGGAGCTCGCGGCGGAGTTCGAGCGGGCGCGCGCGCTGCTCCTGGCCGACAAGGCGCGCGAGGCGGCGCCCCTGTTCGATCGGCTGGTCCGCCTCGCGCCGGACGGCGAGGTCGCGCCGCCCAGCCTGTTCAACGCCGGGCTCGCGCACGAGGCGCTCGGCGATCGCGCGCTCGCGGCCGAGCGCTACCGCGAGGTCGCGCGGCGCTTCCCGGACCACGCGGTCGCGCGCGGCGCCCTCTTCCGGCTCGCGCGCGCGGCGGCCGCCCTCGAGCGGTGGCCCGAGCTCGTCGAGGTCGCGCGCCGCCTGCTCGGCCTCGGCGATCTGAGCGTCCTCGAGGCGATCGAGGCGCGCGGCGCCCTCGCGCTCGGCCTCGTCGAGCAGGATCTCGTGGATGAGGCGGCGCGTCAGGTCGGGCTCGCGCGCGATCTCATCGAGGCGCACCGGCTGGGCGAGGCGGGCAAGCCGCCGCTCGAGCTCGCGCAGGTGAGCTTCGCGCTCGGCGAGGTGCGGCGGCGCCGGAGCGAGGCGATCACCTTCGCGCCGGTGCCGGCGAACTTCGCCGAGGCGCTGGAGCGGCGCTGCCAGGGGCTGCTCGACGCGCAGAGCGCCTACACCGAGGCCATGCGGAGCCTCGACGCCCACTGGTCGGCGATGGCCGGCTACCGCATCGGGCAGCTCTACAAGGAGCTCCACCGCGACGTGATGCAGGTCCCGCCGCCGCCGAGCGCCGACACCCCGAGGAAGAAGCAGCTCTTCGAGGGGGCGATGCGCCTGCGCTACCGCGTGCTCCTGGAGAAGGGGCAGAAGATGCTGGCAGGCACCGTCCGCCTCGGCGATCGCACCGGGGAGGCGCCTTCGTGGGTGCTCCGGGCCCGCGACGCGCAGCGCGAGATCGAGCTCTCGCTCGCCGACGAGCAGGCGGCCCTGGCGCGGCTCCCGTTCACCGAGGCCGAGCTCCGGGCCGCGCTCGACGCCCTGAAGACCGAGGCGCCGCGGCGGCCGTGATCCCGCGCGGGCGGCGGCCCGAGCGCCGCGCGCGGGCGGCGGCCCTGGGCCATGCGCGGGGGGCGGCGGCCGGGCGCGCGGCGCTCAGTTCAGCGTCGGCTCGCACCCGAAGAGCACGTCGAGCTTCGCATGCACCTCGCCTTGCACCGCCCTGCAGGACGCGGGGCAGAGGACGATCTTCTTCGGGAGCAGCTCGTCGTCGTAATACCACCCTGGCCCCGCGCCGCAGTCGTCCTCGCCGTCCGCCTTCGGGATCTCCAGCGCGCTGGCGCTCGCCGTCGCGAACTTCACCGCGACCCGGCTCGTGTCCAGCGTCGCGCCCGCGGGCGGGGCGGGGATGAGGAGCTCGCACGGCAGCGCCGACGCGCGGATCTCGGCCATCTTCGCCGAGAACGCGGCGACGTCCGCGGTGACGTCGAACGCGCGCGCCGTCCCGCCCGCGGCGGCGATCTGATCCAGGTTGGCCACGGTCGAGCCTTCCACGGCGACGACGTAGGTCTGGACGCCGTTGTAGTTGAGCGCCCGCTGCGCGATCTGCGCGGTGCTCGCGACGGTGTTGTCGGCGCACCCGGAGGGATCGCCGTCGGTCGCGAGCACGACGATGACCTTGTGGGACGGGTTGGCGTCCTTGTAGGCGGTCGCGTTCGAGAGCACCCCCTGGAGGGCCGGGCGCATGGGCGTCCCCCCGCCCGGCGCGGTGCCCTGGATGGAGGCGCAGATCTCCGGCGTGTGCAGCGGCAGCTCGCCGATGGAGACCGCGAGCTCGTCATAAACCGTGTGCTCGCAGTCGTTCGTTCCGTTGTTGCCGCGCGGGAAGTAGGTCAGCCCCACGTTCATCCCGGCGGAGGCGGCGTCGTTCACGAACGTGGAGAGCGCGCTCGTGACGCCCCTCCATTTCTCGCCGAGCATGCTCCCGGAGCGATCGAGCAGAATGAGCATATCGAGCGGCATGAGCGCGGCCGCCGCGCTCGTCTGGGCGCAGGAGGACCCCTCGTCGAAGCCGCCCTCGCCGGTCGCGCCGAACCCTCCCGCGCCGAGCGACGCGCCTCCGCCCGTGGCGCTCGCTCCGAAGGTGCCGCCGCCGCCGTCCCCGCCGTCCTCCGGCGGGTCGACGCGCGCGGGCCTCCTCTCGTCGGTGGCCGCGCAGCCGCCCGATGGCGCGGCCAGCCCGGCGGCGACGAGGAAAGGGGCAAACACCAAATGACGTCGGAAGGACATCTCTGCGCTCCTCTTCAAATTGATGCGATGTGGCTCGCGGTCGCGAGGGCTCCACGCGCGAAGTGGTCTGTCTATCGAGGGGTGGCCGAGCTCCGAGACGATCTCGTCAGCATACTGCAACTCTCGAGGGAGGGGCGATAGGGGCTCTCCGGTTTGTGGGCCTTCTTGGCGACGCGATGTCTTTGCTCTCGTCGCTGTCTTTGCTTTCGTGGCTCCTCACGGCCTCTCGCGGCGCGAGAGGCCTCGTGTGCTCGTCGACGCCGCGCGCTGCTCCCCGCGCGCCGCGCTCCGTGTTCCGCGTTCCGCGTTCGGCGCGCGCCGCGGCCGCCGGTGGCCGCGGCGCGCGCGGACCGTTCCGGGTGCTCGCGCGCCGGAACATCATGTTTCCTTGCGCAGCCGCGAAGGACGCGTAATTCCCACGAGGTGCGTCACGATTGCTCGAGAGAGGCGAACATGACTAGGTGGATTCCATGGGTAATTTCCGCTGTCGCCCTGACGGATCTCGGCTGTTCGACCGCGACGTCCGCTGGCAGCTCGGGCGCGGCGGGTGACGGCGGCGCTGCCGGCGCGGCGGGCGCGAGCGGGGGCGGCGGGGGCGGGGCCGGCGCTCCGTGCGAGATCGACTGTTCGCTCGTCCCGACGCCGCAGTGCATGGCGGCCGTGTGCAACGAGGCGACGCGCAAGTGCGAGCTCGTCCCCAGCGCGGGCGGGGAGCCCTGCGACGACCGGGACGCCTGCACGGTCGGCGAGGCGTGCGCGGACGGCGCCTGTCAGGGCGGCGCGCAGGAGGACTGCGGCATCGAGCCGGACAGCTGTCATGTCGTCACGTGCGTCGACGCGCGCGGCGAGCCCCGTTGCGGGGTGGAGCCGAAGGAGGACGGGGCGCCGTGCGCGACGGAAGATCGCTGCGTCCTCAACGCCGCGTGCGCGGACGGCGCGTGCGTCGGGACCCAGCGGGATTGCTTCTTCTTCCAAGTGCCGGACTCCTGTCATGTGGGCGAGTGCAACCCGGCCACCGGTGCGTGCGAGGCGGTCCCCGGGAACGAGGGCGCGCCGTGCGCGGACTCCGGCGACCTGTGCATGGTCGGCAAGACCTGCCAGAGCGGCCGCTGCGAGGGAGGCGTCCCCAAGGACTGCAGCGCGCTGAGCGCGGGGTGCAACGATGGCGCCTGTGATCCGGGCTCTGGCAATTGCTATGCTGAGCCGATCGCGCCGGGCGGCGCCTGCCTCTCCGGGACCGACGAGTGCAATCGTGGCGTCTGCGACGAGCACGGCGCCTGTATTTCCATGCCTACCCCCGGGGCGTCGTGCTCTTCACAGACGGTCGGCTGCACGCGCGGCGTCTGCAGCGACGCCGGGGTGTGCACGGCGCGCTCGGTCCCCGACGGGGGCGTCTGCGTCGACAGCGACTGGTGCACCGTGGGGGAGTCCTGCCTGGCCGGCGTCTGCCAGGGCGGCGGCGCCGCGGCGACGCCGGCCGTCTATTTCCGCGATACGTTCGAGAGCAACGCGGCCGGGTGGGAGCTCGGTCCGACCTGGCAGATCGGCCCGGCGGCGGCGTCCACCGGGCAGACCTACGGGCACGCCGATCCGGCGGTCGATCATACGGAGACGCCGGACAACGGGGTGGCCGGCGTGGTCATCGGAGGGAACGCGCCTCCCGGCGTTCACCCGTATTTCTATCTGACGAGCCCGGTGATCGACGCCGATGTCGAGGGCGGCGTGTATCTGACGTTCTGGCGCCTCCTGAACAGCGATGAGGCGCCCCACATGACGAACCGGGTCGAGGTCTACGACGGCGTCCGGTGGCATGTGCTCTTCGAGTCGGGGACCTACCCAGGCGTCCGCGACCCGGCCTGGACGAAGATCCGTTACGACCTGACCCCCCACAAGAGCGCGCGCCTGCGGATCCGGTTCGGCTACGAGATCGGGCGGGACTCCTTCGTCGACACCGTATCGAGCTGGAATATCGACGACGTGGAGATCGCGAATGCGGCTTGCCCGTAGCGCGCGACTCGGAGGCTCGGGCCAGCGAGGCGCGGAGGGCGCGCGGCGGCACAGGGGCGCTGCGCGCTCCGCGGCTCCTCGCGGCGGATCGAGGAGCCGCCGCCCCGGCTCACCGCTCCACGACCGGCGCGAGCGCGGCGGCGATCGCGCGGGAGACCTCCTCGACCGCGCCACCCCCGTCGATGTGGATGACGCGGTCCCCCGGCACGAGCTCCTCCGCCCGGCGGTAGGCCTCCGCGAGCCGCGCCTGCAGCTCGGTCTTCTCGAACAGCTCCTCCGCCCCCCCGCGGCGGCGGCGCCGCTGCTCGGCGATCTCCGGCGCGACGTCGATCACCACCGTGGCGTCGGGCCGCCGTGCGTAACGGTTCAGCGTCCGGATCCATTCGAGGATATCCCCGGGCTCCCCGCCGCCGGCCGCCGTCGTGGACTGGTAGGCGAGGCTCGAGAGGTCGTAGCGATCCGAGATCACGACGTACCCGTCGCGGAGGAGCGGCTCGACCTCCGCGCCGAGGTGATCGAGGCGGTCGGCCGAGAAGAGCAGCGCCATCACCTCGGCCTGGCGGGCGCTGGGCAGCGAGATCCGGTGGGTGAGCACCTGCCGGAGCAGCGCGCCCACCGGCCCGGCGCTCGGCTCGCGGGTGACGTGGACGAGGCGCCGCGCGGCCCTGAGGTGCGCCGCGTAGCGCTCGGACTGCGTGCTCGTGCCGGCGCCGTCGATGCCCTCGAAGACGAGGAAGACACCGCGGCCGGCCTGTCCGGCCGGGCGCGGGGACGGGGCGGGGCCCTCCTGCTCGGCGCTCGTCCTCGCCATCATCTACCCGATCTCCTCGGCCGCGACGGGCGGCGCGTCCTCCCCGAGGACGACGTTATCGATGAGGCGCGCCGTCCCGAGGCGGACGGCGACCGCGAGCAGCGCCCGGTCGCCGACCGCGGCCTCCTCGCTCCGGATCGCGAGGGACTCCGGGTCGGCGAGGTCGACGTAATCGATGCTCGTCGCCACGGCCGCGAGGCGCGCGCGCGCCGGCCCGAGGAGCGCGGCGGGGCGCCGCTCGCCGCGGGAGAAGGCGCGGCACGCCTCGGCCAGCGCGCGCGGGATGGCGCGCGCCGCGCTCCGCTGCTCGGGCGAGAGGTAGGCGTTGCGCGACGACATGGCGAGGCCGTCGGGCTCGCGCACCGTCGTCGACCCCACGACCTCGACGGGCAGGAACAGGTCGGCGACGAGCCGCCGGATCACCTGGAGCTGCTGGTAGTCCTTCCGGCCGAAGACGGCGACGCACGGGCCGGCGAGCGCGAGCAGCTTCGCGACCACGGTGGCGACGCCCTCGAAGTGCCCGGGTCGATGGACGCCGCAGAGCGGGGCCGCCGTCGCGCCGACGCGCACGCGCGTCTCCTCGCCGGGCGGGTACATCGCGTCGACGTCCGGCGCGAACACGCCGGCGGCGCCGGCCTCGGTGCAGGCGGAACGGTCGCGCTCGAGCGTCCGCGGGTAGCGCGCGAGGTCCTCGCCCGCGCCGAACTGCGTCGGGTTGACGAAGATGGTCACCGCCACGAAGTCCGCTCTCCGCCGCGCTTCGGCGATCAGCGCGAGGTGGCCTGCGTGGAGCGCGCCCATCGTCGGAACGAGGCCGACGCGGCGCCCCGCCGCGCGCGCCCGCTCGCAAGCGCGCCTCAGCTCGTCCGGATGTCGCCAGAATTCCATGGGCGGACCCTACCAGACCTGGGCTAAATTCGGAGCTTCGACCATGATCGACCTGCCCTCTTCCAGCGACACCACCTTCGCCTCCGGCCCAGGCGGCGACTCGGACACCGCTCAGGCCGACCGGCCCGCCGCGGGCTCCGGCGACTCGGCCGGCGCGAGGTCGGGGTCGAGCGCCGCCCCGGCGAGCGGCCCGGTGTCGATCCCTGCCGCGTCGGGGCCGATCCCGATCGAGGGGGACCCGAATCATTACTTGAACCGGGAGCTCTCGTGGCTCGAGTTCAACGCGCGGGTGCTGGCGGAGGCGAGATCGCACGAGGTGCCGCTGTTCGAGCGCCTCAAGTTCCTGAGCATCTTCTTCTCCAACCTCGACGAGTTCTTCATGGTGCGCGTCGCCGGCCTCCAGGCGCAGACGCAGCGCACGATCGCGGAGGTCCCGCCGGACGGGCTCACGCCGCACGAGCAGCTCGTGGCGATCGGCGCGCGGGTCCACGCGCTCGTCGACGACGCCTACCAGCTGTGGAACTCGGACCTCATCCCGTCGCTCCAGCGCGCCGGCATCGTGATCGTCAAGCCGGACGAGCTCGGCCCGACCGAGCTCAGCGCGCTCGACGATCGGTTCCGCACGGACATCTTCCCGATCCTGACGCCGATCGCGATCGACCCGGGGCACCCGTTCCCGCACCTGCGCAACAAGATGATCAACCTCGGGATCATGTTCTCCCGGGAGCACGAGGCGCAGGAGCCCGGCTTCGCGGTCATCCAGGTGCCGCCGATGCTGAGCCGGCTGATGAAGGTCCGCGTGGAGGGCACGACGCGCGCCTTCGTCCTGCTCGAGGACGTGATCGCCCGCCACGTGAAGGATTTCTTCCCCTCCGGCAGGCTGCGCGGCACGTACCCCTTCCGCGTCACCCGGAACTGGGACCTCGAGATCGACGAGGAGGAGGGCGAGGACCTCCTCGAGACCATCCAGGCCGAGCTCCGCCGGCGCGACCGCGGCAACGCCGTGCGGCTGGAGATCGGCATCGGCGAGGGCGCCGGCACCTCGGTCCAGCGGCTCTGCCGCGCCCTCAAGGTCGACGCGTCGCTCGCCGTCTACCGGGTGCCTGGGCCGCTCCACATCGCCGATCTCATGGGCATCGTCGCGGACGACGAGCGCCGCGAGTACCGCGACGAGCCGTTCTCGCCGCAGGTCCCGCCGCTCTTCCGCGACGTCGAGGACATCTTCGCCGTCATCCGGGAGCAGGACGTGCTCCTGCACCACCCGTACGAGTCGTTCGATCCGATCGCCGAGTTCGTCTCCCGCGCAGCGGACGATCCGAACGTCCTCGCGATCAAGCAGACGCTCTACCGGACCGGCGGCGACTCGCCGATCTTGAAGGCGCTCGCGCGCGCGGCCGAGAGCGGCAAGCAGGTGACGGCCATCGTCGAGCTGAAGGCGCGCTTCGACGAGGCGAGCAACATCCAGTGGGCGAGGACGCTCGAGCAGAGCGGCGTGCAGGTGATCTACGGCCTGCTCGGGCTGAAGACGCACGCGAAGGCGCTGCTCGTCGTGCGGCGCGAGAAGGACAAGCTGCGCCGCTACGTGCACCTGTCGACGGGCAACTACAACCCGCAGACCGCGCGGCTCTACACCGACATCGGCCTGTTCACCGCGAACCGGGAGATCGGCGAGGACATGACGTCGCTCTTCAACCTGCTGACCGGCTACAGCGCGCCGCCCAAGTGGAACCGCCTCATCGTGGCGCCGCTCGGCCTGCACGAGGCGGTGCTGGGGCTCATCGCGCGCGAGGCGGCGCACGCGCGGGCCGGGCGCAGGGCGGAGATCGTGGCGCAGATGAACGCGCTCGTGGACGTCGACGTCATCGACGCGCTCTACGCGGCGTCGCAGGCCGGGGTCGACATCAAGCTCGCGGTGCGCGGCATCTGCTGCCTTCGGCCGGGGATCCCGGGCCTCTCGGAGCGGATCCAGGTGCGCGCGATCGTCGATCGCTTCCTCGAGCACAAGCGGCTGTTCCGGTTCGCGAACGGCGGCAACGAGGAGGTCTACATGTCGAGCGCCGACTGGATGCCGCGCAATTTCCACCGCCGGGTGGAGCTGATGGTCCCGATCATCGAGCCGGCCATCCGCTCGCGCGTCGACGACATGCTGAACACCGTGACCTCGGACACGGCGAAGACCTGGGAGCTCGCGAGCGACGGCAGCTACCACAAGCTCCAGCTGCCCGGCGGCGCCCCGCCGCTGCGGTCGCAGCAGCGCTTCATCGAGCTCGCGCGCGAGCGGGTGAAGCTCAGCGATCCGCTGGCGCGCGGCGGAGGGCGCTTCCACATCCTCCGCATGCCCGCGAGCGCGCCGGACGGGGAGTCGCGGCACCGCAAGGGCGGCAAGAAGAAGAAGGGCCTGTCCTGAGCGACGGCGCGCCCAGGCGGGCAGTGCTCAAAATTGAACATGAAGGCGGGAAGGCGGGAAGAAAAGATCAATGATCTTCCTGCCTTCCCGCCTTCATGTGAACTCTCTCCGGGCAAATTTGAGCACTACCCGGGTGCGAGCGAGGGAGCGGTGTCAGAACCGCGGTGCGCGGGCCGGGTGCGGGCGAGCGAGCGGCGTCAGAACCGCGGTGCGCGGGCCGGGCGCGGGCGAGGGAGCGGCGTCAGAACCGCGTCCGCAGCGCGGCGGAGCCCGGGCCGAACGAGAGCGTCGTCTGGGCGGGCTCCTCGGGCGCCTCGGCGTTGGCCGGCACCTTCTTGCCGCCGATGACCCAGAGCGGGATGCCCACGGCGAGCATGATGCCGCCTCCGATCGCGACGAGCGCGCCGGCGACCTGGCGGGGGCCGTCGGTGCGCGTGTTGCAGATGCCGATGAAGCCGTCGCGATCGCAATAGATCTCGTAACGCTCGCTCGCCGAGGCGAGCAGGCCGGTGCCGGCGAAGAACGCGATCGTGCCGCCGGCGGTGAGCGCGATGCCGCCCAGCATCAAGCCCGGGCTGTTCCGGCGCATCGGGACCGGCGGCGGCGCAGGCGGCATGTCCTCGGCGCGCGACGGGTAGCCCGGCGGGAGCGGCGGGTAGGCGCCGCCGTAGGGCGCGTAGCCGCCGGGGTAGCCGGGCGGCGGGTAGCCGGGCGGCGGGTAGCCGGGCGATGCTCCCGGCGCGGGCGGAGGGACCTGCTGCTGCGGCGGCGCGGGGTATGGCGCCGCGGGGTACGGGGCCGCAGGGGAGGGCGGCGCGGCGCCGGGCGGCGCGCCGCCGCCGGGCGCAACGGGAGCCGGCGTCGCAGCGTCCGTCGCCGCGGGGGGAGCGCTGCCGGGCTGCGGCGCAACGGGCGACGCAGCGGCCGGCGGCGCCGCGCCCGGCTGCGCCGTGACCGGCGGCGCAGCGGCCGCGCCGGGCTGCCGTGGAGCGGCCCCTGGATGGGCCGGCCGCGCCCCAAGAGGCTGCCGTTGCGGCGCCGGTTGCGCGGCCGAGGTCGTCGCGATGAGGAGGCCGGACAGCGCGACGCCGAGCGGCACGGCGAGCGTCCGCCCGCAGGAGTGCGGCGATCGGCGCGGCGTTCGGGAGGCGTCGGGCGAAGCATTCAAGCGAAGCATCTCGGGCGTCCTTTCATCGCAGCGGTTTCGGTCAATCGTACGGAGCGTCGGCGGGCCTCGGCGCTGGCTCCGGTCGCGGCGTGGCTCCGGCCGGCGGCGTGGCTCCGGCCGGCGGCGTGGCTCCGGCCGGCGGCGTGGCTCCGGCCGGCGGCGTGGCTCCGGCCGGCGGCGTGGCTCCGGCCGGCGGCGTGGCTCCGGCCGGCGGCGTGGCTCCGGCCGGCGGCGTGGCTCCGGCCGGCGCCGTCGTGCCCGCTGCCTGCGTTGCCGAGGCCTGCGGCGTGGCTCCGGCCGGCACGGCGGCTGGCTTCGCCGCGCTCGCGCGTTTCTTCGGCGGCGCTGCCGCCGCCGACGCCGCGCCCACCGTTTCCGCCGGCGGGGCGGCGCTGGTCGCAGCGCGCTGCGAGGCTGCAGCGCTCGCCGGCGCCGCTGCGGTCGCTTCGGCCGTCACGATGGTCGGCGGCGACGAGTCGACGGGAGGCCGCGCCGGCGGCTCGCTCGCCTCCGCCGGCGCAGCAGGAGGCGCGCTGGAGGCCTCCGGCGCAGCGGGCTCCTGCGGCGGGCGAGCGGCGTTCGCGGGCTCTGCCCTGGCGCGCTCCGGCGCGCGGGGCGACTGCGCGGCGAACACGATCACCGCGGCGAGCGCCACGATGCCCAGGAAGACGAGGAGCACGCGATCTCTCCCCGCCTTCGAGCGCGCCCCGCCGCCGCGGGCTCGCGCGGGCTCCGCGGCCTTCGCGGCGGCGGCGCCGCGCGCTCGCGTGCGGAGCGCGTCGTCGCCCGCGCGTCCCTCGCGGCCCGTCGCGGGATCGGCCCGTGCTCGATCCGCCGCGCCGTCGACCGGGTCGCTGCGCGACGGCGGTCCCGCGATCCTCGCGTCCACGCGGGACGCAGCCCCTGACGCGGCGCCGCTCTGCGGCGCCCTCCGCCGGCTTTCTTTACGCTGAGCGCGTGAAAGCTTTTTCGCCACGCAGCGACCGTACCGAACAGCAGCCGGGCCGCCAAGAGCCGCGGGCGCGTCGGCGTCCGCTTCGTGCCGCGCGCCAGCGCCCTGCGCAGCGCTCCTCCCGAGCGCGCCGCGCCCCCAGAGCGCGCGGGTCGTGCGCCGGTCAACCAGAGCGCGCGGGTCGCGCGCCGGTCAACCAGAGCGCGCGGGTCGCGCGCCGCGCCCCCAGAGCGCGCGGGTCGTGCGCCGGTCAACCAGAGCGCGCGGGTCGCGTGCCGGTCAACCGCGTCGAGGACGCGCCCGCGCACCGCACCCACGCCGAAGAAGCGCCAAAGATCCGCCGAAAATCAGCGCGCAGACGCATCCAGCAGGAACGGGCGTCGTACCGCTTGACATGGTTCGGCTCCTGGGTATCCTGCGCGTCCCCATCCCTCAGGTGGAAATCCGCGTCTCTATGCCGACCATCAGCCAGCTCATCCGCCAAGGCCGCGAGGCCGCCCGCTACAAGACGGCCTCTCCTGCGCTCAAGTCCTGCCCGCAGCGGCGAGGCGTGTGCGTACGTGTTTATACCACGACGCCGAAGAAGCCCAACTCGGCGCTCCGCAAGGTCTGCCGTGTCAGGCTGAGCAACCAGATGGAAGTGACGAGCTACATCCCGGGCGAAGGCCACAACCTGCAGGAGCACTCGGTCGTCCTCATCCGTGGCGGCCGCGTGAAGGACCTGCCGGGCGTGCGCTACCATGTCGTCCGCGGCACGCTCGACGCGTCCGGCGCCGCCGGGCCGAGCTCCACCAACAAAGCCACCCGCAACCGCAAGCGCTCGAAGTACGGCGTGAAGCGCCCGAAGGCCTGACCGGGCGATAGCCGAGCAGAGGAACGAAGATGCCCCGTCGTCGCGAAGTCCCGAAGCGGAAGATCATTCCGGACCCGAAGTACAAGGACAAGCTCGTCGCCAAGTTCACGAACTCCCTGATGCAGTCGGGCAAGAAGGCGACGGCCGAGGGGATCCTCTACGGCGCGTTCGACATCGTGCGCGACCGCTTCAAGGAGGAGCCGATCGACGTCTTCCGGAAGGCGCTCGACAACGTGAAGCCGAAGCTCGAGGTCAAGAGCCGGCGCGTCGGCGGCGCGACCTACCAGGTCCCCGTCGAGGTCCGCCCGGAGCGGCGCGTCGCGCTGGCGATGCGGTGGCTCGTGACCTACTCCCGCGGCCGCGGCGAGAAGACGATGCGCGAGCGGCTCGCCGCCGAGCTCGTCGACGCGGCGCAGAACCGCGGCAACGCGGTCAAGAAGCGGGACGACACGCACAAGATGGCGGAGGCCAACAAGGCGTTCGCCCACTACCGGTGGTAGGTCACCGAGGCGGCCAGCGCGGATCCCGGATCTGCGCTGGTTCGCCGTTTGACGATTCGTCACGTCGCATTCCCAGGCGAGGAGACGCGTAGAGCGAGATGGCACAGTCGACATAAGGATCGGGTTACAGAGCCGGTCTTCTCGAGGGAGCGCGACAGCGCTCGCCGTCCGGAGACCTAGAAAAGCTGCTGCTGTACCCCGACACCCTCTCCAGGTTCAAGTGCCCGCCACAACGGAGGCGGGACGGGCTGGAGAGGGTGTTTTGCATCCTGAGTCCGGAACCCTCACCCCACGCATCACACGACGGAGAAGGAAAAGTGGCACGCGAGTACAGCCTGGAACGGACGCGCAACATCGGGATCATGGCCCACATCGACGCGGGCAAGACGACGGTCACCGAGCGCATCCTTTATTACTCGGGTGTCAACTACAAGATCGGCGAGGTCCACGAGGGCGCCGCCACGATGGACTGGATGGTCCAGGAGCAGGAGCGCGGCATCACCATCACGTCCGCCGCGACGAACTGCTTCTGGTCGCCGGAGCAGGGGCCCCAGAAGGGCGTCTCTCACCGGATCAACATCATCGACACCCCAGGTCACGTCGACTTCACGATCGAGGTCGAGCGCAGCCTCCGCGTGCTCGACGGCGCGGTCGCGGTGTTCGACGGCGGCAACGGCGTCGAGCCGCAGAGCGAGACCGTCTGGCGGCAGGCGGACAAGTACGGCGTCCCCCGCATCGCGTTCATCAACAAGATGGACAAGGTCGGCGCCGACTTCGAGATGTGCGTCGACTCGATCCGCGAGCGCCTCGGCGCGACCCCGGTGGCGATCCACTACCCGCTCGGCGCGGAGGACTCGTTCCGCGGCGTCATCGACCTCGTGACCCTCCGGGCCGCCGTCTTCGACGAGGAGACGAAGGGCCAGCGCTACGAGTGGCGGGAGATCCCGGCCGACCTCTTGCCGCGGTGCAAGGAGCTCCGGGAGAAGCTCATCGAGGCGTGCGCCGACGCGAGCGACAAGGTGATGGAGAAGTTCATCGCCGGCGACTTCGACCAGATCACCGAGGAGGAGATCCACGCGGCGCTCCGCGCGGGCACCCTCAGCTTCAAGTTCGTCCCGGTCCTGTGCGGCTCGGCGTTCAAGAACAAGGGCGTTCAGCTGCTGCTCGACGGCGTGGTGAACTACCTGCCGTCGCCGGTCGACATCCCGGCCGTCGAGGGGACGCTGCCCGACAAGAAGGACAAGGTCGTCGCGCGCAAGGCGGGCGACGACGAGCCGTTCGCCGCCCTGGCGTTCAAGATCATGAACGACCAGTTCGGCAACCTCACCTTCTTCCGCGTCTACTCCGGCACGACGAAGAGCGGCGTCAGCGTGCTCAACTCGACCCGCGGCAAGCGGGAGCGGTTCGGGCGCATCCTCCGGATGCACGCGAACAAGCGCGAGGAGATCGACGTCTGCTACGCCGGCAACATCTACGCCGCCGTCGGGCTGCGCGACACCCGCACCGGGGACACGCTCTGCGACGAGAAGCACCCGATCGTGCTGGAGCGGATGGAGTTCCCCGACCCGGTGATCTCGATCGCCATCGAGCCGAAGACCAAGGTCGATCTCGACAAGCTCGGGCTCAGCCTGCAGAAGCTCGCGTATGAAGATCCCTCGTTCCGCACCTACACGAACGAGGACACGGGGCAGACGATCATCGCCGGGATGGGCGAGCTCCACCTGGAGATCATCGTCGACCGCCTGAAGCGCGAGTTCAAGGTCGACGCCAACGTCGGCAAGCCCGAGGTCGCCTACCGCGAGACCATCTCGAAGAAGGCGACGGACGTCGAGGGGCGCTTCGTCCGGCAGTCGGGCGGGCACGGCCAGTTCGGCCACGTGCGGATCGACATCGAGCCGGCCGAGCGCGGCGCGGGCTTCGTGTTCGAGAACGCCATCGTCGGCGGCATCATCCCGAAGGAGTTCATCCCCTCGATCGAGAAGGGCATCCGGGACGCGATGGGCCGCGGCGTGCTCGCGGGCTACCCGGTCGTCGACATCAAGGTGCGGCTCCACTTCGGCAGCTACCACGAGGTCGACTCCTCGGGGCCTGCGTTTGAGGTCGCCGCGTCGATGGCCTTCCAGGACGGCGCGAAGAGGGCGGGCCTCGTCCTCCTCGAGCCGATGATGGCCGTCGAGGTCGTGTCTCCCGAGAACTACCTCGGGGACGTCATCGGCGACCTCAACTCGCGACGTGGCCGCATCATCGATATGGGGCAACGCGCGAACACCCGGGTGATCCGCGCGGAGGTCCCGCTCGCCACCATGTTCGGTTACGCGACCGACGTCCGTTCCAAGACGCAGGGCCGCGCGACTCATTCGATGCAGTTCTCTCATTACGCACCGGTTCCGGCCGCGATCCAGGAAGAGATCGTCGCCAAGCAGCGAGGTTAAGAAGACGCCATGGCCAAGGAGAAATTCACTCGTACGAAGCCGCACGTGAACGTGGGCACCATCGGTCACATCGACCACGGCAAGACCACGCTCACGGCCGCGCTCGTCAAGGTGCAGTCGAAGCGCCAGCTGGCGAAGGCGATCTCGTACGCCGACATCGCGAAGGGCGGGACGGTCCGTGACGAGACCAAGACGGTGACCATCGCGGCGGCGCACGTCGAGTACGAGTCCGAGAAGCGCCACTACGCGCACGTCGACTGCCCCGGGCACGCCGACTACATCAAGAACATGATCACGGGCGCGGCGCAGATGGACGGGGCGATCCTCGTCGTGTCGTCGCTCGACAGCGTGATGCCGCAGACGCGCGAGCACGTGCTGCTCGCCCGGCAGGTCGGCCTGAACCACATCGTCGTGTTCCTGAACAAGTGCGACGCCGTGGACGACCCGGAGATGCTGGACCTGGTCGAGATGGAGGTCCGCGAGCTCCTCTCGAAGTACAAGTTCGACGGCGACAACGCGCCGGTCGTCCGGGGCGCGTCGCTGCCGGCGCTGCAGGGCGACCCGAAGTGGGAGGAGACGATCCAGCAGCTGCTGAGCGCGCTCGACAGCTACATCCCCGAGCCGGTGCGCGACATCGACAAGCCGTTCCTGATGGCGATCGAGGACGTGTTCTCGATCAAGGGCCGCGGCACGGTGGCCACGGGCCGCATCGAGCGCGGCGTGATCAAGGTCGGCGACGAGGTGCAGATCATCGGCTTCAAGGACACGAAGAAGTCGGTCGTGACCGGCGTCGAGATGTTCCGGAAGCTGCTCGATCAGGGGCAGGCGGGCGACAACGTCGGGTGTCTGCTCCGCGGCGTGGAGAAGGAAGAGATCGAGCGCGGCCAGGTGCTCGCGAAGCCCGGGTCGATCACGCCGCACACGAAGTTCACCGGTGAGGTGTACGTCCTCAAGAAGGAGGAGGGCGGGCGCCACACGCCGTTCTTCACCAACTACCGGCCGCAGTTCTACATCCGGACGACGGACGTGACCGGCACGGTGAACCTCCCCGAGGGGGTGAAGATGGTGATGCCGGGCGACAACATCACGATGACGATCGAGCTCATCGCCCCGGTCGCGCTGGAGGAGCAGATGCGCTTCGCCATCCGCGAGGGCGGCAAGACGGTGGGCGCCGGCGTCGTCACGAAGATCCTCGCGTAGGAAGAGCACCATGGCTGATACAACGAAGATCCGGATTCGCCTCAAAGCGTTCGACCACCAGCTGCTCGACAAGTCGACGAGCGATATCGTCGAGACGGCGAAGCGGACCGGCGCGCACGTCGCGGGACCCATCCCGCTGCCCACCGAGATCCGCCGCTACACGGTGCTCCGGGGGCCCCACGTCGACAAGAAGTCGCGCGAGCAGTTCGAGATCCGGACGCACAAGCGGCTTCTCGACATCATCGAGCCGACTCAACAGACCCTCGACGCGCTGATGAAGCTCGACCTTTCGGCCGGCGTCGACGTCGAGATCAAGAGCTAGGAGTCCAGGTACCATGAAGGTTACCGTCTACAACCTCAAGCGGGAGCAGGTCGGCGAGCTCGACCTCTCGGACGAGGTCTTCGGGACCGAGGTGAAGGAGCACCTCTTCTACGAGGTCGTGAAGGCGCAGCTCGCCTCTCGCCGCTCGGGCACCAAGGCCACCAAGGAGCGGAGCGCGGTCGCCGGCTCCACGAAGAAGCTCTACCGCCAGAAGGGCACCGGCCGCGCTCGCCAGGGCTCGATCCGCGCGCCGCACCACGCGGGCGGCGGCATGGCGCACGCCCTGGAGCCGAAGGACTGGTCGTACCGTCCGCCCCGCAAGGTGCGCATCGGCGCCCTGAAGAGCGCGCTCTCCCTCTTCGCGAAGGAGGGCCGGCTCATCGTGCTCGACAGCCTGGAGGTCCCCGAGGTCAAGACCAAGGCGATCGCGGCCACGCTCACGACGCTGCAGGCGGACAAGAAGTCGCTGGTCGTCGACACGGCCGGGAACGAGAAGCTGGTGAAGAGCCTCCGCAACCTGGAGAACCACCAGTATCTGCCGCCGGAGGGGGTCAACGTCTACGACCTCCTCAGGCACGACCACCTCATCGTCTCGAGGGACGCCGCCAAGGCGCTCGAGGCGCGTTGCCTTCGCTAGTCAGGGGAGTCCGCCATGCAGCCCGAGCAGATCATCCGCCGGCCCATCATCCTCACGGAGAAGTCGAGCCGGCTCCGCGACCAAGGCAACAAGGTCATCTTTGAGGTCCGCCGCGAGGCGAACAAGATCCAGATCAAGGACGCCATCCAGACGCTCTTCAAGGTGGGCGTGGTGGACGTCAACACCATGATCATGCGCGGCAAGGAAAAGCGCATGGGGCGCGGCTATGCGAAGCTGCGCAATTGGAAGAAGGCGATCGTCACCCTCAAAGAGGGCGACGAGATCCAGTTCTTCGACGAGAAGGCGGAATAGCCATGGGAATCAGATCCTTCAAGCCGACCTCGCCGGCGCGGCGCTACTACTCGGTCAGCGACTTCAAGGACATCACGAAGGTCGAGCCCGAGCGGTCGTTGCTCGAGCAGCAGACGTCCACCGGCGGTCGGAACAACAACGGCCGCATCACGTCGCGGTTCCGCGGCGGCGGTCACAAGCAGCGCTACCGGATCATCGATTTCCGGCGCGACAAGATCGGCGTCCCGGCGAAGGTCGCCGCCATCGAGTACGACCCGAACCGGACGGCGCGCATCGCGCTCCTGCACTACGTGGACGGCGAGAAGCGCTACATCCTGGCGCCCGACGGCCTCGCGGTCGGGGCGACGCTGCTCGCGAGCCGGAACGCGGACATCAAGCCGGGCAACAGCCTGACGCTCCGCTTCATCCCGCCCGGCACCTCCATCCACAACGTGGAGGTCAAGAAGGGCAAGGGCGGCCAGCTCGTCCGCTCGGCCGGCGTCGCCGCGCAGCTCATGGCGAAGGACGGCGATTACGCGCAGGTCCGCCTCCCGAGCGGCGAGATCCGCAAGGTGCACCTCGACTGCCGCGCCACGATCGGGCAGGTGTCGAACGCCGAGCACGCGAACATCAGCCTCGGCAAGGCGGGGCGCTCCCGCTGGCTGGGTCGCCGGCCGCACAACCGCGGCGTGACGATGAACCCCGTCGATCATCCGATGGGCGGCGGTGAGGGCCGGACGAGCGGCGGGCGCCACCCGTGCTCGCCGTGGGGTCAGCTCGCCAAGGGCCTCAAGACGCGGAACAACAAGCGCACCGACACGATGATCGTCCGTCGGCGCGGGACCAAGGGTTAGTCATGCCGAGGAGCATCAAGAAAGGGCCCTTCATCGACGGTCACCTGCTGGAGAAGATCCAGGCGGCCCAGGCGACCAACGCCAAGAAGGTGATCAAGACGTGGTCGCGCCGCTCGACGATCCTGCCCGAGTCGGTCGGCCTGACCTTCGCCGTGCACAACGGGAGGAAGTTCGTCCCCGTGTTCGTGACGGAGAACATGGTCGGCCACAAGCTGGGCGAGTTCGCGCCGACGCGCACGTTCCACGGCCACTCCGGGGACAAGAAGGCCAAGGTCGCCAAGGGCGGTGGCGGTCGCTGATCGCTCGGCGGTAACGAGAGCGATCGACGGCAGGCGGGCGGGGTCGCGGCAGCGATCCCGCCCGTTCGTTTTGCAGCCGAGCTCGGGCGGGCGGAGCTAGAACGTGCCGCGCACGCCGGCGAAGCCGGGCCCGACGAGCAGCTGCGTCGAGGCGGTGTTGCGCTGCGGCTCGCCGGCGCTGCCGCCCGTGAAGCTCAGGACCAGCAGCGTGGTGCCCGCGACGAGCCCGATCGCGCCGACCACGACCCCGACGTTCGCGACCGTCTGCTGGGCCTTGCCCGCGTCGACGTCGTCCTTCCGCTCGGCGGGGCAGGGGCCCCGGCAGCTCTCGGCGAGATCGCTGTAGGTGCTGTTCGCCATCAAGCCGGCGACCGTGAACACCGCGAGCCCGGCCACGCCCACGCCGCCGGCGGCATAGGCGTAAGGGCGCAGGTACGCCCGCGCCGAGGGCACCTCCTCGGGCAAGCTCGGCCCCTCGTCGAGGAGCGCCGGACCGCCGTCCGCAGCGCCGGCCTGGCCGGGCTCCTCCGGGTCGAGCTTGACGGTCTTCGCTTCACCCGCCGAGAGATCCAGGGTCTGCGGGATCGCGGTGGTCCTCGTGCGCAGGACGACCTCGGTCTTGCCGGGCTTGACCGGGAACGGCTTGCCCCACCGCTCGCGCGGGACCTCCTTGCCGGCGATCGAGACGGAGATCGCGGCGTCCGGGCGCGCCACCGAGACCGTCACGAGCGCGATCTTGCGCGCGATCTCGTCGCGCTCGAGCTGCGCCGTCTGCTCTGTCTGGGCGTAGCGCGCCTCGGTCGCCGCGCGGGCCGCGGCCTCCGCCGCGACCTGGTCGAACTCGAGGTACGCCTCGGTGTGCTCGCCGAGGTCCGCGAGGCAGCGCGCGATGTAGAGGCGTGAGTTCGGGCTCGCCACCGCGGCGTACGAGGCCCGGAACTGCTCCAGCGCGAGCGCGTAGCGCTTGCTCTCGTAGAGGGCCGCGCCCTTCTTGAACAGGCTCTGCGCCTTCTCCACCGCGTCCGGCGACGGCGTGGCCGCAGGGGCGTCCGCGCCCGCTGCGGGCGCGGGGAGCGTGCACAGGCAGAGGCAAGAGGCCGCACCGAAGAGCAGCGCACGGAGCCAGGGTCGAGGTCGCACGGTGGTCAGATACCCGAGGGGTTGTACTTCTTTTTGGTGGTCGATTTGGCCGTCGATGCCGGCTTGGGCGCAGGCTTCGTCGAGGTGGACGTCGGCCGAGGCCGCGCGGTCGACGTGGGGCGCGCGGTCGACGTGGGGCGCGCGGCCTGCGTCGCCGCGGGCGCCGGCGTCGGCGCCGGGGGCGCCTTGGCCGCCGGTGCCGGCGCCTCGTCCGGAGATGCGGCGGCAGGCGCCGGCGGCTCGTCAGGAGGCGCGGCTGCAGGGGCCGGCGCCTCCTCGGGAGGCGGCGGCGCTGCCTGCGGAGGCTCCGCGGTCGCGGGCGGCGCGGCCGGCACGGCCTCCGCCGCGCTCGTGGTCGCGCCCGCGGGCGCGGCGGAAGCCGTGGTCTCGGGCGCGGGCAGCGCGTCGACGCGCGCCTTGCCGCTCTCCGAGGTCGTGCGCTCGTCGCCGCCGCGCACGACCAGCGCCACGGCGCCGATCGCCACGCAGAACAGCGCCGCGCCGGCGACGATGAGCTGGAGCCGCTTGCGTCGCTGCCCGGTCTCGAACGACCGGTCGACGGCCGTGACCTCGCCGACGTCGTTGGCCAGGCTGCGGGAGCCGCCCCTCGTGAAGCGCGCGCCGAGCGCCGCCGCCCTGGAGGCGGGCGGGTCCGCCGCCGCGAGCACCTTCGTGGCGGGCATGCCGGCCGCCGGGAGGACCCGCGGCACGGACGAGCCGAGCGGCTTGCCGTCGCGCGAGGAGGGCCGCGGGCTCGACGGCTCGGCCGGCTCGGCGGGCGAGATGTCGGCCTGCAGCGCGGGCGCGATGATGAGCCGCGGCGGGGCCTCGGCGGGCTTCGCCGGCGCGGCGATCTCCTCGAACGAGATCGGCTCCAGGCTGACGGGGCTCTCCTCTTCCTGCGCTGCAGCCGGGGGTGCCGCCGCGGCGCTCGAGGCCGCGTCGGCGCCGGCCGGCGCCGCCGTCGCGAGGGCCGCCGCGCCGGCGGCGGCCGCGCCCTCGCGCGCGCCGGGGCCCGGGTCGGGCGGGGCGGCGTGGAGATCCGGCGATGCGTTGGAGCGCGGCTCCGAGTTCAGGGCCGCGCCGGCGTCGACGGCGGCGATCGCGTCGCGGAGCTCCTGCGCGCGCTTCGACTGGATCTCGCCGATCGCCTGCCGCACGAAGGCCGCGACGTCCTCGTCGGTCGTGGGCTCGCCGAGCGTCGACGCCACCTGATCGATCGCCCGCTGCATCTCGGCGCACGTCGAGAAGCGGTTCTCGCGATCCTTCTCGAGCGCCTTGAGGATGATCCGCTCGAGCTCGGGGTGGATCGCGCCGTTCAGCTCGCGCGGGGGGAGCGGGTTCTTGATCGTGATGTTCTCGACGGTCGAGAGCTCGGTCTCGGCGCGGAACGGGTGCAGGCCCGTCGTGAGCACGTACAGCAGCGCGCCGAGCGAGAAGATGTCGCTCCGGCGATCGATGGGGAGCCCGCCGAGCTGCTCGGGCGACAGGTACGGCGTCTTCCCCTTGATGATGCCGCCGGCGCGCGTGACGTGCAGGCGCCCCTTCGACTTCGCCACGCCGAAGTCGACGATCTTCACGAAGCCGGCGGTCGAGATGAGCACGTTCGCCGGCGAGATGTCGCGGTGGACCAGGTCGAGCAGCGCGCCGCTGTCGTCGCGGAGCTCGTGCGCGTTGTGGAGGCCCGCGCAGATCTGGGAGGCGATGCGGAGCACGATGCGCTGCGGGATGCCGCCGAGCCGCTTGGCGGCCTTCTGCAGCGTGCCGGCCGTCTCGCCGTCGACCCACTCCATGACGATGTAGAGGACGTCGTCCTCCTCGCCGAGGTCGAGGATCTCGACCACGTTGGGGTGCCGGATGCGCGCCGCGACCCGCGCCTCGTCGAGGAACATCGACTCGAAGTCGGGGTCGTCGGAGACGTCGGGCAGCATCGTCTTGATCGCGACGATCTTCCGGAAGCCGCGCGTGCCCTGCAGGCGCGCGGCCCAGACGGCCGCCATGCCTCCCTTGGCGACCGGCATGAGGATCTCGTACCGGCCGAGGGTGCTCCCCGGCCCGAGGCGGTCGACCGCCGACGCGGCGCGACCCCACAGCTTCGTCGGGCCCTGGGCTCCCGTCGGCGTGTGGAGCGTCCTGCCGGAGGTCGGCGCCGGCTCGCCGACGATCGCGATCTCCTGCGCCGCTGCCGCCGGCGCAGCCGCGCCGCCGCCTGGCGGGGCGAACACCGGCGCGGGCGGAGCCTTCAGCGCGGCAGGGCTGGCCGGCGAGGTGGACGACGCCGGCCCAGGAGCGGGCGGCGCCTGGAGAGGCGCAGACGGCGCGGCGGGCGCGGGGGTCGCCGGCGCGGCGGCCGCCGCGGCGGGCGCGGGCGCGGCGGGGGACCGCGGCATGATCGGCGCCACGGGCACCGCGGGCACCACCGGCGCGCGCGGCGTGGCCGGCGCCGGCGATGCTGCGGGCGCGCCGGCGGCGCGCGGCGCCGGCGGCACGGCGGGCACCACCGGGACGCGCGGCGCGGCAGGAGCCGGCGGCGCCGCGGGCGGCACGGGCACGCGCGGCGTCACCGGGCTCGCCGCGGTCGCAGGCCCGGCGGCCCCGGGCGCCGCAGCGCCGGAAGCCACGGGAGGCGACGGCATCCCTCGCGGGGCCGGCGGGCGCGGCGGCCTCGCGAGCGGCGCGGCCGGAACGGGCGTCGGCCGCTTCGGCACCGTGCCCTCGGCCGGCGTCGGCGTCATCCGCGCCGCAACGAGGCCGTCGCCCGGATCGCCGGGCCGCGGCACGCCCAGCCGCGCAGGCGGCTGCTCCTTCCGCGCGGCCGTCGGCGCGGGGACCTCGGGCCTCGCCACGGCGGCGTCGCGGCTCTCCGTCCTCTCGCTCGACAGCTCGATCCGCGGCAGCGTCGCCGCGGGGGGCCGCGGCGCGGGCGAGCCGCGGCCGGCGACGTCGTCCGGCGAGCCCCAGTCGACGTCCACGTCCACGTCGGCGTGCGCCGCCGGCCCGGCGCCGTTCGACGCGCCGGCCCCTGCCTTGGCCACGAGGCCGTTCTTCAGCGCCGCGGCCTCCTTCGGCGCGGTCGCGCCGCCCGACGGGCGGAGCTGGCTCGCGGCGACCGCGGCGCCCGCGACCGGCGGCGGGCCTGGCGTCCCACGCGGGCGCGGAGACGGCGCGGTGATCGCGTGACGCGGGCCATCGCCGCGCGGGGAGAGCGCGCTCTCGACGCCGGGGATCGCCACGCCTACCAGCGTCGCGCCGCGCGCGCGCGGCGGCGGCGACAGCGGCGATCCGATCGCGCCGGCGGCGCCGGCCATCGCCGCCGCGATCATCGTCCTGCGCGGCTCGATCGTCTTGCCGGCCAGCCGGCTCACCGTCGCGACGACGTCCTCCGCCGCGGCGATCCGCCCCGCGCCCGCGGCCTCCAGCGCCGCGAGCATCGCCGACGCGCTCTCGAACCGGCGCGCCGGATCGCGCTCGAGCGCGGTCCGGACGACCTCGGCGACCTCGGCCGGGACGGCGCCGGCCGCGAGCGGCGGGATGGGCGCGTTCTGCACCTTCTGGATGACCGCGGACTCCAGCTTCGACGAGAACAGCCGCTGCCGCGCGAGCAGCTCCCAGAGGATCACGCCGACCGAGAAGAGATCGGCGGGCGGATCGAGCGGGGCCTCCGCGTGCGCCGCCATCGCCTTGACCCGCTCCGGCGCGGCATAGGCCAGGCGATCGGGGTTCCTCGTCCCCATGGGCGCGAGCCCGGCGATGGCCCGCGCGACGCCGAGCCCGCTCACCCGCGCGACCCCGTCGATGCCGACGGTGACGTGGGTCGGGTTCAGCTCGCCATGCACGAGCGGCGCCGGCTCGGTCGCGTGCGCGGACGCGAGCGCGCGCAGCACGTCGACCCCGATCCGGAGCGCGACCGGGAGCGGCAGCCCCTCGGCGCCGGCCGCCGAGACGAGCGCGCCGAGCGGCTCGCCCTCCACGTACTCCGAGACGATGAAGACCTCGCCGTCGGCGACGCGCGCGTCGACCACCGAGAGCACGTTGGGGAAGCGGACCTGCTGCGCCATCCCGGCCTCGCGGAGGATGCCGTCCGCGGTCTCGGGCTTCTTCGTGAGGTGCCGGTAGATGCGCAGGATCGTGACCGGCGAGGCGCTCGTCGCCCCACCGTCATCGGACGCCGCCCGCGCGAGCCACGTGGACCCGATCCCGCCGCCGGAGAGCTCTTTCAGCAGCTCATAATTGCCGAGTCGCGAAGCAGAGCCCGCACCGGGCGGCCTGTCGAGCGCCATGGGACTTGCATGCTATCAGGACGTCAGAAGCTGGATCCAGCGTTCATGGCCGAGGACTTGGCGAGCTTGGCCGTGTCCGGAGCTCCCTGTCAGGCGCACCTAGAGCGCGGTCCGCGCGGGCGCCGGGCGCCGCTGGCCAGCGCCGCGCGCGCCGCGAAAAGCCTTCAAATCGGCGCGTCTCGACGGCGCGCCGCCGCCGCGCTCGCGGCTTGACATGACCGCGACGAGCGCTAAGCCGCGCGACGCGATCGCTCTTGCTGCGAGCGTGGCCGCGGCGCGCCTGCGCTCGCGGCGAGGGGTGCGGCACCTCCGGGCGCACACAAGTGCTCGGGTGTGGGGGGCCCGGCGCGGGCCGTCCCGGTCGGCGCCGTGCGAGGCGGAGCGCGGCGCGCCGGCGATCGTCCGGCGAGGCGCGCGGCGCGCCGCGCGCGCTCCACGCGGCAGAGAGCCCGCCTGGGCGCGCGGGCGAGCGAGGCCGGCGGCCCGGCCAGCTCAGGGGCGCGGCGCGCCGATCGCGACGGGGTGAACGGTCAGCGTCACGAACCGCGTGCGGCGCTCGTGGCTCGAGAACGCGCTCGCGGCGACGGGGATCCCGTGCCGCAGCGCCACGGCCACGTGCGGGCCCGGATCGACCCGGACCGCGCGCGATGGCTGCGCCACCTCGCCGTCGAGCAGCAGCGTCACGCCCTCGGTCGCGCCGGCGAGGTTCAGCACGATGCGGGGCATCCGCCCCTCGAGGTCCTGGAGGCGCGCGTCGATCTCGGCGAGCACCGCGGGCGCCGCGGCCTGCGCGGTGGCGCGCGCGTCCTGGTACGTCCGCTCGGCCGTCCGCAGCCGGCCGAGCCGCTCGTGGCAGAGGCCGATGTGGAACGCCACGTTCGCCGTGGGCCGATGGCGGGCGATCGCCTCGAACCGAGCGAGCGCGTCGGCCCAGCGTCCGGCGCCCTCGAGCGTCAGCCCCTGCGCGAACTGGAGCCGCAGCGCGCGCGTCGCGCCGTCGTCCTGGGCGCGGACCCAGGGCGCCGAGAGCAACGCCCAGGCGGCGAGCCCGAGCGCGGCGGCGCGCCGGCGGGGGCGCGCGCGCAGAGCGGGGATCCATGCGGCGCCGCTCATCAGAACCCGGGGCTCGTGATGCGGGATCTCGAGGCGCCGCGCGGCGCCTGCGAGCGCGGGGGCTTGTCCTCGGGCGCCGCCGTGATCTCGGGGCCGCCCGGGTCCGCCGAGGCGAGCTCGGGCGAGCCCATCGCGCCGCCGCGGCCCGCCGCCTTGACGGCGGGCGCGCCCGGCGCGTGCGGCGCGTCGCCCCCCGCCGCCCCGGTCGCGCCCGCGCCGCGCCGCCACGCGCCGCTCTCGGCGAAGGCCGCGGCCAGCACGGGGCGGAGGCTCTCGCGCGCCGCGCTCCCGGCCTCCTCGTCCGTCGGCGCGCGCAGCGCGGCCGAGCTGAGCGCCGCCGCCGCGAGCACCGCCGCGCCCGCGACCCGGAGCGCCGTGATCGCCCGCGCGCGCCGCGGCGCGTCCGGCGGCGCGGCGCGCGGCGCGCTCCCGAGCGTCGTCGCCTCGCGCCACCGGGGCGCCCGCGCGCCCGAGGTCCAGAGCCGCCCGAGGGCGCGGAGGGCGAGCCGCGGGGGCGCGGCGAGCGCGCCGCGGGGGCGCGTCGTCTCGAGCGACCGCCGGCCCACGGACGCCGGCGAGAGGATCACGATCGGCGCGGGCGCGCTCGCGCCGAGGTCGTCGAGCGCGGCCGTCAGATCGGCGCGCAGCGAGGCCGCGTCCGGGTAGCGCCGCGCCGGGTCCTTCTCGAGGCAGCGGGCGGCGATCTTCCGGAGCCGCTGCGGGACGGAGGGCGGGAGCGGCGCGGGATCGGTCTCGAGGATGCGCCGCAGGACCGCGTGGTGGTTGCCCCCCCGGAACGGCTGCGCGCCGCTGAGCGCCTCGTACAGCATCACGCCGACCGCCCAGATGTCGGCGCGCGCGTCGATGGTGCGCTTGCCCAGGGCCTGCTCCGGGCTCATGTACGAGGGCGTCCCGAGCAGCTGCCCGTCGACGGTGATCGCGTCGCCCGCGTCCGTGAGCTGGCTGATGCCGAAGTCGACGATCTTCGGCACGATCCCCTCGCCGGGGACCATGGCCATCACGATGTTCTCCGGCTTGATGTCGCGGTGCACGACGCCCTCGGCGTGGGCGGCCGAGAGCCCGCAGCAGACCTCGATGAGGACGGGCACGACCTCCTCGGGCGGCAGCGGCCGGCTCGGGACGAGGCGATCCGCGAACGGCGAGCCCCGCAGGAGCTCCAGGGCGAGGAAGAGGTAGCCCTCGTCCGGGAGCTCCCCGGCGTCGACCACGCCGACGATGTTCCGGTGCTGGAACTTGCCGATGATCTTCGCCTCGCGGATGAACCGCGCGACGACCTGGTCGTCCCGGAGCGCCGGGGACAGCTTGAGCGCGACGTCCCGGCCGATGAGCTCGTGGCGCGCCCACCAGACGCTCGCCATCCCGCCCGAGCCGATCGGCCGAATCAGTCGGAAGCGACCTCCTGCGACGTCCCCGGCATGCAGCATGTGCCCCCTTCGCCCATCGCGCGTGAGAAGCCTTCACGCCGATCGGGCACCGAGAGCCGAAAGGCACGAGCAAGGCCACGGGCCCCTCGATCCGCCGTCGCCGTCGGACGGCGCCGCCCCGCGGACGCGCGCGTCAGGGGCGGTAGCGCTCGAGGATCTCGTTCGAGAGCTTCACGCCGAGCTCGCGGTAGCCGCGGAAGGTCAGGTGGACGCCGTCGCGCGACGCGCGCGGCGGGCGCTCGCGGTACCAGGTCTCGATCGAGCCCCGCCCGCCCATCGCCTCGTAGGTGTCCCAGAACGCGCAGCCGCCCTCCCGGGCGGCGTCGCGCAGCACGTCCCGGACGACGGGCGTGCGCTCGGGCGTGTCCCTCCGGTCCGTGGGCGCGAGGACGAGGCAGTCTGCGTCCGGCTCGACCCTGCGCGTGCGCGCGAGCAGCTCGGCGAGCTGCTTTGCGTAGAGGGACGGATCCGTGGTGACATCGCCCGCCTCGTTCGTGCCGTACTCCAGCACCACGAGCTCCGGCGAGCGCCGCCCGAGCTCCGCGGCCCAGGCGAGCTCGTTCCACCGCAGCGGCGTCGCCAGGCGGGCGCCGTTGATGCCGAGCGTGTCGAGCACCACCCCGGGCTTCGCCTCCGGATCGGCCTCGACGACGAGCCCGCACAGCTCGGGCGCGCCCGACGGCACGACGCCGAGCTTCGTCGCGCCGACGCTCGCGAGCTTCGCGTGCTGCAGCGCCCCGGGGTCGTCGCCCGCGGCGCCGCGGAGGATCTCGCTCGGGCCGCCCTCGATCGTCACCGCGAGCTCGTCGGTCGGCGCGCTGGACCGGAAGCACACGTCCCAGAGCAGCCGCGTGGACGGCCCGGCCCCGGTCACCGTGATCTCCGCCCGCGCCGGGCCCTGATGCGCGCTGAAGAGGATCCCCCCGAGCCCGAAGACGCCGTCGTCGACCGGCGTGGAGCCGCCCGGCGCCTTCGGGCGGGTCCGCCACTTGCCGTCGGCCGTGAGCCGCGCGCCGTCGTGGCGGTAGGCGGCGTAGCCGAGGTGCACGAAGCCGACGCCGCCGTCGCCGAAGCGCCGCTGGAGCGCCGTGCGGACCGCGCCGCTCCAGAAGTCCGCCGCGGCGTGCGAGTCGCCGAGCCAGGCGACGCGCACGTGGTCCTTGCGGCGCCCCTGCTCGAGGGCGCGGAGCGCCGCGAAGAAGTGGGCGTAGGGCCCGTCCTCCGGGCGCAGGAGCTCCAGCTCCGGCGGGCGCGCCAGCGGGGCGTCGCCGACGCGCGGCGCGGCGGGCGCGGGGGCGGCGGCCTCCGCCGGGCGGGGCGGGAGCGCCGCGGGCGTGGGCGGCGCGGCCCCCACCTCGGGCGACGGCGGCGCGACGTGCTCGCGCGTCGAGCTGCAGCCGAGCGCCGCGGCCGCGAGCAGCGCCGCGGCGAGGCGGCGCGGCGGCGCGACGAGGCTGCGCTCCGGGACGTCCGCGCGGGCCGCGGCGCAGGCTGCGCCGCTCACGACAGCGGATCCTCGATGTCGAGCTCGGCGTCCGCGCTGGCCTCGATCTCCTGGCGCTCGCGCCGCTCGCGGACGCGCTCCTGCACGGCGCCGACGAGCACGTCGACGTACGACTCGAAGGGGGGGCAGGCGATCCCGGCGCCGCCGAGCGCGAGGTCGGCGTTCCGGGCGTCGTAGCGCACCGGGGTCATCAGCTGCTCGACGAAGGCGCGCGGGCTGCGGACGAAGCGCTCGATCCCGGGCGTGCGGAGCAGCGCCTTGGCGAGGTTCGACGGGATGTGGCCGCGCGCGGCGCGGCGGCCGCTCGCCCGCGCGATGAGGTCGAAGACCCGCCGCGCCGACAGCGGGTGCGGGTCGGCGATGTGGAACGTGCGGCGCGGCGCGAGCCGATGCAGGCCGATCGCGTGCGTCGCGCGGACCACGAAGTCGATGGGGACGATGTTGAGCGCCACGTCCCCGCGGCCGGGCATCGGGATCGCCATGTCGGCCGGCGCCGCCATGATGAGCAGCACGAGGAGGTACAGCCCGTCGAGCCGGTCGATCTCCCCGGTCGCCGAGTCGCCCACCACCGTGGTCGGCCGGACCACCGCCGCCGGCACGTGGCGCATCGCCCGCCGCACGAGCACCTCCGCGCGCATCCGCGTCTCCTCCACGGGGTTGCGGAACGCCTGACCCGCCTCGAGATCATCCTCGTACACCGTACCGGTGCGATCTCCGGCCACGAACGCGGTCGACTGGTGCACGAGGCACTGGAGCGAGGTGCAGGCCCGGGCGAGCTCGAGCACCTCGGCGGTCCCGACGACGTTCTGGGCGTGGGCGGTGCTCCGGTCGGCGCCGGCGTGGCCCACGTGCGCGAGGTGGTGGATCCGGTCGACCTCGCGCGCGAGCTGCCGGAACTCGGCGCCCGACAGCCCGAGATCCATCGCCGCGACGTCCCCCTCGATCAGCACGACGCGCTCGCGATCCGCCGGCGCGAGCGCGTCGCGCTCCGCGCTCGCCTGCGCCGACGACTTCGCGAGCACCACGGCATACACGAGCGCGCGCGGCTCCGCCGCGAGGACGTGCTGCAGCATCTTCCGCGCGATGAACGAGGGGAAGCCGGTGATGAGCACCACGCTGTCGTAGCCGGGGCGAGGCATCGACCAGAGCTTACCGCAGCGGTGCGCCTGCTCCGCAGCTTTCCGCTGACGCCGCCTCGGACGCGCGCGGAGCGACGGGGGCATATGGCGGCGGCGCGCGCCGGGCGCCGGCCGGGGTCGCGCGCCGCCGCGGCGCCGAGGGCTGCCCCTATCCCCGACCGCGGCCCCACGTATAATCGCCCGGTTGATGCGCCCGGGAGTCACGGTCGCGGACCGTTTCAGGATCGAGGGCCTGGCGGGATCGGGCGGGATGGGCTCGGTGTACCGGGCCACCGACCTGACCGACGACAGCCCGGTCGCGCTGAAGATCCCGCACCGCGGGGACGAGCATCAGGAGCGGCGGCTCGAGCGCGAGGCGCAGCTGCTCGCCGGGCTGCGCCATCCGGGGATCGTCCGCTACGTCGCGCACGGGGTCACCGCGGATCAGCAGCGGTACCTCGCGCTCGAGTGGCTCGACGGCGAGGATCTCGCCGCGCGCGTGGCGCGCGCGCGGCTCAGCGTGGACGGCGCGGTGACGCTGCTGGAGCGCCTCGCGGGCGCGCTCGGCGCGGCGCACGAGCGGGGCATCGTCCACCGCGACGTCACGCCCGGGAACATCTTCCTGCCGGGCGGCGCGCTGGAGGGCGCCAAGATCGTCGATTTCGGCATCGCCCGCGCCGGCGCGGGCGCGGGGGCCTCCGCGGGGCTGCCCGCGCGCGGGCACGACGGCGGCGTCCTCCGGGAAGGCGAGGGCGGGCGCAACGGGGTGACGCTCGGGACGCCGGGGTACATGGCGCCCGAGCAGGCGCGCGGCGACGCGCACGTGGACGCCCGCGCGGACGTGTTCTCGCTCGGGTGCGTGATCTGGAACTGCCTCACCGGCCGGCCGCCGTTCGCCGGGGACCAGGTGATGGCGATCCTGGCCAAGGCCGCCCTCGTGGGCCCGCGCCGGCTCTCGGAGCTGCGACCCGACGTGCCCGCCGCGCTCGACGAGCTGGTCGCGTGGATGCTCGAGAAGGACCCGGACGGCCGCCCGCGGGACGGGAACGAGGTGCTCGCGAGCGCGGCGCAGCTCCGCGTCGCCCGCGAGCAGGCCAGGGATCCCGGCGAGAGCGGCACGCCGAGCACGAGGCCCCGGGCGCTGGCCGAGAGCGCCGCGGGCGAGCCGCGGCTCATCAGCGTGGTGCTCATCCACGGCGCGCTCCCGGGCGATGGCGCGGGCGCCGGGCCCGGCGCGCCGGGCGCCGCTCGGCCGCCGCCGCAGCTCCAGGAGCCCGCGCCGAGGGCCGCGACCGAGGCGGCGGTCCGGGCCGCGGTCGCGCCGTTCGGGGGGCGCGTCGACCGGCTCGCCGCCAGGTGGCTCCTCGTCACGATCCCGGGCGAGGCGGATCTGCTGGCGGAGCCGCCGCGCCCCGCCGGGGCGCAGGCGAGGGCGCCGACGGACCAGGCGGCGCACGCGGCGCGCTGCGCGCTCGCGCTGCGCGCGCTGCTGCCCGCGGACGTCTCCATCGCGCTCGCGACGGGCCAGGACGTCGCCTCCGGCCGCTGGCCGGCGCGGCAGGTGATCGATCGCGCCGCGGCGCTGCTCGGCGCCCGCCCGCGCGCCGGGGGCGAGCGCGCGGCGGCCGGCGGGAGCGACGGGAGCGGCGGCGTGCTGATCGACGACGTGACGGCCGGCCTGCTCGCGCTCGGCCGCGGCGAGATGGAGCGCCTCTTCCCGGAGCTCTGCGCCGGCGCTGGCCCCGCCGAGCCTCGGCCCGGCGAGCGCTCTCCCGGCGCCCCGGGGCAGCTCGCCCGCGAGGCGCTCGGGCCGGGCGCCGCGGCGGAGGCGCGCGCCGACGGCCGCGCGCCGGTGCGCGCGTTCTACCTCGAGGAGCTGATCCGGTCGGTCGCCCGCGGCGACGCCGAGGGCTCGCCCGAGACGGTGCTCGCGATGGCGCACGCCCGCCTCGACGATCTGCACCCGGCGGTGCGCCGCATCCTCCGCGCGGCGAGCATCTTCGGCGAGGCGTTCTGGCGCGGCGGCGTGGCCGCCCTGCTCGGCGGGGCGCAGGGCGCGCAGGACCTGGACAGGTGGCTCCTCGAGCTCGCCGCGCGCGCGCTCATCGAGCGGCGGCCCGCGTGCAGGTTCCCGGGCGAGGAGGAGTACGCGTTCCGGCACGCGCGCCTCCGCGAGGCCGCCTACGCGACGCTCACCCGGGGCGACCGGCTCCTCGGCCACCGGCTCGCGGGCGCGTGGCTCGAGGAGGCCGGGGAGCGCGACGCGCTCGCGCTCGCGGAGCACTTCGACCACGGCGGAGAGCACGGCCGGGCGATGCAGTGGTTCCTGCGCGGCGCCGAGCAGGCGCTCGAGCGCGGCGATCTCGCCGCGGCGATCGCGCTCGCGGAGCGGGGGGCGCGGCACGGCGACCTCTGCGATCGACTCGCGGGCGAGGAGCCGGCCGGGGACCAGGGCGCCCCGGCCGGCCCGAGCGGCGCGCGCGAAGGCGACACGCTGAGCGCGCTGCGCCTGGTCCAGGCGGAGGCGCACCGCTGGCGCGGCGAGTTCGAGCAGGCCCAGCGCTGCGCGGCCCAGGCGGCGCGGCGCCTGCCCCGCGGCGCGCCGCTCTGGTTCCGCGCCGCCGACGAGCTGATGAGCGCGAGCGGCCGGAGGGGCGACTACGTGCTCACGACCTCCTGGGCGAAGGAGGTCGCCGCGTGCGGCGGCGCCGCGGCCGCGGAGGGCGCCCCCGGCGACGCGGGGGTGCCGGGGAGCGCGCCGGCCGGGAGCGCGCCGACCGGGAGCGCGCCGCCTGGAAGCGCGCCGCCCGGGAGCGCGTCACCTGGAAGCGCGCCGGCCGGGGCCCGCATCGCCGCGGACATCCGATCGGCGCGCGTCATCGCCCTGTGCTCGGCGGCGCGCCAGCTCTTCCCCGCGGGGCGCTACGCCGAGGCCGACGCGCTGATCGCGCGGGTCCGCGCCCTCGCGGGGGATCTCGCGACCCTCGCGCCGCGCGCCGCGGCCGAGGTGCACCGGCTGCGCGGCGCGCGGGCGCGGCACCTCGGCGATCCCGCGGGCGACGTGGCGGGCTACGCCGCCGCCATCGACGCGTTCGAGCGGGCCGGCGACGTCCGCGACGCGTGCAACGCGCGCGTCAGCCTCGGCTTCGCGCTCCTCGAGCTCGGCGACTTCGAGCGGGCCGGCGAGGAGCTCACCGCCGCGCTCGCGGCGGCCGAGCGCATGGGGCTGCGCACCGTCGCCACGCGCGCCCGGCAGAACCTCGGCCGCGTGCTCGCGGCCAGCGGCCGGCTCGACGACGCGCTCGCGCTCTCGCGGCAGGTCATCCTGGAGGCCCGCGCGCAGGGCAACCTGCGCTTCGAGGGCGGCTCCCGCATCTACGCCGCCCTCATCGCCCACGCCGCCGGGGACTTCGCCGCGGCCGAGTCCGACGCCCGCGACGCCGCGGAGCTCCTCCAGGTCGTGCCCCCCGCCCGCGCCGGCGCGCTCGCCGCGCTCGCGCGCGCCCTCTCCGCCCAGGGGCGCGCCGACGCCGCGCTCTCGTCGGCGCGCGAGGCCGAGGGCATCCTCGCGCGCTACGGCGGCATCGAGGAGTTCGAGTCGCTCGTCCTCGTGGCCGTCGTCGAGGCGGCGCGCGCCGCGGGCGACGCCGAGGGCGCCCGCGCCGCCGCGGCCCGGGGCCGCGACCGGCTCCTCGCCCGGGCCGCGGAGATCCCGGAGCCCGCCCTGCGCGAGAGCTTCCTGCACCGCGTCCGCGAGAACGCGATGCTGCTCTCGCTCGCGCGCATCTGCCTCGGGGAGTCCGCGGGGGTCGCCGCGGCCCGCCGCCCCTCGAGGCCCTGAGAGGCCCTGACGCGCCCCCGCGCCGCGCCGCAGCGCGCGGCGGTTTTGCAGGTTCGTGGTCGACCGCGGCAGGAAGGCGCTACGGTTCGGGCGTGAGCGTACGATCGACCTCCGCCATGTCCCGGCGCGCCGCCGCGCTCCTGGCCCTCGTCCTCGGCCTGAGCGCGGGCGCCCTCGGCTGCAAATCGCGGGGCGCGCCGGACGACGCCGGCGTCCAGGGCCCGAGCCCCGTGCCCGCGCCGGCCGGGCTCATCGCCGAGGCGTTCCTGCCGACGCCCGACGCCACCTGGGCCAAGGTGCGCGCCCTCCTCGGCGGCTCGGCGGCGCTCCTCCCGGGCAGCGTCGGCGCCCTCGCCGCGTCGCTGCTCGGCCTGCCCATCGCCGTCGCGTCCGAGATCGACGGCAACGTCCCGGCGCTCGGCGTGGCCGTGGACGCCCCCGACCGGCCGCGCCCCCGGGCCGCGCTCGGCCTCCACGTGAAGGACGGCGCGCGCCTGATCGATCAGCTCACGCGGGGCGAGGGGGCGCGCTTCCGCGCGACGCCCGACGCGGCGACCTCGATCGCGCTGCTCGAGCCGCTGCAGGGGGCGAGCCCTGTGGCCCTCGGCGTCCTCGGCAACTACCTGCTCGTCGCGGAGACCCCGGGCGACCTGACCGCCCTGGGCCCCTACGTCGCGCGGACGATGCCGCAGGCGCAGGTGCCGAAGGAGGATCTCGCGATCGAGCTCCCGCGGCACGCGCTCGAGGGCCCGGTGCTCAGGGCGGCGCGGAGCGCCTGGGACAGGGCGCGCGGGCCGGACGGCGCGCCGGCCGCCACCGCGGTCCCGCTCGCCCCGATGGTCGAGGGCGCGCTCGCGGTGCTCGGCGATCTCGAGCGCGCTCGCCTCACGCTCACGCTGGACGAGAGCGCGCACCTGCGCGCCTCCGGGACGCCGAAGCCCGGGGGCGGCCCGGCGTCCAAGGCGTCGGCCGATCTCGCGGTCGGCGACGTGACGCCGCTGCTCGATCTGCCCGCCGACGCGCTCGTCGGGATCCTGGTCCGCGACCGGGCCGCGTCGCGCGCCGAGAACGTGCCCAAGCTCGTCGACGCCGTCTCGGGGCTCGTCGAGGGCGGCCTCCCCCCCGCCGAGCGGGAGCGGATCGGCGCCGCGATCCGCGCGGCGTCGGACGCGCGCGGCGAGTGGTTCGCCGGCGGGGTCCGCTTCGACGGCGCGGGCCCCACGGCGTTCGTGCGCGCCGCGGTGGCCGACCGGGCCAAGCTCGAGACCGCGATCCAGGACCTCGTCGGGACCGCCGAGCTCCCGCCGATCCAGGCGGCGCTCAAGCGGGAGGGGTTCCGGGTCTCCGCGGGCAAGGCCGAGGTCGCGCCGCAGGGCGGCGAGGTGCGGCGCGTGCGCATCGAGCAGACCGCCGCGGCCGGCCAGCCCGGCGGCGCGGGCGCGCCGCCGGCGCGGCCGGCGCGGAAGGGCGCGCCGGGCGCGGGGCCGCCGCCCGCGATCGAGCTGCACTACCTGATCCGCGACGACGGCCTCTTCGCGTCGGTCGGCAACGATCCGAGCGCGGGGCTCCGCAGCGCCGTCGCCGCGATCCAGGGGGAGAGCCTCGGCGACGTCCCGGCCATGAAGGCCGCGCTGGCCCCGCTCGGCGCGGACATCGCGTTCGCGCTGGTGCTCGAGCCGCTGCGGCTCGTCGCGAACCGCCTCGGCCAGCCGGGCGCGGGCGATCCGGCGCCCGTGGTGATCGCCGCCGGCGCCGCGCCGGCCGGCGCCGGCGCCCCCGCCGCGCTCTGGGCGCGCGCCGACGTCGCCGCCGCGGCGATCCGGGAGCTCGCGCGTTTCGGAGCCGCCTTTTGACGAGCGCGGCGCCCGCCGTGCGCGGGCTCGGCGCGCTGCTCCTCGCGCTCGCCGCGGGGTGCGCGGCGAAGGGCGGCGCGGACTGGGTCCAGGACGGCGCGAGCGATCCGCGGATCGCGCGCGGCGGCGGCGGCTGGCTCCACGCGCCGCCGCCGGGCGAAGGCGATCGCGCCCCGGGCGCCGGCGCCGTGGGCCGCGACGCCGCCGCGCCGGGCGAGGCGGCCGACGCGGCGCGCGCCGACCCGCGCGGCGCCGCGGGCGCGGCTCCCGCGGAGGACGAGCCCGCGATCCTCGTCCGCGAGCACGGCCGGCCCGCGCGCGCCGCACCGTCCCCGCGCGCGGCGCGCGCGGCCGCGGCGCCGGGGCTCGCGCCCGGGCTGTTCCGGAACACCTACTACGACTTCCCGACCGAGGGCGGCGGGCCGAAGGACGCGGTGCTCTACGACGCCGCGTGCGCGCCGCTCGCGAGCGTCCCGCGCGCGTTCCACGACCAGGTCTGCGTCCAGGGGAGCGGCCGGCTCGCGTCGGGCGACACGGTGAGCTTCGCGCGGCGCGGGTGCGCGTGCGCCGACGTCTGCCCGCGCACCGACCAGCAGGTCTGCTTCGAGCGGCTCGACCCGCGGCGCTTCCCGTACGGCCGCGGCGCGACCGGGCGCCCCATCACGCCGCTGCGCACGGTCGCGGTCGACTCGAGCGTCATTCCGCTCGGCACGGCCCTCTACGTGCCCGAGCTCGTCGGCCTGCCGCTCCCTGGCGGGGGCCGCCACGACGGCTGCTTCGTCGCCGAGGATCGCGGCATCAAGGTCGTCGGGCGGCAGATCGACGTCTTCACCGGCGACCCGGCGGTCACGGAGCGCCTGAACGCGATCTTTCCTTCCAACCGCGGCGTGCGTGTGGTGCTCCACGACGCCCGGTGCCGCGCGCTCGGGGGCGCCACGGGGCCGTCCTAGCCCTGCTGCGGGAAGTCGCGCTGCGAAGCCGACCGCCATGACGTCAAGGGCACCAAGAAACCACGGGAACAGGAGGGCGAAATCCAACGATCGCGTCCACGTTGACGCGAACGGGAGGCGAAGCTCGGTCTCGTCCCGCGGATCCGGCACGCTCGATCCGGATTCGAAGAGGAGGGACAGGAAATTCATGGATGCCCTCCCCCCGGCGGTGCTCGGCGCTTCGCGCCTCCGCGCCGCCGGCCCCTCCCAGGTCCCGCGCTCCGCGCGGGACGGGAGGGGTGCGTCTCTCGTCACCACCTCTCACACCTCGATCACCTGTCGCGCTCGATCGGCTCCGCGCGAGGTCGCGATGCCTCACGCGCGCCGCCTCGGCGTCTCGAGGCTGCGCGCTCATTTCATCAACGGTCCGACTCCGCGGCGACATGGCTCGTCGCAGGTGACGCCTCCTTTGCCGGTGCATCCATCGTGGGGGGGCACCTCCGTGCGCGACGGACGCAGGTGCACCGTCAGTCCAAGCGTCTCCCCCGCCGTCATCTCGATGACATGCCGTGTCGGCATGTAGCCCGCGAGGTCCGTACGGATCTCATGCCGACCCGGCTCCAGGAACACCGTATACAAGAGCGGGCTCCGCCCCCTCACGCATCCATCGACCGTCACCTGCGCGCCTTCCGGCTCTGTCACCAGGTTGAGGGTCACGATCCTGGCCAGCACTTCGTTCAGCCTCACCGAGGCCTGCTCCAGCAGCGCCGTCTCCTCGGGCGTCGGCTCCGGGGACGAGGACTGCTGCGCTGGCTCGGTGCTGTCCGCTCTCGAGTAGCTCGTGCGCTCCTCCGCCTGCGTCGTCCGCTCCGCGGGCGTTTCCTGCAGCGACAATGACGGGTGGATCGGCGTTGTCGTGGCATCCCCGGACCGAACGGCGCATCCGGCGAGGGAAGCTCCGGCGGCCATCACGAGGATGCCGAGCCGTGGCGTGGAGAGATGAGAGATGCCCGCGCCCCGGCGGTGCTCGGCGCGTTGCGCCTGTGCGCCGCCAGCGCCTCGCGCGTCCCGCACTCCGCCGGCTACGAGAGTGGATGCTTTGCTCGCTACCTTGATGATCCATGTTCTCATCGCTGCTCTCATCCCACGCGTTGCCTTCGATACACCGCGCTCTGCAGCATGCCGCACCTCGTTCCCTGCGGAAACCGAGATCGCGCGCTCCACACGGCGCTCGGCATGGCCGCACCGGAGCGCTCCCGCAGCCGCGCGGCCGTGCTCGGCTTGTCCGCGTGGTCCACGCGGACGCTCACGCGCGGCTCTCGCGGCGGGGGCCCTTGCCTGGTCCTCTCCCAGGCGGCGTACGCCTGCCAGTATGCCTGTACCTCGTCGCGCAGCTCGGGTTCGACGTACACCACGCCCGTCTGGGAGGCGGGGTGACCCGCGGGCGGGCTCGCTCCTGGCGCCGGGCTCGCCGGCGCGCCCGCGCCCGCCTCTCGGCCTCCGCGCTCGTCCTGGTCGGTGAGCTGGATTGATCCTGAGAAGAGAGAGAAGAGAGAGAAGAGGAAGAGGAGCAGGGGAATGACAGATGCCCACCCCCGGCCCGTGCTCGGCCCTTCGGGCCTGCGCGCGGTCCGCCCCTCCCAAGTCCCGCGCTCCGCGCGGGACGGGAGGGGTGCGTCCATCGCCGCCGTCTCGGTTGTCCACGCGAGCGACAGCTCCAGCCGCAGCATCGTGTCGCTGTCGCGCACCTCACCCACCTCCGAGGCGCGCCAGCACGCACGTCACGTTGTCCGGCCCGCCGTGCTCGTTGGCGAGGTCGACGAGCAAGCTCGCCGCCAGGCCCAGGTCGCGATGCGCCTCGAGAATGCCGGCGATCTGCCCCTCCGGCACCGGCCCCCAGAGCCCGTCCGAGCAGACGAGGAAGATGTCGCCCGGCGCGGTCGCCTCCACGCGCGACTCGATGGCCACGCTCTCGTCGCACCCGAGCGCCCGAGTCACCGCGTTGGCCCGGTCGCTCAGCGCCTCGATGGCCGCGAGCGCGCCGTCGCCGTCGCGGAGCAGCTCCTCCAGCAGCGTGTGATCCCGCGTGAGCCGCTCCAGCCTGCCGCCCCGCATCCGGTAGACGCGCGAGTCGCCCACGTGGGCAATGTACGCCATGCCCGCCCCCAGCAGCACGCCCGCGAAGGTCGTGGCCATGCCGCGCATCTCGTCCTGTTGCTGGCTCGTCTCGTAGATCGCCCGGTTGGCGCGCCGCACGCTCATCACCAGGCGCACCTCATCCCGGTTATGCGGCCTCGCCGTGCCGTAGGGCCACGTGTCCTCGAGATCGCCGTCCTCCTCGATGCAGCTCTTGACCACTTCGATGGCCATGCGTGATGCGACCTCGCCGGCCGCGTTGCCCCCGAGTCCATCGGCCACCATGAACAGCCCGAGGCATGGCAGCGCCGCGAAGCTGTCCTCGTTGTGGCTGCGGCGGCGGCCCACGTCCGACTGTGCTGCTGCCTCGATGGCGAGCTGCGGATACACGATCGTCCTCCTCGCGCGCTCGTCGCCAGGACGAGCCGAGCCAAGGCGCGCTGCGCTGCGCAGCGCGCCGGGTCATTTCTCCGGGGCAGCGCACCGCGGCGCTGCCCCGGGTCGTCAGCGCACGCGAGCCGTGCTCGTGGCGCTCGCGTGCTCTCCTGAAAGGGCGCCGCTCGTGCGGCGCCCCTCGATCACGTCTCTTCGGGCTCGGCCCGCGGCGGTCGCACGAGCTTCAGGGGTCGCGGCATGCCGCCGCTTCCGCTGAGGCTCCGTGGCGGGCTGCCGGACGGCGTGGCGTGCTCGCCATCGTCCCGCACGCACACCTTCGGCCGCGTCTTCGAGGGCGGCGCGAGGGCCTCGACGGCCTCTCCGCGGGCGGCGCGCTCCGCCATGCAGCAAACGCAGTAGCGCGCCGGGTCCCAGTCGACGTCCTCGAGGCCCATCTTCCGCACCCACGACAGCTCCCACATCAGCGTCGGGCTGACGTGGATCACGTTTCCCGAGCGACGCATGCCGCTGCTGTGGAACCACCGACGCTTCGACATGGGCGCACCTTTCGCGCTGAGGGCGCCCATGTTGCCGCCGATGAAGCTGCTCGCCAAGCGGTGTCCCGGTGAAACCCGTGGGGTGCTGCTGACTTACGTCTGGCCTCGTGAAATCGTCACGAAAAAACATGATGGCTCTCACTGCCCGCAGCTCTTGCCGGTGGCGAAGTCCCAGCAGCTCCCAGCGCTCCCCGACGCGCCGGCGCTCGTCGGTGGGCCGCCGGGCGCGGCGCTGCCGCGGTCACCGGGCGTGCCAGGGGTGAACTGCACCGCCGGCGCGTCGCTCGGTGTCACGGCATAGGCGATGCCTACGGCGTGGCCGCCCCGGCCGCCGGCGCCGGGGCCGCCGGCTCCGCCTCGGCCGCCTCGACCGCCGTCGCAGCCGGGGATGGAGGGGGGCTTTGCCGATGCCGTTCCACCGGAGGCACCGGCGCCGCCGTTGGCCCCGTTCTGCCCGTCAGCTCCATCTCCGCCCTTGCCCGCCTTGCCCACGGCGACGGTCACGTCGGTCAGCACCAGCGTCGTGCCCAGGCTGAGGATGCCGATGCTCGACCCGCCGGCCTTGCCGCCACCCCCTCCTTTCCCGCCGCACCCGCCAGCACCGCCGCCGCCGCCGCTGGCGCCGGGGCCCTCCACGATGTCCGCGCCTGGCTGGCAGAACAGCCCCGCCTTCGCGCCGCCGCCGCCACCTCCCCCTTGACCTCGGGTGCCGCTGATGCCGTTGCCCCCGTCGCCGCCCGCGATGCCGTCCAGCGTCAGCGTCGTGCCGCTGTCGGCGAGGCCGGCGACACCGGCTGCACCTGGCACGCCATCTTCGCCGCGCCTGCAATTGCCCGCTGCGTCCGTCTGTCCCACGCCGCCGAGCCCGTACTCCTCGGGGTTCTCCTCTGGCAACGGCGCGCCGTCCTTCCCGGGCTGCCCGTTCCCATCATCCATCCCCGGGCTTCCGCCGCGCCCGCCTCGGCCGCCGCTCGTCTCGCCGTCCTCGCACGTCGTCACGCCGGCCTCGCCGCCGAGGACGAGCTCGCACGCGTTCGACACTGCGCCCGCCGGTGCTCCCGCCTGCGGCGCCTCCGCCGGCGTCTCTCCCTTCGCGCCGTCCATCCCGTCGCCCGCGATCACATCCACCTGCGCGAGCTCCGCCTCCACATCCGCCACGGCCACGCCGATCGACGACCCGCCTGCCACCGTCGCGCTCGCCGCGCGCACCGCGAAGCTCCGCACCTTGGCCCCGCTCGCGCCCTCCGACAGCGTGAGCGCGATCTCGTCCGCGGGCGCCTCGATCGCGCTCCGCGCTGTCTTGCTCCACGTCCATCTCGCGCCGCAGTCGAAGCCCCCGATCACCTCGACCCCCGCGCTGATCGTCACGCTCTCCGCGAACGCCCCGCTCGCGCACGCCAGCACCCGCTTGCCGTTCGCGTTGGCGATCGCCTCCGCGAGCGACGCGTACGGCTTCTCCCTGGTGCCGTCGCCGCCCTGCGCCGCGCTCGCGCTCGCGAACACCGCGCACTCCTCCGTCACCGTGCTCGCATCTCGCGTCGGGTCCGCTTCGCACGCCGGGCTCACGTCGCCTCCACCGCCTCCGGCGCCACCGAGGGCGCATTGGGTAAGCGTGTGCTCGCAATCGTCGAACAGGGGGAAGGGGAAGCAACCCGCCAGGGCTGCGCTCGCGACGAGCGATCCCACGACGAGCACCGATGCATAACGAGCAGTACGACGCATGATTCTCTCTCCTCGATCCACGGCGTCCGCTCAGAGCGTTCCGGCCACCGAAATCCCGACGCTGTCAGCCCCCACGAGCGGCGTCACCCGCACGCGCCCATGTGGCGCCGACGGTTTGGTCGAGAGCCCGTAAATCAGCGTCCCAGCGCCGGCCGCCCCGGCGCCCACGAAGCTCCAGAACGCCGCGTTGGTCCAGCGTCGATGCACCGCGAACGCGTCTTTCAAGTCAGCGCATGCTCCGCTTGGCGGGTTCGCACGCGAGCACGCAGCTGCCCCATGGTCGCGGACAACGGCGTCGCGCAGTTCCTCGGCATCGCTGCCCGTCGCGTTCGCTACCAACGTGAACACCACGCCCGCGACCGCCGCCGCCCCCGCCGTCGCTGCGCCGCCGATCAGCAGCGCCGTCCTCGGTCCGCGGGCGTGCTCCTCCGGGTCGCGGGCCAGCGGCGCGACGGTCGTCGCCGGCAGCTTCGGCGGCGGCGCGCTCCCCGCCCTCTTCGTGAGCTCCAGCCCGTTCTCGATCGTGCCGCCGGCGCTGAGCTGCACCGTCATATCCTTCGTCTCGTAGTCCTCGTGCCTCACCGAGATCGTGTGCGTCCCCGGCTCGACGAACAGCGGATCCGCGAGCGGCGTCTGCCCTCGCAACGCGCCGTCCACGAACACCTGCGCCCCGTCCACGTCCGTGCGCACCACCAGCGTGCCCACCTTCGCCTGCGCCTCCGCGTACATCGCCGCGCCACGCCGCCGCTCCGCCGCCGTGCTCGTCGCGTCCTCCGCCATCTCGCGCACGTACCTCGCGAGGTGCTCGGCGGCGTCGCGGTACCGGCCCAACTTGAGCTCGGAGGCGCCCAGGTTCCCGCGGATCGTGTAATGGGGGTTTAGCGACAGCGCCGCCAGGAACGCGGCCCGCGCTTCGGCCCAGCGGTCTCGCGCGAAGGCGTCGACGCCCTCCTTGAACAGCTTCCGAGCCTGCTGGGTCATCGCGGCGACCTCCGCCTCGTGGGGCGCAGCGTTCGGCTGTGCCCTGCCGGGCGCGGTCCACGAGAGCAGGGCGAGAAAGCCGGCGACGGAAGCGATGCGTCGAATGTGCCTGCGCATGATCAGAACTTCGGCTCCGTGTGGGGGGCGCTCTTGGCCGGTAGATCGAGGGACTCGTTGGTGCTGGCCGCAGGCGTCGGTGATGGTATCTCGGCCGACGAGTTGGGCGCCGCTGCGGAGGCGAGGGGTGCCTGGGGCGGCGTGTCGGCCGTCGTCACGGGTGAAGGCTGCCGCCTCGGCGGCGGCGCCTCGGGCGCCCTCGGTGCCGGCGCGTGCGTCTCGGGAGCGGGCCTCCGGCGCGCACTGCCCACGGCTCCAACGCGATCCGGCACGCCGCCAGGCGCGGCGCGTTCGGCGGCCGACTCGTGCGCAGTGCCCGCTGGAGCGCTCTCCGCGATGGCGGCCGCCGCGCTCTCCGCGCGCGGGTCGCTCGTCGCCGCGTCGCCTGCCGCTGCGCCGCTCGCCGCTGCCGCGCCGCTCGCCGCCGGGTTGCTCATCGCTCGCTCGCCGCTCGCTTCCGCCGCGCCGCTCTCCGCGCCCCGCGCCGCCGCGCTCTGCGCCGGCGCCTTCTCCTTCACGCCGCACATCGCCGCGGCCCCGATCCCCGCCACCAGCGCCAGCGCTGCCACGGCCGTCGCGGCGCGCCGCGCTTTCCCCGGCCCGGCCGCCGCCTCGTCCTTCTCCTCGGCCGCCGCGCTCCCCGGCCGGCGCGCCGGCGGCAGCGCGTTCTTGTCGATCACCGCCGCCGCCGCCTCGTCCCCCGCGCAGCTGCTCCCGCCTGCGCTCTTCTCCGCGGCGCTCTTCTCCGCGGCGCTCTTCTCCGCGGCGCTCTTCCCGCCGGCGCTCTTCCCGCCGGCCCCGCGCGCCGCGTCCTCAGGCGCCATCGCCTCCCGCAGCCGCGCGGCCGTGCTCGGCTTGTCCGCGTGGTCCACGCGCACGCTCACGCGCGGCTCTCGCGGCGGGGGCCCTTGCCTCGTCCTCTCCCAGGCGGCGTACGCCTGCCAGTACGCCTGTACCTCGTCGCGCAGCTCGGGCTCGACGTACACCACGCCCGTCTGGAAGGCGGGGTGACCCGCGGGCGGGCTCGCTCCTGGCGCGGGGCTCGCCGGCGCGCCCGCGCCCGCCTCTCGGCCTCCGCGCTCGTCCCGGTCCTCGTCCTTCACAGCCTCGCCTCCCATCCGTGCCGCCGGCCCTTCACGGCGTTTCATCGCCCCTGCGCGTCCGAATTCTCATCTTTCTCATCGCTCATCGAGCCGCGCCCGCCCGCTCACAGCTCGTCCTCGCGCGGCGGCGCCTCGGTCACCCCGGCCGCATGCAGCAGCTTGCCGAGCCGCACGATCGCGCGGTCGTGGACGCGGTACACGCCCGGGTGCGGGAGCCGGAGCGCGCCGCCGACCTCCTTGAGCGGCTGCCCCTCCACGTAATGCATCGACAGCACCTCGGCCTCGCGCGGCGTCAGCCTCTCCAGGGTGCTCCGGAGCAGCGCGTGGGCCCGCTCGTGGCGCTCGCGCCGCGACAGCGCCTCCTCGCCGGTCGCCGGCTTCGCCACCCCGGCGGCCGTCGCGAAGACGCTCGCCGCCACCCCGTCGACATGGTCGAGGAGCCGCTCCTCCGCCTTGCCGTCGACGTCGGTCATCACGTCGCCGTACCGCCGCTTCCGCGCGATGTAGTCGTACCCGCCCTGCAGGCAGAGCGCGATCACCCGGTCCTGCTCCCGCGCCTCCCGGAGGTACCCGTCGAGCATCGCGCCCCGGATGCGGTGCCGCGCGAAGCGCGGGAAGCTGTCGTTCTGCGCCGGATCGTAGGCGAGCGCCGCCTCGATGAGCCCCGTCCGGCCGAGCGACATCAGCTCGTCGAACGAGAGGTGCTTGCGCAGCCTCGGCGAGAGCCGGCGCGCAACGCCGCTCACCTCGTGCAGCGCCGACGCCGCGAGCGCCTGCTGCGCCGGCGTGAGCTTCTCCCTGAGCTCATCCATCCTCGCCGCCCCCCGCCTTGCGCCGGGGCTCCCCGGCGCCGTCGCGCGCCTCCACGCCGCTCCCGAGCGGCGCCGCGCGAGGCCGCGCCCGCTCCAGGAGGTCCCGCCCGACCTCGTCCTCGGTGAGCGCCTCGACGAGCAGCTCGCGCATGGCCTCGATCACGTCGCGCGGCGCGATCCCGCGGTAGGGCGCGAGCGTCCGCTCGACGACCTCGTCGAGGTAGGGATCGGTCGCGCTGGGTTCGTCGGTCGGCATCTCGTCGCTCCTTGGTCGTGGCGCTGCACGCACCCTCAGAAATTCGGCTTGTCGCCGAACGGCATCTTTTCCCCGTTCCGGGGCGGGGCCGGCCTGGCGGGCGCGGGGGCGCGCCCGCGCGAGGGCATCGGGTAGATGTCCTCCTCCTCGTCCGGGTAGACGCCCCTCTCCTCGTCGCGCCCCTTCGACTTCGACGTGAACAGCCAGTCCCACGGGCGCCGCGCGGGCGCCTGCGCCGCCCCCGCGACCGGACGCGCCCGTGTCGCCGGCGCGCTCGCCCGCGGCGGCGCGCTCGCCCGCGGCGGCGCGCTCGCCCGCGGCGGCGCGCTCGCCTGCGGCGGCGCGCTCGCCTGCGGCGCCGCGCTCGGTCCGGACGCCATCCCCCCGGAGTCTGCGCCGGGGGACGGTGCGGTCTCGGGCGCCTCGACCTCGGGGGGGTCGGCCGCGCGCGCGGGCGCGCCGGTCTCGGCCGCGCGCGCGGGCGCGCCGGTCTCGACCGGGCGCGCGGGCGCGCCGGCCTGCGCCGTGCGTGCGTCGCGTCCGTCCGGCGATGTCCCGGTCCCGCGCGCGCCGCTGGGCGAGGGCTCCGCCGGCACCGTCCCGGCGGCCGCGCTCGAGGTGGGGCGCGCGGGCGCCGCCGGCGCAAACCTGCCCGCGGCCGCGCCCCCGCCGGCGGGCGCCGCCTCCGCGGGGCGCTCGCGGCGCGCATGGAGGTACAGCGCGGTCACGGCGCCCGAGATCGGCATCGCCAGCACCGCCGCGGCGACGCAGCGGCGCAGGAGCTGCGCTCGCCAGCGCCGGTCGGCGACGCGGTCCGTCAACGGCAGCCCGGCCGTCGAGCCGCTCGCCCCCTGACCGCCCGGCGACGATCGCACCGTGAGAGGCCCGGGGGTCACGAGCAGCGGCCAGCCCGGGTCGCCCGCCGGCGCCGCGCTCGGCGGCGGATGCGACGGAGGCGCCGGAGGCTGCGCCGGCCGCGCCGCCGGCGTCGCGCCCTCCTCGCGCGCCCCGCCCCCGCCGAGCTCGGCCGAGGCCGCCGGCCCATGGAGGATCACCCGGCTCTCGTCGGGCCTCGGCGCCGTGAGCAGCCGCTCGGGCGACTGCGGCGCGTGATGCTCCCGCCGGGACCCCGGCTGCCCCGGCTGCGCCGTGTCCGGGCCCCCGGCGAGCCGGCCGGCGCGCACGTCCGACTGGTAGCGCTCCCGGAGCTCGCGGAGCGCGCTCGCCGCGGCGCCGGCGTGCCGGAAGCGCGCGGCCGGGTCCTTCGCCATCCCGAGCTGGAACACCGGCCAGAAGTACGCCGGGATCCACGGCGCGACCTCGTGCAGCGGCCTGGGCAGCCACAGGAGGTGCGCCGTCACGAGCTGCTTCTCGTTGGGGAATTCCGAGAGGCCGCGGCCCGCCGCGAACACGTAGCGCCCGGCCAGGATCTCGTAGAGAACGAGCATCAGCGCGTACACGTCGCTCGCCGGCGTGCACGGATCGCCGTAGCACTCCTCCGGCGCCATGTACGCCGTCGTGCCGAACCGCTGGCCCGGCTGCGTGCTCGGCAGGCCGTCGACATGGACCTTCGCGATGTTCAGGTCGAGCAGCTTGACGTCGCCGTGCCGGTCGACGAACACGTTCTCCGGTTTCACGTCGCGGTGCACGATCCCGAGGTCGTGCGCCGCCGCGAGGCCGTCGGCGATCTCAATCCCGATGTGGAGCGCCCGCGCGATCGGCAGCGGCGACTCCACCTGGCAGAGCCGGCGGAGCGACTGGCCCTCGAGCAGCTCCATGGCGATCCAGACCGTGCCGTCAGGCAGCATGTTGGCGCTGTGCACGGCGACGATGTTCTTGTGCCGCAGCCGGCAGAGCGCGATGGCCTCCTTGCGGGCGCGCTCGCGCACCTGCTCGGAGCCGGCGTGGTGGGGGAGCAGCAGCTTGAGCGCGACCCGCCGCTGGGTGAACTCGTCGACCGCCTCGTAGACGGCGCCGAGGCCGCCCCAGCCGAGCATCCGCACGAGCCTGTGGCCCGCGACGACGCTGCCCGGAAGATAGGGAGCCGGGGGCGAAGGCGTCCCGGCAGGGTCGTCCGCTGCGCTGTGCTCGCCCTGACTCATCCCACCCACCACCGCATCAGGAGTGCGGCGACCATACCAAAGAACGCCGCAATCGACGCGACGATGAGCCAGCTCACCGCCAGCTGACGGGGGCGCGGGGCGACCGCCCGCGCGCGCGGCGGCGACTCCGCCCTCGAGGGGCGCGGCGCCCGGCGGACCGGCGGACAAAGCACCTCGATCACGATGGGTTGCGTGGCGACCTGCGGCGCGATCGGAGCGGGCGGCAACGGAGCGGTCGCCACCGGAGCGGTCGCCACGAGAGCGGTCGCCACGAGAGCGGTCGCCACGGGAGCGGTCGCCACGGGAGCGGTCGCCACCGGAGCGGTCGCCGGCCGAGGCGGCGGCCAGGGAAGCGCCGATCGCGGCGTGAAACCGGCGAACAGCGGCTCGGTGACCAGCGGGGCTGGAGGCGCGGCGCCGCGAGCCACCGGCTCGGTGACGCGGTCGTCGGCCGGGGCGCGCCCGTCGACCGGCACGGTCGCGAGGTGGTGTTCGATCGAGCTGCGGGCGGCTGTCACGACCATGTTCCTCGTCGGAGCACGCGCGGACACGACGGCAGCCGAAGCACCTCGGGCCCAGGCACGGGCGAAGGCGGTGGCCGTCCTCCTGGCGTTCGCGCGGATCTATCGACGTGGAGGCGTGGCTTTCTCAAGAAATGGATCGATCGCTGGAACCATCGGCGACCAGGCGCCGGGCGCTCGGACGCCATCCGGACACGCGGCCCGTCATCCGGACACGCGGCCCGTCATCCGGACATGCCCCCCGGCCATCCGGACGCGGCCCCCGGCCATCCGGACGCGCCCCCCGGCCATCCGGACGCGCCCCCCGGCCATCCGGACACGCGGCCCGTCATCCGGACACGCGGCCCGCCATCCGGACGCGCCCCCCGGCGTTCCGCATACCGCCGCTCTACCTCATCGCTCCGGATGTCCCCCGCGCGCGTCCGGACCAGCCCCTTTCGTGCTGGATGCTGGACATCGCCGCGAGCGAGCTCATCCTTGCCGCGCCGCGCCGGAGAGGCGCGGACGCAGGAGGAGGGAACAAGCAATCGCCATGGCAAAGCAGGGAAAGGACTACGATCGCTGGGTCAAGGCCGCCGCCGAGACGGGGCGGACCGACAACCCGCTGAAGGTGCCGTACGACGTCGCCGTGCGCGAGGCGGTCGCCGCCGCGGCGTTCGTGGAGAAGTACTGGGAGCCCGACGGCGATCGCCCCGGCCTCAAGCGGGTCAAGAACCGGCTGCCCGCGTCGACCAGCGAGGATCTGCTCTCCATCGTCCACGCCGTGCAGGAGGCGCAGACGCGGCTGCTCCTCATCGTCGATCCCGCGGTCACCGATGTCGGAGAGCGCGCCCGGTTCGTCGTCGATGAGCTCGAGTCGGCGCTCGAGTTCCTGCTGGACGACGACGTCGACGAGCCCGCCGACGCGCAGCTCGCGCGCATCAAGGAGTTCCACGCGCAGGACGGCCAGCGCTCCAGCGCCCTCTCGCAGGCGCTCCGCGATTACGCAGGGCTCGCGGAGGCGCTCAAGGACCGCCTGGTCGAGGCGGACGAGGAGTTCGACGTGCGCCTCATCGCCGAGGCCAGGAAGCTCGCGGAGGATCTGCAGCGGCGAGCGATGGAAACGGTCCCCGAAGGCGTCGCCTCGGCCGCCGCGGCCACGATCCGCAACCAGATGTTGCACCTCATGGTGGACCGCGTTGCCGCCATCCGGAAGACCGCAGCGCACGTCTTCCGGCGTCACCCCGAGATCGTCCGCGAGGTCACCAGCGCCTACGAGCGGCGCCGGCGCGTGGCGGCGCGGCGCGAGAAGGCCCGCAAGGCCGCCGAGGCCGGACCGGCCGACGGCAAGCCTGCGACGGCGCCGGCGCCCGCGACCCCCGCGCCCGCGGCGCCCTCGCCCGCGGCGCCCGCGCCCGCGCCCCCCTCGCCATCGGCCGGCGCTCGCCCCTCGTAATCCCGGCCGGCTCGACGCCCGCGCGGCACCTCGTCGCATCCCCGGCCGGACTTCCGGCGGGCGGAACGAGCTCCCGTGCCAGGGCTCGCCCTGCTCCCGCCCGGCGCCAGGAAACGGTAAGGCGCACTGCCTGCCCCCCGAAATCCGGAACCTGGCGAGGGCGCGGAGGTGATACGATTTCCCGCCTTCCGGTGGCCGAATGACCTCACGTGGCGTCATCCCCGAGTCCGTCATCCCTCCTCCCTCGGAGGTCTCGGACGCCCCGGACGAGAAGCAGCGGGCGCGCGCCCGCGTCGGGATGACCCTCAAGAACAAGTGGCGGATCGACGCCCTCCTCGGCGTGGGCGGCATGGCGTCGGTGTACGCCGCCACCCACCGGAACGGCTCGCGCGCCGCGCTGAAGATCCTGCACGCCGAGTTCGCGCGGGACGTCGGCATCCGCGACCGCTTTTTGCGCGAGGGGTACGTCGCCAACAAGATCGATCACCCCGGCCGGGTCGCGATCCTCGACGACGACATCACCGAGCAGGACGAGCCGTTCCTCGTCATGGAGCTGCTCGACGGCGAGACCGTGCAGCAGCTCTGGAAGCGCAAGAGCCGGAAGCTCCCCGTCGCCGAGGCGCTCTGGATCGCCGGGGAGGTGCTCAAGACGCTGGAGAGCTTCCACGCCGAGGGCATCGTCCACCGCGACCTGAAGCCCGCGAACATCTTCATCACGAAGGACAACGTGGTGAAGCTGCTCGACTTCGGCGTGGCCAGGCTGCGCGGCGCGCCCGGCGACAAGACCAAGGCGGGCACGGCGCTCGGGACCCCGTCGTTCATGGCGCCGGAGCAGGCGATGGGGCTGACCGAGGGGGTCGACGGGCGGGCGGACCTCTTCTCGATCGGCGCGACCCTGTACGCCGTGCTCAGCGGGCAGCGCCTGCACCAGGGCCGCTCGGACAACGAGGCGTTCATCCTCGCCGCGACGACGCCGGCCCCGTCGCTCGCGCGGATCGCGCCCGAGCTGCCCGCCTCGGTCATCGGCCTCGTCGACAAGGCGCTCGCCTGGGATCGGCGCAACCGCTTCGACTCGGCCGCGCAGATGCGGCAGGAGGTGCTGCGCGTCCTCGAGGAGCTCGGCGCGTCCGTCCCGCGCCGCCCCGCGCCGCCGAGCACGGGGCGCCCCCCGCCGGACGAGTCCCCCACGGCCGTCGGGATGCGACCGCCGGCGGAGCCCGCGCCCCAGGAAGAGCCGGGGGACGCGGAGCCGGACGACCCCGCGGTCACGCGCCTCACGGAGGTGTTCCGCCGCATGGAGCGGCTGCTCCCGGCGGTGCGCCACTACGGCTGGACCCACCCGGACGCCGACAACAAGCTCCGCGCGACCTTCCAGGCGATCGTGGAGGCGCTGCGCGCGGACGGGGGCCTCGTCCACTGGGCGCTCTCGCCGTACGCCTTCGAGCACCGCCGGCGGACCGTCTGGGAGCCGCAGCACCCGCTCGATCTCGTCCCGTACAACCTCTTCGCGGCCGGCGTGCGGCGCGTGCAGCTGCTCCCGGGCATCACCGAGGAAGAGCTGCGCGCCTTCTGCGAGGTGCTGCTGCTCGATCCGCTGCGCGACCTCGCCCCCGAGGACGACGTCGCGGCGGCCCTGTGGGAGCGCCGCCTCGAGCACGTGCGCTACGACGTCGTGAGCGTCTTCGCCGAGGGGGACGCCGCCGATCGCGAGCAGTTCTGGCACGAGGCCGACGACGTCGAGAGCATGGCCCGGCGCGCCGCCGAGGAGCGGGCGAACCGCGCCGAGGCGGCCGCGATGGTGATCGACACCGACGCGGCCGCGCTGCGGGCGGCGCGCCGCGCCGCGAGCGCGCTCGCGCTCGACCCGGTCGCGCAGCGCGCGCTCGGCACGCAGCTCGTGCTCAGCCCGGATCGCTGGAGCGAGCGCTTCGTCGAGATCGTGGCGGACGCCTTCCTGAACGCGAAGCGCTACCAGGACGTCGAGCTCGTCACCGAGCCGATGGCCGCCTCGGCGCGCGATCTCATCCTCGCGCGCCGCTTCGACGTGCTCTTCGGCATGCACGACGCGCTGGAGAAGGCGCTCGACGCGCTCGCGCCGAGGCAGCAGGGCGGCGCGCTCGCGACGGAGCTCGCCCGGGGCATGTTCCCGCCGGACACGATGCGGCTGCTCCTCCGCGAGGCGACGCGCGTCGTCGCGCCGGGCGCCCCCGGCGCCGCGGCGCCGCCCGCGCCCGTGGACCTCGATCTCGTCGCGCAGCGCCTCGCGCCCATCCTGCACAAGCTCGGCAGCGAGACCCTGCCGGTCGCCATGGAGGTCGTCGGGCACGTCGGCCACGAGCCCCTGCGCCGCGCGCTCCTCGGCCACCTCGAGCGCACGCTGCCCGGGCACGAGGAGGGGGTCGTCGACGCGCTCATGACCCTGGATCTCGACGTCGCTCGCCCGATCCTCAAGATGTTCGCCGCGTCGCGGACGCAGGGCGCCCTCGGCGCGCTGAAGCGCCTCTCCGGGTGCGCGAACGCGGCGCTCCGCTGCGAGGCGATCGCCCACCTCGCGACGAGCCCCGAGCAGATCCGGGACGAGCTGCTCTCGCTCGCCGAGTCGGCGCCCCCGGAGGTGCGCGTCGCGGCGCTCCGCACGCTGGCGCACCACCAGGTCCGCGCGGCCGGCCCGCTGCTCGTCCGCCGCGTGCAGGACAGCTCGTTCCACCAGCTCACGCTCGACGAGCGGCGCGAGTTCCTCGGCGCGCTCTACACGCTGAACCCGGCGCGCGGCGAGTCGGTCGCCGTCGAGCTGCTCCAGCGGCACGGCCTGCTCGCGGACGACGCCGCGGAGCAGACCCGCTGCCTCTCGGCCGAGCTGCTCGGCCGCGAGGCGCGCTCCCAGGAGGCGCTCGACGCCGCGCTCGCGGCCTCGAAGCGGCGACCCTGGAACAGCCAGGCGCTGCGCGACGCCGCGAGCGCCGCCGCCGAGGCGATCGCCGGCCGCCTCGGCAAGCGGATCTCGACGGTCGGAGATCTCCCGTGACGGCTCCCCAGGTCGACGTCATCAGCCAGAACGTGTCCGAGAACATCCGGCGCGAGCAGGCGCGCGATCTCGCCGCCAGCGTCGTGCAGGCGCTCTTCCGGCTGGTGAAGCTCTCGACGCTGCACGCCATCGACAACCAGGCCATGGTGCGGCAGGTCGAGGAGACGGTCTCGCTGGTCCAGGACTTCGGCCAGCGCTCCGGCCACAACGTCTCCATCCTGTTCACCCGCGGCTCGGTCTTCGTCTCCGGGCAGCTCCTCAAGGCGAACCGCGCCGTCTACGAGGGCGCGCTCGAGCTCGGCGACATCCTGGGCCGCTGCGGCTACTCCGAGATCGGGATCGCGAAGGACGTCCGCGCGAGCGACCTCTACGCGCTCGCCTCCGCGCTCGCGGAGGCCCTCCGGAGCGCGAGGCCGGCGCTCGCGGACCGCCCGGCGCCGCGCGTCCGCCTGCGCGCCGTGGACGAGGAGGTGCTCCGCCGCGAGGTGGCGGTCGATCGCGAGGGCGACGAGACGTCGGCGATCGTGCGGACCTACGCGACGGCGATCGTGATCCTCCGCCGGTTCTACGACGACCTGCGGCAGGGCCGCTACGCCCTGCGGCAGGGCGTCAAGCGCATCACGCAGCGCCTCGTCGATCTCTCCGCGAACGAGACGCCGGCGTTCCTCGGCGTCACCGCGCTCCGCAACCAGAACCACGACGACGCCGGGCGCGCGGTGAACACCGCGATCCTGAGCCTCGCCATGGCCCGGCAGATCACGGGCGACGTCGTGCTCCTGCAGCGGCTCTCGATGGCGGCGCTGCTCTTCGACATCGCGCGGCCGCGGCTCACCGGCGTCGCGCGGAGCGGCGGCGGCGGGCTCGTCCCGCAGCTGAGCGAGCAGCAGGACGCGGACGTCCCGGCCGGCACGGCGGTCGTGCTGACCGCGCTCGGCCTCGTCAACGAGCCCAGCGTCACGCGCACCGTGGTCGCCTACGAGGCGCACTGGGTGCGCCGCCAGGCCGCGCTCGGCCCGGTCTACCGCGGCCTCCGCCAGCCGACGCTGCAGGCGCGCATCCTCGCGACCGCCCGCGCCTTCAACGACCTCCTGACGCCCGCGCCGGGCGAGGCGCCGCTCTCCGCCGACGAGGCGATCGCCAAGCTCGAGCAGGAGGCGACCGATCCGGCGGACCGCGCGGTGCTGCGGCTGCTCGTCGGCGCGCTCGGCATCTTTCCGACCGGCACGCTCGTGGAGCTCTCGACCGGCGAGGTCGCGCTGGTGGTGCAGACGCCGGCGCACCCGGCCCGCTACTCGCAGCCGCGCGTGCGGCTGGTCCTCGACGCCTCCGGCGGGCCGATCGGGCGCGCGCTCGAGGTCGATCTCGCCGAGCGGCCTCGCCAGGGCGAGCCGACGCGGCACATCCGCCGGATCGTCGCGACCAGCGACGACCCCGCCGCCGCGTCGATGCGCGCCCACGCGGCCGTCCAGGAGGCGCCGCAGGTGTCGCTGAGGACGCCGACGATCCCTGCAGAGCCGCCCGTCCGCTCGGCGCAGGCGCCGGCGTCGCCGCTCGCCAGCCTGCGCATGCCGCCGCCGCAGCCGATCACGCGGCCCTCGTCGCCGACGCTGCCGATGACCAGCTCGCCGGCGAGCCGGAGGACGCAGCCGCGGCCCGGCGACGCCGGCCGCGGGCCCGCCTCGCCGCCCGAGGCCGCGCCGCCGGTGCCGGTCGACGACGGCGGCGCGGAGGCCAGGATGCTCGCGGATCTGCCGCCGGCCCCGTCCGGCAGGCTCTCGCCCACGTTGCGGCCCGGGCGCACCACCGCGCGCTGGCCGGATCCACCGCAGCCGCAGGAGCCCGCCGCGCCGGCGGACCCGTACCCGCCCCCGAAGGGCGCTCACGGAGAGGAGTCGTGGTCGGTGCAGACAGACAGCGATCATCCGGACGAGGTCCCCGAGGAGAGCGCGCGGCCGGCCGCGCTGCGCGCCCGCGGCTGGGGAGAGCAGCCATCGCGGCGCGAGCGCGATCCGGTGTCGGAGCTGCCGCCCTCGGCGATGGCCGGCCCCATCGCCGTGCTGTCGCTGCCGGGCGAGCCGCCGACCGCGGAGGGCGCGCTCGCGCGCACGCCGCTCGTCCACCTGCTCGTGTACATGCTCGACCGGCGCCTCACCGGCACCGCGTGCTTCATCGACCCCCAGGGCGTCCGCCACGGCATCTTCTTCAGCGACGGCGTGCCGGCGAAGATCTGGACCGGGACGATCGTCGCCCCGCTCGACCGGGTGATCCTCGAGCTCGGCCTCCTCGACGAGGCGACCCTCCGGGAGACGCTCCGGGACATCACGAAGCGGCGGGTGCTGCACGGCCGGCTGCTCGTCTCCCGGGGCCTGCTCGACCGGGAGACGGTCTTCGGCGTGCTGCGCGAGCAGCTCGTGCGCAAGCTCGTCGCGCTCTACGATCTCCCGCCCGAGACGCGCTACGCCTACTACGACGGCCAGAACCTGCTGTCGTCCTACGGCGGCCCGGAGCTCATCGGGTGCGAGCCGCTCGCGGTGATCATGGCGGGCGTTCGGCTCCACGCCGACGATCCGCTGATCGACGCGACCCTCGACCGGATCCAGAGCCGGCAGCTCGGCCTCCACGTCGAGGCCGAGATGAAGCGGTTCCAGCTCCACCGCGACGAGGCGGCCGTCGTCGACCTCCTGCGCACGCGGCGCATGACGCTCGCCGAGCTCGTCGGGGCGGGCGTCGCGCAGGAGCGCGTCGTGCGGCTGACGATCTACGCGCTCGCGATCACGCGGCACCTCGATCTCGGCGCGCCGGGCCGGCGCCCCGTCGGGCTCGGCGCGCCCGCCGGCTCCGGCCGGGAGCGGTCCGCCAGCGCCGCCCCGGCCGACGCGGGCCAGGCCCAGCGCGAGCCGGCCGGCGCGGCGGCGCGGTCGCCGCGCCCCACCTCGGGCTCGACGGCGCCCGCGGCGCGCGCGGCGCGCGGCGAGGCCGACGGCCGCGCGTCGCCGCGGCCGTCCGACGCGCCGGCGCCGTCCAGCAGGCGGTCGGGGTCGCCGTTCGCCGAGCCGATCGCCCCGCGCCGGTCGACCGTGCCGCCCCCGTCCGGGGCGCCGGACGGCCGCGGCGTCGCGCTCCCGGGCCCGGCGGCGCCCTTCGATCCGCGCGCGGCCGGCGGCGATCCGGGCGGCGCGCCCCGCGGCGCCGAGCCGAGGGTCCCGAAGCAGCCCCTCGCGCCGTCGTTCGCCGGGGCGCGCGCGCAGCCGCCGATGCAGCAGGCGCCCACCGTCAAGATGGCGGCCGTCGGCGCGGAGGGCCGGGCCGCGCGGGCGGGGCGGACCGAGGCGGCGTCGCCGCTCCCGCCCCCGCGCGCGCAGGAGCCCGCGAGGCCGCAGGCGGGCGCCGCGCCTGCCTCCGATCTCCCGCCGCCGCCGCGCGCCGCGCTGAGCCCCGAGCTGGCCGCGCGCCGCGCCGAGATCGAGGCGCGCGCCGCCGCGATCGACGGCGAGAGCTTCTTCCAGATGCTCGGCGTCACGGACGACGTCCCCCCGGAGCGCGTGCAGAGCGCCTATTTCGCGCTCGCCAAGCAGTGGCACCCCGACCGGACGCCGCCGGAGCTCCAGGACGTCAAGCCGCTCGTCGCGCGCGTGTTCGCCCGCATCAGCGAGGCCTACCAGACGCTGAGCGACCCCAAGCGGCGCGCCGAGTACCTGCAGGGGCCGAAGGAGGCCGCGCCCCCCGCGGAGGACGAGGAGAAGATCGCCCGCGTCGTCGACGCCGCGCTCGAGTTCCAGAAGGCCGAGATCCTGCTCAAGAAGAACGACCTCGCCGGCGCCGAGATCCGCGCGCGCCGCGCGCTGAACGCCGACCCGGAGCAGCCGGAGTACATGACGCTGCTCGTCTGGATCCAGGCGCAGCGGCGCGGCGAGCCGCCCGCGCTCGCGGAGGGGGCCACGAGCGCGCACTACGACGACCTGATCCAGACGCTGGACGTCGTCCTGCGGAAGGAGCCCCGCTACGAGCGGGCGCTCTTCTACCGCGGCATGCTCCTCAAGCGCTCGGGCCGGATCGACCGCGCGATCCGCGATTTCCGCCTCGCGGCCGAGATCAACCCGAAGAACCTCGACGCGATCCGCGAGGTGCGCGTGCAGGAGATGCGCAGCCGCACGACCAACGACCCGACGCCCGCCGGCGGCCTCCTCGGCAAGTTCTGGAAGCGCTGACGCGCGTCAGCGCGCCGCCGCCGGCGCGGCGCCGAGCGACCGCAGCGCGCGGCAGATCGTCTCGTCGCGGCAGGGCCCCACCCGCCCCGCGTGCGCCGGCCAGGGCACCTCGCGCACGCGGTGCAGATCGCGCACGTCGGGGCCGCGCCACGGGCCGAGCGCCCGGTCCACGCGCGCCTCCCGCTCGTTCGTCGCCGGCAGCGAGAGCTGCACCTGCGGCACGATGCCGACCTTCTGCACCGGCGCGCCGTCCGGCAGCGCGTAGAGCAGCGTGGTGAGGCGCAGGACGCCGACGTGGGCGTCGTCGTCGAGGTACTCCTGGGCGCACCCCTTGCCGTAGGTGCGATCGCCGATGACCACGCCGCGCCGGTAGCTGCCGAGCGCGCCGGCGATCATCTCGGCCGCGCTCGCGGAGTCGCCGTCGACGAGCACCGCGAGCGGCCCGCTCCACCCGCGCTCCGTGGGCACGTCGGGCGAGCGCTCCACCTCGACGCCGCCGTCGCGGCGCCGCATCGGGAACAGCGGCACGCCCGGCAGGAACAGCCCCAGCGCGGCGATCGCCCCGTCGGTCGAGCCGCCGCCGTTCGCGCGCACGTCGAGCATCACGCCCCGCGTGTCGCCCTGCGCGCGCGCGCGGTGGAGCGCCGCCGCGACCCGGTCCCCGAGGTCGTCGGGGACGTCGGGGATGCTGATCACCGCGACCTTGCCGTCGCCGAACCGCACCAGATCGAGCGGCAGCTCCGCCGGCGCGGCCTCTGCGGGCTGCGGCCCGATCGGGTGCGGCGCCACGCTCAGCTCGAGCGGCGCCGCGGCGCCGCGGCGGAGCAGCGCCACGCGCGCGGTCGTCCCGGGGCGCACGTCGGCGAGCACGGCGAGCTGCTCGGCCTGCTCGACGCTCATCCCGGAGATCGGAAGATCCTGGATCCGGATCACCACGTCGCCGTCCGCGAGCGGCGGGAGCGCGCCGCGATCGATGCGCACCCCGATCGCGGTGCGCGTCATCTCCTGCCAGAGCCGGGCCGGCGGGTGCGCCTCGAGATCGAGATCGTAGATGGAGACCTCCTCCTCGAGCGGCGCCCAGGCGCCGTGGGCGTCCAGCTGGGGCACGTAGGCGCGCACCGCGGCCGCGATCACCGTGCGCGCCCAGCCCTCGTCGCTCATCGAGGGCGCCGCGCGCTCGCGCACGGCGTCGGCGTAGCGGGCGAGCGGCTCCCCGAAGTGCGCCCGCAGCGCGCCGACCTCCCGGCCGAGCTCGCGCGCGAGATCCCGGGCGCTCCGCGTCACCTCGCCGTCCTCGAACGGCGCCGCGGAGATCAGCGCCCACGCCTCGGCGGCCGTCGCGGGCGGGCGGGCCAGCCCGCGGCGGTAGCCCTCGTCGAAGACCCCGTCGAGCTCGCGCGACCACCGGGACAGCTCCTGGCCCACGCGCAGCGCCGCCGAGCACGGCCCGCTGCCCACGGGCGCCTGCAGATCGGCGAGGAGCGCGGCGGCCTCCCGCCGCAGCGACGCCCCCACGGGCGCATCGGGCGCGACCGACCACAGCCCGTGCGGATCGAGCCAGTCGGACGTCGCCTCGGCAAACTTTGCGGGATCGATGCGGAGCGGCGGGGCGGCCAGCGTGGTGCGGGCCTGGGCGACGATGGCGCGCGCCTGCTCGCAGCCGAGCGAGGTCGGCGCCCCGGTGGGCACGGCGATGCCGCGGTCGAGGGCGTTCGGGTCGCAGCCGACGCCGTCGATCTCCTCGTCGTCCGGCGCGAGGGCGTGGAGCAGGGGCCGCGAGAGCCCGTGCCGCGCCTTCGCCGCGGGCGTCTCCGCCTCGCGCGAGAGCAAGGCGAGCGTCGCCAGGCAGGCGGCGATGCACGCGACGGAGCTCGCGACGCGTGTCCTCACTGCTCTCCGGATATCACGACGCGGGCCGCGCGGGCAGGGGCGACCGCGGTCATCGGCGCGCGGGCCGCGCGGGCAGGGGCGGCGACTGCGGTCATCGGCGCGCGCGTCGCGGGGGCAGGGGCGACCGCGGTCATCGGCGCGCGCGACGCGCGAACGGCCCTGCGGGCGCTGCCCACGCCCTCCGCGCGGGCGGCCCGGTCCGCGCCCGAAACCTGGACGCAACATCCCGTTCTCATTCGCCGCTCGCGCGCCGTGGATCTGCGCTCAACGCCGCGCATCCGTGCTCCTCCGCTTTCCCGCAAAGCTTTCGCGTCCCTCCGGGGATCCGAACACGTTGCGCATTCCAGCGCAAAAAAAGGCGATTTCGTAGGGTTTATCCCGGCATCGCGCCTGCATCTGGCCTGGTGCCGCCCACCGGCTCGCAGGGTCTCTCGACCCGCGTCCTCCTTGATCGGCGCGCGGCGGAGAACAAAGAGACCATGAGCACCACCTGGGATCGTGCGGCATTCTCGGCTTATCGTACAGAGCTCGCGAACTACGCCACCCTGAGCCCGGAGGCCGAGCGGGAGCTCGCGCTCCGCTGGCGCGCTGGTGACCGGGACGCGGGCCGGCGCCTCATCGAGGCGTGCCTGCCGTTCGTCATGACGATCGCGCTCGAGTACCGCCGGTGGGGGCTCCCGATGGAGGACATCGTCCAGGAGGGGAACATCGGCCTCCTGAAGGCGGCGGAGCGCTTCGATCCGGACCGCGGCTGCCGCCTGGCGACCTACGCGGCCTACTGGATCCGGGCGGAGATCCGCGAGCACGTGGCGCGGGGGTACCGGATCGTGCGCCTCGGCTCGTCGAAGAGCGAGCGCCGCGCGCTGCGCATCTACCGCAAGACGCACGAGAAGGACCCGGCGGTGCTGGCGGAGCTGAGCGGCCTGTCGGAGGAGCGGGCGGCCGAGCTCTTGCCGCTGCTCATGGCGCGCGACGTGAGCCTGGAGCGCTCTCCGAGCGACGACGGCGTGGCCCCGATGGAGCGGCTCGCGTCGAGCTCGCACACGCCCGAGGAGGAAGCCTGCGCCGCCGACGAGCGCGAGCAGCTCTCGCGCGCGCTGCAGAAGGTCGTGAGCGAGCTGTCGCCCCGCGAGCGCCGCATCATGAGCCAGCGCTGGCTGACCGACAGCCCCGTGACGCTCGAGCAGCTCGGCGCCGACTTCGGCGTCAGCAAGGAGCGCGTGCGGCAGATCGAGGAGCGCGCGAAGAAGCGGATGCGCGCGCGCATCGAGGAGATCACCCGCGAGCCGATGGCCAAGAGCGCGTGATCCGGAGAGAGCGCTCGGGGTGGGCGGCGAGCGACGCCGCCTCCTCCAGAGCGCCGAGCGGCGCCCGCCCCCACGGCCGGCGGGGCGGCGCGCTAGATCTCGATGACGGTGCCTTCGCGCGCGGCGATGGTGTTCGGGAAGAGCTCGCGGGCGCGCATTTCCTTCTCGCGCACCATCGCGTCGGTCTGGTTGGGGTCGTGGTGGTGCAGGACGAGCTGCTTGGCGCCCGCCGCCTTCGCGAGCTCGCAGCCCGCGACGAACGTGGCGTGACCCCAGCCCGTCTTCGGGCCGCCGCCCACCTCGCCCGCGTACTCCTCGGGCGTGTACATCGCGTCGAAGATCAGCACGTCGGCGCCCATCGCGAGCTTCTTCAGCTTCGGATCCACGATGGCGTAGTGCTCGGAGTCGGTGATGTACACGACGACCTTCCCCTCGTGCTCGACGCGGTACGCGTAGACGCCGTTCGGGTGGTTGCCGCGCGCGTTGGTCACGCGCACGTCGTCGTTCGGGCCGATCGTGACCACCTCGCCCTCGTAGAGATCGCGGAACGTCATCGCCGCGCCCATCTCCGTGAGGTGCACCGGGAAGCTCGGGTAGTCCATCTGCCCGGCGAGCGTCTCCTCGAGCGTCCGCGAGACGTTGAGGCCGCCGTAGAGATGGATCTTGTTCCCGCGCACGAACGCGGGCGTGAAGAACGGGAAGCCCTGGATGTGATCCCAGTGCACGTGACTGAAGAACATCCAGGCTTCGAAGGGCATCTCCTTGACCAGCTCCTGGCCGAGGAGACGGAGCCCCGTCCCGCCATCAAGGATGACCAGCGTCTCGCCGGCACGAATCTCGTAGCAGCTCGTGTTGCCGCCGACTTCGACCGTGCCTGCACCGGGCGTGGGGATGCTTCCGCGAACCCCCCACATCTTGATCCGCATCCTGCCTCGCTCGCTGAACCCCGCCCGTTTCAAGGTAGAGCTATTAGATTCCGAGCGCGGGCAGCGTCAAGCCGGCAGGTGCACCGGGAGCAAGGAAGGTCGCAGACGTGGAGACCTGGCCGGGGGAGCAGGGGCACGGCGCCAATGTAGTTGCAGGGTAGGCGGCAGCCCAGCGACGGGCCGCAAAAGCGCCAGGAAGCTGGCCACGTCTCGGCATGGAGCCCGTGGCGCGGGGGCTCGCAGGCGGGGCGGGGGAGGCCGCGGCGGGGCGGGGGAGGGGCGGCCGCGGTGCGGGCGGCGGGGCGGGAGGCCGCGGCGGGGCGGGAGGCCGCGGCGGGGCGGGAGGCCGCGGCGGGGCGGGAGGCCGCGGCGGCGTCCTGGCGGCCGGAGGGCAGGGCACGCCCCGCGCAGCAGACGCGCGACGGCCACGGCCGATGGGCTATGGTCGGGCGCATGCCGCTCCACGCGGACGCCATCGTCGTCCTCGGCTGCAGGATGCTCCCGTCCGGGCGCCCGGCGGCCCCCGGCGCGCGCCGCGCGGCGCGCGCGGCGCAGGCCTACCGCGACGGGGTCGCGCCGTGGGTGATCGCCAGCGGCGGGCGGCGCTGGGGCGCGCAGATCGAGGCGCGCGTGCTCTCCGCCGAGCTGCTGCGCGCCGGCGTCCCGGCCCGCGCCATCCTGCAGGACCTCTGGTCGCTGACGACGCACGAGAACGCGATCTTCAGCGCGGCCCTCCTGCGCCGCATGGGCGCGCGGCGCGCGGCGATCGTCACCTGCCCCTGGCACATGGCGAGGGCTCTCCAGAACTTCCGCGAGGTCGGGATCGACGCCTGCGCGCTGCCATCGCCGCACGTGCGCGCTCCGATGGTTGCGCGCGCGTGGCTGCGCGGTCACGAGGTGGTCTCGATGTGGCTCGACGCGCGCGCGATGCGCCGCCGGCAGATCCTCTGCGAGAGCGCCGACTGGCTGCTCGACGGCGCGCGCCGGGGTGAGACGTGATCATGCCGAGAAGGCGACCCTCCCCGCTCCTCGCTCTGCTCCTCTCGCTCGCCGCCTGCACCGAGCAGCCCGCGCCCGGCCCCGCGCCGGACGCGGGGAGCTCCGCGGCGGCGCCGGCCCCGAGCGCCAGCGCGACGGCGCGGCTCGACGCCCTCCTCGCCGCGGAGCAGCGCCGCGCCGCCCTGGAGGTGAGCGCCGCCGATCAGCAGAGCCGCGACGTCGACGTGCGGCGCGCCGCCGCGCGGGCGCTCGCGCGCATCGGCGGCGACGCGGCGCGGCCCGGGCTCGCGCGCGCGCTCGCCGACGAGGACGACGAGGTGGTCGCGTGGGCCGCCTACGGCCTCGGGTTCTCGTGCAAGGGCCACGAGGCGGAGACGGTCTCCGCGCTCGTCGCGCGCGCGCTCGCCCGCGACGCCCGCCCGGCTCAGGCGGCCGCGCCGGGCGCCGCCGCGTCCGCGAGCGGCGCCGTGTCCGCGAGCGCCGCCGGGTCCGCGAGCGCCGCCGGGTCCGCGAGCGCCGGGTCCGCGAGCGCCGGCGCGTCCGCGAGCGCCGGCGCATCCGCGAGCGCCGGCGCGTCCGCGAGCGCCGGCGCGTCCGCGGGAGCGCCGCGGCTCGACGCGGGCGGCGCGCTCGCCCGGGCCATCGGGCGGTGCGGCGCTGAGGCGTCGGAGCCGACGCTCGTCGCGTGGCTCGAGGGGCCGCGCGAGCGCGCGATCCACGCGGCGTACGCGCTCGGGGATCTCGCCGCGATCAAGCTCAAGCTGCGCGAGGAGACGCTCGTCGCGCTGCTCAACCTCGCCGCGGGCAGCGCGGCCAGCCCGCCGGTCCCGGAGGCGCTCTACCCGATCGGGCGGCTCGAGCACGTCCCGCTCACGGTCATCCCCCGCATCCGCGACGTCGCCGCCGCGCGGCTCGCGGAGGCGGGCGACGCGCGGCTCTTCGCGGTGCGCGCGCTCGGCCGGGCAGGGGAGGCGGCCGCCCCCGAGCTCGCGCGCGTGCTCGGCACGAAGGGCGTGTTCGCCCCGAGCGAGCGCGCCGAGGCCGCGCGCGCGCTCAAGCGGCTCGGCGCGCCCGGCCAGCGCGCCCTCGCCGACGCGCTCCCCGCGCTCGTCCCGAGCGCGGATCCCATCGCGCTCACCGGCCTCGTGGGCGAGGACCTCGGCGTGCTGCTCACCGCCCTCGACGCGCTCGGATCCGCGGGCGCCGCGCGCAAGCCGCTCCGCGAGCTCGCCGCCCTGCCGCCGCCGCCGAGCGCGCCCGCGGCGATCCTCCGCCGCCTCGCGTGGCTCCGCTGCGGCGCGGCCAAGCTCCTCGCCGGCGCGAACCACCGCGATCCGCTGCTCCTCGGCTGCGACGTCACGGCGCCGCCGGATCCGGGGAGCAAGCCGGACGCCGCCGCGCCGGTGCGCGGCTCGATCGGCGCCCGGGCGGTCGTCGAGGTGATCGGCCGCGAGGCGATCACGGGCGCGCGGCTCGCCGCGTACCGCGCCTACGCCGGGTCGGGCGATCTGCGCGCGCGGGAGGCCGCGATCGACCTCATCGCCTCGCACGAGGAGATCGACGGCGCGCCCGACCTGCTCGCGAAGGCGCTCGCCGCGGAGGAGCCGGGCCTCGTCGCCGCCGCGGCGGAGGTCATCGCGCGGCAGCCCCAGCGCGCGTCGGAGGCGCCGGCGCAGGGGAAGCGGAAGCGCAAGCGGCGGCTCGACGACAAGGGCGCGCCCGCCGCGGTCACGTCGCCCGCGATCGAGGGCGCGCTGCTCTCGCTCCTCGACCGCCCCGGCGTGCGCGACGATCCGGAGCTGATCGGCGCGGTCATCGACGCGGCGGGGGCGCTCTCGCTCAAGCAGGCCGAGGCGCGGCTCGAGGAGCTCTGCCGCTCGAGCTACCCCACGACGCGGGCGCGCGCGGGGACGGCGCTCGGCGTGCTCCGCGGCCGCAAGATCGCGTGCGACGCCGGGCCGCCGGGCGACGCCGGGCGGCCGGCTGCCGCGCCGCCGGCCGGCGAGCTGCCGGCGGAGGCCGCCGCGCTCGCGCGCGCGCCGGCGGCGCTGACCTTCGACACGGACGCCGGCGAGCTCACGATGACGCTCGACCCCGCGCTCGCGCCCGTCGCGGTGACCCGCTTCGTGGATCTCGCGCGCTCCGGTTATTACGACGGCAAGATCGTCCACCGCGTGGTGCCGGGCTTCGTCACCCAGTTCGGCGCTCCGTTCGGCGACGGCGCCGGAGGTCCGCCCGGCAGGCCGGCGCTCCGCTGCGAGACGTCGCCGGTCCCGTTCGAGCCGCTGCGCGTCGGCGTGGCCCTCGCCGGCCGCGACACCGGATCGAGCCAGCTCTTCGTCATGCACGCGCGCGCGCCGCACCTCGACGGCCAGTACGCGGCGGTCGGCGTCGCCGCCGGGCCGTGGGCTGCGCTCGTGGACGGGGACGTCATCCGGAGCGTGAAGGTGCGCGACTGATCGCGCGCGGCGCGCGTCACCGCTCGCGACGCGCATCACCGCGCGCGCCGCTCGCGACGCGCGCCGATGCGACGAGCGACGAGCGACGTGCGACGCGCGCGCAAACGCAAACCGCTGGGGCTCGGCGGCGTCCCTCCATGTCGATTGACAAGCGCCCCCGACCGGCGCTTTACAGTGTAGCGTGGTCATCGCCTCCTTCCTGGCCGTCGCGGTGCTCGTGTACACGTACTTCGGGTACCCGATCGTTATCGGCATCCTGGCGCGCCTCTGGCCCGCGCAGCGGAAGGACGACCCGAGCTACGTCCCCACGGTGACGGCGTGCATCCCCGTCTACAACGCGGCGTCGTATCTGCCGGCGAAGGTCGAGAGCCTCTTCGCGCTCGACTATCCCAGGGACAAGCTGGAGGTCCTGCTCTACTCGGACGGGTCGACCGACGACACGGTGCGCGTGGCCCAGCAGCTCTCGGAGCGCGACCCCCGGGTGAAGGTGATCGTCAGCGAGTCGCGGCGCGGCAAGCCGATCGGCGTGAACACGATGCTCAGGGCCGCGACGGGCGAGGTGCTGCTCATGACGGACGTCCGCCAGCCGCTCGTGCCCGGGGCGCTGCGCGCGCTCGTGCGGCTCCTGGCCGATCCCGGCGCGGGCTGCGTCTCCGGCAACCTGGTGCTGAAAGGCTCGGCGGGCTCGGGGGCGTACTGGCGTTACGAGAACTGGATCCGCCTCCAGGAGGGGCGGTTCAGGAGCATGGTCGGGGTGACCGGCCCCATCTACGCCATCCGCCGCGCCGACATGAGCCAGCTCCCGGAGGGCGTCATCCTCGACGACATGTGGGTGCCGATGCGGCTCCGGCTCGAGGGCCGCTCGATCCTCTTCGCAGAGGACGCGATCGCGTACGACGACGCCTTCGGCGACGAGCGCGAGTTCGGCCGCAAGGTGCGCACGCTGGCGGGCAACTACCAGCTCTTCTCGCTGCTCCCGGCGCTGCTCGTCCCGTTCCGGAACCCGTCCTGGTTCGAGATCTTCTCTCACAAGCTGCTTCGCCTCGTGTGCCCCTGGGCGCTCGTCGCGCTGCTGCTCACGTCGACGGCCGCCTGGGTCGGCGCCGAGGCGAGCGGCGACGCGTCGTGGACGCTCTACGCGGCGCGCGCGCTGTTCGGCGGCCAGGCGGCGTTCTACCTGCTCGCGGCGCTCGGGGGCGCCGCGGGCAAGCTCGGCGCGCTCGCGCGCACGTTCGTGGTGCTCAACGCGGCGGCCGTGGTCGGCCTGTGGCGCTTCGTCCGCGGCTCGCAGAAGGTCACCTGGTAGCGCGGGGGCGCGGCCGTGATCGCCGCGGCCCGCGCGTTCGCGGCGATCGCGCGGGCTACGGCTCGAGCAGGCCCACGAGCTCGTGGGCGGCGCGGTGCGATCGCAGCAGGGCGAGCGACGACGGGAGCAGCCGCCCCAGGCCCTCGTGCGGCGGCGCCTGGAACCTGACCGGCGCGGGGAGGACGTCGAGGCCCGCGCGCTCGAACATGCGGAGCGAGCGCGGCATGTGGAGCGCGCTCGTCACGAGCACCACGGCGTCGGGCGAGAGGCTGCGCGCGATCCGGGCGGAGTGGAGCGCGTTCTCCCGGGTGTCGCGCGACTCGGTCTCGAGGATGATCTTCTTCCTCGGCACGCCCAGCTCGACGAGCAGGTCGGCCATGGCGCCCGCGAGCTCGGTGGGCGCGCGCCGGAGGTCCCGCCCCGAGACGATGACGTGGCCGAAGCCGTAGGTGCGGTAGACCCGCGCGGCGCCGAGGCCGCGCTCGATGCCGTCCGCCGTCTGCCGTTCCAGGGCGGGCGTGCCGAACTCGTCGGCGTCGATCCCGGCGGTGAGGACGATCAGGACCCGCCGCTCGGGCGAGCTCTGGGCGAGCTCCGGCCGCAGGTCCCGCGGCGCCGTGCTCATCCGGCGCGAGATCGCGCTGGAGACCGCGGGCAACGAGAGGAGCCACAGCGCGAGCCAGGCGCTCCACGCGAGCGCCCGCCCGACCTTCGACCAGCGCGCGCGGTACGGAAAGCCGCCGCCGGAGAGCGCGAGGCCGATGCCCGCGACGACGAGGAGCACGAGCAGGGGATCGACGAGGCGGGAGATGGACAAGGCGAGGCTCGCCGAGGAGGCGCTCGGCGCTTTATCTATGCTGTCGTCGGGGGGCGAGGCGAGCGAAAAGGGCGCGCCGCGAAGGTGGGGGACAGACGCGCGCGACGCGCCCGCCCCGGCGCTGCTGCTCGCGACGGACGGCGCTCAGCGCCGCCGGTGCGCGCGCCGCCGCCGGGCTGCGGCGGCGGCGAGGGCGAGCCCGGCGAGGCCCGCGGGGAGCCACCCGCCGTGGCCGCTCTCGGGCGTCCGGCAGCCGCACCCGCCCGCCTCGCGGGCTCCGTCCGGGCCGCTGCCGGTCGAGCTGTCGCCGCCGCCGCCGCTGGCGTCCCCGCCGCCGCTCGCGTCGCCGCCGCCGGTGTTGTCGGGCGCCTCCCCCAGATCGATCGACGCGTCGGCGCTCGCGACGAGGATCGGCGGCGCCTCGCCGGTCTCCTCGTAGATGGCGTGGAGCCGCTCTCCCAGGTCGTCCGTGACGTTCTCGGAGCGCAGGAAGTCGATGTATTCCCTCGTCATCGACTGGTAGTAGACGCGCGCCGAGAGCGTCTGGGCGCCGAAGGCGCCGGCGGGGACGGTGAGCGTGAAGCGCGCCTCGTCGTAGTTGCGGTATCCGCCGTTCCCGTCGCCGAAGTCGATCTCCGGCGTCGGCTGGGTCTTCTGCGACGGCACGAAGCCCTTCGGCGGGATGCGGGTGTCGGAGATGATCATGTCGTGGAGCGCGAGGTGCTCCTCTTTCTCCCCCGCGCCCGCGTCGCCGTCCCAGCGCCCGTGCACGGCCCGGTACTCGTGGGTGGGCGGCTCGTGCTGGATCTCGCCGGTGTCCGCGTCGTAGCCGCCGAGCAGCGGCCGCTCGACGCCGTCCTCGCCGACGAGGAACACGGCGATCCAGGCGCGCCGGCTCTCGGCGTAGCCGGTCGGGAACTTGTGGCCGGTGAGGTTCTCGACGCGGACGGCGACGGTGATCTCGTCGCCGGGCCTCGCTTCCTCGGGGGCCTCGACGAGCGCGACCGAGGCGGCCGAGGCGAGGCTCTCGAGGGTGCGGTCGAGCGCGAGCTGGAAGGACGCTTCGCGCTCCGCGACGTACTCCTTCTCGGCCGCCATGACCGCCTGGATGCCCCAGTGGTTGCCGCCGACGAGGACGTGATCGCGCGGATCGGTGCGGAGCGGGCCGAGATCGGCCACGGCCAGCTCCCCGGTCTTCCTCTTCATGTGGCAGTCGACGCAGCTCCGAGGGTCCGCGCCGCCGTCGCGGAAGTCGCTGGAGGCCCACTCCTCGAAGGTCGTATCGAGCGGAAACTCGATCGTGGTCTCGGTGCCGTCCGCGTTCCTGAGCATGACCTCCGGGTTCGTGACCTGGTGGCATTGCCCGCAGAACTGCGAGCTGGCGAGCATGGGGTCCCGCTCGCCGACGTGGGAGTTCGACTCCACGTTCTCGTAGGGCCCGTACATCACGGGCGTGCTGGTGAACCCGGCGGCCTCCGGCGTGGTGTCGAACACGAGCTGCGCGTTGCCGAGGTGGTACGACGGCTTATCGTCCTCGCCGAGGGTCGGCTTCGCGCGGTGGCACACGTTGCAGCTGACGCCCTGGCCATCGACGATCTTCCCGTCGGACGCGGCGTTCGGGTCGAGCCCGGAGCCGTCCGGCGGCGTCGCCCTCCCGTTCACGAAGCCGACCGGCGTGTGGCAGCGCAAGCAGAACGTGCCGATCCCCGGCACGTCCTGGTTGGCGATCGTGAGCGCCGCCTTGAAGACCGGATCGCGCCACGCGTTGGCCATCATGGTGCCTGCCCACGTGTCCGTGGGCATGTAATCCAGCGGGTCCTGGCCTTCCGCGCGGTGGCATCCAGCGCAGCGCTCGGCGGTGCCGAGGTTGTTCGGCTGCGGCATCGCGCCCGCCTTGGTCCCCTGGAGATCATCGATTCCGGCTGCTGCTCCGCCGCTCAGCAACCCGAGCGCGAGCACCCAACCAACCCCCAACATCGACTTCTTCTGCATAGCGCGGATCCAGATCTGGCAAGCTGCTCTTCGGACAGCGTGAACCGACGATGAACGGCGTGATGGCCTCGCGGCGCGGGACGACCTATTCCGGATCGATCCGGAAGATCTTGCCGCCGTAAGAGACGATGTAGAGCTCGCCCGCGGCGTCCTCGCCGAACGAGGCGAGGCCCTCGATGGTGCTCACGGAGTTGAGGTCCTGGCTGAGCTGGGTGCCGAGATCGGTCGGGCTCGAGGGCGTGGCGACGCCGTCGCGCCAGGTGAACATCCACACCCGGTCCGACGCGAAGTCCCCGTACAGGTACTTGCCCCGGAGCGCCGGGATCTTGCTGCCGCGGTAGACGTAGCCGCCGGTGACCGAGCCGTCGCCGTTGTCGTGATCATAGCGCTTGACGGGCGGCGTGATCATCGGCGAGGTGCACGGAATTCCCTGGTCGCTCTGGAGGCAGACGTCCCCCTCGGTGACGCTCCAACCGAAGTTCTTGTGGCCCTCGCCGCGCGGCTGGACGTTGATCTCCTCGAACAGGCGGCCGCCGACGTCTCCGATGTAAAGATCGCCCCGGCAGCGGTCGAAGCTGAAGCGCCACGGGTTGCGCAGCCCGTAATTCCACACGAACGGGTCTCCGCCGGCGACGTTCCCGGCCGGCGGCGTCGGGTGGTTGTCGACGTCGACGCGGAGGATCTTCGCGTACTTCACCTCGATGTTCTGCCCGTTGTTGTCCGGGTCCGGATTCGAGGTGTCGCCGCCGCCGTCGCCGACGCCCACGTAGAGCATTCCATCGGGACCGAACGCGAGCATCCCGCCGTTGTGGTTGCCGACCAGCACCGGGAACGAGAAGAGCTCGCGGACCTGCGCCGCGTCCGCCTGGTCCGGATTGGACGCCGAACGCTTGAACTCGCGGAGGGCCAGCGTCCTCGACCTCGTGTTGTGGTAGACGAAGAACCGCCCGTTGGTCGCGTAGTCAGGGTGGAACGCGAGCCCGAGGAGACCTCGCTCATCCTCGTCGTACTGGATCTGCTGGACCTGCGCGGTGATATCGAGGAACGGGGTGCTCTGCACCACGCCTCCGCTGATGAGCCGGATGGTCCCGCCCTGCTCCACCACGTAAAGCCGGCTGGCATCTTCCGGCTCGCTCGTCACGAACACGGGACTACGCAGGCCGCTCGCCACCTCGGTGAGCTTGAGCGGCGGCACGGTCCCGCCCGGCTCGTCGCACTCGATCGTCCCACTCCCGCCCGCGCCGGTTCCGGTCGTCGCGCCGGCGCCCGACCCCCCCGTCCCGCTCGTCGTCGCCGCCGGACCGCCTCCGCTGCCCGTCGCGGAAGCGTCCGTGCCCGTCGTGGCGCCCGTGCCCGTGCCCGTGCCCGTGCCCGAGCCGGGCCCCGAGCCCGGCCCCGTGGTGGCGCCGCCGCCCGTGCCGGTTCCGCCAGGACCGGCCCCTCCGCTGCCCCCTGGTCCGCTATTTTCATCGCTCCCGCACCCATTCAAGGTGAAGCTCAGACCGACGACGGCGGCCGCGATGGGCATGAAAGACAAAAGGAAACGCTTCTGGTCCATCATGCCGTAGGAGACTATCCGAACAACGCGCCCATTGGTATAAATTTCCACCTCATGGCGCCGCATCTCGCACGTCGCACGTCGCGATTCCGCATCCACCCGGGAACGGTGAACGCAACTACAATGCAAGACGCTTCCCTACTGCTGCTCGAAATCCTGTCACGCCGGATTCCGTCTGCGGCCGGCTCCTGGCGAAAACGCGTCGAGCAGGTGACCGGGATTGGTGCGCGCGCCCGGCTCGTGCGCGAGGCGCCTGGTGCGGTGGCCGGCGAGACGTCCACCTGGTTCGATCGCGACCAGTTCCTGTCGACGTTCACCGCCGCTGCGCGCGCGCTCGGCAAGGCGCCGCTCGCGCTTCAGGCAGACGAGCGCGACGCGCTGGAAGCGGCGTTGGGGTCCAGGGCGGCGGAGGGCTGGCGGCTGGACGAGCTGGGCCGGGTGACCCTGCTCGCGCTCGTGTCGAGGCGCCTGCCCGAAATCGAGGTCGAGTCGCTGCTCTGGACTTGCTATCAGCAGGGCGATAGCCGGGAACGGCAAGCGCTCCTGCGGGCCCTGCCGCTCGTGACCGGCGCGGAGCGCTCTCTGCCGCTCGCGGTCGACGCGTGCCGCACGAACGAGCTGCCCGTGTTCGAGGCGATCGCCTGCGAAAACCGTTACCCGGCGGCGTATTTTCCGGACCTCAATTTCAACCAGATGGTCCTCAAGGCCATGTTCATGGGCGTCGCGCTCGCGCGGATCGTCGGGCTGGAGCGGCGGCGAACGAGCGAGCTCGCCAGGATGGCAGAGGACTTCGCGAGCGAGCGCAGGGCGGCCGGCCGGAGCGTCCCGGCGGACATCGGCCTGCTCACGCCCGAGCACGAGCACGAGCACGAGCGCGCGACGCGCATCCCCGAGTGAAGCGCGCGAGGCGGAGGGACAAGTGAAGCTATTCGATCCCCATATCCACATGACATCGCGGACCACGGACGACTACCAGGCGATGGCCGACGCCGGCATCGCCGCCGTCCTCGAGCCCGCGTTCTGGCTCGGTCAGCCGAGGACGCACGTCGGCACGTTCGAGGACTACTTCGCGTCCCTGCTCGGCTGGGAGCGCTTCCGGGCCAGCCAGTTCGGCGTCCGCCACCTCTGCACGCTGGCGCTCAACCCCAAGGAGGCCAACAACCCGCGCGTCGCCCAGGGCGTCATCGATCTCTTGCCGCGCTACCTCGACAAGGAGGGCGTGGTCGCCGTCGGCGAGATCGGGTTCGACGACATGACGCCCGAGGAAGAGAAGTACTTCGCCCTGCAGGTCGAGCTCGCGCGCGCGCACGATCTTCCCATCCTCGTGCACACGCCTCACCGCGACAAGAAGCGGGGGACCGAGCGGACGCTCGCCCTGGTGCGGGAGCTCAAGTTCCCCGAGGAGCGCGTGCTCGTCGATCACAACAACGAGGAGACGCTGCCGCTCGTGCTCGCGACCGGCTGCTGGGCCGGCCACTCGATCTACCCGAACACGAAGATGGACGAGGACCGGATGGTCGCGCTGGTCAAGAAATACGGCGCGGAGCGGATCCTGATCAACAGCGCGGCGGACTGGGGCGTGAGCGATCCCCTGAAGGTGCCGAAGACGGCGGCGCGGATGCGCGAGAACGGGATCGCGGACGAGGTGATCCAGCGGATCGTCTGGAAGAACCCGCTCGCCTTCTTCGCCCAGAGCGGCCGGCTCGATCTCGCGGAGTTCGGAGAGGCGCCCGCCGTGGACCAGCGCGCGCTGTTCGAGGGCAACTCGGTCCTGCGCGGGCAAACCCCTGTCGTGCAGGGCTGACCGAGCGCGCCCATGCACCGCACCGTCGTCCTCAACGTCGTCGGGCTCACCGGCGATCTCCTCGGCGACGCCACGCCGAACCTGCAGCGGCTCGCGCGCGAAGGGGCGATGCGCCCGCTGGAGACCGTGCTGCCCGCGGTCACGTGCGCGGTCCAGTCGACCTTCACGACAGGCCTCCTCCCGAGCGGGCACGGCTGCGTCGCCAACGGCTGGTACTTCCGCGACATCGCCGAGGTGAACCTGTGGCGCCAGGCGAACCAGCTCGTGGCGGGGGAGAAGATCTGGGAGGCGGCGCGCCGCCGCGATCCGACCTTCACCTGCGCCAAGCTGTTCTGGTGGTACAACATGTACAGCTCGGCCGATTACGCGGTGACGCCGAGGCCGATCTACTGGGCGGACGGGCTCAAGCTGCCGGACATCTACACCGAGCCGGCGTCGCTGCGCGATGAGCTCGTCTTCCGGCTGGGCGAGTTTCCGCTCTTCAACTTCTGGGGCCCGAACGCGGATATCCGGTCGACGGCGTGGATCGCGCGGTGCGCGCGCCACGTGTACGACACGCGGCGGCCGACGCTGACGCTCGTCTATCTCCCGCACCTCGATTACAACCTCCAGCGGCTCGGGCCGGACGATCCCGCCATCCAGGACGATCTGCGCGCCGTGGACGCCGTGTGCGGCGAGCTGATCGACCACGTGCGCAAGGACGGGGCGCGGGTGATCGTCCTGTCCGAATACGGCATCACGCGGGTGTCCGGGGTCGTGCACATCAACCGGGCGCTCCGGGAGCAGGGCCTCGTGCGCGTCCGGGTCGAGCGCGGGCTCGAGAAGCTCGACGCCGGCGCGTCCGAGGCGTTCGCGGTGGCGGACCACCAGGTCGCGCACGTCTACGTGCGCCGCCCGGAGCGCGTCGCCGAGGTGAAGGCGCTGCTCGAGGCGCTGCCCGGCGTGGACGTCGTCCTCGACGAGGAGGGCAAGCGCGCCGCCGGCCTGGATCATCCGAGGTCCGGCGAGCTCGTCGCCGTCTCACGCGAGGATCGATGGTTCAGCTACTACTACTGGCTCGACGACGAGAAGGCGCCCGAGTACGCGAGGACCGTCGATATCCACCGCAAGCCCGGCTACGACCCCGTCGAGCTGTTCGCCGATCCCGCGCTGCGCGCCCTGCCGGCCAGCGTCGCGTGGAGGCTGCTCAAGAAGAAGCTCGGGTTCCGGTACCTGATGGATGTGATCCCGCTTGACGCCGGGCTCGTCCGGGGATCCCACGGGCGGCTGCTCGAGGGGCCCGGGCGGGGACCCCTGCTCCTGTCCAGCTGCGGTTCGCTGCCGCCGGGGGAGAGCGTCCACGCCACCGACGTCGGCAAGGTCGTCTTGAGCCACCTGTTCGATTGATCGGCGGGGCGGGGGACCCTCGCCCCCCGCTGCCTCACGTCCCCCGCACCACCCGCTGCATCGCCAGCGTCAGCGGGAATCCCAGCAGCGACAGCGCCGCCGCGCCGTCGGCGCCCGGCGCCCCGGTCCGCGCGATGAGCACCGCGTCGAGCAGCGATATCCCGGCGATGAGCGTCACCACGGCGCGCGGGATCCGGTCCCTCCGCGTCCCCCGCAAGAGCCTCACCGCGTGGATCACGCAGCCCGCGAGCGCGCCGTACGCGATCGTCCCCACGAGCCCCGTGAGCGGCGCCCCGAGCGTGTAGAGGAACGGCACCGCCATGAAGCCGAGCGCCCACAGGCTGCGCACGGCCAGCAAGTTCTCCTGCTTCGCGATCGCCGTCAGCCCGATCAGGTAGAAGAGCAGCGCCATCCCCCCGCCGAGCACCGCGCTCCCGAGCTGCCCCCCCGCCGCGAGCGCCGCCGTCCCGTAGACCAGCACGCGGCACAGCCCCATGAGCGCCGGGCTCAGCGGATTCCCCTTGTGCCAGGCGTCGTACAGCACGATCGCCCCCGCGAGCAGCGCGCTCGCCACGGCCGGCGCCGCGCCCCGGCCCGCGAGGTGCGCGTGGCCGCCCACGAGCAGCACCCCCGCGCCGAGCAGGCCGTACCCCACCGCGAACACCTCGCGGGCGCTCACCAGGCCGGACGGGATCGGCCGCTCGGGCCGCTCGCGCGCGTCGATCTCCCGATCGAACGCGTCGTTTAGGAACATTCCGCCCACGTACATCAGCGACACCGCGAACCCCACCAGCGCCACCTCGGGCGCCCGCACCCCGGCCCCGGACAGCGCCATGCCGCACAGCACGTTCGTCCAGACCGTCGGCAAGTTCGAGACGCGGCCGAGCCGCAGATACACCCGCGCGCGTGAGCTCATCGTCACACCCTCTCCCCGCTGCCGGCGCCGAGGACGCCGTCATCGCCGCTCCCTTCCGCCACCATCCGCTCCTCCACCCAGCGGAGCTCCCGCGCCACCGCCTCGACCACGCCGCCGCGCCGCTGATCCTCCGGCAGGACATCCCAGGTATAGGTCTCCACCTCGAGGTGCTGTGTCGCGGGTACCTCCCGCAGGTGCGACAGCAGCGCCGCGAGCTCGGGCTGCGTCGTCGCGAGCGCGCCCTCGAACCCCCGGAAGATCGGCATGTGGAAGTGGATGCGCCACTCCTCCGGCCGCGCCTCCGGCGGCGCCGCGCCCGCGCCCTCGAGCGCGGACAGCGCCTCGGGCAGATCCAGGTAGCGGACGAGCTCGCCCCCGGCCGCGCCGCCGCGGCGCTCGACCACCTGGTGCAGGTACACGACGTCCTCCGCGTACGCGCGCAGCCGCGCCATCGTCGCCGGATCGCGCTCCGCCACGCGCGCGCGCAGCCCGGCGCTGATCTGCACCTTGTGCACGCCGACGCCCGCCGCGCGGAGCGCCGCGAGCGACGCCGGCGCGTCCTCGAACTCGACCGCCATGTGGCACGCGTCGAAGCAGAGGCCGAGGTGCTCGCGGAGCGCCTCCTCCGCGGCCGAGAGGCTCATCCCGGAGAGCGCCGCGAGCTCCCGCGCCCGCTCCCGCGCGAACACGTGCTCGGTGAAGAAGCCGATCGCCTCGGGCGTCGTCTCGAGGAAGCAGCGCGGCTCCGGCTCGAGCGCCAGCGCGACGCGCTTGCCCGTGCGGCGGCGGATCTCGACGAGGTGCGCCGCGTGCTGGACCAGCCGCCGCGCCATCGCCTCCGCGTCGTCCCGCCCGCGCACCCGCGGCCGGAACGCGCCGGGCACGGTGCTGACGCTGCCCATCAGGCCCTCCTCGGCCGGCAAGAGCGCGGCGAGGAGCGTCGCCAGGAGATCGCTGTACGCGAGGCGCTCGTCGGAGAGCCAGTCCGGCAGGTACACGCGCTCCTTCACGGGCCCGCCGTGGAAGCGGCCGTAAGGGAACCCGTTCAGCGTGAACACGTAGAGCCCGTTCCGCTCGAGAAAGTCGCGGAACGCCTCGAGCTCCGCCGGGGCCGCGAGCTCCGCCGCCGCCCGCGCCGAGAGCCGCAGGCCCACGCCCGAGCGGCGGCGCTCGGCGGTCCCCGCGCGCGCTGCCCCTCTGCCCTCCGGTCCTCCGGCCGCGCGCGACCAGATCTCGAGCAGGTGCGTCTCCAGGCTCCGCTTCACCTCGGGCCACGTCTCGCCCGGGTGGATGTTCGTGCAGTAGGTGAGGTGCGGCGCCCCCGCGCACGCGAGCCTCACGACCGCGCCGCCCCGGCCGCCCCGGCCGCCGCGAGCGCGCCCCGCCGCCCGGCGCGCTCGCGGAGCCGCGCGATCGCCGCGACGATGTGCCGCTCGTCCATCGCGTGCACCTCGCGCGCGCGCCCCACGTCCTCGAGGAGCGTCACCGTGAGCTCGCCGCCGAGGTGCTCGCGGAACTCGTCCAGCCCGTCGAGCACGCAGAGCCGCTCGCCGCGCTCGCCGCCCGGCCGGGCGAGCGCCAGCGCGTCGTCCCACAGCGCGAAGCCGAGCGCCTCGAGCGTCGAGACCACCGCGGCCGACGTCGCCTCGCCGCAGAGGCCGGCGAGCTCCGCGTACAGCGTGTCGATCGCGATGCCGATGGCGACCGCCTCGCCGTGACGGAGCCGGTGCCTCGTGAGCGACTCGAGCTTGTGCGCGGCCCAGTGCCCGAAATCGAGCGGCCGCGCGCTCCCGAGCTCGAACGGATCGCCCGCGGTCGCGATGTGCTGGAGGTGGATCTCCGCCGAGCGGCGCACGAGCTCCGCGAGCGGCGCGAGCGCGCCCGACGCGAGCGCGGGGGCGTGCTCCGACAGCCACGAGAACAGCCGCGCGTCCCGGATCAGCGCGACCTTCACCGCCTCGGCCATCCCGGCCACCTTGTCGCGCAGGGGCAGCGTCTCCAGGAAGCGCGGGTCGATCATCACCGCGAACGGCGGGGCGAACGTGCCGAGCAGGTTCTTCTTCCCGAACGCGTTGACGCCGTTCTTCACGCCGACGCCGGAGTCGGCCTGTGCGAGCACCGTGGTCGGGACGCGCACGACCCGCACGCCGCGGTGCACCGTCGCCGCCGCGTAGCCGGCCATGTCGAGCACCGCGCCCCCGCCGACGATCATCACGAACGACTGCCGATCCATCCCGAGCGCGTCGAGCCTCGCCTGCAGCGCCGCCGTCGCCGCGGCGTCGTTCTTCGCCGCCTCGCCGCCGGGCACCACGATCGGATCGGCCGCGAGCGCGAGCCTGTCCGCGTGCGCGCCCACGTACCGCGCGATGTCCTCCGCGAGCGACGGCCACGCCGCGGCGACGCCGCCGTCGATCACCGGCAGCACGCGGTGGCGCCGGCGCGGCTCCTTCGAGGCGATGGCGGACGCGAGATCGCCGTTGCTCGGCGAAAAGACGCCGTCCGTGAGGTAGACGGGGTACTCGAAGGGGACGGCGATCCGTTGGACGTGAAGCAGCATCAGAGCCGAGCTTTGAGAGCGGCCATCGGGCCGTCAAGCTCGTTCCGCGCGAGGATCCCGCGCCCTGCCGCAGGATGAAAACTTCCCCTTGGCGGCGGACGGCCTTCCTGCAATGCTGGCCCCGCTCGTGAGCTGCGCGGCCCTACGGCCGCGATCGCCTCGTGATCGCAACCCTGTACTGCCTGACATCCTCCTCAATGCAGACGCCCATGGAAGGCACAACCCGTCCCACGAAACGGTCCTTCATGAGAGGAGTGCTTTTGACAGCAGCGGCAGCCCTCGCGCTCTCGGCCGGGTGCGCGCCCACGTACGTCTACAACCCGGCGAACTACGCGAAGGAGTACGATCCGCGCAAGCACGAATACGTGATCGGCGTGGGCGACCAGATCCGGGTCAACGTGTGGCGCATGGCCGACCTGTCGAGCGAGGCGCTGGTCAGGGCCGACGGGTACATCACGATGCCGCTCATCGGCGACGTCTACGTCTCCGGCAGGACGCCGACCCAGGTGCGCGAGGAGCTGAAGAAGCGGCTCTCCGAGTTCGTGAAGGACGAGACGGCCGTGATCACCGTCGCCGTGACCGGGATCAACAGCTACCGGTTCGTGGTCAGCGGCAACGTCGCGCGCGCCGGCATCTTCAACGCGAACTACTTCGTCTCCGTCTCCGAGGCGCTCGCGATGGCCGGCGGTCCGAACCAGTTCGCCTCGACCGATCAGATCCTGCTCATCCGCATGGATAGCCCGGGCAAATACCGGCACATCCCCATCAACTACGACGATATCGCCTCGCGCAAGCGGCCCGAGCAGGATCTCGTGCTCAAGGCGGGCGATACCGTCTTCGTGCCCTGATCGTGGCCGGCTCCTCCGCGCTCGCCCGCAAGGCCGTCCTCGGCGCGGTCTGGACGATCGCGACCGGGCTCGGCTCGCGCGTCATCGGGCTGATTGGCACCCTCGTCCTCACCCGGTTCATCGCGCCGGACGTGTACGGCGAGGTCTCGGCCGCGTCCGTCGTCATCATGACGGCGCACTTCGTGTCGAGCCTCGGCATCGGCCAGTACATCGCGTCGCAGCCGCAGCTCGACCGCCAGACCGTCTTCAACGCCACAGTCTATTTCCACGCGGCGGGGCTGCTCGCCATCGGCGTCATCTATCTTCTGCGGGAGCCGATCGCGGTGCACCTCGTCGGCGCGCCCGGGATGCTCGAGTTCATGCCCGGGCTCATCGTCGCGATGCTCATCGATCGGATCTGGTACGTCCCCGATCGCCTGCTCATCCGCGAGATGCGCTTCCGCAGCGTCAGCCTCCGCAACGCGGCCGGCGAGCTCACCTACACCGCGGCGTCGGTCCTCCTCGCCGTGCGCGGCTGGGGGGGCAACGCCATCGTGGTCGCGACGCTCCTGCGCGCCCTCGTCCGCGTCGTCACCACGGTCCCGGCGGTGAGCCTCGCCGAGTGGCTGACGCCGAGCCCGCTGTCGCGCGAGAAGGCGCGCGACCTGTTCGCCTTCGGCATCCCGCTCAACTTCGGGTCGCTGGCGAACTTCGGGGCCTCGAAGTGGGACAACCTCGTCATGATCCGGCTGTTCGGCGAGCACGTCGGCGGGCTCTACAACCTCGCGTGGAACCTCGCCGACATCCCGGCCTCGCAGGTCGGCGAGCGCATCGGCGACGTGCTCGTCCCGTCGTTCTCGAAGCTCGAGCCGGAGCAGCGCAAGGTCGCCCTGGTCCGCGCGCTCACGCTGCTCTCGCTGCTCATCTTCCCGCTCGCCGTCGGCCTCGGCGCGGTCGCCCCGACGATCCTCAACGACACGTTCTTCAACGACGCCTGGGAGCCGGCCGGCCCGCTCCTCGCCGTGCTGTCGGCGCTCGGCGTCACCCGCCCGATCGGCTGGGTCATGTCCTCGTACATGCAGGTCTATGGCCGGACGCGGGCGATCATGATCCTGGAGTGGCTCAAGGTGGTCGCGATCGTCAGCGGCATCGCGCTGCTTGGCACGATCGGCGGCGTCCTCTGGGCGTGCGCCGGGGTGGGCGTCGCGTTCGGGGTGCACGCCCTCGGGAGCCTCTGGGTGGTGAAGCGCGCCGACGGCGTGCCGTACATGCGGCTGCTGCGCCCGCTGGTCCGCCCGCTGGTCGCGTGCGTGCCCATGGTCATTGCTGTGCTCGCCGTCCGTTACGCCATTCGGCCGCTCGGCGAGCTGCCCCGCGGCTTTCGCCTCGGCGCCGAGGTCCTCGCGGGCGCGCTGGTCTTCGCCGGCTCCGCGCTGATCATCGCGCGGCAGGCGTCGCGCGACTTCCTCCAGCTCGCCCGCGAGGCGGTGCGCCGCCGTCGCTGACGTGTGACGCGCGGTCGCTGGGTGACGGCTGACGGCCGCCAGCCGCCGGCCGTCGACGCTGCACGGTCGACCGCGGGACCCCTTTCGACAATCGAGCGAAATTTGGGGGCCTGTGGTAGCGTCGGGCCCCTCTCTTCAACATGGGTCGGGGTCCGCGTGGCGGCTCCCTTCCACCACTGGAGATCAAAGGAAATGGCAGAGACGCATCCCGCTGCGGTCGAGAGCCTCCTGGCGAAGATCAACTCGCGCGAAGCCCAGGTGGGCATCATCGGCATGGGCTATGTCGGCCTGCCGCTGGCGCTCACGTTCATCGAGAAGGGCTTCCGCGTGCTGGGCTTCGACGTCGACCCCGAGAAGGTCACCGCGCTCAGCGAGGGAAAGAGCTACATCAAGCACCTCGATCCCTCGCGCGTCGCGGCGGCATCCAAGACGGGTCGGTTCGAGGCGACGGCGGACTTCGGCCGGCTTGACGAGCCCGACGCCATCCTCATCTGCGTCCCCACCCCGCTGACCGCCCAGCGGGAGCCCGACATGAGCTACGTCGTCATCTCGGCCCAGAAGATCAAGGAGCGGCTGCGGAAGGGGCAGCTCGTCGTCCTCGAGTCGACCACGTACCCCGGCACCACCGACGAGCTGGTCAAGGGCATCCTCGAGCAATCAGGCCTCCGCATGGGCGAGGATTTCTACCTTGCCTTCTCGCCCGAGCGCGAGGACCCGGGCAACCGCGATCACAGCACCGCGACCATCCCGAAGGTCGTCGGCGGCGTGGATCGCGCGTCGCTGGTCCTCTCGCAGGCGCTGTACTCCCAGGCGATCGCGCGCACCGTGGCCGTGTCGTCGGCGCGCGCGGCCGAGGCGGCGAAGCTCACCGAGAACATCTTCCGGGCCATCAACATCGCCCTCGTGAACGAGCTCAAGGTCGTCTACGACGCCATGGGCATCGACGTCTGGGAGGTGCTCGACGCCGCCTCGACCAAACCGTTCGGCTTCATGCGGTTCAACCCGGGCCCGGGCTGGGGCGGCCACTGCATCCCGCTCGACCCGTTCTACCTCGCCTGGAAGGCGCGCGAGTTCGGCGTGTCCACGAAGTTCATCGAGCTCGCGGGCGAGGTGAACGTCGAGATGCCGCACTACGTCGTCAACAAGCTCCAGCTCGGGCTGAACGAGCGCGGCAAGCCGATGAAGGGCACGAAGGTCCTGCTCCTCGGCGTCGCCTACAAGAAGGACATCGACGATCCGCGCGAGAGCCCCGCGTTCGAGATCATCGAGCTCCTGCGTCGCCTCGGCGCCGTGCTCAGCTACCACGACCCGCACGTGCCCAAGCTGCCGCGCATGCGCACCTGGCCGCACCTGCCGGAGCTCTCGTCGGTGCCCCTCAACGAGGCCACCCTCAAGAGCCACGACGCGGTCATGGTCGTCACCGATCACTCCGTGGTCGATTACGACTTCGTGCTCAACCACGCCGCCCTGATCGTCGACGCCCGCGGCGTCTACCGCAACGTGCACCCCAAGGTGATCAAGGCCTAGCCGAGGACGCCCCGAGCGGCACGCGCCGGCGGGTGCGGCGGTTTGGTGACCGGGCACCCATCGGCGACGTCCTCGCCGCCTCGCCCTCCCGCGCCGCGGCGTGTCGCAAAGCGCCCGCGCTGTGGGCGCCGCGGCGCGGAAACGCTCGCGGGCGCCTGCGAGGCCCTGCGAACGCCTGAACAACGGCCTTCACGTACGCGGATCTCGCCGCGCTCGCGAAATCGCGAGCATCCCCTTGATGTCAGGGCGCCGGTTCGGTACCCATCGAAGACGGTCCATGTCCACGCCGCCGCCCATGGTCGGGCCAGGTCGAACGATGTCGCCTGCAGATGAGAACCTGGGCCCTGCGCCGTCGAGCTCGGATTGGAAGGGGCACCTGGAGATCCGGCTCGGCGATCTCCCGGGGACGCGGCGGCCGCTGACCGAGTCGCACATCGTCATCGGCAGGGCGCCGGGCGTGCAGCTCACGCTCGACCACTACACGGTCTCGCGGCGCCACGCGGAGCTCTTCTGCGATCCGTTCGGCCGGTGGTGGATCCGCGACCTCGGCAGCACCAACGGCACGCTCGTCAACGACGAGCGGATCAACGAGAAGGTGCTGAAGCCGGGAGATCGCATCGGGATCGGCGACTACATCCTCGAGTTCCAGCTCACGGCGCGCGCCCCCCGCGTGCCGCTCGACCCGGGCGGGCTCCATTTCGAGGAGGACAAACCGACCGCGATCCGCAAGCTCGGCGAGCTCGACCCGCCGCGGATCGCCGCGAAGCACCTGTTCACCCTGATGGACCTGTCGCGGCGGCTCCTCAGCATCGAGGACGCCACCGACCGGTTCGACGCGCTCTGCCAGCTGATGGTCCGGGAGGACTTCCACGGCAGCATGGCGCTCGCGCTGCGGCTCCGGCAGAACGGCGCGCTCACGATCCTGTCCGGGCCGCACCGCCCGTTCCAGTCGCTCCGGCGCGAGGACTCGGTCGCCCCGCCGTACATCTCGCGCCGCGTGCTCGCGGCCGTGCAGGACACGCGCGAGCCGGTGCTCGCCGGCAACCTGGTGAGCGACAGCGCCACGGTCGAGCTCACGATGTCGCGCGACGTCATGGCGCTCTGGGTCGTCGCCTGCCCGCTGCGCGTCGAGGAGCAGCTGATGAACCTGCTCTACGTGACCCTGCCGCCCGACTTCGGCAGCGTCGAGTGGCTCGGGCTCATCGCGCTCGCGGCGGAGGTCTACCAGCAGGCCGAGTCGGCGTGGGAGGCGCGGCGCCACGCGCAGGCGCACGCGGCGATCGAGCGCGAGCTCGAGATGGCGCACCAGATCCAGCGGACGTTCGTCCCGAAGCGGCTGGAGTTCAAGGCGCTCGACGTGGCGCTCGGCTTCGAGCCGTGCCGGTGGGTCGGCGGCGACTACGTGGACATCGTCCCGATGCCCGACGGCCGGCTGATGCTGGCGGTGGCGGACGTCTGCGGCAAGGGGCTCCAGGCCGCGCTCATCGGGTCGAGCGTGCACACGATGGTGCGGGCGACGGTCGACGCGGGCCGCGGCATCACGGGCATGATGGACCGGCTGAACGCCTACCTCTGCGAGTACCTGCCGGAGCAGTCGTTCGTGACGATGGTGGCGGTCGCCCTGGACCCGGCGACGGGCCGCATGGAGTGCGTCAACGCGGGGCACCCGCCGGCGCTGGTGGCGACCGCGGAGGGCGGCCTGCGGCACCTCCAGGCGGCGGTCAACCCGGCGCTCGGGATCGGGCCGGTGCCCATGGAGGCGCACCAGAGCGTGCTCGCGCCGGGCGAGGTGCTCGCGATGTACACGGACGGGCTCACCGAGCTGCGGAACTCGTCGAAGCAGATGCTCGGGCTGCACGCGCTCGGCACCGGCTTCGCCAAGCTGTGCGCGGCGAGCGCGGGGCGGCCGGTGGCGTCGATCGCCGACAAGCTCACGCAGATGCTCGAGGAGTTCCGCGGGGACCAGCTGCCCGAGGACGATAGGGCCTTCCTGCTCGCGCGGCGTACCTGACCCGAGGTCTTGCCGAGCTGCCCGGCCCCGGCGGAGGGGGCTACGGTGGGCGCGGGGCCGGGACGAGCGTCGGCGACGCGGTGCTGGTGGCTAGTACCGCGGGGCAGAACTCCCGCCAGGGATCTGTCTCGCGAGCGAAGAGAAATAAACGCAAAGGCGCAAAGGCGCAAAGGCGCAAAACTACAAATCTTTTTTGCGTCTTTGCGTCTTTGCGCCTTTGCGTTGAACTCTCTCTCCGGATCCCTGGCCGGACCTCTGGCGGGCGGAACTAGGGCGTGGCGTCGTTGGCCGACGGCTCCGTGCCCTCGGGCGGCTCGATCGGCGTCGGATCGCGGTGCGGCGGCCCAACGGGGCCCGCCGAGCCGAACGGCTGGGTCATCGTAATGCGCGAGCCGGGCTCCATCCGCCGCGGGAACGCGCCCGACACGGACACGAGGACCGCGTTCCGGACGATGCGCGTGTCGGGGAGCTCCGACGTCCTCGCCTCGGTGCGCTGGTTCGTGTGCTGGTACCGGAGCGCGAGCGCGAAATCCGGGATGGCGACGACGGGGCTCCAGAGCAAGGCCACGTCGGTGAGCACCGCGATCGTGGTCGGCCCCGTCACGAGCTCCCCGGCCGCGTTCGCCTCGAGCGGCTGCGCGATCTGACCGCCGGCCGAGCCCTCGACCGACAGGTGCCAGGCCGGGCGGATGGGCGCGGCGGCGCGGAGCGTCAGCTGGTGCGAGAGCTGGATCTGCTGCAAAAAGACGTTGGGCGTGGCCGTGTAGGCGTACGCGAGCTCGGCCTCGCCACGGTCGTGCGTGTAGCGCAGCGCCGCGAGCCCCGCCGGCCGCACGAGCGAGTCGGCGCCGCCGGTCAGGTCCGTCGCGACCACCCCGCCGACGTCGAGCTGGCTCGAGAAGCGGCGGCCGAGGTCGTGCTGCCAGCTCGCCACGAGCGTGGTCAGGAGCTGATCGCGATCCTCGACCGCGTCCGGGGTCGCGGGATCGGTGTCGGTCACCGGGACGTTGTCGAAGTGGGTGTAGCCGACCGAGAGCGCGCCGGACACGGTGTCGTGGCGGAAGATGCGCTGCGCGCTCAGCGTGTTCGACACGGTGAACGTGCGCTGCGGGAGATCCTGGAGCGGGTTGTAGACGAGGAACGTCGCCCCCTGCCCGAGCGCCCAGACCGGCGACGGCAGGAACGAGAACCCCTCGTTGAACGACGCCTGCACGAAGTTCGTCGTCCCGCCCGCGGTGCCCTGGATCGTCGTGGTCCCCGGCGTCTGCTCGAGCTGGAAGGTGTTGAGCTGGCCCTGCGACCCGGCCGCGCCGAGCGTCAGCGTGGTCCTCGGCGACGTGACGAAGCGGCCGGACCACATGGCCATGTTCGAGTACGAGCTCGCCTCCCAGTGCCGGAAGAAGAAGCTCGCCGAGAACGTGTACGACAGCGTCTGCGAGGTCCGCGGCGTCGTGTAGGTGAAGATCAGGCCGGGGCTCACGGTCCCGAAGCCGTCGGCGTCGGGGCCGGGCCCGGCCGGGGGCTCGGCCGCCGAGCTCACGTTGTCGGTGACGCCGATCGAGCCCGTGAAGACGCCCTGGAGATACGCGTCCTGCGCTCGAGCGTCGTCGTGGGTGAGGATCGCGCAGCCGAAGGCCGCGACCGCAATGCCTCGTCCGGAGCGCATGAGGGCCGCAAGGTAACAATGGAGCCGGCGCTCGGCTACGCCTCCCCGACCTTTCGAGCAGGGAAGCCGCGGGCCGCGCGCCGAGTTTCCTCGGGGCTCCGCCCCGAACCCCGGCGTCCGCTTCGCGGCCGCCGCAGTTCCGCGCGTCAGCAATCCCTGGCGGGATTTCTGACACGCGGAACTAGGCGTCGAGCAGGACGACACCGAGGATGGGCGCCGGCCGGAGCTGCTCGATGGCCTGGCGGATCGCCTTGCGGGTCGACTTCTTGACCTGCGACGTCAGGATCACGCCGTCCACCGAGTCGCCGATCACGTTCATGTCCATGCTGCCGAGCACGGGGGGCGTGTCGATGATGATGTACGAGTAACCCGCGCGCTTGAGGCTCTCGATCGCGCTCGAGAACGCCACCGCGTCGAGGATCGGCGGCCGCTCCGTGCGCGGGTCGACGGCCAGGATGTGGACCGGCGTCTGGAGGGAGAGCCTCGGGTCCGGCGACCTGCCGCCCGCCGGCGCCGCGTTCCTGTCCGACGAGTCGAGGCCGTCGTCGCCGGGCGCCACGGCGGGCGCCGGCGCCGCCTGGTCGACCACGACCCAGGGGGCGAACCGATCGGCGGCGTGGCGCTGGAGCTGCTCGCTGAAGCAGCTCGGGGGATCGAACCGCAGCGCCTTCGCGATGCCGGGCTGGCGGATGTTCGCCTCGACGAGGAGGATCTTCCCGCGGACGGTCTCGCGCAGGGCGAGCGCCAGGTTGATGGCGCACGACGTCTTGCCCTCGCCCGGCCCGGCGCTCGTCACGGCGATCGTGGTCCCGACGGCCGACGGCAGCTTGCGCCGGAGCGTCCGGTAGGCGTCCGCCTGCGGCGAGTACGGCGCGTGGATCATCACGATGGTCGGAGCCACGGCGTCCGGCAGCGGCAGCGGGCGCACGGTGACCTCGCCGAAGCTGCCCAGGCCCTCCTCCGGGAGCAGCCCGGCGTTCTCCGGGCCGCTCGGCAGCGAGCGCATGTGCTCGATGTGCAGCGACGGCGGCTCCTCGAACGTCGGATCCAGCGACTGCAGCTTCGCGTCCACGGCCTGCTGCGCCGGGGTCGACACCACGCGGTTGAAGATGAGCGACGGCGGCGACGAGAACGTGGCGGTGCCCGAGCGCTCCAGCGGCCTCTCGGGCGGCGGCGGCTGCTGCGGCTGCGGCGGCGGTACCTCGCGCACCGTCACCTCGCGCGCGGCGCCCGGCACCACGCGGTCGAAGACGAGCGACGGGGGCGAGGGGAACGTCCCGCTGAACGAGCGCTCCAGGGGCGGCGCGCCCGCGGCGTGCGGCGCCGCTTCGCGGACGCCCACGTCGCGCGCCGGCGGCGCGATGACCCGCTCGATCGGCACCGGCATCGCCGGCGCGCCCGGGCCGCTCGGCGCGAGCCCGGGGCTGCTCAGCGTGGCGCTCAGGTCGACGACGCGCGTCACCACCGGGGCCGCGTAGGGCCGCTCGGGGCCGGGCGGCAGCGCGGGCGCGGGCGCGCCGTGCATCGCCGCGTGGCCGTGAGGCGCGCCGTGCTCCCCGTGCTCCCCGGACAGCCCCGCCAGGAACATCGCCGCCGCCTGGGGCGGCGACCGGAGCGGCGCCTGCATGCCGGGATGACCGCCGGCCGCCGCCGGCCCGGGGCCGAGGCGCAGCCCCATCCCGTGCTGCCCCGCGTGCGGCAGGTCATGGCGGATGGTCGGCGAGTCGAACGCGGCGCCCGAGTCGTCCTGGCTCGGGCGCTCCGCCGAGACCACGTCCTCGGCGTCGTTGGCGAGGCGCAGGACGCGGGCGATCATCTCCTCGCGCACGTCCGGATCCGGCGCGATCGAGCGCCAGTTGCCGACCACGTTGCGGAGCCGGCGCGCCTCGATGACGAGGGCGCGGACCCGCGCGGTCTGCTCCGCGCGACTCAGGAAGTCGCAGACCTGATCGAGCGCCCGCTCCAGAGACGCGACCGGCGGGGGCTTCCCCGGCTCAGCTCCGCCTGTTTCAGCCACGGCGTCCTCGGGGCCCGCGCGCGTTGGCCGGCACGACGACGAGCACCGGAGCGAGCGCCATTCGATCGATATCTTCCATGTCGTAAACCCGATCGTCGAGCACGATGCCACGCGCCGCCGCGGCGGCGATCCCGGCCGCGACGGACACGAAGAGTCCCGCGATGGCGAGGATCAGCCGCGACGGGCTCGAGGGCGCGCTCGGCCTGTACGCCGGGTCGAGCACCTCGATCTGCGCCGAGTAGCCGCCCTGCTCCGAGCTCGCGGCCATCTCCGCGCGGAACGACTTGCCCTCGAGGTCGGCGAGCCGCTGCTGCGCGCGCGCCTTCTCGCGGCTGAGCCGCGACCACTCGGTCTCGGTGTTGATGATCGCCTTGGCCGTCTCGCTCGCGTCGGCCGGGTTCCCCATCTTCGCGCTCCTGCGCGCGGCGATCTCCCGCTCGATCTTCGCGAGCTGGGCCTTGATCTTCGCCTTCTCGGCCTCGTCGGTCGCGGCGACCTCCACGATCGGCGCGGGCGGCATGATCAGCGCCTCCTCGGCGCGCCGCAGCGCCGCCTCGGCGTTGCTCACGCGGACGGCCGCGGCCCGGACGTCCGGGTGCTGCTCGGTGAACCGGGACTGCTTGTCGGCCAGGTCCCGCCGCGCGGTCGCGAGCTCCTGCTCGGCCTGATCCCTCTGGCGGACCAGCACGGGGGAGGGCGCCCCCCCGACGCTCGGCGCCGCCTGCTCCGGCTTGCCGGTGAGCCGGGCCCGCAGGCGGGGCGCCTGCCGCTCGAGGGCCTCCAGCGTCGGGTCCGTGGTGGTGGAGCGGCGCTCCTGCGCGCGGATGGCGGCGCCGGTCTGCGCGCCGCCCGGCGCGGCCTGCTCGGCGGCGAACTCGGGGTGCTCGGCCAGGAACGCCGCGAGCTCGGTCTCCGCCTTCTCGACGTCCTGCTCGGCGCGCTTCAGCTCGGCGTCGAGGAACTCGTTGGTCAGCTTCGCCTGCGACCTGCGCATGCGCGTCGTCTCCTCGACGAGGATGTCGGCGAGCCGCTGCGTCACCTCCTGCGCCTGCTCGCGCGTCTCCCCCTCGGCCGAGATCGCGAAGGTGTCGGTCGAGCGGGCCTTGAAGGTGATCTTCATGCGGAGCCGGTCGACCGCGTCGACCATGCCCCGCTTCTCGAGGACGTCGGGGAAGAGGTTGAACTCGGTCACGACCTTCTCGAGGTTGGAGCGCGCGAGCAGCGTCTCCTTCAGCCGCGCGGAGAGGGTGCGGAGCGGGTCGGGCCCGTCCGGCCCGAGGTACGTCGCCTTCACGCCCTCCCGGTAGAAGATCACCGTCTCGGAGCGGTACGCGGGCTTCCTCGACTGCACGACGAGCACCGTGAATCCGATCCCCGCGAGCGCCACGAGCACGGCCACGTACCAGTGCGCCAGGGTCCGGTTGATCATCGCGCTGATGCTGGGCGGCTGCGGACCCGCAGGTCGCGCCGTCGCATCGACGGGAAGCGCCCCGAGCGCCTCCTGGGGCGGGAGAGGCCCGGAGGTCTGCTGGTTCATCTTCTTGTCCATTGTTCGCGCTCCTCGAAGGTTGCCCTTGCTCCGCCCGACCCGGAGAACGCGCACCTACGTCCGGCGGACGGCTGCCTATCGTAGACGTGCGCCGCCCGAGCGCCAGCTTGTTGCACGCGGCCCGCGCTCGCCGCACGCGGCCCCGAGCCCATCACGCCCCCGGCGCACGCGTGAGGCGGCGTGGCCAGGATCACGGCGCGCGGCGCGCTCCCGTCCCCGCGCGCCCTCGTGCCCGCGCGTCCCCGTCCCCGCGCGTCCCCGTCCCCGCGCGCCCCCGCGCGCCCCCGCCCCGCGCGCGGCACCGGCCGCTGCCGCGGGGCCGGCGGCGAGCGCGCCGCCCCGGAGCGTCACGTGGGGAACACCCGATCGAGGCGCAGCAGGCGGAAGATGGCGCGCGGCTGATCCCGGAGGCCCACGATGCGCACCTGGCCGCCGTTGGCTCGTACCCGCTTGAACAGCGAGACGATGACGCCGACGCCGGAGCTGTCGATCAGCCGGAGGGACGAGAGCTCGAGCGTGATGTTCTGCCGGTTCTCGGCCACCAGCTCGTCCACCAACGTCCTGAACTCCGGTGCGGTCACCGCGTCGAGGGTCCCCTCGAACTGCACAACCGTCTCATTGCCGTTATCGGTCCGCGTATAGCTCATTGGATTTTGATTCCCCCAGCGGCGCGGGCTGCGCCCAAGCGGGAGACGCTCCGCATTCGGAAACTGCTCGTCCGATGCCCCGTCGCCTCGGCGAAATCGGCATCGGAATGCTCTTGTTCGCTACTGCCTTCACTGCCGTCGCCGGCGACGCACGAGCTGCCCTCCCGCCGCTTCACGAGGCGGAGGACATTCGGGCTGCCGGGACAGTAATCGACCTCATCCATGAACGACTTGATGATGAAGAGCCCCATGCCGGACTCGGGGAGGTCGTCGATGGGAGGGTTGTCGATGGCCGCGGGGTCGAAGCTGCATCCCGTGTCCATCAGGCGGATGATGATGCCGTCCGCGTCGGACTCGATCTCGATGTCCACGTCGCCGGGCGGGCCAGCCCGGTATCCATGAATCGCGATGTTGTTGAACGCCTCCCCGAACGCCGAGACTGTCTGGTCCTCGAAGTCTTCCTGGGTCAGGCCGGGCGATCCGCCTTCGACCCTCCCAGGCGCGGCCATCTTGCATGCGGCCGCCACCACGCGGAGGGCGAGGTGGCGATAGGTCAACGAACCTGGTACGCGGAGTCGGATCACGCCCAAACCTCCATCCGAGCTTGTACCCTACCACGTTCTCGACTATGGGAGCCACAAGGTAAACAGTGACACCTGGCGTTCGTGTAGCGAAACGTGCGATCGACATCGCGGGCTCGCTCGTGGGTCTCACGCTGACCCTCCCGCTCTACCCGATCATCGGCGCGGCCATCTACCTCGAGTCGCCCGGGCCGATCTTCTACATGCAGCGCCGCGCGGGCATGCTGATCGGCACGGAAGTGCGGGATGGCGTGAGCTACCCGCGGTTCGTCGAATTCCATATGCGCAAGTTCCGTTCCATGCGCGTGGATGCCGAGAAGATGACCGGGCCCGTGCTCGCGCAGCAGGACGACCCGCGCATCACGCGCGTCGGGCGCTTCCTGCGCAAGACGCGCCTCGACGAGATCCCGCAGTTCTGGAGCGTGCTCATGGGCGACATGAGCATCGTGGGGCCGCGCCCCGAGCGGCCGGAGCTGCTCGTCAACCTGGCGCTCGCCATCCCGTTCTTCGAGGAGCGGATGCGCGACATCAAGCCGGGCATCACGGGGCTCGCGCAGGTGTCGCTGGGCTACACCGGCCGCGCCCCGGCGGAGAGCGAGGTCGCCGCGTTCGAGGCGACGCTGACGAACCCGTTCGGCCTCGAGGAGGCGGAGGGGGCCGAGGCCGACGACATGCGGATGAAGCTGCTGTTCGACCTCGCGTACGCCGCGTCGCTCGAGAAGCTCTCGACGTTCCTGTCGATGGAGCTCTCGATCATCCTGAAGACGCCGCTCGTGATGGTCCTCGGCCTCGGGCGCTGAGCCGGCGCCGCGCCCGGCGCGGCCGCCCCAGCGCCGCGCGCCAGCGATCCCCGGCGGGATCGCCGGCGGGCGGCGCTACGCTCGCTTGCTGAGCACGAAGATCACCAGCACGATGGCGAGGTCGGCCAGGATGAGCCGGTAGACATCGCGCTTCTCGAGCCGGATCGAGAAGTTCGGATCGACGCTCCGGATGGCGGAGTACAGCGCCCCCGCGAGGCCGAAGTAGATCCAGAGCACGTAGTGGTAGGTGAACGAGAGGAAGAAGATCCCGACCATCATCCCGCAGAACCCGGCCATGACCGCCATGGCCCAGGCGCGGATCGTCGCGAACTGGGCGCCGTGCTCGTACCGCTTGAGCGCGACCAGCGAGATCTTCAGCGTGAGGTAGATCATCGCCGTCCACGCGAACATCCCGAGCGGACCGAGCTCCGAGAGCGCGAGGAGGTACGCGTTGTGCGCGGTGAGCCAGTGGTGCTCCGTGAACTGGCGGAAGCCCGCGCCCATCAGCGGGAACGCCCGGTAGATGAGCAGGCCCTCGGCCAGGATCTCCGTGCGCTCGTTCGCCGACTCGTCCGCCTCGCCGCCGCCGCGGCCGCCGAAGAGCATGAGCGGCGCCGCGAAGACCGCGCCGAAGATCGCGCCGCGGACGCCGTACTTCTTGACGAAGTAGACGCCCAGCACCGTCGCGAAGACGAGCTGGCCGCCGCGCGACTGCGTGAGGATGATCGCGGTCGCGATCACGAGGAGCGAGGCGAGGACCAGGAGCGCGCGCGTGAACGAGCGCTTCTGCTCGAACAGGGCGAAGCTGAACGGCAGGACGATGCCCGACGTGAGCGCGAGCTCGTTCGGATCCTGGAGCACGCCGCGCCAGCGCACTCGGCCGTTGATCGTCGACGTCTTGAAGAGGCCGACGCGCTCGCACAGGTACTCGGCCTCGGGATCGGCGCCGGGGCCCTCGCGGCAGTCCACGCGCATCTCGCAGGGCCGGCCGTCGGGGATGCCGGCCTCGCCGCGCGAGCCGCCGATGGTCTGCGTCATCGCGAGGCACTGGAACGACGAGAACCCCTGGTGCACCGCGACGCCCGCCACGAAGAGGCCCATGATGAGCACCGTGCCGGCGAGCTTCTGGAAGCCCTTGAAGCCCTCGGGGCTGTGCCCGATCAGGAAGAAGAGGACGAACGTCACGCTGATCGAGACGAAGCCCTCGGAGAACTCGGCGGGGTTCCGCAGGCCGAGCGTGAGCACGCACCAGAAGTAGACGACGATCGCCCAGCGCAGCTGCGGGGTCGCCTTCAGCCTGACCTTGCCCAGGGCGAGGTCGAGGCCCATGCCCATGAAGGCGAGGGCGAGCCAGAGGTACAGGAACGGCAGGCTCTCGAAGCGCTCGTCCCACTCCTGGGGCCTGCCGTAGATGAAGATGATGAGAAGGATGACCCCGGGGAGCGCGAGCATGACGAGGGTCCTCAGCGAAGACGCGGTTCGGGTGGAGGGGGACGTTCCGGAGGATCGCGGCCCGCGTCAAGCGGCTTGCGCCGGCGCCTCCCGGAGCGATCGCCGTCGCCGCGCGCGCGACGCTACGTGGTGAGGCCCATGCGGCGCACGGCCTGGTTCAGGAACGGCACGAACTCGTCCGCGGCCCTCTCGTTGCCCTCGCGCGAGGGGTGGTTGTCGGTGTTCCCCTCCGAGCCGTGCTGCGAGAAGTTGGACTCGCCCTTGTTCGTGAGCACGTCGTAGTAGTCGAAGACGACGACGTTCTTCTCGGGATAACCGCTGAGCCAGCCTTCGGGCGACTTGACCCAGTTGTTGAACGAGCGGGCGAGGTCGGCCTGGCGCTGCGCGACCTCGGCCTCCGACGGCTTGCCGAGGATCTTCTTCGCGGTCCACTTCCAGGCGGGCTCCTTCGAGCGCTTGAGGATGTTGGCCGGGGCGGTCATGTAGACGAACAGCGTGTCCTTGCGCTTCGCGAGCTCGGGCAGGAGCGACGAGAGCGTGGCCTTCGCGTTCCAGACGGTCAGCTCCGGGCCGGCCGGGTTGCCGGGGGCGGCGCCCTCGCCGACGAAGCGGTTGTTCGGATAACAGGACTTGAAGACGACGATCCGGTTGACCACGCCGTCCGGGTGCTTCTGGTCGTTGAGCGCGACCCGGAGCACGCTGTCCATCCTGTCGCGGAACTTGGGCGCCCAGTGGAAGAGGTCGGTGTCCTCGCCGATCGCGCTGCCGTAGGAGGCCTCGTGGACGCGGTAGCCCTGCTCGATGAGCCGCTTCTTGAGGCCGCCGCCGTTCGGGTGCGTCTCGTAGACGCACGACGCCTTCTCCTTCTCGGGGCCCGGGTCCGCGAGCAGCTGGCCGCCGACGGAGTGGTGGATGAACAGCAGATCCAGCGGGGCGCCGGGCGGGGCGCTCGAGAAGCCCGACAGGTCGAGCGAGCCGGCCTTCGCAATAGGGCCGGTGGCGGCGGGGGCCTTGCCCTCGATGGGGATGAACAGGGCGCCCAGCGCGACGAGGAATGCGCCGGCGGACACGAGGTGCTTCTTGCTCATGGCATCTCCGTGGAGGACGTGGGCAGGGAAGCTAAATTATCGCAGCGCGGCGCGCCGAGGACAAGCCGCCGGCTCAGAGCGCGAGGACACCGCCCTCGTCGGCTTTGACGGCGCTGGCGCCGGAGCCGGGGCGGATCGTGATCTCGTCCCCGCCGCTCGCCGGCTTCCTGATCACGTCGTACGAGGCGCCGGGGGTGAGCCCCGTGACGAGGTGCCTCGTGACGCCGGGCAGCGAGGTGAACTGCACCTGGGACACGGCGCCCAGCGCGACCGGGAACAGGATCAGGGTGCCCTTCACCGCCGCGCCCGCGTACGGCGTGCCCTGCTTCGTGCGCACGAGCGTCGCCGGCTGCGCCGCGGCGCCCGCGGCGGCCCCCTCGATCACGTGGAGGAAGCGCGCGTCCTTCGGCATTGGCGCCGGCGGCTCGGTCCTCAGGGTCGCGAGCATCGGCTCGAACTCGGCCGGCTTGGTGTCCCACGTGCCGGTCGGCTTGTACGGCTCGGCCACGAGGACGGCGCTCTCCGGCAGCAGCGCGGTCACGAAGAGCTTCTGCCCCTTGGGCGTCGTGACGGTCGCGAGCTTCCCCGCGATCTGCGCGGCGCTCGGCGTCTGCAGGAAGAACCGCTTGAACCGCCCCGCCTTGCCCGTCGCGGCGCGATCGTAGATGACGAGGTGGTCCGGCTTGAGCCACACGAGCGAGCGGCTGACGTGCGTGACGTCGTGGATGTCCTCGTAGTCGGAGTTGTAGAGCGCGGTCGCGTCGCCGAGGACGTAGACGTAGTCCTGCGCGAAGCTCTTCGCGAGCACCCGGGGATCGTGCGTGTGCACGAGCGGCCACTGGGACCCGCGCTGCCACAGGCCGCCGCGGTTCGGGTCGTCGTAGCGGCGGTTCCTGTCGTTCTCGACGGCGAGGGTGTTGTGCTGCTCGGAGTTGCCGAAGAAGGCGCCGTAGCCGACGCGCTCCTTCGTGAGCCACTCGCCGCCGCGGTAGAAGCCGAAGCTCAGGCCGTCGCCGTGCTGGTGGTCGATGTGCTCCCAGCCGAGCTGGAACTGGAACCACGCCGCCTCGGGGCCCCAGCTCGTCCTCGCGAACACCTGGCCCATGCCGGGGCCGTAGTGCGTGAGCGGGACGGAGGGGCGCGGATCGGTCGGGGTGACCGCCGGGTCGATCAGCAGGAAGTACAGGATCGAGTGGCGCTTGTGGACCTGGCCGAGCTGCGAGCGGGCGCGCCGCGCGAGGCCGGCGGCGCCGCCCGGGCCCGCGTGGACGGCCATCCAGCGCAGCGCGTTGAGGCGCTCGGCGTTGCCGCTGTTCTGGGCGTGGAGGCCGAGCGCCGCGAACGGATCGATGTGATCGGTGTACTCGTAGCGCTGGCCGTCGCCCGTCCACGCGGCCTCGTGGGTCGGCCCGATCCGCCCCGCCGGCGCGGCGGGGCTCAGGCTGTGGAGGTGGGCCGGGATGAACTCGTGCCAGAAGGGGTTGCCGTCGAGGTGCACCTGCGGGCCCCACTTCGCCGGGTCGGCCTCGCCGGCCGTCTGGATGGCGAGCAGCGTCTGGGTCACGTAGGCGAGCGTCGCGGGGCCGTACTGGAAGCCCTCCGGCGGCGTGCCGCCCCGCGCGTCGTTCCGGAGGACGCTGTCGGTCATGTAGAGCCACGCCCCGGTGACGTTGGCGAAGTAGTCCCTGAGCCGCGGGTAGGTGCCCTTGTGGTTCGGGGCCGGCGGATCGTCGGCCTCGTCGAACGCGAGCGACATCAGCGCGAGGTTGCGCATGTGCGACGTGAAGTAGTTGTTCACGGCGTACCTGCGCTTCCGCGGCTCCTTCAGCAGGGCCGGGTCGTTCAGCTTGCCCGCCGGCTCGGGGTGGTCGTGGCTCGTCGTCGACGAGGTCAGCTGGGCCTCCGCCCAGCGCAGGAAGACGGGCCGTATCGCCGCCCTGTCCTGGGGCGAGAGGTACCCGTAGATCCAGTCGACCGTGAGGCCGAACGACTCGCCGGCCCAGCGGGCGCGGTCGCCGGTCGAGAACTTGGGGTGGTTGAAGGGATCCTTCGGATCCCCCTTGTTCACGCGGTCGACGATGTAGAGGAGGATCTTCCGCGCGCGGGCGGCGTAGTCGTTGCGGGCCGCCTCGTCGCTCGAGACGAGCGACATGAAGGCGAAGAGCTCGGCGTGCGCCTCGCAGTAGACGCGGCTGAACTCGCAGTCGCCCTCGGAGGGGATGCTGCCCTTGTCCATCGCGGCCGCGGCCTCGGCGGCGACGGCGGCGAGCTCCTTGAACATCGGGTTCGCCGGCGTGGCGCGCGCCCGGAGCTTCGGCAGGTCGGCCGCGCGCACCCAGAGCCGCGGGTGCCCCGTGACCGGCGCGGCGGGCGGGGCCGGCGGCGCCTCGAAGCGCGGCGCCGCGACGCCCGGCGCTGCCGCCTGCACGGCCGCGGCGGCGGCTTGCGTCTGCGGGTCCGCGCCGCTGTGGACCGCGGGGGGCCCCGGGGTCATCCGCCGGTCGCAGCCGGCGGAGAGGCCCGCGAGGCCGAGCGCTAGCGTGACCGGCGCGAGCGGCGCGAGGGGCGCGCACGACGCAAGCGACCGCCGACGCGTCATGTCGCGCGTTCCCGGAGATAGGCGAACGTCCGCTGCAGGCCCTCCTCCGTGGAGACGAGCTGCTTCCAGCCGAGCGCCTTCAGCTTCGTGTTGTCGAACCGGTTCCCCTTCCACGAGGTCGCGGCCTTGTAGGGCGTGAAGATCGCCGGCAGCTGCCCCTTCGAGTAGGCGTGGTAGCGCTCGACGAGCTTCGATATCCCGGCGAGGGCGAAATACGGCACCTTGAGCGAGCGGATCGGCTTCACCTCGCGCTTGTAGCGGGCGAGGTAGACGTCGGCCGTGGGCAGGTCGTCGTCGTGGACGTTGTAGACCTGCCCCTTCGCGACCTCGCTCCGGCCGGCGACGGCGATCGCCTCGGCGCAGTTGTCGACGTACGTGAGCGGCAGGATGTTGCTGCCGCCGAGGTGCAGGAACACGCCGAACAGGCTCATCCCGACGCGGCTGGAGAAGGCGTTGCCGCCCGGGCCGTAGATGACGCCGGGGCGGAGCACCGTGAGCGGGAAGCCGTAGCGCGCCTGGTACTCCCAGAAGAGCTTCTCCTGCCGGAGCTTCGCCTGCGAGTAGAGATCCCGCTGCGCGGGCTTCGCCTCGAGGGGCGTGTTCTCGTCGACGATGTACCCCCGCGGGAGGTCGGCCACGCCGTAGACGCCGAAGGAGCTGATGAGGACGACGCGCGGCGACCTCCCGGTGTGGACCAGCGCCTCGAGCAGGTTCTTCGAGGCGACCACGGTGTTCAGGAACATGTCGGCGGGCGCGCCGCCCATGGCCGCGGCGACGTGGTAGACGACGTCGATGCCCTCGACCGCGCGCTCGGCGGCCTCCTTCGTGGCGAGGGAGCCCACGACGACCTCGAGGGGGACGCCGCGGCGCTGCTCGATCTCCTCGAGCCGCGCGCGGTTGCTCGCGGGGCGGACGAGGCAGCGGAGGTCGGTCTCGCCGTGGGCGAGCAGCCGGTCGACGAGGGCCGACCCAAGGAAGCCGTTCGAGCCGGTGACAAGGACTTTCATGTGCGCGCCTTCTCCTGCGGGACCTGCCGGAAGATCTCATCCATCATCCACGCGACCCGGATCATGTCCCGGTACGAGATGGGCAGCTCGGCGCCCCGCGTGATGCTGTCGTAGAAGAGCCCGAACAGGCGGTTCATCCCCGAGAAGAAGTGGAAGTCGCTGCGGGCGAACCGCGCCACGTTCTTGCCCCCTTCGCGCAGGTACGAGAGGGCCTGATCGAAGGCGGGGACGACGCGCCCGATGGCGCTCGGGAGCTTCGGCGACGCGTCGAGCGTGACCGTGCGGCTCGTGTAGTCGACGTGGAGCGTGTTCTTCGTGCCGTAGACGCGGAGGAAGTGCCCGGGCGGCCGCGCGTGCGACGAGAAGGTCCCGTAGGCGCTGACGCGCGCGCCCTGCACCGTGACGCGGAGCTCGTCGAGCATGTCGTCGCGGGCGTCGCCAAACCGCTTCTCCCGGAGCGCGTAGGCCGTGGCGGTCACCTTCGGCTGTTCGTCGTCCACGAACTCGACGATCTTGTTCAGCAGGTGATCGATGTTGTTGTGAAACAGCTTGCCCGGGAGGCGATGGACCCAGTGCGAGCCGTCGCCGAGGAGCGCCGCGCCGAAGGGGCCGGAGAGGTTGTAGCCGAAGCAGCTCTCCACGTGGACGGGGTCGCCGAGCACGCCGTCGCCGATGAGCCGCCGCATCTCGATGGCCGGCGGATCGAAGTTGTACTCCCAGCCGACGGTCATCTTCTTCCCGGCGGCGGTACAGAGATCGATGAGGCGCCGCACGTCCGAGAGGTTCAGCGCAATCGGCTTCTCCACGTAGACGTGGGCGCCGGCCTCGATGGCGCGCCGCGCGAGGAACAGGTGCGACTGCGGAGGGGTGGTGATGTGGACGACGTCGGGCTTCTCGACGTCGAGCATCCGGTCGAACGAGTCGTAGTGGCTCGGGATGCCGTAGCGCACCGCGATCTGCTCGGCCATCAGGAGCTCCAGGTCGCATACGGCGACGACCCGAGCCCGCTCCGGCATCTTCTGGATCTCTTCTATGTGGCCGTCGGCGATCTTGCCGCAGCCGACGATCGCGATTTTGAGGGTCATGGGGCGGCGGAGCGTACCGCAACGGGGCAGGCGAGAGCTAGGCTCTCGGGGTTGTCGCCTCGCGCGGGCCGGCGCGCGGCGATCGCAGCGAGGCCGCGGCGGGTCGTCCATCGCCACCTCGCGCGCGGGGTGGCGCCGGGCGAGGCGGCGACGTCGAGGTCGTGCGTCCGCATCGAGCGCGGCGCGCCGCGCTCGCCGAGGAGCACGGCGCGCCGCGCTCGCCGAGGCGCGCGGCGCGCCTCGGCGTGGACGAGCCTCGTGACGGTCGCGGCGGCGTCGGGTAGGCTGCGCGGCGCATCATCATAAAGAAGGGTGGTGGTTCGTGCGCGTGCTTCATGTTCTTCATACGTCGCTGCCGGTGATTGCGGGGTACACGATCCGCAGCGACTACATCGTCAAGCATCAGGCCGAGCACGGGATGCGTCCGGCGGTGGTGACGTCGGCGCAGCAGGGGTCCGGGGACACGCTGAAGGAGGAGATCGGCGGCATCTCCTACTGGCGGACGCGCGAGCCTTCGGGCAAGAAGCTGCCGCTCGTCCGGGAGCTCTCGCTCGTGCGGGCGCTCGAGGCGCGCGTCGAGGACGCGATTCGGGAGTTCCAGCCCGACGTCGTGCACGCGCACTCGCCGATGCTGGTCGGGCTGCCGGCGCTCGCGGCGGCGCGCCGCTTCGGGCTGCCGCTCGTCTACGAGGTGCGCGACCTCTGGGAGAACGCCTCCGTCGACCGGGGCAAGTTCGCCGAGGACTCGGTGCCCTACAAGATCGCGGCCGGCCTCGAGACGGTGGTCTACAAGTACGCCGACGCGACGGTGACGATCTGCGAGAGCCTGAAGAACGCCGTCGCGCCGCGGGTGCGCAGCACGGACGCGCTCTACGTGGTCGGCAACGGCGTCGACTCGGACAAGTTCGCGCCGCGGGAGGCCCCGCCCGGCGCCTGGGAGCGCTTCGGGCTCGCCGGGAAGAGGCTCATCGGGTATGTCGGCACGTTCCAGCCGTACGAGGGGCTCCAGACGCTCATCGCGGCGATCGGCGACATCGCGCGGGAGATCCCGGACGCGCACGTCGTGATCACGGGGGCCGGCGGCCAGGAGATGGAGCTCAAGGCGTTCGCCCGCGAGAGAGGCGTGGAGTCCAAGGTGACGTTCACGGGGCGGGTGCCGCACGACGAGGTGTTCAACATCTACGCGATGGCGAGCCTGCTCGTGTATCCGCGCATCCGGACCCGGACGACCGCGCTCACGACGCCGCTGAAGCCGCTCGAGGCGATGTCCATGGCCCGGCCGGTGATGGTCAGCGACGTGCCGGCGATGGGGGAGCTCGTGCGCTACGGCGAGACCGGGTTCGTCTTCAAGGCGGGCGACAGCGCCGACCTCACGCGGCGCTGCGTCGAGGCGCTCAAGGATCCGGAGCGCCTCGATCGGGTCGGCAAGAACGCGCGGGAGTGGATCCTCAAGGAGCGGCAGTGGCCCACGCTGCTCTCGCGGTACCCGGCCATCTACGAGCAGGCGGTCGCCGCGCGGCGTGGGCGGGGCAAGTCGCCCGCCGGCGAGGCGCGCGCGGCGTGAGCCGCCGCGCGCGGCGGGGCCCGGCGCCCGGGAGGCGCGGCGCCCGGCGCGCTCCCGCCGCGCGTGAGCCCCGCACGGCGCGCCGCGCGTGAGCCCCGCACGGCGCGCCGCGCGTGAGCCCCGCGCCGCGGGCCTTCCAGGCCCTCCGGCGCGGCGCGCGGCGTGCGGCGCGCGGCGCCTTTCCAGGAAAACCACGCCGTCCGCGCCGCGCCGGAGCGGCGCCGTCCGCGCTCCCGGCGTTCTCCCCACGGCCGACCGCCAGCATCGCCGCCGCGCGCGCGGCGCGATCCCGGGGCTCGCCCAGCGCGATCCGGAGTATGATTACGCGGCCCCATCCCGCCCCTTCGGGAACCGGCAGGAGGTCCCCCAACGTGTTCGAGATCAAAGTCGACCGGATCCACTCCATCGTGGATTTCGTCCTCGAGGGGCGCGTCCGCCTCGAAGAGATGGAGAACTTCGTCAGCGAGCTGAGGAAGGCGTGCGAGGGCCTCCAGGGGCGGGAGATCAAGATCAAGGCCGATGTGCGGGGCTTCCGGCCGATGTCCCCGGAAGTGGCGGAGAAGATCCGCGCGGTCCAGGAGTTCGGGCTGGAGCTCGGGGTGATGCGCGTGGCCGAGATCATCGAGAGCGACATCGTCGCGCTCCAGCTCAACCGCGTCGCGCGCGAGAGCGGCACGGACAAGGTCCTCCGGCGCTTCTGGGACGAGGACGCCGCGCACGAGTGGCTGCTCCACGGCGACCCTGAATAGCGCGGCGCAGGGAGCGCCGCGCTAGCGCAGGGGGGGAGGGTCGCAGGGGTGCGGCGGCCGGTAGCGCGCGAGCACCTCGGCCACGGCGTCGAGCGGCAACGCGGGCGCGTGGTGACCGCTGTGGCCGGTCATGTCCACGCCCGCGCACATGGCGTTGAGGATCGCCTCCTCCACCACGTCGACGGTGGCCTCGTAGAGGCCGTCGATCTCGGTGTCGAGGACCAGCTCGGCCATGTGCCGCCCGGGCGCGAGGGGGTGAACGCTGAGCGAGCGGCTCGACCGCGGGGCGCTCCATTGCTCGGTGGCGACGCGAGGCACCCGGTTCGCGGTGCTCCACGCGAGGACGATCTCCCCCGAGTTGTTGGCCGCGTACCCGCCCGTCCGGCCGATCGCGAGCGCGGCGCGACGCGCGAGGCGCGCGAGCTGGCGGTGGATGAGCGGGGCGTCCGTGGCCACGAGCACGATGATGGAGCCGGCAGGGCCCCGCCGCGGGACGTGCGTGAAGCGATCGCTGATGAGCCGGCCCACCGGGACGCCATCGACCCGGAGCAGCTCGCGATCGCCGAAGTTCGAGAGCACGAGCGCGCCCACCATCGAGTCGACCCCGCCGACCGGGACCGAGCGGCTGGAGGTGCCGATCCCGCCCGCGAAATGGAAGGTCTGCATGCCCGTGCCGGCGCCGACGCACCCCTCGGCCACCGGACCGCCGCGAACGTTGGAGAGCGCCTCGTCGACGTCGGCCTGCGTCACGTGCCGCCCCACCGCGTCGTTGAGGTAGCTGTCGTCGCACTCGGCGACGACCGGGATCACGACGTCGTACTCCTTGCCGATCTTCGGATGGCGCTGCGAGAGCCACGCGACGGTCGCGTCGAGGACGCGGCCGACGCAGAGCGTGCTGCAGAGCAGGATCGGCGTCTCGCAGAGGCCCCACTCGTTGATCTGCGCGAGGCCGGTCACCTCGCCGGCGCCGTTCAGCACGTAGCTGGCGGAGAAGACCCGATCCAGGAAGATGTCGCCGTCGGCGGGCATGACCGCGGTGACGCCCGTGCGCACCGGGCCGATGCCGGGGAGGAGCTCGCCGCCGCCCTCGACCTTGGTCACGTGGTGGACCCGGACGCCGGCGACGTCCGTGATCGCGTTCTCGGGACCGGTGGGAAAGCGGCCGATCGCGACGCCGAGATCGCGCAGCCGAGGGCGCCTGATCGAGATCGAGGGCGCGCTCACGGGCCGGCGACCTCGCGCTCCATGACCGAGGCCGCGGACGACGGTGGCGCGGGCTCCGCCGCGAGCGGCGCCGGCCCGGCGAGCGCAGGGCCGAACGCGGGCTGCGAGGCCGGCGCGGGCTGCGGCGCCGGCGCGGGCTGCGAGGCCGGCGCGGGCTGCGAGGCCGACGCGGGCTGCGAGGCCGACGCGGGCTGCGGGGCCGGCGCAGGCTGCGAGGCCGGCGCGGCCTGCGAGGCCGGCGCGACCTGCGGCGCCGCGGCGCCCGCGGCTTGCGGCGCCGCGGCGAGGGCGCCCGCGGCCTGCGGCGCCGCGGCGCCCGCGGACTGCGGCGTCGAGGCGCGGGCGTCCCGGTAGCGCTTGAGGCAGCCGGCCATGATCTCGCCGATGAGCATGCGGTAATCCATCCCCGCCACCTTCGCGATCACGCAGAGATCGCTGAAGTCGGGGGTCAGGCCGGGCAGCGGGTTGATCTCGATGACGTACACCCGGCCGTCCTTGGCCATGCGCAGGTCGACCCGGGCCACGTCGCGGCAGGCGAGGGCCGCGAACGTGTCGCGCACGACCTTCTCGATGCGGCGGAGCTCGGACGGCGTGAGCTGCGCGGGGCACTCGAAGCGCACCCGCGGCGTGTCCGACTGCTTCTCGTCGTAGCCGTAGACGGGGTACGAGGGCGGGTCGACGAAGACGACCTCCATCGGCGGCAGCACCTTCGGCCGCCGCTCCCCGAGCAGGCCTACGGTGAACTCGCGCCCCGTGATGTACTCCTCGATGAGCGCCGGCTGGTGGTAGCGATCGACCAGCTGCTTCGCCGCGGCGCGCGCGGCGGCCTCGTCCTTGACCACGGACGCGGAGGTGATCCCCTTCGAGGTCCCCTCGGCGTTGGGCTTCACGATCACCGGGTAGCGGAACGGCTTCAGCTTCTCGCGCCCGGTCGTGACCACCTGCCACTCGGCCGTCTCGATGCCGGCGGCCCGCAGGATCTGCTTCGTGAGCCCCTTGTCGAGGGCCAGCGAGAGCGTTGTCGCGTCCGAGCCGCTGTACGGGATGCCGAGCAGCTCGCAGAGCGCCGGGACCTGCGCCTCCCGGCCGCGGCCGCGGAGCCCCTCGGCGATGTTGAAGACGACGTCGACCCCGGAGGCGCCGAGCGCGCGCGGCAGATCCGGGGTCGCCTCGAGCGGGACCACGGTGTGGCCGTAGCTCTCGATGGCGCTCGCGATCGCCTGGATGGTGCGCGGCGAGTCGAACTCGGCCTCGGAGTCGTTCGCGGCGCTCCCGCCCCCCTTGCCGGGGCCCCCGTCGGTCGCGGCCGTGTCGCTCCGCTTCATGTTGTAGGTGAAGCCGACGCGGAGCGAGGTCCGCTTCGCCCGGCGCGGCGGGGTGCTCTCCAGGAGCGGCAGCAGCCCGCGCCGCTTGCAGGCGCTCCTCACGATGGCCCGGATCACGCCGTCGAAGTCGACGCCGCGCTGCGCCGCGGCCACGAAGACGCTGGCGCCCGGCTGGAGCGTGGGCAGCCCGTCGACCTCGAGGAAGTGCACGTCGTGCTCCAGGCCGCGCGCCGACGACGGCGTGACCCGGAACTCGCAGCGCGCGTGGTCCTTGAGGTCGAGGGCGCGCACGATGCGCGCGGTGAGCGATCGGATGCGCTCGATCGTCGCCGGGGGCAGCTGCGCGGGCCGGCGCGTGACGTGCTCGGGCTTCGCGTGCTTCAGGTTGAAGTCGTACACGTTGTGCCTGCCCGCCACCTGGGGATCGATCACGAACTCGATGGGCGTGAGGACCCCCTCGGGGACGCCCGCGGCGCTCGGCCGCGCGCCGCTCGCCTCCTTGAGGCCGTCGACGAAGGCGCACGCGACGTCGATGCCGGCGATGTAGTGCTCGACGAGCAGCCCCGCCTCGAAGCGCGCGAGCTGCCGCTCGACCACCTCGGCGAGGTGGTGCGCGTCCTCGCAGACGCTCCACTCCCGGTGGATCCCCTTCGAGGAGCCCTCGAAGTTCGGCTTCACGATGACCGGGAAGCTCACGTCGTCGAGGGCGCCGCTCTCCAGGGTGGTCCGGTTGACGAGGCGGGCGCGCGGGGTCGTGACGCCGTAGCTCGCGAGGACGCGCTTGGTGAGCGACTTGTCGAGCGCGACGTTCAGCGTGTACGCGTCGGAGCCGGTGTACGGGATGCCGAGCTCGTCGAAGAGCGACGGGTAGAACGCCTCGCGCGTCTTGCCCTTGTGGCCCTCGGCCGTGTTGAAGATGAGGTCCGGCTGGAGCGCCTCGAGCCGCGCCAGGACCCGGGAGGCCGGCCCGCTGACCTCGATCCGCTCCACCTCGTGCCCGGCCCGCTCGAGCGCGCCGGCGATGGCGGCGATCGTCTCCGGGCTGTCGAACTCCGCTTCCTCGGCGGACCCCGTGATCTTCAGGTTGTGCGTGAGCGCGATGCGCATGATCTCTCCTGGGCCGCTCGTCCGGGCCGCGTCGTTCCTGTGCCCTGTCGGCGGCGCACGCGCGGGGCAGATTACGGCGAGCGCGCCTTTTTTGCGGCGGAAAAAACGGGGCAGCGGCGCGGTGGTCCAGGGGCCTGGCCGGGCTCCCGCTCGCGCGATGGTCGTGCTAGCGACCCCGTGTGGATCGTATTGCCGCACCCGACGCCGACCCCTTTCCGCCGCCCGAGCCTGGCCTCCCCCACGAGGAGCTGAACGAGCCGCAGGCGCAGGCGGCCCGCCACGCGGCGGGGCCGCTGCTCATCTTCGCGGGCGCGGGGAGCGGCAAGACGCGCGTCATCGTGTACCGCATCGCGAACCTCATCGTGACGCACCGTGTCCCGCCCTACCGGATCCTCGCGGTGACGTTCACGAACAAGGCGGCGACCGAGATGAAGCGCCGGCTGGAGGGGCTCATCGGGCCCGACATCGTGAAGGACCTCTGGGTCGGCACGTTCCACGCCGTGTGCGCGCGCCTCCTGCGCCGGCACCACGAAGCGGCCGGGCTCGAGAAGAACTTCGTCATCTACGACGACGACGACCAGCGCGCCGTCATGAACCGCGTGCTGAAGGAGCTCAACCTCGACGAGCGGCGCTACCCGCCGCGCCAGGTGCTGTCGCGCATCCACGCCGAGAAGCAGGAGGGGCGGGGGCCCGGCGAGTTCGAGCGGAACGGCTATTTCGACGACGCGATCGCGCGGTGCTTCGAGGCGTACGAGCGGCACCTCAAGGCGGCGAACGCGGTGGACTTCGACGACCTCTTGCTCTCCGTGCTCCGCATCGCGGAGGACCCGACGAGCCTGGCCGGCGAGGATCTCCGGGCGCGCTTCCGCCACGTGCTCGTCGACGAGTTCCAGGACGTGAACCAGGTGCAGTACCGGCTCGTCCGGGCGTTCTGCAAGGCCCACGACAACCTCTGCGTGGTCGGCGACGACGACCAGAGCATCTACCGCTGGCGCGGCGCGGACGTGCGCATCGTCCGCGGCTTCCGGCGCGATTTCCCGCACGCGACGGTGGTGAAGCTCGAGCAGAACTACCGCTCGGTCGGGCACGTCGTGCGCGGCGCGCTCGGCGTGATCCGCCATGCGTCGGACCGCGAGCCGAAGGAGCTCTGGACGGCGAACGCGGACGGCCCGCAGATCGACGTGGTCGCGGCCGACAGCGAGCACGACGAGGCCGCGTGGGTGGTCGAGTGCGTCAAGGAGCTCATCGCGCAGGGGGTGTCGCCGAACGAGATCGCGGTGTTCTACCGGATCCACGCGCAGTCGCGCGTGCTCGAGGAGGTGCTGCGCGAGGCGCGCATCCCGTACCAGATCATCGGCGGCACGCGCTTCTTCGAGCGGGCGGAGGTGAAGAACCTGCTCTCGTACCTGCGCGTCGTGGCCAACCCCCGCAGCGACGTGGATCTCAACCGCATCATCAACGTGCCGGCGCGCAAGATCGGCCAGAGCACGGTGGACAAGCTCATCCAGGCGGCGGATCTGCTCGGCGTGTCGCTCTTCGAGGCGATCGATCCGATCATCGAGGGGCGGGTGCCGCCGTCGGCGATGCCGGGGGCCAAGCTCGAGCCGCTCGCCACGGCGGCGAAGCGCAGCCTGCTCGGCTTCCGCGATCTGATCCAGGGGCTCATGACCGAGGCGAGGGGCGCGTCGCCGAGCGCGCTCGCGGAGGAGGTGCTCGCGCGGTCGGGCTACGCGCGGATGCTCGAGCAGGACGACAGCGTCGAGTCCGAGGCGCGGCTCCAGAACCTGCGCGAGCTCGTGCAGTCGATCGTGGACTACGAGCAGGAGGCGATCGCCGCCGGCGAGGAAGCGACGCTCGAGGGCTACCTCGAGCGGGTGAGCCTGGTGTCGGACGTCGACGCGCTCGTGGACATGCCGAAGGTCGCGATGATGACGATCCACGCGGCGAAGGGGCTGGAGTTCCACGCGGTGTTCCTGACCGGCATGGAGGAGGACCTGTTCCCGTTCCGGAGCCAGGATCCGAACCGCAAGGGCGACATCGAGGAGGAGCGCCGGCTCGCGTACGTCGCGATCACGCGGGCGCGGGAGCGGCTCTGGATCACGCACGCGGCGCGGCGGGCGATCTTCGGCCAGACGCGTTACTGCCTGCCGAGCCGGTTCCTCGCGGATCTCCCGCCGGCGTCGGTGCGCCCGATGGCGACGCCGACGTCCATGATGGCGCAGCGGCGGGTCGACGTCGGGGGCGGCGGGTACGCGGCGTCCGGGGGGAGGTTCGGCGGCTCCGGGGAGCGCGCGTGGGAGGGCCGGGGCTCGTGGGAGGGCCGCAGGCCCGCGGCGCAGCCCGAGGAGCGGCTCGCGTGGTCGCGGTTCGCCCGGGACGGCGAGGCGGCGAGGGCGCCGGCGGCGCGCGGGGTGGACCGCGTCGAGCGGGCGCCGGGCGAGCGGTACGTCGAGCGGGAGGCGGTCGACGCGGGGGGCGAGGGCGGCGAGGGGGTGGCGCTGCGGCGCGGGATGCGGGTGTTCCACGAGCGGTTCGGGCCGGGCGTGGTGGAGAGCGTGGACCCGGGGGCGGATCCGATCGCGACGGTGAAGTTCTCGGGGTGGGGGAAGAAGCGGATCAAGGCGGCGTTTTTGCGCGCCGGATCGTGAGGGCGCGTCGCGACGACCGGCGGCGGCCGATCAGCCGCCGCCGTAAGGGCCCGGGATCACCGGTCCCGGCGCGAGGACGCGGCTCCCGTCCATCAGCCACACGGCCATCTCGCCCGTCCCGGCCCTCTGCCAGATCACATCCGCCATCCGATCCAGGTTGACGTCGCCGGCGGCGCGCGCTTCCCAGCCGTCGCCGATCGGCCCCGGGATCACGGGTCCCGCCGCGAGCAGCTGGGTCCCCTCCAGCATCCAGACGGCAATCAGCCCTCTCTCTCGGTTGCTCCAGAGTACGTCGAGCATGCCGTCGGCGTTGAAGTCGCCCACGCCGCCGGCGACCCAGCCGTCGCCGATCGGCCCGGGGATCGCCGGTCCTTCCACGAGCGGTTGACTTCCGTGCATCAGCCAGACCCGCAGCAGGTTCCGCTCGATATCGTTCCAGACCACATCCGCCATTCCATCGAAATCGACGTCGATCGGAAAGCCGAAGGCGAAGCCGCCGATCGGCCCCGGGATCGGGGGCGCCGCCGCGAGCGGCTGGGTAACGTTCATCGGCCAGACCGCCATCCGGTTGTGCTCGGCATCGATCCAGAGCACATCCGACATTCGATCGAAGTTGAAATCGCCGGGCAGGGCCATCCAGCCATCGCCGATCGGCCCCGGAATGGACGGTCCGGGCGCGCGCAGGCGGCTGCCGTCCATCAGCCAGACCGCCATCAGGTTCCGCTCGTCGTGGGACCAGAGCAGGTCCGCCATTTCGTCGGCGTCGAAATCGTTCGCCCAGACGATCCAGCCGTCGCCGCCGGGCCCCGGGATGAACGGTCCGGGCGCCAGGAGGTCGCTTCCGTTCATCAACCACACGGCGATCCGGTTTCGTTCGGCGTCGTACCAGACCACATCCGCCATCCTGTCGGCGTTGAAGTCGGCCGTCTGGGTGATCGTCCAACCGCGGCCGTCGCGCCGCTGCGTCGCGGCGCCGGGGGGTGGGGCCGAAGGCTCGATGGAGCGGCCCTCGTCGTCCAGGCCGGCGCCACGCGCGCAGCCGCCTGCCGCAGGGAGCGCCGCGGCCACACACAGCGTCATCACGACATTCATGGACGTTCTCACGCGCGCCTCTCCTGCCGCGCGTGCGGTGCATTGGCCGCCGGCGATGTCCGGCCGCCGCCTGGCCTCCGCCCGTGGGCGCGCGGCTCACGCGCCGGGAGAGGCGGCAAGTGCCGGTCCATTCCATCCGGAGCCCGCCTCCGCGCCGAACCCCGGCGTTGCGCGCACAGGGGATCGCCCTCGGAAGAGGAGAATCACCGGGGCGTCGAGGGCATCGGGGGAGATCGCCTCTGCTCACGGCGCCCGGGCGATCCGACAACTCGGGCCGTCGGGCTGTTCCGGGCGCAACCAGCGGCGCGAGCATGTCCACAGCCGAGGGGAAGTTCGTCGTTGGGTGGTGGCCTCAATGGCCCCGGAGCGATTCACATGAAGGCGGGAAGATCCTTGATCTTCTCTTCCCGCCTTCCATGTTCGAAGTAGGTCACCACCCGTGCTTGGCGCGGCCTGCGTGGGTCTTGCTGGCCAGGTCCCGCGGGGGTCGACCTCCACGCGACCAGATGCCGGGCCAGGCGTGAAGGGGGTCGAACCCCCCCCTCGATCAGGTGCAAGGCCACCTCTCGGGAGGGTCGACCGCCACTCCCACCCCTGCAGTACCGGTTCCGGTGGGGGTTGATCCCCGTCCGTGGGGCCGCGCTTTCACGGCTGCCATCCTTCTGGTACGTGAGCCTCCGCATCCCTGGCGGCCGGCTCCGCGGCGCCCGCGCGAGCCCGAGCCAGGGCCGAGGAGGCCCATCTCCATGCACAGGAACATCCGTCGTGCCGTCGCGTCGGCGCTCGGCGCCGCGCTCCTCTCCGCCTCGGCGGGCGCCATGGCCGCGCCGCCGTCCGGCGCCCGCGATCGGCTCGTGGCGCAGGCGCACACCGCGGTCGACGAGGGGCGGCTCGCCGACGCGCGCGAGCTGTGGATGGCCGTGTGGAAGCTCGAGCGCTCCCAGGTGGCGGCCTGCAACATCGGCGCGCTGTCGTTCCGGATCGGCGACATGCCGGCCGCCGTGCGCTGGCTGTCGCTCTGCAAGGAGATCATGCGCGCGCCGCGGACCCCCGACGAGCGCGCGCTCTACGAGTCGCGGCTCGTCGACCTCGCCCGCGCGCGCCAGCTCGCCGGCGAGCTCCGCATCCTCGCGCCCGCGGGCGCGACGGTCACCATCGACGGCGCGCCGGCCGAGATCGAGGGCGACGCGCCCATCCCCGTCGAGCCCGGGCGCCGCGTCGTGCGCGCGGCGCTGGACGGCAAGACGGCCTCAACCGAGGTCGACGTCCCGCGCGGCGAGACGCGGGAGGTGAGCCTCACCTTCCCCCCGTCGCCGGCCGAACCGCCGCCTGCCGAAGGCCCGCGCGCGACGCTGACGAGCCCCCCGCCGCCTCCGCCGGCGCGGCCGAGGCCCGACGGCACCCTCGTCACGGGCGGCATCGGCCTGTCGGCCACCCTCGCGGCGGCCGGCGGCGTGCTGCTCATTGGCGCCGAGAAGCGCGAGGAGGCGGTCCTCGCCGCCGCCCGCGCCGCGGGGCCGAACGGCTGCTTCCGCGTGCGCTGGCCGATGTGCCAGCAGGCCGCCGCCGCCCACGGCGAGATGCGCACCTTCCGGCAGCTCGGGGTGGCCGGACTCATCACCGGTGGCGCGGTCCTGGCGGTCACGCTCGGATACACGTTCTACCCGCGCGCTCAGGCCGATGTGCGGGTGTCCGCGGATGGCTTTACGGTCAGCGGCGTCTTCTAACCACGAAATCGACATCGATCCTGGCCTGACCCGCGCGTGATCGGACGGCGGCGTCCGCGCGCCGCTCACTGGCGAAAACTTGCGTGACGGCCGCGCGCCGAGCGCGGCATAGTGAGCCCATTCGAGGATCAGGCCAACGACTCTCCCGGCGGATTGGGGCCGCCGGGGCTGCCGGCTGCCCAGCCTTGTGCCGGAGGACTGGACACACGATGAGCTCTGTCAAGCTTTGTATCGGGGGAATTTTATTTGTCACGGGTATGGCGCTTTCTTTTGCGTGTGGTGACGAGCCTTACGTGGGGGGCGACTGCGCGACCACGGACGACTGCCTGTCCGAGGGGCAGAGCGCGCCGGGGACGGTGTGCATCAACGAGCGCTGCACGTGCGCCGAGCCGGGCAAGGTGGTGTGCTGCGCGCGCGGCGAGGAGGAGCCGGGCTGCTTTCTGATGTGCCGGCCCTGCGACGAGTGCGCGGAGGGGACGGCGGAGTGCTCGGGCGTGATCGACCCGTCGGCGCAATGCGAGACCGACGCGGAGTGCCCCGGTCCGCCGGACCCGCGGTGCGGCGCGGGGCGCTGCGTCGAGGGGAAATGCGAGCTCGACATCAAGCCGGGCCGGCTCGCCTCGCAGCTCCGCGGCGACTGCAAGCAGGACGAGTGCACGGAGGAGGGGCGCGTGGTCAGCGTGCCGGCGTACGACGTGTACAACGACGGCAACCAGTGCACGAACGATCTCTGCGACTATGATCGGCCGCTCAACGCGCTGCTCGACGGGGTGATCTGCCCGATCTCCGGCTCGGGGCGGTGCCATGAGGGGCGGTGCGTCGAGTGCCTCCACGACGATCCTACGCTGCACTGCGCTGCAGGGTTGGCGTGTGACGGGGTGTTCTGCGTCCCGCCCCACTGCGTCAACATGGTGTTCGACGCCGGGCGCGGAGAGACCGCTCAGGACTGTGGTGGGGATTGCGCGCCGTGCAGGGACGGGGATCCATGCGACGCCGGGACGGACTGTCAATCAGGGGTTTGCACGATGGCGCATTGCAAGGCGCCGACGTGCGACGACGGCGTGAAGAACGGCGACGAGACCGGCGTGGACTGCAGCGGTTCATGCCCCCGCCGCTGCCCGGACGGCGGCGGCTGCACGTCGGGAGATGACTGCGCGAGCGGCGTCTGCTGGGCCGGCGCGTGCGAGGAGCCGAGCTGCAAGGACGGCGTGGAGAACGGCGACGAGCTCGGCGTGGACTGCGGCGGAAAGGGGTGCGACGCGGCCTGTCCGGGGTGAGCGGTCGGCCACGTCCCCGCGCTGTACCAAAGTAGGGGTGCCTCGAGCACGATGTTGGGCGCGCCATCGACGAAGGACAGGCGAAGCGCGGACTCGCCCCGGTCGCGGTCGATGCTCTCGGGCCATGACCCGTCGACGTGCGACAGAAAGCGCGCTCCCGAATCAGCGCATCATCCAAGCGAGACATGATACCAGCAAGTCTCGCGTCAGGTTGCCGCCGGATGAATCCGACCTTACCGATGGCGGAATCGGCTGTCTGCGGCGCGCCCGCCCGGGCGCCGCTGCGCCGCGGTCGGCTCGTCGAGCCCGGGGTCCGCCAGCGTGACATGTCACGGTAGGACCAGGACATGTCACGGGACAGAGCGTGACACGTCCCCCGGGACGCGGCGCGGCGTCATCGAGACGGAGCGCCTCCCGGGCGGCGCGCTCCTGGCCGTGGCAGGCGCCGCGCGCGGAGGAGCGCCTGGAGGCGAGGGCGACGCGCCTGCGGCGGACTGGCACGCCGCTTGTATAACGGCAAGACGGGCGCGCGCCCGGCGCCGGTCCGAACCACGGCGCGACGCCGGGCAGCCGCGGACCCGGGCCCGCCGGGGCCGCTCTCTCTACGTCCGTCGCTTCGCGCCGGTCTGGCGCTCCGGACCGGCCTGGAGGTGCTTTCCCTCATGTCCCTCGAAGCAGATAACGATTCTTTCGCCGTACGCTCGCGCGACGGCGATCCCTTCACCCCGCCCCCGCGCGATGCATCCGCGCGGAGGCCCTCTGTCTGGCTGGCGCTCGCGGCGGTCGCGCTGTCCGTGCTCGGGTGCCATGGAGACGATCCCGGGCAGCTCGCCGCGGACGACTCCGAGCTCATCGCGGCCCCGCAGGCGCTCGTGTCGGACGACACGCCGCTCGACATCCGCGCCCGCAAGCCTCGCTTGAGCGTGGGCTATGCCCATGCTTGCGCGGTGAAGCCGGACGCCACGCTCGCCTGCTGGGGGGGCAATGCTCAGGGCCAGTCTACATGGTCTGACGAGAATGTCTATCAGGTGAGCGTAGACAGGTATCACACGTGCACGCTGTACGAGTATGGCACAGTATACTGCAAGGGGCGCAACAACGAAGGTCAGCTCGATGCGCCCAATGAGGAGTTCGTGCAGGTCGACGCAGGCCTCTTCCACACCTGCGGCCTGAAAGTGGACGGCACGGCGGTGTGCTGGGGAGATGACACGCTCGACAAAGCCTCGCCGCCCGTTGGTGTCACCTTCGTCCAGGTCGACGCGGGGCTCCACTTCTCGTGCGGGCTGAAGGCGGACGGCGATGTGGTGTGCTGGGGGCAAGGGTACACCGGGAATTCCTTGTCGCTCTCCTCGAAGTTCAGCCAGATCAGCGTCGGCGGTGGCCGCGGCTGCGGCGTCACGATGACCGGCACGATCGCTTGCTGGGGGTCGTCGTTGTTTTCGCCCCCTTCCGGCACGTTCACCCAGGTCGGCGTGGGAGATAACCACGTGTGCGGGCTGAAGACGAACGGAGAGATCGCGTGCTCGGGCAACAGCTCTGTGTACGATGTCTCAGTGTTGCCGCCCACTGGCACGTTCACCGAAATCAGCGTGCAGTACGGGAACAACTGCGCCACGCGGACTGACGGCGCGATGATCTGCTGGGGCGTGGATGCCGGGGTGAGGAACCCTCCCAGCGACACCTTCGGGCGGAACATCGTCTCGTCGGGCGGCTGGCACTCCTGCGTGCTGCGGCCGAACGGCGAGGTGCTCTGCTGGGGCAGCGACTCCTCTCTACAAGCGACGCCGCCCGCCGGGACGTTCACCCAGATCAGCGCGGGCGACAGTCACAACTGCGGCGTGAGGACCGACGGCACGGTGTCCTGCTGGGGCAGCGACCTCTTCGATAAGTCGACGCCACCCACCGGGACGTTCACGCAGGTCAGCGTGGGCAGCAACCATAGCTGCGGGGTGAAGACCGACGGCACGCTGTCCTGCTGGGGCATCGACTCCTCTCTAGAATTGGCGCCGCCCACCGGGACGTTCACGCAGGTCAGCGCGGGCGGCAGCCATTCGTGCGCGCTGAGGACGAGCGGCCTGGTGGTTTGCTGGGGCGCAAACAGCGAGGGCCAGTCCGCCCAGCAGGTCGGCTCGTTCATCCAGGTCAGCGCCGGGGGCAACCATAGCTGCGGCGTGAGGCCGAACGGTACAGTGGTTTGCTGGGGCGCGGACGACGTGGAGTCCTCGACGCCGACCGGCACGTTCAGGCAGGTCACCTCAGGGATGGGACATAGCTGCGCAATCACCGATTCCGGGAACGTACGTTGCTGGGGGAACAACACGCACAACCAGACCTCGGAGCCGGTCGGCAAGTTCGTTCAGATCAGCGCGGGCAGGGATCATACGTGCGGCGTAGATATCCACATGGGGCTGCACTGCTGGGGATGGGAAATGTCGGACCGGACCGTGCCGCCCACCGACGTGTTCACCCAGATCACCGCGGGCAGGGATCATACGTGCGGCTTGAAGGCCGACGGGAAGCTGAAATGCTGGGGCGCCAACTGGGACGGCCGGAGCGACGAGAGCCCGCACACGTTCACCCAGATCAGCGCCGGCCAGACCCACACGTGCGGTGTGAAGGTGGACGGCACGGTGGCCTGCCAGGGATCGCTTGAATCAGATACGATCACCGTGCCCAGCGGCCAATTCCTTCAGGTCAGCGCGGGCGGCTCCCACACCTGCGGGATCAGGACCGACCACACGGCGCACTGCTGGCAGGACCCCTACCACGACCATGGCCAGACGGTCGATACCCCCTCCGGCACGGTCACCCAGATCAGCGCGGGGTTGTTGAACGCCTGCGCGGTGATGGCGGACGGCACGATCAACTGCTGGGGAGAGAACTATTCCGGTCAGAGCGCCGACCAGACCACGGGCTCGTTTACCCAGGTCAGCACGCGCTACGCGCATAGCTGCGCGCTGAAGGCAGATGGCACGATCAAGTGCTGGGGGATCGATCTGTACGGCCGGGCCACGCCGCCGTCGGGCACGTTCACCCAGGTGGGCGTCGGCAACTACTTCTCCTGCGGGCTGAGGTCGAACAACACGGTGACCTGCTGGGGGCACATCTATGGTGCTACCGCGAGCGCTCCGTCCGGCAGCTTCACCCAGATCGCCGTCGGTGCCGACCACGCCTGCGCGCTGAGGACGAACGGCATGGTCCAGTGCTGGGGCGCCAACTCGTATTACCAGATCGTGCCCCCCCTCCCGGAGTGAGGACCGAGGGAGAGACAGGTACCCTTCGTACGTGACGACCTCTCCCATGACACCCCTCCGCTCCCTCCCGGGGCACGCGACACGCTCCACCGCTCCGGAGTCACGGAGCGGTCAGCTTGAACTCTGGGAACAATGCTTTCTTGCGTCCCGCTCGGAAGTGTCAGCTCGAGGGGACGTTCCGCGATCATGTCTGGCATGCCCCTCCAGCCAGCGCCTTCGTCAATGATGTCAAGCGCCCTAGCTCAACAGGAGCTCAGGCACTTCTTCTGTCCATTTCTGCGCGCCTGCTCGCAGATGCGGGCGCGCCTCAATCGGCTCCGGCGAGCAGCCGCTCGATCTCGTGCATCGTCTCGACGTCGTCGCCGACCATCGCCTTCATCGACTGGATCCTGCGGCACACGATCGCGGCGATCTTCTCTTCGACGGTGCCGTCGGCATAGGCCCAGTAGACCTGCGCGAAACGTCCATCGCGGTGACAGCGGCCCTCGATCTGCGCCATCTGGATCGCCGACCACCGCAGATCGTGGATCACCTCCGAGCGCGGGACCTCGTTGTGCTCTCCCTGGTGGAGCGAGATCCCTTCTTCCACGGTGAAGAGCGCGACGCGCGGCTCGCCGCGCTGGAAGCGGAGGCGCTCGGCCTCCTTCTCGCCGGCCGGCATCGCGCCGTGGATCAGCGCGCACGGGACGCGCTCGCGGGCCAGCGCGGCCTGCACGGCCTCGAGCGTCTCCAGGAAGGCGACGGAGACCGCGACCTGATGCCCGTTGTCGAGCAGCTCACGCACGAGCTCCACGGTGCCCGCCACGCGGATGAGCGAGCTCTTCTGCCGCAGGCGCAGCGTCGCGGCGAGGGCCGACCTCGGGTTCGCGCCCTTCGGCACGAGCTCCATCTCCCGGCGGAACGCGGTCCACGCGCGCGCGTAGAGCTCGCGCGCGGAGGCGTCGAGCTCGATGGGGGTGAGGATGCGGTTGATCTCGGGCCAGCCGGCCACGTCCTCCGGGCGACGCCGCATCCCCACCGCGGGACGGCCGTCGAACAGGAGCGCGCGCACCTTCTCGCAGTCCGCCGGATCGCCGCGCCAGTCCCACCTGCCGAACGCGCCGCGCGTGACCCCGAGCCCCTGGCCTTCGCACCACTGCTCGAAGTCCTTGAGATCCGCGGAGCGGCTCCCGGTCGCGCTCGCCAAGAGCGGCGCGAGATACGATAGCTCCAGCGGGTTCTGCCCCGCGGTGGCCGAGAGCCAAAGCACGAACCCTGCGCGTGCGTTGAGCTTCACCGCGAGCTTGGAGCGCGCCGCCGCCGGGTTCTTGCAGCGGTGGCTCTCGTCCCAGATCACCACGTCGAACTCCGCGGCGCTGCCGGCGCGCGCGAGGCCCTTCTTCGATCGGATCCTCCGCCGCGCCTCCGGGGTCACCTCGAAGAGCTTGCCGAGCCGATCATAATTGATGATGACGATCTCTTTGCCTGCGTCGCCCATCGCCTCGACCGTGCGGCGCCAGTGCGCGACGACGGCGAGCGGGCAAACGATCAGCACCGTCGCGACGTCCGGCATCCGGAGGACCGCGGCCCAGGCGGTGATCGTCTTGCCGAGGCCGACGTCGTCGGCGAGGAGGAACCCGGCGCGCCTCTCGGCCTTCGCGGCGGCGATGGCCCGCACGCCGTCCAGCTGGTGCGGGCGGAGGACGATCGCCCCCGCGGGGGCGGCCGGCGCGGGCGCTGGGTCGTCGTTGAGCTCGCGCTCGATGCGTCGCTCCCACGAGTATGGCGCGGCGCGGAACGGCGCGAGGGCCGGCGGGAGCGTCTCTGCGCGAGCGACGAACACGCCGTGCGCCGCGTCCCAGCGCGCGCCGCTCGCGGACGCGACCGCGCGCATCGCGAACGGGACGTCGAGCACATGGGCTCGCTCCGGCGCCGTACGCGGAGCAGCGACCGCTGGAGCGGCCGCGCCGGGGGCTCTACGAGGGGCCGAGGCCGTTCGCTTGGCGCGCATCGTCGTCATGACGGCCCTGATACCAGCGCGGCCGCGCGATTGCGCAGGAATCGGCCTTCATGGCGAGGGGTCGAGCCTCCCCAGCCAGCGCGCCGGGCCGGCCGGGCGCCACGGGCGGCCCCCGCGAACGCGCCTGGAGGAACCCGCTCGGGACGAGCGCGGGTACGGTGGGCGGCCGCCGCTGCGAGCCAGCGCCGAGGGGGAGCTTGCCAGCCCTCGAGCCCCCGGACGCGCGTCATTCTCGCTCGCGGGTTGAATGTGGCGTCTGCCGCGAGCATCGGAGGTGGCATGGCCAGAGCCTCCGAATCCATCGGTTCGAGATCCAGGCTTCACCGGCGCGCCTCCGCCGCCGTGCTCCTCGCGGCCCTCGGCCCCACGAACGAATGCGATCCGAGCGCGCCGGGCAGCAGCGGCGGCGGCGCCGCGGGCGGCGGCGGGTACAGCTCCGCAACTACAGGAGAAGGCGGCGGCCCCGCTGCCACGGGGAGCGGCGGCTCCGCGACCACAGGAGAAGGCGGCGGCCCCGCTGCCACGGGGAGCGGCGGCTCCGCAGGCCACGGCGGCGGCGACGAGAGCACCTCGACCGGGAGCGGCGGCTCCGCTACCACCGCGACATGCGTGCCGGGATCCATCGTCGCGTGCTACTCCGGCCCCGAGGGGACCATCGGTGTCGGGCGCTGTACGGCCGGGACGCAGACCTGTCGTCCTGACGGCTTCGGCTACGGGCCCTGCACGGGTGAGATCACCCCTGCTGCGGAGGTCTGCGCCACGCCGCAGGACGAGAGCTGCGACGGCGACCCCCATTGCCCGCGACCGGCCGCCTGGGCGCGCGGGTTCGGCATCGAGGCCACGTATATCAGATCGTCCATCGCCGTCGACGCCATGGGGAATTACTACATCCTCGGCTCCTTCGAAGGAACGGTCGACTTGGGCACCGGCCCTCTGACCAGCGCCGGCGACAGTGACGTCTTCCTTCTCAAGCTCGACCCCTCCGGCGCGCCGCTCTGGAGCAAGCGCTTCGGCACGCCCTTGCGCGAGACAGGAGATGCCCTGGCCATGGACGGAAACGGCAACGTCCTGATCGCCGGCAACTACACGGGCGGCGTGTCTGCCACTGGCAGGGACCCCGGCTTCGGCGGGTGCGCCCTGCCGGATCCGTCCCATCGTCCTGGGCAATTCATGGCCAAGCTCGACCCCGACGGCAACCACATCTGGAGCGACGGATTCAAATTCTACTCCCCGTATGATTTTGCGGTGACGCAGATGGCGATCGATGCTCTCGACAACGCGTACCTCGCCATCGAGCTGGAGGACGCGACCGCGGTGGTGAAGGTGGACGCGATGGGCAATGTCCTCTGGAGGCGTAGAACTCCGGGTGCCCCGAGTTTCCACAGGAACCTCGTGCTCGACAGCGCCGGCAACGTGGTGACAGTGGATCTCGCAGGTATCGGTGGCAACTATACTCTCCTCTATACGTACGTCTCGAAGTTCTCTCCGGATGGCGACTTGCTCTGGTCCCGGATGTTGTCCGGCGACGGCTACCGTGACAAGGTGGCGGTCGACTCGGCGGGCGAGATCCTCGTGTTGGCCGAGGGAGCTCTCATCAAGCTGGATCAGGACGGCGGAGAAGTGTTCACCCTGCCCGTCCACCGCAGTGGCAACGTGGCGGTCGACCCCGCGGACAACATCTTCCTCGGCGGGGGCGGGCTCACGATGCTCGACCCGAGCGGCACCGAGCTCTGGACGCTCGACTTCGCGGCCTCCGTAGGAGACATCGCCTTCTCTCCGAACGGCGCGGTCGCCGTCACCGGCGTTGTACGTGGCCCGGTGGACTTCGGGACCGGCCCGATCGCGTATACAGAAGGCATGGATATCTATGCTGCCACATTCAATCCGCCGGCGAGCGGCGACAGCGGAGAGGGAGAAGGCGGCGGCAGCGACGGCGGCGGTGGCGGCCCGTCCGAGACGTGCGTGCCGGGCTCGGTCATCGCGTGCTACACCGGCCCTGCCGGGACCAGGGGCGTCGGACCCTGCGCTGCGGGGACGCAGACCTGCCGGCCCAACGGCCTTGGCTTCGGCGACTGCGTGGGCGAGGTGACGCCTGCCGAGGACATCTGCTCCACGCCGGAGGACGAGAACTGCGACGGCGACCCCCATTGCCCCATGCTGTCGTGGGCGCGCGGGTTCGGCAGCACCGGCGCCGACGAGGGCCTGAACATCGCGAGCGATGACGCAGGCAACTACTATGTGGCCGGCACCTTCACAGGAACCGTCGACTTCGGCGCGGGCCCTCTGAGCGGCCCCTACTCGCTCGGAGGCCACTTCCTGCTCAAGCTCGATCCATCGGGCGCGCCGCTCTGGAGCGAGCTCCTGCCCAGCGGACATCCGCTCGTCATGGCCGTCGACGGCAACGGCGACCTCCTGCTCGCCGGCACATACTGGCCGGACGGCGCCAGGGTGTTGAACCAGTGCCTCCCCCCCTTTCCGGCCCATAATGCCGCAGCCTTCGTGGCCAAGGTCGACCGCGATGGCAACGTCATCTGGAGTCAAGCCCCCATCTACCCGTCGGACTCGATCGACATCTACAGCTTTCCCGAGCGGATCGCCGTCGATGCGCTCGGCAACACCTACCTGGTCTTCGTCAACATTTGGACGGACGGTGCCTACCTGCTGAAGCTGAGCCCTGGCGGCGATGTCCTCTGGAACCACAGGATCACGCCCCCTCCCGACGATTACGGCCACCCGTTCTACTACGCCGATCTCGCGATCGACAGCGCCGGCAACGCGCTGACCGTGACCGCGCCGGAGTCCGCCGCAGGGTATCTCACGGTCAGCAAGTTCGACCCGACCGGCGCCGTGCTCTGGAGCCGCCCGTTCGCGCCGGCTCCGTCGATTCCCCCTGGCGGCGCGGGGAAGGCGGCCTGGTCGGTGGCCGTCAATGCGGCTGACGAGGTCTTCGTGGCCGGCGTCACGGACGGGACCGTCGATCTCGGCGGCGGCGTGCTGCCCGCCGGCCCCGTGCTCCTCAAGCTGGACGCCGCGGGGGCCTACGTGTTCAGCGACTCGATCCCCTTCGGCGACACGCTCGCGCTGGACGCCGCCGGTAACATCGTCGTCGCCGGAAGCGGGCTCGCCAAGCTCGATCCGAGCGGCGCCGAGCTCTGGACCCTCGGCTTCGACGCCAGCGCGCGTGGCATCACGATCTCTCCGGCCGGCACCATCGCCCTCACGGGCGCTGCGAGCGCGGCGGTCGACTTCGGGACCGGCCCCATCCCCCACGCCGGCGGCTCCGATATCTTCGTCGCGACGTTCAATCCCTGAGGTCGTAAGCGCTGCATGAAGCGCCGTCTCTCCCCAGCCGTCGCGTCCATCGCATGATGACGCGCATGAGATCACCTTCGACGAGATGGAAGTCGACCTCAACCCGCGGCTCGAAGCGCGCGCTCAGTCCACGTCAGTCCACGTCAGTCCACCTCAGTTCACGTCGACGTAGAAATCGACGCTCTTCAGGTTCGTGATCGGCCCCTCCCAGATCTCGAACCCGACGGCGACCGCGTTCACCTGGTTGCCGGGCACGCTGAGCCCGCGCGTCTGCGCGTCGCGCACGAAGTCCATCACATCGAACTCGATCTCGTAGCTGTCGTTGCCCTCGGCGCGCACCCAGTTCGTGATCGGCAGGCCGTTCACCATGCCGTTCCAGATGTTCCACGTGCCGGGGACGTTCGCGACCGTCACGCCCTGGTGCGCCGGGTTCGGCTGCCCGGCGGGCTGAAAGCGCGTCGGATCGCGCAGCCACACCATGAGGTAGCCCTGGAGCTGCGTGCCGTTGCCCATCCAGATGTCGTACGCGGCGTTGTACTGGCCCTCGTTGCCGTTCTTGGCCCAGCGCCAGCCGGTGCGCAGGCTCGTGATAGAGGCGCTCGGCGTCGGCAACCCGCAATCGGGCACCTCCCTCACCGAGTAGCGGCCGCAAAAGACGGTCGGATACGAGGCGGGCTGCCCCATCGAGCCAGCAGAGCCGCTCATGCTCTCCACCGTGAACGACGTGCCCTCCCACGAGACGGTGTGGCTGTCGAACCCGGGGCCCCAGCCGTTGGTGATGAGCACGTACGGCCTTCCATCGCGGGAGACCAGGCCCGTCTCGTACCGCTCGCTCGACCTGCCCGAGCCCTCCATGGCGCCGGTGCCGAGCTCCGAGCCCGGGTTCGCGGTGCCGCCCGTGCCGGTGCTGTCGCCCGCGCCGCCGCCGCCGCTACCCGCCGCTCCGCCGCCGCCCGCCCCCGCCGTGGTGCCGACGCCGACGCCGCTGCCCGCGCCGCCGGTGCCGCCGCTGGCGCCGCCGGTGCCGACGCTCGTGCCACCGGTGCCGCCCGTGGTCGAGCCGCCGCCGCTGCCCGCGCCGCCGCTCGTCGAGCCGCTCGCGCTCGGCAGCCCGCCGGAGCCCGTCGCTCCGCCGTCGCCTCCGGGGTCAGAAGATCCAGAGCAACCCGCGACAAGGGTCGCCGCCAGCGTGAGCAGTGCGAAAGACTCGGCCACGGTACGCGCCCGCATGCCGCGGAACATACACCTGAATACCGGCGCACGGCGGCGCGCGGAGGCGCCGTTTCGCGAGAAAGCAGCGCGAGGCTTGAACATTTTCAGCAACAGCGACGGCGCCACCGCGCGGCTCCAAAAGTGTGGCGTGTTTCGAACCAGCAGCTTCGCGAACCTGACGTCGCTCCGTCGACGTTGACGCTCTGCGTCCTCGCATGGGAGCAGCGCCGCGCGCCACGGCGCGGCGCTCGCGCGAAGGCCGGACGGCAGCCGCTGAGCCTGCTGCTCGACCCGTCGAACCATCCACCAGAGTCGCCGGCGGCGCAGGGAGCTCTCGTGAGGAAGCCATGAGTCAACTTCATGGTTCTTTACGATACTTCACACGATGACTTCGAGAGGCGCGCGCGCAGGCCGTGATGGCGAATGCCGGGAATACGACGTAGCGCGCCCATTGACGAGACGAAAATTCGCGTCTAACAACACGGGTGACCGGTTCGGCGGGCTTATCGTTCCTGTGTCCTCGTGACGAGGGCATCGTCGTTTCTGTGTCCGCGCTCGCTGGACGCCTCCCTCGCGGAGCCGAGGGCCAGCCGCGTCGTCGCCCTGCCGAACCAGGGCGCGACGATGGGGCGCTTTGCCATCAACTTGGGTAAGATCTATGCACAACCTCCAGAGCAGATGGGACATGTGGGTAGCCGCTGCAGCGCTGGCGCTCGTGCCGGCATGCGGCGAAGGCTCGACGGAGCCGATCGGCGCATCCCAGGCCGCGCTGCAGGGCGCGAACGGGATCAGCGCCAACCTCGTGATCGACTCGCAGTGGGGTCAGGGGTACTGCACGACCATCACCGTGAGCAACCAGCACGCGAGCGCCACGACCGGGACATGGAGCGTCGGGCTCGACGTCGGCTCGGGCGCCATCTTCTCGAGCTGGAACGGCACGTTCAGCGGAACCACGGGTCAGATCACGGTCACCCCTCAGGGCAGCAACGCGGCGATCCCCGCGTCGGGCAACGTCCAGCTCGGCTTCTGCGCCAACATCCCGAGCCCGGGGATCCAGCCGGTCATCCTGTCGGTGAGCAGCGACCTGCCGCCGATGGGCAACGGCGTGGCGATCGCGGAGTACAAGTTCCCGGCCGCGGTCGACGCGATGGTCAGCCCTGATTACGCGACCGAGCTCTGGGCGTCCTTCTACCGCCCAGCGAGCCTCGAGGCCGGCCGGCAGTATCCGCTGCTCGTGTTCATGCACGGAAACCACCCCACCTGCGGCACGGGCCAGAACCCGCGGGTGGACAACAACAACCAGTATGCCGCGACCGGGACGTGCCCGGCGAACTACGTCGTCGTCCCCAACCACCGCGGCTACGACTACATCGCCACGGACCTCGCCGCGCGCGGCTACTTCGTGGTGTCCATCAACACGAACCGCGGCATCCACGCCGCCTCGAGCTCGCCGACCGACGAGCTGGTCATCGGGCCGCGCGGGCGCCTGCTGCTCCGCCACCTGGAGCGGCTGAGCCGCTGGGACAGCGGCGCCGAGCCGACCCCCACGGCGCTCGGCGTGGATCTGCACGATCGCATCGACTTCGACCAGGTCGGGCTGATGGGGCACTCGCGCGGCGGCGAGGCCGTGCGGTTCGCCTACAACGAATACCGCCGGAGCGGCAGCCCGTGGCCCGCGCTGATCGAGAGCCCGGTGAGCTTCCGCGGGATCTTCGAGATCGGCCCGACCGATCAGGGCCAGAACGGCCAGCGCCTGAACGCCGACCAGACGGCCTGGAACGTGATCCTGCCGGCCTGCGACTGGGACCTGAGCGACCTGCCCGGGTTGCGCCCGTTCGATCGCATGATGAGCATCCCCGAGCCGGAGCCCCTCTTCAAGTCCTTCTATCATGTGTGGGGCGCCAACCACAATTACTACAACAGCGAGTGGCAGCTCGCGGACGCGAACGGCGGCGGGATCACGGGCTGCATCGATCACGAGGCGCTCTTCGACCCGACGGAGTACGGGTCGCCGGCGCAGCGCGAGACGGGGCGCCTCGCGGCCGTCTCCTTCTTCACCGCCAACGTGGGCGTGGACCGCGACGAGGCCGCGAACGCCCTGTTCGACCCCGCCTTCCCGTTCCCGAACGTCCCCTTCCGCGTTCGCCGCGGCTATCACCCGGGCGGCGACTCCGCCGACAGCCTGTTGCTCGAGGACTTCATCGGCCCGACCGGCACGAGCTCCTACGGCCTGCCGAACACCACCGGCGGCACCATCACGGTGGAGCACATCTCCCTGAGCGGACACGATCCTTCGCACTCGGGCGCCTGGATCCACGACGTGGTCGAGGGCAGCTCGACGTTCTTCCAATCGAACTGGTCCCCCGTCGGCACGGGCTTCGATCTCACGGGGTACGAAACCCTCGATCTCCGCGCCGACCGCAGCTGGGGCTCCGACCCGGCCGAGGCGTCGTTCCTTGTGGAGCTCGTGAACGCCGACGATAGCCGATCGAGCGCCGTCGCCATCGGCGACTACCTGGAGCTCGGCCCGCCGCCGCGCGGCGGCAGCACCCTGCCGACCGCGCGCATCCCGCTGTCCTTGTTCACCGGCGCCACGCTCGATTCGGTGCGCGGGGCTCGGCTGACCTTCACCACCCCGCTCAACGGAAACAGCGTGTTCGTGGCGAACCTCCGCGCGACGCGCGCCACCACCGAAGCGCCGGCGGCTGCGGCGCGGCTCGCCCCCGCCCTGTCGAGCGCGGCGCCGCCCATGTCCATCGCCCGCGCCGCCGGCGCGACCGCCCTCGCGCCGCGGCGGATCACGGCCGGCAACGCCATCAAGAGCCTGAAGGTCAGCGGCCCCGACGCCGTCGAGCTCACGCTCACCAGCGCCGAGTTCTTCGACCTCCGCGCCACGGGCCTGGTGCTCACCGTCGGCGCCGAGCGGAGCATCCGAGCGCGCCATCCGAACGGCGATCTCCACACCGTCCAGTTCGTGCTCCCGCGCGCCGCCTTCGACCGGCTCGCCGCGCACGAGCCGGTGAGGGTCGACTACGGTCCTGGCTCCTCCGTGGTCTGGGACTTCGGTCGCCTCGACAAGACGGCGCTCGCTCCGTGAGCCGGCGTCGGCGCGCCCCCGGCCCGGAGGCCGAGCCGGGGCGCGCCGGGCTCCGCGCGCAGGTCGGCGCGCCGAGCGACTCATCACGATAGGCACGCCGGGGCCGGCATCGCTTTAAGGTCTCCTTAAGGAGCGCCCCCGCCGCCCGCTTCCATAGTTCCTCCGTTCGGCGGAGACGCCCGCCGAACGGAGGATCCCATGCCCCGCTCCATCGTCGCTCCTCTCTTCTCTACCGTCGCGCTCCCCGCCGCTCTGGCCGCCTGCGGTTCCGTCGAGATCGTCCCGTACGACACGTCTGGCGCCACCGGCGGCGGTCCTGCCGTGGTGAGCACCGGCGGCTCCGGTGCCGGCGGCGAGGGCGCGTCCCCGACCGGCTCGGGCGGCGCTCCTCCCGACCCGGTGTCTGCGCCCTCCTGCGTCGCCGCGGAGTGCGCCGTGCGCATCGCGGCGGGCGCGCCGAAATGCGCCGTCGCCGCCTCCGGAAAGGTCTTTTGCTGGTGGGGCGGCGTCACGCTGGAAGAGCGCCTGAGCGGCGGTCCGGTCGAGCGGCCGGGCCTCGACGATATCGTCGCTGCGTCCGGCCTGGCCGAGCAGATGTGCTTCCTCCACGCAACCAGGCGCGTCTCCTGCCAGGGCTTCAGCCACGAAGGGCAGCTCGGGCAGGCCGTTCCCGTCGGCGTGTCCAGCGCGGAGCCGCTCATGCTGCGGGACGTCAAGGACGTCGTTCAGCTGTCCTCGGGTCATCACCACGTCTGCGGCGTCCGCAGCTTGGGCAAGGTCGTCTGCTGGGGCGGCCCGTCCCCCGCGCCGGTGCTCGGCGTCGAGGGCGTCCGGCAGACGCAGGCCCCGGTCGCGGTCACCGGCCTCGACGACGCGGTGCAGGTCGCGGCGAACATCGACCACACCTGCGCGCTGCGGGCCACCGGAGAGGTGGCGTGCTGGGGATGGCTCACCACCGGTGAGGAGGCGGTGACGGCCGTGAAGGTCGAGGGTGTCGAGGGCGCCGTCGAGATCACGGCCGGGTGGACGCACGACTGCGCCCGCCTCGCGTCCGGCAGGGTGGTCTGCTGGGGCGGCGACACCCAGGGAGACGACGGCGCCCGCGGGCCGCTCCACGTGCTCGGGATCGACGATGCCATTCAGGTGAGCGCCGGGTACAACCGGACCTGCGCGGTGCGGCAGGGCGGCAGGCTCGTCTGCTGGGATGCCTCCTCGACGGCGACACCGCAGGAAGTCGATACCGGGGAGGTCGTTCACGTCTCCGTCGGCTACGACGAGACCTGCGCCGCCCTCGCGAGCGGGGAGATCGCCTGCTGGTCCTGGCGCGGCAGCGGCGATGTCCGCGTGTTCGGGCTGTAGCCTCGGCGTCGCTTTGGACCAGGCGTGCGCGGATATCGAGCCACCGCTCGAGATCGCCGTAATCGCCGTAATCGCCGTAGACGAGCGCTCGCAGGATCAGAGCACGCGCACCGGCTGGTTGGCGCGGAACGCGGCGATGTCCTCGATCGCATCGCGGTAGAAGATACGATACGTCTCCTCGGTGACGTACCCGAGGTGCGGGGTGAGCACGGTGTTCGGCAGCCGGCGCAAGGGGTGCTCCGCGGGCAGCGGCTCGGTGTCGAACACGTCGAGCGCCGCGCCGGCGAGCCGACCGCTCGCGAGCGCGTCGATCAGCGCGCGCTCGTCGACGATCGGCCCGCGCGAGGTGTTCACGAGCAGCGCGCCAGGCTTGAGCAGGTTGAGCTCGCGCGCCCCGAGCAGCCCGCGCGTCCGCTCGGACAGCACCAGGTGGATGCTGACCACGTCGGCGCCCGCCAAGAGCTCGTCGAGCGGGAGGAGCGTCGCGCCGTGCTCGGCGGCGCGCTCGCGCGTGAGGTTCTGGCTGTAGGCGGTCACGCGCATGCCGAACGCGAGCGCGACCCGGGCGACCTGCGCGCCGAGGCGGCCGAGGCCGAGCAGCCCGAGCGTCTTGCCGGACAGGCCGATTCCCAGGCTCGTCTGCCATTCGCCGGCGCGCACCGCGCGATCTTCGCGCGGGATGTTCCGCGCCAGCGCGAGCAGCAGGCCCCAGGTGAGCTCGGCCGTGGGGTAGGGCAGGCCCCCGGTGCCGGACACGACCACGCCGAGCTCGCGCGCGGCGGCCACGTCGATGGCGGCGTTGCGCGCGCCGGTGGTGACCAGCAAGCGCAGCCTGGGGAGCTCGGCGAGCACGGCGCGCGGGAACGGCGTCCGCTCGCGCATCGCCACGATGGCATCGAACGGCGAAAGCCGGCTCACGAGCGCTCGCGCGTCGGCCACGTGATCGTGAAAGAACTCGACCTCGACGCCCGCGCCCAGCGAGTCCCACGGAGCGAGCGAGCGCGCCACGCGCTGGTAGTCGTCGAGCACGGCAACACGGAACGAGGCAGGCGAGGTGCTGGAGGACATGCTTGCCGGGGATGCTTGCATTTTAGCGGATGGTTGTCCAATATTGCGGACGTGGCTCCTTCGCGTCCCGTCCGGCCTGGCCTGCTCCGCGCCGCGTCGCCTGTGATCTTCCTGCTCGTCCTGCTGGCGCTGTGCGGCGCGGCGGGCTGCTCGCGCGACGAGGCGTCGCGCGCCTCCGCCGCCGGACCGGAGGGTGAATTCGAGACGCTCGAGCTCCGGTATCAGGGCAACAACGGCACGGTGTCGCCGATCGAGCTCGCGGAGGATCTCGGCTACCTCGCGCCGATCCGCCTGAACTTCATCGGCAGCACGGTGAGCGGCCCGCAGAGCGTGCAGGCCGTGGTCACCGGGGACACCGACTTCGGCGGCGCCTTCAACGGCGCCATCATCAAGCTGATCGCGGCCAAGGCGCCCATCATCGCCGTCGCGGGCTACTACGGCGTCGACGAGCAGCGCCAGAGCGGCTTCTACGTGCTGAACGACAGCCCGCTGCGCGCCGCGCGCGACCTCCTGGACAAGTCGATCTCCATGAACACGCTCGGCGCTCACAGCGAGTTCATGGTCAAGGAGTTCCTGTCGCGAAACCAGATCACGCTGGAGGAGGCCCGGCGCATCACGCTGCTCGTCGTCCCCCCGGTGAACGGCGAGCAGCTGCTCCGCGAGAAGCAGGTCGACGTGGCGTCGCTCGGCGACATCTACCGGGATCGCGCGCTCGAGCGCGGTGGCGTCCGCGCGCTGTTCTCGGATTACGAGCTTTACGGCAAGTTCACCGCGGGCAGCTATGTGATGAAGACCAGCTTCATCAAGGAGAATCCCAAGACCGCGCGGCGCTTCGTCGAGGCGACGGCCAAGGCCATCGAGTGGGCCCGGAGCACCCCGCGCGAGACGGTGGTGGAGCGCTTCATCGCGCTGATGAAGAAGCGCGGTCGGAACGAGGAGGACGCGGCCATCCGGTTCTGGCGCAGCTACGGCGTCGCCGGCAAGGGCGGCTCGATCGCGGAGCGCGATTTCCAGATCTGGCTCGATTGGATGGTGAAGAGCGGCGAGCTCAAGCCGGGCGAGATCGCCCTGAGCCGCCTCTACACGAACGAGTTCAACCCCTACGCGAACGAGCAGGCCGTGAAATAGGGAGCGCCGGAAGAGGCGCTGTCCCGTCGGCGCGCCGCGCGCGCGTCGCTCAAGGCCGCGGCGTGGGGCGCTGGACGAAGGCGTCGATGAGGCGGCGCGCGATGCTGACCTTGGGCGGGAGGTCGGGCAGCTGGTCGCGCGAGAACCAGTCGGCCTCGACGATCTCGACGCCGTCCGGGGTGAGCGTGCCGCCGGCGTACGTGGCCGAGAAGCCGATCATCAGCGAGCGGCCGAACGGCCACGGCTGGCTGCCGAAATACCTCAGATCGCGGATCTGAACGCCGACCTCCTCGCCGACCTCGCGCGCGGCCGCCTGCTCGAGCGACTCGCCGATCTCCACGAAGCCTGCCACCGCGCTGAAGCGCCCGGGCGGAAAGCGCGCGCTGCGCGCCAGGAGCACGCGGTCCTCGCGCTCCACCAGCACGATCACCGCGGGCGCGATCCGCGGGTGCACGCTCAAGCCGCAGCTCGGGCAGCGCCGCGTCTGCTCCCCGGCGCTGGGCTCGCGCGCGTCCGACGCCGCCGGCCCCGGCTCGGTGGCTGTCCCGCAGCGCCCGCAGTGGCGGTGCGTCTCGGCGAACTCGACGCCAGCGAGCGCGCGCCCCAGGATGTTCAGCGTGGGCTCGGGCAGCTCGGAGAACAGGGAGCGGACCGACGCGAACGCGAGCTCGTCCGGGAGCGCGACGTCGGGCCGAGCGCGCGCCGCGTACCAGCCGCGATCCTCGAACCTGCCGAGGAACACGGGCGGATCGGCGAACGCCGGGAGGGCGCCGCGCCGGCCGAGGAACAGCCCGCCGGCGCGCTCCACCACGACGTCCAGCTCGCGCACGATCACCACGACATCGTCGTTGGTCGTCATCTCGGAGCGCCAGTGTACGCCGTTCGCCGAGCGCCGCCAGCGCCGCGCGCGGCGGCTGGCAGCGGCGATCCGTTCTGCCTCACCCGGCAGCTTCGCTCCGGGCTCGAGGCGCCGTCAGGGCGCCGGGCGGGGCTTCCAGAAACCTTCGAGCTTCTCCTCTTTCAGGACTTGATCGAGGAAGCTGCGATCGACCCACGGCTCGAAGTCGAACGTCGCGCGGATCAAGCCCAGGCGCTTGGCGTCCGCGATGCTCGTCTTGTAGCGGGCGACCACGTACGCGTCCACGAGCGGGCTGTCTTTCTCGCGCGCGGACTCGCCGGCCCAGTCTTCCTTGAACGACGCGAACGGCGTGCCGGAGCGCGCCCAGAGGCGGTACGCCTCGCTCAGGTCCTTGTCCTGATCCGCGAGCCACTTGGCTGCCAGGACGTACTGCCGCACCACGCGCTTTGTGACCTCGGGGTACTTCCGGATGAAATCGTCCGAGCCGATGATGGTGCTGTTGCAGGTGTAGCGGGGGTCGCCCTTGGTCGAGTAGCTGATGCGCACGAGGCCTTGATCGCGCTGGGCGAGCAGGTCATTGAGCCCGATGGCGGCGTCGACGTCCTTGGTGGCCAGGGCCGCCTTGGTCGTCGCGTTGTCCATGTTGATGGCGCGGACGTCGCGCTCGCTGAGCCCGTGGGCCTCGAGGATGCGCGCGGCCGAGAGCTGCAGGCAGGTGCCCTTGAACACCGCGAAGCGCTTGCCCTTGAGATCCTTGACGCTCTGGATCGGCGAGTCCGCGGGCACGGCGATGTACAGGTTGGTCTTCGGCCCGCTCGCGAGGATGCGGGTCTTCAGGCCGCCGGCGCGGCCGATGATCGACGGCAGATCGCCGAGCAGCGAGAAGTCGGTCAGCCCGTTGGCGTAGGTCTCGTTCACGGCCGGCCCGGCGCCGCGCAGGAAGTTCCAGCGCACCGGGAAGCCGTCGCTCTTGAACTCGCTCTCGAGCGCGCCCCGCAGGTTGAGCAGCGCCCAGGCCGAGCCCCCCACCACCGGGCGATTGCCGACGCCCACGCCGGGGTTGGAGACGCGGATCTCGCTGGGCTTTTCGGCGGCCCGGGCGCTCAGCGCGATGGCGAGCGGCGCGAGCACGAGGGCGAGCAATCTCAACAAGGACTTCATGCGACGTTCCCTTCCGGTTGGCGTCCCTCGCAAGCTATCGAGTGACGGCGCGTCCACTATAACGGACGCGGTCGCCCTGCGAAAGCGGGTATCGCCAGCGGCGAGGAGCCTGCCGGTCGCGCTGCGGCGGAGCTGCTGCTGGAGCAGCAATGGTGTTGGTGAGCTGCTGAAATTCGAGCAGCGGCGCAGCAAGAAGCCCGTCTCCCGTCTCCCGTCTCCCGTTTCCCGTCTCCCGTTTCCCGTCTCCCGTCTCCCGTCTCCCGTCTCCCGTCTCCCGTCTCCCGTCTCCCGTGCTCGTCCTTCGTGCGCGTGCGCGTGCGCGATTCCCCGGAGTCAGCGCGCACGCGCACGCGCACGGAAGAGCGAAGACGAAAGACGGAGATGAAAGACGGAGACGAAAGACGGAGACGAAAGACGGAGACGAAAGACGGAGACGGAAGACGGAGACGAGAGACGGAGGACGATGTGTCAGTTCCAGCTAAAAACCGCTCTAGATCCACAGCTCGCCGAGGAGCGGCAGCACGCCCATCTTCACGTCGCGCGCCGCCCGGCCGAGGCGCTCTGCCAGGCGCTCTCCCTGCATCGCGGGCAGCGCCACGGCGGGGCGCTCGAGGGGCAGAAAGAAGTTGTCCCAGTGCGAGAAGAGCACCGCGCGCGGCGACAGGGCGCGTGCGACGCGCTCGGGGAAGCCGCGCGAGGCGGTCCAGCCGGCGACGCAGAGCAGGAGCAGGTCGGGCTCCCTGCAATCGAGGCCCGCCTCGACGAGCTCCGCGCTGCCCAGGTGGACGATGCGCCGGCCCGCGACCCGGATCTCCACCGCGAAGACGGCGCCGCACCGGTAGCGCTCGGCCCGGAGCGGGACCTCGTCGCAATCGGAGATGTCGCCGGGGAAGGGGACCCGGCCGAGCAGCAGGCGCGAATGGGCGCTCGGGAGGAAGCGCAGCTCGAACGGGCCGACCTCGGCGACGACCGGCTGGCCGCCCGGCGCGCGCTCGACGTCGCGCACGCGCGCCGCGGGGACGCCGGACGCGCGGCAGAGCGCCACCGCGGAGCGCGAGCCGAAGACGGTCGCCCCGGTGCGGAGCGCGATCTCCGGGATGTCGAGCGCGTGATCGAAATGCGTGTGGCCGGCGATCACGGCGTCGGCGCGCGGCGCGTGGCGCGCGACGGCGGCCGCGTCGGGGGCGAGCCGGCCGAGCACGCAGCGGCGGAGCGAGGCGCGCGTGAGGTAGGGATCGATGAGCACCACCGCGCCCGCGTGCTCGATCGCGAACCCCGCCGTGCCCAGCCACCTGACTCGGACCGTGCCCGCCGGCGCGAGCGATCGCGGGGAGAACGTGTCGGCGATCATCGGCGCGGGCTCGCCCGGTCGGCAAACCTCGTGTGTCGGTGCGGCGTGCTCATCGAGGTCGGTGCGGCGTGCTCATCGAGGTCGGTGCGGCGTGCTCATCGAGGTCGCGCCGCGCCCGCGGCCGAATCGAGATCTGCGCCAGCATCCGTGTTTGGCGCGACCAAAGCTCGTCCGCTCGGTTACGATTGTCGGTCGTGGCAGACCGAACGTCCGCCGGCAAGATCGCCGCCCTCGCCGCGCTCTACTTCGCTCAGGGCATCCCGTTCGGCTTCCAGGCGACGGCGCTGCCCGTCTTCCTGCGCGCGAGCGGCGTCTCCCTCGCCGGCGTGGGCTTCGCGGGCGCGCTCGCGGTCCCCTGGGTCGCCAAGGCGCTCTGGGCGCCGCTCGTCGACCGCTTCGGGTGGGAGCGGCTCGGCCGGCGCCGCTCGTGGATCCTGCCGCTCGGGGTGCTGCTCTCGCTCACGTGCGCGGCCGCGGCGTTCGTCCCGCCGTCGCGCCACCTCGGCGCCCTGCTCGCGCTCGTCTTCCTCATGAACCTGCTCGCGGCCACCCAGGACATCGCGGTCGACGGGCTCGCGATCGACCTGCTCGGGCGCGGCGAGCTCGGCCTCGCGAACGCGGCGCAGGTGGTCGGCTACAAGGTCGGCATGCTCGCCGCCGGCGGGCTCCTCGTCTGGGCGAGCGCGTGGATCGGCTGGCGCGGCCAGTTCGGCGCGATGGCCGCGCTCGTCCTCGCCTCGGTGCTCGCCTCGCTCGCGCTGCGCGAGCCCCCCGCGAGCGAGGTCGAGGCGCGCGCGCGCCGCTCGCTGCGCGAGGTGCTCGCGACGGTCGCCGTCGCCCTGCGGGCGCCGGGCGCGCTCTGGGTCGTCGCGTTCCTCGGGACCTACAAGCTCGGCGAGGCGATGGTCGACATGATGTTCAAGCCCTTCCTTGTCGACGCCGGCTTCCCGCCGCACCAGATCGGCCTCTGGGTGGGCACGTACGGCCTGGTCGCCTCGATCGCCGGCTCGCTCGCGGGCGGCCTCCTCGCGCAGCGCGTGCCGCTGCTCGCCGCCGTCGGCGTGACCTCGGCGCTCCGGTCCGCCGCGATGGCCGGCGAGTGGGCCCTCGCCGCGGCCGGCCCGCCCACCGCCGGGGCCGTCATCGCGGTCACCGTGGCCGAGCACCTCTTCGGCGGCGCCCTCACGACCGCGGTGTTCGCCTTCATGATGTCGCGCGTCCGGCGCTCGGTCGGCGCGACGCACTACACGCTGCTGGCGAGCGTCGAGGTGCTCGGGAAATCGCCCGCGGTGTGGCTGTCGGGCGCCCTCGCCCAGCGGCTCGGCTATGCGGGGCTGTTCGCCCTGGGGACCGCGCTCTCGATCGCCTTCCTCGGGCTGCTCGTGCCGCTCCGGGAGCAGACCGCGGACGAGGGGTGAGCGGGCCTCGCCGCGCGCCATCCGTCGGGCGACGGGGCCTCGTCCTCGTCAGAGGCCGTACGTCACGCCGGTGAGCCGCTCGGACTCCTCCCAGAGGCGGCGCTGCGTGACCTCGTCGTGGGAGCGGGCGCTCGACTCGAGGCGCTCGGGGAAGCCGGAGATCCCGAAGCGGCCCGGGGGCCCGTAGTACTCGCCGCCCCGCGCGCCCGGATCGACGGCGCAGCGGAGCGACGCGAGGGCGGCCATCGGGACGCTCTGCCCGAGCTCGAACCGCTTGGCGATCTTGCCGAGGGCGCGCACCCAGCCGGGCGCGCTGCGGGCGATCGAGGTGTTCGAGCCGCCGGGGTGCGCGGCCAGCGCGAGCGTCTTCGCGCCGGCCGCGGCGAGCCGGCGCTGGAGCTCGTAGGTGAACAGCAGGTTCGCGAGCTTGGACCGCCCGTACGCGGGAAACCCCCGGAACGACCGCTCCCACTGCAGGTCGTCGAAGTCGATGGCGCCCTGCTGGTGCGCCATGCTGGCCACCGTCACGATGCGCGAGCCCGGCACGTCGCGCAGCCGGTCGAGCAGGAGGCCGGTGAGGGCGAAGTGGCCGAGGTGGTTCACGCCGAGCTGGAGCTCGAAGCCGTCGGCGGTGACCTCGCGCTTGAAGGACAGCACGCCGGCGTTGTTGATGAGCAGGTCGATGCGGTCGTACGCGGCCCGGAGCTCGCCGGCGGCCTCGCGGACCGACGCGAGCGCGCCGAGATCGAGGCGCACGGCGCGCACGGTCGCGCCCGGGGCGCGGGCCTCGATCTGCGCCACCGCGGCGCCGGCCCTCTCCAGGTCGCGGCACGCGAGCACGACCGTGGCCCCGCGCTCCGCCAGCGCCCGGGCCGTCTCGAGGCCGATGCCGGTGTTTCCGCCCGTGATGACCGCGACTCGGCCCGCCTGGCTGGGGATGTCAGCCTCGGTCCACCGCGCGCGAGAATCTCTTCCTTGGTCCATCGCCCTCTCCTCGGATAAAATCGGAACCATCGTTCCGGTTGTGACAATCGGAACGCGCGCCCCGTTTGTCAAGGGGAGCGAGGAGGCGTCTCGACATGCCGGCGAACAAGACCCCCCCGCCCGAGCGCGACGAGCTGCAGCGCGAGGCCGGGAGCAGGCCGCTGCGCGCGGACGCCCGGAGGAACCGGGCGCGGATCCTGGAGGCCGCGGTCGAGGTCTTCGCCTCGGAGGGCCTGGAGGTGCCGATCGACGTCGTCGCCCGGCGCGCGGGGGTGGGGGCGGGGACGGTCTACCGGCACTTCCCGACGAAGGAATCGCTGGCCCTGGCGATCGTCCGCGACCGCGTGGAGCGGTTGATCGAGGGGGCGCGGTCCCTCGCGGCGGCGGACGATCCGGGCGCGGCGTTCTTCGGCTTCTTCTCCAGCGCGGTCGAGGCGGGGCTCGCGAACAAGGCGCTGGGCGACGCGATCGCCGCGGCCGGCTTCGACCGCGAGGCCGTCGTGGAGAACGAGCTCCTCGGCGCGATCGGCAAGCTGCTCCGCCGCGCGCAGCGCGCGGGCGCGGTGCGCGGCGACGTGGACGCCGCGGACGTGAAGGCCCTCCTCCTGGGGTGCCTTTCGATGGAGCGCTGTCGGGGCGAGGGGGGCGCGCCCCGCCGGCTCGTGGCCGTCGTGTGCGACGGGCTTCGCGGCCGCCAGGGCCGCTGATCCCGCCGATCCCCGCCGCCCCCTGGTCCCGTGATGGGGAGAATGGGAACCGCAGAGGGCAGAGAGCGCAGAGAGGGCTCAGGAGGCAGAGAGGATAGATTGTAAAATTTTATCTCTCTTAAATTTGTTCTCTCTCCTCTTCCCTCTGTGCCCTCTGCGCCTCTGTGGTTCCATCTCTCGATTTGCACACCGGGTGCGAATGATGGTGATCCGTTCGCCCATTTCATGATATAACGAAGACAGCGCCTCGGCTGGCAGTTGCAAGAAATGCTCGTGATCGCGCTCGTCCGACTCCGTCCATCGATCGCCAGGCCGGTGGTCCTCCTCCAGGGGACGCGGGCCTCCTCGGTCGAGGAAGCTCGAGGTCGGCGCACGATGCGCGAGGCGAGCGCCTCGCAACGGCCGTCCCGTCGTGCCGTCGTGCCGTCGTGCCGCGCGCGCTGATGGACGAATAACGACCTTCGTCGGTCCGTGTTCGCGGCAAACCCAACAGTTTATCAGCATCGCTCATACTTTGTAAATACGTTTTTCAATCCATAGCGTGCGGCAGCTCGCCGCACGGCGCGGCGCCGCCATGCCGGCGCCGCAACGAGGAGCTCTCCCATGAGAACCACCTATCCGTCGATCTCTGCCTCTGTCTCTGTCTCTGTCTCTGTCCTCGCGCTCGCCTCGATGATCTCCGGCTGCATGGCGGCCGCCGAGCCGCATGAGGACAACGATGAAGCCGTCGGCGAGGGCGCGGCGGCGCTCGTCTCCTGCTCGGTGCTGCCCTCCGGCGACATCGTCAGGAACGGCAGCTTCGAAGAGCCGAACGTGACGCGCAACAACTCGGCCATTTACAGCTCGATCAACGGCTGGCAGGCCGCCTATGGACAGATCCAGATCCATGACCACGCGAGCGGCATGAGCCCCGCGCACGGCGAGCAGCACGTCGAGCTGGACGCCAGCAACTCGAGCGGCATCTACCAGGATCTCACGACCGTCCCGGGCGCGACGTACCAGCTCCGGTTCGCCTTCGCCGCGCGCCCCGGCACCAGCGCGAACCAGAACGTGCTCGGCATCGTCTGGGGCGGCCAGCAGGTCGCCACGCTCACGACCGCCAGCTCCGCGTGGGTCTACTATACCTATACCCTCGTGGCCTCCGGCGCGACGACGCGCCTCCAGTTCAACGATCTGGGCCTCTCGAACGGCCAGGGGACGCTCCTCGATCGGGTGACCGTGGTCGCCGCCGACACCGATCAAGACGGGGTCTTCGACTCGTGCGACAACTGCCCGGCGGTGCCCAACCCCTCCCAGGCCGACGCCGACAACGACGGCATCGGCAACGCCTGCGAGCCCCCGGTCCAGTCGCAGTGCGTCGTCGTGCAGCGCGGCACCAACGGGAGCGTGGCGGACGCGCATGTCCAGCCCGGCGTCTCGTGGCCGTACGGCGATTACCCGTACGTCGTCCTGAACACGCTCCCGGAGGGCCCGCAGGTGGGCCTGCTGGCCTTCGATCTGTCGTTCATCCCGGCGGGAGCCGACGTCGATTCCGCGACCCTCTCGCTCTCCCACGCGTGGAAGGCGAGCGCCAGCACCATCGAGCTGCACCGCGTGAACGGCCCCTGGCAGGAGTCGACCGTCCACGCAGGCAACTTCCCCGGGTACAACGCGGCCGTCGAGGCCACCCTCTCCACGGTCGCCGCGGACGCCGTCGCGACCGCCAACGTGGCGGCCCTCGTCCAGACCTGGGTGGATGGCGCCCAGCCGAACCACGGCATCGCGCTCCAGGACGTGAACGGCCGGACCGACATCCGGTCGAGCGAGCAAGCGAACGTCGCCGTCCGGCCGAAGCTCGAGGTCTGCTACACGTCGGCCCAGTAGCGCAGTCGCCGACTCGGGGTCTCCGGACGAGGCGCGGAGGGCCGCGCCGGGTCGCGATCCCGACGTCCCGGGCGATGCCGGGATGTCGCTCGTCGCGGCGAGCCCGGCCACCTCCTCCGGGCTGGTTTGCCGAGAACCTGACGCCGCGCCCCGCCTTTGGTAGCAAGCGGGGCCGCGGTGATCTCGCGCAGGAAGCTCGTCCTCGGTCTCGCAGGCGCCGCCGGCGCCGCCGCCCTCTCACGGGCGCTCGCCCCCGGACTCCCGCGCGACACCGCGGCGCGGCGCGCCCTCAAGCTCCCGATCGCGCCGAGCGGGTGGCCCTTCCCGGGAGCCCGCATCGTCGCGCCCGCCGCCGTGTTCCCGCCCGGCTTCGGGGTCCGCCGCATCTACCTCGACGCGGGCCACGGCGCCCCGGGCAACACCGGCAACGTCTCCTGCTTCTGCGTCGAGGAGCAGGAGTTCACGCTCTCCGCGGCGCGCGCGCTCGCCGAGCGGCTCAACGCCACCCGGCGCTTCGAGGCGCGCGTGGGCAGGACCGGCGACCGGCCGCTGCCCTACGCGGAGCGCGTCGAGGACGCCGCCCGGTGGGGCGCCGACGCGTTCGTCAGCCTGCACTCGGACGTGCGCGGCAGGATCGACACGTGGTCGCCCGCAGAAGGCCGCGCGTGCCCGCTCAGCCTCGCCGCGCCGGGGTTCGCCGTGCTCTGGTCCGACGAGGGGGACCCGGCCCTCGGCGCCCGCCGGCTCGCCCTCGCGCGCGCCTTCGCGCGGCGCATGGAGGAAGCCGGCCTGCTGCCCTACGGCGGCGCCGCGTACAGCGGCCGGTACGCGCCGGACGCTGCCCAGCCGGGCGTCTTCGTGGACCGGCGGCCCCAGGACCAGCGGATCTTCGTCCTGCGCCGCCCCTCCATGCCCTCCATCCTCATCGAGACCCACCACGCGCTCGACGCCCGCGAGGCCACCCGCTGGACCGAGCCCGCCACGCTCGACGCCTTCGCCGCCGCCGCCGCCGCCGCGCTGGCCGACGCGCTCGGCGGCGAGGGCGCGCTGGCGTCGCACCCGCCGACCTGAAGCGCGCCGGCGCGGCGCGAACGGGGGCAATGCGCGTGGCGAGCGCGCCGCCGGCGCCGGCCATCGAGCGGGCGGCAGCGGTCAAAATTGAACATGAAGGCGGGAAGGTGGGAAGAAGAAGAAAACATCAATGATCTTCCCGCCTTCCCGCCTTCATGTGGACTCTCCCTGGGCAAAGTCGACCGCTGCCGAGCGGGCCGGGCGCTTGACTTCCCGGGGGCCCTTTGGTCTTTTGATGGGAATGGGCCGTGGGCGAGGCGCGGGCGTGGCGGGCGGCGCTGAGCCCGGGCGCCGCCCGGCGACGCTCCCTGCTGCATGGGGGCGGGGATGAAGGCGCATCGCGTCCGCGCGGGCGACTGCTTCACCAGCATCGCTTACGAGAACGGGTTCTTCTGGCAGACGCTCTGGGATCACCCGGAGAACCGGGCGCTCCGCGAGCTCCGGAGGGACCCGTTCACGCTGGTCCCCGGCGCCGATAAGGTGGTCGTGCCGGATCCGCGGCCCAAGGAGGAGAGCTGCCAGACCGCGAAGGTGCACACCTTCCGGCGGCGCGGGGTCCCGGCCAAGCTCAGGATCCGGCTCCTCGATCACGAGGGCAGGCCCCGCGCGAACGAGGAGTACTTCCTCGAGGTCGACGGCGAGCTCCGCCCGAACGACAAGAAGGCCGACGGCGACGGGCGCATCGAGGAGTTCATCCCCAATAACGCCAGGCAGGCGCGGCTCTTCCTGTCCGGCGGAGAGGAGGTCGTCACGATCGCGCTCGGCTACCTCCAGCCCTCGGACGAGATCCGCGGCATCCAGTCTCGCCTCGCCAACCTGGGCTTTTATCACGGTGAGGTCGACGGGCATCGGAGCCCCGCCTTCGCCGACGCGCTGGCCCGCTTCCGGGCCGCGCACGACCTCGACGAGTCGCTGCCGGAGGACGACACCTTCCAGGAGATCGAGCGCAGGCACGAGGAGTGAGGAGGGGCGCGCCGTGCACATCTACTGGACCGAGATCACGATCACCGACGCCGATGCGGGCACCTCCGTCGCCGGCAACGAGGCCAGGAACAAGGTCAGCACCGAGCTGTCGAGGCCGCGCGACCACAAGGGCCTGCTGATCGTCGGAGGGGACGGCGAGACGAAGCCCGCGAGCGTCATCTATCACGGCAAGACCGTGAGCAGCGAGCTGCTGCTCATCGTCCTCCGGTCGATCGCCGCGGGGCTCGGCAAGAACTGGCGGTTCGTCTACAAGGAGAGCCGCAGCGTCAAGCGCGTCACCGAGATCTACGACCGTTACAAGGCGGAGGCCCACGCCGAGCGGGAGGGGCAGAACGCGCTGCGCAGGCCGATCCCGCCTTATGTGATCATCGGCGACGGCACGGCCGCGACGGTCGACCACACGACGCTGCGGCAGAGCGCGTGGGGCAAGGCCCGGGTCGCCCCGGCGGAGATCCTGCACATCGGGTTCGAGGACCCCTGGAGCCATTACAACCAGCACAAGATGGGGCAGTTCCCCCAGCTGCTCGGCCTGCCGGGCCTCGCGCAGCGGCCCGCGCTCGGCGGGCCGAACGAGGACGGGAAAGAGGACGTCACCGGGCCGCGCGACTCGACGAGGTTCGCCGCGGACACGCGGGCCGAGCGGGCGCGGCTCGCGGAGCACGTGCGCGCGAACAAGCGGCTGTTGATCGCGACCGCCTACGGGCCGGCGGTGCGCCCGCTGGAGCTGCTGCGCCTCGCCATGAGCGTCCTCGCCATCGTGCCGCGCGGGACGACGGCCCTCCACGACAGCGCCCGCGGCGCCATCCTCCGGGAGGGCATCGACGAGGACGAGCTCAATGACATGCTCCTCTTGGCGCACCCGGACCATTTCCCGCGCTACCGGCTGCTCCTCGCCGACACGACGGCGGGCCTCCACTGGCTCTACGCCGACAAGATCGATATCTGCACCGGCGCCGGCAAGCCGCGCGCCGTGGACGAGACGATGGTCACGTCGGAGCTCTACGAGGCGGTGCGCACCCGGCTCTGGGAGCCGGTCGAGCGCTGGGACGACGCGAAGAAGCGGCGGGCCATCCTCTCCGGGACCGAGGGGCTCTATCGAGAGACCGACTGGAGCGTCGGTGAGCGCTACTGCGTGATGGGCGGGGGCGGGGTCGGCGTCAACATGGTGGAGCGCGCCGAGGAGACGGACAAATGGGTCGACTGGCTCGCGACGAAGACGCTGCACGAGTCGTTCCCCATCGGCCGCAACGACATCCTGCTCAAGCACCCGGCCGCCAGCGCGAGCGAGCGGCGCGGTCAGCCGATGCGGATGGATGATTTCGCCTATGGGCGCAACGATCAGCTCGCGGTCATCCTGCCCGCGGAGCCAAAGTGGCGCTTCGGCCAGGGGTGCGATCTCGACCGGGTCGAGGAGGCCGCGCCGCGGCTCCGGGTCACCTTCAAGCAGAGCCCCGACGCGAAGTACGACAAGGTGCCGAGCGCGCCCCAGATGAGCAAGCAGCCCATCCCCGCGCTGATCCGCGATCACGACGAGCAGGTGTCCGACCTCGAGGGCGGCGCCTTCAAGTTCTACGACAGCTATGCGCGCCCGCAGGCGATCCAGGATCCCAGGAGCTACGATCGCGTGATCCGCTGCGCGGGGCAGGACATCCGCGAGGTGGGGCAAGCCGAGAAGATCGCGGCCATGCTGGAGCTCGTCCCCCTCGTGTCCCCCGCCGACGGCCGGATGGTCGGGCTCCAGACCAAGGACGAGTCCGTGCGCGTGCTCGGCGCCGCCGCCACCGGCAACGCCGCGCTGGTGAGCGCCGAGGACGCCGCGGTCAAGAAGATGCGCGCGTACCACGAGACGCTCCCGGCGCAGGGGCGGATCATCTTCGTGGGGTTCGTCTTCTCCGCCCTCAACGTGGCGGAGGCCAATCACTACTTCGATCCTGGCAACGGCAAGGCCCCGAACACGAACGTGAACACCATGTCCCTGGAGGAGCTCGAGGCCCTCCTCGGGGACGTCGATCTCGCGCGGAGGATCATCGAGGTCCGGAAGAAGACGCAGAGCGGGTACGTGACGATCGACGAGCTGAAGGGGGCGCTCGTCCGCCACGTGCGCCAGGTGGAGCAGATGCCCAAGGGCTGGGAGGAGAAGTACGACGGCTGGAAGAGCTTCGACAAGACGCTGAACAAACAGCCCCACAACATCGCGAAGCTGGTGGGCGGCGACGAGGTCCTGGCCGAAAAGATCGCGCAAGCGCGAGAAGCGGTGAGGCGAACCGACCGCGCGCTCTTCGACGAGATCTGGAAGAACCGCGAGGCGCTCAAGGCGAAGATCAAGGGCGAGCTCGCGAAGATGGCCGAGTTCGGGCGGAAGGGCTGGAAGCCGTCCTGGGACGTGCCGATCGCGAAGCTCACCACCCAGTACCGGCCGGCGGACGCGCTCGTGTACTGATCAGCCGGGCATGCGCAGCCGGTCCGGCACCACCTCGAGCAGCGTGCGCGCCTCGGTGTGGAGCCAGCGCAGCGCGCCGAACTTCGCCTCCAGCGCGCGGCCCTCGGGCGGGAGCCAGCGGTCGACGATGACGCCCTGATCGTGGCCCTGGTGCTCCGAGGGGTCGAAGGGGTTGTTGACGAAGCCCACGTAGCCGAGCGCGGGGAGGCGCCGCGACGCAGCGAGCGCCTCCGCGCCGCGGCGCGTGACGCGGTTGTTGCCGATCCAGAGCCAGCGCAGCTCGGCGAGGTGCGGCGACGCCGCGAGGCGCTCCACGTCGTCGTCGGTGAGGCCCACCCGGTCGAGCCGGAGCGAGCGGACGCCGGCCAGGCGCGGCGACGCGAAGAGCTCCTCGGCCGCGTCGCCGAGCGCGTCGATCGTCAGGTGGCGGATCGGCGCGAGCGCGAGGAGCGCGCCAGCGCGCTGCAGGAAGGCGCGGGCGTCGAGGGTGACGAGCTCGACGAAGCCGCGGTCGAAGACGGGATCGCGCGCCTCCGGCGGCAACGCGGCGATCCACGCGGCGCGGTGGGCCTCCTCGAGGTCGCGGGCCTGGCACGAGAGGCGGAAGTGGCGATCCGGCTCGGCGGCCTCGTCGGTCGCGAGCAGCGCGATCTGCGCGCGGATGAAGCTGCCCCGCGCCTCGACGGCCGGGTCGTCCTGGTCGTCGCACCAGGCGGCGTACGCGAGCCGCGGCGCGTCGGCGTCCGGCGCGGCGAGGACATCGCGGAGGAGGTCGGCTTCGGTGGCCACCGCACGAGCCTACGCGGTCAACCGACGCGCTCCCAGGCCTCCTGGTCGAGCGCCGGGAAGGTGACGAGGCACGTGCCCGGGTCGATGCCGTCGAGCCGGGCGCGGCCCTCGTGGTCGAGCGAGCCTTCCCGGATCGAGCCGTCGGGCAGCTCCACGCGGTAGCGCTCGTGCGGGATGGGCTTGTCGTCCTCGCCGATGAGGCGGATCTCGACCCAGGTGAGCTCGGTCCTCGGCGCGCGCGGGGCGGCATCGGCGGGCGCCTGGTCCTCGGCGCTGGCCTCGTCGCCGCCGTAGGACGGCAGCCAGGGGAGGGGAGCCTCGCGGAGCCGCACGCGGCCGCTCAGCAGCAGCCGGCCGAGCGCGCCGAGCACGTCCGCGTCGGCCAGGCGGCGGACGGCGCTCGCGGGCGCGGCGTCGTCGAGCAGCCGCCGGAGCGCCGGGCGGTTCTGCGGCTCCGCGAAGAGCTGGCGCAGCCACGCGGCCTCCCTCGCGCGATCGCCGAGCCGGTCGGCGCCGCCCTCGCGGCCGTCGGCGAGCTCGATCGCGAAGCGCCGCGGACCCAGCGATAGCAGCCGCTTCAAAGCTCCATGCTCCTTCCCGGGCTCGCGCGAGCGTATCAGCCCGCCCTCGCGCAAGGAAGGCCCCGAGGCGAGGGGCGATCCGCGGCCGGGCGCGCGATCGTCAGGGGAAGGCGCCCGCTTCGGTCATGGCGGAGAGGAACGCGTCGCCGAGGCCCGCGGGATCGTCGGAGAGCTCCGCGTCCAGCAGCGGCGGGGCCGCGGCGATGGGCCCCGAGGGGGCAGCGGGCGCGGGCGACGTGAGCGGCGCGGGCGGGGGCGAGAGGAGCGGCGCAGGCGCGGGCGACGGGAGCGGCGCGGGCGCGGCGGGAGGGAGCTCGGGCCGCGCCTCGAACGGCGTCGCCGGCCTGCGCACGTACGCGCTCAGCGGCTCCACGGTGCCTTCGAGCGGATGATCCTCGACGTCCGTCACCACCGGCGCCGCCTGGGCCGGCAGCGGCAGCGTGGCGCGCGAGGGCGCGGCCGGAAGCGGCGCCGTTCGCCCCGCCTCCCGCGCCTCCTGCGCGAAGGGGTCGACCCACGGCAGCGCCTCGCCCGGCAGCTCCACCCCGGCCACGACCCGGAGCGCCTCGAGATCCTCCTCGCCCACGGCCGCGTACCCTCGCCACACGACCGAGCAGCACCGCCGATCCGCGTCGATCTGCAGGGTGTCGGCCCGCAGGGACAGCGCCGCTCCCTCGCGCGGCGCCCGCTCCTCGCGCCGGTAGAGCCGCGCGACGCCCCGCGCGCCCGCGAGCTGCGTCCGCAGCCGCGGGCGCTGCGCGACGATGCCCCCCAGCACCACCCACTCGTCGCCGAGCAGCCGCTCCATCCGCTGCTCGGCCGGCGCCGCCTGGAAGTACCCCCAGTCGAGCCCGTCGGGCACCTCCAGCGCCACGCCCTCGAGCCGCCTCGGATCCGCCGCCCCGAGCAGCGCCTCGCGCCGCGGCCAGCGGCGCGACAGCGGCCCCATCCCGTCCACCCGCACGCGCCGCTGACCCTCGCCTCCCGGCGCGCTGCCGTCGAGCGTCACGCAACGGTCGAGCCGCAGGGCGCCCTCCTGCACCACGGCCAGCCGGACCTGGATCTCCCCCGCGACCGTCGGAGCCACGCCTGCGTGTCCGGTCAGCAGCACGTCCACCTCGCGCAGGTACGGCGCCAGATCCCCCGCCGAGCGCAGCCCCACGCCGGAGGGATCCGGCACCTCGTCGGGCACGATCGGGTCCGGCTCACCGAGCGTCATCGTGCCCTCGGCCACGAGCCCGAACGTCGCCTTGACGACCGCGGTCACGTACCGCTGCCCCCGCAGCCGCCAGACCAGCGTCGCGGCCGAGGCGCGGCCGAGCGACGTTATCGCGACAGGCCATCGAGGGGAGCGCACGGTCCATGGCAGTACCACGGCGCGTCGTCCCGAGGCGAGGGCGATGCGCAGCTCCGCGGCTGAGGGACGTCTTGGGCATGCCCGGAAGGCATGGTGGGGTGGGGATTGCCGGGGCAGCGCCGGCAGGTATCCACGGCGCGTCGAGCTCACCTGGAGCGCGAGCGCGCCGGAGCTACCAGGGCGCTACCCCGGCGTCGCGAGATCGGCGCGGGCACGGCCGCGGCCGCTGGGGTCGGGAGGCGCTGTCAGCAACTCCCGCAGACGACGCTCCCGTCACAGTTCGCCAGATCGCCGCTGCAGTACCCGCGGCCCCACGAGCTGTGATGCCAGGAGCCGTCTCGCTTCCTGCAATACGCGTGGGCCACCAGCACGGAGCCATCCGAGTACTCCGCGATCGTCACGTCGACGCACGACGCAAGGAACGAGTAGGACGTCAGCGCTTCCGACGACGTCCCAAGGAGCTCTTGCTCGCCCTCGAGCTCCGCCGGATCGTCGATGTCGACGAAGGTCCTCGCGATCTCGGAGGACTCGCCGTCGTCCGACTCGGCCGCGCAAGCAGGCAGCATGAGGGCCGCGCCAGCAATCAAAGCTCCGCCAACACCAAACCGCATGAAGTTCATTGCTTTCCTCGCCTTTCACGGTTCCGGGCGACCCGGAGGTCGCCACACCTGCACCACGGAATGCCGGGATGTCGCCCCGACGCGCAGACGCGCCGCGCGCCGCGAACGACGTCCATCCACCGAGGGCCACAGGAGTCCGGAGCTGGAGCGGCTCGGCCGCCTCGCCCCGCCCTCCCAGCGCCCTCGAACGGATGACCAGCTATCCACATTCGTCATTCGAGGCTCACGCGAGCGCTCGAGCGACAGGGCACGCGTGAGCTACGCAAACGACCGCGACGCTCCGCCGAACCCGGGGACGAGCTTGAAGGACTCCGTGGCGGAGCGCATCCGGCGATGCGCCTTGTTCATGCATCTTCACGTATGCTTTACACACTTCAATGTCGCCACACATCGTTGGCACGAGGTAGGAGACAACCGCCATCGGATGCCGCTCGCCGCCCCTGGCTTCGATCGTGCAAGGTCCGGGCGCCTGCGAATCGAGCCCTCTCTGGCGGCGTCGGACGAACGGCTACGTATTTCAGACAAAAGGTCATGGTCGCGCGCCGCGCCGACTCCAAGAATGGAGGCCCGGCCCCCGCACGAGAGCGAGAGGCGGGTCCGGAGCGATCGCTCGCTCGAAGGGAGCGTGGATGTGAAAATCGGCGTGATCGGCACAGGGAACATGGGACGTACGTTCGGCCTGCTCTGGGCGTCCAGCGGGCACGACGTTCTCTTCGGCTCGAGGGACCGCGCCAAGGCCGAGGCGGTCGCCGCAGGACACGAGCGGGCGCGCGCGGGTGACTTCGACGACGCGGCTGCGTTCGGCGACGTGATCCTCTACACGGTGCGCGGCGCCTTTCCGTCGACGCTCCTGCGCGCCCCGCAGGCGCTGGCCGGAAAGGTCGTGATCGACTGCAACAACCGCGACTTCGACGCCCGCGTCGATCGCCCGACGCCGGAGGCCTCGCTGGCCGAGCGGCTCGCCGCGGACGTGCCGCAGGCGAAGATCGTCACGGCGTTCCAGACGATCCCCCACGTGGTCGCCGAGCTCGGGCGCGACAAGCTCGCCCCGCAGCGCATCTCCGTCTTCTTATGCTCGGACGACGCGGCGGCAAAGGCCATCGTGAAGGGGCTCGCCGATGAGCTGGGCTTTGTGGGCATCGACAGCGGCGAGCTCAAACGCGCCCGGCTCCTCGAGGCCGTGGGGGATTTCATTCGGCTCCACATCGGCGCCAGGGGCCATGGTCTCTTCACGTCGCTCACCATCCAGCCCGTGCATAGGTGAGCGATCTCGCCGGCGAGGTGGGTCATTCCGCTCCCGTCCTCGCTCGACGCCAACGACAGGTAGTTCCCCAAGTGGCGGGACCGCTGTCACGCTCGACGCTTTCACCCCGTAACCATCGCGCGCGGGCGCGCTCAGCAGAGCCTGCGGGCGCTGGCGAGCCGCAAAGCTCCGGCAGCGGGTCGACGCGAGCGGCGGGCCCGGCGCTCTCCCCAAATCCCGGATGAAGCGACGGATCGCGGCGGTTCGCCCCCGCGGAACAGGACCGACAGGAGAACGGTCGATGGCGAGCGGTCGCCGGAGAGGGGGCCCGCGATGGAGCCCGCGTCCCTGGATGAAGCGCCGCGTCCCTGGGTGACGAGCGCGCTGCCGCGTGTGCCCCCTGCGCGGAGGCGGAACGATCCCGTCCTTGGAGCGGCGCTCACCTGCGCGCGCTACGGGCCCGGCCGAGGAGCTGGCCTGCGGCCAGGCGGTGCAGATCTGAAGCTTGAAAGGTCTGGCACTCTCGTTGCTTGTGGCCCCCGCGAGAATCGAAGCGCGATGAGGGGCTGTCCGGGAGCTCTGAGCTTTCGGTGACGAGGAGCGCGCGCTCGTCGAGGACCGGCGGCGTCGAGGCCGGGCTCGCGGCCCCCTGGCGGCTGGATGGTTCGGAGGGACCCGACAAAGAGAATGAAACATCGGTTTCTCCCAGCCTCAGGCCATTTCGAGTCGACATCATTCCTGCGAGGTTCGAGCATGAAACGATTTCATGGTGAGACGCTCTCCGTGTGCATCCTGGCAGCAGGCGTCGCCGCTTGCAGCGGCTCGACCGGCGATCCTCTGCCGGTGGGCTCGGCGAGGGGCCCCCAGCCCGACCAGGCTGCGCCGATCTCCTCCGAGGACGACGGCGCCGGAGCGGAGGGGGAGGATCCCGCGCCCGGCGGAGCGCTGAACGACGATACGAGCGCGACCGAGGAGGAGCTGAGGCCCAAGGAGGACGACTCCCCCCTGTCCACCCTCCCGTTCGACCCGATGGGGGGAGATCGCGCGAAAGGCCGCCCGCTCCCCTTGCAGAACGTGACCTGCCCGAGCTTCGAGGGATTGACGTGGCATGACGAGACGCCCACGGCCGGCGCGGACCTCGGGAACGCGGTCGCCGCGTCCTGCGATGCCGTCTACCAGGTCGGGTCCACCACCGGGGCCATCTCGGGCGAGGTGAACAGCGGCGGGAGCGACGCCTTCGTCCGCAAGGTCGGTCAGGACGGGAACCTCGTGTGGGGCGCGCAGATCGGCACGTCGGCGAGCGACCAGGCGACGGGCGTCGCCGTCTCCTCGGCCCAGTGCCCCGCGAGCGGCAACGCGTCGCTCTACGTGGTCGGCCACACCAGCGGCGCGATCGAGGCCGGCCAGCACAAGGGATCTTCGGACGCCTTCCTCGTCAAGCTGAACGCAAACGGGACCGAGGCCTGGCGGCGCCAGCTCGGTACGGCTGCGGTGGATCAAGCGTGGTCCGTGGCCCACGCGCCTGACGGCAGCGTCTACGTGGTGGGCTCCACGGGCGGGAATCTCGCCGGGGTGAGCCCGCCGCCGACGAGCGGCACCACGTCGCTGTTCGTGGCGAAGTACTCGCCGAGCGGCGATCTGGTCTGGACCAGGCAGCTCGGCGTGAACAACAAGACGACCATCGCGCGCAGCGTCTCCGTCGGCGCCGATGGGCAGATCTACGTCGCCGGTTACACCACCGCCGCGCTGGCGGGCCAACCGTACGCGGGCGGCAGCGCTGACGCGTTTGTCGCCCGCTACAGCGACAGCGGTGCTCTGGGCGGGGTGGCCCTCCTCGGCACGAACCTCCAGGACCAGGCGTTCAGCCTGACCACCGCGGTGGAGGCGGGGCAGACCGTCGTCTACGTCTCCGGCACGACGAACGGGAACTTCCCTTCGTATACGTCTTCGACGACGTATGACGCCTTCCTCGCCAAGCTGGACGCGAGCCTCACCACGCAGTGGATCCGGCAGACGACGGCGAGCGAGAACGTCTCCGCGACGTCGGTGGCCGTCGTCGGTGGCTCCGTCGTGTTGACCGGCCAGACCGCCCGCGACCTCGACTCCGACGCGCCCCTCGGGAGCGCGGACATGTACCTGCGCGAGTACAGCGCGGCGGGGGCACACCTACGCACCGAGTACATCGGCACGAACGCGATGGAGGCGGGACAAGGCGTCGCCGTCGATCCGAGGGGCAACGTCTTCCTGACGGGCAGGACGGACGCGCCGTTCTGCGGTCACTCCTTCGGCGGCGGTGGCAGCGACGCCCTCCTCGTCAAGGTCATGAAGGGGTGCCGCGTGGACACCCCGGAGCCGTCCTGCAAGCCCGCCACGTGCAACGGAGACCCCCATTACGTCAGCTTCGATCGTGTCGCCTTCGACTTCCAGGGGGAGGGCGACTTCGTGCTGGCGACCAGCATGGCCACGCCCGATCTGGAGATCCAGATCCGGCAGTGCCCCGTGTCGCCGGGCGTCTCGACCGGCCGGGCCGTGGGCGCGCGCATCGCGGGCGACCTCGTGGAGTATCATGCGAACGGCGCGCTCTACGTGAACGGGCAGCCGACGACGGTGCCGTCGAGCGGCGCGCTCGCGCTCGCCGGCGGCGGGAGCGTCTACGCGTCCGCGAGCGGCAGGACCGTGCTGGCCTGGCCGACGGGAGAGCGGCTGGCGATGCGTCCAAGGAGCTATTCCCTCGGCCTGTACCTGGACACGCTCTTCCTCGTCCCGCCGGCCAGCGTGGGCAAGATGGTCGGCCTCTTCGGGAACGCCGATGACGACCCCACCAACGAGTTCATGATGGCCCGGGACGGCAGCGCGCTGAGCAGCGCGCTGACGTTCTTCGAGATGTACCAGGACACGAACAGCTACACGGACGTCTGGCGGGTGGGCGCCGCCCCGGGCGACGTCGCGCTCATCCAGCAGGGCACCCCGTGCGGCGGTCCGGCCGGTCCCGGGCAGCCGGTGTGGCTCAACGACCTGACCCCCGCGCAGAGGGCCGCGGGCGAGCTGGCCTGCGCCGGCATCACCGACGAGGTGATCAAGCGGACGTGCATCCTCGACGTGGGCCTCACCGGCGACGCGAGCTTCGCGCACTCGGCCGAGGAGGCCGCGACGGATCTCGCGAGCCACGGGCAGGGCGGGCCGGTCATCGACAGCCCCCGCAGCGTCTACTTCAACAACTTCACCGGATCCATCGGCCCGGAGTGGGAGTCGATCGTCACCAGCGTCACTCCGCTCGGAGACCGCACCTTCCTGGGGCAGTTCGGCAACGAGACGGCGCACCTGACGCTGGACGAGCTCGCCCCCCACACCGAGCTGACCGTGAGCTTCGACCTCTACCTCATCAACGCCTGGGACGGCGATGGGCCCTTGGGTCCCAGCGTCTGGACCGCCTCCGCGGACGGCGTCGAGCTGCTCAGCGAGACCTTCTCCAACACCCTGAGCTCCCAGAGCTATCCGCTGGACGGGAGCCTGGCCGGGTCGGGCGCGCGCGAGGTGAACACCCTCGCTTATCCGTACGGCGACTCTGTATACCGCATGAAGCTGGTCTTCCCGCACTCCGCGCCCGACCTCGCGCTCGACCTGTCCGCGACCGGGCTGACCGGCCTGTTCGACGAGGGCTGGGGCGTGACCAACATCGAGGTCCAGGGGCGCTGACGCCGTCGACCCCTGCCGAAGAGCTTCAGGGAACGACGTGCCAGTAGCCGAGCTGTCGAGGGGCCTGCCGGATCAGGACCTCGACTGCCGGCAGCCCTCGCGTCGCGCCGTCCTCCGATCGCGGAAGCGCGCTGCGAACGCCGAGGCGAGCGCGAGGAACGCGAACCCGCCCGACCCGGCGGTGGCGTCCTCGGAAGCGACGGCGCACGCGCAACCCGCCGCGGAGCTCTCGTCTTCCGAGGTCCCTGCGCCTCCGGCGCGGCCTGCCGATTCGCCGCCGGCGCCGCCGGTCTCCGGGGAGCCGCCGACACCCGGCGCGCCACCCTGACCAGCGCCACCCGCCGCGCCCGTTCCACCGCTGGTGCCGACCGTGCCACCGGACCCGTCGCCACCGCTTCCCTGGGCCGCCGTGCCGCCGCCAGCGGCGCCCGAGCCGCCGGCGGCGCCGCCGCCCGTCCCTCCGGTCGGCTCGGCGCCGAACTCGTAAGCGCCGAGGTCCGGCGCCGATCCGACGAACGGGAGCCCCACGTCCGTGCCTTCGTCGATCAAGGCGCTCTCGGCCGTGAGCTTCATGAACGCGCACGCGGAGGGGATGCGGCCGTCGGCCTCGCGGGGGCCGGTGCAACCGGCGTCGGACGTGCTCTCGAAGGCCGCGCTCGCCTCCGTGATGTTCAGGTCCCACGAGTTGAACGCGGTGTCGACGCCCCCCATGTTCGAGTTCTTGTTCGGGAAGCCGATGTTGTTCCGCATCTTGTGCGCGAGCGCTCCGGTCAAGATGATCGTCTGGCTGCTGTCGTCGGGCGGGCTCGCCAGCATGTTGTATTGGGTTCCATTCTTGTATGCCGTGTTGTTGAGCCAGGTATTGCCGCCCGACGAATGGTTCGCGTAGAAGCCCGCGGCCTTGTTCTTCCAGGCCACGTTGTTCTGCACGATGTGCCGGATGCCCGTCTTGCTGCTGCCGACCTTGAACCCGTTGCCGTTGCCCTCGCTGCCCCGACCGTTCGACATGGCGAAGCTGCCCTCGGTGATGACCGGCACCTCCTGCGAGATGTAGTCGTAGCCGTCGTCCGAGTTGTTCCAGGCGCGGCACCCCCGGATGATCGTGCTGGGGCCCGTCGTTTGGTAATGGACGCCGAAGCCGTCCCCGTTCTGGCCGTCGCCCTGGCTGCCGTTCTGGTCGTAGTTGTCGTGCGAATCGCAGTTGAGGACCAGGTTGCCGCCGTTGCCTTTGTCGATGAACAGGCCGGACCCGAAGCCATGATGGAGGTCGAGCAGCTCGAAGATGTTGTCGCTGGAGCCCTTGGTGCGGAGCAGCGAGTACGAGTGATCGCCGCTCCTGCCCACCTTGGCGTTGCCGATCTCGAGCCCTCGAAGGTGCATCCAGCTCCCGGTCACCAGGACCACCGGCACGTCGACGGCCGGGTTGCTGGTGACATACCTCGACGCGTCGAGCACCGGCTTCTCACCCGGGTAGGCCCAGATCTTGGTGCGGCTCGTCTCCGAGGTGCCGCTCCTCGAGAGGACGAGCTGGGTCGTGATGGTGTAGGTGCCGCCGCGCACCCAGATGGTGTCGCCGGCGGCGGCGGCGCTGTTCGCCTTGGTGAGGGTGGCGAACGGCTCGTCCTTGGTCCCGCGGTTGGAGTCGCTGCCGTCCGGGGCCACATAGTGCTCCGCGGCGCGCGCGTATCCGGCCGCCAGCAGCACGAAGAGGCCCGCGGTCGTCGAGGTCGCCGCCAAAGACTGCTTTCGATTCATGATCATCGGTGTAGCCTCGCGAGAGAGTGGAGTCGCCGACGAGAAGCGTCCGATTTCATTGCCAGTTGTTCGCGTCTCGTTCGAGCGGCTATGTCAGGTTCGTGAACGGCCCGGTGCAGTATCGCGGATCGCCGAGCGTGGTTCCGGGGGCGCGGCGACGGAGATCGGGAGCGCATCGTCCCTCTCTCCCCGTGCACTGGAGCGCTCTCGATCAATCACGGGTCGCTCGACTTTGTGATCGAGGACACGAAGAGTTTCCCTCAGATGGTAAGTTTACGTCGAGAGAGGGCGCCACGGCTCCTTCCCACCCGGTCGTGGGCTCCTGAGGGGCTCGCCTGTGCGGGCGGCTCGGCGAGCGCCGCTTGCGCGCGCCGGGCGCGGTGGGCTGGCGAGCGGGGCGACCACGGCTGCCCGAGGCGACGGATCGGTCTCGGCGAGCTCCCCAGGTCCGGGGCTTGACGATTGGAATTGACATCGGAAATGTGAACGCTCACAATGTCCGCAAAAGTCATCCTTTTGCTTGCTCGATCTGACATGGAGTCGCTATGAATACCAAATCGACTTGGGCTTTCACCTGGGCCGCGCTGGGCATGATTCTCGGCGCTTGCAGCGGCTCGAGTGACGACGGCAACGCTGGGGGAAGCGGCGGAGCCGCGGCGGGCACAGGAGGGGGCGCGAGCAGCTCGAGCGGCGAGCAGGCGAGCTCCACCGGAGGGCCTCAGCCTGCGGGCTCGGGCGGCTCACAGAGCACGGCCGGAGGGGCTGAGCCCTCCGGCTCGGGCGCCGCAGGTGGAGGCGCGCCCGCCGGCGGCGGCGGCGACATGACGGGCGGGGACGGAGGCTCGGGCGGCGTCTTCACCGGCACGTGCACCGAGTCACGACCGGCCGATCGAAGGGTGTCGGGGAGCGGCCCTCATCAGGTGGTCGTCGAGACGAACCCGGACCCCGGCATCAACGAGGGCACCATCTTCCGTCCGGCGGATCTCGGTGGGGGCGCCAAGTATCCGATCTTCGTCTGGGGGCAGGGCGGATGTTCGCGAGACGGGCTCTCGACTGAAGCGGCCATGGCCGAAATTGCCTCGCATGGTTACTTCGTGGTGGCGGACGGGACACCGGGAGGCAAGGAGCCCAACCGCGATCTCGGGGGCGGAGGCGACGTGCTGCTCGCCTACGTCGACTGGGTCATCGCCGAGAACGAGAAGCCTTGCAGCGCCTACTACAAGAGCATCGAGACCACGAAGGTCGCCGCGAACGGCTTCTCCTGCGGTGGCTTGATGGCGGCGGGGACCGCCGCAGATCCCAGGATGACGACCTGGGGACACACGAGCAGCGGCACTTTCTCGCCAGATCCGGCCTTCTACAACTCGATTCACACGCCCGTGTTGATCGTCACCGGCACCGCGGATAGCCTGGGCGCGCACGAGAACGGCGCGAGAGACTTCCAGAACATCTCCGCCTTGGGCGATATCCCGGTCATGATGTTCGCCAAGGTCGGCGCGGACCATGGCGGCGATCTGTGGGCTCGGAACGGCGGCGAGTTCACCCAGGTCAACCTGGCGTGGCTCAACTGGTGGCTCAAGGGCGACGAGACGGCCACCGGCAAGGGCGCGCTCGTCGGCGCGAGCTGCCGCTTCTGCAGCGACAGAAGCTGGAATATCTCGTCTGCCAATCTGCCCTAGCGTCGCTCGGTCTCGAACCGCCTTGCTCCGAGGAGCAGATCAGGGCGGTCTGAACGACAAATAGGGACCGCAGGCGGTGGCGTGAGGGGTAGCGCTCAAATTTGCCTGGGGAGAATTCACATGAAGGCGGGAAGGCAGGAAGATCATTGATCTTTTCTTCCCGCCTTCCCGCCTTCATGTTCAATTTTGAGCACTGCCCGTGAAGGCGCCCGTCGGATCGAGCTAACCGCGTCGCTCGAGCGCCTCTTGCTGCGCGAAGCCCGGCCCCCGCACCTCGAACACCGCCCGCCCTCGCTCCCGCAAGCTCAGCTCCACCGCCGCGGCCCCGCGCGCGATCTGGTGGCCCTCCCGCAGCGCGTGCTCCAGCCCCTCGCGCGTCATCGCCCGGCCGAGCAGGTACCGCGTCCCCGGCCGGTACTCCGCCGCGCGACGGCGCCACCAGGCCGAGACGCCCGCGACGTCGGGAAAGGGAAGATCCCCGTCCGGATCCATCGCCACGTCATGATCGCTCGGGTCGTCCGTCGGCCCCGCGCGGAGCCCGCTCGGCGCCCGTTGCGCGAGCTGCTCCGCCGCCAGATCGAGCCCCGTGATCAGCGAGATCGCCTGACCCGAGAGGCGCGCGAGGGCCGGATCCCCCGCGACCTCCAGGAGCCACGGCACGGCCGCCGGGTCGCCCAGCGCCCACGCCGCCGAAACCGGCACCCGCGGGTCGCGCGCCGACCGCTCCAGCTTGCGCAGCCAGGTGGACGCGACCGCCGGGGCCATCCGCCGCATCGCCATGCTCGCGGACTCGGCCGCGAACGGCCCGCCTCCGTTCGCGAGCTCCCAGAGCACCAGCGCGGACGCGCCCTCGCCGAGCAGCGCCGCCGACCACGCCGCCCAGAAGCGGCACGCCTCGGCGTCGGAGCGGAGCGACGCGCGCACGTCGGGGAGCAGGTCGACCCGCCCGAGCTGCCCGGCGGCCCGCAGCGCCCGCGCGCGCAGCCGCGGGTCGCGCGCGAGCAGCGCGTAGCCGAGCGGCGCGCCGGGGTCCTCGCCGTGCGCCGCGCACGCCGCGATCCCGAGCCATTGCAGCGCCGGCGGGCACCGGCCCGAGAGGAGCCCGGGCAGGAGGCGCCGCACGCGCTCGAGCGGCGTCCACCCGAGCGCCGACGCGATGCCCCGCGACACGTCCGGCGCCCCGCCGCCCACGTCGAGGACCCGCGCGAGCCCCCGCAGGTCCCAGCGATGCACCGCCACGATCGCCGCGCCGAACACCTCGCCCCCCTCGGCCTGCTGGAGCAGCGCGCGGCACGCCTCCCAGCCGGCGTCCCCCGCCAGCCTGAGCCCGTCGAGGTGCGCCTCCAGCCGATCGTCGAGCTCGGCCAGGTCCTCGAGGCCGTAGGCCGCGCTCCGGGCGGCGCGATCCCGGAGGAGCCACAGGAACGCCGCCTGGTCGGCGTGCTCCTCGCACAGCGAGGCTTGCAGGGTCGCGCTCATCCCCTCTCGCCCGCGCGCTCCGTCGCTCTGCGCCGAGCCGCCCCGGATCCGGTGCCGGATCCGGTGCACGCCGCCGCTCCGCCCCCGCTCGCTCGCCTCGCCATGCGCCCTCCTCCGCTCGATCCATCCGTGGCCTCGATCGGACTCGCCGTCAGTTCATCCCGATCTTGCCGCCCTTGACGCTCACGTTGCCCGAGGCTTGCACGCTCACGTCGCCGCCGGACTTCACCGCGAGCTTCTGCCCTTCCACTTGGATCGGGCCGTCGGCCTTCACGACGAGCTGCTTTCCCTGCAGCACGACTTCGCCGCTCTGCTTGATCAGGATCTGCGCGTCGCCGACCTGGATGGTGAGCGCTTTGCCCACGATGACGGCCTTGTTCTCGCCGATCTCGTCCCGCGCGCTCTTGCTGACCGTGACGGTCATGTCCTTGCCGACCGTGATGGCGTAGGCCTCGTCCACGCTCACCGACTTGCTCTTGCCGACGGTCTCGTCGCTCGCCTCGCCGACGGATTCGGTCTTGCTCTTGCCGATCGAGATCGTCGCCGACGCGCCGATCGAGACGCTCTGGCCGCCGCCCACGTCGATCGACTGGTCCTTGCCGACCGACTCGGCGTGGCTGCCCGACACCGCGACCGTCCGGTCGCCGCCGACGTCGAGGCGCTCGTCCTGCCCGATGCTCTCCGTGTGCGTCTTCGTGACCTCGATGGCCTTGTGGCCGCCGACGACCTCGCGCTGATCGTTGTCCACGCGCTTGGTCCGGTCGCGGGCGACGTGGAGCGCCTCGTCGCGGCCGACGTCCTGGGTCCTGTCGTTGCGAACGACGGTGTTCCAGTCCTTCTGGGCGTGGAGGAAGACCTCCTCGGAGCCCTTCCGGTCCTCGAAGCGGAGCTCGTTGTAGCCCTCGCCGCCGGACGAGCTGTTCGATTTGAGGGCGCTCTTCGTCTTCTCGGCGGGCAGCGCGTACGGCGGCACGTTGGCGCCGTGGTAGACGCTGCCGACCACGAGCGGGCGATCCGGGTCGCCCTCGATGAAATCGACCACGACCTCGTGGCCGATGCGCGGCAGGACGACCGCGCCCCACGCGCTGCCGGCCCACACCTGGCTGACCCGGATCCAGCACGAGCTGCGCTCGTCCCGCTTGCCCTGCCGGTCCCAGTGGAACTGCACCTTGATGCGCCCGTGCTCGTCCGTGTAGATCTCCTCGCCCGCGGGGCCGGTCACGATCGCGGTCTGGACGCCCTTGATCGAGGGCTTCTGCGTGACGAGCGGCGGGCGGAACGGGACGCCGGCGGGGATGGCCTGGAACCGCGTTTCACAGGGCGGCTTGCCCTCGTTCACCACGGATTCCATGGCGGGCTCGTGGCCGCTGTGCTCGACGCGGACGAGGAGATAAGCCTGGTTCACGTCGTCGCGCGGGTGCTCGGCGAGCGAGAACGTGCGGCCGGCGAGCATGCGCGGGCAAGCGGCCTCGCCCTCGGCGATGCGGCGCCTCGCCGCGAGCTCCTCCAGGCGGACGCGCGCGCGCTCGCGCCCCGCGCCCGGCGCGTCGTAATCGCCGGGGTGGTCGTAGATCTCGAGATCGTCGTCGCGCTCGCCCTGCTCGGAGCTCTCCAGCGAGAGCGCCGGCTTCTTGAAATTGTAATCGCGCAGCGTGACCTTGCCGGGCTGGACCTGCTCGGCGTAGCGGAAGCGGGAGACGTGCTCGCCGCTGATGAGCGCGCCGAGCGGCGGGCGGAACACGAGCGCCGCCTCGCCGTCGATCGGGGGGTGGGCCGAGGGGTCGTCGCAGAGCACGAGCTTGTGCGCGTCCGCGTCGTGATCGAACCAGTAGGCGATGCCCTCTTCCTCCATCAGCCGGCAGGCAAATGCCCAGTCGGTCTCGCGGTACTGCACGCAATACTCGCGGGGCGCGTAGCGCCCCCGGAGCGCGAAGCGGCAGTCGCCCGGGGCGACGCCGGCGGCCTCGAAGACCTTCTTCAGGATGTCGGGGACCGCGAGCTCCTGGAAGATGCGGCTGTCGCGCCGGTGGAGCAGGCGAAAGACGTCGGGCACCAGCACGGCCCTGTAGGTGGTGAGCTTCTTCCCCTCTTCGCCGAGCTCGAAATGGGCGATGATCCCGTGGACGCGGCGGACGTCCTCGCCGACCCGGAAGCCGAGCGACGCGCGCTTCCCGACCGCGGCGCCGAGGGCGAGATCGCCGGCGAGGCTCACGAGCGTGATATCGAACCGGAAGAGCTCGGAGATCGCCTCCTGCCCCTCGAAATGGACGACCCGGAGATCTCCGCCGACCCCTTCGATCTGGAATGTGTGCACGGATCCCGCTCCTCCCGAGAGGCGAGCGCACGGGAGCGCGCGCGCGAGCTCGCCCCGATACTACATGCTCCGCGCCGGGCGGTGTCGAGCGGCTTGTCGCGGGCCAGCGAGTCTGAAACCATCCTCGCCCACCGGCCGGATGCCCGCCCTCGACAACCTCACCCCGCTCGCGGCGGCCGATTTCCCCTCGCTCACGCGCGACGGCGTGGAATGCCTCGTCGTCGTCGCCGCCGGCAGCTTCGCCCTGCCGGCGCCGGGGCGGCCCGCCGCGGGGCCGCTGCGCCTCTGCGACGAGCAGCCCGCGCCGCGCGCGGCCGACGCGTACTGGGGCGAGCCCGGGGCGTCGAGCCTTCGCTATGAATCGGAGGCCGCGTACACGCGCCCGATGACGGACGTGCTGCTCCACGGCCACGCGTGGACCGCCGGCGGGCGGCGGGCGACCACGGCCTCGGTCGCGGTCCGGGTGGGCCGGGTCGAGAAGCGGGCGCTGGTCTTCGGCGCGCGCGTCTGGCAGCGGGGCAGGGCGGGGCTCTCCCCCTCGAGCCCGGAGCCCTTCCGGTCGATGCCGCTCCGCTACGAGCAGAGCTTCGGCGGGGCGGCGGCCGGCGCGTACGACGCGCGCAACCCGGTGGGCATGGGCCTCTATGCGAGCGAGCGCGAGGCGCAGGGCCGCCCCTTGCCGTTCATCGAGGACCCCGACGCGCTCATCGAGGGCTGGTCGGACCGGCCTCCGCCGTGCGGCTTCGGCCCGGTGGCCCGGAGCTGGCAGCCGCGCCTCGGGCTCGCGGGCACGTACGACGCGGCGTGGGTCGAGCGGCGCGCCCCGCTCTGGCCCGCCGATTTCGACGAGCGCTTCTTCCAGGCGGCGCCGCGGCGCCTCGCCGCCTCGCCGCACCTGCGCGGCGGCGAGCCCGTGCTCCTCGACGGCGTCTCGCCGGACGGCCCGATCGCGTTCTCGCTGCCCGTGTGCCGGGTGGTCGCGAAGTGCGCCCTCGGGCGGCGCGTGGAGCGGCGGCTCATGACGCTCGACGCGGTGTACCTGGAGCCGGACGAGCGGCGCGTCTCGCTCGTTTACCGCGCCACGTTCGCGGCCCACGGCGAGCTCGCCGGGCACGAGGTCACCACCGTCCGCCTGCTGGAGCCGTGGGAGAACGCGCCGTGAGCGGCGAGCGCGTCGTGGGCCTCGGGCTGTGCACGCCGATCGGGACGACCGAGGAGATGACGCTCGCGTCGATGCGGGCGGGGCTCGCCCGCTTCGCCGAGGCCGCGGCGCCGGGCGCGGGCGAGCCGGTGCGCGCGTCGCGGCTCGCGACGCTCGATCCGTCGTCCACCCGCACGGAGCGGATGATCGCGCTCGGCCGCGCCGCGCTGGACGGCGTGCGGGAGCGGCTCAAGGCCTCTCCGATGGGGCGGGTGCCGCTTTACCTGGGGCTGCCGGAGCCGTCGCTGGGCGCGCCGGTGGCGCGCGAGTCGCTCCTCGGCGCGCTCCTCGCCGCGCCGCCGGGCCAGGCGGGGGGCGCGCTCGCGCTGGTCGGGGCGTTCGAGGGCGGGCGCGCGGCCTTCTTCGAGGCGCTCTCCGCGGCGATCGGGGACCTGCGCGCGGGCCGGGTCGGCTCCATGGCGGTGGTGGGCGCGGTCGACTCGCTCTGCGACGCGGACTCGCTCGCGGCGCTCTCGGCGGCGCGGCTGCACCTCTCCCCGCAGAACCGCGACGGGCGCATCCCGGGGGAGGCGGCGGGCTTCGTCGTCGTGGCGCGGCCCGGGGCCGCGGCGGGGATGGGCCTCGAGGCGCTGGGCGTCGTGCTGGGCGTCGCGCTCGGGGCCGAGCCCGCGCCGTTCGCGTCGCGGGTGCCGAGCGCGGCCGACGGGCTCACGGGCGTGTTCCGCGCGCTCCGGGGGGACGAGGCGGCGGGGGCGCGGCGCGTGGACGAGGTGATGAGCTGCCAGCCGGGCGAGTCGTTCTGGGCGACGGAGCTCTCGCGCGCGTACCTGCGCAACGCCGCGTGGATGCCGGAGCCGCTCGCGCTGCGCGCGGCGGGCGAGTGGCTGGGCGACGCGGGCGCGGGCGCCGCGCCGGTGATGCTGGCCGCGGCGCTCCACCGGCGGCGGCGGCGGGCGCAGGCGGCGCGCGTGGCGGGGCGGGCGCCGCGCGCGCTCGTGTACGGCAGCGCGGACGGCGCGCGGGGCCGCGGGGGGCGCGTGGGGGCCTGCGTGGTGGAAGCGGCCGTCGGGGGCGCCGGCGGAGGAGAGGGGCGATGAGCAACGTCTTCGCGAACGGCCGGCTGGTCCTGCATCAGGGCGACGGCCTCACGCACGTCGCGGCGCCGCCGGACGTCTGCAAGGTGCCCACGCCGGCCGGCCCGGTGCCCACGCCGTTCGTGAACACGGCGCAGGACGCGATGCTGGCCAAGGGCAGCAAGCAGACGAGCATCGCGGGCAACCCCGTGGCCCTCGCGAGCTCGGAGCTCAGCACGAGCACGGGCGACGAGCCGGGGGCGGCGGGGGGCGTCATCTCGTCGAAGATCAAGGGCAAGCTGACCTGGGGCGGGTCGAGCATGGATGTGAAGGTGGAGGGCAAGGGCGTGGCCCGGTTCCTCGACCCGACCCTGCAGAACGGCAACACGTTCAACACGGCGTTCATCTCGAACGGGCAGACGGGGCTGGCCTATGGCGACGACGCGCCGTGCGGGGTGTGCGAGCAGCCGGTCGGCAACCACCGTGTTCACGAGACGGGCGAGGTGGTGGCGACCCTGCTCGACCTCTTCAAGGAGCTCCGGGACAGGTTCCGCGCGCAGGAGGCGCTCCTGCGCAGGTATCTCGACCTCCTGGAGCAACGGCGGGAGAAGCGGGCCGTGATCGAGCGCAAGATCGATGAGGAGAGCGCGATCTTGGCGCAGCTGGAGGCGGCCGCGGAATCTGCCAAGGCGGCTCTCGACAATGCGCCCAAGGAGAACAAGGCCGAGCTCGGCAAGAAATACAACGACGCCAAAAGGAAGGCCATGGCGAAGGAGGGCGAGATCAAGGCCCTCAGGCGAGAGATGGATGTCGTGACCCAGGCCTTCACGCAGGAGCTCCGCGCGATCAACGACGAGCTCGGGGCGATGCGCCCTGTCCTCGGCGCGAGCGAGGGGACCGCCACGTACACCAAGCCCTATATGGTCGGGGCGTGCATCTGCAAGTGCAACCAGGACCCCAAGATGCTCGCGGCCGCCTCCGGCGAGGTCACGCCCGGCTTCCGCGACGCCGTGGACGCCACCGGGACGTTCACGCTCGTCGACGGCTTCACGCAGAGTGAACGGCAGAAGAGCGCCCTCGAGACGATGAACCGGAATGTCTGGGACTGCGCCGCTCCCAAGCTCCTCCAGGCAGGAGGCGCGGGCGGACACAAGGTCAAGACCATGTCGGAGAAGTGGTACTCGCCCCTCGGCAAGGCCGTCAAGGTCACGTACACGAAGACGAAAGACGGAGAGAGCTCGAGGGGACTGGAGAAGTTCCAGCACGGAGAGTCGGTGCCTTCGTGCGAGACCTGCCAGGAGCTCGTCCCGGAGATGCTCTGTGACAACCACGCGGAGTGTCCCTGATCATGGAAGAGCTCCTCTCGCTGCTCGACCGCTACGCGCCGGGGTACCGCGGCCGGATCCAGGGCGTCTACGGCTGGCGGCTCGACGAGCTCGAGGAGCGCTTCGGCCGCCCTTGCCCGGGCTTCTACCGCTCGTTCGCCCTGGCGATGGGCGCCGAGGGCGGGCCGTTGCTCGACGGCCTCCACGAATACCATCCGACCAAGATCGCAGAGCTCTATGAGCTTGCCCCGTGGATGCCGCCGCGCCGCTTCCTCTACATCCTCGGCGACGCTTCCCCGGACGGGCAGCACTACTTCCTCGATCTCGACGCCCCGTCCGAGGCCGAGGACTGCCAGGTGGTCCGCTTTCCGTTCGGCGAGCAGACGTGGAAGACGCGACTCACCCGGCGGTTCGCGAGCCTCCGGGAGATGCTGTTCGTGCTGGCGATGAGGAATGTCCATCTGCCGACCTTCCCTCACCGCGCCGAGCACCTCTCCGCGGACGGGCCGGCGGGCGCGCCTCCGAGCGCCGAGGACGCGGCCGTGGTCTTCGAGCGGCTGGGGTTCACGCGGCTCCCGTACCCGCGGCGCTGCCTGCTGTTCGAGCGGCAGGACGCGGCCATCCTGCTCTACCGGCGCCCGGACGAGCCGGGCTTCTCCATCCGCGTGGGGATGCGCGACGCCGCGAAGCTGCGGAGCTTCCAGGCGATCATCGAGGATTCGGCCGGGTTGATCGAGTGGCGCGGGGCCGCGTCCGTCAATACCGGCAGCGCCGAGGGCCGCTGAGGCCGTCCCGGAGCGCGCGCCTCAGGACGCCCGCGCGTGCGGCATCTCCTCCGGCGCCTCCAGGCGGATCGGCCGGAGCCGCAGGCAGACCGCGATCGCCTCGTCGAGCGTGCTCACCAGGGTGAACTCCAGCGAGCGACGCACCTCCGCCGGCAGATCGTCGAGATCCGCCTCGTTGTCCGCCGGGATCAGGATCTCGAAGATCCCCGCCCGGTGGGCCCCCAGCACCTTCTCCTTGAGGCCCCCGATCGGCAGGACCGTGCCGCGCAGCGTGATCTCCCCGGTCATCGCGATGTCGCTCCGCACCGGCCTGCCCGACAGGGCGCTCACCAGCGCCACCGCGATCGTCACGCCCGCGCTCGGGCCGTCCTTGGGCACCGCCCCCGCCGGAACGTGGATGTGCACGTCGCGCCGCAGCAGCCGATCGAGCGGCACGCCGAGCTCCGCCGCGTGCGCGCGCGCGTAGCTCAGCGCCGCGCGGCCGCTCTCCTTCATGACCTCGCCGAGCTGCCCCGTCAGGACGAAATCGCCCTTGCCGGGCATCACGCTCGCCTCGACGTGCATGATGTCGCCACCCAGCTGCGTGTAATACATGCCGGTCGCGACGCCCGGCAGATCGTGCTGCAGCCTCCGCTCCAGGCGCATCTTCGCGCGACCGAGCAATTCCTTCACGTCCTCTCCCGCGCTCACCACGGCCCGCTCGATCTCGCCGCCCGCGATCCGGCGCGCGGCCTTTCTCGCCAGGGCGCCGAGCGTCCGTTCGAGCTGACGTACGCCCGCCTCGCGCGTGTAGCCGCTGATGATCTCGCCGAGCGCCGCGCCCGTCACGCGCAGCTGATCCTCGCTCAGCCCGCACTCCCGCCGCTGCCGGGGGAGCAGGTACCTCCGGGCGATCTCGTGCTTCTCCTGCTCCGTGTATCCGGCGAACAGCGCGGTCTCCATCCGGTCGAACAGCGGCGCGGGGATCGTCTCCCGGAAGTTCGCCGTGCAGATGAACAGCACCTCGGACAGGTCGAACGGCAGGCCGAGGTAGTGATCGACGAAGCCCTCGTTCTGCGCCGGATCGAGCACCTCCAGCAGCGCCGCGCCCGGATCGCCCTGGAACGACGCGCCGAGCTTGTCGACCTCGTCGAGGACGATCACGGGGTTCTTCGAGCCCACCCGCTTGATCCCCTGGAGGATGCGGCCCGGCATCGCGCCCACGTAGGTGCGACGATGTCCCCGGATGTCCGCCTCGTCGCGCGCCCCGCCCAGCGAGACGCGGACGTACTTGCGCCCGAGCGCCCGCGCGATCGACTCCGCGATGGACGTCTTGCCGGTCCCGGGCGGACCGAGGAAGAGCAGGATCGGGCCGCGGGAGACCGCGCGGCTCCGCTCGCCCTCGCCCCGCGCCTGCTCGACGCGCAGCTTGCGGACCGCCAGGAACTCGAGCACCCGGTCCTTCACGTCGCCGAGGCCGTGGTGATCCTCGTCGAGGATCGCCCGGGCCCGATCGAGATCGACGTGGTCGTCGGTGCGCTGGCTCCAGGGCAGATCGGCCACCCACTCGAGCCAGGTCATCAGCACCTGCGCCTCGGGCGATGTCTCCCGTCCCATGCGCTTGAGCCGCGAGAGGTCGCGCCGGGCCTCCTGCAGGGCGTCGGCCGGCAGGCCCGCCCGCTGCAGCTTGTGCTCCAGACGTGCCGCGGCGTTCTCGTCGTCCTCCTCGCCGAGCTCCTTCTGGATCGCGCGCAGCTGCTCGCGCAGATAGAGCTCCCGCTGCCGCTCGCCGAGCTCCTCCTCGACGGTCGTCCGGATCTTCTCCTGAGTCTCCACGATCCCGATCTGCCGGTAGAGGTGGAGCGCGAGGCTGCGCATCCGCTCTTCCGTCGAGAGGATCTCGAGCAGCGCCTGCTTCTCGGGGGTCGGGAGGTCCAGGTAGAAGGCGATGTGGTTCACGAGCTCGGCGGGCCCGTACATGCTGCCGACGAACTGCTTGAGCACGTCCTCGGGCGCGCCGCGGTGACGGCCGTACTCGACGGCGCGCTCGCGCACCTCGCGGGCGAGCGCCTCCAGGGCGCTGTCCTCCTCTGGACGGAGGGGTAGATCGGCAAGCTCGATGACCGGGGCGCGGATCACGCCATCGACCTCGGTGTAGCGGGGCGCGGCCGCTCGCCGCTCGCAGTACAGCACGAGCTGGAGGCCTGAGCCGAACCGCTGCACCTGGGTGATGCGGGCGATCACGCCGATCGAGAAGAGGCCGCCCGTGGTGGGCTCCTCGGCGGCGTCCCGCTGGGCGACCGCGAAGATGCGCTTGTCTTCTCCCTCCATCCGGAGGGCGGCCTCCACCGCGCGGAGCGTCTTCAGCCGTCCGACCGTGATGGGCGTCGCTATCCCAGGGAAGAGCACGGTGTCGCGCAACGACAGCACGGGCAACGATCGGCGCTCGGGCATGGCCGCGTCGTCGTGCGAACCTCATGCCACGGAGGACCGTACCGAAAAGTCCTTTCGGCGCGGAAGCATCGAGAATCGTGGTCAGTCGCGCGCGGAGCGGTGGTAGGGTCCTCTCCCGATGCCCGCGGACACCTTCACGTTTCAGGCGGACGACGGTCGAGAGCTCTTCGTGTACCGCTGGCTCCCGGACGACGGGGCGCGCGGCATCTTCCACATCGCCCACGGCATGTCCGAGCACGCGGGCCGCTACGCGCGCCTCGCGCACGCGCTCTCTGCCGCCGGGTGGGCCGTCTACGCGAACGACCACCGCGGCCACGGCAGGACGGCGCGCGAGCGCGGCGAGCTCGGCTTCTTCGCGAGCCAGGGCGGCTTCCAGCGGGTCGTGCGCGATCTCGCGGCGCTCATCGCCCGCGAGCAGGAGGAGCACCCGGGCCTGCCGGTCGTGCTCTTCGGCCACAGCATGGGCTCCTCGCTCGTGCAGGAGTACCTGATCGAGCGCGGCGGCTCGATCCAGGGCGCGGTGCTCTCGGGCTCCTCGGGCAAGCCGAGCCCGCTCGTCGACGTGGGCCGGCTCGTGGCGCGCGCGGAGCGGCGGCGCCTGGGCGAGCGGGGCAAGAGCCAGCTGCTCCAGTCGATGAGCTTCGACAGCTTCAACAAGCTGTTCGCGCCGGCGCGCACGCCCTTCGACTGGCTCTCTCGCGATCGCGCCGAGGTCGACGGGTACATCGCCGATCCCCGCTGCGGCTTCCCCGCGACGGTCTCGCTGTGGATCGACCTGCTCGACGCGATGGTGGACATCGCGCGGCCCGAGCGGCAGGCGCGGATCCCGAAGGATCTGCCGGTCTACGTCTTCTCCGGCTCGCGCGACCCGGTCGGCGGCCCGCTCCGGGGCGTGACGCAGATGATCGAGGCGTACCGCGCCGCCGGCCTCCGCCGGGTGACCCAGCGGATCTACCCCGGCGGGCGCCACGAGATGCTGAACGAGATCAACCGCGAGGAGGTCGTGCGGGACCTGCTCGCGTGGCTCGACGCCGAGGTGAAGACCGAGGCGGCGCCCGCGCGGCCCGCGCGGGCGAGCGCCGGCGCCGCGGCCGGCTGACGGCGGGGGGCTGGGGATGGGCAGCAAGGGGCGGCCGTACCGCACGCTCTCGTTCGACGGCTTCGAGGTGCTCGTCGGCCGCGGCGACGACGACAACGACGCGCTCACCTTCGAGGTCGCCGAGCCGCACGATCTCTGGCTGCACGTGGCCGGCGGCACGCCGGGCAGCCACGTGATCGTGCGCAACCCGGGGCGCGGGGAGGTCCCGCGCGAGGTGGTCGAGCGCGCCGCCGCGGCGGCCGCGTGGTACTCGAAGGCGCGGGGCGCGGCCAAGGTGGAGGTCCACGTCTGCCGCGTCGCCGACGTGAGCAAGCCGCGCGGCGCCCCGGCCGGGCTCGTGCAGCTCGCGCGGTGGAAGAGCGTGCGCGTGCGGCCGGAGATCCCGGGGCGCGAGCCGGGGTGAGCGGGGCGGCGGCGGACCGGCCGCCGCGCGGCGCGGGGCCGGGGCGGCGCGCCGGCCGCCGCCGGCCAGCGCGCCTGCCCCGGACCGCCGATCACAGCTCGCCCGCGAGCACGCACGTGCCGGCCTGGCAGGAGGCGGTGAGGCCGAGACAGGGCCAGACCGCGCACGCCACCTCGCCTTCCACGCACTTGGGCTCGACCTCGCCTGACGGGACGGCGCTGCAGGTGCAGTCCCCGCAATAGCTGGCGAGGAGGCTGCAATCGTCGTCGGTCCGGCACTCCGGCGGCGGGGCGGCCACGCACGCGGGGCTCCCGTTCTGCGCTTCGCAGACGAAGCCGTCCTTGCAGCGGACGCCGGCGCAGGCGTCGCGGCCCTTCACGGGTCCCACGACCGCGGTGGCCTGCGCGGAGAGGGCCGCCGCCTCGCCGAGCTCGAGGTCGTCCGCGGGCGGGGCGCCGCACGCGGGGAGGAGCGCCGCGAGCGCCATCATCGCGGCGAGCGCCGAAAACGAGACGAGATCTCCGTGGGCCGAGCGCAACACTGCCTTCTGAAGAGACATGAGTTCTTCTTCCTTCCTGCGATGAGAGGCGCTCTGCCGCTCCCGCCCCGCGGGGGGCCGGCGCCTCCTCGTTGTCGATGAGGGTTTAGGAGCGATGCTCTACGCGGCTGACATCCGACGCCGACTTCTTCCTGGTCCGCTGCCCCGGCGCGACCCGGCCTGCGGTTCGTGGCGCGCCGTGGGATCGCGCGGAGTCGAGCGATGTCCCGCTGTCGTCGGCCGTTATCGACCTGCGCCGTCCTCCGGGCGCGCTCGGCGCGCGCCGGCCGCCCCCGGCGGCGAGCTCCGCGAGCCGCCGCTTGAGGCGGCTGCTCCAGGCCTGCACCGCGGCGGTGCTCATCCCCGTCCGCGCGCACACCGCGGCGATCGGCTCCTCCTCGATGAGGAGCGCCTCGAAGAGCTCCCGCCCGAGGGGGCTGAGCTCCGCGCGGAGCAGGCCGAGGGGGCGCTCCAGCGCGTCGCGGGCGAGCACCCGTGCCTCCGGATCGTCGTCGGACCGCGCGCCCTCCTCCGGCGCGTCGTCGAGCGGCAGCGCCGCGGCCTCCGGGTGCCGCCGCCAGCGGCGGAGGGCCGCGGCCACGCGCTGGTCGGCGATGAGGCCCACCCAGTTGGCGAGGCTCAGCCCGCGGGCCGGATCCCAGGCGCGGAGCGCCCGGCTGCCGTCGCGGAACAGCTCGACGAACACGTCTTGCACGAGGTCGTCCAGGCGGTCGTCCGCCCCGCCCGCGGAGCGGGCGAAGCGCCGGTGGAGCGCCCGGCCGACGCGCGCGTGGATCACCGGCGTGAGCGCGGCGATCACGGCTCGGAGTGACTGGATCTCTCCGCCGAGCGCGGAGGTGAGAACGGATGTCGTCAGAGGGGTGTCAGGCAAGCAGATCTCCTTGGGGCTGCCGGCGGGGAGCGTCCTCTCCTCTCTCGTCCAGCCGCTCGGAGGCGGTCCTCGCCCGCGCCCGCGCGCGTACGCGCGCAAGGAAGGAAGGCGACATGAGGCGAGAGGCCGAGGAGGCGAACGTGACCCGCGCGACGCCCTGATGCGTCATCGGTGGCTCGAGCGTCCCGCGAGGAGCTCGGGCCCTGTCGTCGTTCGTCGTTCGTCTTTCGTCTTAGCAGCCCGTGTGCCTGAGCCGTCGCCGCGGGCGCGGCGCGCTCTCCCGGGCAGGACGCGCCTTCCGGGCGGGCTCGTGCAACTCTTGCACGACCGGGCCATGTAACTCTTGCCTGATCCCGGTAACTCCTGCATCCGGCGGCTCCCCCGGCCGCGCGCGGCCTCCTGCGCGGGGCGAGCCTCTCGGCGCGCCGCTTGCCGCGCGGGCCGGGCCGCCCGGCCGCCGCCGCGTGGCGCCCACCTCCGCCGCCAGCGCGGCGTCGGCGGACAGATGCCTTCGCGGCGCGACGCCCCGCCCGCGCCCGCCGCGGGCGCTGCCCGGACGATGAATTGATTGCATGAGCCACATGATGGCGATGAGTTGCGAGGGGACCGCTTCGCGGTTAGACATTGGCTCGCCGGACTGGGGATATGTAAAGATGCGTTAACGATGTCAGGTTCTTGCTTCAGCAGCGCTGGAGCATTGAATTGAGCAGCTCCGCTCGCTAAGGAATCGGCCGGTCGTCGGTCGCCTGGAGCGCGAGCTGCCAGGTGGAAGCGCTCGATGCCAGCGCGGTCGTGGTGACTCTTGGAGACCACGGCTCGCGCGAGCGCCAAACCCGAACAGCCCGGTCGAGTCAGACGGACACCCGCTGCAGCGCTCCGCGCTCGGTCGGAGCCCGTGCGGTCAACTTTCACCCAACGAGAACGTCAATGCGGAACCTCTCCTTCGGCTTCGCCCATCCTCTTGCGACCAAAACCAGCGCGGCCGCGGTCCTCGCCCTCATCGCCCTGGGCGCCGCCGCATGCGGAAGCCATGATGTCGGCGAAGGCTCATCCGGTGATGCAGATCTCGCGCTCGATCAGGCCGACGAGCCGATCGGCGCGGCGATCGCGCCGCTCTCGGCGCCCCGGTCGGCGGTCGGCTTCTGGCGGTTCGACGATTGCGACAGCTCGACGACAGAGCTGTCCGACGCCTCGGGCAATGGCGCGACGGCCACCCGCTCGGCCGGAGCGGCCTGCGCGCAGGGCAAGAGCGGCCTCGGGATCTCCTTCGACGACAGCAACGACACCGTCACGATCGCCGACGATCCCCGCTTCACGTTCGGGCAGAACCTCGCGGTCGCGGCGTGGGTCAACCCCACCTCGGTGTCGGGGTCGACGGTGCGGACGATCGCGCAGGAGCGGAACAACAGCGGATCGAGCTTCTCGCTCGTCGTCCAGAGCAACGAGGCGAGGTTCGCCGTCACCCTGGCCAACGGGCGGACGGTCACCGCCCGCGCCCCGATCCGGGCCAACGTGTGGACGCACGTCGCGGGCATCTACGACGGCAACCTCGTGCGGCTCTTCCTCGACGGCGCGCAGGCCGGCCAGGCCAGCGCCACGGGCGCGATCCGCGATATCAACGCGCCCATCCAGATCGGCAACAACCCGCAGCGGCAGCGCTTCGCGGGCCTCATCGACGAGGTCTGGGTCTCCGCCAACCCGCTGACCGACGACGACATCGCCCAGCTCACCTGCATCCGGCACCCCGGCACGGTCGTCGCCACGCCGGAGAGCAGCGGCCCCCCGGGCACGCCTGTGACGTACCAGATCGCGGTCACCAACAACGATGAGGCGGAGTGCAGCCCCCGGAAGTACGGCCTCAACCTCTTCGGCCGGCCGGGGATCCTCTCCACCGTGAGCCCCGGGAGCATCCCCGACGTCGGGCCCGGGAGCACGGCGACGTTCTCGGTCACCGTGACCGGCACCGAGGCCGTGGACCCGGGCGTCTACCAGCTTACGTACGACGTGATCAACCCCGACTCGCCCGATTCCTTCTTCGTCGCGTCAGGGAACCTCACCTACGAGATGATCGCGCCGGCGGGCTGCTTCGTCCGGACGAACCGCGAGATCTTCGTGAAGCACCTCAGCGTTGTCGAAGATCCCATCCGCACCGCGTTCAACGGGCCGGCCGGCGATCCCCGGACGGGCGCGTGGACGTTCGCGCGGCTCATGGAGGACATGGCCCCCACGCCCGCCGACGCGCCGGCCATGGTCGAGCAGATGTTCGATACCTGGCTGACCGATCAGGCCGTGAACGGCTTCACGGTGCCGGCGCGCCCGGCCATTCAACAGGTCGTGTTCGACGAGTGGCCGAGGAGCCCTGACGGGTCGCTCGACCTCCGGCAGGCCCCGCTGATGCTGCTCGGCATCGTCAACAGGATCGACGTGCGGAACCTCGCCGAGGGGCACGCGGGCGAGGGGCGGTTCGTGTTCGGCGTCTTCAGCCAGGGCTTCGCGCAGCAGTTCACCCTCATCCTGGAGTACAAGCTCCCCGCGTCGACCGAGGCCGACGTGCTCGACTGGGCGAACGACTGGCACGCGCTCGGCAGCCTGCCCTTCCCGTCCGAGGAGTACAACGCCGCCCTCCAGGCGATCACCACGCGCTTCGCGGGCCGGAACGCCGCGCCCGGCAGGCCGAACGGGAGCGCGCTCGGGCAGCTCCGCACGAACGAGATCGCGCTCTCGGACCCGTGGGAGCTGCGCGAGTTCGTCCTCTCGTCCGAGACGGGCTTCCTGCGCCCGGCGACGGTCAAGCTGACGCCGGACATCGGCTTCGACGGCTCGGCCACGCTCGCGGCCTACGTGAACCAGAACGAGGCCGCGATCCTCTTGGAGCAGCACACGGTGCCCGACACGTTCCAGGGGAGCCCGTTCCTCGCCGGCTCGTCGTTGAACAACCTCACGGCGTGGATGGCCCCGGGCATCCTCAACAACGAGGCGCGGCACAAGTTCTCGCTCAACACCTGCAACGGGTGCCACGGGGCGGCCGAGACCGGGACGCCGTTCCTGCATGTGAACGTGAGGGCGCCCGGGAACGAGGGGACGCTGTCCGGCTTCATGACCGGCATCGAGGTCCCCGATCCCGTGACCGGCGCGCCGCGCATGCTGAACGACCTCGCGCGCCGCAACCAGGATCTGAAGGCGCTGGTCTGCGCGCCCGTCCCGGGCTTCGCAGCCGCCGCGACCGCGGAGCGGCCCGGCGCGGCCGCGAGCCGCTCGGCGTTCATCCGCCGCGGCATCGGGCGCGTTCACTGATCCGCGACAGCCCGGGCGGGCGCGGCGACTCGGCCGCGCCCGCCGGGGCAACGGCCGCGGGAGAGCCGCCGGAGCCGGGGAGCGCCCCGCGAGGGGACCCTCACTTCGTGTAGCGCTTGTCGAGCTTTCCGAGCTGGCTCGTGAAGCCGGCCCTCTGCATCTCCGTGAAGTGCGCGTCGTGCATCGCGTGGAGCGTCACGGCCATGTGAGCGCCGTGCGCCAGCGGGGTGAAGAGGACGTCGATGCGGCTCTCGTACGCCTCGACGCCCGGGAGAAAGTCGATGACGCTCGCGATGGTGAGGGCCTTCTGCGGCGAGAAGGCGCTGAAGCGGGCGCGCACCTCGGTGGACGTCGGCTGCCCGCCGCGCTTCATGGCCTCGATCACCTTCGGGTCGTCGGCGATCATCGTGTAATGGAGGAGCCCGTTCTCCTTCGGCTCGAGCGCGTGGACCTCGACCCGGAACCCCTCCGGACCCCACCAGGACTCGAATCCATCCTTGGTCGCCCAGAGCTCCCAGAGCTCGGAGACCGACGCCGGATAGGTGCGTTCGATGAGGATGGTGGCTTTTTCGGCTGTCGCGTTCATTCACTTCGTCCTTTCTTGGTCCCGCTGTTTCGCGCCGTTCGTCTCGCTTCGAGCGCCTGGCCAAACCGATCCAGGCGCTTCTCCCAGAGCGACCGGTAGCGCCCCACCCAGTCGTCGAGCTCTCGGAAAGGCTCCGGGCGCAGCGAATAGAGCCGCCGGGTGCCCTCCGCCCGCACCTCCACGAACCCGGCCTCCCCGAGGATGCGCAGGTGGCGCGAGACGCCGGACTGCTGAATCGAGACGAGCTCGACGAGTTCACCGACCGCGCGCTCGCCGTCGAGCAGCGCCTCCAGGATCAGACGCCGCGTCGGGTCGGCCAGCACTTCGAACAATTCCGAGCTGGGCATGGGCTAAACATACGCACTGGTATATATACATGCAAGTAAATATTTGATCGCGCGGCGGGCGCATCGTCCCCTCGGCGAGGGCCCTCTGCTCTCGAGCCGAGCGCTGCCCGCCGGCGGAGCGCCGGAAGGGGCCCGCGGCCCCGAGACGCGCCAACTCCGCCCGGAGCCGCGCCGGGCGGCGCGTCACCGCCTGCGCTTCGCCAGCCCGTAGCGGTTCATCTTCAGCACGAAGGTCCGGAGCGGCATGTGGAGCGCCTCCGCCGCCTTCGTCTGCACCCCGCCCGCCGCGGCGAGCGCCTCGGCGATGCGCGTGCGCTCGAGCTCCCGCACCTCCTCGGCGAGCGGCCGGAAGCTCCGGCCGGGCCCCCTCGAGGCGGGGGCCGCGGCGCCCGCCGGCGCCACGGAGGGCGGCGCGCTCTCGGCGCGCGGCGGGGCCGGCGCGAGCGGCGCGGGCAGGTGCCCCCGCTCGACGATGCGCGCGCTGACCGTCGCCGCGATGTACTCGATCACGTTCTTCAGCTCGCGCACGTTGCCCGGCCACGCATGGGTCGCGAAGAGCTCCGTCGCCTCGGTCGACAGGACCATCTCCTCACGCCCCGCACGCGCGCACGCGTCGGCCAAAAACGCCCGCGAGAGCGCGAGGATCTCCCGGGGGCGCTCCCGGAGCGGGGGCAAGATCACGGTGGCCGCGCCGAGGCGGTAATAGAGATCCTGCCGGAATCGGCCCGCCTTCACCTCGCCCTGAAGATCCTTGTGCGTCGCGGCGACGAGGCGGATGTCGACCTCGCGCTCGCGCACGTCGCCCAGCCGGAGGATCTTCTTGGCCTCGATCGCGCGCAGGATCTTCGCCTGCGCGCTCGCCGAGAGATCGCCGATCTCGTCGAGGAAGACCGTCCCGCCGCTGCCGTGCTCCAGCAGGCCGGGCTTCGGGCCCGCCGCCCCGGAGAACGCGCCGCGCTCGTAGCCGAACAGCTCGCTCTCGACCAGGCTCTCGGGCATCGCGGCGCAGTTGAGCGTGACGAGCGGCCGCTTCGCCCTCGGCGACCACTCGTGCAGCGCGCGCGCCGCGCTCTCCTTGCCGACGCCCGTCTCGCCGGTCACGAGCACCGGGAGGTCCGTCGCCGCGAGGCGCCGGATCAGGTCGAACACGCGCACCGTGGCCGCGTCGGCGAGCACCGTGCGCTGCCCGCCGATCTCCAGCGTGGTCACCGCCTCCGCGGCGGCCGCCGCCTGCCCGGGCAGGGCGACCTCCGCCGCGGCGCGCGCCGACGCGACCAGGGTGTCCGCGTCGCACCCGTCCGCGGGCGCCGTCGCCACGCCGGCCCTCGGCGCCGCGTGCGCCGGCGGGGCGGCGCACGCGGCGCGCGCCGCGTCGAGCAGCCGCTGCACGACGTGGCCCGCCGCCGCGGCGTCCGCCTCCGGCAGGAGCACGAGCAGCCGGTCGTCGGCCTCGAAGCCCGCGAAATCGGTCACCGCGAGCTCGCGCTCCAGCGCGCCGGCGACGGCCTCGCGGGCGGCGGCCGCCCCGAGCTGGACGGCGATCACCGCCGCCGGCCGGTCGTGGCGCAGCGCCCGGTCGATCTCCGCCTCGATCCGGCGCCGCAGCTCGGCGAGCTCGAGGATCTGCCGGGTCCTCGCGGGGCGGGGGCACCGCATCACCACCACCGTGTCGCCGATCGACACGACGTCGCCCGAGCCGAGCGGCCTCGCGCCGTCGACGGGGACGCCGTTCAGCAGGGTGCCGTTCCGGCTGCCGAGATCGACGAGCTGCGCGCGCCCGTCGAGCAGCACGATCTTCGCGTGCTCGCGCGACGCCGAGGTGTTGCGGAGGCGCACGTCGGCCCGGGGCCCGCGGCCGAGGAGCACCACCCCGCTGCGCGGGAGGCGGAGCACCGACGAGGAGCTCCCCTGCACGACGAGCAGGTACGAGCCGCCCTCGCCGGCCCCGCGGGGCGCGTCATCTGTTCGGGTCGGACCCCAGGACGCCGTGGCCTCGCTCATCCCCTCGCGGCCGACTCTCTCATTCGGCACCAGCGCGCGCAAGGCTAGCGGCGGGCGCCGGCGACCGCTTGCACAGGCAGGAACCGCGACACGCCGCATGGTAGGCTCGCCGCCCGCAGGCCGGGATTGCAGAGCGATTGAATGCAGGGGCCGCTCTCCAGCACAGCGCGATTCACGATCGGCCGCCGCCTCGGCGAGGGCGCGTTCGGCGTCGTCTACGAGGCGCACGACCGCGAGCGAGGCGCGCGCGTCGCAATGAAGTCGCTCCACCGCCTCGACCCGGTGGCGCTCTATCGGTTCAAGCGCGAATTCCGGGCGCTGTCCGAGGTCGTCCACCCGAACCTTGTCGCGCTTCACGAGCTGTTTTCCGAGGACGATCGGTGGTTTTTCACGATGGACCTCATCGAGGGCGCCGATTTCCTCTCCGCCGTGCGCGGCCCCTCCGCGCAGCGCGCCCCGGCGCAGAGCGCCTCGATGCGCGCCCCCGCCGGCGGCGATCCGGACGAGACGGCGCCGGTCGTCTCGTCGACGTGGCCCGAGCCGGTCGCCTCCGGCGCCGCGCGCGGCCTGGACGACGCCGCGCGCGGCTTGGACGACGCCGCGCGCGGCCTGGGCGACGCCGCGCGCGGCCTGGGCGACGCCGCGCGCGCGCCGGCCGCCGCCCCGCCGCCGCGCTGGGGGCCGCTCCGGAGCGCGCTCTTGCAGCTCGCCCAGGGCCTCGCCGCGCTCCACGCGGCCGGCAAGCTCCACCGCGACCTGAAGCCGTCGAACGTGCTCGTGACGCCCGAGGGCCGGGTCGTCATCCTCGACTTCGGCCTCGTCACGGAGCTCTCGGCGGGCTCGATCGACCAGAGCGGCAGCCACATCGCGGGGACGCCGGCCTACATGGCGCCGGAGCAGGCGAGGCGCGGGACGCTGTCGCCCGCCTGCGACTGGTACGCGGTGGGCGTCATGCTCTACGAGGCGCTCACGGGCCGGCGGCCGTTCGAGGGCGGGGCGCTCGAGGTCATCGTGCAGAAGCAGCGGGACCGGCCGCCCCCGCCGAGCGCGCTGGCGGACGGGATCCCGGGGGACCTCGACGCGCTCTGCGCCGAGCTCCTGCGGCCCGAGCCCGGCGAGCGGCCCCCGGCGCACGAGGTGCTCCGGCGGCTCTCGCCGCCGGACGGCGAGGCGGAGGGCCGCGCCCGCGGCGAGGCCGGCGCGCCCGAGCGGCCCCGGGCCCGGAGCAGCGCGCCGGCCCCGGGCGCGCCGTTCGTCGGGCGAGCGGGGCACCTCGAGGCGCTGCGCGGCGCCTTCGCGCGCGCGAGGGGCGGCAGGGCGACCACCGTGCACATCCACGGCACCTCGGGCGCGGGCAAGACCGCCCTCGTCCGCCGCTTCCTCGACGAGCTCTCGGCCGCGGGCGAGGCGGTCGTCCTCGAAGGCCGCTGCTACGAGCGGGAGTCCGTCCCGTACAAGGCCGTCGACAGCCTCATCGACGCGCTCAGCCGCCACCTCGCGCGCCTCCCCCGCCTGGACGCCGCCGAGCTCATGCCGCGCGACGTGCACGCGGTCGTGCGGCTCTTCCCCGTGCTCGGGCGGGTCGACGCGATCGCCCGGGCGCCGCGGCGCGAGGTCGAGCCCCCGGACGCCCGGGAGCTCCGCCGGCGCGGGTTCGCCGCCCTCCGCGAGATCCTCGCGCGGATCGCGGACCGGCGGCCGCTCGTCCTGTTCATCGACGACCTGCAGTGGGGCGACACCGACAGCGCCGCGCTCCTCACCGACCTCCTGCGCGAGCCCGACGCGCCCGCGCTCCTCCTGCTCCTCTGCTACCGGAGCGAGGACGCCGCGCGGAGCGAGCTCGTGGCGCGGCTGCTCCCGCCCGACGCGGCCGGCGCGGACGCGGGCGACGTCCGCGCCCTCGCCGTCGGCGCGCTCTCGCCCGAGGAGGGGCGCGCCCTCGCCCTGGCCCTCCTCGGCGGCGGCGACCGGGCCGCCGCGCAGGCCGACGCGATCGCGGAGGAGGCCGAGGGGAACCCGTTCTTCGTGCTCGAGCTCTCGCGCGAGGTCGAGGGGCGCGCCGCGCCCGAGTCGTCGCGCGGCGCCGGCGTCCGGCTCGGGTCGGTGCTCGCGGGCCGCCTCCTGCGCCTGCCCGCGGCGGCGCGGCGCCTGCTCGAGGTGGTCGCCGTGTCGGGCAAGCCGCTCGGCCGCCGCGACGCCCGGGAGGCCGCGGGGCTCACCCCCGACGAGGAGCAGGCCGCGCTCGCGGCGCTCCGGGCCGGGAGCGCGATCCGCACGCGGGGCCAGCGCGACGAGCAGGAGCTCGAGACGTTCCACGACCGCATCCGCGAGGCGGCGCTCGCGCAGCTCGGCGCGGCGGAGCTCGCGGAGGTCCACCTCGCGCTCGCCGCCGTCCTGGAGGCGTCGGGGCGGGCCGAGGCGGACGTGCTCGCGATGCACTTCCGGCGCGGCGGGCGCGCCGACGAGGCGGCGCGCTACGCGGTGAAGGCGGGCGATCGCGCGGCCGAGGCGCTCGCGTTCGATCGCGCCGCGGAGCACTACGCCGCCGCGCTCGAGGCGGCGCCGGCGGGCGCGGGCGGCGGGGACGGCGCGGCCGGCGCGGACGACGCGCGCGCGCTCCGGATCAAGCTCGCCCACGCCCTGCGCAACGCCGGCCGCGGCGCCGAGGCGGCCCGGGCGTACGCCGCCGCGGCCGAGGGCGCGGCGCCGCGGGAGAGCCTCGATCTGCGGCGCTGCGCCGCCGAGCAGCTGCTCGTGAGCGGCCACATCGAGGAGGGCAAGCGCGCGCTCGCGGGCGTGCTCGCCTCGGTGGGCATGCGGCTCGCCGAGCGCCGGTGGGCGGTGCTGCTCTCGCTCCTGTTCTGGCGGATCCTCCTGCGCCTGCGCGGGTTCCGCTTCCGGGAGCGCGACGCGCGCGCGCTGCCGGCCGAGACCCTGACGCGCCTCGACATCTGCTGGTCGGCCTCGGTCGGGCTCGCGATGGCCGACGTCCTCCAGGGCGCCGCGCTCCAGGCGCGGCACCTCTTCCTCGCGCTCCGCGCGGGCGAGCCCTACCGCCTCGCCCGCGCCATCGCCACCGAGATCGGGCACCTCGGCACCGATCACGTCGTGGGGCGCCGCCTCGCCCACCGGCGCTACGCCACGGCCGCGGCGCTCGCGGAGAAGGTCGGCGATCCGTACCTCGTCGCGGTCAACAAGTGCATGCTCGGGGTCGTCGAGTGCCTCTCCGGGCGCTGGGCCGAGGGCCTCGCGCTCTGCCGCGAGGCCGAGGATCTCCTGCGGGCGCGGTGCGCCGGCGTCGCGTGGGAGCTCGGCACGAGCAGCCGGTTCATGATGGTGGCCCACTACCACCGCGGGGAGCTCGACGCGCTGGCCCGGCTGGCGGCCCCGCGCATCGCCGACGCGGACGCGCGCGGCGACCTCTACGCCGCGAGCTTCTTCCGGGTGGGGCTCACGTACATCGTGCCGCTCGCCGCGGACCGGCCGGACGCCGCGCGCGACGAGGTGCTGGCCGCCATGGCGCGGTGGCCGCGCCGCTCGTTCGACCACCTCGACTGCCTGGAGACCGTGGCGCTCGGGCGCATCGATCTCTACGCCGGGGCGCCGCTCGCGGCGCGGCGGCGGATCCGGGAGCGCTGGCGCAAGATCGCCTGGTCGTTCCTGCCGAGGTTCCAGTACTACCGCGTATTGATTCATCATTTGCGCGCCTCCGCGGCGCTCGAGGCCGCCGCGCGCGCGGCCCCCGGCGACGCCCGGCTCGCGCGGCGCCTGCTCGGCGAGGCGGAGCGGGACGCGCGGCGGCTCTCGCGCGAGGGCGCGCCGTGGGTCGCGCCGATGGCGACGTCGCTGCGCGCCGCGATCGCGGCGCAGCGGGGTGAGGCCGCCCGGGCGCTCTCGCTCCTCGAGGCGGCGGCGGCGGCGTTCGACGGGAGCGAGATGGCCCTGTTCGCCGCCTGCGCGCGCCGCCGCCGCGGCCAGCTCCTCGGCGGGGAGGAGGGCCGCGCCCTGATCGAGGCCGCGGACGCGTGGATGGCGGGCCAGGGCATCCGGAACCCGGCCCGCATCGCGGCGATCTTCGCGCCGGGGTTCAGCTGAGGTCGATCTCGACGGTGTGCACCGCGGCCATCGCCGGCGAGGCGCGGAGCGCCGCGAGCAGCGGGCCGCGCTCCTGCCGATCGTCGCCCTCGGCCCGGTGGGCGACGATGAGCAGGAGCGCGGCCGGGTCGGGCGGGGCCATGATCTCCGCGAGCAGCGCGGCGCTGTCCGCGTCGCCCCAGTGGGCGTCGGCGATGAAGACGATCACCGGGCGGCGATCGGAGAGCCGCCCGAGCAGGTCGCGGAGCGCGGCCGACGCGCGCGCCCGGAGGCGCGGCTCGCCCTCGTCGTCGGCGGGGCTCCGCGGCGAGGCGCGCACGGCCGGGACGCGCGCGAGCACGGGGAAGACGCGGGCGAGCGCGGCGGCGCCGCGGGGCATGAGCGCGGCGGCCTGCTCGGGCGGGGCCCGCACCAGGTGGCGGCTGAGCGCGTCGATCGCGCCGTCGAGCGCCTTGAACGGCACCTGCTCGCGCTCGTGGCACCGGCCCTCGAGGACGAGCGCGTCCTCGGCCCATCCGTCGAGGAAGGCGCGCACGCGCGCGCCCGGCTCCGCGCCGGCGGCGCCGTGGACGAGGACCAGGCACGGCTGCCCCCCGCGCGCCCGCGCGAGCGCGCCGGCGAGGGCGTCGAGCTCCGGTCCGGGCGGCGGGCGCGCCGCGCGCGCGCCGCGGCCGCCCTGCGCCGGGGCCGGGGCCGCCGGGCTGCCCGCACCGCCGAGGCGCCGGATCACCTCGGGGCCGGAGGGGCGCCGCTCCGGCGCCGTGCACAGGAGATCGTCGGCGAGGCTGGCGAGGTCGTCCGGCGCCCACGGCGCGACGTCCTGGAGCCGGCGGGGCGCGGCGCGTTGCTTCTCGGCGAGGATCTCGAGGGGCGTCCCCGCGAAGGGCGGCTCTCCTGCGAGCGCCTCGAAGAGCATCACGCCGAGGGCGTACCAGTCGGCGCTCGGCGCGACGGCGCGCGCGCTCACCTGCTCCGGCGCCATGTACCGCGGCGTCCCCACGAGCTGCTCGGCGTCGGTCGCGCTCTGCCCGCTGTGCGACAGGCGCGAGGCGATGCCGAAATCGAGCACGACGGCGCGCCCCTCGGGCGTGACGAGCACGTTCGAGGGCTTGAGGTCGCGGTGGACGAGCCGCGCCTCGTGCACGGCCAGCAGCGCCCGAGCGACCTGGACGAGGGACGACCGCACCCGCGCGACGTCGGCGCGCGCCTCCGGGCGATGGTCCGCGCCGACATCGATCGACGTGGGCGATGCGGGCCAGCGCACGACGGCTTCTTCCTGCGTGGCGTCGAGATCGATTCCCTCGTCCGGGGGCGCCGTGCTCGGGAGATGGGTCTCCGGGGCCGGGGCCGTGGTTGGCGCGGCGCCGCCTGCGGCGCCCTGCCCGCGCACGTAGGTGAGCCAGTCCACACCGTGGATGAGCTCCATGGTGAAGAGCCACTCGTCTCCGCTGCCGATGAGATCGTGGAGCCGGACCAGGTTGTCGTGCGCGATGTCGGCCAGCGCCCGGAATTCCCGCTTGAAGCGGTACAGCGCCGGCGCGCTCACGCGCGCGAGGGTCTTCAGGGCGACGCGCTCGCCGCGCGCGCGATCGAGCGCCTCGTACACGATCCCGAAGCCGCCTGCCCCGAGCCGCCGGACGATCTGAAAGCGCTCGGGGACATGCGGCATGGCGGCTACGCGAGGTGAGGTCCCTGTGGAGCGACCGTATCAGGTCGTGGCGCTCGGCGGCCAGCGTCGAGCGCGGCCTCCGGAACCTCGGAAGCCTCCGGTGGTGGACCGGCGCGCCAGCGCGCTTTCGAGGCTGATTGACAATGCCCTGGCGGCTCCCGCATCCTGGGCTCCGATCACCCACCCGAGGCCCCGAGGCCGCAGGAAGATGCCATGAGCACCGTTCTCCACCGTCTGGATCAGTGGGCCAACGAATCCCCGTACGCGCCGGCCCAGCGTTACAAATCCGGGGGCGAATGGACGACGCTGACGGCGCGAGACGTTCGCGACCGGGTCCACCACCTGGCGCTGTTCCTCGAGTCGAGGGGGTTCGACGCGAGCCAGATCGGCGCGATTCTCTCGTACAACTGCCCGCAATGGGTGCACGTCGATCTCGCGGCGCTGCTCGTCGGGGGCAAGTCGGCGGGGCTCTATCCGAACTCCACGGCGAAGGACATCCACTACATCCTGACGCATACCGAGGCGACGCTGCTCGCGGTGCAAAACCGGGAATACTTCCAGAAGATCTCCGGGGAGAAGGGCGAATCCGCCGCCCCTGACAGCGTGCGATGGATCCTCGTCTTCGACGGCGACACGTCGATCTCTCCGAAGGCGATCTCGTACGAATCGGCGCTGGCCGAGGGCCGCGCGCTCGCGCAGCGGCCGGGCGCGAAGACGTACGCCGATTACCTGGCGAAGATCGACCCCAGGGCCGGCGCGTTCTTGATCTACACCTCGGGCACGACGGGCAACCCCAAGGGGGCGATGATCTCGCACGACAACCTGGCCTACACGTCCGACATGGTGGTGAAGTACTGGGGCTTGCCGTTCGCGCGCGGCACGATGTTCTCGTTCCTCCCGCTCTGTCATATCGCCGAGAAGCTGCAGAACGTGGGGGTCGGCATCACCCAGCGCTATGCCGTCAATTTCTGCTCGAAGTTCGAGAACGTCTCGGTCGAGCTCCCCGAGGTGCAGCCCACGCTGCTGCTCTGCGTGCCGCGCCTCTGGGAGAAGATGATGGAAGGCGTGATGGCGAAGGTGCGCGGCGGCAAGGGGGCGAAGAAGAAGCTCGCCGAGTGGGCGCTCTCGGTCGGCGCGCGCGTGGCCGAGGCGAAGTATGCGAAGCGGGCGCCGAGCCCGCTCGACGCGTTGCAGCTCAAGCTCGCGGACAAGCTCGTGCTCGGCAAGGTGCGCGCCGCCCTCGGCCTGGGCAAGGCCGAGATGCTGGCCTCGGGGGCGGCGGCGCTCGCGCCGCACATCTCGACGTGGTTTCGCGCGCTCGGCCTGGAGATCCTCGAGGATTTCGGCCAGACCGAGTCGACGGGCGTCATCTGCATGACCGAGCCTGGCGTCGAGAGCGCGGGGACCGTGGGCAAGCCCGTGCCCGGCGTGGAGTTCAAGCTGGCCGACGACGGCGAGATCCTGACGCGCGGCCGGCACGTGTTCGTCGGCTATTACAAGGACGAGGCGGCGACCGCGGCCGCGCTCGAGGACGGCTGGCTGCACACGGGCGATCTCGGCGAGTGGAACGAGCGCGGGCAGCTCAAGATCCGCGGTCGCAAGAAGGAGATCCTCAAGACCTCCGGCGGCAAGATGATCGCGCCGCTGCCGATCGAGGAGAAGCTCAAGGCGGCGGAGATCATCAGTCAGGTGTGCATGGTGGGCGACGGCCGCAAGTACCTCTCGGCGCTGATCACCCTGACCGAGGCGAAGCTCGCCGAGCTGAAGGGCCGTGGCGCCCTGAACGGCGACGCCGCGATCACGACCCCCGAGGTGGTCGGCCAGGTGAAGGCGCACATCGACGCCCTGAACGCGGGGCTCGCGAGCTTCGAGCAGATCAAGCGGTTCACGGTCCTCGGCCGCGAGTTCTCGGTGCAGGACGGCGAGATGACGCCGACGCTCAAGATGAAGCGCAACGTGATCGAGCAGCGCTTCCGCGGCGTGATCGACCAGATGTACGCCGAGTAAGCCCAGCAAGCCGAGCAAGGAGACGCGGCGCCAGGGAGAGGACGCCTCGCGTCCTCTTGCCAATGCCCGGGATGCGTCACCCGTTCCCGTGGGGTGCGTCCTCGCGTACAATCGCGCCCGCCATGAAATCTCCTAGCTTGTTCGGCTTCATCGGGTTGCTCTTGGGCGTGGCAGCCGCTTGCGGCGCGCCCTCGCCTCAGCAGACGGCCTCCGGGACCGGGGGGGCGGGCGGCAGCGAGCCCGACGGGACCGGCGGAGGGAGCGACACGGGGGGAGCGGCCGGCGACGGCGGCTCGGGTGGCGCGGGCGGCGCGGGCGGAGAGGCCGAGGCCACGTGGCCGGCCGGCTGCGCACAGCAGCCGGCGCCCATCCGGACCGAGGGCGCCATCGTCGAGCTCGCGTTCGAGCTCGTCCTCGGCGGCGAGCCGTTCGTGTTCGGCGAGCCGAACGCCGCGCCGGACGGCAGCACCGTCACGCCGCTCAACGCCCGCTTCTACGTCTCGCACGCGGCGCTGATCCAGGCGGGCGGCGATCTCGTGCCCGTCGATATCGTCGGCCCGGACGGCGCCCCCGCCCCTCACGGGGTTTACTTCTACAACGCCGAGGACCCGGGCTCGGCCACGCTCCGGCTGCGCGCTCCGGCTGGCAGCTATGAAGGCGTCAGCTTCGTCTGGGGCTTGCACCAGGCCTGCAATGTCTCCCAGCCCGCGCAAAACGTCGCGCCTTTGTCGGACGCCTCCCAGATGACGTGGCCGCACACCGGCTACCTCTGGCTGCGCTACGAGGGCAGGGTGGATCCGCCGGCCGGAGGTGAGCCCGTCGAGCCGGACGACGGGACGGTCCCGCCGGCGGTCCACATGGGCGGCAACCTGGTCATGGATCTCGTCCCCAGGGTCGAGGTGCGAGGCGCCGTGGCCGTGCCCGAGAGCGGCTCGACGGGCAAGGTCGTCCGGGTCGCCATGGACGAGGTCTTCGCGGGCGCCACGGCGGACGTCGACCTGACCGGGTACATGGGGCCGCCCGGGCCCGTGGGCGACGAGCTCCTTGCGGGCGAGCGCCTGCGGCGCAGCCTCCCCGACCTGACGGTGTTCGCCTTCGGTCCGTGACGCCGAGCTTGCGCCGCGGAGGCGCCGTCGGCCTGGCTGCGCTGCTCCTCGCGAGCGGATGCGGCGACGACGGGCCTGTGGGCACCGGACCTGTGCCGCCGCTCGTCACGGACGCCATCCCCGCCGGGTTTCCGGCGCGCGCCGCGGCGGCGAGGGCGCCGGCCGAAAACGCGCTCACCGAGGCGAGGGCCCAGCTCGGCAAGCGGCTCTTCTTCGACGAGCGCCTCTCTCGCACCGGCGAGGTGGCGTGCGCGAGCTGCCACCGCCAGGAGCACGCCTTCGCCGAGCCGGACCCCGTCTCCCGAGGGGTCGACGGCCACCTGGGACAGCGCAACGCGCCCGCGCTTGTGAACCTGGCGTGGGGCGAGAGCTTCCTGTGGGACGGCCGCGCGGCCACCCTGGAAGAGCAGGCGGGGATGCCCATCGAGCACCCCGACGAGATGGATTTATCGCTCGCCGAGGCCGTCGCTCGCGTCGTCGGCGATGACGCCTACGTCGAGGCGTTCGCGGATGCCTATGGCGGGCCGCCCGGCGAGGAGCCCTTGCGCCAGGCCATCGCCAGCTTCGTCCGTTCGATCGTCAGCGCCGACAGCCCTTACGACCGGCACCTGCGCGGGGACGACACGAGCTTCGGAGACGCCGAGCGCCGCGGCGAGGCGCTGTTCCTGAGCGAGCGATCTGGCTGCTTCCATTGCCACCCGGCCGGAAGGCTCACCAACGAGGGCTTCTTCAACAACGGCACCTACCTCGACGGCGGCGACGTCGGGCGGCAAAGGATCACCGGGCGGACGGGAGACCTCGGGAAATTCAAGGTGCCCGGCCTGCGGAACATCGCGGCGAGCGCCCCCTACATGCACGATGGATCGCTGGCGACGCTGGAGGACGTCGTCGACCATTACGATCGCGGCGGTCTGGGCCATGTCTCCACCGATCCGCAGATCGAGGAGCTGGGGCTCTCGCCGGACGAGAAGGCCGATCTGGCGGCGTTCCTGCGGTCGCTGACCGATCCCGCCTTCCTCGACGATCCGCGGTACCGCCCCTGAGCGAGAGGGAGAGACCTGGCCACGAGGAGCCAGGCCCCCGTCAATCAGGCCTTCGCGAAGTACGCCTCGAGCTCGTCGGCCCCGCCGATGTACTTCCCGTCGATGAAGACCTGCGGCGTCGACGACTTCCCGCTCACCGCCCGCAGCCGGCGCGGCGAGGCCGCCACCTCCTCGTACGCCAGGCCCCGCTCCTCCAGGAGCCGCTTCGCCTTCGCGCAGTAGCCACACCCCGGCTTCGTGAACATCAGCACGTCGTTCGGCGCCTTCGACGACGGATCCAGGTGCTTCAGCATCGTGTCCGCGTCCGACACCTCGAAGGGATCGCCGTCCTTCTCGGGCTCGATGAACATCTTCTTGATGACGCCATCCTCGACGAGCATCGAGTAGCGCCACGAGCGCTTGCCGAACCCGAGGTTCGCCTTGTCGACGAGCATCCCCATCTTCTCGGTGAACTCCCCGTTCCCGTCGGGCAGGAACAGGACCTTGTCCGCCTCCTGCGCCTTGCACCACTCGTCCATCACGAACGCGTCGTTCACCGAGATGCACGCGATCGTGTCGACCCCGCGCCGCTTGAACTCTGCCGCGAGCTCGTTGTAGCGCGGCACATGGCTGCTCGAGCAGGTGGGCGTGAAGGCGCCCGGCAGCGCGAACACCACCACCTTCTTGCCCGCGAACACGTCCTTCGTGGTCACGTCCTTCCACTGACCGTCGACACGCGTGCGAAACGTGACATCCGGAACGCGCTGCCCTTCGAGGTTCTTCAGCATGACTGTCGTGCTCCTCCAGTGCTCTTCTGGCGCCGTCGGGACGGCGACCCTTGTCCAACGTCGTGCGGCGCTCCACGCGGCGCTCTCGCTCTGTGGCCGGCGAGAACTTAACCCCGCGCATCGACGCCGGCCAGCCGTCGCGCGTGCTCCGGAGGTCGTGCGCGCGGCAGCGCGCCATGCGGCACAGCCCGCTGTGGCGTTTCTGCAGCCGCCGGCGTCAGAGCGTGCCTGACAGGCGACCCCTGCGCAGGCCGCGCATCAAGGCCAGGGCCGGTCGACAGCCGCGCCGCCTTGGGCGCGGCGCGGGGACAGCCCCGGCCGCCGCGGGAGCGCGAGGTCAGTCTTCCCGCGCCAGCTCCGCCGCGCGCCACAGGTACCAGCTCGCCACCGTGCGGTACGGCTTCCAGCGCGCCCCGCGCCGCTCGAGGTCCTTGCGCCCCGGCAGGTCGCGCTGCTTGAACGCGAACGCGAAACCTTTGCGGATGCCGTAGTCGTCCACGGGCAGCACGTCGGGGCGGCCGAGCCGGAACATGAGGAGCATCTCCGCCGTCCACCGGCCGATGCCGCGCACCTGCGTGAGGCGCTCGATGATCGCCTCGTCGTCCATGCCGTGGACCTCGGCGAGCGTGGGGAGCTCGCCGTCCTTCGTCCTCCGCGCGAGGTCGCGCAGCGCGAGCAGCTTCGCGCGCGAGAGGCCGGCCGCGCGGAGCTCCTCGTCCGAGGCGCGCAGGAGCTGCTCGGGCGTGAAGCCCTCGTGCGCCGGGGGGAAGAGCGCGCGCACGCGCGCGAAGATGGTCGCCGCGGCCTTGCCGGTGAGCTGCTGGTAGACGATCGACTCGGCGAGCGCGAGGAAGAGGCTCGACGTCCGGTCGATCCGCATGCCGAACGGCCCGACCCGATCGATGAGCCGCCGGAGGGCCGCGTCGGACGCGCGCAGGCGCTCGACGGCGACGGCCGGATCGAAGCCGTACGCGCCGCCGCCGCCGGGCTGAGGCGCGCTGGCCGCCGCGCCGTCGGCCTGAGGGGCGCTGGCCGCCGCGCCGTCGGCCTGAGGCGCGCCGGCCGGCCGGGCGCGCTCGATCTCGAGGAGGCGGAGCTTGGTCGTGACGCCGCCGTCGGCGGAGAAGCCGCCGACCTTGCCGCCGGCCGCGAGCACGCGGTGGCACGGCACGAGGATCGCGAACGGGTTGCGCCCGAGCGCCTGCCCCACGGCGCGCGCCGCGCCGATCGACCCGAGCCGCGCCGCGATGTCGCCGTAGGTCAGCGTGGCGCCCGGCGGGATGGCGCGCGCGACCTCGTAGACGCGGCGGTGGAACGGCGGCACGCGCTCCATGTCGAGCGGGACGCCGGACAGATCGCTCGCCTCGCCGCGGAGCAGCGCGGCGATGCCGTCGATGGCGCGCTGCACGTCGGGCGGGGGCGGCGCCTCGAGCGCGCCCGGCAGGCGCTCCAGCAGGCGCGCGCGCGTGCCCTCCTCGCGCCCCTCCGGGAGCTGCAAGAGGGCGACGCCGCGCGCGCCCCACGCGATGCCGCACCGGCCGATCGCCGTATCGAAGAGGAGGAAACCGTGTGCCGTCATGAGGGGGCGGCGCGGGCCGAGCGCCCGCGTCCGGCGGCCATCCTAGGAGCGCCCGGCGAGCCGGTCTTGGAAGATCTTGCGATCCCCGCGCGCCGCCCGGCGGAAGCCGCGGGGGGAGACGCCGGCGGCGCGGTGGAAGGTGCGGACGAAGTTGGAGAGGTCGCCGAACCCGACGTCGAGCGCGATGTCGGTGATCGACCGGGCGCTGTCGGCCAGGAGGCGCGCCGCGCGGCGCAGGCGGGCGCGGACCAGGTACTGGTGCGGGGTCACGCCGACCACCCGCGCGAACAGCCGCAGGAAGTGGAACGGGCTGAGCCCGACCTCGCGCGCGGCGCCCTCGAGATCGACCGGCTCGTGCGCGTGCTCGTCGAGCCAGATCGCCGCCTCCACGGCGCGGCGGCGGTCGCGCGCGAGGGCCTCGGGCGGCCGCTGCTCCCGCCCGGAGGCGACCTCGACGAAGCGGGCGGCGAAGAGCATTCCCGCCTCGTCGACGCCGATGTCGCTCCTGCCGTCGGCGGCCGCCTGGGCGAGCTCGCCGAGCACCATCAGCTCGGGCAGGGGCGGCACGCCGCCGGTCCGGAAGGCCTCGGTGGGGGCGCCGAGCGCGTCGAGCAGCGGCGGCGCGAGGTGGATGGACAGGCACTCGTCGCCGCGGACGTGCTCGTGCGTGCACATGTACTCGTCGCCGGGGTGGCCGATGAGGAGCGACCCGGCGACGAGCTCGAACGACGCCCCCCGGACGCGGTAACCGAAGCTGCCCTTGCGCACGTAGGAGAGCGAGAAGCCGCGGTGTTGCTCGATGAACGGCGCGTCGGCGGGGCCGGCGCTGCACCGGTAGTCGAGCACCGAGATGGCCTCGCGCGCCAGCACCGTCGTGACGAGCATGCCCCGCCGACTGTACCCGCGGCGGAGAGGCGGAGCAACGCGCGCCCCGCGCCGCCTCGCGCGGCCGCGGCGGCGCTCGTCTCGCTCGTCTCGCTCGTCTCGCGCGCCCGTGCGCCGCTCAGGCCTGCGGGGCGTCGGCGCGCTTGTGGCCCCTGACCGTCGCGATCGGCATGATCGCGGTGCCGATCCGGTCGATCTCGGCCACGTCGCAGAACCCGGCGCCGGTGAGCACCGCGGGGAGCCGGTCTGCCAGGTTGTCGTCGAAGCGGCGCGCGAGGGCGTCGTCGTGGCGGTGCGCGATGCGGCCGAACCAGCGGAGCGCCCGCACGGCCGCCCGGCCCGGCGCGTTGCGCGGCGACCCGAAGTCGGCGAGGAGCAGCGCGCCGCCCGGGCGGAGCACGCGGAGGATCTCCTCCGCCGTCCTCCGTTTGTCGTCGGCGGCGAGGTGGTGGAACATGAGGCTCGACACCACGCGATCGAAGGTCCCGTCCGGATACGGCAGCGCCCACGCCATGGCCCGCTCGAAGCGCACGCCCGCGCCGGCGCGCGCGGCCTTGGCGCGGGCGAGGGCGAGGACCTCGGCGTCGCCGTCGACCGCGTGCACCTCCACCCCGGGGCAGCGCTGCTGCGCGAGCACCGCGAGCGTGCCGGTGCCACAGCCCACGTCGAGCACCCGCTGGCCGGGGGCCAGCTCCAGATTCGCGACGAGCTGGCTCCGGAAGGCGTCTTCACGGAAGAGCAGCCGGATCGCCGGGTCGTAGAAGCGCGTCAGGGCGGCGGGGCCGAGGGCGTGGACATATCGAACGTTCGTCTGCATGGCGTCTCCTCCTTGGGGTCTCGCCGGGGGACGACGCACCGGCCGCGAGCTCATTACACCTGCCGGGCCGCGCGTGCGCCCGCGCCGGCCCACGAAGCCCGGCCGGGTAGTGGTCAACTTTGCCCAGAGAGAGTCCACATGAAGGCGGGAAGGCGGGAAGATCCTTAAGGTTTTCTTCCCGCCTTCCCGCCTTCATGTTCAAATTTGACCACTACTCGAAGCCGGGCAGCGGATCGTACGCCTGCTCGGGGTCGTCCTCCTCGCCGGGCTCGGCCCAGACCGGCGCGTCGTCGGTTCCGGTGCCGCCGCCCGTGTCGCCGAGCAACCCATCGAACGGCCCCGGGAGCGGCTCGTCCTCGTCCGCCTCGAGCAGCGCGTCCATCCCCTCCACCTCGCCGGTCGCGAGGTAGCGCTCCCACGCCGTTGGGTGGTCCCGGGCGCAGAGCGCCGAGAGCGCGGCGATGCCCAGGCGCACGATCGGCTTCCCGTCGGTGCTGCTGCGGGGCCGCGCCCTCAGCTCGCGCGGGGCGTACACCGTGAGCTCGAGGGGCGCCACGTCCGCCACGTGATAGTGCACGTACTCCCGGAGCTCTCCGCCCTTCTGGATCGTCACGCGCTCGCGCTCGAAGGTCCAGCCGAGCGCCCGCGCGTGCCGCTCCAGCGCCTCTTCGTCGGCGGGGAAGACGTGCAGATCGATGTCGCTGCCGCGGCGGATATGGCCGGTGGAGACCGAGCCGATCAGCCGGGGCGAGAACGGCGCGAGCGCGCGCATGGCCTCCAGCGCCACGATGCGCAGCGCGAACAGCCGGCGCGTGCGCTGGCTCCCCTCGGCGCGCTCGGCGAAGAGGAGCAGCGCCTCGCGGATCTCCCCGTTCGAGGGCAGGTCCGCGGGCCGGTACCGCGCCCGCCGCCCCTCGACCTGGCCGAGGATCCGCTTCGCGGCCATGCGCTTGGCGGTGAAGTACTGGTCCACGCCTTCCTCGTACATGAGGCGCGCGGCCTCGGCGGCGATGCGGGCCCGCAGCCCGCCGGATCGCTCGGCGCTCATCGGCTCACCCGCGCCGCGCGCGCTGCTGGCGCTGCCGCCGCGCCGCGCCCTGCCGCCGCGCCGCGCCCTGCCGGCGCCGCGGCGAGCGCCGGCCCGAGGGCCTGCCGCAGCCGGAGCATCGCGCCGCCGACCAGCCGGCCGCCCCGCGGCGCCCCGAACAGGCGCTTCTGCACGACCTGCTGCGCCACCCCGAGGCGGCGCGCGATCTCGCCCTGCGACAGCCCGTCGAAGAAATAGGCTTCGACGACCTCGCGCTGCTTCTCCGTCAGCGCGGTCTCGACCGCATCCCGCACCGCGGCGCAGAGCCGGTCTCGCCCCGGCGACCCGGCCTCGTCACCCCAGAGCCGGCGATCGTCGCCCCAGCGATCCACGTCGCCGCAGAGGACCTCCCGGCGCGCCTTGCGCTCACGCGAGCTCCTTTCGCAGATCATGGGCGGGGGCGGGCTCGCCGCCGATCGAGAGCAGGGAGAGGTCCGCGCCGTCGAGCAGGAGCTCCACGGCGGCCTCGGGGCTCAGCACGGTCGCGGCCGGCGAGCGGCCGCCGAGGTCCCACCGCCGGAGCCGCGCGAGGTCGGCCAGGGCCCTCGTGCGCCGGAGGCGCCGCTTCGTCGGGCCGGGCGCGCGCAAGAGGTGCAGGTGGTGCCGCACGAGCCAGACCACCCGCGGGCAGACGAGCTCCGCGAGCGCGTCGGCCCCGTCCTCGGCGTGATCGGCGGCGGCGAACGCCTTGCCGACGTCGTGGAGCAGGGCCGCGGCCCAGAGCGAGCGATCCGCGGTCTCGCGGCGGGCCAGGTCGAAGACCTGCAGGGAGTGGAAGAGCGCGTCGCCCTCGGGGTGCCAGCGCGGATCCTGCGGCACGCGGTCGAGGGCGAGGAGGAGATCGAGGAGGTCCTTGTGCATCGGGGGAGGGCGGTTGGGCCGCCCGCAGGGCGCGGGCGAGCGATGCCCTTCACCCTGGGGCGCGGCCACACCCACCGGGAGGCCGCGCTGGCCGGGGCAGGGGAAGAATAGTAGCGCGTCGCCCAAGGACGAATTTGCGGTAGCGAACGGGTGCGAACCGGTGGATTCCCCGGCGTTTCGCGGGGACCTGACGACGGATTGCTCCCGTTTGGAGGGCATGGGCCCAACCCGGGACCAGCCGGCGAACCCGGGGCTTGGCGCGTTCGCTACGCCCAACGCGTCGCCTCGGGCCAACGTGCTCGCGTCGCTCGCCGGCACCCTGACCCGTGCCGTCGCGCTCGGGGATGACATAGCAGCCCGCGTCGTTCACGAGGCGCTCGGCCGGCTGCTCGCGCTGCCGCCAGCATCGCAACGGCGAGCGAACTCGCGCCGGTAGTGGAGCCTGCCGTTCGCTTCCGGCAGTCGGTCGATCCTGGACGCTCCTCGATTGCAGCCAGCTCGGCTAGACCTCGTCTGTAGCGCCGCCGCCATCAGCGGACGTGAGCGAAGCGCCATCAGTCAGCCTGATGGGCAATAAGCGCCCCTCCGCCGTCGCCCACGCTCGTGTGCAGGCACCGCGCGCAGCGCGGGGCCATGCCGCCGAAGGGGCCTGCGCTGCCGGGCGAAGCGCTTTTCGGTGCGCGAGACCGCGCCGGGCATAGCGCCCTCGACGTCGCCGATCCCACGTCGTACGAGCTCGCGTCCGCAACGCGCCCGCCGGCGGTTTTCACCAAACCAGCTCCGCGGGGGCGACGAACCGTTCGAGCGGCAGCCGATACAGCTGCCCCACTCCGCGGGTGTAGTCAACCGGGGTCGCAAACAAACGGGGCGTGGGATATGCGACCTGCAGATCTCGTAGGAAGCCGCAAGCCAGCCCGACGGCCAGAGACTGCATCTTGCTCCCCGTCGGCGATACAACCAATTTTTCGCGCTGCCCGTGCTCGGCGTACACGCGGAGCAGCAACTCAAGGGTTTCGCGGTAGTCTAGCGTGCTCACGTGGAACTCCTCTCGCGACGGCAGAGAGTCGATGCGATTCAGTTCACGGATCGCGTCGCGCCGCCAAGCATTCTCCGGGGCGGGTGGCGTTCCGTGAACGATCGTGAAGTAGGACGCCTGCATTTCGGAGCAGATGGCCGCGAGCTGCGTCGCGTTCCAAGAGGGAAACGCGATGACGCGCATCGGCTGGCCTTGCATCGCGACGCTGGAGAGTTCGGGAACGATCGTAAGCCCGAATACACCTGCAGAGACGAACATTGTGACGCCGACGAGGTCGGCGGGCTCCGCTAGCCTCGCCTCGACTTGTTCGCGCGTCGGTGGGTAATCGCATGCGGTGCAGTACAGGACGTGCGTGAGCCCGGAACGCGCGGCCCGCACGATCGCCGCCACGAGCTGGACGATCAAGAGCCGTGACATACCTGACAGATCGATATGCAGGCAGTCTGTGGGCGGCACGCGCGCAAGGATGCGCTCTGCGGCCCCGGACGGACGCTCGCGGTCGAATCGCAGCAATTCGAGCGTCGCCTGCGCCGCAGCGCACAGGCTAGCGACCTCGGCTCCCTGGTTCTCAGGGATCGTCGGCAGGTACTCGATGCACAGTACCCGAAAGCCGCGGCATCCTGTGTGGACGGCTCGGCGCAGCGCCTCGAGCGCGCGCTCCTCGAAGCCAGCGCACATCAGCAGCGTGTCACCCACGCCGAGATGGGGCGCGACTGCGATCTGAAGCTCCGGTTGAGCCAACTGTCGGAGCCACTCATCGGCGCGTCGGACTCGCATCAGCTACGCCTTGGGTGGCCGGGCGAGGTCGATAAGCGAGAGCTGCGCCCGCGCTCCGGCAGCGCTGGCGTCATCTGTCTCCAGCTCCTTCGGCGTCGTACTCTTGAGCCGCTTTTTAGCCTCGAACGCTTTAGGGTCGAGTAGGAGATCCTTGAAATCATCGACACTGAGTTCAAGGGAATCGCGGCGGCTGAACGTGAGGTTGAAGAACGGAATCAGGAACCGCCTCAAGTAGAGGCGCGGCACCACGTTGCCGCGACGACTCCTTCCGCGGACATCCTCAATGAACACCGAGTACCGCAGGAGATCGTCGTAGACCTCCTTGGCCTTGCCGGTGAGGTGCGGATCCTCATAGGGCTCGATGCGCGACGCCTGGTGCGGCGGGCTCGACGTTTCGTTCTTCGAGTCCTTAAACCGGAGGTGGGAAGATGCCACATTGCCGAACGCCTCGACGACTTCGACCAGCGCCTGTCCAGTCGGCAGCGCGCGAAGGTTCCGCAGGAAATTGCCGGCCTCGGCACGAATCACTTTGTTCTGGACCTCCGCCACGACCGCCGGCGATGTCCCGCCGCGGAACGCATACGGACCGCCCGCCGAGGTAACCATTTTTCCTACGAGTTCGATAAGAAAGTGGACATCACCGCTACACAGTTCCCCCAGCGCACGGCGGCCCCAGATCTTCGGATATCTACCTTCTCGAATCGCCCTCGCCGTCTCATTGTGAGACACCGCATTCGGTTCGTCGCCCACGAGAGCCTCGAGCGACGAGATGGGATAGTCCTTAGTGTACCGGAAACGCCGACTGAAGACGTCATCCACGAACCGAAGCTTGTCGTCGCTCTCGGCGTTGATAAAGTCGATACCGAGATTCGCGAGTCGAAATTCACGCCCCTCTACGTAGGATTTTGAATCAGCGTCGCTGCTTTCATACGACGCCGGGCTCTCGGTCGCGAGCTTGAAGAAGCAGGCGGCACTACGCTGCATAAGGAGGCGGTTCAAATTGCGCTGTAGATCCGCGCTGATCTTCGGCTTGGAGTAGTCGTCAAAGAAGAAGAAGATCGGCCGTCCCTCGAGCGACAGTATGTGTTGGGAGAGCGTCGAACACACCGCCGGTAAGACACCGGGACCGAAGTACTGTCCAAACGTATGGGACGGATCGTCCACGAACCGCTGTTTCTTGGCCGCTCGCTCGCGCTCTTGGCCGAGTGCGCGCTGGAGCGCGGCGAACGTGTCCGCGCTCGGCTGCTGCGGCTTCTTGAGTCCGAGGACCGTCCAGAGTTCGCGCGCCACGTTAGCCTCGTCGCGCTGCCAGGCCTGGGGGAAGTATCGCGAGAGCCAGAGGCCGAGTGACTCCAGCAACTCGACCACCAGTGTCGCGGTTACGAAGTGCAGCGGGACATCGAGCGCGCCAGCTCGCGCAGGCAGCGTGTACTGAGGGAAATTAAAGTAAAGGTCGTCGCATCGATAGTAGATGCCGATGTATGAAACGGAGCTCGGCGCATCGTCTTCCGTGTAGAACCGGTGCTTCAGACTCAGGCTTCGAAAGACAGTCGTCTTGCCGCAGCCGCGAGGTCCCGTGAGCACGAGATTGTTGGTGTCCTCGATGGCACGGAGGCCAAGCATCTTGTCGGAATACAGCTCTTTGAGGAGAGCGTGGGATTCGCCAATCTGCTCGCAACTCAGATAGTCGAAGGGCGTACTGAGCGCGCGTCGAGCGACTCCAGCGGTGCGGACGGCGAATGTCCGTTGCGCGGCGCGCAGTGACTCGAAGAGGAGCCGCGGATTGCGGGCTCGCTCGTCGTGTGCCGCGTCTCGCTCGAAGAGTCCTTTAGCTAGAAAATCGTCGTTCAGGATGTCGAACATGTATCGGTCCTCAGGCGAGCACGTCTGATAGTCGACGCGAGCGAGCAGGTCGCGCAGCATGAGGCCGAGTTGGTCGAAATCGTCTAGAAGGGTCGCGCCGGAGGTCATCGGGGCGACCCCGAAGTCGGTCACACGGAACCCATAGGGCGGTGCCACGAACGATGCTGAGCGATCCTCGATGAGCACGTTGCCAGCGTGGAAGTCGCCATGCTGGAGATCGAGTTCCTGCAACTCGCGCAGGAAGTCCAGCATGTCTTTGAAGAAGTCAAGCACAAAGAGAAGGGTGACCGACCCTTTCTTCTGGTATTCGCGCAGCGTTTGGCCACGAACCAGATCGGACAGCAGGAAGACGCAGTCCCCCTCCGCGCACGGCCACGTACCCCAACCGTAGAACTTGACGACTCGGTTTGACGGCACCCGATTGGCCTTGTGGATTTCCTGTTGCCACGTAGGCGGATCGAGATCGGCACCGATCAGGTTCGTGACGGGGACCACCTTGCAGGCGATCTCCCGAGCGAGCGTGGCAGAGCGCGCGACGAAGACGTGCGCGTTGCAGCCAGATCCTAGTCTATCGGCGACGACGTACTCGGCGTGGCCCGGTACTGGCTGCCCGAGAAACTGCGCTGGTGAGGGAAGGTTTTTTCTCATGACTCGCTCTCGCGAAGAGCCTGACGCGTGGGCATGCCGGGCCGTGCGACCTGATCGGACACCGAGTTGCGGAACACAAGAACCGTCTCACGCTTGGTGCCACGGAGGTCGCGCCGCGAGCGACGGATGTCCGGGATGACGTCGTGGATGACTCGTTCAAGCCGGAACATCGCGAGTGCGTCGACTCTGCTGAAGAGGCTCGTGATGATCGATGAGCTGTCGATTACCCGCTCGCCACGACTGGCCTCTCCCACGACCAAGACTATGACGCCGCGATTCGACACGTGAGGCGCGATACGCGCGAAAGTCGTCCGCATTAGCGCACGGAATTGCACTTCTCGATCACGCTTCGGAATGTCGCGCTGCCGCGGAAGCTTCCGCTCCAGGAACCAGAGGCGGAGACGGTTATCGCGAACATAGTCGAGTTCGTTCATGTACGGCGGGCTGGTGATGACAGCGTCCACGGTACCGGACAGGCGCAAACGACGGCTATCTCCCTGAAAGACGGCGGAGGGCATCTGGCACGCGGGTGGGCGCCGGTACGTTCGCCGGACCTTGGCTTCCATCCGGCTGAGGACATCGCGCTCCTCATAGAGCTCGGGAAATTTGTCTGAAGCGAAGAGCTTGTCTCGAAGGTAGGGAACGAGGTGACTGCTGGGGAACGACAGAAATCCAGGGCGTTGATGGTGCAGGATGCCCAACAGGCACGCGATGAGAAACCACTCGGAACGAGCCACCAACTCGTCGCGGAGCGCAAGAGCATGGCGCAGTGTCTCCGGGTGGAAGAACGCGCGAACCCATCGCGGGACGGTGCGCAGATCCTGGCCACAGAGCCGCCGCTCCGCGGCCATCCAGTGGGCGCGGAGGCGCTCGAGCGCCTCCGCTTCAGACTTCGGGGCGTAGAGCTTCGCGCGCGTCAGCAGGACCCCATAGGGGTTGATGTCATTGGCGATGACTTGCCGCCCGAGCAGCGACGCCTCTAGCGGGATCACGCCCGAACCACAGAATGGATCGAGGACACGGTGCCCGGGGCTCGTGAACTCGCTGATGAGGTAATTCGCGATCGTGGTTTTGATCCGCCCAATGTAGGGTGCGAGTTGGTGAAGCGTGCAATCCGTGGCCGTGGTACACGCGGGCGACCAGGGGACTTGCTCGGGCTGCGCGGGGCCGCTTGCTCGGATGCTCGCCGGGGACGCTGCAGCGCCCGCCCCCGCGGCGTGCCCGTCAATCCTCGCGACCATGACTACGCACCCCTCACGTGCGTCCAGGCGGCGAGCAGCCCCAGGCGGTCGAGCTTCTGCTCGAGTTCGTTGAGCTCGCGACTCCGACGGGCACCGCTAGGATGATCGCTGAGAAATCCCTCTGCAATTGCGACCTCGTGGGCACGCGCCGGCGAAACCGTGAGCGCCTCCACAATCGCAATCTCGCTCCGCGTGAGCGTCAGCGCGGAGAGGCGATAATCAATGAACGCTTCCCACGCGAGTGGGCACCAGCGCTTGACGATTTGGTCGCCGATCACCTCCGCGTACGCGCGGATCTCCACCTGTGCGTGTGCGTCCATGCGCAGGGCCAGGAAGTGAAGGAGGTTATGTAAGTCGATCTTCCAATATGCCTCCGTGTAGGTTGAGAGTGGAAGGTCCTTGCGCGCCTGTTCGCGCGCGACGCCGGCTTCGAGGCGCTCCTCGTAGGTCCGACGCGCGCGCTGCTGCAGGTCGTGTTCCGCCGCGCTTAACGTAGCCCCAACCGCCTCGGCGAGGACCTCGGCACTCCCCTGCCGATTGGTGCCCGACTGCCGCCGCCAGCCGTCGGGGGCGGTCCGCTGTGCGGCATCGATTGCGATGGAGTAGCGCGTCGAGTACTCGTTAATGTTGGCGGTGCGATGGCGGACCCATTGGCGCCAGCAATCCATGGGCACCCGGACGTGGAGCTTGATCTCACACATCTCGAAGGGGGTCGTGTGACGATGCCGCAGAAGGTAACGGATCAGCCCGCGATCCTCGTGTATCTTTTTCGTGCCTTGACCGTAGGAAACTCGCGCTGCCTGTACGATGGCCTCATCTCCACCCATGTAATCGACAACCCGGACGAATCCTTCGTCCAGAACGGCGAGGCGCTGCCCGAGAATGCTGTCAATGGCGGGAACGCTCACCCGGTTGATAGGGCTATCCGCGTCGATCATCGAGGAGTCCTGCCAATCCAGCGAGGCCACTTATGTCCGAGCATCCCGACCGACGCTCTCTGCCGCGCGCGGCGCCGAAGCAACAGCCTCAGCGGAATTTGGGTGTATTGTTGGGGCGTACGTCGCGAGCTCACGCCGCGATGGTACTACAACCGGTCGGCGCGTTCGCGTGGGTTTCACTGCCCGCCCGTTCGGCGTGAGCTGCGCGCGGTGTCGTCGCTGCATCGACGAGCGTCTGCCCATGCCAGCGCAGGCGGAGGCTCCGGGACGAAGCGGGGCGCGCGTTCACGCCTCGCCCTTACAGTCGGAGCCGGTGGATGCACAAATTTTTCTGCCTGTCAAGCTGCTTGCGGGTGGGCGGGGAGGTTTCCCTCCCCGGCCTGCTACGGGTCCGGACATGCGGAACTCCCACATCCGGCTCGCCGGGGGGACGGTGTCGCTGCGCGGCCTACCGACGACGCGCGATGCGCGACCGCGGGGGCGTAGCCCTACGGCCGTGACAACTGGTTCCAGGGCGACGCGAAGGGCCGACCCGGTGTGACGTGGACCGGAGCGTAGCGACGACCGCGGTCGGATCCGGACGCATACGTCAGATCTTCTTCTCAGTCACCTCGGAAGCCACCGTCTTCTCCTTTCGGATCGATCTGCTGCCGGTGAGGGTGGTGGACAACGCGGTCACAGATCGCGTCCGCGATACTAGCCCCGCACTCGCTGTCGGGTACACGATATTTGGCTGGCCGGATGCACGGAGTCAACCCGCTCGCCTGGGCGATGGACGTGATCAGCAAGCTGCGGGCTAGCCCCGCGAAAGGTTGGACGAGCTGCTGCCCGAAGCCTGGGAGAGAACGTCGCTCGCGGCTCGGGCCGCCGGCGACGCCGACGCTTCCTGAACGATGCCGCTCTCGATCTTCGTGCCGGGGGTGAGCACCTCGCTAACTCTCTCGTGCCTGCCCGCGTTCGCCCGGCGCTGGGCCGATGCCGCCCCGCGCCCCAGCATCGTCAACCCCGGTGAGCGAAGCAGCAGCTGACGCGGAACGTCTCCTTCCGTCTGGAGGCGAGAAGAAGCGCGCGCTCGCGAGCCGGTGGCGGCCGGCGCGATCGGCCACACATACGCAGCGGTACGTGATCGAGCAGACTGATCGAACATGGCCGTTGGGCAGAGCTCAGAGGCAGCCCACAACAACTGGAGTCCTAGGCTTCAACGGGGTACTCGTGAGTCGAAGAATACCCGTTCCCTCGAGTAGGCGATGCGCAATGTAACGAACATCAACAAGCGGCGCCACAAGCAGACTCCGCGCCATGAATTCCCACCATTGATCTCGATTCATCAAATCAAAACCATAAAAATGATAAGACCGCCCCGAATCCAGGAGAGCGCCGCGACGGAAGCCCATGCGGTATAGAGCCTCGCGAAGAATTGTGAGACCTGCCTCGCTCGGAGGAACTCGGAAGTCCATCATGGGAATATGCATGGTACGCGCCTTATTGCGCAACTGGGAGACTGAGCACAACCCGAGCGCTGCGCCCTCGGGGAGGCGACGAACCATGGCGTTCAGCTGAGCCACGGACAAATCCCGCGTTTTAACGTGAACAAGCTCGCGCTTGGGTCGTGCATCGTGGCGCAGGAGTTCGTCAAGCAGTACAATAGGAGGTCGCAACTCCAGGAACTCCGCGACAGAGCGACTCTCCAGCGGAACCTTCGATTCGATACGAGCCCGGTTCTCGACACCTGCGTAAGGAGTGAATATCACGAAAGAGAGCTGCCGGATCAGCGGCTGTAGCGACGGAAGCCGCAGCACGAGTTCCAGTGCACTCAGCCCAACAAGATTCCCGTCCGCTTCCATAGCTCAAGAAGGGCCTTTCACTGGAAGCCTGGAAAAACCAAGCCATGTTCCGACGCCCAGCATGACACCACCCAGAACCTTAGCACCAAACGACCAGCCTACGGGATTCTGCGCAAAACCGATCTTCGAGAGGTGCTCCGGCGCGAGCGATGCGATCGCTGTGCCGAACACAATAAGAAATATTATCCCCCAAAGCAGCCCACCGCTAACGCTTACGCGGATCAACCACACCAACTCCGGAGACATGACAGACGATGCATCATCTCCATCGGCGACCCGAACCGACAGCATGCCAATGTCTTTCTGAAAGATTCTCTTGACGGATACCCAGTAGTCGACCTCAACACCCGACGAGCGCTGCTTCACAAACGGACCGCTCATCGATCCCAGTGCAGGACTTAGGCTCAAAGTCGGGACGACCTGCTTGGCATGCGCACCATACACAACATGAAGCGCCAACCGATACTCTTTGCCAGCGCTAACATTACACTCGTCATGCCCGCCCTTATGCTTTCTTCCAGGGGAGACAAATTCTGCGCTGCACTCGCCAACTCGCAACACATAAAACACTGACTGGCTCAAACCCTCCAGCTTACGTATGTGCTGAACAACCGGCTGCCACCGGTCGCACGAGTCTAACGCATAGGTATCATCGTCTTCGCGCACGAAGCATCTGCCGCCGGGCTGATCTGGACTTCTTGTCACGTACGCCTGAAAGCGATCCATCATATGGTTCAGCGCACTACTATGCTTTCCATAATCGAAGAATCCACGCAGCTCTACGTCGAGAGAAAGCGTGCCATGGTCGCGACTTTGATTCCGGATGACACCGAACCGCACCGGATGATAATAGAGGCCGTCGTCCTTCTTCTCCTCCGCAAACACTATCAAGACGGTCGCCTCGACCAATCTCGTCCCATCGCCCTCATTCACGCCCTTCGAGAGCCAATCACTGCGATAGGCGAATTGGATTCGGTCCCCCATAGGCAAGGTACACGCGTTGAGGAGGTCGCGCTTATAGAAGGGCCGGTTTTCTTTGAGTTTCGTAAATAGCAGCAGCATCGCCTTCTCGCACTAGAATAGGAGACGTGTCGCGTACACAAGCAGCGTGTGCTCTGCGTCGCTCGGCTAGGTGCAGAAAATAGGCAAATACATCAAGCGGCTGAAGCGGCTGAACGGATGTGGATACCTGACCAGCACCATGTCGACGAAGTGCGTCGGGATCATTTGTGCCGAAACGCCGAATGACCTCTCTGTCGGTCACGTAGTTGCCATCAATGTAGTACACACATCGCTTAATCTCACGCATCAATAGGTGCCAATTCGACGCCCGATACACACTGCCTCGGAACGCTAGATTCGGGTTGAGATAGCTCAGCAGCACACGTACATCGGAATGATTCTGACGCAACCAGGTAAATATGCGACCCATCGTGTGTGATATCGTATTGCGAGGTGCCCCTTCGGCGGCAACAAGGCGAGACACAACGAGTGCCGATCCGGGATGACGGGCATCAGGAACGATCGACAGCAGATGTGGGACGTCGAGAGGCGACAGGGTCGCCAGTGCAAGCAAATCTTCGGGACGACCTCCCGGCCGCGCATACAAGCCGAGGTGAACTCCGTTCCGGGCAGTTGCGAGATAATGCCAGCTCCGGTGAACGAGCCCGGCTATATCGTTCGGCACAGACTCGAGCACCGCCTTATGAAGACATGCGTCGGGACGGCGCGGTCCAAGCACGGACTCGGGAATCCCCTTACGAAGCTGGCTCAGCTCCGCCGCCCGCCGGTGGACCTCTTCCTCGAGCACTGTGGCGTCGTTCAGTTGCTCGTCGCTAAAGCGTGGAAGGTGCAGAAGAACGCGACGCAGTAGCAGGCGCCAGTTGCTGGCGGTGCCGAGGGCGCTGATCAGCCTGGCGCAGGGCAGGGGCCCCATGGGGGCCAGGAACGGCAGCGGCGCAAGTAGTTCTTGTACGCTCTTCTCGAAAGTGACGGCGGTGACGCGCATGACACCGCGATCGTAGATCGCCCGCCCCGGGAAGTCCAAGTCGATCCCGCTACGGGGCGTCGGACCACCCGGGCGACCTGGGCGGGGCTGGTAGGCCGCGTAGCTGCGGCGTCCGGAGCCTCGTCGCCCTTCGTTTGCGGCTCCTTCTGCTCTCCCTGCACGCTTGCGGCAGCTCGGTCGATGCGAGCCTGGCCCTTTGCACGCTTCATTTCGCTGCATTTGCGGCTCGATCCAGACATCGGTTCATATCCGACCACCGCGGTGGATCGACGTCCGCCTTTCCAACGTGGTAACGGCCTATAAGATGCGGCGTGCTTCTGCGGTCCACATGTATAGATTGCGGGCCACTACGGCCCGTTTCTGCATCTTATTGCGCAGAACGCGACCTCGTGAGGGCGATCGGCCCCTCCACGACCGAGCAAGTTGTGGCGGACCGGTTCAGCGGCGGAACGCGGAGGAGAAGCGCCCGGCTGGCGTGACGATGACGTGATCGGCGAGGGGTACGCCAAGCAGGTGCGCGGCGTGCTCCACGGCGTTGGTCAGGAACACGTCCTCGTCGGTAGGCTTGGGGTCGCCGCTCGGATGGTTGTGGCAGAGCACGAACGAGGTGGCGGCCATCTCAAGCGCGGCGCGCAGCACATCGGTCTGCTGGACCACGGTGCCGATGAGGCCGCCGCGCGAGAGCATGCGGACGCCGCGCACGCCGTGGTGGACGTCGAGCGCCGCCATCCAGAGTTCCTCATGCACGAGGTGGGCGAGCATGGGTTCGAAGAAGCGGGCGATGTCTCGCGACGAGCGCAAGCGCCTCGGGCGGCGCGTGCGCGCGGCGTGCACGCGCCGCCCGAGCTCGAGGGCGGCGAGCAGCCGCAGCGCGTGTTCGGGCGCGAGCTCGGTCCGCTGCGCGACCGCGTAGGGCGTCAGGCGCACGAGTCCCAGGAGGCCGTGCATGCCGAGCACGCGCGACGCCGCACCGGGCAGGCCGAGCACTAGGTCGACGAGCGTGGCCTCCGGGGCGGTGGGCACGTCGACGAGCGGGGCGACAGGGGGGCTCTCGGTCGCACCGCTCATGACGCCCCCTTGGCGGGGGCGAGCCGCGGCGGGTCGAGGGCTGGGACGAGATCCGCGAGCGCCTGCAGGCAGGCGCTCTGCACGGCGCGGCTCATCGCGACCACCTCCGGCAGCGAGCGAGGGAGCGGGCGAACAGGCGCCGCGCCAGACGGAGCCGCGTGGCCACCGTCGGCCTTGGGATTGCGAGGGATTCGGCGATCTCGAGCATCGTCAGGCCGGTGGCGGTGAGCGCCAGGACCTCGCGAAGCTCAGGGCGGAGGTGGTTGAAGGCACGAAGCAAACCCCGCGCGACAAGGCGCTCCTCCGGAGACGGGACGGCGAACGTGGAGAGACGCTGAAGATCGAGCGGGGGTGCTTCGTGCCGGCGGTGGGCCTTGTCTCGGTAGTGTGAGGCCTGTCGCGAGGCGACACCGGCGAGCCAGGTGCGGAGGGCGTCGCTGGGAGCAAGAGCCGGGGGCGGGCGGAAGCGGCCGGCGCGCATGCTGCGCCATGCGCCGAGGACGGTGTCCTGCGTGACATCGTCGAGATCGGCGGGGAGAACGCCGCGGGCGCGGAGGGTGCTGCGGATGAGCGGACGCTGTTCGAGGAGCGCGGTGGCTTCGAGGTAGACGGCGGGGTGAGATGGCTGGTGTTGACGCTCAGGCTGGCTGATGGCTCGCCGAGCAGGCCCCTTGATGGCCATCGCGGGCGTGCTCCGTTGCGGTCAAGGAGGGCGATGGCCATCGCTCCGGCGTGCGCCGCGGGCTGCCTCGCGATGGCCATCACCGCGTGTCCGCCGACGTTGGCGCCGAAGAGGCGCTCCTGCGCCGGCGCCGAGGGCGTTCCCGCCGCCTCGGTCCAGCGTCAGCTGCCGTCCGTCCCCAGGTCGCCGACGATGTGGGACATCACCTCGCGCTCGACGAGCTTCTTCTTGCGCCGCGCCGCCTCGCGCAGCGCGGCGGTGGCCATGCGGTCGATCTCGCGCAGGCTCGATCCGGCCGCCTCGTGCAGCAGGAGGAGGGCGTCGGCGGTGAAGACCTCGCGGTCGGCGCCGGCGCGGCTCATCCGTAGCCGCACGTACTGGCCGGTATCGTCGGGGACCATTGGACCAATCGACAGACGCCGCTCGATCCGCGAGTACAGCGAGCGATTCTTGCGCAGCTCGAGCCGATCTTGGAGGTCAGGGAGCCCTACCAGGATCAGCGACAGCAGTGCACGACTGTCCCATTCGTAGTTGAGCAGGATGTGGAGATGATCAAGCGTGTCCTGGTGGAGCAGATGCGCTTCGTCCAGCAGAAAGACCGGGTGAATACGCTCGCGGCCGAGTGTCTCGACATGCGCGCTGACGGCGTAGAAGACGGCCGCCGCGGTTGCAGCGGGGTTGAGGCCGAGCGCATGGCAGAGCTGACGATAGAAGTCGCGACGGCCCAGTGTGGCATTGTGGCAGTAGGTCAACCGGAAGCCTGCCTGCGGCAACCGATGACGCACGGCCCGCAGCACACACGTCTTGCCGGCGCCGGGCTCGCCGACCAGCAGCACCTGGGCGTGCTCGTGCACGGCCTCGCACACCTCCTCGACGAGCTGCTCCTTGGAGGGCGGCAGCCACAGCTCGCCGTCCTGGATCTCCTTGGAGAAGGGCGCAGCCGAGAGGGTGAAGAAGCGGACGTATGATTCGCTCACGCTGCACCTCCGGCCTCGCCGGTGTCCTCGCCTCCGCCCGCCCGGCGGCCGAGCGTCCGCGCGGGGTTGAAGTCCACCGGGCGCGTCGGCTTATCCGCCGCTGGGCCGCCGCACGGAGGCCGCTTGCGCCGCGCGTTGCGCTGCGGGTCGACCGGATGCAGCATGAGGCGCTTGCCCTCGTGCTCGACCCACGGCGGCTCGTCCGGCGCGATGAAGCACCGGGCGACAGAGACGATCTGGCCAGCGAGGTAGCCCTGGTCGAGCTGCCAGGCGATGCCGTCGACTGAGACGATGTTGTCGCCCGAGACGCGGCGCCGGGTACGCTCGGTGAGCGCGCTGCGTAGCGCCTTCTCATCGACGGCGCTGTCTCCGGCGGGGCGGGCTGCGTAGAGCTGCGCCGGGGTCTTGCCGAGCAGGCCCGCGTGTGGCGCCGGGTGGTAGCGCCTGTCGAGGAAGGCGCGGAGCGTCGTGTTGATGTCGACGAGCGAGGCCACGGCACCGAGGTAGTTGAGGCACCCTTCGCGCAGCGTGCGCCAGAAGCGCTCCATCTTGCCGCGCGCCTCGGGGTCGTAGGGCTTTGCGTGCAGGAGCGTGATGCCGAGCCGCGCGCACGCGGTCTTGAGGATGTCGCCGCGGTAGGTCGAGCCGTTGTCGAGATAGAGCGCGTCGGGCTTGCCGTGACGGCGCAGGGCGTCGACGGTCATGCCGAGCATGTCGACCTCTTTCTCGGTGGTGTGCGCCTCGAGCGCGACGACGTAGCGAGAGGCGTCGTCGAGCAGCCCGTGGATGCGGATCGGCATCGCTTTGCCGCCGACGGTGCAGCCGGTCACGTGACAGACGTCACCGTGCCAGAGCGCGCCGGGGCGCTCGGCTTGCCAGCGCAGCCGCGTCTTCGGCTCGCCCTCGGCGCGCGCAGCGCGGCGGCGAAGTCCGTGCGCCGCGTACAGGCGCCGTACGGTGGGCTCGGAGACCTTGCCCGCTTCGAGGCGTCCGTCATCGACGAGCGTCTTGAGGATGAGCGGCACCGAGGCGTAGGGATGCTCGCGCCGGATATCGAGCAGCAACGCACGCAGCTCTTCAGGCAGCCGCTGCGCGAAGCCTCGATCGCTGCGTGGCTGCGGACGCAGGCCGTCGAGGCCAGCTGCGCGATAGGCGTACAGCCAGCGCTGGAGCGTGGGCACCGAGTAGGTGCGCGTGCTGTGCGCGCCCGGCGGGCGAAACCGCTGCTCGCTGAGCGTGCGCAGCTCGGCGGCGAGCTGGCCGTGGGTGAGCACGCGGTGCATCAGAGGGCCGATGACCGTGGCGCGATAGATCGCCACGGTCTCGGCGTGGTCGGCGGGGCCGAGAGCCATTCGAACAGGTCCTTTCTGCGCCTTGCTGGCGCGCGGTCCTTGTCCGGGATCGGCGGCGTTTTCGGCAGGGATCCTCTCAGGTGGGCTGTACGATTGGGACTCTGAAAGGGCAGAGGCCCTCACGCCGCGTGCGCGGCGCCGAGGAAGGCGCGGTGCTCGATCGGCAGCGCCCGGGTCGTTGGGGCAGCGCTCGCCGCGAGCGCTGCCGCGGCGCTGGCCGCGCTCTGACGAAGGGATGCGGGTGGGCCTGGGCCGGGGGCTTCCGCAAAGAGACGTCGCTGCGCGACATCGCGCGCCCACCGGCGCAGCGTGGCCCAGCCGGTGACGGCGCTGTCGCCGAGGATCCTCGCCGGGCCCACGCGCCGCCGGACCTCGGCTGCCGTCGCGAGCGCGAGGCCCCAGAGCGCGAGGGCGAAGCCTATCGCGGCGGCGCTGTACGTGCGCCGACCGAGCACACCGCGAGGAACGACGAGGAGCACGGCGCCGCAACGGAGGCAGCGGTAGCGGCGGGCGGTGACCGGCATCACCTCGGGCGGTTGGTCCGGGCTGGCAGGGCCCCAGACCTGCCGCTCGCGCCTGCCGTGACCTTGGAGCTGGATGGCGCCTCCGAGCGGACAACTCGCGACGCCGCAGGCGGGGCAGCGAGCAGGGCGCGCTTCGACGACCGAGGGGGGTTGCTGCTGCCAGCGCTTGATGTCGATGGCGCTCTGGATAACACTGCGACCGCTTCGATTCCTGGGCACAAGAACCGGAGCACGACGAGGAGGCTGTCGGCCAAGATCAGGTCTCCTCGTCGCCTATTTTGTGGCCGGCACCGCGCCGCTGCTCCGCTCCGCTGGTGGACCTACCCCGTCGTGAGGCGGGCGTGGGAGCAACGATGGGTGGTAATTTTCGAGCGGTGGCCGGAATGGATGCAGTCACGTGCCGGTAGCTCCTTCCGATGAGAATTCGGGGCAGCTGGCCGGAATGTAGGTACCGCGGCTTCAGGGGTGTCGTCCTCCCTCGTTGCGTACGCGGAGCGAGCGCCCTCCATGATGGCCATCTTCGCTGCGTAGAGCTCCTCACCATCACGCAGCATGCTCGATGTGAGGGGCTGGAGCATCATCGAGACCGGGCGGCAATAGCTGGTGCCGGCCTCTAGGCAGACCGGCGAGCCGGCTGCAAGCAGCGGGACGGGGGCGGCGGCGGGAGGACGGATCGATCTCTTGGCCCTGTTCAGGGCGTGGACGTACTGTTTCCATGTCGGACCTCGTGCAAGCGGGGTTCGGCCACGCAGCCCGGGGCGTTGGCGCGCCCGCGGGCTGCACTTGTTGCGCTGCCCGCAGCTTATGCGCCGCGAACCATGGCAGTCAAGGGAACCTAACCTAAAGGTTGCGTTTTCGCAGGACGCGGAGGGGACGCCGCAGGTATGGAGGGCGATCATGCGGATGCGGTGCTCGAGTACATTGGGGCGAACGTGCATCGGTTTCGTGTACGGTCCGGTCTGAGCCAGGAGGCACTCGCCAAAGCGACGGGTATCAGCACCGGCTTCCTGCAGCGCGTCGAGAGGGGAAAGACGAACCTCGGGGTCGTCATTCTCGTCCGCCTAGCTGACGCGCTCGGTGTCGCGCCCGGTGTTCTGATGCGCCGCGCCACTCTGCCGGAGGCGACGGTCGGGAGGCCGCGCAGGGCACGCGCGAAGCGGGTGCCTTCAGGGTAGCCGAGCCCGGCTCGTTGTGCGAAGCGAAGGACTCCGCTAGCCGGCAGTGCCGCACTGCCGAAGAGTTTGCTCTATTGGGAGCGGAACCGGCGGTGGAAGGAGCGCGACCAGTGCCGCGCCACCGGCCTGCGCAGGTCGCGCGCTACGCAGCGCGGACGTACGCAAGCGGGAAGGAGCCGTCCCGCGGCGCGGCACCTTGCGCCTGGGCGCTTCGCACGCAGCGCGGTGGCGGCGCTCGCGCTCCTCGAGGTCCCTTAGCCCGGCGTTGGCGATCCCTTGGGCCAGGTAGCAGGGCGCGACGAGCGCGCCGAGATCCCCCAGGTTCGCCGAGCGCGGCAATCCGGCAGTAGTCGCCCCTCAGGGAGCGGCTGAGCGGGGCGCGTACGCGTGGCTACGGCCATACCCAGGGACCGCCACAGAGTACATCTTGCTACGACGGCTGGGCCTAGACAGGAGCAAGTGTAACACAGCGACTCTCCACGGGAAACGGCCGCGAACGAGGGGTGTACACCAGGGCAGACCCGTCGATCCTCTTCCGTACGAGGTGTCCAGGCGACCCACCCGGGCGCCGCGGACGCGTCACGACGAGATCCTGCTGCTCGTGGAGCGTCTCGGCGCGAGCGCGCACGGGTCGCGTTCTGTGCGACGCGCCGACTGCGGCGCACCCCTCGGCGTGCCTTCGGGGGCGGCGCCGAGGGGGCGCGCAGAATTACCAAATCGCGCCCTTCGCTCCCCCGTTTTCCGGCCCCTCAGCGGCGCTTCCTAGAGCACCTAACCACGCGACAGGACGTCATATTTCCCCAGGCGCATCACCGGGTAATTCGAGTCGAATTACCTTAGGCGCAGAATTACCTTTTCGGGCCTCTTTCGGCGGCATCGGTCACGGTTGCTCGCCAACCTAACACGATGGAGGTACGGCATGGCACGAGCGGATCTCGCGCGTGTATCGGCACCCCTTGCTCTTCGTCAGGCAGACAACATCGTCCGGGTGGGCGAGAAGGAATTCCCGGAGGCGCCCGCCAGCGGGTCGTGCAGTTCCACGGGGCGCGACCAGTCCGCGACGACGACGGCAACGGCGACGCTCTCGATCCCGCTGGACGGGCTCACGATCACGGCGCCGCCTCCGGAGATGCTCTCGCAGAAGAACGTCGAGGCGGTCACCGGCGTCCCGGCGCGCGTCTTCCTCGACACGATCCGCGCGCCGGGCTTTCCCCTGCCGGTCACCAAGCTAGGCAAGCTGCGCTTGGTCCAGCGTGAGGCGTTCGTTGCCTACCTGCAGGCGCTGGCCAGTGAGCGGGAAGTGCGCCGTGACGCCGAGGCGGATGAGCGCACGCGGGTTGCGGCAGTCCTCGCCGCTGCCGGCCTCGAATCTGTCCCACGTGCACGTACCGACCGAGCGGGCCCTCATGGCGAAAGCGCGAGCCGTGGTAGGCTGCCGCCGAAGTAGAGCGGGCCCGCTCGGCGCTTCCAACACCGAACGAGCCCTTGATCGACCCCCGCATCACCGGAGACCGATCCATGACCGACGTACCCCAGCGGCGGGCGCGTGCCAAGCGCTCGCCGGCCCTCCCTTCATCATCCCTTCCCGCATCCACATCGCCCGACCGGCGTACGCGTTCGAGCGGCTCCGGCAGGCGCGCCTTACTGCCGGCGGAGCCTGCCGCGCCCAACGCGGGTCTGCCGGGCTCGGCCAGCTCGACGGAGCGCCCGAAGCCTGCCGCCCGCGCGGGTGGCAGGTCTGCAGGAGAGAAGCGCGCCAACGGCTCCGGCTCCGTCCGGCTGCGCGGGAAGACGTGGACTGCACGCCTCAGCCTCGGCGAGGCCGGGCGACGCACGTTCAGCCTGCCGACGTGCCGCACGGAGCAAGAAGCCAAGGCGCGGCTGCAGGTGCTGTCCGAGCTTGCGGGGCGACTACTCGCCGCCGGGCAGATCGTGCTCGGCGTGCCGCTGCTGGAGCAGGCTGCCGCGCGCGAGGGAAACGCCCTCCGGGATGTCCGGCTTGCGATCGATCACCTGTGCAAGGGCGAAGCGCGCGCCCGCTCCTCGGGGGAAACAACCTTCGCCGAGTTTGCTGAGCTGTTCCTGTCTGGGAAGCTGGCCGAGCAGTATCCGGATCATGTGAAGGCGATCCGCAGTGTAGATGATTATAGAACGCGACTCGCTCACGTGCTCGACGTGCTCGGCCCGGTTCCTCTCGCACGATTCACACTCGACCATGCTGATCGCGCGATGTCGTTGCTGCCAGGGCACTTGGAGCCCGGAACGCGCAGAAACGTTGCGAACATGGTTCACCGAATATTGTCACTCGCGGCCTACCCAGCGAGAGTCATTCCCAGCAATCCCTTGCCACGTGGATGGATCCCCAAAGCGGGTGACGACAAGGCGAAAGGGTACCTCTACCCGGACGAGGACCATCGCCTCATGCGGAGCCAGGCGATCCCGCTGTGCTTCCGGATCTACTACGGCTTCCTCATCCGCGAGGGGATGCGAGCTGACGAGGCTGGAAGGCTCCAATGGTCAGATCTGGATCTTGACCGGGGGGCCGTTGTTCTCGACGAGAACAAGACGGACGATCCCCGGGCGTGGGCACTTTCGCCCGACGTTGTGCGTGCGCTCCGGAAGTGGTGCGATATCTGTCCCGACAAGGAGCGCGTGTTCGTCGGGAAGTGGGGCAACGCCTTGCCAGGGCACAATGGGGCGATGAACTTTCGAGACCACCTTCGACGTGCCGGAATCGACCGGCCTGAGCTGTTCGAGACCACGGCAACAAGGCTGAACATCCGTTTGCACGACACGCGTGCGACCTTCATCACCATCAAGCTCGCGAATGGCCGCACGGAAACGTGGATCTCCGATCGGACCGGTCACAGCTCGAGCGATCAAATCCACAATTACAAGCGCGCTGCGCGGAAGGTCGCGGAGCTCGCCCTGGGGGACTTCGCCCCGTTGGACGAGGCGATCCCTGAGCTGGCCGGCAAGGGCGGTTCGGTAGCGGGAGACGGTCCCGCGTCCGAGGAACCGAAGGTGCGGCCGACGAGCAAGGAGGTCTCCCTTGCCTCCGCGTCGCCCCGCCACGCGCTGGCCCGGGGCGACGTGGCCGCCCTCCCCGAGGTGGACGCCGAGGTGGCCGATGAGCGCCGGTTGGGCCCGCGTTGGGCCAGACCGGAAGAGGACCCGGCTGAGAGGCAAGTCGAAGTTTTTGAAATTGTTCGAACTTCTACTCCTCGCTCCCCAGCACCAGGGAAGAAGCCCAAGTTCGTCCCTGGTTCGTCGCGGAGGGGCCGGAGCGAAGGCGGGCCACAACGGGGCCCGCTGGAGCGCAGGACCCGGAGCGGCGAACCAAGGACGAGCTCAGGCGACAACGTAACAGTGCGGGCGCGCGGGGCGAGGTGGCGCGGTAGACTGATCCCATGACCAACTCGCCCTGTCCCGCTCGCACGAGGCCGCGATCTCCTCGGCACGGCCGACGGCGCTCCCTCGGCGCAGCGCTCGCGCGCGCGGCCGGCGTCCTCGGCCTGTGCGCGCTTCCCATGTGCGATTCGCTCGACAACATCGACGTGGAGGTCGGCGCCAGGGCGGTCGTCCCGGCGGGCACGATCATCGACGACACCCTCGGCTTGCTGGAATTCGACGCCTTCCAGCGGATCGATCTCTCGGCGGAGTTCGAGAACCAGGGTGTCACCAAGGACGACGTCGACGCGGTGCATCTCGTCCACTTCACGCTGCGGGTCGAGAGCCCGGCCGACGGGAGCCTCGATTTCCTGCGCTCCGCGTCGTTCTTCGCCGAGACCGAGGGGCAGCCGCGGGTGCTCATCGCGAAGCTGGACGAGGTCCCTCGCGGGGCGCGCGAGCTGTCGATGGACGTGATCGAGGGCGTAGATCTCAAGCCCTATGTCGTAGCGCCGAGCATGAGGATCACGACCGAGGCCCGCGCGAGCGGCCGTCCCGACGAGGAGACGACCGTCGCCGCGGACGTGCTGCTCGACGTCGATATCGCCGTGCCTGGCTGCTGACGCCGCGCCGCCGAGGTGCGTTGCTGGTTCCGTGAGGGGGGTTCCCGTCCACGCCGCCGCACCGTCCCGCGCTCAGTCGAGGACCGCGGTGACCTCGACTTCGACCAGGTGCTCGGGGTCGGAGAGCGCGCTGATGCCCAGCAGCGTGCCCGGCGGGACCGGGACCACGCCCAGCTTCGCGGCCGCCCGAGCGATCCCCTCGAGCAACAAGGGCATCTTGTCGGGAGTCCAGCCGACGGCTTAGATGGTCAGCTTCGCCACGTCGTTGAAGGTGCCGCCGACCGCCGCCAGGGCGGTGGCGACGTTGAGATAACACTGCTCGACCTGAGCGGCGAAGTCGCCCACGCCGACCGTGCGCCCTTCGGCGTCCCAGGCGACCTGGCCCGCGATGAACACCAGTCTCGACCCGGTGGCGATCGACACCTGTCGGTACGCCTCGATCTTCGGCAACCCGCTGGGGTTCACCAGGGTGATGGCCATGCGCCTCTCCTCATCGTAGGAGCCCGTGGGCTCGTGTTCTCCAAATCATCCGACCGTCGAGCAGGGCGGCATGCCCCGCCGCGCACAGGCTAGATGCGCCCGCCCCGCCGCGACCGGTAGGCCCGCCGCGCGAAACGGACCGATGAGCGCTGCTATACAATCGAGCGATGAACCGCGCGGCGGACCGCTTCGAAGGGCTGACCGTCTTCCTCACCGTGGCGAGGCACCGGAGCTTCCGCGCCGCCGCCGCGGAGCTCGGCGTGACCACGGGCGCCGTGAGCCAGGCGATCCGCGCGCTCGAACGCCGCGTCGGCCTGCCGCTCTTCTCGCGCACGACGCGCCACGTGGGGCTCACCGAGGCCGGCGAGCGGCTCCACGAGCGCCTCGCGCCCGCGGCCGGTGAGATCGGCGCCGCGCTCGAGGCGCTCGACGAGCTCCGGAGCCGGCCTGCGGGGCTGCTCCGCCTCACAGTCCCTCGGACGGCCGTGCCCGTCGTGGTCGAGCCGGTGCTCCCGCGCTTCCGCCGCGCCTACCCCGACGTGGCCGTCGAGATCTCGGTGAACGACGCCTTCGTCGATCTCGCCGACGCCGGCTTCGACGCCGGCGTGCGGCTCGGCGACGGCCTCGCCCAGGACATGACCGCCGTGCGCCTCACGCGCGATCTCCGCTGGCTCGTGGTCGGCGCGCCGGCTTACTTCGCGGCCCACGGCCGCCCCGAGGAGCCCGAGGATCTGCTCGCGCACACGTGCATCCGGTACCGATTCCAGAGCGCCGCGCTCTATCGCTGGGAGTTCGTGCGCGATCACCGCGAGGTCGCCGTGCACGCTCCCGGCGCGCTCACGGTCAACGACGCCCATCTGGCGGTGTCCCTGGCGCGCGAGGGGCTCGGGCTCGCGTACGTGTTCGATCTCGCCGTGGCGGAGGACCTGGCGAGCGGGGCGCTCGCGACGGCGCTCGAGCGCCGCGCGCCGACGGGGCCCGGGTTCTACCTCTATTTTCCCGCCCGCGCGCAGACGCAGGCGAAGCTGCGAGCGTTCATCGATACGGCGCTCGCCGTGCTCATGCCGGAGGGCGGCTGACGCGGTCGCGAGGCAGGCCGCCGATGTCGCGCGTCGGTCACCGCGCGCGCTGCCAGGCGACGATCCGCGTCACCGCCTCGTCGACCTGCTCGACCGGGGCCGCGAAGGACAGCCGGACGCACCGCGCGCCACCTTCGCCGTCGAAGTCCGTGCCCGGCGTGAGCGCCACGCCCGTGTCGGCGAGCAGCCGCTCGCACCACGCGACCGAGTCGTCCGTGCCGACGTCGGCGTACAGGTAGAAGGCGCCGTCGGGCGGCGCGACCTTCCAGCCGAGCTCGGGTAGCCGTCGCAGCAGCAGGTCGCGCGCCGCCGCGTAGCCCTCCACCAGCCGGTCCGCCTCGGCGTACGCCTCCGGGGTCAGGGCCGCGAGCGCCGCGTGCTGCGCCAGGGCGGGCGGGCACAGCGCGAGGTTCCCCGCCAGCGCGTCGACCGGCGCGACGAGCTTCGGCGGGAGCACGAGCCACCCCAGGCGCCACCCCGTCATGGCCCAGTACTTCGAGAAGCTCGAGACGACGACGGCGCCCGCGTCGCCGTAGCGCGCCGCCGTCGCCTGGCGCCCGGCCCACGCGCCGTACGTGAGGCCGTGATAGATCTCGTCGCTCACCAGCCGGACGCCATGCTCCGCGCACCAGCGCGCGATCGCGTCGAGCTCCGCGGCGTCGATCATCGTGCCCGTCGGGTTCGCCGGGCTCGCCAGGATCAGGCCGTCGAGCTTCCCGCCGTCGTGCGCGGCCGCGAGCTGCGACGTGGTCGGCTGGAAGCGGCTCTCCGGGCCGCACGGCAGCTCGACCGCCTCCACCCCGAGGGAGCGGAGGATGTTCCGGTACGCCGGGTAGCCCGGGCGCGCGAGCGCCACGCGGTCGCCCGGCTCGAACGCCGCGAGGAACGCGAGCAGGAACCCGCCCGACGACCCGGTGGTGAGGGCGACGCGCGACGGGTCGAGGTCCACGCCGTACCAGCGGCCGTAGTGCTCCGCGAGCGCGCGGCGCAGCGCCGGGATGCCGAGCGCCTCGGTGTACCCGAGGTCGCCGTCCGCGAGGAGCGCGGCCGCCCGCTCGCGCACGACGGCGGGCGCCCCGGAGCCCGGCTGGCCCGCGCACAGGCTGATCACCGGCTCGCCCGCCGCGCGCCGCGCGTTGGCGGCGGCGAGCACCTCCATGACCGCGAACGGCGGCACCTGCGAACGGCGGCTGATCCTCATGAGACCTGTCGAGTCGGGACGATGACGTTTACGCCATCACCCCGAGCGGCTCAACGGCCATCTGCAGCGCTGAAGCGATGTCGTCGGCCGAGGAGATTCGGCCCGTGAGGCAGGGCGAGGACGACGCGGATCGGCGCGTCGCGACGGCGGGTCCGCTCAGGCGATGAGCGGGGCGATGAGGAGCGACACGACGCCCATCACCTTGATGAGGATCGAGATGCCGGGGCCGGACGTGTCCTTGAAGGGATCGCCGACGGTGTCGCCGACGACGGCGGCCTTGTGGGCGTCGGAGCCCTTCGCGTGGCCGTCGAGGCCGCCCTTCTCGATGTGCTTCTTGGCGTTGTCCCAGGCGCCGCCGCCGTTCGCCATCATCAGCGAGAGCACCGCGCCGACGACGAGCGCGCCGGCCAGCGTGCCCGCGAGGACCTCGGGGCCGGCCACGAAGCCGACGACGACCGGCGCGAGCACCGCGATGGCGCCGGGCGCGATCATCTCGCGGATGGCGGCCGACGTGGCGATGTCGACGATGACCTTCGGCTGCGGGTCGACGCCCGGCTTGCCCTCGAGCAGGCCGGGGATCTCGCGGAACTGACGGCGGATCTCCTCGACGATCGAGCCGGCCGCGCGGCCGACGGCGGTCATCGTCAGCGCGCCGACGAGGCAGGGGAGGAGGGCGCCGAAGAGGAGCCCCATGAGGACCTTCGCGTCCGTCAGGTAGAGCACGAGCTCCGGGAGCCCCTTCGCGCGACGGACCGCGTCGACCTCCATGTTGAACGCGGCGAACAGCGCGACGACGGTGAGCACCGCCGAGCCGATCGCGAAGCCCTTGCCGACGGCCGCGGTGGTGTTGCCGACCGCGTCGAGCTCGTCGGTGATCGCGCGGACCTCCTTGCCGAGGCCGGCCATCTCGGAGATGCCGCCGCCGTTGTCGGCGATCGGGCCGTACGCGTCGACGGTCATGACGATCGCGGTGCCCGCGAGCATGCCGACCGCGGCGAGCGCGATGCCGTAGAGGCCGAGGTAGTGGTTCGAGATCCAGCCCACGGCGACGAGGGTCACGAGGGGGATCGCGACGCTCTCGAGGCCGACGGCGATGCCGCGGATGACGTTGGTGCCGGGGCCGGTGAGCGAGCTCTGGGCCACCTTGTGGATGGGGCCCATCGACGTGTAGTAGTCGGTCACGAGGCCGACGATGGCGCCGCCCGCCGCGCCGGCCGCGAGGGTGACGACGGCGCCGGAGCTGAAGCCGAGCCCCGGGAGGATGGCGGCCGCCGCGAGCACGACGAGGAACGGCGGGACGATGAGCGCGAGGCGCAGCACCCGGGCCGGGGGCAGGTTCTTGAGCGCGCGCGTGATGAAGATGCCGACGACCGACACCGCGAGGCCGATCGTCGCGAGGAGCAGCGGCAGCGACACGGCCATGGCGCGGAGCTCCACCTCGCCCGCCGACGGCGCGAGCTGCTGCAGCTTGGCGATCGGCATCGTGAGGCCGAGCGCGATCGCGGCGACGACCGCGGCCACGTAGCTCTCGTAGATGTCGGCGCCCATGCCCGCGATGTCGCCGACGTTGTCGCCGACGTTGTCGGCGATGACGCCCGGGTTGCGCGGGTCGTCCTCGGGGATGTTCGCCTCGACCTTGCCGACGATGTCGGCGCCGACGTCGGCGGCCTTCGTGTAGATGCCGCCGCCGATGCGGGCGAAGAGCGCGATCGAGCTCGCCCCGACCGCGAACGAGTGGACGATGGTCGCGAGGTGCTCGTGGTTGCGGAACAGGGCGTAGATGCCGCCGAGGCCGATGAGGCCGAGCCCCGCGACGCAGAGGCCCATGACGGCGCCGCCGTCGAGCGCGGTGACGAGCGCGGTGGGCTTGCCGTGCGCGCGGGCGGCCTCGGCCGTGCGGACGTTGGCGTACGTCGCGGCCTTCATGCCGAAGAAGCCGGCGATGAGCGACAGGAACGCGCCGGCGGCGAAGGCGCCCGCGGCGAGGAGCCCGAGCGTCGCGGCCAGGAGCGCGAAGACGACGGCGGCGTAGACGGCGAGCACCTTGTACTCGCGCGCGAGGAAGGCCATCGCCCCCTCGCGGACGTAGCGCGCGATGCGCGCCATCGTCTCGTTGCCTTCGGGGGCCCTCTTGACGCGCACGTAGAAGGTGCGTGCGACCACGAGCGCGACGGCGCCCGTTACGAGCGACTGATACGACAATGCATCCACGGGTGATGGTCCTCTCGATCGCTCCCGGCCGGAGCGAGCGCCGGCTCCCTCTTCCGTCCATGACGGCGGATCAAGTAGGAAATGGTGGCGCCGCGGTTCCCCGGGCCGCTCTGGGCGAAATCGGGGATAGCGTCAGCGGAACGTGGCGTCCGCGGCGTCGTCCTGTCGGGGCCCGCGCCTGCCGACGGTGACCGTGATGTTGGAATATTACAGGTAGGAATGATGCGCGAGGCGCGTACGTCGGGGTCGCCCTTGCTGGCGCGCGCTCGCGGTCGCCGTCCGGACGGGGGCGATCAAGGGGCGTGATAGGACACGACTTGACCCTGGTAGCGATAGTCGCCGGCGTTGGACCAGAACACGCCCTGGCCTTCCGGGGCGAGGACGCGCCAGGCGACGGGCTGTCCGAGCGCGAGCACGACGGTCCGGTGGCTCTCGAGGTCGTGCGCGTTGACGCTGCGGTTCCCGCCCGTGTCCGTCGAGAACAGCGTCGAGCCCCGGAGGGCGAGCCCCGCCATCGAGACCCCCTGATAGACCAGCGTCTTCTGCCCTCCGCCGATGGGCGCCTTGAACACGCCGCCGTCGCCGACATTCGCCCAGTAGACGAACGCGGCGTCCACCGCGATCCCGGTTGGCTCGGCCTCGTTCTCGGCGATGACGGTCACCTCCCCGCCCGACTTCGCCACCTTGTAGACCTTGTTGGTCGCGGAGCCGCCGGTCCAGTAGATGTTCTCTGCGTCCTGCGCGAGGCGCTCGGGATTCCCGGCGCCTTCCGCGAGGACGACGGGCTCGCCGCCGTCGAGCGGCATCGTGTAGATCTTCTCGCCGAAGCCGTCGCCGAAGTAGAGGGCCGACGCGTCGCCGATGACGCTCACGACATAGCCGACCTCGACAAGGGTCTCCACCTCCTGGCTCGCCTTGGCGACGCGCCGGAGCGCGGAGGGGATCACCGGATCATCGTCGCCGCCGCTCGCCCAGTACACGTGGGAGTCGTTGACCCACAGCGACTTTGGATCCGAATCGGCGGGGATCATCGCCTCCGCCGCGTCGGCGCCCGGCTTCACGCGGTAGATGAAGCCGTCGTTGTTGTCCCCGGTGGCGACGTCCTCGGTGCCGCCGCTCGCGAAGTAGAGGAAGGACCCGTCGGCGGCGAGCGCGCTCGGGTAGCGGTGCTGGCTCGCCATCGCGGTCGGCAGGGGCATCCCCGGGTAAACGCTGGAGAGGCGGTCGGTCTCCGTGATGACGCTGTCCCTGGAGACGTCGTGTCGCGCGAGCGGCGCGAACGCGTTCGAGCCCTCCTGCGCGGTGAAGCCATAGGCGCCGAGGACCGTGTCTTCGCCCAGCTCGGCCTTGAGCGCGACGGTGATCGGCAGCGTGAGCGTGATCGGCTTGTCGAACGTCTGGCCCTCCGGGCCGAGGACGTACAGGGGCCCCACCGCGCCCTCGGGGGCGTCGTCGACGCGCTCGACGGTGATCACCGTCTCCTCGCGCACCGCGCCCGCCGGCACCTCGATCGTGAAGCCGTCCTCCGCGGTGAAGGTCCCGCCCTGCGCGTCGACGGAGAACTGGCCGGACGCCGGCTGCGCGCCGGTCTCCGACGTGTCGCCGCCGCCGGTCTCGCCGCCGCCGGTCTCGTCGCCGCCCGTATCGCTTCTGTCGGTACCCTCGTCGCCCTTGTCCGTCCCACCGCACGACGCGCTGCTCAGCGCGGCAGCCGCGCACGCCAACACCAACACCAAGTTCGTTGTCATCGCTTTGCTCCTCCGCGGGCGGCCGTCGCCGCCATGTCATGGAAGGCCATGGCTCTGCTGAGCTCGCCATCGGCGCGGCTGCGGCATCACCATTGATCCAAGCAACAGCGTAGCGCCTGAATTGCGGCTGGCGAGCTGAGCTGGAGCACGAGACAACGTACGGTGTTTACCCGTCAGGGGTTTCCCACGCGTGCAGTCGCTGCAGTCTTTGCCCGTCAGGGCTAACCCCCAGATATGCAGTTGTGATGGTCTTTGCGCGTCAGGGGTTTTCCATGTGTGCAGCCGCACCGCGTGCCGCCGGCCGCTCATGGGTCGTCGGGGGGGCGGCGGCGTCCTTCTCGGGCCGACCGGAGCGGCCGCGCCGCAGGGCTACAGGGCGGTGTGCGTCCCCGTGATCCAGACGGTCGCGTGGGAGCCGTCGGACTGCTTGGCCCAGGTGCGGACGCGGTACTTGCTCGTGGCGACCTGCTGCGCAGTCCCGTAATTCTCGTGGTAGTAGGTGAACGTCGGAGTCGAGCAGTGCCCGCGGCCGGCCAGCGGGTTGTCCCAGACCCACGCGCCCGCCTGCTCCTTGTACGTGAGCTCCACGAACTTGTTCGTGGCCCAGTCCCAGCGCTGCATGCGCGTCGCCATCTTGGTGTTCTCACAGTCGCTCATCGCCTGCGAAGCGTTGCTCCACGAGGTGGAAGAGGAGCCCCAGAAGGTCGGCTCCACGTCGAAGCGGTACGTCTCCGGGGACTGGTGCTGGTAGTAGTTGGGCACGGGGAAATCCACGATCGTCGTCGCTCGATCCAGCCCGCCGGCCGGACAGATGCTGTCGATCCACTGGTAGGAGCGGACGTAATCCTCGCTTGCTCCGACCGCGGTGAGCTGCGGGCTGGTGAAGTTCGGGTCGAGCCCCATCGCGCAGGGGTCAGGGTTTCCTCCGAGCGCCTCCGCGCTCTCCGCCGTGTCTTCCTCGCCGAAGCTGCCGTCCTCCGCCGCCACGCAGCCCACGACGCTCGAGAAGGTGATGAGACCGAGACCGACATGATACGCAGCAATCTTCATGGTGCGACTCCCCTTGGTATGCCTGCCTGTCAGACCGCGCCCGACCAAGGAGCAGGGAGCATGCCTACGGCGATCCCGCCGAGCGCTCCTGCGTGTTTCAACGGTCTCGCGGCGCAAGTTTGCGACGCGGGCCATGGGCTGATCGCCGCTCGCCAGGCGATGGAGGCGGCAGCCTCCTCCATCGGCAGGGCGATGGAGGCTCGCGCCTCCACCTCGGCGAGCTCCCTGCTCCCCACATGGGTGCGGGCGGGCGCAGCCCGCCGGGCCCGCGAAGCGGCGGGTCGATCGCGACGGGGCGGAGGCGCTGACCGGAGCGGCGCGCTGGCAGCGCTGCCACGCGGCGTACGACTCGGTGAAAGCTCGTTGCAATCTTGCGCCCCGAGCGCCATGCCCTCTCTGCAGAAGGCACTTTTCGAGTGCAAAGACGCTGCCCGTTCGACGAGACTCGCTCATGAGAAGCTCCTGAGGCCGTGGGGATCCGCCCGCGCCTCCCTGAAGTGGCATCACGCCGTCGTGAGCGAGACGGCGCTCACCGCAACCGCACGCACCTCCATGAAACTTCAAGCTATCGTCGCGTCGTTCGCCGCGCTCACCGTGGCCGTGTCGTGCTCCCCGAGCGATCCGGGCCCTTCCGTGGACGCCGCGGCGGCGGGGAGCGGCGGCCAGGGGGGAAGCGCAGGCAGCGCGACCGCGGGCTCGGGCGGCGGATCGACCGCGGGCTCGGGGGGCGGATCGCCGAGCAGCACCGGCGGCACGGGGGCCGTGGGCGGGAGCGGGGGCTCACCGAGCGAGCCACGCCCCACGGTGACCGCCGCGCCGGGCACGGAGCTCGTCAGGATCGACACGGGCGTGCTCCACCAATCGTTCGAGGGCTGGGGCACGAGCCTGTGCTGGTGGGCCCATCACGTGGGCGGATGGGAGGAAGCCAAGCGCAACGCGGTCGTCGAAGCGGTCGTCGATCCGGTGAGCGGGCTCGGCTACAACATCTTCCGCTACAACATCGGTGGCGGGGAGAACCCGTCCCACGAGCACATGAAGGAGCACCGCGAGATGCCGGGGTTCCAGGGCGCCGACGGGACCTTCACGTGGGAGAACGACGAGAACCAGCGCGCCATCCTCCTGCGCATCGCGGAGCGCGGAGCGGACCTGATCTTCGAGGCGTTCTCCAACTCGCCCCCGTACTGGATGACGAGCAGCGGCTGCGCCTCGGGCAGCAGGAGCGGCGGAGACAACCTCAAGGCCGACCACTACGACGACTTCGCCCACTACCTCACCGAGGTCGTGCGTCATTACAGGGACGAGCACGGGATCGCCTTTCGCACGCTGGAGCCGCTGAACGAGCCTTACGCAAACTGGTGGAAGTCGGACGGCTCCCAGGAAGGTTGCCACTTCGACCGGGCGAGCCAGGAGAAGATCATCCGAGAGGTGGCCGCGCAGCTCGCCAGCAAGGGCCTCGACGAGACGGTGGTCAGCGCATCGGACGAGAACAGCATGGATGATGCCGTCCGGAACCTCGGCGCGTTCGGCGCGGAGACGCTCGCCGCTCTCCAGCAGATCAACGTCCACTCCTACGCGGGCAGCCAGCGCAAGGAGCTCCGGCAGCTGGCGACCCGGCTCGGCAAGCGTCTGTGGCAATCGGAGTCGGGGCCCCTCGGGCAGAACCTGAGCGACGACACCGACGCGGCGCTGTTCATGGCGGAGCGCCTCATCCGGGATCTGCGCGAGCTGCAGCCGGAGGCCTGGGTGGATTGGCAGTCGGGCGATCCGTCGCGCAGCTGGGCGAGCTTCACGCTGAACGACCGCGAGCAGTCCTACGCGCCCATCAAGCGCTTTTACATGCACGCCGGCTTCAGCCGGTACATCCGGCCCGGCGCGACCTTCGTCGAGGTCGACAGCGAGGACATGGTGGCCGCGGTCAGCGCCGACGGGCGCGCTCTCACGCTCGTGGTGCGCAACGGCGATCGCGGCGCGAGCCGCGGCTACACGCTCGATCTCACGCGGCTCCCCACGGTCGGCCCCGCGGCGGAAGCGCACCGCACCTCGCGCACGGAGGACCTCGAGCGGCTCCCCGACATCGCGATCGAAGACTATCGCTTGGTGATCACGGCCCCCGCCTTCTCCGTCACCACCTTGGTCATCCCGATGCCTTGATGGGGCCGCATCGCCCCCGGCCGCGCGTCGCCCGGCCGCTCCTGCGCCGCGCGCCGGTAGGCCGCGGGCGTCGTGGCGAAGTGTCCCCGGAACAGGCGCGTGAAGTGGCTCGTGTCGCGGAAGCCCCAGCGCGCGGCGATCTCGAACACCGCGTCGTCCTGGCGGGTCGCGAGCTCGCTCGCCGCCCGCTCGAGGCGGCGCCGCCGGATGTGCGCGGCCAGCGAGCTGCCGAGCTGCTCGGCCATCGCGCCGTCGAGATAGCGACGGCTCACCCCCTGCGCCCGCGCGATGTCCGCCGGCTGGAGCGCCGGGTCGCCGAGGCGCAGCTCGATCTCGGCCAGCGCCCGCTCGACGCGGGTCCGCGAGAGCTCGGGCGCGCGGCCGCACATTCCGATCGCCTCGAGCACCACGCCGACGGCCGCCGCGCAGTCGCGCTCCGACAGCGACGAGCCCTCGCGCAGGATCTGGCGCAGGAGCCCCGCCACGACCCGCTCGCCTGCGTGCTCTTCGCCGCGCGCGACGGCCGTCCGGAGGTCGACCCCGGGGTGCCGCTGCTGCACCACCGAGACCGGCAGCCGCAGCAGCAGTCGCCGCCCCCGGCTCATCGAGAGCTCGAAGGGGGCGTCCGACTGGACCCAGGCGAACATCCCCTCGCGCAGGAGGGTCCGACGGCCCCCCTGCGCGATGACCCCCTCGCCCTCGGCCACGGCGACGATCTTGAGCAGCCCCGTGGCCCGCGCGGGCTCGCAGCGGACCTCGAACGGCTCGGCGCCGAGCCAGAGCAGCTCGCCCGGGCCGGTCCGCACCGCGCGCTCGAGCATCGCGTCCGGAGGCGCCGCCAGGTGGGTCAGTTCCATCGTGGACCACCCGCCGCGTCGGATCCGGCCAGGCGCCGCCCGCCGCGGCGCCGCACGCTGGGGCCAGACGTTCGGCCCCGGAGGAACATCATGTCTGCGGTCCAGATCATTCGCGTGCCCATTTTACCCTTTCGGATGGTCAACGCGCACCTGCTCGTCGGCGCTGCAGGTTGCGTGCTGGTCGATGCCGGCGTGCCGGAAGCGGCGCCCAAGGTGGGCGAGGCGCTGGCCCGCGCGGGCCGCGGCTGGTCCGACCTGAAGTTGATCGTGGTCACGCACGCCCACGTCGACCACGCCGGGAGCGCCGCCGCCCTTCGCGAGCGATCCGGAGCGCTCGTCGTCGCCCACGAGGCCGAGGTCGAGCACCTCAACGGGCGTGCCCCGATGACCTTCTGCCCGACCGGTTGGTTCGGTCGCGTGTTCGTCCGTGCCCCGCTCGTGCACGAGCGCTACGCCCCCGTCGCGCCCGACCTCGTGCTGTCCGGCGACGAGACGCTCGACCTGGCTCCCTACGGGGTCGCAGGCAGCGTGCGCCACACGCCCGGGCACACCCGGGGCTCGCTCTCGGTCGTCCTCGAGTCGCGCGAGGCGCTTGTCGGGGATCTTGTCGCTTCGGGGGTGATGCTGGGCGGGCTGGCGCGACTGGGCCATGCGATTAGGCCCCCCTTCGAGCTGGACCCGCGCGCCGTCGGCGTCGCGCTGGAGCGGCTGGTCGACGAGGGGGTGCAGACCTTCCACCTGGGTCACGGAGGGCCGCTCGGCGCCGGCGAGGTGCGGCGGCACGCCCGCGTGCTGGCAGGCTCCGTCGCGGGCGTGCCCCACCTGCAGCGGATGCCCCAGCCGCGGTGAGCGCGGTCCCACGGCGCGGTGGGCCCTCCTTGACGAGGCGGGGCAGCCGTCGGCTACGCTATCTTGCCACGATGCGTGGGGGCGGCACATGGGGGTGGGGTCGGGGTTCAAGGCGCTCCACGCGGATGCCGCGGTCAGCGGTCGAGAGGACTGACCATGCCGAGAATACGGGGATAGGCGCCACGCTTTGCGGCTTACATGCGAGAGCGCGAAGATATGTCGTGCAGCACGGCTGATTGCGGTGTTCGGCGGCAGGAGGCGAGGCGCGGATGGTGGTAAGCGGCATCGAGTACCTGGACGAGGGCGCGGAGCTGTTCCCCGACGGCTCAATCCACGACGCGACCCTTGTCCGCGACACGGACATCCAGGGACTTCCGTGCGCCGGCGGCTGCGACGTGGTGTTCTTCCCCAGCGGCCGGCTCCGGCTCGCCTCGCTCTCCCGGCCGGTGGTCATCGGGGGCGTGGCCTGCGCCCCCGGCATCGCGTACCTTCACGAGAGCGGCGCTCTTCTGAACGCCACGCTTGCCACCGACCACGAGTTCACGGGCGTGCCGGTCCCGGCCCGTGCGCGGGTCACGCTCGACGAGGCCGGGCGGCTGCTCGAGCGCTCGCAGCGGCTGGAGGCGGATCAGCTGGTCGGCGGGCTCCCGTGCTCCGCCGAGCTTCACGCCTGGGTCTACCCTGATGGCCGTCCGAGCGTCGTGGTGCTCGCCTCGCCGTCGATCGTCGGGGGGCAGGAGTACCCGCGTGGGGCCGAGCTGTTCCTCGATGAGGGCGGGCAGGTCCTCGACTGGCGGCAGGTCGACCTCGATTCGGGACGGCGGTACAAGCAGCGCGTCTTCGGAGTCTACGAGGCTCCGCTCGAGTAGGCCGCCGAACCGGGCGCTGCCGACGCTGACGAGGTGAGGTTCGAACGGCCGTATTGCCCGGGCGCCGAGGATGTGCTCGGCGCCGGGCGCGCCGGGGTCAGACCGCCGGCGGCTCGGTCTGGCGCTGCCACGCGCGGTGGATGGCGATCACCTTGATGAACGCCGGGGCCGCCTCGGCCACCCCGTCGTCGGGCAGGACGAGCAGGCCCGGGTCGTTGTCCGCGCCGGCCGCGGCGGCCTTCACGCCCGCGGCCGCGGCGAGCTGCGCGGCCGACGCGGGCACGAGCAGGGGCTTGCAGTGGCGGTACTGGAGCTGGACGAACTCGACCGCGAGCCCGTCGCGCGCCAGCGCCGCCGCGTTCGCGCCGGTCGGCAGCGCCGCCGCGTCGAAGAGGACGCTCGGGGCGGTCTCGAACGTGACCTCGACCGGCAGCTCGTCGCCCTCGGCGGTGCGCACCACGCCGAGGCGCTCGCCGACGTAGCGGGGCACCGCGCCCGCCGTCAGCAGCGCGTCGTAGAGGGCGCCCACCGCCGCGCCGCTCACGCCGTCGGCGACGAGGAGCGCGACGCGGCGGCCGAGGATGCGGCCGTCGCCCGGCCGCGCGAACAGCGACAGGGGCGGCGACACCGCGACCTCGGGGTTCTCGACGGGCGGCACTGCCACCGGGAGCGGCTCGGGGAGCGGCATGCCGAGGTCGGCCGCGACGCGCGCGGCCAGCGCCTCGTCGACGTTCCGCACCATCCGGACCATGCGCTCGCGGATGGCCTGCGTCTGCACGCGCGTCAGCTCGAAGCGGAAGGCGCGCGCGATGTGCTCGCGCTCGACGGGCGTCTGGCTCGCCCAGAAGAGGCGCGCCTGCGTGTAGTGGTCGGCGAACTTCTCGGGCTTCGCGCGCAGCTTCGTCGGCTCGGTCGCGGCCTGCTGCGCCAGGAGCCGCTCGGCGACCGAGGCGAAGCCGCGCGCGCCGGCCTGGAAGGGGCAGCCGCCGGCGAGCGAGTTGGGCTCGTAGTTCACCCGGCCGCGGTTGATCGCTTGACGGTGGAAGCCGTCGCGCTGGTTGTTGTGCACCTCGGCGATCGGCGCGTTGATCGGGATCTCGTGGAAGTTCGGCCCGCCGAGGCGCGAGAGCTGCGTGTCGAGGTACGAGAAGTTGCGGCCCTGCAGCAGCGGGTCGTTCGTGAAATCGATGCCGGGGACGACGTGCTGCGTGCAGAACGCGACCTGCTCGGTCTCGGCGAAGAAGTTGTCGGGGTTGCGGTTCAAGACGAGCCGGCCGACGGTGCGCAGGGGCGCGAGCTCCTCCGGCACGATCTTTGTCGCGTCGAGCACGTCGAAGCTCCACCTCTCGGCCTCGGCCTCGGTGAACGTCTGGATCTGCAGGAGGTACTCGGGGAAGGCGCCGCCCTCGATGGACTCCCAGAGGTCGCGGCGGTGGAAGTCGGGGTCGGCGCCCGCGATCTTCACCGCCTCGTCCCAGTCGAGCGAGTGCGTGCCGAGCAAGGGCGTCCAGTGGAACTTCACGAGCGTCGCCTCGCCCGCCGCGTTGACGAGCCGGAAGGTGTGCACGCCGAAGCCCTGCATCGTGCGGTAGCTGCGCGGGATCGCCCGGTCGCTCATATGCCACATGATCATGTGCATCGACTCGGGCATGAGCGAGATGAAGTCCCAGAAGGTGTCGTGCGCGCTCGAGGCCTGCGGCATCTGGTGGTGCGGCTCGGGCTTGACGGCGTGCACCACGTCCGGGAACTTCATCGCGTCCTGGATGAAGAAGACGGGGATGTTGTTGCCGACCAGGTCCCAGTTGCCCTCTTCGGTGTAGAACTTCACGGCGAAGCCGCGCACGTCACGCACCGTGTCGGCGCTGCCGCGCTCGCCGGCCACGGTCGAGAAGCGCACGAAGACGGGCGTCCGCTTGCCGACCTTCGCGAAGGGCGCGGCCTTGGTGAGCGCGGTGATGTCCTCGGTGCACTCGAAGTAGCCGTGCGCGCCCGAGCCGCGCGCGTGCACCACGCGCTCGGGGATGCGCTCGTGGTCGAAGTGCGTGATCTTCTCGCGCAGGATGAAGTCTTCGAGCAGCGTCGGGCCGCGCAGCCCCGCGCGCAGCGAGTTCTGGTTGTCGCCGACGGGGACGCCCTGATTCGTCGTCAGCGCGCGGCCGAGCGAGTCGGCCCGGTGCTTCTGCAGCGGCCCCTGGTTCAGGTTCTCGCCGGGCGCCGCCTTGGCGCCGTTCTTCTCGGACTCGTTGCTTTCGGTGATCGTGCTCGCGGTCGCGTCGAGGTTCTCTGGCTTCGCTGTGGCACCTTGCGGCGGCTGTGGCACTTTGCCGCGTAGCGCGTACTCGGCGGGTTTGTTCACGTTCTCTGGGATTGCGGCGACGAGCGCCTCGGTGGCGTCGACCTTCGCGTCGAGGCGGTCTGCCGCCGCGAGGTTGCGCACCCCGGCGTCGTCGCTGCTGGTCCCGCTGCCGAGCGCGGTCGCCGCGCGCTCGAGGAGGCTGCGTTTGGGCCGCGCCGCCCGCGGCTTCGCGGACGGTCCGCCCATCGATTGCTTCGCGCTGCCGGCGCCTTTTTCGGCCGGCGCCGGATCTTTGGATGATGACTTCGCAGGGTCTTTGCGATCGGTCATGAGATGGCCTCCTGGGGGGACCGGGGCTTCAGCAAGGAGCGCACCAACGGTCGAGCTTGGGGCCGCCGTGCGGTCGCCCGACGCGCGGCCGGGGCCGTGGCGGCGCTTCGGTTGGCCCGCCGCGGATTCGCAGGGCGTCGACGCGCGGACGGCCGCGGCGACGGCCGGGTGGGCGACTCACGATGACGAGCGGGGAGGGGAGGGAGCAGGGCGGGAGAAGCCGGACCGGGGAATCGCGCACGCGCACGCGCACGAAGGACGAGCACGAGAGACGAGCACGAAGGACGAGCACGAGAGACGAGCACGAAGGACGAGCACGAGAGACGAGCACGAGAGACGAGCACGAGAGACGAGCACGAGAGACGAGCACGAGAGACGAGCACGAGAGACGAGCACCATCCGCATCAAACCCGAGCGAAAACCACGCGGCGTCTCTCTTCCTCGGTCTGCCCCCCTCGCACCCGGCGCGCGCTCCTCCCCGCGATTCCGGCGCCCAACCCGCGCCAGCGCGATGCTACAACACGACCCCACACCCGCCATGAGCACCGCCCGCCTCCTCTCCTCCACCGCCCTCCCGCTCCTGCGGGGCCGCAACCCCGTCGCCCGCCGCGTCCAGACCCGGCATGGCTTCCCCGTCCTCCCCGGCGGCTTCCCGGTCGTGGGCCACATGCCGGCGATCGCCGTCGACGAGCTCGGCCTGCTCCGCGAGGGCCAGCGCCGCTTCGGCTCCCTGTTCTTCTGGACCCACGGCTTCCAGGCCTGGCAGCTCATCTACGCCTCGAAAGACGCCTTCTCGCTCTTCAAGAGCAAGACCGTCGACTCCTCGTATCTGACCGAAGGCGGGGTCGGCCACCTCTTCGGCCAATCGCTGATGGCCCACGACGGCGCCTCCCACCGCCACATCCGCACCGCCATGAACGGTCCCTTCTCGCCCAAGGGCCTCGACGCCGCCGAGGTCGGCGCGATCGTCGCGACCAGCGTCGAGCGCAAGGTCCGCTCCTGGGTCGGCCGGCGCGACGTCCTGGTGCTGCGCGAGACCCGCGAGCTGGCCCTGGAGGTGATGTTCAAGATCACCGGCGTCGAGGACGACGAGCTCCCCGAGTGGCGCCGCCACTACGAGGATCTGATGCTCCTCATCCTCAACCTGCCCTTCGACGTGCCAGGCTCGCCGAGGCGCCGCGGCCTCCGCGCCCGCGGCTGGCTCGACGCGCGCATCCGCCGGATCCTCGCCGACGTGCGCGCCCGCGGCGAGGCGAAGGGGCTCCTGCCCGCGCTGCTGGCGGCGCGCGACGAGGACGGCGAGCCGCTCTCGGAGGACGATCTGGTGGGCAACCTCCGCCTGCTCCTCCTCGCCGGCCACGAGACCTCGGCCTCGACCATGGCCTGGTGCGTCGCCCACCTCGCCGAGAGCCCCGCGATCTGGCGCGCGCTCCGCGAGGAGGCGTCGAGCGCGCCGGATCTCCCACGCTCGCCCGCGGAGCTCCGCCGCTTCCCCTTCGCAGAGGCCGTGTTCCGCGAGGCGCTCCGCCTCCACCCGCCGGTGCCCCACGACGCTCGCCGCGCCGTCGCCGATTTCGAGCTCGAAGGCCGCACCGTCCCCCGAGGGACCAACGTGGCGATCCCGCTGGTCCTGCTCTCGCGCGATCCCGAGCTCTACCCGGATCCGGACAGCTACCGCCCCGAGCGCTGGCTCGACCGCAAAGAGGCGATATCGCCGCTCGAGATCGCCCAGTTCGGCGGCGGCGCGCACTTCTGCCTCGGCTATCACCTCGCCTGGATGGAGATCGTCCAGTTCCTCGTCGCGCTCGGGCGGGCGCTCCCGGCCTCGGGCCCGAGGCTCCAGGGCGGATTCCCGGCCTCGCGCTACCTCCCGGTGCTCCGGCCCGCGGCGGGCATGCGCGTCCGCTTCGACGGCTGAAGCGGCGTGGGCCGGCTGTAACGGAGCGCGCGCCCCGCGAGCGAGCGCGACGAACACGCCGAAACCGCCGGTGCGCGCTCAGGCGGGCGCGGGGCGCGCGAACGCGCCGAGGAAGCGCGTCGCGAGGGCGGCGTCGCCGGCGATCTCGACCCCGCGCGGCTCGTGTCCAGCGAAGACGACGGCGCGGAGCGTGCGCGCGGTCGTGGTGATCGTCGCGTCGGGCGCCTCCGGCTCGCCGCGCGCCACCGACAGGGCGCCGCACGCGATCTCGACCGAGAACGGCTCGCCGTCGAGGACGACCGCGAGCCTCCCGCGTGAGAGCGCGCCGGGGTCGAACGTGGTGCGGAGCGCGATCATCAGCGCGCTCGGGCTGAGCTCGCCCCGCGGCAGCGGGGCTGCCCGACTCCCCCAGCGGGCCAGCGACACGAGCACCGCCTCGAGCTCGCGCCCCCGGGGCGTGAGCTCGTAGACCGTCGCCGCGACGGGCGGCGGGAGCGCGCGCCGCTGCACCACGCCGGCGTCCTCCAGCTCCCGCAGCCGCTGCGACAGCACGTTGGGGCTGGCGGACGGGAGCCCGGCGCGCAGATCGGTGAAGCGCCGCGGGCCGAGGAGCAGCTCGCGCACGACGAGGAGCGCCCACCGCTCCCCCACGCGGTCGAGGGCGCGCGCGATCCCGCACGGATCCTGGTAGCTACGCATGCGCACACGATGGAGTTTGACTTCAGGACCGTCCAGTCCTAATTTAGGACTACGATCTTCCAACGAGGTCGCGCGAGGAGGTTGCGATGAGAAGGCTGACGGTGTTCGAGAACGTCTCGCTGGACGGCTATTTCGTCGATGCGCGGGGCGACATGAGCTGGGCTCACGCGTCCTCCGCGGGGGATCCCGAGTGGGCGCGCTTCTCCGCCGAGAACGCGAAGGGCGGCCGGGGCACGCTGCTCTTTGGCCGCAAGACCTACGAGCTGATGGCGGGCTTCTGGACCACCGAGGCCGCGCGCCAGCAGATGCCCGAGGTCGCCGAGGGCATGTCCCGGCTGGAGAAGCTCGTCGTCTCGCGCACGCTCGAGCAGGTCGGCTGGACGAACGCCTCCCTGCTCCGCGGCGACCTGGTGGAGCGGATCGCCGCGATGAAGCAGGGCAGCGGCGAGCCGATCCTGGTGATGGGGAGCGGCACGATCGTGGCGCAGCTCGCGCGGGCCGGGCTCATCGACGGCTACACGTTCGTCATCGTGCCGATCCTGCTCGGCGCTGGGCGCACCCTCTTCGAGGGCCTCGACCGCGCCATCGCGCTCCGCCGCGTCTCCGAGCGCACCTTCCAGAACGGCAACATCGTCGCGACGTACGAGCCGAGGTGACGCGCGCGCCGGACGATCGCGCGCGCCGCGGCGCGGCGACTCGGCATGATGGAATCGTGTCAGAGCCCTAGGGCCGACCGCGGGCGGGGGCGCCGTGGCCCTCCTGGAGGTGCCGCGCGAGCAGGCTGTCGCCGAAGTCGTCCTGCAGGTCGCGGAACACGGTGTGGATGTGGTCGCCGCCGCGGTTGTCGTACTCGATGAGGTGGGTGGGGCCGTGGATCCGGTAATAATGCGACTGCTTCGGTGAGGCGCTGCCCGCCCAGGCGAAGTGCAGGCGCTCCACGCCGGCGCGCGCGATGCGGTCGAGGTGCCCGTCGGCGAGGTCGGCCGGGAAGTTGCGGGCGTAGGCCTCCAGCAGGCGCAGCAGCGCGGCGCGCTGGGCCGGGGTCATCTCGGCCGCGGGCAGGCCCTCGACGCTCGCCAGCGCGGCGCGGCGGGAGGCCTCGGTCACGAGGTCGGGCGGCGCCGTGGCGGCGATCACGGCGCGCTGGCGCTGCGCGGGGGTGAGGGAGGCCAGGAAGGCGCGGCCGAGATCCTCCTCGGCCGCGAGCACGCGCAGGCCCTTGCGGGGTCCCGAGGGCACCTCGGCCGGGTTGGCGCCCAGGAACGCCGGGGTGGTGGCCACGCCGCCTCCCGCGGAGGTGAAGTTGAGCGAGACGTGGTGTCCCTCGAAGCGAAAGCCCCACGGGGCCTCGGGCCCGGGCTGGCCGAAGAGGGCGAGGTGGTAGCGGCCCGGGTCGCGGAACGCCGGGTTGCCCTCGATGCCCCCGAGGATGCCCTCGAGCAGCAGGACGCCCTCCACCTTGCGGTATCCCTCCGGGCTGAGGCCGGCCCGGAGCAGCGCGTGCGCCGCGCCGCGCTCGCCGCCGTCCATGTCGCCGAGCGCGAGGCCGGCGCGGCGGCGCGGGACGTAATGCCAGTCCTCGCGCTCGCGGCTCTGGAACGCGAGCAGCGCCCGGCCGCGCGCCTCGCCGTCGAGGCCGTCCACGAAGGCGCGCGCGGAGGCCGCGATCGCCTCGGCCGTGGCGCGCCCCGCGGCGCCGCCCGGCGGAGGCGCGGCGCCGGGAGGTCCCGCGGGCGCGGGCGGGGAGGGCGGGGTGGGTAGGGGGCCCGGCTCGGCGGCCTGCTGGGCCGGCGCGGACGGGCTGGCCGGCGCGGCCGCGGGCTCGCCGGGCGGGGCTTCCTGGGGTCGCATGCTGTTGCAGGAGGTCGTCATCGCCAGCATGAGGGTAGCCGCGATCCGCGAGCCCGGCCCGGACAGGCGGGGGTAGCGCGACCGGAGCGCGCGCGGAGGCGCAGCGGTGCGCGCGATCGTGCCGTCGCCCGGGCTGGCGAGGCGATGTCCCGCTGCGTCCGCGCCCGCGGCGCGCCCGGCGATGCTCCGCATGCGCGTAGCCTACTTCGGCGTGTCGGAAATGCCGCCAGAAACACCGGTCGATGGCGAGCGGTCGCCGGAAACAGTAGCAATTTGCATAGCTTCCGCCTGTTTCGCCGCCGAGGACGGCTCCGGTGTGGCCCAACGGCGACGCCGTTGCCGCCGAGGTCGATGCCCCGGAGAACGTCGTCGGCGGTGGATGCTGCGCTGAAGCCGCTGCCGATCAAATGTTGCTTGTTCGTCATGCCGCTCTTCTATCGCCTGTCGCGAAAGACCGATTCGAAGGAACGGGCATTTCACTTTCGGCTACGGTTCAGCTTGCTTGGCGGGAACGAACGACCAAAATTCGAAGGTGCTCGAAACGACGGCGGCTCCTCGCTCGGCCTTCTCACGGTCGCGCTTCGTCGAGTCCGTTCGCAGCTCCGTGCCGCCGCGAGGTCGCGCGCGTCGCGTCAATCGACTCCCCGACGGCAGGACTTCGCTGTTCTTCCGCCTGCACGAGGGCCGTCACCCCCTCGCCCTGTCCTCAGCCCTGCGCCGTAGGCCACACAACGACGCTGCCGACATTGACCTCGGGCGGCTGCTCGATCGCGAAGGCAATGGCGCGGGCGATCGAGTCCGCCGGGATCGCGACTGAATCGGCGGTCGACCGGATCGCGCTCCGCGTCGCCTCGTCGGTGATCGTGTCCGCGAAGTCCGTCGCGATCATGCCGGGAGAGATCTCGGTGACGCGCAGGTTCGGCCCGGACTCCTGGCGCAGCGCCTCTGTGATCGTGCGGACCGCGTTCTTGGTGGCGCCGTAGACGCCCATCGTGGGCACGACCTTGAGGCCGGCGACGGAGATGACATTGACGATGTGGCCGCTCTTCTGCCGACCGAAGACGGGCAGCGCGGCGGCAATGCCGTAAAGAACGCCCTTGAGGTTCACGTCGATCATTGCGTCCCAATCATGGACGTGCAGCGCGTCGAAGCGCGAGATCGGGGCGATGCCCGCGTTGTTGACGAGGACGTCGAGCCGTCCAAACCGGTCGCAGGCGAAGTCCACCAGCGCCTGAAGGTCCGCTCGCTTGGTGACGTCGGTGATCCGATAAATCGCACGCCCCCCGGCCGCCTCGATCTCTCCCGCTGCCGCCGCGATCTCCGCCTCGCGCCGGGCGCCGATCACGATCCGCGCGCCGCGCGAGGCCAGAAGAATTGCTGTGGCCCGGCCAATCCCTCTGCCGCCGCCCGTGATCGCGACGACCTTGCCCTCGATGGTCATGAGATGCCTCCTGGGTTGTGTTCGAATAAGGCTAGTCGGGCGAGGCCGGTCGATCCATGATTGTTCGGCCATGATTTTGTCGCGATCGTCCAGAGAGACGCTGGATCCATTTTCCCATGTGCTGTCGGCCCTGGGCGTGCGCAGCGTCAGGTCCACGCGGTTCGAGGCGTCGGGCGACTGGGCGCTCGCCTTTCCCGGCAAGGCGAGGCTGAAGTTCGTCGCCCTCCTGCGCGGGCGGTGCTGGATGCTCCTGCCCGACCACCCGCCGGAGGCGCTGACCGAGGGCGACGTGTTCCTGATCGGCGATACTCCCTATACGGTAGCGAGCGACCCTGCGATCGAGCCTGTGGACGGCGCGCCGCTCTACGCGCAGCCGGACCATGACGTCGTGCGCCTGGGCGACGGCCTCCAGACAGGGCTTCTGGGCGGGAGCGTCGACTTCGCCGATGGCGATGCGGCCTTCATCCTGGAGGCGCTGCCCGCGTTCCTCCGGGTCGATCGTGCCTCGCCCGGGGCGGGAGCCGTCGCGCGGACGTTGGCGTGCCTGGAGGCGGAGATCGGCGAGGACCGGCCGGGGGCCCCGCTCATCACCGACCGCCTGGCGGAAATCCTCCTGGTCGAGGCGATCCGTGCTTATATCGCGATGGGTGCCGAGGATCGCGTCAGCTGGATCGGCGCCCTGGCAGATCGGCAGGTCGGCGCGGCGCTCCGGCTCATGCATAGCGAGGTGGCTGAGCCCTGGACGGTGGCCAGGCTGGCAGCGCGTGTCGGCATGTCGCGCTCCGCCTTCTCGGCCCGCTTCGTGGCGCGCGTTGGCCGGCCGCCGCTCGATTATCTCACTCATTGGCGCATGGTGCTGGCGCGACGATTGCTGAGCGAAGGGCGGGACCCCATCGCGAGCGTGGCGGCCGAGGTCGGCTATAGCTCGCAGAGCGCCTTCGCGCATGCGTTCAAGCGCACGTTCGGATATCCGCCACGGAGCGTCGCTTGAGGAGCGCGCTGCTCCCTGGCGAGCACACCACCGGAGACGTTGTAATCCTTGTGGAGGTAGAGCATGCGGTTGGCACGTTCATAGGTAATCCGTGCAAACGCGGCGCTGCATGCGTGGTCCCGGTCGCAGGATTTCTCGGACCTCGCCAGGTCGGTGATCGAGCGCGGCGCCTCGTCGGCCCGCTGCGCTGCCGGGGGATCGGCGGCACCCAGCCCGCGGCAGATCCAGGACCAAGCGGACCGTGCCGACATGGCTCGGCCCCCGCGGCTCTTGGCGTCTGTCCTACCCGGACGCCTCATCTCTGCGGCATGCTACTGTCGGCGCGACCGTGCTCGCCCGTCCAGTGCCACCGGCAGCCCGAGCAGCCGACCGATCGCCCCATGAACGACCCGGGCCGCCACCTCATCCCCGAGGGCGACGGCGCGGCTCAGGGTGCTGGCGAGCGAGGCGACCACGGCCGCCCGAGGCGACGGATCGGTCACGGCGAGCCCCCCAGGCCCGGGGCTTGACCGTTGGGCCCGGGTTGGGACCATGTCTTCCGAGGGGGTGCGATCCATCGTCACGCCCTCCCCAGATCCCCGCGGAAGCGACGACGTGCACGTGCGTCGTTTCGCGCTCGAGCATGCGCTCGCGCGTCTCCGCGCCAGGCAAGCCGGTCGGCTCGCGGAGCTCGCGGCGCACGATCCGCCCGTCCCGCAGCCAGGGTCGGAGCGCGCCGACGTGGACGTCGATCGAGACCGAGCAGCGGTGCTCCGCGACCCATCGCCACACGTTGGCGGACGTGATGTAGCCGGTGCCCTCCACGCGGGCGCCGCTCGGGTCCTCGACGCGACCAGCATCGTGCGGGCGGCGCGGGAGCTGCTGGCCGTGCCGTGACGGCCCTCCAGCGATTCGATCCGGCGCTGCGGCGGAATGTCCATGCGCATACGCTGGCGCTGGATGGGCCTCGAACCCTCGATCTCGTACTCGATCGGATATGAGGTGTGAGAGGAACAGGGGCAGCGCGCCGGGGCGACGTAGGGGCACTGCGAGCCACTATCTCAATTTCTGAATTTTCGTCACGCGAGCTCGCACAGGGCGATCACGTCAACTCGGCCCGGCCATGAGACTGAAGCGAATGAATTTCTTTGACATTCACAAGGGCTTTAGGATTTGCTACCCGCCCCAGGGCGATCCGGAGCGCCGAGCAGAAGGCCGCGACATCGGGTCGCATCGTCCTGCATGGAGGCAATCGTAATGAAGCTGCAGAAGGTGATGGCGTTCCTCGGCGCCTTGGCGCTCGTGGCCGGGTTCGGGTTGGCGCGCGAAGCACGCGCCGCCGAGGCGATCAAGATCGGCACGCTGGCGCCCAAGTCCAGCACGTGGGGCAAGGTCTTTACGGTTTGGGAAAAGGCCGTCAAAGAGAAGAGCTCGGGCAGGCTCGAGCTCCAGTTCTTCTACAACGGAACGCAGGGCGATGAAGACGCGATGATCGCCAAGATCAAGGGCGGCCAGCTCCACGGCGCGGCCGTCACCGGCGTCGGCCTCGGCAAGGTTTACAAGCCGATCCTCGCGCTGCAGATGCCGGGCCTGTTCACGAGCTGGAGCAAGCTCGACAAGGCCCGTGACGCCCTCAAGACGGACTTCGAGAAGGGCGCGAAGGATGCGGGCTTTTTCATCTCTGGCTGGTTCGACGTCGGCCTCGTGCGCACCATGTCGAAGGGCTTCGCGATCAAGGTGCCCGGCAACCTCAAGGGCAAGAAGCCGCATTACATCCGCGCCGACGCCATCCTCCCCGTGCTCTACTCCACGATCGGCGGCGTCTCCGGCGTGCCGCTCAACGTGCCCGAGGTCCTGCCGAACCTGAACACCGGCGCGGTCAATGTCGTCAGCGCGCCGTGCCTCGCCGCCGAGCAGCTCCAGTGGGCTGGCAAGCTCGACAACCTCAACGACGCCGTGATCGCGACCGCGATCGGCGCGGTCGTGTTCTCGAGCAAGACCATCGACGCGCTCCCGGCCGACCTCAAGGCCATCCTGACCGACACCGGCAAGGTGGCCGTGAGCGCCCTCACCACCCAGGTCCGCAGCGAGGACGACGCCGCCTGCAGCCGCCTCAAGACGAAGATGACGGTCACCACGCCGTCGGCCGACGACAAGACCAAGTGGGAGGCCGTCTTCAAGCAGACCCGGCAGAAGCTCGGCCAGGGCACCTTCTCGCCAGATCTCGTGAAGAAGGTCGAAGGCTACGCGAAGTAGCCTTCGAGCGGTCGGTTGCTGCGCGCCACTTTCGCATCAACCTGGGCCGAATGCCCATGCGCATACGCTGGCGCTGGATGAAGTGGTTGTGCCGCGCGAGGAGTTGGCTGGAGACAGCCTGTCCTCTCTGCGCGTGCCGGCGCTCGACGGATGGCGAGGTGCATGACGTCGCGCGCGCAGCTCGATTCGTATGACTTACAGATCGAGGTCGACGGAGCGAGAGCGAGCCCCGAGGGCCTCGATCACTTGATGACGAACTCGATCGGAAAATGGTCGCTCACCGCCCTCATCTCGTCCCCGTTCAATTTGAATCTCTCGTCCACATACACGGTGCGAGCCTGCGCGGCATTCACCCGCATCTCGTCGCCTGCCACGACGACTCGATCGTAAGCGCAATTTTGCTTACCGACGGTGGTGTCGGCGTCGTCCCCGATGAGCCACAAGTGATCCTCCCCCGCTTCCTCGGACAGTCTCACTATGCCGCGCGCGCGGCCACGTAGGTCTTCAATTCGAACTCGATCGGGCTCATGTAGGCGAGCCGTGAGTGCCGGCGTTTCAGGTTGTAGAAGTTGTCGATGTAGTCTCTGACCGAGGCGGTGGCGGCCGCTCGCGTCGGGTAGCGCTCGTACTCGACCAACTCCGCCTTCAGCGTCGCGAAGAAGCTCTCGGCCACGGCGTTGTCCCAGCAGTCGCCAGCGCGGCTCATGCTCGGGATGAGCCCGTGCGCCCCGAGCACGAGCCGGTAGTCGTCGCTGGCGTAGGGGCTGCCGCGATCCGAGTGGTGTACCAGCCCAGGCGCCGGCCGCCGCGTTCCCAAGGCGAACGCGAGCGCGGTGAGCGCCAGGGCGCGATCGTTGAACGCGCTCGCGGCCCAGCCGACCACGCGGCGCGAGAACAGGTCCAGGATCACGGCCAAGTACAGCCAGCCCTCGCCGGTGGGAATGTACGTCACGTCCGTCACCCAGACCTGGTTGGGCGCTCGAGCATCGAATTGCCGCTCGATCACATTCGGGGCGATCGAGCCGTTGTGCCGCGAGTCGGTGGTGCGGCGGAAGCGCCGCTTCGTCCGAGCCACGAGCCTCTGAGCGCGCATCAGCCGCTCGACCCGTTTCTTGCCGACACGCATGCCGCGAGCACGCCGCTCCGCGTGGATGCGCGGACTGCCGTAGCGGCCACGGCTCTTGTGGTGCACGGCCCTGATCTGCGCGCTCAGTTGAGCGTCGGACTTGGCCCGCGCGGACTCCGAGCGCTTGGCCCACCCGTAGTAGCCGCTGCGCGAGACCAGCTGCGTATTCCGGGCCGACGTGACGGCCGATTCCGAGCGCACGTGACGGCTCGTTCCGACGGGACGTGACCGGGCGTTCCGGGCCACCCGACGGGGTGTTCCGACACACCTGACGGCTCGTTCCGACGCACGTGACGGGCCGTTCCGAGGGACGTGACGGACCGTTCCGACGGGGGTGACGGCCCACAGGCGGCGCTCGCGGTCGCAGCCTCATCGCGTACATGGGCGCGATGTCGGAGCGGCTATCGATGCGGAAGGTTCGAGAGATTCTGAGGCTCAAGTTCGAGTGCAAGCGCAGCCGAGCGGAGATCGCTGCAGCGGCCTGCGTCGGCGAGAGCACGGTGAGCGGCTACCTGGCGCGCGCGGAGAAGGCGGGGCTGACGTGGGAGGTCGCCCGAGAGATGACCGAGGCCGAGATCGAGTCGCGGCTGTTCCGCGACGTCGGCCGCAACGAGCCGCCCGCGCGCGTGCCGATCGACTTCTCCTGGGTGCACCGCGAGCTGTCGAAGCCGTGCGTCACGCTGCAGACGCTCTGGCTCGAGTACCGCGAAGCGAGCGCGGCACAGGCTCCGCTGAGGCCCTACGAGTACAGCCGGTTCTGCGACCTGTACGCAGGCTGGAAGAAGAAGCTCGGCGTCGTGATGCGTCAGGTTCACCGCGCCGGCGAGAAGGTCTTCATCGACTACTCGGGAAGGAAGCCGCACATCGTCGACCAGACGACCGGCGAGGTGACCGAGGTTGAGCTGTTCGTCGCGGTGCTCGGCGCCAGCAACTACACGTACGCCGAGGCAACGCGCTCGCAGAAGCTCGCCGACTTCGTCGGCTCGACGGTTCGGATGCTCGAGTACTTCGGTGGCGTGCCCGAGGTGATCGTCCCCGACCAGCTCCGCAGCGCGGTCTCCGGGCCGGATCGGTACGAGCCGGACATCAACCCGACCTACCTCGAGATGGCGCACCACTACGGCGTGACGGTGATCCCGGCTCGGCCTCGAAAGCCGCGCGACAAGGCCAAGGTCGAGGGCGGCGTGCTCATCGCGCAGCGCTGGATCCTCGCCTCGCTGCGACACCGGACCTTCTTCAGCCTTGCCGAGCTCAACGACGCGATCGCGTCGCTGCTCGAGCGGCTGAATGCGCGGCCGTTCCAGCGGCTCGACGGCTGCCGGCGGACAGCGTTCGAGACCATCGACAAGCCCGTGCTGCGGCCACTGCCGGCGCGGCCGTACGAGCTCGCCGACTGGAAGCACGCCAAGGTCAACATCGACTACTGCGTCTGCTACGACGACCGGCTCTACAGCGCGCCGTACACGCTGGTCGGTGCGCGCGTCGAGATCCGAGAGACGGCGGCCGTCGTGGAGCTGTTCCACGACGGCGTGCGCGTCGCATCGCACGCGCGCAGCTACGGGCGGAAGGGCACGGCGGTGATCGTGGACGAGCATCGCCCCAGGGCCCATCGCGACTACGGCAAGTGGCCGCCGGAGCGCGTGGTGGCGTGGGCCGAGACGATCGGTCCGAACGTCGGCGAGCTCGCGCGCGCGGTCATGCGCCACCGCACCCACCCGGAGACGGGCTACCGGACGTGCCTGGGCGTGATCCGGCTCGCGGACAAGTACGGTCGCGAGCGCGTCGACGCTGCGTGCGCGCGTGCGCTTCGCATCGGCAGCCCCACCGCGAAGAGCGTGACCGCGATCCTGAGGAATGGTCTCGACCGCGCGCCGCTGGTCGAGCCGCCGCCCCGGGGGGCCCTGGCGCACGAGAACATCCGCGGTGCTGAGTACTTCGACAAGGAGGAGAGGAGTGATCTTGGAAGAGACGATTCAGAAGCTGGTCGAGATGAAGCTGAACGCGATGGCGGCGATGCTGAGAGAGAGGGAGGCTGCGCCGTCGGCGGAGCCGCTCTCCACTGAGGAGATGATCGGGTTGCTCGTCGACCGCGAGTGGACAGCCCGTGAAAACAAGCGGCTCCATCGCCTGCTGAAGGATGCGCGGGTGCCGGGGGGCGCGTGCATGGAGGACTTCTCCTGCGAGGCAGGGCGCGGCGTAGACAGGTCCTTCGCTCGGTCGCTGGGCTCCTGCCAGTGGGTCCGAGCGAAGCAGAACGTGATCGTGCTGGGAGCGACCGGAGCCGGGAAGAGCTTTCTCGGCGGCGCGCTGGCGCAGGCAGCCTGCAGGCAGGGCTTCCGCGCCCTCGTCATCCGCACCCCGCGCCTGCTCCAGCAGCTCGCGGTCGCGCGTGCCGACGGGACCTACGCCAACGCCCTCGCGCGCATGGCCAAGGTCGCCGTGCTGGTCCTCGACGACTTCCTGCTCGCGCCCATGACCGATGTCGAGAGGCGCGATCTACTCGAGGTCCTCGAGGACAGATACGACACGTCGTCGACCGTGATCACCTCGCAGATCCCGGTGAAAAGTTGGCACCAAGCCATCGGAGAGGCGAGTATCGCCGACGCGATCTGCGACCGCGTTGTCCACAACGCGCACCTGGTGACGCTCCGCGGCGGGTCGATGCGGAAGAAGAAGGCGGTGGCTCCCGAGGTGACCGAGACGAAGACCTGACCGCGCTCGTCGCTACGCTCCGGTCCACGTCACGCCGGACTGGGCCGTCGCGTCGCCCCGGAACGAGCCGTCACGTCCGTCGGAATACGCAAGCGAAGGCGCGATTGAGCGACAGCCGCACCAGGCCGTCCTGCTGCGGCTCGACGCGGTCCTTTGCGATCGGGGGTCGCAGCACGTAACGCAGCAGCGCCTCCCTCGCCGCGGCATGGTGCGCACCGGCGCGCGTCGCTGCGTGCAAGGTGAAGCCATCGAGCGCAGCGCACAGCGGCTTATCGTACGCGAGCGCGCTCGGAGAAGACGGCGAGAGCCCGCGGAGCCATTGCGGGGCGACGACGTGTGGCGCGGCTCTCGTCCCGAGACGGCGGAGGCACAGAGCGCTGCCTCGGGCTCGTCGTCTCCCTCGACGTCGTGCTCGATCTCGAGACGCCCGTGCCGCCGGAGGTAACGGAGCATCCGCCCGACGGCGTGCTCCAGGACCTGACCGACCGCGCGAGTCGGAAGATGACCGAGTTCGTTCCACACGAGCTCGGTGCCGTCTTCGTGATAAGCCCCGTCGAGGAACACCACGTGCAGATGCGGATTGAGCCGCATGTCGCCGGACGTGCGTTGCACGACGGTCACCGCGCCGCTCTTGACCGCGCCGCACGCGCCTCGGCGCGCGGCGCGCTCTTCGTAGAACCGCTCCACGCTCTCGACGAAGATGCGGGTCAGCACGCCGAACAACGCCCCGTCCTGGGCGAGCCTGCGCCGCCAGCGTGTGTCCGAGCTGCGATGCTCGCCGGATGTGCAATACGGCGGCGCACATAACGGACCGCGTGCTCCCAGCGGTGCCCGTGCGGCAATGGGTGCTTTCGCTACCCTTCTTAGCTCTGTCACCTGACCGCGGCTTTGTTGAGCCAGGTGACCACACCGATCGCGCTTTATATTCTGTTTGGTCCGGCGATGGAACATCAGGGGGAGGAAGCATCGCGCCCGCGCGGGCGTTGACTGGCGGACCGAGCGGCTCAGTCGAACTTGAACTGGGTGGCGGCGCTTTGATCCGAGGCGCCGGCGCAGTTGATCACGCGCACGTCGGCGACGGCGCCCGCGATGCCAAACGGTGCCTTACATGTGATGGTCTTATCGTCTTTGACCGTGACATCGGTCGCGTCCCCGAACCCGATCAAGAAGTAGAACCTCACCTTGCAGTCCTGGGAGAAGTTCTTGCCGGTGATGGTCAGCAGGTCGTTCATGTGCCCGTTGTTCGGGCTCACGCTGGTCGCCACCGGCGGGTTGGGGAGCTGCTGCTGCTCGGAGAGCCCGAGGAGCTCGAGGTAGGTGTTGGCCCCGTGCTGGTACGCCATCTCTTCCTTCCAATAGGCGTCGGCCATCGCCTCGTCATTTCTGAGAACGTGGCGGGAATCAGTAAAAGAAATAGAGAGATTCGTGTTGAGCGGCGGCTGCTGGGCCACCTGCGTATACTGGGAATGTGTGCCCACCCCGTTTGCCTTGTCTATTGCGCTCTGAATCTGCTGTTTCATGTTCTTGCTGGCGGCGAGCCCCGGCAGGGGATAGAAAGTATCCCGGACCGTCTCCAGCGCGGCCCAAGCGTGGGGGACGACATCGTATGCGTTCCAGACGCAAACGGGCGCAGGCTGCTGGTTGTTGAACGAGGTGGCAAACTTGCTGTCACCCGCGCTCGGCGCGGCGAAGGTGTAGCACTGCACGGTGCAACCATAGCCGTTCAGCTGGTCCCGGAGGTAGAGGCTAAACATGGTGGCCATGGCTCCGCCGAGGCTATGGCCGACGACATATACAGTCTGTGGGCCGGAACTTTCCTTCACGAATCCCTGGAGCGTCGACACCAGATTCGTATCGTTCGTGATCGCAGCGAATGCGACATTAGATCCATGGGACACCTTGCCATACTGCGCGCCGCCGAGGAAGTCCTCCGGAGTCGCCACGTCATAGTCTTCCATTAAGTTGAAGAGGTTGACCGTGCCGCGAAATACCACCGCGAACGCGGAGGCCGCGGCGTTCTGCGCGATGTAGGCCATGTTGAACCCGAAACCCGACTGCTGCACCCACTTCAACGTCCACTGGCCGGCGGTGGCCAGCGACGTCATCGCCAGCTGCGTTTCGATGCCCTTCTGGATGCGCGCAGTCTGCTGGTCGGGCGATTCGCCCGGGAGCGTATTCTGCGCCGTCGACGCCAGACCAGCCAATGTCATCATCACCTGCTGCTTCACGTCGGTCCCTACTCCCGCGTTCTCCTGCTGTACCATGGCTTCTCCTCCTTGAGCGCTATGTCCAATCACGCCTGACTCCCGGGTGGGGTCAGGCGGGCGAAAGGTGTCAGTCTCGATGAGAGATGACAATCGTTGGTTTCCTCTCGAATGTGTGCTGGTGGGCCTGTCCCTTTCGGACATGGTGCAGGGGCGAGCCTCATGCCGCGCTGCCGTGCCGTCGTCGGATGGCAAAGGGATGGCAAAGCTCGTGCCGCTGGGCTACGTGGGCGTGGGCGTAGACCGAGGCAGTGAAGTGATGCGCAAGCACCCGCGCTCGTTCAAGGCAGGGGGCGGCGGAGCGGAGGCTTGCGTCCCTGCATGCAGCGCCGCGTCTCCCGCACACGCAGGCTCCAGGAGAGGACGGCCACCTCGACGGCGTCGTCAGCGTCATCCTCGCCTCGCCGCACGACCACGGCGTGGACGGCGCCTCGATGATCGACGCCGGCGAGGCCGCGCGGTCGCAGGCCTCGCACCAGGCCGTCTGCGGCGCCCCTCGGCGTACGGCGGCCATGTCGAGGGCTCGCGGACGGCTCGATCGTCGCCACGCTGGACCAGGCGCGCCACGGCGCCGCGACGGACCTCGCCGTGCAGGCGGCGCGGTGCGCGCTGCGGCTCAAGGAGCGCTGGCCGGAGGCGCGGGTCGCCCTGGCCAGCGGGCGCAGCGTGCTCCGCGGGCACCTCCCGCTCGGCGAGGCCGCCGACCGCGCGGGCCGCCTGGTGCACGCCGGCGCCGGCGTCACCGGGCGCGTAGGTAAAAGAAGCCGGATCGCAGCGCGAAGAAGTGTAGCGCAGCAAACCGAAAGGGTGGAACCGCGAGCGTCGTGATGGCTCGGTCCTGGGTCGAAAGAGCGTGGTCCGGGCGGCGCCGAGCGCGCTACGGGGCGCATCGGCGTGCCGTGGGCACACGTGTCCGTCCGTGCGTTGGTCTGGCCGGGGAGGCGCGTCGCGAGACGCTATGCGGCGTCACCGGGCGCCTTGCGGCGCACAACGGTGCTTTTCCAGTACGGTGGCCGCCGCGTGGACGCTGGGAGAGCGTGCTGGAACATCGGTCGGCTCGCTGAGCGCGGAGAGGAAGCGGGCGATGTTCCGGGGCTCGGTGACCATGGCGACGAGCTTCATCCGCCCCTTGCAAGCTGGGCACTGGCCGGCCACCCAGCGCAACCACGTCGTAGCACGGCGCGCCGAGCGCATCTGGGGTGCCGGACCGGCCGCGTGCGTCTTCAGAAGAGGCGCTGCGTCTCCAGGTGACGCACGCAGCCCCGGTCGCTGCCGGCTGCCGGCAGGCCCCTGCCCGCCCACGCACGCCGCCGCGCCGATCGCCACGTCGGCGGCTCGTGGGAGAGACGGTTCGAGCGCCTGGCATGCGAGCTGCACCCGGCAGGGGCAGCGGGTCGAGATGACGCGGCTCTACAAACGGTTCGAGGCACCGCCGGCGAGGGACGTGACCTCTGCGTTTCTCGCCGCGGAGCAGGCAACCTTCATGAGCAAGTAGATCAGGAGTGCACCATGCATGCGCAGAACGCAGGTGCAACACAACCCGTCCCCAGGTCTTCCATCGGACGCGCATGGGACGACATGCAAGTGAGCATTCGCATGTCATACGTCATCCGCAGCACTCGGGACAGGCGCTACGTCGTTGGTGTGCCAGCGACATTCAATGATGGTGACCCTGTCCAGCTTCTGCTGGATATGGTTTCTGTTTCCTCTCAAGTCGAGTGGAATCTGGACCCGGTGTCAGGCCTGATCATGCTCGCGAGCAGCCCCGGACTCGCCTGCCACGGCAACGTGTGCCTGGGCCGGCATGCGCGCTGATATAACGGAAATTCAAAGCACGACGAGGAATGAGGAGAGCCACCACGAAGAAGACTTTCGCCATCGCCGCTCTGTTCGTTGCCGCACTGACCGGGACCGCCGTGGCGGCCGACAGTTATGACCTGTCGGTGAACGCGCCCGCGTCGAAGGTCAACCAGAAGGCCACCGCCAAGTTGTCGGTGCAGACCAAGGGTGACTGGCACATCAACAAGGACTACCCGCACAAGCTCACCCTCGTGCCGCCCGCGGGCGTGAAGATCGAGAAGACGACGCTGACGGCGAAGGAAGCCGCCAAGTTCGACGAGAAGCAGCTCGCCTTCGACGTGACCTACACCGCGGCCAAGGCGGGCAAGGCGGAGATCAATGGCACGCTCAAGTTCGGCACCTGCCAGGGCGAGAGCGTCTGCGTGCCGAAGACCGAGAACATCGTCATCTCCGTCTCCGCCAAGTAGCACCTGCAGGGCGGCGCAACGCGTAGGTAAATCAAGCCGGATCGCAGCGCGAGGAAGTGTAGCGCAGCAAAGCGAAAGAGTGGGACCGCGAGCGTCGTGATGGCTCGGTCCTGGGTCGAAAGAGCATGATCCGGGCGGCGCCGAGCGCGCTACGGGGCGCATCGGCGTGCCGTGGGCACACGTGTCCGTTCGGGCGTTGGTCTGGCCCGGGAGGCGCGTCGCGAGACGTTATGCGGCGTCACCGGGCGCCTTGCAGCGCACAACGGTGCTCTTCCAGTACGGCGGCCGCCGCGTCGGCGCTGGGAGAGCGAGCTGGAACATCGGTCGGCTCGCCGAGCGCGGAGAGGAAGCGGGCGATGTTCCTTGGCTCGGTCACCATGGCGACGAGCTTCATCCACCCCTTGCAAGCTGGGCACTCGAGCACATCGATCGCAAATGTGCGGCGCAAGAGCTCGACGCTCGGCACCCTGGCGGCCGGCGTCGCGCACGAGATCAACAACCCTCGACATGCTCGACCGCCCCACGGTCATCCCATTCATCGGCCGCGCTGGTGGATGGGACTTGACTGGACCGACAGAGCTTAAGTAAAAGGTTAGTTTCAAGCGAAGTCATCCGCGAGCACGGCGGGGGATTGCGGGACCGTGCTCGTCGATGACGAATGCGACGCGCTGCCAGGGCGCGCGCGCTCGCACACGTCCTTTTCACGAAAGGTCACAGGAGATTCTTCTCATGAGCAGCAACGGAAACATGCGTGACACGCGTTCGTCCGGTCTCGCGCTTTCGATCGACCGGCGCAACTTCTTGAGGCTCGGCGCCACGGTGAGCGCGGGTCTCTTCCTACCCGAGGTCCTCGGCTGCGGCTCCGATCCCGTGAGCCCCGGGACGGTCACGCCGCCGAACCCCGAGATCCAGAAGCCCGCCTGGGTCCGCTCCAAGGACGGCGTGCTCGATATCGAGATCACCATCACCGAGACGGATGTGACGGTGGGCGCATACACGTTCAAGACCCGCGCCTATACGGGCCTGACGGTCAACAAGGGCACGGCGAGCTTCACGGGCACCTACACGGGCAAGCTGCCCGGCCCGACCCTCGAGGTCAGCCCCGGGGACACGATCATCATGAAGCTCATGAACAAGCTCCCCAGCGACAACCTCAACGTGGATCCCACCGATTGCGGCATCGCGAACGCGAGCGGCTCGAGCACCACCGGCGGCGATTCGCACCACGTCCCCGGGTTCTCCAACAACACCACGAACATGCACGTCCACGGGCTGCACGTCGATCCCGGGCCGCCCGGAGACGACGTCCTGCTCGAGATCGCTCCCGGCGAATCGTACGATTTCGTCTTCAAGATCCCCAAGGATCTCCCCATGCCGGACGGGACCGTGGCCAATCACCCCGCCGGGACGTACTGGTATCACCCGCACGTGCACCGCTCCACGGCGATCCAGGTCATGGGCGGCATGGCCGGGGCCATTCTCATCCGCGACCCGGCGAACGACGACCTCGACGCCCTCTTCGCGCCCGAGCCGCAGGCGGGTCAGGGCAAGGAGCAGCTCCTCGTCATCGGGGAGTTCATGCTCCAGACGCTGGATACGTGCCCCGGCGCGCCCCGCCTCGCGACGTACAACGAGATCGTCACCGACGCGGACGGGACGACCGATTTCTTCACCGTCAATGGCCAGGTCAACCCGATCATCCGCATGCGCCCGAGCGAGGTGCAGCGCTATCGCCTGATCCACGCCGGCTTCCACCTGCCGCTCGACGTCGCCTTCGTCCGCGTGCCTGACGATCAGGTGGATTCTGCGACGAAGCTGCCGAAGGCAGGGTACACGCCGTTCAGCTACGCCTGCCCGGCGAATAAGCATTTCGACAGCAAGCAGGACCCCGGCTTCCTGGCAGCGCAGAACGCTCTGCGCGCGCAGTCGGTCCCCTACGTGCAGGTCGCCACCGACGGGGTCACCTACCCCAAACCCATATCGATGCCCATGGCCGATGCGGTCTCGGAGGTCGAGTACCTCATCGGGCCGGGGAACCGGGTAGACATCCTCGCCCAGTTCCAGAAGGGCACCTATCAGATGGTGACCCTCGGCTATGATCTCGGCTTCGCTTGCTCCGAGCCGCAGGTCCTCGGCACGATCATCGTCGATGGGGAGCCGGACACCAGCATCGAGATCCCGGCGACGATGAAGACGCCCGCGCTCTACCCGGGCTTCGACGACACGATGAAGCCCGGCAACATGGTCTCGAAGAAGCGCTCGCTCGAGTTCAAGGTGGTGGTCGACAAGGGCGCCACGGGCACCTCGGGCTACCATTTCACGATCGACGGGAAGGAGTTCTGCGAGGGCCGGGTCGATCAGTGCATGGCGACGGGCGCCACCGAGGAGTGGACCGTGAACAACATCCAGAAGAGCGCCTCGCTGCACCCCTTCCACATCCACGTGAACTCGTTCCTGGTGACGTCGCTCAACGGCAAGCCGCCCGCGTATCCCATCTGGCGCGACACGCTGCTCCTGCCCAGGGACGGCTACGACATGGACGGGTTCGGCGGGACGTTCACGTTCCTCTCGCGCTTCCTGCACTTCGAAGGCGCGTACGTGCTGCATTGCCACATGTTGCAGCACGAGGACCTCGGCATGATGCAGCTCATCGACGTGGAAAAGGACGGCATCTGCACGCCGCCCTCGAACATGACCTGCCCCTGAGCCTTCCCCGCCGACACCTCGTCCTCGCTGGTGACCCGGAGCCCCTGCGCGCCTCCGGGTAACCCGACCTCCGCCACCACCGATTCGCCTCCCGTGCGACATCTTGACGCACGGTCTCTGCCGCTCGGCGTATTAGTGCTGCGCTCCGCCATAACCTGGAAGGGAGAAGGTGTGCTTCGGCAGAGCGACCGGCGCTCCGGCGGGCGTGAGTTTTCGGTCATGAGCGCAGCGTGCGGGGATGGAGCAGTTGCCTGCCATGCAAGTTCATGCTCCGGCGTGCGGCGCATCCGAGGGTGCTCGAGCGTCGACCCCCGCAGCCTCGTCGATGAAGGCCTGGTTGCACGTGAAGTCTCGGGTCTCGAGGAAGCCGGCGATGGTCGAGCGACGGGTGGTGCCGGTAACCGGCTCGACCTCGTGGGGCAACAGCGTGGGGCTGAGCGAGAAGATCAAAAGTTCGTTGGCCCGCGGGCGGAGCTCGCCGAGCATGCGTGGCTGGCCCTCACCCCCTTCGGGAGCCGCGTACAGGCGCAGCCGCCCTCCCTCGCCCTCGGCCAGGCTGGAAAGCGAGAGAGTAAACGCGTATTTACCGAGGCCGCGATCGTCATGGAGGCTGAGAAAGTCGCCATCCTGAAAAATCGTCACGTACACATCGCTCATTCGCACGACCTCCTCCCCGACGATCGCCGAAAGCTGGGCCAAGGTGGCCGCCGAGCTCATGTGTCGCTGCACCTCCTGATGAAAGGCCGACGCGCGCTGGGGTTCCCACTTGGAGTAGGCGAACTCGCCTCGCTTGTAGGCGGCCTCGACGCGACGCCGCCGCTCGACGATGTTTTCATTGCTGCGGATCTTGGCCGTGCCGTCGTTGGTCGTGTAGCTCCACTCGCCATCGGGTCCGGGGAGCTCGGCTCGCTCGCAGTGGCGACGCCAGCGCTCGAGTAGCTCGACCGCTAAAAAATCGTGGGTCGTCAGTAAGCGCGCGCTCCTCTCGGGGCGCTGGAGCGGCTCATCTACCGGCCAGACGCGCATGGCAGTCATCGCCGCTCTTCCTTCAACCCGAACACGTCGGCTGCCTCGAGCGCGCGAATGGCCTCGTAGTCAGCTCTGACGACGGCTTCGTCCTGGTGGCTGAGCACGACCAGGGCGGGGATGGACTGTTGATCGATGCACGGTCGCAGCGCATCGCCGAGCCCGGGCTTCCATATGAAGTCGCTGAAGCTCACCAGCGACTCGATGCGCGAAAGGCCGGCCAGTGAGTTCACGGTTCCGGCCTCGAGTGCCGCCACCGCGACGAACCACACGTGTTTGCTCATGGTCATCGGCGCCTCGAAGCGCCGCAAGAAGCCCTGGGGATCACAGAGGCGCTGGGCGTAGGCGCTCGCGTGGCTGTGCCCGAGGGCGGCCTCGATTTCGGCGCAGGAGCCGGTCCCGGCCCCGGCGAGCCGGGCGTTGATCTCGATCAGCATGGGCCCCTGAGCCGTCAGCATGATCTCGCCGAGGACCGGACCCGTCTTGACGTGCAGCGCGTCCAGGCATCGGCGCGAGTAGTGGTACAGCTCTCGCCATGACTCGTGCTGGTCCGGTGAGATCAAGCGAAAGCAGTCGTAAATGGCTCCCCCCAGCGGGCCGGTTCGCTTGACGAATTCGAACACAGCCACCAGCACGTGGTGGCCGTCGAGGCTGACGGTATGCGTCGCGTAGGCCGGCCCCGAGACGAATTGCTGCACCGCCAGCTTCTCGTTAATCTGTCCGCAAAGGTTCCTTTCGCCGAGCAGCGCGCGACAGGCACGCTCGACATCAGCCGGCCCGTGACAGAATGACACCCCATCGGAGCCCGAGCTGTTGATGGGTTTGACGACCACGGGCCACGAGCCGATGCGAGCCGCGCTCTCGAGCCCCTGGGCCACCGTCGTCGCCGCAAAGGTCAGCGGAGCGGGCACGCCCGCGGCGGCGAGGGCCTCCGCGGCCAGATGCTTATCGAGGTAGAGCCGCCGGCCGATCTCCCCGTTCGCTGGTAGGCCCAGCGCCTCGCTCAGCACGTCCGCGAGCCAGATGCTCTCGTGAGCGCCGACGGCCACGAAGGCTGGCGCGAATTCTTCGCGCAGCCGCGCCGCGAGGCCGTCGACGTCACCCGTGAAGACCAGGGCCTCTCGCCACTGCCCCGCCCGGTGAGCGGACAGGTAATCGCGAGGAATCTCACGCATGCTTTGGACGTGCACGCACTCGTAACCAAAGCGCCGAAGCGCGCGCGGCAGGGCTGCGGCTCCAGAGTAGCCGTCAATGAGGATCCCCATCCGTTGGCCCATGATTCGGATTCGTCCCTCCGGGTCCGCCATTTACCCTAGAATGGTCAACAGTCTCGAGAAGCGCGGACTCCTACGTCGACAGGTGCGGAGACGGTGGGGAATCGAACCAGACGGGGCGCCGGTAGTCAATAGACTCTTTGCAGCGCTCGCTGACGGGTCGAGCGCGTGGCTCGTTCCCGTCCCGAAAGTCGCATCTCCGCGTGGCCTCGGCGTGGGGAGACGAGCATCCGTGCAGTAGGAACGGCAGGGCGGAACGTTCCCCGGCGCCGGAGCGCGCCGCAGACGCACCACGGCCGGGGAGCAGGCACACGAGTCCTGACGGCCCGCGCTCCCGATATGCCGCGTCATCGAAGATGTAGGCCACGGCGTCTGATCCCATCTTCCTCAACCGCCTCCTGCGCCGAACGACTGCCGCTCCGCCGCGGGCCGCGCCGCCGAGCGGAGCGAGGCTGCGCGGACCGCCGGCCAGCAACGGCGAGTTAGCCAGCTGTCTCGAGGACTGCGCCCTCCAGAACGCCGCGATCCACGCGCCACGAGCGTCCACATGCCTGGCAGACGAGAGCGCCTTCCACGGCACGGAAGCGCGCCGCGCTGAGGCGAAAGTGCGGACAGGTCATGGGCTGCTCGAACACGGGCGTTCCGGTAAGTTCCGGCCGTTTCGCCGCCGAGGGCGGCTCCGACGTGGCCCAACGCGCGCCCATCGGGCCGCCCTCCGCCGCCGCGTCGGCCGCTGGTCGGGATAGAGGGAGCTTTTGGCCTTGTTGTCGTCCGCCTTGGGAATCCATCCACGCGGCGGCGGGTCGTTGGCGATGATGCGCGCCGGATGGGTCGCGAGCGCGAGTATCCGGTGAATGACCATTCGCCATGGCTCGACGCGAAGAAAGCTCCACCGAATAAGGCGACCGCGCCGGCCACGTCGACACGTCACCGGAAAGCTACGTCGCCGCCGAAGGGCGCCTCTCAGGCGCTGGAACCTGCAGGGGCGACGTCGCGGACGCCTCGCTGGCGTGATGCCCCCCGCCTCGCCCGCGGCCTCTCCTCGCGTCGGGGCGGCGGCGCGGGACGCCCGGTGCCCTGTCGGGCGGTGGAATGCCCGTTGCCAGGAGGGTGCCTGGTGCGACACAACGGCGACACCACCCGCGCCGGAGCGCCGGCCGCGGGCAGCCATCCACCTGCTTATCCGCGGAGAGATCTCATGCGCCGAAGCCTGATCCCGATGCTCCTCTCGTGCCTCGCCCTCGCGGCCGCCGCTTGTTCGAGCACACCGCCACAGCCCGTCGAGACCCCGACGGGGACATCGTCCGCCGAGACGCCCCCGAATGCGGGGCCGGAGGCGGTGCCGAGCTCCCGCGAGGCCTCCGAGGAGGACGATCTCTGCTCGGACCAGCAGCCGACAGGCGACCCGCCGGTCTGCCCGCCGGGCTGCATCTGGAGCGGCCCCAAGCAGAAGTGCATCCAGGATCGCGGCGTGATCGTCGACCAGCGCCCAGAAGAGCCGGTGCGCGACCCGCGCCCCGCGCCGACGTTGGTCCCGAAGCCAGCGCCGACGTCGATCCAGCCGCCAGCGTCGACGCCGCCGAAGTGACCCGCGCGCGCCCCGGTCAGGCCGAGATCGGCGCCGTCCGCCGCGCCGGCGAACGACGGCTCCTGGGACCGTGAGCGCCTGGGGCTCGAGAGGTCGGGCGCCGAGGGCGGCGCGGCCGCGGCCTCACCCCGACGCCGGCGCCGGCTCGGACGGGAGCGTCGGCTCCAACACCGCCCGCGTCGCAGCGACCCACGCGCGCGCCTCGTCCATCAGCACCAGCGTGAGCGGGCGCAACGTCACGCCCGATCCTGCCGCCTCCGCGATCGCCGCCTCGATGGCCTCGGCCCCGACCTCGCCCCGCCGCGCCACGAAGAGCAGCTCCCAGAGCCGCGCCCCGAGGGCGAGGTCGCGGTCGCCTCGCGCCTCGGCGACCTCGCGGGCCGCCCGGGCGTCGGCGAGCGCCTCGGCGGAGCGGCCGGCCAGGGCCAGGATCTCCGCGCGCCGCAGCAGCGTGAGCGCCTGGCGACGGTCGCGGTGGGCGCGCTGCAGCGCCTCGGCCTCGTCGGCGGCGGAGAGCGCGCCGGCGAGATCGCCGGTGCGGCGGAGCGCGTCCGCGCGCAGCGACAGCGCGCTCGCGCGCAGCGCCGGATCCCCCGCCTCGGCCGCGAGCTCGGCCGTGCGGCCGGCCGTCTCCGCCGCCTCGGCCGCGCGACCCTCCCGCAGCAGGAAGGCGGCGAGGTTCGTGAGCACGAGGCGGAGCTGGCCGCGCATGCCCTCCGCCTCGGCCCGCGCGGCGAGGCGGCCAAGCCGGTCGATCGCGGCGCCGAGCCGGCCGCGCTCCGCCTCGAGCACCGCGAGATCGGCCTCGATGTGCAGCCGGTGCCAGCTCGACCCGAGCGCGGTCGCGATGGTGAGCGCGCGCGTGAGGTCCTCCTCGGCCAGCGCGAGGTCGCGGTGGTTCGAGGCGTAGTTCAGCTCGAAGCGCAGCACGCGCGCCCCGAACTCCAGCGCGGCGCCGGCGCGCGACGCGAGCGCCACCGCCTCGCCCGCCAGCGCGAGGGCCCGCTCCGGCGCGGCGACGCCGGCGAGCGCCATGCGCGCCTCGCAGCGGAGCGCCAGGTCGGGCTGGGCGTCGGCGTCGGCGAGCAGCACCGGATCGTCGTAGCCCTCCTCCCGCAGCCCCCGCGCCACCTCCAGCCGACAGAGCCGGCGGCGCAGCGACACCGCCGCGCAGCGAGGGGGGAACACGGCCGCGCGCGCGTCGAGCGCGTCGAGCCGCCGCCGGGCCTCCTCGAGCTTCCTGCCGCGCAGGAGGGCGCGCACCGCCTCGATCTCGAAGGCCGCGCGCTCGTCCGGGTCCTCGGCGAGCGCGGCGAGGCGGTCGCCGAACTCCACCGCCTCGACGAACAGGCCCGAGGCCAGCGCGGCCTCCATGGCCCGGCCGAGCCAGCGCCGCGCCTCCGGGGCCGCGCCCAGGCGCTCGTAGCCCGTGGCGAGGAACGCGGCGTCCGCGGCGGCGGTGGGGCCGCGCGCGATGGCGTCGAGCAGCGCGCGGTGCAGGCGGCGCAGCCAGGGCCGCGGCCGCGCGAGGTTGAGCACGGCCTGGCGCACCATCTCCTGCGCGAAGCCGTGCCCCTGCCCGTCGCTCGCGGCGACGAGGATGCCCGCATCGACGAGGGCGAGCAACGCGACCTCCAGCGCGTCCTCGTCGCCGTCGATCACCTCGGCGAGCACATCGGCGCCGAGGCCGCCGCCATAGAGCGCGACCGCGGCGAGCGCGCGCAGGGCGAGCCGCCCGGCGTCGCTCGCCGGATCGAGGTAGCCGGCGAGGCGCGCGGACACGAGGTCGGCGACGCCGGGGACGCCGCGGTCGAGGGCGTCCGGCGCCGCGACGTCCCAGGCGCCGGAGCGGTGGACGAGCGCGCCGGTCTCGCGCCAGGCGACGAGCGCGTGAACGATGAAGAAGGGCACGCCGCCCGCGCCGCGCACCACCGCGCGCTCGAGCGCGGGCGCGACCGGGAGCGTGGCCTGGACGAGGCGGGCGGCGTCCTCGTCGCCGAGCGGGCCCAGGGCGACGTGCCGGGCGCCGGGGCGGGTGCGCCCGCGCAGCTCGGCGAGCAGGGCGCGCAGCGGCGGCGGAGGGTTCGGCTCGTCGCGCGCGGCCGCGAGGACGAGGAGGCGCGGCGCCGCGCCGGGGCGGGCGCTCGCCGCGCCTGCGCGCGCGCCGACGCGCTCGAGCACGAGCCGCAGCAGGATGAGGGTGGGCGCGTCGGCCCACTGCAGGTCGTCGATGGCGAGCAGCAGCGGCGCCTCGACGCTCGCCCAGAGCAAGGCGTCCTCGACGGCTTCCATCGCGGCGGCCGCGTCCGGCGCGCCCGGGAGCACGCTCGGCGACAGCGCCCGCTCGATGGTGTCCTGCAGCAGCCCGAACGCGGAGGCGGCCTCGGGCGGGAGCGCCTCCAGGGCGCGGAGCAGCGGCCGGAGGGGGCTCTTCCGCTCCGGTGAGCAGGCGGCGCGGAGCACGCGGGCGTCGCCGATGCCGGCGCGCTCGACGGCAGCGGCGAGCAGCCGGGTACGGCCGATGCCGAGCGGGCCTGTGATCACCGCGGCGCGGACGGCGCCCTCCTGCACCTCCGCGGCGAGGCGGGCGAGCACCTCGAGGGCGTCGCTGCGGCCGACCAGCGCGGCGTGTGTGCAGGGCTCGGGCGGGCCTCCGGCCTCGCTCGTCCGGATGGCGCCCGGCGCGGCGGGGAGGGTGACGTCGTGCGGCAGGGCGGCGGTCGGCAGGTCGCGCCGGGCGGGCTCCGCGCCCGGGGAGCCGCGCCCGACGCGGATCGTCGGCGGCGGGCGCTCGCTCGTGGAGAGGGCGAGCGCCCGCTCGAGCTCGCGCGCGACCCACTCGGCGTGGCGCGGGCGCGCGCCGGGATCCGGCTCGAGCAGGAGCGCGGTGAGGCGCGCGAGCGGCTCGAGCACGGGCGCGCCGGGCGGCAAGAGCGCGTCGAGCCGGGGCGGGCGCCGCCGGTCGAGGAGGGCCTCCAGCCCGCCCACGGCGTCGACCGGGAGCATGCCGGTGCACAGGCGGAAGAGCGTGGCGCCGAGGGCGTAGAGGTCGGTGCCGGGCGACGCGGCGCCCCCGAGGAGCCGCTCCGGCGCCATGTAACCGGGGGAGCCGAAGAGCGGCCGCTCGACCGCGCCCGCGGGCACGACGGAGGGGTCGTCGACGACGATGCCGAAGTCGATGAGCTTGTACGCGGGGCGCGCCGCGGAGCCTCGGCCCGCGGACGGCGGCTCCGGCGGCGCCGCGCGCTCGACGATGTTGCTCGGCTTGACGTCGTGGTGCACGAGGCCAGCGTCGTGGACGGCGGAGAGCGCCCAGGCGACGGCCAGCGCGGCCTCGGCGGCGTCTCGAGGGCTCAGGCACCCGGCCTGCTCCAGGCGGCGATCGAGGCTGAGGCCGGCGACGTGCTCCATGGCGAGCCCGACCGCGCCCCAGGCGTCGTCGCGGTGCAGGGCGTAGAAGCGGACGATGTTGGGGTGCTCGACCCGGCAGAGGGCGCGCGCCTCGTCGAGGATGGCGTCGCGCCAGGACGTGGCCGCGGGCGAGGCCGGGGCGATGCCGTCCGGCAGGAAGAAGAGCTTGACCGCGGCGTCGCGGAGCTTGCGGCCGTCGTAGATCTCCTCGGCCAGCCACACGGGGGCGAAGCCGCCGCGCCCCAGCTGGCGGATCAGCCGGAAGGGGCCGAGCCAGCGCTCCGCGTCGGGGCGCTGGAGGTAAACGGACGCGGCGGAGGAGGCGGAGGACGGCATCCGGGCCGGGTGCAATGCTAGTCTCGACTTGGGCACAGCTGCCCGAAGTCAGGCAGCAGTGTCCAAGCACGCCAGCAGCGGCGCCAGACGTTTCTTCAACGTCGGAGCGTTTGCGTCGGGCTCAAAAAGTCGCTCAGCCCACGAGGCACGCCGCAGTGTCGCGAGCATGTCGGAGAAGGCAGGCAAGGTCTTGGAGGGCGAGCTCTTCGGCGAGTACCAGGGCGCTTTGGTCGGTTGCGCCGAGCGGAGCGCGCAGCCGCTTCGGGCGTACCAGAGCACCACGAGCGTGTAGAGGAGCAAGGTGAACGGGGCGGTTCGCTCGACGGCGTGCTCGGTCCTGGAGCGCGGCTGCTCAAGGCCGAGCTTGCCCTTGGTCTCCTGGAAGGTGGTCTCGAGCGACCAGCGCGTGGCGTAGTGCTCGATGATGTTCTTGGGGGCCATGGTCGGGTCGGTGCTGAGCAGCACGTCGTCCTTGGCGTGGCCCGGAAAGCCGCGCACCACCACAAGGCGCACCGGCTTGGAGTGGGCCACGGCGTACCAGAGCGCGTCGAGGGTCATGACCTTGACGGTGACGACCCGGTGGTAGGCGCTGACCTCGACCCGCTGCCAGCGCGCCTTGGCTGCGTCGGCCTGGGCGGCCGGTGATGGCAGCCTCATGCCTCGCACTCTCGGCCGCCCCATCTGGCCGCCGCGGCGGGCAGGCGCCGGTGCGTAGAGGGCCGCGTCGAGTCGCGCGCGGCCGACGAAGGTGACGTTGCTGGGGCGAGCCCGGACGACCGAGCGATTGGTGTAGGCCGCATCTCCGACGACGAGCAGGCGCCGGTGCGGCAGCTGCTCGGCCAGCAGTGCGATGAGCTCAGCCGCAAGCTCGGTGGTGCGGCGATGCGCGCGCCCCTGCTGCTGGCACAGCTTCTCGCTGCGGTAGAGCCGGAACAGCACCGGCAAGCACCACGTCTTGTGGAACAGCTGCACGATGATGCCCAGCACCACCCAAACGTGCCCCCAATGGAACGCCACGCGCGTGGCGGTCGACAGCAGCGGGTCGCGATGCATCGACGCAGCGGCGATCTTCTTGCCCGTGTGACGACCGAGCGTGTCGTCGACCGCGGCCACAAGCGGCTGGTCGCGCTCGACCAGCGCATCGACCGCGCGCACCAAGGTCAGCCCCAGCGCGTCGCGCTCCCAGATGGACTTGGAAAAGAAGCGATGGAAGCTGCGGATCTGCTTCCAGCCCATGGCGTTGGCAGCACGCACCGCGGAGGTGACCGTATGGCGGCCGAGCGCCAGCACCCAGCCGCACGCCATCGTCAGGAAAGTGTGGAAGGTAGGTGCGGTGAAGTGCGGCTCGAGCACTTGCAGCAGCGCGAGGAAGCTGGGAACGATCACGACGTCCGGCACGGGAACCTCTGGTGGGGCTGGTGTGTGGCAACTCCTCCTTCGCCAAAGCGCGACCGTGCCGGAAGTCTTTGTCGGCGTACAATTGGTTGTTTTTACAAGGAAATCGCCGCTGCGTGGGCGCAAGGGGCAGCGTCCAAGTGCGGCGTAGCTGACGCTACCGCCCACCACGCACGGCAGCATCCGGCCAGAGCCGCCTCCGTGCATCGTGGCCCTGCTCGCGAGCGCCGCGTGCGCCAGAATTGATCCCCTTTCGCGTTGCCGCGCCGGTGCGGCGCTTGCAGCGCGAGGACCGCGGCCACCACGAGAAAAGTGCCCAAGTCGAGACTAGCGCGAGTCGAGCCGTCCGCGGGCGCCGCTACCCGGCCGCGTCCCCGCCCTCGCCGCTCCCCTCTGCGTCCCCGCGCAGGCCGTGGCGCTTCATGGCGCGCTGGATGAATTTGCGGTTCACCCGCGCGAGCTCCGCCGCGCGCGACACGTTGCCGCCCGTCTGCCGGAGCGCGGCGTCCAGGTACGCCTTCTCGTACGCCTCGGCCACGCGCTCGCGGCCCGCGAGCAGCGGCTCGTTCAGGTCCACCGCGGGCTCGCCCGGCGCGCCGGGCTCCGGCGCCGCCGCGTGCGCCGGACGACCGCCCGCGCCGCCGGCGGGCCCCAGCGAGAGCGCCCGGGCCACCGCGTTGCGCAGCTCGCGGACGTTGCCAGGCCACGAGCGCGACGCGAGCCCCGCCACCACCTCCTCGGAGAGCGGCGGGGGCGACCCGGAGCGGGGGCGCAGCTCCTGCTCGAAGTGGCGCACGAGCTGCGGGATGTCGCCCTGCCGCTCGCGGAGCGGCGGCAGCGCGACCTGGATGACCGCGAGGCGGTAATAGAGATCCTCGCGGAACTTTCCGCGCTCCACCTCGCGGGCGAGGTTCCGGTTCGTGGCGGCGACGATGCGCACGTCCACCCGCCGCGGCACGTTCGCCCCCACCCGCCTCACCTCGCGGCGCTCGAGGGCGCGCAGGAGCTTGGGCTGGAGATCGAGCGGCAGCTCGCCGATCTCGTCGAGGAACAGGGTGCCGCCGTCCGCCGCCTCGAAGGCGCCGGGGCGATCGGCGAACGCGCCCGTGAACGCGCCCCGCACGTGGCCGAACAGCTCGCTCTCGATCAGGGTGGCGCTCACCGCCGAGCAGTCGAAGACCACGAACGCTGCGCCCTGGCGCGGGCTCTCCTCGTGCACCGCCTCGGCGACGAGCTCCTTGCCCGTGCCGGTCTCGCCCTCGACGAGCACGGTGGCGTCCGTGGCCGCGACCCGCTCCAGCACCGCGAACAGCCGGCGCATGGCCACGCTGCGCCCGAGCATGCCGCCGAAGCGCTCGCGCTGGGAGAGCGGCAGCTCGACGACGTCGCTCAGCATGCGCAGCCGCATCGTGGTGCCGCCGATCGAGATCGCCGCGTCGGGGCGGGCGTAGGCGTCCCGCACCTCCACGCCGTCGACCGCCGTCCCGTTGCGGCTGCCGGCGTCGATCACGCGGATGCGCTCGTCCTCGACGCGCACGACGAGGTGCAGGCGGCTGACCGTGGGGTCCTTGAGGACGAGATCGCATTCCCGGCCGAGGCCGACGCGCGCCTCCGGCCCCGGGAGCTCCGCGACGAGCCCCCGATCCGGACCGTGCACGACCTCGACGCGGATCTTGCGTGAGGCGAGCCTGAACGCGCTGCCGTCGCGCTCCAGCGGCTGGGTGAGCTCCTGTGCCACGGCGTGAGTATAGGCGGGAAGCGCATCCCCAGCCTGGGGATCGCCCGCGGCCCCCGCGGCCGCGACGCGATCGCGGGCACCGGGTTATCCTCCGCAGCCTCATGGCCAGGACGCGATGGACACCGTGGCTCCGCGGCGCGCTCGCCGCGCTCTGCACGGCGGTAGTGGCCCCGGCCCCGGTCGAGGCGCAGTCCCAGCCCCTGTGGGTCCCGCCGAGGACGGCGCTGCCGTCGCCCGAGGACGAGCGGCTGGACGGCGCCCTGGACCACGAGCTCTGGGAGCTGACGGCGCAGGGGAGGTACTTCGAGGCGCTCTCCGCCGCCGAGCGGCTCCTCGAGCTGCGCCAGCGCGTGCTCGGGCCGGAGCACCTGCAGACCGCGCTCGCCGCGATCTGGGCGGCGAGCCATTCCCGGAGGGTCGCGGAGTACCACAAGGCAGCGTCCCTGCTGGAGCGCGTCCTCGCCCTCCTGGAGCGGGAGCGCATCCCGGGCGATCTGCTCTTCGCCGAGGTGGGGGCCCTCGCGCTCGTGTACCGCGAGATGGGCGACTTCCGGCGCGCGGAAGCGCTCTACCGGCGCCTCCTGGCCGAGCACGCGCTGGTGGGGAGCAGCGGCGACGACGCGCTCCGTGGGCTGGCAGCCCTGGCCAAGGCCCAGGGGGATCTCGACAGGGCCGCGTTGCTCTACGAGCGCCTCCTCGCGGCACAAGAGAAGGAGAACGCCAGGAACAGGAGCGAAGGGGCGAAGCTCGACAGCCACGAGCTCGGCGCCGCGCTGGACAACGTCGCGGAGGTCTACCGGCTCCAGGGGTCCCATCCCAGAGCCGAAGCGCTCTTTCGGCGCGCCGTGAGCATCCTGGAGAGATGGAGCGGCGGGCCGGAGCTCTCCCTGGCCACGTGCCTCGACCACCAGGCGCTCCTCTACCAGGACATGGGGGACGACGCGCGCGCCGAGCCGCTCTTCCAGCGGGCGCTCGCGATCCGTGAGAAGGAGCTCGGGCCGACGCACCCCGACGTCGCCGAGCCCCTGGCGCACCTCGCCGCGCTGTACCGGGACAGGAAGCAGTACGGCCGCGCCGAAGCGACGTTCCGGCGCGCGCTCTCCCTCCTCCAGCAGGCCCTGGGACCCGAGCACCCGCGCGTCGCCGAGTGCGAGGGAGCCCTCGAGGGGCTCGCCCTCGCCCAGGGCAAGCTGCGGGAGGCCCTGACCCTGCGGCTCGCCGCCGTCTCCGCCGAGGATCGGCACCTCACGCGCCTGCTCACCAGCGGCGCCGAGCGCGAGAAGCGCGCCTTCCTCGGCAGGCTCGAGCCCTCGACGAGCGCGGCGATCTCGCTCCACGCGATCTCCGCCCCGAAGAACGCCGAAGCGGCGGCGCTCGCGCTCACGACCGTCCTCCGCCGCAAGGCGCGCGCCCTCGACGCGATGGCGGACAGCCTGGCCAGCCTGCGCAGGAGCATGACCAGGCAGGATCAGGCCCTGCTCGACCGGCTCGGTGAGATCGACGCCGAGCTGAGCGCCCGCGCGTACCGCGACCCCGCCGGGCAGCGCGCGCGCGTGCAGGCGCTCGAGGAGGAGCGCGAGGGCGTCGAGGCCGAGGTGAGCCGGCGGAGCGCCGCCTTCCGGGCGGAGCAGCGCCCCGTGCTCCTCGCCGAGGTGCAGGCGGCGATCCCGGAGGACGCGGCGCTGATCGAGCTCTTCGCCTACCGGCCCTCCCAGCCCCGGGCCACGCAACGCGACCGGCTGGGCGAGCCCCGTTACGTCGCCTACGTCCTTCGACGGAAGGGGGGGCCCGCCTTCGCCGACCTCGGCGAGGTGAAGCCGATCGACGCGGCCGTGGAGGAGCTGCGCCGCGCCCTGTCCGACCCGTCGCGCGACCCCACGCGCCTCGCGCGCGGCCTGGACGCCCAGCTCATGGCCAAGGTGCGCCCGCTCCTTGGCCCAGCCCGGAAGCTCCTGATCAGCCCCGACGGCGCGCTGAGCCTGCTGCCCTTCGGCGCGCTCATCGACGAGGACCAGAGATCCCTGCTGGAGCGCTACGAGATCACGTACCTCACCACCGGACGCGATCTCCTCCGGCTCACGGCGCCCGCCGAGCCGGGGCAGGAGCTCGTCGTGATCGCCGATCCGGCCTTCGACGGCGGCGCGCCGGCGCCGCGTTCCGGCAAGGAGCCCTGCAGCTGGGATTGCCAGGCGCAGCGCGGCGTCGATCTGTCGAGGCTCAGGTTCCTGCCGCTCCCGGGCACCGCGAAGGAGGCGGCCGAGGTCGGCGCGAAGCTCACGGGCGCGCGGGTGCTCACGGGCGCGAGCGCGACCGAGGGCGCCGTGAAGGGCCTCGCCAGGCCGCGCATCCTCCACATCGCGACCCACGGCTTCTTCCTGCCCGCTGCCTCTGCCCCGGCGCCGGCCCGCCATGGGCTCGATGCGGTCGCTCGCGCGGCCGTGGCCGCGTCCGTGTCCGAGGTGGACAGCGCCCTCCTGCGCTCGGGGCTGGCGTTCGCGGGCGCGAACCTCCGCGAGAGCGGCGGCGACGACGGCGTGCTGACGGCGGCCGAGGTCTCCGGGCTCGACCTGTCCGGTACGCAGCTCGTCGTGCTCTCCGCGTGCGACACGGGCGTCGGTGAGCCGAGCCACGGCGAAGGGGTGCAAGGGCTCCGCCGCGCGCTGGTCATCGCGGGGGCGGAGACCCAGGTGATGAGCCTCTGGCGCATCGGCGACCAGGCCACGCGCCACCTGATGACGGCCTATTACGACCGGCTGGTCTCCGGGCGAGCGCGCAGCGGCGCCCTGCGGGAGGCCCAGCTGTCGCTGAAGGGGCAACCGGACACCGCGCACCCGTTCTACTGGGCAGCGTTCATCGTGTCCGGGAACGGTGGCCCGCTCCGCGGAGGTCCGCTCCTCCGCGCGGCCCCGAAGCCGCAGACCGACCCGGTGGAGCCGGTGCGGCGAGGACCGAGGGGGTGCGCCTGCGAGGTCCAGGGCGGAGCGGCCGGCGGCGCGCCGCGGCTCGACCTCGCCGCTGGCCTCGCCGCCGGCCTCGCCGCGGCCGCACGTCGGCGACGCGCCGGCTCGAGGGCGGCGAGGCGCTCCGCGAACGCCGGGTGAGCCCTGGTGCCCCCGCGCTGTCGCGCCGGCGGGGGACGGCGGGGCCCGGGGTGCCCCCGCGCTGTCGCACCGCCCTGCGAATACCGCGGAAATTGGCGGACTGCGCCCTTGGCCCGGCGCGTGCTGAAGAGTCTGGCGAGTCCGGCGTCGCGACATTGCGACGGACTCGACAACCATCAAAGGGGATTCGCCATGAACCTTCTCGTGAAAAGCACCCTCGTCGTCGCCTCCGCCCTCGCCCTCGGTGCCATCACGCTGCCCGCCGCGGCCCGCAGCTCCGTCGGTTTCCTCGGGCGCGCCCAGAACCCCGCCGACGCGGGGTGCTTCGGCGAGATTTACGGCAGCACGGTCAACAACTGCAGCACCACGAAGCTCCTGATCATCCCGGTGACCATGGATCCGGGGCCCTTCAACAACTACTTGAACGCGACCGTCACCGCGTATGCGCCCAACGCGACCGGGCTTGTGCAGTGCGCGTCGTTCGGGATCGACAGGGCGTCGGGGGGATACTGGGGAGGCCAATACCAGAACCTGCCCGCGTTCGGCTCGCGGCAGGACATCGTGCTGCCTGGGGCGTTCTTCTACCCCGACGGCGCGGCCTATGTCGGATGCTACGTCGGCCCCGGCGGGCAGGTGAACCAGGTCCGTTACTGAGATCGACGGCGTGCGCCGCGGGAGCCGGGGGGGGCTCCCGCGGCTTTGCTCGGGCCGGCTGGCCGCGCAATGGAGGGAGTCATGGGCATGAAGCGGATAGGGCAGGTTCTTACCGCGCTCGCGGTGATCGGCGCCGTGACGATGTTCGGCGTCGAGCGGCGGCGCCAAAAGGCCCAGGAGGCCGAGCTCGCGCGCATGCGCGCCGCGATGGGCGAGCTCTCGCGCGACCTGGAGGAGGCGCGCGGCGGCACCGCGAGCGCCGAGTCGGTGCGGCGGCTGGAGCGCCGTCTGGAGGCCGCCGCCCGGCCGAGCGCCGCGCCGCGGCCTGCGTCCGGGGAGGAGGCCGAAACGTCGGGGCAGCCCGACGACGAGGAGGGCGAGAGCCCCGCGCCGGCCGAGCCGCGCCCGGTCGATATGGCCGCGGTGAGCGCGCGGATCCAGGACGCATTCGCGCAGCAGGGGACCGACGCGCAATGGACCGCGCGCGCGAGCCAGACGGCGCGCGAGAAGCTGAGCTCGGCCCTCCCCGAGCGATCGTCGCTGCGCACGCTGGAGTGCCGCAGCTCGATGTGCCGCATCGAGACGGAGCACGACGACATGGCGCAGATGCAGCAGTTCATGCAGGAGGCGTTCATGGATCCGCAGAAGAGGCCCTGGAACGGCGGGTTCTTCGCGATGCCCGTGAGCGATCCGGACACCGGCAAGGTGGTGGTCGTGTCCTACCTCGCGCGCGAGGACGAGGCGCTGCCGATGCCGCTGTGATCCGACCGGCGCCCCCCGCCACGTGCCGGACCCTGCTCGCCGGCCGGGCGCGGACGGGCCCGCGACATCACCGCTCCCCCGGGGGGGCCACCTTATCTCGATCTCGCTGCGACGATCCGGTAGGACAGGCGGCCGAGCGCATACTCGAGCCCGCGCTCGAGGCTGCCGCGCGTCGTGATGCGTCCGAGGTCGACGTCGAGCCCGACCAGGGTCTGCGCCGCGGCGGGCCCCATGCCCACGAGCACGCTCTCGCAGCCGAGCAATGCCGCGGCCTGCACGGTGCGCAGCAGGGCCTCGGCGGCCATGGTGTCGACGAGCGGGACGCCCGTCACGTCGATGATCACGAAGCGCGCGGAAGCGTCGCTGATCGCGGCGAGGACGCTCTCGGTGACCTGCGCGGCCCGCTCCTGGTTCAGCGCGCCGACGAGCGGCAGGAGCAAGACGCCCTGCCAGATGCGCACGACCGGCACCGCGAGCTTTTCGAGCAGCGTGCGCTGGGCCTCGATGATGCCGAGCTGCGCGCGATTTTCAGCCTCGAGCCGCTCGGCCGCGACGAGCTTGCCCTTCATGTTCGTGATGTCCGTGATGATGCCGCAGAGCCCGACCACCTGCCCGGCGTCGTCGCGCACGGGGTACTTGCGTGTCCACATCGTCCGCTCGACGCGGTCGCCGCCGGTGACCACCTCCTGGTTCTCGTCGGGCTCGCCCGTGTTCACGACGAGATCGTCGTGCTTCCAGAAGACCGCGACCTGCTCGGCGGGCCAGAACCCCGTGTCGTCCTTGCCGATGAGCTCCTCCCGCGGGTGCCCGATGAGCTTGCAATACCCCTCGTTGACGGCGACCCAGCGATGCGCCCGGTTCTTGACGAAGATCGGATCGGGCAGGGTATCGATGATGCGCTGGAGCAGCTCGACGCGGTGCCAGGTGAAGGGATCGACAGGGAGGCTGGTCATTGCAACTCGCGCACCCCCGCTGGAAACATCCGCTTTCTTCATACCAAGGAACGCCCGGCGGCTCAAGGGCTGCTCCGGCCGCCGGGCAACTCCGGCGTCGCGCTCACCGCGCTCGAGGGGGGCTGGGCCGCCAGGTGCCGTGGAACCCGAATGGCACGCGGTGCGGCAAGCGGGCGACCGCGACGGGTCCAGCGGTGAGGCCCATGGCATCGAACACCAGATCCGTGGAAACTCCGCCACGAGATCGTCGAGGTAGTCACGCCGGAACCCGGCGCCTGCGTCCGCCAGGTGGAAGGTCCAGCGGCACAGGCGCGCGGCCATCGCCTCGGGGTCGCCGGGGCGGCCCTCGGCGTCGGGCAGGCCGGGCGCAGCCTCCGATTGCATGACGTAGGCCACGATGGTGTCGCCGTCGTCCCAGGCATTCATCACATGGAACATGTGGCAGGCGTCGGTGTTGAACCAGCGCGGCGCGCCGGCCGCGTTCCCGCGCTGCATCACGCCGACGTGGGTCCGCAAGCTCGCGTCCCAGGCCAGCAGCGGCTTGCCGCGCATGGCGCGTTCCACGCTGAGCGTCAGCGGCGTGACGGGAAAGAGCACATGGCCGCGATGTCGTGCTCCTCGCGGAGCGGTGCGTAGTTGCCGGTAAAGAAATGAGGATTCTTCTGCATTTTTGCGTTCACGTGAGGCCTTCGGGGTTCAATTCATTCAGGAAGTCGACGAGGCGTCGCGTCGTGCGATGGCTGCGAGAGGGTCAAGCGGTTTTCTCTGGGGTCGGCGCTCGCCGTCGTTCAGGCCCACGGCCACACCGGCCAGCAGGGCGCTGCCTGCTGGCGAAGCGCGCAGCCTCGATGGCCCGGCTCCGGAGCGGCGCCGAACGGAGGATGTAAGTGGTGATCTGGATCACCACTGTCCTAGGAATCCATTCGACGCGTCGCGCAGTCAGCCGCCTTCTCCTGGAAGTTACATCGTATCAACAATTTGACGCCGATACTGCCCCTCTGGGCGAGCTGCATACTCCGAATCATCAGGTGCGATGGCGACGACGACTGCACCGCGCGCTGCGCCGGTGTATACCACCCGCGACATGGTGCATTTGGACGAGAAAGTTGAGCCCCTTTTCGCGCAAATCGTTCGCCGCAACCCCGGCGAATCGGAGTTCCACCAGGCGGTCCGTGAGGTCCTGGAGTCCCTCGGCCCGGTGCTCTCGAAGCACCCCGAGCTGACGCGGCAGAAGATCATCGAGCGCATCTGTGAGCCCGAGCGCCAGGTGATCTTCCGCGTGCCGTGGGTCGACGACCGCGGCGAGGTGCAGCTGAACCGCGGCTTCCGTGTGCAGGTGAACAGCGCGCTCGGTCCTTACAAGGGCGGCATCCGCTTCCACCCGACGGTCTACCTCGGGACCATCAAGTTCCTCGGGTTCGAACAGGTCTTCAAGAACGCGCTCACCGGGATGCCGATCGGCGGCGCCAAGGGCGGCGCGGACTTCGACCCCAAGGGGAAGTCCGAAGGCGAGATCATGCGCTTCTGCCAGAGCTTCATGACCGAGCTCCACCGCCACCTCGGCGAGTACACCGACGTGCCGGCGGGCGACATCGGCGTGGGCGAGCGCGAGCTCGGGTACATGTTCGGGCAGTACAAGCGCCTGACGAACCGCTACGAGTCGGGCGTGCTCACCGGCAAGGGCCTCGCGTGGGGCGGCTCGCTGGTGCGCAAGGAGGCGACCGGCTACGGCGCCGTCTACTTCGTCGCCGACATGCTGCGGGCGCGCGGCGAGAAGCTCGCGGACAAGACGTGCGTGGTGTCGGGCTCGGGCAACGTCGCGATCTACGCCATCCAGAAGCTGGAGCAGCTCGGGGCCCGCGTCATCGCGTGCTCGGACTCGAGCGGTTACGTGCACGACCCCGACGGCATCGATCTCGCGCTGCTCAAGCAGGTGAAGGAGGTCGAACGCGCTCGCATCAGCGAGTACGCGACGCGGCGCGGCCGGCGCTCGCGCTTCGCGCCGGGCGGCAACGTCTGGGAGGTGCCGTGCCAGATCGCCCTCCCCTGCGCGACGCAGAACGAGCTGACCGCGCGCGACGCGGCGACGCTGGTGAAGAACGGCTGTCGCGCCGTCGCCGAGGGCGCGAACATGCCCACCACGCCCGAGGGCGTGCGCGTTTTCCTCGAGTCGGGGGTGGCGTTCGGCCCCGGCAAGGCGGCGAACGCCGGCGGCGTGGCGACCTCGGCGCTCGAGATGCAGCAGAACGCGAGTCGCGACTCGTGGTCGTTCGAGCACACCGAGAAGCGGCTCGCCGAGATCATGACGAACATTCATCGCACGTGCTACGACACGGCAGAGGAGCTCGGCGTGTCGGGCAACTATGTGGTTGGCGCGAACGTCGCGGGGTTCCTGCGGGTCGCACGCGCCATGATCGCGCTCGGCGTGATCTGACGGCTGGCCGCGAGGGACAGAAGACCGCGCACGAGGCGACAAGAAATCGTCGCAGGGGAGACGCCGACGCATGGATACGCCGCTGTCGCTGCCTGGAGAGGAGCGGGCTGACGGCTCATCCATCCAGATCGGCGCTCTCGTTCCGCTGACTCGGCCCGGCTGGGTCGAGGCAGGCCGGCACTTGCTCGCTGGGCTCGAGCTGGCCGCCCGCGAGGTCAATGACGCCGGCGGGATCGCCGGAAGGCCGCTCGAGCTGGTGGTCCGAGACACCGCGGCCGATCCAGAGAGGGCCGCGGCGGCGGTCGATGAGCTGGCTCGCCTTGGCGTGACTGCCCTGGCGGGGGAGTATCACAGCGTCGTCGCTCGCGCGGCTGCCGCCAGGGCCGACGCCCTCGGCCTGCCGTTCCTCTGCTCGTCAGCGGTCCTCGACGCGCTCACCGAGCAGCCGACGGAATGGGTCGCGCGCCTCGCCCCGGCGCAGTCCCACGGCTGGCGGATCTACGCGAGCTTCCTCCTCGACGCGGGCCACAGGCGCATCGCCGTAGCCGCCGATCCGAGCGTCTACTGGGCGTCTGGGGCCCGCGTCCTGCGGGACTACCTCGCTCCACGCGGCGGCAGCGTCATGGAGCTCGACATGCGCGCGCGCGCCCCCGCGGCCGTGTGCGACGCGCTCGTCGACCATCGCGCGACAGCCCTCCTTCTTCTTGTCGGCTACCCGGAGCCGGCGGTGTCGCTCGTCAAGTCTGTCCGTCGCGACCGGCGCCTCGCCGGGATCATGATAGGTGCTCCGGCCGGGCAACCGGAGTTCGCCGAATGGGCGACGTTGCTGGGCGGCGACGGCGCCGCGATCCCGTTCTTGCGCTACCTGCCCGAGCGCCTCAGCCCGCTCGGCGCTCGAGTCGAGACGGCCCTGCGCGAGCGGCTGGCCGAAGCGCCCTCCTTCGTCGCCTTCGAGGGCTACGACACGGTCGCCGTCCTCGCCGATGTGCTGCGTTCTCACGGCGCGGACCGGGCGCGCGTCGCCGGATCCTGGGCGCGCGTCGCGGTCGAAGGCACCCGCGGGCAGGTCCGGTTCTCCCGCACGCCGGGCGTCAACGTCTGGCAATGGGCTTGGCCGCCGGTCCAAGTCGTCGATCGAGATCCGGCGGAACCCGGTCGCCTCCGGATCCTTCACGCCGGCTGAGCGAGCGCAGAGGTCCGACTGCCCGGTCCGCGGGTCAGCGCTTGGGCGAGAGCGCGCTGGCGAGCTTCAGGCGGGTGTAGAGCCCGAGCGCGACGCCCGCCATCAACATCGTCGCGACCGAGAAGAGCGCCGCGATCTCCCACGCCGGCGCGCCTCGCTGGAAGCTATCCAGGATGAGCAGCACCTCGAACAGCGCGAAGATCGCGAGCAGCGCCGCCGTGAACGCGACGAGCGAGGCGTATCGAGCCGCGTGCGCCTTGAGCCCGCGCAGGCCATAGACGGCGAACGCGATCTGGTAGAGCACGATCGGCACCTCCCAGAAATGGAACGTGATCACGCACCCGAGCGGATCCGCGTACGGCTTGCAGGTCGTCCACGGATGTCCGATCAAGAACGGGATATGCGCGGCGAGGAGCCCGTAAACCACGGCCACCAGGATGAGCCACGAGTACAGCGTGACCGCGCGCTCCGCCGAGGCCCAGGCCTCGGTCGCGAACGGGTCAGGCTTGGGGAGCGGCGCGGGGATAGGCCGCTTCGGCATCGCGTCCTCCAGCCCGAGGTGCTCCCGCCAGTAGGCCGTGAGGAAGATGTTCTTCGGGTCGAGCCGCGCCCGCAAGGCCATGAAGTCGTTCCAGCGCTTGAACTGCTTCGCCAGGTACTTCGACCACACCTTCGCCGGAGGCGGGTCGTTCGGCAGGAACTTGCCCCAGTGCAGCTTGAACCCGAACGGCTTGAGCAGCTCCCAGAACTGCGGATAAAAATCGATCGCGGGGTCCCCCGCGTTGTAACCGAACCAGAACACGTCCACGCGCACCACCGGCTCGCCGTCCGACGACGCGCTCATCCAGAACGGGCTCGCTTTCGTGCCGTACAGCTCGAAGGAGAAGGTCCCGGTCGCCTTCAGACCGCCGGTCGCGAAGAAATCGCGCAGCGTGGTCATGACGGCCTGCGTCTTCGATACGGGGATCCATATCTCCGTGAACCACGTGGGCATCAGGATGTCATCCATCCCGTTGTCCATCGGCAGGCCGGTCCACCAGTAGTCACAGAACTCCTGCGGCCCCGGGGGCTGCTTCTCGCCGTCGAGGGGGACGAACTCCTTGTAGATCACCGGCACGATGGACGGCAGGGCCTCCTTCAAGAGGCGCCCCGCGAGCTCGATGCCCGGGAACTCGAGCAGGCCGTCCACCCCGGCCTCCAGGAGAGCCGCGACGACCGTGGAGAGCGCTTCCGCCACCCTCGGCTCGAAACCCATCTTTTCGATGTCTTCCAGCAGCGTGGTGTCGAGCTGGCTGAAGATGGGCTCGACCTTCTGCGGCAGGAGGCGCAGATCGTCGAGGTTGCCGAGGATGCTCAGGAGCAACCCCGCCAGCACCTCGGACCCCTCCGGGTAACGCCCCATCTCCTCGTAGGGCTTCGGGACGAAGCCGGGTGATGCCGGGATCCGGCGCGCCTTCCAGACCACCATGCGGTCCAACCCTCGCTGAGGCCACCACATCAGGCGGCTATAGTCGGTCTCGCGGAGGAATTGCTCGAAGCTCGGCTTGTCGTCCGTGCCGGGGCCGAAGAGATCGATCTCGCAGTCGTGGGTCGCGGTGGTCGACTCGGATCCTTTGATGTTGTACGTGGGAACGCACTGGAAGGTGACCGATGAGATGACCCCGAGGAGGCCCATCGAGACGCCGGCCGCGTGAAAGAGGTCAGCGTCCTGGTCGCGCGAGACCTCATGGATCTGACCCGTGCCGTCGATCAAGCGGAGCTTCAGGATGTTCTCGTCGATCCCGAACTTGAGCGACCCGCCCGAGGATCCCGTGGCGAGAAACCCGGAGACCGTCTGGTGGGAGATGCCACCGAGGTCCGAGAGCGCCCACCCCTTCTGCTGCAGCTGATAAAGGAGGCCGTTCTGGACGGTGGACGTGCCCGTCGGATCGTACGGGTTGATCGACAGGTTGCACCCCGCCTCGATCTCGACGATACCCTGGACCTCATCGACCCAGCGAACGGCGCGGTATCGGTCGAGCATGATGTTGATCTCGAGCCTGACCTTGCCTGGATCTCGATCGGTGAAAATGGCGCGATTGGGGGAAGGTATGGGTCGAGCCGCGGACGCGCACCTGGCGGTTCGTGTCGTGCGCCCATTTCACGAGCGCGGCGAGCTCGGCCTCGGTCGAAGGATGATAATAACCGTCGGAGCCCATGGAAATCCCCGGAGCACGAGGCGCGCCTCCACGGCCGCGCTGGCGGGGCGGCGCGCCGAGGGGATCACGTCGCCCGGCGCCCCGCAAGGAGCACCGCGGGAGCTGCGCCACAGTGGGCCAACTCTGCCTCATCGATCGCGGCCGCCGCTGCGCTGCTGGCCAGCGGAGCGTCGTTATCGGCAGGCGCCCTGGGTCGGCGGAGAGCGGGGCGCCACGGGCCGCGACGCTCCTCGCGCCGCCCTGGCACAACACCTGCTCTGCCGGGGCGCATGCGCAAGCTCCAGGTCCTCTCAGCCCTCCTCCCACTATCCCTGATCTTCGCCGGCTGCGTCTCCGACACAACCGAACCGAATCCACAGTCAGCGTGCAGCGACGGAGGCACGCCGCCGTGCGCCGCCGCCTCCGACAAAGAGCGGGTCCTCGACCCTCAGGTGTCGGACGTCGAGCGCGACGACCTCGCCCACGGCAACACGAGGTTCGCGCTCGACCTCTACCACGAGCTCGGCGCCGAGCCGGGCAACCTCTTCTACTCGCCCTACAGCATCTCGAGCGCGCTGGCGATGACGTACGCAGGGGCGCGCACGGAGACGGAAGAGCAGATGGCGAGCACGTTGCACTTCACGACGCTGTCCCAGGAGCGGCTGCACCCGACGTTCAACGTCCTCAATCGTGTGCTCGAGAGCCGCGGCGAGGGGGCGAGCGGGGCGGGCGGCGGCAAGTTCCAGCTCAACATCGCCAATGCGCTCTGGGGCCAGAACGGCCATCCGTTCCTACCTTCGTTCCTCGACGTGCTCGCGGAGCATTACGGGGCGGGGATGACCCTCCTCGATTTCGCCGGCGCGGCCGAGGCGTCGCGGAAGGTCATCAATGACTGGGTGGCCGAGCGCACCGAGGACCGGATCAAGGATCTCCTCCAGCAGAACGATATCCAGAGCACCACACGGCTCGTGTTGACGAACGCGATCTATTTCAACGCGGCCTGGAAGTTCCCCTTCGACGAGGACGCGACGGCCCCCGGCGACTTCACGCTGGCGGACGGGTCCAAGGCGTCCGTGCCGATGATGACCAACAAGGCGCCCATGCGGTATCACGAGGACGACGGGTACCAGGCGGTCGAGGTGCCGTACCAGGAAGACCGCCTGTCGATGGTGCTCGTGCTGCCATCGGACCTCGGCGAGTTCGAGGCGGGCCTCGATTTCTCGGCTCTCAGCACCCTCCTCGTCTTCCAGGAGACGCGGGACGTCACCATCACGTTGCCGAAGTTCAGGGTGGAGTCGCGGTTCGATCTCATCCCGCCCCTCAAGGAGCTGGGGATGACCGCCCCGTTCTCCAACGCGGATTTCTCGGGCATCGACGGGTCGCGAAACCTGGCCATCAGCGCCGTGGTCCACAAGGCGTTCGTCGACGTGAACGAGGCCGGCACCGAGGCCGCGGCGGCGACGGCGGTGGCGATCGACGAGCGCGCGTCCCCGGCCGCGGCCATCCGCTTCGATCGGCCGTTCGTCTTCTTCATCCGGGACAACGACGCCCGCACGATCCTCTTCGTGGGCCGCGTGGCCGACCCGTCCAAGTAGGAGCTCCGAGCCCGCCGGGGAGCGAGGCCGCTGCCAGGGCGCCGCCGCCCCGAGGAAGCGGGCGATCAGCTGGCGGCGAACTCCCGCTCGTGGATGGAGCGCACCTTCTCCAGCACCCTCGGACCATGCTCCCGGAACGGGAGGTCCATCGCGCGGTCCTTCCTCAAGTAGACGCCCGAGAGCTCCCGGTGCGCGCCGAACGCCCCCTCGTACAGCCGCGAGGCGCCCTGGGTCGGGGGCGGGAAGAAGAGCCTCATCAGCGTCTTCACGAAGAACGGCAGCCCCGACCGCTTCCCCTTCCTCAGCGTGTTGTTGCCCCCTGGATCCACGCTCCGGATCTTGATCCCGTCCTTCTCGAGCAGCGGCGCCACCTCGCGCGTCCAGAGGGAGAGCGCGAGCTTGGACGTCGCGTACGGGCCGAAGAGCTGCTTGAACGACGCCGGGCGCTCCAGGGCGTCGGGGTCGAAGCGCCTCGTCATGTCGAACGCGTTCGAGGAGGTGTTCACGACCGTCTTCAAGGATCCCCTCCGCAGCAGCTCCCTGAGCTCCATCGCGATGACGTACGGCGCCACCGTCTGGAGCTCGAAGTGCAGCTCGCGGCCTTGCCTGGAGAAGGTCAGCTCAGGGACGCTGCCGCCGGCGTTGTTGAACAGCACATCGATCCTCTCTTCGCTCGCCCTGATCGCGCCGAGCGCGCGTCTGAGGCTCTCGAAATCGGACAGATCCGCCCGGTGGACACGGAGCCTGCGGCGCTCGATGCTCTCCCGGATCAGGGGATCGTCCTCGGGGAACCCCGAGCGGTTCAGCGCGATGACCTGAAAGCCCTCCGACAGCAGGCGGCGCGTGAGCTCGAGTCCGATACCGTGGTTTGCGCCCGTGATGAGCGCGACCTTGTCGTGTTCCTTGGTGATCATCGTGGCTCCTGTGAGGGCCGCCTCCCCGCGCGCACTCCGGCGGACGACGGCCGTGGGCGCGCCGATCGCCCGAGCCGACCAGCGCGCGTACAACAGAAATGTCGGTGTCCGCAGCAAAGCGGCGTCCGGCGGTGCGCCCGCGCGCGAGGACCCAGGCGCGCGACGATCGCGCCGAGGCCTCGGCGCCGCTCAGGGCGGCGGCGATGGATGGACTCCGTACCCGTGGACCCGTGGACGCGCGCACCCTCGCGCGAAACCGCCCGAGATCGCTCGACGTCGGCGGGGCGCCGCGACAGGGGAAAGAATGTGCTACTGAGTAGCATTTGTCAAGGAGAGGCACCCGGATCCTGCGTGTGGTAGGCTGGCGCCATGGCGGAGGGCCAGGCCCCGGGGCTCCGAGAGCGCAAGAAGGAGCGGACGCGCGCGCAGATCATCGAGACCGCGATCGACCTCTTCCTGAAACATGGCTACGAGCAGACGACGCTCGACGAGGTGCTCGGAGCGGTCGAGATCTCGCGGAGGACGTTCTTCCGCTACTTCGAGTCGAAGGAAGATCTGCTCATCGCCTGGATGGACCAGCTCATCGAGGTGGCGTGCGCGTCGATCCGCGCGCGCCCTCGGAGCGAGCCGCCGCTCGTCGCGACCCGCAATGCGGTCCGGGATACCCTTGGCCGGCTCTACGAGGGGAATCTGCCGCGCTTCGTCGCGGTTCAGCAGTTCGTCGCGAAGACGCCGGCGATCCGCGCGAGGCAGAGCGAGCGGCTCGGCCATTGCGCGGAGGCCATCAGCGAGCCGCTGGCCGCGCGCATGGGCCTGGATCCGCGGCGCGACCTCGCGCCGCGGGTGCTGGCGAGCTGCGCGGTCGCCATCATGGGGTGCGCGATCGACGCGTGGCTCGCGCGCGGCGCGACGGAGGACCTCCTCGAGCTCGTGGACGAGGGCTTCCGGGCGCTCGCGCTCGAGCACGAGCGCGCCCGGTAGGGCCGGCGCGGCGGCGGCGTCCGGGGCCGACGTCGGCCGCGGGCCGGATGGCCGCCGGAGCGCGAGGGAGGGGGCTCACGCCGCGGAAGGGACAGGCCGCGCGGGCGCCGTCCGCGAGGGACGCAGCAGCCGCGCGAGCCGCGCGGGCAGGAGGCCGCGAATCGGCCCGTGGGCGACCTCGCCGACCGGCAGCCCGAAGCGCTCGAGCAGGGCGTTCGCGGCGAGGAAGCCGCTCGCCGTCGCGCGCTCCATCAAGCCGCTCGGGAAAGGGAGCTTCACGTAATCGCCGGCGAGGACGACGGCGGGCACGGGCGTGCGGACGCCGGGGCGGCGCGCGTGGGAGCCCGGGCGAAAGGCCGGGCAGTCGCGCCGGAGGAGGAAGCGCTCGTCGAGGACGCGCGCCGCGGCCGTCTCGGGGTACGCCCGGTGGAGGCTCGAGAGCAGGTCGGCGCGGATCGCGCCCTCGTCCATGGCCTCGGGCAGCGCGTAGCCGTGGAGCTCGACCACGGACCCGCCCGTGGCCCCGGCGATGCGCCGGCTCTCCCCCTCGAAGCGCTCATAGAGCGAGATGTTGTCGAGCAGGCCGAACCCCGTCGTGCCCGCGAACGGCGCCCGCTCGGGCGCGCACGGGCGATCGAGGAAGAGCCGCCACACGGCGAACGGCGGGGCGACCTCCAGGCTGGTCACGCCGCCCTCCAGCGCGGCGAGGGCGGGCGAGGCGGCGACGAGCTGCCGCACGGCCGGGACGGTGACCGCGAGGACGACCGCATCACACGCGATCCGCTCGCCGGCGCCGAGCCGCACCGCGAAGCGCCCCTCCTCCCGCTCGACGGCCTTGGCCTCGCGCCGGGAGGCGATCGCGACGCCCCGGGCGCGGAGATAACGCTCCATCGGCCGCCACACCGCGGTGCTGAAGGGCTCCTTCACGACGTCGAACACGAGCCCCTCCCGGTTGCCCAGGAAGTAGAAATGGAACATCGCGAGGAGCTCGGCCGCCGAATAGTCGCTGTCCGGATTGAAGAACGAATGCGCGAACACATCGAACAGCATCTGCCGCGCCCCCGGGGCGAGGCGCAGCCCGTCGAGGTATTCCTTCGCGGTCGTCGCGTCGAGGTCGAGGTACGTTTGCTCCGGATCGAAGGTGAACATCGTGAGCGCGCCCCGCACGTCGACCCGGAGGAGGTCCGAGAGGCGCACGCTGGGAGAGCGGAGGAGCAGCGCCGCGACGTTGAGCGGCGTGCGCGTGGGGAGGCCGGAGAACGACTCGACCGCGCCGCCGGGGCCGAGCAGCGGATAGTCGGAGAGCGGCGTGAGGAGCGAGAGGTCGGGATCGATGCGTCTGAGCAGCGCCCGCACGTTGGCGTAGTGCCGGAAGAAGGCGTGAAAGCCTCGTTCCATCTCGAAGGCCGTCCCGCCCCGCAGGCGCTCGGTCCACGCCCCGGCGCGGCCCCCGAGGTAAGCCTCGCGCTCGACGAGCGTCACCGCGACGCCCCGCTCGGCGAGGAGCACGGCGGCCGCGGTCCCCGCGAGCCCGCCGCCGATCACGACCACATGGCGCTGGCCCGCACCCCTGCGCGACGTCGACTGCATGTCGTCGGACCCCCCCGCGAGGCAGCGTAGGCTTTCCGGCGGGCGAGGCAAGGTGTCCCTCGGATCCTCCGGGCGTCGGCCGTCCTGGGGATTGATGAGGATCTCGAGGGGTGTCGAAAGGGGCCGTCCGGGGCAAACGAAGCGGCGGACGGCCAGGCGTCTGACCCACGGACAGCCAGACGCGGGGATCGGCTACTGGGTACAGAGGCAGCGCGTGCAGCCGGACCACCGGCAGACACCGGTGCCCGGGCCGTCGCATCTGGCGTCGCAATCGCTGTCCTTGACGCACTCCCAACATGCCGCGGGCTGCGCCTCTTCCGCCGCGGGGGGCTCCGTGGCCGCCGCCGCAGGAGCGCCGGCGGCGCACACCCAGAGGCCCACGCCGGAAAGCAAAATCACGGAGGCCAAAGCCCGTCGAACCATCCTCATCATCGTGAGCTCCTTTCGCTCGCGCCTCGCCGGGCAAGGCCCAGAACGAGGAGGCGCTCCGGGCAGCTTATCGATCCGCCGTCCCCCGGCCACCCGTATCGTTCAATGAATTGTTAAGAACGATGTCGATCCATCGGTGTCGAAGAAATCGATTTTCCACGTCGCCGCCGCCGGCGGCGTACCTCCACATGAATGCATGCAGGCTCAGCCGAGGTCGCTGCGCGCAGATCGGCGCCACGGCCTCTCGCGCTCGAGTCCGCCGCTCCCCGCGGCGTCGTCTCACGAGCGCCCGAAGCGCCGCCGGTACTCCTCCGGCGTGACCTGGAGCGTGCGCTGGAAGGCGCGCCGCATCCGCTCGTCCGTGCCGAAGCCGCAGTCGCGCGCGAGCTGCTTGATCGACGCGCGCCCCCCCTCCAGACACGAGCGCGCCTGCTCCAGCCGCGCCGCCTCGACGAACTTCGCGGGCGTCGTCTGCAGCGCCCTCGCGAAGGTCCGCGCGAAGTTGCGGGGGCTCATCCCGGCTCTCTCGGCCAGCACCTCGACGCGCAGGTCGGCGTCGAGGTGCCGCAGGGCCCACGCGATCACGCGCCCGAGCGGCCCCGCGGCGGCCTCCTGCGCGCGGAGCGGGCGGCTGAACTGCGACTGTCCGCCAGGGCGCTTGAGGAACACCACCATGCCGCGCGCCACCTCGAGCGCCACGTCGTACCCGAGATCCTCCTCCACCAGCGAGAGCGCGAGATCGATGCTCGCGGTCGTGCCCGCAGAGGTGTAGATCTTCCCGGATCGCACGAAGATCGCGTCGGGATCGACCTCGATGGCGGGAAACTGGCGCGCGAGCGCGGCCGCCTCGCGCCAGTGCGTGGCGGCGCGGTGCCCCGCGAGCAGCCCCGCGGCGGCGAGGATGAAGGTGCCCGTGCAGACGGCGCCCATGCGCCGCACCTCGGGCGTCGTCGCGCGCAGCCAGCCGAGCAGCCGGGCGTCTCGCATCGCCTCGCGAGGATCGCCCCCCGCGACGAGCACCGTGTCGGCGCCGGGGGCCACGTCCTCGAGCGCCTTGTGGGCGACGATCTGCGCCCCGGAGAGCGTCCGGATCACGCCGCCCGACACCGAGGCGATCTCGACGGCGTACGCCGGGGGAGCCCCAGGGCTCCTCGGGATGGCGCACTCCGAGGCCAAGGCGAAGACATCGACGGGCCCCATCACGTCGATGGCGCCCGCGCCGTCGTAGACCACGACCACGATCCTGCGCGTCGGCGCGTGCGGGCTCGCGCTCGGCGAGCTTCGCGGAGCGCGCTTCGAGGGACGGGGCCGGCTCACGCGACGACGGTACCCGCCGCGCACCTGACCGCAACGACAAAGCACCCGCATTTCCTGCCAGGTCTCCCGAGGGCGGAGCCGACGCCGCCGCGCCGCGGGCCCGACGCGTGGCAGGAAACGCAGGTGCTCTGTCCCTTCGGCTCCCCGCGCGGGGCGCATGCTCACGCGCGGCTCCTTCGCGTCCTCGCGCGAAGCCAGAAAGGATTCCTCGATGAGCGTTCATGACGATGCCTCGTTCACCTTGCCCCTGAGCCTCCCCGTGGAGCGCAAGCTCCAGGTGGCGCTCTTCGTCTGCCCCGGCTTCTTCTTGCCCGACAACATCGGCCTGCAGACGGTGTTCGGGGTCCTGCCCAACGTGGACCTCCACCTCGTCTGGAAGAACAGGGACGAGATCGCGGGCGTCCCGCGCTTCACGACGCGGGCCACCACCACCTTCGCCGAATGCCCGAAGGCGCTCGACGTCCTCCATGTGCCGGCGATTCCGCCCCACGTCATGGAGGACAAGGAGTCGCTCGCGTTCCTCGCAGAGTACGGCGGCCGCGCGGCGTGGCTGTCCGGCGTCTGCGCGGGCGCCCTGATGCTGGGCGCCGCGGGCCTGCTCAAGGGCTACCGGGCCACCACGAACTTTCACCTGCACGATCAGCTCCCCTACTACGGCGCCATCCCGACCCAGGGGAACGTGGTGGAAGACCGGAATCGGCTCACCTCAGGGCCGGTGTCCGGCGGATTCGATCTGGCGCTGCGCCTGATCGGGCGCCTGTGCGGAGACGAGCTCGCCAGGGAGTGCGAGCTGGAGATGGAGTATGCGCCGGAGCCGCCCTACGGCACGGGCAGCCCCGAGCTCGCCGGGCCAGAGCGCACGGCGCGGTCGCTCCAGAGGATGGCGCCGCTGATCGAGGAGATGCGCCAGGTGGGCATCCGCGCCTCCCGGCGGCTGGAGATCGCCTGAGCGGCGCTCCGGGTCGCGCCTCTCCGCTGTCGCGCCCGGCGGCGGTCACGCCCCCGCCGCGACGAACTCGACAAGATCGTTCAGGCTCGCTCCCGCGGCGTCGGCGCTCACGCCCAGCTCCTCGGCCGGCAGGCCCAGGCGGTTGACCCAGAACGTGGGATAGCCGAACCAGCGGGCGCCCGCGGCGTCCCAGCCGGCGAACGGGACGAACAGGATCTCCTCGCGCTCGAGGCCGAGCGCGTCGAGCGCCATCCGGTAGGCGCGCGGATCCGGCTTGTAGGTCCTCGCCAGATCGGTGCTGAGCACGCGATCGAACAGGCCTCCCAGGCCGGAGCGCTCGATCGCGGCGCCGAGCATCCTCGGCGTGAAGTTGGACAGGAACGAGAGCCGGAGGCCCGCGCGTCTCAGCGACGCGAGCGCGGGGAGCGCGTCGGGCCACGCCTCGAGCTCGAGGTACGCCCCGAGGAGCCGCGCCCGCCTCTCCTCGCCGAGATCGAGCCGCAGCGCCCGCTCGGCGAACACGAGCGCGTCCGCCGTCACCTGCCAGAAATCGGCGTACTCGCGGGCCGCGACCCGGAGCCACGTGTACTCGAATTGACGGGTGCGCCAGGCGTCGCTCAGCGCGGCGCCCTTGCCCGGACAGAGCTCCTCCGCCAGCGCGGCGATCGGCCGCGGATCGAAGATCGGAAAGGCGTCGAAGGCGATGGCCTTGATCTTCCGGCCCGGCGCGGGCCCGCGCTCCGCGGCGCACGAGGCGGTCACGGCCGGCGGGGCCGAGCCCAGCAGGCCTGTCGCGGCCGTCCCGGCCACGCGATGGAGAAACGTACGACGACTCGAATGCATGCTGGCCTCGATCGGGTCATCCGACATGGAGTGGGTAGGACGCGCGAGCGTGCGAGGCGCGCGCAGCGTCACGAAGAGAGCTCACGCAAAGAAACGCGAGCGCTGCGCCAGAGACGATCGCGCGAATGCGTGGAGAGAGCATGCACCCTCCGCCGTTGCCCGGACATCCGCCATCGCCGTATACTCGTCATGCATCTGTGCATGGCGCGGGGCGCTCTCGCGCAGCAGCGCCCCGCGCGAAGACCATGCTCGACTGGGACGATCTGCGCTATTTCCTCGCCGTCGCCCGGCACGGCACCCTCTCGGCCGCCGCGCGCGCGCTGAAGGTCACCCAGCCGACCGTGGGGCGGCGCATCGACGCGTTCGAGCGGCGCCTCGGGGCGAAGCTCTTCCGGCGCTCGCCGTCGGGGTTCGCGCTCTCGACCGCGGGCGAGAGCGTGCTCGGCCACGCCGAGCGCATGGAGCAGGGCGCGCTCGCCGCCGAGCGCGCCGCCGCCGGACGCGACGCCGGCCTGGCAGGCCACCTCCGCGTCACCGCGTCCGAATGGCTCGCCGCCCGCGTCCTCGGGCCGCTGCTCGCCCCGTTCCTCGCGCGTCACCCCGGCATCTCCGTCGAGCTCGTCGCGGACGCGCGCTGGCTGAGCCTCCCGCGGCGGGAGGCGGACATCGCCTTTCGCCCCGCCGCGTTCGAGCACCGCGAGGTCTTCCAGCGCGAGGTCGCGCGCATCGGGTTCGGCCTCTACGCGTCGGAGGCCTACCTCGCCGAGCGCGGCCCGCCGGACTTCGACCGGCAGTGCGAGGGCCACGCCCTCGTCACGATGAGCGACGATCCGCCGGCGGTCGCCGACCTCGCGTGGCTGCGCGCCGTCGCCGCGAAGGCCCGCGTCGCCGCCCGCACCAACGGCCGCGAGGCCCAGGCGACGATGGGGGCCGCCGGGGTCGGGCTCGTCTGCCTGCCGCGCTACCTGGGCGACGCGACGGCGGGCCTGCGCCTGCTCTCGCCGCCGTCGCCGCCGCCCGAGCGCGCGCTCTGGCTCGGGGTGCACCGCGACACGCGCGGGGTGCCGCGCGTGAAGGCGCTCGTCGCGTTCGTCACCGACGCCCTCGGGCCGCTGCGAGGCGCCCTCCGGCCAGACGCGCGGCCGCGCCCCGGCCGGTGACGCGCCCCGCCGCTACCGGCCCTCGCTGAGCTGGCAGGCCCGCTGATCTTCGTAAAACGGCGCGCAGTCCACGTAAATGAAGTCGGGGTCGCACGCCGGGTCGCTGGACGGCATGCACGCGAACAGCGGATCGAGCCACGCCGAGATCTGCTCGCAGCGCGTGACCGACGGGATCTGGACCATCCTGCCCATGCAGTCGAAGAACGGCGCGGTCAGGTCGTTGCAAGGGCGCGGCACAGAGAGCAGCTCGTCGCAGGCGTCGCGACAGCCGGGGTCCGGGCAGGCGGTGCCGTCGAAGAGGGCGCAGAAGAAATCGCACGAGGCCCGCGCTCCGCCGCCCGAGCCCGCCGCGCTGGAGCTCGACGACTGCGGGCCCGCGCCGACGCTCGCGCGCCCGCTCGACGTCGCGCTCGAGCCGGCGCCCCCGGAGCCGTCGTCGTCCCCCGGGGCGCCGTCGACCACGACGGCCCCGCCGCAAGCGCTCGCCCCCGCGAGCGCGATGAGCGAGGCGAGGAGCGCCGAATGCAGCGTCGTTCTCATGCCCGGGAGTCTACACCGGTCCACGCCGGCGCGGGCAGGGGCGGGGGTCGCTCGCCGGGCGCGCGCTCGCCTGGCGCGCGCTCGCCGGGCGCCGTCGCCGCTCACTCCACGGCCTGCGCCTGCTCGATCGCGTCCTCGCGGCGCTCCCGGCGGTTGCACGCGAGCACCTTCTTGCGGACGCGCACCGCGTCGGGCGTGACCTCGACGAGCTCGTCGCCGTCGATCCACTCCATCGCCGTCTCGATCGTGAGCAGCCGCGGGCTGGCCAGGAGGACGTTCTCGTCCTTGCCGTGGTTGCGCACGTTCGACAGCTTCTTCTCCTTGATCACGTTGACGTCGGTGTCGTTCGGCCGGTTGTGCTCGCCGATGATCATCCCCTCGTAGACCTCGACGCCGGGGACGATGAAGAACATGCCGCGCGGCTGGAGGTGGTGCAGCGCGTACGGGGTCGCCACGCCGGCGCGATCGGCGACGATGGCGCCGGTCGGGCGGCGCATCATCGGGCCGCCCCAGGGCGCCCAGCCGTCGAACATCGTGTTGAGCAGGCCCGTCCCGCGCGTCGCCGTCAGGAACTCGCCCCGGAAGCCGATGAGCCCGCGCGACGGCACCCGGAACTCGAGGCGGGCGCGCCCGAAGCCGGGGTTCGTCATCTTCACCATCCGGCCGCGCCGGGTGCTGAGGCGCTCGGTCACCACGCCGACGTAGGTGTCGGGCACGTCGACGACCACGAGCTCGATCGGCTCCATCACCTCGCCGTTGATCTCGCGCGTCACGACCTCGGGGTTCGAGAGCTGCATCTCGTACCCCTCGCGCCGCATCGTCTCCACGAGGATCGCGAGCTGGAGCTCGCCGCGGCCGAGCACCACGAACGTGTCGGGCACCTCGGTCGGCTCCACCCGGATCGCGAGGTTCTTCATCGCCTCGCGCTCGAGCCGCTCCTTCAGGTGACGGCTCGTCAGGTACTTCGACTGCTTGCTCTTGCCGGCGAACGTCGACGTGTTGACGCCGATCCTCATCTTGATCGTCGGCTCCTCGACCACGATCCGCGGCAGCGCCTCGGGGGTCGCCGGGTCCGCGATCGTGTCGCCGATCGTGACCGAATCGAGCCCCGCGATGGCGATCACCTCGCCCGCGGCGGCGCTCTCGACCGGGACCCGCTTCAGCCCCTCGTAGGCGTAGAGCATCTTCACGTAGCCGCGCGACTGGCCGCCCTCGCCGAGGAGCGCGACGTCGGCGCCGGACCGGGCGGTGCCCCGGACCACGCGGCCGACCGCGAGCCGGCCCACGTAGTCGTCGTGGGTCGTGTTGCAGACGATGACCTGGAGCGGCCCGTCGGGGTCGCCGGAGGGGCCGGGCACGCGCTCGAGGATGGTCTCGAAGAGCGGCTCCAGGTCCTTGGCCTCGTGCTCGAGCTCGCGCTTGGCCTGGCCGAACTTCGCGATCGCGTAGAGCGTCGAGAAGTCCATCTGCGCGTCGCTCGCCTCGAGGTCGCAGAAGAGGTCGAACACCTCGGAGAGCACCTCGTGGGCGCGCGCGTCGCTCCGGTCGATCTTGTTGATGACCACGATGACCGGGAAGCCGCGCTGGAGGCACTTCGAGAGCACGAACCGCGTCTGCGGCAGCGGGCCCTCGGCGGCGTCGACGAGGAGCAGCGCCCCGTCGGCCATCATCAGGGTGCGCTCGACCTCGCCGCCGAAGTCGGAGTGGCCGGGCGTGTCGACGATGTTGATCTTGACCCCGCGGTACCGGATGCTGGTGTTCTTCGCGAGGATGGTGATGCCGCGCTCCCGCTCGAGGTCGTTCGAGTCCATGACCCGCTCGGCCACGACCTCGTTCTCTCGGAAGGCGCCCGACTGGCGGAGCATGTGATCGACGAGGGTCGTCTTCCCGTGGTCGACGTGGGCGACGATGGCGATGTTGCGGAGGTCGTTACGCGGCATATACGGCGGCGGCCGTGTAGCACGCGACCCACGGAGGAGCGAGCCCATCCTCGCCAGAGCCCGAACGTTCGGCCTGCACCCGGACGTCGCGCGGCGAGCGCTCGCGTTCAGGTGGCGCGCGCGTGAAGCGGGCGCGGGCGGGCGCGAGGCGGACAGGAGCCCGCGCGAGTCGGGCGCGTGGCGAGGGACGCGCGCGGAGCGGGCGAGGTGAGCGGGAGCGATTGACAGCCGGAGGCGCATCCTCCTAGGGTGCGCGCCGCGCTGGTGCCTGGGCGCTCGCTCAGGCTGAATAGGGAACCCGGTGAGATTCCGGGGCTGCCCCGCAGCGGTAAGCGAGAACGACCTCCACCCCATGCACTGGCCCGATGAGGGCTGGGAAGCGGTGGACAGTAGGAAGCCGGCCCGGCCGGAGCGCTCGCGAGCCCGAAGACCTGCCCGCGCCCGGCGACGGGGACACATCCGACGCCGGTTCGACCTGGGAGCCTCGAGGGAGGCGGCGAGGTCCGAGCCGGTGCAGCCCTGCGCACGTCCCGGATCCCGAGCCGCCCCCGCGTTGCCTTCTGGTCGCCCGCGGGGGCGAGAGGTCGGTCCAGGGCGTCGCGCCGTGGGCGGCCTTTTTCCTCCTCGTGGAGCTCGATGCGAGCGGCCCGGCGCCGCTCCGCGCGATTGCGCGAAGGAGGACATGAATGCTGCGCGAGAACGTCACGAAGGGCCACGGACACCGCCATCGACTCCCTCGGATCGCCGCCCTGGCGATCCTGCTGTCCGCCGCGCGGCCAGCGCGGGCCCAGGGAGAGCCCATCGAGGTCACGGTGCACGCGGAGAAGCCGGGGAGCGAGGCCGCCTCGCGCGTCTCGGTCGGGCACCGCGAGCTCGAGCTCCGGCCGAGGCTCCGGCCGGGCGATCTCCTCGAGTCGGTCCCCGGGCTCTTCGCCGTGCAGCACGCCGGCGGCGGCAAGGCGAACCAGTACTTCCTGCGCGGCTTCGACGCCGACCACGGGACGGACGTCGCGTTCTTCGTCGACGGGGTGCCCGTCAACCTGGTCAGCCACGGCCACGGGCACGGCTTCACCGACCTCTACTTCATGATCCCGGAGCTCGTGGTCGGGCTCGACGGCTACAAGGGGCCCTACTACGCGAGCATCGGCGATTTCGGCACGGCGGGCGCCGTCAACCTCCGCTTCGCCGAGAAGCTCGACGAGAGCTCCGCGCAGCTCAGCGTGGGGCAGTACGGCATCCTGCGCGGCCTCGTGATCGCCTCGCCGGAGCTCGGCGACGACTGGCGCGCGGTGGCCGCGGCGGAGGTCTACCGGAACGACGGGCCGTTCCAGAGCCCGGAGCGGCTCAAGCGCTTCAACGTGTTCCTGAGGGCGACGCGCGACCTCGGCAGCACCGGCAAGGTCCAGGCGACGTGGATGTCCTACGGCTCGACCTGGTACGGCTCCGGCCAGATCCCGGCGCGCGCCGTGTGCGGCGAGGGGGAGCAGGGCGGCCTGAACCCGCCGCCGTCCGCTTTCGGACAGCCGTGCATCGACCACTTCGGCGCGGTCGATCCGACCGAGGGCGGGGCGACCTCGCGGCACATGGCGTCGGTCTCCGCGTCGACCGCGTGGCGGGACGCCGACCTGAGCGCGATGGCTTACCTCCTGCGCTATCGCTTCACGCTGTACTCGAACTTCACGTTCTTCGCCGAGGATCCGGTGCACGGCGATGCGATCGAGCAGAACGACGACCGCACCGTGCTGGGCGCCGATCTCCGGTTCCGCAAGCAGATCGAGCACCGCGGGGCGAGGTTCACGACCTCGCTCGGCGCGCAGATCCGCGCGGACGCGATCGACAAGTCGCTCCACCACGACGAGGCGCGCGAGCGGCTCGAGGAGCGGGATCGGACCCACGTCGACGAGGGCCAGATCGGCGTGTACGTCGAGCAGGACGCCCGGCTCCGGCGCTGGCTCCGCCTCGTGCTCGGCGTGCGCGGGCAGTGGATCGACGTCAACGTGGACGATCTGCGCGAGGACCTCGAGGGGACGGGGAACCGGTCGAGCGGCGCGCGGGGGCAGATGCAGCTGCTCCCGAAGCTCTCGGCGGTCGTCTCGCCGGTGGGCGGGCTCGATCTCTTCGCCCACTACGGGCGCGGCTTCCACTCGAACGACGCGCGGGGCGCGGTGCTGGGCCGGGGGGCGGCGACGCTGATCACCCCGGCGAAGGGCTACGAGGTCGGCGCGAGGGTCGCGCCCGTGCGCGGCCTCTCGCTGAGCGCGGCCGGGTTCCTGCTCGACCTCGACTCCGAGCTGGTCTGGAGCGGCGACGCCGGCGAGACCGAGGCGTCGGGGGAGACGCGGCGCTACGGGATCGAGATCAGCGCGCGCTACCGGCTCGGGAGCTGGCTCTTCGCCGACGTGGACGCGACCTTCACCCGCGCGCGCTTCCGCGCGAACGCCGGCAACGGGAGCGCGGTCGCGCTCGCGCCGACGCGGACGCTGACCGCGGGCATCGGGGTGCGCAGGGCGTTCGGCGCGCTCACGCCATTCGCGGCGCTCCGGGTGAAGGCGATCGGCGCGCGGCCCGCGACCGAGGACGAGTCGCTCACCGCCGAGGGGTTCACGGTGGTCGACGCGAACGCGGGGCTCCGGTGGAGGAACGTCGAGGCGGCCGTGGACATCCAGAACCTCTTCGACGCGACGTGGCGCGAGGTGCAGTTCGCGAGCGACTCGAGGCTGCCGTACGAGCCGGCCGCGGTCACGGGGATCCACTACTCGCCGGGGTGGCCGTTCACGGCGATCGGGCGGGCGACGCTGTACTGGGAGTGAGGGGGGACGCTGCGCTCTAGCCCGTGACCCAGCGCGTGACCGCGGCGTGCGCGAGGCTGGGGCATGATGTTGGTGGGGGCGGCGGCGGAAGGAGGCAGGCTCGCGACCCGCGGAGCGCGCGTGTATCGTTCGCGCAGCCATGCCGACGCCCCACGACGTCCTGCAGCTGCTCTCCCGGGCAGATCTCGCCGCCCTGGCCGATCGCTTCGGCGTCGACCTGCCCGACCGGCGGAAGAAGGCGGCGATCCTCGACGCGATCCTCTCGACGCCGGGGCTGCAGCTCCATGAGCTGCTGCGCGTTTTGCGCATCGATCAGCTGAGAGAGCTGTGCCGTGCGCTTGGCCTCGACGCGCGCGGGCGTGACAAGGCTGCCTTCATCGAGCGTGTGCTCGAGGAGCCCTCGCCGGAGATCGCGGCGCGCGGCGCCACGGGGACGCGGGGGGGCGCAGCGGCCAGGCTCGGCCCTGGGAGCGAGGCGCGTGAGGGTCGACTGACGAAGGAACGGCTCGTGAGCTGCCTCCTCGAGGCTGCCAGGCTTCTTCGGCACACGCATGGCCAAAGCGGGCAGCATCGGACGGTCATCGCCGTCCTGCTCCTCCTGAAGCGTCTGAACGACGCGGATCCCTCCACGTACGACATCTCGGTACCTGCTCGGGCGCGATGGGCGAGGATCGAGGCCGCTCCGACGATGGTCGATGTGGCGTTGAACGTCGCCTGCGCGGCGATCGAGGAGCTCAACCCCGCTCTCGATGGCGTGCTTTCCTCGGTCGATTTCACGGATGAGCGACGCTTCGGGGACCGCGCGGAGCGTGCTCCTCTCCTCCACGAGCTCGTCCGGATCTTCTCGGGACTGCCGCTTCGTGACGGGGATCTGGCCGCGCCCGACACGCTGGGGAGCGCCTTCATCCTGTTCCTGGAGGAGATGGCCCTCGGGGAAGGCAAGCGCAGCGGTGAGCCCCTTGCACCCGCCACGGTCGCGGAACTCATGGCGGAGCTGCTCGATCCTTCCGAGGGGATGCGTATCCACGATCCGGCGTGCGGCTCCGGCACCTTGCTGGTCGCGTGCGCCACATACGTCGAGCGCCGCGGTGGAGATAGGCGGAGCCTCTCGATCCATGGTCAGGAGAAGAGCGTCGATGCCTGGACGCTCGCCAGGATCAACATGCTCCTGAACGGGCTGCCGAACGCGCAGATCGAGAAGGGGGACACGCTCCGCGAGCCGCGTAGCACCGAGGGTGGCCATCTCGTGCGTCATGACCGCGTCCTCTGCGTTCCGCCGTTCGGGCTGACGTGGTGGGGGCATGACATGGCGGAGCACGATTCCCATCATCGTTTTCGATACGGGGTACCTCCCAGGAACCGCGGTGACTTCGCGTTCCTACAGCACATGCTCGCCAGCCTCCATCCTACCGGGCGGATGGCGATGCTGGCGCCCGAAGGCATGCTGTTTCGGGGAGGATTGGAGGGGGAGATCCGAAGGAGAATGCTGGAGGATGGCCTGTTCGACGCGGTGATCGGGCTGCCTGCCAACCTGCTCCCGTCCACGCGGGGGCCCACGGTGATCCTCCTCTTGAGCCGCGTCAAACCGGCGTCGAGGAAGCGAGAGGTGCTCTTCATCGATGCCTCGCGAGGGTTCCAGGAGGGGCGCGTGAAGAACCGGCTCGGGCCCGAGGACGTGGCCAGGATCGCGGAAGCTTTCCGAGCGGCCAGCGACGTTCCTGGGTATGCGCGGCTCGTCGACGTCGACGAGATCGCGACGAGCGGGTTCAGCCTCGCAGTGCGCCGGTATGTCGACGCCGGCGCTCCCACAATCGGCGAAGCGCCGGCGCAGATGTGGAGGCGCGTCGAGCTCAGGAACTACCGGAGCATCGCGGAGGCCAGCGTCGATCTGGCGCCCTTCACGGTGCTCGTCGGCCCGAACGGCAGCGGCAAGTCCAATTTCGCCGATGCGCTCGTGTTTGCGAGCGAGGTCGCGATCGACGCCGCGACCGCGGTCGAGCGGCGCGGCGGCATCGCCGGCATCAGGCGCTGGCAGCCGGAGGAGGACGAGCAGGCCGACGTTGTGGTCGACATCCGCGCCGCGATGTCGCGCGTTGCCCTCGAGACCGACTACCTGCGTCACCAGTTCACGGTCCGCGCGAAGGGCAACGGAGCCTGGGCGTTCCGCAGCGAGACCATCGAGCTCTTCGTCCGAGGCGCCCCGGTGAGCTGGGTGGAGCGGACGCCCGAGGGGCTGGAGGTGGAGATCGGAGGGGAGAGGCGCGTGTTCTCGAACGGGAGCGCCCCCAGCGAGACCGCGAGCGCCATGGTGTTCGCGCGCCAGCTCTTCGACATCGCCAGGGTCACAGCGCTCCGGAACGTCACGCGGATCCGGCTGAACGCCGAGGTCATGCGTCAGCCGCAGCTCGCGACCGAGTTCACCCGCCTGGACGAGTCGGGGAGCAACATCGCCGTGGCTTTCCGGAGCCTCGACGCCGAAGGACAGGCGCGCGTCCTCGCCGCCATGCAGCGGATCGTCCCGGGGCTCTTGCGCGTCTCCGTGGAGGCGTTCGACCGGTTCCTGCTCCTCAAATTTGAGCAGCACCAGCCTGGAGGACATGTGGCGCGGTTCTCGGCGAGCGAGATGTCGGAGGGCGCCCTGCGTGCGCTCGGCATCCTCGTCGCAGCTCAGCAGATGACCGGAGACGAGCTCCTGATCATTGAGGAGCCTGAGGTCGCGATCCACGTCGGAGCGGCCCAGCTGCTTTTCGACGTGCTCAAGGACGCGTCGACCAGGGGCTCCCTGCTGATCACGACACATAGCGCCGATCTGCTCGACGCCGCGCGCGAGGAGGAGATCCTCGTGTGCTCGTATCGTGACGGCGTGACGCAGATCGGTCCGCTCTCCTCGGCGCAGCGTGAGGTCGTACGACAGGGGCTGTTCTCCGTCGCCGAGCTGATGCGCTCCGAGCCGCTGCGAATCGAGGGGGAAGAGCCCGAGAGCGTCCAGCTCTGAGCCTCATGAAGCGCCTCGTCTGCATCGTCGAGGGCAGGGGCGAGGTCGGCGCGATCCCGAACCTCTGCATGCGGATCTTGCGCCAGTACCTCCTGGATATGGCGTGGATCGTCGACCAGCATCCGATCCGGCATCCTCGCAGCCAGCTGGTAAACGAGAGGGACAGGAGCCCGCTGCGCCGCTGTCACGCCGATGGCCTGCGCCGCGCCGTGCAGCTCGCGCGGTCCCGGGGAGCTCAGGCCGTGCTCGCCCTGTGCGATGCGGATGACGATTGCCCCGCGACGTGGGGCCCCGACGCCGCACGCGCCATCCAGGTGCTCATGCCAGGCGACGCCGTGATGGCGGTTCGCGAGTACGAGACGTGGCTGCTCCTCAATCACGCGCAGGAAGAGCTGCGGCGGGCTGGAGCTCCCATGGTGGAGAGCAAGCGCGGCGCCAAGGAGGTGCTGAGGAGGCTCGTCCCGGGCTACCTGCCGACCACGCATCAGCTGAGCGAGACACGGAAGATCAACATCGCCCTCGTCCGCGGTCGCTCCGACAGCTTCGACAAGCTCGTCCGCGCGCTGGCAACGATCTCGGGTATGCCCCTTCCGGATCGCTGAGCTGGACGCGCTGCCCTTGCCCGAGCGGCAGACCGCGCGCCGCCGCACGAGCTTGCGCTGTAAGGTCCGTCCGGCCGCCCCGTTGCGAGGGAGTACGCCCGCGGCTCTCGTGCCGCGGCACCTCCACGAGGGCTTCCATGCTGTTCCGTGTCCGCCCGATCCACGCCGCGCGGAGGCGCCCGGCGACCGCCGCGCCGCTCGCCCCGCTCCTCGCGCTCGCCGTTGTCTTCCTGGCGTTCCTCGCCGGCTGCGCCCCCCGTCTCGTCCCGTTCACGCACGAGCTCCGCGTCCAGCACGGCCTATCCGACAGAGACGTGAGGGGCCTCCAGTTCTACGCCTCGCACGAGATCGCGCTGCGCCGCGAGCTCACGGCCGAGAGCTCGCGGATCACGAGCAGCCACACGCTCCTGCTCGTCTCCGGCAAGGTCATCGAGGAGGTCGTCGTCGAGGAGCGCACGCCCGGCGTCGTCGTCGGCGCGCGCGGCGGCGTCCTCTCGGTGAGCTTCGAGCCCGGCGCGTCGCTCTCCTTCTCCGCCGCCCCCGAGCCCGAGCCCCCGGCGCCCGCGCCGCCGTTCCCTGGCTTCGCGACGCCGCCCGATCCGTTCCCCGGCAACGCCGCGCCGCTCCTCGCGATCCCGAGCGCGGCGGGCGATGGCAAGACCCCCGGCGGCAACTACTGGCTCGCGGCCGAGCCCGGCGGCGAGGTCCGCTACCAGGGCAAGGTGTTCTCGGCGATCGAGGACAGCCTGCGGGCGCACCTCCTCATCGACGCCGACGCCCTCGAGGAGGTCGTCGAGCGCCGCGAGGTCCTCCCCGGCGTGCGCCTCTCCGGCCGGTGACACGTCACGGCGCCGCGAGGTGGTGCTTCATCGCCTCCGTCAGCCAGTCCCACTCCGGCGCCCGCCCCGCCTGGGCGGGCTGTCCGTTCATGATCGCGACGAGCTCCCAGTACCGCGACGCGCGCGGGTCGTGCCTGCGGTACCGGTCGAGCAGCGAGGCGCGGAACGCCCCGTCCGCCGGCTTGCCGGCCGCCGCGGCGAGCCCCGAGACGAAGGCCTCGACGATCGGCGCCGCCGCGGCGGACGACGGCGCGACGCCGCGAGCGCTGGCGTCGCGCGCGGCCCGGGCCGCCTCGTCGTTCGCCCGCTTGTAGGCCGCGAGATCGAAGCCCCCGTCCCACGTGCTCGCGGCCGCCGCGCGCATGCCCTCGACGAACGTCGGATCCGACAGGATCCCGGAGAGCTCTATCCACGCGTCGAGCTGCGCGGGCGTGGGCTCGTCCGGCAGCTCCGGCGTGCTCGCCTCGATCATCCCGCGCACCCACTGCTCGTCGATGGCAATCCCGTCCGACACGCGCGCGAAGAAGCGCTCGACGGTGGCCCTTCTCTGCTCATGCGATAACCGAGTCACGGCGCATAACCTCCCGATTTCCTGCTCGGTGGGCTCCGAGCGCAGCGCGGCGCGGAGCGCGGCGGCCACGCGGCGCAAGGCCGCCATCTGCGCCTCCACCGCGGTGAGGCGCAGCCGGAGCGCGTCGCCCAGCGACATGTCGCGGGAGAGCACCGCCCGGATCGCCTGCAGCCCCAGCCCCGCCTCGCGCAGGGTGCGGATCAGATCGAGCCGGACGACGTCGCGCTCGGCATAGAGCCGGTAACCGCTCCGCGTCCGCGCCGACGGCGGCAGGAGCCCCTCGTCGGAGTAGAAGCGGAGCGTCTTCACCGGAATCCCCGTCCGGCGCGACAGCGCGCCGATGGTGAGCCGCTCCTTCGCCACGACCCCACCCTGAGGTCTCCAGCGGCTGGAGAGTCAAGCGCCAGCACCCACGATCCTCCGCCGGCGCCGCGCCCGCGCCGCCGGCCGCCGTTGCGAAGCCGCGCGCCCTGGGCTTCCATGCCGCCGGCCCCGTGAGCACCCCGCCGCCCCCCAAGCTCCGCGCGCCGCGCGCCCCGCGCGCCCGCGCCGAGCTCGTCGCGACCGGCTGGGAGCTGTTCTCGGCCCTCCTGTTCCTCTCCGCCGTCGTCCCCGCGGCCCTCACCACGCCGTGGCCGGCGATCCTCCTGCTCGCCTCGATGGCCCTCTCCGCCGCGCTCTCGGGCCTGCTCGCCCGCCGCGGCGACCGCGGCTTCGCCATCGCCGCGGCGATCCGCACCCTCTCGTGGCCGCTCGCCGTCTCGCCGCTCGCCCTCCGCGGCGCCCCCGCGGCGCCCGCCTCCTGGCCCGGACCGCTCGGGATCGGCCAAGCGACGCCGCCGTCGTGGCTCGGCCTCCTGGTCACCGCCGTCGCCTTCGGCGTCATGGCCGGCGGCATGCGCCTCGCCATCTACCGCAGCCTGCTCCGCGCCGACGCGGCCGACGGCGGCGCCTCCGAGGCCGCCTCCGCGCGCGCCCTCGCCGCGGCGCTCCGGCCGCGCCTCGCCGAGTCCGCGACGGCCGCCGGCATCGTCGGCGGCCACGTCATGCTGCTCTTCTGCGTCGCGTTCCTCCGCACCCAGAGCCAGGTCGTGTTCCAGGCGTGGTTCGAGGTCGTCCCCCTCCTCGCGCTCTCCGGCACCCTCGGCTTCACCCTCGCCGTGCGCCCCGCCACGGGCGCGATCGTCGCCGCCCTCCGCGCCGGCCCGTCCGGCGACCGCGCCCTGCTCGCCCGCGGCCTCGCCCGCGCCGAGCGGCTCCCCGACGTCCTCGCCTCCCTGAACTTCGCGCTCTGGCTCGGGTGCACCGCGATCGGCATCGCCTACGTGCGCCCCGGCGCCACCTTCCGCCCCGGCGCCCCCTTCAGCGCCGCCGACGCGCTCATGCAGCTCGGCTTCGGCGCGCTCTTCGCCTTCGGCGTCTCGTTCTACCAGCGCGCGTGGCACAGGGACTCCGTCGCGCGGGCCGTCGACCTCCTGCGCGCGTGGACCGGCGCCCCCGAGCGCGGCGGCGCGCCCCCGACGCCCCTCCGGCGGCGCATGCTCCGCGACTTCGGGCTGCCGCTCCTGTTCACCGGGCTCCTCTCGCTCTTCTCCTCCATCGGCCTCTACCGCGCGCTCGCGACCCGCTCGTCGTTCAACGAGGATTTCAACGCGATCACCGCGCTCTTCGCCTCGTTCTCCCTCCTCGTGCTCGCCGCCCTCGGCGTCGTCGCGCGGGCGGCGCGCGAGCTCTCGCGGCCGATGGCGCAGCTCGCCCGCGCCGCCGACGAGGTCGCGCGCGGCGAGCTCGGCGCCGCCGTGCCGCGGCTGTCCGGGCCGAAGGAGGTCGTGGGCCTCGGCGAGAGCGTCGAGCGCATGCGGCAGGCGCTGTCCCGAACGATCGCCGAGCTCGAGGGCGAGCGCGCCGGCCTCGAGGAGAACGTCGCCGCGCGCACCGCGGAGCTCACGCGCGCCCTCTCCGAGCTGAAGCGGACGCAGGCCGCGCTCATCCAGGGCGAGCGGCTCGCCTCCATCGGCGAGCTCGTCGCCGGCGTCGCGCACGAGATCTATAACCCCCTGAACGCCATCGCCGGCGCCGCCCAGCCGATCGAGGAGCTCGCCGCGGAGCTCCGCGCCGTCCTCGACGCCTACCGCGCCGCCGAGCGCGAGCTCCCGGACGACCGCCGCCGCGCCCTCGAGGCGCTCCGCGAGCAGCTCCAGACCGAGGCGGCGCTCGACGACCTCGTCGGCATCTCCACCCTCGTCCACCGCGCGGTCGAGCGCAGCGTCCGCATCGTCACCAACCTGAAGAGCTTCTCGCGCGTCTCCGGCGAGGCGCTGCCCGTCGACCTGCACGCCGGGCTCGAGGAGACGCTGCTCCTGCTCGGCCCGCGGCTCCGCCAGGCGCGCATCGAGGTGGTCCGGCGCTACGGCGAGCTGCCGCCCGTCACCTGCCGGAGCGGAGAGATCAACCAGGTCTTCATGAACCTCCTCGTCAACGCCATCCAGGCGCTGGAGGAGGCGAGCGCCGCGCCGGTCGCGCCGGCCGCGCCGGTCGCGCCGGCCGGCGCGGCGGAGGCGGAGGGCGCCGGCGGCGCGGCGAAGGGCCCGCCCGGCGCGCCGGTGATCTGCGTCGAGACCTGGATCGACGAGGACATGGCGGCCGTCGCCATCTCCGACAGCGGCCCAGGCGTGCCGCCCGACCTCGCGCAGCGCATCTTCGATCCGTTCTTCACCACGAAGCCGCGAGGGCAGGGGACCGGCCTCGGGCTCTCCATCTCGACGGACATCGTCCGGCGGCACGGCGGCACGCTCGCCCTCGCCCCCGCGGACGGCCGCGCTGGAGATCTGCGCTGCGGCGCGCCCGCCGGGGCGCGCTTCGTCTGTCGCCTGCCCCTCGATCCTCGCCCGGGGAGCGCCCGCCCGCAAGGCGATGCGCCCCCGCCTGCACGGCCGTCTTCCGACGGCGGCCCGGCCCCGCGGACGGCGGAGGCGCGCCCCGCTCCGCGGACAGCGGAGGCTTGAACCAGCGCGCAATCGGCGCCGGTCTCCCACCCCACCTCCACGCGGAGCGCGCTCCAGATTCCTCCGCACCCGACCGCGGCCCCGTAGACCGGCTGTTTCAAACCGGATACGTTCAGCGAGCGATCCGACTCACCGCACAGCGCAATAAGGCCCCTGAGAGACGCGAACGGCTCTCCGGGGAGCGCTGAGGAGAAACGAAGGCACCATGGAGCGCGCGATTCAGCGACCGGCAGGTCCCAAGGCTTCGAGCACCGATCCGTTGATCGGTAAGGTCGTGGCCGGCCGGTACCGGCTCGAGGCACGGCTTGGCGAAGGCGGCATGGGCGTCGTTTACCGCGCCCGTCACGTGCTGATCGACCGGGTCGTCGCCCTGAAGCTCATCCGGCCCGATCTCCGCGGAGAGACCCACCTCCGCGCGTGGATGCTGCGCGAGGCGCGCGCCGCAAACCGCGTTGATCACGCCCACATCATCGATATCCACGACATCGGCGAGACCGAGGAGGGCGAGCTCTACCTCGTCATGGAGTACCTCGTCGGCACGCCGCTCTCGGCGGAGCTCGCGCGCGGCCCGATGCCGATCGCGCGGTCGGTGGACATCCTCGAGCAGATGTGCGCCGCGCTCGCGCGCGCCCACGACCTCGGCGTCGTGCACCGCGATCTCAAGAGCGACAACATCCTGCTCACCCACCGCGGCGGCCGGAAGGACTTCGTCAAGATCCTCGACTTCGGCCTCGCCGCCATCGCGCGCGACCCGCGCCTCGCCCCGAAGGGCGCGGTGTTCGGGACGCCCGAGTACATGTCGCCCGAGCAGGCCCGCGGCGAGGAGGCGACGGCGCAGTCGGACCTCTACGCGCTCGGCGTGCTCTTCTTCGAGATGCTCACCGGGCAGCTCCCCTTCCGCGCGAACGACCGCGACACCCTGCTGGAGATGCAGCGGACCCACGCGCCGCCGCGCCCCCGCTCGATCCGCCCCGACGCGCATTCGCAGGGCGAGGCGATCGTGCTGCGCCTGCTCGAGAAGGACATCCGCAAGCGCTACCGCGACGCCCACCACCTCCAGGAGGAGCTGAAGGCGCTCCAGCGCGGGCTCCCGGCCCACGCGTGGGAGGTCGAGGGCGGCGACGGCGTCCCGGTGCCCCCGCCGCCGCCGCCGCCGCAGAGCGCCGGCGTCATCGAGTGGGCGAGCCGCGCGGCCCTCTTCTCGCGCATGGTCTCTCGCGCCTACCCGTCCGGGCAGGTGCCGCAGGAGGTCCAGAACGGCCTCGCGCAGGCCTGGGACCTCGCCGCGCGCGCCAACAAGCTCGAGGGCGAGGTGGCGAGCCTCACCCGCAAGCTCGAGGCGCTCGAGCGCCGCGGCCGCGCGCTGCGCGCCGAGATCGGCCGCAAGGTCGAGGAGCTCGCGCACGAGGAGTCGCGCGTGATGCGCGAGGCGATGGCCGACGGCGAGGACGTCGAGAAGGTCCGCGTCGAGCTCGCCGCCGCCGAGAAGCTCGCGCTCTCCGCCCGCCAGCTCGCGGACGCGGCGGCCCGCCAGGGCAACCACGATCCGCTCGTCTACGAGCGCGCGGGCGCCGCCGGCGCGACCGCGCAGGCGAAGCGCGAGCAGCTCGGGCGCTACGAGCACAAGAAGAACGCGCGCGAGGCGAACGCGCGCGACCTGCGCCGCCAGATCGACGAGCTCCGCGCCCAGCTCGCCCGCTACGCCGAGGCGCTCGAGGAGGATCTCGCGCAGGGGCGCGAGCGCGTCGCGGCGCGCACGCGCGAGGGGCTCGCCTACGAGAAGTCGTTCAGCGAGGCCTCGAACCTGCTCCTCAGCCACCTCCGCAACAAGCCGGAATGCCGGGACCTCGTGGCCGAGCTCCTCACCTCCCACGCCAGCCCCAACGCGGACTCCGGCTCGGATCAGCGGCTCTCCGGCTCGGACCGGAGGCTGAACAACGCGACCGAGCGCAACTGAACAGGGCTGAACGCGACAATCGGTGAAGGAGCGCGCCAATGCGCGCTCCGCTCCATCCTCCTACGCGATCTCCCCGCGCTCCGCGCCATCCTCCTACGTAATCTCCCTACGTGATCTCCTGACATCGCGGCGCTGACAGGCGCTCTCGTCGTGCGCGCGCATCGCACCCTCTCGACGGCGTCTGCCACACATGGTAGCTAGCGCGCGCCTCGGCGTTCCCGGTCGAGGCGGGGGGCTTGCGAGGAAACTCTCTGGGCGCCCCGCCACCACCGGCCGCTGAGGGACGAGGCTGTGCTGAAGCGTCGGCGTTAGAGCAAGATCCCTCCGGCAGCGCGCCGGTCCTTCCCCTTTACGCAGGCGGCCAACCCCTCGGAACCACGAAGCTGCGGGCGGCGATAGCGCCGTCCTCTGCCTCGGATTTTGCGATGGAGGCACACCGTCCATGAACGTCATCCGGTCTCAAAAGGCCTGGCTCGCACCGCTGCTGGCCGGGCTCGCTGCGCTCGCCCTGCTGCTCAGCGGCGGGCTCGCCAGCGCAAGTGAATCCGATCTGGTCCTCCCCGACCTAGGCACCCAGTCTTTCGGCGGCATCGACGGCCGCACGCTCCTCTTCGGCGGCATCGGCGTCTGCGCGCTCGGGTTCGTGTTCGGGATCGTCATCTTCTCGCAGCTGAACAAGCTCCCCGTGCACCGCGCGATGCGGGAGATCTCGGAGCTCATCTACGAGACCTGCAAGACGTACCTCGTCACGCAGTTCAAGTTCATCCTGGTCCTCGAGATCCTGATCGGCGCGGTCATGGTCCTCTACTTCGGGGTGCTGCGGCACATGGAGGCCACGAAGGTCGTGGTCATCCTGCTGAGCAGCCTGGTCGGCATCGCCGGCAGCTGCGGCGTCGCGTGGTTCGGCATGCGCATCAACACGTTCGCCAACTCGCGCGCCGCGTTCGCGAGCCTCAAGGGCAAGCCGTTCCCGACGTACGCCATCCCGCTCAAGGCGGGCATGAGCATCGGCGCGGTCCTCATCAGCACCGAGCTCATGCTCATGCTGGTGATCCTGCTCTTCATCCCCGGCGACTACGCCGGCCCGTGCTTCATCGGCTTCGCCATCGGCGAGTCGCTCGGCGCCTCCGCGCTCCGCATCGCGGGCGGCATCTTCACGAAGATCGCCGACATCGGCTCCGACCTCATGAAGATCGTCTTCAACATCAAGGAAGACGACGCGCGCAACCCGGGCGTCATCGCCGACTGCACCGGCGACAACGCCGGCGACTCGGTCGGCCCGAGCGCGGACGGCTTCGAGACCTACGGCGTGACCGGCGTCGCGCTCATCTCGTTCATCCTCCTCGCCGTCCCCGACACGGCCGTCCAGGTCCAGCTGCTCGTCTGGATCTTCGTGATGCGCATCGTGATGGTCCTCGCGAGCATCGGCTCGTACCTCCTCAACGAGGCGATCGCGAAGGCGTCCTACGCCGAGGCCGACAAGATGAACTTCGAGGCCCCGCTGACGCGCCTCGTCTGGCTGACCTCGATCGTGTCGGTCGCGCTCACCTACGCCGTCTCGGCGTTCATGATCCCGAACCTCGGCGGCGACACCACGCTCTGGTGGAAGCTGTCGACGATCATCACCTGCGGCACCCTGGCGGGCGCCATCATCCCGGAGATGATCAAGATCTTCACCTCGACCGAGTCGCGCCACGTCCGCGAGGTCGTGACCGCGTCGCGCGAGGGCGGCGCCTCGCTGAACGTGCTGTCGGGCCTGACCGCCGGCAACTTCAGCGCGTACTGGATGGGCATCGTCCTTGTCGTGCTGATGGGCGTCTCGTACTTCTTCTCGGCCCAGGGCCTCGATCGGCTCATGATCGCCGAGAGCGTCTTCGCCTTCGGCCTCGTGGCGTTCGGCTTCCTCGGCATGGGCCCGGTGACCATCGCGGTCGACTCCTACGGCCCGGTGACCGACAACGCGCAGTCGGTCTACGAGCTCTCGCTCATCGAGAACGTCCCGAACGTCGAGGCCGAGCTGAAGAAGGACTTCGGCTTCACCCCGAACTTCGACAAGGCCAAGCACTACCTCGAGGAGAACGACGGCGCGGGCAACACGTTCAAGGCGACGGCCAAGCCGGTGCTCATCGGCACGGCGGTCGTCGGCGCGACGACGCTGATTTTCTCGATCATCGTCGTGCTCACGAACAAGCTGACGACGAACGTGGACAAGCTCTCGCTGCTCCACCCGCCGTTCCTGCTCGGCCTCGTGACGGGCGGCGCGGTCATCTACTGGTTCACCGGCGCGTCGACCCAGGCGGTCTCGACGGGCGCCTACCGCGCGGTCGAGTTCATCAAGGCGAACATCCGCCTCGAGGGCGTGGAGAAGGCCTCGATCACCGACAGCAAGAAGGTCGTCGAGATCTGCACGCAGTACGCGCAGCGGGGGATGTTCAACATCTTCCTCGGCGTCTTCTTCTCGACGCTCGCCTTCGCCTGCCTCGAGCCGTTCTTCTTCATCGGCTACCTCATCAGCATCGCGCTCTTCGGGCTCTACCAGGCGATCTTCATGGCGAACGCCGGCGGCGCCTGGGACAACGCGAAGAAGCTCGTCGAGGTGGAGCTCAAGGAGAAGGGCACGCCGCTCCACGCGGCGACGGTCGTCGGCGACACCGTGGGCGACCCCTTCAAGGACACCTCGTCGGTCGCGATGAACCCCATCATCAAGTTCACGACCCTGTTCGGCCTCCTCGCGGTCGAGCTGGCGATCGAGATCGACCGCACGACGAGCCTCGTGCTCGCGGCCATCTTCTTCGTGCTCTCGATGGTGTTCGTGTACCGCTCCTTCTACGGGATGCGCATCAAGTCGGACGCCGAGAAGACCGCCGCCGTCCGCGCCAACGCCACGGCCTGAGCCGGGCGTCCCGTCCTCCCGCGCCCTCCGCGCCCCCTCTCCCCCCGCGCTGACCTCCCCCGCCGCCCGTCCACGGGCGCGCCGGGGGAGGGTCTTGCACCCAGCGCGGCCGCACTATAGTGACCCCTCATGCGAGCGCTCTGCCCCTCCTGCGGCCTCCACCACGAGGTAGTCCGGGTCCTTGACGACGGGCACGGTGAGCAGCGCAAGGACGTCTACCAGGTCGCGCCGCTCCAGGGCTGCGAGCGCACCTGGATCTCCGACAAGGAGCTGCTCGAGGCGCGCGCGCGCTTCGATCAAGACGTCGTCGTGCCCGACGACGACGACGAGTAGCGCCGCGCCGACGAGTAGCGCCGCGCCGACGAGGCGCGCGGCGCCTCCGACGGTGAGCTCGCCCCCCATGCCCGCCGTGATCTCGCGCTTTTAGCGCCGCGCGGCGGAGCGCACGCCGCCGCGCCCCGCGATCCGCGCGAGCGCTGACAAGAACTCGTCGCCATCGTCGCATCGGGGCGCCACGGTGGGCAGGCATCGTCTCCGCCAAATCCCCGGCGGAGAAGATGCGATGATGACGAGGCGGACCCTGAGGACAGCGTTGCTTCTGGTGCTCGCGAGCGGCCTTGCCGCGAGCGCAGGCGGTTGCGGTGAGGATGGGAAGCAGGGCCCGCCCGGCAAGGACGGCGCGCCGGGGCTGGATGGCAAGGACGGGCAGGACGGCGAAGACGGCGCGCCGGGCCAGGACGGCGAGGACGGGCAGGACGGCGAGGACGGGGCGCCGGGTCAGGACGGGGCGCCGGGCCAGGACGGGGCGCCGGGTCAGGACGGGGAGGACGGCGAGGACGGGGCGCCGGGCCAGGACGGGCCTCCCGGGCCCAAGGGCGAGGACGGCGAGGACGCGGTCCCGTGGACCAGCGCCGCGAGCATCGCGGGCTACGTGAAGGAGCGCGTGGAGATGTTCGCCGCCGGCGCCTTGCCCGCGGGCGAGCAGTTCCCGCTCCACGCGGCCGCGACCGACACCATCCGGACGCTCGCCGGGGTGCGCTCGGACATCGTGGTGACCTGGCTCGATCCGCTGACCTTCAGCACCGCGCCGGACGCGCCGCGGTTCGGCGCCAACAACGATTACACCGCCTTCTTCGGCGAGGGGTGGTCCGCCGCCGCGGGCAACGCGCCGCAATGGAACGGCTCCGGCAGCGCGGGCTGGCTCTGGGTCAACCACGAGTACGTCTCCGGAAAGAGCCCGACGGCCAGCTCCGCGCCGACCGGGCAGCACCTCACGCTGGCGCGGCACCTGAAGAAGCTCGGCGTCCTCGCCAACGACGTCGAGGCGAACGTCTGGGCGCAGGAGGACGTCGACACGTACATCCGCTGGGAGAAGAAGGAGGTCGGCGGCTCCTGGCTCCGGATCGTGCAGGACCCGGCGACCGGCGCGTGGTCGGTGGACCGGAGCGCGCGCGCCGTTCGCTACGACGCGACGAGCAAGACGCTGAGCCGGATCGCGGGGCACGAGCTCTCGGGCCCGGGCAAGGACGACCTGACGGGCGCGCCGCTCCCCGAGGGGATCGTGGCCGGCATCATGGGCGATTGCGCCGGCGGGCAGACGCCCTGGGGCACGGTGATCACCGCCGAGGAGAACGTGCAGGACTACTACGGCGATCTCGAGGCGAACTGGTCGGGCGATCAGAAGCTCCTCACCGGCCGGGGCTTCGACCCGGGCGCGCCGGTGAGCCCGACCTTCGAGGCGAGCACCAGCGCGGAGTTCGGGCGCATCTCGGACCCGAACGGCAGGCAGCCCCGCGATCACTACGGGTACCTCACCGAGATCGACCCCGGGAAGCCCGCGGACGAGTACGACGGCAAGACGGCGGCGGGCACGGGCCACAAGAAGTTCGGTTTCATGGGCCGCGCCCGCTGGGAGGCCGCGACGTTCGCCGTCGACGGCGACTGGAAGCTCCTGCCGGGCCGGCCGATCGTGGTCTACGGGACCGACGATCGCCGCGGCGGCCGCATCTACAAGTACGTGACGGCCGGCAGCTACACGGCCGGGATGACGCGGGCGGAGATCCGCGGGCTGCTCGACGAGGGCAAGCTCTACGCGGCGCACCTCGCGGGGCTCGACAACACGACCGGCAACACGCTGCTCGCGACCGGCGCGGCCCCGACCGAGGCGGCCCCCGGCGAGGGGCAGTGGATCGAGCTCTCGGTGGACAGCGCCGCCGTCGCGCCGAACGCGGCCGCGCTCGGCGACGCGACGAGGACCGTCGGCGCCGCGCTGCGCGACGCGAGCTGGAACGGCCTCGGCGGCTTCGCGACGGACCACGACGTGTGGCGCGCGCTGTTCACGGCGAGCAACAAGGTCGGGATCATGGAGCTGAACCGGCCCGAGGACATCGAGTGGAACCCGCGCGATCCGAGCGGCACGCCGCGGGTCTACGTGGCGTTCACCAACCACACGGGGCAGACGGCGCTCGATCAGGGGGGCAAGCTCTACGATCCGGCCACGCACGCGACGACGTCCCCGAAGCGCGCGGACGCCGTGGGCTCGATCTTCGCCCTGGAGGAGGCCGACCCCGCGAACCCGGGCGCGTCGGTCTCGTTCCGGTACTTCGAGGTGTGGCACGGCGCCAAGACGCAGGGCGACTTCGACGCCTCCTGCCCGGACAACCTGCTCCTCGACCGCGAGGGCGGCGTGTGGTTCGGCACCGACGGCAACTTCGGGGTCGCCTCGCACGCGGACGCGTTCTACTACCTCGATCTCGACCCCACCCACCGCGAGGGCCAGCCGGGCGTGACCCAGCCGAGCTTCGGCAAGGCGTTCCGCGTGGTGGCCCTGCCGAGCGACGCGGAGGCGACCGGGCCGTCGTTCACGCCCGACATGGGCACGATCTTCATGTCCGTGCAGCACCCCGGCGAGAACGCCTACAGCACCTGGCCGAAGGGCGACGGCGCCCTGTCGAGCGTGATCGCGGTCACCTTCCTGCCCGAGTGATCTCCGTGGGTGCTCGCCGCGAACGCCCGCTGTCCGTGCCCCTGGCCCTCGCGGCGATCTCAGCCGTCCTCGCCGCGGCCGCGCGCTGCGGCGGGGGCGGGTACGATCCGCTCGCCGCCGCGGCGGCGCGCGCGGGGCACGCGGGCAACCCGGAGGCGTCGATCCCGCCGATGTGTTACGCGGCGACGGCCGGCGGCGCGAACGGCTGCTGGACGTGCCACACGATCGGGCGAGGCCCGAACACGCTCGCCGATCACGACCTCCAGCGCGCGTACAGCTTCTCGGACGCGGCGCGGAAGAACCCCTGGACCAACCTGCTCGAGGACCTCTCGGCGTCCGCCGCCCGGACGAGCGACGCGGAGATCCTCGAGTACATCCGGGAGGACAACTACGCGCCGCTGCGCGAGGCGCTCGCCGCGCGCCCGGATTACCCGGGTTACGTGCCGGATCTCGACCTCGAGGCCGGCTTCGACGACGAGGGCTTCGCGCGCGACGGGAGCGGCTTCCGGGCGGTGCGATACAAGCCGTTCCCGGGGAGCTTCTGGCCCACGAACGGCAGCGCCGGCGACGTGTTCCTCCGGCTGCCGGCCGCGTTCCGCGAGGACGCCTCCGGCGCGCCGTCGCGCGAGGTCTACAAGCTGAACCTCGCGCTGCTCGAGGCGGCGATCGCGTCGCCGTCGCCGCTTCCCGTGGGGGGCGCGGCGCCGCCCGCGGAGGCGCCCGCCGGGCGGGAGGTCGAGCCGGTGAGCGAGCTCCTCGCCGGCTTCGATCTCGACGGCGACGGCGCGCTCGAGCCGGCGGTGACGCGCATCGTTCGCCTGCCCGCGCGGTACGCCGGCGGGGCGGCCGGCGTCCCCGTTCGCGCGTGGCTCTACCCGCGCGGGGCGGAGCTCTTGCATTCGGTGCGGTACCTCGATCCGGACCGCCCGGCGTTGCTGTCGGCGCGGATGAAGGAGCTGCGCTATGCGCGCAAGGTCGAGGCGCCGGACGACTGGGCGATCGCGCGCGCGTACGAGCGCGAGGCCGAGGAGAAGGCGGAGGGGCAGCCGCCGTTCCACGCCGGCGGGCCCGAGGTCGGCCTTCGGAACGCGTTCGGCTGGCAGATCCAGGCGTTCATCGAGGACGAGCGGGGCCGGCTGCGCCTGCAGACGGCGGAGGAGCACCGCGCGTGCATGGGCTGCCACGGCGCCGTGGGCGTCACGGTGGACCACACCTTCTCGCTGGCGCGCAAGGTGCCCGGCGCGGCTGGCTGGCGGCACCAGGACCTGCGCGGCATGCCCGACGTGCCGCAGGCTGGCCACGCGGAGCCGGAGGTCCTGACCTACCTGCGCCGCGCCCGCGGCGCCGACGACTACCGCGGGAACGCGGAGATGCTCGCGCGCTTCTTCCCCGGCGGCGCGCTCGACGAGGCGGAGGTGCGGCGCGGCGCGCCCGGCGGCGACCGCGATCTCGCGTACCTCGTCGCGCCGTCGCGCGAGCGGGCGCTGCTGCTCGACAAGGCCTACCGCGCCCTGGTCCGGGCGCAGCGCTTCGAGGCGGGGCGCGATGTCGTGCTCGGGCCCGCGACGGGGATCCTGCGCGTCGTGGAGGGCGAGTCGACGGGGCTCGCGGAGGCGGAGCGCGTGTACCTCGATGGGCGGGCGCACCTCGCCTGGTGACGTCGAGCGTTTTGCCTCCGACTCTCCTCTTCCGTCTTCCGTCTTCCGTCTTCCGTCTTCCGTCTTCCGTCTTCCGTCCTCGTCTCCCGTGCGCGTGCGCGTGCGCGTGCGCGTACTCGCTCCTCCGGCTTGCTTTGAGCTTCGCGAGCCCGTCCTTATCTCTCGACTGCAGTCTCCCTGGCGACTCGCAGACGTGATTCTTCGCATATTTCGCGCACGCGCACGCGCACGCGCACGGAAGACGGGAGAGGAGAGACGGAAGACGGAAGAGGGAAGAGGGAAGAGGGAAGAGGAGAAAGGAAATCCACCAAATCGCGACGGTTAACGCCTGCGTCATCATCTCCGCCCCATCGATTCATCTGCCGGAGATCGTTGATCTTTCCCCTCCTCACCCCACCTCCGGCGAGCGCTCCCCCGCCGGCGCGCTATGGTGGCGCCCCTTTTCGCCCTCGGTGCTCCCGTGAACCCCGCTTCCTCCTCGCTCGCCGCCGACAGCGCGCGGTCCGAGCTGCGCGTGCTCGCGCGCCTCGCGCTGCCGATCGCGGTCGCGCAGGCGGGGCTCGTCGCGATGTCGCTCGTCGACGTGGCGATCGTGGGGCGCGTCTCGGTCAACGAGCTCGCCGCCTGCGCCATGGGTAGGACGATCGTCCACATGGCGAACGCGGTCGGGGTCGGCGTCTCGGCCGCGGTCGAGCCGCTCGCGTCGCAGGCGATCGGCGCCGGCCGCCCGGGGCAGGCCTGGGCGGCGCTGCGCGCGACCCTGCGCGCGAGCCTGCTCGTCAGCGTCGTCGCGTTCGGGGCCGCGCTCGCCGCGACCTTCGCGCTCGCCCCCATGGGCGTCGACCCCGCGCTGGTCCCGGGCGTGCGCCGGTACATCCTCGGCCACGCGCTGTGGATCTTCCTGTGGCCCGTCTTCCTCGCCAGCAAGAGCTTCCTCCAGGCCCACGGCGCGACGCGGCCCGCGCTCGCCGGCGTGATCGTTGCGAACCTCGTCAACCTCGTGGCCTGCAACCTGATGGTCCGCGGCGACGAGGCCCTGCGCTGGGTGGGCCTGCCGCCGATCGGCTTGCCGCAGCTCGGCGCGCTCGGCGCGGGGCTCGCCGCGAGCCTCGCCACCGCCGTGCTCTCGTCGATCGTGCTCTGGTCCGCACGGCGCCGCCGCGGGCCGTCCACGGAGGACGCGGCCGCCGTGCCGGTCGCGGTGATCTACCGGCTCGGCGTCCCGATCGGGCTGCAGCTGCTCGCCGAGATCGGCGTGTTCGGGATGACGGCGCTGCTCGCCGGCCGGCTCGGCGCCACCGTCGTCTCGGCGCACCAGGTCGCGATCGGGCTCGCCGCCTTCGCGTTCATGGGCGCGGCCGGCGTCGGCGGGGCGACCGCCGTCCGCGTGGGGCACGCCGTCGGCGCGGGCCGGCCGCCGCTGCGCCCCGGTCTGCTCGGCCTCCTGCTCGGCGCCGGCGTCATGTGCGTGAGCGCCTCGACGTACGCCGCGTTCCCCCGCGCCCTCATCGGCGCGTTCACCCCGGACGCGCAGGTCATCGCCATCGGCGTCTCGCTGCTCCGCATCGCGGCGCTCTTCCAGCTCTTCGACGGCATCCAGGCGGTCGCCGCCGGGGCGCTGCGCGGCGCGGGCGACGTGCGGTTCCCCTTCTGGGCCAACCTCGTGGCCCACTGGGGCTTCGGCCTGCCGCTGTCGATCGGGCTCGCCTTCGGGCTCGACCTCGGCGTCCGCGGCCTCTGGTTCGGGCTCACCGCGGGGCTCATCGCCGTCGCGGGGGTGCTCTCGATGCGCTTCGTCCGGCTGGCCCGCGCGCCGGTGGCGCGGGTGCTGCCGCACGCCGGGTGACGCGCGCTCAGTTCGGCGCGCTCAGTTCGGCGCGCTCAGTTCGGCGCGCTCAGTTCGGCGCGCGGGGGGCCGGCGCCTCGGGCGAGGGGCCCGGCTGGCCCGCGAGCGGCGCCGCCGGCGCGAGCGGCCCCGGCGCCTCGGGCGGCTGGTCGGCGAGCGGCCGGTTCTGCCCGTCGACGCGGAGCACGCGCGGCGCGTGCCGCCGCGCCTCGGCGTCGTCCATGTCCGCGAACGTGGCGATGATGACGAGATCGCCGGGCTGATTGAGGTGCGCCGCGGCGCCGTTGATGCACACGACGCCGGAGCCGCGCGCCCCCTCGAGCGCGTAGGTCGTCAGCCGGGAGCCGCGCGTCACGTTCCAGATGTCGACCGCCTCGTAGGGCAGGATGTCGGCGGCCTCCAGGAGGTCCACGTCGATCGTGACGCTGCCCTCGTAGTGCAGATCCGCGTGGGTCACGGTCGCGCGGTGGATCTTGCTCTTGAACATCCGTCGATTCATGCGTGCTGACCTCTGCTCCTCCCGGCTCGGGCCGGCGCCGCGCGCGCGCTGTTCACCGCGCGCCGCGCGCCGCCGGTCCGCGAGCGAGGCGCGCGCGGTCACGAGCTCCGCGAGGGCCGCCGGGAAGGACAGCCTTTCTCCTTAGTCCAAGTGGCGGTCAGTCAAGGAACAATCGCTGCCGGAGGAGCCGGCCGCCCGCGAGCTGGACGGCGGCCTGGTCGGGCGGCGCCTCGACGTCGTCGACGTCGACCGCCGGCGACCCGGGCTGGCCGATCACGAAGACGACCTCGCACGGGCCCGCCGCGGCGTCCCCGAAGAGCGTCTCGCGCGTGCCCGACACGCGCGCGCCGCCGCTGCCGTCGAGCTCGATGTCGACGGGCCACGGGCGCGCCTTCCCGCCCTGCACCAGAAAGGCCCTCACGGCGACCGGCGACGGCACGCGCGCGCCGGGCGAGAGCGCGATCGTGATCCGGGCACCCCGGCCGATGCGGCGCGGGGTGCTCGGATCGCGATCGCCCTGCAGCGCGCCGCCGACGAGGGTCGTCGCGATCGTGTAGTCGGGGAGCGGGGCGGCGCCGGGCGCGAACGGCGCAGGGCGCAGCGCGAGCAGCGACACGAGCGCCGCCGACACGACCCAGCCGGCCACGCCCACGGCGGTCCGCACCCGCGCCCCTAGCTTCGCCCGCGGAGCGCTCCGCCGCTCGACGACCAGCTCGGGGACCAGCGGCCCCGGGCGCGGCGCCAGGGCGCCGGCGTCCGCCCCGTCCGGCGCACGCTGGGCTGGCGGCGCCGGCGCCGGGCTCGGGCGCGCGGCGCGGGGCGGCTCCGAGGGCCCGGGCGGCACCGATTCGCCGCCGATCGCGCGGCAGACGGGCGCGTCCGTGGTGGACGGCGAGCTCGTCCCGCTGAGCGAGTCGGCGTCGGCGCCGAGCGGCGGCGCGTCCGCCGCGTCGCTCGGCTCGTCCGCGTCGCCGTCCCACTCGTGGGGGCTCCGGAAGCGGATCCCGGACTTCCGGTCGACCACCGGACGCGACAGCGACGGCGGCGCGGGCGCGTCGCCGCGCGTGTCCCGCAGCTGGGCGATCAGCTCGTCGGCGAGCCGGGCGCGGGTCTCGTCGTCGAGGGGCACCCGCGCCCGGCGCTCCTCGCGCCCTGCGCCCGAGGTGGGCGCCTCGGCGCCCGCGGTCTTCGCGGCGTCCGCGGGCCCCGAGGCGTCCGCGGCGTCTCGCTGCGCGCTCTGCACGTCGTCCGGGCGCGCCGCCTCGCCGAGCTTCTGCCGGCGCGGATCGCCCGGCGGGTCCTGCTGCGCGATGCGCTTCAAGGTGCGCAGCAGCTCGTCGTCGTCCATCAGCCGCTCCCCGCGTCGCGCCGCGGCGTACGGCGTTCGGGCGGCCGGCACCGGCGCAGCAGCGTGGGTGCGACACGAGGAGCCGGGAGGGGGAGGCGCTGCTCGCCGGACGCCAGGGGGGGCTCCCCGTTGCTCCGATTCGCCTCGTGGATCAGCGCGAGCGGACGCTCAGGCATCTGATTCCCTTCCCCTGGGGATCGAAGAGCCCCAGTTTGCCATCGACGTTATCCGGTCCGCGCGGCGCCCGTCAATGGAGCAGACGGGCGCCGCGGCGCTTCTCGCGCTGTCGGCGCTGTTCTCGCCTCGCGCGTCGTTCGCGTCGTTCGCGTCGTTCGCGTCGTTCGCGTCGTTCGCGTCGTTCGCGTCGGTTGCGCCGGTTGCGCCCCCTGCAGCTCGCGCGCGAGAACGTGTTGCAGACGGCGACGAGAGCTTCTCACGAGATCGTCTACTTTTTCTCGCCGCTCGCGCTGCTCGCGCCGGTCGCCTCGCCCGTCAAGATCCGCACGGTGTCGCCGGCAATCTCCAGCGCCGCTGGCTTTCCGCCGTAGTGCGCGGCCATGCCGACGTCGATCCGCCAGACCTTGTCGCCGCAGGCCGAGGTGACGCCGTTCCTCTGGACCGTGTGGCCGACGACCATGCGCTTCGCGGACATGGCCGCGAGGGTCTGATCGAGCGCCGCGCAGGGGCTCGAGCCCGGGGTCGGCGCCGGATCGGTGGAGTAGAGGCGCGCCCACACCGGGCTGTCCTCGGCCGCGATCACGGCCGGCGCGGACGGGCTCTTCCCCTCCATCCACGCGCGCACCTCGCGGTTGATCCGCGCGATGCCGTAGCGCGTGTGCGACGGGAGCACGCCGCCGTGCGCGAAGACCGTGTCGCCGACGGCGATGATCACGTCGCGCGCCGCGAGCTTCTTGGCGTAGACGCCGCCGGGGAAGAACGCGGCGGCGCGGGCGCGCGCGGGGGGCGGCACCGGCGCGAGGCGCGGCGACGAGGCGTCGAGCCCGGGCACGTCCTCGAAGTCCTTGAAGCCGCCCTCGGTGACGTAGCGGAAGTCCAGCTGGACGTTCATGACCTCGTGGTTGCCGTTCAGCGCGTACACGGCGCCCCCGGCCGCGCGCGCCTCGACGGCGAGGCGGTCGAACAGGTCGACGATCGCCTGCTCGCCGTCGCCGCGGTCGATCTCGTCGCCCGTCTGGACGAGCACGAGCTTGCCGCCGATCCAGCGATCCGAGCCGTCGATCGCGCCCGCGATCCGCAGGGCCGCGCGCGTGGCCGCGAGGTCGCCGTGGACGTCGCCGATGGCCACGACGCGCTCGGCGGCCGGGTAGGCGTAGGAGCGATCCGTGTCGGGCGGCGGCGCGGGCGAGGCGGCGGCGCGCGCGGGCGCGGCCGAGGTGGCGGCGGGCGCGGGCCGCTGCGCCGTCGAGGCGGGGCGATCGGCGTCGCAGCCCGCGGCGAGCAGCGCGGCGAGCAGCGCGGAGAGGCAGGGAGCGGCTGACATCGGACGCGGTCCTCCGGGGGGATGGGCGTTATGTACTACGCAGGGGCTGGGCGCGCCGCGGCGAGCGGCGCGCCCGCAGCGGCTCGCCGCGCGGCGGCGCGCCGCCCGCGGGCGGTCAGGCCGGGAGCTTGGCGGCGAGGAACGATTTCAGCTTGATCAGGTTCTTCGCGTCGCGGCTGAAGGTCGGGGCGGTGTAGCTCGAGGCCCAGCCGGCGATCTCGTGCATGAACGAGACGCGGACCTGCTCGTCGCCGAGGATGTCGTCCACGGTGCGGCCGCGCGCGGCGCCCTTCTCCAGCGAGCGCACGTAGCCCTTGAGCCGCGCGTAGTCGCCGCCGAGCAGCTCGGCGATGAGCTCCGCGTCGCGCGCGAGCCGCGCGAGGGCCGGCGCCTGGTCGCGCAGCTCCTGGCTCTCGGCCGCGGCGAAGGAGGCCGCGACGCGCAGCACGAAGGCGTCGTCGAGGAAGCCGAGATCCTCGATGCCGTCCGGGATGAGGTCGAGCGACTTGAAGAGGTAGTTCAGGCCGGCCGCGAGCGAGCGGCGCGCCGCCTCCGGGCTGTCCGGCGAGGCGAGCAGGCCCGCCAGGTCCGTGGCGTCGGAGGCGAGGCTGCGCAGCCACTCGGGGAACGTGTCGAGACAGCGGTCGTCGAGATCGGTCATGGGATCCTCCCGGCGGGAGCGGGAGGGTAGTCCGACCGGCGCGGCGCCGTCCATGCCGTCGATGCGGACGCCGGCGCGCGGCGCCTGCTGGCGCTCAACGCGCGGCCGCCGTGAGGCGCCGGCCATGAGGGGCACGCCCCGCCTCGTGGAGCTCCGTCGAGGACGGGACACCGAGCTCGTGTTCTTCAAGATCGCCCGGTGAGCCAGGCTCGCGCGAGCGCTTCAGAGGAACGCGTTCCAGCCAGCACCGACCTTCTGCGGACCGGTCCAGTCGACGGCTCCGGTCTGCCAGCCGTTGTGGCGATACCAGTGGAGATCCCCGTTCGGCAGGATGCCGTAGATGACGCCGCGCCCTCCGGAGAAGACGTGCGCGAACGAGTTCCAGACCGTGCCGACCCGCTGCGGGCCGGTCCAGTCGACGGCCCCCGTCTGCCAGCCGTTGTGGCGATACCAGTGGAGATCCCCGTTCGGGAGGATGCCGTAGACGACGCCGCGCCCGCCGGAGAAGACGTGCGTGAATACGTTCCAGCCATTGCCGACCTTCTGCGGGCCGGTCCAGTCGACGGCCCCCGTCTGCCAGCCGTTGTGGCGATACCAGTGGAGATCCCCGTTCGGCAGGACGCCGTAGATGACGCCGCGCCCTGCGGAGAAGACGCGCGTGAACGCGTTCCAGCCGGTCCCGACGGTCCGCGCGTCGGCCCAGTCGACGGTCCCGGTTTGCCAGCCGTCGTGGCGATGCCAGCGGAGGTCCCCGTTCGGCAGGATGCCGTAGATGACGCCGTTTTCTCCTGGAACCACACGTGTGAACGAGCCCCAGCCGGTCCCGACGCTCTGCGGGCCGGCCCAGCTCGCCTTTCCCTCCTGCCAGCCCCGGTGGAGATACCACTGGAGGCTCCCGTTCTGCCGGGTGCCATAGATGACGCCGTTGCCAGCGGAGAACACGCTCTCCTGGGCGGCGGCTCCCTGGATCGCAGCGAGGGACAAGAGCCCCGCGGCTGCAGCGACCGCCCTGATGAATGCCCTTCGTATCATCGCTTCCCCCTCGTCTCGCATGAGCTCGGCGCCTCGTCGCGCGCGCTCCGTCCCCGGATCTCATGAAGCCGCATGGCGCGGCGGGAAGCCTCGGTGGCCGGCGCCTGGTCGCGGAGCTGCGGGCGCGAACCGGCGGCCGAGGTGACGGCTAGTTCCGCCTGTCAGAAGTAGAAGTCCGGCCAGGGATCCGGAGCGAGAGTTCAACGCAAAGTCGCAAAGACGCAAAGACGCAAAAAAAATTGTAGTTTTGCGTCTTTGCGCCTTTGCGCCTTTGCGCCTTTGCGACTTTGCGCCTTTGCGCCTTTGCGCCTTTGCGCCTTTGCGCCTTTGCGCCTTTGCGTTTATTTCTCTATCGCTCGTGAAGCAGAACCCTGGCGGGATTTCTGATCCGCGGAACTAGAGCGCCGATTGGCTTGAAACGCCCGAGAATGAAGAGATTTCAACCACAGAGAGACACAGAGGGCACAGAGGGAGGAAGAAAAGATGCTGAGCTACCTCTTCCTCTCTTCCTCTCTGTGGTTGATTTCTCGGGGGTTCAACCCGCGCTGGATCAGCCGCCCGTCGCCCCGACTCGCCCCGTGACGCTCGCGCTCGCGCGCACGCTCACCTGGATGCGCACCGACGCGCTCGTCGAGGCCTCGGCCGCGCCGGCGACGCACGCGAGCGCGCGCGCGCCCGCGTCGCCCACGATCCGCGGCAGCGCGGCGCCGACCTGGACCACGGTCTGGGCGTCGCCGAGGAGCCTGCGCCCGAGCGCCACCTCGGCGTGCAGCAGCGCCGGCAGGTTGGCCTGCAGCGTCGCCGCGAGCCGCGCGGCCATCTCGGCGCCGTACGACGCGCGCACCTGCACGAGCGCCGGCGTGCACGCGGCGTAGACGTCGGCGTGCGCGCGGCAGCTCGCCTCGCACTCGGCGTCGGCGCTCGGGGGCCGCACCATCCCGGCGCACTGCGGCGCCTGCCAGGTGCCCTCGCACCGCGCGTGGCAGGTCGCGTCGCAGCCGCCGTCGCACTCGCCGTTGCAGAACCCCACGCAGCGCCCCTGCGCGTCGTACGCCGAGCACTGCCCCCGGCACTGCCCCGCGCAGCGCCCCTCGCACCGCCCCGCGCAGCGGCCCTGGCAGTAGCCGGAGAGCCGCGCGGGCTCGCACTGCGCCACGATCTGCCCCGGATCCAGCTGGACGTCGCACGCGCCGCTGCAGCGCGCCCCGGCCTGGGCGTTCGCCTGGCAGGCCGGCGGCGTCACCGCGACCTGCACCCCGGCGCCCTGGCGCAGGATGGCGTCGATCGCCGCCGAGACCGGGCCGCAGGCGCCGCTCGCCTGGCCCCCCGCCTCGTCGCGCGGCGCCATCTGCGCGGGCGGGATCCCGAGGTCCGCGCCGATCCGGCGGCAGGCGTCGGCCACCTGCGCCTCGATCGCCGCGGACACGGCGGCCATGTCCTTGGCCGCCTGCACGAACGTCCGCACCTTGGCGTTCGCCCGCGCGTCCGCGGAGAACTGGGCGCCGAGGACGTCGCCCGGCCCGCGCAGCTCGGGGCAGACGGCCTCGCCGACGCCCTCGATGTGGCCGAGCTCCGCGCAGCTCAGGCCCGGGATGCACGCCACGACCGCGAGGGCGAGGAGCCCCCGCGGCGACCGAGCGACTTCCGTGCGCATGCGTGCCCTTACCACGACCGCACCGGCGGCGCGCGGCCGGTCGATGCCTACCTGGGCGGCTGCCCCCCGCCAGAACCCGCCGGCCGCCAGCCGAGGATGCGCAGCGCGTTCTGCGAGAAGATCTTCACCACGTCCTCGCGCGACATCCCGCGCTGCCGGAGCCGCGCGGCCAGCACCGGCAGCGCCGACGCGTCGTCGAGCCCCTTCGTCGGGATGATGCCGCCGTCGAAATCCGACCCGATCGCGACGTGATCGACGCCGGCCACGCGGACCATGTGGTCGACCTGCGCGAGCACGTCGTCGAGGTCCGCCTCGCTCGTGCCGTTCACGAACGGCGCGTGGAAGTTGAGCCCCGCGACCCCGCCGCTCCGCCCGATGAGCCGCAGCTGCTCGTCGGTCAGGTTGCGCGGCCGGTTCGCCACCGCGCGCGCGTTCGAGTGGGTCGCCACGATCGGCGCGTCGTGCGCGGCCGCGATCGGCACGAGGTCCGCGAACGCGGCGTCCGAGATGTGCGAGACGTCGATGAGCGCGCCCTGCGCGTAGACGCGCTCGCAGAACCGCTTGCCGAGCTCCGTCAGCCCGAACGCGGCCGGCTCGCCGGTCGCCGACGACGAGAGCCGCGTGTTCTTCGCGTGGTTCGGGCTGATGAGCCGCACGCCGCGCGCGATGAACCGGTCGATCTGCGCGATGTCCTCCGCGAACGCGCCGGCCCCCTCGATCGAGAGGAAGGTGCTGATCTTCCCCGGCTCGGCCCGCGCCGCGCCGAGCGGCAGGAGCACGGGGCTCGCGGCGATGATCGCCTCGATCGTCGCGAGGACCGCGCTGGCGTCCTCGATCTGCGGGCCCTCGGGCCGCGCCCGGTCGGGCAGGTAGATCGGCAGCACGATGCCGAGGTAGTTGCCGGCGACGAGCGTGTCGCTGCGGGCGTGGCCCTCGCCGAGGCGAGGGTCGCGCCCCTTGAAGTGGACCTGCCAGGGCACGTCGACGTGCAGGTCGACGACGTGCACGGGGGGCTCGCGGCCGCCGCCGGCGGGCGGGTCGCCGCGCGTGGGCCGCGGCGCGCCCAGGGCCGAGGCGGCGCACGCGGCGGCGAGCAGGGCGCGGACGCGGCCTCCGGCGCTCATCCGCTCACCAGCACGCCGAGCGCGAAGCCGACGCCGAGGCACACGAGGCCGATGACCGCGACGAGCCACCAGGCGGCGCCCTCCGAGGGCGCCGTCTCGGCGGGGAGGGGGACCTCCACGACCCGCACATCGTAGTGGCCGCCCGTGAGCGTCGGCACGCCCGTCGGCCGCTGCGCGCTGACGTGGGTCGGCCCGGCGGGCACCGGGGGCGCCGCGAACGCCGCCGTGGGCGCCACCTGCGAGGTCGTCGGGGGCGGCGGCGCGGTCGGGCGCGGCGGGGGCGCCGACTCCGGCCTCGGCATGACCGGCATGCTCGTCGTCGAGCCCGGCCCGTGCGGCGGCGGGGGCAGCTGCGACGGCGGCTGCGGCGCGTACAGCTGCGACGGCGGTTGCGACGCGTGCAGCTGCGACGCGTGCAGCTGCGACGCGTGCGGCTGCGGGTGCGGCTGCGCCGGCGGCGGCAGCGAGGGCAGGTGGTGCGGCGGCGGGAGCGACGCCTGCGGATCGGCCCACGCGCCGGGCGTCGCGATGCCGGTGCGGTGCGCGACGGCGCTCAGCGTCTGCGCCATCTCCTCGGCCGTCTGGAAGCGCCCGTTCACGTCCTTGGAGAGGGCGCGCTGGAAGAAGAGGCCCCAGGCGGCGAGGTGCGGCGCGACCTGCTCGATCGGGCGCACCTCCTTGGCGAGCACGGCGGTGAGCCGCGCGAACTCGTTCTCGGCGGGGAACGGCTGCGTCGCGGTGAGCATCTCGTAGAAGATCACGCCGACGCTCCAGAGGTCGGTGCGCGCGTCGACGGCCTGCGCGTTCTTGATCTGCTCGGGGCTCATGTAGCCGGGGGTGCCGAGGAGCGTGCCGGCGCGGGTCTTGAGGCCCATGCCGCCGGCCGCGTCCATCACCTTCGCGATGCCGAAATCGAGCACCTTCACGCGGAAGCCGCCGCGCGGATCGCGCACGAGGAACAGGTTCTCCGGCTTCAGATCGCGGTGGATCACCCTGTGGCTGTGCGCCGCCATGAGGGCCTGGAGCACCTCGTGGATGATCGGCACGGCCTGCGCCGGCGGGATGGGGTTGCCCGTGTCGATGTACGCGGCGAGCGGGACGCCCTGCAGGAGCTCCATGACGAGGTAGGGCGTGCCGTCCTCGGCGCGGGCCGCCTCGAAGACCGAGGCGATGTTCTGGTGGACGAACCCCTTCGTCGCCTCCGCCTCGGCGAAGAAGCGCTGCAGGACCTGCTCTTCCTGCGTGAACTCGGGGTGCAGCACCTTGATGGCGCGCTTTCCCTCGCCGCGCAGCCCGTCGGCCTCGTAGACGGCGCCCATGCCGCCCTCGCCGAGGAGACGCACGATCCGGAAGCGCCCGTTCAGCACGGCGCCCACGAGCTGGTGGGAAGGGCTCGAGGGGTCGACCACGCGCGGACTCTACCAAAGCTTCCGCGCCGCCCGCTCGCGGAAACCTCGGCGCGGCGCGCGGGAGCAGGCCGTCGACACGGGGCGCCGGGGCGCGCCGGCGCGCGGCGAGCGCAGGGCGCGCGCCGGGGCGCGTCAGGGCGCGGCGTTCGCCACGGCCGAGCGCGCCGCCGGGCTCGCGGGCAGCGGGGTGCGCAGGGCCTCGCTCGGCTGATCGCCGCCATAGAGGAGCTCGTAGACGGCGAGGCTCGTGAGCACGCGCTTCGTGTAGAGCCGCGTCTCCTCGTACGGGATGCGCTCGACCCACAGGTCGAAGCTCTGCGAGGGGCGCTCCGCGATCCACCGCTTCGGCGCGCCGCCGCCCGCGTTGTAGGCGGGGATCGCGAGCAGCGGGTTGTCCGAGAACTGGCCGCGCAGCACCGAGAGGTACCGGCAGCCGAGCGCGATGTTGACCTCGGGCCGCCTCAGCGCCTCGGCGCTCGACGGCAGCCCGAGCGGCTTGGCCATGCGCTTCGCGGTCGGCACGATGAGCTGCATGAGCCCGTACGCCTGCGCGGGCGAGGCCACCTTCGGGTCGAAGGCCGACTCCTCGCGCATGATCGCGTAGGCGAGGGCCTCGGGGATCCCGCTGCGCTTCGCCTCCGCGGTGACGAGGGCGGCGAACGGGCGCGGGTAGGCGAGCTCCCACGCGCTGCGCCAGCGCCCGGCCGGGTAGTGGTCGACCCAGTCGCCCGCGAGCTCGACGCGGCCGTCGTCCGCCGACGGCGCCGCCATCGCCGTGCGCAGGATGCTGTACGACTGCGGCAGCGCGCCCGCGCGCGCGAGCAGGAACGCCGAGGCCCACATCACCTCGCGCGGCGCCGTGCGGCTCCCCACGCCGAGCGCGTCGAGCTCGCGGCGCGCGAGCTTCGCCTCGCCCTGGCGCGCGAGCTCGACCGCGCGGGTGAACGCCGGGCGCGCGAACAGGGAGCTCCGGAGCTCGGCGTACGGCGCGCTCGCATCGCGCTCGAGGGCCGCGGACAGGGCCCGCTGGGCGGCCGCGGGATCGGCGTCGGCGAGCCGGGCGTGGGCGAGGGCCATGTAGAACGAGAGCGGGTAATCGCGGATCACCTGCTCGAGCAGCGCCTTTCCCTTGTCGGGCGAGCCGGTCTCGATGTGGGCGCGCCCGAGGTAGTAGGGGAACCTGCCGGCGGCGTGGTACGCGCGCTCGTGGGGGAAGCGCGCGAGCCCGAGCTCGAGCGGCCTGACCGCGCCGGCCCAGCCGTCGCGCTCCATCTCGAAGAGCGCGAGCTCGAACAGGCCGTCGGCGACCATGTCGCCCGACGGGTAGTCGTCGGGCATGGCGGTGAGCATCTGGACGAACTGCGCCTGATCGCCGAGCGCGAGCAGGGCGCGCGCGCCGAGGTAGCGCGCGTCGTCCGCGAGCCGGTGATCCGGGTACTCCTTCTCGAGCAGCGCGAAGCGCGCGGCGGCCTCGGCGTGCCGATCGACGCGGAACGACGCGCGCGCGGCGTTGTAGAGCGTCTCGGGCCGCCGCGGGGCGGGCGCGCCTGCTCCTGCAGCCGCGGGCGCCGCGGGGGCGCTCGCGGCGGCGGCGGGGGCGCTCGTGACGGCGGCGGGGACGCTCGCAGCGGCGGCGGGGGCGCTCGCAGCGGCGGCGGGGGCGCTCGTGACGGCGGCCGGGGCGCTCGCGACGGCGGCCACCGCGGGCGCGCTCGCCGATGCGGCGGCCGCGGGCGCGGCCGGCCCGCAGCGCTCGATCGCCGTGCCGTAGATGTCGGCGGCCTCGGCCCGCCGCCGGACGCGCCCGAGCGCCTCGCCGCGCGCGGCGAACGCGTCGCAGGCGAAGGCCGAGGGCGCCTGCGCCTCGGGCAGGGCGATCAGCGCCTCGGTGACGGCGAGCGCCTCCTTGTCCTGGCGCGAGGCGAGCAGGGCGCGCGCGCGGGCGAGCAGGTCGGCGGGGCCCGGGTCGAGGAACGGCTTGCGCCGCGCGAACGGCAGCGTCGACAGGGCCTGCTCCAGGATCTCCTTCGCCTCGCCCGCGCCCGCGCCGCCCGGCGCCTCGTCGAGGACGCGCCGGGCGAGCCGGATCGCCTCCTCGGCGTGGTCCTCTTTCGGGTGGCGGAGCAGCGCGCGGGCGAAGCGGAGCGCCTCGGGCACCCACGTCGATGCCGGCCAGCTCCGGGCGAGGTACGCCTGCCAGCTCGCGGCGGCGGCCCCGATGTCGCCCTTCTCGGCGAGCGCATGGGCGATCACGCGATCGAGCTCGTCGGCGATCGCGACGTCCGAGGCGACGGCGCGCGCGCGCTCGATCGCCGCGTCCGGCTGCCCCGCCCTGGCGAGGAGATCGGCCGCCGCGAACCGCGCGTAATCGGCGAGCGGCCCGCCGGCGGCCGCCGCCGCGTCGTACTCCCTCGCGGCGCCCAGCGGGTCGCCCGCGAGCGCGCGCAGCCGACCGAGCTGGTAGCGAAACGCCGCTGCGTCCGCGGGCGGCAGGGGCGCGGAGAGCGCCTGGGCCATGGCGGCGGCCGCGCTCGCGTACGCCTCCTGGGCGACGAGCTTCTGCACCGGCGCGAGCCGCGGGTCGTCCAGCACGAGCGTGAGGCGCTCGGGGTCGAACACCGGGGCCTCGCCCGCCGTGCCCGGCACGACGGGCCCCGGCGGCGCTGGGGGCGGCGGCGCCGTCGGCTGCGGGCAGCGCGGCGGGCAGGCCGCGGTCCCGCGCTGCGCGGGGGGCGCGCCGGCGCAGGAGGCGCCGAGCGCGGCGGTCAGCGCGAGCGCGGAGGCCAGCGCGAGCGCGGCCCCGGAGCGGGCATCCAGCCTGAACATGCCTGCACCATACTCCGGATCGCGCGGTCGCACAGCGCTCGAGGCAGCGGCGCGCCGGGGCCCGAGGCGATCAGGGCGAGGCGGTCACCACGGTGGCGGCGACCGCGGCGAAGCGCAGGAGGTCCTCCGCGCGGGCCACGAGCTCGAGGTTGAAGGCTGTGCCCGCCGTGAGCTCGCCCGAGGCTCCGACCTCCAGCGCGCCGGACGCGGCGTCGGGCGGCAGCGTGAGCGGCGTGTACACGAGCCCGGCGGGAGGTGCGTTGACGATGATCTCGATCGGCTCGTCGAAGCCGTTGAATCGACGGATCGAGAGATCGACGGACGTCAGCCCGTCATAGGGGATGTCGATGGTGGCGGGGACGATGAACAGCGCGAAGTCCGGCGCTGCGTCCATGCCCCCGCCGCCGGCGCTGCCGCCGTCCCCGCTGCCGCCGCCGCCGCCCCCGCCGCCGGCGCTGCCGCCGTCTCCGCCGGCGCTGCCGCCGTCTCCGCCGGCGCCGCTCGTCGTGGTGGTCCCGTGCCCCGCCTGTCCGCCGGCGCCCTCGCCCTCGGGGAGGTCGTCGGAGCACCCGGAGGCCGAGAGGGTAATCGTCAACGCTACAGCAAAACTGAAGCCCCGCTGTAAACGCCTCGGGTCGAGTCTCATGTCGAAGGGAGCCGTCGTGCTTCCGGGATGGGATGTCCCGGGGTGTGCCGCGGCCACGTTATCGCTGCTCTGGCGGGACCTGCAAGCGGGCCGGGCGGCCCTTGGCGGGACCGCTGGCGCGCCGCCTCGCGGGGCGGCGCGCCGGCGTTCGGACGAAGCGTGAGGGGTGGGGGCGGGGTGCTACTGCGTTTCGCAGGCGAGGTAGACCCGGATGGACTCGACCGTGGCGTCCTGGAGCCGGCCGGTCGGGGGCATCGCGCCCTCTTCGATCTCCTCGTAGATCTTCTCCGCGTTCCCGCTGACATACGCCGGATCGTCGACGTTGACGCCCTCGGGCGCGTTGGCGCGGGCCGCCGCCCCCACCTTCGTCGTCGAGTGACAGATATTGCAGTTGCCCTGGAGCGCATCCAGGCCCGCCGCCTGCTCCGCCGCGGAGTCGGGCGGGCAAGCGCCGAGCGGCCCGTCTTCGCCGCCGCCGCCCGAGTTGGAGTCGTCGCCGCAGCCCTGGAGCGAGCCGATGACGAAGGGCGCAAGGCAGAGCAAGAAAATCGTACGAACGCGCATCAAAGCACCTCAACAGCTTGTTAGAGGACGGGTGGCGAGCCGGGTTCGAGCCTCCAGCCATGCAGGCAGGCCAGCCGGGCGCCGCGCGGGGATGGTGCCTGGCGACGCGCACCAGGTCAACAAAGACGGATCGGCGTGAACTGAAGGAGACCGGGTCGTCCGGGGTGGCAACCTTGTACAAGTTCGAGGCGTCGTGGGTCGTCCGAGGCGGCAACCTTGTACAAGTTCGAGGCGCCGTGGGTCGTCCGAGGCGGCAACCTTGTACAAGTTCGAGGCGCCGTGGGTCGTCCGAGGCGGCAACCTTGTACAAGTTCGAGGCGCCGTGGGTCGTCCGAGGCGGCAACGTTGCACGAGGGGGCGGCGCCGCCGGCGCCGTTGGAACGGGGCGGCTACTGCGGCACGTCCGGGACCGGCGTGTCGAGCTCGATCTCGGGGAGCGCCTCCTCGTCGTCCTCGTGCTCGTCCGCGGCCGGCCCGCCCTTGCCGCTCTTGCCGGCCGCCCGCCGCGCGGCGGCTTGGCGCAGGCGGTCCAGCGGGGCCAGCGCCGCGCGCGCCGACTGGACCGTCTCCGGCCTCTCGCGATCGACGCTGGCGACGACCTGAAGCAGGTAATCGCCGATCGCGCCCACGAGCTCCCGGAGCGGCTCGCGCAGGGCCGCCACGTCCGCGGGCGTCTCGTGCGCCTTCGTGATCCCCAGGACCTCGCCATAGGCCTCATGGGCGGCGCGCACCTCGGCCAAAAACTCCTGGCCCGCGATGGCGACGAGGTCCTTGCCGAGCGCGTCGTCCTCGGCGATCCGGCCGAGGAGGGCGTTGCTCTCGGCCCATTCCAGATCCATCGAGAGCTTGAGGAACTCGAGGCCTTCCGGGAACAAGAGCCGCGAGATCTCGTTGGCTCGCTCGGCCCTCGGGTGCGCCGGGGCCGGCAAGAGGGCGCAGGCATCGACGCGCATCTTCAGGGCGGCCCAGGCGGTATCGACGCGGTGGTCCGCCTTGACCTTGCTCGCGGGCTTCGGGGCGCCGGCCGCGCGCCGCTTCTGGTCCCACGCCTTGTTCATGGCGAGCGTCGCCTTGCGTACGGCGCGCGCCGTGCGCTTCATGCCGGCGGTCGCGTCCCTCGGCAGCGCCGAGAGGAGCGCGATCGCGAGCGCGACGCCCTGCCGGACGTCGAGCTTCGGAGGACGCAGGTATGGAGTCGGATCGAAGGGGATGGACGTTGCCACGCAGAATACCTCCCTTGATCGTCAAGGCATCACGCGCAGGCGGGCGGAGTCAAGCGATTTCTCGAAGCCTCGCTCCTTCCTGGTTCGCTGGTTCGCTGGGCTCGCTGGGCTCGCTGGGCTCGCTGGGCGATGACATGGTCGCCCTCGCCGAGCGCCGCCAGGGCCATGCCCAGGGCGATGGGCGGGCGATGATGTCGATGCACCGTCCAATCGAGCGGTCCGTGCTGCGCCTCCGGCGCGGACGGCCGAAAGCGTTATCGACGCAGCGCGATCCCTGTTACCGCATGGACGCCAGCCAGGCACAGACATCCTGATGAATGCCTGGAGCTCAGCATAGGGAACGGGTGCCGACTCACGCTCATCGCTTGACGCGGGTCGCGGCGCCATGGCCTCCTCGGTGCGACGGAGGCTGCGATGGCGTGCGTTCTGCGGGATGTGCTGCGGGCCCTCACCCCGCTCTTGATGTTTCTCGCATGCGTGCTCGCGCAGGGGGGGTGCGAGTGCATCTCCGGCGATCCGCCCGTGGATCCGCGTCAGGGCGTCATCGCCTGCCGGACCCAGCGCGCACACGGCCCTGCCGCGGAGCGCCCCGCGCCGGCGGTCGAGACCGTCGCCGCCGGCACCCTCCCGGGGGCGTTCTCCATCACGAGCACCGGGGAGGCCGTGTACACCATGGAGCTGGCCGCCCCGCCCTCGCGCGCGGGCATGGGGCCTCGGATCGAGGTGGTCTATCGGAGCGACGGCGGCGACGGCGTGCTCGGCGCCGGGTTCTCGATCGCCGGGCTGTCCGCGATCACGCGATGTCCCAGGAGCCTCGCGCAGGACGGCGAGATCCGCGGCGTGCGGTACGACGGCGACGACGCGCTCTGCCTCGACGGCCAGCGCCTCGTCCCCGTGGGAGAGGGGCCGGGGATCATCGAGTACCGGACGTTCCCGGACACCTTCGTCAAGGTGGTCGGGCACTACACTGCGGATGGCGGAGCGCCCGCCGAGGCGCTCTTCTTCGAGGCGTACGTGCCGTCCGGCCGCGTCGTCGAGTACGGGCGCACCGAGGGCAGCAAGCCCCTCGCGCGGGGCGGCGTTCCGCGCGCGTGGCTCGCGAACAAGGCCCGCGACGGCCGCGGCAACGCCATGACGTATGCGTACTGCCTCGCCGAGGCGGAGGACGGCCATGCCGCCGAGTACGCGGTCGACGAGATCCGCTACACGGCTTTTGAAGGAACGCCGTCGCTCGAGCCTTCGCGGGCGGTGCGCTTCGTGTACGCGACGAAGGATCCGGCCGCCATTCGGACCGGCTACTCGGGCGGCATGGCGCTCCAGCGCTCGCTTCGCCTCGACGAGATCCAGATGCTCGGTCCGGGCGATGCGCTGGTCCGGAGCTACGGATTCCGCTATGAGCTCAGCCCGACGACGAGCCGTACGCTCCTGACCGAGGTCGAGGAATGCGCGAGCGACAGGGTCTGCAAGCCTCCCACACGCTTTCAGTACAGCCACGCGAGGCCCGGATTCGAGCGGGTGACGACGGACATCGACGAGCCGGTCTCCGAGAGGGCGAGCCCGATGGTGTTCGACCTCGACGCCGACGGGCGCGACGACCTCGTGATCCCGGACATGGTCGCGGGGCTCAGCACGCCGAGGAATCCGATCACCGCGTGGCGGGTGGCGCGAAACGTCGGGTTGCGCGCCTCGCCGTCCTTTCTCGCGCCGGCGGAGCTCGCCTTCCTCGAAGAGTGGCCCACGGTCGCCGATCCGGTGGGGCCCTCCGATCCCGCCCTTCTTCAGCCCGAGCTCGGGACGGTCCTGGACTACGACGACGATGGGCGGATGGACGTGCTGCTCCACGACGTCTACGATGCCAAGACGACGTGGCATGTGCTCCTGTCCCGGCCGGACTGGACCTTCGCGCTCCACGACACGGGCATCCGCAGGCCGTTCCCGCTCGGGGTCACGCCCGCGCCGCCGAGCCTGAGCAGCCCCGGCGGGTCGATGCACCTGGCCGATCTGGACGGCGATGGCATGCCGGATCTGATCCAGTGCGAGGACCACGCCCGCGAGGGACAAGCTCCGCTCCCGCTCGCTGCCGTGTGGGCCGTCCACCCCTGGCGACCAGCGCGCGGCGCGACGCCCGCGGGCTTCGACCCCGCGGGCGAATCGATCGAGCTGCTCACCGGCTATCCCTGCGATACGGAGCTCCACACGCTCGACATCGACGCCGACGGCAAGGTCGATCTCGTCGTGCCGTCCCTGCGGCGGTTCGGCGACGGGACGGTCCTCCTCGGCGAAAGCTACGACGCGATCATGCGCCGGGGCGAGGGGCGCTGGGAGGTGATCGACACCGAGCTGCCCGTCGTGTGGCCCGGGGGCCGCGTCGTCTTTCTCGACGCGAACGGCGACGGCCTCCCCGATGCCGTCGAATCCGGCCCGGGGGACCACCAGCTCTATACCTTCTTCAACACGGGGCCGACCTTCGTGGCCTCGTCGTTCCGGACCGTAGACGCGTTCAGTTTCGGGGATCTGTTCGGTTTTCCCGATCAGGACGCGTTCTTCCGGTTCGCCGTACCGCTCGACGTCAACGGCGACGGGCGGCAGGATCTCCTCATGCCGGTGCCACCAGGCATGCTGCTGGGCGGCTCCGACGCGCTACCGTCGTGGGCCGTCTTCCTCGCGACGGGCGACCGCGCGGGGCCGCCGTTCAGGCTGGTCGACCCGAGGCTGCCGTTCGAGGCCAGCCTCGGCGACGCGGTCACCCTCGCCGATCCGCGCGGGCCGCGCGCCGGCGACGTCGACGGGGACGGCGCGCAGGATGTGATCCTGTCGCTCGGCGGCGCGTTCAACGTGTTCCGGAACCTCTCGGCCGACCAGGATCTCCTGGTCGCGGTCTCCGACGGGATGAACGCGCACGACCCGACCGAGCCGGGCTTTGTGCCCAACGTGAGCATCTCGTACGGGCATCTGACCGACGCGTCGGCGGCGACGGGCGACAGGGCGGAGGATCCGGCGCGCGAGGGCCCGCTGTACGTCGCGCGTTCCGGCGCGGCGGACGACTGCGGCTATCCGCGCCGCTGCGTGGTCGGGCCTCGTCGGGTGGTCAGCGCGTACGCCCTCAACAACGGGGCGGACAGACCGCGGCGCTTCGAGGTCAGCTACCGCGACGGGCGCTACCACGGGTTGGGCCGGGGATTTCTCGGGTTCGGTGAGCGGCTCGTCACCGACCTGGACACGGGCGCCGCGACGCTCGACGCGTACGATCACGTCACCTTCGACGACGAGCTCCAGGTCTTTCCTTTCGCGGGCAGCGTCCAGCGGACATGGCGCTGGGCGCCTGGGCTGGCGAGCCAGCCCAGACCGGAGCAGATCGAGCTCTCGTTCGTGGACGTGACGCGGACGCTCGTTCCGACGAACGACGGGGCGACGTACTTCACGCTGCCGACCGAGCGCCGGGTGAGGCGAGCGCAAGGCGTCTATCGGACCCCAAACGGCGCGACGACATCCATCGAGGCGTACGTGCGGGAGGTCGAGGCTGGAGGCGGCAGCGCGACGCTGCTGCGCGACTCCGTGTCGACGGTGACGGACTTCGACACGTTCGGCAATGTGCGCGCCGAGGAGGGCTCGACGAGCGGCGTCGACCTGACGTTCGAGGTCACGCGGACGTTCAAGAACGACACCGAGCGCTGGGTCCTCGGCCAGCTCCAGACGCAGAAGGAGTGCAGCGCGGCGGCGGGGATGTCGCAGTGCCGGAACGTCACGCGGACCACGACGATCTACGGCGAGGTGGAGACCGAATCCACCGAGAGCGACGACGGTCTGCCGGACACGAAGCTGACGATCGCCTATGCGCGCGACGACTTCGGAAACATCACCGGCATCACGGCGGAGGACGCCTTCGGCCACCAGCGAACCTCCAGCACGGACTTCGACGAGGAGGGCATGTTCCCCGAGAAGTACGTAAACGCGGCCGGGCACACCACGCTCGTGGAGCTCGACGACGCGCTCGGCGTGCTCCTCAAGCAGGTCGATCCGAATCAGCTCGTGGCGACGTGGGCGTACGACGGCTTCGGGCGCCTCGGCGTCGAGACGCGCCCGGATGGCACGACGACGACGGTCACGCTCTCCCGCGCCAAGGACGGCGGCCCGGCGCAGGACGCGTGGCGCGTGATGCAGCGGAGAACCACGACCGGCGGAGCCGACGACACGGTCGAGCTCGATAGCCTCGGCCGGCCGATCCGCTGGTGGTGGTACGGGCCCGAGCCGGAGCCGGCGCAGGGGTCGGGCGATGCGAAGCGCATCCTGCAGGAGATTGGCTACGACGAACTGGGCGAGCACATCTCGCGGCGCTCGGTGCCGGTCCGCGAAGATACGCCCGAGCGCAAGAGGTTGTACGATCGCTATGAGTACGACGCGGTAGGCCGCGAGGTGCGGCATACGACGCCATGGAACGCGGTCACGACGACCGAGTACGATGGCCTGCGCGTGCGCGTCAACGACCCGCTCGATCACGTGACCGTGACCGAGCTGGATCCGCTGGGGCGAACCGCGTCGATCACCGACGCCGCCGACGGGATCACCCGCTACAGTTACGGCCCGTTCGGCATGCTGCACACGGTCACCGACCCAGGCGATGCGGTGACGCGCTCGACGCGCGATGCGCTCGGCCGCGTCCGGCAGCTCGACGACCCCGATCGGGGCACGACGGTCTCGATCCATGACGGCTTCGGCGAGCTGGTTTCTTCGACCGATGCACTCGGGCGAGAAATCACATGGGAGTACGACGCGCTCGGGCGACCGCGCACGCGCGTGGACCGGGACGGCGCCGAGCGCGTGACGACCACGTGGACCTGGGACACCGCGGCGCACGGGATCGGAAAGCTCCACGCGCTCGCGAGCTCTGACGCGGAGAAGACGTACGGGTACACCGACCGCGGCCAGCTCGACACGCTCTCGCTCCGCATCGACGGCGAGCGCGCTCCGCTGGAGGCCGGGCTGGGTTACGACGAGCTCGGTCGCGTCGAGGCGGTCACGTATCCGGCGCCGGCCGGCGCGGCGCCGTTCGCCGTGGCCTACGACCACGACGCGTATGGCCACGTGATCGCCGTACGCGACCGCGGAACGGGCTCCGCCTACTGGCGCCTGACGGACGTGGACGACGCGGGGCGCTTCCGGGAGGAGGTGTTCGGCAACGGCGTCGTCACGGAGCGGAGCTATTTCGCCGACAAGCAGCGCCTGAGGCACATGGCGACGCGGAGCGGCGCGGGTGAGGTGCAGGACCTCGACTATGGGTTCGACGATCTCCTCAATCTCACGCGCCGCACCGATGCGCTCCAGCCCGAGAACACGACGGAGCGCTTCCGTTACGATCCGCTCCAGCGGCTAACCTGCGCGTACTTCGGCGACGTCGAGAGCGCGTCGGCGCCCTGCGCGCTCCGGTACGGCCATGACACGAACGGCAATCTCACCTTCAAGTCGGACATTGGCATGCTCTCGTACGATGACCCGCTGCACCCGCACGCCGTCACCGGCGCGGGCGCGGGCAGCTTCGCGTACGACGCTGTTGGCAATCAGATCGCGCGGCCGGACGGCACGACCGTGCGCTATACGCCGTTCGACCTGCCGGAGCGCATCACGCAGGGCGCGAGCACCATCACGTTCGGCTACGACGGCGACCAGCAGCGGGTCCGCAAGACGACCCCGGAGACGGAGACGCTCTACTTCGGCGACCTGTACGAGCGGGTCACCGATCGGGCGTCGGGCGCCGTGAAGCACCGGTACCACGTCCGCTCGCCGGAGCGCGTGGTGGCGATCGTGACCCGCGGAGGCTCGGACGCCGGCACGCGGTACGTGCATGTCGATCACCTCGGCTCGGTCGACGCGCTCACCGACGAGGACGGCGACGTGATCGAGCGGCGGAGCTACGACCCGTTCGGCCAGCGCAGAAACCCCGTGTGGGGAGAGCGCCCGCCGGCGTCGTTCTCCAGCGAGACGACGCAGGGGTTCACCGGGCACGAGAGCGACGACGAGCTCGGGCTCGTGAACATGAAGGGCAGGATGTACGATCCCAGGATCGGGCGGTTCTTGACCACGGACCCGATCGTTTCGATCCCGTCCTTCGGGCAGAGCTGGAATCCGTACAGCTACGTGTTGAACAACCCCCTCGCGTACGTCGATCCGGGCGGCTTTCAACAAGCGCTCCCGCAGGACGGGGCTCGCTCGCCACCGCCGCCCGGCGCGGAGCTCAGGTGGGAAGTGCTCGACCTGGCGCCGCTCGGACTCGATCTGCGCGTCGTCCCGTTGCAGAAGCACGAAACGCGCTCCGACGCCGATAGGAACATCGTGGCTGCCGAGACGGGCGGCGCCATGCCGCCGATCGACGTCAGCACGACCGGTAGCGCGTCCGGGTATGTGCCGCAGCCGGTGAGCACGGCGCCGGAGCACACGGGCGCCAGCACCGTGGTTGGCCTGAGCTTGCTCGGCGCCGCGGAGGGGACGGGCGAGCTGGCGGCGGGGGTCGCGCGGTCGCTGGCACTGAACGCGCTGACGCTCGGGATCTACAGCGGATACGAGCTCGGCAGCGCGGCGTGGGCGGGGTACGAAGAGGGCGGGCTCCTCGGCGCGCTGAACGCCGTGAACCCGCTCTACCACATCGGGCTGGGCGCCGCGGACACGGCCCTCGCGATCGACGGAGGCGACTACCGGGAGGCGGGCGCGGCGGGGACCAAGGCGATGATCCTCGCAGCAGCCACCGTCTTCGGGATGGGGAAGGGGCTGGGGGCGCTCGCGGAGGAGTCGGCGGCAGCCGTGGGGGCCGCACGAGCGGGCACGCAGCTCCAACTCCCATTCGTCCCGCCGCAGCCTCTCACGCGCGGTATTCTGACGCTGGAAAGCGGCGCCCAAGTGCCGCTCGGGAGTGGATTGAAGGGACCGGCAGCGACCATGCTGAAGGGGAGCCCCGGTTTTGATGCCTTTACTCGCACTCATGTCGAAGGCCACGCCGCTGCGCTGATGCGCACGGAAGGGGCTTCGTCAGCAACCTTGCACATCAACAACCCTCGAATCTGCCCCAATTGCTCTAGACTGCTTCCGGACATGCTTCCGCCCGGAAGCCAACTCACCGTCGTACTGCCGAACGGCACCCGTGTACCGTTTCGAGGGAATGTCAGATGAACGCAAATTTCTGCGATTATGAAGATCCGTCCAATCCACTAAACGGCCGCCGCCTCGCGCCGACAGAGATACTTGAAGCACTCCGATCGCTGCAGGGACGCGAGCCGTTCATCTGTTCGTTAGAAACGGACTCTGGGACCCTCTTGGTAGGCGTCGGCCGAGAGCTAGGATGTGTTCAATTCACTCCCGCCAACGGCGGGCCGCCATATCTTATGGCAACCACCGGATCAACGGTCAAAGACAACGAATTTGTTGAATTCCTAAGCGGCGGGACACCCTCACCCATTTCGCGTCGCCATTGCCTACCGTGGCAACTGGTTGAAAGTGCTGTCGCCGACTTCTTGGATCAGGGGGTTGTGCCCCAAAATCTTCACTGGGAGGAGGTTTAACTCTGCGGCTGACCGACGTGGACAGCGCCGGCCGCTACCGCGAGGAGGCATCCCGCAACGGCGCCGTCACCGAGCGGAGCTACTACGCGGACAAGCAGCGGCTGAAGAGCGTCGTCACCCGGAGCGGGGCGACCGCGGTGCAGGACCTCGGCTATGGCTATGACGAGCGGCTCAGCCTCACGAGGCACACCGACGCGCTGCAGCCGCGGCACCGGAACGAGCGCTTTAGGTACGACGCGCTCGAGCGGCTGACGTGCGCGTACTTCAGCGACGTCGAGAGCGCGACGGCGCCGTGCGCGCTCCGCTACGACCACGATCCGAACGGAAACCTCACCTTCGCGCCGGATGCCGGCACGCTCTCGTACGACGACCCGCTGCACCCGCACGCCGTCATCGGCGCGGGCGCGGACAGCTTTGGCTACGACGCGCTGGGCGAGCATATCGCGCGGCGCTCGGTGCCGGTCCGCGAAGATACCCCCGAGCGCGAGAGGCTGTACGATCGCTATGAGTACGACGCGGTAGGCCGCGAGGTGCGGCATACGACGGCGTGGAATGCGGTCACGGCGACCGAGTACGACGGCTGGCGCGTGCGCGTCGTCGACCCGCTCGATCACATGACCGTGACCGAGCAGGATCCGCTGGGGCGAACTGCGTCGATCACCGACGCCGCCGACGGGATCACCCGCTACAGTTACGGTCCGTTCGGCATGCCGCACACGGTCACCGATCCAGGCGGGGCGGTGACGCGCACGACGCGCGACGCGTTCGGCCGCGTCCGGCAGCTCGACGACCCCGATCGGGGCACGACGGTCTCGATCCATGACGGCTTCGGCGAGCTGGTTTCGTCGACCGATGCGCTCGGGCGAGAAAGCACATGGACCTACGACGCGCTCGGGCGACCGCGCACGCGCGTGGACCGGGACGGCGCCGAGCGCGTGACGACCACGTGGACCTGGGACACCGCGGCGCACGGGATCGGAAAGCTCCACGCGCTCGCGAGCCCTGACGCGGAGAAGACGTACGGGTACACCGACCGCGGCCAGCTCGACACGCTCTCGCTCCGCATCGATGGCGAGCGCGCTCCCCTGGAGGCCAGGCTGGGCTACGACGAGCTCGGCCGCGTCGAGGCGGTCACGTATCCGGCGCCGGCCGGCGCGGCGCCGTTCGTCGTGGACCACGACCACGACGCGCATGGCCATGGGATCGCCGTGCGCGACCGCGCAACGGGCTCCGCCTACTGGCGCTTGACGGACGTGGACGACGCGGGGCGCTTCCAGGAGGAGGTGTTCGGCAACGGCGTCATCACGGAGCGGAGCTACTTCGCCGACAAGCAGCGCCTGAGGCACATGGTGACGCGGAGCGGCGCGGGTGAAGTGCAGGACCTGGACTACGGGTTCGACGATCTCCTCAATCTCACGCGCCGCACCGACGCGCTCCAGGCCGAGAACACGACGGAGCGCTTCCGTTACGATCCGCTCCAGCGGCTCACGTGCGCGTACTTCGGCGACATCGAGAGGGCGTCGGCGCCCTGCGCGCTCCGGTACGGCCACGACCCGAACGGCAATCTCACCTTCAAATCGGACATTGGAACGCTCTCGTACGATGACCCGCTGCACCCACACGCGGTCACCGGCGCCGGCGCCGACAACTTCACCTATGACGCCGTCGGCAATCAGATCGCGCGGCCCGGCGGCACGACGGTGCACTACACGCCGTTCGACCTGCCGGAGCGCATCACGCAGGGCGCGAGCACCATCACGTTCGGCTACGACGGCGACCAGCAGCGGATCCGCAAGACCACGCCGGAGAAGGAGACGCTCTACTTCGGCGATCTGTACGAGAGGGTCACCGATCGGGCGTCGGGCACCGTGGAGCATCGGTACCACGTCCACTCGCCGGAGCGCGTGGTGGCGATCGTGACCCGCGGAGGCTCGGACGCCGGCACGCGGTACGTGCATGTCGATCACCTCGGCTCGGTCGACGCGCTCACCGACGAGGACGGCGACGTGATCGAGCGGCGCAGCTACGACCCGTTCGGGCAGCGCAGGAACCCCGTGTGGGGAGAGACCGCGCCGGCGTCGTCAGCTCGCTCCTGCGCACGCGACGCGGCGCTCCAGCCCAACCGTAACGACGCCCGCCAGGGCGAAGGGAGACGTCCATGCCGAAACGACCTGCACCGACGACGCCGAGTGCTGCCGCTGCCGAGCCGAAGCCGGCCAGCCGCGGAAAGAGAGCGCTAAAGCCCTTGACCTCGGGGCTGCCTCATCGTCGGTGCTCTAGCTCGCGCGCCGCCGCTCCAGGTGCGTCTTCATCGCCTTGAGATCCCCGTGCACGGCCTTCTTGAAGCTGCCGATGAACAGCCGCCCGAGCGTCTCCATGAACCACCCCATCCCGGCGATCTCGCCATCCATCCGGAGCAGCGTCCCGGCGCCCTGGGGCTCGAAGACGTAGCGAAAGCGGTATTCCCCGCGCCCCGTCGTGCCCTTCTTCCCGTCGACGAAGAGGTCCAGGCTCTTGCCGGGCTCTGCCGCCGTGACCTCGAACAGCTCGGTCGACTCCTTGCCGAACATCTTGCGGGTCTCACGCCACATCGTACCCTTGCCGGCGACGTCGCCCGTGAGCTTCTCCACCCGCACGAAATTCGGCATCCAGTCGCCGAAGGAGTCGATGTCGGTCGCGAGCCGGAAGACATCCTCGGGCGACGCATCGAATCGCTCTTCAATGGTGAACCGGAGCGGCATCTCGTTCTTCTCCTAGGTTGGCCCGCGCACCGGGCCATCGTGCCGGAACCGCTCCATCCCCGTCAACGCGCCCGTCGAGCGCGCGCCGCCCTCCAGATGCGGGCCGCGCGCCGTCGCCGGCGTCCGACCCGGCCCGGGTCGGACGCCGGCGACCGCGGCGCTCAGCCCTTCTTGCCCGGCGGCAGCAGCATGCCCCGCTCGCCGGTCGCCCCCTGCATCGGGCGGTGCAGCACGATCTTCCGTCCCGCCTCGCGCCCGTGCGCGTGCGCCGGCGTCCGCTGGTTGCCCGCGTGACGCAGGTGCTGCACGTGCGGGTGGCGCGTCCGGTAGTAGCCGTCCAGGTCGGCGTCCCTCACCCAGACGAGCCCCTGCTCCGCGGACACCTTCCGCTCCGCGTTCAGCTTCTCGAGGAACCCGAGCATCACGCCGGCCTGGTAGGTCCGACGGTCCTTGTTGCCCTTCACGCCGTGCGTCCGCTTGTGCTCATTCCACAGCTGCTCGGCCGTGTGGTGCAGGAACGCGTGCACGTAGGCCGCCATCTCGAGGTTCGCCGGCGTCCCGCAGATCTCGAGGACGCTGCCCCGCTTGCCCTCGAGCGGCGCGTAGACCGGCACCCAGATCGCCTCGACGAAGAAATGCTTCCCGAGGATCCCCCCGACGATCCGCTCGCTCTCGCCCACGCGCCCGCTCGGCGCGCCGAGGTGGCGGAAGCCGTACTGCCGCGCGGCGCGCGCCTTCGCGACGTCGAGGTTGTACTTCAGCATCAGCCGCTGCGCGGCGCTCATCGCCGCCTGCGCCTCGTTCGCGTTCGGGCTGTCCGCGAGCGCGAGCAGCCGCGCGATGCGGTCGAGGATCCGGGCGTCCGCGCCGTCCACGCTCCCGTCGCCGCGCGCCGCGCCGCCCGCGTCCGCCGACGGCATCCCGGACGCCGTCGCGTCGATGCCCAGGCGCTCGCACACCTCGCGGAACGCCGGCCCGTGCGCCGCCTCGTCCGTGACGCCCAGCACCTCGTGCACGTACTGGTGCGCCATCTCGTGCTTGAGCACCTCGATCACGACCCCCCACGGCTGCGTCAGCACGAGCGGCCGCGAGATCTCGATCGCGCGCGCCTCGGACATCCAGCGCCCGAGCCGGCTCGCGGCGTCGGACAGCTCGATCGACGGAGGGCGCAGCTTTCGCCGGAAATGCGTGTAGTTGAGGCTCTGGTACGCCGCCATCAGCTCGCGCACGAGCGCCGCCTCGAGCTCGGCGCTGAGCCTCGCCGCCGTCTGGCGCGGCGGCTCGGGCGCCGGCGCGCCAGGGGACGGTCGCGGCTCGGGCGGCGCGCCGGCTGCGGGGGGCGGCGCGCCGGCTGCGGGGGACGAGGACGGTTCGGCCGGCGGCGCGGCGGCCTCTCGGGCCTGCTGAGCGCCGCGCAACCCGTTCAGGAAGAGCTGCTCCGCCATGTCGGACGCCTCTCATGGCACGCCTCGGGCGGCTGTCGAAGGGTTTTCTCCGCCCGTCCGCCCCCCGACTAGCCTGAACCGTCATCGGGGCGCCACCGACCCGCCGCAGAAACGTTCCCGACTCGCCACGCCCTGGCTACACTCGCGCGCGACCCGTGCACCCGTTCCAGCCGTTGAACGATCCTCCGGCGGCCGACGCCGACGCCGCCAGCCGCTCGTCCCGCGGCCTCGCCCGCGATCTCGGCCCGGATCGCGCGGCGGCGCGCGCGCGGCTGCGCTCCCTCGCCCGCGCCCGGCGCCGCTATGGCCGCCTGTTCCTCGCGCTTCCGCTGCTCCTCGTCGTGCTCGCGGACGTCCGCATCCGCGGCGATCGCCTGCTCGACCTGAGCGCCAAGCACGCGGCGAGCTACCTCGGCGCGATGGTCGAGAGCGCCGCGCTCTGGGGGCTCCTGCTGTTCGCGGCCTCGTCGCGGCGGGGCGCGTCGCGGTGGATCGCGGCCCTGCTGTTCGTGACGCTCGCGACGCTCTCGCTCGGCGGCCAGCTCTATTTCCACCGCCAGTACGCCACGTACCTCAACCTCGACGCCACGCTGTTCGGGACCTCGCTCTCCGCGAGCCTCTTCGGCCAGCTCCGGGCCGACGGGGAGAACTTCCTCCACTCGGTCCTCCCGCCGCTCCTGCTCGCGGTCGCGCTCGTCTGGCTCGGCCGGCGGATCGTGCGCCCCGGGCGCACGGCGTGGGCCCGCGCCGCGCGCCTCGCCGCGCCCGCGGGCGTGGTGGCCGCCTTCGTGCTGCCCTGCTCGTACCGCACGGTGCAGGCGTCCACGCCCGACGTCATCTACTTCCACGCGATCGGCGGCCTCATCAAGGAGCTCGTCGGCGTCCAGACCACGGCGCAGGTGCGCCCCGGCCTCCGCACGCCGCCCGCGCTGCCGCCGCTGACCCCGAAGCCCGGCCCGCGGCGCAACGTGCTCTTCATCCTGACCGAGAGCGTGCGCGCCGACGTCACGTGCTCGGCGCCCGCGGCCGCCGGCGCGGCGCCCTCCGGGTGCCCCGGCACGCCGCGCATCGACGCGGCGGTGCCCGGCCGGCTGCCGCTAACGCAGATGCGCTCGAACGCCTCGACGACGGCGATCGGGCTCGCGGTGCTCTGGTCCGGCCTCCAGCCGATCGCCACGCGCGAGGAGCTCCACACCGCGCCGCTCGTCTTCGATTACGCGGACGCCGCCGGCTTCGACGGCGCCTACTGGACCAGCCACCACATGATGTTCGCGAACTCGCGCCTCTACGTGCAGGACCTGCCGGTCTCGCACCAGTGCGGCGCGACCGAGCTCGATCCGCTCGCCGACATCGATCTCGGGGCCGACGACCGGAAGCTGTCGGCGCGCGCGCGATCCGAGCTGCTCTCGCTGCGCGAGCCGTTCCTCGCGGTCGCCCACTTCGGCAACACCCACGTCCCGTACCTTGTCGACCCGGAGGACGCGCCGTTCCAGCCGGCCCTCGAGAGCAAGGCGCCGGACGACAACGAGGCGTACCGCAACTTCTACAGGAACGCGGTTTACCGGCAGGACGCGGCGATCGCCGAGCTCATCGACTTCGTCCGGCGCTCTCCGGTCGGCGAGCGCACGGTGATCGTCTTCACCTCGGATCACGGCGAGGCGTTCCGCGAGCACGGCCAGCTCGGCCACACGGGATCCATCCTCGACGAGGAGATCCGGGTGCCCGGCTGGGTCGACGCGCCGCCGGGCACGCTGACGGCCGCGGAGGAGTCCGCGCTGCGCGCCGCGCGGGACGAGCTCGTCTTCCACACGGACGTGACGCCGACGTTGCTCGACCTCATGGGCCTGTGGGAGGAGCCGGCGCTCGCGGGCTACCGGGCGGCGATGGTCGGCCGCAGCCTGCTCCGGCCGTCGCCGGGGCCGGCGACGCTGGCGCTCACGAACTGCACCGGGATCTGGGGCTGCGCGTTCAAGAACTGGGGGATGATGCGCGGCAACATGAAGCTCGAATCCCGCGCCTGGGACACCGCGTGGCACTGCTACGACGTGCTCGCCGACCCCGGCGAGCAGCGCGACCTCGGGCCCGCCGCCTGCGGCGACCTGCCCCGGCTCGCCGACGCGATCTACGGCGGCCCTGCCGGCAGCGTCGACGTCCCGGCCCACCTCCGCGGCCTCGCGGCGGCGCCTCGCCGCGACTGATCCGGATGGCGCAGGACCTCGATCGACAGGGCGCCGCGCCCGCCGCTCGCCCGCGCGCCGCGCGCCGGGCCGCGCGCCGCCGGCGCCGCCTCCTCGGCCTCGCCCTGCTCGCGTCGCCGGCGCTCTGGCTCCTCGTCGTCGACGTGCTGCGGCGGGCCCGCCACATGACCACGTTCGACCGGCTCCACGCGGCCGGGTACGCCGCGACCGTCGCCGTGTCGCTGGGGTTCTGGGGCGTCCTGCTCTACGTCGCCTCGGGCCGCCGCGGCGCCCTGCGCGGCGTGACGGGCGGCCTGTTCGTCGCGCTCTTCACGCTCGCGTGCGGCGTCCAGGGCGGCTTCCACGCCCTCTACAACATCTACTGCTCGATCGACTCGCAGATCCACTCCCAGTCGATCCCCTGGTCGATCGTGGGCACGCTCCCGCTCGGGCACCCGCGCGTGCTCGCCCACTTCGCCGTCGCGCTCGGGCTCGCCCTTGCGGCGCTCCGGCTCTCCCGCCGGTTCGTGCGCCCGCGGCGGCTCCGGCGGCGCGTCGCCGCGGCGCTCGTGCCGCTCGCGCTGCTCGGCGTGACGAGGATCCCGGTGAGCTACCGGGTGATCCAGTCGTCGTCGGCCGACATGATCTACTTCCACGGCATCACCGCCGTGGTCAAAGAGCACCTCGGCATCACCGACGACTCGCCGGATCTGCGGGTGCAGCGCCGCGACCCGGAGCGCGTGCCGCCGCTCGCCGCGCGGCCTGCGCGGCCGCGGAACGTCGTGCTCATCCTGCAGGAGAGCCAGCGGGCGGACGTGACGTGTGTCGAGTACGACCCGGACTGCGCGCTGGCGACGCCGTTCTCCAACGCCGCCGCGCCGGCGCGCATGCCGCTCTTGCAGATGCGGGCGCACGACTCGACGACGGCCATCTCCATCTCGAACATCTGGTCCGGCGTCTCCCCGACGGAGAGCCTCGCGGCGCTCAGCTCGGCCCCGCTGCTCTGGGATTACGCCCACGCGGCCGGGTGGGACACGGCGTACTGGACGAGCCAGAACCTCATGTTCGGGAACGCCCGGCTCTATGTGCAGGACATCCCGGTCTCGCACCGGGTCGTCGCGACCCAGCTCGATCCGGGCGCCGACCTCGATTACGGCGCCTATGACCGGCAGCTCACGGATCGCGTGATCGAGGAGTGGGGCGAGCTCGCCGAGCCGTTCTTCGCGGTCGTGCATTACTCGAACATCCACTTCCCGTACGTGAGCGATCCGATGCATGCGCCCTTTCAGCCCAGCGAGCTGAGCAAGGCGCCCGACAAGAACGAGCATTTCAAGAACTACTATCGCAACGTCGTTTACCTGTCGGACATGGCGGTCGGCCGGCTCATCGAGCACATCCGGGGGACGCCGAGCGGCGAGCGCACGGTGATCGTGTACACCTCGGATCATGGCGAGTCGTTCCGGGAGCACTGGCAGCTCGGCCACACGAGCTCGCTGTGGGACGAGGAGATCCTCGTCCCCGCGTGGATCGACGCGCCGGAGGGGACGCTGACCCCGGAGGAGCGGGCGAGCATCGCGGGCGCGCGGGACGAGTTCGTGTGGCACCTCGATCTCGCGCCGACGTTCCTCGACCTGATGGGCCTCTGGGACGAGCCGCGGCTCGCGCCGTTCCGCGGCCGGATGATGGGGCACCCGTTGACGCGGCCGGAGCGCACGGTCGCGCCGGTGCCGCTCACGAACTGCACGTGGGTGTGGGGGTGTTCCTTCCGCAACTGGGGGATGATGCAGGGGCCGCTGAAGATCGAGGCGCGCGAGTGGGACGGCGAGTTCCACTGCTTCAACGTGCTGGAGGATCCGCTCGAGCTGACCAACCTGGGAGAGCAGGCGTGCGCGCCGCTGCCCGATCTCGGGCGCGCGCTCTTCCACGAGATGCCGAACGTGACGCCGCCGGGGAGGCCGAAGGTCGACTGGGGCGGTTGAGCCTGTCGGGGCGGCCCGGCGTCGCCCCACCGCTCATCCGAGGGGAGGGGCGGCGTCGCGGGCTGGTGGGGCGGGGAACGCCGCCGCGGTCACAGGTCGCGGAGGTCGAGCGCGCCGATGAAGTCGCCCTTGCCGACGTCGATCCCGTTGTGCCGCAGGATCGAGTACGCCGTGGTGGCGTGGAAGTAGAAGTTGGGCAGCGAGAACTGGAACATGAAGTCCGCCGCCTTCATGCCCTTGCCCGGCAAAAAGAACAGCGGGATCGTTCGCTCTTCCGCGCCCTTCAGCTGCTCCGGCGTCAGCGCCTTCAGCTGCTCGAGCGCCTTCCCGATGCGCGCGCGCAGATCCGCGATCGTCTCCTGCTCGGCGTCCTCGCGCGCCGGCGGCTCCTCGCCGGTGAGGAGCGCGGCCAGCCGCACCGGCCAGTGAGCGACGGTCTGGATCTGACGCCGGAGGTTCCACTGGTCGGGCGCGAGGCGCGCCGTCAGGAGCTCCTCTGGGTTGAACTTCTTCTGCTCGGCGTAGGCCTGCGCCTTGTCGAGCCAGACCAGCACCTGACCGAGCATGCGAGCCATCTGCGGGAACGAGCTTTCATAAAGGCTCATGATCTTCTCCTCGTCGACGGTATGAACCGGCGCCTCTGGTCCATCCGCAGCCCGCGCGCGTCAACCCCCGCGCGCGCCGGCCCCGGTCCACGGCGCGCCGTGACCCGGAGCAGCGGCCGAGCTAGACCGTAATTTATTGAAATTGCTTGACAATCCGGAGGGACGCGACCCCTCGCCCGGAGGCGCTATGCTCGACGCGTGCCCACCGCTGCGCAGAGGCCACACCCCGCCACGCTGGCGGATCTCCTCGCCATCCCCGAGGAGCAGCGCTTCCACGAGATCGTCAACGGCGAGCTCATGCAGAAGGCCGTGCCTTCGTTCGAGCACGGCGACGCGCAGTCCGCCATCGTCGCCCACGTGAAGATCCCCTTCCAGCGGCGCCCCGGTGGCCGCTGGCCCGGAGGATGGTGGTTCGCCACCGAGGTCGAGGTCGAGCTCGCGCCGGACCAGGTGTACCGGCCCGACGTCGTCGGGTGGCGTCGCGAACGCGCGCCCGAGCGCCCCAGCGGGAGCCCCGTCCGGATCCGGCCCGACTGGGTCTGCGAGGTGCTCTCCCCGGACAACGCGCGAAACGACACGGTCAAGAAGATGCGTGTCTACCAGCGTTGCCAGCTGCCTCACTACTGGATCATCGATCCCAGGGAAGAGACGATGACCGTGTACCGGTGGACTCCCGAGGGATACCTCGTGGCGCTCCGCGCGGAGCGGGGCGAGCGCGTCAGGGCCGAGCCGTTCGACGCCATCGAGCTCCAGGTGGGCGTGCTCTTCGGGGACGAGCGCGAGGACGAGTGACCGCCCCGGCGGAGCCCCGGGCGGCCGCGCGGCGCGCCGGGGCTCCGCGGGCCGCCCGCGAGGCGCTCAGTCGATCTGGGTGAACTCGCCCGCCGCGTCGGCGGTCCACATCTGCGGCGGGACCCCCTCGATGTCGGAGGTGCGGACGTAGATCCACCGGATGCCCTTGTCTTCGAGCTCGGCGAGGAGCGCCGGGTCCAGGCCGGGCTCGAGCCGGGGCTCGAAGACGAAATCCTCCGAGAAGTTGTGGTGCGCCGGGCGGTACGTCTGCGCGTGGTAGCCCTTGAGCACGATCGGGCTGCTCGTCAGCCCCGTGATGCGCGTCTCCACCCACTTGTGGAGAGGCGCCGTGTACCCGGCCGTCGGGCCCTTCGGGGAAGGCGGCCAGTAGAACGACGTCTCCACCTGGACGCTGGACGACGCCGACGCGAGCGAGCGCTCCTGGAGCAGCGCGCCCTCCACGGGCGGACCGTCCGCGGGGCAGGCGCCGAGCCGCACCGCCTCCATCGACACGCTGAGCGGCGTGCCGTCCCAGTCGAGCGACGACACCGGCGTGGCGTACTCGGCGCGGACCTCGAGCCCGAAATCGCGCAGCGCGACGAGCGGCCCCACCGACGGCGGCAGCAGCTCGGGCACGGCCGAGGTGGCGAGCGCGAAGGTGACCGCCGAGGCCCCGTCGCCGTCCACGAACGCGTCCGTGGCCGTCTGGTCGGCGTACGTGTGCGTCGCGCCCGGCCACGCCGCGGGGCTCCCCGTCAGCGTCGCCACCGAGCCGGAAGAGAGGTAGTCGAGCGTCGCGTCCTCGAAGAGGGTCGCGCCGAGGGCCTCCGGCGTGAGGAACGCGCTCTTCGGCGAGAGGCGCGCGCGCACCTTGAGCCGGTGGTTCGCGAACACGTCGCCGAACTCGCCCTGGAACGTGCAGAGCTCCTGCGGCTCGGGGAGCAGGAACGGCGTGAGGGTCGGCGTCGTGCTCGGGACCGAGACCTCGCGCACCTGCTTCACCACGAGCTCCCCGGGCTTCATCTTCTTGAACTCGTAGTCGAGCAGGAACGCCGTCTTGCTCGGGTGCACCTCCCTGAACCGCTCCTCGACCCGGCCGAGCAGGGAGGCGAGCGCGCGGTAGTCGTCCTCCCACTTCATCACGTGATCGCCGAGCGGGACCAGCGTCGAGCCGGCGCGGAGCTGCACGTACGTCTCGCCGAAATCGCTGATCACGCTCACGACCTCCGGCAGCGCTCCCCCTTCCGGGTTGGTGACGGACGTCGCCCCGAGCTGCGTCACGATCTTGATCTCGTCCGTGGGCGGGATCCCGCGCGAGAGCGTGGCGACGCCGTTCGCCATCTCGTCCTCGTCAGGATAGGAGTAGTGGACGAGGACGCCCATGCCGACCTCGGCCTCGTCCACGCCGTACAGGAGCCGGGCGAGGAAGGCGTTGTCGTTGTAGAAGCTCGCGTACACCTTGCGGATCGCGCGGAACACGCCGCGCTCCTCGTCCTCGCCGGCCTCGCAGTGGCTCGGCCCCACCTCGTCGGCGTCCTGGTCGTCGGCCAGGCAGCCGCTGTAGCTGTCGTAGAGGCCCGCGCCCGTGAAGACCGCGCTGTCCTCCACGTTGGTCGAGCTCCGGAACCGGATCTTCCTCGTGGGCGAGAAGTCCGCGATCGCCGCCTCGATCGCCTGCCGCTGCCCCGCGGAGAAGGCGGTGTCCTTGGTGATCCGATCGCGGATCGCCGCGAGATCGACCTTGAGCGCCCGCGTGTCGGGCGGATACGTGTAGCCGCCGAGGCGCTCGGCGATCTCGGCGCGCAGCGTGCTGCCGCCGGGCATGACCTGATCGAGGAAATCGTCCCAGAGATCGAACGACAGCGCGACAGCGACATCGGAGCTCTCGGGGATGGCGTCCCGCAAGAGGCCGAAGTTCGCGGCCTTGCCGCCGAAGTGGACGATGTCCGCGGGGCCGAGATCCTCGGTGGAGCCCGAGTAGGCCCCGAGCGGCTCCTTGGGCTGGATCCCGAGATCGCCCGGCCGCTTCAGCGAGAGGAGCTGCTCCTTGTCCGCCGGGGCGAGCTTCCCGTCAGCGTCGAAGAGCGCGGCCCGGCACACGACCCCCCACTCCAGCGAGGCGCGCAGCGCGACCTCCTTGCCGTCGAGCGCCTTCGCCTGCTCGGCCGTGGCCGGGTCCCCGACGTACACGAACGGGATGCCGAACGACGTCGCCAGGAGCGCGGTGTGCGCGTTCGGGGTCGACGGCGACAGCGAGATGATGCCCGCCACATAAGGCACCTCCGCGGGAACGGAGTCGGTGAGGAGGATGTCCTCGGCCCGGAGATCGCCGCTCGCGTAGGCCGCGTCGATCATGTCCGGCGGGACATAGCGGAGCCGGCCCACGGCCCAGCCGGTCGAGTAGCACGCGTCGCCGTTCAACCATCGCTCGACCGAGCTCACGGGGAACCCGCTCTCCGCGAAGAACGCGCTGTTCGCCGCGGCCGACTCGGCCTGCTCGTAGGTCGGGAAATAGAAGGGCTTCGTCCCCTCGGGCGCGACGATGCTGTCCTTCACGAGATCCAGGACGACGCGCGCCATCTCGGGATCGTAGGCGTCCTGACGGACCAGCTGGACGCCGTACTCCGGGTCGGTGGCCGCGAAGGGCGAGATGAGCACCGCGCCGAGGATGGCCTTCTGCCCCTCTTCGTAGAGCGACACCTGGTCGAACTCGTCCAGCGTCATGCCGACGAACGGGTCGAGCCGCTCCGTGGCGAACTCGGCGTGAAACGGGTACTCGTTGCTGTTCTGGTAATAGACCTTGGTGGGGTCGTGCATCAGCACGGTGAACTTCACCCAGGTCGGCCCGTCGTACGACGAGTACGCCGCGAAGGGGTCGAAGGGGATCTCGATCTGGTTCTTCCAGAGCTCGGACGGGGTGATGTCGATCGGGTAGGTCTCGACGGGCCACTCGTAGCCGTCACCGCCACCCTCGCCGCCGTCACCGCCGTCACCGCCTTCGCCGCCCGTACCACCTGCTCCGCCGGTGGCGTCCCCGCCGCCCGCGGCGCCGCTGCCCCCGGAGCCACCCGAGGAGCCGTCGTCGCACGCGGTGAGCGTGCCTGCGCCGAGGAGCGCCAGCGCAAGGCAAGCCATTCGACCGATTCGTTGAAACCTCATGGGAGACGCTGATGTACAATCGTCGTGCCACCGTGCTGCCGAGAGCGCCTTCGCGCTGCGCGGCGGGGCATTCCTGTCGCGCGCATGGCGCACGCAGGCACAACCGCCGGAGCGCGCCCGAGCGGGCGGGCGGGCGGCGCGTCGATGCGCGCCGGCGACGCCCTCGGCCCCGCCGGCGCCGGCGCGGCGGCACGCGGCCTCCATGACGAATTTTCTTGGGGTTTCAACCGCTTCGGCGTTCTAGGATACGGCGATGACCGAGCGGAGAGCGGCGCTGATCTTCAACCCTGCTGCTGGCCACGCCGGGGATGCGGTCGAGTCGCTTCCTTCGCGGCTCGAGCGCGAGTTCGCGCTGAGCGTCTACGAGACGAGCGCGGACCGCAGCGCCGCCGCGTGCGCCGAGGCGGCGCGCCGGGAGGGCGCCCCCCTGGTCATCGCGGCGGGCGGCGACGGGACGATCTCGAGCGTCGCGTCCGCGCTCCTCGGAACGGACACGTGCCTGGGCATCCTGCCGCTCGGCACGGCGAACTCGATCGCGCTCACGCTGGGCATCCCGGCCGACCTGGAGGGGGCCATCGAGGTCCTCGTCCGCGGCGAGCCGACGCGCATCGACGCCGCCCGCGCGAACGGGCGGACCATGATCCTGCTGTCAGCGGTCGGGCTCCACGCCGACACCGTGGGCGAGACCCCGCAGGACGCCAAGCAGCGCTGGGGGGTGCTCGCGTACATCGGCACCGGGCTGAAGAAGCTGATGAGCCTGGAGCCGTTCGGGGTCGAGATCGTGACCGACGACCAGCGGATCCACTGCCGGGCGGTGGCGGTGACGGTCGCGAACATGGCGCCTGCGCGCACGGTGCTGGCGCAGGGGCCTCCGGTCGTCTCGCCGGAGGACGGGCGGCTCGACGTCACCATCGTGTCGGCGACGACGCTTGTCGAGGCGGTCGCGACGGGCCTGCACCTCCTCCGGACCGCGATCGACGGCGAGCCGGCCGAGCGCGACAACGTCGGGTTCTTCGCCGCCCGGCGGGTCCTCATCAGCACCGATCCGCCGCAGCGCGTGCTCATCGACGGCGAGGAGGTCGGGACCACGCCCCTCGCGGTCGAGTGCTTCCCGCGCGCCCTGACGGTCATGGCCGCCCGCCGCGAGGAGGTCCCCGCGCCGCCGCCCGCCGCCGAGGTCGAGGTGAAGCTGGAAGGGCTGCCCGAGCTCGAGGTCGAGCCGAAGGCCTGAGGCGACCGCGCGGCCGGCGCGGCGGCCGTCGCGACGCGCGCGCCCGCCGCGGCGGCGACAGCAGCATTGTGACGCGGAACACGAGGGGAAAGCGACAGCGGCCCTGCGTAAGGAAAGGTGGTTTCGCCGGTGGGGCGGAGCTTGATCCTGATTCCTTACAAGGGAGCTTGGAAGTATGCGATCGACGTTCTGGGCGGGTGTGGTGGGGGTGTGTCTGGCCTGTGGTCTCTCGGGCCTCGGCTGCGGGAATGACGGGGCTCCGGCGCCGGAGGAAGCGACGGTCGGTGAGCGGACCGGCGAGGCCTCGTGCACGGGGCTCGACCCGTCGACGGTGGTCGATGAGCTCACGCCCGCGGAGGCCGAGCAGGCGTGCAAGGGATACCGCACGTGCGAGGCCGACCGGCTGGACATGGATTATTTTTGCCGCATGTTCGGCGTGCTGGGCGCGAAGTTCGGGGACAATCCCGGGACCGACGACGCCGGGGTGCGAGCGAGGTGCGCCGAGCACTACGAGAGCTGCATGGCCGACCCGGCGCAGGCGGCGCAGATCGAGCAGTTCCTCGCAGAGCTGCAGGAGCGACCCTGTGTGCAGCCCACGCAGTGCACCGCGACCATCGCGGAGCTCGACGCGTGCGCCGCCGCGACGAGAGAGTACTCTCTCAACGTGCTCCCCGAGTGCGGCGCGCTCACCGTGGCGTGGTACGACCAGGAGCGGGACACCGAAGCGGTCATGGAGGCCTGCGGCAAGCTCAGCACCGGCTGCATGGCGCTCTTCGCGCTGCCGGAAGAGCCGGAAGAGGAGTGACCGGCAGCGCGAGGGCGCCGCGCCTTCCGCCGGCCTCCCCGGCGTGGTAGGTCGAGCGGCGATGAGGCTGACGGCGGGGGCCATCGAGCTGCCGGCGCTGGCGAGCGCCCACTCCCATGCGTTCCAGCGCGGGATGCGCGGGGAGGCGCAGCGGCCGGGGCCGTCGGGGTCGGACGACTTCTGGTCGTGGCGGACCGCCATGTACGCGCTCGCGGCGTCGCTCACGCCCGAGTCCATTCACGCGATCTCGAAGGTGGCCTATCGCGAGCTCCGCGCCGCGGGCGTCCGCACGGTGGGCGAGTTCCACTACGTGCACCACCAGCCGGACGGCGCGCCCTACGCGGATCGCACCGTGCTCGCGGACGCGGTGATCGAGGCCGCGCGCGCGGAGGGCCTCCGGATCGCGCTCCTCCGGGTCGTCTACGCGCGCGCCGGCGCGGGCCGGGCGCCCGAGGGGGCGCAGCGGCGGTTCTCGGACGGCTCGCTCGACGCCGCGCTCGCGGACGTCGAGGCGCTGCGGGCGCGCTACGCGGGCTGCGACGACGTACGCGTCGGCGTGGCGCCGCACAGCGTCCGCGCCGTGCCCCCGGCGTGGCTCGGCGAGATCGCGCGGTACGCCGCGGAGCGCGGGCTCATGGTGCACATGCACGTGGCCGAGCAGCCGGCCGAGATCGAGGCGTGCCTCGCCGAGACGGGCCGGCGCCCGGTGGAGCTCCTGGCCGAGCGCGGGGTCCTGAGCGAGCGCTTCGTGGCGGTGCACGCGACGCACCTCGCGCCGCACGAGCCGGCGCTCCTCGGCGCGGCGCGGGCGTTCGCGTGCCTGTGCCCGACGACCGAGCGCGACCTCGGCGACGGGCTGCCCGACGTGGGCGCGCTGCGCGGGGCGGGGGTGCGGCTGTGCGTGGGGATCGACAGCCACGTGATCACCGATCCGTTCGAGGACCTGCGGGGCGTCGAGCTGGGCGAGCGGCTGCGGACGGGCAAGCGCGTGACGCTGCGGGGCGAGGGCGAGGGGACGCCGGCCGAGGCGCTCTGGGAGATCGGCTCGCGGCGCGGGGCGGAGGCGTGCGGGTTCGCGGACGCGGGCGGCAGCATCTCGATCCGCCGGGACGCGCCGGCGCTCGCGCTGGTGCGGGAGGAGCGGCTCCTCGACGCGGTGGTGTACAGCGGGAGCCCGGCGATCGTGGACGATTGACGTCGGCAGGCACGGAAGCTCGCGTTTGCCGACGGGACGCGGATGCAGGTGTGTGGGATTGGTGCCACGCGGCGCGAGGAGCGAATCGGCTCTATTCCCGGGCATCCGTCGCGCGGGCGCGCGGGAGCGCGCCCGGCAAACCTCGCCGGTCGGCAGGGGTTGCCGGGTAGGGCCTGCCGTGCGGCAGCGGTTGCATTGCAATGCGGCGCGTTCCGCTGATAGCCTCGCTCGCCGTGAGCGGTTGGGCCGAAGCTCGGGAGGGGTGGGGCCGCGACGTCCGCGTCGTGCGCCGGCGCGCTCGTGCGGCGGTTGCCGGGCTGATCTCGATGGGGGCGGTGGCGGCGTTCACGGCGCTGGTCGGGGCATGGCACATTGCGTTGCTCGGCTCGACGGAGGTCTCGGCGTCGACATGGCAGCTTGCCAACACGCTCCGTGAGGCCGGCGGGTTGCTCGAGCTGGGGTTCGGGCTCCTTGCGGGCGTGTTGTTCCTGCGCTGGCTCGCGAGGGCTGTCGCGCTGGCTGGCGAGCTGGATCCGGTGCGGGGGTTTTCCTGGACGCCGTCCGAGTCGGTCGTGGCATTCTTGATTCCCGTCGTGAACCTGGTGCAGCCGTACAGGGTGCTGCGCGATCTCCACGACGGCCTTGCTCCGGCGGGCGTGCCCGAGCCTGCGCCGCGCCCTCTCCTGGACGGCGGGGGTGGTTACCGGCGCGTCGAGATGGCGCACGCCCCGCGGGCGGGCGCGGTGCACCATGCCGCGCTCGGCGCGTGGTGGGGGCTCTATCTCGCGAGCCGCGGCCTCGGGTGGCTGGCCTCTGTCATGCCGCAGCTGACCGTGGCGGAGTTCATCCGGTCCCGGTATGCGTTCATTGCGTCCGACGTGGCGTCGTTCGCTGCAGCGTGGCTCGCGGTGCGCATGGTCCGGGCGATCGACAGCCGGGTCGCGGAGCGCCAGCGAAGGTTGGCGTATGCTTCCGACGAGGAGCTCGACCGCCTCGTCGTGGAGCGCGATCTCCTGTTGCGGCGGGAACTGGCGAAGATCACCGGCTTCGGCGAGTTCTGAGCGTTTTTTTCTGGATCCAGGGCATGTTTGTCCAGTTGTTTGAACCGATTTTCTGGATCCAGTTTTTGATTGACCAGATATGAGCTGGATAATTCTGGATTCAACCCGGATATTCCAGATATCTGAGCTTTTTCCTGGATTGTGGTTCTGTTTGTCTAGTTTGTTGGCTGGGATGTCTCGATGCCTGGCCCGGCGCGCGTCGAGGCGGCGGGCGCTCACCCCATCGCGCCCGCCACGAGCTGCGCCGCCCTCAGGACCACCGCCGCGATCGCCCCCACCTTCCACGCGCGCGAGAGCCACCACTGCGCCTCGCCGCCGTCGAGCCACGGCGGGACCCACGCCGGCGGCTCCACCAGATCCGCCACGGTGAGGACCCGCTCCCGCCGCTGCGCCTCGCGGTAGCCGCCCTCGCCGCCGCGCACGTGCTCCTCCGCCCGCACGTACGCGAACAGCCGCGCGCTCCCGCCCTCCGGGAGCAGCGCCCCGCACGCGCCGAGCGCCTCCGGCGTCGCCGGCAGCTCGAGCCGCGCGCCGCCCTGCGCGAGCCGGAGCGCGCCCGCGCCGGCCCGCTCGACGCGCGCGCGGACCCAGCCGTCGGGGCGCTCGCCGCGGAGCAGCGCGCGGAGCGGCGTCAGCTCGGGGCTCGGGCCCAGGCGGGGCGCGCGCCGCCCCGGGAAGAGGCGCGCCGCGACGAACCAGAGCACGATCGGGAACACCGACAGGATGAGGTGCAGATCGGTCGCGCTGGCCACGCCCGCCGCGCCGTCGAGCACCGGGAAGGAGAGCACGCCCGCGGCGGCGAAGGCGCCGACCGCGATCGTCGCGCCAAACCCGCCGACGACCCCGAACGCGACGTTGCCGATCGCGATGACGCCGACGGCGACATTGCCGATCGCGATGAACCCGCGCGCGACGTTGCCGATCGCGATGAAGCCCGTGACGACGTTGCCGAACACGAGGAACCCGTTCGCCATGTTGCCGGCGTCGACCCAGCGCGCGCGCTGCGCGGCGCCGGCCCGGTCGCCCTGGAGCGGCGCCTTCATTCGGTCACCTCGAACGCGGTGCGGCCGACGAGCTGGCCGTCCTCGGTCTCGACATCCACGGTCCAGTGCCCGGCCAGGCGCCGCGGCAGGCTCCCGCCCACGAGCTGCGACTTGAGCCGCACCGCGCCCTCCGGGCCAGGCACCCGCAGCGTCTCCTCCGGCGCGCGGAGGATCTCGCGCCCCTCGTGCCGCCACACGTGGACGAGGCGGTCCCCGTCGCCGCCCGGCACCACCACGTCGGTCACCGCGCGCAGCTCTCGAATTACGGAAAAATGCAGCGATTTCACGGACATGGCCAGGCGGCCGTCCGGGAGCACCGAGGGGCCCACGGCGGCGGAGGACAGGTGCATCGGCACCGGCGGGATGATCTCCCGCGTGCCGTAGGCGAGCCCGACCCCGGCGGCCGACGCGAGGACGAGGAACACCAGGCCCACCCGGCTCCAGAGCGCGCCGAACGGCAGGTGAAGCGTGCAGAAGCCGAGCACGGACACGAGGGCGGCGGAGAGCAGCGTGTAGAGCGTCCGGGTGTTGGGGAGGAGCGCGGGGATGACGAGGTTCAGGCAGGCGAACAGCGTCACCCCGTAGAACACCGAGGCGAGCGTCTTCCAGCGCATGAGCACGCGGTCGAAGACGAGATCGAGCGTCGAGAGCACCGCGCAGGCGCCGAGGAGGAGGACGAACCACCGGTTCGGCGCGTCCAGGCTGGCGCTCTTCCAGTAGAACGGGAGGAGGAAGAAGAGCATGCCCTGATAGAGGTTCTTCAGGACATAGGTCATCACGAGGAAGCGCAGCCGGGCGCCGCGCCACGCGGTCGCGAAGTCCTGGCGGGCGCCGGTGCCGAAGAGCCGGAAGAACAGGAGCACGAGCAGCCAGGCGACGCTGACCGAGATCGCGAGGAAGCGGGCGTGCTGGAACCCCTTCTGCGCGAAGGCGACCACGAAGGCGCCGAGGCTGAGCGCATAGGCGGTGTGCAGCCACCAGAGCTTCTTGTGGTGGCGCTTGAAGAAGGCGCGGGCGGCCGACTTGAGGTCCTGAGGCCGGCCCTCCTCCTGCGCCTCGGCGTCGAGGTCGACGAAGGAGGCCTTGGGCTCGGCCTTGACGGTCGGCGCGTCGTCCTCCGCGGTGGCCCGCGCCGGCCGCGCGGGCATCTTGAGCGTGCGGTCGTCGTGGTCGCCGCCCGGGGCGCCGGCCTTGGGCGGCATGCGCAGGGTGACGTCGTCGATGGCGCCGCGCTCCCGGCCGCCGGGCGCGGCGGCGGCCGCGGCGCCCCCGGGCGGGCCGCCGGGCGCGCGGCCGGGCTCGTCGCTCGGCATGTACACGATCGTCGGCGCCTCCCCGAAGGCGTCGGGCACGCGCGGCTTCTGGACCAGGGTCGTGGCGTTGGAGGACGGCGGCGCGGGCCGCGAGGGCGCGTTCGCGTGGGCCTCGGGGGCCGAGGCGTCAGGGGAGCGCGGCGCGGGCTGTTTCATGTCCGGTGCGCAGCGTACCCGACGGGTGCTCTGCCATCGAGCGTCTCGGGAGGCATGGCCCGACGCGGGCCCAGCCGCCGGGCCCGACTCAGCCTGACCGGCGCTCGAGGACCTCCTCGAGGAAGCTCCGCATCGCCGCCCACGATCGCCTGGCGGCCGCGGCGTCGTACTGGATGCCTGCCTGCGGGAGGCTCGCGCCCGGGTAGGTGAACGCGTGCATCGCGTGGCCGTGGGCGTGGATCTGCCAGTCGGCCTTCGCCTCGGTGAGCTCGCGCGCGAGGGCGAGCACGTCGGCGGGCGGCGCCATCGGGTCTTCCCAGCCGTGGAGCACGAGCACGCTGGCCGTGATGGGCGCCTGCGGTCCCAGGTTCGGCGGGTGCAGCAGCCCGTGGAAGCTCACCACGCCCTTCAGGCCCGGCGGCGCGCTCCGCGCCAGGTCGAGGGCGCACAGCCCTCCGAAGCAGTATCCGATCGCCGCGATGCGGTCGGGGTCGGCGAGCGGGTGCCGTCGGGCCGCCGCGATGCCTGCCTCGAGGCGCCTGCGGAGCAGGCCGCGGTCCTCCATGAAGGGCGCCATGAGCCGCGAGTTGTCCTCCATCTCGCCGCCGCGGACGCCCTTGCCGTAGACGTCGAGCGCGAAGCCGACGTAGCCCAGGCCGGCCAGCTCCACGGCCTTCTCGTACATGGCCTCGTTCAGCCCTGCCCACGCGTGGGCGATGAGGACGCAGGGCCGCTTCGCGGCGCTCGAGGCGTCGTGCGCGACGTACGCCTCGCAGACCGTCTCACCCTCGGTGTAATCGAGGCGTTCGGTGTGGATGTGCGGGGGTGGCGTGGGCGGCATTGTCCTTGTCCCTTGCGAGCTCGAGCGAGCCAGCGTTCTAGCCCGGATGCGCCCGTCGCCGCCAGGTCAGGAAGCCCGCGGCCCGCATCCGGCCGTGGGCAGGTCGCCGGGGCCGCACCAGCGGCTCGCCAGGGACCGGCGGCGCTGCTCGCGCGCTCCGAGGCCGAGCGCAGCGCGCAGCCTCAGGCCGCGACCGGAGCGTTTCGAGCGTAGTCCGCCATTTGCTCGCGCAAGGCCAACTGGAAGGCCGGCCGCGCCTCACAGCGCTTGACGTAGGCGTCGAGCACGGGAAATCCGGCCACCAGGTCTGTGTGCCGGATGAGCCTCAGCACGGTCGTCATCAGGACGTCGGCCGCGGTGAAGCGATCGACCAGATAGTCGCGCCCGTCGAGCCAGGCGGAGAGCGCGTCCAGCCGAGCTTTCACCTCGTCCACGGCGCCGGGGCGCCGCAGCTTCGCCCACGGTTCATCGCTCTTCAGCACGTCCATCACGAAGAGGTTCTGGATCGGCGGCTCGACCGTGTTGAGCGCGGCGAACATCCAGGTGACCGTGTTGGCGCGGCCGTCCCGATCGGCGGGCATCAGCGCCTCGGACTCCGCGGCGATGTGATGCACGATGGCGCCGGACTCGAACAGCCACCGACCCTCCGCCTCGAAGGCCGGCACCATCCCGAAGGGGTGCTTCTGACGGTAGGCCTGCGAGCTCAGATCCCCGCGGTCGATCAGCCTGACCTCATAGGGAAGCCCTGCCTCCTCCAGCGCCCAGCGCACGCGCAAGTCGCGAACGAGCCCTTGGGCGAACGGCGGCGCCCATCGAAATCCCGTGATGGTGATCTTGTTCATCTGCTTCTTTCCCTCTGTGGAGTTGTGTCCCTTGGCGATGGCGCCGGCGGCGACGCGCGCGCCGAACGACGCGGGGCAGGCTGGGCCCATGACGAGCCTCGTCAGCGCTGGGCGCGGGCGGTCGGCCTGCGCACGGCGCGCACCTTGCCGCTCGTCCCGCCGCCGCAGAAGAAGAGATCCTTGCGATCGCCCTCGAGCCCCGTCACGGCGACCCCCTCGGGCATCTCCAGCCGGTCCAGCACCTCGCCGCTCCCGGGATCGACCCGCCGGATCTCGCTCTCTTCGCCCTCCTGGGCGCCGTGCCAGAGCTCCCCGTCGACCCACGAGACGCCGGTGACGAACCGATCCGACTCGATGGTCCGAAGGATCGCGCCTGTCTTCGCGTCGATCTGGTGGATCTTGCGCGCCCGGTACTCGCCCACCCAGAGCGTCCCCTCCGCCCACGTCAGGCCCGAGTCGCGCCCCTGCGCAGGCGCGGGGATGCTACCGACGACGCGCCCCGTCTTCGGGTCCACCTTCTGGATCCGGTCTTCGACGAGCTGCCAGAGATGTTCGCCGTCGAAGGCGGTCCCTGCGTGGGCAGCGACGTCGAGCTCGCGCACGACCGCTCCGCTCGCCGGGTCGATCGCGGCGAGCTTCTCGGTCCTGGCGAACCAGACGTTCTGGCCGTCGTAGGTGACGCCGTGGATGCGCGGCGTGCCCGGGAAGGGGCCGTACTCGCGCACGATCTCCGCGCGCTTCGGGCTCTTGCGCGCCCCCCGGCCCGCCCTGTTCTCCGTGGTCTTCATGCTGGGATCTCCCTCGCCCGCGCGGCGCGTGCTCGCGCGCCGTCCGCCGGCAACGAGAGGTTTAACGCAGCGGCAGCGCCCGTGGGAGCAACAAGGTTGTCGCGAATCTGGCGAGCGGCGGCGCGAGCACCGCGACCTCGGCGAGCAGGCGCCGCTCCGGCGCGCGGCGCGCCGCGCCTTACTGGACCTGGATCGTGAACTCGTCGGCGAGGCGGCCGTCCACGTCCTTGAAGTACGCGGTCGCGCGCTTCGGGTCCCCGCCCACGTTGAAGCGGATGAACAGGGCGCCGTAATCGGCGGTGCCGGACATCAGCGTTCCGTTCTTCACCCACTTGTTGCTCGCGTAGTACGACGACCACCACGTGTCGTCGTCGTGGCTCGCCGCCTCGTAATCGCGGATCCCCACGCCGCCGAGGCCCGACACGAACACGAAATTCCGGTTCGGGCCGAGCTCGACCAGGTCGAAGGCGCCCGTCTTGCCGTGGCCGGTCGAGGCGTTGCCGACGTCGGTGAGGGTCAGCGTGCGCGAGTAGGAGTGCTCGTGCCCCGTCGCGACGATCGCGCCGGCGTTCATGCACGCCTGGTAGGCGCTCCAGCCCACCTCGTTCGATTTGCCGCCGACCTGCATGTCGTGCTGGTTCTTGTGCCAGGCGCACACCGACCAGATCGAGCTGTCATTGGCGAGCGCGTCCTGGATGAAGCTCACCTGATCGGCCGCGTTGGCGGCGCAGGTCGAGCGGAGCTCGCCGGTGCCGATGCAGGACTGCACGATGAACAGCCCGCGGAAGTTGCACGTCGCCTTGACGCCGAGCTCGCCGGTGCAGTTCATGTCCGGCACGCGCGCGTGGCGGGCCTGGATGTAGCTGGCGTACCCGCTGCTGCCGCCCCACGCCGCGGCGTCGTGGTTGCCGATGATGGCGAAATAAGGATAGTTCGGGCCGAGGATGCTGTTGATCCGGTTCTCCCACGCCGCCGGGTTGTCGGCGTAGTCGAAGTCGCCGTTGTGGATGGTCGCCGCGGCGCCCTCGTCCTCGATGAGCTGGAGCACCGCGTCCGCGTTGCCGTTGTTCCCCTGGTCGCCGATGAAGGCGATGAGGAGCCCCGGGTCGGTCGAGCTTCCGGTGCCGCTCGACGTTCCGTAGGTGATCGTGAGCTTGGGCCGCTGCGCCGCGGTGGCGTGCTCCGAGGAGGCGAAGTCGATGCCGTCCGTGTTCGACGAGCTCGCGATGACGATACCGTTGTTGGACGCCCCGTCGACCCACGCCTGCACGAGCGCCACGCCGGCCGCGTTCAGGGTGATCGTCCTCGATCCGGCGCTGCCGGTGACGCTGCCCACGAGGCTGCCGCGATCGGTCGAGCCCAGCGCGCCCGCGGTGGCCCACGCCGTCGCGGAGGTCGCGTTGTTCCAGGTGACCTGCGCCTCGTCCCACGAGCGCTTCACCTCGTAGACGTTGTAGGTATTCGAGGAGCCGTCGGTGACCTGGAGGGTGATCGACGCCGACTGGACGGTGCTCCCCGCGGGGATGCCGGAGAGGGTCCACTTCAGCAGGCACGACTTGTCCACGCCCGAGCCGTCGTCGCCGTCGGCCTCGCACGTGGTCGCCCCGCCGTAATTCGTGGTGGCGGCGGCCTGCCGGATCGTCGCGTCGGTCGAGCCCGCGTACGACGAGCTCGGGAGCGACCCCTGCTGGAAGGAGACGGTGGTCAGCGCCTGTCGCGCCTCCGAGATCTCCTCGATCTCGCCCTCGGCTCCGCAGGCATTGACGATCGCGATCACGGGGAGGGCGGCGTAGAGGACGCCCTTCGACAGCCGAGACCAGCTCGCCGTCATTCGCTTGTGTCCGGGGAATTCATCTCGCGCGCGCGAATTCTGCATGAATGCGTGCCTTCCTTCTTCTGGATTCGAGCCTCGATGTGGGCGTTGCGCGAGCAAATTACGGGAAGACCTCTCGATAAAGCCTCAACGTTTTGGTGGTGATTCGGTGTCCTTTCCGTGATGTGCCGCTGGCGCTCGATGCGGCGTGAGGGCGCCGCCGAGGACGTCTGTCCAGCCCCCGTGGGACCCCCTCGCCAGGCCGGCACGTGGTGCTCGGCGCGGCGGCGTGTCAATACAGATCTCCTGTACACCGGACGGCGAAGCTCCCCGACTCGCCTCGTGTGCAGGCAGGCGCGCTGGAGCAATCGCCCTCGCGAGGATCGGCGGCGGCGGCGGCCAGGCAGTCGCAGGACGGCGCTGCCATGCAGGCGGTCGGTATCTCCTCACAGGTCCTCCGCGTCGGCATCTTGAAGAGCTCGTCGTGAGGATCCTCGACGCTCTGGCAGTATTCGGAGGCCGCGTCGCAGAAGTAGCTGCCGCAGGCGATCGTCCCTGGCGGCGCGGCGCCGCCGCACTCCTCGCCGCTCCCGATGCTCACGCCGGCCCGCGCGGCCTCGCAGGCGTTCTCGTAGACGCGCCCATCGCACGCGCAGACCTCCCGGGGCGTCGCGGTGTCGCACGACGCGGGGCGCGGCTGGCACACCCCGTAGTTCCCGGGGACGATGCCTCCCTCGCCGCAGTCGCCCGGCGGATAGACGCAGACCTGGTCCGGGGTGCACGTCGCGCCGCCGCACGGCCCCGGCTCCGCGCCCGCTCCCTCCGGCCCGCACGCCGCGAGCAGCGCGGCGACGGCCGCGGCGCTCGCGAGCCAAAGCGCGCTGCGCCTCCCCCTGGTCGCGCGACGCCGCGCTTGCCGCTGCGCTCCTGTCCTTGCCGGAAGACTCATATCGATCCCTCCTCTCGCGCGATCGTCGGCCGAGCGCCGGGGTCGCGCGCGGAGGCCGGCGCCGCGCCGTCCGGGTTCGCCGCTTGGCGTCTCGACGGTTCGCCTCGTCGTCGGAGCACCGCTATAGAGGAAGCGGCCAGCCTCTTGTGCAACGAGTCGGTGTCGGGATCGGGGCGCGGCCTCCGCGCGGCGTGTCCGTCGCGCCGGTCACTCGAGGTCGGGCCGGGCGCTGCCCATGCCGATCGCCCACGCCATCGTGTACCGCGCGTTGATCTCGCAGCGGGGGTTCCAGCGCAGGCGCCCGCGCTCGTCCTCCCAGCGGAAGGCGTCGATCCCGAAGGGCCCGAAATAGCCCGCGCCGGCGAGCGCCTCGCCCGCCTCGAGCGCGGCCTCGACGAGCCGCCGGCGCTCGTCGCCGTCGAGGTCGCCCTCGCCGGCGAGCGCGGCGCCGAGGTAGGCCCCGCGGTCGTCGCAGCGCTGGACGCACGGGGCGCCGAGGCGGACCGCGCCGCCGCGGGCGACGTGGCCGTGCAGCGAGAAGTCGCCGCGGCGCTCGACCCAGGGCTCGACCTGTAGGCCGCTGTCCGGGGAGGCGGGGTCGAGCGACGCGGCCGCCCAGGGCCGCGCGTCGGGCGGCAGGGGGCCGCGGGCGACCCGGCGGCGGCCGCGTCCGGCGAAGCCGAACGGCCGCTTGAGCAGCCAGTGGCCGGTCGGCGTGGGCGCGGCGATCGCGGCCTCGAGCTCGGCCAGGGTGACAACGTGGCGCGCGCCGGGCAGCGTCTGGCCGAGGTCGGCGCAGAACCTCCGGTGGTTGACGCGGCGGAGCACCTCGAGCGGCGGCGCGTCCGCGAGGGGGACGCCGGCGCGGCCGAGCAGGCGCCGGGCGCGGGGCGTAGGGCACCACGCGCGGCCGACGAGCGCGGCGCCGGGCGGCGCAGGCGGCACCAGCGGCGCGGGGAGGTCGGGGCTGAGCACGACGTCGCCGGGGCGCAGCAGGGCCGCGACCCGGCCGGCGAGCTCCGGGGCCCGGCCGGCGACCGCGGCGCGAGGGGTGTACCCCGCGGGGCGGGCGAGCTCCTCGTCGGCGTCGAAGTTCAGGACCCAGGCGCTCGCTCGGTCCATGCGGCCAGCGCGTCGAGGAACGGCTCGGAGAGGCCGGACCGGCTCCGGTCGCGGCGGTTCATCGGCTCGCCCCGCATGAGCAGCGGCGAGAGGGGCGGCGGGATGTGGCGGACCCACGTCTCGAAGTCGCCCGGCGGGTGGGGCGAGGCGCCGCCCGGCGGGTGGGGCGAGGCGCCGACCGGCGCGTTGGGCGAGGCGCCGCCCGGCGCGTTGGTGAAGCGACGGAACCAGCGGACCCCGAAGCGCACGTGCGGGATCTCCTCGGCGCAGACCCGCTCGGTGAGCGCCGCGCCCTCGTCGTCGCCGATGGCGCGGAAGCGCTCGGCGAAGCGCGCGGTGTGGTCGAGGTTGCCCCCCTCGAGGCCCATTCCCATCACCGCCACGAACTGCGCGGGCGACGCGGCGGCGGGCACCCGCGACCAGAACCAGTCGCGCACCGGGAAGTCGCCGAAGCGGTGGCCGATCGCGGCGAGGTAGGCCGCGTAGAGCCGCATGTGGCGCACCTCGTCGAGGGCGATCCGGACGAGGCCGCCGCGGAACGCGCGCGGCGTCTCCGGGAAGGCGAGCAGCGCCCAGGCCATCAGCTCTGCGGCCTGGAGCTCGTGGTGCATGAACGTGTGGAAGAGCTGCGCGCGTCGCGTCGGGTTGCGCAGCGCCTCGGGCCCGGGGCTCTTCGACGCGCGCGCGGAGATGCGCAGCTCGGCGGGTCGGCCCGGGCGAGCGATGCGGCGCGGCGTCGTGGGGTCGGGCTCCCAGACCGATGGCACGGGCGGCGGCTCGAGCTTGTGCGCGAGATCGGTCGCGAGGACGTAATCCCAGGCCCAGCGCTGGACGGTGCCCGGCGGAGGCGGCTCGACGGTGCCCGGCGGAGGCGGCTCGACGGCGCCCGGCGGAGGCAGAGGCGGGGCGCTGGGCGGGACGGGAGACATCATGGCACGGCAGGGCAGGGGGGGCGCTGCTCCCTACCACAGCTCGAGGTCGCCGGCGGGTCGCCGTGGCGTGTGTCCGCAGCGCGCCCGCGTGCAGATTGTTAGTGTCACAAACTAATCATGTTGCGCCATCTTTCCCGTCGAGCCTGGCCACCCCCCGCGGGTGCCTCCGCCGCGCGCAACCGGGACGGTATGTAGGTCTGTCGCGGAGCTCGTGGGGAGGTCCTGTGCCGAGGGACGCCCTTGCGGCGCTGTGGAGCTTCGGCGGGCGGGCGCCCGCGGTCGTCCCCTGTCTTCCGGATCCTCGTTGGCCGCGCCGGCGGGGGGCTGCCGTGAACGGGAATATTCCCCGATGCTCGCGACTGCGGGGCAGCGTCCGGTCGTCGCGCGCGCCATGTCACGATGACATAGCCCTCCGCGATGCGGCGACATTTTGCCGGGGAATAGACCCGAACCGTGAGTTTTGCGCGGAAATGCCCGCTCGAGGAGCGTGGCTTACGCCTTGCTCCAGGGGATCGCATGAAGGCGCAGAGGCGTTCCCAGGCGGTCGACAGGAAGCGCGAGGAGCAGACGGTGCTGGTCATCGGGGGCAGCGGCGGCATGTCCAGCCGCTACCGCGATGTGGTCGAGAAGCACGGCTGGTCGCTGCGCCATTATGAGAACCGCGTGCCCCCGGGGGCGCGCCACGGCGTGGGGAGGATCGCGCTCATCGTGATCATGGTGACGATGGTCTCGCATGCGCTGCGCGAGCAGATGCAGACCCTCGCGGCGGACGGCGCTCCCGTCGTGTACCTGCGCAGCGCCTCGGTCTCCGCGCTGCGCGCCGCCCTCGAGCAGCGGACCGCCTGACACGACGTCGAGCCGCCGCGGCGAGCAGCGGCCCTCTGCCGCGGAGCCGGCGGCGCGCCTCTCCCCCTGTTCACGTCTCCTCCCGACGAGCCCCAGCATGTCTGTTCCGGGCCGCCCCGTGGATGTCTGTTCCGGGCCGCCCCGCGGATGTCTGTTCCGGGCCGTCCCGTGGTCGTGGTCGGGTTCGATCACGAGGCGGGCAGACAAGAGGCATGCTCTCCCCGTCTTCACGGGAGCTCTCATGTCACGGTGACAAGGGGCCCGAGCCGCTCCGGCGCGCCCTCAGCGCACGCCGACGAGGCGCTGCATGAGGCGCTGGAACTCGGGAACCGAGAGATCGATGTGCTCGACGACGCGGCCGTAGAGCGTGGCCGTGGGCACGTTGCGGCCGCCGAACTCCCGCTCGAGCTCGGAGAGCTTCCAGAGGATGATGCGCTCGGCGCGGGTCAGGCCGTCGCGCACATCCGGGAGATCGTCGAGCGGGGATCGCCTGGGGGACATGGATGGGCTCCTATCAGGCCTGCGCCGCCGCGCGAAGGCCGCGCTACTGCACGACCCCGAGCACGCGCTGCTGGCGCGCGAGCTCCGCCGCGTTCTTGAGCGCCTCGAACAGCTCGCGCGACGCCGGCAGGCCCCGGATCACGAGCTCGGGATCGCTCGCGTCCTTCGTGAACACGCGGATCTCGGCGATGTCGAGCAGCCGCTCCATGAACGTCTGGCGGAGGTCGAGGTCGTGCACCCGCCAGAGCTGGAGCGTCTCGACCCGCCGCGTGAGCAGGCCGGCCTCATAGTCGATCGTGCGGTCGGTGATCTTGTAGCGGAGGCTCTTGCGCTTCCAGTGCAGGATGCCGAGCCACACGAGGCCCACCAGCACGAGCGAGAGCACGCTCGCGGCCACGTAGGACCAGAACCACGCCTTCCAGCTCGGCGCCCCCTCGAAGAGGACGCGCGCCCCGCCCGGCGCGGCGAGCGCGCCGGGCGCAGGGGAGAGCGCGCCCGGCGCGGGGGCGAGCGGCGCGGCCAGGGCCGTGGCCGCCGCGGGCGCTCGTTCTTCGAGCATGCTGCCGCAGAAGCGGCACTTGATCGCGGCGTCCTGGATCTGCTCCGCGCAGAAGGGGCACGGTTTCACGCCGGCGATTGTAGTACGGCGCCCGCCGGCGGACAGCGCGCCGACGACCACGCCCGCCGGTTCTGCGGCGCGCCCGACCGACGCGATTGCATCTGCCCGGGACCCTCGTCAGGATCCGCGGCACCCGGCACGCGACGGGCCTGGCGATGGCCGCCCGGTGGAGCGACTCGATGAGCAACGTCAAGGGCAACGCGCTGGGGGGGTTCAAGAACTTCGTGGCCGCGCAGCACGGCGCTGCCGGCGTGGAGCAGTGGCTGGAGGGCCTGAGCCCGCAGGAGGCCGCGCAGGTCGGCGGCATCATCCTGCCGCACGGCTGGTACCCGGTGGGCCTCTGGAACCGCCTCACCGACCGCTACCTGACGCTGTTCGGCGGCGGCCATCCGCAGTGCTTCCGGCCCATCGCCGCCGCCATCGCCGAGGAGGACCTGCAACGGTTCTTTACCGTGCTGCTCAAGGCCGCGTCCCCCGCCACGGTGCTGCGCAGGTCCGCCTCGCTGTGGGAGCGCTACTTCGACGAGGGCACGATGGAGGCGAGCGAGGTCGCCCCGAAGCGCTTCACGGTCCGCCTCACCGCGTCGCGGCTCCCGGACCGCGGCCCCGGGCCGATCACCTGCTCGGTGGGCATCCCGGTATGGCAGGAGCGGCTCATGTCCCACATGGGCGCCCGGGAGGGCCGCTGCCTGCACACCCGTTGCCGCTTCCGCGGCGCCAAGGCCTGCGAGTTCGACGTGTCGTGGGGGTGACCGCGCCGCGGGGGCGCGCTCGCTCGGGCGCCGCCCGTCCGGCGCGCCTCAGCCGCCGCGCGGCGGCAGCGCGGCCTGCGGCGCCGGCGCGGCGAGGGCGGGCGCCGGCCTCTGGAACACGCGCCGGAGGGCGGCCGCGGCGGCGTGGTAGCCGCACATGCCGTGGACGCCGCCGCCGGGCGGCGTCGAGCTGGAGCAGAGGTAGATCGCGGGGTTGGGCGTCGCGTAGGGGTCGAGGCTCGCGACGGGGCGCGCGAAGATCTGGATCCAGTCGTTGGCCCCGCCGGCGATGTCGCCGCCGACGTAGTTCTCGTTGTACCGCTGGAAGGCGGCCGGGGTGTGGACGGCGCGCGCGCGCACGAGATCGCGGAAGCCGGGAGCGAAGCGCTCCAGCTGGGCCTCGATGCGCGCCGTCATGTCGACCGTGCAGCCGGGCGGCACGTGGCAGTAGACCCAGGCGGTGTGCTTGCCGGCGGGGGCGCGGGTGCCGTCGAACAGGCTCTGCTGCGCCACGAGGCAGAAGGGGCGCTCCGCGGGCGCGTCGCCGGCGAGCGCCCGCTCCGAGGCCGCCACCTCGTCGAGCGTGCCGCCCACGTGCACCGTCGCCGCGCGCGCCGCCGCGGCCGCCTTCCACGGGATGGGGCCGTCGAGCGCGTAGTCGACCTTGAACACGCCGGGGCCGTGGCGGAAGCGCTCGAGGCGGCGCCGGTAGCCCGGCGGGAGCCGGTCGCCCGCGATGCGCGCCATGGCCGCCGGCGTCGTGTCGAAGAGGTAGGCGCGCGCCGCGGGCAGCTCGTCGAGCGACGCGACCGCGCGGCCCGTCTCGATCTCGCCGCCGCGCGCGCGCAGGAGGGCGGCCAGCGCGTCCATGAGCGCCTGCGAGCCGGTGCGCACCATCGGCCAGCCCGCCGCGTGCGCCGCGAGCGCGAGCACGAGGCCGAAGGACGCCGAGAACAGCGCCTCGAGCGGCAGGAACGCGTGCGCCGCGCAGCCGCCGAACAGCCCGCGCGCCGCGTCGCCGCGGAACGTGTCGCGCGCGAGCCCCGCCGCCGAGCGGACGGCGGAGAGGCCGAACCGCGCGAGCAGGAGCGGGTGGCGCGGCGGGATGCGCAGCGGCGGGCCGAGCAGCTCGGCGAACAGCGCGCCGTCTTGCGCGAGCAGCGGCCCGAACAGGCCGCGCCAGGACGCCGCGTCCTCCTCGCCGAGCGTCTCCGCCATGCGGTCGAGATCGGGGTGGAGCAGGGCGGCCCTCCCGTCGGGCAGCGGGTGGGCGAGCGCCGCCTCGGGGTAGATCCAGGCGACGCCGTGCTCCGCGAGCGGCAGCGTCCGGAAGAACGGCGAGATCACCGCCGTGGGGTGGATGGCGGAGCAGACGTCGTGCCGGAAGCCGGGGCCCGTGAGCTCGGCCGTGCGCGCGCCCCCGCCGATGGTGTCGCGCGCCTCGACGACGCGCACCGAGAGGCCGGCCCCGGCCAGCGCGACGGCCGCGGCGAGCCCGTTCGGGCCCGCGCCGATCACCACCGCATCCATGGCGCGAGGCGCCCGGGCATCCGGCATGGGACGACGGGGTACCCGATCGCCGACTGGACGGGAACGAAAAGCGTTGCTGGGCTCGGCGGCCGAGCGCGTGGACCGCCCCGGCGATCGCCGCGATCTGATGCGCGTGCGAGGTGGATCCGCGCGCTTCAGCGGAGCGATCTCGGCAGGCCACCCTCGCCACCGCAATGGCCATCGGCGGCGCGGCCGGGCAGTGGTCAACCTTGCCCAGGGAGAGTCCACATGAAGGCGGGAAGGCGGGAAGGCGGGAAGAACATGAATGTTTTCTTCCCGCCTTCCCGCCTTCATGTTCAAATTTGACCACCATCCGCGGCCGACCGCCCGCGGGAACAGCCCGCTCCTCGCGGAGCCGATGCGCTCAGTCGTCATCGGCACGACGCCGCGCAGCGGCGCGCTCGGCTGCCGCGGCGGCGACGAGCGCCGATGACGGCGCGCTCGCATGGAACAGCGGGGACGCGCAGAAGACCAGGTCGGCGCGGAGACCGTGGCCGGCGAGGTGCACGCCCCGAGGCACGAGGACGCCGATCTCGGTCTCGCTCCTACCATAGTCGCTGACAGCCACGTGCGTAGTGATCCGCACGCACAGCGCCGGCGGGAGCCATGCGCCCCGGCTGTCCTTGTTGGCAAAACAGGACCTCTCTGCCACCTGCACGAGGCTGGCCGTCGTCTGTCCCTGCGTAGCCGCGTGCGCGCGCAGGTGAATGTGCGCAAAAACGCCGTTCGCGAGGTGAATCATCACCTTGCCGCCCGGTAGCGGCAACGCCGTCTCGCGCGCCATGGCAGACCTCAGTGAGGCAAGGACAAACGCGATTTGGCGGTCGGATTCCTCCCAGTGGCTCGTGGAAATCTCCAGCGATGACGTCTCTGAAGTAGCGACGTTGCCAGCGCGAGCTTTCAGGCGTTCGGTCCATGTCGGCGCCGGATCGGCATCATCGCGCGGCGTGCTGGCGCTCCAGCCGTGGATGCTGGGTTGATCTGCGTTCCACGCGAATTGCTCGAGGAGCTGCGTACACCAGGTCTCGGACGCGCCGGTCAGAACGGGGATGGTAATCCGCTCATGCTCATCGGAGCTCCTCTGCACGATGACCAGCTTCTGATCTCGCCGGACGATCACGTCTGCAAGGGGACGCCGGCATCGCTTCCATGGATGCTCCGGAGGAGCCTCAGGTGCCACGAACGGCGGATACGAGCGTTCGTAGGTTCCAGGTGCGTCGGGCGAGATGCGGAGCCGCAAGCGTGCTTCGACGTCGGTCCCGTCGAGCAGCGCCGCCAGAGCGCCGCGCCAGTCGTCCGCCGAGGGCGACGGAGGCGGCCGGAACGCGGCCGAGAACAGCAGCGCTCTTCGCGCGAGCTCCAGGCACTCGCGGTCGACGTCGTCTGTCGCGTGGCGCGCAGCGAGCGCCTCGAGGAACGGATCGTCGAGCAGATCGTCCTCGGTCATCGCGATCGCGTCACGCAGCATCTGCTCCAGCTTGGAGCGCCGCGTGGGCGGGATCTCCTCGACTTCCACCTTCCCGAGCGCGGCGAGCTCGGCGCGCGCGGACTCCGGCACGTTGATGGCCAGGACCGCCTTGCCGGTCACCACCGCTGCGGGCGTGCCCGACAAGCTCGCGAGGCGACGCGCTCCCTCGACCCACACCTCTCCCTCCAGGATGGGCACCGGCGCAATCCGCCGCGGGAGCGCTGCTGCCCATTCTTTTACGGTCGCCGCTGCTTCAATCCCGAGCTGACGCGCCCAAGAGAGACGCCGCGCCGGAGACACGACGGCGCTCTCACCCCAGCTGCTCGCCTCTCCGTAATCCTTCTTTTGGAGCTCCTGTCCTGCGGCGAGCTTGCTCATCAGCGCCCGCAGCGCGATCGCGTCGGTGGTCGGGAGCTTCGCGGGTGGAGACTCTTCCTCTTCGATCTTCGCCAGAGGCCGGGTTACCTCGGGCAGCCCAGGTAGCGCGCTCCCTTGCTCGACCAGGCTGAGGCAGTCCGGCGGGTCGATTGCGATCTGGCCGTCGAGCCGGATCGCGATCCAGCGCGCGACGTCCCGGCGTGGATAGGGCGCGACGACGAAAGCGCCTTGCTCCGCGAGCTCGTCAGCCAGTGCGCGCGCAGTCTGGGCGTCCTGCACACGTTCTACGGTGAGCCTGTCCCTGGTGAGCTCATGGAAGCTGAACGGCAAGAGCTCGAACTGTGCCTCCGTCAGGATGAGGACGGTCGGGATGGCCGCATCGCCGCTGAGGAAATGCTCTCGGATTGCCTTGAGCATGGCATGGACGCGCGGGCCCTCCTGAGGGCCTCTCGCGGCATCCACGACGAGGCGCGCGGTCTTTTGCGTGGTGCCTTCCCCCATCCATCGCTTGAGCTCGTTACCGATGGTTCTTGCCACGGCAGTCCCTCCTGCAGCCACTTCCGCCAGTGGCGCTCCGGTCACCGCAGCCCCTCGTGAAGGAGCTCGTCCCGCGGGGCCGAAGCGCTCGCTACCTCCGCCCGGCGCGTCCCTCGCGCCCGCCCCGAGAGCCTCCCCTGGCGGCCCCGTCCCCCGCCGGCCCCTTCGCGAGCGCCTCTTTCCCCGCGCGCCCGAGCCTCCGGATGGCCGCCTCCCGCCGCAGCGCCTCGCCCTTGTCGGCCGCGGTCTCCACGTGGACCAGCGCGAGCGGCCCCCGGCCGCGCGTGTACCGCGCCCCGCGCCCGGCCTCGTGCTGGGCCAGCCGCGCCGCAACGTCGCGCGCGATGCCCGTGTACAGCGACCCGTCGCCGCAGCGCAGGATGTACACGTGCCAGGCCGCGGTCACTCCTTCGGCCCCTCGTTGTAGCCGCGCGGCCGGTACTTCGGGTCCACGCCCCCGTGCTTCGCGCCGTTGTCGAGCGTGTCGACCGCGAGGTACGCGAGCCACGTCCCCGGGTGCTCCTCCGCGAGCTGCCGGAGCTCCGCCTCGTGCGCCGCGAGGCGCTGCTCGTCGTGCAGGCACTGCAGCGCGAGCGCGATCAGGCTCAGCTCGTTCGGGCCGAGCTCCATGCCGCGCTGGTAGTGCGGGAAGGCCTCGTCGGCGCGGTGCATGCGGCAGAGCGTGTCGCCCGTGTACACGTGGGCCATCGGCCACGTCGGGGCGAGCTCCACCGCGATCTTGCTCTCGGCGAGCCGGGCCGGGAGGTCGCCGCGGGCGCCCTTCATGACCGAGTAGTTGAGGTGCGCCTTGGCGCTGTTCGGGACGGCCTCCTTCGTCGCCGCCCAGAAGTCGAGATCGTTGCGGTAGTCCATCGCGTGCCGGTAGGCCTGCACGCACTGGAAGCCGAAGAAGAGCGCGAACAGCGCCGGCGTCAGCCACGCCCGCCACGACCAGCGCCTGCGCGGCGCGAGGGTCGAGCCCGCGAGCGCCTCGTGCAGCCACGAGAACGCGACCGCGAGGACCAGCGACGAGCCGATGGCCGGGAAGTACCAGAAGCGCTCGGCGCGCACCGTCGGCAGGACGACCGGGATGTTCGAGTGCGGGAAGTAGCTGACCACGACCCAGGTCAGCCCGATCGCCAGGAGGCACAGCCCCGCGTAGCCGCGGCGCAGCGGCACCCATACGCTCCGGTCCGCGGTCGCGGGGCAGGGCAGGGGGCGCCCGCCCTCGACGAGCAACCCGAGGCCGAGGAGCAGCGCGGGCAGGAACGGCAGCGGCCAGAGCACGAGCGGCAGCGCCCGGAGCGGCGCCACGCGCCCCGCCGGGCGGAGCACGTGCCAGTCGTACGCGGCGAGCGCGGCCGCCGCGCCCGCCAGCAGGGCCCCGGCGAGGAGCAGCGACCACCGCCGCGACGTCGCCGGGCCGCCGTCGACAAGGAAGGCGGCGCGCACCGAGCGCCGCTCGCGCCGCTCGAGGTGCTCGCGGCGGAGCGCCACGATCCAGAGGGCGAGCGAGCCGAGCGGGGGCAGCGCCATCATCGCGGCGCCGGCGACGCTGCCGAAGAAGACCAGCCGGTCGGGCGCCGGCTCCTGCGGGTACGAGTAGTCGCCGCTGAGCGTCCACGGGAACACGACCTGGGTGAGGCCGCGCCAGTAGACGCGCAGCGCGCCGGCGATCCGGTGCGGGGTGTCCGCGGTGCTGAGCGGGTTGTTGAGCGGATCGCGCGGCAGCGGCGCCTGGTGGAACCAGACGAGCAGGTCGTGCAGCGCGCGCTTCGCGAGCGGCGTCCCCTCCGGGAGCGGCGTCGCGAGCTCGGCCGGCATGGGCGCCGGGAACCAGCGCCGCCGGAGCTCGACGTACAGCACGAACGCCGCGCCCGCGGCGAGCAGCGCGAGGAGCGACCGGACGAGCCGCGCCGGCCGCGTCGGGTGCGTGAGCGGCGCCGCGATCAGGGCGGCGAACGGGATCAGCGGCACGCAGACGAGCGCGCTCTCCTTGGAGAAGAGGCCGAAGAGCACGGCCGCGAACACGCCGAACGGCATCGCCCACGCGGGCAGCGCCAGGGCGGCGAGGGCGGCGATCGCGCCGAGGCCCCCGAGCACGTCGGCGATGCCCACGATGCCGCTCACCGCCTCGGTGAGCACCGCGCAGCCGACGAAGATGAGCCCGGCGAGGTAGGCGAGCCCGCGCCTGCGCGTGAGCCAGAACGTGACGCACGTGAGCAGCGCGGCGTTCGCCGCGTGGAAGAGGACGTTGTAAAAGTGGTGGAAGAACGGCTGCTTGGTGACGGCCCAGACGGTGCGCCAGAGGAAGTTCGGCAGCGGGCGGTAGGAGCCGACGCTCCGGTCGGGCGGCAGGCCCCAGAAATCGCGGTGGATCGCGTCGATGAAGCGGAGCCCGCCCTTCGCGTTCACGTACGGGTTGGCGAGGAGCGCCTCCTGCTCGTCGAAGATGTAGTTCGTCGACGGAGCGCGCGTGAAGAGGATGACCGCGATCACGGCGAGCGGCGCGACCGCGGACAGGAAGGTCGGGTCGAGCGCGAGGAAGTAGTCGCGCACGCGCCGGGCGACGCGCCCGAGCAGGGTGGTCGGCTCGGCGGGCGGCTGCGCGGACGACGGCGGCGCGGAGGAGGGGGGCGCGGACGGCGGCCCGAACGGCGGCGCCAGGGCGTCGGAGAGCGCGCCGGAGGTGGGCTCCGGTGCGGCCTGGCCGGCGGCGGACGGGGGCGGGTAGGTCACGCCGCGCCCCTTCAGCCTTTGCCGTCCGGCGGAGCGCCCGGCGCGCCCCCCGGCTCGGGGATGGACCAGATGTCGCCCCAGAGCGGCTGCCCGCCGTCGATCCCGTAGACCGCGCCGGTGATGAAGTCGTTCTGGTCGCTCGCGAGGAAGACGATGAGCCTCGAGACCTCCTCCGGGGTGGCGAGGCGCTTGAGCGGGGTGGCGCGCCGCGCGAGCTCGAGGAGCTCGTCGCCGTACTGCGACGTGCCGCTCGAACGGATGTTGCTGCCCGGGGCGACGGCGTTGATGCGGATGCCGTGCGCCGCCCACTCGACGGCGAGCGAGCGGGTGAGGTTCTCGACGCCGGCGCGCGCGGCGCCGGTGTGGGCCATGCCCGGGAAGCCGCGGCTCACCGACGCGGTGACGTTCACGATGCGGCCGCGCCGGGCCGGGAACATCGCCCGCTGCGCGACCTCGCGGGTCATGAAGAAGGTGCCGTTCAGGTTGTTGCGGACGACCGCCTCCCAGCCCTTCGGGGTCATGTCGATGGCCGGGCTCGGGAACTGGCCCCCGGCGTTGTTCACGAGGACGTCGATGCGGCCGAAGCGCCCGAGGACCTGGCCGACGAAGGCGGCGATCTGCTCCGGCTCGCGGATGTCGCAGGGCGCGGCGAGCACGTCGGCCTCGGCGACGCCGTCCCCGGCGAGCGCCTTCGCGGCCGCCTCGAGCTTGTCGGGCTTGCGGCCGCAGATCGCGACCCTGGCGCCGAGGGACGCGAGCTCGCGCGCGCACGCGAGGCCGATCCCGCTGCCCCCGCCCGTGACGAGGGCGACCTGATCGGCGAAGAGTCCTGGGGCGAAGATCGAGCGCGCCTGGGTCACGCCCCGCGTTTACAACGGGTCAGCGGGCGGCGCCACAAGCTGGCGGTCCCGGGGTTCCCCGGCGTTCCCCCGGGGTTCCCCGGCGTTCCAGGCAGAACGGCGGCGCGGCGGGCGGCGCCCCCGAGCGCGCCCCCGCGCGCGCTCACGGCCGGAGCCGGAGCACGTCCCAGCGCACGCGGCGCGCGGGGCCGCCCTTCGCGGTGAGCGTGACGTCCTCGAGCGCGATCTCCGAGCTCTCGGCGAGCTTCGAGGTCGCGCGGAGGCGCTCCACGCCGCCCTCGCTGGTCGCGAGGAAGCACGACGCGCACGCCTCGATGGTGGCCGCGCTCGCCTCCTCGAGGGCGCCCGGGTTGCCCTGCTCCGCCCCGCGCGACGCCTCGAGCGTGGTGCCGTCGGCGAGCGTCAGGCGCGCCCGCCCGCCAGGCGGGAGCGCCACCAGGACGTCGAGCCGGTCGCTCACCTGCTCGAGCGTCACCACCGACGGGTCGGCCGCGGGCGCCAGCGTGTCGATGCTCGGGTCGAGGAGCGGGAGGATCTGCTCCGAGACGAGCAGGAGCGGCAGCTTCTCGAGCGGCGCCGGGATCACCTGCTCGCTGCCGCCCGCGTAGGCCGTGAGATCGTCGAGATCGACATACTGGGCGCCGGGCGGCAGCCACGCCTTCCTCGACGTCTCGCCGCGCCGCACCACCGGCGCCACGTAGAGGGCCGGGCCCAGGTAGTACGCGTCGTCGACCGACCACGCCGCCGGGTCGCGCGGGTGCAGCAGGAACGGGTGCATCGAGAGCGGCTTGCCGCTGTTCGCCGCCTCCTCGGCCAGCGTCATGAAATACGGTAGGAGGCGCGTGTGCAGGCGGGCGTACTTCGCATAGACGTCCTGCGTCTCCTGGTCGTTCCAGAGCTTCCATTTCGTCTTCTTCGTGACCGGATTGGAGCACGCGTCCTGTTCCATCATGATCGGCGACGCGGCGCCGAGCTGGACCCACCGGAGGAAGACCTCCTTGTCGTTGGGAGCGCTGGTGATGCACTTGAATCCGGTCACGTCGCTGCCCCAGTAGGGCACGCCCGACATGGACAGGTTGAGCCCGCCGCGCACCGCCGACGGGAGCCCCTGGGTCTCGTCGAAGGTCGCCTCGGCGTCGCCGCCCCAGACGGCGGGCACGAGCGCCTGGGTCCCGCTGTAGCCCGAGCGCACGAAGAAGAGGTAATCGCCGGGGCGCTCCTCCTCCAGGAGCTCATGCGCCGCGCGCGCCGAGAGGACCGGGAACTCGTTGTGGACCTCGTCGCCGCGGCGGCCGTCGTGGAACACGGCGTCGTGGGCCGTGTACTCGCCGAAATCGTGCATCCAGCCGTCGTAGCCGAGGTCGAGCGTGCGGCGCAGGAGGTCCTTGTACCAGGCCACCGCGTCGGGGTTCGTGAGATCGACCGCGGCCACCGTGAGGAACTGGCCGGAGATGAAGGTGGTGAGCGAGGGCTCGCCGTCTGGGCCCTTCACGAGGAAGCCATGGTCCTTTGCGTAGGTGTAATCGGCCTCGGCGTTCGGCGCGTTCTCGGCGATGTACGGGTTGTTGTAGGCCATGACCTTGTAGCCGGCGGCGTGCAGGTCGCTCGTCCATTGCGCGACCTCGTCTTCGACGCCGAGGTGCGAGAGCGCGGGGAGGAAGTGGAGGGCGTCGTCGATCCCGGTGATCGGGATGTCGCGCTGGCGCATGAGGAGGTATTCGTCGACCCCGTCGATCATCGATCCTCGGTTGACGCGCCGTCGCGGGCCGAACACCCACGGCGCGGGCACGGGGGGGCGCCCGGTGTCCTCGGTGTAATCGGCGATCGCCGCGAGCGGCTCGGATCGCACGTAGATGGTGGCCGCGAACGAGGGCGCGTCGACGGCCATCCGCCACGTGTCGCTCGCCTCGCTGCCGAGGTGGACCTCGCTCCGGAACGTGGTGTCGAGGTAGACGCCGTAGCCCTGGCTCGAGAGGAAGAACGGGACGGGGAAATAGGTCATCGACGGGCCGTTCGGATACGGATTGCCCGGCCCTGCGGGCGCGTCTTCGCCCTGGCCGAGGCCGCCCTCCTCGGCCCACGCGTAGAGCGATTGGCCCCGGTGATCGACGGTCGCGAAGCGCTCGCCGAGGCCGTAGAAGTGCTCGTCCTGGCGGAGCGCGAACGAGAGGCTCGTCTTGTTCGGCGCGCTGGGCTCCGCCTGGCCTTCGGCCTCGCTGGCGTCGAGCGCGAGGCGGACGCGCGGGCCGTCCAGCGACACGTCGAGCGTCAGGGAGAGCCCGTCGCGCGCGAGCTCGAGCGTGGCGCCGTCGCTCCGCTCCGCGCGGACCGTCGCGTGGGCGGCGCGCCGCCAGGGGCCCTCGATGGGCGTGAACTCGTCCCAGCCGGGCAGGAAGCCCGTGCGGTGGACGGCCTCGTCGATCGTGGCCGCGGGGCCGCCGTAGGCGCCGTCTCCGGCCCCCTTCACGGTCTCGAGCACGGTGTTGCCCTCGGCGTCGAGGATGCGCAGCGCGAAGGGCGCGGTGTTGATCTCGACCGCGGCGTCGGGGGACTCGAACCGGAGCAGCCTGTCCTCGGGCCCCGGAGGCGCCGTGGAGCTGCACGCGGGCAGGAGCAGGGCGATGAGGGCGAGCGGCGGAGGGAGCGGCGAACGCATAGGAGATGCCACGATACCAGAGGCCGGCGCGGTCCGACGCACACGCGACGACCCGGAGGCGCGATGAGGCGAGCGCCGCTCCACGACGCCCGGTGTTCGCCCGTATTGCTTGAAGAAAAGGCTTATCGAGCGAGCTCGCTCTCGCTTACCTGTCCTCCGGAAGACGAGGTGATCTCATGAGTTGGATCACATCGATCCTCGAAACCCCGAGCTCTCCCATCGTGCGGTTCACCCCGAGAGCCTGGAGAAGGTAGGGCAGAGCACCGTCACACCGACGTCATGCGCGCTCGGACCGGCGCGAACGGGATCTCGCCGACCTGCGCCTTGTCGACCCGCCGTGGCCGGCGCGCTCCGGATCAGTGCCCCTTGCGCGTCAGCCGGGGCATGACGACGTCCTGGAGCAGCTCGGGGACGGCGCGCTTCAGCCGCCAGAACCAGCGGCCGTCGCGGTGCGGCACGGCGTAGAGGCGGCCGGCGTCGACCGCCTCGACGGCGCGCCGCGCCACGTAGTCGGCCTGGACGCCCTTGCGCCCCATGAGCTTCACGACGGCGTCCCGGGTGGCTTGATCGAACCCGCGCCCGCTCTCGACGATCTTCGTCAGGAAGAAGGTCGGGCAGAGGACCGTCACGCCGGCGCCGTACGGGGCGAGCTCGAGCCGCAGCGTCTCGGAGAGGGCGACGACCCCGGCCTTGGTCACGCAGTACGAGGCGGCGCCTGGCACGGAGAGGAAGCCGGCGGCGGAGGCGACGTTCAGGAAGTGCCCGCTCCTCTGCTCCTTGAAGCGCGGCGCGAACGCGTGGCAGCCGTGGATGACGCCCCAGAGGTTGACGCCCATGACCCACGCCCAGTCCTCGAGGGGGGTCTCGCCGACCTGCCCGCCCGCGGACACGCCCGCGTTGTTCACGACGAGATCGACGCCGCCGAGGGCGCGATCGGCCTCGCCCACGAGCGCGGCGACATCGTCGCTGCGGCTCACGTCGCAGTGGACCACGTGCGCCTCGCCGCCGGCGCTGGCGACGAGGCGCGCCGTTTCCCGGGAGCCTTCCTCGTTGAGGTCGGCGAGGAGCAGCTTCGCCTGACGGCCCGCGAGCTCGACGGCGAGCGCGCGGCCGAGGCCCGAGGCCGCGCCGGTGATGACGGCGCGGGGGTGCTTGGGGAGGGGCATGGCGCAGGCGCATACCACGGAGGCTCTCCCACGCGCGAGCTTCCGGCGCGCGCCGCGAGCGGGCGCCCGCCACGGCTCGTCTCCCGCGCTTCGACGATTCGACGACAAAACAAGGCGCCAAGATCGCTCGAGGAAGACCGTGCTCCCCGAGCGTCCTTGGCGCCTCGTCGATTCGACCGCTGGATCGCGTCAGGCGCTGCCGCGCGCGCCGCCCTGGCCCGAGCGCCCGCCGCCCAGCCGCTGGCCGAGCAGGTGCTTCGCGCGCTCCGCGAGCCGCAGCTCCTCCTGCCGCACCTCGCTGAAGAAGGAGGCGAGCTCCTGATCACCCTGCTTCTGCGCGTCCTGAACGTACTTCGAATAGGTCTCCGCGCCCTGGAGAGCATGGTAGAGCACGCTGACCAGGTTGTAGTCCTTGTCGGGAACAACGCTGCTCTCGGTGCGGCCTTCCTGGATGCCCGAGCCCTGCTGTCCCTGCGCGCCGACTCCCTGCTTCTGCTCGTTCGCCATTCCAACCTCCTCGATTCCCCCCAGCGCGGCCGGGGCGATGCAATCGGGAGGCCGCCCAGCGGAAAGCGTGCAGCAGCGAGGATTCGCGGCTGCCGGCGCGATCGCGCGACGATGCGCGTCGCGTTCCGCCACAGCAGGCGGACGCTCGCGCAGGATTGCACCACTCGGCGATCGCGCCCCTCCCGCTCAGGCCGCTGCGGGCGCGCTCGACGCAGCCTGCGCGGGTGCGCGGCGACAGGTTCTGCTCAGCTCGCTCGATGTGCTCGCTGCGCGGATCGCGCGGGGATGCGGGGGCTCCTCGACGGCGCCCCTGGGGCACCGCTGCCGCGGCGACCGGCGTGTCGCTGCGGTTCGAGCGCACGCTCTGGATCGACTCGCTGTTCATGTTCAGCAACGTGCTCATCCGCGCCGGCGAGCGCGACGAGGTCGTGGCGGCGTCGCTCGAGCGGCAGGTCGCCTCGATCCTGGACGCGCAGGATCCGGAGACCGGCCTGTGGTGGACGAGCATGAACCGGCCCGGCGAGATCTACGTGGAGACGAGCGCCACGGCCCTGTTCGCCGCCGGGCTCCCGTGCGGCTTCCGCCAGGGCATCCCTGATGTCTCGGGGCGCCCCGCGATCGGGGCGCGCCATGGCAGGCGTGCGCTCGCGCATCGAGGAGGACGCGGCGGGCGGCCGGTCGTCCCCGGCATCGCCGGCCCCACGACGGCCGGCCGGCTCGACGACCACGCCGAGGTCGAGCTCGGCGACATCTCGTACGGCGTCGGGGCCGTCGTGCTGGCGCCGGTCGAGACGTCGGGGCTGTAGCGGTGATCTCGCGGTCCGCTCACGATCCACCGAAGCGCCGCTGGTGTCCTCCGGCGTGACCCGAAGGGTGCTGAGACATCAGCTGCCCGAATTTCATCATCGAAGCAGTCCAGCGTGAGGTGCGTGGCGATGCACCGCGGTAGACGCAAGTCGGGTAGATGGACAGGGCGCAGTGGCGAGATTCGCGCGATGGTGAGCGCGTGGCCGGCGCCGGCGCGGCGCGCGGAGAATGGGCGCGCGGTCCTGCGGCTGTGGCAGTATGATGCTTTCTGGACCGCGCATGGACGTCGTTGCCCTCGGGCCCCTCTGCACCGCCTCGCTCCTCTGGCGCCGCTCTCGCGGCGACTGGGCGCAGACCGTCATCTGCAAGTCCACGTTCAGCCTGCTCCCGGATGTCTCTCCGCTCGCGGGCGAGCAGGAGCGCCCGAACGACAACGACAAGCACTGGGACGGCGATCCTGCACGTAGCCTCCATTCGCCGAGCGATCTCGTCCCGTTCAAGCCTCGTGCCGACGTGCTCCTCGTCGGCAGCGCGTTCGCGCCGCGCAAGGAGCCGGTCCACGCGCTCGTCGCGCGGCTCGCCATCGGGAGCGTTGACAAGTCGATCGAGATCTACTGCGACCGTGTCTGGACAGCGGAAGGCAAGCTCCACGAGGGCCCGCGGTTCAGCTCGATGCCTCTGCGCTACGAGCGCGCTGCAGGCGGCCCGGAGACGTGGAACCCGGTGGGCATGGGTCATCCTGGACGTCTCGACGCCCAGGGTTTGGGGCGGATCCCGAACCTCCAGCCGCGTGGCTTCCGGCTCGGGGATCGGAGCACGCGGATCCCGCCGGTAGGTTTCGGGCCCATCGCGCCGAGCTGGCCTGAGCGCGCGAGGAAGCTCGTCAACCGCACGGCCTGGTCAGAGAGGGACTGGCACCGGCGGCCGATGCCGGAGGATCTCGACACCAGCTGGTTCAATGCGGCTCCCGCAGACCAGCAGATCCAGGTGCTCCGCGGCGACGAGCGCCTTGTCCTCGAGAACCTGCACCGCGAGCATGCGCGGCTCGAGACCGCGCTGGCTGGCCTCCGCGCGCGCGCCTGCGTGGAGCCCGGCGATGGAAGCGAGGCGCGCGAGATCCAGATGGTCTGCGACTCGCTCTGGATCGACACGGATCGCGCGGTCTACACGCTGACCTGGCGCGGCGTCGTCCCGCTGCAACATCCCGAGCAGCCCGGGAGGGTCCTCGTTGCGACCGTGGAACGCGGGCGTTCGGTCGAATGGGCGGATCTCAAGCGCTATGTGCCCGACGTGATCAAGGACGGCACCGGGACGGTCGATCTGCGGGACGAGTGGGCCAACCAGCGGCTGGATTCGAGGCCGCAAAGCATGGCTGCGCGGAGCACCGGGCAATCGCCGTTGCCCTTCGCGCGGCCGCCGGCCCCCTCGCAGCACGAGGCGACGCCGCTGCTCCCGCCACCTCCGGTTCCGCCGCCAGGGATGGTGTCGTTGGGCAACGCCGGCCTGGAGGCCTCGGCGCCACGGCTCTCGTGGGGCGAGGCCGCGGTGCTCGGCAAAGCCGTAGCTGCACCACTCGTGGCGAGCGCGCAGCCGGCGGCGCCGGATCTCGGGCCGCTGGAGCCTGTGCTGCCAGCGGCTCCGAAGCCGAAGCCGAAGATAGGCGCCTGGGTGCCTCCGGGGAGCGCGCCGGAGAACGGCTCTGAAGCGGCTGCCCGCAGGGGGGGCGGTGCCTCGAAGAGGGAGGCTGCGGGAGGGGAGGGCCGTGCGGCTGTAGCGATCCCAGCGCCTGCGCCCTCGCGCCCGGAGGCGTCCTCGCAGGGGGCGGACGTCATCGAGCTGCTCTGGTTCGATCCCGAGCAGGTCGCGCGGATCCGCAAGCACCCAGCCTGGAAGAAGCTCATCGCCGACGTCAAGGCGCGCGCCCGCGACGAGGAGGTCAACGACGCGGAGCCACGCGAGAAGCGGCAGGAGGCGAAGGACCGCCGCGACGTGCTCACCGTCCTCCGAGGTGGCGATCCGGCCGGCGTGGCAGGCCTCGCCGAGGAGCTCGCGGCGGCGATGGAGGATGGCACCTTCGCGCCGCCGCTCGTGCTTGTGGATGGCGCGCTCGAGTTCCCCTTCGACGAGAAGCAGACGTTGGAGGCGACGATGGCGCTCGTCGCGCCCTTCACCGCGGGGGACAAGCGGCTGAAGGAGCAGAGCGACACGATCGGCGAGCTGCTCAAGTCTCCGTGGCTGGAGAAGGGGAGCGCCGGGCTCGAGGGGTACACAACGCGGCTGCGGGAGGCGTTCGTGCAGACCGCGCGGGGGTTGCCGCCGGGATACCTGGAGGCGCATACCGAGCGGCTGCTCCTGGAGCAGCGGCACTACCAGAAGCGGACGGTGCTGGGGCAGGCGTGGATCCGGGCGCTGCTCACGCCTGGCGGTGGGGGCGGAGGGGACGCGATTCCGACGTACCTGCCCGAGCGGCTCGCGAAGGAGCTGCCGATGTTCCAGCGGTTCAGGGCGCGGGCGGTGGTGGAGGTGAGGCTGCAGCTTGATCAGTTCGAGGTGCACCCGAGCGCGCTGCGGGCGGTGGCGCTTGGGCGGGTCGTCGGTAGGCCGGGGCGAAGGTGACGCTCTCGGTACGGCATTGGAGCAGCGTCAGGTCTCTGTTTATGTTGGAATGCGAGCAGCCTGGCTCGATCGTGTTTGAGCAGAAACCGCGCACATACGTCCGAAGCGAACCTCCATAGCTTCGTGGTGAGATAGAACTGCATAACAAGACACCGAGTGCACTGACGGCGGTACCAATCGAGGCGAGACGAAGTCGCGATGGCTCGCCAGAGGTGGGGCGGGGCGGAAAAAACGAGCACGGATCGATCCATGTGCGTCGAAGCACGTGCAATTTGTACTATATGAAGCCTGGAACACTTTAGAGCTGCTTATGCTAGACTCGACTTGGGCACTTTTCTCGTGGTGGCCGCGGTCCTCGCGCTGCAAGCGCCGCACCGGCGCGGCAACGCGAAAGGGGATCAATTCTGGCGCACGCGGCGCTCGCGAGCAGGGCCACGATGCACGGAGGCGGCTCTGGCCGGATGCTGCCGTGCGTGGTGGGCGGTAGCGTCAGCTACGCCGCACTTGGACGCTGCCCCTTGCGCCCACGCAGCGGCGATTTCCTTGTAAAAACAATCAATTGTACGCCGACAAAGACTTCCGGCACGGTCGCGCTTTGGCGAAGGAGGAGTTGCCACACACCAGCCCCACCAGAGGTTCCCGTGCCGGACGTCGTGATCGTTCCCAGCTTCCTCGCGCTGCTGCAAGTGCTCGAGCCGCACTTCACCGCACCTACCTTCCACACTTTCCTGACGATGGCGTGCGGCTGGGTGCTGGCGCTCGGCCGCCATACGGTCACCTCCGCGGTGCGTGCTGCCAACGCCATGGGCTGGAAGCACATCCGCAGCTTCCATCGCTTCTTTTCCAAGTCCATCTGGGAGCGCGACGCGCTGGGGCTGACCTTGGTGCGCGCGGTCGATGCGCTGGTCGAGCGCGACCAGCCGCTTGTGGCCGCGGTCGACGACACGCTCGGTCGTCACACGGGCAAGAAGATCGCCGCTGCGTCGATGCATCGCGACCCGCTGCTGTCGACCGCCACGCGCGTGGCGTTCCATTGGGGGCACGTTTGGGTGGTGCTGGGCATCATCGTGCAGCTGTTCCACAAGACGTGGTGCTTGCCGGTGCTGTTCCGGCTCTACCGCAGCGAGAAGCTGTGCCAGCAGCAGGGGCGCGCGCATCGCCGCACCACCGAGCTTGCGGCTGAGCTCATCGCACTGCTGGCCGAGCAGCTGCCGCACCGGCGCCTGCTCGTCGTCGGAGATGCGGCCTACACCAATCGCTCGGTCGTCCGGGCTCGCCCCAGCAACGTCACCTTCGTCGGCCGCGCGCGACTCGACGCGGCCCTCTACGCACCGGCGCCTGCCCGCCGCGGCGGCCAGATGGGGCGGCCGAGAGTGCGAGGCATGAGGCTGCCATCACCGGCCGCCCAGGCCGACGCAGCCAAGGCGCGCTGGCAGCGGGTCGAGGTCAGCGCCTACCACCGGGTCGTCACCGTCAAGGTCATGACCCTCGACGCGCTCTGGTACGCCGTGGCCCACTCCAAGCCGGTGCGCCTTGTGGTGGTGCGCGGCTTTCCGGGCCACGCCAAGGACGACGTGCTGCTCAGCACCGACCCGACCATGGCCCCCAAGAACATCATCGAGCACTACGCCACGCGCTGGTCGCTCGAGACCACCTTCCAGGAGACCAAGGGCAAGCTCGGCCTTGAGCAGCCGCGCTCCAGGACCGAGCGCGCCGTCGAGCGAACCGCCCCGTTCACCTTGCTCCTCTACACGCTCGTGGTGCTCTGGTACGCCCGAAGCGGCTGCGCGCTCCGCTCGGCGCAACCGACCAAAGCGCCCTGGTACTCGCCGAAGAGCTCGCCCTCCAAGACCTTGCCTGCCTTCTCCGACATGCTCGCGACACTGCGGCGTGCCTCGTGGGCTGAGCGACTTTTTGAGCCCGACGCAAACGCTCCGACGTTGAAGAAACGTCTGGCGCCGCTGCTGGCGTGCTTGGACACTGCTGCCTGACTTCGGGCAGCTGTGCCCAAGTCGAGGCTAGAGCCGCCAGTGGCCAGCTTCGAGGAGAGTTGCGATATTTGAAATGTGGCCTGGATAGCTTGTTACAGGGGTGGAAGTTCTTCTTTGAATTTCATATTATATCTCCGTTTCTCGCCATATAACTGACGATGTCTTCGAAAGAAGCGGATCTCGAGCGTGGAGTTATCTCTATTTAGAAGATCTGGGACGGCGCGGATGATGACGTAATTGTCCTCCGGTGTTGAAAAATTCCAGTGATTGCTCCATAGTTTCTCAAAGCTGCGGATGTGTCTCCTCCGTTTGCGGTCCCTTATGCTCTGGCCTCCGGGACCCATCAGCACCTCGCACACATTGGGGTACTGGCCCGAATCCAGGCCGAGCCCTCCGACGGACCCATAGTGAAGATCGCCTGAAAGCCAACAGACTCCGCCAACGCACTGCGCTGCTGAAAGGATCCGCTCACGCTGGCGCCGAAGCCAAGGTGCATCCCACCGGTAATCACCGCCCTTTGCGGACTTCTCAGGTGTTCTCGCCTGCTTCCTAAGCAGACTTGTCTGCTTCCGCAGCAGTTTCGCTTGCTGCTGTAACAGCTTCATATCCTGCGACGACAGCTGCTGCTTCAGCTGTTTGCGAAGGCGCCGATGCTCTATGCCCAGCAAATGCAGCAGTTGTCGCTCTCGCTTCGGTAGAAGCTTCTTTTTTAAGAGAAATTCTTTCTTTTTCTTGATCGGAACCATCAGGTGTCTGATTATGCGTTTAAGATATTGTGGTGCTGGCTTCTTCTGTTTTAGTGCCCTTTGGAGAGATTTTCCCTGATTCAGTACCGTTTTTAGAAGTTTTCCCTGCCGCAGGTTTGGAAATATTCCTATTGGTGATGAGTTGAGAATGAACTTGAAGACGGCTGGTGAGTTGTGGAGTCCGTTGATTAGCCATTTCATCTGTTTTCTTGAGATGTATCTGCCTTTTGTTATCTTGTTGTTGTCGCTTCTTCTTATGACCCGCCGCTCGGAGCGACAGTCGAGGATGAAGAGTTCCAGCGTATTTCCCCAGCGAAAGCTCCCCCATATCTTCTTGTTGTCCCGGCTTCTTGCTGGTGACTGATTGCCGCCTGTGAGACACTTGCAGGACGGTCGATGTGTATATGTTTGATGATTGTTGTTTTCTTGTTTGTTGCGAATTGGCTGGTGTTGAAAGAAGGATCTCTTTCCGGCGTTAGTGATCGACCTATTGGCCGATTCGATGTTAATTGCTCGTTTTTCTGCGATATTTTTGATCTTTCTAGGAAATTTTTGCTTTCCTTGCCAGTCGTCGATTACCTCGTGGTCATCCCACGTGGTGTATATTCCGAACGCTCTGTGTAACGCATTGAGTCCCTTTGGGGATGACCTGCTCTTTGGTCCACTGTTGTCGGAGAATGCCTTCTCATACCTGTCCTGGTAATCAGCGATGTCGACCGGCGGGGGCTCAGTTCGGGCGTCGCAGTAGAGTTGATCGCCAGCGTGAACGAAGAAGCTGATATTCAACTCGTCGCGCTTCTGGCACGCGGCTTTCAGATTCCGGTTCGTGTTCCGGACATGCGGCATAACTTGACTCGTGCACGATGTGCCGCCGAACGTCACCGGCTCCAGTTGGGCCTGATTGGGAGAATATTCAATTGCGGTGCGGAAGTGACCGATGGGGCTGGGAACCGTGCGCCCGCTGCCGTGGTGCTCGAAGAATTGGTATTCGTACTCTGTTCCTGATTTGAGTCCGCTTACTTCGACATGGAAAAATTTGCTTTTAGGATTTAGTTTGTCTTCCTCAGGCCTTGGGGGGAACTTTATCGTCGGTTTGTTTACGGGCTCTTGCCAGGGATTCTGCTGTGCGTCTCTGCATATGGGCCACAGGCGCACCTCCAGTTTCGCGGCGCCTCTGTGCTTTGTCCACAGTACTACGCTGTCGGGCTCTGCGTCTCCAGCCATGACGCCGGCCGGGAACGCCCCGTTGGAAGCATCTGAGCGCATCGTGCTCCCCGGCGCAGAGCTTTGGGTCGGTATACCATGAGGGCCTAGAGGTAGCTGAAGGGTCGCGCACGGAGCGTTAGTCTTCGGATTTCCCAGTGCGCTCAATGTTTTTTTGCTGCTTGTCATCGCTGAGTTGTGCTTGTCTGCACCGCGTCGGTGTTGGTTGTAGGATTGTTAGATCGGTGGTACGAGAGATCGCTGTCTGCATACCTGCACGCTGGAGTAGTGCTACGAACCCTTGGGCTTCGCTTGGTCAGCGAGCAATGGGGCTCGACTGTCGGAGCGCCGCAGACGACACTCAAGCCGCCATAGCTTCCGTCGCTCATCGGCGCCCTCGTGCAGCAGTACTGCGCGCGCCCAGGGTACCCGCACGTCGAATCGCGATCCGAGGACCGAGGTGATCATGAGGTAGCGTTCCACCCCGCGCTCGGACACGATCCCGTATCGGCGCGCGCGCTCGATTTCTTCGCAGATGACCGCTCGATTGCTGCTAGCCTTCAGACGAAGCCGGATCGTCTTTCCCATTCGATCAATGAATCGTTCGATTAGGCTCTGCGAGAACACCGTCATCTGAGCGTCACGGATCGTCACCAACTCCCACGGTGCGTTCGGCTGCATCGTGGGCGCGCCGGCCGGCAGCCACCGTAGCACAGTTCCCTCGCTCCGCCCCTCCATCAGAAACGCAGACACCGGTCCGAAGAAGGCACGCCGCTCCTCCTCCGTCGCGGTGTTGAGAAAGGGCGCGAGTATGCGCGGGTCGTAGAAGCGAAAACAGAGCGCCTGCCTCTCTTCTGTCTGCACCACAAGGAAACGCCGAAGATGCCTGCGCAAATCATCGAAGGGTGAGTCACATGCGACGAGCACACCCCAGCTTTGCCCCCAGCCTTCCCGTAGCAACTCCTCCAATTGTCGCGAGCCTGTCGACATGCGTACGAGGTACGGTGCCACTGCAGCGAACTGCTCACCGCGTCGACCGTTGTAGAGCGATCTAGCCTCGTCGCTGGAAGCGTGCACGAGCTTCAAAACGTGCGGACTCCGCGCGGCGTCGAGAACCGCATAGAGGGGCTCGTGGCGTTGAAGCAAAAGCGCGAGCTCGTCCTTGGACGAAAAGCGCATCGTGCTCCCGCTGGCCTCGTTAACCATCGCGCTCTTCCAGGCGGACGCGGACGATCTTTTCGCAGAATGGGGTACCGGAGCGCGCCGCCTCCCGGAGCACCTCCACCATCGGGTGTGGGCCGATCAGAACCGTGGTGCAGCCGCTCGTGACGTGGCCGCCCTCGGTCGCGTCTCCGAGGCGGGCGGCGGCGCGCTCGCCTATGAGCACGGTGGGCTCGCCGGTGACGATGACGTCGTAGACGCCCCCCTCACACCAGGCTTTATCACCGACGCAGGCGGCGTTTGCTTCGCCGATGAAGACGGTCCGGCTGCCCGGCTCGAGGATCTCGCCCCCCTTGTGAACCACCGGCGCGGTCTTGCGACAGACGTGCTGATCTCCAACGCGGGCTGCGGCCGGCATTAGCGTCTCCTTCGACTGATTCGTTCGTTATGCATCCCCGCCATCGCCATCATCATCATCGTCGTCATCGTCGTCATCATCGTCATCATCGTCGTCATCGTCGTCGTCGTCGTCGTCGTCGTCGTCATCATTATCGTCGATGTCATCGCCGTCCCCGATGGCATAGTAATCTTCCCGCTCCACGTAGAAGTCGAACACCACGCCGCCACGCAACTCCGGGAGCTGACCCGAGTAGATGGTGAGGACCTCTTTGAGCGCGTCTTCGCGCGCCTCATCCGACCAACTCCCCGGCTGCACGATCGCGCCCGTGGCGCTGGGCTCGCCGTTCTCGCCGCGGAAAACACCGTACTCCACGCCTTCCAACGCTCCCGCCCGGAGCGCCACCTTGCAGACCGTATCGCCGCTGCGCTCGAACGCGAGCGTATAGAACTCCCATGCGCCCAGGTCGGGAAGGCGCTCCGCGACCACCCTGTCCTCTTCGTTGTCTTCGCTCTCCCCCATCTCTTCGCCCTTCCGCGTGCAACCTACGCGTAGTTGTTGTCGTAGTACTTGAAGCCTTTTTTCACCATCTCCTGGTCCTCGGCCGGGGCCCCATACGGATACGTGCCGCCCCACACGCCGTTGCCAGGATCACCCCACTCCGGCTTCGCGTCGCCGCGCGCCTTCCGGCGCATCCCCGCGTGCCGGAGCAGCGCCCCCTCGGGGAGTCCCATCGCCTTCCCTATAACGCCGTAGTGGAAATTGCTGAACCCCGCATACCGCTCGCCGAGCCTGCCGTAATCCCACTCGCCCCCCGGCTTGGTCATCTCGGCGAACCACGCGGGAGCATCGCGATCGAAGCGAGCGTGCTCCTCGGCCTTCTCGATCTCCTCCTCCAGATCCACCCCGGGCGGCACCTCCACTGAGATCGGTACCCCATCCTCGCCCCGCAACGGCTTGCCGCCCACCTCCGGGTTGATCCTCACGATCGGCCCGCCCTGGATCACCACATCGCCGCCCTCGGACCTCACGACGAGCTTCGACCCGGACTTCAACGTCAGGTTCACGGTCGCGTTCGCCGTGATGTTCGCGTCCGCCTCCAGCGCGATATCGCTCGCCGCCTTCAGCAGGATCCCAGCCGCCGCCTCCAGCGTGATGTTGGGCCCCTCCAGGGTGATCGTCGCCTCGCCGGTCGTCCACGAGATCCTCCGGTCGACCATCTCGACCCCGGTCGCTCCGGCGCCGCCCGAGATCGCGACCGCATGCCTCACCCCGACATCCGCCTCATCCACATTTCCGATTGTCGCCGTGCGGCTCCCCCCAACGGCGATCGTCTCATTGGCCTTCACCACCTTGCTGCGGTTGTTGCCGATCGTGACCGCCTCATCCACCTTGACCAGCTTCTCGAGGTTCCGCTCGGCCTGCATGTAGACGAGCTCCGCGCCCTTCGCGTCCTCGAACATGATCTCGTTCGAGCCCTCGAGCCCCGGCGAGGAGCTGCTCTTCCAGGTGCTGACCGTCTTGCTCTCGGGCAGCTTGTACGGAACACGCGCCGTGTTGTTGTACACCCGGCCCACCACGATCGGCTGATCCGGGTCGCCCTCGATGAACCCGACCAGCACCTCCTGCCCGACGCGGGGGAGGGCCATCATCCCGTACGCGCCGCCAGCCCAGCCCTGGCTGACGCGGATCCAGCACGAGCTGTGCTCGTCGAAGCGCCCCTCGCGATCCCAGTGGAACTGCACGCGCACGCGGCCGAACTCATCCGTGTGGATCTCTTGCCCCTTGGGCCCGACCACCACTGCGCTCTGCACGCTGTGGATCCGCGGCCTCGGCGCCCGGAGCGGCGGGAGGAAAGGCTGCTCCGGTCCGACGAAGACCGCACGACCAGCGCGCGCCCACTCGCCGTCGTGGGTCCCCTCCATCGACATCTCGACCACGAGCAACCGCTTGTCCGCCGCGAGGTCCGCCCTCGGATGGCCCACCAGCGAGAAGGTCTCGCCCGGCGAAAGGTCGACATTGGTGCGGAACGTGACTGCGCGCCGCGAGATCCGCTCCTGCCCCAGCGCGCGCTCGGCGCGGATCTTCCCGGCACGCTCGTCGTGACGCGCCGCACCCGCGCCATCCGCAACGGGCGTGCTTCCGCCGCGCGCCGCCGTCTCTACCATGAAGGAGCCGGGGAGGTAGTGATACTGCTCGAGCCGAGCCTCCGGCGTCCCGCTCGCCGCTCCCGCGAAGAGCTGGTACTCGGGGCTCCTCCGGAAGTCGAAGTCGCGGATGGTGAAGCGGCCAGGACGCACCTGCTGGTTGAGCCGGACCTCGGTGACGAACGGCGCTCCCGCGGCCGTGCTCGGGTCGTCTATGAACGGCACCGTCCTCCGCTCGCTCGACGCGAGGGCGCGCAAATCGTCCGAGAACACGAGCTGCGGCCCGTCCTTTCGCTCCCTTTGCCCGGCGAAGAGGAAGGTAATGCCAGCCTCCTCGCTCAGTCGGCTCACGAAGTCGAGGTCGCTCTCGCCGTACTGGACGCGGTACTCGAGCTTCGGATGCTGGGTGGCATCGACTCGCCAATCGGCCTCGATGTTCCACTCCGCGAGGATCGCCTTGATGATTTCCTGGACGCTCCGGTGCTGGAAGACGCGATAATTGCGACGCTGCGAGAGCAGCCAGAGCGCGGGCACGATCGTCAGCGCGTACGTTGAGAGGCCGTTCGGCTCGACCCGCAGCAGCTCCATCGAGGCGCAGATCCCGCGAAACAGGCGACCGCCCTCGCCGCCGTCGGCATCCAGAACGCGATCGCGCATCCTGAAGGACGCGCCCTTGCCCACGATTCCTTCAAAATCGAGATCCTCGCTCGGAGAGCAGGCTTCGATCGACACGGAGAACAATGTGGACAGCGCTTCGCGTACGGCGAAGCGACGCACGGAGAGCGAGTCCTCGCCCGATTCGAAGGAGAGCTCGAGCATGTGAGCCGTAATGCTATGCACAAACGCAACCGGGTGGGAGCCCGGAAATCGCGCCATGCGGGCGCGTTCTGATCGCAGTCCCGCGCGGTCCTCCGGCTCCTCCTCCGGCGAAGCAAGGGACGGGGCCTGGCAGGCGTGGCCTCGAGGCGGCCGAGCGTCGCCGCGGTGCGCCACGGTTGCGTCGCTGCTCCCCCTCGCCTACGTCACGGTGCGTCCGCCGGTGCGGCGGCCTGCGAAGGAAGACAACAAGACCGGCACGACGTAGAAGCTCAGGCGTACGCAGGCGGGCTGAGCTGCCGCGACCGCTAGGGACGGTCGCGCCGGCCGCCTCCGAGAACCCCCATGTCTCCACTCGTGAAGCTCGACGCGATCACCAAGGTCTACTGGATGGGCGAGGTGGAGGTGCAGGCGCTCCGCGGTGTCTCCCTGGAGCTCTCCCGGGGCGAGATGGTCGCCATCATGGGCGCCTCGGGGTCGGGCAAATCGACCACGCTGAACGTCATCGGCACGCTCGACCGGCCGACCGCCGGCCGGTACCTCCTCGACGACGAGCCGGTCGAGGAGCTCGACGAGGTCGAGCTCGCGCGGCTCCGCAACCGCAAGATCGGGTTCGTCTTCCAGTCGTTCAACCTCCTGCCGCGCGACAGCGCCCTCGCCAACGTCGAGCTGCCCATGGTCTACGCCGGCGTCCGCCCGGCCGATCGGCGGGAGCGGGCCGCGCGCGCCCTCGCGCGCGTCGGGCTCGCGGACCGGTCGCACCACCTGCCGAACCAGCTGTCCGGCGGCCAGCAGCAGCGCGTGGCCATCGCCCGCGCCATCGTCAACGAGCCGCCGCTCCTCCTCGCGGACGAGCCGACCGGCGCGCTCGACTCCGCCACCACCCAGCAGGTCATGGAGCTCTTCTGCGCCCTGCACGCGCAGGGCATGACGGTCGTCGTCGTCACCCACGACCCCTCGATCGCCGCGTACGCCACCCGGGTCGTCACGTTCCGGGACGGCGCCATCGTCGAGGACACCGGCCCCCGCGGCCGGCGCGTGGACGTCCCGGCGTCGTCGGTTCCTGGACCGGCGTCGTCGGTTCCTGGACCGGCGTCGTCGGTTCCTGGACCGGGGTCATCGGTTCCTGGACCGGGGTCATCGGTTCCTGGACCGGGGTCATCGGTTCCTGGACCGGCGTCATCGGTTCCTGGACCGGGGTCATCGGTTCCTGGACCGGGGTCATCGGTTCCTGGACCGGCATCGTCGCCTCCCGGACGTTCGTCGACGCCTCCTGGAGGCTCCTCGTGAGCGCCCGGCGGCGGCGGCGCCTCTGGCCGTGGCTCATCGCCGCCCTGGCGCTCGCCGGGATCGGCGCCGTCGTCGTCGCCAAGGCCAGCGGCGGCCCCCCGCCCATCGACCCCGCGCTCGTCGTGACCGCGAAGCGCGGCGACCTCGCCGTCGAGATCCTCGAGACCGGCCGCATCGAGGCCCGCGAGAAGGTCGAGATCAAATCCAAGGTCGCCGGCCAGGTCGCCGAGGTGCTCGCGGACGAGGGCGCCCGCATCGCCAAGGACCAGCTCCTGCTCGTGCTCGACCCGACCGACAACGCGCGCGAGGTCGCCCGCGCCGAGGCCGAGCTCGCCCGGGCCAGGGCCGCCGCGGCCTTCGCCAAGCGCGTCGTCGAGCGGCGGACCGCCGGCGTCGAGGCCAGCGTCACCCCCTCGGAGGACCTCGACCTCGCCAAGCACGACCTCGCCGAGAAGACCATCGCCGTCCGGCTCGCCGAGGTCGCGCTCAGCGCCGCGCGCGACCAGCTCCGGTACACGAAGATCTACTCGCCCCTCGACGGCACCGTGATCCAGCGCAACATCGAGCCCGGCGAGGTCGTCACCCCGGGGGTGCAGTCGACCTTCGAGGGCAAGGCGCTGCTCACCGTGGCCGACCTCTCGACGCTCGTGGTCAAGGTGGACCTCAACCAGATCGACGTCGCCAAGGTCGCCCCAGGACAGCCGGCGACCCTGACGCTCGACGCCCTGCCCGGCAAGACGTACGCGGCCAAGGTCACAAAGATCGCGCCCGCCTCGGTGAAGCTCGAGGGGCGCGAGGTCGACGTCTTCCCGGTCGAGGCCGAGCTCTCCCAGGTCGACGGCCTCATCAAGCCCGGCATGACCGCCGACGTGCGCATCCGGCTCGACCATCGGCCAGGCGTGGTCTCCCTGCCGATCGAGGCCGTCTCCGCCGACGGCGGCAAGCAGCTCGTCACGCGCGTGATCGACGGGCCCGACGGCAAGCCGACCACCGAGCAGGTCGAGGTCGCGCTCGGCGCGCGCAACGACCGCGAGGTCGAGATCCTGAGCGGCGTCCCGGAGGGGGCCCGCGTGCTCATCAACCCGCCCTCCGCGGCCGAGAACGAGACCAAGATGTGAGGTGGGCCGTCTACCTCGCGATCGCCGCCAAGGCGCTCTCGGCGCACAAGCTGCGGTCGATGCTCACCGTCCTCAGCATCACCCTCGGCGCCTTCGCGATCGTGCTCATGACCTCGCTCGCCGAGGGCGGCCTGCTCACGCTGAGCCGCGGCATCGAGCAGCTCGGCGGGGCGCGGCTCATCCTCATCGCGCCGAAGGAGCCGGTGCGCGCCGAGCGCAAGAAGGCGATGTACGTCACCGGCTTCACCCGCAAGGACCGCGACCACCTCGCGCGCGGCATCCCCCACGTCGCCGAGCACACCCTGTACGCCATGCTCGGCTCGCGCGACGTGACCTCCGACGAGGGCGCCGAGGACCGCACCGATCTCGTCGCGGCCGACAGCGGCTTCCTCGACGCCTTCCGGATGCCCGTCGGCCGCGGCCGCGCCTTCTCCGACGAGGAGGACCGCCGCCGCGCCCGCGTCTGCGTCGCCGGCCCCAAGCTCGCCGCGCGGCTCTGGCGCGGCGACCCGATCGGCCGGTGGGTCACGGTCGGGGCCCTGCGCTGCCGCGTCATCGGCGTCCTGGCCGCGAGCGAGCGGATGGGCTTCAACTTCGGCTTCAGCTGGGACGACCTGCTCGTCGCGCCCATCGACACCGCGGCGGACGTCGAGAAGGACGTGCGCTCCTCGGCGCTCCTCGTCCTCAAGACCGACGACGTCCGCAACAACGACCCGGTGAAGCGCATCGTCAACGCGCTCCTCGTCGAGCGCCACCACGGCGTCGACGACTTCACCCTCTACGATTTCAGCAGCATCATGGAGCAGTTCGAGGCGGTGTTCGCGACGATGAAGGCGATCGTCGGCCTCATCGCCGGCGTCGCGCTGCTCATCGGCGGCGTGGGCGTGATGAACATGATGCTCGTCAGCGTCTCCGAGCGCGTGCGCGAGATCGGCATCCGCAAGGCGCTCGGGGCGGCGCCGGGCGACATCAGCGCGCAGTTCCTGTGCGAGGCGGCGCTGCTCTCCGGCGCGGGCGGCCTGCTCGGGGTCGCCGGCGGCGCGCTCGCGGCCGGGCTCGCCTCGTCGATCATCCGCCGCTTCACGCCGGGGTGGGTCGGCGCGATCTCGACGACGGCGGTGATCGCGGCGCTCCTCGTCTCCTCCGGCGTGGGCGTGGCGTTCGGGTGGCTGCCGGCCCGGCGCGCGGGCCGGCTCGACCCCGTGGCGGCGATGCGGCGATGAGGCTCGCCGACCTCCTCCACTCGACGCGCGCGGTCGTGGCCGACCGCACCCGCGCCGCGCTCACGCTGCTCGGCATCATCATCGGCACCGGCTCGATCGTGCTGCTCGCCTCGCTCCTCGCGGGCGGCGAGGAGGCGCTGCTCCGGGCGAGCCAGCAGGCCGTGGAGGCCGACCTCATCCAGGTCCACCCCGCCGAGGTGAGCGTCAAGGACCGGCGGCGCACCCGGCGCGACCTCTCGCGGGACGACGCCCGCGCGCTCGCCGGGTCGCGCGCCCTCGGCGGCGCCTCGGCCCTGAGCGAGTCGGCGCGCCCCACCGAGGCGCGCGCCGGCCGCAAGAAGAAGCGCGTCACGCTCGTCAGCGCGGCGCCGGCGGCGCCCGCGCTCTACGACCTCGAGCTCGCGGCGGGCCGGTTCCTCGGCGAGGCGGATCTCGCGGCGCGGCGGCGCGTGTGCGTCGTCGGCCACGAGGTCTGGGCCGAGCTCTTCGGCGGCCCGCCCGCGCGGGTCGCGCAGGCCGAGCCGGTCCACATGACGGCCGACGGCCACGTGTGGACGGTGGTCGGCGTGCTCGAGGACCGGCCGATCGTCGGCTCCACGGACGACACGAACATCTGGAACCGCAAGGTCCTCGTCCCGGAGACGACCTACGACGCGCTGTATGCGCCGGCGCACACGACCGGCCGCATCTACGTGCGGCAGGATCCGCTCGCGGCCTTCCGGTCGCCGCTCGCCGCGCTCCGCGGCGTCATCGACGCGACGCTCCTGCGCCGCCACCACGGGGTGAAGAACTTCAAGATCGAGGACAAGGACAGCCACGCCCAGGAGACGCTCGTCCTCGACATCATCAAGATGCTGCTGCTCAGCACCGGCGTCGTCGCGCTGATCGTGGGGGGCATCAACATCATGAACATCATGCTGGTGACCGTGACCGAGCGGACGCGGGAGATCGGCATCCGCCGCGCGGTCGGCGCCTCGCCCCGCGCGATCCTGCTGCAGTTCCTGTGCGAGGCGGCGGCGGTCTCGCTGCTCGGGGGCGCGCTCGGCGTGCTCTCGGGCGTGGGCCTGTCGTGGCTCGCCGGCGCGCTGCTCGCGCAGGTGGTCGGCCGCTGGGCCTTCCACGTGGAGCTCTGGTCGATCGCCCTCGGTCTCGGCCTCTCGGCCACGATCGGCGTGGTGTTCGGCTTCTACCCGGCCTACCGCGCCGCGCGCCTCGATCCGATCGAGGCGCTCCGCGCGGAGTAGCGCTCGCCCCCGGTGACGCGTGGGTAGTGGTCAACTTTGCCCAGAGAGAGTCCACATGAAGGCGGGAAGGCGGGAAGAACATTAAGGTTTTCTTCCCGCCTTCCCGCCTTCATGTTCAAATTTGACCACGACTACGCCGCGGCGGCGGCCTCCGGCTCCCCGGCCCGGCCTTCGCTCTCCTCGGGATCCCGCTTCGCGTGCGGGAAACGGTCCATGCGGCTCAGCACGGGGAAGCCGAGGGCCCACAGCGCGGCGACCACGACGGTGGCGCCGCCGCCGAGGAGGATGGCGGGGAGCAGGCCGAGCCAGCCGGCGGTGAGGCCGGACTCGAACTCTCCGAGCTCGTTCGAGGCGCCGATGAACACCGCGTTGACCGCGCTCACCCGCCCGCGGATCGCGTCCGGCGTCTCGAACTGCACGAGGATGTGGCGGATATAGACGCTCACCATGTCGCCAGCGCCGACGAGGAACAGGGCGACGAGCGCGGCGGGGAAGCTGTGCGTCTGCCCGAGGCCGATCGTGGCGAGCCCGAACACCGCGACGCCGCCGAACATCCAGCGGCCGACGTGCCGCGTGATCGGCCGGAAGGCGAGGACGCCCGCGGTGAGCGCGGCGCCGACGGCCGGCGCGGTGCGGAGCATGCCGAGGCCGGTCGGCCCGGCGTGGAGCACGTCGCGCGCGTACGCGGGCAGGAGCGCGACCGCGCCGCCGAAGAGCACGGCGAACAGGTCGAGCGAGATCGCGCCGAGCACGGCCGGCCTCGACCACACGAAGCGCAGCCCCTCCAGCACCGCGCCCAGCGACGCCGGCTCGCTGCGCCTGGCCTGCTGGGTCGCGCGCGCGAGGCCCATGAGCAGGAGGGAGGCGAGGAGCAGCGCCGCCACGATCGCGTACACGATCGTCGACCCGGCGAGGTAGAGGAGCCCGCCCAGCGTCGGCCCGACGATGACCGCGACATGGAAGCTCGACGAGCTGATCGCGACCGCCTTCCCGAAGCTGTCGGCCGGCACCAGGTTCATCAGGATCGCCTGCTGCGCCGGCATCATGAAGGCGCGCGCGCTGCCGAACAGCACCAGCACCGCGAACACGGGCCACACCACCGTGAGGCCCGACAGCGTGAACGCGAGCAGCAGCACGGAGCAGAGGAGCTCCACCCCGAGGCCGACCGTGATGATGCGGCGCCGGTCGAACCGGTCCGCCGCCTGCCCGGCGACGAGGATCAGGGCGAAGAACGGCGCGAACTGGGCGAGGCCGATGAGGCCGAGATCGAAGACGTCGCCGGTGAGCGCGTAGACCTGCCAGCCGATCGCGACGCTCTGCATCTGCACCGCGATCGCGGAGAGCAGCCTCGACGCGAGGTAGAACGAGAAGCTCCGGTGGCGCAGCACGCCGAGCCCGGTGAGTTGGTTGGAGGACATTCGACGCCTGCGGCGACCCTCGATGGGCCGTGGGGACTCACGCTCACGCTCGATGAGCAACAGCGCATGTCGCGACCGAGCCCGGGGGCCGCGCCACCGACACCAGCACGCGCCGCTCCAGCAACACCCGCGCCACGGCGCGCGTCTCGAGGGCCGTGCGCGCGATCAGGCCGCGATCGACGCGAGGCTCCGCCGCCGCTGCTGCCCCGGCAGCAGCCGCTGCTGCTCCGCTGCGCCCCCACGAGCAGCTCCCGGCGCCGCGCCGGCCCGCGCCGCTCAACCGCGCCCGCGCCGCTCAACCGCGGATGATGACCCAGACCGTATCGCCCTCTTGGCGAGCGGCCGCCTTGTAGAACAGCGAGACGTCGACGTGCCGTGTCTTGTGCGGGAAGTGGAACACGAAGCCGAAGGTGGCGTTGAGCTCGCGCTGCTCCACCCCGACCAGGAACCGGCCGTGGAACTTCTTGACCCGGCTGCAGGGGGCGATGTCGGTGAAGAAGTTCTTCCCGACCACATCCTGCCGCTTCCGGCGGGCCTGGCGTTCCTCGTAGAGGTTGTAGGAGAGCACCGTGCCCTCGCGATTCAGGCGGATGATCCCGAAGGGCTGCGCGTCGAGGCCGCGTTCATCCAGGTTGAACACTCCGATGTCGAACTCGAACTCACCACCGGACGCGGACTCCTCCTGCGACTGCATCAGACAACCTCCCGACGTGCGCTGCCCCCGACAGATGCTCGCCATCGTAGGGGGGACGGCAGAGCGCCCATCCGGCGCGACCGCATCGTTCCGTCGGGCGGGGAGGGGGGGCGCCCCGGTCGAGCGTCGGCCGTGGAGGTCCAGCGTCGCCGCGCCACGGCGGGCTGGGCGGGCGGCGAGCTCTTCAGCCCTGGGCGAGCTGGGCGAGCGCCTCGCCCGTGAGGCGGTAGACGGTCCAGTCGTCCATGGGCTTGGCGCCGAGCTTCCGGTAGAAGCCGATGGCGGGCTCGTTCCAGTCGAGCACGGACCACTCGAACCGCCCGCAGCCGCGCTCGACCGCGAGCCTCGCCAGGTGCACGAGGAGGGCCTTGCCGTGGCCTGCTCCGCGGTGCTCGGGGAGCACGAAGAGGTCTTCGAGGTAGATCCCCGGCTTGCCGAGGAAGGTGGAGAAGCTCTGGAAGAAGAGGGCGAAGCCGACCGCGACCCCCTCCGCCTCGGCCAGGACGACCTCCGCCGCGGGCCTCGGGCCGAAGAGGTGCGCCTCGAGCTCCTTCTCGTCGAAGACGACCTCGTGCGCGAGCCGCTCGTACTCGGCGAGCATCCGGATGAGGCGGGCGATGGTGGGGACGTCGGCGGCGGTGGCGGAGCGGATCATGGCGTCTCCGGCGCGTCATACCGCATCGCCCCGCCGGAGCGGAAGGGCTGCGCGGCGCCGATGGGGTCGCCGGGTCACCGCGGCCATCGTGCGTCCGTTGTGCGCGGCGGTAGCCATGATTCGCACGAAAATAACGAGCTTCGGGCTTGGGAGCCGGCTTCGACGTTGGGAAAGGGAGTTGGATAAACCGGAGAACAATCGCCTTTCTCTCCGCCTCTCCCTCACCGATCCTCGCGGTGTGAGCAGCTTGCGTCCACCGCCGCGATCCGCGTAATTTTGCATCACACGGGCAGCGCGCCGGGCCTCGGAGCCCCGCCGGCGCCCCGCATCTCAGGGGGGAGAGATGACCACTGGCTCTGACGGCGTGTTCGTGTGCGGCGGCAGCGGCTTCATCGGCTCGAACCTCATCAAGCACCTCACGCGCCCCGGGAGCCCCTGGGGCCCGGTGCGAGGGCTGGTGCGGAGCGCGGAGGGGGCGGCGCGGGTGAGGGCGGCCGGCGGTGAGCCGGTGTTCGGCGATCTCCTCGACGAGGTCGGCGCCTGGCGGGAGGCGGCCGCCCGGGCGGCGTACGTCGTCCACTGCGCTCAGCCGTCGATCGGCAGCCGCCCGTCGGAGCGCTCGGCCATGGATCGCTGCCTCCTCCGCGCGCTCGACGCGCGCCGGCTGCGGCGGGTTCTCGTGGTGTTCGGCTCCTCGTATTATGGCCGGACCGAGGAGGGCGGCTCGCTCGACGAGACCGTGCCGACGAGGCGGCCGACCGGCCTTGGCGCCTCCTATGCGCTCGGGGTCCAGGCGCTGCGGGGCCTCGGCCAGGACCTCGACTGGGTTGCGGCCTTCCCGGGCGGCGTCTATGGCCGCGGTACATGGTTTGTGGAGCACTGCCTTCGGGCGATCCAGGCGGCCGAGCCGATCGTCCTGCGCGATCCGCCCGCCATCTGGCCTTACCTCCACATCGAGGATTGCGTGAGGGCGCTCGAGTTCCTGATGGCGGTCGACGGCGCCCGGCTCGACGCGCTCGGCCGCGAGGTCATCCTGGCGGACGACGAGCCCGCCCCGATGAGCCGCTTCGTCGACTACATGAGCGAGGCCATCGGAAAATCGCCGACGGTGAGCCTTTTGTCCGAGGACGCGCTCCGGGAGCTCCTCCCGCCGTTCTATTCCGGGCAGCTCAGCGCGAACATGGTTCACAGGAACACGCGCCTGAAACGCCTCGGGTTCGAGCTCAAGTACCCTCGCATCCGCGAGGGCATCCGGGCGCTCGACCTGCCGCGGCTCTGACGCGCCCGCGCGTGAGGGCGCGGCGCGGCTTGCCGCTCGCCGCGCGCCCGCCCTAGGCTCTCCGCACCTCGATGAGCACGACACCGCCCTCCGCCGTCGGCCCGCGCTGGCTCTACCTGCACGGCTTCGCCTCGGGTCCGAGCTCGACCAAGGGCGTCCAGATCGCCGCGCACTACGCGCGGCGCGGGGTCGCCGTCGAGCGGCTCGACCTGCGGGTGCCCTCGCTCGAGCGGTTGCGCCTCCGCGCGATGATCGACGCCGTGAAGCAGGCGCTCGGCGGAGCGCGCGAGCGGGCCGTGGTGATGGGATCGAGCCTGGGGGGCCTTACCGCGTGCCGCGTCGCCGAGGAGGACGCGCGGGTGTGCGCGCTGGTGCTGCTCGCGCCGGCGTTCCGGATCATGGAGCGGTGGCGGCTGCGGCTCGGCGAGGAGGCCTATCGGGCCTGGGAGGAGCGGGGGTGGCTCGAGGTCGACGATTACGCCGAGAAGCGGCGGGCCCGGGTGGATTATGGGTTTGCCCTCGACGCGGCCGAGGTGGATGACCGCTCGGGCGGCTGGCCCGACGTGCGGGTCCCGACGCTGATCGTCCACGGCCGGAACGACGATGTGGTGGACATCGAGCTCTCGCGGACGTTCGCGGCGGGGAAGCGGCATGTCCGGCTCGTCGAGGTGGACGACGGCCACGAGCTCGTGGCCTCGATTCCGCGCATCCTCCGCGAGGCGGACGAGTTCCTGCGCTGCTTCCTCGAGGGCTGACGGGCGCGCTCTTCCTGGCATCTCAGCTTCGGGTCACGCGGAGCGCTGAACGTCTGCTCAGCGCATCGCGCCGTCGCGTGATCCGCCGGTTTCCTCGTCAGGCGAGTCGCATTGTATGCGCAAAGAGCACAGATATCAAGAGCGGCGTGCTTCGCTTATCTCTCCGGTGCATCCGGCTGCGGATTGGCCGCGGCCGAGCGATCGGAGGAGCGAATGGAGACTGCACCGACCATCGGGCGGACCGCGTCCGTCAACGGCATCGACCTGTACTACGAGCTTCGCGGCGAGGGGCCGCCGCTCGTGCTGCTCCACGGCTTCACCGGGGTGGGCGGCGACTGGGGCCACGTGTTCGACCTCGCCGAGCTGGGGCGCGATCACCGCGTCATCGTCCCCGATCTGCGCGGGCACGGCCGGTCGACAAACCCGGACGGCGCGCTGACCATCCGCCAGTGCGCCCTCGACGTCTTCGCCCTCCTCGACCACCTCGGGGTGACGACGTTCCGGGCCGTGGGCCTCAGCTTCGGCGCCAAATCCCTCCTGCACCTGGCCACGCAGCAGCCGGAACGCGTAGCGTCGATGGTGCTCGTGTCCGCGGCTCCGTACTTCCCCGAGCAGGCCAGGGCGATCATGCGGCAGGTCTCCGACGAGGGTCGCTCGGAGGGGGAATGGGAGGAGATGAGGGGCCGCCACAAGCTCGGCGACGCGCAGATCCGGGCGCTGTGGCGCCAGCCGAGGCGCTTCGCCGAGAGCTACGACGACATGAATTTCACGCCTCCTTACCTGTCGACCATCGCCGCGCGGACGATGATCGTGAGCGGCGACAGCGATCCCCTCTATCCCGCCGAGATCGCCCTGGAGATGTTCCGCGCCATCCCGCGCTCCTGCCTGTGGGTCGTGCCGAACGGCGGACACGGGCCCATCTTTGGCGAATGGAAGGAGCCGTTCGCCCGCGCGGCGCTGGCCTTCCTGCGCGGCGAGTCGGGCGAGCAGGCGGCCGTCCGGCCGTAGCGCCACGGCGAGCCGGGGAATTCGAGAGCGCCGGCGGCGCCCGCGCGGCCTCGCCGGCGGGGGTCGCCGCCCGTGACGCGGCCGGGATAGCGCCTCCGAGGCGCCACGCGTTCCCCGGGGTCGCGCGCCGCCGAGGCGTGCTAGAAGGGGGCCCGTATGAGCAGGATCTCCGAGCGCGCGTTTGCCGAGATGGTCGAGGCGGGGTGTCCCGCGTGCGGGGGACGGCAGCTCAGCCTGCGCTCGTATGTCGACGGGCTCGTGCCGCTCATGGAGGGCGAGCCCGTCGGCCCGGTCAAGTGGGTCTACAAGGGGGAGATGTTCGTCGACGGGCTGTACGAGATCGCGTGCGGCGCGTGCCGGCACCTCCTGTTCACGGACGACCGCTGCCCGCGGTGCCACGCCGAAGGCGGCCTCGCGCGCGGGCTCACGACGACCAACGCGTACGCCGTGCCGGAGCGGTGCCCGCGCTGCGAGCACATCGAGGTGCGCTTCATCGCGCTCGTGCCGGCGCGCGTGAAGTACGAGGGGAAGCGCGCGGACAAGGCACAGACGAGCGTCGAGCTGCACGACCCCGGGTTCCACGGCTATCGCGTCGACTGCAAGGACTGCGGCAAGATCGCCGAGCGCGCGGACGCGTGCCCGATCTGCGAGAGCCCCGCGCCGATCCGGGCGCGCTTCAGCTGAACCAGGGTTTGGTCAGGCGGACCGTAGAAAGAACGCCGTCGGATCCGTCCTCATGGCAGTAGCAGGAAGAAGGTTGATGAGCTAGGGTGCCGACCCATGGCTGGGCTCGTGTTCCCCTCCGGGTCGTTCGCTGCCTACCTCTTCGATTGCGATGGGACGATCGCGGACTCGATGCCGATTCACCATCAGGCTTGGCTCGAGGCGCTCGCCCCGCATGGATGCGAGTTCACCGACGAGGACTTCTACGGCTGGGCGGGTATGACGACCGAGCGGATCGTCGAGCTCCTGAACCACAAGTACGGGCTACGGATGCCGGTGGCCGAGGTCTTCGAGGCGAAGGAAGCGGCGTACCACCGGCTGCTGCCGGCCGTGCGCGGCGTGCCCGAGGTCGTGACCGCGCTCCGCGACGCTCCCCCGCGCACGAAGCGCGCCGTCGTCTCGGGGAGCCCGCGCGTGTCGGTGGAGAAGACGCTCTCGTTCCTGGGGCTCCGCGGCTACGTCGACGAGATCGTCGCGGCGGAGGACTATGCGCGGCCCAAGCCGGCGCCCGAGCCGTTCCTCACGGCGGCGACGCGCCTCGGCGTCGAGCCGTCGCGTTGCCTGGTCTTCGAGGACGCCGTGCTCGGGATCGAGTCCGCGCGGGCCGCGGGCATGCAGTGGGTCCTCGTCGATCCCCGAGCGCTCCGCGCCGGGCGGGCGGATCCTTGATCCATGCGCGCGCTCGGAGACGGGGCTCTCGGTCGGTAGCAACTCGGGTCAGAAATCCCGCCAGCGCTCGATGTCCTGGTCGGCGAGGGTCCTTCGTAGGGTCTCTCGGCTGACCGAGCGAACGGTCTTTTGCCGCTTGGCCTCGTCGGCGATCAGGGCGGTGATCCACCACGCTCGTCGCTCGGGCGGCGGACCGCAGATCGGCGCGATGAACGCGGCGGCTTGCGCGCTGTCGAGGAGCTTGGAGCGGTGCCGCCGGGGCTCCTCGCGGCTGTCGGTCTACCGGGATCGCGAGCGCCGGCGCCGCACCCCGAGCGCTGCCGCCGCGATCGTGAACAGCGAAGCGTAGGACGCGCCCCGCGGCGACTCTTCGCCGGTCATGCGGCAGCCGCAGCCGCCGTCATCGTCGCTGCCGCCCGCGCCGCCGGTGCCGGTCGTGGCAACCGTGGTCGTGGATGTCGTATCGCCGCCGGTGCCATCGCCGCCGGCGCCGCCGACGCCCGTGCCGCCGGTGCCATCGCCGCCGGCGCCCGTGCCGCCGGTGCCATCGCCGCCGGCGCCGCCGACGCCCGTGCCGCCGGTGCCATCGCCGCCGGCGCCGCCGACGCCCGTGCCGCCGGTGCCATCGCCGCCGGCGCCGCCGACGCCCGTGCCGCCGGTGCCATCGCCGCCGGCGCCGCCGACGCCGGTGCCATCGCCGCCGGTGCCGCCAACGCCCATGTCGCCGCCGACACCCATACCACCGCCCATGCCACCCCCGCCGCCCGTGCCGGACGCGTCGCAGGCGTCGCCGATGCCATTGCCACTGGAGTCCGCCTGGTCGGGGTTCGGCACGGTCGGGCAGTTGTCGCAGGCGTCGCCAACGCCGTCGGCGTCGGTGTCGATCTGCGCGGTGTTGGACACCGTGAGGCAGTTATCCATGCTGTTGAGGACCGTGTCTAGGTCGATATCGGCGGCGCTCGGCACGGCGCACGCGGTCCAGGTCGTCGACCAGGGCTCGCTGGTCTCGTCGCGGCCGCTGACGCCGTTGCTGCCCGTCATGACCTGGCCGGTCTCTGTGAGGTCCGCGCGACACGTGTTGATCGTCGTCGTCATCGTCGACAGGGGTGCGTGCAGCGCGGAGTTGTCCGCCGTATCCGGAAGATACGTCGCGCCGTTGACCGTGACGCCCGTCTTGTTCACCGGGGCCTGGGGCCCCGCCGCTCCATAATACACGTAATCGACGTCGGTCACGAGGTTCGTGATGCCATCCCAGTAAAACAGGACGACCGGCTCGCTTCCATTGGTGAACCCCCACGCGGTGCCGACCCCGTTCATGACCGGCACGAGCATGTCAGGGACAGCGGGGCTCGTCGTGGTCGCGGCGCCCGTCGCGATCTCGTACGTGGGATAGATCCCGTATCCGGTGAACGCGCTCGCCACGCCGCAGGAGGTCCTGAAGCACTCGCCTCCGGCGATCGACACGTACTGGGTCTCACCCGGCTGGATGACGGCACCGGCGGGGAATCGCACGACGAAGTCGGAGGTGCCGGCGGGCGCCCCACCGATGACCACGTCGTAGTAAGTATTGTAATCTGCGAGGTAGTAATCGGTCAGGACGATCGGCGTGTTTCCGGGGTTCCGGATCGCGACGGACTCGGCCTGCGTCGGGGAGACGACGACCTCCATCAGCAGGAGCTTCTCCGCCGCGGCGCGCGCCGCCGCTGGAAGCAAGACCATCGTGGAGAAGGAGAGAATCGAGGCGAGGTGCTTCATAAGGCGTGTCCTGGTCATCCTTTCATGGTTGTGCTTGCGCTGGCAGGAGAGGGGCGGTTTATTCAAGTTCGATGCCAGTGTCGAATCGGCGCTTTCGGAGGTGATGTTGACGCGGGCCCCTGCGTAGCATCCGGTGTGTGCGCGCCGCCGGTTCCTGTCGTCCGGGTCCAGTCGCGCGACGCCGTCTGCTGCTGCCTGAATGCCTCACCTGCGGAGGCCACGACGCACCGCCGTGATCGACCGGACGTCGCGCCAGCCAGGTAGATCCGCCGGGTGTTTCGCTCGGACGTCGCGAGGTGGGTCGCGTCGCACGACGCGCGGGCTCGTCCAGGGTCGAGTGTGGCATCTCCATCGCTCGGGATGTCGTCGCCGTCCCATAGCGCAAACGCTGGTGCTGCGCACGGACGGCGCTTCAGGTGTCGTGGGGCACGGGCGTGCGCGTGCGCTGGACGAAATCCGCGAGCGCGCCGGGGGCTCTCGTCAGCGCGCCAGGGGCTCCGAGGCGCGCTTCAGGCCGGTGAGCACCCTGTAGCGGGCGGCGATGTCCTCCAGCTCGCCGGGGGCGAAGACGTCCTCGATACGGTCGAAGCCGTCGGGCGCGCGCTCATAGGCGATCTGCAGGCACTGCTCCGGACCGTCGCGGCGATTGGCCGCGACGATGGCGGCGGTGGCGGGCAGGCGCTCGGCCTCGTAGGCGGCCAGCGCCTCCACCGGATCGGCGTGGGCTGCGAGCGCGCGGACCAGGGCGCGGGCGTCCAGGATGGCCTGGCTCGCCCCATTGGAGCCGTTCGGATACATGGGATGGGCGGCGTCGCCCAGCAGCGTCATGCGCCCGTGGCTCCAGCGCGGCACCGGGTCGCGGTCGACCAGCGGGAACTCGTAGATCGCCTCGGCGTCCCGGACCAGGCCGGGCACATCCAGCCAGTCGAAGCGCCAGGCCTCGAACCTGGGCAGGAACTCGGCAGGGTCGCCCGGCCGGTTCCAGTCCTCCCGTCGCAGGTTCCTGGCGACCGCGAGATCGGCGGCCCAGTTGATCCTCTGACGGCCGTCCGGCCCCGGTGGGGAAATCGGATAGATGACGAACTTCTGGTCCCGATGCCCGGCAATGACCATGCTGGCGCCGGTGAGGAAGGGCGCCGCCAGGCTGGTCCCCCGCCACAGGATGTGACCGCCGTAGATCGGCGGCCCCTCGTCCGGATAGAGGCGGGCGCGCGCCGCCGAGTGGATGCCGTCGGCGCAGATCAGGAGATCGGCGGGGACCTCCCACGCCGCGCCCGCGCGATCGAGGAAGCGCGCCACGATGCGGCCTCCGCCCTCTTCGTGGTCCATGAAGCGCCGGTCGCAGATCACCCGGTCAGGGCCCAGCCGCTCGACGACGGCGTCGAACAGCACGCCCTGCAGGGCGCCGCGGTGCAGGGAGATCTGCGGCGCGGCATGCCCGGCGAAGCGGCCGCGCGGCTCGCCCCAGATGCGCTGGCCGAAGCGGTTGAAATAGAGCATCTCGCGGGTCGCCACCCCGTGGGCCAACAGGGCCTCGACAAGGCCCAGCTCGCCCAGCACCTCGACGGCGTTGGGCAGGAGGTTGATGCCGACCCCGAGCGGCAGGATGGTGGGCGTGGACTCGAACACCGTCACCTCATGACCCGAGGCGTGCAGCGCCAGAGCCGCGGCCAGGCCGCCGATGCCAGCGCCCACAACGATCACCTGCATATGTCCTCCAGTAGGATTTCTTACCACGATGACCTCGCCGTCGCTCGAGGACAGCACGCACCCGGCGTCCAGCTCCGTGCGCGATCCCAGGAGCTGGTGGTCCTCTCACCCCGGGGAGCACCGAACCCTACGGGCCGCTGACGAGCGTTCCACCGGCGACCGTGCCCCCGGTGATCGGGACGGCGTTGCGCGCGCCGCGCTTGCTCGCGCCGACGCAGTCCTGGCGTCCGCTAGCGCGCGGGGCAGCGGGCCGCGACGTACCGGCCGTTCGGGTCCTGGTCGAGGAGCAGCGCGCCCGCGCCGTCGAGCTCGAAGGTGACCGACGTCGGCTCGATCGCCGTGATGGTGAGCCTGCCGAAGCCCCCGTCGCCGCCGCCGGTGGCGGCCCCGGTGCTGCTGCAATCCGCGCGAGACGACATCCCGTAGATCGTGAAATCGCCGCTCGCCGTATCCACCTCGCCCACGGCGAGCATCGACGCGGGCATGCTGAGCTCCAGGTTCCACCAGTCGCTGCAGGGCGAGAACGTGGGGCGCGCGTCGGGATCGCTGCAAGACAGGGCGAGGGTGGCGATGCGGATGGTCACGGTCGCGTCGCCGTAGACGATCGCGCTCACCCCCGGCGCCGGGCTGCCGGACGTCGTCGGCGGAGGATCGGGCGTCGGCGGATGGGGGGTCGGCGAAGGGCCGACGGAGGCGGTCGTCGTCGAGCCCGCGCCGCCGGCTCCGCCAGCGCCGTCTCCGCCGCCGTCCATGATCACCGCGCCGCCGCACCCGGCGTGAACGAGCAGCGCGACCGTCCCTATCGCCCAGGAAATGTGTCGAGGTGAGAGCGTCATCGCCGCATCGTATCGCCATCCGGCGAGCGCTGGGGGAACAGCGTCTGCGAGCGGACGCTCCGCCGCCTGGGTCCTCTTCGCCCGAGAGGAGCGGGGTGGTTCTTCCGTCATGGCAGCACCAGCCAGCACATCTGCGAAGCTGCGATGAGGCCCGCGACGAGCGCGACGGCCATCGCGGCCTTCAGGTACCGCGCTTCCAGGAGCAGCTCGCGGCGCAGGTCGGCTCCTGTGCCGGCGAACACGAGGAGCGGCGCGCCCTCACCCTGGCCGATGACGGGAGCAACGGCGTGCTTCCGGTAGCCAGCCCCCTGCGCCGAAGGAACCGTCCTCTTCACCGCGCCGACGACGAAGAGCGGCTCTCCCGGTTCCATGTAGCTCTCCTCGATCTCGTAACGGGACGATGGGTCGACGGACGGGAAACATCGGGGCCAATCGGACCGGTGCGCGTCCCTGCCCGGCTTGATGCCGCGCAGCGCGCGCAGATCCACCTCCGCTCCCGCCATCTCCAGCGTCCCCTCGCCCGACGCGTGCGCGAAGGCGACGGTGCGCGGCGTCGCTTGGCTCCACTCCAGGCGAGCGCCGGCGCGCGCCCTCGATCGAGCGACCTCGCAGACCTTGACCTGCGAGAAGGCGCGGGGCTCGCCGGTGAGCAGCCCTGCTTCGACCGCGTGATCGCCTCTGACGTTGACGTCCAGCGAGATGACGCCGCCGGTCGCCTGAACCAGCGGAGCTCGCGCGGACGACGACAGCAGCGCGTCCGCGGCGCGGAGCGCGCGGCGCCGCTCGCTCGCCGAGGCGATGAAGACAGCGACGGTCGCGAGCACGGCGGAGCAGACGAGGCCATGTCGAAGGGCCATGGACCCATCGATGACCTCCCCGAGCATCCAGACGACCCCGACGCCCAGCGACGCAGCGCCGAGCAGGTCAGGCCCGACAAGGGCCCAGGGGCGGCTGCTCGATCGGTGACCGGCGTAGCCCGCCATCGCCTTCAAGAGCGGGCTCGCCCTCACCACGCGCCATCCATAGGCGAGCAGCAGGATGCATGCCGCGCAGAAGCCGAAGATGCGCCCAGCGAGATGGAATATCCTCTGAACGATGCGCGGCGCCGGCGTACCGTCCCCCGGCGTCAGGATCACCGGCTCGCCGCCGCATCCCTTCAGGGCCTCTGTTCCGTCGGGCAACGCCTCGATGCACCCCTCCGCGAAGACGAGATCTCCGGCGGAGACGCACTGAGCGAGCACGCGGCCGCCTCTGGGCATCTCGCAGAGCATCTCCCGCAGACGCGGGGCATCGGGCGTGCGCTGCAGGTGGATCGGCTCGAAGTTGACTGGCCCGAGGATCCGCGTGGCGCGGCCATGGGCGACGAGCGATGCCCCAGCGTTGGCCGTCCCGCGGTAGTCCTCGACGAGGCTCCCCCGCGCGTCGGGGCGCTCACGGACGGTGAGGCAGAGCGCGAACGGATCCGCCGCGCCGCTGGCGATCGTCCCGGAGAGATAGACCCGATCCGGATGGCCGTCGCCTTCCGGCGTGATTCGCCGGAGCGCGTGGACCGGGTCGCGGGGATCCACCGCCGCAGCCATCGCCTGGACACCCCACCAGCCGAAACCCAGGCCGGCCCCGACGGGCACGAGAAAGCCGAGCACGCAGCACACGGCGAACCAGTCCCCGAAGCTCGCTTCACGCCCGGAGCTCTCGAAGAGCGACCACCGGGATTTCCGGCCGGTGCGTGTCGACCAATACAAGGTGAGGCCTCCTTCGAGCGGCGCGGTGGGGAGCCCTCCACGAATATCAGCAGCCCTCGCGCGGCGCGAGCGCGTACGCCGTACCGCTTCCTGCTTCGCGGCGTGCCGTCAGGACGTCCCTGCGCACCGACCCGGGGAGATCGGGCCTGGATCGCGCGCCCTCCGCGCGCCGTCGCCTCTGCCCCTCAGCTGGTCAGCCCCTTCAGGGGCCCGGTGCAGTACTTCGGGTCGCCGAACGACTCGGTGTCGACGCCCATCGCCTGGAGCAGCGAGACGAGCAGGTCGTTGTGCCCGACCTGCTTCGCCTGGGAGACGAAGCGGCCCGTCTTGAAGTGACCGGCCGCGCTCCCGGCGAGCACATAAGGGATGTTCTGGCGCAGGTGATTGCCGTCGGCGTGCTCGTTCGTCCAGAAGATCACCGTGTTGTCGAAGACCGACCCGTTCCCTTCCGGCATGCTCTTCAGCTTCGCGATGAGGTATGCGAGCTGCTCGGCGTAGAAGCGGCTGATCTTCGTGAGGCGCTGGCGGTTCACCGGGTCGGCGTAGCCGTTGTGCGCCATCGGGTGGTGGCCCTCGCTGATGTCCGGGCCGAGGAAGCTCAGCACCTTGGTCGTCGCGGAGTTCGTGAACTGGAGGCTCGCCACGCGCGTCAGATCGCAGGCGAGGGCCATCGCCATGAGATCGAGCTGGAGCCTCGTGACCTCGGGCATGCTCGCGACCTTGTCCGGGTCGACGTCCGGCGTCAGCTCCGGCTGCGCGCACGCCGCGGAGGTCGGCGCCACGCCGCGGTCGAGGCGCGACGCGATGTCCTCCACCGACGCGAGGTGCCCGGCGAGCTTCTCCTGATCCGCCGCGCCGAGGCGCCGCTGCAGCCGCTTGTAGTCGGCGGCCACCTTGTCGAGCACCGCCCTGCGCTGCTCGGTCTTCTGGGTCGCCGTCTCGGGCGTGACGGCCAGATCGGAGAAGAGGCGGTCGAACGCGGCGTAAGGGCTGTTCTCCGGCGGCAGCGGCTGCGCCGGGCCGCGGTAGGCGATGCGCGCGCCCACGTTCGCGCCGTAGACGAGCACGCCGAGCTCCAGCGACAGGAACTTGGTCCTCGTGCCGATGTGGCTCGCGATCTCCTGGTCGACCGAGATGCCGTCGGCCCAGCCGCACGACAGCCCGGCGTCGCCGGGGAAATCGCCCTCCTGCATCGGGCGCGCGGTCAGGCACTGCCCCGTGCCCTTCTGGTGCGCGTCGCCCGGCCCCACGAGCGCCGACAGCGCGCTCACGTTGCCGAGGACCAGCAGATCCTCGTTGTGGTCCTTGAGCGGCGCCAGGATGGGCGACAGCTCCTCGCCGTTCTTGAGCTGCGACGACGTCGGCCAGAAGTCCGGCGGGACGGTGCCGTTCGGCGTGTAGATGACGACGAAGCGCTTCGGGAACTCGGCCCCGAACGCGGCCCGCCCGGTCTGCTCCGACGCGGGGGCGAGCCGCTTCGAGCAGCCCATCACCTCGAGGAACGGCAGCGCGAGCGCCGCGCCGCCGAGGCCCCGGAGCACGGCGCGGCGGCTGAGTCGGAACGGCTTCATCACGGCTCTCCTTCTGCGCCGCCCTCTGCGGCGCCTGCTGCGCGGATCATGCGCCGGTAGCGGAACGCGTCGGTCTGGGTGAGCGCCACGAGCAGCGCCCGGATGTTGTACCCGGACGCCTCGAACGCCTGCGTCGCCTGCGCGAGGCTGCAGCTGTCCTCGCTCTGCTCGGCGCGGCCGTAGCCGAAGCGGAACCACTGCTTCACCACGCACGCGCGCACCTGCTCGCTCTCTGCGAGCCGGTGCGCGAGCTCGACCGCCCCGTCGAACGGGCCGTCGATGTCGGTCTGCGTGAGCTCGCCGCTCGCGTCGACGGGGATGCCGTTCTCGGCGTCGCGCCAGCGGCCGAGCGCGTCGTAGTGCTCGAAGCCGAACCCGATCGGGTCGAGCAGCGTGTGGCAGCTCTTGCACCCCGGATCCGAGACGTGCTGGGCGAACTGCTCGCGGGTCGTCTTCGTCGCGTCCACCATGGGCGGCTCCGGCACCACGTCCGGCGGCGGCGGCGGGATCTGGCAGAGCAGGCTCTGGCGCACGAACCGGCCGCGGTGGACCGGCGAGGACCGGTTCGGCTTCGCGTAGAGCGCGAGCAGCCCGGCGTGCGTCACGAAGCCGGCGCGCTGCGACGGATCGAGCTCGACCCGCTCGAACGC